>OY969553.1:0-4646531 GCA_963700925.1 uncultured Actinomycetota bacterium | reverse complement strand
GAGGGGAGATCCTTCTTCATGACGGCGGGGCGGCCGCGGGGAGACTGGCTCGCCCAAGCGACTCGAGCGAGCGCGCGTGCTCGAAGGCGAACTGCCAAGCACAGACCAGGGGCCGCTGCGCACGCGGTTGCTGCGGCCTGCTTCTATCCCGAAGAGCCCGGCCGATCAAGGGCTACCGAAGCGCCACAGGTGGCGCACAACTTGTTCGGCGCGGATGACCCTGGTCTCGAAGCGCTTGGAAGCGTCCTCCAGCGGCTGGGCGCGGCCCGGACCGTTACACAAGGCATCCCCCTGCGCGCGCACCAGTTCGTCCGGACCGATCCGCGGCATGTGGGCATGCTGCAACCGCCGACTGCTCGCGGCGTCCCTGAGGAAGCTGCGACGAGGGCCGGAGCGAGTCGGCCGATGCTGCTACGACATCCCCGCCAGCGTCTGCGAGGACTGCGGCAGTCGAGTCCTGGAGCTGCTCTACTGCTTCGAGTGCGGCGACGCCAGCCTCGGAGGCTTCGTCGTTGACCGCCTGACCCCGCCTGGGCGAGGGCGTCGTGCTCGGCTCCACCCCGGTAGAGATCCCGGCCCTCGAGGCGCGCCCGGTCTTCAAGGGCGATCAATGACTACGTGTGGTACTGGCCGGGCAGCCAGCCCCCCGCGCGACCTCGGAGTGGACCCACAACACCCCCAAGTCGAGCCAAGCCCGGAGTCCAAGGCCGCCAGGTCCGGTTCATCTTCGCCCCCGTCGAGGTCGACACCACCCTGGGGCTATCCAGGACGCCGTCGACCGCACCGACGGGTGGGTCCTGCGAGCCGCGGGCTTCCCGACGACTCCCCCCACCAGATCCCGGCGCTGCCCGAGCGGTGTCCTCGATGCGACACCGAGTACTGGAACGACACCGCCACCTTCTTCGGAAGCCAAGTCCGCAGCCCGATCCGTGCCCACACCTCCGGTGCCGCCCAGTCGACCCAGCTGTACCTGTCCCAGCTGGTGCGCAGCATGGGCGCCGACCCGCGCGACACCAAGACCATCGTCTTCACCGACAGCCGCGACGACGCCGCACGCACCGCGGCCGGAGTGGCCAAGAACCACTACCGCGACGTCGTCCGCCAGGTGTCCGACAGGTCCTGCAGACCGACGTCGACGTGCCCGACCTGCGCGGAGGTCTGCGCACAACGAGCAGCTCACCCGACGCCGAGCAGGAATCGCTCCGGCGCCTTCACGAGTGCCCATACCGGGATCTTCGACCTGCTGCAGAAGGCGCGGTGGCAGCCCCTCAGCGACGACGAGCAGAAGCTGCTCGATGCTGCCCTGGACTCCGCGACCTCGGCCCCGTTCGGCTGGGGCCAGCGATCTCGTCGATCGTCCGAGCGGTTCGTCGCCAAGGGCATGTCACCTGCCGGCCCGGGGCCAAATGCTGCGAAGAACACCGACGGGAGCGCCTGGTGGACCGCATTCGAGCCCCCACCGCCCGGGAAGTGGACGCCCCTGGCCCAGCCGATGCGAGGCGACAGGAGGCCGCCCGGCAGCGCGAGGCCTGCTGACGTGGTCTCCGAGGCCCTGTTCGACCGTGCGAGCCGTGACGTCGAATCGGTCGGCCTCGCCCGCGTGTATCCCACCGGTGTGACAACGTTCCGAGCACCGCTCTCGACGACACGCCCACAGGTTCTGGACTCCGTGGTCCGCATCCTCGGCATCCGTCGGCGCTGGATCGGGGGAGACTACGACGAGAACGCCAAGGCCCCGGTCGCGGTCAGGACTACCTCAAGGCTGTCGCCGATCGCCACGGGGCCGACCCGGGGAGCTCGAGGCGTGGGTAGCCGACGGCTGGCCCGCAGTTCTGCGATGACGGGTGGCTGCTCAACCTCCGCTCCACACTCCGCCCGTTCGCGCTTGCCCTGTCGGGCAGCACCCTGTGGGTGTGCGCCAACTGCTCGTTCCGCCACGCCCACCCCTCCGCAGGAGTGTGCGCCAACCGCGGCTGCAACAAGCAGCGGCTCAAGGAAGCGGAACGGTCCGTCGACACCGGGAGTACTACGGGTGGCTGGCCAGCCAAGAGCCGCGCCGACTCGCCGTGGCGGAGCTCACCGGACAGACCAAGCCGCTTGAGCGAGCAGCGCAGGCGGGCCCGGGTCTTCAAGGAGGTGCTGCTGCCCCAGCCCGCCGAGAACGACCTGACCACCCCCTCGACATCCTCAGCGTCACCACGACCATGGAGGTCGGCGTCGACATCGGCTCCCTCCGGTCGACGCTGATGGCGAACATGCCGCCGCAGCGGTTCAACTATCAGCAGCGGGTCGGTCGCGCGGGCCGCGCCGGGCAGGCATTCTCTTACGCAGTCACCGTGTGCCGCGACCGAACCCACGACGACGACTACTTCCACCAGCCTGCGCGCATGACCGGCGACGACCCACCGCCAGCCGTTCCTCGACCTTCGCGGGTGCGGATCGTCCAGCGGTCATCGCCGCCGAGGCCCTTCGGCGGGCCTTCGCGTCCGCGGCCCCGCCCGCCGTGGACCTCCAGCAGCATTCACGGGACCTTCGGCGCGCCGCGGACTGGGCCCACCGCGGACGGTGTCAGTGCATGGCTCGCGGGCAGGACCACGATCCGCTTGTGCGACGTTTCACCGCGCACACCGGCCTCGAGAGGCAGGTGCTGGCTCTGTCGCGTGGCTCCGCGTCGCCCTGGTCGCGAGATCGACACCGAGGTAGTCAAGGACGCCGGCGGGACGAGAGCTCAGCGAGCTGCTTGCCGCCGTCGGGGTGCTGCCGATGTTCGGATTCCCCACCCGCGTGCGCAACCTGCTCGAGGCCACCCGGGCAGCCGCGACGACCTCGCGAGCAAGTCGGTCTCCGACCGATCCATCGACCTTGCCGTCAGCATGTTCGCCCCCGGCGCCGAGGTCGTCCGGGACGGTTTCATACCGTCGCCGGCTTCGCGGCCTATCAGGCACGCGGGTTCGGGTCCCCGGCCCGAAGGAGCCGCTCGGTCAGCGCATCCTGGTTGGCCAGTGCGACGAGTGCGGCGCTGCCGAGATGAGCCCCAGCTGGACGCGTGTCAGGTGTGCACCGCCGGGCTTCGCATGATCCCGATGTACCAGCCGCTCGGCTTCCGCACCACCTACAAGTCCGCGAGTACGACGACGAGAACGACGCCGCCCCCTCCGCGGGGTGGCCCACTCTCTCAGTCAGCGCCCCAGCCTCCTCCGAGCACACCGTGCTCGCCACCGACCTACGAGTCTACGAGCAGGCAAGGCTGCTGCAGGTCAACGACAACGGAGCGCTGTTTTCCCCATCGCCCGCCAGAACGACAGAGCATCATCGTCACCGACAAGTCGCTGTTCCCCGACGCGGGGGATGGCCGCCAACCTCGCGCGGACGACCACATCGCCATCGGCGCGGTCCGCGTCACCGACGTGCTGACCGTGAGGTGGCGTCCGAACATCCCAGGCGGCATCGTCGACAGGCACCCGACGAGTGCCCGGCTGGCGCGCCGCCTACTGGTCTCTGAGCGAGGTTCTGCGGCGCGGTGCGAAGCTGCTGCTCGACATCGACCCCCAGAAGCTCGCGGCCGGGCTGCAGCCCATCAGCGACGGACTCGATGGCGGTTTTCCTCGCCGACACCCTCGACAACGGCGCCGGGTATGCCAACGACCTCGGAGACAAGCACGTTCGGCGACCTGCTCATAACGTGCGACGATCTTGCCGAGTACCGCAAGGACGAGTCTCATGCCATTGCGACACCTCCTGCCCGGACTGTCTGCGCTCCTACGACAACCGGCGCCTGCACGGAGCGCTCGACTGGCGCCTAGCCCTCGACATGCTCGACCTGGCCGCCGGTCTCCCCTTGGACCAAGAACGTTGGGTGGAGCCCGCGAGCCACATGGCAGCTGGGGCTGGAGCGAACCCCCCAACTCTCGCTCTCGAAGGGCACGACCTCGGCAGGCTTCTCGTACCTGTCCAACGAGCAGACGAACAGGGCCGTTCTGCTGATTCATCCGCTCTGGCGTTCCGACCCAAACCATGCGGTGGAAGAGCAGGTCGACGCCCTGGACGAGCTCGAGCACGATCGTGCCTTCGAAAGGGTCTCGGCGGTGGACGTCTTCACCGGCGGGCCGACGTCCGCTCGCGGTGATCTCATGCCTGTGAACAAGGTAGACATCGAGCCGGTTCCGGCACCTGTCGTGTCCATCTCGCCGTCGTCGCTCAACCGGCTGCTGGAGTGCCCGCGCAGGCTGGCATACGGACGTGACGATACGACCCGCCACTTGCAGAAGCCATCGACTCGCACCGCGCTCGGAGTCGCTGCGCACGGACTGACCGAGGCGGCGCACGTCAGGACGGTCGAGTTGGGGGCGGATGACCTAATGTCATGGCTGCGGCAGACGTGGGACACCCTCGTGGCGGGCCAGGCGGAACAGCTTCCAGGTGGCGTGGCCCGGCAGGGATGTGCCGCCACCTCGCAGTTGGCCGGGGTACGCGACCACAAAGGTCCGCTTGGTTCGGAGCCTGGCCCGACGGGGCAGCCGCTCACGGAGCCCTCCGGCCGCGCGCCCCGGGGCGGCCGGGGCCGGGCGGTGCTGTACCAGCCTTCCCCTGGGGTGGAGCGTCGTCTCGACGATCAAGCGAGCGGATTGTTCGGGACGCCCGACCGCGTCGAAGAGGCTGGAGGCCGCCTGAGGGTCGTGGATCTCAAGTCGGGCATCGGTCAGAAGGAGATGACAAGTGGCCAGAGGCGCCAGCTGCTGATCTACACCTGGCTCGTGGGGCGTGCGGCCGGGCGCGTACCTGACGACCTGGTCATCCTCGACGTCAAGGGTGAGGAGCACGTCGTGCCAGTCGCGGCCGACGCAGTCCAGGCCGTCGTCGACGAGGCGAAATCAGCGGTCGCAGCGTTCAATGCCGTGATCGCCGGTCCCAGAGTCCCAGGCAGCCCGGAGCCTGAAGTTTGCCGTTGGTGCGAGTTCCGCGTCGTCTGTGGCGACTTCTGGGAGGCGCGCGAGTCCGATTGGCCGACGCACGACATCGCCGGGGCAGTGACGGCGGTCGAGGGCGCGCGGGTCGAGCTCAGCCCCGTAGAGGGGGGTCGTGACCGGGTCGCGACTGCTGGTGGTTGGCGATCAGGTCCCGCGGTTGGGCAAACCGTACTGGCGACCGATCTAGCCCCGGCAGGTCCCGACACGCCGCGGATGCGCTGGAACTCGCGCATTCGGCTCATCACATAGGGAGGCGGCCTCGAGCACTCGCAGAGATTCGCAGCCATCGCCGCGGCGGCGGCCGCCAACCCGTACATCGTCGTCGGCATCCCTGACTGCCCCGGCAACAACATCAACGCCGGAGTCGACGCGCCGTGCCAGCGGGCCGTGGACGCGTGTCCGCCGGGCGAGGTGATGATGCAGTTCCATCGGGGGCTCTCGACGATGACGATCGGCCAACCGGGATGGGTGCACCTGTTCACCACGTGCGCCGCGCAGCCTGCCGCGGGCGAGCCGGCCATCTTCCCAGGTGTCACCCTGGACGACTTCCAGCGTCTGCCGCTTCCGGCGGGCACGTCCACCGTGGAGCCGCCGGGCGGCAACGTGCTGATCCGCATGCCGACGAACGCGTACGCGTCCGACCTCGAGCCGGTGATGCTGAATACGGTCACCCTGGGGCAGCCCGTTCAGGTGCGGGCGACGCCTGTGCGCTGGTCGTGGGACTTCGGGGACGGCGCCGTCGTGGGTCCGACCCAGGACCCGGGTGGTCCCTATCCGGAGCTCACGAACTCGCACGAGTACACCGCGCGAGGCAGCTACGGCATCGCGATGACGACGTACTACGCGGGCGAGTACTCGCTCGACGGTGCGACGTGGTTGCCGATCGTCGGCGAGGCCCAGGTCACCGGCCCGCCCACCACCGTGGTCGCGCTGGCCGGCCGGAACGAACTGGTGGCAGGAACCAACTCATAGCGCCTGTTGGCGGCCAAGTGCCGCGGCATTTCCCGAAGTCATTCCTTCTCCGCCACGACGGTGGGATAGTCCCGCCAGACCATCTGGCCGCGGGTTCAAGCCCCGGGCACTGCGACCCGATGATCAAGGATGGGGACGAGGGGGTCGGAGATGGCCGCACCGGCGCCGCAGAGCGACGGCAATGAGCAGGTGCGTCCCCTTGCCACGCCCTTGGACCCTCGGTCAGCACTTCCGGACCTCCTCCACGCGCTCAGTGTCATCGGCGGCCTCCCGGAATACGAGATCAGGGCCAGATTCGACACTGCCTGTGCCGAGACCGCGAAGCGGCGCCTCCTTGCCGTCGACCCTTCCGCCGTTGTGGCGGACGTCGTCCGCCGCGTCAACCTCTCGCCGACCCCCTACGAATCCAAGCAGCTCCTGCTGGTCCGCCTCTCGCCCTGGGACGTGCACCCGCACGGCGTCACCCGTGATGACGCGGTCGCCGTGGCCGAGGTGTGCCGCGGGCTCTCACCACGCGTGCCGGCCGTCGAGCGCCCCGCCGTCGCTGCGGCTGGCCTCACCGACGCCCAGGCAGCCATCTGGCTCACCCTCATCGAGCTCGACCGCCTCCTCGACGCCCCCTGGTGTCTGGTGGGCGCGCAGTTGACCGCGCTGCACTGCGTCGAGAACGGCGTCGCCCCGCGTCCGGTCGACGACGGCGCGGTCGCGATCGGCGTCTGGACGCACCGTGAGGCACTCGAGGACGCCACCAGCCTCGTCGTCGAGCAGGGCTACCGCGAGGACACCACGCATGACGGCCACGGCTACCGGTATCGGCGAGGCACGGCGTCCATCGACCTGCTCATCCCTCGCGACCTGGTCAAGCAGCGTCGACGTCCAACCACGCTGAGCGGACGGCCGGGGCTCTCCACTCCTGGCGCGAACCAGGCCTTGACCCGCACAGAGCGTGTCCCGGTGAGGATCGGCAGCGTCAGCGGGTTCCTGCTTCGTCCGAACCTGCTCGGCGCCCTGGTTGCGACGGCTGCAGCCACCGAAGCCGAGTCGCACACCCCCGACCACGCCCAGGAGGACTTCGCCGTCCTCGCCTCGCTCTTCGTGAAGGCCGCCGAGCTACAGGACTACGCGACGCAGACGACCCCGAAGGACCGCAGGCGCCTGAAGGCAGTGCTGGACGAGATGCCGGCCGACCACCCTGCGTGGCTCGCGTCCCCTGACGGCAACGACGCACGCGAGCCGCTCAGCTCATTCGCCGAAGCCGGATCAGTCGAGACCTGACCTCACCCGAGGCCGGATCACCCGAGCTCGGCCAGCAGCGTCCTCATCCGTGCGATCTCCACGCGCTGGTCGGAGTCGATGTGCTGCGCGAGCTGGAAGACCTCTGACTCCTGGCCGCCACCGCCCTCGGTGAGCAGCCCCTCGACCATCAGCACCGCCCCCTCGTGGTGGCGGATCATGTACTGCAGGAACAGGCGGTCGAACTCCACGCCGTCGGCCGCCTCCAGCTGGGCCAGCTCATCCTCGGTGAGCATGCCCGGCATCAGCGCCGCGTGCCCGCCCTCGTGGTCCCCGTGCGCCGCGGGTAGATCCTCGTCGCGCTCCTCGAGCCACGCCTCCATCTGCGCGATCTCGTCGGTCTGCGAGATCTCCATCCGCTCCGCCATCAGCGGCAGCCCCTCGTGCGCGGTGCGCTCGTCTACCATCGCGGTCATCTCCAGCGCCTGCTGGTGGTGCGGGATCATTCCCTGCACGAAGGCGACGTCGGCGTCGGTATGGCCGGGGGAGCCGAGGGCCTCGAGCTCCTCTTCCGACAGCTCCGTGTTGCTCTCCCCGGGCGCGCCGAGCTGGACGACGCGGTCATCCTTCTCGTCTTCCGGAGGCGAGTCGGACGTGCACCCGCCCAGGAGCAGCGCACACACGACCACGGTCGCGAGGCGACGCGAGTCGAGTGTCACGAGTTCTCCCGAAAGGTCCGATTCGACGCAGAAACGACGTCTGGCGACGGCCGCTTTGCGCGGTTAGGTTGTTCCGCATCGTAAGGTCCGGGTGGCGCGTCCGCCAGGAAAGTGGCCGTCGCGAAGGACCTCCGTCCACGGACTGTGGGAGCGGCAATGGCGCCATCTCTGCGCAAGGGTGCACACCTCGCGGCACGACGGACCCTGGGGGTGACGGCGGCCTCTTTGCTGATGGCCTCCCTTGCGACCTCGGTGTCAGCGGCGGAGGACCCGCGGGTCGGGCTGACGCCCGGGTACTTCCCGTGGACGGAGGCCAGCCGCAACATCGAGCTGATCGACAACGACCCCCGTGTCGCACCCTTCGACGCGCCGCCCGGCAACTTCGGGTTCGTCAACTCCGACCTGGCGTTCTCCGGCGACCACGCGATCGTGGGCAGCTTCAACGGCTTCCAGGTCTACGACATCTCCGACCCGTCCGACCCATCGCTCGACAGCTCGTTCGTGTGCCCCGGTGGGCAGGGTGACGTCTCGGTGTTCGGCAACCTGCTGTTCATGTCCGTCGAGGAGACGCGTGGTCGTATCGACTGCGGAGCGCAGGGAACAGTCGGCACGGTCGACCCCGCGCGCTTCCGTGGGGTCCGCATCTTCGACATCAGCGACCTGGACAACCCGGTGCAGCTGTCTGGCGTCCAGACGTGCCGCGGGTCTCACACGCACACGATCGTCGCCGACCCGGACGATGGCGCGAACATCTACATCTACAACTCCGGGACCAGCCAATGTGCGGCCCCCGGAGGAACTCGCCGGCTGCGACAATACCCCTCTGACACAGGAGCCCGTGACCACCGGGAACCCGACCCGGTGGCGGATCGACGTCATCCAGGTGCCACTGGCCAATCCGGCGAGCGCGGCAGTCGTGAGCCAGCCGCGGATCTTCACCGATCCCGACACCGGTGCGTTCAACGGGCTCCAGAACATCCTGACCGGCACCCACCCATCCGGCACGGTCTACAGCCCGACGCCCAACACCAACACCTGCCACGACATCACGGTGTACCCGGCGCTCGGGCTCGCCGCGGGTGCCTGTCAGGGCAACGGCATCCTGCTCGACATCTCCGACCCCGTGAACCCGGTGCGGCTGGACGCCGTGTCCGACCCGAACTTCTCGTACTGGCACTCGGCCACGCTGAACAACGACGGCACCAAGGTGATCTTCACGGACGAGTGGGGCGGCGGAACGCAGCCCCGATGCCGTGTGACCGACCAGCCGCAGTGGGGAGCCGACGCGATCTTCGACATCGTGGACGGCCAGATGGAGTTCGCGAGCTACTACAAGCTGCCCGTCCCGCAGACCGACCAGGAGAACTGCGTGGCCCACAACGCCTCGCTGGTCCCCGTGCCGGGGCGCGACATCCTGGTTCAGGCCTGGTACCAGGGCGGTCTGTCCGTGATCGACTTCAGCGACTCGTCGCACCCCGTCGAGATCGCGTACTACGACCGCGGCCCGATCGACTCGCCCACCCCGGGAATGTTGAACCTCGGTGGGCTGTGGTCGACCTACTGGTACAACGGCGAGATCTTCGGCAGCGAGATCGCGCGCGGCTTCGACACCTTCGGCCTGGAGAAGAGTCGGCACCTGTCGCGCAACGAGATCCAGGCTGCGTCCGAGGTGCAGCTCGACGAGTTCAACTCCCAGCACCAGACCACGATCACCTGGGCGCCGAGCTTCAACGTCGCCGGTGCCTACCTCGACCAGGCGGTCAGGTCCCACGCGCTGACCGGCAAGACCAAGGCCAAGGTCACCCACTACGTGGCCAAGGCGGAGTGGCTGGCGGACAGGAACAAGGACAGGGCCGCGATTGCCCAGCTGTGGAACGCGATCCGCCTGCTGTCGAACAGGGGTGACCAGGGCGAGCTCAAGGTCGCCCTACGAGAGCTCGCAACATCGCTGAGGAGGTAGCGGCGCGCGGCGGTACGCGGCCGCGGCCATGACGACCGTCGATGATCTGCGCCCGCTCGGGCTGTTCGACGGCATGAGCGACGACCAGTTGCGCGAGCTGGCAGCAGTAGGCACCGAGGTACGGTTCGCCGCCGGTGAGGAGCTCTTCCGCGGCGGCGATCCCGCCGACTTCTGGTGGGTCCTTCTCGACGGCCAGATCGACCTGGTGCGGAGGATCGGACGTGAGGAGTCGCGCCTCGGCTCGATGGACGCTCCAGGCCGGTGGGCAGGTGGATTCCGTGCCTGGGACGAGCACGGCGTCTACCTCGCGACGGGTCGCGCTGCGGTCGCCGGCCGCGCGATGCGTGTCCCGTCCACCGCCCTGAGGACGTGGTCGAGCACCTGGTTCCCGTTCGGGGAGCACCTGATCGAGGGACTGTTCAAGACCGCGCGCAACTTCGAGTCCGTCACTCGTCAGAAGGAGTCGCTCATCGCCCTGGGCACTCTGGCGGCCGGGCTCGCGCACGAGATCAACAACCCGGCCGCGGCGGCCACCCGGGCGGTCGACGCCCTGGGCGACGCACATGACTCGCTGCTGTCGTCCCTCGCGCGTCTCGTGGCCGGTTCGGTCTCCGCCGAGCAGTTCGCCGCACTTGACGCCATGCGTTCCGAGGTCCAGTCGCTGGCGGTCACGGAGAGCGCCCTGGCTGTCTCCGACCGCGAGGACGCGCTGTCAACCTGGCTCTCCCGCAAGGGGATCGAGCGCGACTGGCTGATCGCCCCAGCTCTTGCGGCGGCAGGCGTGGACGTGGCCTGGTGCGAGCGCGTTGCTGAGTTGCTGGACGGGGACGCCCTCGAACCCGGCCTCGAGTGGGTGGCGAGCACCTTGTCGACGGCCGCCCTGCTGGGCGAGGTCAAAGACGCGACCGGGCGGGTCTCGGAGCTCGTGGCCGCAGTGAAGTCGTACTCACAGCTCGACCGTGCCTCGATGCAGGAGACCGACGTGCCCGAGGGCCTCCGGAGCACCCTGGTGATGCTGGTCCACCGGATCCCCGAGGGGATCACGGTCGAGCGCGACTTCGGTGCCGACGTTCCCCGCATCCACGCCGCCGCCGGCGAGCTCAACCAGGTGTGGACGAACCTCGTCGACAACGCCGTCGACGCGATGGCGGGGGAGGGGACCCTCTCGGTGTCGACGCGTCCGGACGGCGACGGAGTGGTCGTGGAGATCCGCGACACGGGCGCCGGGATGTCCCGCGAGACGCAGGCCCACGCGTTCGAGCCCTTCTTCACCACCAAGGGCGTCGGCAAGGGAACCGGTCTAGGTCTGGACATTTCACGCCGAATCGTCGATCGCCACGGTGGCGAGATCACCATCGACTCGCGGCCAGGAGATACGGCTGTCCGGGTCCGGCTTCCGCGGCGCCCGTCCAAGTGACTCGGGGCAACATCTTGACGGCGACCCCGCGGCGTCGTTAGATAGGCAACCTTACTAACGAATCGCTCCTGGAGGACGCCGTGGTCCGCTTCGCTCGCCGTGCCGCCTTGTTGACCGCGTTCACCACCGCGCTCCTCACGACCCCCATGGCGCCGGCAGGCGCGCATGGTGGAGTCGACGGGGAGATCCGCGTCGACCAGGTGGGCTACACCACGCACGAGACCAAGCAGGCCTACCTGATGACGGACAACTCGGCGCGGGGTGAGAAGTACCGAGTCGTCGACGCGCGCGGCCGCACCGTCCTCAGCGGCAGGGTCGGCAGGACCGCCGGCGAGTGGAACGACCAGTTCGGAGCCGTCCACCGACTCGATGTCAGCGACCTGCGCAAAGCCGGGCAGTACCGGGTCATCGTGGGTCACGCCAAGTCCCCTGTCTTCTCCGTCGGGAGCGGTCAGTCGCTGTTCGCCAGCAAGGCAGCCAACGCCACCAAGTTCTTCCAGGTGCAGCGCGACGGCGCCGACGTCGTCCCAGAAACCTTGGACCGCAAGCCGTCTCACCTGGCCGACAGCGAGGCGACCGTCTACCACGAGCCCGTCTTCACGGGCGAGGGCGGCGACGAGATCGCCGAGCCGCTGGTTCCCGTTGAAGGAGCGGCTCCGGTAGACGTCGAGGGCGGCTGGTTCGACGCCGGCGACTACGTGAAGTTCACCCACGCGTCCGCCTACTCAACGGCGGGCCTGCTCTACGCCCAGCGCAGCCGGTCGCGCGACCGGGCACTGGCCGACGAGACCCAGTTCGGCCTCGACTGGCTCGACAAGATGTGGGACGCCGACAACCAGGTGCTCTACGTGCAGGTCGGCATCGGCACGGGAAGCGAGGAGTTCGACTTCCTCGGCGACCACGACGTGTGGCGCCTGCCTGAGGCCGACGACGCCCTTGACGTCGAGCCGGGCGACTCCGAGTACTTCCTCAAGCACCGCCCGGTGTTCCGTGCAGCGGCTCCTGGCGAGGAGGTCAGCCCCAACCTCGCGGGTCGCATGTCCGCAGCCTTCGCCCTGGGTGCACAGAACGCTCTGGCGAGTGGCGACCGGCATGCGGCTCGCCACTGGCTCGACGAGGCGGCCACCCTGTACGCGCAGGCGGACACCACGGACGTCGGCGAGCTGGTGACGGCCTTCCCGCACGCGTACTACCCGGAGGACTCCTGGGTGGACGACATGGAGTTCGGCGCGGTCGAGCTCGCCATCGCCGGAAAGCTTCTCGGGGACCCACGCGCCCGCGGCTGGACGAACGACGCCAAGGACTGGGCGGACGCCTACATCGAAGGCGAGAGCGGCGACACGCTGAACCTCTACGACACCAGCGCTCTCGCCCACACCGACCTGATCCACCTCACCGGCCGCAACCCGCGGCTCGTTGCTGACCTCAAGCGCCAGCTCGACGTCGGGGTCGAGGGTGCGACGGCCAACCCGCTCGACCACGCGGTCGACGTCAGCCAGTTCGACGCCGCCTCTCGCAGCTTCGGTTTCGCGGCAACTGCGCACCTGTACCGGTCAGTGTCCGGCGACAACTCGTACGACGCCTTCGGCACCCGCCAGCGCAACTTCACACTCGGCAGCAATGCCTGGGGGACCGGCCTGGTGGTCGGTGCCGGGACGACGTTCCCGCACTGCCCACAGCACCAGGTGGCGAACCTCTCCGGATCCCTCACCGGCGACCGGCGAGCCGTCATCACCGGCGGAGTCGTCAACGGCCCCAACGGTGCTGAGAACTTCGAGTTCATCGGCATCCCGGACGGGGCCAACGCCTGCGAGGTCGACTTCACGGCGGGCGACACCGAGACGTCGCGCTACCTCGACGATGTGCGGGCGTGGCCCAGCTCGGAGCCGGCGATCGACTTCGTCGCCACCAGCGCCCTGGCCTTCGCGCTCACTGCGAGGAACTAGGACAGGCAAGAGGGGTCTGCGTTCGCCGTCCTGGTTGGGGTGGCGGCGAACGCGGCCCGGGGGGCTCACGTCAGGCAGGGCCACCCGGCTTGACGGCCAGGACCGGGCACGGCGCCTCGAGCAGAAGTCGTTGCGCCACACTGCCCATCAGCATCTTGCCCACCGGTGAGCGGTGGCGCAGCCCGATCACCAGCACGTCGGCGCTGACCTCACGGACGACGTCGAGCACCTGGTCGGCCACGTCCGAACCGACGCTCTGGCGCACGTCGTGCTCCACGCCCGACAGCCGCGACTCGAGCGCTTCGAGGGCCGAGTCGCTCGCGAACTTGCGGTCGACGAGCGCGTCGCCCTTGCTGGTGTTGACGACGACGAGTCGCGTGCCGCGACGCCGGGTCTCCTCGACCGCGGCGTCAACGGCCGCGTCGCCGTACTGGTTGGGGACGTACCCCACGACGACGGTCATGACGCCGTCACCTCCTCTTTCGTTCGGTCGGGTCCGCCTCGGTCGCTGGGCCCACGGAAGCGGCTCACCACGAACGGCGCCACCACGACCAGGACCATGATCACGTACACGACGATCGCTAGCCCTTCGCTGAACAGACCGGACAGCTCGCCGCTCGAAAGGTCGAGCGCCTCGCGCATCTTCGTCTCCATCAGCGGGCCGAGGATGACGCCGAGGATGAGCGGCAGCACCGGCAGGCCGAAACGCCGGATCGCGAAGCCCAGGAGTCCGAACACCAGCAGCAGAACCAGGTCGAATGCTGACTGGTTGACCGCGTACGCGCCGAGGGCGGCGAAGAACAGGATGCCGGCGTAGAGCTGCGGACGTGGGATCTGCAGCAGCTTCGCCCACAACGGGGCGAGTGGCAGGTTGATCACCAAGAGCAGGGTGTTGCCGATCAGCAGGCTCGCCAGGAGCGTCCAGACGAGGTCCGACTCAGAGCCCATCAGCTCCGGACCGATGGGGATGCCGTAGCTCTGCATCGCGAGGAGGATGATCGACGCCGTCGCCGTCACGGGGAGGCCCAGCGCAAGAAGCGGCACGAACGTGCCTGCGGCAGAGGCGTTGTTGGCCGCCTCCGGCCCTGCGACGCCCTCGATTGCGCCCTTGCCGAACTCGCTGGAGTCCTTCGCGAGCCGCCGCTCGATCAGGTACGACAGGAACGTCGGCGTCTCCGCGCCCCCTGCCGGCACGGCGCCGAACGGGAAGCCGATGGCGGTCCCGCGCAGCCATGGCCCCCACGAGCGACGCCAGTCGTCCGCTCCGAGGAACGGACGTCCGACCGGGATGACGTCGATCGGCCGCCGCCTCAGGTGGGCTGCCACCCACAGGGTCTCGCCGAGTGCGAAGAGGCCCACCGCCACCACGACGATGTCGACGCCGTCGGCGAGCTGCAGCTGCCCGAGGTCCAGCCGGGCCTGCCCCGTCGAGAGGTCGAGCCCCACGAGGCCGATCGTCAGGCCGAGGAACAGAGCGGTGAACCCGCGCAGCTTAGATTCCCCGAGGACGCTGGTGACGAGCACGAGCGACAGCAGCATGATCGCGAAGTACGACGGCGCACCGATCTTCACGGCCTGACTGGCGAGCAGGGGAGCGAAGAACACCAGCAGAAGCGTGCCGATGGTGCCGGCGATGAACGACCCGATCGCGGCGGTGGCGAGGGCCTGCGCCGCCCGTCCGGCCTTCGCCATCTTGTTGCCTTCGATGGCTGTCATGACGGACGAGGACTCACCGGGTGTGTTCAGCAGGATCGACGTGGTCGACCCGCCGTACATCGCCCCGTAGTAGATGCCCGCGAACATGATCAGCGCCTGGGTCGGACCGAGGCCGAAGGTGACCGGCAGCAGGAGCGCGACCGCCATGGCCGGGCCGATCCCTGGCAGTACACCGATGAACGTGCCGAGGAGAACGCCGACGGCGGCGTACATCAGGTTGGTGGGCGTGAGTGCGTCCTGAAGTCCGCCGAGCAGCAGGTCGAGGCTCTCCATCAGAGGATCCCGTCCAGAATGCCAGGGCTCAGCGGGACTCCCAGGGTCACGTAGAAGAAGTACCAGCTGCCCACCGACAGGACGAAGCCGATGATGATGTCTCGCAACACCGTTCGGCTGCCGAGCGACCAGGCGACACCGGCGAAGAGGACACCGCCGGTGATGGCCCAGCCGAGCAAGTTGACGGTGAGAATGGCGAAGACGACGAAGCCCAGGAGCTTCAGGACGGTGAGCCAGTCCGGTTTCGTCGTGAGGTCGATGTCCTCGCCGGCCTCGGCCTCCGCCTGGTTCCCGCGCGACGTGGCGACGGCAAGCAGCGCTGCCAGCACGATGGTCGCCGTGCCGATGACGTACGGGAAGAGCCTCGGCCCGATCGGGTCGCCGAACCCGACGTTCAACGTGGTGGCGTCGTAGATGGTGTAGGCGCCGAGGAGGGCCAGCGCCCCTGCGAGGCCGTACTGCGCTCGGTCGACGCCGCGCCCGTCGCGTGACTCAACCGACTCGGAACCAGCTGCCGCAGTGGTCATATCAGCCCTAACTCATCGAGCGTGCCTGACACGCGTTCGTCCTGCTCTGTGAGGAACTGATCGAAGTCGTCGCCCGTGATGAAGGCGTCCGTCCACCCGTTCTCCTCGAGCGCCGCCTCCCACTCCGGGGAGTCGTGCATCTCCTGGAGGAAGCCCACGAGCTCGTCGCGGCGGTCGTCGCTGATGTCCGGCGGTGCCAGGACACCGCGCCAGTTCAGGAACGTGAGGTCGATGCCCGACTCCTGCAGGGTCGGCACGTCGGCCAGCGCCTCCTGGGGCTGGCGCTCCTCGCCCGACACGGCCAGCGCCCGCAGCTCGTCCGACGCGATCTGCTCTTCGAACTCGGCCAGCCCGGAGAACCCGACCTGGATCTTGTCGCCGAGGAGCGCCGATGTCAGCGGACCGCCGCCGTCGTACGTGACGTAGTTGACGTCGTTGGGGTCGATACCGAGCGTGTCGGCGAGCTGCATGGGGAAGAGGAAGTCCGGCCCGCCCGGCGAAGAGCCCCCTCCCACGACGATTCCACCCGGGTCAGCCACCCATGCCTCCGCAAGGTCGTCTATCGTCTCGAACGGCGAGTCGGCAGGCACGAGAACGCCTTCGGCCTCGGTGATCAGCTGGGCGAGTGGGGTCGCGTCCTGCAGTCGGAAGTCGCTGCCGAAGGAGTAGAGCGAGCCGACGACGCCGAGGCCGAGGGTCATCATGGTGTTCTCGTCACCCGCCTTGCCCATCAGGGAGGTGAACGCCACGGAACCGCCGGCGCCGACGAGGTTCGAGACCGTGAAGGTGCCGCCGGTGATGTCGGCGCCCTCCATCACCCGGACGGCGGCGCGGCCCGTCTGGTCGTAGCCGCCGCCGGGGCTGTTGGGGATCAGCATGTCGAGGTCACGGCTGTCGTCGCCGCGCGTGACTCCGCAGCCGGTCAGCCCGAGGGAGAGTGCCAGCAGGCACGCGCTGAGCGCTGCCAGTTGTGAGCGTCCGGGCATTGAGGGTGCCTCCCGCATGTTCGACGTCGGTCGTGGGCCCATCCTGGCCCTTCACGGCGCATTGGGCGAGAGGCCGCCGATTCAGCGCTGCAGCGCTTCGGTCAAGGCCGGCCAGCCAGCACCTCGCTGACGTCGTCCAGTGAGAACGCCTGCAGCCCCGCTGGAGTGTTCCAGACGGTCATGACGCCCTGGTCGATCTGCACCGCTGCGGCACGGTCAGCGGTCGCCACCGGAACCGTGGCCCGCGACCAGTCCTCGTCGTCCGCGGCGACGTCGACGAAGCCGCCGCTGAACGTCGGTCCGGTCGTGGTGCCGACCACCGCGACCCCGCCCTGGACGCCGGTGACCGCAAACACCGACGCCGCCTCGTCGGCCTCGTACACCTCGTCGAAGCTCGCGCCGTCGCTCGTGCGCCACACGCGTGACCTGCCGTCGCCGACGCCCCAGACATAGGTGGAGCTCTCCGTCGTCGTGCAGCCGCTCACGTAACCAGTGCGGACCCCCAGCGCGTCGTCGGCGGCACGCGACCACGCGCCGTTCTCGTCCTCGTGCCAGATCAATGGGACGTCGTCATCACCCACCTGCGCCTCGCCGACACCGAGCCCGGAGCCGTCGGGGAGACGGCACACTCGTCGGAGCTCACTGGTGGTCGATTCCGGCCTGGCGGCCAGTTCTACGGGTGCCCACGTCGTTCCGTCGGCGGAAGACCAGGCAGTGGCGTGGGACCCGAGGTCGGGTCCGGTGCGATCGGACGCGGAGCTGCCGACAGCGACCCATCCTCGACGCGACGGCGCGACGTCACTCACCACGTCCCCGCCCTGCGTAGGCAAGGTGAAGGCGGCCGGTGGGGCGTCCCGGCCGGGGCGCGACCAGCCCTTCCAGGTCCACGTGAGGTCGTCGTCGAACGCACCGGGCGCCAGCGTCACGGCGGCCCCGGTTGCGGGGTCGCCGCCGTGCACGACGAAGTCGGCGGCCGCGGCCTCGTCCGGGGTCCAGGGGATCACGTCGCCGATCCCGCTCGACGTCAACGACGAGCGGCGCACGAGGGCACGCCGCGACCAGCCGCCATCCGAACCGATGTCCAGAACCTGCTTCGTGTGGACCAGGGCGGCGCCATCGTCCCCCTCGTCCGCCGTGATCCACATCGGCACGTCGGCGACCTCCCCGTTCTCGGCGCGTTCGACCCAGGAACCCGACCCCGAGAAGGTGCCGATCTGGCCGGCGTGACGTCCGGAGACGGCGCTGACGACCGCGTCGCCGAGACGACCAACCACCGGGTGCGGGCCGACGACGTAGTCGCTCCTGCCGAGCCCGACTTCGGACCATGTCCCGTTCGCCCGGGAGAACGCCAGGTAGTAGGTGCCTTCGCCGAGAGTCAGGCCGGCGACGAGCCCCCGGACACCCTCGCTCGCGGCGGTCAGGGTCACGTCCTCGCCGGCGACCGACTCTTGGAGATCGGCTGGGACCGAGACACTTTCGGCGGTCCACGTGAGCCCGTCCGCCGACCTCCAGGCCGCCGGCTGCGCGGGCGACCCTGTCTCCGCACGCATCGAACCGGTCGCGACCAGGTTCGAGCCGTCCACGGCAATGCCCATCACGGTCACACGTCCGTCACCCACGGCCGGGCGTGGTTCGCTCCACGACAGTCCGGCGTCCTGCGAGACGTACGAGACGTAAGGGCGCTGCGTCCCCCGATTGCCGGATCGGGCGAGCACCACCACCCGGCTGCCGACGGACGCCACGACCATGCCGTCCCGTTGGACGTCGTCGCCGATGCCAGGCAGCTCGACGGCTGTGCCCTCTTCGTTGAGATGCACCGCGTACCAACGCTGCTCGTGGTCGCTGAGGATCACCATGGCGTGGTCTGCGACCACCCGAACGTCCAGCACCGTCGGGTTGGCAGGCAGGCCATCGGGGAGCTCATGTGCGTTCCACTTCCGCCCGTCCGTGGACTCGAGCACCCACGGTGTCAAGCGGCCGTCGCGCCAGGATGTACCGGCGATGACGGCGAGCGCGTCGTCGGCGTCGGCCGCGAGGTCGACCAGCTCGCCCGCTACTGGCAGACCGAGCGGCGTCTGCGTCCAGGCGGCCGCATCGGTCGACCACCAGACCGTGGGGGCCGCGGGCTCGCCGGCTGCAGCTGAGCGCCCGACGATCACGGCAGGCCGGTGGTCGCTCTCCGGAAGCATGGTGAGGTACTCGACGTCACCGCCTGTGCGGGTGAGCTCCGCCGGGACCTCGCTGCGGGTCAGCTGCCACTCTTCGGGGTCGGCCCCGGCGAAGAGGCTGCACCCCGCAGTGAGGGTGCAGATGAGCATGACGACGATCAGCCTGGCGGCTAGCAGCATGGGTCTCCCCGATTCGATGAGCATGAGGGGGAGCGTAAGGAACGTTTGGCGATGTTTGCTGGGGTTTGTCCACAGGTGCGTCGAAGGGACGTCCAGGCCGTGGCCCTTCTAACGCGGTAGCAGCCCTCGCACGAATGCCGCTTGACCGATGTGCTGCAGGCCATCGTCGATGACGCTGACGAGGCGGACCGCGAGCGTGACGGGAGGGTCCCAGTTCTCGTCGACCACGCGGTCGAGGTCGTCGTCCGTCAGCCCGCGCAGGAAGGCCTCGGTGCGGGCGGAAATGGCGTCGAGGTAGCCGACGAGCAGATCGGCGGACGTCTGCACCGCGGCGACGTCGTCGCTCGAGTGCCCGTAGCCAGTAGCGGAGTCGTCGAACGGGAGGTCGAAGCGGCGGGCCCAGCCGGCCGAGGTCCACAGTTGCTCGGTGTCGGCGACGTGGGCGACATGGTCGTCCTGGATGCGAGCGGCATGCCACGCCAGCCAGGCGATGGAGTTGGCCCGACCGTCGATGCGGTGGGTCAGTTGCTCAGGCGTCATTCCGTCCAGGACCGCATGGGCCGCGTCGCGGATGCGTCCGATGGCGTCGATCAGCACGTCGGTGGGCGAGGCCATGGTGAGCTCCCTTCGTCCGATCAGAGTTCAGCAGACCACGCCGCGGCACAACCATTTCGAATTGACACACAGGTCCGTGTGCCGTGAACTCGCCGTTACCGCCGGGTATGCCCGGGTTGCGACGAAGCGTGACAGGGGAGTTCGGTGTGCGGTGACCGGACGGAGAGCCCGCGATGACGGCCGTTCCCGAGCAGACCGTCGTGACGGCTGCGGCGCCCGCGTCCGACATCTCGGAGAAGCCTCAGAGGGCACCCTCGCGGCGCCCACGGAGCCGGGGCTTCCTGGGGCTGGACCGCGACGGCTGGCTGCTCGCGCTTCCAGCGCTGTTGCCCGTTCTGCTGTTCAGCGTGTACCCGCTCGTCAACGGGATGCTGCTCGGCTTCACCGACGCGAGGGCCGGCCGCAACGCCACGACGTCGGTGACCTGGTTCGACAACTACGCCGACCTGCTCGGTGACTCGTACTTCTGGCAGTCGTTCAAGGTCGGCCTGATCTGGGCGTTCGCGGTGACGGGTCTGCAGTTCGTCGCCAGCCTCGGACTTGCCTTGCTGCTCAACGAGAAGCTGAGACTGCGATGGGTCGCTCGTACGCTGGCGCTGGTGCCCTGGGCGATGCCGCCGGTCGTCATCGGCATCATGTGGCGCCTCGTCTACCACCCGAGCGCGGGCGTGCTGAACGCCTCACTGCGTGACGTCGGCCTTCTGGACGAGAACGTCGACTGGCTGGCGTCTTTCTCGCTCGCCCTGCCCGCGGTGATCGTGGTCGGCGTGTGGGCCGGAATGCCGCAGACGACAGTGGTTCTGCTGGCCGGTCTGCAGTCGGTGCCCGGCGAGCTGCACGAGGCAGCCGCGGTCGACGGGGCCGGTGCGCTGCGTCGGTTCCGCAACGTGACGTGGCCTCACATCGCGCCGGTGGTCGCGGCGATGACGACACTCGACTTCGTCTGGAACTTCAACTCTTTCGGCCTCGTGTACGTCCTGACGCAGGGCGGTCCTGGCGGCCAGACGCGGCTACCGCTGCTGTTCGCGTACGAGGAGGCCTTCCGGTACGGCAACTACGGGTACGCCGCCGCACTGGGCAACGTGATGGTCCTCGTGATCGCCGCGTTCGTCGCCGTGTGGCTGCGCCGGCGCATGAGAGAGGTGACATGAGCCTCGCCACCCGTCCGGCCGTCCGCGCTGGGCAGTACGGAGCCCTGGCGCTCTACCTGGCGTTCCTTGCGCTTCCGTTGCTCTGGCTCGTCTCAACGGCTTTCAAGACGCCGCAGGAGATCGCGCGGATCGACCCGACGACCATCCCGCTGGCCCCGACGGTGCAGAACTTCGCCGACGCGTTCTCGGAGCAGCCGATCCTGCAGTCGATGACCAACAGCCTCATCGTCGCCGGCACGTCCTCGGTGATCACGGTGCTGCTCTCGGTGCCTGCGGCGTACGTGATGGCTCGCTACCGGTCCGTCGTGAGCCGTGCCGCCATGGTCTGGGTGCTGCTGAGCCAGATCTTTCCCTTCATCCTCGTGATCATCCCGCTGTTCCTGCTGGTGCGTGACGTGGCCCTGTACGACACACATCTCGGACTCGTTCTCGTGTATGTGGTCTGGAGCCTGCCGTTCGCCCTGTGGATGCTGCGCAGCTACGTCGCCAGCATCCCGGTCGAGCTCGAGGAGGCGGCCGCGATGGACGGGGCCAGTCGGTGGCGGACGCTGCGCTCGGTGCTGGCCCCCCTGCTGGCACCCGGCATCGTCGCCGCCGCCCTGTTCACCTTCGTCAACGCCTGGAACGAGTTCTTCTTCGCCCTCGTCCTGATCAAGGACCCCGATCTCGCCACCCTCTCGCTGACCCTGGTGAAGTTCATCGGCGCCGAGGGTGTTGCCCGGCTGGGACCGCTCGCAGCGGCCTCGCTCATCGCCACGATTCCCAGCCTGGTCTTCTTCGCGCTGATCCAGCGGCGCCTCGTCAGCGGCCTGCTGGGCGGGGCGGTGAAGGCGTGAAGTCTTCCGCCCAAGACTGTGAAACAACCCGCACCCACGAGGAGGCACGATGAGAACCAGGAGAACGACTCTCGCCACCGCCGCGATGCTGGCGACGGCCGGCCTCGTGCTGAGCGCGTGCGCCCGAGGTGACTCGGCCGGGGATGGTGACGACGCACCCGCTGACGGCGAGTCGATCACCCTCGAGTTCCAGAGCCTGGCGTTCCAGACGGACGCCGTCGCCTCGACGAAGGAGATCGTCGATGCATGGAACGCCGACAACCCCGATGTGCAGGTCGAGCTCGTGCAGGGTGACTGGGCATCGGTCAACGACCAGCTGCTGACTGCGTTCGAGGGGGGCACGGCGCCTGACATCTTCCACTACGAGTCCGGTCCGCTCCGCGACTTCAACGAGCGTGGGTCGGTGTTGCCGCTCGACGACCTGCTGTCGGACGAGATCAAGAGCGACATCCGCGAAGGGGCGTGGGACACAGTCACCTTCGACGACGTGGTCACGGGCGTGCCGTTCCTGCAGGAGTCGCAGGTGATCTTCGCCAACAAGGCCATCTTTGACGAGGCCGGCGTCGAACTGCCGACGATCGACGACCCCTGGACCTGGGACGAGTTCGCCGAGGCCGCGAGGCAGCTGACCACGGAACTCCACCACGGCACGGCCTTTCCGCTGAAGTCACCCGCCAACCGCATCCTCAACCTCGGTGTGGCGTTCGACGCCGCGTACTTCGAGACCGAAGACGGCGCCTCGACCGCGACGTTCGGCGAGGCGGAAGGCGAGGTGCCGCAACGCATCCACGACATGATCTACTCCGACATGACAGCGGCGCCCGAGGCCGTCGGTCTGTCGTCCGCCGACGCCCTCCCCGGGTTCTTCGCGGGTCAGTACGCGACGTTGCCCGGGGCGATCTGGGTCAGGCAGCAGATCATCGAGCAGGCACCCGAGGGGTTCGAGTGGGTGACACTGCCCCCGCTCGAGGGTGAGAGCCAGACGCAAGGCGCTGTCTCGCAAACGCTCTCGGTGTCTGCCGACACGGAGCACCCCGAGGAGGCAGTGCGCTTCATCGAGTTCGCCCTGAACGCCGAGAACCAGGCCAAGCTTGCGGCGGGTGACTGGATGCTGCCAACTAGTCAAGAGGCCGTGAAGGCGCCCGAGCTGAACACGCCGGAGCTGGGCTGGGACGTCGCCGCGTCGACGGCCGACGACCTGGAGATGGCCGAGTTCCAGCAGGTGAAAGGCTTCGAGGAGTGGAAGTCGAAGGTCGCCAACCCGGCGCTCCAGGAGTACTTCGCCGACCAGATCACGCTCGACGAGCTCAACACGCGCCTCACGGGGGAGGGCAACGAGATTCTGGAGCGCTACAACCGGTAGCCGGGAGGGTTGCCAGAGGCACCGCCCCGACGCCGGCAGACCTACGCCCGCACGAGCGGCCGCGACGCAACGAGCCCGAGTTGGACGAGGGTGTCGACCACCGGCCAGTAGTGGCGTTCACGGGTGACGCGGCCGTCGGTGAGCTCGAAGACGACGGTCCCGGCGATGTCCATGGTCCGTCCGGTGGGGGGCAGGCGTTCGGCGTCGGTTCCCATGACCAGACGATCGACATCTCCGAGGTGGAAGGGTCCGCTGTTGGTTCCGGTGAGCCGGGCTTCAAGGACTGCGACCCCCCTGCCCGACGCGACGTGCCGGGGTCGGATCGTGAGGTCGGGAAAGCTCTCCAGCATCATGCCGAAGGCGGCGACCCAGGTCGCGGTGTCCACGGCCTCCGGCCAGCCGGCCGGGTGAATCGTGGCACCGGCCCCGTACCTGGATGCCAGGTCATCGAGGCGGCGGTCGTTGTAGCAGTCGACGAGGTCGACGACGAGCTCTTCGGCACTCATCGGTAGGTCTCCTCGCGCACCTGGTCCTCGAACCGGGGCCGGAGGGGCGGACGGGGAGGCATCATCGGGTGGAAGTGCCACATCGCGGAGTACGCCCACCCGGGGGAACTGAGCCAGCGGTCGATCTTCCGTAGGATCCTGGTCGAGGTGCTCATTGGAATCTCCTGTAGTTGACGACTCATCTCCGGTCGACGGTCGCATCGGGGCGCGCGCGCTCGCGTCGGGGGAATCCCCCAACCCGGTCGATGACGTCCTTGGTCGCGACGAGGAGCTGACGCGCATCCGCGGACTCCTGGCCGACGCTCGCGCAGGGCGATCGGGGGCCCTGCTGGTCGAAGGTGCCGCTGGGATCGGGAAGACGACCCTGCTGAACGCAGGGCGGTCGCTGGCTACGGGCTGCACCTGTCTGTCCGCGACGGGCGTCGCGTCCGAGTCAGTTCTGGCTCACGCCGGTCTGCTCGAGCTGCTGAACCCGGTGCGCGACCTGCTGCCCGAGGTCGCGGGTGCGCAGGGAGCCGCGCTCGGGTCGGCGTTGGGGTGGGTCACGGACGAGGGGCCGGCGGATCGGTTCCTCGTCGGCGCCGCGACCCTGTCGCTACTGGCAGCCGCAGCCGCACGCGGGCCCGTGCTCGTGGTCGTGGACGACCTGCACTGGCTCGATCGCGAGTCGGCCGCCGCCATCCTCTTCGCGGCGCGGCGCATGGGTCCGGACGCGGTGGCCTTCATGTTCGCCACCCGGCCGTCCTCCCTCTCCACCGATGTGGCGCAGGGCATCCCGGTGCTTCAGGTCGCCGGGCTGCGGTCTGCCGCGGCGTCTCGCCTGGTGCCCCCGAGTATCGCGTCGAGTGTCGTGGACAGGCTGGTGGCGGGCACTGAGGGAAACCCGCTGGCGCTGCTCGAGGTGTCGTCGCGGCTGAACGCTGCGCAACGGGTAGGTGCGGCGCCGCTGCCGGACCCTCTGCCCGTCGGTGAGCGACTGCAGACGGTCTACGGGTCGCTCCTGTCGGGACTGTCCGCTGACGCCTGGCGGGCGGTGCTGCTCCTCGCCGTCGCGCCCGGGAGCTCGGCAGCCGCTGCGTCGGCGTTCGATCGGGAGGGCGGCGAGGCTGCCGCCGCCCTGGACGAGGCACGCGAGCACGGTGTCCTGGTCGCCGACGAGCACGGCCTCAGCTTCAGGCATCCTCTCGTACGCACCGCCGTGCTGCGCCTGGCGACGCCGGCTCAGCAGCGACGCGCACACCACGCGATCGCCGACGCGCTCCCGGCCGGGGCCCCCACTCGCGCCTGGCATCTGGCGGAGGCCACGGTCGGCTTCGACGACCGCCTCGCCGACGAGCTGGCCCGGGTCGCAGCGGCGGACCGGGTTCGGCTGGGCTTCGCGGCTGCATCGACGGCCCTCGAAAGGGCCGCCGTCCTGACGCGGGGTACGGATCAGGCAGCCGAACGCCTCGCCGCTGCTGCTGAGGACGCATTCCTTGCCGGTAACGTCACCCGCACACGAGCCCTGGTAGCCCGTGTTCTGGAGTCGCCTGCTCCTGAGGGGGTTCGGGGCCGGGCGCTGTTCACGCTGGGGATGCTGGAGCAGTACGCGGGCTCGGTCCCGCGCTCGCTCGACCATTTGGCCGCCGCCGCCGCGCTCTTGCACGGGTTGCCGCTGGTGCGCGCGCTGACCGAGCTGGCCCTCGCCCGGTTTCGAGTCAACGAGCTCGACGGCATCGCCGAGTGCGCGTCCCGCATCGACGCGGTGGCCGACCTCACCGACCGGGAGCAGCACCTGCTCGCCAGCTTCACCGGCGGTGTGGCGCTGATGCTGCAAGGCGACCCGGTGGCCGGCCTCACCAGGCTCGCGGTCGTGCGCACCCTCGCCGCCTCTGACGACCTCGGGAACGATCCGCGTGCCCTTCTGCTCCTGGCCCTGTCGGTCGGCTTCACCGGCGAGGTCGGCGAGGCCCTGGCGGTCGGTGCCGTCCGCATCGACGATCTTCGTCGGCGAGGTGCCGTGGGCATCCTGGTGCCGACTCTTGCCATCCAAGCGGCCGGACGGGCATGGGTGGGTGACCACGCAGGGGCGTTCGCGGACGCCGGCGAAGCGGCTGAGCTCGCTGAGCAGATCGGCTATGCAGCCGATGCGTCGGTGGCCGTGGAGATGGTGGCCTGGCAGTCGGCCGCCCGCGGGCTTCACGACGAGGCCACGGCCGCTCTCACCCGCGCCCGCGCACTCACCGACCAGGCCGGTACCACCAGCTTCGCCGCCCACCAGGCACTCACCGCTGCCTTCTGCGCCTTGTGCCGCGGCGACCTCACAGAGGTCGTCGCTCTGCTCGAGGCCCGGATCGCCGTGGACGGCGGGGTGGGTTCGATGGGCGAGCCGCTCGGCGTCGCGCCACTGCTCGTCGAGGCGTACGTCGGCTTGGGACGAACCGACGACGCGGTCACGTTGGCAGCGGGGTATGCCGAGGGCTCGGGGCCGTCCGCGCCGGTCGGCACCACCGCCTTGGTCGCCCGTTGCCAGTGCATCTCGGCCACGGACGACGCGGCCGCCAGCAGTGCCTTCGAGAGAGCCCTGACTGCTCACGCGGACGCCCGCGACCCGTTCGAGACCGCTCGGACCCGCTTTCTGTACGGAGCCCGACTCCGCCGCCAAGGGCAAAGGGTCGCCGCCCGAGAGCAGCTACGCCTTGCCCACGACGCCTTCACCGAGATGGACCTCACCCTGTGGACTCGCCGGGCGGCCGACGAGTTGGCCGCCACCGGCGCGACTGCACGGCGACGCGGGCCGGAGGTTGATGAGCCGCTCACGTCGCAGGAGACGCGTGTAGCCCTCCTGGTCGCCCAGGGCATGTCCAACCGAGAGGTGGCAGCTGCGCTGTTCCTCAGTCCCAAGACCATCGAACGCCACCTGGGCAACGTGTTCCGCAAGCGGGGGTTCCGATCCCGGACCCAGCTCGTCCGCGCGTACGCGCGCCTTCCACGGTCCGACCGGGACTAGGAGAGTCACATGCGAGATGGCCAGGGTCTCCGCACCGGGACGTTCGCGAACGGGATGGACTTCCTGACCTGGGGGAGGGGGACGAAGGCGCTCCTCTTCATCCCGGGAGGTCCGGGGAGTGGTATCCCGCAAGGGATCTCGTCCCGGATGTCCCGGCGATGGTTCGCCCCGTTCGTCGAGGATGGCTACGCCATTTGGTACGTCACCCGCCGCAGGAACATGCCAGCGGGGCACACCATCGCCGACATGGCCGACGACTACGCGGACATGATCTCCGCGGATCTCGGCGGGCGGGTCGACCTCGTGGTGGGGGAGTCCTATGGCGGGATGATCGCGCAGTACCTGGCCGCGCGTCGTGGCGGATCCTGCGGTCACGTCGCCATCGTCGTCGCCGCCGCCGAGGTCAGTGACGCGGGCAGGGAAGTGGACGCACGCATCTCATCTGCCCTCTCCCGGGGCGACAAGGTAGGCGTCGGAATGGCTTTCGCCGAGTACGTGCTACCTGGACAGCGGAGCAGGTGGGCACGTCGCCTGGTCGGCCCCTGGATCGCGCGCAGTCTGCTCTCGGGGAAGAACTATCCGCCGGGGGACCTCCTGGTCGAGGTGGATGCGGAGATCTCGTTCGACTCTCGGCAAGCGCTTCCCGGCATCGAGGTGCCCGTCGTTCTTCTCTGCGGTGACCGCGACCGGTTCTATCCCACGCACCTCGTCGACGAGACCGTCCGGCTGATCCCGAACTGCACCCTTGTCCGGTACGAGGGCCAAGGCCACATGAAGGTGGCCACCAGCAAACGCGTTGCTCATGATGTGCTGGCGTTCGTCAACCAGAACTGAGCCGGCGGGGAAGAAGCGTGACTAGGCGAGAGTTGGACGGCAACAGACGCCCACTCCATGCGGCGTCACGGACCGGGGCAGGTGCGAGATGGACACCGCAGAGATCGCCACCGAGACAGTCACGTTCAGCGCAGACGGCATCGAGCTGGTGGGAGATGTCAGGTTCCCGGTGGGAGCCCAGTCGGCGCCCGCCGTGGTGTTGACGGGGCCGTTCACCGGCGTCAGGGACCAGGTCACCGGCCTGTACGCGGACTCTCTCGCCCGCCGAGGGTTCGCGACGCTCGCCTTCGACCATCGTGGCTTCGGGCAGAGCGGCGGTCGGCGTGGCCACGAGGACAGCCAGGGGAAGCTGGCCGATCTGCGGGCCGCCGTTGACGTCCTGGCCGCGCGTCCTGAGGTTGACGCCGAGCGGATCGGTGTCGTCGGAGTGTGCCTGGGTGGTGGCTACGCGGTTCGCGCAGCGGCCACGGACCCACGGCTTCACGCCATCGCGGGGGTGGCTGGTGCCTACAACAGCCCGGCGTGGTTCGCCGGGCGGATGGGCGCCGACGCCTATCGCGGAGCGCTGGCCTCCTTTGTTGCGCGGTACGACCAGACGATGCCGGCGGTCGCGCCCGAGGGTGGTGAGGCGGCCATGGGTGGCGAGGAGCCGTACGCCTACTACGGCACGGAGCGGTCCACCTCGGCCTCGTGGCGCAACGAGGTGACCCGCGGCTCGCTGCACTCACTGATGACCCTCGACGCACTCGGTGCCGCCGACGTCCTCGGGCAGACGCCGTTGCTCGTGGTGCACGGCCGCGTCGACGACTACTGCTCGCCCGAGCTCGCTGTCGCAGTGCACGAGCGGGCCACGGGACCGAAAGAGCTGCACTGGGTGGACTGCGAGCGGCACATCGACCTCTACGACCAGCAGCCGTACGTCGACGAAGCGGTCGAGGCGGTGGACCGCTTCCTGCACGAGCACCTCTGACCCTTCAGGTCCCAGCCACTGACGGTGAGGTCGTAGCACTGACCGTCACTCACACGGCAGGGCTATGGCCCTGCCGCCGTGGCGGGAGGACCGTGGCTGCTGACACCCGCGGGCGCAGGCCAGGAGGGGTGGAATGCGAAGGAGAGCCAGGTTCCTGGCGCTGGGCGCAGCGTGCGTACTCGTCGGAGCAACGCCCCTGTCCGCCCAGGCCGGCACGTCCGATGGGCCGGTCCGCGACAAGGGCCATGACTCGTTCGACGAGACGATCTGCGGCATCACCGCGCACTTCGAGGTCGACTTCAGCAGCGTCAGCATGAATCGGCCCGTGAAGGGGTCGGACGGTCAGGCGTTCTACTCGCACAGCACGTTCCGCTACGCCGAGGAGATCAGCACGAGCGGCGGCACGGTCTTCACACAGGGCAGAGGGTTCTTCCACGACCAGAAGGCACGCCACATCGCCGGCGACGTGTGGGAGTTCGTCTGGTTGGAGGGCAACAGAGTGACGGTGCGGGACGCGTCGGGAGACCTGCTCGTCCGAGCGGACGGCGCCCGCAAGCTCAGGGCTCAGTTCGACACGCTCGGGGACAGTCAGCCAGGAGGCGAGCTGGTGCCCGGCACGTTCGAGGTCCTCTCGGAGCGCGGCGACGGCTCCACCGATGACGAGTTCTGCGCCGCGGCGTTGCCCGAGCTGACCTGACCCACGAGGGCACCGTCCACAGGGTCGGCGCCGGTGGCAAGTTGTCCACAAGTGCGCGTCGGGCGCTTGCCGATGCCTTCGAGGCGTGGCGAGATGGACCGGACCCCACGCCGAGGAGGACCTGTGGCCAAACCATCACGCGCCGACCTGGTACGTGCCCTGCTTGATCAGTACGGCACCACCTATGCCGAGCAGGCCGGGATCACGTTGAAGGACGCGCCGTCTCCGCTCTACCGCCTCCTCGTGCTGTGCACGGTTCTGTCGGCTCGCATCTCGGCCGATGTGGGAGTCGCTGCGGCACAGGCTTTGTCATCTGCTGGGCTGCGGACGGCCAAGGCGATGCGCGACGCGGCCTGGCAGCGGCGGGTCAACGTGCTGGGTTCCGCCGGCTACCGGCGCTTCGACGAGCGGACGGCGACGATGCTGGGGGAGGGCGCCGAGCTCGTCCTCGAGAGGTGGGGTGGTGACCTGCGGCAGATGCGCGAGGCATCGCCCGACGTCGACGCCCTGCGCAAGCTGCTGCAGGAGGTTCACGGGATCGGTCCGTTGGGTTCGGCCATTTTCTGCCGTGAGGTTCAAGGCATCTGGCCGGACGTTGCGCCCTTCATCGACGACAAGGTGACGGACGGCGCCAGGCTGCTCGGGCTGCCGACGTCCGAGAGAGGGCTCGTCGCCCTGGTCGAGCCTGACGACCTACCGGGGCTGGCGGCGGCTTGCGTGCGCGTCGCCCTCAACAAGAACCTGGTTGACGAGCTGGCCTCGGCCCGGTGAGCTGGGGCCATCCTGTGCCGCAGCCCGATCGCTAGCTGGGCGTCTCGTCGTGCAATGTCTTCTTGGCGAACTGCTGCAGTTGTCCTTCGTGGATGTCGCTCACCCATTCCCAGCCAGGCTTGGCCGATGAGCCGATCCTCGGGTCCTCGGAAACACCGCCGGCAGGCAGGGCCTGCACGTACGCGCGGTCACGTTCGATCCGCGCGCGCACTTCACCCGCTTCACCGACGGACCCATGGCCCGGGACGACGACATCGACGTCGTCCGCCACGCCCTCGAGCAACTGCAGCCCAGTGAGGTACTCCTCGACCGGGTCATTGGTGTCGTTCACATTGTCGAGCATCGGGACGAAGAGATCAGAGAGCATGTCGCCGGCGACGAGAACCTTGCTCTCCTCGACCAACAGTGCCGCATGGCCCGGTGCATGCGCGGGATGCTCAATGATCCGGACCTTGGGGCCATCCCACGGAATGTGCGTGGTCCCGGCGGGCAGACCGGTGATGAGGCCGAACAGGTCCAGCGGTGTCTCGTCGGCGATTTCCGGCGGTAGCCCCTCGGCGGCGCGGGCCTTCCAGTCGGCCTTCGACCGCAGATCTCGCATGAAGTCCGCGCAGCGGGCTGTCCCGAAGCGGGGCGCTTCGCCGAGCGTGGCGTCCCAGAGCACATGATCCCAATCAGGATGCGTCGAGAAGCCTGCCACGACCGGCTGGCCCAGCTCGCGAAGGTCGTTTGCGAGGCACGCCATCTCATCGCCCGTGATCCCGGCGTCGATGAGCAAGACGCCAGCATTGCCTTGTACGACAGCGGTGTTGTTCTGGAGTATCTCGCTCTGGTGGACCAGCACACCCTCCGCGACCTGTGTCAGCACAGGCCTCCCCTTCCGCTTGTGGGTTGCAACCGCTTGTCGAGACCGTAGCCCTCGACAACTGCCGCGTCGAGACAGGCGGTCGCGTACGTCGCCGCCCTAGCCATGGCCGATCGGCCCCAGCGCACTGTGACCCGATCGTGATGTGAGCCCGGCGGGAACTACCTGTGGATAAGGGCGGAAGTGTCGGTGGTCGAACGTATGTTCTGGTCATGGACGGGGGACAGGTAGGCGGGTCGCTGCACGAGGTGCGGCGGCTGGCGGGCGTGCTGAGCGATGGCGCGGCGGCACTGCTTGCGGCGCCGGTGTGGTCGTTGTCGGTGGCCGGGAAGGTCGAGGCGTTGGTGGAGGTGGAGCGGGCGGGTCGGGCGGTGGAGGCGGCCCGGTTGGGGTTGGTGCGGTCGCTGGAGGGTGAGGAGCTGCTGCGGGTCGGTGCCACCAGTGTGGCCGGGTTGTTGCGGTCGCGGTGCCGGGTGGGGCCGGGGCGGGCTCGGGCGGATGTGGAGGCGGCCCGGGCGGTGGACCCGGACGTGCCTGCTGTGGGGCCGGGCGCGGTCACGAGTGCGGGGGATGTTCGTGGTGCGTTGGCGGGGATGGGGGCGGCGCTGTTGGCCGGGGTGGTGTCGCGGCCGCATCTGGATGTGGCGGTGCGGGTGCTGGACAAGATCCCGACCCGGATCCGGCGGGCTGCGGCTCCGGTCGTGGACGAGTTCTTCGTCGATGTCTCGACCAAGCACCCACCGCGCGAGTGTGAAGTACTCGCGGCGGAGCTGTTGGACCGGCTCGACCCGGACCGGACCGAGCGCGGGTTCGACCCGGACGCCTATGCGCGGCGGCGGTTCGAGATGGTCACCGACGCCACCGGGATGCTGCTGGTCTCCGGCCAGTTGGACCCGATCACCGGCGCCCAGCTCAAGGCCGCGGTCGAGCACTACGCCGCCCCCGACCCCGCCAGCACCGACGCCGACGGGACGCTGCTGTCGTGGGACACCCGGACCGCGTCCCAGCGCCGCGCCGACGCCCTGGCGATCGTGGCCCGGCAAGGACTCGCCAACGCGGGCAGCCGCGGTGGTGAACCACCCAGGGTGGTGGTGCACACCAGCGTGGACCAGCTCGCCGCCCTGCAGGTCGGTCAGAGGTTGGCGGAGCGGACCGCGGCCGGCCGGGCCTGGTGCGAACAGGTCGGGTTCATCACCCCGACGGTGTTGGAGCGGCTCGGCTGCTCGGCCGTGTTCGAACGGGTCCTGCTCGCCCCCGACGGTGCGGTGGTGAACCTGGGCCGGACCGTCCGCCTCGCCACCAGCGGACAGCGGCGGGCGCTGGCCGCCCGCGACAAGGGCTGCATCATCCCCGGCTGCAACCGGCCGGCCAAACAGTGCGACGCCCACCATCTGATCGCGTGGGCACAGGGTGGACGCACCGACCTGGACAACCTGGCCCTGCTCTGCGGACCACACCACACCGCGGTCCATGCCGGCGTCTACAACCTGGTGATGATCGCCGGGGTGCCGTGGGTGCGGATGCCCGCCCTGGTCGACCCCGCCCGGCCCCTGCAACGCAACACCCTGCACCACGACACCGCCCGAGCCCGCAAGACCGGCGAACAGATCCGCCTCACCCTTGACCCGAAGGACCTGAGGGACCCCTGGCGACCCCCAGGCCTGCCACCCAGACCCCCACAACATCAACGACCACCAGACGAGCAGGAGCACCCGCCCCAACAGCCCGAAACCACACCACCACAACCACATCCGCGGACGTGAGCCGGCGGCGGTGAGGCTCGGATGAGCCCGGGTGGGTAAGCGCTGACGGTGCGTATCCAAGACCACACCGGCGGACGTGAGCTGGCGGCGGGTGAGGCGCGGATGAGCCGGGTGGGTTAGCGCGTGACGGTGCGCGCGGCAGGACGCGTCGCGTCGCTGTCGATGCCCCACGTCACGACGCGTACTGGCGTGATGCGGATGTAGGACTCGTCCATCGCGAACGGGATGCGAAGGCGTCGTCCAACCTCGGCGCCCCCCGTGCTGTGCGTCTGGGCCACTCCGCGGATCTCGATTCCGCGAGGAGTCCACGGATTGGTGGAGGCCAGGTCGTCGACGACAAGCGTTGCCTTGCCGGTGCGCTCGACGTCGCGGTACTTCTTGCTGGCCGCCATGTCGCCGGCAGAGCCGACCACGATCGTGTCGTCGTCGGGGTCGTGACGGTAGCCCAGCGGCACGACATGAGGCATCCCGTCGGGGCCGACCGTCGCGAGGCGCCCGAGCAGCTGGCTGCGCAGGTAGCGAAGCTCCGAATCGGTGAAGGCGTCCATCGTTCTCCGATCAGTAGAGGTGTGCCGCGCGGGTCAGACGAGCGGGTCAGACGAGCGCGGCTCACACGAGCGGGTCAAGGGTCTGGCGGTGGTCGTGCACTCGGTCGAACGCGTTGCCGTGGGTGTACCGCTCGCCGCCTTCCGCGGCGGGGTACTCGGGCGACACTCGGGTGACCTTGTCGAGCAGGTCGAGCTCAGCCGGCTCGAGGTCGATCTCGGTCGCGCCCAGGTTGTCTGCGAGCTGGGCATCGGTCCTCACGCCGACGATGGGGATCGTCACTGCCCGACGTTGCTGTGCCCGCACCCAGGCGATCGCCACCTGGCTGCCGGACACGCCACGCGCGGTTGCCACCGAGTTGACCGCGTCCGCGATCGCGAGGGCGCGCGCGGAAACCGCAGTCCCGGACTGCCTTCCGTCCGTGGGGGTTTCGCGATCGGACCCGTACCGTCCGGTCAGCAGCCCTCCGCCCAGCGGGGCGTAGCTCGTCACGGCGAGATCCAGTGCGCGGGCCGCTGGCAAGAGCTCGCGTTCCACGGTCCGCTCGACCAGGCTGTAGGGCACCTGAATCGCGCTGAACGGGGTGAGTCCGCGTTCCTCAGCCAGCGTCACGGCGCGCGAGACGAGCCACGCCGGGGCGTTCGACACACCGACGTAGAGCACCTTGCCCGACCGTACGAGATCGTCGAGAGCGCCAACGACCTCCTCGACCGGCGTGTAGGAGTCCCAGATGTGCAGCCAGTAGAGGTCGATGTAGTCGGTGCCCAGCCGCCGGAGGCTGGCGTCGACCGCTCGGCGAAGGCTCTTGCGGTGGGATCCGCCGGCATTGGGGTCATCGGGATCCGAGGTCAGCGCGTACTTGGTCGCGAGCACCCAACGATCCCGGTCGCTGGCCACGAGCCGGCCGACGAGCCGTTCGCTCTCGCCGCCCGCGTACGCGTTCGCCGTGTCGATGAAGTTGCCGCCCGACTCTGCGAAGCGCCGGATGATGGCGTCCGCCTCCTCGTCCGAGGGGACGCCGCGGCGTTGCCCGAACATCATGGTCCCGAGGCAGAGCTCGGAGACCCTCAGGCCGGTTCGACCCAGCAGCCGGTATCGCATCAGATGTGGATCCGTGAGGAGTGCATGTGCACGTGGGCTCCTGAGCTCGTCGACAGCGCCGACACCGACGCTACAAGTTGAACCTGGGTTGAAGGCAAAGCCCGAATCGCGCACCGTGCAGGATGGGCGCGTGGTCGACCAACCCGTCCCTGACCCGCGTCCGGCGCCCGGCGAGCCTCCCGACCCCCGCCGTTGGCGTGCGCTGGCCGTCTGTCTGGTCGCCGGCTTCATGTCGCTCCTCGACGTGAGCATCGTGAACGTGGCACTGCCGTCCATCCAGTCAGGTCTCGGCACGTCTCCGAGTGACCTGCAGTGGATCGTCTCCGGCTACGCCCTGACCTTCGGGCTGGTACTCGTCCCGTCCGGACGACTGGGAGACGCCACCGGCCGGAGGCGGATGTTCATCCTTGGTGTCGCGCTGTTCACCGTGGCCAGCTTTGCCGCGGGGGTCGCGCCCTCCGCACCGGTGCTCGTTGTGGCACGACTCGTGCAGGGCGTCGGCGGCGGGCTCCTGAACCCGCAGGTGTCGGGTCTCATCCAGGAGCTGTTCAGCGGAGCCGAGCGTGGCAAGGCATTCGGCCTGATGGGCGCGACGATCGGCGTCTCGACCGCAGTCGGTCCCATCGCCGGAGGCCTGATCATCCGACTGCTCGGTGCCGATGACGGCTGGCGCTGGATCTTCTTCGTCAACCTCCCGATCGGTCTCGGCGCCATGCTGCTGGCGATGCGTTGGCTGCCTGCACCACCGGAGCGGATCCGCCGGCGGGAGGACCTCGACCCTGTCGGCGTGCTGCTGCTGGGGGGCGGTCTCCTCGGCTTGTTGTTGCCGCTGGTGGAGTCGGAGCAAAGCAGCGGCGGAAAGGGTTGGTGGCTGGCGGGTCTCGGCGTCGCTCTGATCGGCATGTGGGTGGCATGGGAGCGTTGGTACACAGCCCGCGGTCATGTCCCTCTGGTCGATCTGCGCCTGTTCCGCCTGCCCGGCTACAGCACGGGCGCTGCCGTCGGGATGCTCTACTTCTCGGGCTTCACCGGCATCTTCTTCGTGCTGGCTCTCTACCTGCAGGACGGGCTGGGCTACTCACCCTTGCTCGCAGGTCTGACGATGACCCCGTTCGCCGCAGGATCAGCCGTGATGTCCGCCGTGGGCGGGCAGGTCGTCACCCGGGTCGGCCGCAGACTCGTCACTTTCGGGCTCTTGCTGGTGGTCGTCAGCCTGATCGTCACCGACGTGGTCATCGACACCGTCGACGGCCGCGGGGTCGGATGGTGGGTCGCTCTGCCACTGCTCGCTGCCGGCCTCGGCAGCGGGCTCGTGATCTCGCCGAACATCACGCTCACGCTGGCCGACGTGCCGGTCGAGCGCGCCGGCACCGCAGGCGGTGTGCTGCAGACCGGTCAACGCATCGGCACGGCCGCTGGGATCGCCCTCGTCGGCGCCGTCTTCTTCGCCGGAGCACGCACCGAGGGCGGGTACGCCCAGGCCGTGACACTCGGCCTACGCGTGGCGACGGCACTCGTGGCCGTAGCCCTCGCGTTCGCGCTGGTCGAGCTCGTGATCCGTCGTCGTGGCGCCAGCCGCCAGGGCTGACAAGCGGGTCAGGGACTTTCGTCCAGGCGGTGGTGGGCAGGGACCGTCCTCGGCGTCCACACCCACAGCCCGACCACGGCCAGCACACCCAGGCCGCCGACGGCCACCGAGGCCACTCCGAGAGACACGGCGGCGGCGACGGCACCCACCGACAGGGGCCCAGCCGCGTTCCCGAGGTCTGCCATCACTCGCCACGCACCGAGGAACGTCGGCCGGCCGACTGTGGGGGACACGTCCGCGCCAAGGGTCATCACCAGGCCCGCGCCCATCCCGTTGCCGACCCCCATCAGCAGCCCGACAGCCACCACCCACGCGAAGGTCGACGTGAGCGGAAGCAGCACGTGGGCCAGACCCAGCACGAGCATCGAGGGGATGCCCACGGCTGCCCGGCCGAACCGGTCCATCACCGAGCCGGCTGGGTAGAACAGCAGCATGTCGACCGCTCCCGAGAGCCCGAACACCAGGCTCGTCTGGGCGGCGTCGAGCCCGATCGACTCGCACCACAACGGCAGCACGCTCTGGCGGGAGTGGCGCACGGCCATCACCAACAGGGCCGCCACACCGAGCGTGCGGAGTACCGGGAGGTGCTCCCGCACAACGGAAACCATCGAGGGCACCGCCTCGCCGTCCGTCGGGCCGTGCGTGCCCGGAACGTCCGGCAGGAGCAGCAGCAGGACGGCGGCGAGCACGGCGGTGACCGCGTGCAACCAGTAGCCGCCGTCCGTCCCGGCGAAACCGACCGCCACCGCACCGACGAACGGACCCCCGAAGCTGCCGATCCGCTGAGTTCCTCCCAGCGTCGACAAGGCCCGCGCGCGCTTCGCCACTGGCACCGCCTCGGTCAGGTACGACTGCCGCGCGAGCCCCCACACCGCGGCGGCCGTCCCGACGACGAAGATGCTGACTCCCAGGACGGCCACACCGGGCGCCATCACGCAGCCCAGCAGCCCGACAACCGTCAGTACGCAGGCAGCGAGCATGGCTCGCCGCTCGCCCACGCGAGCGGTCAGTGCTCCGGCCGGTAGGTCTCCCACCAGCTGCCCGATTCCCTTGAGCGCCACCACGAACGCCGCCATCGCCACCGAGGCACCGAGCTCGCGCGCGGAGAGCGCCACCACGGGCAGCACGGCTCCCTGCCCGAGACCGAAGAGCAGGGCCGGCCCGTAGACAGCCGGCGCGATCCGTCGCAGCGAGAACGGCCGGGGGTCAGGCGGTACGGGGATCTCGGCGGGCACCACGACTGCGAGTCTGCCGTCCCTTGTTCAGACAGTCCCGCCGCACTAGCGTCGCGACGTCCGGTTGGATCCGCAGATCACCTGGTCGGACGCGGGAGCCAGCCGCACGGGACCACCGCTCGCCGGGGCGGTGGCACTCGAGACGGGGGTTCCTGATGCGCCGCACACGCTCCCGGCTCTCACGCACCGCCCGGGCCTCAGCCCTGTTCGCTCTGTCCCTTGCGCTCGCCCTGCCCGGAGTGGCCGCCGCCGCGGCTCCGGGTGCCGAGGCGGGAGTCGACGCGGGAGTCGACGCGGGAGTCGACGCGGGAGTCGACGCGGGAGTCGACGCGGGCACCCAAGCGGCCTCCACCGCCGCCCAGGATGCCGTCACGACGTCGACCGTGGACTGGGGCGAGTGTCCCCCCGACTGGGGAAGCACCGAGGGTGTCCCCGCCGAGTTCTCCTTCTCCTGTGCGACGTTCACGGTCCCGCTCGACCACGACCGGCCGAGGGGGGCCACGATCGACCTGGCCCTGCGCCGCCTGGAGGCCGGCGACCCGGACCGCAAGATCGGGACCCTGTTCGTCAACCCGGGTGGTCCCGGCGGCTCCGGTGTCGACTTCATCGACTTCGCCTGGGCGCTGTACGCGCCGGAACTGCTGGAGCGCTTCGACATCGTGGGCTTCGACCCGCGTGGCATTGCCCGCAGCAACCCCCTGGTCTGCTTCACGTCCTTCCAAAAGCTGGACGAGGTGTACCTGGGTGTCCCGGCGTTCCCCATCGACCGGCGCCAGGCGGCCGCCATCAACGAGGCGGATGACCGGTACACCGACCTCTGCGACAGGCGAGCAGGCCGAATCATCGACCACATGTCGACGGCGAGCGTCGCGCGAGACCTCGACCTCATGCGGCACGCGGTCGGCGACCGCCGCCTGACCTACGCCGGGTACTCCTACGGCTCCCAGCTGGGCACGACGTACGCCAACCTGTTCCCGGGCAACGTCCGTGCGCTGGTCGTCGACGGCGTGCTCGACCCGGTCGCGTGGACGGCGGGACGCAACGCGTGGGAGCGCCGAACCCAACCGTTCTCCACCCGCCTCGACAGCCACGTCGGCGCGCGGGCCGCGCTGCAGCAGTTCTTCACCCTGTGCGCCGAGGCCGGCACTGACAGCTGCAGCTTGGCCTCCTACCCCGACCCCGAGGACGTCTACGCGGACGTGGCGGCCGAGCTGCGTCGTGGCCCGGTTCGGCTTCCGGACGGCACAGGCGGCGTGTTCGAGGTGACGTACCAGGACCTGGTGGGGGCCAGCCTGGGCGCCCTGTACTCCCCGGACGGCTGGGAGGCCATGGCCGACGCGGTCACCGAGTTGGCGGCCGCCATCGGCCTCGAGCCCCCCTCGTCTGCGGCAGCCTCCGACACCGCCAGGCAGGCGCGCGTCGCACAGGCCTTCCGGCACGCCGGCGAGCCGATGCCCCAGACGCTCGAGGGCTTCACCGGTGTGGCCTGCTCGGACTCCATCAACCCCACGTCGCCCGCCGCATGGTTCACCGCCGGGCGCGCGGCAGACCGAGAGGCCGGCTACTTCGGCAGCGCATGGACGTGGGCGTCGTCCCCCTGCGCCGACTGGCCGGGGCACGACCGCGACCGCTACCTCGGTCCGTGGTCGGCCAGGACCTCCAACCACGTGCTGGTGGTCGGCAACCTGTACGACCCGGCGACCGCGTACTCGGGGGCGCTGACCGTCGCCGACCTCCTACCGCGCTCGCGCCTGCTCACCCTCGACGGCTGGGGTCACATCGCCCTCGGGGTGAGCACCTGCGTCGACGCACACGTCACCCGATACCTGGTGACGGGCAACGGCCCGGCCGACGGCACTCACTGTGCCTCGGACATCGTGCCGTTCGAGCCACTGCCCCAGGCCGAGTCCGGGTCCGAGTCCGAGTCCGAGGCCGAGGCGCGCGGTACCGACGCCTCGCGCGAGCAGGCTCGCCGCGATGCTCGGGAGGCTGTCATCGCCGGCCTGCCGGGCGGGACGAGGTAGTCCGCAGCGGCACTGTCGTACCCGCCGGGTAGCGTCCGACCTGTCCGAGAAGAGATCTCGTGCGGATCGAGGTGACGAGCAGTGCGCCGATTTGGAGAGCAGTGGGTGCTGTCGACCCATGACGCGCTGGCCGTCGTCGAGTGCGACCACCGCTTCACCCTCGACCTGGCTGCCGCGAGCGGGCTCGTACGTCCGCGCACCATCGAGGCGAGCGCCTCGAGCGAGTTGGTGTCGCAGCGCGCACGACAGCACGAGGCCGACGTGGTGTCGGCGCTGCGCACGCGCCACGGGCTCGACCTCGTCGAGATCCATGCAGCCGGACCGGAGTGGGAGGAGATCGAACAGGCGGCTCACCTGACTCGGCAGGCGCTCGCCGACGGCGCATCCGTCGTCCACGGGGGCGTGCTGCTGGCGGACGGCTTCGTGACGTACCCGGACGTGCTGACCCGCATCCACCCGAAGAGCGGTGAGGAGCTTCGGGCCGGTGACGGGCGACACCGCTACGAGCCGATGGAGATCAAGCTCGCGCACTCGGTGAAGGACGACGCGCTCGTCCAGCTCGGCGTGGCCGCGGAGGCGCTGACCCGGCTCGGACACCCCGAGCCGGAGGAGGCACATGCATGGCTCGGAACAGGTGAGATCGCCTCGGAGGAGGCCGCCCCGCTGCTCGAGCAGGCGCGTGCTGCTCTGGCCGAGGCCGCGGATCGTCTGGGCGGACCCGTCGAGGTGCCCGACCCGATCTGGGCCGACAAGCGGCGTGCCTGCCGCAAGTGCCGCTGGGCACCGACGTGCGCCGCGGGCCGAGCGGCCGACCGCGACCTGAGCCTGGTCTGGGGTATCCGCTACCACTACGTCCCGCTGCTCCGGGCAATCGGCCTGCCGACGATCGACCGCTTCGCGGAGGCGTCCGACGACCAGCGTCCCGAGGAGATGGAGGAGGCAGAGTTCGCCGAGCTGCGGTCGCAGGCCGCCGTGCAGCTGGCGGGGGAGCGGTCGGGTCGACTCGAGTTCGCGGTCTACAGCAGGTCCGGGCTCGACCTCCTGCCGCCGCCCGACGTCGGCGATCTCTACTACGACATCGAGGGCGACCCCTTCCACGACGCCGACGGGTCACTCGAGTACCTGCACGGCTTCGTCGACCCAAGCGAGGAGTACACCGGCTTCTGGGCGCACTCGAGACCTGACGAGCGAGTTGCCTTCGAGCGGACTCTCGACCTGATCAGCGCACGGCGACAACGGTTTCCAGGCGCCCACGTGTACCACTACGCCTCGTACGAGCCCTACCGCCTCACCGAGCTTGCCGCGAGGCACGGCACCCGGGAGGACGAGGTCGCCGAGCTGCTGGCCAGCGGCACGCTGGTCGACCTGCTCACGGCGGTGCGTGACTCGGTGCAGGTGTCCGTCGGGTCGCGTTCGCTCAAGCAGCTGGAGCCCCTCTACATGGGTGTCGAGGCACGCACGGGCGACGTGCAGAACGCCGGCGACTCGATCGTCGGGTACACGCGCTACGCCCAGCTGGCGGAGGCGGGGCGTCCCGGCGCAGCGGCCGACGTGCTGGACGCCATCCGCGACTACAACCGCTATGACTGCGTCTCGACACACAGGCTGCACCGGTGGCTACTCGGACTGGGTGGTGGGGACGTTCGCCGACATGTCGTGGAAACGCCAGCTGGTCACCTAATGGACGTGGGCCGAGTGGGTGACTAGTGGTGCCCTCGTCTCCAGGAGAGCGCACTATCGGCGCATGGGCCGCCGGCAGCCAACTGCCGCACAGACGACCACGACGCATCGGCACTCCGCCAGTCCTACTCGGGAAGCACGGCTCCTGCCCCTGATGGCGGTCGCGGCTCTGACGTTGTGCGTCCGTGGTGGTGTCCGTGCCGGCGGCCGCCGTCCCGGTCGAGCCGATCCTTGTCACAGCAGTCGCTGAGACGGTCCCCGTCCGCACCACTGGAGACGTACGACCTCGACGGCAGCCTGCGCCAGCGGATCACCACATCGACCAGCTTCTGGGGCAACTCGGACGTTCGGCAGAGGGTGACCATCGCGAGCGTCGAGCGTGACGTCGTCGCGACGTACAACGCGGGCTTGCGGCTGTATGGCGTCGAGGTGCCTAAGCGCGCACTGGTCCCACAGACATCGGGAACGGCCATCGACACCGGCGGTGGCGAGGGCCTGTGCATGTACGAGAGCGCCATCGCGGGCAAGGTCTCCGTCTTCATCATCACCATCGCCGGACGGGTGCGGCAGTTCGAGCTCTCCGACACCAACGGCGACGGCCTCCTCGAGGCGACAAGCACGCGCGAGTTCCAGGTCGGGTCGGAGGCCGAAGGCTGCGTGGCCGACGACGCGACTGGGGCCCTCTACCTCACTGAGGAGGACGTCGGTCTCTGGCGGTACGGGGCCGAGCCCGACAGCGGGGTCGCCCGCACCCCCGTCGACGAGGCGCAGCCGGGCGGGCGCATCGCGGTCGACGGTGAGGGCGTCACGTTGGTCGACCTCGGCGGCACCAGCGGGGTACGTGATCGTCTCGGCGCAGAACGTGGCCGACCCGCAGCAGAACTACTACCTGGTCTACACGCGAGGCAGCAACGAGTTCGTGCGCGCGTTCCGGGTGGTGACGGGCGAGCTGACCTACGGGTGAACGCGCACCGACGGCATCGCGGCGTACGCAGGCAGTCTCGGGCCGGCCTTCCCCCAGGGTCTGTTCGCGTGCCTGGACGACTCGAACACCGCTCCAGGCAACACCGGGACTCAGAACTTCAAGCTGGTCAGGCTGGAGAAGGCCGTCGAGCTCGACCCCACGGGCAACCAGGTTCCCGCAGCGCAGTTCGAGGTGTCCTGTGCGGCACTCGAGTGCACCTTCGATGCCGCGACCTCGCACGACCCGGAAGGCGAGATCACCTCGTACGCCTGGGACTTCGCCGACGAGTCCGGCGGCAGTGGGGCCACCGCGACCCATGCCTACGCCACCGGGGTGGCCCGCACCGTCACTCTCACCGTGACCGACGACGCCGGTGCGACGGCCACCACCAGCCGGCAGGCGCTGCCGTCCGCTCCGGGCGAGATCACCTTCGTCGGGTCGGCGAGCGTCAACGTCAGCAAGCGCACTCACCCGGTGACGGTTCCGGCCGGCGTCGCCGCGGGCGACGGGATGGTCCTGCTGCTGACCCAACGGGGCGACGTCGGCTCCGACGCCACCGGGCTGGACGACGCCTGTCGGGCAGGTGCGACGCGGCGCTTCGACCGGGATCGGGAACCCACGCATCGCCGCCGTTCTGACCGACTCGGGCGCGGCCGTTCCTGTCGGCCCTGCCGGCGGCTTGACCGCCATCGGCGGCGATACGGCGTCCAAGGCAGCGATGTTCAGCCTGGTGCTGCGCCCTGGCACACCCGTGCCGCCACCTAACCAACCGCCGCAGCCCGCCTTCAGCGTGTCGTGCACCGACCTCACATGCTCGTTCGACGCGTCGTCGGCGTCTGTCGACCAGGACGGCGAGATCGTCTCGTACGCATGGGAGTTCGGTGACGAGACCACTGACTGTTGCGATCTTGCCACGCAGCACACCTACGCGATGGCGGGTGGCTACGTGGTCACTCTTACCGTCACGGACGACGACGCCGAGAGCGTCTCGTTGGCCAGGCAGGCTGAGCCCGGCGAGCTGGCGTCCCTCGCGATGGTTGGTGCGGCCAGCACCAACGGCAGCCGCCGGTCGCACGTGGTCACCGTGCCACCTGACGTGACGACCGGCGACCAGATGCTCTTGCTGCTCACCGCCAACGGAGCCACGTCGGTCACGTCGCCGCCTGGTGGGACGGTTCTGCGGACCGCTGACAACTCGATGCTGACCGGGCGGGTCTGGACGCGCACCGCCGCTCCGGGTGACGCCGGGTCGAGGGTCACGGTCACGACGTCGACTCAGCAGAAGTCCGACCTCACGGTCGTTGCCTACCGCAGTAGCGCCGGCGCGGCCAGTGTGTCGGCGTCCGCCGCGGTCATCCAGCAGGGAACGCCGGCCACCCGCCTCACGCCGACCGGCACCGGCGGTGGGCTCGCCGCCGCGGGCAGCCCGACTGCGAGCCGCGCCTTCACCGTCTGCATCGTCCTGAAGCCTGGCTGAGCCACCCGGCTCTCAGCGCGAAGGACGCCCGGTCAGAGGGGGGCCGGTACGGTCGCGAGCACGCGTCCGGCGATAGCGCCCAGCTCGGCGAGTCGCCAGGTCTCCGAGCGGTGGAAGGTGGGTCCGTCTTCACGGACCACCAGCAGGGCCAGGGGTTCGTCGCCCAGTGGAGCGACCAGGGCACCCCCGAAGTGAGAACCGTCCGGCCGCTCGATCCGTGGGGTGCCCAGCCGTAGCGGCAGACCCGAGCTCACCGCTGCCAGCAGCGTGGACGGGTCGGGCGCGCGGACGCCTGCCAGCACGACGGTGTCGAGGCCGATGCTGCCGCCCGCATCCTCGTCGGCCTGCCCGAGCGCGGCTGCCCAGTCCGCACCGACGGCCGCGGGGGCGCCGTCGACGAGCGTCGCGAGGGCACGCGCCGGCGAAGCCATCAGCCGAGCCACCAGTTCGAGCTCTGCGTGTCCCGTGACCGGGGGCGGCGAGTGCAGCACGCCGGCGACTTCGACACCGGCCAGGGCGGAGAGCACTCGGAGGAGCCGGTCAAGGTGCGCGTCGTCGCGCACGTTCACATTCACGTCGTCCACCGCGCGTCCGCCCTCGGCACTGAGGACTTCGACCTGGACGACGTCGGCGCCAGCGGCGCCGATCGTGGCGGCCACCAGGCCAAGAGAGCCAGGGCGGTCGGGGACATCGAGCCGGATGCGGACGAGCATGGGTTGCCTCCCCGAGACGAACGGTCAGCGCGGGGCGCAAACCTGATCACTCACTCTCGCGGCGTTGTGTTGCCAACCTGTTTCGCTCGCATTGCAACTCCAAGAATTACAAGCGGAGAACTCAGCTCTCGCTGACCCGCTCACGCAGCCGGGCGATCCGCTCGGCCGTGGTCTCGGGCAGGTTGTCGGTCGGCGCGTGGACGACGCTCGCGCTACGCACGGGAGCGCCGACGAAGCCAACGGTGGGGTCTGCCGGTGCAGGCGCCTGACCCGGGATGAGGCGCGGACCCTGTCGAGGTGGTCGCTTCGCGTTGTGGGCGCTAGCTCCCTTTCGGGCCGCCTTCGCCTTGGCCGCGACCGGAGGCGGAGCGAGCGGGGCCTCGAGGTCGGCGAGCGGCGTCAGGGTCTCGGGCGCCGCAGACATCTCGGGTTCGACAACGTGGGTCGGCAGCACGGTTGCCGCGGGCACGGTGCCGCCGCCGAGGTCGGTCGGCGCCACCTGGCCCGTGACGGCGACGAACGACTCGACCTCCTCGTCGATCAAGGCGGTCTGACGCACCTTCCACTTGTCGACCGCCCGCTTCGCCAGCGACACCTGGGCGTCGAGAACGACCTTGGCCGTGCGGATCTCGGCGTCGAGCTGGGTGGCGCTGCGCGCCTGCGCGGCTTCCAGCGCAGCCTCGGCGACAGCTAGCGCCTCTTCGTGCTCCGTCTGGAGGCGCAGGCGGGCCCTCTCCTCGGAACGCGTGTCCTCGAGGAGGAGAAGCTGCTCGTACAGCGTCGGCTTGGACAGGGACAGCAGGGTCTTGAAGAAGATCGGCAGGCACTCGATCGCGGTCAGGAAGATGAACAGCGTGAGGTGCGCCAGGCGCAGCATCGAGTTGTGGTGGGTCAGTGACTCGAGCGCCTCGAGGCGGGCGAGCAGGCCGTCGTCGTTCTCGACCGTGGAGTCTCCCGCGGCGACCACGGCGGCACGCTTCTCCTCGGCGTCGGCCACCTGGTCACGGAGGCCCTCGAGCCGTGCGGTCTGGTCGATGGTCTGCTGCGCGAAGGCGGCGTCGGCGCCCGATCGCACCTGCTCGGACATCGCCGACACGCGGGCTTGAAGGTCGGCGCGCTCACCGGCCAGCCGGTCACGACGGTCCTTCTTCTCCTCGAAGGCAGGGCCCGCCCCGACGAGACCGGAGCCGCAGGTGCCGTCCTTTTCGCAGGCCACTTCCTGCTCGGCGGCGTTGTAGGCCGTCTCGACCAGGGCGAGCTGGGCGCTCAGGGCCGCCACCTCTGGGTTGGCCGACACGATGTCAGCGGGCACGCCGGCCACGAGGGCCGACTCGAGCTCGACGACGTCCGCCTTCCACTCGGGCAGGTCGATGAAGCGCTCGTCGGCCAGCAACGTCTTCTCGAAGGACTCCAGCTCGGCCTGGTGGATCCGCACCAGCTCCGCGTCGATCTCGGCCTTGAAGATCTGCAGCGTCAGCGGGGTCGAGATCACCAGCCCGATCACCAGCGCCAACAGGACACGGGGTAGAGCCATCCCGAGCGTGCCCGCCTTCGTCTTCTGACGAGGGGTCGACACCACCAGCCAGCGGTCGAGGTTGAGGATCGCCAGACCCCAGACCAGGCCGCCGACGACAGCGCCCCAGACCGGCACGTCGAGAGCCATCCAGAGCGCGAGGGCCGAGGCGACGGCCGCCAGCGCCGCGGTCGTCAGCAGGGTGCCGCCGAGGGCGGTCTGCTTGACCAGGTCGCGCGGGGCGTGGTCGAGGACCGCCCGGTTGGCTCCCGCGACCGCGAGCAGGAATCGGGAGAACTGGTTCACGACGAGCTCCTGAAGAACGACACCCGCGGCGCGGAGGCCAGCCAGCGAACGAAGTGGGTGGGCACACCGATCGGGTGCAGCCGCTCGGCCAGCACCGGACGGAAGCGGTCCTGCGCGTCCATGGCCTCCTTGAGCTTGGCCCGGACGGAGTCGCCCGCTGCGACGGTCGCCTGAACGTCCGCGTGCAGCCCCACGACCGACACGTCCGGCACCGACAGCGCGCTAATCCGCGGGATGGGGATCACGGTGACCATCCGACTGCGCACGGTGGTGGACCCGAGCTCGCTGCTGGCGACCACCTCGACCTGACGCGTCCGGTCGAGGAGGACCGAGGTCTGGCCGTGTGTCGGGTGGCCGGCGACCCCATCGACGCTCACGGTCCGTGCCCCCTCGAAGGCCCACGTGAGCCTGACGGCTGTGCCGGCGGAGATGACGGTCTCGCTCACGTCGAGCCGGACGAGGCGGGGACGGGTGTGCGGACGGGCAAACGTCGTGCCGGTGTCCGGGTGCAGCTCGCCGGGCGCGCGGGGCTGGAGGTCGCCAGGCTCTGACACCGGTCCCGAGCGCCCACCGACGACACTCTTGAGCACGGCGTTCACGGGCCGCGCACTCGAGCGGGCGCGGCTCAAACGGGCGCGCGCGGGTAGCGGCACGGCGGCGTCCTCTCGAGGGGGGCGGACATCGGTCTCCTGCTGTGTTCGACCGCCTGAGCGCCCACCTTGAGTCGTGGGCGCGGACAGGTCGCCCCTGTGACCGTCAGTGGCCGCCTTAGGGGCGGCGGCTGAACCGACGTCGCGCCTGCTCGATCCTGCTGCGGGTCTTCGGGTCCTTGGCCAGCTCCTGGGCCTTCTCCGTTCCCTCTTGGATCATCTTCTGACCCTTCGGGCTGCGGGCGAACCTGGTGATCTTGTCGATCAGCGATGCCATGGTCGCCTCCTGGTGGTGTGGCGCGGATCGTTGTGGTTGCAGCTCGTTGTGATGCGGGTGCCGGACCACCTTCGCAGAAGCGCTGAGAATGCACTGGCTGGAGGTGTCGTCAGCGTCCACCATGCAGTCATGACGACCACCCCCGCGACGGTGCCCGGGCGTTCGAATCAGCTGCCGGGCGGCCTGCTGCTGCGGACCGCCGTCCCGTCCGACCTCGAACAGATCGGAACCCTGCTCGCCGAGCGCGGCGAACCGGCCGACTCCGTCGACCACCGCCTCGTGATGGAGGACGAGGACGCCGGATGGTCGACCTGCGCGGTGGTCGTCGACGGCGAACGGGTGGTCAGCACCGCGACGCTTCTCGACGAGGAGCTGCTGCTCGCCGTGCCAGGTAGCGCGGCGCCGCTTCGGGTCCCTGCCGGCCAGGTCGAACTGGTGGCGACCGACCGTGAGTACGAGGGGCGGGGGCTCGTCCGGGCGCTGATGAACTGGGCCCACGACCGCTCCGCCGCCCGCGGTCACGTCGTACAAGTGATGATCGGGATCCCCTACTTCTACCGCCTGTTCGGGTACTCCTACGCGATCGACATCGCGCCGAGGCGCAACCTGCGCACGCCTCTCGCAGGCGCGCCGAGCAGCGGTGGCTTATGCACTGTGAGGCCGGCGACTCACGCGGATCTCCCTGCGATGACTGCCCTTCAGGCTGAGGCACAACAGGTCTCGGACCTACGCATGCCGCACTCGGCCGCCTGCTGGCGATGGCTTCTGAGCCGCGACGGTTCGACCTCCTGGGTGGTCGAGCGTGACGGCGCAGTCGTGGCGACCGGGCGCACGACGCCACCGGAGGAGGGTGTGCTGCTCGCAGAGGTCGCCGCCACCGACCGCGACGCCACGCTGGCCCTGTTCGAGCACGCCGACGCCCTCGCCGGGACCGTCGGCGACGAGCGCGAGCCGGTGCGGATCGCCCACCGACCCGGCACCGTCGTCGGCGGCCTCGTCGAGGAGCTCTGCGAGCCCGCCTCCCCGGAGCCCGAGCAGTACTACGTGCGGGTGCCCGACGACGTTCGGCTCCTCGAGCACCTCCGTCCGCTCCTGCAGGGTCGGCTCGACGCCGCCGGCATCGTGCCGGACGTGGACGTGGTCGTCTCGACCTTCCGCCGGCACGTCCGCATCCCTGTCTTCGACGGGCGCCTCGGACCGGCCGAGGGCGGAGGAACCATGCAGGCGCCGGGGACTGCGGGCGGCGCCGGCGTCGCTCCTGACCAGCTCGGTCCGATGCTGTTCGGCCCGCACGGCATCGTCGGGCTGTCGCACCGGCACCCCGACGTCTACCCGGGGCGGCACCACGACCTGATGGCGGCGCTGTTCACTCCGCTGACGAGTGATCTGCTGACGTTCTACCTGCCCTGACAACTCGGCCCCCTCGTCCGCGAAACGCCTTGGGTACCGTTCCTCCATGGTCACCGGCCCGTTGCAGGTGACGACCACGGTCCGTCGAGACGAGCTCGCGCCGTTGGTCGACCTTCTCGCGCGCGGTTCCGTCGTGACCCTGACGGGCGCAGGGATCAGCACGGACTCCGGCATCCCCGACTACCGCGGGCCGACCGGACTAGCCCGGCGGGCGACACCGATGACGTACCAGGAGCTGTTGGGTAGCGAGTCGGCCCAGCGGCGCTACTGGGCCCGCAGCTTCGCAGGGTGGCCGCTGATCGACCGCGCCGAGCCGAACGCCGCGCACCGTGCCGTTGCGAGCCTGCAGCGTGAGGGCCTGGTGAGCGCGGTCATCACCCAGAACGTCGACCGGCTCCACACCCGCGCCGGCAGCAGTCCGGTGGTCGAGCTGCATGGCTCACTCGGCCGAGTGGTGTGCCTCGCATGCGGCGACGTCAGCGACCGGTACGCGCTGCAACGCCGTCTCGCAGAGGCGAACCCGCACTTCGACATCGCGTCCGTCGACATCGGTGACGACGCGGGCAAGGTCCGTCCCGACGGCGACATCGAGCTGCTGCAGGGGATGGTCGAGCGCTTCGTCGTCGTCCCGTGCACGGCGTGTGGTGGGGGCCCGCTGAAGCCCGACGTCGTGTTCTTCGGAGAGAGCGTGCCCCGCGATCGCGTCACCCGGTGCTACGACCTCGTCGACGCTGCCTGCACGCTCCTCGTCCTTGGCTCGTCGCTGAGCGTGATGTCGGGGTACCGCTTCGTGCGGTACGCGTCCAAGCGGTCGATGGACGTGGTGATCGTGAACCAGGGTCCGACGCGTGGGGACGAGCAGGCCACGCTGCGCCTCGATGGTCCGCTCGGGCCGGTGCTCACCGCTGCGGTTGATGCCGTGGGCGCCGGCGCCTGAGCCTGCACCCGAGCGGCAGCCGCAACCGCCCCCGGTGAGCTCGCGCCGACCGTTGGGGCAACCCTGGCGCCCGAGCTCTGACCGCACCGTCGTTCAGGTTCGGGCCAGTTGCGCGCCGCTGCGAAACCGCTGCGAGCGCCGAGTGTCGCGAGGCCGGCGAGCCGAAGTGAAACCGCAGCACGCTCCGGCAGGTTCGACCACAGCGACGGCACCCAGCCGGGCCGCTCCTGACGTCACTACCTCGAGGAGATAGTCATGATGAAGAAGACTGCACTGGCCGGCCAGTTCGCTGGTGCCGGCGCGCTCGCGATCGGCCTCACCATGGGGGTGCTCGTGTCTCCAGCGCACGCCGACGGGTGGGACGACGGGCCCGCGGGCCAGCTGACCCTGTGGCAGAACGACGGCTACGAAGGGCAGGCCGAATCCCGTCACAACTTTGACAACGACTTTGGCAATGACGAGTGCTCCGGCTGCGACTTCGGCCCGGGCGGGGACTTCGAGGACGACGCCTCGAGCGTGGCGAACCGCACCCTTGACTGGTGGGTCCTCGCGGAGGACGACGACCAGGGAGGCACGAAGATCTGCATCCGACCGACCTCGCACGACGGCGACCTGGGCGCGCAGCTGGAGGACGAGATCTCGAGCGTCGAGCGTCGCGGCCGCACCCGTCCCGCTACCTGCGACGCCGTGATCGGTACACCGAACTGAGGCAGTGCTGAGGCAGTGCTGAAGCAGTGCTGAGGCATGCGGGCCCCCCCGTCACCGAGTCCGGTGGCGGGGGTGCTCGCGTCACGGGGTTCTGCTGCCCGCGACTCAATCGGATGAGAGCGATGTCACGGCGCGCAGAGCCCTGTGTGGTCGGGGCCGCCGCACGTGCGCGGGAGAATGGGGAGACCATCCCCGACTCCGAGAGGACGAGCATCCGTGAAGAGCGCCGAGAGCCGCACCGACGAGTCCCGTGACGAGCGAGGCACACGGCCCGAGGTCAGCAGCGTCGCCAACCCGATGCGCGTGCGCTGGGCCACCCGCCTGACGGGCCGGCACACAGTCCCTGCCTGACGCACCACCCCTCTGTTGTGTCAGGCTCACCGCCCACTCCGTGAGGCTGGGAGGCTGACACGGAGCCATGACAATCGTCAGGGTGACAGATAAGGTGCGCGGCATGCCCGAGCCCTACGACCCGGCGCGCTTTCCCCCCTTCGCGGTGACCGTCGACCTCGTGGTGCTCACCATCGCCGAGGGCGCCTTGAACGTGCTGCTCGTCCGACGAGGACGGGCGCCGTACAACGGACGCCGGGCGCTGCCGGGAGGCTTCACGCACGTCGACGAGGACATCGAAGACGCGGCGTACCGCGAGCTCCATGAGGAAGCGGGGCTCGGCCCAGACACCGTGCACCTGGAGCAGCTGCGAACGTACGGCGCGCCGCGGCGTGACCCGCGGATGCGGGTGGTCAGTGTGGCCTGGCTGGCCCTGGGTGCGCGACTGCCCCAGCCGGTCGCAGGGTCGGACGCGGGTGCCGCGCGGTGGCTGCCCGTCGACGAGGCCCTGGCCGCCACGGGTACGCGGCGGCTGGCCTTCGACCACGCCACGATCCTCGCGGACGGAGTCGAGAGGGCACGCGCCAAGCTCGAATACACGTCGCTGGCGACGCGGTTCTGCCCTGAGCAGTTCACCGTCACGCAGCTGCGCGAGGTCTACGAGATCGTCTGGGGCACAAGGCTCGACCCGGCGAACTTCCACCGAAAGATCACGGGCGCAACGGGTTTCGTGCAACCGACTGGTGAGCGGACGGCCGGTGGGCGGGGTCGTCCCGCAGTGCTGTACCGAGCCGGGCCGACCACCGAGCTCCACCCGCCTGTCCTGCGCCCGTCAGCGGGCTAGCACCGTCCGGCAGGATGTCGCCATGACCTACCACGTTGACGACTACCAGGCTGCCTCGAACCGCTACGACGCGATGCCGTACCGCCGGGTCGGACGGAGCGGGCTCGACCTGCCCGCGATCTCCCTCGGGCTGTGGCACAACTTCGGTGACGAGGTGCCGATGGACAACCAGCGTGCGCTGCTGCGTCGCGCCTTCGACCTGGGGGTGACGCACTTCGACCTGGCGAACAACTACGGACCGCCCTACGGCGCCGCCGAGTCGAACTTCGGCCGGGTCATTCGTGACGACCTCGGCCGCTACCGCGACGAGCTGGTCATCTCGACCAAGGCGGGGTACGACATGTGGCCCGGCCCGTACGGCCAGGGCGGTGGCGGCCGCAAGTACGTGTTGAACTCGCTCGACCAGTCACTGGCCCGGATGGGCCTCGACTACGTCGACATCTTCTACAGCCACCGCTTCGACCCGACCACCCCGCTCGAAGAGACGATGGGCGCGCTTGACACCGCCGTGCGGTCGGGACGGGCTCTGTATGCAGGGATCTCGTCGTACTCGGCGGAGCGCACGCGTGAAGCCGTCGCGATCCTGAAGGACCTGGGAACGCCACTGCTGATCCACCAGCCCTCGTACTCGATGCTGAACCGCTGGATCGAGGTCGAGCTGCTGGATGCGCTGGGCGAAGCCGGAGTCGGCTGCATCGCCTTCACGCCGCTGGCGCAGGGCATGCTCACCGACAAGTACCTGGACGGAGTCCCCGAGGGCTCGCGCGCCAGTCGGAACAGCTCGCTCGACCCCGCGATGCTGACCGCCGAGGCACTGAACCACGTGCGTGCGCTGAACGGGATGGCGGCGGATCGGGGGCAGTCGCTGGCACAGATGGCGCTGGCCTGGGCGCTGCGCGACCAGCGGGTGACCTCGCTGGTCATCGGCGCGTCCAGCGTCCGGCAGCTGGAGGCGAATGTGGCCGCGACGCATCAGCTCGGGTTCGATGCCGACGAGCTGCGCCGCATCGACGAACACGCAGTCGAGGCGGGCGTCGACCTGTGGGCGACGTCGAGCGGGGGCTGATGCGGCTGCGTCCGAGCCGGTCAGCTGGCCCGCTTCGGACGCTGTTGCCTGAACACCTCGCCCAGATGCGCCCACTGGTCGCGCCCTAGCCGGGCCACCGGGGCGAGGAGCGTCGGGTCGGGTAGCCCGTCGTCCGCCAGCACGTCCGCGTGCACCGAGATGTGTTGCACCCGACCGAAAACCATCACGCTACCGCGGTCGCCCGCCTCGAAGGCGTGCTCACCGGCAGACGCGCACTCGATCGCAACGGGGGAGAGGGCGACCCGCTCGGGACGGACCGTCGTAGAGGGGAGTGTCGCCAGGCCGACAGAGGCCAACTCGTCGATCTCGGGCGGAAAGCGCGCGCTGGTCGCGTTGACCTGCGTCGCCAGCCGATCGTTGGCCATGCACACCACGAACTCGCCTGTCGCTCGGATGTTGCGCAGCGTGTCCTTGGTGCCGACCGAGACGAACGCCACGAGAGGCGGTTCCGCAGATGCGACGGTGAAGAACGAGTGCGGCGCGAGGTTGCGCACGCCGTCCGCAGAAACGGTGCTGACCCAGGCGATCGGACGGGGGATCACACACGCCGTGAGCCATCGGTAGATGCCGCCCTCGGTTCCCTCGGCCGGTACGTCGACCCACTCAGGGTTGTGCTCAGGGCTGTTCACGGTGGGCCGAGGTCACAGCTTGGCGCCGCCGTCGACGTAGAGGGTCTGCCCGGTGACGAACGACGCCTCGTCGCCGACGAGGAAGGCGATGGCGTTCGCGATGTCCTCGGGCTGCCCGACGCGGCGAACCGGAGTGGCCTCAGCGGCCATCGTGCGGTAGGTCTCGGGATCGGTGCCGAGGCGGACGGCCGTCGCGTCGGTCATGGCCGTGACGATGAACCCCGGCGCCACTGCGTTGACGGTCACCCCGAAGGGCCCGAGCTCGATCGCCAGGGTGCGGGTGAAGCCCTGCAGGCCCATCTTGGCGGCCGAGTAGTTGGCCTGACCGCGGGAACCCAGGGCCGAGACACTGGACAGGTTGACGATGCGCCCCCACTTCTGCGGAACGAAGTGCGCCTGGGCGGCCTTGCTGACCAGGTAGGCACCACGCAGGTGCACGGCCATCACCGTGTCCCAGTCGTCCTCCGTCAGCTTGAACAGCAGGTTGTCGCGCGTGACGCCGGCGTTGTTGACGGCGATGTGCAGGCCACCGAGCTCGGCGACGGTGCGGTCGACGGCGGCCTGCACCGACGCGGCGTCGGCCACGTTGCAGGCGATGCCGACGGCACGTGCCCCGTCCGCCGAGATCTTCTCAGCCGCAGCCGATGCCGCACTCTCGTCCAGGTCGAGCAGCGCTACCGCAGCGCCGTCTGCGGTCAGCCGCCTCGCGGTCGCGGCGCCGATACCGCCCGCGCCTCCGGTCACCAGCGCCACCTTGCCGTCCAAGCGAGACATGCGTCCTCCAGTCGGGCCGATCGGGTCGGCTTGACCCTACTGGGCACGCATCGTCGCAGTTCGCCGCCTTCTCGTGGCGCCGGTGTGACAGGCGCCACGAGAAGGCGGCGAATCGGGAAGAGCGACAGGACAGGTGAGCTACCGGGCTACTGGGTCGCCCAGTACACCTTGGACTGGTCGAGCGAGAACGTCTCCTGGAAGAACAGCTGGCCGCCGTCGATCGCGGCGGGCGGGACGTCCATGCAGAACTGGAACTCGGACGAGCCGCCGCTGTTGAGGTCGGGCTGCTCGAAGCCCTCCTCGGCGAGCAGTGCCGCGCAGGCGGTGTCGTCGTAGAGCCGGGCGTCGGAACCCTCGAAGGTGGCGGACAGGTCGAGCCACGGACTGCCCGTCTCCGAGCCGTTGTACGTCACGGCCAGGTCCACCAGCACGTACTGGCCGGAAGGCGGGCTGTTGAACTCGTTCACCTCGGCGATGACCTCGTTGGCGTTCAGGTTCACGGCCTGGACGGTGACGGTGTACTCGCCGACCTCACCAGCCTCGCCGATGGCCAGGGCGTCGGCGGCCGGAGGCGCCGCCTCCGTCGTCGCGGTGCTGGGCGTCGGTGAGGCAGGCGCTGCCGTTGAGCTGCTGGTCCCCGTGTCCTCGATCGCGTCGATGAAGTCGTCGCCGGCGCTGTTGAGAACGGCCCCGAGCGCCAGGGTGGACACGATGGCTCCGACGATCGCCACCCCGGCGACAGCGAGCCCACCGATGGCCATCCCCTTGCCGCCGGCCCTACCCTTCCTCGCCTGCACCAGGCAGATGCCGCCGAGGATGATCGCGACCAGCCCGAAGAAGCCTGCCCAGATCAGCCCGAAGAACGGGATCCAGCAGAGGATCAACGCCAGAATGCCGGCCACCAGCGCGAGGATCGCCAGCACCTTGCTCGGTCCTGAGGGCGCACCGGTGCCGTAGGGCTGCTGGCCGTAGCCGGGCTGCTGCCCATACGCAGGCTGCTGGCCGTAGGCAGGCTGCTGTCCATAGGCAGGCTGCTGGCCGTAGCCGGGCTGGTGCTGCTCGTAAGCGGGCTGCTGGTACGCGGGCTGCTGCGGCTGCTCGTAGCCGGGCTGCTGGTACGCGGGCTGCTGCGGCTGCTCGTAGCTCGGCTGCTGCGGTTGCGGGTACCCCGGCTGCTGCGGCTGCTCGTAGCCGGGCTGCTGCGGCTGCTCCGATCCAGGCCAGGACGGGGCAGCCGGAGGCTGGTCACCGGTCGGCGGGCCCGGCTGCTCAGGCTGGGATGGCTGGGTCGGGTCGGTCACGGTCTGGCTCCAAGGGTGTTCGTGTCCACGCTTCGCATTCACGGCCAAGGAGAGGCGTGCCGGTGCGCGGGGCTCGGGTGACGATGGGAGCCTAGGTGGTCCCGTCGCTCGATGGGTGTCCTTTGCGAGAAGTTCGTGCCGCTCCGTCCCGCGATGCCACCCCCCGCGCCCGGCGTTTCACCCCGCCAGTGCCAGGACGAACGGCAGGACCGCGCCGAAGCCTGCGCGGCGCAGCTCACGTCCCGCGACGGTCAGCGTCCACCTCGAGTCGGCCAGGTCGTCGACGAGCAGAACCGGCGCACCGTCGAGCTCGGTCGCCCGGGCCCTCAGCTCCGGTCCGACGTCGAACCGGTCCCACACGCCCGCCAGTCGGTAGGCGCTGTTGCCCCCGGCCGACCCGTCCGGGCCAGGACCGGCCGGTGTCACTCTGCCCAGCAACGGAAGGCGGCCCAGGTCTGCCAGCCGCTCTCCCACCGACGTGACCAGACGGTGACGACGCCTCGACGACATCACAACGATGCCGGCCGGGCGCTGCTCCCAGCCCCATCCAGCCAGCACCTGCGTGCAGGCACTCAGCAAGGCGTCGCTGACCGCCTTGTCGGGGGTGTCGTCCGCCAGGAGCGTGCGCAGGGTCTGCCCCCACCCGAGGTCGGTCAGCCGCGCGACGGCCCTTCCCGCCGCGAGCTGCTCGTCCAGCGGAATGCGCCCGCTGGCCGACACGCCGAGTCGGCCCATCCCGGTCGGCCACATCCGGCGGGGCTCCAGCTCCACCCCCGGTCGGTGCAGCGCCTGGTCGGCCACCTTGCGGGAGTCCTCTGGCACGTCGGTCGGGTACCAGGCGCCGGCGCACACGTCGCACCGACCGCAGTCGATGGCCGTGCCGTCGTCGAGTGCCTTCTGCAGGAACGACATTCGGCACTGGGACGCGGGGTCATCATGGGCGCGCAGGTAGTCGAGCATCGCCTCCTGCTCCGAGTCGCGCGCGGCAGCGACGCGGCGGTACCGGTCGGCGTCGTACGTCCAGCCCACTCCGGTGCCGATCCATCCGGCCCCCTCACGTCGGATGGCGCCGTCAACGGCAAGCACCTTCAGCAGCAGCTCGAGCCGGGTGCGCCGGATGTCGGCGACGGTCTCGAGAACGCCTACCGACAGTGGCTTCTCGCCGTTGTCGCGCGCCCGGTCGAGGGCGTCGACCACCGCGTTCGCCCGCTGCGGGTCCGGCATGGACGACGTGGCGAACCAGTGCCAGATCGCCCGGTCCTCGGGGCCTGGGAGCGCGAGCACGTCGGCGCGCTCGACGGCGCGCCCCGCCCGTCCGACCTGCTGGTAGTAGCTCACCGGGGACGAGGGTGCGCCGAGGTGCACGACGAAACCGAGGTCGGGTTTGTCGAACCCCATGCCCAGGGCCGAGGTGGCCACGAGCGCCTTGACCTCGTTGCGGCGCAACGCTTCCTCGGCGTCGCGTCGCTCGGCGTCGTCGGTGCGGCCGGTGTAGGCGCGGACGCGGTGACCGGCTTGGCGCAGGTAGGTTGCGGTGTCCTCGGCAGCGCTCACGGTGAGTGCGTAGACGATGCCGCTGCCCGGCAGGTCGTCGAGATGCGCTGCGAGCCACGCCAGCCTCGCGGCCGCGTCGGGGAGTCGCAGCACACCGAGCCGCAGGGAGTCGCGGGCCAGCGGGCCTCGCACCGTCGTGACGGGGACCGGCGAGCCGTCGCGTCCGGACGTCAGCTGTTCGGCCACGTCGTCGACGACGCGGGCGTTGGCCGTTGCGGTGGTGGCCAACACCGGCGTTCCCGCGGGCAGCTCGGCGAGAAGGTCTCGGATCCGGCGGTAGTCGGGTCTGAAGTCGTGGCCCCAGTCGCTGATGCAGTGCGCCTCGTCGACGACCAGGAGCCCGCACCGCTCGACGAGACCGGGCAGCACCTCGTCGCGGAAACGTGGGTTGGTCAGGCGCTCGGGAGACACGAGCAGCACGTCGATCTCGTCGGCGTCGACGCGCGCGCTGACCTCACCCCACTCGGTGGGGTTGGCCGAGCTCAGCTGCTCCGCGCGCACTCCCGCCCGCGCGGCTGCGGCGATCTGGTCGCGCATCAGGGCCAGCAGCGGCGAGACCAGCAGCGTCGGTCCGGCACCCTGCTCTCGGCGCAGCGCGGTCGCGACGAAGTACACCGCCGACTTGCCCCACCCCGTCCGCTGCACGACGAGGGCACGCTCGCCACGGTCGACGAGTGCCTCGACGGCTTCCCACTGACCCTCGCGAAACTCGGCCTCGGGACGGGCCGTCAGCGCGCGCAGGATATCGTCGGCACGGCGACGTAGTTCGGACACGGTCGGCGTGGTGCTCACCTGTACGACGCTAGTCGGACGGGCCGACGGTGCCCTGCGTGGCCGAGAGACAGCGGGCCCGTCCTACCCGTCCGGCAAGGCTGCGGTGGTCAGTCGCTCGACGAAGCCCCGGATGGAGAACCCGTCCCTGACGGCTAGGACGGCGATGCTGAGTCGTCGGTCGGGGACGACGAACAGGGCAGCGGTGTATCCAACGACCTCGCCGAGGTGACCGACCGCTTCGTGACCATAGGAGGTGTCGATCACCATGGTGCCGAGGCCGTAGCCGACTCCCGGCACGAGGTCGGGCTCAGCGGGATCCGTCAGCCGGACGATCCAGGGCTCATCCAAGACGTGTCCTCCATACAGCAGGTAACCCCACCGAGCCAGTGTCGGGGCGTCACCGGCCATGCCGCCGGCTCCTCCTGCGAGGCTGGCGCTCGACCGGTACGGCAGGTAGCCGTCTGCTGGTGGCAGGAAATCGGCCGACACGGGGGCGGCCACCGGTGGTCGGGGCGTCTCCTCGTCCTGGACGACCAGCCGTTCCAGTCCCCTGGGTGCGAGGAGATCTGACCTGATGGCTCGGCCGACGGTTGTTCCCGTCGCCTTCTCGATGATCATCGAGAGCATGACGTAGCTCGCATCAGCCATCACCGGCTGCTCGGCCGGTGCCCCCGACGGCGCAACGAGCAGGTCGAGCACCTCGGCTGTGTCCCAATGGCGTGCCGGGTCTGCAGAGGCCTCGGACAGCAGAGGCTTGTCCCGGAATCCCGCCCTCAGCCCGAGCGCCTGCTCCACGATCGCGCCGTTGTCCGCCTCTGGGTGGTCGACGTACTGCGAGACACGAGCCTCGAGGTCCACGGCGCCCGTCGAGGCCAGGTGCAGGACTTCGGCAGCGACGAAGGTCTTCGTGATGCCACCGATCGCCATCATCGAGTCGGAGCGCACCGGCGCCCCGGCCCCGTCCAGCCCGGCGGACCCGGCCCACGTCCACTCGTCGCCGACGACGGCGACTGCCAAGCCAGGCGTACCCCGCGTCAGACCTGGGTTGCGCGCCTCGTTGGCGACCACGTCGTCCAGGAGCCGCTGCAGCTCCGTCGCGATCAGGGCCGGTACCTGACCGTCGCCGGGCTCTGGCAGGAGGGTGATCGGGCCGGGTTGTACGGGAGAGTCGTCACGGCGATCGCGGTCAGTCGGTTCAGCCGAGCAGGAGGACAGCAGTGCGACGACGATGACGGCCAGGATGACCACGACAGTCCGTGCGCGGTGAGTTCTCATGCCGCCAAGCTTTCTGCCCGTCACGTGCCGGGACGAATCAGCCCTTCACTCCTCCCGCGAGCAGGCCGCGAACGAAGAAGCGCTGCAGCGACAGGAACACGATCACCGGCAGCACCATCGAGATGAAGGCACCGGCCGAGGCAGGTGCCACTCCGAGCCGCGAGTGCCCGAGAGCTCGGCGACCCGCACCGTCAGTGGCGCCGTGTTCTGCGGCTGCCGAAGACGAGGCCGACGAGCAGGTCGTTCCACACCCAGAGGAACTGGAAGATCGCAAAGGAGGCGATCGCCGGCACGAGGAGCGGCAGAGAGCACCTGGAAGAAGATCTTGACGTGGCCGGCTCCGTCGACCCGCGCCGCCTCGACGAGCGACCGCGGGATGTCCTTCATGAAGTTGTGCAGCAGGAAGATGGCGAGCGGTAGCGCGAACATCGAGTGCGAGAGCCAGATGGTCCAGAAGCTGCCGGCCAGTCCCCAGTCGACGTACCGGCTCAGCAACGGGATCAGCGTGACCTGGATCGGCACGATCTGCAGGGCGAACACCGCCACGAAGAGAATGTCGCGCCCTCGGAACTCGATCCAGGCGAAGGCGTAGGCGGCGAGCAGTGCCAGTGTGATCGGGATGATGACCGCCGGGATGGTGATCACGATCGAGTTGACGAAGTACGTCCCGAGCGCGGTGCTCGACCCGGTCATCGCCTCCTCGTAGTTCGACAGCGTGACCTCGGGAGCGGCGAAGAACTCCCACCAGCCGGTTCGGCGGATGTCGATCTCGGGCCGGAACGATGTGACCAGCAACCCGAAGGTCGGGATCGTCCACAGGACCGCGATGATGATGGCGATCCCCGACGCCCACGGCGAGCTGAGCTTGGTCTTGGCGTCGATGGCGCGCTGCTCGGACCTCGTCAGCTTCTTCTGACGCCTTTCGGCGACGGCTGCCGGGGCCTCACCCGATGTGTCGACGCTGGGGGGAGGGGCAGGACGGTCATCGGACATCCTCCGAGAGTCGCATCTGGCGCACGTTGTACAGGACGATCGGGATCACGAGCATGAAGAGGATGACCGCCAGGGCCGCGCCCAGGCCGGCGTTGTTCTGGCGGAACGTCTGGGCGTAGATCTCGTTGGCCACCACCGAGGTCTCGAAGTTTCCACCTGTCATGGTGCGGACGATGTCGAAGATCTTGAGGTCGCCATGGCGATGGTGGTGATGACGAGACGAGTGCTGGCCGGATGCTCGGGACGTCACGTACTGGAACATCCTGATGCCGCTGACCCCGTCGAGACGCGCGGCCTCGATGATGTCGTCGGGGATGGCCTTGATGGCGGCCGACAGCACTGTCATCGCAAATCCCGACTGGATCCAGACCATCACGACGATGAGGAAGAAGCGTGTTGGTCGGGGCGTTGATGATGATCTGCTTCGGCTCCGCCGATCCACACGAGCGCCTGGTTGAGAATGCCGATCTGGTTGACGCCAGGCTGGTCGGGCTTGTACTCGTAGACGAACTTCCAGATGATCGCGGCGCCGACCATCGAGATGGCCTCGGCATGAAGACCAGGTCTTCGCGAACGACTCGAACCGGGTGCGGTCGACCAGCACGGCGTAGATGAGCCCCACTGCGGTGGAGAGGATCGGCATGAGGAATACCCACAGAGCGTGTTCCGCAGCACGATCTGGAACTCGTCCGGGTAAAGGCCCGCACGTAGTTGTCGAGACCGACGAAGCTCGCGCCTGTTCGTCTTGGAATGACACGACGTGGTGCCGATCGCCGGGTAGACCAGGCCGAAGCCGAGGGCCAGGACTGTGGGGCCGAGGAACCCCGCGACGATCACCCACTGCGGAACCCGCGAGGAGCGGTCGACGGCCAGTAGCACCAGCCCCATCACCGCAACGAACAAGAGATGGCGACCACCATCACGAGGAACTTCTCGGCGGTGTTGTCGGCGTTGAGAAGGAAGTCCACGTTGCCTCCTACAGGGGTGCTGGCGCGGGTCGGGTCAAGGCCTTCGGACGGCGGACGGTGGGGCCTTCGTCAGAACAGGCCCCACCGTCCGCCATCACCCGGTCACGGGGCCAGGAGGTCTCGATGGCGCTCAGAACCGCGGCGTCGTCCTTGTCGTTCGCGATCCAGTTCGTCATCTCCTTCCAGAACGAGCCAGCACCCACGGCCCCGGGCATGAGGTCGGAACCGTCGAACCGGAAGACAGCGCTCTCGTCGGCAGCATCTCGAACGAGAGCTGGTCGATCGGAGACTTGAGGTTCGCCGGCTCCAGGCCCTTGTTGGCGCTGACCCATCCCGGGCCGGTGGCCTGGGCCTTGGCGTTGGCGTACTCGTCGCTGGCCAGGTAGGTCTGGAACGCCTGCACCTCGGGCGGTCGGAGAAGGCGGCGACGAACTCACCACCACCCAGCAGGGGCTTCTCCTCGGCGGTCTCACCCGGCAGGTAGAAGGCGAAGACGTCGCCGTCCTCGGCGACCTCGATGCCCTCCGGCCAGTTGGCCTGGTAGAAGGACGCCTGGCGGTGCATGAAGCAGTGCCGTCGGGATGGGCAGGCCGCCCTCCTGGAACTCGGTCGCGGCGATCGAGGTGACGTCGCCCAGCCCACCGTTCATGTACTCCGGGTTCTTGAGGTAGTTGCCGACCTCCTCGAGCGCCGTCGACCACGGCCGGGTCGTCGAACGGGATCTCATGTGCGACCCACTGGTCATAGATCTCCTCGCCCGCCGTGCGCAGCATGAAGTCCTCGAGCCAGTCGGTGGCCGGCCAACCGGTGGCCTCGCCCGATCCGATGCCTGCGCACCATGGCATGCCGCCCGTCGCCGACGATCTTGTCGGAGAGCGACTTCATCTCGTCCAACGTCGTCGGGACCTCGTAGCCGGCCTCTTCGAACGTCGCGGGCGAGTACCAGACGAACGACTTGACGTTCGACGCCGAGCGGGGCGGCGTAGAACTGCCGTCGACGGTCCCGTACTTCTTCCACTCCGGGGACAAGAACTCGTCGACGTTGGAGACCTCGCCCTCGGGTCCGCCGCCTGCATCACGTCGCCGCCTTCGACGGCGATGCCACAGCGACCGGCTGCGGGAAGTAGCGCGACGTCGGCGGCGTTGCCGCTCTTCGAGGCGCACGTTGAGCTGTGCCTCGAACTCGCCGGAGCCCTCGTAGTTGATCTTGACGCCGGTGCAGTCCTCGAACTGCCGCCCACGATTCGAGTAGGTCTGGTCCTCGGGGTCACGATGGACGTGTACATCGAGACCTCTTCGCCGTCAGGTGCCGTAGTCCTCGTAGTCAGCGCACTCGCCGCCGCCACGCCCTCGTCGTCCCGACCGCCGCCGATTCTCCGCCCGCGTCCCGCAGGCGGTCAGGGCCAAGGCCATTCCCAGGCCGCTGGCCAGCGCCAGAGCGCGCCGGGTGTTGTGAAGGGTATGCATCTCGCTCCTCGGATCGTGTTCAGGGCAAGCGGAAGAGCTAGAAGCCCCCTGCTCTCAGCGTGATCAAACTCCCCGCGTGACCTGGACCACAAGGCCCCACACCCGCCAGGGCGGTAACGATCACGTCACGTGGACAACGGCCGACGAGGGCTCGTCTGGCGTTCAAGCCCTGGCGTCAAACTGACACATCGGGCGCTTCAGGGCAGGATGCCCAGGTGGATACGATTGACAAGCCCAGTGTTGCCTTCAACCTGAACTCCCCCCGCGCGATCGCCGACGACTACGTTGCCCAACTGGTGGAGCTGAATCCGATCGTCTCCACCGCGCTGGGAGCCCGTCCGCACGACGACCGCGTGCCGGACCTGTCGCCCGACGGGCAACAGGCGCTGGACGACGCCGCCCGCGACGCGCTGGCTGCCCTGGACCGTGTCGAGTCCGATGCCGGACCGGCCGGCACCGACCCGGTCGAGGAGCGCTGCGCGACCGTGCTGCGCGAGCGGCTGACGGCGTCGCTCGCGATGTCGGACGCGGGGGAGCCGCTCCGCGCGATCCGCAACATCTTCGGCCCGGCTCAAGCGGTGCGCGGGCTGTTCAACCTGATGCCCACCGACACGGACGAGGACTGGGCCGCGGTCGGACGCCGGATGGCACGCCTGCCCGACGCCTACCGCAGCCACGTGGAGTCCCTCGAGGCCGGCCGAACTACCGGGCTCTTCGCGGCCCCGCGCCAGGTCGAGGCGCTCGTCGGGCAGCTCGACGAGTGGGTGGGCGGTGCGAGGTCGTGGTTCCACGACTTCGTCTCGCCGGGGCCGCAAGAGCAGAGGGCCGAGCTCGACTCAGCCGCCGACACCGCCGCGGCCGGCGTAGCCGAACTTCGCGGCTACCTCGCGGACACGTATCTGCCGGCGAGCCAAGGAACCCCCGAAGCCGTCGGCGCGGAGCGGTACGCGGTGTGCGCGCGGGCCAGCACGGGCGCCGACCTCGACCTCGGCGAGACCTACGCGTGGGGTTGGGCCGAGTACCGGCGGCTGGACGAGCAGATGAGAACCGCGGCCGCGCAGGTGCTGCCAGGGGCCACGCCGCTCGAGGCGATGGCGCACCTGAACGCCGAGGGAGAGGCGGTCGAGGGCGCCGAGCAGGTGCGAGATCGCCTGCAGCAGATGATGGACACGGCCATCTGCGACCTGCAGGGCACGCACTTCGAGATCGCCGAGCCGATCCGTCGCGTCGAGGCGATGATCGCGCCTCCGGGGAGCGCGGCCGCGCCGTACTACACGCGTCCGTCGATGGACTTCACCCGTCCCGGCCGTACCTGGTTGCCGACCCTCGGCCGCGAGCGGTTCCCGGTCTGGGAGCTGGTCAGCACCTGGTACCACGAGGGAGTTCCGGGTCACCACCTCCAGCTCGCCCAGTGGGTGCACGTCGCGCCGCAGCTGTCGCTGTTCCAGACGTCGGTCGGCTCGAACAGCGCCTGCACCGAGGGCTGGGCGCTCTACGCCGAGCGGCTGATGGACGAGCTCGGGTACCTCGACCTGCCGGCGCGCGTCGGCTACCTGGACGCCCAGCTGATGCGCGCGGTCCGGGTGGTCATCGACATCGGGATGCACCTGCAGCTGGAGATCCCGGCCGACTCACCGGTCGCGCCCGGCGAGCGATGGACCCCCGACCTGGCGCGCGAGTTCTTCGGCGCGAGCGTCGGGCGTCCGGCCGCCTTCCTCGACTCGGAGATCGTGCGCTACCTCGGCTGGCCGGGGCAGGCGATCAGCTACAAGGTCGGCGAGCGTGCCTGGCTGGCCGGACGGGAGCAGGCCCGCGCTCGGCACGCCCGCGAAGGTCGCGAGCTCGACCTCAAGCAGTGGCACATGAAGGCCCTGTCGATGGGGTCCCTCGGTCTGGACGACCTCACCGCCGCGCTCGCTGCCCTCTGACGACGCGGGAGGTCACATGCGGGCGAAGCGTGCCCGGGCGAAGAGGTAGACACCGAAGGCAGCGAGGCCCAGGCCGATCGCCACGAGGAGGACGGACCCGTAGGGCTGCTCGAGGAGCTTGCGCAGCGCGCCGTCGATGCCCGTGGCCTCGCCGGCGGTCTGCCTCACGGCAGCCAACACGAAGAGTGCGCCGACGATGGTGATCACGACGCCCTTCGCGACGTAGCCGGCCTGCCCGAGCGCGCGGACCGCCTTGCTCACCTCGCGTCCACCGGTCTGCTCGAGGTCGCGCAGGAACTTCTTGGTCCAGCCCTTGTGCACGAGGTAGAGGCCGATCCCGGCCACGGCGAGGCCGATCGCGACGATGAGCAGCCGGCCGGGGCCGGTGTCGATCATCGACGCGGTGAAGTCGGCGCTCTCCTGGCTGGTCGACGACGACCCGCCTTGCGCGAACCGCAGGGTCAGCACGGCCAGCGCGGCGTAGAGAACTGCCTTGCCGGCGGACTTGGCTCGGTCCTTCATCCGGTCCGTGCTGTCGCCTGCCAGGGTGCCCGACGTCCCTGCACTGAAGAGCGCGTTCGTCGCCTGCCACAGCGCCAGGCACGCGAAGCCGACGACTCCGACCCAGAGCGCGATCCGGCCGGCTCCCGACTGGGCCAGCGTGGCGAGCGCGCCGCTCTGGTCTGCCGACCCTCGGCCGCCTCCGCCGGAGCCGGACATCGCCAGACGAACGGCGATGTACCCGATCAGCAGGTGCAGCAGGCCGTCGATCAGCCAGCCGACCCGCGCCAGCCGCTCCAGCCACTTGCTGTCCGAAACGCGACGAGCCGCTCCGCCCGCCGACCGCGCCAACTCCGAGCCCTCACTGATGGACATGCCGGGAGTCTTGCCCACGCGACACACCCTCGCCACCCGTGATCGGCACAACGCCGACGCACGCCGTGCTCAGATTTCCCTTCAGGTCCTGAACACTTTTCGCGAAGCCATTGACTGTTGCGGCTTTGCGTGTCAATCTCCCGAAATGCCCGGTTTGCCCTTCCAGGGGGACGTCATCGACGGCGCTGAGAGCGCTCTTCCAGCACGCGGGCTCAAGAACCTCGTCCCAACAAACTCACAGAGGAGTCCTCATGCCCGAGTACCCGTGGTCGCCGACGCCTCAGCGGCACGGACTTCGGTCGCTGCACCGCAGCCGTCCCCTGGCAGTCCTCACCGCCGCCGTGCTGGTGCTCGCGGTCGGCGGCATGATCCACGAGCCGCCTGCCCAGGCGGCGCAAGCGTGGAACCTGGTCTGGAGCGACGAGTTCGACGGCAGCGGGGCGCCGAGCGCTGCCAACTGGAACTACAACGTCGGCAACGGTTTCAACCCCGGCTTGGGCGCGTTCGACGGCTGGGGCAACGGCGAGTGGGAGTGGTATCTCCCTGAGAAGTGCAGCCAGTCCGGTGGCAGTCTCGTGATCAGCGCCGACTGGCTCAGCACGCCGATGAACATCGGCGGCCGGGACTGGTACCAGCGATCCTGTCGCATCACCACCGACCAGCACCGGTCGTTCCAGTACGGCCGGATCGAGGCGAGGATCGCCATGCCCAACGCCAACGGGTCCTGGCCGGCGTTCTGGATGCTGGGGGATGCCTGCGACGAGACCTCGACCAACAGCTACAACCCGGCGCTGTCGTACTACGACCGGCTGCCCTCGAACTGGGCGAGCTGCGGCGAGGTCGACATCATGGAGCACAAGAACTCCGATGCGACGGTCGTCAACAACATCTTCTGGGACACGCGCACCGGGCTGTTTCCCTGGACGGCGGGCATGAATGCCAACTACGTGACGACCGCGAACTCCGGCAACGTCGTCGACTTCAAGGTCTACGCGATCGAGTGGGACGCGAGCTTCATCCGCTGGTTCGTCGATGGCACACAGACCCACGAGATCGACATCAGGCCGGCGACGCTGGAGGAGTTCCACCGCCCGATGCACATCATCCTGAACCTGGCGCTGGGCGGGGCGTTCCCGGGGATGAACCCGGAACAGAGCCAGTTCCCGCTGACCATGCGTGTCGACTACGTCCGGTACTACCAGGCCAGCTGAGCCGGCCCCCGCACCGTTCGTGAGTCACGGCTGAGGATCGTCGATCGGCGCCGCGCCGGCGACCAGCCGGGTGAGTCGCTCGCCGTGCACGACGCGCAGGGCGAGCCCGGTACGCCCGACCGCGCGCTGCAGGTCATCCCAGGACGCCGGCCGCTTGCTGCCGACGAGTACCGCGTTGGCGTACCTCCGTCCGCGCAGCATGCCCGCCTCAGCGACCACAGCAACATGCTCGAAAACGGCTGCAGCGGTGGCGACTTCGGCCTTCAGGACGGTCAGAGGCGGACGGTCCGCGACATTGGCCAGGTAGAGACCGTCAGGCCTCAGGACGCGGGCCGCGTCGGCGACGAACTGGCGGGTCGTCAGGTGCTCAGGTGTGACGGAACCTGCGAACACGTCACGCACGACCGCGTGGGCGGTCGCGTCGCGGCGGCTCGCCAGCACGGCGCGCGCGTCGCCCACCTGCATGCGAAGCCGTGGCGACCGCGGCAGCGGGAACCAGGTGCGCACGAGCCGGGCGAGCTCGGCGTCGACCTCGGCCACCACCTGACTCGAGCCTGGGCGCGCCAGCTCGACCGCCCATGGCAGCGCGCAGGCCGCGCCACCCAGGTGCACGACGTCGAGCGGAGCCGGCTCAGCGCGGGGGTGCAGGGCAACTGCGTGCGCCAGCAGCTGCAGGTACTCGAACTCGAGGCGCGTGGGGTCGCCCATGTGCACGGCGGACGAGGGGACGCCGTTGACCGACAGGGTCCACAGCTCAGGGTCGTCGCGGGAGCGCTCGAGCACGGCCTCGCCGGTGTCGACCGGGTACGTGCCCTCCACCGGCGCCGGGCCCCGTTGTGCAGCCGGCCGCCCAACAGATCGGCGCGGATTCCTCGCCACCGTCGGCCTAGCCACTCTGCTCAGCCACTGGGGGCACTGTCATGAGAGGCCTCGTGCGAGGCCTGGTGCGAGGCCTGGTGAGATGCCCTGTGCCGCCATCCGACCGGAAGACCCTGCGCCTCGTTCTGCTCACCGATCCAGTCGTCGATCCGTGCCCACCAGTCGTAGAGCCAAGCGGTGCGCTCGCCTGCGCCGTGGGGTACCTCGTCGGCGGGCACCTGCCACCAGCGCATCCTGATCTGGGTGTCCATCGGCAGGGCACGCCAGATGTCGCCCGCAGTGACCAAGTGGTCGAGTCCGCTGTGGGCGACCCACACGACGTCGGCGTCCGGTGCCGCGTCGAGGGCGGCGCCGACACCACCCGGTCGCGGCGGCAGCACGTGCCTCAGCTGCTCCGCCATCTCGGCCTCGGCGACCATCCCCTTCTCCCGCAGCTTGGCGATCGCGCGGGCTCGGCGGCGCGCCGAGAAGTTGCCTCCTTCAGGGAAGATCACGAACGCGTCGTCGTCGTCGAGGTTGGATGCCAGGTCGCCGATGAGCTCGACGGTGGCCTCGCCGTCCGACGTGCGGGCGCTGCCCGGTCGGATGAATCGGTTGGGCAGTCGCCCGAGGAGCGTGTCGATCACCGGGTCCCACTGCAGCGTGTCCTTCAGGACGATCCGGGGCTCTCGGTCGTACCAGGAGAGAAGGGCATGGACGAGGAGGAAGGAGTCGCCGGGGCCGGCATGCCGGCAGAACACGAGGAGCGGACGTCCCGAGAACGACGACGGCTCAGGGCCTTCCACCGCTACCTGCACCTTGAGCACCCGCTGCGTCTCGTTGAAGAGGAAGGCGAGTACGGCCTGCGCCAGGTCGTAGTGCGTCCGCTCGAAACGAGGGGTGCGTAGCTTCCAACCGAAGCCGGACGCGACCCACAGCACGAACAGCGCGACCAGCGTCGCCGACTCGAGCAACAGGTACAGCAGCACCAGCCACAGCACGCGCAACAGGCGCCATCGGCCCGGGATCAGGGGGCTGAGCACGGCGGCGCCGAGCAGCGTCAGAGGCAGCACGCTGAGCGCCCCGATGGTCAGCAGGATGAGGGCCGGCCCGATCACCACCCGACGCACCAAGGCGGGCGGCAGCACCCTAGATCCCCTCTCCGGCAACAACACCGGGGTCAACGCCCTGCAGCTCCCGCAGGTACGCCGCGCTCGCCTCGTACGCGGAGTCGATGCGCCGGCGGACGCTCGAGGTGTCGCGGTATCGCAGGTTCGACAGCGGCGTCGAGAGGTCTCCGGTGGGCAGGACGTGCACGGTCACGCCGTCGGGGATGGTCGCCAGGTCGCGCGCGAAGCGGTGACGCCGCGCGATCTCGAAGGCCACGGTCGCCACCTCCCACGGCCGAGCAGGCGGCACCAGGGCACGCTCGACCCGTCCGACCTGCAGCACGTAGATCGTCGTGGCCCCGCGGTCGACCGCCCGTGACACCGGGATGGAGTTCACCAGGCCGCCGTCGAGGAAGTGCTCGTCGCCGACGCGAACGGCAGGGAAGAGCCCCGGGACGGCGCACGACGCCAGCACCGCGGGCACCAGCGGCCCGCTCTCGAACCAGTGCTCGCTGGCGCGTTCGATCGAGCTGGCGCAACAGCCGAACGGCACCTCGAGGTCGCCGATGTCGAGGTCGCCCACGGTGTCGAGCAACAGCCTGCGCAGCCCCTCGCCGGAGTGGAGGGCGGTGCCCGTGCGCGCCACCGAGCGGACGCGGTCGATCGGGGACGAGTCCCACACGGCCGTCGCCTTGTCGGTCCACATGTCCGTGAGCGCCTCGATCGTCTCGCCGGTCGGGGCGCGTGCCAGTGCGGCTCCGTTGAGCGCGCCTACGCTCGTCCCGAGGACGAGGTCAGGCACCACGCCGGCCTCGACGAGCGCTCGGGCCATTCCGACCTCGCTGGCTCCCAGCACCCCGCCGCCGCCGAGCACGAAGGCCGTCGTGGGGGAGTGGCTCACCTGCTCATCCTGCCTGACCACCCATCTGTCAGACCGTGCACCCGCGCGCACGGGTGGACGGTCTGACAAGTCAGTGGGACGGAGCCCGCAGCCCGACGTCGCGCAGCTCGAGCGAGGCCAGGGCCCGCACGACGGCTGCGTCCCCCGTCCGCCATGCCGAGACCGGGTCGTGGCTGATGCGAGCCAGCTTGTGCATCGGCTGGTTCGCCATCGCCCGCAGCGCGAAGAGGGCGAGGTCGGCGTCGGCGTCGATGAACCGCTGAGCGGCCGTGGCGCGCCGCACGAACCGCAGGCGTCCGGGGAGCCACAGCCAGAGCGCGAGCACCACCGGCGCCACCACGACGACGACCATCAGCAGGGAGGCGAGGTCCTGCACCACCTCGACCTGCCGGCGCCCAGCCGCCGCCACCGCGTCAGCCGCGTCACCCGCGGAGTCGAAGGGACCAGTCAGCGTGTCGCCGACGAGCGGCACGTCGCCGGCCTTCTCTCCGGCATCGCGCAGGCTCGAAGCGATATCGCCTGCGCCCTGGTCGATCTGGCGTCCTGGCTCGGCCAGCTTGAGAACCGTCTCCTCGACCACCTGCCCGATCCGCCACCACAACCAGACCCAGACGACCAGGAGCACGTCGCCGGCCAGCTGGAGCAGAGCTCTTGCGGGGGTGCGGGCGTAGAGGTGGGTCAGCCACATGAGGACTCCTGCGCGGTCGCTGGGTGTCGGGGCGCCGGGAACGGAGCCGCCCGACGATGGCGACACTAGACTCGCCGCCGGTGGACGACGACGCCGTCGATCACGACACTGCGACGGCGTGGTCGGACCCGCATCCCGCGACCGGCGGCGGAGTCGGTGGCGCTGACGCGAAGGACGAGTGACGGCTGTGAAGGTTGGCATTCCCCGCGAGGTCAAGAACCACGAGTACCGGGTGGCGATCACCCCGTCCGGCGTGCACGAGCTGGTGCGCCACGGCCACGAGGTCGTCGTCGAGACCCAGGCAGGCGTCGGCTCGTCGATCACCGACGACGACTACGTGACTGCCGGAGCCGTGATCGCCTCGGACGCCGACGAGACTTGGGGCGCAGCGGATCTCGTGCTCAAGGTAAAGGAGCCGGTGGCCTCTGAGTACGACCGGATGCGTGAGGGGCAGACCCTTTTCACGTACCTGCACCTGGCCGCGGACAGGCCGCTGACCGAAGAACTCGTGAAGCGCAAGGTCACCGGGATCGCCTACGAGACCGTGGAGCTCGCCGACAGGTCACTGCCCCTGCTGGCCCCGATGAGCGAGGTCGCTGGACGGCTCGCCCCCCAGGTCGGTGCTGCCACCCTGATGCGCGCCCAGGGCGGCCGTGGGGTGCTGATGGGCGGTGTGCCAGGTGTGTACGCGGCGAAGGTCGTCGTGATCGGCGCAGGCGTGGCGGGCATGAACGCCGCGGCGATCGCCCTGGGCATGCAAGCCGAGGTGCTTCTCCTCGACCGCAACGTGGCACGGCTGCGACAGGTCGACGCCATCTACCAGGGCCACTGCCAGACGGTGGCCTCGAACTCCTACGAGGTCGAGCGGGCGATCATGGACGCCGACATGGTGATCGGGGCCGTCCTGGTGCCGGGAGCGAAGGCGCCCAAGCTCGTCACCAACGAGCAGGTGTCGCGCATGAAGCCCGGCAGCGTGCTGGTGGACATCTCGATCGACCAGGGCGGCTGCTTCGAGGACTCCCGTCCGACCACTCACGCCGACCCGACCTACGCGGTGCACGACTCGGTCTTCTACTGCGTTGCGAACATGCCGGGCGCGGTGCCGCACACCAGCACGTACGCCCTCACCAACGTGACCCTGCCGTACGCGGTCGAGCTGGCGAACAACGGCTGGCAGCAGGCACTCTCGCGTGACCCGGCCCTTGCCCTCGGGCTGAACACCTACGACGGCGAGGTCACCTACGCGCCGGTCGCCGAGGCCCACGGCATGCCCAGTCGACCCCTGGCAGAGGTCCTCTCCTGACGGCCGAGGCGCCGACGCTTCCCGCGCCACTGGCGCGCCAGCTGAAGGGGTACCTGGAGCACCTCGCCGTCGAGCGCGGCCTCGCCACCAACACCCTGGCCGCCTACCGGCGCGACCTCGACCGGTACTCGGCCTACCTCGCCTCGCGTGGCGTTGTCGGTCCGGGCGACGTGCAGCCGCAGCTGGTGTCGGACTTCGTGGCCGCCCTCCGCACCGGCACCGACGGGCGTCCGGTACTCACTGCGTCGTCGACCGCGCGCACGGTGGTCGCGGTGCGCGGGTGGCACCGGTTCATGGCTCGCGAGGGCGTGACGACAACCGACCCGGCCAGCGACGTGCGGCCCCCGTCCCCGCCGAAGAAGCTGCCGAAGGCGATCAGGGTGGACGAGGTGACGCGGCTTCTCGAGGCCGCGTCGGTCGGCGACACCCCGGCCTCGCTGCGCGATCGCGCGCTGCTGGAGGTGCTGTACGCGACCGGCGCCCGCATCAGCGAGGCCGTCGGGCTCGACCTCGACGACCTCCCGTTCCTGAGTGGTGGCCCGGGGGGCAGCACCGAGCAGACCGCCGAGGGACGCCCGGACGGTGCCGCCGTGCGGCTGTTCGGCAAGGGCAGCAAGGAGCGCGTCGTGCCGCTCGGCTCCTACGCCGTCGGGGCCCTGCAGGCCTGGCTGGTGCGAGGGCGACCCTCGATGGCGACGCACGGGCGCGGCACGCCCGCCGTGTTCCTCAACACGCGGGGGAGCCGGCTCTCGCGGCAGAGCGCCTGGTCGGTGCTCAGGGCGGCGGCCGAGCGCGCCGGAGTCGGAGGCCACGTCTCCCCGCACACCCTCCGGCACTCGTTCGCCACCCACCTGCTCGAGGGCGGGGCGGACGTCAGGGTCGTGCAGGAGCTGCTCGGACACGCGTCGGTGACCACGACGCAGGTGTACACGCTCGTCACGATCGACTCGCTGCGCGAGGTGTACGCCGCCGCGCACCCCCGCGCACGGTGAGCCTGGTTGATGCCCCGTGGGCGGGCCGACTAGGGTCGCGACACGCGCAGAACAAGCCGAAGGCAGAGACGAGAGCACCTGTGAGCACCACGACGTCCGACCAGGCAAAGGCTGGTCTCGGACCGACCGGACGCCCACTCCCGCAGTTCCCGGTCCCGCCGCCGCTGCGGTCCACCGGCCCGGCCCGCATCATCTCGATGTGCAACCAGAAGGGCGGCGTGGGCAAGACCACGTCGACCATCAGCCTGGGTGCTGCCCTGGCGGAGTACGGCCGCAAGGTGCTCCTCGTCGACTTCGACCCGCAGGGCGCGCTGTCCGTGGGCCTCGGGAGCAACCCGAACAGCCTCGACCACACCGTCTACAACCTGCTGATGGCTCGGGACGTGAAGATCCACGACGTGATCCGCACGACCGACATCGCCGGGCTCGACCTGCTGCCGGCGAACATCGACCTCTCCGCCGCCGAGGTGCAGCTGGTGGGTGAGGTGGCCCGCGAGATGATCCTCGGACGGGTGCTGCGCCCCATCGTCGACGACTACGACGTCGTGCTGATCGACTGCCAGCCCTCACTCGGCCTTCTGACGGTCAACGCGCTGACGGCCTCGCACGGCGTGCTGATCCCTCTCGAGTGCGAGTTCTTCGCGATGCGCGGTGTGGCCCTGCTGATGGAGACGATCGAGAAGATCCAGGACCGGCTGAACGCGCGTCTGCAGGTCGACGGCATCCTCGCCACGATGTACGACCAGCGCACCCTGCACAGCCGCGAGGTGGTGGCTCGTCTGGTGGAAGCGTTCGGAGACACCGTCTTCCACACGGTCATCGGACGCACGGTGAAGTTCCCCGAGGCCTCCGTGGTGGCCACGCCGATCACCCACTACGCCTCAGGGCACGCCGGCGCCGAGGCGTACCGGCAGCTGGCGCGTGAGCTCGTGGCGCGCGGCAGCGCGGCCTGAGCGTCCCCCCCGTCTGCGTGCCGGCCCAGGACCGAGAGTCGATGAGCTCCCCGTGAAGGCACCTACCCCCGAAAGGGTGAGCGCTGTCGAGCAGTCCCGCGCGAACCCGTTCGAGGTGAGGCTGGAGAACTTCACCGGCCCCTTCGACCTCCTGCTCGGGCTGATCTCGAAGCATCAGCTCGACATCACCGAGATCGCCCTCGCGACGGTCACCGACGACTTCATCGCGCACATCCGGGCCCTCGACGACGGGTGGGACCTCGGGCAGGCCAGCGAGTTCCTCGTCCTGGCTGCCACCCTGCTCGACCTCAAGGCGGCGCGACTGCTGCCCTCGGGAGAGGTCGACGACGCGGAGGACCTGGCGCTGCTCGAGGCGCGTGACCTGCTGTTCGCGCGCCTGTTGCAGTACCGCGCCTACAGGCGCGTCTCGGAGACGTTCGCCGAGCGGATGGCGACTGTGGGACGGGGCACCCCCCGCGCCGTGTCCCTCGACCCGCACCTGGCCGACCTGCTTCCCGAGCTCGTCTTCTCCCTCACGCCCGAGCAGCTCGCCGAGATCGCCGCCCGTGCGAGCGCAGCGCGTCCGGCACCGCCCGAGGTGAGCCTGGCGCACCTGCATGGCTCGGCGGTCAGCGTGGCCGACCAGGCCGACCTCCTGGTGCGGCGGCTGCGCCGGTCGGGCACCGCGACCTTCCGCGACCTGGTCGCCGATGCGGCCGACGCGATGGTGGTGATCGGGCGCTTCCTGGCACTGCTGGAGCTCTTCAAGGAGTCGGCGGTCGCCTTCGACCAGGTGTCGCCGCTGGGCGAGCTGACCATCCGCTGGACGGGGAGCGCCGAGGGCGAGATCACCGTCAGCGACGAGTTCGACGAGGACACACCGGCCGCCGACGTGGCCCGACCACGGTTCGACGCCACCCAGGCAGAGGAGCAGGAGACCGAGTGACCGAGAGCCACACCGACGTGTCGGAGGGCGTGTCCGTCACCGACGACACCGTGGAGGAGGGCCTCGACCTGGACGTGCTCCCTGGCGGTGCGCGAGCCGCGCTGGAAGGGATCCTGATGGTCGTCGACGAGCCTGTGAGCGAGGCCTCGCTGGCCGCTGCTGTGGTGCTGCCGCGCGAGCGCGTCCGGGCGTTGCTCGAGGAACTGTCAGCCGAGTACACCTCCCAGCACAGGGGTTTCGAGCTGCGAGAGGTCGCCGGTGGGTGGCGGGTCTACAGCCGTGCGGAGCTCGCGCCGGTCGTGCAGCGGTTCCTGCTCGACGGCCAGACGGCGCGTCTGACGCAGGCGGCGCTGGAGACCCTGGCGGTGATCGCCTATCGGCAGCCGGTGAGCCGCGCGAGGGTTGCGGCGGTACGGGGCGTCAGCGTCGACTCGGTCGTGCGTACCCTGACTACGCGAGGCCTCGTCGCCGAGGTCGGCACCGACCCCACCACGGGAGCCATCCTGTACGGCACCACCACGTCATTCCTCGAGCGGATGGGCCTGGGCAGTCTCGCCGAGCTGCCTGCCCTGGCTCCCTACCTGCCAGAGGCGGACGTGCTCGACGAGCTCGCGGAGGGAACGGCGTGAACCAGCAGTCGGGCGACGGACGCGGCGCCGGGGGCAAGGGCGGTCCCCGCCGCACCCCGCCTGGTTCCCCGGCCGCCAGGGCAGCACGCGGCGCCTCCCGGCAGGGCGGGTCGGCAGGCAAGGGGTCGGCGGCCAAGGGCAAGGCAGGTACGGGCGGACGCGGACAGCGCCCCATTGCGCGGCGCAGTCAGCCTCCCGTCGGCGCCGCACCTGCGGTCGACGTGCACGATCCCGACGGCGTGCGGCTCCAGAAGGTGCTGGCGCAGGCCGGAATCGCGTCCAGAAGGGCCAGCGAGGACCTGATCGCCGCCGGTCGGGTCACCGTCGACGGGCAGGTCGTCACCGAGCTCGGCGTGCGGGTCGACCCAGAGCGGGCCGTCATCCACGTGGACGGGATGCGCCTGCAGCTCGACACCACCAAGGTCTACCTGGCCCTGAACAAGCCCCGCGGCGTCGTCGCGACGATGAGCGACCCAGAAGGCCGTCCCTCGATCGGCGACCTGGTGGGCGACCGGACCGAGCGGCTGTTCCACGTCGGGCGCCTCGACGCCGACACCGAGGGCCTGCTGCTGATCACGAACGACGGCGACTTCTCGCACCGTCTGCAGCACCCCTCGTACGAGGTGCCGAAGACCTACCTCGCCGAGATCCCGGGCCCGGTGCCGCGAGACCTGGGTCAGCGACTGCGCGCCGGAATCGAGCTGGACGACGGCGTGGCCAAGGTCGACTCGTTCAAGCTGATCGACCACAAGCCGGGGCGTGCGCTGGTCGAGATCGTCTTGCACGAGGGACGCCACCACATCGTCCGTCGGCTGCTGGCCGAGGTCGGGCACCCCGTGATGCAGCTGGTGCGCGTGCGCATCGGGCCGGTCCTGCTCGGCGACCTGCTGCCGGGCAAGAACCGCCCGCTCACGCGTGAGGAGCTCGGGGTGCTGATGGCCGACCTGGGGCTGTGAGCTCTGGGACGGTTTCGCGACGCCCCGTCCGACGACCTTCGCGCAGTGCGCGCAACCAGCCCGAGGCGCGAGACGACAGCTGCCAGTAGCCGATGCCGACGGCCAGCGAGCAGACGACAGCGAGCAGCGGGGAGACGTCGTCGAGGTACGGGTACACCTGCCAGTGCGTCAGGTAGACGTACAGGGCGGCGCTGGCCAGCACGCCGCCGACCCTGCTCAGCCACCGCGGGCACCGCACGCTCGGTAGCCAGACCAGAGCCACGATGCCGGCGAGGATCATGCCGTCGCGCAGGGGGTCGTCGAAGAAGCCGGGAACGGCAAGTGCGGCAACGGCCGTGACGGCCCAGCGGTGCCAGGCCGCGGAGGCCTTGGCAGCTGCCCAGCCGAGGGCGAACAGCCAGAAGACGGGCATCGTGTGCAGCAGGTCGACGTCGGTCAGGCCGAAGCGCCACACGAGACCGACGGCGACGAGCCCGCCGACGAAGGCGAACGGGAACCGGCGCTCCACTCGGTCGACCCACGGGACGGCCAGCAGTGCGGCCAGGGCGAGCAGCACGAGGACGAGCACCTCGACGAACCAGAAGTCCCAGCGTGAGCTCCACTCGGACGGGCCGAGCACCACGTTGAGCAGGACCACGTTCTGGGGCCCGTACCGGTCGGTGAGCAGGTACGCGGCGCCGATCCAGAGCACGCTCGGCACGACGATGCGGGCGATGCTGGTGAGCTGGCGACGCAGTCGTGCGCCGCTCGACGTGGCGGTGAGCTGGAACCGGGCGAAGTTGAAGCCAGCCACCGCCATCAGCACGTGCGCGCTGCCCTTCACGTCGAACAGCTGCGCATGGGTGCTGACGATGAGCACGATCGCCACTGCTCTGAGAGCGACGCTGGTCTCGACGACGTGGCCACGGCGCCGACGGGCCTCCGGCGAAGCGGGTACCAGGTCACGCACGCTCGTCGTGTGCCAGCCGGCCGGCAGGTGACCGAGCAGCTCCTCCAGCCGGATCGACGTCGTGACGTACGAGAGCGAGTCTCCGCCGAGGCTGACGAAGGAGTCGTCGTCGGTGACGTCGGGCCGGTCGAGCAGCTCGGCGTACAGCTGCCTGAGGGCGGTCGCGTCGAGCACCTCCGCTTCGCGCGCCGCGTCTGCCGTGGGCTTGGGACGGGGACCAGGCACCACCGGGCGGGCCGCACCAGCCACGGCCGCGTAGTCCGGCTTGCCGTTCGGGAGCCGCGGGATGGCGTCCACCGGATGGACGCGGACCGCGCCTGGGGGGAGAGCCAGCTCGGTGGCGGCGAGCCTCTGCAGCATCCTGGCGTCGTCGTCGCAACCCTCGACCGCAATCACGAGGGTTTCGTCGTCACCGGTGCAGCAGACGGTGAAGCCCAGCTGCGTGAACGTGTCCTCGGCGCGCTGCAGGTCGATCCGCAGCCCGTACAGCTTGACGAAGCGGCCCAGCCGCCCGACCACCTCGAAGAGCCCGTCGGGTGTCAGCCGCGCCAGGTCGCCGGTCGCGAGCGCGTCGGTGGTGCGGCCGAGAGCGAGGTCGGCGGGTGTCTCGGCGTATCCGAGCATCACGTTCGGCCCGGTGTAGACCAGCTCACCGACCGCGGGGTCTTCGTGAACCGGCTCTCCGGTGTCACTGAGGTGACGCAGGTGCAACCACCCGCCGGGAATCGGGACACCGATCGCCGATGGGCGCTTGTGGACGAGATGCGGTGGCAGGTAAGCCATCCGGGCCGTCGCCTCGGTCTGCCCGTACATGACGAACAGGTCCCAGCCGCTGCGCTGCCCCAGCTCGGCGAACCGGCGGACGCGGTCGGGCGCGAGCCGTCCGCCGGCCTGGGTGACGTAGCGGAGGTGAGGCACGTCCATGTCGGCGAAGCCCACCCGGTCGAGCAGCTCGAACGTGTGCGGGACGCCGGGGAAGGTCGTTGCCCGGTGCTCGCGGAACAGCTGCCAGAAGCAGGTGTCGACGACGGAGAGGCCGGTCAGCAGGAGAGAAGCCCCACGCGCTAGGTGGCTGGTGATCACTGACAGGCCGTAGCAGTAGGCCATCGGCAGTGTGGTCGCCGCGCGGTCGGTCGGGCGGATGTCGAGGTAGGTGGCGATGGCCTCGGCGTTCTGCTGCAGGTTGTCGTGCGATAGGCGCACCAGCTTGGGCGAGCCGGTCGAGCCCGACGTGCTCATCAGCACGGCCAGGTCGGGGTGCAGCTGGTGCGCCGACCCGTCCCGCCGCTCCAGGATGTCGGCGCCCTCCGCGACGACGTCGGGGTCGTAGGCGGCCGTCAGCGATGCGACGGCGGCGCCGTTGCTTCCCGGGCCGAGCAGCACCGGGTGCCCGGCGGACAGGGCGGCGAGAAAGGTCACCAGCGAGTCGAGGTCGTTGCGAGCCGCCAGCAGCACCAACCGTCGACCGCTGCCCGGCCGGCGTCCGCCCAGACGGCGGGCGACGTCGCCGACGCGGTCGGCGAGGTCGCGGTAGCTGACCTGCTCGTCCGCCGTCACGACGGCCACGGCATGCCCGCGGGAGGCGAGCGCGCGGACGAAGCCCGCCGTCGCGGGAGCCACGTGGACGGGGCTGGACACCGGGGGAGCATACCGGTCAGGTAAGGCTACCCTTGCCATCCGTTCGAAGGGATTTCTCGCCGTCTCGCAGCGTGGAGCGGGGGCACACGCTGCAGGGCCAGCCTCTACGGTGGTCCACGGTCCGAGGAACCCAGGGAGGCGCAGGTGGCGGTGCGGGCGATCCGCGGGGCGATCCAGCTCGACGTGGACGAGCGCGAGCACCTGCTGGCGTCCACCCGAGAGCTGGTCACGGCCGTTCTCGAGGCCAACGCCATCACGGCCGACGACCTGATCTCCATCATCTTCACGGTCACGGCGGACCTCCGTTCGGAGTTCCCGGCTCTGGCGGCCCGCGAGCTGGGGATGGGCGACGTACCGCTGTTGTGCACCGTGGAGATCGACGTGGCTGGCGCCATGCCTCGCGTGGTCCGGTTGATGGCCCACGTGGACGTCGAGGTGGCGCGTGGCGACGTCCAGCACGTCTACCTCCGTGGGGCGGTCGGGCTGCGCCGCGACCTGGCCCAGTGAGCCCAGCCGGGGGAGTCGCCCGCACCGTGGGTCCGGTCCGGGTCGTCGGAACCGGCCTGCTGGGGACGAGCATCGGGCTCGGGCTCCGTGCCCTCGGCGTAGACGTCGTGCTGCACGACCCGTCCCCAACGGCCCGCACGCTCGCTCGCGACCTGGGGGCCGGACGGCTGGCGGGCGTCGACGAGCCCGCCCCGAAGCTGGTGGTGGTCGCGGCCCCTCCGGACGTCACGGCCGAGGTGGTCGCGGCCCAGCTCGCTGCGTACCCGTCGGCCGTCGTCACCGACGTGGCGAGCGTCAAGGAGCGCCCCCTGACCGAGCTCGCCGAGGAGTGGGCGGTCGGGCCGGAGGCGGTGAGCCGCTACGTCGGCGGGCACCCGCTCGCGGGCCGGGAACGATCCGGTGCCGTGGCGGCGCGGGCAGACCTGTTCCGGGGACGACCGTGGGTGCTCACGCCGGCCGTCGGCGCCGACCCAGAGGCCGTCCGCGCCGTGCACGACCTGGTGCTCGACCTCGGCGCGGCTCCGACGGTGATGGCGGCCGAGGCGCACGACCACGCTGTCGCGCGGATCTCCCACGTGCCCCAGGTGGTGGCGTCCCTGGTGGCGGCACGCCTCGTCGACACCGACGACCAGGCGGTCGGTCTGGCCGGGCAGGGGCTGCGCGACGTCACGCGCGTTGCGGCGAGCGACCCCGCGCTCTGGGTCCAGATCCTCGGGGCGAACGCCGGGCCGGTCGCTCAGGTGCTCGCGTCGCTGCGATCCGACCTCGACGCGGTGATCGCGGCCCTGCAGTCGCTGGATGCCGACCCCCAGGCACCCGGCGCGCGTGCGGCCCTCGCGACGGCGCTCGACGCAGGGGTGCGCGGGCAGCTGCGGATCCCCGGCAAGCATGGCGCCGCCCCGACGCGGTTCGCGGTGGTCACCGTGCTGATCCCCGACCGCCCCGGCGAGCTCGGCCGCATGCTCGCGACGATGGGCCGGGCAGAGGTGAACCTGGAGGATCTGCGCCTCGAGCACGCACCGGACCGGCTGGTGGGCCTGGCCGAGGTCTCGGTGCTGCCCGCGGTCCGCGAGCGGCTCGAGGAAGCCCTGCGAGCGGGCGGCTGGACTCTGGCGGGCTGAGCACGCACTACCCTGGAGTGACCGCCCCGTCTTCTGCCGTCCCGAGGTGAACCGTGCCCGCGTACAACCCACGCCCTGTGGTCGTCGCCATCGACGGCCCCTCCGGGTCGGGCAAGTCCAGCGTCAGCCGCAAGGTCGCGGCCACGCTGGGCCTCGAGTTCCTCGACACGGGGGCGATGTACCGGGCCGTCTGCTGGTGGTGCCTCGAGCACGGGGTCGACCTGGCCGACCAGGCGGCGGTGGCCGCCGTCGCGCGAGCCCTCGACCTGCACATGGGGACGGACCCGCTCGCCCCGACCGTGCAGGTTGACGGTCACGAGGTCGACTCGGACCTGCGCACCGGCGCCGTCACGGCAGCGGTCAGCGCGGTCGCCACGAACCTCGAGGTGCGAGCCGAGCTGCGCGACCGCCAGCGTGCCCTCATCGCCGAGGCCCGCCGCGGCAGGGGGATCGTCGCAGAGGGCCGCGACATCACGACTGTGGTGGCTCCCGATGCGGACGTGCGCGTACTCCTGACCGCAGAGGAGCGCGAGCGGCTGGCTCGACGCGCCGCCGAGACCCACGGTCGCGACGACGACGCCGCCATGGAGGCCACTCGCGACCAGGTGCTGCGACGTGACGCCGACGACGCCACCGTCTCCCAGTTCCACACTGCGGCAGACGGAGTCACGACGATTGACTCGTCGGCGCTGACCTTCGAGCAGACGGTGGATGCCGTGTTGGCCCTCGTCCCACTGCACCTGGACACCCCCCAGGAGGCCGAGCGGTGAGCGAGGAGCCCATCGACCCCACACCCGCCCTCAGGGCGGGACTGGACGAGTACGAGCTCTCCGAGGAAGACGTCGCGCTGATCGAGGGCGGCCCCGGTGCGCTGGTGGACGAGCACCCGGGCCCGCTGCCCGTGCTGGCCGTCGTGGGCCGGCCGAACGTCGGCAAGTCGACTCTGGTGAACCGCATCCTCGGCCGACGGGAAGCCGTGGTGGAGGACGTGCCGGGCGTGACCCGTGACCGCGTCAGCTACCCCGCGCAGTGGGCCGGACGCGACTTCACGCTGGTCGATACCGGCGGCTGGGAGGTCGACCTGTTCGGCCTGGACGCGCAGGTCGCCGAGCAGGCCGAGGTCGCCGTGGAGCTCGCTGACGCCGTGCTGTTCGTCGTGGACGCCACCGTGGGCGCAACCGCCACCGACGAGCGCGTCGTCAAGATGCTGCGGGCCTCGGGCAAGCCCGTCGTCCTGGCTGCGAACAAGGTCGACGACATGCGCGGCGAGGCCGACGCCGCCGCCCTGTGGAACCTCGGACTGGGTGAGCCGTTCCCGGTGTCGGCGGTTCACGGTCGCGGGTCCGGCGACCTCCTTGACGCGTGTGTCGCGGCGCTGCCCGACCAGTCCACCGTCGCCGGAGCACTGCCCGGGGGACCTCGGCGTGTGGCGTTGCTGGGCAAGCCGAACGTCGGCAAGTCGTCGATGCTGAACAAGCTCGTCGGCAGCGAGCGTGTCGTCGTCGACTCCGTCGCGGGGACTACGCGCGACCCGGTCGACGAGATGGTCATGCTGTCCGGACGGGCTTGGCGGTTCGTCGACACGGCCGGCATCAGGCGGCGCGTGCACCACTCCAAGGGCGCCGACTTCTACGCATCGCTGCGTACCCACAGCGCGCTCGAGAAGGCCGAGGTCGCAGTCGTTCTCATCGACGCGAGCGAGACGCTGACCGAGCAGGACACCCGGATCCTGTCGATGGTCACCGAGGCCGGCCGTGCCCTGGTGATCGCCTACAACAAGTGGGATCTCGTCGACGAGGAGCGCCGCCGGTACCTGGAGCGCGAGATCGAGCGCGACCTCGTACAGGTGCAGTGGGCGCCACGCGTGAACGTCTCGGCCCGCACCGGCCGGCACCTGGAGCGCCTCGTCCCCGCGCTCGACCTTGCCCTCGACTCATGGGACAGCCGGATCTCGACGGGACGCCTCAACGCGTTCTTCGGCGAACTGGTGGCCGCGCACCCGCACCCCGTGCGAGGCGGCAAGCAGCCCCGCATCCTGTTCGCCACCCAGCCGTCGACCCGCCCGCCCCGGTTCGTCGTGTTCGCGTCCGGCTTCCTCGAGGCGGGGTACCGCCGGTACATGGAGCGACGCCTGCGGGAGACCTTCGGGTTCGCCGGCTCTCCGATCGAGCTGAGCGTGCGGGTGCGTGAGAAGCGGCGCCGCTGAGTCCGGTAGTCTTCCCCACGCCCGATGGGCGACAACCGAAGACGGGCTGTAGCGCAGCTTGGTAGCGCACTTGACTGGGGGTCAAGGGGTCGCAGGTTCAAATCCTGTCAGCCCGACTGTGTGATGTCTCAGGACATCGGCGACAGCCGGACCTACGAATGTAGGTTCGGCTGTTGTTGTTTTTCGGGGTGTGCGGGTGGGGCCTTAGGGTGTGCCGGCGGGCTGGTGGTCGCGGTTGTGGGCCAGCACCAACGCGTCCGCCGCATAAGACTTGGCGCCGGACACGGCAAACCGGTCCCGGTACCTGTCAACCGACTTCGGGTTGATCGCGAACACCCGGAAGCCGCCGGCACGCAGAGCAGCCACCAGCAACCCCCGGTCGGTCTCCAAGGCGATCCCGACCATGCCCACCGGGACGGCATGCGCACCGATCACCGACACCAAGCGTTCAAGACCGGCCCGGTCATCACCGATCCGGACCTTGGCCAGGTCATCCCCACCGGCATTGACCAGCGCCACGTCATGGTGATGCTCGGCCCAGTCGATCCCACAGAACAACTCCATCGCTCGTCCCTTTCTCGACTCGATCACCGACCTCGAGCAGGGAGACCCCTTGACGGCCTAATGGAAAGCGCTCCAAGCGCGACACCCCACCCGTCTTCGGCGGCCTCCGCCACCGACGGGGTCACAGTCTGGACAAAGAGGTCCAAGCCTCCGGGCGCCTCAGTGATCACCCGCCGACGGCCCGAGACAGACCAGTCTCCCGGCCCACCCCGCAGCCCCATTAGGGCGCCTAAAGGCGTCGCTGCGCCATGACCTGCGGTCACCCTTGACCCGGACCTCCGCCGCGCTCTTGTGCTCCCCTATCGGGTCAGTGGCGCAACTTGTCATGAGCAGAGCCACCCTCTGCCCACTCGCGCGCCTCCACGATGTGCGACTCAACCCACTCCCGCAGGACCATCTGGAGGCCTTAGGGCCGTCGCGAACCACGGTCTCGACCGTCGTGACAGAGGTGTCGATGGTGTCCACGTCGGCCAAACTGCCTTCGTCGAAAGCGCCAGGCCCTCTTGCAGATCCCCGAGGAAGATCAGTTCGCCAGTAAGTGCGTCACGCAGCTCGAGGTCGCCAACGACCCTGGAGTGGAGCGTTGCCCAGGTCCCTCATTCGAGGCCGGTTACGGCCGCCCAGGTTGTCTCCGTGACGCCCCCTGCCGTGATGTGGACGGTGCCGGCGGGGAGTCCTCCGGGGTGCCAGAGCTGGTATCGGCCACTGGGTAGGTCTGGGTAGACCGCGGCGTGCACCGGCTCTCGTCCGGGCATCGCCCTGGCGTGCACGGCGACGTGGCTGCGGCGTGTGTCGTCGTTGATGGGGCTGATCTCGATCTCGAGACCGGTCATCGCGGCGTCGGTGTACAGGACCAGGGCGCCGACGTCACCGCCGATGTCGACGACCACGGCGCCCAGCCCGGCGTTGTGGTGGCTTTCGGTCACACCGACACGTCACCCGGTGTGGCGCTGAAGCCGCTGTAGGGATGACCCAGGTAGGGGAAGGAGTCCAGGTAGTCGACCTTGTCGACGCCCTGGGTCACCGCCGCCACGGCGGCGTCCGGCGTGTACGTCGGATCCACGAGCGGGATCGTCGCCCCGGCCACCGCCTTCAGCTCGATGGTGGTGACGTCGTCGGCCACCCGTCGCCCGTTGGGGAACCCGGCGATGTCCCCACCGAGCAGACCCAGGTCGTTAGGGCTCTCGGACGGGGCGATGGCGACGTTGAGCCGCAGCAGGTCGGCGTAGGTCTGACCGGTGAAGTTTCCGGGGAATCCGGGGACGATCCCGCCGGGGATGCCGGTGAGCAAAATCGCCACCAGGTCGGCCCGGTCCTTGTCGTAGGCCGCCAGGTTGGGGAATACGCCCGGGTAGAGCACCGGTAGCAGCGTCGCCAGCTCGGGTCGTTGCACGAACCTCAGGTAATTCTCGTCGTCCTCGGGCTCGTCGGCATTCCACTCGTCCTTCAGACCCATCGGAATGATGACCTCGTTGAACAGCGGATTACCCAGGCGTGAGACCTGGACGAAGGAGCCTGAACCGCGGTAGCCGCCCTCGCGGCGGTCGTGGACCCGGGCCCGCTGGCGGTGGGCCGACGTCCAGATCCCGATCACGGCGGCCGGGTCCGTGGGGTCGGTGGGCAGGACGCCATCTCGGGTGAGGTCGGTGATCGGGACCTGCAGTGCGATGCTGTGCACGTTGACATCCGCGAACGCGTTCACTCCGGGCTGGGCGCCGCTGGGGATCAGGTGCAGGTGCTGCACGGGCCGCAGGGCGCCGAGGTCGAAGATCGAGCCGGTGTCGACGTAGAAGCCCTCCGCGCGCTGACCGGCGAAGACCCGGCGTCCCCCACCCAGGTCGTGGTACGCCATCGCGGCCAGGCCGGGGTAGTCCGGTGTGGAGCGGAACCCGACGTTGCAGGGGGGGCTTGCAAGTCGCTTGGCCAGCACCTCGCCGCGGCCGCGCTGCTTGCCCCGCCGCCCTGCGCTGCGGCTGACGCTGTAGAACTGGCGGCGGTTGAAGTTCTCGTCGTCCAGGCTGGTGATCGGCCCGGTGTTGTACAGGAAGGTCTCCGGGTTGATCACCTTGGTGGTGAACCGGAACGTATAGGTAATGTCTGCCTCAGCCTTGCCGGAGTTGGCGACATGGATCTGATACAGAACGTCGTCGCCGAACTCGTAGAAGTTCGGGCCGGCAGCCGGTTCCTCCAGCGGGATGTAATTGACGATCACAGTGACCGTGTCGGGCTTGTCGGGACTTACGAACGCGTAGACGTCCGTGCTGTCGGCGACCGGGTCCTTGGAGATCTCCGGCGCTTCGCGGTGGGAGGACATCGCGCGTCACCCGAGCTTCCGGGCGAGCCGGGCAGCCAGCGCCCGGTCGGCGAAGACAACCTCACGGTCCCCAGACATCACCGCGATCTCGCCGGTGCCGACGTCATGCACGTACGCAACTATCGGCCCGCCAGACGAGGCGCCCACACCGGTCAGATCGTGGTCGACGGCGGCAGCAGGAGATGCGGAGGTCGACGCCGCGACACCGGCGACTACGCCGGCACCGGCGCCCACCAAGAAGGTGCGTCGGGACTGGTTGGGCATGGAAGGTTCCTCTCTGGAGCCCCCGTTTCGACCTGGGACACCTGCGAGCGCCCTCCCGACATCGCCGCCGGCGCGGCCCCATGATGCGCCGCGACGGCGGCTGCCCGCAATGGCCTGCGGTGACCAGCCGCGCTCGCGATGGCAATTACGATGCCTACGGCGCGTGCACCCACCGAATCAGGTGGTGACCCCTTCACGCACCACGACTGTGGACTGCGACCAGGGATCGGCGGCGGTGGGCATGGAGTCTTCGAAGGAAGGCGAGCGAACGGACCCGGCTGACCTGCGCGACAGAGCTTTAGACGAGCGGGATGAAGCCGGCGAGCAGCGAGACGAGGCAAGTGATCGGCGGGATCTGGCCGGTGACGAGCGCGACGACGCCGCCGTCGAGCGGGGTCGGGCTTTCACCGAGCCAGGACATTCCGACAGCCAGCGGGAGCAGGTTGCCGACGAACGTGACCAGATCGCCGACGAACGTGACCAGATCGCCGACGAACGCGACCACGCTGGCGACGAACGCGACCAGGCTGGGGACGAACGCGACCAGGCCGGGGACGAACGCGACCAGGCCGGGGACGAACGCGACCGGCTGGGCGACGAACGCGACCGGCTGGGCGACGAACGCGACCAGTTGGGCGACAAGCGTGACCTGGCCGCCGATGTGCGGGACGGGGCTGCCGCGCTGCGTGACCGCGCCGGCGACCAGCGTGACCAAGCAGGAGACCGGCGCGACAAAGCCGCCGAGTTGCGCGACCAGGCCTTCGAGCGATCGGAGCAGAAAGGGAGCACCCGAACCGCCAAGGAGGCGCTCCACCAGTCGGAACGGGCCCGGAACGAAGCGGCCTCCGATCGGACTCAAGCCTCCCAGGATCGACGGTCGGGAGCCACCGAGCGCACCCAGGCCAAGCGTGATCGCCACACCGCAATCGCCGACCGGGCCGCGGGAGCCCGGGAACGGACCGAGTCGAAACGCGACCGCGACCGAGCATCAGCCGATCGCGGAATATCGGCCAAGGATCGCGGAAGAGCATCTCGCGACGGCTTGACGGGGGTATACCTGCGTGGCCCGGGTGTCGCGGAACTGGAGCGCGAGATGACCAAGGCAAGCCGGACGAAGGAGCCCCTGGTCCTGGCTTACGTCGACGTGGACGGCCTCAAGTCCGTCAACGACTCGCAAGGCCACGCGGCCGGCGATCGCGTGTTGCTGGATGTCGCCAACGTCCTGCGGGCCTCGCTGCGCTCCCACGACGTGATCATCCGTTACGGCGGCGACGAGTTCGTCTGCGTGATCCTTGGCCTCACCATCGCCCAGGCCGAGAGACGGCTTGCCCAGGTCAACGAAGAGCTCGCACACTCCCCAGAGCACAGCTCGGTGACGATCGGGCTCACGCGGGTGACACCCGACGACTCACTGGAGAACATCGTCGCCCGGGCGGATGCTGCCCTCTACCGAAAGCGCCGGCACGACTGACATCGTCCGAGCGTCAATGCCACCAACAGCGCCGCCGCCCTCAGGGAGGACAGCAATACGGCAGGACCTACTGCTCGACGTCAAGGCCGTGAGCCGTCAGGCCGCCCCCCGTCCCGAGGATTGACCGTCCTGGGCACGAACATCTGGATGATCCGGGCAAACAAGCGAGTGCCCGCGCCGCCCGGGCGATCGGCACGATGCCGCGGCCTTAGACGCGGTGTCTGACTCGTTGGGTGTCTCTGCTGTGGCCCCGTCGGATGCGGCCGCTCATTCATGTCTCCGCGGTCGACGCTGGTCACCGCGACTCGCTCGTGCCATGCCCGTCTCGCCGCAAGTTCTCCCGCAGCCGTTCTCTCTCCATCGCGATCCTCCGCTGGTGGGCCAGGGCCCTGCGCCGTTCTAGGTTCAGCTTGGCTGCCAGCCGATGACTCTCTGCCAGGGTCCGACGCCCCCACCGTTCGTCTGGATCCCCAGGGTTCTGGAGATGCACGCCCTACACGCTAGGAGCGCACACAGTGTGAGGCCATCCCCCGAATGGCTCAATCCTCGGGATGATGCCGGAACGCTAGCGCGAGAGTTTGCCGCGGAGCCGAGAAGGCCATAGCGCACGGATGGGTCAGCCGCAGCATCGTCCGATGGAGTGATGCCGGCACCTGCCTTGAAGCAAGCCGCGCGGCTCGGATGCGCTCTGCCAGAGCCAGACCTAACTTGAGGTCGTGTCTACCACCCTCTCGCGCGAAAGGGCCGCAGCAGATGGAGGCCTTTCAAGGCCGCAGAGCGACGGCTGGCCGGCCGATTCGCGGCACAGACGTCGGGGCCAAAAGCATCGACGGCGCAGCCCGGAGTAGGAAGCCATGAAGCGCGAGACCAAGTCACGACGTCAGGCAGAGGCTCGCGCTGACCTCGACGCGTACCTCGACGAGCTGGTCGCCACATCGCCGACCCTGACCCCCGAACAGCGCGACGCGATCCGCGCCGCCTTACGCGGGGTGTTCAGCCGACCAGCCAAGCCGACGCGCACCGCACGACCGCGAGCGCCGGACTAGCCCGGCCGAAGCACCGCCCCCGAGACCCCATCCGGGGTACTTCTAAGGATGGGCGGTCAAGACGCGACGGTTGGGCCACGGCCCGTACGTTCCTGCCGCCTGGCATGGAAAGGACACTTCGTGCCAGAACCGTGCCAGTGCACGATCCTTTGGGGACGCGCCCCAATCCAGCACTGATCCACCCCGGGTTTCGTGGAGGCTGAAGACCCGGAAGGATCTGGAGCATGCATGCAGCACGGAAGTACCCGGAGGAGTTGAAGGAGCGCGCGACGCGGTTGGCCCTGGATGCGCGGCGTGAGGCCTCGACCCGTCGAGGAGCGATCGCGCGGATCGCCGGCCAGTTGGATGTCCATCCCGAGGCGTTGCGGGGGTGGGTGCGGTGGGCGGAGGCCGCGGAGTCCACCGGGTCGTCTTCGAGCGCGTCGTCACGGTAGGGAGGGTCGGAGCAGGGCGGCGAGGTCACCGACCGGCAGCGGGTCCTCGAGCTCGAGGCGCAGAATCGTGAGCTCAGGCGAGCGAATCTGATCCTGCGCCAGGCCGCGACCTTTTTCGGAGCGGAGCTCGACCGCCAACATCGCTGAAGGTGCGTTTCGTCGAGGAACACCGCGACGAGCACGGAGTCGAGCCGATCTGTCGGGCGCTGGCCGGGACCTGCGCCGAGATCGCTCCGAGCACCTACTACGCCGCCCGGGCCAGGCCACCGTCGGCGCGCACGGTCGCCGACATGCAGACGCTGACGCGGATCCGCGCCGTCCACGACGCCAACTAGGGCGTGTATGGGGCGCGTAAGACGTGGCGGTGCCTGGTCCGCCAGAACCACCCGGTGGCCCGCTGCACGGTCGAGAGAGTGATGCGGGCCAACGGGATTCGCGGGATCACCAACGCGAAGAGCCCGCGCACCACGATCGCGGGACCGGTCGGTGACCGCCCTGCCGACCTCGTGGGTCGAGCGTTCACCGCAGCCGGGCCGAATCAGCTTGGGTTGCCGACATCACCTACATCCGCACCTTCTCCGGCTGGGTCTATGCCGCGTTCGTGATGGACATGTACTCGCGTCGGATCGTCGGCTGGCAGGTCTCGACCAGCCTGCACACCACCCTGGCCCTGGACGCCCTGGAGATGGGCCTGTGGAACCGGGACCGGCAGGTCAACAGCCCCGACACGGGCGCTGATCTCATTCCACACAGCGACCGCGGAGTTCAGTACCGAGTTGGGGGTGTCTGGCGCTCTGATTACCCGCTCCCTGGAGAGCCACATCCCCTGAGGCCGAGGGGAGCAAAGCGCCCCCACCCGGAGATAGCGGGTGGGGCCTGTGGTTCGTTCGGTGCGACCAGGCGACCCGGAGGAAAGTTTCCCAGGGGCAGCGCTCACACCGATTGCCGGTCCAAGATCTGCCAGAGTCCGTCCTCGCCCATGCGGAGCGTGAAGGTCTCCTTGTCGCGATCTTCCCCGACGTAGATCTCGCAGGTGCCCTCCGTGCCTGGCTCGTTCGTTTCGACGTCCGGGCAGGAGGGTCGTCGTACTTGATCTGAGGATTGTTCTTGTGAATCGTGTAACGAAAATGGGCTGCTATCAGCTCGCCAGAGCCCGGGCCTGCCGTGGGACCGCCCGCCGCCGGTTGCGCGAGGCCTTCGCCATAGTCCTGCTCGCCCGCGCAGGGCGCCAGCATGAGCAGTGTGGCGGCCAGGAGGCCCGTGTGGGCGCTATGTATAGAGCCGAGCCTGCCACCTGGGTGGTCATCGCAGCACCGGCCCGCGGTCGTTGACGCAGGCTCCACCGCTCGCCCCTGCTCACGGGCTCGACCTCATGCACGCTGATCTTCCTCGCCAACTCGGGACACCAGCCACTGGTTCAGGAGGAGGGAGCTGCGGCTGAGGTTGTAACGGCCGACCGACACCTCGGCCTCCCGGAACGCGGACTCGAATGGCCAGTCCTCCGCGTAGGCGCGACCGGTGTCGACGCCTTCCCCTCTAGCCGCTGGAAGACGAAGTACTTCATCAGGTCAGCGGCTGTCAGGGGTGTTCCGCGGGCATCAAGGGTCTCGAAGATCTCCTGTGAGTTCTCCTGCGCCATCAGGTCGATAACCACCAGTGGGAGGCCGCGAGTGAGGACCTGCACCAGTGTGGTCGCACGCACCTCGAGGTGCCGTCTGTTGTCGGACCCCGCGGGTGCCGCATCGCTCATGCCTGGGACGGGAGGGAGGGCCTCGCCGGTAGCTGCCTCGCTCACCCATTCTCATCGTCCCGTCAGTGGTGAACATCGGCCTAAGCTGAGGAGGGCTAGGGTCGACAGCACCATGACCAACACCACCACCGTCCTCGTGACGGGCGCGACTGGCTTCGTCGGCCGCCGACTCGTCCCCGCGTTGGTCGAACGTAGATTTCACGTGCGCGCCATGACCCGGCACCCCAAGGACTACACCGGTGAGGCGGAACCCGTCGGGGGCGACGTTCACGATGCCGACTCCCTGGCCCAGCCCTTGGAAGGCGTCGACGTGGCGGTCTACCTCGTGCACTCGCTGGACAGCGTGGACTTCGAGCGACGCGACGCCGACGCCGCGCGCGCCTTCGGACGGGTCGCCGCGGAGGGTGGCGTACGACAGATCGTCTATCTCGGCGGGCTCGGACGCGAGGACGACACACTGTCCCCGCACTTGCGCTCGCGACGTCAGGTCGAGGGCCTTCTCGGCGAGGGTGGGGTGCCAGTGACGGTGCTGCGCGCCGGCATCATCGTTGGTGCTGGCGGGACATCGTGGGAGCTGACCCGTCAACTGATCAAGAACCTGCCGGCGATGATCGTGCCACGGTGGGTCGCGACCAAAACTCAGCCCATCGGGATCGACGACGTCGTCCACTACCTCAGCGGCGTAGTCGACGAGCCCGCCGCCTTCGGGCGGGTGTTCGAGATCGGCGGGCCCGAGGTGCTGACCTACCTCCAGATGCTGCACATTGCCGCCGAGGTCTCCAACGGCAGCCGTCGTCCGATCATGAAGGTGCCGGTGCTCACGCCTCGGCTCTCCTCCTACTGGCTGGCCCTGGTCACCGACATCGACGTGACCACTGGCCGAAACCTCATCGACTCGATGAGCACCGAGGTGATCGTCACTGACGAGTCGATCCGCCAGCTGGTGCCTGCGAATCTCGCGCCGTACGCCGAGGTGGTGCGCCGGGCGCTCGAGGACGGCCCGCGCTCGGACTGACTCACCCGAACAGGAGAGGCAGGACGAACAACATTGACCCCGACCACGTGACGTGGGTGAGGATCGGGCCGAGCACCCCCCCGGAGGCCCGCCGTTCCAGGCCCACAACGACCGCGAGCAGCACCGCGGCGAACGTGAGCATTAGGTTGCCCGCAGCGAGGACTACCAGCGCGTTGGCGACAGTGGTGACCGCGACGGAGTGGCGGGTCACAGCGGCGTAGAGCGCTCCGCGGAAGAAGAGCTCCTCGGCGATCCCGTTGACCGTCGTGACCAGGACGATGAGCGGGAGCACGCCCTCGTCGGCGAAGACCAGAACGCTGCGCACCTGCGCGTCCAGCACCGGGATCTCACGCACGACCAGCCCCCCGACGACGAAGAGAGCTACCACCACCAAGCCGACGACGATCGGGGTGACGACCGGACGGGCGTAGCCGGACCGGTCGCTGATCCGCCCCAGGTGCAGCGGGCCGGAGGCGACGGCGCCTACCACCCACACCCCGGCCAAGGCCAGGGTCCACCAGTAGAACGCGATGCTGCCTGGCTCGACGCGCAAGGAGAAGCCGAGGACGACTGCACCGACGACCGCGCCCGACAAGACGGTCAGTTGCCGTCGCCGCAGGGCGGTCGAAGGATCCCAGCGATCGCGGGGAACGACGTCCCAGAGCGCTCGGCGCACCGACGAAAGCACCGAACGCTCTCCCTTCATGCGACCGCCCGCCCAGTCAGGGTAGATGGTGGGCCTGGGCCTCTCCGCGCCAGGCCGAACGGCCCAGGCGACGCCGACCGCCTAAGCCTCGATCCACCGATGATCTTGGTGATCTGAGCGTGGCGTGAGGCGAGATGCCCTTGTGGAGCAACAGAATCGGGCTTGCTGAAGGACCGATGTTGCTGCCTCACGAGGGGCATCTCGCAGGTGCGACTTTCTCATACTCTGCCGGTGGGTACGGCGAGCTTCGATGAGCCGAATCTGGTGTCGGCGGCCGGGCTGGTCCCGGTGATGCGGCTGGCGGCCGACGCCGGGCTGGATGTGCTGGCCGGTGAGCTGCTGAGGGTGCCGTCGGACCAGGGCGCGAACGCTGGCGGGAAGGTGAACGGGCTGGTCGCCGGGATGCTCGCCGGTGCCGACTCGATCGATGACATGGCGTTGCTGAGGCACGGCGCGATGGGCAAGGTGTTCGAGCGGCCCTACGCCCCGTCGACGCTGGGGTCGTTCCTGCGCTCGTTCACCTTCGGGCATGTCCGCCAGCTTGACGCGGTCGCGTCGCGGTTCCTGACGGGCTTGGCCGGACGCGCCCCACTGCTGCCCGGGCTCGACGGCATGGTCCTGGTCGATCTGGACGACTCGATCATCGAGGTGCACGGCCACGCCAAGCAGGGCGCCAGCTTCGGCTACACCCGGGTGCGTGGGCTGAACATGCTGCTGGCCACCGTCAGTACCGCCCAGGCTGCGCCGGTGATCGTCGCGCAGCGGCTGCGCAAGGGTTCGTGCGCTTCGCCGCGCGGCGCCAAGGGCTGGTCGCTGATGCGCTGAGGACCGTCCGATCACTGCGTCCTGAGACCGCCACCGCTGCGGTGCTGCTGCGCGCCGACTCGGCGTTCTACGGCTCCCCGACGATCGGCGCTGCGGTGCGCGCCGGGGCGCAGGTGTCGGTCACCGTCCGGATGGACCCGAAGGTCAAGGCCGCGATCGCCACCATCGCCGACGACGCCTGGACCTCGATCGAGTACACCGACGCCGTCTTCGACGAGCACTCCGGGCAGTGGATCTCGCGCGCTGAGGTCGCCGAGGTGCCATTCACCGCCTTCAGCAGCCGCAAGCCCGGTGAGCAGGTCCAAGGCCGGCTGGTCGTGCGGCGCATCCCGGACCTCAACCCCCCGGCCAGTCCCGACCAGGCGTCGCTGTTCCAGGTGTGGCGCTTCCACGCCTTCTTCACCACCAGCGACCTGGACAGCGTCACCGCCGACAAGACCACCGCGGCCACGCGGTCATCGAGCAGGTCCACGCCGACCTAAGAACTCCGCCCTGGCGCACCTGCCGTCCGGGAAGTTCACCGCCAACAGCGCCTGGCTGGTCTGCGCCGTCATCGCGTTCAACCTCACCCGAGCCGCAGGCAGCATCGCCGGCGGGCGGCTCGCCGGGCGACCAGCGCCACCATCCGCCGCACACTCGTCACGGTCCCCGCCCGCTTCGCGTCCTCAGCCCGACGCCTGACCTTGCACCTGCCCAAGGGCTGGCCCTGGCAAAACGGCTGGACCACGCTGTTCGACCGCAACTGCGGGCCACCACGCGCAGCCACCTCCTGACCACCCGCCGCAACGGCCCGACCGCAGGACCACGGAGAACCCGACAACCAGGTCGGGCAGCCAGCCACACCCTCCCGCCGCATCCGCCAGCACAACATCAACTACACGCGACGCCGCAGCCCCTCGGTGGATCGAGGCTAAGAGTTCGACAGCACGTCCGTGACCGCGTCGACCACCTTGGCAAGAGCCGGACGGTCGTCACCCCCACTGGCCCAGGCAGGGTCTTGCGGCAACGGACCCATCGGGTCGGCGTCCTCGAACGTGGTCGATCGAGGAGTCAGCGAGCGGTGGAAAGCTTCGTCCAGTCCCACCAGACGGTGTCCTCGCGGCAGCAACTCTTGGAAGTCACTGCTCGCAACGACCATGTCGTGGTGGAGGCTCTCGACGAGTGCCTCGACGGTCGCCCGGGGCACGTCGGTGAGGCTGCCCACTAGGGTGCCGACCAGCGCGGTCGGCAACAAAGGCACGTTGACCTGCGGCCGTGCAAGCCCAGCGTGCTCGGTGTACGCCGCGAGCAGCGCGCCATAGCGCAGCTGGTCGGGTCCTCCCACGTCGAAGTGGCGCGAGGGTCCCGCGTACTCCAGCGCGCCGACCAGCGCCTCGAGCACGTCGACGGTCGCGATCGGCTGGACCATCGAGTCCATCCAGGAGGGGATGGTGTGCACGGGCATCCGCTCGCTCACCTGCCGGAGGATCTCGAACGAGGTGGACCCGCTGCCGAGGAGTACCGCCGCACGCAGCACCACGACGGTCGCGGGCAGGTCGCTGAGGATCTGCTCGACCGCGCGCCGGGACCTGATGTGCTCCGAGAGGTCGGACTCGGCGACGTCCGGCACGATCCCGGAAAGGTAGACGAGCCGGTCAATGCCGTGGGCTCGTACGCCGCCCGCGAGATTGGTGGCTGCCTTGCGGTCGTTCTCGGCGAAGTCGTCGCCGCTCATTCCGTGGATCAGGTAATACACCGCGTCCACGCCCTCGCAGGCGGCAGTGACCTGGTCGGCGGCGAGTGCATTCATGACCACGGTCTCCACACGGTCGCTCCACCATGGCTGCTGGCGGTCGGGATCGGACGTCGTAGTGCGCACGTGGTGGCCCCGTTCGAGTAGCAACGGCACCAGTCGACCGCCTACGTAACCGGTCGCGCCGGTCACCAGAATCTTCAACTCGTCATCCGCTCTCCGCTGGAAGGTGTGTCGAGCTCCGGGCCAGTAGTGGCTCGCGCGTGATGCACGCCGGCATCGCATAATGGTCATCTGAGCGTACTGCCGCGTTGGGGCTTCGGTAGCACGAGCGAATGAGCAAACTCCATTTCGAGGGCATCCCGGGGCCAGAAGCCGTGGCGCCCCGTTGAAACGGGGAGACCCGGCATATGTCCGGCTCCCGAGCGGATCTAGCGGCGTGTAACTGACGTGGTGTTGGTGTTGCGGTTCTCGGGGTGGACGGCCTTGGCGAGGATGGTGTCGGCGTCTTTGACCCAGCGGAAGGGTTCGCAGCGTTCGTTCCAGGCGTCGATGTAGGTGCCGATCGCGGTTTCGAGGTCGGTGACGCTGGTGAAGGTGCCGCGGCGGATCGGTTGTCGGGTGAGGATGCCGAAGAAGACCTCGACCAGGTTCATCCAGGAGCCGGAGGTCGGGGTGAAGTGCATGGTGATGCGCGGGTTCTTGACCAGCCAGGCCTTGACGGCGGGGTGCTTGTGGGCGGCGTAGTTGTCCGCCACGACGTGCAGCGGTTGGCGGGGGTAGGCCTTGGCGACCTGTTTGAGGAACCGCAGGAACTCTTGGTGGCGGTGCCGGTCGAAGGAGGCGTCGGTGACCTTGCCGGTGGCCACCTCCAGGGCGGCGAACAGGGTGGCTCGGACTGGATGAGGTCTTGGGTGAGCAGGATGCGGCGGATGTTGGAGGTCGCGGGCGGTCTGGCCTTCCTGTTCAAGGTGCCAGGCGATGGTGATCGGGCCGGCGTCGAGGCCTTCCTTGACCAGCCAGAGCCGTAGTTCGATGACGCGTTCGGGGACCTCGAGGGTGTGGGGGCTGTTGGTGAGGGGGCGTCGGGATCGGGGTTCGGACGGCGTCGAGGCCTTCTGCGCGGTAGCGGGCGAGGATTCGATGTAGGTGCTTTCGGCTGTAGCCGTACGTGGCGGCGGCAGCGGTGACGGTGAGTTCCTCGGTAGTGACCTTCTTGAGGACAGCGACCCGGGCCTTCGACATGGCAACGGACTGTCGCCGACCTCGAGACTCAGGTGTCGCCTGTCATCTGTCCCCTATGCCATGAACTCAGACACCCTCCGACTCCACCACATCGAAACCCCGTCTGCCCTGCCGAATAGCAGAACACCAGGCGAGTTTCCGCATGGTCAGTCAGGCCTCACGGACCTCACGGGCCTCCCGGGCCTCACGGTCCCCGAGCCGTTAGACGTGCCTCGGTTGAGCTTGTCCAGTGCGGTGACATCGGCTCCGGTACCGAGGAAATGGAGATAGCGGTTCGTGGTCGCGATCCACTCGTGACCCATCCACGCCTGGACCGTCCCTGGGGTCTCTTCCCCGGGCCTGCAACATGCATGCCGCAGTGTGTCGGGGTCGTGCAACCGAGGCCCGCACCAGGGTTCGGCCACTTGACCGAGCGCAGCACAGCAGAGCGGTGAAGCATCGCCCGACCCCGGTCCTCAGCAACCAGAGACTCCTGCCCCTGACCCATCGAGGTTCAAGATCTGGAGTCCGGGCTCGCCTCGTGCCCCGGCCGCCCGTCGTCGGTACGCCGGTCCTCCTTCAGCTCGGCCTCGTAGAGGTGGCGCCGACCCGCGACGAGCGCCTCGCGGGCCTCCCGCTCGAGCGCCTTGAAGAGCGCGTAGTAGCCGTCGTCGTACTCCTCGACGATCTGGAACGTCCAGCGTCCTTCGAGCACGTTCCGGCCGACCAGATCCTTCACGAACCTGTCGGCAAGCTCGGTGTGGCCGGCCTCGCGGAGCTGCTGCACACCCTTACCGAGCGTGAAGTCTGCGGTGCCGGAGAGCCGGTGGAACGTGTAGAGGTGGCCGCGGGCCATCTCGACCGCCTCTAGCGCCTCGGAGATGTTGCCCAGTGCCTCCACGGTGAGGTCGTCGACGTCGTGGGGTCGGGTGTGCTCGTTGTCGGTGGTCATGGCTTCCTTCCTTTTCCGGGCCGCGGTTCGTGCGGACCGCGAGGTCGTCGCCGACGGCAGTGTCGCCCCGCTGCGTTCGTGCGGCGCGTTCTGACGCTCGCCCGCTGCCGGCCAGCACCCGATCCTCGCCCTCTCGGTTGGCGGGAGGTCTTTTCCACGCCTCGAGCGGCTCGCGGAGCGCAGCGACGATCACGGACAGCACCACGCGCGCCGCCCGCGGCTTGAGCGTGGTGGGGCAGGGCAGCTGGTCGGACAGTCCCAAGCGGACGGCTCGCACCTCGCGGCCCCGCGAGGCCTGCGCGCGCCACGCCTGGCCGGGCGCGCCGCTTCCGCCCGGGCATGACGGCGGAACCTAGCTTGCCGCCCGTCCCGGGCTGGGCCGCTTTCCACGGCGCACAAGAAAGCCTGCGGCACCGACCGCGTCTGATCAGCCTGCCGAGCTGCGGCCCCAAGTTCCGATCCCTCAACCACACCAAGTCATCGTGACCCCAAGCCGAACGCCATCCGGCGCTCGGACACATGCGTGCGCCCTCACACAGGCTTGACTCCTCGCGCGAAAGCTAGCGGTCAAGTCAGCGCGCGAAGGGGGGCTGGGAGCTATTTGGGACCTCACGTCGCGCACGGCTGCTCACGATGAGCGGCTGTGGCCTCACCGCTGGCAGGTATGGCGTGCGCTCGTGAGCGTGCTCGTTTCGGTCCCGCGTCCTGGGGGTCAAGGGGTCGCAGGTTCAAATCCTGTCAGCCCGACGTAAATGAACGGCGAAGGGACCCGGCACCGTTTGCCGGGTCCCTTCGCCGTTCATCTATCTTTGAGGAAGCCAGGATTCGTGAGGAGCGAGTGCCGCCGAGACGGCTCCTGTCGGCCAGCCCCGCCCTAGCCGTACCCATTCGAAGAGCATGTATATCCGCGTATAGCCTCCGATACTGCCATCCAATACCGTAAGGGTCAGTGGTACTAGGCCATTCGAGGCAGAAATGGCGACTGCGGCGACTCCACGTAACGAAAGCACCCACCTCGTCACCCTTTCTGGGCTACGGTCCGCCTGACAGCACAAGGCTGACCAAGGAGTCGCAATGGTGCGTACATCGATTTTCGGACACCGCGATTCCCCAGGTTCTGGAGCACACCACAGGCGCATCGGACCACCGATCACAGCGGTCGCCCTTCTGGGCGTGGGCGCCAGCCTCCTGTCGGCGACCTCCGCCTCCGCGGATGCCACCGACGTGGTCATCAGCGAGATCATGTACGGCCCGATCTCCGAGCTGGACGGTGACGAGTTCCTCGAGCTGGCCAACCGCGGCAGCACGCCAGTGGACCTGTCCGGGTGGTCGTTCGGCGGGATCACGCTGGTGCTGCCGGCAGGGGCATCGATCGCCGCTGGTGGCAGGTTCGTGGTGGCGCAGAACGCTGCACAGTTCCAGGCGACCTACGGTGTCGCCCCGGCCGCGGTGTACACGAGCGGGACCCTGTCCAACGGCGGCGAGGCGGTCACGCTGAGGGATGCGTCGGCGGCTGTGATCGACACCGTCACCTACGACGACTTTTCCCCGTGGCCGATCACGGCGGACGAGGGCGGCAAGTCGCTCGAGCTCATCGACCCCTCGATCGAGAACAACGACTACCTCAACTGGGCGTCGTCGACGGCCGCTGCCGGCCACACTGCAGGCACCGTCAACTCCGTAGCTGGCAACGGGCTGGGGCCTCGTATCACGAACGTGGTCGCCACCCCGACTGTGCTCGCCGCGAACCAGGCAGTCACGGTGACCGCAACTGTTACGGGTCAAACCGGTAGTCCAATGCTGCTCGTGACCCGGGATCACGCCTCCGAGCAGGCTGGCATCGCCATGACCTCGACCGGGGGCGACAACTACACGGCTACGATCCCGGGTGCTGCCGCGGGGCACCTGATCCGGTACCGCGTGCGGGCGTCGAACGCGGCGCGGGCGAGCTTCTTGCCGCGGGTCGACGACTCGAGTCCACGGATGGGTGTCGTGGCGCAGAGCGGCGTCACCAGCGCCGTCCCGGTGTTGGAGTGGTTCATCGCCGACGCGGACTACAACGCCATTGTCGCGAACCCGACTGCCGACATCATTCGCCCGGCAGTGCTCGCGGCCGGCGGGATCGTCTACGACAACATCGCGGTCAGCATCCGGGGCGAGAGCACTCAGACCTCGACGAAGCCCAGCTGGAAGATCGAGATGCCGAAGAACCATACGCTGGCCGCTCTGCCTGGAATGGTCGAGGCAGTGGACGAGTTCGCCATGCAGTCCGACTTCAGCGATGGTTCGTTCGGCCGGCCCGCCCTGGCGTTTGACGCGTACCTCCGCGCAGGAATGCCCAGGACGCAGACTTTCCCGGTCAGGACCCAGCGGAACGCGGCCTTCCAGGGCCTCTACAAGTACTTGGACCTGTACGACGGAACCTGGCGTGACCGTGAGGGCTACTCGGACGACGAGGTCTTCAAGGCGGGCCACGGTGCGTTTGACGCGACGCGCCCGCTCGTCGAGTACCGGTTTGAGAAGAAGGAGCCTGCCGACGGGGACTTCACCGATATCGAGGCATTCCTGAACGGTGTGGATCTCACCGGTGCATCTCAGCGCGACCATTTACTCGCCAGTGCCGACATTCCGGAGATGATCAACTACGCGGCCACGACGGCGATCGTGCAGCACGTCGACTCCATCAGCAAGAACTTCTATCTCATCCAAGACTCCGGCACCGGTCGCTGGGAGATCATTCCTTGGGACCTCGACCACACGTTCGGCAATGGGTGCTGCAGCGTCAACAGCCCCTTTGTGACACCGGCCGAGCCGCAGGACCAGACGAGCGAGCTGATGCGGGCGATCCTCGCTGTGCCCGAGTGGCGGGAGATGTACTTCCGCCGGCTGCGCACCCAGGTGAACGACATCTTGGCGCCGGGACGCCTCGAGGCGCTCTACGACGCGCAGATCGCACCGGCACAGCCGGAGGCAACACTCGACTACGCGCGGTGGCCACGCGGCGGCACCGTCACGTATGCCAACCAGCGGACTGCTCTCTTCAACGCGATCACAGCCCGTCGCAACGCCTTCGCCAACGACTCACGGGTGCCCGGCAACCAGTCTGCGGCCCCGAACATCATCATCAACGAGATCCAGCACTCGCCGGTCGGGGGCAACACGTCCGAGTTCCTCGAGCTGCACAACCCCTCGACCACGGAGGCCGTCGACCTGTCAGGTTGGTCGATCGCAGACGGCGTGACACTGAACATTCAGCCGGGCACCGTGATCTTGCCGGGCAGGAGAATGACCTTCGTTGCGAACGACCCTGCGTTCCGCCTTGCGTACGGCGCTCGTGTCTTCGTGGGTGGCACCTACACCGGCGACCTCGCGGCGTCGGAGACGCTGACGCTGCGACGGCCGGACGGGTCGACCGCCGACACGGTGACCTACGGAGGAGCTGGCTGGCCTCAGGTGACAGCAGGTCCGTCCCTCGAGCTGACAAACCCGGCGACCGACAACAACGACGGTGCGAACTGGGCAGCGTCTCAGGCTGCAGGTGGAACGCCTGGCGCCCCGAACGCCGGCGGGACCGTGATCACTGCACCGGACGCCCCCCTCATCGGGACAGCCTCACCAGGCAATGTGTCGGCGACCGTGCGGTGGGCGGCGCCGCTCGACGACGGCGGAGCCGCCGTGAACGGCTACGAGGTGCGGGTGGTGAACCCGAGCAACGTGCAAGTGGGCGCACTGCGCCCAGCGGTGGCAACCGCCACCAGCCTCGTGGTCACGGGCCTGACGAACGGCACGGCTTACCGCTTCCAGGTGCGGGCCCGCAACTCGGTCGGGACAGGGTCCTACTCGGCATTCTCTGCGGCGGTGACACCCACGACTGCGACCGTGCCCGGTCGGCCGGTCATCGGCAACGCCACCGTCGGAGCCGCCGGTGGGGCGCTGACCGCCATCGCCCGATGGACGCCACCGAGCAGCACCGGCGGATCCGCAATCACGGGCTACCGCGTCACGGCGCTGAGAATGAGCTCGTCGGCGGCGAACGCCACCGTCCTGAGCCGGACTGACTCGCCGGTGCTCGGCGCCTCGGTGAGGTTGCGGCAGTTCACCTTCACCGCCGCACAAGCGGGGAACTACCGCTTCGAGGTGGTCGCGATCAACGCGGTGGGTCCGAGCGTTGCGTCCCTTCGGTCCAACAACGTCGTGCCGCGTTAGGCCGCCTCATGGCTCTGCGCGAAGTGGTCCAACCTCTGCGGCGGCGTGTCCGAGCCCGCGCTGAGCGCCGCTGGGGTGCCAAGCACGTCGATGCCCTCCTAGCTGTGCTGTCCGCAGCCCTCGCGCTGGCGAGCCTCGACGGCCGGATAAGTCCTCTCGGCATCGGGGACGACGACTCGCCCGTACCGTTCCGGCCAGTCGACGCTCAAGGCGTGGTCCTCGTTCTCGCCGGGTCAGCGAGCCTGCTCATGGTGCGGGCGCACCCTGTCTTCGCCGTGGTCTTGGTCGACTCCGCGTTCTTCGCCGTCCACGCCTTGGGGTACGCTCCGCCGCCGCTGCCCGTCGCCGAACTCCTCGTCCTCTACTTCGTCGCCATCAGATTCTCGACCATCCTTTCCGCCTGCGCCGCAGGGCTGACCGGACTCAGCATCGTGGCTGGCCAGGTCCTCCACTACACGTCAGTCGACGACGACAAGCTCGTGGCCTACCTGCTCGCCCTCCTTGCCGCCTGGGTGGTGGGTTACTTCGTCAAGGTGGGGATGCGACAGACGGAGATCGCCCAGGAGAATGTCCGGCTTCTGACCGAGCAGCAGGAGGCCCGAACTCTCAGGGCGGTCAGGGACGAGAAGGACCGCATCTCCCGTGAGCTGCACGACATCGTCGGGCACAGCGTGGGCGTGATGGTAGCGACGGCCAGCGCCGCGTCGGTCGTCGCACACGAACAGCCCGACCACGCGCGCAGGGCCCTTCGTGAGATCGAGGGCACGGGGCGCGCGGCGCTCGCCGAGATGCGAGACCTGATGCGCGAGCTCGACGAGGGAGCGGCCGCGCGCGTCCCGTTGTTTTCTGCCGACGGTCTGGCCAGCCTGGCTGAGCACATCGAGGGCGCCGGCCTGCCGGTCGAGGTGACCGTCGACGGCACCCCCCGAACGCTGCCGGCCGGGGTGGACCTGGCCGCATACCGGATGGTGCAGGAGTCGCTGACCAACAGCCTGAAGCACTCGGGTGCGGCGCGCGCCACCGTCCGGATCCGGTTCGAGCCGACGAGCGTGGCCGTGGACGTTCACGACGACGGGCGCGCGAGGAACGGTGGCGTGCCGGGTCGAGGGCTACGAGGCATGCAACAGCGCAGCAACCTGGTGGGTGGGGACCTCGTCGCCGGGCCGGTTGAGAGCGGCTACCGGGTGTCTGCCCGGTTCCCGGTAGAGGACGAAACGCCATGACCATCAGGATCCTGGTCGCCGACGACCAGGCCCTGATGCGCTCCGCGCTCCGGACGTGCCTGACCGCGGTCGAGGCCTTCGAGGTGGTGGGCGAGGCCAGGAACGGTGCTGAGGCCGTCGCTCTGGCCCGGCGCCTGACCCCCGACGTGGTCGTGATGGACATCCGGATGCCCGTCCTCGACGGCGTCGCCGCGACGAGGCGGCTCAGGCTCGAACAGCCGCTGTGCAAGATCCTGGTTTTGACGACGTTCGAGGTGGACGAGTCCATCGTCGAGGCACTCCGGGCCGGCGCGAGCGGATTCCTCTTGAAGGACGCGACCCCGGAGGAACTGACGCACGCCGTCCACGTGGTCTCCGCGGGGCAGGCCCTTCTGTCGCCCACCGTCACCCGACGTCTCCTGGACCGCTACGCCCACCGACTGCCCTCGTTCGAGGCCCCCGACGAGGCGTTGGTGACGAGCCTCACCCCGCGGGAGCTGAGCGTGCTGATGCTCGTGGCGAAGGGCAGGTCCAATGCCGACATCGGTCACGACCTCAACCTGGCGGTGAGCAGCGTCAAGAGCCACGTGAGCCACCTGCTGATGAAGCTGGGGGTGGCCGACCGCGTCCAGCTGGTCGTGCTGTCGTACGAGAGCGGTCTCGTGCAACGGCATTTCTTGTAACGGGACGGGCATCACGGGACGGGTTTTCACCGGACGGGACAGCCCGTCAGGCGACAGCCTCCACGGGAGGGCTCGACGCTGCACGACCCTTGCGGCTGCGCCCGAACCGCAGGTACAGAGCCGGCAGGACGAACAGGTTCAGCAGCGTCGCGGTGATCAGACCACCGATGATGACGATGGCCATCGGGTGCTCGATCTCGTGCCCGGGCAAGCTGCCGGCCACCGCCAGCGGCACCAGGGCGAGGCCGGTTGCGCATGCGGTCATCAGGATCGGGGCGAGGCGCTCCATGGCACCTGTGATGACCAGGTTGGCACCGAAGGGCATCCCTTCCTCGCGCTCGAGTCGCTGGAAGTGGCTGATCATCAGGATGCCGTTTCGTGCCGCGATCCCGAAGATCGCCAGGAAACCGACGAGCGAGCCGAGGGACAGCACGCCGCCGCCGAGCCAGACCGCGAGAATGCCCCCGACCAGCGCCATCGGCAGGAGCAGGGCCACCAGGAGCGTGAGCCGGAAGCTGCCGAAGGCGGCCTGCAGCATCAGCAGGATGACGACCAGCGCCGCCGCCCCGAGGAGCCCGAGGCGACCCTGTGCCGCGTTGAGCTCGGTCGACTCTCCCAGCACCTCCGCGTGGTAGGCCGTCGGGAACTCGACGTCCTCCAGCGCCTCCTCGACGTCGCTCACGACGGAGGCGAGGTCACGGTCCGACACGTTGGCGCCGACATCGATCCGCCGCGACTGCCCTTCGCGCTCAATGGCATTGGGTGTGGGTGCGAGCCGGATGTCCGCGACGTCCTTCAGCAGCACCCGGTTCCCGTCCGGAGTGTCGATCTGAAGGTTCTCGACGTCCGTCACGCTCTCGCGGGCCGCGGGGATCGAGGTGACGTGGACGTCGTACGCGCGCCCGCCGGCGTAGATGTCGCTGACCTCCTCGCTCGCGATCAGCGTGGATGCCTGACGCCGGATGTCGCCGGGCGTCAGTCCGTGCAGTCGGGCGGCGGCGAGGTCGGGCTCCACCTCGACGTGCGGGATGTCGGTCTGGAAGGAGGCGTGGACGTCGATCACGCCCTCGACGTCGCCGATCTCGTCTTCGATCTCATGGGCCTTCTCCCGCAAGGTCGCCAGGTCGGGGCCGTAGATGCGTACGACGATCGACTCGCTGGTGCCGGTGAGCACCTCCTTGATGCGCTCCCGCAGGTACGTCTGCACGTCTCGGTACAGACCGGGGTACTCGTCGACGGTGTGCTGCACAGACGCGAGGGTGTCGTCGTAGTCCACCTCGGGGTCCACGCTGATCCAGTTCTCGCCGAAGTCCACGCCGTAGACCTCGTCCGCCAGAAGGGCCTGGCCGATGTGGGAGCCGCAGTTGCGCACCCCGGGGATCTCCTGCAGGTCGACGCACGCGGACACCGAGACGCGGTACTCCTCGGGTGCGGACGTTCCCGGCTGGCTCAGCCAGTGCATCAGGAAGTCCCGCTCCTTGAAGTTGGGCAGCAGCTGGCTGCCCAGAGTCGGTGCGACGATCAGTCCAGCCAGCGCAACCGTCATCACGGCGGCGATCGCCGGTTGTGGCTTGGCGACCAGCGGCACGAGCACCGCCCGGTACCCGCGCTTGAGGAGCGTGAGCAGTGGCGACTCGCGGTGTACCAGTCGCCCTCGCGACAGCAGCATGAGGCAGAGGGCAGGCGTCAGGGTGAGTGCCACGACCATCGACACCAGCACGGCGAGTGCGTAGGAGAGGACGAGGGGTCGGAAGAAGGAGCCCGACAGTCCTTCCAGGAAGAGCACGGGCACCACGGCGACGACGTTGATGATCGTTGCGTACGTGATGGCGGTGCGGACCTCTACCGAGGCCTCGAGGACGATCATGAACGTGGATCTGGTGCTGCCCTGGGAGCGCGCTTGTCTGAGTCGTCGCACGATGTTCTCGACGTCGATGATGGCGTCGTCGACGACCACCCCGATCGCGACCACGAGCCCCGCGAGCACCATCACGTTGATCGTCGCCCCGGTGTAGTCGAGCACGAGGACGGCGGCCACCAGCGAGAGCGGGATCGCGAGCAGGCTGATGAAGGCGGTCCGCCACTCGAACAGGAACGCGATGATGATGGCGATCACCAGCAGGATGCCGATGAAGAGCGCCCGGGTGAGGTTGTCGAGAGACTGCTCGATGAAGGTGGCGGGACGGAAGAGGGTCGAGTCGACCTCGATGTCGGTCAGTCCGGGCTGCATCTCCTCGAGTGCCTGCTCGACGCCCCGCGTGACCTCCATCGTGTTGGCGCCGCGGTACTTCTGCACCACGAGCATCAAGCCCTGACCGTCGTTGATGACCGCGTCGCCCCAGATCGGTCCGGAGTCGACGATGACGTCTCCCACGTCGTCCAGCCGCAGCACCTTGCCGTCCCGCTCGGCGAGCGGCACCTGTGCAAGCTCCTCCGCGCCGGTGATGGGCTGTACGTGCCGCACACTGAGCTGCTGGCCGTCGGCCTCGACGAAACCGCCGGTTCCGACGACGGCACCGTCCGAGTAGCGCAGAAGTCCTGCATCGAGTGCGTCGGCCGACGCGTCCATCACCTGCTGCAGCGGGATGTCGTACTCGGCCAGCAGAGCGGGGTCGACCTGCACGTGCCGCTGCGGAAGCCGCTCGCCCCAGATGGCGACCTGGGCGACGCCCGGTACGCGCAGCAGCCGGGACCTGACCTTCCAGTACGCGATCGTGGACATGTCGATCATGCTCACGCTGTCGGAGCTCATCCCGATCTTCATGATCCGGCTGGTAGACGAGAGCGCCGGCATCATGAAGGGCGGGCTGGCCCAGGTCGGGAGCGTCGCGGTGATCTGACTGATCCGCTCGGCGACCAGCTGCCGGGCCTTCAGCTCGTCGATGCCGGGCTCGAAGATCAGCAGGATCGACGACAGCTGGGCCACGGACTTGGAGCGCATCTCGGTCAGGCCCTCGATTCCGCCGAGCTGCTCCTCGATCGGCACCGTGATGAGCTGCTCCACCTCGTTCGAGGAGTTGCCCAGGGCGATGGTCTGGATCTCGACCCTGGGCGGTGCGAACTCGGGAAACACGTCGACCTTGGTCGACGGGATGTCGGCGAGCCCGAGCGCGAGGATGCCGGCTGCCACGAAAGCCACGAGCCACCTGAAGTGCAGGCTCTGGGTGACGACTCGACGCATCACAACACCATTCCCTCGATCGTCAGTGCGAACCTGCGATGTCCAGCTCGGTGCCGTAGACCTCTGTCGCGCCCGTCGTCACGACCCGCGTACCGGCTGTTAGTCCGTCCGACAGAAGTACGCGGTCGTCCTCCACACGGTCGACGACGACCTGGGCGCGCAAGAACGTGAGCTCCTCGGGCACCGTGTACACCCACGGCACCCCCTGGCCGTCGTAGATCAGGGACTCGTAGTCCACGACCGTGAACTGACCGCTCTGGGAGGCGACAGCGGTCCGCAGGCCGACGGCTTCCGCACCCACACTGGTGAAGGTCACGCGCTTCAGCTCGGAACCCTCCACCTCCTCGGTGTCGGACGGCTCGTAGTGCTCCAGCTCACCGGCGGCCCCGTCCGTGCACCCCGCCGACGTGACGACGAGCGCGATGGCGACCACCCCGAGCCGAAGCGCGGGGCGCCGTCGCCGAGCCGACGCGATCACTCGCCGCCTCCGACTGCACCGGCGCGCGTGGGCGCAGCCTGCAAGGGCAGCCTGTTGAGGGGCTGAGGCGCCGGCACGTGCTCGGCCGAAGGCTCGGCATCGTCTCCCGCTGCGGCCGCCGGAGGACGCACTCCGTCGACGAGATGCAGGTACAGGGCCGGCAGAACGAACAGCGTCACGAGGGTCGAGGTGACCAGGCCCGCGAGGACGACTGCCGCCATCGTGCCGAGGATCTCGAGTCCCGGCCTGTCCCCGAGGACGGCGATGGGCAGAGCGAGCCCAGCGAGTGCGAGGGTCGAGGCCAGGACAGGCGCCAGGCTCTGACCCGCGCCGCGGATGACCGGGCTCGCCAGGACCAGGCTCTCGCCCGCCCGTGCCTGGAAGGCGCCGCCTGAGGCAGACCGGATCCGCGCGACGACGAGCGTTCCACTGCGCGCCGCGAGAGTGAAGACCACCAGGAGCCCGAGCAGCGCGCCGATCGTCAGGTCCCGGCCCGTGGCCAGTACGACGACCAGACCTCCGGCCAGTGAGGCTGCCATCATGGCGGCAACCAACAGTGCCGAGCGCCAGCTCGCGAACGCCGCCTGCAGCAGCAGGAAGGCCGCGAGAGCAGCAGCCACAGCGAAGCCGATCACCCGCCCGGTGCCGATCTCGTCCGCCGTGCTCTGCTCGATGACCTCGGCGTGGTATTCGATCGGGAACGTCATCCCGGCGAGCTCCGTCCGAAGGTCGGCAGCGACGTCGCCCACGCTGCGACCGCTGACCTGGGCGGTGACGTCCATGCGCCTCGAGACGGCGTCGCGCTGGATCGACGCCGGGGCGTCCACCACCCGCACCTCCGCCACCTGGCCGAGCGTGATGTGTCCGCCGCCGGGACGGTCGATCAGCAGGTCGCTGATGCCTTCCACGCTGCCCCGAGTGCTCGGGGCTCCCTGCACGATGACGTCGAAGACCTTCTGGTCCTCGAACACGCTGCCGACCTGGATGCCTTGGATCAGAGCGGCCTCCGCCCGGCGCACGTCGCCCGGGGTCACGCCGAGGGCCTGCGCCTTCTCGAGGTCGACCTCGATCTCGACCGTCGGCTGGACGTCGGCCTCTTGGATCCTCGGGTCGACAACGCCTTCGACGGTCGACATGGCCTCCAGCACCTCGTCGGCCTGCGACCGCAGGATCTCCGGGTCCTGTCCGAAGAGCCGCACTCCGACGCCACCCTCCAGCCCCGTGAGGAGTGACAGGCCGGTCAGCCCGACGGTGTTCGTTCCGCTCACGAGCGCGCCGGCGTCGCGCATCTTCTGCGTCGTGTACGACACGACATCGCTCTCCACGCCCTCGGCGCCTTGCACGGTGTCGGCGATGGCGGACATGGTCGCGTCGTAGTCGGCACCAGGTTCGATGCTGACCCAGATGTCGCTCGAGCTGACGTTCGTGACCCGGTCGCCGGTCACAGCCCGACCCACGTGCGCGCCGACGGCGGCCACGCCGGCCAGGGACTCGAGCTCCTGCCCGACCTCGGTGGTGATGTCGGTCATGCTCGTGTTCGACGTGCCGGGTACTCCCTCCAGCCGCACTAACACGTTGCGGTCCTGGAAGTGGGGGATCGGCGACAGCCCGAGGAACGGCAGGGCGACTAGTCCACCGATCACCAGAGCCGCTGCGGTGGCGACGGCCGTTCGCCGGCTGGCCGCGAACCGCTGGAACGACGCCACGTACCAGGTGCCGATTCGTCCGCGGCTCGACTGGGTCGGTCCGCCGACGGCCGGCTCCCAACGAGGGAAGAGGACGGCTGTGAGCGCGGGCGTGACCGTCAGCGCGACGAGCACGGCCGCGCAGACGGCGACCGCGTAGGAGAGCGCGAGGGGGGCGAAGAAGGCGCCGGGCCGCCCGTCGAGTACGGCCAGGGGCAGGACCGGCAGCAGCACGACGGCCGTGGCGAACATGAGGGGACGACGGACCTCGGCCGACTCCTCGCGAACCGTCACGGTGACGCTTTGGTGCTCGCCCATCCGGGCGCGCTCACGCAAGCGTCGAACGAGTCGGTCGGTCGGGGCCACGGCCTCGTCGACTACAACCGCGATCGCCGCCGCCAGTCCGGCCAGTACGAGGGCGTTGAAGCCTTGACCGAGCAGGTCCAGCACCAGGGCGGCGACGACCAGTGAGAGCGGTACGGCCACGAGCGCGACCAGCACGGCGCGCCACTGCATGCGCAGCGCGAGCAGCGCCAGGAGCATCAGCATGCCGCCGACCAGCAGCACCGTTCCCAGGTTGTCGATCGCCGTGTCCACATAGCTCGCGGGCCTGAACACGGAGGTGTCAGTCTCCATCCCGGTGAGCCCGGGCGACAGTGCCTCGAGAGCGTCCTCCACTCCTGCAGTGACGTCGCGGGTGTCAGCGCCAGGAAACTTCTCGACCACGAGCATCAGCCCGGCGTCGCCTGCCACGACCGCGTCGCCGATCAGCGGCTGGTGGTCGATCGTGATGTCGGCGACGTCCGACAGCTGCAGACGCCCGTCCGTGCCCTCGACAGGAACCTTGCCGAGCTCGGCCGGGTCGGCGATCTTCTCCAGCAGGTGCCTGACCTGAAGCCGCTGCTGCGGCGTCTCGATGAAGCCACCTGTCCCGGGCGTTGACGCCTCGAGGAAGGTGAGCGGCGAGACGACCTGGGCGTTGCCTGCCGTGTTGATGACCTGGCTCAGGGTCACACCGTTGTCGCGCAGGCGTTCTGGGTCGACCTGCACCTGCAGCTGCTGGTCGCGCATGCCCCAGATGGCGACGTTCGCCACACCGGGCACGCCCATCAGGCGCGGGCGCACGGTCCAGCGCGCGATCACGGACTGCTCGATCGCGGTGAGCTCTTCCGACGAGAGACCGATCATGACGACACGACTCGACGACGAGAGCGGCTGCAGCAGTGTGGGGGGCTTCGAGACGTTCGGCAGGGCGTGAGCCTGCGTGAGGCGCTCCTCGACCAGCTGTCGTGCGCGGTAGACGTCCGTGCCGTCCTCGAACACCATCACGATGGACGACAGCCCGGGCACGGACGCCGAGCGGATGGTTTCGACGCCCTCGACCCCGTTCAAGAGGTCGGCCTCGAGCGGGACGGTGATGAGCTGCTCGACCTCCTCCGCCGACAGCCCGAGGGCCTCGGTCTGCACCTCGGCGTAGGTCGGCGTGAACTCCGGCAGGACGTCGACTGGTGCGCTGCGCAGATGCACGACGCCCACGGTGAGGAGACCGACGGCAACTGCCAGCACCAGGAGTCGGAACCGAAGCGCTCCCGCGAGGATCGAGGTCATGGTCGTGTCCCGTCCGTAGCCGTGAAGGCTGACTGATTGGACGCTAGTGACGGGAGCGACCGGGCGCGTCGGCCGCGCGAACCTGTCGCACCCCCTCCCTCAGGACGTGTGCCCCGGCACTCGAGGAGGAGGAGCGAGACTCGAGGAGAGGAGCGAGCTCGCCGCCGCTACGGTCGGTGAGTGCCTGGACGTGTCTTGCTAAGTCCCGATGGCTTCGACCGTCGGCGACAGGTGCTGGGGCTGGGTGTCGTCATCGTCTCCGCGACCGTGGTCACGTCGCTCGCGGCCTTCTCGAACCCCGGCGCCGACGAGGAACTGCATCGACTTCTCGCGGGATGGACGTGGCTGGACGCTCTCGCGTGGGTGGACGACCTGGGCATGTGGATGGTCGCAACCATGATCGGGGTGGTTGTAGCCCTGGGCTGGCGCTGCAGAGCCCTGCTGCTCGCTGGGCTGGGGACCACCGCGGTGGCGTACCTGCTCGGCACAGGCCTTGCCGTCATGGTGGGGCGAGACCGGCCGGTGGGGTCGCTCGTCGCCGGTACCGACAGCTACCCCAGCGTTCCCCTGCTGGTCCTCGTGACGATCGGCGGCCTCGTCGCAACGGCGGCGCACACGTCGGGGTTGCCCTGGTGGGTGCTACGGGTCGTGACCGGCGTGCCGGCGGTCATGATCGGCGCGGCGGCGCTGGTGGAGGTCCACGGCGGCCTACGCCGGCCCTTCGATGTGCTGGGGTCCGTCCTGATCGGCGGCGGGCTCGTCCTCGCACTTCGCATCCTTCTGGCCCGGCCCGCCTGGCACCGAGCCTGCCGGGGATGCAGCTGGGGGCAGCTGAGGTCCGCGCGCCGTGGTGAGGAACCGGCCGTCGAGGTGGACTCCGGACAGGCCGTCCTCCTGCACCGTGCCACGCTCGGATGGGTCACGGTTCTCGTCGTCGCCTATGCCGTCGTGAGCCTGCGCCGCGGCCTGCCGCGCAGCCCCGAGTCCGGGGTGATGGGTTCCGGGATCGAGGTTCCGCTGCAGTGGGGCCTTCTCGGTCTCATGGTGGTCGGGGTGCTGGTCGCACGGCGCTGGCATGCCACCGGTGCCGTCCTGGTGGCGGCGGCCGCCGGACTGTTGGGCTACGCCTCGTCGGTCCAGTACCCACCGCTGATCGGGCTCCTCATCGCGGCTGTCGCCTGGGCACCGGCACTCATGCTCTGGCTGGAGTGGCACCGGCGAGCCAGCACTCGCTCTGCGCTGGTCGTCGCAGTGGTGACCTCGCTCGCCCTCGGTGTCGTCGTCGGCGCGGGGGCGCTCACGTACGCGTCGTTGGCGGGGCCCACCCACTCGCGCTCGCCGAGCCCGGCACCGGACACCGACGTCGTCGAGTGGATGTGGGCCGGAGGCGTGACGTCGGATGGGATGGAGGTCAGGATGCGGACGGCGGACGAGGCCGGCAGGGTCCGACTTCTCGTTGCCCTAGCGGAGGACCTCGCGGCACCACTGGTGACGCCCGAAGCGGAGGTGGACAGCGACCGGGTCGTCGCAGTGCGCGTCACCGGCCTGATGCCCGACACCCGCTACTACTACGCGGTGGAGGTCGACGGGGAGCTCGAGCGCGGACGCGTCCAGACCGTGAAGACGTTCCCGGTGGGAGCGGCGTCGTTCGACTTCGTCGTCGGCTCGTGTCAGATGGGTGGTTCCAACGGGCTGGTCTTCGACGCGATGCGGGCCACGACGCCGCTGTTCGCCCTGGCGACTGGCGACTGGAACTACAGCAACATCGAGGCGAACGACCCGCAGCGGTTCGAGGAGCAGTACGACCTCAACCTCACCTCACCAGCCCAGGCGGCCCTCTACGCCACGACGCCGATCGCCTATGTCTGGGGCGACCACGACTACGGCGGCAACGACGCCGACCGCACGTCGCCCAGCCGACCCGCCGCGATGTCGTCCTACCGGCACCTCACCCCGCACTACGAGCTCGCAGACAGGGCCGAAGCGCCGATCTACCAAGCCTTCACGGTCGGACGGGTCCGCTTCCTCCTGACTGACACGCGGTCCGCCCGCGATCCCGTCGGCGACCACGCGGACGGCTTCCGCTCCACGCTGGGAACGGAACAGCGCGAGTGGCTGCTCCGGGAGGTCGCCGACGCCGGTAGGTACGGCCTCGTCGTCTGGGTGAACCCCGACCCCTGGGTCGCCCCGGCGTCGGAGACCGCCGACACGTGGGGAGGATTCGCTGAGGAGCGTCACGTGATTGCCGACGCCATCGCCTCAGCTGACGTCGACAACCTGCTGATGCTGAGTGGGGATGCTCACATGCTGGCCTTCGACGACGGCTCCAACACGGACTACTCCGCCATCGGCGACGCGGGCTTTCCGCTCTTCCACGCTGCCGCTGTCGACCGGCCAGGCAGCGTCAAGGGCGGTCCCTACAGCGGGCCGGTGATGCCGGGTGGGGGCCAGTTCGGCGGTGTGGAGGTCCACGATGACGGGTCGAGGATCCAGGTAACGCTCACCGGATGGAACTGGAACCAGGAGAAGCTGTTTGTCAAAGTGCTGCAGTTCCGAGGACCACAATCGTGAAGGCGTCGCGCCGCGAGGAGGGGCAACCGGAGCGAGCGCTTCGCCTGTGGGCCTTGGCTGTCTCCCCTCCGCGTCAACGCTTTTCGAGCACACCCACCAGGGCCGAGGCGATGAGTGCGACAGCCCGATCGTCGTCGTGGGCCAATTGCTGCAGCACACCGAGCGCGTTGGTCGCCGGCATCTCGACGAGTGCCTGAGCCAGCCGTATCCGCACGGCCGAGTCGGCAGGGTGTGCGGCGAGTTCGTCGGCCAGTGCACTCATGATCCGGTCCGCGGACGCGGGGTCCACTGACAGTGCGCCCAGGACCTCGGACGCCTCGACGTCGTTGGTGCCCTCGACGACCATGCGGACGAGGGTCGGCACGGCTGCGGTCGCGCCGCGCTGACCCACTGCCAGGGCGGCATGCCTGCGCACCGTCGCGTCCGAGTCGCCGAGCGCGTCCGCGAGCACCGAGGTCGCCTCGTCACCGGACAGGCCGGCGATCGCCAGGACCGCGCGCCGCCGGATGTCGACGTTCTCGGAGGACACGCCGGACACCAGGCTCGCCAGACCGTCATCGCCGGCCCGCGCGAGGGCCCATCGCAGGGCGCCGGCGACGTTCGGATCGGACTCGGCGAGGACCGCCCCGGCCAACAGCTCGGTGGGTACCGGCACGTCGTCGGCCGGGGCCAAGACGGTCTGCTGTCGGCGCGCCGCATCGGGCGAGCTGAGCCCGCGCAGCAGCTCGACGATGCGCAGGACGCCCTGCCAGCCGAGGGGTGCCGAGGCATCGACCGCACGGAGTCGCTCGAGCAGCTCCTGCTCCCGCTTCAGTCGGTCCTCGGTCCGTCGGATCAGGTCGCCAACCAGCGCGGACGGCGCGAAGGCAGGATCCTCCAGAGCGCGTCCGATCTCTCGAAGCGACAGTCCCAGGGACCGCAGCACTTTCCACGTGGAAGATCCGGCGAATGTCCTCGGCGGAGTACTCGCGGTAGCCACCCACTGTGCGGCCTGTCGGTCGCACCAGCCCGAGGGAGTCGTAGTGCCTGAGCATCCGGGTGCTCACCCCCGAGCGGCGCGCCACCTCGCCGATCAGCACGCTGTTTCCTCTACCCGACCCGGGCCGAGCGCGTCGACGCGCTTCGCCTCGTCGACGGCCAGGTCGAATCCGGCATCCGGGTCGCGCAGGAGCCGCTCCGTGGCGCGGGCGTGCGCACGCACGGTGGGGTCGTCGCTCGCCAGTCCCGTTCGCAGGGCTGGCTCGATCACGTCTCCGAGTGCGACGAGTGCTCGGCTGAGACTCAGCTGCACACCACGGTCGCCACGACCGAGCTGCGCGGCCAGCTCCGCCGCCAGCCCCTCCCGTTCTCCGGCGGGCACGAGGACGACGGCCGCACGCCATGCGCTTCGCGCGACCTCGTCGTCGGGGTCGTGCAGCAACGACCGCGTGATCGCGGGCCACGCGCTCCCGTCCCCGATCTTGGACAGCGTGTGCAGCGCCTGGCTCCGTGCCTCGAGCGCCCTCGGAGCGGAGCTCCGCGCGGAGTCTGGGCACCGTGATCTCCGACGGGAGGCGCGTCAACGCCCAGGTGAGCATGTCGCGCACGAAGAAGTCCGGCTCGATCGCGCACCGTGCCACGAGCGCCTCGACGAGGCCGGGGTCGGGGTGGGTGCCCACCGACAGAGCCGCCTTGAGCCGCGTCGACGAGTCGCCGGCGCACAGCGCGTCGAGCAGCCGCGTGTGCTGTGAGTTCGGGTGGGTCGAGTTGATGGGGACCACCTCCTGCACTCAGTGAAGACCTTGTCACGGTGTCAAGGTCAAGTGCGCAGTGCTTCCTCACTGCCCAAGGTGCGGAGGACGGCGGTCGAGATGGCGATGCCGGAGAGGTAGCGGTCGACGGCGATGTTCTCGTTCGGTGCGTGGTTGGCCTCGTCCACGTTGGCGAACGGAAGGCCGAGGCTGGGGCGGCCCAGCACCGACGTCCACACGAAGTCGGGAAGCGTTCCCCCGTAGGCGGGAATGAGCAGAGGTTCCTCGCCCGTCGCACGCGACACGGCCGCGGCGAGGTGCCCGCTCCACGGGTTGTCCAACGGCATGCGGGACGCAGGCACCGCGCCCTCTATCTCCACCTCGACCTTCGGCGACGTTCTCGCCAGGTGCGCGCGGATGCACTCGAACACGCGGTCCGGGTCCTGACCGCCGACCAGCCTGATGTCGAGTCGCGCAGTGGCCTCGTGAGGAATGATCGTCCGGCTCAGGTCGCCGGCCTCCACGCCGTTGATCGTCAGGCTGGGGATCCCGCCGACCCGTCCGAAGAAGTCGAGATCGCCGTACCCCTCGTCCATGCCGGAGATGCCGACGCTCTCCAGCGTCCCGGGCAGATCGAACGGGAGTTCGTCGAACGCCGCGCGCTCCGCGGGCGTCAGGGGTGGCACGTCGTCGTAGAAGCCCGGGACCGTGACCTCTCCCGCCGGGCTCCTCAGCGACGCCAGTGCCTGGACCAGCGTCCAGGCGGGGTTCTCGGCGACGTTGCCCCAGGCCCCGGAGTGGAGCGCCTGCCGGGACCCCTTTGCCGTCAGCTTGACCAGGAGGACCCCCCGGACGCCATGCAGCACGCACCAGCGGCCGGACTCGTGCACCGGACCGTCGCTCCAGATGACCAGGTCCGCGTCGAGCAGCTCCCGGCGCTCCGCCACCAGGGCCGCCAGGTTCGGACTGCCCATCTCTTCCTCGCCGTCGAGGATCATCTTGACGGTGCACGGGTAGCCACCGTCAGCCTCCAGCAGGTTGCGCAGCGCCTGCAGGTGCGCGAAGTGCTGACCCTTGTTGTCACCTGCTCCTCGAGCCCAGATGCGCCCGTCCGCGACCACGGGTGACCACGGATCCGTCCTCCACAGGTCGACGGGCCCGGTCGGCTGGACGTCGTAGTGCCCGTAGATCAGCACGGTGGGCGCCCCGGGCGGGCCCGTCCGCTTGCCGAAGACGGCCGGACGCCCCGGTGTGTCGAGCACCGTCGGCTGCAGACCGGCCAGCACCATCTCGTGGGCCGCTCGTTCCGTCGCAGCCGGAAATCCCTCGCCCGTCGTGCTCACGCTCGGCTGGCGCAGGTAGTCCAGCAGCCTCTCCACGGCGGTGTGGTCGTCGGCTGTGGTCAACCCGGAGGACATGTCTGGCTGCTCGGTCATCCCTTCACCTTTCCACGATGGTCATGTGGGACGTTGACCGGCCACGAATCGGATCGGGAACGGCCAGTCGCTGGGCACAGCGCGGACACTCGCGAACCCGGCGTCCTCCAGCAGGGAGACCGCATCCTCGTCACTGAGTCTCGAGCCGCCTCCACGCACAGTGCGCAGATCGGCGATCGCGCCGGCCAGGGGATCCGCGGGCGCCGCATACCGGCCGAGCACGAGCCAGCCGCCGGGACGCAGACTGGAGGCGACACGCGGAGCGGCGGCTTCAAGGACGGTCCGCGGCAGAAACGGCGCCGGCATCCACACCATGTCGAACGCGGCCTGGTCAGCGATCTCCTCCACACGATCGGCTCGCAGGGTGATGCGATCGTCAAGCCCGGCCTCGGTGACATTGGCACGGCCCATCTCCATCGCGGGTTCCCACGGCTCGAGACCTACGACGCTCGCGGACGGGAAGACCCTGCAGCACGCGATGGCCAGAGCCGCTATGCCCGAACCGATGTCGAGGATGCACGCGCCGTCCCGCGCGAGAGCCTCCTCGAGTCCGGGCAGCGTCGGCGCGACGCGAGCGATGAGGCCAGGGACCTCTCCTGACGACTGCCCCTGCGACCGGAGGACCACGGGATCCGTGTAGACCCACCCGCCCGGACGGCCCGGGTTCTCGACGAGGTCGAGGGCTTGCTTGAGGAACGCGGTGACCAATCCGACGCCTGCGCGGCTCGAGGCTTCGTCCACCTCGTCAAGTGCGCCCGGCGGGGCGGCGAGCGAGACCACTCGCTCGATCGCCTCGGCGACGGAAGGGTCCGCCGTGCCCCCGTCCAGGCCGAGCTTCAGCTTCGCCGCCATGGCGGCGGACGCCTCGGCGGCGGTGACCAGCGGGACAAGAATCGCCATCAGTTCCTCTTGGCTCATGACCGTCGCTCCTCGCTGTCACGTGCGGTGCAGGTTGGCCGGGGCTGGCTCCCCTCCACATGGTGGCCGCCCTGCGCTGAAGAGCAAGGGTCGGCCGTTCGGCCGATTCCATTGCCCTCTCAACCAACCTAGGGTCCGCTTCATGGCGGGACGTGACTCCCCATCCGGGCAACTGGTGCCCGTCGATGAGCGAGTGATCCGAAGGCTGCAGAGAGCGGCCTTCTTCGCCACGGCCGTCCTGACACTCGTCTCTGCCGCGTTCCTGGTCGTCCTGGGCATGTCACTCGCCATCGAAGCCGGCGCGGCCGACACCACCGACAGCGAGACCTGCCGCAGCGTCGCCGGTGCGACGGCTGAGCGGCAGCCCGGCTCGGCCCCGACGACGGAAGTTCAGCAGGTCGAGTACGACGTGCCACAGGCCAAGGCGGTCCAGGAAGGCTGCTGACTGGCTCCGCAGCCCTGAAGCGCGAAGATTTCGGTGTCGCACGGACACCAAAGCTTTCGCGCTTCGTCAGGCACGAGCCACGCCGGCCCGCGAGGCTGCTCAACAGGAGCTGAGACTCACCCTTGCACCGCGATCGACGCGGCGGCTCTTGTGCCTCAGGAGCCTTTGAGGCTGACCTCGACGCCGCCGGAGAAGAAGGAGTCGTGCAGTTCGATCTTGTCCAGCACGGTGCCGGGAGCCACGTCGAACAGGAGAGGCGCACCGGTAACGGTGTTGCCCGGGTTGATGGTCTCCAGGAAGAACTTGCTGGAGTCCTCCAACGCGAAGATGGCACTGGAGGGCTCGAACTTCTGACCCTTGTCGTTGTACAGGACCTGACTGCTGGAGGTCAGAGTCTGTGCCTCGTCACCGATGTTCGTGATGTCGACCCGGATGATGATGAACTCGCCCTGGGCCGTTTCCTCGAAGAAGCTCTCGCCGATCGTCTTCCCGGGGCGCTCAACCCCGGTGACCGTGAACTCGAACTTGCCGTCACGGACCTTGCTTCCAATGCCCGGATTCGCTGCCTCGGCAGCGGCCGCTGCCGCGGCGGCTGCCTTGTCTGCGGCCGCCTGATCCTCAGCGGCCTTCTCGGCGGCCTCAGCATCGGCGGCTGCCTTGTCGGTCGCCGCCTGATCCTCGGCGGCCTTCTCGGCGGCCTCTGTGTCCGTTGTGGCAGAGGGTGACTTGGAGCGATCTGCGCTCAGGCTTGCGGTGTCGTCGTCTGGGTCACCACCGAGGGCCGCACCGATCAGGCCGATCCCGCAGATCCCCACGAACGCGGCGACCACGCCCAGCACGACTTTGGCGGCCAATGGCATGCCTGCCTGGCCCGGCCCGTCGGCCCAGAACTGCCACCCTGATGGCGCGGGTCCCCACGACGGGTCCGGCACCCATCCCGGAGGCGGCGTCCAGCCTTGAGGAGGACTGGGCCAGTTGGGTGGCGGGTTGTAGCGCTGGGTCATTGGAGTCTCCTCCCGGGCGGCCGTCAATGCGACTGTGGGGCCCTACGGGCTCAATGTCCGCCAAAGCCCCAAAGATGGTCCGAAATGGCTATACCGGGACGCCCACGTAACACGAGGCCATCTCGGTCCTCACCGACCGCTTCGTGCGCCAGGTGCGCACCTGGGACGACACGACCTCGCGACGCGCCCGAGCGCCTGCCCGTCACAGCGCGCCCCGCGACCTAGCATTCGAACGGAGGCAACGGACGGGTGGGGACAGATGCGACGAGCCGGACGGGAGCTCATGCCGGCGGCCTGTGTCTGTGTCGCTGTGGCCACGCTTCTCCTCACGGCGTGCGCCGCTGGCGCGCCGCTCGGAGACGGAGCGCTCCCCATCTCCGACCCTGCGCTCGTGCCGGTCAGGGACGGCACCGCCGCGGTCGCCGCCAGGCCTGACCCCGAGCCAGGGCCGCTTGGGCCGCGTCCCGACCCGCCCGACGATCCGAGCGCCGAACTCCGCTTCGAGAAGGTCGGACGGCTCACCGGCGGGATGACACCGAAGTCCGTGGTGGCGTCAGGCACCGGTCTGGTCGTGGCACAGAACATGATCTACAGCCACACCGTGTCGGCGTTCGCGTCCGACGGGCAGCCCCTCGGCACCATCGACGACGAGGTCGTGCCGGCCGACTTCGGCTACGAGGAGTGGACCGAACCGGTCGAGGGAGGTCCGGTCGAGGCGGCGTTCAGCCGTGACGGCAGCCAGCTGTGGGTCTCCAACTACTCCATGTACGGCCCGGGCTTCGGCAAGCCGGGTGACGACGTGTGCGACCCGGACATGGGTATCGACACGAGCTTCGTCTACCGCATCGACACGACATCGCTCGAGATCGTCGAGATCGTCGAGGTAGGAGCGGTTCCCAAGTTCGTCGAGGTGACGCCCGACGGCAAGTACCTGCTGGTCACCAACTGGTGCAGCTGGGACGTCTCCGTGATCGACACCAGTGGCGGGGACGGCGGCGCGACGGTGGTCGCCACCGTTGGTCTCGGCCGCTACCCGCGCGGCATCGCGGTGTCACCCGACTCGACGACTGCGTACGTGGCGATCATGGGCGGCGCCGAGATCGCGGTGCTCGACCTCGCCGAAGCCGTTGGGGGAGAAGGCAAGGGGAGTGTTGAGTGGTTCCGTGACGTTGGGGCCGGCCCGCGTCACCTCAACCTCAGCCCGGACGGAGCCACCCTCTTCGCGACCCTCAACAGGGCCGGCAAGGTCACCAAGATCGACACGGCGACAGGCAAGGTGCTCGGTTCGGTGGCGACCGGGTCGGAGCCGCGCAGCGCCGTGCTCTCGAGCGACGGCACCGCACTGTTCGTCGTCAACTACGAGTCCGACACGGTGTCGCGCGTGCGCACGTCCGACCTCGAGGTGCTGGAGACGGTGGCAGTCGACCACCACCCGATCGGGATCACCTATGACGCGGGTACGCGTCGCATCTGGGTGGCCGCCTACGGCGGCAGCCTCACCGTCTTCGACGACGCCCTCCCGGCCGGCGGCTGACGCAGTTGGGGCCCGAGTGGACCGTAGGCTGGTACGGATGAGGCAGCAGGAGCCTGTTGAGCATGAGGTGGGTCCGGTGGAGCCAGCTGCGCCACGGACCGACCTCGTCTTCACGGTGCCCAACCTGATCAGCTTCGTCCGGCTTCTGCTGGTGCCGGTCTTCGCCTACCTGATCATCGCCGGGATGGACGGCTGGGCGCTGCTCGTGCTGGCCGCATCGGGCGTCTCCGACTTCCTCGACGGGTACCTGGCGCGCACGTGGCACCAGGAGTCGGAGCTCGGGCGCAAGCTCGACCCGGCCGCAGACCGCCTGTACATCCTGTCCACGCTGATCGGCCTTGCGTGGCGCGACCTCATCCCGTGGTGGCTGGTCGTCGTCATCGTCGCCCGTGACCTCGCGCTGGCGGGCACCTGGCCGTGGCTTCGCCGCCTCGGGCTCGCCTCTCTGCCGGTCCACTACCTGGGCAAGGCCGCCACCTTCAACCTGCTGTACGCCTTCCCGCTGATCCTTCTCGGCGAGGGCGACAGCACGCTCGCCGACATCGCCCGTCCGCTCGGATGGGCCTTCGCCTGGTGGGGCACGGGGCTGTACTGGTGGGCGGGCGTGCTGTACCTGCGCCAGCTGCGCGATCTGGTACGCGCCGACCGAATGCTGGCAGCCGGACGCCCACCTGACGAGGCGACGGTGTGAGCGCGCCGAGGACGGGCCGGCCGGCACGTCCGCTGGACGCGTCCATGACCCTGCTGACCGAAGTGATGCAGCGACCTCTGGACCCTGGCTACGCGGCCGCCGCCGCCCACAGGGCCTCGGGCGACATGGCGCCGGGTGCTCGGCGGCGCACCGCCCCCCTGACCGTCGCCCTCTCGATGCTCGCGGGCGCCATCCTCATCGTCGGTGTGACCGAGCTCCGCTTGCCACTGTCGTCCGACACGCCCTCGCTGCTGCGCAACGAGGTGACGGCCCGAACGGCTGAGGTGGACGAGCGGGCAGCGCAGGTCGAGGCGCTGAGGTCCGGGATCGACGACCTGCGGGACCAGCGGCTGGTGGGTGCCGGCGACGACCTGCTGGAGGAGGTCACCACCCTGGGCGTGCTGGCCGGCGCCGAACCCGTACAGGGACCCGGCGCGGTCTACACCCTCGACAACGCAGTGGGTGTCTCGGACCCGTTCACCGGCGATCCGCGGGACGGCGGCGCGGGCGACGAGGGGCGCGTGCTCGATGTCGACCTGCAGGTGGTCGTCAACGGGCTGTGGGCGGCCGGCGCCGAGGCGGTGGCGGTGAACGGGCACCGGCTCACGTCGACGTCAGCGATCCGCTCAGCCGGTCTGGCGATCCTGGTGGACTTCCGACCGCTCGCGCCGCCGTACGTGGTCGAGGCGATCGGTGACCCCTCAACGCTGCAGACCGATTTCGCACGCGCTTTCGCCGGCACGTACCTCGAGTCGCTGAAGTCGAGACACGGGGTGAGGGCCAGCATCTCCGGTGCAAGCAACCTCAGCCTCGAGGGCGGGGACGCACTCACACTCCAGTACGCCACCAAAGCAACGGAGGACGACTCGTGATCGCCGCTCTCGGCCTCGTGCTCGGCATCATCATCGGGCTGGTGCTGAAACCCACTGTCCCGCCTGAGCTTCAGCCCTACCTGCCCATCGCCGTGGTGGCGGCGCTCGACGCTGTCTTCGGTGGCCTGCGAGCCGTGCTCGACGGCATCTTCGACGACCGCGTCTTCGTGGTGTCGTTCCTGTCGAACGTCGTCGTGGCCGCACTCGTCGTGTACCTCGGCGACCAGCTCGGCGTCGGCGCACAGCTGTCGACAGGCGTCGTGGTCGTGCTCGGCATCCGCATCTTCTCCAACGCGGCCGCCATCCGGCGGCACGTGTTCAAGGCATGAGCGACGTGGCCGACACGCCTGAGCCGCCCGGCCCGGACGTGGGCCCGGCTCCCCTCGAAGCCCGCCAACGACTGCGGCGGTCTCTGGTGCCGCGCGGGAGCCGCGGCGAGGTCCTTGCCGGATTGCTTTGTGCCCTACTGGGTTTCGCCCTCGTCGTGCAGGTTCAGCAGACCCAGGAAGCCGATCTGGGGTCGCTGCGCGAGTCTGACCTCGTCCGCATCCTCGACGACCTGGGGGCGCGCAACGACCGCCTTGATGCCGAGGAGGCCGAGCTGGAGGAGACCCGCGAGGAGCTGGTGGCCGGAGGGAGCGCGCAGGACGTCGCGCGCGAGGCGGCCCAACAGCGGGTCGACCTGCTCGGCATCCTGGCCGGCACGGCACCGGCCACCGGGCCGGGTATCCGGCTGACGATCGACGACGGGGGCGGCGGTGACGTCGGAGCCGCGACGCTTCTCGACGCCGTCCAGGAGCTGCGCGACTCCGGCGCCGAGGCCCTCCAGGTGGACGACGTGCGGATCGTGGCCTCAACCTCGTTCGAGGAGAACGAAGACGGTGTGGCCGTGGACGGCACGTTGCTGGAGGCGCCCTACGTGTTCCTGGTGATCGGTGACCCGCACACGCTGGCGACGGCCCTTGACATCCCCGGGGGCGTGATCCGGTCGGTCCGCAATGCCGGCGGTCAGGCACTGGTCTCCGAGGTCGACGAACTGGTCGTCGATGCGTTGCGGCAGCCGACCACGCCTGAGTACGCTCGCCCGGCCGAGCCGACGGCGACACCCTGACCCTGCCAGGTCCCACCCGTTCACGACCCGTTCACGACCCGACACGACCCGAAACTCGACCCGAAACACGACCCGACACAACCGAGACACGACCCGAGAGGTCATCACATGGCTGCGTTCGAGTACCCCGCCGACCTGCGCTACACCGCCGAGCACGAGTGGGTCAGGGTGCGCGACGCGTCCGCGAGCGACGAGGGCACCGTCGTGCGAGTGGGCATCACGGCTTTCGCCCAGGACGCGCTCGGCGACATCGTCTTCGTGCAGCTGCCGGCCGCCGGCGAGCAGGTGGAGGCCGGCACGACCTGTGGCGAGGTCGAGTCGACGAAGAGCGTGAGCGACCTGTACGCGCCGGTCACGGGAACGGTCGTCGACAGCAACTCGGCGCTCGAGGGCAGCCCCGAGCTGGTCAACTCCGACCCCTACGAGGACGGCTGGATGCTGGACGTCCGCATCGACGACGCGTCTGTGCTCGACTCGCTGATGGACGCCGAGGCGTACCGCGAGACCACTGCCTGAGCGACGGTGCGACGGTGGGACCCACCTGAGGCGATCGACGTGGTTTCACCCTGCGCTTGAGGGTTAGGGTGGACAAGGACCGGACCGGACGAGCCACGCCGTGGTCCGCGCCGTGAACGTGAGAGCGTCCCCAGGAGGACAGATGTCGTCGCAGGAGCCGCCGGAGGGCCCGCCGGAAGATCGACCTGAGAGCCGCCCCGCACCGACGCGATCGTCCGACTCGACCATGACGTTGTCCGCCGTCGGCTCGGAGGCCGAGGTCGACGACAGTGGTCTGAGCACCGACGACCAGGCCGCGATCCGGGCCCTGCCCGCTCAGAGCGCCCTGCTGATCGTGCAACGCGGCCCGAACTCCGGCTCGAGGTTCCTGCTGGACGCCGACCGCACGACCGCCGGGCGTCACCCAGACAGCGAGATCTTCCTGGACGACGTGACCGTCTCGCGCAAGCACGCCGAGTTCATCCGCGACGCCGAGGGTTTCCGCGTCCGCGACGTGGGCAGCCTGAACGGCACGTACGTGAACCGCGAGCGGGTCGACGACCTGGTGCTGGCGGCAGGCGACGAGGTGCAGATCGGCAAGTACAGGATGACGTTCCACCCGCGAGCGGTCGCGGCAGCGACTCCTGAAACCGGTGGCCCCTCGCAGTGAGCCAGTCCACCCAGCGCTCCTCGGGTGGCCCGCGACGCCCGCAGCAGCTGTTCAGCATCGGTGAGGTGCTCGGTCAGCTGCAGCCCGAGTTCGCCGACCTGACGCACTCGAAGCTGCGCTTCCTGGAGGACCAGGGACTGGTCGAGCCGCAGCGCACTGCCGCCGGGTACCGCAAGTTCAGCACCGCCGACATAGAACGCCTCCGCTTCGTCCTGTCGACCCAGCGCGACGCCCGCTGGTCGCTGAAGGAGATCGGCGTGTACCTCGACGCCGTCGACCGTGGGCTCGACCCCGCGCCACCCGGACGGGTCGCGACGGCGCCCCGGCTCGTCCGCGAGAGTGGGGTTCCTGGTCCGGACGGGTACGCACCGGCGTCGACCGCCCGCCTTCGGCGCGACGAGCTGATCGCGTCGGCCGACATCGACGACGCCCTCGTCACCAGCCTCGAGGCCTTCGGGCTGGTCGCCGTCGGCGACCACGGCTACTACGACGCCGACGACCTCGAGATCGCCCGCACCGCCGGGGCGCTCGCGAGCTACGGCATCGAGCCGAGGCACCTGCGCGCCTTCCGTACCGCCGCCGACCGCGAGGTCGGTCTCGTCGAGCAGGTGACCACGCCCCTGCGGCACCACCGCGGGGCGGGTTCGTCAGCGAAGGCGGAGGAGGTGGCTCGCGAGATCTCCGCGCTCTGCGTCCGTCTGCACGCCACCCTCGTGCGGGCCGGGCTCGACCGTCTCGGCTGACCCTCAGCAGACAGTCTGCTGACGACGTGCGCGCGTCGGCCTGGCCACATACCCCGTTGCGAGAGCAAGGGGGTTACGGTGGGACGGTGCGCGAGCTCGAGGTAGTCGGAGTGCGGGTCGAGATGCCGTCCAAGACCCCCATCGTTCTCCTGCGGGAGCGCGGGGGAGAGCGGTACCTGCCGATCTGGATCGGCACCGCGGAGGCCAGCGCGATCGCCCTGGCCCAGCAGGGGGTGACCCCGCCGCGGCCGCTCACCCATGACCTGTTGGTCGACGTGATCGCGGCGCTGGGGCGCACCCTCGAGCAGGTGCGGATCGTCGAGATGCGCGACAACGTCTACTTCGCCGAGCTCGGCCTGGACGGGGGCGTCACCGTGGGTGCGCGCTCGTCCGACGCCATTGCCCTCGCACTGCGCGTCGGCTGCCCGATCATGGGCGCCGACGAGGTGCTGGAGACGGCCAGCATGCCCGTGCCGCACGAGGACGAGGACGAGGTCGAGCGGTTCCGCGAGTTCCTCGACCAGGTCAGCGCCGAGGACTTCGAGCAGCCCGAGGGACCGGCCAAACCCTCTACCTGAGGTCGAGACTGCTGACCGCCCGGCGACACGCCGGCCCCAGGAGCCCCACGTCGTTGACCTGCGGGGATGTCGGCCGTAGCGTCGACAGCGAACGTTCCCGGTTGTAGTTCCAGTGATGTCCTTCGGCGCCGCCGACGGTTCTGGCGCTGCGACAGGTCACGGGAGCACTCAGACTCGGAGGTCGTAGTGAGCGGCACCCACGACGCCCCGGAGCGTCAGCGCTCCTCGGTCCCGGCAGGGGCGCAGGGCCTGCTGTTCACCGAGGACCTCCCCGTGCTCGACGACGACATCGGCTACCGCGGCCCGACGGCATGCCGCGCGGCCGGCATCACCTACCGGCAGCTCGACTACTGGGCCCGGACAGGGCTGGTCGAGCCCGGCGTCCGCGGTGCCAAGGGCTCCGGAACGCAGCGGCTGTACGGCTTCCGCGACATCCTGGTGCTGAAGGTCGTCAAGAGGCTGCTCGACACAGGTGTCTCACTGCAGCAGATCCGCACCGCCGTATCCGCACTGCGCGAGCGGGGCGTCGAGGACCTGGCGCAGATCACGCTGATGAGTGATGGTGCGAGCGTGTACGAGTGCACCTCCGCCGACGAGGTGATCGACCTCGTCCAGGGTGGTCAGGGCGTGTTCGGCATCGCCGTCGGACGGGTCTGGCGCGAGGTCGAGGGCACCCTGGCGGCGCTGCCGAGCGAGCGTGTGGACGAGGACGGCGTCACCACCAGCGCTGAGGACGAGCTCGCAGCCCGCCGTACCGCGCGTCAGACCGGCTGACCGGCTGACCGACACTGCTCACGGCCCGCACCGAGGACGTCCGAACCCGGTCCGGCTGGTAGCGTTCGACCTGCTGTCGACCCCGCGCGGGAGAGTCCCCGTCGCACCTCCGGTCGGGGCGCCGAAGGGGCAAACTCCCCGGAACCTCTCAGGCGCCAGGACCGCGCGGGACAGGCGACTCTGGAGCCGCACCCGGTGACAGAGGGGGAGGCAAACGACCGACCCTCGGGTCGTGACGCAGGGAGCCTCCAGGATGTCGCACGTCGACCACAGCCACCGCACCCGAGACTTCGCCGCGCGCCATATCGGCCCGGGCGAGGCCGAGGTCGGCCACATGCTCTCGGCGCTGGGGTACGCCACACTCGACGCGCTGACCGAGGCGGCGGTGCCGAAGACGATCGCGTGGGCCGACGGGCTCGACCTTCCCGAGGCGCTGAGCGAGCCGGAGGCGCTGGCGGCGCTGCGCCGCGTGGCCGATGCGAACACCGTCCGGCGCTCGATGATCGGGCTCGGCTACTACGGCACCCACACGCCCGGTGTGATCAGGCGCAACGTGCTCGAAAACCCTTCGTGGTACACGGCTTACACGCCATACCAGCCCGAGATCTCACAGGGCCGCCTCGAAGCGCTGCTGAACTTCCAGACCGCCGTGAGCGAGCTGACCGGCTTGACCACTGCGAACGCCTCGATGCTCGACGAGGCGACGGCGGCCGCGGAGGCGGTCACGCTGATGCGTCGCGCGTCGAAGGTCGGCCACGACGCGGCAGTGGTCATCGACGCCGACGTGCTGCCACAGACGATCGCGGTCGTGCGCACGCGGATGGAGGCGATCGGCCTGCCTGTGATCGTCCACGACACGTCCGCGGGCCTGCCCGAAGCGGAGATCTTCGGCGTCCTGCTGCAGTACCCCGGAGCCAGCGGCGTGGTGCGCGACCTCGAGCCCGTCGTCGCCGCCGCCCACGAGCGTGGAGCGCTGGCGACGGTTGCGGCCGACCTCTTGGCGATGACGCTGCTGCGGCCGCCCGGTGAGATGGGCGCCGACGTGGCGGTCGGGTCGTCGCAGCGGTTCGGCGTGCCGATGGCCTTCGGGGGTCCGCACGCCGGGTACATGGCCATCCGTGCCGGGCTGGAGCGGTCGCTGCCGGGACGCCTCGTCGGTGTGTCGGTCGACGCGGACGGTGCACCGGCCTACCGGCTCGCCCTGCAGACGCGCGAGCAGCACATCCGCCGCGAGCGCGCCACGTCGAACATCTGCACCGCCCAGGTGCTGCTCGCCGTGATGGCGTCGATGTACGCCGTCTACCACGGGCCGGCCGGGCTGCGGTCGATCGCCGAGAGCGTGCACTCCCGCGCGGCGTGGCTGGCGGTCGCGCTCGACGACGTCGAGGGCGTCGACGTCGTGCACGACGCATTCTTCGACACCGTGCTGCTGCGCGCCGCGGGGCGGGCCGACGAGGTGGTGGCCAACGCCTACGAGGCGGGCTACCTGCTGCGTCGCGTCGACGCCGATCACGTCGGGGTTGCCTTCGACGAGACGACGACCGACGACGACGTCGCGGCCGTCGTGCAACTTCTGACCGGACGCGAGGGCTCATTCGGGTTCGGCTCCGTCATCCCGGATGCGTTGGCGCGCAGCAGTTCCTATCTGACCCACCCCATCTTCTCGGCGCACCACAGCGAGACCTCGATGCTGCGCTACCTGAAGCGCCTGGCAGACAAGGACTACGCGCTCGACCGCGGGATGATCCCGCTCGGGTCGTGCACCATGAAGCTCAACGCCACCACCGAGATGGAGGCGATCACCTGGCCTGAGCTGGCCGACCTGCATCCCTTTGCGCCAGAGGCCGACACGGCCGGGTCGCGGTCGCTGATCGCGCAGCTCGAGGAGTGGCTGGTCGAGATCACCGGCTACGACGCGGTGTCGCTCCAGCCGAACGCCGGCTCACAGGGCGAGCTCGCGGGGTTGCTCGCCATCAGGGCGTACCACCGGTCGCAGGGTGCGGCCGAGCGCGACGTGTGCCTGATCCCGATGTCGGCGCACGGAACGAACGCGGCCAGTGCCGTGATGGCAGGGCTGCGAGTGGTCGCCGTTGCCACCGACGGGTTCGGCAACATCGACATGACCGACCTGAAGGCGAAGGTCGAGCAGCACCGCGACACGCTCGCCGCGATCATGGTCACCTACCCGTCCACGCACGGCGTGTTCGAGGAGTCCATCGTCGACCTGTGCGCCCTCGTGCACGACGCGGGTGGGCAGGTGTACGTCGACGGCGCGAACCTCAATGCACTGGTGGGTCTGGCGAAGCCCGGGCGCTTCGGTGCCGACGTCTCACACCTCAACCTGCACAAGACGTTCTGCATCCCGCACGGCGGGGGAGGGCCCGGTGTCGGTCCGGTCGCGGTCGGTGCCCACCTGGCCGAGTTCCTCCCGTCCACCGACACCCTGGGGGCGAACGGCCGGGACGGCGTCGGCCCGGTCTCGGCGGCACCGTACGGCTCGGCCGGCATCCTGCCGATCTCGTGGGCGTACCTCGCGATGATGGGCCCGGACGGCCTGCGCCGCGCCACCCAGGTCGCCGTGCTGGCGGCCAACTACGTCGCGAGGCGGCTGGGCGACCACTACCCGGTTCTCTACACCGGTCCCGGGGGCCTGGTGGCGCACGAGTGCATCCTCGACCTGCGGCCGATCACGCAGAAGACCGGTGTCACGGTCGACGACGTGGCAAAGCGCTTGATCGACTACGGGTTTCACGCGCCGACGATGTCCTTCCCCGTGGCGGGAACCCTGATGGTCGAGCCCACGGAGAGCGAGGACCTGGCCGAGCTGGACAGGTTCTGCGACGCGATGGTCGCCATCAAGGGCGAGATCGACCGGGTCGACGCGGGGGAGTGGGAGCTCGCCTCGTCGCCCCTGCGCGGCGCCCCGCACACCGCAGCCTCGCTGACTGGTGAGTGGGACGTGCCCTACTCGCGTGCCGAGGCGGTCTACCCCGACGGCACCGCTCAGGAGGGCAAGTACTGGCCGCCCGTCCGGCGCATCGACGGCGCCTACGGCGACCGCAACCTGATGTGCTCGTGCCCACCTGTCAGCGAGCTGGCCGAGGACTGAGCCGACCGACCACGACGGTGGCGTCCAGCTCCTCGGAGGCGACAACTCGTGACGCAAGTCCGTTGCGGCTGAACACCTCTGCAGCTTCCTCGGCCTGACGGTCGCTCGTCTCGACGAGCAGGTGGCCGCCCGGCGCGAGCCACTGCGACGCCTCGGCGGCCACGCGCCGCTGCACGTCGAGACCGTCTGCACCGCCGTCGAGGGCAACCCGCGGCTCGTGCAGGCGCGCCTCGGGAGGCATCAGCGCCACCGCCTCAGAGGGCACGTAGGGCGTGTTGGCCACCAGGACGTCCACGTGACCCCTGAGACCGGCGGGCAGCGGCTCGTAGAGGTCGCCCTCGTACACCTGGGCACCGCCACCCCCGCCCACCTCGAGGAGATTGCGGCGGGCGCACCGTACGGCAGCAGGTTCGATGTCGACGGCATGCAGCACGACCGGCAGCGCCGCGGCCAGTGCAGCACCCACGGCCCCGGAACCGCAGCACAGGTCGACGGCGACGGCTCGCGGCCCCAGCCGCCCGGGAGGGCGGCGCGTCACGGCAACCGCCTGTTGGACCAGGAATTCGGTGCGGCGGCGGGGTACGAAGACACCGGGATCGACGACCACGCGCAGGTCGCAGAACTCCGCCCAGCCGACGATGTGCTCGAGAGGGGCGCCGGCGACCCGTTGGTCAACCATCGTTCGGAGGGCGGGCTCTGTCAGTGCCGCCGAGACCAGCAGGCGCGCCTCGTCGTCGGCGTAGACACAACCCGCCGCCCTGAGCCTGGCGACGATGCCTGCCGGAGCTCGAGGCGTCGAAGTGCCGGTCGACAACAGAGCCGGCACCAGCTCTTCGCGGTCAGCCGGCAACGAAGACCGGATCCGTCGTCGGTGCCTGCGAGCCGCCCTCTGGCTCGATGGTCACGGCCATCCTCTCGCCTGCCCGGTAGCCGGACGTCTCGGCGAAGTAGCCACCGTCACCCGTGGCGGCGAGCGTCACGGACGGACGGGGGACGTCGTTCTCGTCCAGCATCCACAGCTGGTACTCGTGGCCCGCCGGAGGTGACTCCACGCCGTTTCCGACCACCACGACGCGGTCCTGCGCCACCACCAGCATGGCCGTCCCGCCGGCGAACTCAGTCGCCATCATCGCGCGGTCGGGGTCGGCCAGAGCGCTCGAGATCGCCTCTGCGACAGTCCGGTTCTGCTCGACTTCGCCACGGAGGTCGAGAGCCCAGGCGCCCAGTCCGATCGAAACGGCGAGCAGGCAAGCCGCCGCAACGGACAGCCACCGCACTGCGCTGCGACTGGCTCCCTCTGCCGGCCGGCGCGCGGGCGCAGGCTCCGTGACGGGAGGCACCTGGCGCGTGGTGCCGATCTCGGCCAGCACCGCGTTGCGGAGCGAAGCTGGGGGCGTCGTCGCGGTGGCTGCACCCAGCCGGGCTGCCGTCTCGTGGAACGACGCCACCTCGGCGGCGGCCTCGGGCGACTGACGCAGAAGCCGCTCCACCTGTGCGCGCTCCACGTCGTCGACGGCGTCGAGGGCGTAGGCACCGGTCAGAGTCGACTGGTCGGTGGACTTGCTGTCCTCACTCATCAGGCACTCACCCCCATCTCGTCTCGCAGCCGGATCAGTCCGTCGCGCAGCCGAGTCTTGACGGTTCCCAGCGGCACGTCGAGCAGCTCGGACACCTCACGGTGCGTGTAGCCGCCGTAGTAGGCGAGCCTGATGGCCTCGCGCTGCAGCTCGGTCAGGGCGCCGAGCGACCTGCGGACCTGCTGCGACTCCATCCGCAGCTCGACCGCCTCCGAGACCTCGTCGTACTCCCGTTCGGTGCTCGACCAGGCGACCTTGGCCTCCCGGTTGGTCGCCGCCTGCGCGGAGCGAACGCGGTCGACGGCCCGACGGTGAGCCATCGTCAGCACCCACCCCTTCACGCTGCCCCTGGCGGGATCGAAGCGCGTGGCCTGGCGCCACACCTCGACCAGCACCTCCTGGGCCACCTCCTCGGACTGAGAGCGGTCGCGCAGGACGCGGAGCACCAGTCCGTACACCGGGCCCGCGATCGCGTCGTAGACCCGCGCGAAAGCGTCCTCGTCGCCTCGAGCCACGAGTGCCATGTCGGCGGCGAGCTGCTGCTCGGGCGTCGCGCCGGACGCCGACGCGGCAGCTGAGCGGCTGCCGGTCGAGCGGCGGTCAGCCCGCAGGAAACTCACATCCGACACGATGCCACCTCGGCTCCTGACCGGCCCGCACAACCAGGTGACCTGTGGTGTGCCTGCCTCGCTCTGTACCGGTGCTTCGGCGCCGCGACGGAGTCGGATTGGTCAGTCAGGTGCGACCGGCGTCGTGCTGCGCTCTGCCCATGGCCGGGGTGTAGGGCTGCCAGTCGGCCTGCAGGACGGCGTCGACCAGAGGAGGGGTGGCCGCCTGCACCGCCGCGATCACGCGCGGGTCGTCGTCCACGAGAAGGCGCAGGTCGTAGCGACGCGCCAGGTTGCGCAGCATGGACACCTTCAGCTGGTCGGCCGACCGGCTGTCGCCCGAAGGGCGCAGCATCACCTTGCCCTCGGGGGCGCCGTGCTCGCGGAGCCAGCGCTCGGTGTCGCGGCGGCAGCGTTCGGGACGACCCGACAGGTAGAGGACGGTCAGGCCGGCGTCGACCGCCGTCCTGGCAGCTGCGAGGCCCTCCGGGTGCGGCGGGTCGTCGACGGCCGCGGCGAAGAAGGCACTCCAGTTGCGTCGCCTGTCGATGAAGTGCATCCGATGTCGCGTGTCGGCCATCACCCCGTCGAGGTCGATCACCGCCAGGGCCACTCGTTCGCGCACAGCCTCAGCCTCTCACCTGCGCCACGCTCGAGCCCGTGGGTGCCTTGACGACCTGGAGTTGAGCGGGGATCCGCTGCCTCAGCTCGGTCACGTGGGAGACGAGACCGACGGCGCGTCCGCCCTCACGCAGGCCGTCGAGGGTCGTCATCACCTGGTCGAGGGTCTCCTCGTCGAGGGTGCCGAAGCCCTCGTCCACGAACAGCGTCTCGATGCTCAGGCCGCCGGCCTCCGCCTGCACGACATCGGCCAGGCCGAGCGCCAGGGCCAGAGACGCGAGGAACGTTTCGCCGCCGGACAGGCTGCCGGTCTCGCGCACCTGGTTCGTCCAGTGGTCGACCACCTGGAGGCCCAGCCCAGAGCGCGCGCCGCCCCGTCCGCGCCCGTCTGAGTGCTGGAGGGCGTAGCGGCCGTCGGACATCGCCGTCAGCCGGTCGGTCGCGGCCTCCGCAACCTGCTCGAGCCGTGCTGCCAGCGCGTAGGCCGAGAGACGCATCCGCTTGGTGTTGTCGCCGGCCGTTCCGAGCACGCAACCGGTCAAGGCGTCGATCACGGTGAAGCGCTCGAGGAGGGGCTCGGTGGCCTTCTGCAGGTCGCGCACCTGGGCGACGAGCCCGGTCAGGTCCCGCACCGCCGTCGAGGCCGTCGTGACCCGGGCCTGCGCAGCGACCAGTGTGCGCTCGGCCTCGACCACGGCAAGACGGGCAGGCGGCAGCCTCTCCGCCGACCTGAGGAGGTCGGGCCCCTGGGCGCCGACCATGTCCGTGTCGAGCTCATCAGCACCGAGCACGTCAGAGCCGAACTCATCTGCCGCGAGCACGAGGTCGGGCTCGGAGAGGCGCGCCACCACGGCGTCCAGGGCCTTGTCGTGCGTGACCACCTCTGCCTCGAGTCGTCTCACCGTCTCCGCGTCGAGGGCGGCCGTCCGCGCGGTCTCCAGGTCGGGGAAGCCGCAATCGGCCGCGGCTGCTCGCGACGTCGCGCGGGCCGCTCGCAGGTGCGACTCGGCGGGCTTCAGGTCGATGACGGCTGCCGTCAGGTGCTCCATCGCCTCGATCTCGACCACCAGCCGGGCGTGCCGTCGCTGGACGGTGGGCTCCTCGCCCCGCGCCGCGGCCAGCCGCTGCTCGACGTCGTCGATGCGGGCTGCGAGCTCCGCGAGGTGTCGGCGCGCCTCGTCGCGATGCGTCTGCAGCTCCGTCAGCTCGGTGGCGGCCTGCTCGTCGAGAGGATCGAGTGCTGCGAGCTCGTCCATCACCAGCCCGAGGCCGGTGGCCGCCTCGTCGGTGTCATGCACGAGCTGCCGCAGCCTGCGGACCTCCGCGTCGGCAGCGTCGGCTGTGAGCCCGCCGGACGCGGTGCGGGCGGCGGCGAGTGCCGCCCCGCGCTCGGCGACGGTGCGCGCGGCGGCGTCGACCGCGGCCTGCGCCCGGTCTGCCGTCGCGCGAGCGGCCTCGACGTCGGCGAGGTCGACCGGCGCTCCTTCGGCGGCGGGCGAAGGGTGCTCGGTGCCTCCGCACACCGGGCAGGGCGCACCGTCGCACAGTGCCGTGGCGAGCTCGCCCGCCATCCCCTCGAGGCGCTGCTGCAGCAGGTCGAGATGCGCCGTGCGCAAGGCCATGCTTCGCTGCCCGGCATCGAGATGCTCGGCCTCGGCGGTGCTCACTCGTTCCTGCTGGCGGGCCGCGTCGCGGGCCGCCAGCACCGCCTTCATCGCGCGCGCCAGGTCGGCCGCCGCAGCAGGAGCCAGACTCGCCTGGTCGGTCAGCTGGTCGCGGCGCCGGCCGAGCGAGCCGCGTCGGGCGACCCGCTCGTCGGCGGCGTGCGAGGCGGCCGCAACCCGGGCCTCGACCGCGTCGAGCTCGTCAGTCACCCCTTGCCGCAGGACAACACGCGCGGAGTGCTCCTCCTCGAGTGCCACCAGCTCGACCAGGCGGCCCAGATGCTCACGCCGCTGCGAGATGCCTGACTGCAGTACCGACAGCGTGCGAGCGCCAGAGCCCGGGTCAGCCGCCGGACGGTCACCGAGCGCGTCGTCGATGCCGAGGTCTGAGACGGCTTGTGCGGCAGTCGTGACCCTGGCCAGCGCCAGGCTCCTCGTGCTCTCCGCGGCGACGAGCTGCTCGAGGTGCCCGCGCAGTCCGGCTGCGGCCCGGGCGTCGTCGATGCGGCGCCGCATGTCGGCGACGGCCTCTGCCCGCTGGGTCAGGCGAGCATGTTCGCGGCGCGCGTCAGCACAACGGGTCCAGCGGTCGTGGCGCGCCACCTCGTTCTGGCTCAGCGTGCGCCGGGAGTCGAGGTCGTCACGCGCCCGGCCCGCGGCCTGGCGCACTGCCTCGTGCAGGTGCTCGGCACGCAGAAGGCTCGCCTCCGCATGGTCGAGAGGGGTCCGCTCCGCCGGGTCGGACTCGGCATCAGCAGTCTCCGGACGCCCGTCGTGCGGCTCGCCGTCGACCCGCACGGCACGCGCCAGCGCGGGGAGTGAGGCCGAGGCTTGTTCCACCCTGGCTCGGAGACGTGCGGTCGCCTCGGCGGACTCACGCAGCTGCTCGGCGGCTTCGCGTCGTCGCGACGCGAGCCAGTCCTCGACCTGGGAGAAGGTCTCCGTGCCGAACAGCTTCTCCAACAGTCGTTTCCGGTCATCGGCGCCCGCGCGAAGGAACGAGGCGAAGTCGCCTTGCGGCAGCAGAACCACCTGGGTGAACTGGCTCATCCCCATGCCGAGCGCTGACGAGAGCAATAGGCCGGCCTCGTCGAGGCGGTTGGCGAGGGCCACCCACTCGCCGTCGACGAGCTCGCGCACCAGAACAGCCGCCTGTTGCGTCGTCGTGCCCGTGCCCTTCTTCTTCGGCCGTTCCCAGGCCGGTGACCGGGTGACCTCGAACCGCCGCTCGCCGATGCTGAGCTCGCAGACCACCTCGGGCGGTGTACCAGCGGCCGCGTGGTCGCTGCGCAGGTGGCCCGCGGTCGACCGGTCTCCGGGAACGGCGCCGTAGAGGGCGAAGCACACCGCGTCGAGCAGGCTCGTCTTGCCCGACCCGGTCTGGCCGTGGAGGAGGAACAGACCTTGCTCCGAGAGGGCGTCGACGTCCACGTCCACCCGTCCGGCGAACGGCCCGAACGCCTGCACGCTCAGCCGGTGCAGCCTCATCGGGCCGCCTCGATGGCTCGCCCGGCCTCGAGGGCGAGACCGAACAGCTCGCGCTCGGCGTCGGACGCACCGCGTCCACGCACATCGTCGAGGAACGCACAGCACAGCTCCGCGTCGCCGAGGCCCCTGACCCGCTGCGCGTACGGGCGCTGCTCGGTCGCACGGCCCTCCGGCTCGATGACCAAAGACACGGTGTGCCGGAAGCGGGCACGCAGCCGCTGCATCGGCTCTCGGGGACGCTCGGAGTCGGTGATGACCACCTGGCAGAACGCCGCCTCGGCGTGCGCGTGCGCAGGGTCGGAGAGCAGGTCGTCCAGGCGCCCGCGCAGGACCGCCAGCCGGCGGTGCACCGGCGCCTCAACCTTCTCGACCGCGGCGACGCCACCCGCGTCGAGGTCGACGAGCCACGACCCCTTGACGTGATCTCGCTCGGAGAACGAGTACGGCAGCGGGGAGCCGCTGTACCGCACCGACTCGCTGACGCGCTGTGGGCCGTGCAGGTGCCCGAGCGCCACGTAGTCGATGCCGTCGAACGTCGAGCGGGGGGCGGAGTCGACGCCGCCGACGCGGATGTCACGCTCGCTGCTGCTCGGTTCGGCCCCCGTGACGAACGCATGGGCGGCAACGACGGACCGCGTGCCTGAACCGGATCCGCGGCGGCCAAGGTCGGCGCGGACGCGCTGCAGAGCGGCGCCGAGCACCTGGGCGTGACTCCGTCCGACACCGAGGTTGTCGTGGACGACACCCGGCTCGAGGTAGGGCACGCCGTACAGCGCGACCGGGCCGTGTCGGTCCTCCAGCATCAGGGGCTCGGCCATCGTGTCGACCCGCGTGCGCAGATGCAGTCCCGCGCGCGCGCTTCGACGTCCGCCGAACCCGAGCCTCTGCGCCGAGTCGTGGTTGCCGCTGGTCACCAGAACCCTTGCGCCAGTGTCGACCAGCCGGTCGAGGGCGTCGTCGAGCAGGGAGACGGCGTCGACGGGCGGCAGGGCTCGGTCGTAGACGTCGCCGGCCACGACGACGGCGTCGACGCGCTCGGCGCGGACGGTCTCGACCAGGTGGTCGAGGAACTGCTCCTGGGCGCCGAGCATGGCCACCTGGTGGAACGAACGTCCCAGGTGCCAGTCGGAGGTGTGGAGCAGGCGCACCACGCCAGCGTATGAACTCAGTCCGACATCGAAGACGACGACGCGCTAGACCGCGTGCGACGGCTGCGAATGTGGTTGGCTCGCCGCATGGGTGACGAGGTCACAGCCAGCACCTACTCGCGCCAGCACCGTCAGGTGTACCGCGAGAAGGTGCAGCTCTGCCTCGACGTCTTCGAGCGGATGCTCGCCGGCGGCGCCTTCGACACCGGACGCCAGCTGACCGGGCTCGAGATCGAGTTCAACCTGGTGGACTCGAACTACCAGCCGACGATGAAGAACATGGAGGTGCTCGAGCGCATCGCCGACTCGAGCTATCAGACCGAGCTCGGCGCGTACAACATCGAGCTCAACGTGCCCCCTCGTCCGCTGCCGGGGGAGTCGGCGCTCGAGCTCGAGGTCGACCTGCGGGCCAGCCTCAACGCCGCGGAGGCCAGGGCCAGCGAGGCCGGCGCGCACATCGTGATGATCGGCATCCTGCCCACGGTGGTCGCCGAGCACTTCACGGGCGACTGGATGAGCGCGTCCGCCCGCTACACCGCCCTGAACGACTCGATCTTCACGTCGCGCGGCGAGGATCTCTTCATCGACATCGTCGGCGGTGGCCCGGACCCCGAGCGCCTGGCGACGTACTCGTCCACCATCGCCCCCGAGAGCGCCTGCACCAGCGTCCAGCTGCACCTGCAGGTCGCGCCGCAGGACTTCGCAGCCCACTGGAACGCCGCCCAGGTGCTGCTCGGCCCGCAGGTGGCGCTGGCGGCGAACTCGCCGTTCTTCTTCGGGCGGCGGCTCTGGGCCGAGACGCGCACCGAGCTCTTCCTCCAGGCCACCGACACCCGTCCGTGGGAGCTGAAGAACCAGGGCGTGCGGCCGCGTGTCTTCTTCGGGGACCGTTGGGTCACCTCGATCTTCGACCTGTTCGAGGAGAACGTGCGGTACTTCCCGGCGCTGCTGCCGGAGGTCAGCGACGAGGACCCGATGGCGGTGCTGGAGACCGGGCGGGCGCCGAGGCTGCAGGAGCTCCGCCTGCAGAACGGCACGGTCTACCGCTGGAACCGGCCGATCTATGACGTCGTCGACGGACGCGCGCACCTTCGGGTCGAGAACCGCGTGCTGCCGGCCGGTCCGACGGTGATCGACGTGATGGCCAACGCCGCGTTCTACTACGGCGCGATCAAGATGCTCGCCGAGGAGGAACGCCCGGTCTGGACGAAGATGGGGTTCCCGACGGCGGAGGAGAACTTCCGCGAGGGCGCGAGGCTCGGGCTCGACGCGCGGATGTACTGGCCCAGCGTCGGTGAGGTCACCGTCGACGAGCTCGTGCTGCGCCGCCTGCTGCCGGCCGCGCACGAGGGCCTCGACCGCTGGGGCGTCGCGCCTGCGGTGCGCGACCGGTACCTCGGCGTGATCGAGGAGCGGGCCAAGTCGGGTCGCAACGGTGCGTCGTGGCAGGTCGAGACGGTGGAGCACCTGGAGAACCGCGGCTTCGACCGCGCGGGCGCACTCGCGAAGATGCTCGAGCTGTACTGCGAGCGCATGCACAGCAACGAGCCCGTCCACACCTGGCCGGTCGCCTGACCCCCCTTGCTCCCCTCACCCACACGCTGGCTGTGGGCTGCTCTCCCTACCCACAGCTTTCTGCCCGAAACCTGTAGGTAGGAAGAGCACAGGGGTCAGGCGTCGGCGAGCTCAGGCGGGAAGCCGCCGGTGGCGACCGGGCCCCAGCGCGTCGGGGTCACGCGGATCAGGCACTTGCCCTGGACGGCCATCGCCTGGCGGTACTCGGCCCAGTCGGGGTGCTCGCCAGAGATCGAGCGGTAGTACTCCACCAGCGGGTCGAGTGCCTCGGGAAGGTCGAGCACCTCGCCCTCACCGTCGACCTGCACCCAGGGACCGTCCCAGTCGTCGGAGAGCACCAGCAGGCTGACTGCCGGGTCTCGGCGGACGTTCGTCGCCTTGGCTCGCCCCGGGTACGTGGAGATGACGAAGCGGCCATCGGCGTCGACGCCGCAGGCGACCGGTGATACCTGGGGTCGCCCGTCGCCCCGGCGCGTGGTGAGCACGACGTGGTGACGGCTGCGCGCGAACTCGAGCAGCTGGGCGCGGTCGACGGCGGTGTTCGTGGCGGTTCGGCGGGCCATGGCAGGAGCCTATGCGTACCAGGACACGGACAGCCGTCCCGCCACCTGGACAGATGGCTACGCTCGGCACGTCCCCCCACGAGGAGGTTCGCCGGTGTTCGACAAGGTCCTGGTCGCCAACCGCGGTGAGATCGCCGTCCGCGCCTTCCGCGCCGCGTACGAGCTGGGCGCGAAGACGGTGGCGGTCTTCCCGTACGAGGACCGCAACGCCGTCCACCGCATCAAGGCCGACGAGTCGTACCTGATCGGGGAGCGGGGGCACCCGGTGCGTGCCTACCTCGACGTCGCGGAGATCGTGCGCGTGGCTCGCGAGTGCGGCGCCGACGCGGTCTACCCCGGCTACGGCTTCCTCTCGGAGAACCCGGCGCTGGCCGAGGCGTGCCACGACGCCGGCATCGCGTTCGTCGGACCGCCGCCGGAGGTGCTCGAGCTCGCCGGCAACAAGGTGCGGGCGCTGGCCGCCGCCCGCGAGGCCGGCATCCCGGTGCTGCGCTCGTCGGGTCCTTCGGACGACGTCGACACCCTGGTGTCGGCGGCGGGCGACGTCGGGTTCCCGATCTTCGTGAAGGCAGTCGCCGGCGGTGGCGGACGGGGGATGCGCAGGGTCGCTGACGCCGACGGGCTGCCCGACGCCCTGCGGACCGCCATGCGGGAGGCAGAGGGCGCGTTCGGCGACCCGACGGTGTTCCTGGAGCAGGCGGTCGCCCGTCCGAGGCACATCGAGGTGCAGGTGCTGGCCGACGCGTCCGGCGAGACCGTGCACCTCTTCGAGCGCGACTGCTCGGTTCAGCGCCGACATCAGAAGGTCATCGAGATCGCACCGGCGCCGAACCTGGATCCCGTTCTGCGAGAGGCGCTTTGCCGCGACGCGGTCTCGTTCGCGCGAGCCCTCGGCTACGTCAACGCCGGCACCGTCGAGTTCCTGGTCGAGACGGCAGGGGAGCGGGCCGGGCAGCACGTCTTCATCGAGATGAACCCGCGCATCCAGGTCGAGCACACGGTGACCGAGGAGGTCACCGACGTCGACCTGGTTCAGGCGCAGATGCGCATCGCCAGTGGTGAGTCGCTCGCAGACCTCGGCCTCAGCCAGGACGGGATCCGCGTCAACGGCGCTGCGCTGCAGTGCCGCATCACCACCGAGGACCCTGGCAACGAGTTCCGGCCTGACACAGGCAAGATCACGGCATACCGCTCCGCCGGGGGAGCGGGCGTGCGGCTCGACGGCGGCACCGCCGACACCGGCGCCGAGATCAGCGCCCACTTCGACTCGATGCTCGTGAAGCTGACGTGCCGCGGCCGCGACTTCCCGACCGCTGTGCGCCGGGCGCGCCGTGCGCTGGCCGAGTTCCGCATCAGGGGCGTGCACACGAACATCCCCTTCCTGCAGGCAGTTCTGCAGGAGGACGCCTTCGTCGAAGGCGACCTGGCAACGAGCTTCATCGACGAGCGTCCGCACCTGCTGTCGGCCATGGTGAGCGCCGACCGCGGCACGAAGATGCTGCGCCTCCTGGCCGACGTCACGGTCAACAAGCCGAACGGCGAGGCACCGCTGCGCATCGACCCACGCGACAAGCTGCCGGTCGTCGACCTCGACCTTCCAGTGCCCGACGGCAGCCGACAGCATCTGGTCCTCGCCGGGCCTGCGCGGTTCGCGGCCGACCTGCGGGCGCAGACCGCACTCGCGGTCACCGACACCACCTTCCGCGACGCGCACCAGTCACTGCTGGCGACGCGCGTTCGCAGCCGTGACCTCCTAGCCGTCGCACCCCACGTGGCGCGCACTCTGCCAGGGCTTTTCAGCGTCGAGTGCTGGGGCGGCGCCACCTACGACGTGGCGCTGCGCTTCCTCGGCGAGGACCCGTGGGACCGCCTCGCCCGGCTGCGCGAGGAGATGCCGAACCTGTGCCTGCAGATGCTGCTGCGCGGACGGAACACCGTCGGGTACACCCCGTACCCGACCGAGGTGACGCAGGCGTTCGTCGCCGAGGCGGCCGAGACCGGCATCGACGTGTTCCGCATCTTCGACGCCCTCAACGACGTGGAGCAGATGCGCCCGGCCATCGACGCAGTCGTCGAGACCGGCACCACCGTCGCGGAGGTCGCGCTCTGCTACACCGGCGACCTCGCGGACCCGGCGGAAGACCTGTACACGCTCGACTACTACCTGCGGTTGGCCGAGCAGATCGTGGACGCGGGTGCCCACGTGCTGGCCGTCAAGGACATGGCAGGCCTTCTGCGTCCCACTGCCGCAAGCACTCTGGTGTCGGCCCTGCGTGAGCGGTTCGACCTGCCCGTCCACCTGCACACGCACGACACGGCCGGCGGGCAGATGGCCACTCTGCTGGCCGCCAGCGAGGCCGGGGTCGACGCGGTCGACGTCGCGACGGCGTCGATGGCGGGCACGACCTCGCAGCCGCCCGCCTCGGCACTCGTCGCGGCTCTAGCACATACGGAGCGCGACACCGGTCTCGACCTGCGCGCGGTGATGGACCTGGAGCCCTACTGGGAGGCAGTGCGTCGCCTGTACGCGCCGTTCGAGTCGGGCCTGCCGAGCCCGACGGGGCGGGTCTACGACCACGAGATTCCCGGCGGCCAGCTGTCGAACCTGCGCCAGCAGGCGATCGCGCTGGGCCTCGCCGACAAGTTCGAGCAGATCGAGGCGATGTACGCGGCTGCCGACCGCATCCTCGGACGGCTCGTGAAGGTCACGCCGTCGTCGAAGGTCGTGGGCGATCTGGCCCTGCACCTTGTCGCAGTCGGCGCCGACCCGGCCGAGTTCGCCGAGAACCCACAGTCTTTCGACGTCCCTGACTCGGTGATCGGCTTCCTGTCGGGAGAGCTGGGTGACCCGCCGGGTGGATGGCCCGAGCCGTTCCGCACCAAGGCGCTCGAGGGCCGCTCGATCAAGGTGCGCGACACCGAGGTGCCGGAGGCCGAGCGCGCCGCCCTCAACCAGCCGGGCGTTGTGCGGCGAGATGCGTTGAACCGCCTACTCTTTCCCGGCCCCGCCAAGGAACTGGCCCAGGTGCGAGAGGCGCACGGCGACGTCTCGGTGCTCGACACCCGCGACTACCTGTACGGCCTGCGACCCGGCGTCGAGCACGTCGTCGACCTGGGCAAGGGTGTCGTGCTGATTGCCGGCCTCCAAGCCGTCGGCGACGTCGACGAGCGAGGTCAGCGGACGGTGATGTGCACCCTGAACGGGCAGCTGCGTCCGGTCCAGGTGCGCGACCGTTCCGTCGAGGTCGACGTGAAGGCAGCCGAGAAGGCCGACCCCTCGCAGCCGGGTCATGTCGCCGCGCCGTTCGCGGGCGTCGTGTCGGTAGGCGTCGACGAGGGCGACAGCGTCGAGGCCGGTCAGACCGTCGCGACCATCGAGGCGATGAAGATGGAGGCGTCCATCACCACGCCCGTCGCAGGGACGGTGAGCCGCCTTGCTCTCGGTGCCGTGCAGCAGGTCGAAGGTGGCGACCTCGTGCTCGTCGTGGAGTCCGAGAGCTAGCCAGGCGCAAGGGCTGGTCAAGCGTGTCCAGGCGTCGACCTCGACCTTCAGGGTGCGCGAACCCGCGGCGCGCTGACGCCAGGTGCCGACGATCTCGCCTGCGAGCAGCACCACTCCCGGGGGGCCGAGCGAGCGGAACACCTCAGCGCGGCGACCAACCTGGTCGCCGAGCAGCCACTTGCGGTCACTGCCACGAAGCCACGCGTCCCGGGCGGGGAGAAGCCTTGCCGTCCGGTCGTTCTCGGTCGTTCTCCGTGGGCGAGATGAGTCGTCGGCAAGAGATGCGCGGACGGTGGACGGGTGCCAGCCAACCCCACATGGCCACCTGCTCGACATCGGACGGGGTCGCCACCCAGGCCGCCTGCGCGAGGTCGTAGTCGACCAGGGTTGTGGTCGCACTCGAGAGGTCTGACTTCGACAGCGTCTCGTGGTCACCCATCGCCTCGTCGACGGCTCGGGCCACCGCCGCGACCGGGTCGTCCAGCTCGCGGACCGACTCGGGCAGTGGCCCGGTGGTTGCCTCGAGGTCGTCGAGCGACGCCGGCACCAGTGCCACCCGGAGGGCTGGCACGTCTGAGCGCCGGTGCAGGTGGGGTGCTCATCTCAGAGTCATGACGTTGACGAGGTCGCCCGCGGCGACAGCCGCCCGCACCGCGCTCGCCCCACCCTCCAGCCGCAGGGCCAGGGCAGCCTCGGCAGTTCCCGGGCCGGCGTTCTGGAAGCCCAGGTCGAGCCCTTCGCAAGCCTGCAGGTCGCGTGCGGGCTTGGCGAGGCTCTGGTGCGCGAGCCGTCTGGCCAGGCCCTTCGTGCGGGACTCCGACGTGCTGTGCGGGGTGGGCGTCACGGCGCCGTCAGGTTCCAGCGCTGGATGGTCGGCACGCCGTGGTGACGGTTCAGTTCGCTGACCGAGGCCGGCTCGAGCTCGAGATGGGCACCCAGCCGGGGCTCGAAGCCGAGGTACACGGCGGTGAGCACGCGCAGCTGGTGCCCGTGGCCAACGAGCGCGACGTCGCCCCGCTCGCAGTCGTCGGCGACCCGCTCGAGCACCGCCTCGGCCCGCGCCGCCACCTGTTCGAGTGTCTCGCCGGGAGACTCCGGACCGGGGACGGTGCCGTCGCCGAAGACCGTCCAGCCCGGGTGGGTCATCTCGCGCACCTGCGCCGTCGTCAGACCCTCGTAGCCGCCGTAGTCCCACTCCATCAGGTCGGGATCCTCGCGCGTCACGGTCAGCCCGGCCAAGTCGGCGGTGCGGCGTGCACGCTGCAGCGGGCTGGAGACGACGGCGACGAACGTGCGTCCTCTCAGCAGCCTTGCCAGGCCGGCGCCCTGCTGCAGCCCCACCTCGTCGAGAGGGACGTCCGTGTGTCCGGTGTGCTGCCCGGTGTGCGACCAGGCCGTCCGTCCGTGCCGGACCAGGACGAGGTCGTACGTGGGCGCTGTCACCCCGCCGACCCTAGCCAGGGCCCCCGTCAGCCGCGCCCTACGATCAACCGGTCCGGCCGGACCCATCCACGACACTGCTGGGAGCGACAGTGCTGACCCCACTGGCCTACGCCGTCATCGCCGCCGCTCTCGGCGTGGCCGGCTGGTCGATCGTGGCCGCAGCGCGGGGCGTCCGCCCCAGCAAGGGCCAGCTCGTTGCAGCCGCCGTCCTGGAGGGCGCGCTGCTGCTCCAGTTCGCGCTCGGGCTGGTGCTGATGGCCACGGACGAGCGACAGGTCGAGCCGATCACCTTCGTCGGGTACCACCTGACGGCGATCACGGTGCTGCCGGTCGGCGTCGCCTGGGGCATCGCAGACCGTAGCCGCTGGGGCAACGGCGTCTTCGCCATCGCTGCCGCCACCGAAGCCGTGCTGATGCTGCGCCTGCTGCAGATCTGGGCAGACCGTGCCTGAGACTCCCGACTCCTCCACTGCCAGAAGGGTTCCCACGCGCAGTGGGCCTGGGCGCATCCTGATCGCCGTGTACGCGGTGTTCGCGGTATCGGCCTCTGCCCGGGCCGGTGTGCAGCTCGCGACGCACTTCGACGAGGCCCCTGTGGCGTACCTGCTGTCCGCCCTGGCGGCCTGCGTCTACGTGGTGGCGACCGTTGCGCTCGCGCGTTCGTCCGACCTGAGCCGCCGCGTGGCCTGGTCCGCCGTGCTCCTGGAGCTGGTCGGCGTTGTCGCGGTCGGCACCGCGAGCCTGCTCGACAGGTCCGCCTTCCCCGACGAGACCGTCTGGTCGGGGTTCGGGCAGGGGTACGGGTACGTGCCGCTGGTCCTGCCTGTGCTCGGGCTCGGCTGGCTGTGGTGGACCGACCGCCACACCCGGGCCGGATGATCACGACGGGGCTCGTGCGCGGGACTAGGGTCGTTGGATGGCGAGGTACTTCGAGGTCCACCCGCAGGACCCACAGCCGCGCTCCATCAGCCAGGTCGTCGAGATCGTCCGGGCCGGAGGGCTTGTCGCCTACCCCACCGACTCCTGCTTCGCGCTGGGGTGCTCTCTGGGGAACCCCCAGGGCAAGGAGCGCATCTCCCGCATCCGCCACCTCGACAAGCGGCACCACTACACGCTCGTCTGCCACGACTTCGCGCAGCTCGGCCACCTCGTCCACTTGGACAACAACGTGTTTCGAGCGATCAAGTCAGTGACCCCCGGCAGCTACACCTTCATCCTGCCGGCCACGCCCGAGGTGCCTCGCCGTCTGCAGGATCCCAAGAAAAAGACCGTCGGGGTGCGCATCCCTGAGCATCCGGTCGCGCAGGCACTGCTGGCCGAGCTGGGTGAGCCGATGGTGTCGAGCACGCTGCTGATGCCGGGGGAGGACGAGCCGATGACGGACGGATGGCTCATCAAGGAGGCACTCGACCACCAGGTCGACGCTGTCGTCGACAGCGGGGAGTGCGGTCTGGTGCCGACGACGGTGGTCGACTTCTCGAGCGGTTTCCCGGAGGTCGTCCGCCACGGCGCGGGCGATGCCTCCCGCTTCGAGTGACAGCTTCGAGTGACAGAGGATTTCGAGTGACCACGGAACAGGTCGCCGGGACTGCCGAGCACGGCTACGAGGTGGCGGTGAGGTGGACCGGCAACCTGGGGGAGGGGACGGCGGGCTACCGCGCGTACGCCCGTGCCCACGAGGTCACCGCCGCGGGGAAGCCGGTGCTGCTGGGTAGTTCCGACGCGGCCTTCCGTGGCGACGCCTCGCGCTGGAACCCTGAGGAGCTGCTGGTGGCCGCACTCAGCCAGTGCCACCTGCTGACCTACCTTCACCTGTGTGCCGACGCGGGAGTCGTCGTGACGGAGTACGAGGACCGAGCCACCGGCGTGATGGTCACCGACGCCAAGGGCGGGGGACGCTTCACCGAGGTCACGCTCCGGCCGGTCGTCTCCGTGGCGGATGACAGCATGTCCGAGGCCGCGCAGGAGCTTCACGAGACGGCGCACGAGCGATGCTTCATCGCCAGCTCGGTGAGCTTCCCGGTCGACTGTGAACCGTCCGTGGAAGTGACATCAGTTGTATGAGGGGACTTCTCACGTGAGCGACCTGCTGATCAGGGCGGCACGCCCATCGGACATCGAGTTGCTGGTCAGCCTGATCGGCGAGCTGGCAGACGCCGAGGCGTTTCCCTTCCCGGTGACGGTTTCTGCGGACGACCTGCAGGACAGCCTGTTCGGGCCGCAGCCCGCGGCTGAGGCCGTCCTCGCGTACTCCGCCGAGCAGCCGGCGGGTTTCGCTGTCTTCTACGAGACGTTCGCGACGACGACCGGCAGGCGCGGGCTCCATCTCGACGACCTGTTCGTCCGACCGGCGTTCCAGTCGCTGGGTTATGGGAAGGCGCTCGTCGCGCATGTGGCCGGCATCGCGACAGCGCGTGGATGCGCGCGCTTCGAATGGTGGGCCCTGGCGACGAACGACCCAGCGATCCGGTTCTTCTCTCGTCTCGGGGCGCGCCGGATGGACGAGCTGGTGATCTTCAGGACCCAGGGGGAGTCACTGGAGCGGCTGTCGTCCGCAGCGCTCGACACCGCAGATGACAGCGTCTGATGGAGGGCAGTCCATGCACGACGACGTTCCACTGACGATCGGCCGCGCCAAGCGCGTTCTCGCCGAGCGGATAGCACCAGCGATCTACCTGGCATCGACGCCGTTGACCGTCGACTGGCACGAGCTGCCCGGCGAGCCGATCCCACCCAGCGACGGGCTCGCGCTCGAGTACACGCCGTACGAGGTCGGCACGTCGTGGGGTCCCGCCTGGGGGACCACCTGGTTCCGGCTGCGTGGGAGCGTCCCACCCGAGTGGGCGGGTGGACGCGTCGAGATGGTGCTCGACCTCGGGTTCGAGCAGGGCCTGCCGGGGTTCCAGTGCGAGGGCCTGCTCTACCGGCATGACGGCTCACCGGTGAAGTCACTGAACCCTCGCAACCAGTGGGCACCAGTGCCGCCCACGGCGTCCGCCGGCCAAGAGCTTGAGTACTACATCGAAGCCGCTGCCAACCCGATCTTGCTCCACCACAACCCATTTCGGCCGACCGCGGAGGGCGACACCCTCACCTCGTCGCCTCGCAAGCTCTATGTCACACGTCGCATGGACCTCGTGCTGTTCGACGAGCAGGTGTACGAGCTGATGCTCGACGTCGAGGTGCTCCTGGAGCTGCAAGCCGAGCTCGCGGACGGCCCGCGGCGCATGCGCATCCTGCAAGCGCTCGACGACGCTCTCGACCGGCTTGACCTGCAACGTATTTCAGAGACCGCGGGAGACGCGCGCTCCGCACTGGCCGACGTGCTGGCCAAGCGGGCGGACGAGAGTGCGCACGAGATCTCAGCCATCGGCCACGCGCACATCGACTCGGCGTGGCTCTGGCCGCTGCGCGAGACGATCCGCAAGGTTGCGCGCACCTGCTCGTCCATGACCGAGCTTCTCGAGAAGGACCCGGACTTCCGCTACGGCATGTCGAGTGCGCAGCAGTACGAGTGGCTGAAGGTGCATCGCCCCGAGGTCTACGCGGAGGTCAAGGCGGCAGTCGCCGCTGGCCGGTTCATCCCCCTGGGCGGGATGTGGGTGGAGAGCGACACCGTCATGCCGAGCGGCGAGTCGCTGGTGCGCCAGTTCCTTTACGGCCAGCGGTTCTTCCTGGAGGAGTTCGGCGTCCGCTGCAAGGGGGTCTGGCTGCCTGACAGCTTCGGGTACTCGCCTGGGCTGCCACAGCTGATGCGTCGGGCCGGTTTCGACTGGTTCTTCACCCAGAAGATCTCGTGGAACCAGGTCAACAAGTTCCCCCACCACACGTTCCTGTGGGAGGGGATCGACGGCTCGCGCGTGTTCACGCACTTCCCTCCGATGGACACGTACAACTCGCAGCTGTCCGGCATGGAGCTGGCTAAGGCGGCCCGGCAGTTCCGCGAGAACCGGCTGGTGTCAGGGTCCATCGCACCGGTCGGCTGGGGCGACGGGGGCGGCGGCACCACTCGGGAGATGACCGGTAAGGCGGCTCGCCTTGCCGATCTCGAGGGCAGCCCCACTGTGCGGTGGCGTCATCCGGACGACTTCTTCGAGCAGGCCAGGGCCGAGCTGCCGAGGCCACCGGTCTGGGTCGGCGAGCTGTACCTGGAGCTGCACCGCGCCACGCTGACGTCGCAGCACAAGACCAAGCAGGGCAACCGTCGGGCGGAGCACCTTCTCGTCGAAGCCGAGCTCTGGGCAGCGACTGCTGCCATGAGAGGGCTGCAGAGCAGCTACCCGTACACGGAGCTTGACGAGCTGTGGAAGCAGGTGTTGCTCCATCAGTTCCACGACATCCTGCCGGGGACGTCCATCGCGTGGGTGCACCGCGAGGCAGTCGCGGAGTACCACCGCATCACCACAGCTGCTGAGGCGCTCATCGACGCCGCCGTGCGCGAACTGGTGGGGGAGGGCGACGACCGTGTGCAGCTGAATGGCGCACCGTACGAGCGGAATGGTGTGCCAGCCGGGGGAGCGACCGAGGGCGACGAGCCGTCCGCAGCGACGCGTCCGACGGCGATCGACGTGACTGAAGCGGGGTACGTGCTGACGAACGACCTTGTGTCAGTGACGGTTTCGCAGGAGGGCCTAGTGACCTCGGCGGTCGACCGTCGGACCGGAAGGGAGGCGATCGCGCCGGGGCTCGATGCGAACCTGCTGCAGCTGCACCAGGACTTCCCCAACAAGTGGGACGCCTGGGATGTCGACCGCTACTACCGCAACCGGGTCACCGATCTGCGCGACGTCGAGTCGATCCATCAAACGAGCGGGGCGGATGGCGTGGCCCGCATTGTCGTCGAGCGCGCCATCTCGTCGCGGTCACGCGTCCGCCAGGAGCTCACGCTCGCACCCGAGTCGCGCACGCTCCTGATCGAGCAGACGACCGATTGGCACGAGACCGAGAAGTTCCTCAAGGTCGCCTTTCCGCTCGACGTGCGTGCGGACCACAGCGTCGCCGAGACTCAGTTCGGCTACTACAAGCGGGTCACGCACACGAACACGAGCTGGGAGGCTGCGAAGTTCGAGACGTCGATGCACCGGTTCGTCCTGGTCGAGGAGCCCGGCTTCGGCGTCGCACTGGTCAACGACTCGACGTACGGCTTCGACGTCACGCGCGACGCCGACGCGGACAGCATCACGACATGTGTGCGCCTCTCGCTCCTTCGGGCGCCGCGCTTCCCCGACCCGGAGACCGACCAAGGGACGCACACGCACCGGTTCGGCATCGTGATCGGAGCTGGTGTCGCCGAAGCGACCGAGGCTGGAGCCCTGCTCAACACGGGTGAACGACACGTGCAGGGCAGTCATGGCTTCTCGCCACTGGTCAGCGTGACGGGGGAGGGGATCGTTCTCTCCAGCGTGAAGCTCGCGGCAGACCGTTCGGGTGGTCTCGTGGTCCGGGTCTACGAGTCGCTGGGGCGGCGTGCTGCCGGCCAGCTCACGATCGATGCACCGGTGGGCGCTCCGACGTGGGTGAACTTGCTCGAGGAGGAGATCGGTGCGGCTGGCGATGGGGAACATGGCGACGGTCGCCCGATCCCGTTGGCGCTGACGCCGTTCGAGGTGCGAACCATTCGTTTCAGTGCGCCTGGGTGAGCAGGTCTCGCGCACGGCTACTCGACCAAGGCGCCGGTTCACCCAATTCGGCGATGCCGACACCGGTCCGGACGTGGGACGCTCCCGCGTGTGCAGCGGCGCGACCAGCGCGCCAGGCCGAAGGAGGGTGCTTCCGTGACTGTCAGGTCTGCTCGCCCGCTCAGCCGTCCCGCCACGCTTGCCGTGGCCGCGGTCCTCGGAGTCACGGGGTTCCTCGTCCCGACCGCGTCCAGCACGGCCGCACCGCAGTCCGCCGCACCGCAGTCCGCCACACCGCAGTCCGCCACGCCACCCCCCGTCGCGTGGGCGCCGTGCGACCCGGCCGAACTGGTCGGCGTCCCGCTGGCGGAGCTTCCGCAGTACAGCTGCGCCACGTACGCCGTGCCTCTCGACCACGACCGGCCGCGGCGGGGCGCCATCAGCATCGCCTTGATGCGTCGGGCGGCCAACGACCAGGCCAGCAGGATCGGATCGCTGTTCCTCAACCCCGGCGGCCCCGGTGGAAGCGGATACCGCATGCCGAAGTCCGGCGCCGGCATCTTCGAGCCGGAGGTGCTCGACCGGTTCGACCTGATCGGCTTCGACCCGCGCGGGGTCGCCCGCAGCACGCCGCTGCGCTGCTTCACGACGGACGAGGAGGCCAACGAGGTCTCCGGCCGAATGCTCGCGATGCCCGTGACCGCGGAGGAGGAGTCGTCCACCCTCCAGGCGTATCGGGACTACGGCGAGGCCTGCGAGAACGTGGCCGGCCGGCTGATCGAGCACATGTCGACCAAGGACGTCGCTCGCGACCTCGACCTGCTCCGCGGTGCCGTGGGCGACGAGAGGCTCACCTACGTCGGGTTCTCGTACGGCACCCTCCTGGGCGCGACCTACGCGAACCTGTTCCCGAAGAAGTCCAGGGCACTGATCCTGGACGGCAACGTCGACCCCAGGCTGCGACTGCGGGACGGTCTGGAGTACGACCGCCAGCGCACCAACGGCTTCGAGATCGCCCTGGACGCCTATCTGACCCGCTGCGACGAGGACGCCGACTGCGCCTTCGGACCCGACGCACGGGCGAAGTTCACCCAGCTTCACGACCACCTGCGACAGGTCGGGCCGGTCACGCTGCCCGACGAGAGCGTCGTCGACGAGGCGGCGTTGGTCGGCACCACCGCTGGCGTCCTGTACAGCCCCGGCCAGTTCGCTGAGCTCGCAGAGCTGCTGCAGGCGATCTACCAGGCGGCCTTCCCGTCGACGGCGGCCCGCGCGGCGGCCCCCTCCGCGGCCGCGACAGCACTCCTGGGCGAACCTTCGCTTGCGCGGTACGACGTCTGGCCCGACACCCCGTACACCAGCGACGACTCCTACTCGGCGGTGAACTGCTCGGACAAACCGTTCTCCCTCAGGCCGCACCAGCTGCCGCGCGTTGCGGACCGGTGGGAGCGGCAGATGCCCGACTTCGGGCGCTACCTGGCGTGGGGCGACCCCGCGATCTGCCCGGCGTGGCCGGTTGACGACCCCGACCCGTACGTCGGTCCCTGGGACCGTCGCACCCAGACCCCGGTGCTCGTGATCGGCAACTACTACGACCCCGCGACGCAGTACGAGTTCTCGAAGCGGATGTCACGCGAGCTCGGCAACGCGCGGCTGGTCAGTGTCGACGCGTTCGGCCACTGCATCCTCGGTGACAGCTCGTGTGCCGACCTGATCGCGGCCGACTACCTGATCAACCTGAAGGTGCCGGCCCGTGGCACCGTGTGCCAGCCCGACGTGCAGCCCTTCCCACCCGACTGACCTCGCTGAGCTAGCGACCGGGCGGGGCTTGGTCGGGCGAGTCTTGGCCGGGCGAGGTCCGCGCGGCCAGCTCGAGGAACGCCCTGCGACGTCGCTCTCGATGCTCGCGTTCGGGCTGCGTTGCCTGGCCGTGAAGGGATGCGCCGAGTTCTTGGGCTGCCTCGGCGTACCGCCCTTCGCGGGCCAGCAGCTCGGCGCGAACCGCGTGCCAGCGGGGACTCGGCGGCACGTCGTCCAGCATGGCGAGCCCCGTCGCAGGATCGGCCGCTTCCGTGGCCGCGACCACTCGGCCCAGACCGGCGGCTCGGCTGGGAGCGACCGAGATGAGCAGGTCGTACAGCCGCAGGATCTCCGTCCAGTCGGTGTCGACGTAGCTGGCGGCACGGGCGTGCTCAGCCGCGATGGCGGCCTGGAGCTGGTACGCGTCCGCCTGCCCACGCGTGCGCCGCAGTGACTCGTTGAGGAGCGAGATACCGCGCTCGATGGCGCCGGCGTCCCACCGTCCGCGATCCTGACGGTCGAGGGTGACGACCGCGCGTTGTTCGTCCAGCCGTGATGGCCTGCGGGCCTCGGTGAGGAGCAGCAGGGCCAGGACGGCGGCGGGCATCGGCTGGTCCGGAAGCAGATCGTGGAGGAGCTCGGCCAGCCGGATCGCCTCGGCGCAGGCGTCCACGTCGTAGGCGGCCCGACCGTCCACCGGCGCATGTCCGGCCGTGTAGAGGCTGTGGATCACCCCGCACACCGCCGGCAACCGGTCGGGCAGCTCATCCTGGGTCGGGTTCCGGTAGGGGATGTGGGCAGCTGCGATCTTCTGCCGAGCCCGGGTCAGACGCTTCGTCGTCGCAGCTTCGGTGGTGAGCAGCACGCCGGCGATCTGCATCGGCGACAGACCACACAGCGTCCGAAGGGCCAAGGCAATCCGACTCGGCGGGGAGAGGGTCGGATGGCAGCAGGTGAAGATCAGGCGCAGCAGGTCGTCGTGCACGACGCCCTCCGGCGGAAGCTCGGGCCTGGCGAGCTCCAACATCCTCACACCGTCCTGTTCCTTGGACGGACGGATCTGCTCACGTCGGAGGATGTCGATCGCCTTCCTCCGCGCAGTGACCGTGAGCCATGCGCGCGGTTGCGGCGGCACGCCGGTGACTGGCCACGCGCCGAGCGCCGCGAGCGTTGCCTCCTGCACTGCGTCCTCGGCGATCTGCACGTCACCGACCGTCCGGATCAGGGTCGCGAGGATGCGTGCGCCCTCGACCCGGAGGGTCTCGGCGACAGACTCGACCGAGTGGCGGGCAGGGTCTTGATCAGGGACCACGTCTGCCTATCTGGCTGCGATGACAGGGCGCACCTCGACGGCGCCGCCACTCCAGGCCGCAGGAAGCTGGGCCGAGATCGCCACGGCCTCATCCAGATCCGCTGCCTCGATGAGGTAGAACCCGGTCAGCGCCTCCTTGGTCTCGGCGTAGGGCCCGTCGGTCGTGACCACGTTCCCTCCGCGGGCGCCTTCCACGCGGACGACCGTCGCGGTGCTGGTCGGGTGCAGCACGACGCTCGCCTGGATGCTCTCAGCGTTGTCCACTGCGAACTGGCGGTACTCGGCGAGCTCAGTCGCCTGCTCGGGCGCCCACCAGTCCACGTCTGCGGTGTAGGTCAAGGCAAGGTACTGCGGCATCTTCACTCCTTCGTCGCGTGCGGGGCCAGTGTGGTCCCTCAGGAGTGGAACGAATGGATGCCCTCGGAAAGGACATGCCTGCGTGGCACAGCTCGGCAGGAGTCCGACGTCAGGGTGTCGCCCTGCTGTAGATGAGGTCGAAGTCTGGCGTGTAGGTGGTGCCGTCCTCGGCAAGCTCCCACCGTCCGGTGATCGTGTTCCCGTCGTCGCTGAACGTCGCCGTGAAGCGCTGGGAGAACGGATCGCCGTCACGCCAGAGCTTCCACTCGCCTTTGCCGATGCTCATCTGGTAGACGCGGCAAACGCCGCGGTCGTCCGAGTACAGCTGGTAGTACGTCCCATTGGCCGCATCGCAGCCGATGACGGAGACGCCGTCGGGCGCCTCGGGCGCGTCGACCGTCGAGCGCTCGACCAGATGCGCTCCCGATTCGTGCCACTCGAAGGTGACCCGTCCGCCGCCTGGCCAGACGTCACCGTCAGGCGGTTTCGCCTGCAGAGTCCACTCGCCGACCAGAGGGTCGAGCGCGCGTAGCGCCGGTTCCGCGGTTGGCTGGTCCATCGATCTGCTCGCTTTCTCTCGGGGTCCTGATCGAGCGGCGGCCGGGAACCTCAGCTCAGCTGCTCCGCCAGCATGACGATGATCCCCTCCGGGCCGCGGACGTAGCAGAGCCGATAGCTGTCTTCGTACTGCACCACCTCGCCGACGAGCTCCGTGCCGCGGGCATGCAACCCGGCGACGGCGGCGTCGATGTCGTCGACGCCGAAGGCGATGCGGCGGATTCCCAGGGTGTTCGGCGGCGCGTGCGGGTCGCCCTCCCGGACCGGCGGGGCATGGATCTTCATCAGCTCGATCCGTCCGTGGCCGTCCAGAGTCTCCAACATCACGACGTGCTGGCGGACGCCCTCGAGCCCCACCACCCGATCCACCCACTCGCCCTCAGCCGGCCCCTCGCCCAGCACCCTGAGTCCGAGCTCGACGAAGAAGACCTTCACGGCGTCGAGGTCGTCGACCACGATGCCCACGCTCTCCATGCGTTGGATCGTCATGGGCCCCGACGCTAACAACGGGATGACCTCGGCTGGCGTCGGCTCCCTACTGGCCCACTCGGCCGTCGATCCGCTCGCGCAGGAGGTCGGCGTGCCCGCAGTGCCGGGCGTACTCCTCGATCATGTGCACGAGCACGTCGCGCACCGGGCGGGCGTCCTCGCCGCCGGCGGCTCCCAGCGTCCCGAGGTCGGGGGTCTCGGCGATGAGCCGCTCCGCGAAAACGACCTCGTTGCGCCAGTTCTGCCAGGCCAGCTCGACCACGGCGGGGTCGGACACAGCGCCGTTCCAGTCGCCTTGCGGGTCGTCCGCGGTGCAGTACAGCGATGGCGAGTCCAGGCCGGCCAGGTGTTCGCGGAACCAGTCCCGCTCGACCTCGGTGAGGTGCCGCACCAGTCCGAGCAGCGACATCGTGGACGGTGGAACGGAGCGGCGTGCCATCTGCTCGGCGTCGAGGTCCGCGCACTTGATCTGGAGGGTCAGGCGGTACCGGCGCAGGTACTCCACCAGCATGGTGCGTTCATCGATCGGCGGCGCGCCACCCTCGCGCGGGTCGTCGTCGGGATCCAGCCACATGTCGAGGTAGACGGTGGAGCGCGTCCAGCGGGTCGTCGTGGGCTCGGATCCTGCTGCATCAGAGGGCACGTGAGGAGTATCGGCGGTCGCTGGTTGCCTGGCCAAACGAATTGCCTGCTGGTGGGTTTCGTCCCCATGGCTAGGATCATCGGGATGCCAGGGCCGACCGCAGGAAGCGCCGAACCCCGTGGGTAGAGCCCGCCCACTTGCGCAGGCGTACCGACACTTCGGTGAGGTCGACGCCGCCGGAACATCGCCGCTCTACGAGCGCGTCGCCGTTGCCTTGAGCGAGTCCGACGAGGCGCTGCGCGCCATCGAGGCGGCGCCCGCGGGCAAGCGGCAACCCACGGTGATACTCGCAGCGCTGCACGACCTCGCCCTGGCCGGACGTGCTCCGGCGCTTACGGCGGCCTATGCCGCTGGGGACGGCGACGCGGCAGCGCGCGCGGCAATCGACGCGCTGCTGCGAATGACCGACTCGGTCGTGGCCATCGCCGTGCGGCGCCAGACGCGGACGAACGAGACCGGACGTTGCGGCGTGCTGTACCCGGCCATCGCCGAGGCGGCGCACCGCGTAGGGGCGAGTGCGATTGGGTTGATCGACGTGGGCTGTTCGGCCGGGCTCAGTCTCAATGTCGATCGCGTTGGCATCACGTTCAGCAACGGGCAGTCGCTGGGCGACCCTTCTTCTCCCGTGCAGATGACGACTTCGATTGTGGGAGAACGGCCCATCCCGACGCGGGCGATGCCCGAGGTCGTCGCCCGGGTCGGTGTCGACCTCGATCCCCTCGACGTGACAGACGCGGATGCGGCCCGGTGGTTGCGCGCCTGCATGTGGCCGGATCAGCAAGAGCAGGTCGCGATGCTGGAAGCGGAGTTGTCGTTGGCGGCGACTGCCCCTCCGCTGCTTCTGCGAGGTGACGCCGTCGAGATGTTGCCCGACGCCTTCGCCCGTGTGCCTGAGGACGTTCTGCCTGTCGTCACGACGACGTGGGCCCTGTCGCACTTCCCGCTCGAGAGCCGCCTGCGCTTCCTGCACCGCCTCAACGAAGCAGCGACCGACCGATCCGTGGCGTGGGTGTCGGTGGAGGGGGTCGGAGTCGCGCCGGCGATACCGACGTTTGGCGATCGCCGAGCCTCCGGCCACAGCATCATCGGCCTGGCTGTGTTCGACCAGTCGGCCCTACGCGCCGAGGCCATTGGCCGGTGCTGGTCGCGGGGGCGCTTGCTGGCGTGGTTGGCAGGCTCCTAGTGGATTCTGGGAGTTCGCATCTGAGAAGGCGCTAGTCGCAGCCGATCACGTCCCTCGCAGGAACGTCAGCGCGCTGCCTCTCGAGCCCGAAGCTAGCCGACGAGGGGTTCCCAAGTTGGAGCTGGTCGAGCCAAGGGTGGCCCGGGTGTGCAACCTGAAGGGCGCGTCCCAGCCACGCGCGATCGGTGTCATCGAGTCGGGGGAGACAGGCGTCGAAGTCCTCTTGGTCCTTGGGCCGCAGCCCTGGGGCCTTGTGGAGCAGCTGAACCTCGGGACACAGATAGTTGATTCCGTCACTGACCCAAAGGATCTCGTCGATCGGGAGCCTGATGCGGGCGTCGCGCTTGTAGGTCCACATCGCAGCGGTCACGTCCATGAGGACGACGTCGTACTCCCAAGGGTCTGCGCCGCTCGCGCGTAGCCAGAGGTTGCCGCACGTCGTCGGAATGGGCTCGTCCGTCCGACCAACGAGCGGGCTGAGGGCCCCGTTGTCCGCAGCCCACACATCCAGTCGTCCGGCCAGGTGCTGACGAAGCCTTCCCGCATCGGAGCGCGGGATGCTGGGGTCGAGGTCGCCGTGCTGTCGCGAGACGCCACTGAAGGCTTCGATGGCCCACCCGCCGGCAATCCACCAAGACCCGGGATAGCCGTTGAACAGCTCGGCTGCATCAGCCGGGGTCCGGTCCCGCCATGGCCCGTACAGCCGAACGATCTCGTCGTGCTCAGCCATGCACTCACGCTATGGCCGCCGGGGGGAGCGCCGCCGAAGCGTCAGCTGCTGCAATGGATTGACATAATGTCCATTATCGGTGAACGGACAATGAGCGTGCTGAGGTGACATGGCACGTTCCGCCTCTAGATCACCCTCACGACCCGTGGTGCCACTACCGATGATCTGCCACGCGCACGCCTACCCACCTTACCCCGACATGTGGTTGTAGCTGGTCGCAACCTCCACACCACGCAGCACTCCGTGGTTCACGACGATCCGGTGCGGCAGACTGCCTCGATGCCTGCCGCATACACCCAGAGTGACCAGTTCCGTGGTGCCCGCATCCACCTGTGCGACCTTGCCGGTCTCGAGATTCGCGACTGCGAGGTCAGCGGTCTGAAGATCGTCGACTGCTACGGGCGCGACGTCTACCTCGGCGGCGACTTCGAGCGTCTCGTCGTCAACGACGTCGAGGTGACCGCGTACGTCGAGGCCGAGCTCGACCGGCTGCATCCGACGCGTGTGCTAGCGCGTGACGCTTTGTCCGCCAACGACTTTCGGGCTGCGTGGGCAGCTATCGAGGCGCTGTGGGAGGCGACGCTCGTCCGCGCCAGGCTGTTGCCCGAGGCCAAGCTGCACGAGCAGGTCAACGGCGAGTGGTCGTTGGTCGAGACCCAACGGCACCTGCTCTTCGCCGGCGATGCCTGGCTCGGCAACGCCGTGCTGGAAGAGGAAGCCCCGTACCACCCGCTGGGCTTCCCTGCCGGCGGAACGCCGCCTGACGAGATGACCAAGCTCGGCCTCACCCTCGACGCCACCCCGACGCTCGACGAGGTGCTCGCGGCGCGGCTCGTCCGCATGGCCACCATGCGTCGGGTCGCCGACGGTCTCACCGACGCCGAGCTCGATCGGGTCTGCGGTCGCAAGCCGGGCGACCTGTATCCCGACCAGGAGTACGTCGTGCGCCGCTGCCTCAAGGTGGTGCTGCGGGAAGAGGTCGAGCACCACCGTTATGCGGTGCGCGACCTCGCGGTGCTCGAGACTGGTACCTGAGAGGGGTGCCGGCGCCGCCGCCGGGCGCGCGTCGCGCGGTCAGAAGGTGGCGATCGGGTTGACCGGGCTGCCGGACGTACCCGCGAAACGCACGGGCGCCACCGCGAGCTGGAAGTCCCACTGGCCGAGCTCGGCAGCCGTCGTCGTGCACACCTCGAGGTCGCAGTTGTCGAGCATCCACAGACCCATCGCAACGAGGCTCACGGCGTGGACCGGCATCAACACGTCCTCGTACCCCGACGGCTGAACGTCCTGGGGGGTGTCAGCGCCGATCAGCGCGACCTCCCGTTCTTGCAGCCACGGCAGGCAGGACGCGTGCCAGCCGGCCTGCATGAAACCGCTGGCCTCACCGGCCTCGTGCCGGACGCGGCCGTAGCCGGTCCTGATGAGTACCGCGTCGCCGGATCGCACCCGCACACCCTGGCGACGCTCGGCCTCCTCGAGATCGTCGGGAAACACACCCTGCCCCGGTTCCAACCACGGAACATCGCGGACCCCCGCAATGTCCAGCAGGACACCACGCGTGATGATCCCGTTCCCCGCTGCCGTGACGGCCGCCCACGCGGATCCCGTTGCGGCGTCGACCAACGAGTGCGACCGCCCGTTGTACATCGTGCCGTCCCAGAAGATGTGGCACGGCGAGTCGACGTGGGTGATCGAGTTGCCGTGGAACATGATGCCGAGCTGCTCGTTCGAGAAGCCCCAGCGGCGGTCGTTGCGGAATCCGGGCACCGGCATGTGCTCGGCACCCGGCATGTCAGCGGCGCACGGACACGTCGTCGTCGACCGCTCCATGTCCTTCGGGACGGCGACCTCCCACCCGCACGACACGCTCCTGCCGTGGCGCACGGCCCGCGCCGCCGCCAGCCGGACGTCGTCGGTGATGTGGTTCAGAGTGCCGAGCTCGTCGTCGTCGCCCCACCGTCCCCAGTTCGACAGCGTGTCGAAGTACCCGAGCACGTCGTCCTGTGTGGGCATCGGTCGCCCTGCGGTCATCCCCGCATCAACTCCTCCGGTCACGCTTTTCGAGACACCAACGCCCGCTGAACTGGCATGACAGTAGATCAGCGGGCCAAGTCCGCGGTGCCGAGGCAGCGGCGCCAGGCCGCCGCTGGGGGTCGACGTGCACCCGGTCGCCTTCGAACCCCACGGCCAAGGGCTCCAGGGTCACGTAGACGGCGTCCACTTCGACTACCCGCCAGATGCGTTCGCAATCGGCCAGATCGGTGCGCGTCCTGCTCACCCGTCATGGCAACGACGAGTGAGACTCCTCGATGGCGCGGATCGTGGCGCCGAGGTGATCGCGGGTGAGTCGTTCGGCGGCGTCGAGATCTCCGTCGCGCAGATGCGCAAGCAGCTCGGCGTGCTCGGCGTTGCTGTTCGCTCGCAGATCGGGCTTGGCGAGGGACAGCGCCACGTACGGAATCGCGCTGTCTCGCAACGAAGCCACGATGTCGCCGAGCCGCGTGCCGTCAGCAGGGGCGAAGAGCGTGTGGTGGAACTCGCCGTTCATCTCGGCCCACCGGGAGACGTCCTGCTCGGTCTCCATCCGTTCGTACAACTGCCGTGCGTGGTCGAGGTCGTTGCTGTCCAGCTCGGACACGGCCTTCCTGAGCAGCATGGGTTCCAACACCATCCGCAGCTCGTAGATCTCCCGCACCTCGGTGAGGCTCAGCGTCCGGACGACGGCTCCTCGGTGCGGGTCGAGCAGCACGAGTCCCTCACGAGCCAGGTCCTGCAACGCCTCGCGCACCGGTGTCGTGGAGACGTCGAGGCGTTTCGCCACCTCGGTCTGCAGCAGTCGCGAGCCGGGTTCGATGACGCCCTCGATGATCTCCGACCGCAGTGTCTGCCGGACGAACTCGTAGTTCGTCTTCGCTCTCACCACACGCTCCCGCGCCTCTCGAACTCTCGCGCCATCTGCTCCTCGCTCGCGTTGGCTCCGAGCAGCAGAGTCAGCAGGATCCGCGCCTTGCGCGGGCACAACCACCCGGCCATCAAAGCACCTCGCGCGATCAGGTCGGACTCCGAACCGCGGTAACCGTAGGTGCGGCGGAACGTCGTGCCCGCCCCCGTCCTGCTGGCGACCACCACGGGGAACGGCGCGGCGGCGATCGCGTCCGCCATCCCTTCGGACACGTGGCCGGCGCCCGTCGCCGCCACCACGGCGCCGTCGACCTCCAGCCCGCCGAGGAGCCAGCCGTCATCGCCCAAGGAGGCTTCCAGCAGCGCGACCCGCGGCAGCGCCGACGGGCGGGGCAACGCCTCGGCGCGTTCGGCAGCGGGGTGGAAGTAGTGGACCTGCTGCTCGGCGACGAGGCCGACCGGCCCGGCCGGTGCGGACTGGAACGCGTCCATGGCACTGGAGTGAGCCTTGCGAACCCAGCGTGCAGCGTGCACCTCGTCGTTGAGGACGAGCAGCGAACCGCGACCCCTGCTGTTCGGTGATCCGGCGACAGTGACGGCGGCGGCGAGGTTCGCTGGCCCGTCCGCGCCGGGCAACGCGGGATGCCGCATCGCTCCGGTCACCACGACGGGCGCGTCGAACGGCCACAGGCAGTCGAGGAAGTACGCGGTCTCTTCCAGCGTGTCCGTGCCCTGCACGATCACGACGCCTCGTGCACCCTGCTCGACCTGCGTTCTCGCCCAGTCGATCGTGGTCAGAAGCGTGTCGAACGCCAGGGACGCGCTCGGAACGGTCGCCAGCGTGACGACCTCGCCGACGGCCATGCCCTGGACGAGGTCGGCAGCGCCCTTGGTCGGCACCACTCCGTTGTCTGAGGGCGTCATCGCGATGGTTCCCCCGAGCGAGGCCACGGCCACCAAGGTGTTGCAATCCATACTGTGCACTTTATATAGTCTGCCTCCTCCAAGCAAGGGAGAGTGACATGGTGGGCAGGTTCCGGTACGCGATCTTCGGATTGCTGGTCGCGGTGGCGTTGATCAACTACATCGATCGGGGCGCCATCTCGTACGCGGCGGAATCGATCACCGGGGAGTTCGACTTCGACAAGAAGTCCTGGGGCGAAGTGCTCGGATTCTTCGGCTACGGCTACATGTTCGGCGCCCTGGTGGGTGGATGGTGCGCCGACCGGCTCGGACCGCGCCGGGTGTGGCTGTGGGCGGGTGCAGCGTGGTCCGTGTTGGAGATCGCGTCGGCCTTCGCCGGCGAGATCGGGCTAGTGCTCGGCTCCGCGCTGTGGGGCTTCGCAGTGGTGCGCGTGCTGTTCGGCTTTGCCGAGGGGCCCGCGTACTCGACGATCAACCGCTCGATGGCCGACTGGGCCGCCCCGAAGGAGCGTGGCTTCGCGGTGTCGCTCGGCCTGCTCAGCACTCCCCTGGGCGCCCTGCTCACAGCACCTGTCGCAGTCGGGCTACTGACGCTGACGGGCAACTGGCGGATCACCTTCATCGTCCTCGGAGTCGCTGGGCTGCTCCTGCTCGTGGCGTTCTACCGGCTGTTCCAGAACACGCCGGAGGAGCACCCGAAGGTCTCCGCCGACGAGCTCGCGCTGATCCGCTCCTCGTCGGGCCCCGAGGCTGTCGCACGACCGCTGCCCGCCGCGGCGTTCTTCCGCAGTCGCACGTTGTTGCTGAACGCCGTGGGCTACTTCGCCTTCATGTTCGTCAACTTCACCATCCTGACGTGGGTACCCAAGTACCTGCAGGACGAGTTCGGCTTCTCGCTGGGATCGCTGTGGTACCTGGGGATGATTCCCTGGGTCGGCGCGTGCGTGACGATCGTCCTGGGTGGACGGATCTCGGACTACCTGCGCCGCCGCACCGGCAACCTGCGCATCGCCCGCAACGCTCTGGCTGTGTGCTCCATGGCTCTCACAGCCACGTGCTTCCTGTGCATTCCCCTCGTGTCCGGCCCGGTCGCGGTGCTGTCGCTGATGGCGTTGGGCAACGCGCTGAACTCCTTGCCCAACGCGGTGTTCTGGAGCGTCATCATTGACACTGCGCCATCACGCGCGGGGACTTTCGGCGGTTTCACCCACTTCATCGCGAACATCGCCACGGTCCTCGCGCCCACACTCGCCGGGTACCTGGCGGCGTCGTACGGCTATTCGTCGATGTTCATCGCGGCCGGTGCTGCAACCGTGCTCGGCATGTGTGCCATGGCGTTCATCCGGCCCGGCCGTCTCAACGCGCAGGACGAATTGCCTGCAGCAGCCGAGCCGGTCCGGGTCTAGCAGACCCGTGTGCGTCAGATCGACGCAGGCTCCCACGTGAATTCGTCGGGGTCGGTGAACGGCCCGGCTTCGCTACCGATGACGATGCGGTGCGATCCGGTGCCGTCCGAGGAAACGCCGGCGTCCTTGGCGAGGGCACGTCGCCCGTAGAGCGCCAGCTTGATGTGCGACCCGGGGGTGTCGAACTCGACGTACTTCCCGCCGAAGCTTCTCTTGACGGCCAGGCCTCGGTCGACGTAGAACCGCTTGCTCGCCTTGACGTCTGCGACCCCCAGCAACAGCACGACGTTGTCGATCTGCCGTGTGGCGGGGCCGGTTTCCTTCATCGACGACGTCGCGACCTTCCAGATCGCCCCGTCCGGCGCGCGCACGACGCCGCCGTAGCCCCAGAACCCCTTCTCGGCCGGCTTCAGCACCGTGGCGCCACCGTCGAGAGCGCTGCCGAGCAGGCTGTCGACCGTGCTCGGCTGGGACACCACGAGCGACATCGTGAACCCGCGGAAGCCGGACGTCGGTGCTTCGGAGGCGCGGACGCCCAACCTGGCTCCCAGACCGAAGGCGGCGGTGTAGAAGGCACCCGCAACCGTCGGGTCGGCAACCTCGAGGGTGATGGATGCAATAGACGTCATTGCAGCGGTCTCATTCTTGGTTCCCTGGACGGAAAAGCTGGTCATGGTCACTCCTGTGATGGGCGGCTCGGTGTGATTCTGCGGCTAAGAGTCAAAGAGAATGGACCGGGAAATCGGACCGCCCGATCTCCTGAAAGGCGACTCATTTGGTGAGTTCATGCCGCTCACGTTAGGGGCCTCTCGGTGGCCGGCGCTTCTCGATTCCTGCTCGGTTCGGCACTTCTTCGCCCGGAGCCTGCGAAGTGCTCCTGCGCCGGGCCAGCAGCAGCACGCAGGCCACCACCCCGAGCGCCACGGTGGCGAGCCCTGAGCCACCGAGCGTCGCGCGCGGGCCCAGGGCCGTGGTGAGCGGTCCCCCGAGCGCGGTGCCGAGAGGGGAAGCCGTGAGCAGTACCGCGCTGCGGGCTGCGAGCATCGCGGCCAGGTGCTGAGGTGGCGACTTCGCCTGCATCAGCGTGACGGACAGCGCGACGAACGGTCCGTAGATCGCTCCCCCGAGCGTGAAGCACGCAACGGTGACGGGCGTCGGCACGCTGAACCCGAAGGGCAGCAGCGCCAGCCCCCAGGCCACCACGATGACGACGGTCACCGGCCAGAGCGGCAGCTGCCGCAGCGCACCGACCGCGAGCCCCCCGAGCACCGCGCCGATGCCGAACAGCATCCAGTAGAGGCCGAGCAAGGTGCCCTGTGCATGCAGGTCATCGGTCACGTGCAGCGGCAGCGCGACCTCGACCGGTCCGTAGAGCAGGTTGAAGAACCAGGTGAGCGTCAATAGCCCGAGCAGCTCGGGATGCGAGCGCAGCAGCGCGAGCCCGCCGCGAGCGGCCGTCTCGTCGACGATCGAGACGTGCCCCGACGCCGGAAGGTGCATCCGTGCGACGAGCACGGCGAGGAACGCGTAGGTGAGCGCGTCCAGGCCGAGCACGAGCGCCGCGCTGATGTACGTCACGAGCACACCCGCGATCGCCGGCCCGGCGATCGTGCCGGCGAAGTTGAGGGTGGTGACGATGCTGTTGGCGGCGAGCCGCTGCTCGCCCGGCAACAGCTCGGCCAGGAGGGTGTACTTGCCCGCACTCCCCCACGCGTGCAGCAGCGACGAGACCGCGAGCAGGACGACGTAGAGCGGCAGCGTCAACAGCCCGGAGAGCCAGGCGAGCGGAATCACGCCGAGAAACACGGCGCGAACGACGTTGTCGGCCAACAGGAGTCGCCTGGGCGGCACCCGGCGCAGTCGGCGACCGAGCACCAGTGCGCCGACCACGCCGGGCAAGGTGTAGGCCGCCACCGCGCCGCCGACCCACAGTCCCGCCGTCGCCTGCGGCGCGAGCTCGATCGCGAGCCACGCCACGGCGACGAAGCTCATCCCGTCCCCGATGTACGAGACACCGAATCCGAGGATCAGTCGCCGGAACACCCGGTTCGCGAGCACCGGCCGGTACGCGGGTGGAACGAGCCGTCGAAGTACTGGCACGGATCAGCCGCTCGGGGTGCGTCGACGAAGGCCCGAGGCACCGACCGGCTTCAGCGTCAGCTCACCTCGAAGATGCGGATCATGTTCCCAGCGGGATCGCGAAATGCGCAGTCGCGGACGCCCCATGGCTGGTCGGTCGGCTCTTGGACGACCTCGGCGTCGCCGGCCTGCAGCTGCGTGAACGTCGCGTCGATGTCGCGAGTCGCGAGGTTGATGCCGGCGAAGGTGCCCTTGGCCATCATCTCGGCGACGGTGCGGCGCTCGTCGTCCGTGATGCCGGGGTCGGCGTCGAGCGGGTGCAGGACGATGGACGTGTCGGGCTGGCTGACAGGGCCGACCGTGATCCAGTGCATCCCTTGGTATTCGACGTCGTTGCGCACCTCGAAGCCGAGGGTGTCGCGGTAGAAGGCCAGCGAGGCCTTGGGGTCGTCGTGCGGGAGGAAGGCCTGGTGAATGGTGAGGTCCATGGCGGTCAGGCTAGGCGCGGCTCCGAGACCCGTGCTTCTCGATTCCTGATCGGTCTGGTCACCTTCTTCGCGACGCACGGCGGCAGCCCCGCCATCTCGCGCGCCGACTGCTGCCGATAGGTGCTGGGCGGCACGCCGACCAGCTCGGTGAAGCGAGTGCTGAAGGTGCCAAGCGACGAGCAGCCGACCGCGAAGCAGACGTCCGTGACGCTGAGGTCGCCCCGGCGCAGCAGCGCCATGGCCCGCTCGATGCGTCGCGTCATCAGATAGGAGTACGGCGACTCACCGTAGGCCAGCCGGAACTCGCGGCTGAGGTGTCCGGACGACATGTGCGCGCCTCGGGCGAGCGCCTCGACGTCCAGCGGCTGTGCGTACTCCCTGTCGATCCGGTCGCGGACTCGGCGTAGCCGCGCCAGATCCCGCAAACGCTGCTCCCCGGCAGGTGCGCTGGTCACCTGCGTCATGGTGCCACGTCGCGCTGGATCACCTGCCGACGTCGGCAAGCGTCCGCATGGCGGCCTCCTCGCGGTCTGCCAGGTCGAGCAGCACTGCCGAGGCGTCGGCCAGGTGGCGGCCGTCGGCGGTCTCAGCGGCGTCGGCGATCTGGTGGGAGACCTCGGTCCACAGGGGAGCTATCTCGCGGTACATCTGGTGCCCGCGACGGAGGTTCTCGTCGTCGACGATCGTGGTGCACTCGGCGAGGAAGTCGCGGTACATGGCGCGGAACAGGGCGCCGCCGGTTCCGCCGCGTTCCATCAGCGAGGCGGCCAGCGCGAGGTCGCGGCCCGGGTCGGCGCTGCGGGAGAACCACTTCGGCACCTGCATGGCCGCTTTGCGGATGCCGCGGTGTCCGAGGTTGGCGATGGGCGGGTTCAGGAAGTCATGTGCGTTGCTTCGGATGGACCCGCAGACGACATCGTCCATCGTCGGGCTGTCTTCAGCGCGCACGATGGTGAAGGAGAGGTTCCTGGCCGTCATCGGCCCGCGTTCGTCGCGGGCGAGCTCGAGGCTCGCCCGGGTGGTCGTCACGGCGCCTCCCTGCTGAGCGGTGTCGACCAGGTAGGCGTTGTCGTCGTCGTACCCGTACATCGCGACGACGTGGCCGCCGAAGTGGATCTTCGCGGTGAAGTACTCCAAGTGGTAGGAGTCGAGCTGCAGGCCGACCGGACGCCCGGCGTCGATGGCGGCCGCGACACTGGCCCAGGCCTTGCGCACCGACGTCGTCTCCTCGGCACGCATCGTCAGGCCCAGTCTGGCCGCCAGGGTTCGGGTGATCGCCATCGGCTTGGTGCGGCCACCGAGGATCGGGAAGTCCAGGTTCTTTGCGTCCCAGTAGATGAAGCCCAGGCCCTCGCCGAGGCCGAACCGCATGGGCTCGGTCAGGTCGATGCCCTCGTGTCGGAGCAGCACCCCGAGCGTGCTGGTCTCACAGTGCTGCCCTGCGGCGGTCGACACGTTCCCGATGATCACGGTGCACGGCGATCCGTGAGTGCGGACGACGGCCCCGGCCGGACGTCGATCGGCATCAACCGCGTCACCACCCGTGCCTCCTCACAGGCTGAAGTCTCCCCCAAGGAGAGGGTCAAGAGCCGGCTACGGCGTCGTCGCCCTGAGGTCGGGCCGGCGCAGGGCGCAGGCAACGACGAGGCACACCGTGACGGGCAGCATGAACAGTCCGACGGTCAGCATCGCGAGGAGGTTGAGACCGGCGAGCAACCCGGTGAGCGTCCACGCGATCACTCCCGCGGCGCGACCCGCTCCGCGACGCCAGAGCGCGAAGCCGACGACGACGGTCACGATCAGCGGCACTGCCATCACCACCAAGACCCCCCAGCCGTTCTCGCCGACGAGCGTCGCTGATCCAGGGGTGACCGTGCCGGAGTCCGTCTCTGTGGTCGACTGATAGGCGGGCGCCAGGGTGGAGGCGACGAGTAGCGCCAGACTCCAGAGCACCGCGACACCGAGCGCCACCCACGCAGCCCGCGACAGGCTTCCGGCTCCGGCCGTTGTCCCCCTCACCGCGCGCCGAAACGGAGCGCGCCACCGGTGAGGTCCAGAAGGCCCGCGACCATGCGCGCGCGGTCGAACAGCTGGAGGGCCGCGGTGCGATCGCCGTCGAGGGTCGCCAACAGCTCCAGGCCGAGGAACCCGGCCACGACACCGTGCGCGAGCTCCTTGGGGGGCAGCAGCCCGGCGATCGGAGACCCCGCCACGGCCTTGCGCACCGCCGACTCGGCGAAGTCGCGCCATGGTGCCAGTCGGGCAGCCACCTGCTCGCCGAGCCCGGGCGTCGGCTGAGCGCCGGTGATCATCTCCACGAGCACCGCGACATGTCCGGCGTCGAGGTCCTCGGCGAAAATCACTCGGGCAGAGTCGATCAGGTCCGTGAGGGTGGTGGCCCGGTCGACGACATCCGCGTAGGCCGCGAGGCGTCGGGCGCTGACGTCGTCCAGGGCGGCGAGCAGCAGCTCGGTGACCGAGCCGAAGTGGTAGAAGACCAACGCTTGGTTGCAGTCGGCGCGGCGTGCGATCTCGCGCGCGCTCGCGCCGGCGAACCCGACGTGACGCAGCGCGTCGATCGCTCCCCCGACGAGTGCGGCCCGCGTCTCGGCTGACCGCTCCTTCTGGTCTTCCGATGTCGCCGCACGCCGTGGACCGGACTTGGCCACGAGCACCTCCGGCGAGTCGTTTGAGCGGACTACTTGAGCAACCGCTCAAACGCTACCACCGTAGGCCTCTGTCCGGGCCCGAGTCCGCCCCAAGGCGGTGGCTCCGTCCGCCATCGGGTCCCGGCTGAGTGGGATGCTCGGTCGCTGCCCAGAGTCAGGAGGCCAGGCATGACCGAGCAGATCACGCCCGCCCAGTTCCACGATGCAGCCGGTGTCGAGGACTGGCGGTTCCTGGTGTTCTTCAACGGTGTCTGCGCACACTTCCGCACCGGCTCGTTCGCGAACGGCGTGGCCCTGGCGGGCGAGGTCGGCAGGCTGGCCGATGCGGCGCACCACCACGCCGAGATCGACCTGCGGAACTCGAGCGTGACCGTCCGGCTCAAGACGCACCACGTCGGCAGCGGCCTCAGCGCGCGTGACGTCCAGGTGGCCCGGCAGATCTCCACTGCAGCACGCGAGTTGGACGCCTCAGCCGACCCGACCGCCGTCCAGGAGCTCAACGTCACGATCGATGCGCTTGTCGGGTCCGACGTCATCCCGTTCTGGCGGACGGTGCTGGGCTACCAGGACGAGGGGGTCGAGGAGGAACTGATGGACCCCTGGCGCCACGGGCCGTCGTTCTGGTTCCAGGATATGGACGCAGCGCGTCTGCAACGCAACCGCATCCATGTCGAGATCGCCGTCCCGCACGACCAGGCCGAGGCGCGCGTCGCGGCGGCGATCGCCGCCGGGGGAACTCTTGTCAGCGACGAGCGCGCGCCGATGTGGTGGGTCCTGGCCGACGCTGAGGGCAACGAGGTCCACGTGGCCACCTGGGTCGGCAGCGACTGAGCTGGGCCGTCACGCAGGTCCACTGGTGCTGGACCATCGAGTGATGCGCCGATGACTTACCCGGCCGGCGGCGGTCCACACTGGTGACCGCGAACACCAGGAGCAGCCATGGGCATCATCGTCGTCGACCTCTCGATCTCGCTCGACGGCTTCATCGCCGGAGCCAATGACGGACCGGCCAATCCGCTCGGCGACGGCGGCGAGGCGCTCTTCGAGTGGATGAACGCCGGGCCGGAGCGCAACCGCGTCAACGAGTGGCTGTGCCCACCGGACGCCAGCAAGCGCATCATCGAGGACTGGAATGCCGAGGCCGGCGCCATGATCAGCGGCCGACGCACCTTCGACATCGCGAACGGGTGGAAGGACGGTCACCCCATCGACGTTCCGAACTTCGTGCTCACCCACGAAGCCCCGACCATGGGCGAGTGGAGCCCGCGCGTGGTGTTCGTGACGGATGGCCTCGAGCGCGCGGTCGAGCTGGCGCAGCAAGCGGCGGGTGACCAGAAGGTGTCGGTCACGGCCAGCGTGGCGCAGCAGCTCCTGCGTGCCGGGCTCCTCGACGAGGTCAATCTCAGCATCACGCCGGTGGTGCTGGGCGCCGGCGTCCGCCTCCTCGACCACGTGGGACACGTCGACCTCGAGCAGGTCCGGATCATCGAGTCCCAGGGCGTGACCCACGTGCGGTACGCCGTCAAGCGCTGAGGGCGTGCCAGAGTGCAGCGGTGGACATCGAACACCTCCGTGACCAGACACCCGGCTGCGCCCACACGGTTCATCTGAACAATGCCGGCGCGGCCCTCATGTCGAGGACCACGCTGGCAGCCATGACCGACCACCTGCAGCTCGAGGCCGAGATCGGCGGGTACGAGGCGGAAGCCGTTGCGCACGAACGCATCCAAGACACCTACCGCGCGATCGCCGAGCTCGTCGGTGGACGGCCCGACCAGGTGGCACTGTTCGACAATTCCACCCACGCCTGGAACGCCGCGTTCTACTCGGTGCCTCTGAGGCGCGGCGACCGCATCCTCACCGGCCGTTCCGAGTACGGCAGCAACGTCCTGGCCTACTGGCAGGTCGCCGCGCGCACCGGAGCCGAGGTCGTGGTCGTTCCGAACGACTCCAGCGGGCAGATCGACGTGGACGCGCTGCGCTCCCTGGTCGACGAGCGGACCCGCGTCATCGGGCTTTCGTGGGTGCCGACCAGCGGCGGCCTCATCAACCCGGCCGCCGAGGTCGGACGCATCGCGCGCCAGGCGGGCGCCCTGTACCTGCTCGATGCCACACAGGTGGTCGGGCAGCTTCCGATCGACGTGCAGGACCTCGGCTGCGACATGCTCACCGGCACCGGCCGCAAGTTCCTTCGAGGTCCGCGCGGGACAGGGTTCCTGTGGGTCAGCGACAACGCACTGCAGCGCTTGGAACCCCACGTCGTCGAGATCGCCTCTGCGACATGGAATGGCGGCCGCGGCTACGACTGGGCCGCCGGGGCCCGGCGCTTCGAGACCTGGGAGAACAGCTACGTCAACGTGCTGGGTCTCGGTGCAGCAGTGCAGCAGGCCCTCGACATCGGTCTGGACGCCATCGAGGCACGCGCTCGGGCTCTCGGCCGGCGTTTGCGTGACCAGCTGGGCGAGCTGGCCGGCGTCACCGTCCACGATCTCGGGGTTGAGCACTGCGCCATCGTCACTGCCGCTGTGAAAGGCATGAGCGCCGACGACGTCGCCGCCGCTCTCGCCGGCCACCACATCAACGTCAGCACGACCATCGCCGAGGACAACCAGTTCGACACCGAGGACCGGGGCGTGCACCCGCTCGTGCGGCTCTCCCCGCACTACTACAACACCGAGGACGAGATCGACCGCGCCACCCGAGCCGTTGCGGAGCTGCTGAAGCCGTAGGGATGTCGAAACCGCGTGCCCAGCATCTACCTCACTGCGAGAGGCATCGGCGGCCACGGCGGCGCCCAGACAACGAGGAGCAGTCATGATCGACATCAACTTCCTGGCGGTCGGCGTCGCGGCGATCGCCGTCTTCTTCATCAGCTTCGCCTGGTACTCGGTCTTCAGCTCGGCATACGCGGAGCTCACCGGAACAGCACGTGAGGCCGCTGACACGAGGCCGCCCCCCTGGCAGATCGGCCTCGAGCTCCTCCGGAGCCTGCTCGTCGGCACCGTCGTCGCCAGCCTCGTCGTGGCCATAGGCATCGAGACCTGGACTGGCGGTGCCCTCCTCGGGCTGGCCCTGTGGCTCGGCTTCCCGGTCGTCCTGCTGGCCGGGTCCGTGCTGTGGGACAAGGTGCCGGTGAAGCTGGCGGCGCTCCACGGCGGCGACTGGCTGGTGAAGCTCCTGGTCATCGCCGCGATCATGAGCGTGTGGCAGTGAGGGTGCGTGGCACGATCATCCGATGAGGGTCCTGCCGCCGCTGCGGGCGTCGCCGTCCGAGGAGGACGCGCGTGTTACGCCGCTCGAGCTGTTCTTCGATCTCGTCTTCGTGTTCGGGCTGACCCAGATCACCGCACTGATGGCGGCCGACCTCAGCGGTCGCGGAGTGCTGCGGGGCGTGCTCTTGCTCGGTCTGCTGTGGTGGAGCTGGGTCGGGTTCGCCTGGCTGGGCAACATCGTCAGGGCGGACGAGGGACCCATCGGCCTCAGCATGATCACTGCGATGGCAGCCATGTTCGTTCTCTCCCTTGCCATTCCAGAGGCATTCACCGATTTGCCTGGCGGGCTGCCGGGGCCGGTCGTGATCGCCCTGTGCTACTTCGCGTTCCGCTCCGTGCACCTCGTGATGTTCTGGTTCGTCGGCAGCGGCGACGACGGGCTGCGCCACCAGCTCGTCAAGTTCGCCCCGTCGATGCTCTCGGCAACTGCCCTGCTGCTGGTGGCCTCACAGTTCACCGGCGCGGTGCAGACGGCTCTGTGGGCGGCTGCCTTGTTGGCCGACTACGGCGGGACGATGCTCGCCGGCGCGTCGGGCTGGCGACTGCGCTCAGCCGTCCACTTCGCCGAGCGGCACGGCCTCATCCTGATCGTCGCTCTCGGCGAGTCGATCGTCGCGATCGGGGTCGGCGTGGCCCAGGAACCCGTGTCGGGGGCGATCATCGCGGCGTCCGTGCTCGGCCTGACGCTGTCGGCGTCGCTGTGGTGGCTGTACTTCGACGTGACGTCCAGGCTCGGCGAGCAGGCCTTGGCCGAGGTGGACGGCGAGGAGCGGTCACGCCTGGCCCGCGACGCGTTCAGCTACCTGCACCTGCCCCTGATCGTGGGCGTCGTGCTGCTCGCCCTGGGCCTGAAGAAGGTGCTCGAGTACGTCGCCGACACCGAGCACCATGAGCTGACCGATGCCCTGACCGGGGTCGGCCTGTACGCCCTTTTCGGCGGTGTCGCCACCTACCTGCTGGGCCACGTCGCCTTCAAGCTGCGCCTGATGGGTGTCGTCAGCCGGCCGCGTGTCATCACCGGGGCCCTGGTGCTCGCCCTGGTGCCGGCCGGCGCGGCCCTGCCCGCCTTGGCCGCACTCGGCCTCCTCACGTTGGTGCTGGTCGCCCTCCTCGTCTTCGAGGCGGTCCACTTCTCGGAGTTCCGCGATCGGGTCCGGCACGCGTCCGAGCACCACGAGTCGCCGACCTGACCTTTCTCATCGTGCCGGTCGGCGTCGGCTTCGTGTTCCTGGTTGTCGCGCTGTGGCTCTCCGCGCCCTACCTGCTCAGCGCCGAGGGTCAGCCGGACTGAGCCGGAACGGATGTCACCGACTGGTGCATCGGCTCGCCGAGATAGGCGCGGCCAACCGTGCTCACGAGCTGGTGCACGGCGTCCTCGTTGGGGGCGAGAGGACCGGGCCGGAAGTGCGGCGACGCGAGACCCCTCTGCACCGACTCGCACGCGCCCCAGTCCTGCCGGTTCGTGATGTCCCAGAACTCCACCGCGTAGGTCGGGTCGGTCTCGGGATCGACGAAGTACCAGGAGCACTCGATCCACGTCCGGTCGGGAGCCTGCGGCACCAGCCGGTGCGTCATCACGTAGTCCGGGTGCGCCGAGATCAGCAGGTTGGGCAGCAGGCCGAGGTACTCCACCCTCTGTGGGTCGACGCCCGCGATGGGCCGACCGCCCGACTGCCCGGTCAGGGACATCGTCGCGGCGCCGTCCCGCAGCTCCATCGAGCCGCCCACCCAGGCACCAGCGAGGTGGTAGTTGTCGCCCGAGGTCGGCGGCGAGACCTGGCAGAGCTCGGGGTGGATCAGAGGGCAGTGGTAGCACTCGTGGTAGTTCTCCGAGACCACCTTCCAGTTCGCCGCGACCGTGTAGCTGTGGCGCGCCCCGCGGTGGAGCTGCTCCGGCGCGTAGGGCGCGACGATGCTCTCGAGGTCGCCGATGTGGTCCGCGAACGCGACGAGGGGGCCCTCGTCGGAAGCTCGCAGGGCGTGTACGAACACCCAGCCGTGCCAGGTCTCGAGCGGGAGCTCGACCAGCGAGTTCGCCTCCGGCTCGAACGTCGCAGACTCCCGGAACCCAGGCGCGGCGCGCAGCGAGCCGTCGAGTGCGTACGACCATGCGTGGTACGGGCAGACGACCGACCGGTTGGCGGACGACTCGCCGGTCGGGAGCAGCTCGTGACCGCGGTGGCGGCAGGTGTTGGCGAAGGCGCGCAGCGGCTCCCCGTCGGTCCACATCAGCAGAACAGGGACGTCCCCGACGACGAGCGCGCGCTGCTTCAGAGCCGCGTCTCGCAGGTCGACCTCGCGACCGAGGCACGTCCAGGTTCCGGCGAAGAGGTGCCGCTGCTCCCAGGCCAGCACGTCAGCAGACGTGTACGCCTGCGCCGGGAGCATGGTCGACTCGCCGAACGGCCGCAGAGCGCGCATGACTGCCTCGCGGTCGAGCAGGCGCGGATCCATCGGCATGGGACCTGCGGTGGGTGCGTCGGTCATCACGATCTCCATCGATGGCGGACGAGTTGCCCCGAGCCTCCCATGACCGGAGCCCTCGACGTCACCCGGCCGCGTCGTAGGCGGCCCGCAGCCAGCCCGTCAGCTCGTCGTCGATCTCGACGACGCCGGTGAGATCGACCTTGTGAGTGCACATTCCACCCATCACCTTCAGCCGGTCGGTCGGCGCGACGCCCTTGAGGTTGAGTCCGAGCTGCACGCGCTTCGACGAGGGCGCCTCGACGAGGGCGAACTGCCTTGCTCGGCGCAGGCTGACGCCGGTCTTCTTCACCGACACCTCCACGTCTCGCCCGAGGCCGCGGGCCAGACGCACCACCTCGTCGTGGACCGGACGGAGTGCCGACTTCGCCCCGGCGTACTGGGCGGCGACCAACGCCTCGTCGTCCGCCCGTCCGCCAGCCACCTGTTCGCGGACGGCCATCGCCAGCGCGTTGGCGTTGCCGTGCGTCAGGCCGTGCTCCGACTTGAGCCACGCCATGATCTGTCCGTGCTTGACCAGGCCGGCGTCGGCCACGGCCGCAGTCCACTGGCTGACGGTCCGTCCGGTGCTCACCTCGATGTTGCGCATCTGCGTGGCGGCGGCAGCGGCGATGTCGGCCATGGACTCTCCTCGGGTAGCGGGGCTGAGGGCATCGTCCGGGCGCGCTCCCGTCCCCGTCTTGGACAGACTTCACCCAGGGTCGGACGCCAGGTCGGGAACGAAGCCGGGAGCGGCGTCCCCGTCACCGTAGGTGCGCTGGGCGGCGACGTACTGCGACGGCGTCACACCGGTGTGCCGCTTGAAGTCACGGATCAGGTGCGCCTGGTCGAACCAGCCCCAGCGCTCGGCCTCCTCCGTCCAGCGGACCGGCCGGCTCGGGTCGATCGACTCGAGCAGGCGACGCATCCTCAGGATCCTCGACAGCACCCGCGGCGTCAGTCCGACCACTCGCGCGAACTCCCGGTCGAGGTGCGCGTGGCTGATGCCGAGGTCATGCGCCAGCGCCGCGACCGAGCGCGTGGGGTCTGCCTCCAGAGCAGCGACGGCCTCAGCGCACCGTTCGACACCGCGCACGTGGAGATCGAGCCCGTCGAGCAGGACCGACTCCACGAGGTCGAGCATCTCGTCGGGGTCGCTCAGTGCGGCGACAGCTGTGCGCAGCGGCACACCCGATGGCCACCCGTCCCCCAGCTCGACCACCCGCCCTCGAAGGGTCGCGGGGGCGAGCCCGAAGACGGCAGACGCCCCGACCGGCGTGGCGACGACGCCCAGGCAGTACGTCTCCCCCGTCGGCTCGTTGACGATGGGCCGGTCGTGCGGCCCGATCACGAAGCCGTTGACGGCGGTGCACGTCGAACCACCCAGCGGAGCCTGCAGGATCGGCGGACCGAGGACGATCCCCGCCACGGTCGATCCGGTCGGCGCGATCTGCTCCCTCGGTGTCGCGATGTGTCCCTTGGCGTAGAAACAGATCTCCACGAAGCGCGACAACGGCGACTCCGGCGGGCGCACCATGTACGTGAAGGCCACGGCACCATCGAACCGCAGCGCCGAGGGAATGCGCGGTGCGGACCGATTTGTTCAGCCTTCAACAACAAAGCCTGAGAACGGAGTCTCGCGGATGCCCGCCATCACCGTCCCCGACGTCACGGTCCTACCTCGCGTCACGGCGCCCCCGGCGTCCGCACGGCAGCGACCCGTCCGCCAGGTGACCACCGCTCCGAGCGGCTTCGAGGGAGAGGGGTTCCCGGTGCGCCGGGCCTTCGCTGGAGTCGACCTGGCCGACCTCGACCCCTTCATCCACATGGACCAGATGGGCGAGGTCGAGTACGCGCCAGGTGAGCCGAAGGGGACGTCATGGCACCCGCACCGCGGGTTCGAGACCGTCACCTACATCATCGACGGCACCTTCGAGCATGCCGACTCCGAGGGTGGCGGCGGTGTTATCACGGACGGCGACACCCAGTGGATGACCGCCGGCTCGGGGCTGCTGCACATCGAGAAGCCGCCGGAGTCCCTGGTGGTGAGCGGCGGGCTGTTCCACGGCATCCAGCTGTGGGTGAACCTCCCCCGGGTTCACAAGCTCGCGCCGCCGCGCTACCAGGACCTGCGGGCGACCGAGAACACCCTCCTCTCCAGCGAGGACGGCGGTGCCCTCCTGCGCGTCGTCGCCGGTGAGGTGGACGGCCACGTCGGACCCGGCAGCACCCTGACGCCGATCACGATGCTGCACGGCACGGTGACACCAGGTGCGCGGCTGTCGATGCCGTGGCGTGCCGACTTCAACGCCCTGGTCTACGTGCTGGCCGGTCGCGGCACCGTCGGGCCGAACGCGACACCGGTCCGCAAGGGTCAGCTGGCGGTGCTCGGCGCCGGAGAAGCGCTCGAGCTCGCCGCGGACCCCAGCCAGTCGGCCGCCGAGCCCGCGCTCGAGGTGCTGGTGCTCGGTGGTCAACCCATCCGCGAGCCGGTCGCGTGGGCGGGTCCTTTCGTGATGAACACCCGCGCCGAGGTCATCACCGCCTTCGAGGACTACCAGGCCGGCAGGCTCGGCCGCATCCCCGCCGTCCACGGCGCGCCGACCGACGTGGTCGAGGGAAACACCAGCACCGCCTGAGACGGCTCTACGCTGGCCCGATGAGCACTGCACCCTCCGCGCCGCGGCCCGCATCCGTCACGTCGTGGTGGCTCACCGACGACGCGCCGACCAGCCTGGCCGACATCGTCGTCCACCATGCCGAGGCCGACCCCGACCGCCGGTTGATCAGCCGGCGCGACGGGTCGTCGTGGGTCCCGATCACGGCTGGAGAGTTCCGTGCCGAGGTCGAGGACGTGGCGCGCGGTCTGGTCGCGTCGGGTGTGCAGCCCGGCGACCGGGTGGCCCTGATGGCCAAGACCAGGTACGAGTGGACGCTCGTCGACATGGCCATCTGGAGCGCCGGCGCCGTGAGCGTTCCGGTCTACGAGAGCTCGTCGGCCGAGCAGCTGAGGTGGATCCTCGAGGACTCCGGCGCCGTGGGTGTGGTCCTCGAGCACGGCGGCCACGAGGAAGCGCTGGACCAGGTTCGCAGCCAGCTCCCAGACCTGAAGTACCACTGGCTGATCGAGGGCGCCGACCCCGAGGTGTCCCTCACCGCGCTCGCCGCATCGGGCACAGCCGTCTCGGTCGACGAGCTCGACAGTCGTCGCGCGAGCCTGACACCGGACACGATCGCGACCCTGATCTACACGTCGGGCACCACCGGCCGTCCCAAGGGCTGCGAGCTGACCCACGCCAACTTCCTGGCCGAGGTGATCTCCGCCGTCGAGTTCCTGCCCGAGCTCTTCGAGGACCCCGAGGCCTCGACCCTGCTGTTCCTGCCCCTGGCCCACGTGTTCGGGCGGATGATCCAGGTCGCGGTCCTGCTCACCGGTGTGCACACCGGGCACAGCGACATCGCGCGCATTACCCTTGACCTGCCGACCTTCTCCCCCACGTTCGTGCTGGCCGTGCCCCGCGTCTTCGAGCGCGTCTTCGACGGTGCCCGCCGCAAGGCCGTCGCCGGCGGCAAGGAGAAGATCTTCGACAAGGCCGCTGCCACCGCGATCGCGTACAGCGAGGCCCTCGACCGCGGCCGGCCAGGACCGCTCCTCACCGTCAAGCACGCAGTCTTCGCACGCCTGGTCTACGGCAAGATCTCCGCCGCCCTCGGCGGCCAGGTGCGCTGGGCGGTCTCAGGTGGCGCGTCACTCGGTCCTCGCCTCGGGCACTTCTTCCGAGGCATCGGCGTCACCGTGCTCGAGGGGTACGGACTGACCGAGACCACGGCAGCCGCAACCGTGAACACCCGTGTGGCACAACGGATCGGCTCTGTCGGTCGCCCGCTTCCCCGCTTCGAGGTCTCGATCGGGGACGACGGCGAGGTGCTGCTGCGCGGCGGCCACGTGTTCCACGGCTACTGGAAGAACGAGTCGGCGACCGCCGAGGTCGTCGACGCCGACGGCTGGTTCCACACCGGCGACCTCGGCTCCCTCGACTCGGATGGGTACCTCTCGATCACGGGGCGCAAGAAGGAGATCCTGGTGACGTCCGCCGGAAAGAACGTCTCACCGGCACCGCTCGAGGACGTCATCCGTGCACACCCTCTCGTCAGCCAGGCGCTCGTTCTCGGTGACGACCGTCCCCAGATCACCGCGCTCATCACGCTCGACCCCGACGCCGTCGCCGCGTGGCTCGACCAGCACGAGCGACCGGCGACCCCCATCGCCGAGCTGACCAAGGACAGAACGCTGCTCGACGACCTGAGGACGGCAGTCAACGAGGCGAACGCCACGGTCTCCCTTGCCGAGCAGATCAAGAAGTTCCGGGTCCTGCCGGTCGACTTCACCGAGGCCGACGGTCACCTGACCCCGAGCCTGAAGATGAAGCGGGCAGTCATCATGAAGGCCTTCGCCGACGAGGTGGATGCGCTCTACCCGAAGCACTGACCTCGAGTCGTCGTCCCTTTCCTCGGCACTGAGCGTTCAGACTGCCGACGACGGCGGGTTCTCGTCGGGGAAGGCGCGGTGGAACGCCTCGGCGATGGTGGCGTATGCCTGCTCGGACGAAGCCAGCTGGTCGGCCGGGAGGTGATGCTGTCGACGGTGCTGCAGCGCGGCGGTGATGTCCGCGATCGCGCCGTGCAGGTCACCCGCGTCGAACCGGCTCTTGGCCCGGTGCTGCAGCGCGTAACCGACCAGCTCGGCATGCCCGTGCGCGCCGGCGTGGCTCAGGGCCGAGGTGAGCAGGGCGTCGGCGACGGCGTGCTCGCCTCGCCAGTGGTGCACGTGCGCCAGTCGGATCGCCGCGGCCGTGGCGCGGACGTCGGCCCGGTCGGAGGCGTCAGCACGGTCGGCAGCGTCGGTGCCGCCCGGCGCCCCCGTGCGCCACTCGGCAAGCAGCGCCTTGTGGTGTGCCCGTGCGAGCTCGAGCGCCTCGTCCAGGCGACCGAGCATGCGCAGCAGGCCGACCCGCTCACCTGTGGTCTCCGGGTCGTCGCCGATGGCGTCGAGACGTGCCTGCACCGCTGCCGGGTCCGTCACGACCTCGCGCAGCGTGCGGTCGCTCACGTGCCAGGCCGCGCTCAGGACGGCGCCACCTCGTCGAGCGCGGCCAGGTCGGCCGCAGACGGCTGCCAGGCTCCGGCCGCGACGTTGGCGCGCACCTGCTCGGGACTGGTGGCGCCGGCGATCACCGACGCGACCGCAGGCTGGGCGGCGAGCCCACCGATGGCGACGTCGAGCATCGAGACTCCACGCTCGTCGGCGTACGCGGCGACGGCCTCGATGCGGTCGAAGTCGGCGGCGGCGAGCCGGTCGGGCCGCGTGGCGAGCCGCGTGCCCTCCGGAGCCTCCTGACCCCGGCGATACTTCCCCGTCAGCAGGCCTGAGGCCAACGGAAAGAACGGGAGGAGCCCGACCCCGACCTGCTCGCAGGCCGGGACCAGCTCCGCCTCCGCCTGACGCTTCAGCAGCGAGTACTCGTTCTGCGCCGACACGAACGGGGTCTGGCCGGCGGTCCGCGCGGTCCAGTCGGCGTCGACGACCTGCCACCCGGCGAAGTTGGAGCTGCCGATGTAGCGGACCTTGCCCTCGACGACCAGCTCGTGCAGCGCGGCCAGGGTCTCCTCGATCGGCGTGACCGGATCGGGCGTATGCATCTGGTAGAGGTCGATCCAGTCGGTGCCCAGGCGGCGCAGACTGGCCTCCACCGCGGTACGGATGTACCGGCGGGAGCCTCGCACCCCCCAGTCGGGGCCGTTGACACCGTTCATGTTGGAGCCGAACTTGGTGGCGACCACGACCTCGGAGCGCCGGCTGCCGAGGGCCTCCCCCAGCAGCTCCTCGCTCTGGCCGGGGCTGCCGCCGTAGATGTCAGCGGTGTCGAACAGGGTCACCCCGTGGTCGAGGCACGCGTCGACCACCTCCTGCGTGCGCTTCGCGTCGATGTGCCGACCGAAGTTGTTGCAGCCGAGACCCACGACCGACACCGTCAGTCCGCTCGATCCGAGCTGGCGGTGGTCCATTCGAGCAGCCGTTGTTGTGGATTGCATCACCGGAGCACCCTACGGGCTCAGGTCTGGGCGCTCACCTGCCGACATGAGGAGTGACGCCGAAAGCCCCCTAGCGGACACAACGGCCGGATGACTGTCCACAGTTTCCGGAACCAGTGGCCCGTGCTGTCCGTCGCATGGCACGGTGGGTTCGTGGGGGGCGGTCGTCCGAGGACGGTGCAGAGCGTGCACTGCCGGCTACACCGCCCTGACCCGCGCTGAACAAAGACACCATGAAATGGACATCGTGACTCGAGCAGACCGACCGACGACGCTCCGCGCCGCCGCACCCGGCATCCCCCGCCACCGCCTTGCGGTCTGGCTGGCGGTTCCGGTGATCGCGGCCGCGCTGCTGCTCGGCGTCGGTGACGTCGGCTCGGCCGACCCACTCGGTGACGGCAGCGGCGCGGCGGCGGACCAAGGTGTGCAACCCGTCCCCACGGCAGAGGAGCTGGCCGCGCAGAGGGCGGAGGCCGAGCGCCTGGCAGCTGAGGTCGAGAACCACGAGGCTGCCCTGGAGACCGCACGCGTCGCTGTCGACGAGCTGTCGCAGGGCGCCGCAGAGGCTCTGGAAGCAGAGCAGACCGCCCTCGATGCGCAGGCGGCAGCCATCGAGGAGGAGAAGCGTCAGCTCGAGCGTCTCGACGCAGCGGAGATGCTGGTGCGAGCCCGCCAGGGCGAGCTGGGCCGCTGGGCCTCCCAGACGTACCGCAACGGCGGCCACATGGGCGACATCGAAGGCCTGATGACGCTGCTCGAGTCGGAGAACACCGACGACCTCAGCCAGAGGATGGCGACGATCAACCTGGTCGGACGCTGGCGCGGCTCGGTCGTCGACACCGTCGAGGAGGCGGAGGCCGTCCAGGAGGACGCCACCAAGAAGTCCGAGGAGGCCTCCGAGCAGGCCACCGCGGCCGCAGGCCAGGCGGTGGCCGCCCGCGAGCTGGCCGACAGCCTGCTCCAGCAGCAGCGCGGCCAGGTGGCCCTGATGCAGGTGCTGCTCGAGACCACGGAGATCGCCGCGACCGCTGCCGGCGACGAGACCGAAGCGATGGCCTTGGCACGGGCGGAGGCCGAGCAACGTCGGCTGGACGCCGGCGCGGGCCGCAACGGCGGCAACGGAGTGACCGGCCCGGTCGGCGACTGCGTGGGCGGAGACGTCAGCAGCTACCCCAACGGTGCGATCCCCCGCGACAACCTCTGCCCGCTGTGGGCCGCAGGGGCTCACCGGCTCCGCGCCGACGCGGCCTTCGGGTTCAACCGGATGTCCGAGGCGTACGCCCTGAGGTTCGGCAGCCCGATCTGCGTCACCGACTCGTACCGCGACTACGCCGGACAGGTCGCTGTCTACAAGGCCAAGCCGCACCTCGCCGCGAAGCCCGGCACCTCCAACCACGGCTGGGGCACAGCGACCGACCTGTGCGGAGGCATCCAGACCTTCGGCACGCCGCAGCACCAGTGGATGCGCGCCAACGCCCCCCTGTACGGGTTCTTCCACCCGGCGTGGGCGCAACAGGGCGGTAGCCGGCCAGAGGCCTGGCACTGGGAGTTCGGCGGCTGATGCCGCTGCGCGCCCGCACCCCGTACCTGGACCACGACGGGCCGCTGGTGATGGCGCACCGGGGGTTCGACCCGGGAGGCGACGGTCGGCTGGAGAACTCCATGCTGGCCTTCGAGGCCGCCGTCAACCTCGGCGCGAGATACCTCGAGACCGACGTGCACGCGACGTCCGACGGACAGTTGCTCGCCTTCCACGACAGCGCGCTCGACCGCGTCACCAACGGCACGGGCCGCGTCGCACGGCTGCCGTGGTCGCGGGTCAGCAGAGCGCTGATCGGCGGCACCGAGCCGATCCCCCTGTTCGAAGACGTGCTGGGAACCTGGCCCGACGTGCGCGTGAACATCGATGTGAAGTCCGCCGGGGCTGCCGCGCCACTCGTCCGGGTGCTCGAGCGCACCGGCGCGCACGACCGGGTGTGCGTCGCCTCGTTCTCCGACCGACGCCGACGGGCGACCGTGCGGCAGCTCTCACGACCGGTCGCCGCCTCGCCCGGCATGGTCGAGGCCGCCCGCTTCTGGTGCGCCGTACGGGCAGGCGCTCCGACGTCAGTGCTGCGAGCTCTGACGAAGGCGGTCGACTGCCTGCAGCTGCCGGTGCGGATGGGCCGTCTGCGCGTGATCACGTCGCGGTTCCTTGCCGCGGCCCACGACACAGGCCTCGAGGTGCATGCCTGGACGGTGAACGACCCCGCCGAGATGCGCCGTCTGCTCGACCTCGGCGTGGACGGCCTGATCACGGATCGCACCGACCTGGCGGTCGAAGAGGTACGCAGGAGCGCTCGCGGCCCGTCATGATCGGCACATGACCGACCCGGCCGCCGGCCCGACCTCGTCTCCCCCGGACGTCACGAGCGCCGAACCGCTCCACCAGGACGCCGCCTCGCGCCGCCGCCAGCACCGCGCCTGGTACGTGTACGACTGGGCGAACTCGGCCTACGTGACCACCACCGCCACCGTCCTGCTCGGTCCGTACCTGACGGCGGTCGCCCGTGCCGACGCCTGCCCGAACCTCGCCGAGGGAGTCGACTGCACGGAGAGCCTGCGCGTGCTCGGGGTTCCGATCAGCGCGGGCTCACTCGTGTTCTACGCGGTGACGCTCTCCACCGTGGTGTCTGCGGTGATCCTGCCTCTGGTGGGCGCGATCGCCGACCGGTCGCGACACCAGCGCCAGCTGCTCGGAGGCTTCGCTTGGATCGGGGCCCTGGCAGCGGCGTCGATGTTCTTCGTCACCGGCTCCAACTGGCAGCTCGGTGTCGGGCTGCTGCTCGTCGCCAACACCGCACTCGGGTCGTCACTGGTGGTGTACGACGCGATCCTGTGCCAGATCGCGACGCCGGACGAACGTGACGGTGTCTCCAGCCGGGGCTGGGCGATGGGCTATCTCGGCGGGTTCCTGCTGCTGGCTGCGAACCTCGCGCTGGTCACACTGCACGACTCCCTCGGCCTGACCGAGGGTCAGGCGGTGAGGGTCAGCCTGCTCTCGGCCGGCGTGTGGTGGGGTGCGTTCACGCTGGTGCCCGTCCTCGGCCTGCGCAACCGGGTTCCGGTCGACCCCGTGCTCGTCGAACCCGTCCCTGTCGAATCCATCCCCGCCGAACCCGTCCCCGTCGAACCCGGCACGGGAGTCGACGTCGGCAAGCCGCCGGCGACCGCCGCCGCAAGCCCGACTCCGCCTCGCGCTTCCCTGCTCAAGGGCTCCTTCACCCAGCTCGCCGACACGCTGCGGCACCTGCGCGGCTACCGCAACACGTGGATGTTCCTGCTCGCCTACCTGCTGTTCAACGACGGGATCCAGACCGTGATCGGGGCCTCGAGCGTCTACGGCGCCGAGGAGCTGGGCCTGCCCACCGAGAGCCTGATCATCACGATCCTGATGGTTCAGCTGGTCGCGTTCGGGGGTGCGCTGTTGTTCGGACGGCTGGCCGGCCGGTACGGCGCCAAGCGCACCATCCTCGCCGGCCTGGTGCTGTGGACCGTGGTGGTCGTCGTGGGGTTCTTCCTCCCAGCGGGCAACTTCCCGTTGTTCCTCGCCTTGGCCGGACTGATCGGGCTCGTGCTCGGTGGCACGCAGGCGCTCTCCCGTTCCCTGTTCAGCCAGCTGGTGCCACTCGGGCGCGAAGCGGAGTACTTCAGCCTGTACCAGGCCGCCGAGCGCGGGACCAGCTGGTTCGGGACGTTCCTGTTCGGGCTCGTCTACCAGCTGAGCGGGTCCTACCGTCCCGCCATCGTGTCGCTGGTCGTGTTCTTCGTGCTCGGCGGGCTGCTGCTCACCCGCGTCCGGATCCGTGAGGGCATCGTGGCCGCCGGGAACACGCCTCCGGCCGTGCTCTGACCCTTCACACGACCTTCACCCCCGCACGGAACAGGTTCACCTCCGAAGGCGTTCGGACTGTGTGGACGGCACGCGTCCGCACGGGGCGAAGCAGGGAGCGTAGCCATGAGCGAACGAAGTCTGCGGGGAACAAGGCTTGGGGCTTCGAGTCTCGAGTCCGATACGGGCATCGCCAGGGCACCGCGGCAGGTTGCCGAGTACGTCTGCCCGTTGGGGCACGTCACCACACTGCCGTTCTCGGTCGAGGCCGATGTCCCGGCGCTGTGGGAGTGTCGGTGCGGCGAGCAAGCACTGCTGCGCGACGCCGCGCAGCCCGAGGCAGGGCCCGTCAAGCACGTCCGCAGCCACTGGGACATGCTGCTCGAGCGGCGCACCGTCGCCGAGCTCGAGGATCTGCTGACCGAGCGGCTGGAGCTGCTCCGCAGTGGGGCTCTGAACAAGCGCAGCGCCTGAGGCTCGACAACCAACCCAGTACCCAGACACAGGACCGGTCGCGCAGTGCGCGGCCGGTCCTGACGTCTGTCAGCCGGTTCTGATGGCTGTCATGGAGCCTTGCGAGGTCCCCTCGATGGTCCCTGACCTGAACCCGGATCGAGGACGGTGCCCTCCATCACCTCGCCGGGTACCGACTGGCCACCCTGCTCGTAGCGCCCGCGCACGCGCGTCGCCACGACCCCCGCGCGCCGCACGAGAAGTGCCGTCAGCAGCCGGCGAGGGAGCGGCCGGGTGAAGGGGATCAGGCAGACCAGCGCGAGCAGGTCGCTCACGAAACCCGGCAGCAGCAACAGGGCGCCGCCGACCAGCACGAGGGCCCCGTCCGCCAGCTCCTTGGCCGGCAGCCGGGTCGGTGAGTGGGTGACGCGCACCCCTTCGACCTCGACCACCCCGATCCCGAGCCCGTCACGCAGCGTTCGCCAGGTGCGAGGCACTTCCCGCACGACCAGCCATCCGCCCAGTGCCGTCTCGGCCGCCAGCAGCCCGAGGGTCGGCAGCACGCCGATCCAGCGTGCGATCACGACGATCACGGCGAGCTCGACCAGGGGCACCAGCAGCGCCGCCAGCGCGACCCACCGCCAGCGGCGCCGTCGCCCCTGTCTGACCGGCCGGCCGGTGAGCCCGCGCGAGCTCTGGTTCGCGCTCAGCTGTGCCACCTCCCCGAGCGCCCGCGGTGGGCAGCCCGCCTGACCAGCGACACGGCCTGGCCGGCTCGGTGCTGCACCCCCCAGAACGTCATCTTCGTCAGCGCCTCGCGCACGATCGCACCGTTCATCTTGCTGGCCCCCAGCTCGCGCTCGACGAACACGATCGGTACCTCCACGACGCGGAAACCCTCCCGCAGCGCCCGCCAGGCCAGGTCGATCTGGAAGCAGTACCCCTGCGAGCTGACCTCTTCGAGCTCGATCTTCTCCAGCACCTCGCGTCGGTACGCCCGGAAACCCGCGGTGGCGTCACGCACCTCGATGCCCAGTGCGACCCGGGCGTAGAGGTTGCCGCCGCGGCTCAGGGCCTGGCGGGTGACGGGCCAGTTGGTGACGGCACCGCCCTGGACCCAGCGAGACCCGATGGCCAGGTCAGCGCCGTTGGCCACCGCAGCGAGCAGGGCGGGCAGCTGCTCGGGCTGGTGCGACCCGTCGGCGTCCATCTCGACCAGCACGTCGTAGTCCCGATCCAGCCCCCACGCGAAACCCGCCCGGTAGGCGGCCCCGAGGCCGGCCTTGCCGGGACGGTGCAGCACGTGCACCGCGGGGTCGTCCGCCGCCTTGGCGTCGGCGAGGTCACCGGTGCCGTCGGGGCTGGCGTCGTCGACGACGAGCACGTCGGCGTCGGGCACGGCTGCGCGCAAGCGGCTCAATGTTCCGGGCAGTGGGAGGCGCTCGTTGTAGGTCGGGGTGATGACCAGGACCTTCACGCGCTCTCCTCCGCCTTCTCCGCCGTCGAGAGCTCCGGTGCCTCGTCCGCCGCGGACCCGTCCGATCGCGTCCGTGTTCGTGTCTGGGTTCTTGTCTGGGTTCGTGTCTGGGTTCGTGTCTGGGTGCGGGCACCTGCCAAGGCACCCAGGATGCCACCGACGACGAGCAGCCACTCCGGCCACTCTCGGAGGCGGCTCGCGAGCGTGAGGCTCGCACGTCGCGGCGCAATTGCGGTCAGCACGTCCTGCGTGAACAACGACGAGCGCTGCAGAACAGTGCCGTCCGGGCTCACGATGGCACTGACACCGACCGTGGACGCATGGACGACGGCCCGCCCGGTCTCCACAGCACGCAGACGTGACATCGCGAGCTGCTGCACGCTTTCGTCGCTGTATCCGAAAGTGGCGTTGTTGGTCTGGACGACCAGCACCTCGGCACCGGCGTCGACCGTGTCGGCGACGAGGTGGTCGACCAGCACCTCGAAGCAGATCAGGTCGCCCACCGGCAGTGGCTCGCCAGTGGCAAGGGGCACCTCGACCAGGCCCACCTCGTCGCCGGCCGTCATGTCCCCGGCCAGGTCGATCAGCGGCGTGATGGCCCGGAAGAGGTCGCGGTAGGGCACGTACTCGGCGAAGGGCACCGGCGCGCGCTTCACGTAGTCGTCGACCGGTCCCTCGTCGGGCAGCCACAGCAGGGAGGTGTTGCTGGAGCGCCCGTCGACGCCACGCACGAGGGTCCCGAGCAGGGTCGGGGCGCCGATGTCGTCGACGGCTGCGTCGATCACGCGACCCGCGTCGGCGTTGCGGAACGGGTCGATGTCGCTGGAGTTCTCGGGCCAGACCACGAGGTCGGGCTGGGGGACGTCGCCGCGCGCGACGGCCTCGGCAAGGTCACGCGTCGCGGTCGCGTGGTTGTCGAGCACCGCGCGCCGCTCGGCGTTGAACTCCAGACCCGGCCGCGGGACGTTGCCCTGGACTGCCGACACGGTGACGCTTCCCCGCTCCGAACGCGTCGGGGTCGGTACGACCAGGCCGACGAGCAGCACTGCCGCGGCTGCAGCTGCCGCGGCCGCCGTCGTCCGCCACTGACGCAAGGTGCAGCCGGCGCCGGCCTCCAGCAGCAGCGCGCCCGAGAGCGCGACGGCGAACGAGACCAGTGGCGCACCGGCGACGGCGGCCAGGCCGAGAGTGGGCGCATCGGCCTGCGAGAACGCCAGCCGACTCCAGCCGAAACCGCCGAAGGGCACGCGACCTTGGAGGGCCTCGACGGCGACCCACGCGGCAGCCATCGCCAGGGCCCGCACCAGCGCACCGCCGAGTGGACCGGCCTGCAGGCGCTGCACCAGGCAGAGCGCGACGCCGGCCAGGGCGCCGAAGAGCGACTCCATCACGGCGAGCGCGACCCACGGCAGCCACCCGACGACGATCCCCGTCCACTCGAGGAGCGGCAGCTGCAAGGCCAGCCCGAAGGCCCAGCCGACGAGCGCGGCCCATCTGGTGCCGCGGCCTCGGACCGCCACGCCGAGAGCCGCGACCGCCAGTGGGGCAAGCCACCACCACGACGACCCGGGAAAGGCGCGCCAGGCGCCGACGCCTGCCAGCGCGGCCACGGCGATCGCGACGGGGGCCGGCAAGGGACGGAGGGGCACGGGCCGACTCTAAGGCGAGGCACCGGTCAGGCCGAGCGTCGCCCCTAGTGGGTTGTGACCCTGACAGTCGTTGGGGTCGCGCAGTCGTTGGGGTCGCGCAGTGGTTGGGGTCGCGCAGTCGTTGGGGTCGCGCAGTCGTTGGGGTCGCGCGAGTGTCAGGCGCAGGACCGCGTGGAGTGGGCTGTGCCCTGACAGTCGAGGAGCGAACGGCCGGGTCGGCCCGCGCGCCCTTCGGGCCGAACCGAGCAGCAATGGCTTCACTGCGACGGCACGTTGTCTATAGAGCGCGCGAGCCCGACCTTGACTCACCAGCCGTGTCCCTCGCGGTGACGCGGACGGTGAATCAGTCCCGCGGTTGGCGAGGCGCCGGCAGAGGGTCTACCGCCACTCTCGTGCCGTCGGGAACGCCTGCTGTGACATTTCCTGGGGGACGGCCGAAGTCTCAGAACGTACTCCGTCCACCGTGGGTGTCAACCGCCCCCTGACCTGCGGGTACGCGCGTCGTCGCAGGTCAGGCGGGGGTAGGCTGCGCCGAAGTCCGAACCCTCTCGGCGTGTCTTCTCGGCGTGTCGGATGGCTTGCGACACAACGTCTCTGACGAGGGACGACCTCAGCCGGGAACGACCACCGTGCCGGTCGCGGTGGTCGCGACGATCGGCGGGTCGAGGACGTCGGCCGCCGACGCGGCGCGCTCGGGGTTGCCACGGCACACGACCCGAGCAGTCAGCGCGAGCTCGCGGCTGCGCCGTCCGACGCGCGTCACCACCGCCTCGATCTCCAGTACGTCACCCGCCCGCACCGGAGCGAGGAACCGCACGTCCGCGTAGCCCGCGAACAGGCCCTCGTCGCCGTCGGTGCGGATGCAGACCTCGGTCGCGACGTCGCCGAAGCAGGCCAGGCTGTAGGCCCCGTCGACGAGGTCGCCCGCGTAGTGGGCGTGGCTGTACGGCACGTAGCGTCGGTGCACGACCGTCAGCCCGACCCTTGGGTCAGTGGTGGGGACGGCAGCCGGGTCGGTGCTCGGGTCGGTCATGCCGGCCTCCGAAGTGGCTCGTCGTCGCGCCGTGTGGCGCCGGCGGCGGGGCGATCGGGCAGCAACGCGTGGACGAGGTACGAGGCGACCTCGCCCGGCGTGGTGCCCTTTCCGAAGATGCGGTCGACTCCCAGCTCGCGCGTTGCCTGCTCGTCGAACCGTGGGCCGCCGACCACGAGGTGCGGGGCGGTGCCCTCCTCGTAGGCCTCGCGGAACGCCGCTGACATCTCACGCGTGTTGTGCAGGTGCGCGTCTCGCTGTGTGACGACCTGCGAGACCAGCACCGCGTCCGCCTTGGCCTCGCGAGCCTGCTCGACCAGCTCCGGGACGAGCACCTGCGCGCCGAGGTTCACGACGGTGATCTCGCGGTAGTACTCCAGGCCCTTCTCGCCGGCGAAGCCCTTGATGTTGAGGATCGCGTCGATGCCGACCGTGTGCGCGTCGGTGCCGATGCACGCGCCGACGACCACGAGCTTGCGTCGCAGCCTCCGCTTGATCGCGGCGTTCACCTCCTTGGCGGTGAGCAGCGGGAACTCGCGCTCGATCACCTGCACCGCCGACACGTCGACCAGGTGCCGCACCGGGCCGTAGACGACGAAGAACGTGAAGTCGGGACCGATCGCCTTCGCGTGCACGACCAGTGCGGGCTCGATCCCCATCTTGGCGGCGAGCTGAGCCGCCGCGCCCTCGGCCCGCTTGTCGTGCGGGAGCGGCAGCGTGAACGAGACCTGCACCATGCCGTCGCCCGTGGTGTCGCCGTACGGCCGCACCACGTGACCCGGTGCAACGACTGCCTGCTCGTCCGCGACGATCTGCTTGGCGGTCACTTCGTCGCCCCCTCCTCGAGCAGGTCGACGGCCGGATTCAGGTAGCCGTCGGCCCGTTTCACCACACCCTCCAGGCCCTTGCCCCGGTCGGCCGGGCGTTTCATCAAGCCGAAGGTGCCGTCGCCGATCGCGTCCAGCAGCCCGTCGTCGACGATCGCCTCGAGCAGGTCGACCGCCTCGCCCAGCACCTGGCGCGCCCGTCCGGCGATGAAGCCGTCGGGTGGCGGACGGAAGTCCTCCGTCAGCCCGCCGGCCGCGTTCATCACGTAGCGCACGTTCTGCAGGGCCAGGTCGCGGTCCGAGATCCACGGGGTGACGACAGCCTCGGTCATCATGCCGACCAGCAGGATCCCCTGTCCGGTCATGGCCCCGACGAGGTTGAAGAACCCGTCGAGCAGGTAGCCCCTGAAGACGTCGCCGGTCATGTGCTTCGTCGGCGGCATCCACTTCAGCGGAGCGTCCGGGAAGAGCTGCCGCGCCAGGAGCGCGTGCGCGAGCTCGAGCCGGAACGACTCGGGCAGGTCGGGGTTGATCTCGAACGCGTGGCCGAGGCCCAGCTGCCAGTCCTCGAGTCCGGCCTCCTTGGCGAAGGCCTCGTTCAGCAGCTGCGAGACCGTCACCGTGTGCGCTGCGTCGACCGCGTCCGCCGTCGTGAGGTAGTTGTCCTCGCCGGTGTTGATGATGATGCCCGCGCGGGCATGCACCTGGCGGCTGAAGCGCTGGTCGACGAACGTGCGCACCGGGTTGATGTCGCGGAAGAGGATCCCGTACATCGAGTCGTTGAGCATCATGTCGAGCCGCTCGAGCCCTGCCAGCGTGGCGATCTCGGGCATGCACAGGCCCGACGCGTAGTTGGTCAGGCGCACGTAGCGTCCGACCTCCTTGGAGACGTCGTCGAGGGCGGCACGCATCAGCCGGAAGTTCTCCTGCGTGGCGTACGTGCCGGCGTAGCCCTCTCGGGTCGCGCCCTCCGGCACGTAGTCGAGCAGGCTCTGGCCGGTCGACCGGATCACCGCGATCACGTCGGCGCCCTCGCGTGCGGCCGCCTGCGCCTGGGGGATGTCCTCGTAGATGTCGCCGGTGGCGACGATCAGGTAGATCCACGGACGCTGGGCCGGGTCGCCGTGCCGGGTGACCAGGCGCTCGCGAGCGGCTCGCGCACGGTCGATGCGGCGGATGCCGGTCGCCACTGCCGACCGGGCGGTTCGCCCGATGCGGACGGCGTCGCGACCCTCGGGCACCCGGAAGTCGACGGCGCCGCTCGACGCCTTCTGCGCCAGGGTGAGCAGGTCGGGTGCCTCGCCGCGGGCGAGGGCGTCCCAGACCGGCAGCGCGATGCCGTGCTCGAGGCCCGCCTGGCCGCGGACGGCGTCGACGAGGTGGTTGACCCACGGGACGCGCTCGGCGTCCGCTCCGGCAAGGCCCGCCATCCTCAGGACGGCGCGCTCGACGGACACGGTGGTGTGGGTGCGCGCCATCGTCACGACCGGCTGGGTGGCCTTGCGGGCCAGGCGTCGGGCGGCGCGGACGGTTGCGGGGTCGAGCTCGAGCTGCGGGCCCGGACGACGCGCCGCACGGGTCGAGCTGCTGAGCGAGGACATGCGGCCGATGCTATCAGCGGAGGGAGGATCTCCCGTCCAGAACGCGATTAGCGGGATGTCTTACGGCCGCAACGGGATCCGAGGCGTCAGTAGTAGCGTTCGGGCGCGTGAGGACATGCTGACGTACAAGGCCGTGCGCCTGGTGACGATGGCGCTGCTGAAGGTGTGGTGCCGCATGTCGGTGCGGGGACGGGGCCACATCCCCAAGAGCGGCCCGGTCATCCTGGCGAGCAACCACCTCTCCTTCCTCGACAGCGTCGTCATCCCCATCGGTGTGCCGCGCCGGGTGCGCTTCCTGGCCAAGAGCGACTACTTCGTCGGGACGGGGCTCAGCGGCGCGTGGAACCGGTTCTTCTTCAACGCCGTGGGTGCCGTGCCAGTGCCTCGCGGGTCGCACGCGGACGCGCACGCCGCCCTGACGCTGGCCACGGAGGTGCTCCACCGCGGCGAGGCGTTCGGCATCTACCCGGAGGGCACGCGCTCGCGCGACGGCCGGCTCTACCGAGGCCGCACCGGAGTGGCGTGGCTGGCCCTGGAGACCGGCGCCCCGATCGTGCCGGTGGCGGTGCTCGGGACCGACCGCGTGCAGCCGGTCGACTCCAAGTTCCCGCGTCCGCGCAAGCTCAGGGTCGAGTTCGGCGAGCCGATCGGGGTGGACGCGGTGGCGCACCTGAGCAGCTCGGGGCAGAAGCGGCGGCAACTCACCGACCTGGTGATGGCGCAGGTCGAGCGGATGAGCGGCCAGGTGCCGGCGAACCGCTACAACGACCACCAGTCCCCGACCGGCTGACGCCTGGGAATGCACGATGCGGCTCCGGCGATGCCGGACGAGGAGGGCGAGCGGCTCGCAGGGGGCAACGTCGGTGGTGCCTGGCGCGTCGGCGACACCGTTCGGCGGGCCACTGGCCCGTGGACTCCTGCTGTCCACCGGTTGCTCGAATACCTCCGGCCGCGTGTTCCCCACGTGCCCGAGGTGCTCGGGTTCGACGAGCGCGGACGCGAGGTGCTCACGTACCTGCCCGGCCGGGTCGTCGACATCGACACCGAGGTGCTGACGGAGGCGCAGCTCTCCTCGTTGGTGCGGTGGACGCGAACGTTCCACCAGGCAGTTGCCGGCCTTGCGCCCGACGGACCGTGGCGGTTCTTTCCGGTCGAGAATCCGACGCTGATCGGCCACAACGACATCGCCTCGTACAACGTCTGCTTCGACGGCGACGATCTCGTCGGCGTCTTCGACTGGGACTTCGCCGGACCGTCGACGCCCCTGATGGAGATCGCTTTCGTCGCCTGGAACGGCGTGCCGCTGTGGCGTTCCATGGATGAGTGGTTGGCTGCCCACCGGCTCCGCCTGATCGCGGCGGACTACGGCACCTTCACGCCGGCCGAGATCCTGGCCGCCGTTCCCGGTCGAATCCAGCTCCTGCTCAACGGGATCCCGGTCGGGGCGGCCGCTGGCGACCAGGGCCTGGTCAACCTGATGGCGGAGGGTGAGCCCGAGCGATCCCAGCGGTCGCTGGACGGCCTGGTGCGCCGCATCCCCGGCATCTCGCGCCACCTCGACTGAGGTCGCTCGGGTCGGCTACTCCCCCGCGGCGAAGATCGCGCGCCCTCTCAGGACAGTGCGACGGCACACGGGGTGCGGTGCACCCGGGCTGAGATCGGGCAGCCCAGGTGTGCCGGACCGCTCGTCGGTGCTCCACGCCGCCACCCGCGCGTCGGGTGCCTGCACGACCAGCTCGGTCGGCTCCCAGATGGCGAACGTCGCGGGCGCTCCCAGCGTCAGCACGCCGCCACCGTCGCGCCGGGCTGCTCGATGCGCTCCACGCGTGTGCGCAGCGAACGCCGCGCGGGCGCTGATGCGCTGGCGCGCATCGTGGTGGAATGCCGCGGCGCGCACCGCTCCCCAGGGGTCGAAGGGCGTCACCGGCGAGTCGGAGCCGAACGCCAGCACGACACCCGCGGCGGCCATCGACCCGATCTGGTTCAGCGTCTGGCCCATCTCGACGCCAAGGCGCAGCACGTAGAGCGAGTCGTCACCACCCCAGGCGGCGTCGAACACGGGCTGCATGCTGGCTGCCACTCCCAGGTCGGCGAGGACGGCCGCGTGCTCGGGGCCGGCGCCCTCGACGTGCTCGAGCCGGTGCCGCGCTGCCCGTAGTCGACCGGTGCCGAGCCGCTCGGCGGCCAGCCGCAGACCGTCGACGGCGGCTGCGACCCCGACGTCCCCGATCACGTGGAAGCCCCCCTGCACGCCGGCTTCCGTGCACGCCACCAGGTGAGTGGCGACCTGCTCGGGGTCAAGGTAGAGGTGGCCGCAGTGGTCGTGGCGGTCGTCGTCGGCGTACGGGGTGCTGAAGGCTGCCGTGCGAGAGCCGATCGAGCCGTCGATGTTGAGGTCGCCCGCAAGGCCCTCGACGGTGACGCCCTCAGCGGCGAGCTCGGCGACCAGCAACCGGGCCTGTTCGGCGTCGTGCGCGTACTCGCCCCGGTAGGTCAGCACGTCGGGCACGAGCGGGTCGGCGGCCAGCTCGGTCAGTGACGCCGTGTCGGCGCGAGGGACGATGTGCGGTGCGGCCATCTCGTGCAGCGTGGCGATGCCGGCGGCGGCCGCCGCTCGCAGCGCGACGGCCTGCAGCTCACGACGCACCGCTGGGTCCATGTCCGTCCGCGTGGCCTGGCGCACCACGTGATGGGCGTCGCGCTCGACACGTCCGGAGTCGTCCCAGCCGTCGTGGTCGCGCAGCCCGCATGCCTGCGCCAGGGCGCTCGACACCACGGCAGAGTGAACGTCGACACGGGACAGGTAGACGACTCCGCCGTGCGATGCGCGATCGAGCTCGCCCCTCGTGGGCGGCCGGCCCTCGGGCCAGGTCGTCTCGTCCCAGCCGTGTCCGATCACCGGCCGGCCAGCGCCCGCGCGGCTGGCGCGCTCGACCATCTCGAGGGCCTCGACGAGCGTCCGGGCCTCGGTCAGTCGCACGCCGTTCAGGGCCAGACCGGTGTCGGTGACGTGCACGTGCCCGTCCACGAAAGCCGGTGTCACCAGGGCGCCCTCGAGCTCGACGACCTCATTGACGTCGCCGGCCTGCGCACGCGCCGCCTCGTCCGACCCGACCCACGCGATCGTGTCGCCGGAGACCACCATCGCGGTCGCGAACGGGTCGGCCGGGCTGTAAACGCTGCCGCCGCGGTACAGCGTGGTGCGGACGGCCGTCAGGGCGGTGGGGTCAGGCACCCGGACAGTCTGCCGGTCACCCGTCGCGTTCCGAGCAGCGGGCACAGCGGGGGGACAACGGCCCGCATCGTGGCTGTGCACGACCGCATCAGGCCTGTTGTCCCCCTCCTGTGCCCGCGCGTCAGTCCAGCCGGCGCTCGAACAACGCCCGCACCCCCGGGACCTCGCGCAGCACCTGAAGGGCCAGATCGGCGTGCCCGGGCACGTAGCCGTTGCCGATGAGCATGGTCACGTCGGCGGCCAGGCCCTCGGCGCCCAGTGCGGCGGCCGTGAACGACGTGGCCATCGAGAAGAAGATCACCGTCCCGCCGTCGGCTGTCGCCAGCACTGCACCGTGCTCGCAGCCGGGAACGTCGACGCAGACCACGGTCACGTCGGCCTGACCCCCCAGCGCACCCATCACCGCGTCGGAGAGGGCGACCGGGTCTCGGGCGTCGGCGAGGGAGACCACGTCGGCCAGCTTTGCGCCGGTGAGCAGGTCCGCCTCGTGCTCCCACGGAACGATGCCAACCGTGCGCGACGCACCCGCGCGCCCGGCGGCGGCGAGCGACATCGAACCCGACTTGCCCGCCCCGCCGATCACGGCGACGGACGGCGAGCGGCCCTCTGCCACGTACCTGCGCACGACCCGGTCGACCAGGGCGGGGGCGCCGCAGACGTCCATCACCGCCAGCGACAGGGCAGGCTCCAGGTCGTCGGGGAGCACGGCGGCGATCGAGCGGCCGAACAGGATCGCGTGCCCGGACGCGGGCGCCTGCTCGCTGCGGCCGTCCCAGTTTGCGAGGTCGTCGGTGATGGCCAGCGGCGTCAGGGACAGCGAAACCAGCGTCGCGACGCGGTCCCCCACTGCCAGGCCCAGCGGTGACTCAGGCCCGACCTCGGCAACCGTGCCGACGAGCATGCCTCCCGAGCCGGTGACCGGGTTCTGCATCTTGCCCCGCTCGGCGACGATGGCCAGCACCTCGGCGCGCACCGCCTCACCGTCCAGCACCCCGTCGACCGTGTGTGCCCCAGCCAGCTGCCGGTAGCTGGCGGCGTCGAGGTTCAGCCGCTCGAGGTCGACGCGCACCTCGTCGGGCCACAGCGGTGCCCGGGCGTCGAGCCTCGTGGCCGCCTGTGGCAGCACGCCGGCGGGCTCGACGACGCGGTGCAACCCGACGGGCGAGGCGGGACGGTCGGTCACATGGACCTCCTGATCAGGGAAGTTCTCCGGCGGAATGGCAACAGCACAGCAAAGTCTCCCGTATCCTCGCATGTGTGACCCAGATTGCCGTGCCAACGCAGCTCAGCCCCGCCGACCGGGCGATCGACGCCGTCGACGCCCCTCGGATGCCGCAGCCGTACTCGTACCGCCGTCGTCCCCTGGTCGAGCCCGACTGGACCAGGATTCCGGGCTGGAAGGACGTCACCGACGACGAGTGGCGCAGCGTGCAGTGGCAGCGCGCCCACTGCCTCAAGAACATCAAGCAGATGCGCGCCCTGATGGGCGACCTGCTGACCGAGGAGTTCTACGCCGACCTCGAGCGTGACCAGGCAGAGCGGGCCACGATGTCGATGCTGCTGCCCCCGCAGATGCTCAACACGATGGTGCCGGCGACGGGCGTGTTCACCGGCGACGACGGCGTGATGCCCGCGGCCGGGGCGGCGTTCACCGAGGCGTTCCTCGCCGACCCGGTGCGCCGCTACATGCTCCCGGTGTTCTCCGACCGCCGCACGGACTGGCCGAGCCACCCGCACGCCACCCGCGACTCCCTGCACGAGCACGACATGTGGGTCGCCGAAGGCCTGACCCACCGGTACCCCACCAAGGTGCTGGCCGAGCTGCTGCCGACCTGCCCGCAGTACTGCGGCCACTGCACGCGCATGGACCTGGTGGGCAACTCGACCCCCGTCGTGCCCAAGCTGAAGTTCGATCTCAAGCCGGTCGACCGGTACGGCGCCATGCTCGCCTACCTGCAGAAGAACCCGTCCGTGCGAGACGTCGTGGTCAGCGGTGGCGACGTCGCGAACATGCCCTGGAAGAACCTCGAGGCGTTCCTGATGCGGATGATGGAGATCGACAACATCCGCGACATCCGGCTGGCGACCAAGGCGCTGATGGGCCTGCCCCAGCACTGGCTCGCACCCGACGTGGTCGAGGGCGTGGCACGGGTCTCGAAGGTCGCCCGGGAGCGGGGCGTCTCGCTGGCCATCCACACGCACGTCAACGCTGCCGAGTCGCTCACCCCGCTCGTCGCCGAGGCCGCTCGGGCGATGCTCGACGCCGGGGTGCGCGACGTCCGCAACCAGGGGGTTCTGATGCGCGGAGTCAACGACTCCACCGAGCAGCTGCTCGACCTCTGCTTCGGCCTGCAGGACGAGTCGTCGATCACGCCGTACTACTTCTACATGTGCGACATGATTCCGTTCAGCGAGCACTGGCGTGTGTCCCTGCGCCACGCGCAGGAGCTGCAGCACTCGCTGATGGGCTACCTGCCAGGCTTCGCGACGCCCCGCATCGTGTGCGACGTGCCCTTCGTGGGCAAGCGGTGGGTGCACCAGGTCCACGACTACGACACGGTGCGCGGCATCTCGACGTGGACGAAGAACTACCGCACGTCGATCGAGTCGGCCGACGTCGACGTCACCTCGACCGAGTACGCCTACTACGACCCGATCGACACGCTGCCCGCCGAGGGCCAGCGCTGGTGGCGGCAGCACGCCGACGCCTGAGACCGTGGCTGAGACCGTGGCTGCGTCCGTGGCTGCGTCCGACGACGCCGCGCTGGCCGAGCTCGCCGCGCTGCCGGGCTTCGGCCCGCGCACGGCACCGTGGCTGCTCGCGATCGGCATCCGTTCGGCAGCTCAGCTCGACCGGCTGCTCGAACCGGACGACGGGGCCGTCTCCGTGTACCGCGCACTGCGTGCCAGTCGCCCAGGCGTCAACCTCAACGCGCTGTGGGGCCTCGAGGCGCTGCGCCTCGGCTGCTCCTGGCAGGACATCCCGTCCGCCCGCAAGGCAGAGCTGAGAGCACTTCTGGCGGATGGGTGACCGTCCAGTTGCTCAGACCGCCGGCGGACGGGACTCGTAGGGCGTCGACAGCACGACCGTCGTGCGGCTGGACACGTTCGCCTGCGCCCTGATGCGGGCCAGCAGGTCCTCCAGCGCGGACGGGGTGGAGACGCGGACCTTGAGGATGTACGACTCCTCCCCCGCGACCGAGTGGCACGCCTCGATCTCGGCGACGTCGCGCAGCCGGTCGGGCACGTCGTCCGGTGCCGACGGGTCGAACGGTGTGACCGAGATGAACGCCGTCAGCGTCAGCCCGACCGCCTCGGCGTCGACGACGGCGGCATAGCCCCGGATCACGCCACGCTGCTCGAGCCTGCGCACACGCTGGTGCACGGCCGACGTCGACAGACCGGTCGCCTTCGCGAGGTCGGTGTAGCTCATCCGGCCGTCAGTCGTCAGCAACCGGACGATGCTCCGGTCGGTCTCCTCCACGCGCGCACTCTAGCCGCAGAGCAGGATGTCCTCGTCGTCACACAGGCCAGCCGCGGCGACGGCGGTGTCCAGCACGCGCAGCGCCTTCGGGCCGACACCGTGCAGCTCGGCGACGAAGGATCGCCCGGCCTCCACGACGTCCTCGAGCGTGGTCAGACCGGCTCCGTTCAGCGCGCGGGTGGCGGGAGCGCCGATGCCGCGCGGGATGGCGGTCATGACCGCCTCACCCGGTAGTCGATGAACGTGGCGTACGGCGACTGGCGCACCCCCACGTGCTCGAGCTCGATATCGGACGCGAAGCCGTCGAACAGGTGCTTGCCGGCACCGAGAATCACCGGCGCGACGATGATGCTGACCTCGTCGACGTGCCCGGCTGCCAGGCCCTGACGGATCACGTCGGCGCCACCCATGATGTGCACGTTCTTGTCGCCGGCAGCGGCCTTGGCCTTCTCGAGTGCCTCCTCGAGGCTGCCGACGAAGCTGAAGGCGTCACCCTCGGGCTGCTCCTCGGGATGGTGGGTGACGATGAAGAGCGGGATGCCCCAAGGGTTCTGGTCACCCCAGCGGTCAGCCGCCTCGTACGTCGAACGCCCGGCGATGACGGCGCCGAGCCCGCCCATCGCCTCGTCCATCCAGGCCTTGTCCTCGCCCGTCATCTCCCCGGTCGGGTCGGCGTCGTACGTCCACGGACCGCCGAAGACCCAGTAGTGCAGCCGCTCGCCGCCCTTGCCGAGGCCGCAGCCGGGGCCGTCGTCGGGCCCTGTGACGTAGCCGTCAACCGATGTCGTGATGCCCGCGATGACCTTGCCCATGGTGCGCCTCCTCGTGCTCGTGCCGCCTGCGACGTTCGCCCTCACCCACTCCAGACCGCCGCCATCGCCAGAACTCATCGCGCAGCGGGCACAGCAGCAGGACGACACGCCGTGGGACGCCGCGGACCTTGGCGTGTCGGCCCTCTGTTCCTCCTGCTGTGCCCGCTCGAGGGTGACCTGACACTGGAGCGGTCCGTGCGAGAGGGTGTCGGCGTGACCACGAAGACGACCGACCGTCTGATGCTCCTCGACTCCGCCTCGCTGTACTTCCGGGCGTTCTTCGGCGTGCCCGACTCGATGAGGGCACCCGACGGCACGCCCGTGAACGCAGTGCGCGGCTTCCTCGACATGGTCGCCTTCCTGGTGACCGAGTACCGCCCGACCCGGATCGTCGCGTGCTGGGACGACGACTGGCGCCCCGCCTGGCGCGTCGAGCTGATGCCCTCGTACAAGACGCACCGCGTGGCCGGCCCGGTGATCCCGGGTGCCGAGGGCGCCAACCCTCTCGAGCAGGCCAGCGACGCCGTTCCCGCGGGGGAGGTCGAGGAGGAGGTACCCGACACGCTGTCGCCCCAGGTACCGGTCATCGCCGAGGCGCTGAGGGCCCTCGGCATCGCCCGAGTTGGCGCGCCCAGGTGCGAGGCCGACGACGTGATCGGCACGCTCTCGACCCGTGCGGCCAAGGGCACCGCGGTCGACATCGTCACGGGCGACCGCGACCTCTTCCAGCTCGTCGACGATGCCCGCTCAGTGCGGATCCTGTACTGCGCCAAGGGCATCCGCAACATGCAGCTGGTCGACCAGGCACTACTGGGCGAGAAGTACTCCGTGGACACCGGCGACGCCTATGCCGACCTCGCCACGATGCGGGGCGACACCAGCGACGGCATCCCCGGTGTCCCAGGCATCGGCGAGAAGACCGGCGCCGCGCTGCTGAAGAAGTACGGCGACCTGGCGTCGATCCGGGCGGCCGTGGGCGACCTGCGCTCGGGCCTGACGGCGGCGCAGCGGGCCCGCTTCGCCGCGGCCTCCGACTACCTCGACGTGGCGCCGACCGTGGTGCGCGTGCTGCGCGACGCCGACTTGCCCGAGGCTGACGACGCCCTGCCCCTGGCGCCGGCCGACCCCGATGCGCTCGATGACCTGTCGGATCGCTGGGGCCTGTCGACCAGCGTCGAGCGCGTGCTCACGGCACTCTCCGCGCAGACCTGAGCCAGCAGGGCGTCGAACCGGGAAACTCGCTGGACGACAGGCGTTTCAGGGCGCACGCTGTTGGGTTGTAACACGTCCTCACCTGCCGCACAGAAGGGAGTGGCCATGCCGATCGAGCAAGGCTGAAGGTCAGCCACTCAGGAGATCGCCATGCCCACTCGCACCCCCTTCTATCGGCGCCGGTTCCTGAACCGTCCTCGACGGCATCTCGGGGCCCACGTCATCGCCGAGGTGTACGCCGAAAAGACCGGCGTCACAGCCAATCTCCACATCGCCGACTGCAGCCGCTGCGTCACCATCGACCTCGACGCCTACGACCGTGGCGAGGCCACCAACGCCCTGCACAAGATCGCCGTGCTGCGCGAGGTCATCGACGACCTCGAGCGCGCACTCAGCGCCGCGATCGACGAGGTGGGCCTGCGCCGCTAACCGAAGTCTGGCCGAAGTCTGGCCGAAGTCTGGCCGAAGTCTGGCCGAAGTCTGGCCGAAGTCTGGCACTGGGCCAAGGTCACGCGCCGCGGTAGCTCATCCACGTGTAAGCGGTGGGCTGCCCGGCATTCCACTCAGCCTGCTCCGAGAGCGTGACCAGCGAGAAGCCCGCTGCCGCATAGCACCTCAGGGCTACCGCGTTGTCCGGGTGAACTCGCATCACCACCGAGGGTTAGTGCTCCAGGGCCAGCGTCACCAGCTGGGCCACCATCCTGCGACCGCACCCCGTGCCGCGGCGGCCAGGCTCGATGATGAGCCGCGCCAGCTCCACCTCGGCCTCTTCGTCGTCGATCCACAGCTCGCCGTAGCCGACCAGCGACCCGTCATCGTCCACCAGCCCGAAGGCCCTGACGTCCGACTCGGTCGCCCAGCCCGCGATCACCTCAGGCGGTACCGGGACTTCTGCGCGCGAGCACCAGGCTGTGACCTCCTGCGCCGTTGGGGCCCATGACGACACCGTCGGCGCTGCGACCGGATCGAACGGCTCCAGGCGCATGACGACCCGCGGGCCCTCAGCGCCGTCCGCGGGTGCGCAGGGTGCTCGCCGGCATCGGCGGGGCAGGGATCCGCGCGGCGCGTGCACCCTCGACCACGCCGAACTGCGGCGCGAAGGCGTTCCACATCGTGCGGGCGGCGACGATCTCGTCGTGGCTGCGGCCGATGTAGTTCCACCACATCACGATCTCCTCGGAGAACGGCACACCCCCGATCAGCAGCGCCCGGCATCCCTTGGACGACGTCAGGTCGAGCCCGTCGCGCCCGCACCCCAGGTAGACGAGCTCGTCGGAGTCGACGGGCTGGCCGTCGACCGTCAGGTCGCCGTCGATCACCAGCACGCCGTACTCGTAGGGGCGCTTCAGGGGCAGCCAGCCCGGCACGGCACCGTCAGCCCCGTTTCCCTGGGCGACGGTCAGGAGGGCCCCCACCAGCGGTGTGTACGTCTTGGCCGGCGACTTGACCCCTGCGAGAGTGCCCATCAGCACCGTGGCGTTGACCCCCGGAAGCTCGAGGTGAGGCAGCTTCGCGTGGTGCTCGAAGGCCGGTTCGGTGTGACGGTCGGCGTCGGGGAGCGCCACCCACAGCTGCAGGCCGTGGAGGCGACGCGGCCGCTCCGGTGGCGACTCCTCGGCGTGGCTGATCCCCCGTCCGGCCGTCATCAGGTTGAGCTCGCCCGGCACGATGGTCTGCAGGGAGCCCACCGAGTCACGGTGCACGACCTCGCCCTCGAGCAGCCAGGTGACCGTCTGCAGGCCCGTGTGCGGGTGAGGGCCGATCATCATGCCGTCGCTGTCGGTCACGTCGTGAGGGCCGTAGCGGTCGACGAAGCACCAGGCGCCGACCATGCGTCGGCCGCGCGTCGGCAGGAAGCGCTCGACGATCAGACCCTCACGCGGGTTCGTGGACGAGGGGGCCAACCGGGTCGTCAGCGACACGGCCCGCCCCGGCAGCCGCTCGAAGGCGCGCTCGTCGGTGGGGTCGTAGCTGCCCCCGCAGTCCTGCCAAGCAGGGCGGGCTTGGACGTCGCTCACACCGCCAGCGTAAGCCTGCCACCGACAGCACTCTGCCGGCGCCGTCGCGGGCTCAGCGGTCGACGCCGGCGGTGGCCACGACGCCCCGGTCGATGACCGCGATCGCGTCCCGAGCCACAGCAGCTACCGCCGCGTCGGCGGGTGTCCCGTGCCCGCCCTGGGCCGCCTGGCCGAGCTGGCCCAGCAGGTCGACCACCTGCCGCGTCCAGCGGACGAAGTCGCCCGGCGTGAGGTCGCCGTCCTCCAGCACCTGCTCGAGCCGCCGTCCGAGCGCCCATCGGTGGATCGGCCAGGTGAGGCCGAGGTCGGGGGGCCCGGTCAGCTCCAGCCGGTGGGCCGCCTCGCGGTCCTGCAGTCGAGACCAGGCCTGGACCGTGTCGTCAAGGGCCCTCCGCGTCGCACCGCCGGGAGTGCGTGGGCCGATCCCGGTCTCGTCGCGACGGGCCTCGAAGACGATGGCCGAGGCGACGGCGGCCATCCCTGCCGGGTCCAGGCCGCGCCAGATGCCGGCCCTGAGGCACTCGGCGACGAGCAGGTCCTTCTCGGTGTAGATGCTGCGCAGGCGCTGCCCCGCAGACGTGACGACCAGCCCGTCGGCCTCGCGTCGCAGGTAGTCGAGCTCGACGAGCAGGTCGCACACGCGGTCGAAGGTGCGCGCGATCGTGTTGGTGCGGCCCTCGATCGTCCGCACCAGGTTGTCGCGCTCCCGGCTCAGCTTGGCCCAGCGGTCGGCCCACCGCGCGTGGTCCTCGCGCTCGGCGCACCCGTGGCACGGGTGCTGGCGGAGCTTCCGCCGTAGAGCCACGGCCTCGTCCTCGGTCTCGCGCGAGCGGGTGTCGTCGCCCTCCGCGTCGGCCGCCCGCGACCGCCGGTCGGGAGGCCCTTCCATCAGCCTTCCCTCCGTGAGCGCCGCCCGCAGCGAGGAGGCCAGGTCGCGCCGCGCGGCGGGGTTTCGCGGGTTGAACTTCTTCGGAATCCTCACGGTCGCAACGGGTTCGACGGCGGTCGGTACGTCGTGGAGCGACAGCCTCCGCACGTCGCGGTCGGCGGTCAGCACTGTCGGACGAGGCCCCTCCAGGCCACCGGCCGTGCCCGGGTCGAGGACGACGGCGAAGCCCGAGCGCCGCCCAGCGGGCACCCGGATGACGTCGCCCGGGCGCAGCCTCTCGAGCGAGGCCAGCGCCTGGCTGCGCCGCCGCCTGGCGACCTCGCGCGACGTGTCCTTCTCGACCTCGGCGAGCCGGCGCCGCAACGAGGCGTAGTCGGTGAAGTCGCCCAGGTGGCACGTCATCGCCTCGGCGTAGCCGGACAGGGCCTCGTCCATCGTGCGCACCTTGCGGGCGAGACCCACGACCGCGCGGTCGGACTGGAACTGCGCGAACGACGTCTCCAGGATCTCTCGGGCCTCGCGCCGTCCGACCTGCGCGACGAGGTTGACCGCCATGTTGTACGTGGGCCGGAAGCTGGAGCGAAGTGGGTAGGTGCGCGTGGACGCCAGGCCAGCCACTCCCTCGGCGTCGAGGCCGGGATGCCACACCACGACGGCGTGCCCCTCGATGTCGATGCCGCGGCGGCCGGCACGGCCCGTCAGTTGCGTGTACTCCCCTGGGGTCACGGCTGCGTGTGACTCGCCGTTGAACTTCACCAGTTTCTCCAGCACCACGCTGCGCGCCGGCATGTTGATGCCCAAAGCCAGTGTCTCCGTGGCGAACACGGCTTTCACGAGGCCGCGCGTGAACAGTTCCTCGACGACCTCCTTGAACGTCGGCAGCAAGCCGGCGTGATGGGCCGCGACGCCACGCTGAAGGCCGTCGAACCACTCGTGGTAGCCGAGGGCTGCGAGATCGGCCTCGGGAATCTGTGACGTGCGCTGCTGCACGACCTTGCGGATCTCCGCACGCTCCGGCGACGTCGTGAGCCTCAGCCCCGAGGCCAGGCACTGCCGTACCGCGGCGTCGCACCCTGCGCGGCTGAAGATGAAGGTGATCGCGGGCAGGAGCCCCTCGGCGTCGAGCCGCTCCACGACCTGCGCGCGGGACGGGACGCCCGACCTCGACGCACCTGACCCGCTCGCGGCCCACCGCGGATCGATGCCACCCGGCCTCCCCCGGCCAGTCGTCGGCCCGTATCCCCCGCGCGATCCCCCGCGCGATCCCCCGCGCGATCCCCCGCGTGCCCCGGCGCCGGGCCCGCCGCGCCCCTGCACCGCCGGGCGACCTCGCCCGTCACGGCCGCCCCGGAGCGCGCGCGAGTCGCGGTGCCGCTGCCCGTCGTCGCGGCTGATCTGCAGCAGCTCGGGGTTCACGACCCCGTGGCCGGCCCCGTCCTCGGCGAACAGGTCGACCAGTCGTGTCCCCACCTGCACGTGCTGCCACAGCGGAACCGGCCGGTGCTCGCTGACGACGATGCGGGTGTCGCCGCGCACGGTGTCGAGCCAGGCGCCGAACTCCTCGGCGTTCGACACCGTCGCCGACAGCGAGACCACCAGCACCTCCCGGGGCAGGTGGATGATCACCTCCTCCCAGACCGGCCCCCTGAACCGGTCGGCGAGGTAGTGCACCTCGTCCATCACGACGTAGGCCAGGCCAGCGAGGGTCGACGAGCCTGCGTAGAGCATGTTGCGCAGCACCTCGGTGGTCATGACGACCACCGGCGCCTCGCCGTTCACGCTCGTGTCCCCGGTCAGCAGCCCGACGCGGTCGGCGCCGTACCGCGCCACCAGGTCCACGTACTTCTGGTTGCTCAGTGCCTTGATCGGCGTGGTGTAGAAGGCCTTTCGTCCGGACGAGAGAGCCAGGTGGACGGCGAACTCCCCCACCACGGTCTTGCCGGCCCCTGTCGGCGCTGCCACGAGGACGCCGTGCCCACCCTCGAGCGCAGCGCAGGCGTCGCTCTGGAAGCTGTCGAGCTCGAAGCCCAGCCCGTCGGCGAAGCTCTGCAGCTGACTGCTGGAGCCTCCCGCCCGCTCGCGGGCGGCCGCGAACCGCTCGGCCGGAGACGACATGCTTCGAATCTAGGCCACCCTCAGGCCAGGGCCACGACCCCGTCCCGGGCGCCCGGTCCCTCGTTGGCTACGGTGCGGCGGTGTCGAGCACCACGTCCACCGTCGCGCGTCTCGGCGTATCGCCGATCAAGGGTGGGGCGCACGCTCACCCCACGTCGCTCGAGGTCACTCTCACCGGACCCGCCGGAGACCGGCGGTTCGCGCTGCTGACGGACCACCCCGCTCGCGGGACCACGGTGCTGCGGACGGTCGAGAACCCGCCGGTGCTGCGCATCACGCCGAGGCTGGACGCCGACGGGACGCTGAACCTCCAGCTCCCCGACGGAGACAACTTCGCCGTCCCTGCCACCACGCCCACCGGCACGCCCCTCGTCGCCGAGTACTGGAGGCGCACCGCCGTCCTGCACCCCCTGCCGGGTCCCTGGGACGAGGCGTTGTCGCGCCTGGTCGGCTACCCGGTGCGGCTGGCGCGGGCCGACCAGCCCGGCGCGGTCGTCTACGCGGAGCCCGTGACGCTGGTCTCCACGTCGTCGCTGCGCGAGCTCGCCCGCCGCGCCGGCGTCGACGAGATCGACGACGAGCGGTTCCGCGCCACGGCCCTGGTCGAGACGGGCTCGGCACCGCCGTTCGCCGAGGACGGCTGGGTCGGGCGGCGGCTGCGCGTCGGTGACGTCGACCTCGAGGTGCGCTCGTCCATCGCCCGCTGTGCCGTGATCCGGCTCGTGCCCGGCACCGGCGAGCGGGCCGGCGACGACCCGCTGCGTCTCCTGGCCGCCGACCGCACGCGTGACGGCGAGGTCGTGTTCGGTGTCGGTGCCATGGTGCTGACACCGGGCACTCTCCGGGTCGGCGACCCTGTAGCCCTGGTGTGAGCGGTCAGGCCAGCAGCTGGACAGCCGCTGGTACCACCTCGCACTGGATGGGCGTCGGACCGATGCGCTCGCCGTCCGCGTACACGACGAGGTCCCTGCCCGGCGTCTCCAGGATCAACGTGCGCACCTGTCGGACGCTGACCGCTCGGTGGTGGACGTGCCGTCCGGAGTACACCGTCGGGAACAGGCGCAAGAGCTCGACCGTCGACACCGGGCCGAGCACGACGACATCGAGCAAGCCGTCCGTGTACGAGGCATCAGGTGCGATGCGCATCCCGCCGCCGTAGCTGGTGCCGTTGGCGACCGACACCAGCATGGCTCGCTCGTCGACGCTGACGCCGTCCAGCTCGAGGCGGTAGCTGATCGGCCGGAAAGCCGGTAGCTCGCGCGCCGTGGCGACGTTGTAGCGCATCCGTCCGCGCGGCCACGTCCACCCGTTGGCCCGCTCGTTGACGATGGCGTCGAAGCCCGCGCCCAGCACCCCGAGGAACCAGCGGCGGGTGCCGTCAGCGGTCTCAACGCGGCCGGCGTCCAGTGCCCTCGATTGTCCGTCGCGCAGCCTCTCCACGGCACGGTCGACCGCCTTCACCGGGTCACCCACTGGCAGGTCGAGTCCGCGTGCCGAGTCGTTGCCGGTGCCTGCGGCCACGACCCCGAGCGGCACACCGGTGCCGGCGCAGGCGTTCACGCCCAGGTGCGTCATGCCGTCGCCGCCGACCACGAACAGGGCGTCGACACCACCGTTCACCGCGGCGACAGCCTGGTGCCGGGCAGCGGCCGCCGTCGAGGCACTGACGTCGCGAACCTCGACACCGTGCCGCCGCAGCCGTTCGAGCACGATCGAGGTGCTGCGTGCCCCGAGTCCCTTGCCGCTCGTGGGGTTGGCCACCAGGGCCACCCTCACAGGGTGCTGGCCTCGTCGTCGTCCAGTGCCTCGTAGTCAGGTTCCCCGCTGGAGCGGCGGCGCCGGCGGTCGTTGACGAGGCAGAACCCGATCGCCAGGACGAAGAGCCCCAGCAGGGGCAGGGCGAGGAGGAACATCGACAGGATGTCCGGCGTGGGTGTCGCGATCGCCGCGAACGTGAACGAGGCCACGACCACCCACCGCCACGCTTTCAGCATGGCCCGGCCCGAGACCACCCCGACGAGATTCAGCCCGACCAGCACGACCGGGACCAGGAACGAGAGCCCGAAGCTCAGGATGACCCGCATCACGAATCCCAGGTACACCTGGGCGTCGATGAAGTTGGAGAAGCCGTCCGGGCTGAAGCCGACGAGGAACTTCACGAAGTTGGGCATCGCCTGGTACGCCAGGAACGACCCTGCCAGGAACAGCGGCACGGCTGCTGCCACGAAGGCCAGCGCGTAGCGGCGCTCCCGGCGCTTGAGACCGGGCGTCACGAAGGCCCACAGCTGGTAGATCCAGATCGGGCTGGAGACGATCGCCCCGATGAAGATCGAGATCTTGATCTTCAGGTCGAACGGGCTGGCGACGGTGCCGAAGTTGAGCGACGCCGAGCGGTCGGCCGCCTCGGCGACCTCCTGGATCGGACGCCCGAGCGCCTCGAGCACGGGGTCGTACAGGAACCACCCGACCACCGCGCCGGCCAGCAGCCCCAGCGCTGCCTTCAGGAGCCGGTCGCGCAGCTCGCGCAGGTGTGCGCGCAGCGCCATCCGTCCCTCGGGGTTGGCCCGGCGGGCAGGGCTCAGCGGCATGGGTGGAAGTGTCCGGCCTGAGTGTCGTCGGGTCGAGCCGCGACGGCGGTCAGAGATCCTTGCCGGGCGTGTCCTGCGTCGTGCGGTTGTCCTGGCTGGCTCGGCCGTCGTCGGCGCGGCGGGCGCCGGAGTCGTCGACGACCCGGCCCTCGATCGGGGGCTCGGCCGACGCGCGTGCGGAGGGCGTGCCCGGCTCGTCGTCGTCCTTCATCTGCTTGACCTCGGACTTGAAGATCCGCATCGAGCGACCCAGGCTCCGGGCCGCGCCGGGCAGCTTGTTGGCGCCGAAGACGAGAACGACGATCACCACCAGGACGATCAGCAGCACAGGGTTGTCGAAGAACTTGCCCATGTCAGGACCTCTCGGTTTCGGGTCCGGTCATCGTACGACGCGCGGGGACCGGCTTCGTCGCGACCCGGTGCCGGACGGGCGGCGGCCGTGCCCCGACGCCAGGTCGCGCTCGCGTTGGTCGGCGTCGGCGAGGTCCTGTTCGGCGCGCAGCAGCAGCCATTCGTCGAACGCGCTCTCGCTGGCGGCGTTGGTCTCGCCCACCGTGTCAGCCACGCGACCGACAGCACGGAAGACGGCGACACCCTTGCGGAAGATGCGCCACGCGAGCAGTCCCAGCACCACGAGGGCGCCGAGCACCAGCACGAACCACAGCCAGAACCAGAGCACGCGCCGACCCTAGTGGGGTCGGCGCGCGAGTGGGAGGTGCGAGTAGGTGGCCCGGTCAGGCGACGGGGCGGCGGGCGTGCAGCGTGGTCGAGGCGGCAGCGGCCACCAGGTCGGCCGTGTCGAGCCAGAGGGCGAAGTCGAGGACGTCGTCGTAGCCGATCGCGGGTCCGTCGTGCTCCTCGAGCGCCTCGGCGGGCACGGCCCACGACTCGGCGACGACACCGCCGGTGATGAGCAGCTTGACGATCTCGGCGGCGGCCGGCTTGCGAATGACGTCGTTGCAGCCGGAGCAGAGGAACGTGTAGTACGACCAGGCCGAGACTGAGCAAACGACCAGGCGCACCTGGGGCGGGGTCAGGTCGACATCACCGCAACACGGGCAAGAGGCTTTGATCGTGGTCACTGCGGATTCACCTCTTCTACTGGGCTGAAAGGGCTCTCGAACGATTGAGGTTCCATCGGCCCAGGCTCAGCAGAACTTGAGGATTGCTCCCTTGATCAGGCCCGTCAGGAGTAGCGCGCCAGCGCCAGATGGGCATCTTGGGCCACCTGGGTGACCACCTCGGGTGGTCCGAGGACGACCACACCGCCGCCAGACCGCAGCACCAGCTGCCGCAGCCAGCCGGTGTCGGCGATGCGCAGTTGCGCGCGCACCCGCCCGTCGTCCAGCTCCTCGGTGTGCTCGGGCCGGTAGTGGTCGACGACCCAGTGGGATCGCGGCGAGAGGTCAAGGGTGACGAGGGTGTCGGACGGGGACGGCGTGAAGAGCCGGTCGTCGAGGTCGCGGCTGCGGGCCTGCGGGGGCGGGGTGCCGTCCTGGTCGAGGACGTCGGCCGCCAGCACCCGTCCGAGCCGGAAGAGCCGCACGCCGTCGGCACGGTGGCACCAGCCCTCCAGGTACCAGTGGCCGGCGAGGCTGACGACCCTCATCGGGTCGACCTCGCGCTCGGTGGCCTCGTCACGGCCCGGCACGAGGTATCTCAGGTGCAGCCGGCGCCGACCGGCTAGGGCCTGCCGGACTGTGACGAGCACCTGGCCGGCCTCGTCGTCGTCCAGGTCGACCGCGACGGCGCCCGCGACGCGCCCCGCGTCACCGGACGCCTCGGAGAGCTTGGCCAGCGCGCCGTCCAGCGCGTCGCGGTCGCCGGCACCGGGCGCGGCGGCGAGCGTGCGGAGCCCGACCAGCAGGGTGATGGCCTCGTCCAGCCCGAGGCGCAGCGGACGGGAGATCGTCTCGGCGTTGTCGAGGTAGACCCTGCCTGACTCCCAGTCGGCCTCGATCAGGTCGCCGGGCATGTGGCCGGGCAGGCCGCAGACGAACAGCAGCTCGAGGTCCTTGACCAGCTCGTCCTCGCTGATCTCGAAGTGGTGTGCCGCGTCAGCGAGGGGCACGCCCTGACGGGCCAGGAGGTAGGGCACCATCGCCAGCAGTCGGCTCAGCCGGTCAGCTGCACTGGCCTGGGTGCTCACTCCGCCGCCACTGCGCTGGCTGCGGGGGTCTCCGGGGGCGCCTCGTCGAGGGGGTGTGCGGCCGCTGCTCCCTTGAGGAGCATGACGACCGCCTCGCGCAGGTCGGGCGGGTCGAGCACCTCGGCGCGGGCACCGAGGGCTGCGACCTCCTCGGCGAGCTCGTCCACGTCGGCGAACCCGACGTCCAGCTCGTCGGTGTGGACGGGGGCCCCGGCCCGGCGTCGCAGCACCTGGCCGTTGTGGGGCTCGATCCTCAGCCGCGCGGTGCGGTCGTCGGGGTTGGGCATCACCACGGCGCGCAGCAGGGCGTGGGCGTCGACGTCAGCGGGTGCTTCGACCGACCCGGCCGCTCCGATCCGCTCCACGTCGCCGATGACGCGGGACAGCCGGAAGACCCTCGAGTCCTGCCGGTCGCGGTCGTAGCCGATCAGGTACCAGCGCCCGTGCCACGAGGAGATCTGCCACGGCTCGACCTCGCGGCGTACCGGCTCACCGCGTCCGCCCCTGCGGTAGGTGAAGGCGACCGGCGCACGGTCGCGCGTCGCCGCGTACAGGCGGTCGAACGAGGGCTCGTTGGTCGACACGCGAGGCTCGATGCCGACCAGCGACGCGGAGTCGGTGTCCACGCCGAGCGCCTTGAGCTTCACCAGAGCGCGCGACGCCGGCCCGGCCAGACTCGCCTGCTGCCAGACGCGCGACGCCAGGCCCAGCACGGCCAGCTCGCCAGGTGTGAAGGTGATCTCGGGCAGGGCGTACGCGTCTGGGTCGATGCGGTAGCCGAGCTCGTCGTCGAACCAGGCCGAGTAGGTGCCGGTCTCCAGGGGGACGCCGAGCTCGCGCAGGGCCTCCTTGTCGCGCTCGAACATCCGGTCGAAGGCCTCGACGGAGTCATTCTCGGCATACTGCGGCACGGCCTGGCGAATCTGCTCCTTGGTCAGCCACCGGCGCGTCGCGAGCAGGGCGATGACGAGGTTCAGGAGTCTCTCGGTGCGGCGGGCAGACATCATCGCCAACCTACTCCAGGTACCTTCGCCCGGATGGCAGAGACACAGGGCACCCGCGAGGCCTCCGCCGCACCCGTCGTCCGCTGGCGGCGAGGGGAGGTCACCGCCGTCGACAAGGCCTGGCATGGCGCCGTCGAGCTGCGCGTCCACGTCGCGGCCGACGACCGCGAGGTCAAGGCGCTGGCCTACCCGGCGCTGGTCGGGTCGCCCGAACCCGGCGACACCGTCCTGCTCAACACCAGTGCCCTCGACCGCGGGCTCGGGACCGGCGGCTACGCCCTGGTGGTGGCCCTCCCCGACCGGCTGCCACCCGACCCTCCCCCAGGCCCGGGCCACGTGGTCAAGGCCCGCTACACGCCCCTGCAGGCCATGCTGCTGGGCGTCGACGAGCAGGAGTCGCCGCACCACGAGCTGCTGGCCGAGGCCGACGACCTCGCCGGGATGCCCGTGGTGGTCGCCGACCTGCACTCGGCACTGCCGGCGGTGATCGCCGGCGTGCGGGCGCCGATGCCTGGTGACGCTGGTAGCGCTGATGAGGCTGCTGGCGCTGACGGCGAGGCGCTACGGGTGGCCTACGTGATGACGGACGGCGGGGCGCTGCCCGCGTGGTTCTCGCGCGCGGTCGCAGGCTTGCGCGAGGCCGGCTGGCTGGCCGGGTCGGTGACCGTCGGCCAGGCGTTCGGCGGCGACCTCGAGGCGGTCAACCTGCACTCCGGCCTGCTCGCCGCCCGGCACGTGCTCGAGGCCGACGTCGTCGTGGTCGCCCAGGGCCCGGGCAACCTGGGCACCGGCACGAAGTGGGGATTCTCCGGCGTGGCCGCGGGAGAGGCCGTGAACGCCGCGGCTGCGCTCGGCGGGCGCGCCGTGGCGTCGCTGCGGGTGTCCGCGTCCGACCCCCGCGACCGGCACTTCGGCGTCTCGCACCACAGCCTGACCGCCTACGGCCGGGTCGCCCTCGCCAGGGCCGACGTGGTGCTGCCTCTCCTGCCGAGCCACGGCGACACCGACGCCACCCTCGCGGCGCGCGTGCGCTCGCAGGTGTCCGACCTGGTCGAGCCGGCCGGGCGGCATCGCCTCGTCGAGATCGACCTCGACGGCCTCGACGCAGCGCTGCGCACCAGCCCGGTCAGGCTGTCGTCGATGGGACGCGGTCTCGACGAGGACCCGTCCGGCTTCCTGGCCGCCGCTGCTGCCGGCCGGCACGCAGCCGCGCTCAACCGGGGCTGAAACGCACCAACCCACACCCACCTCCTGGGCCGGGAAAGGCTTGATTCGTCCAATCTCCCGAACTCTCTGCGGCGGCGCCCGCCACGTGCCTAGGGTGGTCGCGCCTGCGACCGCACGGTCGGCCGCGCTCACGTGGGAGCCAACAACAACATGACCAGACTGATCAGCATCGTCGGTGCCCTTCTCCTACCACTGGCGCTGCTGCCGGCCAGCCCCGCCGTCGCCGGCACGGCACACGGAACCGTGGTCTCCGCCAACCCGGCGAACTTCACCCCCAACGTCCTCGACGGCGGCGGCGTGAGCCACACCGCGATCTACGCGTTCCACCAAGTGGGCACGACGATGTACGCGGGTGGGGAGTTCAACCAGGTCGCCAACGCCGGTTCGACGACGCCGTCGTTCACCCGGAACCACCTGATGTCGTTCAGCGCGACCACCGGCGTGATGACGGCGTTCGCCCCGGTCTTCAACGGGCCGGTCTGGGCCATCCAGTCGATCGGCTCGTCCCTCTACGTGGGCGGCGCCTTCACCACCGTCAACGGGGTGAACCGCCGCGGTGTGGCGAAGTTCAACATCCCCCCGACCGGTGTCCCGACCTTCGACCCCAACTTCAACGCCGCGCTGGCCGGGGGCAAGGTGAACGACATGCACGCGGCCACGGTGCCGAACGTGGGCACCCTGCTGTTCATCGGCGGCAACTCCGCCAAGAAGCTGATGGCGCTCAACCCCACCACCGGCGCCGACACCGGCTACGTGAACATCGCGGTCACCGGCACGGTCGCGCCGAACGCCGGCCCGACCGACACCTACCGCTTCGCGATCAACCCGGCCGGCACGCGCCTGGTCGTGGTCGGCAACTTCACCTCCGTGGCCGGCCAGGCGCGCAGCCGGGCGTACATGCTCACGCTGGGAACCGGGGCGGCCACCCTGAACGCCTGGTACTACGCACCGCTGGTGAACATGTGCCGGGGCGAGAACCTCCCCGCGTACCTGAGGGGCGTCGACTTCTCGCCCGATGGCACCTACTTCGCCATCGTCTCGACCGGGTTCCTCCCCTTCCCAGGCGGCCAGGGCAGAGACCTGTGCGACGCGACGGCGCGATTCGATCCCAACGTGCCCGCACCGGTCCGGCCCACCTGGATCAACTACACCAACGGCGACACCCTGCACTCGGTGGTGGTCACCGGAGCGGCCGTGTACGTCCAGGGACACAATCGCTGGCTCGACAACGGTGCAGTGACGCGCGAGGGCATCGGCGCGATCAACCCCGTCACCGGCCTGGCGCTGCCGTGGAACCCCGGCAAGACCCGGGCCGTCGGCGGCAAGGTGCTGTACGCGACACCGGCGGGGCTGTGGGTCGGCAGTGACGGGACGTTCTTCGCAGGCGAGCGCCGTGACAACATCGCCTTCTGCCCGCTGGCGTGACGCCCCGACGGTAGGAGCGGAGAGCGGCTAGCGGACGCCCATCAGGTCGACGACGAAGATCAGGGTCTCGCCAGGAGCGATGGCCGACCCTGCGCCGCGGTCGCCGTACGCGAGGTGCGGGGGGATCACGAGGCGGCGACGGCCGCCCACCTTCATGCCGGTGATGCCGTCGTCCCAGCCCTGGATCACCTGACCGGCGCCGAGGCGGAAGTCGAGCGGCTGGCCGCGGTCCCAGGACGCGTCGAACTGCTCACCCGTGGAGAACGCGACGCCGACGTAGTGAGCCGAGACGGTCGTTCCCGTGGCGGCCTCCGGACCGTCGCCGACGATCTCGTCGTGGGACTCCAGCTCGGTGGGGGGCTCGCCGCCGGGAAAGTCGACCTCAGGCTTGGTGCGCTCGGGCATGGGTGCTCCTCGGTGAGGGGTTGGGTGGACTGGTGCGTGCTGCGGATGGACAGGTCACTCGGCATCGAGGATGTCGACGACGAAGACGATGGTCTCCTCGCCACCGGCGTTGCCCTGGGTTGCCTCGCCAGGGGGCACCACGAGCAGGATCTGGCTGCCGATCGTCTGGTCGGTGAGTCCTGCGTCGAGTCCGGGGATGATCTCCCCCGTCCCGATCCGCAGGGGGGCGGGGGCACCCTTCTCCCACGAGGACTCCTTCACGGCGTTGTCGGCCCAGTTGACCAGGTGGTACTGGACCGTCAGGGACTGCCCGGCAACGGTTTTCGCGCCGGTACCGACGATCAGAGGCTGGATGATCAGCTTCGTCGGCGGCGGGCCGCCCGGGACGGTCACCGTCGGCGCCCCGGTCGCCTTGTCGAGGGTGACCGTCGGAAGGCCCGGCATCGCGGGCACCGCCTCTCCGGTCGCGCGGTCGAGGACGTCCTTGACGCCAAGCACGTCGATCACGAAGAGCAGGCTGTCGTTCCCCTCGATCCCCGCATCGGGCTGCCCCGCTTCGCCGTAGCCGTCCTCCGGCGTGATGCCGACCAGCACCCGTGATCCGACGGTGACACCGGCGAGACCGGTCGCGAACCCCTTGATGACCGACCCCTCCTCCAGCACGAAGCTCGCCGGCTCCGGGTCACCGAACGAGGTGTCGAACTCCATGCCGTCGCGGCCGTTGACGCCCAGGTAGTTGATCGAGACCTTCTGGCCGAGAGCCACCACCGCGCCATCACCCTCGGAGAGCACGCGCCGGCTGGTGGACGCGGCCTCGAACGTCCCGTCCCACGAGACCGTCGGCTTCTCCGCCGCCTTGCCGGTGACATCGACCTTGGCCAGGTCGGACGTGGTCACTTCGGGTGTCTCGGACCCCCCTGGCGAGCCGGTGTCGCACCCACCCAGCACGAGGAGCGGGAACAGCAGCAGGGCGGTGAGCAGACGACGCACAGCCAACCTTCGATGGGGCACGGGGTGCACGCGGGTGCACGGGGATTCAGACGGACTGAACGAACCTTAACGCTCCTGCCTGGGTGCTCCCTGTGGGCCCCCGCCGTGCCTCCACCGGGCCTCCACCGTGTCTCCACCGGGCGCGCCTGACCTCGGTGCAGGCTCACATCCCGGCGATCAGCCTCTCGACCCTCTCGTCGACGCTGCGGAACGGGTCCTTGCACAGAACGGTGCGCTGCGCCTGGTCGTTGAGCTTGAGATGGACCCAGTCGACGGTGAAGTCGCGACGCTGCTCCTGTGCACGGCGCACGAAGTCGCCGCGCAGCCGGGCGCGGGTGTTCTGCGGCGGCACTGACGTGGCCTGGAAGATCTCGATGTCGGTGGAGACTCGCTCCACCAGACCCTTGGCCGCCATCAGGTTGTACAGGCCTCGCTTGCGCGAGATGTCGTGGTAGGCGAGGTCGAGGCGGGCCACTCGTGCACTCGACAGCGGGAGGTCGTGCTTGGCCCGGTAGCGCTCGATCAGCTTGTACTTGATCACCCAGTCGAGCTCGCGGTCGACCAGCGCCAGGTCGTCGTCGCGGACGGCCCTCAGCCCCCGCTCCCACAGGTCGAGCACCCGTTTGGTCGTGTCGGTGTGCAGGTCGTGGGCGTCGACGAACGCCTTGGCCCGGTCCAGGTACTCCTCCTGGATGTCGAGGGCGCTCGCGGTGCGGCCGTTGGCGAGCTTGACCGGCACCTGCCCGGTGCGGTCGTGGCTGATCTCCCGGATCGCGCGGATCGGGTTCTCCAGCGTCAGATCGCGGACGGGCACCCCGGCCTCGATCATGCGGAGCACGAGGTCGACTCCCCCGACCTTGAGCATCGTCGTGGTCTCCGACATGTTCGAGTCGCCGACGATGACGTGCAGCCGGCGGTACTTCTCCGCGTCGGCATGCGGCTCGTCACGGGTGTTGATGATCGGGCGCGACCGGGTCGTGGCGCTCGAGACGCCCTCCCAGATGTGGTCGGCGCGCTGTGACAGCGCGAAGAGCGGGCCGCGTGGGGTCGCCAGCACCTTGCCTGCGCCGACCAGCACCTGCCGCGTGACGAGGAACGGGATCAGGACGTCGGAGAGCCGGGAGAACTCACCACCGCGTCCGACCAGGTAGTTCTCGTGGCAGCCGTACGAGTTGCCGGCCGAGTCGGTGTTGTTCTTGAACAGGTAGACGTCGCCGTCGACACCCTCCTCGCGGAGGCGTCGCTCGGCGTCGACGACCAGCCCTTCGAGGATTCGTTCGCCCGCACGGTCGTGGATGATCAGCTCACGCACGTCGTCGCACTCAGGCGTGGCGTACTCGGGGTGGGATCCGACGTCGAGGTAGAGGCGAGCCCCGTTGCGCAGGAACACGTTCGACGACCTGCCCCACGAGACGACCTTGCGGAACAGGTAGCGGGCCACTTCGTCGGCGGAGAGCTTGCGCTGGCCACCGCCGACGCAGGTGACCCCGAACTCGGTCTCGATCCCGAAGATCCGGCGGTCCATGTCGCCAGCCTACGTCGCGTGGCGCGGCGAGGTGCTCAACTAGGAAATCGCCCGGCCTCACAGGGCCTTGCGCAGCACCAGCAACGTGACCCCGCGGTCGTCGGTCGTCGCCTCGGCGTCGACGTACCCGTGTCGCCGGTACAGCGCCAGGTTCTGCGACGAGGCCTTGCCCGTGAACAGCTCGAGGTCACGCATCCCGGCGGCCAGGGCCTCCGACTGCACCGCTTGCAGCAGCGCGCTGCCCAGCCCGCGGCCCTGCAGGTCGGGAGCCACGATGATGCGGCCCACCCGGCCGGTGGTGTCGACCCGGGCGAACCGGGCCGACCCCACGATGCGACCGCGGTGGCCCTGCTCGCAGTCGCTGGACATCACGGCGACGAGGATCGTGACGTCGGGGTCGCGCAGCACGGCCAGCACGTCGTCGAGCGTGTCGCGCAGCGGCGGGAGCAGCGGGTCGCGGTAGCGCTGGGCTTCCGCCAGGAAGGCCGCACGCTGCAGCGTGAAGAGCTCACCGGCGTCGGGGAGCCTGCCGTGCCGGATGCGCATCGGGACGGGAGCGGACACTGCGCGTCACCCGGGCCGGTCGTCGGGGAGCCCGCTGTGGCCGCCGTCGGGGCGACCCGACCCGCCGCCCGTCTCCTGCTCCGCCGCGTCGTCAGGACCGTCCCCCGCCGGCTTGGCCTTCTCCCCTGTCAGCGTGTCGTGCGGACCGGGCCGCGCGTCGTCGGTCTCCGGCACGTCGTGGACGGGGTCGTCGGCGGTCAACAACCGTTCCAGGAGCGCTCCGGCCACGCGGCGGAAGGCGCGGCGCGGGCGGTGCCGGTCGAGCACGGCGACCTCAAGACCCTCCGGCTCCAGCTCACGGGAGGGGCCGCCAGCCGGGTCGACCGAGAGCGCCTCGACCGCGAGGCTCAGCGCGTCGGCGAGGGTCATGCCGGGCCGCCAGCGATCACCGATCACGGTCGCGACCTGCTCTGCCGCCCCGCCCATCACGACGACGCCGCGCTCGTCGAAGACGGACCCGTCGTAGGTCAGCCGGTAGACCTGGTCGCTGTCGGGGGTGCGGCCGACCTCCGCCACCACCAGCTCGACCTCGAGCGGCTTGTGCTCGGTCGTGAAGACGGTGCCCATCATCTGGGCGTACGCGTTGGCGAGTCCCCGGGCGGTCACGTCGGTGCGGTCGTAGGAGTAGCCGCGCAGGTCGGCGTACCGCACGCCGGCCACGCGCAGGTTCTCGAACTCGTTGTACTTGCCCACGGACGCGAACGCGATGCGGTCATAGATCTCACTGATCTTGTGCAGCGCACGCGACGGGTTCTCGGCCGCGAAGGCGATGCCCCCGTCGAACGGCACCACGACGACGGAGCGGCCACGGGCGATGCCCTTGCGGGCGAAGTCGGCCCGGTCCTTCATCAGCTGCTCGGGCGAGACGTAGAACGGCGCGGTCATCGCAGCACCCCATCGCCGCTGCCGCTGCCACCCGGGTCATTCGTGCGGCCGGCGACGACGTCGGCCACGATCGAGGCGAGCTCGCTGTCGGGCACGCGGCGGTAGCCCTCGAGCGTGACGGTGGCCACGAGCGGCCAGATGCGCCGCGTCAGGTCCGGCCCGCCGGTGGCCGAGTCGTCGTCAGCCGCGTCGTAGAGCGCCTCCACGCCGACCCGGATGGCCTCCTCGGCCGAGTGCGTCGGCCGGTACAGCTTCTTCAGCGAGCCACGTGCGAACAAGGAGCCGGAGCCGACCGCGTGGTGCTCGTGCTCCTCGTACCGTCCGCCCGTCACGTCGTAGGAGAAGATGCGGCCGAGCCCGGTGTCGAGGTCGAAGCCCGCGAACAGCGGGACGACCGCCAGTCCCTGGATGGCGAGGCCGAGGTTGCCGCGGATCATGCTGGCCAGCCGGTTCGCCTTGCCGTCGAGGCTGAGCAGCACGCCCTCGATCTTCTCGTAGTGCTCCAGCTCGACCTGGAACAGCCGCACCATCTCGACAGCCAGGCCAGCGGTGCCGGCGATCCCGACGCAGGAGTAGTCGTCGGCGGGAAACACCTTCTCGATCTCGCGGCTGGCGATGTAGCTGCCCATCGTCGCGCGCCTGTCCCCCGCCATCAGCACCCCGCCGGGGAACGTCAGGGCCACGATCGTCGTGCCGTGCGGCACCTCGGGCACGGTGCCGGCAGGAAGGGGCCGGCGGCCGGGCAGCAACTCGGGGCTGTGCGCGGCAAGGAAGTCGGTGAACGACGAGCTGCCCGCGGTGGTGAACGCGGTGGGGAGCCGTCCGTCCCGGCTCTCGGGTGTCACTGGCCGCCCTTCTGCACGAACCCGCGCACGAACGACTCGGCGTTGGACTCCAGCACGTCGTCGATCTCGTCGAGCAGGTCGTCGACCTCCTGCGTGTCGACCTGGGCCGCCTTGGCCCCGGGCGGTGGCGCCGGGGCCTCGTCGGGCTCGTCGCCGTCGCGGCGTGTGGGCCGCTGCTGCTCCTGACCGGACATCGGACCTCCTGGTGATGTGGCGCTCTGCCCCAATCCTAGTCAGCGAGAGCTCAAGGCACGCACGAGGTCGGCGGCGTCGCGGCACCGATCGAGGAGCGGCCCGACGTGTTCGCGGGTGCCGCGCAGCGGCTCGAGCATCGGTACGCGCTGCAGGGACGGGTAGCCGGGCAGGTCGAATATCAGGGAGTCCCAGCTGGCGGCGCTGACCTGGTCGCCGAACCGAGCCAGGCACTGTCCACGGAAGTAGGCGCGGGTGTCGGTGGGCGGTTCGCTGACGGCCGCCTCGATGTCGGCCGGGTCGAGCAGGCGCTCGACGGCCCCGCGCTCGGCCAGCCGGTGGTACAGCCCGCGCTCGGGGCGCACGTCCGCGTACTGCAGGTCGATCAGCTGCAGCCGCGGGTGGTCCCAGTCGAGCCCCTCGCGGTCGCGAAATCCTTGCAGCAGACGCAGTTTCGCCACCCAGTCGAGCTCACGCGCACACTCCATCGGGTCGCGCTCCAGGCGGTCGAGCACGCTCCCCCACCGCTCCAGCACGTCGAGCGTCTGAGGGTCGGCGTCGTCGCCCTCCCGGTCGTGCACGAACGCGGCCGCGGCCTCGTGGTAGCGCCACTGCAGCTGCAGCGCCGTCAGCACGGTGCCGTCCTTCAAGGTGATCATCTGCTTCAGCGTCGCGTCGTGGCTGACCGCATGAAGCGACGAGACCGGTTGCAGCACAGTCAGGTCGGGGCACACGCGGGCTTCGATCATGTCCAGCACCAGTGCCGTGGTGCCCATCTTGAGGTAGGTGGCGACCTCGCAGAGATTCGCGTCTCCGACGATGACGTGCAGCCGGCGGTGCTTGTCGGCGCTCGCGTGCGGCTCGTCACGGGTGTTGACGATCGGCCGCTTCAGCGTCGTCTCCAGACCGACCTCGACCTCGAAGAAGTCGGAGCGCTGCCCGATCTGGAAGCCATCCTCGTCACCGGTCTGACCGAGGCCCACACGCCCGGCCCCCGTGATCACCTGCCTGCTGACGAAGAACGGGATCAGCCCGCGCACGATCTCGGGGAACGGGGTCGCCCGCGACATCAGGTAGTTCTCGTGGGTGCCGTACGAGGCGCCCTTGTTGTCGGTGGTGTTCTTGTAGAGGTTCACCGGCCGCAGGCCCGAGGTCTGGGCGATGCGTCGGACGGCTGCCAGCATCACCGCCTCGCCGGCCTTGTCCCACTTCACGGCGTCGAGCGGACCCGTCACCTCGGGGCTGGAGTACTCGGGGTGCGCGTGGTCCACGTACAGGCGCGCGCCGTTCGTCAGCACGACGTTCGCGAGGGTCGGGTCCTCGAGCTCGTCGGCGAACTCCCCTCCCGGCGTGTCGGTCAGCTGGCTCGCGTGCGCCGCGGCGCGTCCGAGCTCCCAGCCGCGCGCGTCCCGCAGGGGCTGCTCGTCCTCGTAGTCCCACCGGGCGCGGCCCGCTCGGCTGCCCAGCGGTGCCGCGTAGGCATTCACCACCTGACCCGACATCAGCATGGGGTTCGCGGCGGGGTCGGACGGATCGGCGACCCCGTACTCCGTCTCGATCCCCATCACGCGCCGCACGGTCATGAGCCGAGCCTACGGACCGCTTGCGTGCTCGTGCCGAGAAGGCACGCCGCACGTTCCCCGGACCGGATGTATACAACGGTGATGCTGCGTCGCACCCTCCTCGACCTCAAGCCGCTGCGGTCGAGCCCCGCCTTCCGACGTCTCTGGGTGTCGTCGTCCGTGTCCGTCCTCGGCGGACAACTCAGCGCGCTCGCCGTCCTGCTGTACGTCTGGGAGCTGACGCACGACCCGTTCTGGGTCGGCGCGACGTCGCTGGCTCACGCCATCCCACTCGTCGTGTTCGCGCTCGCCGGAGGGTCGGTCGCCGACGCCGTGGACCGGCGCACGCTGGTGATCTGGACGAGCACCGGGCAGCTCGTCGCGGCCGCAGCGCTCGCCGCTGTCGTCGTGGTCGGTGCCGGCCGGCTCTGGCTGGTGCTCGCACTTCTCGCGGTGCAGTCGACGTTTGCCGCCGCGGGTGCGCCGGCTCGGCGGACCTTCGCCGTCAGGCTGCTGCCGCCCGCCCAGCTCGGCGCCGGGCTGGCCCTGACCCATTCCGCCTTCCAGGCCAGCATGCTGGTCGGTCCCGCCCTCGGTGGAGTCCTGGCCGGAGCGTGGGGCGTCGAGGTGCTGTTCGCGCTCGACACACTGACCTTCGTGGTCGCGCTCTACGGCGTCTGGTCATTGCCTCCGATGCCTCCCGAGCGGGTGGAGCAGCGCCCGGGCCTGGGCGCGGTGTGGGAGGGGGTGCGCATGGTGCGCCGCCGTCCGGTGCTGGCGGGTGCCTTTCTGACCGACCTGAGCGCGACGCTGCTGGCGATGCCCATCGCCCTGTTCCCGGCGGTGAACGCCGAGCGCTACGGAGGTTCCGAGCAGACTCTCGGCCTCTTCCTGAGTGCCATCGCCGTGGGCGGCATCTCGGCGTCCCTCCTCTCGGGCTCGTTCAGCCGGTCAAGGCGCCCCGGGCGCGTCATGCTGGTGTCGGTCGCCTGCTGGGGAGCTGGCCTGGCGGCCTTCGGCCTGACGGATGTGCTGTGGCTCGGGCTGGCCGCTCTCGCCATCGCCGGCGCGGCCGACACGGTCAGCGTGATCTCGCGCGGCACGATGGTGCAGCTCGCGACGCCTGACTCCTACCGGGGGCGGGTGAGCAGCATGGACTACATCGTCGGCGTGGCCGGCCCTGACCTCGGCAACGCCAGGGCGGGCGCCGTGGCGTCGGTGGCGTCGACCGGCGCCGCGCTCGTCAGCGGAGGGCTGATGTCGGTGGCCGGCGCGGTCCTGGTCGCCGTGCTCCTACCGGCGGTACGGCGGTTCAGGGTCGACGAGTAGCCACCGTGGCGCGGTGTGGCCGCCGGGCTGCACGCGATGCACGAGATCTGGCGCCATGCACCATCGCGTCGGTGGGTACGACGATCCACGAGGTCTCGAGGTGACACCGCCGTGCTCTACAGGTACTGGCCGGTGTTCGCGACGGTGTCGATCGAGCGTCCGGGCTGACGGCCCTTCTTGCCCTGGATGATGGTGCGGATGTAGACGATCCGCTCACCCTTCTTGCCCGAGATCCGCGCCCAGTCATCGGGGTTGGTCGTGTTGGGCAGGTCCTCGTTCTCCTTGAACTCGTCGACGCACGCGGCCAGCAGGTGGTCGACACGCAGGCCGCGCTGACCGGAGGTCAGCAGGTCCTTGATCGCCATCTTCTTCGCACGGTCGACGACGTTCTGGATCATCGCGCCCGAGTTGAAGTCCTTGAAGTACAGGATCTCCTTGTCGCCGCCCGCATACGTCACCTCGAGGAACTGGTTGTCCTCGGTCTCGGTGTACATGCGCTCGACCGTCGCGGTGATCATCGCCTCGACGCACGCGCGCGGTGAACCACCGTGCTCGGCGACGTCGTCGGGGTGCAGCGGCAGGTCGACTGTCAGGTACTTCGTGAAGATGTCGCGCGCGGCTTCGGCGTCCGGCCGCTGGATCTTGATCTTCACGTCGAGCCGGCCGGGCCGCAGGATGGCCGGGTCGATCATGTCCTCACGGTTCGAGGCACCGATGACGATGACGTTCTCGAGTCTCTCGACGCCGTCGATCTCGGCCAGCAGCTGGGGAACGATGGTCGTCTCGACGTCCGAGCTGACGCCCGAACCGCGGGTGCGGAACAGCGACTCCATCTCGTCGAAGAACACGACGACAGGCGTTCCCTCCGAGGCCTTTTCACGCGCTCTGGCGAAGATCAGGCGAATGTGCCGCTCGGTCTCGCCGACGTACTTGTTGAGCAGCTCCGGGCCCTTGATGTTGAGGAAGTAGCTACGCACCTCGTCCGAGCCGGTACGAGCCGCCGACTGCTGCGCCAGCGAGTGCGCGACCGCCTTGGCGATGAGCGTCTTGCCGCACCCGGGCGGGCCGTACAGGAGGATGCCCTTCGGTGCCTTGAGCCCGTGCTCCCGGAACAGGTCAGGGTGCGCGAACGGCAGCTCGACCGCGTCGCGGATCTGCTCGATCTGCGCCCCGAGGCCGCCGATGTCGGTGTAGTCGATGTCGGGGACTTCTTCGAGCACGAGCTCCTCGACCTCGGACTTCGGGATCTTCTCGTACACGTAGCCCGACTTGGGGTCGAGCGTCAGGGCGTCGCCGACCCGCAGCTTCTCCCCCACCAGCGACCCGGCCAGCCGCACCACGCGCTCCTCGTCGGCCCGTGCCAGCACCAGCAGGCGGTCGGGGCCGAGCACCTCCTTGACCGTGACCAGCTCGCCGGTGCGTTCGTACTCGCGCACGGCGACCACGTTCAGCGCCTCGTTGAGCATGACCTCCTGGCCGGCTCCGAGTGCGTTACGGTCGACGGTCGGGCTCAGGGCCACCCGCAGCTTGCGTCCGGACTGGAAGATGTCGACGCTGCCGTCCTCGTGCGCCTCCAAAAATGTCGCGTACCCGTTCGGCGGCTGAGCCAGCCGGTCGACCTCGGTGCGAAGCGTGACGATCTGCGCGCGCGCGTCGCTGAGGGTGCGCTGCAGCCGTTCGTTGCGCGTCATCAGCTCGTCGGCCTGGCGCTGCAGGGCGGCCATCCGGTCCTCCAGCGCCCGCACGCGTGCGGGCTGCTCGGTGACCCTGCGGCGCACGCTGGCCAGCTCGGCGCGCACCAGCTCAAGCTCGCGGGACAGCGCCGAGGCGCTGCGGTCGTCGTTCTCAGTCATCGGGCACCTCCCCAACTGGTGTCCTTCGACACTAACCGCCAGGTACGACACCGGTCTCCCCGACCCGCCCATTGGGCCGGTCGGACGGAGGACGTCGCGCAGTGACATCACGCCTCACCCGGCGGACCTTCTTGTCCGAGACGGGCCGCTCGCCGAGCTCCTCAGGGGTCCACTCGTGATCACCCCAGTGCTCGACCCCGGGCTGCTGCCCGGCGCCGCCGGCCGGGTCGGTCAGCTGCGAGCCCTTGGCCGGACGGCGACGGCGAGGCGGCGCCACGACGTCGACGGCCATCCGGCGGGAGGTCAGCAGGAAGCCCGTGTGACCGACCATCCGGTGCTGCGGACGGACGGCCAGCCCCTCCAGGTGCCACCCCCGCACCATCGACTCCCAGGCGCTCGGCTCGGTGAACCGGCCGTCATCACGCACGTCCTCGGCCAGGCGCGACAGCTGTGTCGCGGTCGCCACGTAGGCGATCACCACCCCACCGGGCGCCAGCGCGGTGGCGACTGCGCCCAGGCACTCCCACGGCGCGAGCATGTCCAGCACGACGCGGTCGACGGTGCCCGGCGCCTCCGTCTCGGGGAGCACGTGGGTCAGGTCGCCGACGCTCAACCGCCACCCGGGGTGCGGCCCGCCGAAGAAGGTCTCGACGTTGGCCCGGGCGATGTCGGCGAAGTCGTCGCGCCGCTCGACGGAGTGCAGGTAGCCGGCGTCGCCGACGGCCCGCAGCAGCGACATGGAGAGGGCACCCGAGCCGACACCCGCCTCGACGACGCGTGCCCCCGGGTAGATGTCGGCCATCGTGACGACCTGGCCGGCGTCCTTCGGGTAGACCACGGCAGCCCCCCGCGGCATCGACAGCACGTAGTCGGGCAGCAGTGGGCGCAGCACGAGGTACTCGATCCCGGCCGTGTTGGCGATCACGCTGCCCTCGGGGCCGCCGATCAGGTCGCTGTGGTCGAAGCTGCCCTTGTGCGTGTGGAACTGAGCGCCCGGCGTGAGCGTGATCGTGTGCAACCGGCCCTTCGGGTCGGTGAGCTGGACGCGCTCGCCGGCGCGCAGCACTCCCCGGCGGGCGGCGGCACCGGTGGGTTCGGGCGCGTTGGAGTCAGGGGCTGTGAGCACGGTGAGCGAGTCTAGGCTCGGGCGCGGGTCAGGACCGCCACCACGGCGCCCACTGGCAGCAAGCCGACGACGACCCCACCGTCCACCACGGCGTACCTCTCGATGTCGGGGCGTGACCGCAGCGCTTCGAGCAGCGCCTCCCCACCCAGGCGGACGTCGAGCACCGCTTCCGGGTCGAGGCGCCGAGCGACGGACCCGACACCGACCTGCTCGTGTCGCTCCGGCGGCACCTGAGCGGCCGCCGCCGGGTCCACGACGCCCACCGGACGGCCGTCCACCCCGACCAGCACGACCGCTCGCCCGCCACCGGGCACGGCAGTACCGCCGGCGGCCGTGGTCTTCGACAGGGATGGGGCCTGCGCGAGCGCTGAGGCCTGCGCGAGCGCTGAGGCCTGCGCGAGCGCTGAGGCCTGCGCGAGCGACGCTGTGGCCGGTACGGCTACGGCTGGCCACATCAGGGCCGGAAGGCTGAGGTCCTGTGCCCGGCGCTCGATCCGGGCTCCCTTGAGTGCCTCTCCGGCCGCCATCCACAGCATCGAGCCGATCATCGCGCCCCACACCACCAGCAGGAGCTGCGGAGTGCCGCCGTAGAGCACCGGCGCCAGCGCGTACAGCATCACCCCGATCGCGACCAGGCGGCCTGCCCACGCGGCCACGAAGGTGCCGGTGTGACGACGCCCGGTGCCCTGCCAGATCACCGCCTCGAGCATCCGGCCGCCGTCCAGCGGCAGGCCGGGCACCAGGTTGAAGATGGCGACGAAGGCGTTGGTGACGGCGAGGCTCAGTAGCACCCGATAGCTGACACCACTCACCGGCAACGCCTGCACCACGGCCCAGACCGCAACCGCCAGAACACCGTTCGCGGCCGGCCCGACGGCGGCGACGACCAGGCTGCGCGCAGGGCTCGCGGCCACGGACGTGAACTGGGTGTGGCCGCCCCACAGGGTGATGACGATGTGCCGAGCCGGCAGCCCCACCCGCTGCCCGGCGACCGCATGTGCCACCTCGTGCAGCAGCACCGAGACGAGCAGGGCGACGGCGTACAGCGCCGCGACCCCGTACGCGAGCACCCCCAGGTCCGTGTACTCCCGCGCGAGGCCCGGCCCGAACAGCCCCACGATGAGCAGCGCGATGACGAGCCAGCTGCGGGCCACGTACACGGGCACGCCGGCGACGCCGCCGATGCGCCAGCCCGGTGTCTCGCTCATCGCGCCAGCGTAGGCGTCGTCATCGATCGGACGACGGCCACACCCACGCCACGGCCACGCCATGGGGGCGGCGTCGGTGCCGACGCCTATCGTGAGGCCATGACGACGGCCGCGGGGGCGAGCGTGGGGACGCCGGCCGCGTTGGAAGCCCTCGAGCCAGAGGACGAGGACGGCGTCCGCGCACTGTCTCCCTCGCGGGCCGGCGACTTCATGCTGTGCCCGCTGCTGTACCGGTTCCGGATGATCGACCGGCTGCCCGAGCCGCCCAGCCCGCCCGCGGTGCGCGGCAGCCTGGTGCACCTGGTGCTCGAGAAGCTCTTCGAGCTGGGGGCGGCGGACCGAACGCGGCAACAGGCCACGGCACTGCTGCGCCCGGCGTGGGACGACTTGCTGGCCGTCGACGAGCGCGCCGCGGCCCTGTTCGCCGACGACGCCGACCTGACCGGGTGGATGGCCGAGGCCGACGAGCTGCTCGACCGCTACTTCGACCTCGAGGACCCCTCGCGGTACGAGCCGGCCGAGCGCGAGGCACTGGTCGAGGCCGAGCTCGAGTCGGGTCTGCGGCTGAGGGGCTACGTCGACCGGCTCGACGTGGCTCCCGACGGACGCGTGCGGATCGTCGACTACAAGACCGGCAGCTCGCCGTCGGAGCACTTCGAAGCCAGGGCGCTCTTCCAGATGAAGTTCTACGCCCTGGTGCTGTGGCGTACACGCGGCGTCGTGCCGGCCGTCCTGCGGCTGATGTACCTCGGCGACGGTGTGTTCCTCGAGTACTCACCGACGGAGCACGACCTGGTCGCGACCGAGCGCAAGCTGGAGGCTCTGTCTCGCGCGATCACGCTCGCTCGGGAGACGGGCGATTGGCGCCCGCACCGCACCCGGATGTGCGAGTGGTGCGCGCACCGCAGCATCTGCCCGGAGTGGGGCGGCACCCCTCCCCCGCTGCCGCCACTGCCGGCGCCACCCACGACGGACCCCGCGACCGGAACGGAGGACTGATGGGCGAAGCGGTCATCTTCAGCGGCAGCTCGAGCATCGAGCTGGCCGAGGAGATCTGCTCCATACTCGGGCGCGAGCTGGCCCCTGCGCTGCTGCAGCGGTTCAGCAACGACTGCCTCCAGGTGCAGCTGCGTGACAGCTGCCGAGAGCGCGACGTGTACATCGTGCAGACGTTCGTGAAACCGGTGCAGGACAACCTCGTCGAGCTGTTGCTCATGCTCGACGCGGCCCGGGGCGCGGGCGCAGCGCGTATCACGGCGGTGATCCCCCACTACGCCTACGCACGCTCGGACAAGAAGGACGCCCCGCGCATCTCGATCGGCGGCCGCCTGGTGGCCGACCTCATCGCCACTGCCGGCGCCGACCGGGTGCTCACGATGGCCCTGCACGCGCCCCAGGTGCACGGCTTCTTCTCCGTGCCGGTCGACCACCTCTCGGCCATCGCCGAGCTGGCTCAGCACTATGTCGGCATGGACCTGTCGAACACCGTCGTGGTCTCCCCCGACCTCGGAAACGCCAAGCCGGCAACGCAGTTCGCGCGCCTGCTCGGCGTCGGAGTCGCCGCGGGCAGCAAGCAGCGGCTCAGTGACGACACCGTCGTGATCGAGGCGATCGTCGGTGACGTGCGCGGCAAGGACGTGATCGTGCTCGACGACGAGATCGCCACCGCCGGCTCGGTGTGCGAGCTGCTCGACGTGCTGGCTGCCGAAGGCGCCCGCCGAGTGTCACTCGCGTGCACCCACGGGCTCTTCACCGGCTCTGCGCTGGAGAGGCTCAGCGCGCGCGACGACATCGACGAGGTGGTCACCACCAACACCGTCCCGCAGGCCGGGCACTACGGCCTACCGAACCTCGAGGTGCGTTCGATCGCACCGCTGTTCGCCGAGACCATCCGGCGCATCCACGACGGTGAGTCGGTCAGCAGCCTGTTCTCGGCGCAGGCCACGCACGGCTGACTGATCGCGTCAGACCGTCGCTGGCGCAGGGGTTCTCAGCGGGATCCCGATGCGCAGGGCCTCGACGAGCGCACGGTACAGCTCGTCCCGGCCGAGCAGCTCCGTGTGCGTGCCCTGGTCACGTACCCTCCCGTCGTCCAGCACGATGATGTGGTCGGCATCGATGACGGTGGAGAGCCGGTGCGCCACCGTGACCACGGCGCCACTGGTCGACCGCTCCGCGATGGCGGTGTGGATCGCGACCTCGGTCAGGCTGTCGACCTGCGAGGTCGCCTCGTCCAGCAGCAGCAGGTCGGGACGGCGAAGCAGAGCCCGTGCGAGGGCGATCCGCTGGCGCTGTCCGCCGGAGACCGACGACGACTGCAGGCTGGTGGCCAGACCGTCCTCGAGCTTCTCGACCATCTCGTCGAGTCGGACGGCGCGGAGCACCTCCAGGAGGTCGTCGTCGGAGGCGCCCGGATCGGCCACCAGCAGGTTGCTGCGGACGGTGCCCGGCACGACCGGCGTGTCCTGCTCGACGTACGCCATCCGCGACCGCACTCGGGCGTACCCCAGATCGGTGTAGGGCGCACCGTCCAGCAGCAGGGAGCCCTCGGTCGGCTCGACGAACCGCAGCAGCAGCGAGAGCAGACTGGTCTTGCCTGCCCCGGACGGACCGACCAGGGCTGTGTGCCCCCGGCGGGCGATGTCGAGGTCGACGTCGCGCAGCGCCGGCTCGTCGGCCGACGGGTAGGTGAGGGAGACGCCCCGCAGGCTGACGAGTGGGCCGGCAGCCTTGGAGTCCGACCACCCCGCAGGAAACGCGGTCGCAGCCGGAACCGGCGTCGGATCGCCCACCAGGTGCGGCTCGTCCTCCTCCACCGGCATGTCCCTGACCTCCTGGATACGCGCCGCAGCGGCGATACCCGACTGCAGGGCCGTCACGTTCTGCGACAGCTGGGTGACGGGCCCCATCAGCTGAAACGCGTACAGCAGGAAAGCGATCAGGCTCGACACGGCGAGCTGACCCGAGCTCACACGCCACGCGCCGAGCGCCAGCACCGCGATGATGGCCAGGTTCACGCCGCCCCACGAGACCGTCCATGCCAGAGCCTGCCGCCACACCGACTCCACGGCGTGCCGAGCGGCAGTGCGAGCGTCCTCGACGACCGAGTCACCGATCCGCTGCTCCGCGCGACTCGCCTTGATGGTGCGGATGGCGCCCAGCGAGCCCTCGAGCGTCCCGCCGAGGCGGCCGATGGCCTCCTGCGTGCGCTGCTCGGCCTTGGCGATCGCGGGCATCAGGGTCGCGAACAGGGCAGCGACCACGAGGATCGCCACGACGATCGCCCCGAGCAGCACCGGGTCGAGCACCGCCATCAGCACGAGGGTCCCGACCAGACCGATCAAGCCGTTGAGCAGCTCGATCGCGCTGGACGTGGCGGCCTCGCGCAGCAGCACCGTGTCCGACGTCACGCGCGTCACCAGCTCACCGGTCGGACGGGATGACACCTCACCCACTCGCGCCCGAAAGAACCTGCGTACCAGCGACTCCCGCGCATCCAGCACGATCCGCTCGGCCACGCGACCGAGCAGCACCCACTGCCAGAGCGTGATCAGGGACCCGAAGACGAGCAGCACCGCCAGCACCACGAGCGGGCGCGTCATCGAGGTCGAGTCAGCGAGCGAGTCGAGCACCCACTTCGTGGCCATCGGACCGGCCAGAGCGATTCCGGTGGCCACCAGGCCGAGCACGAAGCCCAGGGCAAGCTTGGCCGAGTGCGGGCGCGCGAGGTCCACGAGCAGGTCGAGTCGGGGCCACCGGGTGCGGAGCGCAGCGATCGTCATGCCAGGAGTGAAACATAGATGTTCCGTTTACGGCAAGAAGTGTTCTATTAAGAACCATGCTGGTACCGTCGTGGCCGTGACCATCCAGGGTGAGCGGGAGGACGAGCAGGTCGAGAGCGGCCCTCGGGCGCGCACCCGCCGCGCGATCCTCGACGCGGCGATCCGGCTCTGGGGCCGCGACCCCTCGGCGTCCCTCGGAGACGTCGCCGCCGAGGCCCAGGTGGGGCGGACGACAGTGCACCGCTACTTCGCCGACCGGGAGTCGCTGCTCGCGGCGCTGACCGGCGACGTCGCCGAGCAGGTGGTGAGGGCGGCGGCACGGGCGCGCCTGGACGACGGGACCGCCCCTGAGGCCCTGGGACGGCTGGTGCAGGAGTACCTCGACCTCGGCGACGTGCTGTCCTTGCTGTTCAACGGAACCGTGAGCGTCGACGACGCCGTCTGGGAGGGCCTCAGCGGAGACTGCACGACGCTGCAGGACCTCGTCGAGCGTGGCCACCGCGAAGGGACGCTCGACCCGGACCTGCCGGCCGTGTGGGTCGAGAACGTCACCTGGTCGAACCTCTACGCAGCGTGGGACCTGCTGCGCACGAGCGACCTCGGCAAGCCCGAGGTGGTGCGCGTGCTGCTCCGCTGCCTCACCCGCGGCGTGTCCGCGCCCTGAGCCAGACCCAGAGGCGAGCCCTACCAGACCGCGGGCGCATCCATGTCGTGTGAGTGATCCTCCACCTCGCCGGCCTCGAGGGGCACCGTCAGCTCGCCGATCGCCGTCGGGTCGAAGGCCGACTTCGCCGGTCGGATGATGCCGTCACGCACGTCCTCGGCCCAGTGGCACGCCACGCGGTGGCCCGGCGCCAGCTCACGCAGCTCAGGCACCTCGTCATGGCATCGGGTCGCCTGGCGGAACGGGCAGCGCGTGTGGAAGCGGCATCCAGAAGGCGGGTTCGCAGGGCTCGGCAGGTCACCGGCGAGCAGGATGCGCTCGCGCCGGTCCTCGACATCAGGGTCCGGCACCGGGATCGCCGACATCAGCGAGATCGTGTACGGGTGCAGCGGTTTGGCGTACAGGTCGTCGCTGTCGGCCTCCTCCGCCAGCTTGCCCAGGTACATCACGCCGATGCGGTCCGAGATGTGCCGGACGACGGCGAGGTCGTGGGCGATCACGACGTAGGTCAGGCCGAGCGTGTCCTGCAGCTCCTCCAGCAGGTTGATCACCTGCGCCTGCACCGACACGTCCAGCGCGCTGACCGGCTCGTCCGCGATCACCAGGTCGGGGTTGAGCACCATCGCCCGCGCGATGCCGATCCGCTGGCGCTGCCCACCGGAGAACTCGTGCGGGTACTTGGCGGCGGCGGCAGCCGGCAGACCGACGACCTCCAGCAGCTCGCGGACGCGTGCCGCCCAGGCCGTCCGGCCACCCTCCAGGCCGTGTGCCCGCATCGGCTCGGTCAGGATGCTCTCGACGTTCTGGCGCGGGTTCAGGCTCGCCATCGGGTCCTGGAACACCATCTGCATCCGGCGGCGCATCAGCCGCATCTGCTCGGATCCCAGGCTCGCGAGGTCCGTCCCGTCGAACCAGACCTCCCCGGCCGTCGGCTTCTCGAGCTGGAGGATGGCCCGGCCGAGGGTCGACTTGCCGCAGCCCGACTCCCCCACGAGCCCGTAGGTCTCGCCGCGCCGGACCACGAGGTCGACGCCGTCGACAGCCTTGACGTGGCCGACGGTGCGGTCGAACACCAGGCCACGCTTGATCGGGAAGTGCACCTCGAGACCGCGCACGTCCAGCAGCGTGTCGCCACCCTCCTTGCGCACGTCTGGGTTGGTCAGGTCGGTGGCGGTCATCGCGGCTCCTCACCGAGGTGCTTCGTGGCCGCGGGCGGCTGGGGTGCGTCGCGCTGGGGCACGGGGGCGGGATGCAGGCATCTGAGCAGGTGGCCAGGGCGTTCGGAGTCCTCGACCAGCGGGATGTCGGGGACCAGGCAGTCCTGTTCCACCGCCTTGCAGCGTGGGGCGAACGCGCACGCCTTCGACCAGGCGACCGTGTCGCGCGGGGTACCCGGGATGGGCTGCAGCGGCTCACCCCTCGGCGAGTCGAGCCGCGGGATGGACGCCAACAGCCCCTCGGTGTAGCGGTGCCTGGGCACGCCGAAAAGCTCTGTGCGCGTGGCGGTCTCGACGACCCGCCCGGCATACATCACGTTGACCTCGTCACAGAGGCCGGCGACGACCCCGAGGTCGTGCGTGATCATGATCATCGCCGTGCCTGACTCGACGACGAGCTGGCGCAGCAGCTCGAGCACCTGCGCCTGGATGGTCACGTCCAGTGCCGTCGTCGGCTCGTCGGCGATCAGGAGGCGTGGCTTGCACGCGAGCGACATCGCGATCAGGGCGCGTTGGCGCATGCCCCCGGACAGCTGGTGGGGGTAGTCCTTGAGCCGGCGACGCGGGTCGGGGATGCCGACTCTGCGCAGCAGGTCCTCGGCCTCGTCCCTGGCCTCGCCACGGTCCGCCTGGGTGTGGGCGCGCAGCACCTCGGTCACCTGCAGCCCGATTGGCACGACCGGGTTCAGCGACGTCATCGGGTCCTGGAAGACCATGGCGATGTCGCGACCGCGCATGTCCGAGATCTCGGCACTCTTCATCGCTAGCAGGTCGCGGCCCTCGAACCGGGCCGTGCCACTGACCTTGACGCCACGCTTCGGCAACAGTCCCATCACCGCGAGCGAGGTCACGGACTTGCCGCTGCCCGACTCCCCCACGAGCCCGACGACCTGTCCGCTCTTGACGGTGAACGACACTCCGTCGACGGCATGCACGGGCGCTCGTCCCCGCCGGGTGAAGTGCACGGAGAGGTCGTCGACCTCGAGCAGCGGCTGGCCCGACGCCGAACGCGAAGCGCCGCCGCCCGACTGGTCCTTGGTCATCGTCGTCATCGTGACATCACCGCCGGAACTTGGGGTCGAGGGCCTCGCGCAGCGCCTCACCGAGCAAGGTGAAGCCGAGCGCGGTCACCGCGATGCACGTGCCGGGCAGCAGCGCGAGGTGCGGGTCGTTCTCCAGCCTCTCCTGGGCCTTCACCAGCATGCGGCCCCACTCGGCCACCGTCGGGCTGGGTTCGCCGAGCCCGAGGTACGAGAGGGCGGCCACCTCGATGATCGCGGTCGCCAGCACCAGGGTCGCCTGGACGATCAACGGGCCGAGCGAGTTCGGCAGCATATGACTCATCACGACCGTGCGGCGGCGCAGCCCGAGGGACGATGCCGCCAGGACGTAGTCGGCATGCCGTTGCTGCAGCATCGAGCCACGAAGGAGACGCGCGAAGATCGGGATCTGGACGACCCCGATCGCGATCATCAGCGAGATGGGCTTCCGTCCGACGACCGCAGCCACGCTCACGGCCAGCAACAGGCCGGGGATCGACAGCATGATGTCGACGAGCCGCATCGCGACGCTGTCGACCCAGCCCCCGATGGCACCCGCCAGCAGGCCGAGTGCAGCACCTGCCGCCAGGCCGAGGGCCGTGGACACGACCCCGATGATCAGCGACTTGCGTGCCCCGAACACCAGCTGGGTGAACAGGTCCGAGCCGAAGGCATCGAGACCGAGCAGGTGCTCGTCCGACGGCCCCGGCACCGACCCGGGGGTGACCTGGTTGTTCCACTGGGCGCCGGCCGGCTCGTAGGGGGCGATCAGCGGAGCGAACAGTGCCACCAGCACGAAGATCGCCACGATCACTGCACCGAAGATCGCGGTCGGGTTGCGCCGCAGGCGGTGCCAGGCGCCGCGCCAGAGGCTGACGCCGCGTTCGTCGGGCCCGGCGTTGCCGAGCAGCTCGTCGAGGGTGACGGCCGACTTCTCCTCGAAGGAGCCGCTCGCGGGCGGGGGAAGCACGGTCATGACACACGCACCCTCGGGTCGATGAGGCCGTAGGTCAAATCGACGACCAGGTTGATCAGGGCGTACATGAGTGCGATGAACAGGATGAATCCTTGGAGCACGGGATAGTCCAGCTGTGAGATCGACAGGAACAGGTACTGCCCCAGCCCGTTGAACCCGAAGACGGTCTCGGTCAGCACGGCACCCGAGAACAGCAGTCCGGTCTGGAGGCCGATCGTCGTCGCGACGGGGAGCATGGCGTTGCGCAGCACGTGCCGGCGGCGGATCAGGCCGTTGGCCAGGCCCTTCGCGCGTGCCGTCCGCACGTAGTCCTCGCCGAGCACCTCCAGCACGGACGCCCGGGTGATCCTGGCGATGATCGCCAGCGGGATCGTGCCCAGCGCGATCGCGGGCAGGACCAGGTGCATCAGCGCGTCGCCGACGGCGTCCCACTCCCGGGTCATGATCCCGTCCAGCACGAAGAAGTTGGTGATGTGCGTGGCGTCGATGCGCGAGTTCTGGCGGCCGACGGTCGGGAACCAGCCCAGCTGAAGGGCGAAGAGGTACTTCAGCAGGTACGCCAGGAAGAAGACGGGGATCACGACGCCGATCAGCGAGCCGCCGACGCAGAGCGAGTCGATGATGCCGCCGTGTCGGCGGGCGGCGTAGTAGCCGAGGGGGATGCCGATGACGACCGCGAACACCAGCGCGGAGAGGGAGAGCTCGACCGTGGCGGGGAAGAGGGTGATGAAGCTGTCGACGACCGGCTGGCCGGTTCGCGTCGACTCTCCGAAGTCGCCCTGCAGCAGGGCGCCGATGTACGTGAAGTACTGCTCGTAGATGGGGCGTTCGAACCCGTAGTTGGCGTTGATCCTGGCGATGATCTCCGGGGTGCAGCGCTGGCCACACAGGGCGGCTGCCGGGTCACCGGGCAGCGCGCGCAGCCACAGGAAGAGCAGCACGCTCAGGCCGACGAGGACGGGGACCATCATCGCCAGGCGGCGCAGGGTGAATCTCAGCATGGATCTGTCCTTACCAGCGCGAGGGGCGGGTGGTCGTCCTCGCTCGGCGCGAGGGCGACCACCCCTGACACAGACAGCGGCCCGGCGGAAGTATCCCGCCGGGCCACTGCCTCGGTCACCCCCGTGCTACTTCTTCACCGTGACTGCGTTCCAGACCTCGTCCTGAACCGGGCTCGACTGGTACCCCTCGACGTCGGGGCTGAAGGCCAGCGACGGCGTCGGGTGAGCAATCGGAATGGCCGGCAGGAACTCCATCACCTGGTCGTTGATCTCCTTGTAGGCCGGAGCCTGCTCGTCGACCGTCGGCAGCCCGGCAGCCTCGCCGAGCGAGGAGAACAGGTCCGGGTTGTCGAAGCCGAACTCCGGCTTGGACCGCCCGAAGAAGACCCCGACGAAGTTCCCGGTGTCGTTGTAGTCACCGGTCCACCCCAGCAGGTGGACGCCGTGCTCGGCGGTGCCCTGCATCTTGTCGAGGTAGTCCGGGCTCCAGACGTCGGCCACGGGGGTCACCGTGATGCCGACCGCCTCGAGCTGCGACTTGATCGCCACGAACGTGTCCTCCGGGGAGGGCATGTACGGACGCGAGACACCGGTCGGGTAGTTGAACTCGAGGGTCAGGTTGCTCTGACCGGCCTCGGCGAGCAGGTCCTTCGCCTTCTGCGGGTCGTACGCGTACTCGGTGACGTCCTCCGAGTAGCCGGCAACCATGTCAGGGATGAACTGCGTCGCGACCTTCGTGCCTTCTGGCAGCGACTGGGAGATCACGGCGTCCTTGTCGATCGCGTGGGCGATCGCCTGCCTGACCCTGACGTCCGCCAGTGCCGGGATGGCCTGGTTGATGCCCAGGTACAGGATGTTGAAGGCGGGGCGCTGCTCGATGGTGAAGCCGTCGCTCTCGAGGCTCTCGAGGTCGCCGGGCGCCACCAGGTCGTAGCCGTCGATCTCACCGTTCTTGAGTGCCTGAAGGCGGGCGTTGCCGTCCGAGATCGTCTGGATCTTGACCTCGTCGAGCTTGGCCTTCTCGCCCCAGTAGTTCTCGTTGCGCTTCAGGGTCACCGACTGAGTGCGCTCCCAGCTGTCGAAGATGAACGGGCCGGTGCCCGTCGGGTGCTCGGTGCCGTACGCGCTGAAGCGGACGTCGTCCTCGGTGCCGCCGACGTTGTCGGCGTCGTGCTCCTCCATGGCGGTCGGTGACTGCATCGAGAAGGTGGGCAGCGAGAGGGCCGACGGGAACGCAGCGAACGGCCGCGTCAGGGTGATCGTCACCTCGAACTCCGAGTCGGGGGTGCAGGACTCGTAGATCGCTTCACCCTGCTCCGGGTCGTCGTTGACCTTGAAGCCCTGGAAGATGTCCGAGTAGTAGGCCGTGATGTTCGGCGACTGCAGGAGGCCGGTCCAGTTGTACCAGCGCTCGAAGTTCGCGCAGACCGCGTCGGCGTTGAAGTCGGTGTCGTCGTGGAACTTGACACCCTCCTCCAGCACGAAGGTGTAGTTCAGCCCGTCCTCGCTGTTGGTCCAGCTCTTGGCGAGCAGGGGGGCGGGGTCGGCCGTGCCGGGCACGGTGCCGACGAGGCCCTCGAACATCTGCCGCGCGACCCGGAAGGTCTCGCCGTCGCTGGCGAAGGCGGGGTCGAGCACGACGGGGTCGGACGACGCAGCGAACACGAAGGTGCCTCCGCTGGCCTCCCCCTCGTCGGACGTGTCGCCCTCGCGACCGCTCTCGGCGCAGGCCGCCAGTGATAGAGCCAGGGCGGCTACTCCCACGCCGGCGAGCGCGCGGGCCCGGAGCCCACGTCCGGAGCTTCTGCTCAATCGCAAATCGTTCACCTCATCGTGCAGGGCGGCCGGCCGGGTAGGTCGGGGACGCCGGGACAAGTGCCTGCCCGTCCGGGCAGCGTCCATGACCATAGTGCGAGATGTTCTTCCCGAGAACGGCCGGTGCGGCGAACAGACGTCACGGTTTGGATACGGGCGTCCGAAGATCGTACGGTCCGAGGTCCGCCAGTGACTGGACCACCCGGCGGCCCGCTCGTGGCGGCACGGGCACGACGTGCGGAACGGCGATGGTCTCCACGCCTGCCGCCTCGGCCGACGCGAGGCCCGTGGGCGAGTCCTCGATCGCGACCGCGCCGGTCGACACCACACCGAGCTCGGCGAGAGCGGTCAGGTAGGGCTCGGGGTGCGGCTTCCCGTGGTGCACGCGGTCGCCGGTCACGACCGACCCGAAGACGCCGGGTGGCAGCTGGTCGACCACCGCCTGGGCCATCGGCAGCCACGACATGGTCACCAGGGCCTGCGGTACCCCCAGTTCGCGCAGCTGCTCGAGGAGGGCGAGAGCCCCGGGCCGCCACGGGGCGCCGAGCCGGATCCGCGCCGTCACGTGGTCGCTCAGGATCTGCACGATCTCCTCGGCCGGCAGGTCGACGCCGCCGTGCTCGATCACGTACTCGGCCGACACGATCAACGGGTTGCCGACGAGCGCGTGGGCGTGCTCGTCGCTCCACTGCCCACCGTGCCGAGCGACCAGGGCGTACTCGGCCTCGATCCACGACGGCTCGGTGTCGACCAGGGTGCCGTCGAGGTCCCACAGCACTGCCGTGGGCAGGACGGCGCAGGTCACGGCGCGACGGTACGCGAGCCACTGGACGGACAGGAATTCGGGATGCGACAGGCAAGCGGCCATACTGGTCGGTGATGCCTTCTGACAACCCCCCGACCGCAAGGACCTCGTTGACCGCTCTGCGCCCTGACGCCACGCAGGAGCTGACCGCGGCTCTGCGGGACCGCATCCTCGTCATCGACGGGGCGATGGGCACGATGATCCAGGAGCACAGCCTGGACGAGGACGGTTACCGCGGGACGCGTTTTGCGGACTGGCCCAGCGACCTCAAGGGCAACAACGACCTGCTCAGCCTCAGCCAGCCCGAGATCATCGCCGGCATCCACCGTGCCTACCTGGAGGCCGGGGCCGACCTGGTCGAGACGAACACGTTCAACGCGCAGGCGATCTCCCTGGCCGACTACGGGATGCAGGACCTCGCGTACGAGATGAACGTCGCAGCGGCACGGCTGGCGCGCGCCGAGTGCGACGCGATGACGGCGCGCACACCGGACCGGCCCCGCTACGTGCTGGGAGCGCTGGGCCCGACCAACCGCACGGCGTCCATCTCCCCCGACGTCAACGACCCCGGCACGCGCAACGTCACGTACGACCAGCTGGTCGAGGCGTACCTCGAACAGGCCCGGGCGCTGGTCGAGGGTGGCGCGGACATCCTCCTGGTCGAGACGATCTTCGACACGCTCAACGCCAAGGCCGCCATCTTCGCGTGCGAGACGCTCTTCGAGGAGCACGAGCGCAGGTGGCCGGTCATCATCTCGGGGACGATCACGGACGCGTCCGGGCGCACCCTGTCCGGCCAGGTGACCGAGGCGTTCTGGAACTCCGTCCGCCACGCGAGACCGATCGCGGTGGGCCTCAACTGCGCCCTGGGGGCGCAGGAGATGCGCCCGTACGTCGCCGAGCTGTCCCGGATCGCCGGCGTCTTCGTCTCCTGCTACCCCAACGCCGGCCTGCCCAACGCCTTCGGCGAGTACGACGAGACGGCGGAGCAGATGGCCGCGGTCGTCGAGGAGTTCGCCGCCAGCGGGCTGGTCAACCTGCTCGGCGGGTGCTGCGGCACGACGCCGGACCACATCAAGGCGATCGCCGAGGCCGCGGCCGGCAAGGAGCCCCGGACTCCTGCAGAGGTCTCGCCGGCGCTGCGCTTGTCGGGCCTCGAGCCGCTCGCGGTCACCGAGGAGTCGCTCTTCGTCAACGTCGGGGAGCGCACGAACATCACCGGCTCCGCCCGGTTCCGCAACCTGATCAAGGCCGAGGACTACCCGACCGCCCTCAACGTGGCGCGCCAGCAGGTCGAGGCCGGCGCCCAGGTCATCGACATCAACATGGACGAGGGGATGATCGACGGCGTGGCGGCGATGGACCGCTTCGTCAAGCTGGTCGCCGGCGAGCCCGACATCTCGCGCGTCCCGCTGATGATCGACTCCTCCAAGTGGGAGGTGATCGAGGCCGGCCTGAAGTGCGTGCAGGGCAAGCCGATCGTCAACTCGATCTCCATGAAGGAGGGCGAGGAGAAGTTCATCGAGCACGCCACCCTGTGCCGCAAGTACGGCGCGGCGGTGGTGGTGATGGCCTTCGACGAGGACGGCCAGGCCGACAACCTCGAACGGCGAAAGGTGATCTGCGGCAAGGCGTACGACATCCTCGTGAACCAGGTGGGCTTCCCGCCCGAGGACATCATCCTCGACCCGAACATCTTCGCGGTGGCGACCGGCATCGAGGAGCACGCCAACTACGGCGTCGACTTCATCGAGGCGTGCCGCTGGATCAAGGAGAACCTGCCAGGCGCGCTGATCTCCGGCGGCGTCTCGAACGTCTCGTTCTCCTTCCGAGGCAACAACCCCGTCCGCGAGGCGATCCACGCCGTGTTCCTGTTCCACGCCATCAAGGCAGGCATGGACATGGGCATCGTCAACGCCGGGGCGCTGGTCGTGTACGACCAGGTCGACCCCGACCTGCGCGAGCGCATCGAGGACGTGATCCTCAACCGCCGCAGCGACAGCACCGAGCGCCTGCTGGAGGTCGCCGACAAGTACAACACCGGTGACACGAAGCAGGAGGCGGTCAACGAGGAGTGGCGGTCGCTGCCGGTCTCCGAGCGGATCACCCACGCCCTGGTCAAGGGGATCGACGAGTTCGCCGACTCCGACACCGAGGAGCTGCGGCTGGAGATCGCCGCTCGGGGAGGCCGGCCGATCGAGGTGATCGAGGGCCCCCTGATGGCGGGGATGAACGTCGTCGGCGACCTGTTCGGCGCGGGCAAGATGTTCCTCCCGCAAGTCGTCAAGTCGGCCCGCGTGATGAAAAAGGCTGTGGCACACCTCATCCCGTTCATCGAGGCGGAGAAGAAGCCGGGCGACGTGGAGCGGGCCAAGGGCAAGGTGGTGCTCGCCACCGTCAAGGGTGACGTCCACGACATCGGCAAGAACATCGTCGGCGTCGTGCTGCAGTGCAACAACTACGACGTGGTCGACCTCGGCGTGATGGTGCCGGCGCAGAAGATCCTCGACGCGGCCGCGGCGGAGAAGGCCGACATCATCGGCCTGTCCGGGCTGATCACCCCCTCCCTCGACGAGATGGTCAACTTCGCGACCGAGATGGAGCGACAGGGCCTCGACATCCCGCTGCTGATCGGTGGCGCGACGACGTCGCGCGCACACACCGCGGTCAAGGTCGACGAGAGGTACCACGGCCCGGTGGTGTGGGTGAAGGACGCCTCGCGCTCCGTGCCGGTCGTCGCCGCCCTGCTCTCCGACGACCAGCGGCCCGGCCTGCTGGCGGAGGTGGACAAGGACTTCACCGCACTGCGGGCGCGGCACGCCGCGAAGCTGTCGGACCGTCCCCTCGTCAGCCTCGAGAAGGCACGGGCCAACAGGACTCCGATCGACTGGACCGGGTACCGGCCCCCTCACCCGAGGCTGCTCGCCCGGCAGGAGAAGGACGTGTGGTCGGGCCACCCCGACGAGCACTGGCACGCCGGGGCCAAGCAGTTCGTCAAGGTCCTGCGCGACTACCCGCTGGACGAGCTGCGCGAGTACATCGACTGGCAGCCGTTCTTCAACGCGTGGGAGATGAAGGGCAAGTTCCCCGACATCCTCAACAACCCGGCGACCGGTGAAGCGGCCCGACGTCTCTACGACGACGCGAACCGGATGCTCGACCAGCTGATCGAGGGTCGCTGGCTGCACGCAAACGGCGTCATCGGGCTCTTCCCCGCGAACGCCGTCGGGGACGACGACATCGAGGTGTACACCACGGAGTCCCGCTCGTCGGTCCGGACGACCCTGCGCACACTGCGCCAGCAGGGCGCCCACCGGCCCGGGGTGCCCAACCGCGCGATGGCCGACTTCGTCGCGCCGAAGGAAACGGGGCTCCACGACTACGTCGGCGGGTTCGCCGTCACCACCGGGCTGGGCATCGGCGAGAAGATCGACGAGTTCAAGGCTGCGCTCGACGACTACAGCGCGATCCTCCTGGAGTCTCTGGCCGACCGGCTCGCCGAGGCGTTCGCCGAGCGCATGCACGAGCGGGTGCGCCGCGACCTGTGGGGGTACGCGCCTGACGAGCATCTCGACGGCGACGCCCTGATCGCGGAGAGGTACCAGGGGATCCGCCCGGCACCGGGCTACCCCGCCTGCCCCGACCACACCGAGAAGGCCACCTTGTGGGACCTCCTCGACGTGACGGCCAACACCGGCATCGAGCTGACGGAGAGCATGGCCATGTGGCCCGGTGCGGCTGTCAGCGGCTGGTACTTCTCGCACCCGCAGTCGCAGTACTTCGTGGTCGGACGGTTGGGGCGCGACCAGGTGGTGGAGTACGCCGAGCGCAAGGGCTGGTCGTTGCAAGAGGCCGAGCGGTGGCTGTCACCCAACCTCGGGTACCAACCGGAGGACTGACCGCCTCTAGGCTGGTTCGACGGCTCCGGGTCGACGGGGCCGCCCAGAGGAGGTGCAGTGACCCAGGCCGAAGCCCCCCAGCTGCGTGACCCCGTGGTGCTGGCGGCGTTCGAGGGCTGGAACGACGCGGCGGAGGCCGCCAGCGGCGCGGTCGCCCATCTGCACGACGTGTGGGACGCACAGCCCCTGACAGCGCTCGACCCTGAGGAGTACCACGACTTCCAGGTGACGCGTCCGATGGTGAGCATCGGTGCCGACGGACGACGACGCATCACGTGGCCGACCACGCGGCTGAGCTGGGCCCGGCCGCCAGGCTCCGAGCGTGACGTGGTGCTCGTCCGCGGCATCGAGCCGTCGATGCGCTGGAGGCGGTACACCGACGAGGTCCTCGGCCACCTGACGGCGCACGACGCGACGATGCTGATCACCCTCGGCGCGCTGCTGGCCGACGTGCCGCACACCCGTCCGATCCCCGTCACGACGACGAGCGCCGATGGCGAGCTGCTGGCCCGCCTCGCGCTGCAGGAGTCGACCTACGAGGGCCCGACCGGCATCGTCGGCGTCATGCAGGACACCGCGACCCACCGCGGCCTGCCCGCCCTCTCGCTCTGGGCCGCCGTCCCGCACTACGTGGGCCAGTCCCCGTCCCCCAAGGCCGTGCTCGCGCTGCTGAGCCGGGTGGAGGAGCTCGTCGACATCCCGGTGCCGATGCGCGACCTGGCCGAGGAGGCCCAGGCCTGGGAGCACGGGGTCGACGAGCTCGCCGGCGAGGACGACGAGATCGGTGAGTACGTCCGCCAGCTCGAGGAGGCCAAGGACACCGCCGACCTGCCCGAGGCCAGCGGTGAGGCCATCGCGCGCGAGTTCGAGCGCTACCTGCGCCGCCGCGGTGACGACGGCCCCGGCTCTGCCGGCGGCCCCGGCCAGGGTCCCCCCGGCCACGGCCCCGCCAGCACCTGACGCGCACTCTGCGCGAGCCCCGTTAACGGTGTGAAGCCCACGTTAACGAGGCTTGCAAGCCTCGTTAACGTGGGCTACGCCTCGTTAACGAGGCCAACGCGGGGGCCCGAAGCGGCCAGGCCCAAAGGGCGGACGGCGAGGAGCGCCGCGCTACATCTCCTCGTGCACGTCCGGGTCGCCGCCGAAGAGACGCCCGTCGGGCCGGCCCAGGCCGGAGATCGCGGCCACCTCGTCGCCGGTCAGCTCGAATCCGAAGATGTCGAGGTTCTGACGCTGTCGCTCGGGCGTGGCGGACTTCGGGATCGGCAGTGCGCCGAGCTGGAAGTGCCAGCGCAGAATGACCTGACCAGGGGTCACGCCGTGCCGCTCGGCGGCGCTCGCGACCGGCGGCTCGGTGAACGGGGCCGATCTCTTGCCCATCGGGCTCCAGCACTCGGTGCGGATGTCCAGCTGCTCGTGGACCACGCGCATCTCCGGCTGAGGGAAGTAGGGGTGCAGCTCGATCTGGTTCACCACCGGGGTGACGCCCGTGTCGTCGATGATCCGGCCGAGGTGCTCCTGGGTGAAGTTCGAGACGCCGACGGAGCGGACCAGGCCTTCCTTGCGCAGGTCGACCAGGGCACGCCACGCCTCGGGGTACTTGCCCTCGGATGGGTTGGGCCAGTGGATCAGCTGCAGGTCGAGGTACTCCAGACCCAGCCGGTCGAGGGACCCACGCACTGAGGCGATGGCGTCGTCGTAGGCATGGTGTCGTCCGGGAATCTTGCTGGCGACCACGATCTCGTCGCGGTGAACGCCGGAGCGGCGGATCGCCTCGCCGACCTCACGCTCGTTCTCGTAGTTCACGGCCGTGTCCAGCATCCGGTAACCCGACTCGAGCGCGCTGACGATCGCGGTCGTGCCGTCGTCGCCCTTCAGGGGATAGGTGCCGAACCCGATCACCGGGAGCCGGTTGCCGTCGTTGAGGGTGTACGTCGGGAGTGGGCTTGTCATCGCTCCAACGTAGTTCCAAGCCAGTCGGGCCCTAGAGCCGCACTCCGAGCAGCGCGTCGACGGCGCGGGCGAGGATGCCGGGGCCGCTGGGCGAGGTGCCACCCCGCGTGAGGGCGTCGTCGGCCCAGCGGTCGACGACGGCGAGTGCCGACGGCGCGTCGAGGTCGTCGGCGATCCTTTCCCTCAGCTCCGCGACTGCGGGCTCGGCCTCCGGGCCGCCGTCGCACGACATGGCGGCGCGCCAGCGGTCGAGACGCCTCAGACCAGTGGCCAGGTCGGCGTCGACCCAGTTCCAGTCGTCGCGGTAGTGGTGTGCCAGCAGCGCCAGCCGGATGGCCATCGGCTCGACGCCGTCCGCGCGCAGCCGCGACACCAGCACCAGGTTCCCCTTCGACTTGCTCATCTTCTGGCCGTGCAGGCCGACCATGCCGGCATGGGCGTAGGCGCGGGCGTACGGCCACGAGCCGGTGAGGACGTGAGCGTGGGAGGCGCCCATCTCGTGGTGCGGGAACGTCAGGTCGGAGCCGCCGCCCTGCACGTCGAACGGCGTCTCCAGGTGGTTGAGGGCGATCGCGGTGCACTCGATGTGCCAGCCGGGGCGACCGGGTCCGAGGTCGCCACCGTCCCAGGACGGCTCGCCCTCCCTCGCGCTGCGCCACAGCACCGGATCGAGCCGGTCGCGCTTGCCAGGGGTGTCGGGGTCGCCTCCGCGCTCGGCGAACAGGGGCAGCATCTGCTCGCGGTCGAGACCCGACACCGAGCCGAAGCGCGGGTCGGACGAGATGTCGAAGTACACGTCCTCGCTGGGTGCGCCCACGACGGGGACCCGGTACGCCGCGTCGCACGCCACGAGCTTCTGGATCGCCTCGACCGCCTGCGGAATCGTCTCGACGGCACCGAGGTAGACGTCGGGTGGGATCACTCCGAGTGCCGTCATGTCCTCAGCGAAGAGGGCGCTCTCGCGCATCGCGAGGTCACGCCAGTCGATGCCCGTCGCGGCGGCGCGCTCGAGCAGCGGGTCGTCGACGTCCGTCACGTTCTGCACGTACTTGACCTCGTGCCCGGCGTCGCGCCAGGCGCGTCCGAGCAGGTCGAACGCGATGTAGGTCGCGGCGTGGCCGAGGTGCGTGGCGTCGTACGGCGTGATCCCGCAGACGTACAGACCTGCCACGGCACCGGGGGCAGTCGGCTGCACCTGACCGGACGACGTGTCGTGCAGGCGCACCGGCAGCCCGGTTCCGGGCACGGCGGGCAGGTGAGGGGTCGGCCAGGAGATCACGCAGCGAGCCTATCTGCGGTCAGAATGCCGGCCACGGGATGTCCGGCCCCCAGCCTCGCGGACGAGGAAAGCGCTTGTTCACCAACAGGTCGGCGGTCCGCTCCTCGAGGGCGTCGAGCTCCTCGGGCAGCAGCAGCGGCGCGAGCAGGTCGCGGCCGGAGCCCTCGTGCAGCGCGTCGAGCACGCGCTGCACGCCGGCGAGGAGAGCGTCCGGCACCACCTCGCCGGCCCACCCCCACAGCACGGTCCGCAGCTTGGGCAGCTCGTGGAACGTCAGCCCGTGGTCGACCCCCGCCAGCCGTCCGCCGCCCGCGTCGAGCACGTGGCCACCCTTGCGGTCGGCGTTGTTGGCCAGCACGTCGAACACCGCCATCGCGGCCAGTCGAGGGTCGTCGGCGTGGCACAGCGTCACGTCCTCGCCCTGGCCGTCCTCCGCACGGAGCACGTCGAGCCAGCCCTCGGGCTCCTCGCCGAAAGGCACGACGTCGACGACACCCGCACCGACCTCGATCTCCTCACCGGGCGGCGGGCCGACCCAGCGCTGCACGCTCCCGGTGCCGAAGGGTCCGTCGCGCAGGACGGTGGTCGGTACGAGGTGCCAGCCCCCCAGCTCGCTCAGGCGATACGCGGCCACCTCACGCAGGTGCAGCGTGCCGTCGGGGAAGTCGCGGAGCGGCCGCTCCCCCGGCTGCGGCTTGTAGACCACGCCGACCGGCCCCTCCCCCGTGCTGACCCGGGCGTACAAGGTGGCGTTGGAGGCGACGACGAGCCGTCCGACCACCTCGATCTCGCCCGCCGACAGAAGCGCCGCATCGGCATCGGGATCGAGCGGCGGGCCGAGAGGCAGCGACGCGTTCAGCGCCGATACCCGTTGGCCCGCGGGCAGACATGCCCCGCGGGGTCGAGGGGCTCCGTGCAGAACGGGCAGGGCGGACGACCGGCTCCCACCACGGCGAGGGCGCGCTTGGCGAAGGCCCGCGCCGTCGCACCGGTGATCGAGACCCGTAGCACCTGGCGGTCTCCGCCGGTTCCCGCCGGAACGTCGTCGTCCTCGAGCACCTCGGGATCGTCGGTCTCGTCCTCGGCATCCTCGACGTCCTCGGGGACGAGCTCGAAGCACTCGATGATGATGCGGTCGCGGTCGCTGTCCCAGACCAGGCTCATCGTCCCGACCCGGAACTCCTCGTCGATCGGGGTGTCGAGGGGACCGAGGTCCTCGCTGTCGACCGGCGCGACGGCAGGCACCTTGGCCTGGCCCGCGCTGCGGCGCAGCACTTCGTCGAGCAGCTGCTCTACCCGGTCGGCCAGGGCCGCCACCTGCTGCTTCTCCAGCGCGACACTCGTCAGAACTGCAGGCCCACCGGTCTGCACCAGACCGCGTGCCTGAAGGAAGAAGGTGCGCCCTCCCGGCTCCCCCACCGTGCCCGCGACGAAGCGCTCGGGGGGGTCGTAGTCGAACACCTGACCGGCCATGAGCCGACCCTATCCAGACCCGCCGCCGACCACAGCGTCGGACGATGCGCCCCGCGCTCGGCGCTTCTTGGGCGGTGCACCGAGGCTCTCGAGCCCCTGCCCGGAACCGTTGGTACGCAGAACGAATGGCCGCAGGGGCGCGTAGTGGACGACGGACACCGAGCAGGGGTCCACGACGATCCGCTGGAACGCGTCGAGGTGCGTGCCCAGGGCGTCGGCGAGCACCGCCTTGATCACGTCGCCGTGCGACACCGCCACCCACACGGCGTTCGGGCCGTGCTCGGCCGCGACGGCGGCGTCGTGCTCGCGCACCGCGTCGACGGCGCGCTGCTGGACGGCCCGCAGGGTCTCCCCGCCGGGGAAGAGCGCCGCGCTCGGGTGCGACTGGACCGTCTTCCAGACCGGGTCCTTGGCCAGCTCGGAGATGCGGCGCCCCGTCCACTCGCCGTAGTCGCACTCGTTCAGCCGGTCGTCGGTGCTCACCTCGGGGCGTGGCGACGTGGCGCTGCCGCCCGTGTCCACCAGTGCCTGGGCGGTGGCGACCGTGCGCTCGAGCGGGCTCGACACGACCCTCACCAGCCGGACGCCCGCCAGCTGCTCGGCCAGCGCAGCACTCTGCTCGCGTCCGACCTTGTCGAGCTGGGTACCAGGTGCGCGCCCGGCGAGGACGCCGGTGGCGTTCGCAGACGTCCGGCCGTGGCGGACCAGCAGGACGGTAGGCACCGGCTCAGGGTAGGTGAGCCGGCACGGCATCGAGCACGCCGGTGAGCAGCAGGACCGCGACGACCGCGGCGAGCACGAGCCGGTACAGCACGAACGGGCGGAAGTTGTGGGTGCTGATGTACCGCAGCAGCCAGTGGATCACGACCAGACCGACGAAGAACGCGACCACGGTGGCCAGAATGATCGGCCCCCACGCGGGTTCGCCCGGGTCGTTGGAGATGTCCGTCAGCTTGAAGAGACCCGACCCCATCACAGCCGGGACGGCCAGCAGGAACGCGTACCGTGCAGCCGCTTCGCGCTTGTAGCCCATCGCGAGGCCGGCGGCGATGGTGCCGCCCGACCGCGACACGCCAGGCACCAGAGCAAGGGACTGCGCCAGGCCGTACAGCACGCCGTGTCGCAGCGTCAGCTGGTCGAGCTCGCGCTCGGTGCGCGCGAGCGCGTCGACGATGCCGATCACGATGCCGAAGCCGGCGAGCATCGCCACCGTGATCCACAGGTTGCGCAAACCCGTGTCGATGGCGTCCTGGAACAGCAGGCCGAGAACGACGATCGGGATCGACCCGATGATCACCAGCCAGCCCATCCTCGCATCGGGATCGTCGCGAGGTCCCTTGCCTACCAAGGCCTTCGACCAGGCCGCGATGATCCGAGCGATGTCGCGACGGAAGTAGATCAGCACCGCCGTCTCGGTTCCGAGCTGAGAGATCGCGGTGAACGCCGAGCCGGGGTCGCCGACCCCGAGCAGCTGCCCCGCAATCGAGAGGTGGGCGCTCGACGAGATCGGGAGGAACTCGGTGAGACCCTGGACCAGGCCGAGAACGAATGCTTCGAACCAACCCATCAGGGCGCGTCCTCCTGGCCGGAATCGGCTCCGGCAGATCGTGTCTCGGTCAGCACTCCGGCTGCGCGGGCCGCATCGCGCGCCACGTGCAGGGTCCGCAGACGGTCCGCCTTGTCGCCAGGGTGGGAGCTCACGCTCAGCGTCGTGACCCCTGCCTCCGCGAAGGGTCCGATGCGGTCGGTGATGCGCCGTGGTGGGCCGAGCAGGGCGGTGGAGTCGATCAGGTCGAACGGCACCGCGGCCATCGCCTCGCGGTGCTGTCGCGCCAGGTACAGGTCCTGCACGCGGTCCGCCTCTGCTCCGAAGCCCATCCGGGTGGCCAGCTGGTGGTAGAAGTTCTTCTCCCTGCTGCCCATCCCGCCGATGTAGAGGGCGAAGTAGCCCCGCAGCAGGTCGCCCGCCGCGGCGACGTCGTCACCGACCACGACGGGCACCATCGCGGCGACGTCGAAGCCCGCCAGCGGGTCGGTGCCGTCCGACCCGTGGCCGGCCAGCCGCCGTCCGGCCCGGATCCCCTCGAGGTGGTGCTCGGCATGCTCAGGACTGAAGAAGATCGGCTGCCAGCCGTCCGCGATCTCCCCGGCGAGCTGGAGGTTCTTCGGACCGATCGCGGCCAGGTACAACGGGATTCGCTCACGAACCGGGTGGACAGTGAGCTTCAGGGCCTTGCCCGGCCCGTCGGGCAGTGGAAGCTGAAGGTGCTTTCCTTCGTAGCGGACGGTCTTGCGCGCGAGGGCCATCCGCACGACCTCGACGTACTCGCGCGTGCGTGCCAGGGGCGCATCGAAGCGCACGCCGTGCCAGCCTTCGGACACCTGAGGCCCGCTCAGCCCGAGGCCGAGGCGGAACCGCCCACCCGACAGCGTGTCCAGCGTCGCCGCGGTCATGGCGGTCATCGCGGCCGACCTGGCAGGGATCTGGAAGACGGCCGAGCCCACGTCGATGTTTCGCGTTCTCGCCGCCACCCACGTCAGCACAGTCGCAGCGTCGGACCCGTACGCCTCGGCCGCCCAGCAGACCGCGTACCCGAGCTCGTCGGCCTCCTGCGCGATCTCGAGGTTGTCGGCGTCGCTGCCCGCGCCCCAGTACCCGAGGTTCACTCCCAGCCGCATGCCGGGACCCTATCGACGCCCCGGGTTCGGCTACTCGATGCCCTCGGCGACGAGGGCCCGTAGCCGCCCTGAGGCGGCGGTGTCGCCCGAGAGCTCGACCGGGCCGATCGTCGGACGCCCCCACAGCCACGCGTCCAGGTCACGGGCACCACCGACGACCGAGAACGACGCGTCGTCCCCCGCGGAGGCGTCGTCGACGGCGAAGGTGGTCTCGTCGTACGTCGTCCCCGAGTGCGGGCTCGTCCCGGTGAACCGGCCGAATCGCAGCTGCCACGCGGCCCCCGTGTCGGTGCACGAGACGAGTCCCGTCGTGCCGTCCGGCGTGAACGTCGCCCACGAGGGCACGCCGCCGAGGAAGAACCGCAGGGCCTCGTCGACGCCGTCGGTGGCCAGGGCGGCGTCGAAGTCGGTGACAGCGCCGACCGTCAGCTCGGCGTCGAGCCGGTGAACGAGTGCCTCGTGGGCCTGCCGCCGGCGAACGAAACGGACGCTGCGGTCATCGGACCACGTCCAGACGCCGGTGTCTGCGGGCACCGCCGCCAGTGCTTCGTGGAGCGTGGTTGCGGCGGCCCTCGCCAGCGCGTGCAGGTCCGAATAGTCGACCGGACGCACCGGTTTGGCCTCTTCGGCGGGCTCCGGGTCGTCCAGCTGCTGCCGCACGATCTCGCCCCAGAACAGCTGCACCTCGGCCAGGTGCCACAGCAGGTCCGCTGCCGTCCAGTCCGGACACGAGGGCACACGAGCAGATGGGTCGGCGCTCCGCAGGCACTCGAGGAAGCGGTCCGAGTCGCGGCGCAGGTGTGCCAGGAAGTCGAGGCTCGGAGGTTCGCCGGCCTGGGGCTCAGGGGTGCGTGGCATCGCCGCGAACGTAGACCTCGGCGAGCGGTTGGTGCGACCCGATTAGCCTGACCTCCATGGAGCGCAGGAGGGTCGGCCGCAGCGGCCTGCAGGTGTCGCGGGTCGGGCTCGGCACGATGATGTGGGGCCGCGACACCGACGAGCACGAGGCACGTGAGCAGCTGCAGGCCTTCCTCGAGGCGGGCGGCTCCCTCGTCGACACCGCCTCGTCGTACGGCAGCGGGGTCAGCGAGGAGCTGATCGGGGTCCTGCTCGCGGACGGAGTCGACCGCGACGACGTCGTGCTGTGCACCAAGGCCGGTGTCGGACGTCGCGAGGGTGAGCGCGTGGTGGACGTCTCGCGCCGGGCCCTCCTCTCGGGCATCGACACGTCGCTGCAGCGTCTCGGCACGGACCACGTCGACCTGTTCCTCGCCCACGTGTGGGACGACGGCGTGCCGCTCGAGGAGACCTTGTCGGCCCTCCAGCACGTCGTCACCACCGGACGCGCACGCTACGTAGGCGTTTCGAACTACAGCGGCTGGCAGCTGGCACGAGCCGAGACGCTCGCCCAGGGTGCGGGTTTCCACCTCGTGGCCAACCAGGTCGAGTACTCCCTTCTCGCTAGGACCGCCGAGGCCGACGTGCTGCCCGCTGCTGCGGCCGTGGGCTGCGGGGTGATCGGCTGGTCACCGCTCGGTCGTGGAGTGCTGACCGGCAAGTACCGGCAAGGGACACCGGCCGACTCGCGCGCGGCATCGGACCACTTCGCCGGCTACGTGCGGCCGTACCTCGGGGAGCGCTCGGCGCGCGTCGTCGAGGCGGTGGCCACCGCTGCGACCGGGCTCGACGCCGCCCCGCTGGAGGTCGCCCTGGCCTGGGCGCGCGACCGGGAGGGGATCGCGGCGGTCGTGGTCGGCGCACGGACGGCGGCCCAGCTGCGCGCCGTGCTGGGTGCCGAGGACCTCGAGCTGCCGGTCGCCATCCGCCAGGCGCTGGACGACGTGTCGGGCGACGGCCAGGCCTGACCGACTGAGCTGACTCAGCGGGTGGGTGTCGTCGTCTCCGCCGCGCTCGGGTCGAAGTCCTCGTCGATCGCGTCGTCGAAGTCGTCGTCGAGGTCGTCCTCGTCGAAGTCGTCCTCGTCGTCGAGGTCGTCGGACGTGTCGTCCTCGTCGTCGGGCAGCTCGAACGGCGTGGTCTCGCCGTAAGCGTCGAACAGCGCCTCGTCGTAGGTGTCGAAGGCGTCGGCAAGAGTGTCGTAGGCCTGCACCACCGCTGGGTCGGCGTCGCCGCGGCGCTGCTGAGAAGCCACGAGGTGCGACTCCAGGGCAGCGACCAGCCGGTCGAGCGCGGCACGCGGATCGGTGGTCATGGCACGAAGGTAGCGCGGTAGCAGGCACAATGGCAGCGATGAACAGCCGATCGGTGGACGGGTCGTCCGGCTCCGGCGCGCCCGAACGCTTCTCCCGGCTGATGGACGGGCGCGACTACGAGTTCAAGGTGATGACGCTCCCCCGCGGCACATCCCGGGCCGAGGCGCGCCAGCTGATGACCGAGCACGCCGAGTACGGACGGTGGGAGCTGACCCGTGTCGTGGTGTACCTCGGCGGCGCGCGACGCGTCTGGCTCAGGCGCCGCATCCTCCGAGTGGCGCGCACGCGCTGAGGACTCTTCCAGCCTCTCCGAGTCGTTCAGCAGGTACGCAGCAGGCGGTCGAGCACGCGCACGCCGAACGTCAGGGCGTCGGTCGGCACCCGCTCGTCCACGCCGTGGAACATGCCGGAGAAGTCGAGGTCTGCCGGCAGCCGCAGTGGTGCGAAGCCGTAGCCGCTCACACCGAGCCGAGCGAAGGCCTTGTTGTCCGTGCCACCGGAGAGGCAGTACGGCAGCACCCGCGCGCCAGGGTCCTCCGCGATCAGGGCCGCGACCATCGCGTCGGGCAGTGCACCCGCGTGCGGCGCCTCGATCGCGTTGTCGCCGTAAACGGTCTCGACCTCGACGCCTTCACCGGCGAGCTCGGCGATCTTCGCCATCAGCTCCTTCTCATGCCCGCCGACCGGGCGACAGTCGATCAGGGCGGACGCGCGGCCGGGGATGACGTTGTGCTTGTAGCCGGCGTCGAGCACCGTCGGGTTGGACGTGTTGCGCAGCGTGGCGCCGACCCACCGGGCCGTGGTGCCGAGCGTTGCGAGGATCTGGTCGGGGTCAGCAGGGTCGAACTCGACACCGGTGATCTCGGTGACTCCGTCGAGGAAGGTTCGCACCGTCGGCGTCATCTCGATCGGCCACTCGTACGTGCCGATGCGTGAGACCGCCTGTGCCAGACGGGTAACGGCATTGTCCTTGTTGACCTGGCTACCGTGCCCAGCCCGTCCGTCGGCGACCAGCCGTAGCCACGCGATGCCCTTCTCAGCCGTCTGCAGCAGGTAGCAGCGCTGGCCCTCGAGGTCGATCGAGAAGCCACCGACCTCGCTGATCGCCTCCGTCACTCCGTCGAACAGCTCGGGACGATGTGTCACCAGCCAGTGCGCGCCCTCGTTTCCACCCGCCTCCTCGTCGGCGAGGAACGCGACGACGAGGTCACGCGCGGGCTTGCGGCCGGTGCGAGCCATGTCGCGCACCAGGGCCAGCAGCATCGCGTCCATGCCCTTCATGTCGACCGCGCCTCGGCCCCAGAGGCAGTCGTCGCGCTCCTCCCCCGCGAACGGGTCGACCTGCCAGTCGGGCGCGTGAGCGGGCACGACGTCGAGGTGGCCGTGCAGCAGCAGCGCGTCCCGTCCGCTGTCCTCGCCCTCGATCCGCAGCAGCACGCTGGAGCGGCCCGGAGACGCCTCGATCAGCTCGGGGTCCAGGCCGACGTCGGTCAGCTGCTGCATCACGTACTCGGCAGCCTTCCGCTCGCCTGGACCGCTGTCGTCGCCGTAGTTGGACGTGTCGATCTGCAGCAGGTCGCGGCAGAGCTCGACGACCTCGCCCTCGGCCTGCTCCGTGCTCGTCGGTGCCATACCGGCACCGTAGCGAGCGGTCACCCGTCCAGCAGTGCCGCGGTCAGCCCGTACCCGTCCGCCAGCAGCCGGCAGCGCGCCGGCGCGTCGCAGTTCGCGAACGACGCCGGGCGGTCGGACGACTCGGCGAGCGGGCCCAGTGGAGGCACGCGATGAGCACCTCGCGCAGCGGGGTCGAAGGTCCGGCCAGGTCGAAGTCGATCAGTGCGACCGCGCGACCCGCCCTGACCACCACGTTCTGCGGCGTTGCGTCGTTGTGCCCGATCAGTGTGGTCGGCCCCAGAGCAGCGGCACGCTCCGGTGGGTCGGGGTGCTCGTCATGAACCAGAGGGCGCCGGCCGAGGGCTCGAAACCCATTGCAGCGGAGTGCAGGTCGCGCAGGAGTGTGCCGATGGTCGGCAACAGCGCGTTGTCGGCGGCCCACGGCTCCGGCTGTTGGCCCGCCACGTCGCCGGGCAGGTGCTCCAGCACATCTCACCCCTCGACGTCCGTCCCCAGGAAGGCCGGCGCCCCGGTGAAGCCGGCCCCGCGAAGGTGCTGGAGGAACGCCGCGACCGCCCGCGAGGTGGGCTGGCGAGGGCGCCGCACCGTCTCGCCGACCCGCACGACACCGTCCGTCACGTCGCCGGCCGGCAGCAGCGTGACGGGGCCGTCCGGACCACTCCAGCTACCGGGGTCATGAGGTCGTCGAGGGTGCGTACGGCGTGGTCCACGGCGTGACCCTAGAGGGCTCTGGAGCGGCCCCGGCGGGCGAGTCGGACACCTGCTGCGTGTTAGCCTTGCTGCCGCTCGCGCTGGTGTGTCGGCGCGGGCTGACACCTTGTCCGGGTGGCGGAATGGCAGACGCGCTAGCTTGAGGTGCTAGTGCCCTTAACGGGCGTGGGGGTTCAAGTCCCCCTCCGGACACCAGCAGATTCCACTCGTCCGCACAGCTGCCTCAGGGCGCGGCTCGGGCCAGCCGGTCGACTGACACGAACGAGTAGTCGTCGGAGCCGAAGCGCTCGATGATCCTTGGCAGCGCGGCAACCGTCTGGGAGCGGTCCGCGCCGCCGTCATGCATCAGCACGACCGAACCGGGACCCGCCTGCTCGATGACCGTGCGCTCGATCGTCGCCTGGCCAGGCATCGCCCAGTCGAGGGCGTCGACGTCCCACAGCGCCGTGACCATCCCCGACTCAGCCAGCCCCTCCATCACCTCGGGGCTGCGGCCACCGTAGGGCGGCCGGAACAGCGCCGGCGGCGCTCCGGTCACTCGCGCAATCGCCGCGCTCGTCTGCTCCAGCTGGTCGGCGAGCTCGTGCCTCGTCAGGTCGGGCAAGTACGGATGCGACCAGGTGTGGTTCGCCACCAGGTGTCCCTCGTCGACGATGCGCTGAACCATTCTGGGGTCGGCGTGCGCATGCAGGCCGATGCAGAAGAAGGTGGCCACGACGCCGTAGCGGGCGAGGACGTCGAGAACCTGCCCCGTGAACGGGCCCGGGCCGTCGTCGAAGGTAAGTGCGATCTGCCGGGTGCTACCCGCCCCCTGGGAGAACCACTGCCCCGCGGCGGTCAGCTCGCGCTCGACGTCGACGCACCGTTCGATCGCCGCTCGCACGCCTGGTTGACGGCCGCTCAGGGCGCCGTCCTCCACGGTCAGCTTCGTCAGCTCGAACGGTTTGCTCCACCAGCACCGGGCCAAGGATCCGGGCTCGGCCGAGCCGCCCCTGAGGCGCTCCACCGACCATGGGTCAGCGCGAAAGACCTGAAGGCCGGCACCGACGAGGTGCTCGAGAACGCCACTCGCCGTGTCGATCACGCAGTGGAGGTCGTCGCCGGGGGCACGTAGGAGGGCGATCATCTCGTCGAGCTGGTCCGCCCGGAAGGTGGCATGCCTGACGACGGAGCGACTGCCGGAGTCGACCACGACGACCAGGTACTCCTGGCCCCGCCACCCCACCCCGGCCACCAACATCGTGCGCACCTCGTCTCTGGGACGGATCCTGTCAGAGCGCGCTTCCGTCGGCAGCACCCAGCCCCGGATCGGGCGCGCCTCTCGACCGGATCCGCTCGAGGCGTGCGCGCGTCGACGGGGTGATGGAGGCAGCAGTCGTGTCGTCCCAGGTCGCCACCTCGTCCGACACCTCGACGAAGAAGCCCTCGACGTCCTGGAGCAGCCGTGTCGTCACGTCCATCGCCAACGCGACCACGTGCAGGCGTTCCGGGAACATCGGTCGGCCATGAAACTCGCGGCGCCCGTGCGCGTTCCCCTCCCTGTGCTCGAGCATCGACAAGGGACCGCCGTCCTCCAGGTACTCGTCGGCGAAGCCGACCATCTCGTTCAGCATCGAGCGGGCCATCGTGGCCGTGGCCCGCATGGCGGAGACGAGCTCGTCGGGGCTGGACTGGTCGCCGAAGAACGTCCGCAGAATGCCCTCGATCTGGAAGTGCGGCTCGTCGGGCTCGGTGGCGAGCCAGCCGCTCAGGGCCGATCGTCCGTCGTCGGTGATCGTGTACCGGTTGCGCGAACGCTGCCCAGCGGCCTCGGGTTCGACGGTGGCCCACCCGAGCTCCACGAGCCGTCGCTGCTCGCGGTAGAGGTGGCCCTCGGAGACGGACCACACGAATCGCAGGCTGCGCCGAACCTGCTGGGTCAGCTCGTAACCGGTCCACGAACGCACCGCCAGCATGCCGAGGAGTGCATAGGTGGTGGGGGTCGCTGCAGTCATCCATCGAAACTACTCGCATTGCGAGTAGATTGCAGGTAGCCTCGCCGCATTCAGGGGTGGCGTCGCGAGGGAGTCAGGCAATGGGTATCGGGAAGCTCCGGTGTCAGGTCATCGACGTCGAGGACCTCGCTGTCGCGGAGGCGTTCTGGTCGGAGCTCACCGGTCTGCCGGTGATCGAGTCGGTGTGGCCCGGCCGCCTCTCGTACCTCGGCCAGGCCGAACCCTGGCGGCACGAGATGATCCTGCATCTCGTCTCGACGAAGAAGGGCCCAGAGGCGAACCGGTCGCACGTCGACATCTGGGTCCGCGACATCGAATCTGCCGTACGGGAAATCGAAGCGATCGGGGGCACCGTGAAGAAGGAGCCCAGCGTCTACCCGCGCCCCCACTCCGCCGTTGGAGGGCCGCCGGTCATCGACTGGGCGGTCATGCAGGACCCGTTCGGCAACGAGTTCTGCCTGGTCACCGTCCTCAGCCCTGATGAAGTCAACGCGATCGAACAGGCCGCAGTGGCCGGACACGGCGACGACCGGCACTGGCGCGCGGCCGCCGGCAAGACCACGCCGGCCGGCTGACCACCACGGTTAGCGAGCACGTCAGGAAGGTGGGCTGACGTCCTCGTCCTCCGCGTCGACCCCAGGATCGGGCTTGCCCTCGCGCTCGTCGCGGTCGGCCCACTCCAGCAGCGTCTCGATCGAGAACACCGTGTCGTCGATGCCCGCGTGCAGGTCACCGATCTCGGCGAACCTGGCGGGCACCGTGGCGATCGTGCAGTCGTCCGGAAGCACGTCGTCGATCTCGTCCCACCGGATCGGTGTCGACACCGTGCCGCGCGGGTTTCCGCGAACCGAGTAGGCGCTCGCGATGGTGTGGTCGCGCGTGTTCTGGTTGTAGTCGACGAAGACCAGTCGAGGGTCGCGGTCACGTCGCCACCACGTCGTGGTCACGTCATCGGGTGCTCGGCGCTCGACCTCACGGGCGAAAGCCAGTGCGGCACGGCGGACGTCGGCGAAACCCCAACGCGGCTCGATGCGCACGTAGACGTGCAGTCCCCGTCCGCCCGAGGTCTTCGGCCACCCGATGGCGCCCAGCTCGTCGAGCACCTCGTGAGCGACGTGGGCCACACGCCGCACCCTGTCGAAGTCGCAGTCCGGCATGGGGTCGAGGTCGATGCGCCACTCGTCCGGCGACTCGGTGTCGGCCCGGCGCGAGTTCCAGGGGTGGAACTCGACCGTCGACATCTGCACCGCCCAGACGACCGAGGCGAGCTCCGTGACGCACAGCTCGTCCGCGTGGCGTCCGTATCGCGGAAAGTGGACCCGGACGGTCTCGACCCAGGGCGGCGCGCCGCGAGGGAGCCGCTTCTGGTGCACCTTCTCGCCGCTGACCCCCTCGGGAAACCGGTGCATCATGCATGGACGCTCGCGTAGAGCCCGGACGATGCCGCCACCGACGCTGAGGTAGTAGTTGACGAGGTCGAGCTTCGTCTCCCCCCGCTCGGGGAAGTAGACCCGGTCGGGGTTGGAGACGCGGACGTCTCGATCGCCCACCTCGAGCTCCACCGCCGGCGAGCCGGTGCCCTTGGCCATGTGGCTCAACCTAGCGTCGCCGACGACGTCGGCGACGGTGCCGAGCCGCCACGCGCTTGCACAGACACGCTCTGAGGTTCGATGTCGCGAAAGTCGCGAATAGGCCTATTCTCCGGACGGTGAGCCGGAACCCGAAGTCCCCCGCCAGGAGTGAAGGGCCGCCTGCGTGACGGCGCTGACAACGGCCCCGCCGAAGACAGGGGGCGAAATGGAAGGGACCGGCCGCCGCAGTGGGTGGCAGTCGGCCGCCGCGCTGGTCTACCTGCTTCCGGCCCTCGTCATCTTCGCCCTCTTCATGTTCTGGCCCCTCGGGCGCTCGGTGTTCCTGTCGCTCCAGGGCAGCGACCTCTTCGGTCGACCGTCCGGCTTCGTCGGTGCCGAGAACTACACGCGGCTGCTGAGCGGTGGCGACTTCGGCCAGGTGCTGGCCGTGACCGCAGGCTTCACCGTGCTCACCGTGCTCCCGAGCCTCGTCATCGCACTGGTCCTGGCGCTCCTGCTCAACCAGCGGATCCGTGCTGTGCGGTTCTTCCGCACCGGCTTCGCGCTGCCGTTCGCCTTCTCGGTCGCGACGGCCTCGGTCGTCTTCGGAGTGCTGTACAACCCAGCCGTCGGCGTGCTGAACGGCCTGATCACCCAGCTCGGCGGCGAGCGGGTCGCCTGGCTGACCGACCCATCCATCGCCCTGCTCTCGGTCAGCCTCGCAACGGTGTGGATGCAGCTCGGCTACAACCTGCTCGTCCTCTCAGCCGGCCTCGGCGCGATCGATGAGGACGTCGTGGAGGCGGCACGCCTCGACGGTGCGCACGGCCTGCGACTGCAGCGGTCGGTGATCGTCCCGCTGCTCACACCGCAGCTCTTCTTCCTGGTCGTCACGGGCACGATCACGTCGCTGCAGAGCTTCGGTCAGATCCACATCCTGACGCGCGGAGGGCCCGACGAGGCCACCACGACTCTCGTGTACTCGATCTACGACCAGGCGTTCGCGAACAACAACTCCAACTTCGGCTCCGCCTCGGCGCAGGCCGTCGTGCTGCTCGTCATCGTCCTCGTCATCACGGCACTCCAGTTCGGGGTGCTCGAGCGCAAGGTGTTCTACCGGTGAGCGGGCGCCGAGCCGGACTCGTCGGCACCTACGTCGCGCTGGGCGCGATCTTCGTCGTCGTCCTGTTCCCGGTGTACTACGCGGTGGTCGGTTCGCTGATGGGACCGCGCGACATCAACACCTTCCCGCCGTCGCTGCTGCCCTTCGATGGCCTGCACCCGGAGAACTACGGCAACGCCCTCGACGTCATCCCTCTCGTGCGCCAGTACGGCAACAGCGTCTCGGTCGCTGTGATCGTGACCGTCGGGCAGGTGGTCACGAGCGTCCTCGCTGCATACGCGTTCGTGTTCCTTCCGTTGCGGGGCAGGCGATTCTGGTTCGCTCTCTTCCTCTCGACGATGATGGTCCCGTGGGAGGCGATCATCATCCCCAACTACCTCTTCATGTCCGACCTGCGGCTCATCGACACCTACGCCGCACTGGCACTTCCCTTCTTGGCCACCGGTTTCGGCGTCTTCCTGCTGCGGCAGGCGTTCCTGGCCTTCCCGGCCGAGCTGCGGGACGCGGCCCGTGTGGACGGCGCAGGTCACCTGCGGTTCCTGTGGTCGATCCTGGTGCCGCTCAGCCGGCCCACCTTGGCGGCGCTGTCGATCTACGCCTTCCTGTCGGCCTGGAACATGTACTTCTGGCCACTGCTCGTCACGCAGAAGCCGGAGAGCCAGACCATCCAGATCGGCATCACCCAGCTGCGGAGCATCGACTCGGGCGACCCCGGCATGGTGCTGGCCGGTGTGGTCCTCGCGCTCGCGCCGACCCTGCTGCTCGTGCTCTTCGGCCAGCGGTTCATCGTCCGGGGACTGACCGCTGGAGCCGTGAAATGACCTGCCGCACAAGCCGACCGATCGTCAGCAGAACCACCACGAGGGAGAAGCGATGACAAGCACCAGGCGCGCAACAGGGCGGCTCGCGGCCGTCGCAGCCTTCACAGCAGTGACTCTCGGGCTGGCGGCCTGCGGCGGCGGGTCGGGCGGCGGTGACGGGCAGGCAGAGGCGCCCGACGCGAACGCGCTCGATGACGTCGAGGGCGTCACCGACGTCACGTTCTGGCACAGCATGGACGGCACCAACGGCGAGGCCCTCACCGCCCTGGTCGACCAGTTCAACACCGACAACGAGGGCAAGATCGCGGTCGAGGCTGTCTACCAAGGCAACTACGACGACACGATCACCAAGTACAAGGCCTCGGTCCAGTCGGGCTCGACGCCCGACCTCGTGCAGATCTACGACATCGGCACGCGGTTCATGATCGACTCGCAGCAGGTCGTGCCGATGCAGGAGTTCATCGACCGCGACGACTACGACGTCTCCGACCTGCAGCCGAACATCACGGGGTACTACACCGTCGACGACAACCTGTGGTCAATGCCGTTCAACACCTCGATGCCCGTCCTCTACTACAACAAGACGCTGTTCGAGCAGGCCGGGCTCGACCCGGAGGACCCGCCGTCGACCCTCGAAGAGATCCGCGCCGCCGCCGAGAAGCTCTCGGTCAAGAACGGCGGACCGGCCCAGTTCGGCTTCGGCGCGGCGATCTACGGATGGCTCCTCGAGCAGTACGTCGCCAGCAACGGCGCGGAGTACTGCAACGAGGGAAACGGCCGTGATGGCAAGGCAACTGAGGTGCTCTTCGACGGCCCAGAGGCTGTCGAGATGGTGTCGTGGTGGCAGGACATGGTCGCCGACGGGCTCGCCGCCAACACCGGACGCGAGACCCCGGCAGCCCAGGACGCCTTCAAGGCCGGCCAGGTCGCCATGACGCTGGAGTCGACGGGCCAGGTGAAGGGCTTCACCGCTGCCGCAGAGGGCGTCTTCGACCTCGGGGTCGGCTACTACCCCAAGCAGGAGGGCAGCTCGTCCGGGCCGATCATCGGCGGCGCCTCCCTCTGGATCGGTGGCGAGGGCCACGACGCTGCGCAGCAGGAGGCGGCCTGGCAGTTCGCGCAGTTCTTGGCCGAACCGCAGACGCAGGCGCAGTGGCACACCACGACTGGCTACTTCCCGACCTCCAAGAGCGCGCTCGACCTGCCTGAGGACGTCGAGTGGCGCGAGCAGTACCCACAGTTCGACGTCGCGGTGCAGCAGCTGCAGGACACCGAGCTCAGCGTCGCGACGCAGGGGTGCGCGCTGGGCGTGATGCCGCAGTCGCGCAAGGCCAGTGAGGACGGGATCGAAAAGGCTGTGCTCGGCGGCGATCCGGAGGCGTCCCTGTCGGAGGCGGCGGACGGTCTGCAGTCGGCGATCGAGCAGTACAACTCCTCCACCGGCGGCTGACCCGGTCGGCTTACACTCCGCGCATGTCGTCGACACGGTTGCTGCTGCTCGGCGTCGTGCGCATCTTCCAGCCCGCGTACGGCTACCAGCTCCGGCGAGAACTGGTGTCCTGGAACGTCGAGACGTGGGCGAACATCAACCCGGGCTCGATCTACTCAGGGCTGCGGACGCTGGCGCGCCACGGTCTCCTCGCCGAGACCGAGAGCGCGGACGAGGGCAGGAGCGCCGGTCGCACGGTGTACCGGCTGACCGCCGAGGGCGAGGAGGAGTACTTCCGCCTGCTCCGCGAGGAGCTCTGGAACGTGCGCAACGTCGACAGCACGGGCCTGATGACGGCGATGAGCTTCGTCTGGACGCTGCGCCGCGACGAGGCGATCGCAGCCCTCGAGTCCCGGATCGCCCAGCACGAGGCGGCCGCGGCCTCGCAGGCCTTCACCGAACGTGGCATCCTCGACTCCCCCGGCACGCCCAACAACGTCGTCGAGCAGATCCGGCTGGGCTACGCGCGCGATGCGGGCGAACTCGTGTGGACGCGCGACCTGGTCACCCGGCTCCGCGAAGGTGCGTACTCCTTCGCCGGCGAGAAGCCCGACTGGGAGGCGCCCGACGACCTCCTGACGCACTGGCGAACGGAGCCCCCGCCCCCCTGACCATGCGGAGTCATCCCAGTTTGGGATTCAACATTGACTAGTCAATGTTGAGGCGGCAGACTCGCCGCATGATGATCGATGCGCGGGGACTCGCCCGCACCTTCACAACCCGCCGCGGACCTGTCGAGGCCGTCCGTGGCGTCGACCTCCACGTCGAGACCGGCGAGATCGTCGGCTTCCTCGGCCCCAACGGGGCGGGCAAGACGACGACGCTTCGCATGCTCGCCACCTTGCTCGCACCGACCAGTGGCCAGGCCACAGTCGCGGGCTGTGACCTGCTCAGCGATCCCGTCGGCGTTCGCAGACAGATCGGCTACGTGCCCCAGGGCGGCTCTACCTTGCCTGAGGCGCTGGCCGGCGAGGAAGTCGTCGACCACGCCCGCCTGTACGGGGAGTCCAAGCGCGACGCCACTGCGCGGGGCCAGCAGCTGTTCGCCGAGCTCGACCTCGATGGTCTCTGGAAGCGCCAGTGCAAGACCCTCTCCGGCGGGCAGCGCCGTCGGCTCGACATCGTGATGGGGCTGATCCACATGCCCGGCCTGATCTTCCTGGACGAGCCGACCACCGGCCTCGACCCGCAGGCGCGAGCCAACCTCTGGCAGCACATCGAGGGACTCCGCGCCGGCGGCACCACGGTCTTCCTCACCACTCACTACCTCGACGAGGCCGACGCCCTGTGCGACCGCATCCTCGTCATTGACCACGGCTCGATCGTCGCGGCCGGAACGCCGGAGGAGCTCAAGCAACAGGTGTCGGGCGACGCGATCACCCTGCACCTGGTGGACCCAGGCCGTGCGGCGGCTGTGGCGTTTGCGGCCGGCTCCCTGCCGGGTGCCGTCGAGATCGCCGTCGAGGGCACCAAGGTCTCGTTGCGCATTCCCAACGGCGGGCAGGTGCTCCCAGGCCTGCTGCGTGAGATCGACGCTCTCGGAGCCACTCTCGAGAGTGTCGCGGTGCACCGACCGACCCTCGACGACGTCTTCCTGACCATGACCGGACGGTCGCTGCGCGACGAGCCCACGGCTCCGACGGAATCCGGCGTCGACGCGTCACCCCGGCCGACGGCCGACACCGAGGCGGCCCTCAGCGGCGCCGGGAAGGACCAGCGATGAGCTTCGCCCGAGACACCTGGATCGTGTTCAGCCGCGCCATGCGGCTGGCACTGCGCAACCCGATGTGGTCGGTGATCTCCCTCAGCCAGCCACTGCTGTACCTCGTCCTGTTCGGCCCGCTGCTCGAGCCGATCGCTGCGCAGATGACGGCCGGGGCGCCGGGCGAGACGAACGCCTACGCGATCTTCATTCCTGGCCTGATCGTTCAGCTCGGCATCTTCGGGGCGATGTTCGTGGGCTTCGCCCTCATCGCGGAGTATCGCGCCGGTGTCATCGAGTCGATGCGCGTGACGCCAGCGAGCCGTACGGCCCTTCTTCTCGGACGAGTGCTGCGCGACGTCGTCGTGCTGGTCGTGCAGACGGTTTTGCTGCTCGGCGCCTCGTACCTGCTGGGCCTGCGGGCACCACTCGACGGCGTGCTGCTGGCACTCGTCATCGTGGCCCTGCTCGGGGCGACGTTCGCCTCGATGTCGTACGCCGTCGCGCTGATCACGAAGAGCGAGGACGCGCTGGCGCCGCTGCTGAACGGCATAGCGATGCCGGTGCTCCTCCTGTCGGGCATCCTGCTGCCGATGTCGATGGGACCCACGTGGCTGCAACGCATCTCGGACATCAACCCGCTCAAGCACGTCGTCAGCGGGGTGCGGGCGATGTTCGCCGGTGACCTGGGCTCCTCGACAGCCATGTGGGGCCTGGTGTGGGTCGCCGTCCTGACCGCACTCGGTCTGTGGATGGGCACCCGCACGTTCAGGAGAGAGTCCGCCTAGTTCAGAACCAGTCGACTACGACCGGAGTGCGGAGAGCGCCTCGTCGGCGTGGATCTCCATGCTCCGGTCGTCTTCGAGTGCCCGGACCACGGTGCGGTCGGTGGCGATGACGAACGTTGCGCGCAGGACCGGGTCCTCCTCGGACTCGGCCTGCCGCACGCCGTACGCCTCCGCGACGGACCCGTCCACGTCGGCCAGTAGCGGGTAGTCGAAGGAGTTCGTGTCGGAGAACGTCTTCTGCGCCTCGACCGTGTCCATGCTGATGCCGACCCGCTGGGCACCGGCCGCCTCGAACTCGGAGGCCAGGTCGCGGAAGTAGCAGGCCTCCTCCGTGCACCCGCTGGTCAGCGCTCCCGGGTACCAGAACAGCGCCAGCGGGCCGTCGGCCAGCAGAGTCGAGAGCCTGCGAGGCGCCCCGTACTGGTCCGGCAGCTCGAAGTCCGGTGCGGTGTCTCCGACCTTCAGCACGGTGGTACCTCCTGTGACGACGACTGAGTGTGCACAGCCTACGCGAGACAGGCGTCACGGCTTGACAGCGTTGAGTCAAGGACAACGGCTTGACAACGGTCAGTCAAGGTCAGATGCTTGACCTTCAGGCAACGCGAGGAGGTGCACCGTGTTCGTCCTCACTGTCGACCAGCGGCGAAGCCGCCTCGACGACGACCGGGTGGCGCAGGTGCTGCGGCTGCTCAACCACCGTGACCGCGCCAAGGGTCGGGTGCGCGCCTTCGAGCGCACCGCAGGCGACGAGGTCCAGGGTGTTCTGGACGACCCCGCACTGGTCGTCGACCTGACCCTCGCCCTGGTGCGCGACGGGCACTGGAGCGTCGGCGTCGGAGTGGGAACCGTCCGCCGCCCACTGCCTCGCAGCGCACGTGCCGGGGCCGGGTCCTCGTACGAGCATGCTCGGAGAGCCGTCGAGCGCGCGAAGCTGTCGCAGGACCGCGTCGCCGTCGAGGGTACGGCTGACGCTGCCCGAGACGCCGAGGCCCTGCTCGGTCTGCTGAGCGCCGTCGTCCAGCGACGCAGCGCTGCGGGATGGCAGGCAGCCGACCTGGTCGCGTCCGGGCTCTCTCAGACCGAGGCCGCCGCGAAGCTCCGGATCACCAAGCAGGCCTTGAGCCAGCGGCTCCACGCCGGGCTGTGGACCCACGAGTCGCGAGTGCGCCCCGTGGCCGCCCTGATGCTCGCCGTGGCGGACGACCGCGACCCGCTGTCCGGGCCGGAAGGCAGGATGGGCGCGTGAGCACACCCGTCCTGGCCGGCCTCGTCGTCACCGTCGCCGTCACGGCACTGGCGTGGGTGCTGCCCCTGCCCGACCCGGGCGCGTCGACGTCCGCCGGAACAGCGCGCCTTCGCGACAGCGGTCTGCGCACGGCCCTGGTGGCGCTCGGCCCGGTGGTCCTCGCGGTCACCGCGGTGCTCGCGGTCACCACGCCGAAGGACGACGGCGGCTTCGTGCCCTTGGGCCTGGTGCTGGCCGTCCTCGCAGCAGTGCTCGGGGGTGGCCCGGTGACGGCGGCGGTGCTGCGCATGTCGCCACAGGCGCCGCCACCACCGGGCTCGCCACCCCAGCCACCACCCGCCACCGTGCTGCGAGGCGGCGCCACCATCGGGGTGCTCGAACGGCTGGCGATCTCGGTCGCGCTGCTGGTCGGCTGGCCGGAGGGTATCGCCATCGTGCTGGCGGTCAAGGGACTCGGGCGGTACCCAGAGCTCCGCGCTCACGCCGGCACGTCGGAGCGCTTCATCATCGGCACCTTCGCCAGCGTGCTGTGGGCGCTGGGCTGCGCAGGGGTCGTCCTGCTGGGATGGTCGCCATGATCGGCACGCTCGACTGGGTCCCTGTACTGGAGCGCCTCGACCTCCTGGCGCCGCGCGTCGCCGAGGCACTGGGCACGTGGCCTCACACGTCCGAGGTGCAGGTCGCGCAGATCGACCCCGCCCTGGCCGACACTTCGGCGCTCGCCGAGGCACACGGGATACCCCTGGACGTGTCAGCCAACTGCGTCGTGGTGGCGGGCAAGCGCGAGGGCGAACAGCGCGTCGCAGCGTGCCTCGTGCTGGCCACAACCCGCGCAGATGTGAACGGCCTGGTGCGTCGCACGCTCGAGGTGCGCAAGGCCTCGTTCCTCCCGATGGACGACGCGGTCGAGCGCACGTCGATGGAGTACGGAGGCATCACCCCCGTCGGTCTCCCGGACGCGTGGCCCCTGCTGGTCGACGCGGCGGTCGTCGCTGCCCCCGTCGTCGTGATCGGCAGCGGCGTTCGACGCTCGAAGCTCGCCGTGCCCGGCCGCCTGGTCGCCGAGCTGCCCGGTGCACAGGTCGTCGACGGACTCGCCATGGCAGCGAACCCGTCTCGCTAGCGCGTCGCCCAGAACACCACTGCGCTGGCCGCGGCGACGTTGAGCGAGTCCACTCCCCCGGCCATCGGAATGCGCACCACCACGTCGGCGCGGTCGACGGCAGCCGGCGTGAGTCCGCCGCCCTCGGTGCCGAGCAGCAGGGCGAACCGGTCGGGCAGGTCGGCGGCGAAGTCGTCCAGCGAGACGGCGTCGTCCGTCAGTGCCATGGCCGCCACGGTGAAGCCCTTGTCGCGCAACAGGTCGAGACCGTCCGGCCACTGGTCCAGCCGCGTCCACGGCACCTGGAACACCGTGCCCATGGAGACCCGCACCGACCGCCGGTAGAGCGGGTCGGCGCAGCGCGGCGTCACGAGCACCGCGTCGACTCCCAGCCCCGCTGCGCACCGGAAGATGGCACCAGTGTTGGTGTGGTCGACGATGTCCTCGAGAACGGCCACGCGGCGCGCACCGGCCAGCAGGTTGTCGACCGCAGGCAGTGGCGGCCGGTTCATCGCCGCCAACGCGCCGCGGTGCAGGTGGAAGCCGGTGAGCTGCTGCAGCAAGTCCTCGCGCCCGACGAAGACCGGAACCCCCGCTGCGGCAGGCGAACCCAACAGGTTGTCGTGGTCGTCGAGCCAGCGGTGTGACATCAGGAACGAGCGCGGGCGGTGGCCGGCGGCGAGGGCGCGCCGGATGACCTTGTTCGACTCCGCGATGTAGATGCCCTCGGCAGGCTCGCGCTGCAGCCGCAGGGACACCTCGGTGAGGCGCGTGTAGTCGTGCAGGCGAGGGTCGGCCAGGTCGTCGACCTCGACCACCTCGCCGCGGGCGTCGGTCACCTCGGTCACCCCGCGACCAGGCGAACGATCGCGACGACGCCGACCACGACGATCACAGCGCGGAGGGCAGTTGGGGGCAGTCGCCGTCCGACCTTGGACCCGACGACACCACCGATCAGCGTGCCTAGGGCGATGACACCGACCACAGCCCAGTTGACGTGCTCGCGGGCGACCAGCACGAAGGTCACCGCGGCCACGCTGTTGACGATCAGCGACAGCAGGTTCTTGATCGCGTTCACCTGTTGCAGCGAGGAGGGCAGCAGGCTGCCGAGGAGCCCGACCAGCAGCACTCCCTGCGCCGCACCGAAGTAGCCGCCGTAGATGCCGGCACCGAAAGTGCCGCCGACGGTCGCCGCAGTGCGGCCTCCGCTCATCTCGTGATGGTCGCGTCCCTGCTCCTCGCGGCGACGCGCGAGCGTTCTCTGCAGACGAGGCTGAATGAGTACCAGGACGACCGAGATGCCCAGCAGCACAGGGACGATCGCCGAGAACGCCTTCTCCGGCAACAACAGCAGCAGCACGGCCCCGGCGATCGAGCCGACGAGCGACATCGGGGCGAGCAGCCTGACCCAGCGTCCCTGCCCCTCGAGCTCAGCTCGGTACCCCCATGTGCCGGACACCCCACCCGGCACCATCCCGATGTTGTTCGACACGTTGGCCATCAACGGCGGGTACCCGAACGCGAGCAGCGTGGGGAACGTGATCAGCGTGCCCGACCCCACCAGGGTGTTGATGGTGCCCGCAGCGACACCAGCCGTCAGCAGGGCGACGGCCTCGACCCACGTCACCCGAAAGCCCGTGCGCTCCAGCGGTCCCCGTGCCGCTCGACGACCAGGGGCAGCCCGAAGGTGGTGGACAGGTGCTCGGCGGTCAGCGCCTCGTCGAGCGGGCCCGCCGTCACGACCCGGCCGTCGCGCATCAGCAGGGCGTGCGTGAATCCCGGCGGGATCTCCTCGACGTGGTGGGTGACCAGCACGAGCGCCGGCGCCATCGGGTCGGCGGCGAGGGCGGCGAGGCGCCCCACGAGCTCCTCCCGTCCGCCCAGGTCGAGACCGGCCGCCGGCTCGTCGAGCAGCATCAGCTCGGGATCGGTCATCAGAGCACGGGCGATCTGCGTGCGCTTGCGCTCACCTTCGGAGAGGGTGCCGAACGTCCGGTCGGCAAGGTGCGAGACCCCCAGCGCCGCGAGCAGCCCTGCGGCCCTCTCGTGGTCGAGGTCGTCATAGCTCTCGCGCCAGCGCCCCGTGACGGCGTACGACGCCGTCAGCACGATGTCGGCGACCTTCTCGCCGGCCGGCAGCCGCTCAGCCAGGGCCGCGCTCGCCAGCCCGATCCGGGGGCGCAGCTCGAACACGTCGACCGTGCCCAGCACCTCGCCGAGGATGCCCGCCACCCCACGTGTCGGGTGGATGCGAGCGGCGGCGACCTGCAGGAGCGTGGTCTTGCCGGCGCCGTTCGGACCGAGCACCACCCAGCGCTCACCTTCGGCGACGGACCAGTCGACCTCGTCGATGAGCGCGGACCCGTCGCGGACCACGCTCACCCCGTACAGCTCGAGGACGTCACTCATGCCCCAGACCCTAATGGGCCCTCTCGGTCAGCCTGTCGCGACGGTGAAGAACTGTGGCTTGTACGCGTCCGCGTCCGCCACGAGCCCGCCGCTGGTCTCCATGTTCCGGGAGATCGCGCCCAGCATCCCGTCGGCGATCTTCGACTGCGGGTGTGCGAGTGGGTTGTACGTCATCTCCCCGCCGGTGCCGTAGGCCGGCGTGCCGAGGACGACGGCGCGGGTGAAAGGCCCCGCGGCAGAAGGCGACGTCCCCGTGATGACCTCCGTGCCGAAGACGCCGTGCTCCTTGGTGAGCATCCGGAACGTGCCGTCGAGCGCGAGGTCGACGCTGAACGACGTCGACCACCCATCGCTGGCGGCGGAGGCGATGCGCTCGGCGGCTCTCGGATCCCGGCCCCACCCAGCGCCGTCCCAGTAGGTCCAGGTCGACTCGTCGAGCAGCCTGCCCACGGGGGCTCGGGCCACGAAGACGTCGCTGCCGAAGTGCAGAGGAGCGTCGACCCGGGCCGTCCCGTACAGGTAGTGATGCACGCCGTCACTGACGACGGCCTGGCCGTACAGCGCGCCCAGGTCACCGGCCGAGCTCCACGGCGTCGGCACGACCTCCATCAGGGTCGGGACGCCGTCCCGGGTGGTCGGCACGGTGAACACGGCCGCGTCCACGCCCCTGATCTCGAACTCGAAGAGGGAGTCGCCGGTCTTCGCGATCCGGGTCACCAGCACGATGAGGCGTCCCTGGTCGATGACGCCGTGCTGCGGCCAGTAGAACTCTCCCTCCGCCGGGTCCGGGATCAGGTCGTCGCCGAGTGGTCCGTTGAGACCCCGCAGGCAGCCTCCGTCCTGAATGACCATCGAGTTGTTGACCATGCGCCATCCGGGCTCGTACCCGCCGGCCGGTCCCTGGGTGCCCAGCATCGTGTCGCCGAAGAGCCAGACGGTGCGCCCGTCGGGCAGCAGCAGGCTCGACGCCTGGTCGCCACCAGACCAGGTCATGTCGTTCTTGGCGTCGAACATCGCCTGGTACCCGGCGGCGTCGGTCGGTGCCATGCGCGTGCACGTCGGAGGGGGTGTGGCGTGAGCGGAGCGTTCGGTGTCGACGTCTGGCGCCTTGACTACGGCGGGCCCGGAGCCGAGCTCCTGCGCCGCGACCGGCGCCGTGACGACCACTGCCGTCACGACGGCCAGGAAGAGTGCGACGGTGAAGCCCCTGCGGGGGCGGCAGAAGGCAGACATCCGACCCTCCCCGATGGACGTGCAGGCGGCGACCACGCCCCTGGGGCGCGGGCCCTCCACACCTCCTGGGGTTTCGTCACGAATGCGCTCCGCCTGAACCTCTCCGGCTCGGCTGACCTGCAGCAGCAGCGCGGCCCTGCGCGCGCCTACCCTGGTGGCGTGTTGGACCTCCCCCGTTCGGTGCGCCTGGCCCTGTGGGCGACCGCCGTCCTCGAAGGCCGGGTCGAGCCGGGTCGCGCGGTCGACGTGGTGACCGGCGGCGACGAGCCGCACCGCCTGACCGGCGAGGACCTCCCCGTGTCGGCTGACCCTCTCGGGCCCGGGCTGGCGGACCTTCTCGACCAGCTGGTGGGACGGGCTGCCGCGGTCCGCGCCGTGCTGCCGGTGCCGGGTGATGCACGCGGCCTGTCGGGTCCCGGGGCGGGAACTCAGGCCGCCGTCGAGGCGGAGGAGGCGGTCGTGACCGTCCCCGTCGCGACGGGTGCGGCCTGCATGCTGGTGCCACAGGTGGAGTGGTTCGGGTCAGAGATCGAGCCCGGGTGCCTGGTGACCTGGAGGTCGTACCGGGTCGACGTCGCCCCTTCGCCGGCCTCCCTGCCACAGCTGTCGGACGCCGAGCGGGCGATGCACGAGGCGCTGATGGAGGCGGTCGAGGCCCTGGCCTCGCTCGACGTGGCCAAGTGGCGTGACGACGCCGCCGACCGCATCGCCATGGTGCGCGACGGCGGGCTGCGCGGTGGGCTGATCCCGCCCGGCACGGACCGCCGCGTGGTGCGGGTGCTGTCGTCCGCCGTGCGCGTGAGGGCGATCGTGTCGCTGGCTGCGGAGGACGACGGCGCTGCGATCACGGGCTGGGAGGCGGACCGTCGTGCGGCCGGACTGCGACGTGTCGACCACGTCGCGCGCAACGCCCTGGTCGCCGCGACCACGCCCATCCCAGCCCGCGGCTGACCTTGTCTCCTCGCAATTCGCCGACTTCTCGGGGTCACGTGGCCGGCGCGTCACCACGAGAACACGGCGAATTGCGAAAGGGGGATGAGTCAGGCTCCGGCGGCGCGGTAGACGTCGAGGGTCCGGTCGGCGATCGCGTCCCACCCGAAGTCGTCCTCCGCGCGGCGCCGTCCCGCCTCGCCGTACCGGCGTGCACGGTCGGGGTCGGAGACCGCGTCGGTCATCACGGCCGCCAGGTCGGCGACGTACCGGTCGGGGTCGACGGGGGTGCCGGTGCCGTCCTCGACCTGCTCGATCGGCACCAGCCAGCCCGTCTCACCATCCACCACGACCTCGGGGATCCCCCCGGTCGCCGTTCCCACCACGGCTGCCCCGCAGGCCATCGCCTCGAGGTTGACGATGCCCAGGGGCTCGTAGACGGACGGGCACACGAACGTGGTGGCGTGGCTGAGCAGCCGCCGCAGCTCGGGCTGGGGCAGGACGCGCTCGATCCAGACGACGCCGTCGCGCCGGGTCCCCAGGTCGGCCACGAGGCCGCTGACCTCGGTCATGATCTCGGGGGTGTCCGGCGCTCCCGCGCACAGGACGAGCTGGACCTCGGGCGGCAGCTGTGCGGCCGCCCTCAGCAGGTACGGCAGACCCTTCTGGCGGGTGATCCGTCCGACGAAGACGATGGACGGACGGTCGGGATCGACGCCCAGGCTGCGCACATAGTCGGCGTCGGGCTCGTGGAACCAGGTCGTGGCGTCGATCCCGTTGTGCACCACGTGGACCCGGGCGGGCTCGACCTCGGGGTAGCACCTGAGGATGTCTCGCCGCATCCCGGCGCTCACCGCGATCACCGCCGATGCGCCCAGGTAGGCCGTCCTCTCGGCGAACGACGACAGCGCGTACCCGCCGCCGAGCTGCTCGGCCTTCCAGGGCCGAAGCGGTTCGAGGCTGTGCGCCGTCACCACGTGCGGCACGCCGTGCAGCAGGCCCGCCAGGTGCCCGGCGAGGTTGGCGTACCAGGTGTGCGAGTGCACCACGTCGGCGCGCGCTGCCGCACCGGCCATGGCGAGGTCAACACCGAACGTCCCGAGGGCCGCGTTGACGGACGTCAGGTCGGGGGGCTCGGTGTAGGCGGTGACGTCGGGCTCGTCGCGCGGGTCGCCGAAGCAGCGCACGCCGACTTCGACCCGTTGGCGCAGCACTCGCGTCAGCTCGGCAACGTGCACCCCCGCGCCCCCGTACACAGCGGGCGGGTACTCCTTGGTGAACACCTCGACACGCATTCGTGAACCTCCGCCTCGGCGGGCCCGCCCCGCCGCCGGTTTGCGGTGCGTCCCGGCGGGAACGGTAGTGCCATCGGCGGGTCGGGCCTAGGGTGAGGCCATGGCGTCGCCCAAGGTTCTTGCCATCGTGCTGGCAGGTGGAGAGGGCAAGCGGTTGATGCCCTTGACCGCCGACCGCGCCAAGCCCGCGGTGCCCTTCGGAGGTAGCTACCGCCTGATCGACTACGCCCTGTCGAACGTGGTGAACTCCCGCTACCTGAAGGTCGTCGTCCTGACGCAGTACAAGTCGCACAGCCTCGACCGGCACGTGACGATGACGTGGCGCATGTCCACCATGCTGGGCAACTACGTCACGCCCGTCCCCGCGCAGCAGCGGGTCGGCAAGCACTGGTACCTCGGGTCGGCCGACGCGATCTACCAGAGCCTCAACCTCGTCAACGACGAGGGACCCGACATCGTCGTCGTGGTGGGCGCCGACCACGTGTACCGCATGGACTTCTCGCAGATGGTCGAGAGGCACATCGAGTCCGGCGCGGGCTGCACCGTCGCCGCGATCCGCCAGCCGCTCTCGCTGGCCGACCAGTTCGGTGTGATTGAGGTCGACCCGGCCGACACCCGCCGGATCGGCGCGTTCCTCGAGAAGCCCACTGCCCCACAGCCTCTGCCCGACTCCCCCGACGAGGTGCTGGCGTCGATGGGCAACTACGTCTTCACGACGGACGCGCTGATCGACGCCGTCACGCGCGACTCCGAGCGGGAGGACTCGAAGCACGACATGGGCGGCGACATCGTGCCCGACTTCGTCTCACGCGGCGACGCCGCCGTGTACGACTTCAAGGACAACGACATTCCGGGCTCGACCGACCGCGATCGCGGCTACTGGCGCGACGTCGGAACGATGGACTCGTACTTCGACGCGCACATGGACCTGATCTCGGTCCACCCCGTCTTCAACCTCTACAACTCCGAGTGGCCGATCTTCACCCAGCAGCCACCGCTGCCGCCGGCCAAGTTCGTGCACGGTTGGCACGGACGGATCGGCCACGCGGTGAGCTCGGTCGTGTCGGCGGGCGTCGTCGTGTCAGGGGCAACTGTGGAGAACTCGGTGCTGTCGCCGAACGTGCAGGTGCACTCGTGGTCGTCGGTCACCGACAGCGTGCTGCTGGACAACGTCGAGATCGGCCGCCACGCGACCGTCCGCCGGGCCATCATCGACAAGAACGTGCGCATCCCCGAGGGCGCCACCGTCGGCATGGACCCCGAGCACGACCGAGCCCGCGGTCTGCAGGTGACCGAGTCGGGCATCACGGTGATCGGCAAGGGCCAGGCCGTCCCACTGTGAACCGCATCCTCCTCGTCGTGGCCGTCGTGACCTTCTGCGGGCTCGTCACCGCAGGCGCGTTCTGGCTGCTCGACCTCGCGATCGGCGAAATGCCGCACCCCGCTTGGGGATTCGGCTTGGGCGCTGCCGCGGCCATCGCCTCGTATGCCCGCACCGGCTGGGAGGACCGCCAGCTGCGCAGGCGGGCCTAGCCGGCGGACCTAGCCGGGCGGACCTGCCCGGTGCGTGGACAGGCGTCTCACTACGCTGGATGACATGCCCGCCTCCCCGGCCGACCGCAGGACTGCCGACCTGACGGTGGGGGCGGACGAGCCGACCCTGCTGGTCTCGGTCAGTGGCCCCGACCGCTCTGGTGTCACCCGCGACCTCTTCGCGGCGCTGTCGGCGCCCGGAGTCCGGGTCCTCGACGTCGAGCAGGTCGTGGTGCGGGGCCAGCTCACGCTGGCGGTGCTGGTCACCGTCGACGGCGACGAGGGGGGCCTGATCGCCGCAGCCACCCGCGCCGGCAAGGCGCTCGGACTCAAGGTGACCTGCCTCGCCGGCCTCGGAGACAATCGGCACCGCGCCCGTGGACGACTGGCCGTGACCGTGCTCGGGGCGCCGCTGATGCCGGTCGCGGTCGCCGAGGTCGCCTCCGTCCTGGCTGAGAACGGCGCCAACATCGACCGCGTCCGCCGGCTCTCGCGCGACCCCGTCACCACGGTCGAGTTCGACGTCTCCGGCGGCGACGCCGACTCACTGCGGCGGGCACTGGTGCTCGAGGCGACGCGTCGGGGCGTCGACATCGCGGTGTCGCCGGCGGGGCTCGCACGGCGCGGTCGTCGGCTCGTGGTGATGGACGTCGACTCCACCCTCATCCAGGACGAGGTGATCGAGCTCCTCGCGTCCCATGCCGGGCGGAAGGGCGAGGTCGCCGAGGTCACGGCGGCGGCGATGAGTGGTGAGCTCGACTTCGCCGACAGCCTGCACAGGCGCGTGGCCACGCTCGCCGGGCTCGACGCGAGCGTGCTGCTGGACGTTCGGCAGGCGGTGAAGCTGACACCCGGTGCCCGCACCCTCTGCCGCACGCTGCGCCGGCTCGGGTTCACGCTCGGGCTCGTCTCGGGTGGGTTCGCCGAGGTGATCGAGCCGATCGCACGGGAGCTGGACGTGCAGTACGTGCGCGCCAACCGGCTCGAGGTCGTCGATGGCCGTTTGACCGGCAAGGTGGACGGCGCCGTTGTCGACCGCGCCGGAAAGGCCGCAGCGCTCAGGGAGTTCGCCGCTGCGGAGGGACTGCCTCTGGCCCGGACGGTCGCCATCGGTGACGGCGCCAACGACCTTGACATGCTCGCGATCGCGGGGCTGGGCGTCGCGTTCAACGCCAAGCCCGTCGTGCGTCGCCAGGCCGACGCGAGCGTGAACGTGCCGTACCTCGACGCCGTGCTCTACCTGCTCGGGATCAGCCGCGAGGAGGTCGAGGACGCCGACGCGGCGGGCGGGTGAGCCACTCCCCCGGCACCGTGTTCACGGTCGCAGGGTGGCCGCTCGCACCTCGACGTGGGTCGGCGGCTCGTGGCCGCCGGCGTCAGATGCAGTGACGACGTCGCCGGCGGCGAGCCGCAGCGGGATGACGCCGGCCCAGCCGCCTGCGATGACGTCCGCCTCGTCATCGACCGGCTCTCCGGCGCGGACCTTGACGGACGCCTCGGTCAGGCTGAGCGCGAGGACCGTGGTAGCGGCGAGCTCCTTGCGGGTGTGCGGTCGCAGCGTCCGAGCGCGGCCCGGCACCACGTGGTCGACGATGAGGTTCAGGGCGCGGAGCACCTCGTCGGGGTCGTCCACGATGCGGGGTCGGCCGATGACGACGGCGGAGCGGTAGTTCATCGAGTGGTGGAAGGCGGACCTCGCCAGCACGAGGCCGTCCAGCACGGTGACGGAGACGCAGACGTCATTCTCGGGGGCGGATCTCAGGCTCCGGGCGGCGACCGACCCGTGCAGGTAGAGCGTCCCGCCGTCGTCCGGCCCGTCGAGATCTGCGCCGAAGGCCGTGGGAAGGACGAGCGGTACGCCGTCGACGACGACACCGAGGTGGCAGACCAGCCCCGCACTCAGCACCTCGTGCAGCGCCTGCCGGTCCCTCTGGGCGCGCTGGCGGCCGCGGTTCACGGTAGTGCGAGGTGTCGGTGACAGCGGCGGCAGCTCCGTCGGGGGTTGGCCTAGGTCGGGCTGGCGCTGGTCGGGCTGGCGCTGGTCGGGCTGGCGCTGGTCGGTCTGGCGCTGGTCGGTCTGGGTCGGCATGCCATCATCGTGACCTGGAACTGGCCTGTAGTAACGGGCCACTTCGAGACTGTTCTCGTAGGACACTCTCTGTCGAAAGGGCCCGGTGTTGTCGCACGTGGTCGCGACCCTCCCCGTCAGCCTCACCCGCAGGTCCGGGACCCCGCTCGCCGTCCAGCTCGCCACGGGCGTCCGCGAGCAGGTCCGCAGCGGAACGCTCCACCCTGGTGACCGCCTGCCGAGCAGCCGGGCGCTGGCCAGCGATCTCGGCGTCGCCAGGGCGGTCGTGGAGCAGGCGTACGACCAGCTGCTCGCCGAAGGGTGGCTGACGACCCGACGCGGCGCGGGCACCTACGTGGCGGATGTCGGGCTGCTCCCCGGGAAAGCCTCGCCCGCGGCCAAGCGTCCTCCGTCCGGCCCGGCAGAGTCCGAGCTCGTTCGGCTGGACACGGGCACGCCGTGGGTGGACCCGCGTCACGAGGCAGGGTGGCGCCGGGCCTGGCGCGACGTCTCGGTCGCCCGGATGCCTCGCGGCTACCCGGATCCCGCGGGCATCCCCGAGCTGCGCGCCGAGCTGTCCGCGAAAGTCGCCCGCACGCGCGGCCTGGTCTGCGGTCCCGAGGAGCTGGTCGTCACCGGCGGCACCACCCACGGCCTCTCGCTGCTCCTGGAGGTGATCCCTCAGGGGGCTGTGGCGGTCGAGGATCCCGGCTACCGCGCAGCCGTGGCGACCGTCGAGCAGGCGCACCGCTCCGTCGTCGACGTCCCGATCGATGACGAGGGGATCGACGTGCGCGCGCTGCGGTCCGATCCCCGCGACATCAGCGCGGTCTACGTGACACCGGCCCACCAGCACCCACTCGGAACCACGATGTCGGCCGGACGCCGCATCGCGTTGCTCACGGAGGCCATGCGGCGCGGGGCCATCGTGGTTGAGGACGACTACGACTCGGAGTTCCGGTACGACGTGGCTCCCGTGCCCGCTCTCGCCGCCCTCGACCGCGAGCGGGTGGTCTACCTGGGCACCGTGTCGAAGTCGCTGAGTCCCGGGATGCGAGTCGGGTGGCTGGTCGGCCCGCCCGACCTCGTCGCAGCCATCACCCGCCGCCGTGATGCACGGCGCGACCTACCCAGCTGGCCGATCCAGAAGGCACTGCTCTCCATGCTGCGCGAGGGGCACGCCGACAAGCTGGTGCGTTCGGCTCGACGGGTCTACGCGGAGCGCAGCCGCCTCGTCGCTGCAGCGCTCGGGCCGTTCGGTGACCTCGGCGCAGCCCCTGCTGGCATGTACCTCACCGTGAGGCTCCCCGCTGATGTGGCTATCAGGGTGCAGAACGACTGCCGCAGAAGCGGTTTCGACGTGCCCCTGCTCTCGGACTACGCCCGGACCTGCGCGGTGACTGGCCTCGTGGTCGGCTTCGGCGGCGTCACCGACGACGAGCTGACCAGGGCGCTGAAGGTCATGAGCGCATCGCTGCGCGATGTGGTGGGGACGGACCGCACGCGCGCCCGGTGATCAGGTCGACGGGGCTGGGACGAGCTCCAACAGGGCGATCCCCGGCATCGGCAGGTCGACCTCGAGCATCACGGTGCCGCTCGTGGCTTCGAACTCACGCCCACCGGCGACGTCGGCCAGCGCGTCAGCTTCCCGCAGCTGCGTCCACTGCTCCTCGCTTGGCCAGTCGGCGCCCGCACCCATGCTCGTCCACAGAGCCTCGAGGTCGCCGTGTTCCCGGTCGACGCGCTGGTGTCTCAGCGTGTACCGATCGGCAGCCGCACCCTCGATCCGAACGGCGACCTCGCGTGCCAGGACTGACGAGCCCTCAGCCTTCGACTGGTCGAGGGTGCCGTTCCAGACCAGCACGGCGACCCGCCCGTCGTCGTCGCGAGTCGCCAGCGACTCCACCAGCGAGTCGGCGCCGTCGCCCTCCGCGACCACGGGAAGCCGGTTCTCCCCCAGCCGCTCCAACAGGTCGAGCGCCCAGAAGCGCGGCTTGCGCAGGTTGCCAACCGTCAGCAGGCCGAACCCGCCGTGGAACAGGGACGGCGGTCGGCCCAGCTCCTCGAAGTGGTCCGAGACGACCCAGTACGAGAGCGCCTCGATGGTGCCCAGCGCCGACCGCATCCCCCGCAGCAGGAACGCCGCGCTGAACACGCTGTCGTTCACCGGGTTGAAGTGCGTCGGCGTGACGCCCCACTCCGTCCACCAGATCGGCGCACCCGTCCGCCCGTGCCGGGCCAGCACGGGCCGCAGGTCGAGTGGCGGGCTGCCGTAGGTGTGCGTGGAGACGAAGTCGCAGGCTTCGCCGCTGTCGTCGACGTGACTCAGCAGCTCCTCAACCCAGCCGGCGGCAGCGGACGACGGACCACCGACGACCAGGTCCGGGTGGACGGCCTTGACTGCCCTGGCCGCGAGGTCGTGCAGTCGCCAGAACTCTTGTGGCGTCCCTGACCAGAACACCTCGAGGTTCGCCTCGTTCCAGACCTCGAAGCTCCAGCGATCCCGCACCTCGTCGAGCCCGTACCGCTCGACCAGGTGGGCGACGAGGTCGTGGACGAGCGCCTCCCAGCGGCTCCAGTCGCGTGGCGGCGAGATGATGGCGCCGTACTCGAACACCGTCTTCGATGCGTCGCTGGCCAGGTCTCGCGGCATGAACGACAGCTCGACCACGGGTCGCAGGCCAAGCTCGAGCACCATGTCGTAGACACGGTCGATCCCCGAGAAGTCGTGCACCGCAACGCCGTCCACCTCTCGGTAGACACCGAGATCGTCGCCGAGGATGCCGTGCGCCCGCACCGTCTGCACGCCCCAGGTGTCGCGAGCCAACCGCAGTGCCTCCCGCAGCTCGGACCCGATCTCTCGCCCGCCGACCCGGTGGGTGCTGAGCGCGTACGACAGGTGCTCGGACCCGATCATCGGCCGCCACGGACGAGGCAGCCCCTCACCCGGAGCAGCAGCGTCGACGACCAGCGACACTCGCCCGTCACCTGCGGTCACCCCCTCCGCCTGCATGCCCCCACTCAGCGGCCCGACGCTGGTCACGTCGGACAGGGACGCGACTGCGTACCAGGCGCCGGGGCCGCTGAGGGTGTCCGCATACGGCGGACGGGGAACCGCGAGGACGTCACCGCCCCCGTGGTCGAGGGGGGTCCACGGCCCGTTGGGTCCCGGGGCCGTGTGCACCAGATACCCCACTGCGCCAGGCACTTCCGTCCAGTCGAGGCTGACCACGCCTCGTCCTTGCCTGGCGACCAGGCCGTCCGGTGGGGGAAGCTCCGGCAGCCGACCGGCCGTCTCGGGGCAGCTGCGACGTCCGATGCGCTCGGTCCAGTCAGCCCTGGCTCCGCCGGTGTGGCCGTCGGTTCTCGCCGTCATGTGTGGTCCTTCCGAGAGGTCGATGGCGAGGTCATGGGCGCGGCGAGACGTTGAACTCCTCGGCGGCCATCAGGGGCCGTAGCGCTGACGTGAGCTGGCGCGTCGTGAAGTAGTCCCGCACGGAGTCGTCATCGAGCGCGTTGCCCAGGGCGGCCATCACCATGCCCTGGTCGAGGGACAGGTGTCGCTGCGACACGGTGCCGCTGCCGACGGCGATGGCGTCGTAGAAGCCGCCCTCGCCATAGGCGTCGAAGTCGGCGCGCAGGTTGGCCAGGTTGTCCATCGCAGCGCGCGGGGCGTAGCGCAGAGCCAGGAACGAGGCGTGCGGGGTCACCACCCCGTCCCCGTACGTCGTCGGCTCCGGCTGGGCGGGCCGGCAACCCTCGAAGCCGAGGTCGACCGTCGTCCGCTCCTGGTCCGTCGTGTACCCGGTCGGCTCCATGCCGATCGCGTCGACGCCGTACTCGCGATAGCCGCCGGCCGGGTTGTTGGACGGCGAGAAACCCCAGTAGCCGTACCCCGCCTCGTCCATGCCGTGCTCGATCTGAGCCCGCACGGTCAGGGGATGGTTGATCGCCCACGACTCCTTGCCCCACTCGTCCTCCGGCACGAACAGCGGCACCATCAGGGCCTCGAACATGCTGCCGCCCCAGGTCGGCACGAGGTCCATCCCGCGGTACGAGTACGAGCCCTCGAAGACCTGGACGCCGAGGTGCTCGACGTACTCACCCTCGCCGCGCTGCTCCGTCCAGCCCCAGAAGCACGGGTCGTTGTTGGTGTCGTTCGGGAACGTGCGCCAGGTTCCGTAGTAGTGCTCGGGCGGGATCTGGCCCGCTGAGATGCCCAGGTAGGAGGCGATGCGCGGCTCGGTGTTGAAGGCGCCATAGTGGTGGCAGGTGTAGTAGACCTCCGCGCCGCCGCGGTAGTTGCCGGGCACCGTGCACTCGCCCGCGGGCAGTGGTTCGTCCCAGAAGCCGCCGCGGATCTGGCCCGCCGGCGCGTTCTCGGCATCGGGGTTGTAGTAGTAGCCGAAGTCCATCGACTCGCGCAGGGCGTCGGCGTCCGCGCGTAGTCCGGGCTCGGCCTTCGCGACGATCTGGAGTGCCGTGGCGATCCAGCCGTTGTCGACGCTCGACAGGAAGGGATACACGGTGTTGCCGTCGACCGGCCACACCCTGAGCTTCTGCCCACTCTGCGGTGAGTACCAGTTGTAGAACTGGCCGCTGTCGTCGTGGCGCTCCAGCGTGGCGAGCGTGTCGAGAGTCTGCGACATGCGTTGCCGTGCTTCACGTTTGCTGATGATGCCCGCGTCGCGAGCCACAACGGTGCTCCAGAGGTACGCGCCGACGTTCGTCGGCGAGGTGTACTCGCTGCGCGATGCCGCAGACAGGTCACCTGCGACGTTGTCTGCAGGCAGTCCGGTGCCCTCGTCGACCATCGCCTCGAAGGAGCGCCACGTGTCCTCGGCGTAGGTCTGTAGCTGGCGACGGTCGGCGCGAGTCAGCCCGTCCCCGCCCGATCTTGTAGTGCCGTCGGAGGACTCGGCGAGTGCCGGTGTCGTCGCGGCCAGCAGGACGGCGGCCAGGGAGGCGACCAGGATCGGGCGTCGGGAGGTCATGCGAGTTCCTTTCACGAACGTCACTTGATTCCGGTGGTGGCGATGCCTTGCGTGAAGTGCCTCTGCAGGGCCAGGAACAGGACGATCATCGGGATCGCCACGATGACCGAACCGGCCATCAGCAGCCCGAACTTGGTCTGGTTCTCACCGACCGCATACAGAGCCAGCGCGACCGGCAGCGTGTACTTGTCCTCGCTCTGGGCCACGACCAGTGGCCACAGGAAGTTGTTCCACGACCCCAGGAACGTCAGGATCGCCAGCGTCGCGAGGGCGGGCCCGCAGAGGGGCATGATCACGCGGGCGAAGATGCGTAGCTCGCCGGCGCCGTCGATGCGCGCGGCCTCGATCAGCTCGTTCGGCAGGCCGCCGATGAACTGGCGCATCAGGAAGATGCCGACCGGCTGCACCAGGAACGGCAGGATCAGACCCGCGTAGGTGTTCACCAGCCCGAGGTTGGCGACCAGCACGAACTGAGGGATGAAGATCGCCATGCCCGGCACCATCAGCGCGCCGAGCACGAGCACGAAGATCACGCGCCGGCCGGGAAAGTCCAGCTTCGCCAGCGCGTAACCGACCATGGACGCGAAGGCCAGGTTGCCCAGGGTGACCGCCACAGCAACCAGCAGGCTGTTGAAGAAGTAGGTCTGAAAGTCCAGCCGCTGGAACAGGTCTGCGAAGTTCTCCGTGGTCGGCTGGTCGGGCAACCACGTGGGAGGAACCCGGCGGATCTCGTTCTCGGACTTCACCGAACCAAGGAGCATCCAGACGAACGGACCGATCATCAGAGCCATGCCGGCGGTCAGCACGACATACAGCCAGGCCGGCGTGCGGACGTCGCCGTGAGAGTCCAGCCGCGTCCTCATGACCGCTCCCTCAGGAGGCGGAACTGCACGAGGGTGACGGCGACGATGACGGCGAACAGTGCGTAGGCGACGGCAGATGCGTAGCCGTAGTTGCCGAACCCGAACTGGTTGTACACGTAGTACGACATCGACAGCGTGCTGTCGAGCGGTCCGCCCTGGGTCATCACGAGCGGCTCCTCGAAGAACTGCAGGTAGCCGACCGTGGTGTAGACCCCACCGAAGAGCAGGGTCGGGCGCAGGACGGGAAGGACGACACCGGTGAACCGCCGCCAGGCGCCCGCGCCGTCCATCTCGGCCGCCTCGAGCATGTCCTTGGGCACGGTCTGCAGTCCGGCCAGGAAGATCACCATCAGGGTGCCGAGGTTGCGCCAGCTCGCCATCGCGATGATCGATGGCATCGCCCAGGTCGGGTCCTCGAGATAGTTCGGCCCCTCGATGCCGACCCACCCGAGCACTGTGTTGAACAGGCCGGCGTCAGGCTGCAGAAGGAATCGCCACACCACCGCAACGGCGACGGCGCTCGTCACCACGGGCAGGTAGTACCCGATCCTGAAGAAGGCGCGCAGCCGTGTGATCCGGTTGAGCCCGAGCGCGGCGGCCATCGCCAGGGCCATGGTCAGCGGGACGCCGACGACAACGAAGTACCCGGTGTTGAAGAGCGCCTTCTGGAACGTGCTGTCTGCCAGGAGCTGTGCGTAGTGCTCCAGACCGACCCCGCTGACGACGGTCGGGGTCTTGATGTCGGCGCTACGGATGTCGGTGAAGCTCATCCCCAGGGAGGCGAGCACCGGGCCGGCCATGAACACGAAGAACAGCAACAGGAACGGGATGCACAACGCCCATGCCGTGAGCGCCTGGCGGCGACGGGCCGGTGAGGCCCGCCGCCAGCCGGCGTCGGCGGTGGCCATCGTCAGCTCCCGGTGCCGATCGAGGTGGCCTGCTGCTGCATCGCGGCGACCGCTGCGGCCGGATCCTCACCGCCGACGACGACCTTCTCCAGCTGCGAGTCGATGGCGCTCGCCACCTCTTCCCACGTGGCGATGGTCGGCGGCGACTGCGCGTCCTCGAGCTGGGCGCCGAAGACAGCCAGCGCCTCGTCGTCCGCCAGCGCACCGCTGTCCCAGGCAGCGCTGACCGCAGGCAGGGCGCTGACCTCCTCGTACCACTTCTGCTGCACCTCGGGCTGCGTGAGGTAGTCAGCGAACTTCCATGCCGCGTCTCGGTTCTCGGAGTCCTTGAAGACCGCGAGGTCACTGCCTCCGACGAAGCTCGCGCCGGTCTCCTCGACGGGCATGTGGGCGACGCCCCACTTCTCGCGGAAGGCCTCACCCGCCTGGTCGTCGAGGATCGACATGTGCCAGGGGCCGGAGATGAACGAGCCGATGGAGCCGTCGATGAAGCCCTGCTCGAGGGCGCCGGGCTCGATGGCCTTGGGCGACAGGCCGTCCGAGAAGAAGCTCTCGTAGTACTCGACCGCCTCGACCATCTCGGGGCTGTCGATCGTGAACTCCTCACCGAACAGCTCGGCGCCGTTCTGCCAGGCGAAGGGAATCATCGTCTGCCAGGAGCCGGTGCCGCCCGGCAGCAGGGAGATGCCGAACTCGGCGCCACCCTCCTGGATGCCCTGAGCCATAGCCGTCAGCTCGTCCCACGTGGTGGGCGGGGCAGTCACCCCGGCCGCCTCCGCGAGGTCCTTGCGGTAGTAGAGCACTCGGGTCTCGGTGTACCAGGGGACGCCGAACGAGGTCCCGTCCAGCACCGCCGTGCTCCAGGGGCCCGGGAAGAACTCGTCCTCCGCGATCAGGTCTGTCGGTGTGGCATCCAGGGCGCCCGTGCTGGCGAACTCGCCCATCCAGGTCGTGCCGATCTGGCCGATGTCCGGGGTCTCGCCGGCCGCGATCGCCGACGCGAACTTGTCGTGCGCGGCGTCGACCGGGATCGGGGTGATCTCGATCGTCACGTCGGGGTTCTCAGCCTTGAAGTCGTCGGCCAGCACGCTCAGCTTCTCGCCCTCGGCGCCCCACGCCCACACGGTCACGGTGCCGGTGGCGGGTCCTTCTGCCACCCCCTCGGCCTCGACCGGTTCCGCCGCCTCGTCGTCGGCGGGCCGGCCGCAGCCGGACAGGGCCACTCCCAGCACCAGTGCACCGGCGGCGAACCTCGTCCATCGCTTGCTCACAGCTGACCTCCTCGGTCGTGGAACCCACAGCTGGTTCTGGTGACCAGCTCCGTGGGCAGGGTCGTGGTGCGGGGGCCGACGGCTCCGCCGCCGATCCGCCCCTCCAGCAGCCGGGCCGCCGTGGCGCCCAGCTCACGCATCGGTTGGCGGACGGTCGTCAGCCCCGCCCACCGGGCGGCCATCACGTCGTCCCAGCCGGTGACCGCAAGATCGTCGGGAACGCGGACGCCCGCCTCGGCAGCCGCGTCCAGCACACCGAGCGCCAGCTCGTCGTTGCCTGCCACGACCACGTCGGGACGGGCGCCGGCGAGCAGCCGGCGCCCCGCGCGCCGTCCGGCCTCCACGTCGAACCCGTCGCTCACGAGGTCGGTGACGTCCTGGTCACCGAGGACGGCATCCAGCCCTGCCCAGCGCTCGGCGACGTCGGGTGAGCCTGCCGCGTCGCCGACCCGAAGGAAGCGGGTCCAGCCGTGCGCGACCAGGTGCCGCCCGAGGGCCCGCGCGCCGTCGGCGTTGTCGGCGTTCACGCTGTCGGCACCCTCGACGGGGGCGCGCGCCAGGGTCACGACCGGCAGGCCGCTTCGGACCAGCTCGGCCACCACGTCGTCGGTCACGGTGCGTCCCAGCACGACGAGGCCGTCGACGCGGGACGCGAGGTCCAGCACCCGGGCGCGCGCCGCCGTACGTCCACGTGTGGAGACGAGGATGACCGGCCGCTCTAGTACGCCGGCCTGCTCCTCGTAGCCGAGGACGACCTCTGCGAAGTACGGGCCGGACAGGGACGGGAAGACGATGCCGTTGGCGACGTGCCGGCCCTCGGCGAGCGACACACCGAGACGGCTGGGCACGAAGGCGAGCTCGTTCATGGCGGTGACGACGCGCTCACGGGTCGAGGCCGCGACCGGAGCGGTGCCGCGCATGACACGGGAGACGGTGGCCGAGGACACCTGGGCGAGGCGGGCGACGTCGTAGATCGTGGCGGCGCGAGTCCGCTGAAGCTCCACTCGTCGTCCTCCGTTGGTGGGTGTAACCGGTTTCAGCGATCGGCCTTGTAACCGGTTTCAGAATGGGGGATGACGCGACTATGCCCCTCTCGGGGCTCGATGTAAACCCCCCGGGTGACTCGTCCCGTGCTCAGCCGTGCGTCCTGGACGATGCAGATCCAGGACCCCACGGCCACTGCCTGAGTGCCGGGAGACGGGATACTGCCGCGATGGTCTACGACGTCGGCCTGGCCGACCGGATGCGGGAGTTTCTGGCGAGCGACCCTGCAGTGGTCGAGAAGCGCATGTTCGGCGGCCTGGGGTTCCTGGTGGGCGGCAACATGGCCGTCGGTGCGAGCAGCCACGGCGGCCTCATCGTGCGTGTCGACCCGGCTCGAGGCGACGCCCTGTTGGCCGATCCGCACGCGAGCCCCTTTGTCATGGGGGGCCGGGAGATGTCCGGCTGGCTGCGGGTCGACCTCGACGAGTCCGCGCCCGACGAGGAGCTGGAGCGGTGGATCAGCTACGGCCTCGAGTACGCCCGGTCGTTGCCGCCGAAGTAGCTGTCCGGCTCTACGAGGGGTGGTCAGCGCCGGGGATCGCGTCCGGTGAACGCGATGAACTTGTCGACCTCGGAGGCCGTCTCCGGAACGTCGACCTGGAGACCGAAGTTCTTGCCCTCGCCGCGGTACTCGTCCGACAGCATCCCTCCGAGGGCAGTTCTCGCGCGGACGGCCTCCTCGTCCGTGAAACCGGCGTCCTGGCCAGTGGCCGTGGCCAGGTCCCACCCGTGCGCGAGCTGGTCACCCAGGCTCATCCCGAGAACGATCGACGCCGGCACGGGCGAGCTCATCAGGGTGATCTCGCGGTCGGTGCCGAGGTCGCGGAACGCCGCCACCAGACTGTCCGCTGCCGTGCGGTACTCGGGCCCGGCGCTGGCCAGCGCGGGCAGCCGGTAGGCATCGCCGTCGCCCTCGCTCGGGCGTCCGCCGGCCGCGCAGTCAGCGAAGAGCCGTGTCCACCCGATCAGGTGGCTCAGCAGGATCTCCACGTCGTACTCCGGGCACGGTGTGGGCTTCGACAGGTCATCCTCCGTGACGCCGTCGACGACCGCGGCGGTCTTCGCCACCACGGATGCCAGCGTCTCCACGTCGGGTTCCGTCGTCGGGCTCGTGCTGGTTTCGGTGCTCATGGCTCGAACCTACGGCCGTCAACGGTTTCCCGGCTTGTAGGGACGCGACAGTCCCCGATCCGGCTACCGCGGGGTCCGCACCCCGACCAGGTTCCCCGCATCCGCAGCGACCTCTGACCACGTGCCCGACAGCTCGATCTGCGCCACCGCGCTGGTCGGGAACTCGGCCTGCTTCCCCGTCAGCACCGCCGTGACCGCCGACATCGTCGGCTCGTGGCCCACCACCATCACGGTTGCCACCTCATCAGCGACGTCGGCGACCACGTGCAGCACCTGGTGCACCGACGCCTCGTACAGCCCGGCCACGTACTCCACCGAGGGTTCAGCGGAGCCGGCGCCGACCAGCCCCTCGAGCACCAGCTCGGTGGTCTGGCGCGCCCGTAGCGCGTCCGAGCTCAGGACCAGGTCCGGCACCCACCCGCTGCCTGCCAACCAGGCCCCGACTCCCGGGGCGTCCCGACGACCGCGCGGCGCCAACGGGCGGTCCCGGTCTGACAGCTCACCCTCGGGTGTGGCCGCCTTGGCATGCCGCAACACGAGCAGACGTCGAGGCTGATCGGACTGAGGGTCGGTCGGCGAGGTCTCTGGCATCCGGCGATCCTGCCAAGCCTGCGCCGAGCCCGCCATTACCGTGGACGGGTGACGACTCAGGGCCAGGCGGTGCCCGGCCCCGACGGGCGGTCCGGGCCGGGCCCGCTGGTGATCATCGGCGGGGCCGAGGACAAGGTCGGCAGGCGCGCGCTCCTGCGCCGCTTCGTCACTCTCAGCGGCGGCAAGGGCAAGGCCCGCATCGTCGTCGTGCCGACGGCCTCGTCCGTCGAGCCCGAGATGGCGCTGATCTACACCGACGCCTTCTCCCGGCTCGGCGCGGCCGAGGTGACGACGGTGCGACCGTCGAGCCGGCGCGCAGCCGACGACCCCCAGCTGGCTGCAGCCACGTCCGGAGCCACCGGCATCTTCCTGACCGGAGGCAACCAGCTCAAGCTCTCGCAGTGGGTGACCGGCACGGCCCTGGGCAACGCACTGGTCGCCGCACACCGACGGGGCGCAACTGTCGGGGGCACCTCCGCCGGGGCGTCGGTGATGAGCAGCCACATGATCTCGCTCGGCGGGGAGGGCATCACTCCGCGGCACCGCGAGGCGCAGCTCACGGTGGGGCTCGGCCTGCTCGACGGTGTCGTGATCGACCAGCACTTCGACCAGCGCGTCCGCTACGGCCGCCTGATGGCGGTGGTCGCCGGGTCGCCGTCACTGCTGGGAATCGGCATCGACGAGGACACCGCCGCCATGGTGACGGAGGCGCGGTGGCTCGAGGTCGCCGGCAGCGGTTCCGTCTTCGTCGTCGACGCCCAGCACGCCGTCTCCGACGCCCACGAAGCGGCCTCCGGTGCTCCACTGCTGCTGTCAGGTGCCGTCGTGCATACGCTGCCCGCGGGCTCCCGGTTCGACCTGCAGCGACGCGTGCTGGTTTCCTTCACCGAGCGGCACCCGGAGCGGGCGCTGCAGGTGTCGCACGCCGACCGTGACGAGGCCCGCGCCCTGGCGGGCCGGTTGCGTGCCCAGCTACTGCGGCACGAAGATCGCTGAGCCACCCGACCGGAAGGACACGTACCGGATGCCCGAGGCCCGCCCAACGCCCAGCGGTCCGGCTCGACCCGACCTGTCGATCCTCGAGACCCGCGTCTACCGCGGCCCCAACATCTGGTCCTACGACCCGGCGATCCACCTCGTGGTCGACCTCGGCATCCTCGAGGAGTACCCGACCGACCTGCTCGACACCACCCTCCCCGAGGGGTTCACCGACCCGCTGCTCGCCCTGCTGCCGGGCATCGAACGGCACTCGTGCTCCCGGGGCAGGCGAGGCGGTTTCGTCGAGCGGCTGCGGGAGGGCACCTGGCTGGGACACGTCGCCGAGCACGTCGCCCTGCAGCTGCAGCAGGAGGCCGGCCACGACCTGACGCGAGGCAAGACCCGGCAGGTGAAGGGACGGACAGGCGTCTACAACGTCGTCTACGCGTTCAACGACGAGCGCATCGCGTTGACGGCCGGACGGTTGGCGGTACGCCTGGTCAACCACCTGGTGCAGGCGGAGGCTGACCTCGACCCCCACGACGCCGTGGACACGTTCCTGCGCCAGGCGCAGCGGATGGGGTTCGGGCCGAGCACCCAGGCGATCCTGGAGGAGGCGGTGTCGCGCGACATCCCGTGGCAGCGGCTTAATCAGTACTCCCTGGTGCAGCTCGGGCAGGGAGTCCACGCCCAGCGCATCCGGGCCACCATGACCTCGAACACGTCGGCGCTGGCGGTCGACATCGCCGGCGACAAGGAGCTGACGACGCGCCTGCTGGGCTCGGCAGGGCTGCCGGTGCCACGGTCGGAGGCGATGCGGACGGTCGACAAGGCGGTCGCAGTCGCCGACCGCATCGGCTACCCGGTCGTGTGCAAACCTCTCGACGGTAACCACGGCCGGGGTGTCTGCCTCAACCTCGCCGACGCGGACGAGCTGCGTGCGGCCTTCCCACTCGCACAGGCGGAGTCACGTCGCGGCGACGTGATCGTCGAGACGTTCGTGACGGGCAAGGACTACCGCTGCCTGATCATCGACGGGCGGATGGCTGCGATCGCCGAGCGCGTGCCGGCTCACGTCGTCGGCGACGGCCAGCACACCGTCGACGAGCTGGTCGAGATCACGAATGCCGACCCCCGCCGCGGCGTAGGGCACGAGAAGGTCCTGACGCGGCTCAATGTCGACGAGGCAGCGATCGAGCTCGTTCTCGAGCAGGGGTACCGCATGAGCGACGTGCCGCCCGAGGGCGAGATGGTGAAGCTGGCCTTGACCGGCAACATGTCGACCGGCGGCATCTCCATCGACCGGACGCTGGACGCGCACCCCGACAACGTCGAGATCGCCGAGGAGGCAGCACGTCTCATCGGCCTGGACGTGGCCGGGATCGACTTCATCTGTCCCGACATCACTGAGCCGGTGCGTGAGACCGGCGGCGCCATCTGCGAGGTCAACGCGGCTCCCGGGTTCAGGATGCACACGCACCCGACCCTCGGGGACCCGCAGTTCATCGCGAAACCCGTTGTGGACTCGCTGTTCCCGCCCGGTGCGCCCTCGCGCGTGCCGATCATCGCCGTCACCGGAACCAACGGCAAGACGACGACCTCGCGGATGATCGCGCACATCTTCAAGGGCATCGGCCGCAAGGTCGGCATGACGTCCACCGACGGAGTCGTCATCGACGAGCGCCTCGTCATCAAGTCGGACGCGTCCGGGCCGAAGAGCGCGCGCATGGTCCTGCAGAACCCGCGCGTCGACATGGCGGTGTTCGAGGTGGCGCGCGGCGGCATCCTCCGTGAGGGCCTCGGCTACGACCGCAACGACGTCGCCGTCGTCACCAACATCGCCCCGGACCACCTCGGGATGCGTGGCATCGACACGCTGGAGCAGCTAGCCGCGGTGAAACGCGTTGTCGTCGAAGCGGTTCCGCGCAATGGCGCTGCCGTGCTCAACGCCGACGACGATCTCGTCCGCGAGATGCGCCGATCCTGCTCGGGCGAGCTGGTCTGGTTCTCGCTGGCGGAGCCCGGTTCTCCGGCTCGCGAACGCATCGACGCGCACTGCCGCCGAGGTGGCAAGGCCCTCGTGCTGGAGGCGTCGGACCGCGGGGAGATGATCGTGATCCGCCACGGCAGGCGCTCGATGCAGCTCGCCTGGACGCACCTGTTGCCGGCCACGTTCGGCGGAGCCGCGCGCTTCAACGTGGCCAATGCGATGGCAGCCGCAGGCGCCGCCTTCGCTGCAGGCGCTCCGCTGCACGACATCCGTCAGGGACTGCGCACGTTCACCACCAGCTACTACCTCTCCCCCGGGCGCATGAACCTGATCCAGGTCGGCTCGCCCAACGGTGTGATCGATGTCGTGGTCGACTACTGCCACAACGCTCCTGGCATGCGCGAGCTCGGCGACTTCGTCGACAGGTACAGCGAGCAGCGTGCCGGTTCGGGTGACCTCTCGAAGCCGTCCAGGATCGGCATGATCGCCACCGCCGGCGACCGCCGCGACTCCGACATGCGTGAGCTCGGCGAGATCGCGGCCGACCACTTCGACGTGATCGTGGTTCGCGAGGACAGGGCTCTACGCGGACGCGAGCGTGGGTACGTCGCCGACCTCGTGGCCGAGGGCGTCCGCAGGCGGATGGCAGAGGGCACGAGGTGCAAGCAGGTGGAGGTCGTGCTCGACGAGACCGCGGCTGTGCGGCACGTCATGACGCGCGCGAATCCCGGTGACCTGGTGGTGCTCTGCGTCGACAAGCACGGTGAGGTCATGAACGAGCTGGAGAACTACAGCCACCACGCCCATGCCGGGTCGCGCGCGAACGAGCAGGTGGCCTCCGACCCGGACCTCGACCCCGCTGCGCTCACCGAGCAGGCCGAGCACGGCGAGGTGGACCTCGAGGCAGTCGAAGTCGCCACTCCGCAGCCGGCAGTCACGACCTGACTCACCCCTGGCAGGTAGGGCACCAGAACAGGTTGCGGCCAACCATCGGCTCGGTGCGCACGACTGTGCCGCAGACGCGACACGGCTGACCGTCGCGCCGGTAGACATAGAGGGCCAGCTCTGGCGTGACCCTGCGGGGCCGGTCCTCAGGTCGCGTGGTGACGATCCGGCCGGTGCGCACACCCGTCCGCATCAGTGCCACCAAGTCCGTCCACACGGCGTCCCACGTCTCCCGGCTGATCTCTCGCCCCGTCATGTGCGGGTTGAGTCCATGACGGAAGAGGATCTCGGCGCGGTACACGTTTCCGATTCCTGCTAGGACGCTTTGATCCATCAGCAAGGCCCCGATGGCGACGCGGCTGCGCGACAGTCGCGCCCAAGCCATGTCGGGTTTCGCATCGCGGCGGAGCGGGTCCGGACCGAGCCTCGACCGGATCAGCACCACCTCAGAGCGTTCGAGCACCTCGCAGATGATGGCCCCGCGGAGGTCGACCCAGTGCTCGTCCGTCTCCAGCCGCAGGCGCAGCGCGCCGATGGGGTCCGGTGCGGGGGCTGGCCCGGTACTGAACTTGCCGATCAGGCCGAGGTGGACGTGCAGCCAGGCGTCCCCGTAACGGTGAAAGAGGTGCTTGCCGTAGGCCTCCGTGCGGTCGAGGGAGCGACCGTTGAGCCTGGCAGCGCCCTCGATGAACCGGCCCTGCGGACTCGACGCGCGGACGGCGCGGCCACCCAGCAGCCGTTGATGCTCCCGCGCGAGGCGGTGGATCGTGTGTCCCTCTGGCACGGGTTGGAGTCTGGCAGACCGCTCTCGCCCATCGCTGGCTGACCGCTCTCGCCCCATCGTTGGCCTCGTTAACGAGGCGAACGCACCGTTCACGAGGCTCGCAAGCCTCGTGAAGGTGCACGGAGCCTCGTGAAGTACTCCAGGTGCGCGACCCGGGTCCCGTTGTTGTGACCGAAACTCGGTGTCCAACATTTGGATTCGCAGGTCGACCCGACCCGGGGCTGTCGGTGCTGGTCTCTAGGGTCGGGGTATGTCGATCACCGAAGAGCGCGGGCGGCACGATGTGCTGGCCGGGATCGGCATGGTCCGTCAGGGCCTGGACCTGCTGCTCGGCGCGGACGGACGGGCGTGGTCACTGACCGACGCTCAGGTCCACGACGCGATCGTTGACCTGAGCGTGCAGGCCAACCGGCTGGAGGCCGCCCGCCTGTCTTTGGTGCGGGCTTCGGTGGCGCGTGAGGACGACCCGAACGCGCCGCGGGCGACGGTGCAGGTACTCAAGCGTCGGTGCCGGCAGACCGGCGGGCGATCACGAGCCGACATCGACAACGCCGCCCTGACCTGCCCCACCTCCGGGACGCTGCGATCCCTGGGTGCGGCGCTGGCCCAGGGAGCGGTGACTCCCGCGCATGTCGATGTGGCCCGCCGCTGCCTGACCCGGATCCCCACCAGGCTGGTGACGGCACACCGCGAGCTGGTCGACGCCGAGCTGACCCGCCGCGCCCGCGACTGGGACAGCGGCACCGCCGAACACCTCGCAGCCCACCTGCTGTCGCGGATCGCCCCACACGCCTCCGACCGGTACGACCCCGAGGCCCTGCACCGCCGCCAGCTCGCCACCGCCACCGACTCCACCGGGATGCTGCTGATCCGCGGCCAGCTCGACCCAGCCGGCGGCGCCAAGGTCCGCTCCGTGCTGGACCACCTGTCCAACCTCAACCGGCACCTCCCCACCCCCGACCACACCGCAACCGACCCCACCGACCAGACCGACCAGGCAGACCGAGCTGGTCGTGCCGGACCTGCGCACACTGGGCCAACGACGCGCCGACGCCCTGGTCACGATGGCCGCGCTCGCCGCAGAGCAGCTGAACCTGACCACCGACCCCGAAACCGGCCACCACACCCAGGGCCTGCGCCCGGCTAGGGCGGTCCCGCGGATCGTCGTCCAGACCACCCCGGACCAGCTGGCCTCAAGCCCAGCCAACGCTGCGGGTGACGACGCGGGCCCCGGTGGCTGCACGTACTCAGACGGTGGTCTTCTCGACCCAGGCACCCTGCAGCGGCTGGCCTGCGACGCCGTCATCGACCGAGTGCTCCTGTCCCCGACCGGACGCGTCCTGCGGATGGACACCCTGGGCCGGCTCGCCACCGAGGCCCAGCTCACCGCCCTGGCCACCCGAGACGGCGGCTGCGTCTGGCCCGGCTGCCCCGCACGCGCCTCGATCTGCGAAGCGCACCACATCACCTGGTGGTCACGCGGCGGCAAGACCGTGATCGAGAACCTCGCCCTGCTCTGCCCCGTCCACCACACCCGCATCCACGCCGAACCCGAAGACCGAACCGGCTGGCAGATCACCATCCAAGACGGCATCCCCTGGTTCATCCCACCCGACCACGCCGACCCCCACCGAACACCACTCCGCAACACCCTGCGCGAGGCGGTGGTCGACACCCGACGAGTCGGCGACCAACTCCGCCTCACCCTCAACAACACCTGGGCATGGACCGCCGCCGTCGATCCTCCGCACGCAGCCCAGTGACCTTGGGTGCAGCCCTGCGCCTCGGCCCGGTTCGGCCCGGCGCCGGGGACACGGACTCGAAGATGTGCGTGTGGCAGGCAGCAGTACCTTCTCTGCCGTGCCACTCAAGGCGGACTTCTCGCGACACGCCCCTGACCCTCAGTTCGCTGAGTTCAGGGATCGCGTAGCCCGTTTGTCGAGGGACGGTGGACAGATCGGATACCTGCTGGTGCGGGTCGAACCCTGCGCATCGGTTAAGTCGGGGCACCTCTGGTGGCGCAGGTGGGGGCCGACACACGACGTGCTCTGGCTTTGGGTTGTGGCGGATGATCAGTTCACTGACTCGATGGTGTCAGTCGAGGACGTCGCGAAAGAGCTCGACGATTGGCGCAACGGACGATTCCGCCACTACGGCGAAGCGCTCGTCGCCGAATGGCTACCTCCCAGGGAGTCTGAGAGAGTGCGGAGCCTCGACTTCGGCGTCGAATAGGGTCCGCCAAGGCAGCGCTTCGAACTCGACACAAGCAATCACGCGGAAGCGGGCCAGGATGGGCGCGTGACTGATGCGCGCGTCCCCGATCCGGCGCTCATCGTGCTGGTGGGTGCCGCCGGATCGGGCAAGACGCACTGGGCCAGCGAGCGGTACCGAGCGGTCGAAGTGGTCTCGTCCGACGCGCTGCGCGATGTCGTGGGCAGCGGCCCGGCTGACCTCGACGCGTCCGCCGACGCGTTCTCCCTACTCGACGTGATCGTGTCCGCCCGGGCCGGCCGGCGCCTGACCACCGTCGTCGACACGCTCGGCCTCGACCCCGTTCGCCGGCTCGCGTACCTCGACATTGCCCGCAAGTCAGGCCTTCCCGCCGTCGCGTTCCTGCTGGAGACGTCTCCTGAGCTCTGCAGACGCCGCAACGCCGAACGCGACCGCCCAGTGCCGGCCAAGGTGCTCACCGAACAGCTGCGAAAGATGCGTCAGATCCCGGACGACGTCGCGGCCGAGGGCTGGGACCTCGTGCTGCGCATCGATCAGCCCGAGGAGCGCGGCCAGGCCCCGACGATTGCGGGCCCAGCCGAACCCGCGAGCCCCGACCGCGAGCTCGGCGTCGTCCTGCAGGTCTCTCAGTTCCCCTGGGGCAAGGACCCTGTCGGCTGGCTGACGGCGATCACCGACGCCGCAGTCGAGGCCGGCTTCGAAGGCATCGCCCTGATGGACCACCTGCTGCAGATCCCACAGGTCGGGCGTGCCTGGGACCCGCTGCCGGACCCCTACGTGACACTCGGCATGCTCGCCGGACGCACCTCCGACCTGACGCTGGGCACCCTCGTCACGCCAGTCTCCTTCCGTGCGCCCGGGCTGGTGGCCAAGGCGGTCGCCACACTCGACACCCTCAGCGGGGGTCGTGCCTTCTGCGGCATCGGCGCCGGCTGGTTCGAGCGCGAGCACCACGCTTTCGGCCTGCCTTTCCCGTCCGCGTCGGAGCGAGTCGACCGGCTCCAAACTGCCGTCGAAACGCTCAGGGCACTGTGGGCACCTGGCACGAAACCCTTTGTCGGACAACATGTCCAGTTGCCGGAGACCACGTGCTACCCACGTCCTGTGCACGACGTGCCGATCATTGTCGGCGGGGCCGGCCGGCGCACGCTGAGGGTCGCGGCCGCCCTCGGCGACGCGTGCAACGTCCGATCCGATCCCGACCTGCTCGACCGCGCGATTCCCCTGCTACGGCAGCATTGCATCGATCTCGGACGGGATCCCGCGGAGGTCGCGATCACCGTGCTCGACGTCCCCGTTATCGGCACCGACCGCGACGACGTCGCCGCCCGGGTCGAGCGCCTGCGCGGCCGCACTGCTGCGGCCTCCTACGCCAAGCAGCACCACGCAGGAACCGTGGACGACCAGCTCGAGCGGTACCGGGGCCTCGCGGCGCGTGGCGTGTCGACGGCCTTCCTGGCCCTGCCCGATCTCGCGTCCGCCGACGACGTAGCGCGCTGCGCACCGCTGGTTCAAGCAATGAGGGTGTAGGTCAGAGTCCTCCCGCTACGGCCGGCAGCACAGTCAGACCTGCAGGCGGCGGTCGACGAACCAGCCGCCGGGAAGAGCCTCGTCGGCGGCCGTCAACATGGTCGGGTCCACGGACGGAAGGGCGCGTCGGACCCCCAGCGCGCCGAGGGTCGCCGCCGTGGCATGGGGCGTGAGGCTGGGATCGGCCAGCAGCCACCGGACCAGAGGCTCGGCGTCCTCACCCTCCGCGGGTACCCGCAGTCCCCGGATCGTGCCTTCGACCTCCCACCGCCCTTCCACCAGGTCGGCGCCGTGCACCCCTTGCACCACCTCGTCCAGGGAGAGGGGCAACGTGACCGTCGTGGTCAGCACGAAGGTGCCTCGTTCCACGGCGTCACTGAATCGGGTCAGACCCGTCACCACCATCGAGTCGAGGTCAACCCTGAGACCGACCTCCTCGCGAGCCTCGCGTGCCAGTGCTGCCAACGGGTCTGGCAGCCCGGAGGCGTCCACGTCGCCGGACACTCCACGCCGTGGCCGCAACTCCAGGTTGCCGTTCACGAAAGGACCCAGCGCGGTCTCGTAGATGCCGGACATCGCTGAGCGCCGCGCCAGAAGGAGCCAGCCATCGCGAGTGCAGGGAACCATCGACAGGGTCAGCAAACGGGCCGCCTCACCCTCGACCGACCTGCCTGCATCGCCTAGACCACGACCCGAGAAGCCCTGTGACGGGACCGCGGATCGTGGCCGGTACGAGTCGATGAGAACCGCGGAGTACGAGGTCTCGGCCAAGCGCAGGTGCAGCCGGGCACGCCCGCTCTGCATGTCGCGCTCGAACTCCCATCCCGTCAGCCTGGGCAGCGGGCCGTCGAACAGGCGACCGGACACCAGGGTCTGATCCAGCTCAGCACTCTCGGCGTCCGAGACCGCGAAAGTGCGGACGACCGTGTCATCAGCCATGTGTGGCGCCACCAGGTCGGCAGACCCGTCCGGCACCAGGCGCGCCCGACGGTGCGAGACGTCGAGGTCCAGGGCGAGGCGCTGTCCTTGCACCTCGATGCACTGCGTGGTCATCTCGAGATGCCGCCCCGGCAGACTCAACCTCTCCTCACGGGCGGGCATCGCGCGGCCCGCGAGTCCTGATCGAAGAAGGCGGCCAACCTCTTGACAGGTCAGCGCGTCTCGCTCGATCACCGGGGACGCCGTCGTGCCCAGCAGGGTCCGAGCCCTCAGGCGACTCGCGTGCTCCAGGTAGCCCTGCGCCAGGACTGACCGAGCCTTCGCGTCGAGGACGTCCGTGACGACGCCGTCCGGCATTGCCGGCCCACACAAGCACCGGGCAAGCCAGTCCAGCTCGGCGGCAGCGTCGACACGATCCCCCTCGAGCAGCTCTGCCACCCGACCCCACGTCGCCCGGGAGCAGTTGAGGCGACCCGACGGCCATGCACGCCGTAGTCCGCGGTATCGACTGCGCCACAGGACGACTCGCGTCCACCCAGCCTGAAGAACGGCGAAGGCAAGCAGGACGACCAAGATCCCCAGCGCGTCAGCCACCATCCCGACGGCATCGACCAAACCCATGATCAGTCAGTCTCGCCCGAGGGCTGCAGCTCTTCCGCGTAGTGCCGAAGCGCCGGCTCGTACCCCTCGGCGTCCGAGCCGCCCAGGTGCCGCGAGAGCTCCTCGACCGCCTGGGCGACGGCCTCGTCGTGGCGCCCGAGACTGTGCAGGACCAGCGCCCGGAAGGCGGCACCCGCCGTCGAGCCCGGCCGCTCCTCGAGCAACTCGTCCAGCACCGTGAGCGCCTCCTCGGGCTGGCCGAGCACCCGCAGCGACGAGGCCAAGCCGACACGGGCATTCGTGCGGTGCGGCTCGAGCAGCCCCGCATCGAGCGCCTCCCGGTAGAGCGGGATCGCTTCGGCCTCAAGGCCGTTCACGTCGTGCGCGGACGCCAGCTCGTAGGACAGTCGCGCGTCACCAGGGTGCCGCTTGGCCAGCGCGCGCACCGCGGCCAGCCGCTCGGGCGCTTCAAGCGCTGTCGCAGAAGCGATCTCGTCCTCCACGGGGTGCAGCCCGCGCGCGGTGACGACCTTGGCCCGCACGGTGTCGGGGTCGTCGGGCGTGGCGCCGACGGACCGCAGCCAAGCGCCCACGCCCTGACGGTCGGCGTGAACCATCAGTGCGACCACGTCACCGTCACCGGCTTCACCCACGAGCGCCTTCGCACCCTCGAGCTCGGTCGGGTAGGCGGGCACGTCGTGGACCCCGACGGCCGCCGCGCCGCGCCGCAGCAGGTCCTCCAGCTCGTCCCGCGTCTTGCCCCGCAGGTACCGGTCCTTGTGGACGACGGCCAGCCGGTCCGCACCGACACCGGCGATCTCACCCAGTGCGGTGAGGACCTCCTCGGCCCGGTCCCCGACCGCCCCCAACCCGAGGATCACCCGCGCGCCGGGAGCGGCCACCCCGCGCGCGACGGCCAGAAGAGCCTCCAGCCCAGCCTCGTTGTGCGCCAGGTCGACCACGACCGTGCACGACCCCGTCCGCGTTCCGACGGACCGGGCGTCCGACGGCAGGGGCAGCGGCAGCGGCACCGTGTAGAGGTTCATCCGGCCCGGGTTCAGCTCGGCGTCGGGAAGGAAGGTGCGGAGCGCCTCGACCACCGCCTCGCGAGACAGGGCGAGCCCGAGGCTCGCGGCCGCACCGGCCAGCGCATTGGCCAGGTTGTGGCAGCTCAGCCCGCTCAGCGTCATCGGCACATCGACCACGTCGACGAGGCGCTGCGGGTCGGAGCCCGGCGCCAGCACCGTGATCGCCCCGTCCATCACCGTGATCGCCCGTCCACCGTTGTTGATGGCCTCTCGCAATGCGGGCGACTCTGGGTCGAGGCTGAACACGAACGGCTGCCCTGGCGAGCCCGCCCGCATCGCCAGCACTCGGGGGTCGTCGCCGTTGAGCACTGTCCAGCCCCGCGTCCGGGTCACCTGGGTGACGATCGCCTTCACCTCGGCGAGCTGGTCGAGCGTGTCGATTCCGTGCATGCCGAGATGGTCGGCGCTCACGTTCGTGACGACAGACACGTCGTTGCGCGTGATGCCCATTCCCTTCAGCAGCAAGCCACCTCGTGCAGTCTCCAGCACCGCACGTTCGACGCCGGGACTCTCCAGCACCCTGCGGCCTCCCGCCGGTCCGGAGTAGTCACCTTCCTCGACCATCTCGCCCTGCACGACGACGCCGTCGGTGGAGCTCCAGCCGGTGCGGTACCCGGCGGTCATGCACGCGTGCGCCACGAGCCTGGTGGTCGTGGTCTTCCCGTTCGTCCCCGTCACCGAGACGACCGGTATCCGCGGACGGACGGACGCGGGCCCACGTCCGAGGGCTGCCGAGCGAAGCTCGTCACCCATCCTGATCACCAGCGCCTGGAGCCGGGCCGTGTCGCCGGGAGCGTCGACGCAGCGGTCAACCACCTCCGCGACCCCGTAGCCGAGGACCTCGGCGCGACCTGAGTTGCGCCAGGGGTAGGCGAGCACCAGCTGGTCGTGCTCGGCGCCCGGACGTGCCCGCAGGGCGAGGCGGGTGGCCCCACCGCGGGTCGCGATCCGCCGCGCCACCAGACGCACCAGCCGCAGCGAGAATGCCTGCCGCTGTGTCGTGCCCGGGTCACCGGGACGCACCCGCCCGAGCCCGAGACTTGCCGCGACCGCCCGTGCGTCGTCAGGTGAGCAGCCGGTCAGGCGTGACGCGTCCAGCGTCAGCTTGGCCGCGGCCCGCGGGAAGTAGAGGTTGGGCCCCTCGAGCAGCCTCAGCTCGACGAGCGAACTGGGGGGTTCCTGCTCGGTCACCGAGGTCAGAGACCCATGGCGTGAACGCCACCGTCCACATGCACGATCTCGGCGGTCGTGGCCGGGAACCAGTCCGACAGCAGCGAGACGCACGCCCGCGCTGTCGGCTCGGGGTCCTTGACGTCCCAGCCGAGCGGAGCCCTGTCGTCCCAGCTGTTCTCGAACACCTCGAACTCCGGGATGGACTTGGCCGCCGTGGTGCGGATCGGCCCCGCCGCCACCAGGTTGCAGCGGATTCCCTCCGGGCCGAGGTCACGCGCCAGGTACCGCGAGGTCGACTCGAACGCCGCCTTCGCGACGCCCATCCAGTCGTAGACCGGCCACGCGTACGACGCGTCGAACGTCAGCCCGACGATGGACCCTCCCGGCCCCATCAGCGGCTTGGCCGCCACCGCAAGAGCCTTGAGGGAGTAGGCCGATACGTGCAGAGCCGTCGACACGTCCTCCCACGACGCCCCCATGAAGTCGAAGGCACCCTGCGGCGCGAAGCCGATCGAGTGCAGCACGCCGTCGAGTCCGTCCACGTGCTCGCGGAGGGCGTCCGCCAGACCGTCGAGGTCCTCGGTGCTCGACACGTCGAGCTCGACCACCGGCGCAGGCTGCGGCAGTCGTTTGGCAATGACCTGAGTGATTCTCATCGTGCGGCCGAAGGAGGTCAGCACCACCTGGGCGCCTTCCTGCTGCGCGATGCGCGCCACGTGGAACGCGATCGAGGTGTCGGTCAGTACCCCGGTGACCAGCAGTCGCTTGCCGTCCATCATGCCCATGCTCAGTGTCCCATCCCTAGTCCGCCGTCGACCGGCACCACAGCGCCGCTGATGTACCCCGCGCCGGGCCCGGCCAGGAACGCCACCGCCTCGGCAACATCGGCCACGTCGCCGAACCGCTTGCCGGGAATGGCTGCGAGGTAAGCCTTCTGGGTGTCCTCGGGCAGGGCGGCGGTCATGTCCGTCGCGATGAAGCCTGGTGCCACCACGTTCGCGGTGATCCCCCGGGCGCCCAGCTCGCGGGTCACCGAGCGCGCCATGCCGACCAGCCCCGCCTTGCTGGCCGCGTAGTTGACCTGGCCCGGTGACCCGTACAGGCCCACGACGCTCGAGATCAGCACGATGCGTCCGCGCCGCAGCCGGATCATGCCCTTGCTGGCGCGCCGAACGCACCGGAACGCGCCGGTCAGGTTCGTGTCGAGCACCGAGCTGAAGTCGTCGTCCGACATGCGCAGCAGCAACGTGTCCTGCGTGATGCCTGCGTTGGCGACCAACACCTCCACCGGTCCGTGAGCCGCCTCCACCTCGTCGAACGCGGCATTGACCGAGTCCGAGTCGGTGACGTCGCACGCCACCGCCAGTGCTCCCTCCGGTGCCTCCCCGGACCGGGATGTGACGGCGACCTGATCTCCCTGCGCCAGGAACCGCTCGGCGATCGCGCGGCCGATGCCGCGGTTGCCTCCAGTGACCAGCACGCTCCTCTGCTCGTTCCTGGGCTCGTTCTTGGGCTCGCTCATGGCGGTGACCGTATCGGGTCTACGTACCGGTAACCTCCTGGCCGTGCGAGCCATCCAGATCACAGAGTTCGGCGGCCCCGAGGTCCTCACCCTCACGGACCTCCCCGAGCCCACCGCGCCCGAGCACCACGACCTCGTCGACGTCACCGCAGCGGGTGTCAACTACGCCGACACCCACCAGGCCGAGGACTCGTACCTCGCCCCGCAGACGCTGCCGCTCGTGCCCGGCGGCGAGGTGGTGGGCCGTCGCCGCAGCGACGGGCAGCGGGTCGTTGCCCTGCTCGCGGGCGGTGGCGGCTACGCGGAGGTCGCGGCGGCCCCGCTGCCCACGACGTTCACGCTGCCCGACCAGGTCGGCGACGATGCTGCCCTCGCCCTGGTGCTGCAGGGCACCACCGCGTGGCACCTCCTGCGCACGAGCGCGCACCTGGCCCATGGTGAGTCGGTCGTCGTGCACTCGGGTGCCGGTGGCGTCGGGTCTCTGGCCGTGCAGCTCGCCAAGCAATGGGGTGCCGGACGGGTGATCGCCACCGCGTCCAGCGCCGAGAAGCGCCAGCTGGCACTCGATCTCGGGGCAGACGTCGCGATCGACCTCTCCGGCACGACCGATGCCTCCGAGGTCACCGAGCAGCTGCGCGAGGCCAACGAGGGCCGCCGCGTCGACATCGTGCTCGAGATGACCGGCGGCCACATCCTCGACGGCTCAATCGACGCCCTCGCCCCGTTCGGACGCGTCGTCGCGTACGGCATGGCCTCGCGCACAGCGCCCAAGCCCCTTCACATCCAGTCCCTGATGGGCACATCGCGTGCCGTGATCGGCTTCTGGCTGATGCACGCCGTCCGCATTCCCGGAGGCCTCGGCCCCGCGATGGAAGAGCTGGTCTCGCTCACGGCGACGGGCGTCCTGCACCCCGTGATCGGCGGGCACTACGCGCTCGCCGACGCCGCTGAGGCGCACCGGGCGATCCGGTCGCGCGGCACGACGGGCAAGCTGGTCCTCGACGTCAGCGCCTGACCCCGGCCACGCCGCGAAACACCCCGCGAAACACCCCGCGAAACACCCTGGGAAACACCCCGGGAACACTCCGCGGACCCTCCGGGAAACACCCCGCGAAAAGGCGGCGCGAGATGGTCGGGGCGAGGCGTTAAGGTCGCCGACGTGCGATCAGTCGACGCGGACTTCACCGCCCTCCCCCTGTCCACGCTCGCCGACGCGGCCCTGACGCGGGCCAGGGAGCTCGGCGTCGAGCACGCCGACTTCCGGGTCGAGCGCAACCGCGATGCCGGCGTCTCCCTACGCGACGGCAACCTCTCGGCTTCAGCCGATGCCACCGACTCCGGGCTCAGTGTCAGAGTGGTGTCCGACGGCACCTGGGGCTTCGCCGCCTCGGCGACCCTCAGCCCGGAGGACGCCGTCCGCGCAGCCGAGCAGGCCGTCTCCATCGCCAAGGTCTCCCGGCCGCTCAGCACGGAGCGGGTCGAGCTGGCCGACGAGCCGGTGCACGCCGACGCGCACTGGGTGTCGAGCTACGTGACCGACCCGTTCGACGTGCCCGCGCACGAGCAGGCGGCGCTCCTCGAAGGCTGGTCACGACAGCTCCTGGACGCCGGCGTCACGCACACCGAGGCCGAGTTCCGCGCCGTCAAGGAGCAGAAGTTCTACGCCGACTCCGAGGGCACGTCGACCACGCAGCAGCGGGTGCGGATCCACCCGTGGGTCGAGGTGGTCCTCGTCGGGGACGACGGCGTGGAGACGATGCGCACGGTCGCCCCGCCGGTCGGCCGCGGGTGGGAGTACCTCACCGGCAGCGCCGACCAGGGGGCCTGGGACTGGGCGGGCGAGCTGGCCACCCTGCCTGACCTCGTCCGGGAGAAGCTCGGCGCGCCGTCGGTCGAGGCAGGCCGGTACGACCTGGTCGTCGACCCGAGCAACCTGTGGCTGACGATCCACGAGTCGATCGGGCACGCCACCGAGCTCGACCGGGCGCTCGGGTACGAGGCCGCGTACGCCGGCACGTCGTTCGCCACGCTCGACCAGCTCGGCACCCTTCACTACGGCAGCCAGCTGATGCACGTGACAGGCGACCGCACCGTCGAGCACGGCCTGGCGACCATCGGCTACGACGACGAGGGCGTGCAGACCCAGGCGTGGGACCTCGTGAAGGACGGCACTCTCGTCGGCTACCAGCTCGACCGCCGGATGGCCAGGCAGAACCAGCTCGGCGACCCGCCGGGCCGCTCCAACGGGTGTGCCTTCGCCGACTCCGCCGTGCACATCCCGGTTCAGCGGATGGCGAACGTGAGCCTGCAGCCGGCCCCCGACGGCCCCGACCTCCACGGCCTGCTGGCCCAGGTCGAGCGCGGCATCTACGTGATCGGCGACAAGTCCTGGTCGATCGACATGCAGCGCTACAACTTCCAGTTCACCGGCCAGCGGTTCTTCAAGATCGAGAACGGACGGCTGGCTGGTCAGCTCAAGGACGTGGCCTACCAGGCCACCACCACCGACTTCTGGCGGTCGATGTCCGCGGTCGGGGGCCCGTCCACCTACGTCCTCGGTGGCGCCTTCAACTGCGGCAAGGCCCAGCCGGGACAGGTCGCGGCCGTCAGTCACGGATGCCCCCCGGCTCTCTTCCGCGGGGTCAACATCCTCAACACCGTGCAGGAGGCGGGCAAGTGAGCGCGCGCAGCGGAGCGTCCCCCGACCGGCTCGTCGAGAGAGCTCTCGAGCTGGCCGGCGCCACGCCAGGGCATGCGGGCACCTCGGTCATCGTGGGCGAGGACTCGACGGCGAACCTGCGATGGGCGTGCAACACGCTGACCACCAACGGCATGAGCACAGGTCAGACGGTGACGGTCGCCACCGCCGTCCGTACCGACCGCGGCGTCAGTCTCGGCACCGTGACCAAGCGCGGCGTCGGCCTCGACGGTCTGGACGCTCTCGTGGCCGAGGCCGCCGCGTCCGCCACCTCCGCTCCCCCGGCCGAGGACGCCACCGACCTCGTCGACGGCGGTACCGACGACGACTTCACCGAGGCCGGTGAGGACACCGGCCCCGAGGTGCTCAGCGCGCTGGCCCAGGGCCTCGGACCCGCACTGGAGTCGGCGAGATCGGCCGACCGCGAGCTGTTCGGCTTCGCCGAGCACACCCTGACGACCTCCTGGCTCGGCACGTCGGCGGGCACGCGTCGCCGGCACGTCCAGCCCGGTGGCACCGTCGAGCTGACCGGCAAGTCACACCAGCGCAGCCGCTCGACGTACGTCTGCCAGGGCACCCGCGACTTCACGGACGTCGACATCACCGCCCTGGACGCCGAGATCACCACGCGGCTCGGCTGGCAGGCGAACCGCATCGACCTGGAGCCAGGGCGCTACGACACGGTGCTGCCGCCCACCTCGGTGGCCGACCTGATGGTCTACGTGTACTGGTCGTCCGACGCGCGCTCGGCACACGAGGGACGATCGGTGTTCTCTCGCAAGGGAGGTGGCGGCACCCGCATCGGCGACCGGCTCACCGACGTGCCGCTCACGCTGTCGAGCGACCCGGCCTACCCTGGCCTGCAGTGCTCCCCCTACGCGAGCACGTCGGTGTCCCACCCGTTCGCCTCCGTGTTCGACAACGGCATGGAGACTCCCGCCTCCACGTGGCTGGACGCCGGCACCATCGCGGCTCTGCCGAGCACGCGCTTCACCGCCGCGCTCGCCGGTGTCGACCTCCACCCCACGATCGACAACCTGGTGCTGTCGTCGCCCGACGGCGCCGGCACCACAGCAGACCTGGTGTCCGGCACCGAACGTGGCCTGCTGGTGACCTCGCTCTGGTACATCCGCGAGGTGGACCCGATGACGCTGCTGCTGACCGGTCTGACGCGTGACGGGGTGTACCTCGTCGAGGGCGGAGAGGTTCAGGGCGTGGTCACGAACTTCCGGTTCAACGAGTCGCCCATCGACATGCTCCAGCGCGTCGACGCCGTCGGGGCGACCGAGACCGCGCTCAGCCGGGAGTGGAACGAGTTCTTCTCCCGCACCGCGATGCCCGCCCTGCGGATCAGGGAGTTCAACATGTCGAGCGTCAGCCAGGGAACCTGACACCTCGTCCAACGGGAGGCCCAAGGAGTCCCGGGGACCTGCGGGCGCCGCCGGTCCCCGGTGGACGTACGGTGAGTACGTGCGGTCACGACGGCGCGACGAACGAGCCCCCACCTACTCGGTCACGTCCGCGCGCGGCGGGCACGCTCAGGACCAGCACTCCCGAGAGGTGAAGTACTTGCTCTCGATGGGCATTCGGGCGGTCTGCATCGTCTTGGCAGTGCTGGTTTCGGGGCCCTTGCGGTGGGTCTTCATCGTCGGCGCCATCGTCCTCCCGTACGTCGCCGTTCTGATCGCCAACGCTGGTCGCGAGGCGTCGGGCAGCAAGCCGGAAGCCCCTGGGGCCCCTGCTCCGCTCGAGTTGGAAGGGCCGCCAGAACACACACGTCCGGCTGCCTGACACTCGCTCGTATCCGTGCCATACTTCTTTCTGCGCGTCCGCCTCCCCCGTCGGATGCGCCTCGGACGCCGAGAGCCACCCCCCCGTTGGCTCTCGGCGTCCACTTGTCTGTGGTGAGTGTTACCCCCGGTTCACGGGGTGTTGCCCTTCCCGTCACCAGCCCGTCGTGACATCGTGGCGACGTGGCCGACACACAGCAGCACGAGCCACCCGGTGACCTGGTCTGCAGCGCACGCCGGTGCGGTGGCCGGGCCCAGTGGGCACTGCGGTGGAACAACCCGACCCTCCATACGCCCGAGCGCCGCAAGACGTGGCTTGCCTGCGACGAGCACCTCGAGCACCTGACCTCGTTCCTCACGGTTCGTGGCTTCCTCCGAGAGAGCATCCCCGTGGCCGAGCTGGATGCTCTGCGCGCCGCTGGCTGACGCCTCCTCGCAGATCGACCCCCGACATGCCGGGGCACCTGGTCCCCGTACCGTTGCGGGGTGTACCGCTTCCTGCTCACCAGACGCTGGCTGGGACTCCTGGCTCTCGTCGTCGCGTTGGCGGTTGCGTGCGTCCTGTTGGGCTCATGGCAGTGGAGCCGGCGCGAGCAGCGCCTGGAGCGCAACGCGCAGGTCGTCGACAACTACGACCGTGAGCCTGCACCTCTGGAGTCGGTACTCGACGACGGCTCCCTGCCCGTCGACCGAACGTGGTCTCCGGTCCGGATGAGGGGCGAGTACGTCCAGGACGCAACGATTCTCGTCCGCAACCGACCGCTCGATGGTCGTCCTGGGTACCAGGTGCTCGTGCCTCTGGTGACGGACGGGGGACGCGCGCTGCTGGTCGACCGCGGGTGGGTCTCCACCGGCAGCACGGGCCAGGATCCCGACGTCGTGCCCGCCCCGCCACCAGGTCAGGTGGAGGTGGTGGCGCGGCTGCGCCCGTCGGAGCCCTCCACGGACCGGGACGCTCCGCCGGGCCATACCCTGAGCATCAACCCCGACGCGCTCGCTGTGGCCATGGGGGAAGCCAGTGCGGGTGAGGTGGACCCGGGCGCCGTCGTCTCTGGCGCCTACGGGTTGCTGGCCTCGGAGTCGCCCGCCCCGGAGAGCCCGTTGGAGGCGGCACCCCGCCCCGCGCTCGACGAGGGCCCGCACCTGTCGTACGCGATGCAGTGGGTGGTGTTCGCTCTGATGGCCCTGGTCGGCTTCGTCGTGCTGGCGCGGCGCACCGCCGAGTGGGACGTTCAGGAACCGGGTCCGACGAAGCGGCCGACGCGTCCACCGAAGGCCCGGAGAGGCCCACGGCGGCCGACCGCAGAGGACGAGGAAGACGCCATCGTCGACGCTGCAGAACGCGCCGCCCGGACACGCCAGCCGACGCGCCCGCCAGCCTGAGCCACGACATCACGCGGCGTACGGCACGATAGGCCCATGGATCTGGGCCTCTCCGACCGCGTGTACCTCGTCACAGGCGCGTCAAGGGGGCTCGGACTCGCCTGCGCCCGGCTGTTGGTCGAGGAAGGGGCGCGACTCGTGATCGGCTCGCGCGACCGTGCCGCCGTGACCCGGGCCGCCGAGTCACTCGGTCCCTCCGACCGCGTGATGGGCCTTCAGGCCGACCTTGCCGACCCGCAGGCTCCCGAGCAGTGTGTGGCGGCCGCCGTCGGGCGCTTCGGCCGCCTGGACGGCGCTCTGATCAGCGTGGGCGGGCCGACACCCGGTGCAGCCCTCGACGTCTCCGACGACGCGTGGCGGTCGTCGTTCGAGACGGTCTTCCTCGGCACCCTGCGGGCTGCGAAGGCGGTGGCCCGCGGCATCGGCACCGAGGGCGGCTCGCTCCTGTTCGTGCTGTCGAGCTCGGTGAAGAGCCCGATCGGCGGCCTGGCGATATCGAACGGCCTGCGCCCGGGTCTGGCGATGACCGCGAAGACACTGGCGGACGAGCTGGCCCCCCGCGCCATCCGCGTCAACGCGGTGCTCCCGGGCCGCATCGACACCGACCGCGTGCGCGAGCTCGACGACGCGGGAGGCGACGGCGCCGCCGCCCGGCGCGCCGCCGAGGCGACGATCCCCCTGGGGCGGTACGGCTATCCGGAGGAGTTCGCCCGCGCGGCCGTCTTCCTGCTCTCCCCCGCCGCCAGCTACGTCACCGGCACGACACTCGCCGTCGACGGCGGGGCGCTGCGCACCCTCTGACCGCGAGGCTTCCGCCCACCCTTCGGCACGAGGTAGCGTGCGGCTACGGCATGCAGGGTGCCGCCGGTCCGCGGGCAGGGCTCAGCCCACCTGACCAGCAGCACGGGTGCGATCGCAGCCGTCCTCCTCACGGCCCGTCACGCGGACAGCGGGTTCCGAGAGAGGACGTACGGTGCCGACCTGTCTGCCTACCGGTGCAAACCTCGAGAACATGCGCAAGCAGGCGCGTCGCCTGCAGCGTGGTGTCAGATCCGGTGACCCGACGGCCATCGCCGTGGTCGAACAGCATGACCCTCGCGGGTCCACGGCCTCGAAGACCTTCCCGCTCAGTGCCGCACAACGTGCTGTCGCGCGGGGCTACGGCTTCACCAGCTGGCCGAAGCTCGTCGCGTACCTGAGGGCGGCGGGACCGCGGCGCAGCGACCCCACCGTCGGCCACGACCCCGGAGAGGCTGACGCAGACACCTTCTGCCGGCTCGCATGCCTGACGTGGACGGCGGACGACGACCCCGCTCATCGCGCGCGGGCCCGGCGGATGCTCCGCGACCAGCCGACACTGCCGCACGACAACATCTGGGCCGCTGCGACCGCCTCGGACCCGGACGCGCTGGCCTGGCACCTCGCACGCGACCCGAGCCTGGCTGACGCGCAGGGCGGCCCCCACGGCTGGACGCCCCTGCTGTATCTGGCGTACTCACGTCTCGACGCGAACGTGGCGGAGGGCCAGGTGGTGTCGGCGGCCCGGAGCCTGCTCGATGCCGGCGCAGACCCGAACGCCGGCTTCCTCTGGCAGGGGCTCGTCCCGCCGTTCACAGTGCTGACGGGAGTCTTCGGCGAAGGCGAGCAGGGCCCGGTGCGCCAACCCCGCCATCCCCACGCTCTGGCGCTCGCTCGGCTGCTGCTCGAGGCAGGGGCAGACCCCAACGACGGGCAGACGCTGTACAACCGCATGTTCCTTCCGGACGACGACCACCTCGACCTCCTCTTCGAGCACGGGCTGGGGCATGGCGACGGCGGGCCCTGGCGACGGCAGCTTTCCGACGTCATGGCGACGCCGGCTGAGCTGCTGCGCGAGCAGCTCGTCTGGGCTGTCGAGCGAGGCTTTGCCGAGCGAGTGCGGCTCGTGGCATCCCACGGGGCGGACGTGTCCACGCCGCTCCCCGACGGGCGCTCGCTCGCCGACAAGGCGGCCGCCGCCGGCGACGGGCCGGTCCTCCAGAACTTGGTCGATGCCGGCGCCCCGGCTCCCGCGCTCGACGCGGTGGACAACCTGGTCACCGCCATCCAGGCGGGTGACCAGGCGCGCGCCGATGCCCTGCTTGCCGCCGAACCCGATCTGTCCACCCGGGCGCGCGACCGACGACCCGGCCTGGTGCAGTCCGCGCGGCACCCTGCGGCTGTGCATCTCCTGGCACGCAACGGTTTCGACCTGGATGCCCGCCAGGACGGTCATACGGCTCTGCACGAGGCGTCGTTCGACGACGACCTCGAGCTGGTCAGGGCGCTGGTCGAAGCGGGCGCCGACCCGAGCATCGAGGACGACGAGCACAGTTCGACGCCGCTGGGGTGGGCGCGACATGCCCACGCCGAACGAGTCGCCGCCTACCTCACCGCTCTGGAGCCGCCCGCTGTGGAGTGATGAGTGCGGTCAGCGGGAGCTCCGCCTCAGGCGACGGCCGGGTCAGGATTGAAGTCGTCGATGATGGTCGCGGGGTCGTGGCGCCCCTGCGACGCAAACTGGGTGCGGTACAGCTCGGCGTACAAGCCGCCCTGATCCAGGAGCTCGTCGTGCCGGCCACGCTCGACCACTCGACCACCGTCGACGACGGCGATCAGGTCGGCGCCGCGCACCGTCGACAGGCGGTGCGCGATCACCAGCGCCGTCCGCCCCTCGAGCGCGGTGTCGAGGGCGCGCTGAACGGCGGCCTCGGACTCGGAGTCGAGGTGAGCGGTCGCCTCGTCGAGCACGACGACGGACGGCGCCTTGAGCAGGAGGCGGGCCAGCGCGAGGCGCTGCTTCTCGCCGCCCGAGAGTCGGTGGCCTCGGTCGCCGACCACCGTGTCCAGTCCCTGGGGAAGGGATGAGACGAGGTCCCAGACCTGTGCAGCCTTGAGCGACTCCTCGAGCTGTGCGTCGGTGGCGGTCGGGCGGGCGTACACGAGGTTGGCTCGGACGGTGTCGTGGAACATGTGGGCGTCCTGGGTGACGACACCGATGCGCGCATGGACGTCGCTGAGCCGCGCGCTGCGCAGGTCGACGCCGCCGACCCGCACTGCGCCCTCGGTCGGGTCGTAGAGCCGCGCGACGAGCGATGTGATCGTCGTCTTGCCGGCGCCGGATGGCCCGACCAGGGCAACCAGCTGGCCAGGCTGCACCTCGAGGTCGACGCCGTGCAACACGGGGCCCGCGCCCTCGCGGTCACCGCTGCCGACCGTCTCGAGCGAGGCGAGTGAGACCTCGTCGGCCGACGGGTAGGTGAACGAGACACCGTCCAGCTCAATGGATACCGGACCGCCGGGGATCGGCACCGGGTCCTTGGGGTCGGTGACGAGGGACGGCAGGTCCAGCACCTCGAAGACGCGCTCGAAGCTGACCAGCGCGCTCATCACGTCGACGCGCACGTTGGCCAGCGCTGTGATCGGTCCGTACAGGCGACCCAGCAGGGCAGCAAGAGCCAGCAGGGTCCCGATGGTCAGGCCGCCCGAGATGGCCAGCCAGCCGCCGACGCCGTAGACGAGGGCCGTCGCCAGAGCGGCGACGAGGGTCAGCGACGTGAAGAACACGCGGCCGATCATGGCGATCCGCACGCCGATGTCGCGGACGCGTCCCGCGCGATCGGAGAACTCGGCGTCCTCGTCCGCCGGACGGCCGAACAATGTGACGAGCAGCGCGCCGGCGACGTTGAACCGCTCGGTCGCGCGGGTAGAGAGGTCGGCGTTCAGCTGCATCGACTCACGTGTCAGCGCCTGCAGCTTGCGTCCCACGACACGGGCCGGCAGGTAGAAGAGCGGCAGGAGGACGAGCGCGCCCAGGGTGATCTGCCACGACAGCGCCATCATCGCGCCGGTCACGAGCAACAGCGACACCACGTTGGAGACGACGCTGGACAGCGTCGAGGTGAACGCCTGCTGCGCCCCGACGACGTCGCTGTTGAGCCGGGTGACCAGGGCGCCGGTCTGGGCTCGGGTGAAGAAGGCGATCGGCTGCGACTGGACGTGGGAGAAGACCTTCGTCCGCAGGTCGAAGATCAGACCCTCCCCGATGCGCGACGAGAGGTACCGCTGGGCCAGCCCGACGGCGGCCTCGAGGAACGCGAGACCGGCCACGAGCAGCGCGAGGACCACGACGACTCTGCGGTTGCCGGGGACGACTCCGTCGTCGACGAGTCGCTGCAGCAGGAGCGGGGTGGCGACGACCAGCGCCGACCCTCCGACGACGAGGACGAGAAACGCGATGATGTAGCGGCGGTACGGCTTGGCGAAGCCGAGGATGCGCCGGAAGGTCTCGCGCGAGACCTTGTGGTTCTTGACGGACGGGTCCTTGCTGAGGGAACGCATCGCGGAGCCTGCACCGCCCGCCATCGTTCTCATCCCATTCCTCTCCGCTGCACCGTCGCCCCCCACAGCGTTCGGACCGGGTCTTCTGTTCCCTCTCAGCCCGTCGTGGCGGCTCGGCCGAGGTCGCGCAGGCGGCCGGCCTGGGCCTTGCGCTCCGCGGCATGCTGCTGTTCGGGGGTGCGCCAGAGGGCATCTCGCAGCAGGTGCTTTGTCGCCACAGCAGCCCCGAGCGGAGCACGCGTCAGCGACTCCACGACCTCGTCGACGGCCGCCGCGAGCCAGTCCGCCGGCACAGAACGCATGGCCAGACCGCACGCGACGGCCTCGGCGGCGCCGATCGCACGTCCCGACAGACAGACGTCGAGCGCGCGCGGGTAGCCGAGGGCGTCGACCAGCGGGCCGGTCCCCGCGAGGTCGGGCACGAGGCCCAACGACGTCTCCGCCATCATCATCTGCACGTCGTCGGCGACCACCATCACGTCCGTCGCCAGGGCCAGCTGGAAGCCGGCACCGACCGCGTGCCCCTGCACCGCCGCGACGGTGATCGCGTCGCACGCACGCCACCACGTGAACGCCTTCTGGAAGCCGACGATGGTGGCGTCGAGCTCGTCGTCCGTTGCCGACGCGAGCTGAGCAAGACCCTGCTCGCCCGGTACCCCGCCCGTGAACATGCGCCGGTCGAGCCCCGCGCTGAACGAGGGCCCGGTGGCCGCGAGGACGACGACACGAGGCCGGTGCTCCGACACCGCGGCACCGACCGCCGCCAGCGCGCGCCAGGTGGCGGGCAGCTGCGCGTTTCGGCGGTCAGGCGTGTCAAGCACCACGTCCCAACGGGTCTCACCGGTCGTGAGCCGGACACCGGCCTCCCGGCACTGTTCGACGAGCTGGTCCACTGGTGGTCCTTCCGAGAGCTGGATGCACCGACGTCGAGGAGCATCCCACCTCGCCGAGACCGCGCAGACGGCACCGTCGACCCGATGGGATGGTGCGATTCGCGCGATCTGGCGAGGTGTCGTCAGGTGTCGTCAGGAGGGGTCAGGCCAGCGACACCAGGTCGGCGTAGTCGGGACCCCAGTGGTCCTCGACGCCGTCGGGCAGCAGCAGCACCCGCTCCGGCTCGAGCGCGTGCACCGCGCCCTCGTCGTGCGTGACGAGAACCACCGCGCCGGCGAACGACCGCAGCGCTCCGAGCACCTCTTCGCGGCTCGCCGGGTCCAGGTTGTTCGTCGGCTCGTCGAGTAGCAGCACGTTGGCGGCCGACACGACCAGGGTGGCCAGCGCGAGTCGGGTCTTCTCGCCGCCCGACAGCACGCCGGCGGGCTTGTCGGCGTCGTCGCCGCTGAAGAGGAACGAGCCGAGCACCTTGCGCACGTCGGTGTCATTCAGCTGGGGCGCCGCCGCCCGCATGTTCTCGAGCACGGTGCGCTCGACGTCGAGCGTCTCGTGCTCCTGCGCGTAGTACCCCAGCCGGAGGCCGTGCCCCGGCTCGACCTGTCCCGTGTCGGGCTGGTCGACGCCGCCGAGGATGCGCAGCAGGGTCGTCTTGCCGGCGCCGTTGAGGCCGAGCACGACGACCTTGCTGCCCCGGTCGATGGCCAGGTCGACGTCCGTGAAGACCTCGAGCGAGCCGTACGAGCGCGACAGCGCTGTGGCGCGCAGTGGGGTCTTGCCGCAGGGAGCCGGGTCGGGGAACCGCAGCTTGGCCACCTTGTCGTGCCGACGGACGTCCTCGAGGTCGGACAGCAGCCGCTGCGCGCGCTTGGCCATGTTCTGGGCGGCCACCGCCTTGCTGGCCTTGGCCCGCATCTTGTCGGCCTGCAGCATCAGCGCGGCGGCCTTCTTCTCGGCGTTCGCACGCTCGCGGTGGCGGCGCCGCTCGTCCTGCTCGCGCTGCTGCAGGTAGGCCTTCCAGCCGACGTTGTAGATGTCGAGCACCGCGCGGTTGGCATCGAGGTAGCAGACCCGGGTGACGACGGTCTCGATCAGGTCCACGTCGTGGCTGATCACGACGAGCCCTCCCGAGTAGGCCCTCAGGAAGTCGCGCAGCCAGACGATCGAGTCGGCGTCTAGGTGGTTCGTCGGCTCGTCCAGCAGTAGGGTCTCGGCCCCCGAGAACAGGATGCGAGCGAGCTCGACCCGACGACGCTGGCCGCCCGAGAGCGTGTGCAGGGGCTGCCCCAGGACGCGCTCGTCGAGTGCCAGGTTGCTGGCGATGCGGGCGGCCTCCGACTCGGCGGCGTATCCCCCGAGCGACGTGAACTGAGCCTCGAGTCGCGCGTAGCGAGCCATCGCCGCGTCGCGCGTCTCGTCGACCGCCGATGCCATCGCACCCTCGGTCTGCCGCATGCGGGCGATCACCTCGTCCAGCCCGCGGGCCGACAGGATGCGGTTGAGGGCCAGCATGTCGAGGTCGCCGGTGCGGGGGTCCTGCGGCAGGTACCCGATCTCCCCGCTGCGCGTGATCGTGCCTGCCGCGGGCTGTCCTTCGCCGGCGAGCACCTTCGTGAGGGTCGTCTTGCCGGCACCATTGCGGCCGACCAGGCCGACCCGGTCGCCGGGACCGACGCGGAGCGACACGTCCTGCATGAGAACGCGGGCACCAACGCGCAGTTCGACACCGTTGGCCGTGATCACTGTGATTCCTCCGCTGGGTGGACGCCTTCCCGTGGGCGCGCCGGCCAGGGGTTGCCCCACTACTGTAACCGCGGGCCGGAACTCACCCGGCACGCCTTTCGCGCGAAGGAGGGGGCATGACCTTCAACGAGGGCATCCAGATCGACCCCGGGCGAGCGTCGGGCGGAGGAGGGGGCCGCGGCGGGATCGCCGTGGGCGGCGGGATCGGTGGCGTCGTCGTCGTGATCATCCTGCTGGTGATGGGCGTCGATCCCGGCACTGTGCTCGGTGGAGGGACGGGGGGCCAGCCGCAGCAGGAGGGCGAGGACGCGTTCGCGCACTGCCGAGACGCCGAGGCCGCCAACACCGACGTGGACTGCCGCATCATCGCGACGGCCGAGAGCCTCGATGTGGTGTGGAGCGAGCAGATGGGCCAGCTCGGGCAGCAGTACCAGCCGCCCGGACTGACGATCTTCGACGGCCAGACCGCCACCGGGTGCGGCAACGCGACGTCCGCCGTCGGACCGTTCTACTGCCCGAGCGACACCACCGCGTACTTCGACGCGAGCTTCTTCAAGGTGCTGAGCGACCTCGGCTCCAGCAGTGGTCCTCTAGCCCAGGAGTACGTGGTCGCCCACGAGTGGGGGCACCACATCCAGAACCAGCTCGGCCTGCTCAACGCCGCGCAGCAGGACCCTCAGGGCCCGGAGTCGGGCGCTGTGCGCGTCGAGCTGATGGCCGACTGCTTCGCCGGAGTCTGGGCGCACGACGCAGCGAGCAGCGTCGACCCGGAGACGGGTGTGACGTTCCTGGAACCGCTGACCGAGACCGACATCGCCGACGCGCTGTCGGCGGCTGAGTCCGTCGGCGACGACCGGATCCAGGAGAAGACGCAGGGACGCGTCAACCCCGAGGCGTGGACCCACGGGTCGAGCGAGCAGCGCCAGAAGTGGTTCACGACGGGGTACGAGTCCGGCGACCCGAACCGGTGCGACACGCTCGAGGCAGCCGACCTCTGACCGTCCGGAATCTCACGGCACAGTGAGAACCAGCTTCCCCTGGACGTGGCCGGCTTCGCTGATGCGGTGGGCCTGGGCCGCCTCGGCAAGTGGGAGGACCTTCTCGAGACTGATCGTGAACCGGCCTTCCTCGAAGAGCTGAATCGCCTGCTCGAACGCATAGGTCGCCCGCCCCGCGGACAGGTCGGCGATGCGCACGCCGTGTTGCGCCGCGGCGAAGTCAGCGGCGGTCACGACACGGCCCGGGTCTCCGGTGATCGCGATCAGGTCTGGGAGAGAACCCTTTCCGGCCAGGTCTATCGCCGCGTCGACTCCGGACGGTGCAAGCTCGGTGACACGCTCGGGAAGGCCCGGTCCATGGGTCGTGGGGGTGGCGCCGAGCGACTTCAGGTAGTCGTGGTGCTCGGGGCTGGCTGTGCCGATCACGCGGGCACCACGCTCGATAGCGAGCTGGGTGGAGAAGGAGCCGACTCCGCCGGCAGCGCCGTCGAGGACGACGGTCGACCCCTCGGTCACGCCGAGCATGTCCAGGGTGCGGGCCGCCGTCTCCAGGGCGAGGCCGAGCGCGGCCGCCTGCTCGAACGTCATCGACTCGGGCTTCAGGGCGAAGGCGTCCAGCACGGCGAACTCCGCGCTCGTGGCGGCGCCCAGGCCGAACACCCCATCGCCGACCTGCACCGAGTCGACGCCGTCCCCGATCTCGTCGACGACACCTGCGGCGTCCGACCCTGGGATCGCGGGCAACGTCAGTGGGAAGTACTCGGCCATGTACCCGGCGCGGGTCTTCCAGTCGACCGGGTTGACGCTCGCAGCCCGGACCGCGATGCGCACCTGCCCAGGGCCGGCATGGGGTTCGGCAGCCTCGCCGACAGTCAGTACGTCCGCTTCCCCGTACTCGTGGAACTGCAGCGCCAGCATGTCTACTCCTTCACGGCTCGTCAGGAACGGGCGCGTGACTCTGGAGCTGGGTCCGGGCGGCGGCAGGCCGGTTGCGATCAGGCTGGGCCGTCGCGCGCTCGTCTCCGGGACCACACGCACAACCACTGTGCTCGCGCTGTGCCCGGCGGGCAACGTCCCAAGCGGACCGGTTCAGGGGATCAGGTGGACAGACAGGACGATGGTCACGGAACGACGGCGCCACCGAGGGGTCCACGTGGCAGCCGGGAAGCCCAGGGCGCGAGTACATTCGACCGGTGAGCTTCGACGTCGCGGCGGACGCGTATGGACGCTTCATGGGCCGGTTCTCCGACCCCCTTGCCGAGCAGTTCGTCGAGCGGGCCGACGTGCGTGCTGGTCACGAGGCACTGGACGTCGGTTGCGGGCCGGGTGCTCTGACCGAGCAGCTCGTCAAACGCCTTGGTGCGCAAGCCGTGTCGGCCATCGACCCCTCTCCCCCGTTCGTCGCTGCTGTCCTTGAGCGCTTCCCCGGTGTCGACGTCAGGTCTGGTGCCGCCGAAGAGCTTCCGTTCCCTGACGACACCTTCGACCGAGCCCTCGCCCAGCTGGTCGTGCACTTCATGGCCGACCCCGTAGCCGGGCTGAAGGAGATGGCTCGCGTCACCCGTCCGGGCGGCCTGGTCGCCGCCTGCGTGTGGGACCACGCGCCTGGAGGTTCCGGTCCACTGACGACCTTCTGGCAGGCCGTGCACGACCTCGATCCTGGGGCGCCTGACGAGTCCGGCCTCGCCGGGGCCCGGGAGGGGCATCTGGCCGAGCTGAGCGAAGAGGCCGGCCTGCACGAGATCGAGGCCACCACGCTGACGGTCACGGTGCACATCGCGTCGTTCTCCAACTGGTGGGACCCCTACCTGCTGGGGGTCGGGCCAGCGGGTGCCTACGTCACCTCGCTGGGAGACGCGGACCGCGACGCCCTGCGTGACAGATGTGCCCAGCTACTGCCCTCTGCGCCGTTCGACGTCGACGCGTCGGCGTGGTGCGTTCGGGCACGGATCTGACGTCGACGTATCTATTCCTGACGTTCCGCCTCTTTTCGTCGGACGAGCTATGGCAGTGGGTCGTAGCTCCACGACGAGAGGTAACACCATGCGGATCTCCAAGACGAGGACGTTCGTCGCCTTGCTCGCCGCTGCCGCGCTGACGGCCGTTGGCGCAGGCAGCGGACAGGCTCAGTCGGCACCGACGGCCAAGCCCAAGACGGCCACCGCCCATGCCAGCGCTGACTTCCTGGCCAAGGAGCGCGCTGCCGGACAGGGTGTCGTCTCGACCCCGTCCTCGAAGCTCGCGCTGGCAACGGTCCAGGCCCGCGTGCGCGACTACGTCGCCAAGAACGGCACCAAGTACACGTTCGGCACCTACTCGGACCCGGCCACGGGCGACGTGGTCATGGACACCAACGCTCCGGACACCGTGGTCGCGTCGCTGACCAACCTGGCCGGCACCAAGGGCGCCACGGCCGTCAAGGTCAAGACCAACAAGACCACGACCACCGACGCATACCACCGCCGCGACGACATCCCCGCCTACTACGGCGGCGGCGGTCTGCTCGCCTCCGGTGCTCTGTGTTCCGCCGGCTACGCGGTGAAGAACTCCGCCGGGACCAGGTTCATGGTCACCGCCGGGCACTGCTACGCCAACGGCACCAGCGTCAACACCGAGTCCAACCTGCGCCAGGTCGGTGTCGTCCAGAACCGGGCGCTTGCCTCCCTCGGCTCGGGCCCCGTTGACATGGAGCTTCTCGGCGGACAGTCCTACTGGGGTCGCATCTTCACCGGTGGAGTGACCAGCAACACCAGCATCCCGGTGGTGTCTGCCGGCTCCGCGAGCGTCGGCTACAACGCCTACTGCCACAGCGGCCGGACGACCGGTGAGCAGTGCGGTCACACCGCGACGAGCACCACGGCTCAGGTCTGCACCGCGACTGGCTGCAAGTCCCCGGTCATCGCCTACACCGGCGGCACGATCCAGCAGGGCGGCGACTCGGGCGGTGCGTTCTACGCGAAGGACGCCTCCGGCGCCTGGATCCGCGGGCACGTGATCGCCTCGAGCTCGACCACGGGCTACGTCGAGACGTGGAACAAGGTCGCCAGCAGGTACGGCGTGACCATCGTCACCGGCTGACTCGCCGGCTGACTCGCGGCTGACTCGCGGCTGACTCGCGGCTGACACGCCTGACACGCTGCTACACAGCACCACACCCGGTTCGACCGGAGCGCCCAGGGACCTGAACTCGGTCCCTGGGCGCTCCGTCGCGTCTGGGTCTGGACCGCGTGTGTCTTAGCGTGGCTCGCGCTCTACCCTCGCGGTCATGACCACGCCTTCGACCTTCGGCCGCACGCCGAGGCGCCGCCTGCCTGCCCGCGACCTCGCCCTGGTTGCCACCTTCGCCGCCCTCATCGCGGCCCTGGGGCTGCCGGGGATGATCAACATCCCGGGCAACCCGGTGCCCATCACGCTGCAGACGCTGGGCGTCATGCTCGCGGGGGCTGTGCTCGGCGCCCGCCGCGGTGCGTTGGCCGTTCTGACGTTCCTCGCGCTCGTGGCAGCCGGGCTGCCCCTGCTGGCCGGTGGCCGAGGCGGGTTGGCGGTCTTCGTCGGTGCGAGTGCCGGGTACCTGGTCGGCTGGGTGCTCGGCGCGTTCGTCATCGGGTGGCTGGTCCAGCGCAGGCTCCCGAGCTACTCGCTCTGGTGGGGTGGGCTCTCCAACGTGGTCGGCGGCATCGTGATCGTCTACGCGATCGGCATCCCCGTCACCGCAGCGGTTCTCGGCACGACCGGACTCGTCGCCACCGCTATCGCCGCCACCGCCTACCTGCCGGGCGACATCCTCAAGGTCGTGATCGCCACGTCTGTGGCCGCGGCGGTGCATCGCGCGGTCCCCGACATCACTCCGGCACGTCGGCCGGAGCGGGAGGCCGCCGAGGTCCTGTGAGCCCGACGAGCGGGTCGGTGCGCGTGCTGGACGGCGACGACCAGCGCACGGTCATGGACGGTTTCGTCGCCGCCCTCGACGCGGGCGAAACCGCGGCCCTTCTGGACCCCAGGTGGCCGTCGGGACTTCTCGACGACGCCCGCCGTCAGCTGGCGTCGGCTCTCGACCAGGGTCGACTCGGACGGGAACAGCTGGTCGTCTTCACGTCAGGGAGCGCCGGCCCTCCTCGCGGCGTCGTGCGCAGCCACACCTCGTGGCGAGCGAGCCTCGACCCGCTGACCGAGCTGCTCGAGCTCACGTCCGACGACGTCGTCTGGTCACCCGGTCCGATGTCCTCGTCCCTGTCGCTCTACGGCGCCTGGCACGCGTCGACGGTCGGCTCCACAACCGTTCTCGCGGACGAGGATCCGCGCGATGCGACCGTCCTGCACACCGTCCCCAGCGCCCTGCCACGGCTGCTGCGGGCCGCCACCGAGCGCGGTGTGCAACGTCTGCGAACTGTCGTGCTGGCCGGGGAGCCGGTCGCGGCCCAGCAACGTGCGGCCTGCGCCAACGCGGGGTGGCAGATGGTCGAGTACTACGGAGCGGCCGAGCTGTCCTTCGTCGGGTGGTCTGGTGACGGCATGGCGTGGCGTCCGTTCCCCGGTGTCGAGGTGCAGCTGCGAGGCGGCGAGCTGTGGGCGCGGTCCCCGTACCTGGCAGATGGGTACCTCGACGACGGGCCCGGCGCCCTCCGCCGTGACGCCGACGGCTGGGCGACGGTCGGCGACCAGGCGGTGACCGTGCACGGCGGCTACGTGGTCACCGGCCGCGGCAGCTCGGCGATCACCACCGGCGGTCACACCGTGGCGGCCGAGCACGTCGAGGCGGTGGTGGCGGCTGTGCCCGGCGTACTCGACGTGCTCGTCGTCGGCCACCCGCACGCCACGCTCGGTGAGGTGGTCGCGGCGCTGGTCGTGGGCGACGCCACCGCGGCCGACCTGAGAGCGGCCATGAAGCGGCTGCCCGCGTCATCACGTCCGCGCCGCTGGGGTCGTGTCGTCGACCTGCCGCGCACGTCGACCGGCAAGCCCGACCGCGCGGGGGCCCGTGCCGCGGTCGCCGACGGAACCTTGCCGACCGGCGCCCTCCGTTGAGCGACCCAGTCGGCCGGCGCTCTGCCGGGTGAGCCCTACGCTGACCGCGCCATGACCGTCCGCCCCGGGTCGACCCGTAGATCAACCCCGACCGGTGACCGCACGCCCGTCATCGTCGCCGCGCGGCGCACACCTGTGGGCACGGCGGGCCACGCACTCGCTGCCCTTCACGTGATCGGCCTCGCCGCACCGGTGCTGGCCGCCCTGCGGAGTGACCTCACGTCGCTCGGTGTCACCGCGTCCGTCGACGAGGTCGTGCTCGGCAACGTGATGGGGCCGGGCGGCAACCCGGCGCGGGTGGCAGCCTTGGCCGCCGGCCTCGGAACTGCTGTGCCGGGTGTCACGGTCGACCGGCAGTGCGGCAGCGGGCAGGAGGCCGTCCACGCGGCTGCGGCCTCCGTCCTGGCACGGTCGGCCGACCTCGTGCTGGCGGGAGGAGTCGAGAGCGCGAGCACGGCGCCGACCCGGATGTGGCCGGCTGCCCCGGGCGAGCAGCCCGTCCCCTACGGCCGCGCCCCGTTCGCACCGGCCGACGTCGGCGACCCCGACATGGGTCCAGCCGCGCAGGATGTCGCCGACCGGTGCGGCATCGAGCGCGAACGCCAGGACGCCTACGCCCTCCGTTCGCACCGACTCACCATTGCCACCGCCGAGGCGGGCGGCTTCGACGCCGAGATGGTGCCGGTGGCCGGTGTCTCGAAGGACGAACGACCCCGGCCACGCCTGCGACCCGAGGTCCTCGCCCGCATGCCGGGCGCCTTCACCCCAGGCGGCTCGGTGACGGCCGGCAACTCGTGCGGCGTGAGCGACGGTGCCGCCGCCGTAGCCGTCGTTCCCGAGCACCTCCGTTCTGCCCTGGGAATCCCGGGGCTCGCGATCAGGGGTGGGGTTGCTCGGGGGGTCGACCCGCGGTGGCCGGGGCTGGGCCCGGTGCCGGCTGTCGAGTCGCTGCTCGAGCGGACGGGCACCTCCCTCGACGACGTCGCCGTCATCGAGATGACGGAGGCCTTCGCCGCCCAGGTGCTCGCGTGCACTGACGCACTGCGGCTCGACCCACTCGGTGCCGACACGGACCGTATCTGCCCGCAGGGTGGGGCGATCGCACTCGGTCACCCGTGGGGGGCGTCTGGCGCCTTGCTGCTCGTGCGCCTGTTCGCCGAGCTCGTCAGGGCCGACACCCCTACCGGCACAATGGGTTTGGCCACGTGCGCCGTCGGCGGCGGGCAGGGGCTGGCGCTGTTGGTGGAGCGTGTCGGATGATCCGCCTGAACGGCGCCGGTGTCCGGTACGGGGAGCGGTGGGCCTTGCGTGACGTCGACCTGGAGCTGACCGAGCGCAAGGTCGCAGTGTTGGGCGCCAACGGGTCGGGCAAGTCGACGCTGGCCCGCCTGCTGAACGGACTCGTGCTGCCGACCGAAGGCTCCGTCGAGGTCGACGACCTCGACACCCGGCGTCATGGGGCTGCCATCCGCAAGAAGGTGGGATTCGTGTTCACCGATCCCGATGCGCAGATCGTGATGCCCACGGTGGCCGAGGACGTCGCGTTCTCCCTACGGAGGCAACGTCTTTCCCGCGAGGAGTCGGCCCGCCGGGTTGGCGAGGCACTTCGGCGCTTCGGGCTGGAGGGTCACATCGATCACCCCGCGCACCTGCTTTCTGGCGGGCAGAAACAGCTGCTCGCGATCGCGTCGGTTCTCGTCACCGAGCCGACCGTGCTGGTGTGCGACGAGCCGACCACACTGCTCGACCTGCGGAATACACGCATGGTCTCCGATCTTCTCCTTCGGCTGGACGAGCAGGTCGTGCTGGTGACCCACGACCTCGACCTGGTCGACGGCTGGGACCGCGTGCTCGTGGTCGACGCGGGTCGCGTCGTCGCCGACGGGCCGCCGGCCTCGTCGGTGGCGTTCTACCGGGCACTCGTCCAGTGACCGCCGGCCTGTTCCGCGCCGGCTCGTCGCTGCTGCACCACGCACCGGCCGGCGCGAAGCTCGCGGCGTTGGCTGTCTTCACGTCCACCCTGGTGGTGTGGCGCTCCCCCACCGCGGTCGCCACGGGCGCCATGGCCTGTCTCGTCGCCTACGGAGTGGCCGGCTGGGGGCCGCACGTGGCGGCGCGCCAGGTGTGGCCTTTGCGCTGGATCGTCTTGCTGCTGCTGCCTTTTCAGTGGTGGACGGCGGGGTGGCGGGCCGCCGTCGTCGTCGTCGGGACCCTCGTGGTGGCCGTCGCGGCGGCCGCACTCGTCACCTTGACCACGCGAGTCACCGAGCTGCTCGACAGCCTCGTCCGGCTGCTCAGGCCCTTGCGCCTGGTGGGCGTGGACAACGAGCGAGCGGGCCTGGGCCTGGCGCTTGCGGTCCGTGCCGTTCCCGTCATCGCTGACATGGCGCACGACGTGTCCGAAGCCCGCAAGGCCCGGGGTCTGGAGCGCAGCGTGAAGGCGCTGGCGGTGCCGCTCGTGGTCCGCACGGTCAGGCATGCCGAGCGGACGGGTGACGCCCTGATGGCCCGCGGCTTCGACGACTGAGCCGGCGCGGCATGATGGCGCGATGCGGCACGACATCAGGACGCTCAGCTGCACGATCGAGATCGACGCCGCCCCAGAGGTGGTGTGGTCGGTCGTCTCAGACGTGCGGCGCACCGGTGAGTGGTCTCCGGAGTGTCGAAAGGTGTTCGTACTCGGGGGCGGTGCCGTCCGCCGTGGCAGTCGGCTTCTCGGGTTCAACCGTCGCCGCTGGGTCGTGTGGCCCACCACCTCGCAGGTGCGGCTCTTCGAGCCGGGGCAGGCGATCGGCTGGACGGTCGTGGAGAGCGGCGCGCGCTGGAGCTACCGCCTCGCGCCTCTCGGCAACGGCACGCGCCTGACCGAACGGCGTGAGGCCCCAACAGGAATCACTCCCTTCGCCGAACGCTTCGCCCAAGTGTTCCTGGGCGGCAACGAGCCGCACAGCGACGAGCTCGAGGACGGGATGTACGCGAGTCTCGAGCGCATCCGCGCGATCGTCGAGCGCGAACCGGCACGCGACGGGACCCGCCGAAAGGGCTAGCGTCGGGTAGGTGCCGATCCCCAAACCCGTGACCAGGGTGAACCGTTCGCTGGTCAACCCCGTGATGGGGTTCCTCGCCGGCAACGGGCCCTTCGTCGTGATCGAGCACGTCGGGCGCCACTCGGGCCGGACCCACCGCACGCCACTGATGGCCTTCCGGCGCGGGGGCACGGTGACCATCGCCCTGACGTACGGTCGCGACATCGACTGGCTGAAGAACATCACGGCCGCGAAGCACAGTCGGATGCTGATCGGGGGTGAGGTGCTGCGTCTCGGTGCACCGGTCGACGTGGCACCCCGCGTCGGGCGTCAGAACGTCAGCCTGCCGTACCGCAGCATGCTGCGTGTGATCCGGTGCAACGACTTCATCGAGCTGCCGGTTCTGGGTTCCTGACCGTCTCAGAGGGCCAACCGCATGACGACGCGGGGGAACCCACCGGACACCGAGTCCGTATCTGCTGCCTTGCTGAAGCCGGCCGCCTCGAAGAGCGTGCGAGTACCCACGTAGGCCATCGTCCTGTCGACCGTCTCCCCCTTGTTGTCCACCGGATAGCCCTCGATGGCCGGCGCACCCTGTGACCGGGCGTACGCCACGGCACCGTCGAGCAGGGCGTGCGAGATCCCTTTGCCGCGGTGCCCGGGACGGACTCGGATGCACCACACCGACCAGACAGGTAGGTCGTCGACGCGGGGGATCTTCGTGGACCGCGCGAAGGGCAGCTCCGACCGGGGTGCGACGGCCGCCCACCCGACGACCTCGTCGTCCTCGTAGGCCAGGACACCCGGGGCCACCGTGCGGCTGCACAGCTTCTTGACGTAGTCACCCCGCGCCGGCCCGACCAGCTCGCGGTTCGTCTTCGAGTCGACCCGATGGCTGAGGCACCAGCAGACCGACGAGTCGGGGTTCTTCGGCCCCAGCATGGTCGCGACGTCGCCGAATCGTGCCTTCGTGGCGGGGGCCACCGCGATGCTCACGCAGCCACGCTAACGCGAGACAGCCGGACGAATCCTCCCCCACGGCTTGAACACGGACAGCGTCATCGCGAAGAGCACCAGCGTCGTCGACACGATCGGCGGAAAGACCATGTCCCCCAGCGGCGCCAGCACACCACCCTCGGTAGCAACTGCCCGGGCGGACGCGGACACCTCCTCGACACCGGGCCGCAGGGCGACCACGACGAGGGACACCAGGAGCACGTTGAGGAACAGCTTGACCGCCACCCACCAGAAGCGCACCAGGCCATACTTCGAACCAAGGCCCAGCAGCACGCCGGTCACGAGGCACACGACACCGACCGCGACCAGCGGCCAGACGACGAAGAGCCCGAGCGACTGCAGTGCGACTCCGGCGTTCTGCGCGTCGCCTGTCAGCAACGCCGTCCCCACCATCACACCGAGAATGACGTCGATGCCCAACCACGCGCCGGCTGAGGCGATGTGGGACAACAGCACCACCTTGCGTGCGCGGCGGCCGAGCCGCCACGCCTGCCGCTCTCCTGAGCCGACCTGGTTGTCTACGTTGACCGTGTCGTCGGTCCTGACCGTGACTGACATCTCCACGAACCTCCTGTAAGGGGACGTGGAACACCCTGGCTACTGCGCGACTAGCAGTCGTCAGCGTCAGGGCGGCAGCCCGGCTACGTCGAGGGACGTAGGCCGGGAGGCGATTCAGTCGCGGCGTGCACGAGGTCGGCGATCGTGTCGGGGCGGACCGTCCAGGGCCAGTGGTGCTCGATCGTCAGGTGTCGGTTCGGCAAGCGATGCGCGCGCAGAAACTCCTGAGTGGCCGGCGGGGTCGTGGTCGACGACCACAGATAGAGCACCGGCTGGCGCAGCGCTGCGAACTCGTGGCCGTACCGGTCGGCGGCGCCCTGCCGAGTGGCGTCGCGACCGAGGCTCCACATGCTGAGCGGGTCTGCGACAGCGGCCGACTCGGCGTAGCTGGCTGGGGCGCGCTCGTCCGCGACGAGCGTTCGGACCTGGTCGACGAAGGCGTGCTTGAAGTCGTGCGGATCGTCGTGTCGGGTCGCCTGTCCCGAGAAGTAGGAGTCCTGGGTTGTCAGGTTTCCCTCGATGGACACCACCGCCGTGCAGTGCTCTGCGAGGTCGTGCGCCGCCCGCACGGCCAGTGCAGCGCCGAGGGAATGCCCGACCAACGTGACCGGCCCGGCCCAGGTGCGTCGCGCCACTTCGGCGACCAGCTCGGCGAAGCCGGCCACGGTGACGTCGGTGCCCAGCGGAGGGGCCTCACCGAAGCCGGGTAGGTCCAGCACGGCGACCTCGCACCGCAGCGCCAGTTCTCTGGCCAGCGGCACCCATGAGGCGCCGGAGTCGGCAAAGCCCGGCACGCACAGCATGGGCGTGCCGGTGCCCATCCGACGAACGACGCAGCCCTCAATGTGTTCCAGCATCACGGGCGGATCCTTGCGCATTCGCGCACGCACGCCGCCGACGGGAGCGGTTCAGGGGACGTCGGGCTCGGTCAGCCTGACACGCACTGAGCGGCAACGCTTTGCCGTGTGGCGCAGCACGTCCAGTCGAGGGTCGCGGACGTCGAGCAGCGGGCCGCGCGGCAACGCTGCGGCGAACGCTAGGCGAGGGTCACCCAAAGCCTCCTCGACGAGCAGCCGGTCACCACCGGGCACCAGCACGTCGAGAGTCACGCCCGTGGCCGTACCACCCTCGCCCCGTCCCCACATCGCGACCGCCGCCTCGACGGCAGCCAGGACGAGACCGGCAGCCTGCCCCGTGCGCCGACGCGCGAACCGCTGCTGTGACCACCCGCCGGCCGCGGTGCGGCTCTGCACGTACTTCGTGCCGACCTTGTGCTGCAACAGCTCTGACCCTCGAGCGACCCCGACCCCATAGCCACCGCGGCGGACGAGGAGCAGCGCCGTCGAGCGGGGTGACCCTGCATGCGCGGCGAGAGCCCCAACAGGGTCCGCCCCGAGGGCCACTGGGCCGAAGGGAACCTCGAAGTCCGCGACGGCACCGTCGGCCGCGGTGAGGACGATCGACTCCCCCACCGCGACACCCACCGCGCCGTGGCGCTCGGCGAACCCGGCCGCCCAGCGCTCGAGGCGCTCAGGGGCGACCTCGAGCAGTCTGTGTGTCACGAGCGACAGCATCGCAGGGCTGCCGCCGCCGAGACCTCAGGCGACCGCAGGCTCCGGGGCAGCGACGGCGGGCTGACGCGCAGCGCGGGCGGGGAGCAGGCAGAGCCCCAGCCCGACGGCCAACCACACCGCCAGAACCAGAAGAGCCGTACCGCTGCCGGCTCCGTCGAAGAACGACACCGACCGCAGGGCCGTGCCCGCCGCGCCCGGAGGCATCAGCTGGCCCAGCGCGCCCCAGCCCGAGGGCAGGAGCTCCGGTGCACTCGTCAGGCCCGACAGCGGGTTGCCGAGCAGCATCATCAGGGCGGCACCCAGGCCGAGCCCCGCACGTCCGAGCAAACGCTCGAGACCCAGCACGAAGCTCGAGGTCGCCGCGATCGACAGGGCCACCACCGAGGCGTTGACCCAGTAGCTGCCCTCCAGCGAGCCGAGCCAGAACTGCAGGATCGCCGTGAGAGCCAGACCCGCACCCGCAGCAACCCCGAGCACACCCGCGATCCGCGGCCACCGGCCACGCACTCCGAGCGCCAGAGCGGCGGCCGTGATGATGCCTCCCAGCACCAGCGGCAGCGCACCCGCAGCCAGACCGGCGCCGCGCGGGTCGTCTTCCGGGAGTGGCACGACGTCGGTCACCTGGATCGCCTGTCCCTCGGCGGCAGCCATGCCGGACGCCACCTGGCTCAGCAGCTGCGCCACGACAGGTCCTCCGGCTGAAGCGGTCAGCACCTCTGAGCCGTCCGGCCCGGCGACGATGGCGCCGTAGACCTCGCGACTCTCGATCAGCCGAACAGCCGCGGCCCGGTCGTCGACCCGGCTGACATCGAACCTCTCGGCGCCCAGCCCCTGCTCGATCTGCTCAGCCACCTGCTCAGGTGCCGCGACGGCGACGGGCAGCTCGCGTGGCGCGGTGTTGGCCGCGGGCCAGGCGAAGGCGGCCAGCAGCAGGCACAGCAGCGCCGTCAGGCCCAGCACCGTGACGGTGACCGTCCGCCACTCCAGATGGGTGTGCATGGGTGTCCCCTCTCATAAAAGCGAATGTTCGTTCTCTGATGCACCTAGCGTCCTCCCCGCGAGCCGACTAGTCAAGAACGAATGTTCGTTTAGAGTTCAGGGCATGCCCAAGGTCTCAGCCGAGCACCGCACCGCACGGCGCGAGCAGATCGTGATGGCCGGGTGGCAGTGCGTCGCCCGCGAGGGGTTCCACAAGACGACGATGGCGGACGTCATCCGCGAGTCAGGTCTCTCGGCAGGGGCCGTCTACGGCTACTTCCGCAGCAAGGACGAGATCATCGCTGCGATCGCGGACCGCGCGGTCGGAACGGTCGACGAGCTCTTCGACGCGATGATGGCGCGACCGACCCCACCGACGCCCAGCGAGGCGATCAGGATCCTGACGTCGCAGGTGGTCGTCCTGGCCGAGCTGCCCGCGGGTGACGTCACCCGCGTAGCGCTGCAGGTCTGGGCTGAGGCGCTGCGCAACAAGGAGATCCACGCCACGGCTGCCGAGAAGTACACGCGCGTCCGCGGCAAGTTCGCGGAGCTGGTACTCGTCATGCAAGGCGCCGGCCACGTCGATCCGGACGCGGACCCCGAGCTCGTGGCGCAGGTGCTCTTCGGCCTGCTGCCCGGCTTCCTGGTGCAGCGGCTGATCCTGGGCGACGTCACGCCCGACAGCTACGCCGACGGGCTGGACGCGCTGCTGGCCCCGGGCGCCCGGGAGCAGGGCTCGATCAGACGTTGAACCCGAGGGCACGGAGCATCTCGCGTCCGTCCTCGGTGATCTTGTCGGGACCCCACGGTGGCATCCAGACCCAGTTGATCCGGTGCCCGGTGACGATCGGGTCGAGGGCCTGCGCGGTCTGGTCCTCGATCACGTCGGTCAGCGGGCAGGCCGCCGACGTCAGCGTCATGTCGAGCACCGCGTGGTTGTGCTGGTCGACGGTGACGCCGTAGACCAGGCCGAGGTCGACCACGTTGATGCCGAGCTCGGGGTCGACCACGTCGCGCATGGCCTCCTCGACGTCGGCCGCTGTCGCCGGCGTCGGTGCGCTGGCGGGCTCCTGCTTGGACTCGGTGGTCATGCGCCCTCCTTGGTGGTGGCGGTGAGTACAGCATCGCGCATCGCGGCCCAGGCGAGCAGGGCGCACTTCACACGTGCCGGTAGCTTGGCGATGCCCGCGAACACCGCGGCGTCGCCGAGCACCTCGAGGTCGGGCTCGGTGCGACCCCGACTCTGGAGCATCTCCAGCACGGCGTCGTAGCGTCGCAGCGCATCGTCGATGTCGAGACCGGTGACGGTCTCCGCCATCACCGACGCGCCGGCGATGGAGATCGCACAGCCCAGGACGTCGTAGGAAACGTCCTGGATGACACCGCCGGACACGCGTGCCCGCAGAGTGATCTCGTCACCGCACGTCGGGTTGACGTGGTGTACCTGCGTGTCGAACGGCTCGCGCAGTCCGGCTCCGTGTGGAGCCTTCGAGTGGTCGATGATGACCTGCTGGTACAGCTCGCGCACGTCCATCAGCTCACCCCGAAGAAGTGTCGGACGTGACCGAGACCTTCGACCAGCGAGTCGATCTCGTCGGTCGTCGTGTACAGGTACGACGACATGCGTGTGCTCGCCTGAACTCCGAAGCGCTGGTGGACGGGCTTCGCGCAGTGGTGCCCGGCGCGGACGGCGATGCCGACCGAGTCGAGCACCTGCGCCGCGTCGTGAGGGTGCACGCCGTCGAGCGTGAAGCTGATCGCTCCCCCGCGCTCCACCGGCAGGCCGTCGCGCACCTCGGTCGGACCCATCACGCTCAGGCCGGGCACGGTGGCCAGACCGGCCAGCGCATGCGCCGTGATGTGCTGCTCGTGGTCGGCGATCGAGTCCATGCCAAGAGCCTCGAGATACCGGACGGCTGCGCCCAGCCCGATGGCCTCGGCGATCGGCGGGGTGCCGGCCTCGAAGCGGTGCGGCGGAGCGGCGTAGGTCGAGCCGGCCATCGTGACGGTCTCGATCATCTCGCCGCCACCCATGAACGGGGGCAGCTCGGCGAGGAGGTCGTAACGGCCCCACAGCACGCCGATGCCGGTCGGACCGCACATCTTGTGCCCGGTGAACGCGACCAGGTCGGCACCGAGGGCGCTCACGTCGACGGGTAGGTGCGGCACCGCCTGCGACGCGTCGACCACGACCAGCGCACCGACTTCGTGTGCGCGGCGGGCGATCTCGGCCACCGGCGTGATCGTGCCGAGCGCGTTCGACACCCACGCGATCGACACCACCTTGGTGCGCTCGGTAATGAGCTGGTCGATGCCGTCGCGTCCGTTGGCGGCATCGCCGGCCAGGTCGAGCCGTCCCTCGTCCGTCAGCCCGAACCACCGCAGGCGCGCCCCGGTGCGGGCGGCGAGCTGCTGCCACGGCACGAGGTTCGAGTGGTGCTCGAGCTCGCTCACGACGATCTCGTCACCGGCAACCACGCCACGGGGGTCACCGGCGGCCCCCGCGTCACCCAGCACGCGAGCGACGAGATTCAGTGCCTCGGAGGCGTTCTTGGTGAACACGACCTCTTCGGAGCGGGCAGCCCCGATGAAGCGTGCGACGTCGTCGCGCGCGCTCTCGAACGCCGCGGTCGACTCGGCGCCCAGCTGGTGCACGGCGCGCGCCACGTTGGCGTTGTGCACGGAGAGGTGCGTGCCGAGAGCGTCCAGCACGGCTCGGGGCTTCTGCGACGTGTTGGCGCTGTCGAGGTAGACCAGCGGCCTGTCGTCCGCCAGAAGCCGCCCAAGGATGGGGAAGTCGGCCCTGACGCTGCCCACGTCGAGCCGCCCTTCGGCGCGCTCGGCGCCGACGGTTCGGGTCGCGGGGGTGGTCGTCATGCTGTCCTCAGGCGCTCGCGTCCGCAGCCACGTTCGCAGCAAGGAAACGGTCGTAGCCGTTCTCCTCCAGCTCGTCGGCCAGCTCACGGCCACCGCTCTCGGCGATGCGACCGTCGACGAACACGTGCACGAAGTCGGGCTCGACGTACCGCAGGATGCGCGTGTAGTGCGTGATCAGCAGCACGCCGACCTCGCCGCCCTCGCGCACCCGGTTCACGCCCTCCGCGACGACCTTGAGGGCGTCGACGTCGAGGCCGGAGTCGGTCTCGTCCAGGATGGCGATCTGCGGCTTCAGCAGCTCGAGCTGAAGGATCTCGTGGCGCTTCTTCTCGCCGCCGGAGAAGCCCTCGTTGACGTTGCGCTCGGCGAAGGCCGGGTCGATCTTCAGGGCGTCCATGGCCTTGCGGACGTCCTTGATCCAGTGGCGCAGGCTCGGGGCCTCGCCGTCGATCGCCGTCTTGGCGGTGCGCAGGAAGTTCGAGACGGTGACGCCGGGCACCTCGACCGGGTACTGCATGGCGAGGAAGAGTCCCGCACGCGCACGCTGGTCGACGCTCATGGCGAGGACGTCCTCGCCGTCGAGAGTGACTGTGCCTTCAGTGATCTTGTACTTGGGGTGACCGGCGACAGAGTACGCCAGCGTCGACTTGCCGGAGCCGTTCGGCCCCATGATCGCGTGGGTCTCGCCCTGCTTCACGGTCAGGTCGACGCCGCGCAGGATCTCCTTGCGGTCGTCGCCCTCGGCGGCGACGCTCACGTGCAGGTTGTGGATCTCGAGGGTGGCCATCTGGGTTCAGTTCTCCTTGCTGGTGGACAGGGGCGCGGTGACGTCGACGAGGACGTCGTCGCCCTCCACGGTCAGTGGGTAGACATCGATCGGGACGGTGGCCGGCAGCCCGGAGGGCTTGCCGGTCCGCAGGTCGAAGCGCGAGCCGTGCAGCCAGCACTCGATGGTGGTGCCGTCGACCTCGCCCTCGGACAGCAGGATGTACTGGTGCGAGCAGACGTTGTTGACGGCGTGCAGGTCGCCGTTCTCGTCGCGGACGATCGCGACGGGCTCACCGTCGACCTCGGTGCCGAACAGGCCGCCCTCACCGAGGTCGGCCAGCGAGCAGGCGCGCACCATGCTCACGAGGTCTCCGTTGCAGCCGCGTGCCCCACCTCGGACACGACGTGCTCGACGGCAGCGGCGACCGGGTCGGCGTCGAGGTCGCCCGCGGCACCCATGTGCAGGTGCAGCTCGTCGTCGATGGCGCCCATCATCTGCTCGGCGATCGCCGGCACGCCGATCTGAGCCAGGATGTCGGCGAAGAACCCGCGCACGACGAGACGCCGCGCCTGGTCCTCGGGAATGCCGCGGGCCTGCAGGTAGAAGAGCTGCTCGTCGTCGAAACGGCCTGTGGCAGAAGCGTGACCGGCACCGACGATCTCGCCGGTCTCGATCTCGAGGTTCGGCACCGAGTCTGCGCGTGCCCCGTCCGTCAGCACGAGGTTGCGGTTGAGCTCGAACGTGTCGGTGCCCTGCGCGGCCGCACGGATCAGCACGTCGCCGACCCAGACGGTGTGTGCCGTGTCGCCCTGCAGCGCACCCTTGTACGTCACGTTGCTGGTGCAGTGCGGGGCGTCGTGGTCGACGAAGGACCGGTGCTCGAGGTGCTGCCCGGCGTCGGCGAAGTACAGGCCGAGCAGGTTCACGTGGCCACCAGGACCCCCGTAGCGGGCGTTGACGTTGAGCCGCACCACGCGTCCGCCCAGCGACACGGCGACGTGCTTGTAGCGGGCGTCGCGACCGACCAGCGCGTCGTGCTGGCCGAGGTGAACGGCGTCGTCGTCCCAACGCTGCAGGCTGACGACGGTGAGGTCTGCGCCGTCACCGACACGCACCTCGACGTTGCCGGTGTGTGCGCCCGACCCGACGTGGTCGATGACCACGATCGCGCGGGAGTGCCGTCCGGCCTCGATCACGTGGTGGGCGCGGCTGACTCCGCCCTGGCCGCGCACCGTGAGCCGGACCGGCTCGGCGAGCTCGGCGTCGGCCGGGATCTCGACGCGCAGCGCGTCGCCGGTGTGCAGGGACGCCAGCGCGGCGCCGCGGTCGGCCGGCACGAGCGCCGTTCCCCGGGGCGCCTCTCCAAGCGCGAGGGTGCCGGACCGCACACCGTCGTGGGTGTGCAGGTCGTAGTCGGCAGCGCCGGTGTCGCCGGCGCGGTCCTCGAGGACGGCCGCGAGCAGGTCCACCGGGGTGAAGCGCCACTCCTCCTCCCTACCGGTGGGCAGGGGGAAGTCGGCGACGTCGAACGAGGTCGGACGTTCGGCGCGGGACTGCTGCGGCACCGGCGAGCCGGGGCCGTGCGAGTGCTCGACCAGACCAGGCTGGACTGTCTCGGTAGTGATGGTCACTCCTACAGGCGTTTTGGGCGGGCAGGGGTCGTCGGGCGGTACGACGGAGGGCCGGCGACGGTCAGCCGACCGCGCCTTCCATCTGCAGCTCGATCAGGCGGTTCAGCTCGAGGGCGTACTCCATCGGCAGCTCACGCGCGATCGGCTCGATGAAGCCGCGCACGATCATCGCCATGGCCTCGTCCTCGCTCATGCCACGTGACATCAGGTAGAAGAGCTGGTCCTCGCTCACCTTCGAGACCGTGGCCTCGTGACCCATCGAGACGTCGTCCTCGCGGACGTCGACGTACGGGTAGGTGTCGGAGCGCGAGATGTTGTCGACCAGCAGTGCGTCGCACCGTACGGTCGACGCGGAGTGGCTGGCGCCCTCGAGCACCTGCACCAGGCCGCGGTAGGACGTGCGGCCACCCCCGCGAGCGACGGACTTCGAGATGATCGACGACGACGTGTGCGGGGCAGCGTGAACCATCTTGGCGCCGGCGTCCTGGTGCTGGCCCGCACCCGCGAAGGCCACCGACAGGGTCTCGCCCTTGGCGTGCTCGCCCATCAGGTAGATCGCCGGGTACTTCATGGTGACCTTGGAGCCGATGTTGCCGTCGACCCACTCCATCGTGGCGCCGGCCTCGGCCGTGGCCCGCTTGGTGACCAGGTTGTACACGTTGTTCGACCAGTTCTGGATCGTCGTGTACCGGACCCGGGCGTTCTTCTTGACGATGATCTCGACCACCGCGGAGTGCAGGGAGTCGGACGAGTAGATCGGCGCCGTGCAGCCCTCGACGTAGTGAACGTACGAGTCCTCGTCGGCGATGATCAGGGTGCGCTCGAACTGCCCCATGTTCTCGGTGTTGATGCGGAAGTACGCCTGCAGCGGGATGTCGACGTGGACGCCCTTGGGCACGTAGATGAACGAGCCGCCCGACCAGACCGCCGTGTTCAGCGAGGCGAACTTGTTGTCGCCGGGCGGGATCACGGTGCCGAAGTACTCCTTGAACAGCTCGGGGTACTCGCGCAGCCCGGTGTCGGTGTCGACGAAGATGACGCCCTTCTCCTCCAGGTCCTCCCGGATCTGGTGGTAGACGACCTCCGACTCGTACTGCGCGGCGACCCCGGCGACGAGGCGCTGCTTCTCGGCCTCGGGGATGCCGAGCCGGTCGTAGGTGTTCTTGATGTCCTCCGGCAGCTCCTCCCACGAGGTGGCCTGCTTCTCGGTGGACTTCACGAAGTACTTGATGTTGTCGAAGTCGATGCCCGACAGGTCGCTGCCCCAGGTCGGCATCGGCTTCTTGCCGAACAGCCGCAGGGACTTCAGCCGCGTCTTGAGCATCCACTCGGGCTCGTTCTTGCGGCTGGAGATGTCGCGCACGACGTCCTCGTTGAGGCCACGCCGGGCGTTGGTGCCCGCTGCGTCGGAGTCGGCCCAGCCGTACCCATAGGTGCCCAGGCCGGCCAGCTCAGGGTTGCGTGCCTCGATGTCCGAGGTGAACGCGCTGGTCGTCGGAGTGGTCATCAGGCGGTCCTTCCGGTGGCGGACGTGCGATTCGTGGTCGGTCGTTGCGGCGCGGGCATCTGCCCGGTTGGGACGTGCGTCGTGCAGACGTGGGCGCCCGTTGCGAGGGTTGCCAGCCGCCTGACGTCAACACCGAGGAGGCGCGAGAACGTCCTCGTCTCGGCGTCGCAGAGCTCGGGGAACTTCTGAGCCGCGTGCTGTACCGGACAGTGTCCCTGGCACAGCTGGACGGCCTGCGCGGGGGTGCCCTGCCCGACGGGGCGGCTGCTCGCCGCGAAGCCCTCCTCGTGGAGAGCCGCAGCCAGTGCGGTGGCCCGGTCGGCGGGGTCGGAGCCGGCGGCGTCGACCCTCGGCGCCAGCCGGGTCTCCAGCTCGGCGAACCTGCGGGTGGCGAACGCCTCGACGGCCCCCCGTCCGTGCTCGGCCGCGAGGAACTCGAGCGCCTGGACGGCCAGGTCGTCGTAGGAGTTGGACAGCGACGAGTGGCCGCTGTCGGTGAGCACGTACGACTTGGCCGGGCGGCCGCGCCCCCGGCGCGTCACCCGTCCGACCTCACGCGTCTCGACCAGCCCGTCGGCGAGCATGCAGTCGAGGTGCCGGCGGACCCCGGCGGTGGTGACTCCGAGGCGCTCCGCGAGGCTGGCCACCGTGATGGGGCCCTCCTCGCCGATCAGGCGCGCGATCCTGGCCCGGGTACCGGCCTCGGCCGGTCCGGACGCAGGACTGAGCGTCTGGCTGGATTCCACAACACCATTGTGTGCTAATTCCGCGCGGGAGACCAGTGAGGGTGCCCTAACCAGGAGTCGCCCGTCCTGGCGCCCAGGCTCCTACCTATCCTCAGGCCGTGACCGGTGACCCAGCCCTCGAGGTCGACGGGCTGACCAAGACCTATCCAAGGGGCCCGAGAAGCACTGTCCCGGCACTCGACGGTGTCAGCCTGCGGGCCGCTGCGGGTCAGGTCACGGCCCTCCTCGGTCCGAACGGCGCCGGCAAGACCACCCTCGTCGAGTGCTGCGTCGGGCTCCGTCGGGCGGACGGCGGCAGCGTGCTGGTGCTCGGCCACCGCCCCGCTCAGACCCCGGATGTCCGCTCGGCGGTCGGGGTGATGCTGCAGGACGGCGGGCTGCCGACTTCGGCTCGTCCCCTGGCCCTGCTGCAGCACCTGGCGCGACTGCACGCGGCGCCGGTCGACGTCGGTGCCCTGGCGGAGCGTCTGGGGATCACCTCGTTCGCCAGCAGCTCCGTCCGTCGGCTCTCGGGTGGGCAGCGACAACGGCTCGCTCTGGCGGCGGCGCTGGTCGGCCGTCCGAGGCTGGTGTTCCTCGACGAGCCCACTGCCGGGCTCGACCCGCAGGCGCGGCTGGTGGTCCGCGACGTGCTGGCAGAGCTGTGCGCGGACGGGGTCGCCGTCGTCCTCACCACGCACGACCTCGACGAGGCGTCGCGGGCCGCGGCGCACGTCGTGATCGTCGACCACGGTCGGGTCGTCGCCGACGGCTCACCGGACGAGCTGACCGCTGGGCGGCCGTCGACCGTGCGGTTCACGGCACCACCGGGCCTGGACGTCGGCGGGCTGCGGCGGGCGCTGCCCGAGACGGTGACCCTGGGCGCGGAGGCACCGGGACGCTACGTGGTGACCGGGGAGGTCGGGCCGTCCGTGCTCGCCACCGTGACGGCGTGGTGCGCCGCCCAGGAGGTGATGCCCGAGCGGCTGGACGTGAGGTCCCCGTCGCTCGAGGACGTCTTCCTGTCCCTGACGGGCAGGAGCCTGCGATGAGCGCTGCGGTCGGCCGGTCCGACACCCCTCTGCCCGGTCACGCAGGCGCCGCGCCGGCGCTCAGTCGCGTTCTCGCGCAAGCGCGGTGGGAGTCCATCGCCGTGTTGCGCAACGGCGAGCAGCTGCTGCTCACGGTGCTGCTGCCACTGGTCGCGCTGGTGGGGCTCTCGCGCAGCACCCTGATCCCGCTCGACGTGCCCGCAGGGGCATCCCGCGTCGACCTCGTGGCTCCGGGCGTGCTCGCGGTGGCCGTGCTCTCGACGGCCTTCACGGGGCAGGCGATCGCGACCGCCTTCGACCGCCGGCACGGTGTGCTGCGGCTGCTCGGCACCACTCCCCTCGGGCGCTCCGGGCTCGTGGCGGGTCGGGTGCTCGGCGTGCTGGTCGTGCAGGCTGTGCAGCTGGTTGTACTGGGGGGTGCCGCCATGCTCCTCGGCTGGTCGCCCGAGTGGTCAGGCGTGCCGGCTGCGCTGTTCGTCGGCCTGGTGGGCACGGTCGTCTTCGTCGCCCTCGGCCTGCTCCTCGGGGGCACGGTGCGCGCGGAGGGCGTGCTCGCGGTCGCGAACCTGGTCTGGGTGCTGCTCGTCGCCGCCGGGGGCGTGCTCCTCCCGTCCGACCGCTCGCCCGACGTCATCGAGCCGCTGCTGCGGTGGACGCCTTCAGGGGCTCTGGGTGACGGCTTGCGCGAGGCGCTGCTGGACGGTCACCTGGCGACCTCCGCCGTGGTCGTGCTCGTGCTGTGGGCGGTGGGCGCCGTCGCCGCCTGCCGCCGCTGGTTCCGTTGGGACTGAGCCGGTTCGGGCTGGCTAGTTGGCAGTCCTAGCTGGCAGACCTAGTTGGCAGACCTACGTGGCAGACCTAGTTGGCAGACCTACGTGGCAGACCTAGTGCACCATCCGCAGGAAGACGCGAGTGCGCCCCTCGAACGGCGGGCCGACGGTGTCGCGGTCGTAGGAGACGAGCACCGAGGTGCTACTGGCAGCGACGGCGGGTTCTGCTTCGACCCGCGCCGACGCGGCGACCTTGACGCCGGCAGGGTCGAGGTTGGCTCCCGCCGGACCGATGCGCGCGGCCATCACGTCGAAACCTCCCGTCCGGGTGTCCGTCCAGACCGTGAGGAACCCGTCTGCGCGCGGTGCCACGGCCGCGTCACCCTGCTCTCCCGCGGCCTTGCTGATGGCGAACCCTTGCGACGGAAGAGGGGCGGGGGTCGTCCCCGGCGCGAGAGTCGGCCTGAGCCTGGCGCCGAAGACGTCGGAGCTCGGGCCGCGGCGCTCGTCCATCCAGGCCCCGAGCATCGTCCCGCCGTTCGTCGCCAGAGCCGGGTACGACTGCGTGCCGGCGGCGCCCGAGACGAGGAAGCCCGTGCCGTCGAGGGAGACGCCGTCGTTCGTCAGTCGGCCGCCGCGCAGCTCGTGGTCGGCAGGATCGACCTGGTCGGTCCACGTGACCTGGAGGAGACCCGCGTTCGGGCCGGACGTGATCGCGGCGATGGCGGGCTGGTACTGGTCACCCGGGGCCGAGGCGTTCACCGGCAGGCCGTGGCTGAACTCGTCGCACACGTCGGAGTTGCAGCCGTCCAACGTCCAGCCCGACCAGCGCACGCGCGTCCCGTAGATGTCGAACGGCTCGCCGTCGACCTGGTCGGACCAGACGACGAAGAACTGGGTCCCGTTCCAGGCCACGTCAGGAGTGAGCTGGTAGTCCTCACCGATCGAGACGAACCACTGCTTCAGGACGGTGCCGGCACCGTCGACGAGGGCGCCACGGATGTCGGTGGGGCTGCGGTCCTCCTCCCACACCACGAGGAAGCGGCCGTTGCCGGCAGCCACGCGCGGGTTCCTGTTGGAGAGGGCCTCGGTCGGGCTGAGGAGGATCCCACCGGGGTCGAGGACGGTGCCCGTACGACTCACGCGGGCGCCGTAGATGCTCGATCCCTCCACGAAGGGGGTGATCTCCGTCCAGACGACGAGGTACACGCTCCCGTTCCACGCAACAGCCGGTTCGAGCTGCACGTTGCCGGGTCGAGCCCTGGCGACGGCGACCTCCACACCGACCGACAGGCCCGGTCCTGCGGCCGCGGCCGGCTCGGGTGCGCCGCTAGCCGTGCCGGCTGTGGCCAGGCCGACGACCAGTGCGGTCGTCAGCATGCCGACGAGGCGCGTACGGACGAGTGGGCTGCGACGTCGCGTGACGGACATGTGTGACCCCTGACTGTTCCGGTCAGGCTTGCCCCCTGACCCAGTCAAGTCAAGCGCTTCAGCGAGATACCCGGGTTTGTGGAGAACGTTCTCTCCCAGACGATTCCGTACGGCGGCCCACCAGTCGTCACGCAGCCCACTCCCGCCGACACGGGCCTCGGCGCCCCTTCTACCCTTGGATGCGTGCCCGTGCCTCCCCTCACGCCGCCCGCGCCCACCGTGTGGATGCGGCGCGCGCTGCTGGCCAACGTCGCCGCCCAGCTGCTCATCGTCGTCACCGGAGGGCTGGTGCGCCTGACCGGATCTGGTCTGGGGTGCCCGACGTGGCCGCAGTGCTCACCCGGCTCCTACGTGCCGGTGTACGAGCAGGCCGAGGGGTACCACGGACTCATCGAGTTCGGGAACCGTTCCCTCACAGGCGTTGTCGGACTGGCAGCGCTTGGTGCGCTCATCGTCACCGTGCTGCTGGTACGCGACGGGCGAGAGCGACGGCTGCTGGTGCTCGGCGCGGCCCCGCTGGTGCTGACGGTCGGCCAGGCAGTGCTCGGGGGGATCACGGTGCTGACCGAGCTGCACCCGGCCACGGTCGCCGCGCACTTCCTGGTGTCGATGACGCTCATCGCCGTGAGCGTGTTCCTCGTCGAGCGACTTGGCCAGGCGGACGGCGTCGGTCGGCCTGTCGTGAGGCGTGAGGTGCTGGGGCTGGGTGCTGCACTCGCAGTTGCGGCGGCGGGCGTGCTGGTGCTGGGGACGGTGGTGACGGGGTCCGGGCCGCACTCCGGCGACGCGGAGGCGCCGGCACGCTTCGGCCTCGACCCTCGCACGATCAGCTGGCTGCACGCCGACTCGGTGATGCTGTTCGTCGGCCTCCTGGTCGGGCTCCTCGTGGCGCTGGCTGTGCTGGACGCGCCCAAGCGGGTCAGAGGTCGCGCGCGGCTGCTGCTGGTCGTCACGCTCGCGCAGGGACTGGTCGGCGTCGTGCAGTACCTGACGGACCTGCCCGAGGCGCTCGTGCTCGCGCACATGTTCGGCGCATCGCTCCTGGTGGTGGCCCTGACACTGCTGCTCTCGTCGTTCTGGCAGCGGGGTTCTGCCCCCCTCGCCACCGAGTCACCGGATACGTCTGCGGTGAGGGGAACGGTGTAGAACGCTGTCGTGCACCGACCTTCACCGGACGAGGAGCTCCATGCCCGACAGTCCTCACTGCAGGCCGAGGCGGCAGAGGTTCTCGCGGACCTCGAGGGCTCCGGGCTGTTCGAAGGCCTGGGCACGCCGCACCTGACGGGCAGCTATGTCTCCGGTCTGATGTGCTGGCGCGACCTCGACATCATGGCCGTCGTCGGTCCCGACTTCTCGCCGCGTGACGTGGTGCAGTTGCTGGGGAGGCTGGTCGAACTGCGAGGAGTGGTCGGCTTCGAGTACCACGACGAACGCGGCCCGCGGCGGCCTACCGACGCCGTCCGGGACGAGCGCTACCACGTGCCGGTCACGCTTTCCCGCGAGCAGGGGACGTGGCGGATCGATCTCTCGCTGTGGCTCCACGACCCGCATGCCAACCTCACGGCGTGGCACGAGGCACTACGCGACCGCATCACCGACGAACAGCGATACGCGGTGCTGCGGATCAAGGACGTGTGGCACCGGCTGCCGAGCTACCCGGACGAGGTCAGTGGTCTTGAGATCTACACCGCCGTCCTCGACCACGGCGTGAGGACGCCAGAGCGGTTCGGCTCGTGGCTCGGCGAGCAGCGGGGCGACGGCTAGCTGCCCAGTGCCTCCGCGATCACGACCCACTCCCAGCCTGTACTCCTGTGGTCGCCGGCCTGTACCCGTTGAGCACGGTCGGCAGCGATCCTCGGGGCGAAGCGGGGTCCTTGACGAACGTACTTCCATTGCCGGTGATCTCAGCGAAGACGGCAGCGCGGCTCTGGTTGGACGTGCCGTCGGCCGGCTGTCGTGCCTCCACCAGGATCCTGGCAACACGAAGAACCAGGGACTTGAAGGCCAGGTACTCCCGGTAGCCCGAGGTGGCCTGTGGCTCATCGCGGAAGTCCGACCGCCACCACTTCAACGGACGGTTCTCGCGGACGGCGTACCGGAGCTGCTCGAGGGCGAACCGTAGACACCAGGCGGCAGCCTGCTCGTCGCGGGTCAGGTCGTGCTCGAGCGCGATGCGCACCATCAGCGACTCGTAGCCGCCCTCCGCCGCAGCGGCCTCCGCGAGGATCCCGCCGATCTGTTCGTCGCCGGGCTACCGCGAGGCCGGTCCAGCCGCTGTCGCCACAGTGCACTGATAGTCCCATGCCTTCCATGCGGCGAAGAACTGGCCATCAACCGTGTACAGCTCCTCGGCCGCAGCCAGGTTGCGTTGGTTGCGCGCCTGCTCCTCCTCTTGCGCTGAGGCGTACCCTTCTGTCACCCGCCACGCGAGGAATGCCGCCACGCCCGCCACGACGCAACCTGCAAGGGCGTTGGACGCGATCTCCCAGAAGTCCATGGCACGAGGATGGCCTGCAGGCGCCGCCGTCGATCCACACGACGGCCCACATCACTGGCTCAGACGAGGTCGGCCAGCAGGCCGGCGGCGCGGGCGGCGCCGTCCGACTCCACCGGGCGGTACGCGATCTCGCGGGTCAGCTCGTGCGCGATGGCCACGGCCAGTGCGTCGGGGTCGCAGGCCTGCTCGTACGGCAGGCAGGTGCCGGCCTCGTAGCGTTCGAGCCGGTGCCTGACATGCAGGTTCTGCTCAAAGTGGTGCCGCAGCGGCACGTAGACGAACGGCCGCCGTGCCGCTGTCAGCTCCATGCAGGTGGTCAGACCGCCCTGCACGACGGCGACGTCGCATGCCTCCAGGTGCCGGTACAGGTCGGGCAGATACCCGAGCGTGGTGACGCCTCGGCGGCGGGGCAGGGACGCGGGGTCGATCCGCGGGCCGGTGACCACCACGAACCGCAGCCCCGGCACCAGGCGCCGCGCGGCCGGGGCGGCGTCTAGCACCCGCCGCAGCAGGTGAGCGCCGACACCGGACCCGCCGACCGACACCACACAGACGCGCTCGTCGTCGGAGTACCCGAGCTCCGCACGCAGTTGCGCACGGTCGGTGGCAGCGCCGGCCAGACCGGTGACGTACCCGGCGAAGTCGAAGTTCTCCTCGGTCCACGACCGGATGCTCGGCAAGCCCGGCCCGAAGGTGTCATCGACCACGTCCTCAAGGTTGCCGACGAACACCGACCGGTCACGCACGCGGCCGAACCGGGCGCGCTGCTCGATCATCTCCGCGTTGTAGTCCGCGGTCAGGGCGGCCTCCGCGTCGCCACCGTCCTCCATCGGCAGCCATCCGACGAAGTCGGTCATCCACGCGAACGCGAAGCGCTTCAGCTCCGGGTTCTCGTGCAGGAAGTAGTCGATCTCCCACGCCTCGTCGGCCACCACCAGGTCGTAGTGCTCGTCGGCCACGACGTCGTGGAACACCATAAAGTTGTTAACCAGGGTCTGGTCCATCCGCCGGATCGTCTGGAACGCGTGCAGGTCGTGCTCTCCCGCGTCCTCCTCGATATGCGAGGTCTCGTTGGCCAGCCACGTGGAAGCAGGGTGAACGTGCTCCCCCGCATCGTCGAGGACTTGGGTGACGGGATGCTGTGCCAGCCAGTCGATCTCGATGTCAGGATGCAGCTTGCGCAGCCCGTCCGCGATCGCCACGTCACGCCGGGCATGCCCCAGCCCGATCGGCGACGACAAGTACAGCGCCCGCTTGCGACGGCCCATCGCCCGCGTCCACGTCGTCCGCCGCACCACCGGGGGGTGCACGCTGTCGACGAAGTCCTTGATCAACCCATTGATCCGAACCGGATCACGCGCCGGAAGACCATGGCCACCACCCTCGATCACCACCATCGACCCACCGGTGAGCTCGGCAAGCCGCTCACCAGTGGCGATCCCGCGGATGCGGTCTTCGGTGCCGTGCACCACGGTGACCGGACACCGCACACGCTCACACAGGCTCTCGATCGGCTCGCACACCGCGCCATCGCATCCGAGGCGGCCCGCGGTGGTGTCGACCAGGGTGGCCGGTGCCACCTCCCGTCCCCACTGCACGCAGTCCTCGATCTGCTTCGTGGAGTGCGGTTCGGAGAACATCTCCGAGAAGAAGAACGAGAGGAAGTCGTCGTAGTCGCCGTCCAGCCAGTAGTGGCGGTTGTACTTCGCCCACCCCCGCGTCGTGTCCAGCCGCGCGTCCCACGCGAACTGCTCCCGGTGCGGGTCTCTGACGTTGAGCCCGCACGACGCTCCGATGGCGAAGAGCCCCTGTACGCGCTCCGGGTGCCCGGCCGCCACGTGCACGCTCCACGCGGCAGCGCACGACAGGCCCACGAGCACAGCCCCATCGGTGCCTGTCGCATCGAGCACGGCGACCGTGTCGGCGGCGTACTCCGCGTTCGTGTAGGCGGCCGCACCCTCAGGCCGGTCTGATAGGCCGCTGCCCCGCCCGTCGAAGGTCACGACCCGGAAGTGCCTGGAAAGGAACGGAACCTGGGCCTTCCAGAACCGGGAGGGCACGATCGACCACGTCGGCATCAGGACGACCGTTGGAGTGCCGTCCCCGAACACCTCGTACGCGATTCGCACCCCGTCGCGGGCCACGACCCCTGTCGAGTCGGGCTGGCGGGCGCGCCTCGCCTCCGGCCATCGAGAACCGTCCGCCGAGTGCGCGCCTGTCATGTCCACAGTGTCATCCTCCGATCCGGCAGGACCAAGGTCTTGGCTACCTAGGGACAACTAGGGCCGGACCTCGAGGACCTGGTTGAAGGGCGTCTCGGCGGCCCGCTTGAACTGAGTGAACCCGGCCGTCGTGGTCACGTCCTTGATCCGGGCCGGACCGGCCTGGGTGCCCAGCGCCAGCCCCACGTCCTGCGAGAGCGAGGCAGGTGTGCAGAGGAGGGTCGAGAAGCCGTAGTAGGTGCGCCCGACCGGGTTGAGGTTGTCCTCGAGCCGGTCGCCCGCCTGCGGCTCGACGATCATCCACGTGCCGTCGGCGGCGATCGTGTCGCGCACGTGCCGGGCCGCACCCACTGGGTCGCCCATGTCGTGCAGGCAGTCGAACATGGTGACGAGGTCGTAGCCCTGGCCCGAGTACGCGTCGGCCGATGCGACCTCGAACCGCACCCGGTCTGACACGCCGGCTTCTGCTGCCCGCGTCCGCGCCGTCTCGATCGACCCGGCGTGGTAGTCCGACCCGACGAAGGTCGACCGCGGAAACGCTTGCGCCATCAGGATCGTCGAGGCGCCGTGCCCGCAGCCGACGTCTGCCACGGTCGCGCCTCGCTCGAGCTTCTCGACGACGCCGTCGAGCGCCGGCAGCCAGTCGGCGAGGAGGTGGCCGTTGTACATCGTCCGGAAGAACCGCTCGCAGCCGTCGAACACGTCCTGCCCGTGCGAGTGCCACCCGAGCCCGTCGCCCTGAGCCGACGCGCGCTGCACGGCGTCGGTGTCGTGGACGGTCCCGAGCGCGAGCTGGAAGAAGCCGGGCAGGTACGCCGGACTCTTCTCGTCCGTCAGCGCCACCGCGTGCTCGGCCGGCAGCGTGAAGCGGTGCCCGTCGTAGGTGACGTAGCCGCCGGCGGCCTGTGCGCTCAGCCACTCACGCGCGTACGGCTCGCCGGTGCCGGTGCGCTCGGCCAGCTCGGACGGAGTGGTCGGACCGTGCTCCGCGAGTGCCCGGTAGTAGCCGAGCTTGTCGCCCAGCACGACGAGCGCGGTGTTCAAGGTCGCGCCGACCTCGTCGACGGCGCGGAAGACGAAGGCCATCAAGGCGTCCATGTCGAGTGCGGGCTGTTCGACGGCCTGCTCGGTGGGGTGGTCGATCGTGGTCATGTCGGTGCCTCTCTTCGGTCGACTCGTGTCGACAGCCGGTCGACTCCTGATCGAGTCGTGACCGCGAGCATCCGTCGGCGTAGCGCCGGATCGCATCAGGGGGGCACCCTGGTTGTGAGCCATAGACTCCGGCGCGTGCTGGTTGGACGTGCGTCCGAGCAGCAGGTGATCCAGCGCCTGCTGGCTGGCGCGCGGGTCGGCGAGAGCGGAACGCTGGTGCTGGCCGGTGAGGCGGGCATCGGCAAGTCCGAGCTCCTGGTGGACGCGGCCGCGAACGCCCAGGGCATGCAGGTTCTGCGCGCCACCGGGATCGAGGCCGACCGCGACACCGGCTTCGGCGGGCTACTGCAGCTTCTGCGCCCGGCGCTGGGCCTGCTCGACCAGCTGCCCGGGCCGCAGGCCGACGCGCTGGCGACGGCGCTCGCCCTCCGTCCGGGCTGGGGTGTCGAGCGGTTCGCGGTCGGCGCCGCGACGCTCACGCTGATCTGCCGCTTCGCCGAGGACGCGCCGGTGCTGGTACTGCTCGACGACGCGCACCTGCTCGACGCCCCGTCGGCCGAGGCCGTGGCCTTCGCTGCCCGACGGCTGACAGCCGACCCGGTGGCGGTGCTCGCGACGTCGCGCACCGACGAGCGCGACGCACTCAGCGACGCCGGGTTGAGACGTCTGGTGCTGCAGGGACTGGACCGCGTGTCGACCCAGCAGCTGGTCGAGACGCACTCGGCCCGCGGTGTGCCGGCCGACCTGCTCGACCGGCTGCACCGCGCGACCGGCGGCAACCCACTCGCGCTGCTCGAGCTGGCCGACGACGTCGACGACCTAGAACGAGAGCCTCCACAGGCACCGGTCCCCGTGCCCGTGGCCCTGGTCGACGCGTTCGCGGCACGTGCACACCGTCTGGGTCCGGCCACCTCGACCGTGCTGCTGCTGGCCGCCGCGTCCGACGGCGACCTCGGCGTGGTCGGGGCCGCTGCCGCGCTCCTCGACCTCGACCTCGGCTCGATCGGGGCAGCCGAGAACGCCGGCCTCGTGCAGGTGTCCGGCGGGCGTCTCGTGTTCCGGCACCCCCTCGTCCGCTCGGCTGTGTACTCGAGGGCACCCGCCGACGAGCGGCGGCTCGTGCACGGCGCTCTGGCGCGGGCCGTCCCTGACGACGCCAGAGAGCAGCGGGCCTGGCACCTGTCCCAGGCTGCATTCGGGCCTGACGAGGCGGCGGCGCGTGCCTGCGAGCAGGTGGCCGATGCCGCGGCCGTGCGCGGCGCCCACGCCGTGGCCGCGAGCTCGTACGAGCGCGCCGCGGACCTGTCGGCGGGCGTGGACGACCGCGCTCGTCGGCTGGTCGCGGCGGGCGACAGCGCCCTGCTCGCGGGACGACCGGAGCGGGCGGCTGCCGTCGTCGACCGGCTCGGTCCGCCAACGGACTCCGCCGGGGGCGTCGAGGCCGAGGAGCTGCGGGGCCGCGTTGCAGCACGCAGCGGCTCGCTGGCGCGAGCACGCGACATGCTGCTGGGAGCGGCCGACACGGCTTCAGCAACGGACGTCGACCGTGCCGTGCTGATGCTCGCCGACGTGGTCCTCGTCTGCTACTTCCTGGGCGACGCGGGCGGCGCGTTGCAGGCGGCGCACCGGCTCGAGGAACTGTTGGGGCGCGAAACGGGCGCTCGCGCAAGGGTTGTCGGCACCATGGCAGCGGGCGTTGCGCGAGTGATCGCCGGACGCGGCGGCACCGACCTGATCCGTCAGGCCACCGACATGTTCGGCGCCTCCGACCTGCTGGGGCAGGACCCGTCCCGGACGAGCTGGCTGATGCTCGGGCCCCTCTTCCTGCGTGAGCCGGGGGTCGGCATCGAGCTGGTGCACCAGGCAGTGCGCGACTCCCGCGGCCGGGCTGCGGTCGGCGCCCTGCCACTCCTTCTCTTCTACGTCGCGCGCTACGACGCGACGACCGAGCGCTGGGCCGACGCCGAGGCCGGCTACGCCGAGTCCATCCGGCTGGCCCGCGAGACGGGACAGACCAGCGACCTGGCGGCCTCGCTCGCCGGTCTCGCCTGGCTGAACGCACGCCAGGGCAAGGAGGACGTCTGCCGCGGCAGCGCGGAGGAGGCGATGGCGATCTGCCGGCAGGGCGAGCTGCACACGTTCATGGCCTGGTCACTGTTCGGCCTGGCCGAGCTGGAGCTCGGCCGGGGCGAGTCGGAGGCAGCCCTGGACCTTCTGCGCCAGCTCGACGCGTTGCTCGACGAGATCGGCTTCGCCGACGTCGACCTCTCACCCGCCCCCGAGCTCGTCGACGCCCTGATGAGGACCGGACGCACCGAGGAGGCCGAGTCGGTGGCGTCGCGGTTCCGGCCGCGCGCGGAGGCGAAGGGGCAGCCCTGGGCACTGGCCAGGGCGGCTCGCGCCGACGGCCTCGTCGGGCCGGACGAGGATCTCGACCGCCACTTCGGCGAGGCACTCGAGCGGCACGCCCTCGCCCTCGACCCGTTCGAGCATGCCCGCACGCAGCTCGCCTACGGCTCCCGACTCCGGCGTGCGCGGCGTCGCGCCGAGGCGCGTCCACACCTGCGGGCATGCCTGTCGACCTTCGACGCGCTCGGCGCGGCGCCCTGGGCGCAGATGGCCGAGACCGAGCTCAAGGCCACCGGGGAGACCGCGCGGCGCCGCGTCCCGAGCACGGTCGACGACCTGACACCGCAGGAGCGGCAGATCGCCCAGCTGCTGGCGGACGGGAGGACGACGCGGCAGGCGGCTGCGGCCCTCTTCCTCAGTCCGAAGACGATCGAGTACCACCTGCGCCACGTGTACACGAAGCTCGGCGTCGCCTCTCGCGTGGAGCTTGCCGAGGCGATGGACGGTGAGGTGAAGTGAGGTCAGAACCTGACGAAGGGGTCCAGGCCCACCGCGACGAACAGCAGCGTCAGGTACGTGATCGAGACGTGGAAGACGCGCATGGCCCCGACGGTGCGGGCATCGTCGCCGGTCGTCGCCCCGGCTGAGCGGCGCTGCAACAGGTGCGCCTCGACCAGGAACCAGGCACCCAGCAGCACGGCAACCACCGCGTACAGCGGCCCCGTCGGCGCCACCGGCACGAGCAGCAGCGAGCAGGCGACCATCGCCCACGAGTAGGCCACGATCCGACGGGCCACGACGTCCGGACGCTCGACCGCGCCGAGCATCGGCACGTCGACCGAAGCGTAGTCGTCGCGGTAGCGCATCGACAGCGGCCAGTAGTGCGGTGGCGTCCAGAGGAAGATCACGCCGAACAGCACGACGGCCGCCCACGAGAGCGAGTTCGTCACGGCCGACCAGCCGATCAGCACGGGCATGCAGCCGGCCGCGCCGCCCCAGACGATGTTCTGCGGCGTACGCCGCTTGAGGCCGAGCGTGTAGACGAAGACGTAGAACAGGATCGCGGCCAGCGCGAGCGCGGCCGAGAGCACGTTCACGATCAGCCCGAGCCAGGCGACGGCGCCGATGCCGAGGGCGATGCCGAAGGCCAGCGCCTCGGCCGGGCGCACCGCGCCGGTGACCAGCGGCCGCGAGCGCGTGCGGTGCATCACGGCGTCGATGTCGCGGTCGACGTAGCAGTTGAGGGTGTTCGCCGACGCCGCCGCCAGGGTCCCGCCGACGAGGGTCGCGAAGACGAGGCCGACCGACGGGAACCCGCCCTCGGCGAGCAGCATGGTCGGCACGGTCGTGACCAGGAGCAGCTCGATGATCCGGGGCTTGGTGAGGGCCACGAAGCCCGCCACCCGGTCGCGGCGCTGCACCGCCGGGGCGACGGGAGCCGCACCAGCGGTGGGGTGCCCGGTGGAGGGGGGCACTGTCGACACGCGGCCTCTTCGGATCCGGAGGACGAGCCGCGCGCACCAGGTCATCTCGACCTTCGGACGGGGCTCCGGGCGTCGCCCATGCTAGCCGCCCAGGGGGTGTCATCGAGGCCCACCCTGCCGAGGGCGCGGAGTCTCTGGATCGGACTAGGCTCGGCGCGTGAGCTCTGACGAGACGGCTGGCGGAACTGCCGGCGCCCCCCCTGCCGACACTGCCATCGGAACGCTGACCTGGACGGAGCTCGACGAGCGGGCCGTCGACACCGTCCGAGTGCTGGCCGCCGACGCGGTCCAGAAGGCCGGCAACGGCCATCCCGGCACGGCGATGAGCCTGGCCCCGGCCGCCTACCTGCTGTTCCAACGGCTGATGACGCACGACCCGTCCGACCCGCACTGGCTGGGCCGCGACCGGTTCGTGCTCTCGTGCGGGCACTCCAGCCTGACGCTGTACATCCAGCTCTACCTGTCGGGCTACGGCCTGGAGCTCGACGACCTGAAGGCGCTGCGGACGTGGGGCTCCAAGACGCCAGGACATCCCGAGTACAAGCACACCGAGGGCGTCGAGGTCACCACGGGGCCACTCGGCCAGGGCCTGGCGAACGCGGTCGGGATGGCGATGGCGGCACGGCGTGAACGCGGGCTGCTCGACCCCGACGCGGCTCCCGGCGAGAGCCCCTTCGACCACACCATCTGGGTCTTCGTCTCCGACGGCGACATCGAGGAGGGCGTGACGGCGGAGGCCAGCTCACTCGCGGGCCACCAGCAGCTCGGCAACCTGGTCGTGCTCTACGACGACAACAACATCTCGATCGAGGACGACACCGCCATCGCCCTGAGCGAGGACACGGTCGCCCGCTACGAGGCGTACGGCTGGCACACGCAACGGGTCGACTGGACGTCGGCCGGGGGCGGCTACCACGAGAACGTGCAGGCCCTGGCCGACGCGCTCGCGGCGGCCAAGGCCGAGACCAGCAAGCCGTCGTTCATCGGGCTGCGCACGATCATCGGCTGGCCCGCTCCCAACCTGCAGAACACCGGCAAGGCACACGGTTCGGCGCTCGGAGACGACGAGGTCGCGGCGGTCAAGCGCGAGCTCGGCTTCGACCCGGAGAAGACCTTCGAGGTGTCGGACGAGGTGCTCGCGCACGCCCGCGCCGTCGTCTACCGGGGACGCGATGCCCGGAAGGCCTGGGAGACCCGTTACGAGGCGTGGCAGTCCGAGAACGCCGAGGGCGCCGCGCTGCTCGACCGGATCAGCACCCGCGCGCTCCCGGACGGCTGGACCGACGCGCTGCCGGTCTTCGAGGGTGGTCAGGAGATGGCCACGCGGAAGGCGTCCGGCAAGGTCCTCGGCGCCCTGGCGCCGGTGCTGCCGGAGCTGTGGGGCGGATCGGCCGACCTCGCCGAGAGCAACAACACGACCATGGAGGGTGAGCCGTCGTTCGTTCCGTCCGAGAAGGCCACCAAGCTGTTCCCCGGAGGGCCGTACGGACGCACCCTGCACTTCGGCATCCGCGAGCACGCGATGGGCGCGATCCTCAACGGCATCCACCTGCACGGGGGCACCCGCGCGTACGGCGGCACGTTCCTGATCTTCAGCGACTACATGCGTCCCGCCGTCCGGCTCGCCGCGCTGATGGAGCTGCCGTCGATCTTCGTCTGGACGCACGACTCGATCGGCCTCGGTGAGGACGGTCCCACCCACCAGCCGGTCGAGCACCTGGCTGCCCTGCGGGCCATCCCAGGTCTCGACGTCGTGCGGCCCGCCGACGCGAACGAGACAGCGTGGGCATGGCGCACGGTGCTCGAGAACATCGACCGGCCAGCCGGTATCGCGCTGACGCGCCAGAACCTGCCGGTGCTGGAGCGTGGCGAGGGCGCTGCCGAGGGTGAAACGCTCGCTGCGGCAGACGGAGTGGCCCGTGGGGCGTACGTCCTGGCCGAGGCCGAGGGTGGCGCACCCCAGGTGCTGCTGCTGGCCACCGGCTCGGAGGTGCAGCTGGCGCTGGAGGCTCGCGAGTCGCTGCAGGCCGACGGCATCGCGACGCGCGTCGTGTCGATTCCGTGCCGCGAGTGGTTCGACGCCCAGGACGACGACTACCGCGAGTCCGTCCTGCCGACGTCGGTCCGCGCACGCGTCAGCGTCGAGGCCGGAGTGGCCATGGGCTGGCGCGAGCTGGTCGGCGACGCCGGCCGCATCGTCAGCCTCGAGCACTTCGGGGCGTCAGCCGACTACAAGCGGCTGTTCGCCGAGTTCGGCATCACGGCCCAGGCTGTCGTGGCTGCGGCGCACGACTCGCTGGCTGCGGCCGCCTCCGGCCAGGCCGCCCCCGGTGGCGAGAGAACCACACCTGGGAGCGGGGGAACCGGCGACCAGCAGCCCTGAGGCTCTGGAGTCCGCACCGGCCAGCAGGCACCTGCCCTCGAAAAGCCCGTCGACCCCTGCACCCCAAGGAGTTCCGATGTCAGCCCAGACCGAGTCCACCGACCGACTTGCCGCGCTGAGCAGGGCGGGAGTGTCGATCTGGCTCGACGACCTCTCCCGCGAGCTGATCGAGAACGGCGAGCTGCAAGGGCTGGTCGACAGCCAGCACGTCGTCGGCATCACCACCAATCCCACCATCTTCGCGAAGGCGCTGTCCGAGGGAGAGCGCTACGACGAGCAGGTGCGTGAGCTGGCCGCCCGCGGGGCCGGCGTGGACGACGCGGTCTTCGAGATCACCACCGAGGACGTGAGGCGCGCCTGCGACGTCCTGCGTCCGGTGTACGACACCACCGACGGGGTCGACGGCAGGGTGTCGATCGAGGTCGATCCCGGCCTGGCGCGTGACACGGCCGGCACCGTCGCCATGGCCAAGCGACTCTGGGCCGCGGTCGACCGGCCGAACCTGTTCATCAAGATCCCCGCGACGGTCGAGGGACTGCCGGCGATCAGCCTCGTGCTGGCCGAGGGCATCAGCGTCAACGTCACCCTCATCTTCAGCCTCGACCGCTACCGCGCCGTGATGCAGGCGTTCCTGGTCGGTCTCGAGCAGGCCCGCGAGCACCGCCAGCCCCTCGAGGACATCGAGTCGGTGGCCAGCTTCTTCGTGTCGCGCGTCGACACCGAGATCGACAAGCGGCTCGACGAGATCGGAACACCGGAGGCGCTCGAGCTGAGAGGGCGCGCCGGTGTGGCCAACGCCCGGCTCGCGTACCACGCGTGGACCGAGGTGTTCGCGACGCCGCGATGGAAGGTGCTGGCCGAGGACGGCGCCCATCCACAGCGCCCGCTGTGGGCCTCGACCGGGGTCAAGAACCCCGACTACTCCCCCACGATGTACGTCGACCAGCTCGTCGCGCCGGGAGTCGTCAACACGATGCCGCACAAGACGCTCGAGATCTCGCAGGAGCAGGCGGAGATCACCGGCGACACCGTGACCGGACGGCATGTGGAGTCGGACGAGGTGCTCGACGCGCTCGAGCGGCTCGGCATCTCCTACACCGAGGTCACAGACCAGCTCGAGCGCGAGGGCGTCGAGAAGTTCGACACGTCGTGGGCCGAGCTGACGCGAACGGTCTCGGACGAGCTCGCCCGCCTCGCCAGCGCCGACTCCGACGCCGAGGCGCACCAGTGAGCACAGCCGAACCGGGCGGCGACGTCGAGGTCGCGGCCGCAGCTCGCTCGCACGTCGCGGTCTCGGTCAGCGCTGCAGGTGCTGCGCGCGAGGCGGCTGAACGCCACGTCGCCACCCTGGTCGGCGACCGTGTCGCGAGCCGGCTGGCCGCCCACGACGCCGAGCTGTGGGGGCCCGACGCCGTCGAGGAGGCCTCGGTGCGGCTGGGCTGGGTCGACTCCGCTCGGACGTCGAGGGACCTGGTGCCTGAGATCATTGCCCTGCGCGAGCAGCTGCGCGGCCAGGGAGTCGACCGTGTGGTCCTGTGCGGCATGGGCGGGTCGTCGCTGGCCCCCGAAGTCATTTGCGGCACAGCAGGTGTACCGCTCGTCGTGCTCGACGGCACCGACCCCGGCCAGGTGCTGCGAGCGATCGGCGGACCTGACGAGCTCACCCGCACGGTGGTCGTGGTGTCGAGCAAGTCCGGCTCCACGGTCGAGACCGACAGCCAGCGCCGCGCGTTCGAGGCGGCCTTCGCGGCGGCGGGCATCGACGCCTCCGGCCGCATCGTCGTGGTCACCGACCCCAGCTCCCCGCTGCAGGCGGACGCCGAGGCCGCTGGCTACCGGGTGTTCCTGGCCGACCCCGACGTGGGCGGGCGCTACTCCGCCCTGACCGCCTTCGGGCTCGTGCCGTCGGGGCTCGCGGGTGCCGACATCGAGCAGCTTCTGCATGGGGCTGCGGCGGTGGCGGGCGATCTCGCCGCGGACGACGCGTCCAACCCTGCGCTGGTGCTGGGGGCGGTGCTCGGCGGTACGGACCCCCGGCGCGACAAGCTGGCCATCGTCGACGACGGTTCAGGGCTGGTCGGTTTCGGCGACTGGGCCGAGCAGCTCATCGCCGAGTCGACCGGCAAGCTCGGCACCGGCATCCTGCCCGTGGCGGTGCCGAGCACGCAGTCGCCGGAGGTGAGGTGGCCGGCGCCTGACGTGCTCGTTGCGCGGCTGGTGGGCGGCGGGCCGGGGAGCGAACCGGTCGAGAGCGGCCGGCCGGAGGTGCGGGTCAGCGGCAGGCTGGGTGCGCAGTTCGTGCTGTGGGAGAGCGCCGTCGTGGTGGCCGGCAGGCTCCTCGGGATCAACCCGTTCGACCAGCCCGACGTGGAGAGTGCGAAGAAGGCGGCCCGCGGTCTGCTGGACGCCCAGCCCGACCCCGAGGATCCGGCGTTCGTCGACGACGGCATCGAGGTGCGTGCGACGCCAGGCCTTCTCGACGGCGCCACCACCGTCGCGGAGGCGGTCAACGCTCTCACAGCCAGTCTCGGCGCGGACGGATACCTCGCCGTGATGGCCTTCCTCGACCGCGAGGGCAGCGCCGAGCTGGCCGACGTCCGTGACCCGCTCGCGGTTCGCACCGAACGGCCGGTCACCTTCGGCTGGGGACCACGGTTCCTGCACTCGACCGGTCAGTACCACAAGGGGGGGCCACCGCAGGGGGTCTACCTGCAGGTGACAGCAGAGGCCGAAAGCGACCTCGAGGTGCCCGACCGTCCCTTCACCTTCGGACGGCTGATCGCTGCCCAAGCGGCCGGTGACGCCCAAGTGCTTGCGGAGCACGGCAGGCCGGTGCTGCGACTGCACCTGACCGACCGCGCCACCCAGCTCTCCCGGCTGGTGGCGCTCCTCGGCAGTCCCGTGAGAGACAGATGAGTCCAGCGCGCGTCACGGCCGACCGCAACCCCCTGCGCGACGCTCGTGACAAGAGGCTTCCGCGCATCGCGGGGCCGTCCAGCCTGGTCCTCTTCGGCGTCACCGGTGACCTCGCCCGCAAGAAGCTGATGCCGGCGATCTACGACTTGGCCAACCGCGGGCTGCTGCCGCCGGGCTTCTCGCTCGTCGGCTTCGCCCGTCGCGACTGGGACGAGCAGGACTTCGGCAAGATCGTCCACGAGTCGGTCAAGGAGCACGCACGCACTCCCTTCCGCGAGTCGGTCTGGCGCACCCTGGCCGAGGGTTTTCGCTTCGTGTCAGGCGAGTTCGGCGATGACGCCGCGTTCAACGAGCTGGCACGCACCGTAGATGCGCTCGGTGCCGAGCGAGGCACCGGAGGCAACACGGCGTTCTACCTGTCCGTGCCGCCTGCGTTCTTCCCGATGGTCTGCGAGCAGCTCTCGCGCTCAGGGCTGTCGGATGCGGCCGAGGGACAGTGGCGGCGGGTCGTGATCGAGAAGCCGTTCGGCCACGACCTCGAGAGCGCACAGGAGCTCAACCAGGTCGTCGAGGCCGTCTTTCCGCAGGACTCGGTGTTCCGCATCGACCACTACCTCGGCAAGGAGACAGTCCAGAACCTCCTGGCCGTCCGCTTCGCCAACCAGCTGTTCGAGCCGATCTGGAACGCGAACTACGTTGACCACGTTCAGATCACGATGGCCGAGGACATCGGCATCGGTGGCCGCGCGGGCTACTACGACGGCATCGGCGCCGCCCGCGACGTGATCCAGAACCACCTGCTTCAGCTGCTGGCTCTGACGGCGATGGAAGAGCCGGTGTCGTTCGACGCCCGCGATCTGAGAGCCGAGAAGCAGAAGGTGCTCTCGGCCGTCCGTCTCCCCCGTGACCTCTCCGCGACGACGGCCCGCGGCCAGTACGCGCCAGGCTGGCAGGGCGGCACCAAGGTGGTCGGGTACCTCGAGGAGGAGGGCATCGCGAAGAGCTCGACCACAGAGACGTTCGCTGCGGTGACCCTTGACATCGACACTCGCCGCTGGGCAGGCGTCCCATTCTACCTGCGCACCGGAAAACGCCTGGGCCGCAGAGTGTCTGAGATCGCCATCGTCTTCAAGCGCGCCCCGCACCTGCCGTTCGAGTCGACGGCGACCGAGGAGCTCGGCCAGAACGCCCTCGTGATCCGCGTCCAGCCCGACGAGGGTGTGACCTTGCGCTTCGGCTCCAAGGTGCCCGGGCCGACCATGGAGGTGCGCGACGTCACGATGGACTTCGGCTACGGCCACGCCTTCACTGAGTCGTCTCCCGAGGCCTACGAACGGCTGCTCCTCGACGTGCTGCTGGGCGACCCGCCGCTGTTCCCCCGCCACGAGGAGGTCGAGCTCGCCTGGCGCATCCTCGACCCGGTGCTGCACCACTGGGAGGCGAAGGGCGCGCCCGAGCAGTACCCCTCGGGCAGCTGGGGACCGCAGTCGGCCGAGGCGATGATGGCGCGCACCGGACGCACCTGGAGGCGTCCGTGATCATCGACCTGCCGACCACCACCACGTCGGCCATCAACAAGCGGATGGTCGACCTGCGCGCCAGCGGCGGCGCCATCGCGCTCGGACGGGTGCTGTCGCTCATCATCATCACCGACGACGCCGACTCCGAGGACGCGATCCAGGCCGCGAACGATGCCAGCCGCGAACACCCTTGTCGCGTACTGGTTCTCGTGAGCGGCAACAAGCGGGGCTCGGCCCGGCTCGACGCTCAGATCAGGGTCGGCGGCGACGCCGGCGCCAGCGAGGTGATCGTGCTGCGCATGTACGGCGAGCTCGCCTCGCATGGCTCCACGATCGCGGTGCCTCTGCTGCTGCCCGACGCCCCGGTCGTGGCCTGGTGGCCGGGTGACCCACCGAGCGACCCCGCGGCCGACCCGGTCGGCGCGATGGCGGCTCGCCGCATCACCGACTCCGCCCGGGCCAAGCGTCCCGCTGCGGCGCTGGCCCGGCTCGCGGCCAGCCACACCGAGGGCGACACCGACCTGGCGTGGACGCGGCTGACCCGCTGGCGCACCCTGCTCGCCGCCGCGCTCGACCTCGCGCCCTACGAGCCGGTCCGCTCCGCCGTGGTGAGCGGCGCCCCCGACTCCCCGAGCACCGAGCTGCTCGCCGCCTGGCTGGCGCTGAGCCTGCGCTGTCCGGTCGACCGCAAGCGCACCAAGGCCGGCACCGGTATCGGCAGCGTACGGCTCGAACGAGCCTCGGGCCCGGTCGAGCTCGCGCGCGGTGAGGCCACGGTGGCCGCGCTCACCCAGCCGGGCCAACCCGAGCGCAAGGTCTCCCTACCTCGGCGTCCCGCCCGCGAGTGTCTCGCGGAGGAGCTGCGCCGCCTCGACCCCGACGACGTGTTCGGCGACGTGCTCGTGAAGGGGCTGCCGCTGCTCAAGCGGTCGGCCGACAAGCTCTCGGCAGCAGCCGACAAGCCCTCGGCAGCAGCCGACAAGCCCTCGGCAGCAAAGGAGAAGGCCTCGTGACCTCGCCGGTCTCAGTGGTGGTGCACCCCGACGCGAACGTGTTGGCGGACGCGGTGGCGGCACGCCTGGTGACCGCCCTCGTCGACGCACAGAGCGTGCGGGGGTCGGCCGACCTGGTGCTGACGGGTGGCACGATCGGCATCGAGGTGCTGGCCGCCGTGCGTCGGGCTCCGGCCCGGCACGCGGTCAACTGGGGCATGGTCGACCTCTGGTGGGGCGACGAGCGGTTCGAGCCCTCTGGCGACCCGCTGCGCGTCGACGCCCAGGCCCGCGAGGCCCTGCTCGACCACGTTCCCCTCGACCCTGCCCGAGTGCACACCATGCCGCCCACCGACGGACCCGATGGCAACGACCCCGACGCCGCAGCCGCCCGCTACGCCGACGACCTGGCCAGGCATGCGCCCGACGGTCAGCAGGTACCCACGTTCGACGTGCTGCTGCTCGGCGTCGGCCCGGATGCCCACGTCGCGTCGCTCTTCCCGGAGCACCCGGCGGTGTACGAGACCGAGCGCACGGTGATCGCCGTCCGTAACTCGCCCAAGCCCCCGCCGACCAGGCTCAGCCTCACCCTCCCGGCGATCAACTCGGCGTCCGAGGTGTGGTTCGTCGTGGCGGGCGATGACAAGGCCGACGCCGTTTCGAGGGGACTGTCGGGTGCTGAGTACGTGCAGGTCCCGTGCGCGGCTCCTTCGGGCCGGCGCGCGACGCGCTGGCTGCTCGACCGCGGGGCGGCCTCGCGGCTGCCCGCGGGTCTCGTCCGGTCGACTAGGGCCTAGCCCCGCCCATCAACGCGGTAGATCCGGTTCCTCCGAGGGACCAAAGGCTCCGCGCTGTTGCCAGGTTGGTCAATGGTCACTCGTCGTCGAAGTGGGGCACGAGCCAGCCTCGGCGATCAGAGGACGTGGCGCACCTCTTCCATCAGGAGATACGTGCCGAAACCCTTCGTCTTCGCACGCGCTGAGTCCAGGTCGAAGCCGTCAACCACACCGTGGGCGACGGACCGGCTCCATGAAGCCTCCGCGCTGCGTGACTGGATCCTGGTGCCGTCAGGCTGGACCCAGCTCCCTCCTTGGATCGTCGCCGTGTAGTCACCTCTGCCAGCCCAGGTGACATCCACGTCCACCGTCGTCGGTGTATCGGTGATGTAGTCCCAGGCAAGGAACGAGCCATCAAGCGTTGCAACGCGCGCGTTTCGGGTCATGGTGCCGAATCCGGGGCCTCGAGCGTCGTTGACCTCGACGTAGCCAACGCGCTTGCACTTGTTCGGCGGGGGGTTGGCGGGGGTTGATGGCGGGTGCTCGGTCTCCTGGGGGCACCGGTAGTCCCATGACGTTGCCGGTGACCCCGTCGTCACTGCCGTCGACGTCGATCACCAGGGTGTGCCAGTTACCCAGACGCCGGGGGCCTGTCCCCCGATCAGCCCAACCCCACGAGGCGCACCGTAACGAGGCGTGATCCTCGCCGCAGCGAAGCGAGCAAAGAGGGTGCAAGAGAGAGACGCTCGAAGACTTCGGGGTCGTGGCGGCATCGAAGTCTTCGCGCTTGGCCCGGCGTAGGCAGATGAGACCATGCGTCATGACGGAGATCGCGCACCGGACGGACGAGGGCACCCCCACTCAGCCGTCCGCCGGCAGAAGGTGGTGGCCCGATGAGCGGCCCGTCACCGCACGCGGCGTCGTGTGGGAGGTGGCAGCTGGTGCCGTGGTCGCGTGCCTTGGGTTGGTGCTCCTGACCGGCGTCTTCGGCGGACGCGATGACGACCTTGGCATGCTTGCCATCGCCATCGCCCTCAGTCAGATCGCCGGCGCCGGGTTCTCAGTCTCCAGGCCAGGTCCGGACCGCAGGCATGTCCTCGCCTACCGTGCGGCCTGGCTCTCGGTGCACGTGTTCGCCATCGCAACCGCCACGGTGTTCGTCCTCAGGTTCTTCTGACCATTCGGTCAGCGGACGATCCTCTTGGCGCGCAGCGCGGCCAGCGCCTCGTCGAGGATGGCCTCGCCGTCGGCGTCGGAGCGGCGCTCCTTCACGTAGGCGAGGTGCGTCTTGTAGGGCTCGTTGCGCGGCGGCGTCGGGGGGTTCTCCCGGTCCTGGCCGGCGGGGAAGCCACAGCGGGGACAGTCCCAGAACTCCGGGGGCTGCGACTGCGGGTCCTCGGCGAAGCTCGGCTGGGTCTGGTGACCGTTGGCGCACCAGTACGAGATGCGCACGCGCGGTGCCGCCTCGCCCCGCTCGGCCTCGCCCATCGGGCCCGCCCCGACCCGGCTACCCCGGATCGCGTTGCCTCCTGCCACGCTCAACTCCCTCGTTCTCGTGCTCGGACGTACTGGCGGAACTCTCACGAACTCAGTCGAACCTTGGGTCCGGGCTGGCGCGCTCGGTCAGGTCGTGACGGGTCAGCCGGCGCGCTGGTCTGGACGCCTCACTCGGACGGGACGAACCGCTCGATCACCCCGAGCAGCACGATGACGACGGCCCAGAGCAGGCCGATCGCGATGGTGATCCGGTTGAGGTTGCGCTCCGCGACGCCGGAGCTTCCCACTCCACTCGACATGCCGCCGCCGAACATGTCCGACAGGCCGCCGCCCTTGCCCTTGTGCAGCAGGATCAACAGGGTCAGGAACAGGCTGGTCAGCCCGAGCAGCACCTGCAGGGTGATGCGCAGTGGGGTCACGGTCTCGTCGTCCTGTCGGGGTGTCGGGCTGGTATCGGGATGGTGTCGAACTGGCGTCTGGCTGGGGGTGCGTCGGCGCGCACACCCGGTCAGGGTACGTGAACAGTTGCCTAGAGTCCTACCTGGTGGTGCTGGTAGCGGCAGATCGAGGCGAACTCACCGGCTTCCAGGCTCGCTCCCCCGACCAGCGCCCCGTCGACGTCCGCCTCGGCCATGATCGCCGCCACGTTGCCGGACTTGACCGACCCGCCGTAGAGCACCCGCGTCTGCTCGGCGACCTCGGGCCCGTGCAGGTCCGACAGCGCACTCCGGATCGCCGCGCACACCTCCTGAGCGTCCGCCGGCGTTGCGACCTCGCCGGTGCCGATCGCCCACACCGGCTCGTAGGCCACGACAGACGCGGCAACCTGCTCGGCGGTCAGGCCGGCCAGCGACCCGCGCAGCTGCTCGACGGTGTAGGCGACGTGGGTGCCCGCCTGGCGGATCTCCAGCCCCTCGCCCACGCACACGATCGGCGTCACGTCGTGCCGGTGAGCGGCCGCAGCCTTGGCGGCGACCAGGGCGTCGCTCTCGGCGTGGTGCTCGCGGCGCTCGCTGTGGCCGACGACCACGTACGCGCAGCCGAGCTTCGCCAGCATCGCCCCTGACACCTCCCCCGTGTAGGCACCGGAGTCGTGCGCCGAGAGGTCCTGGGCGCCGTACCGCAGGTCGAGGTGGTCGCCGTCCACCAGCGTCTGCACGGTCCTCAGCGCGGTGAACGGCGGCAGCACCGCGACCTCGACGTCCTCGGGGTCGTGGTTCGCGTCGTCGAGCGTCCAGGCCAGCTTCTGCACCAGGTGCGTCGCCTGCTGGTGGTCGAGGTTCATCTTCCAGTTGCCCGCCATCAGCGGCGTACGTCCCTGGTCCTTCTTCGGTGCCATCTGTGCTCAGTCCTCCAGGACGGTCAGGCCGGGAAGGGTCTTGCCCTCGAGGTACTCGAGGCTGGCACCCCCGCCGGTGGAGATGTGCCCGAATGCGTCCTCGGCGAAACCGAGGGTGCGGACGGCGGCAGCAGAGTCGCCACCGCCGACGACGGTGAAAGCGTCGGACTCGACGAGGGCCTGGGCGACCGCGCGGGTGCCGTGGCTGTACGGCTCCATCTCGAACACGCCCATCGGGCCGTTCCAGAAGACGGTCGCCGCATCGGCCAGCCGCTCCGCGAAGAGCTCCCCCGACTCCGGCCCGATGTCCAACCCGATGCGGTCGGACGGGATGGAGTCCGCGGCAACGACGTCATGATCGGCGTCGGCCGCGAAGGCGGTGGCAGCGACCACGTCGGTCGGGAGCACGATCTCGACGCCGCGCTTCTCGGCCTCGGCGAGGTACCCCCGCACGGTGTCCAGCTGGTCCTCCTCGAGGAGGCTCGAGCCGACTTCGTGCCCCAGGGCCTTGAGGAACGTGAAGACCATCCCACCGCCGACCAGGATGCGGTCAGCAGTGCCGAGCAGGTTGTCGATGACTCCGAGCTTGTCGGAGACCTTCGAGCCGCCGAGCACGACCGCGTACGGACGGGCCGGGTCGTGCGTCAGACGCTTCAGCACCTCGACCTCGCCCGCGACCAGACCACCCGCTGCATGCGGCAGGCGCTGCGCCACGTCGACGACCGAGGCGTGCTTGCGATGCACCGCCCCGAAGCCGTCGCTGACGTAGACGCCGTCGTCGCCGACCAGCGAGGCCAGCTGGTCGGCGAACACGCCCCGCTCGTCGTCGTCCTTGCTCGTCTCACCCGGGTTGAACCGCAGGTTCTCGAGCAGCAGCAGATGGCCGTCCTCGAGCGCCTCGGCGCCGGCGCGCGCAGACTCCTCCACGGTGTCCGTGGCGAACGCGACCTCGACGTCAGGCATCAGCTCGCGCACGCGGTCGGCCACAGGAGCGAGCGAGTACCGTTCCTCCGGAACGCCTTTGGGGCGTCCGAGGTGCGCACACACGATCACGCGCGCGCCGGCGTCGAGGAGCCGCTGCCAGGTCGGCAGCGACGCTCGCACCCGTCCGTCGTCGGTGATGGTCGTGCCGTCGAGCGGCACGTTGAGGTCGCTGCGGACCAGCACCCGGCGGCCGCGAAGGTCGCCGAGGTCGTCGAGGGTGCGCATCAGGGCGTCAGGCTCCGTCTGGGTTCGGCAGGGTTCGGCAGGGTTTGGCGGGAGAGGCTCTACAGGCTCTGGCCGACGAGGCCGACGAGGTCGACCAGCCGGTTCGAGTAGCCCCACTCGTTGTCGTACCAGCCGACGACCTTGACCTGGTTGCCCGTCACCTTCGTCAGGCCGGCGTCGAAGATGCACGAGGCCGGGTCGGTGACGATGTCGGACGAGACGATCTCGTCCTCGGTGTAGCGCAGGTAGCCCTTGAGCTGGCCCTCTGCGGCGGCCTTGACCGCGGCGTTGACCTCCTCGACGGTGACCTCGCGGCTCACGTTGACGGTGAGGTCGGTCGCCGAGCCGGTGGGGATCGGCACGCGCAGCGCGTACCCGTCCAGCTTGCCCTTGAGCTCGGGCAGCACCAGCGAGATCGCCTTGGCCGCACCGGTGCTCGTCGGCACGATGTTCAGGGCGGCTGCACGGGCGCGGCGCAGGTCCTTGTGCGGGCCGTCCTGGAGGTTCTGGTCCTGGGTGTACGCGTGGATCGTCGTCATCAGCCCGCGCTCGATCGTGAACGCGTCGTGGATCGCCTTGGCCATCGGTGCTAGGCAGTTCGTCGTGCACGAGGCGTTGGAGATGATGTGGTGCTTGGCCGGGTCGTACTCGCCGTCGTTCACGCCGAGCACGACGGTGATGTCCTCGTTCTTGGCCGGCGCGGAGATGATGACCTTCTTCGCGCCGGCGTCGATGTGCGCCTGCGCCTGCTCGCCCGACACGAAGATGCCGGTCGACTCGATCACGACGTCTGCGCCGAGGTCGCCCCACGGCAGGTTCTTCGGGTCGCGCTCCTCGAGCGCCTTGAACGACTTGCCGTCGACGCTGATGTTGTCCTCGCCGAAGGTGACCTCACCCGGCAGGCGGCCCAGGATTGAGTCGTACTTCAGCAGGTGCGCGAGGGTCTTGTTGTCGGTGAGGTCGTTGACCGCCACGACCTCGATGTCGGCGCCGGACGCCAGCGCGGCCCGGAAGAAGTTGCGGCCGATGCGGCCGAAGCCGTTGATGCCAACGCGAACGGTCAAGGGAGCACTCCTCAGCACAGGCCGGCTCGTGCCGGCGGTTCGGTCACCTGCAGGGTGCGGTGCCACCGGTGGTGGTCCGCTGCTGGGCCAAGCGTCTCTGGTTGTCCCACGCCGGGCTCGACCTTACGCGATACCCGCGAGTAGCCCGATATCGGCGAATCCATCATCCGAGACGATCCGTCCCACTCACCGGACGGGGGATCCATCACGTGTCATGCCCACAACCCACTCGCGGAGGCGCTGAGCCTGACACCGCTCACGCGTCGAGCATGTCGGGGGTCAGGTTGGCCTCGGTGCCCGGCATCCCGAGGTCCGCGGCGCGACGGTCGGCCATCGCCAGGAGCCGGCGGATGCGGCCCGCGACCGCGTCCTTCGTCATCGGGGGGTCGGCCAGCTGGCCGAGCTCCTCCAGGGACGCCTGCTTGTGCTCCAGCCGAAGACGCCCGGCCGTGTGCAGGTGGTCCGGCACGTCGTCGCCCAGGATCTCCAGTGCGCGCTCGACCCGCGCACCGGCCGCGACAGCCGCCCGGGCTGAGCGACGCAGGTTGGCGTCGTCGAAGTTCGCCAGCCGGTTCGCGGTCGCGCGCACCTCGCGGCGCATCCGTCGCTCCTCCCAGACCATCACCGCGTCGTGGGCGCCGAGCCGGGTCAGCATCGCGCCGATGGCGTCACCGTCACGGATCACCACCCGGTCGACGCCACGCACCTCGCGAGCCTTGGCCGAGATGCCGAGACGACGGGCAGCGCCCACCAGCGCAAGGGCCGCCTCGGGGCCAGGACACGTCACCTCGAGCGCCGACGACCGACCGGGTTCGGTGAGTGACCCATGGGCGAGGAACGCACCGCGCCACGCGGCTTCCGCATCACAGACGGACGCCGAAACCACTTGCGGCGGAAGGCCTCTCACTGGACGACCTCGTCCGTCGAGAAGGCCCGTCTGCCGCGCGAGCGACTCGCCGTCCTTGACGACGCGCACCACGTAGCGCGTGCCGCGTCGAAGGCCGCCGGCGGAGATCACGAGGATCTCGCTGGTGTGCCCGAAGATCTCCGCGATGTCCTTGCGCAGCCGGCGCGCAGCGATCGCGGTGTCGAGCTCCGCCTCGATCACGATGCGGCCGGAGATGATGTGGAGCCCGCCCGCGAACCGCAGCATCGACGAGACCTCGGCCTTGCGGCAACAGGGCTTCGTGACAGGGAGTCGGCTCAGCTCGTCCTTGACCTGCGCCGTCAGTGCCATGCGGGTCATCCTGCCACCGTCCTGTGCCGCGCTCATGCTTCGTCCCTCTGCAGTTTCAGCCCGGCCACCCCGCGGATCGTTCAGCTCGACATCAGTCCACGTCACCGTAGCTGCCGTCGAGAACGTCCCGGAGGGCAGCGGCGAGACGGAGAGGGTCGTGCCGGGGCACGGCTCCGGTGGCGCGGACCTGGCGCAGCACCAGCCGCGCACCCAGCGCATCGCTCGCGTCGGCCAGGGCATCCACGTCGTCGACGGCGCCCGGGTCGGCCAGCACGGCGTCGATGCGCATCAGCGGCGCGTGCGCGTGGAGGGTCAGCAGGTGCTGGACGGCGCTGAGACCCGCGGTCTCCCCCGTCGGTGCGGCCAGGTTGAAGACAAGGCAGCGACGCGCGTCCGTGCCGATCAGGGCCGACGCCAGGTCGGGCACGAGCAGGTGCGGCATCACGCTGGTGAACCACGACCCGGGTCCGAGCACCACCCACTCGGCGTCCATCACGGCCTCGACCGCCTCCGGGCAGGCACGGGGCTCCGGGGGGTCGAGCCTGATACCGGTGATGCGGCCGGTCGTGGTCGCGACGGCGGTCTGCCCCGTGACCACACTGGTCGTGCCGTCGGCACCCTCGACGTCAGCCGCGATCTCCAGCGGCACCGTTGACATCGGCAGCACCCGTCCGCGCGCCTGCAGCAACCTCCCCACCCAGTCGAGGCCGGCGACAGGGTCGTCGAGCAGCTCCCAGAGGGCGACGATCAGGAGGTTGCCGACAGCATGGCGGTCGAGCTCGCCCGTGCTGGAGAACCTGTGCTGCATGACATCTCGCCACGTGCGGCCCCACTCGCCGTCGTCGCAGAGGGCCGACAGCGCCATCCGCAGGTCGCCGGGGGGCAGCACGCCGAGCTCGCGGCGGAGCCGTCCGCTCGAACCGCCGTCGTCCGCGACGGTGACCACGGCCGTCAACCGGTCGGTCAGGTGCCTCAGCGCCGAGAGGGAGGCGTAGAGCCCGTGCCCGCCCCCGAGTGCGACGACGCGACGACCGGTCACTCGCGACCCAGATCGCGGTGAACGGCCGTGGCTCGCACGTCGGCCTCACGCAATCGCCGCGCGATCTCCTCGGTGATCGCTACCGAGCGGTGCTTGCCGCCGGTGCAGCCGATGGAAATGGTGACGTACGAACGGTTTTCGCGCCCGTAGCCGGCCAGCACCGGTTCTAGGGCGCTGACGTAGCGGGCGACGAACTCCTCGGCGCCGTCCTGCCCGAGCACGTAGTCGCTGACCTCGCGGTCCTGGCCCGTGCTCGCCTTGAGCTCGGGCACCCAGTAGGGGTTGGGCAGGAACCGGACGTCGACCACGTGGTCGGAGTCGACCGGGATGCCGTACTTGAAGCCGAACGACATCACCGTCACTCGCAGGGTGGCGGGGCCTGACTCCCCGAACATCTCGGTCGCCTTCGCACTGAGCTGGTGGACGTTGAAGCCCGAGGTGTCGATCACCAGGTCCGCGCTCCCGCGCAGGTCGCCGACCAGCTCGCGCTCGGACGCGATGCCGTCGAGGATGCGCCCCTCCCCCTGCAGAGGGTGGGGCCGGCGGACCGACTCGAACCGGCGGACCAGGGTCTCGTCGTTGGCGTCGAGGAACAGCACCCGAGTTCGGACGCCGGTGCCGCTCAGCTCGGTGAGGGCGTCGCGGAGGTCGGTGAAGAAGCGGCCACCGCGCACGTCGACGACCACCGCCACCCGGGGTAGGGCCTGAGCGGCACGAGACGCGATGCCGGCCAGCGGAACCAGCATCTGCGGCGGCAGGTTGTCGACGACGTACCACCCGAGGTCCTCGAGCACGTCCGACACGGTCGAGCGGCCGGCGCCGGACATGCCCGTCACGATCAGCACCTCTGGCGCGCGGCTGCGGTCCACCTGCGGGTCGGTGGCCCGTCGACCGTGCGCGAGGACGGCGATCGACTCAGCGGAAGGAGTCGGGTCGGACGGCAGGGGGTCGGCGGAGTCCTCGGAGTCAGCGGAGTCAGCGGAGTCTGAGTCAGCGGAGTCAGCGGAGTCAGCGGAGTCAGCGGAGTCAGCGGAGTCAGCGGAGTCAGCGGAGTCAGCGGAGTCAGCGGAGGGTGTGGAGAGTGTGGAGTCGGCGGCTGGGGTGACGTCGGAGGGATCGGCCGAGACGGTGTCGTCGTGGTCCTTCACGTCACCAGTCTCCCAGGTCACCGGGCTCACTGGCGCGACCTCCGGTCAGCCACATGTCAGCACGTTCAGTCGTCGAGCAGCTCACCGGTTGCGGTGTTGACCGTCGGCAATGCGGCGGCCTGACCCGCCAGGTGGGCGACGATCGCCTGAGCTGTCGCCGCACCGATGCCGGGCACCTTCGCGACGTCGTCAACACTGGCGGCGCGCAGCCGCTTCACCGACCCGAAGTGCTTGAGCAGGGCCTTGCTGCGGGTAGGACCCAGGCCCGGCACGGCGTCGAGAGCGCTGGTCGTCATCGACTTGCTCCGCCGCTGGCGGTGGAACGTGATGGCGAACCGGTGGGCCTCGTCACGGACCCGCTGGAGCAGGTAGAGGCCCTCGCTCGAACGCGGCATCACCGTCGGGTAGGCATCGCCCGGCAGCCACACCTCCTCCAAGCGCTTGGCGAGGCCGCAGAGCGCGACGTCGTCGATGCCGAGCTCCGCCATCGCGCGGGCGGCGGCTGCCACTTGCGGCGGGCCGCCATCCACGACGACGAGCTGCGGCGGGTAGGCGAAACGCGCCTTCCGCTCGACGACCGGCTCTTCGGGACGGTCGTCGTCGGGGTCGGCCATCTCGGGCGACGACTCGTCCATCCGCTCCGCGAGGTACCGGCGGAACCGGCGCGTGATCACCTCGTGGATGGAGGCCACGTCGTCCTGGCCCTCGACGCCCTTGATCGCGAACCGTCGGTACTCCGACTTGCGAGGCAGCCCGTCCTCGAAGACCACCATCGACGCCACCACCTCGGTGCCCTGAAGGTTGGACACGTCGTAGCATTCGATGCGCAGCGGTGCCTCTTCGAGACCGAGGGCGTCCTGAATCTCTTGCAGCGCTTGGCTTCTCGTCGTGAGGTCGCCCGCACGCCGGGTCTTGTGCAGCACCAGTGCCTGCTGGGCGTTTCTCGCGATGGTCTGCATCAGGGCCTTCTTGTCACCTCGCTGCGGCACCCGAACCTCGACGCCCGCGCCGCGCAGACCCGTGAGCCACGTGGTGATCTCGGCCCGCTGCGTGGGCAGGGTCGGCACGAGTACCTCCCGGGGCACCGCGGTCGCCTCGGCCTCTCCGTACACCTGCTGCAGAAGGTGCTCGACGAGCCCGGCGGTGGTGATGTCCTCGACCTTCTCGACCACCCAGCCGCGCTGGCCACGCACCCGCCCTCCGCGCACGTGGAACACCTGCACTGCCGCCTCGAGCTCGTCCTCAGCCAAGGCGAACACGTCGGCGTCGGTCGCATCGGGCAGCACCACCGCCGACTTCTCCAGAGCCCGTGTCAGGGCGGCCAGGTCGTCCCGCAGCCTGGCTGCCCGCTCGTAGTCCAGCTCGGCGGCCGCGCCCTTCATCTGGTTCTCGAGCCGCCGCGTGTGCTTGGCCGTCGCGCCACCCATGAACTCGCAGAAGTCCTCCGCCAGCTCGCGGTGCTGCTCGGGCGTCACCCGTCCGACGCAGGGGGCTGAGCACTTGTCGATGTAGCCCAGCAGGCATGGCCGACCGGTCTGCTTGGCGCTGCGGAACACGCCGGCCGAGCACGTGCGCACCGGAAACACTCGCAGCATCAGGTCGACGGTCTCGCGGATCGCCCATGCGTGCGCGTACGGCCCGAAGTAGCGCGTGCCCTTGCGCTTCGCCCCGCGCATCACCTGCACGCGTGGCACCTCGTCGCCCATCGTGACGGCGAGGTACGGGTACGACTTGTCGTCGCGGTAGCGCACGTTGAACCGCGGGTCGTACTCCTTGATCCAGGCGTACTCGAGCTGGAGGGCCTCGACCTCCGTGGCCACCACCGTCCACTCGACACTGGCTGCCGTCGTGACCATCGACAGCGTGCGCTGGTGCAGGGACGACGGGTCCGCGAAGTACGAGTTCAGCCTCTGGCGAAGGCTTTTCGCCTTTCCGACGTAGACCACGCGGCCGCGCGCATCGCGGAACCGGTACACCCCTGGGGAGTCAGGGATCTCGCCCGCCTTCGGGCGGTACGTCGACGGGTCGGCCACGTCGACAACCCTAGGCCGAGGGACGGACGGTCACCGCGCTCCCCCCGGCATGCTCCACCGAACTGTCAGACGCTCCACCCGCGCGCGCCCGTCCAGGATCTGACTGACCGGCAGGCTGCCCCTCGCGACGGAGCGATCAGCGGCACAGGCGATCAGCGGTACAGGCGGTCGGCGTACGAAGGGCCGTAGTAGGTCTCGAGCTCCTCGAGGTTCTCGTTCGGCCGCTCGACCTGTGCGAGGCGTGCTCTGGACGGGACCGCGTCGGGCGTCCAGCTGTCGGGCTCCCAGAGCCGCGAGCGCAGGAATGCCTTGCTGCAGTGGAAGAACGCCTCCTCCACGTCGACGACCAGGGCGACGACGGGCCGGTGCGTGCGCCCCTTGCGGCTGACCACGAGATCGTCGAAGAACGGGCCGTCGCGCACCACCCGGGCGTGGCCGTTGACCCGCAACGTGTCGCCGCGCCCCGGGATCACGAACAGCAACCCGACGTGCGGGTTGGCCAGAACGTTGCGGAAGCCGTCCGCGCGACGGTTGCCCGGCCGTTCTGGCACCACCAGCGTCCGCTCGTCGACCACCAGGAACGACCCGGGCGGGTCGCCCTTGGGTGAGACGTCGCACCGCCCGTCCGCGTCGGAGGTCGCCACCAGCACGAACGGCGACGCGGTCAGCCACGCCTGGTGAGACGCCAGCAGCACGGGGCTTTCCTTGGTGGCTACCCACCCCACTGGTTCGCCCATCAGCTCGCGGAGCTCGGCCAGGTCGGTGACCTCGGTGATCTCGGACGCGTCCATGCTGAGAACCCTACGGGGGCTGCCGAACCCGGCTGTGTGGTTCGCGAGCGGACGGCACCCCTCAGCGGCATACTCGTGCTCATGCAGGTGCCTGCCTATCTGGTGCAGGAGGCGGACGAACAGGCTGCCCAGCAGCCGAGGCCTCACGACGAGCCGGTGCACTTCACCGAGTCGCTGGCCCGGTCCGTGATCGAGGCCGCCACCGAGCCCGGCGACTCGGTGCTCGACCCCTTCGCCGGTTACGGGACGACACTGGCTGTCGCGGAGCGGATGGGCCGCAAGGCCGTCGGGGTCGAGCTGCTCGAGGATCACGTGGAGCTGGTCCGCTCCCGGACCGAGGGCCGCGCCCGCATCGTGCGCGGTGACTCCCGGCGGCTGGCCGAGCTGGTCGACGGTCCGTTCGACCTCGTGCTCACCTCGCCCCCCTACATGACGAGCGTGGCCCACCCCGAGAACCCGCTGCGCGGGTACGTGACCGACGACGGTGACTACCCGCGCTACCTGGACGAGCTGGGCGAGGTCTTCGACCAGGTGGCGAAGTTGCTGAAGCCGGGTGGCCATGCCGTGCTGAACGTCGCGAACCTGTTCACAGGCGACCACGTCACGCTGCTCGCGTGGGACGTGGGTCGCGTCGTGGGCAAAAGGCTTCGGTTCATCGGCGAGACGTTCCTGTGCTGGGACTCGCACCCGGGAGGGCACTCCGGCGACTACCTGCTGTGGTTCCGCCGCGACGACGAGCCCGGTTCTCGAGAGGACGCGTCGAGTAGCGTCGGTCCGTGATTCCCCCGCTCGCGGTGACCGGCGCCGAGACCGTCCTGCCCGCCCCGGATCTCGTCGCGACGATCGCGTTCTTCACCGACCGGCTCGGCTTCAGGCTCGACATGATCCGGCCGGCGGACGACCCCGCCGTCGCAACGCTCGATGGTCCCGGGCTGCGCGTTCGGCTCGACCGTGACGCCGTCGGCGACCCAGGGCGGCTGCGGATGGACGTGGACGGTGACGCCGACTCGATCACCGCACCCAACGGGACGGTGATCGACCTGGTCCCGTCGACGGGTGACCTGGTCGTCCCTCCACTCGTGGAGGCCTTCGAGGTGAGCCGACCGGTTGTCGCCGACTCGGGAAGCTCGGTCGTCGGCCGCGCGGGTATGCGGTACCGCGACCTGCTGCCGTCGCGCTTGGGCGGACGGTTCATCGCGTCGCACATCGAGATCCCGGACGGTGGACCGGTGCCCGACTACGTGCACTACCACCGGGTCCGCTTCCAGATGATCTACTGCGCGGCCGGCTGGGTGGAGGTCGTCTACGAGGGCCAGGGCGAGCCGTTCGTCCTGCGCGCAGGCGACTGCGTGCTGCAGCCGCCCGAGATCCGTCACCGTGTGCTGTCGAGCTCCGCCGGGATGGAGGTGATCGAGGTCGGCTGCCCGGCTGACCACGAGACCCGCGCTGAGCACTCCATCACCCTGCCCACGACGGCCCTTGAGCCCGAACGACATTGGGCTGGACAGCGTTTCGTGCACCACGTGGCAGAGCGGACAGCGTGGAAGCCGTGGCGCGTGGCGGGCTTCGAGGCCCGCGACACCGGGATCGCCGAAGCCACCGCAGGACTGGCCGGGGGGCGGGTTGTTCGGCCGCGCGCCGACTGTGAGACGGCCGACGGTCTGTCCCACGCGGGCGAGCTGCAGTGGTGGTTCGTCCTCGCAGGCTCCGCGGTGCTGGTCACCGACGGTCATGGCACCGAGGGCCTGGAGCGCGGCGTCAGCGTCGCCGTGCCGGCTGCAACACGCCACCGGCTGCAGGACTGCAGCCCAGATCTGGAGCTGCTCGAGGTGACCCTGCCCGGCTGAGCTCATTCGCGGGCGGCGCCCGTCCGAAAGACGACCTTTGCCCGGTCTTGACAACGATGTCATCGAACCGATTCAGTGACCTCGCTCGCAACGCTGTCACTCCCCGAAGGACAGGTCATGCAACGACGCACGAGCGCCTCAGGGCGCCGCTTCGCCACGCTCATCACCGCTCTTCTCACCACAGGAGCCCTGGTGGCCACCGGGGTGCCCGCGGTTGCGGACCCCGGTCCGCCGGCATTCGCGGAGGCGTCGATGGCGTCGGAGGCGGCGGCGTTCAGCACGTCGTTCGAGGAGTCGGACCCTGCGCCGGACTGGACCAACGAGCCTGAGATCGGTCCGGACGGTGAGCCGCGGTCGTCGGGGATCACGGGCTCGAGCGGGATCGAGCTGCTCGGCGACGTCACGAGCCAGGTGACCGGTATCCAGGCCAGCGACGAGAACGCGCCGAACGAGGTCGCGGCGAACCTCGCCGACGGCAGTGCCGGCAGCAAGTGGCTGGTCTTCGAACCGACGGGTTGGGTCAGCTACGAGCTCGACGAGCCGGTGGCGGTGCGTCGTTACTCGCTGACCGCGGCCAACGACTCCCCTGAGCGCGACCCGCAGGACTGGGCACTGCAGGGATCCCAGGACGGCGAGACGTGGACGGACCTCGACACGCAGTCCGGGCAGGACCTCGGAGAGCGGTTCGAGACGACGATCTACGACTTCGAGAACGACATCACGTACGGGTGGTACCGGCTGGAGGTGACCGCGAACCACGGCGACGATCTCCTTCAGCTGGCCGAGCTGCGCATCAGCAACGGCGACAACACGGAGCCGCCGGCGACGCCGATGGCGGCTGCGGTCGGCGACGGGCCGGCCAGCGCGTACACCGCCCGGCCGCGCGTCGGGTTCACCGGTGTCGCGTCACTGCGCTACGGCGGCAAGGTCACTGGTGACGACGGTGGGTACGCGTGGGCGAAGGTCCACGACGTGGACGTCCCCGTGACCGCGGAGACCGAGCTGTCGTACCGGATCTTCCCCGAGCAGGCGGGCTCGGACCTGCGATACCCGAGCACCTACGCGGCGGTCGACCTCGCCTTCACTGACGGCACGTACCTCAGCGACACGACCGCCCTCGACCAGAACGGGTTCGGCATCTCACCGCGGAAGCAGGGCGAGTCGAAGACCCTCTACGTGGACCAGTGGAACCACCGCTCGGTCTCCCTAGGTGACGTGGCAGCCGGCAAGACGGTCGACCGCGTGCTGGTGGGCTACGACAGCCCGCACGGTGACGCCCAGTTCGCCGGGTGGGTGGACGACGTGTCGATCGCCGCGGCCGAGCAGGTCGACGCCGACCGGCCCTCCGAGCACGTGGTGACGACCCGCGGCACCAACTCGACCGGAAGCTTCTCCCGCGGCAACAACATCCCGGCCACCGCCGTCCCGCACGGGTTCAACTTCTGGAGCCCGGTCACCGACGCGGAGTCGCTGAGCTGGATCTACGGCTACGCCGAGCACAACGACGAGCAGAACCGGACCCGGCTGCAGGCCCTCTCGCTCAGCCACGAGACCAGCCCGTGGATGGGAGACCGGCAGACCTTCCAGGTGATGCCGTCGATCGCCGAGGGCACCCCGTCCGGGGACCGCGAGGAGCGCTCCCTGCCGTTCTCCCACGACAACGAGGTGGCGTCACCGCACCACTACGGCGTCACGTTCGACAACGGCCTGGTGGCCGACATCGCGCCGTCCGACCACGCCGCCGTGATGCGGTTCACCTTCCCCGGCGACGACGCGAACCTGCTGTTCGACAACGTGAGCGACGAAGGTGGCCTGACCATCGACGAGGACTCGGGCGTCGTCACCGGCTTCACCGACACCGCCAGCGGGCTGTCGGTAGGCGCCACCCGGATGTACGTCTACGGGGTGCTGGACTCGCCGGTGGTCGACAGCGGCGCACCGACCGGCACCGAAGACCGCAGCAACGTGTCCGGCTACGTGCGGCTCGACGCCGGCGGCGACCGGACGGTCGAGCTGCGGCTGGCAACGTCCCTGCTCGGTGTGGATCAGGCGAAGAAGAACCTCGCGCTCGAGATCGGCAGCAGCAGGTCGTTCGAGGACGTGCGCGACCGCGCACAGCGCCTGTGGGACGACGTGCTCGACGTGATCGAGGTGAAGGGGGCAACCAAGACACAGCTGACGACGCTGTACTCGAACCTCTACCGGCTCTCGCTGTACCCGAACTCCGGGCACGAGAACGTCGGGACCTCGCGCAGGCCGGTGTGGAAGCACGCCAGCCCGGTCGCTCCGTCCGACACCCCGAGCACCCCGACCAAGACGGGCGCCAAGGTCTTCGACGGAAAGATCTACGTCAACAACGGTTTCTGGGACACGTATCGGACGACGTGGCCCGCGTACTCGTTCCTGTACCCGGAGATGGCCGGCGAGATGGTCGACGGCTTCGTGCAGCAGTACCGCGAGGGCGGCTGGGTGTCGCGGTGGTCGTCGCCGGGGTACGCCAACCTGATGACGGGCACCAGCTCCGACGTGTCCTTTGCCGACGCATACACCAAGGGCGTCAAGGGGTTTGACGCCGTCGACGCGTACGAGGCAGCGGTCAAGAACGCGACTGTCGCCCCGCCTGGCTCGAACCCTGACAACACCGACGTGGGACGAAAGGGCCTGGAGCGCAGCATCTTCCTCGGCTACACGCCCGACCAGGTGTCCGAGGGCGTCTCGTGGGCGCTCGAGGGCTACATCAACGACTACGGCATCGCCCGGATGGGCGAGGCACTTGCAGCGGACAGGTCGCTCCCCCGCGCGCAGCGAGACCGGTACCGGCAGGAGAGCGCCTACTTCCTCGACCGCTCGCGGCGGTACACCGAGATGTTCGACGAGCAGATCGGCTTCTTCCAGGGCAAGGACGCTGCGGGAGAATGGAAGTCGACGCCTGAGGAGTACGACCCCGAGGAGTGGGGCCACGAGCACGACTACACCGAGACCAACGGCTGGAACTTCGCGTTCCACGTGCCGTTCGACGGGGCCGGGCTCTCCGCGCTGTACGGCGGACGGGACGAGCTCGCGACCAAGCTCGACACCTTCTACGCGACACCAGAGACCGGCACCAAGGTCGGCTCCTACGGCGGGGTCATCCACGAGATGATCGAGGCCCGCGACGTGCGAATGGGCATGTGGGGCTTCAGCAACCAGGTCGCGCACCACATCCCGTGGATGTACACGCACACCGGTCAGCCGTGGAAGACGCAGGCCATCACCCGCGAGGTGCTGTCGCGTCACTACACCGGCAGCGAGATCGGGCAGGGCTACGCCGGCGACGAGGACAACGGAGAGACCTCTGCCTGGTGGGTGTTCAGCGCGCTCGGGTTCTACCCGCTGCAGCTCGGATCCGGCACCTATGCCGCCGGGTCACCGCTCTTCGACCGGGCGACCGTGCACCTCGAGAACGGCAAGGACCTCGTCATCGACGCGCCGGGCAACAGCGCCGAGAACGTGTACGTGCAGGGCGTGACCGTCGACGGAAAGAAGTGGGACAAGCCGTGGTTCAACCACGCCGCCCTGGCCGATGGAGGCACGGTTCGGTTCCGGATGGGTCCGGAGCCCAGCACGTGGGGCTCGAGTGCGAAGGCCCTGCCGGCATCGCCCAGCGACAAGGCGGCGCCGCCGCTCGCCGACGCCACCGGCGGGGAAGCGGGCTTCGCCTCTGGCGTAGCAGGCGCGCCGCGCCTGTTCGACAACACGTCCGCGACGTCGGTCGATCTGGCCGACAACGCCACGATCGGCTACCGGTTCACGGCGCCGCGGACGACCGTCAGCCGCTACACCCTCACCTCCGGACCCTCGACCGGCGACCCGACCTCATGGGTTCTCGAGGGTTCGCGTGACGGGACGCGCTGGACCGCCCTCGACCGCCGCAGCAGCGAGACGTTCACGTGGCGGCGCCAGACCCGGCCGTTCGAGATCGCGAAGCCGAAGGGCTACAAGCACTACCGGCTCCGCGTCACAGGCGTCAGCGAGCCCGGTTCGACGTCCCTGGCCGAGATCGAGCTGCTCGGCGTCGAGGGCGCGCCCCTCAGCGACGAGGAATGGGTGGAGGAGACCCTCGCGGGCGTCGACCTCGGGGACACGTCCGACGTCACCCAGGACGTCGACCTGCCCACCGGGCCGTCGTTCGCGTGGGAGTCGTCCGATCCCACTCTGGTCTCGGACTCCGGGCGTCTGGTGCGGCGCCCCGACATCGGGGAGGACCCGGCCTCCGCCGCGCTCACGCTGACGGTGACGCGTGGCCAGGCGACCGGCAGCCGCGACTTCGCCGTCTCGGTGGCGGCGTGGACCCAGGAGGAGTGGGACGCCACCGGCACGGACCTGACGACCTCCTTCGAGGGCGGCGAGCCGGCCGCGCTGAGCAACGTGCGCCTCGAGTCGACCGGCGTGGAGGAGTACTGCTGCGACCTCGGTGGGATGGAGACCACCGGCGGCACGGCTCCTGAAGGCCAAGAGCACAGTGGGAGAGGCATCCTGCTCTACTCGGGGATCGCTGCGGGCGACGGCCCCGCCTCGGCGACCAGCGCAGTGCTGGGGGTGCCTGGCGGTACCTGGGTGCGCCCGTCCACGACGCTCTCCTGGTGGGTCATGCCGGAGAGCGACACCGACAGCGTCAGCACGTTCGTCGGACTCGACCTTCAGTTCACGGACGGCACGTTCCTGCACGACCTGTCGCCACTGACCGTAGAGGGCGCCAGCGGTCACCCGCGCGACCTGGGGACGGTCCTGACGAACGACACGTGGCAGCAGGTGACGCTCGACGTCGGCGCCGTGGCAGCCGGACGTCAGGTGCAGTCGGTCGCGTTCAGCTTCGACTCCGCAGACCGGGACGGACCGTTCCGGGGGTTCGTGGACGACGTGGTGCTCGAGCGGCAGTAGGCCTCACCCTGCCCGTTGCTCACCCTGCCCACAATGCTCGGCCTGCCGACACAGTTGGCCGCGAATTGTGTCGGCAGGATGAGCGACCCACGGGGGGCGTGTGGGTAGGAGGAGCAAGGGGGTCAGCCGATGACGAGCTGGTCGCCTTCCAGGGCCACGTCGAGAGCGCGCAACGGGTTGGTCGCGGGGCCCTTCAGCACGGCGGCACCGTCGCCGGCGTCGTACTGGCTGCCGTGGTTGGGGCAGGTGAGCTCCAGCCCGTCGCTGACCTCGACGTCGGTGCCTTCGTGCGTGCACACGGCCGAGAACGCCACGTACTCACCCTCTGTCGGCTGTGCGACGACGACCTTGTCGTCGCCCAGCTCGACCACGACCGCGGTGCCCACCGCTACGTCGGCGGCGCTGATCTCTCCCGTGATGCCTCCGCCCTCTTCGTCGCCGGCCGCGTCGTCGGAGTCGCCACCACCGGACGAGCACGCCGTGATCACGCCGGGAACGAGGGCCACACCACCGAGAGCGAGCAGGCCTTGGAAGACCGTTCGCCGGGACGGGCAGATGTCGTCGAGAGTGCGTGCGGGCTCGGTCACCGTTGTCCTCCTGGGTCAGGCGGATGATCGCGACCCAGCATGTCGCACCGACGATCAAGAGTGGCTGATTGTTACCTCAAGGCAATCTCAAGATCGTGTCAGCGACAGGTCGGCTTGGGGTCGGCTTGGGGTCGGCTTGGGATCGGCTTGAGCCGGCAGGGGACGGCTCAGCGTCGGCCCGCGTCGCGTCGACGCTGCTCCCTCATCGTCCTGCCGCAGCCCTCTTCGGGGCGGCCTTCTTGGCGGCCGCCTTCTTCGGGGCGGCCTTCTTGGTGGCCGTCTTCTTCGCGGCGGCCCTCTTCGTGGCAGCCGTCTTGGCCGCAGCCTTCTTGGCGGCTGTCCTGCGCTGCGTCTCCTGCTTGGTCGGCCCCAGCGGCACGACCGGTGCCTTCGAGCCGGACCCCCGTGACGCCTTCTTGGCAGCCGCCGAGCTCTTGGCACCGGCCCGCCCGGTCATCGCCGCCGACACCCTGACCGTCGGGCGGACCCCGGGGTGCCCGTCCGCCAGCATCTCGGCCAGGAACTGGCCGGTGTAGCTGGCGTCGACGCGCGCCACCTGCTCTGGCGTGCCCTCGGCCAGGATCAAGCCTCCACCAGAGCCACCCTCCGGCCCCATGTCGACGACCCAGTCGGAGCTCTTGATCACGTCGAGGTTGTGCTCGATGACGATCACCGTGTTGCCCTTGTCGACCAGACCCTGGAGCACCTCGAGCAGCTTGCGGATGTCCTCGAAGTGCAGCCCGGTCGTGGGCTCGTCGAGCACGTAGACGGTGCGCCCGGCCGACCGCTTCTGCAGTTCGCTCGCGAGCTTGACACGCTGCGCCTCGCCACCCGACAGGGTGGGCGCCGGCTGGCCGAGCCGCACGTACCCGAGGCCCACGTCGACGAGCGTGCGCAGGTGCCGCGAGATGGCCGGCACCGCCTCGAAGAAGTTCGCCGCCTCCTCGATCGGCATGTCGAGCACGTCCGCCACCGTCTTGCCCTTGAAGTGCACCTCGAGGGTCTCCCGGTTGTACCGGGCGCCGTGACACATCTCGCACGGCACGTACACGTCGGGCAGGAAGTTCATCTCGATCTTGATCGTGCCGTCGCCCTGGCAGTTCTCGCACCGACCACCCTTGACGTTGAACGAGAACCGGCCCGGCATGTAGCCGCGCACCTTCGCCTCGGTGGTCGCCGCGAACAGCTTGCGGACGTGGTCCCACACACCGGTGTAGGTCGCCGGGTTCGACCGGGGGGTGCGGCCGATCGGCGACTGGTCGACATGCACGACCTTGTCGAGGTGCTCGAGACCGGTCACGGTCTTGTGGCGTCCCGGTACCTGCCGGGCGCCGTTGAGCTTGTTCGCCAGCACCGTGTACAGGATCGCGTTCACCAGCGTCGACTTGCCCGAGCCCGAAACGCCGGTGACCGCGACGAGGCAGCCCAGCGGGAACGACACGTCGATGCCGCGCAGGTTGTGCTCGCGTGCCCCGACGACCCGTACCGCCCGGTCGAGGTCTGCCTCACGCCGCTCGGCGGGAACGGCGATCGCCTCGCGTCCGGAGAGGAAGGCTCCCGTCAACGAGTCGGGGTGGTCGAGCAAACCCTTGAACGTGCCCGAGTGGACGATGTGGCCGCCGAGCTCTCCCGCACCTGGACCGATGTCGACCACCCAGTCGGCGTGCGCGATCGTGTCCTCGTCGTGCTCGACCACGATCAGGGTGTTGCCCAGGTCGCGCAGCCGGGTCAGGGTGGCGATCAGCCGCCGGTTGTCGCGCTGGTGCAGGCCGATGCTCGGCTCGTCGAGCACGTACAGGACGCCCACGAGCCCCGACCCGATCTGGGTCGCCAGCCGGATGCGCTGGGCCTCGCCGCCCGACAGCGTGCCCGAGGGCCGGTCGAGGGACAGGTAGTCGAGCCCGACGTCGAGCAGGAAGCCGAGCCGCGCGTTGATCTCCTTGAGGACGGCCTCGGCGATCTGCGCCTGCCGGGCGTTGAGCTCGAGCCCCGCGAGGAACGTCGCGCACTCGGCGACCGGCAGCCGGCAGGCCTCCGCGATCGACTTGTCACCGATCTTCACGGCGAGCACCTCGGGCTTGAGCCGAGCACCCCCGCATGCCGGGCAGGGCACCTCGCGCATGTAGCCCTCGTACCGCTCGCGCGACCAGTCGGACTCGGTCTCGGCGTGCCGGCGCTTGATGAACGGCACGACCCCCTCGAACCCGCTCGTGTACGAGCGCTCGCGGCCGAACCTGTTCCGGTACCGGACGTGCACCTGGTAGTTCTCGCCGTGGAGCAGCGCCTCGCGGGCCCGCTCGGGAAGCGCCCGCCACGGCACGTCGACGCGGAACCCGAGCTGGTCACCCAGGCCCTTCATCAGCCGGTGGTAGTAGTCGTTCGTTCCACTGCTCGCGCCCCACGGCGCGATGGCACCTTCGGACAGCGTGAGGTCCTCGTCGGACACGATCAGGTCGGGGTCGACCTCCTGCCGCACGCCGATGCCGTGGCAGGTCTCGCAGGCGCCGTAGGGGGCGTTGAACGAGAACGTGCGCGGCTCGATCTCGTCGAGGGTCAGCTCGTGCTCGTTCGGGCAGGCCATCTTCTCGCTGAAACGCCGTTCGCGAGCGGGGTCTGTGGGGTCGAGGTCGACCAGCTCGGCCACCAGGAGGCCGCCGGACAGCTTGAGTGCGGTCTCCACCGAGTCGGTCAGGCGCCGCTTGGCCGACTCCTTGACCGCGAGGCGGTCGACCACCACGTCGATCGAGTGCTTGAGCTTCTTCTGCAGGGCCGGCGGGGAGGTCAGCGACACGACCTCACCGTCGACGCGCGCGCGTGAGAACCCCTTGGTCTGCAGCTCGCCGAACAGGTCGGCGTACTCGCCCTTGCGACCGCGGACGACGGGCGCCAGCACCTGGAACCGCGTGCCCTCGGGCAGGTCCAAGAGTCGGTCGACGATCTGCTGCGGAGTCTGCCGGCCGATCTGCTCGCCGCAGACCGGGCAGTGCGGCACTCCAGCACGGGCCCAGAGCAGCCGCATGTAGTCGTAGACCTCGGTGATGGTGCCGACGGTCGACCGTGGGTTGCGGCTGGTCGACTTCTGGTCGATGGAGACCGCCGGCGACAGGCCCTCGATGAAGTCGACGTCGGGCTTGTCCATCTGCCCCAGGAACTGGCGGGCGTACGCCGACAGGGACTCGACGTAGCGACGCTGCCCCTCCGCGAAGATCGTGTCGAATGCCAGGGACGACTTGCCGGACCCCGACAGCCCCGTGAACACGATCATCGCGTCGCGGGGCAGGTCGAGGTCGATGTTCTTGAGGTTGTGCTCACGCGCGCCGCGCACCACGAGCTGGTGCGCGGAGGGCGTGGAGGGCAGGGACGAGGGCACCCGCCGCGAGGGGGTCGGAGAGACAGCTGAAGGCACGCGATCATGCTAGGTGCCCCCACCGACAACGGCGTCCACGGAGGCGCGGGGACGCTGTCCGGGCCTCACAGCGACGCTCACGGCAATGGCGACTAGGGTCTTGGCCGTGACCAGCCTGGACGACCTCACCCAGCCGGAGCAGTACCGCCACAGCCTCACGGTCCTCACCGACGTGACCGACGCGTTGATGGACACCCTGCACGTCCTCGACGACGCGGCGGTCGCCGCTCCCTCCCTGTGCGAGGGCTGGACGCGCGGTCACGTCCTCACGCACATCGCCCGCAATGCCGACGGCCTCCGCAACCTCGTGATGTGGGCCCGCACCGGCAGCGAGACGCCGATGTACGCCTCCCGTGAACAGCGGAGCGCCGACATCGAGGCGGGTGCCGGACGGTCGGCGTCCGACCTGGAAGCTGACGTCGAGGCGAGCGCCGACCGGCTGCTCGACGAGCTGCTGTCACTGAGCGAGGAGAACCTCGACGTTGAGCTGAGGACCAGCACCGGTGCGTTGATGCCGGCGCGCGACCTGGCCTACGTCCGCTCGCGCGAGGTCGCCTTCCACCACGTCGACCTCGACACGCGCTACACGTTCGCCGCGCTGCCCCCAGAGTTCGTCCGCCGCGCGCTGGCCGAGACCGGCGAACGCCTGACACAGAACGGTGCGGGACCGATCGAGCTCGTCGCCAGCGACACTGGACAGAGGGTCAGCATCGGCGACAGCCCCCGCACCGAGGCCATCGGTTCGGCCAGCGCCCTCCTCGGCTGGGCGACCGGCCGCGAGGACGGCGCGGGCCTGCTCGCCCCGGCTGGTGGGCTGCCCAAGCTGCCCGCCTGGGGGTGAGCTCCATCAAGGTCAGCGCCCTGGACGGCGCCGAGCTGCGGCAGGTGTCCGTGTCGGAGATGGACAACAACGCGTACCTGCTGACGTGCGGGACGACCGGCGCGCAGCTGCTGGTGGACGCGGCCGACGACGCGCCCGCCCTGCTGGCCATGGTCGGCCACGGCTCGACCGGAGCCGATGGCGGCCGCCTCGACCTGGTCGTCACCACGCACCGGCACTGGGACCATCACCGAGCGCTCCCTGCCGTCGTCGAGGCCACCGGTGCGAGCACGGCGGCCGGCGAGGACGACGCCGACGCCCTGCCCGTCGAGATCGAGCAGCGGCTCAGCCATGACGACCGCGTACGCGTCGGCGAGCTGGTGCTCTCCGTCGTCCACCTGCGCGGACACACGCCCGGCTCGGTGGCACTGGCCTGGACGGATCGCGCCGGCACCGTGCACCTCTTCACCGGCGACTCGCTCTTTCCCGGCGGCCCCGGAAAGACCACCTCAACGGGCGACTTCACCAGCCTGATGGACGATCTCGAGGCCCGGGTGTTCGACCTGTACGCCGACTCGACGGTCGTCTACCCCGGGCACGGAAAGGGCACCACCCTCGGTGCGGAGCGCCCACATCTCGCAGAATGGCGGCACCGCGGCTGGTAGTGAGTCGCTGTGCGTGGACGGGCGGGGTGTGGGGTTCCATCCACAACGACCTCACTCGAGACGTCACGAGGTGCTCCATCAGCAGAAGCGATGGTGCGATGTGCGCCACCTCGCGGTTGGTGGTGCGTTGAACCCAACGCCAGCTGCAGCCTCAGTTGAGCGGGAACAGCCCGATCCGCTCGTGGTACTCGCCGCCGAGCTGCTCCGTGTCGCTCCCGATGTAGAGGCCCATGTCGTTCGCGACCAGCTCCTCGGCGCCGACGCCTCGCGTCCGCCCCGGGTTCCAGGACCTGACCGCCAGGCCGGTGTTCGCGTCGATGGCGCCGATGCCCTCGGCCGAGAACGACCACGGCATGGCGTTGTCGCGTCCGCCGCAGTTGTCGAGCCAGCGCTGGTGTCCGCCCACGTAGATCGCGCCCCCGGTGCCCCCGGGCTGGGTCGTCACCGCGACCGAGTACAGCGTGTCGCCGCCGGTGCAGTTCTTCCAGGTCTCCCTGGCACCAGCCGTTGTCGTCGTCTCCCAGCGGGTCGCCGTGTCGCACAGGCTGACGAGGTTGCGGTCGGCTGCCCCGCCCGTAGTGACCACGGCGAAGTAGCTGCCGTCCGCGGAGAACTCGACGTCGCGCATCTGGGTGTCGAAGACCTGAGCGCACTGGTAGGCGGTGAGGCTGCCGCTCGGGCCGTTCGGGAAGCGGGTCGTGCTCCACGTCGACAGGGCGTTCGCCGTCAGGTCGATCATCGCGGCCTGCATGCGGGGCTGCCCGGCGACCTGGCGGAAGTTGCCGATGACGACCAGGCGGGAGCCACTGGCATCGGCGTCCATCTCCTGGACGGCCGGGGTCGTGACGCTGCCGTCGCTCTTCGTACGGCCTTCGGAGACGCCGATCGTGAAGGCGGCGTCGAGTGCACCGCTCGTCGCGTTGAAACCGGCGAGGCTCCCCCGCGCCAGTCCGTTGGCGGTGCTGAACCTGCCGCCCGCGAACAGCCGGTTTCCCCGCACCAGAACCTTGTTCACGTACCCGTTCGTCTTCGCTGTAAAGGCCGCGACGCGGCTTCCGTCCTGCGTGAGCATCGCCAAGGACCGCTGCGCCGTCCCCTCGACCGTGGTGAAGCGACCGCCCACGATGATCGACGTGCCGTCCGGCGCAGGAGCGATCGTCTCGACCGCGCCATTCAGCGCGGAAGCGAAGCCAGGCACCACCAGCCCGGTGGCGCGGTCGAAGGCGAAGAGGTAGCTGCGCGGCAGCTGAGCGGACGTTCCCGCGTTGACGACCGCGGTGAAGGTCCCCCCGACGTACACCCGGTTTCCTACCGTGGCGACCGCGAGCACCGCGCCGTCCTTGACATGCGGGGTGACGTCGACCGGGTTGGCGGACACCACCTTCGGGTGCGCGTACCCGAGCGCCGTCGACGGAACGGCCGCCGCCGCCGTCAACGCGAAGACCATGGCACAGGTGACCGTCAGACGACGCAGCACTGTCATTCCCCTCGGCATGTGAACCCTCCCCAGATCGCCTCGCTGGGCGCAGCGATGCGAAAACCCGGGCACAAGATACGCCATCCACCAACCGTTCTCGCCACTACGCCAAAGGATCTCGCCTGGCGGGCCGGGGCGCCTTGGTAGCGTCTGTTCTCGTGCCTGACCAGACGCCCTCAGCACCCACCGAGCCCACGAGCACCTGGCGGCCGGCCGCCGAGCGCGGAACCGTCCGCCCCATCCGCAAGCTGGGTGACCCGGTGCTGCGCTCGACCGCGGAACGCGTCACCGCCTTCGACGACAGCCTGCGTCACCTGCTGGACGACATGTTCGCGTCGATGTACGCGGCCGACGGGGTCGGGTTGGCCGCGAACCAGATCGGGATCGGCTACGACGTCTTCGTCTACGACTGCCCTCTCGACGTGGAGGACCCGGGCGAGCCGGGCGAGCCGCCGAACCACGGCGTCGGCTTCGTCGTGAACCCGGTGCTCGTCGAGACGTGGGGCGAGGAGCTCGTGTGGTCGGAGGGCTGCCTGTCGCTGCCGGGCTACAGCTGGGACACCCCGAGAGCGGACTGCGCCGCGGTCGAGGGTTTCGACGCCGAAGGCCGACCCGTGCGGGTTGAGGGCAGCGGAATGCTCGGTCGCTGCCTTCAGCACGAGAGCGACCACCTGATCGGCAAGGTTTACCTCGACCGGCTGCCGCGGCGTGAGCGCGGACGCGCACTGCGCGGCTACATGGACCACGACGCAGGCTGAGGAGCCCGCTCGCCAGTAGGGACGAAAGAGCTAGGGACGCTGCGACTTCGGGAGCCGTGCCACCACAGCTTCGTAGGACGCATCGACCGCCTCGCGGATCTCGTCGTCGTCGATCGCCCCGCCGACGTTCAGGCTGTTCCACCCGTAGCGACCGATGTAGGCGCTCACCTCTGCGTCGTCGGGGTACTGGCGCAGCCACTCGTCCGCCTCATCGCGGTTCGCGCCACATTTCAGGCCGACTGATCCTCCGCTGCCCAGGAAGGCGAAGATCTTCTCCCCCACCTTGGCGACGACGTCGCCCTCCCACGGCTCGTCCTGCCAAGCGCCGGCCTTGGACAGGCAGTAGGCGAGCAGCTCGTCGTGCTTCATGTCAGGTGTCGTCCGATCGGGTGTCTCATGCGTGCCCGGCACGCTGCATGCCACGCAGCTCCTTCTTGAGGTCACCGATCTCGTCGCGCAGCCGTGCCGCCAACTCGAACTGCAGCTCCGTTGCGGCCAGGTGCATCTGGTCGGTGAGTTGCTGGATCAGGTCGGCCAGGTCGGCGGCCGGAAGGGTGGCTAGCTTCAGGTGGCGCTCGCCGCCTCGCGACGACATGCCGGGCACCGGCGTCTTGCCGCGCGACTGCTGGCGTCCCCCGCCACCCCGCAGCAGCTGCTCGGTGTCGGCGTCCTCACGCTGCAGCATGTCGGTGATGTCGGCGATCCTCTTGCGCAGGGCCGTCGGCTCGACGCCGTTCGCCGTGTTGTAGGCGACCTGCTTGGCACGGCGGCGGTTCGTCTCGTCGATCGCGGTGGCCATCGACGGAGTGATCGAGTCGGCGTACATGTGCACCTCCCCCGACACGTTGCGCGCCGCGCGTCCGATCGTCTGGATCAGGGACGTGCCGGACCGGAGGAAGCCCTCCTTGTCGGCGTCGAGGATGCTCACCAGTGACACTTCCGGCAGGTCGAGCCCCTCGCGCAGCAGGTTGATGCCCACCAGCACGTCGAAAACTCCCTGCCGCAGCTCGCGCAGCAGCTCGACCCGTCGCAGCGTGTCGACCTCGGAGTGCAGGTACCGCACCTGGACCCCCTGGTCGAGCAGGTAGTCGGTCAGGTCCTCCGCCATCTTCTTGGTCAGCGTGGTGACAAGGATGCGCTCGTTCTTCTCAGTGCGAGTGTGGATCTCGCCGAGCAGGTCGTCGATCTGCCCCTTCGTCGGCTTCACGACGACCTCGGGGTCGACCAAGCCGGTCGGACGGATGATCTGCTCGACCACGCCCTGGCCGCGGCCCAGCTCGTACGAGCCCGGCGTCGCCGACAGGTAGACCGTCTGGCCGATCCGTCCGAGGAACTCCTCCCACTTGAGCGGACGGTTGTCCATCGCACTCGGAAGGCGGAAGCCGTGGTCCACCAGCGCGCGCTTGCGCGACATGTCGCCCTCGTACATCGCCCCGATCTGCGGCACGGTCACGTGCGACTCGTCGATGACGAGCAGGAAGTCCTCGGGGAAGTAGTCGAGCAGCGTGTTCGGCGCCGTGCCCGGCCCCCGGCCGTCGATGTGACGCGAGTAGTTCTCGATGCCCGAGCACGACCCGACCTGGCGCATCATCTCGATGTCGTAGGTGGTCCTCATGCGGAGGCGCTGCGCCTCCAGCAGCTTGCCCTGCTGCTCGAGCTCGGCGAGCCGGTTGCCGAGCTCCTCCTCGATGCCGCCGATCGCCCGCTCCATCCGCTGGGGACCTGCCACGTAGTGGGTCGCGGGGAAGACGTACATCTCGTCCTCCTGGCGCACGACCTCTCCGGTCAGCGGGTTCAGGGTGTAGAGCTTGTCGATCTCGTCGCCGAAGAACTCGATGCGCACCGCGAGCTCCTCGTACGTCGGGATGATCTCGACGGTGTCGCCGCGAACCCGGAACGTGCCACGCGTGAACGCCAGGTCGTTGCGGGTGTACTGCATGCCGACGAACTTGCGGAGCAGCTGGTCGCGCTCGATGGTGTCGCCGACCCGGAGCTGTGCCATCCGGTCGACGTACTCCTGCGGGGTGCCGAGACCGTAGATGCACGACACCGAGGCGACTACGATGACGTCGCGCCGGGTCAGCAGCGAGTTGGTGGCCGAGTGCCGCAGCCGCTCGACCTCGTCGTTGATCGACGAATCCTTCTCGATGTAGGTGTCGGTCTGGGCGATGTACGCCTCGGGCTGGTAGTAGTCGTAGTAGGAGACGAAGTACTCGACCGCGTTGTTGGGCAACAGCTCGCGGAACTCGTTGGCCAGCTGGGCGGCGAGAGTCTTGTTCGGCGCCATCACCAGCGTCGGGCGCTGGAGCTTCTCGACCAGCCACGCCGTCGTCGCCGACTTGCCGGTGCCGGTCGCTCCGAGCAGTACGACGTTCTGCTCGCCCGACTCGATGCGCCGCGTCAGGTCGGCGATGGCCGTTGGCTGGTCGCCCGACGGAGTGAAGTCGGAGATCACCTCGAAGGGCGCCACACGGCGCTGGAGGTCGGTCGTCGGTCTCATGGCACCACCGTAAGCGTCGACCCCGACAACGGCGTCCCCCGTCCTCCGGACGGGTCAGCCGCAGTCAGCGACTGGCGGCCACGACGAGGTTGCACCCGAAGGGCGCCTCGACGCTCCCGCCGGGCAGGACGAACGGCGAGAGGACCTCCCTGGCCCCGTCCCGGATGCGCCGGTACTCGTCATCGCTGATCCGCTCGACCAGCGGCGTGCTCTCGACCTCTGTCGTGACGAAGGCGTCGACCGACGGGGCTCGGTAGGTACCGAGCGGGGTGGACGCCTCCACAACGCGCAGGGCGGCCGCCTCGAAGAGTGCCGTCAGCTCCTCGAGATCACCGCAGGCGAAATAGGTGCCGAGGAGCGCGGCTGCCTCCCGGCCGGCCATCTCGGCTGCCATCGCCACGAACGGCGCGAAGGCCGGCTGTGTCTCCAGACGCCCTGGCACCAGCACCGCGACGGACCCCCCGGTGCGCACGACGCGACGCATCTGCTCGATAGCGGCACGACGGTCGGGGAAGAACATCAGCGCCATCTGGGACACGACCGTATCGAACGACGAGTCGTCGAACGGGAGGTCCGCCGCGTCGCCCTGGTGCCACTCGACGCCTGGAGTGACCCGGCGCGCGACGGTGAGCATCGCCTCGTTCAGGTCGAGCCCGACGACGCTGCCGGTGGCACCGACCAGGTCGGCTGCGGTTCGCGCGACGATGCCCGTGCCACATGCGACGTCCAAGACGCGCTGGCCGGGACCGATGCCGGCGGCAGCGCACAGCGTCGGTGCCCACTGGGCGAAGAACACGGGGACGAAGGCAGCTTCGTAGAGCTCGGCGGTCTCGATGGGGATCTGGAAGGTCTCGGGGCGGGGCGTCGACGTGGTCATGCACGTGATGGTCGGTCCGGCGCCGCCGGGCGAGCATCGGGCACCTGCCCCATCTTCGGGTCCCACCCGAGATTCCGGGCCGCGTAGGCGGCTGCCTCGGCCCGGTTCCGGACGTCGAGCTTGGCCAGGATGCTGCTGACATGGTGCGCCGCGGTCTTGCGGCTCACGTACAGACGAGCCGCGATCTCGGGGTTGGACAGTCCGGCGCCCACGAGTCGCAGGACCTCCTGTTCCCTCGTCGTGAGCGTGCCGACCCCCTTCGGGCCGGTCCGCGCCACGGCTCCTGCGGCGCGCAGGAAGGCGGCGACCCGGTCGCCCTCCAGAGCGGCACCCACACCGTCGAAGGTCTCCAGCGCCTGGCGGGCGTGGACGACCGCCAGTTCGGGCGCGGTGCCACGCAGTGCTCGGGCCAGGTCGAAACGGGCGCGAGCCACTTCGAGGGGGACCTCGACGTGCGACCATTTCGTCACCGCCGACTCGAGCTCGGCGACGGCCGAGCTGTGGTCTCCGCCGGCAAGCGCCACGCGGCCCCGGGCGCTGGTGGCCATCGCCTCCAGCCGGTCGCCGCCGACCGAAACGGAGAGCTCGGTCAACCGCTGTGCGGCGGACGCTGCGCCCGCGGGGTCGCCGTCGGCCACGCGCGCATCGACCAGCAGCACGAGCGCGGAGCCGAGCTGCGCGGGCTGGTGAGCGAACCGGTGAAGGCTCTGCTCGACCCCTCTGCAAGCCGCGGCCGCGTCACCGCGGGCCAGCAGCAGGCCCGCTCGCGACAGCGCAGCCTCGTCATCGACGCCGGCTCTCCCTCCGCTCCGGGCAGAGTCGAGAGCAGCCGGTCAGCCTCCTCCAGCCGACCCTGCAGCATGCGCAGGGAGGCCAGCGAGGTCAGTGCCTTCGCGTGCAGGCTGGGGCAAGGTCCTTCGCTGATCCGCAGACCCGCGATCAGCTCACGCGCCGCGTCCTCCCACCGACCCTTGGAGACGAGCACGCCGCCGTACAGCAAGCGGCACTCGGCGTACAGGAAAGGGCAGCCGTAGGTCTCGACGAAGTCATCGGCGACCTTGCACCACTGCGCAGCCCGGTCGATGTCGTTCGTCAGGTGGCAGGCGTTGAGCATGTCGCAGCAGGCGTAGACGACCGTGTCGAGACTCGATCCTTCACCGGCGAGTGCCGCCGCCATCGCCTCGTCGATCAGGGCGAAACCGGCTGGAGCCCACCCCTGTCCGACCTTGATGAGCCCGAGCTGTGACCGTGCCACGAGCTCGAGGTCGACGTCTCCCGCCGTCCGGGCGACAACAAGGGCCTGCTGCGTCAACTCCTCCGCCGCGTCGAGGTCGGGCATCTTGTACGCCCTCGCGACCCAGCACCAGCCGTGCAGCGCGCCCGGCTCCAGGCCTTCCAGCAGTCGCTCGGCCCGGGCGGCCCAGCCGGCGGCGGCTGGGAAGTTCGCGTAGTTCGCCTTGTACGTGATGGCCAGCCAGGCCGCGCAGCGCACTGCGCTCGGGACGTCCCCAGCCCTGCGAAACAGGGAGTATGCGCGAGTGCACCGCGTCACGCTGTCCCTGGTCTCCCCCAGCCACCACAGCGCTGCCGCTGCGCCGAAGCACGCCTCGGCCGTCTCACCGTCGACGAGCACTGCCTCGAAGGCAGCCCGCGCCTCGTCCCACCGCCCCGACTCCAGGGCGGCAGAACCGGCAGCGTGAGCGTCAACACAGGCCACGGCGCCCAGTCTTCACCTCGGCGCACCGAGCCGGAAGGCCGAGCTGCCCGCGGTTCCGCAGGCTACTCCGCGTCGCGGCTGGCCCACTCCTGGGCACGGCTGTACGCGGCTCGGATCCACGGCCCCTTCGCTTCGGTGTAGGCAGGCGTCGGCAGCCCTTCGCCTGCCCGCTTCACCGCCGCGTAGGCGTCACGCTCGTCGTCGTGTGCCCGCAGCCAGTCGCGGAACAGCGTCTGGTGCTCGGAGGTCCAGCCGGACGGGCGCACGTGCAGGTTGACCCGACGTCCCGGGTCGCATGAGCCGTGCAGACGCTTCGCGGCCGTACCTGACGGCTCCTCGTCCCACCACTCCCCCGGCACGCGGGCGTACCCGGCGGCCAGCAGCGACGGCCCCAGCGACTCAGCCACATCGAGCGACTCGACCACGAGCTGGACGTCGAGCACGTCCTTGGCCGGCAGCCCGGGCACCGCGGTCGAGCCGACGTGCTCGAGCCTCAGAGCGCGGTCGCCCACCGCGTGAGCGATGCGGTCGAGCAACCGTGCGGCCTGCACCGGCCACGTCGGGTCCGGCACCGCGAGCACTGCCGTTCTCGCGTAGGGCGCCTCACGTCCGGCACGCAGGTTCCGTTCGAAGGGAACCAGCCGCTCGTCCCAGAGCCGGTCCACCGCGTTCTCGAGCGCAGGCGGGTCGCCGGTGTTGTCGACCCACACGTCGGCGGCTGCCCGTCGCTCCTCGTCTGTGCCCTGTGACGCGATGCGCGCGCGGGCATCACGTTCGGCCATCCCACGGCCGACGAGGCGACCGACGCGCACCTCCTCGGGAGCGTCGACCACCAGCACCAGGTGGTAGCTCGCGCCCATCCGCTTCTCCACGAGCAGGGGCACGTCGTGCACGACCACCGCGTCGTCCGGCGCCGCGTCGAACAGTTCGCGCGTTCGGGCCGCGATCCTCGGGTGGGTGATCGCCTCGAGCGCGCGGCGGCGCTCGGGGTCCGCGAAGGCCAGGGCAGCCAGTGCGGCCCGGTCCAGTGACCCGTCCGCGCTCAGCACGCCCGGCCCGAACTCCTCGACGACCGCGGCCAGGCCAGGGGTTCCCGGCGCCACCACCTCGCGGGCGAGCACGTCGGCGTCGACGATTACCGCCCCACGCTCGGCCAGGCGCTGCGCCACCGTCGACTTGCCGGCACCGGTCCCCCCGGTGAGCCCCACTCTCAGCACGTCGGAACCCTAGCTGCCGCGGCGGGACAGACCTTTCACGCCACGGTACGGGGCACCGAGCATCCAGACCGTCGAGCGGATCGCGGACGAGTGGCGCACGTTCGTCCACTTCGACCACTGCCGACGGGAGTCCACGCAGACGACCCGGGTCTCGACGTCCGCATCCGGGCTGCCGAACTCCGTCGCGACGTTGCGCAGCGTCTGCTGCCAGAACTGGTCCTCCTTGCCGTGCCCGCCCAACGTCAGGCCGAGCTCGAAGACAGGGTCGGACGCCCGCATCAGCACCTGCGCCTGGACGGTGGTGCGGCTGTCACTCTCGGTGGCGCTGAACGTGATCCAGCCCGCGAACATGTGGCCCTGGGGAGTCATCAGCGTGAAGGACTCGTCGTCCGAGTACAGCACCATCACACCGGTCGAGAGCTTCATCTTGCCGGGCATCGCGACGCTCAGGAGTGCGACCTCGCCGGGCGAGATCCCGGTCAGCGGCGCGTAGAAGACGTTGCCGGAAGGCCAGAACTCCGGGAACCGCTGCTTCCAGGTCGCGATCACCGTGGCCGGCGGGGCCGCGTCAGCGGGCAGCCGCACCTGGTAGGTCTTCTGCCACATCTTGCCGAACCCCTGGATGGGGCTCGTCAACCGTCGGCCCTCGACGTTGTTGAGCGTGCCTTCGGGCACGGCCGAGACGTTCAGCTTCGAGACGTTCTTGGCCCAGTTGGTCGCGTCACGCGCGGCCGCCTGGGGCTCGGTGTCGCTCATGGTTCTCTCCTCGGTCCGCGCTGCGTGGTTCGGGGTCATGTGGGGTACGTCGGTGTCACGACGCGCCGGCAGCGGCCAGCGCGCCCTGCTCGTCGTCGTGGATGCCGACCGCCTCGTCGAGGCGCGTCAGCTCGAAGATCTGCCGGTAGTGCTCCGACAGCCCGTACGCCATCAGCTTCTGGGAGCGCCGGTTCGCGCGCACCAGCAGCGTGACCAGCAGACCGATGCCGCCGCTGTTCATGTACGAGAGCTCGGTGAAGTTCAGGACGATCGCCTTGGCGTCGCCGGCCTCGTCGTAGGCGCTCATCAGAACGTCCTCCGAGCCCGCGGTGACATCTCCCCGGATGTCGACGACTCCTGCCGGCCCCTGGCGTCGGACGTCGAAGGTCGCTGTCGCCTCAGTCATCGGTGGTCCCTTCTGCGCCGCGCACGGCGCTGTCCTCGTCGGGGTTGATCGCCAGGAAGTCGGCGAGACGGGTGATCTCGAAGATCTCCCGGTAGTGCGGGGTCAGTCCGAATGCGCGGACGGGGAGGGAGCGCGCTCGAGCCCGGGCCAACAGCCCGACGACCAGCGCGATGCCCGTGGAGTTGATGTAGCCGGCTTGCTCGAAGTTCAGGACGACCGCGTCGGGCCGCAGTGCAGCGGCCTGCTCCCACGCGGCGTCGAAGGCGTGCTCGGCGGCAGCGTTCACATCACCCACCAGGTCGATGACCGCCACCCCGTCGCGCAGCCTGACCTCGGCCACGGCTTCACGCGTCACCATCTCCGTCTCCTTCCAGGTGCATGAACAGCGCGACCACGTGGCCGCGCTCGTCGGCGAACTCCGTCACGTCGTCTACCATCTTCGAGATCAGGAACAGACCCCAGCCGCGTGGACGCTGCAGGCCGGCCAGCTTGGCCTCCAGATCGGGCACCTCAGCCTCGTGGTCGGGCGGAGCGCCCGCCCCGTGGTCCGAGATCTCTACTCGCACACCGCCATTGGCGGTCAGCACGCGCACCGAGACCGGCAGGTCGGCACGGTAGCCACTGCCGTGCTCCATCGCGTTCATGGTCGCCTCAGCCACGGCTGTCTTGAGCCGGTTGAGCCGCGCCTCGTGCATGCCGAGGCCCTCCACGGCAGCCGCGACCCGCTCCAGCGCCAGCCTCTCGTTGCCCTCGGCGCTGTCGACCTCGAACTCGGCGACGACCCGGTCGGGACCGATGGCGGTTCCGGCCACTCCAGACGCCGACGGAGCACGTTGCACCGTCATCATCGTGATGTCGTCCTCCTGCTCGGCGCCCTCCCCGGTGTGCTCGTGCAGGTCCTGCAGGACCCGCTCGATCAGCTCACCACCGCCCGGGTAGAGGCCCACCGCCTCCTTGAGCCGGGGGAACCCGAACATGACGCCCTGCGGGTCGTGCGCCTCCACCACACCGTCGGAGTGCAGCAGCAGGGAGTCGCCAGGCTGCAGGACGGTCTCACGCTGCTCGTAGACCATCCCGGTCATCAGACCCAGCGGCATGCCCCGGGCACGCAGCTCGACGGAACCCTCGGCGGTCTTCACGTAGGGCAGGTCGTGGCCCGCGTTGGCGAACCTGAAGTTGCCGGTCTCGGGCACCAGCACCCCGTAGAGGCAGGTCACGAACATCTTCGCCGGCATGTCCGGGCACAGGTGCTCGTTGACGCGCTCCAGCACCTCGGCCGGCTCGACGAGCCTCTGGGCCGACGCCCTCAGCACGCTGCGGGTGGCTGCCATCACGAGGGCGGCGGGCACGCCCTTGTCGGTGACGTCTCCGATCACGAGGCCGATCTGCCCGTCCGGCAGCGGGATCACGTCGTAGAAGTCACCGCCGACCTCACGCGCCGGGCGGTAGAAGGCTGCGATGTCCCAGCCGTCGATGTCGGGCAGCTTCTTGGGCAGGAAGTTCTGCTGGATCAGGCGGGCGACCTCGAGCTCCTGCTCGAAGCGCTCGCGGGTACGGGCCTCGGCCTTCTGCTGGCGTACCAGTTGCCCCACCCGGAGTGCGGGGGCTGCCTGGGCTGCCAGGTTGTCGAGGAGCTTGCGGTCGTCGGTGGAGTACTCCTGCTGCGACCTTCGCGGGCCGAGGTACAGCGCGCCTATCAGCTCTCCCTGGCTGACCAGGGGAACGGCAAGCTTCACGCCGGCCGCCCGCAGCTCGGCCAGCGCCGGGGAGTCGAGCTCGAGGTGCTCGACGTCGACGGCACCACTGGCGCTCTGGAGGTAGGCGAGCAGAGGGTCGTTGGGGCCGATGTCGACAGGGGCGCCCCCGTCTGCGACCGGCGCCGACGCGGGCGCCTGCCGAACCGCCGGCTCCGCCTCGTGCGCACGCGCGACGAACCTGCGGCGGAACTGCTCCGTCAGCGTTGTCATCGTTCGCCCCTCTCTGGTCTTTCACCGGTGATGCTGCCAAGCGGGTGTCCGCCGATCGTTACGGTCTCTCTCAGCCACAGCGACACGTGTGCGGGTTGCATGGCGTCGCTCGCGACCTCGCGCAGGTCGGCGGTGACTGCTTCGAGGTCGACCTCGTTGCGGAGCCGTGCAGCGAAGGCGTGCAGGGTGCGTCCGGCGTCGTACCGCCGGCGGTAGAAGCGGCGGTCGACGGCACGATGGATCCGCGAGCGCGCCGGCCGGAACAGCGCTGCGACGCCGAGGGTCGAGGCGGCGATGGACAGCTCCGACCCGCTCGTCAGTCGACTGAGCAGCAACTGCAGCGACAGCACGGACCCGAGATAGGTCGCGGCCAGGGTCATCGTGAGGGCGGTGTAGACCAGGGTGCGGTTGATCACCAGGTCGATGTCGTACAGGCGGTACTTCAGGATGGCCACGCCCGCTGCGGCCGGCAGAGCGTTGAACCCGATCCCAGCCGCTACCTGGACGACGTCACCGGTCTCCCACAGCACGACGACGACGGGGGCTGCGAGCCCCACTGCCGTTGCGGCGTAGGCGAACCACTTCAGCTGCTGCCGCTCGATGCCCTGTGCACGACGCAGCCGCCGGATGAAGGACACAACCGCGGCGGCCAGCCCCAGGAACAGCACCAGCATGCCTGCTGCGAACGCCGTGTCGGGCACCGGACCCTGCACCGCGAAGGGGTTCACGCCGCCGGGGAACTCGTCCTGTTTGCTCGAGCTGAACGCGAGTCCCGGAGCGGCGAGAGAGAAACCGATCAGCACCACGCCGACCACGAGGCGCCAGCGGCGCCCTGGCAGGCGACCGTCGGGAAAGAGGAGGAAGACCACGGCCCAGACGGCGATCTCGCCGATCCAGGTCCATGAGATGACCCACGAACCGATCTCGCCGCCTGGAAGGCCGAGGTCTCGCGCCAACAGGCCGTAGCCCTCGGCCACCTCCGCTGCAGCGAGGTAGACGCCGAAGCCGCTGAAGATCCACCCGATCGCGTTGCCCGGCTGGCGGACCGCGACCAACGCGCCGACGGTGGCCACCAACAGCGGCAGCGCGGTGTACAGGACGATGTCGCTCAGGTGGTCGCGGCCGGCCGAGATCGCAACGCTCGCCACGGCCAGTACCGCGGTCAGGGCCCACAGCACGACCGGCAGCCGCTGGGTCATCGTCGCCCGCTGTGGTGGTGCTGCCGGCGGCTTCATGGTGTGCTCCTCAGCCACACCGACATGTGCGCGGGCTGCATCGTCTCGCGCACGACCACTCCCAGGTCGTCGGCCAGGACGGACACGTCGAGCTCCTCGCGCAGCTTGCCCCCGAACGCCTCCAGGGTGCGGGCGGCGTCGTACCTGCGGCGGTAGAAGCGCCGGTCGACGAAGACCTGGATGCGACGACGGACGGGACGGAAGAGCGCCGCGACCGCGAGCGTCGAGACCGCGACCGCGAGGTCGGAGTCGCTGGCCACCGGCGGCAGCACACCCCGAAGCAGGAGAACCGAACCCATGTACGTGACCAGCAAGGTTGCCGTCAGCGAGCCGTACACCAGCGCGCGGTTGATCACCACGTCGATGTCGAAGAGCCGGTACCGCAGCACCGCGATCCCGATCGCGACCGGCAGGAGCAGGAAGGAGAGGAATGTGAGGTTCTGCATCGCAGTAACCCAGCCGGGAACCTCGTCGGCGAACGACCCCACCAGCGTGGCCAGCACCATCAGCACGTAGACGACCGCCACGATCGAGCCGGCGGCCGCGAGCCAGGTGAGCTGCTTGCGCTGAATACCCGTGGACCGGCGGAGCCGCACGACGAGCGCGGTGGCTGAGGCGAGGATGCCCAGAGACAGCAAGGGCAGGAGGGCACCCTCCATCACCGTCAGCGTGCCCGCCGCTGCCTCGATGCCGATGGGGTTCTCCATCGAGGGGATCGGTCCACCCTCGAGAGGTCCCGGTTCCAGAGCGAGCACGACGGGCAACAGCACCATCGCGGCCGCAGCCGCCCACCCGACGTACCGCCAGCCGGGCGCGGGTAGGCGGCCGTCAGGAAACAGCAGGACGAGGAAGATCCCCAGCATCCCGATGAACGGCGCCCAGATGCCCTCGTTCAGCGCTGCGGCCACGTCCGCGCCCGGCAGTGACCCAGGCCGCACGACCAGCCCGTACTCGGCCCATGCGCTCAACAGACCTGGCAGCAGCCATGCCAAGCCGACGCCTTGCAGGACCCACCCGATTCTGTTTCGTGGCAGTCGATTCAGGATCACCAGGCCGGTCAGGGGGAACACGAGGACAAGGAGGTTCACCACGATCTCGGTCACCCGGCCACCTGAGCCCCAGGTTCCAGGGGAGACCTCCGTGGCCAGGGACACCGACAGGCACAGGGCCATCGCCAGGCCCTGCGCCCACCAAAGCGACCACGCCGCCCGGCGGAGCGCCTTCTCTGAGAGCGACGCCAGCCCCCGTACCGCGCGGCGTTTCATGGTGCGCTCCTGAGCCAGACTGACACGTGCGCAGGCTGCATCGTCTCGCTCACGACCACTCCCAGGTCGTCGGCCAGGACGGAGACATCGAGCTCCTCTCGCAGCCTGCCCCCGAACGCCTCCAGGGTGCGTGCAGCGTCGTACCTGCGGCGGTAGAAGCGCCGGTCGACGAAGGCCTGGATGCGACGACGGACGGGACGGAAGAGCGCCGCGACCGCGAGCGTCGAGACCGCGACCGCGAGGTCGGAGTCGCTGGCCACCGGCGGCAGCACACGCCGAAGCAGGAGAACCGAACCCGCGTACGTGGCCAGCAGGGCGGCCGTCAGCGAGCCGTAGACCAGCGTTCGGTTGATCACGAGATCGATGTCGTAGAGCCGGTGGCGAAGGATCGCCACACCCGCAGCCACCGGCAGCCCGAGTACCGCGATCATGCTCGCGGCGTTCGTCACCTCCGGACCCCACACTCCGGAGCCGAGCGACGCCACCGGAACCACCACGGCTGCAACGCCTCCCGCCAGCGCCAGCCACTTGACCTGCTCGCGCTCCTGCCCTGCCGCACGACGGTAGCGGACGACCAGCGAGGAGGCGCAGCCAACGAGAGAGGCCATCAGGGTCAGGCCTCCGACCACCTCCAGGGTCGGCACGAACCAACCCGAGAGCCCGTACGGGTTGGTGATCTCGGGAAAGTCCGCCAGCGGCCCCGGCCGCATCGCCTCTGCCGCAAAAGTGCCGGTGATCCCCGCTGCCGCAGCCCAGGCCACCACGCGCCAGCGCCGCGAGAGCAGGCGGCCGTCGGGGAAGAGCAGGAGGAGGAAGGTGGGCGGGACGAGGATGAACGGGACCCACGAGACGTTCGAGTAGACGGCCGCGGCCCCGGTGAGACTGGTGATCGCCGCATGATCGACCCGGTACTCGACGTACACGTGGGACAGGCTGCCCAGCCCGGTTGCGACTGAGGTCCCGAGGAGGATCCACCCGATCGCGTTCGCCGGCTGCCGCGACGCGATCAGGGCGCCGACGACCGAGAACACGATCGCGAGGGCGGTGACCAGCATGTCGGCGAACACGATCCTCTCGCCTGAGACCGCGCTGACCACGAGAGGTGCACCGATCGGCACCAGCGCCAGGGCGCCGAGCGTCCAGGCCGAGTGACCGCTCTGCCTGCCGCTGAAGGTCGACTCCTCCGGCCGGCGGGTCACCGTTTCCCCCCAGTGGGTCTCAGCCACACGGACACGTGCGCGGGCTGCATCGTCTCGCGCACGACGGCACCCAGGTCGTCCGCCAGAGCGGACACGTCGAGCTGCTCGCGCAGCCTGCCCCCGAACCCCTCCAGGGTGCGTGCGGCGTCGTAGCGCTGCCGGTAGAACCGGTGGTCCACGAACGCCTGGATCCGAGCACGGGCGGGACGGAACAGCGCCGCGACCGCCAGGGTCGACCCGGCGACGGCCAGATCCGACTCACTTGTCGTGAGCGACCGCAGCACGAACTGAAAGAAGAGGACCGATACCCAGTAGGTCGCCACCAGCGCGGCGGTCAACGAGCCGTAGACCAGCGTGCGGTTGATGACCAGGTCGATGTCGTACAGCCGGTGCCGCAGGATGGCGATCCCGGTGGCCAGCGGGACGGCGACGATGCAGGCGATGAGGAACGTGTACCAGCCGACTGCCCCGACATATCGAGCCCACACGGTGCCTTCACCGTTGAGGACTTCGACCATGGCCAGTGCGAGACCGAACACGGTGAGGAGGCCGGCGAAGACGAACCACTTCAGCTGCAGGCGCACTGCCCCGTCGGCCTGTCGGAACCGAACGACCAGCGACGCCGCCGCGAGAATGAAGCAGCCGGTGAGCAGGACGCTCGAGCCGTACTCAGCGACCACCAGCACGTCCGCCGCCGGGCCGCCGACTCCGAAAGGGTTGGCAACCCCCCGGGTCTCGATGTCGAGCTCGCCTGGCCGCAGGGCCGTCGAGGTGACGCCGAGCAGCAGTGAAACGGCGCCGAGCCACAACACCGGGCGCCAGCGCCTCGACGCGAGCCGCCCCGTCGGAAACACGAGGGGAAGGAACACGGCCGTCAACGTCAGCCAGACGTGCCACGACCAGGTGCTCACCCACCCGACCCACTGGCGGCCGGGGCGAGGCGCGAAGACGTAGACCTCGGCGAGACCGCCGAATGCGAGAGTGAGCGAGACCGTGAGCAGTAGCCAGCCGACAGCGTTGTCCGGTCGGCGCGAGACGATCAGTGCCGCTACGGTCGCGTAGCCGATGGCGAGCACGATGAACGCCTCGTCCCAGCTTCCCCGGCCGTGCGTGAGCTCCCAGAGCATCCACGCCACCATCGCGACGAACACCGCCCAGAGCGACCAGGCGATCACGGACGCAGTGCGCGTGCTCATCGCGCCGCCCGCAGCCAGAGCGCCATGTGCGCCGGCTGCATCGTTTCGCGCACCACGCCCCGCAGGTCGTCGCCCAGAGCGTCCAGGTCGAGCTCGGCGCGCAGTCGGTGGCCGAACGCCTCCAGGGTCCGCCCCGCGTCGTAGCGCCGCCGGTAGAACCGGTGGTCAACGAAGGCCTGGATCCGGGCACGGGCGGGCCGGAAGAGTGCCGCAACCGCCAGGGTCGACCCGGCGACTGCCAGATCCGACTCGGAGGTCCAGTGCCTCAGCGAGAGCTGCAGCAGGAGAACCCCACCGAGATAGGTCAGGGCGAGGGTTGCCGTCAAGGCGCCATAGACCAGGGTCCGGTTGATCACCAGGTCCACGTCGTAGAGCCGGTACCGCAGGATTGCGAGCCCTGCCGAGACGGGCAGGCCGCACAGGAACACGGCGAACACCAGGCCGCCGATCTGTCCGGCCACGCCGTCGACCGGCTCGACGACGAGGGCCTCGCTGATGGAGACCACCACCAGGAGAGACGCAAGCAGCGCCGCCGACCACGCAAACCACTTGAGCTGCTGGCGCTCGACTCCCTGCGCGCGACGGAACCTCACGACGACGGCCGCCATGCCGGACACGAGAATCAGGGCGATCAGCGGATCCACCGGCAGGTGCCGAAGGAAGAGGGCGCCCTCCACGCCGAAGGGGTTGCGCAGCGACGGGAACTCGGCGATCGGTCCCGGGGAGAGCCCGTAGTGGCCGAAGATCGGGATCAGCGTGAGGATGCACAACCACTTCACGGGCCGCCACCTCGGCGAAGCCAGCCGACCGCCGGGAAAGTACAGGAAGGCCAGCCCGATCAGCACGGGCGACAGCGGGCTCAGCCAGTTGGACACCCACGCGGTGAGTGACGTACCCGGCAGCGAGGCCACGGCCAGCGAGTAGTGCGTGTACCCATAGGTCAGCTCGTACCAGCCCTCGATCAGCGCGAGCCCGAGGAAGAGCCAGCCGACCGGGTTCGCCGGCAGCCGTGACGCCACGATCGCGCCCACGACCCCGAACACCGCAAGCACGACGACGAACGCCACCGACAGCAGCAGTGAGTCGCCCTCGCGCTGAAGTGCCTCGGGCGGGACCAGCGCGAGCAGCACCACCCCGGCGCTGCTCGTGACGACGAACACTCCAAGCAGCGACCACGCCAACACGGCATGGCGTCTCGGTGTCGTCGTCGTCACCTGCGTCCTCGCTCGCGTGCGTGCCTGGTCCCCGACGAGACCAGGATGGGGCTGCCCGACGCCTCGTGATGGGCGTTTCCCGCGACGGTGGACCTCCGGCGTGCAGGAATCGTTACGGGCTGACCTCGATGCGAGCGTTACGGTTCACACGTGCGCCGCCCGGTGCGTGACGAGGTGCCAGTGATCGAGGTGAAGCTGCTCGGCCCGCCGCGAGTGGAGGCTGACGGCACCGCCGTCACCTTCGACACCCGCAAGGCGGTCGCCGTCCTCGCCTTCCTGGCTGTGTCGGACCGTCCGCGACCGCGAGACCTCCTGGCCGACCTGCTGTGGCCCGATCATGACGTCCAGCACGCTCGGGGCGCGCTCCGCCGCACGCTGTCGACCCTGCGTTCAGCGGTGGGAGCCGAGCACCTCGAGGCCAACCGCGACCACGTCCGGCTGGTCAAGGGGGTAGGCCTGCAGGTCGACGTCGACTGCTTCCGCGACCTGGTCGGGAGCGGTGACCTCGAAGCGGCAGTCGCCATCTTCGGTGGCGACTTCCTGGAGGGATTCGCCGTCCGCGACTCGGCCGCGTTCGAGGCATGGGCGGACGCGGAGGCGCATGCGCTGCGGCTCGAGCTGACGGGAGCCCTGGGTCGGCTGGCCGACGTGCGCGACAGGGCGGGTGACCCCGCCGGCGCCATGCGCACCGTCCGGCGGTGGCTCGAGCTCGACCCTCTCGCCGAGCCGGCCCATCGGGCTCTGATCCGGCTGTATGCGGCTGCGGGTGACCGTGCGTCGGCCCTCGGTCAGTACCGCGAGTGCGTGCGGACGCTGTCCCGCGAGCTCGGGGTGCCACCACTTCGCGAGACCACCGAGCTGTACGAGGCGATCGCGTCCGGCGAGGTGCACGCCACCCCACCCACCGCCCCGCTCCCGCCGGCGACACCCGTGACCATCCCCTTCGTCGGACGCGAGGCCGAGCTACGCGCTCTGCTCGAGGGGTACGCGTCCGTCGGCCCGCAGGGGCGGGTCGTGCTCGTCGAGGGTGAGGCCGGGATCGGCAAGACGCGCCTCGCCGAGGAGCTGCTCTCGCAGGTCGCCGAACGTGGTGGCGCGGTGCTGCAGGCGCAGGCCTACGAGGACGAGGGCACGCTCGCGTACGGGCCGGTCGTCGACGTGCTGAAGGCGCGGCTCCAGACCGACCCGACGGTCCTGAGCGCGCTGCCACCGAGGGTCCTGGGCGACGTGGGACGGCTGGTGGCTGGCGTGGCGGAGGGCGTCGTCGCCGACCAGGCCGCCCCGCTGGAAGGGCCCGGCGCAGAGGCACGATTCCTGTCGGCGGTCTGGGACGCACTCGAGGCTGCGGCCGACGGTCCCGTCCCCGGCGTCCTGCACCTGGACGACGCGCAGTGGGCCGACGAGGCCACCCTGGCTCTGCTGGCCTTCGGCCTGAGACGGCTGGCGCGGCGCCCGCTGCTGGTGGTCCTGACGTGGCGGACCCCCCATGACAACACCCTTCGGCGCACCGCCGCAGCCACGGCCCGGTCGGGCGGCGGAGTGGTCGTACGCCTGGAACCCCTTGACGTGCAGGCGGTGACACGCATCGCAGCGGCCATGAGACCGGACACGCTCGACGCGCAGCACGCCCGGCGCCTGCACGACGCGACCCAAGGAAACCCGCTGCTGCTGGTCGAGTACCTGCGTGGCGTAGGCCCGGAAGACGGCGAGTGGACGGTGCCGGTCGGCGTGCGAGACGTGCTGCGTGGGCGGGTCGACGGTGTGGGCGAAACCGCCCGGCAGGTGCTCGCCGGTGCCGCTGTCATCGGCCGCTCGTTCGATGCCCGCACCGTGCAGGTGGTCAGCGGCCGGTCCGAGGAGGAGACGGTCGACGCGATCGAGGAGCTGGTCGGACGTGGGCTGGTCCGGGAGGCGCACTCCGGCTACGACTTCTGCCACGATCAGCTGCGACAGCTGGTGTACGACGACACGGGTGCCGCGCGACGCCGGCTCCTGCACGGGAGGGCCGCCGCCGCGCTGAGTCGCACCGCCGCCGCTGCGGCCCGACACCTCGAGCTGGCAGGCCGCGACGACGAGGCCGCGCAGGCGCACGCGCTGGCGGCGGACGAGGCACGGGCGGTGCACGCCAACGCAACGGCCATGGATCACCTCCTGTCGGCGCTGGCGCTCGGCCATCCAGACCCGTGCACGCTGCATGCCGCGGTCGGTGACCTGCAGGTGCTCGGTGGCGACTACGCCCAGGCGGTGACGAGCTACGAGACCGCCGCCGCCCGCTGCAGCGCCGAACAGCTGGGCGAGCTGGAGCACCGGCTCGGGCAGGTCCATCACCGGCGAGGCGACTGGTCGCTGGCGGCAGCCCACCTGACGGCAGCGATGTCGGCGACTGCGCCCGAGCGGCTGGGGGCGCGTGCACGGATCACCGCGGACCTGGCCCTGGCCGCGCACGCCGCGAGAGACCGCGACCGCGCCCGCGACCTGGGGCACGATGCGCTGTTGCTGGCCGAGGACGCTGACGACCCCGCGGCCCTGGGGCAGGTCCACAACCTGCTGGGGATGCTCGCCGGGGAGGGCGGTGAAGGGGACGAAGCCCTCCGGCACCTGGAGACCAGTCGCGCCCTCGCCCACCAGGTCGGCGACGTCGGCGCGCTTGTCGCCGTCCTCAACAACCTTGCCCTCGTTCACCGCAGAGCCGGTGCCCTCGACCCTGCGCTGCAGCTGACCCGAGACGCTCTGGACCTGTGCGCGAGGCAGGGTGACCGGCACCGGGAGGCGGCCCTGCACAACAACCTGGCCGACCTCCTGCACGCGGCGGGCGAACCGGAGGAGGCGATGCGGCACCTGAAGCTGGCCGTCGCGATCTTCGCCGAGGTCGGCGTCGAAGGCGAGCCCCGACCCGAGGTCTGGAAGCTGGTGCGCTGGTAGGGCGCCGTTCTCGGCAGGTTGTCGCATGTTCTCGCCGGAGACGTCGACGGGGCGCCCGGCCGGGCGTAGCGTCGGGGTGCTGCCCCCGCCGGGGTGCGGCATGAAGGAGGCACGCATGTTCGTCCAGGTGATTCAGGGAAAGGTCTCCGACCCGGAGAAGGCCAAGGCGGCGCTCGACCGCTGGAACGCCGACGTAGCCGGTGGGGCCATCGGCTATCTCGGGACCACGGCGGGAGTGACGGCCGACGGCACTTTCGTGGCCCTCGCCCGCTTCGAGTCGGAGGAAGAAGCGCGTCGCAACAGCGAGCGACCAGAACAGGACGCCTGGTGGACGGAGACCGCCACGATGTTCGACGGCGAGCCCACCTTCCGCGACAGCACGAAGGTCCAGGTCGACGAGTACGGCGACCTGAATGACGCCGGCTTCGTCCAGATCATGCAGGGCAAGAGCACCGACCCCGACCGCGGGTGGGAGCTGATGCAGGACGACGGCGGGATCGACTGGCCAAGCCTCCGTCCGGACATGCTGGGAACCGTGATGATCGCGCACGACGACGCTGAGTGGACGATGGCGATCTACTTCACGTCGGAGGAAGCGGCGCGCGAGGGTGAGCAGAAGGAGATGCCGCCCGAGGTGCAGGAGCAGATGGCTCAGATGGACGCGCTCAGCGCTGGTCCTCCGGCGTTCCTCGACCTGAGGGATCCCATCCTGTCGTCACCGCGCTGATTCCGCACGAGCGAAGCTGAGACACCGCACGAGAGAACGAGAACGCCCCCCGCCACGTGTGTGTGGTCGGGGGGCGTTCCTCGTTGAGCTGGTTCGGCTCAGCCGCCGGTGAGCTTCTCGCGCAGAGCCGCGAGGGCCTCGTCTGAGGCCAGCGTGCCCTCGGCGTCGTCAGCGGGAGCGCCCGCGGCCGCGGCCGGGGTCTCGGAGCCGGACGAGTACGAGGTGGACGCGGACTCGCCACCCTCGGTGCCGGCCTCGGCCTCCGCCTTGGCGGCGTCGGTGACCTGCTTCTTGTGCGCCTCCCAGCGCGCGTGGGCCTCGGCGTACTGCCGCTCCCACTCCTCGCGCTGGGTGTCGTAGCCCTCGAGCCACTCCTGCGTCTCGGGGTCGAAGCCGTCGGGGTACTTGTAGTTGCCGCCCTCGTCGTACTCCTGGGCCATGCCGTACAGCGAGGGGTCGAAGTCCTCGCTGGTCGCGTCCACGCCCTCGTTCGCCTGCTTCAGCGAGAGCGAGATGCGGCGACGCTCGAGGTCGATGTCGATCACCTTCACGAAGATGTCGTCACCGACCTGAACGACCTGCTCGGGAATCTCGACGTGGCGCACCGCGAGCTCCGAGATGTGGACCAGGCCCTCGATGCCCTCCTCGACGCGCACGAACGCACCGAAGGGGACGAGCTTGGTGACCTTGCCCGGCACGACCTGCCCGATCGCGTGGGTGCGGGCGAACTGCTGCCACGGGTCCTCCTGGGTCGCCTTCAGCGACAGGGAGACTCGCTCGCGGTCCATGTCCACGTCGAGGACCTCGACGGTGACTTCCTGCCCGACCTCGACGACCTCGGAGGGGTGGTCGATGTGCTTCCACGACAGCTCGGAGACGTGCACGAGACCGTCCACGCCGCCGAGGTCGACGAACGCACCGAAGTTGACGATCGACGACACGACGCCGGAACGGACCTGACCCTTCTGCAGGGTGTTCAGGAAGTTGATCCGCACGGCCGACTGGGTCTGCTCGAGCCACGCACGGCGCGACAGCACGACGTTGTTGCGGTTCTTGTCGAGCTCGATGATCTTCGCCTCGACCTGCTGGCCCACGTAGGGCTGGAGGTCGCGGACGCGCCGCATCTCCACGAGCGAGGCCGGCAGGAAGCCGCGCAGACCGATGTCGAGGATCAGGCCGCCCTTGACGACCTCGATGACGGTGCCGGTGACGACGCCGTCCTCCTCCTTGATCTTCTCGATCGTGCCCCAGGCGCGCTCGTACTGTGCGCGCTTCTTGGACAGGATCAGGCGGCCTTCCTTGTCCTCCTTCTGGAGAACCAGGGCCTCGACCTCGTCGCCGACGCCGACGACCTCGGAGGGGTCGACATCGTGCTTGATGCTGAGCTCGCGGGACGGGATGACGCCCTCGGTCTTGTAACCGATGTCGAGCAGGACCTCGTCGCGGTCGACCTTGACGATGGTGCCGGAGACGATGTCGCCGTCGTTGAAGTACTTGATCGTCTCGTCGATGGCGGCGAGGAAGTCCTCGGCCGAGCCGATGTCGTTGATCGCGACCTGAGGAGTGGTCGAGGCCGGGGTGGCCGGTGTCGTGGTGCTGGCGGTCATGTAGGGGTGGCTCCGATGCGGGCAGGTGGTTGGGACGGGCACGTCATGTGTGCCCGTCGATGGTGACGACCCGACCGCAGGCGCAGCAGAGCCACGCACAGCTCGTGCGCCATGCCAGCCTATCCCTCGGCCAAGATGACGGTCAAAGAACGCGGCCTTCCCGCGTGGGGCCGACCCCGTCCGGCATGCTCAGCCAATGGACGACCCCACGGACGAGATGGCGGGGTACGGGCCGGTGGCTCCCGGACGGACGGTGCCGGCGAACCGCGAGTGGTGGGACGCAGAGGCGGACGCCTACTACGCCGAGCACGGCGCGTTCCTCGGCGACGACGACTTCCGGTGGTGCCCAGAGGGACTGCTCGAGTCGCAAGCGAACCTGCTCGGCGACCCGGCCGGCCTGGCCGGCACGGCGGTGCTGGAGGTCGGGTGCGGCGCGGCGCAGTGCTCTCGCTGGCTGGCTCGCCAGGGCGCGCGCGTGACCGGCCTCGACTTGTCGGCCGGGATGCTGCGACGGGCCCGGGCCATCGACCAGCGGCTGGGAGTGGTGACGCCGTTGGTACAGGCCGACGCGGGACTGCTGCCGTTCGCCGACAGCACGTTCGACATGGCCTGTTCCGCCTTCGGGGCGGTGCCTTTCGTCGACGACCCGGCAGCGGTGCACCGTGAGGTGGCGCGCGTGCTGAGGCCCGGTGGGCGATGGGTCTTCGCGGTCGGCCACCCGGTGCGCTGGGCCTTCCCCGACGACCCGGGGTCAGGCGGCCTGACCGTCCACCGCTCCTACTTCGACCGGACGCCCTACCGCGAGCTCGACGCGGACGGTGAGGTGACGTACGTCGAGCACCATCGCACTCTCGGTGACCGTGTACGCGAGATCGTCGCTGCTGGACTGGTTCTCGACGACCTGGTGGAGCCGGAGTGGACGGCCGGACCGAGTCACGCGTGGGGCGGATGGAGCCCGTTGCGAGGTCGGCTGCTCCCTGGCACGGCGATCTTCGTGACCCACCGTCCCGCGTGAGGACCTGCTGATCGCTGGTGCGTCAGCCCTTCGTCAAGGCGCTGTGCCGTGGCGGGTCCCCCACGGTGTCGTCCCCCTCGTCGTAGGCCTGGTCGTCCCGGGTGCTGCGACGCACCAGGAGCACTCCGCCCAGCAGAAGCAGCAGACCGACCACCAGCGTGACCAGCGGGCCGGTCGTCGTCACGATCGAGGCCGACGAGATCGCCTCGCGCGCCGAGTCGGCCTGGTTCTCCATGGTCTCGTCGTTGAAGGCCAGGTTGGCCTCGGTGATCGTGATCAGGTCCTCGCTGCCGTCCCGCAGGGTCGACAACTGGCGCTCCTCACCGCGAACGATGACACCCGAGGTGGGCTCGACGAACACTGTGCGCACGTTCGAGTAGTAGCGGTCGACCGTCAGCGAGGGCTCGTCGCGGCCGACCAGGCTGCCGGGCACGTCGAGCTCCGCGATCTTCGTCGGCTCGATCGTCTGCTCGTACTTGTAGACGGTCAGTCCCTCGAGCTCTTCCTCGCTGACGAAGGCCATGTCCCTCGCCTCGAGCAGGGACGTGTCGAAGTACTGGTACGTCTTCTTCTCTGCGCCGAAGGGGAACTTGTACTCGATGCCCTCGTGCTCGACGGTGTCCCCGTTGACGTTCTCGTCGCAGCAGTTCTCCGCCTCGGACGTGCTGCGGTCGAAGGCGACGCGGTCGGTCGTGGCAGAGACGAGCTGCTCCTCGCCCGTGCCCGGCTTCTGCGGGTCGAGGATCTTGACGAACACGTCGTAGACGGCGGTGTCGTCGTCGCCGGCTGGCACGTCGCCGCGGACGGTACGGGTCGCGACGAACTCGCGGCCCTCCCTGACCTCCAGTGCACCGACGTCGAGGTAGGTGACATCGGTTGCCTCAGAGACGGTCTCGCTGAACTGGTCGAGGGGAGCCAACAGCAGGCGGGGGGCGGCGTAGAACCTCAGGAGGGGCGCCATCAACAGGCCTGCCACACCCAGCCCGATCAGGATCAGGCCAAGGACTCGCCGCATCTCTTCACTCCCCGCTGGCACTTCGATGTGACCGGTCGGTAACTTCCGGAGGTGATGCTAGGGCACCGGCGGGCCTGCGGCACCCATCTGCTCCGACCGGGGCGTTCGTGTTGCCCTCCTTGACCTGGTCTGAGTGGTTCGTCGTCAGGAGTCGGGCTCGATCGGCGGTGCCGCCGCCACCTCCGTGACACAGAGACCGGCGTCCACGTCGACCCCGGAGATCGTCACTGTGTCGACCGGGCCGGACGGGAAGACGTAGACGGCGTCGACCCCGTCGGCGAACTGGACCTCGAACGTCTCGGCGCCCGCGTCGACGCGTGCGGGCACCGTGAGGCCCGACAGGTACTCGATGCGGACGAGCCAGCCCTCCCCCGCGGTCTCGTCGAGCCGGATGTCGACCGGTCGTCCACCGACCCGGTATCCGCAGTCGGGCACCGGCCCCTCGGCCGACGACACCGGTGGGTCGACGAGGACGCGCTCGAGGTCGCCGGACGGGTTCACGTCACGCAGGTCGTTCGTCGTCGTGCCGATCCTGTCCTCCCACTCGGGGAGGCTGCCCAGTACCGAGCTGAGCATCGCCTCGCCTCCAAAGATCTCCGACACCACCGCGGCGGGCACCGGGGCGTCGCGCACCCCGACCCCCGGCGGCAGGTCGCGCGCTGCCTGGCGTGCCGTCTCGAGCCATGCACGCCCCGGGTCGTCCCTCTCGCTGCCGGCGATGGCCATCGTGGTCACCCAGCTGCTGTTGACGTACAAGGCGACGAGGCCCACCAGGACCACGAGGCGCGGCGCCGGCCGCCACCGTGCCCACCACGCGCGCGGGGCCGTCCTCGTCCCGTCGACCTCGACCACCGGCTCGACGCGGAGGACGGGCAGGAAGGTCACGGCGAGCGCGATCGCGGCGAGCGGCACCACGTCGACGAAGTACCGCGGGTCGCGGCCGATCAGCGCGCCGATGAAGTCCAGTCGCGTTGCGGCGACGACGACCGTGTCGACCAGCAGCAGGGTCAGCGGCACCGTCCACGCACGCGTCAGCCGGCGTGGGCCCGCCAGCAGGAGGCCGACCACGACGGCGACCGCGACCTGCCCGGCGATCCAGTTCAGCGGGTGGTCCGGCGGCCGCATCAGCGACTCGGCACCGTTCTCCACCCCCCAGGGGCCGCCGAGGAGGCCGGGCACCAGCGTGCCGGCCGTCTCGCGCAGGAGCGCTAGCACGTCGGATGCCGACGGCGCCGCGCTCGGGGTTCCCGCGCTCACGACGCTGTAGATGGCGATGTACGCGGCCACTGCAGCGGCGTACGTCGTCCATACCAAGGGCGCCCGGCGGAGGGGGGCGGTCCAGCGGCGCAGTCCCCTGTCGCGGGCCAACCACGTCAGCTCGACCAGAGCCAGAACGCCGACCAGAGACAGGGCCCGCTCCCAGAACGCCAGCGAGACAACGAAAGCCAGGACGGCCACGCCCTGCCACCTGCGCCTCGACCTCCCCGTGGCGTCGACGAGGTGAACGTGGCAGAGCAACAGCAGCAGAGTGGCGATCGCGAGCGGAAGCCACTGCAGGGCTGCCGCGAACCACAGCAGTGGCGGGACGGCGAGCGGGCAGAACAGCGCGACCGCGAACGGCAGGAGCACCGCACGGCGCGGGCCGAACATCGCCACGAGAAGCCAGGCGAAGAGCACGTCGGCGACCAGCTGCAGGCCGAGCAGGAAGGCAGCGTGCACCGTCCAGTCGAGAGGCGCCAGCCGCGCCAGCACGAGCACGACGGCGAACTGCCCTGGCTGCAGGTGCCCTCGGTAGTCCAGTGACAGGAACTCGAGGGCCGGCAGCGTGCGTGCAAGGTTGGTGTAGAGGAAGTCGTCCTGCCAGAAGTACGACTGCGACAGAGCCAATCCCCTCAGCACGAGCTGAGCCAGCGTCAGCGCCAGGAGCGAGACGGAGAGGGCGGGGTGCGCTCGTACGGCTGCTCGTCCGCGTGCCACGAGCGCGAGGAGACGCGTCATCGGTCGACCGGCGACTTGACCAGCACCAGAACGAGGTTCCACGTCAGGAGCTCGCGGACGACCGGAACCCGAACCAGCCAGGCGGCCCACCACGGGTGGTAGCGGGGGTAGGCCGTGACGAGGTCCGCCTGGGCGACGCCGGCCGCCCACCTCAGCGCCGGGGCGACCCGCACCGCGAAGACGGTCTCACCGAACCGGTTCTTCGGCTCGTGCCCGTGCCGGCGCACGTAGCGAGACCGCGCCCTGTGGCCGCCGAGGTAGTGCCACGGCGAGGTCTCGTGACCTCCCCACGGACCGAACCAGACCGTGAACGAGATCAGCACGAGCCCACCTGGACGGGTCACCCGCAGCATCTCCCGTCCCATCCGCCACGGGTCGGGCACGTGCTCGAGCACGTTCGAGCTGAAGCAGACGTCGACCGAGCCGTCGGCGAAGGGGAGGGCCATGCCACTGCCCTGCACGCTCCGTCCTGCCGGCTGCCCGGTCGCGGACATCTCGCCCGCGTCGACGTCGACCGAGCCGTAGCTGGCGCCCGCACTCGCGAAGGCGTCGGCGAAGTAGCCCGGCCCGCCGCCGACGTCGAGGACCGTTGAGCCGTCCAGCGGGGCGTGCCTCCGCACCAGGTGCACCGAGTCGTCCGCGAGCATCAGGTAGAAGCGTCCAGGGTCCGACTGCTCGACCCGGAAACCTCGCCACATCCGCCACGAACGGCGCAGGTCACGGGGCGGCGGCTGGTACACGAGGGGTGACGCTACCCGCCGGGCGACCACGTCCGGCGGTGCCGCGCGACGACCCGGCGACAGCCTGTCTACCGGCGGGTAGCCTGGCTGACAGGCGCAGCGAGGCGCCCTGGGTGGAGGTGGACTCGTGGCGGGAAGACGCGGCCGGGCGGACCGTCCTCGTCGCGTCGTCATCTGCTCCTGGAGAGACGAAACCCACCCTGAGGCAGGCGGTTCCGAGCGGTACGTGGGGCGAGTGGCGCGGCACCTCGCGGCACAGGGCGACGACGTGCTCGTGCTCACCTCCGACCACGGGAAGGCGCCGCGCGACGAGGTCAGCGAGGGCGTGCGGTATCGCCGCCGCGGCGGCCACCTCAGTGTCTTCTGGCGGGCTACCTCGTTCCTTCCGATCGCTCGGCCGGACGTCGTCATCGACGTGCAGAACGGCGTTCCGTTCGCTGCCCGGCTCGGCACCCGGGCGCCGGTCCTGATGCTCGTCCACCACGTCCACCGCGAGCAGTGGCCCGTCGCCGTCGGCCCGATGGCGGCACGCATCGGCTGGTGGATCGAACGGTGGCTCGCGCCCCGGCTGCTGCGCGGATGCCCGTACGCAGCGGTCTCGCACGACACCGCCGACGAGCTGGCGGAGCTGGGTGTCCGTCGGGGGGACGTCAGGGTCATCCACAACGGACGCGACGACCCGCTCGACCAGTGCCCGCCGGACCCGCGGCCCACGCTGTGCGTCGTGGGGCGCCTCGTGCCGCACAAGCGCGTGGAGCACGCGGTCGAGGTGGTGCGACGGCTCCAGCACGAGCTCGACCTGCAGCTGCACGTCGTCGGACACGGCCTGTGGGCGGACGAGCTACGCCAGGCGGTCGCCGGCGCCGGCCTGGCCGACCGGGTGCACCTGCACGGCTACCTGAGCGAGCTCGACAAGCACCGCCTGATGTCCAGCTCCTGGGTCCACATCTGCCCGTCCCTCAAGGAGGGGTGGGGTCTCGTGGTCGTCGAAGCCGGCAGCCACGGTGTTCCGACGGTCGCCTACCGCGACGCCGGTGGGGTGACCGAGTCGGTGCGTGACGGCGTCACAGGACTCCTGGCGGCCGACCAGGACGACCTCGTGGCCAAGGTGCGCCTGCTGCTCGTGGACCACGCCCTGCGGCAACGACTGGGCTCGGCGGCGCGCGCCTACTCCGAGGAGTTCGGGTGGGAGAAGACGGGGCGGCTGATGAGCGCCACGCTGGACGAGATGCTGGGCCTGGATCTCGTCAGACCCGCGACGATCGACCTCACGGCAGTCGAGGCGGCCCCGGTGGAACGTCAGCGGGTGCCGTAGACAACCAGTGGCTCGGACACGGCATCGGGCATCGCGGTCTGGGTCTCGACGAGTCCGAGGACGCTGGAGCCGGCGACGGCGATGCCACCCAGCACGGCGACGACGACTCCGACGATCGATCCCATGAACGCTCCCTGCCTAGGCTCGTGGCTTGCCCCGCGGTTTGGTAATGCCCCGCGGTTTGCGACTGGCCCACGGTTTGCGACTGGAGAGTAACATCGCGGCCCATCGCCGTGGGGCACCCACGCGTTGGCCACGAGTGCGACTCGAGAGCAGCATGGCGAGCGCGAAGAGCACTGTCCCGAGCGCCATCGCGTCGGCGATGAGGACGGGTGGCGCGGGAGGCTTCGGGGGGTCGGACGCGGACTCACCCGTCGCCGGAAGCCGGTGCAGCGACAGGTCCCGGCCGTCGACGACGACCTCGGCTCGGTCGCGCCAGCCCTGCGGCACCGTGCCCGGCGTGCCGTGCTCGACCAGCACCCACTCGATCCCAGCGTCCGCAAGGTCCTGAGCCGAGCCGTCGCTCTCGAGCACGGGACGCACCCGCTCAGCCCAAGTGCCCTCTCCTGCAAGGGTTCTGCGGCCCACGCTGAGCCGGTCGTCGGTGACGACCTGCTGGCCGAACCATCGCGGAGCCGGGTCGAGGACGGTGCGGCGGTGCGTCCAGTCGAACGTGCGGAACGGCTGGAAGGGCAGGACGGCTACCGCGTCGTCGAGATCCTCACCGTCCAGGACCTCCGCGACGCGACTCCAGTCGTCCGGGTAGTGCGAGGGTGTCAGCCGTCCACCGACGCCGAGCAGAGCGTCGGGCACCGTCGCGACCACCAGGGCCAGCCCGAGCGCGGCGATGCCAAGCGGGGGGAGGGTGCGCCTGTCCCCCACGCGCCCTCTCGCCACGAGGGCGGCGCAGCAGCGAGCCGCCCCGAGCCCGGCCCCGACCGCGACGACGGGAGCGAGCAGCGCCAGCCACTTGTGCCCGTCACGCAGGATGCCGCCACCGGGGACGGCGTCGACCAGCGCCGTCACGGCAGGCACCCCGACGACGGGCAGGGTCGCGGGAAGAGCGAGCAGCAGAGCCATCCCTGTCAGCAGCCACCCGGCGGTTTGAACCCTGCGGCTGCGCACCGCGGCAGCCCCCGCCGCCGCCAGACCCAGGACGGTGAGCGAGGCGAGCTGCACCGGCACGAGGGACCGGCCGGGCGTCACGACCTCCGCGTTCCAGATCCCGCCCAGCCCGACTGCGGAGACCCAGGGTCCGAGCAGTGACTCGCTGCGCAGGGCGAACTCCGCCACCCCGGCGTCCTCCCCCGACACCCCTCCATGTGCCGGGTGCAGGACGCCCGGGACCCACCACGGTGCGTTGACCACGGCTGCCACCAGCAGCAGCCAGGCATGCCGGAGCAGACCACCGCCGGCGGCGAGCACGGCCCCCGTGACCAGCAGGCCGAGCAGCCCGCCGGTCGGTGTGATCGCAGAGAGCGCGAGCAGCAGGACCAGCACCGGTCCCGCACCGCGCTCGCGTCGCAGGGAACGGTGCGCCGCACGCGCCAGCCACGGCAGGCAGGCATAGGCGACCAGCAGGCTCCAGTGCCCGATCACCAGCCGCCCCGCCACCCAGGGGTTGACCACGGCAGCGCCGGCGGCCACCGCGGCCGCGACGGCGCCGAGAGCCACCGGCTCGCCGCCGATCGTGCCCGGGCGGACGCGCAGGTGCTGGGCGGCCAGTCGTCCGGACAGCAGCCCCGCGCCCGCCCCGGCGAAGAGCAGGGCGCCGACGAGGGCAGCCTTCTGCAGCAGCGCGCCGGGCAGCACCTCGTCGATGGCGGCGACCACGGCGTCAACCGGTACGGCGCGCGGCAGCTGGGAGTCGACACCGACCGATCGCAGGACGAGCGGCTGGTCCGGCGTGAAGACCATGTCGTAGCTGAGCACGACGCCAGGTGCGAGGGCCGGCAGCAGCACGGCCACGGTCGCGACGAGCGAGACCCCCCAGGCGACCAACGGAACGACCTTCTCTGTCGAGTCGGCGCTCGGCGCAGAGGCTGCGCTGGGTGCAGAGGCCCGGTCCACCGGTGGACCGTACGCCACCTCGTCGGTGACCTGCCCGTGGCTAGGCTGCGAGCGTGAGCTTCGAGGACGTGAGCCGCGACTGGCAGCGCCTCGGAGCCGACGACCCGCTGTGGGCGGTCTACGTCGCGCCCGGCACCCGGGGTGGCCGCTGGGACGTGGCGGACTTCCTGGCCACCGGCCGGCGCGAGGTCGACGCCGTGCTGGGCCGTCTCGACCGGCTCGGGCTGCACTACGAGCGGGGCGCGGTGCTCGACTTCGGTTGTGGCGTAGGCAGACTGAGCAACGCGCTGGCGACCCACTTCGACGAGGTGGTCGCTGTGGACGTCGCCCCGGCCATGGTGGAGCGCGGACGGGAGCTCGACCGCTCGGGGGGCCGCATCCGGTGGGTTCTCAACACCGACCCTGACCTGCGCGCGCACGCCGACGGCTCCGTGGACGTCGCCTACTCGAGCCTGGTGCTCCAGCACCTACCGCCCGACCTGGCCACGGGGTACCTGCGCGAGATGGTGAGGGTCCTGCGTCCCGGCGGGCTGGCGGTCGTGCAGACAGTGAGTCGGCCACGCGCGTCACTGAAGGGGCTCGCGTTCCGGGTTCTCCCTGCCCGGGTGCTCGGCTGGGCACAGAGGAGGATCCTGCGCTATCCGGCCCCGATGCGGATGACCGCGCTCGACACCGCCGCAGTGCTCCGTGCCGTCGAGGGCACCGGTGCCGAGCTGGTCGACGTCAGCGAGGACGCCACCTATGGCGGCCACTGGGTCTGCCAGCGCTACGTGCTGCGCGCCCCGCCCGCTTCCGCTGCCGGCTCTGAGGCGAGCTGAGGCTCGACGGCCTCGTCCGCCTGGTCGATGTCCCGGCCGGTGCTCCACCACGCGACGCCGAAGGCCGTCAGGACCAGCGCCTGCACGACTGCGTCGACGTCCTCGGCGCCTCCCCTGCCCGCTTGGGACAGCGCGACGAGCCCACCGGCCACCAGGCACAGCGTGGCAACGCCGACCGCCCGGCCACGCCACCTCGCCAGCACGGCGGCCAGCACGACCGCCACGACGCCGACCACTCCCCCGAGCAGCACAGGCACCGCCCCGGCGACCAGCCACGGCAGGCGTTGCCACCACGGCGTTCCCGTACCTCCGAAGGCCTGCTGCCTGCTCAGTGTGCGGTGACGGGTGCGCAGGCGCGGGGAGCCGCCTACCGCGCCTGCTGTCGTTGAGGGTGACCTCCCGGGCCAGAGCCCAAGGAGGAGAACCACTGTCGCCAGAACGCCCCCGGCGATGAGGCCGGCGACGTGCCAGCGCTGAGGCGAGTACTCCAGCACCAGGGTGCCCGCTTCGCCCGCCGGGACGACCCACCCCTGCTGCCACCCGTCGACGGTCTGGGGCACCAGCTCCTCGCCGTCCAGGCGTGCCCTCCAGCCAGGGTTCTCCCCCTCCGGCACGACGAGGAGGGACTCCGGCCCTGCCCCGACCGCCACGGCGCGGCGTGAGCTGCCCCAGCCCGTGGCGTCGATGGCTCGACCGGCAGCGACGGGGCCTGCTGCTGGGCGACCGGGTCCGGCTTCCCGGACGAGGGAGACGGCGGTGACATCCCACTCGGTCGTCGGCTCGACGCGCACGTGGTGGCGACCCGTCGCGAGTGCGAGTGCGTCTGTGTCGCAAGGCGTCACGTCGACGGCGAGTCCCGTGACGATGTCGCCGACAGATGCCGAGACCTGTGTTTGCACCGGACGGCCGTCAACCACCAGGGTCGGCCCCGTGCCGCAGAGGGCCCCGACCTCGGTCGACATGTCTGGCGTGTGCACGAAGGAGTCGACGCCCCCGTCGAGCTCGAGCTCGGCGATACCCGGCGGCACGTCGTACGTGAGGCCGTTGACCGGGTCGAACGACCGCACCCGCTCCCAGGCCAGGACCCGGACCGTCAGCTCGTCAGTCGTCACAGGCGGGAACCGAGCGGTGGACCCGAGGTCCAGCTCGACCTCCCACGAGCGCTCGGGGGTGGAGAGCCGGAGTCGCTGGGGGCGCGCAGCCAGGGTTTGGGTGGACGGCCGCACCGTCAGCCTCGAGACCGTCCGCTCCTGCGGCCACTGCAGCGACACGGTGGGGGCCGTGTCGCCAGGGGCCGACACCCAGGCGGTCGCGGGGTCGCCGTCGACCGCGGCCCCGGCCCGGACGGCGACTGAGTCGTCCAGCACGCTGGAGCCGACGGCGACGAGCCCGTCACCGAAGGGCTCCAGGTAGCGAGACAGCGCCGTGCCGCTGGCAGGGATGACCGCCGCCCCGAGCCGGTACCGGCCGCTGCCTGCCAGGTCGAAGACCCGGTCGAGACCGGCTTGCTCCTCGCTCCCCCTGGCCAGGCCGGGGTCGCAGCGCACCAGCTCGGGACGCTCACCAACGGGCACGCACGCACGGTGAGCCGCGGTGTCGTCGTGGAGGACGACCGCCGCGACCCCGGACTCCGCCCGATCGAGGGACCCGCTGACGTCGCGCGGCAGACGCAGGGATGCGGTGGCACTCACGTCGGGCATGCTCAGCTCGGCGACACCCACCCGGCCGGTGGAGCCGTCGGCACGGTCGACCCGCACAGTGATGGTGCGCGTGTCGCCGGCAGGGATCTCCAGCTCGGCGGCACCGGACGCCGGAATGTCGGTGAAGGCCCGCCCCGTGTCGGTCACGACCTCGACCCGCGTCACCCGGGGACCGAGCAGGACGTTGTTCTCCAACACCACTGACGTTCCCCGCAGGTCCGTCGCCTTGACCAGCTCGACGGTGAGCGCCTCACCGACCGGCGTGCCGGCCTGGCTGGACCGCCACGACGTGAAGATGTTGCCGTCGAGTGCAGCCGCGGGCGCGTACTCGGGCCGGATCGGGTCGAGCGCGTCCGCGAAACCCGCCGACGTGGTGGCCGTGACGGCCACAACTCCCCGCAGCTGCGCGACGGTCTGGTGCCCGGATGGGTCGAACGACTGGAGGTCTGTCGCGCGCCGCTCGATGCGGGCGTCCGCGTCCCGAGCCATCGTGGCCGAGAGGTTCCCCTGGACGCGCCCCACGTTGCGCTCGCGCCGGCGCAGACCGTCGGTGAGCACCCAGGCACCGAGCCCTGGCACCGGGTCGTCGCCGGCCAGCACGACGGGGCGGTCGACGTCCAGCACGCCCGAGGCCAGCGCCGGCAGCACCGACTCGGGTCCGCCGCTCAGCACCGCGACGTCGTCGAGCGGGACCGCGCGGACCCCCAGCTGGTCGGGCATCACGTCGTACACCTCGACGGCGGGGTAGCTCGGGTCGAGCGCGTAGCCCGCGATCTGGCCGGGTGATGCCTTCAGCGCTGTCGTCGGCGGGCCGAAGGTGGCCGCCCGGCGCAGCCCGGGCGTCGAGTCGAGAACTGCGTGCACGACCGCCGGCCGGGGCGACCCGGTGGCGGCCCAGTCGAGGTCGTTGCGGACGACCAGCCGGTCAATACCGCTGCGCGCCAACAGTTCTGCTAACCCTGGCGCCGGGCGCCCGGCGGCCAGCGACTGCTCGACCGAGTCGAGCAGGCGCGGTAGACCGACGGCCCCCAGGGCGAACTGCTTGCGGACGACCCACGGTGACGACGCCAGAGCCTGCAGCGGCTCGTCGATCGTGCGCCCCCATGTGTACTCGCCGAAGCCCGACGAGGGCACCAGCAGCGCGCTCGGCTCCGGTGACGTGCCGGGACCCGCCGTCTCGGCCAGGTAGTCGGCGGTCTCCTGCCAGTAGTCGGGAACGGCCTGCCAGTCGGGCGTGGGGCGCAACCGGCCCGCAGCGACCGGCACGCACAGGGCGACGAGGGCCGCCACGACCACCAGGACCGCAACGGCCGGCGCCACGGCCACCAAGCTGCGCCGCGCCACCCAGACCCGCTCCCTCTGGACGAGACTCTGCACCGCCCAAGCGGTTCCCACAGCCAGAGGTAGCCGCAGCACCGGGTCGAACTTGTGGATGTTCCTGAACGGGACCAGTGGCCCGTCCAGGAGCCACCGCCAACCGTCCGCCAGGGGCGTCGAGCCCACCGCCTCCGATCCGAGTGCCAGGAGGGTCAGGCCTGCGAGCGCCGTCAGGACCCAGAACCGTCGCTCGGGCAGGCGCGCCACGCAGAGACCGGCCAGGCCGAAGGCTGCGACGGCGGCGGTCGCCCCGACGAGAACCGGCTCCGTCAGGAGGTCGAACCCGGCCGGCCACCACGGCCCCGTCGGTCGGGTGAAGCCGGCGACCCAGTGGGTCGTGCCCCGCAGCGCGTCGAAGGCCGTGATCCCACTCGACGTGTTGTGAGCCGTCTCGATCAGGTCGAGGAACGGCGGGCTGTAGCGGCCGAGCACGACGAGCGGCAGGAACCACCACAGGCACGCGAACGCCGTGCAGGTGACCCACCAGGCCGCGAGGCGACGCCGCCCAGGCTCGGGCGGTCGCGTCAGCAGCCAGAGCACCGGGACGACGAGCACGGCCAGCGTGACCGTGGCGTTCGCTCCGCCGAGGGCCAGGACGCCGCAGGCAGACAGTGCCGCGGCCCGCCGCGGACCCCACTGCCGCCACTGCACCAGCGGAAGGATGATCCATGGCAGCAAGGAGACGGCGAGTGCCTCCGCCGACAGTGCCCCGAGCGTCGTCAGCATGCGCGGGCAGAGCGCGTACGCGAGGGCACCCACCCAGGCCGCGCCCAGCAGGTCGACTCCGCACGCCGCCAGCAGCCGGCGCGCGCCGAGGTAGCCGAGGACGAGCACCAGCGCCTGCCATCCGCGCTGGACGGCGACGTCCGGCAGACCCACGGCCTCGCCCGCGGCGAAGAACGGACCGATCGGGAACAGGTAGCCGAAAGCCTGGTTCTGGAGCTCTCCGAGGCCGGACCCCGGATTCCACATCGTCAGGGCGCGCTCGAGGAAGTCGGCCGGGCTGAGCAGGAGGTCGAGCTTGGTGTCGAACGACACCCGGCCCGGCCGCGGAACGCAGACGAGAGCGGCCAGCAGAAGGCCGGTGACCAGGTCGACGACCGTCCGGGCCGTGGGTCGCCTCGGCGGCCACGTGGGTCGTCGACGAGCGACCATCGTCGTCAGCCTGCCCACGGCGACCCCGCTACGCTGCGCGACGCGCCGGCTCGGACGCCGGGCGCGCCGGAGGACGTTGCCAGCGGCAGGCACCTGCCCCGACTCGTGGAGGTGCGGCGGTGCCCGAGCTGGCAGGCTTCGAGTCCGCCTGGGCCACGGCCGAGGGCATCGGCGGGTGGCTGACCCGCGAGCAGGCCCAGATGCTCTGGTCGGCAGCGGAACGGCTGACCACCGGCGGGGTCGTCGTCGAGATCGGCAGCCACCAAGGACGGTCGACCGTGGTGCTCGGGCAGGCGGCCCGGTCGGCCGGCGCCCACGTCGTCGCCGTCGACCCGTTCGTGGAAGGCCGCCTCTTCGGGGGGCACCCCACGCGCGACCTGTTCGAGGCGAACATCCGCGAGGCCGGCCTCGAGGAGGTCGTGGATCTGGTCAGCGACTACAGCACCCGGCTGCGGCCCGGGTGGGATCGACCGTTCGACCTGCTCTACGTGGACGGGAAGCACGACTACTGGACGTGCACCGACGACCTGCGATGGGCGACTCACCTGACACCCGGGGGCCAGGTCCTCGTCCACGACGCGTTCTCCTCGATCGGCGTGACCAGCTCTCTGCTGGTCCATGTTCTCGGACGCGGTCACCTGCGGTACATCGGACGAGCCGCGTCGCTGGCCCTGTTCGATGCGCGCCGTCCGTCGACACGTGACCGACTACGGCTGGTCGCGCAGCTGCCCTGGTTCGTGCGCAACGTGGTCATCAAGGTCCTGCTGCGGCTGCGGCTGCGGCCGGTTGCGCGCCTGCTCGGACATGATGCGCCACACGACCCGTACTGACCGCAGCGGCCACGCTCACTCGTCCAGCTCACTCGTCCAGCTCACTCGTCCAGCTCACTCGTCCAGCTCAGCCGGCCAGGCGCCCGGCACGTAGCCCACCTGTACGCCGGTGTCGCCGCTCATGGTCTCGGTGACCCTCCCGGCTGCGGGATAGACCCCGCGACGCGCCCAGTCGTCCAGCAGGGCGACCACGCCGAGGCGCTCGTCCATGCTGAAGTTGCAGTGACCGGCGCCGTACGGTGCGCCGGCCGCCTCGTCATAGGTCCTGGGGGGCGCCGAGTACAGCTGCACCAGGTCGCCGCTTCGGTCAGCGTTGCTCGTGGCGCGCGACTTGAACACCGTCTCGTTCTGCACCAGCACGAGTGGGTCTGCCGTGGTGTGCAGCGTGAGCGTGGGGTCCTTGACCGCTCCGGTCGGGGTGCCCGACTCGGCGAACGCGTTGCGGACGGTCTCGTTCGCCACCAGACGCTCGCCGGCCGCCAGCTCCGCCAGCAGAGCGTCGGTCGTCCCCGCTCCGCCCACGGTGTCGATCAGGGAGCGCTCGCCCTCGCTGACTCGGGTCGCGTAGTCGACGCCGGCGTTCGTCGACGGGTTGCCGTGGAACCGCTGCTCGACGTCGAACCTGCCGTAGGTGCCGTACCCGAGTGCGGTCAGCGTGGCCTCCGCCTTGGCGCGCACCTGCGACTCGATGCTCGACCCGTCGTAGGTCTTGGTGGCCGCAGGGGCGTCCACCAGCGCCGCGACCAGCAGGATCTTCGGAACGCCGGTGCCGATGTCCGTGCCGGCCTTGATCACGGCGTCGTACGCCAATTGCCAGTTCGCGACCGCGTCGTCCCAGCTGTCGTACCCGGTCAGCTCGAGCTCTGGTGCCAGCAGGGTCTTGGTCGCGTACGACACGTCGAGGGCGAGGTCCAGGTTGGCAGTCGGCCCGGCCAGCACGCCGCACAGAGGAGCGGCGCCGGTCACCCACTCGGGGTTGCGCTCGGCCAGCAGCTGGGTGATGAGACCGCCGAGGCTGTCGCCCCAGACGTACGTGCGGTCGGGCTCCCCCACCTCGTCGACGAAGTGCTGGTGCAGCGCCTCGCCCGCTGCGACCCCTTCCCGCACCGCCCAGCCGTTGCTCCCGTAGGCCGAGCCGGCCAGTGCGTAGCCCTGGTCGAGCAGCGCCTCGCCGAGCGTCTTCGTGCCGGTCGACCACCCAGGGACGGGTTCGGCCTCCGTCGACGGCTCCTCGAACTCGGGCGGCGCAGCCTCCTTCTGGCGGTAGCCGTGGGAGTACAGCAGAAGGGTGCCGTTCCAGGTCTCCGGCATCAGGATCTCGAAGGCAGCATCGTCGATCTCACCGGTGCACTCGGCCTCGTCGCAGGGCGTGAACGCGACGTCCTCGTCGGTGCCGCGCTCTCGCGCCGACCGGTCCTCGGAGCCGGAGCCGGAGCCTGCGCAGGCGCTGAGGGTCGTGGCCAGCAGCAGCGCTGCGACGGCCGTCGCAGCTCCTGTCGACGGGCGATGGCGACTCAGTTGCGAGCGGCGAGTAGGCATGCGGCGGAGTCTGACACGCACGGACGCAGGCTGTCGGTCACGACGCGGCAACGATGCCGTCCCCTCGAAATCGCTACGGAGCGTCGTGGTACTCGGCGATCACCAGGCCGTGCGCCGTGTACAGCAGCCGGTCGTACTCCGCTCCCCATACCTGTTCGGTCGGCACCTCCCGCCAGATGTTGCGCCGACGCTCACGGCGGAGGGCCCGGACCGTCGTGAAGCCGTAGACCCCCGCGCGGAGGCGTCGGTCGAGCTCCGGGTTGTAGCCGACGGGCAGTGAGACCCAGAGCCGGCCGCCGGGTGCCAGCACGCCGCGCAGGCGGTCGAGCGAGCGCCCGGGCTTCTCGGGGTCCTGGACGTCCTCGTCGAAGCCGACATGCTCCATGGTGGAGACGCTGACCACGAGGTCGTACTGCCTGTCGAGCCCGAGCTCGGAGACGTCCAGGTTCAGCACCCCCTCGCCCTGCTCGTACTTGTCCACGACGGTGTGCCCGCTCGAGCCGTAGTGCCCCAGCACGTTTCCGATCTCCAGGACGCGCTCGGGCCTGCAGCTCGCCAGCACCTCCTTGGCCAGCGCGACCTCGACGGCCCGCTCGTTGAGCCAGGTGTTGTTGTAGGCGTGGTGGACGTAGGGAACGCGACGTCCGTCGAACTCGAACGTCGTACGCGAGGGGCGGCCCGCTCGGGGTCGACCCACCGCCCAACGCACCGCCCAGTCGACGCACGACGCCGCCACCGACAGCGCGCCGCGCTGGCGCGCGAAGGGCACCAGTCGTCCGAGGACACGCCGGCCGGTGCCGATGAGGCTCACGGGCGTTGACCCTAGGGGCAGTGCGCCTCGTGCCCGTCAGGTACTGGCCTAGTGCCCCGCCTCGTCCCAGCTGGCGCCCAGACCGACCGACACCTCCAGCGGCACCGAGAGATCCGCCGCCGAGGCCATCTGCTCGCGCACCAGGGTCTCGACGGCCGCACGCTCCCCGGGCGCGACCTCGAGCACCAGCTCGTCGTGCACCTGCAGGAGCATCCGCGAGCCGAGGCCGGCCTCGCGCAGACCGGCATCCACCCGCAGCATCGCGAGCTTGATGATGTCGGCGGCCGAGCCCTGGATCGGGGCGTTGAGGGCCATCCGCTCGGCACCCTCACGGCGCTGCCGGTTGTCGCTGGTCAGGTCGGGCAGGTAGCGGCGCCGGCCCATGATCGTCGCGGTGTACCCGTCGCGGCGCGCCTCCCCCACGACGCCACGCAGGTAGTCGCGCACACCACCGAAACGGTCGAAGTACTCGTCCATCAGGCTCTTGGCCTCGTCGACGCCGATGCGCAGCTGCTTCGACAGGCCAAAAGCGCTGAGCCCGTAGGCAAGTCCGTACGACATCGCCTTGATCTTGGAGCGCATCGCAGGAGTCACCTCGTCGGGCGGCACCGAGAACACGCGGGACCCGACGAAGGAGTGCAGGTCCTCGCCCGAGCGGAACGCCTCGATCAGCGCCTCGTCACGGGAGAGGTGCGCCATGATCCGCATCTCGATCTGGCTGTAGTCGGCGGTCAGGAGGGTCTCGTACCCCTCTCCGACGACGAACGACTGTCGGATCTGCCGGCCTGCCTCGGTGCGGATCGGGATGTTCTGCAGGTTGGGCTCGACCGACGACAGCCGTCCGGTCGCGGCGATCGTCTGCACGTAGGTGGTGTGGATGCGACCGTCCGGCGCGACGGTCTTGCGCAGCCCCTCGACCGTCTGGCGCAGCCGGATCACGTCGCGATGCTCGAGGAGCGACTTCAGGAAGGGGTGCTCCGTCTTGACCAGCAGGTCGGCCAGCGACTCGGCGTCGGTGGTGTACCCGGTCTTGTTCCGCTTCGTCTTCGGCATCTGCAGCTGGTCGAAGAGCACTTCCTGCAGCTGCTTGGGCGACCCGAGGTTCACCTCGCGCCCGATCGCGGTGTACGCGTCCTGTGCCGCCTGCCGCACGCCCTCGTCGAAGTCGGCGGCCAGGCCGTCGAGTGTCCCCGTCGCCGCCGCGATCCCGGTCGACTCCATCCGCGCCAGCACCTGTACCAGCGGAAGCTCGACGTCGTGCATCAGTCGCTTGCCGCCACGCTCCTCGAGCTCCGAATCGAGCACCGTGCTCAGCTCGAGCACCGCAGCCGCTCTCACGGCCGCGGCCCCGGACTCGTCGGGCTCGTCGCCGGTGTCGAGCGCAAGCTGCTCTCCGGCGTCGGCTGGAGCGGCCCCCGTTGAGCCGCCCGCACCGTCGACGCGCAGGTCGCGGTGCAGGTGCCGGACGGCGAGGTCGGCTAGGTCGTACGACCGCTGGTCGGGCCGGCTCAGATAGGCAGCGAGCGCCGTGTCACTGACCACGCCGCTGACCGCGAGGTCGTGGTGGGCCAGGGCGTGGAGCGATGGCTTGGCATCGTGGAACGCCTTGGGGCGCAGCGGGTCTGCCAACCACGCGGCCAGCAGCCGCCACCCCTCCTCGTCTTCGGCCTTCTGAGCGTCGAGATCGAACCAGGCGCTCGCTCCGCCAGCGCCGGTGAGCGCCAGACCGGTCGCACGACCCAGCACGCGCAGGTCGCCGACCACGGCGACACCTGTTGGGCCGGAAGCGTTTTCCTCAAGCCAGACGCGCACGGCATCGCCAACGGGGCGAGCGAGGTCGACGTCGAACCCGCCTTCGGCCTCAGGCTCGGGCGTCGTCAGCGTCTCGAACAGCCGCTCGCGCAGCACCCGGAACTCGAGCCCGTCGAACACCTGGTGCACCTGGTCGCGGTCCCATGCCTGCACCGCCAGGTCGCGCGGGGTGACAGGAAGGTCGAGGTCGCGCACGAGGGCATTGAGGCGGCGGTTGACCAGCACCTGGGCGAGGTTGTCGCGAAGGCCCTGCCCCGCCTTGCCGCCAATCGTGTCGACCTCGGCGACGATGCCGTCCAGGTCGCCGTAGGTGTTGATCCACTTGGCTGCGGTCTTCGGGCCGACGCCCGGGATTCCCGGGAGGTTGTCGCTGCTCTCCCCCACGAGGGCGGCGAGGTCGGGATACAGCCGCGGCGGGATGCCGTACTTGGCCTGCACGGCGTCCGGCGTCATCCGGGTCAGCTCCGAGACCCCTCGCACCGGGTACAGCAGGGTGGAGCGCTCGGTGACCAGTTGCAGGGCGTCGCGGTCGCCAGAGCAGACCAGCACCTGGAAGCCCTCGTCCAGAGCCTGCGTGGTCAGCGTCGCGATCACGTCGTCGGCCTCGAAGCCGTCCTTCTCGACGATGATCACCCGGAGCGCCGCCAGCACCTCCTTGATCAGGTCGACCTGCCCGCGGAACTCGTCCGGGCTCTTGGACCGGTTCGCCTTGTACGCCGCGTACTGCTCACTGCGGAAGGTCTGCCGCGACACGTCGAACGTCACGGCGAGGTGGGTGGGCTGCTCGTCGCGGAGCACGTTGATGAGCATCGAGGTGAAGCCGTACACGGCGTTCGTCGACTGCCCGGTGGTGGTCGAGAAGTTCTCGACCGGCAACGCGAAGAAGGCGCGGTAGGCCAGCGAGTGGCCGTCGACGAGGAGAAGGCGGCCTGACGAGGTGGTGTCGTCGGGGGCGATGGCTGACGTGATGTCGGGGACGGCTGCGGTCACACCGTCACACTAGGACGCACCGCCGACCGTTGTTCCCGCCGCCTGCGGATGACGACCTGCTCCAGCCGCCCGCGGCGGCGCTCCGGTTCGGACACGCCGGACAGCCGGCGCAGGAGGGTCGCCACCGGCACCGCCCGATGGGTCACCACCGGCGCGAACCCGAGTCGCGCCAGGAAGCGGTGCGCCTCGCGGCCAAGTGGCGGCACCGCGCAGACGACGTCGTCGAGGCCCCACTGCTCGCCAAGCGATGCGGCGCCTCTCAGGAGCACCCGAGCGACCCCGCGCCGCCGGTGGTCGGGATGCACCCACAGCTGCTCGACGTGCACGGACGGGTAACCGCCCAGAGGGAGCAGCTCGCCGTACCGCAGCACCAGCACGCCGACCGCAACGGGAGGGTGGTCACCTCGGCTCGCACTCGCCTCGGCGAGCAGCACCTGCACGTCGGGCCGGGCGATCACGTGCCGGACCCGCTCCCGTTTCAGGCCGGGGTGGTTCGGCCCGTCGCCCGCCCGTTCACCGCACAGCAGCGCCAGCAACGCGGGGACGTCGGACCCGCCGGCCCGGCGAACACTCACCACAGGACGAGCCACGGGCGGAGCCTAGGCCACGGCGCAAATCCTGCCCAGCCCCTCACAGCCGGAGATACCGAGCATCACAAGTTCGACTCGACGGCCGAACGCTGCCCCACGTACGCCCAGGTAGCCTCCGGGCCCGTTATGCTCACGCCCGCCCCGATCAACGCCGACCGGACCAGAGCCCGTCACGAGGGACCTACGGACCCCCCGTCACCGTCCTGCCACCGACTCCCCGCGGAGGTACCGCAGTGCCCGCAGGTCCCAGTGCTCGTAGCGCCGCCACCCTCGTGGCCGGCCTGCTCCTCGCCCTCCTGACTCTCGTGACGGGTGCCGCTGCGGCGTCCGCCACCACGACGCCCGCGCCCACCACACCGGCGCCCGGTGCGACCGAGGCGCCTCCCGCCGAGGGAGGTGAGGCCATCAACGCCCGCGTGCGCACCGGGGACGGCGTGGACCTCGCCGGGGTGACGATCTCGGTGGAGCAGAACGGCGAGGAGATCGCCTCGGGGGTGACCGACGACGCCGGCGTGGCCGCGATACCGCTGCCTGGCCCGGGTGCCTACAGCGTGGTCCTGGACGAGGGGAGCCTCCCGTCCGAGGCCGAGGGCCTGATCCCACGGGTCAACCCGATCGAGACCCAGGTCGTGGCGGGTGACGCTCGCACGGTGGCCTTCCGTCTCAGCGAGGAGGGCGCCGAGTCCGCGGGCGGGGCCGGCGGTGGAGGGACCTCGCGCGTGCTCCAGCTCACGGCCAGCGGCCTGCGCTTCGGGCTCATCATCGCGCTGGCCTCCATCGGCCTGTCCCTGATCTTCGGCACGACAGGGCTGACCAACTTCGCACACGGCGAGCTCGTCACCTTCGGCGCGCTGATCGGCTTCCTCTTCAACGTGACCTTCGGCCTGCCGCTGCTGGTGGCGGCGCCCATTGCCGTGCTCGTCTGCGGACTGGGCGGCTACCTGAACGACCGATTGCTGTGGGGCCCGCTGCGAAAGCGCGGTACGGGACTGATCGCGATGATGATCGTCTCGATCGGCCTCTCCCTGCTGCTGCGGTACATGTTCCTCTACCAGTTCGGCGGCGGGACCGAGTCGTTCGCGGACTACCGGGGCCAGGCCGGGGTTGCGGTCGGCCCGATCACGCTCAGGCCACTGGACTTCATCAGCATGGCGCTGGCAACCATCGTCCTGATTGCCGTCGGGGTGGGACTCCTGAAGACCCGCCTCGGCAAGGCGACCCGAGCAGTCGCCGACAACCCGGCGCTGGCCGCAGCGTCCGGCATCGACGTCGACCGCGTCATCCAGACCGTGTGGGTCGGCGGCGCGGCGCTGGCGGGCCTGGCCGGGATCCTGCTCGGCCTCGCGCAGCAGATCAACTTCCAGATGGGCTTCCAGATCCTGCTGCTCGTCTTCGCCGCTGTCACGCTCGGTGGTCTCGGTACCGCGTTCGGCGCCCTGATCGGCAGCATCGTCGTCGGACTCTTCATCGAGCTCAGCACGCTGTTCATCCCGACGGAGCTCAAGAACGTCGGGGCGCTCGCAGTGCTCATCGTCATCTTGTTGATCAGACCGCAGGGCATCCTGGGTCGCCGCGAGCGGATCGGGTGAGGGACGCGTCATGGACTGGTCAACAATTCTCAGCAATGCTCTCCGGTCGGCCTTCGGGCTCGAGACGGTCGTCTACGGCCTCGCCGCCATCGGGCTCAACCTGCACTTCGGCTACGCCGGTCTGCTGAACTTCGGACAGGCCGCCTTCGTCGCGGTCGGTGCCTACGGCATCGCGGTGATGGTGACCACCTTCGCGCTGCCGTTCGGAGTCGGCATCCTCGTGGGCATCGCCGGGGCCGTGCTGCTCGCGCTCCTGCTCGGCGTCCCGACGCTTCGGCTCCGAGCCGACTACCTGGCGATCGCCACCATCGCCGCCGCAGAGATCGTGCGGTTGGTGTTCCGGTCGGCGAGCCTCGGCAAGTACACCGGCGGCTCCGACGGTCTGCAGGCCTTCGACCGCGGGTTCTACTCGATGAACCCCTTCCCCGACGGGACTTACGGGTTCGGGCCATGGCGGTACAGCGAGCGGGTGTCGTGGGTGCTCCTGGTGGGCTGGACACTCGTGATCCTGTGCTGCCTCGTGGTCTGGCTGCTGATGCGCAGCCCCTGGGGAAGGGTGCTGAAGGGCATCCGTGAGGACGAGGACGCCGTCCGCAGCCTCGGCAAGAACGTCTACGCGTACAAGATGCAGGCGCTCGTGCTGGGTGGCGTGATCGGCGCCCTGGCCGGGTTCATCTTCGCGCTGGGTCGGGCGGCCGTGCAGCCGGACCTGTACGGGACCGCCTTCACCTTCTTCGCCTACACCGTGTTGTTGCTGGGAGGGGCAGGCAGGGTGCTCGGCCCGGTCGTCGGGGCCGCGATCTTCTGGGTCGTGCTGTCGCTGACGGACAACGTGCTGAGCCAGGCTGTGAGGCAAGGACTCATCTCAGGCGAGATCATGTCCACGAACCAGGTCGGGCAGGTCAGGTTCATGCTGGTCGGCCTCGCCCTGATGCTCCTCATGGTCTTCAGACCGCAGGGGATCTTCGGAGACAAGAGGGAGATCGCGATCAATGCCCGCTGACCAGCCCGTCCCCCTCGCGAAGGGCGACAGCGTGACCGACGAGGAGCGACGCGCTCTGGATGCGGCGCAGCGCGACGCCGGGCCAGGCGTCCGAAAGCAGGCCGCCACCGCGGCACTTGCCGACGTACCGCGCGTGCCGGGGTCCAAGAAGCCGGACCCGATCCTGATCGCTGACTCGGTCACCCGCACGTTCGGCGGTCTGACCGCGGTGGACGTCGAGCACATCGAGATCCAGCGCGGTGCGATCACCGCCCTGATCGGACCCAACGGTGCCGGCAAGACGACCTTCTTCAACCTGCTGACCGGTTTCGACAAGCCCGACAGCGGCAGATGGACCTTCAACGAACGGTCACTGGCCGGCGTCCCCGCCCACCGCGTGTCGAGGGGAGGGATGGTCCGCACGTTCCAGCTGACCAAGTCCCTGTCGCGTCTGACGGTGATCGAGAACATGCGCCTCGGAGCCACCGGGCAGCGAGGCGAGAGCCTGCTGCAGGCCATGTTCAAGCCACTGTGGCGGGAGCAGGAGAAGGACAACACCGACCGTGCCGAGACGCTCCTCGCGCGCTTCAAGCTCGACGCCAAGCGTGACGACTTCGCCGGCAGCCTCTCCGGCGGCCAGCGGAAGCTGCTCGAGATGGCGCGGGCCCTGATGAGTGGCCCCGAGATGGTGATGCTCGACGAGCCCATGGCGGGGGTGAACCCCGCTCTGACGCAGTCGCTGCTCGGCCACGTCAAGGACCTCCGCGAGCAGGGCATGACGGTGCTGTTCGTCGAGCACGACATGGACATGGTTCGCGACATCTCCGACTGGGTGATCGTGATGGCCCAGGGCAAGGTGGTGGCCGAGGGGCCCCCGGACGCCGTGATGGCCGACCAGGCTGTCATCGACGCCTATCTCGGCAGCCACCACGACGCGCCGCTCACCGTGGAGGAAGAGGAGCAGCAGCTCGCAGAGATCCAGGCCGAGGTGGTGGCCGAGATCGCCGCCGAGAGAGGTGAGGACGTGCCCCCGATCGAGGGCGCAGACACGCACGGGAAGGACGCACGATGAGCGCCAGGGCCCCCCTCTCGAAGGACGCCGACCGCGGAGACCACGTCGCCGCCTCGCATGGCGCCCTGCTGCGGGCCGACGACCTCATCGCCGGCTACGTGCCCGGTGTCAACATCCTCAACGGCTGTGACCTGTACGCGAAGGAGGGCGAGCTGGTCGGCATCATCGGGCCCAACGGCGCCGGCAAGTCGACCCTCCTCAAGGCCCTCTTCGGCCTCGTCAAGGTCAGCAGTGGGACCGTCACGCTGCGGGATGCCGACATCACCGGTCTGAAGGCGAACCAGCTCGTCGCGCAGGGCGTGGGATTCGTGCCGCAGACGAACAACGTCTTCCCCTCGCTCACCATCGAGGAGAACATGCAGATGGGTGCCTACCAGTCACCCAAGCGGTTCAAGGAGAGGTTCGAGTTCGTCACGTCCCTCTTCCCCACACTTGGTGACAGACGAGCGCAGCGCGCGGGCTCGTTGTCGGGCGGCGAGCGTCAGATGGTGGCGATGAGCCGGGCGCTGATGATGGAGCCGTCCGTCCTCCTTCTCGATGAGCCCTCCGCCGGCCTGTCGCCGGTGATGCAGGACGAGGTCTTCCTCCGCACCCGCCAGATCAACCGCGCCGGCGTCACCGTGGTGATGGTCGAGCAGAACGCGCGGCGGTGCCTGCAGATCTGCGACCGCGGCTACGTGCTCGACCAAGGCCGAAACGCCTACAGCGGCACCGGTAAGGCGCTGGCCAACGACCCGAAGGTGATCGAGCTCTACCTCGGCACTCTCGCCAAGGCCTGAGCAGTTCCCCGTCCCCGGTCAGCCCCGTCAGCGGACTTCGCACCAACGACAAGACCCAGCGACAAGAAAGGTGCCCCGCAGCCTCTCGGCTGCGGGGCACCTCTCTGTCACGTTGGGGCGGCGGTCTGGATCAGACCTCACCCTCGACGTAGTCGACGTTGGTGTACTTGTTGTCGTCGCCGTACTCGTAGATACCGATCGTCGCCGAGTTCGGCTCGCCGGCTTCGGTGAAGTCCACCGGACCCGAGACACCGTCGTAGTCGATGTCGGTGCCTTCCTCGATCAGGGCAGCGCAGTCTTCGAAGTTCGTGCACTTGTCGCCCTCGGTGCTGATCTCGACGAGCTTGCTGCCGATCGCCTCACCGTTGTCGGAACCTGCCGCGAGGGCCGCCAGTGCGGTCATCACGGTGGCGTCGTACGACTCCTTGCCGTAGCTGAAGTCCGTCAGCTTCGAGTCGACCTCGAGCAGTCGGGCCTGGAAGTCGTCGCCCTCGGCGTCAGGGCCGCCGGGCAGGGTGCCCTTGGCTCCGACGAGGGTGCCGGGCGAGAAGTCCTTGCTGTAGTCGGCGAGGTTGCCGTCCACCAGGTACAGGGGGACGGTGTTGGGGCCGATGCCCTGGGCGATCAGCTCGGGAAGGATCTTCTTGGTCTCCTCGAAGCCGATCACCACGATCGCCTCGGGGTTCGACGCCTTGAGCTGGCCGACCTCGGCCGAGAAGGTCGCCGCCTCCGGGTTGTAGATGATCTTGTCGGTCGCAGAACCGCCACCTTCGCCGACAGTGGACTCCACGGCGTCGGCCAGGCCGTTGCCGTAGGCGTCGTCGAGGGCCATGATCCCGACGTCCAGGTAGCCGTCCTCGATGATCAGGTTGCCGAGGACACGACCCTGGAGGACGTCGGACGGGGCCGTGCGGAAGTACAGGCCCTTGTCGTCGTACTCCGTGAATGCCGGTGAGGTGTTCGCCGGCGAGAAGTGGACGACGCCCGCGGCGGTGATCGCGTCGATGACGGTGAGGGACACACCGGACGACGCCGCGCCGATGATCGTGTCGACGTCCTCGCTCAGCAGGCGCTCGGTCGTCTGGGACGCGATGTCGGTGGTGGTGTCGCCCGAGTCACCGTCGATCTTGACGACGTCCTGGCCGAGCACACCCCCGGCCGCGTTGATGTCGTTGATCGCGAGCTGCACGCCGGCGAACTCCGGTGGCCCGAGGAAGGCGAGGCTGCCCGTCTGCGGCAACAGGGTCCCGATGGTCAGGGTGCCGTCGCCCTCAGGGGCCTCGGAGGACGTCTCCGAAGGCTCGGTGCCCGGCTCTTCGCCCCCATCATCACCGCATGCCGTCAGTGCAAGCGCAGCCACACCGAGAACCGCCGTCGTGCGCCAGGCGCGCGAGGATCGGATCATAGAACAGTCTCCTTCGTCCGGCTGGGTCGCAGACAGCGTCCCCAGCACCGCTGGTAGGCGGAACCTAACCCAGATTTCGAGCCTCGCGCACGACTCTGCCCCATCATGGGCGCGTTGTTGCCTACTCGTGACCTGCGGTGACCTGCAGACACCCGCCGTCACCTGCCGTCACCCGCCGTCACCGGGCGCTCAGGCCGGCTTGGCTCCCGCCTGCGTGATCACGACGTCGGCGACCTCACGCATCGACATCCGCCGGTCCATCGACGCCTTCTGGATCCAGCGGAATGCCTCGGGCTCGCTCAGCCCCATGCCGGACATCAGCAGCCCCTTGGCCCGCTCCACCTGCTTGCGGGTCTCGAACCGCTCGCTGAGGTCGGCGACCTCTGCCTCGAGGGCCGTGATCTCGGAGAAGCGGCTGAGCGCGATCTCGAGAGCAGGGAGCAGCGCTGACGCCGTGAACGGCTTGACGACGTAGGCCATCGCGCCCGCGTCCCGCGCGCGCTCGACGAGCTCGGTCTGCGAGAACGCCGTGAGCAGCACCACGGGGGCCAGCCGCGCCCGCGCGATCCGCTCGGCCGCCGAGATGCCGTCGAGGACGGGCATCTTCACGTCCATCACGACGAGGTCCGGCCGGTGCTCCTCGACGAGCCTGACCGCGGCCTCACCGTCGCCGGCCTCGCCGACGACGTCGTAGCCCGCCTCGTGCAGGATCTCGACCACGTCGAGGCGGATGATGGCCTCGTCCTCGGCGACGACCACGCGTCGGCGTGGCTCGTTGGCGGTGACCGGCTGCGTCGGCGGGGCGTCGCTCATGTCGGCTAGCCTAGGGGCCGCACGATTCGCCGAGGACGCGGTACTCCTGAGTGTCCTGGCCCCGATACCCCAACCGGCAGAGGGAGACGGCTCAAAACCGTTTCAGTGTGGGTTCGACTCCCACTCGGGGCACTCCCTGCGCTTGAACGACTGTCGGACCCGTCCGTGAGCATGGCTGGATGTACAACGAGGTCGTCCGACGAGAAGCCCTTGGCAATGCTGGAGTCTGGCGTCGGCGTGGCCGACGTCGCCTCACTCACCGGCATCCACCGGAGCACACTCCGGGAGTGGCGCGACGCCGACCCTGAGCGAGCGCCTCGTCGGCCATGCCCCACCTGCGACGAGGTGGCGATCGACGACGGCGCGGCCTACTCCCACCTACTCGGGCTCTACTTGGGCGACGGGTGCATCTCGACGGCCAGGCGTGGGGTCCACGTGCTGCGGATCGCCTGCGCGCACGCGTACCCGGGCCTCATCAGCGAGTGCGAGGAGAGCATCCGCCTGGTCCGCCCCGGGCCCGTCTGTCGAGTTCGCTCCGAAGGCTGCGTCTACGTGACGGGCTACTGGACCCACTGGCCGTGCCTCTTTTCCCAGCACGGGCCGGGCCGCAAGCACGATCGCCCGATCGTCCTCGCCGACTGTCAGCGGGAGCTGGTCGAGCAGCATCCGGGACGCTTCCTCCGCGGCCTCTTCCACTCGGACGGCTGCAGGATCACCAACTGGGCCACCAGAACGATCGGGACGGGGGTCGACCGTCGGACGAAGGGATACGAGTACCCACGCATCTCTCCAGCAACCAGTCGCCGGACATCATCAACCTCTGCGCGTGGGCCCTCGACCTGCTCGGCGTCGCCCACCGCCGTCCGAAGCCGATCCACATCTCGGTGGCGCGGAGGGAGGCGGTTGCTCTGCTCGACCAGCACGTCGGTCCCAAGTCGTGAGCCTCCTGTCGCTCACGTCAGTCGCGCAGCTCAGTCGCGCCAGGCCCCACCGGCGGCCGCGGCGGAGGCGTACGCCTGGAACGTGGTCGCCGGTTCGCCAGTGACCTCCTGAACCAGGCCGTTCGGCTCGTCGTGTCCCCGGCGGGCCAACGCCTCGAACGCTTGTACCTCGGCCCGGGCTTCCTCCTCGTTCCTGCCCTGAGCCGTCTGGGCGGCCACGTACGCGTCAACGGAGCCGTCGAAGCTGACAGGGCGGCCGGCGGCCTGGGCGATGATCTCGACCGCCTCGGCGAAGGTCAGAGCCTGCGGACCGTGCAGCTCATAGGTATGGCCCGCGTGCCCCGGCTCGGTCAGCACCGTTGCGGCGACCGCAGCCACGTCAGCCGCGTCGACGAAGGCCTGACGCAGGTCACCGACGGGCATCAGCACCTGCCCGGCCATCACCGCCGGACGGAAGAAGCCCTCGTCGAAGTTCTGGTCCAGCCAGCTGGGGCGCAGGATGGTCCACTCGACGGCGGTCGAGCGGACGCTCTGCTCGGCCGACAGCAGCCGCTCGTCCTGCATCTCCTCGATCGCACCGCTCGACAGCAGCACGATCCGCTGCACCCCCACCTCGACGGCCAGCTCCACGAACGCTGGGTCGACCGGCACGGTCTCGGGGGCCATCAGGTACAGCGCGTGAACCCCGTCCATGGCCGGCCGCCAGATCTCAGCATCGTCCCAGTCGAACGGGATGTCGCTGTGACGGGTCACAGGTCGCACCGGATGACCCGACCTCTGGAGCGCTTCGGTCACGCGCCTGCCGGTCTTGCCGCTGGCACCCATCACAGCAACCGGTCGCGGGCTCATCACTGGACTCCCTCCGTCGGTGTTCGTGGACTCTCGTCACGCTATGAGCAGCCGCCGACATCCTTGGGCGACACGGGACACGCCTCGCGCTGTCGGCGGTAGTCGGCGGTAGTCGGCGGTAGTCGGCGGCCGGCGGCGGCCGTCGACGAGTCCGTCGTAGAGTCGGGGAGTGCGCCGAACGTCAGTACTTGCAGCCGCAGTCGGCGTCTGCGTCCTCGCGTCGTGCTCTCCCAGCGCACCTCAGACACCCGAGAACCCGACGGCCGAAGCCGCCTCGACTCTTTCCGCGTCGGTGTCGCAGAACGGCCGCGACGTCCACGTCCGTCGCATCCAGGTCAAGGTGCGGCAGGGGCCGGGCGTACCGCTCCAGCTGCTCGCCATCAACGCGGCGGTGCCCGGCTTCGTCGGCGAGTCACCACGCGACCTGGAGACCCAGACCAGGCCGGACGGCGGACTCGACCTCCCCGTACAGCTCGGCGATGCGGACTGCGAGAACCCTTCGACCGGCGGCAGTGTCGCCGTCACGCTGACCGTGGCCGGTCTGGACGACCCTGTGACGCTGGAGGCCCCCGACCAGAACGGCGCTCTGGCGCGACTGCACAGCACCGAGTGCAACGCGCGGGCAGTCAGCGAGCTCGTGCCGCTGGCGTGGAGTGACGAGTGGGTCGCGGAGGGCACCGGCGATTCGCTCGTCTCGAGCGGGTCGCTCCTGGTCGGGCCGGTCCCCCTTGGTCATACCGCGACGCTGGTGGGTGTCGACGGGACCATCCTGTTCACCCCGACGCTCACGGAGGTACAGGTGTCGCCGGCTCACCCCGTCGACGTCCCCCCAGGGGAGGTCGTCGACGTACCCATCTCCCTGTCTCCGACGCGATGCGACGCGCACGCCGTGAGCGAGGGCCTGCCCCACCGCGGCTACGCGTTCAAGCTGCGCATCGGTGTCGACGGCGGCGAGGCCGCTGTGGTCACCGTGTCTCCGCCCGAGAGCGCGAGGCCCGTCATGCTCACTGCGCTGCTCGACCGGTGCGGGCTGAACTGAGCCCTGCCGACGTCCCCGCCGACGTCATCGCGGCTACCGGTACGCGGGCGCCAGGCCCCTCTCGGCGTCACCCATCACGTGCACACGCAGGGCGTTCGTCGAACCGGCGATTCCCGGAGGGGAGCCGGCGACGATGACGACGCGCTCACCCTCCTCGACGCGCTCGATTCCGAGGAGCTGCTGCTCGACCTGCACGACCATCTGGTCCGTGTGCTTGACGGACGGTCCCAGGAAGGTCTCGACGCCCCAGCTGAGCGCGAGCTGCGACCGCGTGCGCTGCTCCGGGGTGAAGGCGAGCAGGGGGATGTGCGACCGCAAGCGCGACATCCGCCGTGCCGAGTCGCCGGACTGCGTGAACGTCACGAGGAACTTCACGTTGAGCAGCTCGCCGACCTGCGCGGCCGCCCACGTGATCGCGCCGCCCTTGGTGTGAGGGGTCGACCCGAGCGGCGCCATCCGGTCCATGCCGTGCTCCTCGGTGTTCGCGATGATGCGCGACATCGTGCGCACCGCCTCGAACGGGTACTGCCCCACGCTGGTCTCGCCCGAGAGCATCAGCGCATCGGCCCCGTCGAGCACGGCGTTGGCCGCGTCGGACGCCTCGGCGCGGGTCGGACGCGGCGCGGTGATCATCGACTCGAGCACCTGTGTCGCGACGATCACCGGCTTGGCGTTGCGCCGAGCCAGCTCGACGGCACGCTTCTGGACCAGCGGTACCTGCTCCAGCGGCAGCTCGACCCCGAGGTCGCCGCGCGCCACCATGATGCCGTCGAAGGCGTCGACGATCGCCTCGAGGTTCTCGACGGCCTGCGGCTTCTCGATCTTCGCGATCACCGGCACCTTGCTGCCGACCTCGGTCATGATCTCGCGGACGTCGTCGACGTCGGACGCGTCGCGCACGAACGACAGTGCGACCAGGTCGACCCCGGTCCGCAGTGCCCACCGCAGGTCCTCGGCGTCCTTCTCCGACAGCGCGGGCACACTCACCGCGACACCCGGCAGGTTGAGACCCTTGTGGTTGCTGACCTGGCCGCCCACGACCACCTCGGTGACCACGTCCGAGCCCTTGATCTCGACCACCTGGACGGTGACCTTGCCGTCGTCGATCAGCACCAGGTCACCGACGGTCACGTCGCCCGGAAGCCCCTGGTACGAGGTCGAGACGCGCTCCACGTCACCAGGTACGTCGTCGGTCGTGATGACGAAGCGAGCGCCGTCGACGAGCTCGACCGGGCCGCCGGCGAACCGCCCCACGCGGATCTTCGGCCCCTGGAGGTCAGCGAGGATGCCGACGGCACGACCGGTCTCGTCGCTGGCCTTGCGCACGTTGCGGTACGCCACGCTGTGGTCCTGGTAGGTGCCATGGCTGAGGTTCAGCCGGGCCACGTCCATCCCCGAGTTGACGAGCTCGAGCACCTGCTCGTAGCTGGAGACGGCGGGGCCAAGGGTGCAGACGATCTTCGCGCGGCGCATGCAGCGAGCCTAGAGGCCTGACGCCCGGCACCCCCGTGGCGTGACGGGCGACCGCGCACCCGTTTCGCACTGTGGACGCTGTCAGACCCCCAGGGGCCGCGCGGTCGGGTGGATCGGGGCAGGCAGGACCGTGTGGCCAGTGAGGTACGCGTCGACCCCGGCAGCACACGCCCTGCCCTCAGCGATGGCCCACACGATCAGTGACTGCCCACGGCCGGCGTCACCGGCCACGAACACTCCTGGACGCGAGGTCATGTAGTCGCTGTCGCGCACGACGTTGCCGCGCTGGTCGAGGTCCACCCTGAGGTCCGAGACGACGCCCTGCTGCTGCGGACCGGTGAACCCCATCGCCAACAGCACGAGCTGCGCGGGGATCTCACGGCTCGATCCCTCCACGGGCACGAACCGTCCGTCGACCAGCTCGACCTCGTCCAGCTGGAGCGACGCGACGCGTCCCTCGCCGTCGCCGACGAACGCGGTGGTGCTCACGGCGTACACGCGGTCGCCACCCTCCTCGTGGGCGCTGGAGACGCGGTACACCATCGGGTACGTCGGCCACGGGTGGGCGCTCGGACGCTCGTCGGCGGGCCGCGGCATGATCTCGAGCTGGCTGACCGACCGGGCGCCCTGGCGCAGGGCGGTGCCGAGGCAGTCGGCCCCGGTGTCACCGCCGCCGATGATCACGACGTCCTTCCCGGTCGCGACGACCTGGTTCTCGACGTCCTCGCCGAGGGCGACGCGGTTGGAGTCGGGCAGGTAGTCCATCGCCTGCACGATGCCCTCGAGCTCTCGGCCGGGCACCGGAAGGTCGCGCGGAACCGTCGCCCCGATGGCGAGCACCACGGCGTCGTAGCGGTCGGCGAGGGCCCGTCCGCTGATGGAACCCTCTCCCCCGCCCCCGATGTCGATGTTCGGACGGAACCTGGTGCCCTCGGCGGCCATCTGCATCAGCCGCCGGTCGAGGTGGATCTTCTCCATCTTGAACTCGGGGATGCCGTAGCGCAGCAGGCCGCCGATCTTGTCGGAACGCTCGTAGACCGCCACCGTGTGTCCCGCGCGCGTCAGCTGTTGCGCCGCAGCGAGTCCGGCGGGTCCAGACCCCACCACCGCGACGGTGTGCCCGGTCAGGCGGTCGGGCGGCAGCGGCACCAGAGGGCCTGTCGCCACGGCCTTGTCGATGATCGAGACCTCGACCTGCTTGATGGTCACGGCCGGCTGGTTGATGCCCAGCACGCAGGCGGTCTCGCAGGGCGCAGGGCAGAGCCGTCCGGTGAACTCAGGGAAGTTGTTGGTGGCGTGCAGCCGCTCGATCGCCTCTTCCCAGTCTCCCCGGTAGGCGAGGTCGTTCCACTCGGGAATGAGGTTTCCGAGCGGACAACCGTTGTGGCAGAACGGAATCCCGCAGTCCATGCAGCGGCCGGCCTGGCGCTTCAGCTGAGCCGGGTCCTGCGCCTCGTAGACCTCGCGCCAGTCCATCAGGCGCACCTCGACCGGACGGCGCTGCGGCAGCTCGCGTTCGCGCTTCTTCAGGAAGCCCTTCGGGTCAGCCACGGGTGCTCTCCATGATCCGGGACCAGACGACGTCGCCGTCGAGGTCCAGTCCTTCGTCGGCCGCGGCCGCACGCACTGCAAGAACGCGCGCGTACTCACGGGGTACCAGCTTCGACACGCGGTCCGGCAGCGCCCCGAGGTCCTGCAGCAGCCGCCACGCCACGGCGGAGCCGGTGTGCTCGCGGTGGGTACGGAGCAGGTCGGCGACCCGCTCGACGTCTTCGGCATCGAGGCGGTGCACGCCGAGCTCGCCCGACGCGGCTGCGGAGGGGTTCATCAGCCGCGGGTCGAAGTCGAGCACGTAGGCCACGCCACCCGACATGCCGGCGCCGAAGTTGCGACCGGTCGGGCCGAGCACCAGCACCGTCCCGCCGGTCATGTACTCGCACCCGTGGTCGCCGACCCCCTCGACGACAGCGGTCACACCCGAGTTGCGGACGCAGAAGCGCTCGCCGACCAGGCCACGCAGGTAGATCTCGCCCGACGTCGCTCCGTACGCGATGACGTTGCCTGCAACCACGTTCGACTCCGCTACGAACGGTGCGCTCGGGTCGGGCGTCACGACCAGGACGCCGCCGCACAGCCCCTTGCCGATGTAGTCGTTGGCGTCGCCGACCAGGCGAAGGGTGATGCCCCGCGGCACGAAGGCTCCGAACGACTGCCCAGCCGAGCCCTTCAACGTGAAGTCGATCGTGCCGGGAGCCAGTCCGTCGGCTCCGTACCGGCGCGTGACCTCGTGGCCCAGGATCGTTCCGACCGTGCGGTTGATGTTGCGGATCGCGATGGCGCCGCGCACCGGCGCGCCGTGCTCGAGGGCGTCGCCGCTCATCGACACCAGTGCGTGGTCGAGCGCCTTCTCGAGACCGTGGTCCTGCCCGACCTGGCGCGACAGCGGGGTGCCCACCGGCAGGTCGGGGCGGTGCAGCACCGGGGCGAGGTCGAGCCCGTCGGCCTTCCAGTGCTGGACCGCCTTGCGGGCGTCAATCAGCTCGACGTGCCCGATGGCCTCCTCGAGACTGCGGAAGCCGAGGGCTGCGAGGTACTCGCGCACCTCCTCGGCGAGGAACTCGAAGAACGTCACCACGAACTCGGGCTTGCCCGAGAAGCGTTGCCGCAGTTCAGGATTCTGCGTCGCGATGCCCACCGGACACGTGTCGAGGTGGCAGACGCGCATCATCACGCAACCCGAGACGACCAGCGGTGCGGTCGCGAAGCCGAACTCCTCCGCCCCCAACAGCGCGGCGACGATGACATCGCGCCCGGTCTTCAGCTGGCCGTCGCACTGAACCGTGATGCGGTCGCGCAGGCCGTTCAGCAGCAGCGTCTGCTGCGTCTCGGCGAGCCCGAGCTCCCACGGCGCCCCAGCGTGCTTGAGAGAGGTGAGCGGGCTGGCCCCCGTCCCCCCGTCGTGGCCCGAGATCAGGACCACGTCGGCGTGGGCCTTGGAGACGCCGGCCGCGACGGTGCCCACCCCGATCTCGCTGACCAGCTTCACGTGGATGCGGGCCGACGAGTTGGCGTTCTTGAGGTCGTGGATCAGCTGGGCGAGGTCCTCGATCGAGTAGATGTCGTGGTGCGGCGGGGGCGAGATCAGTCCGACGCCCGGGGTGGAGTGCCGGGTGCGGGCGATCCAGGGGTAGACCTTGCCGCCCGGCAGCTGCCCGCCCTCGCCGGGCTTGGCACCCTGGGCCATCTTGATCTGGATGTCGTCGGCGTGCGTCAGGTAGAGGCTCGTCACCCCGAACCTGCCCGACGCGACCTGCTTCACGGCGCTGCGACGCTCGGGGTCGACGAGCCGGTCCGCGTCCTCGCCGCCCTCGCCGGTGTTGGAGCGGCCGCCGAGGCGGTTCATCGCGATGGCCAGCGTCTCGTGCGCCTCCGCAGAGATGGATCCATAGCTCATGGCGCCGGTGGAGAACCGCTTGACGATCTCGCTGACCGGCTCCACCTCCTCGAGCGGAACGGGCGGACGGTCACCCGTCCGCAGCTCGAAGAGACCCCGCAGGGTCATCAGCCGCTCTGCCTGGGCGTCGACCGCGGCTGTGTACTGCCGGTAGACGTCGTAGCGGCCTGCGCGGGTGGCGTGCTGCAGCCGGAACACGGTGTCGGGGTCGAAGAGGTGCGGCTCACCCTCGCGCCGCCACTGGTACTCGCCGCCGACGTCGAGGCGGCGGTGCGGCGCCCGCAGGCCGTTGGGCGGGTAGGCGGTCGCGTGCCGTGAGGCGACCTCGGCGGCGAGCACGTCGAGGCCCACGCCGCCGAGCTGGCTCGTCGTGCCGGTGAAGAACGTGTCGACGACCTCGTTCGAGAGGCCGATCGCCTCGAACACCTGCGCGCCGCGGTACGACGCGACGGTCGAGATACCCATCTTGCTCATCACCTTGAGCACGCCCTTGCCGAGCGCGTAGATCAGGTTGCGCACAGCCTTCTCGGCGTCGACACCGACGATCTGCCCACTGCGACACAGGTCTTCGGCCGACTCCATCGCCAGGTACGGGTTCACGGCGGCCGCGCCGTACCCGATCAGCAGCGCGACGTGGTGCACCTCGCGCACGTCGCCGGCCTCGACCACGAGGCCCACCTGGGTGCGCGTCTTCTCGCGGATCAGGTGGTGGTGCACCGCACTGGTCAGCAGCAGGGACGGAATCGGCGCACGGTCAGCGTCCGAGTCGCGGTCGGAGAGCACGACGAACCGCGCACCCCTGTCGATCGCGGCCGACACCTCGGCGCAGACCTCTTCGAGGCGCTGCCGCAGCGCCTCGCCCCCACCGTCCACCCGGTAGATGCCCTTGACCCGGACGGTGGCGAAGCCCGGCAGGTCGCCGTCGGAGTTGATGTGGAGGATCTTGGCGAGCTCGTCGTTGTCGATGACCGGGAAGTCGAGCACCACCTGGCGCGCGTGCGCGGGCGAGGCCGACAACAGGTTGCCCTCGGGCCCCATCGCCGTGGCGAGGGACGTGACGAGCTCTTCGCGGATCGCGTCGAGGGGCGGGTTGGTGACCTGGGCGAACAGCTGGGTGAAGTAGTCGAAGAGCAGGCGGGGCCGGGCGGAGAGCACCGCGACCGGGGTGTCGGTGCCCATCGACCCGATCGGCTCGGCGCCGGCGGTCGCCATCGGCGCCACCAGCAGCCGCAGCTCCTCCTCCGTGTACCCGAAGGTCTGCTGGCGCCGGGTGACGGACGAGTGCGTGTGCAGCACGTGCTCGCGGTCGGGGAGGTCGGCCAGCTTGATCAGGCCGGCGTGCAGCCACTCGTCGTAGGGGTGCTGGGATGCCAGGTCTGACTTGACCTCGTCGTCGTCGATCAGCCGTCCCTCGCCGGTGTCGACGAGGAACATCCGGCCCGGCTGCAGCCGGCCCTTGCGCACCACGGAGGCGGGGTCGAGGTCGAGCACTCCCGCCTCGCTCGCCAGCACGACGAGTCCGTCGTCGGTCACCCAGTAGCGCGACGGGCGCAGGCCGTTGCGGTCGAGCACGCCACCGATCAGCGTTCCGTCGGTGAAGACCAGGTCGGCCGGGCCGTCCCACGGCTCCATGAACATCGAGTGGAACTCGTAGAAGGCGCGGCGGGCCGAATCCATCTCGGCGTGGTTCTCCCACGCCTCAGGGATCATCATCAGCACGGCGTGCGGGAGCGAGCGACCTCCAAGATGCAGCAGCTCGAGCACCTCGTCGAACGTCGCCGAGTCGCTGGCGCCCGGCGTGCACACGGGGAACAGCCGGTTCAGGTCGCCGGGGATCAGGTCCGTCACCAGCTGGCTCTCGCGGGCGTTCATCCAGTTGCGGTTGCCGCGGACGGTGTTGATCTCGCCGTTGTGGGCGATGTAGCGGTAGGGGTGCGCCAGCGGCCAGGAGGGGAACGTGTTCGTCGAGAACCGCGAGTGCACCACGGCGAGCTGGGTGGCGAAGCGCCGGTCGGACAGGTCGGGGAAGAAGGGCTCGAGCTGGCCGGTGGTCAGCATGCCCTTGTAGAGCAGCGTGCGGCTGGACAGGGAGGCGAAGTACACCCCCGCCTCCAGCTCGGCGCGCTTGCGGGCGCAGAAGGCGAGGCGGTCGAGGGCGAGCCCGCGCAGCGGCGCCGCGGACGCCGCCACGAACAGCTGGCGGAACCGCGGCATGCAGGCCCGGGCCATCGAGCCGACGAGCGAGGCGGTGACGGGCACGTCGCGCCAGCCCAGCACGTTCAGGCCTTCCTCGGCGCAGATCTGCTCGACCCGCTCGACGCCGGCGGCGTCCTCCGCGTCGTCGTCGGGCAGGAAGACCGCTCCCACGGCGTACGCGCCGGCCGCCGGGAGATCGAAGTCGACCACCGCTCGGAGGAACGCGTCGGGCACCTGGGTGAGGATGCCCGCCCCGTCGCCGGTGTCGACCTCGGCGCCTACTGCACCGCGGTGGTCGAGGTTGCGCAGCGCCGTGAGCGCGTGGTCGACGATGTCGTGGCCGGGTGTGCCGCGCAGGGTGGCCACGAAGGCGACCCCGCAGGCGTCATGCTCGTGCGCGCCGTCATAGAGGCCCTGAGCCGGGGGGCGGCTGGAGAACCTGGTGAAGGGCGAGAGCATCAGCACCGTCCTGACGACGCGGCTGCCTGGTAGCAGCAGTGTGGGACCTTTCGGCCCCCCGAAGGAAGCCGACCGGTGAGCCACCCGGGGGTCCCGGTTGGCTGGGCACAGAAGAGCAGGGAGGAGGCGGCGCTGGCTCCCCTGGCTGCCGTCACACAATTGCCGTGACGATACACGACCGAAACGGCTGCGACAGTGCGCGAATCTGCAGCGCGTCTCATATGTCAAGATCTGGCGTCCTGCCACCTGGGACGATCCCGCTTGCTCCTCCTACCCACATCCCCCGTGTGACTAGCTCAGCCTGCCCACACAGATCGGGTCAGATCGTGTGGGCAGGGTGAGCACCTTGCGGGACCGGTGTAGGTGGGAGGAGCAATGGAGGGGGAGGGGGTCGACGGCGGGTAGTGTCCGAAGGAGGGCGTCTGTGTGGACGTCACTCTGGGCGTCACTCAGGGCGTCACTCTGGACGTCACTCAGGGCGTCACTCAGGGCGTCAGCGCGGACGGGGGCAGGCGATGGAGGCGTTCGGCACCTTCGCGTGGTGCCTGCTGTCGGCGTTCTTCCCGCTGGCCAACGCCGAGGCCTACCTGCTCCTCACGGCCGCCCGCACGGACACGCCCCTGGTCGTCGTGGCGCTGGCGGCGGCCACGGGCCAGGTGCTCGGCAAGATGGTCTTCTACCTCGTCGGGTACGGCGTCGTGCAGACCCCGTGGCTGCAGCGGCGCGCCGCCAAGCGTGGCCGCTTCGTGGTCTGGATGGAGCGGCTGTCGGCCTGGTGCACCGACCACCCCTGGGGCGCCGTCGGCGTGGTGGCCGTGAGCGGCAGCGTCGGGTTCCCGCCCATCGCGGCGGTCAGCGTGCTGGCGGGCTCGCTACGGATGCCGTGGTGGGTCTTCGGCCTGACCGCCTGGGTGGGTCGCTTCGCTCGGTTCCTTCTCGTCCTTCACGTCCCCGGGCTCTTCGGGTACTGACGCCTCTGGCTTCTCGGACGGTGCCGGCTCCTCGGACGGTGGCGGGTCCCTGAGAACGCTCGCCTCGCGTCCCGGGTGGCGACGTGCGCTGCGAACGAACATCACCACGGCCAGCAGGCACACCGCGATCGACGTCCAGATGTTCAGCCGAAGGCCCAGCACCCGCTCGGCGTCGTCGATGCGCAACGCCTCGATCCACAGCCGCCCCACGGTGTACAGAGCGATCCATCCCCAGAAGACACGTCCGTGACCGAGCCGGAACCGGCGGTCCGCCCAGAGCAGCACGACGGCTGCGGCCACGTTCCACAGCAACTCGTAGAGGAACGCCGGGTGGAACGTGTCGAACTGCTCGTAGCCGACCGGCCGGAAGGTCGGGTCGATCGCCAGAGCCCAGGGCAGGTCGGTGGGGCTTCCGAACAGCTCCTGGTTGAACCAGTTGCCCAGGCGCCCGATAGCTTGAGCGATCAGGACGCCGGGGGCAACGGCGTCGGCGAACGGCGCCACCTTCACCCCCGCGCGACGGCACCCGATCACGCCGCCCACCGCTCCCAGGGCGACGGCCCCCCAGATCCCGAGGCCGCCCTCCCAGATCCGCAGCGCCTTCAGGGGTTCCCCGCCCGGACCGAAGTAGGCGTCCGGTGACGACACCACGTGGTAGATGCGTGCCCCCACCACGCCGAACGGCACCGCCCACACGGCGACGTCGGCCACCGTTCCCGGCGGGCCGCCCCGCGCGGCCCAGCGGCGGGCGCCCAGCCAGATCGCGAAGACGATGCCCAGCAGGATGAACAGCGCATACGCCCGGACGGGGAACGGCCCGATGTGCCAGACCCCTTGGTCCGGACTGGGGATCACGGTGGGCACCGCGTGTACAGCCGCAGACAGCGAGATCACTGACGTCCTCCAGGTGGTCCGGCCGCGGCGACGGCCTCCGCGAGCCGCACAGTGAGCTCGGCCAGCCGACGCCGTCCGCCGGCAGCGTCGTCGGGACCGGCATCGACCAGGCACCGGACCAGGGCCGACCCGACGATGACGCCGTCGGCGTACCCCGCGACCTCGGCCGCCTGATCCGGGGTCGACACACCCAACCCGACGCACACGCGCTCGGCTCCTGCCGCACGCGTTCGCTGGACGAGGGTCTGCGCGCCCGCCCCCACGCTCACTCGCTCGCCAGTGACGCCCATCAGCGACGTGGCGTACACGAACCCCCGGCACGCAGCGACGGTGTCGGCGAGTCGCTGTGGGGTGGACGAGGGCGCCACCAGGAAGATCCGGTCGAGGTCGTGGGCCGCCGACGCCTCGAGCCACGCCGGCCCCGCGTCCGGGGTGAGGTCAGGCGTGATGAGGCCCGCGCCGCCTGCAGACGCGAGGTCGCGGGAGAAGGCGTCGACGCCGTACCGCAGGACCGGGTTCCAGTAGGTCATCACGACCACGGCGACGCCGGACGCCGACCCGGCCGAGGCGACCTGCTCGACGGACTGCAGCACGTCACGCGTGCGGGTGCCGGCCTTCAGCGCGCCATCGGCGGCCTGCTGGATCACCGGTCCGTCCATCGACGGGTCGGAGTAGGGCAGGCCCAGCTCGATCACGTCGGCGCCGGAGTCCACCAGGACCTTGGCCGCCTCGACGGAGTCCGCGACCGACGGGTAGCCGACGGGCAGGTACCCGACCAGGGCCGAGCGGCCGGCCGCGGCTGTTCGACCGAGGGCGTCGCCGGTCCTGTGCCGCACGGTGGTCGTGCTCACTGGGTGACCACCAGGCCGCTCCCCCTCAGGCTGGGGCCGGTCCCGTGACCGACCAACGGCGTCGATGCTAGTCGCAGGCGTGCCACTCCCCGGACGGAGGCTGCCGGCGCTCGGCGCCGCCCGTCCTCAGGCCCCGGATCCGGCCATCACGAGAGCGGACGACGCGACCAGCAGGCCCAGGCCCGCCACCAGCTCGACCTGCATGACCGCCGTGAGCCGGCGGACGGCCGGGTTGGCGGCCGCCTGCTCAGGCGTGCGCAGGCGCCGGAAGGCCATGTCCTTGGCGTACCAGCGCCCATAGGCGGCCAGCAAGACCATCAGAGCGAGCATCACGGCCTTCGCCACGAGGATGGCCACGTACGACGACGAACCGGTCTCGCGCCCCGCGTCGCCGGGGCCGGCCAAGGCTTCGGCTGCGCCACTCGCCACCAGCACCAGCAGCGCCACCACCGCGACCTTCGTGAATCGCGGCACGATGCTCTCCAGCCGGTTCAGGTCCTCCTTGGCGACGATCAGCGCGGTCAGGGCAGCGAGCCCTCCGAGCCAGGCGGCGGCTCCCAGCAAGTGCGCCGCGCCGGCCACTGCGCTCCCGACCCGTTCGAGGGCTTCCGACCCGAGGCCCGTCGGCACCACCAGCGTGGCGGTCAGGATCAGCACGACCGCCACGACCGCCACACGCCGCCAACCGACGATCGGGCCATTCAGGAGGTCGGTGAAAAACCCTGCGAGACAGGCCAGAAGAGCGACGCGGACGATCAACGCCGTGCCTTCGACCGGCGGCAGCGCCGAGGCGGGGTCCCCGTCCAGCATCAGCCTGAGGAGGGGTTCGGCGACCGTGGCCAGGAACACCAGGAGCGAACCGCCGAGGGCGAGCAGCACCAGACGCCGCTGGCGTGAGCCCGACGGCCACACGAGGACCCAGAACATCAGCGTCCCGGCCAGCATCACGAAGCCGGAGTAGGCCACGACCCGTGCCGCAGCCACGGCCAGGTCGACCGCTCCGACGTCCATCAGCCGGCGCTCGGCTGGTCGAGCTGGAGAACGACCAGCGCCGTCGGGGAACGCAGGCCCGGCAGGGTCCGCAGGGCCTCGGGGTCGCCCGCTGCGCAGCTCTGCAGCTCAGGCAGCAGCAGGGGGCACGTGATGTTGCGCACCGCTCCACCAGCCGTCCAGACCACGACGGGCAGGTCGGCGTCGATCGCGGTCAAGGGCCCGAGTGCGGCGCTGCCACGACCGATCGTCGAGGGAGCGCTCAGCACCGTCGCTCCGGAGAGCACGAAGTGGACTTCGAACTGCTGCACCGGGCCCGAGAACTGCACGGGCTGTGGACCGGTGACCGATGTGGACGCCAGGTCGACGGCCTCGCCGTCAACTGTCAGCCGCACGTCGGTCGCTGCAACCCTGAGCGCGGCGAAAACCGGTCCGGCCGAGTGGACTTCGCGTGGGCGGAGCGTCACGGCCTCGACAGGCTCCGGTAGCCACACCAGCTCGGACATGTCCAGAGTGCCGTCGGCTGTGGGCGTCGCGCTGATGTAGATGCCGGGCTCGGTGGTCCCTGGCCCCTCCGGCAGACCCGGCACAGCCTGGGCTGACGGCCGCGACGGACTCGGTGGCGGCGCCTCGCTCGACGGTGGCGCAGTGCTCGACGGGGGCGCCGTAGTCGATGTTGGCGCCGGACTGGACGGCACGGCCGTCTCAAACGGCGCAGGGGCCGCGCCGTCCGCTGGCTTCTCCCGCTGCTGCGCCTGCTCCGTCAGGAGCGGGGCCGGACTGGGGAAACCCTGGGAGCACCAGACCGCGAGACCGAGAAGGACCGCCGGCACCACGACACCGAAAACGCGCCGCAGCCGCAGCCGGGCTTCGTAGTCGAAGGTCATGGTCCCTCCTCCCCACGCAGCCCGATCGAACGATCCACCCGTCCGGGTGACATGCAGCCTTACGGGTTGTGACCTACCTTGGCCCCACCCGAAGAGTGTGAACCCAAATGGGGGGTCTGGCATGGCGAAAGCAACGCTCCGACAGTTTTCGGCACTTGTCCTCGCAGCAACGACCGGCGCCCTGGCGCTGTCGACCCTGGCTGCACCCGTCAGCGCGGCGACCAACGGCACTCTCTACGTCGTGCAAGGGCTGCCTCGCGTCACGGTCGACATCAGCGTGGACGGTGATTCCGTGGCGCAGGACGTCGCGGGCGCAACGCTCGCGGGACCGTTCCAGGTGCCCGCCGGCACGCACGTCGTCACCTTCACGCCGTCGGAGGGCGATCCCATCGAGAGCACGGTCACGATGGCTGCCGGTGACAGCCGCGACCTCGTGCTGCACCTGCCGGCCCAGAATGACGGTGCCCCACTGGTGACGGCCTTCGACAACGACCTCACCGGGGTGCCGCCCGACAAGGGTGCGCTGACCGTCGCGCACACCGCAGCCGTGGCGCCGGCCGACATCGTGGTCAACGGCAACGTGCTGTTCGAGAACGTCGCGAACGGCGAGGCCCTTGACGTCGTCGTGCCGGTCGACACCTACCAGGTGCAGATCGTCCCGACCGGGCAGACCTCGCCCGTCGTGCTGGGACCGCTGGATCTGACCATCACCGGCGGATCGCTCAACCGCGTCTTTGCCGTCGGCGACCCGGCAAGTGACGACATGCGCGTCGTCGTTCAGGTGATCGACGTGGCCGACACCGGCTCGGCGACTCCCCGTCGCGTCGAGACGGGATCGGGTGGGCAGGCCGTCGGTGCCGTGGCGGTCCCGAGCGTCTCGGAGCTCTTCGGCTCGCCATGAAGGCTGCCGTGAGGCTGCCATGAGACGAGGCGGGCAGAGCGTCGGCGTGGTTGCCGCGACCCTCGCTGCCGCCCTGCTCGCCACCAGCGTCGCGTCCTGCGCGCCGAACGACGCATCCGCAGGGCAGGCGGGTGGGACGCAGTCGTCAGGACCGGACCGTGCGACGGGGGCTCCTCCGGCGCGGCAGGGCCGCGAGGCAGCCAGCAGCCGCGTCAGGTTCGCCCCCGACCGGCTGGAGCTGCCCGACGGCACCGTCGCGCCGATCGACCCTGCGGTCACCGTGCGGGGCGTGCTGCGGGTGCCGGAGAGTGTCGAGCGCGTCGGCTGGTGGGACGGGGGCGCCTTTGCCGGCGACCCTTTCGGGGCGACTGTCGTCGCAGGTCACGTCGACTCGAGCAGGCAGGGACTCGGTGCGTTCGCCGCCCTGCTGGACGTCCGGCCCGGTGAGCAGGTGGTGCTCGAAGGCGAGGGGCATCGCGCCGTCTACGAGGTGACGTCGGTGGACCAGGTCGACAAGGACGCCCTGGCCACGAGCAGTGACGCGTTCGGCCAGCTCGGGACCCACCGGTTGGTCCTGATCACGTGCACGGGTGCCTTCGACCCACAGCGACGCAGCTACGACCAGAATCTGGTGGTCGTCGCCGCGCCGGTCGGCCCGCCGGCCTGAGCCGTCCCTCGTCCGCAGACCGGCGCTAGCCGCCTGGCACGGGGTCGTCGAGAAGCCCGAACCAGCGGGCAGCCGTGTCGACGTCCTTGTCACCGCGACCGGACAGGTTCACCAGCACCACCCCGTCGGGGCCGAGGCGCCGACCCTCGCGCAGCGCACCGGCGAGCGCGTGGGCGCTCTCGATCGCCGGAATGATCCCCTCGGTACGGCTCAGGAGGGCCATGGCGTCCATGGCGTCGGTGTCGGTGACGCCCTCGTAGCGCGCCCGCCCGGTCGCGTGGAGCCACGCGTGCTCGGGTCCCACGCCCGGGTAGTCGAGCCCCGCCGAGATGGAGTGGCTCTCGACGGTCTGGCCGTCCTCGTCCTGAAGCACGAAGGTGTGCGAGCCGTGCAGCACGCCGGGGTCTCCCCCACTGATCGACGCGGCGTGCCGCCCCGTGGCGACTCCGTCGCCGGCAGCCTCGAACCCGACCAGCTCGACGTCGGCGTCGTCGTAGAAGGCGTGGAAGATGCCGATCGCGTTCGACCCGCCGCCGACGCAGGCCGCGACGACGTCGGGCAGCCGTCCGATCAGCTCGAGCACCTGGGCGCGAGCCTCGATGCCGATCACCTGCTGGAAGTCGCGCACCATAGCCGGGAACGGGTGCGGCCCCGCTGCGGTGCCGAACAGGTAGAAGGTGTCGTCGACGTTGGCCACCCAGTCACGGAACGCCTCGTTGATGGCGTCCTTCAGAGTGCGCGATCCCGTGCGGACGGGGACCACCTCGGCGCCGAGCAGCCGCATGCGGGCGACGTTCAGGGCCTGTCTGCGCGTGTCCTCCTCGCCCATGTACACCGTGCAGGTCATGCCCATCAGCGCCGCGGCCGTCGCGCTGGCGACGCCGTGCTGGCCGGCGCCGGTCTCGGCGATCACTCGCGTCTTGCCCATCCGCTTCGCCAGCAGTGCCTGGCCCAGCACGTTGTTGATCTTGTGAGAACCGGTGTGGTTCAGGTCCTCTCGCTTCAGGAGCACCCGCGCTCCCCCGGCGTGCTGGGCGAAGCGCGGCACCTCGGTCAGGATGCTCGGACGGCCCGAGTACGTGCGGTGCAGCTCGGTCAGCTCGTCGACGAACTGCGGGTCGAGGGCGGCCTTCGCGTACGAGTCGGCGACCTCGTCGAGGACGGCGACGAGCGCCTCGGGCACGAACCGTCCGCCGAAGTCACCGAACCAGGGACCAGGTGCCCCATGCAGGGGCGTCGGCTTCACCGACGCGCCATTCGCACCGCGGGGTGCGAGCCGGCACTGACCAGGTCGGCGACCGCTCCGCGCGGGTCACCCCCCGTCACCAGCGCCTCACCGACCAGCACCGCATCGGCGCCGGCACGAGCGTGTTCGAGAACGTCGTGCGGGCCGCGCACGCCTGACTCCGCGACCTTGACGACCGAGCTGGGAATCAGCGGGGCGAGGGCCGCGAACGTGCCACGGTCGACCTCCAGGGTGCGCAGGTCGCGGGCGTTGACGCCGATCACGCGGGCGCCGGCGTCGACCGCCCGCCGAACCTCGTCGGCCTCGTGGACCTCGACCAGCGCCGTCATGCCGAGGGAGTGGATGCGCTCGGTCAGGGCCGTCAGGGCCGGCTGCTCGAGGGCGGCGACGATCAGCAGCACGGCGTCGGCGCCGTGGGCGCGGGCCTCCCACACCTGGTAGGGCGTGACGACGAAGTCCTTGCGCAGCAACGGCACGTCGACCGCCGCGCGGACGCCCGCCAGGTCGGCCAGGCTGCCCCCGAACCGCCGCCCCTCGGTGAGCACGCTGATCCAGGTCGCGCCACCGGCCTCGTAGTCACGGGCCAGGCCAGCGGGGTCGGCGATCGCCGCCAGGGCTCCCTTACTGGGACTCGACCGCTTCACCTCGGCGATCACCTTGACAGAGCGCTGGCCGTCGTCGCCCACGGCGCCGAGCGCCGCCCGGGCGTCGATGGCGGACGGTGCCGCGGCAGCTAGCTCCTGGAGGCGCTCCAGAGGAGTGGCGGCCTCGCGGGCGGCCAGGTCCTCGCGGACTCCCGCCACGATGTCGTCGAGCACGCTCACGCGGTGGATCTCCCTCACAGGCTCGTGGCCGGACCGATTCGGCCCTGCTGTTCGATGCTAACCGGGGAACGTCGTCAGGCCCGCACCGGGCCGTGTGCCGACGCGCCCGGCGAGGTAGGCAGGTGCCCGCAGAACCCCTGTCCTCTACGGTATGGCGCGGCGGAGGACGAATCCGTCAACGACTCTGTGGGGAGAAGACTGTGAGCACCACTCCGAACGACCCGAACCAGCCTGGGAGCAACGACCCCTCCCAGGGTGGTCCGTCCTACGGCTCGACCCCGTCGTACGGCGACTCGTCGACTCCAGGCGCTGCGCCGCAGTACGGCCAGTCGACCCCCGCGTACGGCGATGCCTCGCAGCCCGCTTACGGCGGCGGGCAGCCCGCCTACGGCACTCCCGCGCAGGGCGGTGGGACGAACGGTCTGGCGATCACCGCCCTGATCCTCGGGATCCTGAGCATCCTGTCGCTCTGCATCGCCATCTTCACGTTCGGCGTCCCAGGAATCCTGTTCGGCGTGGCCGCGATCGTGACCGGAATGCTCGGCTCAGGGAAGGCCAAGCGCGGAGAGGCCGGCCAGGGGGGCATGGCAAGGGCCGGCTTCATCACGGGCATCGTCGGAGCCGTGCTGAACGTCCTCGCCCTGATCGGGATCATCGTGGGCATCGGGTTCCTTGGTGACCGCGTCACCGAGATCGAGGACTGCAGCACCCTTCCCGTGGAGGAGCAGGAAGCCTGTCTCAACGACGTGCTGAACAACTGACGACGCGCACCGAGACGGGCCGTCACCCTCTGGGTGGCGGCCCGTCAGTGTTCTCGGTCTTCCGGCAGTTCGGCACGCTCAGGGCGCAAGGAAGGTCAGGGCGCCAGGAAGGCGAACCACGGCGTGTTGCGCAGCACCGAGAACGCGACCATCGAGGCGAGGGTCGCCCACGCCACCGGCGCGGTGACCCAGTTCTCCCAGCGCCACGGACGGCCCCTGGCACGTCCCCACGTCCACGCGGCCCAGGCGAGCGCCACCCCGACGATGAGCAGCACAGCCCATGCGTTCGACGAGACCGCGTCGACCACCCTCAGGTGTGCGAGGTCGTTGACGGCTCGCAGGCCACCGCAGCCGGGGCAGTAGAGACCCGTCAGTGCCAGCGCCGGGCACAGGCCCCAGCTGCCGGCGACGTGCGGGTCGCGCAGGACCAGAGTGACGACGGCGCCGGCTGCTGCCGTTGCCGCGGCCGCGGGCAGCGAAAGCCGCCGGGCCAGGGCGGCCGGTTCAGGCGTGGCGACCCCCGGACGCGGCACCCGACGTCGGCTCGGTCCTCTGCCCGAAGCCCATCATCGAGAGCACCTTGCCGACGATGACTCCCAGCACGATGAGCACGACGCCGACCCAGAACAGCCACACCTGAGCGAAGACGACCGCGAAGCACCCGATGAGGGAGCCCGCGAGCACGATGCCGACCGCGACCCAGGCGGCCAGGCTGTTGCCGTGACCGATCTCGTGGTCACCGGGCTGGTGCGACCCGGCCGGCGCCCGCTCGGACAGGTGCGAGTCGGGGTCGGCCTGCGCGTGCGCGCCGGACGATCGGCCGGTGGACGTGCGGGTCTGGTCGTGCTCGGCCATCGAGTCCTCCATGATGCGTGCAGTGGGCCTAGCAGTGTTGAGCCATGAACTTCGTCGTGCGGCGTCGGTCGATTGTGTCAGCCAGGCGGGTGATGGCTACCCGGGCGGTCGTCGGCGGGATGCTGGGTGGGGTCCTCGTCGCGGGTGAGGGCGTCCCAGTCGTCACCTGGGCCTTGCTCGACGGCTGTCGCGGCGGGCGTCTCGAAGCGCGTCACCGCGTCCCAGCGCCGGGCCCGCGCGAGCCCGGCGAGGGACGCGAGCAGCACCAGGACTCCCGCGGCGATCACGACGGCCGGCCATGCCGTGGTGGTTGCCTCGATCTCTCGGACGTCGAGACCTCCCACGACGCCGCTGCTCTCGGCCAGTCCCTCCGCGGCAACCTCTTCGACGCCGGAGAGCACCTGCACGGTGGGGACGAGGACCGAGAGGCCGGCGAGCAGGGCGAGGACGAGCGCGACGAACCGTGTCACCCGTCCCGAGAGCGCGACCGCGCCAGCGGCCGCGAGAGCCACCAGAGCCGCGGCCGTCACGACCGGCGCGGCCTGTGACCCGGTGACCACCGCCTGGGTCGCCACGTTCGTGGGGGTGTCGCCGGAGGCGCCGGCGAAGGACTCGACCCACGGTCGGCTGGACCCGGCGAGTGCCACCACACCACCGACCAGCAGGGCCAGCACGACGTGGCCCCGGCGAAGGGTCACCTCACCCTCACCCTCGCATCGCCCGCCGGGCGCAGGGTCACCGCCGCAGCGACGGCCCGCAGCACCGCGGCAGCCTTGGCACGGCACTCCGCGTCCTCGCTCTCGGGCACCGACTCGGCCACGATGCCGGCGCCTGCCTGCACGTAGGCGACCTGGTCGCGCAGCACCGCCGTGCGGATCGCGATCGCCATATCGAGGTCGCCCGCGAAGTCGAGGTAGCCGACCGCTCCCCCGTAGACGCCGCGCCGCACGGGCTCGAGCTCGTCGATCAGCTCCATCGCCCGCGGCTTGGGGGCGCCCGACAGCGTGCCGGCCGGGAACGCGGCGCGCAGCACGTCCATGGCCGTGGCGCCTGGCTTCTGGTCACCGGTCACGGTGGAGACGAGGTGCATCACGTGGCTGTATCGCTCGACCGACATGAAGTCGATGACGTCGACGGTGCCCGGCTCGCAGACGCGGTTCAGGTCGTTGCGCGCGAGGTCGACGAGCATCAGGTGCTCGGCCCGCTCCTTGACGTCGGCGAGCAGGTCCTCGGCCAGCCAGACGTCCTCCTCGGGCTTGTCGCCGCGCCGTCGTGTGCCGGCGATCGGGTGCGAGAGCACGCGTCCGTCCTGCACCTTGACCAGTGCCTCCGGGCTGGAGCCGACCACGTCGAGCTCGCGACCGTCGGGCGTCGGGCAACGGAACAGGTACATGTACGGGCTGGGGTTGGTGGCACGCAGGCACCGGTACACGTCGAGAGCGTCTGCGGGACAGTCGAGCTCGAACCGCTGCGAGAGCACGACCTGGAACACCTCGCCGTCGCGGATCGCCTGCTTGCCGATCCGCACCGCCTCGAGGTAGTCGTCGCGCGACGTGCGCTCGCGCGGCGTCACGACGTCCGGCACCTGGCTGACCGCTACGGTCGAGGCGGCGGGCTGCGCCAACTCCTCGGTCATCCGGTCCAGCCGCGAGACCGCGTCGTCCCATGCCTGGTCGACGCGCTCGTCGGTGGCGTCGTAGTTGACGGCGTTGGCGACCAGAAGCAGTGTGCCGTCGACGTGGTCGAGCACCGCGACGTCGGTGGCCAGCGACATCATCAGCTGCGGCACGCCGAGCTCGTCGACGGCATGGTTCGGCAGCCGCTCCCAGTGCCGCACCGCGTCGTACCCGATCACGCCGACCATGCCGCCGGTCAGTGGTGGCAGCCCGGGCAGCCGAGGTGTGTGGAGCACCTCGAGCGTCTGAGCGAGTGCCTCGAGTGCCGGGCCGTCGGTGGCCACTCCCACCGGCGGTTCGCCCAGCCAGTGAGCCTGGCCGTCGACCTCGGTCAGCGTGGCATGGGACTTCGCGCCGACGATGGAGTAGCGCGACCAGACTCCCCCGTGCTCGGCCGACTCGAGCAGGAACGTGCCAGGCCGGTTGTGAGAGAGCTTGCGGTACAACGTAAGTGGCGTCTCGGCGTCGGCCAGCAGTCGGCGGACGACGGGGATCACCCGGCGGTCGCGAGCCAGCTCGCGGAACGTGTTCAGCTGCGGCCAGACGCCACCCAGCTCTCGCCCTGGACCTGTGCTCACGAGGCCCCTTCTGTCGCAGGCTGAATCGCGGGCAGGTCGCGTCCGTCGAAGCAGCTGCGGGTGCCGGTGTGGCAGGCCGGTCCGACCTGGTCGACGCGTACCAGCACGGCGTCGCCGTCGCAGTCGAGGGCGACGGAGCGCACGTGCTGGACGTTTCCGGACGTGTCGCCCTTGCGCCAGTACTCCTGGCGGCTGCGGCTCCAGAACGTCACCCGTCCGCTCGTCAGGGTGCGGTGGAGTGCCTCGTCGTCCATCCAGCCGACCATCAGCACCTCGCCGGAGTCGTGCTGCTGCACGACCGCCGCGACCAGCCCTGCTGCGTCGCGCTTCAGGCGCGCTGCGACAGCTGGGTCGAGCTCGGACGAGGGGGTCTGTGGCACCGGTCGATCCTGCCAGACCCTTTGCTGGCCACGTGTCAGGCCCACAACCGCCCCGAGCGGGCTGTGAACCTGCCAGGGAGGTTGGGTCAGACCGAGCGGAGCTGCGCCGACCACGAGGCGTGCAGGCGCGAGTAGACGCCGCCGGCCTCGACGAGCTCATCGTGGTGACCGGTCTCGACGATGCGACCGGCGTCGACGACGACCACCAGGTCGGCGGTCTCCGCCGTCGACATGCGGTGCGCGATGGTGACCGCGGTGCGGCCGTGTGTGACGCCGGTGAGAGCCCGCTGCAGCCTGACCTCGGTCGCCGGGTCGACGGCGCTGGTGGCCTCGTCGAGCACGAGCAGGTCAGGGTCGGCGAGGTAAGCCCGGGCCAGAGCGACTAGCTGCCGCTCTCCGGCCGAGAGGGACTCACCTCGCTGCCCGACGCTCGTGTGCAGGCCGTGCGGCAGGGTCTCGACCCACTCCATCAGCCCGAGCTCGGTCAGGGCGAGCTCGATGTCGATGTCGGACGCGGCGGGCCGCCCGTACCTCACGTTGTGGAGCAGGGTGTCGTCGAACAGGAAGCCCTCCTGCGGCACCATCACGACCCGCTCGCGCAGACTCGAGAACCGCAGCCGCCGAAGGTCGACGCCGTCGAGCAGCACCCGTCCGGCGCCCGGGTCCTGCAGCCGCGTCAGCAGCTTGGCGAGCGTCGTCTTGCCCGAGCCGGTCTCACCCACGACGGCGACCTTGCTCTGCGGCGGGATGCGCAGCGACACGTCGCGCAATACCAGCGGTCCGCTGGGATACGCGAAGCTGACGCCGTCGAACTCCACCGTGATCGGACCGCGCGGCAGGGACTCGCCCTCGTCGCCGGGGTCGGCCACGTCGGCCGGCGTGTCGAGGACGGCGATGACGCGGCGCCAGCCCGCCACGGCGTTCTGCAGCTCGTTGAGGATCTCGGTCACCGACATCACCGGCCCGGTGAAGATCTGCACCAGGAACAGGAAGGCGACCAGCTCCCCGAGGCTGATGTCGCCGCCGACCCCCCACCACGTGCCCGCCAGCACGACGGCGGACACGACCAGGCCCGAGACCAGGACACCCGACGAGAAGCTGAACGACACGAGCGTCTGCGCCCTGACGGCCGCCTTGCGGTGGCGCTCCACGCTCGCGTCGACGCGGTCGGCGGTGCGGGCCTCGATCGCGTACGCCCGGATCGTGTCGGCGCCGACGACGGTCTCCGAGATCGCGCCGAGCACGTCGCCGATGCGTTCGCGGACAGCGCCGTAAGCGGCGGAGACGTGCTTCTGGCTCCACCGTCCGAAGAGGATCAGCGGGATGAAGCAGCCGAGCACCAGCAGGGTCAGCGGCACCGAGTAGAACGTCATCAGCACGGTGGCGACCAGCAGCTGCCCGACCGACAGGATCAGCAGCAGCCCGCCGTACTGCATGAACTGCGAGATGGTGTCGACGTCGCCCGTCACGCGGCTCACGAGCGCACCTCTCCGCTCGGTGCTCTGGGTCAGCACCGACAGGTCGTGCACGCGGCGGAACGCGGTCGTGCGCAGATGCGCGAGCCCGGCCTCGGTGGCGCGAAAGAGCCTGAGGTTCACCACGTATGACGTGACGCCGGTCAGCAGGACGCCGACCGCAGCGACGGCCACCAGCACGGTGACCGCGTTGACGTCTGGACCACCCGGAGCGTTGATGCCGTTGTCGATCGTGCGCTGCACGGTGACCGGCACGACGAGCCGGCCGAGGGTGGCGACGCAGGCGAGCGCGAGCGTGACGCCGAGCCCCTTGCGGATCTGCGGCGATAGCTCGAGACCACGGCGCAGCGTGCGCCAGACCGTGGTCTGTGCTGCCGCCTCGATGACGGAGCCGGCGGGGTCGGTGGCCTTCTCTGCAGGAGTGCTCATCGCGCCGCCGCCTCCTCCTCGTAGGCGTTCACCAGGTGCCGGTAGCGCGGATGGCGCTCGAGCAGCTCCACGTGGGTGCCGCGGTCCACGACACGGCCGCGCTCGATGTACACGACCTCGTCGGCCAGCGAGATGGTGGCCTTGCGGTAGGCGACCACGACGACGGTGAGCCCTTCCTGGCTCTCGCGCAGCCCGCCGAGTATCGCCTGCTCGACGCGCGGGTCGACCGCCGAGGTCGCGTCGTCGAGCACCAGGAGCCGGGGGCCACGCACCATCGCGCGGGCCAGTGCGACGCGCTGCCGCTGGCCACCCGACAGGCTGGTGCCGCGCTCCCCCACACGCGTGTCGAGCCCCGAGGGCAGCGCCGCCACGAAGCGGTCACCCTGCGCGAGCTGCAGTGCAGCCCAGACCATCTCGTCGTCCAGCTCACGTCCGTCAGGGCCGGTGGCCCCGAGGGTCACGTTGCCGCGGACGGTGTCGTCGAACACGAAGGTCGACTGCGGAACCATGGCAGCGGCCTCGGCGATGCCCCCCGCGGCGATGCGGCGCGCGTCGACCCCGTCGAGCAGTACCTCGCCGGTGTGAGGGTCGACCAGCCGCACCAGCAGGCCGGCCAGTGTCGACTTGCCCGAGCCGGTCGGTCCGACCACGGCGACCGTGCTGCCCGCCGCCACGGTCAGGTGCACGTCGTGCAGCACCTCGATGCGCTCCGGCCCGGCCGCATTCGGGTCGGCCACCTCGGCGGACAGGTCCTCGTCGACACCCAGCTCGAAGGCGTACGAGACGTCGTCGAGGCGAAGGTCGAGGGGGCCGCTGCCGTCGAGACGGTCTGCGCCGAAACGCATCTCGCCCTTGGCTCGCAGCACGGACTCCACCCGTCCCCAGCCGACGGCAGCGCGTGGCAGCTCACCGAGAACCCAACCGAGTGCTCGCACCGGGAACGCCAGCAGGGCCAGCAGGTAGCCGACCTGCACCACGTCGCCGGCCTGCGCGGCACCGCTGCTGACCCGCCACGTGCCCAGCGCGAGCACCGCCAGCGTCCCCAGTGTCGGCAGCAGCTCGACCAGCGGGTCGAAGACGCCTCGAGTGCGCCCGACGTCCACGTTCGCCGCCTTCAGCTCGTCGGTCGCCGCCGAGAACCGGGACGTCTCCTCGCCCTCTCGGCCCAGGGCCTTGACCACGAGCGCGCCGTCGAAGCTCTCGTGGGCGATGGCCGCGACCGCCGCCCGTAGCTGCTGCGCCCGAACCACTTTCGGTGACATCACGCGCTGGTAGACGATGTTCGAGATCGCCACCGCCGGAAGGACCGTGAGCCCCACGGCCGCGAGCACCGGGTCGGCGGCCACCATCGCGACGCCCGCGATGACGAGCATCACGATGACGCCAAGCGAGAACGGCAGCGGGTTGAAGACCATGAACGTGGCCTCGACGTCGGAGTTCGCATTCGAGAGCAGCTGCCCCGCCGGGTGCCGGTGGTGCCACGACAGCGGCAGCCGCAGGTACTGGCGGGAGACGGCACGGCGGTACCGGGCCTGCAGGTTCACCGAGGTCATGCCGGCAAAGATTCGGCGGACGGCGACTGCCGCAGCCGTTACCAGTGCGACGAGGGCGAGCAGGCCGGCGGCGCCGAGCAGCGCGGCGTGGTCGACCCGTCCGGCTGCGAAGGCGGGAGCCAGCACCTCGTCGGTGATGCGGCCGACCAGGTAGCCGGTGCCGGCCGTGCCCGCGCCGTAGACGGCACTGCCGGCGACCGCGGTGGCGAACAGCCTGGGCTCGTCGCGGATCCCGCGCCACAGAACGCCAAATCCCCTTCGCATCGTGCCCTGGTGCGCCGTCGAGGGGACGGGGCGATCGGGCACGGGCGGGCCTCCTGAAGCCAGTGATGGGATGTCTTCACCCTCTCACACGGGAGTGACATCGCTCGCACGGATTGGCTCCGGATCGGCCCCGGATTGGCCCTGGATTGGCCCCGGATTGGCCCTGGATTGGCTCCGGATTGGCTCCCAGAGCGCCCCGCCCGCACACTCGAGACATGACCAACCGCACCTCCACACCAACCCGCTCACCGGCTGCCCGTGACCGCGCCGCACTCGCCGACCTGGTCGAGGCGACCGGCCCCGACGCACCGACCCTGTGCGAGGGCTGGAACACACGCGACCTCGTCGCCCACATCGTGCTGCGCGAGTCACGTCCCGACGCGACGCCCGGGATGACGATGCCTGACCTCCCGGGCTTCGGACGGCACACCGAGCGCGTGATGGAGGGGGCCGTCCAGCGGCCCTTCGAGGACCTGGTGCGCGACCTGCGCGAGGGGCCACCGAAGCTGAGCGCCTTCTCGTTGCCCGGCGCCGACTCGCTCCTCAACACCACCGAGATGTTCGTGCACCTCGAAGACGTGCGGCGGGCGCAGCCGGACTGGACGCCCCGCGAGCTCTCCGCCGGCCAGCACAAGGTGCTGTGGGGCGCGGCCCTCGCGGTCTCGCGGCGCGAGCTGCGGCGCTGCCCAGTCGGTGTCGTGCTGGTCGTGCCGAACGGCCGGCGTGCGAAGGTGCGCCGAGGCGACCCGGCGGTGACGCTCACCGGTCCCGCGCCCGAGCTGCTTCTCTACATCTTCGGACGGCGCGAGCAGGCGCTGGTCGAGGTCGGCGGGCCGGCCGACGCCGTGGAGGCGTTCAGCACCTGGGTCGACGAGCAGTAAGCGCCCAGATCAGCGGACGGTGTGACCCGCGCTGCTGAGCGCCTCCTTGACCTGGCCGACGGTCATCTCGGCGAAGTGGAAGACGCTGGCTGCCAGCACGGCGTCGGCTCCGGCGTCGACCGCCGGGGCGAAGTGCTCGACCGCGCCGGCACCCCCGCTGGCCACAACCGGCAGCCTCACGGCGGCGCGCACCGCCCGGATCAGCTCGAGATCGAAACCGGCCTTGGTGCCGTCAGCGTCCATCGAGTTGAGCAGGATCTCGCCGGCTCCCAGCTCGGCCACGCGCGCCGCCCACGCAACCGCGTCGATGCCCGTGCCGCGGCGCCCTCCGTGGGTGGTGGCCTCGAAGCCGGAGTCGGTGGTGCGGTCACCGACGGTGCGGCGCGCGTCGAGCGAGACCACGAGCACCTGAGCACCGAACCGGTCGGCGATCTCGGCCACCAGCTCCGGGCGGGCGATGGCTGCGGTGTTGACCCCGACCTTGTCGGCGCCTGCTCGCAGCAGCCGGTCGACGTCGTCGACCGTTCGCACGCCGCCGCCCACCGTCAGCGGGATGAAGACCTGTTCCGCCGTGCGGGCGACGATGTCGTAGGTCGTCTCGCGGCTGTCGGACGAGGCGGTCACGTCGAGGAAGGTCAGCTCGTCGGCGCCCTCGGCGTCGTAGCGCGACGCGAGCTCGACCGGGTCGCCGGCGTCACGCAGGTTCTCGAAGTTGACGCCCTTGACGACGCGCCCCGCGTCGACGTCCAGGCACGGGATCACCCGGACGGCGAGGCTCATGGGCGGATCGTATCGACGGCGCGCGAGCCCGCTGTCGTCAGTTGGGTGCGCCGGGTGGCACGAACGGCAGGCCGGACGGGGGACCGCCGCCCTCGATCAGCCGCCACAGCCGATCGGTGTCGAGGTGCTCCTCCACGGCGTCCGCCAGTCGGTCGATCATCGCCTCTCGTGACGCCGCGAACCCGAGGGCGCCTGGCACAGGTCGCCACTCGACGCCGGCCTGCGCGGCAGCCTCGACCAGCCAGGCGCGACGGAACGCGTCGTTCTCGAACGCGCCGTGCCACGTGGTGCCCCAGACCGACCCGACGCGCCAGCCGTCGAGGAATGGCTCCGTGCCTTCGGGGCCTTCGGGCATGGGCCCATCGAGGTCCGGTGTGGCCGTGTCGATGTCGGCCACACCGTGGTGGATCTCGTAGGCGCGCACGACATGACCACGCCAGACCCCGGACGGGCGACCCAGCAGCTTCTCCGGCGAGAAGTGCACATCGGTCGGCAGCACCCCCAGGCCGGCCGTCTCACCGGCGGGCCCCTCCACGCCCTCGATGTCGACGATCCGCCGAGCCAGCATCTGGTAGCCGCCACAGATCCCCAGCACAGGGCGTCCGGCAGCCGCTCGTGCCGACACCACGCGGTCGAGCCCGTGGGAGCGTAGCCACGCGAGATCGCCCACGGTGGAACGCGTTCCGGGCAAGACGAGCACATCGGCAGCCGCGGCGACATCGGGGTCGGCGGTCACCGTCACGTGCACACCTGGCTCGGCTGCGAGGGCGTCCACGTCCGTCGCGTTCGACACCCTGGGCAGGCGGATGACGACGACACCGAGGGGCCGCCCCCGCGAGACCGGCTGCTGCCAGCCGGCCATCGCCAGGGCGTCCTCGGAGTCGACCCATACGCCGTCGAGCCAGGGCAGCACGCCGAGCACGGGACGTCCGGTGACCTGCTCGAGCTGGCGCAGCCCCGGTCGCAACAGCTCCACGTCACCGCGGAACTTGTTCACCACGAACCCGGCAAGGAGCTCCTGGTCCGCTGCCGAGAGCAGGGCCACCGTCCCGAACATCGACGCCAGCACCCCGCCGCGGTCGATGTCGCCGACGACCACCACGGGAACACGCCCGTGACGAGCCAGGCCCATGTTCACGTAGTCGCCGGCCCGCAGGTTGGTCTCGGCCGGTGAGCCCGCGCCTTCACACACCACCACGTCGTGTCGTGAGCGCAGGTCGTCGAATGCCGCGAAGGCCTCGCGCGCGAGTTCAGCTCTGCCCGTGGCGAACTCACCCGCGCGCAGGGTGCCGTAGGCGCGGCCCATCAGCACCACGTGGGACGTCCGGTCGCTGCCCGGCTTCAGCAGCACCGGGTTCATCGCCACGGTGGGCTCGGTGCGGGCCGCCATCGCCTGCAGCCACTGCGCCCGACCGATCTCGCCACCGTCGGCGCAGACCATCGAGTTGTTGGACATGTTCTGGGCCTTGAAGGGTGCGACCGAGACGCCGCGCCGCGCCAGCCACCGGCAGAGCCCGGTGGTGACCAGCGACTTGCCGGCGTCCGAGGTGGTGCCGGCGACGAGCAGGGTCCCGGCCTGCCTGGCGCTGTGTGCCTGCCGCGTCACCCGGACACCTCGCGTCGCCGGGCTCGGCCGGCCAGCGCGACGACGACAGGGACCGCGGCAGAGACCACCAGGGATCCCCAGCCGACCAGGCGCGACAGCGTGACGGCCCGAGGCACGTCCGCTGAGCTCGGGCCACGTCCGTCACCCAACGTGCCCCGGTCGTCCACGTCACCGTCGTAGACGTTCACCCCACCCAGCCGCACGCCGAGGGCGCCGGCGAACGCTGCCTCCACCGGACCGGCGTTCGGGCTCGGGTGCTGGGAGGCATCACGACGCCAGACCGCCACTGCCGCAGCGCGACTGCCGCCGACGACCGGCGATGCAGCCGCGGCCAGCAGAGCCGTCACGCGGGCAGGCACGAGGTTCGCCACATCGTCCGCCCGCGCCGCGAACCACCCGAAGCGCCGGTACCTCGGGGTCCGGTGGCCGACCATCGCGTCGAGCGTGTTGACCGCCCGGTACCCGAGCAGGCCCGGCAGCCCGGCGACCGCACCCCACAACAGGGGGGCCACGACGGCATCGGACGTGTTCTCCGCGACGGACTCGACTGCGGCGCGGGCGATCTCGTCGGAGCCCAGACCCGTGGGGTCGCGCCCGCACAGGTGTGACAGGCGCTGCCTGGCCGCCGTCAGGTCGCCCTCTGGCCCGGCCTCCGCGAGCAGGTCGGCCATCACCGTTCCCTCGCGCGCGAGGGAGGCGCCGCCCAGCACGACCCACGTCGCCGCCGCAGTGACGGCCGCACGCGCAACCGGATGGCGGAGGAGGGCACGCTCGACGGCGACCCCTGCCACGACAACAGGGCCCACGCAGCCCACCCAGTGCAAGGCCCCCGCCGTCCGCCCATCACGCCATACCCGGCCCTCGAGCACCCGCGCACCGCGGCCGAACCCCGCCACCGGATGCCACCTCGCCGGGTCGCCCAGGGCCACGTCCGCGAGGTTGCCGGCCAACAGGCCGGCAGCCGTCGGCCACCCCACCATCGCCAGCCCTCCTCCCATCTCCGGCTCCGCGCTTTGACACCCACCTACCCCCGTGGGACTGTGCCTGCACTGACAACCACGGGTGGGGAAAGCCGGTCCGAATCCGGCGCTGACCCGCAACCGTAGGCCCCCGAGACGACGTCCGCGGACGTGACCCGGGGGCGAGCCGGAACACCTTCCCGAGGGAGTCGGCTCCATCTCATCCGCCGTGGTCTGCGGTCAGGAGCCGGGTGCGTCACGTGCTCGTCTGCTCACGTCGTCCGACGTCTGCCGGCGTAGCCCGTCACCTCCCGCCCCCCGCGAGGAGGTCTACCCGTGAACGTCGCCCACCCGTCCCGTACCCGCCATGTCGCGCTGACACTGGTGCTCGCCGCCCTGGCCAGCGTCATGGGCCTGGCGCTCACGGCCGGCCCTGCCTCGGCCGAGTCGTACCGATTCTGGGGCTACTACCACCTCACCGAGGGCGCGTGGGAGTTCGCGACCACCGGCAACGACGGCTTCATCCCCGAGAACGGCAGCGTCGAGGGCTACCGCTTCGCCGTCGCCGGCCCCACCGACACGCGCCTTCCGAGGGCAACCGCGACCTTCGAGCAGATCTGCGGTGAGACCCCCGTCGGAGAGGGTCAGAAGCGTGTCGCCGTGATGATCGACTTCGGACGGGAAGCCGACGCCCTGGCAGGCGCGACCGTGCCCGACCCCAAGGTGTCGTGCGCCGTGGTTCCCGCCGAGGCCAACGGTGCCGACGTGCTCGCCAAGGACTCGGAGCTGCGCATCGAGGGCGGTCTGGTCTGTGGCATCGACGGGTTCCCCGAGGCCGGGTGCGGTGTCGCGGTGGCGGACGGCGACGTGACCACCGACATGGCCGCCGCCGACGAGCCGATCGACTTCCCGGCCCTCGTCAACGCGGAGGGAGAGACCTCGGACGAGGTCGCCGAAGCGGCTGAGGAGTCCGCCGACGACGGCGGCCTGCCCACGTGGGTCTGGGTGCTGGTGGCGGTCGCCGTCCTCGTCGCCCTGATCGGTGTGATCGCGCAGCGCAGCCGCGCCAACCGGCAGGACAACTGACGGCTCCTGCCGCCGGCGAACCCGATGCTCCGCCCACCTGACCGATCGCACCTACCGCGCCTGCTGCACCCGCTGGCGTGGTGGATGTGGGCGGGCTGCCTGGCGGCGGTGGCGAGCCGCACCACCAACCCGTTCCTGCTGGTGCTGGTGGTCGTCGTCGTGGGGTACGTGGTGGTGAGCCGCCGCGAGCTCGGGGCACCCTCCCCGTACGTGCCGTTCCTGCTGCTCGGCCTGGTGGGCATCGTTCTGCACGTCGTCGCACAGTGCGTGCTCGGTGGTGGCGTGCCGGGGCGGACGGTGCTGTTCCGCCTGCCGGAGGTGCCCCTGCCCGAGTGGTTCGGACGGGTCAGGCTCGGCGGGCCGGTGACGCTCGAGGAGCTGCTCTACGCCTGCTACCAGGGGGCCCGGCTCGCCGCGGTGCTTGCCTGCGTGGGTGCGGCGAACGCGCTCGCCAGTCCACGCCGGCTGCTGCGACACGTGCCGGCGACGCTCTACGAGGTCGGCACGGCCGTCGTGGTCGCGCTCACCTACGCGCCTCAGCTGGTCGACGACGCTCGGCGGGTTCGGGCCGCGCGGCGCCTGCGGGGGCACGCCGGCCGGAGCCCCCGCGAGCTGGCGCGCCTGATGGTGCCGGTGCTCGAGGGTGCCCTCGACCGGTCCCTGCACCTGGCGGCGTCGATGGAGTCACGGGGGTACGGACGCTCCGTTCACCGGACGGACGGCGGACGGCGCGCCGCGACCGCCCTGACCCTGACGGGCCTCGGCGGGGTGGTGGCCGGCCTGTACGGCGTGCTCGACGGCAGCGGGCCCCCGCTCCTCGGTTTCCCGTTGGTCGGCGTCGGCCTCGCGCTGGCCTTCGTGGCCCTGCTCGTCGGCGCGCGCCGCGAGCGGCGGTCGCGGTACCGCCCCGACCCGTGGGCCCTCCCGGAGTGGCTGGTGCTGGGCACCGGGCTGGTCGCCCTCGGCGGGGTGATCTACGTCGGCGCCACCGACCCGTCCGCCCTGACGCCACAGACCGTGCCGGCCGTCGTGCCCGGCGTGCCACTGCTGGCCGCGGGAGCCGTGCTGGTGGCCCTGCTGGCCGGCGCTCTGGCCCCGGTGCCACCCGTCCGCGCGTCTAAGACCACGGCACTACGGCGTGATTCCGGTGCTCCCAGTGCCGCGGAAGACCGGAACCACGCCGTATCGGCCCTCGGAGAGGAAAACGCATGATCCGCTTCGAGCACGTCGGGGTCGCCTACGAGACGAACGACGGTGTGCACCAAGTGCTCTCGGGCGTCGACCTCCGCATCGAGGAGGGCGAGCTCGCTCTCGTCGTCGGCCCGACCGGCAGCGGCAAGACCACCCTGCTCGGTTGCGTCAACGGCCTGGTGCCGCACTTCACCGGCGGCACCCTCTCCGGCCGGGTGCTCGTCGAGGGACGGGACACCTGCACACACCGGCCACGCGACCTCGCCGACGTGGTCGGGATGGTGGGGCAGGACCCGCTCGCCTCCTTCGTCACCGACACCGTCGAGGAAGAGATCGCCTACGGGATGGAGTCGATCGGGCTCGCGTCGGCCGTGATGCGACGGCGGGTCGAGGAGACGCTCGACGTGCTCGGGTTGGCCGACGTGCGCAACCGGACGCTCACGACCCTGTCGGGCGGCCAGCAGCAACGCGTAGCGATCGGCGGGGTGCTGGCAGCCCAGCCGCGCATCCTGGTGCTCGACGAGCCGACGTCCGCCCTCGACCCGGTGGCCGCCGAGGAGGTGCTGGCCGCCCTGACGCGGCTGGTGCACGACCTCGGGCTGACGGTGCTGATGGCCGAGCACCGCCTCGAGCGCGTCGTGCAGTACGCCGACCGTCTGGTGGTGGTCGACGGTGGCACGGTCGTGCATGGTCCCGTCGCCGACCAGGTGAAGACCTCGCCCGTCGTCCCGCCCGTCGTCGACCTCGGCCGGCTTGCGGGCTGGTCACCACTACCTCTGTCGGTGCGCGACGCGCGCCGGATGGCCCGTCCACTCGTCGTCCGCCTCTCGTCCACCGCGCCACGACGGTCGCGGATTCCGTTGGCGGACAAGGGAACTGCGGCGCCACCGGTCGCCCTGGGACTGGCCCGCGGACTGCAGGTGAACCGAGGGGGCGTGCCGGTGCTGCGGGGTGTCGACGCGGTGGTGCACGCCGGGGAGGTGGTGGCCCTGATGGGCCGCAACGGGGCCGGCAAGTCCACGCTGCTCGGTGCGCTGGCGGGCCAGCTGACGCGCCGCGGCGGGACGCTTCGCGTCGGCGGCGGCCAGGGACCCAGCGCCGTCGACCCGGCCGAGACCACTCCGCGCGAGCTGGTGCGGCGGGTCGGCATGGTGCCGCAGGACGCGGGACTGCTCCTGTACGCCGACACGGTCGACGGCGAGTGCGCCGGTGCCGACCACGACTTCGACGCAGCGAACGGCACGTGCCGCAGCCTTCTCGACCGCCTCATCCCGACGACGTCGGACGGCGCGGCGATCGACTCCGGTGCCCACCCGCGCGACCTGTCCGAGGGTCAGCGCCTCGCCCTGGCGCTCGCGGTGATCCTGACCGGCTCTCCGTCGCTGCTGCTGCTCGACGAGCCGACCCGGGGTCTCGACTATCGCGCCAAGGAGCGACTGGTGGTGGTCCTGCGCGAGCTCGCTGCACAGGGTCACGGCGTGCTGCTCGCCACCCACGACGTCGAGCTCGCGGCCGAGTGCGCCGACCGCGTGATGGTGATGGCCGAGGGCGAGATCGTCTCGGACGGGCCCGCAGAGGCCGTGCTGGCTGGCTCGCCTGCGTTCGCGCCGCAGGTCGCCAAGGTGCTGCACCCGCAGGCCTGGCTGACCGTGGCCGACGTCGCCGCCGCCCTGGACCCGGCGTCGTGAGCGAGCTGGCCGTCGCCACCTCGCCCGGGTCCGGCGCTCGGCGCAAGTGGAGGCGTCCGGTGCTGCCTGTCGGCTGGGTCGCTGCGCTCACGCTGGCGCTGACGTCCGCCGTCGGGGCCTTCTCGTTCATGTGGCCGTTCTTCATCTCGGCAGGCCTCGGTGACGAGCACGCCGCCGACGCGCCGTGGCTGTTCGTCCTGCTGATGGCGCTGATGGCGGCCTTTGTCGTCGCCCAGATCGCCGCCGGTGGCCTCGACGCCAAAACCGTTGCGGTGCTGGGCGTTCTGGCGGCAGCCGGCGGAGCCCTGCGCGTGCTGGGTGCCGGAACCGCAGGCCTTGAGCCGATGTTCTTCCTGCTCGTGCTCGCCGGCCGGGTGCTCGGCCGCGGGATGGGGTTCCTGCTCGGCGCCCTGGCGGTGCTCGTCGGAGGGTTCCTGACGGGCGGCATCGGGCCGTGGGTGCCGTTCCAGATGTTCGCCGCCGGGTGGGTGACGCTCGGAGCTGCGTGCCTGCCCCGAGCGTCCGGCTGGGCCGAGCGGTGGCTGCTCGCCGCCTACGGGCTGGTCGCCGGCCTCGGGTACGGGGTCGTCATGAACCTGTGGTTCTGGCCGTTCCTGGTGGCGTCCGGCGACCTCGTCGCCACTGAGGGCATCTACTTCGTCGCGGGCGAGCCGGTGATCGACAACCTCCGCCGCTACCTCGTGTTCTACCTCGCCACCTCGCTTGGCTGGGACCTCCCGCGCGGGCTGCTGACGGCGATCCTCTGCCTGGTCGGCGCCGGACCCGTGCTGGCCACCCTGCGCCGCGCCTTGCGCCGGGCGAACTTCGACGCCGAGCCCACGTTCAAGTCGGCCCCGTCCTGATGGAAGTCCTTCTTCTCGGGACAGGCTCGGCCGACGGCTGGCCGAATGCCTTCTGCGAGTGCGCATCATGCCGGTGGGCGCGCGCCACAGACTCGATCAGGCTGACGACGTCGGCCCTCGTTGACGGCGTACTCCTGCTCGACTGTGGCCCGCACACGGCAGCCCAGGCTCAGCGCGCCGGCACCGATCTCGCCCGCGTCCGGCACGTGTTCCTGACCCACGACCACCCCGACCACAGCGCGCCGATGGCCCTGCTGACAAGGGCTTGGGCCGGACGGGAGGAGCCGCTGCAGGTGCACGGACCGGCGACGGTGATCGAGCAGTGGCGGCACTGGGCGGGTCCCGACAACCCGGTGCATTGGCACCAGGCAGACGTGGGCGACGTGCACGGCGCGGACGGCTACCGGGTGCGCGTGCTCGCCGCCGCGCACGAGGCGACCGCGTCGGTGCTCTACGACGTGACAGGACCCGACGGTCACCGAATGCTGTACGCCACCGACACCGGCCCGCTCCCCCAGGCAACCGTGGACGCCTGTGCTGCAGCGGATTTCGATCTGTTACTGCTGGAGGAGACATACGGGGAACGACCGGCGACTCCACGGGGCGACGTGCCTGACCACCTCGACCTCGAGACGTTCGGCGTCCAGGTTCAGCGTCTCAGGGACGTCGGAGCGGTCAGCGCGGACACCGACGTCGTGGCCGTCCACCTGTCGCACCGAAACCCACCCGGGGCCGATCTCGCCGAGCGGCTGGGCGCCCTGGGCGCAAGGGCAGTGCCTGACGGGACTCGGCTGGTGACCGGCGCACCCGACGCGACACGGGTGCTCGTGACCGGCGGCGCCAGGTCGGGCAAGTCGCGGCATGCGGAGGCGCTGATGTCGCAGTACCGAACCGTCACGTACGTAGCGCCGGGGTACCCCGCCGACGGCGCAGACCCCGAGTGGGGCGCCCGAGTAGCGGAGCACCAGCACCGCCGTCCGCCGAGCTGGACCACGATCGAGACGCCCGACGTTGCAGGTGCGCTCCAACGGGCCGAGGCGCCCGTGCTGCTCGACTGCGTCGGCACGTGGCTGACCCGGGTGCTCGACGACAACGGTGCCTGGGACGAGCGCGACGGCTGGCAGGACCGGGTCGACGCAGCGGTCGGCGAGCTGCTGACGGCCTGGCGGGGCGCCCGCGTCCCGGTGGTCGCGGTGACGAACGAGGTCGGGTCCGGCGTGGTCCCGCCCACGCCGGCGGGCCGCACGTTCCGCGATCTGCTCGGACGGCTGAACGCGCGTCTGGCCGCCGACGCCGACGACGTGCTGCTGCTCGTCGCCGGCCGGGTGCAACGGTTGTGAGAGAGGCCGAGTGGTCGGGGTGGCGGTTGGCCCTCGGCACGCTCACGGTCGTACGCACCCGGGCGCCGGAGCGTGTGGACGCTCAGGTCGCAGGGAGGGCGATGCTGCTGGCCCCGATCGCGACGCTGCCCCTCGGGATCGTCACGGCGGCGGTACTCGTCGGCGCCACCCTCGTCGGCGTCCCACCTCTGGCGAGTGCTGCGCTGGCCGTGGGCGTCCTGGCCCTCGGCTCACGGGGCCTGCATCTCGACGGGCTGGCCGACACGGCTGACGGCCTGGCCGCCGGCTACGACCGCGAGCGCGCCCTGAGCGTGATGCGCCGCGGCGACGTCGGACCCGCCGGAGCCGTCACGCTCGTCGTGACCCTGGCGGCGCAGGTCGCCTGTCTCGCGGCCCTCGCCGATCTGCGCTGGTGGGCGGCTGCGACCGGAACCGTAGCGGCAGTGACGCTCTCGCGTGCGATGCTGTCCGTGGTGTGCGCTCGAGGCGTCCCGGCAGCCAGGCCTGACGGACTCGGCGCAGCTGTTGCGGGCTCCGTCCGTCCGGTGAAAGCCGTTGTCGCAGTCTCGGTGTGGACGGGTCTGGCTTCTGGCGCGCTGGCCGCAGCGGGCTGGCCCTGGTGGTCGGGCGCACTGGCCACAGCAGCGGCGTGCCTGGTGGTCGCGGTGGTGGTGCGCCGCTGCATCTCCCGGCTCGGCGGCGTCACCGGCGACGTGCTGGGCGCAGCGGTCGAGGCCGCCCTCACCGCCGCCCTCGTGGTGGTTGCCGCCAACGTCTGACCGTCTTTGTTCGCTAGCCACGTTAACGAGGCGAACGCACCGTTAACGTGGCTAGCGAGCCTCGTGAACGTGCACGGAGCCTCGTGAAGTAGAGGTCGATCGGCGGGTCCGAGCCCGAAAGCGATTCAGTCCTGGCGCGTCTGCACCTCAACGAAGGGCGGACGGACGACGCGACAGCGCAGGTGCCGGCCGCGCACGTCGACCGCCACCTCGTCACCCTCGGCGACAACAGCATCGAGCAGCGCCAAGCCGATCCCCTGCTTCAGAGTCGGAGAGAAGGTGCCCGACGTGGTGCGCCCGACCACGACCCCGTCCGGGCCCAGCACGTCGAGCTCGGCGCGGGGCACGCCACGGTCGAGCGCGAGCAGCCCGCGCGCCACCCGCGCCGGACCGGCGGCCTTCTCGGCGGCGAGCACGTCGTGTCCCCAGAACGCGTCCTTCTTCCACCCGACGGCCCACCCGACGCGCGCCTTCACCGGGGTGATGTCCAGGCTGAGCTCGTGACCGTGCAGCGCGTACCCCATCTCGGTGCGCAGGGTGTCGCGCGCGCCGAGGCCGGCGGCGCGCCCACCGCGCGCTGTGACAGCGGCGAGCAAGGCGTCCCAGAGCGGACCAGCAGCGTCCCAGAGGGGAAGCAGCTCGTACCCGCGCTCGCCGGTGTAGCCCGTGCGGCAGACGACGAGAGGCGAGTTGTTCCAGGTGGTTTCGACGAACGACATGTAGTCGTGGCCGGCGGGTAGCCCGAGGTCACCGAGTACCTCGTCCGACAGAGGGCCCTGGAGGGCGAGCACGGCGTAGTCGGTGTGCAGGTTCGTCACCTCGACGCCAGAGGGAGCGGCGGCCGCCAGCCGGCGCACCACCTCGGCCGTGTTGGCGGCGTTCGGCACCAGGAGCACGTCGTCGTCGGAGCGCAGGTACGCGATCAGGTCGTCGACCACGCCACCGGTCTCGTCGTCGCAGCACAGCGTGTACTGAGCCTGGCCCGGGGCGATCCGGCGCAGGTCGTTCGAGAGCGTGGCGTTGGCGAAGGCGGCGGCGCCCGGTCCGGCGACCCGCGCCTTGCCCAGGTGGCTGACGTCGAAGAGACCCACCGCCTCGCGCACGGCGGCGTGCTCGGCGAGCACTCCTCCACCGGCGAACTCGAGCGGCATCGACCAGCCGCTGAAGTCGGCCAGCTTGGCGCCGTTCGCCAGGTGGCGGTCGTGCAGGGGGCCGGTGAGAGCAGCAGCGGGCGCGTCAGGCATGGCGGGCAACCTACCGGCCCCGGCTCTTCGAGGAGTGACTACCATCGGCGCGGACAACGCGGTCGGCAGCCCTTGCTGGCCTGCCCACAGCCGGCGAGGTGGCCGCGGGCAACGTCGACGCGAGGAGAACCGTGACCACGCTCAGCCTGACCGGCAAGGACGCAGCCACCCTGGCCGCCGACGCGATCGTCGTAGCGGTCGCCAAGTCTGACGACGGGCCGCAGCTGTACCAAGCCGACTCGCTGCCGTCGGGCCTGCGTCGAGATCTCGAGCACTCGCTGACCGGACTGGGCGTGAAGGGTTCGCCCGACGAGGTCAGGCGCGTCCCGGCGAACGACGAGATCAAGGCGCCGGTGATCGTGCTGACGGGAGTCGGCGAGGTCGGACGCGGAGGCGTCGGGCTCGAGACGCTCCGCCGAGCCGCCGGAGCCGCCGTGCGTGAGCTCGCCGGTGTCAGGCACGTCGCGCTCGGGCTGCCGGCCCGCACCGCAGACCAGCTGGCCGCCGTCTCCGAGGGCGCGCTGTTCGGCGCCTACTCGTACACGCAGTACAAGAAGAAGTCGGCTTCCTCGAGCCCCGACGCGGTGGGCAAGGTGTCCGTGCTGACCCCGCTGTCGCGCGACACTGACGCCCGCGCCGCCGTCACGCGCGCCGCGGTGCTGGCCGAGGCCATCGGCGGCACCAAGGACCTGGTGAACTGCCCGCCCCTCGACCTCTACCCGGCAGCCTTCGCCGACACCGCCCGCGAGCTCGGCAAGGAGCACGGCATCACGGTGAAGGTGCTCGACGACGCGGCGCTGGCGCGCGGCGGCTACGGCGGGCTGATCGGCGTCGGCCAGGGCTCGAGCCGTGGACCCCGACTGGTCAAGCTGACCTACACCCCGACCGGTGGACGTCGAGCCGCCCGCAAGCACCTCGCCCTCGTCGGCAAGGGGATCACGTTCGACTCGGGCGGCCTCTCGATCAAGCCGGCCGCCGGCATGGAGACGATGAAGCTCGACATGGCCGGCGCCGCCGCGGTGCTGCACACCGTGGTGGCCGCGGCCCGGCTTCAGCTGCCGCTCGCGGTGACGGGCTGGCTGTGCCTGGCCGAGAACATGCCCTCCGGCACCGCGCAGCGCCCGTCCGACGTCATCTCGATCTACGGCGGCCGGACGGTGGAGGTGCTCAACACCGACGCCGAGGGCCGCCTGGTGCTCGCCGACGGGCTGACCGCCGCGAGCGACGAGCGTCCCGACGTGCTGGTCGACGTCGCCACCCTGACCGGTGCCCAGATGATCGCCCTCGGCAACCGGGTCAGCGCCGTGATGTCCAACGACGACGACCTGCGCGAGCTCGTGGTCGACGCGGCCAAGAGCGCGGGTGAGCAGTTCTGGCCGATGCCGCTGCCGGAGGAGCTGCGCGCGTCCATCGACTCGCCCGTCGCCGACCTGTCGAACACGGGCGAGAAATTCGGCGGCATGCTCGTGGCCGGGATCTTCCTCAGGGAGTTCGTCGGCGAGTACGAGGACGGGCGGCCGATCCCGTGGGCCCACCTCGACATCGCCGGCCCGGCGTTCAACTCCCACAGCCCCCACGGCTACACGGGCAAGGGCGGCACCGGCGTCGCCGTCCGAACCCTGCTGACGCTGGCCGAGCGCATCGGCGGCTGACCCCTACCCCGCTTGCTCCTCCAGCCCACGTCACCGCTGCGGCGGGCTCCTCAGACCCACAGTCTGAGCGCGATTTCGTGTGGGCTGCATGAGCACCCCGGCGACGACCTGTGGGCTGGGTGAGCAAGGGTCAGGTGGCGGTGCTGGTGCCGGTCCCCGTCCCGTCGTCCGCGCGTGCCGCCTTCTGCTTCGCGTTCCACTCCCGCATGCGGCTCGGGTAGCCCGACAGGTTGATGTCGTAGACGTCGATGCCCAGCCGTGCCGCGAAGTCGCGCCCTGCCTGCGGGCTCGGCACCGGGCGGCGCGTCCACTCGCCGTCGCCGGCCACCAGCAGCAGCGTCGTCGGCGTCACGGTCGTCGCGGGCTCGATGTAGGCCTCGAGACCGTCCCGGGTGGACGCGAACTCGGCCAGGTGCCGGCGCACCTGCCCCGCGTCGCCTCCGATCGGACCGGTCGACGCCGAGGCGCCGCCCTTTCGCCGTCCACCCTTCAGACGTGAGAACAGACCCATCCCAAGGCCCCTTCTGTCGGGCGATCTCGCGACCGGCTGCGACGGGCTCGTGCCACCGCTCGTGACGAACGGTAGCGCCCGGAGGCCTCGCTTGGTCCGGTTGCGAATGGTGTGGCGACTAGTGCCAGGATGGACCCCGGCTCACACGACGGGCCCGGGGTGGCTGCGGCGGCTCGCCGCCGACGTCCCGTTCACGTGCACCCGACGCGCAAGGGAGCGGCAGCATGGCGGACGACGCCACCGGCGAGGCCTTCGACATCGTGATCCTGGGGGCCGGCAGCGGCGGATACGCCTGCGCGTTCCGGGCCGCAGAGCTGGGCATGTCGGTCGCACTCGTCGAGAAGGACAAGGTCGGCGGGACGTGCCTGCACTACGGCTGCATCCCGACCAAGGCTCTGCTGCACGCAGCGGAGATCGCCGACACCGCCCGCGAGAGTGCGAAGTACGGCGTCCACACCCAGCTCGAGTCGATCGACATGGCTGGGGTGAACGAGTACAAGAACGGCGTCATCAGCCGCCTCTACAAGGGCCTCCAGGGCCTGGTGAAGGCTCACAAGGTGACGCTGGTCGAGGGCGAGGGCCGGCTCACGTCGCCGACCACGGTGCAGGTCGGTGACCGCACGCTGACCGGCACGAACGTGGTGCTCGCGACCGGCTCGTACGCTCGCAGCCTGCCCGGCCTCGATATCGGCGGACGGGTGGTCACCAGCGACCAGGCCCTCGAGATGGACTGGATCCCGCAGAGCGCAGTGGTGCTCGGCGGCGGCGTCATCGGTGTCGAGTTCGCCAGCGTCTGGAAGTCGTTCGGCGTCGACGTCACCATCGTCGAGGCGCTCCCCCGGCTGGTGCCGACCGAGGACGAGTCCGCCAGCAAGGTGCTCGAGCGCGCGTTCCGCAAGCGCAAGATCGCGTTCAAGACCGGGGTCAGGTTCGCGGGCGTCGAGCAGTCCGACTCCGGCGTGAAGGTGTCCCTCGAGAACGGCGACACCATCGAGGCCGACATCCTGCTCGTCGCAGTCGGCCGCGGCCCCAGCACGACGGGCCTCGGCTTCGACGAGGCCGGCGTCACCCTCGACCGCGGCTTCGTGCCGACGGACGAGCGCCTGCGCACCAACGTCGACGGCGTCTACGCGATCGGCGACCTGGTACCCGGTCTGCAGCTCGCACATCGCGGCTTCGCCCACGGCATCTTCGTGGCCGAGGAGATCGCCGGTCTCAACCCGGCGCCCGTGATCGATTCCGGCATCCCGCGCGTCACCTACTGCGACCCCGAGGTCGCGTCAGTCGGACTCACCGAGGCCCAGGCCCGCGAGAAGTACGGCGACGACAACGTCGAGGTGATGGACTACAACCTCGGCGGCAACGGCAAGAGCCAGATCCTCGGCACCGCAGGCTTCGTCAAGCTGATCCGCGAGTCCGGCGGCCCCGTCGTCGGCTTCGTCGCCGTCGGCGCCCGCATGGGCGAGCAGGTCGGCGAGGGGTCGCTGATCGTGAACTGGGAGGCCTACCCCGAGGACGTGGCCGCCCTGATTCACGCCCACCCGACCCAGAGCGAGTCGCTCGGTGAGGCGCACCTCGCGCTCGCCGGCAAGCCGTTGCACGTGCACGCCTGACCGTCCCGCACCAGAGTTGGACCCGCGCCACCAGCAAGACCAGCAACACCACCGCAGCAGCCGCACCGTCTGATGGGAGAGCCGATGTCCGACTCCGTCGAGATGCCCGCCCTGGGTGAGAGCGTCACCGAGGGCACCGTCACGCGCTGGCTCAAGCAGGTGGGCGATCGCGTGGAGGTCGACGAGCCATTGCTGGAGGTGTCGACCGACAAGGTCGACACCGAGATCCCCTCTCCCGTAGCCGGTGTGCTGCAGAAGATCCTGGTGGACGAGGACGAGACCGTCGAGGTCGGCGCCCAGCTCGCCGTGATCGGTGAGGGCGAGGCCGACTCGTCCTCCGACGGTGGTGGCCAGCAGTCCGGTGCTGACGACTCGGCGGAGGCTGACTCGAAGCCGGAGCAGTCCGCTGCCGAGCAGTCGGGCGCCCCCGACGCGGATGCGAAGGCTGCCGACCAGGAGGCTCCAGCGAACGAGCAGGCCGAGGCTCCTTCGACGGACGCCGAGCAGCCCCAGGCCGCCGAGAGCACGCCCTCACCCGCCCCGGCGGAGGAGCAGCCCCAGTCGTCCGGCAGCAACGGCGGTGGCGGCGGCGGCGGCGGTGGCACCGAGGTGAAGATGCCGGCGCTCGGCGAGAGCGTCACCGAGGGCACGGTCACGCGCTGGCTGAAGGCCGAGGGCGACACCGTCGAGGTCGACGAGCCGCTGCTCGAGGTGTCCACCGACAAGGTCGACACCGAGATCCCGTCGCCCGTGGGCGGCACGGTGCAGAAGATCCTGGTCGGCGAGGACGAGACCGTCGAGGTCGGAGCCGCGCTCGCGCTGGTCGGTGACGGCGGTGGCGGCGACCAGCAGCAGGCCGAGCAGGCCGAGCCGGCCGAGCCGGCCGAGCCGGCCCAGCAGAAGCAGGCCGAGCCGGAGCCTGCGGAGCAGCCCGAGGAACAGCCCGCGGAACAGAACGGGCAGGTCCAGCAGCAGGCCGAGGCGCCGGCCCCCGACGCCGAGCAGGCGGCGGACCAGCAGCCGTCGGCCGATGCCGGAGCCGAGGAGCCGACGGCCCAGGCCGAGCAGGCACCGGCACAGACCCAGGCGCCGGCACAGACCCAGGCGCCGGCACAGACCCAGGCGCCGGCACAGGAACAGCAGGCCCAGCCGAGCCGCCCGTCGAGCGGCGACGCGTCGTACGTGACACCGCTGGTGCGCAAGCTGGCTGCCGAGCACGGCGTCGACCTGGCGTCGCTCAACGGCACCGGAGTCGGTGGGCGCATCCGCAAGCAGGACGTGCTCGCCGCGGCCGAGGAGGCCCGTGCCGCCCGTGCGGCGGAGGAGGAGGCCGCCAGGGCACCCGCTGCGCAGGCGCCGGCCGCGTCCGCCCCAGCCGCCGCTTCGTCGGCAGCTCCGGCAGCAGCAAAGGTCGCCGTCGCCCCGCAGCGCGGCACCACCGAGAAGATGTCGCGGCTGCGGAAGCTGATCGCGGCACGGATGGTCGAGTCGTTGCAGGTGTCGGCCCAGCTCACCACCGTGGTCGAGGTCGACGTCACCAAGATCGCCCGGCTCCGCGCGCGAGCGAAGGCGGCGTTCGAGTCGCGCGAGGGCGTGAAGCTGTCGTTCCTGCCCTTCTTCGCCCTAGCGACGGTCGAGGCGCTGAAGGCGCACCCGAAGGTGAACGCGACGCTGGACGGGGACGAGATCGTCTACCCGGCGCAGGAGAACCTTGGGGTGGCAGTCGACACCGAGCGGGGGCTCCTGGTGCCCGTGATCCGCGAGGCGGGCGACCTCAACATCGCCGGCCTGTCCCGCAAGATCGCCGACCTCGCGGAACGCACCCGCAACAACAAGATCACGCCGGACGAGCTGGGCGGTGGCACGTTCACGCTGACCAACACGGGTAGCCGTGGCGCGCTGTTCGACACCCCGATCATCAACCAGCCCCAGGTGGCGATCCTCGGCACAGGTGCCGTCGTCAAGCGTCCGGTGGTGACGGTGGACGCGGACGGCGGCGAGACGATCGCGATCCGGTCGATGGTGTACCTCGCGCTGTCGTACGACCACCGCATCGTCGACGGTGCAGACGCCGCCCGCTTCCTCATCACGATCAAGGAGCGGCTGGAGGAAGGCGCATTCGACGCAGACCTGAACCTGTGACGGAGGCCGCCCCGGCATGAGGATCGTCGTCAGCGGTGCCTCGGGGTTCATCGGCCAGCCGCTGGTCGAGCATCTGCGCGGGGAGGGCCACGACGTGGTCCGGCTCGTCCGCAGGCTGCCGCAGACCGCCGACGAGGTGGAGTGGGACCCGGCCGCCGGGAAGCTCGACCTTGCTGCCCTCGGCAGCGTGCAGGCCGCGGTCAACCTGTCCGGCGCCGGCACGGCCGAGCACCGCTGGACGCCCGAGTACAAACGGACGATCCGCGACTCCCGCGTGGACGCTTCGCGGACGCTGAGTACCGCACTGGCACAGATGGACCCGCTCCCCCAGGTGCTGGTCCAGTCGTCCGGCATGGACTACTACGGCGCTGACTGTGGAGACCATGTGCTGGTCGAGTCCGACGAGCCCGGTGACGCGTTCCTGTCCGACGTCTGCGTCGACTGGGAGGCAGCGTCTCGCCCCGCCGTCGACGCCGGCATCAGGGTCGCTCACATGCGCACCGGGCTCGTGCTGGGCCCGGGCGGCGGCGCGCTGGAACGGCTGCTGCCCCTGTTCAAGCTGGGTCTGGGCGGACGACTCGGTAGCGGTAATGCGTGGTGGAGCTGGATCACGCTCCCCGACGTTCTTGGCGTCGTCTCGTTCCTGCTGGAGCACGACGTGCACGGGCCGGTGAACCTCGTCTCGCCCGCACCTGTCACCAACGCGGAGTTCACTCGCGCGCTGGCGAAGGCCCTGCACCGTCCAGCCGTCGCCGTCGTCCCCCAGTTCGCCCTCAGGCTTGGCCTCGGTGAGTTCGCCGAGAACGTGCTCGGCAGCAAGCGCGTTGCGCCCCAGGTGCTGATCGACGCCGGATATCTGTTCCAGCACAGCGACATCGACCAGGCCGCCGCCTGGCTGGCGAGCGCCTGACCCCCAGCGCGGGGGGCGAATAGCCCGCAATTCGCCCCGGGGAGAGCACATCTGAGGGCGAATAGCCCGCGATTCGCCCCCAGAGAACGCGCACGTCGCCCTCCAAGAGGCTCAGCGGACGGATTCGACCTGCCAGCGACCGTCGCTCCACTGCAGGCTCAACGTGACTGTCCGCGGCGCTGAGCGCGCGACGTCCTGGCGCACTTCGCCGTCCGCTCGACCCACCAGTGCATGTGCGCCCGTCACCACACTGGCCGTCACGACGGCGGCGCCGTCACCCTCGCTGACCACCGAAGTGCTGGTCACGTCGAAGGCAAGGTCCTGCAGCAGCACGCCCTGGTCGTCCAGGGTGGCCAGGGTCTGCAGGTCGGACGCGAGCGCCGGCGAGTCGGCGACGTTCGCCAGTCGCATCAGCTCGCCGTCACCGGTCGAAAATGCCTGCGCCCGAATGGCACTCAGGGCAATGACGGCCTGTTCCGGGTCATCCGACAGGTCAGCGGCGGGTGGGCGCCACACCGCCTTGCCGGCGCGCAGCTCCTGCGAGTCGGGCAGGGGGCCGAGCGACAAGACCGCGACCGCCGCAACCAGCGCCGCGACCGCGCCGCCGACAGCCCATCGCGTCCGAAACCAGCGGCGCCTCTTGGCCGGTTCCGCGACCACCGGCTCGGCGGCCTCGCGGCGCAGCCGGTGCGTCACCACGTCGGCGGCGTCGGCATGCGGGTCGGTCGGCACCAGCCGCACCGGCTGCGCCACCGTGCTCGCGTAGGCCGCCACGGCCAGCTCCGCGGCACCGGGCCGGTGGGTGGGGTCAGAGTCGATGCACTTCTCGACCAGAGCGGCAAGCGCCGGCGGGGTGGTAGGTGAGAGCGAGACCAGCGGCGGGCGCTGCCCGGCGGGCTGTGGCGCACGCCCGGTCAGGGCATACCAGGCCAGGGCACCGAGCGAGTACACGTCGCCGGCAGGGGCCGGCAGCAGGGACAGCGCCAGGGCGGGGTCGGCGTAGCCGGGGGTCGCATGGGTGGCCGCCTCGAGACCGAGGATGCGCCCGACACCCAGGTCGGCGAGCAGAGGGCGGCCGTCGCCGGCGAACAGCACGTTGCCGGGCGAGACGTCGGCGTGCACAAGGCCGCGCGCGTGGAGCTCGGCCAGGGCCTCCGCCAGCGGGGTCAGGACCGTGACCACTTCGCCGGCATCGAGTGGCCCGCGGGCCTCGACCAGCGCCCTCAGGCTCCCCCCGGCCGCGTGCTCGAGGACCATGACGGTCAGCCCGGTCGCCGTCCGCTCCACACGGAGCAGCCGCACCACGTGGTCGTGCGAGATACGGCGCAACAACCCGATCTCGCGGCCGGCCCCGTCGAGCACCTCGGCGTCGACGTCCAACACCTTCAGCGCCACCGCCGTGCCCGTGCCCGACTCGATGCCCGACCACACCTGACCGTGGCCACCGATGCCGAGCAGCCGACCCGTGGTCACCCCGGATACCACGGGAGGTCGAGCCGCGCCGGCCGTCCCAGAGGAGGTTCCTGACGGTGCCGGTCCCGTGGTCACGACCCGATCCTGGCGGATCGCCCGGCACTCCCGCGTCCCCCGTCCACAGCCCTACGTCGGTCAGCCCTTGTGGGGCAGCCCTCAGTCCGGCGGCGGCGACGTGGGTGGCGTGAGCAACCGGCGACGGACCGCCTTCTCGAGCTGCCGCCGAACTTGGCGTCCCGACGGGCTCCGCCTCCCCGACCGTCCGCGCTTCCCCGACGGATAGGGCGGCACGATCGCCACACTGATCGCCACCAGGTCGGTATAGGCGTCCTGCTTCAACCGGGTCACCAACCGCTGGGCCGCGCTCTGACCCTTCGCGAGCAGTCCTGCGAACGCGAAGGCACCGAAGCCGCCGGTCGCCAGCACCGGCGACACCCAGGTGCTGCCGTCAAGGCCGGTCACGACGAAGAAGGCCGCCACGAGCCCCAGCGCGACGAACACGAGAACCGCTTGGGGCAAGAACGTGCGGGCCGCCCTGAACAGGTAGCGCCAGCTGGTGAGCCGCGCGTAGGGCCGGATGAGGGTCGTCGGGTCCTGGCCCAGCATCAGCAGCTGGTACCACTGGCGCACCTGCTCGTACAGCGTCGCGCGCATCCGTGGGTCCCTCGACCAGGCGTCGTCGGTGGCCACGTCGCCCCATGCCTCGAGGCTGCCGGAGATCCCCGCTGCCGACAGCGGATGGATGGTGTCGGGCCCCAGCCGCCCGAGCATCCGGGTCAGCTCACGGCGCCGCTCCTCACCCAGCAGGAACGCCGGGGAGACGGCTGTCACCGCACTGCCGGAGGTCCAGGAACGCTCGGGTCCCAGACCCCAGTAGCACTCGGCCACGCCCCGGGCGAGCAGGTACGCATTCGCGAGGTGCTCGCCGCGCTGGGTCAGCTCGTCCTGAATCCGACCGTCCCAGTCGATGAAAGACGCTGCGATGCGGTCCCACTCGGCGCCTACCTCCTCCCCACCGTCGTCCACGAGCAACGCGTCGCCCTCAGGCGTGAACGGCGGCAGCACCTCGGCCAGCTCGGCCTCGAACTCGGCGGCCCCTTCCATCTCGAGACGCCGGGTCAGCGAGACGAGGGCACTGACCGACTCGCGCCGCGACGCCGACCCGGTGCGCTGGGATCGCAGCGGCAGCACGTCACCGGGCTCCGACGGCAGCGGTGACGCCGCGGGCCGTGGCCCGTGCGACCAGTTGCGGCCACGGACCTCGGCAACAGCCCACCCCAGTCGCAGGGCGGTGGCCACGTCGTCCGTGGTGGCGGTCATGAGCGTCTCCCGGGCTCTGGCGGCCCAATCGCCGCGACAGCGACGTCACGCTAGCGCGCTCAACACCATCAGGGCCGGACGCCGAGCCGTGACCACAGGACGACGCCATGCCCAGGGCGAATAGCCCGCGATTCGCCCCAGAGACCGCCCGCTCACGGCGAATAGCCCGCGATTCGCCCCAGGCGGCTCGGCCACCAGATGCGGTCCCCGAGGTCGTACCCGAGAGCCGGTACGAGGAGCGAGCGCACGACGAGCGTGTCGAGCAACACGCCCACCGAGACGATGAACGCGACCTGCAGCAGGAACAGCAGCGGGATCGTGCCGAGCGCGCCGAACGTGGAGGCGAGCACGACGCCCGCGCTGGTGATGACGCCACCGGTGACGGCCAGACCGACCAGGATCCCGGCACGCGTGCCGCGGGTCGCCGACTCCTCGCGGACGCGGGTCATCAGGAAGATCGAGTAGTCGATGCCCAGCGCGACCAGGAAGACGAAGCCGTAGAGAGGAATCGCCGGATCGCCGCCGGGCAGGTCGAGCACGTGGTTGAACACCAGAGCGCTGACGCCGATCGTGGCGGCGAACGAGACCACGTTGGCCAGCACCAGCAGCACCGGCGCAACCACAGAGCGCAGCAGCACCACCAGGACCACGAAGATCACGACCAGCACCGCCGGCACGACCACCCGCAGGTCGCGAGCGCTGGCTTCGCGCACGTCGAGATTGGCGGCCGTCGGCCCGCCGACGAGCACATCGTCGCCCACCTCGTCGAGCGCCGAGCGCAGGTCCTCCACGACACCTTCACCCTCCGGGGTGTCGGCCGCGACCGCGAGGGTGACCAGCACCTGCACCCGTCCGCCGACGACCTTGGGTTCTTGCACAACGGGTTGACCTGCCGGAGCCTTTGCAGCAGAAGCGGTCTCGGGGAGCGGCACTGCGGCCCCGACTCCCTCCACCCCGGCGGCAGTCTCGAGGACGCGTTCGAGGTCACCCTCCGGCGCCAACACCACGGTCGGGCTGCCGACACCACCGTCGAAGTGGTCGTTCAACACCTGCGCTGCGGTGATGGAGTCGACCGGATCGCGAAAGACGTCCGTCTGCGCGGTGCCCTGTGCCTCGAAGGTCGGCACGAAAGCAGCGAGCCCGAGCAGTGCCAGCAGAGTCACCAGCCAGACGAGTCGCGTCCGCCGTGCGACAAGGCCCGAGACACGGGCCCACAGTCCCGTGCCCTGCACCCGGCCGTCGGTATCGATGATGTCGGAGCGGTGCTGGTGGTCGACCGATGGCACGCGTGGCCAGAACAGCTTGCGCCCAGCCAGCAACAGCACCGGAAGGAACGTCAGGACGGACGCCATTGCCGCGACGATTCCCAGTGCCCCGACGGGGCCGAGGCCGCGTGTCGACCCCAGATCGGAAAGCAGGAGGCAGAGCAGACCGAGCACGACCGTGGTGCCCGACGCGACGATCGGCGCCACCGACGCGCGCCACGCCACCGCCATCGCATCCCGGGCGCGCTCGTGGTCGTGCAGCTCCTCGCGGAAGCGGGCGATCAGAAGCAGCGCGTAGTCGGTCGCCGCGCCGACCGTGAGGATCAGCAGAATCCCCTGGCTCTGGCCGTTGAGGTCGATCACGCCGTTCTTGGCCAGCAGGTAGACCACTGCGCCGGCGGCCGAGAGCGCGAACACGGCTGACAGCAGGGCGACGATGGGCAGAACAGGGCTGCGGTAGACCAGCAGCAGGATCACGAACACCACCACGAGCGTGACCTGAAGCAGCCTTCCGTCGATGCCGGAGAAGGCGGTCACGAGATCGGCCAGCACGCCGGCCGGTCCGCCGACCGACGCCATCAGCCCCTCGGGTTCGACCTGCTCGTCGAGCGAGATCCGCAGGGCCTGTGCGACTCCGAAGACTGCGCTCTCCCCGTTCGACAGGTCGCGGTCGGCGGTCGCTGCGTCGAGGGCGACCACGACCAGTGCCGCACGACCGTCGTCAGCGAGCTGCACCGGCTCCGACGGCCGTCCGGTCGGCTCGTCAGACAGGTAGGTACCCACCACCTCGTCGGCTCCGGGAATGACGACCTCGTCCACGCCCGCCCGCCAGTCGGCCAGCACCTTGACCTGGGCCTCCGTCAGCTCGTCCCCCGAGACCGACTCGGCGAGCACGAAGTACGGAAAGGCCTCGCTGTCGGAGAACCCGGCCACGAGCTCACTGACCTGCGTCGACTCCGCCGACTCGGGCAGGAACGACGCGTTGTCGTTCTCGGCCACCTCAGCGAGCCTGCCGACGAGCGGGCCGCCCACCGCTGCGATTCCGAGCCACAACGCGACGACGACCAGCAGCCCGAGCCGCCGCACCATCGAGCCTCCCTGGAGTCCGTGAGGTGCAAGCCTGTGCCAGCAGCTGCCGAGGCGCATCTCCAGCCACCCCAACGTCGTGGCAAGTCGCCGTCTTCTCGTGCCGCGACTGCGCGCTCGGACCACGAGAAGACGGCGAAATGTGAGAGGTGGGCGGCTCGGCGTAGGCTCGCGGCATGCGCATCGAGCACCCAGGGTTCGTACCGAACCCGGTCGAGTACACCGCCGGCTGGCAGCTGCAGCGCCAGGTGCACGGTGAGGTCGTCGCACGCGAGCGCGACGACACGGTGCTGCTCCTCGAGCACGAGCCCGTCTACACAGCGGGCAAGCGGACGGAGCCGCACGAGCGTCCGTTCGACGGCACGCCCGTGGTCGACGTCGACCGCGGCGGCAAGATCACGTGGCACGGACCAGGACAGCTCGTCGGCTACCCGATCCTGCACCTGCCCGACCCGATCGACGTGGTCGCGTACGTCCGCAGGCTCGAGCAGATGCTGATCGACGTCTGCGCCGACGTGGGCCTGGAGACGACCCGGGTCGAGGGCCGCAGCGGCGTCTGGGTGCCGGGTGACCCGGACGCTCCGCTCGGCCCCCTTGACCCCCTCAGCCAGGACCGCAAGGTCGCCGCCATCGGCATCCGCGTGGCCCAGGGCGTGACGATGCACGGATTCGCACTGAACGCAGACTGCGACCTCGCCTGGGCGCAGGGCATCGTGCCGTGCGGCATCCCTGACGCTGGGGTCACGACGATCACCCGCGAGCTCGGTCGGCGAGTTTCTGTGTCGGACGTCGTCCCGCTCGTCGAGAAGCACCTGCAGGCAGCGCTCACCCCAGCTGTGGCCTGACCTCCGAGGCGACCAGGTCGACGTGGTCCAGGTCTGACATGTCGAGCACCTGCAGGTAGAACCGCTCGACGCCCGCGGCACCGTAGCGTCCGATGGTGTCGACGACCTGCTGCACCGTTCCGCCCACGCCCTTGCTCACGATGGTGTCGACGTCGCGCCCGATGGCGGCCGCGCGCCTGGCCACCTCGGCGTCGTCGCGTCCGACGCAGACCGGCAAGGCACACGAGTAGGTCAGATCCGTTGCGTCACGGCCGATCTCGGCGCACGCGTGGCGGACACGCTCGAACTGGAGGGCGGCTTCGTCCGCGGACATGAACGCCGCGTTGAACTCGGTCGCGTAGCGAGCTGCCAGCGCCGGCGTGCGCCTGGGTCCCCGTCCACCCAAGATCACCGGCACCCGTGACTGCACCGGCTTGGGCAGGGCCGGAGAGTCGGTCAGCCGGTAGTGCGTGCCCTCGTGGCTGAACCGCTCCCCCACCGGTGTCGCCCACAGGCCGGTGACGACCTCCAGCTGCTCCTCGAGTCGGTCGAACCGGGTACGCACGTCGGGGAACTCGATGCCGTAGGCCGTGTGCTCGACCTCGAGCCAGCCTGCGCCGAGCCCGAACTCCACCCGTCCGCCTGACATCTGGTCGACCTGCGCCACCTGGATCGCCAGCAGACCGGGAAGCCGGAACGTCGCCGACGTGAGCAGGGTGCCGAGACGGATCGTTGTCGTGTCGCGAGCGAGCCCACCGAGCGTGACCCACGAGTCCGTGGGGCCGGGCAAGCCCGAGCGGCCACCTCCCGCCACGAAGTGGTCCGCCCGGAAGAAGCCCGAGAAGCCGCAGCGCTCGGCGGTGAGGGCGACGGCGAGCTGGTCGTCGTACGTGGCACCCATCTGGGGCTCGACGAAGATGCGCAGATCCATGCGGGCAGGCTACGGCGGGGAATGCGGCATCGGCGGGCTGGCTTAGGGTATGGATGTGACCATCGCACCCGAAGGACGACGGATGCTGCGCGTCGAGGCGCGCAACGCCGAGACGCCCATCGAGAAGAAGCCGCCGTGGATCAAGACACGCGCGCGGATGGGTCCTGAGTACACCGAGCTCAAGTCGCTGGTAAAGCGCGAGGGCCTGCACACGGTGTGCGAGGAGGCGGGCTGCCCGAACATCTTCGAGTGCTGGGAGGACCGCGAGGCCACCTTCCTGATCGGCGGCGAGCAGTGCACGCGTCGCTGTGACTTCTGCCAGATCGACACCGGACGGCCGGCGCCCCTCGACCGCGACGAGCCGCGCAGGGTCGCCGAGAGCGTTCAGGCGATGGGCCTGCGCTACGCCACGATCACGGGCGTAGCCCGCGACGACCTGGAGGACGGCGGCGCGTGGCTGTACGCCGAGACGATCCGCCAGGTCCACACCCTCAACCCCGGCACAGGCGTCGAGATCCTGATCCCCGACTTCAACGCCGTTCCCGAGCTGGTCGGCCAGGTCATCGACGCGGCGCCAGAGGTGTTCGCGCACAACGTCGAGACGGTGCCGCGCATCTTCAAGAGCATCCGTCCCGCGTTCCGCTACGACCGCTCTCTGAGCGTCATCACGATGGGCAAGGACGCGGGCCTGGTCACCAAGTCGAACCTCATCCTCGGCATGGGCGAGACGATGGACGAGGTGGTGCAGGCGCTGCACGACCTGCACGACGCCGGCACCGACCTGATCACGATCACGCAGTACCTGCGTCCGAGCCCGCGGCACCACCCCGTCTCGCGCTGGGTGCGGCCCGAGGAGTTCGTCGAGCTCACCGCCGAGGCCGAGCGGATCGGCTTCGCCGGAGTCATGAGCGGTCCGTTGGTGCGTTCGTCGTACCGCGCTGGGCGGCTCTGGGCTCAGGCGATGAAGGCGTCCGGACGGCCTGTGCCCGAGGCGCTTTCGCACTTGTCGGAGTACGCGCCCGCGCGGCAGGAAGCATCGAGCCTTCTGAGCCGCTGACGCCGAGTTTGCGTCGAGCGGTCAGTCGCTCGGCGGTTTGTTGAACGGGTTGTGCGTCTCCCGCAGCTCACGACTCGCCCCGCACAGGAACGACCACGCGAGGCCGGCCACGACCTCGCGGTTCGCCTGCATCGTCTGGTGGCCGAAGTCCCATGCGTCGGACGGGAGACCGCTCTCCTGTGTGAATCGATCGAGGACGCTCCCCATCGTCCACTCTCCGCCGCGGCGGTACAGCGCCAACGGCTGCTCCTGCAGCCACCGGCACGCTGCGTCGCCCTCCGCGATCAGGAAGTCGTCGTCCACGCCCTCGAAGTCATACCGTCCGCCGACCGCTGACGACTCGTGCACGTAGGAGAGGAAGGCTTCCTCGTCACGGGGATGCTGGACATGCACGAACGCCACGACAGCGAGGCCCACAGCCAGCACCAGGATCACGCCAGCCGCAACGGGTTTCGCTGCACGCCGGAACCAACCACTGCGATGCTTTGGCATCAGACCCCCAGTCAGTCGGCCACCGACAGGGGACCTGGGCTGAGCATGGCACCGCAGTCTCGGTCCGGATCGACCTTCACCGAGTCACCACAGGTCGAACGGGGAATCCGCCCGGGCCGCAGACAAAGGTCAGGCGTGGTGCTCCCGGTAGTGCCCCCGGAGCAGGTCGTCTCCCCAGTCATCGCGCAGGTGTCGCCAGACCGAGTGCGCGTGGTTCGCTTCGTCCTGGGTGTTGTCGTACTCGATCACCAGCGTCGGGCCGGTCACGCAGTAGTAGTGCCCCTCCCCCAAGGCCCGCGGCCCGGCCCACGCGAATGACAGCCGGTCCACCCCAGCGTCGAGAACCTGCTGCCAGCACGCCCTCGCGTACTCGCGTGGCGCACGGCCGAGGTACCGCTTGACCAGTGCGGTCAGACCGGCTTGCTGCTCTTGGCTCATGTCCCCATGTGACAGACCCTGGGGCAGCACGGACGGGTCCACGACCGGGTCCGCCCTGGTCAGGATGTCGTCCGGCGCAGTCGGCGCCACAACGGCCGCAGCGAGCCGGTCGGGCTCGAACTGGTTCAACAGCGAGCGGGCCATGTCCTCCTCGGGCCCGAGCAGGCGATACCCGGCGCGTGGATCGGACGGGGGCGCCACCGCGGGCTCGGACCCCACGAAGTACGGCGTCACCGTGAGCCGGTCGTCCACGGAGACCAGATGCACGCCGAGATGGTGCCCGTTCACCCGCAGCCCCCACGGCGCGCGGCCCGGCTGGCCGAGGACCCTGAACCAGTACCGGTCGGGACCGATCTCCTCGCTACCCGTCACGAGCCGACGGCGGACCCGCTCTGCCTCCACCGCCCCGCGCGGTGTCGCGCCCTCCCCCGCGAGCGTGTCCAGCACGGCGAAGGCGACGTCCCGCTGCGCGTCGGTCATGTCCTCCATCGACAGTCCCGGCCGGTCGCCGGGCAGGTACGACCACGTCCGAAGGTCAGGGTCGTCGAGCCCGCCCCTGACCAAGCCCGCCTGACGTTCATCGCACTGAGCCAGCAGCTCGTCCGCCAGCCGAGCCACCGCCTGCACGGTGTCGGCGTCGGTCACCGTCCGGGTCTCCGTCATCGTCGTCTCCCCCACGTGAGTCTTCGAGTCCTCTCCCGGGAGAGGCTGCCACAGACGGCCCGAAGTGGCCCGGCCGAGTGCGGCTGGACGGGAGACAGACCGGGGCACGGCAGCACCTATCCTTGGGCCCATGTCCACCGACTCCGCTGACACACCGAAGCGCCGCCGTTTCGGCCGCAAGGCCAAGGCGCCGGGCGCCGCCCCCGGGCGCGTGGCCCAGATCCGCCAGGTCTTCAAGATGACCCGGCAGGCCGACCCCAGCGTGGTCTGGTGGATGCTGCTGCTGTTCGCCGGTGTGATGGCCGTCGGCCTCACCATCGGCCTGCTCACCGGCCACCCGGTCTATGCGTCGGTGCTGGCGCTGCCGATGGCGCTGCTCGGGGCGATGTTCATCCTGGCCCGCAGGGCCGAGGGTGCTGCCTACCGGCAGATCGAAGGGCAGACCGGCGCGGCCGGTGCAGCGATGCGCGTGCTGAAGCGTGGCTGGACGGTCGAGGAGCAGCCGGTGGCCATCGACCCGCGCACGCAGGACACCGTCTTCCGGGCCGTGGGACGGCCTGGCGTCGTGCTCGTCGGCGACGGTCCCGCCCACCGCATCGGCAAGCTGCTCACGACCGAGGAGCGCAAGCTCAAGCGGGTGCTGCCCGGTGTGCCGATCCACCTCGTGCAGGCCGGGGACGGCGACGGCCAGGTGCCCTTGCGCAAGGTCGGGCCCACGGTGATGAAGCTCAAGCCCACCCTGACGAAGCAGGAGGTCGAGGTGGTGAACAAGCGCATCAAGTCCCTGGGCGGGATGCGTCCGCCGATCCCGCAGGGGATCGACCCGATGCGTGCCCGTCCCGACCGCAAGTCGTTGCGGGGTCGCTGAGTGGGCGAGCAGAGTCAGACGCAGACCCAGACTCCGCCCAAGCCTCGGTCCTCGGACGAGATACCGCTTCTCCCGCTCGACCGTGGCGACGCAGCCCAGGTGGCGTCGTGGACGCGATGCATGTCGACGGTGTTCCTCGCTCCCGCCCCGAACGAGGCTGAGACCGCGTGGCGCGAGGAGCGGACCCGCAGCCAGCGCGTCACCGTCGCCGTCGAGGCCGAGCAGGTCGTCGCCTCGTTCCGCTCGTTCGACACACCGCTGTCGCTACCGGGCGGAACCAGCGCACCGACCAACGCGATCAGCGGAGTCGTCGTGCTCCCGACCCACCGGAGGCGCAACCTGCTGCGCCGCTGGATGATCGACGAGCTGCGGCGGGCACATGACGCGGGATCGGTCGCCAGCATCCTGATCGCGTCCGAGGCACCGATCTACGGCCGCTACGGCTTCGGGGTCGCCACGACCGACGCGCCGTGGACGATCGACGCCACGCGAGCCAGGCTCACCGTCGAGCGCACCGGATCGGTGCAGCTGGTCGACGGCGCCACGTTCGCGGAGCACGCGCCCGAGGTGTACCAGCTCGTGGCCGACCGCCGGGCCGGCGCGATCGGGCGAACCGACCACTACTACCGCTACATCGGACAGCTCGTCGAAGGCCTGCAGGACACCGACAAGCGTCGCTCGTTCGTGCTGCACCGCGACGATGCGGGACGAGTCGACGGCGTCATGGCGTACTCGATCAAGGAAGACTGGGACAACTGGATCAGCAAGGCATCGCTCAGCGTCGTCGACCTGCTCGCCGCCGACGACGCAGCCGAGGCAGCGCTGTTCCAGTTCGCCTGCGACGTCGACTTCGTGACCACGGTGAAGCTCGACCTACCTCCCGGCCATCACCTGCCGTGGCTCCTCACCGACGGGCGCACCGCCCGCAGCGGGCCGATCGGCGACCAGCTCTGGGCGCGGATCCACGACGTCGAAGCCGCGCTGTCTGCGCGGCGGTACGCGCTGCCCGGTCAGTTGGTGATCGAGGTCGACGACCCAGACGACCAGGCGGGCGGACGCTACCTGCTCGAGGTCGACGACTCCGGTGTCGGACGGTGCACGCGCACGGACGGGCAGTCCGGCGCGGGGGCCGACATCCACCTGCGGGTGAACGACCTCGCCGGCCTCTGGCTCGGTGGCGGCGAGACCACGCCAACGGTCGCGACCCTGGTCAGCATCGGCCGTGCGAAGGTGCGGGACGAGGCGACCGCCGCCCGCGCGCACGCGCTGTTCTCGTGGCCCGTGGCGCCCTGGGCAGCCACGCCATTCTGAGCTCGGCCCCTCGGATTCCGGGCGCTCGCCGCCGGGCAGAGTTCACACCGATGTCACATCTGGGAACCCCCTTGACACCTGCGTAGAGTGGACTGCTCCACGACAGACCTCCACCTGCAACCAGCTCCACCTGGAGGAAACCGTGTCCCTCCCCCTCCCCCTCTCCACCTTCCTCTCACCCAGCGCCTGGGCTTCGGTCCAGTCGGTCCTGCACCAGGCAGACGCGCTTCTCGCCCGCACTGCCGCACACAACGCCGCCGCTGCAGTCAGCACCGAAGGAGCACGCCGCATCAGCTGGAAGGCTGAGGAGAGCGAGTTCCTCGTGATGTCGGACGCGGCTGACGTCTACCGGGCCCGTCGCGGCGCCTGACGGCCCAACGGCCCACCGATCAGGAAGCCAACTCAGTCGCGCCCGTAGGTGAGGCGCCTCAGCAGAACCTCGAACGGTCCCCTGAACCCGCGACGTCGCATCACCTCGGCGACCCCGACGATCACCGCCCACGTTGCCATGGCGAGCAGGGCTGTCTGGGCGACACCCAGGTCATCGCCCAGCCCGCCACCGTACGACGCGAGCACGGCCACGAACACCACGGACTGCAGCAGGTAGCAGGTCATCGACCGCTGCCCGCAGGCCGCGAGCGCGGTGACCACAGGCCCACGGCGGGTGCGCAGGGCGACGAGGCCGGCGAGGGCCCCGTACCCGATGCCACCCGCGAGTCCGGTGACCGAGTGCAGCAGGCCGGCCACCATCTGAGCCAGCAGCGACGGCTCGCTCCACACAGTGGCCGCCATCAGCGCCATCGGCAGCCCGCCGAGGGCCGCGACAGGCAGTCCGACCAGGGCGGCGCGGACCAGCAGGGTCCTGTGCTGATCGGGGTCGTCGAGCACGCGCCGCCGGGCCGCCCACGCACCGAGCAGCATCGGGGGCACCAGCGTGAACAGTCCCAGCAGCAGCGTGAGCACCACCCACTCGCCGAGGCGGAACGCCGCAGCCAGCAGCACGTTGGTCGTCGCCGTCGAGTACAGGAACGACGTCGTGCCATCGGGCAGCGGCAGTCCCTGCAACAAGCCGAACAGCAGCAGCGGCACCGACATGGCCGCGGCGACGACCAAGAGCGTGCGGTCGCGCGCCCCGACCACGACGCCGCCCAGCACCACCGCCAGCAGCCCGTAGGCGCCGATGATGTCTCCCGAGAAGAGCAGCAGGGCGTGGACGAAGCCGAACAGGACCATCCACCAGCCTCGGCGCCTCACCAGCCGGCGCACGCCTGCGACATCGCGCCCGGCAGCTGACTGGCGGTGCAGCAGCTGGACGATCCCGTACCCGAAGAGCGCCGCGAACATCGGGTAGGCGCGCCCGTCCACGAGACTCATCTGCAGCAGCGTCACCGTCCGATCCACGCCCGAGCCCTCGACCGGATAGCCCCGCACGCCGAGCTCGTGGCCGTTCAGGTAGATGTGGGAGTTCGCGAGGGCGATCAGCAGCAGCATCGCGCCGCGAGCGAGGTCGGGAGCCAGCGAGCGCTCACTCACGGCCACGGCCCCGACGGAGGGAGCCGCTGCCACAGACGTCATGTCGTGACCCGAGTCAGACATGGGCGCCAGCATGCCAGCGCCCCTGCGCAGTGGTCACCCCGGTTACGCCCCCACCTCCTCGCGATTCGCCGCGTTCTCGTGGTCGTGCCGCGCCGACGAGCCACGAGAACCCGGCGCGCCCCGCGAGATCTCACGGACCGCACCTTCGCGACCCAGGATGGTGCCACTGGTGAGATCTCGAGAACGCCTCCTCGCGTTTCGCCGCGTTCTCGTGGTTCGTCGGCGCCGACGAACCACGACAACGCGGCGAATTGCGGTGGGGAACGGGGGTTCTACGGCGCGCGGTACCCCGTCGGCTCCCCGTCGCCGAGGTCGACGATGGCCGCGACGGGGCCACCACCATCCGGCCCCTGGTGGGCCGCCGACACCGACACGAACACGGCCGGGTCACCCGTGACCGATGCCGTGACACCACCAACGCACGACTTGATCTGGCGGTGCCAGTGCACGTCGGAGTCGTCCAGCATCGCGTTGCGGCGCCCGCGCACGGTGCCGTCGCCCGACACCTCGCACTTCAGGAAGACGTTGACCAGGCGGCCACCCAAGTCGCTGTGGTGCGGACGTTCGGGCAGGTCGAGCCCCGCGTCCTTGATGGCGTTCCAGATGCCGTCGGCGTCGAGCGCGTCGGTCATCACCGAGTGCCCGATGCGGTACCGGCCGCCGACCCCGCGGGCGTTGCCGACGACGACGACCTGCGCCTGGTCGAGCTCGACGCCCGACGAGCACGACGCCACCTTCGAGTAGAGGCCGCGGTTGTGCATCACGTCTGCGTCCGTGGGCATCTCGATCTCGCCAAGGGCGACCGCGATGCCGAGCGCGGTGCACCCGTTGGAGAGGTCCATCGACTCGTGGGTGTGCTCCGTCCACACCTTCTGGCCGCGTGACTTCGCGTCGCGGATGGTGTGGATCGTGAGCAGCGGGGTCTTGGTCTGCACGTAGTGCACGTCGGCCGGGTCGGTGATGCCTGCTCGCTCCATCGCGACCTTCACCGCATCGGCAACCTTAGACACCATCGACACGTAGCCGATGTCCTCGGGCAGCAGCTGCTCACTCATCGCGAAACCGACTGTCAACCGGGGCTCTTCGGTCTGCACGGCGTTCTCGGGGGCGACCGTTGCGAAGACCGTCGCGTGCGGGCTGATGATGCCGTCGGTGCCGCCCGACCACACGATCGGCACCTCCTTGACCTCGGATGCGGGCCGGGTTCCCTTCTCCACCAGCACTTCTCGGAACGCTCGGTCGGCGATGATGCGGGTGTAGTCGTTCACGCCGCCGTTGCCTTCGGTCTTGCCGATGACGGCGACCACCCGGTCGGCGTCCAGCACTCCGGCGTCGATCAGCTCGGTCAGTCCGGACGCGTCGGCCACGCTCTTGATGGCGACCTTGCGGACCTCGATGGCTTCGGGCACGGCTTCTCCTGGTGCTCTATGTGAACGGGTGGTCAGGACGGGTGTGGTCGTCGTGGTCAGGCAGAACGGCCGTGCCGACCTCGCCGAGCACGGCCTCGTCGATGCGGTCCAGCGTGGTGATCACGGCCAGTGAGCCGCCTTCGGCGACGAACTGGCGGACGGCCTCCACCTTGGGCCCCATCGAGCCGCTGGCGAAGTGGCCCTCCGCGGCGAGGGCGGCCAGCTCCGTGGGCGTCGTCCGTCCGATCGGTCGAGCTTCGGGTGTGCCGTAGCCCACGATCGCGTTCTCGACGTCGGTGGCGATGACCAGCACGTCGGCCCCGACTGCCCGGGCCAGCACGACGGCTGCGAGATCCTTGTCGATGACGGCCTCGACGCCGCGCAGCGACCCGTCGCTCTCCCGGACGACAGGGATTCCGCCCCCTCCCCCGGCGATCACCATCAGGCCCGCGTCGAGCAGCGCAGCGATCGCGGGACCCTCCAGCACCTCGCGCGGCGTGGGGCTCGCGACGATGCGCCGCCAGCCCTTCTCGCCCCGGTCCTCCCACACCTGACCGTGCTCCATCAGCACGGCGGCCTCGTCGTGGGACAGGTGACGTCCGATCGGCTTGGTCGGCTTTGCCCAGCCGGGGTCGTCGCTGTCCACGAGAGTGCGACTGACAAGAGCGGCCGGACGGACGTCGCACCCGACCTCGGCCAGCGCGGTCTCGAGAGCGTTGACGAGGATGAAGCCGATCGTCCCCTGGGTCTGTGCGCCGCACCAGTCCAGCGGAACCGGCGGTACGACCGCAGCCGCGATCTCGTTCTTCACCAGGATGTTGCCGACCTGCGGGCCGTTGCCGTGGGTCAGGACGACCTCGTGCCCGGACGCGACGAGCCGCGCGATCTCACGAGAGGCCTTACCCACCGCCGCGATCTGGTCGCCAGGTCCCACGGAGCCGCCCGGCCCCGTCATCGCGTTGCCCCCAAGGGCCACCAGCACTCGCACAGGCCGAACCTAGGTCACGGGTGCACGCCGCGTCATGTGAACCTGTGCCGACGAGCCGGGCCATTGTCTGGCAAACCGGCGATGGTCGTACCCGGTGCATAGCGTCGGCCCAAGGCCAGCCACCGAGAGGACACCATGGAACTCACGTCGCACCTGCCGCCGGGTGACCGCGGGAGGGTCGAGGCGCGACTGCAGCAGAACCTGATGGCGTGGCTGACGACCGTCCGGCCGGACGGGCAGCCGGTCAGTGTCCCCGTCTGGTTCTTGATGCGCGAGGACGGCACGATCCTGCTCTACAGCCAGCCGAGGAAGCAGAAGCTGCGCAACATCGCCGCCAACCCCAAGGTGAGCCTGGGGCTGGACGTCACCGACATCGGCCGGAACATCGTGCGGATTGAAGGCCTGGCCGCGGTGGCCCACGACCAGGTGCCCGCGAACCAGCAGCCCGACTACGTGGCGAAGTACACCGAGCGCATCGGGGCTCTGTTCAAAACTCCCGAGCGGTTCGCCGAGCTGTTCTCCACCGCAGTGGTCATCACGGTGACGAAGCTGTCCACCTGACCCTCACCCGTGGAGCGTGGGCCGGTAGATCAGCTCCTGGATGTTGCCGTCGAGCGTGCGGCTCTCGATCAGCTCGAGGTCGAAGTCGGCTGCCCCGCCGAAGATCGGGCCCGTCCCGGTCTGACCGGTGATCACCGGGAAGAGCGTCACCTGGACGCGGTCGACCAGACCGGCGGCCATCAGCGACCGGTTCATCGACAGGCTGCCGTGCGAGCGCAACGGCACGTCGGACTCCTCCTTGAGCCGGCCGACGACGTCGACGGCGTCGCCCCTCACGAGGGTCGCGTCCGGCCAGTCGAGGGGTCCTTCGAGGGTGGTCGACACCACCGTTGCCGGCAGGTGCCTCATCCGAGTGACCCATGGGTCTCGCACGTCGGAGTCCTCGGTGCTCGAGGCCAGCATCTCCGCGAACGCCCGATACGTGTTGGCCCCCAACACCATTCGCTGCTCCGCGGCGTACTGGGCAAGGCGGTGGTCGAGGAACTCGGGACCTTGCTTGCCCCAGTAGCCGCCCCAGTTGGCCCTGGCGGAGCCGAAGCCGTCGAGGCTGGTGAAGATGTCGAAGGTGTAGGTGGCGGTCACGATGTTCTCCTCGAGTGCCGTTGATCGGGTGTCGGTAGACAGACTGGCAACCAGGGCGAAACTCACCGCCGACGGGCCGGGCCGATGTCTGGCAAGCCGGTGACAGACTCACAGCGTGAGTGGACGGGGTTGCGCCGGCGTCTGCTGCGCACTGCTGTCGGTCGCCCTGTTCGGAGCCCTGGCGGGCTGCGGCCTCTTCGGCATCGGTGACTCCGGAGCGGTCGATGGCCGGTTGGGCGCGAAGACTTCGGTGTCCACATGACACCGAAAGCTTCGCGGCCCGCCCGTCCAGCGGGGGTAAGCCCAGGACCCACCGCGGGGTTCAGGAGCCCAACCCGGCGAAGCGCGAAGACTTCGGTGTCCACATGACACCGAAAGCTTCGCGGCCCGCCCGTCCAGGGCAGCGGCGCGCGCCCTAGGCGGTTCAAGTGGCCAACGCCGGGAAGTGACATCCCGGTGCTGTAGCCGTCGGGCACCACCTGGGACCCGGAGTCGTCCGTCGTCACGCCGCCCACCGGGGACGCCGAGTCAGGGTTACAACGGCAGCGGCGAGATCGAGGTCGTGGGCCCGGATTGAGTCCGCGCGATCCCTCCCCACCAGGGCTGCGTACCAGTCACCGTAGGCTTCCGCCGTGCCGATGACCGCCAAGTACGCCACCACCTGCGGCTCCTGCGGGCTGCCGATCCGGCCCGGCGAGGAGATCACGTCGCTGCCCAGCGGGTCGCGCGGCAAGTGGGCCCACGGCGACTGCAAGACCGCCTCTCCGGACGCCGCAACTGCGAAGGTCGACGGGCAGGACGCGCTCGAGCTGGGCGTGGCCACGCCGTCCGGCACCCCTCAGAAGGACCAAGGCACCCCGGTTGTCGGTACCGAGGTGTGGACGGACGGCGCCTGCTCAGGTAATCCCGGTCCGGGGGGCTGGGCGTGGGCGACCAAGGACGGGCGGCGCGGCTGGGGGTCGGCGCCGCAGACGACGAACCAGCGGATGGAGATCCAGGCGGCGCTCGAGGCGGTGACGGCGCTGGAGGGTCCGATCGTCGTGGTGAGCGACTCGACGTACGTCGTCAACTGCTTCCGCGACGGCTGGTGGAAGGGGTGGCTCGCGCGCGGGTGGGTGAACGCGTCCAAGAAACCGGTCGCCAACCGCGACCTGTGGGAGCCGCTGATCGAGCTCTACCGCGAACGCGGCGACGTGACGTTCCGGTGGGTCAAGGGTCACTCCGGCGACGAGATGAACGACGTGGTCGACCTGCTCGCCGTCCAAGCCGGCAAGGACCAGTCGCACAGCTGACCTTTCGACTCTCAGGGCTGGACGGCTCTCCAGGACTCCACCGTCGCCTTGGCAATGGCTTCGATCTGCTGCCCGTATCCCACGTGCCCGTCCGACACGAAACTGCCGTCCCTGCAAGGCAACTCGCAGAATGTCGCGCTGAAGGGCCTGGGCGGTGCCCCCTGCGGCAGTGGCTCGTATGCCGCCAACGGCGACGGGTCGTAGCCTTTCTGCGTCCCGTGCCTGTTGCGCGCCACTTGATGAGCCGCGACGCGATGCAGGGCGTCAATTCCCTTGTCCAGGAAGAGCTGCAGCTGCCTGAACTGGCCGTCGAGGTACTTCTCGGCGGCTCTGGACGGATGCTGCAGGAGGTAGGCGCAGACCATCGGCGCGTGCCACGCGTACATCCGAGGATCGGCCTGCTCCTCGGCCAGGACTGCGTGGTAGTAGTCCTCGCACACGCCCAAGGGGCCGGCGATCGCCCCGCAGTCGCACTGATCCATGACGGGGACTATTCCTGGGTCTTTCGCCTCTGCTGGAACCACATTCGCGCAGCCGTCACGACCACGTACGCCACGGCAAACAGGATGAGCGCCCAGGGCGGGTAGGCCTCGCCCCCCATGATGAGTGGTACCAGGACGAGGATCGCCAGCAGCATCACCAGCGTGGCGGCTTCTTTGAGCAGGGTCATCCTCATCGGCCTGCCCCCCGTCTGTACGTGCACTCGATCCTCCGTGTGAGGAATCTAGTCCCCTGGACGCGCGCTGGTTAGGGGCCATGTGGGGCCTGTGGAGCGTGAACTTCGTGGAGCCGCACCACCAGTCAGCCTGGGCGCTACGCAGGTTGAACCACGCGGGCCGTCTCTGAGCTGGTCCGGGCATCGTCATTCCACATCCGGTAGCTGACGCCGAGGATCCAGACGAGCCACAGCACGAAGCCGACGAGACTGACCGTGTTGGACGTCGCGTCGTTGGACACGGCCCCGAGCACGGCTGAGACGAGGAACGCGAGGGCCGACACCAGTCCGAGGACGACCAGCCACCTCGCGATCGTGTTGCTTCGAGCAGCGAGGACGTTGGTGGCGATCAGGAGCGCGGCGAGACCGAACCCTGCGGCCGACAGGAACACGGCCGCGAGCGTGTAGAGAGTGACCAGAGCGTCGGCGTCCGAAGGGAGGAGACCGAGCGCGGCCATCACGACCGCCGAGGCGAGGGCCATCGTGCCGCCGAGGAGCAGCCCGGTCGGTGACACGACGGCGAGTCTCGGTGTGCCGGCCTCAGCCTGGACCATGCGGACCCACAGAGACCCGAACCACCACAGCAAGGGGACGGTGGCGAGACCGAACAGCCACAGCCCGACGGCAAGGCCCGCGCGATGGTCGGCGATGTAGGCGAGGATCTCGCCCTCCGGCGCCGCGGGCGAGGGGGCTGCACCTGCCATCGCGCCGACCACGACGTCCAGGGCGACGTGAGAACTCCCGCCAGTGCAGCGATGCGCGCCTCGCTCATCGCTGGCTCCCTGGCGCCTCGGCGAGGGCCGACGCCCAGAAGTCACGGACCAGCCCGACCACGGCGTCGGGTTGCTCGAGCGGCACCAGGTAGGCCGCGTCCGCGACGACGGCAGCGGGGCCATCGGGCTTCGTCGTGATCGGCCCGGTGACGCCAGCGAGCACATCGGTCTGGCACTGGATGCCCTGTACGCCGGCTGGCACGCGGCCCCCTGCTAACACAGACGTCGCGCGCTGCACCTGTCAGGCCCCCCAACCACTCGAGTGGGCTGTAAGGCTGACAAGCCAGGAGGGTCAGGTCGAGGCGCCCGGTGGACCGCCGGCACCCGCCTGAGCGCGCCCCGGGCACAATGGCCGGGTGACGGGCGGAACGCAGGGGTGGGGCAGGGCTCCAGAACCGCTCGCACCGGGACCAGAGCCTCCGCAGCCACCGGCCGGCCGGCGGCGGCTCGGTCGAGGCGCCGGTCTGACCCTGCTGGTGGTGCTCGTCGTCGTCGCGGGCGTCGGGCTGCCGCTCGGCGTCTCCGCCCTGGTGTCGGTGACGACCGGACCCGGGGACGGCGCGGACGTGCTGGCGCGGACGCAGGAGCTGCTCGAGGCGGTCGAGGCGCGCGACGAGCGGGCGATCACGGCGCTGCTGGACGACGAGCACGAGCTGATGGCGCCCAACGACCTCCACGCGCGCCAGCCCCGTGCCACCGACCTGCTCGTCGGCGACGAGGCGGCGGCGGAGGCGATCGACCTCGAGATCTCCTGGACTCGGCCGGAGCTCGACCGCACCTCCGAGCAGGAGCCGCTGACGACCAGCACCGCGTCGGTCGCCACGACCGTCACCTACGGGTTCACGCTCGAGGGCAGGCGGTCCGAGACGTCGTACCGCCTCCGGTTCACGTGGTTCCGGGACGGCGCGCGCGCCCGCGACGGCTGGGGGCTGCACCATGTCGTCACCCCGGAGGTCGACACCTTCGAGTCCGACTACGCCCCCGCGCCCTTCGAGGGCACCGAGCAGGACCCCGCCGCGGCCGTCTTCGGCGTCGGCGACTGCGACCCGAACTGGGTCTCGATCAGCCAGGCCTTCGACCTCTACGACCAGCCCGGGTCGCCGGCCTGCCTGCCCGACGGACGGGTGCCGGACACCTTCGCCGCACCGGTGCGGGCCGAGCTGGCCCTGCCCGCCGCCGAGCGCTCCTTCGACTTCGAGGTGCTCCAGACCCAGCTGACCCAGGTCGTGTGGTCCGACCACCTGCCGCTATCGGAGTGGCTGGTCGGTCTCGACAGCGAGGAGTACGTCGTGGTGGTGGTCGGGGCGAAGGACGGCACCGGCCGGGTCGTCGCGGCCGTCCCGACGTCGTGACGACGCTCGACGGCGGTGCCCTGCTTCAGACGCCGTCCAGCCACGCGCGGATGTCGGCGCCCTGACCGTCGACCACACTCCCCAGGCGAATCGCGGGCTTTTCGCCCCAGAGAGACCCACCCTCACGGCGAATAGCCCGCGATTCGCCCCAAGAGCGTTGGGTGGACGGGGGGCGCCAGGGTCAGAGGCCCAAGCGCCGGTAGCGGGCCAGCCGGGCTGCGTGGCGCTCGGACGGATCCGCCCGCAACAAGCCAACCAGCTCGTGCTGCAGCACCTGCCCCATGCGGTGGCAGAACGCCTCTGGCTCGTCGGCGGCGTCGGGGCGTTCCAACACGACTCGGTCGACGATCCCGTTGTCGTGCAAGTCCTTTGAGCGGACGCCCTGCTCCTCCGCCATCTGCGGCGCATGGGTGATGTCGCGGTACACGATCGCCGACGCGCCCTCCGGTGGCAGCGGCGAGAGCCAGGCGTGCTGCGCCGAGATCACGCGGTCGGCGGGCACGAGTGCGAGCGCGCCGCCACCGGTCCCCTGCCCCAACAGCACCGACACCGTCGGCGCGTCAAGCGTCACCAACTCGGCCAGGCAGCGGGCAATCTCGCCGGCCAGGCCACCCTCCTCGGCGGCCTTCGACAGCGCGGCGCCGGGCGTGTCGATCACCGTGACCAGCGGCAGCCGCAGCTCGCTGGCCAGACGCATGCCGCGACGGGCCTCGCGCAGCGCCGCCGGACCCATCGGGGCCAGCTCGGTCTGGCCGCGCCGATCCTGGCCGAGCACGATGCACGGCGCCCCGCCGAATCGGGCCAAGGCGAGCAACAACCCTGGGTCGTGCTCGCCCTCGCCAGTTCCGTTGAGCGGCAACACATCCGAGGCAGCCAACCGCAGGAGCCGCCTCACCCCCGGACGGTCGGGACGCCGCGACGCCAGCACCGACTGCCACGCCGGCACGTCGGGCACCTCCTCGTCCACCACGACAGAAGCGGCGGGTAGCCCCTCGCGCGACGCCATCAGCACGTTCAGGGCACGGTGGACCACGTCGGAGACCTGCTCCGGGGGCAGCACTGCGTCGACAAGTCCCTTGTCGTAGAGGTTTTCGCTGACCTGCACGCCCTCCGGGAACGGCATGCCGTAGAGCGCCTCGTACACGCGCGGGCCGAGGAACCCGATCAGAGCGCCGGGCTCCGCGACGGTCACGTGCCCCAGCGAGCCCCACGAGGCCAGCACCCCGCCGGTCGTCGGGTTGCGCAGGTAGACCAGGTACGGCAGTCCGGCGCCCTTGTGCGCGGCGATGGCCGCCGAGATCTTCACCATCTGAAGGAACGCGACCGTGCCTTCCTGCATCCGCGTGCCGCCCGACACCGGGGCCGCGAGCAGCGGCAACCCGTCCGCGGTGGCCCGCTCGATCGCCAGCACCAGTCGCTCGGCGGCAGCCCGTCCGATCGACCCGGCGAGAAACGAGAACTCGCACGCGACGACCGCAACCCGGCGCCCACGCAGCAGACCCTCGCCGGAGACGACCGCCTCGTCGACCCCGGACTTCTCCCGGGCGGCATCGAGGTCGGCGGCGTATGCCGGCAGTGGTGCCACGTCGACGGGTGGCACGTCCCACGACTGGAACGACCCGTCATCGAGGACGAGCGCGAGCAGCTCCTCCGCCCGCATGCGCGGCTGCCTCTGCTTCATCGACCACCCTTGCTCTGCTCGATCAACACCAGCCAGTCACACCTCGCTGAAGTACGGCATGTCCGACCCGTCTGCCCCGTCCAGCCACGCGCGGATGTCAGCGCCCTGGCCGTCGAGCAGCGGAGGCGCCGCGTGATCGCGTCGCGTCGTCTCGACCCCGTCGGGCGCGAAGAACCGCAGCGGCGGGCCGGGCAGCGTCACCGTCCCCAATGTGGGGTGGTCGACGTCGACCAGCAGCCCCTGCGAGCGCGTCTGCTCCCACTCGTACACCTCGTCGAGCGTGCGCACCTTGCCGGCCGGAACGCCGAGCTCGTCGAGCCGGGCCAGCAGGGGCTCGGCGTCCCAACCGGAGAACACGCCCTCGATCACCTCGATCACGCGCTCACGGTTGCCGACCCGCTCAGGGTTGGTCCCCAGACCCTCAGCCGAAGGGTCGAGCCCGAAGCCCGCGCACAGCCGCTGCCACAGGCCCTCGCTGCCGACGGCGATCTGCACCGCGCCGCCGCGGCAGTGGAACAGTCCGTACGGCGCGATCGACGGGTGGTGGTTGCCCTGCGCCTTGCCCACCTCACCGGCGACCGTCCAGCGGGTGCCCTGGAACGCGTGCACTCCGACGATGCCTGCTAGTAGAGAGGTACGCACGACCTGGCCACGGCCGGTGTGCTCCCGCTCCAGCAACGCAGCCAAGACCCCATAGGCACCCCACATGCCCGCCAGCAGGTCGCCGATCGGCACGCCGACGCGCTGCGGGTCGTCGGGGCCCGCGCCGGTCAGCGACATCAGGCCTGCCTCGCCCTGCGCGATCTGGTCGTACCCTGCCCGTCCGCCCTCCGGACCGTCGTGCCCGAAGCCGCTGATCGACAGCACGACCAACCGCGGGTTCAGCTCGAGCAGACGCTCCATCGAGAAGCCGAGCCGGTCGAGCACGCCGGTGCGGAAGTTCTCCATCAGCACGTCGGCCCGCTGCACGAGCTGCTCGAGCACGCGCTTGCCGTCGGCGCTCTTGAGGTCGAGCGCGATCGACTCCTTGTTGCGGTTGCACGACAGGAAGTAGGTCGACTGCTTGTCTGCTGGTTCCGTGCCGTCGGACGGGGGCGTGACGAACGGCGGGCCCCAGCCACGGGTGTCGTCGCCGGTGCCGGGGGTCTCGACCTTGAGCACCCTCGCCCCGAGGTCGGCCATCATCATCGCGGCGTGGGGCCCGGCCAGAGCGCGGGTGAGGTCGACCACCAGCACTCCGGTCAGTGGTCCGGACGGTGATGCGTCAGTCGTCATCGAGCCATCCTCACAGCCACCCCGGCACGACGAGCAGCAGCCACGTCGCGAGCGGAGCCACCACCACGAGGCTCATGCCCCAGATCATCAGCTGGCGGAACACCATCTCGCGCTGCTCCTCGTCGGCGTTGGCGACCACGAGGGCACCGTTGGTCGAGAACGGGCTGCAGTCGACGACGGACGACGAGATTCCCAGCGCGATGATCATGCCGACCGCGCCGACCTGCCCGGTCAGCAGGAACGGGACCGCCAGCGGGATGAGCGCGCCCAGGATTCCGGTGGTCGACGCGAACGCCGAGACGACGGCACCGATCAGGCAGATGAGCAGGGCGGCGAACAGCGGCGCGCCGACGCCCGCCACCTGGTCGCCGAGCCAGGTGACGGTGCCCTGCTCCTGCAGCAGGTTGACGTAGGTGACGATGCCGCACACCAACAGCACCGTGCCCCACGCCACCTTGTCGACAGCACCCTTCGCAGACTTCGGGAAGGCCAGGGTCAGAACCACGGCAACCGCGATCGCGGTGAAGCCGACATCGAACTTGAAGAACAGCGCAGTCGCCGCCAGGAAGGTGAGCCCGACGAGCGTGAGGATGCGCTCCGGGTTCAAGCCCGTGTCGTCGTCGTCGGGCTCCGGCTTGTCCTTCCCGCCGCGACGCGCCCGCTCGATCGCTGAGTCGGGGGTTCCGGTGACGGCGGTGCGGGTGGCGGTGCGGCTCGCCGTCGCCGCGGTCGCCCCGACCTCGGCCAGGGCCGCCTCGTCGCGGCCACGAGCCAGGAGACCCCGTCCACCGAAGAAGAGGAAGGCCACCAGCACGATGACGAAGTTCACCAGCAGGCTCATCGCCAGCAGCAGACCCGGGTTGCCGGGGAGGTCGTTGTCGTCGACGACGCCGTTGGTGATGGCGCCGAAGATGCCGATGGGCGAGAACGAGCCACCGGTCGCACCGAGCACGACAGCCATGCCCATCAGCACGGGGTGGATGCGATAGCGGGCGGCGAAGCCCATCGCCACCGGCGCGACGATCGCGACCGTGGCCGGCGTGGCGGCGCCGATGGCGGCGATCAGCGCGCAGATCGCGAACATCGCCCACGGGACGAAGGCGACCCTGCCGCGGACGGCCCGCACGCTGCCCTGCACCATCCAGTCGACCGTGCCGTTGTTCTTGGCCAGCGCGAACAGGTACGTGACGCCGACCAGGATGACGAACAGCGTGCCGGGGAACCCGGCGACCACGTCTTCCGGGGCGACGGAGAACACGGTCGCCCCGACGACTGCCGCGGCGGCGAGGGCCAGGGCTCCCATGTTGATCGAGCGCACGCTCGCGACGAGGAAGACGAGGACGAGCACGACGAGTGCGATGACGTCGTCCATCGGGAAGCTCCTTTGCTCCAGGGTTTCGGTCTGACGGCGGACCGCCCCGGCTCCCAGATGAGACTCTGAGCGCCGCACTCCACAGGATCAGTGGCCTAGCCTCTTTGCCACTGGCCCAATTGTCAATAGACTCCGGACCATGAGCGTCGGACGGACGGACGAGCGGGGCGACGGACCGACGCGCATGCCGCGTCCCCGCCTGTATGAGCAGCTGGCCGACCACATCGCCGAGTTCATCGAGGCACAGGGCCTCTCCCCCGGCGACCGACTGCCCCCCGAGCGGCGGCTCGCCAAGGACCTCGGCGTGAGCAGAGCCACACTCAGCCGAGCCCTGGTCGCGCTCGAAGTGCAGGGCAGGGTCGAGGTCAGGCACGGCGACGGCGCGGTGGTCCGCGATCCCGACGCCGTGGGCGAGCTGCCCTCGCTCGACGATGCTTCGCCGGGCGAGCTGCGGGCTGCGCGCCTGGCCACCATGACCGGCCTCGCGCGCTCAGCAGCCGCGCATCCCGACCGGGCTCTGCGCGTCACGCTGCTCGGTGACGACGGCACCGACCGAGGGCTGGACGACGTGTGGTCGTGCGTGCTGCGGCTCAGCAGCGGCGGTGACCTGCTGGCCGGGCTCGACGCGGCGCTGGCAGCGCGTCTGGCCCGGCTCGACCCGCGCCCCGCCGACGCAGGACCCGTGCGTCGCCTGGCCATGGTGGTCGTCGCCGGCCGCGTCGGCGACGTCGAGGCCGCGTGCGCCGATGTGCTGGTGGGCGGGGACTGAGGCGGGGTCGGTTGAACGGCCAAGGGGACCCCCGACAATCACGCAGAGAGACCGTTGAACGCGGTCAGTAATCACGTGGGTTTCGCGCGCCTTCGCGGGCAGCGCAGCGGTTGAGCCATACGGGTAGTGGCGGGCCTCGTGCCACCCGTTTACGATCGTGACTCCGAGCAGGCGTGTGCAGTCACTCAGCGTCACGCGGACAGGGACGACGGCCGCACGGTTGGCCTATGGGTACGCAGCAGGCGAGTGGGGGCGGTCGTGGCCGGGTGCATGCTGCCCGACCGTCCGGTCGAGTGACGCGCTTGAAAGTTGTCCTTACGTCTCAAGCCCGCCTCAGCGCGGTCCGATGCTCTCCTTGTCAGCCGGTTCAGAGCCTTCTGGAAGCCAGTTAAAACGCAGCCCCTCGGGGTGGCGGATGACGGCACCCGGTCCATGTACAGCTCCGTGGAGTGCGCTCCTACGGGGAACGAATAGGGAGCGTATCGAAATGGCTCGTTTCACCAAGAAGAAGCTGATCGCCGGCACCATGGCGATGTTCATCCTCTGTGCCGCAGGTGGCGCATTGCTTACTGGACCACCGGCGGTTCAGGTACTGGCTCGGCGTACGACCGGCACATCCGCCGCAATCACAGCCGTGCAGACCAGCGTTGTCACCGACATGCGGCCGGCCGGTGCCGCCCAGTCACTCGACGGCACCTTCCGAACACGAACGATGGCCCTGTCTACGTGACACAGCGTGACGGCAAGCATCTCCAGCGTGGTCAAGGCTGGCGGGGCCGCCAGCAGGTGCCTGCACCGCCGCCGACTACACCCTCGCCGGCGCAGCTGATGACGGTTGGCGCCGAGGTCTCGGATGACGACACCGACACCTGGAGCGGTGCGACGATCGCATTCAACAACACCGGAGCAACCAGGACGGCTGCAAGAGCGCCACGGTTAACTTCGCGTACGTCATCGCCTGATCCTGAGGCTGAATGGGGCGGCCGCCATTAGGCGGCCGCCCCTTCTCGGACGTAAAGGACGGGAGACGACGATGACCACCGCTCGCGAGCGCATGAGCCGCAGGCCACTGGACTCGGTCGTGCTCGCCATCCTGCTCGTCCTGATCTGCCTCGCGTCCGTCTGGTTCATCGGTGAGGAGCGCGGCGGCGAGCGGCGCGGCAGGTCGTTCGGTGCTTCTGGCGGCAACGCGGGTCCGGGTCCGGCACGGGTCCCACGAGGGCGGGTCCGGCTCGTTGGAGGCCGGGGAGCCGCTGGCGTTCACGATCACCGGCGACGCCCAGGGCGCCATCACCCCCGGCGAGATGTTGCCCCTCGACCTGACGCTGGAGAACCCCCACTCGCAAGCACTTTCCGTGGAGGACCTGACCGTGAGCATGGAGGAGCTGGTGGCACCCAACGCGAGTGCCTCGTTCCCGTGCACGGTCGACGACTTCGCCGTCACCCAGTTCTCCGGGCCGGCCGCCTTCGTGGTCGCTGCCCTCGAGACAGTCAGCCTCGCCGGCCTGGACATCCCCACCGTCGAGTGGCCCGAGGTCGGCATGCACAACACCGACGTGAACCAGGACGGGTGCAAGGGCGCCACGGTGACCCTGCACTACACCGCCTCCGGAACTGCGGTTTCCCCGTGAAGGCCCGCCACCTGACCCGACGCGTGCTGTCGTCGTCACTTCTGGTGTTCGCCCTGCTCGGCATCGGGGGCACCGCCGTCGCCATGTGGACCACCGGCGGAACGGGCACCGGCTACGCCGACACCGACACCGCGGAAGAGGTCACGATCACGCCGGGCACGACGAGCGCGCAGCTCTACCCGGGTGGCTCGGCCAACGTGATGCTGAGCCTCAGCAACCCCAACGCCTACTCGGTGACCGTGACGTCGCTGTCCCTCGACACCAGCCAGGGCACCAGCGGCTTCGACGTCGACGGCGGCCACCTGGGCTGCACCCCCCTGTCGGTGCTGAGCTACACGACGCAGACCAACGGCGGTGTCGGCTGGGTCGTTCCGGCCGGCAGTTCGACCCTCACCCTCACCAACGCGCTCAGCATGACCACGGCCGCCGCCAACGCCTGCCAGGGCGCGGACTTCACCGTCTATGTGAAGACCCCCTGATGGCTCGCCGGCGCGCAAATGGGTGGGCTGACACCCGTCCCAACTCTTTCAGGTCGAGTTGTCGACCGAGGCTCAAGCGTCCGTCGTCGACGGTCGAAGGTGACTAGGTAGCCACCTAGTCGTTCGGATTGTGCACGACCTGCCGTTCGCGGGCCCGCGACGGTGGACTGTTCGTAGGGAGGTGACCATGAGCGCGCCCAGCATCGACGCACCCGTGCATGGTCGGCACCTCCCCGCCCCGAAGCAGGGCCGCACCGGCAGGCGTCGGATGCTCGTGGTCCCCATCGCCGCCTTCGCGACGGTGCTGGTCGTGCTGGTGTCCTGGGCGTTCTGGACCGCCGGCGTCGACTCCGACGCCAACGGCGGGTCCAAGTCGACCACGGTCAACCAGGGCGCGACCCCGTCGGTCTCGGCCACGGGCGCAGCCGTGACGGTGACCTGGACGGCCACCACCCTGGCGTCCGGTGGCGCGGTCGGCGGCTACGAGATCAAGCGGTACAACTTGGCCTCCGCGGTCCAGACCATCCTGAGCGCATGCACCGGCACGATCACCGCCCTGACCTGCGTCGAGAGCTCGGTGCCGGCAGGGGACTGGAAGTACACCGTCACCCCCCGGATCGGCACGAACTGGCTCGGCACTGAAAGCTCGAAGAGCAGCACGGTCACCGTGATCCCGCCCGACACGACATCGCCGGCCAACTCCATCTCGCTCTCGAGCATCTCCGGCGGGGCCTACAAGTCGGGTAACACCGTCTACTACCGCGGCGCAGCCGCCGGTTCGTTCACGCTGAGCAATGGGGTGACGGACGGGGGTTCCGGACCGGCCTCCAGCCAGACCGCGGCACTCGGCGGAACCACAACCGGCTGGACCCACACCCCGTCGACGGTGTCGACTCCCGCTGGTGGACCGTACGTCTCCAACACCTTCAGCTGGACGTTGGGCGCGGCGAGTGCACCCACCGAGTCAGTGACCGGCCGCGACGTCGCCGGCAACACCGCCATCACGGGCCTGACGTACACCGTTGACTCGACAGCCCCGAGCGCAGGCACGATCAGCTACCTCGACGGCTATCAGCCGGGCCACTCCGTCCCGGTCACGTTCACCACAGGAACCGACGGCGGTTCCGGCATCGCCACCCGCCAGCTCCAGCGGCAGTCCGCCGTCCTGACGAACGGCGTCTGTGGCAGCTACACCGGCGGGTTCAGCGACCGTGGTCCCGACACCCCCACCTCGGTCTACACCGACAGCTCGATCGTTGCCGGTAACTGCTACCAGTACCGCTACGTCGTCACCGACTTTGTGGGCAACCAGCACATCGCCACCAGCGCGAGCGTGTCCAAGATCGACTACGCGGCCGCCGTCAGCGCCACGTCCGGTGCCCTGAGCCACTGGCGCCTCGGCGAGAATGCCACGCCGGTGGCCACCGACACCTTCACCGCCAGCAACGGCACCTTGATCACATCCCGCGCTGGTGAACTGGGCGCCACCTGGACGTATCTGAACGGCACAGACAACGAGCAGATCACGGCCAACCGGATCTACTCGACCGATGCAGGTCGCGCGATCTACGTCTCGTCGGTGACGCCCACGAGCCCCGACTACTCGGTCGAGGCGGACATCTACGTCAGAAGCAACCTCACCGGCGACATCACCGGCGTCACCGGCAGGGCCAGCGGCACCACGACGCCCGCACACTACATGGCGCGCTACGAGATGGCCGACCAGAGCTGGAACCTGGTGAAGTACGCCGGCACCACTCCGACGAACCTCGCCAAGCTGGCCACGCAGCCGCTCACGGCTCTGTCGACGTACAACGTTCGCCTGGAGATGACCGGCACAACGAGGACCACCTTGCGCCTGTTCGTCAATGACGTCCTGAAGGTCTCGTACACCGACACGTCGACTCCGATCACCGTCGTGGGACGCGCCGGGATCATGGAGGGCGAGAACGCCAGCGGCGTGATCAAGACCGCCAGCGTTGGCTTGCACATGGACAACTTCAAAGTCACGAACCTCCGGGCGGCCGACAGCAAGGGCAGCAACCACGCCGCATATGTGCACGACACGACTGTCAGCGTCGCCGGCGCCCTCACCGGCGACACCGACACCGCCGCGCAGTTCGACGGGGTCGACGACTACGTGCAGGCACAGGTCACCACGAGCGTCCCGGTCGGAGCGACCAACCGCTCGACCGAAGCGTGGTTCAAGACGACGTCGAGTGCGACCCGGCAGGTGATCTTCCACTACGGCAGCATGGCGGACACCCAGCAGTACGGGCTGTGGTTGGCCAACTCCGGCACGACGATGACAGCCTGGGGCTACGGCGGCACCAACGACAAGGCCTTCACCATGCCGTACGCCGTCAACGACGGCGCCTGGCACCAAGTGGTCCAGACCTACAATGGCACCACGCTCACGCTCTACATCGACGGAGTAGCGCTCACGCCCCAGGCTGCCACCCGGGGCACGGTCATGAACACGTACGGCTTCGGAATCGGCGCGGTCATCGAAACCGGAAACGCCAACTCCGGGGGGTTCTTCAACGGCTCGATCGACGAGGTCTCCTTCTACACGAGCGTGCTGAGCCAGACGGACGTCACCAACCACTACCAGCTCGGTACGGTGGTCGTTCCGGAGCCGATCGTCACCACGACAGTCGGCAGCCTCGCCTACACCGAGAACGGCACCCCCGCAGTCGATGGCGCAGTGACCGTCACCGACGCCGACAGCGCCAACCTCACCGCCGCCACCGTCACGATGACGACGAATTACCTCAATGGCCAGGACACCCTCGCGTTCACCAACCAGAACGGCATCACCGGCACCTGGACCGCCGGCACCGGAGTGATGGCCCTGTCCGGGACGGCAACCACCGCCCAGTACCAGACCGCGCTGCGCTCCATCACCTACAACAACAACAGTGACTACCCGAACGCGTCGACGCGTACGTTCACCGTCGCGGTCAGCGACGGCACCAACACCAGCAACACCGCCAGCCGCACCATCACGATCACTGCCGTGAACGACGCGCCGTCCGGGACCAACGGGAGCGCGACCGTCAACGAGGACGCCACCGACAGCTTCGCGACTGCGGACTTCGGCTTCACCGACCCGACGGACAACGGGGCTCACACGCTGACGGCGGTGAAGATCACGACGCTCCCCGCACTCGGCACACTCAAGCTGAGCGGCGTCAACGTCACCGCCGGTCAGACCGTTTCTGCCGCGAACATCACGTCCGGCCTGCTCACTTACACGCCAGTGCTCAACGCCAGCGGAAGCAGCTACGCCTCGTTCACCTTCCAGGTGCAGGACACCGGCGGCACGTCCAACGGCGGCGTCGACCTCGACGCCTCGGCCAACACGATGACGTTCAACGTCACGGCGGTCAACGACGCGCCGGTGAACGGCGTGCCGGCAACCCAGTCGACAGCGCCGAACACGGCGAAGGTGTTCTCCTCCGGCAACGGCAACCTGGTCTCGGTCACCGACGTGGAGGCCGCAACGGTCCAGGTGCAGCTGGTCAGCACCAGTGGCGCGACCACGTTGTTCGGCACCATGCCCGGTTCGCTGTCGTTCTCGGTCGGTGATGGCACCGCCGATGCGACGATGACGTTCACCGGGACGGTCGCAGCGGTGAACACGGCCCTGAACGGGCTGAGCTTCAACCCGACCACCAGCTTCACCGGTGCGGCCAGCCTGCAAGTCGTCACCAGTGACCTGGGCAGCACCGGCACGGGCGGCACCCTGACCGACAGCGACACGGTCACCATCAACGTCAGCGGGCGACCCGTCGTCGCCACGACCGTCGCCGACCTCGCCTTCACCGAGAACGGCGCCGCCGTCGCCCTGGACGCCGGAGTCACGGTCACCGACCCCGACAGCAACATCACCGGCGCCACCGTCTCGATCACGACCAACCGCGTCAACCCTGGGGACACCCTGAGCGTCGCCACCCAGCTGGGCATCAGCGGCAGCTGGAACGCCGGCACCGGCGTGCTCACGATGACCGGGACGACGACCGCTGCCAACTACCAGACCGTGATGCGCACGATTCAGTACAGCAACACCGCCAACAACCTGACGACCAACAGCCACAACGTGAACTTCGTGGTCAGCGACGCCATCGGAGCGAGCAACACGGCGACCCGCCAGGTCGCGATCACCGCCGTCAACGACGCGCCCGTCAACACCGTGCCGGCCACTCAGACGACCGCCGCGAACACCGCCGAGGTGTTCACGGGCGGCAGCCTGATCTCGATCACGGACGACGCAACGTCCGGGGACCAGCGAGTCCAGCTGGTCAGCACCAACGGCGTAAGCACCCTGTCGACCTTGACCGGGCTCTCGTTCACGGTCGGCGACGGCACCGCCGACGCCACCATGACGTTCGACGGGACGGTCGCCGAGGTCAACGCCGCCCTGGCCGGAATGAGCTTCGCGCCGAGGGCCGACTGGGTGGGAACAGCCACCCTCCAGATCGTCACCAGCGACCAGGGCAACACCGGCACCGGCGGCACGTTGACGGACGACGACACGGTCGCCATCACCGTCACCTCGAGCTACGGCATCTTCGCCGCCACCTCGGGCGTCGGCGCGACTGGCGGCTCGGCCAACTACTCCGCACCCACCTACACCGTCGTCGGCGAGGGCACCAGCATCGGCACCACGACCGACCAGTTCCAGTACCTGTACACCACGCTGACCGGCGACGGCACGCTCACCGCCAACGTCGCCACCATCACCAATCCCTGCCCGACCGCCGGTATCGCGGGTGTGATGATGCGCGACTCCCTCGCCACGAACAGCATGTTCGCCATGGCCGACCAGAGGGAGATCGGCGACAACCTCGCGGAGCAGTGGTCCCGGCTCACCAACGGCGCGACTGCTGCGAACACCACGACCGCTGCCACAGCGCCCGAGTGGGTCCGCGTCACCCGCACCGGCAACTCGTTCACCACCTTCCGCTCGGCTGACGGCTCCGCGTGGAGCGCCGTCGGAACCGCGAAGACCATCGTGATGGGCTCGACCATCTACGTCGGCCTGGCGGCGTCGTCGGACACCGACGCCTGTTTCAACACCTCGACCTTCAACAACGTGTCCTTGACGCAGCCCAGCACCCCGCCTGTGCTGGCGGCGAGCGGTGGCACCACAGCCCACACCGAGAACGTGCCCGTCGTGGTCGACAGCGGCGTGACTGTCACGGACGTCGACGACACCAACATGGAGTCCGGCACCGTCACCGTCGGCACCAACTACACAGCGGGCCAGGACGTGCTCGCGTTCACCAACCAGAACGGCATCACCGGCTCCTACAGCGCACCCACGATGACACTGACCGGCTCTGCCACCAAGGCGAACTGGCAGACCGCGCTGCGGTCGGTCACCTACAACAACACCAGCAACGCGCCGAGCACGAGCGCCCGCACGATCAACTTCGTGGTCAACGATGGCAACGGCGACAGCAACACCGCCGCCAAGACCGTCTCGATCGCGACCGTCAACGACGCACCGGTCAACACCGTTCCCGGCGCCCAGTCGACCGCGATGAACACCGCCCTCCCGTTCGGTGCCGTCTACGGCCTGCAGATCGCGATAGCAGACGACTCGACGAGCACGGTGCAGGTGCAGCTGACCGCCACCAACGGCACGACCACGCTCGCCAGCACCACAGGCCTGACCTTCTCGGTCGGCGACGGCACGGCGGACGCGACGATGACCTTCACGGGCAGCATCAGCAACGTCAACAGCGCTATCGACATGCAGACCTTCACACCGACCACCAGCTTCACCGGCGCCGCCAGCCTCCAGATCGTCACCAGCGACCAGGGCAACACCGGCACCGGCGGCACCCTGACCGACGACGACACGATCGCCATCACCGTGACGTCGCCCCCGTCCTGCGGTAGCGAGCTGGTGACGAACGGCGGGTTCGAGAGCGGCGCGACCGCGACGCCGTGGACCGAGAGCCCCTCGGACGTCGTGACCAACACCGGTGCCGTCGGCGCCCGCACCGGCAGCTGGAAGACTTTGCTGGGCGGTGCAGGGACCGACACGAACGAAAGCGTGACGCAGAACATCACGATCCCGGCCGACTGCGACGCGACCCTGTCGTACTACCTGCGGGTGACCACGAGTGAGACCGGCGGGCCGTACGACTTCTTCAGGCTCCAGGTCGACGGCGTGACCCTGGACACCTACGACGACACCGACGCGGGCGGGTCGTACGTGCTGCGCACGTTCGATCTCTCCGCCTACGCCGGCGACACGATCGCGCTCAGGTTCCTCTCCGACGAGGACGGAAGCGTCGTCACCAGCTTCTGGCTCGACGACGTCTCCGTCATGACCAGCACCCCCAGCGCGAGCACCTACTACGACGCGATCTGGGCCGAGACGGGCCTGCTCAGCTACTACCGGATGAACGAGCCGTCGGGCACTGCGATCGACGACATCGATGCCGCGAACAACAACGGCACATACAGCGGTTCACCGACGTTGGCGCAGGGGGGCGCGCTCGCCGGTGACGACTCCGTGCTCTTCGACGGCGTCAACGACTACGGAAGCATTGCCCGTCAGATCTCCGGAAACTTCTCGATCGAGTTCTGGTTCAAGTCCACGCAGGGCATTGGTACGAGCGGCCAGTGGCCGCAGTACGCGGGGATGGTCGACGCGAACACGTCCGGCTCCGCCGCCGACTTCGGCATCTCACTGAGCTCGACCGGGGTGGTCAATGCAGGCGTCGGTACCCCCGACCAGACGATCGCCTCGGGAACCGGGTACAACGACGGCAACTGGCACCACGTCGTCATGACGCGGACCCAGTCGTCGGGCACGTTCATCCTCTACGTCGACGGGGTTGGGCAGTCCTCGGCCACCGGCAGCACCGCCGCCCTCACCGCCACCACCAACATCAACTTCGGGCGAATTCAATCCGGCACGAACTACTTCCAGGGCAACCTCGACGAGATCGCGATCTACAACACCGTGCTCTCCGCGGCGACCATCGAAGATCACTTCGACGCCCGCTAGGTCGTCTCGATCTGATCCGTGGTGGGGCATCCTGTCTCACGTGTCCCCGGGCCGCCCTGCGTACGTGATCGGGATCGACGGACGCAGCGGATCGGGCAAGACCGACCTGGCCGACCGCATCGCCGACGCTCTCAGTGCTTCTGACAGGACTGTGCCCGTCGTGCACGTCGACGAGCTGGTGCCGGGGTGGCACGGACTGCTGGGTGGTATCGACCGGCTGGCCAACGGCGTCTTGGCGCCGCTGGCCCGGGGGCTCCCAGCCAGCCTGCAGCGGTGGGACTGGGTCCGCGACGTCGACGGTCTGCCTCAGGAACTTCCCTGGGCGCCAACGGTAGTCGTCGAGGGGGTCGGCGCGGGCGCGACGCCGTGTCGACCGTACCTCTCGTGCCTGCTCTGGCTCGAGCTCGACGCAGACGAGCGCTACCGCCGGGCGATGGAGCGCGACGGCGACGACTTCCGGCCGTGGTGGGACGTCTGGGCGGCTCAGGAGGACGAGTACCTGGCAGCGCACGACCCCCGCTCTCACGCCGACGTCGTGGTCTGGGCAGGAGAGCTCAGCCGCTGAGACGCGACTCCCGGTCGTAGTTCTTGCCGAGGAACGCGGGCACGCGTACCCAGCGCAGGGCGAAGACCATCACCACGAGAGTCGCCACGAACGGAAGCATCGACACGAACTGGAAGGGGATACCGATCCCCTGTACCTGGGCCCGCAGCGCGAGCACGTCCATGCCGGCGAAGAACGCGGCCCCTGCGACGATGTACTGCGGTCGCCACCCACCGAAGAACGTCAGCGCGATGGCGAGCCAGCCCCGCCCGGCCACGATCCCCTCGGTGTACGTGCCCGTGTAGACCATCGGCAGGTACGCACCGCCGACGGCCATCAGCGCCGCCCCGAGAGTGGTCGTCCAGAGGCGTGTCCGTGCCACGTGGATGCCCAGACTGTCTGCAGCCTTGGGGTTCTCGCCGACCGAGCGCAGCCGCATGCCGGCATCGGTGCGGTACAGGAACCACCAGAGGGCCACGGACAGCAGGGCCGTGGCGTAGACCATCAGGTCCTGCTCGAACAGCACCGGACCGATCACGGGGATGTCGGACAGCAGCGGGATCGGCACGTCGCCAAGCGTCGGGATGCGCGGCGGGGTGAGGGTCACCCCGATCGTCACGCGGTAGAGCAGTCCCGAGGCTCCCAGGCAGAGGAAGAACAGCGCGAGGCCGATCACGAACTGGTCCATGCGGCCGTACGTCGTGGTGACGGCGAGCAGCAGCCCGGTGATCGAGCCGGCGAGGGCGGCCACGAGGAGCCCGACCAGATTGCTGCCGACGGAGTAGCTGACCAGGAAGCCCACCACGGCGCCCAGCACCATGACTCCCTCTTGGGAGACGTTGAAGACGCCGGCTCGGCCTCCGAGCATCGTGCCCTGAGCGACCAGCACGAAGGGCACCATCGCGGTCACGACGAGTCCCAGGAAGGTCACGACCTCGTTCACAGACGCCTCCTGAGCCGCGCGGCCAGCACGTCGGAAAGCAGCAGGAAGATGAGGATCAGGGCCTCCACGATCAGCACGAGCTCCGCCGGCACTTCGGCACGCCTTTGCATGGCGGAGGCGCCGACCTCGAGCACGGCTATCCCAAAGGCCACGAAGGGGATGGCCAGCACGTTCCCGCGGGCGATGAGCCCGATGATGATGCCCAGCAGCAGGAAGTTGCTCTGCATGCCCTCGATCAGCTTGCCCTGTACTCCGGCCACCTCGATGGCACCACTCAGGCCGGCGAGGAGGCCCCCGACGACGAGGGCGCCGCCGGCGACGCGCGCCGTCCGCACGCCGTGCACCTTGGCTGCACGCTCGTTCGCGCCGACCGCTCGCAGCTCGTACCCGGCGGAGCTGCGCCGCACCACGACAGCAGTGCAGACGGCGACCACCAGGGCGACGAAGACCCCGACGTGCAGCGGGGGTCGGCCGATGCCGGGCAGTTCGGCGCCCGCCCCGATCGGCAGTGTGGCGGCGAAGCCCGCGCCCGGGTCGGCCCACACCTCACTCGCGATGAAGTCGACGAGGGCGAAGGACACGAAGTTCAGCAGCACAGTGCTGAGGATCTCGTTCACCCCGAAGCGCACCATCAGCCACGCGGCGACTGCAGCCCATACTCCGCCGGCCAGAACACCCGCGATCAGCACGAGCGGTAGCAGCACCGGCAAGGGTAGGTCGCTCAGCAGGATCCCGACCGCAGCGGACCCGCTGGCACCGAGCAGCAGCTGGCCTTCGCCTCCGATGTTGAAGCGCCCGGCGGCCAGCGGGATCGCGAAGGCGAGGGCCTGCAGCAGGAGGGGAACCCACTTGTGCAGTGTCTCCCGTAGCCCTAGAGGGGTTCGGAACGACGTGGTGGTGACCGCCTCGAACGCCCGAGCCGGGCTGTGGCCCAGCAGCGCCACGACCACACCCGCGACGACAAAGGCCGCGCTCACCGCCACGACGTAGGGGACCGCAGTCCACAGCACGGTGGCCAGACCCGACGACCAGCGCGCGGGCTCGCCACCGGGAGCAGGTCGGGGGTCCTGCTGGAGGGTGGCAGTCATCCTGGTCGCCCGACACCGGTCATCAGCTGGCCGATCTCGTACGGGTCAGCGAGGTGCCGCTCCCGCTCGGCGACGAGCGAACCGGAGTAGATCACCGCGACCCGGTCGGCCAGCGCCAGCACCTCGTCGAGATCCTCCGAGACCAGGACGACGACGCACCCGCCGGCTGTGGCTTCGCGGACGCGTTCGTAGACGAACTGCGTGGACCGGATGTCCAGCCCGCGGGTCGGGTTGTGCAACAACAGGAGTCGAGGCTCGTGAGCGAACGCTCGCGCCAGGATGACCCGCTGGATGTTGCCGCCGGAGAGCTGTCCGGCGGGAACCGAGGGACCGCTGGCCTTGACCCCGTAGTCGGCGATCACATGCTCGGTCTCGCGGCGCACCGTTGCCCAGTCGATGAAACCGCGGCGCGCACGGCTGCGGTGCCGGCCCAGCACGAGGTTCTCCGTCAGGGTCGCCGAGGGGAGGATGCCATCGCGGCCGCGGTCCTCGGGCACGTAGCTGACACCGCCGGCCAGCCAGGTCGCAGTGGGTCGGCCGTGCAGTGCTTCCCCGTCGACCTCGACCGAACCGCCCGTGACCATGCGGACACCTGCCAGCGCCTCCACCATCTCCACCTGGCCATTGCCGGCCACGCCGGCGATGCCCAGTACCTCGCCGGCGACGAGCTCCAGGTCGAGGTCACGCACCGCCGGCACTCCGTGGTCGTTGTCGACGCTGAGTCCCGTCACCCGTACCCGGACCTGGGCCCGCGAGGGTGTGAGCCCACCGCTCGGCGAATCCGCCATCTGACTCGCCGCGGGGGAATCGGTGTCGGCGCCGGAGGCACCCGCCGACTCGACCGTGTCGGCCACGTCAGCGGCGTCGATGGCGCCGGTCACGACTGCGAGAGTGCCCGACGACGTGGAACCGTCGTGCTCGCCCACCATCCTGCGAGCCAACTGGTCAGGGTCGGTGTCGGGACGGCTCGTGGTGTGCACGACCTCGCCCTCGCGCATCACGGTCATCGCGTCGCAGGCTTGCATGGTCTCGCGGATCTTGTGCGTGATCAGCACGACCGACATGCCCTCGTCGACGATCGCTCGCAACGACGAGAAGAGCTCGTCCACCTCACCAGGCGTGAGGTTGGTCGTCGGCTCGTCCAGCACGAGAACGCGTGCCTGCCGGTAGAGCGCCTTGAGGATCTCCACGCGCTGCCGCACGCCGACAGGCAGGTCGGAGACGACGGCATCAGCGTCGACATCCAGGCCGAAGGTCTCGCTCAGCTCGCGGATGCGCCGACGGGCCGGCCGCAGATCGAGCCGCCCCCTGCCGGCCGGAGTACCGAGTACGACGTTCTCCGTCACGGTGTAGCTCTCGACCTGGAGGAAGCTCTGGTGCACCATCCCGACCCCGTGGCCGATCGCGTCACGGGGAGAACGAATGTCGACCTGCCGACCCTCGATCTCGATGGTGCCTGCGTCTGCTGCGTAGAGGCCGTAGAGGACGTTCATCAACGTCGTCTTGCCCGCCCCGTTGCCTCCGAGGAGACCGTGCACCTGGCGCGGCTCCACGGCGAGGTCGACTCCTCTCAGCGCGACCACCGGACCGAAGGACTTGGTGATCCCCGACATCCGCAGCAGCGGCACAGCGCTCACTCGATGGGTTCCACGTCGCGCTCGACGGTGATGGACCCGTCCTGCAGACCGGTCAGGACCTCCTCGGTCGCCGCTGTGGCCTCGGCCGGCACGCCGTCGCCGACGTGCAGGGTGACGCCCGTATCGAATCCCAGCGGGTAGTAGCCGGTTGTGGTGCCGTCAGCGATCTCGGCCAGGATCTCCTCCAGCGGACCAGCGAAGTCGTAGATGACGCTGCCGGCGTAGTGGTCGGCCCCGAATGACGACTTGTCGGTGTACTTCGCCGTGGTCCACGTGGTGCCCACCGGAGTCCCCTCGAGCGCCTGGAACGTCCCGACGGCGCCGAGGTTCAGGGATCCCACGATGACGTCGGCGCCGTCACCGACCAGCTGGGTGCTGATCTGCTGCGCCTTCGACGGGTCGTTGAAGTCGCCCGTCCACACCGGTCGCACGGTGGAGTCGGACCCGGCGTCCGAGATCGCCTGCTCCATCGCGTGGACCTCCGAGTAGCTGAACGGCAAGGAGGCGCCGCCGACGTAGCCGATCTCGCCCGACGTGGTCAGCGCGTCGGCCAGCACACCGACCGCGTAGAAGGCGAGGTGGAAGTTGCGGTCGATGACCCAGACGTTGTCGGGCTGGTCGGCGGGCTCGCCGTCGAACTCACCGATGAAGGTGACGTCCGGGTAGTCGGCTGCGAGCTCGCTCGTCGCCTCGTAGAACTGGGAGCCGTGGGTCCAGATCACGTCGTACTCGTCGGCGAGGTACTCGGTCATCACCCGCTCGGCGTCGGCAACCTGGACGCTCTCCGAGTAGGTGATCTCTGCTCCTGCGGCCTCAGCCTGCTCGAGCGCCAGCAGGCCGAGCGCGTTGTAGTCCGCGTCGGTGGTCGAGCCCGAGAGGACGGCTGCGATTCGAGGACCTTCACCGTTGCCGCCACCTGCGCCGTCGCCCGTCCCGCCCCCTCCATCGTCACTGCATGCGACGAGGACCAGCGAGAGGCTCAGAGCGAGCGAGGCGGACAGGGTGCGGGCCACGGGCTGGCCGCTGGATGGGCGAGGGCTCATGCGTGTCTCCTTCGAACCGATCCGGACGGTCCACCGGTCGCCCGGTGCACCGCGGGTGGTGGTGCGAACACTCCCATCCGCCGTTCTGGCGGACCACCTGAACTTGTGCCATCTGCGTGACCTGTCCCTAGCGGAACTCCCGATCAAGGCGCGTCCTCGTAGACCCAGTCGACGTCGGCCGCGACCTGGCCCCCGGCGAGCTGCGCATAGCCGGGGCCGCGGTCGAAGAACGGCTCGCTCCCCGTCCGCGCTGCACGCCTGCGCTCGCGCTCGGCGTCGGACGCCGCCGCGTCGACCTCGGGTGACCCGTCCGAGCCATCCCAGTCCTTCGCCAGGATCACGCCATAGTCGTCCTCAGCACCCTCGACAGACACCTTGCCCCACAACAGGTCTCGCACGACGTCGTCGTACGGACGCTCCAGCGGGTCGCCCCACCCCCCGCCGCCGGTCGTGCGGATGCGGATCAGCTCACCGGCGGCCACGGGCTCCGCGTCGGCCAGAGCGTCGACCTCGCGCTCGTTCGGGCCGCCCGGGTCGATGGTCACCGAGAACGGCTGCCCGGCCTGGCCGCCGCGCACTCCCCAGCAGGCCAGGATCGACCTGTCCGCAATCGACATGAAGTGCCCGTCGCGCAGCATCCTGATCTGCTTGTCGTAGCCCAGCCCGCCCCGGTAGCGGCCGGCGCCGCCCGAGTCGCAGGCGAGGCCGAGCGACTCGACCCTGAACGGGAACCTGCTCTCGGTGAACTCGCTCGGCAGGTTTCGGGAGTCGGGCACCACGTGAATGGTGTCCTCGCCGTCGGCGTAGTACCGCCCGCCGGAGCCGCCGCCGAGCACCTCGCGCATCAGGTACGGCTGCCCGTCCACGTCGTCGCCGTAGACGCCCGTGTACCGGATCGTCTCCTGGTCGGCGGGCATCCGTCCGTCGACCGCCTTTGCCACCACGCCGGCGAGCACGCCCAGCAGCCGCAGGATCACGAAGGTGCGCGCGTTCGTCGGCGCGGGAAAGACCGGAGTCAGCAGTGTGCCCTTCTCGGGAAACCGCATCTCCAGCAACGGGATCACGCCCTCGTTGACGTCGAGCTCGGCCATCCGCTCCGGCGTCTCGGCGAGATTGCGCAGGATCGGCGCCAGCCACTTGGCGAGGAAGTTGCCGTCGGCGTAGTCACCGCAGTGGTTGATCGGACCCTTGGCCTGCGGACCAGTGCCGGTGAAGTCGATGATGAGCCGCTCGCCGCCGGGGTCGTCCTCAGCCGTGCGAGTGAGCGTGATCCGCTGGGTGTGAAGGCGCGGCTCGTCGACTCCGTCATGCTCGGCGTAGTCCTCCCAGACGTACTCCCCCACAGGGATCTTCGACAGGATCTCGCGACGGTAGGTCGCCGTCGTCGCGTCGAGCACCGCGTCGAAGCACGCCTCGACGGTGTCGACGCCATAGCGGTCGAACAGCTCCCCGAGCCGGCCGGCGCCCATCAGGCAGGCCGAGCACTCCGCGTCGAGGTCGGCCGCCAGTGAGTCGGGCATGCGCGAGTTGCGGGTCATGATCTTGAGGGCCGCCTCGTTCGGCACGCCCGCGCCCCACAGCCTGATCGGCGGCACCATCAGTCCTTCTTCGAACACCGACGTTGCCTTGGACGGCATCGACCCCGGCACGGCACCGCCGATGTCGTCGTGGTGCCCGAATGCCTGCACGAACGCGACCACGGCCGGCTCGTCGTCGCCCGCACGCGTCGCGAACACCGGCACGGTGACGCACAGATCGGGCAGGTGGCCGATGCCGCCCTCGGAGAGGTAGACGTCGTTGTGGAAGAACACGTCTCCCGGACGCATGGTGTCGAGCGGGTAGTCGCGGGCGATGGGGTGCACCAGTGCGGAGTACGACCGTCCGGTCAGCTTGCGCAGGTTGCGGTCGTGGATGCCGGCCCGAAAGTCGTGTGCGTCGCGGATCATCGGCGAACGCGACGTGCGCGCGATCGCCGTCTCGACCTCGGTCTCGACGCTCGCGAGGTAGCCCGCGACTATCTCGACCAGCACGGGGTCGGGCGCAGGGGCGTCAAGTGCGGTCAGCCGGTAGGGCTTTCCCGTCGCCGTCGTCATGGTTCTCTCGGGCCTGCTCGCGTGGTCAGTCTCGCCGCTCATGAGACAGCCTCCTCGCGCGCGATCAGCACGTTGCCGAACCCGTCGACCTCGGCCTTGAAGCCGGGGTGCAGCGGGATCGTCGACCCGAACTCCTCGATCACGGCCGGACCGTGCAGCACGTCGCCGTCACCCAGCCGGGCCCGGTCGTAGAGGGCGGCCGGCGTCCAGTCATCGAAGTACGCCTGTCGCGTTCCGGTGCAGGCGGTTTCGGCGCCGGAGCCCGACTCCACCCGCGGCAGGTCGGGACGGTGGATCGGGCCGACCCCGGTCACCCTGAGGTTCACCCACTCGACGTGCTGGGTCGGGTCGTCGGAGAAGTCGTACCCGTAGAGCGACTTGTGCTCGGCGTGGAACGCATTCGCCGTCCCGACAGCGAGCTCGTCGTCGAACGTCTCGCCGTCGGGCAGGTCGACCCTGACCTCGAAGGCCTGGCCGAAGTAGCGGAGGTCTGCTGTCCGCACGAACTGTCGCGCGTCCGCGTCGAAACCCTCTGCTGCCAGGGCCTTGTCGGCGTCGGCGGTGAGCTCGTCGAGCACCTGCTGCACTGCCTCGTGGTCGAGACGGTCATGACGTCGGACGTGGGTGCGCACGTAGTCGTTGCGAACGTCGACGGTCAGCAGTCCGAAGGCCGAGAGGTTGCCGGGGTTCGGTGGCACCAGCACCCCGGCCAGCCCCAGCACGTCGACGAGCCGGCACGCCAGCAGCGAGCCCGAGCCGCCGAACGTCACCAGGGTGAAGTCGCGGACGTCGAGGCCACGCTTGACGCTGATCTGCCGCAGCGCGTTCGCCTGATTCCACGCGGAGATCTCGAGAATGCCTGCGGCACACTCCTCCACACCCATCCCGAGCCTTTGGGCGAGTGTCGAGACGCCCTCGCCGGCGGCCTCGACGTCGAGCGGGATCTCGCCGCCGAGCAGGTGCGGCGGAATCCGTCCGAGAAGAAGGTGTGCGTCGGTGATCGTCGGCTCCGTGCCACCCTTGCCGTAGCAGAGGGGGCCGGGCTCCGCGCCGGCCGAGTGGGGACCGACCTTGAGAGTGCCCTCGGGCGTCACCCACGCGATCGAGCCGCCGCCGGCGCCGACCGTGACGACGTCGATCATCGGGATCTTGGACGGGTACGCGCCGACCGTTCCCTCGGTGGTCAGGGCCGGCTGTCCGTCGACGACCACCGTGACGTCGGTCGACGTGCCGCCGCCGTCGCACGTCAGCACCTTCGAGACGCCGGCCTCGCTGGCGACGAGCGCAGCGCCGAGCGCCCCCGCCGCCGGGCCCGAAAGCACCGTGGTGATGGGCTGTTTCACCACCTCGGCGGCCGACAGCACCCCGCCGTTGGACTTCATCACGTAGAAGGGCACGTCGCGCGGCGTGCCCTCGGTGGTGGCGAACTCGGCCAGCCGCTTCGCGATGTTCTGCACGTAGGACCGGATGTTCGGCTTGACCGCGGCGTCGACGAGGGTCGTCACCGACCGCTCGTACTCGCGGTACTCGCGCAGCACCTCGCTCGAGATGCTGACCGTGGCCTCGGGGTGCTCGCGCTCGATGACGTCGCGCATCAGCTCCTCGTGCTCGGGGTTGGCGTACGCGTGCAGGAAGCAGACCCCGATCGTCGAGATGCCCAGGTCCTTGAAGAAGCGTGCGGCGGCGATCGCCTGGTCGGTGTCGAAGGGGCGCACCTCGGAGCCGTCGACCGCGAGCCGTCCGCCGACGGTGCGCACCCGGTCGGCCGGCACGATGCGCGGAGGCTTGACCCAGAAGTAGGAGTTGCCGTAGCCGTCGGGCACCGACTGGCGGGCGATCTCGAGGATGTGGCGGTAGCCCTCGGTGGTGACGAAGCCGAGGTTCTCGACCTTGCCCTCGAGCAGCTTGTTCGTGGCCACCGTCGTGCCGTGACTGACCGCGGTGAGGGCTTCGCCGCCGACCGGGTCACCATCAGATGAGAGCCGTCCGAGCACCTTCTCGATGCCTGCGAGGAAGCCCTCGGCCGGGTCGGCCGGCGTGGACGGCGTCTTGGTGGTGACCACCTCGCCGGAGTCCTCGTCGACGGCGACGACGTCGGTGAACGTGCCTCCGGTGTCGATGCCCACCCGGATCCGTCGCGTCGCCATTCCGGCAGCATCGACCGGTGGTGCGGGTGGGGCCTCGTCAGGAGGTGCCCAACCTGCGGCCCCAAGAGTGGAGAGTTCTTCGGCCGGTCAGCGCCGGATGTCTTCGTACTGCGGGCGAAGCGCCTCCCACTCCGCGCTGGCGGTGGTGACGAACTCCGCGCGTCCGACGTTCTCGGATGCGGGGGCCGAGAGGATGACGACGACGTTGCCGTCCAGGACCAGCAGGTCGGCGGCCGCCGTGCTGGGGAACTCGTCATCGACCTGCTTGCTCCCGGTGAACCCCTCCTCGAGGGCGGTGACGACCTCCTTTGAGCTCGTCCAGAAGGCGTCGTCGCCCAGGCGGACCTCGTCACCGATGTACATGGTGGCGAGCGTCAGCGGGCCGGCGATCCGGGTGTCACGCTCACTCTCGTCCTGACACGCCTGGATCGCCGCACGCAGCTCGCTGAACGCCGTTGCCGCGTCCCAGGCATCGGAGAACACCGCGACCTGCCCCGAGGAGGGCACGGCCGCCCCCGCGATGACCGTGCGCATGGCGAGCGCATTCCTCGCCGGGACGGAGCCCGGGGAGCATCCCCTGGCGAGCCAGGGTGTCACGCGCGTCTGAGTCTCAACCGGATTCGAAGGACTCCCGCCTGCACGCCAAGCAGCCTCGTGTGCGAACCTGAAGTCCTCGAGCGCTGCTGCGGCCTCGGACTGGGTGAGTCTGTCGGCCGACTCCACGGTCGGCGTCGGCGACGGAGTGGTCGAAGTGGGTGGCAGCGACATCGCATCGGGAAGCCCGTTCACCACCCCGACGGCAAGCGTGACCGCCACGGCCGCAGTTGCGAGAGCAGCGAGACCGCGACGCTGGCTGCGGTGCCGCGCTGCGCTGGCACAGACGGCTTCGACGTCCCTGACAGGCTTGCTCGCGTCACGGGCAGCGTCAGAGAGAAGGTCGTGCAGGACCGAGTTGGAGGTCATCTCGTCGCCTTCCTGGTGAGGCCATGGGAGCTGGGACTGGTGTCGTCGACTCGGGTGTCGTCGACTCGGGTGTCGTCGATTCGGGGGTCGTCGAGCAGCTGAGCCAGCCGCTGCCGTCCGCGAAAGAGCTGGCTCCTGACGCTGCTCGGCGGCACACCGGTCTCGGCGGAGACGGCAGCGACGTCCAGGTCGCACAGGTAGTGCAGGACGATCGCCACCCGTTGTGCCGTCGGAAGCTGTTGCAGGGCGTCGACGAGGGCGCGTCTCTGGGCGGCTCCCTCTTCGGAGCTCTCGATCACGTCGGGGATGACGTCACTGCGCCGCTGCCAGGCCGTCAGCGCGTTTCGGCCCTTCCGCCACCTGCTGACCGCGAGCCGGCGCGCGACCGTCCGCACCCATGCCTCCGGCGAGGTGTGGGTCTGCACATGTGGCCAGCGCAACCACGCCCGCTCGAAGGCCTCCTGCACGCAGTCGTGGGCCTCTTCGCGGTCTCCGGTCATCAGGTAGAGCTGGGCGCTCAGCCGGTGGACCGTCGCCGAGTACAGCGCACCGAAGTCCTGATCCTGCATCGCGCCATCTCCCCCAGACTGTCGCCGGTCATCGTGTCACTGGTGATGACGTCTGGGCGGGCGGTCGCGTCCCACAAAAGTCGCGGACCTCTTTGGGGTAGTTCAGTCAGGGTCGCCGGACCTCCTCGTAGCGCGGTTGGAACGCCTCGAACTCCTCGGATGCTTCCTGGACGAACCGGGTCCGGCCGTCGGCTCGGTAGGCGGGCGACCAGATCGAGACGATGACGTTGTCGTCGAGCGCCAGAAGGTTGGCGTGTGTGTAGATCTGCTCCTGCCCGACCCGGTCCGGCGGCGCGTCGCCGTCGCTCGCTGTGACGCGCATGTCCTCGCCGACCCAGAACGACTCGTCCCCGAGCTCCAGTTGGCCGCCGACCATCGTCGTCGTCCAGGTCTCGCCGCCGACGTCCTCGACGACCGGCTGGGCGTGGCAGGTGCGCATGTGGCTGCGCAGGTCGGCGAACGCGTCCGCCGCCTGGGCGGCGTCCTCGTACACGACGACCTGCCGCAAGGACTCCCAGTCCACCTCGGAGTGGTGGAGGGTGCGGGCAGCGAGCGCGTCCCCGCCGAACGGCACGTCGGGGCAGCCCAGCGCCGCCCAGATCGGCTCGTCGATCTCCGTCACGGGCGTTACCTCGTCGGGGATCCACTCCTCCTCGACCGGGAACCGGAGGTCGGCCACGACGCGCTGGGCCTCCTCCCGTGTGAGCGGTGGCGCACCGACGGACTCGGTCTCAGTCGGCGTGGTGTTCTCGCTTCGCGTCGCCGACATGCTGGGCTCCGGCGACGGCTCGGTTGGCGCGGAGGTCACCGAGGGAAACGGCGTGGCCGGCGGCGCGAGCGACGCATCCCGCGGCCCGGTCATGGTGCTTGCAGCCACGGCGATGCCTGCCATTGCGAGGGTCACCATGGTTCCGGCGACCACTCGCCGCTGGGTGCGGTGCCGGACCGCGCTGCGGCGGACCTGCGTCCCCTCCGGGACGGGGGTGGCCAACGCGGCAGCCACGTCCGCCAGCCGGTCGTGGAGGGTGTCGTGCGGCGTCATCGGTTCACCGTCCTGTTGGGTCGGTCAGTCGTGGGCTTTGTGGGGAGCGAGCCGTCGTCCGGGACGGGCTCACCCAGCAGCTCGGCGAGACGCTGGCGGCCTCGGCTCAACCGGGACTTGACCGCCGACAGCGTCGCCCCGGTCTCTTCGGCTACCGCTGCGACGTCGAGGTCGCACAGGTGGTGCAGGACGATGGCCGTGCGCTGTACCTCGGGAAGCTGCAGCAAAGCCGCCACCAGCGCCATCCGGTCCGGCGACCCGGAGTCCGGGCCTTCAAGGTGGCCGCCGAGGTCAGTGCCCTTGCGCTGCCAGGCGGTCGCGGCGTTGCGCATGCGCCGCCACCGGCTCACGGCCAGGCGCCGGGCCACGGTACGGACCCACGCCTCCGGGGAGTTCGCGAGACGGACGTCGTGCCACCGCAGCCAGGCACGCTCGAACGCCTCCTGCACGCAGTCGCGTGCCTCCTCGCGGTCACCGGTGATCAGGGAGAGCTGTCCTGACAGCCGGTGGACCGTCGACGCGTAGAACACGTCGAAGTCTTCCTCGTGCACCACGCCACCCCCAGGGCCGTCGTCCGTCATCGTCTCCTACCCGATGACGCCCGGAGAGGCCATCCGGTCGCAGCGCGATGAAGGTTTCTCGGCGGACGTCGTGCGTCGACGGCGCTACTGCGCGAGGGCCGCTTCGATGCGGGCGATCACGCCCCGCCTGAAGCCGGCATGTGCCCCTAGACGTGCGGGTTCTTGATGAATCTGCTGCAGTCCATGGCCTTGACGTCGTCAAGGTCGGCATCGACTTCAAACACGCAGAGCCTGACGTCGTACACCTCCCTCGGCCAGGTTTTGTCGACGAGCTTCTTCGACCGACCGTTGCCGCAGCCGTTGATGTCTTTGTTGAACGCGTTTTCGTAGTACGGGCTCACACCGTAGCCGTCCGTGAACCGCACCCCCCACGCGAGGTATGCGCCGTCACCGTCGCCAGGGCAGGCGTCCCACACCTCCGAGTAGACGGCGATCGTGTGGCGCCCGCTGAAAGTCAACTGACCCGTCGCGTGGGCCGACCCGTCGGTGTCGCTACCGTCAGTGGCTACCGTGAAGCCCTGTGCCGCCTGCGCCGGCAACAGTGAGGTACCTGCCAGGAGCACCGCCGACAGGCTGGCTACACCACTCCACCGAGCAATTCGTCGCACCAACATGACTGTCCCCCCGTCCCCGTCATCAGCCCAACGGCTGGAGCCGCCACCCGCGGCAATTGGAGACTAGACCCGGATCGCTTTACGGGATAGGGCCGCGGGTGAGGGACTGCACAGGGACCGCAAATGGAAGGCCAAGTGTCGTCACATCAGCCGCCGTGTCGTCAGAAGGGCGGCGGCGCGTCTTCAGAAGGGCGGCGGCGCGTCGTAGCTCGGGACGGTGACGCGCGCCACGGGTACAGCCGTTCCCTCTTGCGCGGCGTCCATTTCGCGGCAGATGGAGGCGAACTCGGTGTTCGTGAGGAAGGTGTCCGGCTGTCCGTCCTCGTCGACGAGAAGACCGGTCAACTCGTCGAAGTAGGCACCGCCCTCGTGGGCCTCGTCGTCCCGGCTGATGGGTCTGACCGACCCCACTGGATCTGGAGGGCGCAGGTAGACATGTCCCGTCGGCGACGTCCAGGCCAGCGCGCCGTCGGGTAGGCGTTCCACTGCCCAGCGCGGGCGGTGAGTCTTGATCAGGTGGTGCGGTCCGCACTGGGGACCGGTGTTGCTGTCACCCGTGGTGCCGCCGCTGTCGTAGGCAGTCAGGTGGTCGATCTGGGACGTGCGCGAGGGCTGTCCGCAGCTGGGCTGGATGCACGTCGTGTCGCGGGCAAGGATCAGGTCACGCAGCGCGGCCGGAGGCCGGTAGGTGCGTCGCCCGTACTCCGTGACGGCTCCCGTGACAGGGTCGGTCAGCAAGCGCCGCCACACGCCGATCGCGGCCAGTCGGCGCGCCGCATCCGCGGGAATCGGCCCGTAGCCGGTCAGGCGACCGGGCTTGTTGTCTGCACCAGCGAGAGTCGTTGCTGCGACGGTGACCTGGATGTGCGGAGCCTGTCCTTGTACCGTGCCCAGCCGACGGTCCGGGTCGGCCAGCACGTCCGCGGCGATCGCGACCAGAGCATCGAAGCGCCGCGCACCGATCGAGCGTCTGTCCACGGGGCGAGCCGGGTTGGCGAAGGCCGCCTGGTCCCGCGCGGACTTCGCTCCCTCGCGCTGCCTGAATCGCTCGCCGATCGGCTGCGTGAAGGGGTCGATGCTCAGCTCGAACGCTGGGCTTCCCTCTAGCCCTGGGCATCCCTGTAACCCGTTCGAGTTCTCCGGATTCGCGCGGACGTCCGACCCGTCGGGCGTGGCCTCTTCGACCCTGGCCAGCGCATCAACCGCCGTGTACAACGCATGGACCTGTGCAGCCGGACCCTCCACACACAGCCGAGCCATCGCGTCGGGCAGTGGCTCGATCCACACCCTTCGCTCTGCAGTCTTGGCGGCATGGGCAGCGGCCACCGAGGCCGCGTCCGCCCTGGCGATCGCCTCCCGGACCCGCAGCCCGAGCTTGGCGCGCGTCATCACCACGCGTTCGTCGTCCAAGAAGCGGAGAACCTCCGCCTCAACCTCCTCCCGCACAACAGGACTCAGGACCGAGGTCAAGCGGGCGAGGTGCTCTGCACGCGCCCTGTCCAGCCGGCCCGCCTTGAGCGCCGCGAGTGTGCGCGGCATGGTTGTGCACATCGCGACGGCCGCCTCGACACGCGCCCGCGCGGTGCCCGGGGAAAGGGCAAGGGCAAGCCCGATCTCGGCAGCCCCGTCATCGAACGCAGCCTCGAGCCCGCGTCGCACGTCGGCGCTGACCCCCGTCTCCTCGGCATCGGCGATGTCGGCCTCCCAGGCCGCCACCCGTCGTCGAGAGAGTTCTGCGATCACGCCCGCCTGCTGAGCGTGTAGCGCGCCGACCTGCCGCTCCAACCTCACGACCTCGTCAACCAGCTCCGTGTCGGTGAGGGTGCGCGCGCTATCGATCATGTGTTCGAGTCTACCGCGAAACAGCTTTTGCTACAAGGCGTTATCGCCCGATAAGCTAGCCCCGCCGACCTCTCCGGGCACGCAGATAGTCCTGCACGACGTAACGGCCAAGATCTTGCGCGGACGGGGTGAGCACGCGCCCGCCACTGCGCCGGGCGATGGCGTCGACGAACCGGCGCAGCCCCACGTCCTCACCGAGCATGAAGACGTTGAGAACGGCGCCGTACCGCGTGAGCAGGTCGACCTGCTCCACCGTTGCGGCGACCGTGTCGGGATGCGGCGGCCACATGAACAGCGCCTCCCCGTCCGACCCGAGATGGGCGGTGGGCTCGCCGTCGGTGACCACCAGCACGACCGGGTCGGACGCGCTGTGCCGCCTCAGGTGCCGGCCGGCCAGGGCGAGGGCGTGGGAGAGGTTGGTGCCCTGCTGGTAGTCGGGCTCGACACCGGCCAGCTCGCCCTGCGTCAGCGGCATCGCGTAGCGGCCAAAACCGATGATCTGCAACGCATCCTGCGGAAAGCGCGTGGCCACGAGGTGCGCCAGGGCCAGCGCAGTCTGCTTCATCGGGCCCCACCTGCCCTCCGCCACCATCGAGAACGACAGGTCGACGCACAGTGCCACTGCGGCGCTCGCTCGCCGCTCGGTCTCGACCACCTCGAAGTCGGAAACGTCGAGGCTCACCGCACCACTGTCGTCGTGAGGCTCCTCAGAGCTTGCCCGGCGACGCAGCGCGTTGCCGACCGTCCGCACCACGTCGAGCGGCTGCGTGTCGCCGAACTCCCAGGCCCGGCTCGCACCCGTCGCCTCACCGGCCGCGCCCGCCGACCGCAGGTCGTGCTGGCCCCGACGACCGCTCTCCAGGTCGGCGAACACGTGCCGCAGAGCGGTGCTGCCCAGGCGCCGCAACGCCTTTGGGCTGAGCGTCAGACCGTCGTCGCCCTGCGTCACCCACCCCTGCCGGCGTAGCTCGCGCTCCAACTCGGCAAGGCGCCGCACGTCGTCGGCGGCCCCCCGTCCGAGCTGACGCTCGACCGCTGTCACGTCGACGTCGTCGAGCGTGGCGCCGGGGTGCTCCTGGCCCAGCTGCTCGATCAGGTCGTCGAGGTCGGCCAGCTCGCCGAGAGCGCCTGTGGCGTCACCGTACCCGAGCGGCTCCTGCCCGTTCATCCGTTGCGCGCGGTCCCAGTGCAGGTCGGGTCGCAGCGCACGCAGGTTCTCCGACAGGGCCGCCAGCTGGTCGGCCAGCCCCGAGCCCTCCATCGCCTGTGCCATCAGCTGGGCCAGCTCGTCACGCTGCGATGCCGAGAGCGACCGCATCAGCTGCTCGGCCGCCGCCGCCTGCCGTGCCAGCGAGTCGATGAGCTCCTCGGTGTTCTGCGGGTTGTCGGGGAACATCTCGCCGTGCTTGTCCATGAACTCACGGAACGCGTCGTTGGTGTCCTGACCCGCCGCGTGCTGGCCCAGCAGGTCGTTGAGGTCCTCGAGCATCTCGCGCATCGCTTGTGCCGCAGCGGGATCGCGGCCCGGGTCGCCGTCGCCACCCATCGCGCGCAGCGCGTCCTTGATGCCCGCGAAGCGCTGCTCGAGCACGTCGCCGCGCAGCTCGTCGAGGATCTTCTCGTACAAGCGCGCGTGCGTCGTCCGACGTCCAGTCGTAGTCGGCCAGCTCGCGGACTGCTGCCGCCGTCGAGCGCGGCAGCGCGTCGAGCCGCGCCTGCGCGAACTGGGCGTCGAGGTCGGGCTCCCCGGTGGCCTCCTCGCCGCGCGCTGCAGCGTCGCGGTCTGCGAGCGCGTCGCGCTCGGCAGCCAGGGCCTGGTCGAGGAGCGCACGGGCCCGGGTGACGGTGCCGTCCAAGCGTCCCCGCCGTTGCACCTCCTGGCGCATCCGGCGGGCGCGGGCCTCGAGGTCGTCGAGCCCCCGTCCGTCCGGCGAACCCCGGCGCAGCAGGTCGCGCAACGCCTCTCGCAAGCTGCCGCCGGCCAGCACCTCCTCGCCGACCGCGTCGACGGCTGCCCGCACGTCGTACGGGGGTGCGAGCGGGTCGGGGCCGCCCGACCACGCTCCGTACCGGTAGCGGCGCTCGTGCGCTCCGCCACCTCCGGCCGCGGCCGACGCGCTCACCCGCCGTACACCGTCCGTCCGTCGTCGGTCGCGTCCTTGGCGAGGCGCCGGGTCAGGTGCAGACCCTCCAGCACCAGCTCGACCCCGGCAGCGGCCTGCCCCCGGCTGGGGGCGTCACCGAGGCCCAGACGTCCCAGCACCTTCGCGAGCCCGGCCACGGTGCCCACCTGCGCCATCACCTCCGCCGACGTGACGAGCTCGCCGGTCTCGATCGTCTCGCCCTCGGCGACCAGCGCCAGGAACCCGCCGAGGTCCGCGCCACCTAGGCGTGCTCGGAACGTCTCTGCCACAGCGGTTCTCAGCAGGTGAGCCAGCACCTCGATCTCCCGGCCCTCGTTGCCTGCCTCGAACTCCACCTTGCCCCGCAGGGTGCCGACGATCGACTCGGTGTCACCGACGCGCGCCACCGGGCTCTTCTCCCCACGCAGGGCACCACGCCGCAATGCTGACGCCGCGACCGTCTCGACACCCGCAACCGCGAAGCGCGCCGAGACACCGGACCGTGCGTCGACGGCGGCCGAGTCGCGGACGTTGCGGGTGAACCTGGCGACCACCTCGACGACGTGGTCGGGCACCTCCGCGACGGGCCTGGACTCCTGCCGGACCAGGTCGGTCTCGGTGTCGAGCCCGAGCGGGTAGTGGGTGCGGATCTCGGCGCCGAAGCGGTCCTTCAGCGGGGTGATGATGCGGCCGCGGTTGGTGTAGTCCTCGGGGTTGGCCGTGGCGAGGAGCATCAGGTCGAGCGGCAGGCGCAGCTGGTAGCCCCGCACCTGGATGTCCCTCTCCTCCAACACGTTCAGGAGGCCCACCTGGATGCGCTCAGCCAGGTCGGGCAGCTCGTTGATCGCCACGATGCCGCGGTGCGCCCGGGGCACGAGCCCGTAGTGGATCGTGTCGGGGTCGCCCAGCGTCCGCCCCTGCGCGACCTTGACGGGGTCGACGTCACCGATCAGATCGCCGATGCTCGTGTCAGGGGTGGCTAGCTTCTCGGAGTAGCGCAGGGCCCGGTGCCGCCACGCGACGGGCAGGTCGTCGCCGAGCTCGACCGCCCGGTGCACCGACGCCGGCACCACCGGGTCGTAGGGGTGCTCCCCCAGCTCGGACCCCTCGATCACGGGCGTCCACTCGTCGAGCAGCCCGACCAGGGAGCGGATCAGCCGCGTCTTGCCCTGGCCCCGCTCACCCAGCAGCACGATGTCGTGGCCGGCCAGCAGCGCGCGCTCGAGCTCGGGCAGCACGGTGTCGTCGAACCCGACGATGCCCGGGAACCGTTCGGCAGGAGCGCCGTTCGCGGCCATCAGGCCGAGCAGGTTGTGCCGCAGCTCATCCTTGACGCTGCGGTGAAGGTGGCCGCTGGCGCGCAGGGCGCCGAGCGTTGTGGGCAGGTCGAGGGGAGGTGTGGCCGGGATCAGCGCCGGCGTGCGTGTGGACGAGACGTCGCTCATCTCAGCACCGTACGTCGGTCACTCCCGGCCCGCGCAAGGGGATTGCGTCGCGGCTAGCCGGAGGCCGGACCGCCCGGCGCCGAGAGCAGGTCGACGAGCTCGAGCAGGACCTCGTCCGTCGCACCCGTAATGGTTGTCTCGTCGATCGAGATAGTCCGCTCAGCCAGGAGGTTGTACCTCTCAGTGGCTCCACTCCACCAGATCTGCTGCATACCCAGACCATCGCTCGGCCAGATCACAACGGAGATGCCTCCCGGCGTTGAGGCGAAAACGACCTCGGTGTCTGATGCTGGGATCTCGTTGGTGGACGGGTCGCGGAAGAATTGCATCCACGGGGCCTGGGCCGGGTCACCGTAGGCGGCCCTGTCAGTGATCTCCCTGTACAGCCCTTGTAGCTGACTGTCGATCTCCTCACCCCACGTGAACCGCTCCTCTGTCGACATCTCGACCACTTGAACGGTCGGAACCGGGTCCAGGGGAAAGGTCTGGGTCGACTCGCTCGGCCCGGGCGCTGGCGTCAACGTCACGGACGGGCCGACGGCGGGACTCACCTCGGGCGGCGGGGTGTTGAACAGCAGGACCGTCACGATGGCGATGGCTATCAGGCCCGTCGCCACCACAGCAAGGCCGACGCGACGCTGCCGTGGGCGTTGCCCCGCCGCGGCATCAGCCGCACCGAGATCGAGAGTCGAAACGTCCATGACGGTGCCCCCGGCGTCGTTTTCGCGCGCTGCCCCCATGCCTGTTACACGCACCGGGGCGTGGAAAGGTTGTCAGCTCGGCGGTGCGTTCTCCCAGAGGCCCACCACGTTGCCCTCGGAGTCCTTGAAGTACGCCGTGAAACCCATGTCGGCCACTGGCTGCTTCGGGACGAAGGTCGAACCCCCGAGCTCCTCGACCTTGTCCAGGGTGTCGTCGATGCTGTCGACGCCCACCGTGACCACCGGTGTGGAGAAGTTGCTGTCGCGCTGACCCATCCCGCCGTTGATGTACCCGGGCTCGGTCGGCCCCTGGTCGCCCGACGGCCCGGTGCTCACGATCGTGTAGCCCAGCTCCGCCATCTCGTTGATGTCCCAGCCGAACGCGCGCCGGTAGAAGTTCCTCGCGCGGTCCCCGTCGTCGAACGGGATCTCGAAGTGCACAATCCGATCCATCTCGGCCTCCTCGTTGACTCGCGGACACCCTCGGCAGACCGACCGTAGACCTGATGCGTCGTTGTGCGCAGCGGTACCGTCGCGACATGACAGAACGCCCTGACGGACAGCGCGTCACGCTGATCACGCTCGGCGTGCGCGACCTGGGTGCGAGCCGTTCCTTCTACTGCGGCGGGCTGGGCTGGCAACCCATCCTCGACCTGCCCGAGGTCGTCTTCCTCCAGGTCGGCCACGGTCTCGTCGTGGCGTTGTGGGGAATCGAGGACCTCTCCGCGGACGTGGGGACGCCGGCGACCGTCGGCTCGTCGATCGTGCTCGCCGCCAACCTCGACAGCGCGGAGGCGGTCACCGCCGAGGTCGAGCGCTGGCGCTCCGCCGGCGGCACCGTCCTCAAGGAGCCCCAGCCCGCGATCTTCGGTGGCCTTCAGGCCTACGTCGCCGACCCTGACGGGCACCGGTGGGAGATCGCGTGGAACCCCGGCTGGACCGTCGCCGCCGACGGGTCGGTACGACTCGATGCGGAAGGCTGACTGACGTGACCTCTTCTGGCCAGAGTGCTCGCCCGCGACCCGGCGCCGGGCCCATCGTCGTGGGCGTGCTCTCCGGGGTCGCCCACCTCGTGCCCGGCTTCTTCATCGTCGTGTCGGGGCTCGTGGCGCCGCTCTGGGCGATCGTCTTCATGCTCGCCGTGTGGATCGCCCTCGGCGTTGCTCTGGTGCGGATGGTGCTTCGCGGCTGGTGGTGGACGCCGGTCGTCCCCGTTGTCGCGATGGTGTTCTGGTTCGGGTTCATCACCCTCGGCGAGAACCTGCTGGGCTGGCAGGCCTGAGGGCCTCCTCTTGCAGGACCGTCCGGCATCAGCGCGGATGGTTTGGTCCCTCAGAGGGACCAAACCATCCGCGCTGTTGCTCAGTGGTCGCAGTGGCAGGTCACACGCGGGTTCCAGTCGTCGAACATCCCGCGGGGATTGTCCTTCCAGATCCACGCGTGCAGCTCGTAGAACGCCGGCAGGCCGTAGCGGTTGGGCTCGTCGACGAGCACGAACGTCCGACCGAACAGCCGTGGAGGCGAGGAGTTGCCCGCGTCGTGCCATGCCGCCTGCAGCACGACGTACTCGACCGCGACGAGGCGCATCCGGCCGTTGCGTCCGCGCTCGTAGATCAGGGCCTCGGGGGCCGCCGACCTGACCGTCGGGTCGGCGACGAGGTCGCCGTTGACGTAGTGCGTCCCCATGCCTCCGACGCCCGGGTTGTCGATGCAGGTGATGCCTTCGGCGTCGGGGAGGATCTCGTAGCCGGCGCGGGTTGCCGCACCGAGGCTGTGGAAGCGCGCAGTGCCGGCGCGGGCCTTGCTCACGCCGTCGTGGCCGTGAGACCCGGCGACCGCGGCCGGAGCCGGAGCGAGCAGGGCTACGGCAAGCATGCCGGCCGTGAGGACTCGGCCCATCGTCGACCTCAGACTGGTCATCGCTGCGGGCCCGGCCGCGTCAGGCCACAGCCTCGGCGGTCGTGGGGTCGATGAGGGTAGAGACGCGAGCCACGGACGTGACGGGGAAGCCGCCCTTCGTGGCGTGCTCGCGGACGGTCTCGGGACTGTCGGCGATGTAGACGCAGAACAACTTGTCGTCGGTGACGTAGCTGTGCAGCCACTGCGCTCGTGGGGCCATCGTCGACAGCACCTCGACCGACGTGTGGGAGATGCCGGTGAGCTGCTCGGCCGTCAGCTGGCCGGCGCCGGGCAGGTCGCGCTCGATCACGTACTTGGGCATGGGACTCACTCCTTCTCGTGGACGGCCGCCGTGCGGCGGCTCGTCAACGACAATCGGCGATTCGGCGGACGCGGCACATCGGGCGAGCTCCCCATACCGGCGCGTGAGGCGCCCTATCTCTGGGGCGTCAGGCCCAGCCGCTCCGCTGCCACCGCCGCCTCGGCACGCGACCGCACCTCGAGCTTCGCGAGAACGTGGGAGACGTGGTGCCCGACCGTCTTCGTGCTGATGAACAGCTCGGCGCCGATCTCGCGGTTGGTGCGTCCCGCTGCGAGGAGCGCTAGGACGTCGAGCTCACGGTCGGTGAGGGAGTGGGGGTTGTCGCGAGTGGTGGCGATGGGCCCGCGCGGCACCCGCACACCCGCCTCGCGCAGCGCGGTCGCCGTCCGGGTCCTCATCGGCGCAGCACCGAGCGTGTCGAAGGTCCGGGCGGCGGCGACGAGGTTGTCGACGTCGCCGGCGAGGAATCGAGCCATCGATTCCTCGTACGGACAGCCGACCTCGACCCATCTGGCAGCGGCGAGGTCGAACGAGCCAGCCGCACCGGCACCGAACGGCGTCTGCGCGAGGTCGGCGACGCCTCGTGGCACGCCGTCACCGAGGTGCTGCCAGTGCGCGAGCTCCTCGATGGCCGGCGGGTAGTGAAGCTCTGCCGCCAGGGACGCGGCCTCCTCGACCAGCTCCAGCTCGCTGTCGAGTCGGCCCTCGAGCCAAGCCATCTCGGCCCGACACGCGGCAACGGGCCAGAGTCGCTGCAGGTGCCCCGTCGACTGGGCGAGGTCGAGGGCTTCGTCGAGCAAGGGCCACACGTCGGGATCACCTCGCCGTCCCCGCAACCAGGCGAGTGTCAGCAGGGCGACGAACCTGCTGATGCCCAGGCAGCGTGGGTTGCGCTCGAGCCCGCCGGCGATGTTGGCGGCGTCGTCCCAGTGCCCGAGCTCGAGCTCACACCGCGCGAGCCAGGCGCCGATGTAGTTGAGCGACGAGACAACCTCGCGTGCAGTCGCGAACTCCAGCCCTTCGCGCAGAGCGGGCACGGCGACGTCGTAGCGACGGAGCTCGCCGAGCCCTGAGCCGATCTGCGAGTGGCCGAGCGAAACGAGGTGGTCGTCACCGCACCTGGCGGCGACGTCCATGCCGCGCCGGATCCTGACGAGACCGGCGTCGTCACCGCTCATCGCCAGGGCGATGCCGCTCTGGATGCAGGCGTCGGCCAGGGCCGGGTCGTCACCCATCTCCTCGGCGAGTGCGATCGCACGCTGCCCCTCACCCTCCGCCGCGTCGAACTGGCGGGCCAGCATGTAGCTGCCCGCGAGCCGGGTCGACACGAGCGCGGCCGCCCGGCTCGGTGCTCGTCCTTCGAGCAGCTGGGCCGCTTCGTCAAGCCGCCTCGCCGCCTCCTGCTGGCGACCGAGCGTGACGAGTGGGCGGAACGTCATGGCGATCGCCTCGACCTGCCCCTCGACCTCGCCGATCTCGCGGTAGGTCGCCGCCGCGTAGTCGCACGCCTCGACGGCGTCGTCGGCCTCGTTGAGGGTGATCAGCTCCCCCGCCAGACGCAGGGTGAGCGCAGCGCGGTCTCCGGGCGCGAGCGACTGACCGAAGCGCGCCGCGGCCTCGAGGTGGTGGGTGGCTTCGCGATGCGAGCCGACCGCCGCAGCCTCCGAGGCGGCGACCGGTGCGTACTCGAGAACGGCGTCGATGTCGTCGGCCTCGTCTGCGTGGAAGGCGAGCCGCGTCGGGTCAGGCGTGCCGACGGGCGGGTGCCGCAGGGCTGCGAGGGCTCGGACATGAAAGTCGTGACGGAGGCCGTTAGGCAGCGCATCGACGATGGCCCGTCGGGCGAGCTCGTGACGAAAAATGGTGGCGTCCAGGGTATCTCGCTTCAGCAGACCGCGCTCGATGCACGTCTCGAGCCCCGCTCGCACATCGAGGTGATGGTGCACCTCCCTTGGCGATCGCGCCCGACGAGCCAGCTCTCCGCCCTGCCCGGCACGACGGCGGCGGCGTCGAGAACGGCGCGGGCTGCCCCGGGCAGCCTCGCTGCCCGCGCCAGAACGGCGTCGCGGACGGACTCGGGGAGCGCTCCGAGCGGTGACTCCGTGGTCGTGACGTGTGCGCCTCGGCCCCGGACTTGGGCGCCAAGGATCTCCGTGACGTAGAACGCGTTGCCTCCGGTCATCCGATGGAGCGCGTCAGGGTCGAGACCGCTGCCCGCAGCGAGGCCGGCCACGGCCTCCGCAGAGAGCGGTGGCAGGTGTACCCGGCAGCGGATGTCGGACGCCAGCTCGCCGAGCCGGCCCCGCAGCGGGTGGTGCAGGCCGACCTCGTCGTTGCGGTAACTGACGACCAGAAGCGTTGGGAAGCCAGCGAGCCTCCGTCCGAGGAAATGTCAGGAGGTCGAGTGTTGCGTCGTCGGCCCAGTGCACGTCCTCGATGACGAACACCGTTGCGCGACCGTCCGAGCGCGACCCGTCGACCAGGCTCAGCGCGATGGCGAAGGCCTCGGCCCGAGTCACGCCCGCGACGAGCCGCTGCCCTGCCTGGCGGTCGACCTCGCCGACCGCGTCGATCAACGGCCCCAGCGGTCGTGGCACCGACAGCGGGTCGCACGCGCCTCGCATCACCATCGCCCGACCTACTGCCTGTCGTGCGAACTCACGGATCACCGACGACTTGCCCGCCCCGGCCTCCCCGGTGACCAGCGCCAACTCTCCACGCCCCGCCTGCGCGCGCGCCAGGGCGCGGTGGAGCTCGGCCAGCGCGTCGTCGCGCTCCACCAGCGTCTCCGGTCAGGGTCACGCTGCCATTCATAGCGCGGACGGAGTCACCGCGATACGTCCTGCCGAGCTCACTCCCCCGCGCGGGAGAAGGGGAACGACGTCTTGGCGGGTGCCGCCAGGTCGTCGGCGTAGCGGCGGATCAGGTCGAGGTTGCGGTCGGCGAGGTGGTCGAAGCCCTGCTGGATGGACGAGCCGGGCGTCATCGAGGCCATCGCCTCGGCCGGGTCGAGCCGTGCGGTGACCCAGCACTCGTGGCTCGCCGCGCGCGCGATGGTCTGCGAGGTGGGGTCGACGATGTGCGAGTTGCCGAAGAAGTACACGCCGCCGGGGTCGATGCCGGTGGCGTTGGCCGCGATGACGTAGATGTGGTTGTCGTAAGCCCTTGCGCGGCTGGTCATCTCGGCGATGTCGGCCGAGCGCAGCAGCGCGGACGGGCGCGCGATGATCTCGGCTCCCTGCACCGCCTGGATGCGCCACAGCTCGGGGAAGTCGCCGTCGAAGCAGATCGCCATCCCGATCCGTCCGAGATCGGTCTCGACGACTGCCACCTCGTCGCCCGGCGTGACCCAGCCACCGCGCGTGATGATCTCGGTGCAGAACGGGTGGGTCTTTCGGTAGGTCGCGGCGACCTCACCGTCGGGCGTGATCAGCACGCTCGCGTTGTAGACGACACCGCGCTCGGGACCTCGCTCGTACGTGCCCCACACCAAGTGCGCCCCCGAGGCTCGGGCAGCCTCCTGCAGCGGCTCGGTCACGGGCCCCGGCACCTCACTGAGCAGATCCCACAGGTCCTCCGGCGAGCAGCCCGGCGTGAACCCCGTCGAGGCGGTCTCCGGCAGCACCACCAACTCGGCTCCGGACTCGTCGACGCAGCGCTGCACCCAGTCGGCCGCCTTCGCACAGTTCGCCTCGATCGTGCTGCGCGACAGGGGCTCCGGGATCGGAGCCAGCTGCAGGGCAGCCGCCGTGAAAGCACGCATCAGTCCCTCCTCCGCCGCGAGATCGCGTAGCCGACGGCAACGCCGGCCAACGCCCAGAACGCACCGGCTCCGACACCGGCGAGCACCACCCAGAACGGTACGCGGAGGTCGTCGTCCGCGCGGACGAGGTCACCGGCGCGACGCTGCAACGGCACCCCTGCTGCAGTCGCTCCCACGGGTTGGGCCGCGAGCTCCCCTGCCACCGCCGGCACGGGCACACCGTGGGCGATGACCTGGTCGACCGCGCCGAAGAACTGCCCGGCCATCTTGCGTGACACACCGGTGAGCATCCGCTGCCCGACGCCGCCGATCATGCCGCCGACGATCGCGTCGGCGTCGTAGGCCAGCCTCGTGCCCGTGCCTGCTGCTGCGAGGCTCACGCGCACCGTGGCGTCCACCGTGCCTGGGGCGCCAGAGCCGCTGGCGCGCAACGTGAACGACTCCGGCGGCTGTTGGTCGGACAGTCGCACCTGGCCGTCGTAGGAGCCCTTGATCGACGCCACGCCGGCGGTGACCGTCATCGTGTACAGGTCAGGCCCGACCTGGTCGAGCGACTGCACGCCCGGGATGGTGGCGGCCAGGACCGCGGGGTCGTTGAGGGCCGAGAACACCTTGTCGGGCGGTGCAGCCAGGTCGGCGGTGCCGCTGATCTTCATCGGTCCTCCTGCGTTGACGGCTGGGTGGACTGCTCGGCGGAGGCAGCGTGCTCCCGCCGCAGGTCGAACAGCTCGCTGGGCGAGATCGGCATGGCGCGGATCGGGAAGCCCTCGGCGTCCTCGATGGCGGACGCGAACAGCGCGGCGGACGGGATCACCCCGGCCTCGCCGGCGCCCTTGATCCCCAGCGGGTTCAGGGGCGACGCCGTCTCGAGATGGTCGATCTCGATTCGCTCCGGCACTTCGGACACGTACGGCATCAGGAAGTCCATGTACGACGCGTTGAGAATCTGCCCGTGCTCGTCGTAGATGATCCGCTCGTACAGCGCTCCCCCGACGCCCTGCGCGACGCCGCCGTGGATCTGGCCCTCGACGATCATCGGGTTGATCAGGGTGCCGCAGTCGTGCACGACGCAGTACCGAAGGATCTTCACCTCGGCGGTGTCGGGGTCGGTCTCCACCACGGCGGCATGAACGCCCGAGGCGAACGTCGACCGCTCGGGCGAGTAGTACCCTGTGGCCTCGAGCCCAGGCTCCTCCCCATCAGCGACAGGCGGTTTCGAGATGTCGCCAACACTGAACTGCGTCGCCGCCTTGGACGCCTCGTCGAAGGCGTACCGCAGCGGGTTCGACAGCACTGCGATCGTCGTCAGCGGAAGCTCGGCCCCGGTGGTGCCGGGCGGCGTGCCCTTCACCCTGGCGAAACCGTCGACCAGCTCGAGGTCGCTGACGTCGACCTCGAGGGCCTCGGCGGCGATCCGGAGCGCCTTGTCGCGCACCTTGCCGGCCGCCACGTGCATTGCCGACCCGCTCATCACCGCTGCACGCGAGGCGAAAGTGCCTACGGCGTAACGGAACCGGCGTGTATCACCCGTCACCACCTCCACGTCGCCGACGCCGACGCCGAGCTGGTCGGCGACGATCTGGGCGAAGGACGTCTGGTGTCCCTGGCCCTGCGTGGTCAGTCCGGTGGCGACCTTGACCTGCCCGGACGTCTCCACGACGACGTGAGCGCCCTCGTAAGGCCCGGGGCCGGTGCCCTCCACGTACGCCGCGAGGCCGATCCCGACCTGCCTCCCCTCGGCACGCGCGGCGTCGCGGTAGGCGGCGAACTCGTCCCAGCCAACGAGCTTCTTGATCTTCGCCATTCCCCCTGCGTAGTCGCCGGAGTCGTAGATCAGCGGCCGGCCGTCCTGGAACGTCAGCTGGTGGTCGTACGGCATCTCCTCGGGCGTGATGAAGTTGACCTCGCGCACCTCCGTACGGTCCTTGCCGAGAGCCTGGGCGATCGCGTCCATCGCGCGCTCCATCGCGAACACTCCCTGCGGACGGCCCGCGCCGCGGTAGGGAGTGACGATCACGGTGTTCGTGTACAGCGAGAACGCGTTACAGCGGTAGGCACCCGGCTTGTAGGGCCCCAGCACCTGAGTCGACGTGACGATCGGCACGATGATGCCGTAGGGCGTGTACGCGCCGTTGTCGTGCCAGAAGGTGAAGTCGAAGGCGAGCAGGCGTCCGTCGTCGTCGAAGCCGACCGTCACCTTCTGCAGCTGGCCGCGCTCATGGGCGCTGGACGTGAAGTGCTCGCGACGGTCCTCCGTCCACTTCACCTCTCGCGCGATACCCGCCTTCGCCAGCTGGCGGGCGGCCCATGGCACCAGCACCTCCTCGGGCCAGGGGTGCACGATCTTGACCCCGAAGCCGCCACCCACGTCGGGGGCGATGCACTCGACCTTGTTCTGCGGCATGCCCAGCTTGGCGGCGACCGCCATCCGCACCGAGGTCGCCGCCTGCGTCGAGGTGTAAACCCGGATCGAGGCCTCGTCGGAGTTCCAGATGGCGTAGACGCCCTTGCCCTCCATCGGCATCGAGGCCGACCGCTCGATCGAAAGGTCGAGGGTCAGAGTGTGCGGGGCGGACGCAAGAGCGGCCTCGACGTCGCCGACCTCCTGCACCAGGTGCGCCGCCACGTTGTCGGGCACGTCGTCGTGCACGGCATGCTCGGCCGCGCGCGCTGCCTCGACGCCGACGACCACCGGGAGGAACTCGTACTCGACCTTGATCCGGTCGCACGCGTCCTCCGCGAGGTAGCGGTCACGCGCCACCACCATGGCGATCGCCTCGCCCACGTGGTTGACCTCGTGGCGCGCCAGCGCGTACCCCGTGCGTGGGGCGGTCAGTGCCGGGTGCGGAATGAGGAGCGGAAGCGGCTGCGCGACAGCGGGATTCGGGTCGTCAGCCAGGTCGTCGTAGGTGTAGACCGCAACGACTCCGTCGACGTCGAGGGCGCCGGCTACGTCGATGTCGACGATGCGCGCGTGCGCGTGTGGGCTGCGGACGAACGCCGCCACGAGCGCGTCGTGGCCGAGGTCGTCGAGGTAGCGGCCCTCACCACGCAGCAGCCGGGGGTCCTCGACGCGGCGGATCGGCGCACCGAACATCTTGGTGGTCACGGGCTCTCGCCGTCCTGAGCGCCCGAGTCCACCGCTCCCGCGGCCTCACGTTGCAGCTCGGCGGCACGGAGCACCGCAGCCTTGATGTTCTGGTACCCGGTGCAGCGGCACAGGTTGCCGCCGATCGCCTCGGTGGCCTCCTCCGGTGTCGGGTCGGGGTTCTCGCGAAGGTAGGCGGCGATGGTCGTGACGAAACCTGGTGTGCAGAAACCGCACTGGAGCCCGTGGCAGTCGACGAAAGCCTGTTGAACCGGGTGCAGGCCGCCGTCCGCCGGACTGAGCCCTTCGACCGTGATGACCTCGTGGCCGTCGGCCGACCCGGCGAGCATCAGGCACGAGCGCGTCGGTCGTCCGTCCAAGAGAATCGTGCACGCCCCGCACACGCCGTGCTCGCAGCCGACGTGCGTTCCGGTCAGCCGCAGGTCGTGGCGCAACACGTCCGACAAGAGCCTTCGGCCTGGGACGGTGACCTCCTGCCACACCCCGTTCACCTTGATGCGCACGTCCACGCTCATCGATGTGTCAGATCCAGCACCGGCGTGGACGGGGCGTGGGTCTGACTGATTGGGGGGCGGGCTCATGCTGCGTGCTCCCCGGATGACTGGGCTGTCGCGTCGTGGGCCGCGCGCTCGACCGCCCGGGCCGTCAGCACGCCGACCAGGTGTGACCGGTAGGCGGCGCCGGCGTGCACGTCGTCGTCGGTGGCGACGAGCTCCCTGGCCTGTGCGGCAACGGGATCCCAGCGCCCTGGCACACCGTCAACCGCGATGCCGGACGCCGTACCCAGCTCGACCACGCCACCCAGCTCGCCGGCTGAGAAGTAGGTCGCCCGTGCCGCGGTCACCACGCCGTCGGACACCACGACCTGCGCCGCGACACCGGCCATCGCGTAGTCACCGTGGCGACGGGCCAGTTCCTCGACCGCCGTGCCGACACCGTCGCGACGCGCCGGAACGACCGCTGTGAGCGCGATTTCGGTCGGGTCGAGCGACGACTCCAGCGGCCCCAGGAACAGGTCGGGCGCCTCGATCCGACGTTCCCCGCCGGCCGCCGATCGCACCACGACAGCGCCTCCGAGGAGCGCGAGAACCGCAGGCATTTCGGCGGACGGGTCGGCATGCACGATCGAGCCCAGCGTGGTGCCGCGGTTGCGGATCGTGGCGTGGGCGACGAGACGAAGCCCCCGTCGCAGCAGGGGCTGGTGACGGGCGGCGCCCTCATGGGCGAGCAGCGCGGTGTGCGTCACCAGCGCGCCGAAGGAGACCTCGTCGGGTCCGGCCCTGACGCCGTCGAGCCCCGGGATCGCGCCGATGTCGACGATGTGGGCCGGAGCCGCAAGACGCATCGACAGCATCGGCACAAGGCTCTGACCCCCCGCGAGCACCTTGGCGTCAGACCCCAGCTCGCCGAGCAGCGACAGGGCATCGTCGAGGCTCGCAGGGCGGTGGAACCGCAGCGGGGACGGCTTCATGGACCGATCGTGCCTGCCTTCGTGCGTCGCGGGATTCGGGACCGGACCACCCCAGTGAACACCGAGACGCCCCGAGACGTCGGAAAGAGCACGGGTGAACAGGGGAACGTGAACCGCCTGAGCTCACTCCGGCCGGTCGACCCGCTTGGTGACCCTGGGGCCTCTGGTGCCGTCGGTGTCCTCCTGCTCGTACATCCCGGGTTCGCCGAGCACCAGGTTCGGTGAGTCGGCAACCTCCTTCAGGTGTGGCGGCGCGACCGCCCTCGCCAGGTGGTAGAGGCCGACGGTGACGATGGTGCCGAAGGCGATACCGGCGAGGGAGAACGTGTCGGTGAAGACCAGCGACGTGTTGCCGATGGCGATGATGATTCCCGCGGCGACCGGAACGAGGTTGACCGGGTTGCCGAAGTCGACGTGGTTCTCCTTCCAGATCTTCGCTCCCAGAAGGCCGATCATCCCGTAGAGCACCACCGTGATGCCGCCCAGCACACCGCCGGGGGTGGCCGAGATGACCGCACCGAACTTGGGCGAGAAGCCGAACAGGATCGCGACCGCCGCAGCGACGAAGTACGCCGCGGTCGAGTACACCCTGGTGGCCGCCATCACGCCGATGTTCTCTGCGTAGGTGGTCGTGGGCGAGCCGCCAACGGCCGACGCGATGACGGTGCCGACACCGTCGGCGCCGATCGCCCGTCCCATCACCGGGTCGAGGTCTGCGCCTGTCATCTCGGCGACGGCCTTGACGTGGCCGGTGTTCTCGGCGACCAGCGCGATCACCGCGGGGATCACCAGCAGCACGAAGACCCACTTGAACTCGGGCAGGTGATAGCCGACGACACCGTTCGCGAGATCAGTGGCAGGTGGGAGGCCGACCCAGTTGGCCGCCTCCACACCAGCCCAGTCGACCCTGAAGTGGTCCGTGAGCTCGCCGGTTCCGGGGTTGAGGCTGTTGATCTGGCCGAACACCCGGTCGAAGACCCACGACAGCGCATAGCCGAACACCAGGCCGAGGAAGATCGAGATCCGTCCGATGAAGCCGCGGAGCCCGACGCTCATCAGCACGACGGCCACCATCACGATCAGCGCGATCCACTGGTCCTGCGGCCAGTAGATGTTCGCGACGACGGGCGCGAGGTTGAAGCCGATCAGCATCACGACGGCACCGGTCACGACCGGCGGCAACACGGTGTAGATCAGCCGCGACCCCGCGAAGTGGATCAGCACGCCGACCAGCGCGAGGATCACGCCGGCGACCAGGATGGCGCCGGTGACCTGGGGTGGCGTGCCCTCCTGCGCGTAGATCGCCGCCACACCGCCGACGAACGACGCCGACGTGCCGAGATAGCTCGGCACCTTGCCCTGCACGATCAGCAGGAACGCGATCGTGGCGATGCCGCTCATCATGATCGCGAGCTGGGGGTTCAGCCCCATGATCAGCGGGAAGACGAACGTGGCGCCGAACATCGCGACCACGTGCTGGGCGCCGAGTCCGACGGTCTTGCCCCAGCTGAGTCGTTCGTCGGGTGCAACGACCTCACCCGGCGCGAGCGCCTTGCCGTCGCCGTGGAGCTTCCATCCGATGGCCATGGCCGTTCCTCTCACTGAGGGACCCACTGGTGACCGTGTACCTGGTCAGTACGTGGTCAGGATGGCGGAACGCTACTTCCCTGTCCGGCAAGCGGATTGGGCGAGTCTTGCCAGCCCGCTGCGCCGCCAGTCAGCAACGACTGTTCGCTCTCGCCACCAGAGGCGTCAGGGCCTGTTGGACAAACCACGCATCGCGACAACCTTGAGAGCCAGCGAGAGGTCGAGCCGAAGGGTGGGCTCGCTCGTGAACGGCCCCAGCATGCGCTCGAGCTTGCCGATGCGGTAGCGCAGCGTGTTGTAGTGGAAGTGCAGGCGGCGGGCGGTCTCCGCGACGTTGATGTTGGTCTCCAGCAGCACCTCGAGGGTCCGCCGCAGGTCCTCAGCTTCGGGCGCGGTGCCGGCCAGCTCGCCGAGCGTCTCGGTGGCGAACGACTTGAGCTCCTCCTCGTCCGACACGAGGCTCAGGAGCCGGTACACGCCGAGCTCGTCGAAGTGGGTCAGCGCCGACGAGCCGTGCACCTGCCGCCCGACCTTGACTGCGGTACGGGCCTGTTCGTAGCCGAAGGGGATCTTGTCGACGCCCTCGCACACTCGGCTGACGCCCACACCGAACGCGCGACGTCCGCCACCCCCTTCGCCGCGGACGGTGGCCACCAGCTCCCGCACCATCCGGCGAACGTCGCCGTCGCCGGGCACGCCCACGAGAGCGACGGTCTCGGTGCGCAGGCCCGCCACTGCCGCCTGGCCGTCGCGGGATCGCAGCGCTCCGGCCAGCGCAGCCGCCTGGCGCTCGACGGCCGGTCGCCGTGCTGCGTCGACCTCGGCGGCTCCCGGCGGCAGGCGTTCGGGGTCGGGCTCGAGCACGACGACGACGAGCGGACGGCTCACGTCCCAGCCGAAGGCGCGCGCGTGAGCGACGGCGTCGTCGCTGCCGCCCGCGCGTCCGAGCAGGAGATCGCGCAGGTAGTCGGTGCGGTACTTGTCCTCGACCGCCGCCACCGCGAGGTCGCGGGTCACGACGAGCGCGCACACGGTCGCCGCGCGATGCAGAGCGTGCAGGTCGTCGGTGGTCAGCTCGCGTCCGACCGCGAACGCGGAGATGCGCCCGTGGTCAAGGGCGCCAGCCGACACCGTCGCCACCGCCCGCGAGACCCCGCCTGCGCCAGACCGGTCCGCGCCGAGGGCGTGCAGGCCAAGGGCGGCGTCAGTGTCCTCGGTGCGCAGGCGTCCGGTCGCGTCGAAGCACGGCTCTGCGTGCACCACCCGCTGCTGGTCTACCGGTCCGGCGGAGGCGATCTCGCGTCCATCAGGCGTCGTCACCAGAACCACCGCGGCGAGCGCGTCGGACAGCGCTTCCGCGACCGCGGCCAGGCCGCCGCCGGTCAGCACCACGTCGACGAGCCGGCGGTGCACGCGCTCGGCCCGGGCCAGCGCCTTCGCCTGCCGGTTGGCCAGGTCGCCCAGCACGTCGGTCAGCACGTCGTCGAAGGAGACGTGGGCGGGCAGCGAGACGACCGGAAAGCCCAGGCGGTCAGCCCGTTCGAGCACCGCCTGCGGCACGGCGTCGATGTAGCGGCCGAGCTTGATCGCCAAGGCGGTAACGCCGCGGTCGTGCAGTCCCTCGATCAGGTCGCCGAGAGCCTCGGGCTCGTCGCGGACGGGGTACCCCGCGGTCAGCAGCAGCTCGCCGGGACGGACCCACGCCTGGATGTCGGGCACCTCCATCACGTTCAGCCGCGTCACCGGACGGCTCAGGCCGCGCGCACCGGCGAGCACCTGCGAGCCTGCCAAGACGGGCGCGCGCAGCACCTGATCGAGCGGCACGCCGCCGGTCTCGTCGAACGCGGTGTCATCGAGAGCGCCGTCGACGGACACCGCGACCGAGGGCCTCGGCACGATCTGGGCCGGAGATCCCGGATCGTTGGCAACATTCCCCATGTGGGGACGGTACCGGGGCACCTAGCGTCGAGCACACCCCCCGATTTGAGCACGGTATTGAGCACCACATCGAGCACCACATCGAGCACCGGATCGAGCACCAGGAGGAACCGTGGTCGCACCCGCCTCCTCCCCCTCCTCCCGATACGGCGTGTTCCCGGTGTTCGCGAGGCCGCGCCAGACCGGGAACACGCCGTTCCGAGAGCGTTTGGATGGCCACATCCCCGTTGCGGCAGCGGCACAGCTGCGCCCGGTGCTGACCGGTGCGCCACGGTCGGGTGCGGCGCTGACGAGTGGTCGCCTTGCGGCCTACGTGCGCATCGACGGGCGAGCCGAAGAGCGCGCCGACATGCCGGCCGCAGGTGCCGCAGTCACCGCTCGGCCGCAGGTCGTCGCGGTGGTCGCCCAGGGCGCCGTCGTTCCGGCCGGGGCTCTGGTCCTGCCGGCGGGCCTGTCGCCCGCTGACGTGCTGGAGGTGGGCCAGCGGGTCGTCATCGGGGGCGGGCGCATGGTGATCGCGGCATCCGTTGGAGCTCCCCCTTGGCTGGGTCCCCGGCACGTCGTGTTGCGCCCGGCCCGCTGGTTCTCGTCGCCGCGCGTGGTCGCGGGAGAGCCCTCTGCCCCGGCGGCCCGCGCTCTCGAGACACGGCTCGCCGCCCTTCCGCAGCCTCCGTCCGATGTCGCGCACGCCAGGTCGAACGCCGTCGCGGCCGCCCGCGCGCTGGCAGAGGGTCGACGCGACGAGGCCACCGATCTGCTGGTCTCAGGACTCGGCCTCGGACCCGGCGCGACACCGAGCGGCGACGACGTCGCTGCGGGAGTGCTGCTCGCGGCGCGCGCCGTGGCATCCCCGACGCAGATGGCCGTCGTGAAGGACGTGGCGGGCCGCGTCGCCGACCTGGCCATCGTCCGCACGACTGCCGTTTCGGCCGCACTCCTGGCCGACGCCGCTGCCGGCTGGTGCGCCGAGCCGGTCGTACGCGCCCTCGGGGTGCTCGCGCCCCCCGTCCGACGGAAACCCGGCAACGATCGCGCCCTTGACGGCCTGCTCGCGCTCGGCCACTACTCCGGCGCCGACCTGGCCACCGGCCTGCTGGCCGTCGTCACGATCGCGTGCCTGCCCGCCACGGTCGAAGCTCGATGACCGGCGAGGTCGTGCTCTCACTACCGTTCGAGGGCCGGTGGTTGGCCAGGAACAGCCCGGCCCGCCGGGTTCCCAGCCACGGCGTGGACCTCTTGGGTGAGCGGTACGCCATCGACTTCATCGGTGTGGACGACCGCCGCCGGACGGCGGACCGGCGCGACTGGCGAACCGTCCTCTCGACCGAACCGGTGGAACGGTTCTTCGCCTACGGCAGACTGATCCTGGCGCCCGCCGACGGCACTGTCGTCGCAGTGCACGACGGCGAGATCGATCACGAGGGACGGCGATCGCAGCTGGCCCTGGTGCCGTACGCGTTGGGCCAGCAGGCGCGCCTCCGCCAGGGAGTGGCCGCCCTGGCCGGCAACCATCTGATCATCGCGCTGCGGCACAGCGGCGCGTTCGCTGCCCTGGTGCATCTACGGTCCGGTTCGTTTCGTGTGAAGGACGGGGACGAGGTGACCGCGGGGCAGCAGATCGCCGGCTGCGGCAACTCCGGCAACTCCACCCAGCCGCACGTGCACGTTCAGGTCATGGACAGCCCCGATCTGTCTGTCGCACAAGGCGTTCCGATGGCGTTTCGGCGCTTCCGCGAGTGGCCACGCGGCGCGAAGCAGTCCATAGTCAGGGAGTCCGCCGTCCCGGACGAGGGGGCGGTCGTCGCACCGCTGCCCGTCGGCGGGGAGATGGGATCTTGAACGTCAGCCGAAGGACGCCCACCACGAGGAGGAACGCGTGAGCCACATGCACGTGGAGGTGCGGCACGGGCAGTACCACGACTCGGTGACCCTGCTCGGGGTGAGTCGCACTGTCGCGCAGGTGAACGGGGTGGCGGCGGCGCAGGTGGCGATGGCCACGCCCCTCAACCTCGACGTGCTCACGCAGATGGGTTTCGAGCTCCCGGCCACGAACGCCGACGACCTGGTGGTGGCGCTGCGCCTCGACAAGAACGTCGAGACCGAGCCCACCCTTCAGCAAGCGCTAGCCGCTGTGCAGCAGGCGCTTTCACCGCGGCGTTCTCCCGGCGGTGCCGCAGCACAGGTGGCGCCCGCCACCACAGGATCGGCGCTGCGCGCGGAGCCGACCCCCCTGGTGCTCGTCTCGGTGCCGGGCCCCTCGGCGGCCGCCGAGGCGTGGGACGCACTCGACGCCGGATCGCATGTGATGCTCTTCAGCGACAACGTCGACCTCGACGACGAGGTCGCCCTCAAGCGGGCCGCGTCGGAGCGCGGGCTTCTGGTGATGGGGCCCGACTGCGGCACCGCAGTCGTCGGTGGCGTGGGGCTCGGGTTCGCGAACGCGGTGCGTCCAGGGCCGGTCTCACTGGTCGCCGCGTCGGGCACCGGTGCGCAGCACCTGATGTCGCTGCTCGACGCGCAGGACATCGGCGTTCGGCAGTGCCTCGGGGTCGGCGGACGGGACCTCGGCGCACGCGTCGGCGGTCTCGCTGCCGAGCAGGCACTGCGGCTGCTCGCGGACGACGACGGCACCGAGCTCGTGGTCCTCGTGTCCAAGCCCGCCGACCAGGGCGTAGTCGCCCGGCTCGAGCAGGTGGCGTCCGACCTCGGCCTCGACCTCGTCTGGGCCGTGCTCGGTGCCGACTCCCCTGGGCTGACTGTGGCGGCCGAACAGGTCTGCGCCAGGCTCGGTGTCGAGAACCCGCAATGGCCTGTCTGGCACCCGCCGACCGCATCGCCTGAAAGCACGCCACAACACCCGCACCACGCCCAGAGTGCCCTGCTGCGTGGGCTTTTCGCCGGTGGCACCCTGTGCGACGAGACCATGGTGCTGGCGTCGCGAGCTGTCGGCCCGATCGCCTCCAACGTGCCGCTCAACGGCGCCCCGGCCATCGACGCCACGGGTCCCGGTGCCCTCGCGGCGGCCCTGCGCACAGCCGGTCACGCCGTCGTCGACCTCGGCGACGACACCCTCACCGTCGGACGCGCGCACCCGATGATCGACCCGACCCTGAGACTCGACGCGATCACCGCAGCGGCCGACGACCCGCGCGTGCGAGTGCTGCTGCTCGACGTCGTGCTCGGGCACGGGGCGCACTCCGACCCCGCGTCGGCCCACGCGCCGGCGATCGAGCAGGCCCTTGCGACGGCGCGCTCACTGGGCCACGACCTGGACGTGGTCGTGACACTGGTCGCCACGGCCGACGACCCCCAGGGGCGCGACGCGCAAGCGGAGGCACTAGCCGCGGCCGGTGCCCAGGTACACCTCTCCAACGCCGAGGCCACGGCGGCGGCCGTCGCCCTCCTCCCCCAGGCAGGCCCTCACCCCGTCAGCGGAGCCACAGAGTGACCACAATCGACGAGACCAGTTCCACCGCAGCGCTTCTCGCGGGACCAGCCGCCGTCACGACCGTCGGGGTCGACCTGTTCGCCGAGGCGCTCGAAGCACAGGCCGTCACTGCCCACCGGGTCGACTGGCGCCCGCCGCTCACCGGAACCGAGAGCGCCCTTCGCCAGGTGCTGGCCGACCCCCGACGCCGGGACGCCAACGCCGAAGCCGTCAAGCGGGTGCTCGCCGCCGGGGCCGAGCTGGTCGACGTGCGCCCGGCCGCAGAGGCGCTCGACCTCGCACCGGGCACCTTCCTGCACGCGGGCCCACCACTCGCGTTCGCCGACGCGTCGGGCCCGATGAGAGGGGCGCTGATCGGCGCGATGCTGTTCGAGCAGCTGGCCGACGACGCGCCCGAGGCGGAACGCCTGCTGAGCCTCGGCGAGCTGCGCGACGGGTCGCCCATCACGCTCTCGCCGTGCCACCACCACCGCGCCGTCGGACCGATGGCCGGCGTGGTCAGCCCGAGCATGTGGGTCTTCGAGGTGCGCGACCCCGGCTCGGGGCGCAGTGCGTTCTGCTCGCTCAACGAGGGCCTCGGCAAAGTGCTGCGGTACGGCGCCTACTCGGACGACGTCGTCGCGCGGCTGCACTGGATGTCGGGCGTGCTCGGCCCGCTGCTGCAGACCGCGGTGCGGCGGCGCGTCCAGTCGGCAGCGGGACCCGTGGACATCAAGTCGATCGTCGCCCAGATGCTGCAGATGGGCGACGAGGGCCACAACCGCAACCGCGCCGGCACGATGATGCTGGTGCGCGAGCTGGTGCCTGAGCTGCTCGACCTGACCGGCCCCGACGCCCCGGTGCCGAAGCAGGTGGCCGAGGTGGTGCGGTTCTGCAACGGCAACGACCACTTCTTCCTCAACCTGGTGATGCCCGCCTGCAAGGTGGCGCTCGACGCCGGACGCGACGTGCCCGGGTCGACGCTCGTGGTCGCGATGGCCCGCAACGGAACGGAGTTCGGCATCCAGGTCTCGGGCACCGGAGACCAGTGGTTCACCGGACCCGCGCTCGTGCCGGAAGGCCTGTACCTCGGCGACTACGGCCCCGACGACGCCAACCCCGACATCGGCGACTCGGCCATCACGGAGACCGCCGGGATCGGCGGGTTCTCGATGGCCGCAGCCCCCGCGATCGTGGCGTTCGTCGGCGGCGACTCGACGACCGCCGTCACGACCACGCTGCGGATGTACGAGATCACCCTCGCCGAGCACCCCGTCTTCCAGATCCCGGCCATGGGCTTTCGCGGCAGCCCGGTCGGCATCGACGTCACAGCGGTCGCGCGGACGCGGATCCTGCCGCAGATCAACACCGGCATGGCCGGCAAGCACGCCGGCGTCGGGCAGGTCGGGGCCGGACTGGTGACACCTCCGGAGGACTGCTTCACCGCCGCGATGACCGCCCTCGCGGCAGCCGTCCCGTCAACGACCTAGGAACGCGAGACCAGCCTCAGATCAGGCCCTCGGCCTTGCGCGCTCCCTCGAGCAGCCGCTCGAAGTCGTCGGGGTGCAGCTCGGCGAGCTGGTCGAGCGCGGTCGACCGCGCGCGTCGAGAGCGCACCTCGCGGTCACCCCGTCCGACCACACCCGTCGAGACGCCCTGCCGGCGGCCGCCCGTCCCGAACGACGGCTCCGCCTGGGCCTCGGTGACCCGGGGCGCGGCGACCCGACGGGTGGTCACGGCGGTGGGTCCGCTGCGGTTGGCTGCTCGCTCAGCCTTGCGGCCACACGCGCGGCACGATGTTGCGTCCCCGTCGAACTCGTCCACTGACAAGACTTTTCGGCACGTCTCGCACCTGCGCCACGTCGCTGCCACCGTCCAACCACCCCGCGTTCCCCGGCGCTGTGGCCGGCTCGTCATAGTCTTCCGTCGCTCAGCGCCGAACTAGCACCGTAGCCGCCGCGCGGTCGTGGAGCCCCCGCTGGTCACGGTCGTACACGACGGCAGGCAGCACCAGGCAGAGCAGGACGGTACGCACCAGCGCGGGCAGCGGGCCGGCCCAGCCACCTGAGACGCGCTGCACCCGAAGACCGAGCAGGGCATGCCCCGGGCTCGAACCGACCGTCCCCACCGTCAGCACCTGCACGACGGCGAAGATGGCGAGCGTTGCCCACGGGTCACCATCGGCGAACGAGGTGCTGATCACCAGGCACGCCAGCCAGTCGACCGTGATGGCGACCAGACGGCGACCCACCCGGCCCACCGACCCCCGCCCCTGCTCGGGCAGGCCCAGACGCTCACCGGGGTAGCCGAGACCCCTCTCCTGCGCGGACGGAGGACCCTCCAACCACGACCCGATGTCCTTGCGGTCCACCACCTCGCCAGGCTAACCCGCAGCGTCGTCGACCTGCGTCCGCGGGGTCCTGCGTAACTCCACCGAAACACCCGGGACACCGCCGAGTAACGGCCTCTCACTAGTGTCTCTGCCCAGCGGGCACCCGGTCCGGCATGAGGAGGATGGATGTTCAAGGACTCCGACGAGGTCGTGAAGTACCTCAAGGACGAAGACGTGAAGTTCGTTGACGTGCGGTTCTGCGACCTGCCGGGTGTGATGCAGCACTTCAATGTGCCGGCCGCCTCGATCGGCGCGGACTTCTTCACCGACGGCCAGATGTTCGACGGGTCGTCCATCCGCGGCTTCCAGGCGATCCACGAGTCGGACATGAAGCTGATCCCGGACGTGACGACCGCCTACATCGACCCGTTCCGCGTGCAGAAGACGCTCAACCTGAACTTCCGGATCGTCGACCCGCTGACCGACGAGCCCTACAGCCGCGACCCGCGCCAGGTGGCGGCCAAGGCCGAGGCCTACCTGAAGTCGACCGGCATCGCCGACACCGCCTTCTTCGCGCCCGAGGCCGAGTTCTACATCTTCGACGACGTGCGGTTCGAGACGAAGTCCAACGCCGGCTACTACTACATCGACTCGATCGAGGGCGCCTGGAACACCGGGCGCAAGGAGGACGGCGGCAACCTCGGCCACAAGACCCCCTACAAGGGCGGGTACTTCCCGGTCTCGCCGGTCGACCACTTCGCCGACATCCGTGACGCGATCTGCGTTGAGCTCGACAAGCTCGGCCTCCAGGTCGAGCGCAGCCACCACGAGGTCGGCACCGCCGGCCAGGCGGAGATCAACTACCGCTTCGACAGCCTCGCGCGGTCGGGCGACAAGGTGATGCTGTTCAAGTACGTGGTCAAGAACGTCGCGCACAGCTTCGGCAAGACCGCGACGTTCATGCCGAAGCCGCTGTTCGGCGACAACGGCTCGGGAATGCACGTCCACCAGTCGCTCTGGAAGGACGGCGAGCCGCTGTTCTACGACGAGCGCGGCTACGGCGGCCTCTCCGACATGGCGCGCTGGTACATCGGTGGACTGCTCAAGCACGCCCCGTCGCTGCTCGCCTTCACCAACCCGACCCTGAACTCGTACCACCGGCTCGTGCCGGGCTACGAGGCCCCGGTCAACCTGGTGTACTCGGCGCGCAACCGCTCCGCGTGCGTCCGCATCCCGATCACCGGCTCGAACCCGAAGGCCAAGCGGATCGAGTTCCGCGTCCCCGACCCCTCGTCGAACCCGTACCTCGCGTTCTCGGCGATGCTGATGGCCGGCCTCGACGGGATCAGGAACCGGATCGAGCCTGCCGACCCGGTCGACAAGGACCTCTACGAGCTGCCGCCCGAGGAGCACGCGTCGATCCCGCAGGTACCCGGCTCGCTGAGTGAGGTGCTCGACTCCCTCGAGGCGGACCACGACTACCTGACCGAGGGTGACGTGTTCACCCCCGACCTGGTCGAGACGTGGATCGAGTACAAGCGCACCAAGGAGATCGACCCGGTGCGGTTCCGCCCCCACCCGCACGAGTTCGAGATGTACTACGACTGCTGAGACGCCCACTCGTTCGGTTCAAAGGGTGGAGACTTCGGTGTCGCTACGACGCCGAAGTCTCCACCCTTCGACGTTGTTGAGTCCGGATCAGGCGTCGGACTTCGCCTCGAGAGCGTCGAGGTCGCGGACGGCGAAGCGGTGGTGCTCCCACTCCTCCTCGAGGATTACGTGGAGGCATGACCGAGTGGTCTCCGGGAATGCGGGGTCGTGCGGATTCGGGTGCGACGCGGCCAGCTCGTCCGCTGTGACCGTGGCGACGAAGTCGCGCACCATCGCGACGCGACCGGCCCGCACCTCGAGCACCTCGGCGTACGACGGTGTGACGGTGGTGGCGGTCGTGGCGGACGACGTGTCCGGGCCCTCGGTGCCGGCGTCTGCTTGACCGATGGGATGGAACGGCTGCTCGATGTCCAGAACTGCCCGGCCCAGCCACATGTCCGTGGCATGGACCAGGTGCCGCAGCGTCTGCGCGAACGACCACTCGCCGCCCACCGAGACGTCGACCGTGCCTGCCGGCATCGCCGCGGCACGCTCGAGCGCGGTCGCCCAGGTGCGCTCGAGCGCGGCCCAGGCTGCGCGCAGACCATCCGGATCTTCGGCGCGCCTCTCGGCACGGCCGGGAAAGCGGCGGTTGAGCTCGGCTTCGACGAGTGGGACCACGTCGACGCCGTTGACGCGCAAGGGCTCGCCGTGCGGCAGCCACGGTGCGTCGATGTCCGCGCCTGCCACCTCGACCCCGCGCATCACCACGCCGGACAGGTCTGCTTCGACGAACCGTGCGCCACGCAGGTCGGCGTTGACGAACTCCGCTCCCCGCAGTTCGTCTGACTTGCTGAACGTTGCCATCACAGTCCCTCTGTCGAAAACTTCGGTGTCACTGAGACCCCGAAGTCTTCACCCTTTCGCCCAGGCCCGCGCCAATAGGCTCAATCACCAGCCGGTGAGTCGGATCAGGAGGTGGCAGCGTGCACAACAACCGCAACCCCGTGGTGGACGAGTGGTTCGAGAGCTACGACAACCCTCAGAAGGCTCTGGTGCAGGCCGTGCGCGAGGTGCTCCTCGATACCGACCCGCGCGTGCAGGAGACCATCAAGTGGAAAGCGCCCACCTTCATGTTCGAGGGCAACATCGCCTCGTTCTACCCACGGTCCAAGCGGGCCGTCTCGCTGCTGTTCCACACGGGCGCCTCGCTGCCCGACCCTGACGGGCTGCTGGAGGGCGGGGGCGATACCGGCCGCGTGGCTCGCTTCACCGACGCAACAGATCTCGATGCCAAGCGAGGCAGTCTGCAGAACCTGATCAGAGCCTGGATCGAGTCGAGGTCGGCATGACCGAGCGTTCCGCCGTCGAGCTCTACGACCGACCGGAGTACGTCACGGTTCGTGCTGACCTGCTCGCGACTCCCGAGAAGCTGTTGCCGATCCTCGACGCCGCCCTCGCGTACGTCACCTCACTGGCACCGAAGCAGACCCGGCGCACCTAGCCGGGTCAGCTCAGCGAAGCCTGGCCGCTCATGTAGTTCGTGTTGTAGGTCAGCTCTGGCTTGTGCGGCGGCAACAGCAGCGCGGTCCCTGCTTGAGTCATGGTGTTCGCGATGAGGTGGACGCTGACGTGCACGGGCCGGTCGGCCGGGACCTCGAAGGCCACAGTGCCCCAGAAGACCACGTACTGACGTCCGTCGATGCTGACGACGGGCGGGATCTTCGACGTGGCCCCTGGTGGTCTCAGGTGCATGAGGAGGACGCGTTTGGCTCCCGTGTGATGGTCGACGTACGGGATCGAGTGGGCGATCGGTGGCGGCTCGGTCTGCGACATGGGCCGAGTCTATGGAGCGTCAGCGCCCTAGGCGCTGAGCCCGCAGGCTCAGTTGGTCAGCACTGCGTCCAGGTCGATGCGGGGCCGGCCCGGCGTCGCCAGGTTCACGATCTTGATCGTGGAGTTGCTCGCGCTAGCTCCACCAAGTGCGGTCTGCCACACCACCATTCGCGGCTGGTTCGTCGCGGCGTAGGTGTCGACCGTCCCCTTGAGGACGCCGTTGACGTACACCTGGAACTTCCCGCGGTCCGGCCCCTTGTGCATGACGAGACCGACGTGGGTGTAGTTGGTGCTGACCGCGCTGGCGGGAAACTGGCTGAAGGGCAGGGCGACCTTGATGGTGGCCGCGGCGCCCTTCGCGCTGGTCTTGTGCACGCCGTTCTGCGACCAGCACGCGCACGACGACAGGGGCCATGCGCCGGTGTAGGCGATCTGCGGCTTGTTGGCGTAGTCGGCGAGGTCCGCGAGGTTGTTGTCCTGCGTCAGCCTGATCCGTCCGCCGTAGATGTTGCGGGTCGTCGCGTTGCCGGCCGCGTCCGTCGCGGTCAGGTTCCACTCGTACACCGTGGAGTTCCCACCGCCGCAGTCCTGGTTGCTGTTGGCGCCCAGGCCCGCATAGGACGTCTGCGCGCTGCCTGCAAAGACCTCGACGGCCCCGTCCAGACCGGTGTTCTCGACGAGGCTGTAACGCACGGGCCCGGAGGCGTCCGAGCCGGTCCACTTGAAGTTCTCGCCGACGCCCATCCGGAGGTCCCACGACTCTCCGTCGCCGCAGTCCGGCACGTAGCCGACGGGGATCTGCTGCCCCACCGTGAAGGATGACTTCACCGGGGCGTTGAGGGTGGGGGGTGTCGTGTCGATCGCGGACTGAGCAGGTCCACCGGCCGAGAACAGCAGTCCGGTCAGGAACGGAAGGACCAGGGCGACAGTAACTGTGCGCTTCATATTGGGGGGATCCCTTGGACGAGCTGATGGCCCAGTCGAGTGAGGGGGCCTACCCAGAGTGCACTCCTGTTGGGGCTGCGTCCTCCGAACGCGGACGATGCGCCGGAATGCTCTCGGCGTCACGGAGGTTCTTCGATCGGCCTATCTCGATCGGCCTAGTCGAGCTCCCCGCCGGCGAGCGGCAGCCACACGTGGTCCGAGAGCAGCCGGTCGAACGTCGTCGGAGGTGAAGGACGCGCAAACAGGTAGCCCTGCACCCGACCGCAGCCGAGCCACCGCAGCTCGTCAAGCTGCACGCGGGTCTCCACCCCCTCCGCGACCACGTCGAGTCCGAGCTCGGCCGCCATCCTGACGATTGCCGACACGATCGCACTGTCACCCGGCTCCGTGCCGAGCCCGTCGATGAACGACCGGTCGATCTTCAGCTCCTGCACTGCGAGGCTGCGAAGCCGCGCCAGCGAGCTGTGACCGCTGCCGAAGTCATCGACCGAGAGGCGGACGCCGAGGGCGCGTAGTGCCGCGAGCACCCCACCGTCCACGACCGAGTCCGCGAAAGTCGTCTCGGTCAGCTCGAACCGAACCGCCTCGACGGGCATGGCGTGAGCCCTCAGGGCACGAGTGACCATCTCGACGAAGCTGGTGTCGGCGAGCTGGCGGGGCGAGACGTTCACGGCGATGACCGGCATCACCGGGTGGCTCTCGTGCCACGCTGCGTACTGCCGACAGGCCTCGCCGAAGACCCAGTCGCCGATCTCCGGGATGGTTCCGATCTCCTCGGCCACCGGGATGAACGCCGTCGATCGCCAGGCAGTAGGCCTCCGACATGCTCGGACCCGCCCCGTGCCGGAAGGTTCGCCCATCGGAGTTGAGCAGCATCACCGTGCAGCGCGTGCCGGGCGCCCGGTGCTCGATCGAACGGCACAGGCCGTCGAGCACGTCTTCGAGGCGATCGCGACGCGCGATCCTCTCGAGGAGCAGCGACTGCGTGGCGAAGTCCCCGGCCTGAGCGTGCCGTTCAGTGACGTCGGCCAGCGTCAGCACGAGATACAGCGGCGTGCGGTCGGGGTCGCGCACGACCATCATGAAGGCCTGGAGTCGAGCGACCGTGCCGTCGGGTCGCATGTGGAGGCACTCGTCGACGGACATGTCCAGGCCGGTCTCGAGAAACGTCAGCAGCCCCGCGGTGGCCGGCCTGTCGAGCCGCTCGAGGAGCGCAGCCACATCGTGGCCGGCCAGCTCGTGCGCCCCTCGTCCCAGCAGCGCAGCGAAGGCGGCGTTCGCGCGGTAGATGACGTGCCCTCGACCGTCACGGACGCGACCGGGAGTGGCGATGCCGCCAGCCCGTCGACCCAGCTACGACCCAGCTACGACCCAGCTACGACCCAGCTACGACCCAACAAGGTGTCGGACTCGGAACGCCCCAGCGCCACGACCCGAGACTACGCCCCGCACGTGAGGCACCTCACCCGCCGAGGAGCCTCCCTGGGGACATTCGGGGCGCGCGGCGGGTGTTCCATTGAGTGAGGGCACATGCGAGATCCGAGCCCCACTCGACGGAGGAGAACCGAGCACCATGGCCGACACGGTCACCCAGAAGAGCACCGAGACGCTGCCGACGCGCACCAAGCAGGTGAGCGAGCGGTCCCGGCCGCGCGTCGTGATCGTCGGCGCCGGCTTCGGCGGCATGTCGGCCGTGCAGTCCTTGCGCTGGGCGGATGTCGACGTGCTGCTCATCGACCGCAACGGGTTCAACACCTTCCAGCCGCTGCTCTACCAGGTCGCGACCGGCGGTCTGAACCCCGGCGACGTCACGTACGCCCTACGCGCCTTCGCCGTGAAGCACCAGAACGCGCGCTTCCGGCGCGGCACCGTGGTCGGTGTCGACACCGAGGCCCAGCAGGTGCGGCTCGCCGAGGGCGAGCTCATCGACTACGACTACCTCGTCATCGGCACGGGCGTCCGCGCGAACTTCTTCGGCATCCCCGGTGCGGAGGAGCACTCGCTGACGATCTACACCCGCTCGGAGGCCCTCGAGACGCGCGACCACCTCTTCACCGAGCTCGACGAGCTCGCGCGTGCGAAGGACAACCACGGCCGGGGCACGATCGTGGTCGTCGGCGGAGGTGCCACCGGCGTCGAGATGGCAGGCACTCTCGCCGAGATGGTGCGCGGCGCCTTGCCGTACGCCTACCCGGAGCTCGACGCGGACGCGATGCGCGTGGTGCTCGTCGAAATGGGCGACGACGTGCTCTCTCCGTTCAAGAAGAGGCTGCGCTCCTACGCCGGCAAGGCGCTGCGCAAGCGTGGTGTCGACCTGCGTCTCGGCAAGAGCGTGGCCGAGGTGACCGACACCGAGGTGAGGCTCGACGACGGCGAGGTGATCCCGACTCGCACCGTGATCTGGGCGACGGGCGTCACCGCCCACCGCGTGGTCTCGCAGTGGGGACTGCCCCAGGGCAAGGGCGGACGGATCCAGGTCGGCACCGACCAGCGCGTCGTCGGACTCACCAACGTGTTCGCCATCGGCGACGTCAGCGCCGACACCGACAACCCCCAGCCGCAGCTGGCGCAGCCCGCCATCCAGCAGGGAACGCATGTCGCAGAACAGATTCGGCGGACGATCGCAGGGATGCCGGCAACCTCCTTCTCGTACCTGGACAAGGGGATCATGGCGACGATCGGTCGGCACGCAGCAGTTGCCCAGCTGCCCGCCGGTATCAGCTTCCGAGGCTGGCTGGCCTGGCTGGCGTGGCTCGGCCTGCACATCCTGTTCCTGCTGAGCAACCGCAACCGGTTCGCCGTGATGACGAATCTTGCTGTCCGGTACCTGAACTGGCCGCGCAACGTGAACGTCATCGTCGGGCAGTAGCCCCTGCGCGAGCTCGCGGCTCAGCCGTAGAAGATCCTCTCGACGACCGAGCGGGCGTGCCGCATGGTGCGCAGCACGTCGTCCTCGAGAGCCCCGACGTGCGTCGCGGCGTAACCGAGGAGGCGTGCCGTTCCGTCGAGGTCGCGCCTGTCGGTCGGCATCACGTCCGTCGTGCGACCTCTCCACAGCACCAACGCGTTTCGCAGCTTCGAGGTGACCGCCCACGCGTGCTCCAGGGTCCCGGCGTCGGCATCGGTCACGAGGTCGGCCGCCACCGCGGCCCGCAGCGCGCCGAGCGTTGACGTCGTCCTCAGGCCGGTGTGCCGGCCCGCGTGCTGCATCTGCAGCAGCTGCACGGTCCACTCGACGTCGGCGAGCCCGCCGGGGCCGAGCTTGAGGTGGCGACTCGGGGCGACCCCTCGGGGCAGGCGCTCCGACTCGACACGGGCCTTGATGCGCCGCAGCTCACGCACCGCGCCCGGGTCGAGACCCGACTCGGGGTAGCGCAGTGGGTCGATCAGCTGGACGAACTGCTGCCCCAGCTCGGCGTCGCCGGCCACCGGAGCGGCGCGCAGCAGGGCCTGCGCCTCCCATCCCGACGACCAGCGGCGGTAGTACTCGGCGTACGAGTCGAGCGACCGGACGAGGGGGCCGTCACGGCCCTCCGGCCGAAGGGAGGCGTCGACGTCCACCGTTGGCGTCGCGCCGGTGGCGCGCAGCACCTTCTGAAGCTCCGCGAAGACGGCGTGCGCGACGGCCTGGGCCTCTCCCTCGTCGGCTTCGTCGACCGGGTCGTGCACGAACATCACGTCCGCGTCGCTGCCGTAGCCGAGCTCCTGCCCACCCAGGCGGCCCATTCCGATCACGGCGACGCGCGTCGGCAGCTGCTCGACCGAACGGTCCTGCGCGACCTTGCGGCACGCGACGGTCAGCGCTCCCCCGACGGCGGCATTCGTCGCGCCGGACAGCGCGACACCGACCTCGTCCAAGTCGACGACACCCGCGAGGTCGGCCAAGGCGGTCCGCAGCAGCTCACGTCCGCGCACCGACCGCGCCGCGCCCACAGCCGCAGCCGGATCACGGTGGCGCGCAACGGCTGTGCCGACCTCCGCGGTCAACGACGCCGCCGAGCGGGGTGCCAGGTCATCGTCCGACCCGAGCCAGCGGGTGGCCTCGGGCTGCCGCGAGAGCAGGTCGGACGCGTACTGCCCGGCCGACAGGACTCTCGCCATCCGCTCGGCGGCCGCGCCGGAGTCGCGCAGCATCTTGAGGTACCAGTGCGTGGCGCCCAGCGCGTCGCTGACCTTGCGGAAGGCCAACAGCCCGCCGTCCGGGTCGGCTCCCTCCGCGAACCAGCCGAGCAGCACTGGCAGCAGCTGGCGCTGGATCGCGGCGCGCCGGCTGACACCGTCGGTCAGCGTCTTGAGATGCCGCAAGGCGCCGGCGGGGTCGCGGTACCCGAGTGCCTGCAGCATCGCCCGGGCGGCGTCCGGGGTCAGCCTCGCCTCGTCGGCCGTCAGTCGGGCCGCGGCCGCGAGAACCGGCCGGTAGAAAAGCCTTTCGTGCAGGGGACGGACGACAGAGCGCGTCTCCCTCCACCGGCGGTCGAGGCCGTCGGTGCCGCCGAGCCGGGCGGCCCGCGCGAGTCGCCGCCGGTCCTCCTCACCCTCGGGGAGCACGTGAGTCCGGCGCAGGCGAGCCAGCTGCAGCCGGTGCTCGAGCACGCGCAGGTCGCGGTAGGCGGTGTCGAGGGCACCGGCGTCGTCACGTCCGACGTAGCCGTACGTCGACAGCAGCTCGAGGCCCTCCAAGGTGTTCGGGGTGCGGAGGCGCTCCTCGGCCCGGCCGTGCACCAGCTGCAGAAGCTGCACGCTGAACTCGACGTCGCGCAAGCCACCGGGACCGAGCTTGAGCTGCCGCTCGCTCTCCCTGCTGGGCACGTGCGACTCGACCCGCCGACGCATCGCCTGCACGTCGGAGACGAAGTTGTCGCGGCCCGCCGCCTGCCAGATCAGCGGGCCGATGGCCGCGAGGTACTGCTCGCCTACCTCGGCGTCGCCGGCGACCGGCCTGGCCTTGAGCAGGGCCTGGAACTCCCACGTCTTGGCCCACCGCTCGTAGTAGGCGCGGTGGCTCGCGACGGTGCGCACGAGTGGACCGTCCTTGCCCTCCGGACGAAGCGCGGCGTCGACGGGCCACAGGGTGCCCTCGGCGGTGCTGGCCGAGCAGACGCGCGCGAGCGCGGACGCGAGCTTCGTTCCCGTTGCGAGCGCTGCCTCCTCGTCGGTGCCGTCGGCCGGCTCGACGACGTAGATCACGTCGACGTCGCTGACGTAGTTGAGCTCCCGTCCGCCGGCCTTGCCCATGCCGATCACCGTCAGGCGGCAGCCGGCGCCGTGGTCGTCGAGCTCACCGCGGGCGACGGCGAGCGCCGCCTCCAGGGCTGCCGCCGCCAGGTCTGCCAGCTCGAGGCTGACCCGGTCGACGATGAGGGCGGGCTCCGCGGCGGCGAGATCGCGCCCGGCGAGGGCCAGCAGGCGCCGCCGGTAGGCCCGGCGGAGCGCGTTCTCGGCCTCGGTCCCGCTCAGCGAGGCGACGGGGACGTCGGCGTCGGGGTCCGCGCCGACCGCTGAGACCAGGTCGCGCCGCAGCTCCTCCGGCAGCTCGGGATCCGGCTCGAGCAGCACGGTCCAGTCGTCCGGGTGGCGTACCAGCTGGTCGCCCAGCGCCACCGACGCTCCGAGCACGGCCAGCAGGCGGTCACGGTGCACGCCTCCGGTGCGCACCATGGCGTGCAGACGCCCTGGCTCCAGCCGGCCGGGGTCCTCGCCGCGCCTGCGGTTGCCGGCCTGCTGGACGTGGGCCTCGGTGAGCACTCGGATCAGCGCCAGCAGAGCCTGGTTGGGGTCGGCCGTGTCGGCGAGTGCCCGCAGCAGCCCGTCGTCGAAGACGTCGTCGAACGGGTCCACCAGGCCGGCCAGGGCCTCGTCCTGCAGCAGGGTCAGGGCACGGGCGGGGTCGGCGAACCCCAGCCTCGCGAGCGTTCCGGTCGGGCTGCTCGGACGCGTGCCGCTGGTGCCGGAACGGTTCACGTGCGTGGTTCTGGTCGGTTCAGCATTTTGTCAGCACTTTGTCAGCAGGGGTTCGGTGTGCTGCCCGGCCGCGTGGCGCCGGACGACACGCGCGAACGCCTCGGCATGGGCACGTGCACTGTGCAGCAACGCATCTCGCGCGGCAGCGAACGCCTGCATCACCGCCACGGCGCTGGTGCCGGCAGCGGTCAGATGGGGAGTGTCCTCCACCATCCACGCCTCGAAGTCCTCGGGAAGCACCTCCGGGTGGTACTGCAGACCCCAGGCCCGCTCGCCGACGCGGAACAACTGGTGCGGGTAGCGGGGCGACGAGGCCAGGAGGGTCGCCCCCGGCGGTAGGACGGAGATGGAGTCGTGGTGGCCCTGAGGTGCCGCGATCCCGGCGCCGAGCGTGACGGCGAGGTGCCCGGCCAGCTCGTCGTCGGCGGCGGACGGCGCCAGCAGCACGCCCAGCACCCCCAGCTCGGGACCGTCCGGGCCGCGCTCGACCGTGCCTCCCGTCGCCATCGCGAGCAGCTGCGCGCCGAGGCAGATGCCCAGCGTCGGCAGTCCGCCGGCGACTGCCTGGCGCAACAAGTCGCGCGTGGCCGGTAGCCACGGCGCCACGTCGTCCTCCCATGCGGCCGCCGGGCCGCCCAGCACGAGGAGCCCGTCCCACCCGACGAGATCGGACGGCAGCGCCTCACCCTCCCCTGCGCGCACCAGCAGGACCTCGCAGCCGGGCAGGGGCGCCAACCGGCCCAGCCCGCAGTCGCGGCGGTGCTCGACGACGAGGACGCGGGGCTCGGCGACAGGCTCGGCGACGGGGTCCACTGGCCCCGTCACAGCGTCGGCAGGAAGCGCCGCAGCTCGAACGGCGTGACCTGCAGCCGGTAGTCGTGCCACTCCTGGCGCTTGTTGCGCAGCACGAAGTCGAACACCCGCTCGCCGAGCGTCTCGGCGACCAGCTCGGAGCGCTCCATCGCCTCGATCGCGTGGTCGAGACTTGCCGGCATCGGCTCGATCCCGAGCACGCGGCGCTCGGCGTCGGTGAGCGTCCACACGTCGTCCTCGGCGCCCTCGGGCAGGTCGTAGCCCTCCTCGATGCCCTTCAGGCCGGCCGCGAGCATCACGGCGTACGCGAGGTACGGGTTGCAGGCCGAGTCGACCGCCCGGTGCTCGACGCGCACCGACTGCCCCTTGCCGGGCTTGTACATCGGCACGCGCACCAGCGCCGAGCGGTTGTTGTGCCCCCAGCACAGGTGCGAGGGCGCCTCGCCGCCGCCCCAGAGCCGCTTGTAGGAGTTGACGAACTGGTTCGTGATCAGGCTGATCTCGGCGCCGTGCCGCAGCAGGCCGGCGATGAACTGTCGTGCCGTGCGGCTCAGCTGGTACTGCGCCCCGGCCTCGTGGAACGCGTTGCTGTCGCCCTCGAACAGCGACATGTGCGTGTGCATGCCCGAACCCGGGTGTCCCGAAAGGGGTTTCGGCATGAAGGTGGCATACACGCCCTGTTCGAGCGCAACCTCCTTGATCACCGTCCGGAAGGTCATGATGTTGTCTGCGGTGGCCAGTGCATCGGCATAGCGCAGGTCGATCTCGTTCTGGCCCGGGCCGCCCTCGTGGTGGCTGAACTCGACCGAGATGCCCATGCTCTCGAGCACCGTGATCGCAGCGCGCCGGAAGTCGTGCCCGGCTCCGCGCGGCACGTGGTCGAAGAAGCCGCCGTCGTCGATGGGCGTCGGCTCCTCACCAGGCTTGAAGTCGGGCTGGAACAGGTAGAACTCGATCTCCGGGTGCGTGTAGAACGTGAAGCCCTGCTCGCCGGCCTTGGCCAGCGCGCGCTTGAGCACGTTGCGCGGGTCAGCCGACGCCGGCTCGCCGTCGGGGTTGAGCACGTCGCAGAACATGCGCGCGGTGCCGCTCCTGCCGCTGTCGGCGGCGGCACGCCACGGCAGCACCTGGAAGGTCGATGGGTCGGGCCGCAGCAGCATGTCGGCCTCCGACACCCGCGCCAGCCCCTCGATCGCGCTGCCGTCGAAGCCGATGCCCTCGCTGAACGCCGCCTCGAGCTCAGCCGGCGCCACCGCCACCGACTTCAGGAAGCCGAGCACGTCGGTGAACCACAGCCTGACGAACCGGATGTCGCGCTCCTCGATGGAGCGGAGCACGAACTCCTCCTGGCGGTCCATGGCGTCCCTTCGGTCTCGAATCGGTCCTCGGACGGGGGCAGCGCGCGCCACGACCCCGTGGTGTCGCTACGCAGTCTGCTACGCCGGTGTTTCGCACGCGTTACCCACCACCCGATGCGATCAGTCAGACCCTGGACCGCCGTGCGCGGGTTGACGGTCTGACACATCGGCGAGCCTCCAGATGGGGGTCGGTCGGCGAGATCTCGCAGGACGTCCCATCCCGTCGCGGGATGGTGCGATCCGTGAGGTCTCGCGCACGCCCAAGCGTCGGTTCGGGCGGTCATCACCGCGCACTACGCTCGTGTCATGCCGCAACTGCGACTGGCCATGGCCCAGGTCGACGCCACCGTCGGTGACATCGCAGCCAACGCCGCCATGGTTCGAGCGTGGACGGCGAAGGCGGTCGAGGCGGGCGCCCACTTGGTCGCATTCCCCGAGATGGTGCTGACCGGCTACCCCGTGGAGGACCTGGCCCTGCGCCGCTCGTTCGTCGACGCCTCGCGCGCGGCCATCGCCGAGCTGGCGCACGTGCTGGAGGCCGACGGCTTCGGTGAGACCCCCGTTGTCGTGGGCTACCTCGACCGGGCCGAGGGCGACGACGCCGACCGCGACGGCGACGGAGTCAGCGAGGACGGCCAGACCGGCATCCCCAAGGGCATGCCGCAGAACTGCGCGGCGGTGCTGCACCGCGGGTCGGTGCTGACCCGGTACTCGAAGCACCACCTGCCGAACTACGGGGTGTTCGACGAGTTCCGCATCTTCGTGCCCGGCCAGCGGCTGCACGTCGTGAGGGTGGCCGGCGTCGACGTCGCACTGGCGATCTGCGAGGACCTCTGGCAGGACGGCGGCCCGGTGGCGATGGCCCGCGAGGCCGGAGCCGAGCTCCTGCTGGTGCTCAACGGCTCCCCGTACGAGCAGGACAAGGACGACACACGTCTCGAGCTGGTCGCGCCGCCGGGCCGAGCAGGCGCAGGCGACCCTCGCCTACCTCAACCTCGTCGGCGGGCAGGACGAGCTGGTCTTCGACGGCGACTCGCTGGTCGTCGCAGCGGACGGCACCGTGCTCGCGCGGGCGCGCCAGTTCGTCGAGGACCTGCTGATCGTTGACCTCGACCTGCCGGAGTCGCAGTTCCATCCGGACGCCAGTGCCGAGGCGGTCGTGCACACCGTCGTCTCGCACGAGACCGTGCCCGCCTACGAGCCTTTGCCCCCGCCGATCGCGGACCGGCTCGACCCGGTCGGCGAGGTGTACCAGGCGCTGGTCATCGGGCTGCGCTCGTACGTGCGGAAGAACGGCTTCGGGTCGGTGCTCTTGGGCCTCTCAGGAGGCATCGACTCGGCTCTGGTCGCGACGATCGCGGCAGACGCGGTGGGCGGGCGAAACGTCGTCGGGGTCTCGATGCCCAGCAAGTACTCGTCCGAGCACTCCAAGGACGACGCCGCCGACCTGGCCGAGCGGCTCGGGCTCGACTACCGCATCCACCCCATCGGCGAAGTCGTCGCGGCGTACTTGCAGGAGGTGAAGCTGACCGGCGTCGCCGAGGAGAACCTGCAGGCGCGGGTGCGCGGCACCATCTGGATGGGCCTGTCGAACCAGGAGAACCACCTGGTGATGGCGACGGGCAACAAGAGCGAGCTCTCCGTGGGGTACTCGACCATCTACGGCGACTCCGTCGGCGGCTACGCACCCCTCAAGGACGTGCCGAAGACCCTGGTGTGGCAGCTGGCCCGCTGGCGTAACAAGTACAGCGAGGCGAAGGGCGACCAGCCCCCGATCCCTGAGAACTCCATCACCAAGCCGCCGTCCGCCGAGCTCGCCCCCGGCCAGCTCGACCAGGACAGCCTGCCCCCGTACGAGGTGCTCGACCCGCTGCTGGAGCAGTACGTCGTGGAGGCGAAGGGACGGTCGGAGCTGCTGGAGGCGGGCTTCGACGCCGAGGTGGTCGACAAGGTGGTGGGTCTCGTCGACCGCGCCGAGTGGAAACGCCGGCAGTTCGCGCCCGGCCCGAAGATCAGCCGCGTCGCGTTCGGCCGCGACAGGCGGCTGCCCGTGACCAGCCGGTGGCGCGAGCAGGACAGCTGACCCACACCACAACCAGGAAGGCACGGATGAGCGAGCAGAACGCCCCATACGGGTCCGGACCCGCAGCCGCCCAGCCGGGCAGCCCACCGTCCGGACCCGGCCCCGCGAAGGTGCGCATCCACCACCTCCAGCAGATGAAGGACCGCGGCGAACGCTGGGCGATGCTCACGGCGTACGAGCAGTACGCCGCCGAGATCTTCGACGAGGCAGGCATTCCCGTTCTGCTAGTAGGCGACTCGGCCTCCAACAACGTCTACGGCTACGACACGTCGCTGCCGGTCACGGTCGACGAGATGCTCGTGCTCGTGCGGGCGGTGACCCGCAGCGTCCGCCGCGCGCTGGTGGTGGCCGACCTGCCCTTCGGCTCTTACCAGGCAGGTCCCGAGCAGGCGCTCGCGACTTCGATCCGCTTCATGAAGGAGGGACGGTGCCACGCGGTGAAGCTCGAGGGCGGTGCGCGGGTCGTCCCCACGGTCAAGGCCCTGGTCGAGGCGGGTATCCCGGTGATGGCCCACGTCGGCTTCACACCGCAGAGCGAGCACGCCTTCGGCGGCTACCGCGTGCAGGGCCGGGGTGAAGCGGCCGAGCAGCTCGTCAAGGACGCCTGCGACCTGCAGGCAGCCGGCGCCTTCTCCCTCGTGATGGAGATGGTGCCGGCGCCGGTGGCAGCGCGCGTCACCGAGGTGCTCACCATTCCGACGATCGGTATCGGCGCCGGATCCGCTTGCGACGCACAGGTTCTCGTGTGGCAGGACATGGCCGGGCTGCGCGGCGGCAAGGCGCCGAGGTTCGTGCGCAAGTACGCCGACCTGAGGGGTGTGCTGTCGCAGGCTGCCCGCGACTACGCGGCCGACGTCGTGTCGGGCACCTTCCCGTCCGCAGAGAATGCCTTCCAGGACTAACCCCGACTGAGCACGAAACGCACTGGTCAGTCACCCACCGAGTGGACAGGATGGACGACATGAGCGAGCCGACGAAGGACGAAGCCAGCGACCACGAAGGCACCCCGCCCGACGTCCCGGAGGGAACCGAGACGCCTGAGGACGCCGGACGCCGCAAGTTCAGGGAGGCTCTCGAGCGCAAGAAGTACGGCCACCGCGGCGAGGGTCTCGCCCACAACCCGGCCGCCCAGCACCCGCACACTGCACCGGCGAAGCCCCAGAAGACCTTCCGTCGCAAGTCCGGCGGCGGGGGGTAACTCGGTCACGGGTTGGTCTCGTTTCTCGACGGCCTGTCTACTCGTGCGTAACCTCCGTTCCACCCGCGGCACCGGCACGACGCCCACGGGCGGGAGCTCGACGACGAGAGGTAGTGCATGCTGTCGGTCCGCAACCTGGAGGTCGTCTACGACGACGTGATCCTGGTCCTCCGCGGAGTGAGCCTCGACGTTCCGGACGGCAAGATCGTGGCGCTGCTCGGGGCCAACGGAGCCGGCAAGACGACCCTGCTGCGGGCGATCAGCGGCCTGCTCGACCTGCACGAGGGCAAGGTCACCAAGGGGTCGATCACGCTGGCCGACACCCCGATCACCGCGATGCGCGCACCAGCGATCGTGGGCCTGGGCGTCAAGCAGGTGCTCGAGGGACGGCGGATCTTCTCGGAGTTCACGGTCGAGGAGAACCTGCGCGTTGGCGGGCACACGGCCAGTCGTGACTGGAAGGCCAAGACCGAGCGGATCTACGAGATGTTCCCGGTGCTGGCCGACCGGCGTCGCCAGGTCGCCGGGTACCTCTCGGGTGGCGAGCAGCAGATGCTGGCGATGGGGCGAGCCCTGATGTCGGATCCCAAGGTGCTGCTGCTGGACGAGCCGAGCCTCGGCCTGGCACCGCGACTGGTCGCTCAGGTGCGTGACCTGGTGCAGGCCATCAACGAGCAGGGCACGACGGTGCTGCTGGTCGAGCAGAACGCGCGGATGGCGCTGTCGGTCGCCCACCACGGCTACGTGATGGAGACGGGCCGCGTGGTGATGGACGCCCCGGCGAAGAAGCTGCTCGCCGACGACGACGTCAGGGAGTTCTACCTCGGCCTGCGCAGCGAGGACTCCGACCTCGCCGGCGTCGGAGCCGGGCGCTCCTTCCGCGACGTGAAGCACTACAAGCGGCGCAAGCGGTGGCTGTCGTGACGGGGGGCCCGGTCGGTCTGGCGAAGGAACCGATTCCTGACCCTGTGCAGCCTGCGCTGCCGGTGCTCTCGGTGCGTGGCGTGCACCTGTCGTTCTCCGGCGTGGTGGCGATCGACGAGGTGTCCTTCGACGTGAACCCCGGCGAGCTGTTCGCGGTGATCGGCCCGAACGGGGCCGGCAAGACGTCGATCTTCAACGTGCTGTCAGGCGTGTACCGGCCGCAGCGCGGCTCCGTCGACTTCGGCGGCCACGACGTGCTCACCCTCAAGCCGCACCGCATCGCCGAGCTCGGCATGAGCCGCACGTTCCAGAACATCGAGCTCTTCGAGAACCTCACGGTCATCGACAACCTCATGCTCGGACGTCACACCCACGTGCGGTACGGCGCTCTGGCCGCGCTGGCGTGGCTGGGGCGGGCCCGCCGGGAGGAGCTGGCCCACCGCGCCGCCGTGGAGGAGATCGTCGACTTCCTCGAGCTCGAGGCGTGGCGCCGGTTCCCGGTCGGCCTGCTGCCGTACGGCATTCAGAAGCGTGTCGAGCTCGGACGGGCGCTGGCGATCGGCCCCAAGCTGCTGCTGCTCGACGAGCCCGTTGCCGGCATGAACGTCGAGGAGACCGAGGACATGGCGCGGTTCGTGCTCGACGTCCGCGACGAGCTGGGCGTCCCGATGATCATGGTCGAGCACGACATGGGACTGGTGATGGACCTCGCCGACCGCGTGATGGTGGTCGACTTCGGCTCCGTCATCACCACCGGCACGCCGCGCGAGGTACAGAACAACCCCGACGTCATCCGCGCGTACCTGGGCGAGCCGCACGCGGTGCAGAGCAGCACGCCGACGGAGCTGGCGAAATGACCGAGACCGCGCAGCGACCGCACACCACCACGACCACGCTGGCGACCAGGCTCCGCGACCGAGCGCTCTCCGACCCGAGTCGAGTTGCCCTGCGGGAGAAGGATCTTGGGGTCTGGCAAGAGGTCACGTGGGCTGCTTACTGGGACACCGTGCAGGACGTCGCCCACGGCCTTCTCGTGCTGGGCGTCGAGCGCGGCGACCGGGTGGCCGTGCACTCCGAGAACCGCAGGGAGTGGCTCTACACCGACCTCGCGACCGTAGCGGCCGGAGGCGTCACCGTCGGGCTCTACCCGACCAACCCGGCGTCCGAGGTGCGGCACGTGCTGTCCGACTCCGGCGCGAAGGTGCTCGTCGCCGAGGACCAGGAGCAGGTCGACAAGGCTCTCGAGGTGGCCGCGGACCTGCACGGTCTCGAGCGGATCGTGTACCTGGAGCCGCGTGGGGTCCGGCGCCACTACGACGACCCGCGCCTGCTGGGTTGGGACGAGCTGCTCGCCCTCGGCCGCGAGCACCGCGCGTCGCACCCACAGGCCATCGAGGAGAGGATCGCGACCGCGACGCCCGACGACGTCGTCACCCTGATCTACACGTCGGGGACGACCGGGCCCCCGAAGGGCGCGATGCTGACCGTCGCGAACGTGGAGTTCGCCATCGCGACCGTCGTCGACGGCGGCGGCTTCGTCTCCCCAGCGCCCTCCGTGAACGACGTGCTGCTGTCGTACCTGCCCCTGAGCCACGTGGTGGAGCGGACGTTCACCACCTGGTTCAACGCGGCCGCCGGCGTGCAGATCAGCTTTGCGGAGTCGATCGACACCGTGCAGGCGAACCTTCGCGAGGTGCAGCCGACGATCCTGTTCGGCGTGCCCCGGATCTGGGAGAAGATCCTGGCCGGGGTCAACCTGCGGGCCGGCAACGCGTCGCGGCTCAAGCGCGTTTCGTCCGGTCTGTGGATGGGCGTCGCGGCTCGCGTGGCCGACACCCTGGTACGCACGGGCGGCGTCCACACTCCCTCCAGCCGCCTGCTGCTGGCCGTCGGCCACGCCTTCCACTACCGCGCCCTGCGTGACCGGATGGGGATGCGCAAGGTGCGATTCGCCGTCAGCGGCGCCGCTCCCATCGCGCCCGAGGTGCTGCGGTTCTTCATGGGCATCGGCGTACCGATGCACGAGGCCTACGGCATGACCGAGAACAGCGCGGTGGCAACGTCGAACCGTCCTGGACGGGTGCGTCTGGGAACCGTGGGCGAGCCCCATGAAGGCACGGAGCTGCGGCTCGACGAGACGACCGGGGAGGTCCTCGTCCGACACCCCGCCGTGTTCAAGGGCTACTGGAACAACCCCAAGGCCACGGCCGACGCGGTGGACGCCGACGGGTGGCTGCACACGGGCGACGTCGGCGAGTGGGTCGACGGCACGCACTTGCGGATCACCGACCGGATGAAGGACATCATCATCACCTCGGGCGGCAAGAACGTGGCGCCGTCCGAGATCGAGAACGTGCTGAAGGCCTCCCCCTACATCAAGGAGGCCCTCGTGGTCGGAGACCGTCGCCCCTACCTGGTGGCGCTGGTCGGCATCGAGATCGACACCGTCGGCGACTGGGCACAGCGCCGCCGCCTCGGCTACACCACCTACGCCGACCTTGCCGACCGGCCCGAGGTGGTCGAGCTGGTTCAGGGCGTGGTCGACGAGGCCAACTCACGGTTCGCGAACGCGGCCCAGGTCAAGTACTTCCGACTGCTGCGTAAGGAGCTGGACCACGAGGACGGTGAGCTGACCGCGACCCAGAAGCTGAAGCGTGCAGCCCTCGTCGAGCGGTTCGGAGACATGGTGGAGTCGATGTACAGCAAGGGAACCAGGTCGTGACCGAGCTGCTGCAGAGCCTGTCGCGTGGGATCGGCAGCGGCAGCGTGTACGCGTTGCTGGCCCTCGGGTTCGTCATCATCTACCGCTCGACCAAAGTGATCAGCTTCGCCCAGCCGGCCCTGATGGTGGCGGGGGCCGTGCTGGTGAGCTACCTGGTCGGCACCGTCAGCTTCCTGCTGGCGGTGCCTCTCGCCGCCCTCGGGATCGGGCTGCTCGGCCTGGTGATCGAGCGGGTCGCGCTGAGACCGATGGTCGGCAAGCCGGTGTTCGTGATCGCGATCATCACGATCGGCCTCGACATCGTCATCCGCGTCGTCGTGAACAGCTTCATCGGGCTGGACGTGCGCCAGGTCGGCGACCCCTGGGGTCTGAGCACCGTCGACATGGCCGGCGTCCAGGTGCAGCAGCGCCACATCGCCGCCTCGCTCACGGCAGCCGTCATCGTTGCCGCGCTGTACGCCTTCTTCCGCTACTCCCGCCTTGGCCTTGCGATGCGTGCGGCGTCACTCGACCAGGAAGCCGCTCAGGCACAAGGGATCTCGGTGGGCTCCGTGTTCGCCCTGTCGTGGGCGATCGCGGGCGCCCTGGCAGCCGTCGCGGGCACCTTCGTGGCCACGGGCGGCGGGATCGACCAGACGATGTGGATCATCGCGCTGAAGGCGCTACCGGCGATCATCCTCGGGGGGCTCGACTCCATCGGTGGCGCCGTCATCGGTGGACTGGTCATCGGCGTCACCGAGTCGCTCTTCGGCACGTACCAGAACGACTACCTGCCCTGGCTGGGGTCGAACTTCTCGCTCGTCTCCGCCTACGTCGTGATGCTCGCGGTGCTGCTGTTCAAGCCGTACGGGCTGTTCGGCACGCGGGAGGTGGAGCGGGTATGAGCGAGCGGAGCGAGCGAACCAGAGAACAGAGCCCCTGCGAAATGGCGAGGTACGAGCCATGAGCCTGCTTCGGGGTTCCGCGCTGCGGGGCCGTCCCCAGCTGTACACGAGCTACGCGCAGGACATGGCCCTGCTCAACACCGGGCCGAAGCGACTCGGAGCCGGGCTGCTGGTCGGCTTCGCGCTCCTTGCGCCCTTCTTGCTGGAGGACGACCTTCTTCGCCTGCTGGCACTGGGTTTCGTCGCCGGCATCGGCGCCATCGGACTGAACATCGTGACGGGCTACGCGGGCCAGGTGTCGCTGGGCCACGCCTTCTTCCTCGCTGTGGGCGCCTACACCGCTGCTGCTCTCAGCGGTGACCCGGACGGCCGGGTGATCGGGCTGGGCATCACCTTCCTTCCGGTGTGGCTGCTGGCGGCGGGACTGGTGGCGGGCGCGGCCGGGTTCCTGTTCGCACCGCTCGCGACGCGCCTGCGCGGCCTCTACCTGGCGATCGTGACGCTCGGGCTGGTCTTCCTCGGAGAGCACGTCTTCAAGGAGTGGGCCTCGCTGAGTGGCGGTCCTGGAGTCGGCCGACCGGCTGCCGTCCCGGAGATGTTCGGATACCACTTCGACGAGGACAGCGCGCTTTTCACGTCCGAGCAGAACCTCTACCTGCTGATGCTGGTGCTGCTGATCATCTTCGGAGTCGTCGCTCGCAACCTGATGCGCTCGGCGGTCGGACGCTCGTTCGCCGCCGTGCGTGACCGCGACATCGCAGCTGCCGTGATCGGTGTGGACCTGGCGCGCGCGAAACGGCTCGCCTTCACCATCTCGTCGTTCTACGCGGGCTGCGCCGGGGCGCTGCTGTACACGATCACCGGCTTCTTCGAGCCGACGTCGTTCAACCTCCTGCTGTCGGTGCAGTACATCGCGATGGTGCTGATCGGCGGGGTCGCCACCATCTCGGGCTCCATCGCCGGGGCGCTCTTCATCACCTTGCTGCCCCGGTTCACCCGCGAGCTGCCCGACTACTTCCCGTTCATCAGCAGCCGCCCCAACGACGTGCCGAACGTGTTCCAGGTCGAGACGATCCTCTACGGACTCCTGATCATCGTCTTCCTCATCTTCGAGCCACGCGGCCTCTATGGCCTGTGGGTCCGGTTCCGCAACTACTGGAAGGCATATCCCTTCTCCTACTAGCGATCTCGCGCGCACAGGCGCACCGACGTCAGGCACCAACCGACGAAAGGACCCATGCACCATGAAACTCGACACGGCACCCTGGCGGATCGCCGCCGGCCTGGCGCTCGTCTCAGTCGTTCTCACCGGCTGCCGCGGTACGGACCAAGGCGGCGAGGGAGGCGGCGACTCCGGCGACGGTGAGGTGGCGACCGGCGAGGGCGTCACGGAGGACCCCTGCCCCGAGGCGGTCAACGAGGACAACGGCTGCATCTACCTCGGCACCATCTCCGACCTGACCGTCGGCCCCTTCGCGGCCCTCGCCGTCCCCATCACCGACTCGCAGGCGGCCTTCTGGCAGCGGGTCAACGACGAAGGCGGGATCGGCGGGTACGACATCGACGTGACCACGTACGTGGCCGACAACCTGTACCAGCCCGAAGTCCACAACCAGGTGTACCAGGAGATGAAGGACGACATCCTGGCGATGGCTCAGACCCTCGGGTCCCCCACCACCGCAACGATTCTCGACGACCTGGAGTCGAGCAACATCCTCGCTGCCCCCGCTGCCTGGACCTCCGAGTACGCCTTCACCGACATCATCCTCGAGTCGGGGGCCAACTACTGCGCCGAGTCGATGAACGCCGTCGACTACGCGGTCGAGAGCTTCGGGGTCAAGTCCGTGGCGGCGGTCCACTACCCCGGCGACTACGGCGGCGACGCGGCGGCCGGCGTCAAGATCGCGGCGGAGGCGAACGAGCTCGCGTTCACGAACGTGGAGACGGGCCAGGGTCAGGAGAACCAGGCCGGCGCGATCGACGCCATCGTCTCGGGCAAGCCCGACCTCGTGGTCGTGACGACCGGACCGGCGGACATGGCCGCGATCATCGGTCAGTCGGCGGCCCGTGGTTTCCAGGGCAAGTTCATCGGCAGCAGCCCGACCTGGAACCCGGCACTGCTGGAGAGCCCGGCGGCGCCGGCGCTGCAGGCACTCTTCCTGCACGCCGGGCCGTGGGGCTCCTTCGACAGCGACACGCCGGGACACACGGCGATGCGCGAGGCGCTCGGCGAGGTGACCCCCAACGACGGGTACACGTCCGGCTGGGTCTGGAGCTACCCGATGAAGGCGGCCATCGAGGCGGCGGTCGAGAACGGTGACCTGACCCGCGAGGGCCTGGTCGAGGCCGCTCTGACTCTCGAGTCCGTCGACTACGAGGGCATGCTGCCCGAGGGCGCGGGTAACTACGCGGGCGAGCCCGACGACGCCGTCGTCCGCTCCTCGCTGATCAGCCAGCCGACGACGGAGGGCGAGGGCGCCGGCCTGGAGACCATCGAGCAGTTCTTCGAGGGTCCGACCGTGTCCGAGTACACCTTCGAGGGCTCCTGCTACACCACGGTCGACCTGGGCTGACCTGTTGAGTGGGGAGTGGTCGGGCCTTCAGCTCGCTGATCGCCCGACCACTCCGCACTCGCGGGGGACGACCCGGCCGGGACGGAGTCCCGGTGCGCCGCCGCGACCTGCATCATGGCGTCTGCAGATGGGCCGTGCGTGCTCCACGACGTGATCCCCCATCGCTCCGCCCGGCGCACCAGCTCGTCGGCGCCCTCCTGCGCGGAGCGGCAGAACAGGTAGAACGGGCTCGTCGACAGCAGCTCGTCGGTCACCCAGTCCGACCCGCCGTCACGTGCCTCCGACGCCACCTCGGCGGCCCTCGCCTGCGGGTCGTCGACGATCTCCACACGCTGGACGAGCGCGTCCAAAACCGGTGCAGGACGACCGGCGTCGGCCGCCCACCGCCGGACCGCGGCCACGCGCTCGCCGACCACGCCCGCGTCGGCCACCGTGAACGTGCCGGCCGGCCGCCCCGGCACCTGGATCAGCCCCGCCACACCCACGATGTCGGCGGTGCGCGCGGCAGTGGCCAGCCCGCGCTCACCCATCGCGGCGATCATCACGGGCACCGGACGTTGCACCGGCGCCGGGTCGTGCTCGGGATCGGCCAGCCGCTCGCGGACCTCCGCGACGACCTTCTCCACGTGGGCCCAGCGCTCGCCCACACCGGGGAAGGGCAGCCCGGCGTCCTCGTGCTCGTGCCGCATGTGCCCGGCTCCCACACCCAGCTCGAGGCGCCCGCCTGACAGGGCGTCCACCGTCGCCGCTTCGCGCGCCAGCAAGGCGGGGTTCCAGAAGTAGGCGTCGAGCACGTAGGTGCGCAGCCGCACGCGCTCGGTGACGGCGGCGGCGAGGGCGAGCAGCGAGAACGGGGCGGGCGCGCCGATGTGGTCGGCGACCGTCACCGTGTCGATGCCGGCCTGCTCGGCGCGCTGCACGGCCTCGACCACCTGAGCCTTGGCCACGTCAGGCCCGCGGGCAGCCAGGCGCCCACCGATGCTCACTGCGAACCGCAGGTCCCTTGTCGGCAGATCATTCATCGGGCCATCATCACCGCTCGCTGGTGCGGGAACAGCCCTGTTCGCGCTCAGCGAGATGAAGGGGTCTACCCCCCGTGGCCCCTAGGGTGCCTGGGATGCAGGGAGTGCTCGAGGGCTTCGCCGTCATCGGCGCCGTCATCGCGCTGGGTGTGCTGCTCGCCCACCTGGAGGTGCTCGGCGCCGATGCCCAGCGCCTGATGCTGCGCCTGGTGTTCTACGTCGCGACGCCTGCCCTCCTCTTCCGACTTCTCTCCGAAGCCGATGTGAGACAGGTGTTCTCGTCCGTCCTCGCCGTGGCTGCGCTGAGCGTGGTCGCCGTCGTGGCGATCTACCTGGTGCTGGCACGCTGGTGGTGGCGGCGCGAGACGGGGGAGGCAACGGTCGGTGCGCTGACGACGAGCTACGTCAACGCCGGCAACCTGGGCCTGCCGATCGCCGCCTACGTGCTGGGCGACGGCGCACTGATCGCGCCGGTGCTCCTGATGCAGCTGATCCTGATCACGCCGATCGCGTTCGCGGTGCTCGACGCCGCGACGAGTCAGCACGGACCGTCCCTCGTCCGCGCACTGCGGCAGCCGTTCACGAACCCGATCACCGTGGGCGCAGTGCTCGGCGTGCTGATGGCGCTCACCGGCTGGAGCGCACCTCTCGCCGTCACGGCTCCCCTCGACCTGGTCGGGGCGATGGCCGTGCCGGGCGCCCTGCTCGCGTACGGGATGGCGTTGCGGCTCGGTCCACGTCCGATGGCAGCCGGCTCAACCAGCGAGGTCGTCGTCGCGTCCGCGCTGAAGCTACTCGGCCAACCCATCACCGCATACCTGTTGGGCCGCTACGCCTTTGGGCTGGACGGGCCCGACCTGCTCGCCGTGACGGTGGTGGCAGCACTGCCGACAGCGCAGAACATCTACGTCTACGCCTCGCTCTACGACAGGTCGGCAGTGCTGGCCCGTGACGTCATCTTCGTGACCACCTTGCTGTCGTTCCCGGTGCTGGTCGTCGTCGCAGCCTTACTCGGCTAGGGACGGGCTAAACGCTGGTGTGCGCGAACCGCGCCCTGGCATGCACCTGCACTCGGTGGCCGATGACGAAGCCCGGCCCCGCAGTCACACCCGCCTCGCGCCGGTCGAGCTCGCCGTGCGCGTCGACCTCGATGGACCCGTCGGGTCGTGGTGTCGCCGTGACCGTCAGGCGGAGCGGGCACCGGGTCCCGCGGACCTCGAGGATGCCGTCCACCGTCCAGCCGACGCCGTCCGGTGTGATCGTTCGGCTAGTGAACGTCCACGTCGGCCAGGCCGACGTGTCGAGGAACCGCCGCGACCTCAGGTCCTTGTCGCGCTGGGTGTTTCCCGTCGACAGCAGCCCGGGCTCGAGGGAGGCGTGCACGGACACGGGCCGACCGTTGTCGTCGACGACGACCTGTGCGTCGGCGACAGGAACCGTGCCACGCACGGTGACCAGGCCACCCAGCTGCTGCACCGTGAAGTCGGCGAGCACGTCGATGCTGGACCACCGGCCTGAGCTCAGCAGGCCCTCGCGCACGGACTGCGCGGTCATGACGTCACCGCCACGGGGAGCCGCGCGACGAGCACGTCGTGCGTCTCCATCCGGTCCGGCCCGCCGAGAGTGGCCGGGTCCTCCCAGTCGAGGAGCTCCGTGCCGCTGATCGCGTCCTGTTCCGCCGCGAGCACGTCCACGGACGTGGCGAAGGTCAGCACGACCGTTCCCTCGCTCGCATTCCTCAGCGTCCATCCGTCAAGTGCGCCTGCGACGGACAGGGCAGCCGGCGCGACACGCTCGTGGGTGGCTCGGTCGAACGCCTCGGTCCACACCTGGTCGTGCGGGTCGAAGGCGATCACGTTCATCACCCGTGCCGGCTCCTGCGAGTCGGCGCGGTTGACGTACTCCACCGCCATCACGGCGGTGGCCCCCACGGGGACGATCGAGGCTCCGGCGGACTGATCGCGGGTCAGGGATGCTGCGGCGGCCTCCGCCGCCGCCAGGTCGGGCCACATCGCGAGGAAGAGGCCGGAGCCGCCACCCGCGAGTCGAGTCAGGCAGACGCCAGACGGGCTTCCCGCGATGTCCGCGAGCGAGGACGCGAGACCCTGGTGGTCAACGTCCGGAACGATCCGTAGGTGGGTCAGGGTGGCGTGCATGGTTTCTCCTCGGGTCAGTTCGGTGTGGTGCTGCCTCAGGGGGCACGTGGCCACCGTGGCCGTCGGCGAAGCGCACGGCCTGCGTGCTGCTACTGAGCAGCCCACTGATCTCGGATGACCGGCGGGGTCAGTGGGCGATACTGCGGGCGTGGTGACACCCCTCGGCGAGCCGTTCTTCGGTCGGACCCTCGAGCTGGAGCGGCTGGGCGAATTGGCCGGCGGCGGAGGCGCCGGTGGTGGGCTCGTGCTCCTGTGTGGGCCGGCGGGCATCGGCAAGACGCGCCTTGCCGAAGCTCTCGTGGATGCCGCGGCTTCCCGAGGGATAGCCACCGGATGGGGCCGGTGCATGAACGACGAAGGTGCGCCACCGCTCTGGCCGTGGCATCAGGCGTGGAGGCGCGCCGTGGGCTCCCCACCGCCCGACGCGATGTCACACGAGGAGGGGGCAGGGCGCGACAGCCCCGGCTGGGACGTCTCGGCCGGCGCCCGTTTCGCCCTGCACGTCGCCTGGGCTGACGCCCTCAGCAGCGCGGGTCAGCAAGGGCTCGTTCTCGTCCTCGACGACCTCCACGCCGCTGACGCCGCCTCGCTGTACCTGTTGCGCCACGTGGCACCGGACCTCGCCAACAGCGGCGCCCTGGTGGTCGGCACGTACCGCCTCCCACTGCCGCGCGCGACGCCGCGCGACTTTGCCGACGCCCTCGGCGATCTGGCCCGATGGCGCGGAACCCACGTCGTCGAGCTCGGGCGCCTCGACGACCGGGCCGTCTCCGACTACCTGCGCAGCAGGGCGGGGACCCGCGTCGACGAGCAGGTGCTCAACCGCGTCGCCGAGGCAGCCAGCGGGAACCCGTTGTACCTGCGCACCGCTACCGATCTCCTCGCCGTCGACCCCGATGCCGACGTGAGCGGCAGCCCGCAGCTGCGCTCCCTGGTGCGGGCGGAGCTGGCCGAGCTGCCTCCGGCCTCGCGAGAGCTCCTCGAGGTGGCCGCGGTGCTCGGCGTCGAGTCAGCGACCGACCTGCTCGCGTCGGTCGCCGGACGGTCCGAGACCGAGGTCATTGGCTTGCTCGCCGACTGCCGCCGCGCGGGGCTCCTCGACGGACGACCATCGGCGGCGAGGTACGCGTTCACGCACGCCCTGGTGCGCGACGGCGTGTACGCAGGGATCGACGAGGAGGTGCGCGTTCGCCTGCACCGACGGGCCGCGGAGGTGATCGCGGGCGAGTCGCTCCCGGTCGGCGCCCTCGCGGTGCACCTCGTGGCGTCCGCGACGACACCCGCTGACGCGAGTCGAGCAGTGCATGCCTGCCGCCGCGTGGCGGACGACGCGATGCGTCGGTTCGCGGCCCAGGACGCAGCCGCGACGCTGCGAACGGCGCGCGAGGTGGCGGAGTCGTCGGACCTCAGCGAGGTCGAACGGGCTGAGCTGTTGTTCGACCTCGCCGTCGCCGAGTACCAGGCGGGCCATTTCGGCGACGCTATGAAGTGCAGCGAGGAAGCTGCGCGGGCGGCTCGCGTAGCCGGCCACACAGAGCTGGAGTCACGGGCCGCACTCGTCGTCCTGGGGGTCGGGCACCCCAGGATCGCCACCGCCCAACAGCGACTCATCGCTGAGGCGCTGCGGCACGTGGACCTGCCGAACGACCTGCGCGGCCGCCTGCTCGCCCAAAGGGCTTGTGCCGAGGCCGAACTCGAGCAGATGGACGAGGCCGACCTGTCGTCAGCCGAGGCCCTCACCCTGTTGGCCGGCGCTGCGCCTCTGGACGAGCTGGAAGCACTACGCGCGCGCAACATGGCTCGTTCGTCACCCGTCCACGTCCATGAGCGCTTCGCTCTCGCCGGCCGCGCGGTGGAGGTCTCCGCCGCCGTGCCCACGTCGCTCGCACGCCTGTGGCCGCACGTGTGGCGGGCCGAAGCGGCCTACCAGCTGGGTCTGGTCGACGTCGCCGACGAGCACACCGCGGCGATCGCTGACCTGGCCACGGTCACCGGGGCTCCGTTGGCGCGCTGGCACCTTCTGCGCCACCGGGTGTCGAAGGCCTCCGAGAGCGGAGACTTCGCCCGCGCCCGGGATCTCAACATGGAGGCGGCCGAGTGGGCTCGCCGATTCCAGGAGCCGACGGGCGAGGGGATCTCGTCCGCGTTCCTGATCTTCCTTGCCCTGCTGCGAGGAGATCCCGACGAGCTCACGCCGGAGTACTTCGAGGCGTTGGCGCGGGCCCCCGACATGCCGGTCGTCAGGGTCAGCAAGGCGCTGTCCGTCGACCTCCAGGGAGACCATGGCCAGGCTCGCCGGCTGGCGATGCCCCTGATGGCAGACCCCTACTTGTCCGCCCAGAGCTCCAAGTCGGTCGGCGTGGCCCTACAGCTGGCCGAGCTGGCGTGGCGCTGGGACGACCGCGAGATGGCCGAGCGCTTGACCCCGGTGCTGGCCGAGGCCTTCGCAGCCTGCACGCTGATGGGAGCCCCGGGCATGGTCCGCCTCGGCGCGGTCGAGCGAACCGCCGCGCAGATGGCCCTGCTCCGCGGCGATGTCGCCGCCGCCGTGTCGCTGGCCGAGAAGGCCGTTGCCGTCGACGAGCGAGTCGGCGGCCGCGTGAGCCGCGTCGTGTCGCTGCTGCTCCTCTCGGAGGCCCTGCTGAGGCGCGCCGCGACTGGCGACCTGGCCCGGGCCAAGGGCGCGGCTGGCGACGCGGCAGCCGAGGCGCGCCGTCTCGACATGCCAGGTCGGCTGGCCGAGGCGAGCGACCTCGTCGCCCGGGCCAGGAGCCAGGAGAGCGCGACGGACCCGCTCACCGCGCGGGAGCACGAGGTGGTCGACCTGGTGGCGCAAGGGCTGACGAACCGTGAGATCGCCGAACGGCTCTACCTCTCCGGGCGGACGGTGGAGACGCACGTCCGCAACGTGCTGGCCAAGCTCGACATGACGACACGGACCCAACTCACGGCCTGGTCTCTGAGGGGGAACGCGGAGCCCTGACCGGACCCGGCTAGGGTCGCCGGTATGGCTTCTGACCTGACCTTCGGGTACGCGGCGATGCTGGAGCAGTTCCATCCCACCGAGTGCGTCGAGCTGACCGCATTGGCCGAACAGCACGGGTTCTCGGGCTGTATGGCCGCCGACCACTTCCAGCCCTGGGTGCCCGCACAGGGCCAGGCCGCGTTCGTCTGGAACGTGCTGACCGCAGTCGGCGAGCGCACCACCGGCGACCTCGGACCGGGCGTCACCTGCCCGAGCTTCCGGTTCCATCCCGTGATCGTGGCGCAGGCGGCCGCCACCCTCGAGGCGATGTACCCCGGCCGCACGTGGCTCGGGCTCGGCACCGGCGAGGCGCTGAACGAGCACGTCGTGCCGGGCTACTGGCCCGAGGCGGGTGAGCGCTCGGCGCGCATGTGGGAGGCGATCGAGCTCATCAAGCAGCTCTTCGACGCCTCGCTGAACGGCAAGGACACCAAGTTCTCCGGACGTTGGTTCCAGCACGAGACGGCCCGGCTGTGGACGATGCCCGAGCAGGCGCCGCCCATCATGGTCGCCACGGCGGGTCCCATCAACGCCCGGAAGACAGGCCAGTTCGCCGACGGCATGATCACGGTCGGGGCGCCGCTGGAGAAGATCGAGATGCTCTTCGGCAAGTTCGCCGAGGGCGCACGCAAGGCCGGCAAGGACCCCGACACCATGCCGAAGGTGCTGCAGCTGCACCTGTCGTGGGCCGAGACCGACGAGCAGGCACTGGCGAACGCGCTCGACCAGTGGCCCAACGGCGGCATGAAGTTCGGCAAGGCGGACATCCGCAGTCCGCACGACTTCGCCGCGATGGCGCAGCTCGTGCGCCCGGAGGACTTCGAGGGGCGGATGGTGATCTCGTCCGACCCCGACACTCACCGAGCCGCGATCCAGCGGCTCGCCGACCTCGGCTTCGACCGCATCTATCTGCACAACGTCGGCCGCAACCAGGCCGAGTGGATCGAGGTCTTCGGCCGCGAGGTGCTCCCCAAGGTGACCCGTTGACGCACAGGCCAACCAGCTAGGAGAAACACATGGCCGCAGCCGCAGGGGTCGTCAACGACGGCGGCCGCGACAACGACGAGGTCTTCTCTGCTGTGCTCGCGACGTCCATCGTCGAGGTCCAGCAGCTGGCGCGGGCGGTCCGCGACCTGGTCTACGACGAGCTACCGGCGACGGTCGAAGTGGCCTGGCCCCGGCAGGGCTCGATCGGCTGGGGCATCGGACCGAAGAAGTTCACGGAGCAGTTCGCCTACCTGATGCCGTTCACACGGCATGTCACGCTCGGCTTCTACCACGGCGGCGAGCTGCCCGACCCCGACGGGCTGCTGCCCGAGGCGGGCGGGCGGCAGGTGAGCGGGACGCTGGCGATGCGCAGTCTCCGGATCGAGAGCCTTGACGAGGTCACTCGTCCGGCGCTCCGCCAACTGGTCCAGGCCGCCGTCCTTCACCAGAGGTCGCTGCTGGCCAACTGAACGGGGCGGCCAGACTCCTCAGTCACGGGCGCTTGTCAGTCTTCGGCGTCCCACTCGGCGTCCTCGCGGTCCCACTTCTCCGTGTTGGCCTTGGCTGTCTCCAGCGCCCGCTCGGCCTGTTCGCGCGTCGGGTACGGCCCCATCAGGTTCTTCCAGTCGCTCTGGTGGCCCTCCTCGACCTGCCGGCTCTCGGTGTTGAACCAGTACTCGGTCACGTCCGCCTCCGTGCTCGTCCGACCAAAACGCCTGTCGGGTCGATGCTGCCCCATCGACCGTCGACCCGCACACCTAGACTCGTCCCATGGCGTCCAGCACAAGCACCGGTAGCGCTCCCCACAGGGTTGCCCCGGCCGCAACGGCGCCGGTGGGCGCGCTGACCCCCGGCATCATCAGCCCACGGCGTCCGGTGCCCTCGTCGATCCCGCGACCCGAGTACGTCGACCGACCGGCTCCCACGCTCGACGACGGCCCCGAGGTGAAGGACGCGGAGACGATCGATCGGATGCGCGTCGCTGGTCGCATCGCCGCCCAGGCGCTGGCCGAAGTAGGTCGCAACGTCTCGCCCGGAGTCACGACGGACGAGCTCGACCGCATCGGCCACGAGTTCCTGCTCGACCACGGCGCGTACCCGTCCACCCTCGGCTACAAGGGTTTTCCGAAGTCGCTGTGCGCCTCGGTGAACGAGGTGGTGTGCCACGGCATCCCCGACTCGACGGTGCTGGTGGACGGCGACATCTGCAACATCGACATCACCGCGTACATCGGTGGCGTGCACGGCGACACGAACGCGACCTTCTTCGCCGGAGAGCCTGACCCTCAGTCGCGAGCGCTCGTGGAGCACGCCGAGGCCGCCATGAGGCGCGGCATCAAGGCGGCTCTCCCGGGACGCGAGGTGAACGTGATCGGCAAGGTGATCGAGTCGTACGCCCGGCGCCACGGCCTCGACACCGTCCACGACTTCACCGGCCACGGCATCGGCACGTCGTTCCACTCCGGCCTCGTCATCCCCCACTTCGACGCGGCGCCTCGACACGCGGACGTGATCGAGGTGGGCATGACGTTCACGGTCGAGCCGATGCTGACCCTCGGCACCCGCGAGTGGGACATGTGGGACGACGGCTGGACGATCGTGACCAAGGACCGCCTGCGGACAGCGCAGTTCGAGCACACGATTCTCGTGACGGACTCAGGCGCGGAGATCCTCACCCTGCCGTAACGCGCTGCCCGCGAGGCGCAGTCAGGCCTCGGTCGACTGGGGACCGGCGCCCTCTGGCTCGGGCTCGGACGAGTCGCCGCCACCAACGGGGGCCGGATCGCCGGACTCAACCGGTGCCGGCGCGTCGGTCGTGACACTCGACGTCTCGGTGCCCGGCGTCGGGTCTGACGTGCTGTCGGGCCCGGGTTCGGTCGGCTCGGTGGTCGGCGGGTCAGTCGGCTCGGTGGTCGGGGGGTCAGTCGGCTCGGTTGTCGGCGGGTCCGTCGGCTCGGTTGTCGGCGGGTCCGTCGGCTCTGTGGTCGGCGTCGCCTCGGTCGAGGGGGACGTCGTCGGGCTCGAGGTGGGCGAGCTGGTCGGCGGGAAGTCCTGCGGGATGCTCACACCGGTCGGGCTGGTGGCCGTTTGCGACTCACCGAGGGCGCCGAGCAACGGTGAGCTGATCGTCGGGTTGGACGCGCGGTCGCCGATGCGGGGGCTCGCATTGCGGGTCACGACGTTCGCGAGCGCCTCGGGCGCCTCGGAGATGAAGACCGGCACGTGCGGCAGACGGGAACCGTTCACGCTGATCCCCTCGAGCCGCGGGCCCGGAGTGGAGACGGTGCGGACGTCGGCGCCCACGGCCTCATCGGCCTGGACGGACGCGCTGACAGTGGCGTCGTCGGTGATCTGGCGATGCCCGACAGCGAAGGCGCTACCGACCAGCAACACGGCGGAGACGGCTACGGCCACCGCCTCGCCGGCGTTGCGCGGCGCGAGCACAACTCGCTGTCGCATGGTCGTGACCGTCCCGTCCCGTCATGGGCCCGTCCACCCCTGGAGCGGCGCCTTGAGGCCATTGTCGGCCGCATCGACGATTTTCTTGAGGGGTTTTCAAGACTAGTTTTTTGCTTAATTCTCAACGTTCTGACGGAGGGTGACGCGGGGGCTGTTTTACCGGTTTTGCCCTCACGCTCAGCGAGCGCGGGCCGCCGAACGGACGGCGGACGGGGTCTTCTTGCTGACACGGTACTCCCGTTTGGAGAGGCGCTCGCCGTAGCCGGCGTCGGCGATCCGCTTCAGGACGACCGGGCACTTGGTGCACCTGGGCTTGTCCTTGCAGCACTTCTTCTTGGCAGTCAGACGGGGCACACGGGGAAGGATAGGCATACCTCACCTGGTTCACCCAATCGCTGGCTCGGTGGGTCCCGGTGGGTGGGCGGACGAGCCAACCTGTACGCCGGGTTCTGTCCCCGCACCGGTCACCCGGTACGGGTGGCGACCATCCATCTAGGACGTACGTTGCCGCACGCCTCCAGCGGTCTACCCGGAAGCTCGGGCGGGCAGCCCTCGAACGCTTCCTGTCTGACCTTGCTCCGGGTGGGGTTTACCGAGCCACCTCCGTCACCGGAGGTGCTGGTGGTCTCTTACACCACCGTTTCACCCTTACCGCGGGACGACGTCGCCCTGTAGCAGGGAGACGACGCCGCCGCGGCGGTCTCTTCTCTGTGGCACTGTCCCGCGGGTCACCCCGGGTGGGCGTTACCCACCACCCTGCCCTGCGGAGCCCGGACGTTCCTCGGCGAGCCCCGCGTGAGCAGGGTCCGACGCGGCCGCCCGGTTGGCTCGTCCGCGCGATCAGCGTACTCGGCTGAGCTCGACACCCGCGATGCCACTGCCGGCTGTGGTCAGCCGACGGCTGTGAACCTCACGGTGCGGGTCGCCACGTCCGCCGTGTCCAGACGGACGCGCACCTCGGCGCCCAGCTTCAGGTCGCCGTCGCACGGTGCCATCACGGCCGGGTCCTGGAGCTGGACGGTGCCCCCGGCCCGGGTGCCGCCATTGGTCTCGTTGCCACCGCGGCGCGGCTCGGGCAGGTCGACGACCACGGCGTCGAACTCCTCCCCCACGCGACTCTTCAGGACGGCCGCCTCGACCAGGTCGAGGGTGGCGCGCTCGAGCGCTCCTGCCATCCGGTCCGAGGCCGTCATCACCTCGGGCAGGCCGGGCAGCGCCTGGCGGACCCAGTCGGGCACCTCGGTGTCGCGGCACATCGCCTCGCAGACCACGAGACCGAACCGGTCGACCAGCCGCCGCAGCGGTGCGGTCACGTGCGCGTACTCGGCGGCGACGGCCGACTGCACGACGTGCTCGGGCACCGCGCCGACGAACGGCGTGTACCCCGCGCCCCGGAACAGTGCTGTCGACTCGTGCAGCGCTGCCAGCTGGCGGGAGTCGGACGCGTCCAGGGAGCGCAGGTAGTCGCCCAGCGCCTGCTCCGCGACCCAGGGCGCGCCGAGTGCCTTGGCCTGGCGACGGAACCGCGCGGCGGCGCGCTCGTCCGGCGCCGGCATCGTGCGGAGGATGCCCATCTCCCCGGCCAGCATGAGGTCGGCTGCGGCCATGCCGGTCAACAGGGAGAGCTGGGCGTTCCAGTCCTGGACCTCGGACCTGGGGCGGTACCTCAGCACGTAGGCGCCGTCGACCTCCTCGACCTCCTGGTCGGGGGTCTCGAGGGCGGCGCCACCACGGGAGTGCTCCTGCGCGATGAGTGCCCGTCCGATCTCGGGCAGCAGCGCGAAGGGCTCGGGGATCTCGCCGCGGTCGTGAGCCTCCTGCACGAGCTCGAAGGAGTACCGCTCACGGCTTCGCACCATCGCGCGGCGTACGTCGACGGCCACGGGCTCGGCATCGGCGTCGAGGTCGATCACCCACACGTATGCCGGACGGACCTCGCCCGGCAGCAGGCTGGCCGCTGCCTCGCTGAGCACCGGAGGGTGCAAGGGAACGCGGCGGTGTGGCGCATACAACGTCTGCCCTCGGCGTCGGGCCTCCTCGTCGACCGGTGCACCGGGCCGCACGAAGGCCGGCACGTCGGCGATCGCGTAGCGCACCCGGAAGCCGGCGTGCCGCCGCTCCAGGTGCAGCGCCTGGTCGAGGTCCATCGAGCCCGGAGGGTCGATCGTGACAAAGGGGATCCCGGTCCAGTCGGTGTCGGGCAGGTCGGGGTCGCCGGCTGCGCGCTCGGCCTCGGCGATCGCGTCGGGAGGGAACTCGCCCGGTGCGCCGAGCTCCGCGAGCAGCGCCTCCATCGGTGCTTCGAGAGCTGCGGGCACGAGCGTCTGCGGGCGCGGCATGACCGACAGCCTAGGGACGTTGCGACCGTCCGGCAGGACTGTGAGACCGTACGGATCTCATCGGCCAGGCAGTCGCGACCTGGTCGGGGACGACGGACGGATGTGGCCGGTAGGGGTCGCGCTCCGACCAGGACGACGGGGGAAACATGGACAAGCGGACCAGGGTGCCCGCTGTGATGGCGATCGTCAGCGGACTGGGCTCTGCACTCATTGCCGTGGTGCTGTTTGCCCTTGCTGCATCCGTGGAGGATGTCAACCTGAAGGACGGGGCCATCAGGCTCGGTGGCGCGGCGGTGGCCATCGCACTTGTCGGTCTGGCCGGGGGCGCATGGATCCTGGTCCGGAGGCGCTTCCTGCCGGTGGTCGGCGTCGTCGTCGCGGGTCTTGTCATCGCGTGTGCGGAGCTTCTCATGATCACCGGACTGTCCGCGTACCCCCGAACGCTTGGCTACGTCGGCTCGATCACCTTCGTCGCGGTCATGGTCATGGTGTGGCTGTTCACGGCGGGCCGCTTTCAACGCGAGAGCCAGCGCTGAATGCTCGTGCTGCTGCCTCCGTCCGAGGGCAAGACCAGTCGGCGGCGAGGTCGTCCGGTCGACCTGGACGGGCTGCACCTGCCGGGGCTGACCGATGCGCGACGGCACGTGTTGGAGCGCCTCGCAGAGGTGTCAGCAACACCTGACGGGCCGCGCGCTCTCGGCGTGAGCGAGTCACTTCGACCCGACCTCGAGCGCAACACCCGGTGGGACCGCGAGCCTGCCGTGCCCGCCGCCACCCTCTACAGCGGGGTGCTCTACGACGCTTTGGGGCTCGCGTCGCTGCCGGTCGGCGCGCGGCGGCGTGCGACGGCCCGGCTGATGGTCATCTCGGCGGCGTGGGGCGCCCTCCGCCTCGACGACAAGGTGCCGCCCTACCGGCTCTCGATGGCGACGACCCTGCCTGGTCTGGGCCCGCTGGCCGGGTTCTGGCGCCCTCGGCTCGAACGCGCGCTCCCGCCGCTCGCGACGGGACTCGTGGTCGACTGCCGTTCGTCGACCTACGCCGCCGCGTGGCGTCCGTCCGGCGTAGTAGCCGAGCGGACGGTGACGGTGAGAGTGCTGCGCGAGCATGCCGGGCGACGAACGGTGGTGTCGCACATGGCCAAGCACACCCGTGGCCTGGTCGCGAGGCACCTCGTTTCGCGAGATGGCCGCGACCCGCGGACGGCAGAGGGACTGGCCTCGGCCGTCGGCGAGCTGTTCGAGGTCGAGCTGTCGGGTCCGGCACGAGACGGCAGCCACCGCCTGGACGTCGTCGTCAGCGAGTAGCAGCGAGTAGCAGCGAGTAGCAGCGAGTAGAGGGACTCTTCGATTCGATGGACTTCAAGGAGTACGACACCCGGGTCGGGGCCTACGTCGTGATCGTGGACGACGAGAACCGGATCCTGCTCGTCCTCTGGAACGAGGGCGAGCCCCAGTGGACGATGGTGGGTGGCGGGGTCGAGCTGCACGAGCAGGTGGACGAGGCCGCCGTGCGCGAGGCCCGCGAGGAGACCGGGTACGACGTGCGGCTCGAACGGCTGCTGGGCGTCGACAGTGTCGTCGTACCGTCCGAGCGACGGCTGACCGACACGACCCGCCCGCTGCGTGGTCTTCGGGTGATCTACGAGGCGACGGTCGTGGGAGGGCAGCTCACGCACGAGGTGGGCGGCACCACCGACGAGGCCCGGTGGATCCCGCTCGACGAGGTGGAGAGCCTCCCTCGGGTCGGGCTCGTCGACGTCGCCATCGCTGCGTGGCGTGGCGCCTCTAGCGGGAGGTGACGTTCACCGCGATCTCGTCACCAAGGCGCCCCCCGCCGGTGAGCTCGAGCGAGTCGCCGCTCCAGAAGCTGCCCGGGTCGTACGAGTTGGTCGGACGGTCAAGGGCCAGCAGCCCCATCGCCTGGTAGGTGGCGGCCACCACCTCGGCGCAGTAGGTCGTCTCCACGGCCGCCGGGCGACGCACGCGCCCCTTCGCCCACCTCCCCGCCAGCGACAGGGTGCTCGGGAACGGGGTGCCGTCCATGCGCGCCACGACACGCAGGACCTCGTCCTCCATCTGCGGGGTCACGGGCGAGAGCAGCTGGCGAAGCCAGGCACGCTGGGCGTACCGGTCGGACCACATCACGACGGCGTCGCGCAGGTCGTGCAGCTGCACGCCGCGGTGGTTCGACCCCGTCCACACGTCCGTCAGCGAACGCCCGAGCTCCGCGTGCCACATCAGCGGAGGCAAGTCGTCGAGCACCACCGCCATGCCGACGTGGTTGACGGGGGCATTGGTCACTGTGCGGATAGCGTGGTCGGCGGGGCTGCGTCCCCGGAACAACCAGAGGTCACCGGTGCGCGTGAGGTCGACGGCCTCGTCGAGCGTCAGCGACACGGCAGCGGGAGGACGGTTGCGGTGAAGGCGTGGAAGTACCTGGGCCTGGCCGGGCTCGCAGGCGTCGCCGCGACGGGCGCGGTCATCGCCCGCGACGAGCGACGGCGTCGGGCGGTGAGCCCGGACGACGTCCGCCAGCAGCTGCGGCAGCGCCTCGACGCGGCTGGCCCTGCACTGGTCGCCGAGCCCGCACCGGTCACCGACCCAGAGCCTGGTCCAGGTCGGCGAGCAGGTCGTCGACGTCCTCGAGCCCTACTGAGACGCGTACTACCCCGTCAGTGATGCCCACCGCGAGCCGTCCCTCCTCGCCCAGGCGTCGGTGAGTCGTCGTGGCGGGGTGGGTGATCAGCGACTTCGAGTCGCCCAGGTTGTTGGAGATGTCGATGACCCGCAGCGCGTCGAGCAGGGCGAAGGCGGCGGGCTTGCCCCCGGACAGCTCGAACGTCAGAACCGTTCCGCCCCCGTCCATCTGGGAGTGCGCCAGCTCGAGCTGCGGGTGCGAGTCGAGGAATGGGTAGCGCACCCAGTCGACGCCCGGCTGCTTCTCGAGCCACTGGCCGATCCGCAGCGATGACGCCTGGGCGTGCCGCACCCTCATCGCCAGAGTCTCCAGGCCCTTGACCAGCACCCACGCGTTGAACGGGCTCATCGACGGACCCGTGTGCCGCATCAGGTTCTGCACCGGCCCGTCGATGTACTCCTCCGGGCCGAGGATGGCGCCGCCCATGGTGCGGCCCTGGCCGTCGATGTGCTTGGTGGCCGAGTACACGACAATGTCGGCGCCCAGCTCGAGCGGCCGTTGCAGGATCGGGGTGGCGAAGACGTTGTCGACGACCACCTGCGCCCCGGCAGCGTGGGCGAGGTCGCATACTGTGCGGACGTCGACGATCTCCTGCATCGGGTTGGACGGTGACTCGAAGAAGACTGCCGTCGCAGGCGTCGAGAGCGCCCGCTCCCACTGGGCCAGGTCGGCACCGTCGACGAACTCCGTTGTCACGCCCCAGCGCGGCAGGATCTCGTCGAGGATCACGAAGCACGACCCGAACAGGCTTCGCGCCGCCACCACGCGGTCGCCGGCGGCCAGCAGAGCGCCCAGCGCAGTGAAGACGGCGGCCATCCCGGTTGCAGTGGGGAAGCACGCCGGCGCACCCTCGAGCAGTCGAAGCCGCTCGCCGAACATCTCGACGGTCGGGTTGCCGTAGCGCGAGTAGACGAACCGGTCCACCTCGCCCTTGAACGCGGCCTCGGCGTCGGCCGCGCTCGAGTACACGTAGCCCGACGTCAGGTAGAGGGCCTCCGCGGTCTCCTCGAACCCTGAGCGGCTGAGGCCGCCACGAACGGCTAGGGTGTCGGGCTGCCAAAGTCGTTGTGCCTCAGGCTCATTCGGGCCCTCTGTCATGCCTGCCTCCACGGCAGCCCAGCAGCGCGCCAACCACCGCGGCCGCGGTGGCCGTCGCCGTCCAGCTGGCCCTCGAAGCCGTCGAGCACGTTGAAGGACGGCCCGAGGCCGGCCGCGGTGGCAGCACGGGCGGCGGCTATCGACCGCACGCCCGACCGGCACACGAAGACGAGCGGGTGATCGCGGTCCTCGCCACTTTCGGCGTCGCCCTTGATGGCCGCCAGCGCGACGCGCAGCTCGTCGACGAACTGAGGGTTGACCGTGCCGTCCGGGAAGCGCTTCCACTGCACCGTCACCAGCGGGCGCCCGGTCGAGGACGGGTCGGGGACACCGACATACGCCCACTCGGCCGTGGTGCGCACGTCGACGAGCACCGCCTGTTCGTCGCCCGAGACCATCGCCCACGCCTGCTCGGGTGTCACGTCGCCGGCGTACCCCTGCGCGGCTGCGGTGGGCTGGGCGCTCACAACCCCGACTCCGTCGTGCGGACGAGGATGCAGCGGCACTCGTCGCAGCGCAGCAGCTCGTCGGCGGGCGCGACGCGGATGCGGTTCAGGTCGCTCGCGGTGAGCTCCATCCGGCACCCCTCGCAGCGTTTGGCCTTGAGGGCCGCAGCAGCGACGCCGTCCGAGCCGGCACGGATCTTGTCGTAGAGGGCGACCAGCCCTGAGTCGAGCCCGCCCGCGATGCCGTCGCGCTCGGCGGTGACCTTGGTGACCTCGTCGGACACCTCGGCGAGCACGGTGTCTCGGGACGCCGTGACGGCGGCGACCTCGGCCTCCGCACGCTCAAGCTGCACAGCGAGGGCGTCGGCCTCGCCCTCCGCGGTCTCGAGCCGCTCCATCACCTCGAGCTCGACGTCCTCGAGCTCCGACTGCCGCCGGGCCAGGGAGGCCAGCTCGTGCTGGATGGCCTGCAGGTCCTTCGCCGAGCCCTGGCCGGAGTCGAGCCGGGCCTGGTCGCGTTCTGCTCGGGTGCGCACCTGCTCCACGTCCGTCTCCGACTTGCGCAGCTCGCGTTGGATGTCGCTCACCTTCGTGCGGGCGACGACGAGCCGGTCGCGCACCAACGCGATGTCGGCCTCCAGGGCGGCGAGCCGCGCGTGCTCGGGCAGCGACGAGCGCCGGTGCGCGAGCTGGCGAAGTCGTGTGTCGAGCGCCTGGACGTCGAGCAGCCGGACCTGGTCGAGCGGGTTCGCGGTGGTCACGTGCTAGGGCCTCCGGTGCTGGGAACGCTGGGGGGCTTGCTGGGAACGCTGGGCTTGCTGGGCTTGCTGGGAACACTGGGCTTGCTGGGAACACTGGCAGTCCATGGGTCGGTGGACCGCTCGCTGACGGTCACCGTAACCCCGTCGAGCCGGCGGACGAGGCCCGCACACGACTCCAGCCACGGCCACTCGCTGGCCCAGTGCGCGACGTCGACCAGGAACGGCCGTCCACCACCTGAGACCAGGGACTCCTCGCGTGCCTCCGACGCGGGGTGGTGCCTCAGGTCAGCCGTGAGATACACGTCGGCACCGCTCGCGCGCACCGCGTCGAAGAGGCTGTCACCGCTGCCCCCGCACAGTGCGACCGTGGCCACCTCGGCGTCGAGGTCGCCGGCCACGCGCACCCCTTGGGCCGTCGCCGGCAGCACCTCGGCGACCAGGTGCGCGAACGCCGCGAGGTTGAGCGGACGTTCGAGCCGTCCGACGCGCCCGATGCCGGTGTCGGACGGAGGAGCCAGCGTCGTGAGCAGGTGCGCGACCGGCTCCTCGTAGGGGTGCGCGGCCCGGACCGCGTCGAGCACCGGGCCGGCGCGGCCTGCCGGCACCGCCATCTCGACCCGCACCTCCGCGACCTGCTCGCGCCGCCCCGGTTCGCCTACCGCGGGCCGTGCCGCGTCCGATCCGGTGAACGTGCCGCTGCCCGGCGAGGTGAACGCGCAGCGGGTGTACTCGCCGTGCTGCCCCGCACCGGCCGCCGTGGCCGCGTCGATGACGGCATCGACCGCGTCCGCCGGAACGAAGGTCACGAGGGTGGCCCCGTGACGACCGGGAGCGGGGTCGAGCGGGCGGAGGTCCGCCAGTCCCAGCGCGGCCGCCAGGGCCTCGTTGACACCGTCGTGCGCTGCATCGGCGTTGGTGTGCGCGACGTACAGCGCACATCCGGCCTCGATCAGACGGTGGAGCAGGGCGCCCTTCGGGGTGTCGGCAGCCACGCTGTGCACGCCGCGCAAGAGCAGCGGGTGATGCACGACCAGTAGGTCGGCGCCGAGCGTGACGGCCTCGTCGACGACGGATGTCACCGGGTCGACCGCGAGCAGCACCTTCCGGACCGGTGCGTCGCGGCGGCCGCAGACCAGGCCGACCGCGTCCCAGCCGAGAGCGGTGCGTTCGGGGTAGGCGGCCTCGAGCAGGGTCAGTACGTCATTGACGGTGGGTGCCGGTGCGCCCCCACCGTCCGTCCGCCCGTGCTCGTCTGCCACTCGGCGACCCTATCGAGGCCGGCGAAGGATCGTGTGGGCCCGGCCGGTCTCGAACCGACGACCCCCGCGGTGTAAACGCGGTGCTCTACCAGCTGAGCTACAGGCCCCGGCCCGAAGGGTAGCCGTTTGGAGGACTGCGGCCGCCGAGGTCTCGGGTCGACGACGGCCGCAGTCAGTGTCCATGAAACCGCAACGATCACTGCGAGTGAAGGAAGTGCACCCAATTGGGTGTGGACGACGGCTCGGCTTCACTAAGACGGCGGCACTTGAGGGCTAGGAAGGCAGCGCGGCGACGGCCTCCCGGTACGCCGCGAGGTCGCGGGCATCGCCCGGCCCGTTGACCACCGACCAGCGCAGGATGCCGGCCGTGTCGACGAGGAACGTCCCGCGCAGAGCCTTGCCCTTGGCCTCGTTGAAGACCCCGTATCGCTGGGCGACCTCACCATGCGGCCAGAAGTCCGACAGCAGCGGGAAGTCGTAGCCCTCCTGCTCTCCCCAGGCGCGCAGCGTGTACATCGGGTCGCACGACACGGCCACCACCTTCGCGCCGGCGTCGGCGAACACCGACAGGTCGTCGCGCAGGGCGCACAGCTCCTGCGTGCAGATGCCGGAGAACGCGGACGGGTAGAAGACCAGCAGCGCCGCGCCGTGGCCGCGCAGGTCGGAGAGCGCGAGGTCCTCGCCGAACTGGTCGGTCAGCGTGAAGTCGGGGGCCGGATGGCCCACCTCGGGCAGCGCTCGCGGCGGCGCCGAGCCGGTCGCAGTCACGGCCCTCAGCCCTTGCGGCCCGACTTAGGCGCCACCAGACGTGTGGCCGACCAGTCGGAGCCGACGCTGAACGTGCGGGTGGTGTGCAACCCGGCGGTGGGCGCGGCCTCCTCGATGTCGGACGCCTCGACGTGCCCGTCACGTCCGCTCTTGGGCGTGAGCAGCCAGATAGGGCCGCCCTCGACCAGGGAGCCCAGCACGTTCAGGAGAGCGTCGACGAGGTCACCGTCGTCCTCGCGCCACCACAGCAGGACCGCGTCGACGACCTCGTCCGCGTCCTCGTCGGCCAGCTCGTTGCCGGTCACCACCTCGACGGCGTCGCGCAGGTCGTGGTCGACGTCGTCGTCGTACCCGAACTCCTGCACCACCTGTTCCGGCTGGAATCCCAGCCGGGCCGCCAGGCCCGACTCCTCCGCGGCGTCCGCGGTCGTCCCCACTGCTGCTCTCCTTCGAACGTGGCGACCACCCGGATGCGGCACGCCGTCGCCCGGCGACCCGGACGTGGGCACGACGGTAGACCACCGGCAGCCGGTGGGCTACGCATCCCTCGTTGCTACGTACGATCGGGCGATGGGCACCGCCAGCACGCGAGCGCCGACCACCCGTTGGGACCTGGACTCCGGGCGGGCCGTCCGCCGTCCGGACGCGTTGGCCGTGGAGGAGCCGTTCGAGATCCGCGTAGACGGCACACCCGTCGTCGTCACCATGCGCACTCCGGGCGACGACCTGGACCTGGCGATGGGCTTCCTGCTGACGGAGGGACTGCTGCCCGGACCCGACGCGGTGAGCACTGCGGTGCACTGCACCGACGTCGGCGACGACGGACGACCGACGTACAACGTGATGGAGATCGCCCTGACGGCCGGCACTCCACCGCTCGACCTGGAGGGGCGCCGCACGTTCGGGATGACCTCCGCCTGCGGGGTGTGCGGTTCGGCGAGCATCGACGCCGTGCGGGCTCGTGGCGGCGCCGACCTCAGGTCCGACACCGTGCGGGTCGACGCCGCCCTGCTGGCAGAGCTCCCCGAGCGCCTGCGGGCGGCGCAGCGCGTCTTCGAGCGCACCGGCGGCCTGCACGCGGCCGGGCTGTTCGCCGTCTCCGAGGGTGGGCAAGAGGCCGACCTCCTCGCGGTGCGCGAGGACGTCGGCCGGCACAACGCGGTCGACAAGGTGCTGGGCTGGGCGGCTCGTGAGCGTGGCTGGCCCTTGGTGGGAACGGTGCTCGTGGTGAGCGGACGGGCGTCGTTCGAGCTGGCCCAGAAGGCTTGGACGGCAGGGGTTCCCGTGCTGGCGGCCGTGTCGGCGCCGTCGTCGCTGGCCGTCGAGCTCGCGGTCGACGCGGGCATGACATTGGTCGCGTTCGTTCGGGGCCGGACGATGAACGGCTACGCCCACCCGGAGCGGATCGCGTTCTCCACCAACGCCACGACGTCGTCGGGATAGACCGTCTCCCGCGTCGCGGCCAGCTCTTCGAGGGTCCACCAGCGGGTGCCCTTCTGTGCTCGGCGCTCGAGCTCGGTCCAGCGGGTCGTGTCGACCTCCAGGGGCTCCACCTGGACGAGGAAGAAGACCTGACGCTGCTGGATCGTCCGCCCCTCGAAGCCGAACTCCACCTGCTCCGTGCGCCGCACTGGACCCAGCTGGCTGTGTTCCAGCCGTAACCCGATCTCCTCCAACACTTCTCGCGCTGCACACTCCTGGGGGGTCTCTCCTGGGTCAATGCCGCCGCCCGGAGTGAACCAGTAGGTGCCGCGATCGGGCCGGGCCGGGTCGTGGCCCTCGATCAGAAGGACCCGCTCGTCGGTGTCGACGAGCACGACCCTGACCGCCTCGCGAGCGATCGTCTCGTCCACCTGCCTCACCCTACCGATCAGCCGTCCGACCAGCCCGACTCCCTCAGGTACGTCACGACAGCTGTGACTCGGCGGTGGATGTGCGGCTCCTCACTCAGCCCGAGCTTCGTGAAGATGACGTTGACGTGTTTCTCGATGGACGACTGCGAGAGCGAGAGCGCCGCTGCGATAGCCGGGTTCGAGCGCCCCTGCGCCATCTCGCTGAGTACGTCGAGCTCACGTTGAGTCAGGCGGGCGATGCGTGAAGCCTCGTCGAGGCGCCGGCGACCGACGAGGGCGTCGACCAGCACCGGGTCGATCACCGAACCTCCCTGCGCGGTCTCGCGCAGGGCGTTGACCAGCTGGTCTCGGTCGCCGACCCGCTCCTTCAGCAGGTAGCCGAGGCCCTGCGCGCCGTCACTCAGGAGGTCGAGCACGTACCCCTCGTCGGCGTGCTGCGACAGCACCACCACCCCGACGCCGGGATGGCTGCGACGAATGCTCTTGGCCGCGGTGATCCCCTCCGTGCCGAACCCGGGTGGCATCCGGATATCGGTCATCACGGCATCGGGATTCAAGAGCCGGACGGCCTCCAGCAGCTCCTCCGCCGATGACACGGCGGCCACGACGTCGACTTGACGGCTCGAGATGAGCAGGCGCCTCGTGCCCTCCCGAACGAGGTAGCTGTCCTCGGCGAGGACGACTCGCAGAGACTCGTCAGCCGTCATGCGTGCCCACCGGGAAGGCGCCCCGCAGTGATGTGCCAGCACCGGGTCGACTGTCGATCTCGAGCGTGGCGCCGACCGCGGCCAGCCGGTCGCGCAGCCCGGTCAGACCCGACCCGAGCTCGCCGGTGCTCGGCACATCGAAGCCGCGGCCATCGTCAGTGACGACGACCTGCAGAACGTCGTCCCGCACGCTGAGGGAGATGCGAACCCGTCGCGTACCAGCGTGTTTCATCGCGTTGGTCATGCCTTCCAGAGCGAACATGTAGGCGGCGCCCTCGATCGCGTGGCGGTACCGGGCGCTGTCCACGTCCGGCGCTACCTCGAGGGCGGCCTTCAGCGGCAGGCGGGAAGCCGCCGACCGAACGGCCTCCGCGAGTCCGCGGTCCGTGAGGATCGCCGGGTGGATACCCCTGGCGAGCTCGCGGAGGTCGTGGTGGACGTCGCGGATGTCGCTGCCGATCTCCCCCAGCTCTCGGGCGACCTCGCCGTCCGCCTCCCCCAGCTGCGACCGGGCCAGCTCGACCCTGGCGAGCAGTGCGATGAGCTGTTGCTGAGCACCGTCGTGCAGATCGCGCTCGATCCTTCGTCGCTCGGCGTCGGCGACCGCCGCCAAGCGGCTTCGTGACGCCTCGGCAGCCTTCAGCCGCTCGGCCTCCTCGCTGTGCCGCAGGAGCCCGACGAGGAACGACGCCGGCAGCGCTGCTCCCGCCGTGACGAACACCGCGGTCTGAACGGAGGGGCCCAGGGCAGCCTCCGCCAGGCCCGACGTCAGCAGCAGCACCGCGATGACGAGCGCGGTGACCGCCGGCCAACGCATCTGTGTGCGGTCCTCCTGCGACGCGCGTGGGAAGCGCGCGAGAAGGAGCCCGGCGCCGAGGACCGGCGCGAGAAGGACCGCTGCGACCGCCATACCGAGTGGCGCCAGGGCAGGTACGTGCAACGGGTTCTCGGGCCCGGGCAGCTCCAGAACCGACAGCGCGTGCGGCTGTGCCAGGGCTGACACTCCGACGAGGGCCAGTGCACCCGCCGTGACGACGCGCACGAGGCGTCGCACCCACGGCCAGGCGTAGTGGCCTGTCGGGTATCGGGCCAGCAGGTCGAGCAGCGCGACGAAGCCGACGACGTATGCGGAGGCCGAGAACATGCCGAGCAGACTTGCCGCCCAGCCGTTCTCGACGAGCGCTGCGACGACCACCGCGACGGCGATGGCGACGAGGTGCAGCGTGCCGACCTGCAGCAGACGAAGGCCAACGAGGTGCCCGGGCCGCAGGACGTGTGCCACAGCACCGGCGGCGAAGAAGCCGAGCGGCAGGACGCCGGAGGTGACGGCGTCCGCGTCAGTCGAGACAGCCGGCGATCCGATCACGACGAACGCCGCAGCCGCACCCGCCGCGAGTGCGACCCGGGACGAGCTGACGCTGATCACGTGCTCATTCTCCGCCGCACAGGGCCCGCGTCGAGGTGGAAGTCCGTAAGAGCTCCTGCGGTCAACCGCACTGAAGGTTGAGGCCGGCACGGTTCACCCCGCGCGTGTCGGGCCGGAGGCTCGACACGTCCCGTTCACCACCAGCCCAGGAGGCACCCCGTGAGCTCCCGAGTCACATCCACTCGCGCCGGTCAGCTGATGACCGCCGGCGCCCTCGGCATCTTCGTCACCACCGCCCTCGAGGTCGTGACGGCTCCCTACAGTCCGGCCGTCACGTTCTACGCGGCCAACAGCCCCGTGCACGTCGTCAAGGTCGTTGCCGTCCTGTGCTTCGCCCTGGGCGCGGTCGCCGTGGCCGCGCATCTCGCACCGCGGCTCGGCCGCATCGGCCGGTTGGCCCTCCCGTCGCTCGCCCTGGGCACGGTGCTCGCGGCCGGTCCCTACAGCGTGGTCGAGGCTCTGCTGGACACCGGGCTCTCACCCGCCGAGGCCAACGCACGGCTCGACGTCATCTACGAGCAGCACGTGTGGATCGGCACGCTGGCGTCCGCCACGTTGCCGCTGCTGCTCTTCGGCATCGTCGCGCTGGGCGTCTCCACGCTCAGGCGGCACGCGGTGCCGGCTTGGGCACCGTGGGCCAGCCTCGCTGCCGTCCCGGTCGCTGTCGCGGCTGGCGTGATCGGAGCAAGCGGCACCGTTCCCCTGCCGCACCCGCCCGCATGGATCTTCCTCGGGCTCGCTGCCTACGGCGTGGCGCTAGGGAAAGGCATTGGTACGCATGACGAAACGGCAAGTGTGGGTACGCGGATGACCGGGGACCGCCCGTCCGCCCTCACCAACCCGTGAGCGCGGTCACTGACTCGAGGGCCGCACGTCCACCGTCGTGTCAGCGCCCGGGACGAGGATGCCCTCGTGACCGTCCGCATGCCGGACCCGGTAGGGCGGCGAACCGTCAGCTCCCAGTACCTCGAGCACCTCGCAGTGCTCGCCTGCCTGGCCGACCACCTTGCCGTGCAGGTTCAGCCAGTTTCCGACCTCAGCGTGCATGGCTGCCTCCTCCTGGCGCGTGCGAACCGACGTCTCGGCCCCACCATACGACCGTCGGTGGCCACCGACACCTGGCTCCTTCGGCGCTCTTGGGTGGGTCCCCGGGCAGGCCGCACTCCTTACCGACCGGTAGGAAGCCCGGATGTGACGGGGGCGCCGCTGAGGGACAGGATGGGGCCCTAGCCCCCTCGCCCGGCCGGGTCGGTGAGGGTGGCGTCGAGGGAAGGAAGACGACGTGGCTGGACGCGACGAAGCCGGACCCATCCTCAACGGGCTCCCGACGAACATGCCAGACATCGACCCGGCCGAGACCGCCGAGTGGCTCGAGTCGCTCGACGGCGTCGCCGAGACCGCCGGCAGGCGGCGTGCGCGGTACCTGATGCTCGAGCTGCTGCAGCGGTCACGCCAGCTCGGGGTCGGCGTCCCGTCGCTGACGGCCACCGACTACATCAACACGATCCCGCCGGAGCGCGAGCCCTGGTTCCCCGGCGACGAGGACGTCGAGCGTCGCTATCGCGCTCTCCTGCGCTGGAACTCGGCGATGGTCGTGCACCGCGCGCAGCGTCCCGGCATCGGCGTCGGCGGCCACATCTCCTCGTACGCCTCGTCGTCCACCTTGTACGAGGTCGGCTTCAACCACTTCTTCCGCGGCCCCGACCACGAGGGCGGCGGCGACCAGATCTACATCCAGGGCCACGCCTCCCCCGGTGTCTACGCCCGCGCGTACCTCGAGGGCCGGCTGTCGGAGAACCAGCTCGACGGCTTCCGGCAGGAGCTCTCGCACCCCGGCGGCGGCCTGCCCTCGTACCCGCACCCGCGGCTGGCCCCGGAGTTCTGGCAGTTCCCGACCGTGTCGATGGGTCTCGGCCCGATGAACGCGATCTACCAGGCCCAGTTCAACAAGTACCTGCAGAACCGCGGCATCAAGGACACGTCCGACCAGCGGGTCTGGGCCTTCCTCGGCGACGGCGAGATGGACGAGCCCGAGAGCCGCGGTCTGCTGCAGGTCGCCTCGTTCGAGGAGCTCGACAACCTGACGTTCGTCGTGAACTGCAACCTCCAGCGCCTCGACGGGCCGGTGCGCGGCAACGGCAAGATCATCCAGGAGCTCGAGTCGCATTTCCGTGGCGCCGGCTGGAACGTCATCAAGGTCGTGTGGGGACGTGAGTGGGACACGTTGCTGGCCAAGGACTCTGACGCAGCCCTCGTCCACCTGATGAACTCGACGCCCGACGGCGACTACCAGACCTACCGCGCCGAGAACGGCGCGTTCATCCGCGAGCACTTCTTCGGACGCGACCCGCGCACGCGCCGGATGGTCGAGAACATGACCGACGACGAGATCTGGAGCCTCAAGCGCGGTGGGCACGACTACCGCAAGGTGTACGCCGCGTACGCGGCAGCCGTCGAGCACACCGGGCAGCCGACCGTGATCCTCGCGAAGACCATCAAGGGCTACGGGCTGGGAGCGAACTTCGCCGGCCGCAACGCGACTCACCAGATGAAGAAGCTCACGCTGGACGACCTCAAGACGTTCCGCGACGGCCTGCGCATCCCGATCAGCGACGAGCAGCTCGAGGCCGACCCCTACCTGCCGCCGTACTACCACCCCGGCGCCGACAGCCCCGAGATCCAGTACCTGCAGGAGCGACGGCGCGCGCTCGGCGGGTACCTCCCGCAGCGGCGTGTCCCCACCACGTCGGTCAAGCTGCCCGGTGACGAGGCGTACGCCGGATCGAAGAAGGGCTCCGGCAAGCAGCAGATCGCCACCACGATGGCGTTCGTGCGGTTGCTCAAGGATCTGATGCGCGACAAGGAGTTTGGGCCGCGAGTGGTCCCGATCATCCCTGACGAGGCGCGCACGTTCGGGATGGACTCGTTCTTCCCGACCATCAAGATCTACAACCCGCACGGCCAGAACTACACGTCCGTCGACCGCGAGCTGATGCTCGCTTACAAGGAGTCCAAGCAGGGGCAGATCCTGCACGTGGGCATCAACGAGGCTGGCTCGATCGCGGCGATGACCGCGGCGGGCACGTCGTACGCCACACACGGCGAGCCGATGATCCCGGTCTACGTCTTCTACTCGATGTTCGGCTTCCAGCGGACGGGCGACAGCATCTGGGCAGCAGCCGACCAGATGACGCGCGGCTTCATGATCGGCGCCACCGCCGGCCGCACCACGCTGACCGGCGAGGGACTGCAGCACGCCGACGGCCACTCCCCGCTGCTCGCGTCGACGAACCCTGCCGTCGTGTCGTACGACCCGGCGTTCGGCTACGAGGTCGGGCACATCGTGCGCGACGGGCTGTCGCGCATGTTCGGCGAGGGGCCCGACCCGCTCGCCGACGGCCAGCACGGCCAGCGCGACCGCGACGTCATGTACTACATCACTGTCTACAACGAGCCCGCCGTGCAGCCGCCGCAGCCGGAGAACCTCGATGTGGAGGGGCTCCTGCGCGGCGCGTACCTGCTGAAGGAGGCCGACGGCGAGGTCGCCGACAACGGCGAGCACAACGGCGTCGGCCGCCGTCCGCAGCTGATGGCTTCGGGTGTCGGTGTGGCCTGGGCGCTCGAGGCGCAGGAGCTGCTTGCCAAGGACTTCGGCGTCGCCTCCGACGTGTGGAGCGTGACGTCGTGGAGCGAGCTGCGCCGCGACGGCATGTCGTGCGACGCATGGGCTTTCGACCGTCCGGGCGAGAGCACGCCGCAACCGTTCGTGGCCAAGCAGCTGGAGGGTCGCGACGGTCCGGTCGTGGCGGTCAGCGACTACATGCGCGCCGTGCCGGACCAGATCCGCCAGTACGTGCCGAACGAGTACCGGTCGCTCGGGGCTGACGGGTTCGGGCTGTCCGACACCCGTCCCGCAGTGCGCCGGTACTTCCACATCGACGGGCCGTCCGTGGCCTACCAGGCGCTGCGGATGCTGGCGGCCCGCGGCCAGCTCGACGAGTCGGCCCCGGCCAAGGCGTACGAGCTGTACCGACTGGAGGATGTCACCGCCGGCTCGTCCGGCACCACAGGCGGCGACGCCTGACGGGTCCCGCGCAGGGAGCTCCGCGAGATCTCACCATAGGCACCTTCGCGTCGCGGGATGCTGCCATCTCTGAGATCTCGCGACCGGGGGACGAAGGGGGGCAGCCGGGTTGTCCACAGGCTCGGGACGCTGTGCCGCATCGATAGGAGGCGCCGCGCCAGAGTGAACCCATGCCTGCGCCGCGACTCGTCCTGCCCGAGTCGCTGGCGTGCCGTCCCTTCACGGTGGACGAGGGGCGCCGAGCAGGACTGACGCCCAGCCAGATGCGCACCAGCCCGGTGCTGCGTCGTCCGTACCCGGGCGTGCGGATCCCCAGTGCGCTGCCGGACTCGCTGCAGACCCGTTGTCTGGCAGCCCAGCTGCTGCTCCACGCGCGGGCGGCGTTCGACGGCGCCACGGGTGCCGCGCTGCTCGGCCTCCCGCTGCCACGAGGGCTGGACCCATCCCGGCCCCTCGTCGTGCGCGTGCCCACAGGCGTCGAGGTGCGGGTGAGGGGCACTCGCTCTACCGTCGGCCCCCTGCCGGCCCGAGCGCCGCGATCCGCAACCGGCAGCGTTCGAGTGGTTCCCGCTGCCCAGGTGTGGGCGGGGCTCGCGTCCCATCCGCGCATGACTCTCGACGACCTCGTCGTGATGGGCGACGCGCTAGCCAGGCGTCGCGACGGCCTCGCCTCCCTGCGAGCCGTGACCTCGGCATCGGTCGGACGGCGCGGAGTCAGGGTGCTGCGGTCCGCGCTCGAGCTCGTGCGCGAGCGGGTCGACTCCCCACAGGAAACGAGAACGCGGCTGCTGCTGGTGCGTTCCGGCATCCCCGAACCGGAGTGCGGCTTCGAGGTGTTCGGCGACGACGGCACCACCTGGCTCAGCCGTGCCGACCTGTGCTGGCCGGACGTAAAGGTCGCGCTCGAGTACGACGGTGAGACACACCGCACCGATCGCCGGCAGTGGCGATCCGACCTGTCGCGGCGCGAGCTGCTCGACGACCACGGCTGGGCGCTCATCGTGGTGACGAGTGACGACCTGGAGTACCGGCGCGTGGCCCTCGTGCGGCGTGTCGAGAGGCGGCTCATCGACCGGGGGATGCGCTGGTGAAGCTGCGAGTTCTCAGGAAACGTCCTGTCGCGACGCGCGATGGTGCCTTGAGTGAGGTATCGAGTCGCCCTGGGGTTGTGTGATTCCTCCATACGCCGCCCTATCCTGACCGAATGGGCGGCAGCGCGGACGCGGGACAGCGCACGCTCCGCAGTGCGCGGTGGGTTCGGCCCAGCGGTACGTCGACGCGGCGGCGCCGTGCGGTGGCGGGGCTCTCGACGGCAGCCTTGCGGCGGCTCGACGAGAGCCTCCCCTGGTACCGCGCGATGGAGCCGGAGGACCGCTCGTGGGTCGGTCTCGTCGCCCAGGCTGGCATCCGGGCGTTCACCACCTGGTTCGCCGACCCGTCCGCGCCGCTGGCGATCACCGCCGACGTGTTCGGCACCGCCCCCCGCGAGCTGACGCGGTCGATCAGCCTGCGGCAGACCCTCGACCTCGTGCGGGCTGTCGTCGACGTCGTCGAGGACCACATCGAGGCGCTCACGGACGACCCGGACGACCCGCGCCAGCTGGCTGCCGTGCAGGAGGCGGTCCTTCGCTACTCGCGCGAGGTCGCGTTCGCTGCCGCGGAGCTGTACGCACAGGCCGCGGAGACGCGCGGAGCCTGGGACGCGCGACTCGAGGCTCTGGTCGTCGACGCCCTGCTGCGCGGCGACACCGACGACGCGCTGCACTCGCGAGTGGCTGCCCTCGGCTGGCGCGAGCACGCCGCGATCGCCGTCGTCGTGGGAGCCAACGGCCCCGGCCCCGCCGAGCAGGTCGTCGACGACCTGCGCCGAGCCGCCCGGGCCGCCGCCGACGACGCGCTGGTCGGCGTGCAGGGCGACCGGCTCGTGGTGGTGCTGGGCACCAGCTCCGACCCTGCCGCGGCCGCCACCAACCTCGCCCCGAAGTTCGGACCGGGGCCGGTCGTGGTCGGGCCGACCGTGACCGACCTGCCGGGCGCGGGGTACTCGGCGCGCGTGGCCCTCGCCGGTCTCGTGGCGGCCCGGGCCTGGCCGTCCGCGCCCCGCCCCGTCGACGCCGACGACCTGCTGCCCGAGCGTGTGCTGTCAGGCGACGTCTCGGCCCGGCGTGCCCTGATCGACCGCGTCTACCAACCCCTGCTGGCGGCGGGCCCGGTGCTGGCGGAGACGGTCGGGGCGTACCTGGACGGCGGACGCTCCCTCGAGGGCGCTGCCCGCACGCTCTTCGTGCACCCCAACACCGTGCGGTACCGGCTGCGCCGGGTCGCTGACATCACGGGCTGGGACGCGACCGTTCCGCGTGACGGCTACGTGCTGCAGGTCGCTCTGGCGATCGGCCTGCTCGCCGCGCGACGTCCCCGCGTGGTGGAGCTCACCGAACCGACAACGGCTGCGGCACAGTCGCTTCGGTGACTCACGTGTCAGACAGGAGCTGACGCCGGCGCCGCAGGTGGTCGAGCTCTGCGTCGTTGTCGGTCCGCTCGATCGCGGCACCGAGGGCCAGCAGCGCCTCCTCGGAACGGCCCGTGCGGGCCAGCAGGTCGGCGCGGACGGCATGGAAAGGGCGGTACGCGTCGAGGTCGAGCCGCTCGACGAGCGCCAGAGCCGCATCGGGTCCGTCGACCTCGGCCACGGCGACCGCGCGGTGGAGGGCGACCACCGGGCTCGGGTCGTGGGCCATCAGCTGGTCGTAGAGCTGAACGATCTGCCCCCAGTCGGTGGCGCCGACCGTGGCGGCGTCGCTGTGAACCGCGTTGATCGCCGCCTGGATCTGGTACGGACCCGGCTGGTTCCGACGCAGGCATCTGCGGACGATCGCCTGTCCCTCCGCGATCAGCCCACGGTCCCAGGTGGCGCGGTCCTGGTCGGCCAGCAGCACGAGCTCGCCTGCCGCCGTCGTGCGCGCGGCCCGGCGCGAGTCGGTCAGCAGCATCAGCGCGAGCAGCCCCATCACCTCGGGCTCGTCGGGCATCAGGTCGTCGAGCAGGCGTCCGAGCCGAATGGCCTCGGCGCAGAGGTCGTCCCTCGCCAACCGGTCGCCTGAGCTCGCGGTGTAGCCCTCGTTGAAGATCAGGTAGACGACGGTCAGCACGGCGCGGAGGCGGTCGGGCAGGTCCGCGTCGTGCGGCACGCGGTACGGGATGTTCGCGTCGCGGATCTTGGCCTTGGCGCGAACCAGCCGCTGCGCCATCGTCGGCTCGGGCACCAGGAAGGCCCGCGCGATCTCGGCCGTGGTGAGTCCGCCCAGCAGCCGCAGCGTCAGGGCCACCTGCACGCTCCGGCCGAGCGCGGGGTGACAGCAAGTGAAGAGAAGCCGCAGCCGGTCGTCGCGCACGGGTCCCACCTCGATCGGCTCGTCGCGGGCTCGCAACAACGTCGACTGCGCCTCCCGGTCGTCACGGATCGCCTCGCGACGCAGGTGGTCGATCGCCCGGTTGCGGGCAGTGGTGATGATCCAGCCGGCGGGGCTGGGCGGCACGCCGGTCGAGGGCCAGCGGCGCGTCGCCTCCGTGAACGCGTCCTGCACCGCGTCTTCGGCCAGGTCGATGCTGCCGAGAACCTGGACGAGCACGGAGACCGCACGGCCGTACTCGGCGCGGAACACGCGCTCGATCTCACCTGCCGGGAGGGTCGTCACATCTGGCCAGGTGGCGAGGTCAGAACGGGGCGCGGTCCTGGAACGGACGCACCTCGATCGGCAGTGTCGTGGCTCGCGCCGCCTTGCGACCCCACTCGAGAGCGGCGTCGAGGTCGGGCGCGTCGATCACCCAGAACCCACCCACGTGCTCCTTGCCCTCGACGTACGGCCCGTCCGTGATGACGGCGTCGCGATCGTGCACTCGCACCACCGTGGCCGTGCTCGGGTCGTGCAGCCCGCCCGTGAAGACCCAGGCACCGGCGGCCCGGAGCTCGGCGTTCAGCTCGTGGAGGTCGCGGGCCACCGAGATCATGACCTCGCCGGTCGGTGGCGGGCCATCCGGCTGGTAGATCGAAAGCAGGTACTGGGTCATGGCTCCACGTCCGTTTCTGTCCCGCGCGGCCGCTGCATCATCCCAACTCACATCCCAGCTCATGCCGGCCGGTACGTCGCGATGATGACGCCCTTGGGCGTCGAGACGCTGTTGACGAGCCTGAGTTCGGACGGGGGGGCGCCGTCCGGGAACAGCCGCGTGCCCGTGCCGAGGACCAGCGGGTGGACGAGAAGGTTGTACTCGTCGACCAGGTTGCGGCGCATCAGCGACTGCACCAGTAGTCCGCTGCCGAGGACGACGATGTCCCTTCCCTCTCGCTGCCGGAGGTCGGCCACTGCGTCGGCCGCATCGCCGTCGAGCAGCGTCGAGTTCTTCCACGGCAGTGGTTCGGTGAGCGTCGTCGACGCGACGTACTTCTGGGTGGCGTCGAGCATCTCGGTGAAGGGGTTGCCGTCGGTCTGGTGCGGCCAGAAGCCGGCGAAGTCCTCGTAGGTGCGGCGCCCGAACAGCAGGGAGCCGGTCTGGGACATGGCCTCCCCCATCAGGCGCATCATCTCCGGGTCGCTGTAGGGCACCGCCCACCCGCCGCGCGCGAAGCCACCTCGGGTGTCCTCGTCGGGGCGCCCGGGTGCCTGCATCACCCCGTCCAGCGTCACGCTGTTGGTCACGACGACTCTGCTCATGAGAAGTGCCTTCCGTCGACGGCCGGCCGTTTACCCGCCTCTCACCTCCTACACGAACGGGAGTCGGCGAGATCGACACCCGCGCGGTTCTGCGCCGATACTCGCTCGCATGGCGCGTCATCCACCGCACCGCGTGACGAGCGTGCGGGAGGCCCTCGACCTGCTGCGGCACGTCGTGCGCGACCTGCCGGAGGAGGGCGCGTTTGACGACGTGGTCGTCGAGATCCACGCAGATCCGGCGCTCGGGAGCTCGCCGAGTCCGGAGGTCATGCCGGACCCGATCGTCTGGCAGGCCTCCATCGTCCCGTTCACCGACACGGCGGACGACGCGGACGACGCGGACGACGCGGACGACGCGGACGACGCGGTCACAGCGGGCTATGAGCGCCTCCGGGCGCTCGACGTGCGTGTCGCGAGCGCGGGGCTCGGGGACGCCAGCACGTTCTTGTGCGGCGGCTCGCTCGACGAGCTTCGCGACGAAATCGCAGCAACGGACATGGAACTCAAGCTCTGCACGGCGTTCCACCATCTGGTGGAGCACTACGTCGATCGGAGGAGTACGTGACGCCGAACGATGGCGGCGTCCGCGAGCCCCACCGTGCGGCGACGGTCCGGGACGCGCTCGACCTCTTGCAGCGGCTCACAGTAGACCTCCCCCAGGAAGGCCTCTTCGACGACGTGGTGGTGGAGGTCCGCGGTGACCCGGCCCTCGGCGTCTCGCCGGATCCGGACATGCTGCGGGACCCACTGGTCATGCACGTCTCCCTTCGTCCGTTCACCAGCACCCGCGACGACGGCCGCACCCTTCTCTACCCGCGCATCCGGGGCCTCACCGTCACGGTCGTGGACGAGGCGGGCGGCGACGCCCACCGGTACGTTCGCCATGGCTCCCTCGAGGAGATGCGCCACGAGCTGACATCACCTCAGTTCGAGAGCGACCTGCACGCGGCATTCCGGCACCTGGCAGAGTGGTACTGCGACCCGGATCCCTGACGGGTGCTTGGGGCAGCTTGTAGGAACCCTCCAACATTCCGACGCATCGTTGTCCGGTTCGTAACCCGACCGGGACGCCGGACCACGGGACGCTGGACAGGTGCTGGTCATCGTCTGCCCCGGCCAGGGGTCCCAGAGCCCCGGCTTCCTCTCCCCATGGCTCGAGGTCCCGGGCTTCCGCGAGCGCCTCGACTGGCTGGGTACGGTCGCCGGTCTCGACCTCGTCGCGCACGGCACCACGTCCGACGCGGACACCATCCGTGACACCGCCGTCGCCCAGCCGCTGATCGTGGGCGCCGGGCTGGTCTCGCTGCTGGCTCTGTTCCCCCATCCCGCAGACGCGTTCGCCGTGATCGCCGGTGGCGCCGGCCACAGCGTCGGCGAGATCACCGCCGCCTCCGCAGCCGGCGTGATCAGCGCGGAGCAGGCGATGGTCTTCGTCCGCGAGCGCGGTCGCGCGATGGCGGAGGCGAGCGCCGTCACCCCGACGGGCATGAGCGCCGTCGTCGGGGGCGACCCAGACGAGGTGCTCGCCGCCCTCGAGAAGCACGGCCTGACCCCCGCGAACGTCAACAGCGCCGGCCAGGTCGTCGCCGCCGGCACCATGGACGAGCTCGCTGCCCTCGCCGCGGACGCACCGGCCAAGGCGCGCGTGATCCCGCTGCAGGTCGCCGGCGCCTTCCACACCCGGCACATGGCCCCCGCGGTCGAGGTGCTGGACCGCCACGCACGCGCGATGTCGACGCACGACCCGCGAGCGCTCCTGCTGTCCAACGCCGACGGCACCGTCGTGCACGACGGGCGCGAGGTCCTCAGTCGGCTGGTGACCCAGGTCAGCAACCCCGTCCGATGGGACCTCTGCATGCAGACCTTCGCCGAGGTCGGTGTGACGGCGATGATCGAGATTCCACCAGCCGGCACGCTGACCAACCTCGCCAAGCGGGCCCTGCCCGGCGTCGAGACGCTCGCTCTGAAGACGCCGGCCGATCTCGACAAGGCCCGCGAGATGGTCGAGCGGCACGGCGTCGGGAGCCCCGTCCAGAGCTCGCCGACGTGGCGCCTGGTCGTCGCTCCGGCCAAGGGAGCCGTTCGGCTGCTGACCGAGGCGACCCCCGGTGAGGACGTCGTCGCGGGCAGCGTCATCGCCCGCGTCGAGGGCCTGCGTGACGGTCACGACGTCAAGGCGCAGCACGGCGGCACCGTCGTCGAGTGGCTCGTCGAGGAGGGCGACCCGGTCTCCCCGGGCCAGCCCCTCCTGCGGCTCCACCCCGCCGGGAGCTCGTCGTGACCGAGCGCAGCGAGGGAACCATTGAGCAGAGTCCGACGCGTACGGCGAGGAACGAGCCGAGCGGGCTGATGACGCCGACCGGTGCGGCGCACGCGAAGCTCACCGGCGTCGGGGCCTACCGTCCCGAGCGGATCGTCACCAACGAGGAGATCTGCCAGTTCATCGACTCCTCGGACGAGTGGATCCGCGAGCGCTCCGGCATCGTCACGCGGCGCTGGGCGGCACACGGCCAGACCGTCGTCGACATGGCCGAGCACGCGGGAGCGGAGGCGCTCGCGTCGGCCGGCATGACCGGCGCCGACATCGACGTCGTGCTGGTTGCCACGGTCACGCACATGTACCAGACCCCAGCAGCCGCACCGCTGGTCGCACACCGGCTCGACTGCACGCCAGCGGCGGGCTTCGACATCTCTGCCGCCTGCGCAGGCTTCTGCCATGGCATCGGGCTCGCCAGCGACATGGTCCGCGGCGGCTCGGCGCAGAACGTGCTGGTGATCGGCGTCGAGAAGCTCTCCGAGATCACCGACCCGCACGACCGCTCGAGCGCGTTCATCTTCGGTGACGGCGCCGGCGCCGTGGTCGTCAGCGCGTCCGACACCCCGGGTATCGGGCCGACGCTGTGGGGCAGCGACGGTGCCATGTGGGACGTCATCACCCAGAACCAGTCCTGGGACCAGATGCGCGAGGACCCCGAGCTCGAGTGGCCGACCCTGCGGATGGCGGGCCAGAGCGTCTTCCGCTGGGCGGTCTGGCAGATGGCGCCGATCGCGCGCAAGGCGATCGAGGCTGCAGGCATCACACCGGACGACCTGGCCGCGTTCATCCCGCACCAGGCGAACGTCCGCATCATCGACGCGATGGTCAAGCAACTGGGCCTGCCCGAGCACGTACCGGTCGCCCGCGACATCGCCGAGACTGGCAACACGTCCGCCGCGTCCATCCCGCTGGCCATGCACCGCATGCTGGCCGACGGCAGCGCACCCTCGGGAGGTCTGGCCCTGCTGATCGGATTCGGCGCGGGCCTCTCGTACGCAGCCCAGGTGGTCGAGCTGCCGTAGGGCACCATGTCCCGTGCGGTCCGCCGCACCGAAAACCCCCGCCTCGGCGGGAGCACCATCCGTACGAACGTCACCAGCAGTTCACCGAGCAGGGTTCTCACCGAGGACACCGACAGCAGAAGGAGTTCCCACCATGGCGCAGAGCGAGCAGGAGATCCTCGAAGGGATCGCCGAGCTGGTCAACGAGGAGACCGGTCTGCCGACCGAGTCCGTCGAGCTCGACAAGTCCTTCACGGAGGACCTCGACATCGACTCGCTGTCGATGACCTCGATCGTCGTCCAGGCCGAGGACAAGTTCGGCGTGAAGATCCCGGACGAGGACATCAAGAACCTGTCCACCGTCCGCGACGTCGTCAACTACGTCCAGCAGGCCCAGGGCTAGCAGACGGCTAGCCCAGGATCAGCCCAGCCTGAACACCCACCCGCACCACCCGCTGCACCCAGCACCCGCGCACGACCGGGTGACCCGCCGGCCCACCCGGCCGACGGGTCACCCGCACCACCGCCTCAGGAGGCCCCGCGATGACCACCACGTCCCACGAGCGTCGCGCCACCGACCGACGCGTCGTCGTCACCGGTCTGGGGGCGACCACCCCTCTGGGCGGGGACGTCCCGAGCACGTGGGAGGCGGCCCTTGCCGGCCGCTCGGGCGCCAAGGCGCTGCCGGCCGAGTGGCTCGAGCGCTACGACCTGCCCGTGCACTTCGCGTGCCGGCTCGAGGTGCCGAGCGCCGAGGTGCTGCCTCGCCACGAGGCAAAGAAGCTCGACCCCTCCGGGCAGTACGCGATGGTCGCCGCGCGCGAGGCGTGGGCCGACGCGGGTGCCCCCGAGGTCGACCCGCTGCGGCTCGGCGTGGTGCTGGCCACGGGGATCGGCGGCGTGTGGACGCTGCTCGACTCCTACGACACCCTCAACAACTCCGGCCCCCGCCGCATCCTGCCGATGACCGTGCCGATGCTGATGCCGAACGGCGCGGCCGGCGCTGTGGCGATCGAGTTCGGTGCGCGTGCCGGCGCTCACGCCCCCGTATCGGCCTGCGCGTCCGGGGCAGAGGCGATGGCGTACGCGCTCGACATGATCCGCACCGGCCGGGCCGACGTCGTGATCACCGGCGGCACCGAGGCGGCCATCCACCCGCTGCCGATCGCCGGGTTCGCCGCGATGCGCGCCCTGTCCACCCGCAACGACTCCCCCGACACCGCCTCGCGCCCCTACGACACGAGCCGCGACGGCTTCGTCCTGGGTGAGGGCGCCGGCGTCGTGATCCTTGAGTCGGCCGAGTACGCCGAGGCACGCGGCGCAAAGGTCTACGCCGAGCTGGTCTCGGCCGGGCTGACCTCCGATGCGCACCACATCGCGGCTCCCGACCCGAGCGGGCTGGGCGCCACCCGGGCGATGAAGGCAGCGCTCGCCAGCGGCGGCATCGGCCGCGACGAGGTCGTGCACATCAACGCCCACGCGACGTCGACCCCAGCTGGCGACACCGCTGAGTCGGCCGCGATCGCCGCCGCCCTCGATGGACACGTCGACGGGGTCTCGGTCTCCGCCACCAAGTCGATGATGGGTCACCTGCTCGGGGCCGCCGGCGCCGTCGAGGGCATCCTGTCGATCCTCGCGCTGCACTACGGCCAGGCGCCGCCGACCATCAACCTGACCGACAAGGACGCGGCCATCGACCTCGACGTGGTGGTCGACAAGCCGCGCAAGATCGGAGCCGGGGTGGCGCTCAACAACTCGTTCGGTTTCGGCGGGCACAACGTGGCGGTTGCGTTCAGGACCGCATCGTGACCCCGGCCGGTCAGGGGGCCGGCGCCATGACCGCTTCGCGCACCCCTGTGGACCCGGCCATCGACCCACGCAATCCCCGGCTCCGCCTCGAGCACTTCTTCGACGACGGCAGCCTGGAGCTGCTCACCGAGCGCGACGACTCCGGCATGCTGGCGGGCCGGGGAACCGTCGACGGCGTTGCCTGCGTCGCCTTCGCGTCCGACGCCACCATCCAGGGCGGGGCGATGGGCGTCGACGGGTGCCGCGTCATCCTGGTCGCCTACGAGCGCGCGCTGGCGGACGGCGTCCCCGTGATCGGCCTCTGGCACTCCGGCGGCGCCAGGCTGCGCGAGGGAGTCGTCAGCCTGCACGCCGTCGGCGAGGTGTTCGCGATCATGACGCGCGCCTCGGGCAAGGTGCCTCAGATCTCCGTGGTGATCGGCCCGGCCGCGGGCGGCGCCGCATACGGCCCCGCCCTGACCGACATCGTCATCCTCGGCCCCGACGGGCGGGTGTTCGTGACCGGTCCCGACGTGGTCCGCTCGGTCACGGGCGAGGCCGTCGACGCCCTGCGACTGGGCGGCCCGGAGCCTCACGGCCGGCGTTCGGGGGTCGTGCACGTGGTCACCGAGTCGACCGAGGCCGCCTTCGAGCGCGCGCAGGCACTCACCGTGCTGCTCGGCCGACAGGGCCAGATCGACCCGGGACTGCCCGACCGTGACCTGGCTGCCTCAATGCCCGAGTCGTTCAAGCGCGCGTATGACGTGCACCCGATCGTCGACGAGCTGCTCGACCAGCCCCTCGGGTCGAGGGAGGCCGTCGAGCTGCACCCCAAGTGGGCCCCCAACATCGTCACCGCGCTGGGTCGGCTCGGCGGACGCACCGTCGGCGTGGTCGCCAACAACCCGATGCGTCTCGGTGGCTGCCTCGACTCGTCGTCGGCCGAGAAGGCCGCACGGTTCGTTCGGATGTGCGACGCGTTCGGCGTGCCGCTCGTCGTGCTGGTCGACGTGCCGGGGTACCTGCCGGGTGTCGGCCAGGAGTGGGACGGCGTGGTGCGGCGGGGCGCGAAGCTGCTGCACGCCTTCGCCGAGGCCACCGTCCCGCGCGTGACGCTGGTGACCCGCAAGACCTACGGCGGCGCGTACATCGCGATGAACTCGCGCTCGCTCGGGGCAACCCGGGTGTTCGCCTGGCCGGGCGCCGAGGTCGCCGTCATGGGCGCGGTCGCAGCCGTCCGCATCCTGCACCGGCGCAAGCTGGCCGAGGTCGCCGACGACGCCAGGGTGCAGGTCGAGTCCGAGCTCGCCGCCGAGCACGAGCGGATGGCGGGCGGTCTCGACCGGGCCGTCCAGATCGGTGTGGTCGACGAGATCGTCGCCCCCGACGCGACGCGCTCCGCACTGGCACGGGCCATCGCCGACGCCCCGGCGCGCCGCGGCACCCACGGCAACATCCCCCTGTAGCGCCTCGTCGCCGCGGCCGCTGGCACCGGTCCCGTGTCTTCCCCCTCGCCCCTTGTCTGGTGGGAGGATGCGCAAATGGTCGACCGCGGCGCTGCAGACGCCCGCCCACCGGCGTCGGTGACGCGGTTCGACGACCGAACGCTGCTTCTCGCCGAGTGGGTGGAGGGGCGGCTGGAGCGGATCGCCGCTGATGCCACGGACGCCATCTGGGCCGACATCCCCGCGTACCGCGCCTCGGACCTCTACGACGACGTGGTGGCCCACGTCGTTCAGATCTTCGGGGTGTTCGTGACGAGCATCCAGAAGCAGCCTCGCCGCCGAGCGCCTGCGGCGGGGACGCGGTCTCGACCGCGCCGGCGACCGCATCCTGTGGACGGCACCGCTCGGCGACCTGCCGTCCGGCACCGTGGTCGTCGACGACCACACACCACAGCTGCTCCTGGACGACCGGCTGCTCACGTTCGGCTTCGCCGGCTGGCACTCACCGGCACCGAGGCCGCGTGGCCGCCTCCAGGTGCTCACCCCGCCGACGTCGGTCACCGCCCTCGCCCAGGGCTACACGCCGCTGCTGCACCCGTCCGCCAACGCCTGAGCGCTCGAGGGACAGGGCTCAGCCGACTCTCAGCCGACTCGATGCAGCCAGCGGACCGGGGCGCCCTCGCCGGCATAGCGGAACGGCTCGAGCTCGTCGTCCCAGGCCTGGCCGAGGGCGAGGTCGAGCTCGTGCTGCAGCAGCACCGGGTCGCCGGCACCCGCCGCCAGGGCGGCGCGGATGCGGTCCTCCGGCACGACCACGTTGCCGTGCACGTCGGTGACGGCGTGGAAGATGCCGAGCTCGGGGGTGTGGCTCCACCGGGCGCCGTCGACTCCGGCAGCAGGCTCCTCGGTCACCTCGTACCGCAGGTGCGCCCACCCCCGCAGGGCCGAGGTCAGTCGGGCGCCCGTGCCGGCCGGCGCCTGCCACGACAGCTCGGCACGGAACATGCCGGGTGCGACCGGCTGTGGCGTCCAGTCCAGGGCGACGCGCACGTCGAGGACGCCGCCGGCCGCCCACTCGACGTGGGGGCAGAGCGCACGCGGCGCGGAGTGCACGAAAACCACGCCTCGCGTGATGGGACCAGACATACCGACCTCCCTGGTGGCTTGAGGTACGTCTTCCCCACGGACCTCGGTGCTCACCACGGGCTCACTACGGCATGGTCTGATGCAGCGGGCGTGCTCGTGAGTGACAGTGTGCCTCACCCGCCCCGCAGGCACCACCCACCACGCTGTCTGGGGGTGCCCAGGCCCCTCAAGCGCGACCGCCAGGGTGCCGATGAAGGCGTATGGGACAGGTCTGTCCCGAAACCCGACCACAGCGAGGACACCCTGGTGGACGACGCCGAACTGCTCATGTCCGAGGTGTACAGCGAGGGCACCGTGACGCAGGTGATCCGACCTGCGGCCATCGTGCCCGAGGCCGCCACCCGGTCCATCCTCGTGGAGCTGGCGATCCGCGACGTCCGCAACAACGGGGTCTGGCAGTCGGAGCCGAGCAGCTGGAGCCGCTTCGACCGGACCTGGAACGGGTCCACCAACACCACCGGCGCCGAGCTGATCGGCAGCATCTACGTGGCCTACGGCACTCCGAGCCGCTACGAGATCACGCTCTACCGGGTCACGATCACCAAGTTCGGGTCCGACAACGGCTGGTCGGTCGAGTTGCTCTGCGACGAGGCGCTGTCGTTCGGACGGCTCACCCTCGCCGAGTGTCCCCGGGCACGGCTCGCGACCCCGCCGCCCGTCGTCCGGATCTAAACCTCGACGACGAGGGCCCGCGAGCCGATGCCGGGCCCGCCTGGACGAGTGCCACAGCGCGACTCCTGGCACCATGGGCGTGTGGCCCGTGGTCCGGAGGCATCCCGCCCGCGCCGCCCGACCCTCTTGGGACCGGCGGCGATGGACACACGCCCAGGCGGCCTGGACCCGGCCGAGCGCGAGCAAGCCGCGCACACCACCGCGCGCCTGCTCGTGGAAGGCGCCCGCGAGCACGACGACCCGCAGACTGTGCGCCGCCTGGTCGAGCTGACCGACGAGCACGGCATCGAGCTGCTGGCCCACCTCTGGTCGGACGCCCCCGCCGAGTCACTCGCCGGCGCCCTGTGGAGGCTGTATGCCCTACGAGCCTGGGTGCATCGTGACCCGTCCTCGGCTTCGCGCGAGTTCGACGTCGGACGCCGCGTCACTCCTGTGCTCGAGGTCGTGGCAGGGGTCGCCGACCCGCCCGGCCCGCAGCAGGTGCAGGACCTCGTCGACGCGGTCCTCACCGGTGTCTACCAGGGCGACTTCGCCGTGGCGCTGGAGCGAGCCGCCGCCTTCGCGCGCATCGTCGCGGTCGGCCGCGCGCACGAGCCCGCAGCTTCACCGGACGGTGACGGCACCCCGGACGAGACCGGATCGGTGCACTCCGCCGCGCGCCTCGTCCGCACCGCCGAGCAGCTGGAAACGGCAGCCCGGCACTGGCGCGCGGACGAACTGCACTAACACCCGCGAAAAGGAACACTGCTGCGGCAGTGCACGTTAGGATCCACGTGTGCGCCGGGCCGCGGTAGCCCCGGGCTCCACCTGAAGCCGCTGAGAGCGGCCCCGCGCCGAGAGGCGCTCCCGGCCCGGCGCACATCCAACGCGTGACAGCACCGCGTGCCCCTGCAATCCGGTTGCGATCCCGTGTGAGGCATCAGGCGTCCCGTGACGCCCGCGAAGTCCGGCGTGTCCCGCGCCGCCTCCACCACCTGCGGACCACGCTCGCGTACACATGTGGCAGGCCCCTCGAGGTATGAGCTCGAGGGGCCCTGTCGCGTCTGTGGTCGGGCCCGGAGGTTGCGAACGAGGCGCAGTGTGTGGGCCCATCAGATGCCGACGCAGTGCCGACACCATGCCGACGCAGTGCCGACGCAGTGCCGACACAGGGCGGACACAGGTGTAGGGCCCCCCCAAGTATGAGTTGGAGGGGCCCTACGGTTGGCTGCCCATGACGCCTGCAACCGCCGTCCGGTTCGCTTGGTCCAGCACGTCGTCACCCGTGCCGCCCAGGACCGAAGCCCCAGGTATGACCGCCGATCTCCGTTCGACCCGCACCCCGTCGCCGGAGTGCGTAGGGAGATTTCTACGTCCCGAGACCCCTGTACCGCAAGGGGTTTGGCAACTTTTCTTCGACCGGTTCTCGCGGACGATGAGACGTCGGCGTGTCGACGGCGTGTCGGCGGCAGGCAACCCGGGCGAGCCGTTCCACGGGCGGTGGCCCGGACGAGAACCCGCCCCTAGGATCGCCAGATGCCAGAACCCACCGGTGCCGACCTCGACGCTGTCAGGTTGCGCCGCGACGAGATCCGCGACCGCTACCTGCAGCCACGGCAGGGCCGTCCATCGAGTACGGCCGCCGGAATCCACCATGCGGCGTTCATCGCCCGCGACGTGGAGGAAACCGTCCGCTTCTACACCGAGCTGCTCGGCTTTCCCCTGGTCGAGATCGTCGAGAACCGCGACTACGTCGGCTCGACCCACTTCTTCTTCGACCTCGGTCACGGCAACCTGCTCGGCTTCTTCGACTTCCCCGGCCACGACCACCCGCCGTTCACCGAGACCCTTGGCAGCATCCAGCACATGGCCATCTCGGTGCCGCAGGAGCAGTACGAGCGGCTACGGCAGCGGCTGGACGAGAACGGCATCCCCTACGGGGGACCGGACGTGGGCATCGAGGAGAGCATGTACTTCCGCGACCCGAACGGCGTCCCGCTGGAGCTGTACCGCGAGGACCTGGGGCGGTTCCAGGGCGAGACGTTGCTCGACAGCACGGACTAGGACCGACTAGCGCGACTTGCGGGGGGCTACGCCGACTCGTCGTCCGGACGGACGGTCGCCCACACCACCTTGCCACCGTTGCTCGCCGTGGCCCCCCAGTCGTCGCACAGCCCTGCGACCACGTGCAGACCGCGGCCGTTGGTGGCCTCCGGCCCGTAGTTGCGCGGCCGCGGGAGCCGCTCGTTGGTGTCGTGAACCTCCACCCTCAGTCGGCCGGCGTCGTACGACACTCTCACCCGGTACGGAGGCGGCGAGAACACGACCGCGTTGGTGGCCAGCTCGGTCAGCACCAGCGGCGCGGCGATGTCGTAGCCGGCGACAGCCCAGTCCTCGAGGACGTCCGTCACGAATCGCCGGGCAGTCCGGATGCTCCGCATGCCCTCATGGAAGGAACGGGCGGCTTCAGGCATCGCTCGTCGACGGATCCGGTAGCGGATCTTGCCTGTCCACCCGCACCTCACATCGTCTGAAGGCCCCGGGAGCATGACAGGCCCCTGGCGACCTGCCGAGTACGGTACGCCGTCGACGGCTACCTCGAGTGGCCGTTTGGTGTACAAGGGTGGGGCAGGCGGGGCTCGAACCCGCGACCGGGCGATTATGAGTCGCCTGCTCTGACCGGCTGAGCTACTGCCCCGGTCGAGCAGACCCTACCGAGCCGCGCTGAGCTCCAAGCGCAGCCGGGCACCGGCCTCCCGCGGCGCGGCGAGCTGGTCGAGGCCGAGCAGGGCAGCGCCGACGACGGGAGGGTCGTCGACCACGACCATGCGGATGTCCGGACTCTGCTCTCGCACTTGCCATTCGACGCCGGCCAGCAACCGAGGGTGTCGCGCACGCGCTACGCCTCCACCCAGGACGACGTCGGCGGGCGAGTCCTGCAGACCGAGCCGTCGGAGACTGACCGTCACGAGCACCGCGATCTCCTCGGCCAGCCGGTCGACGAGCTGCCGTGCCACGGCGTCGCCGTCGGTCGCGGCGGCGAGGACGACGGGTGACAGCTCGCCGATGCGCCGCTCGTCGAGCTCGCCGAGGTGGAACGCCTCGCCGACCCGCTGGACGCTCGGGTAGCCGAAGTGGTCGGCAACCAGCTGCTGGAGGGACGTCGGCTCGCCGCGGCCGTCCTCGGCCCGAGCTCCTCGCCAGATGGCCATCTGGCCGAGGTGGTGGCCGCCTCCCCAGTCGCCGGTCAGCATCCCGAGCGCCGGGAACGTCGTGGTGGCGCCGGCAGCGTTGCGCCCGACGCAGTTGATGCCCGTGCCGCAGACCACCGCGACGGCGTCCGGCGACTCGGTGCCGGCGCGCAACAGGGCGAAGGTGTCGTTGGCGACGACGGTCTCCCGTCCCCACAGCCGGCCGTCGACCTGCTCCCGGACCGCCGCAAGCTCCTGAGGGAGGTCGAGGCCCGCGAGGTACACGGCGGCGTGGTCGGCCACCGGCAGTGCGTCGGTGCGGCCGACGGCAGCAGCGACCTTCGCGACCAGCTCGTCCAGCACGGCGATCGCCGCCGGCAGCCCGACCAGCTGTGGCTGGCTGCTCGGCCCCTGGGCGTGAGCCAGCACCGAGCCGTCGGCCCTCACGAGCACGACGTCGGTCTTGCTGCCACCGCCGTCGATCGCGAGAACGGTGCGTGTCACGCCCACGCGAGGTGCTCCGTGTTGTGCGCCAGCAGGAGGTCGGTCAGGCGCTCGGCCCGATCGACCTGCCCCACGAGCGGGTGGGCCAGCAGCGCGCGGAAGACCCGCTCACGTCCGCCTCGGAGTGCTGCGTCCAGCGCCAGCTCCTCGTAGGCCGCAGCGTGCGACACCAGCCCCGCGAACAGCGGGTCGAGTGGGGCGACCTCGACGGGTCGGGCACCGTCCGCCCCGATCCGGGCGGGCAGCTCGACAACGGCTTCGGCCGGCAGGAACGGAAGGGTGCCGTTGTTGCGGACGTCGACCACCTGAACGTCACCACCATCACCTGCGAGGGACGCGACGAGGTCGACGGCTGCCTCCGAGTAGTACGCGCCGCCCCTCTTCTGGAGCAGCTCCGGCTTGGTGTTCAGCGTCGGGTCGGCGTACAGGTCGAGCAGCTGCTTCTCGATGGCGGCCACCTCGTCAGCACGCGACGGCGTCTCGAGCTGCTCTCGCACCACCTCGTCGTGGGCGTAGAAGTAGCGCAGGTAGTAGGACGGGACGACGCCCATCCGCTGCAGCAGCTCGTGCGGCATCTTCACACGGTCCGCGATGGCGGCGCCGTGCTCGGCGAGCAGGCCGGGCAGGACGTCGACGCCGTCGACGAGCGCGCGCCGCTCCCAGCTCAGGTGGTTGAGGCCCACGTGGTCGAGCTGTACATCGGACGAGGGTCGGCCGACCAGCTCGGCGAAGTAGCGCTGGAACCCGATCGCGACGTTGCACAGGCCGATCGCGCGGTGCCCCTCGTCGAGGAGCGCCCGCGTGACGATGCCGACCGGGTTGGTGAAGTCGACGATCCAGGCGCCGGGGGCCGCATGCCGGCGGACGCGTTCTGCGACGTCCAGCACCACGGGGACGGTGCGCAGCGCCTTGGCGAGGCCACCGGCGCCAGTCGTCTCCTGCCCGACGCAGCCGCACTGCAGCGGGAAGGTCTCGTCGACGCCACGAGCGGCCTGCCCGCCCACGCGCAGCTGCAGCAGCACGAAGTCGGCACCGTCGACCGCCGCGTCCACGTCGGTCGTGGTGACGACGCGTCCTGGGTGGTCCTCCCGCTCGAACATGCGGCTGGCCACACCCCCGACCAGCTGGAGGCGCTCGTGGGCGGGGTCGGTGAGCACGAGCTCGTCGACCTTGAACCGGTCGTGGAGGCGTGCGATGCCGTCCACGAGCTCCGGGGTGTATGTCGAGCCGCCGCCGACGACAGCGAGCTTCATCCTTTGACTCCTGTCAGCGTTATGCCTTGCACGAAGGCCTTCTGTGCGAAGAAGAACATCACCATGACCGGAAGCATGACCAGCAGGGTCGCTGCCATTGTGAGGTTCCACTGCACCTGGTAGGTGCTACGGAACGAAGCCAGCCCGAGGGCGAGTGGCCAGGCGTCCGAGTTCTCGCTTGCGTAGAGGGTGGGTCCGAAGAAGTCGTTCCAGGTCAGGAAGAACATGAACATGGCGACGGCCGCGACCGCGGGCCTAGCCATCGGCAGGATGACCTGCCACATGATCCGCCACTCGCTGCAGCCGTCGACCCGGGCTGCGTCGGCGTACTCCTCGGGAATGGTCAGCAGGAACTGCCGGAGCAGGAAGATCGAGAAGGCGTCACCGAAGAGGTTCGGCAGGATCACCGGCCACAGTGACCCCGTCAGTCCCGCGTTGGCCCACATCACGTACATCGGGACGATGGTCACCTGCGTCGGCAGCATCATCATCACGAGCACGCCCATGAACGCGGCGTTGCGGAACCGGAAGCGTAGTCGTGACAGGGCATAAGCGGCCGGCACGCTCGAGAGCAACATGAAGGTCGTCGCCAGCCCGGAGTACATGAGGCTGTTGCGGAAGTACAGGGCCATCGGTGCCTTGTCGAAGACCAGGGCGAAGTTCTCGAAGTGCAGCGACGTGGGGAACCACTGCTCCCCCAGGTTCTGTCCCGGCCCCATCAGAGCGACCGACAGGATGAAGAGGAACGGCGCCAGGAACATGACCGCGAGGGCGATCGGCACGCTGTATCGGGCGATCTCGACCAGCAGTGCCTGGCTGCGCACGCTGCCGCTCCTCACGCCGCAGCCCCCTCACGGAAGAACGACGAGCGGCGCAGCAGGAGGTAGGCGAACCCTGCGGTGACGGCGAGCAGCACCAGCGCCAGCACCGACGCGTAGCCGAGGGCGAAGTTGCGGAAACCCATCTGGTAGAGCCACTGCACGTAGGTCAACGTCGAGCCGTCCGGGTAGCCCAGGGACCCTGCCGTGCCTGAGCCCTGGTTCGCCTGGCCGTTGGCAACGTTCGCCGCGACCACTGCCTGGGTGAAGTACTGGGACGCCTGGATGACTCCGGTCACCAGGCAGAACAGCAGGACCGGCGCGATGTTCGGCAGGGTGACGTATCGGAAGCGCTGCAGGGCGTTGGCCCCGTCGATCTGCGCCGCCTCGGTCTGCTCGGTCGGCACGTCGAGGAGCCCAGCCAGCAGGATCACCATGACGTCGCCGACACCCCACATGCCCATCAGCAGCAGGCCGGGCTTGGACCAGCTGGCGTCGTTGAACCACAGCGGGCCGTCGATCCCGACCCACCCGAGCGCCTCGTTGACCGGGCCGTAGGCGGGGTTGAAGAGGAACAGGAAGCCGAGCGTGGCGGCGACCGGCGGCGCGAGGTAGGGCAGGTAGAACAGGGTGCGGAGAACGCCACCTCCACGTCGGATGCCGGTCAGCACGTAGGCGACGGTCAACCCGAAGAAGACTCGGATCGGCACCATGATCAGCATGAACCACAACGTGTTCCGAACGGCGTTCCACACCTGGGGGTCCTGGAACAGGAAGTACTCCCAGTTCCTCAGACCGATCCACTCCGGTGTGGACACCAGGTCGAAGCGGGTGAAGGAGAAGTAGCCCGTGGCGACCAGGGGGTAGGCGAAGAAGACCGCGAAACCAATCAGCCACGGTGTCAGGAGAAGGGCGGCGAAAGTGCGGTGCGGACGCCGCAGGCGCTGTGGCGGCCGCACCGCGCTCTCATCCACCATGCCGCTCGGCGTCTCCCGGGCGACGCTGATGGCCATCGGTGTCAGGGACCCGCGACGAGGGCCAGCTGGTCGTCGATCTGCTTGTCGACCTCGGCCAGGCCGGCATCCAGGTCGACACCGCCCTGCTGCCACGCCTCGATCCAGGTGGAGAAGGTCTGCTGGTAACCGGCACCAGACTTGCTGGCCGGCGTGGTCGTCGTGTCCGGGTGGTTGAACATGTCGATGAAGGTCTGGAAGTTGGCGTCGACCTCGAGGTCGGGCGACTCCATCGCCTCGTGCGTCGTCGGCAGGTTCTTGAGCCCGTTCGAGAGCTCGACGATCGCGTCGGTGTCAGTGGTCAGGTACTTGATCAGCTCCCACGCGGCCTCGGGGTTGTCCGAGCCCTTGCCGATGCCGATGATGTTGCCGGTGACGTAGCCGCTGCCGTACCGGTCGACCAGGTCGTCGGCCATCGGGAACGGGGCAGTGGCGTACTCCAGGTCGGGCGCGTCGGCCGCGATGAAGGCGTTGCGGTACTCACCGTCCACGTTCATCGCGACCTTGCCCTGGTGGAAGGCGTTGTCGGGCGAGTACTCCTCCCCCAGGCTGGTCCGGAACTCCACCAGCTTCTCGTAGCCGAACCACTCCACGAGACTCTTGTTCCACTCCAGCATCTCCACCCACTGCGGGTCGGAGCCGATGTTGGAGGTGCCGTCATCCTTCAGCCAGGTCGCGCCGAAGTGCGGCCCGAGGTGCGATGGCGAGTTCTCGTACCACCCCATCAGCGGCAGGAAGCCGGCGCGCTCGATCGTCCCGTCGGCCGACCTGATGGTCAGCTGCTTGGCCAGCGCGTCCAGCTCGGAGATCGTCTTCGGCGGCTCCGTGATCCCGGCCTCGGCGAACATCGCGGTGTTGTAGTACAGCCCGTACGCGTCCGCGAGAACCGGCATGCTGCACTGCTGGCCCTCGTACTGCGTGTACGAGATCACCGTCTCGGGGAACTGGTCGAGGTCGACCTCGTCGCGCTCGACGTACGGCCCGAGGTCGCGGAACGCACCGGACGAGCAGAACGAGCCCACGACGTCGGTGGAGTACGACAGGCCCACGTCCGGACCCTTGCCGGACGAGATCGCCTGGCGCAGCTTCTCGTCGTCCTGCGCGTCGACGACCTTGACCGTGATGTCGGGATGGTCGTCCTCGAACTTCTTCACCACGCCGGCGATGACGTCGCTCTCACGGTCGGCGAAGAAGTGCCAGAACTCGACCTCGCCGCTGACCTCGGCCGGCTTATCCCCCACGGGTTCCTCATCTGCGCCTCCACCAACGGCACAGGCGGAGGCAGTGAGAGCGAGGCCGGTCGCCACGGCGACCAAGGACGTGCGCGAACGACGTGTACTCACAGGTCTTCCCTTCTTCGACGGTTGTCAGCGAGCTGCTTGCGATGCGGCGTGGCCGCCCGATCCGAACAGGGCGTCACGAGCTCCCTGGAGACCCAGCTCCAGAGCGCCCACGAGGACGGGGTTTCCTTCGACCGCGCTGACCGCAACGGACGGGCGAAGCTTTGAGAGCCGGTGCAGGCGGCGCTGGACGCGCTGTGTCAGCCGCTCCCCGCCAGCCCGGCAGATGGCACCCGTGAGGATGACCAGCTCGGGGTCGAGTACCGCGACGATCGTGGCCAGGCCCGAGGCCAGCCTGGTGGCGAACTCGTCGAGGAAGGCGCCGCTCGCATCGTCGGTCGCCATCGACGCGTTGGCGACTGCGTCGGCTGCCGATCGGCCAGGCACGCCGAGATCGCGCGCGAGTCGCCTCACAGCCGACGAGCCGACCAGGTCGTCGAAGGACATCGGCTTCGGACCGGGCGGGCTGGCCAGGACCGGCATGTAGCCGATCTCGCCGGCGCCACCCGTAGCCCCCCGATGCAGGACGCCCTCGAGGTCGATGGCGAGGCCGAGGCCGCTGGCGACCCACAGCAGAGCGAAGCTGCCCGACTCACGCGCTCGGCCGCGGTGCCGCTCGGCGATCGCGGCCAGGTTCACGTCGTTCTCGACCACGACCACAACAGGGGCCAACGCGTCACGGACGGTCGCCACCGAACCGGGAGCGCTCCACCCATGCAGGTGGTCGAGCAGGGTGACGCGGTCCTGCGACGCGTCGTAGGCGCCAGGCAGCCCGATCACGACGGCGGCGAGGTCGGCCGGCGACAACCCCATGGGTTGCGTGGCCGCGGTGAGGGCGCCGACGACCAGGTCTGCCGGAGAACGCTTCTCACCCCTCGGCTGCCGTACCTCGGTCTCCTTCAAGACCTTCCCGGCGATGTCAGCCACTGCGACAGCCACGCGGCCAGGTGTGATGTCGAGGGCCGCGACGTGCGCGATCGCCCCGTCGACGGCGTACAGCACGGCGTTGCGGCCCGGCCCACCCGAGGAGGTGCCCACCGGCCGCACCAGGCCGGCTGACTCGAGCCGCCCGAGAAGCTGCGAGGCCGTTGGCTTCGACAGCCCGGTCAGCTCGCAGATCTGCACTCGCGACAACGGCCCGCGCTCGACCAGGAGGTCGAGCGCAGTGCGGTCGTTCAGTGCCCGAAGCAGGTGCGGACGGCCGGGAGGGCTGGTCATCGTCCGCCTTTCGTTAGGAAACCTTACTGACGATTGCGGAGACCATAAGCACTGAGGGTCCCGGTCGTCAAGACCGGCCCTTGGTCAGGTGGAGCAACCAGTCGCGCTCGGTGCGGATCAGGGCGTACCGGCGGGGGCCACTTCGGCCGTGCAGCGTGAACAGCAAACGCTTCTCGTTGCGGTCGTGCTCCTCCCAGGTGCCCTCGTCCGCGATCGACTTGTCCGCGTTCTCGTAGGTGAGGTGCTCGATGTCGTGGTCGTCCACGGCGACGGCCAGTCGGTTCTCGCTCGGGTCGTCGGGCAGGCCGCGCGGCACCGCCCAGCAGCGCAGCACGCCGTCCTCCTCGAGCCGCAGGTCGAAGTGAGGACGGGGCTTGCGGTGGTCGTGCAGCACGAAGCGCGGCGCAGGTCGCTCGGTAGCCATCTGCCTATCCTGACGCTAGTTCTCGGCGCTATGGCAGGATCGGCCAGATGGCACGCGGAACCGCGAAGGCACTGCCCGAGAACAAGGAAGCCACTCGCGTGCAGCGGGTGTACCTCACGCTCATGCTGGGCAACACCCTCGCGGCGTCGTTCATCTGGGGCATCAACACCCTGTTCCTTCTCGATGCCGGGCTGACCAATCTCGAGGCGTTCGCGGCCAACGCCTTCTTCACCGCGGGGATGGTCCTCTTCGAGGTGCCGACGGGCGTCGTGGCCGACACCTGGGGCCGGCGCGCGTCGTACCTGCTCGGCACCGTCACCCTGGCGGCCTCGACGCTCCTCTACTGGTTGATGTGGCAGACCGGCTCACCGTTCTGGGCCTGGGCCGTCGTCTCCGTGCTGATCGGCCTGGGCTTCACCTTCTTCTCCGGAGCGGTAGAGGCCTGGCTGGTCGACGCCCTGACCGCGACCGGCTTCCACGGGCACCTCGAGACGGTGCTCGGGCGCGGGCAGATGGTGTCGGGCGCGGCGATGCTCGGCGGTTCGGTGCTCGGGGGCGTCATCGCCCAGGTCACGTCGCTCGGCGTCCCGTTCCTCCTGCGCGTCGCGATCCTCCTGCTGATGTTCGTCGTGGCGTTCCGGCTGATGAAGGACCTGGGCTTCACGCCGCGGTCGGCAGCGCACCCCCTGCGCGAGAGCAAGCTGGTGCTGTCGGCCTCCATCGAGCACGGCCTGAAGAACCGCCCGGTGCGATTCGTCATGCTCGCTGCGCCGTTCACCTTCGGGGTCGGCGTGTACGTGTTCTACGCGCTGCAGCCCTTCCTTCTCGAGCTGTACGGAGACCCGGAGGCGTACTCCATCGCCGGGCTGGCCGCCGCCATCGTGGCGGGATCCCAGATCGCAGGAGGCTTCGCCGCCCCCCGGGTCCGTAGGCTGTTCCGGAAGCGGACGACGGTGCTGCTGCTGGGGGCGCTGACCGGTTCCGTCGTCCTGGTACTCCTCGGCCTGGTGAACAACTTCTGGGTGGCGCTGGCGCTCCTGGCCTGCTGGGGCCTTCTCTTCGCGGCCGAGATGCCCATCCGGCAGGCCTATCTCAACGACATGATCCCGTCCGCACAGCGCGCCACGGTGCTGTCCTTCGACTCCTTGATGGGCAGCAGTGGAGGCGTTGTCGTCCAGCCGGTCCTGGGGCGCGTGGCCGACGTGTCGAGCTACTCGACGACCTTCCTCGCCTCCGGCGCGATCCAGCTCCTGGCGCTGCCCTTCCTCGCGCTGAGCCGGCGGGAGCGGGCCACGGCCGACGTCGTCAGCGACGACGAGCCAGAGCCGACAGAGCCCACAGTGCCGACGGAGCCCACAGGACCGACGCCGACTGCCTGACTGCTCCGTGCTGGTCGGGGCTGGTCGAGAGCTGGTCGGGGCTGGTCAGGGCTGGTCAGGGCTGGTCAGTGTTCGTCGAGCATGACCGGTGCGAGGTCGTCGAACACGTCTCCCGGGCCAGGGTTGTCGGGGTGGGACTCGCCGCCCAGGTGGTTCACCACGCCCCACACCGCGTTGAGGGCGGTCTGCACGGCTCCCTCGGCCCACCCCGCAGTCCACGAGATGTCGTCACCGGCGAGGAACAGTCCCCGGTGGTGCTGTGGCAGCTCTCGCTGCATGAAGTGTGTGAACAGCCTTCGCTGGTACCGGTAGTGGCCGGGCAGGTTCGCCTTGAAGGCACCCATGAAGTCCCGCTCGGCTTCCCACGACAGGGTGACCGGAGAGGCGATCATGTGCCGCCGCAGGTCGACGCCGGGGTAGATCTCACTCAGCGACGACAGCATCACCTCGAGCCGCTCCTCGGTCGAGAGCGGAAGCCACTTCAGCGAGTCGTCGGACCACGTGTACGACAGGCAGACCAGCCCCGGACGCTCGGGCCCGTGGTCGAGGAGGTACGTGCCCCGGGTCATGCGGTCCGTCAGCGTCATGCTCATCACGTCGCGACCCGTCGCCGGGTCCTGGTCGGTCCAGAACGGCCGGTCGACCAGCGCGAAGAGCTTGGTGGAGCCCATGTAGTGCGTCCGCTCGATCGCGGTCCAGTGGTCGATCGGGAACAGGCCCTCGTCGACCTTGATGCGACTGAGCAGCATCCAGCTCTGCGCGGTGAAGACGGCGGCGGCGAAGGTTCGGATCTGACCGTCTGCGTCGGTGACCGTGACGTTGCCGGGGTGCGTTCGGTGCAGGTGGGTCACGGCGGGGCGCGGCTCACCACCGGGGTGGAGGTCGCGCAGTGTCGTCCCGACCGGCCAGTGGGCGATGTCTCCGGTCGTCCGGTCCCAGAGCCGGAGCGGCAGCTGCTGGCTACCTCCCACGATGCTGCGGTGCTCGTCGTCCAGACCCGTGTAGACGACGCGCAGGATCTCGAGGATTGAGTTCGGGAAGTCCGTGTCCCAGCCGCCGGTGCCGAAACCCACCTGACCGAAGACCTCTCGGTGTCGGAAGGACGCGAACTCCGGTGAGTCGCAGAGGAACCCGTAGAACGTCGTGTTGTCCAGCCGCTCGACGAGCTCGTTCCAGATCTCCTTGATGGCCGCCACGTCGCGGGTGCGGACCGCCGTGTGCATCTCCTCGAGACGGGCTGACTTCACCAGGGTCTCGTGCCATGCGTCCGCCACGTCGCGGAAAACCTGCGGCAGGTCGTCGAGGGTGCGCGCGTAGTGCGACTCGCCCTTCAGGTCCACGACCGTGCTGGGCGTGACGGGGTCCAGCGGGTTCGGGAAGGGCACCGTCGAGAGGCCGCACGCGTCGAGGTAGTGGAAGAGGGCCCTGGACGACGGCGGGAAGCGCATCGCACCCATCTCGGCGACCACGCCGGGGTGCCCGTCGAAACCCACGGACCGGAGGCGGCCGCCGATCTCGTGCGCCTCGTACACCACTGGCCGCAGGCCGAGGCGCATCAGCTCGTAGGCGGTCACCATGCCCGCGAGCCCTCCCCCGATCACCGCGACCTCGGTGCCGTACGCCTGCGGTGGAAGGGAGCCCAGACCCGCCGGGTGCGCGAGGTACTCGTCGTACCCGAAGGGGAAGTCCGGCCCGAGCATCGTCAGCGGGGGACGAGCCTTGTGCTCTTCGTGCGGGGCGGCGGGGACTGCGGACGTCATGCGTGGCTCCCTAGCGGTGAGCTGACGACCCCTGGGTACAGCTCGGGCCTGCGGTCTGCGAGATGGGTGTTGACGGCCCTCGACGCCTCCAGCGCGGACCGGTCCACGTCCGCGACCAACAGCTCCTCGCCGGCGCCTGCACGTACCAGGTCGACCCCGTCCGGACCCACGACGCAGCTGAGGCCGCAGTACTCGAGGTCTCCCTCGACACCGGCGCGGTTGGCGTAGGCGACGAAGAGCTGGCTCTCGTAGGCCCGCGCAGGCACCAGCGTGCGGGTCACGATCTCGAAGGGTGACATCAGTCCCGTGGGCACCACGAGCAGGTCGGCACCGGCCAGCGCGTGCGCTCGCACGGCTTCGGGGAACTCGACGTCGTAGCAGGTGAGCAGGCCGACCCGGAGCCCCGCCAGGTCGAACTGCACCACGCCCTCCTCGCCGGGCACGAACAGGTCGCGGTCCAGGTCGCCGTACAGGTGGCACTTGCGGTACCGCCCCAGAACGCCGCCGTCCGACCCCACGACCTGGGTGGCGTTGTAGACGCCGCCGTCGGCGGCCTCCGGATACCCGTAGGCGATCGCGAGGTTGTGACGACGGGCTGTGTCGGCGACGTGCACAGAGATCGGGCCGTCGGACGGCTCGGCCCGCTCACGTGCCAGCGCACCGATGTTGTACCCGCTCACCGCCATCTCGGGGCAGACGAGCAGGTCGGCTCCGGCGTGGGACGCCTCGGCCGCCGCCCCGTCGACCGCGGCGAGGTTCGCGGCGACGTCCCCCGAGGCCTCGGGGCCTTGGAAGAGAGCGAGTCTCACTACCTCACAGCACCTTGCGAAGGAACGACTTCGTTCGCTCGTGCTGCGGGTTTCCCAGCACGTCGGCCGGCGAACCCTCCTCCACGACCATGCCGTCGTCCATGAACACCACGGTGTCACAGACCTCGCGAGCAAAGCCGATCTCGTGGGTCACGACGATCATGGTCATGCCGTCGGCGGCGAGACCCCTCATCACGTCGAGGACCTCCCCCACCAGCTCGGGGTCGAGCGCCGACGTCGGCTCGTCGAAGAGCATCAGCTTCGGACGCATCGCGAGCGCGCGGGCGATGGCGACGCGCTGCTGCTGGCCGCCAGAGAGCTGCACCGGGTAGGCGCCGGACTTGTCGGCGAGCCCTACCTGCTTCAGCAGGGCGATGGCACGCTCACGGACCTCCGCCTTCGGCTCACCGAGCACCCGGATGGGTGCCTCCATCACGTTCTGCAGCGCCGTCATGTGCGGGAACAGGTTGAAGCGCTGGAAGACCATCCCGATGTTGCGGCGCTGCTCGGCGATCTCGTGCTCGCGCAGCTCGTAGACCTTGTCGCCCTTCTGGCGGTAGCCGACCAGGTCGCCGTCGATCCGAACGGTGCCGGCGTTGACGCGCTCCAGGTGGTTGAGGCACCGCAGGAGAGTCGACTTCCCGGAGCCCGACGGTCCGAGCAGGCAGGTCACCTCGCCGGGCTTGACCCGGAAGTCGACACCCTTGAGCACGTTGACCAGTCCGAAGGACTTGTGGATGCCGAGGGCCTCGACCATGAACTCGTGCGTGGTCATCGTGAGTCCTTCCGGTCGACGGGGGACACTGGCGCTTCGGGCGCCTCGGGCGTTCGAGTCCGCCCGGGCACCAGGTTGGTGCGGATGCGCGCCAGGGTGGACGGGCGCGCCGTGTGGGAGCTCCCCCGCAGGAAGCGCCGCTCCAGCAGGGTCTGCCCGTAGGTGGCGATCGACGTCAGCACCAGGTACCAGATGCTGGCGACGACGAGCATCTCCATCCTGGTGAAGCCGGTGGCGCCGATGCCCTGTGCCTTGGTCAGCAGGTCACCGGCACCGATGACGGCGACGAGCGACGTGGTCTTCAGCAGCGTGACGAGCTCGTTGCCGGTCGGCGGGATGATCACCTTCATCGCCTGCGGCAGCACGATCCGCTTCATCACCAGGCCCTGGCGCATTCCGAGAGCCTCCGCCGCCTCCCGCTGGCCGTGGTCGACCGCCAGGATCCCCCCGCGGACGATCTCGGCCATGTACGCGGCCTCGTTCAGGGCGAGCGCGAGCAGTGCCGCCGCGAACGGCGTCACCACGTCGTTGGTGGCAACGCTGACAGGGCCGAAGCCGAGCCGCGGGAAGAACAGAGCGAGGTTGAACCACAACAGGATCTGGACGAGGATCGGCGTGCCTCGGAACAGCCAGATGAACGCGCCGCTGAGGCTCCGGAGCAGCAGGTTGTCCGACAGCCGCATGACCGCGACCACCACGCCGCCGACGATCCCGAGCACCATGCCGGCGATGGTGAGCAACACCGTCGTGACGAGGCCGTCGAGGATCGCGGGGAAGAGCAGCCGCGACCGGATCACGTCGAACTGGATGATCTCGTTCTGCGCGATGACGCTGACCAGCCAGACGAGGAGCGCGATGCAGATGACCGACGCGACCCACTGCCCGTAGTGCCGGACGGGAACCGCCTTCGGGGCGGCGGTCGCCACGTCGGACGTCACTGTGTGCCAGCGTTCACGGTGGCCTCGTCCACAGCCCCCGACCCGAGGTCGCGGGCGTCGAGGACCTCGCCGTAGGTGCCGTCGTCGATGAGCGACTGCAAGGCCGCCTGGACAGCGTCACGCAGCTCCGTCGAGTCCTTGGGGAACACGTAGCCGAGCGGGTTCGCGAACAGCGGCTCGGAGTTGGCGACCTCGAAGGCGCTCCCGCCCGCGATCTGGGCGGCGTTGTATCGGCCGACGGGCTCCTGCGTGAAGCTGGCGACTGCGCGACCGCTCTGCACCTGCAGCAGAGCGTCCTGGTCGTTGGGCAGCGACGTGATGTCGATCTGGTCGGCCGAGCACTCGTCGGCGTTGAAGTCGTTGAGCAGAGACTCCTGCGCCGACGACACGAGGACCGAGACGGCCTTGCCACAGAGGTCCTCGACCGTCGTGATGCCCTCGGGGTTGCCCGCCGCCACCACGATCGCCTGCCCGGCGTTGAAGTAGTCGACGAAGTCGTACTTCGCCTGGCGCTCCTTGGTGTCCGTGACCGCGGCCGCCACCAGGTCGTAGCGCTTGCCCTCGAGAGCCGGCAGCAGGCCGTCGAAAGCGGTGTCGGTCAGCTCGTACGTGATGCCGAGCCGCGCAGTCACCGCGTCCAGGAGCTCGGGGTCGAGGCCGATGACCGTCGTGCCGTCCTCGTCGAGGTACTCGTACGGCGGGTACAGCGCCTCGGTGCCGACCGAGATGGTGCCCGACTCCTGGATCTCGGCCGGAAGCATGGCGAACAGCTCGTCGTCCTTCTGCACCTCCGGGGCGGGCTCGCCGCCCCCCGCGCCTGGCGTCGTGGACGTGTCGTCGCCATCGCCACCGCACCCGGAGACGAGGGCAGCAACGGCGAGCAGCACTGTTGCCGTGGTGATCGAGCGCTTCTTCTTCGACGTGAGCAGAACGGACATGAGCTCTCCTTCTTCAGGTGGGCGTGCTGTGGAACTGCTGCAAGCTGTTTCGGCGGCTGCGGAGTGAGTGCCGGTCATCGTCCCCCAAGAGCTGCGGCGTCGACCTCGATGACCGTCGGGCCGTCTGCGTCCAGGGCAGCGAGGACGGCGACAATGAGCTCGTCGACCGACTCGACGCTGACTCCCCGGGCGCCGAAAGCCCTTCCCAGTGCGGCGAAGTCGGGCGTGACGAGGTCGACCCCGACGGGCGCGATGCCACCGGCGACCATTCCGTCGCGGATCTCCGTATACCCGTGGTTGTTGACGACCACGACGGGCAGGGTCAGTCGCTGCTCGACCGCGGTCACGAGCTCGGCGACCGAGAACATGAACGCGCCGTCGCCGACCAGTGCGATCACCGGTGTCTCGGGACGGCCGATCTTGGCCCCGATCGCAGCCGGAAGGCCGTAGCCCAAGGTCGCGTAGATGGCCGTGTACAGGAGCTGCATCGGCGCCTGCGCAGGCCAGTGGTGGGCGGTGCCGTAGTAGGTGACCTGCGAGCTGTCACCGGCCACGATGGTCGCCGGCGGCAGTGCCGCCGCGAGACGGGTGTTCAGGCCTGCCCACACACCTGCCTCGGTGGCGGCAGCCTCGATCGACGCCTCGCGGGCCGCTGCAGCGCGGGCTGCGCCCTCCCGGTCGCGCACGCCATGGGTGCGCGGGTTGCCCGAGAGCAGGTCGGCCAGCTGCGAGAGGACCGTCTCGGCGTCCGCGTGCAGAGCGACCGTCGGGACGTGGTTCGCGCCGAGCTGGCGCTCGTCGACGTCGACGCGGATCGTCGTCCCCGAGAAGTCGGGCTTCCATCCCCACAGCTCCGCGTCCGACAGGCCAGTTCCCACGATGAGGACGACGTCGGCGCTGCTCATCAGCTCCTGGGCGGGTGCCAGCCTGACGTGCGAGCCCACCGACAGCGCGTGGGTCTCGGGGAGAACTCCCTTGCCGCCCAGCGTGGTCACGACAGGCGAGTCGAGCAGCTCGGCGAGCCGTCTGACCGCAGCGGTCGCCTCGACACCGCCGCGGCCGACGAGCATGACGGGCGTGCGAGCCTCCGCGAGGCGCCGCGCGGCGAGGGAGAAGTCGTCGGCCAGCGGTGTCGGCAACGTCGCCGCGTCGGGGACCCGGGCGGCCACGCCTTGGCCGTCCCACTCCTCCGTCAGGACGTCCAGCGGAACCTCGAGGAAGACCGGACGCCTGCGCCCTGCGCGCCACCGTGCAAACGTCTCGTGGACGACGGCAGCGGCGTCAGCTGCCGAGGCGACGCGCACGCTGCGCTCGGCGACGCCGGCCATGTGGGTCTGCTGGTCGCGCATCTCGTGCAGCTCGCCGATGTCCGCACCCTCGAGGCCACGGGGTGGTCCCGGTGCGACGACGAGCAGCGGCACCGAGTCGGCGTGGGCCGAGCCGACGGCGGAGGTGATGTTGTTGACCGCCGGACCGCTCGTGACGAAACAGACTCCGGGGCGGCCGGTCACACGCGAGTACCCGTCGGCCGCATAGCCAACGCCCTGCTCGTGGCGCGCGGTGACATGGCGAATGCCGGTGTGCCCCAAGGCCCGGTAGAGCTCGAGGTTGTGGGTGCCGGGGATGCCGAACACCACCTCGACGCCCTCTGCGACGAGCGCGTCGACGACAGCTGAGCCACCGTTGCGGGTCACGCTCGTGACGGCGGCGCTCATGACGGCTGCCCCTGCGCGGAACGCGGAGCCATCGCCGAGATGAGCTCGTACGCAACGTGGGCCGCGGCCACGCCGGTGATCTGCGCGTGGTCGTACGCGGGCGCGACCTCGACGATGTCGGCCCCGACGAGCTGAAGGTCAGCGAAGGAGCGCAGCACCTGCAGCAGCTCCCGGCTGGTCAGGCCGCCGGCCTCCGGCGTGCCGGTGCCGGGAGCGAATGCGGGGTCGAGGACGTCGATGTCGACGGACACGTACACCGGACGGTCGCCGACCCGGTTCTTGACGCGTTCGACGGTTCCGCGCCACCCGATGTCCTCGGTCTCCTCCGCAGCCACGATCTGGAAGCCGAGGACCTGGTCCTCGTAGAGGTCGCGGTCCGAGTAGAGCGGCCCGCGGATGCCGACGTGGGCGCAGGCGCTCGTGTCGAGGAGTCCCTCCTCGCTCGCGCGGCGGAATGGTGTGCCATGCGTGTACGGCTCACCGAAGTAGGTGTCCCAGGTGTCGAGGTGGGCGTCGAAGTGAACCACGGCCACCGGCCCGTGCCGGTCGGCGACAGCGCGCAGCAGAGGCAGCGCCACCGTGTGGTCGCCGCCGATGGTCAAGAGCCGAGCACCGCCGCTGGTGAGGTCGGCGGCACCCGCCTGGATCTCCTTCACCGCGTGCTGGATGTCGTACGGGTTCACGGCCAGGTCGCCGGCGTCCACGACCTGCTGGGTGGCGAAGGGGTGCACCTTCTGCACGGGGTTGTAGGGCCGCAGCAGCCGCGACGACTCCCTGATGTGCGACGGCCCGAAGCGGGCGCCCGGGCGGTACGAGACACCGGAGTCGAAGGGGACGCCGAGCACGGCGACGTCGAACGCGTCCACCTGGTCGACGCGCGGCAGCCGCGCGAAGGTGGCAGCCCCTGCGTAGCGGGGAACGACGCTCGAGTCGGTCGGGCCGATCGGTTCGGTCACGCTGGCTCCTCGGTCAGGCTTCTCTGGCTGGCTCTGGGTGACTCGAAACTACGGACGGACGACCGCCAGCGACACGGCTGATCTGTACAGTCCGTTGCATACGTCTGGACGCTTCGCACAGGGCGGCTCATGATCACTGTCAGGGACCTACTCGACGCACGCGAACTGAGGTTCTCCCTCGCGACGGGGAGCGACGAGGCGCTGGAGCGGGCCGTGGTCGCAGCGCACGTGTCGGAGCTGACCAACCCCAGTCCGTGGCTCCAGGGTGGCGAGCTCTTGATGACCGCCGGTCTGATGCTGCCGAAGGCGCTGGACGGCTACCGCGAGTACCTGCAGGACTGCCGGCGCGGTGGCGTCAGCGGGGTGGTGCTGGGCCTGGGCGCCGACCTCCCGTTCCAGCGCGCGCCTGCTGATCTGATCGTCGCTGCCGACGAGGTGGGGCTGCCGCTGCTCGTGCTGCCTGACCCGATCCCCTTCATCGCGGTGACGAAGTGGGTGTTCGCCCGTCTCGCGGCCGAGGAGCGCCAGGAGTGGCAGGACGCCGTCGCGATCACGCGCGAGCTGACCAGGGCGGCGGCGACCGGGACCCCGCTGGAGTCCTTGCTCAAGGTCTGGTCGACGGCCCTGGGGACGTCGGTGCTGGTGACGGACCTGAACGGGGTTCCACTGAGCTCGTTCGGAGACGGGGTGAACGACCTGGTGGCGCAGAGCCACGACCTCGTCCGGAGGACGGTCGGCGAGGGTGTCCGGAGCCTGAGCACCAGCAGCCTGGACGGGGAGCACGGCGTCGAGGTGCTCACCCTGGGCTCGTCGCACCCACGCGGCCTGGCCATCCTGGAGCGCAGCGGCGACGCCAGGGCTCGGCACGCGGTGACGGTCTTCGTCTCCCTGCTGTCCCTAGAGGTCGACCACCGCCACGCCTCCGACAACCCCGAGCGACTCCGCCGCGCGCAGGTCGTCGCGAAGCTGCTTCGGCCAGGCCTCAGGGCGGACCAAGGGCCACGCCTGGCGGCCAGCATCGGCCTGGACGTGGCGGCACTGCGGGTGGTGGTCGTCCGCACGCGCGACGGCGAGCAGGCCGAGGAGCTGGCAGCGACCCTGACGGCCGCGCTCAGCGCCTCGGCCGCGCGGCCACGCATCTCCGCCGTCGAGCTGCTGATCCCGGACTCCGAGGGACTGGTGGCCCTCTTCGACCGGCTCGCCGGCGGCCGGGCGGTCGGCATCGGCGGCATGGGCCGGCCGGGCGACCTCGCCGTCTCTGCGCGGCAGGCTCACTCCCTGGTGGAGCTCAGCGCGCACCTCGGCCGGCCCGTGCAGGTGGAGGAGGGCGGCACGGCACGGCTTCTGCTGCAGCTCGGGCCGCCGGCCGTGCTCGCTGCCTTCAGCGACGCCGTGCTCGCCCCCATCGACGAGCTCGAGACCAGGGAGCGGGTCGAGCTGCTGCACACGCTCGAGGAGTGGCTTCGCGTCAACGGAGCGTGGGAGGCAGCCGCTCAGCGACTCTCGTTGCACCGCAACACTGTTCGCAACCGGATAGCCCGGCTCTCGGCGCTCACCGGGCGTCCGCTGGAGAGCGCCGAGCACCGGCTCGAGCTCTGGCTCGCCCTCCAGGCGCGCGCCGCCGCCGTGCACGTTCAGGCCACGTCTGACGCCACGTCCGATGCCGACGGTGAGAGCCCCTGAGAGAGCTGTTCAGATGTCGATGTTGGTCATCACGTACTTGATCCGGGTGTAGTCGTCGAACCCGTACCGAGACAGGTCTTTTCCGTACCCGGAGTGGCCGAAACCACCGTGAGGCATCTCGGCGACGATGCGCGTGTGGGTGTTGATCCAGACGGCGCCGAAGTCCAGCTGGCGGGCCGCCCTCATCGCGCGACCGTGGTCGCGCGTCCACACGCTCGACGCCAGGCCGTAGGGCACGTCGTTCGCCAGCCTCAGCGCCTCGGCCTCGTCGGTGAATCGCTGGACGGTGATCACCGGCCCGAAGATCTCCTGCTGCACGACGGGGTCGTCCTGACGAACACCGGACAGCAGGGTGGCCTGGTGGAAGTAGCCGACCTCCGGCAGGCGGCCGCCTCCGGTCTCGACGGTGACGTGGTCGCCGACTCCCTGCACTGCTGCCTCGACGCGCGCAAGCTGGTCGGCGTTGTTGACGGCGCCGTAGAGGGCCCGGTCCCCAGCCGCGGCGCCGGTGAGCGCCGACGTGCGCACGTAGTCGGTCAGCCGCTCGACGAACTCGTCATGTGCCCTCTCCTGCACCAGTAGTCGGGTCGGCGCGGTGCAGTCCTGCCCGGCGTTGTAGAACGCTGCCTCACCGAGCGCCGCGACGGCCGCCTCCATGGGGGCGTCGTCGAAGAGAAGAACCGGTGCCTTGCCACCCAGCTCGAGGTGCACGCGCTTCACGTCGTCCGCAGCGGTCTTCGCAACGTCGATGCCTGCGCCGACGGAGCCGGTGATCGCCACCAGCTGCGGCACGGGGTGGCGAACCAGCGCGCGCCCGGTCTCCCGGTCACCGGTCACGACGTTGAGAACGCCGGGCGGGAAGATCTCCTGAGCCATCCGCGCCAGCAGCAGCGTGGAGCAGGGTGTCGTGTCACTTGGCTTGAGCACCACGCAGTTTCCCGCCGCGAGAGCGGGTGCGATCTTCCAGATCGCCATCATCAGCGGGTAGTTCCACGGGGTCACCTGGGCGACGACGCCGATGGGCTCGCGTCGCACCATCGAGGTGTGGCCCCGCAGGTACTCGGTGGACGCCACGCCCTCGAGAACGCGTGCCGCGCCGGCCATGAACCGCAGGTGGCTGAGGATGTCGGGCAGCTCGATGTCGCGCACGGCCGACGCGAGCTTGCCGGTGTCCTGGCACTCGACCTGGACGAGCTCCTCGGCGCGGTCCTCCATCGCCGTCGCGAGGCGCAGCAGTGCCTGCTGCCGTTCGTCGGGGGTGCTGTCGCGCCACACGCCGAAGGCCCGCTCGGCAGCCCGGACGGCACGATCGACATCCTCCGCCCCCGACTTCGGGACGGTGGCGAAGACGCGCTCGTTCGAGGGGTCGACGACCTCCATCGTCTCGCCGGATGCAGCCGGCACCAGCCGACCGCCGATCACGTTGTCGAGCGTCGTGACGGTCACGCGGGATCCTCCGGCCAGTCGACGGACAGGTACTGGGTCTCGGTGAAGGCGCGCAGTCCCTCACGCGCGCCCTCCCGTCCGAGACCGCTCTGCTTGACCCCACCGAAGGGGGTCGACGGGTCGGAGACGACACCGCGGTTGATGCCGACCATCCCGCTCTCGAGCCGTTCGGAGAGCCGCAACGCGCGTTGCAGGTCGCGGGAGTACAGGTAGGCCACGAGACCGTCCTCCACGCCGTTCACCTCTCGTACGAGGGCGTCCTCGTCGCGCCAGGTCACCACCGGGGCAACCGGACCGAAGATCTCGGTGCGGAGGATCTCGGCGTCGCGAGGAACGTCGCGCAGGAGGGTGGGTGGGTAGAAGTACCCCACCTCGGGGACCGACTGTCCCTGGTGACTGGCCACCGCGCCGCGCGCGACGGCGTCGTCGACCAGCGCCGACACCTTCTCGACCGCCGCCCTGCTGATCAGCGGGCCGACCTGCGACTGCGGGTCAGTGCCGGAGCCGGTCGACAGGGCCGCGACTGCGGCGCCGAACCGGCTGACGAACTGCTCGGCGACGTGCTCGTGCACGTAGAACCGGTTCGCCGCGGTGCACGCCTGGCCACCGCCACGCATCTTCGCGACGAGCGCACCGGCAACGGCGGCCTCGATGTCGGCGTCGTCGCACACCACGAACGGGGCGTTGCCACCGAGCTCCATCGAGCAGTTCACGACTCGGTCGGCGGCCTGCCGCAGCAGCAGGCGACCAACGGCCGTCGATCCCGTGAAGGACAGCTTGCGGACGCGGGCATCGGAGAGCACCGCGGTCGTCACCTCGGCGGCAGCCGTCGTCGGCAGCACGTTCACGACCCCCGCCGGTACTCCCGCGTCGTGCAGCAGGGCAGCGAGAGCCAGTGCGGTCAGGGGCGTTTCGGCCGCCGGCTTGAGGATGACGGTGCAGCCGGCCGCGAGCGCAGGTGCGATCTTGCGCGTCGCCATGGCCGCAGGAAAGTTCCAGGGCGTGATGAGCAGGCACACGCCCACCGGCTGGTGCGTCACAAACGTGCGACGCCCACCGTCAGGTGCGGAGGCGTACTGGCTCTCGTCACGAACCGCCTCTTCCGAGAACCACCGGAAGAACTCGGCGGCGTACGTGACCTCGGCGAGGGCGTCGGCGCGCGACTTGCCGTTCTCGGCCACGATCAGGTCAGCGAGCGCCTCGCGCCGCTCCCCCATCAGGTCGAACGCGCGGCGTAGCACGTCGGACCGGTGACGAGGTGCCGTTCGCCGCCAGCCCGGGAAGGCGTCGGCAGCTGCGGCGACCGCACGCGTGGCGTCGTCGGGGCCGGCGTCGGCAACGGTGGCCAGCACCAGACCGGTCGCCGGGTCCTCGACGGTGAACCCGTCGCGCGCCGCGGCCTCAGACCACGTGCCGCCGATCCAGATGCCGTCGCGGGTGTGGACGTCGGCGATCGCGGTGGGCACCGCCGCAGAGGGGCTCGGCGTGGTCACCGACGTCGTCAACGCGTCACCTCGAAGACCTCGGCGAGCACGTCGAGTGCCTCGTCGAGCAGCCGGTCAGGAATGCTGAGCGGCGGCAGCAGCCGCAGGACGTTGCCGTACGTGCCGCAGCTGAGCACGACGACTCCACGCTCGTGCATCGCGGCGGCGACGGACTTGGTCAGCGCCGCGTCGGGGCGGAGGGTCCCTGGCTCGACGAGCTCGAGGGCCACCATGGCGCCCCGCCCTCGCACGTCACCGATCCGTGGGTCGCGGGCCTGCAGGTCGCCCAGCCGCGTGAAGAGGGTCTTCTCGATGTCGCGCGCTCGCTCGACCAGACCCTGCTCGCGAACGGCCCTCAGCGCGGCCAGGGCCGCGGCGCACGCGACCGGGTTGCCGCCGTAGGTGCCACCGAGGCCGCCGGCGTGCGCCGCGTCCATGATCTCGGCGCGCCCGGTGACCGCCGCCAGCGGCATGCCCCCCGCGATCCCCTTCGCCAGCGTCACCAGGTCAGGAACGACACCCTCGTGGTCGCAGGCGAACATGGCACCCGTCCGCGCGAAGCCGCTCTGGATCTCGTCGGCCACGAACACGATGCCGTTGGCGCGGGCCCAGTCGGCGATGGCTCCGAGGAAGCCGGGCGCAGGCACGATGAAGCCGCCTTCACCCTGGATCGGCTCGATCACGACGGCCGCGAGAGACGTTGCGCCGACTTGCTTCTCGAGCTGGTCGATGGCGCGCTCGGCGGCAGCGGCGCCGTCGACGGCTGCACCGTCGCGGAAGGGGTACGACATCGCGGCGCGGTAGACCTCCGGTGCGAACGGCCCGAAGGAGTGCTTGTACGGCATGGCCTTTGCGGTCAGAGCCATCGTCAGGTTCGTGCGTCCGTGGTACGCGTGGTCGAACACGGCGACCGCCTGCCGACCGGTGTGCGCTCGGGCGATCTTGACCGCGTTCTCGACCGCCTCGGCGCCGGAGTTGAACAGCGCGGTGCGCTTCTCGTGGTCACCCGGCGTCAGCTCGTTCAGGGCCTCGGCGACCTCGACGTACGAGCCGTACGGCGTGACCATGAAGCAGGTGTGCGTGAACCTGGCCACCTGGTCCTGAACCGCGTCGACCACACCCGGCTCTGCGTTGCCGATGGTCGTCACGGCGATGCCCGAGCCGAGGTCGATGAGCGAGTTGCCGTCCACGTCGACGAGCACACCGCCGCCGGCCGCCACGACGTAGACCGGCAGGGTGGAGCCGACTCCGCGGGGCACGGCCACGTTGCGGCGCGCTGACCACTCCCGCGACAACGGGCCAGGGATCTCCGTCACCAGGCGCCGCTCCTGAGGGAGCGACGGGCCGCCCGCGTCGGGCAGCCGAGACTGCTCGGCCTGCTGGGCTGCTGCCGTGGTCGCCGGGGCGCTGTCTGACGTCGTGGTCACGGGGATCTCCTGTCGACGAGGTGTAGCGCCGACGGTAGGAGGTCAGGGCCGGTGGGCACAGCGACGAACTGCCCTGTTCGTACACCAACGTTGTGCGGAACGGACAGGCGTGCGCCTGGACGGAGAAGCGCAGACTGGCGTGGTGATGCGGGCTGCGATCGTCGTCGCCGCTGTGGTGGTGGTGTGCGTGGGCGCGGTCTGGGCGCTCCAGCGCCACCTGATCTACCTGCCGGCGACCGGCCCGGTGCCGTCCGCCGGCACGGTTCTGCCCGGCGCACGCGACGTCGTCCTCGCGACGCACGACGGCCTGACCCTCGGCGCCTGGTTCGTGCCGGCCGGCGAGCCCGACCGCGGCATCGCGGTGCTCGTCGCCAACGGCAACGCGGGCGACCGGTCCTCACGGGCAACGCTGGCGGACGGACTCGCGCGACGGGGGCTGGCCGTGCTGCTGTTCGACTACCGCGGCTACGGCGGCAACCCCGGCAGCCCCAGCGAGCGGGGCCTGGCACACGATGCCCGCGCGGCGCAGCAGTACCTGGTCGACGATGCCGGCTACCCGCCCGAGCGGATCCTCTACCTCGGCGAGAGCCTCGGCGCCGCGGTGCTCACCGAGCTGGCCACCGAGCGTCCGCCTGCTGGGCTGGTGCTGCGCTCACCGTTCACGGACCTGGCGTCGGTCGGACGGACCCACTACCCGTTCCTGCCCGTCCGCACCCTGCTGCGGGACCGGTACCCGCTGGCCGAGCAGCTCGCAGACGTGTCGGCGCCGGTCACGGTGGTGTACGGCAGCGATGACTCAATCGTTCCGCCGGACCAGAGCCGGGCGGTGGCGGAAGCCGCGCCGTCCCTGCACCAGGTCGTCGCGGTCGCAGGTGCGGACCACAACGACCCGGCGCTGGTGGACTCCGGCCAACTGCTCGACGCCGTCGTCGATCTCGCCGACCACATCGACTCGGCAGGTTGACGAGGCGATTACAGACCGTCGCGGTGAACTCACTCGCCCGGCGGCACCTGGAAGGCGCGCACCTCGATCCGGCCGCCCAGGGCCTTCGACGCACGGGCGGCCCAGCCCAGGGCGGCCTCCTCGTCCGCGACATCGATCACCCAGAAACCCCCGAGGTACTCGGGAGCCTCGACGAAGGGGGCATTGACGGTGCTCAGCGACTCACCGGTGTTGTCGACCGTGATCGCGCTCGAGGGCGGCATCAGCCCGCCAGCGAAGACGAAGGCACCGGTCGACGTCAGCTCCTCGATGATCGCACCGGTGGCAGCCATGGCCGCCTCGAGCGCGGCCGGGTCCATGGTCTCCATGGTGGGCTCTTCGTCGGAGTCGTGCGGAACGGACAGCAGGTATTGGCTCATGCCTGGTACGACCGTCCGCGGCGTAAGAACTCATCGGCCGTTTCGATCCCGCTTCCGCGATCCTCGCCCTCGGGTGTCGCGTCATTCCGCCGCGTCAGCACGCGCCCTGGGCTAGGAGCTGAGTCGCGGTTGGTCATAGAAGTTCGGCGGCCCGGCCCCGAACTCGACTCCGACGAAGGAGCCAGGTGGTCCGGTGTGCGAGCCGGCCACGAAACGAAGGACGGTCCCGTCCGGATCCGCTACATCCTTCGCACTCGCCGTGCAAGAGGCCACTACTCGGCGACCGAGTGCTGTCGGCGTCGGTCGGGATGCTCAGGCGCCCGGCACCCGGTCTCGGGCGCACGCGATGAGCGCTGCGAGGTCGAGACCGTAGGTCGGACCGGCTGTCTGCTCGTAGGCCTCCAGTCGGCCCGCCGCTCGTTCGACGAGCCTTGAGGCACCCATGGCGTTGCCGCGTGCCTGATGGGTCAAGCCCACGCACAGCTGGGCCAGGCCTTGCCACAGCTCGCGTTCCTCGTCCGGGCACGACTTCCACCGGACCTCGAGGGCCTCGTGCGCCGCGAATGGGCGCCCCTCGTCCAGCAGACGGCGGGCGTAGGCCAGGGTCTCGTCCGGCGAAAGCGGTTCTTCGGAGATGGGCTCGACACCCGTTGCGCCGTACGGCAGGGGTCGCCCGAGCGCGTCGCGTGGTCGAGCCTGTTGTGCTCGCCCTTGTTCGTTTCGATCGCGATCGCTACTCACGTCAGCCCCTTTTCGCGACCGTCAGAAGCGCGACGGTGTGGGCACGTCGACCTCGCGCGGCCGACGAGGCCATCTCGGGGTGGTGGTGGCGCGCAACGGCGACCGGTGACTCCTTCTGCATCGTTCCCCTTCCGTCAGGACGTGAGCTCAGTCGGCGCTGATCTCACGCCGGATCGTGTTGCGAACCCAGCGCCGGTACTGGTCGAGCGACCACCCTCGTTCTATGACGAGGCTCCTGTAGGTGCCGACGTTGAGGAGCCCCCACAGCATGTCGGCGAACATGCCTACCCGGATGTTCGGTGGCAGCGCGCCTTCTCGCTTGAGGCGGCGCCCGAGGTCGAACAGCTCACGGTAGTGCTCCTCCTCGCGTGGGCGCAGGGTCTCCTCGACCTCCTGGTGCTGCCGACGGGCCATCTGCAGGGCCTCGTGGATCCGCCACACCTTGGAGACGACGTCGACGTCCACGGCGATCATGGTGTCGAGCGCATCCAACGCGGACACCGCGCCCGTGATCGGGTGCCGCTCGATGGCCGGGGCGACGTCCGTGGCGAAGATGTGCAGATGGAGGGCGGTCAGCAGCTCCGCCTTGGACGGGAAGTGGAGGTAGATGGCCTGGCGCGAGACCCCTGCCTCCTTCGCGACAGCGCCGAGGCCGGCGTCGTAGTAGCCGCGTTCCTCGAAAACGGCGCGTGCCGCTTCGAGGATCTGGGTCCGGGTCTGGGGGCGCCCGCCACTTGACATGCTGTAAAGCATAACCTACTTTACACCTTGTCAAGTATCCGGATTCGAGGAGTTGGGCACATGGGTCGCTACCTGATCGTGACGTGGGACGGCGCGGGCAATCTCGTTCCGACACTGGGGATCACCCGCATGCTCGTCGAGCGTGGCCACGACGTCAGGATGCTCGGGCACGACACGATCGCCGACCTGTGCGGTGATGTGGGTGCTCGCTTCGTCCCGTTGACCCAGGCTCAAGGTTGGGACGCGATGGACGATCCCGACGACTTCGAAGCCGAGGTGAAGCTCATGATCGAGGAGCTCTGCTTCAGCACAACCATCGCCCGGGACCTCGCGCGGGAGCTGGAGCGGGAGCCTGCAGACGCGGTGCTGGTCGACTCCATGCTGTTCACGGCGATCGACGTCGCTCTGGCATCGGGCACTCCGACCGCGACGCTGTTCCACACGCCGTACACGATCTTCCGGGGCGGACCCCTGGTCGAGATGTTCGCGCCAGGCATCGCGATCGCCAACGCCCAGCGCGCGGAACTCGGTCTGCAGGCGATCGAGAACCTCGGCGACATCCACGACGCATGCCGCTACGCGATCGTCGCTGCGCCGAAGGAGTTCGAGCCCGACGTGCCCGACGCGGCCAATGTGCTGCGCATCGGACCCGTGCTCGACGCACCCCCGCTGTCCCGCGAGACCCATGACGTCGACCTCCGCGACGGAACGACGCCGCTGGTCCTCGTCAGTCTCAGTACGAGCGAGCAGGGGCAGGCGGACCTGCTGCAGCGGTGCGTCGATGCGGTGGCGCAGCTGCCGGTTCGCGCCATCGTGACGACTGGAGTCTCCATCGATCCCGCATCGGTGAACGCGGGCGACAACACTCACGTGGCGCGGTACATCCCGCACGCCGACATCCTTCCGTCGGCATCACTGGTGATCACCCATGCCGGCCTGGGCACCACGATGGCCGCTCTCGGTCGCGGTGTGCCGCTGTTGTGCACGCCGATGGGCCGCGACCAGTTCTTCAACGCGGAGCAGGTCCAGGCCCTCGGCGCCGGTCTGATGCTCATGCCCGACTCCAGCAGCGAGGCGATCGCACAGGCCGCGATGGACATCCTCGGGGACGACCGCTTCACGGCCGGCGCGAAGCAGATGGCCGTCGCGATCGGCGGCTACGGCGGCGCGTCGGCTGCCGCTGCCGCGCTCGAGTCGCTCGCGTAGCCGCTCACAGCCATCCGCGTTCGCGCGCCGTCGCCGCGGCCTCGGTGCGGTTGCGGGCGCCCAGCTTGGCGATCGCTGACGAGAGGTAGTTGCGCACCGTCCCCTCGGCGAGGTGCAGTCGGGCGGCAATCTCGGCGTTCGGACTGCCGTCGGCGGCGTTGCGCAGCACGTCGCGTTCGCGCTCGGTGAGCGGGTCGTCACCGTCCCATGCCGCCACGGCGAGCTCGGGTGCGATCACCCGCTGGCCGCTGTGCACCCGCCGCAGCGTGTCGACGAGCTGTTCGACCGGGGCGTCCTTGAGCACGTAGCCGGCCACGCCGGCATCGAGTGCGCGGCGCAAGTAGCCGCTGCGCGCGAAGGTCGTGACGATGACGACGCGGGTCGGTGCGCCACGCCGTGCCAGCTCGGCGGCCACGTCGAGCCCGCTTCGGCCCGGCATCTCGATGTCCGTCAGCAGCACGTCCGGTTGCGTGTCCATCACCGCCGTGAGCGCCTCGTCACCGTCGGCCGCTGTCGCCACGACCTCGATGTCGGGTTCGAGGGCGAGCAGGGACGCGAACGCGCCGAGCACCATCGCCTGATCCTCGGCCAGCACGATGCGAATCGTCATGTCACGTGACCAACCGCTTCGCTCCTTGAGGCCATGCGGCCACGCCCTGCGCCGGAACCGTGATCGTGAGCGTGGTGCCGCCGTCCATGCGACGGTCGACGCGCCCACCGAGCGCAGTGATGCGCTCGCGCATGCCCGACAACCCCGACCCGTCGGGTGCGCCGCTACCGCGTCCGTCGTCGGCGACCGTCAGACGCACGTCGTCGCCGGCCGTGACGATCCCGATCCTGCACACGCGCGCGCCGGCGTGGCGCACGACGTTCGTGACGGCCTCCCGCACGGCCAGCGCGACCGCGGCCTCGACCGCGGGTGACATCGACACGTTGGTGTCGGTGTGCACCAGCAGTTCTACGCCGGCCGCGGTCAGCACATCGCGCGCGATGTCGACCTCGGTGTCCAGCGCGTGGTGTCGCCACCCGCTGACGGCTGCTCGGACCTCGGTCAGAGCGTCGCGCGCGAGCTGCTCGACGTCGGTCGCCTCGGCGGCGGCGCGCGCCGGGTCGGACGGTGCGACCTTCTGGATCAGCTGTGCGCGCACGACGATGCCGGTGAGCGTGTGGCCGAGCAGGTCGTGCAGGTCACGGGCGATCCGCTCGCGCTCGCCCAGGGTGGCGAGCCGCTCGATCCGGACGTTGTCGACACGCAGGTGAGCAGACTCGCGCAGGTTCTCGGCCTCGGTCATCACCGAGCTGCCGATCAGCCACACGAGCACGATGGGGGCCGCGAAGGCCGCGAGCCGGAACGGCATGTCCACCGGCGACAGCGCCGCGATGACCAGCAGCAGCATGCTCAAGGCGATGAGCCACCGACGTGCGGTTCGGCGGGACGACGATCCCGCCGCGAACGCCGCGGCGTAGACGAAGAAGACCGTCGCGGTCGACACGAACCAGATCGTCGTAACGCCCAGCAGGGTGAAGAGCACGGCGACCACCGTCTTCGTGCGGTCCGTGCCCAGCTCTCCCACGATCACCAGCGCCACCCCGATGGCGATGAGCGCGATGATCATCAGCCAGTCGGCGGCCTGCGAACCGGTGGTGGCCCCGGTGCCGGCGCCTACGGCCTGCAGCATCGGCTCGAACGTCAGCGCGCCCAGGAAGATGAGGTACCACCACCGGTTGACACCGCGGCGCAGACCACCGGCGGACAGCCGACCGGTGTGGTCGGCTGACGCCGTGGTCCGCGGCTGCTCGGTGGTCACGCCTGGCCTCCACTCACGCCCGCATCGAACGGTACGCGACGGCTGCCAGCGATGCCGTGACTCCGGTGGCGGCAAGCAGTGCCGCGATGTTGTCGACGATCGACTCACCGAGCAGCAGCCCCAGTCCGAGCTGGGACGTGTGGTAAGTCGGTAGCCACACGGCCAGGTTCTGCACGAACGCGGGCAGCGCCTCCAGCGGCATCCACAGCCCGCCGGCGATCGCCATCGGCAGGAATACCGCGTTGATGATGGCCGGAGCCGAGCGTCCGCGGGCGACGAACCCGACGGCCATGCTCAGCAGTGCGAACGGCAGCGACCCGAGCAGGAGCAGCCCGGCGATCTGGAGCCAGGTTCCGATGTCGGTGTCGAACAGTCCCATCGCGAAGGCGGTCAGGCTCATCGCGGCGTAGACACCGAACGCGACCGGAAGGCTGGCGGTGACCTTGGCGGCCAGGGTCGTGCGCACCGGTACCGGCGAGACCCGCTTGACCTGCAGCCAGCCGCGCTCGCGGTCCTCAGCGATGCCGATGCCCGGCGTCAGCGCGACGGAGATCACGCCGAAGGCACCGAACGTCGCGAGCATGAGCGTCGCGCCGGAGACCGGTCCGTTGCCTTCGGTCCCGAACAGCGAGGCGAACACTGCGAACATGCCGACCGGCATCGCGATGGAGAAGAGCGCCGCCACGGGGTCACGGATGATGGCGTACAGCTCGTCGCGGATCTCGACGGCGAGGATTGACGTGGTCATGCGGCTACCTCCTGGGAGTCCTGGGTGGTCATGGCGGCGATGGCCTGCTCGAGCGTGGCGCCCTCCACTCGAAGGTCGCGGAGCGTCGGGTCCGCTGCTAGCAGGGCCTGGACGGTGGCTTCGGGCCTGGCGCTCGTGGCCCGCATCCGGCCATCGGCGACCGTGACGTCGAGGAGGCCGGGAAGGGCGCGCAGCTCGCTGTCACGCAGTGCCGTCCGTGCCGTGACGGTCCGGTCGGGCAGCTGCGCCGTGAGGTCGGCCGGGTGACCGCTGGCGATCACGGTCCCTTGGTGCAGCACGACGACGCGGTCGGCGACGGCGGCTGCCTCCTCGATCTGGTGGGTGGTGAGCAGGACGGCGGTGCCACGGTCCCGACGCGCGGCGAGCGTGGCCCAGAAGCGGCGGCGGGCGTCGATGTCCAGCCCGACGGTCGGCTCGTCGAGGACGAGCAGCGTCGGGTCGACGACCAGCGCCATCGCCAGTTGGAGCCGTTGCTGCTGGCCCCCGGACAGCTCGGTGACGCGGCGCTTCGTCAGGTCGAGCAGTCCCACCTCGGCCAGGATCGCGTCGGCGTCCGATGCGGGTTGGCCTGCGCGGACCGCCCACCCCCCGACCAGCTCGCGGACCTTGAGCGTGCGCGGGAACCCGGCGTGCTGGTGCACGACGCCCAGGCGGCGGCGTGTGGCCGGCCGGCGGGGGTCCGCGCCGTCGATCCGGGCGGTTCCGGCGGACGGTGCCAGCAGGCCCGTCAGCGCACCGACGATTGTCGTCTTGCCCGCGCCGTTGGGCCCGAGCAACGCAACGCACTCGCCGGCGGCGACGGTCAGGTCGACACCACGCAGCGCGTGCGTCTCCCCGTAGCGGTGGTGCAGCCCACGGATTGTCACGACCTCAGTCACGGTCATCTCCCTTGTCGATTGGTGATGACCGCACTCTGGCTGGGTTCGGGCGGGCTCTTGTAGTGCGCGGTGTCAGCACCTGCGCATGACAGATGTCACGTGGCCGCGATCAGCCGGCGGCCTGCTCCTCGGCGATGTAGAGAGCCGGCCTGTCGACGAGCTTGACCTCGGTGCGGCTGCCGGAGGCGGCGGCGGCGACGGCGGCCACCGCGATCGCGGTCGCCGCGATCGCGGTCGCCACGTACTTGGGCCGTTGGGCCTTCCCGAGAGGACGCCGTCGACCCACTCCTGCCCGAGAGGACGCCGTCGACCCACTCCTGCAGCTCGACCCGGTAGGCCTCCCCGAACCGGATGCGCCAGTCAGCCGACACCGCGTGCCCGCGGACTCCGCGGCTGGTCACGGCACCATCGGACGGCGTGTCCAGCGACACCGTCCCGGTCGAACCGACGACCTCGCAGCGGACGTCGTAGCCGCTGCGTTGGCCGCCAGGTCGACAGGCAGCACGTCACCGTCCAGCCGCCCGGTCTCCGCGTTGCGGTACCGGTACCGGGTGCCGAACCGCTGCGAGCCGATCTCGTCGGAGAGCGCGCCGATGGAGGCGAAGCCGTGGTTCTGCACCAGCACGCCGATGAGCTTGACGTTCTCCTGCACAGCGGTGACGAGCTCCTGCGCCATCATCAAATACGAGCCGTCGCCGACCATCACGAACACGTCCCGGTCTGGGCATGCCATCCGGACGCCCAGGCCGCCCGCGATCTCGTATCCCATGCAGGAGTAGCCGTACTCGACGTGATAGCCCTTCGGGTCGCGCGTGCGCCACAGCTTGTGCAGATCGCCCGGCATGGAGCCCGCGGCGCACACCACCACGTCGCGAGGCTCGGACCTCGTTGACCACGCCGATGATCTCGGACTGCGCAGGCAGCGGGCCGTGGCCCAGTGTGTAGGCGCGCTGCACGGTCTCGTCCCAGGCGGCGGACAGCTGCCTTGCGTGCTCGCTGTGCTCCGCGTCGACCGTCCAGCCCTCGAGGGCAGACGCCAGTGCTGTCAGCGCTTCCCGGGCGTCAGCGACGAAGCCGACCCCCGCGTGCTTGGCCGCGTCCAGAGTCGAGACGTTGATGTTGACGAACCTCACGCCGGGGTCGGCGAACGCTGATTGCGACGCGGTGGTGAAGTCGCTGTAGCGCGTACCGACGCCGATCACGACGTCTGCCTCGCGCGCGATGGCGTTGGCCGCCGCCGTGCCGGTGCTCCCGACCGCGCCGAGCGCCAGGCGGTGATTGAAGGGCAGCGACCCCTTTCCGGCCTGGGTCTCGGCGACCGGGATGCCTGTTGCCTCAGCGAAGGCACGCAGCGCGTCGGTGGCATCGCTGTATCCGACCCCTCCCCCGGCGACGACCATCGGCCGCCGGGCAGAACGGATCACGTCGACGGCGCGTGCGAGCGCCGCCGCCTCAGGAAGCACATAGAACAAGGTCACATCCCGGCTGGCTCCCTGCTCGGCAACGAGATCGGCCTGGCGAACGACCTCGGCGTCTCTCGTCCGACCATGCGCCAGGCCATCGACTTCCTGGTCCAGCGAGGACTCCTCGTCCGCAAGAGGGGTGTCGGCACGCAGGTCATCCGCGCCCAGGACAGGCGACCGCCGAGCTGACCAGCCTCCACGACGACCTGGCGGCGACCGGACGGCACCCTCGTACGCAGGTCCTCGACGTGGAGACGGTCACGGCGCACGACGAGGTTGCCACCGCGTTGGGCGTCGCCGAGCGAACCCCGGTGCTGTACCTGCGGCGGTTGCGCTTCGCGGACGATGAGCCCATCGCGCTGCTGACCAACTACCTGCCGTCCAGCATCGGGAGCATCGAGGCGAAGGACCTCGAGGAGCGTGGCCTGTACGAGATGCTCCGAGCCGCAGGGGTTTCCATCCACCAGGCCGACCAGAGCATCGGAGCGCGCAGCGCGACGGCCGCGGAGGCGCGGCTGCTGGGCGAGGCGCGCAACGCCGCCCTGCTGACGATGACGCGAACTGCCTTCGACGACTCGGGCCGTGCCGTGGAGTACGGCAGCCACGTCTACCGCGCCTCCCGTTACACGTTCTCGCTCACGCTGGCCGAACGCTGACGGCCGGTCGAGCCCTCTAGCTGACTGCCACCCCGGTGAGCCGGCAGGCGTCGTCCCAGCTGTGAGCAGGCTCCGGCACCACCGGCCGCACCAGCGACAGGCACTCGTCGATGGCGTCGCTCAGCATCGCGTGCAGGCGCTCCTCCCGATCGTTGACGCAGGCGACGGCGAGGCCCTGAGCCGCGCTGGTGACGATGCACGGCGCCGCGAAGCGCCGGAAGTCGCGCGGCCTGCTGGCCCCGGCGAGCTTGCTGAAGCTCTTGGCCCACTGGGCCGCGTGGGGCACCGAGCGCAACGCCCTGGTCGTCGCGTCCTCCATGTCGCCGTCGGGCCGCCCGTCGAGCTCGGCCAGCACGCGCTCCGAGGTCAGGACGCCGACCGCCAGCACCCGCTGGCGTTCCTCTGCGACGACGGGCAGTGCCGCCCGCGCCGTCACCAGGGCGATGCGCGCGTCCACCCGCAGGTCGTCACTGGTCAGGCCGATCACCGACGGGATCAGGGGGGCCAGCAACGGGCGGGCCGCGTCCGAGGTGAGGTCGTTGACGCAGCGAGCGAGGGTCGCGAGCAGCGGGTGCGTGCACCGGGGATGGTCGCTCCACCGCTCACCCGCAAGGAAGGCCGCGAACTCCATGAAGCACGCGCCCCGGCGGGGGCTGCGGTGCTTGCCGCGAGAGAGCACCGGTAGGGACAGTGGAACATCGGTCGCCATGACTGCCTCCGCGCGAGGACGACTGCGGGTACCTCAGCAGTCTGCGCCTTTTGCGCCCGTTGCGCTCCCCTACGGCCGTCCGGATTCTCGGATTGCCGGTTGGCGCGAGTGCTCGTCCCATCGCGCGAGCGTCTCGACGGGGACATCATGGGTCGGGTCCCGCCAGCGACGAGAGGGTGTCATGAGCGTCTACCGCGTCATCGATGTGATCGGAACGAGTACGTCCTCGTGGGAGGAGGCGGCCGCAGAGGCCATCAGCACAGCGGGTGCCTCGGTGCGTGACCTTCGAATCGCCGAGGTGACCAAGCAGGACGTCGTCGTCGGCGACGAAGGCGCACTGCTGTACCGCACGAAGCTGCAGCTGTCGTTCAAGTACGAGACCTCGTAAGCAGAGGGTAGGTCGACGCGGCGACACCGCAGCCCCTTTCGAGCCCGGGCCGCGGCGCTGTGACGCGCGCGCAGGGTGTGCAGATGCGGTGGAGGTACCCCGACGTTCGTCGGGAGTCGCCACGGGGCTGGCAGGTGGCCGTTAGCGTCATGCCATGGCCTGGAGACGGACGCCTTCCGCCCCACCAGAGGGGCTGGTGGGGGAACTGTGTCGTTGATCCAGACGGAGGGGCTGACCAAGCGTTTCGGCTCGGTGACCGCCGTCGAGGAACTGACCATCGACGTGCAGCCCGGTGTGACAGGCCTGGTCGGTGCCAACGGCGCCGGCAAGTCCACGTTGCTCAAGGTCCTGCTGGGCCTTCTCCCGGCGACCGAGGGAACGGCGAACGTCCTCTCCCTCGACGTCGGCACGCAGGGCCCGGCGATCCGGGAACGCGTCGGCTACATGCCTGAGCACGACTGCCTGCCGCCCGACGTGTCCGCCACCGAGTTCGTCGTGCACATGGGCCGGATGTCCGGGCTCCCCACCACGTCCGCCCGCGAACGGGCCGCCGACACGCTGCGGCACGTCGGTCTCTACGAGGAGCGGTACCGGCCGATGGGCGGCTACTCCACGGGCATGCGGCAGCGGGTCAAGCTCGCCCAGGCACTCGTGCACGACCCCGCCCTGGTGCTGCTCGACGAGCCCACGAACGGACTCGACCCGGCCGGCCGCGACGACATGCTCGAGCTGATCCGCCGGATCGGAGCGGAGTTCGGCATCTCGGTGATCGTGACCTCGCACCTGCTCGGAGAGCTCGAGCGTGTCTGCGGCGGCATCGTCGTGATCGACGGCGGCCGACTGCTGCGGCACTCCACCACCGCCTCGGTCACTGCGGAGACGCCGATGGTCGCGGTCGAGGTGGACGGCGACCTCGACGGCCTCCAGCGGTGGCTGAGCGATGCCGGGGTGCCGGCGCGCAGTGACGGCCGTCTGCTGTACGTCGACGTCGGTGACCCGACCGCCTACGACCTCGTGCGCGACGCGGTCGCCGAGCTGGGCCTCGGCCTCGTGCGAGTGGAGCGCCAGCGGCACCGGATGACGGAGATGTTCACCGACAGCCCCGACGAGCAGGGAGGCGTGCGTGTCTGAGGCGACCTCCCCCGCGCGAACGGGCGCGATCCATGACATCGGCTACCGGCACTACGACGGCCCGCGGCTGGGCGCCTCGTACATCCGTCGCTCGCTGTTCGTCGAAACCCTGCGCGGCGCATACGGACTCGGCCGGTCCGCCCGCTCAAAGGTGATGCCCTTCCTGCTGCTGGCGGCCATCGCGCTGCCGGCGGTGGTGATGGGCATCGTGACCGGTTACCTCGGCGCCCCGTCCCTACCTCTCCGGTACACCGAGTACGTGCTGGTGCTGCAGCTGCTCGTCACGATCTTCCTTAGCTCGCAGGCACCCGCTGTGATGTCGCGGGATCTCCGCTTTCGGGTGGCGTCCCTGTACTTCTCGCGCCCACTGAGCCGTCAGCAGTACGTCCAGGCCAAGTTCGCAGGGATGGCGGTCGCGCTGTTCCTCCTGTTGGCGTTGCCCATCACGCTGCTTCTCGCCGGAGCCCTCCTGGCCAAGCTGCCCCTCGGCGAACAGGTGCCCGACTACCTCCGGGCGATGGCCGGGGCCGCGATCTACTCGATCGTCCTCGCCGGCATCGGGCTCGTGGTGGCCGCCATGACGCCGCGTCGTGGTCTGGGAGTGGCCGCTGTCGTCGGTGTGCTGCTCGTGCTGTCGGGCCTACAGCTCGCGGTCAGCGGGATGGCATTCGCGTTCGGCAACGACACGTTCCTCGGGTACACGGGCCTCATCTCGCCGTACACGCTCGTCGACGGCGTCAGCTCCGGTCTCCTCGGTGCCGAGACCTCGACCATCCAAGGACCGCCGCCGGGCACGGGCGGGACTGCCGTGTTCGTGGCGCTGACGTTGGCGCTGGCCGTCGGCAGCTACGCCGCCCTGGTTGCTCGCTACCGGACGGCCCTGTCATGAGCGTCATCGACCTGGACCACGTGTCCCGCTGGTTCGGCAACGTGGTCGCGGTCAACGACGTCACGATGCAGCTGAGCGCCGGCGTCACCGGCCTGCTGGGGCCCAACGGCGCCGGCAAGTCCACGTTGATCAACATGATGGCCGGCTTCCTCGCCCCCTCTGCAGGCACCGTGACGCTCGATGACCGGACCATCTACCGCGACCAGGAGATCTACCGCGAGGTCGGGCTGGTGCCGGAGCGCGAGGAGATGTACGACTCGGTCACCGGCTGGAACTTCGTGCTGGCCAACGCCAAGCTGCACAAGCTTCGCGACCCCGAGGGCGCCGCTCGACGAGCGATCGCCACCGTGGAGATGGCCGAGCCTCAGGACCGTGACATCCGCACGTACTCAAAGGGAATGAAGCAGCGGATCAAGATGGCGACCGCGATCGTGCACGACCCCACGGTGCTGCTTCTCGACGAGCCGTTCAACGGGATGGACCCGCGCCAGCGCATGCACCTGATGAAGCTCCTCCACGATCTCGGGGACGAGGGACGGACGATCCTGTTCAGCTCGCACATCCTGGAGGAGGTCGAGCAGATCGCCGGCCGCATCGAGGTGATGGTCGCCGGCAGGCACGCCGCGTCCGGTGACTTCCGCGAGATCCGTCGGCTGATGACCCAGCGGCCGCACCAGTACACGATTCGCTCCAGCGACGATCGCGCGCTGGCATCGGCCGTGATCGCCGAGCCCAGTGCCTCGGGCGTCGAGCTGGTCACCGACGCAGCCGGAGCCAGCACCGTGCAGGTGCAGGCGACGGACTTCTCTGCCTTCGTCCACGCCCTCCCCCAGATCGCCTCCAGGCGGGGCATCCGGCTGCTCGAGGTACGGCCCGCCGACGAGTCGCTCGAGAGCGTCTTCTCCTACCTGGTGACCCGATGAACGCGACGGTCGCAGAACTGACGCGCCGCAGCCTGCTGGGCCGCAAGCGCACGCTGGTGCTGCTCCTCCTACCACTCGCGCTGCTGGCGCTGTGCGTCCTGGCTCGCGTCCTCGCCGGGCTCGAAGCCGAGATCGAGGGTGAGCTCGACGGGGCGCTGGCGCCAGACCTGCTCGGCGCCTTCGGCATCGCCATCCTGATGCCGCTTCTCGGCCTGATCGCCGGCACGGGCTCGATCGGCCCGGAGATCGACGAGGGGTCGATCGTCTACCTGCTCGCGAAGCCGTTGAACCGCTACTCGATCATCGTCACGAAGCTGGCGGTCGCCATCGGGGTGGTCGTCGTCTTCGGAGTGCTGCCGATCGGTGTGGCGGGCGTCGTGCTGACCGGTGAGGTCGGCACCGTGACCGTCGCCTTCACCGTCGGCGCCCTGGCGGCCGGGGTCGCGTACTCGGCGGTGTTCCTGCTGCTCGCCGTCATCACGCGGAACGCCGTCGTCATCGGCCTGATCTACGCCCTGATCTGGGAGTCCCTGGTCGGTGGTGTCGTCCCCGGTGCGCAGGCTCTGAGCATTCAGCAGTGGTCACTCGCGGTCACACAACGTGTGCTTGGGGACTCGGCCGAGCGGCTCGGCCTCGACGCCGCCGTCGGTTTCGGCACCGGATTCGTTCTGCTCGTGGTGGTCGCCGTCACCGCGACCGCCTACGCGGGCAGGCGGCTGCAGACTCTTCGCCTCAACGACGACTCCTGAGAGGCGGGCGTGCAGGTCCAAGAGGTGCCCGGTGACAGTGCCCTTGACCGTGCCTGTCACAGGCCATGTCACATTCCCGGCCCCGGCGGTGCTTCACAGACATGGAGCTGGTCTTGCGGGGACGAGGGGCGCCGGTCGACGTCATCGCGGCGACCGTCCTTGCTGCCTCCGGAGCCGTCGCCGCGCGGCGGCCCGCTTGGAAGCTCCTGACGATGCCGGGCAGTCTCCGTGGCGTCGTGCGGGCCGACCTGGACGAGATCTTCCGCCGCGACTACCAGCTGGTCGTCGGCGTGGCCGCTCGGGTGCTGGGCTCGCGCGACCAGGCCGAGGACGTCGCGCAGGACGTGTTCCTCTCCTTCGGCCGCTCGTCGGTACCGGCCGGAGAGGCTCGCGGCTGGCTCGCCGTCGCCGCCGCCCACACTGCGCTGAACCTGCTCCGTTCCGGGCGGCGTCGCACGTCGCGCGAGGAGACCGCCCACGCGGCGGACGAGCCTCTCGTCGCGGACGTGTCCGACGTGGCCGAGGCGGTGGTGACCCTCGAGGAGCGTCGCCGCGTGCGCGCCGCGCTCGCACGGCTGCCCCGAAAGCAGGCCGTTGCTCTCGTGCTCCGGCACAGCGGCGTCAGCTACGCCGACGTCGCCGCGGCACTCAGCTTGTCCCCGGGAAGTGTCGGCACCACCGTCCGGCGCGCCGAAGCCACCCTACGCAGGGAGTTGAACCGTCATGCGTCATCCGAATGAAGGCGTGCTGCGCCAGCTGCTCGACGAGCCGGCCGGAGTGGCCGACACCGACCGCGACCACGTCGCCGACTGCCTGCAGTGCCTGCGAGGGCTGGCCGCGGCCCGTGACGACGCGGCCCTGGTCGGCGTGGCACTGGCGACTGCAGGTGGCACGGACGCCGACGTCGAAGCCGGGTGGCGACGGCTGTCGATGGCAGCGCCCACCGGGGGCTCAGGGCGAACGGCGGCACCGACGCGTGCCGGCTGGCCCCGGGCTGCCCTGCGCCGTCCCGCCGTTGCGGCGGTTGCGGCCGCCGTGTTCATCGGCGGCGGGGCCGCCGCGGCCGCCAACGACTGGCTGCAGATCTTCCAGACCGAGCAGATCGCGCCGGTGAGTCTCAGCAGCGCCGATCTCATCGCCCTTCCCGACCTGAGCGCATACGGCGACGTCGCCATCACCGGCGATGTCGGCATGCACGAGGTCAGCGACGCGGCAGCGGCGGCAGAGCAGACCGGCCTCGACGTGCCGAAGGTGACCGAGCTGCCCCGAGGGGTCACCGGCGAGCCGGCCTACCAGGTGGGTAGCCAGGTGAGCGCAACGTTCACCTTCTCGGCAGAGCGCGCGGCCCGAGCGGCCGCCGAAGCCGGCCAGGCTCTGCCCTCTCCCCCACCCGGTCTGGACGGGAGCCAGGTACGGCTCGACGTCGGCCCCGGTGTGGCACAGGTCTGGTCGTCCTCCGCCGGAGTGCCCGCCCTCATCGTCGGTCGAGCGGTCGCGCCAACGGCCTTCTCGTCCGGCGCCCCGTTCGAGACGGTGCGCGACTACCTGCTGTCGCTCCCGGGCCTGCCCGATGACGTCGCGGCGCAGCTACGCACGTTCGCAGCGGACGGCTCCACCCTGCCGCTGCCGGTGCCCGCCGACGAGGTCACCACGTCGTCCGCGCAGGTGAACGGGGATGCGGCCACCGTCCTCACCACCCGTGACCGGACGATCGCGGCCGTCGTGTGGGTGGACGACGGCGTGGTGACCGCCGTGGCCGGTTCGCTGGACGCGGACGAGCTGCTGTCGGTCGCCACGAACCTGCGCTGAGCATGGTCGAAAACCCCACTGCCGCAGGGCAAGACGCCGCGCATGACACCGTAGCGCAACTGGTCACGGACCTGCCGCCGGCGCCTGCCGTCTGGTGCTCCGGCCTGCGCAAGCGCTACGGCAAGCAGCCTGCCGTCGGCGACGTGTCTCTCGAGGTCGGCCGCGGTGAGGTGGTCGGGCTGCTCGGCCCGAACGGGGCGGGCAAGAGCACGGTGATCAAGATGCTCCTGGGCCTGGTCCACCCCGATGGAGGAGAGGCGATGCTCCTCGGACGGCCCGCCTCTGACCCTGCCGCGCGCGCCCGAATCGGTTACCTACCAGAGCTTTTCCGGTACCAGCCGTGGCTGAGCGCGGCCGAGGTGCTGGCCCTTCACGTCCGCCTGTCCGGGATGGACGTGACGGCGCACGAGCAGCGCGAGTGCCTGTCCCTCGTTGGTCTGGCCGAACGCGCCGGCGATCGGGTGGGCGGCTTCTCGAAAGGCATGCAACAGCGCCTCGGGCTGGCAGTCGCCCTGGTGGCCAAGCCCGACCTGGCGATCCTGGACGAGCCGACCAGCGCGCTGGACCCGCTCGGCCGCGCCGACGTTCGCGACATCGTGCTGGCACTGAAGTCGCGCGGCGTCGCGGTGCTGCTCAACTCGCACCTGATCGGCGAGGTCGAGCGGGTCTGCGACCGGGTCGTCATCCTCGACCGGGGCCGGGTCGCGACATCGGGGACCCTCGCCGAGCTGCTCGGTCTGCGCGAGCTGCGGCTGCACCTGACCGACCTCTCCCCCGCGGCCGAGGCGCGGCTGGCCGCGACCGGAAAGTCTGAGAGAGAAGGCGACTGGTTCACCGTGGCGCTGCCGGCGGACGACCTTGGAACGGCTGTTCCCAACATCGTCGCCGACCTGGTCGCCCTGGGTGCACGGGTGCACGCGGTCGAGCCTGGACGGATCAGCCTGGAGGAGCGCCTGCTCGGCATCCTGCGCGAGGGCTCGGCAGCCCGGTCGGGAGAAGAGCTGTGACGACGGCCCGGACGGTCCTGACCATTGCCGCCCTCACACTGCGCGAGGCATCCCGCCGGCGCGTGCTGCTTGCCCTCGCGGTGCTCACCGTCCTCCTGCTCGCGGTGAGCGCGTGGGGGTTCTCCCGCCTGGCGGCGGAGACCGGTGGCAGCGCGCTCACCAGCGGGGAGGCTCGGCTGACCGCCTCCATCCTGCTCAACCTGGTGATGTTCGGCTTCAGCCTGATCGCGGCGCTGGGTACCGCGTTCCTGGCCGGCCCGACCTTGTCGGGCGAGACCGAGTCGGGCATCGCGCTCGCGGTGCTGGCCAGGCCGATTCGTCGATCCGCATTCCTGCTCGGCAAGTGGCTGGGCTTGGTGGCATTCGGCAGCGGTTTCGTCGTTCTCGCGGGGCTGGCCCAGTGCCTCGTCGTCCGGTGGACGGTCGACTACTGGCCACCGGAGCCGGCGACCGCCCTCGCGCTGCTCGCGGCCCAGACTGTCGTGCTGCTCACCCTCGCCGTGCTGCTCTCGACAGCCATCTCGCCGATGGCCTCTGGCGTCGTCGCGGTCGGCCTGTTCGGGACGACCTGGGTGGCTGGCGTCGTGGGTGGCGTGGGTGCGTCCCTCGGTAACGACGCCGTCGAGCGGGTCGGCACCGTCTCGCGGATGCTGCTGCCCACCGACGGGCTCTGGCGCGGGGCGATGCACGCGTTCCAGGACCCGTCGGCGCTCCTCCAGTTCGGTGACACGGACGGCGAAGCCTTCCCGTTCCTCAGCGCGGCGCCCCTGACGGGTGCGTACCTCGCGTGGGCCGCGGTGTGGGTGGCCGTGGTGTGGGGCCTGGCGGCAGCGTCCTTCCTGCGCAAGGACCTGTGACTGCCTCGACTTAGCCGAACCACAACGAACCGGACGGGGATCTCGTACGTTCGAGAGAGTGCCCCTGCCAACAGAACAGACCTACGCCTACCAGCGTCCCTCAGAGGTCTCCGTGGGCAGGGGCCGGGTCGAGGTGTCGCTCTCCACCAGTGGAGGCACCACACCGACTGGCGCGACCATGCATCCGCGGTTCTTCGACGGCTTCCTCGCGCACTCGGAGCAGACGGCTCGGGCTCTGCTCACCGTCGCGCGGGTGGCGCGGACGCGCCACTACGTTCCACCAGGGATGCTGGCGATCCTCCGGGCCGACCCCGTGGTGACGAGCAACGGTGACCGACTGCGCTTCGGGAGCTTCTACGCCTGCTGCAGCCACGCAAGGGGCTCGTCGTCACTCAGCTGAGACTCTTGCCGCTGTGGCCCGGGACCGTCCCGAGCACACCCGCGAGGTGGCCGACATCGGCTGCCTGGCGCTCGAGTGCGAGCACGTCGACATCCAGGAATCCGCGATGGCCATGCTCGCAAAGCTGTTGCCGAAGTCGAGATCCGCGATGCCTACGCTGGGACGATGGCGGTCAATCGAAGCCGTGCTGGGCGAGCCGCCCGCAAGCGCAGGCGCCGGATGGGTCGCGTCGACCATGACCTCAGCGAGGAGCAGTGGGCTGCACTCCAGGCAGCCTGGGGCGGCTGCGCCTACTGTGGCGCCCCCGACAAGCCGCTGCAGCGTGACTGCCTGCTGGCAATCTCCCGCGGCGGCCGCTACACCCTGGACAACATCGCGCCGGCATGCGGCTCCTGCAATGCCAGCAAGTGCAATGACGAGGTCACGACCTGGCTGCGGCGCAAGCGGCTCGACGAGCGCGCCTTCCTGGCGCGACACATGACGATCACCGCCGAGCTCGCGCTGCGGTTCGCCACCACACCGGCTCGCTAGGCGATCTGCCGTCCGGACCGGCCCCAGGTCTGAACCTGGTCGCGGACGAATCGCATCAGGCGGTCCGGCGCCGCGGCGAGGTCCCTGTCGTCGCGCCAAATCAGCGCTCTCGAACGAGATTGCCGGTGCAACAGCGGCTCTGGCCAAACCGCACAACGCGGGGCACCTCAAGGACTTGACGCGATCGGCCCGGCGAGCTGTCGAGCCGCGGTGACCGGATCTTCGGTGATCAGCCGAGCACCGGTCTCGTCAGCGAGGTTCTCGGTCGCACCCTCCCCGGCAAGGGCCAGCGTTGCGATGCCAGCCAGATGCACCAGCTCGGGCAGGACCGCGGCAAATCGCCCCGGTGTGCTCGCCGCCAGAACGACCAGGCTCGGCCGGGTCTGCAGGGTCATCTGGATCGTGTCCTGCATCGGTGTGTTCGCTCCGAGGTAGCGGACGCGCCAGCCGTTCCGGTTGAGGACGATCCCGAAGACGAGCAGGGCCAGGTCGTGCAACTCATCGGGGGGGCAGGCCAACAGCGCCTGCGGTCCACGCCCGTTCCCCCATCCGCGAGCCAGGCCGGTCATCCGCCCGCGCAGCACGTGAGTGGCGAAGTGCTCCTGGGCGACGCTGATCGCGCCGCGCTCCCACCGAACCCCCAAGTCGTTCAGGTAGGGCATCACGACGTCTCGGAGCACGCTCTCCACCGTGAAGTCCGTCAACAGCCGATCCAACACAGCCTGGGCCACTGGTTCGTCCAGCTCGTCCAAGGCATGACGAAGGACATCCGCGGAATCGGCTACCTCCGCTCCGGCGACTTCGATAGGGGCGGGCTCTGAGCCCTGTGCAGTCCATGCTTGCTCTGCGTCCGAAGCAAGACCTTGCTGTTGCTCGTGTGCGATGGCCTGGCGCGCTGCCTCAGCGGCTGCCAGACCCTCCGTGAGATAGGCCTGCATCAGCCGCACCCTGCGCTGGTCGTCATCGGAGTACAGCCGGTAGCCACCTGCCGAGCGAGCCGGTTTCAGTAGCCCGTAGCGGCTTTCCCAGGCACGCAGAACGTGCTCGCTGACGCCGACGCGACGGCTGAGCTCACCGATCCGCAGCACGGCTGACAGCCCATCGTGGCTCATGTCACACACTCTACCAACATTTGACAGACACTTGACAGTACTTGATCCCTCTTCTACTTTCATTAGACAAACCCTGGACAGCGATCCACCGAGGGGGACAGACCTTGCCAAGGAGCAGCAATGAACACCGCGAGCCAGTCACCCGATGGGCAGACGGCGCGCCGGCCTTCGGTGGCGGTGGTCGGCTCCGGGATCTCAGGCCTGACCGCCGCCTACCTGTTGAACCGCACGCATGACGTCACCTTGTTCGAGACCGACGACCGCCTCGGGGGGCACGCCCACACCCACGACGTCACCGCGCCTGACGGCGGCGAGCATGCGGTGGACAGCGGGTTCATCGTCCACAACGACCGGACGTACCCCTGGCTGCGCAAGCTGTTCGCCGAGCTCGAGGTCGAGGTGCGGCCGACCGAGATGAGCATGAGCGTGCGCTGCGAGGGTTGCCGGCTGGAGTATGCCGGTGGGCGGGGTCTTTCAGGCTTGCTTGCCCAGCCACGCCGCCTCCTGGACCCTCAGTTCTTGCGAATGCTGTTGCAGGTAAGGCGTTTCCATCGCCGAGCCACCGCCTTCCTGCGATCCACAGATGACCCCGAGGGCGATGACCAAGGCGACCTCACAACGTACGGCGAGTTCCTGCAGCGCGAGGGCTTCAGCGAGCACTTCATCTCGCACTATGCCGTGCCGGTCGTGTCCTGCGTCTGGTCCTCGGGACGGGATGCCGCGTCGCACTACCCGGCGAGGTACCTGTTCCGCTTCCTGGACCACCACGGGATGCTGCAGGTCACCGGTTCGCCGATGTGGTTCACGGTCGTCGGGGGCTCGCGTACCTACGTCGAGCGACTTGCCGCCCGGCTACCGGACGTGCGCAGGTCGGCGGCCGTCACCGACATCACGCGCCGGCCCGAGGGTGTCGAAATCACGCACGCGCCGGGCGTGACGGCCACGTTCGACCGGGTCGTCATCGCAACCCATGCGGACCAGGCGCTGAACCTGCTGACGGATCCGAGCGACCAGGAGGTGCAGACCCTCAAGGCGTTTGAGTACTCCCGCAACGAGACCGTCCTGCACACCGACTCGTCGCTGCTTCCGCAGGCGAGGGCCGCGGGTGCGTCATGGAACTACAGGATGTCCTCCTGTACATCCACCAGCGAGCCCACGGTCGTCACCTACTGGATGAATCGTCTGCAGGGACATACCGCGCCCAACGACTACCTGGTCACTCTCAACGCGCGTGAACGCATCGATCCAGAGGCCGTGCTCGCAGTGATGGACTACGAGCATCCCATCTACACGCCCGAGGCGGTGGCCGCCCAGACACGCCTTGGCGCCCTGGCAACGGACCGCACGGTCTACGCCGGCGCATACCACGGCTGGGGCTTTCACGAGGACGGGTGCCGCTCCGGCGTCGAGGCTGCCCGGCACTTCGGGGTGACCTGGTGACCACCGCTTCGCTCACCGAATCCCCCGCGCTACCAACGGTTCCGACAATGTCAACGCTCCCGACACTCCCGGCGCTGGTGACGGGACACGTCACTCACCACCGACGCGGGCGGGTCCGTCACACCTTTCGACACGCGGTCTATCAGTGGCTCGTCGACCTGGACGCAGTGCCCGAGCAGCCCTGGTACCTCAGGGCATTCGCCACGTTCAAGGCGGCTGACCACTTCGGCGACCCGACCAGCTTGATTGGAGAGAACGTCCGGAACTATTTGTCCCTCAACGGCATTCGGCTGGAGGGGTCCGGCAGGATCGTCATGATGGCCAACGCCCGGGTGCTGGGCCACGTGTTCGACCCGTTGTCGGTCTTCTGGTGCTTCGATGCCCAGGACGCGTTGGCCTGCATCGTCGCCGAAGTGCACAACACCTACGGCGAGCGGCATGTCTATCTCCTGCGCCCTGACGCATCAGGAGTCGCGGCAGCGGACAAGGCGTTTCACGTCTCACCCTTCTTCGACGTCACCGGCCGCTACGAGATGCGATTCGAGCTGTCTCCCCGGGTCGTGTCCAGCACCGTTCTCCTGCGCCGAGAGGGAGCAGTGACCTTCAGCGCAACATTCAGCGGCCGCCCCTCCCCGGCGACCCCCATCGCGATCATCGGTCAGCTCATCCGCAGACCCCTCATGCCGCAACAGGTTTCAGCCCTCATTCGGATGCATGGCATCTGGCTATGGCTGCGTCGCCTGCCCGTCCGGCGTCGTCCGCACCACCAACCACAGGAAGGGGTCTGAGATGACTGTCACCACTGCCGTCAAGTGGCCGTCAATCGACTACACGCCCAAGGCTCCGCTGGCTGCCACCGTGGCACGGCTGATCTTCGAGCGCGCCGTACGGCAAGTCCCGGTGCGGGTCCTGCACCCCGACGGGACCAGCATCGGAGCCAGCCCCGGCGGCTCCCCCACATTCGAGCTCGTCCGCCCGGGCTCCTTCTTCGCCAGGCTCGGCCGCGACACCAAGATCGGCTTCGGGGAGGCCTACATGGCGGGCGACTGGCGAGCCGGCCCTGGAACCGATCTGGCTGACCTGCTCACCCCGTTCGCGTCCAGGCTCACCAGGTTGGTTCCCGAGCCGTTGCAGCGTCTGAGGATGATCGTCGACCAACGAATCCCCCCCAACCACGCGAACACCCTTGACGGATCACGCCACAACGTCAGCGCGCACTACGACCTCAGCAACGACCTGTTCGAAGCCTTCCTGGACCCCACCATGAGCTACTCGTCGGCGTGGTTCGACGAGAGCGAGTCCGTCGTCACCGCAACGAGGCTCGAAGAGGCACAGCTCCGCAAGATCGACGGAGTTCTGGACTACGCGGGGGTAGGGCCGGGGACGCGCCTGCTGGAGATCGGCACCGGATGGGGAGCACTCGCCATCCGGGCTGCGCAACGCGGCGCCCGAGTGACCACTGTGACGATCTCGTCCGAACAGCTGGCTTTCGCGACCGAGCAGGTCGCGAGCGCCGGCGTGAGCGACCGAGTGGAGCTGCGACTGCAGGACTACCGCGAGGTCGACGGTGAGTTCGACGCGATCGTCAGCGTGGAGATGGTCGAGGCGGTGGGGGAGGCATATTGGCCGACGTACTTCGCCACGATCGACAGGCTGCTCGCACCGGGTGGAAAGGTCAGCATTCAGGCCATCACCATGGCGCACGAACGGGTTCTCGCGACCAAGCGGTCGTTCGGCTGGATCCAGAAGTACATCTTCCCCGGCGGCATCATCCCCTCGCTGCGGTCCATCGACGAGACCCTGGCCGCTCACACCACGCTGCGCGTCACCCAGCGACGCGAGCTCGGCGTGCACTACGCCCGCACCCTCCACCTGTGGCGCGAGCGCTTCAACGAACAGTGGCCCCAGATCCACCGGCTCGGGTTCGACGAGACGTTCCGTCGGATGTGGGAGTTCTACCTCGCTTACTGCGAGGCCGGTTTCCGCACCGGCTACCTCGGCGTCAGTCAGCTGCAGATGACGAGGCACCCCGTATGGATCTGACCGGAAAGGTCGTGTGGGTCGTCGGCGCGTCCAGCGGGATCGGCGCAGCCGTCGCCCGTGAGCTCGAGACCCGCGGAGCCAAGGTGGCGATCTCGGCCCGCCGTCACGAACAGCTGGCCGACGTCTCTGCCGGCACGATGTTCGTGGTCACCGCCGACGTCACCGACGCCGACTCGCTGGCGGACGCCGCGTCACGCATCGGGGACGAGCTCGGACCGATCGACCTCGCCGTGCTGTCCGCCGGCTACTGGAGGCAGATGTCTCCCAGCGACTGGGACACCGAGGTCTTCAACCGGCACATCCAGGTCAACCTGGTCGGGATGAGCAATGCCATCGCGGCGTTGCTCCCCCAGATGCTGGCCCGACGCACCGGCGTCATCGCCGGCATCTCGTCCGTCGCCGGTTACAGGGGGCTGGCCGGGTCGGAGGCCTACGGCGCGACCAAGGCGGGACAGATCAACCTGCTCGAGTCCCTGCGCATCAGCGTCGCACGAAGCGGCGTGCGCATCATCACCATCTGCCCTGGCTTCGTCCGCACCGACCTGACCGACGGCAACGCCTTCGCGATGCCCTTCATCATCGAGGCCGACGCCGCCGGCAGGGCGATCTGCGACGGCCTGGAGCGCGAGCACACCGAGATCGTGTTTCCAGTACGCATGGCCATCCTGATGAAGGTCGCGCGCCTCGTACCCGTCCGCCTGTGGTCCGCCCTGTGGAGCCGCAGCACACGTTGAACGCCGTCGTCGCCCATCACAACCCGAAGGACTCACATGAGACTGCGAAGAGTCGTCACCACCCCGAAGCCCCTCGACAAGGTCTTCGCCTACCTTGCGGACTTCACCACGACCACCGAGTGGGACCCAGGCACAGTCAAGACCGTCCGGACCGCCGGCGACGGGGGCTACGGGAGCGAGTACTCCAACGTCTCGACATTCGCCGGCCGCGAAACCCAGCTGACCTACGTCGTGGAGGAACTGGTCCCGAACCAACGCATCGGCCTCCGCGGTGAGAACAAGACGGTCGTCGCCCACGACACCATGACGTTCCGCGAAGTTGCTGACGGTGCCGACGGAACCCACACAGAGGTCACCTATACAGCAGATTTCACCTTCAAGGGCATCGCCCGGCTGGTTGCACCCTTCATGAAAGGTGCCTTCGAAACGCTCGGCAACGAAGCAGAGACCGGCATGGCGCAAGCCCTGGCCCGACTCTGAGACCTGCCCCGCCAGCGGTTGCGCGGCGGTTGAGCCGCTGAGAGAAGGGCAGGTGAGAAGGTGCAGACGTTCCTGCCCTTTGCCGACTTCGAGCGCGCGGCGCGCACGCTCGACCCGAGGCGGCTCGGCAAGCAGCGGGTGGAGACCATTCAGGTGGTGCGCGCCTTGACAAGACCCGGCTATGGATGGGCCAACCACCCAGCTGTGTTGATGTGGAAGGGGTTTGAGGAGGCGCTCGGCCGATACGGCTTCTCCTGCTGCGACGTATGGACCGAGCTCGGCTTCGGCGACACGTGTGCCCTGACGATCGCGACGGACCTTCGCGCAGCCGGCGTCACAACGGTGCGGACGCAGCCCGAGCTCGCTGCCGCGGGGGCGCTTCCGCGCTGGCTCGGTGACGAGGCGTTTCACCGCAGCCACCAGTCCGCACTCTTACGCAAGGACCGACAGCACTACGGGTCGCTGTTCCCTGGCACTCCCGACGACCTGCCATATGTGTGGCCTGTCCGCTCCCAGGCAGTCATCGAGGCGGAGCAACGCAAGGCCGTGAACCAAGCCATCCGCAAACAACGAGCGCATGAGCAGGCCCGGCTCGAGGCCGAACGACTGCACCGCCGGCGCAGCCGCCCTCTCTCGAGCTAGTGCTCGCCGCCGATCCCGACGACCCTTTCGGCCGTTCGGACGAACAGCTCGACCAGCGGTCTGGCCTCGCCGGCTCGCGTGCAGGCGGCAAGGGTGGCCGGGGCAAGGCCGCGCACGGGAACCACGACGATGTCGTCCCAGGGCAGAGACCGCACCACCGACGCGGGCGACGCGGAGACGGCCTGGCCGGAACGCACTGCGGCGAACAGGTCTTCGAAGCCCGAGATGGTGGCACCGACCCGCGCCGGGCGTCCGCCGCGATGCTCGGCCAGCGTCCAGTAGTCCCGAGCGCCGGGGTCCATCGCCTCTATCCAGACGAAGGGCTGTTCAGCGAGCTCCTCGGCAACGAGCTCGTCGCGCACGGCCAGGGGGTGGTCGGCGGCCAGCACCGCCATCCGTGGGTCGTCGAGCAGCGGGACCACGTCAATGCCGCCAGGCACCGGCAGCCATAGCAGCGCGACGTCGACCCCTCCGGAGAGCAGACCTCCACTCGAGTCGCTGAAGTCGATGTTGCGGACGGTGAGCGCGACCTGCCGCCGGGCCGCAGCGAAGGCGCGCAGGATGCGCGGGGTGAGGTCGAGCCCAGCCACACCAGCCAAACCCACTGTCAGAGAACCGCGTTCGCCAACGACCGTCTGCCGTGTCTCATCAACCGCCTGTTCGACCGCCGCGAGAATGGCGGGCACGTGCGCCAGCAGCGTTCGGCCGGCGTCGGTCAGGGCGACTGTGCGGGTGGTCCGGTCGAAGAGCTGGGCGCCGACGCGGCTCTCGAGCTGGCGGAGCTGCGCGCTCAGGGCTTGCTGAGTCATGTGGAGCCGACCGGCGGCGTGGGTGAAGTTCAGCTCGCGTGCGAGCACCTCGAAAGCCTGCAGGTGACGCAGCTCCACATCCACAACCCTGGACTGTAACTGCGATCGGGAACGTCTGTTTCCCTTCGATGGCAACCCGATCGGATGCTGGACGGGCGGACGGAATCATCCGGCCGAACCCCTTCCAGGAGACCAGGAGACTGCCATGAGCGCGACCACCGACACCAAGACCGACACCGAGACCGACACGAAGACCGACACCAAAACCGACACCGTCAAGGCGCTGACGCGCATCAACCCGACGACGTGGAACGAGCCGTTCGGCTTCGACCAGGCGCAGCTGCGTCGCGCACCGGAGCGTCTGCTCACCCTGTCGGGCCAGGGACCCGTCGACGAGAACGGCGAGCTCGTGCACGCCGACGACGTCGCCGCGCAGGTCGCCCTCGCGATGGCGAACGTCGAGATCGTGCTCGCCGCCGGCGGCATGGACCTCGGCGACGTCATCACGATGACCGTCTACGCCGTCGACGTCGACGCGGTGATGGCCGCCTATGGTGCCATCGGCCGGCGCATGGCCGCATACGGCGCGACCCCGCCGTCCACCCTCGTCGGTGTCGCTCGGCTGGCCATCCCTGGGATGGCTGTCGAGATCGCCGTCACCGCAGGCCGTTGACCAGGACGCCGACGATGACGACGCGTGTGGCGGACCGGCTCTCCTACGACGCCCTCACCCGCCGGATCCAGGGACTCGTGCTGCAGTCCGGTGACCCGCAACTGACCGACGAGTTGGCGCCGTTCAACACGACCTTCACCCCGGCGCCCGAGGTGGCGGTGGGCGCCACAAGTGCCGACGACGTTGCGGCGGCCGTGCGCTGGGCGACAATTGGCGGCCTCCCTGTCGCGGTGCAGGCGACAGGACACGGCCTGCAGTCCAGCCTGGACGGCGCGCTCGTCGTCTCGACCCGGCGGATGAACGACGTGACGGTGGACCCCGTGGCGCGCACTGCACGCGTCGGCGCTGGCGCCCTCTGGGCGGACGTGATCGCGGCTGCTGCCCCGCACGGACTCGCCCCGCTGAACGGCTCGTCGTCGCGGGTCGGTGTCGTCGGCTACACGCTCGGAGGAGGCGTGGGCCTGATGGCTCGTCGCTTTGGCTTCGCCGCCGACCACGTCCGCCGCGTTCAGCTGGTCACCGCCGACGGCGTCGTCCGTGACGTGGACGAAGGCACTGATCCCGAGTTGTTCTGGGCCGTTCGAGGAGGCAAGGGCAACTTCGGGATCGTGACGCAACTGGAGTTCGACCTGATGCCTGTCGCGACCCTGTACGGCGGCGGCATCTTCTTCCCCGCCGACTCTGCCTCCGACGTGCTCCACACCTATCGGCAGTGGGCCGAGACCCTGCCGGAAGAGACGACCACGTCTGTCGCGCTGCTGCGGCTACCGCCAGACCCCGGCCTGCCCGAACCTCTGCGGGGCCAGTTCGTCGTGCACCTGCGCTTCGCGCACCTGGCGAGCGCAACCACTTCACCAGAGAGGCTCGCTGAGGAGGGTGCCGCACTGCTCGATCCGATGCGATCCGCAGCCACACCGATCATGGACATGGTCGGTGAGATGCCCTATGCAGCAGTGGATTCCATCCACATGGACCCAACGATGCCGATGCCCGTGTGGGAGCGCGGCGGGGCGCTGAGAGAGTTGTCCTCCGGAACGGTCGACGCCTTGCTGGCTGTCGCCGGCCCGGAGGTCGACGTGCCGCTGATCATGGTCGAGGTGCGCCAGCTCGGCGGCGCGCTGGCCCGGCCGGCCGCAGTGCCGAACGCGGTGGCCGGCCGTGACGCCGCCTTCTCGGTGTGGGCCCTCGGTCCGATGGCGGGCCCGGTGGCAGAGATGGTGCCTGCGCTCACGCAGTCGATCATGGACCAGCTGTCGCACTGGGCGGCCCCTACATCTCTGCTCAACTTCCTCGGCCCTGCCGGTCCTGAACACGTCGGAGCGCTGTGGAGCGGCGGCGACCGGGCGCGGCTGCTCGCCGTCAAGAGGCGGCTCGACCCGGCCGGCGTCTTCAGCACGGGCCATCTCATCGGCTGATTCCGGCGGCTCACTCAACCAGCCGCCGCGCAGCATGCGGCGCGGTGTCCGAGCTTGAGGAGGTGAGCTCCAACCGTCCGGCTTCGGTGAGGTACGCGTGGACGTTCGCAGCAACGCCACTGATGTCCTGCGGCGGCAGGTAGGCGGTTGCGCCCGCGTCAAGGAGACGACTGACGGGACCGGCATGCGTGGCCCCCAGCTCTTCGTCATCGATCTCCGTGACGATGACCCGTGCACGGGGATAGCGGTCTCGAAGCCTCCCGAGCAACTGAGGGCTGACGGGATTGACGAGCAGCACATCCGTGCTCGCCGGGGCGTCGTGGAAGTCGAGGACGACGTAGTCGCGGCCCAACTCGTCCGCCAAGTCGGGCATGTCGCCGTAGGCTCTGAGGAACACCGCGATGCGGTGCCTGCGGTCCGGCACCGCCGGGAAGTGGTGCCAGCTCAGGGTGAGCTCGTCCGAGCGTGTCGGTGCGAATCGACGTCGTACTGGGACTCCTCGTGTTCGGGCCGTGCTCGGCGACGACGGGGTCGCAGCCGCGGCCGCTGCCGTCGGGCTCGTGCGGTTCGCCCAGCACACCGCTGGTAGTCGTCGCGGTGCTAACCCTCGCGTCAGGAGTCGTGCTCGGGCTCGGGACGCGCTACGGCCGGGTCCGGTACTGGTGGGTCGCGGTCAAGCTGGTGGTGACCGTCGTCCTGCTCGTGCTGGTCGTCAGGCTGCTGACCCCCGAGGTGGACGAGCTCTCGGACGCAGCCGCCCTGGCGCTGACGACGCGAGCCCCCTTGCCGAACCTCGACGGTGTGGCGTTTCCGCCCGTGGTCTCCGGTGCCGCCGTGATCTTCGCGACGGTGATCTCGGTGTTCAAGCCATGGGGGAGGACGCGCCGCCGTCCGCCGTCCGCCGTCCGCCCGCAACTCGTGAGCCCAGCGGTCTGACGAGGAGGTGTTGAGACGCCGGAGGTCGCCGGGCGCCACGTCGTCATCCGGGACCACGGCGAACGCCCGCAGCGACAGGGACTCGACGGCCGTTCAGTCGAGCGCATCCTCAGCGCGGGCGGCGGTGGTGATGGCGGCCAGCTCGGTGCGGCTGGAGGTGCAGAGCTTGGCGTAGATGTGTGCGAGGTGCGTCTTCACGGTGCTGCGGCTGATGAACATCCGACGTGCGATCTCGGGGTTGGGCAGCCCATCGGCCACCATGCCGGCCACGGTGAGCTCGGTGGCGCTGAGGCTCGCCCAGCCGGAGTTCGGACGACCCCGGGGACCTCGGCCCCTGGTGGCGTCGCCCACGGCGCGGTCGAGCGTCAAGCCGCTGCCCTCCGCCCATAGTTCGTGAAACGTGCTCTCCCCCAGCTGATCCTTCAGATCCGTGATGGTGCGGTCCACCTCGGGCTGGTCGACGGGAGGCCGGGGGTAACCGATCCGAGAACGGGCGGCGTGAGCCCCTGCGAGCATGCGCACGGCGGCGTCGGGTGACCCCGTGCTGGCGGCGAGGCCGCCCAGCGCGTCGAGGCTGTCCGGGAAGTGGGTCGCGAGGTCGTGCTCGCGACGGACAGCGAAAGAACGGTGGTACAGATCGAAGGCACGGGCAGGATCGGTGGCGGCGACGAGTCTCGCCTGCTCGTCCAGCGCTGCCGCGAGAACCTGGGGACCGTCGACCTCACGCGCCGACGCGACACCGCGGGCGGCGACGTCAGCGGCCTCGTCCTCCCGGCCCAGGTGTCGCAACGTCGCCGCGAGCGGGGGCAGGCACCGGATCGCCGTCCACTCGAACGTGTCGGCCTGCTGGACACCGCGCTCCAGCCACGGCAGCGCGATCCCGGGCTCGCCCGACCAGAGGTGCAGCACCCCGATCGTGAGCATGTAGGCGATCACGTCGACGTCGCTGGACCGGTCGATGCCTTGGACGACGCGACCCATCAAGGCCTGGCCACGGGTGATGTCGCCGGCGAGGCCGTAGGCGAAGGCGACGTTGGTGGCGTTGGACCCGTACGCGAAGTACTCGTCCAGCGGTTCGACCTGGGTCATCACCTCGTCACCGAGGGCGACCGCGCGGCGGACGTCGCCTGTGTGCAGGTGCGCGAGCATCTCGACACCGAGGAGAAAGCTCCCGCAGAAGCGGTCCTTCCGCGCCATCGCTCGCTCCAGGGCGGGACGGGCGACTTCGGCGGCTTCCCGGTGCCGGTCCCTGCGGGTCAGGGTGTACGCCTGCAGGGTCGCGGCCCAGTCCTGGTTGAACGGGTCACCGGCGGCCTCCGCTAGGGACTCAGCGTGACGGGCGATCTCCTGGCAGCGGGGCGGGTCGACGAAGAAGAGCGAGTAGGCGCGCAGAGCCGCAGCCGACGCCGCGATCGCCGCGGTGTCGACCTCCTGCGCGATCTCGTCCGCTGCATGGGCCGCCTCCGCCACCTCGTGGAGGCGCCCGGCCACGCTGGCCAGCCAGGCCCGGCCGAGGTGGAGGCGCGCCTGGACTGCCGAGCGGTCCGCCGGATCGAGGTCGAGGGCGCGCTGCACGAAGTCCAGCCCCTCGCGCGCCTGGGACCGCAGCAGCCACTGGTGGGTCATGGTGGCCGCGAGCAGACGGCCGGCTTCGGCTCTGGGCGGTGCCAGGCCCCATTGCAGGGCCGCGTGCAGGTTGTCGTGCTCCGCGTCCAGCGCCGCCCGCCAGTGGTCCTGGTCCCGAGCGGATCCGGCCTCGGCGTCGCGGGCCAGGGCGAGGAAGTGGCGCAGGTGCCGATCATGGGCCTGCTCCACCTCGCCGCAGCGGCGGAGCTTGTCGAGGGCGTAGTGCTTCACCGTGTCCAGCAGCCGGTACCGGACCTGGCCCTCGCGTCGACGTGCCACGACGAGTGACTTGTCGACGAGCCGGCGAGTGACCGCGAGGACGTCGAGGTCGTCGTCCGCACGAGTCGAGGTGCCGGTCCGGTCCGCGTAAGCGCGCGGTTCGACGGCCACGTCCGTTGCGGCTGAGGCCGTGAAGTCCCCCGCGAAGACCGCGACGCGCCGCAGCACCCGCTGCTCGTTCTCCCCGAGCAGGTCATGGCTCCAGTCCATGGACGCGACGAGGGTGCGATGGCGCGGGAGCGCCGTCCTCGGGCCCCCGCCCAGGAGCTGCAGACTGGTTCCCAGCCCACTCGCGATCTGGGCGGGGCTCAGGGCGTTCACCCAGGCGGCGGCGAGCTCGATGGCCAGCGGCAGGCCGTCGACGCGGGCGCAGATCGACTCCACCTCCGCCCTGACCTCGGCCGGGGCGAACCCGGGGTCGCTGAGAGCGGCCCGGTCGTCGAACAGCGCGCAGGCGTCCGCCGGCGTCAGAGGCGGGACACGGTAGTGGGCCTCACCGGCGACTCCGAGCGGCTCCCGGCTCGTGGCCACCACCACGAGCTGCTCGCAGCCGAGAAGAAGTCGGTGGACCAGGTCAGCGGCCGTGTCCAGGAGATGCTCGCAGGTGTCCAGGCACAGGACACCTGTGGTCGTCCGGAGGTGGCGGACCAGACCGCTGACGGGGTCGGAGTCGGGCTCGGACCGGACGCCGACGCCGTCCGCGACCGTGCGCACCACGAGCGCGGGGTCGCTAACGGGGCCGAGATCCACCCACCACACCGAGCTGCCGGACGCCTCGAGGTCGCGGCACAGCTGCGCCGCCAGCCGGGTCTTGCCGCTCCCGCCTTCGCCGGTCAGCGTCACGAGGCGGTGCTCGGTGATCCGTGACCGCAGGTACGCCAGCTCGTCGGCGCGGCCGACGAAGCGGGTGAGGGCCGTCGACAGCGTGCCCGTCACGGCGGCAGGGGCCCGGGTGTCGAGCGCCGTGCGGCGCCGGGCGCCGTGCCCGTGGTGCGTTTGAACGCCCGACGGAACGCTGCTTCCGACTCGTAGCCCAGTCGGGTGGCGACCTGCGCCACGGCCATGTCGTCGTACTGCAGCCAGTCGTATGCGACCTGCATCCGCCAGCGCGTGACGTACTGCATGACCGGTTCTCCCACCAGCTCGGTGAACCGGGCTGCGAAGGCAGACCGCGACATGGCGGTCTCCCGTGCGAGCGACTCGACCGTCCACGCCCTGCCGGGATCGCTGTGGACGAGCGATAGGGCCCGGCCGATTCGCGGATCCTGCAGGGCGTGTAGCCACCCGGTCCGCTCGGGCGCCTCGCTCGCCATCCACCAGCGGATCGCCTGGACGACCAGGATGTCCGACAGGCGCATGATCACGGCCTCGCCGCCGGGACGCAGCTGCTGCGCCTCGGCGGCGATGAGTCGGAGGGTGCTGTACATCCAGTCGGCCTCCGGCGACGGCGACCCCGGCACGGACTGAATGAGGATGGCGCGGGGCAGCAGCGCCACCAAGCTCCTGCCGGCCGGGTGGCCCATCCGGACGGTCCCGCACACGACGCTCGTCGGCGCGCCGCCTCCGCCGTACCTCAGCAGCGCGTACCGGTCACTGGCGTAGTCGTAGGTCAGCTCGTCGACGCGCGGGGCCGGTTGACCGGGCTCGCTGACCAGCCGGTGACCCTCGCCCCGGGGTACCAGGACGAAGTCGCCGGGGCGCAGCTCGAGCGGTTCTTGGGCGTCGATCTCCAGCCAGCACCTCCCGGAGTTCACGACGTGGAACCACATCGACTCCGGCTCGGGCGGCAGGTAGAGGCCCCACGGTGCGCTCAGCTCGGAGCGGCAGTAGAAGGTGCCCGTCACCCGCAGGAAGTGCAGGGCCACTCCGAGAGGATCGGACGTCGCCCACGGATCTGCACCTCGCACGACTGGGAGTCTGTGGGTCCCGCATCGCCGAGTCCAGTACCGCCGGACGAATGAGCATGCCGGTGCGATGAACGGGCATTGCTCCGCCGGTGATTCCGCCCTCAGAGTGGACGACCGGACGGACGAGGCACCACGGAGGAGGGATCGCACCACATGAGCGACCGCCGGATTACGGGTCACGAGATCCGCCCCACGGCCAGCGCGGAGCATTCGCGCCGGCCCGGCTCGGTCGGGCACGGGTGGCACGGCCTCTGCCTCGGCGCCGCGCTCGTGGTGATGGCACTGGTCGCCGGACTGAACTTCACGTTCGCGGTGGCCGTGATGCCCAACCTGGCTGGTGCCGACGACCACACCTTCGTGGCGGTCACGCAGCGGTTCAACCAGAACCCGGTGTTCCCCGTGAGCTTCACCGTCGCCCTGCTGCTCGTCGTGCTCGCGGCCGTCAGCCTGGCCGTCCTCAGGCAAGGCGCAGCCCTGCTCTGGACGATCATCGCGCTGGTGCTCTACGGGGTCGTCCTGGCCATCACCGTCGTCGTCCACATCCCCCTCAACCTTGAGATCGACCAGGTGGGCGATCCTGCCCTCGTCGAGGACCTGGCTCTGGTCCGGAGCGAGTTCGAGGGCCGCTGGGCAGCCGGCAACCTGGTCCGCACGTTGTTCTGCACGGCGGCCGTCGCCGCCATGGCCCGCGCCCTGTACGTCCACGGACACAGAAGTCACCAGGGCGACACCGTGCGATCTTGACGAAAACGCTTGCTCCGCAACGAACGCCTGGAGGAGATCATGAACGACCAACCACGCAACCGAACCCTGCCACCTGTGGTCGACAGGGAGACCTGGCAGCAGGCGCGGTACGCACTGCTCGAGCGTGAGAAGGCGCACACCCGCGAGGGGGACGCGATCGCGGCGGCGCGGCGGCGGCTGCCGATGGTGGAGGTCGACGCCACCATCGAGGTGATCGGTCCGAACGGACCCGTCCCGATCCTCGACGTCTTCGAAGGCCGCCAGCAGCTGATCGCGTACTTCCACGCCTGGTGGCCCGGCCAACCCGCCGCGGAGCAGTGCGAGGGCTGCACGTTCTTCAACTGCCAGGTCCGCGAGCTGTCCTACCTCCACTCCCGCGACGCCACGTACGCCGTGCTCTGCAAGGGCCCGTACGAGGAGAGCGTCCGCTACCGGGACTTCTTGGGCCTGGACATGCCGTGGTACTCGGCCGAGAAGACGGCGGCGCAGCTCCTCGAGGGTCGTGACTGGCAGACCCACCACCTCGTCTTCTACGTCCGCGACGGCGAGCGGGTGTTCGAGACGTACTACACCGGTGGTCGCGGCGTCGAGATCATGGCTCCCACCCACGGACTGTGGGACATGACCGTCTACGGACGCCAGGAGACGTGGGAGGACTCCCCCGACGGCTGGCCCCAGCCCTGGGGAGGCGCCGACCACCCCGATCACTGGCGCACGAACGGACGGCCCATCGCCCAGTGGTCCCGCGTCGACGCCGGCCGCTCCGACGACCTGACGTGAGGCGGCGTCGCCGTCTACGTCGCGGTGCGTAGAGGAAGTCACGCCTCCCGGCGTACGCGCCGTCGGCCCGGCCGACCCAGAGTGTGGTCATGTCGAAGAGAACCCTGACCCGGTCCCTGATCGCCGTCGCCGCGGTGCTGGCGACCAGCCTCCTCACCGCGCCGGCGGTGGCAGACGGCGGTGACGACGCAGACCGTCCTGGCTTCGTCCGGGTCCAGTCCGGGTTGCTGCACGGCGACGTCGCCGACGACCACATCGCCTGGTCCGGAATCCCGTACGCCGCGCCTCCCGTCGGCTCGCTCCGCTGGCGGCCACCCGCCCCGCCGGAGCGCTGGAGAGGCGTGCGGGAGGCGACCACGCCCAGCCCGCTGTGCCCGCAGGGCGGAGACGCGGAGGGTGAGGTGCTCGGGCAGGAGGACTGCCTGGTGCTGGACGTCACGGTGCCTCGCGACGCCGAGCGGGGGGACCGGCTGCCGGTGCTGGTGTGGCTGCACGGCGGCGGCCTCGACTCCGGCGGCGCGCAGAGGTTCGACGGAGCCGGGCTCGCCGCCCGCGGCGACCTGGTCGTGGTGACGATCAACTACCGCCTCGGTGCCCTGGGATTCCTCTCCACGCCTGCGCTCGGTCGTGACAGCGGCAACTACGGGCTGATGGACCAGGCCGCGGCCCTGCGGTGGGTGCGCCAGAACATCGTCCGCTTCGGCGGCGATCGGCAGAACGTCACCCTGGCCGGCCAGTCCGGCGGTGCCCGCGCGATCTGCGCCCAGCTCGCGTCCCCGCTCTCTCGCGGGCTGTTCGACCGGGCGATCCTGCAGAGCGGCGCCTGCGACAACGACGTCCTCACCCGCGCCGACGGCCACATGTTCGGGGAGCGGGCGATCGCCGACCTGGACTGCGACACAGGAGCGGACGTGGCCACCTGCCTGCGCGGGCGCAGCGCGAGCCGGCTCGTCGGCACGCTCGACGGTGTCGGCTACGACCTGACCGGCCGGGTCAGCGACCGTCCCTGGAACCCGGTGGCCGGCACGTCGACGCTGCCGATGCAGCCCGGCAAGGCGCTGCGCAAGGGTGCGGCGGCGCGGGTCCCGCTCCTGATCGGCGCCACCCGCGACGAGATGCGCGGCTTCGTCTTCGCTCTCGCGCGGGACATCAGCGCGCAGCAGTACGAGGCGATGGTCACGGGCACCTTCCCCGACGACGCCGCCGCCGTCCTGCAGGAGTATCCGGCCGAGAGCTACGAGCGCCCCGCGTTGGCGCTCGCTGCCGTGCTCACCGACTGGGGCGGCCAGATCGGCACCTGCCCGGTCCTGCGCGACGCCAAGGCGGCCGCGCGCCACCAGCCCGTCTTCGCCTACGAGTTCGCCGAGAGCAGCGGCCCGGGACCGGGTGGGTTCCCCCTCGGCGCCTACCACGGAACGGACCTGCCCTACGTGTGGCAGCTGAACGGCGACGCCCAGTACCCGCCGCTCACGCCATCCCAGGAGCTCCTGTCGGCGACCATGATCGACTACTGGGCCGCGTTCGCCCGCACCGGTGACCCCAACGGCGCCGACCGGCCGCACTGGCCGGAGGTCGGCCGGGCCGGGACGGTGCAGGGGCTGTCCACCGCGGGCATCGCCCCGACCCCGTTCGCCGAGAACCACCACTGCGGCCTCTGGGCGGACGTCTCGCACTGAGGGTGGGTCAGGCCAGGCCGGACTGGTACGCGAACACGACGAGCTGGGCGCGGTCGCGGGCGCCGAGCTTGACCATGGCGCGGCTGACGTGGGTGCGGGCAGTGGCGGGGCTGAGGACCAGGTGGCCGGCCACCTCGTGGTTGCTCATCCCGTTCGCCACCAGCTCGACCACCTGCCGTTCTCGGTCGGTGAGCCGGCCGAGCTGCGGGTGCGGTGTGAGCGGCCGGGGCGTGTTATGGGTGAACTCCCGGATCAGGGTCCGCGTCACCGAGGGCGACAGCAGGGCGCCACCCTCGGCGACGGTGCGGATCGCCTCCAGCAGCGTGGTCGGCGGGATGTCCTTCAGCAGGAAGCCGCTGGCCCCGGCGTGCAGGGCCTCGAAGACGTACTGGTCGTGCTCGAACGTGGTCAGCACCAGTACGCGTGTCGCGGCCAGGGCCGGGTCGGCGACGATGCGGCGGGTGGCCTCGAGGCCGTCGATGCCTGGCATCCGGATGTCCATCAGCACCACGTCGGGCCTGGTAGCCGCTGCCTGGTTCACGGCGCTGAGCCCGTCGGCGGCCTCGCCGGCGACGACGAACCCGTCGGTCGCCTCGAGCAGCGCGCGCAGCCCGAGCCGGATCAGGTCCTGGTCGTCGACCAGCAGCACCGCGATCATCGGTCCTCCTGCCCGCCGACGCCGCGAGCGCCGGCCGGCGAGCCCGGTCGGCCCCTGCTGGTGCGGATCAGAGCGGTGCCGCTGGCCAGGCTGACGAGCAAGCCGCCCGCCCCGGCGACGACGAAGGTGATGCGGGCGTCGGTCGCGGCCAGGAGGAGACCGCCCAGCGCGTAGGACAGTCCGGCACTCACCCCGACCGCGCCGTAAAGGCTGCCGAAGGCCTGGCCGAGCATGCGTGGCGGCACCGTCCGTTGAAGGTGGCTGTTGACCCCCACGTCCAGGGCGGCGATACCGATCCCGCGCAGGCCCTGGATCAGCACGGCCGCCGCGATGGACCCGGCGAGCCCGGTGACCAGGTTGCCGGTACTGCTCACCGCGAACCCGGAGATCAGCAGGACCAGCGCGGGCCATCGTCCGCCTGCGCGGGCGACGAGCAGGTAGCCCGCCAACAGTCCGATGCCCACGCCGGCGTAGACCACGGCCGCTTCGGTGCTGGTGCCACCCAGTTCGTCGCGAGCCAGGAAGACCAGGGCGACGTCGTCGACCCCGCTGAAGGCGACCACGCCGACGACCCCCGCGGCGACCGCGCCCACGGTCGGGATCGACCACAGGTGCCGGAACCCGGTCGCCACCTCGTGGTACCACCGTCGCGTCCGGCTCGGCGTCGCGCGCTCGTCGGTGCTCAGCGGGGGCAGCGCCGCGAGCGCGGGGAGCCTGGAGAGCAGCACTGCGGACACGGCGAACGTGGCGACGTCGACCAGGAGCACACCGCGGATCCCGGTCAGTGCGAAGACGGCCGCCGCGAGCAGCGGTCCCAGCGCCTCGAGCCCGTAGGTGCCGACGCCGAGAGCGGCGTTCGCGGCCTCGAGGTCGTCGTCGTCGACGACGCGGGGAACAGCGCTGCGCGAGGCCGCGGTGAAGGTCGTCGCGCCGATACCGCGCACGGCGACCAGGACCAGCAGCACCGGCAGCGGCGGAAGGGCGGCTGCGATCGCGAGCACTAGCAACCCCTGGCTGATCTCGCACGCCGCCATGACCCTGCGCAGCCCGTACCTGTCCGCGATCAGTCCGGCGACGGGCCCGAACAGACCCGGCACGCAGTCGCCGGCCAGCAGCAGCATGGCGACGGCGACCGCTGCGCCGGTCTCGGCCTGGACGTGGACCAGCAGTGCGACCAGGCCGAGGGTGTCTCCGAGCACCGAGACCGCGCGCGCCGACCAGAGCACCCGGAACTCGCGGTTGCGAAGGAGCAGCCTCAGGGCGCCGCCACGGTCGAGCGCAGCTCGGTCAGGTGCAGCGGTGGAGCCGGACTCGCCGGTCACGACGGTGGGACCCGCGGGTCCTGGTCAGCCATGGTCCGGACGATGGCCTCCACGAGGGCGTCCGGCGCGTCGAGGCAGACGAGCGTCCTGGCGCGCGGGACCTCGACCAGGCGCGCCTGGCGGAAGGCTCGCTGGAGGCGGCGCCCGAGCTCGGGTGTGAAGGCGCGGTCCGCCGCACCCCAGACGATCGTCACCGGGCCGGCGAACCGGTTGAGGCGCGTCGCCACGTCGACGAGGTCCTTGCCCTTGGCCGCCTTGAGGAACCGCACGGCGTCGTGACGGATCGCCTGGTTCCGTAGGCTCGGCTCGATCCAGGCCCGCGTCTGCGCCGGGTCGAGCTCGTGAGCGAGCAGTCCGAGCCCCAGCGGCGAGTGACGGAAGGCGCGCCACCGCATGGGCTGCAGGTTGACCTTCATCCTGGTGGTGCCCTTCAGCAGCGAGAACATGGCGTTGAAGGGGAACGGTGGGAACTGCTCGAAGGCATCGGAGTTGGTCAGGACCAGCCGACCGATCCGACTGGCATCGGTGTCCAGCAGGTACTGGCACAGGGCGCCGCCGGTGTCGCCTCCGACGAGGGTGACGTCGCGCAGGTCGAGCGCCTCCATCAACCGGATGACCTGTCCGGCGATCCCACGCGGCGACTGGTCCGTCCCCTCCTTCACCGGCTCGAGGTGCGAACCCAACGGCAAATCCGGCGCGTACGAGCGGATGCCTTGCGCCGCAAGGCGTTCGGCGGCACCGGACCAGAGGGACCCGTCCATCAGGAACGGGTGGAGGAACAGGACGGGTGGATCAGCGGAGTCCTCGGGTCCGGCGGTGCGGACCCGCACGGTTCCGTGCGGGAGCTCGATCGACGCCGTCGGAGGCGAGGGCTTCGTCCTCCGGACGTCGTCCTGCTTCGGAGCGTCGCCCCGCGTGGTCGACTCGATCAGTCTCGTGACGAACGACATCTTCGCTCCCTCGACGCGGGGTGGGCGGTGCCCCCGCGGCTCAACGGCCCGGGGACAGCCTCACCTCGCCTCTGCCGCAGAACATCGTCCACTTGGCCCCTAGGTCGGAGACCCTGGCCGAGGTTCGCCGGCATGCTGCTGGAGCACCCCGAGGCACGCGTCGATGACGGGGCGGGCGGTGGCACTGTCTCGCCAGAGGGCGCACACGCGCCGGGTCGGCCGGGGAAGGCGCGCCTTGATACCTCAAGAGGCGCAATCGGCAGTCCATCCCCCGGGCGCAGCGAGCTGGAAGGGCTCGTAGTGCCAAATCGAAGTCCAACGCGGCCACCGAGTTGCTCGCTCACCCGCCACCGCCGTGACCAGTCGGTGACCAACCCCCCCAGATCGGAGGCGTCGGAAGGTAGTTCGCCGACTGACGCTCCCGCGGGGCCGGCAACGTAGCCAGGCGCGGGCAGGCCGCTGACCTGCGCAAATGCCGAGTGACGTTGGCTCGGAGCCGATGGCCAAGATGTGCTCCCGCGACTGGACTCGAACCAGTAACCGTCCGATTAACAGTCGGATGCTCTGCCAATTGAGCTACGCGGGATCGCCCCAGCGGGGCCCCGAAAGCGTAGCAAAGGGTCACGGGTGGTCTTGACCGCGTTCCGGTGGCTCGACCAGCCCGACGGACGACGCCAGCTGACGCCGCGCCCTGTCGATCGCAGCCCGAGCGATGGCTCCTTGAACCCGTGCGCCTGGGTCGGCAATCTCCTGCAGCAACAACCCCTCTGGACCCTTGCGGACCACCACCCGCACCCGTCCGCCCGGAACGCCCACGGCCTCCCAGGCGACCAGCGACGCCTGCACGCGCTCACGAACCACGCGTGCCAGCACCAGCTGCTCGACGCCGCCGAGCTCGACGTTCAGGGCCGCGCCATCGACGGTGACGACTGTCAGCACCCGGTCGTCGCCGTCCCAGCCGACCGCGTCGACCTCGAACCAGGCTCGCGTCCACACCGGCTCGTCCGGACGGAGGACGACCAGGCGTGTGCTGGTCGCAGCGATCGTGACGCCGCCACCGACGTCGGCTGACGCCAGAGTCCGCTCGCCACGGTCGAGCTCGAGCCCCTCGAGCGAAGGTGCCCGGCGGAAGAGCCCCATCACGTGCCACGCAGGGCGTGCTCTTCGCGCTGGACGACCATCAGCTCGGCGTTGACCGCCTCGCGAGCGGCCGCGTCGCCGGCCGAGTCGGCGCGCTGAAGCCGGCTGTACAGCTCGGCCTTGCGTCGCAACAGCTGCCGCTGCCTGGTGCCGCGGACGAGGTCCTCGGCGAACAGGCCGATGTTGTCGGAGCCGCGGACGGGCAGCGGCGCGACCGCGAGCTCACGCACCAGCTGCTGCACGGCGTTCGGCGCGGCAGCAGTCACCTTCTCCATCCAGTCGCCCGCCGCCAGCGAGGGCATCCCGGCGTCCTGGACCGCACGGAACATCGCCACGAAGACCGGGTGGGTGAACGAGGCCTCGCCTAGCTGGGCGAAGGCCGTGTCGGGAACCTGGTTCGGGAACTGCAGCAGCACCTGGAGCAGGCGGCCCTCCGCGCCCAGCACGGGGTCGCGCAGGTCAGGCCTCGCCAGCACCGGCTCGGGCGGTGGGGTCGCGGCACTCGTGCCCTCGTCCTCCCGCTGCGCGGGCCTCTGTGCGGACGATGCACCCGCCGCCCCCCGCTTCGCGGCTTGGGCCACTGCGCTGCGCACCTCGTCGACGTCCATCCCCAGCCAGCCTGCCAGCCGTCGCGCGTACTCGGGCCGCAGCGAGGCGTCACGGATGCGGGCCACCACCGGAGCAGCCGCCCGCAGGCCCTGTACGCGCCCCTCGGCGTGCTCGAGGTCGGCGCGTGCCAGCGTGGAGCGGATCGCGAACTCGAACAACGGGGTTCGGCCCGAGACCAGGGCCGGCAGCGCGTCGCCTCCCTTGGCCTGTCGCAGCTCGCACGGGTCCATGCCCGACGGCTCGACCGCGACGTACGTCTGCGCCACGAATCGCTGGTCCTCCTCGAACGCTCGCAGCGCGGCCTTCTGCCCTGCCTCGTCTCCGTCGAAGGTGAAGACCACCTCGCCCGACCGGGCGTCGTCGTCGGCCAGGAGCCTGCGCACGACCTTGATGTGGTCGGTGCCGAACGCGGTACCGCACGTCGCCACGGCGGTGGGGACACCAGACAGGTGCATCGCCATCACGTCGGTGTAGCCCTCGACGACCACGACCTGGCGGCGCTTGGCGATCTCGCGCTTCGCCAGGTCGATGCCGTACAGCACCGCTGACTTGTTGTAGACCTGCGTCTGCGGGGTGTTGAGGTACTTGGGGCCCTGGTCGTCCTCGAGCAGCTTGCGAGCACCGAAACCCACTGTGGCGCCGGTGATGTCGCGGATGGGCCACACGAGCCGCCCGCGGAAGCGATCGTAGGCGCCGCGGTTTCCGGTGCTGAGAAGACCGGACGGCGTCAGCTCGGCCTCAGTGAAGCCACGTCCGCGGAGGTGCTTGAACAGTCCGTCCCAGCCCTGCGGGGCGAAGCCCACGCCGAACTGCTCGGCTGCGGCCTGGTCGAACCCGCGCTCCGAGAGGAAGTCCCGCCCGACCTGCGCCTCGGGCGTGCCGAGCTGCTCGCGAAAGAACGCCTCGGCGGCCGCGTTGGCGTCGAGCAGCCGCTGCCGGCGTCCGTGCTCCACCCGGTCGGGACCGCCACCCTCCTCGTACCTCAGCTCGATGCCGAGCCGGCCCGCAAGCCGCTCGACCGCCTCGGTGAACGACAGGTGGTCGATGGCCTGCAGGAACGCGATCACGTCGCCGCCCTCGCCGCAGCCGAAGCAGTGGTACCGGCCGACCTGCGACCGCACGTTGAACGACGGCGACCGCTCGTCGTGGAACGGGCACAGCCCCTTGAGCGACCCGACACCGGCCGGCTTGAGCGTGACGTACTCCCCCACGACGTCCTCGATGCGTGTGCGCTCGCGGACCGTCTCCACGTCCTCGCGTCTGATCAGGCCTGCCATCGGGGCCGATCCTAGGCCGGGCCGGGCGCAGCGCGCGGGTCATGTCCAGCGGTCACTCCGAGCCTGGCCGCCCAGTCGCGGGCGCTGGCGTCGGTCAGCGCGGCGACTTGGTCGACGACTGCTCGGAGGCGGGCGCCGTCATCAGCGGCGGCGTCGTGGTCGGCAGCGAACAGCGGCTCGAGCGCGGAGCCGCCGCGCTCGGCCAGGGCCTCGACCAGGCCCGTCAGAAGATCACGCTGGACGACGTACTCCTCCTGCCGGTCGTCGGCCACCATGACGAACACAGCAGCCAGGCCCTTCAGTGCCGCGATCTCGACCTGGGTCGATCGGGGCACCACGACGTCGGCGGCGAAGCGGGTCAGCGGCTGGTCGCCGTAGCGCTCACGGGTCGCCTGCTCGGCCGCGCCGCAGAACCGTCCGATCAGGCTGCTGGTGAGGTTCTTCAGGGCAGCCAGACCTCGCCGGTCACCGTCGTACGCAGGCACCCAGAAAGGCAGGCCACGCAGGCGCGCCAGCCCCTCGTGCACCTCGGCCGGGTCGACTCCGGGCAGGTACCACTGGCCGACCAGGAGGGCGACCTGCTCACGCAGCTCAGCGTCCTCGAGCTGGCGGGGGTCCAGCCAGCCACCGACGACGGCGTCCTCCACGTCGTGGACGCTGTAGGCGATGTCGTCGGAGAGGTCCATCACCTGCGCCTCGATGCAGCGGCGCCACGGCTCGGCGCTTTCCCGGACCCACGAGAACACGTCGAGGTCGTCGGCGTAGACGCCGAACTTGCTTCCAGCAGAGGGATTCTCACCGCGCGTCCACGGGTACTTGGTGGCCGCGTCGAGGCTCGCTCGGGTCAGGTTGAGGCCGGCAGCACGACCGTCCGCCCTGACGACCTTCGGCTCCGTGCGGGTGAGAAGGCGCAGCGTCTGGGCATTTCCCTCGAAACCACCATGACCTGCCATCACCTCGTCGAGCGCGACCTCGCCGTTGTGACCGAACGGCGGATGGCCGAGATCGTGTGCGAGACAAGCGGTATCGACCACGTCGGGGTCGCAGCCCAACGCCGTCGCGAGCTCGCGCCCGACCTGGGCGACCTCGAGGCTGTGCGTCAGTCGCGTCCGCGCGAAGTCGTCGCTGCCCGGTCCGACGACCTGGGTCTTGCCGCCAAGACGGCGCAGGGCCGACGAGTGCAGCAGCCGGGCGCGGTCACGCGGGAAGTCGCCTCGTGAGCTCACTGAAGGCCCCTCGTCCACCCACCGCTCCCGGTCCTCGGGGGTGTAGCTGCCGGCGTGACCGTCCACGGAACCGACGACGCGCTCGCTCACCGACGGCTCACCCGACCAGCCGTTGCCACTGGTAGAAGAGGTAGCCGAACGTCTCGCGTCCGACGTACTTCACCTGAGCCCAGGCATTGTCGTCGTCGGGGCTGCCTGTGGCCGGCGATCCGACCGTGTCGATGCCCTCGTCGGCGAGCATGCTGACCGACCGCAGCGTGTGCGCGGGGTCGGTGACCACGATCGCGGACGTCCAGCCCGCGTCCTTCATCACCGGGGCGACGGCTCGCATGGACGACAGGGTGTCGGTGCCCGAGCTGACCGCGACCAGGTCGTCCTCGGGTACCCCCTGGTCGACCAGCCACGACACCCCCGAGTCGGCCTCGGTGAACCGGTCACCCTCCAGCGAGCCGCCCGAGGTGATGATGCGGGGAGCGACCCCGTCGTCGTAGAGCACTTTGGCGTGCTCGAGCCGGGCAGTGAGGAAAGGCCCTGGCTCACCGTCGAACTGGGCCGCGCCGAGAACCACGATCGCGTCGCTCGCACGGCGCTCGTCGTCGCGGCCGGCCAGCACGACCCGGGTCGCGGTGACAACAACGAGCACCAGGGCGATCACCAGGGCCAGCCAGGCAAGCCGGCTCACCACTCTCAGGAGTCCTCGCACGTGCGGAGGCTACCCGCCGCTGACCGAGAGCTCGGCCTCGCCGATCATCCGTGCCGCCTCGCCGGTCAGCTCGTGCCCGTCGAGCCAGCCGTGGGGCAGCGCAACCCGCTTGGCGCCGACGGTTCTGCCGCGCGGACCTTCCGACGGCTCGCCGGGGTAGGGCTGGTCGAGGTCGAGGCGGCCGAGCAGGTCGGCGAGGTGCTGTTGCGACTCGACCATGCCGAGCGCTGCCCTCAGCTCGTGCCCGACCGGGTAGCCCTTGAGGTACCACGACACGTGCTTGCGCAGGTCGCGGCATGCCCGCAGCTCGTCGCCGTAGTGGGCCGCCAGCAGAGCGGCGTGCCGGCGCAGCACGCCGGCGACCTGCCCGAGGGTCGGACGGACGCGCTCGGGCTCACCGGCGAAGGCGGCGGCCAGGTCTGCGAACAGCCAGGGCCGCCCGAGGCACCCGCGGCCCACGACGACGCCGTCGCAGCCTGTCTTGGCCACCATCGCGATCGCGTCCTCGGCCGACCAGATGTCGCCGTTGCCGAGCACCGGGACGCTGGTGACGACCTCCTTGAGGCGCGCGATCGCGGCCCAGTCGGCGACCCCGCCGTAGTAGTCGGCGGCAGTGCGGGCGTGCAATGCCACGGCAGCGGCGCCCTCGGCCTCGGCGATTCGGCCCGCGTCGAGGTAGGTCAGGTGGTCGGCGTCGACACCCATCCGCATCTTCACGGTGACGGGCACGCCGTGCGGCTGCGCGGCCGTCACGGCAGCGCGGACCACCCTCGTGAACAGGTTCGTCTTCCACGGCAGCGCGGCGCCACCGCCCTTGCGGGTCACCTTGGCGACCGGGCAGCCGAAGTTGAGGTCGATGTGGTCGGCCCGGTCCTCGTCGAGCAGCATGCGCACGGCCGCGCCGACGGTGGCCGGGTCGACGCCGTACAGCTGCACGCTGCGGGGCTGCTCGTCGGCGTCGTGCTGGATCAGCCGCATCGACTCGGGCGTGCGCTCGACCAGAGCACGCGAGGTGACCATCTCGCTGACGTACACGCCGCCTGGGCCGAACTCGCGACACAGGGCACGGAACGCCTGGTTGGTGATGCCGGCCATCGGGGCGAGCACCATCGGTGTCGCGACGGCGTGGGGCCCGATGCGCAGCCCTGCCTTGCTCGCCGTTGCGGTGGTCATGCCCCCATTGTGGCCCGCTGGGCCGCCAGGTCGGGACCAGGTTCGGGCGGGCAGGCGCACTGGTCGGCCCCGGGCCCTGCCCTTCGCCGCCGTCCGGACGCCAAGGCGGAGCCGCCGACCACCAGCACGAAGCCGGCCACGGTGGCCCACGTGACCCGCTCGCCGAGCACCAGCGCGCCGGCCACGACCGCGACCGCCGGGTTGATGTAGGTGATCAGGGTGGTGCGGACGGCGCCCACCTCGGCGGTGAGCGCGAAGAAGAGGCCGAACGCGAGGGCAGTGCACACCAGGGCGAGGGCAACCACCGAGGCCATGGTCGCGAGCGAGGGCCACTGCCGCGGCGCCTCGAGTACGCCGGGTACCGCGTAGACGACGCTGGACATCAGGAGGCTCACCGCGATCACGCCGGACGCGGGAAGGTCGGCTAGGTAGCGCACCATGATGACGGGGCCGACGGCGTAGCAGACGACCGTGATCGCGAGCTCGCCCATCGCCAGCACCTGAGGCCCGCCGGTCCCGATCCCGCCCTCGAAGCCGACGAGCAGGGCCACGCCGACCAGCCCGACGAGAAGCCCGAGACCGCCTGCGAGACCGAGGTTCTCGCTGCGGCGGGTCACGAGCGAGATCACCACGCCCACAACCGGTACGCCCGCCAGCAGCAGTCCGGTCAGCGAGCTCGACAGGTGCTGCTCGGCGCGCGCGAGGAAGAACCACGGCACGATGATCTCGATCACGGCGTAGGCGAGCACCGGTGCCCAGCGGCGGAGTGCCGGCCTGAGCGCCTGCCTGGAGGCGGCGAAGGGCAACATCACGAGCGCTGCCAGTGCCGTTCGCCCCAGCACCAGCGTGGTCGGCTCGAGCTCGTCGAGCGCGACCTTGATCAGCAGGTACGGGATGCCCCACACAAAGCCCAGCCCGAGGAACAACAGCAGTGCCCGGCGGCTCACCGAGCACGCCCCGACCAGTGGAAGACGGAAGGTCCCATGTTGCGCACCCTAACGTCGGGTGCCGACCGGCCGTGATGGTCGCTCGTGCCGTATGCCAACGGTTCTCGGCCAACCTCTGTCTATTCCAGGTCGCCCAACGCCTGCAGCAGCCGGTCGACGTCGGACCGGTCGTTGTAGTGCACGAGCCCAGCGCGGACGGCCGAACCCTGGTCACGGATGCCGAGCAGCCCGGTCAGCTCCCAGGCGTACATGTGGCCGGCCCAGACGTTGACCTGGGCCTTGGTGCAGTGCTCGGCGACCTGCTGCGGCGTATAGCCGTCCACGGTGAAGAACGCTGTTGCCGTGCGCCGCGCCGGCGACCCGATCGGGTGGACGTGCGGCAGGTCGTCCAGACCCGCGAGCAGGACGGCGAACAGCTCACCTTCGTACGCCTCGACGGAGGCCATCGAGGCGAGCAGGCGCGATCGGCGGTCGCTGGCCCCGGCGCTGTCGGCGTCCGGGTCGAGCGCGGCCAGGTGGTCGACCGCGGCGGCCAGCCCCGCGTGCTGGGCGAAGGGATGGGTCCCCAGCTCGAACCGCCAGGGCACCTCGGGTGGCGACGACGCGAGCTGGTCGGGGTGCAGCGCGGCCAACAGCGCAGGGTCTGCAGCGACCGCCCCGAGGTGCGGGCCCGACCACTTGTACGACGACGTGGCGTAGAAGTCGGCGCCGAGGGCCGCCATGTCGACCGGTCCGTGCGGGGTGGCGTGCACGCCGTCGACATACGTGAGCGCGCCGACAGCGTGTGCGGCGTCGCACACCTCGCGCACCGCGGGTCGCGTGCCGACGACGTTGCTGGCGGCCGTCAGCGCGACCAGCCGTGTGCGGGGCCCGATGGCGTCGGCGAACTGCTCGGCCGGCATGTCGAGCTCCGGCAGGACGGGGTCGACGAACCTCACCCGCGCACCTGCTCGTCCGGCTGCCTGGACCCACGGGCGCACGTTGGCGTCGTGGTCGAGACGGGTCAGCACCACCTCGTCTCCGGGCGTCCAGGTCGCAGCCAGGGCCGCGGCGACGCGGTACGTCATCGCCGTCATCGTGGGCCCGAGGAGCACGCCGTCCGGGTCGGGTGCGCCGACCAGGTCGGCGACGGCTGCACGCGCGGCCGTGGTGTAGGCATCGGAGCGCGCCGAGGCGGCGAACGCCCCACCGTGGTTGCCGATCCCGCGCGTCCAGGCCTCCGCGACGGCTGCGATGACGGAACGCGGCACCTGGGTGCCCGCGGCTGCGTCGAGGTAGGCCCACCCGTCGTCAAGGGCGGGGTACTGCGCGCGGACGCGGGCGACGTCGATCATGACGCCACCGATCCCGGGACGGGGACGTCCAGGTGCCAAGACTGCGTCGCGTACACGGTGACGAAGCCCATCGACCGGTAGAGACCGTCGGCGCCGGTCGGCGAGTCGGCGTCGACCTCGAGGCCGACCCGGTCACGCCCGCGGCGCGCTGCGTCGGCGATCACGGTGTGCAGCAACGACTTCGCGATCCCCCGTCCCCTCGCTGACTCGAGCACGCCCATGTAGGCGACGTAGCTGCCGTCAAGGCGCCCCTTGCCGCCGAGCGACACCTCCCCGACCAGCGCACCGGCGGGCCCGGGGGTCGCCCCGTCGACGACCTCCGCGAGCCACCAGTGGTCCCAGCGGTGACCCGGGTCGGCGCGAAGCCGGGCGCAGAACTCGTCGAACGTCTCCTCGTAGGAGTTGAAGTGGTCGGCGAACGCTGCCTCCAGCACGTCGTGCACGGACCGCAGGTCGTTGAGGTCGGGCATGCCGTCCGGACCCGGTCCGACCTGCCGGATCAGCACACCGTCGCGCGGGACGGGGAACGCACCCGGCTCCCCCTCTTGGGCGGGGACGGGACGCGACATCTGCCACCAGGTGCGCACCTTGCGCAGCCCTGCCCGCGCGAGCCACCGCTGCTGGCGCTCGTCGTCGACGAAGGCCCCGGTGTCGAGCTGAGTCACCGCCAGCCCCCGGTCGGCAGCGATCGTCACCGCCTGACGACGGGTCCAGTCGAGCAGGGCGGCGGCCACTGGGTCGGCATCCTGGTCGGGCAGGTCGGGGTCGACGATGACAGCAGCCAGCACCCGACCGGCGGCCCGGTCGTGGACGGACGCCCACCCAACGGCCCGCCCATCAGGGCCTCGAACCAGCAGGTGTCGACGGCTCGCGGAACCCCACCCGACCACGTCGGCCGCCACCTGGTCCTCGCTGGCCGACGAGCTGCCCCGGACGTGCGTCTCGTGCCGGCGCCACAGAGCTTCCAGGTCACCGACGTCCCCCGCGCCGGGGGTCGACCCTGCCCAGCCGGTCGCGAGCTCAGACTGCGTGTCCACCCGTCGATCCTCCCGCACGGGCGGGCTGCCCGACCGGTCAGGTCGTCTGCACCGGGTTCACCGGCAGCGGGCGTCCCCGTCCGACCACCTTGCCGGCGAGCCAGAAGGGAGCCTCGACCAGCCAGAAGGCCCACAGGAACAGCTGGACGATGAGCGCGGGACCCACGACCAGCACCAGGGCCGCGACCGTGCTCAGCGCGATCGCCGGCCAGTCACCCGGACCGGACCCGCGCAGCAGCGAGGCCAGCCGCACGGCGGTCCACATCAGGTACCGGTGCGGCACCGACACCCCGAGCTCGCGCATGGACCGGCGGAACAGGCCGTCGGCGTCAGCCCTCGAGAGCTCGCCCGTCCGGCACAGGTAGTCGTGCAGGATCGCGGCCTTGGTGTAGAGGCCGTATCGCGGCACCAGCCACGTGAAAGGCGTTGGCACAGAAGCGAAGTCGGTGTCGAACCCGGCGGGAACCTCGAAGGTCTCGGAGCGTCCGGCGTAACTGAGCGGCTCGACCACCACCCACCGCTTGGCATCCAGCTGACGCACCACAACATCGCCTGTGAACCCCATCGTGACCTCCTCCGGCCACTGAAAGGAGCCACGCGATCGTCGCCCTGATACCCCCTTGCTCTCCCCACCCACGCAGCGCCCGTGACTCGCTCGTCCTGCCTACAGAATCAGGCTGAAATCTTGTAGGCAGGACGAGTACAGCGCTCGACCGTTGTGGGTGAGGGGAGCAAAGGTCAGCAGCCCACGAGCCGGGCCGCGAGGTAGCCCTCGACCTGGTCGAGCGAGACGCGCTCCTGGCCCATCGAGTCGCGGTCGCGGACGGTCACCGCCTGGTCGTCGAGGGTCTCGAAGTCGACGGTGATGCAGTAGGGCGTGCCGATCTCGTCCTGGCGCCGGTACCGCCGGCCGATCGCCTGCGCGTCGTCGAACTCGATGTTCCAGTGCTTGCGCAGGGAAGCCGCCAGGTCCCGCGCCTTCGGGGACAGGTCGGCGTGGCGGGACAGAGGCAGCACCGCGGCCTTGACGGGCGCGAGGCGGTGGTCGAGCCGCAGCACCACGCGCTTGTCGACGCCGCCCTTGGCGTTCGGCGCCTCGTCCTCGGCGTACGCCTCGACCAGGAACGTCATCAGCGAGCGCGAGAGACCCGCGGCGGGCTCGATGACGTAGGGCGTCCAGCGCTCACCCTTGGCCTGGTCGAAGTACGACAGGTCCGTGCCGGAGTGCTCCGAGTGCGTGGTGAGGTCGAAGTCCGTCCGGTTCGCGATGCCCTCGAGCTCGCCCCACTCCGACCCGCTGAAGCCGAACCGGTACTCGATGTCGACGGTCCGCTTGGAGTAGTGGGACAGCTTCTCCTTCGGGTGCTCGAAGAGCCGCAGGTTGTCGCTGGCGATGCCGAGGTCCACATACCAGTCCATGCGCTGGTCGATCCAGTACTGGTGCCACTCCTCGTCGGTGCCGGGTTCGACGAAGAACTCCATCTCCATCTGCTCGAACTCCCGCGTGCGGAAGATGAAGTTGCCGGGCGTGATCTCGTTGCGGAACGACTTGCCGATCTGGCCGATCCCGAACGGCGGCTTCTTGCGCGAGCTCGAGGCCACGTGGGCGAAGTTCACGAAGATGCCCTGCGCGGTCTCGGGCCGCAGGTAGTGCAGGCCCGAGTCGTCCTCGACCGGACCGAGGTAGGTCCTCAGCATCATGTTGAAGTCGCGCGGCTCGGTCCACGCACGGTTTCCGCAGTTGGGACAAGGGATCTCAGCCAGGCCACCGGTGGGGACGCGGCCCTTCCGGGCCTCGAACTCCTCCTCCAGGTGGTCGGCGCGGTAGCGCTTGTGGCACGACTGGCACTCGGTCAGAGGGTCACTGAAGGCATTGAGGTGACCGGACGCCACCCACACCTGACGCGGCAGGATGACTGAGGAGTCGATGCCGACCACGTCGTCGCGACTGGTCACGACCGACCGCCACCACTGCCGCTTGATGTTCTCCTTCATCTCGACCCCGAGCGGGCCGTAGTCCCACGCCGACCGGGTGCCTCCGTAGATCTCGCCACTGGGGTACACGAACCCCCGTCTCTTGCAGAGGCTGACAACGGTCTCGATACGCGATGCGGGGGCTGCCACGGCGGAACTCCATCCGGCTGGGTGTCGGCGGAACTGGGTGTCGGCGGAACGGGGAAGGTCTGAGGCTATCGGTCAGGGCTCAGGTCACTCGGACGGGTTACCACCTGGCCCTCGACGACCTCCAGCGCCACCTCGTAGGCCCCGGGCTCGTCGACGCAGCGGTACATCAGCGGGACGGCGGTCATCTTCACGTGCGGGTGCGAGAGCGCCCGGCGGTAGGAGCCGACGGACTCCCACTCGGTGACCATGGCCAACAGGCCGGCGTCGTCGCTCGAACGAGCCGCTCGGCCGGAGACGAAACCGGGTCGCTCCGCCAGCGCCGCGAGCGCAACCTCCGCCTGTGGCCAGAACGCCTCGACCTCGGCAGGGTCGAGGCGGTAGCGGTTCACGACCAGCACTGCACTCCTCGGTCAGCCAGTGGACGGACTCGGTGTCGGACGAGCCTGCGCCAGGATGCTCCCATGGCAGAGAGACCTTCGACCCCCAAGTCCGCGTCGACCGCATCACCCGCGCTGTCAGGGCCTCACCCGCTTCCACGCTGGGCAGTGGTCGCGCTGCCCGTATCGGTGGGTGGCGCGGCGCTCGCTGGGCTGCTGCTGCCCGGACGGTGGCCCGCCCTGCTCCTGCTGGCCGTACTGGTCGTCCTCGCCTGGTTGACGAGCCGCTCGTGGCGCCTGCTCGGGAGCGCAGGTCGACTCGTGCGGATGGCAGTGCTCGGAGCGCTGACCGCGATGGTGGTGCTGCGTCTCGTCGGCTGAGCCGGTTTGACACCCGTCCGCCACGAGATTGAGAATGGTTGTCATGTTGAAAACGTCGCTCTCCACTGCCTGCGCTGCCGTACTGCTGGCGGCGTGCGGGGGCGCGTCCGGGGCTGAGGGCGACGCTGGTCTCTCCGTGGTCACCAGCTTCTACCCGCTACAGATGGTCACCGAGCGCATCTCCGGCGACCGCGCGGATGTGGTTCCCCTGACACCGCCCGGTACCGAGCCGCACGACTTCGAGCTGACGCCGCAGGATGTGGCCACGGTGGCCGACGCCGACCTCGTCGTGCTCCTCGAAGGGTTCCAGCCCGCCATCGACGAGGCGGTGGACCAGCAGGCACCCGATCGACACCTCGACGTCAGCGCGTCCGCGCGGCTCGAGGTCTTCGGGGGTGTTCCCGAGGACGAACATGCCGACGACGAGCCGACCAGCCATGACGGCCACGGTGCCCAGGAGGGCGTCGACCCCCACTTCTGGCTGGATCCGCTGCGCCTGGCCGACGTCTCGGACGTGATCGCCGAGCGACTCGCGACGGAGGATCCTGCAGGCGCCGACGACTACGAAGCCAACGCTGCTGCACTGCGCGAGGAGCTGGAAGCCCTTGACGCAGAGCTGGTCGCAGGGCTCGGGACGTGCGAGAGGACCGAGCTGGTGGTGAGCCACGAGGCCTTCGGGTACCTGGCGAGTCGGTACGCCTTGCACCAGATCGGCATCTCGGGGTTGTCGCCGGAAGCGGAGCCGACTGCCGAGACCCTCGCCGAGGTGAGCGACTTCGTGCGTGACCACGGAGTGACCACGATCTACTCCGAGGTTCTGGTCGACGCCAGCGTCGCGCAGACGGTCGCCGACGAGACGGGTGCCGAGCTCGCGGTGCTCGACCCCGTGGAGGGCATCACCGACGACTCGGCGGGGCAGGACTACTTTGCAGTGATGCGGGCCAACCTCGACGCGCTCCGGAGTGGGCTGAGCTGCTCTTGACCGCCGAAAACGACACGGCGACACCGGTACTGAGGCTGAGCGGCCTGCAGGTCGGGTACGAGGGCACGCCCGTGGTACGTGGCGTCGACCTGTCGGTCGCCGCCGGCGAGGTCGTCGCCGTCCTCGGCGCGAACGGGTCCGGCAAGACCACCCTGGTGCGCGGCCTGCTCGGTCTGGCCGAGGTGCAGGCGGGCGAGGTCGAGCTGTTCGGTCAGCCGCGCTCGCGGTTCGTGGACCGGCACCGGCTCGGGTATGTCCCCCAGCGGCAGTCGGTCGCAGGCGTGATCCCGTCCACCGTGCGTGAGGTTGTGTCGTCAGGTCGGCTGAGTCGGCGAAAGCTGTTCTCCCGCTGGACGTCCGAGGACGGCACTGCCGTGGACGAGGCCCTGCGCACCGTCGCGCTGCAGGATCGGACCGGCGCGGAGGTGGCCACGCTGTCCGGGGGTCAGCAGAGGCGTGTCCTGATCGCCCGCGCGCTGGCCGGTGAGCCCGACATGCTCGTGATGGACGAGCCGACGGCCGGGGTGGACGCGTCCAGCCAGCAGGCCCTCGCGCTGACCGTTCAGCGGCTGGCAGAGCGCAACGTGACCCTGCTGATCGTCACCCACGAAGTAGGCGCCCTGGCTGCTGTCGTGACGCGCGCCGTGGTGATGTCGCGCGGCCGAGTCGCCTACGACGGCTCCCTCGACGGAGCGCAGGGAGCGCCGAGCGGCGAGCCGCCCGCAGGCGGGCACCACTGCGACGACGAGGCGGCTGGGAGACCGAAGCCCGGCTGGGTGCCGGTGCCGGTGGACGGGATCGCGAGTCACACGGAGGACCGCCATGCTTGACGTCCTCTCGTACGACTTCATGGTTCGCGCCCTGGTGGCAGCGCTGCTCGTGGGCCTCAGCGCGCCGGCCGTCGGCGTCTTCCTGGTGCAGCGCAAGCTGTCGCTGATCGGTGACGGCATGGGGCACGTCGCTCTGACCGGTGTGGCAGTCGGCCTCGTCACCGGCGCCGCGCCGGTCTGGACGGCCCTGGTCGCGGCGGTCGCGGCGGCGGTGCTGATCGAGGTCGTGCGTGCCCGCGGGCGCTCCGGGGGCGACGTCGTGCTCGCGGTGATGTTCTACGGCGGCATCGCCGGCGGCGTCGTGCTGGTCTCGACCGCGGAGGGTGGCTCCCTCGCGGGGCTGAACGCGTACCTGTTCGGGGCGATCACCACCACGACCCCGAACGACCTGATCGCGTTCGGGGTGCTCACCGCGGCCGTTCTCGGCACGTGCCTGACGCTGGCGACGCGGCTCTTCGCAGTCAGCGACGACGAGGAGTACGCCAGGGCGAGCGGACTGCCGGTGACCGCCCTGAACATGCTGCTCGCGGTGCTCACCGCCGTCACCGTGGTCGTGGCGATGCGTGTCGTCGGCCTGCTGCTGATCAGCGCCCTGATGATCCTGCCGGCAGCAGTGGCGCAGCAGCTGGCACGAAGCTTCCGCACCACCATCGCGCTGGCGATGCTGGTCGGCGTCGTCGTCAGCGTGATCGGGGTGCTGACGTCGTTCTGGACCAACACCCCTTCGGGCGGCACGATCGTCCTCTACGCGATCGCGGCGTTCGGGCTCGCAGCCTTGGCCGGATGGCTACGCCGCCAGCTGCGCGCTCGACGGCACGCCCCGACGGAGGAGCACCCGCACGAGCACTTCCCCGGCTGCGGGCACCCGGTGGTCGCGCACGACGACCACGTCGACTACCTGCACGACGGCCACCGGCATGCCGCGCACGGTGCCCACTATGACGAGCACTAGCGAGCACTGACGAGCACTCACAGCATGACGCCCGAGCCCAGGAGGACCCAGCGCATGGTCTCGACCACCCGCAGGCCCACGAAGCAGCGCTCGGCCGTGCTCGAGTTCCTGGCTGAGCAGAACACCTTTCGCAGCGCGCAGGACATCTACGCGAACCTGCGCGAGCGCGGCAATCGCATCGGCCTGGCCACGGTGTACCGGGCACTGCAGGGCATGGTCGAGGACGGAGACATCGACGTGCTGCGCTCCGACGACGGCGAGGCGGTCTACCGGCGTTGCGGCAGGCACCACCACCATCACCTCGTCTGCCGGGTGTGTGGGCGCACCGTCGAGGTAGAGGACAAGCCGGTGGAACGCTGGGCCGCAAAGGTGGCACAGGAGAACGGTTTTGCCGACATCGAGCACCAAGTTGAGGTGTTCGGCACCTGCGCCACCTGTCACAGCACCTGATCGTCTGTCGTCGGCCCGCGAGATCTCACGAGACGTCGCTTCCGAGCGGCTGACACGACGATGTGTGAGATCTCGCGTGGCTGCGGCGACGGGGCGGGCTACTCGGCCGGTGCGGTCCTGTCCACGGCGCCGCCGTAACGCCGATCTCTACCCGCATAGTTCAGCAGCGCGTCCCACAGGTGCGTGCGGTCGACGTCCGGCCAGAGGGTGTCGATGAAGGCCAGCTCGGCGTAGGCCGACTGCCAGAGCAGGAAGTTCGAGATCCGTTGCTCCCCCGACGTTCTCAGGAACAGGTCGACGTCGGGCACCTCGGGCTCGTCGAGATATCGGGCGACCATCCGCTCGTCGACGCGCTCCGGGTCGATCCGCCCGGTTGCAGCCAGGCGGGCGATTTCCTTTGCGGCGTCGGCGATCTCGGCCCGTCCGCCATAGTTCACGCACAGCGTCAGGGTCATCACGGTGTTGTGGCGGGTGAGCTGTTCCGCCTCCTCCAGCTCACGGATGACCGACGTCCACAGTCGCGGACGACGACCCGCCCATCGCACGCGCACGCCCCAGGAGTGGAGCTGCTCCCGACGCCGGCGCAGCACCTGGCGGTTGTAGCCCATCAGGAAGCGCACCTCGTCGGGCGACCGCTTCCAGTTCTCGGTGGAGAAGGCGTACACCGAAAGGTGCTGGACGCCGATCTCGATCGCGCCGGCGACGAGGTCGAACAGGGCCTGCTCACCGGCCTCGTGTCCCGCCGTTCGAGTCAGTCCGCGCTGGTTGGCCCACCGGCCGTTGCCGTCCATCACGACTGCGACGTGCCCGGGCAGCTGGGACGCGTCCAGGTCGGGCGGCGCGACGCCGCTCGGGTGGGGCGGCGGTGGTTCGACCGGACGAGGGGACGACGTGCCAGTACGACGGGACCTGCGGCCTGGGCTCACAGGCGCTCAACCATTCGCAGCGAGCGAACCCCGCGCTCGAGGTGCCACTGGAGGTAGGCGGCCACCAGCCCGCTGGCCTCGCGCCGCGCGCGGGTGTCAGCGGCGTCGGCCGCCACCCAGTCACCGGTCAGCAGTGCGGCGAGCAGCACGAGGGTGGCAGGAGCCGGCGCGGCGGAGCCCGGCGGCCGGCACAGGGCGCAGACCGTTCCGCCCAGCGCCACGGCGAACGCCCGGTGCGGTCCGGGAGCGCCGCAGCGGGCGCACTCGTCGAACGACGGCGCCCACCCCGCGACGGACAGCGAGCGGAGGAGGAACGCGTCGAGCACCAGTGCGGGGTCGTGAGCGCCGCCGGCCAGGGTGCGGAGCCCTCCGACCAGCAGCAGGAACTGCTGGGTGGCGGGCTCGCGCTCGTTCTCGGTCATTCGCTCCGCGGTCTCCAGCATCGCGGTGCCCGCCGTGTAGCGCGGGTAGTCGGTCGCGATCTCCTGCCCGTACGGGGCCAGCGTGTCGACCTGCGTGACGACGTCGAGGGAGCGGCCCGCCCACAGCTGCACGTCCACGTACATGAACGGCTCGAGGCGCGCGCCGAACCGGCTCGACGTGCGACGGACGCCCTTGGCGACGGCCCGGACCCGCCCCTGCTGACGCGTCAGCAGCGTGACGATGCGGTCGGCCTCACCCAGCTTCTGGGTGCGCAGCACGACAGCCTCGTCGCGGGTGAGTGTCACTACTGCATTGTGCCCGCCCGGAGCGACGCCGCAGCCCTCGACTCGCTCGACCCGCTCAGGTCGAGACGACCTGGTCGCGCCCCTGTCGCTTGGCGCTGTACAGGGCCTGGTCGGCGGACGCCAGCACCGTCTCGGCGGCCAGCGAGGTCGCCACGCCGATCGACGCCGTGACGGCCAGTCCCTCGGCCAGGACCTCCCAGTCGCCCTCCCGGATCGCCAGGTGCAGGCGCTCGGCGACGGATGTGGCCGACATCGGGTCGCCCTCGACGAGCACGACGAACTCGTCTCCTCCGTACCGGACGATGACGTCACTCGCCCGGCAGTGCATCAGGAGCATGCCGGCGATCACCGTGAGCACGCGGTCGCCGACGGCGTGGCCGTACCGGTCGTTGACCGTCTTGAAGCGGTCGATGTCGACGAAGATCGCCGACACCACACCGGACGCGCGGGCGACGTACTCGACGAGCCGCCGGCGGTTGCCCAGCCCGGTGAGTGGGTCCTCCCGCACCTGCTGGCCCATCCGCTCGGTCTCGGCGATCAGCTCGCGCACCTTGTTGCGAGCCTGGATGTCGAAGAACCGGCTGGCGCGGTCCGACACCATCCGCGCCAGCACCTCCTGCGAGAGCGCGCGCATCCGGTCCAGCCCGGGGTGCGGGCCGTACTCGAGCTCGTCGACCTCGGCCTCGGTGGCGAGAGCGGTCGCGGACCACACGTAGCGGCTGGCCTGGTCCGCGGCCCGGCGGGCGACCTGAAGGTGCGCGCGCGCGTCGTCGAACTCACCGCGCTGGGCCATCACCCGCGCGAGCGTGATGCGGGCGATGTGGCCGTCGGTGAGCTGGTCGCGCAGCTCGTAGTCGACCAGCGCGGCCCGCAGTCGGCTCTCGGCCAGCTCGGGCTCGCCGAGCCGCTCGTGCACGAAGGCCTCGTACACCAGCCCACGCACGCCGAGCACACGCTCCTCGCGCTCCTCCGCGAGGGGCTGGACCCTGCGGGCCCGTGAGGCCGCCCTGACGTACAGCGCACGCGCCTCGGCGCCGCGCCCCAGCAGCTCGTGCGTCGCGCCCCAGTAGAGGAGCAGCTGCGTCGCCTCGTCGAGGACCAGCAGGTCGGCCCACGGGTCGACCCCGCGAACCGTGGCCATCAGGAGGCGCTCGGCCTCCTCGTACAGGTACAGGGCCCTCAGGGCCAGGGCGACCGCCATGCTGGCGGACATGTGGTTGTACGCCTCGGACGGGTGGGCGGCGAGGACCGCGCTGCCCTCGGCCACGGCGTCCATCGCGCGGTTCATCTCGCCATCGCGCATCCACGCCTCGGCGAGCAGCGACAGGGCCTTGGCGCGCCAGTACGGCTGGGTCACCGGGTCGACCCGCGAGAGCAGCACCTGGGCGTTGATCGCCGACTCGACGGGCCGACCGAGCTCGTGCAGGGCGACACCGATCGTGTAGTGCAGGTAGAGCACGGTCGTGGAGTCGTCGGTGAGGGTCACCAGGGCCAACGCGCACCGGGCGTCGTGGATGGCCTCCGCGTGGTAGCCCGCGAGGTACTTGGCGTGAGCCCAGTCGCTAATCAGGTCAAAGGGGCCGAACTCCGACGTCGGCACCAGCTCCCTGGTCTGCTGCACGGCTCCGCTCCCGTTGTACGTGGCAGGCCGGAACCCAGCGCCGTCCTCCCCCACGAAAGGGGCCCGGGCCATCACGCCCCAGGCCCCTATGTCGACCATGAGTGTCGCACGACCAACCGGTCACAGCGTGCCAAACGCCACCGTCACCCTCGACCGGCCCTGTTCACGGCCGACACGACGGCCTGCAGCGAGGCCGTGACGATGTTGGGGTCGATGCCCACTCCCCAGAGGACCCGGTCGTCGATCTCGCACTCGACGAAGGCCGCAGCCGTCGCGTCGCCACCGGCCCCCATCGCGTGTTCCGCGTAGTCGAGGACCCGCACGCTCACGTCGATTCCGCCCAGCGCGCTGACGAACGCCGCGATCGGCCCGTTCCCGATGCCCTGCAGCGTGCGGGCGGCGCCGGCGTCGAGGATGTCAACGCTGAGCCGGTCAGCGCCGTCGACCGGGCTGTCGGACCGGGTGCCTCGAAGGGCCAGCCGCCCCCACGCCGTCTCGGCGTCGGTCGCGGGCAGGTACTCGTCGGCAAAGACCTCCCAGAGCTCTTCGGACGAGATCTCGCCGCCGGCTGTGTCGGTCCGGCGCTGGACGACCTGGCTGAACTCGATCTGCAGCCGGCGCGGCAGGTCGAGGTGGTGCTCGGACTTCATCAGGTAGGCCACGCCACCCTTGCCCGACTGCGAGTTCACGCGGATCACGGCCTCGTACGTGCGGCCGACGTCGCGGGGGTCGATCGGCAGGTACGGCACCGCCCACTGGATGTCGTCCACGCCCTTGCCCGCGGTTTCCGCGTCGGCCGCCAGGTGGTCGAAGCCCTTCTTGATGGCGTCCTGGTGCGACCCGGAGAAGGCGGTGTAGACGAGGTCTCCGCCGTACGGGTGGCGTTCGGGCACTGCCAGCTGGTTGCAGTACTCGACCGTCCGCCGCACCTCGTCGATGTCGGAGAAGTCGATCTGCGGGTCGATGCCCTGGCTGAACAGGTTGAGCCCCAGGGTGACCAGGCACACGTTGCCGGTGCGCTCGCCGTTGCCGAACAGGCACCCCTCGATGCGGTCGGCGCCGGCCTGATAGCCGAGCTCGGCAGCGGCGACCCCCGTGCCGCGGTCGTTGTGCGGGTGCAGGCTGAGCACCAGCGAGTCGCGCCGGTCGAGGTTGCGGTGCATCCACTCGATCGAGTCGGCGTAGACGTTCGGCGTGGCCATCTCGACCGTGGCGGGCAGGTTCACGATCAGCGGCCGCTCCGGGGTCGGGTCGATGACCTCGGTGACCTTGCCGCACACCTCCACCGCGTACTCCAGCTCGGTGCCGGTGTACGACTCCGGGCTGTACTCCCAGTAGATCTCGGTCTGCGGCGTGATCGCCTCCGCGTACTTCATCGACAGGCGTGCACCCTGCGTGGCGATGTCGGTGATGCCGTCGCGGTCGAGGCCGAACACGACACGTCGCTGCAGGGCCGACGTCGAGTTGTAGAAGTGGATGATCGCCTGGTCGGCACCACGGATCGACTCGAACGTCCGCTCGATCAGGTGCTCGCGGCACTGGGTCAGCACCTGGATCCGCACGTCGTCCGGGATCAGGTCTCCCTCGACCAGCTGACGGACGAACGCGAAGTCGGTCTCACTGGCGGACGGGAACCCGACCTCGATCTCCTTGTAGCCCATCTGCACGAGCAGCTGGAACATCGCCAGCTTGCGCGCGGGGTTCATCGGGTCGATCAGCGCCTGGTTGCCGTCGCGCAGGTCGACCGCGCACCAGCGCGGGGCCTGCGTCACGACCTTGTCGGGCCAGGTGCGGTCGGGCAGCTCGACGCGGAACTGGTCGAGGTACGGGCTGTACTTGTGCACGGGCATCGCGGTCGCCTGCTGCGCCGCTGTGCGCCAGCGGGTGCTGTGCGACGGCATCGCCGGACTGATGGGCGATGCCGTCGCCGCGTGCGCTGAGGTGGACTCTGCGGATGCTGTGGGGTCTACGGGTGCTGCGGTCTGGACGTCGTGCTGGCCGGTCATCTGTCGATGCCTCTCGAACGAGGGGGCGACCGGCGGGCGACAACGACACCGCGGCGGGGGAACCGGTCTGGTTACAGACCCTCGCCGCGGCGGCCGAGAAGGAGGCTCACGCGCACGGACCCCACCCTAGGGTGCCCACCGGCACGCGTCCACGCACCGGTCCCGCGTCTTACGATGCGGGAGCCGCCTTGCCCATCGTGGTCACCGTGCCGCGCTGCTCGCTCGGCATCAGCACCCAGAGCACCGGGTACAGCAGGATCTGGCTGCCGGGGACGACCAGCATCAGCGCGGTGAAGACGAACCGCGCCGGCCACGGGTCGATCCCGAACCGTCGGCCAAGCCCTGAGAAGACGCCGGCGACGACCCGCTCGTCCTGCAAGCGGTACAGCCCCTGGCGGCCCATGGTCTCGTGGATCCCATCCATCGTGGTTCAGCTCCTGGTCTCTCGTGTTTCTCGTCAGTGGTGCGGACGATCTCCACGATGCGACGTCGGAGCACACGAAACCATCCGGTGAGCCCCTGACCGGACCCCGAACGCACCCTGACCCCATGGGCAGCAGGGCTCAGCCACCACTCGCCATCCGGACGTCGGCCGCGCCCAGGCGCGCGGCGTCAGCGGTGAGGTCGTCCGGCTGTCGCTGGGAGTCCATCTCCGCCTCGACCCGCGCACGATAGTGCTCGACCTCGTGCTTCGCCTGGGTGTCGGTCCAGCCGAGCAGCGGGGCCACCAGCCGTGCCACCTCTTCGGCGGCGGACATCCCGCGGTCCGCCGCCTCGATCGAGATCCGGGTGCGCCTGGTCAGGATGTCGTCGAGGTGCAGGGCGCCTTCGGCCCGGGCCGCGTAGTAGGCCTCGACGCCGAGGTACGAGGGCGCGCCCGGCAGCGGCGCCGCGAGCTCGGGCCGCTCTTCGACCAGCGCGAGCAGCTCGTGCGTGAGCGACCCGTACCTCTGCAGCAGGTGCTCGATCCGGGCCAGGTGCAGGCCGGAGCGCATCGCGAGCTGCTCGCGTTGGTTCCAGGCTGCCGCAAAGCCCTCGGCACCCACCAGCGGTGTCGTGTCGGTGCAGGACGGCGGAACCTTCCCAGGCAGGCCGTGCGCGACCGCGTCGACGGCGTCCTTGGCCATCACCCGGTAGGTGGTGTACTTGCCACCCGCAACCATCACCAGCCCTGCTACCGGCGACACCACGGCGTGCTCTCGTGACAGTTGGCTGGTGTCTTCGGACTCCCCGAAGAGCAGGGGCCGCAGGCCGGCGTAGACGCCGACCACGTCGTCGTGGGTGATGGGGGTCTGCAGCAAGCGGTTGGTGTGGTCGATCAGGTAGTCGACGTCGGTCCTGCTCGCCGCCGGGTGGGCGAGGTCGAGCGTCCAGTCGGTATCCGTCGTGCCGATGATCCAGTGCTCGCCCCACGGGATGATGAACAGCACGCTCTTCTCGGTGCGGCTGATGATCCCGGTGCTGGCGCGGATCCGGTCGCGGGGCACCACGAGGTGCACGCCCTTGGAGGCTCGCACGTTGATCTGGCCGCGACCGCCGACCATCTCCTGGATCTCGTCGGTCCAGACGCCGGCCGCGTTGATCGTCTGACGGGCCCTGATCTCGATCTCCTCACCGGACTCCAGGTCCGTGACCCTGGCTCCGCTCACCCGGTCGCCCTCGCGCAGGAAGCCCGTCATCCGAGCGCTGGTGGCGCAGAAGGCGCCGTAGTCCGCCGCGGTGCGCGCCAGCATCATCGTGTGCCGGGCGTCGTCCAACTGGCCGTCGTAGTAACGGATCGCGCCGACCAGGGCGTCCTTGCGCATCGACGGGAACTCTCTGAGTGCCTGTCGTCTGGTGAGGTGCCGGTGGCTCGGGACCCCCTTGCGGCCGCCCATCGTGTCGTAGAGGAGGACGCCGCTGCCGACGTAGAAACGCTCCCACACCCGGTGCCGCAGGGGGTACAGGAAAGGCACCGGTCGAGCCAGGTGCGGCGCGAGCCGGTTGAGGATCAACGATCGCTCCCGCAGCGCCTCGCGGACGAGACCGAAGTCGAGCTGCTCGAGGTAGCGCAGGCCACCATGCACCAGCTTGCTCGACCGGCTCGAGGTTCCCGACGCGTAGTCGCGTGCCTCCACCAGGCCCACCCGCAGCCCACGGGTGACGGCGTCGAGCGCGGCACCCGCTCCCACGACACCGCCCCCGATGACCAGGACGTCCAGCTGCTGCCCGGCCATCTGGCGCAGCGCCTCCTGCCGGCTCCCGGCGTCCAGGCGAACCGCCGCGCCTCCCCTGTCGCCTGTCACTCCACCTCCACCCAGTCCAGGGTGCGTGTCACGGCCTTCTGCCAGCCCTGGTAGCCCCTCTCGCGCTGCTCCTCCGACCACTGAGGCCCCCAGCGCTTGCTCTCGTTCCAGTTCTTGCGCAGCTCTTCTCGGTCGGACCAGAATCCGACAGCCAGGCCGGCGGCGTAGGCGGCGCCGAGGGCTGTGGTCTCGGCGACCACGGGTCGGCTGACGGGCACGCCGAGGACGTCGGCCTGGATCTGCATGCACAGGTCGTTGGCGGTGACGCCCCCGTCCACCTTGAGGACCTCCAGCCTCACGCCGGAGTCCTTCTCCATGGCGTCCGCGACGTCGCGGCTCTGGTAGCAGATCGACTCCAGCGTGGCGCGCGCCAGGTGGGCGTTGGTGTTGAACCGGGAGAGGCCGACGATCGCGCCCCGTGCGTCGGAGCGCCAGTACGGCGCGAACAGGCCAGAGAACGCCGGGACGAAGTAGACGCCGCCGTTGTCGGGAACCTCGCGAGCCAGGCTCTCGCTCTGCGAGGCCCCGCTGATCACGCCCATCTGGTCACGCAGCCACTGCACGGCGGAGCCCGTCACAGCGATCGAGCCTTCGAGGGCGTAGACCGGCTTCTCGTCGCCGAACTGGTAGCAGACCGTGCTGAGCAGACCGTTCTCGGAGCGGACCAGCTCGGTGCCGGTGTTGAGCAGCAGGAAGTTGCCGGTGCCGTACGTGTTCTTGGCCTCGCCCGGGGCCAGGCAGACCTGGCCGACCATGGCGGCCTGCTGGTCGCCGAGTGCGGCCGAGAGCGGGACCGCGGCTCCGAGGGGGCCGTCCTCCAGCGTGTGGCCGTAGAGGTTCGGGTCCGAGGACGGCCGGATCTCGGGAAGCATCTGGCGAGGAATCGAGAACATCTCGAGCAGCTCGTCGTCCCAGTCGAGGGTCTCGAGGTCCATCAGCATGGTCCGGCTGGCGTTGGTCACGTCGGTGACGTGCACGCCCCCGCGTGGCCCGCCGGTGAGGTTCCACAACAACCAGGCGTCGGTGTTGCCGAAGACGGCGTCACCGGCCTCGGCGGCCTCGCGGACGCCGTCCACGTTCTCGAGGATCCACTGGATCTTGCCGCCGGAGAAGTACGTCGCCGGGGGGAGACCCGCCTTGGCGCGGATGACATCGCCGCGACCGTCGCTGTCGAGCGCCTTGGCGATCGAGTCGGTCCGGGTGTCCTGCCACACGATCGCGTTGTAGTAGGGACGACCGGTCCGGCGGTTCCACACGACCGTGGTCTCGCGTTGGTTGGTGATGCCGAGGGCCGCGAGGTCCGCCCCGCTCAGGCCCTCCCGTCCCAGTGCGGTCTGGAGCACCGAGCTGGTGCGCTCCCAGATCTCCACCGGGTTGTGCTCGACCCAGCCGGCCCTCGGCATGATCTGCTCGTGCTCGAGCTGATGGCGGGCCATCTCGTTGCCGCCGTGGTCGAAGATCATGAAACGCGTGCTGGTGGTGCCCTGGTCGATGGCGCCGACGTACTCAGCCATGGGTGTGCTCCTGCTCGTCGTGGGGTGTGGGTCAGGCGCGGGCGCCGGTCGGGGTGCGGTCGGCGTGCGGCTCCGCGGTGGGGATCTCGCCGACCTCGCCGTGCTCTACCTCGCCGCGCTCGACCTCGCCGGGCTCGTCCTCGCTGGGCAGGAACCGGCCGAGCATCGTGTAGGCAGCCGCGCCCAACAGGCCGCCGATGACCGGACCGACGATCGGCACCCAGAAGTACAGAGCACCGCGCTGGTCCTGGAAGGCCGTGTCGTAGCCGGTCAGGAACGAGGCCAGCCGAGGGCCGAAGTCACGCGCGGGGTTGATGGCGTAGCCCGCGTTGGTGCCCCAGGCCATGCCGATGCCGACCACGATCAGGCCCACCACGAAAGGCGCCATCCAGGCGACCGGGGCAGAGTTGCGTGAGTCGGTGACTGCCATCACCAGGAAGAGCAGGATGGCGGTGCCGACGACCTGGTCCAGCAGCGCTGTTCCGGTGCTGATGTCCAGGGCGCCGTTGCCGGGCAAGGTCGAGAAGATCCCCTGGGTGGCGAGGGTGTGGCCGGGGTCCAGCGCCGCGATGGCGTCGGCGTAGGCCCACCGCACCATCAGCGCGGCGACGAAGGCTCCCGCCGTCTGTGCGAGGGCGTACGGGGCCACCTTTCGCCAGGAGAAGTCGCTGAACGCCGCCAGCGCGATCGACACGGCCGGGTTGAGGTGCGCGCCGCTGATGCGGCCCGCGGTGTAGATGCCGAAGGTGACGCCCAGGCCCCAGGCCCAGGCGATCGAGTCGTGGTCACCCAGGGCGCCGTCGCCGGTGACGACCTGAGCCACCACGCCGACGCCGAAGAGGATCAGGATGAGAGTGCCGAGGAACTCGGCGACGAGCTCGCCGGCCAAGGTTTTCGCGCCGAGACGCTGCACGGCAGGCTCCTTTGAGTCGAGGCTGGATGGGAGCCCGCGACGCTAGGGCGACCTGATCGACGCCACAACGACCGTCGTTCGGCATCGGCGAACGACGGGGGGTCGGCATCGCCGAACGGTGCCGGCGCCGAACGGACCGACAGTGGGTAAGGTCAGATCGGTGTCGGGACGGGTGCAGGCGGTCGAACGGGCCGCCGCCATCCTGCACGTGCTCGCCGAGGAGCAGGAACCGGTGAGCCTGGCCCGACTGTCGAGTGCGATCGGGCTCGCGAAGGGCACCGTGCACGGCCTCGTGCAGACGCTCCGCGACGTCGGCTTCGTCGACCAGGACCCCGCCACCGGGCTGTACGCGGTGGGAGCTGACCTCCTGCATCTCGCGGTCGCTCCCCTGGACCGCAACGAGCTGAAGGCACGCGCTCTCAACTGGACCGACGCCCTGGCGGGCCACACGGGGCAGGCGGCACTCCTGGCCCGGCTCGAGGAGGGAGTCGCCCTGATCGTCCACGACGTCTTCAAACCCGGCTCCAGCGAGCAGAACCTGCAGACCGGCACCACGCGCCCGCTCCATGCCACCGCGCTCGGCAAGGTGTTGCTCGCCCACGATCCGCGGGCCGCCCGGGCTCTCGCCGGCCGGCAGCTCGAGAGCTACACCTTCCGGAGCGTCGTCGACGCGAAGCGGTTGCACCGGGAGCTCGCCGACGTGCGCGACCTCGGCTGGGCAGCCTCGGTGGAGGAGTGGAAGCCCGGCCACGCCGGCGTCGCGGCCCCGGTGCGCGACCGTTCCGGCTACGTCATCGGTGCGGTCGGCATCGAGGGCTCCGTGGACGCGATCTGCGACGCGCACCTGGGCCCCCGTCGTCCGCTCGCCAAGCACGTCATGAAGGCCGGACGCTCGATCTCCCACGAGCTCGGCCACGGACGTCACTGATGAGCGTCCAGTACGTCGCCGCGATCGACCAGGGCACGACGTCGACCCGCTGCGTGCTCTTCGACCGGCAGGGCCGGATGGTCTCGGTGGCGCAGCTGCAGCAGGCGCAGTCCTACCCTCGGCCCGGCTGGGTGGAGCACGACGCGGAGGAGATCTGGCGGCTGGTGTGCGAGCTGGTACCGATGGCCTTGGACTACGCCGGCGTCGGGCCTGACCAAGTCGCCGGACTGGGCATCACCAACCAGCGCGAGACCACGGTCGTGTGGGACCGAGTCACCGGCAAGCCGGTCGCCCCCGCCATCGTGTGGCAGGACACCCGGACCGCCCACGGGCTCGGCGAGCTGACCAGCTCCTTCGATGAGGCGGAGCTGACCAGACGCACCGGCCTGCCGCTGTCGCCGTACCCGTCCGGCCCCAAGCTTCGGTGGGTCCTCGACAGCGACCCGAGGCTGCGTGACCGGGCCGAGAGGGGTGAGCTGCTCTTCGGGACGATGGACACCTGGCTGGTCTGGAAGATGACCGGCGGACTGCACGTCACCGACGCCACCAACGCCAGCCGCACGCTCCTGATGGACCTGGAGACCCTGGCCTGGGACCAGGAGCTTCTCGAGGCCATGTCGGCATCCCGGCATGCATGTTGCCCGAGATCCGCCCGTCGCTCGGAGTGCTCGCTGACGCCCGTGAGCCCGTCCCGGGCATCAGGATCAGCGCCCTCATCGGTGACCAGCAGGCGTCTCTGCTCGGGCAGACGTGCTTCGACGCCGGCGACGCCAAGTGCACCTTCGGCACCGGCAGCTTCCTCCTCCTCAACACCGGCACCGAGATCGTGCGGTCGCGCTCGGGGCTGATCACGACCGTGGCCCACACCGCGGCGGGCGAGCAGACGACCTACGCGCTCGAGGGCTCGGTGGCGACCGCCGGGGCGCTGGTCGAGTGGTGCCGCACCAGCCTGGGCCTGGTGCGCTCGGCCGCCGAGATCGAGACCCTGGCCGGCAGCGTCGACGACAACGGCGGCTGCTACATCGTCCCGGCCTTCGCCGGGCTCTACGCGCCCTACTGGGAGGGCCGAGCCCAGGGCGTCGTCGCCGGCCTGACCGCCTACGTGACCAAGGGACACCTGGCCCGGGCGGTGCTGGAGGCCTCGGCTTGGCAGGCGAAGGACGTTGTGGATGCGATGGTCGTCGACGCGCAGCTGCCGATGACGTCCCTGGCCGTCGACGGCGGGATGACGGCCAACAACCTGCTGATGCAGACGGTCGCAGACGTGCTCGACGTGCCGGTGATCCGGCCGATGATGGCCGAGAGCGTCGCCCTGGGTGCAGCGTACGCGGCCGGGCTCGCCGTCGGGTACTGGCCTGACCGACAGGTCCTGAGGTCCAACTGGAACCGCGCGGCCGAGTGGCGTTCCCAGATCACCGCCGCTGCGCGCGAAGGGTCCTACGCGTCGTGGCGGCGGGCCGTGCAGCTCTCCATCGACTGGGGCCAAGGCAGGACGTGAGACCCAGGACCACCGAAGCACTCGATCCACGAGACATGGTCAGCCGCGACGGCGCAGGATCTCCTCGGCGATCTGGACAGCGTTGAGGGCTGCGCCCTTGCGGAGGTTGTCACTCGAGACGAACAGCACCAGCCCGCGGCCCTGGGGTGCGCTCTGGTCGGCCCGGATGCGCCCGACGATGGTGCTGTCCTCCCCCGCCGACTTGAGCGGGGTCGGCACCGCGTCGAGCAGGACGCCGGGCGCCTGTCCGAGCAGCTCGGTGGCCCGCTGCGGGTCGAGCGGACGGGCGAACTCGGCGTGGACCGACAGGCTGTGACCGGTGAACACGGGTACCCGCACACAGGTTCCGGCGACCGGCAGGTCGGGGATGTGCAGGATCTTGCGACTCTCGTTGCGGAGCTTCTGCTCCTCGTCGGTCTCGCCGCTGCCGTCGTCCACGATCGACCCGGCCAGCGGCAGCACGTTGAAGGCGATCGGCTCGACGTACGCCTGCGGCTCGGGGAAGTCGACCGCCCTGCCGTTGAACGCCAGCCCTGCCGCCGTGTCGGCGACCTTGCGGATCTGGGTGTCGAGCTCCGCGATGCCCTTGCCCCCTGAGCCCGAAACCGCTTGGTACGTAGCGACAGTCAGCCGGGTCAGCGTCGCCGCATCGTGCAGAGGCTTGAGGACGGGCATCGCCGCCATCGTCGTGCAGTTGGGGTTCGCGACGATGCCGAGCGGCACGTCGTCGAGGTCGCCGGGGTTGACCTCGCTCACGACGAGCGGCACCTGCGGGTGCATGCGCCACGCGCTCGAGTTGTCGATGACGATCGTGCCGTGCGCGGCCACCTTGGGCGCCAGCTCGAGCGAGGCCGTCTTGCCGTTGGAGAACACGGCGATGTCGAGGCCGGAGAGGTCGGCGGTCGCCGAGTCCTCCACGGTGATCTCGGTGTCGTGCCAAGGCAACGTCGTGCCGGCCGACCGCGCCGACGCGAAGTAGCGGATGTCGTCGAGCGGGAAGGCACGCTCCGCGAGCAGCGTGCGCATCACCCCGCCGACCTGACCGGTGGCTCCGAAGACTCCTACGCGCATGTGCCGAGTTTACGGCGGGTGCTCGGACGAGGTCCCACGCGTCCCATCATCCGGTTGTCAGGCTCACCACCCACTCGGGGTGGCGCTGGGCCTGAGGGCCTGACAGGTAGGGGTCAGAAACCGAGCCGGCGCAGCTGCTTCGGGTCGCGCTGCCACTCCTTGGCGACCTTCACGTGCAGGTCGAGGTACACCTTCACGCCGAGCAGGCGCTCGATGGCCGGGCGGGCGTTGGTGCCGATCTCGCGCAGGCGGGCACCCTGCCGTCCGATCATGATGCCCTTCTGCGAGGAGCGTTCGACGAAGAGGTTGACGCGCACCTCGATCATGCCGTCGTCACGCCCCTCGCGCGGCAGCATCTCGTCGACCACGACGGCCAGCGAGTGCGGCAGCTCGTCGCCCAGCCCCTCGAGCGCGGCCTCCCGCACCAGCTCGCCGATCATCACGGCCTCCGGCTCGTCGGTGAGCTCGCCCTCCGGGTACATCAGCGGCCCTTCAGGCAGCAGGCCCAGCAGGACGTCGCTGAGCGTCTCGACCTGGTACCCGCCGGTCGCGGACACGGGCACTACGTCGGCCCAGCTGCCCAGCGCGGTGATCGACATCAGGTGCTCGGCGAGCCGGTCGTGCTTGACGAGGTCGGCCTTGGTCGCGATCGCCACCACCTTCGGCGGTCGGCGTCCCTCAGCCAGCACCGCCAGCTTCTCGGCGATGAATCGGTCACCTGGACCGACCTTCTCGTCGGCAGGCATGCAGAAGCCGATCACGTCGACTTCGGCCAGCGTCTCGGCCACCAGGTCGTTGAGTCGTTGTCCCAGAAGGGTTCTCGGCCGATGCAGGCCAGGTGTGTCGACGAGCACGAGCTGCGCGTCGGGGCGGTGGACGATGCCGCGAATGGTGTGCCGCGTCGTCTGCGGGCGACTCGACGTGATGGCGACCTTCTGCCCGACCAGTGCGTTCGTGAGCGTCGACTTGCCAGCGTTCGGCCGGCCGACGATGGCTGCGAATCCCGAGCGATGGGTCATGCCGCCCCCGTTCCGGCTTGCGCCGCTTCAGCGTTCGTGGGGTCGGGGCCGTGGGAGCTGCGGTCGCGATGCACGAGCACCGTGGCGATGCGGTTGCGGCGCCCCTCCATCCGCTCTGCCGTCAGGACCAGTCCGCCGACGTGTGCGACGGCGCCGGGGATCGGGACCTTGCCGATCGTCTTGGCCAGCAGGCCGCCGACGGAGTCGACCTCCTCCTCCTCGATCTCGACCCCGAACAGCTCGGCCATCTGGTCGATGGACAGCCGCGCGCTGACCCGGAAGACGCCGCTGTCGAGGCTCTCCACCGCCGCGGCCTCCCGGTCGTACTCGTCGGCGATCTCGCCGACGATCTCCTCGACCAGGTCCTCGATCGTCACCAGCCCCGCCGTGCCGCCGTACTCGTCGACGACCAGGGCCACGTGCGCCGCCTCCCCCTGCATCTCACGCAGCAGGGCGTCGACAGGCTTGCTCTCGGGGACGAAGACCGGTGGCCGCATGGCCCGCTCGACCAGCAGGGTGGCGTTCTCCGGGTGGTCGGAGTGCAGCCGCCTCGCGACGTCCTTCAGGTACAGCACGCCAAGGGGGTCGTCGACTCCGTCGCCGATGACGGGGATGCGCGAGAAGCCCGACCGCAGGAACAGCCGCATGGCCTTCTCGAGGGTGGTGCCGCGCTCGACGGTGACCATGTCGGTACGCGGCACCATCACCTCGCGCACCAGGGTGTCGCCGAGCTCGAAGACCGAGTGGATCATCTTGCGCTCCACCGCCTCGATCACCTCCGACTCGGTCGCGAGGTCGACGAGGTCGCGTAGCTCGCTCTCCGACGCGAAAGGGCCCTGGCGGTAACCCCTTCCGGGCGTGACCACGTTGCCGATGACCACCAGCAGCCGGGCCAGGGGGCCGAGGAACGTGGTGACGCCCCGCAGCACCGGGGCCACCAGCAGCGCGACCCGCTCCGGGTGCTGCCGTCCGATGGTCCGAGGGCTCACGCCGACCAGCACGAACGACAGCGAGCCCATCACGATGGTGGCGACCAGAAGCACCGCCCACCACGGCTGCACCATGGCGTCGACGATGAGGGCGACGCACACGGCGGCCGCAGCCTCCGCCGTCACCCGCAGGAAGATCGTGACGTTCACGACCGGCGGGGGGTCCTCGAGCACGCGCACCAGTGCGGCGGCGCCCCGCCGTCCCTCGTCCGCCATCCGTGTCGTCTCGGCCCGGCTCACCCGGACGAGAGCGGTCTCGGCGGCCGCGAAGAGGCCCGCGAAGGCGACCAGGACGAGCCCGAGCACCACCAGGAGCGCGGACGGGACCACGTCAGCCCGACCCTGCGGCAGGCCCGACCGTGGGGTCGATCGCACGGGTGCCCGTCGGCACCGCAGCATCACCGGGAACCCCGGACAGGAAGGTCAGGAGCAGCTGGCGCTGGAGGGCGAACATCTCCTTCTCGTCCTCCGGCTCGGCGTGGTCGTACCCGAGCAGATGCAGGATCCCGTGCGTCGTCAGGAGCAGCAGCTCCTCGGCGGTCGCATGACCGGCGGCCTTCGCCTGCTGCGCGGCGACCTCCGGGCAGAGCACGACGTCGCCCAGCAGGCCAGGGTCGCTCGGGGCGCCCTCACGGCCCGGGCGCAGCTCGTCCATCGGAAAGCTCAGCACGTCGGTCGGACCCTCGACGTCCATCCACTGCACGTGCAGCGCCGACATCGCGTCGGCGTCGACCAGCAGCACCGACATCTCGACCTGAGGGTGGACGTGCAGGGCGTCGAGCACGTGCCTCGAGAGCGCGACGATCTCGACCTCGTCGACCTGGTACCCGGACTCGTTGGAGACCTCGATGCTCATCGGGTGTCGCGGACCGGGCCACGGCGCGCCGTGCGCGGACCCTGGCTCGGCGACTCCTGACGTGCGCGCTCGTCGACGTCCCATCGTCCGTACGCCTCGACGATGTCGCTGACGAGACGGTGACGGACGACGTCCGAGCTGGTGAGGTTGGAGAAGTGGACGTCGTCGATGCCGTCGAGGATGTCGCGGACCACTCGCAGCCCGGACCGGCTGCCCGCCGGCAGGTCGACCTGGGTGACGTCACCCGTCACGACCATCTTCGAGCCGAACCCGAGGCGGGTCAGGAACATCTTCATCTGCTCCAGCGAGGTGTTCTGGGCCTCGTCGAGGATGATGAACGCGTCGTTCAGCGTACGGCCCCTCATATATGCAAGCGGCGCCACCTCGATCGTGCCGGCCGCCATCAGCCGCGGGATCGAGTCGGGGTCGACCATGTCGTGCAGCGCGTCGTAGAGCGGACGCAGGTACGGATCGATCTTCTCCGACAGCGTGCCGGGCAGGAACCCGAGCCGCTCGCCGGCCTCGACAGCGGGACGGGTCAGGATGATGCGGGTGATCGTCTTGGCCTGCAACGCCTGTACGGCCTTGGCCATCGCGAGGTACGTCTTGCCGGTTCCCGCCGGCCCGATGCCGAAAACCACTGTGTGAGCGTCGATCGCGTCGACGTAGCGCTTCTGGTTGACCGTCTTCGGCCGGATCGTGCGCCCCCGGTGCGACAGCACGTTGAGCGTCAGCACGTCGGCTGGACGTTCGCCAGCCGAGTGCCGCAGCATCGCGATCGACCGCTCCACGGAGTCGGGGCTCAGGTACTGGCCGCTGCCGAGGACGGCCGACATCTCGTCGACGAGTCGCTCCACGAGCGCCACGTCGCCGACCGGTCCCTCGAGCGTCACCTCGTTGCCTCGCACGAGCACGTCGACCCGCGGGAAGGCGCGCTCGACCACCCGCAACAGCTCGTCGCGGGTGCCGAGCAGGGACACCATCGGAACCTGTGCCGGGACCACCACGGTGTGTCGCGAGCGTCGCCCAGCCCCAGCCGAACCGACCGGGGGGGAGGACGCAGGATCGTGGTCGTGGGCAGGGCTCGTCGCGTCGCTGCCGGAGAGGACGCCTTGGGGCGTCGTGCGCTGGTCGTCCTGGTCGGTCATGGGCGGGCCACGGAGGCCCCTCGCTCCTCGGGTCGGGGGGTGCTTTTTCCGAACGAAGCCAGTCTACCGGCCGGAGTCAGCCCGGAGGCCAGGCCAATTCGCGTCCACCCAGCACGTGGCCGTGGACGTGGAACACGGTCTGGCCGGCCGCCGGCCCGGTGTTGAAGACCCAGCGCCAGCCATCCGGAGACTCCCCCTCGGCGATGTCGTGGGCCACCCTCCCCATCTCCGCCAGCACGTCGCCATCCGCCGCAGCCAGGGCCCCGACGTCGCGGTGGTGGTCGCGCGGAACCACGAGCACGTGCAGTGGCGCCTTCGGGTTGATGTCGCGGAAGGCGAGCACACGGTCGGTGCGCACCACCTCGTCGGCGGCGATCTCGCCGGACACCATCTTGCAGAAGAGGCACTGTGGGTCGGTCAGCGGGCTCATCCGGGCAGGCTATCGAGCCGGCCTGCGGCGGGTCAGCCCGAGAAAGTCCAGCCCGTGCGTCAACCTCGAGACCGAGCCCCGCGTGAGAAGGGTGTGATGACGATGGCCAGAGCACAGTCCTCTGGCGCTGACGAGCCGGTCCCGACCGACCCGGACAGCGCGCTGCGCATGCTGTACGCGGCGCACTGGGGCGCTCTGGTGCGCCTGGCCTCGTTGCTGCTCGGGTCGACGTCGGCCGCGGAGGAAGTGGTGCAGGAGGCTTTCGTCGGGACGTACCGGCGCTGGCACCGGCTCCGCGACCCACAGGCCGCGGCTGGGTACCTGCGCAGCAGCGTCGTCAACGGTTGCCGGTCCGCCCACCGGCACCGGGTCGTCGAGATCCGGCACCGCCAGCCGTCCGACCCAGCACCTGCGGGGCCAGACGAGATCGCCGAGAGGCGGGAGGAGGACTCAGTCGTGATGGCCGTCCTCGCCACCCTGCCTCAGCGTCAGAGAGAGGTTCTCGTGCTCCGCTACTACCTGGACGCCAGCGAGGCGGAGATCGCCGACCTGATGGGCATCAGCCGGGGGGCGGTGAAGAGCCACGCGCACCGCGGACTGGCGACGCTGCGGGCGGGGCTGGAAGCCAGATCCGGGACGGCGGGGAGCGCATCATGAGCACACGAGACGCCAGCGGCGGCAACCGCGACGACGCGGTGGAGCGGGTTCTGCGCGACACCTTGGCCAGGGAGGCTGACCTGGTCCAGCCGAGCGCTGACGGGCTGGCACGCATCACCGAGCTGCTGAGCGCGGACGACGGTGACGTCGTGGACTACCGCGACGGCCGACTGGGCGGCGGCTGGAGGCCTTGGGTCATCGGCCTGGTGGCGGCGGCCGTCCTCGGAGTGGTCGCAGGGCTGCTCTTCGTGAACAACAACGACCAGCCCAACACCGAGCTTGCCGGGACGCCCACGGACACCTCGTCGCCGACCCCGACCGAGGGCACCCCCACGACGACTCCGACCGAGACAGCGACCGAGTCACCGACGACGCAGGCCCCGACCGGTGAGCTCAAGGGTGTGCCGGTCTACTGGCTCGGTGAGTCCAAGGCGAACGTCTGGCTTTACCGGGAGTTCCACACCGTGCCCGACGTCGGCGGTGCTGTCGCCTCGGCTGTCTCGGCGATGACGTCGATGGAGCCTGACGACCCGGACTACTCCACGCCGTGGTCGCCCGCTTCGAGCGTGACCGCCACCGTGGAGGGTGGGGCCATCACCGTGGACATCTCAGCGGACGCTTTCGCTGGCGCCGGGGTCGGCAGCCAGGTGGCGGAACGCGCTGTGCAGCAGCTGGTCTGGACTGCGACGGCCGCCGCAGGCATTGGGAGCGTGCCCGTGACCATCACGGTGGACGGCGGCGCCTACGACGCGTGGGGTGCTGTCAGCCTGGGCGAGCCCATGTCGCGAGACGGCGAGGCCCGTGGCCGCATCTGGATCGACTCCCCCACGGAGGGCCAGAACGTCAACGCTGGGACGGCGGTCAAGGTCACCGGCACCTCGATGGCGTTCGAGGCCAACATCCACTGGGAGGTCCAAGACGAGTCCGGCGCGATCGTCCAGGAGAACTTCGCGATGGGCGGCTCCCAGACCTTCGAGAACTACGAGTTCACCATCGAGGACCTGGAGCCGGGCACGTACACCCTGCACGTCTACGCCCCGGACATGTCGGACGGAGAGTCCCCAGAGGGCCTGAAGATGCACGAGCAGACCCGGACGTTCACCGTCGGCTGACCGCGCCAGACAGGGGGGTCAGGCTCAGCGCCCGGCGAACCGCTCCCTGAGCTTGCCGAAGACGCCGCCCTGAGCGCTGGCCATCCGTCCGGTCGGACGGGTCTCGCCGCGCAGCTCGGCGAGCTGGGCCAGCAGCGCCTCCTGCTGCTCGTCGAGGCGCGTGGGCACCTGCACGTCGACGTGGACGTGCAGGTTGCCGCGGCTCCCGGCGCGCAGCCGGGTGACGCCGTATCCGGTCAGGGTGTGCACGGTGCCGGGCTGCGTGCCCGGAACCAGGTCGATCTCCTCCGGCCCGTCCAGGGTGTCGATCGCCAGGGTGGTGCCCAGGGCCGCGGCCGTCATCGGCACCTGGACGGTGCAGTGCAGGTCGTCGCCGCGGCGCTGGAAGATGTCGTGCTGTCGCTCGGAGATCTCCACGTACAGGTCTCCGGGGGGCCCACCGCCGGGGCCGACCTCGCCCTGCCCGGTCAGCTGGATCCGCGTGCCGGTGTCGACACCCGCCGGGATCTTGAGGGTCAGCGTGCGCCGGGTGCGGACGCGTCCCTCGCCGGAGCACTCCAGGCAGGGCTCCGGGATGACCGTCCCGTACCCGCCACAGGTGGGGCAGGGCGCAGTCGTCATCACCTGGCCGAGGAAGGAGCGGGCAACGCGCTGAACCTGTCCCCGTCCGCCACACGTCGAGCAGGCCGCCGGCCCGGTACCGGGGCGGCAGCACGAGCCCTGACATACCCCGCAGACGACCGCGGTGTCGATGCTGATCTCCCGCTGCCCGCCGAAGACCGACTCCTGCAGGTCGACGTCGAGCCGGATCAGCGCGTCCTGACCCGCCCGCTGGCGGGGAACGGGACCGCGCGCCTGCGCCTGACCGAAGAAGCTCTCGAAGATGTCGCTGAAACCGAACCCCGGGCCGCTGCCGCCGCCAGAGGCGAACGGGTCGCCACCGAGGTCGTAGGCGCGGCGCTTCTCGGGGTTGGACAGCACGTCGTAGGCCCGCGAGACGTCCTTGAAGCGCTCCGCCTCCTCCGGGTTCACGTCCGGGTGCAGCTGGCGCGCCAGCTTGCGGTACGACTTCTTGATCTCCTCGGGCGTGGCGTCGCGTGCGACACCGAGGACCTCGTAGTGGTCAGTCACGGAGCGGGGACCCTCCTGGGTCGTGTGGGGGGACGGTCAGGGGACGGTCAGGGGACGGTCGGAGTCAGTGGTGCGGGCAGGCGCCGTCAGCTCCCGATGATCCGGGACACGTAGCGTGCCACCGCTCGCACGGCGGCCATGGTCGTCGGGTAGTCCATCCGGGTCGGGCCAAGGACACCGAGGCGCGCGACGACCTCGCCACCGGGTGTGCCGTAGCCGCTGGTGACCACCGACGCGTCGGTGAGGCCCTCGTGCTCGTTCTCGCGCCCGATCCGCACGGCGACCCCGACGGCAGGGTCGTCCGCCATCTCCTCGAGCAGCCGCAGCAGCACGACCTGCTCCTCGATCGCCTCCAGGACAGGGCCGATGGACTGCGGGAAGTCCGTTCCGGAGCGCGCCAGGTGCGCGGTGCCGGCCAGCACCACGCGCTCCTCCCGCTGGATCGTGATGGCGTCCTCGATCGCGGCCACGACGGAGCGCACCAGCTCACGGTCCTGCGGACGGAAGGCGGCGACGACACCCGCGAGCCGCGGCGGCACGGCCGACAGGCGCTGCCCGCTGCCCGCCTCGTTCAGCCGGGCGCGCAGCTCGCCGACCAGGTCGTCGGGCAGGTCGGCGTCGACCTCGACGACGCGCTGCTCCACGCGTCCGGTGTCGGTGATCAGGACGACGAGGAGTCGCCGTGACCCGATCGGCACCAGCTCGAGGTGGCGCACCGTCGACCTGTTGAGCGACGGGTACTGGACTACGGCGACCTGCCGGGTCAGGTGCGCCAGGGCGCGCACGGTGCGGTCGAGCACGTCGTCGAGGTCGACCGCGTCGTGCAGCACGGTGCTGATCGCGCGGCGCTCGGCCGCCGACAGCGGCCTCACCGCGGCGAGCTGGTCGACGAAGACCCGGTATCCGTGGTCGGTGGGGACACGTCCCGCGCTGGTGTGAGGCTGGGCGATCAGGCCCTCCTCCTCGAGGAGGGCCATGTCGTTGCGGATGGTGGCCGGGGAGACACCGAGGTGGTGTCGCTCGACCAGGGCCTTGGAGCCGACGGGCTCGCTGGTGGCGACGTAGTCCTCGACGATGGCGCGCAGTACCGACAGCTTGCGTTCCTCGCTCACACGACCACCTCGTTCCCACCTCTGGCTTCCGACCTCAGGGCCACCGGCCCTCTGGCACTCATGCTTTCGGAGTGCCAGTCTACGTCGTCGGGCCGCGTCCTCCACGTCCGCGCGCCGGCTCGGCCGTAGCCTGCGGCGGTGACCACCGCCGACCGTTACGCCTCCGACGTGCTGGCCGCCGCCCAACCCCGCAGGCCCGGTCTCACTCCGGTGTCCGCCGAGGTGGGCCTCGTCGTCGAGGACGCCGAGACCGGATGGTGCGGGGCCGTCGTACGGGTCGAGCGCAGCGGCGGTGTGCACCTCGTGGTGCTCGAGGACCGCCACGCCCGCACCCGGTCATTCCCCCTCGGACCCGGCTTCCTGCTCGACGGGCGCCCAGTGCTGCTCGTCGCCCCCGCTGGTCCGCGCCCGCCGGCGCCGGCCGGCCGGACAGCCAGCGGGTCGACCGCCGTCCATGGCGCCCGCGCCCGCGTGGCGCGCGGCTCACGCATCTGGGTCGAGGGACGGCACGACGCCGAGCTCGTGGAGAAGGTGTGGGGCGACGACCTCCGTGTCGAGGGCGTCGTCGTCGAGCCGCTCGACGGCGTCGACGACCTCGCGGCCGCCGTCGCCTCCTTCGCCCCAGGTCCGGGTCGCCGGCTCGGCGTTCTCGTCGACCATCTCGTCGAGGGGTCCAAGGAGTCTCGGATCGTCGCGGAGGCCCTGCAGGACGAGCGGTTCCGCCCACACGTTCTCGTCGTCGGCCACCCGTACGTCGATGTCTGGGAGGCCGTGAAGCCCCAGCGCCTCGGCCTTGAGCGGTGGCCCGCCGTCGACCGCCGAATCGAGTGGAAGCGCGGCGTGCTGGATCACCTCGGCTGGCCCTCAGCGACCCAGGCCGACGTGGCCCGAGGGTGGCGCCGCATCCTCGGGAGCGTCCGCGACTGGACCGACCTGGAGCCAGAGCTGCTCGGACGGGTCGAGCAGCTGATCGACTTCGTCACCAGCTGACCCGCTTGGCCCCACTCGGCCATGCTGTTGCCGTCAGGCGTACCAAGGAGCGCCCAACGGCGCTCAGCCCCACTTCCCCCCGATCGGGCCCCTCTGGCAGTACGCTGCGGGGCACCACAGCAACACCACCTGCAACATCACCGAACAAGGGGAAGACCGTGAGCGAGCCGCAGTACGGTGCCGGGCCAGAGCAGCCCGGCCAGCCGTCCCTCAACAAGCCCGAGCAGGGCGCCGGAGGCCCCGGCCAGCCACCGCCGCAATATGGCGCCCCCCAGCAGCCCCAGCAGCCTGCCTACGGGGCCGCGCCCCAGCAGGGCGGGCCACCCCAGGGCTACGGTCCCGGGCCCGGTCAGCCGGCGTATGGCGCCCAGGGCGCCGGTGCTCCGCTGAGCCAGTCCGACGAACGCCTGTGGGCCACGCTCGGCCACGTGGGAGGAATCCTGTTCGGATTCCTCGCGCCGCTGATCGTGTGGCTCGTGCAGAAGGACCGCAGCCCGTTCGTGAACGACCAGGGCAGGGAAGCCCTCAACTTCCAGATCACCCTGCTGATCGCGTACGTCGTGGGCTGGATCACGTCGTTCCTGATCATCGGGTTCTTCCTGGTCTTCGCGGCCTGGGTCGCGGCGATCGTCTTCGGCATCATGGGCGCGATGGCCGCCAACAAGGGCGAGGCCTACCGGTACCCGGTCAACATCCGCATGGTGAAGTAGACCGAGTCACCAACCGAGCAGTCGCCGCACCACCAGGTCGGCCAGCAGCCGCCCCCGCCGGGTCAGCACGACCCGGTGCGGGGCGGCTTCTGCGTCAAGGAGCCCCTCGCCCACCAGCGTCGAGGCGGTGTCGTCGACGTCCGCGACGGACGGCGAGCCCGGAAGACCGCTGACCAGTGCCCCGACCGGCAGCCCTGAGCGCAGCCTGACCCCCAGCATCACGGCCTCGGTGTGCCGCGCCTGCAGGTCGAGCACCTCACGCGCCGCGGCCGGGCTCTCACCTGCTGCGAGCCGGCCGGCGTACGCCGCAGGGTGCTTGACGTTCCACCAGCGAACGCCGCCGACGTGGCTGTGCGCGCCGGGCCCGACACCCCACCAGTCGTCCCCCGTCCAGTAGCCGAGGTTGTGTCGACAGCGGGCGTCGTCGCCGTCGGCCCAGTTGCTGACCTCGTACCAGTCGTAACCGGCCGCTCCCAACGACTCGTCTGCGGCCTCGTACTTGGCCGCGAGGTCGTCGGGGTCCGGGGCCGGCAGCTTCCCGCGCCGCACCGCCACGGCCATCGCCGTGCCCTCCTCGACCACGAGGGCGTACGCCGACACGTGGTCGGGCCGGTGGGAGACCGCGGCGTCGAGCGACGCCTGCCAGTCGGCGGCCGACTCCCCCGGCGTGCCGTAGATGAGGTCGAGGCTCACCTGCAGCCCGGCGTCGCGCGCCCAGGCGACGACGGCCCCGATCCGGGAGGGGTCGTGGGTGCGGTCAAGGGTCCGCAGCACGTGCGGCACCGCCGACTGCATCCCGAACGAGACGCGGGTGAAGCCGCCCTCGGCCAGCTCGCGCAGCGACTGCGGGGTGACCGAGTCGGGGTTGGCCTCCGTCGTCACCTCGACGTCGTCGGCCAGGCCCCAGTGCTCGTCCGCCGCTCGCAGGACCGACACCAGGTCGGCGGCGGGGAGCAGGGTCGGTGTGCCACCACCGACGAACACCGTCGACACCGGACGGGCCGGCACCCCCGACGAGTCCAGCACCCGCGCGGCCAGGCCCATCTCACCGATGGCCGTGGCCGCGTACCCGGCGGCGGAGGCGCCGGGCAAGGACGGTGGACCGAGCTCGAGCGCCGTGTACGTGTTGAAGTCGCAGTAGCCGCACCGCACGGTGCAGAAGGGCACGTGCACGTACAGGCCGAACCTGCGATCGGCCGCGCCGTCGGCCACCTGAGCCGGCAGGGACCCGTCGGCCGGCACGGGATCGCCCTCTGGGGCGCGCGGCGGGCTCACCCGGCCATGGTGGACCAGGGTGCGGACCGTACCCTCGGCGGGTGACGACGCCGGTGCGACTTGTCGTTCTCGACGAGAGCCACCGGTGGCGGGAGCAGACGCTCGCCCTCGCGCCCGCACCCGAACAGGAAGCGTTCTCCAGCCGGGCCTCGCAGACCCTTCCTGAGGCGGACGCCGACCCGCACCGAATCCCTTTCGCAGTGGTCGAGAACGACGTCGCTGTGGGCTTCGGGGTGCTCGACCGGGTCGGCTACCTGGCCGAGCTCGTCGACGAGCCGTCGCGCGCAGTGCTGCTGCGTGCGTTCTACGTCGCGGCCGTCCATCAGGGACGTGGTCTCGGCACGGCCGCGGCCAGGGCCGTGCCCGCGCTGGCTGCTGAGCTGTACGACGACGTCGAGCTGGTCGTGCTGACCGTGAACCAGAGGAACCCGGCGGCCGTCGCCGCCTACCTGCGCGCCGGTTTCGTCGACACGAGCACCCGGTACCTGGGCGGCGACGCCGGGCCGCAGCACGTGCTGGTCAGCTCGGTGCCGCGGCGTCCGCCCTTGTAGACCTCGGGTACTTGTAGAGCTCAGTCCTCGTAGAGCTCAGTCCTTGTAGAGCTCAGTCCTTGTAGAAACCGTCCAGCACCTTGGCGTACTTCGCCTCGACCACCTTGCGCTTCAGCTTCATCGACGGCGTCAGGTCACCGTCCTCGACCGTGAGGTCGCGGGTGAGGATCTCGAACTTCTTGATCGTCTCCCAGCGCCCGAGACGGCTGTTCACCTCGTCCACGTACTCCTGCACCATCGCGTGAGCGGCCCGCGACGACACGATCTGCGAGTACTTCTTGCCGTTGAGGCCCTCCTGCTGCTCGGCCCACACGGCGATCGCCTCGGGGTCGAGAGTGACCAGCGCAGAGACGAACCGACGGTTCTCACCGTGGACGGCGATCTGGCTCGCGTAGGGGCATGTCGCCTTGAACATCGACTCGATCGCTTGCGGCGCAACGAACTTGCCGCCCGACGTCTTGATGAGGTCCTTCTTGCGGTCGGTGATCGTGAGCAGCCCGTCGTCGGTGAAGTGCCCGATGTCGCCGGTGCGGAACCAGCCGTCCTCGGTGAAGCAGGCCGCCGTCTCCTCCGGCAGGTTGTGGTACCCCTGCATGACTCCCGGGCCCTGCAGCAAGACCTCGCCGTCGACGTCCAGCCGCACGCTCGTACCGGCCAGCGGTGGGCCGACGGCACCGAACCGGTAGCCCACCGGACGGTTGCAGAACGACGCCGCGGACGTCTCGGTCAGGCCGTAGCCCTCGAGGATCGTGACCCCGGCGGCGTGGAACCACTCGCCGATGTCCTGGCTGAGCGCGGCCGAGCCGGAGACGAAGTAGCGGATCCGTCCACCGAACCGCTCCCGCAGCTTCGAGTACACGAGCCGGTCCGCGAACCGGTACTGCGCCGCCAGCAGGCCGCTCGGCTCCTTGCCTCTCATCCGCAGCGCCGACACCTTTCGACCGGTGGCCATCGCCCGGCTGAAGATCACTCTCTTGGCGCCGCCCTCGGCGTGCACACCGCTGACGACCTTGCTGTACACCTTCTCGAAGATGCGCGGCGCGCCGGCCATCACGGTCGGACGGACGGTCGCGAGGTTCTCGACCAGTGCAGAGACGTCGCCGTCGACGGCAGTGGCGAACCCGATCCTCAGCTGCCCTGTGATCAGCACCTTGCCGAACGAGTGCGACAGCGGGAGCCACAAGTACTGCAGGTCATCGGAGTTGAGGACGTTGCCGACCTCTATCGCCAGCCCTTCGTAGACCCAGTTCGCGTGGGAGAGCCTGACCCCCTTCGGCCGGCCGGTCGTGCCGGAGGTGTACATCAGCGTGGCGAGCTGCTCAGGCCTCACGGAGCGCGCCGTGCGCGCGACGACCTCCGGATCGGAGGCCATGCTCGCCTTGCCCTGGCGACGGAGGGACTCGAGTGTGACGACACGATCGTCGGTACCTGCTGCGATCAGGGAGGCCGACTCGAACAGCACCACGTGGCTCAGGTCGGGCAGGTCGTCCCAGCACTCGTTGATCTTGGCCAGCTGCGATGCGTCTTCGGCGATCACGATGCGAGAACCGCTGTCGGACAAGATGTGTCGGACGTCATCGCTGCTGCTGGTTGGGTAGACCGTCGTCGTCGCCGCCCCGGCGCACAGCACGCCGAGGTCAGCGAGGATCCACTCCAGCCGCGTGCCGGAGGCGATCGCCACGCGGTCCTCCGGCTCGATGCCGAGCGCGATCAGACCGGCTGCGATCTCGGTGACGGCAGCGGCCGTCTGCGACCAGGTCAGCGACTCCCACGTGCTCTTGGCATTCCGCCGCCGAAAGGCCTCTCGGGAGGGCGTGGCGGCGACCCGGTCGAGGAACATCGCCGCCAGTGAGGCCGGCGCCTCGGTCATCGCGGCAGCCAGGGACGCCTCTTCCTGTGGGGAAGCGGTGCATGACGATGCGGACATGCCCGACACAGTAGGCGTTTCGTTACATTCCTCGCTGCCCGCCCTCGACCTCGACGGCTCGGCGCCGCACCGTCGTCGCCGGGGCCGGCCAGGCCCCGTCCTTGACCAGGCCCCGCACCATGGCCTCGTAGTGGTTGACGGTGTCCCAGCGTCCGAGTCGGGTCTTCATCTCGTCGATGTGCGTCTCCAGCAGCCGGCGTGCGGCCGGTGACCGGACGATCTGCACGTAGCCCCACTTCTGCGGCAGTCCCTCCTGCCCCCGTGACCACGTCCAGATGGCTTCGGGGTCGAGCCTGACGAGAGCGGCGACGACCTCGTTGCTCTCACCCTGCGCCTTCTCGAAGATCGCCGGTGTGGCCGCCATCAGGGTGGGTCGCAGCGCTGCGAAGTTGTCCACCAGCGCGTCGACGTCACCGTCGACGGCGGTTGCGAAGCCGACCCGCAGCTGGCAGCCGAGCAGCACCCTGCTCGCGGGGTCCGCCGGCTGCAGGCACACGTACTGCAGCTCGTCGCGGGTCAGCACGCCGCCCGTTTCGACCGCCAGACCCAGGCGGACCAGCTCCGAGTGGTTGAGCCTCAGGCCCTCTCGCCTGGTGGCGTCCCTGTTGTCTGCGGAGGCGGAGGCAGACGTGAAGGCGAAGGCCGCAGGATGCCCCGGTTGGACGGACCGCGCGGTTCGCTCCACGACCTGCGGGTCGGCGGCCATGGTCACCTTTCCCTGCCGGCGCAGGTACTCGAGCATGACGATGTGCTCGTCCGTGCCGGCGGCGACCATGCCGTGCCAGTCCATCAAGACGACGTGGCTCAGTCCGGGCAGGTCGTCCCAACAGGCGGTGACCTTGGCCAGCTGCCCGGCATCCTCGACGATGACGACCCGAGAATCACTCTGGGACAGAACATCTCGGACCTCCTCAACAGTGGCGTCTGGATCGATGTCCACCGTGGCCGCCCCGGCGCACAGCACGCCGATGTCGGCGAGGATCCACTCGAGCCGTACGCCGCACGCGATCGCCACGCGGTCCTGCGCTTCGACACCCAGCCAGATCAGGCCTGCGGCGATCTCGGTCACGGCAGCTGCCGTCTGCGACCAGGTCAGAGACTGCCACTCGTTGCCGGCCGTCCGGTGCCGAAAGGCCTCGCGCGACGGCGCGGCTGCGACCTGTTCGAAGAACAGGGCCGACAGCGAGGCCGTCGGCTCAGGTAGTGCGGGCGCCAACGCGGCCGGCTCTTCCACCATCTCGTCCACGATGACCTCGCCGGCGGGCTCGGCGTCGACCGGCTCCGTGGACGTTCCGCCCCCCGCCCGGTGACGCGACGCGCGCCGCCTGCTACTGCCCAGGCTCCATCGGCTCATCCGGCCCTCCCCATGCACGCCGGCCACGACTGGCCGATGGCGCCGACACGTGCGGCACGCGTGCCGACACAGTAGGGGGCGGGCGCAACCGAACACGCACCGGTTGGCTACTTCTTGGGCTTCTCGCCCTTGACCTCGGCGTCGGACGACAGCGCCGCGATGAAGGCCTCCTGCGGCACCTCGACCCGTCCGACCATCTTCATCCGCTTCTTGCCCTCCTTCTGCTTCTCCAGGAGCTTGCGCTTGCGGGTGATGTCACCGCCGTAGCACTTGGCCAGCACGTCCTTGCGGATGGCGCGGATCGTCTCGCGCGCGATCACCCGGGCACCGATCGCAGCCTGGATCGGCACCTCGAACTGCTGGCGCGGGATCAGCTCGCGCAGCTTGCCGGCCATCATCGTGCCGTAGGCATACGCCTTGTCCTTGTGGACGATCTGGCTGAACGCGTCGACCTGCTCGCCCTGCAGCAGGATGTCGACCTTGACCAGGTCGGCGACCTGGTCGCCGTCGGGCTCGTAGTCGAGGGACGCATAGCCACGCGTCCGCGACTTCAGCATGTCGAAGAAGTCGAACACGATCTCGGCGAGGGGCAGCGTGTACCGCATCTCGACACGTTCTGCGGACAGGTAGTCCATGCCGCGGAGGGTGCCGCGCCGCGACTGGCACAGCTCCATGATCGTTCCGATGTACTCGGCGGGCGCGAGGATCGTGGCCCGCACCACGGGCTCGCTGACCTCCGCGATCTTGCCGCCGGGGTACTCGCTCGGGTTGGTGACCACGATCTCGGTGCCGTCGTCCATCCTCACCTCGTAGACCACCGAGGGAGCCGTCGAGATCAGGTCGAGGTCGAACTCGCGCTCGAGGCGCTCCCGCACGATCTCGAGGTGCAGCAGGCCGAGGAATCCCACCCGGAACCCGAACCCGAGGGCGAGCGACGTCTCCGGCTCGTAGACCAGCGAGGCGTCGTTGAGCTTGAGCCGGTCGAGGGCGTCACGCAGCACCGGGTAGTCGGACCCGTCGATCGGGTAGAGGCCCGAGAACACCATCGGCTTCGGGTCGCGGTACCCGCCGAGGTCCTTGGCCGCCGGCTTGGCGGCGTTCGTGACGGTGTCGCCGACGCGTGACTGGCGCACGTCCTTCACCCCGGTGATCAGGTACCCGACCTCGCCGACTCCCAACCCCGGGGTCGGCTCAGGCTCGGGCGAGCTGACGCCGATCTCGAGCAGCTCGTGGTGCGCCCGGGTCGACATCATCACGATGCGCTCGCGCGGGCTCAGGTGTCCGTCGACGACGCGGACGTACGTGACGACGCCGCGGTACGTGTCGTAGACCGAGTCGAAGATCATCGCCCGCGCGGGGGCGTCGGGGTCGCCGACCGGATGTGGCACCTCGGCCACGATGCGGTCGATCAGCTCGGGCACCCCTTCACCCGTCTTTCCGGACGTGAGCAGCACGCTGGCCGGGTCGCACCCGATCAGGCCCGCCAGCTCCTCCGCGTACTTCTCCGGCTGCGCCGCGGGCAGGTCGATCTTGTTGAGCACCGGGACGATGGCCAGCTCGTTCTCCATCGCCAGGTACAGGTTGGCCAGCGTCTGCGCCTCGATGCCCTGGGCGGCGTCGACCAGGAGAACGGCCCCCTCACAGGCGGCCAGCGAGCGCGACACCTCGTACGTGAAGTCGACGTGCCCAGGCGTGTCGATCATGTTGAGCGCGTAGGTGGTGCCGCCGGACTCCCACGGCATGCGCACCGCCTGCGACTTGATGGTGATGCCGCGCTCGCGCTCGATGTCCATCCGGTCCAGGTACTGGGCCCGCATCTGCCGTCCCTCGACGACGCCGGTGACCTGCAGCATGCGGTCGGCCAGCGTGGACTTGCCGTGGTCGATGTGGGCGATGATGCAGAAGTTGCGGAGCAGCTCGGGCGGGGTGGCGGCGGGCACCAGCGGGGTGCGGGCCATCGGGGACACGGGTGGAGCACCTTCGTTTCTGGTTCGTCGGACGGGGCGGGAGCGGCAGCGGTCATCGTCCCACGTCCTGGCACACGGCCCTGCAACCCGGCTCTGCGCGGAAGATCCGGTTCCACCTGCGAATCAGACCTTCCGCGCTCCCTATGATCCGGACATGGCGCCGCGCTGGGGAGCTTCGCTGATGAGAGCCGCGACGGCGGGTCTGCGCTCGGCGCTGAGGCCGCGGACGCCGGCCCGGCCCTCTCACGCCGAATACCCCGGCGACTTCGCCGGACGTGCGAGCGTCAGCTACGCACCGTCGCCGGACGGGCGCGCCGACCCCGGCGAGATCGTCTGGGGCTGGGTGCCCTTCGAGGAGGACAGCACCCGCGGCAAGGACCGGCCAGCCCTCGTCGTCGGGCGCGACGGAGCCTGGGTGCTCGCGCTGATGCTCACGAGCAAGGACCACGACGGGCCCGACCGGTCGCGCGGCGGCCATGGACAGCACGTGTGGCACGACATCGGCTCGGGCGACTGGGACCGGCAGGGACGGCCGAGCGAGGTGCGCCTGGATCGCGTGCTGCGACTTGATCCCGACGGGATCCGGCGTGAGGGAGGGCACCTCGACCGCGAGCGCTTCGACGACGTGGCCAGCCGGCTGCGCGCCCTGCATGGGTGGGACTAGCCAGCTGGCCTGAAGCTGGCCTGAATCTGGCCCTGAAGCATGCCCTGAAGCTGGCATTGGAGCCGGCTGTTCAGCCTCCGCCATCGGTCGCGAGGTCCTCGAGCCCTGCACGCATCGCGTTCGCTCTTTGCCTGCCGATCCGGTCGGCCAGCGTGCGCTCCATCTGGTCGACGGCGGCGACCCCCGCGCGGACGGCGTCCCACCCTCGCTCGGTGAACATGACGAGCTTTGCCCGACGGTCCCGGGGGTCGGAGCGTCTCTCCAGGTAGCCGAGCCGCTCGAGGCTGTCCACGAGCTCGCTCATGGACTGCTGCGTGATCCCGGCCTGCGCAGCCATCTCGCCGATCCGGGATCCCTCCTCCGCCACGGCGCCGAAGACCTGACTGTGGGCCGCGCGCAAGTCGTCGAACCCGGCCGTCCGCAGGTGCTCCATCAGCGCCCCGTCGAGCCGCTTGTAGGCCAGCTCGATCAACAGCAGCAGGTTGTGGCCGCCGCGCTCGGTGTCGCCGTCCACGGTGCCTCCTTGACAACTCGATCCGATGTGAGTTACACAGGATACCTGTTAAACAGGATACTTGTTAAACAGGAATCCTGTTGAACAGGACACCTGGAAACCTACCAGGTCTCACGGATCGCACATGAGGAGACGGACCATGGCGGTACTGGCGCTGATTCACCTGGACGGGACACCCGACGCACTGCTCGAGCGGTACGACCAGCAGGACAGGGCGACTCGCAACCTTCCGACGACCGGCTTGATCTCGCACGTCGTCGCACGCTCCCCTTCGGGCCTCACCATGGTCGACGTCTGGGAGTCCGCCGAGCTCCTGGAGGCCTTCATGGCGCAGCCGGAGTTCCAGTCGTCGCTCGAGGGAGCAGGACTCCCCGAGCCGACGATCGAGGTCTACCAGGTCGACCGCAGCCAGTAGGGCGTCGCGGCGATTCGGCTCCGCCCGACCCCGCTGGTAGCCTTGCCCCTTGCGTGTCCGCGTGGTCGTGCGGGCGCCAGTCCCATCGCAGGGCCACCACCCCGGACGTCCCCACCGTCCGCCCGTGTGCTCGGCAGCCCTCCCGACCTGACCGACCGCGCCGGACATCCGGCAGACCGACAGAGAGACTCTTCGTGGCGAACATCAAGTCCCAGATCAAGCGGATCAAGACCAACGAGAAGGCACGGCTGCGCAACAAGGCCGTGAAGTCCGAGCTCAGGACGGCCGTCCGCTCCTTCCGCGAGGCCGCCAAGGCCGGCGACAAGGATGCCGCGTCCAAGGCGCTGGCGACCGCTTCGCGTCGCCTCGACAAGGCCGTCAGCAAGGGCGTCATCCACAAGAACCAGGCCGCGAACCGCAAGTCGGCGATGGCCAAGGCGGCCGGCAGCCTCTGAGCCGACCGATCACGCACTCGAGCCCCCGAGCGACCTAGCGGTCGCCGGGGGCTCGTGCCGTCCTCGTTCGAGGATCGAGTGGGTCAGGCCTTGCGGCGGTAGACCCACATCGTCAGGGGTCCGAAGACGGCGACGAGCACGGCGCTCATCACGAGGACCGCGGTGATCGAGCCGGCCGCCGGTTCACCGTGCATCAGGCCGCGCAGGGCCGTCACCAGGATCGAGATCGGGTTGACGTCGACGAACTCGCGGAGCCAGCCGGGCAGCGTGTCCGGTGGCACGAACACGTTGCTCACGAACGTCAGCGGGAACATCACCATGTTGCTGATCGTGAAGACGGCGGTGTCGGTGCGCACGACGATGCCCACCAGGGTCCAGATCCAGGAGAGGGCGAAGGAGAACACGACCAGCAGGCCGAGGGCCACGACGACGCCGACGGGACCGGCGCCCGGCCTGAAGCCGAGGAGAACGCCGAGCGCCAGGATGATCGTCGACGCCAGGAGGTAGCGGACGCCGTCCGCGAGCAGGGGGCCGACGATGGTGGACGGCCGCCAGATCGGCAGCGATCGGAACCGGTCGTGAACCCCGCGCTGGATGTCGCGGTTGAGCGTCAGCCCCGTGTACATCGTGATCCACGTGACGGTCATGACGAGGATCCCGGGGAGCACGTCCTGCAGGTATGCGCCGGTTGAGCCCGCGACGGCTCCCCCGAACAGGTACGTGAACATCAGCAGGAACATGATCGGGAACGCCGTCACGTCGAACAGCTGCTCGGGGACGTGCTTGATCTTGAGCATCGCGCGCCAGAAGAAGGTCAGTGACGTCGACACAGGCCCCGGTCGCGTCGGCCGCTCCCGGCTCAGGACCGACCGGACCGCCTCCGGCGTCACGACCGTCTCGGGGCGAGTCGTGGTGGTCATGCCGACACCTCCTCGTTCGTGGTCTCCTCTTCGGCCGGACGTCCGGTCAGGGCGAGGAACACCTCGTCCAGGCTCGGCTGGCCGAGCGAGAACGTGGCGACGGCGACGCCGGAGCGCGAGAGCTCGGTCATGGCGTGGGCCACGCGGTCGCCGTCCGTCACCCTGGCCGACAAGGCCGCCGGGTCGGCCTCGAGGTGCACCTTCTCGTCGAGGACCCGGGTCAGGATCTGCTCGGCATCGGCGCGCCGTTCGGGGTCGATGAGGCGCACGTGGAGGGCACCGGAGCCGACCGATGCCTTGAGCTCGCTGCTCGTGCCCTCGGCGATCACCTTGCCGTGGTCGACGACGGCGATGCGGTCGGCCAGCTGGTCGGCCTCGTCGAGGTACTGCGTCGTGAGCAGCACGGTCGTGCCGCCGGCGACCATCGCTCGGATGATCTCCCAGACCTGGTTGCGGCTCCGTGGGTCGAGGCCGGTCGTCGGCTCGTCGAGGAAGATCAGGTCGGGCGTGACGACGATGCTGGCCGCCACGTCGATGCGTCGCCGCATGCCTCCCGAGTACTTCTTCACCTGCCGGTCCGCGGCGTCGGCCAGGCCGAAGGCGTCGAGCAGCTCGTCGGCTCGTTTCCGGGCCGCAGAACGCGAGTAACCCCACAGCCGGGAGAGCAGGACGAGGTTCTCCGTGCCGGTCAGGTCCTCGTCCACCGAGGCGAACTGGCCGGTCAGGCTCACGCGTGTCTGGACGGCTGCCGCTTCGGTGACCACGTCGTGCCCGAAGACGCGAGCCGAGCCCGCAGTCGGAGGGATCAGGGTCGCGAGCACCCGGATCGCCGTGGTCTTGCCGGCGCCGTTCGGCCCGAGCAGGCCATACACGGCACCGGTCGGCACGCGCAGGTCGAGGCCGTCTACCGCACGGGTCTTGCCGAAGTGCCGCTCCAGGCCGACGGCCTCGATCGCCAGCTCCGCCCCGTCGGACGGCCTGGCGCCGTTGCCCGAACTTCCGATGTCCACCATGGTGTGCTCCCGTCGTCGGCCACAGCCTGCTACGAGGGTCTGACCGTCCGTCTGGGCACAACTCATCGGTGCTCGGGCCTCATTCCCGTCGAGGTCGCCATCGAGTCCCCGTCAGACGTCCCCGACCTGCGTCAGTCGGCGGGAAGAGTCACCCGCTGCACGAGCTGCTCGAGCGTGTAGACGTGGTCCTCGGAGCGGCCGCGCGACAGGCTCCCCACCATCACCCCACCCTTGAGCGCCACGTCGACCTCGGCGACCGCCACGATCGCGTCACGGAGGTCGTGGGGGTTCCAGCGGCGCAGGTCGCGACGTGCGTTGTCGACCATCCACGGCGCCATGCCGAGCTCCTTGGCCACCTGGGGGCCGCGGCCAGAGGCCGACGCCACCTTGGCCATCGAACGAAGCTTCATCGCAACCGCGGCCACGAGCGGGATCGGGTCGACACCGACGTCGAGCGCACGGCGCAGCTGCAGCAGCGCAGCCCCACGGTCACGCGCGACCACGGCGTCGGCGACCTCGAAACCGGTCGCCTCGACCCGCTCGTGGTAGGCGCGCACCTGCTCTACGTCGATGTCGCCGTCCAGGTCTGCGATCAATGCCGCACAGGCACTGGCCAGCTCGCGGACGTCACTGCCGAAGGCGTCGACCAACGCCTGCGCGCCGCGTGAGGAGATCGTGCGGCGAGCGTCACCGAACTCCCCGCCGACGAACGACGCCAGCTCGGCGTCCCGCTTCATCGCTGGGCAGTCGACCCAGACCGCGCCCGCCGTCGCCTTGGCGGCGTCGAGCAGCTTGCGTGCCTTCGGGCCGCCGCCGTGCTGCAGCACGAGCACCACGTCGTCCTGCGGGTCGCTGAGGTAGTCGAGCACCTCGATGATGGCCGGGTCGGCCGCCTCGCCCACGCCTCGGACCACGATCACCCGGTGCTCCTCGAACAGCGACGGGCTGGCCAGTACGGCCAGGGCACCTGCCTCGTAGCCGACCGCGTCGAGCTGGCTGACCTCGGCCGGGTCGTGCTGGGCTCGGGCCGCCGCAACGGCCATGTCCACCGCGCGGTCTGCAAGGAGGCTCTCGGGTCCGGTGACCACGACCACCGGGGCGGCCGTCGACTGACGCCAGCCCCGGGCGGTTGCTGGCTTGGACGCCGTCGGTGCCACGGCGTCAGCCTGCCATGTGGTGCGGACACCCCTTTCGGCAGGAGCGCCTCACCGCGGCGACCCCTGCGGCGGGTCGCCGCCCTCGCTCACGACGTTCCCGATGTCACCGCTCCCGAGGGTCATCCGTGGATCTCCTGCCATCCGTCGTTCAACGTCGGCACCTCCCACTCGGCAGGAGCTCGCCAGCCCACCCATCGATCGGCGCCCAGAGGCGCGCCGCAGTCCGCGATCGCGCGGCGCACGCTCGCCGCTTGGGCCTGGACGCGGCTCGCGACCTCGGTCGGGACGTGCCCGTCTGCCACGGCAGCGTCCAAGTCGTCGGCGTCCTTGATCCGGGCGGCCCCGTCGGGGGCCACCTCCACGTCCAGCACGAGGTCGACGGTGTCGAAACCCCGGGCGGTCCGGCGTACGGGCTCTTGGAAGTTCACGTAGTACCCGGCGAACCGCCTTTCTGCGTCGAACTCCACGTCGACGCAGTACCAGAGGCCCTCCTGGAGCAGCCTGAGCAGGCTGCCGCCGGTCCAGGTCGTCTGCACCGACGCCCAGTCGGACACGTCGCGGACCGGCCCCCCGCCGGGGGCGCGGGCCGCCCGAAAGGTCGTCTCGGCGGCGAGGTAGAGCACGGTCGAGTTCCCGCTGTCGGCGACGACGCGCAGCGGCATGGCCGTCATCACCCTGTCGCCCCACAGTTCGCGGTAGGTCACCACCTCCCCCGCACGGAACCTCATCGGCCCTCCTGGCGGGTCGGCATCGTGCTCGATCGCGGTGTTCGCCACTGGCTCACTGCTGGGGAAACTAGTCCTCACAGTCACCTTCTCGCGTCACATCCCAGGTCGCACAGTGCAGTGAGCCGGCCATCAGACTTCGGCAGCGCGGACGTCGAGCGCCGCGCAGAGCCGGGCAACCGCTGCGGTGTACGAGTGCGCCGGCGGGGTGCCGTAGCCCACGACGAGCGCCGGCTTGTGCTTCTGGCGTGGAGCGCTGTACGAGGCTAGCCCGTCGATGGCGAGTCCGAGACTGGCTGCGCGCGAGATGATCTCGGCCTCCTGCTGGCCGTCGGGGAGCTCGACGAGTGCATGGATTCCGGCTGCGATCCCGGTGACCACCACCCGAGGCGCGTTGCGCTGCAGGGCTGCGACGAGCCGGTCGCGCCGCCGGCGGTAGGCCAGGCGGGAGCGGCGGAGATGGCGGTCGAACCCGCCGGTGGCGATGAAGTCGGCCAGCGTCAGCTGTTCGAGGGTGCTGGAACCCCGGTCGGCCCGGGACCTGGCCGCGGCGACCTCGTCCACGAGGTGCGCCGGAAGCACGAGCCAGCCGAGGCGCAGTCCCGGCGCGAGGCTCTTGCTGGCCGTGCCGGCGTACACGACGTGCTCGGGTGCGAGCGCCTGCATCGCGCCGAGCGGCTGGCGGTCGTAACGGAACTCGCCGTCGTAGTCGTCCTCGATGATCAGACTCCCGGAGTCCTCCGCCCACTGGACCACGTCGGTGCGTCGCTGGGCAGCGAGCGCCGCGCCGAGCGGGAACTGGTGCGCCGGAGTCAGCAGGACCGCGTCGGCGCTTCCGAGGTCGCCGACCGACGCGCCGTGGTCATCGACGGGCACGCTCCGCAGACGAAGCCCGTGGCCGGCGGCGAGCTGACGGTGGCCCTGATGGCCGAATGCCTCCATGGCAAGCGTTCTCGCACCGCGTGCCTGCAGCACCTGGGCGAGCAGCCCGAGGCCTTGGCCGAAGCCGGCGACGATGACGACGCGGTCCGGGTTGACCCGGACGCCACGGGCTCGAGCGAGGTACTCGGACAGCGCGGTTCGCAGCTCACGACGCCCTCTGGGGTCGGGGTAGCCGAACGCCTCGGACGGCGCGGAGTTCAGGGCGCGCCGCGCTGCGGCGAGCCAGGCCGCCCGCGGGAACGTGGAGAGGTCGGGCACGCCAGGGACCAGGCTGTGGCGCGGCTGGCTCGCGAGTGCGCCGGCTGGGGGCGCCGCTGTCAGGATCGGCTTGGCGCGATCAGCGACCTGGGTGCCCGAGCCGGGACGAGCGGTCAGCCAGCCCTCGGCAACGAGCTGGCCGTAGGCGGAAGCCACTGTGTTGCGGGCGATCCCGAGGTCGTGAGCGAGCGTTCGCGAGGACGGCAGGCGCGTGCCCGGGTGCAGGCGTCCGGTCTCGACGGCCTCGCGTAGTCCGCGTTCGAGGCCGGCGCGCAGCCGTTGGCCGGCCAGGTCCAGATGGAGGTCCACTCCGAAAGTGGACCAAGTTTCTGACATGGAACTGGACCTTACCCGTGGGCAGCCTGCTGCCTAGGCTCGGAGCATGACAACAACCCAGACCACGAGCATCACCGTCACCGAGACCGCGCCAGAGATCCCCGTCCGGCTCGACTTCGACACCCACGCAGGGGGCTTCTCCCGCGCCATGAGCCACCTGGACCGCGCCGCGATCAAGGAGCTCGACAGGGTCGACTTCGACCCCAAGCTGCGTGAGCTCGTCCGCATCCGCGCCTCGCAGCTCAACGGGTGCGCGTACTGCATCGACATGCACACCAAGGACGCTCGCGCGATCGGCGAGACGGAGCAGCGCATCTACTCGCTGCCCGCATGGGCCGAGACGCCCTTCTTCACGGCGCGCGAGCGCGCAGCGCTGGCGTTCACCGAGTCGGTCACGCGGCTGTCCGTCGACCATGTTCCGACCGCCGCGTACGACGAGGTGGCCGCGCACTTCACCAACGACGAGGTCGCCGCCCTGGTCTCCCTGATCGTCGTCATCAACGCGTGGAACGCCATCGGAGTGAGCACCCGCGTGTGGGAACCCGGTTCGTACCAGCCCTGAGGTCTCAGCGGCGCGACGCCAGCCACATGTCCTGGCCGGTGACGCCAACGGCGACGTCGCCGCCGGTGTCGGTGCGCGCGACGACGGCCCCGGTGCGCTCTGCGAGTTCGAGCGCGTCCGGGGCCGGATGTCCGTAGTCGTTGTCGGTGCCGGCGCTGAACAGGGCCACCCTCGGCCGGGCGTGCTCGTACAGCGGGGGCCACTGCTGCGCCGACCCGTGGTGCGCCATCTTGACCACGTCGAAGTGCCCGAGCCACGGGCGCCGCTCGAGCTCGGCCAGAAGTCCTCGCTGAGCGGGGGGCTCGACGTCACCGGTCGCGAGCAGTGTCATCTCGGGTGTGCGGACGGAGAGCACGACACTGGCGTCGTTGGCCAGTGACCCTTCCTCGGCCGGAGCACCACCACTCCCGAGAAGCCGCCCGGGCCAAAGGATCTCGTACTCCAAGTCGCCGACCCGCCCGCTCTGGCCGAGCCGTCCCTCCTCAACTGGGACACCTGCGGCCGCCAGCTCACGGGACACGCGCTCGGCTGTGTCGAGGGGGTCGGGCTGCGGGCTGACCACGGCACGGTCGACCTGGCGACCGTCGAGGGCACCGGCCAGCCCGTCAACGTGGTCCGCATGGAAGTGCGTGAGGACCAGCAGCTCGATTCGGGTGACACCGAGGCGGTCGAGGCAGCCGTCGACGTGCTCGGGGTCCGGGCCGACGTCGATGACCATCCCACGACCCGCGCCACTGCTGACGACCAGCGCATCGCCCTGGCCCACGTCGCAGGCCACCACGCGCCACCCGTCCGGTGGCCACGAGGCGCCAGGGCGCAGCAGCCAGTCGCCGGCCGGCGTGAAGCCGATGAGGAGGACGGCGACCGCCGCGGTGGCCGACCCGACGAGGACATGCCGGCTACGCGCCACCGACCCGAGCGACGGCGCGAGCAGCGCGACCACAACGAGGACCACTGCGCTGACCGCTGCGAGCAGCAGCGCACCGGTGCCGCCCTCGGGCCACGCGAGCTGTCCGCCCGGAACGTCGGCGGCGGTCCGCGCGACCAGGGCGATCCATCGCACCGCCCAACCCGCCAGCCACGCCACCGCCTCCGCGCCACCGGACCACCACGGCGCCAGCACGGTGGCGACGACTCCCAGCACCGTCGCCGGCGCGACCGCGGGCGCCACCAGCACGTTCGCGGGCAAGGACGTCAACGGGACCTGCGGCGTCAGCAGGATCGTCACAGGCCCGCACACCGCCTGCGCTGCCAGCGGCACCGCGAGCGCGAAGGCGAGCCAGCGCGGCACGACCCGCGCCATGGCCTCCGCCCATGGCCGCGCGAGCAGCAGGAGCCCCGACGTCGCCAGCACCGACAGGGCGAAGCCGAACGCCCTCGCCAGCCAGGGGTCCGCGGTCACCAGCACGACGACCGCACAGCACAGCGCCGGCATCCCGGAGCCGCGACGCGACCCCAGGAGGCCGAGCAGGCCGACCGATCCCATCACCCCGGCCCGGAGCACGCTGGGCTCCGGGCCGGCCACGACCACGAACGCCACGAGCACGAGGGCTGCCGCCAGCACCCGAGCACGGCGCGGCAGGCCACAGCCGGCTGCGAGCAGGAGGCCGGCACCACAGACGATCGTGATGTTGCTTCCCGAGACAGCCGTCAGATGCGTCAGCCCGGTGTCCTTCATCGCTTGCTCGAGGTCTGGTGGCAGCTGCGAGGTGTCGCCGACGACCAGGCCGGGCAGCAGACCTCGGGCGTCGGCAGGCAAACCCGAGGAGGCGTCGCGGAGCCCGTCCCTGAGCCCGGCGGCTGCGGCGTCGACCGGCCCGGGGCCGCGCTGGACCTCCGGGGCACCGCGACCCAGGAGCAGCGCCGTGACGTCGTCCCCAGGTTCCACGGGTTGCAGTCGACCCGATGCCGAGACCCGTTGGCCGACAACGACGTCCGCCCACTCCTGGCCACCGATGACCAGCACGGGGGTCGCGGCGCCACCGACGAGACCTCGACCACTGACGCCGTCCAGACTCAGCCGCACCGTCCACCGAGGCTCTGCTTCCCAATTGCGCGCGGGGTCGGGAGTGACCGCGTGCGGAGCTGACCGCACCTCACCGGCCACCTCGACCGTCGCGCCGTCCGCCACCAGGTCACCGACCAGGCCCGCCCGTCGCACCTCCGCCTGCGCACCGCCCGAGCACATCGCCAGCGCACCGCATGCGGCGGCCATCGCCACTCCGGCAGCCCAGCCGCCCACACGTCGCCGGCCTCGGCACGCACGAGAACGCGCCAGCACGATCGCTACGACGGCGAACACGGCCAGCGCACCGGCAGCGGCGAGCGTCACCTCCAGGCCCTGCGCGACCGCCCAGCCCGCGCCGGCCCACGCCGCGGCGGCGGCCGGCACCAACCTCAGGTCGGCACCCGGCACCAGCCGTGTCTCGTCACCCGGTGCCGCGTCGGCGGTCACACCGTCACGAGCGGTCGCAGCTGCTCCAGCAGCTTGTCACCGATCCCGGACACCTCCCCCAGCTCGTCAACGCTCGAGAACGACCCGTGCTGGTCTCGCCAGTCCAGAATGCGCTGCGCCAGAACGGGTCCGATGCCGGGCAGACTGTCGAGGCCCGCGAGGTCGGCAGTGTTCAGCGGCACCGGGGCGGAACCAGAGCCGCCGGGCGGAGTGGCCCCACCCGCTGCGGGTGGTCCCAGTGCCCCAGGGGCGAGGGCTTCGCCGGGTCGCGGGACGACGATCTGCTCGCCGTCCACCACCTGGCGAGCCAGGTTCACTCGGGTGAGGTCCGCGGTCCGCAGCGGTCCCCCGGCCTGCTCCAGCGCCTCGCCGACGCGCGCGCCGGCAGGTAGGCGGACCACGCCAGGCTTCGCCACCTGCCCGACCACGTGGACGACGAGTTCCTGCGCGTGCGAGCCGGCCGCGCCACTCGCGTCCGGTGTGCTGCTCGCCGGCGCCGTCGTCGGCAAGCCAGGCTGGCCCGAGGCTGAAGGGCCGTCCTCTGCCACCGGCCGGAGCGGTACTGGCTCGCCGGGTGCGGCGGCGGCCGACCGCAGGGCGAGGATCCCCGCGAGAGCCGCCGCGACGACGATCACGGCAGCCGCGGCCCGCCAGGGCACCGTCCACCGTGCGAGCCGCACGGTCGACGGCACAGCCCGTTCCACCAGCGAGCGTCCCGGTCCAGGCTCTCCCGACATCGCGTCGACCGACCGGTGACGCCCACGCCCGGACACGGGCTCCCAGAACTCGGCATCGGGGTCCGGCACGGGAGCGGGGGCCGTCGGTGTCCACCCGTGCGGCCCCGATCCCGGCCCGGCGACGATCTCGGGCGTGTCCGGATCCGGGTGTAGGTCAGCACCCTTAGGTGGCGGAGACGAGCCGAGAAGGGCCGCCAGCCTTCCCTCGACTCGCTCGCGGGCGTGGGGGTCGCGTCGAGATGCCAGCACCATGCGGCCACCGTTGCTCGTGCAAGAGCCTCGCCGAAAGCGGCCATGCCGTGCCTGTGGACGAACGGCCCCCTCACGCTGCCTGTGGACGGCGCGACCTAGCCGTCAGGAGGTCGTGCCGATCGCGGTCAGGTCGACCTGTGACCGGGCGCCAGGACGACCCCTACCGTTCCCGGCCCGACGTGGGCTCCCACGACGGCACCGACCTCCACGACGCGGACTGTCGGCTCGCCGGGCAGCTTCTGTGTCAAGGTCGCCGCCAGGTGCTCCGCGCGCGTCGCAGAGGCGAGGTGGTGCACCGTCACGTTCGGCACCGGGGCGTCGCCCGAGCTGTCACCGTCCGCCAGACCCGCCGCAGCTTCCACAGCCAGCTCCACCAGACGCGCCATCGCGCGGGTCGACGTCCGCACCTTCTCGAGCGGCTGCACCCGACCGTCGACGAGGTGCAGGATCGGCTTGACGGCCAAGGCGGAGCCGATCAGCGCCTGTGCGGCGCCGATGCGCCCGCCGCGCCGCAGGTGCTCGAGGGTGTCGACGCAGAACCACACATGCGTCGCCGCCGCCGTCTCCTGGGCGGCGCGCACCACCGCCTCACCGTCCGCACCCTCACGGGCAGCACGAGCGGCGGCCAGCACGGCATAGCCGAGACCCATTGCGAGAGAGCGCGAGTCGACAACGTGAACCGGTATCTCAGCGCTGCGCGCGGCCAGGCGCGACGCGGAGCACGTACCCGACACCTCCCCCGACAGGTGCACCACGACGACCTCGTCGGCCCCTTGCTCCTGCAGCCTCTTCACACCGTCGAGCACAGCGGCAGGCGACGGGCGTGACGTGCTCACAGGCACCCAGCGTTTGAGGGCGGCGGCGAGGTCAGAGCTCGACACGTCGGACTCGGGATGGGCCATTCCGCCCATCACGACCTCGAGCGGCACGACCTCGATGCCGAACTCCTCGACGAGGTCGGCGGGCAGGTAGGCGGTCGAGTCCGTCAGCACCCCGACACGGTGGGCCGGTGTGCTGCCCGTGGAGTCGACCATCGCTCAGGATGGCACGACGTTGACGAGCTTGGGTGCGCGGACGATGACCGTCCGCAGGTCGCGCCCCGCCACTACGGCCACGACGCCTGGGTCGGCCAGCGCCAGGGCCCGCAGCTCGTCCTCACCGATGCTCGGGGGCACCTCCAGCCGAGCCCGCACCTTGCCCTGCACCTGCACCACACAGGTCACGGTCTCCTCGACCAGCAGGGACTCGTCCACTGTCGGCCAGCCGGCCCGGGCCACCGACGGCTGGTGCCCCAGCCGCGCCCAGATGTCCTCTGCGGTGTATGGAGCGAACAAGCTGACCAGCACCGCGACCGCCTCGACTGCCTCGCGCACGGCCGGGTCGGCGCCACCCACGCCGCTGTCGATCGCCTTGCGGGTCGCGTTGACCAGCTCCATCACTCGCGCCACGACGACGTTGAACTTGAGATCCTCTACCAGAGAGGCACTCTCGTGCACGGTGCGGTGGGTCATCGTCCGCAGCGAAGAGTCACCGGCAGTCGGGTCGGCACCGACCGGCGACGACACGTCACCTGCCAGCCTCCAGGCCCGGGCCAGGAACCGCTGGGAACCGTGCGGCGACACGTCCGCCCAGTCGATGTCGTCCTCCGGCGGACCGGCGAAGGCCATCGACAGGCGGATCGCGTCGACACCGTGCTCGTCGAGCTGCTCCGACAGGGCAACCAGGTTGCCGCGGGACTTGCTCATCTTCTTGCCGTTCATGCCGACCTCGCCCTGGCCCAGCAGCCGGGTGAACGGCTCGCCGAAGTCGACCAGACCCATGTCGCGCAGCGCCTTCGTGAAGAACCGCGCGTACAGCAGGTGCAGGATCGCATGCGAGATGCCGCCGACGTACTGCTCGACGGGGGCCCACTTCTGCACCTCGGCCGTGTCGAACAGCACGTCGTCGCGGTTCGGGGAACAGAAGCGCAGGAAGTACCACGACGAGTCGACGAACGTGTCCATCGTGTCGGTGTCACGCTTGGCAGGCCCGCCGCACGAGGGGCAGTCGGCGTTCACCCAGTCGGTCGCGCCGCCCAGCGGCGACGTTCCCTTGGGCAGCAGGTCGAGGCCCTCGGCAGAGGGCAGCTCGACGGGTAGCTGGTCGATGGGGACGGCGACCTCGCCGCACGACGGGCAGTGCACGATCGGGATGGGCGTGCCCCAGTAGCGCTGCCTCGAGATCAGCCAGTCACGCAGCCGGTAGTTCGTGGCGGCGTGACCGGTGCCCCGTTCGGCGAGCTGGGCGGTGACCGCCTCGATCGCCGCATCCTTGCGCAGGCCGTCCAGCGTTCCCGAGTTCACCAGCACGCCGTCACCGTGCGTGGCGGTGTACGTCTCGGCGGGGTCAGGCAGCGACTCGCCGTCGGAGTCGCGGACGTCGACGACCGTGCGCACCGGCAGGTCGAACGTCCGGGCGAAGTCGAGGTCGCGTTGGTCGTGGGCCGGCACCGCCATGATCGCGCCGTGCCCGTAGTCGGCCAGTACGTAGTCGCTGGCCCAGATCGGCAGCCGCTCGCCGTTGACCGGGTTGACCGCGTACCGCTCCAGGAAGACACCGGTCTTCGGACGGTCGGTCGACAGCCGCTCGATCTCGCTCTCCCCGCGCACCTGCTCGACGTACGAGGCGAACTCAGCCTGCACGCCTTCGGACGAGTCCGCCGCCAGCTCGGCCGCCAGGTCGGAGTCGGCGGCAACGACGAAGAACGTTGCGCCGTAGAGGGTGTCGGGCCTCGTCGTGTAGATCGTCACGGGCTCGTCGCGTCCCTCGATCACGAACCGGACGTCAGCGCCGCGCGACCGGCCGATCCAGTTGCGCTGCATCGTGATGACCTTGGCCGGCCAGGTGCTCGACAGGGTGTCCAGGTCATCGAGCAGCTGGTCGGCGTACTCGGTCACCTTGAAGTACCACTGGGTCAGCTTCTTCTTCGTGACCGGGGTGTCGCACCGCTCGCACAGGCCTGCGACGACCTGCTCGTTGGCCAGCACGGTCTGGTCCTTGGGGCACCAGTTCACCTGAGATGGCTTGCGGTAGGCCAGACCTCGCTCGAAGAGGCGCAGGAAGATCCACTGGTTCCAGCGGTAGTAGGCAGGGTCGCAGGTGACCAGCACACGGTCCCAGTCGAAGGCGCAGGCGTACCGGTGCATCGACGCCTTCTGCTGCGCGATGTTGTCGTACGTCCAGGCGCGCGGGTCGAGTCCACGCTGGATGGCTGCGTTCTCGGCGTTCAGGCCGAAGGCGTCCCAGCCGATCGGGTGCATCACGTTGAACCCGCGGTGCACCCAGTACCGGGCCAGCACGTCACCCAGCGCGTAGGCCTCGGCGTGACCCATGTGCAGGTCGCCCGACGGGTACGGGAACATGTCGAGCACGTACTTCTTGGGACGGGGGTCGTCGGGGTCGCCGCTCCGGAAGGGCGCCATCTCGTCCCACACGGCCGGCCAGCGCGCCTCGATCGCGTGGAAGTCGTACCGCTCGCGCTCGGCGGACCCGTCGCCGACCTGAGCGTCGGTGGTCTCGGCCTGCGTCATCGTCGTCCTCGTCTCGGTGTGGCAGTCATGGTCCGGACACAGAAGAACCCCTCGCACAGGGAGGGGTCGCCGCGCTGGTCCGGGCCTGCAGGTGCTGTCCCTTCGATCAGCGCGGCCGCGGAAGGAGCAGTCCGTGACGCACGGCACGAGACTACCGCAGCGCCGCTCCCAAGCGCTCCTGACCTCAGCGCACCGCCACAGCACGTCGCAATCGCCCATTCCCGATGCTCAACCCCCTCAGTCCGCACGCCGAAGGAGAGAGGGAAGAACACACACCGACAGGGAGCGTGCAGCGCGTGCGGCCGCAGACGGTGAGGAACGGGGCGCCACGGCGTGCTCTCGTGCGCCTCGGTGCGGTGGTCACGCTGCTGGCGACGCTCGCAGTGGTCGGCGGCCTTGTCCTCCTGCTCGACACCGTCCAGCACCGCGGCGAGGTCGTGGAGACCCAGCGGATGCTCAGCACCGCGCTCGCCGGGCATCTCTACGCCAGTGATTCGACCGGGGTCTCGGCAACGCTGGACGCCCTCACGGAGGCCGGCGTTGCGGACGACGAGCTGGCCGCGCTGCGTGCCTTCACCGAGCCGGGCAGCCCGACCGCAGTCGCAGTGGCGCACAGCGACGCGCAGCAAGCGGCCGGCCGCCTGGACGACATCCTGGCTGAGCGGGCTGCAGCCATCGACCGTCAGATCCACGGTGTGTATGCGGCCCTCCTGACAGTGGTGGCGATCGCCTGGTCCGTGTGGTTCGTCCGCCTCGCGCGGCACCACCGTCGCCTCGAGGGCGCCACCACCGAGTCAGAGGCCCTGGCAGCAAGCGAGAAGCGCCTGCTGACCCTTGTGCAGAACGGTTCCGACCTGGTGACGGTGTTCGACGCCGACGGCAGGACCACCTTCGTCAGCCCGTCGATCCGGACGGTTCTCGGCGTCTGGTCCGAGAGCGTGCTCGGCGGTCGAGTGGTGGATCTGCTGTCCGCGGACGACGTGCCGGCCCTGGTGGGCCTGATGGCCGTGCTGCGCGAAGGTGCCGAGCACCCCGTGCACGTGCGCGCCCCGCACGCCGACGGGCGGCTGCTGGTTCTCGAGGGCATGCTCAGCAACCGCCTGACCGACTCGACCGTCGAGGGCTACGTGATGACGGTGCGCGACGTCAGTGAGCGGCACGCCCTCGAGGAGCGCCTGACCTACCAGGCGTTCCACGACTCCCTCACCGGCCTGGCGAACCGGCAGCTCTTCACCGACCGCCTCGGCCACGCCCTGGCGACCGCACACGGCGAGGAGCGCCGGCTCGTGGTGCTCTACTGCGACCTCGACGACTTCAAGAACGTGAACGACAGTCGGGGCCACGGGGTCGGGGACGGGCTGCTCAGCGAGGTCGGAGCGCGGATCGGGGCCGCGGTGCGAACTGGTGACACCGCCGCGCGACTCGGTGGTGACGAGTTCGCCGTGCTGATGGAGGACACCGACCTGGACGAGGGGCTGCTCGTCGCGGAACGCATGCTCGCTGCCCTGGCCGTTCCCATCACCGTCGACGGGACCGGGCTTCAGGTGCAGATCAGCATCGGTCTCGCCACGGCGGTCCCCGGCGAGACGAGTGCCGAGGAGGTCCTCCGCAACGCCGACGTGGCGATGTACTGGGCCAAGGACCGCGGCAAGTCGACAGTGGCGATCTACGACGCCCGGCTGCATGACGAAGCGCTGGCACGGCTACAGCTGCGGTCCGACCTGCAGCGCGCTCTGCGGGACGACCAGCTCGGGCTGCACTACCAACCGATCGTGAACCTCGTGACTGGCACGATCACCGGATTCGAGGCTCTCGCCCGCTGGCACCACCCCATCCACGGTCTGCTTCAGCCCGCAGAGTTCATCCCCCTCGCCGAGGAAACCGGACTGATCTTGCCTCTCGGCTCTTGGGTGCTGCGGACGGCGTGCACCTTCGCCGCGTCGCTCCAGGGCGACTGGCGCCGGCCGACGCTGGCCGTCAACGTGGCCGCGCGCCAGCTGGCGCAGCCCGGATTCGTCGAGGAGGTGCTGTCGGTGCTCGACTCCGTGGGGCTCCCGGCTCACCGGCTGACGCTCGAGATCACCGAGAGCGTGGTCCTGACTGAGTTCGACACTGTCGCACCGCGTCTCGCGGCCCTTCGCGCCGCTGGTGTCCGCATCGCGATCGACGACTTCGGAACCGGGTACAGCTCGCTGTCGTACCTGAGCCGACTGCCCGTCGACGTGCTGAAGATCGACAAGTCCTTCGTGGACGGGATCCCGCAGAGCGAGCACCACGCCGCCCTGACGCGAACGATCCTCGAGATGAGCCGGTCGCTCGACATGAGCACGGTCGCCGAGGGCGTGGAGAACGCCGCTCAGGCCGAGTGGCTACGCGGCCAGCGATGCACCTTCGGCCAAGGTTTCCTCTGGTCGAAGCCTGTTGACGACGCGGGTGTCCAGCACCTGCTCGCGGCTCTGCCTGTTCCGCCGCAGGCTAGCCCCGTTGCCAAGGAGCAGCCGGCGCTGCCGAAGCCTTCTGGCAGTTGAGGTTTGGCGGCTGAGGCTTGGCAGTTGAGGTTTGGCGGCTGAGGCTTGGCAGTTGAGGTTTGGCAGTTGGGTCGGCAGTTGAGGCCTAGCCGTTTGACATCCGGCCCTGGGGCTCGACGGGCGAAGTGGCGAGCGCGGCGTCGCCGAGTCCCGGCTTCCAGATGATCGATCGCGAGCGTCTGCTGGTTCAGGTTCGGGTGCGTCACGACTGCACGCTGCGCCCACGGCTGGTCCGTCACGAAGCGGGGCGAGCGCCTGCAATTTTCGGGATGCCGCCTCCGTGGTCCTCGTTCCGCGCTCGCGGCGAAAACTGTTGTCCAACATACGGACTCGGCGCTGTCGTGCGCGGGTAGAACTGTCGGTGGTGGCTGGGAGAGTTGTCGTCATGGCAGCCCACCCGGTCGAAGCGCTCGAGTCGCTCGACGACGGGGCCGAGCCCGGTGTCGGGGCGAAGGTGCTGCGCGGGTTCGTGGCCTCGGCGGTGTCGGCGGCGCCGGGTCCGGAGCTGGTGACCGCGTTGATGGCGTTGACCGCGCGCACCGACCTGACCGCGCGGGAGTGGGTCGAGGTGACGGCGGCGTGGAAGAAGGTGGCGTGTCTGGCCACCGCCGGCCAGTTCGTCGCCATCGCTGAGCTGGACCAAGCCCTCAACCCTGGTCTTGGTGCCGGCGAGCGCGCAGACGCAGACGGGGACAGGTACGCGGTGCCGGGGCGGACCTGTCCGGTGCGGCGGACCGCGGACGAGCTGGCGCCCGCGTTGGGGATGGCGCCGCGGGCGGCGTCGGCGCTGGTGTCGCTGGTACGCCGCTGTGAGGACCTGCCGGCGGCGATGGACGCGCTGGCGGACGGGCGGATGGACCCGTCCCAGCTGCGGGCCCTGGACGCCCACGCCCGGCACCTGCCCACCCCGGCGAAGCGGGCGTTGGAGGCGGCGGCGGTGCGGTGGGCACCACGACGGACCCGCCAACAGCTCGACGCCGCCCTGGCCGCCGAAGCGATCCGGCTCGACCCCACCCACGCCACCGACATGGTCGAGCACGGCGTGACCGAGCGGGACGTCCAGCTGCGGACCTCACCACTGGCCGGGTGCCGGCGGCTGGTCGCCGACCTGCCCACCGACCAGGCCCACGCCGCCTGGCTCGCCCTCAACGGCGCCGCCCGCACCGCCCGCCGCAACCACGCCACCAGCGCCAACAAGGCCAACAAGGCCAACAAGGCCAACAAGGCCAACAGCGAGACGGACACCAGCGGCAGCCAGGGTGGCAGTGATGAGCGGACCCTGCCCCAGCTACGCGCCGACCTGCTCACCGCCGTCCTCACCGGCCAGGCGACGCCGCCCACCCCTGCCAGCGGCGACCACCCCAGCGGCCAGGTTCTGGTACCGACCCCGGCCGAGCTGTCCCGCCACGTCGAGGTCCAGGTCGTGGTCGCCGCCGACACCCTCACCAGCACCCACGACCTACCCGCATCGATCCCCGGCGTCGGACCCATCGACCCCGACACCGCCCGCGAACTCGCCACCCGCCAGCCCTGGCGACGACTCATCGCCGACCCCGAGACCGGCACCCTGCAACACATCGACCCCCGCACCCTGCCCCCGCCCCCGCGACGACAGTCCGAGCCGCCCGACCCAGACGACCCCGACGGGCCCGAGTCACCCCAGGGACCCTGCGGATTCGTGCCGGATAGTGCCGAAGGGGTTGCGCCTGCAAGCGATCCCGTCCGACCCACGACTCGCGCGGCTGCTGACAGACCCGGTCACCCCGGCACGACTCGACTACGGCACCGACACCTACCGCACCCCCACAGCGCTGCGCCGGCACCTCCACACCCGCGACGCCACCTGCATCGGACCCGCCTGCCACCACCCGGCCACCGGCACCGAGGCCGACCACACCGTCAACTACCGCGAGGCCGGCCCCGACGGGCAACCCGGCACCACCAGCCACACCAACCTCGGCAGCACCTGCGAACGCATCCACAACGCGAAAACCCGTGGCGGCTGGGCACTTTCGCAACCCACCCCGGGCACCTTCATCTGGACCAGCCCCACCGGACGCACCTACACCCGCACCGTGCGACCACTCATCCACGGCTGGCCCGCGACGGACGACCAAGACGGCGAGACCTGACGCCAGCCCGATGGCGCGGCATGGCTCACAGCGTCAGATTTCCAAAGGCTGCGCCCCGGAACGTTCTCAGCCCGCATCGCCGCAGACGTTGACCAACCTGAAGCCGGCAGACCTCCGGGTCAGTCCCTCCACTTTCTGCGGACGCGTGGTTCGGCAGGGAGCCAGTCGTAGGCGTCCAGGCGCCAGCGGGTCCGTTCGACCCAGTGCCGCACCGACTGCGGCAGCACGTAGCTACCGCAAGCCTCGAGGATCCGGCGCATCTCGTTGTCGTCATCGACCACGCTCAGCAGCAGGTCGAGCTCGGCCTTGAGCTGAGAGAACGCCGGCTCCTTGGTCGAGGTGCAGACATCGAGCATCGCGGTCGCCGGCGCGATCCGGTCCTGCCCGAACCATGGCCCGTAGAAGTGACACAGGGCGGGGAAGTGAGTGCGTACCGACTCGTCAACAGCCAGTTCGGGGTAGGAGGTCTCGATGAAGATTTCGCCGGTGTCGAGGGTGCGGCTCATCACCATCACCACGGCGCTGGTCTCGACGGTGCCCCCGAGGGCTGCGCCGAGCTGACTGCCGGCCTCCTGGTCGTTGACGCGGACGGTGCCAAGTGTGCCCACCTCGGAGCCGAGGTCGGCGAAGAAGTGCATCGACCGCCAACCTGTGGTTCCGGCCTCGAACTCCTTCAGCTGTGCGTAGTTTCGCCGGACGACCAGCGTGCACGCCCGCTCGGCCGTCTCCTTGTCGGTGAACTTCGAGACCCGCGGCAGGGTCAAGCCGTCGCGACTCGGTGCACGACCCGGGATCACGGACGGGTCGGCCAGCGCCTGCTTGACCCGGTCCCGGGCAGTTGACCAGGACTGCGCAGGTAGTCGTCCTGCCCGTCCCAGATCGGCATCTGGTGCAGGAAGCCGGGGCAGCGCCAACATCGCGGACTTGCTGTCAGAAGACGCAGCCACCATCCGATCGAGTTCGAAGTGGCCATCCTCGTTCGAGGTCATGGTTCTCTCGCACCCGCCTGATCTGGGCGTCGAGGGCGGTGGCCGCGTCGAGGAAAGTGGTCCTCCCAGTCCGGGTAGTAGATGAACAGTTCGTACGACCCCTGGGTGCTGCGACCCGGTCACGGCGTTCCCTCCTTCGGCGACGATGAGGCTCCAACAGCGTGGTCTTGATGATAGACGTCGTCACCCCGTCGCTGCGAACACGATTCTCGCGCTGGTTGGCGACCTCGAGCGTACGGTTCGCCAGTCGTCCATCCAAGCGCATCACCCGACCCAGGTCCTCGCCTGTGACGGGCAGCAGTCATCGAGCTCCTCGCCAGACCGCATCCATCTGTCCAGTTGACCTCGGTGTTCGTCGATCGCCCGAGTGATGCGTGGCCTCGGCCGTTGCCCGGTCGACCCACGCCGACGCGGACTCGCGGTGGTTTGCTCCGGGCGCCGTCGGTCAGCGGGCGTGCCTTCGCGGAGCCGGAACTCCAGGTACTCCTCGTCCGCGTCGAGGTGGCGGCTGATGACGTGGCCCAGACGGTCGTGTTCGGAGGCGTCCAAGTCGACGCCGGCGGCATCTCGTCCAGGGTCTGGGTTCTGCGGCGCGGGGCACGTCGGAGCCCTGCATGTTATGCGCGAACCGGGTGCGATCCGCTTCACTCATCGGTGCAGCAGGTCTTCTTGGCCGCCCACATCATCATCGGGATGGACAAACCGCCGCCGCTGCCGACGTCAACCGCGCATGTGTCGGCACTCGCCTCCGCACTGGGCCGGACGGTGTCCAGGTCGGCATCCGGCACGCGTCCCAGGCCCTTGGTCCCGAAGATGCCGGCGATGGTGGCCAGGCCGGTCCCGACCCCCTCGCCCCAGCGCCCGTCGGCGAACTGCTCGGTCCCGAACATCTCCTGCAGGCTCCGGATCGGGTGCCGGGCCCGCTCCACCGATCCGAGCCACATCGACTTCGCGACGTCGTCGCCCTGCGACGGGTCATCGATCAGCAGGTCGGCCAACGCCAACGGCTCGACTACCAGCAACTCGGTCACGGTGGTCGGGATCTCCCACAGCTGCTCGGACGTCGACAGCACGCCGTCGTCCAGCAGCGCACTGACCTGCCGGGCCGCGCTCACCAGCGCCGCCAATGCATCCCCGAACCGCCGCTCCCACGCCGCCACCTCCAGGCGCAGCGAGTCCCGGTCCGCGACCAGCGCATCGAGCCCCGAGGTGCCGAGCGCGGCCACGTCCAGGCCCGCGCGGGCCGGGTCCGCCACGGTCAGCTCCAGCTCGGCCAACCGCTCGGCCTCGGACCGCCACCGCGCACACACCATCGCGGCCTCGTCACCGAACTCGACGATCGCCCGCGAGAGCACCCCCGACGCCTCGACCAGGTCGCTGGCCCGGCGCGACACTGCAGCCCGACCGTCCAGGTACCCCTGGCTCGCCACCCCCGACCACTCCGGAGCCACCGCTGCTGCGAGCAGGCCCAGGCACTCCTCCCCGGCGGCCGCCGCCCGCCGCAGACCCAACGCCGACCCATGCGCCGCCGCAGCGTCCACCACTGGAATCGGCGCACCATGCGAGTCCGTCACCACCATGCCCCGATCCAACCCGAACAGTGCCGTCAGGCGCCGAACACTGTCCACAGGTAGCGCTATGGGTTGTTTTGCCCCCTCGTCGGCGAGGTAGGTTCCTCCCGTGCACGCGTTTCGGGGGACCCTCGGGTCAAGCCTGCTGGGGTCAATGCTGCTGGTCGCGATCACGCTGCTGGTCGGCAGCCTGCTGATCACCGGCTGCACCGGCGACGAGCCCAACCCGCCATCGCCCAGCTCAACCAGCGAGTCCCCCACCGACACCTCCAGCCCGACTGTCACCGTGCCCGCCATGCCCGAGGAGGCCAAGGTCGGCGACGCCGCCGGCGCCGAAGCCTTCGTGCGGCACTGGATCGACCTGCTCAACTACGCCTACGCCACGGGCGAGATCGGAGCCGGTCAAGGCCAGTCTCAGACGCCGGGTGCGAGGCGTGCAGCGAGCATCTTCTCCGTGATCCGGCACGAGCTGCCGAGGGGCAAGACACTTGGAAGGTGGCTTCATTGAGCTCCGATCTCCGTGCGCTCGCCACCGCCCGAAGAAGGCGTGGTGTCTGGTCGGGGTGAGCGTCCGCTACGAGCAGGCGGACGGCATCGAGACAGCCGCACGACGCAACGACGACAGCCGTTACGGGCTCGCCACCCGAGAACTCTCGGCTTCGCACTGACATTCGACGACGGACACCTGGGTAATGGCTGGAGTCGGAAGCGAATGAGTACCTCGAGGCGCCTCCAGCGTACCAGCGGCACTCGTCCTGGCCACAGTCCTGTCGTCGTGACCTTCCGACTGCCGTCGGCCGATGGCAAGCCCACGCCAGCGCCGCCATGCATGAAGGAGCTTCGTCGAACTCGCTCGGCCCGGCACACCCGCGACGAAGCAGCGGGCAACCGCACCGGCGCGGGCCTGGCCTCCTACGCACCGCCGCAGTACTCCTACGCCAAGATCCCGGCCTGCAGCGGAAACGACATCAACGCCGGCATCGACGTCCCCTGCGAGGAAGCAGCCACCGCGTGCGGCGTCCCGGGCCAGTACCAGTACTGGCTCTTCCGCGGCCGCCACCTCCTGACCATCGGAGAACCCGGCTGGACGCGAGTCGGCACCTTCTGCTCCAGCCCCGACACCCCCGGCACCGACCCCCTGCTGCCCGGCTTCACCCTCACCGACTTCCAACGCCTCCCCCTGCCAGCCGGCACCTCCACCGTCGAACCACCCGGCGGGAACGTCCTGGTCGGCATGCCCACCAACGTCTACGCCACCCCGAGCAGCGAACCCGCCCTGTTCGACACCACCATGCTCGGCGTCCCCGTCCAGGTCCGCGCCACCGCCGCCCGCTGGTCCTGGGACTTCGGTGACACCACCGACAACGTCATCGGCCCCACGACCGACCCCGGCGCCGCCTACCCGGCACTTCGCAACACCCACACCTACACCGCCCGCGGCACCTACCCGATCACCATGACCACTCACTACACCGGCGAGTACTCCGTCGCCGGCGGACCCTGGCTCCCCATCCCCGGCGAAGCACAGGTCGACAGCCCACCCACTACCGTCCAAGCCCTCGCCGGCCGCAACGAGCTCGTCGCCGAACCACGCCCCTGACCGCGCCCCATCAGCGCCCCACAGGGACGACACCTACGACGGTCGGACGGCACGCAGGCAGCGAGTCGCCTGCTCTCGGAAGGCATCTGCCAGTTCGGGTGGCCCGCTGGCCAGAGTGAAGTCGACGTCCACCGAGGTGATCATCCAGACGAGCGCGGAGGGTGTGTCGGCGCCGAGATGGAGCAGGCAGCTCCGGTCGTCGACGGCCTCGACGACGCCCATGCCGGGCCAGACGCGCTCGGTCATGGCCTCAGCTGGCTCGTGCAGGGTCACCGTCGCCTGGAACGGCCACGTCCGCGATGAGAGCTGGTGCGACACATAGGCCGCGACGTCGCCGTCCGGTGGTTCCCTCGGCGCGAACCGCGGACCAGTCGGCGTCCGAGGCGTCAGGCGGTCGACCCGGAAGGTGCGCCAGTCGTCGCGGTCCGTGTCCCAGGCGACGAGGTACCAGTGCCGCCCGAGGCTGACCAGGCTGTGCGGCTCGACGGACCTCGTGGTGTCTCCACCGCGTGGGCTGGCATAGTCGAAGCGCAGCCGTTCATGCCGGCGGCAGGCCTCGGCGATCGCCATCAGCGTGTCCGGACTCACGGCGGGCCCCACGCCACCGACCCGCACCGTTGCGGTGTTCAGCGTCCTGACCCGACCGCGCAGCCGTGACGGCAGCACCTGCTCGAGCTTGGCCAGCGCACGCAGCGAGGTCTCCTCGATCCCGGCGACCGAGCCACCCGCCGCAGTGCGCAGGCCGACCGCCACGGCGACTGCCTCGTCGTCGTCGAGCAGCAGCGGCGGCAGCGACGCGCCCGCCCCGAGCTGGTAGCCCGGCGTGCCCTGGATGGCGTGAACGGGATAGCCGAGATCCCGCAGCCGCCCGATGTCACGGCGAAGCGTGCGGACGGTGACGTCCAGGCGCCCTGCGAGCTCGGTTCCGGACCACTCCCGGTTGGTCTGCAGGAGCGACAGCAGCCTGAGCAGTCGCGCCGAGGTCTCCAACATGGTCCGACGGTATCCGAGACTTAGGACCGTACCTGTCCTAACGTCCTCCTAGCCTTGGCTTCATGACCACCACGAAGCCGGACATCCGCCCCTTCCGCATCGACATTCCACAGGCCCAGCTCGACGACCTCAACGCGCGGCTGGCCAACACACGCTGGCCGGACGAGCTGCCAGGCGTCAGCTGGAGCCGCGGCGTGCCGGTCGGCTACCTGAAGGAGCTCGCCGAGTACTGGCGCACGAGCTACGACTGGAGGACCCACGAGGCGGCCCTCAACGAGCACGCGCAGTACATGACCACCATCGGCGGGCAGAACGTCCACTTCCTGCACGTCCGCTCGCCCGAGCCGGACGCCACCCCCCTCGTGATGCTGCACGGTTGGCCGGGCGGGGTCACGGACTTCCTCGACGTGATCCGTCCGCTGGCTGATCCCCGCGCGCACGGAGGCGACCCCGCCAGGGCCTTCCATCTGGTGATCCCGTCTCTGCCCGGGTTCGGGTTCTCCACACCGCTCGCCGGTCCCGGCATGGGCCCGCGCAAGATGGCGGAGGTCGTCCTCCAGCTGATGTCTGCTCTCGGGTACGAGCGGTTCGGCATCCAGGCCTATGACACCGGCGCCTGGGTCGCCCCCGAGATGGGCAAGCTCGCCCCCGAGCGTCTCGTCGGCATCCACCTCAACGCGATGCTCACCTTCCCGATCGGTGTCGAAGGCGAGATGGACGGCCTCAGCGAGGCCGAGGTGAAGCGCTGGCAGTCGATGCAGAACTTCAACGACGCTTACCTGCAGTGCAACTCGAAGCGGCCGCAGACGGTCACCTACGGGCTGCACGACTCCCCCGTCGGCCAGCTCGCCTGGATCGTCGAGAAGTTCAAGGAGCTGACCGATCCGCTGGACGGGCTGCCCGAGGACAGCATCGACCGCGACAGCATGCTGACGGATGTCTCGATCTACTGGCTGACCGGCACGGCCGGGTCCGCAGCACAGGTCTACTACGAGGAGATGTCCGGGAGCGCCTGGAGCGACGCCGGCGGCGCCGGGACGAGCCCGCGCGAAGGCGTCCCCACCGGTGTGCTGGTCTCCGCGCTCGACGTGACCGTCCGCCCGTGGGCCGAGCGCGACCACAACATCGTCCACTGGACAGAGCTCGACAAGGGCGCCCACTTCCTGTCCATGGAGGAGCCCGACCTCCTGGTCGACGACGTCCGTGAGTTCTTCGGAAAGGTGGTCTGAGATGGACGCCCGCGCGACAGCGCGACGACCACGAGCCGACGTGTTGAGCCTGCGGGCGCTCAATCGTGCTGTGCTGGAACGACAACTGCTCCTGCGGCGGGCAGACCTCCCTGTGGTGGAGGCCGTCGACCGAGTGCTCGGACTCAACGCCCAGGACCCCAACCTGCCCTACCTCGCCCTGTGGAACCGGCTCGAGCACTTCACGACCATGGACCTCACGGCGGCGATCGAGGATCGGTCACTCGTCCGCTCGACCATGATGAGGGCCACGCAGCACCTGATGTCGGTGCGTGACTTCCGGCTGGTTCGGCCGCTGTTGGCGCCGTTGCTCACCCGCGTGCAGCGCAACGCGTTCGGACGGCGCACCAACGGCATCGACCTCGAGGCTCTGGTCGCCGACGCGAGGGAGCTCCTTGCGGATGGTCGCGTGCTGGCCAGGCCCGAGCTGGGTCGGCTCCTGGCCGAGCAGCGACCAGGCACGAACCCGATGGCCCTTGGCTGGACGGTTCAGTACTTGCTACCCATGCTCCATCCCGCCCCGAGCGGCACGTGGAACACCCGCGGCGCAACGCCTTTCGCGTCAGCAGAGTGGACCGGCGTCACTGCAGAGGCGACATTCGCGGACGCGTGCCAGATGGTGCGCCGCTACCTGGCCGCCTTCGGACCGGCCAGTGTCTCCGACGCCCGGGCCTGGTCAGGGGTGGGCGGGTTGCGCGAGGTGTTCGCGAAGCTTCGTCCCGAGCTGAGGACCTACGTCGACGAGTCCGGGCGGGAGCTGTTCGACCTTCCCGGCGCACCGGAGCCCACAGCGGACCTGCCGGCCCCGACCCGCTTCCTGCCCGCGTTCGACTCGACGCTGCTGGCCTACGCGGACCGAACCCGGATCATGACGGACGAGGTCCGTAGCCAGGTGTGCGAGGGTGCCGCCGTTGCCGCCACCGTCCTCGTGGACGGCACCGTCGCCGCGACGTGGACCGAGACCCACAGCGACGCCACCATCACACTGACAGTGCGCCCCTTCCGCCGGCTGTCGACGTCGGATCGAGACGCCGTCGAGTCCGAGGCCGACCGGTTGCTCGCCTTCATCGATCCCGACGCCCGCGGCCAGATGCGGCTGCTGCCGTTGACGTGATGGCGCTCAGTGCTCGCTCAGGAAGTCGAGGACGACCTCGTTGAACCGGTCAGGCTGCTGGTAGCTCATGAAGTGCGTCGCCTCGGGGACGATGACCAGACGAGCGCCCGGAATCCCGCGGGCGACCCTCTCGACGATCCGACGCGAGTAGCGCATGCCGTGCTCAGCCCCAAGTGCGAGCGTGGGTGTCGCGATCGTCCCCACTTCCCGGCGGGTCAGCGGCCGTGGCGGCGGCGGGGCAGGTCGGACCGTGCTGAAGTTGTCGAGCCACATTCGTTGCAGCGCAGCGGGTTGCGCCACGAATGCGCCAGGACCTGAGTTGTTGACCAGCTCGAACCACAGCCCCGCACTGCGCTCGGCATCTCCACCCGCCTCTCTGCGAACCCGCTCGTTCTCGTCGCGCCACCACGCAAGGTCGGCTTCGCCCTCAGGATCACCTTCGAGGAGCCAGGGGACGTTGGGCTCGATGATCGTCAGACTCCGGAAGACATCCGGCCGACGCAGAACGGTGCGCAGCGTGATCGCCGTTGAGAAGCCGACGACGTGGGCCGGCTCTCCCAAGCGAGACAGCAGGGCGACGAGGTCGTCCGCGTGCGCCTCTGCCGAGTACTCGCCCTGCGCCGGAAACGGACCCCGTCCATGGAACCGATGGCTGTAGGCGATGAACCGGTATCGCGTGGCGAAGGCCTCAGCTTGGGGTTCCCAGTAGCGCAGATCGGAGCTGCCACCGTGCGAGAACACGACCGGCACGCCCGTGCCCTCGTCGACGTACTCGAGGTCCACGCCGTTCACATGGACGTGCGTCACAGGCCCATGCAACTCCTGGATGGTTCGCCTGACAATCCGTGGAGCTGAGGGGACTCGAACCCCAGACGCCCTCCATGCCATGGGCCGTCGCCTGCACGGTTGCGTATCAAGGGCTTGTGGTCGGTGCTGCGGATTCACCGCTTGGTACCGCCAAGCATGGGCTGATCCAACCTGGCCTGCTGACAGTTTGCTGACGGCATGTCTAGGGACTCCCGTGAACGCGCGGCGGGTCAGCAATGACCCATGAGCAAGACCAGGGGCTTGCCGTCGGTGCTCTCCCAGATGCCAGCGGTCCACTGCAGAGTCTTGTTGGGGCGAGGCTCCTGCGATGTCACGGACTTGCGTTCGGTGGCCCATCGGGCGACAGCCTCGGGGCCTTCGAAGCAGTCAAGCTGCCCACCGGCCCAGTAGAAGAGCACGAGTGGGGAGCCTCGGGGGGAACCACAGTGGTGGGCAGGGCTCGCTACGGCTGTGGCATGACCACGACGCCGTGGTCCTCGAGGTCAACGACGCCGGCCGGATCCACGACCCGCTGGTCGGCGGTCGCCGCCCAGCGCTGGACTCACGCGGCGGCCGGGGCGTGGGGTTGGCCAACCAGCTCAGCGACCTGACGCAGATCCGCTCGACGGACGTCGGCACGACCGTCCGGGTGCTCACCCGCCGCTGAGCTGAGGGTCGGTCAACCCGTCGTCGACCAGACCAGGCGCGAGGGGTTGCCGCCGTCGAGGGCGATCAAGAGGTCGCTGTGGTCCACCGCCAGCCGGAGCCTGAGCACCCGCCCGGTCGGGACCGTCTGGTTGACGCTCCCGATGTCGAGAGTGCGGTCCTGCCACCCAGTGCCAGGGCTCCAGTCGTCCACGTGGACGTCTTCGGCGCTCGCCAGCCGGACGCACCCGGTGCCGGCCGAGTCGCAGCTGTAGAGCCAGATGGAGTAGTCGACGTGGGCGCCGCCGGCGTCGAACTTCGCCGTCCGGCTGGACAGCTCCAGTCGTACGGGCCCGTCCAGGACCAGACCACCGGCGGGCACCGTGTAGTCCCACTCGTGGAACTTCGCCGGGTCGTCCTCGTTCTCGTCCAGGTTGCTCTTCCTGATCGTGAGACCAGCTGCGCCGTCGGAGTCCCAGTCGCCGGCGGCGCCGGGTGCGGTCGGGTAGAGCTCACCTCGCACCCCCGTGGGGCTACCGATGAGGAAGAGCGCCTGCTGCGTCGGGGGTGCCGCCGTCACCGTGATGACGACGGAGGCCGTGGTCGTGGATACACCGTCGGACACCGTGTACCCGAAGGTGCGCACCCCCGGGCTGCCCGGCGTCCAGGTGAACGTGCCGTCGGTCGCGACGTCCAGGTCGGGGGAGTCGTCCGCGATCACCGACAACAGGTCGCCGTCCTCGTCACCGTCGTTGGCCAGCAGGTCGCCGGACAGGACCTGGTTCGCGACGACGGAGTAGCTGTCGTCGGCGGCGGTGGGGGCGTCGTTGACGGCGGTGACGGTGAGCGTGAGGCTCGCGGTGGCCGTGGCGCCGTCGGGGTCCGTGACGGTGTAGGTGAGGGTGTCGGTGCCGTTCCAGTCGCCGTCCGGGACGTAGGTCAGGGTGCCACCGGTGACGGTGGCGGTGCCGTTGGTGGGGTCGGTGGTGATGGTGGCGGTGAGGGGGTCGCCGTCGGGGTCGGTGTCGTTGGTCAGGATGTCGACGTCGACGGGGGTGTCCTCGGTGGTGGTGGCGGTGTCGTCGGCGGCGGTGGGGGCGTCGTTGACGGCGGTGACGGTGAGCGTGAGGCTCGCGGTGGCCGTGGCGCCGTCGGGGTCCGTGACGGTGTAGGTGAGGGTGTCGGTGCCGTTCCAGTCGCCGTCCGGGACGTAGGTCAGGGTGCCACCGGTGACGGTGGCGGTGCCGTTGGTGGGGTCGGTGGTGATGGTGGCGGTGAGGGGGTCGCCGTCGGGGTCGGTGTCGTTGGTCAGGATGTCGACGTCGACGGGGGTGTCCTCGGTGGTGGTGGCGGTGTCGTCGGCGGCGGTGGGGGCGTCGTTGACGGCGGTGACGGTGAGGGTGAGGCTCGCGGTGGCCGTGGCGCCGTCGGGGTCCGTGACGGTGTAGGTGAGGGTGTCGGTGCCGTTCCAGTCGCCGTCCGGGACGTAGGTCAGGGTGCCACCGGTGACGGTGGCGGTGCCGTTGGTGGGGTCGGTGGTGATGGTGGCGGTGAGGGGGTCGCCGTCGGGGTCGGTGTCGTTGGTCAGGATGTCGACGTCGACGGGGGTGTCCTCGGTGGTGGTGGCGGTGTCGTCGGCGGCGGTGGGGGCGTCGTTGACGGCGGTGACGGTGAGGGTGAGGCTCGCGGTGGCCGTGGCGCCGTCGGGGTCCGTGACGGTGTAGGTGAGGGTGTCGGTGCCGTTCCAGTCGCCGTCCGGGACGTAGGTCAGGGTGCCACCGGTGACGGTGGCGGTGCCGTTGGTGGGGTCGGTGGTGATGGTGGCGGTGAGGGGGTCGCCGTCGGGGTCGGTGTCGTTGGTCAGGATGTCGACGTCGACGGGGGTGTCCTCGGTGGTGGTGGCGGTGTCGTCGGCGGCGGTGGGGGCGTCGTTGACGGCGGTGACGGTGAGGGTGAGGCTCGCGGTGGCCGTGGCGCCGTCGGGGTCCGTGACGGTGTAGGTGAGGGTGTCGGTGCCGTTCCAGTCGCCGTCCGGGACGTAGGTCAGGGTGCCACCGGTGACGGTGGCGGTGCCGTTGGTGGGGTCGGTGGTGATGGTGGCGGTGAGGGGGTCGCCGTCGGGGTCGGTGTCGTTGGTCAGGATGTCGACGTCGACGGGGGTGTCCTCGGTGGTGGTGGCGGTGTCATCAGCGGCCGACGGCGTTCTGTTCACCAGTGCAGGGCTGGGCGAGGGGGCCGGCTCGGGGTCGGGGACAGGACCAGTCGTCGGGCGGACGGCGGGGTCGGTCGGCGACGAGGTCGGCGCCGGACGGACCGGTGTCGAACGGATCGGCGCCGGCGCGGCCCCGGCCGTCGGCGTCGCGGGCGGCTCCGTCGGCAGCGTCGTGGGCGTCGGTGCCGGTGTCGACGGGGACGCCATGGGTGCAGGTGGTTCTTCCTCGACCTGCCGCTGCTCGGGAGCAGCGACCGCGGGGTCGGGCTCCGAGGCTGCGCTCGGGCCCAGCCCGAGCCCCAGCAGGGCAGCTGCCACCGCGGCCGCGCCCACCACGGAAGCGGCGACCTGGCTGAGCACGGGGCCCACCGTGGGGCCCAGCGTCGAGACCGGTTTCAGGATGGGCAGCTGCGCCAGCCAGGACAGGGGACCTGCGGCCCAGCGGAGGCGTCCGAGCGAGATGCTGAGGAAGGCACGCACCACCACCGGGTCGAACTGCGCGCCGGCGCAGCGGGCGAGCTCGGCGCGCGCGGCGTACGCGGACATCGCCCGCTTGTAAGGTCGCGCCGCGGTCATCACCTCGTAGGAGTCCGCCACGGACACGATGCGTGCACCCAGGCTGATCTCCTGGCCGGAGAGCCCGTACGGGTAGCCACCGCCGTCGTACCGCTCGTGGTGCTGCTCGATGGCGAGCCACCACGGACCGAGCCACTCCTGCAGGGGCGAGCAGATCATGGCGCCCGCGATCGGGTGCTGGCGCAGCTGGTGCCACTCCTCGTCATCGGGCGCGTCCGGTTTGTTCAGCACGTCGTGCGGGACATGGAGCTTGCCGATGTCGTGGACGAGCGCCGCCCACACGAGCTTGTCGCGGTCGTCGGCCTTCAGCTTCATCTCGTCGGCGAGCATGCTGACGAAGAGCTGGGTGCGCTCGGAGTGGCCGCGGGTGCGGCTGTCGTAGTCACCCAGCATCCCGACCAGGGCGAGGATGTTCTCGGCGGCCTGCTGCCGGTCACCGTGCACACCGGCTCGACGGGCGCGCTCCAGCTCGGCCGCCAGGGCCCTGGTACCCGCGACCTTGCGGGCCACCTTGAAGCGGGACGGGGCCTGGTCGGGGAACAGCAGCGACAGCTTGAGCAGCGTCGCCAGGGGCAGCATCCGGCGCGTCAGCCGCTCGACCGCCAGGGCGACGGCTGTGGACACGGTCAGGACGGCGGCCCACTGCGTCACGACGCCGCCGAACGTCCCCGCGGGGGGCAGGACGGCGCTGACGGCGGCCCCGGCGGCCAGGGCGGCCAGAACGGGGATGACCACGGCCGCGGCGCGGATCAGCCCTGCGCGAACCGGAAGGGGCTGCCAGCGGTTGCTGGATTCGCGAGCTCGGGTCACGTCGTGGATGTCGACGCGTTGTCGGCACTTCTTGAGGATCCGCACGGTCGCCAGGAGGCGCCGGGCCCGGCGCGCCGGTGTCACCCACACGCCGCACCGGTGGTTCCGTCGGCCCAGCCGGGGCACCCGGATGCCACTCACGGTTACCGGCTCGGCCGTAGCGGTGGAGGGACGGGCGTCCTTAGCCTGCCGGGATAACCCTGGCGAGAACCCGTGAGGTCGTCGAGCGCATCAGCACCACCGAGCTCGACGGGGCGGGTGCGGGACTGCGGTGGGGTGAGTGCGTCGGTCTAGACTGGCCGGCCGTCGATCTGCCAGGGCGAGAGGCGCACGTCTACCGGGTCGTCGTGGAAACGTCCGGTCGCTGCGAGGTGCGGGCAGACCCCAAGTCACGGGCCGGAGTTCAGCGAGTCCCGCTGCCCGGGCTCGCCGTGAACGCCCTTCCACAGCATCGGACGAAGGCGACCCACCCTGGCGACCCAGTGTTCGCCACCCGGACTGGCGGTGCGCTGCGGCGGTCCACCTTCCGACGCCGCATGCGGGTGCCGAGTCTGGCGAAGGCTGGCCTTGAAGCGGGCTTCTTCCACGACCTGCGACACTCCTACGCCACCTGGCTGGTCTCGGACGGAGTGCCCGTCAACGTGGTTCAGCGGCTGATGGGTCACGAGAACGCCTCGACCACGCTGAACCGGTACGTGCACGCGCCGCGCGACTACGACGAGCGCGTTCGGCGGCTGTTCGACGACGACGGCGCCGGCGTGACGGCCGGGCCTGCTGACGGAATGCTGACTCTGGTCGTGCCCGGCCGGTTCGTCCGGGCGCAAATGCGGTCTGCCCTGCGGTGGAGCTGAGGGGACTCGAACCCCTGACCCCCTCCATGCCATGGAGGTGCGCTACCAGCTGCGCCACAGCCCCGCCGTCCCCCGAAAGGGACTCCGAGAGCATAGAGCAGGCGGCACTCGCCGGACCAATCGCCCTCAGACGTCAGCGTGCGGACGGCGGTCGGGCGGCTGTTCCGGCGCGGCCACGTTCCACGCGTCCAGCGCCCAGCCTGAGCGGGTGGGCACGAGAACGGCCCAGTGGGCGTTGCGCAGCGTGCCCAGGAACCGTCCGTCCGTCCCCACACCCAGCATCTGCTGGACGGCGCTGCGGAGAGCGCCGCCGTGACCCACCACGACCAGGACTCCGTCGGTCGCGGCAGCGTGCCGCTCGATGGCAGCGGCGCAGCGCGCGCCGGCCTCGCTGATCCGTTCGCCACCGCCGATGCGCAGGTCTTCGCCCGCCTTCCAGCGCGCCAGGTCGTCGGCCCACGAGACCTCGATCTCGGCCCGGCTCAGGCCCTCCCAGGCCCCGGCGTCGACCTCCCGAAGGTCCTTGTCGGTCTGGACGGTGACGCCGGAGCCGAAGCCCAGCGTCTCGGCGGTCGCGGCCGCACGGCTTAGGTCTGACGTGACGATCGCGGCCGGCGGCAGGTGCACCAGGGTCGCCGCCGCGGCTGCTGCCTGGACCATTCCGACGTCGTCGAGCGGCACGTCGGTCTGTCCCTGCCAGAGGCGGGCGGCGTTGGAGGCTGTGCGGCCGTGACGCCACAGAACGACCCGTGAGGCAGTCATCGTGTCGGCCTGTCAGCGGGGTGCGCGGACGGACGCCGGTAGCTCGATCACCGGGCAGTCCTTCCACAGCCGCTCGAGGGCGTAGTACTGGCGGTCGTCGGCGTGCTGCACGTGCACCACCAGCTCGTTGAAGTCGAGCAGCACCCAGCGGGCCTCCTTGAGCCCCTCGCGTCGCACCGGCTTGGCGCCGAGATGGCGCAGCTTCTCCTCGATCGCGTCGACGACGGCGCGCACCTGTCGGTCGCTGTCGGCCGAGGCCAGCACGAAGGCGTCAGTGATGACGAGCTGTTCGCTGACGTCGAGGGCGATGATCTCCTCGGCCAGCTTGTCGGCGGCCGCCTCGGCGGCCCCCACGGCCAGCTCGACGGCTCGGTCGGACGCGGTCACGGTGCTCCCCTGCGGTGGACGGTGGTGCTGCGGCCCAGCCTCTCATGTCGGACAGAGCGCTCCGTCAGCCTTACGGCCGGCCGTCAGCCGTCAGACTCGGCCACCCTCGCGAAGTCGGCGCCGAGCACCACCACGATGTCCGCGAGCGAGGGCGTCTCGAGCCCGACGGCCAGCACGTCCTCACCCAGGCCAAGGGCCTCGGCCACCGCCACACCCTGGGCGCGGGCGTCCGGCGTGTCCTCCTGGACGGCCACGACCGTCTCCTGCTGGCCCAGGGTGGACGCGTTGCCGCCACCGATGTAACGGAAGCCCGCCTCGACCAGGCGGTCTCGAGCCTTCTCGCCGAGTCCTGGCGTGCCGTCGCCATTCTGAACCAGCACCCTCGCCGAGTCCTCGCCCGCTGCGCTGCGGGCCCCTTCGAAGCGCGCCGCCACCAGGCTCTCGACGGCCTCGTCGTCCAGACCGTAGGCAGTGATGTCGCCCGCGGCGATCTCTGTCGTCGGCAGCACGGTCGCGGCGTACCGCTCGGCCCGCGCGTCGCCCGCGACCTGGTCGACCCGCTCGGCGAGCTCGAGCGCCTCGAACGAGCTGCGGCTGTCGTCGGCGAGCGACGACAGCGTCGAGCCGACCGCGTTCGTCCCCTCGGGGAAGCCGCTGAGCACCTCGTTCAGCACCTGGTCGACGCGCGCCAGACGTGCCGCCTCCGCCTCGTCCGCCTGCAACCACCCGGCGAACGTGGCGGCCTCCACCCCGTCCAGCCGCTGCGCGGGTCCGGGGTTGACCCGGCCGTCCGGCGTGGTCAGCGGCACGTCGACATCGACCACCACGCCCTCGACGCTGTCGACGAGGGCGACGAGGCCGTCGAGGGTGAGCACCCAGCTGCCGTCCACGCGCAGGTCGAGCAGGTCGGCAACGGCCTGGCCGGGGGCGTCCGCTCCGGTGTCCAGCGAGTCGGCGAGGAGCACCCTCCCCTGCCCGGCGACGTCGACGATCAACCGGCTCGGCACCATCAGCACGTCGGTCTGGTCGTCGTGCGCCATCAGAGCCCCAGCCACGACGTCGCCCTCGCGCGTTGTGAGCGCGACGAAGGTGGTCGCCTGCTCTGCGACGGCCGGCGGCTCTGCCGGCGGGTCAGGCTCGCGGTCGGACGTGAACCACCAGATGCCCGCTGCCACGAAGGCAACCGCCACCACCAGCGCGACGACGATGAGCTGGAACCGCCGCAACGAGCGACGCCCCGGGTCTGGCACGGGTACGTGGCTCGGCTGCGTGGGCACGATGGTGGGCTGGACGGAGTCGCGCGCCGCCGGCTCTCCGCTCGGCTCGGCGTCGGCCCCTGCGTCTAGCCCTACGCCTGACCCGGCGTCTCGTGCAGCGTGCGGCTCGTCCAGAGGCGCGACGCCCTGCGCGCTCGAGTCCTCCGAGCCGCCAACCCTCCGGTCGCCCTCCCGGCGGTCGAGGCCGCTGCGGCGCTCGGGGCCTTCCCGTGCCTCCCCGTTCTGCTCGACGCGGCGGTCGGTGCCCGAGCGCCACTCCTCGTCGACCCGGCGCTCGGCCTCGCGCCGCTCACGAGTGCGCCGCTCACGACGAGTGACCGGCGCAACGCCATCCTCGTCCGGCACTGGCCCGTCGGGCGCGGTGGGCTCGATCGGCTCGGTGGGCTCGGTGGGCTCGGTCGGCTCGGTCGGCGCAGGGGGCTCGCTCACGACGCGTCCGCCGGATAGAGCGAGTGCTTGCCGATGTACTGGACGACCCCGTCCGGCACCAGGTACCAGACCGGCTCACCAGCGCGGACACGGTCACGGCAGTTCGTCGACGAGATCGACATGGCGGGCACCTCGAGCAGGCTGACCCGGTCCCTGGGCAGGCCCGTGTCAGACAAAGCATGCCCCGGACGGGTGACGCCCACGAAGTGGGCCAGCGCCCACAGTTCCTCGATGTCCTTCCACGACAGGATCTGTGCCAGGGCGTCGGCTCCGGTGATGAAGAACAGCTCGGCCGCCTGACGCTGCGCGTGCAGGTCGCGCAGGGTGTCGATCGTGTACGTCGTGCCCGGCCGGTCGATGTCCACTCGGCTGACCGTGAACCGCGGGTTCGAGGCCGTCGCGATCACCGTCATCAGGTAGCGGTGCTCAGCCGGTGACACCTCGGCCGCCACCTTCTGCCAGGGGCGACCGGTCGGCACGAACACGACCTCGTCGAGGGAGAACTCGGACTGCACCTCGCTGGCCGCGACCAGGTGCCCGTGGTGGATGGGGTCGAACGTGCCGCCCATCACGCCGACCCGGGTACGGCCGGTCATGCCGCCTCCGGACACATCGGGAGACGGGAACGACTCGCAGGCACAGCGGTCGGGCCGGGTCTGTCAGTGCCGCGTGCCGACGCTGCGGAAGGCCCAGGTCACGAGCAGCAGGCCCAGAAGGGCGCCCATCGTGACCAGGCCGAACGCCAACGGCGACATCGGCAGGGTGTTCGCGTGCTCGGACCCCTCCGCCGCACCGCTGGCAAGAATCGCGCCGATCATCGTGACCTCTCCTCCTGAGACGCCTGCGGGCGCTCGCTCCGCCGGCCGACACAGTCTGTCACGACCGCTCCGAGCAGGACCCGTAGACTCACCTCGTGCGCAGCTCCCGGCTTCAGTGGTGGACCGCCTGACGGCGGTCCCCGTCCACTGCGCCTTCGCGCCCCAACCCGACCGCCTCACGAGGCGGTCGTTCGTCGTCCTGGCCACCTCGTGGGACCCCACCCTCCGAGGAGAACCACCATGCGACCCATCCGCACCCTCTCTGGCCTGCAGCCCACCGGCTCCCTCCATCTCGGCAACCATCTCTCCGCGGTGCTGCCTCTCGTGCGCGCGAGCACGATGCAGCATCCAGGCCGAGCGAGCACCCCGTCTGACGTCCTCGTGATGATCGCCGACCTGCACGCTCTGACCGTGCCGCACGACCCCGCCCGCCTGCGCACACTGACCCGCGAGCTCGCCGGGGTAGCACTCGCCGCCGGGCTCGAAACGGGCGGCGCTTCGCTCTTCCTGCAGTCCGCGGTGCCCGAGCACCGGTCGCTGCACTACCTGCTCGAGTCCCTCACCAGCGCCGGAGAGGCGACCCGAATGATCCAGTTCAAGGAGAAGGCACGGCGCGGCACTGGAGACGGCGCGAGCCTCGCACTGCTGACGTACCCCGTGCTGATGGCCGCCGACATCCTCCTCTACGACGTCGACGAGGTTCCGGTCGGCAACGACCAGAGCCAGCACCTCGAGCTCGCCCGTGCGCTCGCGCAGCGTGCCAACTCACGGTACGGCGCCGGCATGGTCGTGCCCCGGGGCGTCGAGCCGGAGGTCGGGCCGCGGCTGATGGACCTGCAGAACCCGACCATCAAGATGGACAAGACCAACCCGTCGACGAGCGGCGTGCTGTTCATGCTCGACCCTCCAGACCTGCTGCGCCGCAAGGTGTCTCGGGCGGTTACAGACGCGGAGACAGGTCCGGGCTCGGTGCGCTACGACCCTGCGGCCAAGCCCGGTGTCGCGAACCTGCTGGACGTGCTGGCCGCGTGCACGGGAGTGGATCCCGCCTACGCGGCGCGCGGCATCGACAGCTACCGAGAGCTCAAGGACTGTGTCGCAGAGACCGTGGTGCAGACGTGTGCACCCGTCCAGCGCAGGTACTCGGAGCTCGTGGACGACCCCACCACCCTCGACCTCGTGCTGGACGAGGGTGCGGCACGGGCACGCGACCTGGCGGCCCCGGTCGTCCGCCGACTCGAGGTCGCCCTCGGTGTTGCTCGACGGCTCGCCTAGCTACTCGGCCATCTGGAGCGCCCGCTCGAACGCGGTCAGGGCTGCCGGCGAGAACAGGACGAACCGCGCGAGGTCGACCTGGCCCGGATGGCCGTGGTCCCAGTCGCGCACCGCGCTGACGGCGACACGCGCCACCTCACCCACGTCCCAGCCGTAGACGCCGGCGCTCACGGCGGGGAACGCCACCGTCCGGGCCTCGACCCGCGCCGCCTCGTCGAGGCTGCTCGAGAAGCACGAGGCCAGCAGGGCGGGGTCGGTCTCGCCGCGGTGGCGGTCCGGGCCGACGGTGTGGATCACCCACTGAGCCGGTAGGTCGCCGGCACCGGTGACGACGGCGTGCCCGACCGGAAGCCCTCCGGGCCACTGGCTCTCACGCACCCGCCCGCACTCGGCCCGCAGCATCGGGCCCGCGGCATCGTGGATCGCACCGTCCACCCCGCCGCCGCCCAGCAGAGAGGAGTTCGCGGCATTGACCACTGCGTCGACCTGCTCACTCGTGATGTCCCCATGCACTGCCTCGAGCTGCATCCCGTGCTCCTCGTCAGTTCGCGTGCCGGTAGCGCACTAGATCCTCACGTGCCCGTCCCCATGCACGACCCAGCGGGTCGTCGTGAGCTCCGCGAGCCCCATCGGCCCTCGGGCATGCAGCTTCTGGGTGGAGATGCCGATCTCGGCACCGAGGCCGAGCTCGCCTCCGTCGGTGAAGCGGGTCGACGCGTTGACGATCACCGCTGCCGAGTCCACCTCCGTCGTGAACCGTTCGGCCGACGCGACGTCGGCGGTGACGATGGCCTCCGTGTGCCCGCTCGACCAGGTGCGGATGTGGTCCAGCGCCGCGTCGAGGTCGTCGACCACGCCGACTGCCATCTCCATCGCGAGGTACTCGCTGCCCCAGTCGTCGTCGGTGGCCGGCACCACGGGCACGCCGCGCTCGGCGGCCACCGCTGCGGCTCGCTCGTCGGTGTGCAGCACCACTCCGGCCTCGTGCAGGTCGGTGAGCACGTCTCCGAGCAGCCGCGCAGGGGCGCCTGCGTGCACCAGCAGGGTCTCGGCCGCGTTGCAGACGCCGACCCGGTGGGTCTTGGAGTTGAGCACGATGGGGCGCGCCATCGCAGGGTCGGCGCTGGCGTCGAGGAAGACGTGGCAGTTGCCCACACCCGTCTCGATCACGGGAACCGTTGCCCCGTCGACCATCGCCTGGATCAGCCCGGCTCCCCCGCGGGGAATCAGCACGTCGACCAGGCCACGCGCGCGCATCAGGTGCTCGACGCCCTCGCGGCCGTGCTCGTCGATGGTGGCGACCAGGTCCGCCGGGAGGCCAACCCCCTCGAGGGCCTCGCGCATGACCTGGACCAGCTCCGCGTTCGTCGCGAGCGCCGCGGAGCCGCCACGCAGCACTGCCGCGTTGCCACTCTTCAGCGCGAGAACAGCCGCATCGACCGTGACGTTCGGGCGCGCCTCGTAGACCATGGCGACCACGCCCATCGGTACCCGGGTCTGGCGCAGGCGCAGGCCGTTCGGCAGCGTCTGGCCGCGCACGACCTGGCCCACCGGGTCGGGCAGTGAGGCGACCGCCCGCACCGCGTCGGCGACAGCCGCTACGCGCGTTGCGTCAAGGTGAAGCCGGTCGAGCAGGCCCGCCGACATGTCCTCGGCACGACCTCGTTCGACGTCGGTGGCGTTCGCCGCCTCGATGCGCACCGCGGAGGCGACCAGCGCGTCGGCAACAGCGTTCAGCGCGGCGTCCTTCTCCGCGGTGGTCGCCCGGGCGAGCGCCCGCGAGGCGACTCGCGCTCGCCGGCACGTCTCGTGGACGGCGTCGCGGACGCTGCCGGCTGGGACTGTCCCAGGAGGGGCGCTGTCGGAGGACATCGTCAAAGGGTATGACGGCGGATCGATCTCAGAACGGCCGGACGTCGCCGATCGCGAGCGGGCCATTGCCAGCATCGCCTCGCACTGCTCGGGTGTCGCGGTCGACCACTTCGAGGCCGACCACCTCCCAGGCGGGCAGCCCGAGGCGCCGGCGGTGGTCGTTCCACACGCGCAGGGCGAGGGCCGCCGCGTCGTCGGCGTTCTCGGCCTCGTCCCAGTACGTGACCTCAGCCCGGTCGCTGCTGTAGCGCACCGAGGCGAGGAACGGGTTGGCCTCGCACAGACTCCGCAGGGCGTCGCCGAGCAGCTTCGCATCCGTGGGCGACCCGGAGAGCGTCACGCGCACGTGCCACAACGGCATCTGGTCGTCGGTCACGTCGACGACCTCCGGCTCATCGTCGTGCTCGATCCTGAGGTCGGGCACAGCCATGAGGTGCACGTCGTTCCCTTCCTGGCGTCCGTCATGACCAGCCATGTCTCCTGCCTTCCCTGGCTCCACCCCTGGAGGGCCAGCAGACCGCCGCTTACCCCTTGATCAGCACGAGTGCGTCCCGATGCACCACCTCACGGTCGTAGCCGGGCCCCAGCGTCGCCGCCAGTTCTCGAGTCGACCGCCCGAGCAGTGGCGGGAGCTCCCTTGATGAGTAGTTCACCAGTCCGCGGGCCACCGCGTTGCCCTTTTCGTCAGACAGGTCCACCGGGTCACCCGCTTCGAACGTGCCGCGGACGGCCGTCACGCCCGCCGGCAGCAGCGAAGCACCACGCTCCGTCACCGCACGAACCGCGCCGTGGTCGAGGACGAGCTCGCCGGACGGCTCGGCGGCGTGGGCGAGCCAGAGCAGCCGGGTCGGGGTGCGGCGGCCGGTGGCGAAGAACCACGTGCCGACGTCCTGGCCCGCGAGCGCCGCCCCCACGCGGTCGGCGGATGTGAGCAGGGCCGGGATGCCCGACGAGGTCGACATGCCGGCGGCCTGCAGCTTCGTCACCATTCCTCCGGTGCCGAGACCCACCGCGCCGACGCTGCCGACCCGCACCTGCGCGAGGTCGTCGGGACCGGCGATGGTCGGGATGCGCCGGGCGCCCGGACGATGCGGAGGTCCGTCGTAGAGGGCGTCGACGTCCGACAGCAGAACGAGCGCGTCGGCGTGGACGAGGTGCGCCACGAGGGCAGCCAGGCGGTCGTTGTCGCCGAGTCGGATCTCGTGCGTTGCGACGGTGTCGTTCTCGTTGACCACGGGCACCACACCGAGCTGGAGCAGCCGGTACAGCGTGCGCTGCGCGTTGCGGTAGTGGGTGCGGCGCACCACGTCGTCGGCGGTGAGCAACACCTGGCCGACGCGCAGCTCGTGAGCGCCGAATGCGGCGGAGTAGCGGGCCAGGAGCTGGCCCTGGCCGACGCTGGCCGCCGCCTGCTGGGTGGCGAGGTCACGGGGACGGCGGACCAGTCCAAGGGGGGCCAGGCCAGCTGCGATGGCACCGGACGAGACCAGCACCACCTCGCCGCCAGCCAGCCGTCTCGCCGCAAGGGCGTCCACGAGCCGTCCGAGCCGCTCGGGGTCGAGCCCACCGGCTGCCGTGGTCAGGCTCGACGAGCCGACCTTGACGACAACGCGTCCCGCGGCCGGCAGGTCGGAACGGTTGGCGGCAGGCGACATCGTGCTCCCCGGCTCAGGCCTGGTCTGGGTCGGTCCAGCGGCCGGCTCGACGGTCGGCCTCGAGCTCGGCCCGGGCCTCGTCCATGGCGGCGCGGCGCAGGGCGTGCTCCTCCCGGCGCTGGCCGCGGCTCTTGCGACCGGCCTCCTCGAGCCGCAGGTCGCTGCCGCGAGGCCCGGTCAGGAGCTCGGCCCCACCGACCAAGGTCGGCTCCCAGTCGAAGACGACCGCGTCACGGCGGTTGCCGATGACGACGGTGGACCCGGCCACTGCACCGGCCTCGAACAGCGCCTCCTCGACGCCGAGGCGAGCCAGACGGTCGGCCAGGTAGCCCACTGCCTCGTCGTTGTTGAAGTCGGTCTGGCGCACCCAGCGCTCGGGCTTGGTGCCCTCGACGCGGAACAGCACCTCGTCGACGTCGTGCGGGTCCTGCTCGCGCCGCACGGTGAAACCGGCGTCGTCGACCGCGACGGGGCGCAGCACGATGCGAGTCGCCTCCTGCGGCGGTGCGGCGTCGCGGGCGGCCTGCACGAGCGCGGCCATCGCGAACGAGAGCTCGCGCAGTCCGTTCCGCGCCGTCGCCGAGACCTCGACCACCTGGTACCCGCGCTCCTCGAGCTCAGGACGCACCAGCTCGGCCAGCTCGCGGCCCTCGGGGATGTCGACCTTGTTGAGGGCCACGATGCGCGGCCGCTCGGTGAGTGGCACGGCGGAGCCGGTGGAGTCGGGGTCAACCGGGTACGCCGCGAGCTCGGCCTCGATCACTTCGAGGTCGGTGATGGGGTCGCGGTCCGGTTCGAGCGTGGCGCAGTCGATCACGTGCACCAGCGCGGCGCAGCGTTCCACGTGGCGCAGGAACTCGAGACCCAGCCCCTTGCCCTCGCTGGCGCCCGGGATCAGGCCCGGCACGTCGGCGACGGTGAAGCGGACGTCGCCGGCCTGCACGACCCCGAGGTTCGGCACCAGCGTCGTGAACGGGTAATCCGCGATCTTCGGACGGGCGGCCGACAGCACCGCGATCAGGCTCGACTTGCCGGCGCTGGGGAAGCCGACCAGTGCCACGTCCGCGACCGACTTGAGCTCGAGGACGATGTCGTCGGACCAGCCGGGCTCGCCGAGGAGCGCGAAGCCGGGCGCCTTGCGCCGTGCGGACGCGAGTGCTGCGTTGCCGAGCCCACCGCGACCGCCCTCGGCCACGACGAAGCGCGTGCCGGCACCGACCAGGTCGGCGACGACGTTGCCGTTGGAGTCCTTGACGATGGTGCCGCTGGGGACGCGCAGCTCGAGATCCTCGCCATTGCGGCCGTGCCGCATGTCCCCCTCACCCGGTGCACCGTTGCCGCCGCTGCGGTGCGGGGTGTGGTGGTACTCCAGCAGGGTCGTCGTGGACGGGTCGACCACCAGGATCACGTTGCCGCCGCGTCCGCCGTTCGCGCCGTCGGGGCCCCCGAGCGGCTTGAACTTCTCACGATGGACCGAGGCGCAGCCGTGGCCGCCGTCACCGCCCGACACGTGCAGCACCACCCGGTCGACGAAGCTCGTCATCGGTGCTGCCTCCTAGCCGTGCCGAATGAGTGGAATCTGGTTGAGAGCCTGGTGAAGAGCATCGTGGAAAGGGTGAAGGGGTGAGCCGTGCGGCTCACCCCTTCAACGCGTGGAGCCCGGTGACCCGGGCGGCTGTCACTCGCCGGCGACGATGGTGATGGTCTTGCGACCGCGCTTCGTGCCGAACTGGACCGAACCGGCGGTCAGGGCGAACAAGGTGTCGTCGTTGCCGCGGCCGACGTTCTCACCCGGGTGGAAGTGGGTGCCGCGCTGACGGACGATGATCTCGCCGGCGTTGACCAGCTGGCCGCCGAAGCGCTTGACGCCGAGTCGCTGCGCGTTGGAGTCGCGACCGTTGCGGGTCGAGCTCGCGCCCTTCTTGTGTGCCATGGGGTCCTACCGCCGTTCGTGCCTGGGTGTCTGGGAGTGTCGGGCTGGATGAACAGGTGATCTGCTCAGGAGCTGATGCCGGTGACCTTGACCTGGGTGTGCTTCTGGCGGTGACCCTGGCGCTTGCGGTAGCCGGTCTTGTTCTTGTACTTGAGGATCGTGATCTTGGGACCCTTCGTCGCCGCGATGATCTCAGCGGTGACGGTGACCTTGGCCAGCTTCGCCGCGTCGCTGGTGACCGTGTCACCGTCGACGAGCAGGACCGGCTTGAACTCGACGGTGCTTCCCGCGTCGCCGGCGAGGCGGTCGACAGTCAGCACATCGCCGACGGACACCTTCTCCTGACGGCCGCCGGCTCGAACGATCGCGTACACGTGTGGCTCACCTTCTGACTCGTTCGTGGTGCTGTCCCGCCGCTCACCACCAGGTGGACATCGGCTCGTACGCGGGAGCGCACGCAGCAAGGCCGCCGGGCTGGAATCTTCCGAGATCGCAGGGGCGGGCCAGGCTCAAGAGTACGGAGCACGTCGTCCCCGGGTCAAACCAGCGACTGTGCAGGTCAGGCGGGCGGCGCCGGGGCGGGTGTGGTGGACGGTGACGTGGCCCGGCGGCTTCGGCGCGGACGCGACACCGGCTGGACCACGACGGGCTCGACCATGGGGGCGCGCTCGATGGCGGCCGGCTCGACCTCGGGGGCCGGTTCGACCGCATCGGGCTCGACGTCCGGGGCGGGCTGGACGGCATCCGGCACAGCCACAGCCTCAGCCACAGCCTCCGGCACAGGCACAGGCACAGCCTCGGGCTCAGGGGCGGCGTCCGGCTCGACCACCGAGAAGGTCTCAGCGCCCGCAGGCGCCACCTCGACCTCGTCGGGGGCGGGCTGCACGGGCTGGCCGTCCTGTGCCGCCTCCGGTGCCACATCCTGGGCAGCCTCCTGGGCAGCCTCCTGGGCCGAACCCCGGTCGGCCTCCTCGGCAGCCTTCGCGAGCGCCGCCTTCTCCTGCGCCTTGCGGGCCGCCTCGTGCACGGCCTGCGCCTGCGACGGACCCTTCTTCGGGGTCTGCTCGCGGTTGTTCGACCCGCCGCCGCGCCCGCTTCGACCGCCACCGTCGTCGGCCGGGCCCTGTCGCTCGACCGGCTCGTCGAAGAGCACGACGCCTCGACCCTGGCAGTGCTCGCACGGCTCGCTGAACGCTTCGAGCAGTCCCTGTCCCACGCGCTTGCGCGTCATCTGCACGAGCCCGAGCGACGTCACCTCGGCCACCTGGTGCTTGGTGCGGTCGCGTCCGAGGCACTCCAGCAGCCGGCGCAGCACGAGGTCGCGGTTCGACTCGAGCACCATGTCGATGAAGTCGATGACGATGATGCCGCCGACGTCGCGCAGCCTGAGCTGGCGGACGATCTCCTCCGCCGCCTCGAGGTTGTTGCGGGTGACGGTCTCCTCGAGGTTGCCGCCCGAACCGACGAACTTGCCGGTGTTCACGTCGACCACGGTCATCGCCTCGGTGCGGTCGATGACCAGGGAGCCGCCCGACGGCAGGTACACCTTGCGCTCCAACGCCTTGGCGATTTGCTCGTCCACGCGGTGGTGGGCGAACAGGTCCTTGTCGCCGTCCCACTGGCTGACGCGCTCGGCGAGGTCGGGGGCGACCTCGTCCACGTACTGCCTGACGGTCTCCCAGGCCTCGTCGCCGGTCACGACGAGCGACGAGAAGTCCTCGTTGAACACGTCGCGGATGACCTTGACGGTCAGGTCGGGCTCGGCGTGGAGCATGTTCGGCGGGTTCGCCGCCTTGGCGCGCTTCTCGATGTCCTCCCACCGCTTCTGCAGCCGGGTGACGTCGCGCTCGAGCTCGACCTCGCTGGTGCCTTCCGCAGCGGTGCGGACGATCACGCCGGCGTGGTCGGGGACGACGGCCTTGAGGATCTTCTTGAGTCGCGCGCGCTCGGTGTCCGGCAGCTTGCGCGAGATCCCGGTCATGGACGAGTTGGGCACGTACACGAGGTAGCGCCCGGGCAGCGAGATCTGACTGGTGAGCCGCGAACCCTTGGAGCCGACCGGGTCCTTGCTGACCTGGACGAGCACCGGGTCGCCCGACTTCAGCGCCAGCTCGATGCGGCGGGGCTTGCCCTCCATGCCGGCGGCGTCCCAGTTGACCTCGCCCGCGTACAGCACGGCGTTGCGGCCCTTGCCGATGTCGACGAACGCTGCCTCCATGCTCGGTAGCACGTTCTGCACCTTGCCCAGGTAGACGTTGCCGATCATCGACGCGGCGGCCTTGCGCGCCACGTAGTGCTCGACGAGCACCCCGTCCTCCAGCACGGCGATCTGGGTGCGGCCCTCCTGCTCGCGCACCAGCATGGTGCGCTCGACGGCCTCCCGGCGCGCCAGGAACTCCGACTCGGTGATGACCTGCTTGCGGCGGCCGGTCTCGCGGCCCTCGCGGCGACGCTGCCGCTTCGCCTCGAGCCGGGTCGAGCCCTTGACGCCGACGACCTCGTCCTTCGCGACGTCCTTGGATGCTGACTTGCGAGCCTGGCGCACGCGGACGACGGTGTTCGGCGGGTCGTCCGGGCTGGCGGCCTCGGCGTCGCCCTCGCCGGCACCGCGACGGCGGCGACGGCGGCGACGGCGGCTGCTGGACGACCCCTCGCCGTCCTCGTCCCCCTCTTCTGACGCGCCGTCGCCGGCACCCTCGCCCGAGCCGTCGCCCGCGCTGGCGTCCTGGCCCTCGGCGGCGTCCTCGCTCGCGCGCGCACCGCGTCCGGAGCGTCGACGGCGGCCGGAGCCGGCGCCCTCGTCACCTGCGGTCGACCCCTCGGTCGAGTCGGACTCGTCAGCAGCGGGCGCACTGGCGGAGCCGTCGGTGCTGTCGGACGTGGCCTCGGAGTCCTCAGTGCCTTCTCCGCTTTCGCTGGCGTCAGCACTGTCAGCGCGCTTGCGCCGTCCGCGCCCTCCGCGCCGACGCCTGCGGCGGCTCTTGTCACCGTCGCCGTCGTCGGCGGAGTCCTGGTCGTCGGACGTGCCCGACGCTTGCTCGTCACCCCGTGCCTGCGCCGCCGACGTGTCGTCGAGCTCCTCGTCGTCCTCCGGCGCATCGCCGGCCGTCTCGTCCACGGCCTTGGGCGGCCCGGCCGGACGGCTGGCGGCCCGGCGACGCCGAGGTGCCTCGACGTCGACCTCGGGGGCCTGGAACAGGACCGCGATGCCGGGCACCGCAGCGCGCTGCTCCTCCGGCTCGGGAGCTGTCTTCGGGTCCGTGGCGGGTTCGGTCGGCTCGGCAGCGGGCTCGACCACTGCCGCTGCCTCCGCAGCTCGCTTGCTGGCGCGCTTGCGGGCGGTCTTCTTCGCTGGCGCGTCGGTCGCCTCGGTGGCGCTGCCGTCCGACGGCGCGGTGGTCGCCGTTTCTGTGGCCTTCTTCGCGGCCTTCGTGGTCCGGCGCGAGGTGCGGAGGGGCTCCGGAGCGCCGTCGGCGGCTCCGCCCGACACATCCGCGGAGCCGGGGTCGGGCGGCGGCGGGGCGGCAGCCTTCTTCGCGGCGCGCTTGCGGGCGGTCTTCTTGGCCGGTGCCGCGGCACCGGCTGCTGAGGCGTCGCCCGTCTCACCTGTGGCCGGCTCGGCCTCTCGTGCATCCTGCTCGGTCGTCGTGGACTGGTGGTCAGTGGGCTCGTTGTCGAGCATCACGGGTTTCTCCCGTCTTCCCAGGGGTGCCGGCCACACCTATGCGGCTCCGCCTGGGGCGGTTGTCGCCGTGCGCCCGGACGGGCACCGACGGAAAGTCGTGGTCGCGTCTCAGTGCTCGCGCTGCCAGTCTCCTGGCGCGCGGCGCTCTGCGGCGCCGGCGGCGTCCCGGTCCGGGGCCAATGGGTCGGCCACGGTTCCTGACTTCTCGTCGAGCAGCCCCTGCGCCATGCGCGTCACCTGGGGTGGTGACGCCGGCGCCAGGCCAGCCACCGCGTGAAGGGCGGTCAGGACGTCGTCGGGTCGAACGGCCGGTGTGGCGTGCCGGACGACCAGTTGGAGTATCGCACACACCCCTCCGGCACCCACTGCAGCGCGCCCGAGGTCACTCCGCACATCGACCTCGTCCGCCAACCCCATCCGCACGACCGCGGCCCGCGCGTCGAGCCGCCGCCGCCCCTTCTGGGTGACGCGTTCCACCTCGACCACGTCCAGCGCCATGAACTGCTCGACCGCTGCCGCGGCGGAGTGGGCCTCGGTGCCGGGCAGCACGACCTCCCACTCGCCCCCGGTCAGGCGCTCGGCGAGCGATCCGGGCCCGGCCTCGACGACCTCGACGACGTCCAGTCCCGGAGGGAGGGCCTCGTCGAGCGCGGCCCGAAGCTGCACGGGATCGCACCGCTCGGTGACCGAGATCTCGACGTACTCGGCCTCACTGGCTGACCCGGTGGAGGCCGCGTTGGCGTACGAGACCTTCGGATGCGGGCTGAAACCAGCGGAGTACGCCATCGGCACCTCGGCGCGCCGCAGCGCCCGCTCCAGTGCGCGCTGGAAGTCGCGGTGGCTCGTGAAGCGCAGCCGGGAGCGCTTCGCGTACCGGATGCGCAGCTTCTGCACGGCCGGCGGCGGGGGCGGGCCCTCGGGACGACGTGCCAGCGGGTTCTCCTCGGGTGGGTCTCAGTGGACGGACTGGACGAGGTGGGACGGTGTGGACCAGGGACGGGCCCAGGTCAGGCGGGATCGATCGCCGCCGGCTGACCCGACTTCAAGGCGGCGAGACGTGCCTGGACGTCGGCGTCGGCAGCCAGGTCGTCGAGGGAGTCGAACTGGGCGTCGAGCGACGAGGCGGCGAGCTCGGCCTGACCGGCGGCGCGGGCCTCGTCGCGGCGCACCTTCTCCTCGAACCGCGACAGCTCCGACGTCGGGTCCATCACGTCGATGGACTTGACGGCCTCGAGCACCTGGCTCTGCGCCGCAGCGCTCTTCGACCGTGCGACCAGCTCGTCCCGCTTGCGCTTGAGGTCGTCCAGCTTGCCGCGCATGTCGTCCAGACCTGTCTTGAGCCTGGCCACGACCTCGGTCTGCGAGGCGATCTGCGGCACGGCAGTGGAGATCTCGCTCTCGAAGTCGATCTGCCGCTTCAGCGCGAACTTGGCGAGGTTGTCGAAGCGGTCAGCCTCGGCCTCCTGACCCCCGGCGCGCAGCTGGTCGGCCTTCGCCGACGCCGCGGCGGCCTTCGCGCCCCACTCCTTGACGGCCTCCTCGTCGGCGACCTTGTCGGCCTCGAGCATCCGGAGGTTGCCGATCGTGGTGGCCGTGGCGTCCTCGGCGTCGGCGATGCTGGACGTGAAGTCGCGGATCAGCTGGTCGAGCATCTTCTCGGGGTCCTCCGCCTGGTCGATCAGCGCGTTGATGTTCGCGCGGGTCAGCTGGGCGATGCGGCCGATGATGGACTGCTTCTGGGTCACGAGAGGCCTCCTGGTCGGCGGTACGTGGTCGGGGTGGGCTGACGGGGTGATGGCGTTCGAGTCGGGCGGACGGGGTCAGCGTCGGCGGCTGCTGCGGCGGCTGGACGACCGGCTCACGGACCGGCGGCTCGACGACCTGCTGCTGGACGACCGCCTGCTGCTGGACGACCGGCGGCCGCTGGACCAGCCGCCTCCACCGCTGGACCGGCCACCTCCACCCGAGGACCATCCTCCTCCACCGCCGCTGCTCCAGCCGCCGCCGAAGATCGCGTCGAGGATGCCGCCGCCCGAGTCTCGGTCGCCGGCGCCGTACCCCGGGGAGCCCCACTGGCTCGAGCTGAGGTCGCCTCGCGCCGCCTCCTCGGCGACCAGGGCCAGGTCGAGTGCACGACGTGCCGCCGCCAGCGACGCGACCGGGTCGCTCGTGGCCGTCGCGGTGGCTTCGGCCAGAACCCGTGACGCCTCGGACGCGCGGGTGCGAGCGGTGCCTCCGACCTGGCTGCGGTTCTGGGTGATGAGATCGCCGGCGGCTGCGACTCTCGCCTGCGCGGCCGAGATCGCGTCCGGCAGTGCCGCTTTCGCGCGCTCCGTCTGCTCGGCGGCTGCTCGCGCGCTCTCGGTGGCCCGATCAAGGGCGGCGTCGCTCTCGCTGAGGCGGGTCAGCGACCCCATCGGGTCGACGCGACCGTTCGTCTCGGCGTAGGCGAGGGCCGCCTCGGCCGTCGCCAGGGTCTCGGCGGGACCTGCCTCGGGCGACTGCCGGGCCGCGCGCAGCGCCTGCACGTCGGCTGTCAGAGCCGAGATCGCCCGTGGCAGCTGGCGTCCCGCCTCGTGCAGCTCACCCGCGACGCGTTCGACGGCGGCGAGCATCTCCTCGGCTTGCGACAGGTCCTCCTCGGCTGACCGAACGGCCACCGCAGGGTGGGCAGCGGGCACCGCGTCGGCGGGCGCTACGGATCCCGGGGCAGGCTGCTGTGACACATCCGCGAGCAGGCTGCGCACTCGGCCCAGTCGTTCGGCGGCCTGCGCCGGCACCTGCGCGACGGTCTCGGCGGCCGCAGGTGAGAACCGAGCCGTGAGGTCAGCCACCGTCGCGGATGCACGCGGCAGCGCCTGCTCGGCGGCGTCGGCACGCGCCGTGAGGGCAGCAACCAGCTCGGGCACCCGTCCGGCCACGTCTCGCAGCTCGGCGAAGGCCTCGGCCTGGGAGGTCAGCACGTCGCGGCTGGAGTTGCACAGCGCGACGACGCGCTCGAGCATCTCGCGCTGTTGGGCGTCGGTCTCCGGCTCCGAGTCGTCGAGCCGTTGCCGCAGCGAGAAGCCCTCCACCACAGAGGCCTTCGCCTGCCCGAGCGCCTCCGCGAACTGCCGGACGGCCTCGTCACCGAACTCGGCCTGCGCGAAGGCCAGCTCGCGCTCGGCACCACGCACGTCCTCGTCGGTGGCCACGAGCATCCGGTTGGCCAGGCGGTTGAGCTCCTCGACGGGAACGGCCGGCGCGCCGGGAGGCGGTGCACCCCAAGGACTCTGGGCGTCGTGTGGGGCGGCTGCTCTGCGTGAACGCGAACGCCGCCAGAAGACCCCGACGATCGCCAGGACGCCGAGCAGCGCAGCGCCCCAGACCAGCCAGCCGAGCGAGAGTCCACCGCCGCCGGCGATCGACCGCATCTCGTCGGACGCCGCGACCACCGCTTCGGAGTAGTCCCCACCGTCGAAGGGGCCCTCCATCGCGTCGGTGACCTGCTGGATCTCGTCGTCGTCGAGCTCGAAGGCCTCCCCGACGCTCAGCGCGTAGTCGTCGTCCTCCGTGGCGAGCGCCAGCAGCGGGTCCTCGTCCCCGAGACCACTTCTGACGGCCGTGTCGTCCGCCCACTCGACGAGGTCCTGGCCGTCAGTGCTGTCGACCACGACGACGTAGAGCTCGATCCCGTCCTCGGTGTCGAGGCGCGCGAGCGCCGAACGGACCTCCGCCTCACCTGAGCCGAGGTCGCCACTGAGGTCCGTCAGCTGGCGCACCAGCTCTTGCGGTGGCTCGGCGTTCGCGACGCCCGCGGAGCCCAGGATCACAGCGACCGACAGCACTCCGACCGCCCGCGCACGGGTGCGTGCCCGGCTGATCCGGCGATCCACCCCCAGCGACGTCACGCGCGCCAGTGTGTCGGATCGCCCTGGCGTCGGCCACAGCGCAGGGGCAGGCGGCAGGCACCTACGATGCTGCGATGACCAGACCCGAGCACGCCGACAAGGGCACGGTCGACTACTTCGAGAACCACACCCACGACTACAGCCCGGCTCGGCTGCGGCACGCCACGGCGATGATCACGACGCGCAAGTCGGACGACTCGTCACTCGTCGACGTCGGATGCGGCACCGGCAACGTCCTCGCCGTCCTCGCCGGGTCGACGGGCATCACCGACCTGTGGGCGATGGACGTCAGCGCGTCGGCGCTCGCCGTTGCCGCCGAGCGCGTGAAGTGCCGGACCGTGCACGCCTCGATCCTCGACGGGGGCCAGGTGCGGGAGCATGCCGGCCGGTACGACTTCGCGCTGGCGGCTGCCCTGCTGCACCACCTCGTCGGCCGCACGAGGCGCTCGTCGCGTCGCGACGCCGAGACGGGTGTGCGACACGCCCTTGAGCTGCTTCGACCCGGCGGCCATCTCGTCGTGTTCGAGCCCGTGTGCACGCCGAAAGCCTTGATGTCGGGCCTGTTCTGGCTCAAGCGACTGACCACGACCTTCACCGGCAGGCGCATCGGCGTGCGGGGCTACTGGAACAACATCGGCGCGCCGCTGGTGTCGTTCTACGGGCACGACGAGGTGGTGCGGATGGTCGAGAACACCGGTCTCGGTGAGGTGGTCGAGGTGCAGAGCGAGGACGTCGGCATGGGACGCCTGGACCGCGTGCTGCATCGCTCGAACAGCACGATCCTGGTGCGGCGGATCTAGCGGGCCTGGATAGCCTGCGGCGTGATGGACGGGGACGAGGAGCGGGATGCCGTCCTCCTGCGCGCCGAGGCGCTCAGCGATGTCGGGCGCGACCGTGAGGCCCTCAGCCTCCTGCGACCGCTGCTGGCGCTCCACCCCGACGACGCGGTCCTGACGCTCGAGTGCGCGCGGCTGACGATGGGGCTCGGCACCGTCCAGGAGCTGCGCGTCGGGATGGAGCTCGCAAGGCGGGCGGTGGCTCTCGACCCGCAGTACGCCGACGCCCTCTGCGTGCTGGCGGTCGGACTGACGACGAATCCACTGCGCTGGCGGGAGGCTCGCCGTCTCACCGAGCGCGCCGTGCAGCTGGCGCCGGATGACCCAGCGGCCTGGCTCGCACACGCCGAGGTGCTCAAGGACACGGCAGCCGGCGACCGGGTCAGCCGCCAGGCCGCTGAGCGTGCGGTGGCCCTGGCCCCCGACGACCCTGGCGCGGCGCTCGTGCTGGCGCAGGTGGCTGTCGAGCAGGTCAAGCCCTTCGACAACGACCAAATGGCAGACGCGCGTGTTCTCGTCGGGCGTGCCCTGTCCCTCGACCCCCAGAGCTCCGAGGCGCACGTCCTGCGCGCCAAGCTCGACTTCGACGGCACGCCTGCCGAGCGACAGCGCGCATATCTGGAGGCGGCCCGGCTCGACCCCACCAACCGGGAGGCGCTCGCGGGCGTCGACGACGAGCTCACCTTTCCGCTCCGCGTGGGCTCCTGGCTGATGTGGCTGCTCGTCGCGGTGCAGGCCGGTTTGCTGCTGCTCGGCCGCAACGGGGGCACCGCGCTGGGCCTGGTCGCTCTGCTGCTGGTGCTGCCTGTGGGGTGGGTCGGCTTCCTCGCCGTGCGCCGGGAGACGATGCCCGACCCGGCCCGTCGCGGCCGGGTCGACGTGCTTCTGGTGGCGTTCGTGGTGGCGCTCTTCTTCAGCGTGCCGCTGCTCCGCCTGTCGACTCGCGACACCCTGCCGTGGGTCGGCCTGGTCGGCTGCGTCGTCGTGCTGGTGGTCGCCGACGCCCTCTACCGCATCCGTCGTCGGCGACGGCTGCGGCGGCTGGGGGTCTGAGGCCGCCTCGGCGTCCAGCCGTCGTCATAGAACCGTGAGCGGTCAGGAGCCCTCCAGAACGCGCTCGCGGGGTGTCTGCCCGCCGCTGACGCTCAGCGGCAGCAGGGTTCGTCCCGTCGGCCCGATCTGGATCTCGGTGTCCATCTGGGGGCACACACCGCAGTCGAAGCAGGGCGTCCACCGGCAGTCCTCGACCTCGACCTCGTTGACGGAGTCCTGCCAGTCCTCCCAGAGCCAGTCCTTGTCGAGGCCAGAGTCGAGGTGGTCCCAGGGCAGCACCTCGGCGAAGTCGCGCTCACGCGTGGTGTACCAGTCGACGTCCAGCCCCTGGTCGCCCAGAGCGGTTGCCGCACAGTCCATCCAGCGGTCGAACGAGAAGTGCTCGCTCCAGCCGTCGAACCGTCCACCGTCACGCCAGACCGCCTCGATCACGCGCCCGACGCGGCGGTCGCCACGGGAGAGCAGTCCCTCGACGATGCCCGGCTTGCCGTCGTGGTAGCGGAAACCGATTGCGCGGCCGTACTTCTTGTCGGACCTGATCGCCTCGCGCAGCTTGGCGAGCCGGGCGTCCGTGGTCTCGTGGTCGAGCTGGGACGCCCACTGGAAGGGCGTGTGCGGCTTGGGAACGAACCCGCCGATGCTCACCGTGCAGCGGATGTCGCGCTGGCCCGACACCTCGCGTCCCGTCGCGATGACCTTCTTGGCGAGATCGGCGATCTGCAGCACGTCGTCGTCGGTCTCGGTCGGCAGGCCGCACATGAAGTAGAGCTTCACCTGCCGCCAGCCGTTGGCGTACGCGGTGGAGACCGTGCGGATCAGGTCCTCCTCGGTGACCATCTTGTTGATCACCTTGCGCATCCGCTCGCTGCCGCCCTCCGGCGCGAAGGTGAGCCCTGACCGGCGGCCGTTGCGCGACAGCTCGTTCGCCAGGTCGATGTTGAACGCGTCGACGCGCGTGCTCGGCAGACTCAGCCCAGTCTGCGTGCCCTCGTAGCGGTCGGCGAGCTGCTTGGTGATCTGACCGATCTCCGAGTGGTCGGCGCTCGAAAGGCTGAGCAGCCCGACCTCCTCGAAACCCGTTGCGGCAAGGCCCTTCTCGACCATGGCGCCGATGCCCTCGATGGACCGCTCGCGCACCGGGCGGGTGATCATGCCCGCCTGGCAGAACCGGCACCCGCGCGTGCAGCCACGGAAGATCTCGACGCTCATCCGCTCGTGGACGCTCTCGGCCAGCGGTACGAGCGGCTGCTTCGGGTACGGCCACTCGTCCAGGTCCATCACGGTGTGCTTGCTGACCCGCCACGGCACCCCGTGCCGGTTCGGTGCCAGCTTGTGGATCCGTCCGTCCGGCAGGTAGTCGACGTCGTAGAACTGCGGCACGTAGACGCCGCCGGTGCGGGCGAGCCGGGCCAGGAGTTCGGTGCGCCCACCCGGGCGACCCTCTGTCTTCCACGCAGCGATCGCGTCGGTGATCAGCAGGACGGCCTCTTCGCCGTCGCCGATCACCGCGGCGTCGATGAAGTCGGCGACCGGCTCCGGGTTGAAGGCTGCGTGTCCACCTGCGACGACGAGTGGGTGGTCCTCCGTGCGGTCGACCGCGTGCAGCGGGATGCCGGCGAGGTCGAGCGCCGTCAGCAGGTTCGTGTAGCCGAGCTCGGTCGAGAAAGAGACGCCCAGCACGTCGAAGTCGCCCACCGCGCGGTGGGAGTCGACCGTGAACTGGGGCACCTGGTGCTCGCGCATCAGGGCCTCCATGTCGGGCCACACGGAGTACGTGCGCTCGGCCAGCGCGCCCTCGCGCTCGTTCAGCACCTCGTACAGGATCATCACGCCCTGGTTCGGCACGCCGACCTCGTAGGCGTCCGGGTACATCAGGGCCCACCGCACCGTGGCGTCGCCGCCGCAGTCCCACTCCTTGACGGTGGCGTTCAGCTCACCGCCGACGTACTGGACCGGTTTCGAGACCTGGGCCAGGAGGGGTTCGAGCCGGTCGAAGATCGACTGGCCAAGCATGGGGCGCCTTCCGGTGGACCTGCTCGCGGACGTCGACCAGCGTACTTGCTCCGCTCACCCACAACCCTCCCGTAGGCTGCTCATCCCACCCACGCGCCGGACGCCCAAATGTGTGGGCCGGAGGAGCAACGGACGGCTACAGCCCGGGGAACCAGATCTCGATCTCCCGCCGTGCCGACTCGGGCGAGTCGCTGCCGTGGACGAGGTTCTGCTGCACCGCGAGGCCCCAGTCACGGCCCAGGTCGCCGCGGATCGTGCCGGGCAGCGCGGCAGTCGGGTCGGTCGCCCCGGCCAGGGCGCGGAAACCCTCGATGCACCGGTGGCCCTCGATCACCGCAGCCAGGACGGGGCCCGACGCCATGAAGCTCAAGAGGGGCTCGTAGAACGGCTTGCCGACGTGTTCGGCGTAGTGCCGGCCAAGGAGCTCGCGGTCGACGGTGCGCAGCTCGGCCGCCACCAAGGAGTACCCCTTGGCCTCGACCCTGCGCAGCACCTCCCCCGCGAGACGGCGTGAGACACCGTCGGGCTTGACGATCACCAGGCTCCGCTCGATCTGGTCCGGGGTCGGCTGGTCGCTCACGGCAGGGTGCTCCTCGGGCAGCAGGGGGTCGGACGAACGTCCCGGTCACGACCAGGACGCGGGCGAGCCTAGCCGCGTCACTTGCGTGTCGATCTGCCCGGCTCACCAGCGCACGCTGTGCCGCTCCATCACCCCGAGGCCACTCTCGAGAGGCCCGGCGTGCGGCAGGACTCCGGTGAAGGAGCCGAACGGCTGCTCGTAGTCGGTCGACACCAGGAGCAGGTTCTCCGTGTGGCGGCGGGTGACCTCGCGACTGAACGACAGGGCGCCACCCTCGGCGAACCGGACGCCGTCCAGGCCGTCGAAGCCGACGGGACCGACATGGTGCGGCGTGCCGTCGACCCAGACCGTGCGCTCGGACGAGGTGACGTCGTCGTGCAGGCCCGACACGAGGTTCCAGGCGACCGCCGAGCCGGCCTCAGCGGAGCCCACGCCCGCGCACCACATCCAGCTCGTGTCACGCGCGTGGTATCCGGCGGAGTCGTCCACGATGCCCGGCGCGTCGATCGAGAAGCGCCGGTCGCCAACGGAAACCGTGCCGGTGACGCGGACCCCGCCCTGCTTGCGCGTCCAGGCGTACTGGGTGCCGTGAGGCGACACCGTCTCGACCCCGGGGTCCGCCGCGACGGACAGGTCGATCCTGCAGGCGCCGTCGTTGACCCGGATGCCACCGCCGTCGAATCGCACGAGCCGCCCGTTGTGCCGCGTGCGCTCGTGCAGGGTCTGCCGCCCGCGATCCCAGACCGCCCACCAGCTGACTGGCAAGGGGCCTACCCGCGCGACCGCGGCGCAGAGCATCACGTCGTCGGCGAAGCACCCCACCCACCGCCAGCGCTTCAGAGGCCGTCCACCCCGCATCAGGGGCATCGGCGCCGGAGGCAGGCGGACGGCGGGGCGCGGTCCTGACCCTGTTCGCCAGGGCGCAACCACTGCGGTCACGATCGCCCCCTTCGAGTCAGCGCGAGTCGACGCCAGTCGACACGGACACAACGCACCCCCGGCGCGGCCGTGGCGAGCGTAGCCGGGCCACGGCACGATGGCCCTCGTGAACACCGAGGAGATCGTCGACCCGGTCGCAGCCCTCAAGCGGATCGCGTTCGAGCTCGAGCGCCGCCGCGAGTCGACCTATCGCGTCCAGGCGTACCGAAAGGCGGCGTGGGCGCTGGCGCGTCTCGACCACGACGAGATCGCGCTCCGGGTCGAGCGCGGAACGCTGGCGGACCTCTCTCAGGTGGGACCCAAGACCGCCGCCGTCGCGGCGGAGGCGGTCGCAGGTCAGCAGCCGGAGTACCTCACGAAGCTGCTCGCCGAGAGTGAGCCGCTCGACACCGGCGGGGAGGAGATGCGCGCCGCACTTCGCGGCGACCTGCACACCCATTCGAACTGGACGGACGGCGGCAGCCCACCTGACGAGATGGCGCACGCCTATGTTCAGGTCGGCCACGAGTACGCGGCGCTCACCGACCACTCCCCGCGACTCACCGTCGCACGCGGCCTGTCGCCCGAGCGGTTGCGCGAGCAGATCGCGCTGGTCGCCGACCTGAACGAGCAGCTGGCTCCCTTCCGGCTACTCACCGGCATCGAGGTCGACATCCTCGACGACGGCTCACTCGACCAGGAGGACGACCTGCTGGCGGAGCTCGACGTGGTGGTCGCGAGCGTCCACAGCAAGCTCGCGATGGACCGGACCGCGATGACGCGGCGGATGGTGAAGGCGGTGAGCAACCCCCGCACGGACGTGCTGGGCCACTGCACCGGGCGGCTCGTCACCGGTGGCCGCGGGCAGCGCAAGCAGTCGGTGTTCGACCCCGACGCCGTCTTCGAGGCCTGCCTGGCCCATGACACCGCCGTGGAGATCAACAGCCGGCCCGAACGCTGCGACCCGCCGGACAACCTGCTCGAGCTGGCCCTCGGCCTCGGATGCTTGCTGAGCATCGACTCCGACGCACACGCACCCGGGCAGCTCGACTTCCTCGACCACGGCTGCGCTCGCGCGGTCCAGCACGGCGTGCCGGTCGAGCGAGTGGTCAACACCTGGCCGCTCGACGACCTACTGGCCTGGACGCGCGAGAACTGAGTCTCGGCTGGGTCAGGAGGGTGGGGGCGCCCGGTGGCGCCGCCGCTTCGGCTCGGGCTTTCGCCGCACTCGGCGCCAGATCGTCTGCACGTCGTCCTCGATGTAGCGCCCGGAGCGGTACGACCACTGGATCTGCAGAGCCAGCCCGGCCACCAGCACCAGCACTGCGGGAACGGCTACCGCCAACGGGAAACGCAGCGCTGCCGCCACGACGAGTCCGGCAGCACCCGCGGGCAGGGGCCACGAGACCCACCACGGCTCGTCGCGGGAGATGACCGCTCGCACCACCAGCAGCAGGGTGCCCAGGCCGGCGACGGCCAACAGCACCACGTGCGTTCGCTGCGCCTCGTCACCCATCCACGTGCTCGCGAGCGGCCGGATCTGCCGCGTCCGGCGAGGACTCCCAGGCTGCCCGGTCGCGGTCGATCCGACGTCCGACCAACAGCAGCCAGACCCACAGCGCGACGAAGACAAGGCCGAGAGCGAACATCGCCGGGACGAGGAAGCCCGTGCCCACGACCAGGCCCTGCACCACCGAGCCGGCCACGAGGCCACGCGGGCGACGTGCGACGGCGGCGGCCAGCAGGCAGACCAGGGCGAGACCGAGCCCGCCGACCCAGACGACAGTCGTTTCGAGGGACGAGAGTCGGCTGGCGACAAGGGTTGCGAAGAAGACCACGAGCGACTCGAGCGCCAAGGTCATGGCCGCGAACCGCCCGGTCATGGTGCCGGCCGCCTTCACAGCGGGCCCTCGGCGTACCTCTGCAGCCGCTCCTCGAAGGCGGACGGCTGGTCGACCGGGGCGGCACCCATCAGCAGCCGCGCCTCAGCCGCCACGGTCACCGATCCCGTCACCAGAACCCCTGCGCCGTGGTCGGTTTCGGACTCGGCGGTGTTCACCGCAAGCACCAACGCGTCGTCGAGGCGGTCGACCTCGTGCACCCGCTCCTCACCGAAGACCTCGCGCGCCAGCTCGGCCAGCTCGTAGACCGGAACAGCCCGCGGCGACGTCGAGCGGGTGACCACGATCTCATCCAGTACCGGTTCGAGTACCCCGAGCATCGCCTCGGCGTCCTTGCCGGCGAGCACGCCGACCACCCCGACCAGGTGTCGGAAGCCGAAGGCCTCGTCGAGGGCTGTCACGAGAGCCTCCATCCCACCGACGTTGTGGGCCGCATCGACCACGACGGCGGGGCTCGGGCGGACGACCTCGAGCCGCCCCGGCGACGTGACGTCCTCGAGTGCCTCGACCACGACTGCGGGGTCGAGCCGCTGCGTGCCGTTGCCGAGGAACGCCTCGACCGCCGCCATGGCAACGACCAGGTTGTGCGCCTGGTGCGGGCCGTGCAGCGGGAGGAGCAGCTCGTCGTACTCGCCCGCCAGACCCTTCACCGTCACCTGCTGGCCGCCGACGGCGACCTCCCGGCGGACGACCCCGAACTCCAGCCCCTCGCGCGCGATCGTCGAACCGCTCTCGACCGCACGCCGCAGCAGCACCTCGGCGGCGTCGACAGGCTGCTGCGCCATCACCACGAACCCGCCCTCGGTGAAGATGCCGGCCTTCTCCTCGGCGATGTCCTCGACCCTGTCGCCCAGCATCTCGGTGTGGTCGAGCGAGATCGGCGTCACGACCGCGACGGTTGCGTCGGCCACGTTGGTCGCGTCCCAGGTGCCACCGAGCCCGACCTCGACGACGGCCACGTCCACGGGGGTGTCCGCGAAGGCGGCGTAGGCCAGCACGGTAACGACCTCGAAGTACGTGAGAGGCACCTCGCCCTTCGTGGCCAGCTGACCGTCGACCATTGCGACGAGGGGGGCTACCTCGTCCCACGTGTCGGCGAGCGCCTCGTCGCTGATCGGGCGCCCGTCGATGCTGATGCGCTCGTTGAGCACGTGTAGGTGGGGGCTGGTGAACCGTCCAGTCCGCAGGTTGTGCTCACGCAGCAGGCGCTCGATCATCCGCGCGGTCGAGGTCTTCCCGTTCGTGCCGGTCAGGTGGATCACCGGGTAGGAGCGCTGCGGGTCGCCGAGCAGCTCACAGAGCGCGCGGACCGGTTCCAGTCGTGGCTCCATCCGGCTCTCGGGTGCCCGTGAGAGCAGCTCGGCGTAGACCTGGCGAGCGCGGCCCGCGGCCACTTCGCGCGCGGCCTGGCGGGCCTCGAAGGCGGCAGCCTCGTCGGCGCGGTCCTTGCGGGATCTCGGCACCTCCACAGGGTAAGACGCCCCGTAGGGTCGTCGTGACTTCCGGCCGACGCCCTCACCCCTGAGGAGACCCGTGACCAGCACCGACACCTCCGAGATCGAGCCCCCCGACTTCTCCGACCTGCGGGCGATGTTCATCAACTGCACCCTCAAGCCCTCCCCGCAGCGGAGCCACACCCAGGGTCTCGTCGACCTCAGTGTTGGCCTGATGCGCGGCCACGGGGTTGACGTGGACGTGATCCGCGCCGTCGACCACGACATCGCCACCGGCGTGCAGCCCGACATGACCGAGCACGGTGCGGCGTCAGACGAGTGGCCGGCGCTCTACGCGAGGGTGATGGCTGCCGACATCCTCGTGCTCGCCGGCCCGATCTGGTTGGGGGACAACGGCTCTGTGACCAAGCGCGTCGTGGAACGGCTGTACGGCAACTCGTCCAAGCTGAACGACAAGGGCCAGTGGTCGTACTACGGCCGTGCCGCGGGCTGCCTGATCACCGGCAACGAGGACGGCGTCAAGCACTGCGCGATGAACCTGCTCTACAGCCTGCAGCACCTCGGGTACACCATCCCTCCGCAGGCCGACGCCGGCTGGATCGGCGCCGTGGGGCCCGGGCCGAGCTACCTGGACGAGGGCTCGGGCGGTCCGGAGAACGACTTCACGAACCGCAACACCACGTTCATGACGTACAACCTGCTGCACCTGGCCAGGATGCTGAAGAACGCCGGTGGTTACCCGCCCTACGGCAACCTGCCGGAGAGCTGGAAGCTCGGCATGCACTTCGGCTTCGACAACCCGGAGCACCGGCCGCCGACGCGATGACGATCCATCACCTCAACTGCGGACGATGCGCCCCGTGGTGGTCGGCCGCCTGGTCTGCCACGTGCTGGCCTGCGAGACCCCGGTCAGGCGCCCCAGCCGCTAGGGCGTGTTTCCGGTGCGGGGAGCGACGTAGAACACCGGGAACACGCCGTTCCGCGCGTCAGAGCCTCGTGACGGCGACGCGCACCAGGTGACCGTCGCCGACCCTGCCCTCGGTGACACCCTCCCCAACCGGTAGCTGGTCGAGATCACCACTGGCACCTACCGAGTCGGCAAGCGTCTCCGTGACGAGCAGCTCCTGGTGGTTGACGACTGCCTCCCACACGGGACCTTCACCGGCGATCGTCAGCCGGATCCGGTCGCTGATGGCCAGTCCGGCATCGCGGCGGGCCTGCTGAACCAGCCGCACGACGTCGTTCGCCAGTCCGGTGGCCGCCAGCGCCGGCGTGACGTGCGTGTCGAGCACGACGAAGCCACCACCCGGCAGCATGCCGACGGCCTGGCTGCCCTCGTCGCCGTCACCGGAGCCGGCGCCGGCCCCTGAGACGACCGTCTCGAGGGTGAACTCCCCCTCGGCGAGCTCGATGCCGCCCGCCGTCACGGTCCCGTCGTCGGCCGCCGACCAGTCCCCCGTCTTGCTGCCCTTGATGGCTACCTGCACCGACTTGCCCAGACGAGGGCCGGCCGCACGGGCGTTCACGGTGAGACGTCGCTCGATGCCGAAGTCCGACTCACCGACGTCGGAGAGGTCGAGCAGCCGCAGCTCACCGACGTTGACCTCCTCGCACACCAGGTCGGCGTAGGCGGTCAGTCGGGCGGCGTCGGGCGCGACAACGGTCACCGACGACAGCGGCAGCCGCACCCGCAGTCCTGCCGCCTTGCGTAGCCCGAGCGTCGTCGAGCAGGCGGCCCGCACGGTCTCCATCGCGGCGACCAGGTCCGGGTCGGCGGGCAGGTCCATGGCGACAGGCCAGTCGGTCAGGTGGACGCTGCGGCCGCCGGTCATCGCCCGCCAGATGTCCTCGGTCACGAGCGGCAGCAGGGGGGCCGCCACACGGCACAGCACCTCGAGCGCGGTGTAGAGGGTGTCGAACGCCTCCGTCTCCTCGCTCCAGAACCGCTGGCGTGAGCGGCGGATGTACCAGTTGGTCAGCGTGTCGACGTAGCCCCGCACCAGCTCACAGGCGCCCGCGACGTCGTAGACGTCCATCGCGCCCTGGACTTGCTCGACCAGGTGGTGCGTCGTGGCGAGCAGGTAGCGGTCGAGCACATGCGTTGACGCGGTGCTCCACCGAGCCGTGTACCCCGCTCCCCCGTCGGCGGCGTTTGCGTACAGCGCCAGGAAGTGCCAGGCGTTCCACAGCGGGATCAGCACCTGGCGCACCCCGTCACGGATGCCCTGCTCGGTGACCATGAGGTTGCCGCCGCGCAGGATCGGAGACGCCATCAGGAACCACCGCATCGCGTCGGCGCCGTCGCGGTCGAACACCTCGGACACGTTGGGGTAGTTCTGCAGCGACTTCGACATCTTCTGGCCGTCGTCCCCGAGCACGATGCCGTGAGACACGCACGCAGAGAAGGCCGGACGGTCGAACAGCGCGGTAGCGAGCACGTGCAGCGTGTAGAACCAACCACGCGTCTGCGGCATGTACTCGACGATGAAGTCGCCTGGGTAGTGGTGCTCGAACCAGTTGGTGTTCTCGAACGGGTAGTGCACCTGAGCGAAGGGCATCGAGCCCGAGTCGAACCACACGTCGAGCACGTCGGGCACTCGCCGCATCGTCGAGCGACCCGTCGGGTCATTCGGGTTCGGTCGTGTCAGCTCGTCCACGAAGGGACGGTGCAGGTCGGTCGGCCGCACACCGAAGTCGGCCTCCAGCTCGTCCAGCGAGCCGTACACGTCGACCCGCGGGTAAGCCGGGTCGTCCGACAACCAGACCGGGATGGGGCTGCCCCAGAACCGGTTTCGGCTGATCGACCAGTCACGCGCGTTGGCCAGCCACTTGCCGAACTGGCCGTGCTTGATGTGCTCGGGGGTCCAGTCGATCTGCTCGTTCAGCTCGACCATCCGGTCGCGGAACTTCGTGACCTCGACGAACCACGACGAGACCGCCTTGTAGATCAACGGGTTCCGGCACCGCCAGCAGTGCGGGTAGGAGTGCACGTACGAGTCCTCGCGCAGCACGGCGCCCTTGGCGCGCAGGTCGCGAGTGATCGGCGTGTTCGCCTCGAAGACGTGCTGCCCCTGGTACGGCGGTACGACGGACGTGAACCGCGCCCGGTCGTCGACCGAGAGGATGGTGGGGATTCCCAGTGCCTCGCAGGCCTTGTGGTCGTCCTCGCCGTACGCGGGTGACATGTGCACGACGCCCGACCCGTCGGTCGTGGTCACGTGGTCGGACACGATCACCTGGAAAGCGTTCTGCGTGCCGAACTTCTCGACGTCGGTGAGGAAGTCGAACAGTGGCGTATACCGCCGACCGACCAGGTCGGCACCCTTGACACGTTCGACGACCTTCGCGGCGGCGGCTTCCTCGTCGAGCCCGTCCAGGCCAAGATCCTTGGCGTACGCGGAAAGTCGCTCCTCAGCCAGCAGCCACCGCGACCCGTCGTGCTCGACAACGACGTAGTCGATGTCCGCTCCGACGGCCATGGCCTCGTTGGTCGGCAGCGTCCAGGGCGTCGTCGTCCACGCCAGCATCCGCTCGCCGGTGTCCAGCTCGACCCAGACGGTGATCGCCGGGTCCTGGCGCTGCTGGTAGACGTCCTCGTCCATGCGCAGCTCGTGGTTGCTCAGCGGGGTCTCGTCGCGCCAGCAGTACGGGAGAACCCGCGAGCCCTCGTAGACGTAGCCCTTCTCGTGCAGGGTCTTGAACGCCCACATGACACTCTCCATGTAGGTGAGGTCGAGCGTCTTGTAGTCGTTCTCGAAGTCGACCCAGCGCGCTTGGCGGTTGACGTACTCCTCCCACTCGTGGGTGTAGCGCAGCACCGAGTCCTTGCAGGCCCGGTTGAAGGTCTCGATCCCCATCTCGAGGATCTGCCCGCGTCCGGTGATGCCGAGCTGGCGCTCCGCCTCGAGCTCGGCCGGCAGGCCGTGGCAGTCCCAGCCGAAGCGGCGCTCCACGCGGCGGCCGCGCATCGTCTGGTAGCGCGGCACGACGTCCTTGACGTAGCCGGTCAGCAGGGACCCGTAGTGCGGGAGGCCGTTGGCGAAGGGAGGGCCGTCGTAGAACACGAACTCGTTCGCGCCGTCGGTTCCGGCGTCTCGGGCCTCGACGCTCGCCACGAAGGTGTCGTCGGTGTCCCAGTAGCGGCGGATGCGCGCCTCGATCTCGGGGAAACGAGGGCTGGGCGCGACGGTCTCGGCGCCGTGCGCCTCGGGTCCGACCTTGGGGTAGATCATCGTTGCCTCTCGCGGGTCGTGCAGGTCCCACGAGGACGACGTCGCCCGGCCGGTCCGGACGGCACCGCGGTACCACCTCGCTTGCCGCCCTGCCGGTGCCTCACGATCTGACACCTGACGAGCGACCTCTCGTCGCCGGCTGGGGTGCGGGCCGGTCCGCCCGGTTCTACTGGGGACCCGGCGTTGCGGGCCCTGTTCTTCCGGAGGCTCACCGGTGATGGCCGGGTCGACGCCTGACCGCCAGCCTAGCGCCAGCGCGCTGCGAGGTCGTACAGCAATTCCGGACGGTTACTGGCGGGCCTACGCTCTCGCCCATGGCCTCGACCAGTCTTCCCGGGGACGGGCCCGGACCCCCAGACTCACCGACGCACAGGGGAGAGCCGCACGCCAGCGGTCTGGGCGGCCGGATGAGCTGGCTGCGCGCCGGCGTGCTCGGCGCGAACGACGGGATCGTCTCGACCGCCGGCATCGTGGTGGGCGTCGCGGGCGCCACCCACGAGCGCACGGTCATCCTCACCGCCGGAGTGGCCGGTCTGCTGGCCGGAGCGCTCTCGATGGCCGCCGGTGAGTACGTCTCGGTCTCCACCCAGCGCGACACGGAGCAGTCGCTGATCGCCAAGGAGAGGGCCGAGCTGGAGCAGATGCCCCGCACCGAGCTCGCCGAGCTGGCCGAGCTGTACGAGCGCAAGGACTTGGACCAGACCTCGCCGCGTCAGGTGGCCGAGCGGCTCACCGAGGTCGACCCGCCGCGTGCCCACCTCGACATCGAGCTGGGGATCGACCTCGACGACCCCGTCCGTCCGTGGCAGGCGGCGTGGGCGCCGGCGCCGTCGTTCACTGCCGGCGCGCTGCTGCCCCTGGTCGCGATCCTGCTGCCTGGTCCGTCGTGGCGTGTGCCGGTCACCTTCGTCGCCGTGCTAGCAGCGCTCGCCCTGACCGGCGCGATCAGCTCACGACTGGGAGAGGCGGTCGGCCGGCAGTGGCGCGCGATCCGCCGCAACGTGGTCGGTGGAGCACTCGCGATGACGGTGACCTATCTGGTGGGGATGGCGATCGGCGGCTTCGGCGCCTGAGCGAGCGGGCACAACTGGGGGACAACACGGCGCCGGCGAGGCCTTCGAGCACCGAATGAGCCCGTTGTCCCCCTGCTGTGCACGCTCGGCATCCCTGATACCGGTTCGGTCACCCGTCCGCCGTCTGGGAGAATCCCGGCATGCAGGCCACCCCCGACAGCCCCCGCACGCCCAACGTCCCCGACAAGCCGTCGCTGGACGGCCTCGAGGCGCGCTGGGGGCAGGTATGGGAGCAGGAGGGCACGTACGCCTTCGACCGCACCGCGACCCGCGACCAGGTGTTCTCGATCGACACGCCCCCACCCACGGTGTCGGGCGCCCTGCACGTCGGCCACGTCTTCTCCTACACGCACACCGACCTGATCGCGCGCTACCAGCGGATGCGCGGCAAGGTCGTCTACTACCCGATGGGGTGGGACGACAACGGGCTGCCCACGGAACGCCGCGTGCAGAACTACTTCGGCGTGCGGTGCGACCCGTCCGTGCCGTACGACCCCGACTTCACACCGCCGGAGAAGCCTGACGCCAAGCGGCAGCTGCCCATCTCGCGGCGCAACTTCATCGCCCTGTGCGAGGAGCTGACGGCCGAGGACGAGAAGGCGTTCGAGGCGGTGTGGCGCCAGCTCGGTCTCTCCGTCGACTGGTCGACCCTCTACACGACCATCAGCGACGACTCCCGCACCGTCGCCCAGCGCGCGTTCCTGCGCAACCTCGCACGCGACGAGGCGTACTCCTCCGAGGCACCGAGCCTGTGGGACGTGACGTTCCAGACCGCAGTGGCCCAGGCCGAGCTGGAGGCGCGCGAGTACCCAGGTCACTACTACCGCGTGGCTTTTCATGGCGCGGCCGGTGAGCCGGTCTTCATCGAGACCACGCGGCCCGAGCTGATCCCGGCAGTGGTGGCCCTGATCGCGCATCCGGACGACGAGCGCTACCGGGCACTGTTCGGCACCACGGTGACCTCCCCGCTGTTCGGCGTCGAGATCCCCGTGCTCGCGCACCCGGCAGTGGAGATGGACAAGGGTGCCGGCATCGCGATGTGCTGCACCTTCGGTGACCTGACCGACGTGCAGTGGTGGCGCGAGCTGCAGCTGCCGACGCGCTCGGTGGTCGGCCGCGACGGGCGCATCCTGCGCGACACCCCCGAGTGGGTCGACGGCGGACCGGGCGAGGCCCTCTACGCCGAACTGGCCGGCAAGACGACGTTCTCGGCTCGCGAGGCGGTGGTGGCCGCGCTGCGAACCTCGGGTGACCTCGACGGCGAACCGACTGCAACGCAACGGATGACGAACTTCTTCGAGAAGGGCGACAAGCCTCTCGAGATCGTGACGAGCCGTCAGTGGTACATCCGCAACGGCGGCCGCGACGGCGACCTGCGCGAGACGTTCCTCGAGCGGGGACGGGAGCTCGCCTGGACCCCCGACTTCATGCGGCATCGCTACGAGAACTGGGTCGGCGGCCTGAACGGCGACTGGCTGATCAGCCGGCAGCGGTTCTTCGGCGTCCCGTTCCCGGTCTGGTACCGCTTGGACGAGGCCGGGCAGCCCCTCCACGACGAGCCGATCGTTGCCGACGAGTCGGCCCTGCCCATCGACCCGTCGTCCGAGCCCGCCCCCGGGTTCACCGACGAACAGCGCGACGTGCCAGGCGGTTTCACCGGCGACCCCGATGTGATGGACACGTGGGCAACGTCATCGCTGAGCCCCCACGTCATCTGTGGGTGGGAGCGCGACAACGACCTGTTCGAGCGCACGTTCCCGATGGACCTGAACACCCACGCCCACGAGATCATCCGCACCTGGCTGTTCTCGAGGATCGTGCGGGCGCACTTCGAGAACGGGTCGCTCCCTTGGGCGCGCTCGATGATCTCGGGCTTCGTGGTCGACCCCGACCGCAAGAAGATGAGCAAGTCGAAGGGCAACGCGGTCGTGCCGACGGAGATCCTCGACAAGTTCGGGTCGGACGCCGTGCGCTGGCGTGCCGCGATGGCTCGCCCCGGCATGGACTCCCCCTTCGACGAGACCCAGATGAAGGTCGGACGGCGACTCGCCATCAAGGTGCTCAACGCCAGCAAGTTCGTCCTAGGAACCGGTCTCACCGGCACCATGGGCGAACCAACCAGTGCCGCAGGCGATCTCGCCACCGTGACCGAGCCGCTCGACCGCTCGATGCTGGCTGCCCTGTCCGCGGTCGTGAGCGAGGCGACCGCTGCATTCGACGCGCTCGACTACACCCGCGCCCTCGAGGTGACGGAGCGGTTCTTCTGGACCTTCTGCGACGACTACCTCGAGCTGGTCAAGGAACGCGCCTACTCGGAGGGCCCCACAGCCGACTCGGCCAAAACCGCTCTGGCCGTGGCGCTTTCGGTGCAGCTTCGGCTGCTCGCACCAATCCTGCCGTTCGTGACCGAGGAGGCGTGGTCGTGGTGGCAGGAGGGGTCGGTGCACCGAACGGCCTGGCCGACGCCGGACGAGTGCGCGGCAGGCGACGCCGACCCACAGCAGCTGACCGTGGTGGGCGTTGCTCTGGGCGCCCTGCGAGGCGCCAAGTCACAGGCCAAGGTCTCCCAGCGCACCGAGGTGTCGCGGGCGGTCATCACGGGACCGGCGGCGTCGCTCGACCTGCTGCGGAGCGCGGAGAGCGACCTCCGCGCCGCTGGACGCGTGTCGGCTCTCGAGCTCTCGGTGGACGGCGACGAGCTTGCCGTGCGCGACGTCGACCTGGTGCCGGCCCAGGCTCCTGCCTAGCCACCGTGAACGGCCCAGCACTCCACACGAGGGCGTGGCAAACGGGCGAAGGGTCCCGCGGCCCACATGGCACCAGGACCGCCACTGTTAGTGTCACGGCCATGTGGGTGGGGGGAGCTGAACTGCGTGAAGTGGCCGGTGCCCTGCGCACGGCACACGGGCAGCTGACCCACCCGGTTCCTGCTGCGGCCCGTGCGGTGGACGCTGCGGCCTGGGAGTGCGGTGCCGGCGACGAGCAACGCCACCAAGTGGGAGTGGTGCTGAGGGGTGCAGCCGACGCGGATGGCGTCCTGGCCGCCTGTGCCGTCGCAGCCCACCACGTCGCGCGTGAGGCGGACGAGCTGCTGGAAGCGATGCGGGTGGCTCGCGAGGACCAGCTCGACGACATCCAGGACCTGATCCGCGAGCAGACCGCCTCGGGTGGGTCTCCCGGTGCCCTGCGTGCGGAGCTGAACGACGTGCCGACGGTGCCCGCCCTCTCCTGGCTCTCGGTCGTACCAGCCCCGGAGCCCCCGTCTCTCAACGTCCCTGAGGCATCCGCGCTCCTGCCCGACACCTCGAGCCCTGCTGGTCGCTTCTCGGTCGAGCTGGCCGCCCTCGAAGCGGTGCCGGCAGCGCTTCGAGCAGCCTCCACAGCCGTCGACCAGGCGCGCCTGTCACAGAGCACCGCGACCTCGACCCCGCTCCGGGAGACGGACCCCTGGGGTCTCGGCGGGGGGCAGCTCGTCGAGCCGATCGAGCGCGCCTTCGACGTGAGCCTCGCACACGCCGCGGCGACCCTGACGGGGCTAGCGGAGCAGACGAGCGTTGCCGCGGCACGGTTGCGGCGATGCAACACGAACGCCGAGCGGCTGAAGATGTTCGGGACGGCGGCAAGCTTCACGGCCATCGCCGGCGAGCTCCGAGCGCTCCGTGCCGCGATGTCGTCGCCGTCCCTCGATCTGGACGCACGGACCCTGCAGCTGCAGCTTGCTCGCGATGCCGGGCTGGCCCCCGCGGACTACAAGATGGTTCTGCGGGACTACTGGTTCCTCACGGCCGCCAAGAACGCGGGGATCGACGTCGACTCGTGGGACATCACGAAGGGCGCCTTCGCCAACGCGGACACGATCGAGAAGGTATACGCCTACTACGGGTCGCTGTTCATGCAGAACCCGGAGCTGCAGTGGGCCGGTCTCGCGAACATGGTCGGCGGGGGGTTCGCGGCGGCGTTCTACGACCTCGACCTGATGGGCCAGATCGCCGAGGCCGCCTCCCACATCCCGAACTCCCCCGTCGGCCCGCTCGACGACCTGAGCGCCTACGAGCTGCAGTTCTACGAGACGACGTTCCTGTCGATGCAGCGGCAGATCTTCGAGGACATCGGTGGCATGCATCAGGCCTTCGTCGACGGCGGCATGGGCAACATCGACGAGATGTACGCGGCCGGACTGGTCGACAGCCGCACCTACCAGGCGTGGGCCGACGTCGACGCCTACTCCCGCATGGACCCCGACGACCCAGCCGCCAAGGCGCTGATCAGCGGGGCCAACTACGCCCTCGCCAACCGCGAGCAGGGCATCGTCATCGGCGACGACTACGACAAGATGCGTAACCACCTGCCGAGCGGCCAGGCGTTCACGTACCTCGCCGGCCTGATCGGGACGCCGTCGGTGCCGGGCGCGCAGAGCCCCGCACAGTACGACCCCCTCATCGTGCACGACGTGCCGATCGCCGACGCCGACATCGGGCTCCCGGACGTGCCCTTCGTCGACGTGCCGTTCTGGGACGACGCGCACGTCGACGTCTACACCGTCGACGCCGACGTGACGACGCCCCTCCCGCGCACGAACGTGTCCGTCTTCGAGGACCGGATGGACCTGCTGAGGAACGACACTCTCCCCGCGTACGAGCAACTCCTGGAGGAGCGCGGCGTCGACGGGCTGGTGGCCGACGGCCTCCTGAGCGACGACCCGGCAGTCGTGCGCGCCCGCATCGAGGAGTACCGGCTGCAGAACCGGCTGCCCGAGATCCTCGGTCAGCTGGCGAACTGGGATGTCGACGTGGATGCGGGATTCGGCGGATGAGATCGCGCGTCCCACTGTGCATCAGCGCGGTGTCCCTCGTACTCCTCGCCGGGTGCACCGGCGGTCTTGGCCAACCAGATGGAGATGGCATGTCCGAAGGAACACAGGACCGGACGCTCTCCTACGACCTTTCGGAGCCTCCCACCCGCGAGGACTTCGGGTTCGAGACAGGTGACCGCTCCATCGGACTTGAGCGCGGCGCCGGCGACGACCTGATGGAGGTCAGCGTCACGCTCCCGGGTGGGGTGCAGTTCGAGACGGGGGACGTCTTCCGCGTCGACTCCCTGGCCTTCACGGCCGAGTCTCCACCGGAGTCGCTGGGCGTCTACGCGACCTTCCCGAATCCTCAAGCCGGTGTCGACGCGCTGGAGGAGTCAGGTGGCGTGCTGGGCTTGGACGTGGACACCATCGATCGGGGAATCCAGGTGCTGACGACGGACCCGGGTGCCAGCAGTGGCGCGATCGACATGCACGCGCCGGACCAGGAGTACCTGAAAGTGGATGTCTCGGCTCGACGCGACAGCGGCGCGGAGCAGGTCACCCTGGTCTACACGTTCTTCTGGGCCGAGACAGCGCGCTCGGCGACTCCGACCGGCTGATATGGAGTGACCGCCTGTCAAGTGGCAGGGTGAGGCGCCCGTCCCGATTGCTCGGGGCGGGCGCCTCGTGGCTTCGTCGGCCTGGCGTCTGGGGTGAGCGTGTCGTTGGCGACGCGCGGTCAGACTGATATTCGCGGGTTGGGTACCGCAGGACGGTGCTGTTCGGCAGGAGCGGGTCCGCGTGTCTAGACATCCCACGGTCGCAAGGTGTCAAGCAGCGGCGGTGCTGGTTTCGGCGGTTGGGGTTGGCCAGGCGGTGTGCTCGTCGTAGGTGTCGTGGTGTCGTAGGCAGCCGTGCAGGATGCCGACGAGGCGGTTCGCCAGGGCGCGGAGGGCTTGGTGGTGGGTAGCGCCGCGGGCACGGTGTCGGTCGTAGTAGTTGCGGGCGCCGGGCGAGCAGGTGAGCGCGGCGAACGCCTGTTGGTAGAGGGCGTCGGCCAGTCTCCGGTTCCGCGCGTACCGCGCCAGGACAACGCGTTTGGTGCCCGACGCCTTGGTGATCGGCGACATGCCGGAGTAGTTCTTACGCGCCTTGGCGTCGGCGTAGCGGTGCGGGTCGTCTCCGAACTCGGCCAGCACCCGGGCCCCGAGGACCGTCCCGAGCCCGGGCTGGCTCAGGTAGATCTCAGCGTCCGGGTGCCGGCCAAAACCCGCTTCCACCTCGCCCCGCAGGGTCTCGACCTGGGTGGCGAGCTCGGCGATCACCGCGACCAGGGCCCTGGCGCTGGCGGTGTAGGCGGCCACCACGCCGGGGTGGGCGGCCAACTGCGGTGAGCGCAGCGCGGCCTGGATCCGCACGGCCGTGACCTCGAGGTTGCGCTGGCGCCCGGCCCGACGCAACGCCGCGGCGATCCGGCTGTGTGACAGCGCCCGTCCCTGCTCGGGTGAGGGCGCGATCGTCAGCACCGCCAGGGCGTCCCGGCCGGCCAGGTCTTCCCCGAACGCGGCCAGCGCGGCCGGGTAGAACTCCCGCAGCATCGAGCGCAGCGTGTTGGTCTGCCGCTGCCTTGACCAGACCAGCCCTTGATGGGTGCGGGCCAGGACCTTGACGTGCTCGGCCACCGCCGAGTCTCCCGCGATCGGGCGGTGGTGGGCCCGATCCAGCCGGACCAGCTCGGCCAGAACGTGGGCGTCACCAGGGTCGGACTTCGCCCCCGAGACGGCGTGGCGTTCGCGGTAGCGGGCCACCTGCAACGGGTTCACCGCGTAGACGGTGTAACCGGCCGCGACCAGTGCCTGCACCCACGGGCCGCGGTCGGTCTCGATCCCCACCAACACCCGCGCGGGATCAGCATCGGCGTGGTCATCGCCGAGGTGATCGGCCACCATCGCGTGCAACCGGCTCAGACCCTCCACGCCCTCGGGCAGACGCCGCCTGGCCAGCAACCGACCCTCAGCGTCGACGATCTCCACGTCATGGTGAGCCTCGGCCCAGTCATCCCCGAGGAACAACATCCGCACCACCTCCTGCATCGAGTCCGACATCCTCGAGCCCGGAGGAGCTCGCCAGCGACCTAATGGATCAGTGCTCGCCCCAAACCGCGGCACGACATCCCACCAGCCATCACGACCTCCTCACCGACCGACGAGGGCACGATCTAGACGTAGACCTGTCATGGCCTGAGCCAAGCAGTGCTCACTCATCGGCGGCTCGGACACCGATCCTGGCCCACGAGCCAGCCGATGCGCCCCCATTAGAGTCGAGCGTCGCTGTGCCGCAGTGGCATTGGCTGCTCATAGCCGAATCGCGGGTCGCTCCACGCGCTGCTGCCCCTCGGCGTGGTCGACGAAGCCGGCTCGGGGTTGTGTTACTCCTGCAGGACCGCCAGGGACCAGCACCAGCCGGCCAGCTCGCGGGCGACGGCGACGTTGGCGATCACGGGCCTTTTGCGGCGGTCGATGAACCTGACCCAGCGGGCGTGCAGCCGCCGGTTGCCGGCATCGCCGCGGGCACGGGCCGCTGGGTCAGCCAGCTCCCATCGGTCCAGCATGGTCTTGCCGGCGACGTAGCGAGCACGGTGGTGCCAGGCGGCCTCGACCAGGAGCCGGCGCACGTGGGTGTTGCCGGTCTTGGTGATCGATCCCTGTGAGCGCGAGGCGCCCGAGGAGTGCTCGGACGGGACGAGCCCGACGAACGAGCCGATGGTGTTGCCGGTGAACCGGTCCCAGTCGCCGATCTCGACCGCCAGGGCGAACCCGGTCAAGGTGCCCACCCCGCGCAGGCACCCGAGCCGATGCAGCACCGGGCTGAACTCGGACTCGGCCGCCATCGTGGTGATCGCCGCGTCGAGGCGGTCCCGGCGCGCCTTCACCATCAGGACAGCCTCGTAGTCGGACTCGAACGTCGTCTGCGTCGCGGGCGAGTCGAACCGCTGCCGGCGCAACCAGCTGTCGTGGTCACGAGTCCAGGCCTGACCACCGCAGTAGACGATGCCCTGCCGAAGCAGCAGCTTGGAGAGCCGGTGCCGGGCCCGCATCAAGTCACCGCGGCAGTCCTCGCGCGCCCGGACCAGGTCACGAGCAGCTTCCTGGTCCACGCTCGGCACCGCCACCGCCGTCACCTCGTCCAGCCGCAGCAGCCGGGCCAGATGGACCGCGTCCTTGGCGTCGGTCTTGACCCGATCACCGGCGGGGCGCTGCAACTTCGACGGCGCGGCGACCACGCACCTGATCCCCGAGGCGGTCAACGCCCGCGACAGTCCGAACCCGGTCGGGCCGGCCTCATAGGTCACCGCCACCGGCCCGGGCAGGGTTCGGACCCAGGCCTGGACCTGGTCGTAGGACGCGGTCAATCTCGCTTGGAACAGCTCTCCCGTGACGCCGTCGATCGCCGCCGCCGCGACGGATCGTGCGTGCACGTCGAGCCCCACGCTCGTACGCTCGGTGAACACCGGGGCCTCCCACACCTGTTGGATAGGCCGAGCAGGCGGCCCCTGCTCGGTAACCCACGAACATGTGTGAGCGAGGCCCCGGCCCGCAACCACTCACCACCGAGCGGTCACTCCATACCGTCTAGGCGGGCCTGGTGATCACCGAGAACTCGGCGCCGAACGGGTCGGTGATCGTGGCGATCCGGCCGTAGATCATGTCGTCAGGCTCGGTCGCGGTGCCACCTTCGGCGATGGCGCGCTGGGCGACGACGTCGGTGTCGGCCACCTCGAACGTCGTCGCCCACGACGACGCGGTCGCCGTCGGGTCGCCGAAGATGCCGCCGATCTCCTTGCCGTCCGGCCTGCGCAGGAACGTGAAGTCGAAGTCGGGCAGGTCGTCGTTGCGGTCGAGGGTGAAGTCGAACACGGAGGCGTAGAAGTCGCGCGCGATCGTAGCGTCGGGAGTGACGAGGTCGTTGCGCACCAACGATCCTGGCTCGTTGACGGCCTCACAGCCCACGAACGCGTGTCCCTGCCACAACCCGAACTGGGCGTCGACCGTGTCGCGCACCATCGCCATCCTGCCCTGCTCCATCACATCCATCGGTTCCATCACGAGTGTCCCGCCGGCTGACGTAGCGCGCTCGACGGTTCGTTCGCAGTCGGACGTGGCGAAGTACATGTTCCACCAGAACGCTGTGGCTTCCGGGTCCGGGTTCGCCATCAGGGCGGCCACCCGCCGTCCCTCCAGCAGGCACATCGTGTAGTGCCCGGTCTCGGCCGAGCCCACGTCGAACTCCCACCCGAACAGGGCGCCGTAGAACCTCATCGCCGCGTCGAGATCGGGAATGCCGAGGTCGATCCACGTGGGCGTGCCGTCGGGTTGGTGCTCGGTGACCAGGCTCATGTCGGCTCCGCTCTCGTCCCGTGATGACGCGGCAACGCTACCCGCCGCCAATGGCTGCTGATCCTCTGCCCGCTGAGCCCGACGCACCTAGGGCTGGTACGGGGGCGCGACGCCCCACCCCCACCGAGGGACGGGAGCGTGCTCGACCACCTGTTCGCCCGGCTGGGAATTGCCGAACGCCAGTCGCGTTCCCCACTCGACGTAGCCGACGAATGCGGCTCGGAACTCCGGGTCGTCGGGCAGGCCCGCGTCGTCGGCGGCGCGGCTCATCAGTGTCGCGAACCTGAGGCGCTGCTCCGCAGTGATGCCCAGGCCGCGATGGTGGTCGACCATTCGCCGGTAGCCACCGAGTCGGGAGGTGTACTCGGCCGGACCGCCGAAGACCTCGCACCACCAGAGCGTGACGTGGCTCCGGTGCTCCTCGCCGACCCCGCCAGGAAAGAGCTGGGAGAGCAGGTCGTCACCCTCGACGCGGTCGTAGAACGCGTCGATGAGGGCGCGGAAGGCCGACCCGCCGCCGGCCCACTCGTAGAGCGACGGATGCCCGCCTGCCTTCTCGCCACTCACGCTGTCCTCCTCGTCCGACGTCACGTCGCTCCTGGAACCACGACGGCCCAGACGCGTTGCCAGCCGGCCACCGCCAGCTGCCCCGCCTCGAACGCCTCCCGGCGCACCGTGACGAGTCGACCGACCGCGGGGTCGTAGACGCGCAGGGCGTCGCCGACACCCGCAGTGACCAGTGCGACGTGGCGCGGGGTCAGGTCGTCGCCGACGTAGAGGATCGCGGTGTGGCCCGACGACACCGTGGCCTCGAGGGCGTCGCAGGCCGCCAACCGGTCTGCGGTGGAGTCGGAGTCGACCGGACGCACCCGGAATCGGGTGCCGTCGACGCGGGCGAGCTCGGTCATCTGAGCAGCCGCTCCCCACGGCGGAGTGCCGAGTGCCCTCGGCCATGGCAGCCGCAGCCTGCCGGCCGGGCCCAAGAGACCGTTGGTGCTCTTCTTCATCGTCTGCTCCTGAGCGGCGAACCGTTCGCGCTCTCGGCCGTCGGCGAGCACCTCTGCGGCGAACCCCGGGTCGGCCAGCATCCTGGCCACGACGAGCGACGCGGACCCACATGTCGTCGACGTCGCCTGCACCAGTCCGCCGGCGGCGAGCGCGCGCTCGAGCAGTGACTCGGCCATCGCGTGACGGCGGGCCACGACCCGCTCCAGGCCTGACGGCACCGGACGCGCTTGCGGCCCGAACGCTCGTGCCAGGAGCGACCAGAACCGCCGCAGCAGCAAGCCGACGACGCGTCGCGTCCGGACCCTCGAAGACCCGGGCACCGAGCGCTACCGGGGGCCGTCGAGCCGGCGGCTCAGGCCGACTTCTCTCCGCGCTCGCGCTTGCGGGGCGTGGCCTTCTCACGAGGCACGAGCGTGGGGTTGACGTTCTCGAGCACGACCTCGCGGGTGACCACGACGCGGGCCACGTCCTCGCGCGACGGCACGTCGAACATCACCGGCATCAGCACCTCTTCCATGATGGCTCGCAGGCCACGGGCGCCGGTGCCTCGCAGGATCGCCTGGTCGGCGACCGACGCGATGGCGTCGTCGGTGAACTCGAGCTCGACGCCGTCGATCTCGAACATCCGCTGGTACTGCTTGATCAGCGCGTTCTTCGGCTCGGTCAGGATGCGCACCAGGGAGTCGGTGTCGAGCTTCGAGACCGTGGTGATGACGGGCAGCCGTCCGATGAACTCGGGAATGAGCCCGAACTTCATCAGGTCCTCCGGCATCACCTCGCCGTAGACGTCGGCCTCGTGCATCGGGCTGTGCAGGGTCGCGCCGAAGCCGATGCCGTGCTTGCCCTTGCGGTTCTGGATCATGTCGTCGAGCCCTGCGAAGGCGCCCCCGACGATGAACAGCACGTTGGTGGTGTCGATCTGGATGAACTCCTGGTGCGGGTGCTTCCGTCCGCCCTGCGGGGGCACGCTCGCGGTCGAGCCCTCGAGGATCTTCAGGAGCGCCTGCTGCACACCCTCGCCCGACACGTCGCGGGTGATCGACGGGTTCTCGCTCTTGCGGGCGATCTTGTCGACCTCGTCGATGTAGATGATGCCCGTCTCGGCCTTCTTGACGTCGTAGTCGGCGGCCTGGATGAGCTTCAGCAGGATGTTCTCGACATCCTCGCCGACGTACCCGGCCTCAGTCAGCGCCGTCGCGTCGGCGATCGCGAAGGGAACGTTCAGCATCCGGGCGAGGGTCTGCGCGAGGTAGGTCTTGCCGCATCCGGTCGGCCCGATCAGGAGGATGTTCGACTTCGCGATCTCGACCGCGTCGTCACCCTTCTTCGGCTCGCCAGCCTGGATGCGCTTGTAGTGGTTGTAGACCGCCACCGACAGGGCCCGCTTCGCGGAGTCCTGACCGATGATGTACTCCTCGAGGAACTCGAAGATCTCGCGTGGCTTCGGCAGCTCGACCAGGCCGAGCTCGCTCGCCTCGGCGAGCTCCTCCTCGATGATCTCGTTGCACAGGTCGATGCACTCGTCGCAGATGTACACGCCTGGGCCGGCGATCAGCTTCTTGACCTGCTTCTGGCTCTTCCCGCAGAAAGAGCACTTCAGCAGGTCCGCGCCGTCTCCTATGCGTGCCACGGACCAGTTCCCTCCTCCAGGGTCCACGGGTGCGGACCTTGTCGACCTCCATTGCACACTACGCGAGCCACGCTGTCAGCGGATTGCCCGGCGTGTCCGGTCCGGGCACCGACCGGCCGCGCCTTTCCGGCGACTATTGCGCGTCGCGGCCCTTGCGGCTCGGCAGCACCTGGTCGACCAGCCCGTAGTCGAGCGCCTGGGCCGCAGTGAGGATCTTGTCGCGCTCGATGTCGGACCGCACCTCGTCCACGGTCTTGTTCGAGTGCTTGGAGATCGTCTCCTCCAGCCAGTTGCGCATCCGCAGCGCCTCGTTCGCGTGGATCTCGATGTCGGACGCCTGCGCGTAGTCGCCGCTGGACAGAGCCGGCTGGTGGATCAGCACGCGAGCGTTCGGCAGGGCGAGGCGCTTGCCGGGCGCTCCGGCCGCCAGCAGCACGGCAGCCGCCGACGCCGCCTGGCCGAGGCAGACCGTCTGGATGTCGGGCTTGACGTACTGCATCGTGTCGTAGATCGCCGTCAGCGCGGTGAACGAGCCACCGGGCGAGTTGATGTACATCGTGATGTCGCGGTCGGGGTCCGACGACTCGAGCACCAGGATCTGGGCCATCACGTCGTCGGCGGACGCGTCGTCCACCTGCACGCCGAGGAAGATGACGCGGTCCTCGAAGAGCTTGGTGTACGGGTCCTGGCGCTTGAAGCCGTAGGCGGTGCGCTCCTCGAACTGCGGCAGGATGTAGCGGCTCGAGGGGGCGCGGCCGAACGGGGCCGGCGCGCCGGCAGAACCGGCGTAGTCGGCGGTTCCGCCGGGGGTGCGGGGGTCGATCACGGGAGCTCCTTGGTCTGCGAGACGCGAGGCTGGGTGCGTGGATGGCGGGCAGGCTTGAACGGGGCTCAGCCCTCCGTGCCGCCTCCACCGGTGACGGCGCCGGAGTGCGCCTCGACGTGGTCGAGGAACCCGTAGTCGAGCGCCTCCTTCGCCGTGAACCAGCGGTCGCGGTCGTTGTCCTTGGCGATCTGGTCGATCGTCTGGCCGGTCTGCTCGGCGGTCAGCTCGGTCAGCGTCTTCTTCATGTGGTTGATCAGCTCGGCCTGGATGCGGATGTCGGTCACCGTCCCGCCGAAGCCGCCGGAGGGCTGGTGCATCATGATCCGCGCGTGCGGGGTGGCGTACCGCTTGCCCTTGGCTCCAGAAGAGAGCAGGAACTGGCCCATGGACGCGGCCAGCCCCATCGCCACGGTCGCGACGTCAGGCTTGACGTACTGCATGGTGTCGTAGATCGCCATGCCGGCGGTGACGGACCCACCCGGAGAGTTGATGTAGAGCCAGATGTCCTTGTCGGGGTCCTCGGCGGCCAGGAGCAGCATCTGCGCGCAGATCGCGTTCGCGTTCTCGTCACGGACCTCGGAGCCGAGCCAGATGATCCGCTCGCGCAGCAGCCGCTGGTAGATGTGGTCGTCGAGACCGAAGGGCTGACCGCCGCCCCTGGCCGCGATCTCGGTACCGAACTGGCCCGGGGACCCGGCGGTGCCCGGCTGGAAGTCGCCCACGCTGATCGCTCCATCCTGTCGAGGGACGAGACACCTGTCCGCGGTGCGGAAGTGCCTCATCGGCTGTCGACGACCCTAACGCGGGCCCCCGACGCCACACTCCCCTATACGCACAGTGTTCGCTGTCGGCGCACGGTCCCTCGGCGCCTGGTCAGGCGTCCGTCACGCCCGGTGAGACGCCTGTCAGACGCGTGTCAGACGCGGGGCAGGCTGGTGGGCGAGCTCGGGTCGGACGAGACGACGCCGGCCACCTCGTCGTCGTCGAGGTCCTCGTCCGCGAACTCGTCGTCGAGGTCCTCGTCGAGATCGTCGTCGTCGAGGTCGGCGAGCTCCTGCTCCGGACGCGGCGGCACCAGGTCGTCGAGGTTGACCGTGTTGCCGGCCGGGTCGGTGATGGTCGCCTGCTCGAGCACGACAGCGAGACCCTTGCGGCGCGCGACCTCGGCCACCATCGCGGGCACCTGGCCGGCCTCGTCGACGGCCTGCGCGAACGCGTTCGCGTCCATGCCGTAGCGGGGGGCCTGAGCCACGAGGTACTCGATCAACTCGTTCTGGTTGACCGCGACACCGTTTGCCTCGACCACGGCGTCGAGCACGAACTGGGTGCGCAGCCCCTTCGTGACCTCCTCGGTCACCTCGGCACGGTGCTCGTCGTCCTCCAGGCGGTCCTCGCCCTCGAGGTGCGAGTCGACCTCCGCCTTGACGACCTTCTCCGGCACGGGGACGTCAACGGCCGCGAGCAGCGCGTCGAGCACGCGGTCACGAGCGACGACACCCTGCTCGAACTTCTTGGCCTGCTGGGCCTGGGCACGCAGGTCGTCACGCAGCTCGTCGAGGGTGTCGAACTCCGAAGCCAGCTCGGCGAACTCGTCGTCGGCGTCGGGCAGCTGGCGCTCCTTCACCGAGACGGCCGTCAGCGACACCTCGGCGTCCTTGCCGGCGTGCTCGCCACCGGCCAGCGGCGTCGTGAACGTCGTCGGCTCGCCGGCGGACAGGCCGACCAGCGCCTCGTCCATGCCCTCGAGCATGCTGCCGCTGCCGACCTGGTAGCTGATCCCGTTGGCGGAGTCGATCTCCTCGCCGTCGATCCGTGCGATCAGGTCGATGGAGACGAAGTCACCCTCGGCCGCCGGACGGTCGACACCCACCAGCGTGCCGAACCGCTCGCGCAGGGACTCCAGGCGCTCGTCGACGTCGGCGTCGGTGACCTCGACGTCGTCGATCTGCACGGCCAGGGTCGAGAAGTCGGGCAGCGTGACCGTCGGCCGCACGTCGACCTCGACGGTGAACTTGAGGTCACCGCCCTTGGCCGGGTCGGGAACGTCGGTGATGTCGACCTCGGGCTGGCCGAGCGGTCGGATCTTGGCCTCCTCGGCCGCCTGGCCGTAGAAGGTGGGCAGCGCCTCGTTGATGGCCTCCTGGAGCACCGCCCCACGTCCGACCCGCTGGTCGATGATGCGCTGCGGCACCTTGCCCTTGCGGAAGCCCGGCACCTGGATCTGGCTGCCGATCTCCTTGTACGCCTTGGCCATGCTCGGCTCAAGCTCGGCGTAGGGCACCTCGACGGTGAGCTTCACCCGGGTCGGGCTGAGGGTCTCGACGTCGCTCTTCACGCAATGGCTCCAGGGTTCGTGTTCTGATGGGGCTCGGGCAGGCGTTCTCGGAGCAGTGCTCATGCTGATGGCGCATGCGGAAGCGCACTGAACTGCCCGGATCAGCGACTCATGCTAGCCGCCGGACGCGCTGCAGCCGAATGCGGCGGTTGGCCCGCTAGCGCGCGGTGAGGGACGCGGCGACGAAGTCGAAGGCCGCGGGGGTGACGCGGTTCCAGTAGCCACGCGTGTGTCGGCCGGGCTGGTAGTCGCCCGCGGCCTTCGGTTCGGGCAGCACCGCCTCGAGTCGTTGGAGAGATTCGAAGAACCCGTCCTGGCGTCCGCACCACAGGCCCACCGGCGTCCCGTCTAGCTGTCCGGCGTCGGCGAAGACCCGATCACCGGGAGAGACGGCCGGCGAGAAGGCGGCAACAGCCCTGAGGAGACCGGGGTGTGCCTGGGCGAGACGCAGCGCGCCGTAGCCACCCATCGACCAGCCCCAGGCCGACAGCCGGCTGGCGTCGAAGCCGCGTTCGTCACACCACTCGGGGACCTCCTGCTGGACCATCCGCTGCGGGTCGTCGTCGCCATCCGGCTCCCAGCGCAGCCGGCCACCGGTGGCGCCGGCGAGCACGAACGGCGCGGCCCCACGTGCCACGGCGTCCGACAGGAACCGACCGAAGCCGAAGCCCGCGAAGTCGGCAGCCGTCGCCGTGGCACCGTGCAGGACGAGGCAGACGGGCAGGCCGCGCCCGTCACCGTGGCCGGCCGGGACAGCCGTGTAGAAGTCGACCTCCCGCCCTCGGGCGTCCGAGCGGCGCGTCTCCAGGCGCTCGTCGCCGGGGGCGGCATCGGGAACCACGCCGTCGGGACCGTCGTCCTCGAAGCGCTGCCTGATCGTGTCGGGAAGGGGTCCGAGCCCGGTGACCACCGCCGCGGCGCCGAGCACCGCGGCCGCACCCGCGCCACCGAGGAGCAGCGTCCGGCGCGAGACCCCGGACCTCATCGGGTCAGGGTCTCAGCAACCCGCAGTCATGACGACGACCGCGCCAACGGGGCACCGCGTCGGCTTGTTCGCACGCCGGCGATGGCTCCCAGCACCGGCCAAGGCAGCCAGAACAGGAGGTGGACCAGAAGGATGATCGGGTTCAGCGCGTCGAAGACGGCCGCGCGGGAGGAACCGACGTCGGCGTAGTCGCCGTCGAGGACGAACACATGGGCGACGTCGAACCAGCGCACCGCCTCGACACCGAGGACCACGGCCACGGCCACCAGAGTCGTGAAAGCGGCCAGAATGCCTGTCTCGGCTGCGAAACGGAGTGATCCGGTCGACCAGGCGCAGACGTAGCCGATGGCGAAGAGCATCACCGCGGGGACGAGCACGCTCACAGACCCCAGTCCCTCGTGCCCCATGGACGAGCGTGAGAAACCCAGCAGGACGGCAGCGAAGGCAGCGGCCGTGGCCACCGCGAGAAGGCCGGACCGGAGCCGATGGGTCGTGCCGAGCATCGCGAGGGCAGCCCCGAGCGCGAACTGTCGCCGTTCACGCGGGACCGTGATGCTCGCGAGCTCCGCGCCCAACGCCGCGCCCCAGTCGACCTGCTCGCCGGTGGCTGAGGAGCGCTCGCCGGACGGAGGCGCCGCAGCCAGCAGGAGCGCCTGGGCCGCATCCGCCTCCTCGCCGTTCGCGTGCCGCCCGTGCAGGATCCACACCAGGACGGCGATCGGAACGACCAGCGTGAGGACGACCACGACCGCCAGTCCGGGCGCGACGAGCGACAGCGCGACCGCGAGGGCCAGTGCACACACAGCCCAGGCGGCGAGTCGCACGGAGATCACCAGGCCTGACCGAGTGCGAGCCGTTGGACGCCGGCCGTCCGAGTGCGAGGGGCGTCGGCGACGGCTGCCGTGCGCAGCTCGTCCGCGAGCTCGGCCCCCGCATCCGAGAGCCGGTACAGGTGGCGTGCGGGACGGCCGGTGGGCGGGTCGGTCTCCCAGGCGGTCTCCACCAGCCCGCGCTCGGCCAAGCGCATCAGGATCGGGTAGACCGTGCCGGCCTTCAGGTCGAGGCGTCGGCACAGGTCGTACCCGTGGCTCCAGTCGCACCCCTCGTCGGCAAGCCCGAGCACGACCGCGATGGTCTGCGGAGAGAGCTTGCGGGTGCGCCTCATCCGTCCAATCTCTATCTAGATAGAGAAAGTGTCAAGGGCCGGAGCGCGCGCCCACCAGCTGACCGCCTGGGTCGCTCGTCTGCGGTCGACGCCGCACGAAGGCTCTGGCGGCGATCAGCGCGCAGGCGGCGAACACGCCGGCTGCCGCCACGGGCCCAGCGAGAGCGGCTGCCAGGCTCACTGCCACGGCGCCTTGGAGCGCCACCATCAGCCGCAGCGACGGGGCGGCCCACCGCTCGAGGGCCCGGTGCAGGTCTCGCAACTGCGCCGGCGTCGACGCCCGGGAGCCGACGGTCACCATCAGGCCCCGGACCACCCCGAAGGTGAGACCCGTCGCCATGGCCCAGGCCGGCGACCCGGAGAGCACGGCGAGGAACACCATCAGGTAGGTGGCCGCCGTCATCACGTAGGTCGTGAACCCGGCACCGATCTGAGCGCCGAACCCAGCGGCGTAGATCCACCGCCGGTAGACGTCCAGCCACGCCTCGTCAACCTGCCGCGGCAAGGTCGGAAGCCCGATCGGGCCCACGGCTGCGTCGCTGGCCATGCACAGCAGGGCGGCGATCACAGCAACGGCCATGAGCCACCCTGCGGACCCATCGGCAACGGGCGAGAGGGCCAGCGCACCGAGTGCGGAGACCGCCCCGAGAACGGCACCGCCCACCGCCGAGCCGACCACGAACCAGCCGCAGGTCAGGCTGTACCGGTGGCCGCGGGCACGCTCGCCGAAGGGGGTGATCGACGACAGCATCGACAGCCCGCACGGAGACCAGGTGCCACGGACGCCGGCCGCCACCGCGGTGACGAGAGCGGCCGCGATCAGCTCCGGAATCACGGCGACCACCCATCTCTCCGGTGGGCGATCACTGCGCGTCGGCCTCGCTGACGAGGGTCGCCCACAGGTTGGTCTCGTCGGCCTCGCTGACGCCGACCAGAGGGATGCCTTGTTTCTGGAGGGCGAGGGCGAGGCTCGCGGAGATGGCGATGTACCGGTCGCCGGTGACGAGCCGGTACCGGCTGGAGCCGAGCTTGGCCACGAACATGGTGGGGGCCCTCTTTCTGGGAGGCGGTGCGTTCAGGCAAGGGGCGGTGTGACTCGTCGTGTTGTTGTCCGTCCGCGAGCTCGTGGTGCAGACGCCCGGGTACTCCTGCCACGGCGGCACGCAGGAGACCAGCCGGCACACGATCGGGCCGGTGTTGGACAACGGGATCTGCGTGTTGCACTGCCCGTAGCGGAACTGGTTGCAGGCGACCAGGCGGTGGTCGCAGGTGCTCGGGTCGCTGTTGCAGCGGCACCGGTAGGGGTTGTTGTTGCGGTACGCGTTGCAGTCGATGTAGTACCTCGCGGCGCCCCCGCAGTAGGACGCGTTGTCCGCCTTCCACCAGCCACCGACGAACGAGTTCGGGGGGCACGAGTTGAGGCCCCGGTTGACCGTGCAGCAGAACACCGTGTAGCCGCTCGCGCAGGTGGAGTGGCTGCCGCACACAGCCGCGTAGGCGGTGGTCGGCCGGGTCAGGTAGGTCGCCGGGGTCACCACCACGGCGGCCCCGACCAGGGCACTGCCGCGCAGGAAGCCCCGCCGGTCCGGACCGCTGCGGCGGGCGATCTTCTCGACCAGGCGCTCGGCGAACGTGGTCCGTGGCTCACTCATGGCCTCACCTCGACCCCGTCGAGCGTGGCGTTGACGTCCCCGACGAGCGTCTCGGCTTGCCCAGCAGAACCCAGCACGACGAACAGACACAGCGCGCGAGACCCGACGCTGAAGAACCGCTGGTATCCGAGCTGTCCCGGCAGCCGGCGTTGCAGGCAGTCCGGACTGAACTCCTGTCGTCGTGGCCGAGGGGTGCCGCGCGGGGAGAACAACGGGGTTCCTGCCAGGTCGGAGCCGTACTCGAGCAGGGCGACGAAGGCGTGCCGCGGTCCCATCGACTCGACGACGCCGGAGCCGAAGTCCCCGCGCTCGCTCCCGAGCACGAAGTTCGCGAGGTGCAGCACCGGTGCCGTGCGCTCGCCCTTCCAACCGATCGAGCCGGCCCCCGCGTCCACCCCTGACCGCCGCTGGGACGTGTCCAGGGTCTCGGTGTAGTCGGCGATCGGGGTCGGACGGTTGAACAGCCGGCCCTCCCAGTGCGCGGGGACCTCGGCGGTGATCCCCCATCCGCTGAGGGTCACTGGCTGGGGCGCGGCGGCGCGCATCACCGGTCACCCTCGGCGTCGCCGGAAGGGAGGCCCTGGTAGAGCCGCGGATCCCCCGGCATGATGCCGGCCCGCATCAGCTCGCGGTCCACGTCGGACTCGCGCTCGGTGTCGCGGCCAGGCTTGCGAACGCGCGCCGAGGCGTCGCCGGCGGCCTGCGCCACCAGAGCAGACATCTGGCTGAACGACGTGCCAGACCCCTCGCCCTTGACCCGGCCGGTCGGCCCGTCCACGACGACCACGTACGGCGAGCCGGGCACGTCGTAGTCCTTCCACGCCTGCCCCGACATCACCAGGTCGACGCCTGGCGGGCACAAGTCACCTAGCAGCGACACGCTCTCCTCATGCTCGTCCTGGGCGACGACGAGGAGCCGTGACCCGGCAGGGAGGGCCCAGCGTCCTGGCGCCGCCAGCTCGTCCCAGAACCCCATGCAGCCGGCGCATCCGGACGACAGGAACGCCAGCAGGGTGTCCTGCTCGGCCCCGACGACGCGGGCGATCGCGACCTCCCCGTCGAGCGTGGTCCCCTCGACGTCGTGGCCCGCGGACCACTCGTCACGACCCTCGGGCCGGTAGGTCCTGGGCGCGGTCACCTGGTCGACGACGGCGAACGGGGCCGGGGCGGTCTCGGAGGCGTCCGTCTGGCCACCGCCGTCCAGGGCGTGCAGCCGGCGGAGGAGCTCGGCGTAGGCGCGGAGCAGACCCGCCACGAGGACGCACAACACCACCAGCACAGCGGTTTCCACCAGGATCAACCAGACCATCGCACCCGTCACGCCCTTCCCTGGCTCGCGGCGGTGAGGCTCGGAAGCGCGGTCGTCATCAGGTACGCGGCGTAGCCGAGCAGGCCGACCAGGACGATCAGCAGGGCTCCCTGCCAACCCAAGTCCCTTGCTGCCTCGGGCAGGCCAGGAGCGGGGACGACGACCGCCACGGCAGCGGCCGCGGCGAACGCCAGGTCCAGCACGAGGTGCCAGCGGCTGATCGGAGCCCGGCTCGCACCGAAGCAGCCGCAGCCGGTGCCCGCGGCGACGGCCAGCAACCGGGCAGCCATCAGGGCCAGCAGACCGTAGGCGAGGGCGAGTAACGCGGACGTCCAGCGCCCGCCGACGAGGAGTGCCGCCGTGCCGACCAGCAGCTCAGCCGCTCCCACGGCCCGGGCCGCACCGGGCGACCGGAGCGCCGCGCCACCCGGGAGCCGGGCTGCCACGATCGCCGTTCGCGCAGGGAGTGGGTCCTTGAGCTTGGCCAGGCCGGCCACCACGAGCAGCAGCGCGGCAGCGCTGACGATCCCGACCATGGTGACGAGTCGCTCCATTCCTCCCCGAGCCCTTGCATCGTAACCACACTGGTGCGAGATCGGGTCGATGAATGGTGGGACGGCCCGGATGAGTTCGGCTGCCCGTAGGTGCAGTTCTTTCGCAGGGCTCGGCAGACGAACGAGCTAGCGCGACCGTCGCACAGGCGGCCGGCGCCGCCATGAGTGTCGACCGATCCGACAGAGCAACGAAACCATGACGCCCTCCCCTCATTGACCGCGTCGAAGTGCCGAGCCTGAGACTCACACCAGCTCTGCCGGTGCAGGCGAGTTCGTCCGACGACGTGACCCGACGCATCGTGGACTGACGAATCCCGCAGGTCGGCTCACGCGGGGAAGACGAGGCCGTGCTCGGCGCACAGCCGGTCGATGCTGTCGTAGTCGACGTCGATCCCGTAACGGCCGTCCATCGCCTCCGCCGCGTTGACGTCGGCCATCGCGTCGGGGTCTGAGGCCATCTCGGCGAACATCTGCTCGAAGCCTCCCGGCGAAATGATCTCCAGGATGCGGCACGGGCCGTCACCTGCGTTCCAGAAGGTGTGCCACTGCTGCCGCGGCTTCAAGACGAGATCGCCTACGTCCGCGAACACGACATCCCCGCCCAGGAGCGCTCCCAAGCGCCCCTCCAAGACGTAGCTGTACTCGTCCTCGTTAGCGTGGCGATGGAGCGGCGCGGCCAGCGTCCGCGGCGGGATGGGGTGCTCGACGAGAGAGAAGCCCCGGCCGGACTCCTCACCCCAGACCAGGAAGCGCACGCCGACAGAGCCGAGTTCGACCACCAGCCCGTCCGCGGGACCGACGATGCGCGGACCCTGCGATGCGTCGAACCGGCGACGCTCCGGTACCGGGGCTGGAGGAACCGATGCCGACATTGCCCCTCGACTTCCTGCTGGGACCCGCAGCCGATGGGCTGCGGCGCGGCCAGCTCGCCGAACCGCCGTTCGGCATCGTACGCGCCCGTGTCGAACTGCCTTGCTGGTCGGGGTACCCGGACTCGAACCGGGGGCCTTCCGCTCCCAAATCAGACCGAATGGCTTGTGCTCGCCCGTGCGGGAGTCGGTGAGCACAGATCGACCGGCCGACTTGACCGTGGGCGACCCCTCGTGCCCGGTGACGGCCGCGAGAAGTCGCACGATGTCGCACGCTGACCCCAACTGTCGGGTCTTGACCGCCCATCGGTAGACGTACCTGCGGTCGGCGCCGTCGTCCGCGTGGACACTGCCGTAGGAGAACGGCCTTCAGCGCGCCGGCTACACCTACGATCGGCCGAAGGGAAAGAGCAACGGCGTCATGCGCAGGACGGTCTCCACCGGCCGGGACACATGGCCTGTCGCAGCACTTTCATCGGCCTGTCCGATCGCGGACTAGGTGTCGAGATCGACGACCTTCTCGAGCCTGACTAGTTTGAAGTTCTGCTCACCGGCGCTGCCCGGTGTCCCATTGTTGTTGTCCTGGCACACGAACATCCCCTGTGGGAATGCTGGCCCGAGGTTGCCTGCATGGGCGGCGATCCCGTCGATGCGCGAGCAGCCGTCGGTCACCTCCCCGGTGACGACTTGGAACGAGCCGACGAAGTCGTTGGTGCGGGCTCGGTCGTAGACCACGAAGTAGTTCTGTTGAGGGTTCTCAACGTTCTGCGCTGAGACGACGACGTATCCGCTGGTCCCTCCGAGGTCGATGATCGTGACCCCTTCGGCGTCTGCCGCGATGCGCCCATCATCCTGCACATCGTCGACAAGGGTGCGGGTGTCCCCACTGTCGGGCTCCGCTCCGTACCGCCACAGGCCGACGTCCTCCTCGGAGATGTACAACGCCCCGGTGGCGTCGTCGGCCGCGCAGCCCTCGCTCTCGGAACCGACTTGGAACTCCCGCGTTCGGGTCGCCTCGAGCAGACCGTCGCGGTCTCGGTCGGAGAGCTCGAACTGCCGCACCCGGCCAGAGCGAGCCACCATGAAGGCGGAGACGTCGCCAGTGACCTCGCTCTCATACAGGCAGACCCCTTCTCCCCCACCGGTGCCGAGGCCGTTGTCGTTCTGCCGCCTCAGCAGGCGCTGGACAGATTCACGTCGAACAGCTGAAGGCCCGAGTTGGAAGCCGCTACGACGTCGCGCTCGACGCCGCCGATGGTGACCCCCTGCCGCACGTCGGAGTTCCCCCAGAAGGGGTTCGCGCTCGTCAGTCGCTGTTGCGGACTGCCGTCGAGGTTGAACGTCTCCAGCGACCCCTGCTTGTTGTTGCCGATCACCAGTGAGAGTGCCGGGTTCTCCGGATGGACCCAGATCGAAGGATCGTCCGCCGAGTCGCCACTAGTGCTGACCGGGGCCGTCTCCACCTCGGCAGTGACTCGGACCGGATCCACAACGACAGGGCAGCGGGCGGCGCAGGCAGCACCACCAGGGCGGAGGTCAGGGCAAGGGCCGCCAGGCCGGACACAGGCCAGGCCATCGGAACGCCACCCGAGAGGCGAGCGGGCACGCCTACCCACGGGGCAGGACTCAACTGTCTTGGGTGCATCCAGGAACTTGGGTGCATCCAGGAACTTGGGTGCATCCAGGAACCATCCACGCGTCAGCAAACCAGCGTCCCGGGTGCTCACCAACACGGCCGATGTCCTTTAGGTGCATGTCAATCTTTCTGAGACATTCCGCCAGCGCAACTTCACCCGGACACCCGGCAAGCGCGCCACCAAAGTGCGCGGCCGGCCATCTCTACCCCAAGTGGCCGCGTCCTCGGCGGTTGTGGCCGTGGTGTCCAGGTGAGCCTGCTCATGCCGTCACACTTGGCGAGTCATGATCCGAACTCACCGTGCCGTCTTACGACTGCCCTGCTGACCATCCGGACAATCACGCTCGCGTGGCCAAACCGAAGAGGGGTGGCCACGGTCGCGACGATGACCGCACCGAGCCAAAGCACCTGTCGTCAGACTGTCAAAGGCACGGGCACTCGTCACGACGCAACCTCAGTAGTCGGTTACGATCGCGGCCCCCGGACACGACATGGATGACCGTCAGCCAGTGACGGTCTAGGACGGCATCGTCCGGGCACCGAACGACCGTAGCGGCGCGGACTTCACTCAGCACAGGCGGGCAGTGCGTGCGGGTTGTCGCATGTCGGCGTTTCGACGATCCAGACACGGCCCTTGAGGCCTGGTCCCCAAGGCCGTGAGGCGCCTGTTTGCTCGGGTCTGCCTTGCGGACAAGTGGTTCGTCTCCCGCGTGCGGAGTCAGTGCGCGACGATGAGCCACACAGAGCAGGGAGCCTGGCTATGAAGCTGACAGATGTGCGTCATCGAGGGACGCGCTGGTCATCGCCACCGGGCCACGTCGCAGGGTGCCGGCCGGACGCTGGACCGGAACCGCCGTGCTTGTGGAGTACGACCGCTGGCTCTGCGCCTGCTGCGCCGTCGGTGTCGACGTGAGGGTCTTGTTGATCGACGACGAGCGACGGCTGGTTGACGCTCTGGCGAGGGGATTGAGGAGTCAGGGCTTCGCGGTCGACATCGCCCGCGACGGCTGGTCTGGTTACGTTGCGGCGGTTGACGACGCGTTCGATGTCATCGTCCTCGATGTCATGTTGCCCAGGCTGAATGGCTACGAGGTGTGTCGGCGGCTCCGCGCCGAAGGGGTCGGGACGCCGATCCTGATGCTGACGGCCAAGGACGGGGAGTACGACGAAGCCGACGCCCTCGACCTGGGTGTCGACGACTTCCTGCGTAAGCCCTTCTCGTATCCCGTCCTGGTCGCCCGACTGCATGCGCTGCTGCGGCGCAGCGGGCCGCCGCGTCGTGCGACGCTCACCGTGCATGACCTGCGATTGGATCCCGGCCGTCGCGAGGTGCAGCGCGATGGCGTCGCCATCGACCTGACCGTTCGGGAGTTCGCGCTTCTGGAGTACCTCATGCATCACGCGGGCGAGGTGGTCTCGAAGCAGAATCTGCTCGAGCACGTTTGGGGTGCCTCTTGGGAACGGCATCCCAATCTCGTCGAGGTGTACGTCGGTTACCTCCGCCGGAAGATCGACCGCCCGTTCGACCGTCCTTTGATCGAGACCGTGCGCGGGCACGGGTACCGGTTGTCGACCGATGTCTGAGGCGCTCGGGGCGAGGTGGCTGTCGCTGCGGACCAGGATGGTGTTGCTGGCTGTCTTGCTCGTGACGCTGGTTCTCGTTGTGGCGGGGATTCTGCTCGGAGTCGCACTTCGGTCCATTCTTCTCGACGAGCTTCGGGTGACGACCGAGCTGCGTTCCCAGGCATGGGCCGATCTCGCTGCCCGTGACGCCCTGCCGCACCCTGTTCCTGTCGACGACCCGGACGAGGTGCTCGTGCAGGTCGTTTCCGGTGCGGGCGTGCTGACTTCCAGCGCCAACATCGAGGGCGTTCCTCCACTGGACGTTGCGAGGCCGGGGCTGGGAGAGACGATCTTGGGGACGGTGGACCGGCTTCCGCTGGAGGAGGCGGACGGGCCGCCGTTCGTGGTCGCGGCCACCACGGTTGAGGCAGCGGACGGGCCGGTGACCGTGATCGTCGCCGTTTCCTCCGAGGAGGTCGGCGAGACGGTGGGACGGGCCGCAAGCCTGGGTCTGCGCGGCCTCCCGGCGCTGGTGGTGGCGCTTGCGGTCGCCATCTGGGTCGTGGTCAGCAGAACGCTCGCGCCGATCGAGGGCATCCGTGCACAAGCCGAGGCGATCACCGGCTCGGAACTGCACCGACGGGTACCTGAACCACCCCGCAATGACGAGGTCGGCCGGCTAGCGCGGACCCTGAACGCCATGCTGGGCCGGCTGGAGCGCAGCGTGGAGCGGCAACGTGGCTTCGTCGCCGACGCCGCCCATGAGCTCCGGAGTCCGATCACCAGCGCACGGACCCAGCTGGAAACCGCCCGAACCTTGCGGACCGACGTGGACTGGAGCTCGGTCAGTGCGGATGTACTCGAGGACATCCTGCGGATGCAGGTCCTGACCGAGGAACTTCTCCTGCTCGCTCGTATCGATGCGGGCGAGATGCGCCTGCGGCGCGAACCTGTCGACGTCGACGACATGGTCGATGTCATGACGGCTCCCGAGCGGGCGGCCGGGGCGCGTCGGCGAGTGGATATCAGCGGGGTCGAGCCGGTACAGGCGCTCGTGGACCGCGTCCTGGTCGAGCGTGTGCTGCGCAACCTACTCGACAACGCCTACCGGCATGCACGGACGTGCGTCGCCGTCGGCGTCCGGCGAGATAACAGCCTCGTGCGCCTCACGGTCGAGGACGACGGCGCCGGCATACCGGAGAGCGCCCGCGATGCCGTCTTCGAGCGGTTCCAACGGCTCGATGAGGCACGCGACCGCGACCGCGGTGGTGCTGGTCTTGGCCTGGCCATCGCCGCCGACATCGCACGGGCGCACGGCGGAAGCGCTCACGCCGACGCCAGCCCGCTGGGCGGTGCCCGGATCACTGTGACCCTGCCCATCGGGGACGTCTGAGCTTCTCAGCGGTCTCTCAGCATGACCGAGGCATGATGGTCGGACAGTCGGTGAGACGGGAGAAGGAGAAACGATGAAGACGAGCACGAGGTGGTTGGTCGCAGGGGCGGGTGCCGTTCTAGCGCTGGGTGGTGCCGGCGGGATCGCATCCGCAGCATCCGTAGAAGCCGGGGAGACCGAGGACCAGGAGCTAACGGGCGCGACGCTGACGAAGGCCGTTGCGGCTGCCACCAGCGAAGTCCCCGGCGAGGTCGTCGACACGGAGACCGGTGACGACGGCGCCGCCTATGGCGTGGAGGTACAACGCGCCGACGGCTCGGTGGTCGAGGTGCAGATCGATGCAGAGTTCACCGTGACCGGTCTGGAGGAAGATGACGACTCCGACGAGGGCGCCGAAGGTCCCGACGACGACTGAGGCAGCGCAACCCCGGATCACGTAGTGGATAGTCCCGCCGTCCAACGTCGAGGAGGCCGTCGACGTCCCTCATGTTCGAGGCCAGATGGCCCTTCAGAGAGTGGACTGCCGATCAAGCCCGATACGGCAACGGTCGGACGCGAGCAGGCACGGCTGGTTGGCCCTCAACACTGCACGCGGTGAGCTGCTTGCCCGCCCTGTGAGCATCGCTCCTCCGTCATCGGCGATCTCGACTCGTAGCGCCGCGGCCGACCTACGGATGAGGGACTTGCGCAGCCGCTGCGGGGGCGTCCTTGGCGGACCTCAAGGGACGGCTCGGGCACTCCACCTAGAGCGCCGCCCTGCGCTACATGCACCCAGTTGAAGGCCGTGATGCCGAGGTGGCCCGAGCGTTGTCTCAACTCGCGGCTGACGGGGACGGCTCGACGCTCCCCCGCCGCGTCTGAGGGGGAGATGTTGCACGAGTTGTTGCACGCGGCCCTTCCGGGCCGGTTACACAGAGTCATCCTTGCTGGTCGGGGTACCCGGATTCGAACCGGGGGCCTTCCGCTCCCAAAGCGGACGCGCTACCAAGCTGCGCCACACCCCGCGGCCGGACGACGGTCCGGCACGGCCTCAGGCTACTGCCGCGCGGACGTGGTGGGCGACGCACTTCCCACTGGCGGCGAGGCACTATCCTGGCTCAGCGCGCCGGTTCGCCCGGTGTCGTGCGGGTGTAGCTCAATGGTAGAGCCCCAGCCTTCCAAGCTGGCCATGCCGGTTCGATCCCGGTCACCCGCTCCAACCACACAGCCCCGGTCAGATGCACACTCCAACCGGGTCTCGGTCAACGGCGCACCCGACAGCTCAGGTGAAGCACCCGGTTGCCACGAATCACCACGTCAGGATCCTCCAACAGGTGCTGCGCGTTGACCGACCCGAAGTAGCGCTTGCCGGACCCGAACACCACGGGTACCACGTCCATGCGCACCTCGTCGACCAGGCCCGCGGCAAGCACCTGGCCACCGACGTCGCCAGCGGCGACCTCGACGATGCGGTCACCCGCAAGCTCCTGCGCCTTGGCCACGGCTGCTTCGACGCCGTCGACGAAGTGGAACGGAGCCTGGGGGTCCCAACCCTCGGGCTTCGGCCGGTGCGTTACGACGACCACGTGGTCGACCCCGCCCGGAGGCTTCCCGTCCCAGCCGTCCGTCATGTCGAAGACGTGGCGGCCGGCGATGGTCGCGCCGATCTGGTCCCAGTACGGCCGGGTGTAGTCGTAGGACGTTTGCGACACCTTCAACGCGCCGCTCTCGTCCAACGGCACGTCACCGCTGAGCAACCAGTCGAACAGGGGTCCGGGCTGGTCGTTCTCGTCCGCGATGAAGCCGTCCACCGACACCGAGCTGTACATGACCACCTTGCCCACGGGCCTCTCCTTTGCCTTGGGATGGCCCCAAAAATAGCGTTCTGTCACCCGTAGATCACTGGCAGGATCCGGGCGTGGACACTTCGAAGCTCGCCGGCGGTGTCCTTCTCGCTGGACTCGTGATCTTCATCGTGGGCGCCGGCGCGTGGCGCCTGGACTACCAGCGTCCGCTGCCGGAGTCACTGCCGATCATCCACGCCGACCGCCGCCGCAGGGCCTGGATCCACACCTGGATGATCGCGGGACTGGTGGTCACGCCCGCCGGCTTGGCGGGCCTGGCCGCGTCCGTGGAGGAAGGCAGCGCAACGGTTCTGGCCGCGATGGCAACGGCGGTCTACGTGCTGGGCGCGGTCTGCTGGATCGCGTCGCTCGCCTTCCGCCTCACCGTGGTGCCCTGGGCGGCCGAGCGGACCGTCGCCGATGGGCACGTGCCCGACGGGTTCGCGGCCCATGACCAGTGGGCCGGAGCGCTGTACACCGTGCACATGCTCACCGCCTATGTCGCGTCTGCCGTGCTCGGGTTCGCCGTGCTGGCCTCGGATGCCCTTCCGACCTGGCTCGGTTGGACGGGTGTCGCCTGGGGCCTGGCCTTCGCAGCCGGGTTCGTGGCGACGCGGTTCGCAGGGCTGTTCAACCCGCCGTTCTGGGCGCACCTCTACACGGGGGCAGTCGGGGTGACGCTCCTCCTCACCTAGACATCCCAACGCTCCTGTCGCCTCACCCAGCCACATGGGGTAGGACCGTCGGATGAGCGAAGAGTCGCACGGTCGACACGCAGACCACGAAGAGACGCCGGACGACAGGAACGTCGCGAAGCGGTCGAACCTGCTGCCCGAGGAGCGCGCCGTCGGCAGCGACGACCCGAAGGCCCAGGCCGAGGCGGTCCTGGCCGACTCGCTCGAGCGGACCGAGCATCCGGACGCCGACGCCAGCACCCAGTCCCCACGCCGCACCTCGAAGGAAGCCACGCCCGACCAGCCGTGACGCAGAGGGCGGCCGATCTGTAGCACTGGACTACGGCGCGCCGTAGTACGGGTCCTGCGCCATCCGGACGAATGCCTGTTGGGCGGCGCTGCTGCTCGTGACCCTGAAGTCGCACCCCGCGAAGTTGATGGACATCTGGTTCCAGTACGACAGGGCGCGGAAGCGCGCATAGGCAGGCTGCTGGAACAGCAGATTCGCCTCGTCCAGCCACTGGGCCTTGCGCTGGGGTTGGGCGGGATCCTCTGGTGTCCCGAACTCGGCGACGATCAAGCTCGGAGTCGGGTGTTGAGCCGCGAACTGCATGAAGGGTTCGAGGACCTGCTGGAGGGAGCGCCAGGGACGGTAGAACCGACCATCCTTGAGCCGGCAGTACATGTTGTAGGCATCGATCGCGATGTGGTCGACCCACGCGTCACCCGGGTAGAAGCTCGGGGCGTACTGGGGGCTGGTCGTCGCAACGGAGAAGTTGCTGACCGCTGGTACCCACGCATGGGTGGCGTTCGTGACACCGCGATCGCGGAACACTCCGACGACGGCTCGCCAGGCAGCGATGTACTGCGTCGCGTTGCCGCTGGGCTTCGACACCGTCGTCTCGGGCTCGTGGTTGAACGAGAAGTACATCGGAGCCCCGTAGGCCTTGACGGCATCGGCCCACCGCACCATGTCTGCGTACAAGGGATCCCCTGGCCGGGCCGCCGCGATGTCGGCCCACTGGACGAATGTGCCGTTGGTGCGCTTGGCCCGCACCGAAAGGAACATCGTGTGGCCCGTCGACTTCAGCCAGGTCGCCGCCGCGTCGGGGAAGGGCTGGTTCCAGAGGTCGTAGATGCGGATCACGGCCAGCCGCCGCCCGGCGACCTGTTCCAGGGCCTGGATCGACTGGACCTTCGTCTTGCCGGGGACGACAGGCTGGGCCGCACCGAACTGGATGGGCCCCGCGAGAGCGGCGGCCGCGGCCGGGTGCGCGGTGGCTGGCGTCGCCGCGACCGGAGTCCCCAAGACGCCCAGCAGGCAGACGAGGGCGACAGTGGTCGTGAAGATTCGAAGACCAGCCATCACGACCTTCGCAATCGGTTCTATGCAGGCTCGTCCAAGCACAGGATGTTGCCCTCGCTGTCCTTGAACCACGCTGCCTTTCCCAGCTCACCCAGCGAGGCGACCTCACCGTTCCACTCGACGCCCGGCATGTCGTACACCTCGAACTCGATGCCCTTGGCCTTCAGGTCACGTACCTCGTCCTCGATATTCGCGACGTGCCACTGCGCGAGCGTGTGACCAGCCATGCCGGCGTACTGCGTCTCGTACAGACCGAATGACGTGCCACCCGCCGTCGTGTACTCGAGGAAGGCCCCGTAGTCGTTCGCCGGCGTCATGCCGAGCTTGTCGGCGTAGAACTGACGCGCTCGATTGATGTCTGCGCACGGGATGTTTGCTGTCACTTTGCCGTCATTCAGCATCTTTTCTCCCGTTGGAGTGGTATTCGTCCAGCCATTCCAGGAACCCTTGAAATGTAGGCTCGTCCAATGACGAATTCAAGGCTCAAGGCGGGCGGACGGGGCGCAATCCGGCTGATTTCCCCTGAAACTCAAGGGAATCCGAAGGGCCAGTGATGAGGCAGGTCAGCCCTTCGTCGGGTCGGCGACCTGTCCCATGAAGAGCGGCACGCCGGTGGGCTCGTCGACGATCACGAAGGCGAACGGCCGGTCGGCGTGGACGGCCGCATCGGGCGGTGGTGGGGCCGACCCGAGAAAGCTCAGCCCGGTCACTGCCGCCGCCTCGGTGCCCCACTCGTCCACAGTGATGTTCGCGCGTGTGGACGGCCCGGCCGATGAACAACCCCTCGTCGCTGATCCCCGAGAAGTCCGCGTCGCCGAACGGCGCCTTCATCCCGAGGGCCATGCAGTTCGCGATCAACTCGACGTTGGTGCTCGAAGTCCCACTTCGGCAGGCGGACGTCGACCATCCCGTCGGTGAGGCCCTCACCGACCGCCGCCAGCACGGCCGGGATCGAGGACATCGATCGGGAGTCTCTCGCCGGTCGGCACGATCACCCGCATCACCAGCCGGTCACCCACGTAGGGCAGCTCGACGGCGTTCCAGGTGGCGCCCTTCGCGTAGCGCACTGGCGCCAGCAGGCTCATCGTCGACACGTCGGGGTGGGAACCGTCCGCAAGAGTGAAGGGCCGGTCCACGGTCGGCTCTTTCGCGAAGGGGTGCACCCAGTCGGCCTTGAGGTAGACCGCATTGGCCAACACTATCCGCGTGCTCGGGTCTAGCGAGTCGAAGAGCTTCTCGATGCGGTCGCGGGTCTGCTCCTTGACCCAAGCGTTGATGATCTCCTTGGCCTCAGTGGCCACCGAAGTCGACCGGGATCAGACCCGCATCGTACTGCGCTCCGAGCGTCGCCAGGTACTCCTGCTTGATCCTGCAGCGTCGTCGGCGGGAAACACGCTGTTGGCGATCGCCAGCGCAGGCGGCCGGACTCCTCCCCGGCGCCTCCGTCTGGCTTCCGGCTCTGCCGGAAGGGTCCCGGGCGCCGCCGTCTCCAGCGTGCGGATCAGCTCGTTGAACGAGGCGTGCGTCGTCGCGGCGTCGGCCGGGAAGCCGAGCACGGCGTCGATCTCCTCGGCAGTGGTGCCCTTGGCGCCGGCCCGGGCCATCCCGAACGCGATCGCGATGCTCGCCGGCGACAGCACGACGTTCTCCCCAGGCTCAGCCACCTGGGCGTGCAGGTCGTGACCGAACGCCGTCATCCCGTCGACCAAGGAGGCGAGATCGCCCCCGACGGGCTCGACCAGACCGTCCCCCACGAAGAGCTGCTGCCCAGCGTCAGGGTCGGTGCCGCACGACCCGAGCAGGAGCGAGCCGACGGCCACAGCCGTCATCGACGTCAAGCGACTTCTGGACACGGGGTTCCCCTTCGCCGGCGTCACGTGAGGCTGTGACGCCGCGTGGGGAACGCAGGTTCCCTGAGCCGGTAACTGGCAGAACTGGCAGAACTGAGCGGACCAGCGGAGCGAGCCGAGGACCTAGCCGAGCTTCTGCAGCTTCGAGGCGATGGCGGTCAGCCGGCGCGGTCCCTGGCCGAAGTCGACGTCGACGGTGGTCTCACCATCGGTGCCGACGACCGTGCCCAGCCCGTACCGGTCGTGGCAGACACGCTCGCCGACTGTGAAGTGGACGACCCGCTCAGCCTCGGCACGTTTCGTGTTGAACGGGCTTCCGGGTACGTGGCGCCGTGCAGGTGCAGGGGACATAGGACCAGCATCCCCCATCTGGGGGGCCATGCACACCACGAGTGCCGGGCAATGGGGTGAATGCGGACGAGCGGTCAGAGCCGCCGATGCATGATGTGGAGGCCGACGAGCCCCTCGGTGGGGTGCTCGAAGCCCTCCGGCACGGTGGTCAGCACGTCGAACCCGAGCGACCGCCACAGCGCCACCGCGCGCACATTCGTCTCCACCACGGCGTTGAACTGCATCGCCCGAAAGCCATCGGTGCGCGCGAGCCCGAGCACGTGCTCGGCAAGCGCCCGTCCCACCCCGAGTACGCCGGCCGATCCGTCCACCATGAAGCCGGCGTTGGCGACGTGCGCACCTCCCCCGCCCTGGTTGGGGTGCATCTCGGCCGTACCGACGACGCGGCCGGCGCTGGTGACCGCCACCAGGGTCCGCCCGGGCAGCTCGTGCACCCAGATGGCGCGGGCTTCGTCCGACGTCGTGGCTCGGTCCCAGCAGTACGTCTCCCCGGCCGCGATGATCGGCTGCATGAAGGCCCAGATCGCCGCCCAGTCGTCGGCGGCCGCGGGCCGGATCGTCAGCGCGTTCGAGAGCGATGTGTCGGGGACGGCGGTCACAGGGCGATCAGCCCTGCAGGGGCGGACGTGAACCCGCAACGGTCGAGGTAGAACCCGCGCAGGTGCTCGTCGAAGTCGACGTGCAGCCACTCGCAGCCGGCGGCCCGGGCACCTTCGGCGGCGACGCGCACCAGCTCGGTTCCGATGCCCTGGCGGGCGACCCGTCCGGTCACCAGGGTGTCGAGCACGAAGGCGTGGACCGCGCCGTCCCAGGCGACGTTGACGAAGCCGACCAAGCCGTCCGAGTCGCGGGCACACACCCAGCCGACGCTGTAGCGGTTGACCTGCGCCCACCAGCCGTCGTCGAGCACGCGATGGCCGAATCCCTCGGCGTGCAGCGCGTTCACCTCGTCATCGTCGAACCGGCCGCGCCACTCGTAGGTGATCACGAGGACACCGTAGGAGGAGGTGCGTCGTCGAGGCACCAGGGTTTCGGAGGCCGAGCTACGCCTGCGGCCAGGCAAGCCCGTCGATCAGGGACGAGTGGCGAGCTTTCGCGTCCTCGGCGCTGCCATCACGACACGGTCGCGGCCCGCGGCCTTGGCGGCGTACAGGGCGCTGTCGGCGCGCGCCACCAGCTCGTCGGAGGTCTCGTCACCGTCCCATGCCGCGACACCCGCAGAGAACGTCTGACCCCCCGGTGTGACGGCCTGCAGCCGAGCCAGCACGTCGGACGCCTGGCTGGCGCTCGAGTCGTGGAAGCGCAGGATGAACTCCTCGCCGCCGTAGCGAGCGAGGCCGTCCACGGCACGCATCTGCTCCAGCCAGGCCGCTGCGGCACCCTTGAGGAGCCGGTCTCCGGCGGGGTGCCCGAAGGCGTCGTTGAAGCGCTTGAAGTGGTCGAGGTCGATCATGGCGACGCTCAAGGGTTCGAGGTCGCGGCGGGCCTTCTCGATCGAGCTGGTGAGGTCAGCAGACCAGGCCCGACGGTTGGGGAGCCCGGTCAGGTCGTCCACGCGAGCGAGGGCGCGCAGGCTGACGGCCTGTCCCTCGACCTGCCGCAACAGCTGCGCCATCCGCGTCACCACGAGCAGGAACAGGGCCGTGGCGCAGACGCTGATCGCCACGCCGTTGCTGACGTTGCCGTTGACGGCCTCCATCAGCAGGACACACGGTGCGATCAGTGAGGCGGCAGTGAGCAGACCCAGCTGCCACGGGCTGAGCCGGGGAGCCACCGCCGGCGCCTTCTCGCCGACGTTGCGGACGGACGGGTGCAGCCCAGCAGCGCCGAACAGCCCGTAGGCGATGAGGAAGACCATGTCCAGGAGGTGCGCACCGACGGCGCCGGGCTCCCAGGCGAGCAGGGAGGTGAGCGCCCACCCGACGTCTCCGACCATGAAGGCCAGCACCGAGCTGACCATCAGGAAGTACGACGTGCTGTGGTCGCCTGCACCCATCATCAGCCGCACCAGCATCGCGAGAACCACCACGTCGGCGACCGGGTAGGCGATCACGACCGCGTGTGCTAGGAGGGTGTCCGTCTCAGCGACGGCTGCTGGTTGGACGAGGAACACCCAGCACAGGAGGCCGAGTCCGGTGGAGATGGTCGTGGCGTCCACCAGGGTGGCCCAGTCCCGTCCCGCGCTGCGGCGACGGATGAGCAACGCCAGACCGATGAAGAGTGCCGGATAGAGGGCGAGCCAGAACGCGTCGGCCATCGACGGGTAGGCATCCAGGTGAAGGACCCGCGACAGGACCGCCTCGACTGCGATGCCGGTGGAGTTGGCGAACACCCCGCCGGCGAACAGGTACCAGGCCACGGCGGCAGGTGCTTTGTTCCGGCGAACTCCGAAGACGATGCTGGCCGCCGCGACCCAGCCGATCGCGACCTTGAGCGCGGTGTTCGCCCAGGTGTCGCCGGGGATGAAGAAGAAGATGCCGACGGCACTCAGGACGATCACCAGATACGTCTTCCACAGAGTGCGCATGTCAGCCCGGCCATTCGTAGAGGGTGGTCTGGCCAGCATCGCAGGGTCGCGACTGTTACTGACCGTAAATGCAGAACTACCCTCTGTTACTACGCCCTCGGATGGCCGAACGCTCTCCGGCGCCGGACCGTCCCCGGGGAGGCGGGGACGCCGCCCCTTCAGGCAGGCATCGGCTCCGGCTCGGCGGTGTGCAGGAAGCCGGCCGCAGCGCAGTCGGCGGCAACCGCGTCGATCTCGCTCAGATCCTGAGCGCCCGCGAACCCTTGCAGCACAGCGCGACTGACGCCGACCGCGGCGTACTCCTGCAGCCGCTCCTGCCTCTGCGGCCCGGGTGGCGCATCGGCGGCACCCCAGATGTGCACGGAGACCGCGAGCGTCGCAGGGTCGCGCTCGACCTCCTCACAGCGCTGCGCGATGACGGCGAGGGCTGTGGAGATCTCGGCAGGCGGAAGCGCGTCGAGGTTGAGCTCGTCGGCGAAGCGGGCCGCCAGGCGCCAGGTGACCTTCGGCCCGTTCCCGCCGACGACGATCGGGATGCGCGGGGTCTGGATCCCCTTGGGCTCGTGAATCGCGTCGATGACGTGGGCGTGCTGGCCGGAGTAGGTGGCCCGGCCGGGAGCGAGCATGCGGGTGATGATCTCGAGGTGGTCCTCGAGGATGGCCAACCGGGTGCGGGCGTCGGGGAACGTGTAGCCGTAGGAGAGCCACTCGTCCCCCTTCCACCCGGCGCCGATGCCGAGGATGGCGCGGCCGCCGCTGATGACGTCGATGGTGGAGATCGCCTTGGCGTGCAGGCCGGCGTTGCGATAGGCCGCGGAGGCGACCAGGTGGCCGAGCTTGGCACGGTCGGTGACCAGGGCCAGCGCAGCCATCTCGACGAACGGCTCGAAGATGGGCGCCTCGATGAGGGGTGGGTCGACCTGCATGTGGTCGTAGAGCCAGAGCGACTCGAAGCCGAGCCGCTCTGCGCGCTGGGCGACCTGGACCGTCCGCTCCCAGGCGGTCGCCGGGTCGAGACCGAGGTACTCGCGGTCGCAGCCCTGCGGCAGCGTCAGTCCGATCTTCACGCTGTCTCCCAACGCCCGTAGGCGGACTCGACCTCGCTGCGGATCCCCGCGATGAAGTCCTCGGTGACGGGCCTGGCGTCGGCGATCGAGTACCAGAGCCCTGCCTCGCGGACGTAGGTCGCCAGCGAGCGCATGGCCTCGGCCGCGTCGTCCCACGTGACGCCCATCGCCTCCGGGCGGATGTCGACACCGGCCTTCTGGAAGGCGGCGAGCATCGTGGCCGGCTCGTTGTCCTGCAGCGCCGACCCGATGACGATGCCCAGGCCGACAGGCTGCCCGTGGATGAAGTGCTGACCCGTCAGGTGCTCCAGGTTGTAGAAGAAGAAGTGGTCGACGCCCTCGATGTGACGGGGGTTCCAGCCCGCGTCGTGGAAGGTCGCTCCTCCCCACCGGTGGGCCGTCATCAGCGTTCGGATGCCCTCCTCGTTGACCTCGCGGATGTCGTCGAGATGGTCGAGGACGCTGTTCAGCCGCTCACGGGCCTCGGCGATGAGGCGGGCGTCGTACGGCCACCGCTCCTCCGTCTTGCCGAGCTCGTGAGCGAGCCGCCAGTCGAAGTGGGCCGTGTGGTAGCAGAGGATGTCTGCGATCCCGCTGCGGTTGAGGGCCGGTGGAGCGCTCTGGATGATGTCGAGGTCGACGAAGACAGCCTCGGGGACGGCGTACCCGAGGTAGCGCACGTGACCCCCGCTCCGCAGCCCGGCCCTGTGCCCGAACGGTGCGTTCACGGTCATCGCGGTCGGCACCTGCCACAGCGGCACGCCCTTGGTCCAGGCGAAGAACTTCGCCACGTCGACCGCCTGGCCGCCGCCGATGCCGATCACGCTGCGGCAGTCCGGAAGCTGCTCGGCCGCGGCGTTCAGCTCGTCGAGGTCGAGAGTGTCGACGACATGCACACCGGCGAGGTGCTCGTCGAACGCCCCTTCGAACCGCGGCCACAGGTCGGCCATCGTGACGACGAGATAGGGCCGGTGGACGAAGTTGGCCAGCTCCTCGACCAGCCCTCGGCCGAAGACCGTCGTGAACTCGCGTCCGGTGCCCAAGGCGCCTCCTGAGGTACCCGCTTATCGTTTGCGCTGCCCTTGCTGGCACAGAGTACCCATGAGCTGCTCGCCGGCTACTCCCGAACCGGCAGCCAGCGTGGGACCGCCGCGGCGATCGCGAGCACCAGCGCCGAGAGCACCGCCATCGTCGCGCCGATCGAGGCCACGGCGGGGCCGACGGCGAACACACCGAAGACACCGAGCGCCACCGCCTCGGCACCGACGCTGACCGCCGACGTGACCGTGGCGCGCGCCGGTCCCTCGATGGCGTCCTGCAGACGTGCGTCGGCGACGATCGACACGTTGCTGATCAGGCCGTACCCGGCGCCGAGTGCCGCGAACGCGAGCCAGGGCTCTCCGAGCAGAGAGCCGACCGCCATCAGCGCGGCGGCAACCGCGACGAGGGCGCCGAGCACTCGGCCCGGCCACAGGGCCGTTCGTGCCGCAGTGGCCGTTCCGACCGCCTGTCCGGCCACCGTCAGACCGACGAGCAGCGGGATGGACGTCGGGTCGGCGCCCTGCTCGAGAGCGAGCAGGCCGAAGTACTCGTCGAAGGCCGTCAACCCGTAGAGCGCGGACGAGAGCAGGACCGCCCGGCGGACGACGGGCACCCGGCGCACCTCATGGAGACCGCTGGTGAGCATGCGGACGTAGCGCCGTCCGAAGCCTTCCGCCGTTTGCGCGAGCTTCGCGTGACATGCTCGAGCCGCCTCGCCGGTCAGCTCTTCCGGATCCTCCGCTGCGGACGCGACTCGGGGCGCAGCCGGGAGGGTCAACGCCAGCACGCCCTGCAGAAGGGCGACGCCGATGCTCACGGCACCGACCAGGCGGTACCCACCGAGAACCATCAGCGGCGCAGCGGCCACGGTCGCCACCAGGTTGCACCCCATCGCGAGCGCCTCGGCACGACCGATCAGTCCGGCATAGCGACCCGTCGCGGCAAGCACCGCCAGCTCGTCATAGAGCAGGGCCTCGAAGGTGCCGGACATCAGCGCGCCGCTGATGCCCCAGAGCACGAATCCGACCGCGAAGGCCGGGTACGAGGGCAGCAGAGTCCACGCGGCGAAGCACCCTGCGTAGAGGACGGAGCTGAGAACCAGCAGCCCGCGCCTCGACACCGTGTCGGCCCATGCCCCCGACGGCACCTCGACCACGAAGGCCGTGACCGACCAGATCACCAGCAGCGACGTGATCTCGGTCGTCGTCAGGCCGGCGTCCGCGAACAACACCGCGTACACCGCGTAGAGCGGGATCAGGTCCCGCACGGAGTAGTAGGCCAGTGCCCGCACCGACAGAGCGCGGACGGTCAGGCGGTCTTGTGTCGGGCGTCAAGGCTGGGCTGCGGTGAACCTCATCTCGTCACTTTCGCCGCCGTTGTGGCCGCTGTCAACGAGATTCACCTAACCAGGGCGATGCCGGCTGATGTCGGCGGCTGGTTGCTAGGGTCCGGCGCATGTCGCCCACGCCGACCCGAACATCCCCTGATGTCGAGACTGTCCGAGCCGCAGCTGCCTACGCGGACACATGGGTCGCGCTGCGCCGTCGCACCCTTCGCATCCCCGGCGTGCAGGTCGCCGTCGCGGTCGGTGACAAGATCGTCCTGTCGAGCGCGCACGGCCACGCCGACGTAGGCGGCGAGGGCACCGCTGCCGTCGATCTGACGACGGAGCACCTGTTCCGGATCGCCTCGCACTCCAAGACGTTCACCGCGACGGCCGTCATGCAGCTGGTCGAGACGGGTGCCCTGCGTCTCGACGACACCGTCGGCACCCACGTGTCGTCCCTCGTCGACGCGCCGGTCGGCGACCGCACCGTCGCCGAGCTGCTCGCACACGGCGGCGGGGTGGTGCGTGACACCCACGACAGCGACTTCTGGAACCTCGACCGCCCCTTTCCGAGTGCCGAGGCGTTGCTGGCGGCCGCGCGGGACGAGGCCGACGTGCTCCCTGCCAACGAGCGCTTCAAGTACTCCAACTTCGGGTACGGGCTGCTCGGCCTGGTGATCGAGGCAGCCAGCGCGCAGCCCTACGCCGAGTACGTGAGTGAGCACATCGTCGGCCGACTCGGACTGCAGCACACCGGTCCTGACTTCGACCCCTCGCGCGCCGCCCAGTACGCAACCGGCTACTCGGCGCTGGCGTACCTCGACGAGCGGCGTCCGATCGAGCACGTCGACACGGCCGCGTTCGGTGCCGGTGCCGGCTTCTACTCAACGGCCGACGACCTCTGTCGCTACGCGGCTGGGCACGTTCTCGGCGACCAGAGACTGATCAGCGACGCGTCCAAGCGCCGGCTCCATCGGGACCAGTGGCAGGTCGAGGGCACCGACGAGCACTACGGGCTGGGCTTCTCCGTGAACCAGCTCGGCGACCGCCGCATGGTCGGGCACGCCGGCGGCTTTCCCGGCCAGATCACGCGAACCATGGTCGACCCCCACGACGGGCTGGTCGTCTCGGTACTGACGAACTGCGTCGACGGGGCAGCGGAGGAGCTGGTCCGTGGGGTTGTCGCGATCGTCGACCTCGCGCTGGCAGGCAACGCACCGGGTGACTCGGACACCCACAACGCGGACACCTCGTCGTTCACCGGCCGGTTCGCCAACCTCTTTGGCGTGATCGACGTCGTCGACCTCGGGGGCACGCTGTACGGCCTGACGACGAACCAGCCCGACCCCACGACCGCCAGAATGACGTTCGAGGTGGTCGATGCCGACACGCTGTTGATCGCCGACACCCACGGCTACGGCGCACCGGGCGAGAGGGTGCCCTACACCCGCGAGGGGGGCACGGTGACCGCGGTCCGCGTCGGAGGTCGCAGCTGCTGGCCTGTCGAGGGCTACGCCGAGCGAATCCGAGCGCAGCAGCGGATCACCTGCGCGGTCTGAGACCTCACTCGCGCCAGAGCAGCACCAGGGCGCGGTCGTCGCTCTCGTCGGTGCGGGTGCCGTCGACGATCCAGTCCGCACCACCGCGGAACTGCCCGCGCCGCACCAGCTTCTCGGCCTGGCCCATCAGGCGGTCGATGCCGAGGTCGAGGTCGCGCCCGGGAGTCTCGACCAGGCCGTCGGTGTAGAGCAGCAGGGCGTCGCCACGGGCGAGGCGGCCCTCGTGAGCCGGGTACGCGACCCCGTCGATGATGCCGAGCACGGGGCCGTGGGCGGTCCGGATGACCTCCCACACACCGGATCCGGCGTGGTAGTGCGCGGCCGGCGGGTGCCCGGCGCTGGCCAGCCGGAACCGACCCGTTACGAGGTCGAGGCCGAGGTGGACGGCAGTGGCGAAACCCTCGTCCCATCGCTGGCGCAGCAGGTAGGCGTTGGCGGCCGAGAGGAACTCCTCGGCAGGCATCGCTCCGATCAGGCCGCCGAACGCCCCCGACAGCAGCAGCGCTCGCGTCCCGGCAGCCTGCCCCTTGCCCGACACGTCGACCAGCGCCATCTCGAGCAAGGTGTCGTCGTTGGATCGCGACGAGACCAGGAAGTCGCCCGAGAAGGAGTCGCCGTACGCCGATCGCAGCGTGGTCTCCACCTTCCACTGAGACGGCAGCCGTGGAACCTGCCCCTGGGAGCGCAGGCGGTCGCGCAGGTCGACGAGCATCGACTCACCGAGGGTGCCCTGGACGCCGAGGCGCTCCCTGCTGCGTGCGAACAGCCAGACCAGGATCGCGGTGAGCGCGATGGTGACGAGGGTGCCCCAGCCCGGGTCGCCCTTCGTCGTGGTGATGGTGAAGACGACCCCCGAGGCCACCACCAGGTACAGCAGGGCGATCGAGCGAACCCGCAGGAAGAACCCGCCGAGAAGGAGGATCACGACGACCGTGCTCAGGGGGACGTACCTGGCCGCCACCAGGTTGAAGAAGAACAGCACCACGGAGAGCAGGGTGAGGAGCAGCAGCACCACCGGCTGCGAGGTGAGCACCTGACGACGCCAGACCCGTCCGCGCCACGGCACCCGGTGAAAACGGGTCGGGGACGCTGGCTTCACTGCCAGGGTCGGATCCACCCGCTGACGATATCCGCCCAGAGGGGGCGTAGTCCGCCAACCTGGTGAATGACGCACGCGGTCTCAAGGCCGACAGCGTGCCGGCAATATGCGGATGCCCGGTGCACGGGCCCGCTGCCACGATGGCGGCATGACGTCCTCCACTCCCAAGGCCGCGACCTCCGGCGTCCCCGTCCTCGGTCCGCTCGCAGAGGAGCGTCGCGATGAGCTCGCCGAGCTCGAGCAGTGGGTGTGGTCCTTCACGGACGAGCACTACGAGCCCGACGCCCTCTACCTCGGCTTCGAGTGGGATCGCCTCGTCGTGGCCGAGATCGACGAGCAGCTGGCGGGGGTCTACTCGGCCTTCTCCCTCGACATGACCCTGCCGGGTGGGGAGGTGCCAGCATCGGGCCTCACCTGGGTGGGTGTGCACCCGCAGTTCCGGCGCCGCGGAGTCCTGACGTCGATGATGGCCCACCACTTCGCGGCCGTCCGCGAGCGCGGGACGGAGCCCGTGTCGGTGCTCTGGGCAGCCGAGCCCGCCATCTACGGCCGGTTCGGGTACGGCCTGGCCACGTACGGGCTCGACCTCACCATCGGTCGCGGAGCCGACATGGTCGACGTGCCCGGTACCGACGACCTGCGGGTCCGGTTCGAGAACGCCGACGTCGACCGGCACACAGCGCTCGTGCAGGACTGCTACGAGGCGTTTCGCCGCACTCGTCCCGGGGCGGTCTCCCGCGGCCCGCTCGGCCGGCAGCAGCAGATGCTGCTCGATCCCAAGTCATGGCGAGACGGCGCCGAGCGAAAGAAGGTCATCGTCGTCGAGGACGCCGAAGGCAGCGTTCGGGGCGTGGCGCTCTTCCGCCGCAAGGAAGGGTGGGAGCCGACCGGCCCGAACGGAACGGTGAACGTCTCCCACGCCACCGCCCTGGACGCCGCGGCCGCACGAGTGCTGTGGGGACGCCTCGCCGACCTGGACCTGATGACGAGCGTGAAGACCGACAATCGTCCGACCGACGATCCCCTGCTGTACCTGCTGACCGACCTGCGCGCTGCGAAGGTGCGGCTGTCGGACGGGCTCTGGTTGCGCATCATCGACCTGCCTGCGGCACTGCAGGCGCGGCAGTACAGCTGTGACGTCGACGTCGTGCTCGAGGTCAGCGACGACATGTGCCCGGACAACGCCGGACGCTGGCACCTGCAGGGCGGTGCGGACGGCGCCACGTGCACCCGCACTTCGGTGCAACCGCAGCTGTGCCTGAGCGAGCGGACGCTCGGTGCCGCCTACCTCGGTGGTCGCACGCTCGTCGCACTCGCCGGCGCGGGTCTCGTCGAGGCGCCCGATCCGGCGGCGCTCGAGCAGGCGTCACGCGCCTTCAGCTGGCACGTCGCCCCGTTCAACGGCAGCGAGTTCTAAGCAGCCGAGAGCTCTAACGCCTCTCGTACGAGGCGATCTCGTCGATCCGGCGCTGGTGCCGGGCATCACCGGAGAACCCCTCGGCCAGGAACGCCTCGACGATCGCGACCGAGTCGACCTGAGCGTGCTGGCGCGCACCGATCGCGACGACGTTGGCGTCGTTGTGCTGACGTGCCAGTCGCGCGGTGTCGAGGTTCCACGCCAAGGCGGCGCGCACCCCGGCGACCTTGTTCGCCGAGATCTGCTCACCGTTGCCCGATCCGCCGACCACGATGCCGAGGCTGCCCGGGTCAGCCACGACGGCCTCGCCGGCGGCGATGCAGAACGCCGGGTAGTCGTCCTGCGGGTCGAGCGCTTCCGGCCCATGGTCGACGACATGGTGGCCGGCGGCGGTCAGGTGCTCCTTGAGGTGCTGGACCAGGTCGAAACCGGCGTGGTCGCATCCGAGGTGTACGCGCATGGCGCACATCCTGGCACCGCGTGACGGCTGGCCCGGTCGAGGCTCGCTCAGTCGAAGACCGGGCGCTCGTCCCGCGTGCGCTTGAGCTCGTAGAAGCCGGGGACGCCGGCGACGGCGAGCACGCCGTCCCACAGCTGGCCGGCCAGGTCGCCCTTCGGGGCCGGCGTCACGACCGGTCCGAAGAACGCCATGTCACCGACAGCGATCACTGGGGTGCCGACGTCCTGCCCGACCCTGTCGATGCCGTCGGAGTGGCTGGCCCGCAACACCTCGTCGTACCGGTCGGTGTCCCCGGCTTCGATCAGGTCGGCGGGCAGCCCGAGCTCGGCCAGCCCGGCGGCGACGGCAGCCGGGTAGTCGTCCTGGCCTCCGGGGTGGATCCGCCTCCCGATCGCGGTGTAGAGCGGGAGCACGACGTCCTGCCCGTGCTGCTCACGGGCGGCGATGATGACGCGGACGGGCAGCCATGCCCGGTCCATCTGCTTGCGGTAGTCGTCGGAGACGTCGGCGTTCTCGTTCAGGACCGACAGACTCATCACGTGCCAGGTGACCTCGACGTCGCGGACCTTCTCGACCTCCAGCATCCACCGCGACGTCATCCACGCCCACGGGCACACCGGGTCGAACCAGAAGTCCGCACGCGTCCGCTCGCTCATCTGTAGCCCAGTCTCCTCTATCCGTTTGGGATGTCTTGTCCTGGTAGGTCCAGCCACCCTCGCCGTGGGAGTATTCCGGCGAGGCGCCCGCCGTGTGGGTACGCCCGACCTGAGCCAACCCGGGCGCCGCAGCGCCGACGACGACGCGCGACCAGCGCAGGGACGAGGGACCACGTGCCAGGCACCAACCTGACCCGTGACGAGGCGCGCGAGAGGGCACGGCTGCTGCACGTCGGCTCCTACGACGTCGCGCTCGACGTGACCACCGGCGAGACGCTGTTCACGAGCACGACCACGATCCACTTCGCCTGCCGCGAGCCCGGCGCCTCGACGTTCGTCGACCTGATCGCCCCACACGTGCACTCGGTCAAGCTGAACGGACGCGCCCTCGCCCCCGAGCAGGTCGCCGACGGTGCCCGCATCGCGCTCGACGACCTGGCCGCGGAGAACGTGCTGACGGTCGTCGCCGACGGCGCCTACATGAACACCGGTGAGGGCCTTCACCGCTTCGTCGACCCCGTCGACAAGGAGGTCTACCTCTACTCGCAGTTCGAGGTGGCTGACGCGCGGCGGGTCTTCACGGTCTTCGACCAGCCCGACCTCAAGGCGACCTTCTCGTTCACAGTGACGGCACCCCAGCACTGGCACGTGATCTCCAACTCGCCCACCCCGAAGCCCGAGTCGCTCGTCGGAACCGGGAACGCCGTGTGGAGGTTCGCTCCCACCCCGCCGTTGGCGCCGTACGTCACCGCCGTGATCGCCGGCCCCTACGAGGGCGCCACCGGAACGCTGACCAGTGCGGACGGACGCACCATCCCCCTGGGCGTCTACTGCCGCGCGTCGCTCGTCGAGCACCTCGACGGCGACGAGCTGATGGACATCACTCGCGCCGGGTTCGCGCACTACGAGCGGCTCTTCGACCGCGTGTACCCGTTCGAGAAGTACGACCAGATCTTCGTGCCCGAGTTCAACGCCGGCGCCATGGAGAACGCCGGCGCGGTGACGTTCCTCGAGGCCTACGTCTTCAGGTCGAAGGTGCCCGACGCGCTCGTCGAGCGGCGTGCTCTGACGGTGCTGCACGAGCTGGCGCACATGTGGTTCGGCGACCTCGTCACGATGCGCTGGTGGGACGACCTGTGGCTGAACGAGTCCTTCGCCGAGTTCACGTCGACGCTGTGCATGGCCGAGTCGACCCGCTGGACCTCGTCGTGGACCACGTTCTCGTCGATGGAGAAGTCGTGGGCCTACCGGCAGGACCAGCTGCCGTCCACGCACCCGATCGTCGCCAACATCCGCGACCTCGAGGACGTCGAGGTCAACTTCGACGGCATCACGTACGCCAAGGGCGCCAGCGTGCTGAAGCAGCTCGTCGCGTGGGTCGGCCGCGAGGAGTTCGACGAGGGCGTCCGCCAGTACTTCGCCACCCACGCGTGGGGCAACACCGAGCTCGACGACCTGCTGGCCCAGCTGGAGAAGACCTCCGGCCGTGACCTGCGCGCCTGGTCGGCCCTGTGGCTGCAGCACGCCGGAGTGACGACGCTCCGCCCGCGCGTAGGGGTGAACGGTTCGGGGCCCGGCACGATCGACACCCTGACCATCGAGCAGGAGGTGCCCGAGGCGCACCCGGTCCCGCGTCCGCACCGTCTGGCGGTCGCCGGCTACGACCTCAGCTCGAGCGGACGGATGGAGCGCACCTGGCGGGTGGAGCTCGACGTGGACGGCGCGTCGACGCAGGTCACCGAGGCTTCCGGGAAGCCGGTGCCGGCCCTCCTGCTCATCAACGACGACGACCTGGCCTACGCGAAGATCCGGCTCGACCCGACATCGATGGCCACCGCCGTGGAGCACCTTGGCGCCCTCGAGGACTCCCTGCCGCGGGCCCTGGTGTGGGGCGCGGCCTGGGACATGACGCGTGACGCCGAGATGGCGCCGCGCGACTTCGTCTCGCTGGTGTGCGAGAACCTCGCGGTCGAGACAGACTCCTCGGTGATCCTGACGGTGCTGCGTCAGCTCGCCAGCACCGTGCGGCTGTACGTCGCCCCCGACCACCGCCAGGAGGTCGCCGACCGGGTCGGGGACCGGCTCTTCGAGCTCGCGGTCAAGGCCGAACCGGGCAGTGACCTTCAGCTGCAACTGGTCAAGGCCGCTCTCGGCTACGCCAGGACGCAGGCACAGCTCTCGCGCGTGCGCGGCCTGTACGAGGGCAGCGAGCCGATGCCGGGTCTCGTGGTCGACACCGACCTCCGCTGGGAGCTGCTCATCTCGCTCGTCGTCGGTGGCATCGCCGGCGAGGACGAGATCGCGGCCGAGGTCGAGCGCGACGACACCGCCACCGGGCACCGGGCTGCCGCTGCAGCCCATGCCGCCATCCCGACGCTGGAGGCCAAGCAGCGCGCCTGGCTGTCCGTCGTCGACTCCGACGACCTGCCGAACGCCGTGCAGGCATCGGTGATCTCGGGATTCTCGCGCGTGCACGACCCCGCGCTGCTGCAGCCCTTCGTGAAGTCGTACTTCAGTGCGCTGCAGCCCATCTGGACCTCGCGCACCAACGAGATCGCCCAGCAGATCGTGCTCGGCCTCTACCCGGTCGCGCTGGCGGGCAGCGAGCTGCTCGACCAGACCGACGAGTGGCTGGCGACGTCTGGCGAGGAGCTACCGGCTCTCAACCGCCTTACCGCCGAGAACCGCGACGGCGTCCGTCGCGCGCTGGCCGCGCAGGAGCGCGACAGCGCCGATCGCGTCGGCTGACGTCAGCGGCGGCGCGAGACCGCCTGTGCCAGTGACAGAGCGCGCGGTCTGGTGACGAGGTCCTCGAGCAGCACGGGCAGGCCGGAGCCGTCGGTGAGTGGCAGCTTCCAGTTCGGGTACTCGGTGCTGGTACCCGGCTGGTTCTGCGCGCGGCGGTCACCGACGGCGTCGCTGAGCGACACACCCAGGAGGCGCGACGGTGTGCGGGTCAGCAGCTTGTGGAGGGCCTCGACGACCTGTCGCTCGGTGGCGCCGTCGGGCAGCAGCGACCGCGAGCGCACCAGGTCGAGCACGGCCTCCCGGTCGGCCTCGTCGACGGCGAGCTCGTCCTCGACGGAACGCGTCAGCAGCCCCAGCCGCCGGCGCAGGTCGACGTGCTCGCCCGCCAGGTATCCGGCCGTCGGGGGCAGGTCGTGCGTGGTCACGGTGGCCAGGCACAGCTCGCGCCACTTCTCCGGCTCGAGCGGAACACCCTCTCCGTCCTTCTCGAACCAGAGAATCGATGTGCCGAGAACGCCTCTCTCACTGAGGGTGTCGCGCACCCACGGCTCCACCACGCCGAGGTCCTCGCCGACCACGAACGCGCCTGCGAGGTGCGCCTCGAGGCAGAGGATGCCGACTAGCGCCTCGTGGTCGTAGCGAACGTACGTGCCCTGCGACGGTTCGGCGCCCTCGGGAATCCACCACAGCCTGAACAGGCCCATCACGTGGTCGACCCGCAGGCCGCCCGCGTGGCGCAGCACGGTGCGCAGCATGTCGCGGTAGGGCGCGTAGGCCGCTGCGGCCAGGGTGTCGGGCCGCCACGGCGGCTGGCTCCAGTTCTGGCCGACCTGGTTGAACGCGTCCGGCGGCGCACCGACGGTCACGCCGCGAGCCAGGGCGGCGCCCAGCACCCAGGTGTCCGCGCCGTCCGGGTGCACGCCGACGGCGAGGTCGTGCACGATGCCAGCGCCCATCCCTGCCTCGCGCGCAGTCCGATGGGCGGCAGCCAGCTGCTCGTCGGCCACCCACTGCAGCCACTGGTAGTAGGCGATGCGGTCGGCCAGGCGGTGCTTCAGCCGTTCCATCTCGTCGGGCTGGTGCTCGCGCACCTCGACGGGCCAGCGCGCGGTGGGCAGCCCCAGGTGCTCCGCGATGGCGCACCAGGTCGCGAAACCGACCAGGCCCTCCCCCTCGCGCTCGCAGAAGGCCCTGAACGCGGCCTCGCGTGCTGGTGAGCGCGGTTGGGCGAAAACCGTTGACAGCGCGTCGTTCTTGGCTGACCAGACGGCGTTCCGGTCGAGCTCGGCGTCGAGGGTGTTGGTGGCGCGCAGCGCTTCCGCCTGCCACTCGATCAGGGCTCGGTCGGTGCTGGCGAGGTAGGCGGTCTCGCGCACGTCCTCGACACGGATGTAGAGCGGGTTGACGAAGCGGCGGGTGGTCGGCAGGTAGGGGGACGCCTCCATGGCGCCCACCGGCTCGGCCGCGTGCAGCGGGTTGACGAGCACGAAGTCCGCGCCGAGGTCACGCCCGCTCCAGGCGGCCAGCTCGGAGAGGTCGGCCAGGTCACCTGTGCCCCACGACTGCGACGAGCGGACGGAGTACAGCTGTGTCATGAACCCCCACCGCTGTCCCTGCGCCACACCCTCCGGCAGCTCGAGACGGGACGGCGTCACCACCAGCGGGCAGGTCACGACGCCGGCGGGGACGTGGGCGCTCAGCCGGTGCCATCCCAGCGGCAGGTCGGCCGGCACCGCGAACTTCGCCTCGCCCACGGCGGCCCCGTCGACGACTCGGGGCTCCACGTAGCGGTCGACCTGCGGAACGACGACACGGCTCGAGTCCTCGAGGTCGATCCACGCGCTGACGCGTTGCCCGTCCGGCACGTGCACCGCGAACTGCAGCTCGCGGTCCTGCCTCGTCACCAGCACGGGCGGCAGCGTCTGACGCCACGGGGCGGTGTCGACCTCGACGAGCGCGTCCTCGATCTCGTCGTCGGTGTCGGCGCTCACGCCGAGCGCGGCGAGCACGGCGACGACCGTGTGCCCCGAGACCTGCACGTGCGTGCCCTGCCAGTCCCAGTACTCGGTGGCGACGCCGTAGCGCTGTGCCAGCTCGACCAGCCGGCTGCCGGCCGGTCCGGTCTCTTCGCTGGTGACGGGCATACCGCTCACATCGCTCACACAGGCGCTCCGTTGCGGGGTGGGGTCCTTTGACGCTGGCGATCCTGCCAGACAGGGCACGCGGGGGCCTGTTGCCGCACCGCCTTAGAGTGGGCGTCCGTGACCGAACTAGATGCCACCGCACCGGCTGACACCACGCTGGCCGAGTACCCCAGCGCCGAGCGCCTCGACCTGGTCGAGGACCTGCCGGTTGGGGCTCCGGTGGCTCGCGTGCCGGACCCCTACCGATGGCTCGAGGACGCGAGCGACCCCCGCACGGTGGAGTGGGCATCGTCGCAGGACGCCCTGCTCGAGGCGCACCGTCGCCGCTGGGAGGCTCGTGAGCCCTTCGCCGCGAGGGTCCGCGACCTGCTGGGTGCCGGCGTCGTGGGACCGCCGATCTGGCGCGGCGACCGTCGCTTCTTCGTCCGCAGGACTGCCGACCAGGAGCACGCCCAGCTGCTGGTCGCCGAGCCCGCGAGCCCCGAGGACGGCGGCGCCGTGGTGGAGCGAGTACTCGTCGACCCGATGGTCCTCGACCCGTCGGGCGCCACCACGCTCGATGCCTGGCAGCCCTCGAAGGAAGGTCACCTGCTCGCGTACCAGCTGTCCGAGGGAGGCCGAGAGGAGTCGGTGCTGCGGGTCATCGACGTCGCCACCGGCGAGATCGTGGACGGGCCGATCGACCGGGCCCGCTACTCGCCCGTCGGCTGGCTGGTCGGTGGCGAGGCCTACTACTACGTGCGCCGCCTGGCAGACGATCTCGTGCCGGCTGACGAGACCCAGTACCACCGCCGGGTGTACCTGCACCGCGTCGGTTCCGACCCCGAGACCGACGTCGAGATCTTCGGCGCCGGCCGTCCGATCACCTCGTACTACGGGGCCTCGGTGTCGTGGGACGGACGGTGGCTGGTGATCAGCGCCGCCGAGGGAACCAACCCGCGCAACGACGTCTGGCTCGCCGACCTCGCCGACAGCGACCCCGCGGCTCCCGTCCTCATGGACGTGACCGTCGGCCTCGACGCCCGCACGGGTGCCCACGTCGGTCGTGACGGCCGCCTGTACATCGCGACCGACCTCGACGCGCCGCGTGGCCGGCTGGCGGTTGCCGACCCAACGTCACCGGCCCCCGAGCACTGGCGCGAGCTGGTTCCCGAGCGGGACGACGCGGTGCTCGAGGACTACGCGGTGCTGGACGGTCCCGGAATGGGCTCCGCACCAAGGCTTCTCGTGGAATGGACGGAGCACGCCGTCTCGTCGGTGACCGAGCACACCCTCGATCTGGGGACGGAGGTCGGCCGCATGTCGTTGCCCGGCCTCGGCTCCCTCGGCGGCCTCGTCGGGCGACCGGAGGGTGGCCACGAGGTGTGGTTCACGTACACCGACCACACCACGGTCTCGCAGGTGTACCGCTACGACGCCACGGTGGCGGCAGCCGGCGAGGGGGACGCGGCGGTCTCACTGTGGGCGAGTCCTCCTGGGGCAGTTGCCGTCCCACCCGCGCAGGCCCGCCAGCTGGAGTTCACGAGTGCCGACGGAACGACGGTGCGGATGTTCGTGATCGCCCGCACGGACGCCCTCGACGCGGACGGGCGGCCACGCGAGACGGCACCCACGATCCTGTACGGGTACGGAGGCTTCGGCGTCTCGCTCACGCCCGGGTTCTCGGCCGGCCTCCTGACGTGGGTGGAGGCGGGGGGCGTCTACGCCATCGCGAACCTGCGCGGCGGCGGCGAGGAGGGCGAGGCCTGGCACCGCGCCGGCATGCTGGGCACCAAGCAGAACGTCTTCGACGACTTCCACGCTGCGGCAGAGGCTCTCGTCGACGGCGGCTGGACCACGCCGGCACAGCTGACCGTGTCGGGCGGGTCGAACGGCGGACTGCTGGTCGGCGTGGCGCTGACCCAGCGACCCGACCTGCTGGCCGCGGTGATCTGCTCGGCACCGCTGCTCGACATGGTCCGCTACCAGCAGCGCGGGCTCGGGGTGTCGTGGACCGGCGAGTACGGCGACGCCGACGACCCCGAGGAGCTGAAGTGGCTGCTGGGCTACTCGCCCTACCACCGCGTGACCGAGGGCACCGAGTACCCGGCGACGCTGTTCACGGTCTTCGACAGCGACTCTCGCGTCGATCCGCTCCATGCCCGCAAGCTGGCGGCAGCCCTCCAGCACGCCACCTCCGGCGACCGTGACACGCGGCCGGTCCTCCTTCGCCGCGAGGCCGACGTCGGCCACGGCGCCCGAGCCGTGTCGCGGTCGATCGAGCTGACCGCCGACACGCTGGCCTTCGCCGCACACCACACGGGGCTGGTGGTTGCTCCGTGACGGCTGTAGGCCTGCTTCTCCAGCTCGGCTCCACGCCGACCCCCGACCCGAGCGAGAGCGTGATCGAGTCGGACCCGCTCGAGAGGGCGTCGGAGGCCTGCGACGAAGGCGCCAGGATCTGCTCCCTCGTCTCCGACTGGACCGGCAGCGGCGTGGCCGGCGAGTGGGCTCAGCTGCTCGTGGGCACGCCCTTGCAGATCCTGCTGATCCTGGTCGTCGGATTCCTGGCGCGGTTACTGGTGCACCAGGCGATCGCGAAGGTCGTCGACCGGATCGTCTCGGAGGATCGGTGGGCGCCGGGCGGCTCGGGAGCCCGGCGACGCTCCAGCCGGTACACCTCACTGCTCGAGGCGACGCCGCTGGGCCACGAGCGACGGGTGCAGCGCGCCACCACGATGGGCACGGTGCTGCGCAGCGTCGCGACGGGCGTGATCGCGATCGTCGTGATCCTGATGATCCTGGCCGAGCTGGGTCTCAACATCGGGCCGCTCCTCGCAGGCGCTGGAATCCTCGGAGTAGCACTGGGTTTCGGCTCGCAGACGCTCGTCAAGGACTTCCTGTCGGGCCTCTTCATGATCGTCGAGGACCAGTACGGGGTCGGCGACGTCGTCGACCTGGGCGAGGCCACCGGCTCGGTCGAGTCGGTCGGGCTGCGCGTCACGCGGCTGCGGTCGCTGGACGGCACGGTCTGGTACGTGCCGAACGGTCAGATCCAGAGGGTCGGCAACCAGTCGCAGGGCTGGGCCCGTGCCGTGCTCGACGTCGGTGTCGCGTACGACGAGAACATCCCGCGCGTGCAGGAGATCCTGGCCCGGGTCGGCTCCGAGCTGCACGCCGACCCGGACTGGTCGCCGCTCGTGATGGAGGACCCCGAGGTGTGGGGCGTCGAGGCGCTCTCGGCCGACTCGGTGGTGGTGCGGCTGGTGGTCAAGACCGTCCCGCTGGAGCAGTGGAAGGTCGCGCGCGAGCTGCGCAGCCGCATCAAGGCGGCCTTCGACGAGGCAGGCATCGAGATCCCGTTCCCGCAGCGCACCGTGTGGATGCGCGACGAGCGCGCCGGATCTGCGCAAGGGGCCGGCGAGGCCGTGGAGTCGACGCGCGAAGAGACCGACAAGACCTGACACTGAGGGGTGCCCTCCGACACCCGTGCCCCGCTGGTTCTCGTCACCGGCGTCACCGGCTACATCGGCGGACGGCTCGTGCCGCGCCTGCTGGATGCGAGATACCGGGTACGGGTGATGGCGCGGAACCCCCGCCGCCTGCACGACCGCGCGTGGTTCGACCGGGTCGAGGTCATCGAGGCCGACGCGAGCGAGCCCGACCAGGCCGCCGTCGCCCTCGAGGGTGTCGACGTCGCGTACTACCTGATCCACGCGCTCGGCACCGGGCGGCGGTTCGCGTCGCGCGACCGGCACACCGCCCGCACGTTCGCGACGGCAGCCAGAAACGCGGGGGTCGGGCGGATCGTCTACCTCGGTGGCCTGCACCCGGACCAGGAGGAGCTCAGCGACCATCTGGACTCGCGACGCGAGGTGGGCGAGATCCTGCTGACCAGTGGCGTCCCGACGACCGCACTCCAGGCTGCCGTCATCATCGGCTCGGGCTCGGCGTCCTTCGAGATGCTGCGCTACTTGACCGAGCGGCTACCGGTGATGACCACGCCGCGCTGGGTCAGCTCGCGCATCCAGCCGATCGCCGTGCGCGACGTGCTGCACTACCTCGTCGGGTCGGCGTCCATGCCGCCTGAGGTCAGCCGTGCGTTCGACATCGGCGGGCCAGACGTCCTCACCTACCGGCAGATGATGGACGGGTACGCGCGCGTGGCCGGGCTACCCCCGAGGCGCATCATTCCGGTTCCGGTGCTCACGCCCCGGCTCTCCAGCCTGTGGGTGCAGGTCGTCACCCCCGTGCCCAACTCGATCGCACGGCCACTCGTCGACTCCTTGGTGCACGAGGTCGTGTGCCACGAGCACGACATCGCCGAGCACGTTCCCGACCCCGACGGCGGGCTGACCGGCTTCGAGCGCGCGGTCGAGCTGGCGCTGGCCAAGGTGAAGGACCTCGAGGTCGACACGTCCTGGGCTTCGGCGGCGACCCGCGGCGCGCCCAGTGACCCCTTGCCGAGCGACCCGGACTGGGCCGGCGGCTCGCTGTACGTCGACGAGCGCCGAACGGTGGTCAATGCGGCACCCGAGCAGCTGTGGGCCGTGATCGAGGGCATCGGCGGCCAGAACGGCTGGTACTCATGGCCTTTGGGATGGCGCGTCCGTGGGTGGGTGGACCGGTTCGTCGGAGGCCCGGGGCTCCGACGCGGACGGCGCCACCCGTTCGATCTCTCCGTAGGCGACGCTGTCGACTGGTGGCGCGTGGAGGAGATCCAGGACCTGAAGCTGCTGCGGCTGCGGGCCGAGATGCGGGTGCCGGGGCTGGCCTGGCTCGAGCTGGTCGTCGACCACGACGCCAGCCCGGGTGAGCACGGCACGGTGTTCCGCCAGCGCGCCCTATTCCATCCCCACGGCCTGGCCGGCCACGCCTACTGGGCGGCTGTGTGGGCGTTCCACGGCGTCGTCTTCGGCGGCATGCAGCGACAGATCGCACGAGAGGCCGAGAAGGTGGCGTCCCGCAACGAACCAGCACAGTGGGGACCCTCGCAGCAGCCGCCAGGTCCATCGGGCTCCCTCGATCCTGAGAAGATGGACGGGTGAGCACCACCGCACCAGGCCACCAGCCGACCTTCTACGAGCAGGTCGGCGGTCACGAGACGTTCCACCGGCTCGTCCATCGCTTCTACCAGGGCGTCGCCTCGGACCCCGACCTGCGGGCGCTGTACCCGGAGGAGGACCTCGGCCCCGCCGAGGAGCGGTTCCGGATGTTCCTGGAGCAGTACTGGGGCGGGCCCACCACGTACAGCGACCAGCGCGGCCACCCACGCCTTCGGATGCGGCACGCGCCCTTCATGGTGACCCCCGACGCTCGCGACCTCTGGCTCAAGCACATGCGCGTCGCGGTGGACGAGCTGGATCTGGCACCTCTGCACGAGTCGCTGCTGTGGGACTACCTGGAGCGCGCCGCGCACTCGATGGTCAACTCCTTCGGCTGACCCCGTCCGTCCCGGTCCGCAAATTCGCCGTCTTTTCGTGGCCGCACCCGATGAACGCCCACGAGAACACGGCGAACTGGGATCGGGAGCCGTCCGGGTCGCGGGCAGCGATGAAAGCGATTTCCGTACCGGGCCGCGGCGTCCTTACGCTGCTGCGGTGACCTCCACTCCCGAGACGTCCGTCCTCGTCGCCCCGTCCGCCCCCGGCTCCGACCGCCAGTGGTGGCGCGACGCCGTCATCTACCAGGTGTACCCGCGATCGTTCGCGGATGCCGACGGCGACGGGATGGGCGACCTGCCCGGGGTCACCTCGCGGCTGCCGTACCTCAAGGCCCTCGGCGTGGACGCGGTGTGGCTCTCACCGTTCTACGTCTCGCCCCAGGCCGACGCCGGGTACGACGTGGCCGACTACCGCGACGTCGACCCGGTGTTCGGCGGACTGGACGCGGCCGACGAGATGCTGCGCACGGCAACGGATCTCGGACTGCGGATCATCGTCGACCTGGTGCCGAACCACACCAGCGACGAGCACGCGTGGTTCGCGGCCGCTGTTGCAGCCGGCCCGGGGAGCCCGGAGCGGGCGCGCTACCTGTTCCGCGACGGCAAGGGCACCGACGGCTCGAAGCCGCCGAACAACTGGAAGTCGGTCTTCGGTGGCAGCGCCTGGACTCGCGTGGCCGAGCCCGACGGCACGCCCGGACAGTGGTACCTGCACCTGTTCGACCGCAAGCAGCCCGACCTCGACTGGGACAACCCTGAGGTGGTGGCCGAGTTCCACGACGTGCTGCGCTACTGGCTCGACCGAGGCGTCGCGGGCTTCCGGGTCGACGTGGCGCACGGCCTCGTCAAGGCCGGCGGGCTCCCCGACTGGGAGCAGCCGCTGGAGATCCTGCACGGCACGGGGTCGGGTGAGCGTCCGCCGATGTGGGACCAGGAGCGAGTGCACGACGTCTACCGCGACTGGCGCCGGGTGCTCGAGGCCTACGACGGCGATCGCATCCTCGTGGCGGAGGCCTGGGTCGAGCCAGCCGAGCGGCTGGTGCGCTACGTGCGGCCCGACGAGATGCACCAGGCCTTCAACTTCGACTACCTCGAGGCTCCGTGGCGGGCGGCAGACCAGCGCCAGGTGATAGAGGCCAGCCTCGTCAGCACGGCCTCGGTCGGCGCACCGACCACCTGGGTGCTGAGCAACCACGACGTGATCCGGCACGCGACGCGGCTCGCCCTGCCTGTCGGCGAGCGCCGTCCGAACGGCATCGGGGCGGACGACCCGCAGCCCGACCCCGTGCTGGGTCTGCGTCGAGCGCGTGCGGCGACGCTGCTGATGCTCTCGCTGCCGGGGTCGGCGTACGTCTACCAGGGCGAGGAGCTCGGCCTGCCCGAGCACACCACGCTGCCCGACCACGTGCGCCAGGACCCGAGTCACACGCGGTCGGGGTTCGCCGAGGCGGGTCGCGACGGCTGCCGTGTGCCGATCCCGTGGTCGTCGAAGGGACCGACGATGGGCTTCGGCCCCGGCGGCAGCCCGTGGCTGCCCCAGCCCGAGGTCTACCGCTCGCTCGCCGTGGACGCCCAGGACGGCGTCGAGGGCTCGACCCTCGAGATGTACCGGTCGGCCCTCCGCCTTCGCCGAGAGCTCTCGCTCGGCGTGGGCGGGTGGGAGTGGGTCGACGCCGCGGCCGACGTGGTGCACGGGCGCAACGGCACCGTGCACGTGCTGACCAACTTCGGGCCCGACCCCGTCGCCCGACCCGAGGGCGAGCTGCTGCTGGCCAGTGGTGCGCTCGAGGACGGGGCCGTCCCGTCCGACACGACGGTCTGGGTTCGTAGCCAGTAGACCCGCTCGGCGCTTGTCGGTGGGGCGTGCCAGCCTGTCGGCATGCGCTACGGAATGGTGATCACGGTCGGCACCCCGCGCGAGTTCGCCGACGCGGCGGCGGCAGCCGAGAAGGCGGGGTGGGACGCGGTCTTCACGTGGGAGGCCATCTGGGGCCAGGACGCCTGGGTCACCCTCGCCGCGGCCGCGATGGCGACCGAGACGATCCGGCTCGGCACGATGCTGACCCCGCTTCCTCGCATCAAGCCGTGGGAGGTCGCAGGCCGGGCGGCGACGCTCGACAACCTCTCGGGTGGACGGGTGCAGCTCGCCGTCGGGCTCGGGGCAGCGCACCCCGGCTGGCTCGCGTTCGAGACGGACGAGGGGCGCAAGGTGCGGGCCGAGAAGCTCGACGAGGGGCTGGCCGTCTACGACGGGCTGATGCATGGGCAGCCGTTCGAGTTCCACGGCAAGCACTACGAGTGCACCCCGACGGACTTCCCGCCGCCGCCGCCTCACGTGCAGCAGCCGAGGGTGCCTGTGTGGGTCGTCGGCGCCCACCCGTCCATCAAGTCGCTCGGACGAGCGGCGCGCTGGGACGGGCTGCTGCCCACGATCGTCGGCCGCAAGCTGGGGCACGAGTTCACCGCCGACGACATGGCCACCGTCGTCAGCCACACCCGCCAGCTGCGCGAGGAGGCCGGCCTGCCGTGGGAGGGGTACGACGTCGTCACCGAGGGCGTCAGCACCCCGGACGAGGCAGGGGTCGAGAAGGTGGCCGCCTACGAGCGGGCCGGTTCGAACTGGTGGGTCGAGTCGGACTGGTCGATGTCCGACGACGCGCTCGCGCGGCACCATGCGCGCATCGAGGCCGGGCCGCCGAGGGCCTGAGCGTCCAGCCTCTCGGTCGAAGGGTCAGCCACCGGTCAGGAGCGGCATCCGCGCCAGCACATGGCCGCGAGGCGACGTGAGCCTGGTCCAAGGACCAGCCGTGAACAGCGCCACGTCGTCCGTCGTCGTGACGAAGCCCAGTGCGTGCGCGACGAATGCCGAGCCGGCCGGCACCGGATGGGGGCCCGGGATGGTGCGGCCCCAGACCCTGGCGCGCAACGCCGCGACGGCCGGAGCACCCGCGACATCCGGTGAGCCCGCGGCGATCTCGGCGATGCCGGCGTCAGCGGTGGCCACCAGCTCGGCTCCTGGCAGGTGACCGGCAGGCTGCCACCCGGACCGCGGTGGCGCGATCCCGGTCCACGGCAGCCCCGTGACCGTGGTGGGGGGAACAGGCAGGGCGGTTCCGTTCTCGGGGCGTGCCAACCGGTCGGCAAGGGCGGCGAGTGGGACCACCACGTCGAGGTCCTCGGCATCGGCGGATTCGGCGAGGGAGAAGGTGCGCAGCCCGAGTACGGTCGGCCCGCCTCCGCCGACGACCGGGCAGACATAGGCCGCCAGGACGGCCCCGTGGACCGACAGGCGCGTCGCACCGCCAGGATCGGCGCGGGCTGCCCGCCTGAGGTAGGTGCCGAGGTCGGCGACCGACGGAGCGTCGGCGAGATGCAGGGTGGGGTCAGCCACCGGAGGTGGCACCCGTCGCAGCCGACCTGGCTCGTCGCTGTTCCCTGACGCGGCGACGCAGTGGGGCGGGGTCGTCCCAGATCGCCTTGAGGTTGCCCACCTCGGCCTCGGTGAAGCGGCGCGGGCGTCCGCTGTCGAGGTCGACGGCCACCATGGTCGACTCCGCGCGTGCGTAGACCTTCTTCTTGCTCTCGGCGTCGCCGGGTACCTCGTCGTCCAGCACCTCGTAGCCCATCTCGAAGGTCGCTCCCCCGAGCTCGCTGACCCAGAGGTCGATCGCGACCGGCTCCGGCCGGTAGTGCAGGGGCACCACGTAGTCGATCTCGTGCCGGGCGACGAGCAGCCCGGTGGACACCATCGAGCCGCCGTCGTCGGCATCGTGACCGTGGAAGGCGATCACGCGCGCGTCCTCCAACAGCCGCAGGAACTGGACGTTGTTCACGTGTCCGTAGGCGTCCATGTCTGACCAGCGCAGGGGGGTCATGATCCGTAGTCGAGCCACGACGGCATTGTGTCGCACCGGCGCCAGGCCCGGCAGGCGCCCCGCCTCCGCGAGTCGACCGTCCTCTGCCGCGAGATCTCACCAGACTCACCATCCCGCGAGCGCATCGTGCCGTTTGCGAGATCTCGCGGTGGGTCAGCCAGCCGCAGCGGCGATGGCCTTGCGGACGCGCTGAGGCGATACCGGCTTCGGTGTTCCGATGCCCTGGGCGAACAGGCTGACGCGCAGCTCCTCGAGCATCCATCGCACGTCGTCGAGGGCGTCACGAGCAGGGCTGTCGAGGGACGCTGAGGCGACGGCCCGGTCCCACTCGGCCTCGGTCTCCTGCACCACCCAGAGATGCTGGGCGTCGCGCTGGGGCTGCGCGGCCACGACCTCGACGCGACGCAGGAGCGCGCGGAGGTAGCGCTGCAGATCAGGCAGCCGAGACCGCCCCGCCGACGTCACGAAGCCGGGATGAACCAATCGGACCAGGTGCTCGCGTGCGTCGGTGAGCGCAGGCAGGGCAGCCATCGACGTCGACTCCTTGATGGCCCCCTCCACCTCGCGTGCGCTCGCCAGGATGCGCGCGACGAGGCGCAGCACGTCAGACGTCGCCGGCCGAACCTCCTGCCGAGCCGCGGCGACGAGCCGCTCGAAACCGGCTGCGTCCCAGACGGGTCCACCGTGGCGAGCGACGATGTCGTCGACGGCTGCACCCACGCAGTCGTACATCAGCGCGGCCAGGGACCCGTGCGGTGCGCGGGTGAGAGCGAGCCGGTCTGCGGTGTCCCACCCGTCCGTCAGGTCGGCGGTCGAGGGCACCGAGACCGAGGCGAGGAGCAGGCGACGCGTACCCGCCCGCATCGCGCGCGCCTGCTCGGCCTGCGACGGCAGCACGCGCACGTGGACCCGTCCGCCGTCGTCGACCAAGGACGGATAACCGGTCACCGGCCCGCCGGCGCCGACGCCCTCGAACGCGCGGGGCAGGTCGCCGATCGTCCACCCCTTGAGGTCGTCGACCTCGACGCCGGCCGACCTCGCTGCAGCCGAGATCGCCTCTCGCACAGTGCTGGCGGCCACTCGTCCGACGTCCTCGACCACCTTGCCGGCCGCCACCTCGCGCCCCCTCTCCCCCGTGACCTTGACCCGCACACGGAGGTGGCCCGGCACCTTCTCCCAGTCGAAGGCGTCAACCGGGACGTCGACGCCACCAAGCCTCGACAGCTCTCGCGACAGCGCCGGCAGCAGCGGCTCGGAACTCGGCTCGAGTCGCTGGAGAGCCAGCGCGGCATTGTCGGGCGCCGGGGCGAGGTGACGTCGCACCGGCTTGGGGAGTGAGCGGATCAGCGACGTCACGAGCTCGTGCCGCAGCCCGGGCACCTGCCACTCGAAGGTCTCGTTCGGAACCTGGTTGAGCACTGCCGCCGGCACCGTCACGGTCACTCCGTCGTCGTCCGCGCCGGGCTCGAACCGGTACGACAGCGGCAGTTCCAAACCGTCGAGCACCCACCGGTCGGGGAAGTCGCTCTGGCTGACCTGGTCAGCGGCGGTGTCGACCAGGTCGTCCTCGGTGAAGGTCAGCAGCTCGGGAGTCGAGCGCCGAGCCTTCTTCCACCACGAGTCGAAGTGGGCACCCGACACCACGTGCTCGGGGATCCGCTTGTCGTAGAAGGCGAAGAGGGCCTCGTCGTCCACCACGATGTCTCGCCGTCGCGCACGGTGCTCCAGCTCGCCGACATCGTCCAGCAGCCGGCGGTTCTCGTGGAAGAAGTCGTGCCGTGTGCGCCAGTCGCCTTCCACCAGCGCGTGACGAATGAACAACTCTCGACTGGTCATCGGGTCGATACGGCCATACGTCACCGTGCGGTCGGCGACCAGCGGCACGCCGTACAGGGTGACCTTCTCCTTCGCCACCACTGAGCCTCGTCGCGCGGACCAGTGCGGTTCGGACCAGCTGCGCTTCACCAGGTGTGCCGCGATCTGCTCGACCCACTCGGGCTCGACGCGCGCCACGGTGCGTGCCCACAGACGCGACGTCTCCACGAGCTCACCAGCCACCACCCACTCAGGCGGCTTCTTCGCCAGGGCCGAGCCGGGGAAGATCGCGAACCTGATGCCATGGGCTCCCTGGTACTCGCGCAGGGGCCTGCGACCTCCCTGCCGTTGTGTACCACCGGCCTGACCGCTTCTCGCAGAGGCGCGCTCGTCCTGCATGCCGACGTGGGAGAGCAAGCCGGCCAATAGCGCTTGGTGCACGCGGTCGGCATCGACCTCGGCGCCTTCGACTGCCGGGTCCGCCGTCCGCGAGACCGTGATCTTGAGGTCTCGGACGACGCGGCGCAGCTGCGAGTGGAGGTCCTGCCACTCGCGGATGCGCAGGTAGTGCAGGAACTCGCGCTTGCACATTCGGCGAAAGGCGCTGGATGACAAGGCATCCTGCTGCTCGCGGAGGTAGTTCCACAGGTTCAGGTGAGCCATGAAGTCGGACCGCTCGTCCGCGAACCGGCGGTGCGACTCGTCGGCCGCCTGCTGGTGCTCCAACGGCCGCTCACGCGGGTCCTGGATGGAGAGCGCCGCCGCGATCACCAGCACCTCGGCCACGCACCCGAGCCGGTCCGCCTCCAGCACCATGCGTGCCAGCCGGGGGTCCACCGGCAAGCGAACGAGCCGACGTCCGAGCGGCGTCAGGCGACCGCCCTTCGACGGCCGCCCCCGCGTGTCGCCTTCGAGCCGTAGGGCTCCCAGCTCCTCGAGCAGCGCGACACCGTCCCGCACGCTGCGACGGTCGGGCGGGTCGACGAACGGGAACGCGGCGATGTCTCCCAGTCCGATAGCGGTCATCTGCAGGATCACCGACGCCAGGTTCGTGCGAAGGATCTCGGGGTCCGTGAACTCTGGACGGGAGTCGAAGTCGTCCTCGGTGTAGAGCCGGATGCAGACGCCGTCGGCGACGCGGCCGCAGCGCCCGGCGCGTTGGCGTGCCGACGCCTGCGAGACCGGTTCGATCGGCAGCCGCTGCACCTTCGTGCGCAGGCTGTACCGCGAGATCCGCGCAGTGCCCGGGTCGACCACGTACCGGATGCCCGGCACCGTCAGCGACGTCTCGGCGACGTTGGTCGCCAGCACCACGCGTCGGCCCGGATGGGATGCGAACACCCGGTGCTGTTCGGCGGCCGAGAGCCGGGCGAAGAGCGGGAGCACCTCGGTCTCGCGCAGCTGGCCGGCCCGCACGGCGTCGCCGAGAGCGTCTGCGGTGTCTCGGATCTCGCGCTCCCCCGATAGGAACACCAATACGTCGCCCGGGCCCTCGCGCTGCAGCTCGCCGACGGCGTCGACGATGGCGCTGACCTGGTCGCGGTCGGGGTCGGCGGCCGGGTCGCCGGCCGGTGCATCCGGGTCGACGACGGGGCGGTACCGCACCTCGACGGGGTACGTGCGGCCCGTCACCTCGACCACGGGCGCGTCGCCGAAGTGCGCACTGAACCGGGCCGAGTCGATCGTGGCCGACGTGATGATGACCTTGAGGTCGGGTCGTCGGGGCATCAGCTGGTGCAGGTAGCCGAGGATGAAGTCGATGTTGAGGCTGCGCTCGTGCGCCTCGTCGACGATGAGGGTGTCGTAGCGGCGGAGCATCGGGTCGCGCTGGATCTCGGCGAGCAGGATGCCGTCCGTCATCAGCCGCACCTGGGTGCCGGCGCTGACCCGGTCGGTGAACCGGACGGTGTACCCGACCCGGGCGCCGAGCTCGCTGCCGAGCTCCTCCGCGATGCGCTCCGCCACCGACCGCGCAGCGATGCGGCGCGGCTGCGTGTGGCCGATCAAGCCGGACTGTCCCCGTCCGAGCTCGAGACAGATCTTGGGGATCTGCGTCGTCTTGCCCGAACCCGTCTCGCCCGCCACGATCACGACCTGGTGGTCGCGGATGGCCGCGGCGATCTCCTTGCGGCGCTGGCTGACCGGCAGCTCGGGCGGATAGGTGATCACCCCGGTGGACGGGGTTGCACCAGGAGCCTCGGACATCGCCGCACCATTCTAGGTGCGGCGGGTCTAGCGGTCCTCGAGCTTTTGCTGCAGGTGGTTCATGGCGCCGAGCCAGGAGTCGTGGTCGGCGGCCTTGTCGCGCACGAAGCCCGCGACCTCGGGATGCGGCAGTACGAGGAACCTGCCGTCGGCGAACGCGTCGATCACGGTCTGCGCGACCTCCTCGACGCTGACGGAGCCCGGTTCGAGCAGGAGCCGCCCGACCGCGCCCGTGCCGTCGAGCATCGGCGTGCGAACCCCCTGCGGGCACAGCGCCTGCACCGTGACACCGCGGTGGTCGTAGCTGGCCCGCAGCCACTCGGCGAACGCGAGGACGGCGTGCTTGCTGACCGCATACGGCGCGCTGCCGAGCATGGTGAGCAGCCCCGCCGCTGAGGCGGTGGCCAGGAAGTGGCCGCGTCCCCGCTCCAGCCACGCAGGAAGGAGCGCCTGCGCCGCGTGCACGTGCGACATGACGTTCACGTCCCACGAGGCCTGCCAGGCCTCCGGCGAGGCGACGTTCCGGCCGACGATGCCACCGGTCGGCGCGATGCCGGCGTTGGCGCAGAACAGGTCGATGTCGCCGAGGTGCACATGGGCCTCAGCGACGAGCCGCGAGGTGCCTGCGGCGGTGCCGACGTCGGCGACGACTGTGTGGACGTGACTGTCCTCGAGCTCGGACGCTGCAGCGGCGAGGGCATCGGCGTCGCGGTCGCACAGCACCACGCGCGCTCCCTCGGCCACGAAGCGCGTCGCCAACCCCAGGCCGATGCCCGAGGCGGCCCCGGTGACGACCACCCCGGCATCGCTCAGCTTCAGCGGCTCAGGCACCCGACACCTCCACGACGACACGGCCGGTGGTACGGCCTGCAGCCAGCTCGTCGAGTCCGCGTGCCGCCTCGCCCAGCGAGAGCCGCTGCGACACCAGGGGACGCACGATGCCGTCGGCCACCAGCTGCGTCAGGCGCTCATGCGCTTCGACGACGAGCTCGGGGGCCTTCGACTGGTAGAGGCCCCAGTGCAGGCCCAGCAGCGAGTAGTTCTTGACCAGCGCGTGCGCGAGAGGCGGGGACGGGATGGCGCCGCTCGCGAAGCCGACGACCACGATGCGCCCCTCGAACGCGACGACCTTGGTCGACGCCTCGAAGGCAGGCCCGCCAACGGGGTCGTAGACCACGTCGGCGCCCCGTCCACCGGTCGCGTCCTTGACCGCACCAACGATGTCGTCGACCCTCCGGTCGATGACGATGTCGGCACCCAGATCCTTTGCCACTGAGACCTTCTCGGCTCCGCCGACCACCGCGATGACACGAGCACCGGCTGCTCGACCGAGCTGCACCGCGGCACTCCCGACACCGCCGGCGGCGGCGTGCACAAGCAGGGTCTCCCCGTCGCGGAGGTGCGCACGTCGGTGCAGGCCGAACCAGCCGGTCTGGTACGCGATGTGCATGCTCGCTGCCTCGGCGTCGTCGAGCCCGTCGGGCGCGTCGAAGACACCGGCGGACGGCGAGAGCGCGTACTCCGCGAGGCCGCCGTCGGGAACGTCGGTGACCCCGAGCACCCGCCGTCCTACCCGCGCAGCGTCGACCCCCTCTCCGACCGCGACGACCCGGCCGCAGACCTCGACGCCGGGGGTGAACGGCAGCGGGGGCCGCACTTGATACTGGCCGGCCACCATCAGCACGTCAGGGAACTGCAGCGCTGTGGCGGCGACCTGCACCAGCACCTGTCCGCGGCCGGGTTCCGGCACCGGCGCCTCCCCGAGGGCCATGGCCTCGGACGGTGCGCCCAGTCGCTCGACGCGCCAGGCGCTCATGGTGTCCGGCACGCTCTGGGTCTCCATCTCGGCCGCGCTCATCACAGTCCTCCTCGCTCGGTGATTCCCCCGTCGACCACCAGGGTCTGACCGGTTGTCCATGCGGCGTCGTCCGACAGCAGGTACGCCACCGCCCCCGCAATGTCCTCAGGCTCTCCGAGGCGCGCGAGCGGGTACTCCGCCGCGACCTCGGCCTCACGACCCTCGTACAGCGCCGTGGCGAACCGCGTCTTCACGACCGCCGGGGCGACGGCGTTGACCCGCACCTTCGGTGCGAGCTCGATCGCCAGCGACGACGTGAGGTGGATGAGAGCCGCCTTGCTGACGCCGTAGAACGCGATCCCGGTAGCCGGCCTGACACCGGCGACCGACGCGACGTTGACCACCGCGCCACCCTTCTGGCCCAGCGCGGCCCGGTAGGCCTTCTGCGTCCACGACAGCGCCGACACGACGTTGACCTCGAAGATCTTGCGCGCGACGTCGAGGTCGATGTCGACGAGTGACCCGTAGACGGGGTTGATGCCGGTGTTGTTGACCAGCAGGTCGAGCCCGCCGAACGTCTCCACCGCCGCAGCGATCGCCTCGTCCTGGTGGGCCGCGTCGTCGGCGCGGCCCGGCACCGCCACTGCATGCTCGGCGCCACCGAGTGCCTCGACCGCCTCGGCCAGTGGCCCGGGCTTGCGGGCCGTGATGACGACGCGCGCACCCTCGTCCACCAGCCTCTGGGCGACGGCGAGGCCGATGCCACGGCTGGCGCCGGTGACGAGTGCGGTGCGTCCCTCGAGCCGTCGCTGGGGTCCGCCGGTCACAGCTCGTTCCTCGCCGTGAGCGCCGCGCTATGTCTTCTGGTTCGCTCGCTCCGCTCGCTCACAGTCCGAGGTCCCGGCCGATGATCTCCTTCATGATCTCGTTCGACCCCGCCCAGATCTTGGTGACGCGGGCGTCGCGCCAGGCCCTGGCCACGCGGTACTCGTTCATAAAGCCGTACCCGCCGTAGAGCTGCACGCACGTGTCGAGCACGTCGTTCTGCACCTGGGCGGTCCACCACTTGGCCTTGGCAGCGTCGACAGCGGACAGCTCGCCGGCGCAGTGCTCCATCACGGCCGCGTCGACGAACGCCTGCGTCACGTCGACCTGCGTCACCATCTCCGCGATCTTGAACTTGTTGTGCTGGAACGACCCGACGGACTGGCCGAAGGCCTTGCGCTCCTTCACGTACTCGATCGTCTCGTCCAGGATCTGGCGCGCGTGGGCGAGGTTGCTGACCGCCGCACCGACCCGCTCCTGAACGAGCCACTCCATCATGTGGATGAACCCGCGGTCGACCTCGCCGATCACGTTCGTGGCGGGCACGCGGACGTTCTCGAAGAACAGCTCGGCCGTGTCCGACTCGGTCTGGCCGACCTTGTCGAGCTTGCGTCCGCGCGAGAAGCCCTCCATGCCGGCCTCGACGCCGAACAGCGTGATGCCCTTGGCGCCCTTGCTCGGGTCGGTGCGCGCCGCGACGATGACGAGGTCGGCGCTGTACCCGTTGGTGATGAAGGTCTTCGAGCCGTTCAGCACGTAGGCGTCGCCGTCGCGGACAGCCGTGGTCTTGAGCGCCGCCAGGTCGGACCCGCCGCCCGGCTCGGTCATCCCGATCGCGGTCACCATCTCGCCCGTGCAGAACGGCGGGAGCCAGCGTGCCTTCTGCTCGTCGGTGGTGAGCTCGATCAGGTAGGGCGCCACCACGTCCGCGTGGATGCCGAGGCACGACGAGATGGCCATCGAGACCTTCGACTGCTCCTCCGCGATGACCACGACGAAGCGGTAGTCGTCGGCCCCGCCACCGCCGTACTCCTCGGGCACGTGCAGCCCCAGCAGGCCCTGCTTGCCGGCCTCGATCCAGATGTCGCGCGGCAGGGCCTTGGCCTCGATGAACTCGTCCATCCGTGGCCGCACGTGCCGGTCCAGGAACTCCTTCGCGCTGGCCCGCAAAGCCTCGTGCTCGGGTTCGAAGATGGTGCGGCGCACGGTTCCTCCTGCTGGTCGGTAGTGCTTGCCGGGGTGTACGGTCCCACCATGACTAAGCGCTTGCTTACCGGCAGGGTAACGCGTGCCGACTCTGCTGGGAAGCAGGCCGACCTCCCCGATGTGCCCCTCGCGCTGCCGGGCGTCTCACCGACCGCCGTCCGCCTGCTGAAGGCCGCGGCGGAGGCGTTCGCGGCGCGGGGCTTCCACGCGACGACGACGCGCGACATCGCCACGCGAGTCGGGCTGTCGCCCGCCGGCCTCTACGTGCACTACCCCTCGAAGCACGCGCTGCTGGCCCACCTCTCCGTGGCCGGCCATGAGGCAGCCCTCGCCCTGGTCGACGAGACCCTCGGCACGGAGGCACCAGCGCTCGACCGGCTGCACGCCATGGTCACAGCGTTCGTCACCTGGCACGCGGAGCACCACCTCGTGGCGCGCGTCGTGCAGTACGAGCTGCGATCGCTCGACGAGCAGACACTCGCCGCCGTCAGCACCCTGCGCCGGCGGATGGAGGACAGCGTCGAGCAGGTCGTGCGGGAGGGGGTCGCCGACGGCACCCTGCAGGTGCCGCACCCGCGCCAGGCGACCCGCGCCATACTCTCGCTGGCGGTCGACGTCGCCCGCTGGTTCGACCCCCGCGGACGCGACAGCGCCGCGGACACCGGCCGGGTCTACGCCGACCTGGCGTTGAGGATGTTGGGCGCGGAGCCTGTCGCCGCTGCCTGACCACGACGAGGGAGAGGGCTTGGCCACCGAGGAGACCGCCACACCCGAACACCAGTCGGGGCACGACGTGCTCCGGTCGCTCATCTCGATGATGGACCTGCGGGCCCTCGGCGAGGACGACCGCGGCCAGGACCTGTTCGAGGGCGACAGCCAGAAGCAGCCGCACGGACGGGTCTTCGGCGGCCAGGTACTGGGCCAGACGCTGGTCGCTGCATCGCGGACCGTGCAGAGGGACCGCCCGGTGCACTCGATGCACGGCTACTTCCTCCGGCCGGGCGACTCGACGGAGCCGATCCAGTTCGCGGTCGAGCGACTGCGCGACGGCCGCTCGTTCACCGCACGGCGGGTGCATGCACTGCAGTTCGGCAAGCCGATCCTGTCGATGATCGCCTCGTTCCAGGACGTCGACGGCGGCTTCGACCATGCGGACGAGATGCCCGACGTGCCAGGACCCGACGAGCTGCCGACGACCGCAGAGCTGCTGGGACACATCGACCACCCGGCCACGAGGTACTGGTCGTACGGGCGCCCGTTCGACCTTCGGCACGTGGAGCAGCCCATCTACCTCAAGCCAGACCCGGAACCTACTGCGCGACAGGCAGTCTGGATGAAGGCAGTTGCTCCTCTACCCGACGACGACCTGCTGCACCGAGCTGTGCTGGGGTACGTGAGCGACTACACGCTGCTCGAGTCGGTGCTGCGGCGGCACTCGCAGAGCTGGGCCGTCGGCGTGAAGATGGCGAGCCTCGACCACGCGATGTGGTGGCACCGCCCCGTCCGCGTCGACGAGTGGCTCCTGTACGTGCAGTCCAGCCCGTCCGCCCAGGGCGGGCGTGGCCTCGGGATCGGCCGCATCTTCAGCCAGGACGGCAGGCTCGTGGCCAGCGTCGCCCAGGAGGGCATGATCCGGCCGCCACGCGACAGCTGACGTCCTCTGAGATCGAAGACAGGAGCCTTCTTCGTCTGCTGGACGAGCAACCCTCCACCCTTCGGGCTGACGCGCGAAAACTGTGGTGTTCGCAGGACATCAAAGTCTTCGCGGCTCGGACGCGGTCACCCCTCAGCTCAGGCCGGCGACGTCCGCACCCAGAACCGCAGCTTGTCGCCCCGCTCGTCCTCGAGCACCCCGCTGTCGGACTCGATCACGCGGCGCGATGCGACGTTGCCTGTGTCGCACGTGACCAGAGCGCTGTCGATCCCGAGACCGGCAGCAACGGGCAGGGCACGGCGCAGCATCTCCGTCGCGTGCCCCCGCCGCCGCGCGCTGCGCAGGTCGTCGCCGATCGTGCTGTCGTCGTCCGCGGAACCGCAGACACCCGAAGACCGGAGGCTTCTTCGTCTGCTGGACGAACAACCCTCCACCGATCGGGCTGAGTCGGGTCACGCCATCGCGTCTGGTGCCGGCCGCACCGAGGCGGCACCATGTGGTGACGCTCCACCTGAGGTCCAGTCGAGGAGAGGCCATGTCGTCAGTCGGGCCAGACACGTCAGCCCTCTCGGCTCCACCGCCGCCGGACCTACCTCCCGCCGTGCGCGCGCAACTGCTCGCCACCGAGCACTGGAGCCTGCTGGCGACCCGGGGTTTGACCTGGTCCGAGGTGATGAGCCGGATCTCGATCCACCTCACCGTGGCGTCGGCGGCCCTGGTGGTACTGGCTCTCGTCACGCAGGCGTCAGGCTTCGGCACGGCCTTCCAGGTGCTCTCGATCGGCCTGACCTCGACGATCCTGGTGCTCGGAACGCTGACGGCCGTCCGGGTTCACAACGCCAGCATGGACGACGCGGAGCTCATCATCGGCATGAATCGCCTTCGCGCTGCTTACGTGGAGATGGATCCCGCGCTCGAGAGGTACCTGGTCACGTCGTGGCACGACGACGCAGCGGGCGTGCTGAGGACGTACACGATGGGCACCAAGCGCCATATCGTCAGCCACATCGTCGGCAGCACGACGATGTTCGTGAACGTCACCAACACCATCATCGCGGGGACGCTGGGCGCTCTGGTGGCAGACGCTTCGGGAGCGAGTACCGCGGCCGTGTCCATCGCAGGAGCACTGGTGGGGCTGGCGCATCTCGGCGTGATGATGGAGATCGGGCGGCGCTCCTTCGGCCAACAGTCTGTCGACGTCCGCTTCCCCACGCCTGCGCCGGAGGCGTGACCCCTCAGTCGCGCGTGAGCTTGCGGTACGTCACACGGTGCGGACGGGCCGCCTCGACGCCTAGACGCTCGACCTTGTTGGCCTCGTATGCCTCGAAGTTGCCCTCGAACCAGTACCACTGAGACGGGTTCTCGTCCGTTCCCTCGAAGGCCAGGATGTGCGTGCAGACGCGGTCGAGGAACCACCGGTCGTGGGAGATGACCACGGCACAGCCGGGGAAGTCGAGCAACGCGTTCTCGAGGGACCCGAGCGTCTCGACGTCGAGGTCGTTGGTCGGCTCGTCGAGCAGCAGGAGGTTGCCGCCCTCCTTGAGCGTGAGCGCCAGGTTCAGGCGGTTGCGCTCGCCGCCAGACAGCACGCCGGCGGGCTTCTGCTGGTCGGGACCTTTGAAGCCGAACTGGGAAACGTATGCGCGAGAGGGGATCTCGACGTGGCCGACCTGGATGTAGTCGAGCCCGTCGGAGACCACCTCCCACAGCGTCTTCTTCGGGTCGAGACCGGCACGGCTCTGGTCGACGTACGAGATCTTGACCGTGTCGCCGACCCTCACGACGCCGTCGTCAGGCTCCTCGAGGCCCACGATCGTCTTGAACAGGGTGGTCTTGCCGACGCCGTTGGGACCGATGACCCCAACGATCCCGTTGCGGGGCAACGAGAACGACAGGTTGTCGATGAGGATGCGGTCGTCGAAGCCCTTGCGCAGCCCCTTGACCTCGATGACCTGGCCTCCGAGCCGCGGACCCGGAGGCACCTGGATCTCCTCGAAGTCGAGCTTGCGCGTCCGGTCCGCCTCGGCCGCCATCTCCTCGTAGCGGGCGAGCCGTGACTTCGACTTCGTCTGGCGGGCCTTGGCGTTCGAGCGAACCCACTCCAGCTCGTTCGCGAGGCGCTTCGCGAGCTTGGCGTCCTTCTTGCCCTGGACCTTCAGCCGCTCCTGCTTCTTCTCCAGGTAGGTGGAGTAGTTGCCCTCGTACGGGTAGAGCCGGCCGCGGTCGACCTCGGCGATCCACTGGGCGACGTTGTCGAGGAAGTACCGGTCGTGGGTCACGGCCAGTACGGCACCGGGGTACTTGGCGAGGTGCTGCTCGAGCCACTGCACGCTCTCGGCGTCCAGGTGGTTCGTCGGCTCGTCCAGCAGCAGCAGGTCGGGCTTGCTCAGCAGCAGCTTGCAGAGCGCGACACGACGCCGCTCACCACCAGAGAGCACCGACACGTCGGCGTCCGGCGGGGGGCAGCGCAGGGCGTCCATGGCCTGCTCGATCTGGGAGTCCAGGTCCCAGGCGTCGGCGTGGTCCAGCGCCTCCTGCAGCTCACCCATCTCCGCAAGGAGCGTGTCGAAGTCGGCGTCGGGCTCGCCCATCTGCGCGGAGATCGCGTTGAAGCGGTCGAGCTTCTCCTGGATGCCGCCGAGACCCTCCTGCACGTTCCCCAAGACGTCCTTGTTCTCGTTCAGCTCGGGCTCCTGCATCAGGATGCCGACGCTGTACCCCGGCGACAGGCGGGCCTCGCCGTTGGACGGCTCGTCGAGCCCGGCCATGATCTTGAGGATCGTCGACTTGCCGGCCCCGTTCGGCCCGACGACGCCGATCTTCGCGCCCGGCAGGAAGCTCATCGTGACGTCGTCGAGGATGAGCTTGTCGCCGTGGGCCTTGCGCGCCTTGTACATCGTGTAAATGAACTCCGCCATGGTTCCAGGCTAGTGCGCGTGGGACGAGCGACCGAATCGCGTTGCGCGCTGGCCGGTTCATGGGCGAGGCGCTGGCTCACCACATCGAGAAGCCGCCAGCCAGCAGGAAGACGAGGACCAGCGCACCGAGGGCGGCGAGGACCTGGCCGGAGCGCGAGAGCATGTCCGCAGTCTCGGCCCCGGCCGGTCGAGCGCCCTCCGCTCACGTACTCGACCCCGGTGTGACTCCTACTCAGGCAGGCTCAGGTGGGCTCAGTCGGGCTCAGCTGGACTCAGGTGGGCTCAGCTTGACTCAGGTGGGCTCAGGCGGACGCAGGCGGGTTCAGGTGGGCACGGACGTGAGCACCACACCGGCACGGTCGACCGTGAGCCCGTCGACCTCGATGTACTCGCCGGTGCTGAACGGGTCGTCCTCCTCCTCGTCGACCCCGGGCTCGTCGTCGGCCGGCGCGGTCTCGACCTGTGGCGAACGGATCACGCGGACGAACTTGGTGGTGCCGAACGTCAGATCGTGTCCGACCGCGGTCGCCTCGATCTCGACGCTGTTGCGCGTGTACTTGTCTTCGACCTGGTACTCGCGCACGCTGAGCCGGCCGCTGACGACCGCCCGGTCACCCTTCTCGAGGCACTCGGCGACGTTCGTGGCCAGGTAGCCCCAGCAGTTCACGCTGAAGAACGAGGTGCGGCCGTCGACGTGCGCCTTCTCGTCCGCGCTCCAGCGCCGTTCGGTCACGGCGATGCGGAAGTTGGCCACCTTGCGGCCGCGCTCCGTCTCTCGCATCACGGGGTCGGCGACCAGGTTGCCGACCACGCTCACGTGGGTCTCGTACATGGGTGCTCCTCCAGGGTCAGGACCTGCACGGTGCGGGTCGTCCCGAAGGCTCGTCGAGCGCGCCCACCTCAGACCACCCCCGAGGTCGCACCTGTGGACAACTCGGTGGGGTGGGCCCCCTGGGTACGGCGCGAGAACCGCTCATGGCCGCAACCACGAGTCAACCCTGCGGCGCCAGCGCCTCACGGGTCGTGCGGTGGTCTGTCAGCACCTGCGCCACCGGGTCGAGCACGTGCTCGTGCGCCACACCCGCCACGGCCTCACGGAGCCGACCCTCGACGTGGCGACGACGCCGCCTGGCGGCGGCTGCGGCGAGCGGGCGACCGAGAACGGCGATCAGCAGCCCTGCCGCCAGTCCACCGAGCAGCAGTAGCGTCGGCCACGGCACCGGCCCCAGCATGGGTGTCACGAGCTCTGGAAGCTGCAGCCAGGCCACCACCCCGAGCACCCCCAGCCACAGCAGCCCCAGGACTGCGGCGACCGCCAGCAGCAGCTGCAGAGCACCGGCGACCGCCCACCAGAGGGGGCGCCGGTACGCGAGGTCGACCGTCGCCACCGCCCGGTCGAGGCTGTCGGTCAGGTCCGCCCCGGGCGGCGCAGCGGCCACCCGGATGGCGTCGGCCCATCGCTGGGGCAGCCCCGCTGACGACCTGGTCGCCACCTGCCGAGACGCGAGCTCGACCTGGGCACGCTGCGCCTGCGTGGGCTCGGGCAGGGAGGTGCGGGTCATGCGCCGCAGGGCCTCGTCCTCGCCCTCCGGAGCCGGGCCGATCCGCAAGCGCTTCAGGGGGTCCGGGCGCAGACGGGCGACCCACCGTACGAACGGCCACCCCAACCTGGCCGCGGCCTGGCGACGCACGTCGGCATGCACGGCGTCGAGCACGGCCGGCACACCTGCCGCATTCGCGAGCGCCGTGATGAGCAGGTCGCGGCCCGCCACATCGGCCGGGTCCGCCTCGGAGTCGCCCACGTCGGCCCGCAGGCGCGTGGCGGCCCGGTCGAGGTCGGCGGCGGAGCGGATGGCGACAGCCTCCCGGGCACGCACCGCCTCGACGACAGCGCCACGCAGCTCGTCGACGCCATCGCCGGTGACCGCCGACGTGGGGATCACTGGCACGTCGTGCAGACCGTCTTCCACCAGAAGGCGTTTCAGGTCTGCGACGCAGGCGAGCACGTCGTCATCCGGCAGCCGGTCGATCTGGTTCAGCACCACCACGGTCACCGCCTGGTGGCCACTCAACCGCCGCAGGTAGCGCTCGTGCAGCACCTCGTCCGCGTACTTCTGCGGGTCGACGACCCAGACCAGGAGGTCGACCAGGCCGACCAGGCGGTCGACCTCGAGCCGGTGCGACATCGCCTTCGAGTCGTGGTCGGGAAGGTCGAGCAGCACCAGCCCGAACAGGTCGCTCTGGTCGGACCCGTCAAGGGCCGACTCGCGGCTCGTCCGGTGACGGCGCGGCACGTCGAGCCAGTCGAGCAGTGCTGGCGCGTCGTCTCCCCAGACCACGGCCGTCGGGCTCGAGGTGGTGGGGCGCCGCGCGCCGACGGTCGCCACCTCGATGCCCGCCAGCGCGTTGAAGAGCGACGACTTGCCACTGCCCGTGGCCCCGGCCAAGGCGACCACGGTGAGGTCGGGGCCGAAGGCCAGGCGCTCGTCGGTGCGCGCGAGCACCGCCTCGGCCTCGGCCGAGGCCTCGGGGTCGAGACGGTCGCGGCCCGCGGTGAGCGCGGTTCGCAGGCTCTCGAGCCGGGCGGGGACGTCGGGGGCGCGGCGTTTGCGCAGCCGGCTGCGCACGCTCATCGCGCCGACCGGATGCGCCGGTCGAGGTCGTGCAGAGCCTGCCCCGCCTCAGGATCGACCGGGACCGCCTCGACCAGGCCGAGCAGGCGGTCGCGCTCCTGCCCAAGCAGCTCGTCCACGCGCATCAGGAGCTCGCCCCGTGCCTTGGCGGCCAGCGTCCGCACCGCTTGGTCGCCGAAGATCGCCTCGAGCAGCTTCTGGCCGACCACCGCGCTGCCGGCGCCCACCCCGAGCTCGGCGCCGGTGGGGATGAACGCTGTGCTGGCGAACACCACGAGCATCAGCACCACCCCGAGTGCGTTGACACCGAACGACAGCGCCCTGGCCTGAGACCGCTTCGACTGACCCTGGGTGCGTACGAGGTCGAGCACGTATCCCTGCCAGTCACGCACGAGCCGCTCGAGGCGCTCGTCGAAGTCGGGGCTCAGGCCGACCGCGTCAGGGCCGGCCTCGGCCAGCAGGGCGTGCCCGGCCGCCGAACCGCGCCACCGCACCAGCGCCCGCTCCGAGGCTTCCTCCGCCTGGGCGCGCACCAGCGCGAACACGCCGGACTGCAGGGCCTCCCCGAGCGGTTCGGCCGGCGCGGGTCTGCCCGTGACAGCGCGCACGACACGGTCGCGCAGGCGTCCCATCGCCGACTCCAAACCGCGGAAGAACTCGCCTGTACCGACGAACTCCTGCCACCGGGCAAGGACCTCACCGCGCAGCAGCGAGCCGTCGGTGAGTCCCTTCTCGAGCTGGTGGTCGGCCTCCGTGTAGGCCTTGTTCACCTCGACGCGCAGCGTCTCGGCCGCCTCGGCCTGGGCGTCCGCTGCGCCCGCCAGCACGGGCAGTCGGACGCGAAGAGAGTCCAGGGCGCCTCCGAGAGTGCGGCGGACGACCATCTGGCGGGCCCGGCTGCTGGACGCGAGACCCACCAGCCACGAGCGCAGGGCCGCGACATCGCTCGGCGGCAGAAGGCCGTCGACCGTGGCCCCTTCCGCCACGGTGAACAGCGGCGCCGTCGAAAGACCGTTGTCGCGCAACATGGTTGCCAGGTCGGTGCGCACCTCGGTCATCGCCTCAGGCGGCACCCGGTTGAGCACGACCGCCACTGCCGTACCGCGGTCGACCGACGTGCGCAGCAGGTCCCATGGGACGGCATCCGCGTAGCGGGCCGCCGTGGTGACGAATAGCCACAGGTCGCCGGCCGCCAGCAGCTGGGTGGCGAGCTCGCGGTTCGCGTCCACCACAGAGTCGATGTCGGGGGCATCGACGAGGGCCAGTCCGGGTGGCAGGGCCGCGCCGGCGACCAGCCGGAGACTGGTGATGCGGCGGTCCGTCGTCTCGCGTGACGGTTCGGCGTCGTCGCCGGTGAGCCGGGCGAGCGAGGGCAGGACGCGGCTAGTCGTGAACCAGTCGGCGTCGTCGGGGTGGTGCACCAGCACCGGCGAGCGCGTGGTCGGCCGCAGCACGCCGGCCCGGGAGACCTCACTGCCCACGAGCGAGTTGACCAGCGTCGACTTGCCTGCGCCGGTGGAGCCGCCCACGACGGCAAGGAGCGGAGCGTCGAGCTGCCTCAGGCGAGGCAGCAGGTAGTCGTCGAGCTGGTCGATCAGCTGGCTTCGGGTGCGCTGGGCTTCGTGCACGTCGGCCACGGCCAGCGGGAGGTCGAGCCGTTCGACGACACCGCGGAGGTCTTCGAGCGCCTGCAGGAGCACGTGAGCGGTCGACACGGTCGTCGCCTTCTCCTGCGTGCTCACGTGGGACAGACTGCCGGTGAGCAGCGGTTGACACCAATGGACGCGCTGCGACCACAGGGACAGGTGGGACGAGTGGTGTGAAATCTCCACTCTGCCCTCGCTCGGCGCGGTACCCCGGGAGGGTCGTACCTGCGGGCTACCGTGTTCGCGTGACGTCACCCTGCCCCAGCCCGCTGCTGATGGTGGTGGACGGCAACAGCCTGCTTCACCGGGCACACCACGCACACGAGTACAGCGGGCAGCGCGACGCGGCGGGTCGTCCGGTCTGGGCGCTGCGGGGAATGGTGGCTTCGATCGGGGGTGCAGCCGCACGGCTCGCGCCCGATGCCGTGATGGTCGGCTTCGACTGCCCCGGCGACTCATGGCGCAAGGGCGAGTACCCGTCGTACAAGGCCGGCCGACGCGAGAAGTCGCCCGACCTCGTCGACCAGCTGGCCGGTGCGCCCGACCTGTTGCGGGCGTCGGGCTTCGCCGTCGTCCAGCACGACGGCTGGGAGGCGGACGACGTTCTGGCGTCGGCAGCGGCCATGGCGCGAAGCCGCGAGTGGCGCTGCACCGTGGTCACGAGCGACCGCGACTCGTTCGCCCTGATCGACGAGACGACGTCGGTGCTGCGGGTCATCGTCGGCGGCATCGACGCCTCTCCACTTCTGACCCCCGCCAGGCTCCCCGCAGTGTGCGGTGTGGCCGCCGGGCAGTACCGCGACTACGCAGCCGTCCGAGGCGACACGTCCGACAACCTGCCGGGAGCCCTTGGAATCGGCGCCAAGACGGCGGCCAAGCTGCTGGCAACCTTCCGGCGCGTGGGCGACGCGTACGCCGCGATCGAGGACGGCCGCGAGGACGAGGTGGTCGCCGTCATCGGAACGGCAGCGACGAAGAGGCTCGCCGACCCGCTGGCCCGCGAGAACGTCGCTCGCAACCTTCGGCTGATGGCCATGCGCGAGGACCTCGAACTTCCCGCGCTGGAGTCGATGCGCGTGCCGATGGACGTCGTCAAGCTCCACGCGGGCCTCGGCGAGCGCGACATCCGGCTGGGCCCATCGCTGTGGGCGCTCACCGGCGCCGCGCCGCCCGGTGGCAACGCGTGGGGCTGGATCGCCGAGCAGGACGACCTGCCACCCCACGCCTCGGAGGCGAGCGTCCCCGTGCCCGCGGCGCGAGTCATCGAGGCGCCAGCGGTGGAGGAGCAGGCTCAGCTCAGCCTGTTCTGAGGAGCTCTCAGTTCGGCGGGGCCTTCGAGATGCCTTCGACCAGGTTGCCGGTCTCGGCGTCCCGCAGGTTGATGGCGATGTCGGCCTGGCTCAGCATGCCGACCAGGTCGTGCCCGTCGATCACGGGAAGGCGGCGGACGCCGTGCTGCTGCATCGTCCTGAGAGCATCCTCGGCGCTGTCGTCGGCACCGATGGTGACGGGCTTGCCCTCGGCGAGCTCAGAGACCTTGACAGTCGACGGGTCGCGACCGTCGGCCACGCACCGGATGACGATGTCGCGGTCGGTGACAACGCCTTTCAGGCGGTTGTCGTCCCCGCAGATGGGCAGGGCTCCGACGTCCAGGTCACGCATCTTGCGCGCAGCGTCGACGAGGGTGTCGTCGATGTCAGCACACTCGGCGCCCGACGTCATGATGTCGCGAACCTTCGTCATGACTTCCCTCCAGGTGTGGGGTTGCGGAGCGCTCAGCAACGTACTCGCGGACGTCGGGGCGTGCGCGTCCAAGCCGGCGTCCCGGTGCCGTGCTCGTGGAATACCCTTTGGGGCGCTGGCCCCCGTAGCTCAACGGATAGAGCAACGGCCTTCTAATCCGTAGGTTGCAGGTTCGAGTCCTGCCGGGGGCGCCAACGTCTGATCGTCACGCACCACGTGGGGCGAACTGTCGCCTGAGCTCCCACATCGACTGCAGCAGATCGAGTTCGGTCTCGTCCGACCCCGGCGGCGCAGCGTTGTGGTGGATTCGCTCCCGAAGGAATGCGAGCTCACTGCCGAGTTCCTGGAACGCCTTCATCGCCCGCTGTCCGGACGGGCCTGCGGCCTGCGCCGCCGAGCCCCTGGCCAGACGGCGGGCCGGTATCGACGCGAGCATCGCGACCTCCTGCCCGCTCAGCCAGCCGGCACTCGCGTAGCCCTGCAGGTGGGTGGCGATCAGACGTCCCTCACGTCTGCGGGCAAGCACCGCCAGGGTCACGGCGGCGACGAAGATCGGCACCTGGAACGTGAAGTAGATGCCGAAGAAGTGCTCGCCGGCAGCGAGCACCGCACTCAGGTTCCACATCGCGTGCAGCCCGATGGCCACCGCGAGACCGACGATCGGGAAGACGACGCGACCCGACCCCCTCGACCGGACGGCCAGCCCGACGCCGATGCCGAAGGCCATCGTGAAGAGCGGGTGCGCGAAGGGAGACATCACGCCGCGGAACACGAACAGCCCGACGGCAGCAGGCACGCCACCGTCCAGGTAGGCGCCCCCGAGGTAGAGGATGTTCTCCACGAAGGCGAAACCCAGCCCGACGAGCCCGGCATACACGATGCCGTCGACGACGCCGTCGAACTCGTGGCGGCGCAGCAGCAGGACGCCGACGACGGCCATCCCCTTGGCGATCTCCTCGACGACCGGGGCGACCAGGACGGCACTGCTGTCGGGCCCTCCCCCACCGGCCTCGATGACTGCCGCCACAGGCAGGCTGACCACGAGCGAGATGACGATCGCGGCGGTCGCCCCCCACACGAACGTGAACGCGAGCAGCGCGCGCGGCTCCGCCTCGAACCGGTCGACCCAGAGCAGGGTGGCGGCCACGGGAAACACCGGCAGCAGTGCCAGCACCAGACCGATCAGTGCGCCATCGGGACCGGTGGAGAGCGCGACGACCAACGCGGTGACCAGTGCGCACACCACCAGGAAGACGACCGCCGCCAACATCAGCCCGCGCCGCACTCGTGGCCGGGCGGGTCTGATGCGGTGCCGGGGCGGGGCAGGCCGGTAGGAGGGCATGGTCATGGCGGCGAGGTTAGTGGGACGCGGTCCGTGGGGTTACCGACGACGGCCGGTCACCGCCACTAGATTGGCGTGGTGCCAGAACCTGCTGACCTGTCCGCGCAGCGCATCGTCTGGATCGACTGTGAGATGACCGGACTCGACCTCGTCGCCGACGCGCTGGTCGAGGTGGCGGCGCTCGTCACCGACTCCGACCTCACGGTGCTCGGGGAGGGCGTCGACCTCGTGATCAGACCCCCGGATGAGTCGCTGACGCAGATGAACGACGTGGTGCGGCAGATGCACACGAGCTCGCTGCTGCTCGACGAGCTCGCCGAGGGCCTCACCCTGGAGCAGGCACAGGAGCAGGTGATGGCCTACGTCCGCGAGCACGTGCCGTCCGCGGGAAAGGCCCCGCTGGCGGGCAACAGCGTTGGCACCGACCGGGGCTTCATTGCGCGCGACCTACCTGATCTCGACGCTCACCTGCACTACCGGATCATCGACGTCTCCAGCATCAAGGAGCTGGCCCGGCGGTGGTTCCCGCGGGCCTACTTCGCGTCGCCGCAGAAGGCGGGCGGGCACCGTGCGCTGGCCGACATCTGGGAGAGCATCCGCGAGCTGCGCTACTACCGCGAGGCCGTGTTCGTCCCCCCGCCGGGACCCGACAGCGCAACAGCGCGGGAGATCGCGGCCCGGCACCTGGGCACCGTCTAACGAGTTCAGGGCACGCCTACCCGACCGCTACACTTCCCGTTGCTGCCGTGCGGTTACGCCGGCACGTGGTGGGTGTAGCTCAGCTGGTAGAGCGCCGCGTTGTGGTCGCGGATGTCGCGGGTTCAAGTCCCGTCACTCACCCCACGCACGAAGTGAGGTCCTTCGGTTGCAGCACCACGCGGACGGGGGCCCTGCCGTAGTGTGAGCGCTGAGCGCGTATCCGCGGACCTACCGGACGAGGCACGCGCCGGGTAACGGAGGAAGCATGAGCAGCGATGCCGCGGACGAGACCCGCCCGCAGGACTCGGGGACGCTGACCGACGGAGGTAAGGCGGACGATGTCGTCGATGACGATGCCGACCGCCAGGTGATGGAACTGCTCTCTGAGCATGTGCCCCTCTCGCTGCTCGTCGACCTGACGAGCCCCGAAGGGCCGGCGTCCGAGGAGATCCTGCAGTCTGAGGGCGTCCCGGAGAACTCCTGGTGGGTCACCGGAGAAGGTGGCGACCTGGGCTCGGTCGGCAAGGGTCTGGGCGAGGCTGAGGGCGACGAGGACGTTGACGACGAGGGCGACGACGTCTCCTCTCGCTGACCTGCAGCGGCGGGCAGCAACCGATTTCGTGGCACCGGGGCGGCGCTGTTAGAGTTCCCCGTCGTTGCGCCATTAGCTCAATTGGCAGAGCAGCTGACTCTTAATCAGCGGGTTCGGGGTTCGAGTCCCTGATGGCGCACCAACACCGCAGGCCAGCGACACATCACGTGCCGCTGGCCTGAGGCATGTCTGGGCTCGAACGCGTCGGCGTCGTGCCGTCCAGGAGCGACGCGAGGTCGCCGCAGACCGTGGCCCACATCCTGTCGAACACCGTTAGTTGATCGTCCGAACGGTGGATGTGCCATGCAGCGCGGGCTGCGAGCCTGACACCAGACCCGTTGGTCGTGCGACAGACCACGGGGAACAGGGGGAGGCCTTCCACCTGTCAACGCATCGGTCTCAGGGCGCCCCGGCGTCGCGGGAGGAAACCATGTCTCGTGCAACACCACAGCGCGCGCTGAAGGCGACCACGCTGCTCGCCGCCGTCGTGATGGCCATCTCCGTCTCGGCGCCATCCGCGACAGCCCTGTCTGCGGCGGTCCTGACTGCTGACGGGGCGGCGCTTCCACGGCCGGTCGAGTACGTCAAGCACACCGTGTACGCCGGCGCGATCGTCGCCGGCGCGTTGCCGGGTCGCCCGGGGAACTTCCACACCACCCTTGTGATCGGTGGCGTCGAGACCAGCTTCCCGCTTGGCCCGGAGAAGACGTCGGGGGTCGAAGTGATCGTCACGGACTACACCTGTCCGGCGAAGACGACCCTGGCGACCTTCGCGCCAGCGGCGTGCACCAGTGTCGGCGAGTCGTCGGCCTGGGACAGGCCGGCGAACCCCTACTCCGAGGACGTGGTCGGCAGCTCCGTCCGGATCCGGGCCACGGTGCCCGGCACCGCCGGCGGAGGTCCGTTGGCGGTGGACCTGAGGCTCGTCGTCGACAACCCGGCGCCCCTCACCGTGCTGCAGGTGGCCTCGGACTCCACCTACACCTGGACCCACCTGGGCAACTACGTCGACGGTCAGGCCGACCGGGCCACCGTCACCGGGACGGTGGCCGGGATCCCGGTGAGCGGCGCCAGGACTCGCCAGACAACCGGGCTCGCCCGGTGGGACGTCGCCCGTGGCCGCGCGCCCAAGCCGGGCGATATCCAGCCCACGGAGCCGGGCTGGGAGCTCTACGACGAGGCGGTGCGAGGATGGGCCTACGCCACGTTCAGCACCACCGGGTGGATGACCGGGGTCCCGGGCAACTACCACGTGTTCGACTGGTACGTCGGCACCGAGTACGGCTACAACGAGGTCAACGTCGCCAACTACCGCTGCCCCGACCCGAAGGCTGTCGACGTGGACGACCCGCTGGCGTCGGGATGCGTGGCCCGAGCCGCGTCCTATGGCGAGGCCGGCAACAGGGGACTGTGGAAGGTCGGGCACTCGCTCGCCCTGCAGGGGGACGGCTCCACCCCGAAGTTCACGCAGGTAGGCGTCCCGAGTGTGACCTTCGGCAGCCGCGGCGACCCCGACATCTGGGGCTACCTCGGGGTGACCGCGGACTGCGTCATCAGCGGTGCGGAGGACTGGCAGGGAGTGGGACGAGTCCGATTCGGGGCAGCCAACGTCACGGTCCACGAGTGCAGCACGAACACCCAGGTCCTGTACATACCGAAGGCCTGACCCGGCGCACCAACACACCGCAGGCCAGCGTCACGCCACGTGCCGCTGGCCTGGGGCATGTCTGGGCCCGAACGCGCCGGCGTCGTACCGTCCAGGAGCGACGCGACGTCGCCGCAGACCGTGGCCCACATCCTGTCGAACACCGTTAGTTGATCGTTCGAACGGTGGATGTGCCATGCAGCGCGGGCTGCGAGCCTGACACCAGACCCGTTGGTCGTGCGACAGACCACGGGGAACAGGGGGAGGCCTTCCACCTGTCAACGCATCGGTCTCAGGGCGCCCCGGCGTCGCGGCGTCGCGGGAGGAAACCATGTCTCGTGCAACACCACAGCGCGCGCTGAAGGCGACCACGCTGCTCGCCGCCGTCGTGACGGCCATCTCCGTCTCGGCGCCATCCGCGACAGCCCTGTCTGCGGCGGTCCTGCCTCCCGCCGGGGCGGCGCTTCCACGGCCGGTCGAGTACGTCAAGCACACCGTGTACGCCGGCGCGATCGTCGCCGGCGCGTTGCCGGGTCGCCCGGGGAACTTCCACACCACCGCTGTGAACGGCGGTGTCGAGGTCAACTTCCCGCTTGGCCCGGAGAAGACGTCCTATGTCTCGGTGACCGTCACGGACTACACCTGTCCGGCGAAGACGACCCTGGCGACCTTCGCGCCAGCGGCGTGCACCAGTGTCGGCGAGTCGTCGGGCTGGGACGAGCCGGCGAACCCCTACTCCGAGGACGTGGTCGGCAGCTCCGTGCGGATCCGGGCCACGGTACCCGGCGCCGCCGGCGGCGCTCCCTTGACGGTGGACCTGAGGCTCGTCGTCGACGAGCCCGCGCCCCTCATCGTTAATCAGGTGGCCTCGGACTCCACCTACACCTGGACCCATCTGGGCAACACCGGCGCTGTGGCCGACCTGGCCACCGTCACCGGGACGGTGGCCGGGATCCCGGTGAGCGGCGCCAACACGCGCCAGACAACCGGGCTCGCCCGGTGGGACGTCGCCCGTGGCCGCGCGCCCAAGACGGGCGACATCCAGCCCCCGGCGCCGGGCTGGAAGCTCGACGACTTCGCGGTCCGAGGATGGGCCTACGCCACGGTCAGCACCACCGGGTGGATGACCGGGGTCCCTGGCAACTACCACGTGTACGAATGGTGGGTCGCCACCGAGTACGGCGACAACGAGGTCGCCGTCGCCAACTACCGGTGCCCCGACCCGAAGGCTGTCGACGTGGACGACCCGCTGGCGTCGGGATGCGTGGCCCGGGCCGCGTCCTATGGCGAGGCCGGCAACAGGGGACTGTGGAAGGTCGGGCACTCGCTCGCCCTGCAGGGGGACGTCTCCACCCCGAAGTTCACGCAGGTAGGCGTCCCGAGTCTGGACTTCGGCCTGCCGCCCTCCGGCGACCCCAACCCCCGCGCCCACCTCAGGGTGTACGCGGACTGCGTCATCAGCGGTGCGGAGGACTGGCAGGGAGTGGGACGCGTCCGGTTCGGGGCAGCCAACGTCACGGTCCACGACTGCAGCACGACCACCGAGGTCCAGTACCTACCGGAGTCCTGACCCGGCCCGGCAGGTCGCGCGGACTGACCCAGCGGGTTCGGGGTTCGAGTCCCTGATGGCGCACCAGCACCGAAGGAGATGTGCGAGGACACGTGCCTGGCGTCGGGCACTCAGTGCCTGGTCTCGTACCTGCTCAGGACCACGCCGTCGGGGATCGTCCGGGTCTCCACCAGGGTCAGGTTCACCCAGTTGTCCAAGACCGTGAAGAACGGGGTGCCGCTGCCCACCAAGACCGGGGCGGTGGCCAGCACGTACTCGTCGATCAGCCCGGCCCGCATCGCCGCTGCGGCGAGTGTGGCGCCGGCGATGTCCATGGGGCCGCCATCCTCGGCCTTGAGCCGGGTGATCTCGGTGACCGCGTCGCCGGTGACCAGGCGGGTGTTCCAGTCGACCGTGCTGATCGTGGAGGAGAACACCACCTTCGGCATGTCCAGCCAGCGGCGGGCGAACTCGATCTGCGCCGGCGTGGCGCCGGGCTGCTGGGCGGCGGTCGGCCAGTGGGGACTCATCGTCTCCCACAGCTTGCGCCCATACAGCGCCAGGCCGGTCGCCCCCACCCGGTCGGACCACCACTGGAACAGCTCGTCGCTCGGCACGCTCCAGCCGAGGTCGTCGCCGGGCGCGGTGATGTAGCCGTCCAGGCTCACGTTCATGGCAAAGGTCAGTTTCCGCACGGCGTCAGCCTCCCGTGAGTCGGTGCTCGGCGTACAGACCGCCATGGCGCGGAAATCATCGGTCGGGCCACACCGAGGGCACGTAGCCCCGCTCCTGTCCGCTACGAAACCCTGATCCGCTCGTCGTGGTCGTCGAGCACGAAGGCTTCGAGCGTGACGGCGCGGTAGAGGCGGTGCTTCGCGGGTTCGCGCAGCTTCGCCGGGTCCCACTCGGCCAGTCCGCGCTCGACCGATCCCGCGTTGTAGACGGCGAGCGCGTCCTCGAACGTCGGGTCGTCGACGAGCCCGGCATCGGCCGAGACGTAGAGCGCGCTCCCCTCGCCTGGTGCCCTGCTCGAGTCGAAGATCACGAGCGACACCCTGGGGTTCTCCGCGATGTTTCGCGAGTGCCGTGCGCCGGGCTTCGATGCCCAGACGCACACGTCGAGCCCGCGTGCAGCGAACCAGACCGGGGATGCCCACGGCACTCCGTCGGCACCCACCGTCGCCAGGGTGAGATACGAGTTCTCCGCAACGAGGGTGCGGGCGAGCCCGTCGGGATCGAGGGCAGCGCTGTCAGGCGTCATCCACCCAACCTAGGAGGCCGACACGAGGTCGGTGTCTGGCCGAACACACGGGGTGAGCAGCCTTGCGCCAGACTGTATCTCGGCACCTGTCTCCCGCTCAGCAGATCAGCGGGGGCAGGAAGCACGGGTCGTCATCCTCCGGCGGGGGCGACGACGACGGAGGGCTCGTCGACGGCGGGTCGGGCGGGGGCGGCGCCGGTGGCGGGGCGGTGGTCCCAGGGGGCGCTGTCGTCGTCGAGGTCGGGTCCGGGGCCTCCGACGTCGGAGGGGTGGTCGTGCTGTCCTGAGATGTGGTCGAGGAGCTCGACGAGGTCGTGGGGTCCGCGGTCCCCGAGGTCGTGCCAGGTGCGGGTTCCGACGTCGACGTCGTCGGGGCGCTGTCGGACGACTCGAAGAGCTTTACCTCGAATGGACTTCCGAATGGCCTGCCTGATGAGGAGCTTTCGTTGCCCTCCGCTCCAGGTGCGCCGAGCGTCTGGATGGCCACGACAGCCGCCACGGCGGTGACGAAGCCGACGACGCCGAGCACGATGGTCGATCGTCGCCACCAAGCGCGTAGCGGGCGATGTCTTTGGGCATGCTCTTCATGGGGGCCTTGAGGCCCCAGTGGGCGTCGTGCTGCCGGTTCACTGCTCTGCATCCTCGTCCCATCGGTGACTGACCCCCGGACGGTTCGGCGACCACCCTAAGGGACGAACGTGAGGAACCGGACGCACCCTCGGGCTGGCGAGTCTCAGCGGCGAGAGAGCCGCAGGGGCAGCCCGCCGTCGGGACGCAGGGTGACCAAGGCGCGCGCTCGACGGGGTGTGCCGTCCGGGGTTGCCGGGTCGATCCGGTGGGTGCCCAGCAGCTCCGCGAGCAGCAGCACCGACTCCACGAGCGCGAGCTCCCGTCCGATGCAGAGCCGTGGACCGGCACCGAACGGCAGGTAGGTACCGCGCTGGGGCGTCGCCGCGTCCGGACCGAACCGGCCCGGGTCGAAGACCTCGGGGTCAGCCCATGCCGATCCGCGGTGCAGCAGCCAGGGGCTGACGATGACAAGCGTTCCGGACGGGACGGCGAGCCCGTCGAGGTCGTGGTCCGTCGTAGCCCGCCGCGTGATCACCCACGCCGGCGGGTACAGCCGTAGCGCCTCGTCGACCACCGCCCGTGTGCGCGGCAGCCGTGCGAACTCGCTCGCCAAAACCGTTCCGACACTGTCGATCTCGGCATGTACCGAAGCCTGCACGTCGGGGTGGCGGGCGAGCAGGTCGAGCGTCCATGCCAGCGAGGTGGCGACGGTTTCGTGGCCGGCGATCACGGTGGTGACCAGCTCGTCGCGCAGCCCCTCAGGGCTCAGCCTTCCTGAGTCGACGGCGGCCAGAAGGACCCCGAGGAGGTCGTGGTGCGCGTGCCCTTCGTCGACCTGTGCCCGGCGGTTCGCGACCAGCGCGGCAGAGGTCTCGTCGAGTGCGGCGACCGCCCGGCGCATCCGGATGTTGCCAGGCGTCGGCAGCCGGCGTGGGAGGTGCAGTGGGGTCCGCACCCGTGCCACGACGACGTCCAGAGCCCCGAGCACGGCCTGCACGAGTCGCCGTCCGTCGGCCACACCCCCACTACCGAAGAGCGCCTCAGCCACCACGTCGAGGGTCGCGGTCAGCAACACCTTCTCGACGTCGACGACACCGCCATCGGACGGAACCTGTTCTGCAACAAAGCGTCCCGCGCGCCTCGAGGCTCGGGCGACCGCCGCCAGCGAGTCGTGACCGTAGGCGGGCTGCGCCAGCTTGCGCCTCTCCCGCCACGCGGGCCCGTCGCCGGTCAGCAGCCCACGTCCCGTCACTGCCGTGAGCGCTGTGTACTGCGGCGTCTCCTTCGACCAGCCACGCTCCCCCGCCGCCAGCAGCTGCCATGCCGCCACGGGCCGGTTCACCAGCAGCACAGGGCGACCGGGCGTCGGGAAGGCCACCAGGTCGCCGTGCGTCTGGGCCGTCCGCGCCAGGAAGCTGAGGGGATCGCGTCGGATGGACAGCATCGCGCGCAGCATGTCGGCCGGCAGCGGCCCGTCCACCTCCAGCGGCGTGTAGCGGGCGTTGCGCCGCGGCGACATGCCCCGTGCCGGCGTACTCAGAGGTAGAGGCCGGTCTGCTCGGCCTCGTCGGGCGGGTCGGCGACGGCATGCAGGTCGCGCTCGCGCAGCAGGACGTAGGCGGTCCCGGACATCTCGACCTCGCCGCGGGACTCGGGGTCGAACAGCACGCGGTCGCCGACGCTGATCTGGCGCACGTGTTGGCCGGTCGCCACGACGACACCCCAGGCAAGGCGCTTGCCGACGGATGCGGTGGCGGGGATGACGATGCCTGCACTCGAGCGCCGCTCACCCGCTTCGTCGGCGGTCGAGACCAGCACCCGGTCGTGCAACATGCGGATCGGCAGGCTGGGAGCCGCCTCGCCTGACGAGGTCACGCCACGACCGTACCGGCCCGGTCGGTCAGCTCCGCGTGCGCCGCCAGATCAGTGCACCGACAACAACAGCGGCTGCGGCGCTGACGGCGGCGATCCGCTCGACCCGCGGGTTGCCCTGCTCATCGGTCAGAGCCTCGCGGATCCTCCCCTGGAGCTCGGCGGCCCTGTCCTTGCCGTCGGACGCGCTGCGGCGCAGAACTTCTCTGGGGTGGACTCGCGACGTCAGCTCGTCGACGGTGGCTGCGAGACGCTTCTGCCGATCCGCGATCTCGGCCTGCAGCGCATCAGCGGCAGCCGAGGGCACCGGCGCCGTCGGCCTCGTGGTGCTGTCGCCGCTCATCTGTGTCCTCTCGACGGCACGTGTCGTCCTCCCACTGCAGGCGCCGACGCTATCGCGACAGAACCGCCCCCGCCCCTCCGGACCGTCAGGCGCCCGGAACAGACAAGGGGTCGAAGCCGTAGGGAAGCTCGAGCCGGTGGGCCGCCATCAGGTCCGCGTCGGCGAGCAGCTCGCGGGTCGGGCCGTCGGCGATCACCCGTCCCTCGTCCAGCAGGACTGCACGGGGACACAGCTGGAGCGCGTAGGGCAGGTCGTGCGTGACCATCAGCTGGGTCGCGTCGAGGCGGGTCAGCACGTCGGCCAGCTCGCGCCGGCTGGCCGGGTCGAGGTTGCTCGACGGCTCGTCGAGGACCAGCACCTGCGGAGAGGACACCAGCACGGTCGCCAGGGCAACCCGGCGGCGCTGGCCGAACGACAGGTGGTGTGGCGGACGGTCGGCGACCTCGCTCATGCCCACCTGCTCGAGTGCCAGCGCGACGCGTGCGTCGAGCTCGGGGCCGCGGACGCCGAGATTCGCCGGGCCGAACGCGACGTCGTCGGCGACGGTCGGCATGAACAGCTGGTCGTCCGGGTCCTGGAACACCAGCCCGACCCGGCGCCTGATCTCGGCGAGATGCTCGCGGGCCACCGGCAACCCGCCGATGTTCACCGACCCCGAGCCGTACCCGCCCGTACTGTGGCCGAGGATGCCGTTGAGGTGCAGGACGAGTGTCGTCTTGCCGGCGCCGTTGGGGCCGAGCAGTGCAACGCGCTCCCCGGCCCGCACCTCGAGGTCGACCCCGAAGAGCACCTGACGCCCGTCGGGGTAGGCGAATGTCAGCTTCTCGACGCGCACGGCGGGAGTACTCGCCGTGACGCTGCCGACACCGACACCGACCCCGCTCACGCCGCGGCCGCCGTCAGGCCGACCACAAGGGCAGCAGCGGGGAGAACGGCACAGGCCAACCACTGGCTCGGACGGGCGGCCGACGCGGCCAGCCCGGGCATGCGGCCGGTGTAGCCGCGCGACAGCATCGCCCGATGCACCCGCTCCCCGCGCTCGTAGCTGCGGACGAACAGCGCACCCACGCCGGCCGCCTCGATCCTCAGGTGGCCGAGCCGTCCACCCGTGAAACCCCTTGCGGCACGGGCGATCCGCATGCGCTGCAGGTCTCCGGTGACGACGGACGCGTATCGCACCATGAAGCCGGCGATGGTCACCAGCTGACGTGGGACGCGCAACCGGTCGAGGCCGGCCAGCAGGTCACGCGCCGGTGTCGTGGCGGCGAGGGTGATCCCGGCGAGCACGCCGAGCGTCGCCTTCAGGAGCATGGTCGCTCCCCCGGTCAGTCCGGCGGACGAGAGGGACAGCCCCATCACGTCGACCCGAGGTCCGCTCGCAACGACCGGCAGCAGCAGCGCGAACACGACGAACGGCACCTCGACCACCATGCGGCGCAGTACCAGCAACGGAGGGATGCGCGACAGGGCCAGCACGCCGAGGATCAGCGCCGCGTAGCCCGCGAACGCCGACCAGCGTCCCGTTGGCGTGGCGACCACGACGACGACGAAAGCGATGCACGCCAACACTTTCGGGTGTGCAGGTAGGTCGTGGACGAGGGTGTCGCCCGCGACGTGAAGACCTTCGCCCTTGGTGCTCATGCGATGCCGGGCGGCCGGCGTCTCACGCCCTGTCGGTTCGGCCGCGGCGCACGAGGCGCATGACCCCGAAGCCCGCCGCAGCGGTGACCACGACGCCCACGAGCCCGGCGAGTCCGGTCGCGAGAGCAGCGTTGCCAACCCCGGCCAGCGCGTAGTCCGACAGCGGTGAGGCGGCGACCGCCGAGTCGCGCGCCTCCGAGCCAAAACCGAGACTCTCGCCGACGAACTCGAGGCCGTCGGGGCTCGCGGACGCGAGGATGGAGACGCCGCCGGCGACGACCAGGCTCGCCACGGCCAGGCCCGTCAGTGCCCCGCGTGCCCCCCTGCTGCCCGCGGAGCCTTGGGCGTGGCCGTGGCTTCGCCGGACGCCGTCCGACCCAAGATCCGACACAGGAACGGCCTGACCGTTGGCGTCCACGAGCACGAGCGCGGGCACCAGACGGCGAGCTGCGTACACCAGGTCGGGACGGGTGGCGACAACGGCGCCCACGACCGCGGCAGTGATGAGCGCCTCGCCGACACCGATCAGCAGGTGCCAGCCGAGCATGGCGGTTAGCAGTGCGCCGGAAGGGATTTCGACGGCCCCGCCGAGCGTGTACAGCCCGACGAAGACCAGCGCCGCCGCCGGCACCGACAGCAACGCACCGACTGCGCTGGCGGGCACGACGCTGCCGGGCCGTCTCGGCATCGCGTGCAGTGCGACGCGGGTGACCGCGTACCCGACCAGGACCGTGACGACACCGATCAGCGTGATGTTGGTGCCGAGCGCGGTGAGGCCACCGTCCGCGAAGACGAGGGCCTGCACGACCAGGACCACGGTCAGGCACAGGACGGCGGTCCACGGGCCGACGAGGACGGCCGCCAGCACCCCGCCCATGAGGTGGCCGCTCGTCCCCGCGCCGACCGGGAAGTTGACCATCTGCACCGCGAAGATGAACACGGCGGTGAGGCCGGCCAACGGGGCACCAGACTCGCGCAGCTCGGTGTCGCTGCGGCGCAGGGCCAGCCCGACGGCGGACGCCGCCACCACTCCCGTTGCGATCGAGGTCGGTACGTCGAGGAAGCCATCGGGAACGTGCATGGGTGAAAGTCTCCCGCCAGATGCGACTCGATCGCAACAGCAGGTGCGACCTCGTTGCACCACGGCTCGTGCCGCGACGGCCCGATCGCGTAACCTCACCGCCATGACCGCCCCCACCGAGACCTCGCCCGGCCGCCTCAGCGTCGGAGACGCAGCCCCTGACTTCACCCTGCCGACCGCGGACGGAGGGAGCTTCACGCTCTCCGACCACCGCGACCAGCAGGTGATCGTGTACTTCTACCCGACCGCGATGACGCCGGGATGCACCACGCAGGCCTGCGACTTCCGCGACAGCCTGGCCTCCCTGCAGGCCGCCGGGTACACCGTCGTCGGCGTCAGCCCCGACCCGGTCGCCAAGCTCGCCCAGTTCGTCGAGAAGGAGGGCCTGACCTTCCCGCTGGTCAGCGACGTGGAGCACTCGGTGCTGTCCGCGTACGGCGCCTGGGGCGAGAAGAAGAACTACGGCAAGGTCTACATGGGCACGATCCGCTCGACCCTCGTAGTCGGGACGGACGGCAGCATCGTGCACGCCGCCTACAACGTTAAGGCCACCGGCCACGTCGCCAAGCTCCGTCGTGACCTGGGCGTCGACTGAGCGGTACTCGTCCGCAGAACGCCTGTGCGCCAGGGAGACCGGTCCGCGTATCGTGGTCCAGCGCGCGGGAGTGGTGTAACTGGCAGCCACGCAGGACTTAGGATCCTGTGTCTTCGGACGTGCGGGTTCGAGTCCCGCCTCCCGCACCTCGAGCGCCGGTTCACAGCGCAGTGGCGCCGACCCTGGAAGGGGCGGCGCCACTCGGCTGTCATCGTGCGTTGCTCGGTCACATGGTGGGCGTGAGCACACCGTCGATCAGGTAGACCGTCGCGTTGGCGGTCTGCACGCCGCCGCAGATCACGTTGGCGCCGTTGACCTTGAGGTTGTCACCCGATCCCGTCACCTCGACGGCGTCGCCCTGGACGGTGGTCTGGCTACCGACCACAGCCTCCGGGTCGAGCTGGCCGGGGATCACGTGGTAGGTCAGGATCGTGCTGAGCAGGTCAGCGTCCGTCTTCAACGTCTCCAGCGTTGCAGCGTCGACCTTGGCGAAGGCGTCGTCGACAGGTGCGAACACAGTGAACTCAGCGCCGTTGAGGGTGTCGACCAGGTTCACGTCCGGGTTGTAGGCGCCGGTGACGGTCGCTGTCAGCGTCGTGAGCAGCGGGTTGTTGCTGGCCGCGGTGGCCACCGGATCCTGCGCCATGCCGTCGACCGAGCCGGCGCCGTCCGGGACGGCCTCGGCGTAGGCGGCGCAACCGGCGCCGACCATGCCGCTTGCCATGTCCTCTGTCTCCATCGGAGCCGAGGAGGACGACGAGGACGTGTCCTCGTCGGCCGCCGGGGTGGTCGCGGTGTCGTCGCCACCGCTGCAGGCAGCGGTGGTCAGCGCGACCGTGGTGAATAGTGCAGCGAGTGCGAGTCGGTTCTTCACGGTATTTCCTCCATGGTGGTGAACGTCTGTCGCACTGTGTTCGACACGCCACGGGGCGGTGGATTGGTCTGTTGGGCAATCAGTTTCAGGTGACGGTGACGTTGACCGAGTGCCAGCCTGATGCACCGTTGGGAATCGGCCTCGCCCGCTCTTCGGTCTGCACCTCGCCGGTGTCGTCAGCCGCGCGGACGCGCAGCGTGTGGCTGCCGGGCTCGGCCTCCCACATGAATGACCACTGCCGCCAGGTATCGAGGCTGGCCTCTTCGGCGAGGGTGGCCTCCTCCCAGTCACCCCCGTCCACCTGCACCTCGACGGCGGTGATGCCACGGAACTGTGCCCACGCCACCCCCCCGACTGCGACCGGACCGGCCGACACCTTGGCGAACGAGGCGGGCACGTCGATGCGCGAAGCGGTCTTGATCGGGGCCTTGTCGGCCCAGCCCCGGTCGGTCCAGTAGGCCGTCGCGTCAGCGAAGCGCGTGACCTCCATCTCGATCACCCACTTGGTCGCCGACACGAAGCCGTACAGGCCCGGCACGACCATGCGGACGGGGAAGCCGTGCTCGAGTGGCAGTGGCTCGTCGTTCATCGCGATGGCCAGCAGGCAGTCACGGTCCTCCTCCTGCAAGACCTCGAGCGGCGTGGAAGCGGTGAAGCCGTCGACGCTTCGCGACAGCACCATGTCGGCGCCGTCCTTCGGGCGGGCCCGCGCGAGCAGGTCGCGGATCGGCATGCCCAGCCACTTGGCATTCCCTGCGAGCTCACCACCCACCTCGTTGGAGACACACGTCAGGGTCACCCACGCCTCGGTCAGGTCGGAATCGAGCAGCTCGGCGAAGGTGACCTCGACCTCCTCCTCGACCATCCCGAAGACACGCAGGCTCCACTCCTCGGGGTTCACCTGCGGCACGGTCAGCGCCGTATCGATCCGGTAGAAGTCCTCATTCGGCGTCACCCACGTCGTGATGCCGTCGAGGTCGAGCTCGACGCCGGCCGGCAGCGGAGCCTCGGGAGTCGCGGCCGTCGGCAGCGAGATGGCCCCGCGCGCCTCGACGACGTCGCGCGCGCGCTGGCCCAGCACACGGGCGCCCAGCCCGGCGACGGCCGCCACAGCGGCGGTGACCCCGGCGGCGACCAGGAATCCCCGCCGGTTGGTACCACCGGTCCCGTCCGGAACTCCTTCGAGCCGGTCGAGCAGGCGGTCGAGCACGAGGATCCCGGCCCCGGCACCCACCAGGCTCGGCAGCACGTCGAGGGGTCCGGCCCCGGCGCGCGTGTACGCCGCCACGGCAGCGACGAGACCGAGCAGACCGACCGCGCCCCAGCCGAACGCACGTCGCCTCGCCGCGAGGACCCCGGCGACTGCGGCCAGAACGATGATGACGACCACCATGCCGACGAGCAGCACGAGCTTGTCCTTCGTGCCGAACGTCTCGACGGCAAAGTCCTTGAGCGCCGGAGGCGTAAGGTCCACGAACGCCGAGCCGACCGCGAGCACGGGGGACGACGTGGGCGAGATGACTGCAGCCAGCACCTCGGCGACAGCCAGCGTGAACGCACCGGCGATGACACCCGCCAGGGCTGCGAGGAGACGCGGTCGTCGCTGCGTGGTCACACCTCCTCTTCGGCACTGCCGGGCCACCGGATGGGTCCGCCCCGCCAGGGAGCATCGGGCCCCACGGTTGCCTGGTCTCAGTGTTACCTGGTCTCAGTGTTGCCTGGTCTCAGTGTTGCCTGGTCTCAGTGGAGCAGGCGAAGCACCTCGGGCGCGAGGGCGCGCAGGGCCTGACTTCGGTGGCTGATCGCGTTCTTCTCGTCCGGCGCCAGCTCGGCCAGGGTGCGGCTGTCACCCTCCAACTGCAGCACGGGGTCGTAGCCGAACCCTCCATGACCGCGGGGCGACGTGGTCAGCGTGCCCCGCAGCTCGCCGTGCTCGACCACCTCACGCCCGTCGGGGGTGACGAGTGCCATCGCACACACGAAGCCTGCGCCGCGGTGCTCAGCGGGCACGTCGCCGAGCTGGCCGAGCAGGAGGTCGACGTTCGCGCGATCGTCGCCGTGGCGTCCGCTCCAACGCGCCGAGAAGACACCCGGCGCGCCACCGAGCACGTCGACCGCCAGCCCGGAGTCGTCAGCCACCGCCGGCAGGCCCGTCGCTGCAGCCGCAGCTCGGGCCTTGAGCAGGGCGTTCTCGGCGAAGGTGACGCCGGACTCGACGACCTCGGGCGCGTCGACTCCCTCGAGCGACACCACCATGGCGTGGAGGTCGGCCGCCGCTGGGCCGTCCGCGAGGGAGTGCTCGAGGATCGCGCGCATCTCGTGGAGCTTGTGGCTGTTGCGCGTGGCGAGCACCACTCGGGCGGACGGAGCGAGCCCGCTGACGGCGATTCCCTCGCTCATGGGAGGACGGCGCGCTCGAGCGGCTTCTCGAGAGCCTCTGCCTGCAGGCGCGTGAGCTCGATGCACCCGGCCGTCCCGAGGTCGAGCAAGGCCTCCAGCTCGCGGCGGTCGAAAGGTGCGGCTTCGGCCGTCCCCTGCACCTCGACGAACAGCCCGCGTCCGGTCGTGACGATGTTCATGTCGGTCTCGGCGCGCACGTCCTCGGTGTAGTTGAGGTCGAGAACCGGTGTGCCGTCAGTGATTCCGACCGAGACGGCGGCGACTGAGTCGAGCAGCGCGTCGCGCTTCACGATGCCCTTACCGCGTGCCCAGGTGAGGGCGTCAGCAAGGGCCACGTAGGCGCCGGTGATGGCGGCTGTACGCGTTCCGCCGTCGGCCTGCAGCACGTCGCAGTCGAGCACGATCGTGTTCTCCCCCAACGCTTTCGTGTCGATGATCGCGCGTAGCGACCGTCCGATCAGGCGTGAGATCTCGTGCGTACGACCGCCGATCCGGCCCTTGACGGCCTCGCGGTCGGACCTCGTGTTGGTCGAGCGAGGCAACATGGCGTACTCGGCGGTGACCCAACCCTTTCCCGAGCCCTTGCGCCAGCGCGGGACCCCCTCGGTCAGCGAGGCGGCGCAGAGGACGCGCGTGGCCCCGAATTCCACGAGCACGCTGCCTTCGGCGTGGTCGAGCCATCCACGGGTGATACGGACGTCGCGGAGCTGGTGTGCGGCGCGGCCGTCGGGTCGAGAGGTCATGGCGGCGAGCCTAACGAGGGGCCTTTCCCTCGACTCTGGCCGCCTGGTCAGGCCTCTTCGGCCGGGGTGCTCTCGAGGAGAACGGTGTCGAGCCCGCGGGTGAGGCCGACGCGCCCAGGCAGGGCACGGACGGCGATCAGGGTGCCCGCGACGTACGGGTCGGCCGACGAACCGGCGTCGTGTCGGATGGTGAGGCGCTCGTCCGGTAGGGCGAAGATCACCTCGGTGGAGAGCGTGAAGCTGGGCAGACGGATGGAGTGGATCTGCATGCCGGCGACGGTTCCTCCGCGTGCCTGCTCGAGCCCGTCGGTGGCCCCGACCGGGCGTCCGACGACCGGCTTGCGGACGTCCGCTAGTCGTTCTGCGATCTCGCGCGACGTGCCGCTGGGGGCGTCCCGCTTGGCATCGGTCGCGTAGTCGAGAATCTCGCACTCGGGGAGGTGGTGGGCGACAAGCACTGCCGCGGCGGTCGCCATCGCAGCGGTCAGCGAGAAGTTGCCGGACGCGATGACCCCGACGTGGCGAGCGCGGGCCGCGGCGTCGATCTCGGCGTAGTCGTCGGCCGACAGGCCCGAGGAGCCCACCACGACACCGACCCCACGCTCGATCGCCGCGAGGGTGTTGGCCTTGACCGACTCGTGGGACGTGTAGTCGACGAGGACGTCGACCCCGCCCGCGTCGGCGGCCTCGTCCAGTGCCTCGGCGACCGAGGCGTACACGGGTACCCCCCAGTCGTCCTTCCCCAGGGCGGCGCCCAGGTCCTGACCGGCGGCGCGGCGGGCGATAGCCGAGCGCAGCACCAGATCGTCAGAGGCCACCACCCCTGCGGCAACCGCGCTTCCGGTCCAGCCGGTGGCACCGGCCAAGGCGATGGCGACCATGGGCGTCTCCCGTCCTCGCGCAGGTTGCTGTGAGACCAGGCGGATCCTCCCACGCGAGGGCGTTGGCACCTCACCTCGCACTCAGCCTTAGGGTGGCGCGATGAGCACCGACACGAACCCCTCGACGGCATCCCTCGCTTCGGACCTGCTGCGACTTCACACCGACCCCGAGCTGCTCGTCATGGTCAACGTGTGGGACGTCGTGGGCGCCACCGTCGTGGCCGACCAGCCCGGATGCCGGGCGCTGGCCACGGCGAGTCACTCGATCGCCGCGACCTTCGGGTACCCGGACGGGGAGCAGATCCCCCGCGACCTGATGATCGACATGTGCGGACGGATCGCCGCCGCTGTGGACGTCCCGGTCTCCGCGGACCTCGAGTCCGGGTACGGAGACCCCGGCGAGACCATCCGCCGCGCCATCGGGGTCGGCATCGTGGGGGCGAACCTCGAGGACGCGATGCGGCCGCTGCCTGAGTCCGTGGCCGCGGTGGAGGCTGCGGTCGCAGCAGCACAGGCTGAAGGTGTGCCTGACTTCGTGCTGAATGCACGCACCGACGCCTTCCTCCGCGGCGCCGATCGTGACCCCGACGACGTGCTGCAGGACGCCATCGCCCGGGGACGCGCCTACGTCGACGCCGGTGCCCCCGTCGTGTTCGTGCCCGGCAAGCTCAGCCTGGACGTGGTCCACGCGCTGGTCGAGGGCATCGGGGAGCGCCGGGTGACGACGATCGGCAGCCCAGGTGCGAATGCCATCTCCGCACTGCAGGAAGCCGGGGTCGCGCGCGTGTCCTACGGGCCGTGGACGCAGCGTGTGGCACTCACGCACTTCGCCGACACCGCTGCGGACCTGCTCGCCGGCTCCCCGCTGCCCGATGGGGTCCGAATTCTCAACTGACGCCGGACCTCCGGGTCACCGTCTCGCCACGAACACGAACTCCCGGCCTGGCCGGTCGGGCGCATCGCGCACCTCTTCGACGGTGTACCCGTGGGCGATCAGGTCGGCGGCGATCTCGTCACGGTCGCGGAAGCGAAGGGTCGAGTCCGAGGTCACTGTCTCGCCGTCGGAGTGGAAGACGTTGGTGGCGTGGAATGTGACCAACTGCCCGCTGACGTCGGTCACGTCGTGCCAGCTCTCGACAGCCCCGACGCCTGGGATCACAGTCGTGGACAGAGTTGCCTCGCGGTTCCACTCCTCCCACGCGCGCCGGGCAGGGTCTCGGGTCTCGAAGACGAGCCGGCCGCCGGGCCGGAGGGCGTCGTGCACGCCCCGCAGCGTCGCCGCCCAGTCAGACGGGTCGACGATCGCCTGGGCGACGTTGCCAGTCATCGTGCTGAGGTCGACCTGCATCGTGGGAAGCGTTGTCGCGTCCGAGTGGATCCAGGTCACGCGCTCGGCGCCGGGCTTGGCTCGCGCGACTCCGAGTGAGCCGGCCGCGGGGTCGACGGCGATCACCTCGAGGCCACGGTCGGCGAGCATGAGGGCGAAGGTGCCTGTCCCGCAACCGACGTCGAGCACGCGACGGGCTGCGAACTCGTCAACGATCGCCGCGTACGCGTCGAGGTCGTCACGGTCGGGATCCAAGGCGTCGTAGATCGCGACGAGTCGCGGGTGCTCGAAGGTCGCGTCAGGCATGGGGTGAACCGTAGGAGAGGCTCGGGCCCCCAACGCATTTCGTGAGACGCCAACCTGGGCGGCTTGCCGCCTCGGCCGAGGGCCGGTCACGTCCGCGGATGTGGTTGTGGTGGTGTGGTTTCGGGCTGTTGGGGCGGGTGCTCCTGCTCGTCTGGTGGTCGTTGATGTTGTGGGGGTCTGGGTGGCAGGCCTGGGGGTCGCCAGGGGTCCCTCAGGTCCTTCGGGTCAAGGGTGAGGCGGATCTGTTCGCCGGTCTTGCGGGCTCGGGCGGTGTCGTGGTGCAGGGTGTTGCGTTGCAGGGGCCGGGCGGGGTCGACCAGGGCGGGCATCCGCACCCACGGCACCCCGGCGATCATCACCAGGTTGTAGACGCCGGCATGGACCGCGGTGTGGTGTGGTCCGCAGAGCAGGGCCAGGTTGTCCAGGTCGGTGCGTCCACCCTGCGCCCACGCGATCAGATGGTGGGCGTCGCACTGTTTGGCCGGCCGGTTGCAGCCGGGGATGATGCAGCCCTTGTCGCGGGCGGCCAGCGCCCGCCGTTGTCCGCTGGTGGCCAGGCGGACGGTCCGGCCCAGGTTCACCACCGCACCGTCGGGGGCGAGCAGGACCCGTTCGAACACGGCCGAGCAGCCGAGCCGCTCCAACACCGTCGGGGTGATGAACCCGACCTGTTCGCACCAGGCCCGGCCGGCAGCGGTCCGCTCCGCCAACCTCTGACCGACCTGCAGGGCGGCGAGCTGGTCCACGCTGGTGTGCACCACCACCCTGGGTGGTTCACCACCGCGGCTGCCCGCGTTGGCGAGTCCTTGCCGGGCCACGATCGCCAGGGCGTCGGCGCGGCGCTGGGACGCGGTCCGGGTGTCCCACGTCAGCAGCGTCCCGTCGGCGTCGCTGCTGGCGGGGTCGGGGGCGGCGTAGTGCTCGACCGCGGCCTTGAGCTGGGCGCCGGTGATCGGGTCCAACTGGCCGGACACCAGCAGCATCCCGGTGGCGTCGGTGACCATCTCGAACCGCCGCCGCGCATAGGCGTCCGGGTCGAACCCGCGCTCGGTCCGGTCCGGGTCCAGCCGGTCCAACAGCTCCGCCGCGAGTACTTCACACTCGCGCGGTGGGTGCTTGGTCGAGACATCGACGAAGAACTCGTCCACGACTGGAGCCGCAGCCCGCCGGATCCGGGTCGGGATCTTGTCCAGCACCCGCACCGCCACATCCAGATGCGGCCGCGACACCTCCCCCGCCAGCAGGGCGGCACCCATCCCCACCAACGCACCACGAACATCCCCCGCACTCGTGACCGCGCCCGGCCCCACAGCAGGCACGTCCGGGTCCACCGCCCGGGCCGCCTCCACATCCGCCCGAGCCCGCCCCGGCCCCACCCGGCACCGCGACCGCAACAACCCGGCCACACTGGTGGCACCGACCCGCAGCAGCTCCTCACCCTCCAGGCACCGCACCAACCCCAACCGGGCCGCCTCCACCGCCCGACCCGCCCGCTCCACCTCCACCAACGCCTCGACCTTCTCGGCCACCGACAACGACCACACCGGCGCCGCAAGCAGTGCCGCCGCGCCATCGCTCAGCACGCCCGCCAGCCGCCGCACCTCGTGCAGCGACCCACCTACCTGTCCCTCGTCCATGACCAGAACATACGTTCGACCACCGACAATCCCACCCTTATCCACAACCGATTTGCGAATTCCAGATCACGGGTAGGTCACAATAGCGCGATGACCGGCGCTCCATGGCTCGATGACACCGGACTGGTCACCCTGCCAACCGGTGCACGTGTCCGGGGCCGGCGCCTCAGCGACCCCACCAGCCCGGCCGACTTCGCGCTGATCCTGGCCAAAGGACCAGTCCCGGCCTGGCCACACCGGCACATCAGCTGGCCGGACTTCTGGATCCCCACCCACCGCGACGACGCCTTGGACGCCCTCCACGAAGCCCATCGACGCGCCCGTGCGGGCGAGCGCGTCGAAGTCGCCTGCCACGGCGGCAAAGGGCGCACCGGGACCGCCCTGGCGGCGTTGGCCATCCTCGACGGCCTCGCCGCGCACGAGGCACTCAGCTGGGTGCGCAGCAACTACCACCCGAGGGCCGTCGAGACCATCTGGCAACGACGCTGGCTCCACACCGTCCGCTGACAGGGACGGCCGCCTCCTAGGCCTTCAGCACCGTGCGCAGCACCTGCGCGAAGTCGTCGGCGTCCGACACGAAACCGCCATGGTCACCGGGGAACTCGACCGGCGCAGTGCGGAGACGCTCAGCCAGCGCCGTTGACGTCTGGTACGTGACCAACCCACCCGACGCGTCTCCGATGCCGACGACGACCCTGCTCGGGCTGGCTGTCAGCGCGGCGACGTCGGGCACGTACCGGGCGGTGCCCCGCAGCTCGTACCCGAAGAATCGGGCGCCGTCAGCGAGATCCTGCTCCGACGAGTCTCCGCCTGCACGGGCGGGAGCACCGTCCTCACCCACGTCGAACCCGGCGCTGGTCATGAACGTCATCCAGGCCGCCTGCACCCCTTCCCGGTGGAAGGTCTCGACGATCTCTTCGGTGGCCGCACGGCGCTCGGCCGCGTCGGGGAGCAGCTCGAGCAACGGGGGTTCGTGGGCGACGAGCGTCCGCACCCGACCAGGGTGCCGCTCGACCAGCGCCAGGCCCGTCACGGCGCCGCCGCTGCTCCCGAAGAGGTCGGCAGTCTCGGCTCCGAGGGCGTCCAGGAGGGCGGCGACGTCGTCGGCTCGCAGGTCGGGCGTGGACTCCTGCTCGGGGTCGTCGATGGAGCTGCGCGAGATGCCCCGCGGGTCGTGGGTGACGACGGTGTGGTCGCTGGCCAGAGCGTCGGCCAGCTGCGTGAAGGGCGCGGCGCCCATCGGTGAGCCCATCACCAGCAACAGCGGTCCCTCCCCACGGACCTCGTAGTACAGGCGCCCGCCAGGCAGGTCGAGAGTGTGGGTACTGGTCATGCCGATCCCTCCCTGGGTGGTCAGCCGCGATCGCGGTGACGAACTGAGGACTCGTGCTCACCACGAAAACTATCGGCGGCCCTGACAGCGCACCCCTGACAGCGCGGCCCCTGACACCGCAGCGCGCGTCGGGCGGCATGACCACCCGGAGCTCACGTCAGAGCTTTAGAACCATCCCCGGCTCAGCAAGGTCGAGTGGTCCCGTCCACACCTCGCGGGCCTCGCCCAGAGACCGCTGCGGGTCATTCCACGGCGGCAGGTGGGTGAGCACGAGCCGGCCCACCCCCGCGTCTCGGGCCGTCTCGCCGGCGCGCAAGCCGGTCAGGTGGATCCCGCGCACCTCGTCACGCCCCTCGTGGAAGGCGGCCTCGCAGAGCAGCACGTCGGCGCCCACTGCAGCGCTCAGCAGCCCTTCACACGAGTCGGTGTCACCGGAGTACGCGAGCGTCACGGTGCCACCACCTGCCTCGGACGGACCGGTGACCCGCAGCGCGTAGGCCTGGACAGGGTGCTCGACGAGAAACGGCGTGACGCGCAGCGGCCCGACGGCCAGCGACTCACCCGCCGTCCACTCGTGCATGTCGAGCTCAGCACTCATGCCCGGGTCCTCCGGCAGGTCGTACGCGCGAGCCAGCCGCCCGGCCATGCCTTGAGGACCGTGGACGGGGATGCGTCGGCGACGCTCTCCGTTCGGGTCGTACTTCAGCGACACGTACAGCCCGCAGAGGTCGAGGCAGTGGTCCGCGTGGAGGTGGCTCAGGCACACCGCGTCGATGTCGGCCACCGCGAGATGCCGCTGCAGCGGTCCGAGGGCGCCGCTGCCGAGGTCGAGGAGGAGGCGGTAGGTGCGCGGTCGTCCGTCCGCAGAGATGCCGTCGGCCTCCACGAGGTAGCACGAGGCGGCCGACGCGGGACCCGGCAGCGATCCCGAGCAGCCGATCACGGTGACCCTCACGCGAGGACCACGGCCGGCTCGGCGACCACCTCTGGCCCGAGGAACCGGCGCGCGAGCGTGGTGAACACGTCTGGGCTTCCCGTCGTCATGAAGTGGTGCTCGGGTGCCTCGGTGTCCACGGGGCGTGTCGCGTCGGCGCCCGCCAGCACCCGGTAGACCTCCTGCGCGGTCTCGTCGGCGCTGCTGACCAGGGTGACCCCAGGACCCATCACGTAGGAGAGCGCGCCGGCAAGGAGCGGGTAGTGCGTGCAGCCGAGGACGAGCGTGTCGACGCGGGCCTCGACCAGAGGCGCCAGGTACTCGTGCGCCACCGCCAGCAGTTCCGGGCCCGACGTGATCCCTGCCTCGACGAGCTCGACGAACCGCGGGCACGCCTGGGTGGTGACCTGCACGTGGGTGGCCGCCGCGAACGCGTCGGGATACGCGCCGGAGGTGGCCGTCGCCTGGGTGCACACGACTCCGACCCGCCCCGAATGCGTCAGCGCGACAGCGCGTCTCACCGCAGGACGGATCACCTCGACCACCGGCACCGGGTACCGCTCGCGCGCGTCGTGCAGCACCGCCGCGCTGGCCGAGTTGCACGCGATGACGAGCATCTTGACCTCGCGCGCGACCAGCTCGTCGAGGCACTCGAGGGCGAACCGGCGAACCTCGGCGATCGGACGGGGACCGTAGGGCTGGCGGGCCGTGTCGGCGACGTAGACCACCTTCTCGTGAGGCAGCTGGTCCATCACGGCGCGCGCTACCGTCAGGCCGCCCAGGCCTGAGTCGAAGATGCCGATCGGTGCGTCCGCCACGGTCGGCAAGCCTAGGCGGCGAGGGCGTCCGTGAGGTGCCCGTCACGAGGCGGCGTCGGTCACACCCTCCCGGCCGGTGCGAACCTCACAGGTCCGGCGGAAGCCGCCGACCGTCGCCTTCCGCCGGTAGGGCCTCCAGCAGCACCTCCGTCAACGACTCCTGGACCCACGTGACGAAGTCGTAGACCATCGCCAGCCAGTCGAGGGGCTCGTCGGGGTCGAGGTCGTCCGGGTCGCGCTCGTGCAGCGCCTCCGCGTCGTCGTCGGTCTCGATGCCGAGACGCTCCGCGAGCACGAGCCGCACGTCGGTCAGTGCCGTCGTCCAGTCACGAGCCTGAGGCTCGCTCATCACCTGGTCGCCGTCCGCCCGCTCGCGCCAGCCCTCCAGCACCGACAAGGCACTGCGCAAGGCCGCCCGCTTGCGGTCTCGCAGACCGAGCTCGGTGAACCGCCGGAACTCGGCCGCGGCCTTCGCGTCATCCCGCCGCGCGGGAGGCAGCAGCCGGGCCAGCGCCGGGTCGTCGAATGCCGCCGGTGGGTCGTCGCCACCTACCCCCTGCAGGGCCGTGTCGTCCAACCCCAGCTCGGCCGCCCACGGGTGAGCCGGTGCGGGCAGATCGGGCCGCAGCAGCTCCTCGACGTCGCTGAAAAGCCTTGCCAGCAAGTCGATCTCGGCATCCTCGAGAGCGGCCGCCACACCATGCTTCTTGCGGACGAACCGGCGCGCCACTAGTTGCGGTCCTGCGAGTAGGTGGCCCAGAGGCCGAACCCGTGCAGCGCCTCGGTGTCGCGCTCCATCTCCTCCATCGACCCGCTGGAGACGATGGCCTTGCCGACCGTGTGCACGTCCTTCATCAGCTTCTCCGCCACCTGGCGGGGATAGCCGAAGTAGCTCTGGAAGACGTAGGTAACGTACGACATCAGGTTCACCGGGTCGTTCCAGACGATCGTCACCCAAGGAGTGTCAGGACGGGTGGCCGCGTCGGCGGAGGTCTGCTCGGCCTCCGCCGGGGCCGTCGACACCATCAGCACGACCCTCACTGTAGGCCGACCGGCCGGGCACGGCAGGGTCGCCTAGGGTGGGCGCGTGAGCCGGCAGCAGCCTGGGCCCGAACAGCCAGAACACCTCGAACGGCCCGAGCGGCACGTGGCGACCAGCACGGCGCTGCTGACCGACCGCTACGAGCTCACGATGCTGCAGGCCGCACTCCGCAGCGGGGCCGCCCACCGCCGCAGCGTCTTCGAGGTCTTCGCGCGCCGGCTGCCCGAGGGGCGCCGGTACGCCGTCGCCGCCGGGTCTGGCCGACTGCTCGAGGACCTCTCCGCGTTCCGCTTCTCCGACACCGACCTCGCGTGGCTGAGTGACGCCCGGGTCGTCGACAAGGCGACGGTCCAGTGGCTCGCGGACTACCGGTTCACGGGGTCCGTCTGGGGCTACGCCGAGGGCGAGTGCTTCTTCCCGGGGTCGCCGGTGCTGGTCGTGGACGGCACGTTCGCGGAAGCCGTTCTGCTCGAGACCCTGGTGCTGTCGGTGCTCAACCACGACAGCGCCGTCGCTGCGGCAGCGAGCCGCATGACGTCGGCCGCCGGCGACCGCCCCTGCCTGGAGATGGGATCGCGTCGCACGCACGAGGACGCCGCCGTGTCGGCAGCGAGGGCGGCCGTGGTCGGAGGGTTCGCGGGCACCTCGAACCTCGAGGCCGGCCGCGTCTACGGCCTGGCGACGATCGGCACCGCTGCCCACTCCTTCATGCTGCTGCACGACGACGAGCCGGCGGCGTTCGCCGCGCAGGTGGCCTCACTGGGCGCCGAGACGACGCTGCTGGTCGACACCTACGACGTCACGCAGGGCGTCCGGACGGCGGTCGACGTCGCCGGGACCGCCCTGGGCGCCGTGCGGCTCGACTCGGGTGACCTGCTCGCACAGGCCCGCGAGGTGCGGGCTCAGCTCGACGGGCTCGGCGCCACGGCGACCCGCATCGTCGTCACGTCGGACCTCGACGAGTACGCGATCGCCGCCCTCGCCGCAGGCCCGGTCGACGCGTACGGCGTCGGGACGTCGCTCGTCTCCGGCAGCGGGCACCCGACGGCCGGCCTCGTGTACAAGCTCGTGGCGAGGGAGAGCGCGGCGGGTGACCTGGAGTCGGTCGCCAAGACGTCGCGCGACAAGGTCGGAGTCGGCGGCCGCAAGTGGGCCCTGCGACGACGCGACCGATCCGGCACGGCCACTGCGGAGATCGTGGGGATCAGCCACGAGCCACAGGACGACGGCGACGACCGCCGTCTCCTCGTTCCCCTGGTAACGAACGGAGACATCGACACGGACTTCACCGGCCCCGCGGCGGTCGAGACGGCAGCCAAGCACCACCTGGCCTGCAGGTCCGAGCTGCCGCGTGTGGCCCTCAGCCTTCAGAGCGGCGAGCCGGCCATCCCCACCGAGTACTGGGAGAACCATTGAGGGAGAACGAGATTCGCGCTCTCATCATCGTTGATGTGCAGAACGACTTCTGCGAGGGCGGATCGCTGGCGGTCGCCGGCGGCGCCGAGGTCGCGGCAGGCATCACCGCCCACATGCGGGCCAGGCCTGACGACTACGACGCCGTCGTCGGCACCCTCGACTGGCACGTCGACCCGGGCGCACACTTCAGCGACGACCCCGACTACGTGGACTCGTGGCCCCGGCACTGCGAGGTCGGCACCCATGGGGCGGACGCGCACGCGGCGCTCGACACGACCGATGTGGAGGCTTGGTTCCGCAAGGGTGAGCGGGCAGCGGCGTACTCGGGCTTCGAGGGCCGCGACAGCAAGGGGCAGTCCCTGGCCGAGTGGCTCCGCGCCGAAGGGGTGACCCATCTCGACGTGGTCGGCATCGCGACCGACCACTGCGTCCGCGCGACCGCCCTCGACGCCGTCGCAGCCGGCTTCCCCACCCGCGTGCTCCTCGACCTGACCGCAGGAGTCGCACGGGCCACCACCGACTCGGCCCTCGACCAGCTGCGGAGCGCCGGCGCCGAGCTCGTGGGCACTCCAGTCGTCGCCGACTAGCGCTGACCCAGGGCCGGCCTCAGTAGCCGAACCCCTCGAGGCCGGGTGGCAGCGGACGTGAGTGCACGACCACCAGCTGTTGCGTCGCACGAGTCAGGGCGACGTAGAGATCTCCGGCCCCCTTCGCTCCGGCCTCCAGGACCGTCGCCGGCTCGACCAGCACGACGCCGTCGAACTCGAGTCCCTTGGCCTCCGCGACGTCGAGTACGGCCACGTCACGGTCCAGAGCGTTCCAGCCGGTGCCCACCGCGCCCTCGTCGAGCGCGTCCACGAGCACCGGAACGAGCCGGTCACGGTCGGTGGAGGTCGCGATCACGGCCACCTTTCCGCCTGCCAGGTCGGCCAGCTGCGCGCGGACCACTTCGACCACCGTCTTGGGCAGCGTGTCGACATCGGTGACGACTGCCCTTGGTGCGTGGCGCCCCTCGCGCACAGCAGACGGTGCTCGGGCTGACGACCCGATGGCCTTCAGCAACGAGGCGGCGACCTCCATGATCTGCGATGGCGTCCGGTAGCTCACGGTCAGCTCCTCGGTACGCCAGCGGTCCTCCACGAACGGGGCGAGCATCGAGCCCCAGTCGTCCGCGCCTGCGGCAGAACGGGTTTGGGCCAGGTCGCCGACGACCGTCATCGACTTGGACGGGACCCGCCGCGCCAGCAGCCGCCACATCATGGGCGAGAGCTCCTGCGCCTCGTCGACCACGATGTGACCGAATGCCCAGGTGCGGTCCGACGCGGCACGCTCCGCGACGCTGAGGTCCGGTCGGCTCTCACCGAACTGGTCGGCGAGCTGCTGGGCGAGGTGCTCGCCGGTGACCATCGCCCCCGCACCGGTCATCTCGACCACGCCGCGGGCGTACTCGACGTCCGTGCGGCGCTGGGCGGCGGCCGCACGCTGCTCCGCCACGGCGGCCGCGTCGTCCTCACCGAGGAGCTCGGCCGCCTCGTCGAGGAGCGGCACGTCGTCGACGGTGAACGGCGCGTCGCGGTCGCGCAGCAGCGCAGCGACCTCGTCGTCGTCCAGCCACGGGGCTGCGTCACGGAGGCGATCGGCATCGCCGAGAAGGGTGGAGACCACCCGCTGCGGGGTCAGCGGCATCCACGCGAGGTTGAGGGCCCGGCGCACGTCGACCGAGCTGCGCAGGTCGTTGATCAGCTCACCACGGTCCTCGGGGTCGAACTGCGCACCCTGTGCGCGGGCCATCCGGTCGGCCAGGTGCGCCAGGAGGTCCTTGACGAACGTGACCCGCGCCTGGTTGTGCGGCTTTCCGGTGCGGCGCGCCTTGTCCCGGGCCATCGCGACGGCCCGCGGCGTCAGCGTCACGTTCTGGCCCTCGACCGACAGGACCGCCGGCTCGCTCGGGACCCTCTGTCGAGCCGCGACGGCGGCCGCGATCGCGTCCACCATGCGCAGGTCGCCCTTGATGCGGGCGACCCTCGGCTCATCGGCCCGAGTGGCCTCCACACCGGCGACCAGCTGGCCCGCGGTGAGCATCACGACGCCGGTCTCACCCAGCGACGGAAGCACCCGCTCGATGTACCGCAGGAAGACCGGACTGGGACCGACGACGAGGACGCCGCTGCCAGCGAGGCGCTCGCGGTAGGTGTACAGGAGGTACGCCGCGCGGTGCAGGGCCACCGCGGTCTTGCCGGTACCGGGGCCGCCTTGCACGACGAGCACGCCCGCCAGGTCCGACCGGATGATCCGGTCCTGCTCGGCCTGGATCGTGGCGACGATGTCGCCCATCCGCCCGGTGCGCTGCGCGTTGACCGCCGCCAGCAGGGCACCTTCCCCCGACAGCTGGGACCGGAGGCCGTCGTCCAGGGCCTCCAGGTCGAGCACCTCGTCCTCGACGCCGACGACGGCCCGCCCACGCGTCATCATGTGCCGGCGACGCACGACGTCGCCCGGCCGGGCGGCGGTGGCCTGGTAGAACGGCATCGCCGCGTCGGCGCGCCAGTCGACCAGAAGGCGCCGCTGCTCCTCGTCGGCCAGCCCGATCCGGCCGACGTAGCGGTGCTCCCCGCCCGCGAGATCGAGCCGGCCGAAGCACAGCCGGTCCTCGACCGCCCACAGCTGGGCCAGCCGGTTCTCGTAGAGGGTCGCGAACGCGTCGCGCTCCGACCGGGCCTGGTGCGTGCCCGTGGCTTGCGTTCGCCGTACCTCGGCCAGGTCGGCGGACGTGCGCTCGCGCATCCCGTCCAGCCGCTCGTAGAGCCGGTCGATCACCTGCTGCTCGAGCCGGGTCTGGGCAGCCAGCACGTCGTCCACCACTACGTTCCGTGCCCCCTGCCGCCTCGTCCGCGTACGCCGACGGAAAACCCTATCTGGTCGGTCGGACGTTCCCGTCACAGATAGGGCTGGACGAGCTCCACGTACCGGCGGGCGCAGGTCGCCACCACGTCACGCCCGGGTGCCGCCCACACGTCCGCGTTGAAGATCTCCACCTCGACGTCGCCGGTGTACCCCGCCGCGGCGACGGCACGGGTCAGGGACTCGAAGTCGATGTGGCCGTCGCCCATCATCCCGCGCGCCAGCAGGGCGTCGGACGGCAGCGGCGTGATCCAGTCGCAGACCTGGTAGGAGGCGATCCGACCTACCGCGCGGGCGATCTGCGCCTCGACCCCCGGCTCCCACCAGACGTGGAACGTGTCGACGACCACGCCGACTTCCTCGGGCGCGAACTGCTCGGCGATGTCGAGCGCCTGGGAGAGGGTCGAGACCACGCCGCGGTCGGCCGCGTAGATCGGGTGCATCGGCTCGAGAGCGAGAACGACCTGCGCCTCGCGTGCGTGCGGGACCAGGTCGGCGATCGCCTCGACGACACGCGCGCGCGCCGCCGGGAGGTCGCGGTCGCCGGCCGGCAGACCTCCGGGCACGAGCACGAGAGCCCGGCAGTCGAGAGCCGCCGCTTCGCCGATGGCGGCGAGGTTCTCGCGGTGGGCAGCCCGCCGCGCCGCCGCATCGGAGGCGGTGAAGAAGCCACCGCGGCACACGGACGACACCCGCAGGCCCGCTTCCGAGACCCACCTGCGGGCCGTGTCGAGTCCGACCTCGGCGACCGGCTCACGCCAGACGCCGATCGACCCCACCCCGGCCTCCACGGCTCCATCGATCGCCTCGCGCAACGTCCACTCGGCCGTCGTGCGCTGGTTCAGCGACAGCCGTGACAGGCGTGGGTCGCCCGGCTGCGGTGTCGGCACCCTGGCGGGTGACCCGCTGGGCACGTCGGCACTCGGCCCGACCACGACGTCAGCGCTCACGGGCCCAGCCTGTTCATGAACCCAGTCCAGCGGTCTCGAGCACCAGGCCCATCCGATGGGCCGCCAGGTCCGGGTCGGGCAGCAGGCGCGCCTCGTTGGCCAGAGCGAACACCTGCGAGAGGTGGACGAAGGACCGCCCGGACTGGAGGCCTCCGACCATCGTGAAGCCCGGCTGGTGCCCGCACAGCCATGCCATGAACGCGATCCCCGTCTTGTAGTAGGGCGTCGGTGCGGCGAAGAGGTGGCGTGACAGGGCCAGAGTCGGCTCCATCTCGGCGTCGTAGCCCTCGATGTCTTCGTCGTCGAGCGCGCTCAGCGCGGCCGACGCCGCCGGGGCGATGGCGGCGAACGCACCGAGCAGCGCGTCGGAGTGGTGCCGTCCGTCGCCCTTGACCAGCTGGGGGTAGTTGAAGTCGTCGCCGGTGTAGAGGCGCACTCCTGCTGGAAGTTCGGCTCGCAGCCCGATCTCGTGGTCCGCGTCGAGGAGCGAGACCTTGACCCCGTCGACCTGGTCGCGGTGCGAGCGCACCAGGTCGAGGAACGTCCGGGTGGCGGTCGGGACGTCCTTGGAGCCCCAGTAGCCCTGCAGCGCAGGGTCGAACGCCTCACCGAGCCAGTGCAGGATCACGGGTGACGCCACCTGGCGCAGGATCGTGTCGTACACCAGCAGGTAGTCGTCGGGGCCTGCCGCAACCTGCGCCAGCTGCCGCGACGCCATCACCACCACCTGCGAGCCCGTCGACTCCACGAACTCGACCTGCTCCGTGTACGCCTCCACCACGTCGTCGACGGTCCGCAGGTCGTCGCGGTGGTCTGTGCCGGCGCCGGAGGCGATGCGCGCACCGTTGGCCAGGGCCTGTGAAGCGCTGCGAGAGACCAGCTCCTGCACAGCCGGCCAGTCCAGACCCATGTTGCGCTGCGCGGTGTCCATGGCCTCCGCGACGCCGAGTCCGTACCTGAACAGGTGGCGCCGGAAGGCCAGCGTCGAGTCCCAGTCGACGGCCGCGGGCGCACCGGGCACGTTCTCCCCACGGGCATCCGCGACGACGTGGGCAGCCGCGAAGGCCACGCGCCGCTGGAAGGGCGCGGGGTGCTCGCGCCAGGCACGAGGTTCCTTCAGCTGCACCGTGTTCCAGCCATCCGCGGTTGGCAGACGGACGGACGGGTCCGTGATCCTGCCTACCGGGCTCGGTGGTGCCGTCACGGCGAGGTCCCGGGCATCGTCACGCGAACGCCCTCGGCCGACGAGCGAAGCCCCGCGTCGACGAGGGCCAGTCCGCGCACCCCGGCCATGAAGTCGTACGCGTGCGGACGCCCGGTGTGGACGTCCACGAGGAACTCCTCCCACTGCGCCCTGAAGCCGTTGCCGAACTCGGCGTTGTCGGGCACCTGCTCCCACTGGGCGCGGAAGTCCTGGTCGGTCGGCTGGTCCGGGTTCCACACCGGCTTCGGCGTGCGCGCCCGGTGCTGGATGCGGCAGCCGAAGAGTCCGGCGACGGCAGAGCCGTGCGTGCCGTCGACCTGGAACTCGACGAGCTCACCCCGGTCGACCCGCACTGCCCACGACGAGTTGACCTGCGCGATGATGCCGCCCTCGATCTCGAAGATCGCGTACGCGGCGTCGTCGGCGGTCGCCTCGTACTGCCGACCTTGCTCGTCCCAGCGCGTCGGGATATGGGTGACGGCCTTGGCGGTCACCGCCTCGATGTGGCCGAACAGGTTCTCCAGCACGTAGTTCCAGTGACAGAACATGTCCAGTACCACGCCGCCACCGTCCTCGGCGCGGTAGTTCCAGCTGGGCCGCTGGGCCGGTTGCCAGTCACCTTCGAACACCCAGTACCCGAACTCGCCGCGCACCGACAGAATGCGACCGAAGAAGCCCGAGTCGACGAGCCGCTTCAGCTTCACGAGGCCGGGCAGGTACAGCTTGTCGTGCACCACGCCGTTGGTCAGACCGGCGTCCGCGGCGGCCTCGACCAGCTCCATCGCCTCGTCGACCGACTCGGCGAGCGGCTTCTCGGTGTAGATGTGCTTCCCCGCTGAGATCGCCTCCAGGATGGCCTTCTTGCGCTCGCTCGTGACCTGGGCGTCGAAGTAGATGGATGCGCTGTCGTCGCTCAGTGCCGCCCTGAGGTCGGTATGGAACTCGGCGATCTCGTGTCGTGCGGCGATGTCGGCGAGCTTCTCGCGGCTCCGTCCGACGATCACCGGCTCGACCTGCAGGCGTGACCCGTCCGGCAGCTCGAGACCGCCCTCGTCACGGATCGCCAGGACGGATCTCACCAGGTGCTGGCGGTACCCCATCCGTCCGGTGACGCCGTTCATGACGATGCGTGCTGTGGGGGCCATGTCGTCTACCTGCTCTCGGGGGCGGGCTCGGCGGGGCGTCCTCCGAGGTAGAGCTCGCTGAGCTGCGGGTCGGCCAGCAGCTCGGCAGCGGGGCCGCTGATATGGACGCGGCCGAGGTCGAGCACGCACCCGATGTCAGCGGTCTCCAGTGCGCGACGGGCGTTCTGCTCGACCAGCAGCACGGCGACGCCTGCGTCGCGCATGCGCACGATCTGCTCGAACACGGTCGTCGTCGTGCGGGGGTCGAGACCCATCGAAGGCTCGTCCAGCAGAACGACTTTGGGGCTCACCATCAGTGACCGTGCGAACTCGACCTGCTTCTGCTGGCCGCCTGACAGCAGGCCGGCCAGCTCGCCCCACCGTTCGCCGACGATCGGGAACAGCTCTTTGACCGACTCGGCGCTGGCAAGGGCCTTGGCGCGGTCAGGCACGGAGTAGGCACCGAGCATCACGTTCTCGGCCACGGTCATCTCGCGAAACACGCTGTGTCCCTGCAGAACGTGCGCCAGGCCCGACTTCAGCATCTGCTGCGGGCTCTGTCCGGTGACGTCGTCCCCGTCGACCACCACACGGCCCGAGCGCGGGGCCAGGAGACCACTGGCCACCTTCAGCACGGTGGACTTGCCGGCCCCGTTGGGTCCGACCAGGCACACGACCTTCCCGGCGGGGACGGTGACCGTCAGCCCCCGCAGCACCATCGCCGCCCGGCCGTAGCCGGCCTCGATGTCGCGCAGCTCGAGCAGGTTCTCAGACGCCAAGGTAGGCCTCCAGAACCTTGGGGTCCGACCGCACCTTCTCGGGCGGCCCCTCGCAGATCGGACGGCCTCGGTCGAACACCACGACGTGGTCGGACAGGCGCATCACGAGGTCCATGTTGTGCTCGACGACGAGGAACGTGCGTCCTTCGGCGTTCAGCTCGCGGACCAGGGTGCTGATGCGCTCGATCAGCGCGGGGTTCACACCACCGGCGGGCTCGTCGAGCAGGATCGTGTCCGGATCTCCCATCAGGACGCCCGCCAGCTCGAGCAGCTTCTGCTGACCGTAGGAGACGTTGCGGGCCTCGGCGCCCTCGAGGTGCTCGATGCCGACGCGGGTCAGCAGCTGCCGCGCCCGCTCGATCTCCTGCCGGTTGCGTGAGCCGCGCAGCTGCTCGCGAACGTCGGTCGTGCGGACGGCGACGAGCATGTTCTCGAGCACCGTCATGCGCGGAAAGATCCGGCACAGCTGGAAGCTGCGGCCGATGCCGGCTCTGGCGATCCGGTGCGGCGCCCTCCGCGTGATGTCGCGACCTCGGTAGGAGACCGTGCCGGAGTCGGGCTTGATCATCCCCGTGACGCAGTTGAAGAACGTCGTCTTGCCCGAGCCGTTGGGCCCGATCAGCGCGTTCACCTTGCCGTGGTGGAACGTGACCGTTGCGCCGTCGATAGCACGCACTCCGCCATATGACTTCGTCAGCTCGACAGTCTCCAGGCTGCGGACGGCGTTCTCCTGCACCGGTTCTGACGCGGTCGAGGCGCTCATGTCGTGACCTCGTGACGCGCAGCGGCGTCGAGCTCCGCGGCGGACATCTCGCGAATGGACGTCTCGCCGCCGCCCCGCAACCTGTCGACCAGCGCTCGGCCGGCGGGGATGATCCCGTCCGGCATGAACAGCACGACGAGGGCCAGCACGAGTCCGGTCGCAGCGAGGTGCAGCTCGGAGTCGCCGAACGACACCTTGAAGAACTCCAGGACGAATCCGATGATGAACGCGCCGAGCACAGGGCCGAACAGACTTCGCACACCGCCGAGCAGGCTCATCAGCACCATGTACGCGCCGACGAGGATCGAGAACTGGAAGACGGGGTCGAGGTCGCCGAACCAGAGTGCGTACATGCCTCCTGTCGCGGCCGTGAAGAACGAGGACACCACGAAGGCGATCAGCTTGTAGGCGAACGTCGGCACGCCGAGCGCCTGCGCCTTGTCCTCGTCCTCCCGAATCGCCTTCAGGCCCATGCCGAACCGCGATCGGTCGATCACCCACCAGCAGAGGAGTGCCAGGGCCAGCAGGGCCAGGTACAGGAAGTAGAAGCGCAGGTGATGCTGCGGACGCAGGATGTCGGGCCACGGACGAGCGACGTTCAACCCGTTCGAGCCACCGGTGACCGACGACCAGCTCTGGAAGACCAGGAGCAGGATCAGGACCAGCGCGATCGAGACGATGACGAACGACGCGCCGCGAACGCGCAGGGCGGCGAAGCCGATCGGCACCGACAGCACCGCGACCAGCACTGCCGACGCCGCCAGGGCGGCGAACGACGGCAGGCTCGCCTCGTTGACGAGAAGGGCCGTGCCGTAAGCGCCCAGCCCGAAGTACGACGCATGACCGAGTGAGATGTACCCCGTGAAGCCGCCCATGAAGTTCCAGGAGGTCGCGAGCGCCGCGTAGTTGAGCAGCACGATCGCGATCGACAGCACGTAGGCGTTGGGCATCATCGCCGGGGCGTTGCAGGCGAGAACGACGAGGCCGACGAGCAGGGCCAGCCGCACCAGCGTGCCGCGGCTCACGGGCATGCCGCGGCGGGGTGCCGCGCGCGGCGCGTCCGCCCCCTTCGCCTCAGAACCGTTGCGCAAGACGACCTCCGAAGAAGCCCTGCGGACGAAGCATCAGCGTCGCGAACAAGGCCACGTAGAAGACGGTCTGCGCCCACGTCCTGCCCAGCGGCAGCTGGAGGAGGCTCGACGAGACTCCGAGCACCATCGCAGCGATCGCTGCACCCGGCACCGATCCCAGGCCACCGACGACGATGATGGCCATCAGCGGACCGATCCAGTGCCAGTGCAGGGACGGATAGATCGTGGCGTCGAGAGACAGCGCGGTTCCTCCCACCGCGGCGGTGGCGAGGCCGAGCCCGAAGCCGTAGCCCGCCACGCGGTCGGTGTCGATGCCGACGAGCCGGGCCGCTTCGGGGTGCTGGATCGTCGCGCGCAACGACTGGCCGAACCGGCTCTTCTTCAACAGCAGGTAGAGCGCGAGGAACGACCCGGCAGCGAGGGCGAAGGCGATCAGCTTCACCACCGGCACCGACCTGCCCATCACGTCGATGCTCGCGCTGCTGTAGCCGAGCTGGATGCGGCGCTGAGCCCCACTGAACGCGAAACCCAGTGCCCCCTCGATGATCAGGGCGGCGGCGAACGTCAGCAGCACCGACATCATCGTCAGCGTGCTCGGCCGCAGCCGCGCGATCAGCAGCCGCTGGAACGCAACGCCGGTGGCGAAGAAGAGCGGGACGGTCACCACGAGCGACAGCAGCGGGTCGAGGCCCGTCTCGCGGTGGAAGAACCACGCCAGATAGGCAGCCAGCACGAGGAACGCCGCATGCGCGATCATCACGACGCGCATCACCCCGAAGTACAGGGTCAGACCGGCAGCCAGGATCGCGTAGAGACCTCCGAGCAGGACACCCAGGATCAGGCTCTGGACCAGCAGGCTGCCGGAGACCACCGTCGTGTCACCAGGCCGGCTTCGGGTAGACGAAGTCGGCCTCCTGGGCCTCCTCGGGCAGCACGATCTTGATCTCCCCGCCGACGTACTGCTGGATCATGTGGGCTGCCTGGGGCCTGCCGTCGGCGTCCCAGCTCAGCGGGCCGACCACCGTCTCGACCTCGTTCTCGTGCAGCCAGTCGATCAGCTCCTGCTGGCACTCACCCTGCTCGGCGCATCCCGCAGCCTCGACGGCTGCCGCCACGACCTGACCGGTCGTGTACCCGTTGGCCTCGTCCTCGCCGGGCGGGGTGCCGTTCAGCTCGGTGTACTTCTCGACGAACTCGACGTTGCTCGGGTAGTCCGCAACCGTCGTGTAGCCGGTCGGGGCCAGGATGCCCTCGGTCTTCGCGCCGATCGCGGCCGGGAACTCCGGGCTCGTCGGGGCGGTCGAGAAGGCCGCCATCCTCGGCTGGTAGCCCAGCTGCTGCAGGGCGACGATCAGGTTCACTCCGTCCTGGTACTGCGAGCCGCCGACCATGATGTCGGCATCGGCGTCCGCGATCTTCGCCGCGATGCCGCTGAAGTCGGTCGTGTCGGGCGGGTACACCTCGTCGACAAGCGTCTGGACGCCTGCCTCCTCGAGCTTCGCCTTGAGGCCGTAGGCCGTTCCCTGCGCGAAGGGGTCATCCATCGCCGCGTACGCCGCAGTCTTGGGCCGCTCGCCCTGGGGCATCGCCAGGATGAAGTCGGCCAGGTGGTTGTAGTGGTCACTCGCCACTGCAGGCGCGGCGTAGAAGAGGTTGTCGAAGCCCTGCTCGAAGACCTCCGCCGCAGCGCCCGCCGGCTCGACGAACAGCATCCCGTACTCCTTTGCGACGCGCGCGGAGGGGACCACGAGGCGCGTCGAGAAGGGCCCGAACACCAGGTCGACCTCGTCCTGCTCGATCAGCGCCTCGTAGTCGGCGACGACCGTGTCGGCGTTGGACCGGTCGTCGAGGATCTTCAGCTCCACCTGACGGCCGAGCAGACCGCCCGAGTCGTTGACGATCTCTGCCCAGGCCTCGTAGCCACGCTGTACACCCTTGCCCGGCTCGGCGAAGTCGCCCGTCAGAGGCAGGGAGATGCCGATCGTGATCGGCCCTTCCTCCTCCTCGCCGCCTCCGCCGCCGCCGTCGCCTCCCGGACCGGAGCAGGCCCCCAGGGCCAGTGCCGCCGCGCAGAGCATGATGCCTGCCTGGACTCGCCTGCTGCTGCTCATGTGCCGGCTCCCTCGTCGACGCTCTCTTGGTCCACCACGACGCAAGCGCTTACGTAAGCGCTTACGTAATCTAGGCTCGCGCGGGGCCGGTGGCAAGCCCGCAGCGTGTCGACCTCTGGGAGGTGCCAGGTGCCGCGTGCGCGACCAGTGACGAGGCTCTCCGACGTCGCTGCTGCCGCAGAGGTGTCGCTCGCCACGGCATCGCGCAGCCTTGCCGGCCGCGACGGCGTCAGCGAGGCCGTGGCCCTTCGCGTGCGGCAGGTGGCGCTGGAGCTCGGCTACGTCGCCAACGTGCACGCCCGGACCCTCGCCGGGGGGCCGACGTCGAGTGTTGGCCTGATCGTGCACGAGATCGGCGACCCCTACTTCTCCGAGATCGCCAGCGGGGTGATCAGGGTCGCCACCGAGCGTGGTTACACCGTGCAGATCTGCCACTCCGGACGCGATCCGCAGATCGAGCTCCTGCAGATCCGCACCCTGATCACCCACGGAATCGACGCGATCGTGATCGCTGGGTCGGGGTACACCGAGCCGGCCGTCGAGGCAGACGCCGACCGGGCGCTGAGGGTGTTCGAGGAGCACGGGGGCCGGGTGGCCGTGATCGGCCGACACTTCCTTCGCGCCGACGCCGTCCTGCCCGACAACGAAGCGGGCGGGTGGGCCGTTGCACGGCACGTGCTCTCACTGGGACACCGGCACATCGCCGTCACGGCGGGGGCACCGCACCTCACCACCATCGCCGACCGTCTGGCGGGCGTGCACCGCGCCCTGCGAGGGCACAGCATGGCCATGTCGTCCGTTCCGGTGGTGCATGCGACGTTCGACCGCGACGGTGGTCTCGCTGCAGCAGAACAGATCCTGCACGAGCACCCCCGTACGACGGCGATCATCGCCCTGAACGACGCGATGGCGATGGGCGTGCTGTCTGCACTGCGGACGCGCGGGATCTCGGTGCCGCGACAGATGTCGGTGGCCGGGTTCGACGATGTGGCAGTGGCTGCGGACCTGGCCCCCGGACTCACGACGGTGCGGCTGCCGATGACGCAGATGGGCGAGCTGGCGCTGACGATGGCGCTGCGGCCCAGGTCGAGCCGGCCGCGACGCAAGCCCACCGGTCACGAGCTGCTGGTGCGCGACTCGACCGGGCCCGCACCGCGCGGGAGGCGTTGAGCCGCAGGCTCACAAGAGTGTTGAGCCTGCGCCGCTTTCAGCCGATCGAAGGCGGCTCTGCACCAGACTCGGGAGCCTCTGTGGCCGCGCGACTGACGGGACCGTTAGGCCCCCGTCCCGACCACGACCACGCGTAGCCCCCGTCGTCGGAGTCCGCGCCTGCCTCGCCGAGCTCGAGCGGCCGGAAGGTGTCGACCATGACCGCGAGCTCGTCGAAGAACTCCTTGCCGAGTGCGCGTTCTGTAGCCCCGGGCTGAGGCCCGTGACTGTGGCCTCCGGGGTGCAGGGAGATCGACCCCTGCCCGATGCCCGACCCCTTGCGGGCCTCGTAGTCGCCGCCGCAGTAGAACATCACCTCGTCGCTGTCGACGTTCGAGTGGTAGTACGGCACCGGAACGGCCAGGGGGTGGTAATCGACCTTGCGAGGGACGAAGGCACAGACGACGAAGTTGTAGGCCTCGAAGACCTGGTGGACCGGCGGGGGCTGGTGAACGCGTCCGGTGATCGGCTCGAAGTCGCTGACGTTGAACGTGTACGGGTAGAGGCACCCGTCCCAGCCCACCACGTCGAAGGGGTGCCCGGGGTGCACCACCACACTCCCGACGACGCCCGACGGTCCGTGCCCGCGGTGCTTCGTGTACACCTCGACGTCGCCCGCGTCGTCCACGAGCAGAGGGTCGGCCGGGCCGTGCAGGTCGCGCTCGCAGTACGGAGCGTGCTCGAGCATCTGACCGAAGCGCGACAGGTAGCGCTTGGGTGGGGCGATGTGGCTGTTCGCCTCGATGGCATAGGCGCGCAGCGGTCCCTTGGACTCGAGATCGGTTGGCACCCAACGGTGCACGGTGGCACGCGGGATGATGACGAAGTCGCCCTCGCGGGCCTGGAGCGTGCCGAACATCGTCTCCACCGTCGCGGCGCCCGACTCGACGTAGACGCACTCGTCGCCGATCGCGTTGCGGTACAACGGACTCGGGTCGCGCGCCACCGCGTAGCCGATGCGCACGTCCGAGTTGCCGAGCACGAGCCGGCGCCCGAGGACAGCGTCGACCCCGGCGCCGGGCGTATCGCCCGTGAACAGGTCATGCAGTCGGAGGTGGCGGGGAACCAGCGGGTGGTTGGCCTCGGTGGACAGGTCGGGCAGATTCCAGACGCGCGAGTCGACGATGGCCGACGGGATGCCGCGGTGGTAGAGCAGGGACGAGTCGGAGGAGAACCCCTCCTCACCCATCAGCTCCTCGCTGTACAGCGAGCCGTCAGGCTGCCTGAACTGCGTGTGCCGCTTCGGCGGCACCTCTCCGACACTGCGGTAATGGCTCATTCCGTCGCCGCCCTGCGTCCTAGAGTGTCCGATATCCGGTCATATGCGTATCGCTGCTGTTACGTTGCGCTACGCTCCCTCGCATGTCAAGGGACCCGCTGTGGCAGCGGCTGGTCGATGACGCCGCCGTCTTCCCGCCGGGCAACGCGCCCTGGCCACAGGCGATCGCTGAGCACCGTGCACATCGCAGTTCCGGCTACGGCGAGATGGTAGGGCCCCTGCTCGTGCCAGCGGCGCGCACCCATGCCCTTCTCGAGGCTCTGGACGAGGTCACCGACCGAGACCTGCTGCAGGTCAACCTGATCGGCGACCTTGAAGGGATCTCGGCGTCCCTCGACCTCCTGGCACGACGAGGGCCACAGGTCGAGGTCGTGGCGGCCGAGATGCCACCGGCGCCGGGGGAACCCGAGATGGCGGCGGCCGTCGAGGAAGCCCTCGAACTCCGCCTCCCCGCGCTGTGGTGCGAGGTGCCGCACGGGTCGCTGGGCGTACGCGCGATGAGCTCGCTGACCCGGCACGACGGCAGCGTCACCCGCGTCGGTGCCAAGCTGCGCACCGGCGGTACGACCGCCGACGCCGTCGTGCCGCTCGACGACCTCGCGCTGTTCCTCCGGGCGGCGACCGAGGCAGTCCTGCCGTTCAAGCTGACAGCCGGGCTGCACCACGCGGTGCGCGGCCATGACCCGGTCACCGGAGGGACCACCCACGGCGTGCTCAACGTCGTGGCCGCCGTCGACGCGCTGCTCGAAGGAGCCGACCACGCCACTGTGACGAGCCTGCTGGAGCAGAGGGACGGTGCATCGCTGGCTGCCCTGGTGGCAGCGCTGCCGGACGACCGGCGACGCGCGGTGCGAGCGGCCTGGGCAAGCTTCGGTTGCTGCGGCGTCACCGACCCCTTGCGAGAGCTGGCCCGTCTCGGCCTGGTTCCTGCCCACGATCTTGTCCAGTCCCCGATCCCCGAGGAGGTCACGTGACACCCACGTGGGTGCCGGTCCGCGACGGCTCGCCCTTCGGTACCCAGTCGCTCCCCTACGGCGTGTTCTCCGTCGGCGACGAGCCCGCCAGCGTCGGTGCGCGCATCGGTGACCACGTGCTCGACCTGGCACCCCTCGCTGCCGAGGACCAGCTCGAGGTGTCGGCGCTGCTGGCCGAGCCCACTCTGAACCCGTTGATGTCAGCGGGGCCGGACACGTGGCACGAGGTGCGCGCCTGGGTGGTGGACCTCATCACCTCTGCCGGTCGGCAGGCGCGGACGGAGCCACACCTTCTGCCCCTCGACGCGGTCACGCTGCACATGCCGTTCCAGGTGGGCGATTACGTCGACTTCTACTCCAGCGAGCACCACGCGAAGAACGTGGGACGGATGTTCCGTCCGGACGCAGAACCGTTGCTGCCCAACTGGAAGCACCTTCCGGTCGGCTACCACGGGCGCTCCGGGACGGTGGTGCCCTCGGGCACCGACGTCGTTCGTCCCTGCGGACAGCGCATGCCGCCGGGCGCCGACGCGCCGGTCTACGGGCCCAGTCAGCGGCTCGACATCGAGGCCGAGGTCGGGTTCGTCATCGGGGTCCCGAGCGACCTCGGCAGCCGGGTCGCCGTTGACGAGGCAGGCCGCCACATCTTCGGCGTCTGCCTGGTCAACGACTGGAGCGCGCGCGACCTGCAGAGCTGGGAGTACGTGCCACTCGGCCCCTTCCTCGGCAAGTCGTTCGCGACCTCGGTGTCGCACTGGGTGCTGCCGCTCGCCGCGCTGGACCAGGCGCGCGTCGAGCCGCCCGCGCGCACGCACCCGTTGCTCGACTACCTGGCGGACGACCCTGCCGACCCCTGGGGCCTCGAGCTGGACCTGGACGTGCAGTGGAACGGCACCACGGTCAGTCGCCCCCCATTCGCCCAGATGTACTGGACCGCAGCGCAACAGCTCGCCCACCTCACTGTGAACGGCGCGAGTGCTCGGACAGGTGACCTGTTCGCGTCAGGCACGGTGAGCGGGTCGGACCGCGACCAGCGCGGGTCGTTCCTCGAGCTGTCGTGGAACGGCACCGAGCCGGTTCTCCTGGCCGGCGGCGCCGAACGGACCTTCCTCGAGGACGGTGACGAGGTCGTCATCACCGCCACCGCACCAGGGCCGGGCGGCAGCCGGGTCGGGCTGGGAGAGGTGCGCGGGCGCGTCGTGCCGGCGCGCTGACGTCCCCGCTAGCGCTTGTAGGACGGCGTCGTCGTTCCCGGCGGCACGGGCCCGTCGGCCATCCACCCTCGTGCTGCGGGGAACGCGCGGGCCAGCTGGACGCCGGGGTGCTCGGGCGGCGCCAGCGGAACCCGCGTGTCGACGACGACGGTGCCGACCGCCTTGTCGTGCAAGCACTGCGTGTGCGGGTCCCACAGCAGCCAGAGGTAGTCGATGATCGGCGAGATCCCGAAGGTCACCATCGAGGCCAGGTACGGCAGCCCCAACCGTCCCCAGACCTGGCCGTTGGTCAGCTGGCCGTCGGCGTGGAACGTGCGGATCCTGAGCCCGAGTACCTGCTTGCCGGGCGAGGCTCCGTGCGTGCGCACCCGCAGGCCGAACGCCCAGACCGAGTACAGCAGTGACAGGGCGATGGCAACCATGTACAGGAGGATGAACAGCCCGAAACCAGCTGAGGCGGCTGCTCCTTCGAACGAACCGTCCGTACTCGACCCGACGGCGAACAGGGCAAGCGCACCACCGCCCACAACCCCACCGACGACCAGCACGATCACCGTCGCCACGAGGAAGGCGAACAGGGAGTCGAGCAGGTACGCCCCGAGCCGGACCCACGGGCTGGCGAGCTGCGCGCCGTCGGGGCAGTGCGTCATCTTCGGCACCGCCGGCGCCTGCTGCACGTAACCCTGCGCCGGGTAACCCTGGGTCGCCGGGTAGTAGCCCTGAGCCGGCTGGGTTGCGTAGCCGGCCTGGTAGGGCGGGGTCTGCTGCGGCTGGCCTGGGTACGACCGGGCGTCCGCCTTCTGCAGCTCGACGGTCGGCTGGGTCGATGGAAACGCTGCCGTCTGGGCCGTTTCGGCGGCTTGGGCCGTCGGTTCTGTGTGGGACGCCTGGGCCGTCTGGGCCGTCTGAGATGGGACAGGTCCGCCGGCGTCGGTCTGGTCGCTCCATGCCGTTCCGTCCCACCAGCGAAGACCTCCTTCGCGGGCGTCTGGATGCGGGTCCGGGTACCAGCCTGCCGGGATGCTCATGGGGGACAGCGTGCCATCCCCGGTGCTTGCGGCTGACGACGACCGTCCGGACCTCGTCAGGCGACTCCGTCCGAAGACCGGAGCGTTATGCGTCGCACAGACACAGAGGTCTCCCCTTCGTTCCTACTGGGCCTGATTCAGAGACGGACGGACTCCGCCGCGAGCGGCCTCCCGAAGAGGTAGCCCTGTGCCGCGCTGCAGCCGGCGCGCCGCAGCCAGGCCAGCTGCTCGGCGCTCTCGACGCCCTCAGCGATCGTCTCGAGCGAGAGCGCCTCGCCGAGCCGCAGGATCGCGTCGACGATGGCGGTGTCGGCCGAGTCGCCTTCGTCCAGCCCGTCGATGAACGTCTTGTCGATCTTGAGGAACCGGACCGGGAAGTGCTTGAGATAGGCCAGGGACGAGTAGCCGGTGCCGAAGTCGTCGATGCCGATCTGCACCCCGCGCGCGTCGCACGCCTGGAGGTCCGCCTGAAGTCGGGGTGTCATCTCCAGCAGCGCGGTCTCGGTCATCTCCAGTCGCAGCAGCGTCGGGTCGAAGCCGCTCTCCTCCAGCGCGCGGTCCAGGTCCCTGACGAAGTCGCCCCACGCCAGCTGGTGCAGGGAGACGTTGACCGCCACCGTGAGCCGACGCTCTGGATGGTCACGCAGCCACCGCGCGCCCTGCAGACAGGCGTCCATGAGGACGCGCGCGCCGATCCGGATGATCAGCCCGCTGCTCTCGGCGACGACCAGGAACTCGTTGGGGCTGAGGAGGCCACGGGTCGGGTGCTGCCAACGCACCAGCGCCTCTGTTCCGACGATGCGGCCGGTGGCCAGGTCGACGACCGGCTGGTAGTGCAGGAGCAGCTGGTCCGCGTCGACCGCGTCGCGAAGCTCGACCTCGAGCGCCAACCGCCGACGCGCGTCGGCGCTGAGTGTCGCGTCGAACAGCTCGGCGCGGTCACCGCCCCGCTGCTTGGCGTGGTACATCGCCGTGTCCGCGTTCCGCAGCAGCTCGTGGGCGTCAGTGACGCCAGGAAGGCCGAGCGCGACGCCGATGCTGACGTTCACCCGGAGCCGCTGGCCGGCCACCTCGAAACCACCGTCGACGTGCGAGCAGATCCGCTCGGCCACCGCCCGCGCCTGGTGCGCGTCGGCGACCGGTTCGCAGACGACGACGTACTCGTCGCCGCCGAACCTGGCCACCATGTCGCCGGTCCGGGCCGCCTTTCCGATGCGGACACCGACCTCGGTGAGCACCTGGTCGCCGACGAGGTGGCCGAGCGAGTCGTTGACGAACTTGAAGTTGTCGATGTCGACGAACAACACGGCGACCGCCTGGCCGGAACGAGCACCGCGGGCCAGCGCCCCCTCCAGACTGCGGCGGAGCAGCTCCCGGTTCGGCAGACCGGTGAGGGCGTCGTGCGCGGCCCGGTGCTGCAGCTGTGCCTCGCTGCGCTCGAGCGCCTGCATCGCACTCACCTGGGATGTGACATCGCGGGTGGAGGCTTCGAGCTCCACCAGATCGCCGGTCGAGGGGTCGCGCACCTGGCGCACCGTCGACTCGACCCAGATCGTGAGCATGTCTTGGCGACGGAACCGGAACCGGATCGAGAACACGTCCGGTTGGCTGCCGGCGCTGTCGAGCACCTGCCGAACCCGGTCGCGATCCTCCGGGTCGAGGAACTCGTCGAACGCGTGGCCCGTCATGTCCTCGGCCGGATAGCCGTAGACCTCCGCGGCAGCCGGCGAGACGAACGTGAAGACGCCCGAGGCGTCGACGGTGCTGATGACGTCGGTGGAGTTCTCGGCAAGGAGCCGGTAGCGCTGCTCTGCGGCCTTCCATTCGGTGACATCGCTGGACACGCTGATCACGCCAACGATGTTGCCGTCGTCGTCGCGCAGCGGTGACGCGCGCATCAAGTACTGCCGAGTGCCCCACTCGGTCTCAAAGCTCACGTCGCTGCCGGCAGCCGCCTGCTCGAAGCAGCGGAGGTCGGGGTCGTTCGGCCGATCGGCGGCGGCGTAGACCTCGTACAGGGTGCGGCCGACACTGGTGTTGGGTCGGATGCCCTGCAGCGCCAGCCCTGCTCCGGCGCTCGAGTGAAGTCGCAGGTCGGTCTCCATGGTGAGGACAACCGCGGGGAGCTGGTCGATCACGGTCTGCAGCCGTCGTTCGCTGTCATGCAGCGCAGCCAGCGCCTCGACCCGGTCGGTGACGTCTCGGGCCGCCGCCTGGAACTCGACGACCGTGCCGGTGAGCTCGTCGCGGATCCGGCGGATCGCCAGCTCGACCCAGATCGACGCTCCGTCGCGGCGTTGGAACTGGACTGTCCGCGTGAACAGGTCCGGCTCCTCCGCGGAGTCGACGAAGACAGGTGGCCGCGCCGGGCCGGCGGTCGCCAGATGCTCCTCGAACCGGGTGCCGAGCAGCTCGTCTGCGGTGTAGCCGAGGACTTCCTTCGCGGACGGAGAGACATAGGTCAGCCGGCCGGACGCGTCAGCGACCGTGATGGCATCCGTGGCGTTCTCTGCCAGGAGCCGGTACTGCTGCTCCGCCTGCCGGCGTTCGGTGACGTCGGTCAGCAGGGCGACCGAGCCGTCCGGCGTACCGTCGTCGCGGTAGAACGGCGTTCCGGAGATGAGGACGACGTGGGTGGTGCCGTCCGGCCGGTCGAGCGTGACCTCGTAGCGCGCAGCAGACTGACCCCGATGCGCAAACCGCTCTTCCATGAACGCGCCGTCAGCCCCGCTGAACAACCGGGTCACCAAGGCTCGGCCGTCCTCGCCGACAAGTTCCTCGACGGTGAGCCCGCAAGCGCGCGCGGCAGCCTCGTTGGCGTAGCTGACCAGCCCGTCGGGGTCGGTGACGATCACGCCTTCCATCGCCCCGTCGAGGATGCGCCGGTACCGGCCCTCGGACCGCTCCGAACGCTCTTCACTCACGTGATGGGGCCCTTCCATCAGTCTCGTTCGTTCGACGATAGGCCCCACCCATCGCCCGGGCCTCCCGACGGCACAATGGGGATCCCTCCATCGAGCCGTCTAGGGGACGGGGAGGGGCGCCACCGCTGTTCGGGCATCTGCCGACACCGCCGCCCAGTAGAGGGCGCGGGACACGGAGCCGTACAGGCCCTTGGTGTGGTCGCGGAACACCGGCTCGGTGCCGAACATGACCACGGAGGCTCCACTGTCGCTGACTCCGCGGATCACGGCTGCCTGCCCGGCAGCGCCCTCTGGACCACCCGCACCGGTGTCGTCGGCCCTCCAGTGACCGGATATCAGCGGGTTGCCCACGGCGTAGCGCTGCTCCACACCCACCCCGCTACCCAGCCCTGTGAACCACAGCGGCGAGTAGACGAACGACTGCGGCGGGCTGCCGCCGGTGACGACGCCTCCGGGGGCGTTCCGCACCGCAACGACACCATTGGCGTCCGGGGACCCGTACTCCGCGCTCGCCTGCAGAAGTCCCGCGTCCGCGTTGAAGACCGCACCGGTCTCGCCGCGGGTGACGACCGCGCCGTTCTGCAGAAATGCTTGCAGGCCGGCCTGCGCGTCGGCCGTGAGGTCGCCCCACGTCAGCCCGCTGGCGACGAAGAGCACATCGACGTCCGTCAGGTCGAAGCCCTCGTTCAGGACGTCGGTCGAGACAGGCCGCACGTCGAATCCCAGTTCACGCAGCACATACAGCTCGTCCTCAGCCACTGCAGCTGCGATCGTCAACCGGGTGAATGGCTTCGCCGCCCGGATGTCGCGCGCTTCGACGAACTGCACTCCGTACTGATCAGCGACGACCAGCGCCTGCGCGCGGGCGGCTGCCGGGACCAGGACATTCCCGGCCCCGGTGAAGAAGAGCTGGACACCCGAGCCGAGAAGGGTGTTCGCGGCGCTCACGTCCTTCCCGTCGACCAGCCTCAACAGCAGGTCGCGGCCCGGTGGAGCCTCGACGCCGCCGGTCGGGGCTGCCGCCACCACGGGCTCGGTTGAGGACGGGAGGTCGCCACGCCGGATGATGTCGACCGAGGCCCCCCACAGCAGCCGGTGGCTCCACCCCGAGATGTCATACATCGTCGGAACCCGGTCACTGATGTCGGCACCGGCTTCCAGCATGACGTTGGCCATTCCCCGCTTGCTCTGGTGCATGTCCACGACGTAGCTGCCCGCGGGGAAGCGCTTGCCGCCGAGCCTGAACGCCGTGGTGGCCCGCGAGACCGCGATGTCGTTGGCGACCAGGAAGTCGACCAGCCGGGCCGCGGCAGGCCCGGACCGCTGGCCCTCCCCGGTCGGAATCACGTACGCGCGCGGGAACTCAGTGGTGTACCTGTCCTCCGGTCCCCAGCCGGGGACGAAACCGTTGGGGATGCGCCGCAGCGCCTCGCCGGCCTGACCACGGCGGAACTGCTCGATCTGGATGTCGACCAGGCGTCTGCCGTTGGCGGAGACGTACTCCACCGTCGTGTTGATCGTGGCCAGCACGACGGCGGTGTTGATCGCAGACCGGCGCCGCAGCTCGGTGGCCGGCAGCTCGTAGTCGCTGTCGTTGATGCTGAGCGGGATCTCGATCGTGTAGCCGATCGCTCCGTGGTAGAGCCCGTACTGCGGGGTGAAGATGGGCGGCCAGTCGTCCCACCCGTCCGTGAGGTCGCGGAACGGGATGGTGACGTCCTGTGCCTCCGGGTAGCCCAGGGCCTGGACGGCGCTCTCCATGTCCAGGGCATTGGCCAGGGCGTCCTTGATGTACAGGTCGTACTCGTAGTTCGCGCCGTGGGGAGGCGTGGTGGGCTCGATCAGCGTCCCCTCGACGTAGCCGTGCTCGTCGAGCAGCATGACCGGCTGCTTGTCGATCATCACGGGTCGCAACGCCCGTGTCTCCGGCTGGGACGCGGTCGCGAAGTCGCGGTTGAGGTTGAACCCGTTCGCGTTGGCCCGCGTGCCGGCTACGCGGCCGTCGGGGTTCTGCGTGACGTTGAAGTACAACCGGTGGCGTGACAGCAGCCGTTTGACAGCCGGATCGGTGCTGGTGGCGTAGTCCTCCAGGAACGCCAGGATCCCGTCGGTGCCCTCCCATTCGTTGCCGTGGATGTTGCCGTTGACGAGCACGGGCACCTTGTAGTCGGCGCGGAGCACGGAATCCGTTGCTGCGGCCGCGGGCTGCTCCTCGATCTTGCGGCGCATCGCCTCCTGGCGGGCCGCCTGCCAAGGTGTCTCCGGGGCGGTCAAGGTCACGAGGTACATGTCGCGCCCCAGCGCGGACTGGCCGATCACCTCGACCGACACGCGGTCGCTGCGCCGTTGCAGGGCATTGAGCTTCGGGGCGATCCCGTGGTAGGGCACCAGGCCCGGCTTCAGCGACTGGTCAGTGGGATCCACGGGGAAGACCCGCAACCGCGTCTGCCGCGGGTATCCGAGGTGGTCGCCCTGCCGGACGTTCTCCCCGACGGACAGCGAGCGCAGCGCATCCGGCTCCGCCGGCAGCGTGCCGGCCACGCCGTTTCGCTCGGGCCCGTTGCCCGGGTCACCCTCGCGACCCGCGGACGGGGGCGGCGCGCCGGGTGCCACCGACGCAGCCGTCGACGGTACGAGGAGACCAGCCGTCAGCAGGAGTGCCAGACCAGGTAGCCGCGTCCATCGCATGAGAGCTCCTCACCTCGCCGTCATCGCGCACCGATCCCCGCAACGCCAGTCGGGCGGCACGGTACTCGTGGTGCGCCGCCAGCGACAGGGTGCGCAGGGCGGCAGGCAGGCTCAGCCGATGTCGAGGGCCAGGAGGTCGTCCTCGGTCTCGCGCCTGACGATCACACGCGTCGCCCCGTCGCGCACCGCCACCACCGGCGGGCGCGGCACGTGGTTGTAGTTGGAAGCCATGCTGCGGCAGTAGGCACCGGTGCCCGGAACCGCGAGCAGGTCACCGGCGGCGACGTCAGACGCGACGAACTCGTCCTTCACGACGACATCGCCACTCTCACAGTGCTTTCCGACCACGCGGGTCAGAACCGGGCCGGCGGCCGATCTGCGTGACGCCAGCGTGCAGGAGTAGTCGGCGTCGTAGAGCGCCGTGCGGATGTTGTCGCTCATCCCTCCGTCCACGGCCACGTAGCGGCGCACTCCCCCGCCGTCCAGCGCGACGTCCTTGACCGTGCCGACGGTGTACAGCGTGAAGGTCGAGGGCCCCGCGATGGCCCGCCCCGGCTCAACGGAGATCCTCGGAACGTCGACCCCCAGCGACGCGCACTCCTTGGCGACGATGTCGGCCATGCCGAGTGCCAGCTCGTCGACCGGCATCGGGTCGTGCTGCGTCGTGTACGCGACCCCGAAGCCGCCGCCGAGGTCGAGCTCGGGCAGCGCCATCCCGTGCTCGCGCTGCACGGCCGCGTGCAGGCCCAGCACGCGGCGCGCCGCCACCTCGAACCCCGAGACGTCGAAGATCTGAGACCCGATGTGCGAGTGCAGCCCTCGCAGCTCGAGCTCGGGCCTGGCCAGAACTCGCGCCACCGCCTCGCTGGCCTCGCCTCCAGTGAGCGAGAGCCCGAACTTCTGGTCCTCGTGCGCGGTGGCGATGTAGGAGTGCGTGTGCGCCTCGACGCCGACGGTCACCCTCAGCAGCACAGGGGCCCTCACACCGAGAGCGCGCGCGGCATCGGCCAGCCGGTCGATCTCGGCGAGAGAGTCGACCACGATCCGACCGATCCCTGCTTCGAGCGCCCGCCGGTGCTCCAGGTCGGACTTGTTGTTGCCGTGCAGACCGATTCGCTGCACCGGGACTCCCGCGCGGAGGGCGACGGCGAGCTCGGTGCCGGTGCAGGTGTCGAGACTGAGGCCCTCCTCCACGACCCAGCGGGCGACCTCGGTGCACAGGAAGGCCTTGCCCGCGTAGTACACGTCCGCCCCACCGCAGTGGTCGGCGAACGCCGCATCGAAGGAGGTTGCGAAAGCCCTTGCACGAGAGCGGAAGTCATCTTCGTCGAGCACGTAGACCGGTGTGCCGTGCGTCGCAGCCACGTCGCGCACGTCGACACCGGCCACGACCAGCGAGCCGTCAGGCCCTCGTTGCACACCCGTGGACCACAGCGAAGTGACGAGCTCGTTGGGGTCGCCCGGCACCGCCAGCCACGAGGGCGCGCCGTAGCCCTCCGCGTGCAGCGCGCCGGCTTCGTGAGCCCGCACGGCTACATCCGGTCCGGTGCGCTGACACCCAGCAGGCCGAGGCCGTTCTCGAGCACCTGCCGCGTCGCGTCGTTGAGCCACAGGCGGGTGCGGTGCGCGTCGGTGACCTCCTCGTCGCCCTGCGGCACGACCCTCCGCTTCGCGTCGTACCACTTGTGGAACAGCGAGGAGACGGCCTCCAGGTAGCGAGCGAGCCGGTGCGGCTCCCTGAGCTCGGCGGCCTGAGCGACGACGCGCGGGAACTCGCCGAGGGCGGCGAGCAGTGCCGACTCTGTCGAGTGGTCGAGCAGCGAAGGGTCGAAACCCTCGTCGGTGCGGACGCCCGCGTCACGCGCGTTGCGGCCGATTCCGGCGGTGCGAGCGTGCGCGTACTGCACGTAGAACACCGGGTTCTCGTTGGTCTGCTTGCGCAGCAGGTCGAGGTCGACGTCGACGTTCGAGTCGGACGAGGACCGCACCAACGCGTACCGCCCGGCATCGACGCCGACCGCGTCGACGAGGTCCTCCATCGTGATGATGTTGCCGGCACGCTTGCTCATCTTGACCGGCTCACCCCCGGAGAGCAGGTTCACCATCTGCCCGATGATCACCTCGAGGTTGACACGCGGGGTGTCTCCGAATGCCGCGCACATCGCCATCAGCCGTCCCACGTAGCCGTGGTGGTCGGCACCGAGCATGATGATGCAGCGGTCGAAGCCACGTTCGCGCTTGTGCAGGTAGTAGGCGAGGTCACCTGCGAAGTACGTCGGCGTGCCGTCGCCACGGATCACCACGCGGTCGCGGTCGTCGCCGAGGTCGGTCGTGCGCAGCCAGATCGCGCCGTCGGCCTCGAAGATGCGGCCCTGTTCGCGCAGGCGCTCGATCGCTCGGCCTACGGCCCCCGAGGTGTGGACCTCGTTCTCATGGAAGTACACGTCGAAGTCGACGCCGAAGTCATGCAGCGACTGCTTGATCTCCGCGAACATCAGCTCAACGCCGTTGGCCCTGAACGACTCCTGCGGGTCGTCGGAGTCGAGTGCCTCCGGGTGATCCGCCAGCACCCGCGAGGCGATGTCGTCGATGTAGCTGCCGCCGTACCCGTCATCGGGCACGGGCTCACCCTTCGCGCGGGCGAGCAACGAGCGCGAGAACCGGTCGATCTGGCCACCGTGGTCGTTGAAGTAGTACTCGCGAGCAACAACGGCGCCCGATGCCGCGAGCACCCGGGCCAGCGAGTCACCGACCGCCGCCCACCGGACGGCGCCCAGGTGGATCGGGCCGACGGGGTTCGACGACACGAACTCGAGGTTGACCTTCTGGCCGGCCAGCGCCTCGCTGTGGCCGTACCTCTCCCCGGCCTCGACGATCGTGCGTGCCTGCTCACCGGCAGCGGCCGCGTCCAGGGTGATGTTGAGGAAGCCCGGACCGGCGACGTCGACGCTCTTGACGCCGCTCACGTCACCCAGACGCGCCGCCAGCACCTCAGCCAGCTGCCGCGGAGGAACGCCGGCCCGCTTCGCGAGCTGCATCGCCACGTTCGTCGACCAGTCCCCGTGGTCGCGGTTGCGCGGACGCTCCACCGTGACGTGCTCGGGCACCTCGAGGGCCAGGTCACCAGCCCGGACGGCCTCGTCCAGGCAGGCGATGATGGTGGCGGACAGCTCTGCGGGGGTCACCGGTCAAGGGTACGGGGGCCGAAGCAACAGGTGCGCCGGGGTTTCACACCTCGGCGGCGAGGTCTGGGACGATGCCGGGATGACAGCCAGGGCCGAGGGCGCATCACCGGCACGCAGCGGCCGCAGCGGGGGTCGGATCGAGCAGGTGACCGAGGTGCTGCGCGATGAGATCACCTCTGGCCGTTGGGCTGTCGGCTCGCGCATCCCCACCGAGCCGGAACTCGTCGTGCTGACCGAAGCCGGCCGCAACACCGTCCGTGAAGCCGTGCAGGCCCTGGTTCACGCCGGACTGCTGGAGCGCCGGCAGGGCTCTGGCACCTACGTTCTGGCCGACAGCGAGCTGGGGGTGGCTGTTGGTCGCCGCATCGCCGGGGCCAGCCAGCGTCACGTGCTGGAGGTGCGCCGGAGTCTCGAGATCGGCGCAGCCCGGCTGGCCGCGACGCGGCGCGGGCCGCGCGACCTGCAGCGTCTCCACGCGTGCCAGGACCGCCGGCGCGACGCCGCCCGAACGGGAGACGTCGACCTCCTCGCGGCAGCCGACCTCGACCTGCACCGAGCGGTGGCCAAGGCGGCACGCAACCCGGTGCTGCTCGAGCTCTACGAGCACCTGCTCGACGCCATCGCCGCCAACGTGCGGTTCAACCTGAGCCAGGGGCCGGCCGACCACGACGACGACCATGCCGACCTGGTCGCGGCGATCGAGGCCGGTGACCCTGACCGCGCAGCTCGCACGGCTGCCGGGTTCTTCGACTCGCTGCTCTGCCACCCGAGCGACTGAGACCGGGACGCTCGCGACGCTCAGGCCGTGTCCGGCCTGGCCGACCTCTCCTGTTGCCCGGACCTGCTCAGCAAGAGCTGCTCGATCAGCTCGACGACCGCCTGCGGGTCAAAAGGCTTGGACACGAACGCATCGACGCCGAGGTTCTCGGCACGCGCCTGCTGGTGGGCCTGCACCGAGGCGGTGATCATCAGCAGCGGCAGGTGCTGCAGCCGCGGGTCGCGACGGATCGCGGCCACCGTCGTCCACCCGTCCACCGGCTCCATCAGGGCGTCGAGAGTGACGAGGTCGGGCATCCGGTCGGTGCCCGCCCACTCGTGCAGAAGGCCGATCGCGACGGCGCCGTCGTCGGCCTCGACCACCTCGAAGCCGTCGAGCTCCAGGTTGAGGCGCAGCAGCATCCTGATCTGCGCGGTGTCGTCGACGACCAGCACTCGGCGGCCCGTCACAGTCGGTGCCTCACGCGGTCAACGTACGCGAACCAGCGCTCCCCCACGGCCTCCGGCTCAGGCTCCGCTCACCAGCTCGCGGTCCACGAAGTCGAGGAGCAGTCGGCGCATCCGCCCAACCGTCATGCCGGGGGCTCCGGTCAGCACCTGGATGGAGGCTCCGTCGGTGAGGGCGGTGAGGCTCAGGGCCATCTCCTCGGGGTCGACGTCCGCCCGGAAGTGGCCCTGCCGCTGACCCCGGCGCACGATGCTCACGACCGTCTCCCGCCACCGCGCGTAGAACTCGTTGTGGAGCGGGCGAAGCTCCTCCCGCAGCGTCGCCTCCACCCAGAACTGGAGCCAGATGGACCACTCGTGCCAGAGCTGACCTGGCCTGGGCAGCTGCATCTCGATGAGCGTGAGGAGACGGTCGCGCCCGCTGTCGACGCGCCGTAACTCGTTGCTCTGCCGGGCGAATGCCTTCTCCACGCTGTAGCGCAGCGCCTCGTTGAGCACGTCGGGCTTGCTCGGGAAGTAGTAGTGCACCGCGCCGCTGCTGGTGCCGCACTCCCTGGCGATGTCGGCGATGCGGACAGCGTGGTAGCCCTGCTCGCCGATCAGCCGGTACGCGGCCTCCAGGATCCGCTCCCGGGGGCCCTCCGAGCCGGGCGCCCCTGGCGGGAACCCGTCGCCGGCGACCTCGGAGACCACTCCGTCGGCACCGTCGGCACCGTCGGCACCGTCGGCACCGTCGGCACCGTCGGCACCGTCGGCACCGTCGGCACCGTCGGCAGGTCCCTCGCCGTTGCCCTGCAGGAGCCAGTCGACGCTGACCCCGCCGACCTCGGCGATCCGCGCCAGCTCAGCGGGACTGAACCGCCGGGTGCCGCGGAGCGACTTCGACAGCTTGGTCGGATCCAGCCCGACCCTGTCCGCAAACTCACCTTGCGTGGTTCTCGTGCTCACGATGGCGGCACGAACGCGCCCAGCCAGCTCGCTGTCGTCGTCTGCTTGCACGATCGCAACCGTAGCCGGAACTTGCGATTATCGCAAGCCTCTCAGCTGGCTCCTCAGGTAGGGCAGTCGCGCGGTTCACCGCCTGCACCGTTGGGAGAGAAGGATCTACCGAAGATTTCCTTGACACGCCATCGGAACGACGTCACAGTGGTGCGCACTAACTGAAGCGTCAGTCAAGAATTGCGACGCTTCGCCCATAGCCTCTCGGATTGAACGAAGGCGAGGAACCACCTGATGACACCGCCCTTCCCGTCCCGCGACGTCTCCCGCCGCGACGTGCTCCGCGGCGCGGCCGGCGCCGCTGCACTGGCTCTCGCCTCCGGCCCGCTGCTCGCAGGCTGCAGCAACTCCGTTGCCACACCTCCGAACAAGGGCAACCCGAAGCCAGGCGGCACGCTGAAGGTGGGCGTCGTCGGCGGTTCGGCCAAGGACCTGCTCGACGTGCACACCCCGGTCACCCATCCCGACCAGGCACGCTGCATCTCGCTCTACGACACGCTCGCCGAGTACGACACGAACTTCGAGGCGAAACTCGCCCTGGCCGAGTCGATCGAGATGTCCAAGGACGCCAAGACCTGGACGATCCAGCTCAAGCAGGGCGTCGAGTTCCACGACGGCAAGACCATGACCGCCGACGACGTGGCGTTCAGCCTCCAGCGCATCCTGGACGAGAAGACCGGGGCCAATGGCGCGTTGGGGCTCCGGTCCGTCGACCCGAACGGCATCAAGGTCGTGGACCCGCGAACCGTGCAGCTCAGTCTCAACACCCCGGACGCCACACTTCTCGACGAGTTCGCCCAGTACTCGAACGGGATCGTCCCGGTCGGCTACGACCCGAGCAAGCCGGTCGGCGCGGGGCCGTTCATGTTCCAGAGCTTCACCGCCGGCCAGCGGAGCACGTTCGTCAAGCACCCGAACTACTGGCGCGAGAACGAGCCGTGGCTCGATGCGGTGGAGATCATCGACTTCCCCGACGACTCGGCCCGGGTCAACGCGCTGCGCAGCAAGCAGGTCCACGCCATCGACCAGGTTCCGCTCGGACAGATCCAGGCCATCAGCGGCGACAAGACCCTGGAGATCCTGGAGTCCGAGACCGGCGCCTGGCTCCCCTTCACCATGCGAGTGGACCGGCCGCCCTTCGACGACCCTCGGGTGCGCCAGGCGTTCCGGCTGATCGTGGACCGGGAGCAGATGGTGCGGCAGGTCCTCAGCGGGCACGGCCGGGTCGCCAACGACCTGTACAGCCCGTACGACCCTGCCTTTGCCAAGGACCTGCCGCAGCGCAAGCAGGACATCGCCAAGGCCAAGGACCTGCTCAAGGCAGCCGGCAAGGAGAATTTCAGGGTGGAGCTGGTCACCTCGGCCGTCGCGGCCGGCCTGGTCGAGGCCGCCGAGGTGTTCGCCAACCAGGCGAAGGACGCCGGCGTCACGGTCGACGTGCGCAAGGTCGACTCGGGTGAGTTCTATGGCGACAACTACCTGCAGTGGGACTTCGCCCAGGACTACTGGTTCACCCGCAACTACCTCCCGCAGACCGCGGTAGGCAGCCTTCCCGGCTCCCCCTACAACGAGACCCACTGGGCCGACCCGGAGTTCATCGAGCTCATCACCCAGGCCAAGGGGACGGTCGACGACGCCGAGCGCGCCGCGCTGGTCCTGGCGGCCCAGGAGATCGAGTACGAGAACGGTGGCCACATCATCTGGGGCTTCCCGAACCAGGTGGACGCCGTCCGCACGGTGGTCGGGGGTTTCACGTCTGACCGCACCGGCATTCCGCTGACCTCCTACGGCTTCCGCAAGGTCTGGCTGACCGAAGGATGATTCGCCTCGTCCTGAACCGGGTGGCCTTCGGGGTGTTGGTCCTGTGGGCGATCTCGGTCATCGTGTTCGTCGCCACCCAGGCCCTGCCCGGTGACCCCGCGCAGGCCATCCTGGGGCGGCCCGACGCGGAGCGGCTCGCGGTGTTGCGTGAGCAGTTGAACCTGGACGAGCCGCTGATGAGTCAGTACCTCTCATGGCTGGGCAACCTGCTGACCTTCGACCTGGGCACCTCGGTGGTGAACGAGCTGGACGTTGCAGCCCAGCTCGGTCCCAGCATCGGCAACTCGCTGGTGCTGATGCTGGTCGCGGCGACGCTCAGCACGCCCATCGCCATCGCGATCGGCACGTGGAGCGCACTGCGCCGCGACAAGGTCGCGGACCACGCGACCACGGTGGTGACCCTGGTGCTCGCGTCGCTGCCGGAGTTCGTGATCGGGATCGTCCTGGTGATGGTGTTCGCCCTCGGGCTCCAGGTGCTTCCGGCCGTGTCCATCCCGGAGGAGGGCAAGGCGGCGTGGGCCGACCCGGCCCAGCTGGTGCTTCCCACGCTCACGCTGATGCTGGCGGTCGGGCCCTACATCGTCCGGATGATGCGGGCGACGATGATGGAAGTGCTGGAGAGCGAGTACGTCCAGCAAGCACGACTGAAGGGCCTGCCGGAACGGACCGTGCTGCTGCGCCACGCGCTGCCCAACTCGATCGGTCCCGTGGTCCAGGTGATCGCGCTCCAGCTGGCCTGGCTGGCCGGCGGCGTGGTCGTGGTGGAGTTCCTCTTCGCGTATCCGGGTGTCGGCAAGGCTCTCGTCGACTCGGTCGCCAACCGTGACCTGCCGATGATCCAGGCGCTGTCGCTGCTGATCGCCGCGGTCTACATCGTCGTCAACCTGCTCGCCGACCTCGTGAGCCTGGCGGCAAATCCGAAGGTGAGGACGGCAGCCCGATGAGCGTGTCCCCGCTGACACCTGAGGTCGTCTCCGAGCCGGTCACCCCTGCTTCGGTCGACGCCTCGCTCGACGCCGCGGTGCGTCGGCGGGCCGGTCTGTTCCGGACCATGCTGGCCACCGTCAGCGGCAAGATCGGGCTGATCGTGACAGCGGCCGTGGTGCTCGTGGCGCTCGCCGGGCCGTTGGTCGCGCCGCACAGCCCGACCGAGGAGGTCGGGCCGCCGAACTCGCCGCCGCTGGACGGGGCGCCGTTCGGCACCGACAAGATCGGTCGCGACGTGCTGTCGAGGTTCCTCTACGGCGGCCGGCTGCTGCTGGGCCTGTCAGTGACGGCCACCCTGGTCGGCGTCGGCATCGGCGCCGCCATCGGGATCTACGCGGGCTACCGCCGCGGCTGGCTGGACGAGGCGCTGATGCGCAGCGGCGACGTCGTGCTCGCCTTCCCGCAGGTCGTCCTCGCTCTGCTGTTCGTCTCGATCATCGGCCCGGAGCTGTGGCTGCTCGTGCTGGTGGTCGGACTGAGCCACGCTCCCAGGACGGCGCGAGTCGTCCGAGGTGCGGCGCTCGGGGTGGTGGAACGCGACTTCGTCAAGGCGGCGGAAGCGGTCGGTGTGTCCCGGTGGCGAATCATGAAGGACGACATCCTGCCCAACGTCACCGGCACCGTCGCGGTCGAGCTCGGGCTGCGCCTGACCTTCTCGATCGGCCTCATCGCTGCCCTCAGCTTCCTCGGGTTCGGCCTGCAGCCGCCCACGGCCGACTGGGGGCTGATGATCAACGAGAACAGGTTGGCGCTGAGCCCGCAGCAACCGTGGGCGGTCGGCCTGCCCGTGGCGGCGATCGCCTTGCTGACCATCGGCACCAACCTGGTCACCGACGGCCTGGCCAAAGCCTCGGCCGGGATCGGCAGAGGGGTGGAGCGATGACCGGGCCGATGACTGGGCCGATGACTGGGCCGATGGATAGGCCGATGGATAGGCCGATGAATCGATAGCCGATGGAGAGGCCCAAGGAGCCCCTGGCCCTGCGGGTCAAGGATCTTCGGGTGATCGGCACCCCCTCTGGGGCCAGCCTGATCGAGGACATCGAGCTGGCGGTGCGGCCCGGCGAGATCCTCGGCCTGGTCGGGGAGTCGGCCTCGGGCAAGAGCACGCTCGGCCTGGCGCTGCTGCAGTACTGCAAGCGCGGCACGGCACGGGCCGGCGGCCGGATCGTGATCGCCGGCAACGATCTGGGGACGCTGTCGCAGGCCGAGACCCGACACCTGCGCGGACGCACCGTCGCCTACATCCCGCAGTCCCCTGCCTCCGCGCTGAACCCGGCCCTGCGGATCCGCACCCAGCTGCGCGAAGGCCTGGACAGGCGGGACGAGCGCGCCGACGAGCGCGTGCGCGAGGTGCTGCGCGAGGTGGCCCTGCCGGACGACGAGGGGTTCCTGCGCCGCTACCCGCACCAGCTCTCCGGCGGGCAGCAGCAGCGGGTGGCGATCGCGATGGCGTTCGTCGCCAAGCCGCGGCTCATCGTGCTGGACGAGCCCACCACGGGCCTCGATGTCACCACCCAGAAGCACGTGCTGGACACGGTGCGGCGGATGTGCGCGAGCTACGGGGCGGCGGCGCTCTACATCAGCCACGACATGGCGGTCGTCGCCGAGCTCGCCGACCGGATCGCGGTGATGTACTCCGGCCGCATCGTCGAGTCGGGTCCCGCCCGTGCCGTGATCCGCTTCCCGCGCCATCCGTACTCGCGGCGGCTGCTGCTCGCGGTGCCGGACCTGGCAGGCGAGCGACCGATGGTCGGCATCCCGGGTCATGCGCCGTCGCCGCTGCACCGGCCGGAGGGCTGTGCCTTCGCCCCGCGCTGCCCGCTGGCGGTGGACCATTGCCGGGAGGTGGCTCCGCCGACGAAGGCCGTGCCTGGACAGCCAGGAGCACCTCGTCCGCTGCTTCCGGGCCGAGGCCGCGGACGACGTGACGGCGGCGGCGCAGCCCCTCGTCCCGACCACCGTCGCCGCCCTCGCGAAGGGGTCCGTCCCCGTCCTCGAGGTGAAGGATCTGAGCGCCCGGTACGGCAATCGGCGGGTGCTCGAGAAGGCGAGCCTCACGATCGCGGCCGGGCAGTGCGTCGCGCTGCTCGGCGAGTCGGGCTCCGGCAAGACCACGATGTCGCGCAGCCTGGTCGGGCTGCACCACAGCTACGAGGGCGAGGTGCTGCTGGACGGTGAGCGGCTCTCGCCGAACAGCTTCAAGCGCACCCGGGAGCAGCGCCGTCGCATCCAGTACATCTTCCAGAATCCGTACGAGTCGCTGAACCCGCGCCGGACCGTGCGCGAGCTGGTCCTGGCGCCGTACGAGGTGCTGTGCGGCAGGCCGGACGACTCCGACGCCCTGCTGGCCGAGACCCTGACCAAGGCGGCGCTGCGACCCGACCACGGCGACCGGTACCCGGATCAGCTCTCCGGCGGCGAGCGACAGCGGGTCGCGATCGCCCGTGCCCTGGTCACCAGGCCCGACCTGCTCATCTGCGACGAGATCACCTCGGCGCTGGACGTGTCCGTGCAGTCGTCGGTGGTCGAGCTGCTGCGCCGCCTCCAGGTTCAGACGCGGTCTGGCCATGCTCTTCGTCACCCACAACATCGCGCTGGTGCGCAACATCGCACAGCGCGTGGCGATCCTCGAGGCCGGCAGGATCGTGGAGTACGGCGAGGTCGAGGAGATCTTCGCGAACCCCAAGCACGCGTACACGAAGGCCCTGATCGCCGACACGCCCCAGTTCGACGTCCCGATCGCTGCCGTCTCAACCGGCCCGGCGCTGTCAGGGAGGCCGGCATGACAAGCGGCCACCATCGGACGCTGCGCGCCGATGCACTCGCCGGCCGGGTGGTCCTGATCACCGGCGGCGGCACCGGCATCGGCCGGGCGACCGCTCTGGCCTGCGCCAGCGCCGGGGCGAAGGTCGTCATCGCCGGGCGTCGGGAGCTGCCGCTGGCGCAGACCGCGAAGCTGGTCGCTGACACCGGGGCCGAGTGCCAGACCGTCACGTGCGACGTCCGCGAACCCGACCAGGTGGCGGCGATGGTGGACGCCGTGCTCGGCCTGCACCGCCGCATCGACGTGCTGGTCAACAACGCGGGTGGCCAGTTCATGGCGCCCGCCGAGGAGATCTCCGTCAACGGCTGGCGGGCGGTACACCGGATCGCCGTCGAGGCCTCCTGGAGCGTCACCCACGAGGTGGCCACCCGATCCATGATTCCCGGGCGCGGCGGGCTCGTGGTGTTCGTGGCCTTCTCGCCGCGGCGCGGCATCGCCGGCATGGTGCACGCCACCTCGGCGCGGGCGGCGGTCGAGAACCTGGCGAGCGGGCTGGCGCTGGAGTGGAGCCGGTACGGCATCCGCAGCGTCGCCGTCGCGCCCGGCACGATCCTCACCGACGGCCTGCGCGAGCAGTACTCCGCGGAGGCCATCAGCGCGTGGACCAAGGCCGTCCCGCTCGGCCGCCTCGGCGACCCGGACGAGGTCGGCGAGGTGATCGCCTTCCTGGCCACTCCGGCAGCCCGGTACATCACCGGAACGACGGTCGTCGTGGACGGCGGCACGGACGCGTGGGGTGCGGGACAGCCCGCCCTCGCGGAGGGAGACGCGCTGTGACACTGACGACCGTGCAGAGCGCGGACCGGGACCTGGACGCGCTGTTCGACCCGCGGTCCATCGCGGTCATCGGCGCCAGCGACGACCAGACCAAGTACGGAAACTGGATCGCGGTGCGTGCGCTACGCGGTGCACGCCCTGTCCACCTGATCAACCGGACCCGCGGGATCGTGCTCGGTCGCGAGGCCAGGCCCAGCCTGCGTGACGTCGGCGAACAGGTCGATCTGGTCGTGATCGCGGTTCCGGCCGCGGGATTCTCCGAGGCGCTGTCCGACGCTCTCTCGGTCGGCGCCAAGGCCATCATCGGCATCAGCGGAGGGCTCGGCGAGGCCGGCGAAGAGGGCCGTCGTCAGCAGGAACGGTTCGCTGCCCAGGTCAGGGAGGCGGGCGCGTGCCTGCTCGGCCCGAACTGCCTCGGGGTGCTCGACCACACCAGCGGGCTCGAGCTGACCTCGAACGACCTGCCGGCCGGCGAGATCGGGCTGATCTCGCAGAGCGGCAACATGGCGCTCGAGCTGTCCATGCTCGTCGCCGACCACGGGCTCGGCTTCTCCAGGTTCGCCAGCCTGGGCAACCAGGCCGACATCGACGCCGCCGACCTGATCGACGCGTACGTGTCGCACGAGGGCACGCGGGCGATCGCGCTCTACTGCGAGGACTTCCCCGAAGGGCGCCGTTTCGTTCGGGCAGCCCACGCCGCGCACCTGGCCGGCAAGCCGGTGGTCATGCTCGCCGTGGGACGCGGTGCCGCCTCGGCGCGCGGGGCCCGATCGCACACGGGTGCGCTGGTCACCCCAGCCCTGGTCGTCGACGCGGCGTGCCGGGCTGCCGGCGTCGAGCAGGTTTCGGCGCCTACGGAGATGGCGCACCTGCTGCAGGGCCTGCTGCGCACGCGCCCACCGCGAGGTCGACGCGTGGCGATCTTCGCCGACGGCGGCGGCCAGGCAGCCGTGGCGAGCGACTGCGCCGAGGCCGCCGGTCTGGCGGTGGAGGAGTTCAGCCCGGCGCTGACCGAGGCGATCGGCGCGGAGCTGCCACCGGCGGCAGGGGTCAGCAACCCGGTGGACGTGGCCGGCGGCGGCGAGCAGGACATCTCCTGCTTCACGCGGATCACCCGGCACCTGCTGAACAGCGCCGAGGTGGACGCGGTGCTCGTCACCGGGTACTTCGGCGGGTACGGCAACTACAGCCCGGTGCTGGGCGTGGGCGAGCGCGAGGCCGCGACAGCGATCGCGGATCTGGCGACCGGCTCCGACACGAGCCTGGTGTTCCAGACCATGAACTGGCGGAGCCCGGCTGCCGACCTGCTGCGCACCGGCGGCGTTCCGGTGTACCGAAGCGTGGAGGACGCGGTGCATGTCCTCTCGCGGCTGGCCCGGCGGGCCGACCACGTACCGACCGGCGCACCGGAGATCCCCACGTCCGCCCCGGTCGGTCACACGGACAGCGGCTACTTCCCGGCCCGGCGGCTGCTCGCTGATGCGGGGCTGGCGCTAGCTCAGGCCCGAGAAGTGCACGACCTGAACGAGTTACGGCAGGCCGCGGGCGAGCTGCACTACCCGCTGGTGCTCAAGGCTCTCGGTGACGAGCACAAGTCCGATCGGGGCGGCGTGGTCCTCGGCATCCGGGACGCCGTGGCGCTGGAGTGACGCATGGACCGACGTCCAGCAACGGCTGCGCCCCCCGTCCTGCTCGGTCGAGGAGATGGCCGAGCTCGACGGCGCGGTGGAGCTGCTGGTCGGCGTGCGCCGTGACCGGCGCTTCGGCCCGGTGGTGCTGGTCGGCATGGGCGGTGTGTACGCCGAGGTGCTCAGCGACATCCGCTGCGCCCTAGGCCCTTTGGACGCGGCGGCCGGGCGAGCACTGCTCACCGAACTACGCGGAGCGCCGCTTCTGACCGGGGGACGAGGGCGGCCGGTGCTGGATCTGGACGCGGCCGGCGACGTGATCGCCCGGCTGTCGCAGCTGGCGGCCCGACACCCCGAGATCGCCGAGATCGAGTGCAACCCCGTGGCCGTGTCCCCGTCCGGCGCAATCTGCCTCGACGCCCGCATCGTTCTCGAGACCGACTGAGATCCGGCTGCGCCACCCACCGACCGACAGCTCGACCGACAGCAGACCCGAGGCCTGACAGGAGACCGCCATGGAGTTCACGTACACCGCTCGCCAGCGGGAGCTGAAGGAACGTGCCGCGCAACTGACCAAGACGATCATGCAGTACGAAGAAGAGTGCGAGGAGAACAACGGGCTGCCGCACGAGGCCCACGCTGACATCCGCAGGGCGGTTCTCGACGTCGGGCTGCAGGCGATCAACATGCCGACCGAGTGGGGCGGCGCCGGGCTGTCGGTGCTCGAGCAGGTCGTCGTGCAGGAGGAGCTCGGCCGGCTCACCAACGCGCTCTGGGACACGGTCTGGCGGCCGGCCAACGCCCTGCGCGCCTGCACCCCCGAACAGCGTGAGCGCTACTTGCTGCCCGGGATTCGCGGCGAGCGGCGCGACGCGGTGGCAGTCACCGAGCCCGAAGCGGGTTCGGACCCGCAGCGGATCTCGACCACGGCCCGCAAGGACGGCGACGGCTACGTGATCAACGGCGAGAAGTGGTTCGTCACCGTCGGGGACGTGGCCGACTTCATCATCCTGCTGGCCGGCGTCGAGGGCGCCCCCACCTTGTTCCTCGTCGACAAGGACCTGCCGGGGGTGGAGATCACCCGGATCCCGAGGTTCACGCACACCTTCGTCTACGAGCACCCGGAGATGACGTTCACCGACGTACGGGTCGGCGCAGACGCTGTGCTCGGTGAGATCGGGCAGGGCTACGAGCTGACCCGCGACTGGTTCGTCGAGGAGCGACTCATGATCGGCGCCAGGGACGTCGGCGCGTCCGAGCGGGCCACGCAGCTGGCCGCGGAGTGGGCGAACTCCCGGATCCAGTTCGACCAGCCGATCTCCCGGTTCCAGCTGATCCAGGCGATGCTCGCCGAGAACGTGATGGAGGTGGCCACGAACCGCCTGCTCGCCTACCAGGTCGGCTGGGAAGCGGACCGCGGCCTGGACCGCAAGACCCTGCACGCGAAGAGCGCGACCGTGAAGCTGTCCGCTTCGGAGGCCGCCGGGCGCTGCCTCGACCGGGCTGTGCAGATCTTCGGCGGCCGCGGCTACATGCGCGACAACCCCGTTGAGCGGCTGTACCGGGAGGTGCGCGTGGACCGGATCTGGGAGGGGACGTCGGAGATCCAGCGCCTGGTGATCGGCAACGAGATCGCCAAGCGGGGCGTCGGGGCAATCATCGGCTTCCCGGAGTCAGCGCCGACACCGGTAGCGGCCCGGTGACGCGTCAGGTCGGGGATCCAGGCGAGGCAGTCGGGTCGGCAGGCTCGGCCGATGCCACCGTGCAGGTGGAGGCGCGTGGCCCGGTGGCCGTCGTCACGCTCAGCCGCGACGCGAAGCTCAACGCGCTCTCGTTCGACCTGGAGGAGCAGCTCGCGGCGGCACTGACCGGGCCGGTGGTCGCGGCCAGCCGCGCTGTGGTCGTCACCGGGGCCGGCCGGGCGTTCTCGGCCGGCGCCGACGTGACCGAGATCCGAGACCTGCGGCCGGAGAGCATCGCTGCCTACTACCGGGGCAGCGGCCGCGTGTACGAGCTGCTGGCCGGGTTGCCGCAGGTCACCGTGGCCGCGGTCCACGGCTACTGCCTCGGCGGCGGGCTGGAGCTGGCACTTGCCGCCGACCTGCGGGTGGCGGATGAGACGGCCACCTTCGGCCTGCCCGAGGTGGGCCTCGGCATCGTGCCGAGCTCGGGCGGGCTGACCCGGATCGTGCGTGCCTGCGGCCCGGCCCGGGCGCGAGAGCTGGTCCTGCTCGGAGAACGGTTCGGGGCGACCGAGGCGTACCGTCTCGGGCTGGTCACCGAGGTGGTCGGGGCCGGAAAGGCGCTCGAGCGGGCGCTGGAGCTGGCCGAAGTCGTCGCCGCCAAGCCGGCACTGGCGGTGGCCGTGGCCAAACAGGCCATCGACGCGGTCGCCGAGTCGCCCACGGCGGTGGCTCTGCTGGTGGAGCGCCTCGCCTACGGGATGCTCAACCAGACCGGTGAGGCACGCACCAGAACCGGCGAGTTCGGTACCCGGTCGGATGACTGAGCGTCACTCAGCCAACTCTGGCCCGCGTGGCGGGGCAGCGTTCTACTGAGGTCGCCCTTCGCCTGCGGACCTCGAGCCGCCTTGTAGGCGCGGTCGAGCGATGCCTGGTCGCCGAACGCCGGCCACAGGTTCAGCAGCAGCCAGTTGCGCAGTCGTATCGTGTCTTTCGACGATGTTGGGTCGAGGGCGATGATCTCGTCGAGAAGCGACGGCAGGCGCGGATGGTCGACCTCCGGATCCGTCGGGGACGCGGCGACGACCGCGCCGACCAGCAGGAAGAGTCGATCCGTGTCGATCCTGCGCCGCTGGACCGAGTCACAGGCCGGCACCCCGGCGACCACGGAGGAGTTCATCCGGCACGCCGAGCGGCTGTCGGGCCGCGACCTCGGCCCCGTTCTTCGACACCTGGCTCTTCACGTCCACCAAGCCCCCGGAGGCCGAGCTTGCGGCGCAGAGAACCTCGGGGGCCGACATCGCCGCGTCAGACATCCAGGTGAGACGCCTGCGGTCTGGACTGCCACTGCCGTAGGCGCTCGAACGTCCACCCGCACAACAGGAACGGGCCGAACCATAGGGTTCGACCCGTTCCTGTGTCCCGAGAGGTCACAGTGCGCCCCCGGCAGGATTCGAACCTGCGCTCCCGCCTCCGGAGGGCGGTGCTCTATCCCCTGAGCTACGGGGGCTCTCGCGGCCCAGCCGCGCGGTGAGCCTAGCAGTCTGTCAGGAGACGTCCTTCTCGTCCTGGCCCGCGACGTACTCCCAGTGCCACGGCTCGAAGGCGCCGCTGCCACCCTGGCGTGCCCAGTCGGGGTTGTCCCACCCGAAGTCGGGGGCGTTCTCGCGCATCCACGCGTACCGCGCGGAACCGCTCTTGGCCTCGCTGCTGCACAGGTCGACCGCCAGACCCCAGCCGTGCTGGCTGGTACCGGGTTTCGCCGCCAGGCCGGGCTTGCGCGCGCGCACGGCCACCTGCTCGGAGTAGGAGCGGTAGGCGCCGGTGACGCACATGTCCTTGCCGAACTCGTCCACGAACTCGGCGTTCAGCCGGGCCAGGGCGAGCGCGGCGTCGCCCCGCAGCAGCTTGCCGTCGACCCAGATCTCGCACAGGTCGTCGGTGTCCAGGCGGCCGTTGGCGGCGTCTGTCTCAGCGACCTTGCCGCTGCAGCCCGGCAGCGCCGCGCGCTGCTGTGCGCGGCTGGCCCGCTCGCCCATGGCGCGCATCGCCGCCAGCTGGTCGGCCGTCAGCACCCGCCCCAGGGCGGACACCATGCTGGCCGGCGGCTGCCCCAGCGGCGTCGCGTCCTCGACCGGAATGACGGAGAAGTCGGCCGAGACCGTCGGGGCGAGCGCGAGCGCCTGCGCGGCCCGGGACGGCTCGCCCGTTCCCGAGACAGCAGCGGTCGCGTCCGAGGTCTGGGACGCGTCGACCGCGCCGAGGCCCACGACGGGCGTCACGATCGTCGCGACGCCGAGCGCGGCGACGATGCCGACCCGTGGCAGGTGGGTGACGAGCGGCTGCCGCGCCGGCTTGCCGCTGGCACGGGCGCGCAGCTCGCGACGGGTCAGTGGGATGACGTCGGCCAGCGGCTCACCGGCGTGGCCGTCCTGGTACTTCTCGTCGCTGCCGTCGCCATCGTCCGCGGGGGCGTCGGTGTCGCGCTCGGGGAGAGGGTCGTCCATGCCAGCGCGAGCCGTCAGCAGGCGCTGGAGGGTCATCGCCTCGTGGCTGCCGGTGTCGCCGGGCGCCTTCGCCTCGGCAGGGATCGGCTGCGTCGGTGCGACGGGCAGAGGCTGCGTCTCGGCGCGTGGCAGGGCCTGTGTCGCGAGGGACGCGAGGGACGCGAGGGACTGCGTGCTCAGGGACTCGGGAGCCGCGGACTCCGCCGTCGGGGGCTCAGGGTCCTGGGACGTGAGGGCGAGAGCCGCCTGGGCCGCGCGCTCGGCGAGGACCACCCGGGATTCCTGGTCCACCGCCGCCTGGGCAGCCAGCGCCGCGCGAAAGGCACGGCGGGGGCTGATCGAGGGCTGGTCCGTCTCAGGGGTCGAGTCGATGACGCTGCGGTCCCCAACGGGACCGGGCGCACGATGCGAACCCACGAACTGAACCTCCGGTGCGACGACAGTTGCACAGGCTGCGCGCCGCCCATCGCCGATCCGGGCGGACGCAGGACTCACCCACGGCCGGTGGGTGAGATCACGGGACTATAACGGGCATCAGGGGGCATAGGGCAAGTTGGCCCGCCGATTCAAGTCGCGGATTTCGCCGACGAGCTCCTCGAGGACGTCCTCGAGGAACACCACGCCCAGGGTCGCGCCGCTGCGGTCGAGCACCTGACCGAGGTGCGAACCGCTCCGCTGCATGGCGGCCAGCACGTCCTCGATCTCGTCATCGGCGCGCACGACCTCGAAGGGCCGGATCGAGTCCGGCGGCACCGGCTCGTCGTAGCGCTCGTCCTCCTCGTAGAGCACGTCCTTGAGGTGCAGGTACCCACACAGACCACCGGCTTCGTCCAGGACGGGGAACCGGCTGAAACCCGTTTGCACGACCCGCTTCTCGACCTGTGCCGGCGTGCAGCGCACGGGCACCGTGACGAGGCTGTCGGCGCCAACCATGACGTCGGATGCCACGCGGTCGCTGAACTCGAGGGCCCCGGTCAGCACGCCCCCGTGCTCGATCAGACCGGCTCGCCGTGACTCGTGCACGATCGACTGGACCTGCTCGACCGTGAAGGTCGAGGTCACCTCGTCCTTGGGCTCGACGCCGAACATCCGGAGCAATCCGTTGGCCGCCGCGTTGAGTACGTAGATCACCGGGGTCACCGCCCTGGCGACCCAGACAAGTGGCGAAGCTAACAGCAGCGCCGACCGCTCGGGCACCGCGATGGCGATGTTCTTGGGCACCATCTCGCCGACCACGACGTGCAGGTAGACGACGACCGCCAGAGCGACCGCGAACGCCACCGGGTGCAGCAGGCCCTCCGGCATGCCGAGGGCCTCGAACGGGGCCTCGAGCAGGTGCGCGAGAGCCGGCTCGGCGATCGCACCGAGCCCGAGGGAGCAGACCGTGATGCCCAGCTGGCTGCAGGCGAGCATCAGGGAGACGTTCTCCATCGCGAACAGCGTGGTGCGAGCGGCGCGGCTGCCCTCGGCGGCGCGAGGCTCGATCTGCGAACGCCGCGCCGACATCACCGCGAACTCGGCCCCGACGAAGAAGCCGTTGCCGAGGAGCAGGAGGATGCCGACGAGCAGGGCGGTCGAGGTGCTCACCGGCCACCACCCCCTCGTGCCGCGGCTTCGTCGGCGCCGGTGGTCTCCTCGTGGGTCGGGGGCACGGGAGTGAAGCGAACCCGCTCGATCCGCCGGCCGGTCAGGCGGTCGACGCGCAGCCGTCCCTCGTCGAGCTGGACCTCGTCGCCCACCTGGGCCAGCCGCCCGAGGCGGGAGACGATGAAGCCGGCCACGGTCTCGTACGAGTGGTCGTCGGGCACCTCGACCGCAAGGCGGTCGCGCACCTCGTCGGGACGCATCTGGCCGGGGAGCAGGTACGAGCCGTCACGCGTGCGCTGCACACCCCCGCGGTCCTTGTCGTGCTCGTCGGCGACCTCGCCGACCAGCTCCTCGACCACGTCCTCCAGCGTGACGACACCCGCGGTGCCGCCGTACTCGTCGGTCACGACCGCGAGTTGCAGCCCGTGGCTGCGCAGGTCAGCCAGGAGGGGGTCCAGGCGCACCGTCTCGGGCACGCGCAGCGCGTCGTTCATCAGTGCGGCGGCGGGCACCTCCGACCGCTTGTCCCGTGGGACGGCGACGGCGCGCTTGAGGTGCACCACACCGACCACGTCGTCGGCCGACTCGTCGGTGACCGGGAAGCGCGACAACCCAGTGGTTCGCGCGAGCGCCACGATGTGCTCGGCCGTCTCGTCGCGGCGTACGGACTGCATCCGCGTGCGGTCGGTCATCACGTCGGCGGCGGTGTGCTGGCTGAACCCCAGCGTCCGGGTCAGCAGCGTGGCTGTGCCCTCGTCGAGGGTGCCCGCCTCGGCCGACCGTCTGACCAGGAACACCAGCTCCTGGGGAGAGCGTCCGCTCGACAGCTCCTCCTGGGGCTCGATCCCCAGGGCCCGCAGGGTCCGGTTGGCGCTGCCGTTCAGCACGCGGATCAGCGGGGTGGTGAGCCACGTGAAGGCCCGCTGAAGGGGAACCGCCCACCTCGCGGTCCCCATCGGCGCAGAGATGGCGAGGTACTTGGGCACCAGCTCGCCGACGAACATCGAGGCCAGCGTCGCCATGAAGATGCCCAGCCCGACGGAGATCGGTGACACGGCACCCTCGGAGAGGCCGGTGGCGGTCAGCGGCCCCTCGAGAAGACGCGACAGGGACGGCTCGACCAGGTAGCCGACGAGCAGCGTCGTCACCGAGATACCCACCTGCGCACCGGAGAGCTGCGTCGACAGCGTGCGGAGGGCGACCAGGACACCCGCAGCGGACCGGCTGCCTGACTCCGCCTCCCGCTCGACCTGGGGCCGGTCGAGCGTGATCAGCGAGAACTCGGCAGCGGCGAACACGCCCGTCGCGACGGTGAGGAGCACCCCGGTTCCCAGCAGGAGCCACTCGGTCAGCACCGCTCATTCCCTCCTCGGGAAGGGCGGTGCCTGGTTCGTAAGGGGAGGGAATCGGCAGGTGAGGGATCGCTTCGTCTCATCGCCATCGCATCGTACGGCAGGGTTGTTCGGGCTTGCGGCCGGACAAGGGGCACCGACCAGACGGTCACCAGCCGCCGGGGAGCGGACGGCCTTCCTCGTACCCGGCTCCGGTCTGGACGCCCACCACCGCCCGCTCGTGCAGCTCCTGCAGCGTGGTCGCGCCGGCATAGGTGCAGGCGCTGCGCACACCCGACGTGATCTGGTCGAGCAGGTCCTCCACACCGGGCCGGGCGGGGTCGACGAGCATCCGCGAGCTCGAGATGCCCTCGTCGAACAACCCCTTCCGGGCACGCTCGAACGCGTCGTCGCCCGCTGTGCGCGCGGCGACAGCCCGCGCCGACGCCATGCCGAAGCTCTCCTTGTACCCGCGACCCGACGCGTCGACCATCAGGTCACCCGGGCTCTCGTTCGTGCCGGCGAACCACGAGCCCACCATCACCTGGCTGGCCCCTGCGGCCAGGGCGAGCGCCACGTCGCGGGGATGCCGCACGCCACCGTCCGCCCACACATGCGCCCCGAGCTCCTTTGCGGCAGAAGCACATTCGAGCACGGCAGAGAACTGGGGACGGCCGACGGCCGTCATCATCCTGGTGGTGCACATCGCGCCCGGGCCGACTCCGACCTTGACGACGTCCGCCCCTGCCTCGACGAGGTCGCTCACGCCCTCGGCAGTGACCACGTTGCCGGCGACGACGGGAACCTGCGGGTCGAGCTGCCGCACGGCCGCGAGCGCGGCCAGCATGCGCTCCTGGTGCCCGTGCGCGGTGTCGACGACGAGGGTGTCGGCGCCCGCTGCCAGCACGGCCTCCGCGCCGGCACGCACGTCGCCGTTGATGCCGATCGCGACGGCGACGCGCAGCCTCCCCCGGGGGTCCACCGCCGGCGCGTAGAGGGTCGAGCGCAGCGCACCGGTGCGGGTCAGCAAGCCCACCAGCTCCCCGTCGCGCACGACGGGGGCCATCGGACGCCGGGCGCTGTGCAGGCGGTCGAAGGCGGCGTGCAGCCCGCCCCGGCCCTCGACCTCGCCGGCGTCCAGAAGCAGCGGGTCGGCGCTCATCACCTGGTGCACCTGGGTGAAGCGGTCGACGCCTCGGCAGTCGGCCTCCGTGACCACCCCCACGGGCGCTCCGGCGTCGTCGACCACCACGACGGCCCCGTGCGAGCGCTTCGGAATCAGGTGCAGCGCGTCCGTCACCGTGTCGTGCGGGTCGACCACGAGGGCCGTCTCGAAGACGGGATGACGGGACTTGACCCAGGCCACCACCTCCGCGACCACGTCGAGGGGGAGGTCCTGCGGCAGGACGGCCATCGCTCCGCGCCGGGCGACCGTCTCGGCCATCCGCCGTCCGCTGACCGCCGTCATGTTGGACACCACCAGAGGGACGGTGGTGCCCGTGCCGTCGCCGGAGGCCAGGTCGACGTCGAGGCGCGAGCTGACGGCGGACCGCGAGGGCGTCAGGAAGACGTCGGAGTAGGTGAGGTCGTAGGTCGGCCGCTGGCCGTCGAGGAAGCGCACGGACGTGAACTCTAGGGCCGGACCGCTCGCCTACCCTGGCCGGATGAGCATGAGCGCTTCACCCTCCGGCACCTCAGGCGGTGAGACCGGACACCGCCCGGTCACGGTGCTGGTGATCGAGGACGAGCCCGCCATCGCCCACGCGGTGGTCACCCGACTCCAGAGCGAGGGGTGGCGTGCACAGGCCGTGCACGACGGGCCGGGCGGCGTCGCGGCCGCGGCCGAGCTCGAGCCCGACCTGGTGGTCCTCGACGTGATGCTCCCCGGGCTCGACGGCCATGAGGTGTGCCGGCGCATCCAGGCGCACCGTCCGGTGCCCGTCCTGATGCTGACGGCCCGCGACGACGAGACCGACATGCTCGTCGGGCTCGGCGTGGGGGCGGACGACTACATGACCAAGCCGTTCTCGATGCGCGAGCTCGTGGCCAGGGTCAAGGCGCTGCTGCGCCGCGTCGAGCGGGCCGCCGAGCTGGCCGAGTCGGCTGCCGACAACGGGGCGGCGCCGCCCGCTCCCCTGCGGCTGGGAGACCTGGAGGTGGACCGCGGTGAGCGCAGGGTGCGGCGCGCCGGCACGCTCGTGCACCTGACCCCGACCGAGTTCGACCTGCTCCTCTGCCTCGCAGCCGAGCCACGCGTGGTGCTGACCCGCGAGCGACTCCTGGCCGAGGTGTGGGACTGGGTCGACGCGTCGGGCACGCGAACGGTCGACAGCCACATCAAGGCCCTGCGACGCAAGCTCGGACCCGACCTGATCCGTACGGTCCACGGCGTCGGCTACGCCCTCGAGCCTGTCGAAGACGCAGACGAGAACTCAAGCGACACAAAGGATCTGGGCTCCTCGTGAGGCATCGCCGCCAGCTGCCCGACCTACGACCTCTCGACCCGATCAGGTCACTCAAGGTCAAGCTCGGCCTGCTGGTCGGCGCCAGCGTGACGGTCGCCGCCCTGCTCGTGTGGGCGGGTCTGCAGAACGGGATCGGCACCCGGTTCACGCTGCCCACAGCGATCATCCTGTCCCTGGTCGTCACGCAGCTCCTGGCCCGCGGCATGACGTCACCGCTACGCGAGATGACCGCTGCCGCAAAGGCTATGGCGACCGGTGACTACTCGAGCCGGGTGCAGGCGACGAGCCACGACGAGGTCGGCGAGCTCGCCCAGGCGTTCAACCGGATGGCCGACGACCTGTCGTCGGTCGACCGCCAACGCCGCGAGCTGGTCGCCAACGTGAGCCATGAGCTGCGCACCCCGGTGACCGCGCTGCGCGCCCAGCTCGAGAACCTCGTCGACGGCGTCACCCCCACCGACCCCGCGACGCTGAAGATCGCTCTCGGACAGACCGAGCGTCTCGGACGGCTGGTGGCGCAGCTTCTCGACCTGAGCCGGCTCGAGGCAGGCGCCGTGCCCTTCGACGGCGTGCGCCTGCCAGTCGCCCCGTTCCTGCAGGAGGCTGTCGCCGCGGCCCGCCTGATCGACGCCGCCGTCGACCGGGAAGTGCGGTGGGAGGTGGACGTGCTCCCCGAGGACCTCGCCGTGCTCGCCGACCCGGGTCGACTGCACCAGGTGATCGCCAACCTGCTCGACAACGCGGCGAGACACAGCCCACGCGCCGGCACCGTGCGGGTGTCTGCGCACCCGGAGAGCAAGGAGGGACGCGGCGAGCCTGGCGTGGTGCTCGAGGTCGCCGACGAGGGCCCCGGAATCGCGGCCGAGGACCGGGAGCGCGTGTTCGAGCGCTTCCACCGTGGCGGGGGCACCGGACGTGACTCCTCGCCCAGCGGCGGCACGGGACTGGGGCTGGCGATCGCACGGTGGGCGGTCGGGCTGCACGGAGGCACGATCGAGGTCGGTGACGCGCCAGTGGGTGCGCTGATCCGGGTGGTGCTGCCGAGCGCGCCGAGCGCGCCGGCCGTCCCACCGCCGTGGCTCAAGCGGCGTCCGCCGCACGGATGAGGGGTCCGACCAGACCCAAGTCGGATGACACGGCGTCGTGGATGCCGACAGCATGGGTTCCACACCTCGGTGATGGACCCACACATCGGTGGTAGACACATGACGACCGCGTTTCCACACAGCAGCACCCGAGCACGCAACCCCGGGGGTATTCGATGAGTACAGCCGCCCTGACGAAGCCCGGCCACGCCGGCACGTCTTCAGATGGACGGATCCAGGTCGAAGGGCTGACCAAGCACTTCGGCACGGTCGCCGCCGTGCAGGACCTGACGTTCACCGTCGAGCCGGGTCGCATCACCGGCTTCCTCGGCCCCAACGGCGCCGGCAAGACGACCACCCTGCGCATGCTGCTCGGCCTGGTGACCCCGACGGCAGGACGCGCGACGGTCGACGGGCACCGGTACGCCGACCTGTCCCACCCGCAGCAGACCGTCGGTGCTGCTCTGGAGGCCAGCAGCTTCCACCCAGGACGCACGGCCCGAAACCACCTGCGGGTGCTCGGCCGGACGTGCGGCGCCGGAGCCGACCGCGCCGACGAGCTGCTCGAGCTGGTCGGTCTGACCGCGGCGGCGAAGCGCCGCGTCGGCGGCTTCTCGATGGGTATGCGCCAGCGGCTGGGTCTCGCGTCCGCCCTCGTCGGCGACCCGCACGTGCTGATCCTCGACGAGCCGGCGAACGGCCTCGACCCCGAGGGCATTAGGTGGCTCCGCGGCTTCCTTCGGGCGATGGCCGCCGAGGGCCGCACCATCCTGGTGTCGAGCCACATGCTCTCCGAGGTGCAGCAGACGGTCGACGACGTCGTGATCATCAGCCAGGGGCGGGCGGTCAAGCAGTCGACCCTTGCCGAGCTGGAGGCCGAGGCGCGAGCCGGCATCCGCGTGGTGGCCGCCGACCAGGCGGCGCTGAACACCATTGCGCAGCAACAGCGTTGGGATGTGGACGTCGCCCCGGACGGTGCGTTGATCGTGCACGAGATGACGTCGGCCGATGTCGGACGTGTGGCCTTCGCCGCCGGTCTCGAGCTGCACGAGCTGGCCAAGGTCGGCTCCGACCTGGAGGCGATGTTCTTCTCGCTGGTCTCCAGCGACTACTCGGCGCAGCTGCCGCCGGGCCATCAGTCCGGGCAGGTGCCACCGCCGGGTCACCACGACGAGCGGATCACCGATACCGGCTCCCCGAACCCGGAGGTGACCCGATGAGCGCGCTCGTGGCGACCGAGCTGATGAAGATCCGCACCACGCGGTCGTGGTGGGGCATGTTGATCGGACTCGGTTTCTGGGTGATCCTCTGGTCGCAACCGGGCGCCTGGACAGCCGGCATGGAGTTCGCGCCGGGGCAGGTGGCGCCGGGCCCGGAGGACGACGGGACGGCTCGCGGGCTGTACACCTCGGCACTCACGTCCTTCGGGTACGTGTTCACCTTGGTGCTCGGCATCCTCGTCATCAGCGGCGAGTACCGGCACATGACCGTGACGCCCTCGTTCCTCGCGACTCCCGTGCGGTACCGGGTGATCGTGGCGAAGTGGCTGTCCACCAGCGTGTACGCGCTGGTCTACGGAGTCGTGGGGCTCGCGCTCGGCATCACGACGACCGCGACGATCCTGTCGTTGCGCGGCCTGGAGACGAACTTCGGCGCCGACGACCTCGGTCGGTCCCTTGCGTTGGCGCTGCTCGGGTTCGTGCTGTGGGGGCTGATCGGCATCGGGGTCGGAACACTGGTCGGCAACCAGATCGTGGCGATCCTGATCGGCATCGGCTTCGTCTTCGTGGAGTTCATCGCGACCATCGCCCTGTCGTTCATCTCCTGGGGCCCGGACGTCCTCAAGTGGTTCCCGAGCAACGCCACCACCGCGATGCTCAACCCGACGACCCAGGGCCCGGACGGGCAAGCACTCGAGATCCTGCCCTGGTGGCTCGGTCTGATCGTCCTGCTCGGGTATGCGCTGGTCTCCGCAGGCATCGGTGCGTCGCTGACGCTGCGGCGCGACGTGACCTGACCGGAAGCCTGGCCCGACTGCCACCTGACCGGACGTGACGTGGGCCTCATCCACAACGGCGTAGCCCGACTCTCCGACGCGACACGCAGGGACTAGGGTTTGACCCGGGTCGAGGACGGCTCACGCCGACCCCCGGCCCGGGTCGAGCCATTCCCGGGTTCCGGCTCTCGCAGTTGCGGCATTCGAGCGCGGAAGAGGGCGATTTTCGCCGTGTCAGTGTCACAGTCCCCCCAGAACCCCAGCGCGTCCCCGCAGGGCCCGGCTGCGGGGTTCGGCCCCAACGAGTGGCTGGTGGACGAGCTCTACCAGCAGTACCAGCAGGACAAGGAGTCCGTTGACCCTGCCTGGTGGGAGTTCTTCGCCGACTTCACGCCCGAGGACGACAAGCGGGCGGCACTGAAGTCAGCACCCGATGCGGAGAAGGCCGGCCGCGAGACCGTGGCCCCAGCAGAAGCACCACCCGACGCCTCACGCGATCAGCCCCCGGCCTCGTCCGCAGGCAGCCGTGAGGAAACGGCAGCCGACGCGAAGTCGTCCGTGCCCGCGCCCTCCGCACCGACCACTGCTCGCACGACCGTCCCCGAGAAGACCGGGACGCCGGCCGTGACTCCCGGCGGGTCCGGTGGAACCGCGCGGTCCTCGCCCGCCAAGCCGGCCGAGCCGGCGCCCAAGCTCAAGCCTGCGAAGGACGAGAAGCCCGCCGACGACAAGCCGGTCGGACCCGAGGAGGTCCGCATCAAGGGTGCGGCGGCTCGCGTGGTCACCAACATGCAGGCGAGCCTCACTGTCCCCACGGCGACCAGCGTGCGCGCCGTGCCGGCCAAGCTGCTGGTCGACAACCGCATCGTCATCAACTCGAACCTGGCCCGGGCGCGTGGCGGCAAGGTCTCGTTCACGCACATCATCGGTTTCGCGGTGGTCGAGGCGCTGGCGCACATGCCCGAGATGAACCACGGCTACGCCGAGGTCGACGGCAAGCCGGCGCTGCTCAAGAACCGGTCGGTCAACCTGGGCATCGCGATCGACCTGCCCAAGGACGACGGGAGCCGCACGCTCCTGGTGCCGTCGATCAAGAACTCGGACCGGATGGACTTCGCCCAGTTCTGGGCCGCCTACGAGGACGTGATCCGGCGCGCGCGCGGCGGCAAGCTCACGGTCGAGGACTTCCAGGGCACGACGATCAGCCTGACCAACCCGGGCACCATCGGCACCGTCCACTCCGTGCCCCGCCTGATGCAGGGCCAGGGCGCCATCATCGGCGTGGGCGCCATGGACTACCCGGCCGAGTACGCCGGCGCCAGCGACGAGACCCTCGCCCGGCTCGCGGTCAGCAAGGTGATGACGCTGACGTCCACCTACGACCACCGCATCATCCAGGGCGCCCAGTCGGGCGACTTCCTGCGCATCGTGCACGCCAAGCTGCTGGGCGACGACGGCTTCTACGACCGCATCTTCCGGTCGCTGCGCATCCCCTACGAGCCGGTCCGCTGGATCCGTGACATCTCCGTCTCCGAGGACGACGAGATCAACAAGACCGCGCGCGTGGTCGAACTGATCCACGCCTACCGCGTGCGGGGCCACCTGATGGCCGACACCGACCCGCTCGAGTACCGCCAGCGGCGGCACCCCGACCTCGACGTGCAGACGCACGGGCTCACGCTGTGGGACCTCGAGCGCGAGTTCCCCACCGGCGGGTTCGGCGGCAAGCCGGTGATGAAGCTGCGCCACATCCTCGGCGTGCTGCGCGACTCCTACTGCCGCACCATCGGCATCGAGTACATGCACATCCAGGACCCCGAGCAGCGGGCCTGGATCCAGGCCCGGGTCGAGAAGCCGTACCTCAAGCCCAGCCGCGACGAGCAGCTGCGCATCCTGCGCCGCCTGAACGGGGCCGAGGCGTTCGAGACGTTCCTGCAGACCAAGTTCGTGGGGCAGAAGCGGTTCAGCCTCGAGGGAGGCGAGTCGGCGATCCCGCTGATGGACGCTCTCCTGTCGGCCGCCGCCGCGGAGGGGCTCGACGAGGTCTGCGTCGGCATGCCGCACCGTGGCCGCCTGAACGTCCTCGCCAACATCGCGGGCAAGAGCTACGGCCAGATCTTCCGCGAGTTCGAGGGCACCGCCGACCCGCGGTCCGTGCAGGGCTCGGGCGACGTGAAGTACCACCTGGGCACCGAGGGCACGTTCACCGCCGAGTCGGGTGCGACCACCAAGGTGTACCTGGCGGCGAACCCCTCGCACCTGGAGGCCGTCAACCCGGTGCTGGAGGGTGTGGTGCGGGCCAAGCAGGACCGGCTCAACCGCGCGGGCGAGTCGTTCCCCGTCCTGCCCGTGCTGATGCACGGCGACGCTGCGTTCGCCGGCCAGGGAGTCGTCGCCGAGACGCTCAACCTCTCGCAGCTGCGCGGCTACCGCACCGGCGGCACCGTGCACCTCGTCGTGAACAACCAGGTCGGGTTCACCACCTCGCCCGCCTCGAGCCGCTCGTCGTTCTACTGCACCGACGTGGGCAAGATGATCCAGGCGCCGATCTTCCACGTGAACGGCGATGACCCCGAGGCCTGCGCACGGGTCGCCAAGCTCGCGTTCGACTTCCGCCAGGAGTTCGACAAGGACGTCGTGATCGACCTGGTCTGCTACCGCCGCCGCGGCCACAACGAGGGCGACGACCCGTCGATGACGCAGCCGCTGATGTACTCGCTGATCGAGGGCAAGCGCAGCGTCCGCAAGCTCTACACCGAGTCGCTGATCGGCCGCGGCGACATCACCGTCGAGGAGGCGGAGGCCGCCCTCAAGGACTACCAGCAGCAGCTGGAGCGCGTGTTCGCGGAGACCCGTGAGACGACGCGCGGACCTGACAGCGCCTCCAAGACCTCGGGCGAGGGGCCGGACGTGCCCGGTGGGCTCGAGCAGCCTGTCGCGCAGCAGCAGGACGACCAGGCCTCGCGCGCCCCCGTCCCCCGCAGCACGGCCGTCTCGCTCGAAGTGCTCAAGCGGATCGGCGACACACACGTGTCGCCGCCGTCGACCTTCACCGTGCACCCGAAGCTGCGCCAGCTGCTCGAGAAGCGCTCGCAGATGTCTCGCGAGGGCGGAATCGACTGGGGTTACGGCGAACTGCTCGCGTTCGGATCCCTGCTGCTCGAGGGCGTGCCGGTCCGCCTGGCCGGCCAGGACTCCCGACGCGGCACCTTCGTGCAGCGTCACGCCGTCCTGACCGACAAGAACTCGGGCGAGGAGTGGACGCCCCTGCTCTACCTGTCGGAGGACCAGGCGAGGTTCTGGGTCTACGACTCGCTGCTCAGCGAGTACGCCGCGATGGGCTTCGAGTACGGGTACTCGGTGGAACGGCCCGACGCGCTGGTGCTGTGGGAGGCGCAGTTCGGCGACTTCGGCAACGGCGCCCAGACGATCGTCGACGAGTTCATCTCGTCGTCCGAGCAGAAGTGGGGGCAGAACTCCTCGGTCACCCTGCTTCTCCCCCACGGCTACGAGGGCCAGGGCCCCGACCACTCGTCTGCCCGCATTGAGCGGTTCCTGCAGATGTGCGCCGAGGACAACATGACGGTGGCCATGCCGTCGACACCCGCGTCGCACTTCCACCTGCTGCGCCGTCAGGCGTTCGCGCGCCCCCGCCGTCCGCTCATCGTGTTCACACCCAAGTCGATGCTGCGGCTGAAGCCCGCGTCGTCGTCTGTCGAGGACTTCACCACCGGTGGCTTCCGCGCCGTGATCGGGGAGCAGTTCGCCGGCCCCGACGACATCAAGGGCGTCAACCGGGTGCTGATGTGCACGGGCAAGATCTACTACGACCTGCTGGCCCACCGCGCCAAGATCGGCGACACCAGCACGGCCATCGTCCGCGCGGAGCAGCTCTACCCGGTCGACCGCGACGCCTGGGACGAAGCCCTCGCCCCGTTCGGCGACGACGCCGAGCTCGTGTGGGTGCAGGAGGAGCCGGCGAACCAGGGCGCCTGGCCGTTCATCGCCCTGGCGCTGACCGAGCACGTGTCGCGCCCGATCCGCAAGGTGTGCCGGCCCGCGTCGGCGTCCCCGGCGACCGGGTCGAGCAAGAAGCACGCCGCCGAGCAGAAGGGCCTCATCGAGCAGGCCTTCGCTCGCTGATGTACTTCACGGATCGCGGCATCGAGGAGCTGGAGGCCCGCCGCGGGGGTGACGAGGTCACGCTGGCGTGGGTGGCCGATCAGCTGCGCACGTTCGTCGACCTCAACCCCGACTTCGAGACCCCGATCGAGAGGCTCGCCACCTGGCTGGCGCGCCTCGACGACGTCGACGACGACTGACTGGTAGACAAGGGATTCCACTCCACCCCCCAGCCAACCGGTCTACACAGGAGCGCCACGACGTGACGGACGAGACCGCCCGAGCCGGACTGCGGATCTGCGTGGTCGGTGACGACCTGGTGGCGGGCGTCGGCGATGCCAAGGCACTCGGCTGGACGGGGCGTGTCGGCGCACGGACACCGGCGCCCATCGGAGGGCTCGCGCTGTTTCCGCTCGGGGTGCCCGGCGAGGGCACGGCGGGGCTGCTCGAGCGGTGGCGGCCCGAGACGACGCGGCGGTTCTCGGCATCGGCCGACAACCGGCTGGTCATCGGTCTCGGGACGGCCGACCTCGACCTGGGGACGACCCTCGCGCGTAGCCGCCTCAACCTGGCCAACGTGCTCGACGACGCGGCCGCGGACTCCATCAGCACGTTCGTGGTCGGGCCTCCCCCGAGCCAGGACCCGGCCCGCGACGTGCGGGTCGCCGAGCTGTCGACCGCCTTCGCCGACGTCTGCGACCGGCGAGGCGTGCCGTACGTGGACTGCCACGGGCCGCTGATCGGGCACGAGCAGTGGTTCGCCGACCTCGTCGACAGCGGTGGGAGCAGCGAGTCGGCGGCGGCGATCCACCCGGGTCAGGCCGGGTACGGCTTGATGGCGTGGCTGGTGCTGCACGGGGGCTGGCACGCCTGGCTGGGCCTGCCCCAGACGTGACCCGACCTCCAACTCGCGATATATCTTGACCTCCAGCAACTCGCGATATAACGTGTCTCCGACGACGCGATATATCTCGACTTCTGGAGGCAGTTGTGGACGAGAACGGCGAGCAGTGGACGGTGTCCGGTCCGCGCGTGATCGAGGTGGGCGGCCCCGACGAGGCGGTCCGCGAGGTCAGGGTGAAGCTGGTCGGAGGGCGCGCCGACGTGGTGGCCCACGACGACCAGGACGGCGTGCGCGTCGAGGTCAACGCGGTGCGTGGCCGCGACCTGACGGTCACCTGGCGTGACGGCGTGCTCGAGATCGGGCACCCGTCGCTTCGCTGGGACAGCCTGCTCGACGCGGTTCGGGTCGCCACCACCCGCGAGGACCGGGCGGAGATCAGCATCGCCGTGCCGCGCGCGGTAGCCGTCCACCTCGGAACGGTCACCGCCGACGGGCTCGTCAGCGGCACGACCGAGCGGGCGCAGGTGCGCACGGTGTCGGGGACGATCGTCGTCGACGGGGTGCACGCGGATGTCGACGCCAAGACCGTCTCGGGGTCGATCGAGGTCTTCGACCAGCACGGCTCCTTCACCGGCGACACGGTGTCGGGGTCCCTGACCGTGCAGGCCGCCTCCCTGCCCCACCTGCGCGGCAAGAGCGTCTCAGGCTCCCTGGCCGTCGACGTCGCCACGGCCCCTTCGACCATCGGAGCCATCACGGTCAGCGGCGACGTGACGGTCCGCATCCCGGCCGATGCCGGGTTCGATCTCACGGCGACCTCGGTCTCCGGACGGATCGTGGCGGGCGGCGTGCGGCTGAGCGAGAAGCCCGGCAAGAACGGCGGACACATCTCGCGTGGTGACGGCGCCGTCCAGCTGACCGCCAAGACGGTCTCGGGGGACGTGACGCTGCTGCACTCCGGCGCCTCCGGCCGACCCAGCGACGAGAAGCACCTGTGACTCCCGTCTTCGGCCACGGCCAGCTGCGGCTCTACCTCCTGAGCCTGCTCGACGAGGCCCCACGCCACGGATACGAGGTGATCCGCGCGCTCGAAGAGAGGTTCGACGGCATGTACTCCCCCAGCGCCGGCACCGTGTACCCGCGGTTGTCGCGCCTCGAGGAGGAGGGCCTGGTCGAGCGCGAGGCCTCCGGCCGCAAGGCGGTGTACCGCATCACGGAGGCGGGAAGGGCCGAGCTGCGGGACCGCCAGGGCGACCTGGCCGACCTCGACGCAGAGCTCGCCGCGTCGGTGCGCCGGCTCGCTGCCGACGTCCGCGACCAGGTGCGGGCTGCGAGCCGCGATCTGCGCGGTGAGCTCGCGGCGGCGGCCAAGGCGGCGCGTTCGGCGTCGAAGGTGACGTCGCGAGACCGTCGTGAGCGCGAGTGGGGCATCGGCCCCGACCCGTTCCCCGGACGGGGACCGTCCACTCCGACGCCACCACGGCCGCCGGGCCCGAGCTTCCAGGGCTCGCGGGGGGCCCTGGCTCGTGCCGACGCCCTGTTGCAGCGGTTCCACGACAGCGTGAGCAGCGAGCTGCGGAACAGCCATCTCGCCGAGCACCACATCGACGACCTCGAGCACCTGCTCGACGCCACCGTCGACGCCGTCCGAAAACTGTTGCCCCCGAACGAAGAAGACCACACGAACACCTGACAGCTTCACTCACGAAAGGAAGATCGCCATGATGTACATCGACGGCCAGGTGGCCGCACAGCGCCACCACGACCAGCTCGACGCCGCCCACCACGCCCGCCTGGTCCGCGCACTGCGCGCCCAGCGACGCGCCGGGCGACTGTCCGACCGCGCCAACGCCGCCCTCCGCAGGGCATCAGCAACCGTCCACGTCACCGACTGAAAGCCCCTTGCTCCCCCTACCCACACGGCGCGAGCAAGGTGCTCCCCCAGCCCACACGGTTTCGCTCGAAATGTGTCGGCTGGTGGAGCAAGGCAGAACTCAGGGGCGGGTCAGGACGACCTTGCCGAAGACATCGCCCCCGGCGACCGCGGCGAAGCCCTCGCGGGCCTGCTCCATCGGCAGCACGCGGTCGATCACCGGTCGCACGCCGGTCTGCTCGCAGAACCGGATCAGCTGGGCCAGCTCGTCCCGCGTCCCCATCGTGGAGCCCAGCACCTGCAGCTGCAGGAAGAACACCCTGGCCAGGTCGGCGGACGGGTCAGCCCCCGAGGTCGAGCCCGACACCACGAGCTTCCCGCCCGGGCGAAGTGCCTTCAGGGAGTGCGACCAGGTCGCCTTGCCGACCGTCTCCATCACGGCATCGACGCGCTCCGGCAGTCGCGCTCCAGACTCGAACACAGCGTCAGCACCGAGATCCGCTGCGCGAGAGCCCTTCTCGGCGTCGCGGCTGGTGACCCAGACCCGCAGGCCGGCTGCGGCTCCGAGCGAGACGAGGGCCGTGGCCACCCCTCCGCCCGCACCCTGCACCAGCACGGTCTGACCGGGCCGCAGCTCGGCCTTCGTGAAGAGCATGCGGTACGCGGTCAGCCACGCCGTCGGGAGGCAGGCGGCCTCCTCGAAGGACAGGCCCTCCGGCTTGGGCACGACGTTTCGTCGAGGCACCACCACCTCGTCGGCGAACGTGCCCTGGTGCACCTCCGACAGGAGCGACCGCTTCGGGTCCTCGGTCTCGTCGCCGACCCAGTCGGGCGACGAGACGACGGCGTGGACGACGACGTCGTTGCCGTCCTCGTCCACGCCCGCGGCGTCGCAGCCGAGCGTCATGGGAAGCCGCTCGGCCGGTAGACCTACACCGCGCAGGCTCCAGATGTCGTGGTGGTTCAGGCTGGCCGCGCGCACCCGCACGCGGGCCCAGCCGTCGGGGACCTCGGGGGCCGATCGCTCCCCCGACTCCAGCCCGCTCAGCGGGTCGTCGGTGGACTGTCGGGCGGCGTAGACGGCGAACATGACGCCACCGTACGTGCCTACTAGCCTGCGACTCGTGACGGCCTCCTCTGACGACGCGCCACGGCTCCTGCTCGGCCCGCTGCTGCGGTACGTCGACAACCACCGCGCCACGGTCTGGGTCGAGACCGACCGACCCTGCACTGTCGAGGTACTCGGCACCAGAGAGCCGACGTGGACGGTGCACGGACACCACTTCGCGGTGATCTCCCTGACCGGCCTGGCGAGTGGCACCGCGCACGAGTACGCGGTCGAGCTCGACGGCGCGCGCGTCTGGCCGCTTGCCGATTCCTCATTGCCTCCCAGCGTGATTCGGACCTTCTCCACCAGCGAGACGTTCAGGCTGGCCTTCGGGTCGTGCCGTCGCTCGGCACCGATGGACGACAAGAACCTGCGCCGCTTCGGGGCCGACGCCCTGGTGGCTCTGGCGAACCGGATGGCAGCGAGCGACCAGGAGCGCTGGCCCGACGCGCTCTTCCTCGCCGGCGACCAGGTGTACGCCGACGAGCCCTCGCCACCCCAGCGCGCGCGACTACGGGAGGCTCACGGCGACGTCGGCCCTGACGACGCCATGGCGCAGGTCGTCGAGGAGATCCAGAACTTCGAGGAGTACACCTGGCTGTACCACGACAGCTGGAACCACGAAGAGGTGCGCTGGCTGCTCTCCACGGTGCCGAGCTGCATGATGCTCGACGACCACGACCTCCGGGACGACTGGAACACCTCGCGCGAGTGGCGCGACTGGGTCACGAAGCAGCCGTGGTGGCGTGAGCGCGTCGTGGGTGCCTTCGGGTCGTACTGGGTCTACCAGCATCTCGGCAACCTCTCCCCCGACGAGCTCGCTCACGACCAGACGTACGCGATGGTGCGGAGCACCGATGACGACGACGAGCGGTCACGGCTCCTCGACGAGTTCGCGTGGCAGGCGGACGCCGAGCCGCTCAGCACTCGCTGGAGCTTTCAGCGCGACTTCGGCAGCGAGCAGCTGGTGATCCGGATGGTCTCCATCGACTCACGCTGCTCTCGTGTGCTGGAGCCCGACCGGCGCGCGATGCTCGACGACCGCGAGTGGGAGTGGCTCACCGAGAAGGTGCTCGCGTCCGACGGCCGGGACGTCGACCACCTCGTGCTGGGCACGACCCTGCCGGTCCTGCTGCTCAAGGGAATCCACCACCTCGAGGGCTGGAACGAGGCAGTGGCCGCCGGTCGCTGGGGGCGCCGCGCCACACGCCTAGCCGAAAAGGTCCGTCAGGCAGTGGATCTCGAGCACTGGGCGGCGTTCAGGACGAGCTTCCGCCAGCTGGTCGAGCTGATCGACCGAGTGGGCAGCAGCAGCAAGCCGCCGGCCAGCATCCTGCTCCTGTCGGGCGACGTGCACTGCTCGTACACCGCGCAGGCGTCGACGGCGGGCGTCGACCCGGCGCGGACGGGTCTGCACCAGCTGACGATGTCACCCTTCCGCAACCCGCTGGAGGCACCGATCAGGTTCGCCAACCACCTGCTCAAGAGCAAGGTCGCGTGCAACGTCATGAACTGGCTGGCGCGGCGCGCAGGGGTCGACGACGTCGCCATCGAATGGGACATCGACCACGGCCTCTGGTTCGAGAACGGTGTCATGACAGTCGTTTTCAGCGGACGAACGGCGCACGTCGAGGTCGACCACGCGGTCGTCAACAGCCGCCAAGGGGAGCACGACCAAGAGCTCCACCGCACTCTGACCCTTCAGCTGACGCCCTAGCCGCGCGGTGGGACGAGTCGTCCCCAGAACCCCCGGATCGACTGGATCGCCCGCGCCCGACGGCACGGGCCGTTGTAGATGGCGAAGTCGTCGAAGTAGTGGGCGCCGGGCCGGTCAGCAACTGCGACGGCGGCCGCGTGGACTGCCCTCAGCTGCGCGACGCTCATCTGTAGCGGCGGCTCGTCGGGCTGGTAGCTCGCTCCGATCGGGTAGTCGCGGCGAGGCCTCCGCGACATCTCGACGTGGCAGCCCATCACCTGCGTGACAGGTCGTGAGTCGCACAGTGCCAACATCCTCTCCAGGCTCGAGAGGAAGGCGGGGAAGTCGGGCACGTAGAGGCGTCCGGGATAGACCGTGTCGCCGGTCAGCAGCCATCCGGTCCAGGGGTCGTAGACGGCGATCGACGCCTCGTGGTGCCCCGGGCAGCCGGTCACCTCCAGCACCCGCCCGCCCAGGTCGAGGCGCACGACCTCTGCCGGCCAGTCAACGAACCCGTAGAACTCGCGGACGTCGTCGACGCCGAGGCCCACGATCGCCGTGTTCGCCCTGCCGACGAACTGCGGGTCGGCCTTCACGTGGTCGTAGTGCGCGTGCGAGTGGGCCACCACGAGCCCGTAGTCGTCGCGTGGGTACTTCTGGAGCCACGCGTCGACAAGGGAGTCGACCGTCTCCCGCAGCGGAAGCCGCTCGGGGTCGGGGTACGCGCCGGTGTCGAAGAGGAACGCCCTGTCCTCACCGAAGAACAGGTACATGAACGGCGCCTCGACGTGCACGGACTTGCTCTGCCGCATCACCACCGTGTGCTCGTCGAAGGCGTGAACCTGGATCGACGGGTCGCCGGGAGCTCGCCCTCTCGCAGCACCGTGGTTCCAGCGCACGTCGAGGTTGCCGCTGGTGGGCGCCGAAGTGACGAAGTCGATGGGGTCAGGCAGCATCCCTCGACCCTAATGGGGGCGCATCGGCTGGCTCGTGGGCCAGGATCGGTGTCCGAGCCGCCGATGAGTGAGCACTGCTTGGCTCAGGCCATGACAGGTCTACGTCTAGATCGTGCCCTCGTCGGTCGGTGAGGAGGTCGTGATGGCTGGTGGGATGTCGTGCCGCGGTTTGGGGCGAGCACTGATCCATTAGGTCGCTGGCGAGCTCCTCCGGGCTCGAGGATGTCGGACTCGATGCAGGAGGTGGTGCGGATGTTGTTCCTCGGGGATGACTGGGCCGAGGCTCACCATGACGTGGAGATCGTCGACGCTGAGGGTCGGTTGCTGGCCAGGCGGCGTCTGCCCGAGGGCGTGGAGGGTCTGAGCCGGTTGCACGCGATGGTGGCCGATCACCTCGGCGATGACCACGCCGATGCTGATCCCGCGCGGGTGTTGGTGGGGATCGAGACCGACCGCGGCCCGTGGGTGCAGGCACTGGTCGCGGCCGGTTACACCGTCTACGCGGTGAACCCGTTGCAGGTGGCCCGCTACCGCGAACGCCACGCCGTCTCGGGGGCGAAGTCCGACCCTGGTGACGCCCACGTTCTGGCCGAGCTGGTCCGGCTGGATCGGGCCCACCACCGCCCGATCGCGGGAGACTCGGCGGTGGCCGAGCACGTCAAGGTCCTGGCCCGCACCCATCAAGGGCTGGTCTGGTCAAGGCAGCGGCAGACCAACACGCTGCGCTCGATGCTGCGGGAGTTCTACCCGGCCGCGCTGGCCGCGTTCGGGGAAGACCTGGCCGGCCGGGACGCCCTGGCGGTGCTGACGATCGCGCCCTCACCCGAGCAGGGACGGGCGCTGTCACACAGCCGGATCGCCGCGGCGTTGCGTCGGGCCGGGCGCCAGCGCAACCTCGAGGTCACGGCCGTGCGGATCCAGGCCGCGCTGCGCTCACCGCAGTTGGCCGCCCACCCCGGCGTGGTGGCCGCCTACACCGCCAGCGCCAGGGCCCTGGTCGCGGTGATCGCCGAGCTCGCCACCCAGGTCGAGACCCTGCGGGGCGAGGTGGAAGCGGGTTTTGGCCGGCACCCGGACGCTGAGATCTACCTGAGCCAGCCCGGGCTCGGGACGGTCCTCGGGGCCCGGGTGCTGGCCGAGTTCGGAGACGACCCGCACCGCTACGCCGACGCCAAGGCGCGTAAGAACTACTCCGGCATGTCGCCGATCACCAAGGCGTCGGGCACCAAACGCGTTGTCCTGGCGCGGTACGCGCGGAACCGGAGACTGGCCGACGCCCTCTACCAACAGGCGTTCGCCGCGCTCACCTGCTCGCCCGGCGCCCGCAACTACTACGACCGACACCGTGCCCGCGGCGCTACCCACCACCAAGCCCTCCGCGCCCTGGCGAACCGCCTCGTCGGCATCCTGCACGGCTGCCTACGACACCACGACACCTACGACGAGCACACCGCCTGGCCAACCCCAACCGCCGAAACCAGCACCGCCGCTGCTTGACACCTTGCGACCGTGGGATGTCTAGATGCGGGCTACCCCATCGGCGCGTGCGGCCGCTGCGACGGCAGCCTCCACGGCAGGCACGACCGTCTCGTCGAAGACGCTGGGGACGATGCGGTCAGCTGTCGGCGTGGACACGCAGTCGGCGATCGCCTCTGCCGCAGCGACTTTCATGCCCTCCGTGATGCGCGATGCCCTCGCCGTGAACGCGCCTCGGAAAATGCCGGGGAAGGCCAGCACGTTGTTGATCTGGTTGGGGTAGTCGCTCCGGCCGGTCGCGACGACGGCGGCGTGCCGAGCGGCCACGTCCGGGTGCACCTCGGGGTCGGGGTTCGCCATCGCGAAGATCATCGCGTCCGGCGCCATCCGCGCCACGGCCGCCTCGGGCACGGTGCCGCCGGAGACTCCGACGAACAGGTCGGCTCCTTCGAGGGCATCCTCGATGCTCCCGACCAGCCCGCGAAGGTTCGTCGTGGCGGCGAGCCGGCGCTTGTGGTCGGCGAGGTCGGATCGCTTCGGTGAGATCACCCCGCGGGTGTCGCACACGACGATGTCGGCGATGCCTGCCCGCCTCAGGATGCCAGCGACGGCGACACCCGCTGCCCCAGCCCCGCTGATGACAACGCGCAGCCTCTCCAGGCGCTTGCCGACGACGCGCGCACCGTTGACGGCCGCCGCAAGCGTGACCACGGCGGTGCCGTGCTGGTCGTCGTGGAAGACGGGGATGTCGAGGCGCTCGATCAGGCGTCGCTCGATCTCGAAGCAGCGAGGCGCACTGATGTCCTCGAGGTTGATGCCGCCGAAGGTGGGAGCGAGCGCGGTCACGATCTCGACGAGCGCGTCGACGTCGGTGGTGTCCAGGCAGATCGGCACCGCGTCCACATCGGCGAAGTGCTTGAACAGCACCGCCTTTCCCTCCATCACGGGCAACGCTGCGCGCGGGCCGATGTCGCCCAGGCCGAGAACGGCTGTGCCGTCGGACACGACGGCCACAGTGTTCGCACGTGCCGTGTAGGTGTCGACCAGCTCGGGGTGTGCGGCGATCGCTCGCGACACCTCGGCTACACCTGGCGTGTACGCGAGCGAGAGGTCGCGGCGGTCGCGCAGCGGGCGGCGCAGGGCGATCTCGAGCTTGCCTCCTACGTGTGCGGCGAAGACTGCGTCGGTCGGGTCGGGCATGGGCGTGCTGGGCTTTCCTGGCGGTGGCTGAATCGGCTGAGCAGACATGTGACGCGACCCCTGGTCTCGGTCAGTGCTTGTGGTGAGACGGTCTCGGTACCGGCGCCCGACTGGGCGGCGCACGACCGGGTGCGGTCGTCGGGATACCGGACGCTGCGGGGGTCACCCGCGGCTAAGGGGCACACTCTGCCAGACATCTGCGGACCCGTCACGGACGTTAGGTGACATGTGACCCGATCGACTCCGGGACAACACGCCGACGTCCCCGCCGCCTGACCGGAGCGCGTCGCGGCGGTCGCCCCACCACCGAGATCCCGCAGAGTGCACCGTCCACACACGGGATGGTGCGATCCGTGAGAGCTCGCGAGGGACTCGGTCAGCCTGACCGCTGTCCGGGGGTCCGGAGGTCACCGGGTCGGAACCGGCGGGGTCGGGGCCAGAGCCTCGCCACCACGACGGCGAGCAGTCCGTCGGGCGGCACCGCACCAACCGCCCACGAGTCGGCGCCCTCGGAGGCGTTGTCGCGCTCCACCCACCACCCGTCACCGTCCCTGGACACGAGCCTTTTCACCGACACGGGGCGTTCGCCGGGCCAGCGCACGACGACGAGCGAGCCGGGGCCAGCGGTTCTGGAACGGCGGGCCAGCAGCACGTCGCCATCGCGCAGCGTGGGTTCCATCGAGCGACCGCTGACCCGGCACAGCATCAGAGCACCGACCAGCGAACGAGACGGCCCAGGGCCCGTGCTCGACGGAACGGTCATCGGGGTAGTGTCGCAAGCACGACCCAGAATGCTCTCTCGAGAGGATGGCTCAGCAGATGCGTCAGCAGCTTCTCACCGTGGTCAGCGCCCACTGCGACCTGCCTTGCGGTGTCTACGACCCGGCCCAGGCGAAGATCGAGGCCGAGTCGGTGAAGGCGATCATCCAGAAGTACAACGACTCCGACGACGACGTGTTCAAGACTCGCGCGCTCATCATCAAGGAAGAGCGGTCCGACCTCGTGAAGCACCACCTCTGGGTGCTGTGGACCGACTACTTCAAGCCCCCGCATTTCGAGAAGTACCCGCAGCTGCACCAGCTGTTCAACGAGGCGACGAAGCTCGCCGGCGGAGGCGGCGGCACGAAGGCCAGCCTCGACATCTCGGTCGCCGAGCAGCTGCTCGCCAAGATCGACGAGATCGCCGAGATCTTCTGGGAGACCAAGAAGGCCGCCTGACCCTTCATCGGCACCGCAAGCCAGTACGTCTGCCGGATTGCGTAACCTGCTATGGCACCCCAGGGTGGGCCCATGACCGCCGTCACGCGCAGCAGCGACTGCACGCCCGAGCAAGTGTGGAGCGTTCTCGCGGACGGGTGGAGCTACGGCGCCTGGGTGGTGGGAGCCGCGCGGATCCGTGCGGTCGACGTGGACTGGCCGAACCCCGACAGCATGATCCACCACTCGGTCGGGATCTGGCCGCTCCTCATCGACGACACCACGTCGGCAGTCGAGACCGAGCCGGACCAGCGGCTGGTGCTGAAGGCACGTGGATGGCCCGCCGGTGAGGCGAGGGTCGAGATCACGCTGACCCCAACCGATCACGGGGTCGACATCACGATGTGGGAGGACGCGACCGCCGGCCCGGGCCTGCTGGTTCCGCCTGCCGTCCGAGCCCCGCTAATCGCCGTGCGCAACACCGAGGCACTACGACGCCTCGTGCTGATCGCCCGCGGACGCTCCGCCTGAACGGCTGGACGGTCAGGGTTCGAGCGTCTCCACCGGCATCTGCACCGGGGCCGGGTGGTCGAACAGCACGTCGCCGCCCTGCGTTCCCGCGCGGTCGAGCGCCCACAGGCCGACCACGTCGGCGACCACGATCAGCGCGGAGGCCACGGTCAGAGCGATCCACCGGCGTCGCCGGTCTCGACGACGCCACTGCTCGTGAGCCCGGGCATAGCTGTCGGGGGCCGCTTCCACCTGCTCGGCGAACGCTCCGAGACTGTCACGCAGACGCTGCTCCACGAGAGTCATCGTGCCTCCCCCAGGCAGCGCGTCAGCGCCGCCATCCCCCGCGACGTGTGCGCCTTCACCGCACCCTTCGAGATGCCCATGGCAGCAGCGACCTCGGCCTCGCGCAGATCGAGCCAGTACCGCAGCACGAGCGCCTGTCGCTGCCGCGTCGGCAACGTCGCGAGGGCGTCGATCACCTCCTGGTGCTCCTCCTGCAGCAGCACCTGCGACTCCGCCGAGCCCACCGTGTCGGGGTCGGGCGACGGGAGGTTGGCATGGCGGCGTACGACCTGCAGGTGGCGCAGGCGCATCCGGGCCAGGTTGCAGACCGCGGACCTCACGTAGGCCGCGGCGCTGGACGGGTCTCGGAGCCGGTCCCACCGCCGGTAGAGCTCGTAGAAGGCCTCGGCGACGACGTCCTCGGCGTCCGCGTCAGCCCCGAGCAGGCGTGCCAGTCGCACCAGCTGGGCGTGGTGGGCGTCGAAGACCGCGGACACCGCCGCCTCGCGCTCGAGGTCACGGAGGTCCACACCCTGCTCGACCTCCGGCGGTGCCGGAGGAAGGGCCTGCGTGCGGACGGCAGCGCCGCCCGGGACAGCACCGTCCACGGTGGCGGACCGCAGGTCCGTCCTCCTCACCGCGTCACCTCCCACTCAGGCGGCGGAGCACCGCGCCACCGTAGCGAGACGCCGGTCGCATCGACACCCCTGGAGACCCGCGCCGCGTCCAGCACCGGCGTGAGAAGGACGACGACGGCGACGTTCGCGACGAGGGCCACGAGCGCGGAGTACACGCCGACCTCCTGGCCGAGGAAGCTCAGCGTGGTGACCGCGACCAACCCGTCGCGGACGACGAGCGTGGTGCCCAGCAGCAGCCCCGCAGCAAGCCCGGCCAGCACGGCGTACCGGTGCGGTCGGCGCGAGTAGAGGCCGAGGACGACGGCGGGCAGGGTCTGGAGGATCCAGACGCCGCCGAGCAGCTGAAGTGTGATCGCGTCCTGGGTGGGCAGCGCCAGAGCGAACGCGACAGCCCCGACCTTCACCAACAGTGACACGGCACGGGCCACCCGGGCCTGTTGATGGGCGTCGGCGGTTCGGTCGATGTACTCGACGTAGACGTTGCTGGCGAACATCGCGCCCGAGGCGACGGACATGATGGCTGCCGGCACGAGCGCCGCGATCCCGACCGCCCCCAACGCCACACCAGCCAGCACCGGGGGCAAGGAGTCACGCAGCAGCAGGGGCAGGGCCAGCTCCGCGTGCCCTCCAGGGATGTCGATGCCTGCTGCCAAGGCGGCGAGGCCCAGTGTCGCCACCACTCCGAGCAGCGCCGTCCAGACCAGGAGCCAGGGGGTGGTCCGGCGCACGACCTCTGCGTCGCGGGCAGCGAAGGCGCAGACGAGCACGTGCGGGTACAGCAGCAGCGCCAGCGCCGACCCCACCGCGAGACTCGCGTACGCCGTGGTCAGGCCCGGGTCCAGGAGCAGACCTCCGGCGCCCGACGTCCGCCGATCCAGTGCCGGTCCGGCAGCCTCGGCGATGCCCCCCGGTCCTCCGACGCCGGCCAGCACCACCGGCACGGCCACTGCCATCGCGCCGAAGACCAGCACGCCCTTGATCACGGCGATCCGCGACGGTGCCTCGAGCCCGTACCGGTAGGTGCCGACGGCGAGCACGGCGAACGTCGCCGTCAGCGCGATGTCACCGGCGAGGCCGTCGGAGGGCACGCCCAGCACGGTCAGCAGCGACCCGAGCCCGAGCAGCTGGAGGGCGATGTACGGCATCGTCGCCAGCAGGCCAGTCAGCGCCACCGCGAGCGCCAGCAGGGGCGACCCGAACCGGCTTCTGGCCACGTCGGCCGGCGACGTCCACCCGTGCCGGCGAGCCAGGCCCCACAGCCGCGGCAGCACGAGGAAGGCGATGGGCACCACCATCACCGTGTACGGGACCGCGAAGAAGCCGAGCGCGCCGACCCCGTACGTCAGCGCGGGGACGGCCACGAACGTGTACGCGGTGAAGATCGACCCGCCCAGCAGGAACCACAGCCGCAGCGTGCCGTGTTGCCGACCGCCGAGCGCCCACTCCTCCAGAGTGGGAGCCGTCCTCGCCCCGCGACGCCGCCCCGCGACCAGTGTCACCACCGAGACCGTGCCCACGATCGCGGCGAAGATCCACAGGGCCGACCCACCCGAGGTCCACTGACCCACCGGCCGCACCCCGTTCTCGCCGCGAAGCTTCGCTGGCCTGGCTGCCGCTCACTTCAAGGGAGAGGTGCTCGACGCTCACGTCCGGTTGACATCGGACGTAAACCGCTGGGCGTGGCTGCGCAACTCTCCCTCGACACTCGGGCATGTCACTCGGGCATGTCACTCGGGCATGCCACTCAGGCATGTCACAGGGCCGCACGACTGGGTAGTTCCGCCAACAATCCGCGAACCATCAGCCAACCATCCGCCAACCATCCGCCAACCATCCGCCAAACAAATGTGTACGGAGGGCTCCAATGACATCGGCCACGTCTGCGCAGGTTGCGGGTCAGAAGAAGACACCCGGATCGATCCTCCTCTGGGTCGGCATCGCAGTTGTCGGTGCGATCTGCTGGGCAGTCCTGGCGCTGTCCCGAGGCGAGGAGGTCTCGGCGCTCTGGATCCTGTTCGCGGCGCTCTGCTCGTACGCCATCGCGTATCGCTTCTACTCCCGCTTCATCGCCTATCGGGTCCTGCGCGTCGATGCCACCCGCGCCACACCGGCCGAGCGCTTCGATGACGGGGTCAACTTCGACGTCACGGACCGCCGAGTGCTCTTCGGGCACCACTTCGCGGCGATCGCCGGCGCGGGGCCACTCGTCGGTCCGGTCCTCGCAGCGCAGATGGGTTACCTGCCAGGGACGATCTGGATCATCGTCGGAGTCATCTTCGCGGGTGCCGTTCAGGACATGGTGGTGATGTTCTTCTCGATGCGCCGCGGTGGCAAGAGCCTTGGCCAAATGGTCCGCGAGGAGATCGGAGTCGTCGGCGGGATCGCCGCGCTGATCGCGGTCTTCGCCATCATGATCATCATCCTGGCCGTGCTCGCGCTCGTGGTCGTCAACGCGCTCGCCGAGTCACCGTGGGGCGTGTTCTCGATCGGTCTCACGATCCCGATCGCCCTCTTCATGGGCTACTACCTCCGCTACCTCCGGCCCGGCCGCGTCATGGAGGTCACCGCTATCGGCGTCGCCGCCCTGCTGCTGGCAGTCATCGGCGGCGGCTACGTCGAGCAGATGGGCCTGGCCGAGGCGCTCACGCTGTCCAAGGAGCAGCTCGTCGTCGGGCTCGTGGTCTACGGCTTCATCGCATCGGTTCTTCCGGTCTGGATGCTGCTGACCCCCCGGGACTACCTGTCCACGTTCATGAAGATCGGCGTCATCGTCCTCCTCGCCATCGGTCTCGTTCTGGCTCGACCGGTGCTGGAGGCACCGGCCATCTCAGACTTCGCGCTGGACGGCACCGGGCCCGTCTTCGCCGGGAAGCTCTTCCCGTTCGTCTTCATCACCATCGCCTGCGGCGCCCTGTCCGGATTCCACTCGCTGATCTCCTCCGGGACCACACCGAAGATGGTGGCCAAGGAGCCGCAGGTCCGGATGATCGGGTACGGCGGCATGCTGATGGAGTCGTTCGTGGCGATCAGCGCACTGATCGCCGCCTGCGTCATCGACCAAGGCCTCTACTTCGCCATGAACAGCCCTGGCGGCGCGACAGGTGGTGAGCCCGGAGCCGCTGCGGAGTTCGTCCGAACACTCGGCTTCACCATCAGTCCGGCCGACCTGCAGGCCGCGGCACAGAATGTCGGGGAAGAGAGCCTGATCTCCCGCACCGGTGGGGCGCCCACCCTCGCCTTCGGCATCTCCCTGATCTTCACCGAGGCGTTCGGCGGTGCCATGGCGGCGTTCTGGTACCACTTCGCGATCATGTTCGAGGCGCTCTTCATCCTCACCGCCGTCGACGCCGGAACCCGGGTCGGCCGGTTCATGCTGCAGGACACCATCGGCAACGTCTGGCCCAAGTTCGCCGACTATTCATGGAAGCCCGCCGCCTGGTCGGCCAGCGCCGTGGTCGTCGGACTCTGGGGCTACATCCTGTACGTCGGCGTGGTCGACCCACTGGGCGGCATCAACCAGCTGTTCCCGCTGTTCGGGATCTCCAACCAGCTGCTGGCCTCGATCGCCCTGACGCTCTGCGTGACCCTGATGTTCAAGCACGGCAAGGCCAGGTACGCATGGGTCCCAGGTATCGGCCTCGCCTGGGCACTGATCACGACCATGACCGCCGCCTTCCAGAAGGTGTTCTCCGACAACCCGAGGATCGGCTACTTCGAGCAGCGGTCCGCCTACCAGACAGCCCTGGACAACGGTGAGCTGCTGGCGCCCGCAACAGACATCGACCAGATGAACCAGATCATCGCCAACTCCACCATGAACGGTGTGCTGCAAGCGCTCTTCGCCCTGCTCACGCTCACCGTGGTCGCCAGCGCGATCCCCATCTGGATCAAGGCGTCCAGGAACGATGGTCTCCCGACGACCGAGTTCGATCACCGGCCCTCGCAGCTGGTCGCACCAGCCGACTTCTTCGCCACCAAGGACGAGAAGGAGGCAGTCCGCGCCTACGAGGAGTCTCAGCGCCAGCTGACCGGTTCAGGAGGAGCGCGATGACGGCGGCAGTCCTGACGGCTGCGCGCAGCCTGCGGTGGTACGTCAGACAGATGACTGGCGAGGCAAAGTGGGACGAGTACCTTGACCGTTGCCAACGCGAAAAGAACGAGCCCATGACCCGTCGAGAGTTCGAAAGACACCGCGCCGACCACCAGGAGGCGAGCACCCAGTCCCGGTGCTGCTAGCGCTTCGGACGTCAACCCCCATCTGATGCTGCGCAACTCTCTCGCTCGAAACACGCACACGCGCCGAACCGCTGGAGGCAACGATGCCCACCCCGCCCACGAACGACCGGAGTCCCGAGGTTGAACGCCCGTCCGACAATCACCACCTGAACTGGCTGCTCCTCGTGCCGATCGTGCTCGCTCTGGCGGTGCCCCTCTACAACAAGACCGACCCGATCCTGTTCGGCATCCCGTTCTTCTACTGGTTCCAGCTCGCGATCATCCCGATCGGCGTGGCCTGCACCATGGCGGTGTTCCTGGGCGGACGTCGTCGTCGGGCGGGTGGGCGATGACCATCAACTGGGTCGAGATGAGCGTCTTCCTCGTGCTCTTCGTCTTCGTGACGGTGCTGGGCTTCATGGCCTCGCGGTGGCGTCAGGCCGAGTCGATGGAGCACCTGGACGAGTGGGGCCTGGGCGGGCGCAGCTTCGGCGGCTGGATCACGTGGTTCCTGCTGGGCGGTGACCTCTACACCGCCTACACGTTCGTGGCCGTGCCGGCCCTGATCTTCGGCGCCGGCGCCTTCGGGTTCTTCGCGGTGCCCTACACGATCGTGACGTATCCCCTTGTCCTGCTGTTCCTGATCCGGCTCTGGTCGGTCAGCCACGTGCACGGCTTCGTCACGCCGGCAGACTTCGTGCGCTCCCGGTTTGACTCACCCACCATGGCGCTGCTGGTCGCGATCACGGGAATCGTCGCGACGATGCCCTACATCGCACTGCAGCTGGTCGGCATCGAGGCGGTGCTCAAGACCATGGGCGTCACGGGCACAGGGCTCGTCAGCCACCTGCCGATCATCATCGCCTTCGCGATCCTCGCGGCGTACACCTACAACTCCGGGCTCCGTGCGCCCGCCCTGATCGCCTTCGTCAAGGACGCGCTGATCTACATCGTGATCATCGTGGCGATCATCTACATCCCGGCCAAGCTCGGCGGATGGGGCGAGATCTTCGGCGCCGCGGAGGCGAAGTTCGCCGCCTCCCCCAACCCCGGCGACGGCCTGCTGCTGGCGAGCGGACCAGCACAGCTGCAGTACGCCACCCTCGCGCTCGGTTCGGCGATGGCCCTCTTCCTCTACCCCCACTCGCTGACCAGCGTGCTCGCCGCGCGTGACCGCAACACCATCAAGCGCAACATGGCGGCGCTGCCGGCGTACTCGCTCGTGCTCGGCCTGCTCGCACTCCTGGGCTACATGGCCATCGCCGCCCAGATCACACCGATCACGAACGAGGAGACGGGCAAGGTCGACAACAACACGGTCGTCCCCCTGCTCTTCCAGCAGACGTTCCCCGACTGGTTCGCCGGCGTCGCGTTCGCGGCTGTGGCGATCGGTGCCCTCGTGCCCGCGGCGATCATGTCGATCGCGGCAGCCAACCTGTGGACCCGCAACATCTACAAGGAGTACCTGCGCAAGGACGCGACGCCTGCGCAGGAGGCCAAGATGTCGAAGATCGCCTCGCTGGTGGTGAAGTTCGGCGCGGTGGTCGTGATCCTGCTGCTCGACCCGCAGTTCTCCATCGACCTGCAGCTGATCGGCGGCGTGATCATCCTGCAGACGCTGCCAGCCTTGGCTCTCGGTCTGTACACGAGCTGGTTCCACCGTGGCGCTCTCATCGCGGGGTGGGTGGCCGGAATGGCGGCCGGCCTCTGGATGCTCTGGATGACACCGCAGGTGGTGTTCCTGGAAGGCGGCGTCCAGCAGATCGCTCGAGAGCACTTCGGCGGCTCGGCTTTCGCCCTGTCGAAGCTAGGTTTCGAGACCGACCTGCTCGTCTACGTGGGCTTCCTCGCCGTCGCCGTCAACCTGCTCGTCACAGCGGCTGTCACCGCGATCCTGCGGGCCATGAACGTGGCCGACGGTGGCGACGCCACACAGGCCTCCGACTACCGGGCGGACAAGGGCGACCCCCGGGTTCACGACCTGCCAGAGATCGTGCACTGAGATCGTGCACTGAGATCGTGCACTGAGCCGAGTTCCATCGACGTCGCTTCCCTCGACAGTTCCCTCGACCGGCTAGCGTGCGGGCATGACTGAGCCGCAAGCCGGTCGAGGGAGCGGCACGACTGGTGCCTTCACCGTCCGTCCGGCCCGACCGGACGAGCTCGCGGAGGCAGGGCGGGTGGTGGCCGAGGCCTATGGGGCTGTCGGCGACATGCCTGCCGACTATCTCGCCGAGATCGCCGACGTCGCTGCGCGCACCGACCACGGTGAGATCCTCGTGGCCGTCGACACCGACTCCACGGTTCTGGGCAGCGTCACCTTCGTGCTGCCCGGTTCGCGGTTGGCTGAGCTCAGTCGCGAGGGCGAGGCGGAGTTCCGGATGCTCGGGGTCGAGCCAGCGGCACAGGGTCGGGGAGTCGGACGGTCGCTGCTGCACGCGTGCCTCGAGCGCGCCCGCGCGGTCGCGGCCAATCGGGTGGTGCTATGCACCGCGTCGAACATGACTGCGGCACACCGGATGTACGAGAAGGAGGGCTTTCTCAGAGTGCCTGAGCTCGACTGGGAGCCGGTGCCAGGTGTGCACCTGGTCGCCTACGCGCTGCCGCTGGGCTGACCCGTCTGCCGCACTCGCGCGAGGAAGCGCTCCGCATCGACCAGGACCCGTGTGACCGCGGCGGTGGCCACCAGGCGCTCGTCGGCGTCGACCGCGACGACGGTGAAGTGCAGCAGGCGCCCGTCCGTCCGGTCGAGCGTGGCGGTCACGGTGATCCGGCCGCCGACTCCCGTCGCCAGCAAGTGCTCGATCTGGACCCTCGTGCCGACGCTGCTGCGTCCGGGCTCTGCTGCAGCCCCCAGGTCGACCGCGCACGTGGCCGCTTCGCACCACGCGAGCAGCCTGGGGGTGGCGAGCACGGGCAGGTCGCCGCTCCCCAGTGCCATGGCCGTGTCGGCGTCGCCGACGGTGAAGGTGAGAGATGTGCTGGTGGAGCTCACTTGGGCAGGCTAGAGCCGATCCTGGCCACGGTGGTCTCCAGGGCCGCGAGCGCCGCGAGCTGGCCCGCCGGCCGAGGCTGCGGCACCAGGGTGATGGCGGAGACGGGGACGGGGACGGCAGCCGGTGGGAACTGCATCAGGTCACCAGGCCCAGCCGGCGCAGCTCGACCGTGAGGTCGTGAGGGCTGGTCGAGCAGGCCATGGCGTCGTCGAACGAGACGATGCCGTCGCGGAAGAGTGCCACCAGGTGCTGGTCGAAGGTCTGCATCCCGTAGAAGGACCCCTCCGTGATCAGCTCGGTGATCGACGACGTCTTGTCGGGGTCGGTGATGGCGTCCGCCACCCGTCCGGTGTTGATGCAGATCTCCATCACCACGGTGCGACCCTGGCCGTCGGCACGGGGAACGAGTCGCTGGCAGATGATGCCGCGCAGGGATGCGGCGAGCGAGAGCCGCACCTGCTTCTGCTCGTAGGGAGGGAAGAAGTCGATCACGCGGGTGATGGTCTCCGCGGCGTCGGTGGTGTGCAGCGTCGACATCACGAAGTGCCCGGTCTCGGACGCGGCAAGCGCGGCGCCGACGGTCTCGGAGTCGCGCATCTCGCCGACGAGCACGACATCGGGGTCCTGGCGCATCGCGGCACGGAGCGCCACCGAGAAGTTGTCGGTGTCGATCCGCACCTCGCGCTGGTTGATCATCGCCAGCTTGTCCTGGTGCAGCACCTCGATCGGGTCCTCGATGGTGACGATGTGAACCTCGCGGTGCGAGTTGATGTGGTCGACCATGCCGGCCAGCGTCGTGGTCTTGCCCGATCCGGTCGGGCCGGTGACCAGCACCAGGCCGCGGGGCTCGAGGGCGAGGGCTGCGATGGCGGGCGGCATGCCCAGCTCGTCGAGGGCGACGGCGCCGACCGCCACGCGGCGGAAGACGAGACCGACCGACCCGCGAGACCGGAAGGCGTTGACGCGGAACCGTCCGACGCCGGGCAGCGAGAAACCGAAGTCGGCCTCGTTGGTGCGGCCGAACTCCTCGGCGAGGTCGGGGCGGATGACCTCGGCGAGCATCGACTCGGTGTCGGCAGGCATCAGGTCGCGGGAGCGCAGCTTGCGCAGGCGTCCGTCGATCCGCACCCGCGGCGCGCTGCCGACCTTGCAGTGCAGGTCAGACCCGACCAGCTCGGCCAGGGCGCGCAGGAACGGCAGGACTGACAGGGTCTCGTTGCCCGCGGTCGCAGGCACAGTGGTCGTCGTGGTCACACTCACCCTGTCGGCTGTTCCTCCCGCTGACTTGAGGAACCAGCGAAGGTCCGGCGGTACGCCAGGGGGGTGGTCCCCAGACGCCCGAAGTGCGCACGCAGCACCGCCGCCGATCCGAAGCCGGAGCGCCTGGCCACCTCCTCGACCCCCGCGTCGGTCCGCTCGAGCAGCTCCCGGGCCCGGTCGAGCCGCTGGGCACTGACCCACGAGGCCGGGCTGACGCCGGTGGCGGCCCGGAAGCGGCGCGCGAACGTGCGGGTCGACATCTGTGCGCGGCGGGCCAGCTGGTCGACGCCGAGCTCCTCGTCGAGGTGCTCGAGGGCCCAGGAGATCAGGGGCGTGAATCCGTCGTCCGCGCACTCGGGCACAGGGTGGTCGATGTACTGGGCCTGGCCCCCGTCGCGGTGCGGGGGCACGACCATGCGACGCGCGATCACAGAGGCAACGGACGCCCCGAACTCGGATCTCACGATGTGCAGGCACGCATCGATACCGGCTGCGGTGCCGGCGCTCGTCACGACCGTCCCGTCCTGCACGTACAGCACGTCGCGGTCGATCCGGGCCATCGGCGCGGCCTCGGCCAGCTCGGACGAGTGCATCCAGTGGACGGTGCAGTCGCGCCCGTCCAGCACCCCGGCCTCGGCCAGCGCGAACGCACCGGTGCAGACGCTCAGGACCCAGGCTCCCCGGTCGACGGCCCGCCGGATCACGTCGAGCACCCTGGGGTCGACGTCGTCGTCGAACGGGAACGCAGGGACGGCCACCAGGTCGGCGCGGTCAGCAGCGTCGAGACCGTGCTCCACCACGAGGTCGAAGCCCCCGCTGGTGGGGACACGCCCGGGCTCTGCGGTCACCACGGTGAAGTCGATCGGAGGAACCCCTGATGCGGTGCGGTCGACGCCGAAGACCTCCCAGAGCACCCCCAGCTCGAACGGGGAGACGCGTGGTAGTGCGATGGCGGCAACGGAACGGAGCATGACGCCAGCATGCCACAGAACTGGCCGAAAATCGATGCACGATGTCATATCTGCCACTGGTGGCAGGATCGCAATGAGCGCATGATTTAGGACATGAACACGATCCTGATTCTGAGCCTGATCCTCCTCACCGTCGGCCTGGGCGTCACCCTGTGGCGGACCCTCTCGACCGGCGGTTCGTACCCCTCGCGGACCTCACCGCACGCGAGGCACTGGTCGACCGAGCTGCCGGACGAGCCCTACCGGGACCGCCTGCGCGTCGGCTGACCGCGACCCTCACCTCATCGCGCAACCGGGCGGCGTCACTCCAGGACGACCAGCAGGTCGCCTTCCTGGACGACGTCGCCCACGGCGACACCGATCCGCACGACGCGCCCGGCAGCCTCGGGCACGACCGGGATCTCCATCTTCATGGACTCCAGCAGCACCAAGGTCTGGCCGGCCTCCACCTGTTCGCCCTCCTCGACGAGCACGCTGAGAACGTTGGCCACCATCTCGGCCATCACCTGCTCGGCCACCCTGACTCCTTCGCGTGTCCCCGGCGCCGATTCCATCACGGCCCTCGTCCACGCAGGGAACCGACGTCTCCCGCTCGACGTCCGACAGGATGTGAGGACACCCCGGACGACAGCTGCTTGGCTGTGCCTCGCCACGCTGACCGTGGCCGGGTGCGCAGCTAGCGACCTCGGTGAACGCCACGTAGCGGAACCCGGACCCGGCGGGACGACTGCGCCGACCGCCGGCTCGCCCCAGCTCGCGGAAGGTCTGGGAGGGCCAGAAGGGATCACGGCACCGCCCCGCGTCACCGTCCGCAACGGAGCCGCCTCCCTCGACCTCGAGGCGTTCTCCTTCTGCTTCGACGACGGCTGCGTCGACGGAGCTCCCCCGGAGACCCTCCCGGACATCGGGTCTGCCCCCGAGCTCCGCGTCGACTTCCCCCTCGACGACTGGACGTTCGACGTGACCTTCACGCCAGCCGAGGAGGAGTGCGGACGGCAGCAGACGGTCACCCTCAAGCGCGCAGCTGACGGGTCCTTCGCACTCTTGCCGGCTGGACCTGCCGGGACCTACGACGTGTCGCTCTTCGGCGTGGGCCAGGGCGACCTGGTCACCAACTTCCGCTGGACCACGACTGCCGACGGGCCCCTCGCCACACCCTCCGCGCGGCTGGCCGTGCTGGCCGACCACGACGGCGAGATCGAGAGCTACGGCGTCGAGCTCGAGCTGCTCGGCCTCGCCACGACTCCCACCGAGGCGACCGCATCGATCACGGTGACCGCCGCGGACGGCTCATCCAGCACGTTCGACGCGACGCAGCAACTGCAGGGCTGCCAGCCCACCGGCTACGTGTACTGGGACGGTCCTGACGAGGCCGGCCTGGCGGCGGCCGAGCTCGGCCCGGCGCCGTTCTCCTACAGCGTCGACCTCGTACTGGACGGTGCCCGCCACACGGGCACGGCGCGCTGGCCGGACGACGAGATCCCCGGCAACGAGCCCTCCGCCCGACTGACGTTCGTCCCACCGCTGCCGGCACTGAGCTGAGCCGGGTGTGTGCGACGATGGCGGCAGACCCCGATCGAGGAGTGAGCAGATGAGCAAGCGCGCGCGCAAGCGTCGGGCCCGCAAGGGCAACGGCGCGAACCACGGCAAGCGTCCCAACGCCTGAGGCTCGGCACGCTGAACAGAGCCTGACAGCAGAGCGGCCCCGACCTTGACGGTCGGGGCCGTTTCGCTTGCTTCAGGCGTCTCAGGAGTCGAGCTGAACCCGGATCGTGGTGATCTGCGTCAGGATCCGCATCCGCAGGTCCGGCGGCGCCGGCTCGCAGGCGCAGGATCGCTTGACCAGGGCCTTGAGGGCGCTCTCGAGGTCGTACTGCTGCAAGCAGGGACCGCACTCGTCGAGGTGGTGACGGATCTTCGCCACGTCGTCGACGGTCACCTCCTCGTCGAGGTACGAGTAGACGCGGTCGAGGATGTCGCGACAGTCCTCGTCGTGGGGCTCTCCGCAGCTCACTCGCGTGCCTCCCCACCGGTGGTGGCGACCAGGCCGCGCTCGCGGGCGTAGTCCTCGAGCAGTGCGCGCAGCTGGCGGCGTCCGCGGTGCAGGCGCGACATCACGGTTCCGATCGGGGTGCCCATGATCTCCGCAATCTCCTTGTAGGCGAAGCCCTCGACGTCGGCGTAGTAGACCGCCATCCGGAACTCCTCGGGAAGCTGCTGCAGGGCGTCCTTGACGTCCGAGTCGGGAAGGTGGTCGAGCGCCTCGGCCTCGGCCGACCGGAGCCCGGTAGAGGTGTGCGACTCGGCCCGGGCCAGCTGCCAGTCCTCGATGTCCTCCGCGCCCGACTGCAGCGGCTGCCGCTGCTTCTTGCGGTAGGAGTTGATGTACGTGTTGGTGAGGATGCGGTACAGCCAGGCCTTGAGGTTGGTGCCGGGCCGGTACTGGTGGAACGAGGCGAACGCCTTGGTGAACGCCTCCTGCACGAGGTCTTCGGCGTCGGCCGGGTTGCGGGTCATCCGCATCGCCGCCGAGTACAGCTGGTCCAGGTACTGCAGCGCCTCGCCCTCGAACCTGGCGACGCGGGCGGCTGCGGACTCGTCGCCGGGCGCGCGGTTGCTGTCGTCGCCGATCTCCACCTCGTCGAGGGTTGGCTCGTGGGGGATCACCGCGTCGGTGTTCATCGAACTCGTCGCATCGCTCATCGCCGATGAGTCTAGTGCCGAGCGCTGACACCCCCCGACCGGGCAGGGGCCAGAGACGCGCTCGTCAGTGTGGGCACCGGACGCGCGTAGCGCTCGCGGTGCCCACTCGATGTCGACTGGCATGACCGTGACAACACCCGGACCCCTAAGGCCATTCCGGCGCCGCCGCGCGCGGCGCCGTCCCCGGTACCGTGTGGCCCCATGACAGCCTCGAAGTTCATGACCCTGCTGCAGGAGCAGGTCCGGCACGAGTTCACGGCCAGCCAGCAGTACCTGGCGATGGCGGTGTGGTTCGACGGTGAGGACCTGCCGCAGCTGGCGAAGCACTTCTACGCCCAGGGCGTCGAGGAGCGCAACCACGCGCTGATGATGGTGCAGTACCTCCTCGACCGTGACGTGAAGGTCTCGGTGCCCGGCGTCGACGAGGTGCAGAACGCCTTCGGTTCCGTCCGCGAGCCCATCGAGACGGCGCTCGGCCAGGAGCGGGCCGTCACGGCTCAGATCGAGGCCCTCTTCCGAGCCGCCCGCGACGAGGGCGATGCGCTCGGCGAGCAGTTCATGCTCTGGTTCCTCAAGGAGCAGGTCGAGGAGGTCGCTGCCATGCAGACGCTGCTGGCGGTCGCCGAGCGCGCTGCCGACAACCTCTTCCATCTCGAGGACTACCTCGCCCGTGAGTCCGTGGGCGACGGCGGCAAGGACGACTCGGCCCCGGCGACGGCGGGCGGGGCCCTCTAGATGTACTGACCGGGGAGGTTGGTCAAGCGGGTGATGGGGGGCTTGTTCCCGCAGGCGGTGTGGGGTCGGTGGTGGTTGTACTCGTGGAGCCATCCTGGCAGGGCGGCTCGGCGTTCGGCTTCGGAGGTGTAGCAGCGGGCGTAGCCCCCACCCGTCGGCCATGGTGCGGTGGAAGCGTTCTGCCTTGCCGTTGGTCTGGGGCCGGCGAGGTCGAGTGCGTGAGTGTGTGATTCCTAGGTCGGCGCAGGCCTGGCGCCAGCGGTGGGAGACGTAGGGTGCGCCGTTGTCGGACAGCACCCGTTCGATGGTGATGCCGCGGGTAGCGAACCAAGCCACGGCCCGGCGCAGGACACCCGTTGCGGTGTGGGCGGTTTCGTCGTCGTGGACCTCGGCATAGCCGACCCGCGAGTAGTCGTCAATCACGGTGTGCACGAACGCGTGGCCCATCTTCTTGTGGGAGTGCACGTTCCTGGGTTTGCCGGCTGTCGCCGCCCGGTTGCGGCCGCCCTGGGCGCGGCCGACGAACCTCCACCCACCGCCGTCGGGGATGTTGCCGAACTTCTTCACGTCGACATGCAGCATCGCGCCGGGGTGCGGGTGCTCGTACCGGCGTACTGGCTCCCCGGTGGCGCGGTCCACGTGAGTCAGCCGGTTCAGCCGGCACCGGAGTAGGACTTGGTGCGCGGTCGAGGGTGCGACCCCGGTTAGGGCGGCGAGCTGGACCGGGCCCAACCGCTTGCGCAGCCGCAACGACACGATCCGCTTCGTCACCGCTGCGCACGTCTTGGTCGGGCTGTGGTGCGGCCGTGAGGGCCGGTCGGTCATCGCCTGACCGGCTCGGTACCGGTCGGCCCACCGCTTCACGGTCGGCCACGAGCACTGGAACCGAGCCGCGACCTCCGCGATCGGAACACCCTGGTCGACGACGAGCCGAGCGACCATCAGCCGCGCGCGAGGGGTCAGGGCAGCGTTAGCGTGGGACACGAGGGCCTCCTGGTGGTGAAGCGGATCCTTGAGCAGTTCCACTCCACCGCGGGAGGCCTTCCCATGCCAGTCACTCAGACCAGCGCGTCGCACTCCCTCGACCAACCTCCCCGGTCAGTACATCTAGAGGTCAGCGAGCAGCCGCGAAAGCCACGCACGCACCGCCTGGCGGGTCTGCGGCACGCCGGCCTTCATCCCGTGGTCACCGGGCACCGCGACCAGCCGCGTGCCGCGGCGACGTCCCAGGGCGGCACGGACCTCGGCCGGGCCGCCGAAGGGATCGTTCTCCCCCTGCACGACGAGAAGCGGGAGCTTGATCCGTAGCTCCTCCGCGCGGGAGCGGTCGGGGCGCCCGGGCAGGTGCAGTGGGAAGGCGAGCGCCAGGACGCCGGCCGCGCCCACCGCGGACGCGGTGCGGCAGGCGACCCGGGCGCCGGCGCTGCGGCCGCCGACGACGACCGGCCCGATCAGCTCTTCGGCAACCCGGAGGGCCTCGAGCACCTCGAGCCATGCCTCGTCGAGCCGCGGTGGGGCCACCGCGACCTTCCGTCCGGCCACCTTCCAGGGCTGCTCCACGCGAAGCACCTTCCAGCCCAGCGCCGTGCCGGCCGCGACCGCGGCCAGGAGGTCAGGCGCGTTCACCCCTCCACCGGCGCCATGGCCAAGAAGCATCGTGCCGACGGCTGACCCATCGCCCTCGGGTGCGTGGACGTGTGCGCGGGCAGGTCCTTGCCCCGTTTCGATCGTGAGGACGGCCACGGCCGCTCGGCTCACTGTGGCTCCCCCAGCAGCTCGCCGGTCACCGGGTCGACGACCCCGACGAGATCGTCGTACGGCAGCGGCTGCACCAGCTCGGGGCCGTCGTTGCGCACCGAGCCGACCAGCGTGGACACGGGGACCGCCAGGAACCGTCCCGCCGGGGGCGGCTCCAGCAGCCGGTTGACCGCTTCGGGATCGGTCACGCCGGGGTCGAGCCACGCGTCCCACCTGTCGCGGTCGAGCACCACCGGCATCCTGTCGTGGATGCGGTCGAGGCCGGTCTCGGCTGCCGTCGTCAGGACCGCGTACGTCGTCAGCCATGCCGCCGGGTCGTCAGGGTCGAGGGTCGGGTCCTTCCAGAACTCGTACACACCGGCGAGCGCCACCCGGGTGCCGTCGCGCCGGGTCATGAAGAACGGCTGTTTGCGGGGCTTACCCTTCTGGTCCTGCGCGACCGGGCTCGCCTGCCACTCGTACCAGCCGTCGGCGGGCACGATGGCCCTCCGCGATGCCGCCGCCCGACGGAAGCCTGGCTTGTCGAACAGCGACTCGGCGCGGGCGTTGATCATGCGCGCACCGCCCTTGCGGTCCTTCGACCACGAGGGCACCAGGCCCCAGACCAGCTTGCGCAGCTGGCGAACCGGTTCACCGTCCTTGTCGTCCCGGGGAGCCCGCTCGACCACGACCGGGGCAGTGTCGGTCGGGGCCGTGTTCCACTTCGGCGCCAGGTCGCCTTCCGTCTCGTCGTCGTCGATCTCGAACTCCTCGACGAGCTCGTCGGGGTTGGCGCTGGCTGCGTACCGTCCGCACATGAGGTCAGCCTGCCAGCCGGCACCGACCGGCGGCACTCCGCCCGGAGGACTCGCCCCGGCGGTCGCGATGCGCTACGAAAGAGCCATGAGCCTCCTCCGCCGTGTCGCCCGCCCGCTGCTGGCCGCCGCCTTCGTCTCGGAGGGTCTTGACCTGGTCCGTCATCCAGGTCCGCGCGTCGAGGCCGCCCGTCCCCTGGTCGGCCTGATCGCCGAGCCCTTGCGTCTGCCCGACGACCCCGAGCTGCTGGTGCGCGCGAACGGCGCGGCGATGGCGGGAGCCGGTGCGCTGCTCGGGATCGGGCGCTTCCCGAGGCTCTCGGCCCTGGTGCTGGCGGCCAGTCTCGTCCCGACCACGTACGTCGAGCACCCGTTCTGGGCCGAGAAGGACCCGGAGGCGAAGAAGCGCCAGCGCCAGGCCTTCCTCAAGAACACCGCGCTGCTGGGCGGGTTGCTGATCGCGAGTGTCGACACCGAGGGACGACCCGGTCTGGCCTGGCGTTCCCAGCGGGCAGCCAAGGACGCCAAGCGCGCCGCGGGGAGTGCGAAGAAGGACGCGAAGCGCGCAGCCAAGGACGCGAAGCGGGGAGCTCAGCACGCCGCCCAGAAGGTCGAGCACGCCGTCCGCTGACTACGCTCGCGGCATGACCGAGCCGCACTGGGCAGCGCCGACAGCCGCCGCTCCGCTGCTTGCGACGGTGAGGCTGCCGGGCTCGAAGTCGCTGACTAACCGGTACCTGATCCTTGCTGCCCTCGCCGAGGGTCCTTCGCGCCTGCGCGCTCCGCTGCGTTCGCGCGACACGTCGCTGATGGTCGACGCGCTCGTTTGGCTCGGCGCGGCTGTCGAGGACGACACCGACGGCGTCGACTGGCTCGTGATCCCGGGCGAGGTCACCGGTGGTCGTGACATCGACTGCGGGCTCGCCGGCACGGTGATGCGCTTCGTGCCCCCGCTGGCGGCACTCGCCGACGGACCGGTGCGCTTCGACGGTGACGCCCAGGCGCGCCGCCGTCCGATGGAGCCGGTCGTGTCGGCACTCCGCGCCCTGGGCGTCGGGATCGACGACGGCGGACGGGGAAGGCTCCCGTTCACGGTGCAGGGCAACGGGTCCGTGCCTGGTGGCACCGCCACGATCGACGCGTCGGCGTCCAGCCAGTTCGTCTCGGGCCTGCTGCTCTCGGGAGCCCGGTACGACCACGGCGTCGCCGTGGTGAACGACGGCAAGCCCGTCCCGAGCGAGCCGCACCTGGAGATGACCGTCGAGACGCTGCGCGACTGCGGAGTCGTCGTCGACGACAGCACCCCAAACCGGTGGCAGGTCGAGCCAGGCCCGATCAGGGCACTCGACGTGCAGGTCGAGCCCGACTTGTCGAACGCGGCCCCGTTCATCGCGGCCGCGCTGGTCGCGGGCGGACGCGTGACGGTGCCCGACTGGCCGCAGCGCACGACCCAGGCCGGCGACCACATGCGGGACCTGCTCGACGCGATGGGCGCCGAGGTCTCCCTCGACCGGGACGGCCTCACCGTGAGCGGTACCGGCGAGGTGTACGGCATCGACGCCGACCTGGGGGCAGCCGGCGAACTGACGCCCGTGGTGGCAGCCCTTGCGGCACTAGCGGACTCACCGTCGCACCTGCGCGGCATCGCGCACCTGCGCGGTCACGAGACCGACCGGCTCGCCGCGCTTGCGACCGAGATCAACGCCCTGGGAGGCGATGTCACCGAGCATGACGACGGACTGACGATCCGCCCACGTCCCTTGCACGGCGGGGTCTTTGCCACCTACCACGACCACCGACTGGCTACCGCCGGCGCGCTCATCGGCCTGCGCGTTCCCGGCGTGCAGGTCGAGAACGTCGGGACGACCGCCAAGACCCTGCCTGGATTCACCGACCTGTGGACGCGAATGCTCGACGGCGCGTTGGACGGCGCCCGGTGAGCGCCGGCTGATGGCGGGGGCGGGCTGATGCCGGCGAAGCGCCGACGCTACGACGAGTCGGACGCGCGAGTTCGTCCGAACCCCAGGGGTTCTCGTCCTCGGACGAAGGACCGCCCAGCCCACCTCGACGCCGTACCAGGACGAGTGCTGACCGTTGACCGTGGGCGTTACACGACCCTGGTCCGCGAGGGCAGCGACGACGAGCGGGTCGTGCAGGCGATGAAGGCACGCGAGCTGGGGCGCTCGTCGGTGATCGTCGGCGACCGGGTGCACCTGGTCGGCGACACCTCCGGCGAGGTGGACGCCCTCGCACGGGTGGTGCGCGTGGAACCGCGCCACGGCCTGCTGCGCCGGACCGCGGACGACACCGACCCCGTCGAGCGCATCATCGTCTCCGGCGTCGACCAGCTGGTGGTCGTGACGGCGCTGGCCGACCCCGAGCCAAGACCGCGCATGGTCGACCGCTGCCTCGTGGCTGCCTACGACGCCGGTCTCGACGCCCTCCTGTGCCTGACCAAGGCCGACCTCGTCGACCCCGCACCGTTTCTCGCCCTGTACGACGACCTCGACGTGGCCGCGGTGGTGACACGTCGTGAGGGTGACCAGATCATCGGTCTCGAGAATGTGCGCGAGCGACTGGTGGGCCGCGACAGCGTCCTCATCGGGCACTCGGGGGTCGGCAAGTCGACCCTGGTGAACGCCCTCGTTCCGGACGCCGACCGCGCGGTGGGCCACGTCAACGTGGTGACGGGCCGCGGCCGGCACACGTCGTCGTCGGCGATTGCGCTGCGCCTTCGCGACGCCGAAGGACGACCGGCCGGCTGGGTGACCGACACTCCAGGCGTTCGGTCGTTCGGGCTGGCCCACGTGAAGCCGTCGGGTCTCCTGGCGGCGTTTCCCGACCTCGTGCCCGGCGAGGCCGACTGCCCGCGAGGCTGCACGCACGACGAGCCGGAGTGCGGGCTCGACCCGTTCGTTGCAGCCGGCGGCGCCGGACCGGCCGGACCGGCACGACTCGAGTCACTGCGCCGCCTGCTCCGCGCACGGACGGCACCCGACGAGTAGGAAGCCGGTAGTATTGCCGTTACTACCGGAGTAGCATGGCACCATGAAGCTCAGTGTCAGTGTGTCCGAAGAGGATGTCGCTCTGCTCGACCGCTACGCGCGCGCGTCTGGGCTACGGTCGCGCTCTGCGGCGGTCCAGTACGCAATCCGCCTCCTGCGCCACGCGGATCTCGAGGACGACTACGCGACGGCCTGGGAGGAATGGGAGTCCTCGGGCGACCGTGCAGCATGGGAGAGCACAGCCGGTGATGGTCTGACTGATGCTTCGCGGTGAGATCCGGCTGACTGACCTCGAACCGGTCCGGGGCAGCGAGGCGGACAAGCGCAGGCCCGCAGTCATCGTCAGCAACGACCGAGCGAACGGGACGGCCGCGAGGTTGGGCAGGGGCGTCGTCACCGTCGTCCCCGTCACCAGCAGTGTCGCGCGGGTCTTCCCCTTCCAGGTACTGCTCCCGGCCCGAGAGACGGGTCTCCATGTCGACTCGAAGGCGCAGGCTGAGCAGGTGCGATCCATCGCCGTAGAGCGGCTCGGACCTGTCCTCGGTCGGTTGTCGCCCTTCCTGGTCGACGAGTTGAACGAGGCACTGCGTCTGCACCTGAACCTGTAGCCAGCGAGGCGCCTGTGGACAGGCCGGCAGGACCGTCGGAGCCCGCCGGCATGCTCGGACGATGAGCAAGCGCCGCCGCAGTACCCGTCGAACCGGTTCGTCAGGTCGAGCCAGTTCGCCAGTGCGTCAACGACACTCGGAGCCGACCACCCTCTCGCTGGTGCCACCCGCGCCCTCCCCCACGTCCACGCCGAGGACCCTGCCCCCTCGATGGCGGACCTGCTGCACGTCGACACCCGGCAGGTGCAGGGGCTCATCGGCCCGATCGCCACCGGCGTGCTGGACGAGCACCTGACGACGCTCCAGGCAGCCCTCGCCGACCGGCACCGTGAGCGTTGGCGGATCTCGTCACGACATGCCGCCGCCACGGTCGAGGCGGGCGACCGCGTGCGTCTCGCTCACGGCATCAGGCCGCTCTACCTCCAGGGCGCAACGGGCACCGTGACGGGCTGGGCCGGACAGCGCGCCGTCGTCCAGCTGGACGAGCCGACCGGCCGCGCGATCGATGGCACCGTCCGCTGCCCGCCCCTTTCGCTCGAGCACCTACCACGCGAGGACCGGGAACGTCAGGTGTGACACCTTGTCAGAAGTGTCACACTCACCCCATGCCCACGACCCGCCCGCGACACGTGATCACCGAGAGCGACAAGGTGTCCAAGGCACTGGACGACGCCTCTCGAAGGTGGCCCGAGGACGCAGGCAGTCGAAGCAAGCTGCTGCTGCGCCTCATCGAGGAGGGCCACCACAGCGTCATCGGTGAACGGGAGGGCAAGGCCCAGAGGCGTCGGGACGCGGTGGCACAGACGACTGGAGCGCTGAGCGGCGCCTACGGCGATGGTTACCTCGGAGATCTCCGTCAGGACTGGCCAGAGTGATCGTGTTGGATGCCAGCGTCCTGACCGCGCACCTCGATTCCACGGACGCACTGCACGACAGGGCTGTCGCTCTGCTGATGGCATCCGGTGACGAGGCGCTTGCAGCGAGCGCGCTGACCCTGGCGGAGATCCTTGTCGGCCCGGCCAGAACTCAGCGCCTCGACGACGCCACGGTGGCACTGAGCCGCCTTGAGATCGCGACCGTCCCGCTCGACGATGCACCGCCGGTTCGGCTCGCCACCCTCCGTGCGGCCACCGGCCTCAAGCTGCCCGACTGTTGCGTCCTCTTGGCAGCCGAGCGCACGAACGCCGAGATCGCGACCTTCGACCTGCGCCTTGCGGCAGTAGCCGGCCAGCGAGGGCTCGCCATCCGGCCGGGCTGAGACGCGACACCTCAGGCCTGTGGTCGCAGGGTCGGCTGCAGGGCGTCCAGCACGGACGAGTCCTCGATCGTCGACGGCACGTTCGGCATCTTGCCGTCCGCCATCTCGCGCATCGTCTTGCGCAGCACCTTGCCCGAGCGGGTCTTGGGCAGCGCAGCCACCACGTCGACCTGTCGCAGCGCAGCGACCGCTCCTACCTCATCACGTACGCGCTGGACGAGCTCGGCCCTCAGCTGGTCGAGGTCGACAGACTGAGAGGGATCAGACCCCTTGAGCACCACCAGCGCTCGCGGAACCTGCCCCTTCAGCTCATCGTGCACGCCGATCACCGCGCACTCGGCCACCGCCGGATGCCCGGCGAGTGCCGCCTCCAGCGTCCCGGTCGAAAGCCGGTGGCCGGCAACGTTGATGACGTCGTCGGTTCGGCCCATCACGAACAGGTAGCCGTCGTCATCGAGAAAGCCGCCGTCGCCGGTGAGGTAGTAGCCGTCGAACGTGGAGAGGTATCCGCGCACGTACCGGTCGTCATCCCCCCACAGCGTCGGCAGCGTGCCCGGGGGCATCGGCAGCCTGAGGCAGACCGCACCCTCCGTGCCCGCTGGCACCGGCGCGCCGTCAGGTCCCAGGACCTGCACGTCGTAGCCCGGCACCGGCACCGACGGTGACCCCGGCTTGATCGGAAGTGACTGCAGCCCACGGCAGTTCGCCGCGATCGGCCACCCGGTCTCGGTCTGCCACCAGTTGTCGACGACCGGCACGCCAAGCGTCGTGGTCGCCCACTCGTAGGTGTCGGGATCGAGCCTCTCCCCCGCCAGGAACAGCGTGCGCAGCGTGGACAGGTCGTACCGGCCCACGAGCTCGCCACCGGGGTCGGTCTTGCGCACGGCGCGAATCGCGGTGGGCGCCGTGAACATCACGGACACACCGTGTTCCGCGGCAACGCGCCAGAAGGTCCCGGCGTCCGGAGTACCGATGGGCTTGCCCTCGAAGAGAACGGTGGTGCAGCCGGCCAGCAGGGGCCCGTAGACGATGTACGAGTGGCCGACGACCCAGCCCACGTCGCTCGCGGTGAACATGGTCTCGCCGGCCTCGAGGCCGAAGACGTTGCGCATCGACCACGTGAGAGCGACTGCGTGGCCGCCGTTGTCGCGCACGATGCCCTTCGGTTTGCCAGTGGTGCCCGAGGTGTAGAGCACGTACAGCGGGTCGGTCGCCCCCACTGGCACGCACTCGGCCGGGGCGATGGCGCCCGGACTCATCACCACGTCCCAGTCGACGTCGCGCCCATCGACCATCGACGCGGTCGCCTGCGGGCGCTGCAGCACCACGACCTGCGAGGGCTTGTGGGTCGCCCGTTCGATCGCGGCGTCGAGCATCGGCTTGTACTCGACGACGCGGGTCGGTTCGATGCCGCATGAGGCGGTGACGACCACCACGGGACGGGCGTCGTCGATGCGCGCCGCGAGCTCGGCCGGAGCGAAGCCACCGAACACGACCGAGTGGACCGCCCCGATACGAGCGCACGCGAGCATCGCGATCGCCGCCTGGGGAACCATGGGCATGTAGATGACCACGCGGTCGCCCTGCGCGACGCCGAGCGCCCGCAGCACGCCACCGAACCGTGCCACCTCGTCGAGAAGCTCGGCGTACGTGTAGGTCTGGCGCGTTCCGGTGACGGCCGAGTCGTAGACGAGCGCGGGTTGGTCGGCCCGGCCTGCGACGACGTGGCGGTCGAGCGCGTTGTAGCACGTGTTGAGCACGCCGCCGGTGAACCACCGGTAGAACGGCACGCGGTCGTCGTCCAGCACACGCGGCGGTGCCTTGATCCAGTCGACCAGGCCGGCAGCCTCACCCCAGAATCCGTCCGGGTCGGAGAGCGAGCGACGGTGGGCCTGGGCCCAGGCGCCGGAGGTGAGCTGGTCGTCTGTCATACCGGGCATCCTGCCGCGCCCACCGGGTGTCTGCACGCCCCCGTCGGTACGATCCGGCGCGGCTGGCAGGGTGGTGCCATGCGGATGGACCCCGGCGCTCTTCCCGAACTCGCTCTCGAGTTCCTGCGCGAGCGGCATCTGTCCACTCTCGCAACGCTTCGCGCCGATGGCTCGCCCCACCTGGTGCCAGTCGGCTTCACCTGGGACGAGGAGGCGCACCTCGTGCGGGTGATCACCAGTGGCCCGTCGGTGAAGGCGCGCAACGCCGCCCGGGGAGGCCGTGCCGCCGTCAACCAGGTCGACCGGCGGCGGTGGCTCACGCTCGAGGGTCCGACCCGTGTGCTGACCGACCCCGACGACGTGGTCGAGGCCGAGCGGCGCTACGCCGGACGGTACAGGGTCCCCCGTCCGAACCCCCGAAGAGTGGTCGTCGTCATCGACGTCGACCGCGTGATGGGCGACAGCACCCTGGGGGTCGCGAGCGGTGACTGACGAGACCGGACGCAACCTGCGCGTCGTGACCTGGAACCTGTGGTGGCGCTACGGGCCGTGGCGTGAGCGCCAGGCGGCGATCGAGGCGGTGCTGATGGAGGCGGCACCGGATCTGCTGACGTTGCAGGAGGTCTGGGCCTCGCCTACGCGCGACCTCGGCGTCCAGCTCGCAGAGATGCTGGGGCTGCACGTGGCCTGGTCGCCGAACCGACAGCCCGAGCGCTGGCGTCGCCGGGCTGGCGCGGACGGCGATGACGTGGACGTCGGCAACGCGGTGCTGAGTCGCTGGCCGTACCTGCACGCCGAGGAGGCTGAGCTGCCCGACGGTGCGGGCGGACACAGCGGGCGGACGGCGCTGGGCGTCGTGATCGACCACCCGTCCGGCCCCCTGCCCGTGGTGACGACTCACCTCACGTCGGATCCTGCGCAGTCAGCTGTACGAGTCCAGCAGGTGGGCGTCGTCGCGGAGCTCGCCGCGTCGTTGGTGGCGCGCGCGACCGAGCGCGCCGGTCCAGCAGGCATGACCTTTCCGCCCGTGGTCACGGGCGACCTCAACGCCGAGGCCGACTCGGACGAGGTCCGCCTGCTCAGCGGTCTCGCCACTGCACCAGCGGCCGACGGGCTGGTGCTGATGGACGCGTGGCGGTTCGCCGAGCACGCAGACCCGGGCTGGACCTGGCGGCGGGAGAACGCCTACATCGTCGAGGGCAACCCCGACGCCCGCGTCGACCACGTGCTCGTCGGGCTCAGCACGGGGCACGGGCTCGGCGCGGTCCGGTCGGTCGGCCTGGTGGGCACGGCCGCCGTCGACGGGGTGTGGCCGTCCGACCACGCCGGGGTGCGGGTCGACCTCGCGGCGACGCCGACCTTCAGTCCACCGCCACCATGATCTCGACGGCCCGGTCGAGGAACGCGTCCACCTCGGGCTCGCGGTACCCGCTACGGCCCCAACGCGTCCGGAAGACCGCCCGCCGAACCTCGTCGGCCGACATCTCCTGACCGTCGGAGAAGTAGTGGGCCAGCTTCTCGCACAGGTGGTCGACGTCCTCGATGTCGTACGTCATCTCCAGCCGCTTCTCTCCGCGCGAGAAGCGCTGTCCCGCAGGCCGGTCCAGCCGCCCCTGCAGCGTGGCGGCCCGCCGGGTCAGCTCGCTGATCAGCGCCTCGTCGCCCCCGTGCGCGATCAGCCGCTCTCGCTCTCTCGAGGCGACGGCGTCCTCGAGCCGGTCGAGTGCGGCGTCGACCTCGTGAACGTCGTATCCGCCGCGCTTGAGCGAGAAGGCGACCCTTCGCACCTCGGCAGCGCTGAGGCGGCGCCCCGACGGGCCCGGGCCACCCTTCTCGTACGACTCACGCGCCTCGTCGAAGAAGTCGTCGACCTCGTCGACGTCATACCCCTTCGCGGTGCGGGACACCCGCGGGAACGTCGTCACGGCCGTCATTCTCCCCTACCGTCTGCTGCGGCGAGCTGGCCACAGGCCCCGTCGATGTCGCGTCCGCGAGTGTCGCGAACCGTGGTCGGTACGCCGTGCGCGCGCAGCCGCTCGACGAACGTGCGCTCAACGAGCGGGTCGGACGCCGTCCACTTCGAACCCGGAGTCGGGTTGAGCGGGATCGGGTTCACGTGCACCCATCCCCGTCCACGCCGGTTCAGCTCGGTGCCCAGCAGGTCGGCGCGCCAGGCCTGGTCGTTGATGTCGCGGATCAGCGCGTACTCGATGCTGACGCGCCGCCCGGTCGTGTCGAAGTAGCGGCGGGCGGCGTCGAGGGCCTCCCCCACCTTCCATCGTGTGTTGATCGGCACCAGCTCGTCGCGGAGCTCGTCGTCGGGGGCGTGCAGGCTCAGGGCGAGGGTGACGGGGATGCCTTCCATGGCGAGCTTGTCGATCGCGGGCACGAGCCCGACCGTCGACATCGTGATGCCACGAGCCGACATGCCGAGGCCCGACGGCGGGGGCTCGGTGAGCCGCCTGATGGCGCCGATGGCGGCCTTGTAGTTGGCCAGCGCCTCACCCATCCCCATGAACACGACGTTGCTGACCCGCAGCGGCGTCTCGACGGCACCACCCGCGATGTCGCCGTGCGCGAGCGAGCGCGCGGCCCGGACGACTTGCTCGACGATCTCCGCCGTCGACATGTTGCGGGTCAGACCCGCCTGGCCGGTCGCGCAGAAGGGGCAGTTCATGCCGCACCCGGCCTGGCTCGACACGCAGAGGGTGACGCGGCCCGGGTAGCGCATCAGCACGGACTCGACGAGCGCCCCGTCGTGCAGGCGCCAGAGCGTCTTCACCGTGGCGCCGCGGTCGGCCTCCATCGAGCGGATCTCGGTCAGGAGCGACGGCAGCAGGTCGGCGACCATCCCGCTGCGCTCGCCGGCGGGCAGGTCGGTCATCTTCGCGGGATCGTCGACGAGTCGCTCGAAGTAGTGCGTCGACAGCTGCTTCGCGCGGAACCCTGGCATCCCCAGGTCGCGGACGGCGGCCACCCGCTCGTCGAGGGCGAGGTCGGCGAGGTGACGCGGAGGCTTGGCCCGGCGCGGTGCGGTGAACACCAACTGGCCGGGAGGGGGCGGCGTGGGCAGTGGTTCGGATGACGTCATGACGGGCTCCATCCTCCCACTCACAGCAAGGGGGCCGGTTCAGGCGGCGACAGGGACGAGCAGGGTCAGCAGCAGGTACATGACGGGCGCCGTCGGCAGCAGGGAGTCGAGCCTGTCCATGATGCCGCCGTGGCCCGGCAGCAGGGAGCCCATGTCCTTGATGCCCAGGTCGCGCTTGAGCAGCGACTCGGACAGGTCGCCCACGGTTGCGGTGATCACCGCGGTGACCCCGACGACGAGGCCGGCCCACCACGGACCGTCCAACGTGTACACGACCGCCACGACGCCACCGGCCATGCTGAACAGGGCAGAACCGGCGAACCCCTCCCACGACTTCTTCGGGCTCACGGACGGGGCCATCGGGTGCCGACCCCACAGCACGCCGAACACCAACCCGCCCACGTCGCTGCAGATCGCGACGATGAGAAAGGTGAAGATGCGCCACGCCCCGTCGGGCGCGGCGAGCATCAGGACCGCGAACCCGGCCAGGAACGGCCCGTACGCCGAGGTGAAGACGCCGGCGGCGACGTCGCGGACCGCGCCCTCGACCCCGTCGAGGACCCGCCACAGCAGCAGACCCAGCGAGGTCAGCACGAAGGCGACCAGCAACGCCTCCTGGCCACCCCAGTAGGCCGACACCTGCATGCCGACCGTGCCGACGAGGATCGGAACGACCGGCACGGCGATACGCCGTGCAGCGAAAGCCTTTCCGAGCTCCCAAACCGCGATGCACAGCGCCACCGCGACGACCGCGACGAAGGCCTCCTTGCGGATGAAGAGGGACGCCGCCACGACGATCCCCAGCCCCAGGCCCACACCGATCGCGGCCGGCAGGTTGCGTCCGGCGCGCGACGGTGCCGGCGCCGAGACCTGCTCTTCCCGTCTCGCACGGCGGCTGGGCTCCCCGGGACGCGCCCCGGTCGGGACGGGCATCGCCGACGCCGCGACCGCCACCTCCTCTGGTGCCGGCGCCGCGACCTGCGGTTCGGTCACACCGTCAGGGGGCGCCAGTCCGGCGCGAGCAGGCGGCGAATCGTGGTCAGGGGGCGGCGTGATGGGGCGAGTTGACGGCACCGACGGCTCGACCCCAGGGACAACGAGCGGCTGGGTCGCGGGACCGACCGAAGGGTCCAAGCTGGCCGGGGGTTGGTCCTCAGGCCGTTCGACGGGACGTTCGACCGGCCGCTCGGCAGGTCGCCGCACCACCGGCTCGACGGGCCGCGGCTCGAGGAGCTCGCGTGGCTCGGTCGGCCGCTCGACCGGGCGTTCCCAACGCTGCTCGACCGGACGCTGCGCAGGCTGCACGGCCGGGCGCTCCACCGGTCGTTCGACCGGGCGCTCCACCGGCTGCTCGACCGGGCGCTCCGCCAGCTGTTCGATCGGGCGCTCCACCGGCCGTTCGACCGGGCGCTCCGCCGGCTGCTCGACCGGGCGCTCCACCGACTGTTCGGTGGGCTCGACGGACGGCTGCGCGGCAGCGCGCGGGCGGAACGTCGTCCGGGGGACGGCACGCGGGGCGCTGTAGGGCGATGCCGGCGGACGGCTGGCCGGCGCAGCTGGAGTCGTCGAGGCGCCCCTCAGGCGTGACGACGCAGGCTCTCGCTCCGGCATCCGCACACGCTCACGTGCACGTGGGCCGGGCTGCGGGTCGGGTGCAGGGGTCCGGGGCTCGCGTCGGGGTTCAGGTTCGGGAATTGACTGCCGCTCCAAGGCATTGGCATCCAGCTCCCGCTGTCCACGCTCCTGGATCGCGCGTAGCGCAGCGGCGTCACGCTCGACCGCCTCACGCTCGGCCTCGCGGCGCTCACGCCGCGAGCCGTAGGACACCTCGACTTCGAAGTCCTCGTCCGTGGCGCCAGGGGAGCCGCGGTGGCCGTCGCTGGGTCCGGGCACGGACTTCTCCCTCCGGGGTCGTTGGTCGGCTGGGCATCGTGCTGCCCGCCCGGGTTCAGACCTCGAGCAGCTCGGCTTCCTTGCCCTTCAACACCTCGTCGACGTTGTCGACGTGCTTCTTGGTGAGGGCCTCGAGCTCCTTCTCGGCCCGGTTCACGTCGTCCTCGCCGGCCTCGCCGTCCTTGCTGATGCGGTCCAGCTCCTCCTTGGCCTTGCGGCGGATGTTGCGGATCGCGATCTTCGCGTCCTCGCCCTTGTGACGAGCCAGCTTGATGTAGTCCTTGCGGCGTTCCTCGGTCAGGGAGGGGAGCATGACGCGGATCGTGTTGCCGTCGTTGGACGGGTTCACCCCGAGGTCCGACTCACGCAGCGCCTTCTCGACCTCGTTCATCGACTGCTTGTCGAACGGCGTCACGAGGATGGTGCGCGCCTCGGGAATCTGGAACGAGGCCAGCGTCTGCAGCGGGGTCGGCGCGCCGTAGTAGTCGACCATGATCTTGGCGAACATGCCGGCGTTCGCCCGTCCGGTGCGAATCCCGGCGAAGTCCTCCTTGGCGACTTCGACGGCCTTGTCCATCTTCTCCTCGGCCTCGAAGAGGGTCTCGTCGATCACGGCTGGCTCCTTCGTTTCGTGACGCTGCGACCGTGGTCGGCGTCCAGTGCTGTACCGGGGTCCGCCGCTCGGGACGGCCGGGTGGTCGCGGGCTGGGCAGACCGACGTCAGTCGGCAGTGACCAGCGTGCCGATCCTCTCACCCCTGACGGCTGCGGCCACATTTCCCTCACCCTGCATGGCGAAGACGATCATCGGCAGGCGGTTCGCCATGCACAGGCTGAAGGCGGTCGCGTCGACCACCTGGAGACCTTGCTGGAGCGCCTGGTCGTACGTCACCACGTCGAGCTTCTGTGCATCCGGGTCGAGGCGCGGGTCGGCCGTGTAGACCCCGTCAACGCCGTTCTTGGCCATCAGCACCACGTCCGCCTTCACCTCGAGGGCGCGCTGTGCGGCGACCGTGTCGGTGGAGAAGAACGGAAGCCCGGCGCCGGCCCCGAAGATGACCACGCGTCCCTTCTCGAGGTGCCGGATGGCGCGGCGCGGGATGTACGGCTCGGCGACCTGCCCCATCGTGATCGCCGTCTGCACCCTCGTGTCGACGCCCGCCTGCTCGAGGAAGTCCTGCAGCGCCAGGCAGTTCATCACCGTCCCGAGCATTCCCATGTAGTCGGCCCGCGACCGGTCCATCCCCCGCTGCGAGAGCTCTGCACCCCGGAAGAAGTTGCCGCCGCCGACCACCACGGCCACCTGCGTGCCCTCGGAAACGGCCTGCGCGATCTCCCGCGCGATGTCGGCCACCACGTCGGGGTCGACCCCGACGCTGCCTCCGCCGAACGTCTCCCCCGACAGCTTGAGCACCACCCTGCGGAAGCGTGGTTTCGGCGTCTCGTCGACCTGGTCTCGAGCGTCAGCAGGGCGGACGGAGATCCGGTCTGGTGCAGTGGCCTCGCTGGTTGACACGCGGTGGTGCTCCTCTCGTCGGCCGGTTGGCCGCCCTGAGTCTGCCGCATCCAGGCACGTGACGTCTCACGCCCCGGCTCGGCTCAGCGAAGAACGTGGGCCTCGTCACCCCTTCGCAGGCCGAGCAGGGTGGGACGGTGACAGAGCGCGAGCACGCCCCGCCACCTTGCATCGGGGGGCGGGGCGTGCGTGAAACAGGTTCGCGGGCAGTCAGCTACCGACGCGGAACCGTGCGAACTGCGTGATGGACGTGCCGGCCTCGTCGAGGACCTTGGCGACGCTCTTCTTCGGGTCCTTCGCGAACGGCTGGTCGAGCAGCACGTTGTCCTTGAAGTACGAGTTGACGCGTCCCTGGACGATCTTGGACAGCGCCTGCTCGGGCTTGCCCTCCTCGCGGGCCGTCTCCTCGGCGATGCGGCGCTCGCTCTCCACCGTCTCCGCGGGCACCTCGTCACGAGTGAGGAAGATCGGCGACATCGCGGCAGCGTGCATCGCAACGTCCTTGCCGATGTCGCCGGCGTCGCTGCTCGTGGCCACGAGCACGCCGATCTGGGCCGGCAGGTCTGGGTTCGTGCGGTGCAGGTACGCGGACACCTTCGCGCCCTCGACCCGCGCCACCCGACGCACCTCGATCTTCTCGCCCAGCGTCGCCGCCGCGTTCGTGACGACGTCGGCGAGCGTCTCGTCGCCGACCTTCGACGCCAGGAGCGCGTCGAGATCCGACGCGCCGGAGGCGACGGCCTGGTCGAGGACGCGCTGGGCCAGCTCCACGAACTTGCTGCTCTTGGCGACGAAGTCGGTCTCGCAGTTGACCTCTACGAGGGTGCCGACGCCGTTGTCGACGTGGGCGGCCACGAGACCGTCGGAGGCGCTGCGGCCCTCGCGCTTGGTCACGCCCTTGAGGCCCTTGACGCGCAGGATCTCGACCGCCTTGGTGCGGTCGCCGTCGGCCTCTTCGAGGGCCTTCTTGACGTCGAGCATCCCGGATCCGGTCTGCTCGCGCAGCGCCTTGATGTCAGCGGCGGTGAAGTTCGCCATCTCTCGCTCTCTTCTCATGGGAGGGCGCCGGTGCGGGTTGCAACCCGCACCGGCGGGAAAACCGGATCAGGCCTTGGTGTCGGCCTTGGCCTCGGCGGCCGGAGCCTCAGCGACGGGGGCCTCGGCGACCGGCGCCTCATCGACGGGGGCCTCGGCGACCGGAGCCTCAGCAACCGGCGCCTCAGCGGCGGGGGCGTCAGCAGCCGGAGCCTCAGCAGCCGGAGCCTCAGCAACCGGCGCCTCAGCAACCGGAGCCTCAGCAGCCGGAGCCTCAGCAGCCGGAGCCTCAGCAACCGGAGCCTCAGCAACCGGAGCCTCAGCAACCGGAGCCTCAGCAACCGGAGCCTCAGCAACCGGCGCCTCAGCAACCGGCGCCTCAGCAACCGGAGCCTCAGCAACCGGAGCCTCAGCAGCCGGAGCGTCGGCGGCCGCGGCGGCTGGAGCCGCAGGGGCCTGGGCCGCGTCGGGGGTCTTGCCACCCTCGAGCAGCTCGCGCTCCCAGTCGGCCAGCGGCTCGTCAGCAGCGACGTCGTCGCCGGAACGCACGGCGTCGCCCGAGCTGTGACGTGCCATCAGGCCCTCGGCCACCGCGTCCGCGATCACGCGGGTGAGGAGGGTGACCGAACGGATCGCGTCGTCATTGCCGGGGATGCGGTAGTCGACCTCGTCGGGGTCGCAGTTGGTGTCGAGGATCGCGACGATCGGGATGCCGAGCTTCTTGGCCTCGTCGACCGCGAGGTGCTCCTTCTTGGTGTCGACGATCCAGACCGCCGAGGGCACCTTCGCCATGTCGCGGATACCACCGAGGGTGCGCAGCAGCTTGTCGTGCTCGCGGCGCATCATCAGCAGCTCCTTCTTGGTGCGGCCGCTGGCGGCCACGTCCTCGAAGTCGACCTGCTCGAGCTCCTTGAGCCGCTGCAGCCGCTTGTTGACGGTCTGGAAGTTGGTGAGCATGCCGCCCAGCCAGCGCTGGTTCACGTAGGGCATGCCGACGCGGGTGGCCTGCTCCTGCACGGGCTCCTGCGCCTGCTTCTTCGTGCCGATGAAGAGGATCGAGCCGCCATGGGCGACCGTCTCCTTGACGAACTCGTAGGCGCTGTCGATGTAGGACAGCGACTGCTGCAGGTCGATGATGTAGATGCCGTTGCGCTCGGTGAAGATGAAGCGCTTCATCTTGGGGTTCCAGCGACGGGTCTGGTGCCCGAAGTGGACGCCGCTCTCCAGCAGCTGACGCATCGTGACGACGGCCATGCCGACGCACTCCTCTCGCACCGCAGGCCTGTGGCGGGCGGTGCTGACTCGGTTCCGGTCACCCACCGTGGATGACCGCCTGGTGCTCGCGGCGCTCTCCACCGGACGGGTCCGGACCGGGAGTGCGCCCCGTCGCCTGGCGACGGTGTGCGGGCACGCGAATTCGACCGACGGGTGCCGGTCGTGCGGCCATGATACGCCCACCACGGCACTGCTCCCGAACTGTGGCAGCCTGCGGGCATGGACGACCCCGCGACCAGCAACGAGACCAGCAGCGAGACCAGCAACGTGACCAGCAGCGAGACCAGCAACGAGACCAGCAGCGAGACCAGCAACGAGGCCAGCAACGAGGCCAGCAACGAGCACGTGGCAGGCGTGCGGCGGATGAGGGAGTTCGGCACCACGATCTTCGCGGAGATGTCGGCACTGGCGCTGACGACCGGATCGGTCAACCTGGGCCAGGGCTTCCCCGACACCGACGGCCCCGACGCTCTCCTGGAGGGCGCTGTCGAGGCAATCCGCAGCGGGGCCAACCAGTACCCGCCCGGCCGGGGCGTCCCTGCGCTGCGGCACGCCGTGGTCGAGCACCAGCGGCACTGGTACGGACTCGACCTGGACCCGGACCGGCAGGTTCTGGTCACCACTGGAGCGACCGAGGCGATCGCAGCCTCGATCCTCGGCCTGTGCGAACCGGGCGACGAGGTGGTCGTGCTCGAGCCCTACTACGACTCGTACGCGGCCACCATCGCACTGGCCGGGGCCGTCCGACGGTCGGTGCCGCTCAGGCCGCCGACCTTCGCTCTGGACGCCGGAGACCTGGCCGCGGCGTTCAGCGACCGCACCGCGGTGGTCCTGCTCAACACGCCGCACAACCCGACGGGGCGGGTGCTGAGCCCGACCGAGCTGCAGCTCGTCGCCGACCTGGCCGTTCGGCACGACGCGGTCGTCGTCGCAGACGAGGTCTACGAGCACCTCGTCTTCGGTGGGCACCCCCACACGCCGATCGCCACGCTGCCCGGGATGGCAGAGCGCACGCTGACGATCGGGTCAGCCGGCAAGACCTTCTCGGTCACTGGATGGAAGATCGGGTGGGTGACCGGCCCGGCCCACCTCGTCGAGGCGGCGCTGCGGGTCAAGCAGTTCCTCACCTTCGTCAGCGGGTCGCCCTTCCAGCCCGCCGTGGCGAAGGCCCTGAGCGCCCCGGACGAGGAGTTCGCCGCCCGTGCAAGCGACTTCGGCCGACGCAAGGACCTGCTGCGAAGTGGCCTGGCGACCGCGGGCTTCGACGTGCTCGACGCCGAGGCCGGGTACTTCCTCCTGGCCGACGCGGCCCCACTCGGTGGTGAGGACTCGATCGAGTTCTGCCGCGAGCTACCGTACCGCGCAGGGGTGGTCGCGATTCCGGTGCAGGTGTTCTGTGACGACCGGGCACAGGTGAGGTCACTGGTGCGGTTCGCGTTCTGCAAGCGCGACGAGGTGCTGGCCGAGGCGGGCGAACGGCTCCAGAAGCTGCGCTGAGGCTCACGCCCGTGCGGTGCGGCTCGCGCCGTCCACAGGCCCGGCTCACCCCTCGGCTGTCCACAGGTGGGCTCGGGGCGCTGGCGCGACCACGCGACGGGACCGATGCTGGTCGTCGTGAGCACCATCCACGAGATCCCTTGGCGCCGAGCGCGCTTCGCAGCAGTGCTCGGCCTGACGACGCTGGTCCTACTGGCGCACGGGACGATTGGTGCGAGCCCGGTGGGCGCGGCGGCACCCCCCTCAATCGCCGCGCCCACCGGCCCTTCTGAACGGGACGGGCAAGGCGCATCGGCCCGCTGGGGCTGGCCACTGGCACCGGTCCCCGCTGTGGTGCGGCCGTTCGACGGTCCCCCGGCGCCATGGCTGCCAGGACACCGCGGCGTGGACCTCGGTGCCGAGCCCGGGCAGGCGGTCCTCGCGCCCGCGCCGGGCCGGGTGACGTTCGCCGGAACCGTCGTCGACCGCGGGGTCCTGACCATCGAGCACAGCGGCGGTCTGCGGACGAGCTACGAGCCGGTGACCGCCACCGTGGCGACCGGTGCCGCTGTCTCAGCGGGTCAGGCGGTTGCGGTCGTGACGTCGCAGCCGGGCCACTGCCCATCCCGAACCTGCCTGCACTGGGGCCTTCGGCGAGGTGACGTCTACCTCGACCCGCTGCTCCTGGTGCGCACGCCGAAGCCACCGGTCCTGTTGCCGTGGCAAGGACCGGTGGCCAGAGGGATGACGGCGATCAGGTCGCCGTCGAGTGCCGACGGGATGCGGTGCGACACAAGGCTTCCCGGCGAGTGCGCGCGCTAGTGCTCCGCGCTCAGATGACTTCTGGCGCCGGGTCCACGAAGACCTGGACGTCGATGTTGCCCTTGACGGCGTTGGAGTACGGGCACACCTTGTGCGCGTCTTCGGCGATCTGCTCGGCTGCCTCGCGCTCGAGCTCGGGGGTGCGGACGTGGAGCTCCACGCTGAGCTGGAACCCGCCGACACCGTCCGGCCCGATGCCCACCTTGGAGGTGACAGCGCACTGGCCGACCGGGGTCTTGCGGCGGCGGGCCGCGAGCCGGAAGGCGTTCTCGAAACACGACGAGAAGCCGGCGGCGAAGAGCTGCTCGGGGTTGGTGGCGTGTCCACCCGCCCCGCCGAGCTCCCGCGGGGTCACGAGGTCGAGATCCAGCACGCCGTCGGCAGAGCGGACACGGCCCTCACGGCCTCCGGAGGCGGTCGCCTCCGCTGTGTACAGCACCTTCACGATGTTCTCCTTGGGGTCTTCGGGGTGGTCTTGCGAGTGGTCTTCGCAGTGGTCTTGCGAGTGGTCTTCGCTGTGGTCCTCGCACTGGCCCTGGCGTTGGGTCTGCCATTGGCCTGGGGGGTCGAGCTGGTCGTGGCGCTGCCCGCCGCCTTCTTGCGCGGACGCGCGGGCGCCTTCTTGGGGGCCGTCTTCGGTCGATCGGTGGTCTGCGCCTCGGCGTCGACGGCAGCGCTGAGGAGTGCGAGCTCCTCGGCGATGTACTCCGCCATCTTGTCCAGGTCGGGCACGAGCTCGCGGCATGCCGTCAGCCCGAAGAAGACGCTGTCGTGATAGCTGAAGATCGTGATGTTCAGGCCTTGGCCGTCGAACACCGCGGAGAGCGGGTAGTAGGCGACAAGCTCTGAGCCACCGGCGATGTAGAGCGGCACGCTCGGCCCCGGCACGTTCGAGATGATCAGGTTGAACGGGTTGACTCGCTCCATCAGTCGCATCCGCGCCGACAGTCGCATCGCCTGGTTCGCCAGGGCCGGTGCCGCCATCTGCCAGACGTCCATCAGCAGGGTGGCCGGTAGAGCCCCGAACTGGTCCTTGGCGACCTTGGACGCGATGGACATGGCGCGCAGGCGCTCTACCGGTCCGGACTGATCCGTCGGCAGCGCGGCGAACATCATGGACACCCGGTTGCCGAGTGCGCCCTTCTGCTCCTCGGTCCTCACCGACACGGGGACGGCGGTGACGAGCGGGCTGTCGGGCAGCGCGTCACGCTCCTCGAGCCAGCGGCGAACCGCGCCGGCACAGACGGTCAGCACCACATCGTTGACGGTCACGCCGCCGGCGTTCTTGACCTTCTTCACGTCCGCGAGTGGCACGTCGCAGAAGGCCCACGAGCGGTGCTGGCTGATCGGCCCGTTGAACGGGGTGTCGGGTGCACGGAGTGCAGGCTGCGAGAGGATCAGGTCCTTGTCGTCCGTGACGAACCGGTTCACCAGAGGCACTCTCGGCGCGTTGGTCGCGGCGATGGCGGGCACCGACCGCGCGAGGTCGGCGACCATCCGCACGGCACGCGCCGGGTGCCCGGCCAGCGAGGCCGCGCTCCGCGCGAGCATCGACAGCTGGCTGGGCGCCTCGAAGGTCTCCCTCGGCGGCGGCTCGGGCAGCTCGCGTCCCTCCGGCGACAGGTCCAGCAGCACAGCGATCAGCTCGTTGCCCGACACGCCGTCGATCGCCGCGTGGTGGACCTTGGTGTAGACCGCTGCGCGCCCGCCCTCCAGCCCGGTGATCAGGTACATCTCCCAGAGCGGCCTGGTCCGGTCGAGGGGCCGGGCGTGCAGACGGGCGACCTGCTCGCGGAGTTGCCGGTCGTTGCCCGGGGCGGGAAGTGCCAGCTCACGCAGGTGGAACTCGATGTCGAAGTCGGGGTCGTCGATCCAGTACGGGTTGTCGAGGCCCAGCGGCACCTCGATCAGGCGGCGCCGGCACATCGGCACCAGGTCGAGCCGCGGCGCGATGGCCTCGGTGAAGCTCTCGAGGGTCAGGGGCTGCTTCGAGGTCGACGGGTCGACGACCTGCACGCTCCCCACATGGCCTGTGACAGTGTGGCTTTCGAGGGCCAGGAAGGCCGCGTCGAGTCCGGTGAGCTGCTGCACTATGAGAGCTCCTTCTTGAGAATCTTGCCGGTGGCACCCTTCGGGAGCTCGGTGCGGAACTCGACCGAGCGCGGGTACTTATAGGCTGCCACGCGCTTCTCGCAGTGCGCGATGAGCTCCGCCTCCGTCACGGAGTGGTCGGGCTTGAGCGCCACGACGGCCTTGACCTCCTGGCCGAGCCGGTCGTCCGGCACACCGATCACAGCGGCCTCGGCGACGGCCGGGTGCGCGTACAGCACTTCCTCGACCTCGCGCGGGTAGACGTTGTAGCCGCCGCGGATGACGAGCTCCTTGATGCGGTCGACGATGAAGAAGAAGCCATCGGAGTCCACGTAGCCGAGGTCACCCGTGTGGAACCACCCATCGGTGAACGACTCGGCCGTCGCCTCGGGGTTGCCGAGGTAGCCCTTCATCACGTGGAAGCCGCGCGTCACGATCTCGCCGACATGCTCTGACCCGGCCGGGAGCTGGTTGCCGTCCTCGTCCCAGATCTGCGTCTCCGTGCCCCAGATGGGCTTGCCGACGCTGTAGGCCCGACGGTCTTCCCTGCTCATGTTGAAGGTCGCCGTCGCGCCGGTCTCGGACAGTCCGTACCCCTCGAGGATCGTCACGCCGAAACGCTGCTCGAACGCGTCCAGCACCTCGGCGGGGATCGCCGCGCCACCGGAGATCGCGACTCGCAGCGACGAGGTGTCGAAGCTGGCGAGATCCGGGTGGGAGAGCAGGGCGATGAACATCGTCGGGACGCCCTCGAAGACCGTCACGCCGTCGCGCTGGATGGTCGCCAGCACCGTCCCGACGTCGAAGCGGGGAACGAGCGAGAGCGTGGCGCCCGAACGGATGCCGATGTTGAGAACGGCCGACAGGGCGAAGACGTGGAACAGCGGCAGGACCGCGAGGATCACGTCGTCGGGGTCCACGCCGAAGATCCGGCCGGGGACGTCGGCGTTCAGGTACAGCTGGGCGTGGGTGAGCTCCGCGCCCTTCGGTCGGCCCGTCGTGCCCGACGTGTAGATGACCACGGCGGTGTCGGACAGGTCGCGGCTGACGAAGGGCGGCTCGGACGGAGCGGTTGCGAGGAGGTGCGCGAACGGGATCCCCTGTCCGCCGGCCTCACCGACCACGAACACGTCACCGACGCCGGCGTCGGCCGCGCCCTTGCCCGCCTCGGCAAGGACCCCGGCCCACGTGATCAGCGCCCGTGCGTTGGAGTCGGCGAGCATGAAGGCGACCTCGGGGGCCTTGAGCAGCACGTTCAGGGGAACGGCGACGCCTCCCGCCTTGAGGATGCCGAAGTAGGAGACCAGGAACTGGGGGATGTTCGGCAGCTGGAGGCCAACGGCCTCACCGGGCTCGAGCCCGAGGCCGAGAAGTCCTGCGGCCAACCGGTCGGACGCGGCGTCCAGCTCGGCGTAGGTCATCTGTCCGCCGTCGAACACCACAGCGGGCTTGTCAGGTGTGGCCTTCGCAGACTCACGCAGGATCACGGCCAGGTTGAACATCAGGTGGGCTCCTCAGGGGGGTGGGTTCAGTCTGTGAGACATAGTGGGGTAATGTCTCATCGCGCGTCAAGTTGGCCCGATGTGCAGAACTGAGACGAGCGAGTAGGATGTATCCATGCCACACGCCAGCGCCCTGCACGACCTCGAGGTGGGCGACACCCCCGATACTCCGCTGACCCGCGCCCTGAGCGGGCCGGTGAGCGAGCCGCGCAGCACCCCGATGGACGCCTTCGAGGTGGCACGCGCATGGTTCCTCGAGGGCCGCAAGCTCGACATGCAGCAGCTGGCCGCGGAGCTGGGTGTCGGACGGGCGACGCTCTACCGCTGGTGCGGCAGCCGAGAGCTGCTGCTCGGCGAGGTGCTCTGGTCGGTGCAGCGCGACGCGCTCGGCGCCGCCTGGGGGCGCACTCGCGGCGACTCGGTCGAGCGGCTGGTCAGGACCCTGACGAGGCTGCTGCGCGACATCCGTGAGTACGAGCCGCTGCGGGTCTTCTTCGCCGAGGGAGGCGAGTACGCCCTCCGCGTGCTCACGTCGAACCACAGCATCGTGCAGCGCCGGCTGATCGACTGGTTCGCCCAGTGGCTGCGCGACGAGGTGGACCTGGACCCGACCGTCGACCCGAACGACCTCGCCTACGCGATCGTCCGCGTCCTGGAGTCCTTCGTCTGGAGCGACATGATCACCGGCGCGGCGCCGCAGCCGGACACCGGCGGAAGGATGGCCGGGCTTCTCGTCTCTGCCGCAGTGCGCTGATGGGGGTCAGATGATGCCCAGATGAGACTCGGCCTGGTGCTCGGCGCCGGCGGTACCGCCGGCGTCGCGTTCCACCGCGGGGTGGTGCGCGCGATGAAGGACCTCGGCCTGGACCCCGGCTCAGCCGACGTCATGGTCGGGACGTCTGCCGGGTCGATCGTCGCGGCGCTGCTACGCCACCGGCCGGCGGGCGGGGCCGAGGCCCTGACCGCCGCGCCGCGTCCGGGCACCGACGAGCCGCCCCGGCCGTCCCTCGACCGCGTCACCGCGCTCCAGTACGTCCGCCGTCCCCGATCATCCGTGAACGCGCTGTGGGTGCGGCCGGAGATGATGCGCGGTCGCATCTCCACGCGGATCATCGCCAACGGCCTGCGGGAGCTGAAGGACCAGCCGTGGCCCTCGTCGCCGCTCTGGCTCGTCGCCGCCCGCCGCGACAACGCGCGCCGCGTCGTGTTCGGGCAGCCAGGCCAGCCCACCACAGATCTGACGTCTGCGGTGACGGCGTCGTGCGCGATCCCCGGGTACTTCACGCCGGTCGAGATCAACGGCGTCAGCTACGTGGACGGGGGCGTGCACTCCCACACCAACGCGGACCTGCTGGCGCCGTGCCCCCTTGACCTCGTGGTGGTCAGCGCACCGATGTCCGTCGACGCCCGCGCGATCCGGTTCCCGCGTGCCGACCTGGGGGCGCGGCTGTTCTTCCGGCTCGCCCTGCGCGAGGAGATGTGGGCACTGGCCCGCCCCGGGCTACGGGTGGTCGTGATCGAGCCCGACATGCCGGTGCTGCGCGCGATGGGCCTCAACATGCTGAGTGACCAGCGCATCGCCGAGATCGAGGCCCGTGCCTACGACCTGGCGACGCGGAACCTCGCCACCGTGCCGGCACCGACCGGTCGTGCCGCTGACTGAGAGGTCAGTCGCTCACGGGGCAGCGGTGTCGCTGACGGCGGACTCCACGAGACCCTCGCGCTCCATCCAGCCGAGGACGTGCTCGGCCACGAGGTCGGGAGCCTCCAGCTGAGGGACGTGGCCGACGCCGGGGATCTCCTCGAAGTGCCAGTCGCCGTTGTACCTCGCGGCGACACGGGCTGACCGCACGGGTACCAGGCGGTCCTTCTCGCCGTGCAGCAGCAGCACCGGCGCACTCACCCTGCGGGTCGCCGTCCAGGCACGAAGGGCGTTGGCGTTGAACAACATGATGGACCGGGCCGCGCTCAGGAAGCCGGCGTCCAGGCCGGACATCCCGGCGCGCCGGGTGGCCAGGGCGACAGAGTTCTGCACCAGCTCCTCAGGAACCAGCGTGGGGTCGACGCAGCACATCTTCAGGACCTGCATCACCAGCTCGCGGGGGGTGGCCGACTGGCGGCGTCGCTCCATGAACCGCTCGCCGACCCGAGGCACCGCGTACAGGAAGAACGTGGTGGTCACGAGCGGGTCAGGGCGGAAGCCGGGCACGACGGGCAGCGCCGGGTCGATCAGGACGACACCGGACACGGTCTCCGGTTGCCGGGCCGCGTGCAGGAGCGAGACGAGCCCGCCCATCGAGTTGCCGACCAGAACGACTGGCTTCTCCGCCATCTGCCGGATGAAGCGCCCGAGCAGCCCCGCGTTGGCCTGCACGGTGGTGCTGCGCCCGAGTGCCTCGGTCAGGCCGAAACCCGCCAGGTCGACCGCCAGCACGCGAGCGGTGGTCGCGAGTCGCGGACCCAGCAGGCACCAGTTCAGGTGCGAACCACCCAGTCCGTGGACCATCACCACCACCGGACCGTCGTCCGGCCCGCCGAAGTCGACGTAGTGGACGGGGCCGTCGATGTCGACGGTCCGACTCACGCCGCCCCATGGCGCGAGATCCCATGGTGCGAGCGGTGATGCTGTCACATGCGTGCCGTCGTCCGGCATCGTGGCCTCCCGAACCACATACCCTGCCACGTCACGGGAGTCGGACGTGTCTCGGGCCCAGATCGGAGATGGAACGGGTGCCCAGGAGCGCCATCGTGCGCCACACCTCACCGGTCAAGATGTCGGCCGCCCGCTGGACGCCCCGCTCCCCACCCGCCATCAGCCCGTAAAGATAGGCCCGCCCGACCAGAACCGCACGTGCACCGAGCGCGACGGCGGCGACGATGTCGGCACCGCACGTCACACCCGTGTCGACCCACACCTCGGTCTGGTCGCCGACGGCCTCCACCACGTCCGGCAGCAGGCGCAGCGGCACCGGGGCCCGGTCGAGCTGACGGCCGCCGTGGTTCGAGAGCACGATCGCGTCGGCCCCGGCCTCCGTGACGAGGCGCGCGTCCTCCATCGTCTGGATGCCCTTGATGATCAGCGGGCCGTCCCAGCACGACCGCACCCACTCGAGGTCTTCGATCGTCATCGCAGGGTCGAACAGCTGGTCGATGAGCTCGGCGATCGTGCCGTCCCACCCGTCAAGGGACGCGAACCTGAGGGGCTCGGTGGTGAGCATGTTCATCCACCATGTCGGGTGCGTGGCGGTGTCGGCGACGGTGCGCAGGGTCAGGGCCGGTGGGATCGAGAACCCGTTGCGCCGGTCCCGCAGCCGGGCGCCCGCGACCGGGACGTCGACGGTCAGGATCAGGGCCTCGTAGCCAGCTGCCTTGGCCCGCGCCATCAGCTCCTCGCCGGCGCCACGGTCACGCCACACATACAGCTGGAACCACTTTCGGGCCTCCGGCGCCGCGGCGGCGACGTCCTCGATCGAGGTCGTGCCCATCGTCGACAAGGCGTACGGGATGCCGACCCGCTCCGCGACCCGCACCACCGCGCGCTCTCCCTCGTGGTGCATCAGTCGGGTGAAACCTGTTGGTGCGAAAGCGAATGGCTGGGCCGAGGCGCGGCCGAGCACAGTCGTCGAGGTGTCGAGGGACGAGACGTCCTGCAGGATCTGCGGACGCAGCTCGAGGTCGGCGAAGAGCTGCCTCGAGCGTTGCAGGCTGACCTCGCCCTCGGCCGCCCCGTCGGTGTAGTCGAAGACCGACTTCGGAGTGCGGCGCCGCGCGACCCTGCGCAGGTCGGCGATGTTCAGAGCCGCCTCGAGCCGGCGCGCCGTCGGGTCGAGCTGCAGCGGCTTCGCCCGCAGCAACGGGCGCAGCTCCGACCAGCGCGGGATCTGGCGGCGGGTCATCTCCGGTCCTCCACGGTCACGACGGTTGGTCGAAGGACACGGTAGGGGTGGGGGGCAGCAGGGCGCGCTACGGGGCGAGCCCTGCCCCCATGGCGAGTCCGAGCAGTACCAGGGCGCCACCGCCGAGCATGGAGCCAAGCAGGTTTGCGGCAGCGGCCACCTGGCGTCCCGTCCGCAGCAGGCGGACCACGTCCACCGTCCACGTCGAGAACGTGGTGTACGACCCGAGGAGGCCGACCTGCGCGACGCGCACCCACTCGGCCTCCGGCGCTGAGCCGACCTTCTCGCCGACGACGCCGGCCACCACGCCGACGAGCAGGCATCCGGAGAGGTTCACGAGCGCAATCCCCCAGGGAAGGTCCTGGTCGCCTCCGCGACGGAGCACCCAGTGCGCGCTCGCCCTGTCGACGCCGTACCTCGCGACAGCGCCAACCGCCGAGGCGACGGCGATCAGCAGCCACGTCGAGAGGTCAGCCGTCACCGGGGGTCCTGCGGATCGGGCTCTGTGGCGCCGGCACGCGGAAGGCGGCGTCCGAGAACGGTTCCGCCCCAAGCTGCCAGCATGCCGAGCACCACGCTGGCGCCGACGTAGCCGGCCGCCGCACCGGGCTGTCCTGAACTGCTCATCCGCGCGACCTGCAGCGCCACCGTTCCGAACGTCGTGAAAGCACCGAGGAAGCCGGTGCCGAGCAGCAGGAGCAGTCGTCGGTGGTGGCCCGCCCACGTCACGAGCACGCCCAGCAGCAGAGCGCCCATGACGTTGACCGTGAGCGTGGCGCCTACGGCCGCCGCGGCCCCGCCTGCTGGGTCGGCGCCATCAGCAGCAAGGGTGTCGACGAGGTGACGCGCCGGCCCACCCAGGGCAGCACCGGCTGTGACCAGCAGTGGACCGTGTCCGCGCGCGAGCCTCACTGCGAGATGAGGATTCCCCGAGGCAGCCGCGACGCAGGGGTCACGACACCTCGGCGAGCTTCGTCCGGAGCTGCAGCACCGCCTTGGTGTGCATCTGGCAGATCCGCGACTCGGTCACGCCGAGCACACGTCCGATCTCGGCGAGCGTCAGGCCCTCGTAGTAGTAGAGCGTGACGACGATCTTCTCCCGCTCCGTGAGCTGGTCGATGGCACGAGCCAGCAGGAACTTGGTCTCCTCGCCCTCGAAGGCGAGCACCGGGTCCTCGGCCTTCGAGTCGGCCAGCGTGTCGCCGAGGGACATGCCCTCGGCCTTGTCGGAGCCCGACCCGCTGCCGAGGAGCTCGTCGAGGGCGACGACGTTGACGTAGGAGACCTGGCTGAAGATCTGGTGCAGCTCGCGCAGCGGCAGCCCCATCCGCTGCGCCACCTCGGGCTCGGTCGGTGTGCGGTGCAGCTCGGTCTCGAGCTCGGCGTACGTGCGCTCGACCTCGCGCGCCTTGGACCTCACGGACCGCGGGATCCAGTCCATCGAGCGCAGCTCGTCGATGATGGCGCCGCGGATGCGGGAGATCGCGTACGTCTCGAACTTGATGGCGCGCTCGAGGTCGAACTTGTCGATGGCGTCGATCAGCCCGAAGATCCCGTACGAGACGAGGTCAGCCTGCTCGACGTTCGGCGGCAGGCCGACACCCACCCGGCCCGCGACGTAACGGACCAGCGGGGAGTACTTGAGGATCAGGTCGTCGCGCGCCGCCACGCTGGTGGTCGCCTTGTAGTCCTCCCACAGGGCCCGCACCCGCTTCTCCTCGACGACGGCGTCAGCGGCCTTGTCGATCGCCTCGTCGCGCTCGTCGACGGGGCTCTCTGCCTTCGCGTCGCCAGGGGCCTGGGTGCCCCGGCCTGCGGTGGGGGACGCCATGGAGCCTCCTCACCGATCACGCACGCGGATGGGCTTGCTGGTACGACCGGCGCAGGCGGTCCACCGAAACGTGCGTGTAGACCTGCGTCGTGGCGAGACTAGCGTGACCCAGCAGCTCCTGGACGGTCCTTAGGTCAGCTCCGCCGTCGAGGAGGTGAGTGGCCGCACTGTGCCGCAGTGCGTGGGGTCCGGCGTTCACGTCCACCCCGGCCTCGGCCAGCAGCCGGTGCACGAGGGACCTGACCTGTCGTTGGTCCCAGCGTCCACCGCGGCTGCCGAGCAGCAATGCCGGCCCGGAATGTGCCGTGACCAGCCGCGGCCGGCCACGAGCCAGCCAGTCGCGTACGGCTCGTGCAGCCGGCAGACCGAAGGGCACCGTTCGCTCCTTGGAGCCTTTGCCCAGCACCCGCACGACGTTGCGGTCCAGCCCCACGTCGTCGACGTCCAGCCCGACCAGCTCGGCGACCCGGATGCCCGTGCCGTAGAGCAGCTCCAGGGCGGCGAGGTCGCGCAGGTGCGTGGGGTCGCGATCGTCGGCTCGGACGGTGGCCAGGTCGAGCAGCGCCGCCGACTGGTCCTGCCGCAGCACCGTCGGCAGGTACCGCTCACGCTTGGGGGCGACGAGCCGAACAGCCGCGTCGGCGCTGGTGCGGCCGGTCCGCACGCACCACGCCGTGAAGGTCCGGGCGGACGACGCCCGGCGCGCCATCGTGGCGCGCGCCAAGCCCGATGCGGTCATCTGCGCCAGCCACCCGCGCAGCAGGGTCAGGTCGAGATCGTCGAGCCGGTCCATCCCCTCCCCGGCAGCGCGGGCGAGCAGCAGCGCGACATCGGCGGTGTACGCGCGGACGGTGTGCGGTGAGCGCCCGAGCTCGGCCGCGAGGTACCGCTCGAAGGCCTCCAGCGCCGAAGCCAGCTCGGGTGGCAGCTCCACCTCGGCCGGCGGCAGCAGGTCTCGCGGCCGGTCTCGCAGCACATGCGGGGCGTCGGTCTCGTCGGGGACGGAGGCGGGCCTCGGCACGACACCGGCCCCGCGACCGGAATGGTCGCGCACCTGCTCACGGTCGCGCTCGCGGGCCTGGTCTGCAAGCACCGCCGCACCCGGCGTGGCGTCGGGTTCTCGCTGGGCAGCCACCATGAGCCAGGTCACGTCATGCCAGGTAGCCTGAAACTCCGCAAGCCGGAAAGCCGCATGTCCGGGAGGACAACAGGCCGTATGGATACGTATCTTGTATCGCGACTGCCCTCCAGTGCAACGGATGAATTCGTTGCTCAGGTAGAGGAACGAGGCTCCGCATTTCTGGGCCCTCAGCATGAGACCTCGGTGCGCATGATCATGGGTGGTCGGATCAGTACGGTGATCACCATTGCGAGGAATTCACATAATCCGCTGCCGGAGTACGTCTTCGAAGATGAGTCAACGATCTACATCTTCTCCGGGTACCTGGTCGACGATGTGGACCCACGTGCGCTGAAGACCTGGTTTGCATCCCGAGATCGCGACGAACGTCCCATCCTGCGGTCTCCCGGCGGGATATACAGCTACGTGACAGTTCGGCGCAGGGACGGCCAACTGTGCGCCGGGCATTCTATACCCACGCTTGAGCCGGTCTACTACACGGAGACGTCCTCTGGGCTCCACGTCGGGAACAACCCCCTGCTCGTGCATGTAGCAAGCACGGGGATGGATCGGCCGAAGATGGACGAGTCCTTCTATCTCGCTGCCGTGAACGGTGGGGTGGCAATCGATGGGTCGACCCCTTTCATCGGCTGTTACCGAGTGCCGCCCCGATCCATTCTGATCAGCACGCCGGCTGCGTTCGGAACGAGAATACGACCTGCGCCTCGACCCGATTATGGCCGATATCGAGTTGCGACCTTTCGGCATCGTCGGGACTCGGTGTCCGAATCCTTACTACGTGCGGGATCCATTCTCAAGACACTCCCCAGTGGTGAGCTGCGGGTTTCAGGTGGTAAAGACTCGAGGCTCATCGCTGCGGCGCTCTCCTCTGCGGACATACCAGCTACTCCCGTCAACCAAAACCTGCCGACCGAGGTGGAAGGACAAGTCGCGGACAAGGTGGCACAGGCATTGGGCTGGGATTCGTGCCAGAGGATCTGGCGGGAGCCGCCACTCACCTCGGCGGACATCCTTCGGGAGACACGACGAAAGATCGCCTTCGCGGGGGGACTGCCTACGCAAGCGCCTCTCCAGTATCCGAACCGATACGAAGCCGCTGTGCCTGGACCTCCGCTGATCATGGGTCATGCTCATCTCCAGCGCGGAGGACTCAACGCGCGTTCCCGGTTCTTTCAGGAAGCCATAGCCGCTGCTTCATCTCGTACGGTCAGTCCGTACCTGCGACCGGAGTACGCCGAACGAAACGCGCGCATCGCGCGGGGGTTCGTCAATGAAACCCTGACCGCCGAAGGCATGCCCATCCAGAGCGTGTCGTTCCACGCCTACCTGCAGTTCTCGCTGAACTTTCAGCTACAGGCACTCTTCGCATACGTGCGAAACTGGAATCCGCTCATCACACCGCTGCTTGATGAGCGCTTTACTCTTCTGTGCGAGGATATCGTGACCAGCAGGGCCCCGCTGTCTCGCGCCCATCAGTCTTCGGGGATAACTGATCTCCGCTCGGAGCGGATAGCGATGAGCGTTACCCAGGCGCTGGCTCCATCGTTGCTTGAATTCCCGCTGGCACGCGGTCGTTATGGATGTGATGGACCGGAGTGGGTCAATTTCGAGCTGCGAGACCCTGAGCTCGTGAAGCCTGGACCGATAACTCCGGAAGACATGAAGCTGGTTTTTGATACGCGCAGGACCAAGCCTGCAGTCCGGGCACAACTGTGGGAGCAGATAGAAAGCACAGTCGTCAAGCCGTGGGGGGAGCTCACGTGCCGCCCCGAAATCTGGCGATATGTCAGCGAGCCGAGCACACCCGTACCCGAGGGCGAGCGTCCGGCGTTGATGAACCAGTTCCTATGGAGTCTCTACGGCCTCTCGCTGATCCTTGGGTCCGACTGGTGGCACGATTTGACCTGAAGACGCCGGAGAAGACGGGCTCACCGTGGGCCCCGCCGTGGGGAGGTCCGCGCACGCTGCCACAGACGGTCGCCGTCCTCGCCGGCCGACCCAGACACAAGCCCCAGCAGCGACAGCCGCCCCAGCGCCGCCCGGACCTGTCGTGCGGTGATGCCGGCGGCGTGCGCCAACTGAGGTGCGGAGCGAGCCGCGCGCGGCGACAGGGCCTCGTAGACAAGCAGGTCGTCGCCCTCGAGGTCGTCGTGCTCGCGGGCGGGAGCGGGCCGGACCCCACGCCCACTGGGCGCCGAGCCGATCGCGCCGGCCAGCTCGACCACCTCGTCGGCGTCGGTCACGCAGACCCCGCCCATCTCGCGCAGCAGGCGGTGACAGCCGGCCGACACCGCCGACGTGACCGGGCCTGGGACCGCGCCCAGAGGTCGACCCAGCTCCACGGCGTGACCGGCAGTGCTCAGCGCCCCTGACCGCCAGGCCGCCTCGACGACCACGGTGGCGCCGGACGTCGCCGCGATCAGCCGGTTGCGCTCCAGGAACCGCCACCGGCTCGGCGTGCCGCCGGGCGGCGTCTCCCCCACCACCAGTCCCCCGTCGGCGATGGAAGCCAGCAGCCTCTCGTGCGCCCGCGGGTAGGCGCGGTCGACGCCGCACGCCACCACCGCGACGGTCGGCCCGCTGACCGTGAGTGCGCCCCGGTGCGCTGCTGCGTCGATGCCGTACGCGCCACCCGAGACCACCGTCCAGCCCTTGCCGGTGAGACCGGCGGCCAGGTCGGAGGCGACGTGCTCGCCGTAGGCCGTGCAGGACCGCGCCCCCACCACCGCGACCGACCGCTCCGACAGCACCGCGAGGTCGCCGGTGCCCCGCACCCAGAGGCACGCCGGAGCGGCCAGACCGAGGTGCTCCAGACCGGCGGGCCACTCGGCGTCACCCGGTATGACGACCCGGCCGGCCGCACCGAGGGTCCGCAGGTCGCGCTCCGGGTCGAGGTGATCGCGGCGCACCTGCCAGCGCTCCAGCCCCTCGGCCAGCCACGCCCGCGCTCGAGCCGGCGCCGCAGCGTCCTCGTCGCTCTCGGACGGGGCCAGCACGTGGACGGGGAGCGGCTCGCCGGTCAGCACGTGACGGACGGCCCGCACGTGCCCCAGCCGGTGCCGCACCACCCGGGCCAGGCGGTCACCCGGCTCGGCCAGCCGGCTCCATGCCATCCGTGCTGACCGCTCGTCACCGGCCCAGGCGGGGAGGCCGTGCGCCGAGGAGCCGGGGCGCCTCGTCATGCCGCCACGCGTCCGACATGACGCATCAGCAGGGCCTCGCCGAGGTGGTCTCGATGCGGACGGGTGGCCCCGTCCAGGTCGGCGAGAGTCCAGCCGACGCGCAGAATCCGGTCGTACCCGCGAACCGTCACGAGCCCTCGGTCGAGGGCTCGGTCGAGGTCGACGGTCGTCGCCGGGTCGAGGCGCCACCCGCGCCGCAGCGCCGGCCCGGGGACCTCGCTGTTCGTCTTCCACCCGTGGGCGGCCCACCGCTCGGCCTGCACGGTGCGGGCTGCGGCGACGCGAGCGGCGACGGTCGCCGAGTCCTCGCGGGGCGGCGCGTCCACGCCCGTCATCTGCCCGCGTGAGATCGGGAGCACCTCGATCTGCAGGTCGATGCGGTCACGGATCGGACCCGACAGCCGGGCCGCGTACAGCCGCTGGGCCTGCGGTGTGCAGCTGCAGTCGATCGCCTTGCCGACCGCCCGTCCGCACGGGCACGGGTTGGCCGCCATCACCAGCTGGAACCTCGCGGGGAAGCACGCGGACATCTGACGTCGCGCGATCACCAGACGTCCCTCCTCCAGCGGCTGGCGCAGCGCGTCGAGGACCGGCCGTGCGAACTCGAGGGCCTCGTCCAGGAACAGGACGCCACGATGTGCGCGCGTGGCCGACCCCGGCCGCGGAACCCCCTGGCCGCCGCCGATCACGGCGGCGGTCGAGGCCGTGTGGTGCGGGTCCTCGTACGGCGGGCGCCTGATCAGGCCCTGCGCCGGGTCGAACGACCCGAGAACGGAGTGGACGGCCGTGACCTCGACCGCCTCGTCGTCGTCGAGGTCGGGCAGCAGGCCGGGCAGCCGCGACGCCAGCATCGTCTTGCCGGCGCCAGGCGGCCCCATCATCAGCAGGTGGTGCGCCCCTGCGGCCGCGACCTCGAGGGCACGACGTGCCTCGTCCTGCCCCGCGACGTCGCGGAGGTCGCGGCGCGGAGCGACCGGGACGCGCGCCTGTGCGGACCCGGTGAACGGCACGGCCTCAGGCGGTTCGGCCCCCGTGGCCTCGACCTCGCCGCCATGGGCCACGACGACGTCGGCGAGGCTGACGGCGCCGACCACCCGTGCACCGGGCACGAGCGACGCCTCATCGGCGTTGGCGGCCGGCACCACGACCCGCGTGCGTCCCATCCGTACCGCCGCCAGCACAGCCGGCAGCACGCCGGTCACGGGGCGGAGCCGTCCGTCCAGGCCGAGCTCGCCGATGTGCACGGTCTCCGCAGCCGACACGGGGTCGATTTCACGGTTGGCGGCGAGCAGCGCCACCGCGATGGCGAGGTCGAAGTTCGACCCCTGCTTGGGCAGCGAGGCCGGCGTCAGGCTGACGGTGACCTTGCGGTTCGGCACCGGGAAGCCGGCGTTCGCGGTGGCGGCGCGAACGCGGTCGCGCGCCTCGTGCAGTGCCTTGTCGAGCGAGCCGACCAGCGTCAGCGCGGGCAGCCCCGCCGACGAGATGTCCGCCTCGACCTCGACCGGCACCGCCTGCAGTCCGAGCAGGCCGATCGCCGTGGTGCGGCCCAGTGACATCAGCACACCCCGCGAAGGTGCTGCAGCTGCGCTGGTCCCTGGCGCGGCCAGAGGATCGCCACCACGTCGATGCGCACCTGGCGGTACGACTCCGTGCTCTCGCGCAGCCACTCCGCGGCAAGTCGACGGAGCCGGGCCTGCTTGGCCCACGTGACCGCTTCAGCCGGGTGACCGAAGGCGAGCGTACGCCGTGTCTTGACCTCGACGACGACGAGGCACGCGCCGTCGAGCGCCACGATGTCGAGCTCGCCGCGCGAGCAGCGCCAGTTGCGCGACAGCACCTGCAGCCCAACCCGTTCCAGGTGAGCAGCCGCGAGGTCCTCGCCGTACCGCCCCACCGCGTCCTTGCCCGGCACCCGACACCACCTCCAGGGACGAGGATGGTGAACCGAGCCTGTCCGCGGGCGGGCTCAAGGCATGCCTGTGGACGACGAGGGGGGATCTGGTGCCTGTGGACGGCGCGAGTTCGGCCGGGACTACGCGACTAGCCGGCGAAGCCCTCCGACTTCGGCAGCTGCAGCTCGGACTTCGCGAGCTCCTCGACGTTCACGTCCTTGAACGTCACCACACGCACCGTCTTGACGAAGCGCGCCGAGCGGTAGACGTCCCACACCCAGGCGTCGTTCAGGGTCAGCTCGAAGTAGACCTCACCGTCGGCACTGCGCGGCACGACGTCCACCGAGTTCGCGAGGTAGAAGCGCCGCTCGGTCTCGACGACGTAGGTGAACAGGCCGACGACGTCGCGGTACTCGCGGTAGAGCGCGAGTTCCATCTCGGTCTCGTAGTTGTCCAGGTCCTCAGCGCTCATCGTCGGTCATCACCTCCGGGTCGAGGTCGAGCTCGGGAGCCAGCTCGGGGTCGAAGGGGTCCATCTGAGCGGGATCGAGCTCGCAGTCCATCATGCCCGGCATCCGCCAGCTGAGCCGGTGCTGTGGGCAGACGCCCGCCCGGGCGATGGCCTCGATGTGGGCGGGTGCGCTGTACCCCTTGTTGATGTCCCAGCCGTACCCGGGGTGCTCCGACGCGCGGGCGACCATCATCGCGTCACGAGTCGTCTTGGCCAGTACGGAGGCAGCGGCGACCGACGCGCACCGTCGGTCGGCCTTGATCATCGTCCGCACCCGCGGGGCACCGGCCAGACCGGGATCGCCGGGCACCCCAGGTTCACCGAACTTGATGCTGCGAGGTCCGAGCACGGGGGTGCCGAACAGGTCCGCTCGCCAGGCGTCACGCCGCCACGACTCGACGCCCATCACGTCCGGACCCAGGACGTCGGGATCCAGAGCGTCGAACAGCGTCGGCTGCGGAGGTGACAGCCAGTCGTGAGACCCGTCCAGCAGGACGATGGACGGGGTGTCGGTCACCTGGGCCAGCGCGCGCCGCCCGGCCAGTCGCAGGGCGGCGATGATGCCCAGCCGGTCGATCTCGTCGGCCTCCGCGTGCCCGACGGCCCACTGCGGGGCCCACCGCCGCAGCCTGGGTGAGAGCTTCGTGCGCGCCAACGGTGTGAGCAGCTTGGAGTCTCGCAGTCCCGGAGGCGCCGACCTGGTCGTGAGGTCGACCAGGACCACGCCCACGCTCACCGGCCCGGCCAGCGCCCCGCGGCCCACCTCGTCCATGCCCGCGACCCAGCGGTGCCCCTCACGCAGCAGGGCACGCTCGTGCCGCAGGGTCGGCGTCGGGGACGAGAGCCGGACCGCGGGTGAGCGGGTGGCTGTACTCATCCCTCGCCGGGAACCCCTTGGAAGACCCCTGGATGGTTCGACAGCGGTCCGAACCGGTCGAGCGGCCAGAACAGCAGCACCGCCCGGCCGACGACGAGGTCCTCCGACACGGAGCCGCCGCCCTCGAGGTCCTGGTGGTAGCGGGAGTCCTGGGAGAACCCGCGGTTGTCACCCATCACCCAGAGGCGTCCCTCGGGAACGGTGACGTCGAAGTCCATCGTGCTCGGTTCGGTGGCCGGGGGCAGGTAGGTCTCCTCGATGGCCTCGCCGTTGACCGTCACCCGTCCGGCGTCGTCGCAGCACACGACGGTGTCGCCCGGCAGCCCGATGACGCGCTTGATCAGGTGCTCCCCGGCGTCCTGAGGCAGGACGCCGACGAAGGTCAGGACGTCGACGACCCGCTGGGCGAACGGCGTCCGCACCGGAGCCACCGTGGGGTCGAGCCACCCGCCCGGGTCCTTGAAGACCACCACGTCGCCGCGCTCGAGCGGCAGCGGGCCGGGCTCGAGCAGGTTCACGAGCACGCGGTCGTTGCGGACCAGCGTGTCCTCCATCGACTCCGACGGGATGTAGAACGCCTGCGCGAGGAACGTCTTGATGAGCAGCGACAGCAGGAGCGCCGTGCCGACGACGATCACCGTCTCGCGGATCGCGCCGATGATGCCGCCGCGGCGATGCTTCTCGGGCTTCGCGACGGCGCCCTCGGTGCCCTCGGTGCCGTCAGGTCCGTCGGTGCCATCAGGGCCCTCGGTGCCATCAGGGCCGTCAGGGCCGCCAGGGCCGCCAGGGCCGTCCGCGTCGTCGCGCACCGCGCTCGCCTGGTCGTCGTCCTTGCTCACGGGTTCCTCTCGTCCGTCTCGTCGGCAGGGGTCTGCCCGTTCCGCTTGATCGTCGTCGCCTCCGACGGCGGCCAGGCTATGGCGACCACCCGTCCGACCACTCGCTCCACAGGCACCATCCCACCACCCGGATCGCCCAGGTGGGAGCGGGAGTCGGCGGAGTCGGCGCGGTGGTCGCCCATCAGCCACAGTCGCCCCTTCGGCACCTCCACGTCGAACCTGAGCTCGCTGGGGTTGTCGCCTGGGTGCAGGTACGGCTCGTCGAGCGGGTTGCCGTTGACACTCAGGCGGCCCTGGTCGTCACAGCAGACCACGCTGTCTCCGGCGACGCCGATCACGCGCTTGACGAAGTCACGCTGGCCAGAAGGCATTCCGAGCCACCCGCCGACGGTGTCGAGGGCGGCGCGGCCCGGGCTTGCCGGCGCCTCGAACGAGAAGAGGCCCGAGCCGTCGAAGACGACCACGTCGCCTCGGCGGACATCGTCGTCGAGGCGGGTCACGACCACGCGGTCGCCGGGGTCGAGCAAGGGCTGCATCGATCCGGACGGGATGGAGAACACCTGCGCGACGTTGTGGCGCACCAGCGAGACCACGACGACGGCCACGAGCATCAGCACCAGCATCTCGACCACGGAGCGGCGGGACCACCCCAGGAGGGTGGGTCCGTCCGGCCGCGCGTCGGACTCCGCCGCGGCAGCGTCAGGGGACGTCGAAGGGGCCGTGGTGGTCTGGGCAGGCGCCACCTCGGCCCCTCTCGGTCGTGCCCCGTTCGTGACGGAGGGAGGGATCAGCGGGCGACGGGGGTGTCGCGCTTCTCCTTGATCTTGGCAGCCTTGCCGCGGAGATTGCGCAGGTAGTACAGCTTGGCGCGCCGCACGTCACCACGGGTGACGACCTCGATCTTGTCCAGCACCGGGGAGTGCACCGGGAAGGTGCGCTCGACGCCGACGCCGAAGCTGACCTTGCGGACGGAGAACGTCTCGCGCACGCCGCCACCCTGCCGCCGGATCACGACGCCCTTGAACACCTGGACGCGGGAGCGGGTGCCCTCGACGACCTTGACGTGGACGTTGACGGTGTCGCCGGCCCGGAAGGGGGGGATGTCGTCCCGCAGCGATCCGGAGTCGAGCTGGTCGAGGGTGTGCATTGCTGAGTCGCTCTCTCGCTGGTGCCACAGGTCACCGGCGTGCTGTTGGCGGGCAGCCTTGCTGCCTGCCGGTCTGGTCAGTTGGTCGATCCGAGCGGCCCGAGACGCTGCGCTCCCCCCGTGGCAGGGGCGGCGGACGGCCGCTGGAACGACGGCTCAGTCTGCCACAGTGCGCTCGGCCCGGAGAAATCGCGTGGAATCCCCTCGGCTGGGTGAGGGAGGTCAGTCGGGTGGGTCGTCCAGGACAGCACGGTCACCGGGGTCAAGGCTCTCCGGGTCGAGGCGGGCCAGCAGGTCCGGTCGGCGCGTGGCGGTGCGGCGCAGCTGCTCGTCGCGTCGCCAGCGGGCGATGCGCCCGTGATGACCCGAGAGCAGCACGTCGGGCACGTCGAGGTCGTGCCAGCGCTCGGGCTTCGTGTAGACGGGGTACTCCAGCAGCCCGTCGACGTGCGACTCCTCGTCCAGCGACCGCGGGTTGCCGATCACCCCGGGCAGCAGCCGCGCGACCGCCTCGACGATCACGAGCGCGGCCGCCTCGCCACCGTTCAGCACGTAGTCACCGATGCTGACGGGCGTCACCTGCATCGACCGTGCGGCGTGCTCACCGACGCGCTCGTCCACCCCCTCGTACCGCCCGCAGCCGAACACCAGCCACGGCTCGGTGGCCAGGTCGTGCGCCATCGCCTGGTCGAAGACCCGCCCCGACGGGCTGGGCAGCAGCAGGTGCGGGGCCGGCGGACGGCCCTGCGACGGCGCCATCAGCGCCTCGCGTCCGACCGCCACGACGTGGTCGAGGGCGGCGCCCCACGGCTCGGGCCGCATCACCATGCCCGCCCCACCCCCGTAGGGCGTGTCGTCGACGGTGCGGTGCCGGTCGCTCGTGAAGTCACGCAGGTCGTGGACGGCGAGGTCGAGCAGTCCCTTCTCGGCGGCGCGACCGAGCAGGGAGAGGCGCAGGGGCGCGAGGTACTCGGGAAAGATCGTGATGACGTCGATGCGCACGTCTCAGGCTTCCTCGTCCGGCTCGTCCAGGAGCCCGCCGGGCGGGTCCAGGAGGACTCGCCCCCCAGCGACGTCGACCTCCGGCACCAGCGCGGTGACGAACGGCACGCGGGCCGCGCCCCCCGACGGCAGCCGCAGCACCAGCAGGTCCTGCGCGGCACCGTGCTCGACCGCGGTGACCACACCGGCGTCGCTGCCGTCGACGGTGCGGGCGGCCAGACCCACCAGCTGGTGGTCGTACCAGGCATCGGGTTCGTCTGCTTCGGCCTCTTCGTCGATCTCCAGCAGCAGGAGCACACCGCGTAGGCCCTCGGCGGCCGTCCGGTCGGGCACCTCGTCGAACGTCAGCAGCAGGCGGCCGTTGTGGTCGCGCACCGACTCCAGCGTCAGGGGGCCGGCTCCGGCGGGGTCGGTGGCATAGCGGGCGCCCGGGGTGAAGCGGCGGTCGGGGTCGTCGGTGCGTACCTCGACGCTTACCTCACCGCGGATCCCGTGCGGGCGTCCTACCCGCGCGACGACCAGCTCCACCATCCACCTCCGTCTCTCTGCGTCTCCCTGCGTCTCCCTGCGTCTCCCTGCGTCTCCCTGCGTCTCCCTGCGTCTCCCTGCGTCACCGTCCTGGGACGCCGACGGCCCCGGCCACCGTGTGGTGCCCGGGGCCGTCGATCAGCCCTTCACGTGCTCGTCGTCGACACCGGCTCAGCGCCCGCGGTCGACGTCGACGACGTCGACGCGGACCGGTCCCCCGGTGGCGAGAGCGCCGACGACGGTCCGCAGCGCCTTGGCGGTGCGTCCGGCCCGGCCGATCACTCGGCCGAGGTCCTCGGGGTGCACGCGCACCTCGAGGAGGGTGCCGCGGCGCAGCGTCTTCTCCTTGATCCGGACGTCGTCCGGGTGGTCGACGATGCCGCGGACCAGATGCTCCAGGGCGTCGGCGAGCACGGTCAGCCCTCGGCCTTCGCCTCGTCGGCCGGAGCGGCCTTCTCGGCAGTCGCCTCGTCAGCCTTCGCCTCGGGGGCAGGCTTGTCAGCCTTGGGCTCGTCGGCCTTGGGCTCGTCGGCCTTGGCCTCGTCGGCCTTGGCCTCGTCGGCCTTCGGCTGGGCCTTCTTGGCCGCACGCTTCCTGGGCGTGGTGGCGTCCTTGGTCGCCTGGTCCAGCGACTCCTTGGCGACGGCGTCGAAGGTCTCCTTCTTGGACGCGCCGACCTCCTTGACGCGCAGGGTGCCCTCGGAGCCCGGGAGACCCTTGAACCTCTGCCAGTCGCCGGTGACCTTGAGGATCGCCAGCACCTGCTCGGACGGCTGCGCGCCGACCCCGAGCCAGTACTGCGCACGCTCCGAGTTGACCTCCATCAGGGAGGGCTCCTCAGTCGGGTGGTACTTGCCGATCTCCTCGATGGCGCGGCCGTCGCGCTTGGTGCGCGAGTCGGCCACGACGATGCGGTAGTACGGGGCCCGGATCTTGCCCAGGCGCTTCAGTCTGATCTTGACGGCCACGAGTGTGGTGTCTCCTGTTTCTGGTTCGGGTTGAGCACGTACGGCTGCCGCGGTGGGTCGCGCGCCGAGGTGCTCCGATGGACACGTCCTGGGGCGGAGAGAGGGGCCTCCCCGGACGGGTTCAGCCGCTCATTGTGCCAGACAGGGAGGGTTCGCCCGAACGCGTCGTGCCGGCGATGCCCCGCTGACGCCAAAGGGCCGCGGCCAGGACCATGCACCCCACCCCGATCAGGACCCCGTGCGCGATCCGCAGGGCCGGCGGTGCGTAGAACTGAGGGATGAACAGGAGGAAGCCGGCTGCGACCGGGTACCCGCTCCAGCGCGGGAGGTGGCCGGACCGGCGCACGCCGACAGCAACGGCGACCACGCCCGCTCCCAGCAGGAGCAGGCCGATGCCGAACATCGTCGCCTGCACGGGCCCGAAGCGTGTGGGGTCGACCAGCTCCAGGAGTGCCACGTCATCGTCGCGGACGGCCCGCTGCCCGACGGCGTTGAGCGCGAACGTCTCCGCCCCGTAGTAAGGCAGGGTCAGGCCGGCGCCCATCCACGTCAGGAGGGTCGCAGCCCGGGCAGCGCCTCCCCCGGCTGTCGCAGCCAGGAGGTCGCGCAGCTGCAGCACGACCAACCCGAGCACGATGAAACCGACCATCGCGAAGGTGTGGGACGCAACCCAGGCCGTCGACGCGAAGGCCTCCGCGCCGGCCAGGCCGGTCTCGTCGGACCACGGGCGGACGACGGGGTAGAGGACGAACAGCACTCCGGTCACGCCCAGGAGTGCCACGAGTGAGGTCTTGGGCGCAGCCGCCGCGGCAACGCTCGGCGACGTGTCGGTCATGGTCACGGGTCGTCTCCAGTCTCATTGGCGAGAGCACTGCTCTCGAATGAGATCAGCATGCACGACTGAGTCATCCAACGCAAGAGCAGTGCTCTCGTTTGTTGTCACTGCACGCGCTTCCGTGGGACGCTTCCTGCATGCCCGCCATCCGCACGGCCCGCGAACGAGCCCGCACGGAGCTCGTCCGTGAGATCACCGAAGCCGCCCGCGAGCAGCTCGCCGCCCACGGTGCGGCCGCGCTCTCCCTGCGCGCCGTGGCGCGTGAGCTCGGCATGGTGTCGTCGGCGCTCTACCGCTACTTCCCCAGCCGCGACGAGCTGCTCACCGTTTTGATCGTCGATGCCTACCGGTCGCTGGCTGCAGCCGGAACAGCCGCCCAGTCGCGCGTGAAACGGGCCGACCACCGCCGGAGGTGGCTGGTGACGTGCCGGGCGGTGCGGCGCTGGGCGGTGGAGAACCCGCACGAGTACGCGCTCGTCTACGGCTCCCCCGTGCCGGGCTATCGGGCGCCCCAGGAGACGATCGCTCCCGCAGCAGAGGCGATGCTGCTGTTCGTCGCACCCGTCCGCGACGCAGCCGCCGCCGGGGCTCTGGCCGAACCCTCGCGAGCGGTACGCGTCGCGCCGCGACTCGAGGCCCAGCTGCGTTCTGTGACAACCGATCTCGAGTGGGAGGTACCCGCGGACGTCCTGGCCCGCGTGTTCTACGGGGTCAGCCAGGTGCTCGGCATGATCAGTCTGGAGCTGTACGGGCACTTCGTCGGCAGCGTCGACCCCACCGAGCCCTTCTTCGACTTCGCCGTTGCCACCACCGCCGACCTGATCGGCCTGCCGGAGCGGCGCTGACACCGAGCACCGGCGGCAGCACGGCACTACCGTGGCACGAGTGCGCAGCGAAGAGGTCGAGATCACGACAGGCTCGGCCGAGGCGGTCCACGACCTGACGGGCACCTGCGAGCAGTTCCTGTCCGGCGAGGACGGTGACGGCCTGCTGCACGTGTGGGTTCCGCATGCCACGTCCGGCCTCGCCGTGCTCGAGACCGGCGCCGGGAGCGACGATGATCTGCTCTCGGCCCTGCGAGACCTGCTGCCACCCGACGACCGGTGGCGGCACCGACACGGCAGCCCCGGCCACGGCCGGGACCACGTCCTGCCTGCCCTGCTGCCGCCGTACGCCACGATCCCGGTGATCGACGGTGCGATGACGCTCGGCACGTGGCAGTCGGTGTGCCTCGTGGACACCAACGTCGACAACCCGGTCCGCCGGGTCCGGCTCAGCTTCCTACCGGGCTAGCAGTCACACCAAGTCAGACAGGGGTGGTCGAGACCGTGAGCAACGAGGTGACGATCCCGCTGCTGCCGTGCGGTTCGATCGACGAGATCGCCGACTTCTACGGGGCGCTCGGGTTCGACGTGACGTACCGGCAGCAGCGCCCCAACCCGTCCGTCGCGCTGCGTCGCGAGGACCTGAACCTGCACTTCTTCGGCCTGCCGGACTTCGACCCCGAGCAGTCGTACGGGTCGTGCCTCGTGTTGGTCGCCGACACCGGCGACCTCTACCGCGCCTTCGCCGACGGCATGCGCGCCAAGTACGGCAAGGTCCTGGTCGCCGGGATCCCGAGGATGACCCGGCCCCGCAAGCGCAAGAACGCGGGCGGCATGGCCGGGTTCACCGTGATCGACCCGGGCGGCAACTGGATCCGCATCTTCCCCTCGGGCGCGAGCGGGAGCGACGAGGAAACGTTGGCCGAACCTTCGGCCGACGACGGGCAGCCGCTGAGCAAGCTGGCCAGGGCGCTGGAGAACGCGGTCGTGATCGGGGAGTCGAAGGGCGACGAGCAGCAGGCGGCGAAGATCCTCGACTCGACGATCGCCCGCGAGCAGGAGTCAGCGCCGCCGGTCGACCTCGTCGAGGCACTGGTGTACCGGGCGGAGCTTGCCGTCCGCCTGGAGGACGGCGCGCGGGCCGAGGCGCTGCTGGCCCGCGTCAGCGGTATCGAGCTGAGCCACGCCGAGCGTCAGGCGCTTGAGGACGCTCTGGCCAACGCGACCGAGCTGGCCCGGATCCTGGGCAGCGGTCCCGTGTCACGCACCTGACCTGGCGATGAGCGCTCCACGCAGCACGATGGACGCGGGGTCCGCCAGGACGCCGACGTCCTCCCGAGGGTCGGCCGCGTAGACGACGAGGTCGGCGTCAGCGCCCTCCTCCAACCCGGGCCTGCCGAGCCACTGCCTCGCGCGCCAGCAACCGCAGCCAATCGCCTCCACGTTGTCGAGACCGGCCTTCGTCAGCTCCGCGACCTCCTGGGCGACGAGGCCGTGGGTGAGCGACCCTCCGGCGTCGGTGCCGAGGTACACGGGCACGCCGGCGTCGTGCGCGGCGGCGATGGTCTCGTACCGACCCGAGTGCAGGGCGAGCATGTGGTCGCTGTAGAGCGGGAACTTGGCGCGTGCCGCCTCAGCGATCTGCGGGAACGTGGCGATGTTCACGAGGGTCGGAACGATCGCAATCCCCTGTGCCGCAGCCTGTTCCGTCGTCTCCGGCGTCAGGCCGGTCGCGTGCTCGATGCCGTCGATGCCGGCGCTCATCAAGTCCGCGAGGCAGTCCTCGCCGAAGCAGTGCGCCGTGACGCGGGCCCCTTCGGCGTGCGCCGCCTCCATGCCCGCGCGCAGGGCCTCGGCCGGCCAGCAGGGCTCCAGGTCGCCTGTCGACCGGTCGATCCAGTCGCCGACGATCTTGACCCAGCCGTCCCCGCGCCGGGCCTCCGCAGCCATGTACGACGGCAGCTCGTCGGGCTCGATCTCGTGCGCGTAGCCCCGGATGTACCGCTTGGTACGGGCGATGTGACGGCCGGCCCGGATGATCTTCGGCAGGTCCTCGCGATCGTCCACCCAGCGGGTGTCGGCGGGCGACCCGGCATCGCGGATCAGCAGCGTGCCCGCGTCACGGTCGGCGAGCGCCTGCACCTCGCTGGTGGCGTCGTCGACGGCACCGTGCGCGTCGAGGCCGACGTGGCAGTGGGCGTCGACCAGGCCGGGGAGGACCCACCCCTGCAGGGTCGTGACGTCGTGCTGCCCGGTCGGCCGGTCGTACGTCACCCGTCCCCCGACGACCCACAACCCGTCGACGACCTCGTCGGGACCCACCAGCACCGGACCGTCGACCCGCAGCACCTCTGACATGAGGGGGAACCTACCGAGGTGCCTACTGTGGCCCATAGAGCGAGTCGTAGGCGCGGCGTGCCGTGTCTGCCTGTCGAACGTCCTGGGCCACGCTCCACTGCCGCGTGGCGCGGTCGACCGCCATCGTCGTCCAGCCGTCACCGTCCTCGTCGCTGAGGTGGATCAACAGCGTGCTGCCGTCGTGCTCGACCCTGAGCCGGTGGCGCGGGTTCGTCTGCTCGTGGAGGCCACGAACGACCTTCTCGCCGAGGGGCTCGGCAACGAACGAGGTCCACCGGCCGTGCCGTCTCGGACGCAGGGGCCGGTCGGTTCCCGAGCCGTCAGCCACCGTTTCCCTCGCTGGTGGTCGACGGCCGGTACCGCAGGGTGACGATGCCCGATTGGTAGGGCTTGGCCTCGGCCAGCTCGAGTCCCAGCGGTTCGCCGCCGCCGGCGAAAAGCCTTGTGCCGCTTCCCAGAGCGACCGGGCAGACGCGCAGCTGCAGCTCGTCGACCAAGCCCGCGCCGATCAGCGACCTGACCAGCGAGAGGCTGCCCCACACCATGATGTCCTTGCCTTCTTGCTGCTTCAGGTCAGTGACGACCGCAACCGCATCGGCGTTGACGACCTCTGCGGGCGCCCACTCGCCCCAGGGCGCCTCACTCAGGGTCGACGAGAACACCGTCTTCTGAACGGTGTTGACCGCGTGACCCATCAGCTCGTGGTCAGCCGTTGGCCAGTACTCCACGAACATCCGGTACGTGGCCGCACCCAGCAGGACCAGGTCGACGTCCTCCTCGAGGATCCGCAGGTTGTCGCGGTTGACCTCGCTGTAGTCCTCGACGGCGTCGAAGAAGTCGAGCTCGCCATCAGGCCCCGCGACGAACCCGTCCACGGTCACCAGCTCCTGGACGATCACCCTGCGCATGCTTCACCCCTGTTCGTCGACGTCCGTCCACTGCCGCAACGAACCTAACCCCGGCTCACGCACCGGGGCGGCGCAGGACGTCGCGGTCACGGTCGTCGACGACGCGGACGATGCTGTCTCCGTCGAGCACCACCTGCCAGCCTGCGGGCAGCGCCAGCGCGGGCAGCAGTGCGGGACGCAGATCCAGCAGCTCGAAGACCATCCGCGTCGCAAGATCGCCGTCTTCGAAACCCGGTCTCGCGCCGAGGTACCAGCCCGAGTCGCCTTCCGCGGAGGGCTCGTTGCGCTGGGCCATCAGCACCGGCGCGGCGATCGCGTCGCCGGCAGCCACCAGCAGCTCGTCGAAGCGGACCGGCAGTGGCTCGACCTGGCAGCTCGCCAGCAGTTCGCGAGTGGCCGCCTGCACCTGCAGCGTCGAGGTGACGTCGGGCCTGAAGTCCTCGAGGGGCTCCCCACCGAAGTCGGGCTCGTGCACCTGCAGGCGCCCGTCCGCACCCCGCACCAGCACGAGCTCCGACCACCCCCAGCGCAGGACGAGACCCTCGGTCATCGGCTCCCCGTACTCGTGCAGCGCGGTCAGGAGGCTCAGGACGGGAGGCACCAGGTGCGCTGCGCCGTCGAGGCACTCGACACTCACCCGCTCGTCGCCCAGCTGTGCCGTCCACCGTCCCATCGCTGTCAGCCGCTCCGTTCAGCCACTCAGTTCAGCCACTCAGTTCAGCCACTCAGTCAGCCGCTCGGTTCAGCCCGGGCCGGGCGGCCGGGTCAGCGTCCGAAGAACTTGTCGAAGCCCGTCGGCAGCTCGAGCGAGGCGGGGTCGACGTCAGGGGTGTTCTGGGGGGCACCGAAGGCGGCGCCACGTCCGGCCACCGCCTTCTGGGCGGCTGCCTGCTGCTCCGCTGCCCGCTTCGCCGGGTTGCCCGACTTCGACTTGCCCTTGCGGCCCTTCGCAACGGCCTGCTTTCCGCGCTGCTTCTTGCTGCCGCCCATGCCGGGCATGCCGCCGCGCCCAGGCATCCCCGGCATCCCTGGGACGCCCCCACCGTTGCGCAGCTGCCGCATCATCTTCTGCGCGTCGGCGAAGCGCTCCAGCAGCTGGTTCACCTCGGTCACGGTGACGCCCGAGCCCTTGGCGATGCGCTGCCGTCGAGAGCCGTCGATGATCTTGGGCTGGAAGCGCTCACGTGGGGTCATCGACCTGACGATCGCCTCGATGCGGTCGATCTCGCGCTCGTCGAAGTTCTCGAGCTGCTCACGCATCTCGCCCATGCCCGGCAGCATCCCGAGCATCTTCTTCATCGAGCCCATCTTGCGAAGGCCCTGCATCTGCTGCAGGAAGTCGTCGAGGTCGAAGTCCTCGCCCGCCCCGAACTTGCGGGCCATCTCCTCGGCCTGGTCGGCCTCGAACGCCTTCTCGGCCTGCTCGATCAGCGTGAGCACGTCACCCATGTCGAGGATGCGCGACGCCATCCGGTCGGGGTGGAACGGCTCGAAGTCGGAGAGCTTCTCTCCCGTGGACGCGAACATCACCGGTCGACCGGTGACCGACGCCACCGACAGCGCGGCACCACCGCGCGCGTCGCCGTCGAGCTTGGTCAGCACGACTCCGGTGATGTCGACGCCCTCGAGGAAGGCGTGCGCCGTGGTCACCGCGTCCTGACCGATCATCGCGTCGACGACGAACAGCACCTCGTCGGGCGTCACCGCGGCGCGGATGTCAGCCGCCTGCTGCATCATCTCGGCGTCGATACCGAGCCGGCCCGCGGTGTCGACGACGACCACGTCGAACTGCTTCGTGCGCGCCTCGACCATGGCGCGGCGAGCCACGTCGACCGGGTCGCCGACGCCGTTGCCGGGCTCAGGTGCGAACACCGTGACGCCCGCGCGCTCACCGACGACCTGCAGCTGGTTGACGGCGTTGGGTCGCTGGAGGTCGGCGGCCACCAGCAGCGGCGCGTGGCCCTGCTCGTGCAACCAGTGCCCGAGCTTGCCCGCGAGGGTGGTCTTACCGGATCCCTGCAGCCCGGCGAGCATGATCACCGTCGGCGGGTTCTTGGCGAAGCGAAGGCGCCTGGCCTCGCCACCCAGGATGGCGACGAGCTCCTCGTTGACGATCTTGACGACCTGCTGCGCCGGGTTGAGCGCCCCGGAGACCTCCGCCGACAGGGCGCGCTCGCGCACCTTGCCGGTGAACTCCCGCACGACCGTGAGCGCCACGTCGGCGTCGAGCAGGGCCCTCCGGATCTCGCGGACGGTCGCGTCGACGTCGGCCTCGGAGAGCCTGCCCTTGCCGCGCAGGTTCTTGAAGGTCGCGGTGAGGCGGTCGGAGAGCGTCGAGAACACGGTGGCTGAGGTCCTTCGGTGGCGGCTGGTGTGGCGGGTCGCGAGGGTTCCAGCGTAGTTGGTCGGACCTGAGGCGCTGTCTCCAAGCCCAACAACCCAAGCCCGACAACCCGGTAGATCCGGTTCCTCCTAGGAATCAGATGTTCCGCGCTGTTCGGCTGCGCGGCCCTCCAGGTCGGCGAGCAGCACGCGCAGCAGGTCGGCCAGCGTCTTCTGCTGTCTCTGGTCGAGCGCGCCGAGGAGGCCGTCCTCGTGGCGCAGCAGGTCGTCGACGGTGCGCTCCAGGAGGGCATGTCCCTTGCGGGTCAGCTCCACCTGCACAGACCGCGCGTCGCCCGTCTCCCTGCGTCGCGTGACCAGACCGGCGGCCTCGGCGCGGACGAGCCGTTGCGACATCGCCCCAGGTGTCACCTTCGCGCGACGAGCGAGCTCGCCCGCGGTCAACCGGTAGGGAGCACCGCCCCGACGCAGGATGCTCAGCAGGTCGCGGGTTCCTGGGTCCATCCCGAGGCGAGCCATCGTGCGCCGACGGTCGTCCTCCAGCAGCTTCGCAACGCGCCAGATCCTGGTGATCACACCGATTGACGCGACCGGCGTCCCCGGCCGCTCGACCTGCCACGCCTCCTGGATGGCGTCGACGTCGTCGGTCTGCGCAGTTGCCCGACGACGTCGACCGCGTCTACTCTCGTCCACGCAATCAGTTTAGCCCTAAAGTGTTGGGAGCACGAGATGCGCACCGTGATCGTCACCGGAGGGTCGAGCGGGATCGGCCTGGCCGTCGCCCGTCACTTCGCGTCAGGGGGTGATCGCGTCGTCGCCACCGGACGCCGGCAGCAGGCGCTCGACGACGCTGCCTCGTCGGTGGGCGCGAAGGCCGTCGCCTTCGACGCCTCCGACCCCGTTGCCGTCAACGCCGCACTCGACCAGATGCCCACTCGCGTCGACGTGCTCGTCAACAACGCGGGCGGCAACACCGACTTCGAGGCTGCCGAGCCGGAGCCCGGCGACCTGGTTGGCCTCGCGGCCCAGTGGAGAGCCAACCTGCAGGCGAACCTGCTCTCGGCGGTGCTGGTCACGGCTGCGCTGCGCCCACGCCTCGGCCCAACCGCGCGCGTGGTGTCGATCGGCTCCATCGCGGCCCACTTCGGAGCGGGCTCGTACGGCGCGGCCAAGGCGGCGCTACACACCTGGAACCTCTCTCTCGCAACCGAGCTCGGCACCGGCGGGACGGCGAACGTCGTCTCGCCAGGGCTCACCGTGGGCACGGAGTACTTCCGCGGCGGACTGGATGACGCACGCCGCGACCGTCTGGTCGCAGCCACCAGCACCGGCCGTGCCGGAACGGTCGACGACGTGACGGCGGCGGTGGCGTTCCTGGCCTCACTGGCAGCCGGTCACATCACCGGCCAGGTGCTGCACGTCAACGGCGGGGCGTGGTCGTCGACGTGACGGCCTGCGTCAGCTGCGCGGCCCGACCGAGGGCCGCGATCACCTCTGCTGTGCGGGCGGGCGACAGCGGCCCGGCCTCGCCGGTGCCTGCCGGCTCGGCCAGGTACAGGACGTCGACGGCACGCCCCGCGTGGGTGGCGACATGCGCGCTGCGCAGGTCGACCCCTGCGTCGCGGACGGCGGCACCGAGCGCGTGCAGCAACCCGGGCCGGTCGGCCGCCCGCACCTCGAGCACGGTCGCCTTCTGCGAGGCGCCGGCGAGCACGAGCACCCTCGGTTCCGTGTCGGTCGAGCTGCTCGCCGGCCGCCACGAGGCTTCTCGGCGCGCGAGCCGGTCGAGCACCGTGAGGTCGCCCTCCGCCAGGCGCTGCAGACCCGTCCGCAGTACCGCGGCGTCCGGAAGGTCGCGTGCGGACACCGACCAGGTGTCCACCGCGATCTGGTCGACGGTGCGCACCAACGCCGATCGCACCGAGAGTCCTTGCGCTGCAAGGAGTCCCGCGACATCGGCGAACAGCCCGATGCGGTCGTGCGCGACCACGGTGACGGCGTGCAGCCCGTCGAGCGAGGTGATCTCGAGCTGCGGGCGACCGTCCGCGCGCACCGAGTCGACGAGCTCGCGCTCGGCGCCCGTGAGCGGTCCCGGTCCCTGCACCGGCGTCCCCCGCATCACACTGCGCGCCCTGTCGACCAGGTCGTCGACCAGTCGCCTCCGCCATGGCGTCCACGCCGCGGGGCCGGCCGCGCGTGCGTCAGCCTCGGTCAGCGCGCGCAGCAGGTCGAGCACGTCCTCGCGGCCGTCGACGGCGGCGACGACCGCGTCGATCGTGCGACTGTCGTCGGGATCGCGACGGGTGGCCAGGTCGACCAGCGTCAGGTGCTCGCGCACCAGCCGCTCGACCGTCGCGGCGTCGGCGGGCGGGCACCCGACCCGCTCCGCGACCCGGTAGGCGATCGGTGCGCCCACGCTCGAGTGGTCATGCGCACCCGGCAGCTTGCCGATGTCGTGCAGCAGGGCGCCCAGCACCAGCAGGTCGGGCCGGGCGACGCGGTCGAGCAGGGTCGACGCGACCACGCAGGTCTGCACCAGGTGCCGGTCGACCGTATGCCGGTGAACGGCCGTGCGCTGCGGGCGGTTTCGGACTCCCTCCCACTCCGGTAGCCACTGCACCACCAACCCCGCCTGGTCGAGGGTCTCCCAGACACCGACCAGTGCCTCGCCCGAGGCCAGCAGCGAGTCGAGCGCGTTGCGTGCCTCCGGTGGCCAGGGCACCGGCAGCGATGCGGACCCGGTGGCGAGGTGCGCCGCCGTGACCGGTGACAGCGGCAGCCCCTCGCGGGCGGCCGCAGCCGCAGCCCGCACGGCCAGGGACGGGTCGGCGTGCGGGACGGCGGCCGACCCCAGGCAGAGCTCCCCGTCGTGCTCCACCAGACCGGGCTCGACCGGGCGCAGTCGTGGTCGCTGACGGCGCAGGCCTCTGCGGGTCGTCGTGGCTCCACGCGCGCGGCGGGCGGTCAGGTCGAGCGTGTACGCCAGCGTGCGGGCGGCACCGGCGACGTCGGCCAGCAGCGCATCGGCGTCCGGAAGACCCATCGCAACGGCCACCGAGTCCTGGTCGCCGAGCAGGAGCCGGTCACCGGCCCGACCCGTCACGGCGTGCAGCCCGTCACGCACGTCGAGCAGCCGCTGGTGCGCCGGGTCCACCAAAGCGTGCGGGGCGTCGGCCAGCCACGACGCGACCAGCGCGTGCAGCACGACGGCGTCCCTCAGTCCGCCGCGCGCCTCCTTGAGGTCACCTTCGAGCAGATACGCGAGCTCGCCGTGCTGGCGTGCCCGCTCGGTCAAGGACTCCAGGAGGTCGGGCAGCCGCTTGCGTGCCTGCCTGCGCCAGTCCTCGCGCAGCACCTCGCGGGCTCGCAGGGCCAGCGCGGCGTCGCCGGCCACGGGTCGCAGGTCGAGCAGCCCGACGGCGGCCGAGACGTCGGTGCCGGCGACCTCGCGGCACTGTGCGACGGAGCGCACGGAGTGGTCGAGCCGCAGCCCCGCGTCCCAGACCGGGTACCAGACCTGGTCGGCGAGCTGGCCGACCTGCTGGTCCGTCAGCGAGCGTCCGTCGTGCAGCAGCACCAGGTCGAGGTCGCTGGCCGGTCCTGCGTCGCGCCGCGCGTGCCCGCCGACGGCGACCAGGGCGACCCCCGGCACCGGCGGCCCCCCGGTCGAGCCTGCGGCGGGCGGCAGGTCTGCGCTCGCCAGCGCGTCCGTCCACACGTCGGTGAGCCAGGTGTCGACCAGCGCAGCCAGGCGCTCACGCCGGTTCGCGCCGGCGGTGGGGTCGTCCAGGCCAGAGCGGACCGCCAGAGTGAGCCGCTCGCCCCTCAGGTCCCGACGAGGGATCACTGAGGGACGAGCGGCGTCACGGGCTGGGTTCTTGCTCAGAGTGCGTCCAGACCGTGCTCCCCGGTCCTGACGCGGGCGACGTCCTCGACGGGGATCGTCCACACCTTGCCGTCTCCGATCCGTCCGGTCTGGGCGGACTTGACGATCACCTCGACGACATCGGTCGCGTCCGGGTCGTCGACGAGCACCTCGAGCCGCACCTTCGGCACCAGGTCAACCGTGTACTCGGCGCCCCGGTAGACCTCGGTGTGGCCGCGCTGGCGTCCGTACCCGTTGGCCTCGCTCACCGTCATGCCCTGAACGCCGTATGCCTCCAAGGCGGTCTTCACGTCGTCCAGCTTGTGCGGCTTGATCACCGCAGTGATGAGCTTCATGCCGAGACCTCCTCTGACTCAGTCGACTTCGTCGTGACAGCCGTGCGAGCGGCTCCTGGCCGGAACCCTGCGGCACTGGCCAGGCTGCCGAAGTCGTAGCCCGACTCGGCGTGGGCGAACATGTCGATCCCGCTGACCTCGTCGTCCTCGCTGATCCGGAAGCCCATGGTCTTCTCGATGGCCAACCCGATGATGTAGGTCACCACGAACGAGACGACGAGCACCGCGACGGCCGCGAGGGCCTGGCGCCAGAGCTGGTCGACCCCGCCACCGTAGAGCAGACCGGACACGCCGGCCGGGGACGCCGGGTCGGCGAGGAAGCCGATGGCGATGGTGCCCCACAGGCCACCGACGAGGTGGACGCCGACGACGTCGAGCGAGTCGTCGTAGCCGAACCGGTACTTGAGGCCGACGGCGAGCGCGCAGAGGACGCCAGCGAGAGCGCCGACCACGATCGCCCCGAGCGGAGAGACCGAGCCGCACGCCGGGGTGATGGCGACCAGGCCGGCGACGACGCCAGAAGCACCGCCCAGAGAGGTCGAGTTGCCGTCGCGGAACTTCTCCGTCACGAGCCAGCCCAGTGCGGCTGCACCGGTCGCGACCAGGGTGTTGACCCACGCGACCGAGGCCGTGTTGTTGGCCGCCACGGCTGAGCCGGCGTTGAAACCGAACCAGCCGAACCACAGCAGGCCGGCGCCGATCATGACGAGGGGCAGGTTGTGCGGACGCATCAGCTCCTTGCCGAAGCCCTTGCGCTTGCCCAGCACCAGAGCGAGCGCGAGACCGGCTGCGCCTGCGTTGATGTGGACCGCGGTGCCGCCCGCGAAGTCGAGCGCGCCGAGGTTGTTGGCGATCCAGCCACCGACGTGGGTGACCACGTCGTTGTCGTCGGTGAGCGTGAAGTCGAACACCCAGTGCGCGACCGGGAAGTAGACGACGGTCGCCCACACCCCGGCGAAGACCATCCAGGCACCGAACTTGGCACGGTCGGCGATCGCCCCCGAGATCAGCGCGACGGTGATGATCGCGAAGACTGCCTGGAAGCCGACGAACGCCATCGACGGCAGCCCGCCCTCGTTCGCGAGCTCCGCGGAGGTCGTGTCCTCCATCAGCCCGGCGAGGCCGAGGTACTCGGTCGGGTCGCCGAGGAGGCCGAGCCCGATGTCGTTGCCGAACGCCATCGAGTACCCGTAGAGCACCCAGAGGACGCTGATCAGGGCCATCGCGCCGAAGCTCATCATCATCATGTTCAGGACGCTCTTGGCGCGGACCATGCCGCCGTAGAAGAGCGCCAGCCCGGGTGTCATCAGCAGCACGAACGACGCGCTGGTGAGGATCCAGGCGGTGTCGCCGGTGTTGACCACGGCAACCTCCAGATCTGTTGGTCAGGACGGGGACCGCTCCCGGGGTGGGGGGCCGCTGCTGACGACGATCCCGGCGGTGTGTTTCCCAGGGAGGCTGCACGTGTTACAGCCGTGTATCCGCCACGACTCCCCGGTGAAACCTGCGTGTCGCCACTCCCGCCGGAGCGCCCAACAGGGTGTCGGCCGGACGGGGGCGGGACACCCCAGCGCCCGCCCGTCCCGCCCCCGGAGACAAATCCCGTTCGCCCGGCACGGGCTACGCCCTACAGGCGAACAGGGGAACTCTTGGTAACTGGGCGCGAGAGGATCGCTCGTCCCTTTAGGCTGGTAATGAGCCGACAGGTGGCGCCGCACACGTTGCGTCACGGCACGGCTCTCGCGAAGGACGACAGCCCTGTGACCCACACGCTCCGCTCCGCACTCACCGCGGCCTGCCTGACGCTCGGGCTGCTGGTGGCCCTTCCGGCCCCGGCCGCGGTCGCCGTCATCGACCCCCCGCCGGGCGTCTCGCCGGGCGTCGTGGCCGAGCGCCCCCGCGACGCCGCCGTTCACGCCGTGGACGGTGAGGTGCGCGGCATCGCCCAGGTAGGCAACACCGTGGTCATGGGTGGCAGCTTCACCAAGATCGGGCCCGCCACCCGAGGCGCCGTCGGGATGGTCGACACCGCCGCCAAGACGTTCCAGCCCGGGTTCCCCGACGTCGTGGGAGCCGTCACGACCGTGCTGGCCGACGGTGCGGGTGGATGGTTCCTCGGTGGGTCGTTCAGCAGCGTGGGCGGACAGGCCCGCACCAACCTTGCCCGGGTCGACGCGAGCGGCGCGGTCACGTCGTTCGCCCCAGCCGCCAGCGGTGGCACCGTGAACGACCTGGTGGCGCTCCCGGGCGGCGACCTGGTCGTCGGTGGGTCGTTCACCTCGCTCGCCGGGTCGGCGGCCGGTGGTCTCGGACGGGTGTCGCCGACCGGCTCGCTGGTCTGGGGCACGTCGGTCACCAACGGCGCCGTCCGCACCGTCGCGGTCTCGGCCGACGGAGCCAGGGTCTACCTCGGCGGCGACTTCACGAAGATCGCCGGCAGCACCCGCAACCGTCTGGGCGCCGTGAACACGTCGACCGGCCAGCTCGACGCCGGCTTCGTGCCGGGGACCGTCAACCTCGGCGTCAACGACATGGTCGTCCACTCGGGCGCCCTGCTGCTGGTCGGCGACTTCACCGCGGTCAACGGCACCAACCGCAACCGGGTGGCCCGCGTGAACGGCGTCTCGGGAGCGCTGGACGGTCTGAACGTGAACGTCAACAACTCCGTCAAGGACGTCGAGGTCGACACGACCACCAACACCGCGTACATCGCGGGCACCTTCGGCATGGCCGGAGGAGTGGCTCGCCTGCGACTGGCCGGCATCAACCTCACGACGTCGGCCGTCACCGCGCTCAACGTCCCGAACATCACCGGCAACCTGTCGACCGTCACGCTCGACGGTGCGGGGGGCCTGTACATCGGCGGGGCCATGCAGATCACGCCCGAGAAGGGCAACCCCGGCGTCCTGGCCCGGGTGGCGATCTCGACCGGCGCGGTCACCGCGGTGGTCCCCTACGCGGAGGCCCCACGTTCGCTCGCCCGCCAGCCGGTCACCGGTAGCAGCGGCGGACCGCTGGCGCTGGTGCGCTCCGGCACGTCACTCCTGGTCGCCGGCGACTTCTCCGACTACGGCCTCGTCACGCGAAACGGCCTGGCTGCCTACGACCTCGCGACCGGCGCGCTGCGCTCCGACTTCGACCCCGCCCCGAACGGCGCCGTCAACACCGTCAAGGCCTCGGCCGACGCGCAGTCCGTCTTCGTCGGTGGCGCGTTCACGACCATCGCCGGCGCGACCCACCAGCATCTGGCGAGGCTCGCCATCGGTACCGGGGCGCCCGTCCCGGGCTTCCGGGTGACGTCCAACTCGTTCGTCAAGGATCTTGCCGTCCGCACGGACGGGACCGCGCTGTACGTCGGCGGCAACTTCGACGCATTCAACGGGGCACAGGCGAACAAGCTGGTCGCCATCAACGCCGCCACCGGGCAGACGCGGAACGACTTCACGATGCCGCTGACCGAGCAGACGAACGACCTCAGCGAGGGCGGCCTGCGCGCTATGGCCCTGTCGTCCGACCAGACGCGTCTGATGGTGATCGGCAACTTCCGCCGGGTCGGCGGTCGCGACCGGCCCCTGATGGCGCAGATCGACGTGTCGACCAGCCCCGCGACCGTGACGCAGTGGCGCACCGACGTCTACGACCAGCCTTGCTCGAAGGCCGGCCAGGTCGGCTTCATGCGCGACGTCGACATCTCACCCGACGGCGCGACGGCCTACGTCGTCACCTCAGGGCACTTCTACTACCCCGCGTGCGACACGGTGAACGCCTTCTCGATGGAAGCCGACGCCGACGCCCAGCCGACGTGGACGAAGAAGATCGGTGACACGCTCGAGAGCGTCACGGTCGGCCCGGACGCCGTGTACATCAGCGGTCACTTCCGATACCTGGACACCGAGACCCTGACCCAGGCCCGGTTCCACATCGGCGCCCTCGACCCTGCGACGGGTGACGGTCTCAGCTGGGCGCCCAATGCGAGCGGCTTCCGCGGCGTCCTGACCGTCGAGCTCGAACCCGGCGGGCTGTTCGCCGGCGGCGACAGCGAGGCCTTCGGTCTGGGGAACCACGGCCGCAACGCCTTCTGGCCGACACCGGCACCAGGCATCGACGTCCGCAAGACACCGTCTCGACCCTGGGTCGCGGAGCCGTCAGGCCCGGTGGCGCACACCGTGCGGGTGCGGAACACGTTCCCGAGCCAGGCTGTCACGATCACGACCCTCAGCGACGAGCGTCTCGGCTCCCTGGCCGCATCCGGAGACTGCTCACTCCCACAGACCATCGAGGCCGGTCAGGCCTACACGTGCACGACAGCGGCGGAGACGGTGTCGGGTACGGCGCCGACCGACGTCCGCGCCACCCTGACCGCGTCCGGCACCGCCTCTGACGGAGCCGCAGTCGCCGGCACCGACCGCTCCGTCGTCGAGGTCATCGTTCCCCCGGCCATGTTCCGGATGCGCGCGACGGTGGGACCGGGGGTGCTCCCGTTCCCCGGCGGGCCCGCACGGTTCAACGTCACGATGATGAACCTCGATCCCGTACGGCCGGCGACCGTGACGAGCCTGGTGAGCCCGACGTTCGGCGACGTCTCGAGCGAGTGCGGGCTCCCGCGGTCCGTCGGCCCCGACCGGCTCATCAACTGCCACCTGGACCTGGAGGTGTCCGGCCCGGTCGGTTCGGTGCCCAGCTTCCCGTTCACGGGAACGGCCACCTTTGGCACGGGCGACCTGACCTCGACCGTGGCGCCGACGGTGACCATCACCCCGCCGGCCGGCGGCACCAAGGTGCTCGCCGTGGTCGCCGACCCCGAGCTGCTCTCGGCCTCCGACAACAGGGTCGAGGACTCGGTCGAGGACGGTTTCTCGATCACCTACGCCGACGACGACTCGGTGCAGCCGGCCGACGTCACCTCTGACTACTCGTACGTCGTCCTCTACCCCAGCGTCGTCGAGGCCAAGCTCGGCACGCGACTACGCGAGCTGGACCGGCCGGTGATGGTGCTCCACAGCCGGATGCTCGACGAGATGGGCATGACGGCGGCAGGGCAGAACGGCTCCACCACAGCGGCGACCACCACCATCGCGAAGCCGATGCACCCGCTCTCGGCGGCCCTCTCCGGCACCGTGACGGTGGACACTGCTCCCATCGAGACCGGGTACGGGGTACCGACTTCCGCCGCCACGGTCATCACCCAGCTGGACGCCTCCCGTCCCACCGAGTTCCTCTACGCCGCCGGCTCGGAGCTGGCCACCGGTGCCGCACCGGCCTGCCGGGTCTTCTTCAGCGCGAACAACACCACGCAGTTCACCCCGACCGCGTGGGCCTTGTTCAACCGAGCGGCCGCGTACACGTCGACGAAGTGCGGCAAGCACCTGCTGTGGACGGCGGCCGGCAACGGCACCGCCGCCTACGGCGGTGCCGACGGCCGGACGTCGACTGCCGTGGGCCTGCACACGCCGTGGGGTCTGGCGATCGACAGCCACGACCGGGTCTACGTGGCCGATGCCGCCCTGCACGCGGTGCGCCGGATCGACACCGACGGCACCGTCACCACGTTCGCCGGGATCGGCAAGGCCGGGTTCTCCGGTGACGGAGGGCCAGCAGCAACGGCACGGCTGAGTACGCCGATCCGGCTGGCCTTCGACGCTGCCGACAACCTCTACATCGCGGACGCCGGCAACAACCGCATCCGCAAGGTGACCCCGTCCGGGACGATCTCGACGGTTGCCGGCAGCGGGATCGCGGGCAGCGCCGGTGACGGGGCCCAGGCGACAGCAGCCCAGCTGCGCTCGCCGGTCGACATGACGGTCGCCGCGAACGGCACGATGTACATCGCCGACCGCAGCAACCACAGGATCCGCAGGGTGACCCCCGCCGGGATCATCTCGACGTACGCCGGCACCGGAACCGCCGGCTACACCGCCGACGGCGTGGCCGCGACCTCCTCGCGCCTCAACAGCCCGCACTCGGTCGATCTGGACGCCGCGGGCAACCTGTACATCGCGGACTACGACAACGAGCGCGTCCGGATGGTCGAGACCAACGGCACCATCAGGACCGTGGCCGGCACCGGCGTCGCGGGGGCGGAGGGCGACGGCGGACCGGCCGTCGATGCCGGGCTGCACAAGCCGCAGTACGTGACGGTCGGCCCTGACGGGGACCTCTACATCAGCGAGTCCAACGGCAACAGGATCCGGCAGGTCCACGACGGCCTGATCACCACACTGGCCGGCAGCGGCGTGTTCGGGTACCTCGGGGACGGCGCTTCGCCGCTGTTCTCCACCTGGCAGCGGCCGTCGGCGACCGCCTTCGACTCGGGCGGCAACCTGTGGGTGGCGGACCGGGGCAACCGCCGGATCCGGGTCATCGCCGGGAACTGACGCCGGCACGCGTCACCGGCCGAGCCGGACTGCCTCACGCCAGCTGGTGCGCCGGCCCGTCCGCAGCAGCGAGCCCTCGTACATCCGCGCACCGAGCCGCATCAGAGCGGTCGCGGCCACCAGCACCAAGGCACCCGAAACCACTGGCTGCCACCAGGGAACGTCCTCGGCCAGCATCCGGATCGGCATCGCGACAGAGCTGACGAGGGGCACGAACGAGACCACCGCAAGGACCTTGCCCTGGGCGAAGAGGCCGGCGAAGAGAGCCACCATCACCGAGACGGTCACCGGGGTCGTGGTCGCCTGGAGGTCCTCCGAACGGGTCGCCACGGAGCCGGCCACTGCCCAGACGCAGGCCACCGCAGCGAAGCCGAGCAGGAAGAACACCACGAACCACGTGCCGGCCGAGATGATCGGCGCCAGCACCTCGGCCTGGCCGGTCAGCGAGAGGGCAAGGACGCCCACGCCGACCATCGCGACCACCTGAGCGAGCGCGAGCGCGGAGTTGCCGACAACCTTGCCGATCAGCAGCTGACGAATCGGCACCGCGGCGGCCAGGATCTCGACGACCCGGCTCTGCTTCTCCTCGACGACAGACTGGGCGATGGCCAGTCCGAACGTCAGCGCGGTGACGTAGAAGAGGAAGGCGAACGCGAACCCCACCGCGTAGCGCACCTCCTCCGACAGCGTGCCCTCCTGCAGCAGCCGCTGGTCCAGCTCCGAGCCGGCCAGCAGCTCGTCGCTCGTGGTCCCCAGCTTCTCTGCGTTCTCCTCCAGCGACTGTGCCGCCACCGTGCGCTGGAGCAGGTCACCCAGGTCCCCGTCGACCCCCAGCAGGCCGACGACCTCCCACCCGTCATCGCCCGACACGAGTGCGGCAGCCGCGTCCTCCGTGGTGACCAGGTCCTCCGCGGCCTCGACGTCGGCGACCTCGCGCGGCTCGAGCTCGACGTTCATGTCGTCGTCCTCGGCGAGGCGTCCTGCCGCCTCGACCACCTCGACGCCGGCCGCGTCGGTGACCGCCACCGTGTAGTGGTCGGTGCGGTTGCCGAAGAACGAGCTCGCCCCGACCGAGACGATCAGAATGGCGAGGACGAACAGCATCGAGCCCACGAACACCTTGTCGTGCAGCTTGACCGAGATCTCGCGCAGCGCGACGACCTTCCAGTCGCCGGTGTGGCTGGTCACTGGATGACCTCCTTGAACACGTCGGACAGGGCGGGGACCAGACGGGTGAAGGAGTGGACGACGCCGCGTCTGACCGCCTGCCGCAGGACCTCCTGGTCGGCGCCTGCCTCCACCACCTCGAAGATCGCGCGGCAGCCGTCGACGTCCTGGACGGACAGGCCCGGCACGTCGCGAACCCAGCCGGCGTCGGCGTCGAGCTCCACCTGGTGAACCATCCCGGCCGCCGAGCGCAGGTGCTCGACCGAGCCGGCTGCGACCACTCGGCCACGGGACAAGATGACCAGGTCGTCGCAGACCCTCTCGACGAGGTCGAGCTGGTGGCTCGAGAACAGCACTGGCACACCGGCTCTGGTCTGCTCACGCAGGATGTCGACCATCGACTCCACCGCGATCGGGTCCAGTCCGCTGAACGGCTCGTCGAGCACCAGGGCGATCGGCTCGTGCAGGAGCGCAGCGGCGATCTGCACCCGCTGCTGGTTGCCGAGAGACAGCGACTCGAGCTTGTCGCCCGAGCGCTCCTCCAGCTCGAACCGCTCCAGCAGCTCCTTCGCGCGCCGGCGCGCCACGACCTGCTCCAGACCATGAAGCCGTCCGAAGAAGACCAGCTGCTCGAGCACCGGTTGCTTCGGGTACAGGCCCCGCTCCTCGGGCATGTACCCGAAACGGCTGCGGTTCTCGCGGGTGATCGGCGCGTCCTGCCAGAGCACCTGGCCGTGGGTGGCACCGAGCACACCGAGGATGATCCGCATCGTGGTGGTCTTGCCGGCGCCGTTGGCCCCGACGAAGCCGGTGAGCCGGCCTCCGCGCACGGTGAACGACACGTCGTCGAGCACCGTGGCCTCACCGAACCGACGGGTGACCTGGTCGACCTGCAGCACGCGCTTCTCCCCTCGTAGCGGGTGGGTTTCCAACCTAGGGACGCCGCCGGCCCCGTGTCGTCAGGCCGGCGGACCATCCGCGCGCTCCCCCGGACGGAGGACGCGCACCACTCAGGTGCCTGGCGCGACCACACCCGACTCGTAGGCGAACACGACGGCTTGCACGCGATCTCGCAGGTCGAGCTTGGTCAGCACCCGCGAGACGTGGGTCTTCACCGTGGCCTCGCCGAGGAACAGCCGGCCGGCGATCTCGGCATTGCTCAGACCCGCCGCGATCAGCTCGAGCACCTCTCGCTCCCGTTCGGTCAGCATCAGCAGCAGGTCAGGGCGGTAGGTGCCGACCTGCGACCCGGCGAACCGTGCGATCACGCGCCGCGTCACCTCCGGTGCGAGGAGCGCGTGCCCCCGCCCGACCGCCCGCACGGCGTCGACGAGGTCGTCGGCGTCGGCGTTCTTCAGCAGGAAGCCGCTGGCCCCGGCCTTGAGGGCGTCGAAGAGGTAGTCGTCGCGGTCGAAGGTCGTCAGCACCACCACCTTGCCGTGGCCCGCGGCGACGATCTTCTCGGTCGCCTCCAGCCCGTCCATCACCGGCATCTGCACGTCCATCAGCACCACGTCCGGGCGCAGTCGCTCGGCGGCCTCCACCGCCTGCCGCCCGTCCGCGGCCTCCCCGACCACCTCGACGTCGGCCTCGACCGACAGGATCATCGCGAAGCCGGAGCGAACCAGTGCCTGGTCGTCGACCAGCAGAACCCGCAGCCGGCCGGTGTCGTCGGCACTTCCGCCCTCGCTGCCCACTCAGACCACCTCCGCGTCACGGTGTGGCTGCTCTGCCGCACCGTCCTTCTGCATCGTGTCGGGCGCTTCGACGGCGTCGAGCGGGTATCGGACGCGAACCCGGTAGCCACCGAAGGGGCGCCGGCCGATCTCGGCCTGTCCTCCGTGCAATGCGGCGCGCTCGCGCATGCCGAGGTGGCCGAGTCCGGTACCGGCGCTGTGCCCACCGCGTGGGCGTCCGTCGTCCACCACCTCGATCTCGACCCACCCCGGGGCCGACTCGGGATCCGAGAAGCGGACGGTCACGTGTGCCGACGACGCTGTGCTGTGCCGGCGGACGTTCGCCACGGCCTCCTGGGCAGTGCGGTAGAGCGACAGGCCCACGTTCTGCGGCACCGAGCGAGAGGCGCCGACGCGCACCAAGTCGACCTGGAGTCCTTCCGCGCCGGCGTCGGCGACCAGAGCGTCGAGATCGTCCAGACCCGGTTGGGGAGAACGGCTCTGGCCGTCGGCGCCTAGTGCGGAGCCCGTAAGGTCCGATGCCTTCGGGTCGCCGTCCGACCGCAGCACTCCCAGCAGCTGGCGCATCTCGCCCACCGCGGCGCGGCTCGACTGCTCCACCGCACTGAGCGCCCGACCCGCCGCCTGACCGTCGACGCCGAGCACCCGGCGCGCAGCGGCTGCCTGCACCCCGATCACGCTGACGTGGTGCGCGGCGACGTCGTGCAGCTCGCGTGCGATCCGCAGCCGCTCGTCCAGCACGGCACGCTGCGCCTCGGCGTGCTGCTGCTCGCGCAGCGCGATGGTCTGCAGCCGTAGCTTTTCTCGCTGGCGGGCACTGCGCCAGGCGGCGACCCCCGCGACCCACGCGCCGACGAAGTACAGCAGGTTGACGAGCACGTTGTAGGCCGCGAGAGCCGTGAACGTGGGCAGCAGTCCACCTGTGTCCGGGAGATCACCGCCGAACCACTCGTCCATCAGGCTGCCGCTGGCCAGCAGGATCGTCAGCCACGCGAACATCACCAGCAGCACGCCGCTGAGGGCCACTTTCGTGAGGCGGCGGTCCCGTCCCCACGCTGCTGCCGTGAACAGGCTGATGAACACGTAGCCCTGGACGCTCATCTGGGCCCCGAGGACCGGCTCGCGAACTCCCAGCCCGAGGAAGATGGCCGAGACGACCAGCATCTGCGCGACCGGATAGCGGCGGCGGAAGCACAGCGGCAGGGCCAGCGCCACGGTCCAGGCGATCTGCTCGGCCGTGGACGTGCTCGTGTCCTGGAACATGCCGGCACTGCGCGACAGCTCCCACCCGGCGAGCGCCACCACGCTCAGCCCGAGACCGACCAGCACGTCCCGGCGCAGGCGCGCGCTGTCGGGTGGTGGCCGCTCCCAGTCGACGCCGAGCTCGACCGCTGACGGGGCGGGAGCATCGGCAGCAGCTGTGGGCACCGCCTGAGCGTAGAGAACCTGGCCAGGCGTGTCGTCCCTCGCAGGGCGGACGGGCCGGTCCCCCGGTCGGCGGACGGCGCTGGTCAGGCCCTCTTCGCGCCCCCTTTCGCGAGCCTCGTTAACGGTGCGAACCCCTCGTTAACGAGGCTCGCGAGCCTCGTGAAGTGCACCGGACCCTCGTGAAGCTCCGCAGGCGATCCTCAGGCGAGCAGTGCGTCGACGAACGCCTCGGGCTCGAACGGCGCCAGGTCGTCGGCACCCTCACCGAGGCCGACGAGCTTCACCGGCACGCCCAGCTCGCGCTGCACGGCCACCACGATGCCGCCCTTGGCGGTGCCGTCGAGCTTGGTCAGCACGATGCCGGTGACGTTGACCACCTCGGCGAACACCTGCGCCTGGCGCATGCCGTTCTGCCCTGTGGTGGCGTCGAGCACGAGCAGCACCTCGCTGATCGCCCCACCGGGGCCGAGGGCCTTCTCGGCGACCCGCTTGACCTTGCCGAGCTCGTCCATCAGCCCGACCTTGTTCTGCAGCCGCCCGGCGGTGTCGACGAGCACCACGTCGGCCTCCATCTCGATGCCCGCGGTGACGGCGTCGAAGGCCACAGCGGCTGGGTCGGCTCCGTCGCGGTCAGCGCGGACGGTAGGTACCCCGACCCGCTCGCCCCAGGTCGTCAGCTGCTCCGCCGCCGCCGCGCGGAACGTGTCGGCAGCGCCCAGCACCACGTCCTTGTCCTGAGCCACCAGCACGCGAGCGAGCTTGCCGACGGTCGTGGTCTTGCCGGTGCCGTTGACGCCCACGACGAGGACGACGGCTGGGTGAGCTCCCGTCCGCTCGACGGCCAGCGAGCGGTCCATCGTGGGGTCGACGAGCGTGATCAGCTCCTGGCGCAGCATCGCCTTGACCGCGAGGGGGTCCGAGCTGCCCTCGATCGCGACGCGAGCCCGGAGCCGCTCGACCAACTCGGTGGTCGGGCCCACGCCGAGGTCGGCGAGCAGGAGCGTCTCCTCGACCTCGTCCCAGGTCGCCTCGTCGACGCGGTCGCGCACGAGCAGCGCGAGCAGCCCCTTGCCGAGCGTCGTGTTCGACCGGGCCAGCCGGGCACGCAGGCGCACCATGCGCCCGGCCACCGGGTCGGGCCGCTCGACGACGGCGACGTCGGCGCCTGCAGGAGTGTCGGAGTGGCTGTCCGGGAAGGTGTCGGGACCCGGCACCGTCTCGATGGTTCGCGTACGGCTGTCTCGTGGGATCTCGGCGTCGTCGCCGACGCCTGGCTGGTAGTCGACGCCAGGACGTGGACTGGGCGGTGCACTCGTGCCCGCGCCGCGTCGTCCGCGCCGCAGGAACGCGACCGCGCCCCCGCCGAGGACCAGCAGGATGACGACGGCCAGGCCGATGACCAGATCGAGGGACTCCACGGTCGGCAAGTCTCCCAGGTGGTCAGGCGTGCGGGTCAGCGGGCGTGCTCAGCGGGCGTGACGGGGGCCCGTCGACGTCGGGTTCCAGCTGCTCATCCGGTGCGCCGCGCGAGGGCTGACCCCCGGGATCACGCCCGCAACCGGGCGCACGCGTTCGGCTGTCGCCGGTCGCGGGACGGTGACGGCGGGCAGCGTGCGCGTCTTTCCGGCCTCGCTCCCCGTTCCGGCCGCCTGCGCCGCCGGGACGGGGTCTCGAGCCGGTTGTCCTGCCGGCGCCGGTTGTACCGCTGGCGCCGCTACCTGCCCGGCACCGCTGCGCTCAGCCGCCGGTGACGCCGTGACCGCCGCGGTCGACATCTGGTCGAACTCGACCCTGTCCGGGCTGGCCGGGCTGACCGGCTCATTCGTCTGCTCGCCCGCGGCCCGCTCCCGCGCCTGCTCCGCGACGAGCGCCGCACGCTCCTTCGCCTGGGCAGCCAGTGCCATCGCGCGGCGTCGTGCGTCCGTGACCTGCTCTCGCCCGGTGGGAGTCAGTACCCGGGCACCCTGGCGGAGTCTCGGCAAGGCGACGGCCACCATGACGACGGCAGCAGCAATGACGCAGACGAGCATGCCGATGATGGTGGCTTTCACACCCCTACCGTGCCCGAACCGTGGCCGGGGTCACAAACGCAAAGGCCATTTTTCGTCTCAATGTGTGGGATGACACGTCCGCCTGGCGTCTCGTGCCGGGCTCATATCAGCCCGTGTCGGCTCATGTCAGCTCGCGTCGTTTCAGGCGTCCGTCGTCTCCCTGAGGCGCTGGCTGATCACCGTGCTCACCCCGTCGTCGCGCATCGTGACCCCGTAGAGCGCGTCGGCGCCCTCCATCGTGCGCTTCTGGTGGGTGATGACGATGAGCTGCGACGCCTCGCGAAGCTCGTCGAGGATCGTGATCAGGCGACCGAGGTTGACGTCGTCCAGAGCGGCCTCCACCTCGTCCATCACGTAGAAGGGGCTCGGTCGCGCCCTGAAGATCGCCACCAGCAGGGCAACGGCGGTCAGCGACCGCTCGCCGCCCGACAGCAGGGAGAGCCGCTTGACCTTCTTGCCCGCCGGCCGCGCCTCGACCTCGATGCCCGTCGTCAGCATGTCGTCGGGGTCGGTCAGCACCAGCCGTCCCTCCCCTCCGGGGAAGAGGCGCGCGAAGACCCGCTCGAACTGGACGGCGGTGTCGGCGAACGCCTCGCTGAAGACCTGCTGCACGCGGGCATCGATCTCGGAGACGATGTCGAGCAGGTCCTTGCGGGACCGCTTGAGGTCCTCGAGCTGCTCAGTGAGGAACTTGTGACGCTCCTCGAGTGCCGAGAACTCCTCCAGCGCAAGCGGATTCACCCTGCCGAGCGCGTTGAGTGCCCGGTCCGCCTTCCGCAGCCGCCGCTCTTGCTCCTCACGGACGTACGGCACCGGCTGCGGCTCGGTCTCCGGCTCTGGGTCGCCGGGCACGGGCCGCGACGGCGGCACCATCAGGTGGGGGCCGTACTCCTCGACCAGGACCTCGGGGTCGGTGCCGAGCTCCTCGACGGAACGTGTCTGCAGGTGCTCGATGCGAAGCCGCTGCTGGGTGCGAGCCACCTCGTCGCGGTGCACCGAGTCGGTCAGCCGGGCCAGCTCGGCCAGGAGCTCCTCGATGGCGGAACGCTCTGCCGCCGTGGCGTTCTCGCGTTCGGCCCGCTCCCGCTCCGCGTCGTCACGGTCGATGGACGCCTGCTGCAACGCGGTGTCGAGCACGGCGAGGGTGCGGTCGACACCGAGACGGACGGCGGCGGCCACCTCCACCTGGCGGCGGCGTTCCTCGGCGCGACGAGCCGCCCGCTCCCGCGCCTCCAGCTCCCGCGCCGCGGCCCGCTCGAGCGACTCGGCACGACCTGCGAGCCCCCGCAGCCGCTCCTCCCCGGTGCGCAGCGTCAGACGTGCGTCCATCTCCCCGGACCGCGCGGCCGAGGCGGCGGCGGCCAGCCGGTCACGCTCGCTGGTGTCGGGTTCGTCAGGCTGGTCGCCGTCGGTGCCCGCCTGCGCAGCCTCGAGCCGCGAGGTGAGGTCGCCGAGCCGGGCCCGGTCGGCGGCAAGTGCCTCCTCCGCCGTGGCCAGCTGCCCGCGCAGCCGGTCGGCCTCGGCACGCGCGGACCGCGCGGCTGACCCGAGCTGCCCGAGCTGCTCGGCCACCGCCGCGAACCGGGCATCGTTGTCGTGCAGGCGCTCCAGGGCCGAACCCACCCGGTCGGTCGCCTCCGTCGCGCGCGCCGTCGCGGTCTGCAGGGCGAACCGTGCCTGCTCGCCACGACGCACCGCGTCCGCGACCTTCTCACCGGCCTCGTCGACCGCGGCTTGCACCTGCAGGAGGCTCGGCTGCGCCGACGACCCGCCTCGCACGAGGGCGGCGCCGAGGAGGTCGCCGTCAGCCGTCACAGCGGTCAGGTCCGGACGGTGCGCCACCACGGCCCGCGCCTCGGCCAGTCCGGGCACGACCACGATGCTGGAGAGCAGCCGCGCCACGGCCGGGCGCAGCGCCACAGAGGTGCGCACCAGCTCGGTCGCGGCCCGCGTTCCGGCCGGAAGGCCACCGAGGTCGGGCGCGGACGGTGTCTCACCGGCTCCGGCGACCACGAGGCCCGCCCGCCCCGCGTCGTCGGACTTGAGCCAGCGGAGGGCGTCGACAGCGGCGTCCACCGACTCGACGGCAACGGCGTCCGCGGCACCGCCGAGGGCGGCGGCCACCGCGTCCTCGTAGCCGGCTTCGACCTGCAGCAGTGCGGCCACCGAGCCGAGCACGCCGCTGAGGCGGCTTCCGGCCGCCAGCAGCGCGCCGGCGCCGTCCTTGCGCGCGAGACCCATCTCGAGGGCCTCCTTGCGCGCGGTCCAGGTGGCCCGGTCGCGCTCCGCCGAGCGCTCGACGTCCCGCAGGCGGTCGACCTCCGCGGCCGCCTGCTGGGCGGCCTCCTCGGCGGCCGTGTGCTCGGCGTCGAGATCCTCCTCGCCCTCCTGCACCCCGGCGACCTGCTGCTCCAGGCCGGCGAACTGCTGCTGCGCCTGGCGTCCGCGCATGTCCGCCTCGGCGACGGCGGCCCGCAGCCGGCCGATCTCGTCCTGGCCGGCATCGACCCGGCTGCGACCGGCCGCGACCTGCCCGGCGAGGCGGGCGAGCCCCTCGCGCCGGTCGGCGGCGGCCCGCAGCAGGGCTGCGACCTGCCTCTCGGCCTCGCCGTGCGCGCGCTCGGCGTCCGACCGGGCCAGCACGCTCGCCTCCAGCGCCGACCGAGCGGTGGCGACCTCGGTCGCCAGCTCGGCCTCCTCGCCACGCACGCGCTCGGCCTGCGCACGGAGGTCGGCGGGGTCTCGGCCCTGGTCATCGCCCGCTCCCGGCTCGTCGGCACCCTCGTTGCCCAGCAGCCGCATCCGCTCGGAGGCCAGCGTGCCCGTGCCGCGCAGGCGCTCGCGAAGGCTCGACAGGCTGTACCAGGTCTGGGCCGCCTGCCCGAGCCGCGGCGCCGCATCGGCGGCGGACCGCTCCAGCTTGCTCAGCGCGGCCCGGTGGGTGGCCAGCGCCGCCTCGACCTCGGCGTGCCGCGCACGCAGCGCAGTCTCGTCAGCGACCTCCTGCTCGAACGTGCCCGTCAGCTGCACCAGCTCGTCGGCCAGGAGCCGTGCACGTGCGTCGCGCGCGTCGGCCTGGACGGTCGCCGCGCGCCGTGCCACCTCAGCCTGGCGGCCGAGAGGCCCCAGCTGGCGCCGGATCTCGCTCGTCAGGTCGCCGACCCGAGTCAGGTTCGCCTGCATCGCGTCGAGCTTGCGAAGGGCCTTCTCCTTGCGCTTTCGGTGCTTGAGGACGCCGGCCGCCTCCTCGATGAAGCCGCGGCGGTCCTCGGGCGTAGCACGCAGCACGGTGTCGAGCTGGCCCTGTCCGACGATGACGTGCATCTCGCGTCCGATACCGGAGTCTGAGAGCAGGTCCTGGATGTCGAGGAGGCGCGAGGGTGTGCCGTTGATGGCGTACTCCGAGCCACCGGAGCGGAACATCGTCCGCGTGATGGTGACCTCGGTGTAGTCGATCGGCAGGGCGCCGTCGGTGTTGTCGATGGTCAGAGACACCTCGGCACGCCCGAGCGGGGGCCGTCCCGCCGTGCCGGCGAAGATGACGTCCTCCATCTTGCCGCCGCGCAGGCTCTTGGCACCCTGCTCGCCCATCACCCAGGCCAGCGCGTCGACCACGTTGGACTTGCCGGCCCCGTTCGGGCCGACCACGCACGTGATCCCCGGCTCGAAGCGCAGCGTCGTCGCCGACGCGAAGGACTTGAAGCCCTTCAGCGTGAGGGTCTTGAGATACACCTGCGCTCGCTCCTGCTGGCCGGTCGACGACTCGCCACCTTAGCCCGAGGGGGTGGCGAGCCCGTGCATGCCGGCTGCAGGGTCAGCCGGTCGGAGCAAGTGCCTCGGCGGCCGCGTGCCTGGAGTCCCACGACACCAGGCCACCGCACCAGCACTCGAGCACGACGTGCACGCCGTTCGAGTCGTTGACGAGGTCGCGCACCTGGCCCGCGAACATCAGTCGCCGGGTCGAGCAGTGAGGGCAGAACAGGTCGAACATCTCGGCCACCTCCAGAGCGGTCGTCGACAGCGGGTCGCTGTCTCGTTCCCTCAGCCTAAAGAGATGGGATGTATCGAGGTAGCCTTCCTTTCCTTGCTTTGACATAGGCTCTACCTATCTCTGACCTATGCTGACGCCATGCTGAGTCTGCACCAGCTGAGGTGCTTCCTGGCGGCCTACGAGCATGGCTCGTTCACTGCGGCAGCGGCCGACCTGGGCGTCGCCCAGCCCTCGCTCTCCGAGCAGATCCGGCTGCTCGAGCGCTCCGTCGGCGCTTCTCTGTTCGGACGGGCGGGACGCGGCGTGCTACCCACCGAGGCGGGGCATGCCCTCCGCGACCATGCCGAGCGCACGCTCGCCAGCGCTGCGGCTGCCCGCGAGGCGGTGGCGTCGGTCACCGCCGTCGAGTCGGGGACGATCCGGTTCGGGATGTTCGGCACCGCCAGGCTCTACCTGGGAGCGAACCTGGTCGCGGACGTGCTGAAGCGCCACCCCGGCGTGCGCGTCGAGCTGATCGGGCAGAACTCGGCCGAGGTCGAGTCCGAGCTGCGTCGCGGCCGGCTCGAGGCGGCGATGATCGCGCTGCCGGTGGCTGACCCTGCGATGGCCGTGACGCCGGTCGCGCGCGAGGAGCTGGTCTACATCTCCGCCGATCCCGGGCGTCTGCGGTCGCCGGTCACCGCACGACAGCTCGCCGGCGCCTCCCTGGTCCTGGCAGAGACGTCCTGGCGTACGGAGGACTCTCTCCGTCGTGCCTTGACCAGCTGGGTGCAGGGCAGCGGCCACAGCCTCGTGACCCGGGTCGAGGTCGAGGACGTCGAGACCGCGATCGAGCTGGTGGCGCTCGGCCTGGTGGACTCGGTCGTACCCAAGGGAGCGCTGGAGTCCCTGCGGCAGACGCTCCCCCATGACCTCGGCTCGGTCAGCCTGCGGCCCCGGATGTACGACACGCTCGCCATCGTGCATCGGCGTGGGGCCGTGCTCTCCCCGGCCAGCCGAATGATGATCGAGCTGGCTACCGAACGCGTCCGCACCGTCGCCGAGCCGGTGTGAGCCCCTTGTGAACACAGCGCGTCTGTGGTCGGCATGATGTCCTGATGGATGAGAGCCCGATCCACTTGCGCCGCAGCGACTTCCCGGTGCTCCAGTCGATGCCGACCCGCTGGTCCGACAACGACCACTACGGCCACGCGAACAACGTCGTCTACTACTCGTGGTTCGACACAGCCGTGAACGGATGGCTCATCAGCGCAAGTGGAGTCGACATCAGATCGCTCGAGGCGATCGGCGTCGTGGCCGAGACGTGGTGCCGGTACCTGTCGCCAGTGGGTTTCCCCGACGCCCTCGACATCGGCCTGCGGGTCGACCGGCTCGGCACCCGAAGCATCACCTACGGCCTCGCTGTGTTTGTGGACGGCCGCGAAGAGCCTTGTGCGGTAGGTCGTTTCGTTCACGTGTACGTCGACGCGGCCAGCCGTCAGGCAGTTCCCGTCCCAGACCTGATTCGGGCGGTCGCCGAGACGGTCACCAGTTCTCCACGGAACGACTGAAGATCCCGGCCAGGTCGTCGCCGTCCGGTGTGCGCGGGCTGATCGACAGCAGGCGCTGCTGGGCCATCGCTCCCTCGACCAGCACTGACACGTCGTCCTCGCCGAAGCCGACCTCCCCGATGCCTGACGGGATGCCGATGTCGCGCATCAGGCGCGTCAGGACGTCCGGCAGGCGCGACGCCACGTCGCTGCCCGGGTGGCCGTCCGGGTCGAGCAGCGCCGCCGCGCGCAGGTGGCGCTCCGGGCCGCTGTCGAAGGTGAACCTGAAGGCCTCCGGGGCGGTCAGCGACACCGCCATGCCGTGCGGCAGCAACGCCCCGTCGCCGGGGTACCCGTCAGGATGGAAGCTGCGCACCCTCCCGGCCAGTGGGTAGGCGCAGGCATGCGGGATGTGAACGCCAGCGTTGCCGAAGCCCATGCCCGCAAACGTCGCCGCGAGCGCCATTCCGTGCCGTGCCGAGCGGTCGCCTCCGTCTGCCACGGCGCGGCGAAAGGTGCTGGACAGCAACGACATCGCCCGCTCGGCCCACATGTCGGCGATGGGGTTCGCTCCGCAGTAGGGCACGCGGTCCTCAGGCGCCTTGCGGTCGAATGCGTCGTAGGGCCTGGCGGTGTACGACTCGAGGGCGTGGCAGAGGATGTCCATGCCGCACGCGGCCGTGACCTGCGCAGGCTGCGACATCGTCAGCTCCGGGTCGACCACGGCCAGCGTCGGCCTCAGCGCGGGGTGACTGATGCCCGTCTTCACGCCGAGGGAGAGGACGTCAAGCACGCAGACCGTCGTGGACTCGGCACCGGTGCCCGTGGTCGTGGGCACCGCGACCAGCGGCTTGAGCGGCCGGTCGGGTGCCCGTCCGGCACCGATCGGGGGGTTGATGTAGTCCATCAGGTCGCCCCCGGCCGACAGCAGCAGGTTCACGGCCTTGGCGGTGTCGATGGTCGACCCACCACCAACGGCGACGAACCCGTCCCACGTCGCCCCGTCGGCCCCAGCCGCCTCGGCTGCGGCGCGGAGACTCTCGTCGGTCGGCTCGACGTGCACCTCGTCGTAGAGGCGCACGTGCAGACCGGCGGCACGGAGTGCGTCCGAGACTCGTTCCGGCGCACCGGTTGCCGCGACACCGGCGTCGGTGAGCACCAGCACCCGACGTAGGCCGAGCGCGGCCAGGTCGGCGCCGATCTCCGCACTGGCGCCGCTCCCGAACTTCAGGGGCGGCGCGCCGTAGGTGAACACCGTCTCGTGGGCAACCGCGGGTTCTGGCATGGCCATCAGCTCTCGAAGAACCCACGGCGGACCTCGACAGGCTCCAGCCAGTGGTGCGTGACGCCACGAACCCGGCCAGGCCGCCCGACGTGCTCGTCGGCGGTGAGCAGTGCCAGCAGCTTCTCGACCTGGCCCCGTTGGCCTTGTGCCTGCACCTCCACCCGTCCGTCGGGCAGGTTCTTCGCATAGCCGTCCAGACCGAGGGCGAGGGCCTGCGAGCGCGTCCACCATCGGAAGCCGACACCCTGCACGTGGCCGCGCACGAAGGCCACCAGCCGCACCTCGCCCTCCAAGGATCAGTCGTTCTCGCTCTGTGCCTCTGCCTTTCGCAACGCACCTCGCTGCCCGGTGGCCATCACGCTGCGGCTGCGCGAGTAGGTGAAGTACACGATGAAGCCGAGCGCCATCCAGACGCCGAACCGCAGCCAGGTGCCGCCGGTCAGGTTCAGCATCAGGTACAGGCACATCAGCACCGCGAGGGCCGGAATCACGGGCGAGAGCGGCACGCGGAAGCTGCGGTGGAGGTCAGGACGGGTGCGCCGCAGGACGACGACACCCATCGCCACGAGGATGAAAGCGAACAGCGTGCCGATGTTGACGAGCTCGGCCAGGGTCGAGAGCGGCACGAAGCACGCGATGACGGCCACGATCGTGCCCGTGAGAATCGTGAAGCGGTAGGGCGTCCCGAACGTCGGGTGCACCTGCGCCAAGCCCTTCGGGAGCAGCCCGTCGCGTGCCATCGCGAAGCCCACGCGGGTCTGCCCGAGCAGCAGGATCATGGCCACGACGGTCAACCCGATGCAGGCGCCGACAGCCACGATGTCTCCCATCCACTCCACGCCGACGGCGTTGAACGCGGTGGCCAGCGGGGCCGAGTCGGCGGGGTCGATCTCGGTGTAGGGCCGAACGCCGGTGATGATCAGCGACACCGCCATGTAGAGCAGGGTGACGATGCCCAGCGAACCGAGAATGCCGATCGGTAGGTCGCGCTGCGGGTTTCGCGCCTCCTCAGCCGTCGTCGCCACGACGTCGAAACCGATGAACGCGAAGAACACCAGTGCCGCCGCGGCGAAGACGCCGCCGAAGCCGTACACGGAGGGCTCGACCCCGAGGATCTGCTGGATCAGCGGCACGTCGAGTGGGCCGCCCTCGGCCGGGGCCACGCCCTCGGCCGGCGGAACGAACGGGGACCAGTTGGCCGTCTTGACGTAGAAGATGCCGACCACGATGACGGCCATCACGACAGTCACCTTGATCAGGACGACGACCTGGTTGATCCGGCTGGAGAGCTTGATGCCGGTCGCGAGGATGATGGTCAGGCCGACGATCAGAAGGCCTGCCGGCAGGTTGACGAACCCCGTCTCGGTCGACGCGATGGATGCCGGGATCTCCAATGCAGTGCCATCGAGGATCGTCGAGAGGTAGCCGCTGAAAGACGTTGCGAGAGCGGCAGCACCGACGGTGAACTCGAGCACGAGGTCCCAGCCGATGGTCCAGGCGACGATCTCGCCGAGGGTGGCGAAGGAGAACGTGTAGGCGCTACCCGCGACGGGGACGGCCGAGGCGAGCTCGGCGTAGCAGAGGGCCGCGAAGCCGCACGCCACGCCGGCGATCAGGAACGAGAGGGCGATGGCCGGGCCCGCGTTGCTCGCCGCCGCTTGGCCTGTCAGCACGAAGATCCCGGCTCCGACACACACTCCGACACCGAAGACCACCAGGTCGAGTGCGCCCAGGTCCTTCTTCAGCCGGTGCTCGGGTTCCTCGGTGTCGGCGATGGACTGCTCGATGGACTTGGTGCGAAACACGCTCATGGCGACCTTCCCGTCGGCGACCACCCCTGACGATGACGTCCGAGCACGCTACTGGCTACCAGCGCGCGCGGCGAGGCGTGGGCTGGCACCGGGGGCACGTGTACGACGACCGGTTCATGAACGCGTGGCGCCGCACCGGTGTGCCGCAGCGCGGGCACGGCTGGTCGGCCTGTCCGTACACAGCGAGCGACCGTTCGAAGTATCCCGACTCGCCATTCACGTTGACGTACAACGAATCGAAGCTGGTGCCACCCTGCGAGAGCGCCTCGTTCATCACGGCCCGCACGTCGTCGAGCAGGCTGAGCACTGCCGGCCGGGTGAGAGTCTCGGTGGGACGCGCGTAGTGCAGCCGCGAACGCCACAGCGCCTCGTCGGCGTAGATGTTCCCGATCCCTGAGATCAGGGTCTGGTCGAGCAGCGCGCGCTTCACGCCGGTGCGGCGGCGGCGGACTCGCGCGACCAGCGCGGGCACGTCGAGGTGCGGGTCCAGCGGGTCGCGCGCGATGTGCGCGACCTCCGGTGGCAGCCACAGCGACGACGCCTGGCCGTCGGCGGCGAGACCGGCGGGCAGGCCGTCTGGAGTGGGCACCAGGTCGATGACAGCGACGCCACCGAACATCCGCTGGTCGACGAACCGCAGCTGGCCCCCGTCGTCGTCGAAGCCGATCGCTACCCGCAGGTGCCGCTCCGCCGGCGCGTCACTGTCGCGGACGACCATCTGTCCGCTCATGCCGAGGTGCGCCAGCAGGCCCTGTCCGTCGTCGAGCTCGAGCCACAGGAACTTGCCACGGCGCACAGCCGCCGCGACCGTGCGGCCCTTCAGCCGGCCGGAGAGCTCGGCGGCACCGCCCGGCTGCCGGCGGACCGGACGCGGGTGGTGAACCTCGACGTCGGCGACCGTCCGCCCGACGACCCAGCGGTGCAGGCCGCGGCGCACCACCTCGACCTCGGGCAGCTCAGGCACGGTTCGGCTCTGCCGGTTTCGACATGGGGTCTCGAACGGTCAGGCCGGCTCGTCGGGCCCGGCCAGGGTGTCAGCTCGTGTGTCGGCCCTGTGCTTCGGTGAGGTCGCCGCTGACTCGAGGCTGCCCTCGACGTCGACCTTCACGCCCTGGCTGGCGAGCTCGTCGTGCACGGCCTGCCAGGCGATCGCCGCCGCCTTCTGCTCGGCGGCCTTCTTGCTGCGTCCGGTGCCGGTGCCGCGGACCAGGCCGGAGATGATCGCGCTGGCCTGGAACGACTTCGCGTGGTCGGGGCCGTCCTCGCTGATCAGGTAGGACGGCACACCCAGCCCGTGGGTCGCGGTGAGCTCCTGCAGGCTGGTCTTCCAGTCGAGACCCGCACCCAGGGTCGCCGACGAGTCCATCAGCGGGTCGATCAGCCGGTGCACGAGGTCGCGGGCGGCCTCGATGCCGTGGCTCAGGTAGGCGGCACCGATCAGGGCCTCGAGGGTGTCGGCGAGGATCGACGCCTTGTCACGCCCCCCGGTGGTCTCCTCGCCGCGGCCGAGCAGCACGTGCCGACCGACATCGAGCTCACGGGCGACGCCGGCCAGGGCGCGCATGTTGACCACCGCCGCCCGCAGCTTGGCCAGCTGACCCTCGGGCAGCTCGGGATGGCGCGTGTACAGGGCGTCCGTGACGACGAGCCCGAGCACCGCGTCACCGAGGAACTCGAGGCGCTCGTTGGTCGGCAGCCCTCCGTGCTCGTACGCGAAGGAGCGGTGCGTCAGTGCCCGAAGCAGCAGGTCGGGGTCGATGACGAGCCCGAGGCCGGACTTCAGGTCCGGCGGCTCGGCCAGCTCGGGTAGCTCCGGGGTCGCCAAGCGTCCCGGCTCAGAGGTCCTTGACCTTGCGGCCCTTGTACTCCAGGAACAGCGGGGTGCCGTTGGAGTCGGTGACCACGTGGGCGTGGTGGGGGCGCGAGTGGGTCTCCTGACCGCCCTCGACCGTGGTGGTCAGGGTGGTGGGGGTGGTCTTCCACTGCGACCGGCGGTGCCGGGTGTTGCTGCGGGACATCTTCCGCTTCGGGACGGCCACGGCTTAGCTCTCCTTCTGATCCGGCGACTGGTCCGACGACTGGGACGCCGGGGGTACCAGGGACTGCAACGCCGCCCACCGAGGGTCGACGATGTCATGCGTGTGCTCCGGGTCGTCCGCGAGTCGTGCCCCGCAGTGCGAGCACAGCCCGGGGCAGTCCTGCGAGCACACCGGTTGGAACGGCAGCGCGAGCACCACCGCATCCCTGAGCACGGACTCGAGGTCGACCAGGTCGTCCTCCAGCTCGTACTCGTCGGGCGCTTCCTCGTGGTCGACCTTCTCGCGGTGACGGGCCTTGTCCGGGTAGACGAACAGCTCCTGGAACGACACCTCGAGCGGCTGCTCGAGATCGTCCAGACAGCGGACGCACTGCCCTCGTGCCTGTCCCCGCGTCGTTCCCGACACGAGCACACCCTCCATCACCGCCTCGAGCCGCACGTCCAGCTCGAGCTCGGATCCGGTGGCCACGCCGATCACTGCGGTGCCGAGGTCGTCAGGTGCCTCGATGGTGCGCTGGAGCCGCCGCATGGACCCGGGACGTCGCCCCAGCTCGAGAGTGTCGAGCACGAGCGGCGAGCGCGGGTCCAGGCTGGTCACGGACTCCTCCCGGTGAGGGGACGGCAGGCATCGAGGCAGATACAAGGGCAGACACGACCCCGGCCCCGACGCGGATGCGACGAGACCGACAGACGAGGGTATCGCAGCAGGTCAGGCCGACCCAAATGTCGGGCCAGGTCAGGTCCGAGCCAGCAGGAGTCAGCCGCTGCGCAGCGCCGCCAGCCGGTCGGCCACCAGGTCGGGCACCAGCCCGTGCACGTCGCCGCCGTACGAGGCGACCTCCTTGACCAGGGACGACGACACGTGTCCGTACGCCGGGTCGCCGGCCAGGAAGACGGTCTCGAGTCCCGTCAGGTGCCTGTTCATCAGGGCCATCGGCTGCTCGTAGCCGAAGTCGCCGCTCCCGCGCAGTCCCTTCACGACCGCGACGGCACCCACACTCCGGCAGTAGTCGACGAGCAGCCCGGCGCCGACGGCCTCCACCCTGACCCGTCCGGAGGCCCGGACCTCCCCGGCGAGTGCGCGGTTGATCATCTCGACGCGCTCCTCGACGGCGAAGGCTCCCCGCTTGGACGGGTTCTGCAGCACCGCGACGACGACCTCCTCGAAGAGCGTTGCCGCACGGGCGATGACGTCGAGGTGTCCGTTGGTGACGGGATCGTAAGAGCCGGGGCACACGCAGCACCGCGACGTGCTCGCCCGACGGTCGACCCGGCCGGCGCGGCGGTCGACGGGCGGGGGGACCGGTGCGCCCGACGCGTCGTCGCCTGACGGTGAGCCAGCGGGGACGGCGGAGGTCGGGTCCGTGGTGTCGGCCATGCTGCGAATCTAACGACTCAGGCAGGTTCGGGCGCGGTGATCGGCTCCGCGAGCCACAGCCGGGTGTCGCCGTACCTGCGCTCGTCGAAACGCACCAGCCCGACGGGCCATCCCGGCTCCGGGCTGCGCTGGCTGCGCTCGACGACGACGACGGCGTCGGCAGCGAGCCACTCGTTGTCGACGAGCTGCCGCAGGGCCGCCGACAGCTCGTCCTCCGCCAGGGGGTAGGGCGGGTCGACGAACACCAGGTCGTACGGACGACCGGGCGCCGTCCCGAGCACCATGGAGACCGCGGCCTGGCGCACCTCGACACCATCGGCCGCCACGGTCGTCGCGTTGCGGCGGGCGCTGCCCGCGGCCGCACGGGCGCTGTCGACGAGCAGCACGTGCTCGGCGCCGCGGCTGGCCGCTTCCAGCCCGAGGGCCCCGGATCCCGCGTAGAGGTCAAGCACGCGAGTGCCGTCGAGCAGGCCCTCGTGCTGGAGCCGGGAAAACAACGCCTCGCGGACGCGGTCGGACGTGGGACGCGTCGCCTGGCCCTCGGGTACCTCGAGCCGGCGACCTCGCGCCGTGCCCGCGATGATGCGCGTCACGCGGGGAGCGTACGGGCTCAGTGGTGCGTCTCGATGGCAGGCGCGAGCCAGGCACGAGCTCGGGTTGGAGATCGAGGCGAGGTCAGCCGCGCTCCAGGAACACCTCGCGCTCGGGGTCGAGCAGCCGGGTGATGTGACGCGCCAGCACCGGATGACCCGCGAGGTCGGGGTCCTGAGCGACCACGTCCGCGGCCTGGTGGCGGGCGTCGACGATGACGTCCTCGTCCTTGGTCACCCGCAGCAGCCGCAGCGAGGACCGCCACCCCGACTGCGCCGAGCCCAGCACGTCGCCCTCGCGGCGGTTCTCCAGGTCGAGGCGCGACAGCTCGAAGCCGTCGTGCGTGGCGGCCACCTGCGACAGCCGTTCGCGGGCCGGGTCCCTCGCATCGTCCCCGCACACGAGCAGGCAGACGCCGCGGTGGGCGCCGCGGCCGATCCGCCCGCGCAGCTGGTGCAGCTGCGACACCCCGAAGCGGTCGGCGTCCATCACGACCATCACCGAGGCGTTCGCCACGTCGAGGCCGACCTCGATCACCGTGGTGGCGACCAGCACGTCGACCTCACCGGCGGTCACCCTCCGCATCACGGCGTCCTTGTCGTCGGGGTGCATCCGGCCGTGCAGCACCTCGACCCGAAGCCCCGCCAGAGTCGGCACGTCGCCGAGCTCGGCGACCACGTCGAGCACCGCGCGGGGTGGGCGTCGCGGTGGCGCGTCGTCGCCCTCCTGCACCTCGACCGTCTCGTCGACCTCTCCACCGTCGCCGCCGATGCGCGGGCAGACCACGAAGGCCTGCCTCCCGGCCTTGACCTCCTCCCGCACGCGCGCCCACATGCGGTCCACCCAGACCTGGTTGTCCTCCGGGACGACATGCGTCTCCACCGGCTGCCGGCCGGCGGGGATCTCGGTGAGCGTGGACGTCTCCAGGTCGCCGAACACCGTCATCGCAACCGTGCGAGGGATGGGAGTGGCCGTCATCACCAGCAGGTGCGGCGTCCGAAGCGACTTGGCCCGCAAGGCATCTCGCTGCTCGACGCCGAACCGGTGCTGCTCGTCGACCACGACGAGGCCCAGGTCGTGGAACTCGACGGCCTCCTGCAGCAGCGCGTGCGTCCCCACCACGATGCCGGCCTCACCGCCCGCGGCGTCGCGCAGCGACTCGCGGCGCGTGGCCGCGGGCTGCGACCCGGTGAGCAACGCCACTCTCGTCGCGACGTCTGTGGCGAGCGCCCCGTCGAGCGGCAGCAGCCCGGCACTGCCGAGGCTGCCGAGCATGGCCGAGATCGAGCGGTGGTGCTGGACGGCGAGGACCTCCGTGGGTGCGAGCAGGGCCGCCTGGCCCCCGGCGTCGACGACCGTGAGCATCGCCCGCAGCGCGACCACGGTCTTGCCCGACCCGACCTCGCCCTGCAGCAGCCGGTGCATCGGGTGCTCGCGCGCGAGGTCGGCCGCGATCGCCTCACCGACCGCCACCTGCCCGGCCGTGAGCTCGAACGGCAGGGCTGCGTCGAACGCGGCGAGCAGGCCCCCGTCCGATGCCGGGCGGGGTGTGGCGGGCAGGGCCGCCGACTGCGCGCGGCGGCGCGCCAGGGCCGCCTGCAGCACGAAGGCCTCCTCGAACCGGTAGCGCTCCCTCGCCCTGCGCACCTGCTCACGGTCCGTCGGCTGGTGGATCAGCAGCAGCGCGTCGGCGGCGGAGGGCCAGCGCCTCTCGGCGACCAGCGCTGGAGGCAGAGGGTCGGGGACCTCGTCGGCGAGCACCATCGGCAGCAGCATCGCGACGGCCTTGGCGATCTTCCACGACGGCAGCTTGGCGCTGGCCGGGTAGATCGGGATCAGCCGCTCGGCCCGCACCGCGGCGTCCTCGGCGGTGGCGTCCTCCGGCAGCCTCTCGTACCGGGGGTGCGCGAGCTGCGGCTTGTTGTTGTAGCGACCGACCTTGCCGTCGAACAGGGCGAGGCTGCCCACCGGCAGCTGGCGCACGATGTAGGTGGCCATGTGCTCGCGCTTGGCGAAGAACGCGAGGTGCAGGTCGTCCTGGCCGTCCGTCACGGTCACCTGAACCACCCAGCTGCCGCTGCGAGCCCGCCGCGGCGAGCTCGACCGGACCCGCGCGGCAACGGTGACGTGCTCACCCTCGGGTAGGCGACCTAGAGGCGTCGGCTCGCGGAACGACTCGTACCGGCGCGGCAGGTGCTGCATCAGGTCGGCCACGGTGACGAGACCGAGCCCGTCGGTGAGCGGCTTGGCGCTGCGCGGTCCCAGCACCCTGTCCAGCGGCCGGTCCAGCAGTGGTGCGGGCGCGACCGGGTCGCCCTCGCCGCGCCACGGGATGTCGGGACTCATCTACTCCACACCGGCTCCAAGCCGACTACTCCACGCCGACGAGGACGGGGTACCGCGCCTGCCCGCCGTCGACCACGTGGACCTCGACCTCCCAGTGCGCGCTGCGAACCGCCGCCTGCACCGCCTCGACCAGCCCGTCGGGGCAGCCGTCGCCGAGGACCAGCGTCACCAGCTCTCCTCCGCCGCCGAGCAGTCGCTCGGTGACCTGGAGCGCCACCGCGGTGACGTCGTCACCGATCAGGGCGAAGTCGCCGTCGATCACCCCGAGCACGTCACCGGGCACGCAGCGGCCCGCCATCGTGATCGCCTCCCGCGCGGCCACGGTGACGGCGCCATGGCGCGTTCCGCCTGCGGCGGCCGACATCAGGGCCACGTCCTGCTCCAGGCTGGCCTGCGGGTCGTGGACGGCGGCCGCCGCCAGTCCCTGCACCTGGGCGCGCGTCGGCACGACGGTGACGCGGATCCCCTCGCGCCGCCCGGCCTCGGCCGCTGCCCGCGCGACCGCGAGCGTGTCGGTGTCGTTGGGGAGCACGACGACGGAGGCGGTGCCGGCGTCCCGCACGGCCGCGAGCACTTCCTCGGTCGACGCCCGGTGGCCACCCTTGCCCACGACCGGGATCACCCCGGCGTCGGAAAACACTTGCGCGAGACCGGGTCCCGCCGCCCAGGCGACCACACCGATGCTGTCGGGGTCGGGCGCCGCACGCCCCGCGCCGCCCGTCTCGCCCACGCGGTCGGCCGCGATCACCTCGGCGCCTGCGCCGGGCTCACCGTCCGACGCCCGAGTCGGCTCCCCGGAAGCCAGGTGCGTGATGCGGATGCGGTGCGGCCGCCCGCAACGCATCCCCGCCTCGACGGCAGCGCCCGCGTCGTCCACGTGGATGTGCACGTTCCACAGGCCGGACCCCCCGACCACGACGAGCGAGTCGCCGAGGGGCGCGAGCTCGGCACGCAGCTCCGCCACCGCGGCGTCGCCCGCGCCGTCAGGCGCGGTCACGACGTCCAGCAGGTACATCACCTCGAACGCCGGACCGCCCGGGGAGAGGTCCGGGCAGGTCTGGTCGAGCGGCACCGGGCCGACGCCGGCGAACGCGAGGCGCTGTGGCTCGGTGTCGGTGACGGCTGCGACGAGTGCCTCGAGGATGACCACCAGACCGGCACCGCCGGCATCGACCACTCCGGCCTCGGCCAGCACGTCGAGCTGCCCGGTGGTGGCCTCCAGCGCCTCCTGCGCGGCGTCGGTGACCGCTCGCAGCAGGGCAGGCAGGTCGTCACCGCCGTCACGGGCGGTGGCCGCAGCCAGCGCTGCAGCACGTGAGAGCGACAGGATCGTGCCCTCGACGGGAGTCTCCACAGCGGCCCACGCCTGCTCGTCCGCACGGTGGAAGGCATCCGTGATCGTGTCCACGTCGGCGGTGTCCCGTCCGGACGCCGCGATGGCGTCGGCCCATCCCCGCAACAGCTGGCTGGTGATGATGCCCGAGTTACCGCGAGCGCCCAGCAGGGCGCCGGTGGCTGCGGCGTCGGCGACAGCGGGCAGGCTCGCGTCGGCGTCCACGTCGTCGACCGCCTCGCAGGCGCGCTGCAGGGTGAGGTGCAGGTTCGTGCCGGTGTCGCCGTCCGGTACCGGGTACACGTTGAGAGAGTCGATGGCCTCGCGGTCGCGGTGCAGCCCGTCGAGGGCGAGGTCGAGCCAGCGGCGCGCGAGCTCGGCGTCGAGCGAGTCACTGCCCATGTCGGCTCCCTCGTCCCTCGATCGGCGTGCTGGTCGTCGTGCCGGCCTGAGCGCACATCCCATCACGTAGCCCGGACGCCGCGCAGGACGCACTCACAGCCGGGGGCACGAACCCGGCATTTGGGCGGGCGTGCCAGGCTCGGCTAGTCTGTTCCGGTTGCCCGGCGCGTCCGGGTGTACCCACCCGAACCGCCGACCCGGCTGCCGCCGGTGTCACCGCTGCAACATGCAAGGAGAACTCCCGTGGCTGCCAACTGCGAGGTCTGCGGCAAGAAGCCGAGCTTCGGCAACTCCATCTCGCACTCGCACCGTCGCACGTCGCGTCGATGGAACCCCAACATCCAGCGCGTCCGCGCGGTCGTCGGTGGCACCCCGAAGCGCCTGGACGTCTGCACCTCCTGCATCAAGGCGGGCAAGGTCACTCGCTGACCACCCTTCTGACGTGACTGTCTGACCCACCGAGGGCCGGCTCCCGACAGGGACCGGCCCTTCGTGCTGTCGCGCTCAGCCCCCGAAGTGGTCCCAGCCGCTCACGCGGGGACGGGCGGCGCCGTCCACCTCGACCAGCGACCGTCCCTCGATCCGCGGCACCACCGTCCCGACCGCTTCGAACGGTGTCGGCAGCGCTGACTCAGGCGGGAAGCAGGCCGCCAGGGCGTGGTCCTCACCACCGGCCAGCACCCACTCCCATGCCTGGCCCGGCTCCGCGTCCAGCGCGTCCGCCGCGCGGGCCAGCGTGTCGCGCTGCCGCACCAGCGGGCCACCGCTGCCGTCGAGGTCGATCGACACGCCGCTCGCCTCGGCGACCCGGTCGAGGTCGCGCAGCAGCCCGTCGCTGACGTCGATCATGGCGGTGGCGCCGGCCAGCGCGGCGGCGGGTCCGGCCGACAGCGGCGGTGTCGGACGGCGATGGGCGTCGACCAGGTCCGGCGCCAGGTCGGCTCGGCCCGACGACAGCAGCGCGAGCCCGGCAGCCGAGCGGCCGAGGCTGCCGGCAACCGCGACGACATCGCCGGGCCTTGCTCCCGACCGCAGGACGGGTGCTCGTCCCTGGAGGTCGCCGAGTGCGGTCACCGAGACGACGATCTGCGACCCCGCTGACAGGTCACCCCCGACGACGCCGGCCTGGGTTCCCTGGCAGCCGAGAGCCACTCCACGCACCAGGCCAAGGGCCCACTCGACCTCGGTGTCGGGGGGCGCCACGATCGACACGACCAGCCCCGTCGCGACCGCTCCCATCGCGGCCACGTCCGCCAGGTTCTGGGCTGCCGCCTTGGCCCCGACGTCCTCGGCGCTCGACCACTCGCGGCGGAAGTCGCGTCCCTCGACCATCACGTCGGTCGTCAGCACGACCCGGCCGTCGGGGGCGGCCAGCACGGCGGCGTCGTCGCCGGGACCCACGGCGGTCGCCGCACCCTCCGGCAGCAGCGGCAGGATCTGCGCGAGCAGTCCGGCCTCGCCGACGTCGGCGAAGGTCGCGCCTCCGGATGCCTTGCCACGACTCGTCACCCGCGCACCATCCCCTTGCAAGTCCCCTTGCCGTCGTACCGCCGCGACACGGTAGCGTGACGGCGCGGCAGGCCAGTGCCAGTGGTTCCCAGTGGCTCACTGCCTGCCCGAGCACAGACGACGCCGTCGACACACAGGAGGTTCCCGTGGTGGTGCAGGCCTACGTACTCGTCCAGACCGAGGTCGGCAAGGCGGCATCAGTGGCCGAGGCCATCGGCGCGCTGCAGGGAGTCGTGATGGCCGAGGACGTCACAGGCCCGTACGACGTGATCGTGAGGGTGGAGGCGGCCAGTGTCGAGGAGCTCGGCCCACTGGTGATGTCCAAGATCCAAGGCGTCCCGGGCATCACTCGGACGGTGACCTGCACGGTGGTGCACGCCTGACGCGAGTCCACACCACCACCCCGAACCCACCGGACGCCTTCAGCGCCAGGGCCCGACGTGTGCCGTCGGCCCTGGCGCTGTCGTCTGCGTTGACAGTCCTCGTGGTGCTGACCCTGCCCGGATGCGCGCGGCCGGCGACCGTGGAGGCCGGCCCCAGCGCCTCGGACCCGCTCTGCGCAGAGGTGCTGGTGCGCCTGCCGACCGAGCTGCGAGGTGACACGCGCCGCGAGACGACGGGCCAGTCGACGGCTGCCTGGGGGGAACCACCCGTCGAGATGCGTTGCGGTGTGGACCCGCTCGGCCCAACCACCGACCCCTGCCTCACGGTCGGCGAGGTCGACTGGGTGCTGCGCGAGGACTCCGGCGACACCGTCTACACCACCTACGGACGCGTTCCGGCGGTCGAGCTGCGCCTGCCCGGAACGAGTCCCGAGGAGGTCGACGTCGTGCTGGCTGCCATCAGCAGCGCCGCGGACCTCACCGTGGCCGAGCGGCGGTGTCTGTGATGTCTGAAGCGCCGCCGTCCTTCGAGGTGAGACGGGACGGCGACGTCTTCGTCGCCGGCCGCGACGGTGCACCCGTCGGTGAGCTGCGCGTGCTGACGCGTCCTGACTCACGCCGTCTCGCCCTCTTCTCACCAGAGCACCCCGCGAGCTGGTCGGCGATGGTCGCCGAGGCGTCGCAGCGGCTGGACGTCGACTTGTACGCGGAGGTGGACGCCGCCGAGGTGGCGGAGCTCGAGTGGCTCGATGGCGCCGGCTTCGTGCTCAGCCGCCGCGAGGACCTGTATGAGATCCCCACGGACTGGGCGGCTCTGGGCCTGCGGCGCCTGCCGCCGCCCGACACCGTCGACCTGGTCAGCGCCGCTGACTGCGACCTCGACCGGCTGCGTCACCTCGACGAGAAGCTGCGTGACGACGTACCCGGTTCGGCAGGCTGGCGGTGGCGTCGAGAGGACTTCCTGGCCGAGACGTTCGGCGCCGACTTCGACCGTGACACCTACCTGGCCGCCGTCGAGCGAAGCACCGGCGAGCACGTCGGCCTGGCCGCGTCTGGATGGGTGGTCTCACGCCACGGCTCGGCCTGGTCTGGGTGCTGCCTGCGCACCGGCGCACCAGGGTCACGCACGCCCTCCTGCTGCGCGTTCTCGAGGTCCTGCACGACCGTGGTCACCGGATCATGCGCGCCGAGATCGCCGACACCAACCGCGCGGCTCGAGGCCTTCTCGGCGCGGGAGCGGACCAGTTCCGGGTCGGGACGACGCTCGAGCTCGTCCACCGTCGAGCCGGTTCCGTCCGCAATCCAGGAAGTCATTCGTCACAACGGGTTTCGGACCGCGACACTCATCACATGGAGAAGATCAACCCTCGCCTGCTGAACTGGGCGAGCATCCTCGACGAGGGCACGCGTGCGCAGGCCGTCACCACCTCGTCGATGCCGTTCGTCCACCCGCACGTGGCTCTGATGCCCGACGCCCACCTGGGCAAGGGCGCGACCGTCGGCTCGGTGATCCCCACCCTCGGTGCGATCATGCCTGCCGCCGTGGGCGTCGACATCGGGTGCGGCATGATCGCCGTCCGCACCCAGTGGCAGGTCGATGACCTCCCGTCCGACAGGCGCCACCTTCGCGAGGCCATCGAGGCTGCAGTGCCGCTGTCTGCGGGCAAGTACAACACCGAGGTGAGTGAGACTGCGGCCGTGCGGATCTCAGACCTGGAGAAGCGGGCTGAGAAGGCCGGCTTCGACCCGGACAGGTACGCTGGCAACTGGCGCCTGCAGCTGGGCACCCTCGGCTCGGGCAACCACTTCATCGAGGTGACCGTCGACGAGACCGACCGCGTGTGGCTGTTCCTGCACTCGGGCAGCCGCGGTGTGGGCAACAAGATCGCCACGCACCACATCAAGGTGGCGCGCGACCTGTGCCAGAAGTGGTGGATCTCGCTGCCGGACCCCGACCTGGCGTACCTGGCCGAGGGCACCGAGGAGTTCTGGACCTACATCCGTGAGCTGCGCTGGGCCCAGCACTTCGCCCTGCTCAACCGCGAGGAGATGATGGACCGGGTCGTCTCCTGCATGCAGGCGTGGACGGGCGAGGAGGTGCAGCGCGTCGAGGAGGTGAACTGTCACCACAACTTCACCGAGCGGGAGAAGCACTTCGGCAGGAACGTCTGGCTGTCGCGCAAGGGTGCCATCTCGGCCCGTGAGGGCGAGCCCGGCCTGATCCCCGGGTCGATGGGCACGGCCTCGTACGTCGTGGTCGGCCGCGGCAACCCGGTGGCGCTGAACTCCAGCCCGCACGGCGCCGGCCGGGAGTACTCGCGTTCCAAGGCCCGCAAGACCTTCACGCACGAGCAGCTGCGTACGGCGATGGCGGGCATCGAGTACCGCGACACCGATGCGTTCGTCGACGAGATCCCGCAGGCCTACAAGGACATTGACCGTGTGATGGCTGACGCCGCCGACCTGGTCGAGGTTCGCCACGTGCTGCGACAGATCGTCAACGTCAAGGGCGACTGAGATCGCCTCGCGCCGAACGCGTCTCAGACCTCGACCTCCCAGCGCTCGGCACCTCGGTACCGGCAGCGGACCCCGGTGACGAGCTCTCGGTCGAGGTGCGCACCGAGCTCGGGGTGTGCCTCCCCGACGCGCCGGACGGCGTCGCGGATCCGTGCGGTGACCGCCTTGCGCGCGCGCTCGGCCGGATGGTTGGCGAACTCACGTGCCCGCCCGCCCAGCCCGGTCCCGTGCCGCAGCTCGGCGAGGAGCGCATCGTGCTCCTCGTCGAGCGTGCGCAGCTTCGCGTCGTCCGAACGACTTTCGGCGTCCTCGCGCTCGTCTGAGAGCGTGGCCAACCTCTGCCGGTAGGCCGACAGCGCGGTGCGGTCGAGTACCTCGCCGGCCGGATCCGATCGGACGCCGGACTGCACGAGGTCGAGCACGTGCAGGTCGGCCCCGGGCCGGCGAACCAGGTGGGCGATGTCCAACAGCCCTTTGCAGTGTCCGACGGCAGCCGTCCGCCCGGCGTACGTCACCTCCCAGACCGGGCCCCGTCGACGCAGCGCGGCTCCCGCGGCTACGGTCGCTTCGCCAACCTCAGCGAGGTCGGCCCGTGCCTCGGCCAGGGACGCAGCACCGAGGCGCTCGTAGACCAGACATGCATCCTCGAGCATGGTACGGGCCAGCCCGGCATCTCCCAGTGCGGCGGCCAGTCGCCCGGCTGTGTGCGAGTGGCACCCCGCGAACGCGACGACCGCACCGTTCACCCCGCACGTGCCCACGAGCGGCTGCAGGTCCTCGAGCAGCTCCGCGCACAGCGTCCGGTCGTCGAGGGCCACGGCGGCCACGGCGAGCTCTCGCACGAACACCGACCAGAGGTACGACCGGTCGGCCCGCCACGTTCCGAGGTCTCTCACAGCGGCCACGTGGTGTCTTGCCGACTCGAGATCGCCTGCGCGGGCGCAGAAACCGGCGGCAACGGCGTGCGCATGCACCGGCGCCCCCGTCCAGTGCGCGACCGCCTCCGCGGCGAACGCGGCCAGCTCTTCGGGGAGGCCACGCGCGCGCACGAGCTCCAGGCGCTGGGACATGCGCACGTTGCCGGTGTCAGGCTCACGCAGCCGCTCCCCCAGCACGGCTGCCTGCTCGATCCGGGCGTCCGCCTCGTCGAGGCCGCCACGGAGCAGTGCCACGCACGCCCGTCGGGTCTCGATCGTGTAGAGGTGGCGGGGCTGTCCGAGGCCGGCGAGCAGCTCCAGGCACATCTCCAGGTAGGGGCCGAAGGCGGCACTCCCGCTCTCCAGCAGCGCATTTGCGTGAAGCAGCAGCGCCTCGGCCTGTTGCTCCAGGTCACCACCGGCCCCGGTGAGGGCGACCAGCTCGGCGACGACCTCGGCCCGCCGAACCGCCTCGCCCGGCGTCCAGAGCACGTCGTGACGGGCCAGCAGGCACGCCCTGACGACGTCGCGGTCGCCGGTCGTGCGACCGCGAAGCAGCGCCTGCTCCGTGAGTGGGCCGGCTCTCGCGCGCTGCTCCGGCACCGAGTGCTGCAGCTCCCGCGCGAGCGCCGCCATCAGCTGGGCGTCCAGGGCCGCGTCGGTCTGTCCTACGGCGGCGAGCGCCGTCTCCAGCTCGGCGATGACGTCGTCGCGGCGGCTGGCGAAGCGCGAGCCCAGCGCCGCGACGGCCAGCGCGACGCGTGTCGTGCGGACGGCGTCGCCGGCGCGGTCTGCAGCCGCACGAGCCGCCCGCAGCAGGCCTCGGGCGTCGGAGGGCCGACCCGACCTCGCCAGCAGGTCCGCCTCGGCCAGCAGTACGTCGACGGTCTGGTCGTCGGCCAGCGCGAGCCCGGCGTCGGCCGCCGCGGCCCGCAGTCGACGCAGGTGGGTTGCTGCCTCGGACAGAGCCAGTGCCGAGCGGTCGGCCGCAGCCGCGCGGAGTGCCCAGGTGACCGCCCGGTCGAGGCCACCGCACGACACGGCCTTGCGGAAGTGGCGAGCCAGGTCCGAGGCAGCGACGTCACCACCCCGCTCAGCCCTCGCCTCCAGCGCAGCGCCGACGGCCAGGTGGAGTGCGGGCCTCGATGCGGGGGCCACGGCCTCGGCCAAGGTCTCGCGGAACAGGTCGTGCGCGAACTGCAGGCCACGTGCATCCGAGCGAAGCATCCCGGCGGAGACCGCCTCTGAGGTGGCAGCCGCCACCACGTCGGTCGCCTGGCCCGTGACCGCGGCGATCACGTCAGGCAGCATCACGGACCCGGTAACAGCCGCCACCCGCAGCAGCTCCTGGGTCGCGGACGACAGCGACGCCGCTCGCCGCTCGATGGCGTCCCGGATCGCGTCCGGCACCTGCTCCGGCGGCAGCCCGTCCGCCACCGCGAGCGCCAGCTCCCGCGTGAAGAACGGGTGCCCGCCGGCCCGCTCGAAGATGGCGCCCGCGATCACCTCCGCAGTGCGTCCGCCGATGACCTGGTCGACCAGGCGGTGCACCGAGCTGCGGTCGAGGCCGGTCAGGCGGATGTGGTCGGCCCGCGCGACGAGCGACGTCACGCGCTGCTGCAGTGGCTGCGGCACCTCGTCATGCCGCAGGGTCGCCAGGACGCACACCGGCGCCGGGCGAGGATCCTGCACCACGAGCTCCAGCAGCGCGAGAGAGGACTCGTCCACCCACTGCAGGTCGTCGATCACGACGACCACCGGGCGGACCGCCGCCAGCGCGTGCAGCCACGCCACCGTCGCGTCGAGCAGCAGCATCTGACCCCGGTCGGACTGCTCGGTCACGCCCTGCTCGCCGAGGGCCGGCGCGATCGTCGCCACCAGCCCGAGGTCGGCCCCCGCCGCCGCGCGCGCACGGTCGACTCCTGCGCCGCGCACCAGACCGTTGAGCACCTGTGTCCACGGCCAGTAACCGGGCGCGGCGCCACCCTCGACGCAGGTTCCCCACCTGACGTCGAGGTCACGCGCGCTGTCCAGCGCCGTCCGCAGCAGGGCGGTCTTGCCCATTCCGGCGGCCCCGGTGACCATCAGCGTCGCCCGCGTCCCGAGTCGCGCAGCGGCCACGGCGCGCTCGACTCGCGCCAGCGCGTCGTCGCGCCCGACGAGCCCCTCCCACTCCGGGTGGTCCACGTCGCCATCGTGCCCCGTCCAGGCCCGCCCGTCGCCTGGCGATCCGCCAGATCGAGTCTTCCGGGTCGCAGCGACGTCCTAGCGCCCTTGGTGTGAGACACCACCCAGACCCGGTCCGAGGAGGACGAGATGAGCTTCGACCCCGTTCAGTACAAGACGACGACCCGCCAGCAGTGGGAGGACGCCGCGGAGGCGTGGCACCGCTGGGGACCCACGCTCGAGACATGGCTCGGGCACGCTACGGAGCGCATGCTCGACGGCGCCGGTGTGGCCGACGGCACCTCGGTGCTCGACGTCGCGGCCGGGGCAGGTGGCCAGACGCTGGCGGCCGCCCGCCGCGCAGGCGCCGACGGCCGCGTCGTGGCGACCGACATCTCGCCCACGATCCTGACCTACGCCGCCAAGCAGGCGGCCGAGGCCGGCGTCACGAACGTCCAGACCGTTGAGGCCGACGCCGAGCAGCTCGGCGACCTGGCCGACGGCAGCTTCGACGCGGCGATCTCGCGCCTCGGCCTGATCTACCTGCCGGACCAGCCCGGTGCACTGGCCGGCATCCGCGCAGCGCTGCGACCGGGCGGACGGGCCTCAGCGGTCGTCTACTCCACGCCCGACCGCAACGGCTTCTTCTCCGTGCCCGTGTCGGTGATCCGTCGCCGCGCCGGGCTGCCTGCACCGGGTCCGGGGCTTCCCGGTCCGTTCAGCCTGGGCGCTGCCGGTGTGCTGGAGCAGGCGATGGCCACCGCCGGCTTCCGCGACGTGACCGTGGAAGCGGTCGACGCCCCCCTCGTGCTGCCGTCGGCGACGGAGTGCCTGCGCTTCGAGCGCGAGTCGTTCGGCGCCCTGCACCAGATGCTCGCCGGCGTGCCAGAGGATGAGCGGGAGGACGTCTGGGCCGAGGTCGAGGCCGGACTGCGGCAGTTCGAGTCGGCGGCCGGATTCGTCGGTCCCTGCGAGCTGCTCGTCGCCAGCGGCACCAAGTGACGATGGGCACGCTGAGGGTCGCCGCGGTCCAGTCGACGCCGGTCTTCCTCGACCGCGACGCCACCGTCGACCGGCTCGTCAGCGACGTGGCCGACGCCGCAGCGCAGGGCGCCCAGCTCGTGGTCTTCCCCGAGGCGGTCGTGCCGGGCTACCCCGACTGGGTCTGGCGTCGGCCGGCCTGGGCGGACGTCAAGCTCTACCGGAGGCTGCACGAGCAGGCCGTCGACGTGCCGGGCCCCGTCACGGACCGCCTCGGCGACGCTGCTCGCGCCGCCGGGGTGTGGGTCGTCGTCGGCGTCACCGAACGGGTTCCGTCCGCCAGCCTCTACAACACGCTGGTCTACCTGGATCCCTCGGGGGCTGTCGCCGGCATCCACCGCAAGCTGATACCGACCGGCGGCGAGCGCACCATCTGGAGCAACGGCGCCGGGCCGTCGCTCACAGTCGTTCCCACTGAGTTCGGTCGGATCGGCGGCTTGATCTGCTGGGAGAACCTGATGCCGCTGGCCCGGGCGGCCATGTACGAGCAGGGCGTCGAGATCTACCTCGCCCCGACCTGGGACGACAGCGACGCCTGGCTGCCGACCCTGCGACACATCGCCAGGGAGGGCAGGGTCTTCGTGATCGGCACCAACTCGTGCCTCAACGGCGCGGACGTGCCCCGGTCGTTGCCCGGCGCGGAAGGCCTCTACGGCGGAGCGGACGACTGGATGTCACGAGGCGGCACGGCGATCGTCGGCCCCGACGGGACCGTGCTGGCGGGCCCGTTGATCGAGCAGTCCGGCATGTTGGTCGCGACGCTCGACCTCGACGAGATCGTCACGGCGCGACGGCAGTTCGACCCGGTGGGCCACTACGCCCGTCCCGACGTCCTTCGGCTGGACGTCCACCCGGCCGGCACGACGTGGTCCGGAGCGAGCGTCGACAACGACCGCCGGTTCGCTGCACCAGTGGCGCTGCAGCAGCAGGCGTGACACGGGCTTCCGGACCTGACTCAGCCGGTGACGCTGGGACGCCCATTCTCCAGGTGGCCAGTGATCCGCCGTCGGAACGACGAGTCGTCGGCCACCGTGATCTGGAGGTCGTACCAGCCGTGAGCATCCCCTGCCGGCCACTCGACGGTGCGGCGCCGGCCGGCCCGCAGCACCACCGACACCGGCGGGAGGTCCGAGTACGCAAGCGGCGCAACGGTGACCTCCAGGCGTGACGTGCCCTTGTTGTGGAGCCTGACCTCGATCGTCTGCTCGTCCTCTGCCTGATGACTGCTGACGACCAGCGCGGACGCGGTGCCGAGGGTCGACCCGGCGAAGTCGCGCCGGAAGCGGTTGGGCCCGGTCACGACGACGTCGTACGTGGGGCCGACGATCTGGAACGTGCGGGTCGTACGACGGGCGACGTCCAGGTGGACCGGACGGATCGTGCCGGCGCCCTCGTAACCGTAGATCGCGAAGTGGCTGGACCTGCGGCCGCGGTCGTCAAGGACCAGCGTCAGCATGTTCTTGCTCACGACGGCGCGCGCCTCCGGTCGGTAGTGGAGCGGCCGGGCAGGCCTCGATCCGGGCTCCTGCGCCGGCTGGGCCTGGTCGGCCGGCGGGCCGGGCTCCCACCGCTCGGTGAATGGCGGCACCGGCCCCGGCTGTTCGATCGGAGGAAGGTCGGCGTGCTGCTCGAAGTCGAACGCCGACATCAGGTCTCCTGCCGCGCAGCGACGCCAGTCGCTGATCACGGGCGACCGGACGCCGGTCCACAGCTCGAGGAACTGGGTGATCGACGAGTGGTCGAACACCTCGGAGCAGGCGTACCCGCCTACCGTCCACGGCGACACCACGATCATCGGCACCCGTGGACCCATGCCGACCGGCTGGGCCAGGTAGTACTCGTCGTCGACCTCCGCAGGTGCGACCGGCGGTGGCACGTGATCGAAGAAGCCGTCGAACTCGTCGTACGTGATGAAGACGGCTGTCTTCGACCAGACGTCCTGGTGCGAGGCGAGGGCGTCGAGCACCTCGTACGTGAGACGCGCACTCTGGATCGGTGACGACGCGCCAGGGTGCTCCGAGTCCGCCGCCGACGGCACGAGGTAGGTCACGGCCGCGAGTCGATCTGCAGCGACATCCGCGGCGAAGCTCGGCACCAGCGTCTCCGGTCGGGTTCGCCGCAGCCCGCGCTCGAAGAAGCTGCGCTCCTTGGGTCGAAGGGTCGCCACCGAGGCGTCGAGCTCGGCCAGCCGGGCGTCCTGCTCCGCTTCCGACTTGTCCCACAGCGACCCGTAGAAGCTCGTCAGGTTCTTGTGGACTCCCCCGTCCACGCTCGCAAGGGCCTTGGCCATGATCGCCTTGAAGAACGCGAAGAACTCGAGGTTGTTGTCGCCGAAGTTGTCCCACTCCTGGTAGACCTGCCAGCTCACCTCGGCCCGTTCGAGCCGCTCAGGGTAGGTGACCCAGTCGTACCCGCGGTGATGGTCCTCGTCGTACGCAGCGTTGGTCACGGCCCGCTCCGTCGAGCCCGGCTCGTACCCGGTGTGACCGCTGACGAGGTAGTTGCGATTCGGGCTGGTCGAGCTCGGGACCGAGCAATGGTAGGCGTCGCACACGGTGAAGGTGTCGGCCAGCTCGTAGTGGAAGGGAACGTCGGCGCGGTCGTAGAACGCCATCGTCGCCGGTCCCTTGGCGGGCACCCAGCCGTCGAACCACCCTCCGCCCCAGGCGGCCTGCCCGTCCGGCCAGCCGTGCGGGAGCGATGCCACGTACTGCACGTCTTGGTCCTCACGCTCCGCCGCCTCGCGAATGCCGAACGGGAGCACGCTGCCGGTTGGCACGCGCGGCTGCTCGAAGATCGACTCTCCGGAGCGCCGCCGGAGGGCGCTGCGGTCATCGAACCCGATCACACCTCGCAGGGTGCCGTAGAGGTGGTCGAAGGACCGGTTCTCCTGCATCAGGATGACCACGTGGTCGATCGCGTCGAGCCCGCCCGGCGGCGGCCGCATCGCGGCAGCAGCGCGCACCGACGGCGGGAGGAACGATCCCACCGCGACGCCCGCCCCGATCGCCGCGCCTGCGCCGAGGAGGTGACGGCGGGAGATCGTGCGTTGGTTCTGGGCGGTGGGACCGGCCGGCCCGGGGTCTGTGGGCGTCGTCATGAGCCCGGACGCTAAGGGCCCGGCATGAACCGGACGTGTCGGCCGCCTGAACGCTCCGCTAGCCCGGTGCCGCGAAGCGCACCTCGTGCCGACGTTCCGGTGAGTGGAAGGCGAGCAGCCGCAGGCCCTCTTCGGTCGCCTCGACACGGGTGTCGACGTCCAGTGGCTCGAGCTCGCTGACCTGCAGCACAGCCTCGTCGGCCGACACCGACACCGCCCACGTGGCACGCACCTGACCGTCGACCAGCACCGTCGGGCGGACGATGCCGTTCTGGGTGAAGACGGCCGCCTTGGCCCGGGCTGACATCACGCGGGTGCGGTCGGCATGCGACAGGAGCAGGACGTCCCACTCCGGCAGGTACCGCACGGGAACGGGCTCGTCGGCGTCCGGCAGCTCGATGCCAGCGACGTCGAACAGGACCTTGCCCTCCTCGGTGGCATACGTGCACAGAACTCCTTCTGCGGCAAGCTCCTTCACGCGCGGACCGAGCCTGGTCAGCCCGCACCATGCCTGCAGGTCGGCGACCGTCGCCGGCCCATAGGCGGTCAGGTAGCGAGTGGCGAGCTCGTCGACCGTCATCGGCTCGACCTGGCTGCCGTCGAGCCAGGTCTGCAAGGGGACGTGCGCGGCCGGGCCCGACGTCCGCCAGAGGCCGCGCGGGGGGACCTGGGCGAGCGGCACGAACTCCCGGACGACTGTGCCGAACGCGTCACGTGACACCTGTGGCCATCGTGGGGCGAGTTCATCGGTGATCTGGGCGAACGTCCACGTTCCACCCGACGCGACCAGAGTCGCGCCGGCAGAGCCGATCTCGGCGGCCGGGACACCGGCCAGGTGACGTCGGTACGCCACTTCGATGTGCTGCTCGAGCGTCGACTGCAGCAGCGGACGCATGGCCAGGGCGTCGCGCGCGGTCACCGTGTGCAGCGTGCTGCGCATCAGCGCGGTGCGCACCGCCGATCGGTCCGTGATGAGGCTGCCGAGGTCGTCGGGCTCGAACTCGGCCAGACGCGTCCACAGCCCGACGTACGGTGGGTCGGGGGCCTGCGACTGCAACCCGACCAGGTGCCCGAGCGCCTCAATGGCAGAGGCGGCGTGTCGCTCGGTGAGCCACTGCCGTTGCAGCAGTGCGCGGTTCAGCGCACGAGCGCCAAGGACGGTCGGCGCGGCCATGCTGTCAGCGAAGTCCCACACGCCGAGTCAGCGCGAGCTGCACGAGCTGGTGGACGAGGTCGCGGTACGACGTGCCCGACTGCTCCCACATCCGCGGGTACATGGAGTGAGGGGTGAAGCCCGGCATCGTGTTGAGCTCGTTCACGACCACCCGGTTGTCTCCCGTGACGAAGACGTCGACGCGCGCCAGCCCCTCGCACGCCATCACCGTGAACGTCTGCGCCGCCAGCCGCCGCACCTCGTCGGCCACGTGGTCGGGCAGGTCGGCCGGACAGGTCAAGCGCACACCTGACTCGTCGAAGTACTTGGCCTCGTAGTCGTAGAACTCGTGGCCGGAGTCGGAGACGACCTCGATCTCACCGGGCAGGGAGGTCAGCGGCGCACCCCCAGCCGGGTCCTGCATCACGCCGCACTCGATCTCGCGGCCCTCGATCGCGGCTTCGACGAGCACCTTGGGGTCGTGCTTGCGTGCCGCTTCGATGGCGTCGTCGAGGAACTCTGGGGCGGGCACCCGCGTGATGCCGATCGACGACCCCGCGCGAGCAGGCTTCACGAAGACCGGGTAGCTGAGCGCCGCCACCGCATCACGTGAGGGCGCCGGGTCACGCTCCCAGTCGGACGGCAGGATCACCACGTAGGGGCCGATCGGCAGGCCGTGGGCAGCCAGGACGGCCTTCATGTAGTGCTTGTCCATGCTGAGCGCCGACGACAGCACGCCGGCGCCGACGTAGCGGGTGTCCGACAGTTCGAGCATCCCCTGCAAGGTGCCGTCCTCGCCGTAGGGCCCGTGCAGCAGAGGGAACACCACGTCGACCTCGGCGACCGTTCTGGGGACCTGACCGTCCTCGACGCACAGCAGGTCTCGCTCGCCGGTCCCCGGCCGCAGCACCACTGGGACACCGTCGTCGTCGGAGACGTGCGGCAGGTCTCCCCCGGTCAGGGCCCAGCGGCCGGGGTCGGCGGAGGTCAGCAACCAGCGGCCCGTCGAGGTGATGCCGATCGGGACCACCTCGTACCGCTCGGGGTCGAGAGCGGCCATCACCCCCGCGGCGGTCACGCAGCTGATCGCGTGCTCGCTGGACCGGCCACCGAAGACCACGGCCACACGTGTTCTGGAGTTCTCGCTCATCGGACGCCGACCCTACCCGGCGGCGGTCAGGCCTAGGGTTTCGGCTGTGGCCGAACCCGAGCAGGACCCGCAGACGATCGCCGTGACGGCCGGCCGGCCGCCCCGCGTCGCGGGCGCCCCGGTGGGGCCGGCCGTGTCGATGACCTCCACCTACGTCGGGTCCGGCACCACCCCGCCGGGACAGCCCTTCTACGGCCGCGTCGACAACGCCACGTGGGTCGCGGGCGAGGAGGCCATCGGTGCGCTCGAGGGCCTTGACGTTCACGCCGGTGCCGAGGGCGGCACAGGTGGCGCCCTGCTCTTCGCCTCCGGGATGGCGGCGATATCGGCTGTGCTCGACCAGGTTCCACACGGCGGGCTGGTCGTGCTGCCGTCCGCGGCCTACAACACCACCCTCGAGCTGGCGGACGAGCTGACCGCGCGCGGACGGGTCCGCACCCGGCGGGTCGACGTGGCCGACACCGGCGCCGTGCGAGCGGCCCTGCAGGAGGACACCACCGTGGCTGGAGCCCCCAGGGCGCTGCTGTGGCTGGAGTCGCCGACCAACCCCTTGCTCGAGATCGCCGACCTGACCGCCTGCGCCGAGGCGGCACGCGAGGTCGGTGCACTCACCGCGGTCGACAACACGTTTGCGACTCCGCTGGTGCAGCGCCCGCTCGACCTCGGCGCCGACGTCGTCGTGCACTCGGTCACGAAGTACCTTGCCGGCCACTCCGACCTGGTACTCGGGGCGGCCGTCACGGCCGACCCTGCACTGCACGCCGAGCTGTCCAGGCACCGGCGACTGCACGGCGCCGTCCCTGGCCCGTGGGAGGCGTGGCTGGCTCTGCGTGGCATCCGCACGCTGGGCGTCCGGATGGAGCGTGCCCAGTCGAGCGCCGCCGAGTTGGCGCGGCGCCTGTCCGTCCACCCTGCCGTCAAGACCGTGCGGCACCCGAGTCTTCCCTCCGACCCCGGGCACGCGCGCGCGGCGGCACAGATGCGCGCCTTCGGAGCCATCGTCGCGATCGAGGTACGTGGTGGGGCGGAGGCTGCCGATGCCGTCGTCGACGCGGTGCGGCTGTGGCTGCCGGCCACGAGCCTGGGCGGGGTCGAGTCGATGATCGAGCGTCGACGGCGGCACGGCAACGAGCCGACGTCGGTTCCCGAGGCGCTCCTGCGGCTGTCGGTCGGCATCGAGGACGTCCAGGACCTCTGGCGAGACCTCGACGCTGCGCTGCTCTCGGCGGTCCCTCAGCCCTGAGCCGTCGCCGGGTTCACTCGAGTCGTCAGGTGCTCTCGTGCTTGCGCGCTCGCGAGAGCAGCACCTGCACCATCTCGTGAGCCGGCAGGTCCTCGTGGACGACGCGCACCACGCTGTCGACGATCGGCATGTCGACGCCGACGGCGAGCGCCAGGTCGTGGATCGACTGGCACGACTTCACGCCCTCGGCGGTCTGCCGGGTCGCCGCGATCACCTCGGCGACGGTCTGCCCGGTGCCGAGGTTGACGCCGAACGTGCGGTTGCGCGACAGGGGCGAGGCACAGGTCGCTACCAGGTCACCCATGCCGGCGAGCCCTGCGATCGTGGTGGGTTCTGCGCCGAGAGCTGTTGCCAGCCGGGCAGTCTCGGCCAGTCCGCGAGTGATGATGGACGCCTGCGTGTTGTCGCCGAAGCCAAGCCCCTCGGCCATGCCCACCGCCAGGGCGATCACGTTCTTGACGGCGCCACCCAGCTCGACCCCCACCACATCGGTCTGGGTGTACGGGCGGAAGTACGACGTGGAGCACTGGTGCGCAAGCTGTTCGGCGCGGTCGTGGTCTGCGCACGCGACGACCGTGGCCGTGGGCTGCCTGGCCGCGATCTCCCGTGCCAGGTTGGGGCCCGACACCACCGCGACGCGTTCGGGCCCGGCGCCGGTCACCTCCGACACGACCTCGCTCATCCGCAGGTGCGTGCCGAGCTCGACGCCCTTCATCAGGCTGACCAGCAGCACGTCGTCGCCCAGGTACCGGCGCCAGCCGGTGAGGTTCTCGCGCAGGGTCTGGGACGGGATGGCCAGCACGACGGTGCCGACGCCGTCCAGCACCTCGGCAGGGTCGGTCGAGGCCGTCACGCCTGCCGGAAGATCCACGTCCGGCAGGTACTCGGGGTTGGTATGCCGGTCGCGGATGTCCTCGACGACCTCGGCCCGGCGCCCCCACATCCGCACCGGCACACCGGCATCGGCCAGCACCATGGCGAACGTGGTTCCCCAGCTGCCGGTGCCGAACACTGCTGCCGGTGCGTGTGTCGACGGGCCCTCGTGCTCCAGTGCGCCGTTGCTCACCGTCGTCTCCCCTTCTCAGGTTTGCCGGTTGCGGGCTGCTCGTGCTCGCGGGGGTCCCACCGCGCCGCAGGGGCCTTCTGGCCTCGAAGCTCCTCGACGAGACCCGTGAGCGCGTCCATGATCGCCTCCGTCGCCCCGACGAGTACCGGGCCGGTGATGGGCTTGTCCTGGAAGGCGGAAAGTTCGACCGGTGGACCGGCCATCACACTGAGCCGCGGACGCGGCAGGATCCGGGGCGTTCTGGCATACGGAGACAGGATGCGATGAGCTCCCCACTGCGCCACCGGGATCACCGGGCACTTCGTCTCGAGCGCCACGCGTGCCGCGCCGGTCTTTCCGCGCATCGGCCAGAGGTCCGGGTCGCGGGTCAGCGTTCCCTCCGGGTAGATCACGACGCACTCTCCGTCGCGGACCGCCTGCACCGCAGCGGAGTACGCGCGGCTCGCGTCGGCTGACTCGCGGAACACCGGGATCTGTCCGGCCCCGTGCAGGATGCGGCCGCCGACGGGCACGCGGAACACCGACTCCTTGCCGAGGTAGCGCGGCAGCCGATCCTGGTTGGCCAGGAAGTGCGCGACCGGGAACGGGTCGGCGTGCGAGGTGTGGTTCACCACCACGACGATCCCGCCCTCACGCGGAAGGTTCTCGCCGCCCCGCCAGTCCTGGCGCGTCAGCAGCGCCATCGGTGGCCGCACGAGGAGCTCGGCCACCCGGTAGCTGCCTGACTTCGTCGGCCGACCCACCGCACCTCCAGCTCACGTCGGGACGTGGCCCGCTCGCCGGACCGACTCCCGCGACACTCTGCTGCGGCGGGCCGCGCCCATCCTGTCGGGCACCGGACCACCGTGTCGAGCAGCGCGGCCGGTGAGGCAGGATCGACGGATGGGCACAACAGGGGCAGCGGACTGGGTCGTCGTGCTGCCGGTGAAGGGCGGCGCTGAGGCCAAGTCCCGTCTGGCCTGCGGCCCGGAGGTCGCAGCCGCGATGGCGGCTGACTGCCTTGCCGCTGTGCTGGCGGCGAACTCGGTGCTGCGGGTGCTGGTGGTCACCTCGGACGCCGCGACCGCATCCGCGGCGTCGGCTGCCGGGGCCGAGGTCGTCGAGCAGCCGACGTCCAAGCCCGGACTTGGGCCGGCCGTGCGCGCCGGTCTGCTCGCCGCAGGTGACCGAGGACCGGTCGCGGTGCTGCTGGCCGACCTGCCCGCAGTGCGTCCGGAAGACCTCGACCGGGCTCTCTCCCGTCTCGACGACGTCTTGGCACGCGGTGCGGTGTCGGCGTTCGTGCCCGACCTCGACGACGCGGGAACGGTGCTGCTGGCCGGACGGACTGCCGCACACATCGATCCGCACTTCGGAGCCGGCTCGGCTGCAGCACATGAGCGAACCGGCGCCGTGCGCGCCTCGCTCGACCTCCCCCGGCTGCGGCGTGACGTCGACACCCAGGCGGACCTCGCCGCGGCCATCGCGCTCGGCGTCGGCCCTCGCACCACGGCTACGCTCGACGCCATGCAGGCCACCGTCATCCGCTACGACCCCGACGCCGGAACGGGTGAGGTGGTGACCGACGACGGGATCCGGCTCCCGATGGCGAACGGCGCCACCAACGGCAGCGGCCTGCGCCACCTACGGCCGGGGCAGCGCGTCAGCTGTGACCCCGTCCACGCTGGCGACGAGGTGGGTGGTGAGGCCGGCACCGCCGACACGCGTGGTGAGACCGGCGCAGCCGACGCGTCACCCGTCGCGGTCACCCGCGTGCGGCTCCAGGGAATCGGCGACTGACCCCACGTTGCTCGCCCCACCTACATTGCTCCGCCCGCCTACACAGTTCGGCGACATTTGTGTGGGCGTGGTGAGCCACCCACAGGGGGCGTGTGGGTAGGGAGAGCAAGCGTTAGAGGCTGGGGACGGGACTGCCGACGGGGCCGGCCACGGAGTCGGAGTCGGTGGCCCGCCACTCGACGTCGGCGCCGAGCCCGGACAGCTTCTCCGAGAAGAACTCGTAGCCGCGGTCGATCAGGTCGATGCCGTGCACGTTCGACTCCCCGTCCGCCGCGAGCGCCGCGATCAGGTGCGAGAAGCCTCCCCGCAGGTCGGGCACCACGATGTCGGCGCCACGCAGGCGCGTCGGGCCGCTGACCACTGCCGAGTGCCGGAAGTTGCGCTGCCCGAAGCGGCACGGGGTCGAGCCGAGACACTCGCGGTAGACCTGGATGTGGGCACCCATCCCCGCCAGCGCGTCGACGAACCCGAACCTGTTCTCGTACACCGTCTCGTGCACGATCGACAGGCCGTTGGCCTGGGTGAGCGCGACGATCAGCGGCTGCTGCCAGTCCGTCATGAACCCGGGGTGCACGTCGGTCTCGAGGGCGATGGAGCGCAGCGGGCCGCCGGGGTGGAAGAACCGGATGCCGTCGTCGTCGACCTCGAACTGGCCGCCCACCTTGCGGAACGTGTTGAGGAACGTCATCAGGTCGGGCTGGCGGGCGCCATGCACGTAGACGTCGCCACCGGTCGCCAGGGCAGCGCTGGCCCAGGACGCCGACTCGATCCGGTCGGGAAGAGAGCGGTGCGTGTAGCCCGACAGCGACGAGACGCCCTCGATCAGGATCACGCGGTTGGGCTCGACGGAGATGATCGCGCCCATCTTCTGCAGCACCGCGATGAGGTCCATGATCTCTGGCTCGATCGCGGCGTTGCGCAGCTCCGTGATGCCCTCGGCGCGAACGGCCGTGAGCAGCACCTGCTCGGTCGCGCCGACGCTCGGGAACTCCAGCTCGAACTTCGTTCCCCGCAGCGGCTCCGGGGCACTGATGCGGATCCCCTGATCGCGCTTGTCGACCACTGCGCCGAACTTGCGCAGCGCCTCCAGGTGGTAGTTGATCGGACGGTCGCCGATCACGCAGCCGCCCAGGTCGGGGATGAAAGCCTCCCCCAGCCGGTGCACCAGCGGGCCGCAGAACAGGATCGGGATGCGGCTGGACCCGGCGTGCGTGTCGATGTCGGCCACGTGGGCACGCTCGACGTTGCTGGGGTCGAGCACGAGCTCGCCGTCCTCGTCGCCAGGGCGCACCGTCACTCCGTGCAGCTCGAGCAGACCGGTGACCACGGAGACGTCGCGAACCTGCGGCACGTTGCGCAGCCGTGAGGGGCTGTCGCCCAGGAGTGCCGCGACCATCGCCTTGGACACGAAGTTCTTGGCACCCCGCACGGTGATGGCGCCCTTGAGCGGCCTGCCTCCACGAACGGTGAGAACGGTGGTCATGTGTCTCTCTCGCTGACGACTGGGAAACGGATGGACTCCCCGGCGCCACGCAGTCCGGCCGCGCCGCGTCCGCCCTCGAGGGGCACCCCCATGGTGGACCACAGCTGCCGATCGGCCCAACTGGGCACCACTCGAGGCGGCAGGACTGTGAACGCCGTCACGGGCCGGCCCCCGTGGGAGCCGGCCCGTGACGGAATGTGGAGCTGGTCGGTCAGGCCTTCTTGGCGGGTGCCTTCTTGGCAGCCTTCTTGGCCGGTGCCTTCTTCGCGGGTGCCTTCTTGGCAACCGTCTTGGTGGCGGCCTTCTTCGCGGGTGCCTTCTTCGCGGGAGCCTTCTTCGCGGGAGCCTTCTTGGCAGCCGTCTTGGTGACGGCCTTCTTGGCGGGTGCGCGCGTGGCGGTGGTCTTCTTGGCGGGTGCCTTCTTGGCGGGTGCCTTCTTCGCTGGCGCCTTCTTGGCTGTCGCCTTCTTCGCCGTGGCCTTCTTCGCAGGCGCCTTCGTCGCGGCCTTCTTGGCCGTCGCCTTCTTCGCAGTCGTCTTCGTGGCGCCGGCGGCGGAGACTGCCGCCCGTCCGACCGACGAGACCCGCGAGGTGACAGCGGCCGCGGCCGCTGCAGGCAGGGTGCGCGGCGACGCCACGTAACCCTTGAAGGCGGTGCCCGGCTTGAACTTCGGCACCTTGGTCTTCTTGATCTTCACGGTCTGGCCGGTGCGCGGGTTGCGTCCGGTACGGGCGGCGCGAGCGGCGCGCTCGAAGGTGCCAAAGCCACTGATGGCCACTCGTTCACCTCGCGACACGGCGCGCACGATCGTGTCGATGACTGCCTCTACGGCGTCGCTGGCCAGCTTCTTGCTGCCAAGCCTGGCCTCGAGGGCCTCTACGAGCTCTCCCTTGTTCACGGAAAATTCCCTCCAGTGCCGGTGTCGGGCATGGTGCCTGACTCGGAACGACGGTAGGCCTCCTAGGCACCGGAGTCCACCACATCTGGCGCGCGACACGCTGTGGCGCAAGGGATATCCCGGGCAGACCGCTCACCCGGAATAGACCTCCGAGCCCCTCGGCGGGCCGTCCGCGTGGTGCTCGGACGAAGGATCGCACCACGAGCGCATACCGGCGGCCTCTGCAGAACCCCTTGCGCTGCAAGGACTTTGACGAACGCAGATGTGTGAATGCGGAAGGAGTGTCGAGTCGCCCGCCTGCCGGCGCCGCCCCCCGCGCGGCCTCAGCGGGCAGGCAGAGTGCTGGGCAGGTAGGCCGGACGCGTCCGCTCGAAATTCTTTACGTCGTCGGCGTGCTGGAGGGTCAAACCGATGTCGTCGAGGCCCTCGATGAGCCGCCAGCGGGTGTAGCTGTCGACGTGCAGCGCGGCCACGATGTCGTCGCAGCGCACCTGCATCGCCTCGAGATCGACTGTCACCTCAGTGCCTGGGGCGTTCTCCAGCACCTTCCAGATCAGCTCGATGTCGTCCTGCGACAGCTGGCCTGCGACCAGACCCTGCTTTCCCGCGTTGCCCTTGAAGATGTCGCCGAACCGCGACGACAGGACTGCTCGGAACCCGTAGTCGTTCAGCGCCCACACCGCGTGCTCGCGCGACGAGCCGGTGCCGAAGTCAGGACCGGCCACCAGCACCGAACCTGACGAGTAGGCAGGCTGGTTCAGAACGAACGACTCGTCGCCACGCCACGCCGCGAACAGCGCGTCCTCGAAGCCGGTGCGGGTGACGCGCTTCAAGTACACCGCCGGGATGATCTGGTCGGTGTCGACGTTGCTACGTCGCAGCGGAACACCCACGCCCGTGTGGGTCGTGAACTTGTCCATGGCTCAGGCTCCTTGGGTTCCGGCTGCCAGCGTGGGCACGGCCGGCTCGAGGTCGGACGGGGACGACAGCGTGCCGCGCACCGCGGTCGCCGCGGCCACCACGGGACTCACGAGATGCGTTCGCCCGCCCTTGCCCTGGCGGCCTTCGAAGTTGCGGTTCGAGGTCGAGGCACTGCGCTCCCCGGGAGCCAGCTGGTCGGGGTTCATACCGAGGCACATGGAGCAGCCCGCATTGCGCCACTCGGCACCGAAGTCGGTGAAGACCCGATCCAGCCCTTCCGACTCGGCTTGCAGCCGAACGCGTGCCGACCCTGGCACGACCAGCACGCGGAGCGACTCGGCCTTGTGCCGGCCCTTGACGACCTGTGCCGCGGCGCGGAGATCCTCGATGCGGCCGTTGGTACACGAGCCGATGAACACGGTGTCCACGGCGATGTCCTTGAGGACGGTTCCCGGGGTGAGATCCATGTACGCGAGTGCGCGGATGGCCGCCTGCTTGGCGTCCTCGTCCCCGATGTCCGAAGGGTCGGGGACCTTCCCGGAGAGCGGAAGTCCCTGGCCCGGGTTGGTGCCCCAGGTGACGAAAGGCTCGAGTTCATCGGCGTCCAGCCGGATCTCGCGGTCGAAGGTCGCGCCGACGTCGCTGCGCAGCTCGCGCCAGGCCGCGACGGCGTCGTCCCAGTCCTTCCCACGCGGCGCATGCGGTCGGCCCGCGAGGTAGTCGAAGGTGGTCTGGTCGGGCGCGATCATGCCCGCCCGTGCGCCGGCCTCGATCGACATGTTGCAGATCGTCATCCGGGCCTCCATCGAGAGCTTGCGGATGGCGTCGCCGCGGTACTCGAGCACGTAGCCCTGGCCACCGCCCGTGCCGATCTGTGCGATCACGGCCAGGATCACGTCCTTGGCGCCGACTCCCTCGCGCAGCGTGCCGTCGACGGTCACCGCCATCGTCTTGAACGGCTGCAGCGGAAGGGTTTGCGTCGCCAGCACGTGCTCGACCTCGGACGTGCCGATGCCGAACGCGAGGGCACCGAAGGCGCCGTGCGTGGACGTGTGCGAGTCGCCGCAGACCACAGTCATTCCTGGCTGGGTCAGCCCGAGCTGCGGACCCACGACGTGGACGATGCCCTGCTCGATGTCGCCGAGGGAGTGCAGCCGGACGCCGAACTCCTTGCAGTTGGAGCGCAGCGTGTCGACCTGGGTTCGGCTGGTGAGGTCGGCGATCGGCAGGTGGATGTTCTGCGTGGGGGTGTTGTGGTCCTCGGTCGCGATCGTGAGATCGGGACGACGGACCGCACGTCCGGCCAGCCGAAGCCCTTCGAAGGCCTGCGGACTGGTGACCTCGTGCACGAGGTGCAGGTCGATGTACAGCAGGTCCGGTTCCCCGGAGCCGCCCCGGCGTACCCGGTGTGCGTCCCAGACCTTCTCTGCCAGCGTGCGCGTCATCGCGTCGACTCTCCCGTCGTCACCCGGCGGTCGAATCCGCCGTGATCCGTGCTGGCCGACCTGCTTGCGTCTCACGTGATAAGACGGCAGTATCGGTGCATGGACAAGTCTAGCGGAGTCGGCGTCCTCGACAAGGCCGCTGTGGTGCTTTCCGCCCTCGAGGCAGGGCCGGCGACCCTGGCTCAGCTCGTTCAGGCCACCGGCCTGGCCCGTCCGACAGCACACCGTCTCGCCGTCGCACTCGAGCACCACCGGCTGGTCGCGCGCGACATGCAGGGTCGGTTCGTGCTCGGTCCGCGGCTGGCCGAGCTCGCGTCGGCGGCCGGTGAGGACCGGCTGCTCGCGGCGGCCGGACCGGTTCTCGTCCAGCTGCGCGACCTGACCGGCGAGAGCGCTCAGCTCTACCGGCGGCAGGGCAACGCGCGCATCTGCGTGGCGGCGGCCGAGCGTCCCGTCGGTCTGCGCGACTCGATCCCGGTCGGGTCGACCCTCACGATGCTGGCCGGCTCGGCCGCACAGATCCTGCTCGCCTGGGAGGAGCCCGACCGACTGCACCGCGGGCTGCAGGGCGCTCGGTTCACCGCCACCGTGCTGTCGGGGGTGCGCCGCCGCGGGTGGGCCCAGAGCGTCGGTGAGCGCGAGCCCGGTGTCGCGTCCGTCTCCGCGCCCGTCCGCGGCCCGTCCGGCCGGGTGGTCGCGGCGGTGTCGGTCTCGGGCCCGCTGCAGCGCCTCACACGTCAGCCCGGCCGCCTTCATGCCGTCTCGGTCTCGCAGGCGGCCAACCGGCTCACCGAGGTCCTTCGCCGCGCCAGCTGAAGCGCGTGTCGGCCAAGGGTCTGCCAACGGTCTGCCAACGGTCTGCCAACGGTCGGCCAAGGTGGTTCAGAGGAGCAGCCCGACTCCCAGTGTCACGACTCCGGCGGCGAGGGACACGGCGCCGACCCACACCAGGGCGATCAACCGGTTCGGCCGCTCGACGTCGCGCCCCGTGACCGACAGGAAGAAGCCCGCCGGCATCAGGATCGCCGCGAGTGCCACACCCGACCCTGCGACCGAGCGCGCGAGCCCGGTCAGGCCGCTCGGGTCAAGCAGGAGCTGGCACACCAGGGCCAGCACTACGAGCACGCCGGCATGCGCGTGGCCGGCACGGAAGAACGACTTCTGCAGGTCGGACGCGGGCGCCTCACCGCGACTCACCTTGAGCAAAAAGGTTCCTCCGTACTCGACGGCGACGAGCGTCAGCAGCAGGATTCCCGCCGTCCGCTGTGCGCCGCCCGACATCGTGTCGGCGGACGCCGCACTCGCGGACATCACGTTTCCCGGCAAGCTCACCAGCATCAGGCTGCTCTCCCCAGTCGCCGTCCCGCGCTGTCACCGCGACGGGCCACCGGCACCAGCGAGCTCACCGCGGCCAGACCCATGCGGGGCATGCCGACGTAGATCGACTCATGCGCGCCAGCGTCGACCTGGTACGTCTCGTGCCAGACTCCGACGACTCCTGCCGCTGCTCGTGCACGCTCGTTGTAGGCCCGCCACGCCGGCCGGTGAGCGGCCCCAGTGTCGCGCGCGTAGGCCAGGAGCTCGTCGACGCTCCGCCAGTACTGCACGTGCACCGGACCGTGCCGTCCCAGCAGCGACTGGTAGCCGAGCAGACCGCGCTCGCGCTCCTTCGACAGCTCGCGGATCATCGGCGGCATCGCGGTGAACACCGGCCACCACGTACGGACCCGCCACCAGCTGTTCACTCTCATCCCGATCAGGAACACGACGAGCGGACCCTCGTGCCCGTCGGTCATCCTGCCCGTCTCGATCTTTGCCACTGCGCCACCTCACCAGTCGGCCGTTCCACACTTGGATAGTGCAACGCTCCAATATTGGGTAGTGTTACTGTCCAATGTCAAGGAGGTATCGCGGTGAAGATCTCGGCGCTGTCGGAGGCCACCGGTGTGTCGGTGGCCACGATCAAGTTCTACCTGCGGGTGGGACTGCTGTTCCCGGGCGAGCGGACGTCCGCGACCCAGGCCCGCTACGGCGAGCAGCATGTCGCGCGCCTGCGCCTCGTGCGGGCGCTGATCGACGTCGCCGGGCTGAGTGTCGCGGCGTGCCGCCAGGTGCTCGAGTGCCTCGATGCCCCGACGTTGCACGACGCACTCGGTGCCGCCCAGCAGGCGCTGCCGCCGGCCGTGGACCCCGACGAAGGCCTCGACCTGCAGCCGGCCCGCGAGGTGGTGGCGGCCCGCGGTTGGACGGTGCACGAGGAGTCCACCGCCTTCAGGCAGCTTGCCGGGGCACTGCGGGCCGCCGCCGACGTCGGTCTCGCGATCAGTCCCGAGCGCGTCGCCGCCTACGGGCAGGCGGCCGAGCTGGCGGCCCAGGTCGACGTCGACAACGTGCCCACCGGCTCCCGGGAGGATGCGGTCGCCTACGCGGTCACGGGCACGGTCCTGTACGAGCCTGTGCTGTTGGCGATGCGGCGGCTGGCGCAGCAGTCAGCGTCCGCCCAACGCTTTGCCGGCACCGTGGAAGCGAGCGCAGACGACAAGAGCTCCGGACGCCAAAGCGCCCGGCCACCTCGAGGGTGACCGGGCGCTTCAGAGACGTAGCCCCGACGGGATTCGAACCCGCGCTACCGCCTTGAGAGGGCGGCGTGCTAGGCCGCTACACAACGGGGCCGTTCGTTCCGGCTGGGCCGGAAGCGCTTGGAACTGTAGCCGCTTCTGCGGCCAGGGGACCAATCGCGCTGGGGTACCAGGACTCGAACCTAGACTAACTGAACCAGAATCAGTCGTGCTGCCAATTACACCATACCCCAAGGGGGTATAACGCCGGTGCTGCGGATCGAGCGCGACCGCGGCGTCGTACCGAGGGGCGATGCTACCCGAGCGGACGGGGCGGGGCCAAAAGCGGCCCGCCGGGCTGATCGGGCGCTGGGAGCGGCCCTGGCGGCCAACCGGGCGGTGGTGAGGCTCCTGCGGAAGGGGTCGTCGCCGGAACGTACTCACGCTCAATGCCCATCCGACGTGCCAGCACCACGACGAGGAGCCCGATGACCACCATCGCGGCGATGTCTGCGCCGACCATCCAGCCGGGGATCGCCGTCGCCTCGAGCACGGAAGCCATTCCGCCCGTGAGGATGGTCGGCACGAACACCACGACGTTGTTCACGGTGTGCGTGCCGATCGCCGCCTCGAGGCCCCCCGTCCGCCACGTCAGGTACGAGGCGAGGACGCCGAACGCGAACCGGTCGAGGAAGAGCCACACGTTCTGGCTGCCGTGGGCCATCGCGAACAGGGTGCTCGCGAGCGCCGCTGTCACGAGCGCCGATACGAGAGCCGCGGGGATCCACGAGCCGATGCTCTGAGTGAGCCATCCTCGGAAGAAGTACTCCTCCCCCGCGGCCTGAAGCGGAGTCGTGAGGAAGACGACGACGAGGAGCCACACGACGTTGGTGCCCACGCCGGAGGGGAACCCGTCGATCGCGTACAGCACGAGCATGGCGACGACCTGGACCGCGAGCGCGACGGCCGAGGTGACGACCAGCCACTTCCAACGCATTCCACCCACGACGGATGTGACCCACCGCGGACGCCATCCGTGAGCGATCCACACCGTCAGCGTCGACAGCGGGATGAACGCAGCGAGGAACAGGTTGTTGAAGAGCAGGAACAGGGGCTCGTCGCCCCACTCCCGCATCATCGCCTCGGTGGTCTCGAGCTCGTCCAGCGAGGCCCCGAGCACTGCGAAGGCCACCAGGCTGACGACGACCAGCACGACGAACAGCACGATGACGAAGCCGAGCATCACCCCGAGACTCACGAGCGGCCGCCACCACGCGTGTTTCGGGCCGCGCAGCAGCTGTGGGTAGGCGCGAGGAAGGTCGGGCCTGGCGGGCTTGGCACCCCACGCGGGGTACGGCTGCGGAACGGCCTGCTGCCCTGCGTATGGCTGGGGCATCGACTGCGGGGGCATCGACTGCGGGGGCATCGACGGCTGCGGCATCCACGGTTGCTGTTGAGGCTGTTGAGGTTGAGGCTGTTGCGGAGGCCCCTGCTGAGGCTGCTGCCAGGGCTGCTGTGGTGGGTACTCCTGGGTCATCGCACTCCTCGCACGTCTGACAGGTCGGACAGCTCACGCGTCTCCTGCTCGGGGCGACCGCGCTTCTGCAGTCGGAGTCGACGTCCGACCACCACGAGCGCCACCGTCACCGCGAGTGCGACTACGAGCTCCGCAAGGCCGGTCGGTGGGACGTCGGCGATGGCGGTGTCGAGGCCGTGGCGGGCCGCCAACGGGGCCAGCACCGCGAGCTGGAGGCCGGCGTTGACGGCGATCGACGCCTCGACTCCGCCGGTCGTCCACACGAGCAGGAACAGGACCAGCCCCAGGGACGCCACGACGATCGTCTCGCCGGGGCCGACAGGTCCACGCAGCCAGACGAACGCCCACGTCGAGATGCCGGCGGCGAGCAGCACGCCGACCCGCGGTGACGACACCAGGGCGCCGACGGACTGCGCCAGCCATCCACGGATCGCGACCTCCTCGAGAGCTGCGGTCGAGACGGCGACGGCGACAGCGAGCAGCACCCAGCCCGCGGCCGGCAGGGCGCCGAGCGTCGGGGCTTCGGGCTCGGACGTGGTGACCCGTCCGGCGAGACCGACCAGCCCGAGCACGACGATCGTGGCGCCCGCGACCAGGCCGAACACGGCGCAGACGCCCGACCAGCCCCAACGCCAGCGACCCGCGACCGACAGGATCCAGCCGCCGGTGACGCCGAACCCGACGCGCACCGCCAGCACGGCGAGACCGACGTACAGCAGGTTGATCGCGACGCCGTACAGCGCGGGGACGGGGCCGGTGACCGTCCCGTCCGACATCGGCTGACCCAGGTACCCCCCGAAGCCGCCGAACAGCACGACTTCGAACAGGGTCATGCCCAGCTGCACGCAGAGGAACGCGAACCCGAAGGCCACCACGCTCAGGACCGAACGCCACCAGTGGCTGTCCGCGATGCGCAGGAGCCGGGGGTGACGTCGCACCTCGTCCTCGGAGAAGAAGTCAGCCCGCATCGGGCGCCAGCCGCTCGGTCACGACCACTTCGTCCTGAGGCGGGCGAGCCGCGCGAGGCTCTCGTCGCGGCCGAGGATCTCCATCGACTCGAACAGCGGCGGCGAGATGCGGCGCCCGGTCAGGGCGACCCGAAGTGGCCCGAACGCCAGCTTGGGCTTGATGCCGAGGCCGTCGACAACCGCTGCGCGCAGGGCGGACTCGATGCCGGACGCCTCCCACACGCCGAGCCCGGTCAGCGCCGCGAGGGATGCGTCGAGCACCGCAGGGGCGTCGTCGGACAGCGTGGCGAACGACTCCTCCTCCACCTCGAGGGAGTCGGCGTCGACGAGGAGGAAGCCGAGCATGCCCTCGGTCTCGGTGAGCGTCTGCATCCGCGTCTGCACCAAGGGAGTAGCTGCGGCGATCCGGTCGAGCTGAGCGGGCGTCGGCTCCTGCGGCAGCAGGCCGACGCGAGTCAGGTGCTGCACCATCCGATCGGTCAGGTCGTGGGGCTCGAGCGCGCGGATGTACTCGCCGTTCAGCCAGTTCAGCTTGTCGACGTCGAACACCCCACCGGTGGCGCTCACACGCGACCAGTCGAACGACTCGACCATCTCGTCGAAGGTGAAGACCTCACGCAGGTCGGGCATCGAGTACCCCACCAGCGCAAGGAAGTTGCGCAGAGCCTCGGGCAGGTAGCCCTGCTCGACGAACCAGGTCAGTCGAGCGGCCGGGTTCTTGCGCTTGCTGATCTTCGACTTGGCCTTGTCGGCGTTGCGTAGCAGTGGCATGTGCGCGAACGCCGGCATCGGCAGGTCGAGCCACTGGTACAGCAGCACGTGCTTCGGGGTCGAGCTGATCCACTCCTCGCCACGCACGACATGGGTGATGCCCATCTCGTGGTCGTCGACCACGACCGCCAGGTGGTAGGTCGGGAAGCCGTCGGCCTTGAGGATGACCTGGTCGTCGGGCCTCGGGGCCCGGACCTCGCCGCGGATGACGTCTGTGAAGACCAATGGCGCGTCGTGCGGAATGAGCATGCGCACCACGGGGGACTCGCTGAAACCCGTTAGCTGCGAACGCTCTTCGGCTGTCTTGCCGTAGCAGAGCCGGTCGTAGCCGGTCGCCTGCTTGCGTGCCTGCTGGTCGGCCCGCATCTGCGCCAAGCGGTCCGTCGTGCACCAGCAGTGGTAGGCGTGACCGTCCGCGAGCAGCTTCTGCACGTACGGGAGGTAGCGCTCGAGCCGTTCCGACTGCCGGTAGGGCGCGAACGGCCCACCGCGGTCGGGGCCTTCGTCCCACTGCAGTCCGAGCCACGTCAGCGTGTCGTAGATCTGCTGCTCGGAGTCCTCGCGAAAGCGCGCCCGGTCGGTGTCCTCGATCCTCAGCACGAACTGCCCACCCTGCTGGCGGACGAAGGCGAGGTTGAACAAGGACATGTAGGCGGTGCCGACGTGCGGGTCGCCGGTGGGCGACGGCGCGACACGCAGGCGGACGGGGCCGGAGGTCTCAGTCATGGTCAGGCCAGCCTAGGGCGCGGCGGACAGGTCACTCTCTGCGGTTCAACTCGGCGAGGATGCCGTCGAGGGCGTCGGCGCGGCGAAGGTCCTTGGGGCGGCCGACCGCTCGGCGCATCGCGATCAGCGCCGGCATCGAGACGTAGCGGACGGTGAAGCCGTCGGCCTCGGTCGCCGCGTGCGCCTCGTCGAGGAAGCGTGCAACCGGCAGGTCGCCCCACGGCAGCGCGGGCGTGCACAGGTCGCCGCTGGCGCGGGGGGTCGCGAACTGCAGCTTGGGCAGGACGAACGACTCGGGACGCACCGGCACGGGCCGGCCACCGTCGTCGAGGAGGTCGGCACCGACGGCGTCGAAAGCCGCTGCGAGCAGGGGACTCTGGGCCGGGTCCCCGTCCCAGAGCAGGTCGAGGTCACCCGTCAGCTCGTCGGAGCCGTGCAGGATGCCGGCCACCTGCCCCATCACGACCACCCGCGCGCCCTGCTCGTGCAGCGAGCGGAGCAGCGGCCGAGGGTCGAACCCGACGGCGTCGTCCGTCGCCACCGTCCCCAGGTCGTCGGGGGCGTCGTCATGGCCAAGGCCCGTCGGCAGCCGGTCTCGGGTCAGCTCGTCGAGGCGGCGGACGGCGTCGTCCAGCCGGTGGAACGGGGACGTCAACGCCGAACGACGGGGTTGCGCAGCGTGCCGATCCCCTCGATCTCCACCTCGACCCGCTGACCAGGGGCTAGCGGCCCGACACCGGCCGGCGTGCCCGTGAGGATCACGTCGCCTGGCAGCAGGGTGAACGCGGAGGACACGTACGAGACGAGGTCCGGGACGTCGAAGACCATCTGGGAGGTCCGGCCGTCCTGCACGGTCTCGTCGTCGAGGCGCGTGGTCACGCGCAGGTCGTCGACGTCGAGCTCGGTCTCGATCCACGGGCCGAGCGGGCACGACGAGTCGAAGCCCTTGGCTCTGGCCCACTGGTCGTCGCTCTTCTGCACGTCGCGAGCGGTCACGTCGTTGGCGACGGTGTAGCCCAGTACGACGTCTGAGACCCGTTCGCGGGGAACGTCTTTGCAGATGCGCCTGATCACGACCGCGAGCTCGCCCTCGTAGTGCACGTCGTCACTGAAGGCCGGCAGCACGATGGGGTCGTCGGGACCGATCACGGAGGTGTTCGGCTTGAGGAACACGAGAGGCCGCGTCGGCACCTCGTGGTCGAGCTCGGCGGCGTGGTCGGCGTAGTTCCGTCCGATGCCCACGACCTTGGAGCGCGGGATCACCGGTGCGAGCAGCCGCACCTCGTCGAGCGGCACCTCCTGCCCGGTCGGCTTCGCGGGCATGTACAGCGGGTCGCCGGCGAGCACCAGCAGTCGCTCGGATCCCGGGTCGCCGCCGACCAGTCCGTAGGTGGGCTCGTCGTCCAGGGAGAACCTCGCGATGCGCACGCTCGCAGGGTATCGGGAGGCTTCCGCAGCCGAGGTGCGGGCCGAAGGACGCCCGGTCTATGGTGTTTTGCACCAGATCACGAGGGGGACGAAACATGTTGGAAAGACTGCTCAGCGCTCTGGCCACGGCCGGACTGGCCATCGGGCTGGTAACCGTGCCGGTGCTTCCGAGCACGGCCGCTGAACTGCACTGTACGGACGAGGACACGGCCGACGACGACGCGACGCCGTACTACAACGGGCTCTTCGACTCCAGCCACGCGCTGAGCCCAGCGACGTTGGCGAACTACGTGCCGCAGGGCCTGACCACCTGGAGGAACTACTTCGGTACCGGTCACGATCTTCTCCTGATGAGCGCCTACGCCGCGAACGACGGCCGAGCCATCCTGCAGGGAGTCGACCAGCGCGACGGCTCGCTGACACACCGCGCCGTGATCAACACCGGGCACGCCGGCGGCGTGGCGGTGCACGGCGGCTACGTCTACGTCTCGGGTCCGAGCAACACCGTCCGCAAGTACGAGGCCAGCGCCGTGGCGAGCCGGCTGCGGACAGGGCAGGGCGACGCCCTCGACGGCACGAGTGCCGGCGACGTCTACGGGGCCGGCTTCCTGGCCATCGACGGCGACACCCTGTTCGCGGGTCGGTTCTCCGAGACCGGCCGGGAGTGGATGGGCAAGTACACGATCCGAGCCGACGGCAACCTCTCGGCACAGGTCGGCAACCTGGTCCAGGTGCCGTCGAAGACGCAGGGCCTCCTGGTGCTGAACGACCACTTCGTGTTCAGCTCGAGCTGGGGACGCAACAACCGCAGCAACCTGTACGTGGTGGGCCGCGGCTACCGGTACCTCGACAGCGCCAACGAGGCCGGCCAGCTGAGGTGCTTCCGTGCGCCGACCATGACGGAGGGCGTGACCGCCAGCCAGGGCAAGATCTACCTGTCCTACGAGTCGGGGGCGGCCAAGTACGCCAACGCCGACGACAAGCCGGACCGCATCATCCGCAACCTGCACGTAGCGACCCGCTCCGACCTTCCGCTGCTTCCCTGACCTCGACGCCCCCGGCCTGAACCTAGGCTGGGGGCGTGGAGGTGCTGGGTCGCGTGGACGTGCTGAGCGGGGACGACTGGCCGGCTCTCGCCCGGGCTCACGGGGCGCGTGTCGACAACCGGCTCGCCGCACATCTGGCGCGCCGACAGCGTGGCGAGAAGCATCCCGTCGAGGACTTCCTGTTCACCTACTACCGGCTTCGCCCAGCGGCGTTGCGGCGCTGGCACCCCGGTGTCGGAGTTGCGCTCGCGCCCGACCCCGGAGGCCTCTGGCGCGAGCGACTCGAGTGGCGTTGGTACACAGCACAGAACGGCACGGTCGGGCTGGATCTCGACCTGTACCTGCACGACCGCGGCGGCGCCGTACGGTTCGTTCACGACCTGCTGACCCGGACCGCTTCTCGCGCACCACAGTTCGGCTGCTTCGGGCTTCACGAGTGGGCGATGGTCTACCGGACGCCCGAGGGTACGCAGCGGCATGAGGACTGGCCGCTGCGGCTGGGCGCCAAGGGCACAGACGAGGTCGTCGACACCCATCGGGTCGCCTGCTCGCACTTCGACGCCTTCAGGTTCTTCACCGACGACGCCCGACCGCTGAACGTGGTGCAGCCCAGCAGGTCTCAGGTGCTGGAGCTCGAGCAGCCGGGCTGCCTGCATGCGACGATGGACCTGTACAAGTGGGCCGGGCAGCTCGGCCCGGCGGTGCCGTCCGACCTGCTGCTCGACTGCTTCGACCTCGCCCGCGATGTTCGGGTTCTCGACATGCAGGCGTCGCCGTACGACCTCGACGCGCTCGGCTACGGCCCGGTGCGGATCGAGACGACGGACGGAAAGGCCGAGTACGCGCGCCGCCAGCGCGTTCTCAGCGATCGAGCGGCTCCCCTGCGCGCTCGGTTGGTGGAGGTGTGCGATCAGTTGTTGGTCGATCCGCCGCAACAGCTTCGAGCCACCTCTGCGCCTCTCGCGGGGAAGCAAGCCTGACGATCTGCGGCCCTGAAGGGTCGTCCTGCGCCGCCGCCATCTCGTCGGTCGCGAACGTCGTCTTGCCTGCGCCGCTGCACCCTCGCACCCTCACCCGTCGCGGCACTGCTCCAGGCTGACCCTTTACACGTGACCATCTGGTCACCTATTGTCGGCGCCGTGACCGACGTCTTCAGAGCGCTGGCCGACCCCACCCGGAGGGCCGTCCTCGACGCGCTCTTCGAGCAGGACGGGCAGAGCGTGACCGAGCTGAGCGAGCGGTTCCCGGCGATGACGCGCTTCGGCGTGATGAAGCACATCCAGGTGCTCGAGCAGGCCGACCTGGTGGTGCGTGTCCGACAGGGACGGACGACCCGGCACTACCTCAACGCCGTCCCGATCGAACAGATCGCCAACCGCTGGATCAGCAGGTACTCAGGCCGGTTCACCTCTGCCCTGGTCGATCTCGACCACGAGGTCAGACGGAACGCCGCACAGAACGAGCGCAAGGAGTAGACCCGTGGCCATCACCGCGCACGTGTACCAGATCTTCATCGCGGCCTCGCCTCAACAGGTGTGGACAGCCATCACCGACTCGGACTGGACGAGGCGGTACTTCCACGGCACGGCCTTCGTCGAACCGCCCCGGCAGGGGCAGCCGTACCGCACGGTGATGGACGGCGGCCGCCCTGCGGTGGAGGGCGAGATCGAGGAGATGGCGCCGCCCACGGACGGACAACCGGGTCGCTTCGTGCAGACCTGGCGCGTGCTCTACGACGCAGCCATGGCCGAGGAGCCGCCGAGCCGCGTCGAGTGGACGGTCGAGGACGCGGGCAAAGGGCTGACGCGGGTGCGGCTCGTCCACGGCGACCTTGCCTCCAGCCCCCTCACGTGGGCCGGGGTCAAGGACGGCTGGGTCTGGGTGCTCGACGCCATGAAGACGCTCATCGAGACGGGGAAGCAGCTCCCGGCGCGCGACGAGGCAGAGCAGCCGCCCAGACCGACTGTGCCGGACGGCGACTGGCATCGCCGACAGGGTGTCGAGGCCAACAACGGGGTGTGGGAGCTGGTCGCCAGCGCGGACCGCTCACCCGACGACGACGAGGAGATGCTGCGCCGGGCCTATGCGGCCGCCTACCACTGGCAGCGGGCCTCGGGGGCGGCACCGCAGAACGAGGCGCGGGCGAGCTACATGATCGCCAAGGCGCTGCTGCTCACTGGCCAGGCAGAGGCGTCGCTGCGTGCGGCGGACCGGTGCCTCGATGTCTGCAGCCGCCACGGCCTGGACGACTTCGACCTGGCCTACGCCCACGAGTCGCGTGCGCGGGCGCTGGGTGCGCTCGGCCGGGCCGAGGAGTCACAGCGTGAGTGGGACTCTGCGGTCGCCGTTCCGGTCGCCGACCCCGAGGACAAGGAGATCCTCGACAAGGACTTCGCCGACCGGCCGCAGGTCGCCGTCACCTGAGGGCTTGCGCTAGCCACGTTCACGTGGCGAATACACCGTTAGCGAGGCTCGCGAGCCTCGTGAACGTGGTGGCAGCCTCGTGAAGTAGCCACATCGAGGCAAGAGTCGGCGTCGGCACGGGCCCCGCGGCATTCCCTCCTCAGCGAGGCTCGACGCCGGCCTTCAGCAGGCCGTACGTCAGCCCGTCGACCAGGGCCTCCCACGACGCCTCGAGGATGTTGCCGGCAACGCCGACGGTCTCCCACGACGTGGCCGCGTCGGCCGTCTCGATCAGCACCCTCGTCACCGCGTCGGTGCCGTGCGCGGCATCGAGGATGCGGACGCGGTAGTCGATCAGCTCGAGGGCGTCGAGCTCGGGGTACGCCGGCAGCAGCGCCTGCCGCACGGCGTGGTCGAGCGCGTTGACCGGACCGTTCCCCTCCCCCGTGGCCACCGTCCGCACACCGCCCGCGAGCACCTTCACGGTGGCCTCGGAGAGTGCGGCGAGACCGGGACGGGAGTCGGTGATGACGCGCCAGCTCTCGGCGACGAAGTAGGAGGGCCGCTGCCCCACCTCCTCGCGCAGCAGCAGCTCGAACGAGGCGTCGGCCGCGTCGAACGTGTAGCCGCGTGCCTCCATCGACTTGACCCGCGCGACCACCCGGGCAACGAGCTCGGGCTGCTCCGTCAGGTCGAAGCCCAGCTCGCGGCCCTTCAGCTCGATGCTCGCCCGTCCCGCCATGTCCGACACCAGGAGTCGCATGTCGTTGCCGACGCCGACCGGGTCGGTGTGCTGGTACAGGTTGGGATCGATCTTGATGGCACTCGCGTGCAGTCCGGCCTTGTGCGCGAAAGCGCTGGCGCCCACGTACGGCTGCCGCGAGTACGGGGGCACGTTGGTGATCTCGCTGATCATGTGGGCGACGCGCGTGCCCTCGCGCAGCTTGCCTTCAGGCAGCACGGCCCGGCCCCGCTTGAGCTCGAGGTTGGCCACGACGGTGAGGAGGTCGGCGTTGCCCGTCCGCTCGCCGTAGCCGTTCAGAGTGCCTTGTACGTGGGCCGCACCCGCGTCGACGGCGGCGAGCGAGTTCGCCACCGCGCAGCCGGTGTCGTTGTGGCAGTGGATCCCCAGGCGGACACCCGAGGACCCGACGGCTGCGGCGCCGCTCGCGGACAGCACGGCGTTCACCACGTCGGCGACCTGGTCGGGCAGCATGCCGCCGTTGGTGTCGCACAGCGCCAGCACCTCGGCGCCGGCCACGGCCGCCGTTCGCAGCACCTCGACCGCGTAGGCCGGGTCGTCGCGGTAGCCGTCGAAGAAGTGCTCGGCGTCGAGGAAGACGCGTCGCCCCTCACCGCGCAGGAACGAGACGGTGTCGGCCACCATCGCGAGGTTCTCGGCAGGTGTGGTGCGCAGGGCCAGCTCGACGTGCCGTGAGTGTGACTTGGCGACCAGCGTCACCACCGGTGTCTGTGCGTCGACAAGTGCTCTGATCAGGGGGTCGTCGGCCGCCTTGCTCCCGGCCCGGCGCGTCGCGCCGAACGCGGCGAGCTGGGCGTGCTGGAGGTCGAGCTCGGTGGCGGCGCGACGGAAGAACTCGGTGTCCTTCGGGTTGGCGCCGGGCCAGCCACCTTCGATGAATCCCACACCCAGGGAGTCGAGCGAGGCGGCGATGGCGAGCTTGTCGCCCACGGAGAGGTTGAGCCCCTCCTGCTGGGCACCGTCGCGCAGCGTGGTGTCGTAGACGTGCAGCTCGCTCATCGCCGTCCGCTCTGTCCTTGTCGTGCAGGGGTCGTGGTCATGCAGCTGTGTCGTGCCCGCACCGATTCTTCCGGAGGGGTCTCCTCCAACAAAAAGACCCCCCGTGGGCACGGGAGGTCTGCGCGGTCCGGGGCTCGTGGCCCGGGGCCGCGCTCAGTCGATAATGAGCGTGGTGGTGTTCATCGCGTTCATCCTGACACACTGTCCACCAGCTGGGCACCCCGTCTCAGGATCTGGTTGCGCTTCGTTCGCTCATCGGTGGGCGGACGTCTCCGCGCCGACGTCGAGCTGGTCGGCGAGGCACGCGAGGTAGAGAGCGAGGGTCGACGGGTAGTCACGCACGCTCCCGACACCGTGCTTCTCGATCTTCGCCAGGCGGTACAGCAACGTGTTGCGGTGGACGTGCAGGCGGCGGGAGGCCTCCACGAGGCTGAACCCGCTCTCGCACCACACGACGATCGTGTGCCGCAGCATCGGCCAGTCGGGCAGGTCACGCAACCCCAGGGCCACCTGCGCCACCAGGTGGGTCCGGGTGCGGTGCCCGACGGAGGCCAGCAGCTGGTGCGCCCGCAGCGTCGCGATGGTGTGCACGTTCGCCTCGGGAGCCAGCACCGCACCCAGTCGCAGCGCGTCGTCGGCGTCGCGGTACGAGTCGCGCATCCCGGCGACGGTCACCGCTGTGCTGCCGATCGCCACCCTCGTCCTCACCTCGTACCGGGACTCGAGCTTCTCGGTCATCCGCCGACACGCCTCGACGACGTCCCCGTCCGCATCGACGTCACGGCGCGACGGGCGCCCGTGCATGACGGCGACGCGCCCCGTCGCCACGCTGGTCACCAGGTCCTGTGGGCGACCGAAGACCTCCCGGATGGCCCGCAGCAGCTCGGATCTCAAGACGGAGGCGTCCTGTTGCGGCTTCCGGCCCAGGCCGGTGCCGACGTCGACGAGCACGATCACGTGCGGTTGTGACAGGTCGACACCCAGCTCGCGGGCCTGGGCGTGGACGAGCTCCGGCTCGACGAGGTCCGGGTCGTACGTGGCGATGTCGCGCAGCAAATCCTCCAGCGCGCGCTCGCGCAGGAGCCTCGACCGCAGGGACGCCGACTCGGCCAGCAGGATCTCGGTCTGGCGTTGCACCACCAGGCCGAAGCGCCGGACCTGTGCCGGGGAGCCCGTGATGCCGACCGTGCCGACCGCTCGGCCTTCGATCAGCAGAGGCAGCGTGATTCCGGGCCGGACGCCTCGCAGGTCGTGCGCCTCGGTCATCGAGTGCGTCCTCGCCTCCCCGGCGTTGATCACCGCCACAGAGGCCTCGTGGAAGGAACCCACCCGGCCCTCGTCGCCGCTGCCGATCACGGTGCCCTCGGCGTCCGTGATGAGGACGTTGAACCCGATCACCGCAGTGGTGTCGCGCGCGATCTCCTGCGCCAGGGACGGGGTGAGCATGAACGGCCTCCACACCCCGCGACGTGGGGAGATCCCGTCCGGAGTAGGACAGACAGTACAGCTGCCCACCCTCAGAGACCGGTTCTCTTGTACGCCTCTTCCAATGACAGCGGCAGTCCCCCTACCTAGCGTGTGCGGCACACCTAGCGAGCCCCAGGAGGACTCCGATGCCCACGACGTTCACCCCACCACGACGGTCGCACGCGACGTGGCGTCGCTTCGGGACCGCCCTCCTGGCGACGACGCTGCTCGGGCTGTCGGCCTGCGCGGACGACCCCCAGACCGAGGCCGGCTCGCAGACCAGCGACCTGGAGACCCTCGAGCCTGGCGTCCTCCAGGTCGCGATCCAGCCCTACGCGCCGTACACCGAGGACGACGGCGGCCGCATCGCCGGCCTGGACGGGGAGATCCTGCACGCTGTCGCCGACAAGCTGGGCCTGCAGGTGCAGACGCAGGTCACCGACTTCGCCGGGATGCTGGCGGGGGTCCAGTCCGAGCGCGTCGACATCACGATCGGTGGTGTCGCCTGGACCGAGGAGCGCCAGAAGCAGGGCCTGTTCACCGATCCGCCGTACTACTCACCCCCCGCCATGGCGGTGAAGGGCGACGCGAAGTACGAGACGGTCGCCGACCTCGAGGACAAGAACCTCGGAACGGTCGAGGGGTACGTCTGGGTCCAGTCGATCCAGGCCGTACCGGGTGCCGAGCTGCACGCCTACCCTGACGGGACCGGCGTGTTCGACGACCTCGGTGCCGGTCGCATCGACGTGGGGTTCCTGGATCCGCTGATCATCATCGCGGCCCAGGAGCAGCGCCCCGACCTGGAGATCACCACCCAGTACCTGACGCCACCGACGGCGGAGGAGGTGGAGGCCAATCCCGCCTACGAGTACTTCCAGGCGTACATGACGAGCTTCTACCTCCCCCAGAAGGCGACGAACCTCGAGGCAGCCATCTCCGAGGAGATCCGCGCGATGTACGCCAGCGGCGAGCTGAGCGACCTGATCGAGAAGTTCGGCGGCGACCCGGAGGAGTTCCTGAAGCCGTCCGAGGGGATGGCCGAGACCCGGCGCGGCGTGGACCGGCCGGACGCCTGGGAACCCCCGACCATCTGAGGGCCCGCCGGCCGGGCTGAACGCCCGGCCGACACTGACCACGACTGCGAGGGAGCCCCCATGAGCACGAGCTTCGGACCATTCGACGTTCCGTGGGACCAGTACCTGCCCGACCTGCTGGACGGGCTCGAGAAGACCGTCTGGTACACGGTGGTCAGCTTCACCGGAGCTGCCGTGCTCGGGCTGGTCGTGGCCCTGATGCGGCTCAGCAAGCTCCGTGTGCTGCGGATCCCGGCGGCGATCTACACCGAGCTGTTCAAGAACATCCCGCTGCTGGCCATCATCTTCGTGACGTACTTCGGGCTCGCCTCGATCGGGTGGCGGCTCGGCGTCTTCGAGGCGGGCTCGCTCAGCCTCGTGCTGTTCTACGCCGCGTACCTGTCCGAGATCTTCCGAGCGGCCATCAGCGGGGTGCACCCCGGGCAGCAGGAGGCGTCGGAGGCGCTGGGGCTCGGCCGGATCGACACCTTCGCGCACGTGATCTTCCCCCAGGCGCTGCGCCAGGCGCTGCCCGGCACCAACACCATGCTCGTCGACCTGTTGAAGTCCACCTCCCTGCTCGTGACGATCTCGGCGGCAGAGCTCATGTCGCAGGGGCGCCTGATCACGTCGGCCACGTTCCGCGCACTCGAGGTGTACCTCGTGATCGCGCTCGTCTACTTCGTGCTCTGCTACCCGCTCTCCCAGTGCCTGCTGTGGCTGGAGCGACAGATCCGCGCGGGTGTGCCCCTCGGTCCACGGCGCCGTCGAAGGCTGCGGAACGCCGCGAAACTCCTTGCCGCGCCTGAGAAGAAGGTGCTGGCATGAACGCGCCGGACGCGGTCGTGCGGATCGAGGGGCTGAGCAAGTCGTTCGACGGACGGCTCGTGCTCGACGACGTCCACCTGACCGTTCCGCGCAGCAAGATCGTCAGCATCATCGGCCAGAGCGGCGGTGGGAAGACCACGCTGCTGCGGTGCGTCAACCTGCTCGAGCGACCCGACCGCGCCCTGATGGAGGTGGCCGGCGAGACGATCTTCTCGGGCGAGAAGCTGGTCTGCCGTGACCTGGCGCGCCTCCGCCAGACGGTGGGCATGGTCTTCCAGCGATTCAACCTGTTCCCGCACCTGACGGCCGTCGAGAACATCATGCTGGCCCAGCTGCGCGCCGGGACCAGCGAGGCGGAGGCGACGGAGCGCGCCGTCACGCTGCTCCGGCGGGTGCGGCTCGCGCACCGCGGCACCGCCTACCCCGACCAGATGTCAGGTGGCGAGCAGCAGCGGGTGGCAATCGCCAGAGCCCTGGCCCTGAGGCCGCAGGTGCTCCTCTTCGACGAGCCGACGTCGTCCCTCGACCCGGAGTCGACGGGCGAGGTGCTGCGCGTGATGCGCGAGCTGGCCGACGACGGGATGACGATGATCCTGGTGACGCACGAGCTGTCGTTCGCCCGCGACGTCGCCGACTGGGTCGTGTTCGTCGACGGTGGCCGCATCGTCGAGGAGGGTCAGCCGACCGACGTCCTCGCGCGCCCGAACGAGGCGAGGACGCGGGCCTTCCTGGCGTCCTTCGCGGCCTCGCACTAGGTCCACGTGAGAGTCCTCGTGCTCGGTGCCGGCGTGGTCGGCGTCGCCACGGCCCACCGCCTCGCCGAGCGCGGGCACAGCGTCGAAGTCGTGGACCAGCGCTCCAGCGTCGCGAGGGACACCAGCGCGAGCACGGCCGGCCTGATCGCGCCCGGCCACTCCTATGCCTGGGCGTCCCCGTCCGCGCCAGCAATGCTCCTTCGCTCGCTGCGCGGCCATGACACGTCCATCCGGGTCGTCCCTCGCGTCGACCTCGACCTCGCGCGGTGGGGGCTGATGTTCCTGCGCGAGTGCACCTCGGCCCGGGCACGGCGGAACACGCTGGCCAAGCTGGCGCTCGCCCAGTTCAGCCAGAAGGCGCTGGGCGAGCTCGCCGCGCGGGAGGGCATCGACTACCGGCAGGCCGGCGGCGGCATCCTCTACCTCTACCGGACCGCCGAGCAGCTCGAGCGAGCGGCCAGGCTGTCGGTCCTGATGCGTGAGAACGGCCAGCAACAGCGGGTTCTCGACGGCGACGAGGTCGCCGACATCGAGCCGGCACTGAAGCACAGCTCAGCCACGTTCGCGGGCGCCATTCACGACTCCGGGGACGCCACTGGAGACCCGGAGCGGTTCACTCGCGCCCTGGCCGAACGATGCGAGGCACTCGGCGTCTCGTTCCGCTTCTACACGAGCGTGAAAGCGATTCAGGCAGAAGGAGACTCGGTCACTCGAGTTGTGACGGACGGCGAGGACCTCCACGCAGACGCCTTCGTGCTCACGATGGGACCGGGCAGCGCGCGGATCGCGCGAACGGCCGGCGTGCGCCTGCCGATCTATCCGGCCAAGGGCTACACGCTGACCGCTCCCATCATCGACGGCGACCGTGCGCCGCTCGTCGGCGGAATCGATGAGGGGACGCTGGTGGCGTGGTCGCGCTTCGGTGACGAGCTGCGGATGTCGGCGACGGCCGAGTTCGCCGGCTACGACCGCCGTCACACCGCGAGGGACTTCGTGGGCATCCTCGCCGCCGGCAACGAGCTGTTCCCTGACGCCGTCGACTGGTCCGGCGCCCGCTACCGCACCGGACTCAGGCCGATGACCCCGCACGGGGCCCCGATCATCGGTGCCGGTCGTCACGACAACCTGTTCTTCAACACCGGTCACGGGCATGTCGGCTGGACGATGGCGTGCGGGTCGGCGCGGCTGGTCACCGACCTCGTCGAGGGACGACGTCCCGAGCTGGACCCTGCGCCGTACGCGCCTCGGCGCTGAGTCGGCGCTGACCCGGGCGCCGACGTGAGTCACGCCAGCCGGTGCAACCAGCCTCGGGTGTCTTCCGTCCGTCCGTACTGGAGGTCGAGCAGAGTCTGGCGCACCCGCGTCGTGACCTCGCCTGGCTCGCCCGAGCCGCTCACATGCGCTGCCCCCGGTTCCACCAGCCGCCCGATGGGTGTGATGACAGCCGCTGTGCCACAGGCGAAGACCTCGGTGATCCGTCCGCTCGCCGTGCCTTCGCGCCACTCGGCGACGTCGAACTGCCGCTCCGTCACCTCGTGGCCCATGTCGCGCAGCAGGGTGATCACGGAGTCGCGGGTGATCCCTTCGAGGATCGTGCCGGTGAGACCCGGGGTGACGACCGAGCCGTCGTCGTGGACGAAGAACAGGTTCATGCCGCCCAGCTCCTCGACCCAGCGGTGGTCGAGCGCGTCGAGGAAGCAGACCTGGTCGCAGCCGTTGGCCGTGGCCTCCGACTGGGCCAGCAGGCTGGCGGCGTAGTTGCCGCCGCACTTGGCCGCGCCGGTACCGCCGGGAGCCGCACGCGTGTACTCCTGGGACAGCCAGATCGAGACCGGTTTCAACCCGCCCGGAAAGTAGGGCCCGGCCGGCGAGGCAATCACCATGTACGTGATCTCCACGGCCGGCCGCACCCCGAGGAACGCCTCCGACGCGAACATGAACGGACGCAGGTACAGGCTCGTCTCGCCGCCGCTGGGCACCCACTCCACGTCGGTCGCGACCAGCGTCTCGAGCGACGCCAGGAACACGTCCTCGGGCAGCTCGGGCAGGGCCAGCCGCCGGGCCGAGCGGGCGAACCGCGCGGCGTTCGCGGTGGGACGGAAGGACCAGACCGACCCGTCGGCGTGCCGGTACGCCTTCATCCCCTCGAAGATCTCCTGCGCGTAGTGCAGCACGGCGGCTGACGGGTCCACGGAGATCGGCCCGTACTGCTCGACCCGCTGCGCGTGCCAGCCCTCGGCCGGAGTCCAGGTCGCGCGGGCCAGGTGGTCGGTGAAGAACTTGCCGAACCCTGGGGCGGCGAGGATCTCCTCCCGGCGGCCGGCCGGTACGCAGGTGGCACTCCGCACGACCTCGAACGCGGTGGACGACTCCGACGTGACAGGCCCGGCGGCGCTGGTGGAGAGGCTCATGATCGAACGTTAGCCCAGCCGCGCCGCGAGCGCGTCGCCCACCTGGCGGGTGCTCCGAGGGGCACCCAGGGTCGCGCGCTCGGCGAGATCGGCCGCCACGGCAGCCTCCACGGCGGCGGACGCGTCGTGCAGCCCCACGTGCTGCAGCAGCATCGCGACCGACAGCACGGTGGCGGTCGGGTCGGCCACGCCCTGCCCGGCGATGTCGGGTGCCGAGCCGTGCACCGGCTCGAACATCGACGGTGTCGCGCGCTCGGGATTGACGTTGCCCGACGCGGCCAGCCCGATGCCGCCGGTCACGGCGGCCGCCAGGTCGGTGAGGATGTCGCCGAAGAGGTTGTCGGTCACGATCACGTCGAAGCGCGACGGGTTCGTGACCAGGAAGATGGTCGCCGCGTCGACGTGCAGGTAGTCGGTGGTCACGCTCGGGAACTCGACCGCCACGGCTTCGACGGTGCGGCGCCAGAGGTGGCCGGCGTAGGTCAGCACGTTGTGCTTGTGCACCAGGGTGAGGCGCCGGCGGGGACGGGCGGCGGCACGCGCGAACGCGTCGCGGACGACCCTCTCCACGCCGAAGGCGGTGTTGACGCTCACCTCGGTCGCGACCTCGGCGGGGGTGCCGACGCGCAGCGCTCCCCCGTTGCCGGTGTAGGGACCTTCGGTGCCCTCGCGGACGACGACGAAATCGATCTCGCCGGGGTCGGCGAGCGGACCCGTGACACCGGGGAACAGGCGGCTGGGACGCAGGTTCACGTACTGGTCCAGCTCGAAGCGCAGCTTCAGCAGCAGGCCTCGCTCGAGCACACCGCTCGGCACGTCCGGGTCACCGATGGCCCCGAGCAGGATGACGTCGTGCTCGGCGATCTCGGCCAGCACGCTGTCGGGCAGGGTCTCGCCGGTGGCGTGCCAGCGGCGGGCGCCCAGGTCGTACTCGGTGGCCTGGACCTTGGTGCCCGTCGCGGCAGCGGCGACCTCGAGCACCTTCAGCCCCTCGGCCACGACCTCGGGCCCGATGCCGTCACCGGCGACGACGGCAAGACGGATGTCGGTGGGGGCGCTCGGGTTCGGCAACGAGGCGCTCACTCGCCGTGCCGGTCCATCGACTCCTGCACGGCCTGGCTGAACGTGGTGGGCGGGCTCTGGTCGGACATGTGACGCGCTCTCCTCGCTGGTTTCCTCGGACGTCCGACGATACGCGCGCCGTCCGCCGACCGGTACGTAGATCCCGGTATGCGAGACGCCTCGCGCGCGTCTCAGACGGTGCGCAGCTCGGCCGCAGCCACGCTCTGGGCTCCGATCGCCGTGCGCAGGTGCTCGAGCAGGGGGTGAGGAACCGGGCCGTCGAGCGCCAGCACGCCGACGGCGTGGCCTCCCCGCTCGTCGCGCCCGATCTGCATGGCGGCGATGTTCACGTCGGCCTCCCCCAGCAGGCCGCCGAGGATGCCGACGACCCCGGGGCGATCGGTGTAGCGCAGCACCATCAGGTGGTCTGCGAGCGCGATCTCCAGTGCGTACCCGTCGATCTCGACCAGCTTGGCGATCTGTTGTGGCCCCGTCAGCGTCCCCCCGACCGAGATCCTCGTGCCGTCGTCGAGCACCGCGACAAGCGTCACGAGGTTGCGGAACCTGGGGCTGTCGGGCTCGGTCAGCAGCCGCACCTCGATGCCACGGGCCTTGGCCACCACGGGGGCGTTGACGTACGTCACCGGCTCTGCGACGACGTCGGCCAGGACTCCGGTGAGTGCAGCGAGGCGCAGGACGGACACGTCGTGCGCCGTGATCTCGCCGCTCACCTCGACGTCCAGGCGGGTGATCGCTGCCCCGCAGAGCGCGGTGAGAAGGCGTCCGAGCCGCTCCGCGAGGGCGATGCCCGGACGGACGACCTCCGCGATCGCGCCACCGGCCACGTTGACGGCGTCGGGCACCAGGTCTCCCCCGAGCGCCAGCCTGACCGAGCGGGCGACCGCGACCCCCGCCTTCTCCTGGGCCTCGTGGGTCGAGGCCCCCAGGTGGGGCGTCGCGACAACCTGGTCGAAGCCGAAAAGCGGTGAGTCCGTGCACGGTTCGGTCGCGTAGACGTCGAGCCCGGCAGCGGCGACTGTGCCGTCCGCCAGCGACTTGGCGAGGGCGTGCTCGTCGACGATCCCGCCGCGGGCGGCGTTCACGAGGATCATCCCCGGCTTGGCCCCGGCCAGTGCCTCCTCGCCCAGCAGCCCGAGGGTCTCTGCCGTCTTCGGGAGATGGACGGAGACGACATCGCTCGACGCGAGCAGCTCCTCGAGACCGACCAGACGCACCCCGAGCTGAGCGGCGTGCGCCGCCGACACGTAGGGGTCGTACGCGAGCACGTTCATCTCGAAGGCCATCATGCGCTGGGCCACGAGAACCCCGATGCGGCCGAGGCCGACGACGCCCAGCGTCTTGCCGGCCAGCTCGATCCCGGTGAACCGTGACCGTTGCCACTGACCCGCCTTGAGCGACGCGCTCGCGGTGGCGATGTGGCGCGCTGCCGCCAGAACGAGCGCCACGGCGTGCTCCGCCGCCGACGTGATGTTCGCGGTGGGCGCGTTGACGACCATCACGCCGGCCTCGGTCGCGGCCTGCACGTCCACGTTGTCGAGTCCGACTCCCGCGCGCGCCACCACCTTGAGTCGTCGTCCGGCCTGAAGCACCTCGGCGTCGACGTGGGTGGCCGAACGGACCAGGAGCGCGGACGCCTCGCTGACAGCGGCCAGGAGTGCCTCCCGGTCGGTGCCGTCGACGGTGCGCACGTGCACCCCTGGGCCCAGCGCCTCGACGGTGGCCGGCGAGAGCTCCTCGGCGATCAGGACGACGGGGATGTCGGAGGTGGTGTCTGGCGTGTCGTTCGGTGGGAGTGCGGTCACGGCGCGAGCGTAGCGGCGGAGGGCCTCGTGACGGACGGGTCAGCGACGCGTGGACCGTGGCGGCAGCCGGTGCAGCGCCACCGAGTTGAGCAGCCCGTCAGCGATCACTGCGGTCATGTAGGTGCAGTGCGGCTGGCTGCGTCGGTCGGTGGGCGAGCCGGGGTTGAGGAGTCGAAGCCCGGACGGGGTCGTGGTGTCCCACGGGATGTGGCTGTGGCCGAAGACCAGCACATCGGTGTCGGGATACGCCTGCTCGCAACGCTTTTCACGTCCGATGGAGGGGCCGGTCTCATGCACCACGGCCAGGCGGACACCGCCGATCTCGGCACGGCCCACCTCCGGCAGGCGTCGGCGCAGGCGCTGACCGTCGTTGTTGCCAAAGCATGCGACGAGGCGTCGGGCGCGCGCCTCGAAGGCGTCGAGCGTCGGCTCGTCGACCCAGTCACCCGCGTGGACCACCACATCGGCGGAATCGATCGCCCGCCACAGCTCGTCGGGCAGGTCTCGCGACCGCTTGGGCAGGTGCGTGTCGGCGACCAGGACGAGTTGCTGCGTCACAGAACCAGTCTGGTGGCTGCGAGCGGTTGCGGCATCACGCCTTGACCCCACCCGATGACAGGCCCTCGATCAGGAAACGCTGGAACAGCAGGGTCAGCACCAGCGGCGGTAGCGAGGCCAGGATGCCGCCGGCGGCGATGAGCCCGAAGTCCACGGCGTTGCGGCCGGTGAACTCGGCGATGGCTACTGGGATCGTCTTCGAGTCCGAGGTCGACGTGAAGATCAGCGCGTACAGGAACTCGTCCCAGCACAGCAGGAAGCCGAACAGGGCGGTGGCGATGATGCCCGGACGGGCCAGCGGCAGGATCACGCGTACCAGCGCACCGAGCCGGGTACAGCCGTCGACGCGGGCGGCCTCCTCCAGCTCGACCGGCAGCGCCCCGAAGAAGTTGCTCATCGTCCAGAGCGCGAACGGGGTGACCAGAGAGCAGTACACGATGATCAGCCCGAGCTTCGTGTCGAGCAGCCCGAACCTCGCCATCAGGATGTACAGCGGGATGATCAACGCGATCGGCGGCAGCATGTAGGTCACCAGGAACGACAGCAGTGTGGCGCGGCGCAACGGGAACCTCAGCCGGGCCAGGGCGTACCCGCCGAGCATCCCCACGGTCAGCGAGATGGCGACGGTGCCCGTGCCCACGACGAAGCTGTTGACCATCGCGCTGCGGAACTGCGTCGCGGCGGTGGTGCCCTGGCCGACGAAGATCTCCGAGTATCGCTCGACCGTGAAGTTCTCCGGCCACCAGCGCATGGGGCGCGACAGCAGGTCGGTCGGGCTGACGACCGAGGAGTAGAACAGCCACGCGAGCGGCAAGAGGATCACCGCCATCGTGGCGAGCGCCGCGACGTGGATGAAGATCCGGTACCTGCGTCCTGCGTTCACACCGCCCTCATCTCGCTCTGCCGCAACAGACGGATGTAGACCACCGCGAGGAACAGGATCGCGGTCACGGTCAGGTACGCCAGGGCCGCTCCGGTACTGAACCGCTGCGCCGAGAACGCCTGCAGGTAGGTCAGGAAGGTGATGGTCTGCGTGCCGCTGGCCGGTCCGCCGCCGGTCATCACGTAGATGATGTCGAACACTTTGAACGCCTCGATCGTGCGCAGCACCAGGACGATGGCCACGGTCGGGAGGAGCAGCGGCAGGGTGATCCGGAAGAACGAGGTGACCGCCCCGGCGCCGTCGACGCGAGCCGCCTCGTAGAGCTCGCGCGGGATCGTCTGGAGGCCGGCGAGCAGGAAGAAGGCGACCAGTGACGTGTTCTTCCAGACGTCCGCGCCGACCACCAGGTTGAGGGCCAGGAACGGGTCCGTGCCCAGCCAGGACCGGTAGCCGTCCTGCAGGCCCAGCTGGGTCAGCACGGCGTTGACCACGCCGTACTCGGCGTTGAGCATCCACCGCCACATCGCGCCGTTGACGATCGTCGGCAGCGCCCACGGCAGGATCACCACGGACCGGAACAGCCAGCGCATGCGCAGCGGAGCGTTGAGGAGCAGGGCGACACCGATGCCCAGGACGAGCTCGGCGGTGGTCGAGACCACCGTGAAGTAGAGCGTGTGACCGACCGTCGTCCAGAACTGGTCGCTGCCCAGGACGTCGGTGTAGTTGGCCAGGCCGCGGAACGGATAGTCCCCCGGGAACGGGCTGTTCACGTCGTAGAACGAGATGATCAGGGCCCGCGCGGCCGGGTACAGCACCACGCCGAAGACGACCAGGGCGGCGGGCAGGAGCAGCACCAGCGCGAGCCCGGCCTGCCGACCTGCGTTGCCGCGCAGCCACGCCCAACGCGCCGGCCGCGTACGCCACGGCCGGTGCCCGCCGGGGGGCGCGTCGCGGTCGCTGTCACCGTGCTACAGCAGCTCCTTGGCCTGCGAGGCTGCGTCGGCCAGCGCGTCCGCAGGCGACTTCTGGCCGAGGAGCGCCTTCTGCAGCTCGGTCTGCAGCAGCAGGCTGATCTCGGTGTAGCGCGGCACCTGCGGCCGCTCGATCAGGCTGTTCAGCCCGATCTTGGCCACCGGCACCATCGCCGGGTTGGTCGCGAGCACCTCGCTGTCGTCGTAGGAAGCCTTCCAGCACGGCAGCGAGCTGGTCGCGTACTTGTTCTGCACCTCCGGCGAGGTCAGGTAGCTGATGAACTCGAAGGCTGCCGCCTGGTTCTTGCTGCCGGACGTGATGCAGAGCGCCATCGACCCGTTGACGCCGGGGCTGCCGGCCGAGCCGCTCGGAGTCGGCACCACGCCGACCTTTCCGGCGATCGTGGAGTCCTCAGGGTTGTTGGCGCCGTTGTACATGTACGTCCAGTTCAACGCCATCGCGGCCGTGCCACCCGAGAAGACCTTGCGCACGTCCTCCTCCAGCGACTCGATCGAGCTGGGGTTGGTGAGCCCGTCGTCGAGGGACTTCTTCATGAACTCCAAGGCCTGCAGACCGCCGCCGGTGTCGAAGGCGACCGACTTGCCGTCGTCGGAGAGGAACTTGCCGCCGAAGGCGCCGAGCAGCTGCGTGTAGTCACAGACCAGCGCCTCGGCCTGCTTCCAGCTCCAGATCAGCGGGAACTCGACGAGCCCCTTGTCCTTCACGGCCTTCGCCGCTGCCAGCACCCCGTCCCACGTCGACAGCGAAGCCTCGTCGACGGCTGCCGCAGCGAGCATCTCGGTGTTGTAGAAGAGGTACTTCGTGTCGAGGATCCACGGCACGCCGTAGAACTTGTCCTGGTACTGGGCGGTGGTCAACGCGCCGCCGAGCATGTCGCTCTTCCACTCGTCGGGGAACTCGCCGCTGATGTCGGTGACGATGCTCTTGCTGCCGAACTCGGCCGGCCAGATCACGTCGATCAACACGACGTCGTACGTGCCGGCCGGCGCGGCGGACACGATCTTGTCGTGCAGGGCCTCGTAGGCCACAAAGGTCGGTTCGACCTTGATGTCTTTGTTGGCCGCCTGGAAGTCCGCGGTCATGCCGCGGATGTCCTCCTCGGAGTACCCGGCCTGTTGCATGAACAGAGCGGTGATCGACCCCTCGCCGCTGCCCTCCTCGCCCGCGTCACTCGTCCCGCCGACGTCGCAGGCACTCAGCACCAGACCGGTTCCTGCGACCGCCGACAGTCGCAGGAGGGTTCGACGCGAAAGCTCGCCGTTGTCGTTGGACATGGGGCCCCCTCATGGGATTAGTTAAGCAGGCTGCGTAATAATCTTCTCTGGTGGTGCAAGAGTCAAGGCTCGTTCACGACCGATCTTGTCCGGGAGGCCTCATGCTCGGCACGGGCGACTCCGCCGACAGCTCCGTGCTCGGCACGCTCTTCACCGACGCGCCCCTGACCAGGCCCGAGCTGGCCGACCGCACAGGCCTGTCGCGACCCACCATCTCGGAGTCCGTGCGCCGGCTCTCCGGGACCGGCCTCGTCGTCTCGGCCGGGCTGCGTCCGGGTGGTCTCGGCCGCGTTCCGACCTGCTACCAGATCGCGCCTGACGCCGGCTTCGTGGTGGCCATCGACATCGGCGGGAACAACCTGCGCATCGCCGCGGCCGACGTGGGTGGGACCGTCCACTACGAGCGCCGGCAGGCAACCCGGGCCAACGGCGGCCGCAGGGTCGCCACCCAGGCGGCCCGGATGATCCGTGCCGCTGTCGCGTCCGTCGGGGACCAGCTGGGCCCGCTGCGCCGTGTCGGGGTCTCCGCGCCCGGCGTGATCCATGCCGACGGGCGCACCATGTCGTTCGCGTTCAACCTCGGCGACGACGGGCCGTTCGACCTGCTCACCCCGCTGGAAGCCGCCGTCGACGCTCCGGTGGTGCTGGACAACAACGTCAACCTGGCCGCCGTGGGCGAGCGCTGGCGCGGACACGCCAGGAACGTGGCCACGTTCGCCTTCGTCTCGGTGGGGGCCGGCATCGGCATGGGTCTGATCCACAACGGCGAGGTGGTGCGCGGCGCGCACGGCGCGGCGGGCGAGGTCGCGTACCTCCCGCTGCCCGGCACGCTGCCCCACGGGCAGCGCGTCGGGCACGGCAAGGAGCTGCTCTCCGCCGAAGCCGGTGGCTACGGCATCCTCGCGGCGCTGCAGGCCCACGACTCCTGGCCAGGCACGCGCCCGCGCACGGTGGCGGAGCTGTTCTCCCAGGCCGCCGACGGCGTGACCGCCGCCCGCGAGCTGGTCGAGGCCGAAGGGCGCCAGATCGGGCTCACCATCGCCAGCGCGTGCGCGGTCTTCGACCCGGAGCTCGTCGTGCTGGGGGGCGGCATCGGGAGCAACCCGATGCTCATTCCGGTGGTTCGGGACACCGTCGCTGCGCGGGTGCCGTTCCCGCCCCGGATCTCCACCAGCGCTCTTGGCGAGATCGCGTCGCTGACCGGCGCACTGTCGATCGCCCTGGAGGGCGCTCGGACGGACCTGCTCAGGACGGTGGCCACGGCGACCGCCGGGTGACCTGATTCTGCGCCCCGTTCGGCACCTGTCGGTGGTCGGTCCTACCGTCGCTGGGCACAAGCCGCTCGACCCGACGCTGCACCCAGGGAGTCCCGATGACTGACATCCCATCCGTCCAGGTACGACTCGACGTGGTGGCGCTGACCGCCGCCGACATGGCCACGACGCTGGCCTTCTACCGCCGCCTGGGTTGCACCTTCGCCCACGACGCCGACGCCGAAGACCACGTCGACACGGACCTCGGCGGCGTCAAGCTGATGTTCGACGCGTGGTCGATGCTGGTCTCCACCGGCCTCGTCGGCCCCGACGATGAGCCGCCCTCGCGCGACCGGCCCCGGGTCGGCGCCTCACTGGCAGCCCAGTGCGGCTCACCCGCCCAGGTCGACGAGCTGTACGCGGCGTTCGCGGCGGACGGCCACGGCGAGCTGGAGCCGTGGGACGCACCATGGGGGCAGCGCTACGCGGTGCTGCGCGACCCCGACGGCACGCAGGTCGACCTGTACGCGCCGCTGCCGGGCTAGGCGCTACGCCGGTCGGGGCACGACGGCGAACGGCGACAGGGTGAACCAGCGCGGGACGGCTCGTCGCAGCGACTCGGGGCCCGTCAGGTCGACCGAGCCGGACCGCAGGGCGTCGGTCCAGTCGCGGTCACCGCGCCACACCTCGACCATCGCGCGCAGGCTCGCAGTGACCGTGACGGCGACCTCGTGCCCGGGGTCGACGTCGCACACGTCGGCCTCGCCGGACGTGATGACGAGCCACCAGTTGCGCACGCCGGCGGGCACATCGGGGAAACGGAAGTGGACAGTCGTGCGCCCGTCCGGCACTGATGCCTGGTCGATGTTGCGGTGCATGTCCCACAGCAGCAGCTTCGGGTCGAGGTCCTCGTCCCCGAGAACACCGATCCAGCGAGCGCCCCAGACGCCGAGCGCCTCGATGACGGGCCGCAGCTCCCGGCCAGCGGGTGTCAGCACGTAGCGCACGTCGCTGCCGTCGACCTGGCGGTCGACGACACCGCCGCGTGCGAGCCGCTGCAGGCGCTTCGACAACAGAGTGGGAGACATCCGCGGCAGCCCGCGGCGAAGCTCGTTGAACTGCTGGCTGCCGCTGACGAGCTCGCGCACGACGAGCAGCGTCCAGCGGTCATCGAGAAGCTCCATCGCCTTCGAGACCGGGCAGAACTGTCGGTACGAGGACCCCATGGAACGCAGCGTAGGACGGTTCAGTCGGGTGCAGGTACAGATCGTGTACTAGGACGGGGACCTGCCCGCTCCTAGCATCGGTGGGACACAGCGCCACAACGACTTCAGAGGATGACCGAGATGACCGCACCGACAAACAACGGCGACGCCGACCGCGCCCTCAAGGCGAAGCACCGCACCATGTGGGCCCTCGGCGACTACCCCACCGTCGCCGCCGAGGTTGTGCCAAAGGTGGGGGCGATCCTGGTGGACGCCGTCGGGGTGAAGCCCGGCGACCGGGTGCTGGACGTCGCGGCGGGCTCGGGCAACGCCGCCATCCCTGCCGCACTCGCCGGCGCGAGCGTCGTGGCCAGTGACCTCACACCCGAGCTGTTCGAGGTGGGACGACGGGTCGCTGCGGAGCGCGGCGCCGAGCTGGAGTGGCGCGAGGCAGATGCCGAGGCGCTGCCGTTCGCCGACGCCGAGTTCGACACCGTGCTGTCGTCCATCGGCATCATGTTCGCCCCGCACCACCAGGCGAGCGCCGACGAGCTCGTCCGTGTCTGCCGCCCGGGAGGCAGCATCGGCCTCCTCAGCTGGACGCCGGAAGGCTTCATCGGCCAGCTGTTCGCGACCATGAAGCCGTACGCGCCGCCACCGCCTCCCGGTGCCCAGCCGCCGCCCCTGTGGGGCAAGGAGGAGCACGTCCGGGAACTGCTCGGCGACCGGGTCACCGATGTCGTGGCGCGACGAGAGCCCTTGACGGTGGACCGCTTCGAGAGCGCTGAGCACTGGCGGGACTACTTCAAGGCCAACTACGGCCCGACGATCGCGGTCTACAAGAACATCGCCGACGACCCCGAGAAGGTCGCTGCCCTGGACGCGGAGCTGGTCGAGCTCGCCCGACGCTTCGCCGTGGGCGAGGGATCGTCAGTGATGGGCTGGGAGTACCTGCTGCTGACGGCCCACAAGGTCTCGTGACGAGGAGACCGCTCAGCTGCTGTCGACCAGTTGGAGCGGGTCGGGGTCGAATCTGATCCAGTCGTGGTGGAGTCGTTCGCCGGTCAGTCCTGGGTAGGGGTCGGGGGTGTCGCGGGGGTCGGGGGTGTCGCGGGGGTTGGGGGTGTCGCGGGGGTCGGGCCGTTGGGTGGGTGGTCGGAGCGGGGCGATGGGTAGTCCGCGTCGGTGGGTGAAGGTGAGGCCGTCGGGGTGGTTGGGGTTGCCGGTGATGGTGTACTCGCCGCGGTGGTGCTGGTCGTGGTGGTGCGGGCACAGGCTCAGGTTGGTGTCGTAGTCGGTTCGGCCGCCTTTGGACCAGGGTGTGAGGTGGTGGATCTCGACGAACTGGGTGGTGCAGCCGGGGTATCGGCAGCCGCGGTCGCGGTCTTCGATCAGGTGGCGGGTCCGGTCGGGCACGATCCGCTGGGCCCGTCCGACCGAGACGGGCTTGCCGTGGTGTTCGTGGATGGTCTGGATGATGGCGTCGCAGCCGAACTTGGCGGCCAGGCGGGGTGGGATCGCGCCGGCGCCGTTGACCCAGGCCCCGTCGGTGCTGAGGTGGAGGTAGACCCGGTACCGGTCCCGGCGGCTGGGTGACGTCACGGCGGCCAGCGACCGGGCAGCCATTTCGGTGAGGGCGTCGGCGAGGGCGTCGGCGGGGGTGGCGTCGCTCTGGCCGGCGGTGAACAGGGCGTCCTTGGCCTCGTTGATGGCCTGCTCGACCAGTGCACCGACCTCGGCCGGGGCGTGGTAGCGCAGGTGGAACCGTCCGTTCTCGTCGTCGTGGGTCGACAGGGTGGCCGGTGCGGCGGCCCGCTGCTCGGCGGTTTCGGGTTCGACGTGCGCCGGTGTGGTGTCGGTGGCGGCGTCGGGGACGGTGAACACGTACCGGGCCAGCACCCGGGTCAGCTGCGGCACCGTCATCTGCGCGGCGATCTCTGCGACCGAGGCCTGGTGCGAGGCCGGTACGCGGCGGGCCACCACCGCGGCCTGGTCGATCGACACCTTCGACTGGTCCAGCAGCGTCATGATCGTGGGCAGTTCGTCGCGGCGCCGGGCCAGCCGGACGATGTCCTTGGCCCGGGCCGGTGAGAGCCCGACGTTGACCACCAGCCAGTGCTCGGGGCTGCGGTACCCGCACCCCCAGGCGTCGTTGTCGATCAGCCGGGCGGTGACCTCGACCAGGTCGGCGTGGTCCCGGTTCAGCCGGGCCGCGACCCGCGCAGCCGCGTCGCGGATCTCCTCCACCACTTGGTCCTGCTGCACCGTCGCCACACGTCCATCGTACAGGTGTTCGACTCGTCAGCCAAGGGCCAATCCACAGAAACCCATTGCAGCCCAACGGATCTCGGAACATCCTTGACGGCTCGCCGCCACAGTGATGAGGTCGAAGCAACGACGAGTCAGGGGGAACGAGTTGGAGACACCATCCGAGCAGGACGACCGCATCACAGCCTTCGGAACCCACCTCATCACCGTGCACGGCTGGCTCCGTGACGAGCTGCACACACTGCGCGAAGACGTGGACGCGTACCTCGACGGCGGAGCGCGGCCCAAGGAGCTGCAGGCGCACTGTCTCGCGTTCTGCTCACTCCTGCACGGGCACCACACGGGCGAGGACACGAGCGTGTTCCCTGCAGTCGCACAGGAGTTTCCCGAGCTGCGCACCGCGCTGGAGCAGCTGCAGCGCGACCATCACGTTGTGGCCGACATCCTGCAGCGGCTCGAGAGCCTGGTCGCCGGTCTCGGCGACGACGAGAACCTCAAGCCCCCCGAGCCGCATCTGCTGCGCGGCGAGGTGGAAGGCCTGGCAGCGCTTCTCGAGAACCACTTCGCCTATGAGGAGAAGAAGTTGGTGGCTGCCCTCAACTCACTGAGCTGAGTCACTCACTGCGCTGAGTCGCGTCCTTGCCGCTTCTCAGCGCGCGGCGGTGCCCTCCGTGTACCCGGTGCCCTCGTCGGCCGAGCGGACCCACGCCATCAGCTTGCGCAGCTCGCGTCCGGTGCCCTCGATCGGGTGTGCCTCGCCCTCGGCGCGCAGGCGCTTGAACTCTGGCGCGCCGGCGTCCTGGTCGTCGATGAAGCCCTGAGCCCAGCTGCCGTCCTGAACTGCGCCGAGGACCTCCTTCATGTGCTCCTTGACGGACGGGTCGATCACCTTCGGACCGGAGGTGTAGTCGCCGTACTCGGCCGTGTCGGAGACGCTCCAGCGCTGCTTGGCGATGCCGCCCTCGTACATCAGGTCGACGATCAGCTTGAGCTCGTGCAGGCACTCGAAGTACGCCACCTCGGGCTGGTAGCCCGCCTCGGTCAGCGTCTCGAACCCGTACTGGACGAGCTTGCTCACGCCACCGCACAGCACCGCCTGCTCGCCGAACAGGTCGGTCTCGGTCTCCTCGGTGAACGTCGTCTTGATGCCGCCCGCGCGCAGGCCGCCGATGGCCTTCGCGTACGAGAGCGCCAGGTCCCAAGCCTTGCCCGAGGCGTCGTTCTCGACGGCCACGAGAACGGGAACGCCTCGCCCGTCGACGTACTCGCGGCGCACCAGGTGGCCGGGGCCTTTCGGCGCGACCATCGCGACATCGACACCGGCAGGCGGCGTGATGTACCCGAACCGGATGTTGAAGCCGTGGCCGAAGAACACGGCGTCGCCGTCGACGAGGTTCGGCTCGACCGCCTCCGCGTACAGGTGCCGCTGCACGTGGTCCGGCGCGAGGATCATCACGAGATCGGCCTCCTCGCAAGCCTCGTACGGCGTGACGACGCGCAGCCCTTCGGCCTCTGCCTTCGCCCGCGACTTCGAGCCCTCGGGCAGGCCGACCCGCACGTCGACGCCCGAGTCACGCAAGCTCAGGGCGTGGGCGTGCCCCTGGCTGCCGTAGCCGAGCACCGCCACGTTGCGCTGCTGCACCACCGACAGGTCGGCGTCGTCGTCGTAGAACATCTCAGCCACAGGGCTTCTCCTCTATCGGTTGGAACGGTCGGTCATCGAGCGGGAACCCCGCCCCAGGGCAACGAGGCCCGACTGCACGAGCTCACGGATGCCGTAGGGCTCGAGCACCTTGAGCAGGGCGGCGATCTTGTCGGCGTGGCCGGTGGCCTCGATGATCAGCGCGTCGGGCGTCACGTCGACGACGTTGGCACGGAACAGCTCGACGATCTCGAGCACCTGCGAGCGCGACGCGCCCTCGGCTCGGACCTTGACCAGGATCAGCTCGCGCTGCACGGACGCGAACGGCTCGAGCTCGGCCACCTTGAGCACGTTGACCAGCTTGTTGAGCTGCTTGGTCACCTGCTCGAGGGGGAGGTCCTCGACGTCCACCACGACGGTGATCCTCGAGACCTCGGAGTGCTCGGTCGGGCCCACTGCGAGCGAGTGGATGTTGAAGCCGCGGCGGGCGAAAAGCCCTGCGGTGCGTGTGAGGACGCCGGGACGGTTCTCCACCAGAACCGAGAGGGTGTGCCGGCTCACGGCTCGTTCCTCGCCGTGGCCCCTGCCCTGTGCTTCATGGTTCGCTCGCTCCGCTCGCTCACAGGCCCTCCTCCTCGCGGTCCCACACCGGGGTCATGCCGCGCGCCACCTGGATCGCGTCGTTGCTGACACCTGCCGGCACCATCGGCCAGACCATCGCGTCGCGGTGCACGACGAAGTCGACGACCACCGGACGGTCGTTGATCGCCATCGCCTCCTCGAGCGTTGCGTCGAGGTCTTCGAGGCGGTCGCACCGCAGCCCGGCACAGCCATACGCGTCGGCGAGCTTGACGAAGTCGGGGATGCGGCGCGCCTGCTCCACCCCTCCCCCGGTGTGCAGGTCGGTGTTGGAGTAGCGCCCTTCGTAAAACAGCGTCTGCCACTGTCGCACCATGCCGAGGCTGGAGTTGTTGATCACGGCGACCTTGATCGGGATGTCGTTCAGGGCACAGGTGGCGAGCTCCTGATTCGTCATCTGGAAGCACCCGTCGCCGTCGACGGCCCACACGACGCGGTCTGGCGCACCGACCTTGGCGCCCATGGCCGCGGGCACGGCGAAGCCCATCGTCCCGAGCCCGCCCGAGTTGATCCAGCTGGCCGGCCGCTCGTACCGGATGAACTGGGCCGCCCACATCTGGTGCTGCCCGACTCCCGCGCAGTAGATCGCCTCCGGCCCGGCGACCTGGCCGAGCCGTTCGATCACCTGTTGCGGCGAGAGGGAGCCGTCGTCGGGCGCCGCGTAGCCGAGCGGGTAGGTGTCGCGCAGCCCGTCGAGGTGCGTCCACCAGGCCTTCAGGTCGGCCCGGTGACCGGCAGCGTGCTCGGCCTGGACGGCGACGACGAGGTCGGTGATGACCTCCTTCGCGTCGCCGACGATCGGAACGTCCGCGATGCGGTTCTTCGAGATCTCCGCGGGGTCGATGTCGGCGTGGACGACGGTGGCGTGCGGGGCGAATGACGACAGCTGGCCAGTGACCCGGTCGTCGAAACGCGCTCCGAGAGAGACGATCAGGTCGGCCTTCTGCAGCGCGGTCACCGCGGCGACAGTGCCGTGCATGCCCGGCATGCCGAGGTGGGCGGGGTGCGAGTCGGGCAGCGCGCCGCGGGCCATCAGGGTCGTCACCACGGGGGCACCGGACACGTCGACGAGCTCACGCAGCTTGTCGCTCGCAGCGGCCTTGATCACCCCTCCCCCGACGTACAGCACCGGACGGGAGGCGGTGGTGAGCAGGCGCGCTGCCTCGCGCACCTGCTTGCCGTGCGGGCGCGTGACCGGGTGGTACCCGGGCAGGTCGATGCGCGAGGGCCAGTTGAAGGTCGTGGTGGCCTGCAGGGCGTCCTTGGCGATGTCGACGAGAACCGGACCGGGCCGGCCCGTGCTCGCGATGTGGAAGGCCTCGGCGATCACCCGTGGGATCTCGGACGGGTCGGTCACCAGGTAGTTGTGCTTGGTGATCGGGATGGTGATCCCGGAGATGTCGGCCTCCTGGAAGGCGTCGGTGCCGATCGCCTTGCTGGCAACCTGCCCCGTGATCGCGACGATCGGCACCGAGTCCATGTAGGCGTCGGCGATCGGCGTCACCAGGTTCGTAGCACCCGGACCGGAGGTGGCCATGCAGACGCCGACGCGGCCCGTGGCCTGGGCGTAGCCCTGGGCGGCGTGGCCCGCGCCCTGCTCGTGACGCACGAGGATGTGACGGACCTTGGTGCTGTCGAGCAGCGGGTCGTAGGCGGGCAGGATCGCCCCGCCGGGGATCCCGAATACGACCTCGACGCCTGCCGTCTCGAGAGCGCGGACGAGGCTCTGTGCCCCGGTCAGCGATGCCGACTTACCGGGCGGGCGGGGCACTGCCTGCGCTGCGGTGGCCATCGGGTTCTCCTGGTGGGTGCGTGTGGGCTTGATACCGGCTAACACATGAGAAAACCCCTCCGGCCGGACGGCTCGTGAGGGGTTGGCGCGCGGACGGTCCTGGCGAGGACAGGGCGTCAGGCGCGCCGCCAGGGTACGAGGAGCAGTGTCCGCATGGCGCAACCGTCCACCCGACCCGGTCGGGGTGTCAACCGGGGCCCATGGCTGTCTCGCGATCCGGACCGCATGTTCACGTCGTGGACCCCGCTCAGGTGCGACACCGAGGGCGGACGTCACCTCAGCCGCACACTGCGCCGGACCGGAGGCGGACCCCACCAGCTTCGCGTACTTGGCGAGCACGCCGCGGGTGTAGCGAGGCTCCGGGTGGACGAGAACCGCACGGCGAGTGGCTAGCTCGGCATCGTCCACGAGCAGGTCGAGGGTGCCCGAGGCGATGTCGAGCCGGATGCGGTCGCCGTCCCGCACGACTGCGATCGGGCCGTCGTCGACCGCCTCGGGTGCGACGTGGCCGACGCAGAGCCCAGTCGTGCCGCCGGAGAACCGACCGTCGGTGAGCAGCAGCACGTCCTTGCCGAGACCCGCGCCCTTGATCGCGCCGGTGATCGCCAGCATCTCCCGCATGCCGGGCCCGCCCTTCGGCCCCTCGTAGCGGATCACCACGACGTCACCGGCGACGATCGTGCCGTTCTCGAGCGCGTCCATCGCCGGACGCTCGGTGTCGAACGTCGCGCGCGGTGCCCTCGAACACCTCGGAGTCGAACCCGGCCGACTTCACCACCGCGCCCTCCGGGCGCCAGCGAGCCGCGCAGGACGCTGATTCCACCGGTCCGGTGGATCGGAGAGTCCATGGCCCGCAGTACCTGGCCGTCCAGGTCCGGCGGCGAGATCTCCGCCAGGTTCTCGGCCATCGTGCGGCCGGTCACGGTCAGCACGTCCCCGTGCAGAAGCCCCGCGTCGAGGAGGGCGCGCATCACCACCGGCACCCCTCCGATGCGGTCGACGTCGGTCATCACATGCCGGCCGAACGGCTTCACGTCGGCGAGATGCGGCACCTTGGCGCCGATCCGCGCGAAGTCGTCGAGCGAGAGCTCGACATGTGCCTCGTACGCGATGGCGAGCAGATGGAGCACAGCGTTGGTCGAGCCCCCGAAAGCCATCACGACGGCGATGGCGTTCTCGAACGCCTCCCGCGTCATGATCTGGCGCGCGGTGATGCCGTGCGCCAGCAGGTTGACGACCGCCTCTCCGCTGCGGCGCGCGAAGCCGTCACGCCGTCGGTCGGTGGCCGGGGGCGCGGCGCTGCCGGGAAGTGACATCCCAAGGCCTCAGCGGCACTCGCCATCGTGTTGGCGGTGTACATGCCACCGCACGCGCCCTCCCCCGGGCAGATCGCGCGCTCGATGGCGTCGACGTCCTCGCGGCTCATCAGCCCCCGCGAGCATGCCCCGACCGCCTCGAACGCGTCGATGATCGTCACCTCGCGCTCGGACCCGTCGGACATCTTCGCGATGCCCGGCAGGATCGAGCCCGCGTAGAGGAAGACGCTGGCCAGGTCGAGCCGCGCGGCGGCCATCAGCATGCCGGGCAGCGACTTGTCGCAGCCCGCCAGCAGGACCGACCCGTCTAGTCGCTCGGCCTGCATCACGGTCTCGACGCTGTCGGCGATCACCTCACGGGAGACGAGCGAGAAGTGCATGCCCTCGTGGCCCATGGAGATGCCGTCCGAGACGGAGATGGTGCCGAACTCGAGCGGGTAGCCGTGTGCCGCGTGGACACCGTCCTTGGCAGCCTTGGCGAGCCGGTCGAGGGAGAGGTTGCAGGGCGTGATCTCGTTCCACGAGGAGGCCACGCCGATCTGTGGCTTCTCCCAGTCGGCGTCGCCCATCCCGACCGCCCGCAGCATGCCGCGGGAGCCGGCCTTCTCCATGCCGTCGGTGACGTCGCGGCTGCGCGGCTTGAGATCGTGGGTGGTCACGTCGCTCGACATGCCCGGAGTCTAGGACGCGCTACCTTCGCAGCCGTGACCACCATCACCATGAACCAAGTCATCCACGGGGCCGTACGCCGCGACCTCGAACGTCTCGTGTCGGCGCTCGACAGCGTCTCGGACGGCGACACGGCCCGAGCTCGAGGCCTCGAGAGCGCGTACGCGAACCTGCGCAAGGAGCTGACGCACCACCACGAGGGCGAGGACAGCTGGCTCTGGCCGGCGATGGGGAAGCTCGGGGTCGACCCCGACGTGTTGGCCACGATGGAGTCTGAGCACCAGGCGATGTCGGACGCGCTGGCGGAGACCGGCGCCACCATGCAGGCCCTCGCGGCGAGCGGGTCGGCCACCGACGCGGCGACGGCTCGCGACAGCATGCTGCGCACCAAAGGCGTGGTCGTCCAGCACCTCGACCACGAGGAGCGGGACGTCGAGCCGCTGATGATTCCCCACTTCGACACCCCGGAGTGGAAGGCCGTCCACAAGAAGTTCAGCCGACAGCCCCCCAGCGTGGCGGGGCCGTTCTTCGCATGGGTCACCGACGGCATGAGCGACGAGCACGCCACCTACCTGCGGTCGACGGTGCCGAAGCCCGTCGTCACGATTCTGGGAAAGGTGTTCGGACGGCGGTACTACCGCGACATCGCCCCGGTCTGGCGGGGGAGCTCCGTCTAGCCGCCTGAGGCACTGGGGGCGGCAGGTCGCACGACGTGGTCGAGTGGCCGGCCTTCGATCAGCGCGGCCAGCTGTCGGTGGACGAGGGCCCTCAGGCGCGGCACCATCGCGTCCGTCGCCCCACCGACGTGCGGCGTGAGGACCAGACCCGGTGCGTTCCAGAGGGGATGGCCGTCGGGCAGCGGCTCCGGGTCGACCACGTCGAGCGCGGCGCGCAGGCGGCCGGCGGTCAGCTCGTGCAGGAGCGCGTCGGTCACCACGACGGGTCCGCGAGCGACGTTCACCATCAGGGCGCCGTCCGGCATCGCCGCGAGCGCCTTCGCGCCCATCAGTCCCCGTGTGGCGTCGGTCAGGGGGCAGGCCAGCACGACGACGTCGTGTCGCGGCAGCAGGTCCATCAGCTCGTCCGACCCGTGCACCGCCCCGAACCGGTCCGACAGGTCATCGTGCCGGGCGCGCGACGCGACGCGCGTCATCGAGACCTCGAACGGCTCGAGCCTGGCCGCCACCGCGGTGCCGACACCTCCCGCCCCCACCAGCAGGACGCGACGGTCGGCCAGCGACGAGCGGATCTTCGGCTTCCACGACCCACCGACGAGATCCCTTGCGGCTACGTCGATTCCGCGTTGGGAGGCCAGGATCAGACCGACAGTGAGCTCGGACGTGCTCGCGTCGTGCACACCGGCCGCATTGGCCAGCGGCACCCACTCGGGCAGCCGGTCGGGGATGCCCTCGTAGCCGGCCGTCATCGTCTGGACCAGCCGAACGGCCGGTAGCTCCGCCACCGACTCGAGCAGCAGGTGTGGCCGCAGGTACGGCAGCACGACCACCGCCACACGCTCGGCATCGGGGCCGAGCGCGTCCGGTGGGCCCGACAGGTCCCAGACCCTCGGCTGCACGCCGTCAGGCCACGGCCCCAACCGCTCGACCCAGTCCTGGTCGGGCAGGGTGATCACGAGCTGCTTGGTGGCGGCGACGGTCGTCTGAGAAGGCGGCACGTCGTCATCGTGCCTCAGACTGGACGCATGGCTCACGCCCGACCCGACAGCCGGACATCGCGACGGCTCCGGAGGGCCGTGGTCACCGCGGCCGTCGCCACCGTTCTCGCCGGCAGCCTGTCGGGGTGCACGTCCGATGCAGACCCACCCGGAGACCCGGTCACCCCGACGTCCCTTCCCGACGAGCCGACGACGTCTGCGTCGCCCTCGGAGCCCCCGACCACGTCGGCAGCGCCTGACACGGCAACGACGGGCGTTCCGACCGGGGCGGTGCCGGTCGCGACGGGACTACCGCTGCCGTGGAGCATCGTCGACGCGCCCGGCGGCGGCTGGCTGGTGTCGCTGCGCGACGAGGCGAAGGTCGTGCACCTGGCGACCTCGGGAACCGGGACGCCCGTGCCCGCCCCCGGGCGGGGAGGGGTGGTGCCCGGAGTCGTGCCCGGAGGCGAGGGCGGACTGCTGGGTCTCGCGCTGCTGGACGACCAGCTGTACGCGTACACGACGACCCAGGTCGACGGCCGCACCGAGAACGCCGTCGTGCGGATGACCCTCACCGGAGTCGCCGGCTCCGGGTTCTCGCTCGGCGCCTCCGAGACGGTGCTGAGCGGCATCCCGGGGGCGGGCACGCACAACGGGGGACGCCTCGCGTTCGGACCCGACGAGATGCTGTACGTCACCACTGGCGACGCCCGCAACACCGACAGCTCCCAGGACCCGTCGAGCCTCGGGGGCAAGATCCTTCGGATCACCCCTGACGGCGAGCCCGCGCCCGGCAACCCCGACCCCGCGTCACCGGTGTGGACCCTCGGCCACCGCAACGTGCAGGGCATCGGGTGGGACGCGCAGGGACGCATGTTCGCCAGCGAGTTCGGCCAGAACCGCCTCGACGAGCTCAACCTGATCGAGCCGGGGAACAACTACGGCTGGCCGCTCGTCGAGGGCGCCGGCGGCGCTCCCGAGTACACCGACCCTCTGGTGACGTGGGCGACGAGCGAGTCGTCGCCGTCCGACCTGGCCGTCACGGGAGACGCCGTCTACCTGGCAGCCCTTCGGGGAGAACGGCTCTGGCGCGTGCCCCTGGCCACCGGGTCCGGCAGTCAGGTGGTCGGTCTTCCGGCGGCGTACCTCATCGGCGAGTTCGGTCGCCTGCGTGACATCCTCGTCGAGGACGACTCGTTGCTGGTGCTGACGAACAACACGCGCGGGCAGGACAACCAGGACCAGCTGGTCAGAGTCCGCTTGCGCTGAGTCACTTGCTCAGAGTCAAGGCACGCTGAGTCAGCCGGGAGAGCCGGAGTGGTCGGCGGTCGGCGGGCGCGTGCGCGGACCGGGCAAGGTGGCGGGGCTCGGGCGGTGGGTGCCGATGCGACCCGCAGTGGGCAGTGACACCTCGGCTGCCCTCCGGGCGGCGGACGGGAGCAGGACGTCCAGGCTGACGGGGTCCGCCATCGACGCCATCAGGTCCGGGAGCCCCTCCAGCGGGATGGCCTTCTCGTAGAGCCACCCCTGGCCGAACCGGGCGCCCAACCCTCCCGCGATCGACCGCAGCTCCTCGGTCTCGATGCCTTCCACGACGACGTCCAGGTCGAGGCCTCGCGCCAGGTCGGCGACACCGCGGGCGATCGCCAGAGTCCGAGGCTCCGTCAGGCGGGCGGTCAGGGTCCGGTCGAGCTTGAGGATCCGGACGGGCAGCCGGCCGAGGTAGGCCAGCGACGAGTAGCCGGTGCCGAAGTCGTCGAGCGCGATCGGGGAGCCGGCCTCGGCCATGTCGAACAGGTTCTCCACGGCAGGTCCGTCGTCCGTGACGAAGACCGACTCCGTGACCTCGATGACCACCTGACGCGCCGGGATCTCCAGCTCGTCACGGAGGGCAGCGAACTGGCGGGCGAACTCCGGGGCCCGCAGCTGGTGCGACGAGACGTTGACGGCCATGGTCATCCCACGGTCGCGGGCACCGCTGATGACCAGTGCCTCCAGTGCGCTCCTGAGGATCTGCCAGCCGAGCTCGTCGATCAGCCCGCAGCTCTCCGCGACGTCGATGAACTCCTGCGGAGGCACCGAGCCCAGCTCGTCGTCCGTCCAGCGGGCGAGCGCCTCCATGCCGGCCATCACGCCCGTCTCGAGGATGACGATCGGCTGGTAGTGGACGTCCACCCCACCGCGCAGCACCTGCTCTCTCAGGCGGCGCTCGACTGCGGTGCGGCGCTGGTTGCGGGCCCCCAGCGCTGGGGAGAAGGCCACGACGCGGTCACGTCCGGCCTCCTTGGCGGCCTGGAGCGCCTGCGTCGAACGGACGACGACCACCCCGGGAGAGCTGGCGAGACCGCCGTTGCTGGCGCTGTGGGCGACTCCGATGCTGGCGCTCAGCGTCACCGGTCCCAGCCCGGGCACCGATGCACCCGCCGCTCGGACGACGAGGGCCAGGGCTTCCGCCAGCGCCATCGCCTGGTCGGGCGCCGCCTCGTAGAGCACCGCGAACTCGTCGCCGCCCAGTCGGAAGGCCGAGGCCCCCCACGACCGGCAGCGGTCTGCGACCTGGCCACCGACTTCCCGCAGCAGCCGGTCACCGTCCGCGTTGCCCAGCCGGCCGTTGACGTCCTTGAACCGGTCGAGGTCGAGGGTGAGCACGCTCACCCGGGTGGCCCGGGCGCCCTCGTCAGCGGCGCGCCGCGTCAGGTCGTCGAGGTGCTCGGTCATGGCCCGGCGGTTGCTCAGGCCGGTCAGCGGGTCCACCAGTGCCTGGTGGCTGAGCCGGGAGAGCAGCACGCCGGCCTGCAGAGCGCGGACGACCTCGCGGCCGAGGGACGCGAAGATCAGCACCAGGTACAGCACGACGACCACGAGGTCGATCGGGCCGTGGAGGAAGAGCGACACCAGCATGCCCGCGGCCAGCACGACCAGGACGGTTGCGTGCACGACGTGCCGGCGCGACTCCGTCGCGACCAGCCTGAGGTCGGTCGGGACGCGCGGCGTGGCCGGAACGCCGAGGACGCCCGCGATGACCATGGGCCAGGCCATGCACAACACGGCCGCTGCTGCCCAGGGCCTTGTCTGGTCCTGCGCGGCGGTGTGGACAAAGACGAGGTCGGCCGCCACGACCAGGAGGAACCCGGCCAGCACGAGGGTGACGTTTCGGTTGCCCTCGCGGGCGGCGCTGCTGAGCAGGAGCGTCACGATCGCCAGCTCGGCTGTGACGAGGGCCAGGCCGATGGCACCGTCCGTCGTGCCGAGGTCGAGGAAAGAGGAGAACCCCAGTCGCCAGACCAGGGCCGTCGCACCGGCCGTGAGCATCACGACCTCGCACAGGAGCCGCAGCCCGGCCATCGCCTCGGTAACACCCCGGGGCATCAGGGCCAGGCCGGCGATGGCGAACGGCGCAGCCAGCCCTGAGACGACCTTCCCGGCGGTCGGGAAGTCCGCCTGTCCGGAGAACACCTCGAACGCCAGCAGGAGCTGGCCGATGCCCCAGACCAGGCAGGCCAGAGCCAGCAGCGTGCGGAACCGCTGCGGGCGTTGCTTGCGGCGACCGAGCGCCAACACCGCGACTCCGCCGCCGGTCGCGACGAGTCCCGACATGATCAGCCCCAGGGGGAGGGCCGCCGTACTTCCGACGATGCCCAGGAGCAGCACGACGAGAGAGCCGGCGGCGGCCCCAACCACCCATGGCACGCTGCGCCACAGCAGGGGGCGCACGGGCGCGGCGGCAGAGGCAGGGGTCACCTGTGAGTGTCGGCGTGTCGCGTTGCCCGCTTGAGGTGTGCGGCTCAGCCGCTGAGCCTGGCGAGGATCAGCTCGCGGGCACGGGCGGCGTCGGCCTGGCCGCGCATCTCCTTCATCACGGCCCCGATCAGCGCGCCGGCTGCAGCGTGCTTGCCCTCGCGCACCTTCGCCGCCACGTCCGGGTTCGAGGCGATCGCCCGGTCGACGGCCTCGCCGAGAGCGGTGTCGTCACTGACCACCTCGAGGCCGCGCGCCGTGGCCACCTCCTCGGGCGAGCCCTCCCCCGCGACCACGCCGTCGAGGACCTGCCGCGCCAGCGTGTCGTTGAGCCGGCCCGCCGCGACCAGACCGGCGAGCTCGGCGACCTGCTGCGGCGTCACTCCCATGGCGTCGAGGTCCGTGCCGGCCGCGTTGGCGCGACGCGCGAGGTCACCCATCCACCACTTGCGGGCAGCGGCAGGTGAGGCGCCGGCGTCAACCGTCGCCTGGATGAGGTCGCCTGCGCCCGCGTTGACGACATCGCGCAACTCGAGGTCGCTGAGCCCCCAGTCGCCCTGCCAGCGGGCGCGCCGCACGGTCGGCGACTCGGGCAGGGTGGCGCGCAGGCGCTCCACCCACTCGGGCTCGCACACCATCGGCACCAGGTCGGGCTCGGGGAAGTAGCGGTAGTCCTCTGCCTGCTCCTTCGACCGCCCAGACGTGCTCACGCCGGTGTCCTCGTGCCAGTGCCGCGTCTCCTGCACCACGCGCAGCCCGGAGTCGAGACGCGCTGCGTGGCGGGTCATCTCGTACCGGACGGCTCGCTCGACGCTACGCAGGGAGTTGACGTTCTTGGTCTCGCTGCGGGTGCCCAAGGGCACGGCCTTCTGTTCGGGCGAGGTGGGGTCGTCGCCGACCTTGGCGCGCAGCGAGACGTTGGCATCACAGCGCAGCGACCCCTGCTCCATGCGGACGTCCGACACCCCGAGACCCCGGAGGATGTCGCGCAGGGCTGCCACGAAGGCGCGGGCCACCTCGGGCGCCCGGGCGCCGGTGCCCTCGACCGGCTTCGTGACGATCTCGATCAGGGGGATGCCCGCGCGGTTGTAGTCGACGAGGGAGTAGTCGGCACCGTGGATGCGACCGGTCGCCCCGCCCACGTGCAGCGACTTGCCGGTGTCCTCCTCCATGTGGGCGCGCTCGATCGGCACCCGGAAGGTGAAGGCCTCTCCGGCGTCGGACGCCGGCACGTCCACGTCCAGCCAGCCGTCGACGGCGATCGGCTCGTCGTACTGGCTGGTCTGGAAGTTCTTCGGCATGTCCGGGTAGAAGTAGTTCTTGCGGGCGAACCGGCACGTCGGCGCGATCGAGCAGTTCATGGCCAGCCCGATGCGGGCCGCCGACTCGATCGCCGTCCGGTTGACGGCGGGCAGCGCACCGGGCAGGGCCAGGCAGACCGGGCACACCTGGGTGTTGGGGGGCGCCCCGAACTCCGTCGCGCAGCCGCAGAACATCTTCGACACGGTGTTCAGCTCGACGTGCACCTCGAGCCCGAGCACGGGGTCGTAGCGGGCGACGACGTCGGCGTAGGCCGCGACCGGCTCAGCGCCTGGGTGGGTGGTGGTCGTCGTCATGCCGACACCTCCAGCTCGGGGGCCCTGTCCAACAGCGAGCCGCCGCCCCACTTCTGGGCGAGCAGGGCCTCGGCCGCCGCCCCCACACGGTAGAGCCGCGCGTCATGCCGGGCCGGGGCGAGCACCTGCATGCCGGCCGGCAGGCCGTCCTCGTCGGCGAGCCCGCTCGGCACGCTGAGGCCGGGAACGCCGGCCAGGTTGGCCGGGATCGTGGCCACGTCGTTGAGGTACATCGCCATCGGGTCGTCGAGCTTGTCGCCGAAGCGGAACGCCGTGGTGGGCGCCGTGGGTGAGACGAGCACGTCGGCCCGAGAGAAGGCGGCGTCGAAGTCGCGCTGGACGAGCGTGCGCACCTTCTGGGCGCTGCCGTAGTACGCGTCGTAGTAGCCCGACGACAGCGCGAAGGTGCCGAGGATGATGCGTCGCTTCACCTCGTCGCCGAAACCGACTGCGCGCGTTGCCGACATCACGCGCTCGGCGGTGACGTCGCCCTCCGTGGGGGTCACGCGCAGGCCGTAGCGCATGGCGTCGAACCGGGCCAGGTTCGAGCTCGCTTCACTGGGCAGGATCAGGTAGTACGCCGCCAGGGCGTGCTCGAAGTTCGGGCACGACACCTCGACGATCTCCGCGCCCGCACCGGCGAGCAGCTCGAGCGCCTCGGCGAACCTGGCGCGCACGCCGGCCTGGTAGCCGTCGCCGTCGAGCTCGCGCACCACCCCTACCCGGACGCCACGCAGGTCGGCGCCGGCCCCCTCGCGGGCCGCAGCCACCAGCGAGGACAGGTCACCGTCGACGAGAGGGTCGGGCAGGCTGGTCGAGTCCATCGGGTCGTGGCCTCCGATGACCTGGTGCAGCAGCGCTGCGTCGAGCACCGTCCGAGAGCAAGGGCCCGCCTGGTCGAGGCTGGACGCGAGCGCAACCAGGCCGTACCGGGACACGCCCCCGTACGTCGGCTTGACGCCCACGGTGCCGGTGACGGCGGCGGGCTGGCGGATCGACCCGCCGGTGTCGGTCCCGATCGCGATAGGCGCCTCGAAGGCCGCGACCGCCGCCGCGGAGCCGCCACCCGAGCCACCGGGGATGCGCCCGAGGTCCCAGGGGTTGCGCGTCGGGCCGTACGCCGAGAACTCGGTGGACGAGCCCATCGCGAACTCGTCCATGTTCGTCTTGCCGAGGATCACCAGGCCGGCGTCGCGCAGCCGCGTCACCAGGGTCGCGTCGTACGGCGGCACCCAGCCTTCGAGGATGCGCGAGCCCGCGGTGGTGGGCATCCCGCGGGTCACGACGACGTCCTTCACGGCGATCGGCACGCCGGCCAGCGGGCCGAGGGTCTCGCCTGCGGCGCGCCGGACGTCGACGGCACGCGCGGCCTCGAGCGCCTCGTCGGCCGCCACGTGCAGGAACGCGTGCACCCCGTTCGGGCCGCGGTCGACCGCCTCGATGCGGGCCAGGTGGTCGGCCGTCACCTGCTCGCTGCTCGTCTCGCCGGACGCGATCGCCGCCGCCAGCTCTGCCGCGGTGCTGCGAAGGGTGCTCGTAGCCATCCCGGCGCTCACTCCTCGTCCAGGATGCGGGGGACCCGGAACCTGTCCTGCTCGCTCGCCGGCGCTCCGGCCAGGGCGACCTCGACCTCCAGCGACGGCCGCTCCTGGTCGTCGCGGAAGACGTTGGTCAGGGGCATCGGGTGCGAGGTGGCGGGCACGTCAGGACCGGCGGCCTGCTCGACCTTCGCGACGGCGTCGAGGATGCCGTCGAGCTGGCCGGCGAGCCGGATGCGCTCGTCGTCGGTGAGGTCGATCCTGGCCAGCTTGGCCAGGTACGCGACCTGGTCGGCGGAGATGGCGGACATGGCGGCGAGTCTATGGGGCGTGCCTGCCTGCTCAGATGTGGGTCAGTTGCCGGTTAGTTGCCGGTCAGTTGCCGGTCGGTTGCCGGTCAGTTGCCGGTCAGATATCGGTGGTGCGCGGCGCAGGGCACACGGACGGTCTTCGCCGTCCGAAGGCCCGACTGCCACGCGAGACCCGGGTCGTCGCAGTCGTCGCTCGCGTCGAGCATCGCCTGGCTCCACGTGACCATGTCGTCGCCGCCCACCGGGTGAACCCGCTCTGATCTGTCGTCGGCGGTTGGCAGCGGGACTTGAGTCAGCCTCCGGACGGCCCCACCGGGTCCGGTCCGTGCTCCAACAGGTCGGTGAAACCCTGCTCGTCGAGGACGGTGACGCCCAGCTCGCCGGCCTTCTCGGCCTTGCTGCCGGGAGAGTCGCCGACGACCACGAACGCGGTCTTCTTCGACACGCTTCCCGAGGCTTTGCCACCGCGCAGCAGGATGGCCTCCTTGGCCTCGTCGCGGCTGTACCCAGTGAGCGAGCCTGTCACGACGATCGACATCCCCTCGAGCGTGCGCGGCACGGACACGTCACGCTCGTCGGCCATCCTGACGCCGGCCTCCCGCCACTTGCGGACCACGTCGGCGTGCCAGTCGACGGCGAACCACTCGGGCATGGTCTCGGCGATCCGGGGGCCGACTCCGTCGACCCCGGCGAACTCTTCGGCGGTCGCGGCCTGGATGCGGTCCATCGTGCCGAAGTGCTGCGCGAGCGCCCGCGCGGCCGTGGGCCCCACGTGACGGATCGACAGCGCGACCAGCACCCGCCACAGCGGCTGGCCCTTGGCGTTCTCGAGGTTCTCGACGAGCTTGCTGCCGATCACGGACAGGACCCGGCCGTCGACGATCCCAGGAGCAGGCAGGGCGGCCGGGTCGGCTAGCTCGGCCTTCTTCGGCGCCCGGGTGAACAGGGGCACCGTCGCGACGTCGGCGGGTGTGAGCGCGAAGAGGTCGCCCTCGTCCGAGACGACTCCGGCGTCGAGCAGGGCCGAGACGCCCTCCCAGCCAAGTGCCTCGATGTCGAAGGCCCCGCGGGAGGCGACGTGCGACAGCCGTTCCCTCAGCTGGGACGGGCACGAGCGCGCGTTGGGGCACCGGATGTCGGCGTCGCCCTCGCGCTCGGGCTTGAGCGTGGTGCCGCACGACGGGCACTCGGTCGGCATCTCGAACTCGCGCGCGTCGTCGGGACGCAGGTCGACGACCGGGCCCAGGATCTCGGGGATCACGTCGCCCGCCTTGCGCAGCACCACCGTGTCGCCGATCAGCACGCCCTTGCGCTTGACCTCGCTGGCGTTGTGGAGCGTCGCCATCTCGACGGTCGACCCGGCGACCAGCACCGGCTCCATCACGGCGTAGGGCGTCACCCGTCCGGTACGACCGACGTTGACCCTGATGTCGAGCAGGGTCGTGTTGACCTCCTCCGGCGGGTACTTGAACGCGATCGCCCACCTGGGCGCGCGGCTGGTCGAGCCCAGCCGGCGCTGCACCGACACCTCGTCGACCTTGACCACCACGCCGTCGATCTCGTGCTCGACGTCGTGCCGGTGCTCGCCGAAGTACGCGATGCGCTCCTCGACCTCGGCGGTCGTGTCGACCACGCGGTAGTGCTCCGACGTGGGCAGGCCCCAGGCGCGCAGCAGCTCGTACGCCTGCGACTGGCGCTCGAGCTCCAGGCCCCGACGGGCGCCGATGCCGTGCACGATCATCTTCAGCTGGCGACTGGCGGTGACCTTGGGGTCCTTCTGCCGCAACGAACCCGCCGCCGTGTTGCGGGGATTGGCGTAGGGCGCCTTGCCGGCCGCGACGAGCGCGGCGTTGAGCTCGCCGAACGCCTCGATCGGGAAGTAGACCTCGCCCCTCACCTCGACGAGCTCGGGGACGGGCGCGTCGTCGGTGCCGGTCAGGACGTGCGGGATGCCGTCGATGGTGCGGAGGTTCAGCGTGACGTCCTCGCCGGTGCGGCCGTCGCCGCGCGTGAGCCCCCGCGTGAGGCGTCCACCCTCGTACAGCAGGTTGACCGCGAGGCCGTCGATCTTCAGCTCGCACAGGAAGTGCACGTCGGTGGTCCCGGCGTCGCGCGCCACCCGGTCTGACCAGGACGTGAGCTCGTCGAGGCTGAACGCGTTGTCGAGGCTGAGCATCCGCTCGACGTGGTCGTGCGTGACGAAGTCGGTGGAGAACGTTCCGCCCACCCGCTGGGTCGGCGACTCCGGCGTCCGCAGCCCCGGATGGGCCTCCTCCAGCGCCTCGAGCTCGCGCAGCTTCACGTCGAAGTCGCCGTCGCTCAACGTGGGGGCGTCGCGCACGTAGTACGCGAACTGCGCGTCGCGAACCACCTCGGCGAGCGCCGTCCACTCGCGGCGCACCTCCTCGGGGACGGGGGCCTGCTCGGTCGTGTTCTGGGCCGCATCGGTCACGGCGACATCCTGCCCCACGCCCCCGGACACGGACTTGGTGAGCACAGCAGGGGGACTGCGCGCCGGTTTCGGGTCACGCGGCCCCGAATCTGCCGTCCAGTCCTCCCGGTGTGCTCGCGCTTGTCAGCCTGCCGCGACCTCGGCCAGCTCGTGGGCTGTCTCGACGCAGCGGGTGATCGCGGCACGGGCGTGGTCAGGGCTGCTGCCGGCCAGGCCGCAGGCGGGTGTGACGACGACTCCGGCGAGGTCCGCCAGCGGCAGCCCGACCTGCTGCCACGGGCGGCGCACGGCGTCGACCAGCTCACCGACCGGCGGCAGAGCGCCCGAGGTCGGCACGACCCCGGCCCAGAGCGTGATGCCGGCCTCGACGGCGACGGCGACCGACTCCCAGGCGCGCGCGTCGAGCAGCGACAGGTCGACGGCGATCGCACGAGTTCCGGTGCCGCGCAACAGCTGTAGCGGCACATCGGCCGCACAACAGTGCACGGCCGTGCTGGCGGCGCCGGCCTGCTCGGCTGCTGCCAGCACGGTCCTCAGTCCCTGTTCGGCGGTGGTCGCCTCGACCGCCGGCAGCCGTCCGAAGCCCGAGATCGTCCGCAGGCGGCCGGCCAGGACCGCCGGCAGGGCGGGCTCGTCGAGCTGGACCACGACCTCGGCGCCGGGAACGAGCCGTCGGACGTCGGCGACGTGCCGGGCGAGGCCCTCCGCGAGCGACTCGACCAGGTCGCGCGTGGCGCCGGTGTCGGTGACCGCCCGATCGCCACGAGGCAGCCAGAGCGTCGAGGCCAGAGTCCAGGGGCCGGCGACCTGCACCTTGAGGGGCCCGGTGTAGCCGTCGGCGGCCTCGGCGACGGCGTCGGAGTCGGCGGAGAGGAAGCTGCGTGCCCGTTCGAGGTCACGGCCGGCGCGGTCGACCAGGCGCCACCCCGACGGCTGCAGGTCGACGGGGAGGTCCACGAGCAGGACGGCGGCGCGTCCGGTCAGGTCGGCACCGGGGCCGCGAGCCGGCAGTTCGGGCAGGTGCGGCAGCCCGGGAGGTGACCCCAGCTCGCCGAACAGCGTGCGCGTGGCCTCGAACGGGTCATCGCCGGGCCACGATCCGATGCCGGTCGCCGTGCGCGCTGCGCCGGGCCCTCCGTCGGACAACAGCCTCAGCCCCCGGCGAACGGCGGGACGACGTCGACGGTGTCGCCGTCCGCCAGAACGGTTTCCGGCTTCAGCGCGAGCCCGTCACGCAGGAGGCTGCATCGGTCGAGGCCGGAGCCGAAGCCCGGGTGACGCCCGCGGCAGTTGGCCAGCAGGTCGCGCGCAGTGGACCCGTCGGCCACCTCGATGGTCTCGGCCTCGACGCCCGCAGCCGCCGACGCGGCGGCGTAGTAGCGGGTGGTGACCTGCATCCGGAGGCTCCCTGGGAGAATTATGCGGGTACGTGAACTTTGCGTGTGCCTGCCCAACGAGCACCCTAGGTGTGGCAACGTGCGCACGGAAGGATCCGCAGGGCTGGCGAAGGGGGCGAGCGGGTGAGCGAGACAGCGGCGACCGAGGGGCGCGTGTCGTGGCGAGCGTTGCTGCGCCGGCCCGAGTTCGCCGCCTACCTCGCGGCGCGGGGAGCGTCCGACTTCGGCGACAAGCTCGCCAAGGTCGCCATCTCGATCTCGGCTCTGATCAGCACCGGCAGCGTGCTCGCGGCCGCAGCCGTCTTCGCGGTCAGCACGCTGCCGAGCGTCTTCGCCGACGCGCTGCTCTCACCGATGGCCGACCGGCTGCCGCGACGGACCCTGATGGTGGCCTGCGACCTCGCCCGTGCCCTCGTGGTTCTCGGCGTCCTCGCCCTCGTGCTCGTCCACGCCCCCCTGTGGCTGATCCTGATCGCGGTCTTCCTGGTCGAGGTGATCGCAGCGCCCTTCTACGCGGCCGGCGCCGGACTGATGGCGCAGATGCTGCCCGGCCCGCACGAGCTGTCGAGCGGCAACTCGCTGCGATGGGTCGTGCAGCTGGTGGCCATGGTCGCCGGGTGGGCGGCCGGAGGCGCGCTCGTGATCCTCGGCGGCGTGAAACTGGCTCTCCTGGTTGACATCGCGACCTTCGGGCTGTCCGCGATGCTCCTTGCATGGCACAGCGACCTGCTGCGTCGCCGTCGTGGCCGCAAGCTTCCGCGGAGCGTCCGGGGTAAGCCTCCCGACCTGCGGAGCCTGCTCGGGTCGCCGGTGAACGAGGCTCGCACGGCATGGCGGGTGGTGGCCGCCAACTCCGGCGTGAGGTCGGCGCTGCGGGCGTCGTGGTGGTCCGGGGCGATGCTGGTGGTTCCGGGGGCGCTGGCCCTCCCGATGGCCAAGCTGGCCGGTCAGAGACCCGCGGCAGGCGCACTCCTGCTGGCCGCCGAGGCTCTCGGCATGGCGGTCGGACTGCTCGTGATCGGGCGGCAGCCCCTCGCCCGCCAGCTCCGGTGGTGCCGCCTGATGGTGCTGGGATGCGCTGTCACGCTCATGGTTTCGGCCGCCCTCGTGGGCGTGTGGCCGGCCCTGTTGGCCGCCTGGGCCCTGGCTGGGCTGTTCTCGGCCTTCACGCTGCCGCTGGCCACCGTGGTCATCGTCCTCTCACCTGACGCGGTGCGCGGACGCATCGCCGGCCTGGAGACTGCCGGGTACGCCGTCGTTCAGTGCGTCGGTTTCCTGGTCGCCGGGGCCATCGCAGACCTCTTCGAGCCTCGGACGGCCGTCGTCGCCGTGGCCGCCACCGGCCTGCTGGTGGCCGCCGGCCTCGGCTCGCGCCGGTCGGTCGCAGCTGCCGCCGACGTCGCCGCCTAGGCGTCAGCGACCGGGCCGGCAGGTTCGTCGAGCTCGAGCTCGTCGAGCATGGCAGCGGTGAACACCGTTGTCTCGACCCCCCGCTCAGAGGGTGTGGCGGGCCCGCTGAACCCGGTCGCGGAGTCACGGGCAAGCCGTCGGCACAGCGCGAACGCGTCGTCTCGTTTCACGTCGACCACGTTGCCTGCGCCGACCCAGGAACGCAGCGAGCGAAGGGATGCCAGGTAGCCCGGCTTGGGGTCCGGCCCGACGACGTCGTCGGCCAGCAGGCGCGCCCACGTGCGGTGCGGGTACCAGGTGCGGCGGCCCGCGACCACCACCAGGTCGGCAACCTCCTGCCGGGTCGCTGCCTGCGCGACCGCGCGCGTGACGGTGGCCCGTGCGACGACGAGCGCTACAGACGCCGGCGCATAGCCCACGGACTCAGGGCCGTGCACGACGGCGACCTCGTCGTCGGACTCCAGCTCGCCGGATGAGAACCAGGAGAACACTTCTCCGACACCGACCATCCCGAACGGTGCCAGCTCGGCGGCACGGAGCGCTCCCATCGACGACGACCCGTAGCAGGCAACGCCGGCTGACAGAGCAAGCAGGATCTCCTTGTGCCACACCGCCGGCACCCGTTCGTAGTACCCGTCGACGATCGCGAGCGCAGCCGGCCGGTGGTCTCGCAGCGCCCGCACGACCGACCCGACCTGCGCGGGTGGCGCGATGACGGCGGACGGGAGCAGCTCGGCGGCCAGGGCCGGCGGCAGCGACGGGCCAGTGAAGACGACCAGGGGCCCGTTGCGGCGAGACTCGTTGAGCCCGTGCAGTTCTCGTAGTCGAAGCACACGCTCAAGTGCGTTGGGGTCCGTGTTGCTGGTGTCAGGTCGCATCAGTGCACTCCGGCCGCGCTAGGAACCACCACGCGCGCCACGGCGACGCCGTCGACGGGGGCGGGCACGTCGACGGCCAGGACGCTGGTGAGCCCTGCCCGCCGGGTCGCAGCCAGCGTGGTGGCCAGGTCGGCGCCCAGGTCGGTGGGGTCGACCTGGGGCCAGTCGGCGCGGCGCAGGGTGTCGGCGCCCGTCTGCTCGACCATCGACCGCACGCGTCGCAGCCGAGCGACGTCGAACACGTGCGCGAACGTTGGGCGAGTGAGGTCCTCACGGCTCCCGGAGACGTAGGTCGCGCGGGTCTGCACCGCCTCGGTGATGGCACGACAGGCAGCCACGTCAGGGTCCAGGTGGGTTCCCGTCCCGGTGGAGAAGGGCATCGTGTGCAGGTCGGTGTGGGGGTTCGTCTCGACGACGGTGGCGAACGCCGTGGGGACACCGACTGCGGGGTCGGTCGCGTTCCACAGCAGCACCCGGGCCTCGACACGCTCGAGCCGGTCGAGCAGTTCTCGTGCGTAGCCGTCGAGCGTGCCCAGATCGACGAGCGTGGACTCGATCTCGGACGCCGGCAGCCGCTCCCACCGGCGGAGGCTGTGCCGCTCCAGCACCTCGTAGAGCGCGTGCAGCGCGGCCTCGACCGGGTGGTTGCCCGAGGCGAGGCCGTTGCCGCTGCAGCCGACGACACGGTCGTGGTCGGGCAGGGGCAGCCGCATGTCGAGCTGAACGGCCTCGTACGGCAACCAGACTGGCCCGCCCCCCAGCAGGTCGAGCGCCGGTGTCCACGGCAGCTCCTGCCCGTGGTCGCGGGAGCTGTCGTAGCCGTCGACGGCCTCGAGGTCCACCGCCCTTCCCGTGGACGCGGCCGTTGCCGACGTGGCCCACCACACCGGCAGCTCGTGTCGTTCGGCACTCCAGGTCTCGGCGGCCTCCATCACGGCGGAGACCTTCGCGGTCACTGCGTCCGTCCCCTTGCCCTGAGCCGTTGACAGCGAGCGTGACAGCGGCTGGATCGCGAGGTACACGTGGAGGCCGAGCCGGTCGAGACCGGTGACGTCGGCGACCCTGGTGACGCCGATCGCGGGGAGGTGGTCGCGCAGCCTGGCCCAGGTCTCGGAGGGGTCGACGCTGCGGTGCGTTCCGTGCGAGAAGGCTTTGGCGAGAGGGCCGTCGAAGGCGCGCGGGTCAACCGCGGCCAGTGCGGCGTCGGGGTCTGTGACCACGAGCTCCTGACGCACCGGAAGGTCAGGGCGTCGGCTCCCACTCGAGCCGGGGTCCGACGCTGCGGTCACGGTCGTCCTGAGGTGAGGGGGGCGCGATGCGGACGTGGGTGTGGCCGGACCCCTGGGCCCGGCCACGTGGTGCGGTCAGCGCTTGGGCAGCTCGGCCCGAGCGGACTCGAGGACGTCTTCGAGAAGGTTCTCCACGGTGCACTCCTTCCACAGGTCGAGGTGGCGGGACCTAGCAGCCATTGCCCTGAACGGGTGAGACTTGTCCCCTTCACTATGACTCATCCGGGTCCGTCACGACGACTTGCGTTGCGGCCGGTTTCCGACCGAGGGTAACTGGTCACCCTTAGTGGTGGTGCTTTGCGCCGGATTGAGCTGGATTGTCGGCTGGTCAGAGGGGGGACGCCGACCGCCGTGCGCTGGTGACCGTGCCGCTCCCGACCACCACCGGCCCGTCGTACAGCACCACGGTCTGACCGGGGGCGACGCGCCGCAGCGGGGCTTCGACGAGGACGGCGAGATGCTCTGAGCCGGCGTCCTCGACCGTGACGGGCACAGGCTCGCCATGTGCCCTGACCTGGGCCGACAGTCGTGCACCGGGGGGCGGGACGGGGCCGAGCCAGAACACCGGCAGCCCGGCCTCGATGCGGTCGACGAGCAGCGCCTCCGCCGGCCCGACCGTGACCGTGTTGTCGGCCACCGAGACGTCGAGCACGTAGCGGGGCAGCCCGTCCGCGGCCGGGGTGCCGAGCCGCAGACCTCTGCGCTGGCCGACGGTGAAACCCTGTGCCCCGTCGTGCGACCCGACCACCGCGCCGGCCAGGTCACGCACCTCGCCGGGCCGCCGCTCGATCCGTGAGTCCAGCCAGCCTCGCGTGTCGCCGTCGGGGATGAAGCAGATGTCGTGGCTGTCGGGCTTGCGGGCCACGGTCAGTCCCCTGGCCGCCGCATCGTCGCGAACTGCCTCCTTAGAGACCGCGTCGCCGAGGGGGAACAAGGCGTGCGCCAGGCGATCTGGCCCGACCACCGCCAGCACGTACGACTGGTCCTTCGCCGCGTCGGCTGCGCGGGCCAGCTGCGGACGCCCGTCCGTGGTCGTGGTCAGGCGTGCGTAGTGGCCCGTGGCTACGGCGTCGAAGCCGAGGGCGACGGCCTTGTCGAGGAGCGCCGCGAACTTGACCTTCTCGTTGCAGCGGACGCAGGGGTTGGGGGTCCGCCCCGCCGCGTACTCGGCGACGAAGTCGTCCATCACGGCCGCCATGAAGCGGTCAGCGAGATCCCATACGTAGAAAGGGATCTCGAGCACGTCGGCGGCCCGGCGCGCGTCGCCCGCGTCCTCGATGGTGCAACACCCGCGGGCCCCCGTCCGTCCGGTGGCAGGGTTCTTGGCCAGTGCGAGATGCACTCCGACGACGTCGTGCCCGGCGTCGATGGCACGGGCGGCGGCGACTGCGGAGTCGACACCGCCGCTCATCGCGGCCAGGACCTTCATCGCCGACTCAGCCCTTCACCGACGCCAGCCCGGCGCTGCGTGCCCGCTCGACCACGGGTGCGATCGCCTCGACCAAAGCCTTCACGTCGACCTCTGTGGATGTGTGCCCGAGGCTGAAACGCAGTGCGCCCCGGGCCTCGTCGTCGCTGATGCCCATGGCACGCAGCACGTGGCTCGGCTGCGGCACGCCCGCCTGGCAGGCAGAGCCGGTCGAGCACTCGATCCCGCGCGCATCGAGCAGGTACAGCAGCGAGTCGCCCTCGCACCCCGGGAAGGTCAGGTGAGCGTTGCCCGGAAGCCGTCCGGACGCTGACGGGTCGCCGCGCAGCACCACGTCGGGCACCTCGGCTCGCACCCGGGCCACGAGGTCATCGCGCAGCGCCGCCAGCCTCGGGGCCTCGTTCTCCCGAGCCGACACCGCCTCGTGCGCCGCCACGGAGAAGGCCGCGATCGACGGCAGGTCAAGGGTTCCCGAGCGAACGCCGCGTTCCTGCCCCCCGCCGTGGAGCACCGGCGTGAGGTCGAGTCCACCGCGCACCAGCAGCACACCGACACCCATCGGCCCGCCGATCTTGTGGCCCGACAGGGTCATCGCGTCCAGTCCGCTGGCAGCGAAGTCGAGCGGTACAGAACCCAGCGCCTGGACGGCGTCACTGTGCACCGGGATGACGAATTCCTTTGCGGCGGAGACCACCTCGGCAACCGGCTGAAGCGTACCGACCTCGTTGTTGGCCCACATCACCGAGACAAGCGCGACCGACTCCGGGTCACGCGCGATCTCGTCGCGAAGCGTTGTGGGGTCCATCCGTCCGTCACCGTCGACGGGAAGCCAGACCACCTCGGCGCCCTCGTGCTCGGCGAGCCACTCGGCGGGGTCGATCACCGCATGGTGCTCGACGGCGCTCAGCAGCAGGCGACGTCGGCGGGGGTTCTCCGCTCGGCGCTGCCAGTACAGCCCCTTGATGGCGAGGTTGTCGGCCTCGGTGCCACCGGCGGTGAAGACGACCTCGGGCGGCGCCGCACCCACGGCCTCGGCCACGCGCTCGCGCGACTCCTCCACCACTCGGCGGGCTCGCCGACCGGAGCTGTGCAGCGACGAGGCGTTGCCGCCTGCGGTGGTCTCGTCGATCAGCACCCGAAGCGCCGCGGGGCGCACAGGGGTCGTCGCCGCATGGTCGAAGTAGGCCGTCACGAGAGTCGAGTCTAGGTCGCCCGAGAGGGGTGACCGAACGGTTGCGCCGACGGCTCTCAGCCCTTGGCCTCGTTCACCTTCTCGGTCGCCTGGGCCAGCACGGTGAAGAGGTCGCCGACGACTCCGAAGTCGACGAGCTCGAAGATCGGCGCCTCCTCGTCCTTGTTGACGGCGATGATCGTCTTTGACGTCTGCATGCCCGCCCGATGCTGGATCGCGCCGGAGATGCCGGCGGCGACGTAGAGCTGGGGCGAGACCTGCTTGCCGGTCTGGCCGACCTGGTTGGCGTGCGGGTACCAGCCCGCGTCGACCGCGGCGCGCGAGGCCCCGACGGCCGCGCCCAGGGAGTCGGCGAACGACTCCACGGCGCTGAAGTCACCGTTGGTGCCGCGTCCGCCCGACACCACGATCGCCGCCTCGTTGAGCTCGGGGCGACCGCTCTTCTCGCGCGGCTTCCGGTCGGTCACCTCGGCCTTGGTGGCCGCGTCGCTGAGCTGGACGCCGACCGTCTCCTCCGCCGGGGACGCCGGTGCCGCCTCCGGCGTGGCCGAGTTGGGCTTCACCGTGATGATCGGCGTGCCCTTCGTCACCTTGGCCTGCACCGTGTACGAGCCGGCGAAGACCGACTGGGTCGTGACGGGGCCGTCGTCGCCGGCCTGCACGTCGACGGCGTCGGTGATGAGGCCCGATGTGGTCTTGATCGACAGGCGCGCGGCGACCTCCTTGCCCTCGGCAGTGGACGGAATCAGCACTGCCGCAGGGGAAGTGGCCTCGACGAGCTGTGCGAGCACCTCGGCCTTCGGGGCCACCAGGTACTTCTGCACAGCGGGGTCGTCGACGCGGTACACCTTTGCGGCGCCGAACTCGGCCAGCGTTGCTGCGGCCTGCTCGTAGCCGGTGCCGATGAACACCGCGGACGGCTCGCCGAGGCGGCGGGCGATGGTCAGCAGCTCGGACGTGGTCTTGCGGACGGCGCCGTCGACGTGGTCGACGAGGACGAGGACTTCAGCCATCGGACTCAGGTCTCCTTCGAGTGTGGGTGTCGCTCTGCAGGAGCGGGTCTCAGACGAACTTGCGTGACACGAGGAACTCGGCGAGCTTCGCGCCGCCGTCGCCCTCGTCGGTGACGACCTGGCCGGCCTCGCGCGGCGGGCGCGCGGTGAACGACTCCACGACGCTCCACGCAGCGCCCAGTCCGACGTCGCCGGCGTCGACGCCCAGGTCGGCGAGACCCCAGATCTCCAACGGCTTCTTCTTGGCAGCCATGATCCCCTTGAACGACGGGTACCGGGGCTCGTTGATCTGGTCGGTGACGCTGACCAGTGCGGGCAGCGAGGCCGTGATCGTCTCGGTCGAGGCGTCGCCGTCGCGGCGGATGGTGACGGAGCCGCCGTCCACCGTCAGCTCGGACGCCATCGTCACCTGCGGCAGTCCCAGCCGCTCGGCGAGCATGGCCGGCACGACGCTCATCGTGCCGTCCGTCGACGCCATGCCGGTCAGCACGAGGTCGACGCCGCCGACCTTCTCGATGGCCTTGGAGAGGATGAGCGACGTGGCCGGTGCGTCGGACCCGGCGATGGCGTCGTCGACGACGTGAACGCCCGAGTCGGCACCCATCTGCAGGGCCTTGCGGACGGCGTCGGTGGCCTGCTCGGGACCCATCGTGAGCGCGATCACCTCGCCCTCGCCGGCCTCGACGATCTTGAGGGCCTCCTCGACGGCGTACTCGTCGAGCTCTGACAGCAGACCGTCGACGCTGGTGCGGTCGGTCGTGTTGTCGGCCTCGAAGGTGCGCTCACCCGACGCGTCGGGGACGTACTTCACGCAGACGACGATCTTCATGTCCTGACCGATCCTCCTGTGCTGGGTGGCCGATGCGCTGGTGGCGCGGGCTCTGGTGACGCTGACTCTGAGCGGGGCGACTGCCCCGGGATGCTCCCCAGCCTGCCAGCCCGGAGGCGCTCTGGGAGAACCGGGTGAGGGAGCCCACAACATGGTTACCCGCTGGTAAGAACGGTTCAAGCCGACGGCGGGTGACGCTGCGCACATCCCCCCTTGCTCAGCCCACCCACACGTCGCCCGTGGGGTGCTCCTCCTAGCCACGTCACATCGCCGAAATCCTGTGGGCAGGACGAGCACATGCGCGTGGACGGGTGGCGCCGTCCACAGGCCCGAGACGGGGCGTGTTGTCCCCAGGTGGCGTGCCACCCGTCGCGCTCGGCCCCGGGCCCACGCCACCGTCAGGCATGCGACCACTACCCCACCCGGTCTCGACCCGCACCGAGCTCCTGAGCGCCGGACTGTCCGAGCGACAGATCGACTACGCGCTGGGCACTGGCGAGCTGCGACGGCTCAGGCAGGGCATCTACTGCCTCGCGTCGACCTGGCTGGCGGCTGACCCGATCACCCAGCACCGGTTGGCCGCCGAGGGCCTTGGCCTACGAATCCTCCCGCAGGGCGGAGTGGTCAGCCACGCGAGCGCTGCTGTCCTGCACGGGCTACCGCTCCCCTGGGCGCCCACACCTGTGTGGGGCACCGTCCCGCCATCGCTGCCGACCCGCTACGGACCGGGGACGGCCGTGATGTCGGCCAGCCTGCCCCTGGAGGACCGTCGTGAGCTGGCGCGGTGCGGGGTCACGTCGGTCGCGCGCACCGTCGCCGACTGCCTGCGGCACCTCAGCGCGGTCGACGCCGTGAGCATCGCCGACGCGGCGCAGCAGCGGTGGCCCTTCATCACGCCCAGCGTCCAGAAGGTGCTCGAGCGGTGTCAGACGTGGCCCGGCTACGGCGATGCCGCGCGCTACTGGTCGCTGACCGACGGCCGGCGCGAGTCGCCCGCCGAGTCGTGGTCGTACGTGGCGATGTGGCGTCAGCGCGTACCGCTGCCCGAGCCCCAGGTGACGATCCTCGACCAGAACGGACGCGAGATCGCGCGGGTCGATGGGTGGTGGGACGGCGAGGCCGTCGTCGGTGAGGTGGACGGTCGGGTCAAGTACGACGTGGCCCCGGGCACCGATCCGGCGGAGGCGCGAAGGGCGCTGGTGAGGGAGAAGCGACGGGAGGACGCCCTCAGGGCGGTGGGCGTGCACATGGCGCGGTGGGGCATCATCGACATGCGCGACGAGGTGGCGTGGGGACGGTGGCTCATGAGCGAGCTGGCGCGCGGCGACCGCACCAGGTTCATCGGGCGCGCCGTCCCGACCAGGCTCGATGCTCGTCTCACCAACGCTTTTCGGCCGCTGGAGCGTGGGCTGGGTGAGTACCCCACACTGGGGATGTGGGCTGGATGAGCAATCACTGACCCTCGAAGGCCGCCTTGCTCTTCTCCACGAACGCCTTCATCCCGATGGCACGGTCCTTCGTCGCGAAGAGGCCGGCGAACTGCATCCGCTCGATGTCCAGGCCGGTGTGCAGGTCGGTCTCGAGGCCACGGTCGATCGCGTCCTTCGCCGCACGCAGGGCGTACGCCGGACCGCCCACGTACTGTGAGACCCACTCTCGCGCAGCGGAGTACACGTCGGCGGGTGCGACCACCCGGTCGACGAGGCCGATCTCCAGCGCCTCGGCGGCGTCCACGAACCGTCCGGAGAAGATCAGGTCCTTGGCCTTCGCCGAGCCGACGAGCCGTGGCAGGCGCTGCGTGCCGCCGGCACCCGGGATGATGCCCAGCAGGATCTCGGGCTGCCCCAGCTTCGCGTCGTCGGCCGCGATCCTGAAGTCGCAGCTCAGAGCCAGCTCGCAGCCGCCGCCCAGTGCGTAGCCGGTGATGGCGGCCAGGGTCGGCTTGGGGATCTCCGCAACCGCCGACAACGACCCCTGCAGGCCGGCTGACCGGTCGACCATGTCGGTGTACGACATGGTCTCCATCTCCTTGATGTCGGCTCCGGCGGCGAACACCTTCTCCCCGCCGTAGACGATGACGCCGCTCACGTCGCGGCGCTCGCCCGCCTCACGGGCCGCCACGGCGATCTCGTCCTGCACCTGGGCGTTCAGGGCGTTCATCTTCGGACGGTCGAGCCGGATGGTGCCGATGCCGCTGTCCACCTCGAGACGTACGAACTCACCCATCGCGAACCACCTCGTCGTCGTTGTCTGGCCGGCACCCATCGGTGCGGCTCGGTCTGCGGTGAGGGTAGTGGGCCCGGTCTAGGCGTCCGGCTCGTCCTCCTCGACCACGCCTCCGGCCTGCACGTGCCAGACCTTGACCGCCGACAGCACCAGGTTGATGGACGTCCCGAGGAGCACGTCCAGGCCCGAGCCGTCCGTGACGATGGCGTCCGCCGCCACCACCAGCACGCCGTCGTGCACGCTGAGCTTGACGAGGTTGACCGTCGCGGTGACGTGGCTGGCCGCCCGCAGGCGGGTCAGCTCGTCGGCGGCCACGGCGTCGCCGATCCGCCACTGCCCGAAGACCCGCATCATCGGCACGTCGCCGTCCACGCACCGCACGAACAGCTTCTGCTCGTTCAGCACGATCGCGACGTCACCGTCGTCGTCGAGGTTCGGCGCCATCCCGGCGTCGGCCAGGGCGTCGAGCACGCGACCGCGCAGCGGGTGCTCGTCCGCCGGTGGGGGGAAGTTCGGCAGCGAGGTGGCATCGCTCATGCCTCCACCGTAACCACCAGCTCGTCCGCGAGACTGCTCCGGTGACCGACACCCCTTCGGCGAACCGGAGCAGCACACCGTGGCCCCTCGGGGTCCACCTCGGGGCCGAGGGAGACGGAGCCCGGGCCGCCGTGTTCGCCGCCCACGCAGAAGCCGTCGAGGTGTGCCTCTTCGAGGGCCCGGCAGGCGAGCCGCCGCGCGACGAGCAGCGGGTGACCCTGCCGCACTGCACCGACGGGGTCTGGCACGGCCTGGTCCCGGGGGCGCGCGCGGGTCAGCGCTACGGGCTGCGTGTGCATGGCCCCTGGGACCCCGACGAGGGCCACCGCCACAACCCGGCGAAGGTTCTCCTCGACCCGTACGCGCGCTTGATCGAGGGCGAGACCAACTGGGGCCAGGCCGTTTTCGGGCACGCGGTCGACGACCAGTGGCGGCCTGTCGACGGGCACCCGACCCATGGCGGCGCTCGTCACATCGACCCGACCGACAGTGCCGGGGCGGTGCCGCTCGGCGTGCTGGTGCCACCGCACGCACCCGCCACCAGCAGCGAGCTAGGTAGCCCGGCCCATCGGTGGGACCGCACCGTCGTGTACGAGGCGCACCTGCGCGGCCTCACCATGCGCCACCCAGCCGTTCCGGAGGGCCAGCGCGGAACATGGGCCGGGCTGGCGCACCCCGCCGTGGTCGAGTACCTGGTCGGGCTGGGAGTGACTGCCGTCGAGCTGTTGCCGGTGTTCGCCATCGGTGACGAGGCGGCGCTCGTGCGCCGTGGCACCAGGAACTACTGGGGCTACAACACCCTGTCGTTCTTCGCCCCCGAGCCGCGGTACGTCAGCGCAGCCGCCCGGGTACAGGGCCCGGCCGCGGTCCTCGGTGAGGTGTCGACCGCCGTCCAGACGTTGCATGCGGCCGGGCTCGAAGTGCTGCTCGACGTCGTCTACAACCACACCTGCGAGGCCGGGGCCGACGGCCCGACGCTGTCGTGGCGCGGGCTCGACAACGCGTCGTACTACCGGCTCGACGAGCACGGTCGAGACGTCGACGTCACCGGCTGCGGCAACACGCTCGACTTCTCGCACCCCCGCGTGGTCGCCATGGCCCTTGACTCCCTGCGGTACTGGGTGCAGACGTTCGGCGTGGACGGATTCCGCTTCGACCTGGCCCCGGCCCTGGCGCGCGGCGGCGGGCGGCGCGAGGGCTACGACCCCGACCACCCCTTCCTGGTCGCGGCCCGAACCGACCCGGTGCTGCAGCGGACCAAGCTGGTGGCCGAGCCGTGGGACCTGGGGACGCACGGCTGGCGCACCGGCCAGTTCCCACCGCCCTTTGCTGAGTGGAACGACCGGTTCCGTGACGGGGTCCGCTCGTTCTGGCTGGCCGACGTGGCCTCGACACGGGCGCACTGGTCGTCGGCCGGGCACCCACGACCGCGGGGAGACCTGAGCGAGCTCGCCACCCGGATGGCCGGCTCGTCCGACTACTTCTCGGTGGCCAGGTCGGCCGACCTGGTCACTCGATCGGCCTGGGCAAGCGTCAACTTCGTCACCGCGCACGACGGCTTCACCCTCGCTGACACCGTCGCGTACGAGCAGAAGCACAACGAGGCCAACGGGGAGGGCAACCGAGACGGCCACAGCGACAACCGAACCTGGAACCACGGGGTCGAAGGAGTCAGCGACGACGCGCAGCTGCTGGCCGAGCGGCGTGCCAGTGTCCGCGCACTGCTGGGCACGCTGCTGCTGTCGACCGGCACCCCGATGCTCACCGCCGGCGACGAGAGGTACCGGAGCCAGGGGGGCAACAACAACGCCTACTGCATCGACGACGAGACGACGTGGCTCGACTGGTCCGACGCGCCGGAGGCCGACGACCTGACCGCGCACCTACATGCGCTGCTCGACCTGCGCCGCAGGCACGCGGTGCTGCGGCGCGCGCATCGGCCGGACGGACGCCAGGTTCACACCGACGGCACCACCGACCTCGCCTGGTTCGGGCCGGACGGCACCCGGATGGACGACGACCGCTGGCACGAACCGTCCCTGCGGACGCTCGCCATGTTCCTGCACGGCGAACCGGTCCGCAGTGACTCGGTGCTGGTTCTCGTCCAAGGACAGCACGAGCCGGTCGAGGTGACACTGCCCGGACCGCCGTGGGCTTCTCGATGGGAACTGTTGTGGGACAGCGGAGTCGAGCGTCCCGACGGTCTGGTGCAGGTCTCTGACCTCCCGGGCGAGGCGGTGACGGTGGCGGCGCGCACCGTCCGTCTCTACCGAGCCCGCCCGTAGTCAAGCCCCTCTACGCGCTGACCACCAGCCCGGTCTCAGCGCTGCTGACCAGGCCGTCATGGTGCGGCAGCACGCGCACCGTGTACCCGAACGCGCCGGTGCGGCCGAGGGTCACGTCACCGGCGAACTGGTGCCGTCCGTCCTCGTAGCTCTCGACGAGCTCGAGCCTCTTGGCCTGGGTGTCCGCCATCTCGTCGCGCTCGTTCACGCGCCCGTACCGCACCTCGACGCAGACGTCCTCGGGGGTGAGGTCGCCCAACGACACGTACGCCCGCACTCCGAGGACCTCACCGACCTGGGGTGAGTCACCGATGCCCGACGACTCCACGTGGTCGACACGCACACTGTCCCAACCAGTTGTGACCCTGGACGTCCAGGCCGCGAGGTCCTTCGCTCCCTCGTATCCCGGACCGTTCAGCCTGCGGCCCCCTTCGGCGGCGGGCACGTAGAGTTGCTCCACGTAGTCGCTGACCATGCGCGATGCCAGCACCTTGGGTCCAAGGGTCCCGAGGGTGTGGCGCACCATCTCGAGCCAGCGGCCCGGCAGACCCTCCTCGTCGCGCGCGTAGAACAGCGGGGCCACCTGCTTCGCGACCAGGTCGTACAGCGCCACCGACTCCAGGTCGTCGCGCTTCTCGGCGTCCTCCACCCCGTCCGCGGTGGGGATCGCCCAGCCGTTCTCGCCGTCGAACCACTCGTCCCACCAGCCGTCGAGGATCGAGAGGTTGAGACAGCCGTTCAGAGCGGCCTTCATGCCCGAGGTGCCGCACGCCTCGAGCGGGCGGAGCGGGTTGTTCAGCCAGACGTCGCAGCCCGGGTACAGGACCTGCGCCATCTCGATGTCGTAGTTGGGCAGGAAGACGATGCGGTGGCGGACCTCCGGGTCGTCGGCGAACTGGACCAGCTGCTGGATCAGTCGCTTGCCCTGGTCGTCGGCCGGGTGCGACTTGCCCGCGATCACGAGCTGGACGGGGTGCTCGGGATGCAGCAGCAGCGCCCTGAGTCGCTCGGGGTCGCGCAGCATCAGGGTCAGTCGCTTGTACGTCGGCACCCGGCGGGCGAACCCGATCGTCAGCACCTTCGGGTCGAGCACGTCGTCGACCCATCCCAGCTCGGCGCGGCTGGCACCGCGCTGCAGCCACGACGACCGCACCCTGCGCCGCGCGTCCATGACCAGCTGTGCCCTCATCTCGCCCCGGACACCCCAGATCTCGGACGCGGGGACGTCGCCGACCTTCTCCCAGCCACGAGCGTCGACGGTCAGCTCGGTGCCGATGTGCTTCTCGGCCACCTCGAACACGCGGCGATCGACCCACGTGGGGGCATGGACACCGTTCGTGATCGACGCGATCGGCACCTCGGCCTCGTCGAAGCCGGGCCAGAGTCCCTCGAACATGCCGCGGCTGACCTGGCCGTGGAGCTTGGAGACCCCGTTGGCCCGCTGTGCCAGGCGCAGGCCCATCACGGCCATGTTGAAGATGCCGGCCTGGCCGCCCGGGTAGTCCTCGGCACCGAGCTCGAGCACGCGGTCCAGCGGCACGTCGCCGAGCACGCCGGAGCTGCCGAGGTAGAGCTCGATCTGGTCGGTGCCGAACCGATCGATGCCGGCGGGAACCGGGGTGTGCGTGGTGAAGACGGTCGCCGCCTTCACCGCCGTCATGGCCTGGTCGAAGGTCAGCCCCTCGGCCATCACCTCGCGGATCCGCTCCAGGCCGAGGAAGCCCGCGTGCCCCTCGTTCGTGTGGAAGACCTCGGGCGCGGGGGCGCCCGTCAGCCGCGCGTACAGGCGCAGGGCCCGGACGCCGCCGATGCCGAGCAGCATCTCCTGCTGCAGCCTGTTCTCGCCCCCGCCGCCGTAGAGGCGGTCGGTGATCGAGCGGGCCGCGTCGTCGTTGGCGGGCACGTCGGAGTCGAGCAGCAGCAGCGGGACCCGTCCGACGTCGGCCTTCCAGACGTGCGCGACGAGACGGCGCCCTCCCGGCAGGTCCACGGCCACCTCGCAGGGCGTGCCGTCGTCCTCGTGCAGGAGGGTCAGCGGCAGCCCGTCCGGGTCGAGCACGGGGTAGTCCTCCGTCTGCCACCCGTCCGTGGAGAGGGACTGCTTGAAGTAGCCGCTCTTGTAGAGCAGCCCCACACCGGTGATCGGCACCCCGAGGTCGGACGCGCTCTTGAGGTGGTCGCCGGCCAGGATGCCCAGACCGCCCGAGTACTGCGGCAGCACCGACGTGATGCCGTACTCGGGGCTGAAGTACGCGATCGATGCCGGCGGGTTGCCGTCGAGGCCCTGGTACCAGCGCGGTTCGGAAAGGTAGGTGCGGAGATCAGCCGCGGCGCTCTGCACACGTGCCACGAACTCCTGGTCGGCCGCGAGGTCGACCAGGCGCTCGGGCGACAGGTCGCCGAGAAGGCGGACCGGGTCCTGTCGCAGCGCCTCCCAGCGCTTCGGGTCGAGGGACGCGAACAGGTCGCGTGTCGGGGCGTGCCACGACCAGCGCAGGTTGAGGGCCAGCTGGCCAAGCGCGCCGATGGTGCCGGGCAGGACGGTGCGGACGGTGAACCGCTTGATCGCTCTCACGTGGGGGGAGCGTACGGCAGGCTCCGAGCGCGCTTGCTCTGCCCGCCTACAGGAACCGGGGCGAACCGTGTGGGCTGCGGGAGCAGCATGCGGGGGCGGTGTGGGCTGGGGGAGCAAGTGCTGGGCGGACGGGGGGCGCCCAACGAAACTCGATCTGCGCGCGAGGGCACGGTCTCGGTAGCGTTCCCCGCGTGAGCCGGTCCAGGAAGAAGTCCCAGCGCCCGAGCCAGCAACCCACCGCCGCGAAGCGCACTGCCCCCCGAGCCGCTCCCCCGCCCACCGCATCTCCACCAGCGGCTGCCCCGGCAGAGTCCCAGCCCGCTGCAGCGGCGCCCGCAGGGGCCGCGCCCGCAGGCGTCGCGGCACCCACAGAGACCCCGGCGCCCGCGGAGCCCCCGACGCCCGCAGGGGCCGCGCCCGCAGGCGTCGCGGCACCCACAGAGACCCCGGCGCCCGCAGAGACCCCGGCGCCCGCAGGGGCCGCGACACCGGCCCAGCCCGCGGCGCCGGCGGTCCCGGCCCGGGCGGCGCGCCATGCCCACGTCGCGGCCGGAGCGGCCCGGTCGTCGTCCGGGCTCGGCCGCATCCCGGTGCTCTCGGTCGGACCGTCGGTCGACGGCGGACGGTGGCCGGCGCGGGCGGTCGTCGGCGAGGCCGTTCCCATCAGCGCGACGGTCTTCCGCGAGGGACACGACGCGGTGGCGGCGACAGCCGTGCTGCTGCGCCCCGACGGCACGGAGCACACGCGCGTCCGGATGTCACCGGTGGACCCCGGCACCGACCGGTTCCTCGCCCAGGTCGTCGCCGACGCGACGGGCGACTGGACCTTCCGGGTCGAGGGCTGGGACGACCCGTACGGCACGTGGGAGCACGACGCCGTGATCAAGGTGGCGGCGGACGTCGACACCGAGCTGATGCTCATCGAGGGAGCGCTGCTGCTCGAGAAGGCGGCCGCCGACCCCGCTCACACGGAGGCCGACCGCGAGCACCTGACCGCCGCGGTGGCAGGTCTCCGCGACAGCGAGCGACCGGCGCAGGCCCGCCTCGCCGCCGGCACGTCGGCGGCAGTCCACCGGGCCTTGGCGCGCAACCCGTTCCGCCGCTATGTCACCGCCAGCGACGACCTGCCTCTGCGAGTCCAGCGCGAGCTCGCTCTCTACGGCTCGTGGTACGAGTTCTTCCCGCGCTCGGAGGGCGCCGTGCGCGACCCCGCCACCGGTGCCTGGACGACGGGCACCCTGCGCACCGCGGCGAAGCGGCTCGACGCGATCGCCGAGATGGGCTTCGACATCGCGTACCTGACCCCGATCCACCCGATCGGTACGACCAACCGCAAGGGCCGCAACAACACCCTGACCACCGAGCCCGGCGACCCGGGCTCGCCGTACGCGATCGGCTCCCCGGACGGTGGCCACGACGCCGTCGCCCCCGAGCTGGGCACCTTCGACGACTTCGACGCGTTCGTGGCCCGGGCCCGCGAGCTCGGCCTGGAGGTCGCCCTCGACATCGCACTGCAGTGCTCACCCGACCACCCGTGGGTCACCGAGCACCCCGAGTGGTTCACGACTCGGGCTGACGGCTCCATCGCGTACGCCGAGAACCCGCCCAAGAAGTACCAGGACATCTACCCGCTCAACTTCGACAACGACCCCGAAGGCATCTACGCGGAGGTGCTGCGCGTCTTCAAGGTGTGGATCGACCACGGTGTCACCGCGTTCCGCGTCGACAACCCCCACACCAAGCCGGTCGAGTTCTGGGAGTGGCTGATCGACGAGGTGGGACGGGACCACCCGGACGTGATCTTCCTGGCTGAGGCATTCACCCGTCCGGCGATGATGCGCACCCTGGCGAAGGTCGGCTACCACCAGTCGTACACGTACTTCACCTGGCGCAACACGAAGGCCGAGCTGACCTCGTACCTCACGGAGCTGTCGACCGGAGGCGAGGTCGTCACGGGCGGCAAGCCCGGCACCGCCGACTACATGCGACCGAGCTTCTGGCCGACGACCCACGACATCCTCACGCCCACCATGCAGTACGGAGGACGGACGGCCTTTGTGCTTCGCGCCGTCCTCGCTGCGACCTCGGTTCCGACCTGGGGCATCTACACCGGCTACGAACTGGTCGAGAACGTCGCGCGGCCCGGCGCCGAGGAGCAGATCGACAACGAGAAGTACCAGTTCAAGCCGCGCGACTTCGCCGGGGCGCTTGATCGGGGCGTCAGCCTGCAGCCGCTGCTCACTGCGCTGAACCAGGCGCGGCGCGAGCACCCCGCTCTACAACGGTTGCGCGACATCGTCTTTCACGAGACGCGTGACGACGCGCTGATCGCGTACTCCCGCCGAGTGCTGGCCGAGCACTCGCCGACAGGTCGAGAGGACACCGTCCTCACAGTCGTGAACCTCGACCCGCACTCCACGCGCGAGACCACCATGCACCTCAACATGCCTGCCCTGGGCCACGACTGGCACGACACGTTCGTGGCGCACGACCTGCTGTCCGGCGCGTCCTGGCAGTGGGGCGAGTACGTCTACGTCAGGCTCGGCCCGGACGCCCCCGCACACGTCATCCACGTACGGAGGAACTGAACCGTGCCAGCCCAGGGCCTAGAGGGCCTCAACGTCCACACGCCCGGTCTGCGGCACGACCCTGACTGGTACCGCACCGCCGTGTTCTACGAGGTGCTGGTGCGTGCGTTCTCGGACTCGAACGGTTCAGGCTCAGGCGATTTCACTGGACTGATCAACCGGCTCGACTACCTGCAGTGGCTGGGGATCGACTGCCTGTGGCTACCCCCGTTCTACGCGTCGCCGCTCAAGGACGGCGGCTACGACATCGCCGACTACTGCGCTGTGCTGCCCGAGTTCGGCACTCTCCCAGACGTCAACGAGCTGATCAGCCAGGCGCACGCACGGGGGATCCGCGTCGTCACCGACCTGGTGATGAACCACACCTCCGACGCGCATCCCTGGTTCGAGGCCAGCAGGTCCGACCCCGAGGGGCCGTACGGCGACTACTACGTGTGGTCCGACAGCGACGAGCAGTACTCCGACGCCCGCATCATCTTCGTCGACACCGAGCAGTCGAACTGGACGTTCGACCCGATCCGCCGCCAGTTCTTCTGGCACCGGTTCTTCTCGCACCAGCCCGACCTGAACTTCGAGAACCCGGACGTCAAGGCCGAGATGTTCGACATCGTGCGGTTCTGGCTGGACCTCGGCATCGACGGTTTCCGTCTCGACGCCGTGCCGTACCTGTTCGAGGAGGAGGGCACGAACTGCGAGAACCTGCCGCGCACGCACGAGTTCCTGCGTGAGCTGCGGACGATGATCGACACGGAGTATCCCGGGCGCATCGTGCTGGCGGAGGCCAACCAGTGGCCCCAGGACGTGGTCGCGTACTACGGCACCGAGGAGGAGCCGGAGTGCCACATGTGCTTCCACTTCCCCGTGATGCCGCGCATCTTCTACGCGATCCGTGAGGGCCGCGCGACGCCGATCATCGACATCCTCGCCGACACACCGGAGATCCCCTCCTTCGGGCAGTGGGGCACGTTCCTGCGCAACCATGACGAGCTCACGCTGGAGATGGTCACGGGAGACGAGCGCGCCGCCATGTACGGCTGGTACGCGCCCGACCCACGGATGCGGGCGAACATCGGCATCCGGCGCCGGCTGGCGACCCTGCTGGACAACTCGCGGGCCGAGATCGAGCTGATCCACGCGCTTCTGCTCTCGCTGCCGGGCAGCCCCTGCCTCTACTACGGCGACGAGATCGGCATGGGTGACAACATCTGGCTGAACGACCGCGACGCCGTGCGCACTCCGATGCAGTGGACCCCTGACCGCAACTCGGGCTTCTCGACCGCCGACCCGGGCAAGCTCTACCTGCCGGTCGTCGAGTCACTCGTCTACCACTTCAACGGTGTCAACGTGGAGGCGCAGCTCGCGACGTCGTCGTCGCTGCTGCACTGGGTGCGCGGCATGCTGGCCATCCGCAAGCGGCATCCCGTCTTCGGTCTGGGACGGTACGAGGCGGTGGCCTGCGACAACGACGCGGTGATGGCCTACCTGCGGGTGATCGACGAGCCCGACTTCTCCAACAACATCGATGCCGAGATCGTGCTGTGCCTGGCCAACATGTCGGGCACACCGCAGGCGTGCATTCTCGAGCTTCCTGACCACCCGGGACGAGGACTACGAGACCTGTTCGGCGGCAGCGGTTTTCCGCCAGTCGGCGAAGACGGGCGGCTGACGGTCACGCTCGGGTCGCGCGACTTCTTCTGGCTGCGGATCGAGCAGCCGAAGTGACAGGCGGTTCTCCGCTCGGCGCACCGCTGGCACACCTGCTGCACACCTGGCTGCCCCGCCAACGCTGGTACCCGGCGAAGGGACGAGGGGTGTCGCTCCACCTGGTCGGTGACATCCCCCTCGAAGACCCGTCCGGTGAGGTCGCCGTCCAGGTGCACCTGGTCGGCCTGGACTCGGGCAACCAGTTCGAGGTCGTTCAGGTGCCGCTGACCTACCGTCGCGAGGCCCTCGAGGGTGCCGACGACGCGCTGGTCGGGCGCCTCGACGACACCGAGCTCGGCGAGCACTGGGTCTACGACGGCCCTCACGACCCCGCCTACGTGGGCGCCCTGCTCCGCTCGTTGCAGCCGGCTCCCGGTGCGCACGGGCCCGACCCGTCGTCGCCTGCCCGCGTGCTGTCCGGGGAGCAGTCGAACACGAGCGTGATCGTCGCCGAGGGCACGCCGGAAGCCTGCATCGTCAAGGTCTTCCGCACTCTCCATGCCGGCGCGAACCCCGACGTCGAGGTGGCGGCGTCCCTCGCGCGAGTCGGATGCGACCGCATCGCCCGTCCGGTCGGGTGGGTGGATGGCACCTGGACTGCGCGCGACGGCACGGACGCGGAGGGCCATCTGGCAGTGGCCGCCGAGTTCCTCCCCGGCAGTCAGGACGCCTGGCGCGAGGCGGTGGAGGCCGTCGAGCATGGTCACGACTTCTCCTCCAGCGCAGCCAGTCTCGGCGAGGCGACGGCGCAGGTGCACCTCGCGCTCGCGGATGCTTTCGGTACAACTCCGACCACCGACGAGATCCGTGGACGGACCGTGGCGGGGCTCCGGGCGCGGGTCGAGTGGGCGATGGTGTCGGCGCCTGCGCTGCAGCCGTACACCGCTGCCCTTGCCAAGCACGCCTCCGCACTCGACGAGCTACGCCGGCTGCCAGACCTGCAGCGCGTGCACGGCGACTACCACCTTGGTCAGGTGCTGCACTCCCCTCAGCGCGGGTGGATCCTCCTCGACTTCGAGGGCGAGCCGCTGCGTCCGCTCGCCGACCGCGTGCTGCCCGACCTGGCGCTGCGCGACGTCGCCGGCATGCTGCGCTCGTTCGACTACGCCGCACGTCAGGGCGGGGCGGCCGACGACCCCGCACCGCAGCACTGGGCCACGGCGTGCCGGGACGCGTTCTGCGCCGGGTACGCCCGTGGCGGTGGAGCCGATCCCCGCAAGCGTGGCGACCTGCTCTCCGCGCTGGAGCTCGACAAGGCCCTCTACGAGGTCGTCTACGAGACGCGGAACCGTCCGACCTGGCTCGACGTGCCCCTACACGCCGTCGAACGCCTCCTCGCCTGACCACCACCATCGACTTGTCAGAACGTCAACCCGTCTAGACGCGCTCACGGTCTGACAGATCGCTGGGCGGGCTAGAGGCGCTCGTGCGGGTACTGCGCCGAGCGCTGCTGGAACGACAGGATCGCCGGGCTTCTGGACGACGCCGTCGCGGATCTCGATGGCCCGTCGGATGGTCTCGTCGCCGTCCCACGCCGGGGTGCCACCCAGCACGGCCGGCAGGAAGGGCAGCAGCGCCTCGCTGTTCTCCCACGTGGCCGCGTTCCACAGGTACGACGGACTGTGGTCGACGCCGTAGTGGCGCACGTGGTCCCCCACCTCGAACATCGGCTCCTCGAAAGTCGTCGGGCGCGCCCAGCTGAAGCCCATCCCCTCGTCGCAGGAGACGTCGACGATGAGGGAACCCGCTCTGAGAGTAGGCTCGCGTCGTCGTCATAGGCGTGGCTGAGCCTCAGATATCCCAGTGCGGACGGCTCCCACCCGTCCGGAACAGGAACGGCCTGGTCGTAGAAGTCCACGTGCAGTCGCGGCTCCTCGGCGACGAGGAGCGCTCGCAGATCGTCCTGCGGCAGGACGTCGACCAGCTGCTCGGATGGCCCTGGCTACGGAGCAGTTCGGCCCCGAGCGACCAGACCCCAGGTCCGAGCAGCGGCGGGCGCACCAGAAGGAGCACAGTCAATGAGCAGCCAACCTCACGTCGTGGTCGGCATCGGGCTCGAGGAACTGGAGCAGTGACTCGCCCTCCTCGAGCAGCTCGCCTCGATGTCTGGCTGGGAAGCGGTCGAAGGCTCGCACGTGAAGCACCACGGCCCTGCCCTCGCGCTCCACCGTCCACGTGCCGGCCGTGAAGCCGTCGACCAGCACGAGCCGCGGCATCACGTTCGACTTCGGGTCGACCCACTGCAGGTAGGCGTCGGTCACCACTCGGCGACGGTCGGCGTGGGAGAGCACCAGATTGTCGAAGTCATACAGGTACCGCACCGGCACAGGGGTTTCGGCCGGCGGCCTCGGCGCCTCGGGAAGGTCGTACAGCACTCGGCCGACGTCGTCGGTGAAGGCGACGAGGCGGTTGCCGAGCCCGTCGACGACGGCGGCGAGACGGGTCAGACCCGACCATGTCTGGACGTCCTTGACGGTGGCCGGGCCGAACGCCGCCAGGTAGCGCAGCACCAGCTCCTCGAGGCCGAGTGGCCGTGCCGCGTCGACGACCTCGTCGCCCAGCCATGCGCGCAAGGTCGTGTGCGCCGACTGTCCGCTGCGCCCCCACAGCCCCCGCGGCGTCACCTGCACCAGCGCCTCCGACGACCGCACACCCTGGGCGAGCGCATCCGGGTCACGTCCCTCGAACTGCTCGGCGAGCCGGCGTCCCAGGGAGGCGAAGATCATCGGCTCCGCCTGCAGCACCTCACGCCCGGCAGCGGCGAGCGCCGTGCGGTCGACCCCGTCGAGCCGGCGCCCGAAGGCGCCCATCGTGCTGCGCTCGATCACGGGGGCGACCAGAGGGCGGATGCCGAGGGCGTCGCGCGCCGTGACCAGGTGGATGGTCGAGCGCATCAGGGCGAGCCGCACCAACTCACGCCGTGCCAGCAGGTCGGAGGCATCCTCGGCCCTGAAACCCACCAAGCGGCACCAGAATCCGACGTACCAGGTCTGCGGTGTCTGGGACTGCAGTCCGACGAGGTGCTCCACCAGGTCTGCGGCGCCCAGAGTGGTGCGCTCGAGCAGGTGCTGACGGGCGAGCGTCGCCCTGTTGAGCTCGCGCAGGCTCAGCCCGGGAAGGTCGGAAGGCTCTTCTCCGGAGGGCACTCGGCGACCGTACTCGGTATCAGCCACCAGTCCGCCGACGGTGATGGGACGGTACGGCTTGCGGCCCAGAGCATCCACCACGCACCGATGACGATCAGCACGTCGCCGACGCTGAACACGTTGGCCAGAGGCACGAACGCGGGTACGGCGAACACGTCCCCTAGCCACGGCAGCACCGGGTCGACCAGCACACCCGAGTTGACGAAGCCGTCCTGGACCTCGATCCCGGCTGTCCGCTGGGCCACCCGTGAGGCGGGCAGGGTGCCACCGTTGAGGGCGATGGTGATGCCGTTCGAGGCGGCGCCCAGGGCGAGCACCCACAGCCCGGACAGTCGACGGTTGGCGATCACGAAGGCCCCTGCGAGCACGTAGCTCAGCACGTGCAGGGCGGCTGACGGACCCTCGGGCAGACCAGGCCCTTGCAACACCACGACCTGGCAGGCGAGGGACGCCACGGCAAGCCAGCCGTGACGCATGCGAAGAGTGGCCAGGCGCCGCCACGTGCCGCCCGTCAGGGGCACGAGGGCCAGTCCGAGCAGGAACATGGCGACCGTCAGCATCCTGCTGCGCCTCCACCGATCGAGCGCAGCACCGGGCGGGTGGGCACGGCCGGCAGAACCGGCGTCGTGGGCTGCACCGGCAGGTCGGTCAAGACATGAAGGACAGGAAGGACCGGCAGAGCAGGCAGGACTGCGCGCTGCGGGTGCATGCTCACCGCGTGCTGTGCCGCGAGGACGGCGTTGATGGCCTCGTCGGCCATCGGCCGTCCGAACAGATAGCCCTGCAGGCGGTCGCACCCCATCGCCGTGAGCTGCTCGGCCACCACGCCGGTCTCGACGCCTTCGGCAACGACGGTCAGGCCCAGGTTGTGGCCGAGGTCGATGATGGAGCGCACCAGGATCTCGTCGTGGCTGCCGCGCACCAGCCCGGCCACGAAGCTGCGGTCCACCTTCAGCTCGTCGACGTCGAGGCGCTGCAGCAGCACGAGCGACGAGTACCCGGTGCCGAAGTCGTCGATGGCGAGGCGAACACCCATGTCGCGCAACGACCTCAGCACCTTGCTGGCCTGCCGGGCGTCGACCATCAGGCTGCTCTCGGTGACCTCGATCGTCAGGTGCGAGGCCGGCAGTCCCCACTGGGTCAGCAGGCCCGCGACCTCCCGCGGCAGCGACTCGTCGCCCAGCTGGCGGGCGGAGAGGTTGACGGCCACACCGACGTCCCAACCGAGCTTGCGCCAGCCGCTCGCGGCTTCGACCGCCGTCGCGAGCACGTGGCTGGTCAGGCGACCGATCAGTCCTGCGCTCTCGGCGAGCGTGATGAACGCGTCCGGGCCCAGACGTCCGTGGACGGGGTGGTCCCATCGCACCAGCGCCTCGACGGTGAGGATGTTTCCGTCGCGCACGTCGAGCTGCGGCTGGTAGAGCACCTGCAGCTGACCGCCTTCGATGGCGTCACGCAGCTGGGGCAGCAGCAACAGCCTCTCGGCCGACCCGGTGACGGTGCCCGGCTCGAAGACGCGGTAGCGGCCCCTGTCGCGCTTGGCTTCGTACAACGCGATGTCGGCCTCCGACATCAGCCCGTGCACGTTGACGTGCCGACCGCCGGTCGTGGTGACACCGATGCTGACCTGGACCGACAGCCGCTGCCCGGGGATGTCGACCGGCCGCGCCAGGGCCCCGAGCAGCAACTCGGCCAGGATCTCTGCGCTTACGAGTGAGTCGGGATCCATCAGCACGATGGCGAACTCGTCACCGCCGAGCCTTGAGACAGTGGCGTTCTCGTCATGTGAGGCGACGGCCCGCTGGAGGCGGTTGCCGATCTCGCGCAGCAGCTGGTCTCCGACGTGGTGCCCGAGGATGTCGTTGACGTCCTTGAAGTGGTCCATGTCGACCATCAGGACCGCCACGCCGCACTGCTCGGCCGGCGCGGCGTCAAGTGCCCGCTCGACCCTGCGGCGGAACAGCTCTCGGTTCGCCAGACCGGTCAACGGGTCGTGCAGCGACTGTCGTTCACGCAAGACCGCCATCTGCGCGGTCCGCCGTACCGCCAGTACCGGAAGGGCGAGCAGGGGCAGCATCAGCAACGACACGTCGGCCAACAGCGCGGCCGGTGGCGCCAGGGCCACGAGGACGCCGGAGGTCTCCAGCTTGAACCTCAGGTCCTGGCGCAGCATCGCGCCGACACGCTGACCCGAGGCCAGGGCGACGACGATGGCGACCAGGGAGTCGTTCAGCAGGGCGAAGACGGCGCCGGCCACGAGGGCGGCCAGCAGGTGACTGACCTGAAACTCCTCGTAGCCGCCGAGCAGCGGCGTGCCCGTCATCAGGCAGAAGGCAACCCGTGCGGCGACGATGCTGACCGCGTACTGGCCCGCGTTGAACAGCATCTGCAGCGGACGGCGACCGCTGCGCAGGTCGTCGAGCCCGACAGCGAGGCTGTGCACGAGCAGCAGGAACGACAGGGGACCGAGCACGACCAGGGCCACGGCGAACGTGGTGGAGATGGTGACGGGCGAGACCGTGTCGTCACCGCGCGACACCGGGATCGGTCGCAGCTCGCCGAGCGCAAGCGCCAGCGCCAGGGCGACCAGCTGCCACGGGTGCGCGGTGAGCGCCTCCAGGGGGAGGTCGTTCATCAGGACCGCCACCAGCACGCCGACGCCGACCAGCCCGGTTCCACCTGCGTAGAGCGGCAGCAGCTGGGCCCTGCGGCGATGGCTCGCAGCCGGTGCCGTCACGGGACGGGCGGTCGCCCCCGGCGCGTGCTCGTCAGTCGACATGGCGCAGCGGGCCTGCTCAGATCCACTTGTACCCGGGCACGACAACCCCCAGCTGCCCCGGAGACTCCTCAGGGCCCCGCGTCAGCCCCACATCATCATCTTCCACTTGGAGCCCGCGCTGACCACAGCGACGAGCATCGTGAGAGTGGCAACTGACAGGCCGCCTCGCACAGCACTTCTCGTGAGCCATCCGCTCATATCGTCCCCCTACTTCCCCCTGTCGGGCGGGCCTGTTGCCTGCCGCTGAGGTCAATGAGACTCCGGTCTCCCGCGTTGCGGGCCGTGTTCACGGCCGCGCCGCCGAAACGGCGCACGGCCGCCGGCGACAGGGCTCCCCCGATCCCGACCAGTTGCTACCGACTGTCACCGGAACCGGCGGCTCCTGCGCACATGCCTCCCGATGTGGAGCCCGGTGAGCCGCTCGGTTGCGCACGGACGGTGAAATGTGGGGGCCATCGCCCGACCGGCACACACCGTGACGGCAATCGACCGGATCGGGCTATCAAGATGCACCGTTTGCCTGGCGTGCTCGGCACGACAGACTGGTGCCATGACGGACCCCTCGCGGACGACCGCCCCGACCAGCCAACCCTCGAGACCAGGCTCCTCGCTCCGTCCGGTCGGCGCCCGCGACCTGGCGCTGCTGGGAGACGGCGCGCACCCCGTGCCTCATGAAGTGCTCGGGGCCCACCCGCACGACGGGGCCGTCACCGTCCGCACGCTCAAACCGCTGGCCGAGGCGGTCTCCGTGCGGCTGCCGGATGACAGCCTCCACCCGCTGCAGCACGAGGCGCACGGCGTCTGGGCGGGCGTGGTGCCGGTGGCCGAGGTGACCGACTACCGGCTGGACGTGGCCTACGCCGGCCACGGCACGAGCACCGTCGACGACCCGTACCGCTTCCTGCCGACGCTGGGCGAGATGGACCGGCACCTCGTCGCCGAGGGGCGCCACGAGGAGCTGTGGAACGCACTCGGCGCCCGCGTGCGCCGCTACCCGGGGGTGATGGGCGACGTCGAGGGCACGTCGTTCGCGGTCTGGGCACCGCACGCGCGGGCCGTGCGCCTGGTGTGCGACGACAACCACTGGGACGGTCGCACCCACCAGCTGCGGTCGCTGGGCCCGTCCGGGGTCTGGGAGCTGTTCGTGCCGGGTGTCCTGGCCGGGAGCCGCTACTCCTTCGAGATCCTCGGACGGAACGGGCGCTGGGTCTCGAAGGCCGACCCGATGGCGCGGGCCGCCGAGGTTCCTCCAGCGAGAGCGTCCGTCGTGGTCGAGAGCACCTACGAGTGGGCCGACGACGTCCACATGTCTGCCCGTGCGGAGAGAGACCCGCACACGGGCCCGATGAGTGTGTACGAGGTGCACCTCGGCTCGTGGCGGCAGGGCCTCAGCTACCGCGAGCTGGCCGACCAGCTCGTGGGGCACGTCGCAGCAACGGGTTTCACCCACGTGGAGCTGCTGCCCGTGGCCGAGCACCCCTTCGGTGGCTCCTGGGGCTACCAGGTCACGTCGTACTACGCGCCGACCTCGCGCTTCGGCCACCCCGACGACTTCAAGTACCTCGTCGACCGGCTGCACCAGGCGGGCATCGGCGTGATCCTCGACTGGGTGCCTGCCCACTTCCCGAAGGACACCTGGGCGCTGGCGCGTTTCGACGGGGAGCCTCTCTACGAGTACCCCGACCCCCGCAAGGGCGAGCACCCCGACTGGGGCACGCTGGTCTTCGACTACGGGCGCCGAGAAGTCCGAAACTTCTTGGTGGCCAACGCGATCTACTGGCTCGAGGAGTTCCACATCGACGGCCTGCGCGTCGACGCGGTGGCCTCGATGCTGTACCTCGACTACTCGCGCGAGGACGGTCAGTGGACGCCGAACGTGCACGGCGGGCGCGAACACCTGGAGGCGATCGACTTCCTGCAGGAGGTGAATGCCACTGCGTACAAGCGCGTTCCGGGAGTCGTCATGATCGCCGAGGAGTCGACCTCGTGGCCAGGGGTGACCCGTTCGACCCATCTCGGCGGACTCGGCTTCGGCCTGAAGTGGAACATGGGCTGGATGAACGACAGCCTCGGCTACGCCAAAGAGGACCCCGTTCACCGCCAGTACCACCACCACCGGATGACGTTCTCGCTGATGTACGCGTTCAGCGAGAGCTTCCTGCTCCCGATCAGCCACGACGAGGTCGTGCACGGCAAGGGGTCGATGCTGCGCAAGATGCCGGGCGACCGCTGGCAGCAGCTGGCGAACCTGCGTGCCTTCCTCGCCTACATGTGGGCGCACCCGGGCAAGCAGCTGCTGTTCATGGGCACCGAGTTCGCCCAGGAGGCCGAGTGGGCCGAGGAGCGAAGCCTCGACTGGTGGCTGCTCGACCAGCCCGTCCATGCCGCCGTGCAGCGGATGGTGGCCGACCTCAACTCGCTGTACCGCGCAACACCGGCGCTGTGGGAGAACGACCACGACCCAGCGGGTTTCGCCTGGATCGACGCCAACGACACGCCGCACAACGTGTTCTCGTTCACGCGCTTCGACGCCGCCGGCAACCCGTTGGTGTGCCTGGTGAACTTCGCCGGCACCCCTCATGAGGGCTACCGCGTGGGCCTCCCGCGTGCCGGACGGTGGACCGAGGTGATGAACACCGACGCAGTCGAGTACGGCGGCTCAGGGGTGGGCAACATGGGTGCGGTCACTGCCGAGGCGACCAGCTGGCACGGCCTGCCTGCATCGGTCGTCCTGCGTGTGCCGCCGCTCGCCGCGCTCTACCTGCAGCCGACCGACCAGCCGACCGACCAGCCGGCCGATGCCGACGACCCGGCAACCACGCCACGGGCAGTCGACGCAACGGTGGACCGCACCGAGCCCGAGCAGACGCAGTAGTCGGAGGAGTCGGAGAGTCGGAGAAGTCGGAGAAGTCGGAGCACTCAGCTACTCCGCGATCGCGTTGCGGTACCGCTCGCCCACCACCCGGAGATGGTCGACGAGCCCTGGCGGCTCGGTCACGCGGAAGTCCAGGCCGAGCATGCCGATGTAGACGGCGATCACCTCGAGGCTGTCGGCTCCCGTCACCAGGACGCACGTGTCGTCGTCGATCGACTCGACGACCCCGACCGCCGCGTGGATCCGCGACAGCACCTCGGCCGCCGGGGCCAGCACCGTGATCCTGGCGTGGACCTTCCACCCGCTGAAGGCGACGTCGCGCAGCACGAAGCTCGTGTAGTCCTCTCCCGGCAGCGGTTTCGGTGCGAAGCGGCGTCCGGTCGGCATGCGCAGGTCGATCCAGTCGACCCGGAACGTGCGCCACTTCCCCGCGCTCGGCTCCCGCCCGACGAGGTACCAGTACCGTGCCCAGCTGACGAGCCGGTACGGCTCCACCAGGATCGGCGGGCCGTCAGCAGGAGCACCGGCAACGTGGTAGTCGAAGCGCACGTGGTGGTGGTCCCGGATCGCGCTGGCGATCGTGCCGAGGACGGCCGGGTCGGCCTGCGGGTCCTTGACGTTCGTCTCGGTGCTCTCGGGCCCTCTGGTCGTCGCCGACTGGATCGCACTGACCTGACGGCGCAAGCGATGCGGCAACACCTGCTCGAGCTTGGCCAACGCACGGGCGCTGCTGTCCTCGATCCCGCTGACGCCGGCTCCGGTCCGCAGGCCGATCGCGACTGCCACCGCCTCCTCGTCGTCCAGGAGCAGCGGCGGAAGCCTGGCCCCGACCCCGAGCCGGTAGTGACCGGACGGTCCGCGGACGGCGTCGACGGGGTAGCCGAGCTCGCGCAGCCGCTCGATGTCGTTGCGGATCGTCCGCATGCTGACCCCGAGCCGGTCGGCCAGCTCGGACCCGGGCCAGGCCGGACGGGACTCCATCAAGGCGAGCAGTGCGAGCAGGCGGGACGACGTTTCGCGCATGATCGAAGATTGTCGCATGTATAGGAACTTGTCTTTCCTATACAGGATTTAGGTTCCTCTTATGACCTCAAACACGAGCTCAACAGACATCCGTCCCTTCACCGTCGAGATCCCACAGAGCGACCTGGACGATCTCCAGGACCGCCTGGCCAGGACCCGGCTGCCGCGGGAGGCGCCCGGCGACAACTGGGACTACGGCGTGCCGAACCACTACCTGCGCGACATGGTCGACCACTGGCGCACCGGCTTCGACTGGCGGGCGCAGGAGGCCCGGATGAACGAGTTCCCGCACTACCTGACCGAGATCGACGACCAGACAGTGCACTTCATCCACGTGCCGTCCGCGGAACCGAACGCGACCCCACTGCTGCTGGCCCACACGTACCCGGGTTCCTTCGTCGACTACCTCGACATGATCGGCCCGCTGACCGACCCCGTCGCGCACGGCGGCGACGCGGCCGACGCGTTCTCGGTCGTCGTCCCGTCGATCCCCGGGTTCGCGTTCAGCACCCCGCTCGTCGGCGGCGGCTGGACGATGGCCCGCGTCGCCCGCACGTTCGACACCCTGATGCGCCGCCTCGGCTATGACAGCTACGGCGTGCACGGCAGCGACGGCGGCGCGATGATCTCGCGCGAGCTGGGCCTGCTGAACCCTCCCGGCTTCCTCGGGCTGCACGTGCTGCACCTGTTCTCGTTCCCGTCGGGCGACCCGGCCGAGTTCGAGAAGCTGGAGCCGAAGGACTACGCGGCCCTGGAGCACATGGAGTGGTTCCAGTCGGTCGGTGGCTACAACGCGATCAACGCGTCGCGCCCGCAGACCGTCGCCGTCGGCATCTCCGACTCACCGGTCGGTCAGCTGGCCTGGAACGAGCTGTTCAACAACTTCGGCAACGGGACGAGCCTGGTGTCGCGCGACCAGATCCTGACCCAGGTCTCGCTCTACTGGTTCACGAACACCTCTGCGTACGCGGGGCGCTACCACTACGAGGAGGGGCGCGCGGGCGCCGAGCCCGCGATCAACTCAGCCCCAACGGGTGTCGCGGTCTTCAAGGACGACTTCAAGACCATTCGCACGTTCGCCGAGCGCGACAACAGCAACATCGTCCACTGGAGCGAGTTCGAGGAGGGTGGCCACTTCGCCGCGCTCGAGCGCCCAGAGGACGTGACCATCGACCTCCGGACCTTCTTCTCCACCATCAAGAGCGGATAGCAGGGCCCGCCCAAGCTCAGAACAGGCTCAGAGCAGGCTCAGAACAGCGCGCTGGCCAGTGCACGTCGGGCGGTGGCGACCCTCGGGTCGTCACCGCCGACGACGTCGAACAGCTCGACCAGACGCGCCCGAGCCTGCTCGCGCTCGTCGCCCGAGGTGAGCCGCACAGCGTCGACGAGGCGCGCGAAGGCGTCGTCCACGTGCCCGCCGAGGAGATCGAGGTCGGCCACGACGAGTGCGGCTTCGACGTCCGACGGGTCGGCCGCGGCCGCAGCACGCGCAGCATCGGGGTCGACGTCGGCGGTCCTGCGGTACAGCTCGACCTGGGCCAGACCGGCCGAGGCCATCGCGTCGGCAGGGTTCTCGGCGAGAGCGCGGCGATAGGCGTCGGCGGCGGCATCCATGTCGCCACGGTCGATCGCGTCGTACGCCTCGGCATGGAGCGGCGGCAGAGGCTCCTCGACGGGGCCTTCGTCCACGTCGCCCAGCACGTCGTCGGATGCAGTCACGTCCACGCGCCCTGTGACGCCCTGCTGCGCAGCGACTTTCAGCAACTCGTCGAGCACCTGGCGCACCTGCGCCTCGGGGTAGGCGCCCTGGAACAGCATCAGCGGCCGCCCGGCGACGACGGCCATCACCGTCGGCAGCGACTGCACCTGCAGCGCTGCGGCGATCTGCTGCTCGGCATCGACGTCGATCTTGGCGAGCAGGAACCGGCCCTCGTACTCGGCGGCCAGCTTCTCCAGCACCGGGGTGAGCTGCTTGCACGGGTCGCACCACGACGCCCAGAGGTCGAGCACGACCGGCACGGTGGTCGAGCGCTGCACCAGGTCGGGGAACGTCTGCTCGGTGACGTCGATGACGACCCCGCCCGGTGCTGCGACCGACGCGGCTCCAGGGGCTCCGGGCCCATTGGTCGCGGACGGACGCGACAGCCCCGACAGGTCGACCGCGCCACGAAGGTTCATCTGGGGCCTGGGACCCGGGGTGGTGCTCATCGTGCTCCTCCTACGGCTGCTGGACGTCCGGTTGACGCTGGCCGTTGACCTGGCTGTTGATCAAGCCGCTGACTCAGGATGCCTTGCCGGACAACGGCACCCGCTGACCGGCGAGGACCTGCACGGTGCCGTCGGCCGATGACGGAGGGATGTACATCCCGACGACCTCGACGTAGGTGAAGTCGCCCTGGGTGCTCGCGGTCTTCGTGCCTGCGAGCGCTGCGTACTCGGGGTTGAGGTTGGCCTTCGACCCCCTGGCCGCCACCTTGAAGCTGGTCGCGCCGGTCATCGCGGCGACCACGAGCGCCCCGCCGTCCTGCGTGCCGAAGGCCCACACCTGCTCCGGGCGGACGACGTGAGCCGCGGCATAGGTGAAGCAGCCCTTGCAGGTCACCGTCAAGGCCTTCCGCTCAGCGTCCTGAGAGGTCACGACCTGGGTGCGGAACGAGTCTTCGGCGAACGAGGCGGCGAACTCACTGGCCGCCCCCTTGGAGAGCAGGTCGGCGTAGGCGGCCGCCGCCTCGGCGGGCGACATCATCAGGTCGCCCGCCTCGTCCAAGGCCGGCACCGGCACGCCGACGCGAAGTGGCTCGGCCAGGGGCAGCGTCGCAGCGGGCAGCATCGGCGCGTAGGCGCTCAGCTTGTAGCCCTCGCGTGGGCCGGCCTGGGTGAGCACCATCAGGTCGGGGAACTGGTCGTCCGTCGCCTCGGTCACGGTCAGCACCGAACGCGGCCAGCCCTGCTCGGCCGGCACGAGGTCCTGCCGCCTCTCCGTGCCCAGCGGCAGCGCGTACGCGGAGTCGGGCACCTTGGACTTCATCAGGTAGGAGCCGGTGCGCTGCTCGAGGGCAGCGCCGTCGACGGTCGCTGCCAGGGCATCGGTGGTCAGGGCCGTGTCAGCGGTCTCGAGCGATGTCGTCACCGAGGCCAGCACGGTGTCGAGCTGCTCGGCACCCGCGACGGGCACGTGCTCGTCGGCCGACGCGGGCCGTGGCTGCGGCAGGGTCGCATCGCCGCAGCCGGACAGCGTCGCCAGCAGTCCGGTCGCCACGAGGCAGGCCAGGACAGGGCGCATGGCCGGCCGGCGGGGGGTTCGGCGAAGGGTGGGTCGGGTCACGGTGTCCTCTCCGGCTTCTGGACCGACTCTTGGACGGACTTCTGGACGGACACAGGCTGCGTGTCGTCCGGTCCGGTCAGCGGCTGGGTGATGACGGGAGTCGCCGAGGCGGTCGGCGCGCGATGCGCATGGGCGGAGCGTCGGGAGTCCCGCCGACGGCGAAGGGGGCCGAACCACCAGGCGCCGAGCCCCACGGCGGCCAGCACCAGCAGCGCCCCCAGGACGATGACGATCGGCACCCAGACCGGGGTGCTCGGCGCGTTCGGCCACGTCATCGTCAGGGTCTCGGCTGCTGCCGAGGTGCCGTCTCCCGAGACGAACAGCTGCCAGCGCCCGATCGGGGGGTCCCAGGTCATCGTCGCGGACGAGTCGCCGGTCTCCGTCTGCACCCACATCGGCGACGTCGACGGGTCGGGGACGGTGTCCTCTCCGTCCACCACCTTCGTCTTGAAGGCGGTCTCGGTCTCGAGCCCCGTGACGACGGTGTGGTGCGCCCCCTCGACCCACGCCGTCACGTCGGCCTCGCGACCGCGCGCCAGCAGCACGGGGCCACCGTCGACGCTGGTCGCGGTGATCGTGACGGGCCCGTCCCGCATCTCGGGCACGCCGGGCGCCGTGATCGCGACCGGGCCGCCCTCGGACAGGTCGATGGATGAGGTCACCTCGTCGTCCGGCTGCCAAATGGTCAGCAGGCCGATGCCCACTCCCAGGGCCACCAGCCCGACCAGGCCGAGCAGGGCCACGATGACGCGTCTCAACCCAGTCCCTTCCTCTCGTCCCCCGACGGATCCGAAGCCTGCCACCCAGATGCGGGCCACATGCCCCAGCAGGTCCTCAGTAACCGATCCACCATAGGCGGCGTCGCAGGCACGTCCCAATCCTGGACGGGAACCGTGAGCCCGGTCACGGCGTCATAGCGCCATGGACATCGAGCCCGGCACGCCCACCATCGTCCCCAGCCGCCCGACCGCTCGCCACACGCGGCTCCGCTGGGCCGCCCGTGTGACGGCCCTCGGCGTGGTGACAGCCGCCGTCACGGTCGGCGTCAACGGGATGGTCGGGACGCCGTCCGCCTCGGCTGAGGGACTGCGACCGTTCGACGACTGCGACGCCGTGCACGAGTGGTACACCACGGCCTTCGAGCCCTACCTGGCCCAGGCGTCGGGCATCGGGCAGGTGTGGCTCACGCGCGGCGCGATGAGCGACGCGGTTGACGGCGCCGTCCCGATGGCCGCTGGGGCCGAGGGGACGGTCGAGACTCAGTCACGGGCCGCAGACACCGACTCGGCGGTCGGGAACGGCGGCACCGGCACGAACCTGCAGGAGGCGGGCGTCGACGAGCCCGACACGATGAAGACGCGCGACGGGCTGCTGGTGACGACGGTGGGCGACGAGGTCGTCACCATCGACGTGTCGGGTGACGAGCCACGTCGCCTGGGTGCCGTGACGGTGCCGGGCCTCGGCGCGGGTTTCGGTGGGGGGATCGCGTACGACACCGGCATGGCCCTCCCCGGTGGAGGGGTGGTGCAACCGGGCGTCGCGCCGGACATCGCGCCGCCGGTGGAGGTACCCGACCAGGCAGGCACCGCCGAGCTGCTGCTCGTGGGCGACCGTGCGGTCGTCCTCGCACAGGGTTGGCTCGCGACCGAGAAGCCTGACGATGGACAGGACGGCGACACCCAGGACAGCAACATCCAGCCGGACCAGATGAGGCGGCAGTGGAACCCCGGCACGCCGACGACGGTCGTGACCGTGGTCGACCTGGCGGACCCGTCGGAGCCGACCGTGGTGTCGAGCACCGAGACCGAGGGGCAGTACGTCTCCGCTCGGCTCACCGACGATGCCGTGCGGCTGGTCACCACCACGGGGATGCCCGCGGTCCCGTTGCCCGACACCGGCACCGCGCAATACGACGCCAACGGGATGGTGGACCCCGCGTGGCAGCGCGAGTGGGTGAAGTCCTCGCGGGCCGCGCTGGCCGAAGCCTCGGGCGACGACTTCCTGCCGCGACGCGTAGTCCGAAGCCCTTCCGGCGAGGTCGTCTCTACCGCACCGGCTTTCGACTGCGCCGCCCTGTCTCACCCCGAGGACCAGTCAGGTCTGGGCACCGTGACGGTGACGACCCTCGACCCGATGGCGGACGGGGGCGACCTGACCGTCGACGCCACCGGCGTCTCGGCCGACGGCGACATGGTCTACGCGAGCACCGACCGGCTGTACGTGGCGACGACGCGCGGCGGCTGGGGGATCTGGGACGGGGGCGTGCAGGGTCCGGACTCGGGGATCACCACCGAGCTCCACGGCTTCGACACGACGAGCACGGACGGCACCCCGTACCTGGCCTCCGGCGAGGTCGAGGGCTGGCTGCTCGGGCGGTGGGCGCTCTCCGCCGAGGACGGGATGCTGCGGGTGGCGACGACCCGAGACGGCCCGGTCGCCGGCCAAGGCCAGGACGTCCAGCCACAGGCGCCGGGCACCGACAGCGCCGTCACCATCCTGGCCGAGGGCGATGGCACCTTGGAGCAGGTCGGCCAGGTCACCGGGCTGGGCAAGGGCGAGCAGATCCGCGCCGTGAGGTGGTTCGGCGACACCGCGACCGTGGTGACGTTCCGCCAGACCGACCCGCTCTACGTGGTCGACCTGTCGGACCCGGCGAAGCCGACCGTGACCGGCGAGCTGAAGGTGCCCGGTTACTCGGCGTACCTCCACCCGATCGGCGACGACGTGCTGCTCGGCGTGGGACAGGATGCCACCGAGACCGGCCAGACGACCGGCATGCAGGTCTCGACCTTCGACATCGGGGACCCCACCAAGCCGACGCGCCTCGACGCCCTGTCGCAGCCCAACACCTGGACCGAGGTCGAGAGCGATTCGCGGCAGTTCAGCTACCTACCCGACCAGCGGCTGGCTCTGATGCCGATGCAGGACTGGGAAGGGCGTTCCGGGGTGCAGACGGTCAGTGTTTCGCAGGACGGCAAGCTCGCCGTCGCGGCGAGCCACCAGTTCGGCGGGTACGACTACGTGCAGCGCGCGATGGTCACCGGCGACGACACGCTCGTGGTGCTGGTGGCGAGCGAGAAGGGCCCGCACCTCGCGCAGCTCGACCTGGCGACCCTCAGCGAGACGGGGACGCTGGACCTGTAGTCGGTGCGGGCGGGACCGGGCCCGCACGCACCATCCGCACCTCGGCCATGTTCTCGTAGGCGGGCTCGACGACGCGGGTGCCGTCCGGCCGAAAACCGTTGCGGCGGTAAAACGAGTGTGCGCGTGGGTTGTCCTCGGCGACCCATAGGTATGCGGCACGGTCCCCGATCGCCGCATCGAGCAGGCGCTGAGCCGTGCCCGTCCCCTGGTAGGCCGCGAGGAGGTAGATCGAGAAGAGCTCCAGGTCGGGCAGGGCCTCGTCGTCACTGCGGCCGGCACCTGCGCAGGCGAAGCCGACCACCTCGTCGCCGACGAGGGCGACCGGCACCGGCGGACCTGAGGCGATGTGCCCGACCCACGTCGCCTGTCGAGCGGCTACGTCCAGCCGGTCCAGGAATGCCGGGCTCAGCAGGTGGGCGTACGCCTCTCGCCAGCAGGCGACATGGCAATTCGCGACAGCCGCAGCGTCCTCTGGGGCGGCCGTTCTCAGCACCGGCGCGACGGTCATCGGACCCTGATCAGGGCCCGTCGGGGCGCATCGGCACGTCGGCGGGCGAGGCGGTCCCTTGCTGCAGCGCCGCCTCCAACCGAGCCACCTTGGCGTGCAGCTCGCCCGTCCGCCCCGGCCTGATATCGGCTTTCAGCACGAGCGACACCCGGTCGCCATGGCGGCCCACCGCCTCGCATGCTCGCTTCACCACGTCCATGCACTCGTCCCACTCGCCCTCGATGGTGGTGAACATCGAGTCGGTCTGGTTGGGCAGGCCCGACTCGCGGACGATCCGCACCGCGTCGGCCACGGCTGCGGACAGGGAGTCGGACGGGGACTCGCCACTGCCGGACGGGGCGACGGAGAAGGCGATCAGCATGCGCTCAGCCTGCCAGACCCCGGAACAGCCAGGCCCTGGACGGGCCTGCGCAGGTCGAGAGTCTGACTGTTCGATCGGGAGCGCTAGCCGGAGGTGATGCGTTCGAGCAGGGTGTCGGACGCGGAGTACGGGTCGGTGTCACCCGCGAGCACGCGGTCGGCCAGCTCGGCGAGGCCCTCGTCCGCGCCCGAGTCGTGGAGGTCGCCGATCCGCTCGCGCAGCGCCGCAAGCGTGATCGCCTCGATCTCACCGGCCACGCGCTGACGCCGGCGCCGGCGCAGCTCGCCCGTCTCGTCGGCCCAGGCATGGTGCTTGTCGAGCGCCTCGACCAGCTCGTCGATCCCCTCACCGCGCATGGCGACCAGCTTCACGACAGGTGGCCTCCAGTCGCCGGCGTCACGGCGCTCGCCCAGCGAGATCATTCCCCGCAGGTCGCGGATCGTGGCATCGGCCCCGTCGCGGTCGGCCTTGTTGACGGCGAAGACGTCGCCGATCTCGAGGATGCCGGCCTTCGCCGCCTGGATGCCGTCACCCATCCCGGGGGCCAGCAGCACGACGGTGGTGTCGGCCGCGGCCGCGACCTCCACCTCGCTCTGGCCGACGCCGACCGTCTCGACGAGCACCACGTCGCACCCCGCCGCGTCGAGCACCCGCACCGCCTGAGGAGTCGCCCACGACAGGCCGCCCAGGTGCCCACGGCTGGCCATCGAGCGGATGTAGACGTCGGGGTCGGTCGCGTGCTCCGACATGCGGATCCGGTCGCCGAGCAGGGCACCGCCGGAGAACGGGGACGAGGGGTCGACCGCCAGCACGCCGACCCGGAGGTCGCGTGACCGCAGCGCACTGACCAGCACCGACGTCGCGGTCGACTTCCCGACCCCGGGCGACCCGGTCAGGCCCACCACCCAGGCACGCCCCGTGTGGGGAACCAGCGCCGCCATCACCTCACGCAGCTGCGGCGAGGCGTCCTCCACCAGGGAGATCAGCCGGGCGACCGCGCGGGGCGACCCGTCCCGGGCCCGGGCCAGGAGGTCAGGGATGTCGACGCTGCGCGCCATCTGACCGCCGAGTCCTGGGGTGACCGAGTGGAGGCGCGAGGGTCAGCCGCGGGCCGGCACGCGCACGATCAGGGCGTCGCCCTGGCCACCGCCGCCGCACAGGGCAGCAGCGCCGACCCCGCCACCGCGACGGCCCAGCTCGAGCGCCAGGTGCAGCACGATGCGGGCGCCCGACATGCCGATCGGGTGGCCGACAGCGATGGCGCCACCGTTGACGTTGACCTTGTCCGGATCGACGCCCAGCTGCTTCGTCGACGCCAGTCCCACTGCGGCGAACGCCTCGTTGATCTCGAGCAGGTCGAGGTCGGCGGGAGTGATGCCCTCCTTCTCGCACGCCTTCGCGATCGCCCGAGCGGGCTGGCTCTGCAGCGACGAGTCGGGCCCGGCGACCATGCCGTGCGCGCCGATCTCGGCGATCCACGTCAGGCCCAGCTCGGTCGCCTTGTCCTTGCTCATCACGACGACGGCGGCGGCACCGTCGCTGATCTGCGAGGCCGACCCGGCGGTGATGGTGCCGTCCTTCGAGAAGGCCGGACGGAGCCGTCCCAGCGAGTCGGTAGTGGTGTCGGCGCGCACGCCCTCGTCGTCCTTGAAGACGACCGGGTCGCCCTTGCGCTGCGGGATCTCGACCGCGACGACCTCGTCGTCGAACAGGCCGTCTTTCCACGCCTTGGCCGCGAGCTGGTGGCTGCGGGCCGAGAACGCGTCCTGCTCCTCGCGGGTGAACTGCGCGTCGCCCGTGTTGGCGGCCTCGGTCAGCAGGCCCATCGCCTGGTCGGTGAACGCGTCCCACAGCCCGTCGTGCGCCATGTGGTCGCGCATCGTCACGTCGCCGTACTTGTAGCCCTCGCGGCTCTTCTCCAGCAGGTGGGGGGCGTTGGTCATCGACTCCTGGCCGCCGGCCACCACGATCTCGACCTCACCGGCGCGAATCAGCTGGTCGGCCATCGCGATGGCGTTGATGCCCGACAGGCACACCTTGTTGATCGTCAGCGCGGGGACGGTCATCGGGATGCCCGCCTTCGCCGCCGCCTGGCGTGCCGGGATCTGGCCGGCGCCGGCCTGCAGCACCTGACCCATCACGACGTAGTCGACCTGTTCGGGGGCGACCCCGGCCTTCTCGAGGGCACCGGCGATCGCGAAACCGCCGAGGTCCGCTCCTGAGAAGCCCTTGAGGGAGCCGAGCAGCCGCCCCATCGGGGTGCGGGCTCCGGCGACGATGACGGACGTGCGTGTGCTGGTCACGGTGGATCCTCTCGGCGGACGGTCGACCTCTGCACAGTACCCACCTTCGACCCACAACTAGCGCGTCGAGCCGACCCACGTGACGTGCTCCACACCGCGCCCCCCGTCCGGGCGAGGCGGCTCTAGCCTGGCCGACATGGACCCCCTGTTCACCCACATCGACCACGTCGGCATCGCCGTCGCCGATCTCGACGAGGCCATCGCCTTCTACCGCGACGCCTTCGGGATGACGGTGCTGCACACCGAGACCAATGCCGAGCAGGGAGTGCGCGAGGCGATGGTCGGCGTCGGCGACAGCGGATCGTGCGTGCAGCTGCTGGCGCCTCTCACGCCCGACTCGACGATCGCGAAGTTCCTCGACCGCAACGGACCCGGCGTGCAGCAGGTCGCCTACCGGGTGACCGACATCGACTCCGCCTGCGCCACGCTCCGCGAGAGAGGTCTGCGGCTGCTGTACGAGACGCCCAAACGCGGCACGTCGAACAGCCGGGTCAACTTCATCCACCCGAAGGACGCGGGCGGCGTCCTGGTCGAGCTGGTCGAGCCGACCGGTGGCGTCGATCACAACCCGTCCCACACGGGGTGACCCGTCAGTAACCTCGCGACGTGGACCAGATCAGAGATGCCATCCTCGCCGGGAACCTCGACGCCGTCGGCGGTCTGGAGATTCCCGACCAGTACCGGGCAGTCACCGTCCACAAGGACGAGACCGGGATGTTCGAGGGCTTCGAGAGCAGCGACAAGGACCCGCGCAAGTCACTGCACGTGGAGGACGTCGCCACCCCGGAGCTAGGGCCCGGCGAGGCTCTCGTGGCCGTGATGGCGTCGGCGATCAACTACAACACGGTCTGGACGTCGATCTTCGAGCCGATGTCGACCTTCGGCTTCCTCGAGCGCTACGGCCGCACATCGCCCCTCGCCGCGAAGCACGACCAGCCCTACCACGTCGTGGGGTCGGACCTCGCCGGCGTCGTGCTGCGCACCGGTCCCGGGGTGCACGCCTGGAAGCCGGGTGCGGAGGTCGTCGCGCACTGTCTCTCCGTCGAGCTCGAGCACCCCGACGGGCACAACGACACGATGCTCGACCCCGAGCAGCGCATCTGGGGGTTCGAGACCAACTTCGGCGGCCTCGCGCACCTCGCCCTGGTCAAGGCGAACCAGTTGATGCCCAAGCCCGCCCACCTCACGTGGGAGGAGGCCGCGGTCCCGGGTCTGGTGAACTCCACGGCCTACCGGCAGCTGATCTCGAAGAACGGCGCCGGCGTGAAACTCGGTGACACAGTGCTGATCTGGGGTGCGTCCGGGGGCTTGGGCTCCTATGCGACGCAGATGGCGCTGGCCGCAGGGGCGACGCCGGTGTGCGTGGTCTCCAGCGACGACAAGGCCGACATCTGCCGGACGATGGGCGCCGACCTGATCATCGACCGCAAGGCCGAGGGCTACAAGTTCTGGAAGGACGAGACGACCCAGGACCCCAAGGAGTGGCGCAGGTTCGGCGCCCGCATCCGCGAGCTCACAGGTGGTCGCGACGCTGACATCGTGTTCGAGCACCCGGGCCGAGAGACGTTCGGCGCCAGCGTCTTTGCCGCGCGCAAGGGGGGCACGATCGTTACGTGCGCTTCGACGTCGGGGTACATGCACGAGTACGACAACCGCTACCTGTGGATGAACCTCAAGCGGATCGTCGGGTCGCACTTCGCGAACTACCGGGAGGCCTGGGAGGCGAACGACCTGATCGCGCGTGGCATCGTCCACCCGACGCTTTCGAAGGCCTACGCGCTCGACGACGTGGGCCAGGCGGCGTACGACGTCCACCAGAACCTGCACCAAGGCAAGGTCGGCGTCCTCGCGCTCGCCCCCGAGGAAGGCCTGGGCGTCACCGACCCCGAACGCCGCGAGCGCTTCGAAACCCAGATCAACCGCTTCCGGGACGTCTGACCGCTCGCCTGCCGGCCGAACACTAGGCTCGTCGCAGGTCGACAAAGGGGATGCGGTGAGCGACGACAACCAGCACGACGAGCGACCCGGCTGGGCCGACCGGTTGCGCACCGCGCTGACATCGGCGGAGCGGCGTCGCGAAGTGCGTGAGTCGCTGGCGGAGCGCAGGGCGGTCGGACGGGCGAAACGCCACGGCGGCTCCTTCCCGACCCTCGACCAGATCGTCTCCCCACGCATCCAGCCGGTCGACCCCGAGACCCTGGCCGCCGACGCGGAACGGCTCGTCAGGGAGGCCCCCGACAACGGCGGAGTGCTGCCGCTGACCGACAGCCTGCTCGACGACGAGCCGCAGACCCACACCAGCAGCTCGGGCAGCGTGGTGGCGTCGCGGTTCGGCAAGCCCGGCACGCAGTTCAACCGCCAGCATCCCTTCTACGTCGGCTTCATCGGGGCACTCGGCGTCTTCATCGCCTACGGCCTGGTGACGATGCTCGGCCAGCTCACCCAGGTGATCACGCTGCTGGTGGTGTCGCTGTTCCTCGCCCTCGGCCTCGAGCCCCTGGTCGGATGGCTGATCCGGCACCGCATTCCGCGTGGCGGGGCGATCGCCTTGGTGTTCCTCGGGGTCGTCGCGGTGTTCGCCGGGTTCGGTGCAGCCGTTGTCCCGATCCTCATCGAGCAGGCCACCGATCTCGCGTCCAAGGTGCCCGACTACTTCGAGCAGCTGCAGAACAGCCGCTGGTTCGTCCAGCTCGACGAGAGATACGACCTTGTGGGCCGTGCCACCACCGAGCTGGAGAACCGGCTGGGCGACGGCCAGGCCCTCGGCGCCGTCTTCGGCGGCGTCCTGGGAGCCGGACAGGCCGTGCTCAACGGCGTGTTCAGCACCTTCACCGTCCTCATCCTGACGCTGTACTTCCTCGCATCGATGAGGACGATCAGGGCCACCGGGTACGCGCTGGTGCCGGCCTCGCGCCGCGACCGGGTTCAGCTTCTGGGCGACGAGATCAGCCGCCGCATCGGCGGTTACGTGATCGGCCAGCTCGCCATCGCCGGGCTCAACGGCCTGTGCTCGTACGTGATGATGCTCGTGCTGGGTATCCCCTACCCGGCGGTCCTGGCGATCGCGGTCAGCATCGTGGGGCTGATCCCCCTGGTCGGCGCCACCCTCGGGGCGGTGATCGTGGTCACGGTCGCACTGTTCGTCGACCTGCAGACGGCCGTGATCGTGCTGATCTACTACGTCATCTACCAGCAGGTCGAGAACTACCTGATCGCGCCGAAGATCATGGCTCGGACGGTGTCGGTGCCCGGCGCCGTGGCGCTCGTCGCGGCCCTGACCGGGGCGACCCTGCTCGGAGCCCTCGGCGCGCTGATCGCGATCCCCTTCGCCGCGGGCGTGCTGCTGGTGATCCAGGAGGTCGTGATGCCTCGCCAGGACCGCCACTAGCCCCCATCGCGATTCGCCGACTTTCGGAGTTCCGGCGGGCGGAGCGACCGCGCTAACGCGGCGAATTGCGAGGGTGGGCGGGGCGGTGGAGGTCGTCCGCGGTCTCGAAGGGCCCGTCCCAGGTCGTCGGCAGAGGCGTCGGCACCTCGGGCGCCACTTGCGCCACGATCTCGTCGTGCGCCCGGCGCACGGCAGCCTCGCCCACCCAGAGGTGCTTGGCGCCGTCGACGCCGACGACACGGGCCTGGGGGATGGCCGCGAACCGCTCGACGGCCTCGGGCGGTCGCAGGTAGTCGTCGAGCTCGGGCACCAGAGCCAGCACAGGCATGCCGGAGTCGGCCCAGACCTTCAAGTGCTCGGGACGGGAGAACCGCAGCGGCGGTGACAGCAGGACCGCCCCGTCGACCGCCGGGTCGTTGCCGTGCATCAGGACCAGGTCGGTGCCGAACGACCACCCGACCAGCCAGCGCCGCGGTAGGTCGTGGAACTCGGCGAACTCGATGGCCGCAGCCACGTCGAAGCGCTCAGCGTCGCCCTCGTCGAAGGTCCCCTCGCTGGTGCCCCGCGGGCTGGAGACTCCACGCAGGTTGAACCGCAGCACCGCGAGCCCCGCTTGCGCCGGCAACCTCCAGGCCGCCTTGCGGAACACGTGGCTGTCCATGAAGCCGCCATGCGTCGGCAGCGGGTGCAGTGTCACCAGCGTGGCCACCGGGTCACGGTCCGCCGGCAGCGCCAGCTCGCCCACGAGCGTCAGCCCGTCACCCGTGTGCAGCTCGATGTCCTCACGACGGGCAGGCAGCACGGTGCCCGACCTGATCGTGTGCGATGCCACCCGCGTGCCCCTCTCGTCCGCCCTGATGGATTCTCCTGGATGTCGCGCAGACACAGACCCTAATGGGCACAGACGCGGGGCCGTTCCGCGTTGCACAATGGGAGACGGAGGCGCGGATGGCCAATCGGTGGAAGTGGTTCGACGAGCGCTGGCGAGCGCTCGCCGGACGTCCCGCGACCCCATCACCGGACGTCGAGCTGCTGCTCCACACGCTGGAGCTGCGGCGTCTCGCTGCCGAGGTCCAGAAGGCGCACGCGACCAGCCAGCCGGGCAAGTTCCTGCGGGTCCAGGCCTCGACGGGTGCGTACGACGACGTTCTGCTGGAGCTGTGCCGGGCCGCTGGCGTGCCGTCGCCACGCAGTCGCGGTCCGCTCTCCACCGACGAACGCTTCGCGGTCGAGATGGCCCTGCTCGCCCAGCGCGTCGAGTGGTGACGATCTGGCACCTGGCCCTGGCCGAGCATTGGAACAGCGCGCTGGAGGCCGGCCGGTACGAGTGGTCGACGCTCGGGGTCACGCTCGAGCAGCAGGGGTTCGTGCACGCCAGCACCGCTGCGCAGCTACCGGGCGTGGTCGGGGCGTTCTATCTCGATGTGACCGACCCGCTCGTGCTGCTCGGCCTTGACGTCGACGCGCTCGACCGTGCCGGGTCATCGGTTCGTTGGGACGCGGTGCCGGGCGCCGACGCTCCGTTTCCGCACGTGTACGGGCCGATCCCTGTCGATGCGGTGACCAGCGTGACGCCCTTCGACCCGTCCGACCCGGTCTGGCCGCCGGGTTAGCTCACTCCTTCGTCGTCGCAGCAGAGGCAGAACGGATGACCGGCCGGGTCCAGCAGCACTCGCACGTGCTCCTGCGGCTGGTGGTCAGCGAGCGTGGCCCCGAGCGAGACGGCCTCGGTGACGGCGGAGCCGAGGTCACCCACCTGGAAGTCGAAGTGCATCATCGTCCGCTGCTGTCCTTCTGCAGGCGGCCACACGGGCGGCGTGTAGCCCTCAGCCTGCTGGAACACGAGATAGATCGACCCTTGCGGCGCCACCACGATGGCGGTGCCGGGCTCCTGATGACCGATCGGCCAGTCGAGCAGCCGCGAGTAGAACTCGGCGAGTGCCCCCGGATCCGGTGCCTCCATCGCCGTGCCCCACCACATGTCCTTGCTACGCGAGCGCATGCCGGGAACGTAGAGCTTCCCTCTGACATCCGCCCCCGGCCGGTCGGCCGGCCCAGTCAGCCGGTCAGCCCGGCACGGTCCACGCGCGGTCGAACGTGATCCGAACCGGGATGGTGTAGCTGCTGGTGAAGTACTCGGGAGTCATGCCCGTGTCGGCGATGAGCTGGGCGTACTTGTCCATCAGTCCGGGCAGTCGCTCAGGCGGGGGCCCGTCCGCCACCTCGGCCTGTCCAGCGAGGACGACCACGTCGCCGCCCGTCGGCCCGGAGTTGAAATGCACTGTCACGCGGTCGTTCTCGGCGACGTGCCGGAGCTTCGCAGTGTCAGGTCGGCTGTAGACGAAGCACGCGTCCCCTGTCCACATGAACCACACCAGGCGCGGTGTCGGACGCCCACGAGGTGTCACCGTGGTGAGCCAGGCCAACAGGTCGCCGGTGAGGTGTCGCCGGATCTGGTCGGTCATCTCGAAGGTCATGCGACCACTCTCTCGCTGATGCACACTCCGGTTCCATGGACGCGTGACGCGCTGTCGTCGGCGGGGCAGGATGAGGGCATGACGACAGGCAGCGGCACGAAGGACGACCCCTGGCAGCTCACGACGGCGCCGGGGTCCTCGGAGTACACGATGCACCGCGAGCCCGACGCCGACCCGCCGGCGCTCGTCTGCCAGGTCGGCAGCACCACGCTGCGGTACCACCTCAGCGCGGTCGACGACCTGCACGCCTGGCTGCGTGAGCAAGGTGACTGGGTGCCTCTCGGCGCGGCCGACGAGAAGAAGGACGCGCCCGATGGATCGGTCGAGGCATGGGGGCGCTCGCCGTCCAACCCCGTGAGTGGCTGGTACGGCTTGCGGAACGGCTACCGCGGCCGGTTCGGCATGTACCTGCCGCCGCTGCTGGAGGCCCTCGATCTCGCCGAGCTCACCCACGACAAGAGGAACAACAGCATCAAGGCGCTCTGAGGCCGGTTCCTGTTACGGGTTCGAGCTGATCAGGCCGCCCCACACAGACATCGAGCCGCTGTGACCCGTCAGCACCGTCCAGTAGATCGCTGCTGCGCCGGCCAGCACCGTCAGCAGCAGGCCAGGCACGCGGAGGGCCGGACTCTTGCGCGTCACAGCCACGAGCAATGACGCGGCCAGAAGTCCGAGCACGAAGTACGGGATGAGGTCGCCACGGTCTGCGTGCTTCGTGATGGTCGCGACCGGACCGCCGGCCAGGTCCTCCTTACGGTCGCGTAGCTGCTCGCCGCTCTGCGTGGCGACCCAGGACATCGCCAGCAGACCGGCGTTCGCGACCACCACGAGCCACGACGCCTTCTCGCGCCAGGACGTGCGAGACGCGACGGCGACAGTGACCAGGGCCATCAGCGGGATGCCGACCACGACGCCGTGCACGACGAGCACGTGCAGTGGAAGGCCGGCCGCGGCGTCGAACAGTTCGTCCATGCGCCGAGTATGCCCACCGAAAGGCGGTTGTGGGACGGACGAGGGGTCACGAGACGGCTACTCAACGGTTCCGCCGATGCGCCAGTAGACCCCCTCGGCGCGCGCCAGGAACGCCTCGTCGACCAGGCAGCGACGCAGCAGCGCCACGTCGTCGTGGAAGGCGCGCATCAGGTTGTTCACCTCGGTCTCGCTGTACCGGTGACCGGGCTCGAAGACCCGCGCCAGGTGGTCGAGCACCACGAGCCGCTTGCGGTGCTTGGCGGGCATCCGCACCAGCCGTCCTTCGTCGTCGAGGTACGCCCGCAGCACCTTGTCGCGGTCGGCGAGTTCTTCGCCGAGGGGTACGCGTTCCATGCCCACCAGTCTCGGCGCGCCCGCGCTTCCCCGTCCAACCGGTTGACAACGGGTAGCGTGCGCCGGGTGAGCGAGGAGAGCGTGCGCCGAGTGGCCAGTTACGACGACGACCTGAGGCTCGCACACGTGATCGCCGACCAGGTCGACGCGCTGACGCTCTCGCGCTTCAAGGCCCGTGACCTGACCGTGGAGACGAAGCCCGACCTCACCCCGGTGACGGACGCCGACTCGAACGCCGAGGAGCTCGTCCGCAGCCAGCTCAAGCGCACACGGCCACGCGACGCCGTGATGGGTGAGGAGTTCGAGAACACCGGGCACGGTCCGCGCCAGTGGGTCATCGACCCGATCGACGGCACGAAGAACTTCGTTCGCGGCGTTCCGGTCTGGGCAACGCTGATCGCCCTCGTCGACCAGGGCGGGCCGGTGCTCGGAGTGGTCTCGGCGCCGGCTCTCAACCGCCGGTGGTGGGCCGCGCTCGGGTCAGGGGCATGGACGGGACGGTCGTTGTCCGCCGCCACGAGAATGCATGTGTCGCAGGTGTCCGAGCTGGCCGACGCATCACTGTCGTTCTCGAGCCTGTGGGGCTGGGATGCCCACCGAAGTGAGGCCGGAGGCCGCGCCGCGTTCCTCGAGCTGACCGAGAAGTGCTGGCGGACACGCGCTTACGGCGACTTCTGGTCCTACGTGCTCGTCGCCGAGGGAGCCGTGGACATCGCCGCCGAGCCAGAGCTGGCTGTGCACGACATGGCGGCGCTGGTGCCGATCGTCACCGAGGCGGGCGGCAGGTTCACGTCGCTGGACGGCGTCGACGGACCCTTCGGCGGAAACGCCTTGGCTACCAACGGCCATCTGCACGCCGCCACCTTGAGCCTGCTCAGCCGCGACAGCAGCAAAGGCGCCAGCAGCAAGGCGTAGAGGTCGAACCATCCGTACCCGCCGGCGGCGCCTGACGGGGGGTTGCCCTGACTCACGATGCCGGCGACCGGGTCGTAGGGCGCCCACGACCATGTGCCCCAGGCGGTTCCGAGCAGCTCGAGCCAGCTCACCACCACGAACGCGCCCACGTACAGCAGCTGCGAGCGTCCCCAGAACAGGAACCCGACCAGGCACAGGAACCAGAACGCTCCGAGCACATCCGGCCGTTCGGCCAGTGTGACGCCGTACAGCGCCCAACCCCCACCGAGCACGAGCGCCGCGGCCACCAGCCGTCTGCGGTGAGCCTCGAAGAGGTCAGACCGGCCGAGCGACATCGCCGCGAGGTACACGAGGCCGTGACCGGGCGGCACGTACGCCGGCACCGTGTCGAGCCGGTAGGTGTACGCCTCCAGCAGAGGGGAGAACGTGTACTCGACGGCCGTCGCCAGCACCACCACGACCAGGGTCTGGGCCCTCACGAGCGGGCTCTCCCGGCGCAGCGCCAGTGCCAGCACGCCCCACGTCAGTGCGCCCATGGCCACCTGCTCTGCCATCGGCCCGCTGCGGTCGACCCACAGCACCATCGCGATCCACGCCATCACGGCGCCGGCCAGGCCGAGGTCGGCGCGCGAGGCTCTCAGCGTCCCTGTCACACGCGGTCGTCCTCGGTCTCGGCGTCCTCTGCTGACTTGTCTGATGACTTGTCTGATGACTTGTCTGATGACTTGTCTGGTCTCTGACTTGTCTGCTGACTTGTCTGCTGACGTGTCTGCCACGGCGTCCCTGTCACTGGTGTAGGGATTGCCGCTGTCGTCACCCTCACCGGGTTCACGTTCCTTGCGCCGCAGCATGAATGCCGTGGCGCCGAGCAGCAGCACGAGCACGCCCAGAACTCCGATCTCGGCCAGCGAGTCGTCGAAAACGTTGCCCTTGCCGACCTCCTCGGCGGCCTTGACCGAGAGCACCACGATCTCCTTGATCGAGGCGATGATGCCGACCAGGAGGAACGGCTCCGCCACCAGCTCGCGCTTCGCGATGGTCATGCGGACCGCGTAGAGCAGCTCGACCACGATGAACACCAACAGGAGCGAGTCGAGCAGCTCCAGAGCCACGGCTTCGCTCTCGCCCTTCCCGTCGCCGATGACGCCGGGTAGTCGCCTGGCCGATCCCACGAGCAGCCCGCCCGCCGTCAGGAGCAACAGCGCGGCGATTCCCACGTACACGACGGTCTCTGCGCCCTCGAGCAGCCGGTTGCCGACTCTCACGTGCAGGGGCACGTCTCGGGTCGTGCTGCGGTCGGCCATGCGCTGATCATGCCGGACGGTCTTTCGCCGCGCGCTATCCCCTGTCCCGCGCGACAATCAGGACCGTCCTTCGGGGAGGACTGTGCAGTACCGCCCGCCTATCCCAAGGAGTCTTCATGATCGTCCTGGGCATCATCCTGATCATCATCGGCCTGCTGGTCGACAGCCTCAGCATCCTGTTAACGATCGGCATCGTGCTGGTCGTGATCGGCGCTGTGCTGTTCCTGCTCGGCTCGACCGGGCGCGCCATCGGTGGCCGCAAGCACTGGTTCTGACGGCGGCGTGACGCTGGCCTGACCGGCCACGCGCCAAAGAACGACAGAGGGGCCCGGACCGAGTGGTCCGCGCCCCTCCGTCGTTCTGTGAGGCGTGTCAGGCCGAGCGCGCTCCGCGGCTCGGACCGCCCTGGGCCCGGCGCCCGGTGCTGCCCTGGTAGCCACCCTGACGGCGCCCACCCTGGCCACGCGAACCCTGGCCACGGCCCTGGCGACTCGGGTAGCGCCCTCGGCGTGACTCCGCAGTCTCCTTCGGCATCGGCTGGACGACGACAGGCGTTCCCGACGTGGCGATCTCGCGAACGTCCGCGTGACCAGGCACCACCGACGTGGTGCGAGCGCTGACCTTGGCGCCCTGGTGCAGCCGGGCGACCTCGCGCAGCTGCGCGGGCTGGACGAGCGACACCACGGTGCCGGAGCTGCCGGCACGGGCGGTGCGACCCGAGCGGTGCAGGTAGTCCTTGTGGTCGTTCGGGGGGTCGAAGTGCACGACGAGGTCGACGTCGTCGACGTGGATGCCGCGGGCAGCCACGTCGGTGGCGACCAAGACCCGGGGGTGTCCCGCAGTGAACGCGGCGAGCGCGCGCTGACGCGCTCCCTGGGTCAGGTTGCCGTGGATCGCGCTGGCGGGCACGCCATCTCGGCCCATCTGCTGGGCGAGGCGATCGGCGCCGAACTTGGTGCGGACGAAGAACAGGGTGCGTCCCGGACGCTGCGCGACCTCGGTGGCCACGGCGATCTTGTCCTGGGCGCTCACCGTGAACACCACATGGTCCATGGTGTCGATCTGCGACGCAGCGGCCGCAACGGCGTGGATCGCGGGGTCGGTGAGGTAGCGGGTGACCAGCTGGCCGACACCGCGGTCGAGCGTGGCGGAGAACAGCATCCGCTGCCCGCCCTCGGGTGTGGTGTCGAGGATCTGCGTCACGGCCGGCATGAAGCCGAGGTCGGCCATGTAGTCAGCCTCGTCCAGGACGGTGATCTCGACCCGTCCGAGGTCGGCGCTGCGCCGCTCCATCAGGTCGATCAGTCGCCCGGGCGTGGCGACGACGATGTCGACACCGCGCTCCAGCTCGGCGATCTGACGGCCGATGGGGGCACCGCCGTAAACCGTGCTGACCTTGAGCGACAGGCTCCGCGCCAGGGGCACGAGGGCGGTGGCGACCTGCTGGGCGAGCTCGCGGGTAGGAACCAGCACGAGGCCACGGGGCTGCTTGGTGGTGCGGCGACCGCCGGCGAGGCGAGCCAGCATCGGCAGGCCGAAACCGAGCGTCTTGCCTGACCCGGTCTGCGCGCGGCCGAGGACGTCACGTCCGGCGAGACCGTCCGGAAGAGTGCGGGTTTGGATCGCGAACGGGCGCTCGATACCCGCGTGGGCGAGCGCGTCGACGAGCCGGTCGGGGAGGCCGAGCTCGGCGAATGTGAGGTCCCCCATCACGGGGCTCTCGACGGCGGCGTTCAGCGCTGCGTCGAGTGCGGCGGTCGCCGGGTCGACGGAGGGACGGCGCTGCGAGCGGCCCTGTGGGCGACCCTGCGGACGGCCCGTGCTGCGGCGTGGCTGGCGACGGGACCCTGACTGCGGGCGTTGGGCGTGCTGGTACTGGGCGTGCTGAGGCATTCGACAACGACTCCGTTGCGGTAGAACGGCCGCAACCTGGACGGGGCCTACCTGGGGCGGCAGGCCACCGTGGAGCGCTGTTGCGCTCGAGGTGTGTTTCAGAGGAGCGACCTCGCGGGCAGCTCGCCCGCGGGAGTTGGACGGCAGGAACGCCGTCGCTGGTCAAGGGTAACAGCGCACGAGCCCCCCCGATTCCACCCCCGTCCCCTAGAGCCGAGGGTCGACCGGCTCCGACTCGCAGGCGAGGACGGCGAACACGCACTCGTGCACCCGCCAGAGTGGTTCACCACGCGCGGCGCGGTCGAGCGCCTCCAGCCCCAAGGCGTACTCACGAGCGGCCATCGACCGCTTGTGACCAAGACCTCGCTGCCGCAGCCGCACGAAGTGCTCGGGCTCGGTGTAGTCGGGACCGTAGATGATCCGCAGGTACTCGCGTCCGCGGACCTTGAGGCCAGGCTGCACCAGGCCTCGCGGGCCTCGCACCAGGTTGGCGAGCGGCTTGACCACCATGCCCTCCCCGCCGCCGGCCGTGAGCCGCTCCCACCACCGCGTGGCCTCGTCGGTCGACGCGACGTCGGTGGTGTCGACCACCAGTCGGTCGGTACGGCGCATCAAGGCAGGGTCGGCCTCGACCAGGCGATCGGCGACGGACAGGTGCCAGTCGTGCGGACGGTCGTGGAACGTGGCTCCCTCCGCCGCCAGCACGTTGAACACGGCCATCTGCACCCCGTCCAGCCCGTCGACCGGCCAGCAGTAGCGTCGGTAGGCGTCGTCGAACGCGAGGGCGTTGGCGTGCCTCGACCGGGTTCGTTCAGCCAGAGCACTCAGATCGAGACCGGCGACGTCGGGCCCGGTCACGTCGGGCGTGGCGGAGACTGCCTGGTCGAGCAGCGAGACCGCCACCGGCAGAGCCGTTCTGGCCGCCGCACCGACCGCGGCGTACTGGTGACGGAGCAGTTCCTCAGCCTTGGCGCTCCACGGCATGATCTCCGCGTCGAACAGCAGCCAGCCCGACCCGAGCTCGTCGAAGAGTCCGGCCCGCTCGGCAGCCGTGCGAAGCCGGTCGAGCAGCAGCATCGTGGTCGGCCTGTCGAAGAAGGGGCGACCTGTCCGCGTCCACACCGCCCCGTGGGCGTCGCCGGGTGCTCCGAACCGCTCCAGCGCGGTACGGCGGTCACGGCAGACGAGCGCCACGGCCCGCGAGCCCATGTGCTTCTCCTCGCACACGACGCGGTCGACACCGTCGGCGCGGTAGGCCTCGAACGCCTGCGCGGGGTGCTCGAGCAGGCCCTCGGCGGACGAGGTGGCGACAGGGCTCATCGTCGGCGGCAGGTAGAGCAGCCAGCGCGGGTCGACGGCGAACCTGCTCATCACCTCCAGCGCAGCGGCCCCGTTCTCCTCTCGCACGCCGACCCGACCGTGGTGTCGTGTCTCGATCACCCGCTTCCCCGTCACATCGGTGATGTCGAGAAGGTCGGGCTCGCGGTGGCTCGCCGTCGAAACATCTTGTTCTGCAGTCGGGTTCGCCGGGAACGGCTTTGTTGGTTCGTAGTGCACCCGCTCGGCGGGGACGGTGACCAGCTCACGCTCGGGGTAGCGCAACGCGGTCAGGTGCCCACCGAACACGGCCCCGGTGTCGAGGCACATCGTGTTGTTCACCCACTCCGCGCGAGGCACTGGGGTGTGCCCGTACAGCACAGTCGCCTGACCCCGGTAGTCCTCGGCCCACGGGTAGCGGACGGGCAGCCCGAACTCGTCCGTCTCCCCCGTCGTCTGGCCGTACATCGCAAACTGGCGCACCCGTCCGGACGCCCGCCCGTGGTACCGCTCGGGGAGGCCGGCGTGGCACACCACCAGCCGCCCCTCGTCGAGCACGTAGTGCGAGAGCAGACCGTCGACGAAACCCTCGACCTCTTCCCGGAACCCGTCCGGCTGCTCGCCCAGCTGGGCGAGCGACTCCGCCAGGCCGTGCGTCACCTGCACGTTGCGGCCTCGCAGCGCGCGCAACAGCTTGTTCTCGTGGTTTCCCATCACGCAGAGCGCATCCGAGCTCTCGACCATGTTCTTCACCAGACGGAGCACCCCCGGCGTGTCGGGCCCGCGGTCGACCAGGTCGCCGACGAACACAGCTGTCCGCCCGGCAGGGTGGTGCGCCCCGACCGCGTGGTCCTGCTCGTCGAACCGCACGGCGTACCCGAGCTTCTGCAACAGCGTCACCAGCTCGCCCCGGCAGCCGTGCACGTCGCCGATCACGTCGAAGGGGCCGCTCACGTGACGCAGGTCGTTGTAGAGCCGCGCTCGTACGACCGTCGCCGCGGCGACCTCCTCCTCCGAGCGCAGCACGTGGACGGTGCGGAAGCCCTCGCGCTGCAGGCCGCGCAGCCCACGTCGCAGCTGGTCGCGTTGGCGGCGGATCACGTGCGGGCCGAAGTCACGGTCGGGCCGGCTCGCATTGCGTGCAGCACAGACCTTTTCGGGCAGGTCGATCACGATCGCCACCGGCAGCACGTCATGCTCGCGCGCCACGTCGACGAGCGACTTGCGGGCGGACTGCTGCACGTTGGTCGCGTCCACGACCGTGAGCCGCCCCGCGGCCAGGCGCTTGCCCGCCACGTAGTGCAGCACGTCGAACGCGTCAGTCGTTGCGGCCTGGTCGTTCTCGTCGTCCGCGACCATTCCGCGGAACGTGTCGCTCGACAGCACCTCGGTGGACGAGAAGTGGGTGCGCGCGAACGTCGACTTGCCCGAGCCGCTGACTCCCACCAGCACGACCAGGCTGAGATCCGGGACCGAGAGCTCCGTCATCGCGCCCCCTCCCTGGTGAAGACGGCCATCTGAGTGGGCGGGCCCAGCTCAGGGTCGTCGTCGCCGACGGGCAGGAACCGCACGGAGTAGCGGTGCGCCTCTGCCACGCGCCAGGCCCACTCGGCGAACTGCGACCGCGTCCACTCGAACCGGTGGTCACGGTGCCTCATCGTGCCCTCGGGCAGACTCTCGAACCGCACGTTGTACTCGGCGTTCGGCGTGGTCACGACGACCGTTCCGGGTCGCGCGGCTCCGAAGACGCTCCGCTCGAGAGCCGGAAGCCGGTGCTCGTCGACGTGCTCGACGACCTCCATCAGCACGGCCGCGTCGAGACCGGTCAGCCGCGCGTCGGTGTAGGTCAGCGAGCTCTGGAACAGCTCGAGCCGCGCCCTCTTCGGCTCGGGCATGCGATCCAGACGAAGGCGCCTGGTCGCGGACTGGAGGGTCCGCGCCGAGACGTCGGTGCCGACAATCCTGGTGAATGTCGGGTCGCCCAGCATCGGCTCCAGCAGGGCACCCTCGCCGCAGCCCAGGTCGGCGACCGTGCCGGCGTGCGCGGCGTGCAAGGCGGCGAGGACGGCCCCGCGGCGCTGGACTGCGAGCGGTACCGGTCGGTCCGGCTCGTCGCCGACCAGAGGCGCCTCGTCGGCGTTGTCGATACGCCCGGGCTCGGTGTCGTCGACCTCGGCGAGCCGGTCGAGGAACGACCGCGTCAGGCTCGTGCGGTGGGCGAGGTAGCGCCGCGCGATCAGCTCGGCGTCGGGGTGTTCGGCGAGCCAGCCCGTTCCTGCCCGGATCAGCTTGTCGACCTCGTCGGGGCTGACCCAGTAGTGCTTGGCGTCGTCGAGCACTGGCAGCAGGACGTACAGGTGCCGCAGCGCCTGCGAGAGCTGCATCGTGCCCTCGAGACGCAGGTCCACGTAGCGGGAGTCGCCCCAGTCGGGGCGCGTCGGGTCCAGCGCCACCGGCCGGGCGTCGACCTGCCACCCCAGCGGTTCGAAGAGCCGCCTCACCAGGTCCGGACCACCGGGACGAGCCGGCAGCACGGGCACGTGGATGCGCAGCGGAATGGACTCGTCGGCCAGACCGGGACGGGCGTCGCAGCGGCCGGCGAGGGCGGTGCGGAAGACCCGACCCAGGGCGACAGAGAGCAAGCTGGACGCTGCGTACGGACGGTCGTTCACGTACTGCCCGAGCGAGAACCCCTCGGCGGCAGTCCCTTTGCGCCCGCGCACTAGACCTACCGGGTCAACCTCGAGCATCAGCGCGGCGGTGCAGACGTCGTCGTCCGCCTGCGGGTAGAACACGTGAGCCGTACCCATCGCGACCTCGAACGACTGCGGCCGACCGGGGTGCTTGTGCAGCAGGTAGCCCAGGTCGGTGGCCGGCCGACGGGTGGTGCTCACGGTGAGGATCACAGGCGCATCCTCGCGGACGGAGGTCGCTGGGGCCGAATCGATTGCGCGCGGACGCTGGGAGCGCGGAGGCCAGCCTGCCGCTCAGTGGTGGTGGGCGTGCACGACGGCGTGCCCTCGTCCGCGCCCGATCATCCAGCGGTTCACCGGAACCGTCACCACGAAGGCGACGCCGAGCGAGAACGCCAGGCTGCCCCAGAACAGCCAGGTGGTCAGACCCGCCTCCATCGCTCCTGGGACAGCCAAGAGGACGGCGTTGTCCACGATCTCCATCACGAGGATCGAGACCGTGTCAGCCGCGAGAGCCACCCGAACCGCCTGTCGCAGAGACAGTCCCGAGCGCAGCACAGGGCGCATCGTGAGCGCGTACCCGAAGAAGAAGGCCAGCACGACGGCGAGCGCGATGGTGGCGACGTCACCCCAGCCGAGAGCCGTGCCGATCACCATGCCCAGGACCTCACCGATGGCGCACCCTGTCAGGCAGTGCAGCGTCGCGGAGATCGCGATACGGGTCAGCTCGCGGCCGGCCGTCACAGTCACTGCGCGACGACCTCGTAGCCTGCCTCGTCGACCGCCTCGCTGACGGCGACATCGTCGAGCAGGTCAGCCGACGTGACGGTGACCGGTGTGGAACCGCCGGCGACCAGGTCGATGCTGACGTCCGTCACGCCCGGCAGCTTGGAGATCTCCTCGGTGACAGCGGCCACGCAGTGACCGCAGGTCATTCCTGCGACGTTGTAGGTGGTCGTGGTCATCGCTGGCTCCAGAGTCGTTGGTTTCGAGGGGATTTCAGGACCGGACGAGGCGCGCGATCGCGGCGGATGCTTCCGTGACCTTCGCTTCGGCCTCGGCGCCGCCGGTGTGGATCGCGTCCGCGACGCAGTGCCTCAGATGCTCCTCGAGCAGTGAGAGGGCGAAGGCCTCGAGCGCCTTCGTCGCTGCGGAGACCTGGGTCAGCACGTCGATGCAGTACGTGTCGTTCTCGACCTGGCGCTGCAGACCGCGGACCTGGCCCTCCACGCGGCGGAGGCGCTTGAGGTGGGCGTCCTTGTTGTGGGAGTAGCCCGGTGCTGTCGTGTCCATCGCTCGGCCTCATACGGGTGGGGGGTATTTTGTCTCTGCGGGAACGCTAACCCCTGCGGGGTATGTTCCGCAAACCGTCAGGAGGCGGCGATCCGGGCCTGCACACCGTCGAGGATGCGCTCCAGACCGAACGCAAAGTCTTCGTCCAGCCCCTCGTCAGGGTCGGAGAAGGCGCCCTCTGCGTACGCGCGCGCCAGGGCGGGGAAGCGCTCTGGGTCGACCAGCTCGGCCAGGGTGAGCGCGAAGCTCTCGTCGAGGTCGGTGCCGTCGCGTTCGGCGCCGGCCTCGTAGGCGGCTGTCACGTCCACGGTGACACGGGTCTGACCGAGGACGTAGACGCTGACCAGCAGCACCACGTTGGCCTTGTCGCCCTCGCTGAGCGGGGTGTCCTCGAGGGCCTGCAGGCCGCGGTCGAGCCAGCCCAGCTGGCCCGGGCCCATGGGCGGGCCGTTGACGGTCATGAGGAGCACCCAGGGATGGCGGAGGCAGCCGTCCCGGTGCTCCCGCGCCCAGTGCTCGAGGCGGGCGCGCCACCCCCCGGAGGCCGGCAGCTCGGGAGGTGGACCGAAGGCTGAGTCCCACATCAGCAGAAGGAGCTCGTCCTTGTTCGCGACGTGCCGGTAGAGCGACATCGTGGTGTACCCGAGCCGATTCGCGACCTTGCTCATCGACACGCCCGCGAGGCCATCGGCGTCCGCCACCTCGATCGCGGCTGCCACGATGCGGTCGACGCTGAGCCCAGGCTTCCCCCCGCGCGCCCCGGTCCCCCGCCGCCCCCAGAGCACATCCAGCGACGACGGCAGGGCACCTGACGCGTGCCTGTCGGCCTGCTGCGGGTCCTGGTCCGCCACCGTCCACCTCCTCGTCCCGACCCGTTCCCAACCCAGTGATCCTAGGGCTGTCCTCCGGTGTGTGTATGTGATACACAATCGGTATGCGCGATACACACCTAACGAAGGACACGGTCCTCGAGGCTGTCGGCCTCCGCAAGTCCTACGGCGCGACGATGGTCCTCGACGGCCTCGACCTGAGCGTCCAGCGCGGCACGGTGCTCGCCCTCCTCGGTCCCAACGGGGCGGGCAAGACGACCACCGTCCGCATTCTCACGACCCTGACCCGGCCCGACTCCGGGCGCGCGACGGTCGCCGGTCACGACGTCGTGGCTGCCCCTGCTGACGTACGCCGGGCCATCAGCCTGACCAGCCAGGACTCCGCGGTCGACATGCTGCTCACCGGGGAGGAGAACCTCCGGATGATGGGCCGGCTCGCGCGCCTCGGCCGTTCCGGCGCGCGACGCCGCGCCGATGAGCTGCTCGAGCGGTTCGACCTCGTCGGTGCCCGCGATCGGCGTGTGAAGAACTACTCCGGCGGCATGCGGCGGCGGATCGACCTGGCCATGAGCCTGGTGGCGCGCCCGCAAGTGCTCTTCCTCGACGAGCCCACGACGGGCCTCGACCTGCGCAGCCGGCAGGCGGTCTGGGACGCCGTCTCCGAGCTGGTGGCGGACGAGGTCACGGTGTTCCTGACCACGCAGTACCTCGAGGAGGCCGACCGCCTGGCGGACCGCGTCGCGGTGATCGACGGAGGCAAGCTGGTCGGCGAAGGCTCCGCTGACGACCTCAAGCGACAGGTCGGTGCCGAGCAGGTCGAGCTGGTTCTCGCCGACCGGTCCCTCGTCGCCAAGGCGTCCCTCCTGCTCGACACCCCATCCGTCGTCGGAAGTGAGGGCGACCGGCTGCGACTGCCAACGGACGGGACGGCCGCGCACCTGCGTCACCTGCTCAACCACCTCGAGCAGCACGGCGTCGCCATCGCGTCGGTCTCGGTGCACCGGCCGAGCCTCGACGACGTGTTCCTCACGCTCACGGGCGAGCCGGCTCGCACCGTCGCGCCGACAGCCGCCACCGGCACAGACATCAACAGCACAGACATCAACAGCACAGACATCAAGGAAGAGGTGGCCTGATGGCCCTCGCCACAACGGCTTTCGCCGTCGCCGACGACACGGCCGTGATGATCGGCCGCAGCGTGCGGCTCAGCATCCGCAACCTCGACGCGCTGCTGACAGCGATCGTGCTGCCGGTGATGCTGATGCTGCTGTTCGTCTACGTCTTCGGCGGGGCCATCAACACGGGCACCCAGTACGTCAACTACGTCGTGCCGGGAATCGTGCTGCTGTGCACCGGTTTCGGCTCGGCGTCCACCGCGGTGAGCGTGGCTCAGGACCTCGAAGACGGCATCGTCGACCGGTTCAGGTCGATGCCGATCAGCCGCTCCGCAGTGCTGACAGGGCATGTCGTCGCCAGCGTCGCCCGCAATGCCTTCTCCACGGCCGTCGTCGTGTCGGTCGCATTGGCGCTGGGGTTCCGACCGCAGGCCGACCTGCTCGGCTGGCTCGGGGCGATCGGCATCCTGCTGCTCTGGGTGCTGGCCATCACCTGGGTGTCGGTGTGCTTCGGCGTGGTGGCCGGCAGCGCCGAGGCGGCCAACGGGTTCACCTTCATGGTGATGTTCCTGCCCTACGTCTCGAGCGCCTTCGTGCCCGTCGACTCGATGCCGTCGTGGCTGCGACCCCTCGCCGAGCACCAGCCCGTGACACCGGTGACCGAGACCGTCCGAGCGATGCTGCTCGGCACGCCGATCGGGAACAGCGGCTGGCTGGCGCTGGCCTGGACGGTCGGCCTCGTGACGCTGGCGTTCGTGGCGGCCGTCGTGCTGTTCAGGCGCCGGATGTCGGACTGACCTGCCCTCCCTCTCCGCCCTCCCCTGTCCGTGATTCGCCGCGTTCTCGTGGTCCCACCGCCGACGAGACCCACGAGAAGTCGGCGATTTGGGGCAGCGACGTTCAGCTGGGGACGAGCGGCTGACTCGCAGGTAGCAGGGGCAGGTTGGCTCGCGGGGGTGACGCGTGATCCGCAAGCGCGCGGCTAACGTTCTCGACGTGACCGAGAGGGCTGGCCTGGAGCTACGTTTCCCTCGAGTCGAGCAGGCTTGGCGCGCCGGGCTCCGTTGTCTGGTGATGACTCCAACCAGCCTGGTGCTGCTGGGAAACGGGCTGAAGAGGTCGGATCGACGGACCGTTCTGGTCGTTGGCGTGGGGACTGTCCTGGGCCTGGTCGGGATGGATGCTCTGGGGTCTGGTGACGCTGCTCGTCGCCCGCGGGCTGTTCTACGGTCTCATCGACGACGGCCCCTACGACACGTCGTGGGGTGGGCCGACCCTGGCCGGAGCGTGGGCGGCGCACGCACTGATCAGCGTCCCTTCTCGTGCTGGCCCTGCTGGCGATGATCGGCCTCTCCAGGCTGCATCGCGCCCTCACTGCCTGGGCGGTGGGGGAACCCATCCGGCGCAGGGTGTGGATGCCCGCTGGAATCGTCTGTGCCGCAGCGACTCTCTTCTTCGTGGCCTGGACGAGTCAGATCTGAGCCCCTTGGGCGCGAGGCGCCGTCCGAGCCCTGTTGCCCGCAGGCCCGCCGCTTGACGATCAGCTGTTGGGCTGCGGCGGATCGAGGGCCGTGGTCCATGCCCAGGTGTCGTTGAGGGTGAGGCGGAGTTGGTCGCCGACGCGTCTGGTGTCGTGGACGGCGTCGCGCAGGGTGTTGCGGACGGGTGTTCGGTGGGGGTCGGCGTGGTCGGGTGGGATGAACCAGGGGATGCCGTCTTGGATGGTGATGTGCCAGCCGGTTCGGTCGTCGGGTTCGGCGTGGATGCGGGTGTGGTGGACGGGACAGAGCAGGGCGAGGTTCTCGATCACGGTTTTGCCGCCGCGTGACCACCAGGTGATGTGGTGCGCTTCGCAGATCGACGCCGGCGCAGCGCAGCCGGGCCAGACGCAGCCGCCGTCTCGGGTGGCCAGCGCGGTGAGCTGGGCCTCGGTGGCGAGCCGGCCCAGGGTGTCCATCCGCAGGACGCGTCCGGTCGGGGACAGGAGCACCCGGTCGATGACGGCGTCGCAGGCCAGTCGCTGCAGGGTGCCTGGGTCGAGAAGACCACCGTCTGAGTACGTGCAGCCACCGGGGCCCGCGTCGTCACCCGCAGCGTTGGCTGGGCTTGAGGCCAGCTGGTCCGGGGTGGTCTGGACGACGATCCGCGGGACCGCCCTAGCCGGGCGCAGGCCATGGGTGTGGTGGCCGGTTTCGGGGTCGGTGGTCAGGTTCAGCTGCTCTGCGGCGAGCGCGGCCATCGTGACCAGGGCGTCGGCGCGTCGTTGGCCCAGGGTGCGCAGGTCCGGCACGACCAGCTCGGTCTGGTCGGTCTGGTCGGTGGGGTCGGTTGCGGTGTGGTCGGGGGTGGGGAGGTGCCGGTTGAGGTTGGACAGGTGGTCCAGCACGGAGCGGACCTTGGCGCCGCCGGCTGGGTCGAGCTGGCCGCGGATCAGCAGCATCCCGGTGGAGTCGGTGGCGGTGGCGAGCTGGCGGCGGTGCAGGGCCTCGGGGTCGTACCGGTCGGAGGCGTGTGGGGCGATCCGCGACAGCAGGTGGGCTGCGAGGTGTTCGGCGGTGCCGCTGTCCCAGTCGCGGGCGCGGCGGGTCAGCTCGGCGTCGACCAGCTCGCGGTGTGCCGTCACCAGCCTGGTGGGGATCCGGGTCAGGCACCGACGGGCCACATCGACATGCGCGGGAGTCACCGCTCCCTGGGCCAGCGCCGCACCCAGGGATCGCAGCGTCCCGGAGGTGGGGCAGGTCAGGGCGGCGTTGTCGATGTCGGCACGGGATCGCCCGCCGGTCTGCCGGCACCGACGCTTGAGCACCTGCACCGTCGCCCGCGGCGCGTTCGGGTCGTCCTCACGCGCCACCGAAGCCCGCACCAAAGACAGGCGGGCGGCCTCCAGCCGGTTGGCCTGCACGCTCAGGTCAACGATCGCGTCATGGACCTGGGCGTCGGTCAGTGACCACGCCCGTCCGTCCGCGCCGAGCAGCAGGTCCAGGCCCTGACGGACCATGCCGATCCCGGCCAGCACATCGTGCCGCCCGCGCTCTTCGGTGATCGACATACCCCGACCCTAGAGACCAGCACCGACAGCCCCGGGTCGGGTCGACCTGTGAATCCAAATGTTGGACACCGAGTTTCGGTCACAACAACGGGACCCGGGTCGCGCACCGGGACTACTTCACGAGGCTCCGTGCACCTTCACGAGGCTTGCGAGCCTCGTTAACGGTGCGTTCGCCTCGTTAACGAGGCCAACGATGGGGGCGAAAGCGGTCAGCCAACGATTGGGGCGAGAGCGGTCAGCCAGCGATGGGCAAGAGGGGTCTGCAGATCTAGGGCGCCAGTCGCCGTCCGAGCCCTGTTGCCCGCAAGGCCCGCCGACTGACGCAGGCCCGCACCGCCGCCTCAGACCCGACGACGAAGACCTCGGACCGCGCACGCGTGACTGCGGTGTAGAGGGTCTCTCGCGTGGCGAGTGGCGAGTCGGCCAGCGGCAGAAGCAGTGTCACGGCGTCGAACTCCGAACCTTGGCTCTTGTAGACGGTCATCGCGTGCATGGCCGACGCCGCTGACAGCCGCCCGAGGGGGATCGGAGCGGTCAGCACCGTGCCTCGGCCGATGACGACCTCCAGGGTCCCGGCGGCCGAACCGGCCACGACGACCCCGGTGTCCCCGTTCCACAGCTGGTTCTCGTAGTCGTTCTCCGTGACGAGCAGCGGGAGTCCCGGGTAGCGGCCGTCGCGCCGCACCAGTGCTTCGGGGTCGTCGTCGACCACCCACCGCTGCACCAGCGCGTTCCAGTACGCCACCCCGCGCGGACCTCGCCGGTGCGCGCACAGCAGCCGATGCCGATCGAGCGCCGCCACCGCGCTGGCGGCGTCGCCGGACCGTGCCGCCGGACCGGTCACCCGCGTGACGGCGAGCATCCGGTGACGCACCTCCCCCAAAACGCTTGCGGGCAGGGGCTGGTCGTCGGCCACCTCGTGCCACACGACGCCGGGCACGCCCTGACCGAGCACCTCGACGACGGCATCGGCATCACCCTCGCGGACGGCAGCGGCCAGCGCCGTGAGCGCAGGCTGGTCGCCGGAGCGTCGGTTGGTGACCAGCCGCGCGACGCCTCTGCCGACCGACCCTAGGCCGGCGATCGCGTCGAGGTCCGACAGCACCGCACCGGCCTCCACCGAGGCCAGCTGGTCGGGGTCGCCCACCAGCACAAGCCGCGCGTGCGGCCGCAGCGCGTCGAGCAGCCGGTGGAACATCGACAGCGACACCATCGAGGTCTCGTCGAGCACGACCACGTCGTAGGGCAGCGGGTTAGCGGCGCGATACCGCGAGCGCGTGCCCGAGGGGTAGGCGCCGATCAGCTTGTGCAGCGTGGACGCCGGGACGGCGGCGAGCAGCTGCCGGTCCTCCGGCGTGAGCGTCGGGTCGTGCGCTGCCAGCCCGAGCGACTCCTGGATGCGGTTGCGCGCCTTGGCCGACGGGGCCGCGAGCGCGATGCGCGGTGGAGGCCCCGGCTCCGCCAGCTCACGCAGAGCCGCGAGCACGCGGGCCACCGTGGTCGTCTTGCCCGTTCCCGGACCGCCTCCGAGCACGGCGACGCCGGAGTGCAGGCAGATACGAGCGGCCTCGCGCTGGTCGAGGTCGATGTCCACCCCAACTGCGGGGACAGGCCAGAGCCGCGACAGCACCCTGTCAAGGCGCGACTCATCGACGACAGGGGGGTTCGCGGCGCGCATCAGGAGGTCGTCGGCGACGCGGGACTCCATGTGCCAGTAGCGATCTAGCCAGAGGTCGTCGCCCCACATCCGCAGCGGCCGCGCCTCGTCGCCAGGTGTCTCTGGTTCCCCGTCCACGAGCACGAGCCGACTCGAGCGGACGGCGGCCAGCCACTGGTCGGCGGGCGGCCACGGCAGCTCGCCCTCGATGGCCCGCTCGGGGTCGGCATCGTCTGCCACCACGGTCGTGGCGACGTCGGCGAGACGCAGCATGACGGAGCCGTGCCGAACGCCTCGCACGGCGAGCGCGGCGGCCAGCACCGCTGTCTCGTCACTCTCCCCGCACAGGTGCGCGAGGCGCGCGGCGACGTGCACGTCGGCGGCGTGCAGCACGCCGGCATCGGTGAAGGTGCGCAGCAGACCGGTGGCCCGCAGCGCGACCCGCGCCGACAGGTCGATCTGACCGATGCCCGACGCCCCTGCCGTGGTGGTCATCGGCCATCACCCGCCAGCAGGCGCGACAGAGCCAGCACGAGGGGGGACGGCGGCTGCCAGATCCAGACGCCCGGCACGAAGCCGTCGGACCGGGGCTCCACGGCGTCGCCACACATCCCGCGAAGGAAGAGGTACACGACGCCACCGAGGTGCACGTCCGGGTCGTATCCCGGCTGCCGCCATCTCAGGAAGCGGTGCAGCGCAACGCAGTACAGCATCGCCTGCAGCGGGTAGTGCGCGTGCAGCACGGCGTCGTCGAGCGCGGAGCGGCGGTAGTGCCAGGCGGTGAGCGGCTGATCGGGTTCGGAGAGACGGTTCGTCTTGTGGTCGACGACCAGGTAGCGCGGGGACGCGGGACCGCCCACCCGAGCGACGAGGTCGAGTGAGCCGGTGAGGTAGCCGCGCAGAGGCTGCGACGCGAGCACCGGGCCGGCGAGCATGTCGGCGTAGCGGTGCACCGGGTCGCTCTCCGGCAGGTGGTCACGCAGGAGACCGGCCAGCTGGCCGAGGCGTGTCGGGCGCGTCGCCCTCGGCAGGTCGCCACCGGCGAGCGGCAGCTCGAACTCCAGCTCGGGGAGCAGGTCGCCCGAACGGAAGTCGGCGAGCGACCTGCCGTCAGCGACCGCCCCCCATGGCGTCGTCACGGCGGGCAGCAGTGCTTCGGCCAGGACCTGAGGTGTCAAACCCTCTGCGCGCCACCGCATCTCAACTTCGGCTGCCTGCACGAGTGCGCTCAGCGTGTCACCGGTGGAGAGGTCGGCCCGCTCCAGCACGCCGTGCACGAGCGTGCCGAAGGCCGCTCCCCCGGGCAGGTCCGCCATCGGTGAGGGGACGTCCAGCAACTGGGCGTCCGGGTCGGTGCTGGGTGGCGGCGCCGGAGCCACCCGCACCAGTCCCTCCAGGTCGGGGTCAGCGACAGCCTCCTGGCCCTCGTCGTCGGTCAGGCGAACGTCGGGCTCGGACTGAACTGGCGCGACGACCTCATGGGCAGCTCGGGTCAGCCCCGAGTACGACGTGCGGCTCCATGCCTCGTCGAGCGTCCGGTCGAGCACGGACATGGCTAGGTCGGCCTCCGGCTCAACGCCTTTGGCGCCACCGTCCTTCGGAGCGGGGTCACCACTCACCACCTCGACCGCGAGGCCCTCGCCGGCTGCGCCCAGCCGCTGCAGTCGGTCATGCACCTCGTCGTCAGGGGGCACGGCCACCTGCAGCGGCAGCGCCTGAGAGGGGTCTTCGGCCCACAGCAGTCGGTGCAGAGGCGAGCGCTCGGTGTTGAAGGTCGGCGCCCACCAGAGCACCAGGCGCGAGATAGCGCGTGTGGATGCAACGTAGAGCAGTCGAAGCTCCTCGCCCGCATCGTCCTCCGCCTCGACCGCGAGCGCGGCGTCGTACCCGGGCGAACCGGGGCCGCCGACGTGGACGGTGCGGTGACCGGTTTCGTCGTGGGCGCGCGGGAAGCGCTCGGTGTTGCGACCGCCGAAGGAGACGTCCCAGCCGAAAGGCACCAGAACGACAGGGAACTCGAGCCCCTTGCTGGTGTGGACCGTGCCCACCTGGACCGCCGCGGCGTCGGTGTCGAGGCGCCGGGAGCGTTCCTGGTCCTGGTCGACCGCGGCCTGCGCGACCTGCTCGCGCAGCCACGTCAGCAGCCCGGGGAGCGTCAGCTGCTCGCGGAGGGCGACCTCGTGCAGGGCCTCGGCCACGTGCCGCAGGTCGGTGAGCACGCGCTCGCCGTCCGTTCGGTGCAGCAGTCGCTCGGCAAGCCCCTGGTCATGGCTGATCCGCGAGAACAGGGCCGCCACACCGTCTTCGGCCAGGACGTCTGCCCAGTCGCGCAGCATCATGCCGAGCTCGTCGTTGCCTTCCGCTCCGCGCTCGTCGACGCGGCTCGCCGTCCACCCCATCAGCGAGGTGAGCGCCGCGCGCCGCACCGGCCCGCTGCGGTGCGGCTGTTCCAGCCCCTCCAGGAGCACGACCCAGTCGCTTGCCGCCTCCGTCCCGAAGACGCTCTTGGTGCCGGTGAACACGCACGGAACCCCGACGGCGAGCAGCTCTTCGCGGACCGCGTCGGCCTGCTTCTGGGTGCGGACGAGGACGGCGACGTCACGGGCGACCAGGGGACGCGGGGTGGTCGTGCCCCGAGGGGTGACCTCGAGGCCCTCCGCCAGGAACCGGGCCACCTGGGTTGCAGCGTCGGTGGCGACCAGCCTCCTGGCGGTCTCGACAGGTAGTCCGCCCGACTTGGTGACCTCGTGCCCGTCACGGCGCAGCTGACGGATCCGCACAGGCGACCGGTCTACGCGGGGTCCCAGCAGGGGCGTCGTGTACCCGGCGCTCACCGGGCGGACCACGATGCGTGGGTCGCCCAGCGCCGCCCGGCGGAACATCGCGCCGAGCCCCAGCAGGAGGCGCGGGTCGCTGCGCCAGTTCGTTGCGAGCGTGGCCCGGTGGTCGGCTGCGTCGGCGGCCTGCAGGTACGCGCGGACGTCCGCACCCCGGAAGGCGTAGATGGCCTGCTTCGGGTCGCCGATGACGACGAGCGTGCAGTGACCGTGGAAGGCCAGCCGGAGAACGTCCCACTGCACGGGGTCGGTGTCCTGGAACTCGTCGACGAGGACCACCCGGAACCTGGAGCGCAGGCGCTCGCACGCGACCGGGCCGGAGACCGGGTCAGCGAGCGCGTCACGAACGCGGACCAGCAGGTCGTCGAAGCCCAGCACGCGGGCCGCCCGGGTGCGGCGCTCGAGCTCGTCGCGGACGGCCTGGGCGTAGCGCCGTCGCAGGTCGGGAGCCGAGTCTCGTTCCACCGCAGTGGGTTCCGGCAGCAGAGTGGCGTGGCGGTCGTCGACGGCGACGCGGGCGAGCGAGAAGGCCTGCTTGGCCGTCAGCGCGCTTCGGTCGGTGCCCGGACGCGTGGCGTGTCGCAGGTAGAGGTCCTCGACGACGTCGTCGACCACGTCGGAGAGGCTCTCGACCAGCTGCACGTGCGGGTCGGTGTCGGCAGCGATGCCTAGGCCACTCAGCACCTGCTGGCAGAACTCGTGCACGGTCGCCACCGTGGCGGAGTCGAAGTCGGCGAGGGCCGTGACGAGCCGCCCGCGCCGGAGCGCGACCTCCGCGTCGTCGGCGCCGGCCAGATGGACGACGACGGGGTCGTGATGGGCTCGCGCGGCCTCAGGGTCACCGAGTGCGTCGCGCACCAGCACGAGCCGCTCGCGGACCCTCGTGCGCAGCTCGCTGGTGGCAGCGACACCGAACGTCACCGCGAGCACCTGGTCGATGCGGGCGTGCCCCTCGGCGACGTAACGCGTCACGAGACCGGCGATGGTGAACGTCTTGCCCGTGCCGGCGCTGGCCTCCAGCACGCTGGTGCCGGACGGAAGGGCGGCGGTCAGGTCCATGGGCGCGTCGACGCGCACTGCCCCGCTCACAGCAGCTCCTCGTGCTCGAACAGGTCCCACCACAGCCGGCACGCGAGGCGGCCGAAGTCGTCACCCTCGTCGGCGTAGGCGGGAATGCGTTCGGGCGCTTGCCATTTCACGAGCTCGGCGAGTGGCAGCACGCCACCCCACACCCTCACGTGCTCGGCGGCACGATCCTCCTTGTCAAAGCCGAACGTGCTCGCCCACTCGCTGCCTGCCTTGTAGAGCGCGCTCGCCGGAGGGCGCTGCTTCCACCGCTGGAAGGCGTAGGCCTCGGTCGTCTTGACGGGCAGCGGCAGCGGCACCCGTAGGCCGAGGTCACGGATGCGCACCATGTCCAGCAGGATCTCGTTGGCCCGCTCGGCCGTCGGCCCACGCAGCCGCGACACCGCGATCGCCTTCCCGGTACCACGACCGACTACCGCTGCCTCCCAAGCCGTCTCGGGCTTCTGCGCCGCCAGCACGACCAGGTCGATCCACGCCTCGAGTCGGTGGTTGGCGGCCAGCCGCGAGTACGAGACGCGCAGGAGCGTCTGGGCTCGCAGACCGCTGATCGACCCGACCACGTGACGGTCGCCGGCGAGGCGAACGTCGACGTCCACCGCCTCGACGGGCAGGGGGTTGCCCGAGCCGTCCTCTCGCCACCGTAGGGCGCGGTGCAGCAGGTCCTCGGCGACCGGCCCCACCTCCTGAAGCACGGGGTCGCCGAGCGGATCCGGCGGCAGGGCTCCACGGGCGAGCTCGGCCGCCCTGACGGTGGCGGCGTCGAGTCCACGCATTCGGGCGGCGAGGACGCTCTCTCCGATCTTCCACTTGCCCAGGCCGTCGAGCTCGACCGGCAGTGAGTCGGCCAGCTGCTCGACCTCCCAGGGGTCGGCAACCTCCAGCCGTTGCCTCAGGAAACCGTTGGCCGGGTTCTTCAGGAAGGATCGGAGGAGCGATAGCTCGACGACGTCCTCGAGCGGGATCGCCGGGAGCGTTCCGGCGATGAATGGCGGACGGGACTCACGCGGCCCACGGCTCGACCGCGCCCCGTCCAGGGCCGCACGGTCGAAGGCCAGCGGCGAGGGTCGTCCGAGCTCGCCGGGCGTGAAGTTGCGGGGGTCGAAGGGCTGCAGCGGGTGACGCACCACGACCTGCTGGCGCGCCGGACGGCCGTCGGCCGTGGTGGCGCAGGCGTCGATCGCATCGAGGAGCTCACCGACCGGAACAGCGGGAGGGAGCGGCGCTCCGGTGCGCTCGTGCGCGCCCTGGTACACGACGACCAGCCTCTCGGTCACTGCCGTGATGGCGTCGAGGAAGAGCTGCCGGTCCTCGCTACGAGGGTCACGCTCGCCGAGGTGCGGCTCCCGGGCCAGCAGGTCGTCGCCGTCGGGCCGGCTGCGGCGCGGGAAGCTGAGGTCGTCCATGCCCAGCAGGCAGACGACCCGGTGAGGTACGGAGCGCATGGGGACGAGCGTGCAGACGGTGAGCCCTCCCGACCTGAAGCTGCTGCGCGTCGGGCGCCCCTGCAGCTGTAGGTCGAGCATGGTCCGAACGTCGGCAAGGGAGAGGGGCGACGCGGAAGCCTCTGCGGCGTCACGGATCTCACCGAGCTCGCTGCGCAGCTGCACCAGCTGCCAGGCGTCGTCGAAGCCCACGTCGACGAGCGAGAGGGTGACGTGCTCGACCGCGGCGAGCCAGTCGGCCAGCCCCTGGTCGCGGCCGAGTGCCTCGACGCCGGCGTGGACGCGGTCGACCAGCTCGGCGAACCTCCCGGCGAGATCGACTGCGCCGGAGTCGATCCCATCCAGGGGCAGGACGCCTCCGACGGGCTGGTCGGAACCACCGAGGGCCACGCCGCTGAGAACGCGGTCCATCGCGACGCGCCACGTGCCCGAGCCGATCGCGCCCATCTTCCAGGCGTTGCGGTGCGGCCCGTCGAGGCCCCAGTGCGCACCGGAGTCGACGGTCCACGCCCGCAGCTGCTCCAGGTCCTCCTCGTCGAGCCGGAACCGCCGGCGCACCGGGGGTGCACCGGCGAGGGCGAGGAGGGCGCTGGCGGTCACCCGTCCGGCCACCAGCTCGAGAAGGGTGCCGACGACTGCGAGAACGGGGTTGACCTGGCGTGGGGACCGGTCAGCGAGCCGCACGCGCAGCCGCGCAGCGGGCTCGGTGCCGAAGGCGGCCGTCACGAGGGGCGCGAACGTCTCGACGTCGGGGCACATCACGAGCACGTCGCGCGGTTCGAGCGTGGGGTCGTCGGCGAGCAGGCCCAGTACGACGTCGCGCAGCACCTCGACCTGGCGGGCCCGGCCGTGGCAGGCGTGGACCTGCACGGAGCGGTCACCCGTGTCCATGACCAGGGGCGCACCGGGTGGGGACGCGTCACGCAGGTCGACCAGCAGCCGCCCGAGGAGGCTCGTGCTCGGGACGGGCGGCGGCGGGTGGTGGGTCGACGTCAGGTCGGGAGCGACAGCGGCCAGGCGCTCCTGCAGCTCCTGGACGTCACGGCTCAGGGACGCGAGCAGAGCGTTTCCCGGGACACGCTCAGCGGGGCGCCGCCGAAGGTCTGAACGGGGCGCCAGGGCGGAAACCTGTTGCCACAGAGCAGGACTCGCGTGGTTCAGCCACAGGTGCACGTTGCGGTGCTGGGCGAGAGCGACGAGCACGTCGAGCCGCGCGGCGTCGATGCGGCTCGGACCGTAGAGGCTGAAGCGCTCAGGGAGCCTGACGGCGTCGGGACGGGTCCGCAGCAAGGTGCAGGCGTCGTCGAGCAGCTCGGCCGGGCTGGGACCGAGCTCGGCCCTCAGCAGTCGCCACAGCTCGGGCTGCCAGCGCAGGTCGCCCGGGACGCCGCTGACGTCACCGGCCTGCCAGTCGCGCAGCACCTGTGGCCGGGACGCAGCGTAGGCGTGGAGGAGGCCGGCCACTCTCCGGGCGAGCGAGTAGCGACGGCCGGTGGGGACCGCATGACCCTGTTTCAGGTGGTGCCGCAGCAGGTCGAACGAGGTGTCGGACGCCGCGAGCGCGCCCGAAGCGACCTGCTCGAGCAGGTCGACCAGGACCCAGACGGTGCGCGCCGGCTCCCAGGCCTGGACGGACGCCGCGTGCTCGTCGCTCACCGCCGACACGGCGTCGTCGAGCAGGGCCTGCGGACGGGGGAACAGCACGTGCGCGCACACGCCGTCCGCCTCCGACTCGGCACCTGGGACCGAGTCAACACCGAGGTCCGAGCCGACACCGAGCCGGTGGGACAGCCGCTGCGCCAGCCACCTCTCGATGCCCTGTGCGGGTACCGCCACGACGTCCGGCGTGAAGGGGTCGGCCGGCGGGACCGCCAGCAGGTCGGCCAGGGCTGAGACGAGCGAGAGCCCGGACTCCGACCGGTGCACCTCCAGCACGCGCCACGCCCTCCCGGTCGAACTCGCTGCCCCTCCGTCGGGCCGTCCCTTGGAGTCTGGCAGCGCCCACCGACGATAGCGGCGCACCGGCATGGCGGTTCGCCCGATCCACCGGCCATGGCTTGGTGTCAGTGCTGCGGCACGCCACGGCGCAGTCGCGCTGCCACGACGCCCAGGAACGCGAACTGGACTGCCGTCGCCACCGCGATGCGGATCGTGAAGCTGTCGAGGTGAGGGACGGCGCTGATGGCGACGACTGCGATGACGCTCGCCATGCAGAGCCGGGCCAGCCCTGGTTCAGCGGCGGCGCGGAACCGGCGGCGGAGCACGAGGCACGAGGCCGTCCACGACAGCATGACGACGACGTAGCCCACCTCGTGCAGGGCGCCGTGCCAGGTCATCTCCGGCGCCCCTGCCGGGGCGCCGGCGGGGAAGCCGGCCCCCGCGTCTGTGACGAACACTCCGGCCGTGACCAGCCCTGCCCCCATCGCCCCGACCAACCTCGGCCCCCACGTGCCGCCCCGACCGGGGTGCAGGACGCGCCTGACTCCGACCGCGAGGGCCATCACCAGCGCACCGGTCACGACGAAGTTGGCGATCTGGATCCAGCCGAGGTTGCCGAGGCTGAGCAGGCTCATCGGGTGGCGGGTCGGGTCGAAACCGTTGCGGCTGAAGGCCTGCAGCGCCCAGACGACCAGAAGCAGCGGGCCCGCGACGATGCCGCAGGTGAGCAGGCGGGTGGTCTGTGGGTCGTCGCTGGGCGTCGGGGACGACTGCCCTGCTCGTGGGGTGACGGTGTGGTGTGACATGGCCTGTCCTCTCGTGGGGTGGCACCGGTTTCGGTGCCGTTCACCAGAGACGTCGGAGCGACCGGGCTGGTCCGGACATCCGTGCTCTTCGGGTCCGCGCGGGTGGGCTCAGGCGCGTTCGGCGAGGCGCGCGGCCTGGGCGTTCAGGTAGCGCTGCTGGGGAAGGCTCGTGGCGCGGCCCGCCGCCTCCAGGTAGGTCGCGCGGGCGGCGGCGAGGTCGCCGGACTGCTCCAGCAGATGGGCTCGGACGGCGTGGAGCCGGTGGTCGCCGGCGATGCGCTGATCGGCCCTGAAGTCCTCGATCAGCGCGAGCCCCGCGTCCGGGCCCTGCACCATGGCCACCGCCACGGCGTGGTTGAGCCGCACGACGGGACTGTCGTCCAGCCGCAGCAGCAGCTCGTACAGGGCGACGATCTGCGGCCAGTCCGTGGAGTCGGCGCCCGGCGCCTCGTCGTGGAGCGCACTGATCGCGGCCTGCAGCTGGTAGGGCCCGACCGGTCCCTTCGGCAGGGTCTCAGTGATCAGGGCGGTGCCCTCGGCGATGGCGTCACCGTCCCAGAGACTGCGGTCCTGGTCGGCCATCGGCACCACGACGCCGTCCGGGCCCATGCGCGCCGGCCGCCGGGCGTCCGTCAGCAGCATCAGGGCCAGCAACCCAGCAACCTCAGCGTCGCCGGGCAGCAGGCGGTGGACCATGCGAACCAGCCGGATCGCCTCGGCTGACACGTCTCCGCGGTGCAGGCTCGCGCCGGACGTGGCGGCGTAGCCCTCGTTGAAGATCAGGTACAGCACGTGCAGGACGGCGGCGAGGCGTTCGGTGCGCTCGGGACCCGAGGGCATCCGGAAGGGCACTCCGCTGGCCACGATGCCCTGCTTGGCTCGGGTGATCCGCCGGGTCATGGTCGCCTCGGGTACGAGGAAGGCGCGGGCGATCTCTGTGGTGGTCAGGCCGCCGACCGCGCGCAGGGTCAACGCGATCTGCGACGCCGGGGTCAGCGCGCCATGGCAGCACATGAACAGGAGGATGAGGCTGTCGTCGGAGGCGTGCGTCCGTCCGACATCGGTTGTCTCGGGCCGGTATTCGGCGACGGAGAGAACCGCCGCGGTGTCCTCCCGGCGGCGCCGAGCCTGCTCGCTGCGGAGAAGGTCGGTCAGCCGCCGCGAGGCGACCCGGATCAGCCAGCCGCGCGGGTTGTCGGGGACGCCCTCGACCGGCCACTGCTTGGTCGCTGCGAAAAGCGCTTCCTGGACGGCGTCCTCTGCATGGTCGAAGTTGCCGTAGCGGCGCACCACGGCGCCGAGGACCTGCGGCACCAGGGGGCGCAGCAGGCCCTCGACCGTGGTGCCAGGCACGTCGGCACCCGGCACGGCGGGTCAGGTCTCCCGGTCGGGCCGGTACTCGTCGATCGGACGGATGTCGGCAATGGCCCTCTCGCGGACGTAGTCCGGTCCCGGACAGTCGGACATCCTGACGGCGATCTCTGTGGCCCGGTCGAAGCTCTCGCACTCGACGATCCAGTAGCCGGCCAGCACCTCCTGAGCCTCGGGGTACGGGCCATCCGTCACGACGGGCACCCCCGCCTGCAGGTGCAGCCGCCGGGTGTGGACGGGCGCACTGAGCCCGCGGGTCTCCACCAGCTCGCCGGACTCGACCAGCTCCGCGTTGAACGCCTCCATGAAGGCGCCCATGGCGGCGAAGTCATCGCCGGACCAGGCCTCGTCCTCCCCCGGCTTGCCAGCCATGGCGTCGTAGTCCTGCTGGGACGCGTAGGTCAGGATCATGTACTTCACTGTCTTCTCCCCTCGGACGGGGCACCCCGCGGGTGCCGCTCACCGGAGACGTCGGAGCCGTCAGGCCGCTCCGGACATCCTCCCGCGTTTGGTTCGAGTCCCTCGCGAGATCTCACGCATCGCATCATCGCTCGCCTCGACGGTGCCGTTTGGGCGATCTCGATGGGGCCAGGCGGGTGTCTGGCGGCGGAAGGGTCGGAAGTCACCGGTCGCGCAGCCACGCACCGGAGGTAAGTTCTGCAGCATGTCCGACAACGTGCTGACATCACCCCGGCTCACGCTTCGACCGTGGACTGGCGACGACGCCCCTGCGGCCTTCGAGATCTACGGCAGGGACGAAGTCGCGCGCTGGCTGTCACCGGCGATGCGGCAGGTGCCGGACGTCGCCGCCATGGCCTGCGTTCTGGACGCGTGGGCCGCGGAGAGCGTGCGCATGGTGGAGCCGCTGGGCCGCTGGGCCGTCGAGAACACGGACGAGCAGGTCGTCGTCGGCGGGGCCGCCCTGCTACCGCTGCCGCCCGGTGGGGAGGACGTCGAGATCGCCTGGCAGGTCAGCCCCGCGCACCAGAGACGCGGCTACGCCACCGAGGCAGCGCGCACCCTGCTCACGTGGGCGTTCGAGCAGCACCTGCCCGAGGTGTTCGCCGTCTCACGGCCCGGCAACCACGCAGCACGCGGGGTGATCGACCGCTTGGGGATGGAGTGGGTCGGCGAGACCGAGAAGTACTACGGCCTGAACCTTGCCGTGCACCGGCTTCGGCCCTCGGACTTTCAGGCCTGAGCCGATTTCCCTCCGGGCGGCGCGCTCAGGAGTAGCGGTGGTTCTTCTGCGGGTGGCCTGACTCGCGGGTGCACGTGCGGCCGTTCATCGACCGGTGACCGCACACGTCCTGCGACCGCTCCTCGAAAGGCGTCTCCTCTGGGGCGACCGGTGCCTCGGTCGGCTCCTGCCGGGGCGGCGACGTCACCAGGGGTGCCGTGACGACAGCGGTTCGCGGGCCTGCTGACGCCGCCTCCTGCCGTCGGGCCACGGAGTTCTCCTGGATCCGGGCGTACTTGGCCTCTCGCATCGCGCGTTGCGCGTCCACCTTGCTCATCGTCGACTCACGCTTGCGAGCATACGTCGCCCGTGCGACAGCCCTTCGAGCATCGGGTCGTGTCGCCGAAGCGGTCTAGGCTCCTCGGCAGGAGGCCGCCGTGGCACGTCGTCGCACCGATGTCGTCATCGCAGTCGCCGCGGCCCTCGTGCTCGCTTCCTGCACTGCATCGCCGTCCGAGCCGGCGGACGCACCCGGCGCTTCCCAGCCGGCGACGACAGACGGCGTCCTGGCAATGGCGCAGCCTCGTGCCGTGCACCGGGCGACGACGCTGCACGACGGCCGCGTGCTGATCACCGGCGGCTGCACGGCGCGGTTCTGCGAAGACTTCGACTCCGGACGGGTGAGCGAGCTCTTTGACCCTGCGTCGGGACGGCTCGCAGCCGGTCCCGAGGCCTTGGAGCCACGCGCCAGCGGGACGGCCACCCTCTTGCGGGACGGTCGCGTGCTGCTCACCGGCGGTTACCCGGGTGAGGGGCGAGACCCGGCATCGGGCATGGAGGCGTTCGAGCCTGCGGCAGAACGCTTTTCGTCCGTCGGTGACATGACGACGCCACGGGCTGTCCACACAGCCACTCCCCTGCCGGACGGCCGCGTTCTGCTCGCCGGCGGGTACGACGCCCACGGCGCAGCCCTGAGCAGCACAGAGTTCTTCGACCCAGCGACCGGCGCGGTCACTCGCGGCCCCGACCTGCCTCGCGCCCGCGCCGGCCACGCCGCAGTCGCAGTCGGTGACAAGGTCGTGCTGGTCGGTGGCTCGGACGGAGAGACGGCCATCGCTTCCATCGAGGTTCTGGAGAACGGCGCCTGGCGCGAAGGTCCTGACCTCGCGGTGCCGCGCGTGAAGCACGGCGCGGCTGCCCTGCCCGATGGCCGCGTGCTGGTGGTCGGTGGCTCGAGCTCGGACGAGGGACGAGACCTGTTGCGGAGCACCGAGATCGTCGATGTCGCAGCTGGCACGGCGATCGCCGGCCCCGACCTCAGCGAGGGGCAGTACAAGCTCGACGGCGCCGTGGTGTCGCTACCCGACGGCCGAGTCGCGATTGCGGGAGGAACTCGCCTGAACGTGTACGCCCCAGAGACGGGTGAGATCTCGGTCGTGGCCGGTGACCCGGTGCCGCGCCGGTCGTTCGTCACCGCAACGACTGTGGGTGAGGATGCCGTGCTCGTCACGGGCGGCTACGACGCGGGGATCGTCCCCAGCGACGCGGCACGGCTCGTCAGCGTGCCCTCAGCCTGACTCACCCGCGTGCTCGGCGTCGTAGGCCGCGATCGCGCGCTTGCCCGAAAGCATCCGCCACGCCTGCTCCAACAGCTCGCCGATCTCGTCCCAGTCGGGCGGGACGGCGTACAGCTCGACACCGACCCACCCGGTGACGTACGCCGGGCGGAAGTACCGACGAGGATCGGCCGCCATCAGCGCGTCCAGCTCTCCGCGCGGCGCCTTAACGCACAGGGCGAGCCTGCCGTCGCCGTGGTGGTCGACGAGCAGCCACGCGAGCCGCTTGCGCTTCAGCATGAACCCCGTGTGCCCGAACGAGTCCTCGACCACCACGCCGGGGAGTCGCGCGGCGAGCCCGACCAGGCGCCCACGCAGGCGCTCGCGGTCGGCGTCCGTCCAGGTGTCCGTCACGTTCGCAGGCTAGAGCGGCGCACCGACACTGGACAGATGGGACGGTCCGCGACAGAGCCGCCCAAGTGGCCAACGCGGCGCTCCTGCGTGCTTGTTCACGGTTTGCCCGAGGTCCGGTGCACTCCACGTGGGCCGGTGTAACTTCCGTGCGTGGGGACGACATGAGTTCTCCGACAGAGCGGTCACCGGCCGGCGCCGAACACCACTCGAACACGAGGCCGCAGTTCGGCATCCTCGGTCCGCTGCTCGTCGTCGACGCCGAGGGCGTTCCAGTCGACATCGGTGGCCCGAGACAGCGCGATCTTCTCGCGATGCTGCTGATGCACCTGAACCAGTTCGTACCAGCGAGTCGCCTCATCGACGAGCTGTGGAACGGGGCACCTCCGGCGAGCGCCGACGTCACCCTGCGCACTCACGTCTCCCGCCTTCGACAGCGTCTCGCGGCGGTCGGCTCCGAGAAGGCGCTGGTCACGCGTCCGTCCGGCTACGGGCTCGTCCTGGATTCGGAGCGCGTCGACTCCTACCAGTTCAAGCAGCTCGCCGGGCTGGGCCAGGAAGCCCTCGGCCTGGGGGAGCCGGAGCGGGCGGCGCAGCTGCTCCGCACCGCCCTGGACCTGTGGCGTGGCGAGGTGCTCGAGGATCTCGGAAGCCCGGGGTACGCCCAGTCGGAGGCCACCCGGCTGGACGAGCTGCGGATGGTGACGATCGAGTCCCGCATCGAGGCTGACCTGCGGCTCGGCCGGCACAGCAGCGTGGTCGCCGAGCTCGACCAGCTCGTGACGGCCCACCCGTACCGCGAGCGCTTGTGCGGTCAGCTGATGGTGGCGCTGTACCGGTGCGGCCGCCAAGTCGACGCGCTCGCCACGTTCTCGTCGGCCCGGCAGCGGCTCGGCGACGAGCTGGGCCTGGACCCCGGCCCCGCACTCGCAGACCTGGAGACGGCGATCCTGCGCCACGACCCCTCGTTGCTGCTGCCGGACGGGTGGTCCCGTCAGCCCAACGACGGCGACGCGCCCGTCCGTCCGCCATCGAAGCCTCCGCCGGACGCACTCTTCGCGGCCGCTCGACGCACCCCCATGGTGGGCCGCTCCGCCGATCTGCAGCGGCTGCTTGCACTCTGGGCGGACGTGCGCGAGGGCGGCCGCCACGTCGTTCTCGTCTCCGGCGAGGCAGGGGTCGGCAAGACCAGGCTCGTCGCCGAGGTCGCGCACCGGGCGAACGAGGAAGGCGCTCTCCTCGTCGGTCGTTCCGACCCGGTCACAGTGACGCCCTACCACGTGATCATCGATTCGCTTCGTGGCAGCGCGGAGGTGGCCCGCGCACTCGCCGATGCCCCAGATGTCGTCCGTGCGCGACTTGCTCCCTGCCTTGACGACACGACAGCGCGAAGTGCCAGCGACGATTCCCCAGTCGACGAGATGTCGGACGCGCGACGCGGGCTCTTCGAAGCGAGTGAATGGCTCCTCACCCGGATTTCTGCACGCGTGCCGGTGCTCTTCGTGGTGGAAGAGGCAGAGCGCCTCGATCGTGCGAGCTCGCTGCTGCTGCGATACCTGGGTGGCCACCTGCCGCAGCGCGTGCTGCTCGTGGTGTCGTTCCGGGATCCACCCGGCACCCGACACGGTCCCCTGCTGGAGCTGGTCAACGACCTGGAGCGGCATGGCGTGTCCGAGCGGCCGGTCCTGCGGTCGCTCTCCGAACCGGACGTTGCGGAGCTCATGGCCAACATGACCGGGGACGACGTCGGCGCACCGCTCGTCCAGCAGGTGTGGCGAGCCACCGGTGGAAATCCCTTCTACGCCACCGAAGTCGTTCGTCACCTCGACACCCGAGAAGGGGCGGACGGGGACCGCACGTGGCAGGTGCCCACCGGCGTCAGGGACGTCCTCAGGCACCGGCTCCAGGCACTGCCTCAGCTCAGCCAGCAGGTCGTTTCCGCAGCCGCGGTGCTCGGTCACGAGGTGGAGTTCACCTTGCTTCCGGTGCTGGTCGACCAACCGGAGGACCTCGTCATCGACGCCGTGGAGCAGGCCGTGCAAGCCGGCTTCCTCGTCGAGTCGGGCAGCTCGTGGAAGGGGAGCTACGCCTTTGCGCACGCGCTGACCCGCAACGCGGTCTACACCGACATTCCGGCACCACGCAGGCAGCGCCTGCACGGTCGAGCCGCGCAAGCGCTGCTCTCCACGGACGCTGCCGGACGCGCGGTCGTCGCGGCGGCGGCGACGCACATGCGCGCGGCTGGGCCCGCAGCCGACCCGATGCGCGCCGCAGAGCTGAGCCTCCAGGCAGCTGCCGATGCTGGGCAGATCTATGCGTGGGACGAGGCCGTGATCCATGCCGAGGCGGCTGGCGAGATCCTGGATCACGTCGGCGCCCCCGCGCGGATCCGTGCCGACGCCGCGGTTCGTGCGGCGCTGCTCCGGCTCAAGTCGGGCATCGGCTACGCGCGGGCCGTTGAGCACCTCGAGGCAGCGCTCGCGCTCTACCGCGCCATCGGCGACGACGCCGCTCTCGCGTCCGTCCACAGCCGACTCGGCGGTGCGCTCTCGCTGCACCACTCCGTGATGGACATCCCGAGAGCGATCGACCACTTCGCCGCGGCCGAACGGCTCGGCGCGGCTCCCGGCGCCACCTTCCATCGTCACCGAGGCCTGGCGCAGGCAGCGATGTACGGGCTGCGCACCGAGCTGCTGGGCGCTGCGTCCGAGCAGGCGCACGAGCTCGCGGCCGATCTCGGCCGCAAGGACCTCGGCGTGGTCGCCGACTACGGCCGCGCCTGGTTCGCCTTCAACCGCGGCCGGCTCAGCGCAGCGGCGGACATCCGCGAGACGATGTGGGCGACCGCGCACCAGCAGGGCGATCCGTATCTGGGCTGGGTGGCGGTGAGCGGCGCGTCGCTGTGCGCGACGGAGTACCTGCTCGACCCTGTGAGCGGCCGAGCGTGGTGTCGGCGCGGGCTCGCCCAGGCCCGGTTCGAGAGCTTCGCCCACCCGCACGACACCGTCGTCGACCAGCTCGCGCTGAGCCTCGCGACGGTCGGCGAGCTCAGCGCCGCGCGGCATGCCGCCGTGCGGCTTCCCGACGATGCCATTGCCAAGCGACTGCTCCTCCTGCTGGACGGTGACTGGGAAGGGGCCGAGCAAGCCTTGGCCACGGCAGTCGACCGCGACGAGCAGGCCGGCGACCTGCAGGATGCCGCGTTCCACGCACGCCGGCAGGCCCAGGCCCGCCTGCTCCTCGGCCAGCACGAGGGCGCCGTCGCCGCTCTCGAACGAGCGTTGGCCCGGGCCGTCCACGGGCCACAGGTGCCGAGCGAGCTGCTGATTCGCGCAGAGCTTGCGCGGGTGCTCGCCGTCCATGGTGACCGGGCAGGTGCGGCTGCTCACCTGGGCCGCTGCGACGAGATCGTCGGCGCCGGCGAAGACTGGCGCGGAGTCGTGGGCGTCGTCGAACTGGCAAGAGCCGCAGTGGCATCCGTCCGAGGACACCGTCGTCAGTCGGACGGGGCCTACGCCAGGGCGCTCGAGGCGTTCAGAACCTTCCGGCAGCCCTGGCTTCGTGCGGACGCGCTCCACACCTGGGCCCAGTCGTTGCTGGCTGCCGGTGACGCCGACGAAGCCGCCGACCGGCATCGTGCTTCATGGGCGGCCTACGACGAGCTCGGGGCCGCGCCCCGGTGGCGGCGACCACTGGCCGACTGACGCGGCTCCACGCCGCCTCAACACAACTGCAACAGGCGATCGGCAAGGTGGTCGGCACAAGGTTTCTCGACACGGCTGGAGCTCCGATGGACACGCAGTACGACGCGATCGTGGTGGGGGCGCGATGCGCCGGCGCCACGCTGGCGACGCTGCTCGCCCGGAGCGGCTGGCGAGTGCTGCTCGTGGACCGGGACGGGATCCCGAGCGACACCGTGTCCACCCACGTGATGTTCCCGGACACGCTGCAGCGTCTGGACGAGATCGGCGTCATGGACAGACTGAACGCCGCGCACGACATCCCGCTGCTGCGGTACAGCTGGCGCGTTCTCGGGCACGAAGTTGCCGGAGAGTTCACCCCGGTCGGGAAGTACCGGCGCGCGGCATGCGTGCGGCGGATCGTCCTGGACGAGGCTCTGGTTCACGCTGCGGTGGACGCCGGTGCGGAGCTGCGCCTCGGGACCGTCGTCACCGGACTGCTCGGCGGCGGTACCTCGCCGGTGAGTGGCGTCGAGCTCGAGACAGGAGAACGGATCTCGTCGCGTTGGGTGATCGGCGCCGATGGTCGCCGGTCCATCGTCGCCCGCAGCGTGGGCCTGCGAAATCGCCTGGAGCTCAGGGGCGAGATGGCGTTCCTCCTGTCGTACTGGCGGGGACTGCCGACGTCCGACGAGTGTCGGATCGACGTTCGCGAGCAGTCGGCGCTGATGTCCTCGCCATGCGAGGACGGCCTGCACCTCCTGGCACTGGGAGGGCACCCGGAGATCACGCGTGGCTCCACCCGGGAGCGGGAGCGCCGCTACGACGAGGGTCTGCGACAGTTCCCGGCGACGCTCAATGCCCGCCTCCTCGACAGCGCCGAGCGCGTGTCGCCGCTGGTCGTGGCGCCCGAGACGATGATGCGCGGCTTCTACCGTCCTGCGTCCGGACCAGGCTGGGCCCTGGTGGGCGACGCAGGCCACTTCAAGCACCCAGCGACCGCGCAAGGCATCGGCGACGCCGTGCAGCAGGCCTTCTGGGTCGCCGAAACACTGGTCGGCACAGGGGATCTGAGCGAGTACGAGGCCTGGCGGGACGGCCGCGCGGAGGAGCACTACGACTGGTCCTTCGAGCTGTCCCGGTTCGGCGACGGACGCGCCGCGCACTACGCAGGCCTTGCCGCCGACCCGGTGGCGGGCCAGCTGTTCCTGGACCTGTTCACGAAGAGAGTCCGGCCGTCAGAGCTCGTGACGCCCGAGCGCATGACGCGGTGGGACGCTGCGTGGGCCTACGAGGACGGACTGCGGACGATACGCACCCTGGTCGCCGATCTCGAACCTGCGCAGCTCGGCACGGTCGTACCGGCCTGCCCCGACTGGACTGTCAGGGATCTGCTGGGGCATCTCGCCGGCGTGGCCGAGGACACGGTCGGTGGGGCGTACTTCAGCGGCGCCCTCGACGCGTGGCGCGACCCGTCCCTCGCCAACGCCCGGGAGCAGTGGACCGCGGGGCACGTCGCCGACCGTGCTGGCTGGGATCTCGAGAAGGTGCTTCGCTCGCTCGAGGAGCACGTCGGGCGCTACGCAGCCGCAGTGCGCGCGGGTGAACCCCTCGCGGGGCCTGCGTGGTCACTCACCGCACCAGTCGCCGACCTGGCGGTGCACGTCGACGACATCCGTGAGGCGCTCCAGGTCGATGCCGAGGCCGGCGCGGCGGTGACACGCCTGGGCTTCAGGGGATACCGGCACTGGCTGCACGCACGGCTCGTCGGACGCGCGCTCCCGGCGCTGCGGCTGAGCGACGGTCAGCGGGAGTGGGTCCTCGGCCACGGGGAGCCGGCCGCAACCGTGACTGCGGAGCGACATGCGTTGTTCCGTGCGATCTCCGGACGACGGAGCGCCCGGGAGATCCGCTCGTACGACTGGCGCGGCGACCCGGAGCCGTATCTCAAAGCGCTTGCGCCGTACCCACTTCCACCGGACTGAGCGCCGGCAAACCACACAACACCCACATCGCACGGCCGTCAGATGCGGCCGTGTGTGCCAGTCGCGTGCGCGATCTGGCGCTGACCCGAAGGGATGATCCGCATGACCAGCACGACAACGTTCGAAGAGATCAAGGTCAAGCAGCAGCAGACATGGAGCAGCGGCGACTACGGCAAGGTCGCGTGGCTGACCGTTCCCGTCGCCGAGCACCTGGTCGAAACGGTCGGCCTGCGACCGGGATCACGCGTCCTCGACGTGGCCACCGGCACGGGACACGTCGCGATCGCGGCAGCCCGCAACTTCACCGAAGTCACCGGCATCGACTACGTGCCCGCGCTTCTCGCCACTGCCGAGCAGCGGGCGCTGGCCGAGGGACTGACTGTTGACTTCCGCGAGGCCGACGCCGAGCGCCTGCCGTTCGAGGACGGCTCGTTCGACTCGGTCCTGTCGTCCATCGGCGTCATGTTCACGGCCGATCACGCGCGGGCGGCCGACGAGCTCGTCCGGGTGGCCAAGCGCGGTGGGCACGTCGGCATCGCGAGCTGGACACCGACCGGCTTCATCGGTCGGCTCCTGAAGACCGTGGGCACGCACGCCGCGCCCCCGCCCGGGGCACTGCCGCCCACGCGCTGGGGCACCGAGGAGGGCATCAGTGAGCTCCTCGGAGACCGAGTTGCCGTGCTGACCTTCAGCACGGCGACGGTGACGCAGCGGTTCCCGTCGGCCGACTTCTTCGCCGACTTCTTCATCACCCACTACGGGCCCACGAGGAAGGCCGCCGAACGGCTGACCCCGGAGGGTCGTCTCGCGTTCCGCGCAGACGTCGCCGCCCTGGCAGCGGCCGCGAACTACGCGACCGACGGCACGCTCGCCCTCGACTGGGAGTACCTCATCGCCGTGGCCCGCAAGGCCTGAGCGGCCCCACAACACCGCTTCACCACAGAGATTCAACACAGAGATTCACCACACCGCTTCACCAACACAGGGAAGGAGAACCATCATGTCCGTCAACACCATCTCCGCCGGCCGTTACCACCTGCCGCCGGTTGCCATCGTCGTCGCGATCGCGACCGCGTTCGTGCTGGCCGCGCTGGCCGTCGTGGCGGTCGCCGATGCGACCAAAACCGGCTTCTCGCAAGAGGTGCCGGCGCCCGCGGCCGAGGTGCCCACGCCCCACTGGGTTCAGCGCTACATGGAGCACGAGGCACCCGCGGAGGTACCCACGCCGTACTGGGTTGAACGCTACATGGACAAGGCACCCGCCGGCGGCGCCGACGCTCCGCTCTGACGGCGGACGCCTTGCGCCCGCTGCGCTGGAGTGGCAACACATCACGCCCTGGCCGCACGTCAGAGGCCCCTGGCTCGACGCCTGGGGGCCTCTGTCGTGCGCTGTCGGGCAGTTCGTCGCAGGACGTCAGCGCCAGAATTCGGTGAGTTGCTCGGCAGTGGCTCTGCCTTGGTCGTAACCGGCTCGGGCGGCGGGCGGCCGCGTCGACAGATCCATCATGTTGCCGCCGAATGCGTTGCGGGAGTGGCTATCCGGCAGGATGGTCTCGACGCTGCTGCCGCCGATGCGTAACTCGTCGACCTGCGCTGCAAGATGCATGCCCCAGTCGAGCGGCGCCAGTGACCTGCCGCCAAGTGGTGACAGCACCAGCACCCGCCCGTAGCCGGCTGCCAGATCGGCATTCTCGCTGGCTCGTCGGTAGCCGCCGTCGATGAATCGGCCATCCCCGATCCGGTAAGGCAGGCCACCCCCGGCACAGCTGGCGGCGACGGCGTCCACCAGGTCGACTCCGCTGTCGCGGTCGAACACGACCGGTTCGCCGGTACGGGCATCGACCGCTGTGAGGAGTACCCGTCCTTCCGGCCAGCGCTCACTGGGCAGCCGAGCGGCGACAGTGGCGCGCCACCGTGCTTGCCAGGAGCCGTCCGACGCCGCATCCATCTCGAGTGCCGCCGCGCCCATGGTGCGGCGCATGTCAGCCGCATCCTCAGCGGCGGCCATGACCTTGGTGATCTTCTCCAAGTGGTCCGTCACCGGCCTGCTCGGACCGCGTCCACCGTCGGAACCGACCGGACCAGTCCGGTGTTGCGGCGCAGCGGAAAGGATGTCGGCCAGCAGTTGGGTCGGGCTCGCGCTCGCGATCTGGGCCGCGGCCGTCGATCCGGCCGACGTCCCGATGATCAGATCGGCCTCGGTCACATCCAGTCCGGCATCAAACAGGCCGGCGATCACACCGATCAGCCACGCGTTGCCTGCCGCTCCGCCACCACCGAGGACCAACGCTCGCTCACCCGCGGCGCGCACCTGATGCGTGGCATCGACGTGAGGCTGATCCTGGTCGGACCTCGGCCGGTCGGAGGCCGTCGCCGAGGTGAAGTGCAGGGTTGAAAAGGGTGTTGTGTTCATGGGAGTCGCCTTTCGCGAGTTGCCTGGCGGGCGCTCCCGGTGGCGACTACCTGAGTCGCGCGATCGTGGACGGCAGCGGAGCACCCACTGCGGATTCCGCGTTCATGGGACTCACCTCCTGCCGATGGATCACGATCGCCTGGACGCTAGCACGCCGGCAACACGCCATCACGTCAATTCGTGGCGAAGCGGCGCGAACCAATGCAACGCAAAGGCGACGTCGTCGAGCCGTGGCACATTGGCCTGAAAACCCTATTCGCCGCCTGAGCTCGAGCAACGGGATCGAGACTATTGTTCATCGTTGTCGCAGACCGTGAATCACGGAGCAAACCATACGGCGCTCAGGCTCAGCTCGGTTTGCCGAATGCCCATCCCGAGACTTCGGTGAGCCGGCCACGCCACGGCCCAGCCTTGTAGCTGTAGCCACCTCCCTGGATGACCCGGGCGTCCAGAAGGTGCAGGAAGCGCAGCGGGCCGAGTTGCGGGTCGTCCTCAGCCTTCGACAGCTCCTCGCGGAACACCGCCATGCCCTCGACCCCGCTCGCCCCCCGAAGTCGATCCTCGACAGCCCGCGACCACGCAGCGCCACCCACGAGGTCGCCGACGATCAGGAGGCCACTGTGATTGACGGTGATCGTGATCCGAAACTCCTCGGACGTGTTCGCCATCGTGACGAACTGGTCGAGAAGCCAGTCGGTATCCCACGACACGGTCGGATGGAGGTGTGCCTCGTGGTCCGCGGGGTGCTCATCGGCCGTCGCATCGTTGGTCATGCGGGGAACGTACCCAAGTATCGAGGGTCACGGAGGTGGACCTGCGAACAGGGGCAGTCGCGGCCAGAACCAGCAGCCCGCTGACGAACTGGCCGAGTCACGTCCACCTGCAGATCCACCCTGGCCCCGACGTTTCGATCCAGGCCTGCGTCTGAGCAGCCCCTGACGATCACGAGTACCCGCCGAGGGCCACAATCGGGAAGATTGTCTGAGCAGGGATGCCAGACCGCGCCGCGTTCTCGAGCGCGGCGTGCCAGGACGTGAGGGAGTGCCGAGTTGGAGACGATCGACGAACACTTCGTCCGTCTCCTCCGTGCGCGCGAGCATGGCGGCGGCCACCCGGAGCCGAGCACGCACGAAGCGGTTGCAGATCCTGCCTCGCTCCGATGTCTGTTCGAAGCCCAGGTGGAGAGCCGACATCTTGACTTCGCCGCTCGTTGGCTCCAGTCACAGGGCAAGGGCTACTACACCATCGGCTCGGCCGGTCACGAGAGCAATGCCGCGCTGGGCCTCCTGTCGCGTGTCGATGACCCTGCGCTGCTCCACTACCGATCCGGTGGCTTCTACGCTGCGCGAGCCCGCGTGGCCGGGAGCAGCCACGGGATCCGCAACATCCTGCTCAGCCTCACCTCGGCCAAGAGCGACCCGATGTCAGGCGGACGCCACAAGGTCTTCGGCCACCCAGGACTGAGCATCATCCCCCAGACGTCGACCATCAGCTCGCATCTGCCCAGGGCGGTCGGGCTCGCCTACGCCCTCGAACTCGGCCGCAACACGGGTGTCGAGTCTCCTTGGCCCGGAGACTCGGTCGTCATCTGCAGCTTCGGTGATGCGTCCGCGAACCACTCGACGGCCACGGGAGCCCTCAACTCAGCCGCATATCTGGCCCACCGCAACGTGGGCTGCCCTGTCCTGTTCGTGTGCGAGGACAACGGCATCGGCATCAGCACCAGGTCCCCGAACGGCTGGCCGGCGGCGGCACTCCAGCGCCTTCCGGGGCTTCGCTACTGGCACGTGGACGGCGCCGACCCTGAGTCGCTGTTGACGGTTGTGTCGACGTCGTTGGCCACCGTTCGTCGCAGCAGACGCCCCGCAGTGCTCCACCTGCGCACAGTTCGGTTCATGGGCCACGCCGGCTCGGACACAGAAAGTGCGTACCGCTCCCGCAGCGAGATCCTCGCTGAGTACACGCGAGATCCCCTGCTCGCGTCGGCCTGTGCGTTGGTCGATCGGGGCGTCATGTCGCCGATCGAGATCCTGGACCGCTACGAGGCCGTCCGGCAAGAGGTCATGGACGAGGCCAAGCACGTCCTCGACGAGGAACGGCTCCACAGCAGGGACGCTGTCATGGCCCCGCTCGCCCTCCCGAGCCAGGGAGCACTCGCACAGCCCGTCCTGGCCGCCGAGGACCGCACCAAGGCATGGGACGGCCGCCTGCCCGAGTCCGGGCCACGGATGACCCTCGCCCAAGCCATCAACGCCACCCTCGTGGACCTGATGGCCGCCCACCCCGAGTCCCTGGTCTTCGGCCAGGACGTTGCGATCAAGGGCGGGGTGTACGGAGTCACCCGCGCACTGCGGAAGCGCTTCGGCGGCCACAGAGTCTTCGACACCTTGCTCGATGAGCAGACCATCCTCGGGGTCGCGCTCGGGACGGCGCTGGCGGGGTACGTGCCCATGCCCGAGATCCAGTACCTCGCGTACCTGCACAACGCCGAGGACCAGCTTCGCGGCGAGGCCGCCACCCTGCGCTTCTTCTCCAACGGTCAGTACGGCAACGGAATGGTCGTCCGGGTCGCCGGACTCGCGTACCAGCGTGGCTTCGGCGGTCACTTCCACAACGACAACTCGGTCGCGGTCCTGCGGGACATCCCCGGGCTCGTCGTCGCCGTCCCGAGCCATCCGGCTGAGGCTCCGGGCCTGCTGCGCACCTGCTTCTCCCTGGCCCAACAGGATGGCCGCGTGTGCGTCTTTCTCGAGCCCATCGCGCGCTACCACAGCCGCGATCTTCTCGCGGACGGCGATGGCGAGTGGACCGCGCCCTACATGCCTCCAACCGCGGCCCAGGCATGCACGCCGCTGGGCGAGGTCGGGTTGCACGGCGAGGGCCGCGACGTCTTGCTCGTGACCTTCGGCAACGGTGTGCACCTGAGCCGTCGGGCTTCAGCAACCCTGGCCTCTCGCGGTGTGGCAAGTACGGTGCTCGACCTGCGCTGGCTGGCGCCGCTTCCGGTCGAGGCGGTCACAGGCGTCGCTGAAGAGTTCGCCGCGGTTCTTGTCGTGGATGAGACCCGGCAGAGCGGCGGCGTATCCGAGGGCGTCATCGCTGCGCTGGTCGACAACGGCTACGAGGGGCGACTGGCGCGAGTCACCAGCGCGGACAGCTTCATCCCACTCGGACCGTCCGCTGAGACCGTGCTCCTCGGCGAGAGCGACATCGTGAATGCAGTCCACGACCTTCTTGGTGTCCCGACGCACGACCCGCCTTCCACACGGCACACACGGGCCGCCCACGACCGGAAACAATGACCGCCACTGCCAAGACGATGCCGGGTCGTTTTCTGCAGGCTGCGCCATGCACACGACAGGGGCCCCAGGCATTCGCCTGGGGGCCTCTGACATTTGGTAGCGGGGGCAGGATTTGAACCTGCGACCTCTGGAAGCCATCAGGGGCATCGCGACTACTACGGTCTCGGGCCGGAAACTACCGATTCGCTTAGTGTGATGAGGGATTCGCCCTCGCCTCCAGCCTCAGGATACCCGTCCGGTACCGAGTAAGACTGGCCCAATCTGGACACTAAATGGACACCGTTCGAATCCCCGCTGCGCGTCAGCGGGGGTCCCGCCACGCCATCGTGGCAGCTAGGAGGCTGCCAGCTCGAGGATTGCCTTCAGGTTGGCCAGGTCCTTGTGGTTCGCACGCCGCATCGCCATCGACATGACGGGCGCGGCAACGGTGGAGAACCCGGCAGGTTCGCCGGCGTTGCGCAGCCTCATCCGGGTGCTGTTCGGAGACTCCTCGGCCCAGGTATACGTCGTCTCCATCGGGAACGGGCCCTCCTGGGTGCGCATCACCAGCCGCTGGCCAGGACTGTGTTCGGCGATCTCGTAGGTGTAGGCGAGCCGCTTGCCGAGGAACTGGGCGACGAACGCGACCAGGCTCCCCTGCTGGATCGGCGGTGCGGTCTTCCACTCGACAGACTTGATGTTGGCGTACCACCTGGGCGCGTTGTCCGGGTCGGCCGCGTAGGCCGACACCTCGCTGACTGGCCGGTCGATGACGATCTCGGTGGTCACGTCGATCTTCACGATGCTGCTCCTTCCTCGGTGACCGTCAGCCGAGGGCCGGGCCCGGGGCGCCGCCCTCGGCGTGGGCCTTGATGGTCTGCTGGATCAGCGCCCAGGTCTGGCTGGTGAAGGCCAGGTCAGTCTCTGGGTAGCCGTCCTCGAAGTTACGGTGACGGAAGAGCAAGTTGGTGCCGCTCTCGGCACGCAGCGCGGGACCGAGGTCCCACTCGAAGACCGAACCGTTCCAGAACGGGAAGCCGGACTCGACGGTGTAGCGGACGCTCTTGCCATCGACGACCTCCACGGTGCAGTCCAGGTCAACCGGGGCCATTGCGAACCCGAACCGCGCCCTGCCGTCGGCGACGTCGCAGTTCGACGTCCAGACCGAGCGCATGCCCTCGGCCGTGCTCAGGATCTCGACGAGCTTGTCGGCCTCGGCCTCGACGTCCAGCGCCAGGATCGTGGTGTCCATGGGTGTCTCCTCTTCTTGTGCGACCCGCCGCTGCAGGTCATTGTTTAAGTGGTGACTTAAATATAGACTTGCGCCCGACCACGACGCAACCCATCGACGAAGGCAGCAATGGACCCGCTCAAGGTCATCGCCGTGGAACGGCGCCGCCAGATCCTCGAGATGATCTGGCGCGACGAGCTGTCCGCAGGCGACATCGCGGCCCGCTTCGACGTGTCGTGGCCGGCGATCTCCCAGCACCTCGGGGTACTCAAGGCGGCCGGGTTCGTGACAGAACGGCGCGAGGGACGATCGCGTCTGTACCGTGCCAACCCGGAGGCGATGGGTCACCTGCGTGTCGTCATCGAATCCATGTGGCAGAGCCGGCTCGACGACCTGAAGGCCGTGGTCGAGGCAGAGCCGGGCAATCAGGAGGACCAGTGAGCACAGCCCCACTAGAGGTGACCACGCACATCGCAGCGCCCCCCGAGGTGGTGTGGCGCTACCTCACCGACCCCGCCCGCTACGCGCTGTGGATGGGCACCGAGGTCACCCTCTCCCCCACCCCGGGCGGCCTCTACAGGGTGCACATGCGTGAAGGGATCGAGGCACTGGGCGAGTTCGTCGAGCTCGACCCGCCACGCCGCCTGGTGTTCACCTGGGGATGGCAGGACCACCCCGTGGTCCCACCCGGCTCCACCACCGTCGAAGTTGCCCTCGAAGCCACCGACGATGGCACCCTCGTACGGCTTACCCACCGCGGGCTGCCCGACCCCGAGTCCGTGGTTCACCACCGCCAGGGCTGGGAGAACTACCTCCCCAGGCTCGCGATCGCCGCGACCGGAGGGGACCCCGGCTCCGACCCGAACGCGGACATCACGCTCTGATCGCGAACGCGAGGCCCCGTGAGGGAGACGGATGAGGCGCTAAGTCGTGAGTCCTCGACGTGCGAACTCAACCGCCTCAGCGAGGACGGTCGCCCACAGGTCGCGGTTCACGGTCGGGATCGAGACCCACTCGCGGAAGACCTTCCCGGCCGGGGCGAATGGGTCGCCGTCGCCGTTGTCGACAAGCTCGGTGACCCGCTCGCGCGGCAGCTTCACGACCAGGCGCCGGGCCTTGTCGTCGAAAGACGCCAGGAACTTCCCGGCCAGTCGCACGCAGGGGTACGCCCATCATCGTGGCTCGGCCGATGGCAGGGTCGTAGAGCAGGTCGTCGGTGAGCTCGTCGTACAGGTCCCGAGCGTCGTCCCCGCCGGACTCCGGCGGGAACGGGCTCGACACGTCTCGCGTCATCAGGCCGCCGGCGGGGTGATGACGCCGAACTGGTTGCCGGCCGGGTCGAGCAGATAGGCGAACGTGGGGGCGCCAGGACCGGGGTCGAGGTGCCTACTCAACACCGTGCCGCCGAGCTGCTCGGCGTCGGCGCAGGTGGCCTCGACGTCGGCGACCAGGATGTAGAACACGGCGTGGTCGGGCACCTGGCCGCCGGTGCCGAAGACGCCGCCCATCGGCTGCTCGGCGCCGCAGGCGGTGATGTTGCGGTAGTCCATGCCGCCGGACGCGGCTGGGCCGTCGGCGTTGAAGGTCCAGTCGAACAGGCTGCCGTAGAACTTCTCGGCGGCGTCGGGGTCGCTGGTGGCGACCTCGAACCAGGCCAGGGCGCCGGGAGCGGGGTTGGTCATGTCGGTCTCCTTCTGCGGTCGGGTCACCCGCCGGGTCGGCGAGCTGCTTCGACTGTCTCGAGGGGACGCGACAACCCTGTGTCGGTGTTTGCGACCGGATCTTCGGGACGCAACGCCGAGGCCGGCAGCCTGGTCCGGTGGCCGTCGACGACCGGTTCCCGGACGACGCGGACGGGGTGTGGCGGCGCGGGCGTCGGCTCGGCGTGGGTGATGCGGTCCATGCGGAAGACCCGGTCGTCTCCTCGCAGATGGCACCAGGCTGTGAGGTTGGAGCCGTTGGGTCGCCGGCGCCCTCGTCACCCTCGCCGCCGCCTCCTCCGGAAGGCCCATCGGTCGCGGAGTCCAGGTCAAGCTCACCCACGAACAGCTCGCCGCCCTGGCCGCAACGTCTCGGGAGACGACCACCAAGATCCTCGGCGAGCTCGCCGACCAGGGACTCATCACCCCTGGGCCGCGGCCGGATCACCGTGCTCGACCAGGAGCGCCTGCGGCAGCTCGGTGGGTGAAACACGGCAGGTCCGCAGTCAGAGGTTTCCCAGGTCGAGCCTGAACGCCTCTGCGGCTGCTCGTTCAGCGGCGGTGGCGCGGGTGTGGCGGATGAGCATGTCGGTGCGGGTCCAGCCGGCCATGGCCATGAGCCCGGACTCGGATCCGCCGGCGGCGAGCCAGCGGTGGGCTGCGGTGTGGCGGAGCTTGTGCGGGTGGAAGCCGTGCATGCCCGCGAGCGTGGCGCGGCGGCGCAGCGCCTTGCCGAGGCCGTCGTACCCGAACCGGGTTCCCCGGGTACCCAGTCACAGGGTTGGATCGTCGGCGGCTGGGTGCTGCTGTCGCAGGTCGAGGTAGTCACGGACACCCGGATCGTGGCGAGGCCGACGGGGATGGTCCTGTTTCGGCCGCCTTTGCCGAAGCAGGACGGTGATCCTGTCGCGGGTCAGGTCGAGGTCATCGGTGCGCAGGGCGATGAGCTCGCCGGCGCGGATGCCGGCCTCCATCATCAGCCGGATGATGGCTTCGTCTCGTCGGTGATGGAACGGCTCGTCGATCCGGAAGCTACGCTCACGCATCGACTCGCGAGCCACCGGGGGCGAGTGGGGTTCCTGCAGGTCCCGATCAGGGCGCGGAGGTCGTCGTCGGTCAGCGGCGTGACCACGGCTTGGCGCTGCACGGGTCCTTTGACTCCGACGAACGGGTCCCCAGGGAGCCTGCTCGTGGCGATGAGCCAGGCTGCGAGCCGTCTCACCGCCAAGCGTCGCGTCCGCACCGTCCCGGGTGCGCTGCCTGTATCGAGGAGGTGCGCCATCCAGGTCTGCAGCGACGTCCGCGCTCGGGTACGGCCCTGCTGCACTCTAGGTGCAGTATGCTGCACTCATGGATGAGGGCACTTCTGCGCTGGCGTCGGCGATCGGCGTCCGGGTCAGGCAGGAACGACAGGCGCGCCACTGGACGCTCGACCGCTTAGCGCAGGCCGCGGGCGTGAGCCGGCGGTTGGTAGTCAACGTCGAACAGGGCGCTGCCAACCCCAGCGTAGGAACGCTGCTTCGGATCAGTGACGCGCTCGGCGTAGGGCTGCCGGCCTTGGTCGAGCCGCCCGAGCCCAGGCCCGTCAAAGTCACCCGACGCGGGGAGGGCGCCGCCCTATGGACCGGCGACTCAGGTGGACGGGGGGTGCTGGTAGCGGGCACGCTCCCACCGGACGTGCTGGAGCTGTGGGACTGGACCCTGGCCCCTGGTGAACATCACGTGAGCGGGGCCCACACCGCGCGCACGCAAGAGCTCCTACAAGTCCAGCAGGGAACGATCACGCTCGACGTCGCAGACCAGTCGCTCACACTCGACGTGGGCGACGCGGTCGCATTCCCGGGCGACGTGGCGCACGCCTACGCCAACCCGGGCAAGCAGCCAGCCCGCTTCTCGTTGGCCGTCTTCGAGCCGGGAGTCGGACCGACCCCCCTCGCGGAGGCCTCGGATGCCTGAGCTGTTCTCGTTGGAGGAGTTCCTGGCGGCTGGCCGTGTCGATGCCGCCGTGTTCGAGCTGCGACCGGACTACCGCGCCATGCTGGTGGCAGTCGACGGGCTCGTCCCTGGCCCCAGCGACCAGGACAGTGAAGCGCTGCTGCACGCGGCGGAGACCGCGGCTGGCGAGGCGCTCGGCAACCGCGCGGTGGAGCAGCTCGCGCACGTGGCGGCGTGGCGGGAGACGTACCGCGCGTTCGGGGCCAAGCCGCAACGCACCCGCAACAGCCTGGAAGCACTCCTACGCCGTGCCCCGTCTGGGCTGCCTCGCGTGAACCGGCTCACCGACATCTACAACGCGGTCTCCGTCCTGCACCAGCTCCCCCTCGGTGGCGAGGACCTCACCCGTTACACCGGCGCGCCGCGGCTTCTGCGCGCCACCGGCACCGAGCCCTTCGACACCGTCACCGACGGCACTTCGGTGACCGAGCACCCCGACCCCGGCGAGGTGGTCTGGTGCGACGACGCCGGCGTGACCTGTCGACGCTGGAACTGGCGCCAGGCCCGCCGCACACAACTGCACGACGGCACTAGCTCGGCGTTGTTCATCCTCGACGCCCTCCACCCGCTGACCGACCAGGCGCTGAACGCCGCGGCCGACGAGCTGATCGAGCAGGTCACCCGGCTGGGACCGGACGTCCGCGTCGCCCGACGCCTCCTGGCTCCGCCCGCATGCCCGGGCGGGCAGCCGTGAGCCCGAGACCCTCGCCGATGCCGAGACGCGCCCGACGCCGCGACTCAGCGAGCCGACGTTGCCATGCCCGTGACTAAACTGGAGCCGACATGATCGAGATCGGTCTACCAGATGGGCCGGGTAGCGCGCTGGTGCGCGGCTTCGCCGCGTGCCTGTCGTCGGTCACCGAGGTGCCCATGGTCGACCTGCCGCCGCTGACCGAAGAAACGCCGCTGCCCCACGCACTCGCCACCTGGAAAGGCTGGCTGGCCGGTCGCGGCTTCGGCCTCGTGCCGATCGCCGCACCCCACTCGTTCCAGTGGGCCGGCTGGTGGATCGCCATCGTCGACGGCAGCAACAGCCCCCTGGCGGACGGGCCGCAGCAGCAGACCGCCGCCCTCGCCTTCGGCACCCCGCCCGGTGTCGTCCTGAGCCCGCAAGACCCAGCCCTGCTGGGGCAGGCAACCGCAGACCTGCCTATCCACGACGCCTTCGCCGTCGCCTCGCTGAACCCCGTGCTGCCCCCTGTCGAGGCACCCACCGGACTGTCCGGCAGGGTCGAGCAGGTCGCAATCGCCCCGGCCGCCACAGCGCCCATGCAGCTGGTGTCCAGCGCGCGTGCGCTCGCCGGCCGCGGCCTGGAAGGCGACCGCTACGCGTCGAACGCCGGCACGTTCAGCCCCCGCGCCGGCAGGCGCCCCGGCTACGAACTGACGCTCATCGCCGCAGAGGTCGTCGAGGACCTCACAGCCCGAGACGCACACCTGGACTTCGGCAGCACGCGACGCAACATCCTGACCCGGGGCATCGACGTCAACGCGCTCGTCGGTCGCGAGTTCAGCATCGGGGATGTCCGCTGCCTCGGACTGCGGCTCGCCGAGCCCTGCGCCCATCTCGAGCGGATTGCAGGGCCGGGCCTGCTGCGGCCGCTCATCCACTGCGGCGGCCTGCGAGCCGACGTCCTCAGCGGCGGCGTGATCGAGGCAGGATCCCTGATCACCACGTAGTAGCCCAGCCGCACGTTTCGTCAGCCTTCACCCGACGTCCTGTCAAGGTTCGGCACCCGGGTGACGGAACAGTTCCGGTTCCCGCCAGACACTCATCCGGTGAGTGATGACTGACCGGCTGCGGCCGTCGGGTCCTTCCGTGGTTTGCGGGGTCGGCCGTTCGGGGTAGCGAATGCGCCGTGCTCTTTGGCGGGGTCGTGCCGGATCGGGTGGACCCGCACAATCACTCCCTCGCAGGCCAACTGGACCGACCCGGCGACGATCGAGACCTGCAGCGCCTTGCCCCGCCAGGCGTTCCCGGCCCGGTACATCGTGCCGGCGAAGGAGACGCAGCCGGTGTGGTCGGCGATCCTGGTCACGGTCGGTCCGGTGGTCGCGGTCCGGGCGGTCCGGGTGCCCTGCCGCGGCCGAGCCGGGGTGTCCTGACCGGGCTTTCGGCGCTGGGCGTGGCTGGCGACCAGCACCTCGCGGTGGAAGATCTGGACCAGGTTCTCGGACACCACCGCCTCGACCGGTTCCCCGGCCAGCACGATCGGGACCCGGTAGGAGAACCCGGCCAACCGGACCACACCACGCTGGTCGACCCAGCGCTGCACCCCGGGCAGCCGCGGACCCGCGGGCTGGTGCAGGTCCAGGCGAGGCCGGGGTACGAACACCGGCACCGGGTCGACCACGGCCAGGTCACCCTGCGCGGTGCCGGGCCCGGCCAGCACGAACCGGTCAATCGGGGGCCGCATCCCCAGCGACTGGTGCGGCCGCTCAGTGTTGTAGTGCGCCACCCACTGATCCAGCGCGGCCTGCAGCTCGGCCAGGCCCTGGTACTGGCCGTCGGCGGCGCCGAAGAACTCCAGCCGCATCGTCTTATGCAGCCGCTCCACCTTCCCGGTCGTGGTCGGCGACCGGGGCGCGGTCAGCAGGTGCCTGATCCCGTTCTCGGCGCAGATCCGGTCGAACAACACCTCACTGCTCGACCCGCCCGGCCCGAACCGGCCGGTGAACACCTTCCCGTTATCGGTGAGGATCTGCTCCGGGATGCCATGACGCTTCAACGCCGCCAGCAGCGCCTCACAGACCGGCCGCGCCCTCGCCCGGGCCACCAGCATCGCCGAGACCACGAACCGGGAGTTGTCATCGATCCCGGTCACGCACTTGACCTCGGACCCGTCACCCAGATGGATCCCACCGACCACATCCATCTGCCACAGCTCCATCGGCCGGCCCCGCTCCCAGCGCCGGTAGTCGGCCCGCTTCCGGCGCCGCTTCGCCGGGTCGATCCGGCCGCCCCGGACCAGGGCCCGGTACACCCCGGACCGGCTAGGCACCGGCCAGACCGCCTCCCGCCCCAGCTGGTAGCGGATCCGGTCCGGACCCCACAACGGATGCTCATCACGCAACGCCAGGATCCGCGCCTCGACCACCGCCGGCATCTGGTGCGGACACGAATGCGGACGCGAGGACCGGTCCTCCAAGTTCACCGCGCCGCCGTCAGCGGCATACCGGCGCAGCCAGTCATGAACGGTCTGACGCTGCACCCCATACAGGCGGGCGACCTCGGTCACGGTGGCCCCGTCCAGGACCTCCAGCACCGCCCGATACCGCTGCTCAGCCACCAGCAACTCCCGCAACATCCCGGCTCCTTTCGCAGACCTGTCGGCCAACGAAACGAGCCACCGGGACCGGCCGCAACAGGCCGGAGTGTCACCCAGGAACCGGAACGACTGTCACCCACCTACCGAACACCTGTCGCGCAGGAACCGAACCCGCGTCCGCGAACTGGAACCCACCTACCGGAACCCGATGGTCAAGGATGAACCGGAACTGCACACCTTCACCCGACGTCCGACGCTCGCATTTCCTGCACGCATCGTCCATGTCAGAGGCCCCCTGGCTTTCGCCTGGGGGCCTCTGACGTGCACTTTCTTTGGTAGCGGGGGCAGGATTTGAACCTGCGACCTCTGGGTTATGAGCCCAGCGAGCTACCGAGCTGCTCCACCCCGCGTCGCACCGCCTACGTTACGTGGCGGTGTCGCGCAGGGCAAATCCTGACGCAGCCCTACGGCGTCGTCGCAGGCGCCCCGCTGATCTCGGCCTCGGCAGCTGCAGCATCCTCGATGGCGTCCTTCAGTTGCTGCTGGGCCTCGCCGTAGGCGGAGAAGTCCTGCTCCGCCAGCGCGGCCTCGCCGTCCAGGATCGCCTGCCGCGCCACCTCGAGGGCCTGCGCGAGCCGCTGCTGCGCGTCCAGGGTCGGCGGCTCCGTCCCGTCGCCCTCGTCGCCTTCGCCTGCACCGGCGTCACCGGTCGTCGCGCCGGAGTCGCCCCCGAACACCTGGTCGAGTGCCTCGTCGAGGGTGGTGGCGAACCCGATCTCCTCACCGAACGCGACCAGTACGCGTTGCAGCAGCGGGTACGACGTCTCCCCCTGCGACTGGATGTAGACGGGCTGCACGTAGAGCAGCCCACCGCCGATCGGAAGGGTCAGCAGGTTGCCGTTGGTGACGCGCGAGTTGCCTTGTCTCAGAATGTTCAGCTGTTCCTGCGCCTCGCTGGAGTTGAACTCGTTCTGCACCTGCCCCGGTCCGGCGACAGCGTCGTTGCGTGGGAGCGACAACAGGCGCAGCGTGCCGTAACCGTCGGCCTTGCGGCCCGCCTCGGCGCCCGCGTCCGCGTCCACTGCGACGAAGCCGGTCAACACGTTCGACACGTTCTCGCTCGTCGATCTCGGGATGTACGTGGAGGTGAGCGAGAAGGACGCCGAGTCCTGTCCGGGCATCTGGAGCGTCAGGTAGTACGGCGGCTGGTTCTTGGCCTCGGCTGCCGCGCTGGTCGGGTCGACCGGTGTCTGCCAGTAGTCACCGCCGGTGAAGAACGCCCCAGGGTCGGTGACGTGGTAGCGCCCGAGCACCTCGCGCTGCACCTTGAACAGGTCCTCGGGGTAGCGCAGGTGGGCCATCAGCTCACCGTCGATCTCCGAGATCGGCTTCACGACACCGGGGAACGCGGACATCCACGCGTCCAGCAGCGGGTCGTCAGCGTCCCACTGGTACAGGTTCACGCTGCCGTCGTACGCGTTCACCGTGGCCTTGACCGAGTTGCGGATGTAGTTCACGTCGCCCCGCGCCGCCATGGCCTCCGACTGCGAGCTCAGGGAGTCGGTCGTCGTCTCGCCCAGGGGCTGCCGGTCAGAGTAGGGGTAGGCGTCGGTGGTGGTGTAGGCGTCGACGATCCAGAGGACCTGACCGTCAACCACGGCGGGGTACGGGTCGCCGTCGAACGTCAGGAACGGCGCGACCTTCTCCAGTCGCTCACGCGGCGTGCGGTCGTAGAGGATCTGAGACTCGCTGTTCACGCTGTCGGACAGCAGGATGTTCTGGTCGCGGAACTTGATCGCGTACAGCAGGCGCGTCAACGGGTCGCCCATTCTCGGTCCGCCGTCGCCGTTGAACGTGGTGTTGGCCTGGCCGTTGCCGCCGTCCTCGTCCGTCGGGAAGTCGAGCTCGCGCACGTCCGAGCCCTCGGGTCCACCGACGATCGAGAACTGGGGCGACCGCTCGCCGAAGTAGATGCGCGGCTCGTAGTCCCCCAGCTCGCCCACCGACGGGATGCCCTGCTGGAAGAAGGCGGGCTGACCGTCCTTGCTGCGCTGGTTTCCGTAGGCGGCGACGACGCCGAAGCCGTGGGTGTAGACCGTGTGGTCGTTGACCCACGTGCGCTGGCCGTCCGAGAGACCGCCGAGGTCGAGCTCACGGACGGCGATCACGCTGTCGCGGCTCTGCCCCTCGATGTCGTAGCGACCGACGTCGAGGGGGTCGGGGAAGTTGTAGTACTGCTTGTTGCGCTGCAGCTGACGAAACGCCGGGCTGACCAGGGCGGGGTCGAGCAGCCGGATGCTGGCGGCGGTCTGCGCGTCGTCGGTCAGCGCGCCTGCTGTACCGGTCACTTCCGGTGTGTACGACTGGATCTCGACATCCTCGAGCCCGTAGGCAGCCCGCGTGGCCTGGATGTTGCGCTCGAGGTACGGCTCCTCCTTCGTCAGCTGGCTCGGCTTCACCTGCAACTGCTGGACGAGGGCGGGGTAGATGCCGCCGATCGCGACGGCCGACACCACCATCAGCACGAGCCCCGTGACAGCCAGGCGCCAGCTGCCGCGGAACGCGGTGTAGGCGTAGAGGACTGCCACGATCACGGCGATGATCGTCAGGATGGTCTTGGCCGGCAGCACCGCGTTGATGCCCGTGTACGCGGCGCCGTCGATCAGGGGGCCGTCGGCGGTGAGCAGCGAGTACCGGTCCAGCCAGTACGAGCCGGCCTGCACCAGCACGAGCGCCGCCAGCAGGCCCGCCATGTGCCGGCGTGCCGTCGGAGTCGTCCGAGGTCCCTTGCCCTGCAAGCGAAGTCCGCCGTAGAGGTAGTGGGTGGCGGCCCCAGCCAGGAGCGCCAGCACCAGTACAGCGGTCAGGAATCCGAGGAGGAAGCGCAGGAACGGCAGGGTGAAGACGAAGAAGCCGATGTCGAGGCCGAACTGCGGGTCCTCGATGCCGAACTCGCCACCGTTCAGGTACAACAGCACGGTCTCCCACTGCTGCGACGCCGCCGAACCCGCGAACAGCCCGAGACCGGCCGGAAGCACGAACAGCACCAGGCGGCGCAGCGGCTCCAGGCTCTCGCGATAGCGGTCGAGGCTCTGCTGCTCGGCGTCGACAGGCGCGTACACCGGACGGGACCGGTAGGCGACCAGGAGGCTCGTCGCGACGCCGGCCGCCATCAGGCCGCCACCGACCACGAACAGGATCGTCTGCCACAGCAGCCGCGTCGTCCACACTCGCGCCACGTCGAGCTGACGGAACCACAGCACCTCCGTCCACAGCTCCGCGACCAGCCCGAGCAGCAGTGCCAGTGCACCGAGCACCACCAAGGTCGTCACCAGGGGGGATCGACGCCGCCCGGCCGGGCTCGGTCGGCGGACCTGCGATGCGGGGGTGAAGCTCACGGGAGGGACACCTTCGGGTTGGGAGGCTGTGCACAACAGCCTCGCACGGCGTGCCAGGATCGCGGCGTGCAGGCGGAGCCGAACGATAACGACTCAGCAACGGTCGAACCGTCGCGCGCGGACGGTCCCCTCGATCGCGCCGTGCGCGAACTGGAACGGCACGTCGCTCGTGGTGGGTGGGACGGGCCGCTGCGCGTGTTCGCCCTGATCAGAACGGCCGAGGCCATCGGCCGGGACGAGTCGCTGCGCGACCAGCTGCCGGCGGACCTCGTAGCCAGCGCCGACGCGGACCCCCAGCACATCACGTCCGTCGAGCAGGAAGGGCTGCCCGAGGGTGACAGCGTCGAGGAGGTGCTCGGCAGGATCACGTGGCCCGAAGCGGTCGACGGCGCGGCGGTGGTGGTGGAGCGGTTCGTCGTGCCGCCTGAGGCCGAGCGCGACCTGCCCGACGACCCCCAGCAGGCGCTCGGCGCGCTCCTGGCGCACCCCGACCGGCAGGACGTCCGCCTGGCCGTCGGCGTGCTGCGCGACGGCACCTCGTCGTGCGCCATGCGCACGCGCAGCAACGACCACGACTTCGCGGTCGGTACCGGCCCCGACCTGGCCCCGGGGCTCGTGCACGCGCTGGCCGACACGCTCACCTAACCCCGGCAGGTGGGCAGCGCGTCGATCGCTGCCTGGTCGCCCTCACCGATCGCCTCGACCGCGTCGCGGGCATCGGACAGGGTCGCGACCTCGACGACACGCAGGCCGTCGGGCACGTGACCGGCGACCTCGGAGCAGTTGTCGGCCGGCGCCAGGAACCAGTCGGCCCCGGCGTCGGAAGCGCCGAACAGCTTCTGCTGGATGCCGCCGATCGCGCCGACGGCACCGTCCGAGTCGATCGTGCCGGTGCCGGCGATGTTCTCGCCGCCGGTCATCTCGCCCTCTGTGAGCTTGTCGACGATGCCGAGGGCGAACATCATCCCGGCGCTGGGGCCGCCGATGTCCTCGATCGCGATGGTCACCTCGAACGGGAACGTGTACGTGGGGTCGATGAAGACGCCCAGGATCGTGCGCCCTTCCCCGTCGTCAAGGGTCGTCACGTCGATGGTCTGCTCGTCGTCGCCCCTGGTGATGCCCACCTGAACGGTGTCGCCCGGCTCGGCGTCCTGCAGACCCTCGCGCAGCTCGGGGAGGTCGACCACCGGCTCCCCGTTCAGCGACTGCACCACGTCGTCCACGGCGAGCTGGCCGTCGGCCGGGGCGTCCTCCGCGAAGCCGGCGACGGTGAGCACCGTGGGCACCGGGACGTTCAGCTCGCCGAGCGCGGCCGCGGTGGCGGTCTCCTGCGACGTGACCATCTCGGCGGCGTTCTCGGCCTCGATGTCCTCCTCGCTCACGTCGGGAGGGAAGACCTCGTCAACCGGACGGACGGCGACCGTCGGGTCGACCCAGCCCTCGAGCACGTCCCACACGGTCGTGGTCGACCCGGGGCCGCCGGTGACCCTCACCGTCAGCAGGTCGAGCGTGCCGGCGGTCGGGAACGTCTCGCGTCCCTTGATCGCGATCAGCGGCGTGCCGTCGACCTCGCTCAGGACGTCGCGGACCGGGCCGGGCTTCATGAGCGCGTATGGGAGCGGCAGCATCGTGGCGAGCGCGAACAGCAGGATCGAGACCACGCCGCTGAGGAGCATTGTCCAGGTCCGCGAGTCCATCCGGCCGGTCGGCGAGGGCACGGCGACCAGCGGGGGCTCGACCTTCTGCAGGTCCTGGTACGTCACCGAGCTCTCCTTGGCGGGTCGTGGACGGGGCCATCCCCGTCGAGTGCGCAACGCACCCGTGCGGTCACCGGTTCCCCGACCGTGTGCGGACACCCTACGGGCCGAGGCTGGGAGGTCAGCGCCCGCTGCGCCGTCTGCGGGCGCGGGCCTGCCGCCAGATCGCTGCCGTGCCCACGACGGCGACGGCAGCGCCGGCCGCCCCGAGGGCCGCGTCCTTGCCGCCGACGCGCCGTGCCGCGAGGGCGCTCCGTCCGCGCACCTCGGTCATCACGACGCCCAGGCAGGTCTCGTTGTCGTAGCCGGCCACCCAGCCCGCGTCGCGGAGCCGTGCCGACCCCACCACCCACGGGTAGACGACGTACGCCAGGTCGCTCGCCGGGGTGGGCAGCACCCCGACGCGGTGCAGCCGCTCTGCGGTCGAGAAGGCCAGGGCGCCGGGTAGCTCGATGCGTCGCATCCCGGTGACGGCCTCGACGGCGGTCTGGTTGAGCGCGCCGGGCGACCCGACCGTCACCGGACCGGCCAGACCCGCCGTGACGCAGAAGGCGACTGCGCTCGCGAGGTCGTCGACGTGGCAGAACTGCCAGGCCATCCGGTCGTCGCGCAGGGTCAGCAGCCGTGGCGCCTCGAAGTGTCGCGTGATGACGGTGTCGACGCCCGGCCCGACCAGTGCGGCGGGCCTCACCATGGTCACCTTCAGACCGGGGTGCGAGCGGACGGCTGCCGCCGCGACCTGCTCGATCTCGATCAGGTCGCCGACCAGCCCGTCGTCGGGAACCGCACGCAGGGGCGCGTTCTCGGGGATGGGCACCGGGTTGTCAGGCGGCGCCCCGAAGACCATCGCCGAGGTGACGACCACGACCTGCTTGGCCCCGACCGCGGCGGCTGCCGTCAGCACCGCCTGGGCACCGCGGATGGCGGCTGCGCGTCGAATGCGTCCGTCCTGCAGCAAAGACAGGCCGAGGTTGTCGGCGCAGGCGAGGTGGACGACCACGTCGACGCCCTCGAGGCGCTGCCCGACCGTCGGCGAGGACGGGTTGCCGATCCGCCAGGTCACGCCGTCCACCGCTGCACGGCGGGTGTCGACAGCTACGACGGACCGCACGCCCGAGTCGTCGCGGAGGGCTCGCACCACGGCGATGCCGGTGGGACCGGCGGCTGCGGTGACGGCGACCGTCGGGCCGCTGCGCCGCGAGGTGCGCCGAGGGCGAACACCGGTGTGGGAACCCACTGCACCTCCACTCGGTTGACCCGGTTGTACGGATGCTTGCCAGGATGGTGGTCGGGACGCGATGTGGCACGGCCAACGCCACAGCGAGTCCAGCAGAGTCCTTCAGTCCTGCACCAGTCGAGCACCAGCCCCAGCCCCAGCCCAACGAGGACGGAACCATGAGTGAGCAGCCCGGCGACGACCCGATCTCGGAGCTGCTGCGCCGCCTGGGTGCCGGCGACCTGACCCCGGAGGAGAGGGACCAGCTGCAGAGCATGGGGCTGGACATCGGGAGCCTCGACCCCGCGGTCGTCCGCCAGGCGATGGCCCAGGTGCAGCAGATGATGGCGACCGGCGGCGACGGCCCGGTGAACTGGACCCTCGCCAGCGACACCGCCCGCAAGGTCGCGTCCACCTCCGGCGACGCCACCGTGGGCGACAGTGCGCGGCGGTCGACTCTCGACGCGCTCAGGGTCGCCGCCCTCTGGCTCGACTCGGTCACCTCGGTGCCAGGCGTGGGGGCGGACGAGCACGCCTGGTCGCGCGCCGAGTGGGTCGAAGCAACCCTGCCGACCTGGCAGCGCCTGGCCGAGCCGGTGGCCGACTCGGTCGCGACGGCGCTCGCGGCCGCGATGGCCGAGCAGGTGCCCGAGGAGATGCGCTCGATGCTGGACGAGGCCGGCAGCATGATGCGGCGCCTCTCCGGCTCGGTCTTCGGGCTGCAGGTCGGGCAGGCCGTCGGCGCCCTCGCGGGTGAGGTGGTCAGCGCGTTCGACATCGGGCTGCCCCTGATCGACCCGGGCGTCACGGCGCTGCTGCCCGCCAACGTGGCCGCGTTCGGTGAGGGCCTCGACGTGCCGGCCGATGAGGTGAGGCTGTACCTGGCCCTCCGCGAGAACGCCCATGCGCGCCTCTTCGCGCACGCAGGCTGGCTGCGCTCGCACGTGCTCAGCGCCGTCGAGGAGTTCGCGCGCGGCATCACGATCGACACAGGGGCGCTCGAGGAGGCCGTCCGCACCGTCGACCCGACCGATCCGGCCGCCCTGCAGCAGGCGATCGCCGGCGGTGTGTTCGAGCCCCAGCGGACCCCGGCGCAGCAGGCCACGCTGACCCGCCTGGAGACGACGCTGGCACTGGTGGAGGGCTGGGTCGACGAGGTCACCGACGCGGCCGCCCGCGAGCAGCTGCCGCAGGCTGCCCGCCTGCGGGAGGCGGTGCGCCGCCGCCGGGCCACCGGCGGGCCTGCCGAGCACACGCTGGCGACCCTGGTCGGTCTCGAGCTGCGCCCACGCCGCCTGCGCGACGCGTCGGCCCTGTGGGGGGCGATGGCCGCGCAGCACGGCACCGCGGCGCGCGACGAGGTCTGGCAGCACCCCGACCTGATGCCCTCGACCGCCGACCTCGACGACCCACTCGGCTACGCGGAGTCGTGGGTCGAGCGCTCGCGTACCGACTCCGACGTCGACGACGCCCTACGCCAGCTGCTGGACGGCGAGTGACCCCGCCTCACTCCACGGGTCGAGAAACGTTGCACGCCAAGGCTGTTCGGCTGCTTTCAGGTTGGACGGCTCCGTCCCCCGCGCAGGACGCGCTGCGGCGCGCGTACCTCGACCACCTTGCGGCACATGCCGACGGGCTCTGGAAGGACGGCCCGCCCGCCCACCTGACCGCGTCGTGCTTCGTGCTCGACCCGTCGGGGTGGCGGACGCTCCTGACCCACCACGCCAAGGGCGGCTTCTGGGTGCAGTTCGGTGGGCACTGCGAGGCTGGCGACGCCGACCTGGCAGCCGTGGCCCGCCGCGAGGGGCGCGAGGAGTCGGGCATCGCCACGCTCGAGCTGGCCTCTGATGCCCCGGTCGACCTCGACCGGCACGCCTTGTCGGCCGCGTTCGGCCGGTGCCGAGAACACCTCGACGTGGCGTTCCTCGCCGTCGTGCCCGATGACGCGGTCGCGCAGGTCAGCGACGAGAGCCTCGACGTCGCGTGGTTCGACGTCGACGCGCTCCCCGACTCGGCGCCACCCGACCTGCCGGCCCGCCTGCGGCGCGTGGCCGCCGTCGTCCGCGCCCCGTGACCCCCTTGCTCCCCCTACCCACACTCCCCCTGTGGCGTGCTCGTCCTGCCTACACAAATCGGGTGGCGACACGTGGGTGACCTGAGCATTGTGTGCCACGCGAGTAACGCAGATGCGGCTGTACTGGACTGCTGGCACCGCATGTGCGCGCTAGGGTAGGGGCGTGGCTGCGACCCGGTTCACCGTCCGCGAGGCGTCGATGCTGCTCGGCGTCAGCGACGACACGCTGCGGCGCTGGGCCGACCAGGGCCGCATTCCCCTGACCAGGGCGGACGGGGGACGCACGCTCGTCGACGGCGCCGCTCTGGCCGCGCTGGCCCAGGAGGTCGCCGCCCACCCCGACGCGTCGCAGCCTTCCGCCGCATCGGCCCGCAACCGCCTGCGCGGCATCGTCACCAAGGTCACCAAGGACACCGTGATGGCGCAGGTCGAGATGCAGTGCGGCCCGTTCCGGGTCGTCTCCCTGATGAGCCGCGAGGCCGCCGACGAGCTCGACCTCGAGGTCGGCACCCTCGCTCTGGCGAGCGTCAAGGCCACCAACGTCGTCGTCGAGCTTCCGGACCACCGTTGACACCCACTGCCTGCGTGCTCGATCCACAGGCTGACCTCGAGGAGCCCGTCATGATGCTTCGCCGTGTGCCTCCCCGCAGGTTCCGCGTCGCAGTCGTCGCCCTTGCTGTGCTGGCACTCGCCGGCTGCGGGACGGGCGAGCCCGACGCAACGACCAGCGCGCAGGACCCGAGTGGCGCGGCACCGTCCCTGTCCGGAGACCTGACCGTGTTCGCGGCCGCGTCGCTGACCGAGTCGTTCACCGCCATCGGAAACGACTTCATGACCGCCAACCCCGACGTGACCGTCATCTTCAACTTCGGCGCGAGCTCTGCCCTCGCGCAGCAGATCGTCTCCGGTGCACCGGCCGACGTGTTCGCTGCCGCCAGCCCCGCGACGATGGCGACGGTGACCGACCCTGAGCTCGCCGAGGGCGAGCCGACGGTGTTCGTCCGCAACCGGCTGGAGATCGCCGTGCCGGCCGGCAACGCGGCGGGCATCACAGACCTGGCCGACTTCGCCGACGAGGCACGCACGATCGCGCTCTGCGCACCGGAGGTGCCGTGTGGCGCCGCAGCCGAGAAGGCTTTCGCCGCAGCGGGTCTCACCCCGGCGCCCGACACCCTCGAGCAGGACGTGAAAGCGACCCTCACGAAGGTCGAGCTCGGCGAGGTAGACGCTGCGCTCGTCTACCGCACCGACGTGCTGGCGGCCGGCGACGCGGTCGAGGGCATCGAGTTCCCCGAAGCCGACGAGGCCATCAACGACTACCCGATCACGACGCTGACCGAGGCGCCGAACAGCGCTGTGGCACAGGCCTTCGTCGACTACGTGCTCGCGGCCGAGGGGCAGGCGATCCTTGGCGACGCCGGGTTTGACAGTCCCTGACGCCTCCCGCACAGGGAGACCACGCGCCGGCCGGGAGGACCAGCGCGGGGTCGGACTGCCCGTCGTGCTCGTGGTGCCGGCGGTGCTGGCTCTCGCGTTCCTCGTGCTCCCTCTCGCCGGCCTGCTCGTCAAAGCCCCGTGGAGCACCCTCCCCGCCCAGCTGTTCAGCGCGGAAGTCGGTACGGCACTGCGCCTCTCGCTCGTGAGCGCGACCTGCGCGACGCTCGTGTGTCTGGTGCTGGGCGTGCCTCTGGCCTGGGTCCTGGCGCGCGCCACCTTTCCCGGACGCCGTCTCCTTCGCGCGCTGGTCACCGTCCCCCTCGTCCTTCCGCCGGTCGTCGGCGGAGTGGCACTCCTCCTGCTGCTCGGACGTCGCGGCCTGCTCGGTCAGCACCTGTACGCCTGGTTCGGGCTGAGCCTGCCGTTCACGACCGCCGCCGTCGTGCTGGCCGAGGCCTTCGTCGCGATGCCCTTCCTGGTGATCGCCGTCGAGGGGGCGCTGCGCGGCGCCGACCGGCGGTACGAGGACGCCGCGGCCACCCTGGGCGCCTCTCGCTGGACGATCTTCAGCCGGGTCACTCTGCCCCTGGTCGCCCCCGGCGTGACCGCCGGAGCAGTGCTCTGCTTCGCCCGCGCACTGGGCGAGTTCGGCGCCACCATCACGTTCGCGGGCAGTTACCCCGGCGTGACCCGCACCATGCCGATCGCGGTGTACCTGGCGCTCGAGACCAACCCGGAGGCAGCCATCGTGCTGTCACTGGTGCTGCTCGGGGTGTCGGTCGTGGTGCTGACGAGTCTGCGGGACCGCTGGGTGACAGGGACCGCGACATGAGCCTGGCGCACCAACGAGACAGCGGCCTCGACGCCCGGCTCGTCGTGCGGCGCGACCGCTTCGACCTCGACCTCGACCTGCAGGTCGCGCCCGGCAGTGTCGTCGCGCTGCTCGGCCCCAACGGTGCCGGCAAGTCGACGGCACTGCGCGCGCTGGCGGGTCTGCTGCGGATGCCTGCCGGGCACGTGCGCCTCGGTGACAGGGTGCTCGACGCCGACGGCCGCACGACGCCGACCGACCGTCGCCGCGTCGGGATGGTGTTCCAGGACTACCTGCTCTTTCCGCACCTGAGCGCCGCCGACAACGTCGCGTTCGGACTGCGCAGCCGCGGCACACCTCGGCGAGCGGCACACCGGGCAGCGGTCGACTGGCTCGATCGAGTCGGCCTCGCCGGTCTTGAACGCGTTAAGCCACAGGCGCTTTCGGGCGGTCAGTCGCAGCGGGTGGCGCTGGCTCGCGCCCTCGCCACGGGTCCCGACCTGCTGCTCCTGGACGAGCCCTTGTCGGCCCTCGACGCCAGCACGAAGCTCGAGGTGCGCACAGGGCTGCGCCGACACCTGCGCGACTACCCGGGCTGCACCGTGCTGGTCACGCACGACGCGCTCGACGCGATGGTGCTGGCCGACCACCTGGTCGTCATCGAGGACGGGCGCGTCGTGCAGAGCGGCACTCCGGCAGAGGTGGCGAGATCCCCACGCACCGACTACGTCGCCCGTCTCGTCGGCCTCAACCTGTACGAAGGCTTTGCCGGCGCCTCCCCGACCACGGTCAAGCTGGACGGAGGAGGCCTGCTGCAGGTGGCCCACCCTGTCAAAGGCGCTGTGTTCGTGGCGTTCTCACCGTCCGCCGTCTCGTTGCACAGCCGTCGCCCCGAAGGGTCGGCGCGCAACGTCTGGCAGGGTCGCATCGACTCGCTCGAGCAGCACGCCGACGTCGTGCGGGTCGGTGTCGCCGGCCCGCCGCCCGTGCTCGCCGATGTCACGACAGGGGCCGTGGCCGAGCTCGGTCTCGACGTCGGCGGCGACGTGTGGGTCTCGGTCAAGGCGACCGAGTTGCGGCACTACCCGCGCTGACCCGTCCGCGCGGCTGCACCGTCCAGCGCCGAGTACAGATCTGCCAGAACGTCGTTCGGGTCCTCGAGCCCGACCGAGATGCGCAGCAGGCCGGCGTCGGGCTTGGCGTCACCCGCTACGGGACGATGGGTGAGCGCCGACGGGTGCTGCACGAGCGTGTCGACCCCGCCGAGAGACACCGCGTGCGTGAGGAGCCGCACCGAACCCGCTACGGCACAGGCAGACTCGAAACCGCCGACCACTCGTAGAGCCAGCACCGAGCCGTGGCCGGACATCTGCGTGCCCACCAGGCCGGCCGGGTCGCGCCCGTCCAGCCCCGGGTAGTAGACGGCCTCGACGGCCGCGTGCTGCGCCAGGCCGAGCGCTACCTTGTGCGCGTTCTCGCCCTGCTGGGCAACGCGCAGCGGCAAGGTCGCCAGCCCACGATGCAGCAGGTAGGCGCCGAGTGGGTGCATCAGCGCACCGGTGATCGCGCGCACCCGGCGCAGCCGCTCCACCCAGCCGGCAGCGTGGGCGCCACCGACCGCGACCACCCCGCCCATCGCGTCGCCATGACCGCCGATGAACTTGGTGGCCGAGTGCAGCACGAGGTCGGCACCCAGAACGAGCGGCAGCTGCAGGACCGGGGTCGCGAACGTGTTGTCGACCATCACGACGGCCCCTGGGCAGTGCCGACGAGCCGCTGCGACGACGCCTGCGATGTCGACCAGCTCGAGGGTCGGGTTGGCCGGGGTCTCGAGCAGCACGAGGCGTGTCTGCGGACGGGCGGCGGCGGCGACCGCAGCGGCGACGTCGGTCGCGGTCAGGCCGGGGTCGGTGAAGGTGACAGCGGTCCCGCACAAACCGGCCGCCAGCAGGTGGTCCGTGCCCCCGTACAGCGGCCGGACGGCCACGACGTGCGGACGTGGCCCGTCCGCATCGAGCCCCTCCCCGAGCCCGAGCAGCACAGCAGTCAGGGCGGCCATCCCCGAAGCGAACGCGACTGCCCCGTCCGCCTGCTCCAGGTCGGCCAGGCCGTCCTCGAAGCGCGCGACGGTCGGGTTCCACAGCCGGGCGTACACGTGGCTGTCACCGGCACGGGCGCGTCCGCCCGTGGCGAGGTGCTCGTAGGCGTCGCCTCCACCGGCGACGCCGTCGTCCCCGTCCGGCAACGGATACGTCGTGGACAGGTCGAGGGGCAGAGCGTGCACCCCGAGACCGCCGAGGTCGGCTCGTCCGGCGTGCACGGCCCGGGTCTGGAGAGAGGGGTTGACCGTCATGGCCGCAGCATCGTCCGGTTCATCGAGCAATACAGCAGGGATCGAAGGATCTGCAGAACTGGCGTGACAGACTGCAGATTCCATCCAACAGACCACCGGGAGCTGCAGTGTCACCGAAGGACGTTCGCCCACGACGCGCCTCGCCCAGCCCCGCCCGCCTCGACGACACCGACCGGGCCATCCTCAGCGCACTGCGAGAGGAGGGACGGGTCACGAACGCGGCCCTCGCCGAGCAGGTCGGGATCGCCGCCTCGACGTGCCTGCTGCGAGTACGAGAGCTGCGCCGGCGCGGTGTCCTGCGCGGGGTGCACGCCGACGTCGACCTGGCCCGTACCGGGCGCCCGCTGCAGGCGATCATCGCCGTCCGGATGCGAGCTCACGTGCGCGAGCAGGTCGAGCTGTTCAGGTCCGAGCTGCCGGCGATCGACGGAGTGATCGCGATGTTCCACGTCTCCGGCAAGGACGATTGGCTGGTGCATGTCGCCGTGCCCGACACCGACGCCCTGCGCGACTTCGTGGTCGAGCACCTGACCGGGCACCCGGCCGTCAGCCACACCGAGACGAACCTGGTCTTCGACGAGATACCAGGCCGGACCGACCCGATCAAGCTTTAGAACAAGGCAGCCGACTCGCCGGCGGCGGGCTCGTCGGGCTCGCCTTCGTCGGGGCCGCTCTCGTCGGCCTCACTCTCGTCGTCCAGCACGTCATGGTCGTCGACGGCGTCGAGGTCGCGCGCAGCAGCCAGGCCCTCCAGGTAGCCACGCGCCCGCTCCGTGCGCGGGAACCCGTCGAGCAGAGCCCAGAACCGGGCGCCGTGGCCCGCCTCGAGCAGGTGGGCCAGCTCGTGCAGGAGCACGTAGTCCAGAACCCACGACGGCGTGCCCCTGACGCGGGTGGAGATGCGGATCGTGCCGTCGGACGGCGTGCAGGAGCCCCACCGTGTGTTCTGGTTCGACGCCCACCGCACCGAGGTCGGGCGTGCCAGGCCGGCGAGGTACTTGTCGCTCAGCTCCCTGGCGCGCCGGGCGAGCACCGCGTCGCTCGGGCGACGCCGCTTCTCCTGGGCAGCCAGCCGCTCGGTCATCTTCGCGACCCACTCGCGCTCCTCGGCCCGGGTGAAACGCGCAGGGATCAGCACGATCACTCGCCCACCGTCGCGGTATGCCGTGACGCTGCGGCGGCGTCGCCGGCTGCGCCGAACCTCCACGCCGTCCTCCATGAGGCAACGGTAGACGCCGGGGCCGTCAGTACCCCGCCGAACCCACAGCGTGCTCAGCGACCGCTGAACCGCGGCGCCCGCCGGTCGCGCTGCGCGGCCAGGCCCTCCTGCAGGTCATCGGTGACCAGAGTGACGGCCTGCGCGAGCGCCTCCCACTGCAGGGCGGTGGCGTGGTCGGCGTGGCCGCCGCCGCGCAGCGCGGCGGTGGTGAGCCGCGTGGCGACAGGTGCACGCGAGGCGATCGTCTCGGCGAGCTCGAGGGCGTCGGGCAGCACCTGCTCCGCCGGCACGGCCCGCAGCGCGAGGCCCAGCCGCACCCCTTCGTCCCCGTCCACGATCCGCCCGGTCAGCAGCAGATCGCGCGCCACCTGGAGGCCGGCGACGTCCGGCAGTGACCAGGTGGTGGCCATGCCGGCGTGCATACCGAGCGCGGTGAACGGCACGCCGAGGCGCGCCGTCGACGACACGACACGCAGGTCGCACGCCAGCGCAAGGGCCAGCCCAGCACCGATCGCGGCACCGTTGACCGCCGCGATGGTCGGCACGTCCAGGCTCCGGATAGACAGCCAGTCGCCGTAGAACGCCAGCATCCGGGTGCGCATCGCGTCGACTCCTGCGTCGGCGCCCGCGCCGATCCACGACGTGTCGCCGCCGGAGCAGAAGGCCTGGCCCGCACCGGTGACCACCACTGCGCGCACCCCGTCGTCCCCGCGAAGCGCATCGACCGCCCGCACCCACGAGGCGGTCATCGGGGCGCTCATCATGTTGCGCCGATCCGGCAGGTCGAGGGTGAGGACGGCTACTCCGTCGTCGCGTCGCTGCAGCGTCAGGTGCTCGAGCTCGAGGTCGTCCGGATGCGTCACGAAAGGCACCGTACCGGCGCGCTACGGCGGGGCGTGCTCGTGCTCAGCCCGTGCTCGGCTAGGGTGTCGGGGATCCTGGCCGCAGGGGTGAACGCCCCCGACAGGCCCGGGCCGTCCGCAACCCGCGGCTGGACCCGAACCCGTCGGACCAGGACGACTCGAGAGAAGTGACAAGGAGTGCCACCAATGGCCGACGAGACCTACACCGGCGACTTCTACTGCGTGAAGTGCAAGGAGAAGCGCAACGCCACGGGAAACGTGGTCGAGACCAACGGTCGCCGCATGGCCAAGGGCAAGTGCCCTGTCTGCGGCACCAACCTCAACCGCATCCTGGGCAAGGCCTGAGACAACCCCCGCGGCTACGGCACGCGGGGCACGACGAGCGGCGCGGGGCGATCCCGCGCCGCTCGTCCGCGTCTCAGGCACTGCTCGCAGGGTGACGGAAGCGCACCAAACGCATACGTGTGGACAGAACAGCGTCCATCCCGCTGAACAGTGGCACTGTCACCGCCATGCGACTGCGGATCAGGCCGGGGCTCGTGCTGGCCTGGCGCGGTCCCGGGCGGCTCCAGGTGGGTCTGAGCCCGCGTCACGGCGTGATCCTGGACGGACTCGACGCCGCCGACGAGCACGTGGTCGACCTGCTGCTCGCCGGGTCGCACGACCTGCCCTCGCTGGCAGCGGAGGCCGGCACGCTCGGCACGACCGGCCACCGCGTGCACGAGCTGGTCGCAGCGCTCGTCGGGGCCGGTGCCCTGGTGCGAGCTCCGACTCCTCACGGACGACTCGGGGCGCTGACCGAGCCGATGCGCTCCAGGCTCGCGGTCACCGCCCGCGTGCTCTCCCTCGACGACGCATCCGGCGGCGACGGCTGGGACGTCCTGCTCGACCGGCAGGCCGGCAGCGCCGCGGTGATCGGGGCGTGCCGCACCGGGCTGGCCGTCGCCGTCGGGCTGGCCACCGCTGGGGTCGGCACCATCCTCGTGGTGGACGGGTCCCGCGTCGGAGACGACGACGTGCGGCCGGGCGGCTACCGGCCCGGCGACGTCGGACGCGAACGCGGAGCAGCCGCCGTCGAGGTCCTGGCCGCCCACGCACCGGGTGTGGTGACCACGATGCGGGGCAGGTTCCGTCCGACCATCGCCGTCGTCACCGGCACCGACGCCCTCGACCCGCACCGCTACGAGGGCCTGCTCCGCGAGGACATCACGCACCTGCCCGTCGTGCTGCGGGAGGACGACGCGGTGATCGGCCCGCTGGTTCGGCCGGGCCGAACCTGCTGCCTGCGCTGCCTCGACCTCTATCGCACCGACCGCGATCCCGACTGGCCACGCGTGCTGTCGCAGGTGGCCAACCGTCCCGAGCGCGCGCACGAGCCGCATCTGTCCGACCTGGTGGCCCTGCTCGCCGTCACGCAGGCGCTGGCCGAGATCGACGCCAGCGTCGACCCGGCGACGCTCAGCTGCACGCTCGAGGTCGGAGTGCGTGACCCCCTGCCCGTGCTGCGGGCGTGGCCGGCACACCCCCGCTGCGGGTGCAGGTGGCCACCGGCAAGCACGCCGGCCCGCCCGACCCGCACAATGGGGACGTGACGGATCTCCCGAGGAAGGCCATCAGCCGGACGGCAAAGCTCGCCACCCTGCCGGTCGGGTTCGCCGGGCGCACGGCATGGGGCATCGGGAAGCGAATCGGTGGTCGTCCGGCCGAGCTCGTCGCAGCCGAGGTGCAGGCCCGCACGGCTGAGCAGCTGTTCAAGGTCCTCGGTGAGCTCAAGGGCGGCGCGATGAAGTTCGGCCAAGCCCTGAGCATCTTCGAGGCGGCCCTGCCGGAGGAACTGGCGGGGCCGTACCGGGCCACCCTCACGAAGCTGCAGGACGCCGCTCCCCCGCTGCCCGCTGCGACCGTGCACAAGGTGCTGGCGGAGCAGCTCGGGCCACGGTGGCGCCGCTCGTTCTCCGAGTTCGACGACACTCCGGCCGCGGCGGCGTCGATCGGTCAGGTGCACCGGGCGGTGTGGACCGACGGCCGGCCCGTGGCGGTGAAGATCCAGTACCCGGGCGCCGGCGAGGCCCTGATCTCCGACCTCAACCAGCTCTCCCGTGCGGCCCGGCTCGGCACCGCCTGGATCCCCGGGCTCGAGATCGGGCCGATCCTGACCGAGCTCAAGGAGCGGATGGTCGAGGAGCTCGACTACACCAGCGAGGCCGGCTGGCAGCAGCGCTTCGCCGACGCGTTCTCCGGTGACGACGACTTCGTCGTGCCGCAGGTGCTGGAGTGCACCGAGCACGTGATCGTGTCCGAGTGGCTGGACGGCACGCCGCTCAGCCAGGTGATCTCCTCCGGCACGCAGGCCGACCGCGACCTGGCCGCGCGGCGCTACCTGGAGTTCCTCTTCCTCGGGCCGTCGAGAGTCGGGCTGCTGCACGCCGACCCGCACCCGGGCAACTTCCGCCTCACCCCGGACGGGAAGCTGGGTGTGATGGACTTCGGCGCGGTCAAGCAGCTGCCCGACGGGATGCCTCCGGAGATCGGCAGGCTGCTGACGCTCGCACTGGAGGGTGACGCCGCCGGGGTCGTCGCCGGTCTGCGCGAAGAGGGCTTCATCCGGTCGTCGATCGACGTCGAGCCCGAGGGTCTCCTGACCTACCTGGCGCCCTTCCTGCAGCCTGCCAAGCACGAGACGTTCACCTTCAGCCGCGGCTGGATGCAGGACCTGTTCCAGCACATCCACGACCCGCGGCGGCCGCAGTGGTCGACCGGCCTCAAGCTCAACCTGCCCCCGGAGTACCTCCTGATCCACCGCGTCTGGCTCGGAGGCATCGGCGTGCTCTGTCAGATCGGCGGCGAGATCCCCGTCCTGGACGTGCTGGACGAGCACCTGCCGCTGTTCACACGTCCCCGCACGGAGGGTGTCGCCACGCGCGACTGAGCACGCGGCACCCCGAGACGCCACGGGATGCCGCACGCGACGGACTGGGACAAACTGGCCCGCATCGCTCTGCGAGTGAGCAGATGCGCCGGCGCAGACAGGGGTTACCAGGTGACCATGACGTGGACGCGGACGACCGCCGCGACGGCTGCGCTCCTCCTGCTCGCGAGCGGGTGCGGCAGCGGGGGTGACGGGCGCACGGAGATCCTGTTCTTCCAGTTCAAACCCGAGGCCGTGCAGTTCTTCGCCGACGCCGCAGCCCAGTTCGAGGAAGAGAACCCGGACGTGCGCGTGGTCGTCGACAGCGTCCCGGACGCCGAGACCGCCCTCAGGACAAGGCTGGTCAAGGGTGACGTGCCAGACGTGCTGACCTTCAACGCCAACGGCACGTTCGGGGAGCTTGCGACCGCGGGCATCTTCTCGGACTTCGCCGAGGAACCCGTGCTCGACGACGTCAAGGGCGAGTACGTCGACGTCATCAAGGCCCTCGGGGCGAGTTCCGAGGGCGCAGTCAACGGCGTGCCGTTCGCCGCCAACGCCAGCGGCGTTCTCTACAACGTCGAGCTTTTCTCCGAGCACGACGTCGAGGTGCCGCAGACCTTCGACGAGCTGATCGCGGCGGCCGAGACGTTCGAGGCGGCCGAGGTGACGCCCTTCTACGGCATGCTCGCGGAGGCGTGGACGGCCCAGTCGCCGCTCGCCCCGCTCACGTCGCAGACCGCGCCCGAAGGCTTCTTCGAGGCGCGCTTCGCCGGTGACGCGACGTTCTCCGAAGGGTGGCGCGAGGCCGCCGAGAAGTTGGCCACGCTCTTCGAGCACACGCAGCCGAACGCCGGTGCGACCGGCTACCAGGACGGCACCAGGGCCTTCGCCGAAGGGAAGTCGGCGATGTTGCTGCTCGGCAACTACGCCGTCCCCCAGATCCGTTCGTTCGAGCCCGAGTTCACCATCGGCAGCTTCGCGCTGCCGGCCACCGACGACGCGGCGTCGACCACGCTCGTATCGGGAGTGGACGTCGTGCTCGCCACGGGCGCCGAGAGCCCGCACCAGGAAGAGGCGAAGCGGTTCATCGAGTTCCTGATGCAACCCGAGGTGATGGAGCGCTACTCCGAGGAGCAGGTCGCGATCCCGTGCCTCGAGGGGCTCGAGAACGACGACGAGGCGCTGGCAGGCATCCAGCCCTTCATCGAGGACGGGCGCATCGTTGGATTCGACGACCACCAGTTCATCCTCGCCGTCCCACTCACCCAGCTGTTGCAGGAGTACCTGGTCACCGGTGACATCGACGCCTTCCTCGGAGGGCTGGACGAGACGTGGGACAAGGTCGCGAAACGCCGGACCTGGGGACTCGGGGCGGTGGTGGGCTGATGGCCACGACCACGGACGAGCGCCCCACGCAGACGACGTCGGAGGGCTCGAAAGCGCTACGGCCGGACCGCAATCGGATCGCCGGCGCCTTCTACTGGATGGTGCTGCCGGGCTTCGTGCTCTTCATGGTGTTCCACACCCTGCCGGTGCTTCAGGGCGTGTACTACAGCTTCACCGACTCGCCCGGCTACGGGGAGTCGAACTGGGTGGGCCTGTCGAACTACCTGGCCCTCTTCGGTGACGACCGCGTTCGCGCCGCGTACTGGTTCACCTTCCGGTTCGCTGTCGTGGCAACGATTCTCGTCAACGCGATCGCCCTCGCCCTGGCCGTGGCCCTCAACGGAAAGATCAAGTTCAAGAACACCCTGCGCGGCGTCTACTTCATCCCGAACGTGCTGGCGATCCTCGTCATCGGCTACGTGTTCAACTACCTCTTCACGGCGTCGCTGCCGGCGATCGCCACGGAGCTCGGGATCGAGCGGCTGTCGACATCGATCCTCGCGGACCCTGAGCTGGCGTGGGTCGGCATCGTCGTCCTGGCGGTCTGGCAGGCGGTCGCCTTCAACATCATCATCTACATCGCGGGCCTGCAGACCGTGCCCGGAGATCTGTACGAGGCGGCGTCGATCGACGGCGCCAGCGCCTGGCGGCAGTTCCGCAGCATCACGTTCCCGATGATCGCGGGGTTCTTCACGATCAACATGGTGCTGTCGCTGAAGAGCTTCATGCAGGTGTTCGACCACATCGTGGCCATGACGAACGGTGGGCCCGGCACAGCCACCGAGTCCGTCGGCCTCCTGATCTACAAGGGCGGCTTCCAGGGTGGCGAGTACGGCTACCAGATCGCCAACGCCGTCGTCTTCATGGTCGTCATCGTCGTGTTCGCCGTGGTTCAGCTGCGGGTGCTCCAGCGGCGGGAGGTGTCGCTGTGACCACGACGAGCGTCAGCCCTGAGGAGAAGGCGGCGCCTCGCGCGCCGCATCAGACGGAGGGCCCGCAGCGGGTCAACTGGTGGCTCACCGCACTGCTCATCGTGCTCGCACTGACCATCGCGATCCCGCTGTACTTCGCGGTGGTGACCGCACTGAAGACGCCAGACCAGTTGGGGGGCAGCGGTTTCGGCCTCCCCACCGAGGTCCGGTGGGCGAACTTCGCCGACGCCTGGACGCTGACGAACTTCCCCCGGTCCGCTCTGAACAGCGCCCTGATCACGGTCGGCGCCGTGGTGCTCACCTTGCTCACCAACTCGATGGTCGCCTACGCCATCGCCCGCAACATGCACCGCAAGCTGTTCAAGGGCCTGTTCTACTACTTCGTCTCCGCGCTCTTCGTGCCGTTCCCGATCCTCATGCTGCCGGTGGCGAAGCAGACAGCGTTCCTGGGCTTGGACAACCAGGCGGGACTGGTGCTGCTGTACATCGTCTACGGGCTGTCGTTCAACATCTTCATCTTCGTCGCCTACATCAACTCGATCCCGGTCGAGCTCGAGGAGGCAGCGCGGGTGGACGGGGCGAACACGTGGACGGTGTTCTGGCGCATCATCTTTCCGCTCCTCACCCCGATGAACGCGACCGTCGGCATCCTCACCTGCCTGTGGGTGTGGAACGACTTCCTGCTCCCCCTCGTCATCGTCTCCGACCCGGCGGGTGCCACGCTCCCGCTCGTCCAGTACGTCTTCCAGAGCCAGTTCAGCACCAACTACACCGTCGCCTTCGCCTCGTACCTGATGGCGATGGCACCGCTGCTCGTGGTCTACGTCTTTGCCCAGCGCTGGGTCATCTCCGGCGTGACGCGAGGTGCGATCAAGTGACGCGCGTTGCGCCGGAACCGATCGGGGCGCATCCTCGACCCATGGAACCCGACCAGAGCGTTGACCCGACCCAGCCGGTCGTGCCCACGGAACCCAGCGGTGAGGACCTGCTGCCCCAGCCGCTCGTCAACCGGTACGCGGTGCCGATGACCACGCTGCTGGCCGGCGCAGTCGTGGCCGAAGCCGACCAGGTCGTGATCCGCCCTGTGCCGCCCACCTGGGCGCCTGGCGACAGCGGCCCTGCCCCAGGGGACGACGGCGACTGAGCCCTGCTGGTCCAGTCTCAGCTGCCGAACGCCTGCTCGAACGCCGCCTCGAGCTCAGGGGTGGCCGGCCCGCTGAACCCGCAGACGTTCACCACGCCGTCCGTGGCGGTCACCAGGTACTTCTCACTCGCGACGAACTCGACGCCGTCGAGCGCCACGGGCTGGCCGAGGGTCTCGACGGTCACCACGTCCGCGGTGCCGCCGCGGTACCAGTGGTCGACCTCGAGGCTGACGGTCCCGTCGGCCACCTCAGTCACGGTGCCCGAGAAGGCGACCGGCATCTCGGCCAGGAACTCGACGTCGAAGACGATGCACGACGACATCACGTCGCCCGGCGGCGCCGTGAGGGCAAGCGTGGTCGACTCCTCTGCCGGCCGCTGCACCGCTGGCGCATCACCCCCGCCCGACACCACCACCCCGACGCCGATCGCCACGGCCGCAGCGGCTCCCGCGGCGAGGAGGACCGGGGTGCGTCGCCACACGGGGCGCGAAGGTGGTGCGTCGATGTCGTCGTCGATCGTCTGCATGGCGCGCTCCAGGATCTCGTGAGCCGTGCGGCTCGGCGGGGGGCCCGGGTCCGCGTCCCCTTGGACGGGGTCGGCTTGCTGCAGCCGCAGCCGCAGCTCGTCACCTGTCATCGGGGTGCCTCCGTTCCCTGTCGATCTCCTAGGTGTCCGGGAGCGCGTCCGTCCTTTCGCGTCTGGGTCCTGTCCGAGGTCCGGTCCGACAGCGCCGACCGCAGTCTCTGCTTGGCCCGGTGCAGCCGGATGCTCACGGCGTTCGCCGTGGTCCCGAGCACGAGGGCGATCTCTCGTGGCTCGAGCCCTTCCCACGCCCACAGCCTGAGCACTTCCGCGTCGGTGGCCGGCAGCGCGGCCAGTGCGGCTTCGAGCTCGGGGTCGTCGGTCGCGGTGCCCCCATCGAGACGGACGGAGGACAGCCGCTGCACGAGCCGCAGATGTCTCTTCCTGCCGCGCACGTGGTTGGCCAGGCAGCGGCGCGCGATCCCGTAGCACCACGGGAGCGGATCGCCGGACGGAAGCTCGTCCGCCCTGCGCCACACCACCAGCAGCACGTCGCCGAGCACGTCGTCGGCGGTCGAGGCGTCGGCGCGGCGGCGCAGGTAGCGCTGCAGCGGCACGCCGACCTGCGCGACGACGTCCTCGACGCGTCGCCGGCGCTGGTCGTTCGACAGGTCGCCCACACCACCATGGTGTCCGGTCCGGCCACGATCCTTTCGTCGTTCGCGACAAAGAGGGCGTTTGCCTTCTTGACCGGTAAGGAAGCACGCTGCTACTGTAGCGGTACAGACGATCTAGAGAGGAGCAAGACCATGGAGTCTCCAGCAGCCTTCATCCTGGTGAACCGCCTCATGACCCAGCAGGCGAACAGCGCCCTGCCGGGCGCCCCGGTGGTGCCGGACGATCCTCGTCCGTCACGCTTCCAGCGCCTGGCCGAGCGGGGGCCGGCCAGTCTCCGCCTTCGCGCGGGCCTCGCGGCTACCCTGCAGTCGGCGGCCCGTACGGTGGCCCCACCGGAGCGACCGCAGGCGTCCTGCAACGGCCCCCTGCCCTCCGGAGGATGAGCCTGAGCGAGGTGGGAACGTGGGGCGGGTGACCCTGCAGACGATCGCCGACCGGGTCGGCGTCAGCAGGATGACCGTGTCGAACGCGTTCTCCCGTCCCGACCAGCTCTCCGCCGAGCTGCGGGAGCGCGTGCTCGCCACCGCCGAGGAGCTCGGGTACGTCGGGCCTGACCCGGCCGCCCGGGCCCTCGCCCGTGGCAGCACCGGCGCGATCGGGATCCTGCTCACCGACAGCCTCGGCGAGGCGTTCACCGACCCGGTCGCGACCACGTTCCTGGCGTCCATCGCCGACGAGCTCGGCCCCTCGGGGCTGGGTCTGACGTTGCTGACGGCGGGAGGCACGAAAGACGTCGTGCCGGCCAGGGACGTCGCCATGGACGGGGCCCTGATCTACTCGTGCCACCTCGAGTCACCCGCGGTCGGCTGGCTCCGGCGCCGTGGGATGCCGCTGGTCAACGTCGACCAGCCACCGGTCGACGACATCCCGTCGATCAACATCGACGACCGCGCCGGAGCACGAGCCAGCGCTGAGCACCTCATCGGCCTCGGACACCGCCGCGTCGGGGTGCTCACGAATGCCGTCGAGGGCGGCCGTCTCGGCCTGGTCGACGACCCGCTCGCGGAGCCGAACGGCTACGCCACGCACCAGCGCCTGCTCGGGTGGCTGGAAGTGCTCGACGCTGCCGGCGCGAGCACGGTCGTCGTCCGCGAGCCGCTGTCTGACGCCGAAGCTGTCTACGCAGGTGCGCGGTTGCTGCTGGAGCAGGACGACCGTCCGACCGCTGTGCTGTGCTTCTCGGACGTGCTGGCTTTCGCGGTGATCCGGGCGGCTCGCGACCTGGGACTGCGTGTGCCACAGGACGTTTCGGTCGCGGGATTCGACGACAGCCCATTCGCTGCCAGCAGTGATCCCCCACTGACGACCGTGCGCCAGGACGTCGCGGCCAAGGGACGGGCGGCCGTGGCCGCCCTGATCGCCTCCCTGCAGGCACGCAAGGACGGCACAGCTCCCCCGACCGAGCACGTCGTCCTGCCGGCGGAGCTGATCGTCAGGAAAAGTACGGGACCTGCGCCAGGTTGACCTCTAGGTGTACTGACCGGGGACGTTGGTCGAGGGAGTGCGACGCGCTGGTCTGAGTGACTGGCATGGGAAGGCCTCCCGCGGTGGAGTGGAACTGCTCAAGGATCCGCTTCACCACCAGGAGGCCCTCGTGTCCCACGCTAACGCTGCCCTGACCCCTCGCGCGCGGCTGATGGTCGCTCGGCTCGTCGTCGACCAGGGTGTTCCGATCGCGGAGGTCGCGGCTCGGTTCCAGTGCTCGTGGCCGACCGTGAAGCGGTGGGCCGACCGGTACCGAGCCGGTCAGGCGATGACCGACCGGCCCTCACGGCCGCACCACAGCCCGACCAAGACGTGCGCAGCGGTGACGAAGCGGATCGTGTCGTTGCGGCTGCGCAAGCGGTTGGGTCCGGTCCAGCTCGCCGCCCTAACCGGGGTCGCACCCTCGACCGCGCACCAAGTCCTACTCCGGTGCCGGCTGAACCGGCTGACTCACGTGGACCGCGCCACCGGGGAGCCAGTACGCCGGTACGAGCACCCGCACCCCGGCGCGATGCTGCATGTCGACGTGAAGAAGTTCGGCAACATCCCCGACGGCGGTGGGTGGAGGTTCGTCGGCCGCGCCCAGGGCGGCCGCAACCGGGCGGCGACAGCCGGCAAACCCAGGAACGTGCACTCCCACAAGAAGATGGGCCACGCGTTCGTGCACACCGTGATTGACGACTACTCGCGGGTCGGCTATGCCGAGGTCCACGACGACGAAACCGCCCACACCGCAACGGGTGTCCTGCGCCGGGCCGTGGCTTGGTTCGCTACCCGCGGCATCACCATCGAACGGGTGCTGTCCGACAACGGCGCACCCTACGTCTCCCACCGCTGGCGCCAGGCCTGCGCCGACCTAGGAATCACACACTCACGCACTCGACCTCGCCGGCCCCAGACCAACGGCAAGGCAGAACGCTTCCACCGCACCATGGCCGACGGGTGGGGCTACGCCCGCTGCTACACCTCCGAAGCCGAACGCCGAGCCGCCCTGCCAGGATGGCTCCACGAGTACAACCACCACCGACCCCACACCGCCTGCGGGAACAAGCCCCCCATCACCCGCTTGACCAACCTCCCCGGTCAGTACATCTAGGCGGCGCTGGAACGGCGCGAGCCGAGACGGCCGGTGACCACGGCCACCGTGTTCTCGTCGACGCCGAGCCGGCGCAGTGACGCCTCGAGCTGGCGCATGGCCTCGGACGAGCGGACGGCAGGCCTGACGCTGGTGGTGCTGCGCAATGCAGCCCGCTGAGCGGGGGTCATCCGGCCTCCTCTGGTTGATCGCCGCCGAGTCTACCCTTCGCCGGCCTCGCTCTCAGGTCGTCTACGACTCCCGGGTCTGGCGAACCAGGCCCTGAGCCGCCGAGTCGAGCAGGCCCAGCACTGCATCGGTGTTCAGCTTGTCGAGCGAACCGGTGGGTCCGTCGAGAGCGATGCACCCGATCACCTTCGTCGCGGAGCCGGAGTCGTCCAGCACCGGTGTGGCGACGACGACCTCGTACTTCTCCCTGACGTCGAGGAACTCCTTGTACGTCAGCCCGCCCCGGATCTCCTCGGGCACGACGGTCCGCCACTCGTCGGCATCGCACGGCCAGACCGCCGAGTAGTCGGCATGCAGGTCCTGGGCGACCACTTGGCCCTGCGCCACGCACTGCCCGATCACGCCCTTGCCTGGCACCCACTTGATCCGCGACGCGGTCGGGCGGCGCTTCGCCCGGACGCGCTGGACTCGGTGGAGCCGACGCCGCCAGGGTGCCCACCAGATGCGTTCCACGCGGTACGCGGCCAGGCCCAGCTCGCGGAAGTCGATGTCTGTCGTGTCGACGATCGCCCACGCTGCTGCAGTGAGCACGACGTCGGCGGCCTCGCGACGGGCGCCGAGGCGGCGCGCCCGCCACTCCGACAGTGCGCTGAGGGTGGTGGACCCGGCGGCGATCACCGCGGCCACGACGACCAGGCCCACCACGACGGCGGACGTGGGGTCCCACATGCCCGCACTGCGCAGCCCGAGCGCCGCCGTCACACCTGCGGCGACGACAGCGGCCAGCACCTTGGCTGCCAGCCTGCCCACGCCATTCCCCCTGCCGTCCGTCTCGCCCAGTCGAGTGACGAGCCTATGGCGAGCGCAGCGATGAGTTCTGGGGGGCGCGCCGGTCCAGACTGGGTACCCCCCCGACCAAGGAGGACTTCCGTGATCGACCTGCAGCGAGCGACCGACCAGGTGGCAGCAGTCGCCGCTGGTGTCAGCGACGACCAGCTCGACGACCCGACACCGTGCACCGACACACCGGTGCGCGTGATGGTGAACCACCTGCTGGGCCTGACCGTCGCCTTCCGCGACGCGGCCGGCAAGATCGAAGGGCCCACCACGTCGACACCGCCGGGCCCCGTCACCGACCTCCTGCCCGACAACTGGCGCGAGGTCCTGCGCACGCAGCTCGACGAGGTCGCACAGGTGTGGCGCGACCCGCAGGCGTGGGAGGGCATGACGATGGCTGGTGGCGTCAGGTTCCCTGCGGAGGCAGCCGGTCTGGTGACGTTGAACGAGGTGCAGACACACGGCTGGGATCTCGCGCGCGCAACCGGTCAGTCGTACGAGGTCGAGGACGACCTCGCCGAGGCGGTGCTGCCGATCGTGATGCCGACCGGCGACGAGGAGGCCGATGCAGCAGCGCGCGAAGGGATGTTCGCCCCGCCCGTCCCCGTGCCCGACGACGCGCCGTTGTTCGACCGTGTGCTGGGGTTCGCCGGACGCGACCCCGCCTGGACTCCGGCCGCCTAGCGGTCGGCGACCGAGCAGGAGTTGGCGACGTCCGGCGCTCCGCTGTCGAACCGGACGAGGCCACTGGCAGGCGGCTCGACCTCGTCCTCGACCCATGCCTCGAGCGCGGTGAACGCGTCGCGGTAGCACGGGAGGATCGGACGCAGGCTGGACGGGTAGACGTCCGCCAGTGAGTCGACGTGGTTGCCACCGGTGATCGTGTAGTAGCGGTGCAGCTCGCCCCGGCCCCGGTCGACGATCATGTCCGCGTAGACGTCGGAGTCGGTGGCCGGCGGCAGCAGGGTGTCGAGATCGCCGTGCAGAGTGAGCATCGGCTTCTTGATCTTGCCCGTCAGCGAGATCCGGTCGACGGCCGTGTGCACGGACCTTGGACGCGAGAAGTAGTCGTAGTCGGTGTCGCAGGCCGGAGAACCGCTGGCGCAGAACGGAGTTCCGGCTTCGGTCGCCCCGTCGAAGGTCGGGTCGAGCTCCTCGCGGTAGATGCGCTGGGTCAGGTCCCAGTAGACGTTGTAGTGGAACTCCCACAGGAACTCCGAGCCCGGGGCGAAGCCGGCATCGAGCATCGCCTGGTGCGCGGCCTGGTCACCCGCCCGGTAGGCGGGGTAGTTCCTCAGCGCCGTGGGGAGGTAGGTCAGGAGGTTCGGCCCGTCCGCCGTGAACAACGTTCCCTCCCAGTCGACCCCGCCGTCGAAGAGACTCGACTTGTTCTCGAGCTGCCAGCGGGTGAGGTAGCCGCCGTTCGAGAGGCCCGTCATGTACGTGCGGACAGGCTTCGACCCGTAGTGCTGGCGAGCGACCCGCTGGGCTGCTCGGGTCAGCTCGGTGACCCGGGTGTGCCACTCGGCGATGGCGTCGCCGGGTTTGCGTCCGTCGCGGTAGAAGTCGGCTCCCGTGTTGCCCTTGTCAGTGGAGGCGAAGGCGTACCCCTGCGCCAGCACCCAGTCGCTGATCGTGGCGTCGAGGGCGTACTGGCGGCGCACGCCGGGGGCGCCGGTGATGACGAGCTTGCCGTTCCAGTCGCTCGGGAAGCGCATCACGAACTGGGAGTCGTGGTTCCAGCCGTGGTGCGTGTTGCTCGTCGAGGTGTCGGGGAAGTAGCCGTCGACCTGCGTGCCCGGCACACCGGTCGGGTTGATCGTCCGAGCCGACTGAAGCCCTGCATAGTCGCCCGGGACGGTGTGCCCGCTGACGACGGTGCCGGCCGTCGTGAGATCGGCCAGGCAGCTGACCATCTGGTGCTCGGCACCTGGCACCGTCAGGGGACGTGCGCTGCTGCACGAGTCGCTCGCGCTGTCGACAGGTGCGGCAGCGCTGGTGCCCGTCAGAGCGCCGACGGCCAAGGCGAAGGTGGCGGGCGCAGTGGCCCACAGCGGTCTACGCGTGCGCATGGCGGACCTCGCAGTCGGGCGGGCGGCAGGGCGTGCTGGTCGAGCCTGCCGAGGTCGCTGCGACGTCGCCATGTGCGCGTGACCCACTTTGCCCGGACCTCCGGTGTGCAGAGGGCGGGTGCTTCTAGGTCAGAGCGCAACCCGGTAGATCGTGCTCAGCCCGCCGTCCGCGGGGATCCAGTCGTACGCGGCGAACTGCCCGTTGCCTGAGACGGTCACCGTGGCGACGGAGCCGTCGTTGGGTGTGGGGATGGCCGTGTTCACCCCACTGGCGAGGTCGCGGACCCAGGGCTTCCCGTCCGAGACGAAGACAAACCGTCCCAACTGGCTGGAGAAGGCGCCCGTCAGCGCGTACCCCTCGGCCGCCACGGTCGATGTCACCCCGGTGTCCACCCTGGTGAGGTGCAGACTCCCGTCGTCCCACCGCGACGAGACCCACCGTCCGTCAGGGGAGATGACGACGCCGGACGGGTTCGCTCCGCCCGGCACGCCCTGGCTCAGCCACCGTGTCTGCCCCGTCGTCATGTTGCGGATGTACAGGTCGCTGTCGAGATCGGCGTCATCGGTGGCAAGGATGTCGGCGTTGTAGCTGTTGAAGGCCACCAGGTTCCCGTCCGCGGACACGTCAGCGCTGTTGGAGCCGGGACCCTTCGACGGTGCACCATTCGGTCGGACCGTCACCTGCAGGGTGGTGTTGCCGTTCAGGTCTCGTCGGTAGACGTCGGAGTTGGTGGTGGTCGAGCCGGCGACCACGTCAGTCCCGGTACTGGTGAACACGGCATACCGGCCGTTCTTGGACAGGGAGGTCATGCCGGACGCGCCGTTCGAGGCGTCTCCGTCGATGGCCCTGCTGGCCAGCAGCGTGGTGTCCGTCGACGCGTTGCGGACGAAGGCGTCCCAGCGACCGTTCGTGTCGCCGGCGACCAGGCGCGCGGAGTTGCTGGTGAACGCGACGCGCGAACCGTCGGCCGAGATGACCGGAGGCATGCTGTAGTTGCCCGCCGCCCGACCCCCGTCGATCGAGCGGTTCAACAGCTCGCTCCCGCCGCCAGCGAGGTCCGCCAGCCGTAGCTGTGTGTTGAGCGGAACCTGGTTGTGCAGGGTCGCCACGTAAGCGACGTAGCGGCCTGAATGGGACAGTGCAGGTGAACCCATGTCGTTCACGCCGTCCGACGCCATCTGAAGGAACGCCGGAGGCGTCGCGGACGCGGAGCTGGTCTGTGCGGATGCCCCCTGCCCTCCGGCCATCACCGCCAGACCCATGGTCAGAGCAGCGGCACCTGTCATGATTCGGGCTGACTTGTACATGAATGCTCCTGGTAGCAGGGGGTTTTCGCGAGCCATTCAGGATAGGCCGGGCGACCGCGGAGGGGTATCCGCCGAACGGCGGACCTGATGGCAGTGCCGCTGGTCAGCCGGCGTCGACGCGCGCGCTCGACGACGCGTGAAGCGTGATGCCACCGGAGAAGGCCTCGATGGCCCAGCCGATGAGCGGCGGCGTGACGGTCGAGTACAGGGTCACCTCGGCCGTTCGCCCGTCGCTCGTGCCGGTCTCGGACCCGACCGCCAGAGCGGTCAGGTCGGAGTAGGCGTCGCGGTCGTCGAGGTAGGTGTCGACGCTGGACCGCACCGAGCTGTCCGAGAGCGGCACGGAGCCAGGCTCCACGCCGTCCCTGAAGTACCCGCCCGCGTCGACCTCGTCAGCCGCGTTCAACGCCGCCCCGTCGGCGACCTCCAGCAGGCGCTTGCGCTCCAGGTGAACGGCCGACGCACTCACGACCACGGTGGCCAGCGCGAGCGCGATCACGGAGTAGAAGATGATCAGCAGCATGATCTGCCCGTCGTCCGAGCGGCCCCAGAGCCGTTCCCGCAGTGCGGCTCTCATGGCGCAGTGTCTCATGGCGCGGTGTCTCATGGCGCGACGTCTCACGGCGCGACGTCCGAGTAGCGGTCCACCACGGCCACGGCGTGGGCGCTCACTGGCACGCGCGTCGGGATCAGCCCGTCGACGAAGGCAGGCACTCCTGGCAGGACGACCTCGACCTCGACGAGAACCGTCACGGCGGCTTCGGGCGTCAAGCACGGCTCCGCCTCGCAGGTGACCGAAACAGTCGGAGGCGGATCATCCGGCGGCTCGAAGCCCTGGTCGGCGAGCGCGAGGTCGACGACGGTGGCCATGCGCGCGGCGCCCTCCTCCTCGTCATCGGCGGCGGTCAGGACCCTGGCGCCTTCACGTGACGCTGACTCGACGGCGAACGCAGCGGCCTGGATCTGCCCCATCGCGAGCACGAAGTAGATCACCGGGATCAGCAGCAGAACACCGAGAGTGACGAACTCGACTACAGCAGAACCCTCTTCGGCCGTGCGGCCCTCGCGAGCAACGCGCTCGCGCAGCACGAGCATCACCCTGGTCACCCTCGTCACTCCTGGAGCCCGTGGCCGGTCACGCTGACGGCCCGTCCCGGCCCGAAGAGCCCGACCACCGGCAGAGGCGACTCGACGTGCACCTCGACCATCGTGACTCCGTCGACCATGCGTGTCGTCGCGGAGACGTCGTCGGCGTACCCCGAGGAGAGCGACATCTCGATCAGCTGGCGAGTGCGTGCTGCACCCTCGGCCGGAGTCCGATCGGCCAGGCCGCCGTAGCGGGCGCCCTCCGATGCGCAGTCGACGAGCGTGTTGCGGACGTGCAGGACGAGGGCGAGCTGGACGACGCCGAGGAACACCAGGGTGACCAGGGCCGAGACGGCGACGAAGTCGACGACGGCAGAGCCCTCGTCGCGACGTCGGTTCGCTCGCACAGACGTGTCAGAAGTTCAGAATGCGCGTCATGGCCTCGCTGAACACGCTCTCGAGCTGGTTGCCGGCGACCGCCCACAGACCCAGCACGAGTCCTGCCGTCATCAGGGTCACCATCACCCAGCCCGGCACGTCACCGCGGTCCTCCCCGGCGGCCATGGCCTGCGCCCAACGGCGTCGCACCGCCCGCACCGCACTCATCCCGTCCACATCCTCTCTCTGGTCACCGCTGGGGTGACATGGGTCGTCCTCAGTCACAGGTCCAGGCTCAGAACGGCGAACCCGGGGTACACGGCGAAGATCACGGTGACCGGGAGAACCAGGAAGACGACGGGCACCATCATCCCGATCTCCTTCTTGCCTCCGGTCTCCATCAGCTGCCGCCTGCCCGCCTCGCGGACGTCCTGCGCCTGGGCTCTCAGCACCTCGGCCAGCGGGGTGCCGCGCTCCAGGGCTACCGCGACGCCGTCGACGAACCGCGCCAGGATGGGCAGGCTCGTTCGGGCGGCCATGCCCTCGAGGGCCTCGACCAGGCTGGCGCCGGCGCGGGCGTCGGCCATGGTGCGGCGCAGCTCCATCGACAGCTCACCGGACGTCGTGCGCGCCACCCGCTCGAGCGCGCCGATCGCGCCCTCGCCCGCGCTCACCGACAGCGCCAGAAGCTCTGCGACGGTGGGGAACTCGGTCAGGATCCGCTCCTCGCGGGATCGGACCGCCCGGCTCAGCATGCGGTCGCGGCCGAGCACCCCACCGAGGCCCCCGACCACGACCATCGCCAGCATCGGAACGACTGACAGTCCCTGGCGTGCAGCGATCCCCAGGGCGCCGACCAGACCGGCGCACAGGCCGAGCACACCCCAGACGACTTGCTGCGCGCGGAACTGCTCGACGGTCATCGACCGTCCCAGCTGCTCCAGCCGGCGGCGAACCGTGCCCGGTCCACCCGAGAGCCGCTCCACCCACCGGACCGCGTCGAACATCACCGGCCCGAGCATCCGCTCGATGGCGACGAAGGGCGTGGCCACCGCGGTCTCGCGCAGCAGTGACGACGGACGGGCGACGTCGCGGACGTACGGCGCCAGCCTCTGGTCGAGACGCGGTCTCCGCATCACCGGGAGACGAACGAAGACGAGCCACATGCCCAACCCGGCGACGAGCCCAGCGCCAGCACCCGCCCACACGAGGAAACCCCCGGTCATCGCAGCACCCGGCTCTCCTCCGGCAGCCGCCCGATCCGCACCATCACCCGGTAGGCGACCACCGAGGCCAGAGCTCCGCCGGCCAGCACCACGATCCCGGCCGGACGGTTGTAGGCCGTCACCGCTTCAGGCCGTGTCGAGAGCAGTGCCAGGACGACCCACGGAGCCGCGACCGCGAGGCGGGCCGCGTTCACGGTCCAGCTCTGCCGGGCCTCGAGCTCTGCCCGAGTGCGTGCGTCGTCGCGCAGGAACGACGACAGGGTGCGCAGCAGCCGGCCGAGGTCGCTGCCGCCGACCTCGCGCGTGAGACGCAGCGCCTCGACGATGCGGTCGGCCACCGGGTCGGCCAGCCGGGTCTTGAGACGCTCCAGGCAGTCGATGAAACGGCCTGTCGCGCGGTAGTCCTCGCCGAAGGCGACGAAGGCGGGACGCAGCTCCTTCGGCCCTCGCTCACCGAGCTGCGTCAGTGCCTCGGGCAGCGACAGGCCAGCCCTGATGCCGGACGTGAGGTGGTCGACTGCCTCTGGCCACAGGTCACGGACCATGCTGCGGCGCTGACGGGCGCGGACCCGCACCAGCGAGAACGGGGCCCAGCCGCCGATGACCGCGAAGCAGACCGCGATCGGCGGTGCCGACGACACAGCCAGCACGAACAGACCGGACAGCAGGGCGCTGACCGCGCACGCCGTCAGCAGCGCTCGGGGCCCGACCGAGACCATGCCCGCCTGGAGAAGCTCGTCCGTGAGCCGATCGGAGAGAGTCGGGGAGCGTGGCCCGTCGACCACCTGCTCCGCAGGCGTCCAGAACGACCACCAGATGCAGAACAGGCCGGCTCCGAGTACCAAGCCGGCGATCACCCCCACGGTGCGGTCACCACCCGATCTCCTGCCGCAGCAGCGACGTCAGGTCGATGCCGACGCGCTCGAAGCGCTCGGGGTGAGGCGGGAACCCGTCCGCCCGCACGAGGCGCCCGCCGCGCGTGGTGAAGACGTCCGCGGTTTCGACGACGTCCTGCTCGACTCGCCCTGGTACCGCGACGATCTCGCGTACACGACGCCTGCCGTCGCCGTCGAGGGCGAGGTGCACCACGATGTCGATGCTCCCCGCCACGGTGGGCACCACGAACCTGGCGCCGACGTTCTCGCCCGCCAGCAGCGGCAACGTGCACATCTTGGTGATCGCCTCGCGCGCGCTGTTCGCGTGGATGCTCGCCATGCCAGGCAGGCCCGAGTTCAGGGCGATCAGCAGGTCGAGACTCTCCGCCTGACGGACCTCTCCGACGATGAGCCGGCTGGGCCGCATCCGCAGCGCCTCCTTGACCAGCCGCCGCAGAGGGATCTCACCCGTTCCCTCGAGACTCGGCTGCCGGCACTGCAGGCCGATGCAGTCGCGCAGCGGGATCTTCAGCTCGAAGACCTCCTCGCACGTGACCACTCGCTCGAGCGGAGGGATCGAGGCGGCCAGGCAGTTGAGCAGCGTCGTCTTGCCCGCCTGGGTACCGCCCGACACGAGCACGTTGAGGCCCGCCTGGACCGTCGCGTCGAGGAACGCTGCGGCCTGGCCGGTCAGCGTGCCGAGCCCCACCAGGTCGTCGAGCCGGTCGGCGCGCACGACGAACTTGCGGATGTTGACGGCCCAGTGCTTCCGCGTGATGTCGGGGATCACGACGTGCAGGCGGCTCCCGTCCGAGAGCATCGCGTCGACGAACGGACTCGACAGATCCACCCGGCGGCCGGACGACTTGAGCATCCGCTCGACCAGGTCGCGCACCTGGTCAGCAGTGAGGATCGTGGTCGTGAGCTCGTGGACCCCGTGCCGCGCGATGAACACCTTGCCCGGCTCGTTGATCCAGATCTCCTCGACGTCAGGGTCGTCGAGGTACGGCTGCAGCGGGCCGAGGCCTGCCACCGAGTCCAGGACCGACTTGACCGTGTGGCGGGCATCCGTCAGGGGCGGCAGGCCACCGGACAGCGAGCGGTCGTCGTAGTCGGCGACGGCGTCCTCGACGAGGCGCCGGATGCCACCGGGGTCACGGGTCGGGTCGACACCGCGACGGCGGATCAGCTCGCGGACCTCGTCCTCGACGATCCCCACCGCGTCCACGTGTTCCCCCAAATGAGTCCTGACCAGGACATTCCGCCGCACACGATAGACGGTGGCCAGGCTCCTTCCGACCGAGCGTCCACAGATGGGGGCTGTCGGAGGTCGCTACTAGCCTGCGGCGATGGACGTGACCGACTGGCTGCTCGACGGCGACCCCGCCATCCGCTGGCAGGTGCTACGCGATGTCGAGAAGGAGTCCCCCGACGACGTGGCGGCCGAGCGGGCGCGGGTCGAGCACGAGGGTTGGGGCACGCGCCTCCTCACGCTCGAAGATCCCGACGGGCTCTGGGACGGGGGCGCCTGCTTTCCGGCGGGCTACGCCGGCGGTGAGCCGGGTCAGCCCTGGACGGCCACGATGCACACGCTGCAGACGCTTCAGCTCCTCGGGCTCGACCCGGCCTCGGAGTCCGCGCGCCGGGCGATCGCGCTCGTCGCAGAGAACGGGCGCTGGGAGCACGACGGGCAGCGCTACTTCGACGGCGAGGTCGAGCCGTGCATCAACGGCCGCACGATCGAGACTGGGGCGTACTTCGGCGTCGACGTGGCGGGAATCGTCGAGAGGGTCCTCGGCGAGCGGCTGGACGACGGTGGCTGGAACTGCGAGGTCGAGAACGGTTCCGTGCGTTCGTCCTTCGACACCACGATCAACGTGCTCGACGGGCTGCTCGAGCTCGAGCGAGCGACCGGCGGGTCCGAGGACGTGCGTGCGGCGCGACGAAGCGGGGAGGAGTACCTGCTCGAGCGCGGCCTGTTCCGCCGCAAGAGCACCGGCGAGGTCGCCGACCCCACGTACGTCGAGTTCGCGTTCCCCTACTACTGGCAGTACGACGTGCTGCGGGCTCTCGACTACTTCCGCGGGTCTGGCGCGGCCCCGGATCCCCGGATGGCCGAAGCCGTTGAGGTCGTCCGAACGAAGCAGCAGCCCGACGGCCGGTGGCTGCTTGACCGCATCCCCACGGGTCGCGTCCACTTCGACCTCGAGGGCGGGACGGGGACGCCGAGCCGCTGGAACACGCTCCGCGCGCTCAGGGTGCTCGACTGGTGGGACGGCGCCGCGTGACGCCCGCCCCGCACTGGTTGCTGCGGGCAGAGGCGCTCGTAGGGCGTCAGCGGAGCTCGAGACGGAGGATGACCTCACCCTCGGGGTCGAGCTGGCCGGTCGGCACGAACCCGAGCCGCTGGTAGAACCCCGCCGGCCCGCCCGGCTTGGGCACGTAGCTCGTCAGCAGTTCCGTCGCGCCTTCGGCCCGCACCATGTCGGCGATCTTGCGCACCGCCGCCTGGCCGTAGCCGCGACGCTGGACCTTCTCGTCGATGATCAGCTTCCAGAGGAACCACGGACCGTTGATCTCAGGGGGTTGGGGCTCCACGTTCCAGCTGATCATCACGAACCCGACTGGCTCGCCCTCCACGTACAGCGCCCGGTACCAAGGGTTGGCCTGCGGGTATCCGGCGGCCTCTTCCATCGCACCTCGCACCGACCCGACGAACTGCACCTGCTCGGGGGCGACGGCGAGTGCCACCACTGCGTCCCGGTTCTCGGCGGTGATCTCGACGAGTTCCATCGTGGGCGGGGCCTCCGAGAAGCTCATGCACATCAGGATCGTCGTCCACACCGCTACCGCCAAGGGGACGAACCGACACCAACCGTGCCACGGACGGGTCGGATGGCACTCCATCCGTCGCGGTCGACCGCGAGACGCGCAAGGATGGCCCCGCGCGCCGCAATGACGCGGCGAAAGCCGCTGACCCGCAGAGTCAGATCCAGGAGGTGCGTTGTGAAGCGTCCAGCTCGAACTCGCATGGCCGCCGGGTCAGCACTCGTCGTGGGCATCACGGCACTCGCCCCGCTCGGGGCGGCCACCGCGCACGACTCGCCGAGGTACGTCAACGGCGCACCGGGTGCGGGTGACCCCTACTTCCCGTTCGCCGGCAACGGCGGCTACGACGTTCGGCACTACGACCTCGACATCACGTACACGCCACCGCCTGTCACCGATCCGCCCACGCCGACAGGGTCCCTCGTGGGCCAGTTCCGTGGCGTCGCCACCATCGACCTGGTGGCCAAGAAGGATCTCAACCGCTTCAACCTCGACCTGCGGGGCATGGACGTGCGGGCGGTCACCGTCAACGGCAAGAGGGCCGCCTACTGGCAGGTGCAGGACGATGCGGCGCGCAAGTGGGAGCTGACGATCCAGCCGCGGCCGAAGCTTCGCGCGGGGCGGCACTACCGGGTCGTCGTCGCGTACGGCGGCCAGACCACGCGACCCACCGACATCGAGGACGCCCTCTACGGCTGGGTCACGACGCAGGACGGCGCGATGGTCGTCGGCGAGCCCGAGGGGTCGATGACGTGGTACCCGGTCAGTGACCACCCGACCGACAAGGCGACGTACGGCTTCGAAATCACTGTGCCGCAAGGAAAGACGGCCGTCGCCAACGGCCTGCCGGCCGGCCCGCCGGTCACGAAGCACGGTTGGACGACATGGCGCTGGAAGGCTCCGGACCAGCAGGCGAGCTACCTGACGACAGCGTCGGTGGGCGACTTCGACCTGCGCACCTCCGAGACGGACGGTGGCCTGCCCATCATCGACGCCGTCGATCGCAAGCTGACGCCGTCGAACCTGGCCACGACCGACGCCAGCCTGAGCAAGCAAGCCGACATGATCGCCTTCTACGAGGACCTGTTCACGCCCTACCCGTTCAACTCCTTCGGGTCCATCGTCGACAACGACAGCGTGGGTTACGCCCTGGAGACCCAGACCCGCCCGGTGTACTCGTCGCGGGCCGGCGAGTCCACGGTCGCCCACGAGCTGGCACACATGTGGTTCGGTGACGCGGTCAGTCCGCAGCGATGGCGAGACCTCTGGCTCAACGAAGGGTGGGCGACGTACGCGGAGTGGATGTGGGCGGAACACACGGGCGGCACCACAGCCCAGGCACAGTTCGAGGCCGTGATGGCAGAACCGGCTGACTCGGACTTCTGGGAGCTGGTCATCGCCGACCCGCAGCCCCTCGGCCTCTTCCAGGGACCGGTGTACGACCGTGGCGCCGCAACCCTGCACGCACTCCGCCTGGCCGTCGGCGACGACGCCTTCTTCGCCGGCGCGCAGGCATGGCTGCAGAAGTACGACGACCGCACCGGCACCACCGAGGACTTCGAGGCCGTCTACGAGAGGGCCTCCGGCGAAGAGCTGACCCCGCTCTTCGATGCGTGGCTACGGACGCCTAGCAAGCCCGCGGTCCCCTAGCCCTGGACGCCGTGCTTCACGGGTGACGAACGAAGTACTCGGTGAACTCGCGGCAGCGCCCGTCGCCGTCGAAGCGGATGACGAAGCAGTTCGCGTAGGTACGGACGACCGGCCCGCCAGGGATGTCGCGGTAGCTCGATGTGCCGGTGGCGACCACGGTGTCACCGTCGACCGCGACGGGCGAGTACTCGGCCTCGTAGGTGCCCGCTGCATCGCGCGTGGAGGCGTCATCCGAAGCACTGTCTCCGAGCCAGGACGCGACGACCGCGTCCCGGCCGACGATCGGCTCGTCATACGGGTGGTAGCGGTACGCGACGTCGTCGCTGAACAGCGCTGAGACGTCCTCGGGACGGTAGGACATCCACGCACCGACGTACCGGTCGAGCCAGTCCTGAGCGGTCTCCCGATCCATCCGCCCACCCTATGCCGACTATTTCGACCCTTCGGGGCGCCCTCTGCCCCTGCTCGCAAAGGTGGGCTAAACCTCGTGAAGTGCGGGTCAGCTGTCGAGCAGGCCAGCGGCGACGTCGCAGAGGTCGACGTCATTGAGCGGGTGTGGCCCGATGACCTTGACGGTCTCGAAGCTCAGCTGCGTCCCGCCGGGTGCATGGTCGCCCAGCGTGTCGAAGAGGCTCTCGAAGACCTGCACGCCGCGAGTCCGGTAGAGCGCCTGCCCTGACCCGTCACGCAGGATCTCCCAGCCGGTCTCCGTGGCGGTGAACTTGTAGACCGGACCGATGAGCCCCTCCTCCGGGATCAGGTCGTCGGGCACCCGCGAAAGAGGGACCTTCTTGCCCGCGACCTCCTCGAAGACGTAGGAGCCCTTCATGGTGAAGATGACGTCTCCGGACGCGCTGTCCGTCCAGGTCTCGGTGAACCTGAAGGTGTCCTTGTACAGGAAGGCCTGCCCTCTGGTGCCTCGCAGGTAACGGGTCGAATCCACCCCATGTACCTCGAAATGACCGGCAATGTCGAGACCGGTGCATTCCGGGTCGAAGTCTTCCTCGAAGGAATAGGGCGTCGGTGGGACGACGATGGGGTTGCGGTGACTCCGACGATCCTGCTGGACGGAGCTGTCGGCCGAGTGCCGCGGGGACTGGTCCGTGGCCGCCGCCGGGCCGGCACCCAGAGGAACGGCGAGAATCGTTGCTGCACTAACGAGAAGGAGGTTGCGTCGGAGGGTGCTCATTCGTCGCTCCAGGAGGTCGATGGGCGACCCTGCGATGGCTTGATGAGCGCCGGAATGCGGCCGCGATGACAGTGAAGCGACACGGTGCGCCGTCCGCAACCCAGACCGAAAGACCGCCGAGAGGGCCACCATGCGGAACACACCGAAACCGTCGCACACCGGAAAAAGTTTCGCGAAACCTGTCATGAACAGTCACAAGAAATGGGGCAGCGGCCGTGAATCCGCCTGCCCCAGGCCGAATTCCGGGAGTAGCATCAACGGCTGCATCGGGATCGAAACTCGCGCTTGGAACGAGGGAGGTCGGTCATGGCCTGGGGTGGTTGGGAGCCGCTCGGCGGCATTCTGACATCGTCGACGCCGGCGGTGTCCTGGGGACCGGACCGCATCGACGTGTTCGGCAGCGGCACGGACAACGCGCTGTGGCATCGCTGGTGGGACGGCCAAGCCTGGGGTGGCTGGGAGAGCCTGGGCGGCACCATCCTGTCGCCCCCGGTGCCGGTGAGCTGGGGGCCGAACAGGATCGACGTGTTCGCGCTCGGCACGGACAACGCCCTGTGGCACCGCTGGTGGAACGGCCAGGCCTGGGACGGCTGGGAGAGCCTCGGCGGCGTCCTCATGTCCCCGCCGGTCGCCGTCAGCTGGGCGTCGGACCGGATCGACGTGTTCGCGCTCGGCACGGACAACGCCCTGTGGCATCGCTGGTGGGACGGCAACGCCTGGGGTGGCTGGGAGAGCCTCGGCGGCACCTTGACCACGCCTCCCTCAGCCGTGTGCTGGGGACCGAACCGGATCGACGTGTTCGCCCGCGGCACCGACAGCGCGATGTGGCACCGCTGGTGGGACGGCCAGGCCTGGGGAGACTGGGAAAGCCTCGGAGGCACCATCATCTCCGAGCCGGTGGCCGTGAGCTGGGCTGCGAACCGGCTGGACGTGTTCGCCCTCGGCACCGACCAGGCGCTGTGGCACCGCTGGTGGGACGGCCACGCCTGGGGCGGCTGGGAGAGCCTCGGCGGCATCCTGACGACGCCTCCCGCGGCCGTGTGCTGGGGACCGGACCGGATCGACGTGTTCGGACGGGGGACGGACAACGCGCTGTGGCACCGCTGGTGGGACGGCCAGGCGTGGGGTGGCTGGGAGAGTCTCGGCGGCATCATCACCACGACCCCGGTCCCGGTCAGCTGGGCGCAGGACCGACTCGACGTCTTCGCGCGCGGAGCGGACAACGGCCTGTGGCACCGCTGGTGGCCGGTCCCCGACACCAGCCGGCAGCTGGCCTTCACGATGCAGCCCCAGCAGCAGACCCAGTGGTGCTGGAGCGCGGTCGCCGTGAGCGTCGACCGCTTCTACGACGCAGCCAGCACCCGCACCCAGTGCCAGCTCGTCAACCAGGAGCTGGGCCAGACCACCTGCTGCGTCAACGGGTCCACGAACGCGTGCAACCAGCCGTGGTTCCTGGACAGAGCGCTGACTCGCGTGGGCAATCTCGACCGATGGGCGGGCGGCACGATCACGCTGGCGGACGTGCGCGCCGAGGTGGACGCCGGCCGGCTGGTGGGCGTCCGCATCGGCTGGAGTGGTGGCGGCGGCCACTTCGTCATCCTGGAGGGCTACGAGGAGACCGGCGGAGGCTTCGTCTACGTCGAGGACCCCTGGTTCGGCGCGTCGTACATCACGGACGCGACCATCCGCACTGCCTACCAGGGCACCGGATCCTGGACACACACCTACTTCACGAGGAGTTGACATGGGCGTCCGGTTCGGAACGCCGCCCGGTGAGGCCGAGCGGCTCGCGCAGGTCGGCGTCGAGCAGGTTGCGCGCACGGCCAGGCTCAAGACGGCTGGTGGCGCTGCGCTCACGACGACGGCGTCGGAGCAGGTATCCCTCAGCAGCCCCCACGAGATGCGGCACGTGGGACTCGATGCGCTGACCGAGCAGCGCCCGCTCGACGCCTCAGAGACGACTGGCTGGCGCTACCTCGTGGAGGCCGGCGGCGCGGCCGTCGCAGGAGCAGAGGTCGCCACCGACGCCTACGGCGGCGAGGCTGCGTTCTCACAGCTCAACGAAGGACCCTTCGTCCAGTCGACTGCCGAAGCCCTCCGCACCCTGGACGAGCGGACGGAGACCGCCGCCGGAAACTACGAGGTGCGGATGGTGCGGGTGCCCGCGCTCTACGTGATGGCGCTCTGGCTCGAAGACCTCGACGGAGACCAAGACCTGGTGCTTCCCCTGGCACCCGCCCCCGCCTATCTCGACACCCAGCGGATGTACTACGAACCGGAGTTCCTCGACGCCCTCGCCGGCCCGGCCCGCGAGCGTCTCGAGTTCGACGACACGCCACAGCAGTAGTCGCGAGCAGTCGCGGCCGTCGGTGGTCCGAGGAGCCATGAGCATCGACACGCTGGTGACACGCATGCAGGTGGCGCTTGCCCCGATGGAGGCCGCCGGCGACCCGCGTCGCTTCTTCCTCGCCACCTACCTTCGAACCACCCTGGCGGTGCGGGACGAGTTGCGCGCCGGGGGTTTTCACGACAGCGACTGGGTCGAGCGCTGGGACGTCGCCTTCGCCGACCTGTACCTCGACGCCCTGGAGCGCGCCGCGAGCGACCAGCCGGTTCCCGGGCCGTGGGCCGTGGCTTTCCGCACCCCACAGCTGCCGCCTCTGCGCCACGTGCTGCTCGGGATGAACGCGCACATCAACTACGACCTGCCTCAGGCCCTGCTGGCCGTCATCCCCAGCGAGGACTTCGACGACCCCGAGACCATCGCGCTGCGGGGCGCCGACCACCGGCACCTGGACGCGACCCTGGCCAGCAGGGTGGCGGCGGAGGACGAGCAGCTCGCACGCCTCGGCGGCACGACCGTCCTGGACCGCATCCTCCAGCCGCTGAACCGTCTCGGCACGAAGAGGTTCCTGCGCGAGTCGCGAGCGAAGGTCTGGGACAACGCCCGACTGCTCGACCGGGCGCGCAGGGAAGGGGCGGACACGCTGGACCGCGGCCTGCGCCAGCTCGAGAGGCTCAGCGAGCAGCGGGTGACGCAGCTGTGTGCACCAGGACAGGTCGTTCTCCAGCTCGCCATCCGCGGTTTCGGCGTGCGCCTGGCGGAGCCCATCTAGCGACGCGCGGTCACCCAGGGTTCCGGACTGGCACGGGACGCGGCAGAGTGTGGCCCCTCGGACCTTCAGGTCCGAGCGGTGACGTTCGCAGCGTGGGGAGACACATGTTCAGTCGCGTCGCAGTCGTCAACAGGGGTGAGCCGGCGGTTCGGCTCATCCGAGCGGTCAGGGAGCTCAACGAGGCGCACGGCTACGGCATCTCCGTCATCGCGCTCCACACCGAGGCCGAGCAGCGCGCGCTGTTCGTGCGCCTGGCGGACGAGTCCGTCTGCCTGCGCGAGGTCGAGTCGGCGAGCGGCCCGTACACCGACCACACGGAGCTGGAGCGGGCCCTACGGGCCTGCCGGGCCGATGCCGTCTGGGTCGGCTGGGGGTTCGTGGCGGAGGACCCGGACTTCGCCGACCTCTGCGAGCGGCTCGGGCTCGTGTTCATCGGGCCGCCTGCCCAGGCCATGCGACAGCTGGGCGACAAGATCGAGGCGAAGCTGCTGGCCGAGGCCACCGGCGTCCCGGTCGCCCCGTGGAGCGGCGGCCCGGTCTCGACCCTGGACGAGGCGGCGCGCGCCGCTGACTCCATCGGGTACCCGCTGATGATCAAGGCCAGGAGCGGCGGCGGCGGCCGAGGCATCCGGAGGGTGCAGTCGGCCGACGAGTTGCCGCTCGCCTTCGAGCGCACCCAGGCCGAGGCCCTGAACACGTTCGCCGACCCGGTCGTGTTCCTCGAGAGCCTGGTCTCCGGCGGCCGTCACATCGAGGTGCAGGTCATCGCCGACGCGCACGGCACGGTGTGGGCACCCGGTGTGCGCGACTGCTCGATCCAGCGGCGCAACCAGAAGGTGGTCGAGGAGTCCGGGTCACCCGTCCTCACCGAGGAGCAGCAGAACTCGCTGCGCGAGGCGTCCATCGCGCTGGTCAAGGCCGCCGGGTACCGCGGCGCCGGCACGGTCGAGTACCTCTACCAGCCGCAGGCCCGCACGTTCGCGTTCATGGAGGTCAACACCAGGCTCCAGGTCGAGCACCCCGTCACCGAGGAGACCACCGGACTCGACCTCGTCAAGCTCCAGATCCTCGTGGCGGACGGCCACCGGCTGGAGGGCACCCCTCCCCCGGAGACGGGATCCGCGATCGAGGTGCGACTCAACGCCGAGGACGCCGACGAGGGGTTCGCGCCGGCGCCCGGGACCATCACCGTGATGACCCTGCCCACCGGGCCCGGCATCCGCGTCGACACCGGGTTCGCCGCGGGTGACGTCATCCCCGCCGCCTACGACTCCATGGTCGCCAAGGTGATCGCCTGGGGCCGTGACCGTCCGGAGGCACTGGCTCGGCTTCGGTGCGCCCTGCGCGACATGACCGTGCTGATCCAGGGCGGGACCACCACCAAGTCGTTCCTGCTCGACCTGCTGGCGCGGCCTGAGGTCGTCTCCGGCGAGGCCGACACCCAGTGGCTCGACCGGACGGGCGCCGAGCAGGACCGAAGGCCGGCCCCGTTCGCCGACATCGCGATGGTCAGCGTCGCGATCGACGTGTACGACGCCGAGGAGGAGCGGGAACGCACCTCGTTCCTGGCGTCTGCCCGCGGCGGGCGGCCACGCGCCAGCCATGCGGTCGGTCGCTCGGTCGAGCTGGGCTACCAGGGGCAGGTCTATGCCTTCGACGTGGCTCAGGTCGGCGCACAGCGATACCGGCTGGAGGTGGGCGACGACGTGCTGGTCGTCGACCTCGACCGCCTCAGCGAGCACGAGAGTCACCTCGTTGTCGGGGGACGACGACACCACGTGAGCGGGGTCGCCGGCACCGGCAGCCACCTCGTCGAGGTGGACGGGTACAGCCACCGCGTCGTGCGGGACGAGGCCGGGCTCGTTCGGGCACCTGCTCCAGCCGTCGTGGTCTCCGTACAGGTCGGCCCCGGTGACGAGGTGGAGGCCGGGGCGACGGTGGTGGTGCTGGAGAGCATGAAGATGGAGACCGCCGTGCGGGCCCAGCAGGCCGGGTCGGTGCGCGAGGTCCTCGTCGCGGTCAACTCTCAGGTCGACGCCGGAGCGCCCCTGCTGCGGCTGGACCGGGTCGACGTCGAGTCGGACGCGGCGCCGACACCTACCGTCGACTTCCACAGCAACGACGACCCTGGCGACGTGGACAACCGGACACGCGCCCTGATGCTGCTCGGCGACCTGCACGCCCTCGTCACCGGCTACGACATCAGCGGAAAGCGCGGCGGCGCGCTCACGGCGGAGTACCTGCGGCTGCGGGAGGCCACCGACAGCGCCGACCCCGAGCTGCTGCACGGCGAGGTCGCGCTCCTGACCACGTTCGCCGACGTCTGCGAGCTGTCCCGCAACCACCCTGCCGTCGAGGAGGAGACGGCGGACGAGCAGGTGCACAGCCCGCGGGAGCACTTCCACACCTACCTGCACTCTCTCGACTTCGAGCAGGAGGACCTGCCGGAGTCGTTCCGCACGCGGCTGCAGCGGGCGCTGCGACACCACGGCGTCAGCGAGCTCGAGCCCGGGTCGCAGCTGGAGGAGGCCGTCTACCGCGTGTTCCTGGCACAGCAGCGCGCAGCCGACCAGGTGCCGGTCGTCGCGGCCCTGCTGGAGCACTGGCTGAGCGAGGGCGACGCCCTCACCGGACCTGCGCTCGACGAGGTCGGCGAGATCCTCGACCGGCTCGTCGGCGCCACCCAGCTGCGCTACCCGGTCGTGGGCGACCTGACCCGCAGCATCCGGTTCCAGCTGTTCGAGGAGCCTCTGATCCGCGCCGCGCGCGAGGAGGCCCATGCGAGCATCCGCGACCACCTGCTCCGCCTCGACGAGCACCCGGACGCGGACGAGCGCGCCGCGCACGTCGACGCGATGGTGGGGCTGACCGAGCCGGTCGTCCGGCTGCTCGGGGCACGCATCATCGCCGACGCCACCGGCCCTGAGCCCCTGCTCGAGGTCCTCACGCGCCGGTACTACAAGGTGCGCACACTGGAGGACGTCCGCTCGTCCGTGCGGGACGACCGGCAGTTCGTGACCGGAAACTTCGACCTGCGCGGGCACCGGCTGCACCTCATCGCCACGGTGACGGACGCCGACGGCCTTCGTGCAGCGATTGATTCGACATCGGTTCTGGCGCAGGAGGTTCCAGACCTCGAGAACCTCGTGGTCGACCTCTACGTGTCGTGGGTCGACGCACCGGACGACACAGACGCGGTGGCCGAGCGGCTGCACGACCTGCTGGTGCAGGCACCGAGTCTGTGCCGCGGTCGCCGGGTCACCGTCACCGTGTTCGGCGACGGCGGCGAGCACGTGCGGCAGGTGACCTTCCGGCCGTCCGACAGCGGTCTGCAGGAGGACCGCGTGATCCGCGACATGCACCCGTTGACCGGTCAGCGCCTCGACCTGTGGAGGCTGAAGAACTTCGAGGGGACGCGGCTGCCCTCGCCGGAGAACACCTACCTGTTCCACTGCTACGCCAAGGAGAACCCCACGGACGAGCGCCTCGTGGCGCTCGCCGAGATCCGCGACGTGACCCCGCTGCGCGACGCGGCCGGTCGCGTCACGGCCGTGCCCGCGGTGGAGCGGGCTCTGGCAGCGTGCCTGGACGGCATCCGCCGCCACCAGACCAAGCCGGGAGGCAAACGGCTGGAGGCCAACCGCATCTTCCTGTTCGCGTGGCCGACCATCGAGGTCTCCATGGACGACCTGGGCGACTTCGCCAGGGAGATCGCGCCGGTGACGGTGGGCGCCGGCCTCGAGGAGATCATGCTGCACGGACGGGTTCAGCTGGACTCGGACACCAAGCCGCGCGAGGTCGCCCTGGTCTTCTCCTACCAGCCGGGCACCGGTGTCAACCTGTCCGTGACGCCGCCCCCGACCGAGCCTCTGCAGCCCCTGGACGCCTACAGCCAGAAGGTGCACCGCGCGCGGGCTCGGGGAACGACCTACCCTTACGAGCTCATCCCGGGGATCACCGGCCCGGACGGCACCTTCACCGAGTACGACCTCGACGACGCAGGTTCGCTCGTCCCGGTCGACCGGCCGCCGGGAGGCAACACGGCAGGCATCGTCGTCGGGGTCGTCTCCACTCCGACGAAGCGCTACCCCGAGGGGATGACCAGGGTCGTGCTGTTCGGCGACCCGACGAGGTCGCTGGGCTCCGTCGCCGAGCCAGAGTGCTCGCGGGTGATGGCTGCCCTCGACATGGCCGACCGGATGCACGTGCCGGTCGAGTGGTTCGCCCTGTCGTCCGGCGCCAAGATCTCGATGGACAGCGGCACCGAGAACATGGACTGGGTGGCGCGAGTTCTGAGACGGCTCATCAACTTCACCCAGGACGGTGGCGAGGTCAACGTCGTCGTCACCGGGATCAACGTCGGCGCCCAGCCGTACTGGAACGCCGAGGCGACGATGCTGCTGCACACCAAGGGCATCCTGATCATGACGCCCGACAGCGCCATGGTGCTGACGGGCAAGCAGTCGCTCGACTACTCCGGCGGGGTGTCGGCCGAGGACAACTTCGGCCTCGGCGGCTACGACCGCGTGATGGGCCCGAACGGCCAGGCCCAGTACTGGGCGCCCAACCTCGCTGCTGCCTGCACGACGCTGTTCGCCCACTACGAGTACAGCTACGTCGCGCCCGGCGAGTCCTTCCCGCGCCGCGCCACCACGTCCGACCCGCTCGACCGCGACGTGCGGGAGTTCCCGCACCAGCACCCGAGCAGCGACTTCACGACGGTCGGCGACATCTTCTCCGCACAGGCAAACCCGGAGCGCAAGAAGCCTTTTGACATCCGGACCGTGATGCGCGCGGTGGTCGACCAGGACGGTGGAGTGCTCGAGCGCTGGGCCGGAATGGCCGACGCCGACACCACCGTCGTGATGGACGCCTACCTCGGCGGCTACCCGGTCACGGTGCTCGGCTTCGAGTCACGACCCATGCCGCGTCGAGGCGCCTTCCCGGCGGACGGACCTGACCAGTGGACGGCGGGCACCCTGTTCCCGCGCTCGTCCAAGAAGACGGCCCGCGCGATCAACGGCGCCAGTGGCAACCGGCCGCTGGTCGTCCTGGCGAACCTCTCGGGCTTCGACGGCTCGCCGGAGTCGCTGCGCAACCTGCAACTCGAGTACGGCGCTGAGATCGGCCGCGCCATGGTCAACTTCGACGGCCCGATCGTCTTCTGCGTGATCTCTCGCTACCACGGCGGCGCCTTCGTCGTCTTCTCCGGCGTGCTGAACGACAACATGGAAGTCGTTGCGGTGGAAGGCTCCTACGCGTCCGTCATCGGCGGCGCACCGGCGGCCGCGGTCGTCTTCGCCCGCGACGTCACCACCCGCACGGCGAAGGACTCCCGGGTCACCGCGCTGGAGGCGGAGCTCGAGGCGGCGGACGAGCTGCGACAGGCGCAGCTGCGCGTCGAGCTGGCAGCTCTGCGCTCAGCGGTGCGCTCCGAGAAGCTCGGCGACGTCGCCGACGAGTTCGAGAAGGTCCACAACATCCAGCGGGCGCTGGACGTCGGGTCGGTGCACGCGATCATTCCGGCCCACGAACTGCGCCCCTACCTGGTCGGGGCCGTGGAACGGGGGCTCGCCCGCGCTGAGGACAGAAGGGTCGGCCGCGGATGACGACGGGAACCTGGACGAGGCGTACGAGCGCCTGCACCTGACGGGGCCTGAGTTCGGGGGCGACGAGGAGGGCAACAACGGGCTGACCAACCACGGCCCGATGGCGGCCGAGGTGCTGACACGGCGCGGCTTCGACGACGTCGTTCCGGCATGGGTCGACCGGTACATCCCCCGGCTGATCGAGATGCCCACTGCGGCAGAGCGGATCACCGACGACAACTGGCCGGATGCGCTCGGCGACGGCAAGCGGGTCGGCGACTGGGCCTCCTACTTCACCGACCAGGTCAACGAACGCCCGTGGACGGATGTGCTGGTCCAGTGGTGGCCGAGGCTGCTCCCCGGCATCGCCGCCGGTACCACCCACGGCGTGATCCGGGTCAGCCACGCGGTCCGCGCCCTGACCGCCGGTGACACGAGCCCGGCCGCCTCCGCCGAACTGGCTCACGGACTGGCGTTCTGGGCCGCTCGCTCCAGGCTGATCCCTGGCGCCACGGGGCCCGCGGGTGGGCTCGCACCGGCCGAGGCACTGGCCGACGTGCCGCACATGGCGGAGCAGGACGGACTGGTCGTGCAACGCCTGGCGCGGCTCGCCAACCTGCCGGGGTGGTCCAGCGCGCAGGCGGCCCTCCGTCCGCCTTCGGATGACGAGGACGTGAAAGTCGTTCTGCAAGAACTGGTTGACGCCGCGGCACTGCGCTACCTCACGCACGGACACGGGTCGCCGGTGCTGCTCGTCCACACCGCCACCGCACCGAACGCCGTCCTCCACACGCTCCCCAGCCTGCCTCGGGACGTGTGGGCACCGAGCCTGGCGGCGGTCTGGACTGCCAGCGCGGCAATCATCTCGGCGCACGAACCCGGCTATGCCATGCCCCGAGAGGAGCTGCCCCAGGCGCCCGACACCGCCAACTGGGTGTCGGAGGTGGTGCAGCGTTCTGCAGACCACGGCGACGAGCGCGTCATCAAGTTCACCGACACCGCCGCAGAGGTCTACGAGCGCACAGGCAACCCCGACGCCCTGGCGGCCGCGGTACGGATCACTCAGCTGATACGGAAACCGGGCGCTTGATGGCACCGGTGTAGACACCGGCCAGAACGACGACTCCGCCGAGAACCGTTGCGGTGGTGACGGGTTCGCCGCCCACCAGTGATCCCAAGCCCAGCGCGACCGGCGGCATCAGGACGAAGACGTACGAGCTGACCGATGCCGTCCACCGTCGAATGACGACCAGCACCAGCATGAAGAGGAGAACGGACGTCACCACCAGATACCCGGAGGCGACGATGGTCGCCGGCTCCTCGGGGAGGGCCCAGTTCTCCCCTTTGGCCGCCGAAGCGGCGAGTAGCAGCACTGCGCCTGCAGTCATGCCAACGAGGTTCATCACCACCGGGTGCTGCTTGCCGCAACGCTTCGCGATCACGACAGACTCAGCTGCCGTGCACGCGGCGACACAGACCGCGGCCAGCGAGATCCACCCGAAGTCGGAGCTGCGCGGTTGAAGGAACATCAGCCCCGAGCCGAGGAACGCGACCGCGGCACCCACGACCGCTCGCGCGTGCAGCGTCTCCATCCGGTGCGCCCGGGCGAACAGGAGCGTCAACAGCGGGCCGGCCGCCATCACGACGGCTGCCACGCCGGCGGGCACCTCCTGCATCGCGAGGTAGAGCAGCCCGTAGCTGAGCCCGAAGGCGAGTACGCCGTAGAGGCCCAGCATGGGCAGCCGCCGATAGTCCGGGAGCGGGAGCCTGAGCGCGAGCAGGACGACAGCGAAGATCAGCGCCGCCAGCGCGAACCGCGCGCCGGCTCCCCAGAGCGGGTCGAGCTCGCGGTTGCTGAAGCGCACCGCCACGAAGTTGCTACCGCCGAGGAGCACGGCGCCGACGAACGCGGCCAGGGCTAACCGGTCCGGCGATCGCGCTGCAGTCACCGTCGGCGTCGTGACGAGCTCGTCCACGCTCAAGAATTCTGCTCGCCGGGTCTGGCGGACACCATCCCCAATTGGTTGGGTGTCCCACACTGACCGTGTCATGACCAAGGGGGAAGAACGCCCATGAGCACCGTGATCGCCTTCAACATCATGTCGCTGGACGGCTACTACGAGGGACCGGGCCGCAACGTGATGGCCATGAACATGGACGGTGCCTTCGATGCGTGGAACCTCGAGCGCATCCGGAACGCCCGCACGGTGCTGCTCGGCCGCGCGTCGTTCGAGTTCTTCAGCTCCTACTGGCCCGGGATCGCCGACGCGCCCGACGACCCCGGGAACCCGCAGTTCAGCGACGGCAACCGCGAGTTCAGCCGGACCTACAACGGGCTCCCGAAGGTCGTCGTCACCGACACGTACACGCCGCCGGCCGACAACCCGTGGCACGACACGACGACTGTCGTGTCTCGCGATGGTGTCGGGGACTGGCTGGCAGGCGAGCGGGATGGAGAAGGCGACATCGTCACCTTCGGCAGCCGGACGACGTGGAACGGCCTGCTGGAGCGGGGACTCGTCGACGAGGTCCACCTGATGGTCGGGCCCAAGGCACTGGGTGACGGCACTCCGATCTTCGGGGGACCCGCCGACCTGACGCTGCTGGAGACCCGGCGCTTCGACGGCTCGGACAACGTGCTGCTCCGGTACGCGGCTCGTCGCTAGTCAGGGGAGTGCCCGAGGAGTCAGGGAGTGCCCGAGGGCGTCCTCTGGTGAGGCACGACGTGGGTTCGAGGCCTCGGGCTGGGTGCGGCAGTCGCCGGACCCGGCTCGTGGCTCTCGGCGGCGATCGAGAGCAGCACGTCGTGAAGTGCCTGCGGATCCTCCTCTGGCACAAGAGCCTTGGCGCCTGCTTCGAGGGCGGCGACGTGCAACTGCTTGAACGCCGAGAGGATGACGAGGTCGCAGGCCGGTGACTCGCCGTGCAGCACACGCACCACGGCGAGGCTGCTCAGGCCGACAACCGGCAGGCTGAGGACAGCGACCGTCGGCTGAGTGGCACGGACGATGCCACGCAGCGAGGTGAAGGAGTCTGCCTCCCCGACGACCTCGAAACCGGAGCGCCTCAGTGCGGCGCACACGCTGCGCCGAATGGCCGGGCGGTCGTCGCAGACCACGCCCGTCAGGTGTCGGCGGCTGGTCATGCATGGACGATTGCAGCCTTGGCTGAACCTCTTCTGAAGGGAGTTCTCAATCGCCCCGCGAGACCGCCGGCGGGCTGCTACGGCGCGAGCCTGGCGCGCAGTTGGATCAGTCAAACCGACTTAAGCAGACCTTCAGGACGGCTTCAGTGCGACCTCAGGTTCGAGGATCACGTTGTCCTCTGAGACACACAAGTCGCATGCCACAGGTGAACGCGCGGCTCCCTTCGTCAAGGAGATTCAGCCATGCGCGACCCCATGGGCGCCCGCCGCCGCCAGTTGGCCCGAGCCGGAGCCATCGGCATCGTCACGTCAATGACCCTGCTTACCGGAGCGACGGTCGCGATCGCCGCCATCCCGCACTCCCAGACGAATGTCTTCACCGCTTGCTACAGCCGGAGTGACGGCGGCGTGCGTCTCATTGACTACCAGAACGGCACGAGGTGCAGGAACAGCACCGAGCTGATGGTGACGTGGAACACGAGGGGCCTGACCGGCGCCACGGGTGCGACCGGTGCGCGAGGCGCGACCGGCGCGACCGGCGCGACCGGACCGCGGGGCTTCACTGGGTTCACTGGTGCGACCGGTGCCGCTGGCGCCGCTGGCGCGCAGGGACCGCAGGGGCCGGCTGGACCGGCCGGAGCGACTGGCTCAGCCGGCGCACCCGGTGCGGCTGGTGCCACGGGCGCCAACGGAGCGACTGGTGCGACTGGTGCGACTGGTGCGACTTGCGACCGGCGCTACCGGGGCTGCTGGAGCTGCTGGCGCGAACGGTGCTGACGGAGACGACGGAGTGGACGGCGCCAACGGTGCCGACGGAGTCGACGGCGCTAACGGTGCCGCCGGCGCGACCGGGGCGACCGGTGCTGCTGGCGCCAACGGAGCCGACGGAGTGGACGGCGCCAACGGTGCCGACGGGTTGGACGGCGCCAACGGTGCCGATGGGGTCGACGGCGCCAACGGTGCCGATGGGGTCGACGGCGCCAACGGTGCTAACGGTGCTGACGGAGCCGATGGGGCGCAGGGCATCCAGGGCGAGACCGGCGCTGCCGGCCCGGCCGGACCGCAGGGCCTCCAGGGCGAGACCGGAGCCACAGGCGCGGCTGGTGCGAACGGTGCTGACGGTGCCGACGGCGCCGACGGCGCTGGCGGTGCCAACGGTGCAGACGGCGCGACTGGCGCGACTGGCGCGGCTGGCGCGGCTGGCGCCAACGGTGCTGATGGCGCCAACGGTGCCGACGGAGTCGACGGCGCCAACGGTGCCGACGGAGTCGACGGCGCCAACGGTGCCGACGGAGTCGACGGAGCGACCGGCGCGACCGGCGCGACCGGAGCGAATGGCGCCGATGGGGCGGATGGCGCCGACGGCGCGCAGGGCATCCAGGGCGAGACCGGGTCCGATGGCACCAACGGGGCCGACGGCGCCGACGGAGCCGACGGCGCGACCGGTGCGACAGGTGCTGCTGGAGCCGACGGCGCCAACGGTGCCGACGGAGCCGACGGCGCCAACGGAGCCGACGGAGCCGACGGAGCGCAGGGCATCCAGGGCGAGACCGGCGCTGCCGGGCCGCAGGGTATCCAGGGCGAGACCGGAGCGACTGGTGCGACCGGAGCTGCTGGCACGAACGGTGCCGACGGCGCAACCGGAGCAACCGGTGCAGCTGGCGCCAACGGTTCCGATGGAGCCACTGGGGCGCAAGGCATCCAGGGTGAGACCGGGGCCACCGGAGCCACTGGTGCTGCTGGTTCGAACGGTGCCGACGGCGCCACTGGCGCTGCAGGCGCCGACGGAGCCGACGGAGCCGACGGAGCGCAGGGGGTCCAGGGCGAGACTGGCGCTGCCGGGCCGCAGGGCATCCAGGGCGAGACCGGGGCGACCGGAGCCACTGGTGCCGCTGGTTCGAACGGCGCTGACGGGGCAACCGGAGCGACGGGTGCTGCTGGCTCGAACGGAGCTGACGGCGCGACCGGAGCAACCGGTGCAGCTGGCGCGAACGGTGCCGATGGAGCCACTGGGGCGCAAGGCATCCAGGGCGAGACCGGGGCGACCGGAGCCACAGGTGCGGCTGGCGTCAACGGTGCTGACGGCGCCACTGGTGCTACCGGCGCCAACGGTGTCGACGGAGCCACCGGCGCCACCGGCGCGGCTGGCGCCAACGGTTCCGATGGAGCCACTGGGGCGCAAGGCGTCCAGGGCGAGACCGGCGCTGCCGGTCCGCAGGGCATCCAGGGCGAGACCGGCGCGACCGGAGCAACCGGCGCGGCAGGCACCAACGGTGCGGACGGCGCGACCGGAGCCACCGGGGCGCAGGGCGTCGCAGGTGCGAACGGTGCCGACGGAGCAACCGGCGCAACTGGCGCTGACGGCACCAACGGTGTCGACGGAGCAACCGGCGCCACCGGCGCAACAGGCGCTGACGGCACCAACGGTGTCGACGGAGCAACCGGCGCCACCGGCGCAACAGGCGCTGACGGCACCAACGGCGTCGACGGAGCAACCGGCGCAACTGGCGCTGACGGCACCAACGGTGTCGACGGAGCAACCGGCGCCACCGGCGCAACAGGCGCTGACGGCACCAACGGTGTCGACGGAGCCACCGGCGCAACAGGCGCAACCGGCGCAACAGGCGCTGACGGTACCAACGGCGCTGACGGCACCAACGGCGTCGACGGAGCCACCGGCGCCACCGGCGCTGACGGCACCAACGGCGTCGACGGAGCGACCGGCGCCACCGGCGCAACCGGGGCTGCTGGTGCCGACGGTGCCGACGGAGCTACCGGCGCGCAAGGCGTCCAGGGCGAGACCGGCGCAGCCGGTCCGCAGGGCATCCAGGGCGAGACCGGTGCGACCGGAGCCACTGGTGCGGCTGGTGCCGACGGCGCGACCGGAGCAGCCGGTGCGCAGGGTGAGACTGGTGCAGCTGGCGCCCAGGGAGTCCAGGGCACCCAGGGTGAGACCGGCGCCATCGGGCCACAAGGGCCTCAGGGGACTGCTGGTCTGGCCGGTGCTGACGGCGAAGACGGTGCTCCTGGCGCCAACGGCAACGACGGTGCGGCTGGTTCAGACGGGGCCCAGGGTTCGACGGGCGCCACCGGTACCGCCGGTACCGCCGGCGCCACGGGTGCGGCTGGTCCGGCCGGACCGGCAGGACCGACGGGCGCAACCGGTGCAACCGGTCCGGCTGGTGCTGCCAGCACCGTGCCTGGCCCGACCGGTGCAACCGGCCCGGCTGGTCCTACTGGAGCCACGGGTGCAACTGGACCCTCCGGTGTCGCGGGCGCGGCGCTCGTGATGGCAACCGCCAACAACACACAGGTCATTGCCAACTGTGCCGCGGGCAAGGTTGCAGTGGGTGGTGGCGGCAGCGCCACCGCGGGCGGCCGGGAAGTGATCGAGTCATTCCCGTCCAACAACGCGGGGGCGACGCCTGTTTCCGGAGCCGCTACCACTTCGTGGACGTCGATCTTCGACGCTGCCAGTGCAGGTAACTCGACGTACGTGATCTGCATGTAGTGCAAGACCACGACTAGCTCGAGTGGGCCCGCCAGATCATTGGCGGGCCCACTCGACGTTTGCAGGGACTGTCACAGGCAGGAGCCCGGCAGAATCCGGCACAGACCAGTACCGCCCGGCGCGCGGGTCTAACCTGCCCGCACGAATCGGTTGCTTGGCGGCCCCGTGCCTCTGCATCCAGCGTGGCGCGATCGCTGTGCTCATGACCAGCGTTGGCTGGCCGTGGGCGCGAGCTGGACAACACCGCTGCACGCCGGGACAAGGCATGGAGAACCCACCTGCCTTCAGGGGGACCCCTCAAGCACGCTGACCAGCGCCGTCGCTACGGCGTCGCGGGGTCCACGAACTCGGGATTCAGCTCGAGCGCCACAGCCACCTCGGCGTCGCCGTCGACCTGCCTGTCCGTCTCGCGCAACAGCAACCCAAGGTTCAAGTGGGCGCCGGCGTCACCAGGCTGCAGCTCGATGGCCCGGCGGTACAGGGTCTCCGCTTCCTCCAGGTCGCCGAGCGCCTTGCGGACGATCGCCAGGTTGAACACCGCGGGCTGGTACTTGCCGTCGGACACGAGGACCGCGCGATAGCGCGCCTCAGCGCCTTCGGAATCGCCGTTCGTCTGCGCGATCAGCCCGAGGTTGTAGAGCGCGAGCACGTTCCCCGCGTCAGTCGTCAGCGCCTTCTCGTAGTCGACGGCAGCACCGACGAGGTCGCCCGCGACGTGCTTGGCGAGACCCGCCTCGACGGCCACCCCGGCCGGGCTGGTGTCCTCAGCGACTGGCGCGGACTCCGAAGCGGACGGGTCTGCGTCGCCGCCACCGCTGTCGCGGCCACAGGCTCCCAAGCCAGCGCCGCAGACCACTGCCAGCACCAACCCAGCGACTGCTCGGGTGCCCAAGCGGCTAGGCAGCGTGGTTCGGGTCATGGCGGGGGTTCTCCAATTGTTACTCGGACAATCATGAACAGTCTCGCACCCATCGGACGATCTGGACGGGCTTCAGCCCCTTCGGCTCAGACTGCCGTGCTCCGGTCGCCGCCCTCTGACTCTTCATCGGCAGACGCCACGCCGTCCTGAATCGGCAGGCTGAGCACGAAACCGTCCTCGTAGCGAAGGTCACCGCCCATCGCCCGCGCGACCGCAAGAGCAATCGGCAAGCCCAGGCCAGAGCCCCCAAGACCGTCCAGACTGACGAAGCGCTCGAACACGCTCTCCCGCTCTTCAGTCGGCACCCCGGGCCCGTCGTCCTCGACGCGCACCTCGACGCACCGCGCGTCTCCACCCACGACGAACAGCACGCTCCCGACGGCGTGGCGTCGGGCGTTGTCGCCCAAGTTGCTGAGGATCTCCTCGCAGCCGGCGCGGTCGGCCGGTACCGCCGTCCCAGGCGCCACCTTGATGTCGAGGCGGACGTCGAGGTGTGGCGCAACCATGCTGATTCGCTCGACCTCGTCCGCGCACAGGGCCACCAGTTCGACCGGCTCGACGTCGAGCGGGATGCCTTGGTCCAGACGCGCCATCCGCAGCAGCGAGGCGATGAGCCGGGCGGCGCGGCTCGTCTCTCGCACCATGGTCGCCATCAGCCGGTCCGTGTCCTCCGGCGAGGCGCCCAGCAGCAGTGCCTCGGCGCAGGCGCGGATGCCGGCCATCGGGGTTCGCAGCTGATGCGCCGCATCCGCCAGGAACCGACGGGCTGCGTCCTCGGCGGCCCTCGCCTCCGAGGCCGCGGTCTGCAGGGCGGCCAGGGTCGAGTTCAGCGTCTCGGTCATCCAGCGCTGCTCGGTGACGTCGCGAGCGCCCACGGCCACGGCCACGATCTCGCCGTCGTCGTCCCGCACCGGCGACAGACGTACCGACACCGGCAGGCGGTCTCCCGTCCGCGTCAGCCGCTCGCCCTCGTACCCCTGGACGTCGCCGACGGCCACCACCTCGGCCACCAGGGACGAGAGCTCCTCCAGCTCGTCCTTGGGCACCACCGTCGACACGTGGTGACCAACGATCTCCTCGCTGGTCCACCCAAAAGTGTTCTCACCTGCGGTGTTCCAGGTCATGATCGTGCCGTCCAGGGTCTGCACCCAGATGGCGTCGGTCGAGCCTTCCACGACTGCGGCCAGCAGGGCCTGCGCGCTGTGTGCCTCGATGACACGTCGGGCACGCGGCGGGGTGTCGGTCATGCCCGAAGCACGTAACCCGACCCGCGCACGGTGTGGACGATGCGAGGACCCGCCTGCTCCAGCTTTCGGCGGAGGGCGCTCATGTGGACCTCGACGAGGTTCGTGTCGTAGGCGTCGAAGCCCCACACCTGTGTCAAGAGCTGCGTCTTGGACAGCACCCGACCGACGTGCCTGATCAGCGCCGCCAGGAGGTCGTACTCGGTGCGCGTGAGCTCCACAGTCATTCCCGACCGGACGACGGAGCGCGCACCGTCGTCGACGACCAGGTCGCCGAGCTGCCAGGTGGCGGACTCCAGCCGTCCGGCCCGCTTGAGCAGTGAACGCACCCGAGCCATCAGCTCAGCCATCGAGAACGGCTTGATCAGGTAGTCGTCACCGCCGGCATCGAACCCGGCGAGGCGGTCCTCGACCGCATCCGCCGCGGTGAGGAACAGGATCGGCAGGGCGCTGCGCCGACGCAGCAGGCGTGCGAGCACCAAGCCGTCCGGACCGGCGTGCAGCCGCACATCGAGAACGGCCAGGTCGGGCTTAAAGGGGTCCGTCTCGGCGAGGAGATCCGTGCCGTCCGCCAGCGCCAGCACCTTGTAGCCCTCGCCGCGCATCGCGACGTCGAGCGCCGAGCGGATCGGCGCGTCGTCCTCCACGATGACGATGCGGGGCGACGACGGGGGCACCTTCGTCACTGTCCGCTCACTGAAGGGGATGGCGCAAGCACGCCGGGCCCGGAACAACTTGTTGAACTTTCTTGAGATCCAGTTGAACCATTCAAGATTGGGCTCCGTGTCTATAGGCAACGGGGTCGTCCGACCCCGGCACACCGCAGCCCACCGCTGACGGATGTGAGACCGAGCCAGTCACCTGAAAGGGATCCACCATGCTGAGCAGGAAGCTCTTCACCGCCGCCATCGTCGCCGGCCTCATGAGCGTCGGCACCGCCGCCCAGGCGCACGACGGCGAGCACCACGAGCCCGTCAAGCCTGTCACGAGCGGCAAGCCCGTGTACCTGACCGCCTTCCTCAACGGCGCCAAGGAGGTGCCCACGCCCGGAGGACCAGCGGTCGGTGACACGGACGGCTTCGCGCAGGCCCTCGTCAAGATCCAGGGCAACCAGGTGTCGTTCGGGCTCAAGTGGCGCGGCATCTCGGCCCCCACCGCGGGCCACATCCACGCCGGGGCGGCCGGCGCCAACGGACCGGTGAACGTCGGGTTCTTCGGCCAGGCGCTGGCGACGTCGCTGCGTGCCGGTGTCGGCACGGTGACGGTCGCCGATCCCGCCATCATCGAGTCGCTGAAGAAGAACCCGCAGGCGTTCTACGCCAACATCCACACTGCCGAGTTCCCGGGCGGCGCCGTCCGCGGTCAGTTCCAGAAGACCAAGCCCTTCAACGTGGAGTCGGTGCTGAGCCTCGGCGAGACCCTCGAGGCCGACGCCGACGCCGCCCAGGAGGTTCCGGTGCCCGGTGGCCCGCTCGTCGGCGACGCTGACGGCCACGCGAAGTGGCAGCTCAGGCCCACCCCGCACCAGGTGAAGTACTCGGCCAAGTGGAGCGGCATCGCCGCGCCGACCGCCGGGCACGTGCACCAGGCCCCGGCCGGTGCGAACGGCCCCGTCGTGCTCGACATCTTCGGCGCCCTGCCGGCCAACTTCTCGGGTGTCGCAGGCGCGGTCCCGGCTGTGGACCGTGCGCTCCTGCACAGCCTCAAGACCGACCCGGCCGGGTTCTACACCAACATCCACACCGCTGAGTTCCCCGGCGGCGCGGTGCGCGGGCAGCTGTCCGCGGCGCACTAGTCGCCAGTAGTCCCATCCAGCACGACAACCACCGCCCAGGTGGGCACGCGCCTCAGGCGCTGCCCACCTGGGCGCGGGTGTGCCGCGGTGGTTCGGGCCTCGCGAGATCCCCCGGATTGCACCATCGTTCGTGGCGATGGGACGTTCTGTGAGGTCTCGGTGAGCCCGGATGAGGCGTGTCAGTTGGTGTCAGGCGGCGGGGGCGTCGCTGTGTCCGGAGGGTGTCAGGCGGCGGGGGCGGTGTGCGCGGTGGCGTAGGCCTCGTCTCGTCCGTACCCGGGGAGTGGTTCGGATCGGTGGGTGAGGTGGGTGCCGGCGAGGGTGGTCCAGGTGATGGTGCCGTCGGGGTGCATCGCCGATTGCCACAGTCGCAGGGTCTTCCATCGGTGGCATCGTCGGCTCTTGGGGTTGACGTTGGTGTGGGAGGTGGGTCCGCGTGGCCAGGGTTCGTCGTGGTCGAGGTCGCAGGTGCGGGAGGTGCGGTGGCAGCCGGGGCGGGTGCAGGTGGGGTAGCGGGCGCGGGTGTGGTCGGTCAGCGCGGTCGGTGGGGTGTACTTGTCGGTGCTGAGCCGGTCCCGGTGGGCGGCGTTCTCTTTGGCGAGTTGGGTCTTGATGGCGGCGACCAGGGACTGGCGGGTCCAGCCGCCGGCGGGTGGGCGGCCGACGCGGACCAGCCGCTGCAGAGCGCCCAGCCCATCAGCGAGCAACACGCACGTGCTAGCGGTCTTGAGTCGGCCACGGGTGAGTTCGCGGGCGGTGTCGGCGTCGATGGCTGCCGGGGCGCCGAGTCCGCGGACCTCGCCGGGGTCGTCGGCTGCTGGTCCCTCGTCGAGGAACGTGTCGGCGTGCATCACCAACCCGAGCTCACGCTCCCTGCCACGCCCGGCACCCGCACCCTCGGTACTTCCGCTGCTAGGAACGGTGGTGAAGATGCTGGCGGGGTCGCGTCCGGCGACCACGTTCTCGACCATGTCGAACAAGGCGGCGACCCGGCGTTGCCCGATCGTCAACGACCGGCCGTCGGTGTCGGCGTCTGGACGTTGCAGGGCGCAGTCGGTGACGGCGTGGTCCAGCCACAGGATGTCCTCGGTCGGGGCCACGATCGAGAACGTCGACAGCGCCGGCTGCCGGTCGTCGACCTGCACCCAGGTCCGGGTCTGCTCAGCCAACGACTGTGCTTCCTGAGTTTGGTCGTGGACCCGGAACCGTTTGATCGCCCGGTGGATCCGGCGCCGCCACCCCAAAGCCGACGGACCCTCCCACGGCGCGCTACCCGCCCCGGGCAGCACCGCATCCTGCACCAACCTCGCCACCGGCCCCGGCAGCTCACTGGTCAGGTCCGCCAGCACCCGGACCCGGGTCAAACCCAACCGGCCGGCCTCCAACGCGGTCAACGTGCCGGCGAGGTCGTCGTGCAGACGCCGGGCCAGGTCGATCAGATGCCCGGCCGCCCTGGTCCCGACCCCGAGAGTGGCGACCACCTCCGCCTCCACCAGTGCCTCGACGTCACGGGCGTCCAACCGCAGCTCCGGCAGCAGCGACGGCGGCTCAGCGGCCACCTCGGCCCGGATCGCCACATCGAGAGGGCGTGCACCTCACGCAGCTGGCCCGCCGCGTCGGCAGCGGCCCGCGTCGCCCGCTCGCGTAGCTGCGTGACGACCGCCGCGCACCGTCCCCCGTCCATTCCAATCACACTAAACCTCAGCACCGACAACGCCTTTCGGCCCAACCGACCCTGTGGAAAGCACCAGCGGATCCGCATCCCTGTGGACGGCAGGCTCTGGCGTGGGTTCGTCTGGCGGGGCTTCGTCCGGCGCCCGCGCGTCTCAATCAGTCCGCGTCGAACCTCGGGTGCGGAGTCACCAGCCCGTGGTCGTAGGCGAAGACGATCGCGGCCGCGCGGTCGCGGGCACCGAGCTTGGCGAAGATGGCGACGACGTGGGACTTCACGGTGGCTTCGCCGACCACCAGCTCAGCCGCGACCTCCGCATGGGTGGCCCCACGGGCGGGGCCGCGTGGTTGGACTCCAGGGTGGCGCCGCGGGTCCTGCAGGTCTTCCGCTCGACCGCGGGGCCTCGACGAGCGGAGGCAGCAGCGTGACAACCAGCGGACCCGTCGGCATCAGCCCACGGACTAGACCCGGTATCCGACCACGGCAGGAGAGGGGTCACCGGGTGACGCTCACGAACCAGTCGGCGGCGGCGTCGGTGCCCGCCACCTGGGTGCCCAGGTGTCGTGACTCGAACCGGGCAGGGGCGCCCATGTCCACGACCCGAGGCGTAACCCCCTGAGCCCGAAAGCTTTCCGCACACGCAGCCGTGTTCGCCGACACTGCCTGCTCGTCGTCCTGAGCGAAGTACAGCCGCACCTCGGCACTCGGTGACCAGTTGCGGCACACCGAGTCTGACTGGTCGAGGGCTGCGGTCATGGCCGGCCCCGGCGAGGCGATCAGAGCCCGCCCCGCGTCGGTGAGGAGCTCATCCGGTGACGAGGGCAGGATCCCCATCATCTCCTCGCCCGTGACGTCACCGGAGAACAGCCGCTCCACCTCGTCGGCGTAGGGCGCCCGGAACGCCTCTGCGGGTGAGCCGTACAGGCCGTGCAGGCGGTCCCACGACGTGAGGAGGAACGCGGTGTACGGCACCGCGACTTGCGGGGCGACCTCGCCGCCGATCATGGCCGGCAGCTGGTGCTCGCGCAGCGAGTAGGCGCCGCTGATGGCGGCCAGGCCTCCCAGCGTGAAGCCGGCGGCGTCTCCGGCGTCCAGCGCTCGTCCGACACCCAGCGCGGTGCTGGCCCCTTGGGAGAACCCGGAGACGAAGACCTCGGATGCCAGGTCCTGCCCCTCGGCAGCGAGGTGCTTTCGGACGGCGGTCAGCATGTCCGTCGTCGCCGAAGTCTGCGTCGGCACGTGCAGGTACGGGTGCGGCCCGGGACTGTCGCCCAAACCCACGTAGTCGGGCATGATGGCGGCGAACCCGCGGGAGGCGAACACGATGCCTGGGGACACGGTGAACTCGTCGGTGGAGATCGAGGCGACGTCCTTGCGGTAGCTCGTCGTCCCGTGCCCGTAGATCACCGGGTGCAGCCGCTGCTCGGAGTCACCGTCCGGCAGCACGAGCAGCCCGCTCGCCTGGGTCGACTCCCCTTCTGCGTCAGCGGTTCGGTAGACCACCTTGTAGGAGGAGGTGCCGAAGCGGGCAGTCGTCGCGTCGTGCTCTGCCGCTGTCAGGTACTCCTTGGCGGCATCAAGGGACAGGGTGTCGACGGGCGTGACCTCGATGGCCGTGCCAGGTCCGGGAGCGATCTCGGACGGCGTCGGCGGGGTTTGGGGGTTCGCGCAGCCGGCGAGGGCAGCGACGAGGGTGACCACGAGAACGCCGGCGGGCGCCCTCACGATGGCTGGCATGAAGCTGGACACGGGATCTCCTGAACTCGTTGCGTTGTGAGGACGTGTCTCACGATTCCGCGACGGACGGGCGTGGTCTCTGCGGCTGGCGGACCCTCGAAGTGGGGGCTGTCCCCCAGACGACACGGAGGCCAACCGGGTCGATGGCACTCACGGCACGACCTACCGTTGGGCGAGCCCACCGCCTGACGAAGGGAGGAGTCCGATGCTGAGCAAAAGGTTGGCGCAACCCCTGCTCGAGCTGGGTTACCTCGTCACCGGCGTGGTGGTCGGCTCCGCCGTCTTCACCGTGACCGTCCTCGTCCTCGCCCTCGGCTTCGGCCTACTCCCCCTGATGCTGCTGGGCCTGCCGGTCCTGATCGGAGGGGTCCACGTCGTCCGCGCCATGGCCACGTTCGAGCGGGCTCGCGCAGCCTTCCTGCTGGGCGAGCAGCTGCCCGTGGCTCCTGTGCCGGTCGCGCCAAGGGGCAGGCCCGTTCAGCAACTGGTCGCCCACATCCGCTCGCCCGAGCTGAGGCGCGAGGTGGCGTACTGCCTGCTCCTGCTGCCGGTCGCAGCACTGGCGGCAGCAGTGGCCGTGCCGCTCTGGTCCGGAGCGCTGGCGGGGCTGCTGCTCCCCCTGTACGCGGGGTGGCTGCCCGACGGGAGCACTGTGTCGTGGGTGGGCTTGCCGGTCGGTTGGGCAGTCGCCGCCGGCTTCGTCGCCGGCCTGCTGCTGACCGTGCTCGCTCTGGCGGTGACCCCCGCTCTCGCGCGGAAGCTCGTGCGGTTCGCCGCGCTCCTGCTCTCCCCGCGGCCCTCGGATGCCCTGCGCGCCAGGATTTCTCGTCTCTCCGAGACGCGGGCACGGGTCGTCGACGCTGCCGACGCCGAGCGCCGTCGCATCGAGCGTGATCTGCACGACGGGGCCCAGCAGCACCTGGTCGCCCTCGCGATGAACCTCGGTCGCGCGAAGGCGAAGTTCGACGACGACCCAACAGGCGCAAGGGCTCTGGTCGACCAGGCGCACGAGGAGGCGAAGGAGTCGATCACGGCCCTGCGCAACGTCGTACGCGGTGTTCACCCGGCCGTCCTCACCGACCGGGGCCTGGACGCCGCGCTGTCGGCGCTGGCCTCCCGCTCTCCCGTACCGGTGCGGCTCACGGTGGACGTGGCCGTACGGCCGGCTCCGGTGGTCGAGGCCATCGCCTACTTCGTGGTCAGTGAGGCCCTCACCAACATCGCGCGTCACTCCGGAGCCGAAGCCGCCAGGGTCGACGTGCGCAGCGATGTCGACGGCCTGTCGCTCGTGGTGTCGGACGACGGCCGCGGCGGCGCGACCGAACGGGCCGACGGCGGCCTGATCGGGCTCCGCGACAGAGTTGCCGCCGTGGACGGCAGCTTCTCGGTCAACAGCCGACCCGGTGGCGGAACCGTCGTGACAGCGGAGGTGCCCCATGCGCGTTCTGATCGCTGAGGACTCGGTGCTGCTGCGCCAGGGTCTGGTGGCCTTGCTCAGCGACGCCGGACTGGACGTGGTCGCCGCGCTCGGCGACGCCGAAGGCCTGCTGCGCGCCGTGGACCAGCACCTTCCCGACGTGTGCGTCATCGACGTCCGGATGCCTCCGACCCACACCGACGAAGGCGTCCGGGCTGCACTGGCGATCCGCGCCCAGCACCCGGCCGTCGGGGTGCTGATCCTCAGCCAGTACGTCGAGGAGCGTTACGCCAGTGACCTGATCGCGTCGAACGTTCGTGGCCTGGGGTACCTGCTCAAGGACCGCGTCGCCGAGGTGGAGGAGTTCGTCGAGGCGGTGCGGCGGGTCGGCGGTGGCGGTACGGCACTCGACCCGGAGGTCGTCGCGCAGCTCCTCGTCCGCAGCCGTCGTCAAGACCCCCTCGGCGGACTGACACCCCGCGAGATCGCCGTGCTCAAGCTGATGGCCGAAGGGCGCTCCAACGCCGGAATCGTGGCCGAGCTGCACGTCAGCGAAGGCTCGGTCGAGAAGCACGTGAGCTCGATCTTCACCAAGTTCGGGCTGCCACCAGCCGAGAGCGCCCACCGACGAGTGCTGGCCGTCCTGCGCTGGCTCCAGGGCTGAAGGAACCAGCCAAGACCCGAGAGGAACCCATCATGAGCACCACAGGGCTGTCGACACCTCACACCGAAGCCAAGCCCGAGCCTGGTCGCAGCGGGTTCCGCCCTGCCGCACGCGTTCTCGCCGTCGCGCTCGCGCTGCTGCTCGTCGCGTGGGGGGCAGTCGCGCTGATCGGTGTCGTCGTCCGCGGCAGCGACCAAGCGAGCGCAACCTTCGACGACGTGACACGCATCGACGTCGACACCGCCTTCGAGGACGTCGAGATCGTCGGTGACTCCGGCGCCAGCGACGTCACCGTCGAACGCGACTGGAGCTGGTCGTTGTTCGAGCCGAAAATAGCTGCGACACAACGGGAGGGCCAGCTGCTGGTGACCTCGTCGTGCTCGTTCAGTCCTGGCACCGGATGCCGAGGCCACGTGAAGATCGTCGTTCCTGACGACATGACCGTCACGGTGTCGACGAGCGACGGCGAGCTCGTCGTCTCAGACATCTCGGGAGACGTCACGGCGGACACCTCGGACGGCGACCTGCGAGCGCAGAGCCTGTCTGGGCGCATTGCCCTCACGACGAGCGACGGCGACATCGACGCCACCGGACTGGAGTCGCCCGAGGTGACGACCTCAGCCTCAGACGGACACACCCGGCTGAGCTTCGACGAGCCACCGACATCGGTGACCGCGGAGTCCAGCGACGGCGACGTGGAGATCGCTGTCCCCGACGACCGCAGCGACTACTTCGTCACGACCGACACCGCCGACGGCGAGACCTCCGTCTCGGTTCCTACCGACCAGCGATCCGAGCGGCACATCGACGTGAGCACGAGTGACGGCTCGATCCGCATCGACGCGACGTCGTGAGGCCGAGGAGGTCACCCCTGTCCTTGGGCCGATCTCGGCGCCGCCAGGGCCAGGGCAAGCGCCTCTTGAACGCTCGTGCCCGCGCCACGCTCGACGTTCGCCTTCCACAGGTCAGGCGTGGGTTGCGAACGGACCTTGTCGAGAGACCGCGCCAGCACTGTGGCGTCGGGCTCGGGCAGCGGTTGCTCGGCCTTTCGTCGCACAGTCTCCATGGCGCCGAGCAGCACTGCCGCGCGCTCTGCGTCGCCGAGCTCGGCGAACAGCTGGCTGAAGATCCCGAGCACGTCGCCGGTGAGGTCCGGGTCACCCAGCGCCACAGCGGACTCCGCGTGGCGACACAGTTGCTCCTGGGCATCGTCGATGCGCCCCCCGCGCAACATCATCCCCGCGAGGTTGACGTCGTCGACGCCCAGGCCCCACGCATCCCCTAGCTGAGCGTCGACCGCCCTGGCCTCGAGCAGCAGCTCGATGGCGCGGTCGTGCCGTCCGGCATCGCTTTCGATCGTCGCGAGGTTCGACAGAACACTCGCCAGCCGCTCGTCGTCTCCCGCACTCCGAGCCGCCTCCATGCTCTCCCTGAGTAGGTCGGCGGCCGTGTCGGGTTGCCCGAGGGACCGGTACGCCACACCCAGACTGTTCAGCTCTCGGGCGACCTTCTCCAGGTTTCCGTCCTCACGCCAGAAGTTCAGGCACGTCTGCAGGGCGTCCCGGCCCTCGGCCACTTCGCCGTGCTGGAGCCTCAGGACGCCAAGCATGTGGAGGGTGTTCATCAGCTCGGGGCTCTTCCGACCGGCGGCCGCCTCCACGGCCAGGTCTACCCACCGCCGGCCCTCGGTCTGGTACCCGGATGCGTACCAGAACCACGCGAGCATCTCGGACAGGCCCAGCCCGGTCTGCAGCCGCTCCTCGGTGAGCTCTCCATCTGACGCCGGCGTGGACATCGACCAGGCCAGTGCGGCGCGGAAGTTGTCCAGCTCGGCCTCGATACGGTCTCGGGCGCCCAGGAAGTCGCCCCCGCGGAGACGGGGCGACTCCACGCTGGCAACCTCCAGGTAGTGCCGGGCGTGCAATCGGCTCACCTCCTCCTGCTCGCCGGCGGCGGCCAGCTGTTCGCGTGCGTACGCCGAGATCGTCTGCAGCATCCGGACTCGCGGCTCGCCCTCCGGTCCGTCGGTCACCTCCACAAGGCTTACGTCCAGGAGCTCGGCGACGTGCTCGAGGGGGTCGACATCATCAGCGAGCACGGCCGCGACCGCCTCGGTGTCGAACGAGGCCGGGAACACTCCGAGCCGCCGGAACGCCCGCTGCTGGTGCATGGGGAGCAGCTCGTGGCTCCACTCGATCGCCCCGCGCAGCGTCCGCTGGCGGTCGGGCAGGGCGGGATCCGCCGCCGTCAGCTCGAGGCTGCGGTCCAGCCGCGCCCGAACTGCCTTGGTGCCCAACAGCTTGACGCGGGCGGCCGCGAGCTCGATCGCCAACGGCAGCCCGTCGAGCGCTCGGCAGATCTCTGCCACGTCAGCCGCGTTGTCGGCGGTCAGGTCGAACGACGGGCGGACCATCTGCGCGCGCTGCACGAACATCTGCACCGCACCCGAGGCAGCGACCGCGTCCTCTCCCGCGGCGGCGTCCGGCAGGGTCAGCGGAGGGACGGCGTGCTCGTGCTCTCCCCCGGTGTGCAGGGGGCGGCGCGACGTTGCCAGCACGCGCACCCGGGGGGCGGCGGCGAGCAGCTCTGAGACGACCGCAGCGGCGCCGTCGAGCTGTTCGAGGTTGTCGAGCACCAGCAGCGCCTGGCGCGGCGCCAGGTGGTCGAGGATCGTCGTTGGCCCTCGGTCGTCCCCCGCAGCACCGAGGACCTCCGCGATCGACGTCCACATCGACTCTGCCGTCGAAACCGACTCGAGCGGAACAAAGTACACGCCGTCGGGGAAGTCCGACTCGACCCGTGACGCGAGGGCGACGGCCAGACGCGTCTTGCCGGTGCCCCCCGGCCCGGTGAGGGTCAGGACGCGGACGCTCCCGCCGGTCAGCAACGCCTGCAGCTCGTCCAGCTCCCCCTGGCGACCGACGAGCGAGGTGGCCGCGACGGGGAGGCTCGAGCCCGACCCGAGCGTGCGGACAGGCGGGAAGTCACGTGGAAGGTCGGGGGCGACGAGCTGGTACAGGTGCTCGGTGCCCGGCACGTCCTTGAGCCGGTGGGGCCCGAGGTCGAGGAAGTCCAGACCGTCGAGGTCCTGGTGCGCGGCGATCCGGTGGGTCGCCTCGGAGACGACGACCTGCCCGCCGTGGGCGCAGCTCCCGATCCGCGCGGCGCGGTGCACGTCCATGCCCGCGTAGCTGTCCTCGTGCGGGATGGGCTCCCCCGTGTGCAGTCCCATCCGCACCGCGACGCGCACGCCGTCCGTCCACGCGGTGCCGGCCAGGTCGCGCTGGCCCTCCGCGACCGCGCGAATCGCGTCGGTGACGGACTCGAAGACCACGAAGAAGCTGTCGCCCTCGGTGCCCATCTCGCGCCCGTGCCATCGCTCGAACACGCGGCGCAGCACGACGCGCTGAGTCGACAACACCTCCGTGTACCGCGGGCCGAGGCGGTCGAGCAGGCGGGTCGAGCCTTCGATGTCGGTGAAGAGCATCGTCACGGTCTGCATCGGTGCCTCCCAGACGGCACTCAGCATAGGCATCAGGACGCCGAGCACCGTGTGCTCGGCCCTAATGTCGGCGTGGCAGGGCGGACGAGAGGACGTGAGCGCGGTGCAGAAGAGGTCTGACAGGGTGCGCCGCTCGGAGCGGATGTCCCTCGCCGACGCTGCCTGGCTGGGCGTCGAGCGTCCGGAGAACCGGATGGTCGTGACCGCCGTCCTGCAGCTGTCGGGGGTGTTGGACGTCGACGCACTGCGCGCTCTCGTGGCCGAGCGGATCGTCGAGCGCCATCCCCGCCTCACCCAGCGCGTCGTGAGGTCACGGCTGCCGCTCGTGCCGCCCCGGTGGCGACTCGACGACAGCTTCGACATCACCGCTCACGTCGTCGACGCCGGGGCGAGTCTCGTGCCCGACGTGCAGACGCTGCAACGGCGTGCCGGCGAACTGGTCTCGCAACCACTCGTTGCCGGTCGCCCTCCCTGGCAGATCCATCTCGTGCACTGCGCCGACGGCCACAGCGCTCTCGTCGCCCTGTTCCACCACTGCCTCGGCGACGGGATGGCCCTCGCGACAGTGCTGCTCAGCCTGGCGGACGGCGTGCCGCCCGTGCCTGTCGAGCGCTCAGTGTCGAGTCCGCTCCGGCGGGTAGTGATGGCTGCTCGCGTGGCGGCCGCCGTCATCACGACGACTGTGAAACGGCGGGCCTCGCTGGGGGAGCCGCCCACCGTGCTGCGCCGCCCGCTACAGACAGGCAAGGCCCTGGCGTGGACGCGTCCGCACGACCTCGACGACGTCAAGGACGTGGCTCGCTCCCACAGCGTGAGCGTCAACGACGTTCTGCTCGCCGCCACCGCGGGTGGCTTGCACACCCATCTCGTCGCACTCGGCGGCCCGGTGGCCGACCTTCGTGTGCTCGTGCCGGTCGACCTGCGCGGCGGCGCACCGGTACCGGCCGAACTGGGCAACCGCTTCGGCATCGTGTTCGTGACCCTGCCGGTCGGTGAGCCCGATGCGGTCCGCCGTTTGCGTTCTGTCGCAACGAGTACACGCCGGCTGAGAACGTCGTCCGAGGCGGGCGCCACGTACACCTTGCTTCGCCTGGTGGGCGCCATGCCTGGGCCGCTGCGCCGCCGTGCCGTGGCCGTGCTCGATGAGAGCGCCAGCGCCGTGGTCACCAACGTGCCCGGTCCGCGTGAGCCGCTGAGACTGGCCGGGTGCCGCGTCGACGACGTCGTCTTCTGGGTGCCGCAGATCGGCCGGATCTCCTTGGGTGTCAGCCTGTTCAGCTACGCGGGGACGGTGACAGTCGGCATCGCCGTCAACGTGGGCATCGGTGTCGACCCAGCCGCGCTCGCCGAGGCGATCGAGGACGAGATCCGGGTGCTGCGCGAGCGACCGAGCGACGGGCCGGTCAGACCGGAACGTTGAGCCGCGCGGTGAACCCGTCCGCCACAGAGCCGGAAACGGTGGCCAGCTGCAGCGAGTACCCGTCGCTGAAGACGTTGTCGGAGTCCAGTGACGACTGGGCCAGGTTCCGCACGCTCCGCTCGTAGCCCTCGGTCGCGTAGACCAGCGAGCTCGGCTCCTCGGGCAGGGCGATCTGCGACGTGCGCAGCTTGTTGCTGGCGTTCGTCGCCTCGGCAAGGCTCGGGTACACCTCGAAGTGGATGTGCGGCCACCGGCCCGAGTAGGCACCCGGGTAGATGCTGGTGAAGGTGACCTTGCCGTCGGCGTCGGTCTCCTGCACGCCGCGCAGGTAGTTCTCGTCAGCAGCTTCGCCGTCGTACAGCGAGTAAGCGCCGTCCCGGGTGCAGTGCCAGACGTAGATCGCTGCCGCCTGCATCGGCTCGCTGGAGGTGCCGCTGAGGTCGAGCAGCGTCATCTCGATGGTCAGCGGAACACCCTGCGCGACACCGGATGCCGACCCGAAGCTCGTCGTGAGGTCGCTGCGGACGATGCCGCTCTCCGTCAGCACGTTCACGCCGTTCGACCCGTCCCCTGGATACGGACCCGCTGTCTCCTCGGGGATCTCGCCGTCGGCGACGTCCACACCCGAGCCCGAGTCACCAGGGCCCCCGCCACCACCTCCGGGCGGAGCATCCGGCGTCGAGGACGAGGACCTGGACGTCGCTGTCGATGACGGGCTGTCGGCGGCACACCCGGCGACCAGGGCAGCGAGCGTGCCGCCGCCGAAGATCGCGAGCGCCCGGCGTCGGTCCAGCAGCGTCGTCAGGTCGTGCGAGAGGCCGAGGTCGTGCTCGTGCGGCACATCGCTGTCGTGGTGGTGGTCGTGGTCGTGGTGGCTCATCTGCTGATCATCCGTACACCCGGTGCACCTGACCTGGACGCACGCTGAATGTCCGCTGTGAACGGCGAGCCTGTGACACCTTCACGCCATGACAGTCGACCTAGGGTCGCCCCGGGCGCGGGCCCCGCACACTGCGTGGTGGCTTGCTCGACCTGCAGTGGCCGGACTCGCGGCCGGGGTTCTGGCGAAGCCCTTCGACCTCGCGACCGGTCCACTCGAGGTGCTGGGAGCAGTTGGCAGCGCCCTCGGTCCGTGGGTCGTCATCGTGACGTTCTTCAGCCTGCGGGCACCCCTCGAGACGGTTGGCAGCCGCGAGCGCCAGCGTGCTGCTGCTCGCGTCGCTCGTCGGCTACTACGCCACCTACCGCCTAATCGAGGGGAACGTGAGCCTTGGGGTGATGGCCTTCTGGGTGGTAGCTGCGATCACCGCCGGCCCCCTGCTCGCAGTCGTCGTGAGCTTCGCGCGCCGGACTGGATGGTGGGGAGCCATCGCCGTCGGCTGCCCCGCCGGCTTGCTTCTCGGAGAGGCGATCCGATTCGCCGTCTGGATCGCAGGGCCGTTCTCGTTGTTCGACTGGTGGGTGCAGGCGGCGATCGACAGCGTCGCGGCCGTCGTTCTCGTCGTTTACCTACCCCGCGATGCTCGAACACGCCGACTCGCCCTGGTGGCGACGGTGCCGGTCTTCACCGTCGTCGGCTACAGCGTGACGCATCTGCCACGCCTCTTCGCGATGCTCGTGCTGGGCGCAGGGTGACTCACCGCCTCAGGCCACGTCAGGCAAGGTCGCGCGTTCGCACCAGCAGCAGTCCCACCAGGGCGAAGACGGCGACGTAGACGGCGAGAACCCATGTGGCCGTGCTGCCGTCGAGGACGGTCAGGACACCCGGCGTGCCGTCCCCCGTCTGTGAGCCGCTGCTCAGTGCACCGACCAGCGACCCGGCCGCCGTCCCCGGCATGTAGTCGGTCACCACCGACAGCCCGTCGATCAGACCGGACACACCGCGCAGCAGGTTCTCCGCAACCAGGGACCACACCAGCCCGAGCCCGACCGCCAGGGCCGGTCCCTTCGCCAACATACCCACCACGACGCCTGCCGCGGTCCACATGCCCATCACGAGGAGTGCCGCACCGGCCGACTCGGCCAGGTCACCGAGCGGCGGCATCTCGATCGGCTGCGACTCGACTGCCGCCAGCACCGTCGACGTCGCGACGTCTGCCAGGAGGGTGACGAGCACGACGCCCACCACGGCGATTGCGAGCGCAACGAGCGTCCCGCCGAAGGTGGCCACGCGTCCCGGCCCTTGGGTCAGAACGGTTTTCCACGTACCCCAGCCATATCCGCTGCCCACGGCGACCGCGCCGAGGATCATCATGATCGCCCCGCCGAACATGGGCATCCCCTGCGCGAGGACCTCCGGAATGGCGGACGGGAGGAGGTCGGCCAGGAGCGCCTCCGGCGGGATGCCCTCGTTGACGTTGGAGCTGTCGCCGGTTCGGTAGGCGATGTAGTTGAAGACGTATCCGAACGTCAGGTTCATGGTCAGCCAGACGCCGACAAGCACCCACAGCACCGGCCAGCGCCGCAGCCGAAGCAGTTCTGCCCGTGTGCTGTTCACCAGGCCGTTCATCGTGACACCTCCAGGTTCTCGAGCTTCTCCAGGCTCTCGATCGACTCGTACGTTCCGGGCCCTGTCATCTCGAAGAACACGTCCTCGAGCGATCGCTCGTCCGTCTTGATCTCCAGCACGTTGACTCCCTCGGACACCAGCGCCCGCGTCAGCGCCGGCACGACGGCCGGGTCGGCCTGTAGCCGGAGCGAGCTGCTGTGCCCTCGCGCGACGTCCTTCGCGAGCGCGTCGACGACCTCGACCGCGTCGTCGCCGACCACGCGCATCGCCACGGCCAGCGCGCGGTCGATCGGCTCGGCGCGCACGACCACGGCGGTAGCCCCGCGCAGCTCGGTCACGGTGCTCTCGGTCAGCAGCCGTCCGTTCGAGATCACTCCGACCCGGTCGCAGATCTCCTGTACCTCGGCGAGCAGGTGGCTCGACAGCATCACGGTCTGACCGCTGGCAGCGACATCGACTACGAGAGAGCGCATGTCGGCCATGCCCGCGGGGTCGAGCCCGTTAGTCGGCTCGTCGAGGATCAGGAGGTCGGGCTCGCCGAGCAGCGCTGAGGCGACACCGAGACGCTGCTTCATCCCGAGCGAGTAGGACCGGAACCGGTCGCCGCCACGCGCGGCCAGGTCGACCCGGTCGAGGGCCTGGTCGACGGCACGGTCGCCCAGGCCTTGGTAGCGCGCCATCACCCGCAAGTTGTCGCGTCCGGAGAGATACGGGTAGAAGCCGGGTCCCTCGACCAGAGCCCCGATCCGGGCGACCGCCTTCGGGCTTCCGGGCGACAGCCCGAGCGTGCTGGCTGCGCCGCCGGTCGGCCGGATGAGACCCAGCAGCATCCGGAGCGTCGTCGTCTTACCCGCGCCGTTCGGGCCGAGGAAGCCGTACACCTCCCCACGCCTCACGGTCAGGCTGACGGAGTCGACGGCGAGCCGGTCTCCGTAGCGCTTGGTCAGTCGGTCTGTGGTCACGATCGTTTCGTCCATGACGGTCAGCCTGCGGGGCGACGCCGTCATGGCGCATCGGCCGCTGAGCGGCTCCGCGCCTACGTGGATCTGCGTACGGCGCGACCGCCACGTAGGGGACGACCGGTCGCGGCGTCTGCCCTATCGTCGGTTGGTGACCTCGTCTACCTCGCGGCGCCCACGGCGCGGGCTGTGGGACCTGGTGCCGGCCGTGCCGCTGCTGTTCATCGGGCTGTTCGGCACGGGCCGGGCATCCGACAACGGCCAGGGCGGACCCGGATTCGGCGATGGCCCCCCATTCAGCGACGGTGCCGGGTTCCGCGAAGAGTGGGTCCTCCACTCGCCCGGCGTGTTCGCGTACGTGCTGGTCGTGGTCGCCGCCCTGTCGTTGCTGCTGCGGCGTCGCAGTCCCGTGGTCGGGCTGGTCGTGTGTGGCCTGGCCATCTCGCTGTACCTGGCCCTTGGCTACCCCTTCGGCCCGATCCTGCTCACAGGCCCGGCCGCTGCGTACGGGGTCGGCAACTGGCTGCCGTGGCGCTCGGCCGGTGCCTGGGGAGGCGGGTTCCTGCTGGCCACGATCGCGGGCGCGGCGCCGCAGTTCGTCGGCGAGGGCGCCACGGGCTGGGTCGGCTACGTGGTCTGGGCGGCCACCTGGGTTGCCATCGTGGGCGCCGGTGGGGCGATCGGCGGTGCGTTGCAGGTGCGCCGACGGTCGGAAGCCGGGGTGCGCGCGGAGCAGGCACGCCGGGTGGTCTCGGAGGAACGTCTCGAGATGGCGCGCGACGTGCACGACGGCGTCGGCCACGGGCTCGCGGTGATCGCGATGCACGCCGGGGTGGCGCTGCACGTGCTCGACCGCGAACCCGAGCGAGCCCGCGAGCTGTTGCTGTCCATCCAGTCCACCAGCCGCGAGTCCCTGGACGGCCTGCGCGCGGACCTCGAGCGGCTCCGTTCGAGCGGGACAGCCACCGGCGGGGCGGCGGCCCGCCGCCCGATGCCCGGGCTGGACGACCTGCCCCTGCTGCTGGCGCGGATGCGTGACGGCGGCCTCGTGCTGCACGACGAGATCGACCGGGTCTCAGGCATTCCCGCCGACGTCGACGCGGCTGCTTACCGCATCGTGCAGGAGTCCCTGACCAACGTGCTGCGGCACGCGGGCGAAACGCCCGCCTGGGTGCGCGTCACGCGGCGCGACGAAGTGCTCGTCATCGAGGTCCGTGACCGCGGGCCTGGCCGCACGCCGAGCGCGGCTGCGGGCGACGAGGCGCACGGGACAGGCATCGCCGGGATGAGGCAGCGCGCGACAGCGGTCGGCGGTCTGTTGGAGGCGGGCCCTGCACCTGACCGCGGCTTCGTGGTTCGCGCGGAGCTGCCGCTCGTCAGAACGACTGCACCCGAGGAGGTTTCACGATGAGCACGGAAGGGTCGACGGTCCGCGTCGTCGTGGTCGACGACCAGGCGCTCGTGCGGATGGGTCTACGCACGCTCCTGACCAGCGAGCCCGACACCGAGCTGGTCGGCGAGGCATCCGACGGGCTGGCCGGGGTCGCCCTGGTGCAGGAACAGGTGCCCGACGTGGTGCTGATGGACGTCCGGATGCCGGAGCTCGACGGGCTGGCGGCGCTGCGCCGGATCACGGAGGACCCTGCCCTGGGCGCCGTCCGCGTGATCATGCTGACCACCTTCGAGCTGGACGAGTACGTCTTCGAGGCGCTCGCCGCCGGAGCCAGCGGGTTCGTGCTCAAGGACGGGGACCCGGTGGAGCTGTTGCAGGCGATTCGCGTTGTCTCCGAAGGCGGCTCACTGCTGTCACCGTCCGTCACCCGCCGGGTCATCGACCAGTTCGCCACCGGTCCGACTCGCCGCAATACCCCGCACCCCGCCATCGGTGAGCTGACCGAACGCGAACGCGAGATCGTCGCCTGGGTGGCGACGGGACGCTCCAACGACGAGATCGCCGGGGCCCTGTTCCTGAGCCCCGCGACCGTCCGAACACACGTCAGCCGCTCGATGTTGAAGCTGCACGCGCGCGACCGCGCCCAGCTGGTGGTCTTCGCGATCCAGTCAGGATTGAGCGTCGACGAAGGGACGGGCTAAGCGCTCGTGGCCTTGCCCGCGCCCCAGCCGTGCCAGTGCTCGACCTCCATCCAGGCGCTGACGCGAGGACGGGTTCGGTTGCGGTACTTGTTGCCCGTGTAGTGCACTGCCAGCCGGTCGATGTCGGCCATGGCCTTGGCAACGTCGTTCTCCCAGTGGACGATCGGCCCGCGGACGCTGACGTGGGTGTACCACTCGCCCTTCTTGAGAGCAGTCAGGGCGACCTGTGGGCGGGCGCGCATCCACTCCACGCGCGCGCGGCCGGCGTCCATGTTCAGCAGGATGCGACTGTCGTCCTCGACGAGGTACCAGGTCGCGACAGACATGGGCTCGCCGCCCGGCAGCAGCACGGCGACCACCGCCGGGTTCGGCTGGCCCAGCAACTCGGCCACGTCGGCGGGCAGCGGGGGCTTGGGCATCGAGCGTCCTCCAGCAGTGTCGACTTCACGGGTTGCCGCAATCCTCACACGGAGGCGTCGGTCAGCCGGTGGAGGCATTGCGCCCTCGCGCAGATCGCGCCAGAGCCGCCCCGACCAGCAGCAGCGCGAGGCCCACGAAGGCGGCCGGAGCGGTGGCTCCGGTCGGGCCGGTCTCGGCCAGGATCCTCCCCGGCACCGCTCGGCCCGAGGGTCCCGGGCCTGCTGTCGGGGGCGGTGGCGGCGTGACGGGCTCGCTGATGTCGGCAAGGTACTGCTGCGGGCTCTCGAACGAGACGGCTTCAGGATCGGCGTTCTCGCCGAACATCGCCAGGCCGACGATCACCAGGGGGCCTGGCCGTCCATCCACTTCGAATGCCCCGTCCTCGCCCGGGACGGCCGACAACGGCACCGGTTCACCAGCAGGCGTGAAGGCCTGGACGTCGCCCTCGACACCGACACGAACCACCGCGCCGGTGGGTGTCAGAGTGACGTCCGCTTCATCGAACGGGCCGTCGAGCGACCCGAGCACGAACCACTTCGCGGGTTCGGTGTCGGCGTCGGGCACAGTGCATCTCGCGAACACCGCGACGGCCTCGCCAGGCATCGGGAAGGTCGTCGACCAGGCGCCCGATGGGTCCGCGACAACCTCCTCGTCGACGTAGGTCGTGTACGGGTCGTACCAGTCGTCCGCCTGCCCGTGCGCTGTCACGTCCACCGACCCAGGGCAGCCCTCGCCGGCGATCGTCACCGTCTGGCCGGACGACGCGATGCGCGGGCCGGCCGAGAGGGTCCAGTCGACCGGGAGTGGGAGCACCACGTCGCCCGCGAGCCCCTGGGCCCCGGTCGGGTTGCCCGGTGGAATGCCAACGCCCAGAATGACAACGCGTCCGGGACCGAGTGATCGAGGAAGCACCACCTGCGCCGCGCCACCCTCGACGAGATCCTCACCGAGCACCTGAGAACCGTCCGCCCGCAGAACCCGGAAGTGCGTGCCGTCGACCATCTGTTCCCGGCTGATGATGACCTCGGTGGCGGTGATCTCTCTGAAGATCCATAAGGTGCGATCGCGGTCCGCCGCAGCCAGCGCGACCGGGCTCGCGAGCTCACCGTCGCACGCGGCCTCCACGTAGGCCGCACCCGGGGGCGTGTGGACCACGGCCGCCCAGCTTCCGCCAGGCCCCGTCGGTACGACCACTCGCTCCAGCTGCTCGGAGCCCGTCGCTCCGCCGACGACCCGCACGGTGACGTCGTCCAGACACCCGGAACCGGAGACCGTCACAGGCCCGCCGGTCGGCCCGAGCAACGGCGACACCACAACGTTCAACGGGGCTGCCATCGCAGCGGAGCCCACGTCCAGCAGCGCAGGGCCCGTCACCCCGACGCACGCCAGCGCTGCCACCGCCAGGGCCACCGGCACCACGCGCACCCGTCCCGACCGTGATGTCAGCATTCGCGCAGTATGCGCCCCGGGCTGCGCACTAGGCGAGAGGTGATCGACCGCGAGCCGCCCGGCGCAGCCCCAAGCCGAGCAGCAGGAGCGCGACGCCGGAGACGGCGGCCGGACCGGTGGCGCCCTTCGGCCCGGTCGCGGCCAGCTGGGGGGACGGGGCCGCACGGCCGGCGACGCGAGGGTCGGGATCAGGGTCAGGGTCGGGTCCTGGGTCAGGACCCGACCCTGGCGGCGGGTCCGGAAGCGGTACGACAGGGCCCTCGAGCTCGGCGAGGTACTGCTCGGGGGTGGCTCCGACGACGGCACTCGCGTTCTCGCCGAAGGCGTACATCCCGATCAGCAGGATCGGGCCGGGGCTCCCCTGCACCACGAAGGAAAGCTCGTCCTGGATCACTGGTGTCAGGGGGACCTGGGCGCCGGCCATGGTGAATGCCTCGATCCAGTAGGGACCCGCGTCCGCTGGACCAACGGGTACGTCGAGACGAACGATCGCGCCACCGGCTGTTGGCGTGATCTGGGTGCCGCGGGCCGGCGCACCTCTCACGCCCACCACCAGCGTCTCGAACTGGTTGTCGACTCCCAGATCGCAGGCCATCAGCACCCTCGACACCTCGGGCGGCATCGGCAGCGTGGCGGACCAGGTGCCGTCCGGGTCGGCCGTCACGGTCGCGCCGGGGTACACCGCGGGAGCGTCGTACCAGTCTTCCGAGTGGCCCTCGACCCTCAGCTGGACCTGTCCCGGGCAGTTCTCCCCCGAGTACGTCACCGCCGTCCCGGCCACTGCGACACGTGGGGTCGCTGTCAGGGTGGCCCGGACCGGGAACCCGAGGGCGAACCGGTCGACGACCGGGGCCAATGGGGGTGTGCCGACACGGATCCCCAGCGCGAGCACGTTGCGCGGGCCGGGCGTGCGCGGGACGTCGACCTCGGCGGTCCCGCCCGCGACGACATCCTCGCCGAGCAGCTCACTTCCGTTCTCCGTGTAGACCTGAAAGAGGGAGCCTTCGAGCAAGGCACCGTTCGGACGGATCAGGAAGTGGGTCGGCGTGGTCTCCTGGGGCTCCCAGCCCCCGAAGATGAGCCCGTTGGTGGCGCCGATCGCCTGCGGCATGGACTCCGCCCCGTCGCAGGTCGCCTGGACGTAGGCGGGGACATTGGGCCTGATGAAGTCGGCGGTCCAGCCACCGGCCCCGTCCGGCGGAACCGTCACCTCGAGGAGCTGGACGACCGACCCGCCCGACCAACCGACGACCCGGACCGTCACGCCACTGGTGCACCCTCCGCCCGACACGGCGACGGAGTCACCCCACAGACCGAGGACGGGCTCGACGACCACATCGGTCGGCGCTGCCTGCGCGGGGGCCGCTCCGACGAGCCCGACGCCGAGGGCACACATCGCGGCGACGGCCAGCGACGACGCCGCTCGCCTGCCCCGCCACCGCTGGGCCAGCATCCGTCGAGTATGGACCCGCGTCAGCGCTGCAGACCGGACGTTTCCCCCAACCTGTCAGAACGTCCACCCGTCCAGCCGGGTTGACAGTCTGACAAATGAAGTGGGGCGGGGACCCTGCAAGACTCACCCTGATGCCTCCGATCACGACGAGCACCGACCGTCGACTCGACACCAGCGACCTCACGCCCGAGTCGGTCTTCGACGTCTTCACCGCGTGGACCGACCGTCAGGGCCTGACGCTCTACCCGGCCCAGGAGGAGGCGCTGCTCGAGATCGTCACCGGCGCCAACGTGATCGTCTCGACCCCCACTGGCTCGGGGAAGTCGCTGATCGCGACGGCTGCCCACCTGGCCGCGATCGCGGACGGACGGCGCAGCTACTACACGGCCCCGATCAAGGCGCTGGTGAGCGAGAAGTTCTTCGCGCTCTGCGAGGTCTTCGGCGCCGCCCGCGTCGGCATGCTCACCGGAGACGCAGCGGTGAACGCCGACGCCCCGATCATCTGTTGCACCGCAGAGGTGCTGGCGAACCAGGCACTGAGAGAAGGCGACGCAGCCGACATCGGCCAGGTCGTGATGGACGAGTTCCACTTCTACGGCGAGCCCGACCGTGGCTGGGCGTGGCAGGTGCCGCTGCTCGAGCTGCCACAGGTCCAGTTCGTGCTGATGTCAGCGACTCTCGGCGACGTCGACTTCTTCGCGAACGACCTGACGCGGCGCACGGGACGCCCCACCGCGCAGGTCACCTCGGTCGCCAGACCCGTTCCGCTGCACCACTACTACGCGACGACACCGGTCCACGAGACCATCGCCGACCTGCTCGAGACGCGACAGGCACCGGTCTACGTCGTGCACTTCACGCAGGTCTCAGCGATCGAGCGCGCCCAGGCACTGATGAGCGTGAACGTCTGCACGCGCGAGGAGAAGGACGCGATCGCCGCGGCGATCGGTGACTTCAGGTTCGGGACGGGCTTCGGCCGCACGCTCTCGCGGCTGGTGCGGCACGGCATCGGTGTGCACCACGCGGGCATGCTGCCGAAGTACCGCAGGCTCGTCGAGCAGCTGGCACAGGCGGGACTGCTCAAGATCGTCTGCGGCACAGACACTCTCGGCGTGGGCATCAACGTGCCGATCCGCACCGTGCTGCTCACGTCGCTGAGCAAGTACGACGGTGTGCGGCAACGCCACCTCAAGGCCCGCGAGTTCCACCAGGTCGCCGGGAGGGCTGGGCGCGCCGGGTACGACACGGCCGGCACGGTCGTGGTGCAGGCGCCCGACCACGAGGTGGAGAACCTCAAGGCGCTGGCGAAGGCGGGCGACGACCCGAAGAAGCGCCGCAAGGTGCAGCGCAGGTCTCCTCCGGAGGGTTTCGTCTCGTGGTCGTCGTCCACGCACGACCGTCTTGTCGCCTCGCCCCCCGAACCGCTGACGAGCCACTTCCGCGTCACGCACGCGATGCTGCTCAACGTCGTGGCCCGCCCCGGCGACGCGTTCGTGGCGATGCGCCGCCTGCTCACCGACAACCACGAGCCGCCTGGACGGCGCGGCCAGCACGTCAAGGACGCGGTGCGGGCGTACCGGGCTCTCCTCGCGGCAGGGGTCGTCGAGCGCCTGGACGTTCCCGACGAGACCGGGAGGACGGTGCGGCTGACGGTCGACCTGCCCGCCAACTTCGCTCTGAACCAACCACTCTCGACGTTCGCGCTCGCGGCCATCGAGTTGCTCGACCCCGACACACCCGACGGCCCCGACGCCTACGCCCTCGACGTGGTCTCGGTGATCGAGGCAACGCTGGAGGACCCGCGTCAGGTGCTCTCGGCCCAGCAGTTCAGAGCCCGCGGCGAGGCGGTCGCCGCGATGAAGGCCGACGGCATCGAGTACGAGGAGCGGATGGAGCTGCTGGACGAGGTCAGGCACCCCCGTCCGCTGGCCGAGCTGCTCGAGGCCGCCTATGAGACCTACCGGCAGGGCCACCCGTGGGTGGCCGACTACCAGCTGTCGCCGAAGTCTGTCGTGCGTGCCATGTGGGAGCAGGCGATGACCTTCAACGAGCTGGTCTCCGACCTCAAGCTGTCGCGCTCCGAGGGCCTGCTGCTGCGGTACCTCACAGACGCCTACCGGGCGCTGCGGTCGGGCGTGCCGGCGTCCGCGCGCACGCAGGAGGTGGAGGACATCACGGAGTGGCTCGGCGAGCTGGTGCGGCAGACCGACTCGAGCCTGCTCGACGAGTGGGAGCAGCTGACGCACCCAGACGCCGACGGGGCCCTCGCGGTGGAGCGGCCGGACCCGTCACGGCCTCGTCCCGTCACCGCCAACGCTCGGGCCTTCCGGGCGATGGTGCGTAACGCGCTGTTCCGGCGGGTCGAGCTGGCCGCGCTGGAGCGCTACGACGACCTGGGTGCCCTGGACGGTTCGGCGGGTTGGGACCGTGGCGCCTGGGCCGACGCGATGGAGGGCTACTGGGCCGAGTACGAGTCGCTGGGCACAGGCGCGAACGCACGGGGTCCTGCGCTGCTCGTCATCACGGAATCCGATGGGCCGCAACGTGTCTGGACCGTGCGCCAGATCTTCGACGACCCTGACGGCGACCGTGACTGGGCCATCTCCGGCGAGGTCGACCTCGACGCCAGCGACGAGGCCGGCACCGCGGTGCTACGCGTGCTGGACGTCGGACCGGCGACAGCAACACCCTGACCGGCCGGACGAGCGCGCGCGCATGACGTGATCGCCGCGAACGCGCTGACCTCGATCAGCGCTCCGGGCACGGCGAGCCTGGCCACCATCGCGGCGACGACCAGCGGCGCGGCGCCCGCCAGCTCGGCGGCCGCCACCGGGTAGGCCGCGGCGAGCTCGACGCCATCGACCAGCAGGATCGTCACCATCACCAGGTCGTGGACGGTCGCTCCCGCCGCGGCCAGCGCGACGTGCAGGTTCGTCATCACCTGCTGGGTCTGGGCGGCGGCGTCACCCTCGCCCACGAGCGTGCCATCGGCGGTGACGGCGTTCTGGCCGCCGACGGAGATCGTCGTCGCGGTTACTCGTCCCACCCACAAGATCTGGCCAGAAATTGTGGGTGGGGAGAGCGACCCACGGAGGACGTGTGGGTGGGGGGAGCAAGCTGGGGTCACGCGACCGGTACTGACTCCGCCGATCCTGACTCCACTGACTCGGCCGGTGCGCGGCGCCGGACCACTGCGTCGACCGCGACACCGATGGCGGCGCCTCCGGCTACCCCCGCCGCGACGGCCAACAGCGGGTCGTCGTGCACAGCGGTGCCGGCCGCGACCCCCAGCACCACCGAGTAGGACGCCCACGTCACGGCGGCGAGGAGGGCGAAGGCCCAGAACCGGCGCAGTGGGAAGCCGAAGGCGCCCGCCGACATGTTCACTGCGACGCGACCCACCGGCACGTACCGGCCGGCGAGGATCACGGCCCCGCCCCGGCGCTTCAGGGTCCGCCGGGCCCACCCGACCGTCCGCGCACCCGGACCCTGCCGCAGGAACGGCACGCGTTCGAGCGGCACCCGCTTGCCGATCGCGTAGGCGATGCGGTCGCCCAGGAGGGCCCCGAGCGCCGCCACCAGGGCGACGGCCCAGAGCGGGGCGCCTCCGCCGGACACCGAGAGGGTCGCCATCACGATCACGAACGACTCACTCGGGACGGGCGGTAAGAACCCGTCGACGAAGCAGCACGCGAAGAGGGCGACCAGGGCCCAGGGTGTGGCGGAGAAGGCCAGCAGCGCTTCGGACATGTTTCGACGCTAGGTCGGGGCAGACTGCCCAGACAGCGCGCAATCGGCTGTAAGAGCACCGACTTTCGTCGGGGGGGTCGACCTTTCGGCTCAGGGTCGAGCCAGGGTTTCTCACTGGTGCCCAGCCCTTCGGCTGCGCGGTGTCACCGATAGGCGGCGGCCTGGGTGCTGTAGAGCTGCGCGTACTGGCCGCCGGCTGCCATCAGCTCGGCGTGGGTGCCCACCTGCTCGAGTCGGGAGCCGTCCAGCACCACGATCAGGTCGGCCATCCGCACGGTGCTGAAGCGGTGGGAGACGAGCACCGTGACTCCGCCCTTGGTGCCTGCTCGTGACGCGGTGGCGTAGCGCCCGAACAGGTCGTGCTCGGTCTGCGCGTCGAGCGCTGCCGTCGGCTCGTCGAGCACCAGCAGCAGCGGTTCGTCGCGCATGAAACCCCTTGCCAGGCCGAGCTTCTGCCACTGCCCGAAGCTGACGTCGACGCCGTCGGGCCAGGCCGGGCCGAGCTGGGTGTCGAGGCCGCGCTCCAGTCGCTGCACGACGTCGTCGGCCCCGGCGCGGTCGACGGCGACCCGCACGGCGGCGTCGTCGTCCACGCGCGGGAGGTCACCGACACCGACGCTGGTGCGGGCAGGCAGCTCGAAGCGGAAGAAGTCCTGCAGCGCCCCGGCGATGCGGCGGCGCCAGTGGTCGGTGTCGATCCGCGACAGCGGCTCGCCGTCGACGAGGACCTGCCCGCTCGACGGCTCGTACATCTTGCACAGCAGCTTGACCAGGGTCGACTTGCCCGCGCCGTTCTCGCCCACGACCGCGACCACCGCGCCGGCAGGCAGGACGAGGCTCACGTCGTCGAGCACCAGCTGGTCGCTGCCCGGGTAGCGGAACGACACGTGGTCGAGGGTGATGCCCTGACCCAGGCGGTCGGGGGCGGGCTGGTCGGCGTCCACCGTCATGGCCTTCGCGTACCGCTCCAGCCACACGAGCCGGCGCGACCCGTCCAGCCAGATGCCTCGCAGGAACCCGATCTCGGACATCGTCTGCCCGACGTAGGACGAGAGGCGGGCGCCGGCGGCGAGAATCAGCAGCACGTCGCCCGCCGACCCGTCGATGCCCGACGCCACGAACACCACGGCGCCGACGTAGGCGAGGCCGAAGACGGCCCAGCCGAGCATCTCCCACGCTGCCGTCCCCCACCGCGCCCGGGACACCGGGACGTACCACTGCCGCTGCTGGGCACGGCGGCGGGCGACCAGCGAAGCGCCGATCCCGGTGACCCGAACCTCCTTGCCCGGCGCAGCGGTGGTGGCCGTCGTGAACAGGTGCTCCGCCAGGCGGCGGTGCTGTGCCGTGGCCTCCTCGGTGCGCCGCTCGACAGCCGGCCGCCACGAGGCGCTGACCACGGTGGGCAGGCAGAACACCACGAGCAGGGCGAGCAGCGGGTGGATCGACACCAGCAGCAGCACGGTCACGGCCAGCCGCAGCAGCCACCCCAAGGTCGAGAACACCGACAGGTACATGTGGTCGAGCACGAAGATCTGGTGACGCAGCACCGACAACCGGTCGAGGTGGTCTCGCCGCTCGTGGTGCTCGATGCTCCACACGCCCGCCTGCAGGCCTGCCACGTGGGTTTCGAGGGCGATCGTCACCTTGTCGCGGAACCGCCGGGTCACCCGGCTCGACACGATGGTCAGCAGCCAGGTCAGCACCACGGCACCGGCCATCGCCAGGGCGGCCACGACCACCGTGCGCCTGTCGCCGGCGACCGCGCCGTCGGCCAGGAACTTCAGGCACAGCGCGATCAGGGCGTCGGGAACGGCGGCGACCAGCGAGATCACCAGGGCAAAGACGATCAGACCCGGCTCGTGGGTGTACCCGAGGCGGAAGAGCCGCCACATCGACGCGAGCGGGGGCGGCAGCGCGTCGGGGTCCGTCTCCGGCTTGTCACGTAAGAGCGTCATACTCGACCCCCTCCTCGTCGACGCCGACGTCGAAGCGGCTGGCCTGCATGCTGAACATCTCGCTGTAGCGGCCCCCCGCCTTCATCAGCTCGTCGTGGCTGCCCTGCTCCAGCACCCGTCCAGCCTCGAGCACGGCGATGCGGTCGGCGTGCCGCACGGTCGAGAACCGGTGCGAGATGAGGATGGTCGTCGTGCCCTGCGTCGCGCGCAGCACCCGCTCGAAGATCTCGGCCTCTCCTCGCACGTCGAGCTGAGCCGTGGGCTCGTCGAGCAGCACGAGTCCAGCGCCCGTCCTCATCGCGCAGAGCGCGCGGGCGAGCGCGACGCGCTGCCACTGCCCGCCCGACAGGTCGGTGCCGCCCTCGTAGCCCTTGGCCAGCGGGGTGTCTAGCTCGGCCAGCCCGTCGGCGCCGGCGTCGGCGAGTGCCGCCAGCACGATCTCGTCGGTCGCCGTCCCGCCCGGGTCCACGTTCTCGCGCAGCGTGAGCTCGAACTTCACGAAGTCCTGGAAGACCGCCGTCACCTGCGCACGCCACGCGTCGACCTCGAGGTCGCGCAGGTCGATGCCGTCGACCTCGATCGAGCCCGACGTCGGGTCGTACAGCCGGCACAGCAGCTTGGCCAGCGTCGTCTTGCCGGCACCGTTCTGGCCGACGATCGCGAGTGACCGGCCGGCCGGCACCACCAGGTCGAGCCCCTCGTAGACCAGGCGGTCGCTGCGGGGGTACCGGAACGCGATGTCACGGAACCGCACCTCGTGACCGCCGGCGGGAGTGGGTGGCGTGGCGGTGCCGGGCGACAGCGCGCCACCCGCCGCCATCGCGCGCTCGAGCTTCTCGACCGCGACCACCGGAGCGCAGGCCTCGTCCAACACCCAGCTCCAGCCGCCCGCGGCGACCATCGAGACACCGATGGCGACCTGCGCGAACACCACCAGCTGGTCGAGGGCCAGGGCGCCCGACGCAGCCTCGACCGCGAGCCGCCAGAAGACGAACGCGGTGCAGACAGCCAGCAGAGCCACGGCCCCGATCACCGGACGCTCCCGCAGCCGCGTCGCCGCGTGCTGCAGCTCGAACAGCCTCCGGCGGCGTGCCGCGAACCGACCGACCGTCCACGCCTGCAGGCCGAACAGACGCAGCTCCTTCGCCGGCGCGGGGTCGACGGCCAGGCGGTAGGCGTACTCGGCGTGCCGCTGCGCCAGGCGAACCTCCTCCGTGTTGCGGTCGCGCCAGATCGTGCTCTCGCGCAGCAGCCAGTGCGTGCTGGCCCAGGCCCCTCCGAGAACCAGCGGCGCCCACCATGCGAAGGCGAAAAGCACCAGCGCAGAAGCGATCCCGCCGATCACCTGCACCAGACCCGGACCGAGGAAGCCCATGTTGATGAACATCGGCGGACCCGTCATCCCGCGGTCGAAGTCACGGGCCACCGTGAGGTCACCGGTCAGCTCGGGGTCCTCGAGGTGCCCGATTCCCGGAGGTTCGACGCATGCTGCCGTGAGGCGATCGTTCAGGTGGGACGAGATGGCGTCGCCCAGGTTCGTGCCGACGGCCTGGTGCAGTGGTGAGAGCACCTGCATGAGGACGAACACGATGCCCATGAAGGCGAGTGGCACGGTCAGCGGCCGACCGTTCTGAACGGCGCCGACCAGCCCGCCCATGGCGAACGCGAACGCCACCGGCAGCACCCCGAGGGCGACCAGCAGCGCGTACCAGGCGAACGCCATCGGCTGGTTCACCCGAGGCAGGACCGCGAAGAACGCCCGCACCGGGCTCGCGCGCCAGCGATCGAGCAGCATGTGCCCACCCTAGGGAGCCAGGCCGACACCGACCGACACCGACCGACACCGACCGACACTGACCCACACTGCGCCGCTGCGTGACAGCCCGCCCGAGAGCGCGGCGGCCCGGCCGCTCCCTCAGCCCAGGTCGAAGGTGGCGACGACCGGAGAGTGGTCGGAGCCGGGCTCGTCGCGCCGCTCCGTCGGATCCTCCGTGACCGAGGGCAGCTCAGTCCCCGCGTCCACCGCCGGCGCCGCGAGGCGCGTGCGGACCTCGGTGACCTTCTCGAGAAGTGCCCGCGACACCAGCATGTGGTCGATCAGCTCTCCATGTCCGCGGTAGACGCGGCTGAACCGCTGGTCCTCCGGGATCAGGGGTGCCAGGTTCCAGAGGCGGTTCGCGTCGCCGGCGTCGGGGCGCAGCGCCCCGAGGGTGCCGATCTCGGAGCCGCCCGGCCCGAGCATCAGCTGGGTGGTGGCGGCGTCGACAGTGTCGTTCAGGTCGCCGAGAAGGATCACGGCGCGCTCGCGACCCTGCCCGTCGAGGACCTCGTTCGCGTGGATCCGGACGGCTCCGGCCTCGGCCGCGCGCCGGTTCAGTGCGTAGACGCTGAACCGGGCTCGCTCGCCCTCGTCGAGTGGGCTGAACCGGTTGCCCGGGTACGTGAGCAGCTTCGACTTCAGGTGGCAGTTCAGCAGTCTGACGGCGACACCGGTGCCCGGGTCCGTGACAGTGACACCAAGAAGACCACGTCCGAGCCGGGTCAGCGTGGCACCCGCGTCGGTGACCCGGCCTCCGGCGAGCAGCTCGGGAAGGTCGACGACGTCGCGCCCGTCCGTCATCGGAATGCGCGCGATGAACGCGACCGCGATACCTCGTCCGTCGGGCGCGGACGACAGGACACGCGACCACGTGCCCGGAAGCCGCGCCGTCAGGTCGGACAGCGCCTCGTCGGTGCCCACCTCCTGCAGGCCGACGACGTGCGCTCCGCTGAGGGTGATGGTTCCCGCCAGCGCGTTCAGCTTGGCCTCGTAGGCCGCTTGGTTCGTCGGGCCGGACGGGTCGACCGCCGGACGGAACAGGTTCTCCAGGTTCCACGTCGCCACTACCAGCATCGCCGCACTCCCTCGTCAGCCGTCAGGAATCCCTTGAGCACATGCCTCGCAGACAGGAGTACCGCACACGGCCTACGGATACATGGCGTATCGCCCATAGAGTGGCCAGCAGACCACCCGGTCAGCACGGACCGGTCCGAGCGAGGGGTAACCGCAGATGTCCGACCCGCTGAACCTCAGTACGCCGCTGGCGCCGCCGGCGACCGCGCCCGCCACGACGAGCACCGATCTCGTGCTGTCGCCGCCCGCCGCGGTGCCGATGGTCAAGGACGAGCAGGCGGCGGGCATGATCCCGGTCGCCCCGGAGCAGCAGACCGCGTTGCAGCAGAAGGCGGCGGCGTTCGTGGCCGACCTGGTGTCGGTCGACGTCCGCAGCCCGGAGTTCAGCCGCAAGATCGCCTCCATCACGAGCATGGGTGACCGTGAGGTGCGCGAGTCGAGCCAGGTCTCGAACCGGATGCTCGAGCGCCCGGCCGCCGCCCTGGCCGGAGCCAGGGGGCAGGGTGGCGGCGACGCCCAGGTGAAGGTGGCGGCCACGCTGACCGAGCTGCGCCACACGGTGACCGACCTCGATCCCGGCCAGTCCGACCTCGGCGGGGTCCGCAAGATCTTCAAGTTCCTGCCGGGCGGCGACAAGCTGCGGGCCTACTTCGACCGCTACCAGTCGGCACAGGCCCAGCTCGACGCGATCATCAAGGCACTCGCCTCCGGGCAGGACGAGCTGCGCAAGGACAACGCCGCGATCGAGGGCGAGCGGGCGAACATGTGGGCGCTGATGGGCAAGCTCTCGGAGTACGCCGCCCTGGCCTCGGCGCTCGACCAGGCCACGCAGGCCAAGGTCGCCGAGATGCAGGCTGCCGGGCGCGTCGAGGAGGCGAACACGATCACCTCCGACGCGCTGTTCCCGATCAGGCAGCGCCGGCAGGACATCCTCACGCAGATGGCCGTTGCCGTGCAGGGGTACCTGGCTCTCGACCTGGTGAAGAAGAACAACATCGAGCTGATCAAGGGTGTCGACCGCGCGCAGACCACGACGATCTCGGCCCTGCGTACTGCGGTGATCGTGGCGCAGGCGCTGGCGAACCAGAAGCTGGTGCTCGACCAGATCAACGCCCTCAACACGACCACGAGCTCGATGATCGAGTCGACGTCGGTGATGCTGCAGCAGCAGGGCACCGCGATCCACGAGCAGGCCGCGAGCTCGGCCGTGAGCATCGAGTCCCTGCAGAAGGCGTTCGACAACGTCTTCGCGACCATGGACGCGATCGACACGTACAAGGCGCAGGCCGTCACGAACATGGCCGCCACCGTCGGCGCGCTCGAGCAGCAGGTCGCCCGCGCCAAGCCGTACCTCGAGAGGTCCCAGCAGGGCAGCCAAGCTGAGGGCACTGCGGGCACGGCCGGCTAAAGGGGCCTGATGTCGTCGTTCTGGTCGAGGCTCACCGGACGGGAGCAGGCACCGCCGCGCCAACCGCCGCCGGTCCCGAACCAGGGCCAAGGGCAAGCCCAGGGTCAACAGCAGGGAGCAGCACCCGTACAGGCGCCGGCTGCCCCCACGCCCGGTTCCGAGCCCGAGGCGCTGGAGCGCGAGCTCACCGACCTGGTGCGCCGGGTCAACCGGGCGGGCGGCACGATGCCCGAGGGCGGTGTTCCTGCCGTGCGCGAGGTCGAGGACGTGCTGCGGCCGCTGCTGCGCTACCTGCGCACCAACCCGCCCACCGAGAGCGAGATCATCCCGATCCGCTCGATGGTGCGCGACTACCTGCCGACGACCGTCGACACGTTCCTCGCGCTGCCGCCCGACTTCGCGGCGACGCACCGCAACCGGCAGGGACGCTCACCCACCGAGGACCTGCTCGAGCAGCTGCGCCTGCTCGGCGAGGGAGCGCAGGAGTACGCGACCGCGATCTACGCCGGCGACGCGCAGGAGCTGACCAACCAGGGCAAGTTCCTGGAGACGAAGTTCACCCGCTCCGACCTCGACCTCTAGCCGCCCTCGCGCGGTCGGCCACGTCGGTCGCCAGCAGGGCCACAGCCGTGTCGGGGGCGTGGTCGAGGAACAGCGACGGCTCGGTCAGCTCCACCTCGAGCACCTGGGGCGCGCCGTCAGGGCCGGGCACCAGGTCGACGCGCGCGTAGGTGAGACGGCCTGGACCGCCGGGAACGGCGGCCAGCACCCCTTCCGCGACGGCGACCTGGGCGTCGGTGGCCTCCGCAGACGTGATCGTCTCGGTGTACCCGTCCAGGTTGAAGAGCGGTTGCTCGCCGTGCGAAGTGAGCAGTGCTGCCTTCGTGACGGCGTGCGAGAACCGTCCGCCCAGGAACAGCAGGGCTGTCTCGCCGGCTGTGTCGACGGCTTGCAGGTAAGGCTGCACCATCACAGCGCGCTGCTCCGCCAGCAGCCTCTCGGCGAGTCTCTGCGCGGCAGGGTCGCCGAGCGGGAACCGTCCGGTGTGTGAGGCGCCGGCACTGACGACCGGCTTGACGACCACGTCGGCCGCTGCGAAGTGGGGCACCGTCCACACGTCGCCGGGTTCGAGAAACATGGTGTCCACGACCGGCAGCCCGGCGGACACCAGGTCATTCAGGTAGCGCTTGTCGGTGTTCCACTCGACCACGTCGGCCGGGTTCGCCACGCACCTGAGCGACCGGACCCAGGAAACGAATGCGCTGCGTCGCAGCGGGTAGTCCCACGTCGAGCACAGCAGCACGAGGTCGTAGGCGTGCCAGTCGACTTGGCCGTCGTCCCATACCTGCGGCTCGGCTGCGATGCCCGCATCGGCAAGCGCGGACAGCATCCGTTGGCCGTCGTCGTCGAGGTGTGGAAGGGATGCGTAGGTGGCCACCGCCACGCGGGGCCGCGCCATGCCACGCGAGTCCGACGTCGTCATGGCTGCAGTCTCGCCTACTGCGGCCGCCGAATGTCCCACTGGATAGCCTGGGCTCATGTCGACCGCGCTTGCCCGGGGAGCCAACATCGCGCTCACCGAGTCGAACCCAGGGCTGGGCCGCGTGCTGGTCGGGCTCGGGTGGGCGCCGAGCACCGGACGGGCGCCCTTCGACCTGGACGCGTCGGCACTGCTGGTCGGCCCCGACGGCAAGGTGCCCAACGACGCGCACTTCGTCTTCTACAACCAGCTCGCCGCCCCGGACGTCTCGGTCACGCACTCGGGCGACAGCGCCACCGGATCCGGAGCGGGCGACGACGAGGAGGTCGAGGTCGACCTGTCGCGCGTTCCCGACTACGTCGACAAGATCGTGTTCGCGGTCTCGATCTACCAGGCCCAGTCGCGGCGCCAGGCGTTCGAGCAGGTGAAGGGCGCCTACATCCGAGTTGTCGACCTCGACCGCGGAACCGAGCTGGCCCGCTACGACCTCACCCACGACTGCGCCGGCGAGACCGCACTGGTCTTCGGTGAGCTCTACCGGCATCGCAGCGGCTGGAAGTTCCGCGCCGTCGGGCAGGGGTGGGCCGAGGGGCTGGAGGGCATCGCCCGCGACTACGGCGTGGACCTCGCGAGGTGAGCCAACCTTCGGGCCCGCCCGACCTCGGCTTCATCCGTCGGCGGACGCGGCGCCCACCGCCACAGCCGGCGGCATCGGCGCCACCGGCTCCCCCATCCCAGCCAGCACAGCCGGCCCAGCCGGCTCAGCCCCCGCCGCGACCCGCGACACCCCCTCCTGCACAACGTGTCTCGCCTGCCCCAGCCTCGCCGTCGCTGGCGTTCATGCGGCGCCGCCCGCCGGTGCGGCGCGCGTCCCCAGAGCTTGTGCGGACGGGGAACCTCTCACTCGACCTGTCCCCCAACGGAGTTCGGACCGACCGCCCCGGCGCGACACCGGTCGTGGCGCCGGCAGCGAGCCGCGTCGCTCCCGTGCTGCGCGGGCGCACGATGCTGAACGAGACCACCCCTTCGGTGCGCATCGGTGGTGAGCAGGCAAGCAGCGGCGCCCTCCACCTGACCCTCTACTGGTCGACCGTCCCCACCGACCCGCGCAGTGCCGCAGCCGGTCTCAGCCGCAGCACCGACGTGCACCTCGGGTGCCTGTGGGAGACCAACGACGGTCACTCCGGGGTCGTCCAGTCCCTCGGCGGCGGTGCGGACGCGGCTCGCGCGCAGGAGTCGACGATCCTGCGACTGGGGCCACGCAGCGAGACCGACGGGGAGACCCTCACAGCCAGCCTCAAGCACATCGGGCTGCTGAAGAGGATGGTCGTGTTCGCCTACGCGGTGTCGGGACAACCGGAGTGGGACGCCCTCGGAGTGGGGCTGACCGCCGAGCTCAGAGACGGCGTCAGTGTCGACATGCGGTTCGGCGACGCGCCACCCGACGCGGCGACCTGCGCGCTCGCGTCCGTCCACCGCGTCGGCGGCACGCTGGTGCTCCGACGCGAGGCCGAGTACCTGATGGGTCAGCAGTCCGCCGTCGCTCAGGCCTACGGGTGGGACCTGCCCTGGGCCGCCGGACGGACCGTTCCCGCCGTGCGGACGCGCTGAGCCATCAGGTCGGGTGACGGCACTACGCGGAAGCGGCGGCGCGAGCGATGTTCGTTTCCATCCACTCGACCAGATCCGCCGCGGGCATCGGCCGCCCGTACAGGTAGCCCTGGATGGCGTCGCAGCCCAGGCGGCGCACCGTCCGTGCCGTCCGCTCGTCCTCGACCCCTTCGGCCACCACCCGCAACCCGAGCTCGTGCCCCAGCGCTGCCGCGGCCCGGACGATGGCCGCCTGCCGGTAGTCGGAGTCGGCCGCGGTGACGACACTGCGGTCGAGCTTGAGCTCGTCGAGCGGCAGGGTGGCCAGCCGTGCGAGGGAGCTGTGGCCCGTCCCGAAGTCGTCGAGGGAAATCTCGATGCCCGACTGGCGCAGCTGCGTCAGTGCCTCGAGCGCGTCGTCGGGCCGGCGGATCAGCTCGCTCTCGGTGACCTCGATCCGCAGCAGGCCCGGCTCCACGCCAGTGGCTGCCAGGGCGCTGAGCACCTGAAGGTGGGTGCGCATCCCGAGCGTCGCGGCGGACAGGTTCACGGACACCGGGGTGGGGTGGCCGAGATCGCGCAGGGCAGCAGCCTGGGTCAGTGCGACAGTCAGCAGGTGGTCGGTCATCGCCCCGATCAGCCCACCCCCCTCAGCCAACGGGATGAACACGTCGGGGTTCAACGTGCCGTGGTCGGGGTGCTCCCACCGGGCGAGCGCCTCGATGCTGACGACCCCACCGGTGCGGGCGTCGACGATCGGCTGCCAGTAGAGCTGCAGCTGGTCCGCCTGCGTCCAGATGGCCCGTCGCAGGTCCTCCAGGAGAGCGTCCTCGTTCGAGCCCTCACGCCGTTGTAGACGGCCCGCGAGCCGGTCCGTGACGGCGTCACGACCGGTGTTGCCGTCCGAGAACCGGACACCGCCTCCCCCGGTCTTGGCGCAGTACATCGCAGCGTCGGCCTCGCGGATCACCTCGTCCACGTCCGTGTCACCGTCCAGCATCGCCACACCGATGCTGCAGGCGATCTCCGCAGTCGAGTCGCCGAGCTGGTACGGGGTGCCGACGAGACTCTCCAGACGCCGGGCCACCATGTCCGCGTCTTCCGGTCCCGTCACCCGCGGCAGGAGTACGGCGAACTCGTCGCCGCCCATCCGAGCGACGACGTCGCCCTCCCGCAGGGCCATCGTCATCCGGCGCGCACACTCGGTCAGCAGCTGGTCGCCTGCGTGGTGACCGAGGGTGTCGTTCACCTGCTTGAACCGGTCGAGGTCGACGACCAGGACGGCGCACACCGACGCCTGCCGTCGGCAGCGGCCGATCGCGGACTCCAGGCGCTCGGCGAAGAGGGTGCGGTTCGGCAGCCCGGTCAGCGGGTCGTGCGTCGCCTGGTGCGCACTGCGTACGGACTCCGCCTCGAGGTCGACCTGGTACGAGCGCACGCGCCTCCAGACCAGCACGAGGCACCCGGCGGCCAGGGGCAGCATCACCGACGTCCCGACCAGCATCTCCAGCTGGGTCCGGCGTACCTCGGCCAGGCCTTCCTCGGCATCGGCACGGAAGTCGGCGGCGGCTGTGTCCATGCGGTGCTGCAGGATGAAGTAGGCGGGAGCCACCTCCGCCGAGTCGATGATGTTGGTGTCCGGGTCGCGAATGGCCACCGCCTGGATCAGCCGCTCCACAGCCTCGCTGTAGCGCTGGTGGTCGTCCCGGAGCGACTGCGCCAGCTCCCGGGTCTCGTCGTCGCCCGCAGTCTCGCCGGCCTCGGTCAGGATGTCCTTCGCCGAGTCAGCTGCCCCGGTGTAGCGAAGCTTGACGGCGCTCGACGGCTCGAGCCGGTACTGCCGGGAGTAGAAGGCCTGGGTCGCGACTTCGACCTCTGCCTGCTGGAAGAGGTCCGCGAGCTCGGACTGACTCGCGGCGGCGGCCGAGGCTCGGTCGCTGCGAATGAGGCCGAACGCTGCGGTGAGGCCGAGCACGAGGAGGACGACGGCGAGCACAGCCGTGGCAGCACGAGGCAGCCGGTTCCACAACGCGGAAACGGCGACAGCCACGCTCAGGCGAATGGCATCGTCGCCTGGGCCCTCGGCCTGTCGAGGCATGGGCCAACCACCCTTCTCTGTTCCTCAGTCATCGGCCTCACAGGCCGATCCTTGATCGTGGACCGGCGGCCGGTGAATCCCGGTCCGTGCCGGTCAAGGTGAGGTGGTCAACGGCCGATCCAGGAGGAAAGAGACCCCGTCACCCCTTCTGAAGGAACCCGTTGTGATCACTCGCCGTCTGACCGTCCTGACAGTTGCCGTGGCCGCCACCGGAGCACTGGCCGTGGGCGCCTTCGCACTCGGTCAGCGCGACTCCGGGCAGCCCAGCGGGTCAGCCACCGGCACGGAGCCCATCCGCTTGGGCATGCTCGTGCCGCTGTCCGGATCCGAGCAGGCGAGCGCGGCCCACCTCGTGAGGGGCGCCCAGATGGCTGTGGACGAGGCCAACGCGGAGGGCGGCGTGAACGGCCAGAAGGTCGAGCTGATCACCGAGGATGCCGGCTGCGACGCCGAGACGGCGGTGCTGGGAGCCCAGCGGCTGCTGGCCCAGGACATCACCGCCCACGTCGGTGGCTACTGCAGCAGCGGCACCCTGCCGGCGCTGCCGAGCCTGCACGACGCTGACGTGCTGACCGTGACGCCAGCGTCCAACTCTGACGAGCTGCTGAAGCCCCGGTTCGACGACCTGTTCCTGATGATGCCGACCGGCAGCCAGGAGGCCCGGTTCGCCGTTGACCTGATCCACGAGCAGGGCGCCCGCAACCCGGCGTTCATCCACGACGGCAGCTCGTACTCCGCGAACATCGCAACCGTCGCCGCCGCGGCCGCCGTCGAGCCGGTCGCCACTCCCGCTTTCGAGACCGTGAACACCCTGGTGCTCACCTCGGGCGAGGAGTCGTACGCCGTACTGGCCGCCGACGTCGTCGCCCTCGACACCGACCTCGTCTACTTCACCGGCTACTACCCCGAGGCGTCGAAGCTCATCAGGGACATGCGCGCAGCCGGGTTCGACGGCAGGTTCATGATCGCCGACGGGTGCTTCGACCCGCAGTACGTCGAGAAGGCCGGGGCAGAGGCCGAGGGAACGATCGTCACCATGGGCTACGTGCCCGACTTCGACCCAGCCGGTCAGGCGTGGGCGCAGCGCTTCCGTGACCACGTCGGCCACGACCCCGGCCCGTACTCGAGCCAGTCCTACGACGCGGTGAATGTGGTCCTCGACGCCATCAGGGACTCCGGCAGCACCGACGGCGACGTTCTCGCCAAGGCCATCCACGCCGCGAGCTTCGACTTCACCGACGGCCCCGGCAGCTTCGTCGAGAACGGAAGCCGCGCGGCGTCACCGCTGATGCCCCTCGTCGTCACCGACGGCAAGTACGTCCTCAGGCCCTGAGCAGCGCCTGAGCCTTACAGCAGTCCCCGCTGCGCAGCCTGCTGCAGCCACGTCGGGTACTCGGTCGACATCAGGTCGAACAGCTGCTCGTCGCTGATGTTGGCCGGATCCTGGACCGCGAAGAAGTCGGCGTTGTCGAGGTAGCGGCCGCCCATGTCGTCCAGCTCCTCCAGGAACTGGAACTGGCTGGCTCGCGCATCACTGCCAGCGGCGGCACGCCCGCCACCGGTCATGCGGGAGAGGAAGCCGCCACCGCCTGCGGGCTTCGCGGCGTCGACCGCCCGAGGGCTGTCGCCGATGGCCATGAACTGCCAGAACAGCGGCTCGTAGCTGGACGCGATCACCTGGTCGCGGGTCACCGGCTGGTCCATGGTCTGGCCGTCGGTAACGAACATGACGTAGACGGGTGTCTGGTCACGGTAGGGCGCGCTCCGCGGCCCGGACGTGCCGAAGTAGTGCTGCCGGATCATCTGCATCACCCGGCCGTAGTACGTCGCACCCTCGAGGCCGTACGTGCCCTGCACGTCCGCGACGTAGCTGTGGAAGTTGTCGATTCCGATCGCGGGCGGCTGGTGCGCCTTCTCGCCGAACAGGAAGCAGTCCACCTGGCCGTCGTCGTCGAACCGCACGCCCACCGCGAGCACCCTCTCGACGAGGGCCTGCATCTTGCCCGAGCGGTACAGGTTGTACATGGAGCCGCTGATGTCGAGGCACAGCGCGACGCGCGCCGTGTGCTCACCGAGGCCGCGCTTCTCGAGCGAGACGGCGGCCTTCTTGGTGAGCGACAGCAGACCGGGGGCCTTGGTCTCCAGCTCCTTCTCCATCGAGATCAGCTTCTGCTTCTTCAGGCTCACTCCTCCCCCGCCTTGCTGGGGAGCCTGCGGTGCCGCTGGAGCCTGCGGCTGGCCGAACTGCGGAGCGGACGGGGGCGCCGACTGCCCGAAGGCGGGGGCGGACGGCGGTGCGGCCTGCCCGAAGGTCGGGGCGGACGGTGCCGCCTGAGCAACTGGAGCCGCAGCCGGAGCGGGCGAGTCGTCGACGCTGATGCCGAAGTCGGTCGCCAGGCCGGCGAGGCCGGTGTCGTAGCCCTGGCCGACGGCGCGGAACTTCCACCCGCCCTGTCGGCGGTACAGCTCACCGGCCACCATCGCGGTCTCGCTGGAGGCGTCCGTGATCGCAAAGACCGCTACCGGCAGCCCGGTCGCGTCGAGCAGCTGGAGCTGCAGCCCCTGGGCCTGTCCGAACGTGCCGCCGTCGGCCGACGCCGCCAGCACGACCTTCTCGATCTCGTCCTCGACGCGGCCCAGGTCGACCGTGATCGTGTCGGCCGTGCCCTGCTTGCCGGCGTGCAGAACCGCGCCGCTGCCGTGCTGGGCCTGGTTGTAGAAGACGAAGTCCTGGTCGGAGCGCACCTTTCCGGCAGAGGTGACGAGCAGGGCCGACACGTCGATGTCCAGCGACCCCCCGCCGGGCTGCCAGCTGAGCACGGCTCGCACCGGTCCCGTGCTCACGGACGTGTTGGCTCCCTTGCTGAGCTGCGTCATGCGGCCCATCCTGCCTGACGGCTCCAACAGTGCCGCCGGGCCCAGGCTGGGGCACAATGCCGACGACGCCCCGCGGGCACGCGCGGTGGTCCTGGCCATGACGGGGAGTCGCCATGCAGCACTTCGCACACCTGAGCGCGGCCACCCGCGCGCGGGTCTTCGCCGTGCCCCCGGAGCAGTTCGACTCCGGCTGCGACGCCCGCCTGCTGGCGACCGCTCTCGGAGCCAGCCTGTACTCGCCGGCCACGCACCCGGACCTGACCGCAAGGGTGCGCCAGCAGGCGAAGCGCGGCGTGACGTCGATGGTGCTCTGCCTGGAGGACGCCATCCCCGACAGCGACGTCGAGCTCGGTGAGAAGAACGTGGTCGAGACGCTGGTCGAGCTCCACGAGGCGGCCTCCGCCTCACCTCGTGCAGTCCCCGTCCCGATGCTCTTCGTCCGTGTGCGCAGTCCCGAGCAGGTGGCAGACCTGGCCGAGCGCCTCGGACCCGCGCTCGGTGTCCTGACGGGTTTCGTGCTGCCCAAGTTCGGTCCCGAGAACGGGCTGGCGTACCTCGACGAGATCGCCACCGCGTCGGCGACGTACGGACGGCACCTGTTCGCGATGCCCGTGATGGAGTCGGCGCAGATCACCCACGAGGAGACGCGCATGCAGGCGCTCTCGTGGTGCCAGTCGGTGCTGAACAGCCGCCGCAAGCACGTGCTCGCGGTCCGCATCGGCGCGACCGACCTGTCCGCCGTCTACGGCCTGCGTCGCTCGCGCGAGCTCACGGTGTACGACGTGCGGGTGGTCGCCCAGGTGATCACCGACATCGTCAACCGGCTCGGGCGCGCCGACGGCACGGGCTTCGTCATCACCGGCCCGGTCTGGGAGTACTTCAGCGGAGGCGAGCGCGTCTTCAAGCCTCGACTGCGCGAGTCGCTCTTCGAGCAGCACCAGGCCTCCGAGCTGCGCACGCAGCTGATCTCGCGCGACATGGACGGGCTGATCCGCGAGGTCGAGCTCGACAAGGCGAACGGGCTGACCGGCAAGACTGTCATCCACCCCACCCACGTCAGCGCCGTCCACGCTCTGCAGGTGGTGACCCACGAGGAGTACGCCGACGCCGTCGACGTGCTCGGCAGCGGACAGCGCGGCGGGGTGGCCCCGTCGGAGTACCGCAACAAGATGAACGAGTCGAAGCCGCACACCGCCTGGGCGGAGCGGACCCACCTGCGCGCCCGGGTGTTCGGCGTCTCCCGTCCGGACATCACGTTCGTCGAGATCCTGGCCGCGAGCCTCCTGTCGTGACGTCGACTGCGACCGGCTGGACGGGGGGCTGGGTTGCCGAGCGACTCGGCGTCCGCCTGCGAACCACGGGCTCCCCCTTCGGGATCGATCTCGAGGACATGGTCGGACTTGCGTTGCGCCGCAACCCACGTCGCGCCCACCTGCTGGTCTCGCGGGTGCTGGCCAAGCACGTGCCCACTGACCCTCGCCTCGTGCGGGGCGCCGCCCTGCTGCTGGGCGGGCTGGTGCGCGAGGTGCTCGAGCCCGGGTTCGGCTTGGGCGACGAGGCCGACCGTGCACTACTGGGAACCCGGCTGCGTGCCGCGCTCGACGAGAAGCCCGGCGCGGCGGCCGAGCTGAGGGACGCGGCAGCCGCCCTGGTCGGCACTTCACTTGACGGAAACGCTGCCGGCGTCGACGCCATGGTGCTCGGGTACGCGGAGACCGCCACCGCCCTCGGCCACACGGTCGCCGAGGCCCTCGGCCGGGCCGACTACCTGCACTCGACGCGCCGCGCCGTCGACGGCGTCGCGCTGTTCGGCGGATTCGAGGAGGCGCACTCCCACGCGACCAGCCACCTGCTGCTCCCGTCCGACCCAGAGCTGTTGACCCGATCCCGCCCGCTGGTGCTGGTGGACGACGAGCTCTCCACGGGTTCGACGGTGCTCAACACCGTCGCGGCTCTACACGCCCTGGCGCCGCGCGACCGGTACGTCGTGGCCACGCTGGTCGACCTGCGGTCCGAGGACGACCGCGACCGGATGCAGGCCGCCGTCGCAGCCCTTGGCGCGAGCCTCGACGTGGTCGCCCTGGTCAGCGGCACCGTCGACCTGCCTGCCGACGCCCTTGCTCGCGGGGCCGACATCGTGGCCGGCCTGACCACCGAACTGTCAGACCCAGCACCGCCCCTGGCGGGTGGACGGTCTGGCAGAGTCGAGATCGGTTGGCCGGACGGCCTGCGCGAGGGCGGCCGTCACGGCATCGGGCCGGACGACCGGAGCGCGTGGCAGCGAGCCCTGTCCGAGCTGGCTAGGCGTCTCGAGGGGGTGCCGGGCCGTCGCGTGCTGGTGCTCGGCACCGAGGAGCTGATGGCCGCGCCGCTGTACCTGGCCGAGGCGTGGGCGGATGCCCGTCCCGACCTGCGCGTCTGCTTCTCGACGACGACCCGATCGCCCGCGCTGGCCGTGGACGATCCCGCCTACGCGCTGCGCTCCGCGCTGATGTTCGGCTCCCATGACGACGGCGTTGCAGAGGGCGGGTCAGGCCCGCGGTTCGCCTACAACGTCGCCGGCACCGACGGGCGTCCGCGCTTCGACGAGGTCGTGCTGGTGACCGACAGGCCGGGAGACACCGCTGCGCTGACGGGCCCCGGCGGGCTGGTCGAGGCCCTGACCCACACCGTGCCGGAGGTGCGCATCGTCGTGCTGCCCGTCTGGAGCCCGCACACGTTCCCCGCTCCCCTGCACGGCCCGCAGTTCGGCTCGTACGCCGCCGACGAGGTGACGTGGCTGCTCAAGGACCTGTCGCACGTGCGGCTCGAGGCCCCGACCGCCGAGCGCGAGGCGGCGATCCAGGCCGGCACGGCCCACTACGCCGAGTCGCTTCCGCAGGAGTACCAGCCCGACGCCGAGTACCAGCAGCTGTTCCACATCGCGGTGGCCGAGTCGGCCCCGCGGATCGCCCACGCCGTCGGCATCGTCAGCGAGATCCTGCTCGCGGAGCGCGGGCCCGACCTGGTGCTCGCCTCGCTGGCCCGTGCCGGCACGCCGGTCGGCATCCTGATCCGCCGCTGGCTGGCGGCCACCCACGGCATCGAGCCGCACCACTACACGCTCTCGATCGTGCGCGGACGGGGCATCGACGAGGTCGCCCTGCGGTACCTGGCCGCCCACCACCGGGCGGACGACGTCGTGTTCGTCGACGGCTGGACGGGCAAGGGCGCGATCGCCCGCGAGCTGAGCGCCGCGCTGGCGCAGCACCTTTCAAGCACGGGGGTGCGGTTCGACGACGACCTCGCCGTCCTGGCCGACCCCGGCCTCTGCGTGCGCACGTTCGGCACACGCGACGACTTCCTGATCCCCTCGGCCTGCCTGAACTCCACCGTCTCGGGTCTCGTCTCCCGCACCGTCCTCAACGACACCCTGATCGGGCCGGACGACTTCCACGGCGCGAAGTTCTACGCCGAGCTGGCCGGCGGCGACGTCTCGAACGCCTACCTCGACGCTGTCGCGGAGCACTTCACGGCCGTCCACGCCCAGGTCGACGCCGACTGGCCCACAGTGGCTGCCGGCGACCGCAAGCCGACCTGGGAGGGCTGGGCCGCGGTCGAGCGGATCAGCGAGGAGTACGGGATCGGGCAGGTCAACCTGGTCAAACCCGGTGTCGGAGAGACGACTCGGGTGCTGCTGCGCCGCGTGCCGGAGCGCGTGCTGGTGCGGGCGGGGGCCGCCGGCGAGCTGCCGCACGTGCTGCTTCTCGCGCAGCAGCGAGGCGTGCCCGTCGAGGAGGTGCCCGACCTGCCCTACAGCTGCGTCGGGCTGATCAAGCCGCACTCGGGGGGCGAGGGATGACGCATCCGCACATTCGGTCACCTGCATCGACCTCGACCGGACGGTGATCTACTCCCCCAGCGCGCTGCTGCTGCCCGGCGCCGACGCGGAGGCCCCACGCCTGCTGTGCGTCGAGGTCTACCGCGGGGCGCCGCTGTCGTTCGTCACCGAGGCCGCCGCCGAGCTGCTGGTGCGTCTCGTGGGCGCGACGGTGCTCGTCCCCACCACCACCCGAACCCCAGAGCAGCTGGCCCGGGTGCACCTGCCCGGCCCGGCGCCCACCCGGTACGCCATCGCGAGCAACGGTGGCCACCTCGTGGTCGACGGCGTGGTCGACGAGGACTGGTCGGTGCAGGTGAAGGCGTCCCTGGCCGGGTGCGCGCCCGTCGGGGAGGTGTACGCGCACGTGGAACGCGTGTCGGGAGACTTCGTTCAGTCGCTGCGCGTCGCGTCGGACCTGTTCGTCTACAGCGTGGTCGAGCGCGACGCGGTGCCTGCCGGCTGGGTCGACGACCTCCGCGCGTGGTGCGACGACCGCGGGTGGGGGATGTCGCTGCAGGGCCGCAAGGTCTACTGCGTCCCCCGTCCGCTGACCAAGTCTGCGGCCGCGCACGAGGTGCAGCGACGCACCGGCGCCAAGTACCTCCTTGCCGCCGGCGACTCACTGCTCGACGGGGAGCTGCTGGCGGCCGCCGACGCTGCGGTGCGTCCGGCGCAGGGCGAGCTCGCGGCCTCCGGCTGGACCACTCCCGGGCTGCACGTGACCGGTGCCCCGGGCGTCCTCGGTGGGGAGGAGCTGGTGCGCTGGCTGGTGGCGACCGTCGAGGGCGGCCGGTTGCGCAGGTAGGCTCAGGTCATCCGCCGGGCCTGGTGCCCGGCCGCTGTGCGCGAGCGACGACCTCTGACGACAAGGAACAGACGGTGCTTCTCCGAACTTTCGGCTTCTCGGCTGCCACGACGCTCATCGCGCTCGTCGCCTCGTTCTTCTGGTTCAGCTTCCAGGGCTTCCTCATCGTCGCGGTGCTGATCGTGCTCGAGGTCTCGCTCTCGTTCGACAACGCCGTGGTCAACGCCAAGGTGCTGAAGAGGATGAGCGAGTTCTGGCGAAAGATCTTCCTCACCATCGGCATCCTGATCGCCGTCTTCGGCATGCGCCTCATCTTCCCGGTGCTGCTCGTGGCGACGACCGCCAGCCTCTCGCCGGTCGAGGCGGTGCAGCTGGCCATCGAGGGCGGTGACATCGAGACCGAGGGCACGTACGCAAACCTCGTGAACGCCGCCCACCCGGCCATCGCCGGGTTCGGCGGCATGTTCCTGATGATGCTGTTCCTCGACTGGCTGTTCGAGGACCGGGAGATCACCTGGCTGTCCTGGCTCGAGCGCCCGCTGGCTCGCATCGGGAAGCTCGACCAGCTCTCCGTGATCATCGCGCTCGCCGCCCTGACCGCCGCCGCCTCCGCGTTCGCCGACGCTGACCACTTCGGCCAGGTGCTCATCTCCGGTGTGCTCGGCGTGGTCACGTACCTCCTGGTCAACGGCCTGGGAAACCTCTTCGAGGCCTCGGGCCTCGAGGACGACGAGGCGGACGACGACGAGGTGGGTGCTCTCGAGAAGCCGCGTCCGACCGCGACCGAGGCGGACCCAGCGGGGCGGTCAGGACCCAGCACTGCCGCGCTGGCCACCGGCAAGGCCGGGCTGTTCCTCTTCCTCTACCTCGAGGTGCTCGACGCCTCGTTCTCCTTCGACGGCGTGATCGGCGCGTTCGCAGTCACCCAGGACATCTTCATCATCATGATCGGCCTGGGTGTCGGCGCATTCTGGATCCGTTCACTGACGGTGTTCCTGGTGCGGCAGGGAACGCTGGACGAGTACGTCTACCTCGAGCACGGTGCGCACTGGGCGATCGGCGCCCTGGCGGTCATCCTGCTGGTCACCATCCAGTACGAGATCTCGGAGATCGTCACCGGCCTGATCGGCGTCGTGTTCATCGTCGCCTCGTTCATCAACTCGATCATGCGCAACAAGCGGCTCGACCGTGAGAGCGAGACCCACGACCATCCGCACATCAGGGTGTAGGGCCGAGCAGCCCGAAGCAGGCAGGCACGCAGAAGGGCCCGGCCATCGTCACGGTGGCCGGGCCCTCCTGCGTTCTCAGGGTTCTCAGGGTTCCTCAGAATGCGTCAGACATTGACCCCGAAGTCGCGGGCAATGCCCGACAGCCCGGTGGCGTAGCCCTGCCCGACGGCGCGGAACTTCCACTCGGCGCCCGCCCGGTACAGCTCGCCAAAGACCATCGCGGTCTCGGTCGAGGCGTCCTCGGTGAGGTCGTAGCGGGCCAGCTCGGAGCCGTTGGCCTGGTTGACCACGCGGATGAACGCGTTGCGCACCTGGCCGAAGTTCTGCTGCCGGCTGTCCGCGTCGTAGATCGAGACCGGGAAGACGACCTTGTCGATCTCGGCCGGCACGGAGGCCACGTTCACGTTGATCTGCTCGTCGTCGCCCTCGCCCTCACCGGTGAGGTTGTCGCCGGTGTGCTCGATCGAGCCGTCGGGGCTCTTCAGGTTGTTGAAGAACACGAAGTGCTGGTCGGACGCGACCTTGCCGTTCGCGTCGCACGCGATCGCCGACGCGTCCAGGTCGAAGTCCACACCGGTCGTGCTCCGGACGTCCCAACCCAGACCCACGGTCACGGCGGTCAGACCGGCGGCGCCAGCCTCCTTCGTCAGCGAGACGTTCCCGCCCTTGCTGAGGCTCACTCCCACGTTTGCACTCCACTTCGTCGAGGAGGCCTTGTGCCCCCGTTGCTGGTCCAGTGCTCCCGACGGCGGGGCCGTCGACACCGGCGATGCTACCCACGCCAGGGTTCGCTGCCCACCGGATGTCCAAGGGAACGGTCCTGGACGCCACGGGGTTCCCGGCGACGACCACCCAGTGACCGATGTGGCTGTCCACAGGCTGCGCCCACGTCGGCGCGGGGCACCGGTGTGGACTGCCACGATGGAGCGCATGGCTGGGGGAATCGCTCGGGAACTCGCTCGACGAATGGCGGGGGGACGGGGGTGCGCCTGAGGCTGAGCGTCGTGGACCCGGCCCGGGCCGGAGCTACGGCAGACCTGGTCGTCGATGCGGCCACTGGCACGACCGTTGCGGAGATCCGCACGGACGCGCTGCGGGCGGTGGGGCACGCGGGCGGCGGCCTGCCTCCGTCCATCGCGACGTTGTTCGCCGAGCCCCTCTTCGTCGACGGCGCGGAGCTGCCCGACGACGCCGAGCTCGGTGTCGAGCCTCTGCTCGACGGCGCCGTGGTCAGCGTCGGCCGGGCAGGCGGGCCCGCAGGACGGGTCCGCGGCACCGTCGGAGGGTTCCTCGAGCTGCACACCGTCGGCGGGCCGGACGCCGGCCAGGTCCACCGGCTGACGCCTGGCGAGCACCGGATCGGCCGGGCATCTGTTGGTCACGGAGAGGCCGAGCTGGTGATCGACGACCCCGACATGTCCCGGTTGCACGCCGAACTCACGGTCACCCCGTCCGGAGTCACCCTGCGCGACCTGGGGTCGACGAACGGAACATGGGTCGACGGCGAGCAGCTGGGCGAAACGGCGATGACCGTGACGGCCTCGACGAGGGTAGTCGTCGGATCGACGACCCTGGCGGTTCGGGTGCCCGGGGAGGAGCCGGCCGCTGCTCACTCGGGCGATGGCACCGTGCAGGTCAACCGTTCGCCGCGCATCGGCCCTGTGGCGCAGCCGGTCTCGCTGCACCTGCCGACCCCACCGGCGCCGCGCAGAGCCGCCCGCTTTCCGCTGGTGGCCATGCTCGTGCCCCTGTTGCTCGCGGTGCCCCTGGCGCTCGTGCTGCGCTCCCCGTACGCCCTGCTGATCGGGGTGTTCTCGCCGCTGATGATCGTCGGCAACCTGGTCAGCGACCGCATCACCGGACGCAAGGACCACCAGGCAGCGGTGGCCGACCACGAGGCCGAGCAGGAGGCGGTGCGCGCCGCGGCCGACGACGCCGTGCGCGTCGAGCAGCTTCGGCGGCGCGCGTCGTCACCCGATGCTGCCGAGATCCTCCAGATCAGTACCGCTGTGCTGCAACGCATCTGGGAGCGAGATCCCCTTGACACCGATTTCCTGTCGCTGCGGGTTGGGTCCGCGACTCTGCCGTCGCTGGTCACGGTGCACGATCCCGCTGCCCCGCGTGGCGCCGTCCCCGAGCACCCTTTCGTGCACGACGTACCCGTCACAGTCCCCCTGGCCGAGCTCGGCGTGGTCGGCCTGGCCGGTGCACGTCCGCGAGTCGCCGCGCTCGTTCGGTCACTGGTCGGACAGCTGGCCACGCTGCACTCGCCACGGCACCTCTCTCTCGTCGTGCTGGCCCTCGACTCAGGCAGCGACTGGAGCTGGACAGCCTGGCTGCCTCACCTGGCGCCAGGGCCGGGGCTCGGGCAGGGAGCGGAGGGCCTCGTCGGGCTGGGTGACGACCAGGTGCGCTGTCGAGTCGCCGAGCTGGAGGCGCTGCTCGACGCCCGCCTCGGCGAGCGCCGCGGGGGCGGCAACGTCGCCGGCCGGCGCGTGGTCGTGCTGCTCGACGGCGCCCAGCGGCTCCGTGCCGTTCCTGGGGTGGCCCGGCTGCTCGGCCTGGGCCCATCGGTCGGCATCCACCTCCTGTGCGTGGACGACAACCCCGGACGGCTGCCGGTGGAGTGCCGAGGGACCGTCGTGGTCGCCGGAGAGGTCTGGACGCGGCTCCGCGTGTCGGTCGCGGACGCCGAGCCGGTCCACGACGTGGTCGCCGACCTCGTGCCCGACCGCTGGGCGCAGAGGCTCGCACGCGGACTGGCCCCCTTGCGCGATGCGACGCCCAGCACCGGCAGCGGCCTGCCCGACACCGTGCGCCTGCTCGACGAGCTCGATGTCGACGCCACCGACGCGTCAGGCCTCGCAGCGCGCTGGCGCGCTGTCCCGCGCTCCACGTCGGTGCTGCTCGGCGCCACGGCGGGCGGGACGTTCGGCGTCGACCTGCTGCGCGACGGCCCCCACGCTCTGGTGGCGGGCACCACGGGGTCGGGCAAGAGCGAGCTGCTGCAGACACTGATCGCCGGTCTGGCCGTCGCGAACCGGCCCGACGAGCTGGTCTTCGTCCTGGTCGACTACAAGGGAGGCGCCGCGTTCGCGGAGTGTGCTCGGCTACCCCACACCGTCGGTCTGGTGACCGACCTCGACGCCGGCCTGACCGCCCGTGCGCTCGAGTCGCTGGGAGCCGAGATCGCCCGCCGCGAGCGCCTTCTCGCCCAGCACGGCGCCACCGACCTGCAGGACTACCAGCGCCGCCGCGACCTGGCCGTGGAGGGCGCACGGCCACCCTCCCTCCCGCGCCTCGTCCTGGTCGTCGACGAGTTCCGCGTGCTCGCCGAGGAGCTGCCCGACTTCATCTCCGGGCTGGTGCGCCTGGCCGCCGTCGGCCGCTCGCTGGGCGTGCACCTGGTTCTGGCCACCCAGCGTCCGGGAGGTGTGGTCAGCGCCGACATCAAGGCCAACGTCAACCTGCGTGTCGCACTGCGCGTGCAGGACGCGAGCGACTCGACCGATGTCGTCGACACGGCCGATGCCGCCTCGATCAGCGACCGAACGCCCGGGAGAGCGGTCGGGCGGGTCGGCTCCGGTCAGCCCGTGCTGTTCCAGGCGGCGCGGGTCGGAGGCGCCAGCGATCTCGCCGCCGGTGCCGAAACCGTTGGCGCGGAACGGATCCCGCCGTCAGTCCGTCGCCTCGCGTGGGCGACCCTCGGTGACCCCCCGCCTCCGACGAGCCACTCGGCGGTCGGCAAGGGCCCGACCGACCTGCATCGCATCGTCGACGCGGTCTCCGCTGCCAGCGCCGAGCTGCGCATCCCACCGGTCGCCAGCCCGTGGCTCGCGCCGCTGCCCGGCGTGCTCACCATCGAGGACGTCCCCGACGGGGCGGGCGACGATGACACGCAGATCCGCCGCCCCGGCCTGGTGCTGGAGTACGGGCTGCTCGACGACCCCGCCCGCCAGCGTCAGGTGCCGGCCGCGTGGCACCTGCACGCCGACGGCCACCTGGCCGTGGTGGGCACCTCCCGCAGCGGGCGCACCACCACGCTGCGCGCCCTGCTTGCCTCCCTCGCGCGGCAGTGCGCGCCGGCCGACGCGTGGGCCTACGTGCTCGACGGGGGCGGCACCCTCGCACCGCTCGCCGCCCTGCCCCACGTGGGCGCCGTCGTTCCGCGCGACGACGCCGAGCGAGCGGGGCGCCTGCTGCGCCGCCTGCTCGCCGAGGTCACGCATCGCCAGGAGATCTTCTCTCGCATGTCAGTCGCCGATCTGGCGGAACAGCGTGAACGCGCTTCCGTGTCGGCTTCTGGTGCAACCGAAACGGGCAGTACCGATGACCCGCTGCCATGGATCGTGCTGGCGGTCGACAGCTGGGAGAGCCTCCTGCAGCAGTGGGACGACACCGAGGGACTGCGCTGTGTCGACGCGCTGCACCAGCTGCTTCGGCAGGGCGCGGCCGTCGGGGTGCTCTGCGTCGTCACGGGTGGACGCGGCGTGGTGACGGGCCAGCTCGGCGCGCTCGTCGGGCATCGCCTGGTGCTGCGGATGAGCGATGCCGGCGACGCCGTGATGGCAGGCGTGCCGTCCCGTGCCGTACCGAGCACCTGGCCCCCCGGCCGCGCCGTGGTCGTCGGGGGCCGCCACGCCGACCAGCCCCGGCAGGTGCAGGTGGCCCTCCTCGACGCCGATCCGTCCGGCGCCGCCCAGCAGTCAGCGCTCGAGTCGCTGGCGGGCGCGCGTCCCGTCAGCCACGACGGGCCGTTCGCGGTCCCCCCGATGCCCGCAACCGTCGACCTCCCCCCGCTGCTCGGCGCGGTGTCCCGAAGTTCGGCAGGACCGGACGGCCCTCTCGTCCTCGGTGTGGGCGGTGAGTCGGTCGTGCCGGTCGGCCTCGACCCCGACACCCACGGTCGGGTCCATCTGGTCGCAGGGCACCCAGGGTCCGGGCGGTCGACCGTCCTCCTCGTGCTGGCGGAGGCGGCCCTGCACGCCGGGCGGGCGGTCGTGGCCGTGACGCCACGCCCTTCACCGCTGTCGGTCCTGGACGGGCGGCACACCGTCACGGTCGTCGACGCCGACGGCGCCGACCGGCTCGAGGATGCCCTGGCCCGTTGGCGGGCTGTCGGCCGTCCGGCGCTGGTGCTCGTCGACGACGTCGAGAGCCTCGATGGCAGGCCGGTGGAGGCGGTGCTGACACGCCTCGTGGCGGAGGCGGCCGGGTCGGCGCCTGGGTCAGTGTCTGGGACGGCGCCGATGGTCGTCGGGGCCGGGTCGACGAACGAGGTGCTGTCGCGGTTCCAGGGCCTGTGCGTGCAGCTGCGGCGCCCGGGGTCGGGTGTCGTCCTGGGTCCCGCCGGCCCGACCGACGGCGACGTCCTCGGCGTGCGCCTGCCCCGCCGGGAGGTACGGCACCCGGGGCGGGGCGTGCTGGTGCACCGCGGGGCGAGCACCCTGCTCCAAGTGGCCCTGCCGCGCCCTCCCGCTGCGTACGCTGGACCTCAGCGAAACCTCGACGGCGAGGCGCTGGCCCGCACCGCAGACGGGAGGACGCACAGACCATGACGCAGCCCGGTCAACCCGCCCCGTCGGGTCCGACACCGGACCGGACCGGCGATGCGCCGGTGGTGCTGGTGGTGCCGGCCGACGCGGCGTACCTGGCCGTGTTGCGCACTGCGAGTGCAGGTCTCGCGGCCCGCCTCGACCTGGACCTCGACGAGATCGAGGACCTGCGCATCGCCGTCGACGAGGCCTGCACGCTGCTGATCCTGGGGGCCGACCACGGTGACCGGCTTCGTGCGGAGTTCCGACTCGCTGACGACGAGCTCGACATCACGGTCACCGGGCCATCGACCGAGCTGCCCGAGCGCGCCAGCATCGCGTGGGCCGTCCTCGAGACACTGGCCGGCGAGGTCGTCGCGCACACCGGCACCGACGGTGCGCCCTCGTCGGTGCGCCTCACACACCGTCGCCGGAGGCCACGGCCGTGACCTCGCTCGACCCCGTCGACAGGGACCTGGAGCTGCTGGCCCGGCTGCCACGCCAGCACCCCGAGCACGACGCCGCCCGCGAGCGCCTCGTGTCGGCGCACCTCGGGCTCGTGGAGCACCTGGCCAGGCGCTACTCCGGTCGTGGGGAGGCGCACGACGACCTCGTGCAGGTCGGCACGATCGGGCTGATCAACGCGGTCGACAGGTTCGACCCCGAACGTGGCGACTCCCTGGCTGCCTACGCGGTGCCGACGATCCTGGGTGAGATCCGGCGGCACTTCCGCGACCGGGGATGGGCAGTGCGGGTGCCGAGACGGCTGCAGGAGCTCACCCGCACCCTCGCATCCGCGCGGTCGACGCTGACACAGGAGCTCGGACGCGCCCCCACCGTGGACGAGCTGGCCGCTCGGACGGGGGTGGACGCCGACACCGTGCTCGAAGGGCTCGAGTCGGCCGGCGCCTACTCGACCGTCCCCCTCGAGCCCGTGGTGCACAGCGACCCGCAGTGGATGTCCGTCGACGACGAGGGGCTGAGCGGTGTCGAGAACCGGGAGGCTCTGCGTCCGCTGCTGCTGGCGCTGCCGCCGCGCGAACGCCGCATCCTGGCCCTGAGGTACGTGCGCGGCTGGTCTCAGCAGCAGATCGCCGACGAGGTCGGCATCTCCCAGATGCACGTCTCGCGCCTGCTGGCCCGCACGCTGAAAACGCTGCGCACCGAGCTGACCGACGCGAACTGAGGCGTCAGAGGATCCCACCGGGTCAGGCGATCGGCGGGTTGGCCCGTCCGTCGGTGTGTTCCACGGCAGACGGCACGAACAGGCCGACGCCGCCCACCACGCTGACGGCCACCAGCGGCGTGCCCAGCCACCAGCCCCCGGCCTGCAGCGCGGGAAGGGCCAGCGCGAGCAGGATCAGCAGCTGCAGGGTCACCACCGGAGCGCGGGCCCATCGCTGCCCGCGCCACAACGCCCGCCCGCAGGTGGCCAGGACCCCGACGACCAGCAGGCAGAACACCGCCGTGGCAATGTCCTGGCGCGCGTCGAACGACTGCCCGGTCAAGGGTCCGTAGACGTAGAGGCGGGCCACCAGGAACAGCAGCGCCGCGCACTCGATCGCGAGCGCCGTGAGCACGGCCAGCACCGATCGCGGTACTCCGGTCGGCCGCGAGGCCGGCTGCGGCGGGTGGGGTGCGGGCTCCACGCCGAGCACGGTACGGGAACACCGTGCGTGACCCCCACGTTCTCGTGGGGTAGGAGTGACCAAGGACTCAGGATGTGACCTGGAAACCCGGGGCCGAGGCCTTGTGGATACGGGTGACTGCGTGAAAGCCTTGATCCGGATGAGGGGCGTGCTCGACCGGCGCCCCTTCGCATTGAGACTGCTAGTGAACCTGTTCACAAGCGATGAGGAGTGAGTAGACCGATGGACTGGCGCCACCGCGCTGCGTGTCTGGACGAGGACCCGGAGCTGTTCTTCCCGATCGGGAACACCGGGCCCGCCCTGCTGCAGATCGACGAGGCCAAGGCTGTCTGCCGTCGCTGCGACGTGACCGACACCTGCCTGAAGTGGGCCCTGGAGAACGGCCAGGATGCCGGCGTGTGGGGTGGGCTCTCGGAGGACGAGCGCCGCGCCCTGAAACGTCGAACCGCTCGGGCTCGCCGCGCCGGCTGACACCAACCGACCGACCAGGGTGTCCCGCCGACGGCGGGGCACCCTGTTTCGTGTCCGTCCTTCCGGTCGGCGAGGGTCGGCGAGGGTCGGCGAGGGTCGGCCAGGGTCGGCCAGGGTCGGCCAGGGTCGGCGAGGGTCGGCGAGGGTCGGCGAGGGTCGCTCACGCCGCCCCGCCCTCCTGGAGCCGAGCACGCAGCACCACCCGCGTCCCTCCCCCAGGGTTCGACGTCCAGTCGATGCTGCCGCTGAGCTCTCCGGCGACCAGCGCCTGAACGATCTGGGTTCCGAGGCCCTGGCGTCCGGGCGCGAACCCCTCCGGCAGCCCCGGGCCGTCGTCGATCACGGCCACCTCGAGCAGCGGGCCCTCTCGGCTCGCCTCGACGATGACGGTGGCCGGCTCCCCCTCGCGTCCATGCTCGACCGCGTTCGACACCAGCTCGACCAGCACCAGGGCCAGCGCGTTGGCGTCCTGCGCGTGCACCACGCCGAACGACCCCCGCCGCACCGCCCGTCCCCCCGGCACCGGAACCGCCAGCAGGTCGGCCGTCAGGGCCAGCCCGCGCTCGAGCAGCGCGTCGAAGTCCACGGCCTCGTTGATGCCGTGCGCGAGCGTCTCGTGGACGAGGGCGATGGTCGCGACGCGGCGCATCGCCTCACCCAGGGCCTCCCGGGCCTCCGGGGACTCGATCCGCCGGGCCTGCAGCCGGAGCAGCGCCGACACGGTCTGCAGGTTGTTCTTCACCCGGTGGTGGATCTCCCGGATCGTCGCGTCCTTCGTCATCAGCTCGCGCTCGCGCCGGTGGAGCTCGGACACGTCGCGGCAGAGGACCAGCGCCCCGATGCGCTCGCCGGCCACGACGAGCGGGATCGCCCGCAGGGACAGCGCGACGCCGCGTGACTGCACCTCGGTACGCCAAGGGGCGCGTCCGGTGACGACCAGCGGAAGGGTCTCGTCGACGGTGCCGACAGAGCCGATGCCGTCCGGGCCGTCGAGCAGACCGGCCGTCACCTCGGCCAGGAGCTCGCCCTCCAGGTCACCGGTCAGCCCGAGACGGTGGTAGTTCGACAGGGCGTTGGGGCTGGCGAACAGCACGCGTCCGTCCGCGTCGAGGTGCACCAGTCCGTCGCCCACGCGCGGCGCCCCGCGCCGACGGCCCGTCGGCGCGCCGGAGTCGGGATAGCCGCCTTGCGACACCATCAGCGTGAGAGCGTCGGCCGCCCGCCGATAGGCGACCTCGAGCGGGCTCTCGGGCCGCACGGACGCGACGTGCGCGTGCCGCGCCAGCACCGCGATGACCCGTCCTGCGTGCCGGACGGGGACGGCCTGGCGCCACAGCCCGTCGCGCTCGGCGCCCGGCAGCAGCGTCCCGTCCGAGAGAGCCGTGTCGACGTGCGGCTGCTCACCCAGGCGTACGGGCGTGCCGACCGGGTCGCTGTGGTGCACGGTGGCCGCGGTGCTCGGACGGCAGTGCGCGACGGCAAGGTGACCGGAGCCGTCGCGCAGCGGCACCCACAGCACCAGGTCGGCGAAGGACAGGTCGGAGACGAGCTGCCAGTCACCGGTCAGCAGGTGCAGCCACTCCACGGCCCGCAGGTCGAGGTCGCACTGCTCGCTCACCAGGTCTGACAGCGTGGACACGTCGGAACCCTATGGCCGGGCGGCCGTCCACCGACCCGGCACCCTGGCGACGCTAGCTCGCCGAGCCGGCCCTGATCACCCCGCGGAGAACGCGCAGCGCCACCTGCATCGACGCCAGGTCGCCGTGCTCGAGGTCACGGACCTCCTGGATGGTCGCCTTGGCGCGGTTCAGCTGCGCGGCGTTCGCCTTCTCCCACCGGTCGATCCGCTCGCCCGCCCGGGCGCCGTTGCTGCCGGTTGAGCCCGCGTCGACCGTGGTGAGCACGGACTTGGTCAGCCCCATCCAGGCGGCGTAGAGGTCGTCACGCAGTGCACCGCGTGCCAGCGCCTCCCACCGGTTCGCGCGCTTGAGACGCGAGATGCGCGACAGCATCGAGTCGATGCCGTAGCGGTCGCTCACGGCGAAGTACACCGGGGCGACCTCCTCGACGGGCTGGCCCGTCGTCTGGGCCAGCTCGGCGACATCGAGCAGAGAGAACTCGTCGAGGAGCCCGGCGGCCCACGTCGCCGTCTCCGCGTCCACGCCCTGCTCCTGCATCTGGCGACAACCGCGCAGCATGCGCTCGCAGTCGGCTCCGACCAGCAGGTCGGCCATCGACCCGTGCCACTTTTCGGCGACCGGTGAGAACCGGTCGATCTCAGCCTGCACGTCGAGCTCGCCCGGGCGGTTCTGCAGCAGCCACCGGGCGGCGCGGTCGACCAGCCGCCGGAACTCCAGGTACAAGTCGGTCTGCAGGTCGGTGCTCACCGTGTTGTCGAGAGCCTCGACCTTGGCGACGAAGGCCTCGAGGTTGAACACCTCGCGGGCCACGACGTAGGCCCGAACGACCTGCGCCGCAGTCGCTCCCGTCTCCTCGATCGCCCTGAAGACGAACGTGATACCGCCTCGGTTGATCACGTCGTTGGCGACCCAGGTGGTGACGATCTCGCGACGGAGGGGGTGCGCGCCCAGGCGGTCGGCGTACCGCTCGACGAGCGGCTTGGGGAAGTAGCGGCGCAGCAGCTGCTGGAACCACGGGTCGTCGGGTACGTCGCTCGCGAGGATGTCGGCGCTCAGCGCGATCTTCGCGTAGGCCACGAGGACCGCGGACTCGGGTGAGGTCAGCCCCACGCCCTCGGAGATCCGCCGCTCGATCTGGCGGGTGTCGGGCAGGAACTCGAGGTCCCGCTTCAGCTCGCCGCTGACCTCCAGCGACTTCATCAGCCTGGCGTGGACGGAGAGCATGCCGGCCGCCTGCCGACGTGCGTTGCCCAGCAACACGTTCTGCTCGTAGTTGTCGCGCAGCACCAGCCGTCCGACCTCGTCCGTCATCTCGGCCAGGAGGCTGTTGCGCTGCTTCGACGTGAGGTCGCCGTCGGCCACGACCTGGTCGAGGAGGATCTTGATGTTGACCTCGTGGTCGGAGCAGTCGACGCCCGCCGAGTTGTCGATGGCGTCGGTGTTGAGGTGCACGCCGTTCAGCGCCGCCTCGATGCGCCCGAGCTGGGTCAGGCCCAGGTTGCCGCCCTCCCCGACCACCTTGACCCGCAGCTCGTTGCCGTTGACCCGGATGGCGTCGTTGGCCTTGTCGCCGGCCGCACCGTGGTCCTCGGCCGAGGCCTTGACGTAGGTGCCGATCCCGCCGTTCCACAGGAGGTCGACGGGACTCGCCAGGATCGACTTCATCAGCTCGGCCGGGGTGAGCGCCGTGGTGTCGTCCGGCAGTCCGAGCCGCTCGCGCACGCGCTGGCTGATCGGCACCGACTTCGCTGCCCTGGAGTAGATGCCGCCGCCCTCGCTGACGAGGGACGCGTCGTAGTCCTCCCAGGAGGAGCGGGGCAGCTCGAAGAGCCGCCGGCGCTCCGCGAAGGACGTGGCCGGGTCGGGGTCGGGGTCGAGGAACACGTGCCGATGGTCGAACGCGGCGACGAGCTGGATCTGCTCCGACAGCAGCATTCCGTTGCCGAAGACGTCGCCGCTCATGTCGCCGACCCCGACCACGGTGAACGGCTGGGTCTGGGTGTCGTGCCCCATCTCCCTGAAGTGCCGCTTGACCGACTCCCAGGCGCCCTTGGCCGTGATGCCCATCGCCTTGTGGTCGTACCCGACCGACCCTCCGGACGCGAAGGCGTCGCCGAGCCAGAAGCCGTACTTCCCGGCCACACCGTTCGCGATGTCGGAGAACGAGGCGGTGCCCTTGTCGGCGGCCACCACGAGGTAGGGGTCGTCGCCGTCGTGGCGCACCACGCGCGGAGGCGGCTCGACCTTGCGCCCGGAGTCGGAGCCCGAGTCGGCGACGAGGTCGTCGGTGACGTCGAGCAGGGCGGAGATGAACGTCGTGTAGCTCGCCACGCCTTCCGCCATCCAGGCCTCGCGGTCGGACGGGTCGGGCAGCTGCTTGGCGACGAACCCACCCTTGGCGCCGGTCGGCACGATCACGGCGTTCTTGACCATCTGCGCCTTGACCAGGCCGAGGATCTCCGTCCGGAAGTCCTCCCGGCGGTCGCTCCACCGCAGACCTCCGCGGGCCACCGACCCGAATCGGAGGTGAACACCTTCGACTCGGGGTGAGTACACCCAGATCTCATGTGCCGGACGGGGTTCGGGCAGCTCACGCACTCGCCGCGGGTCGATCTTGAACGCCACGTAGCTCTTCGGCTGCCCGTCGTCGTCGGTCTGGAAGAAGCTGGTGCGGACAGTGGCGCTGATCAGGCCGAGGAAGGCCCGCAGGATGCGGTCGGCGTCGAGGCTGGCGACCTTGTCGAGGGCGGCGCTGATCTCCTCGACCAGGGCGTCGGCCGTCTCGGCGCGAGCCGCGATGTCGCGGTGCCCGCCACCGAGGTCAGGGTCGAACCGCGCCTCGAACAGCGACACCAGGCGGCGCGCGATCGAGCAGTTCGCCAGCAGCGTGTCCTCGAGGTAGTCCTGGCTGAACGTCGAGCCGGTCTGGCGCAGGTACTTGGCGTACGCGCGCAGCACGACGATCTGCCGCCAGGTGAGGCCGCCCGCGATCACCAGCTGGTCGAAGCCGTCAGACTCGGTGCGGCCGGCCCACGACGCCTCGAACGCGTCGGTGAGCATCTCGCGGCTCGCGGCGGACTGCGACAGCCCCGGGTATCGCAGCCCGAAGTCGTAGATGTACGAGATGCTCCCGTCCGAACCCGTGATCTCGTAGGGCCGTTCGTCGGTGACCTCGACGCCCAGGTGGCTAAAGAAGGGCAGCACCGTCGTGAGCGACAGCGGCTCGCGCCGGAACATCTTGAATCGGCGCTCGTCCGACCCGCCGCCGACCGGCTCGTACAGGCTCGTCTCGAGCTCGGTGTCGCCACGTCCGCCCTCGTGGTCGGCGACGGCGGCCTCGATCCGCCGAAGGTCTCCGACCGCGACCCGCGCCGCGAAGTCCTCCTTGTACGCCTCGGGGAACCCGCCGCCCCAAGCGCGCAGCAGGCGTCCGGCCTCGACCTCTCCGACCTCCCGGGTCAGCGCCTCGGCCAGGTCCTCCTCCCAGGTGCGCGTGGCCTCGACCAGGCGAGCCTCGAGCGCCGAGGCGTCAACCTCGGGCAGGTCGTGCCCCTCAGCGGGACGCAGGACGTAGTGCAGACGCGCGAGCACGGACTCGCTGACCCGGGTGGTGTAGTCGACGCTCTCGGCGCGGAAGGCGTCCTTGAGGATCTGCTGCATGCGCAGCCGGACGGCGGTCGTGTACCGGTCACGAGGAAGGAAGATCAGCGCGGAGACGAACCGTCCGTAGTCGTCCTTGCGCAGGAAGAGGCGCGTGCGGCGGCGCTCCTGGAGGTGGAGCACGGACATCGCCGTCCTGTAGACCGTTTCGGCGTCCGTCTGCAGCAGCTCGTCGCGCGGGTAGTTCTCGAGGATCGCCAGGAGGTCCTTGCCGGAGTGGCTCGCCGCCGACAGGCCCGCGCGCTCGAGCACCCAGTCGATCTTGGTGTCGACGACGGGGACCCTGCGGACGCTCTCGGTGTAGGCGGCCGAGGTGAACAGCCCGAGGAAGCGACGCTCCCCCATGACTTCCCCGTCCGGGCCGAAGGCCTTCACCCCGATGTAGTCGAGGTAGCTGTTGCGGTGCACGGTCGCCCGGGAGTTCGCCTTGGTGAGGATCAGGACCCGGCGTTCACGGGCCTTGCTGCGGACGGGGGCGGGCAGACGCTCGAAGCTCGTGGAGTCCTGCGGCTGGTCGTACCGGAGGATTCCCAGGCCCGTGCCCGTGATGGCGCGCAGGCGCTCCTCGCCCTCGTCTCCCTCCAGGGCGTACTCCCGGTAGCCGAGGAGGGTGAAGTTGTCCTCGGCAAGCCACCGCAGCAGCCGCTCCGCCTCGTGGGCTTCGTCGACGAGGTCGTCGGGCACGTCCGTCGCCAGCGAGTCGGCGACCGCCCGTGCCGCGTGGCGCATCTTGGGCCAGTCCTCGACCGCCGTGCGCACGTCCTCGAGCACCCGGGTCAGGTTGCGCTCGATCTCCGCGATCACCATCGCGTCGGGCTCACGGTCGATCTGGAGGTGCATCCACGACTCGGCCACCGCGTCGTCGGGCCACTCGTCCGCGCGCTCCCCCGAAGCCAGCGCGGACGTCGAGACGTCGAGGACGCCGAGTAGCTGGCCGGTCACGTCACGGCGCACCACCATGATCGGGTGGACGACCAGGTGGATGGCCCGCTGGTCGGCGATCAGCTGCTGGGTCACCGAGTCGACCAGGAAGGGCATGTCCTCGGCCACCACCTCGACGACGGTGTGGCCGGTCTGCCAGCCGTGGGTGTCGACGGTCGGCGTGTGGACGCGCAGGACCGCGGTGCCCGGACTGCGGCGCTTCGCCAGCTGCCGGTGGCTGAGGGCGGCGCCGGCGAGGTCGACCGGGTCGCGGCTGAGCAGGTCCTCGTCGGCGACGTGGCGGTAGTAGCGCGTGAGGAAGGTGGTGAGGTCCTCGTCGCGGGCGCCGTGCCGGTCGCCCCCGGACGCCGCCTTGGCGATTACCTGGGCCCGGGGGTCGTCCCTTGCCTCTGAGGCTGTTTCGACCGCGCTTGTCGACATGTTCTCCACCTGCTCGCACGACGTCCTACCAGGACTGCGCACGTCGCTGTGCGCCGCGTCGAGCCTAGTACCGCACCAGGGGTCATGCCCGGCCGCCCGAGAGGGACCGGTGTGGAGGGCGTGATGCGAAAGTGATCCGCGTCTGGCAACTGAAGGGCCTGCCAAGGCGTGTACACGTCGAGGGTGCGGGCAGCAACCTCCGCGCCGGCGCGACGGGACCCGCGAAAGCGGGGGTGCAGAGGAGGACTCATGGCCACAAAGGGGACAGCAGGCACGAAACGGGCCACGGCGAGGCGAGTGGTCGTCGGCTGTGTCACCGGGCTGCTCGCGGCGACCGCGACGGTGGTGGCCGTAGCACCTGCCAGTGCGTTGGAGGAGCCGGAGGAGGACCGCTGCGCGCAGTACTTCGTGGCGCACGCGGACCTGAACTACGACGGCATCGGCGACATCCTCACGGTCGAGCCGACCCGGCACCGGCTGAGATGGCTACAGGGCCTTTGGTACGGGAGCTTCGGCGGCGGCGACATTGCGGGCCGCGGCTTCGGCTCAGCCACCGCCATCGGGCTCGGAAACGTCAACGACTTCTACGGGTCCGAGGTCTTCTGGACCGACACGGCCGGAGTGATGCGGATCGAGAGCTACCAGGGAGCGTGGGGTCCCGAGCAGCACACCGGTACGGTCGTTGTGGGCCGCGGCTGGAACGCGGTGCGGGAGTGGACTGTTGGCGATGTCACGGCCGACGGCTACGACGACATCGTCGGGCTGCGTGGCTCCGAGCTGTGGCTGTGGGAGGGCCGCCACAACGGCCGTTTCCAGCCGGGCCGCCTCGTGGGCGCCGGGTGGGCACAGGCCGACCGGCTGATGGTCGAGCCCCTACAGCTCACGCGCCAGGCCCCTGACTGCACCCCCGGCCCGGCGGTCGACGGCCATCTTCTGGCGACCTTCCGCGACGGGCGGATGGCGTCCTACCAGGTCCGCGGCGGCGGCAAGTTCGCCCCTGCACAGCCGGTCGGGCACGGCTGGGCGAGCTTCCAGCACGTGATGCTCAGCGACGTGGACCTACACCGCGGGCCGGCGGGCCGGCTCGACCTCCTCGGGCAGGACGGGGCTGGATCCTGGTGGTCGTACGAGGGACTCGCGCCCCGCGCCGACGGCACGCCCCGGTTCGGCCCTGCCCGCCCGATCGACGGCCCGCCCTACGGCGCACGGCTCGTCGCACCCTGAGGCGAACTAGGCACAGCGTGATGAGAACGTGATCCGCTGTGCGGCAACCGAAGTGCCCGCTCGAGAGTGTTGATGTCGAGACTGCGAGCAGCAGCCTCCGCGCCGGCGTGACGGGGCCCGCGGGAGCGCGGGGGGCGGGGGAGGACACATGGCTACAAGAGGATCGGCACGGGGCACGACGGGACGAACGGCGAAGCGGACGCTCGTGGGCTGCGTCACCGCGCTGCTTGCGGCGACCGGGACGGTGGCCGCGGCCCCGGCCAGCGCGGAGTGGGAGGAGTACGACCCCTGCACGCAGTACTTCCGCGCACACGCGGACCCCAACTACGACGGTATCGGTGACATCCTCACCATCGAGCCGACCCGGCAGCGGCTGCTCTTCCACGCGGGTGGCGGCTACGGCACCATCGGCGGCGGCGCGCTCCTGGGCCGTGGGTTCGGCACAGCCACTGATCTCGCACTCGGAAGCCGCCTCGGCGACTACTACGGCATGCAGGTCTTCTGGACCGATACCTCTGGAGTCATGCGGATCGAGTCCTATGAGGGTTGGTATCCCCACCAGCACGCTCGCACGATCTTCCTCGGCAAGGGCTGGGGCGCCGTGCGGGACTGGACTGTTGGTGACGTCACGGCCGACGGTATCGACGACATCATCGGCCTTCGTGACTCCGGGCTGTGGCTCTGGGAGGGCGACGAACTCGGTGGCTTCGAGAGTGGCAGCGTCGTCGGCTGGGGCTGGTCTCAGGCCGACCGGCTGATGGTCGAGCCGCTGCAGCGCACCCCACGGGGGCCAGGCTGCACGGGCGGTGTGGTCGACGGGCACCTGCTCGCGACCTTCCGCGACGGGCGGATGGCCTCGTACCAGGTCCGTGGCGACGGGAAGTTCGGGCCGGCGCAACCCGTCGGGCATGGCTGGGCCAGCTTCCAGCAGGTGGTGCTCACCGATGCGGACATCCACCCTCAGCCAAGTGGGCGACTCGACATCATCGGGCAGGACGCCGGTGGGTCCTGGTGGAAGTACGAGGGACTGGCTCCCCGCTCGGACGGCAGTCCCCGGTTCGGCCCCGCCGAAAGGATCTACGGCCCGAACGAAGGCGCCCGGATCATCGCACCGTGATCGCCTCATCGGGGCCTGGCGCACGGGCCAGGCCCCGGTGGCGCGGTTGCGGTCATCCGTTGGGGCTGAGGCAGTTTGGCCTTGCGACGGTCGCCAAGGGCGTTCTCGCCTCGAGATCTTCTCGTCACACCTCGAGGACAACCACCCCCCTCTGACAGGCGTCCTGTTGGCAGGGGTACACCGGGCACTGTGACAGGACTGAGGAGTTGTGATGCGGACATCGAGTGACATGGCACGGCGAATGGCCAGGCGGACGTGGGTGGGCTTCCTGACGGGGCTGCTCGCAGCGACGGGGACCGTGGCTGCCGCGCCGGCCGGCGCGGAGGGAGAGGCGTACGACCGCTGCATGCAGATCTGGCGCCCGCACGCCGACGTCAACGGGGACAACGTCGGCGACCTCATCTACGTCGCCATCACCCGTGAGCGGCTGCGACAGCTGTCTGGCAACTTCACCGGCGGTATCAGCGGCGGTGGCAACGAGCTCGGCCGTGGGTTCGCCGTCGCCACCCGGATCGGCCTGGGGGACGTCATCGACGGCTCCCTCTCAGAGGTGGTCTGGACCGACACTTCGGGGGTGATGCGGATCGAGAGCTACTGGCCGCGTGTGTACGGGGCCCAGATCTCGTCGTACGAGCACCGCCGCACGATCGTCGTCGGCCGCGGCTGGAGCCCGGTGCGCGAGTGGACGGTTGGCGACGTGACGGCTGACGGGTACGCCGACATCGTCGGCCTGCGTGGCTCCGAGCTGTGGCTCTGGGAGGGCTGGGGATCCGGCCGCTTCCGGCCAGGCCGGCTCGTCGGAGGCGGCTGGTCGCAGGCTGACCGGCTGATGGTCGAGCCCCTGCAGCTGACGCCGCAGGAAGCCGGCTGCACCACGAGCCCCGTCATCGACGGTCACCTGCTGGCAACCTTTCGCGACGGGCGGATGGCCTCCTACCAGGTCCGTGGCGACGGGAAATTCGCTCCGGCACAGCCGGTTGGGCACGGTTGGGCCAGCTTCCAGCACGTCGCCCTCAGCGACGTGGACATCCACCGCGGGCCTCAGGGCCGGCTCGACCTCGTCGCCCAGGATGCGGCCGGTGCCTGGTGGTCCTACGAGGGACTCGCCCCCCTCGACGACGGCACGCCTCGGTTCGGTCCAGCCCGCGACATCAGCGGCCCGTGGTACACCGCCCGGATCGTGGCTCCCTGACCGAGCCCGGCAGCACAGCCGGCGTGCACCTGGGTCGTGGCTTCGGTACGGCGACCGGCATGGGCTGGGACAGCTCAACGGAGGTCGAACCGACGTGCTGTGGACCGACACCACCGGAGTGATGCGCACCGCTCACTACGCCCGCACGGTGGACGGGTACGACCACATCAACACCCTGGCGATCGGGTCGGGCTGGAACTCGCTGCGAGAGTGGACCGTTGGAGACATCACCGCAGACGGACGGGATGACATCGTCGGTCTCCGCGGCTCGGAGCTCTGGCTCTGGGAAGGCCAAGGCGGGGCCGCCTTCCGGGCCGGTCGGGTCGTGGGGCACGGCTGGTCGCAGGCCCACCGACTGATGATCGAACCGTCCCAGCTCACGAGTCAGGGGCCCGGCTGCACGGCTCCGCCCACTGTCGACTGCCACCTGCTGGCGACGTTCAGCGACGGGCGGATGGTCAGCTACCAATCGCGCGGTGGCGGCAAGTTCGCAGCGGGGCAGCTGATCGGGCGCGGGTGGTCGCAGATGCGGCACGTCGCCTACACCGACGCGGTGGTGAACGGCGCCACCGACGACTACGGCATCCTCGAACTCGTCGCTCAGGACGCAACCGGCCAGTGGCTCGCGTACAGGGCGCCCACCCCGCGGGCCGACGGGACGCCGCGGTTCGGTTCGCCGACCCAGGTGTCCGGTCCCGACCACGATCTCCGGCTGATCGCGCCCTGACGGCGCCCTGACTCGCCCTCCGCACGAAGCGGCCCGGGACTCCATCAGAAGTCCCGGGCTCTTCGTTCGAGAAGGGTCAGACGTTGACGCTGTAGTCGCGGGCGATGCCGACGAGCCCGCTCGAGTACCCCTGCCCGACAGCGCGGAACTTCCACTCCTCGCCGTTGCGGTAGACCTCGGCGAAGACCATCGCGGTCTCCGTGGACGCGTCCTCCGACAGGTCGTAGCGGGCCAGCTCCTCGCCGTTGGCGTCGTTCACCACACGGGCGAAGGCGTTGCGCACCTGGCCGAACGACTGCTTGCGGGTGTCGGCGTCGTAGATCGAGACGGCAACGACGACCTTCTCGGCATCGGCGGGCATCGAGGTGAGATCGACCGAGATCTTCTCGTCGTCCCCGTCACCCTCGCCCGAGAGGTTGTCGCCCTGGTGGCGCACCGCCCCGTCCCCCGACTCGAGGTTGTTGAAGTAGACGAAGTGACGGTCGCTGACGACCCTGCCGTTCGCACCGACCACGATCGCGGACGAGTCGAGGTCGAAGGCGGTGCCGTCGGTGGTTCTCGCGTCCCACCCCAGCCCGACCGTGAGGCGCGACAGCCCGGCCGGACCGGCCTGCTTCGTGAGGTTGACGTTCTGACCCTTGCTCAGCGACAGCGGCATGGGGGGAGGGTAACGCGGCGCGAGTCGTTCCTCAGAGGGCCCCGCGCATCTCCCAGAGCAACGGGTAGTAGCGCAGCGGCAGGCGCGACCGCAGGTAGGGGGCGCCGCTGGAGCCACCCGTGCCCGACTTGGTGCCGATCTGCCGCTCGACCATCTGCACGTGCCGCGCCCGCCACTCGGCAGCCCTGGCGTCGTGGTCGAGGAGGCTCTCGGAGAGCTCCCAGCAGTCGCCGTACGTGTCACGGTCGCGGGCCACGGCGAGCAGCGACGCACGCACCTCGTCCTCGTCGGCGACCGGAAGGCCGTGGGCGGCGAGCACGTGCAGGAACGCGTCCCAGAGACTCGGCTCGGCCAGCCGCCGCTCCAGCCGTGCACGCTCCGCCTCGGTGTGCCCGCGGAACCGCTGGAGGAACCCGGGATCCTTGTGGCCGGAGAGGAACTCGAGCTCGCGGTACTGCACGGACTGGAAGCCCGATGCCGGGGCCAGGCGCTCGCGGAACTCCAGGAAGTCCTGCGGCGTCATGGTCTCGAGCACCTCGATCTGCGCGACCAGCACCCGCTCGATCGTGTGGACGCGGCCGAGCAGGTGGCGGGCCCACCACAGGCGTCCGTCGAGCATCGCCGCGCGCACCTCTCCGAGGTCGTGCAGCAGCTGCGAGAACCACAGCTCGTAGACCTGGTGGATGGTGATGAAGAGCAGCTCGTCGTGCGCCGGCGGGTCCGACTCGAGTACCTGGGCGGACAGCAGCTGCTCGAGCCGCAGGTACGACCCGTAGGTCAGCCGGCCGCCCTGCTCACCGAAATGACGGTCGGACGGGGGGTCGGTGGGGTCGTCGCTCACGAGCAGAGGGTAGGCCCTGCCCGTCCACAGCCAGCCGGGCGACGGCGGGGACGGCGGTGCCGTTCTCGTTAGGCTCGCCGTGTGACGGACCAGCCCGGCCTGGATGCACTGGCCCGCGAGCTGCTCGTGGCGAGCCAGGCGCTGTTCGACGCGGGCAGGGCGGTGCAGCGGCACGCGCCCGATGCCGGCGACCCGCCGGCGGACCGTCGAGTCTCGGACCTGCAGAGGGCCGCTCTCGCGGCGCTGAGGTCGCTCGCGGGGGGTCTGGACGCCACCGCCGCTGCTGCCGGCACGAGCGCAGCGCAGCACCAGTCGGCGCGGGCTGACGCGTCCTCGACGCTGGGCAGCTTCGGGCGGGCGGACGGGTGACCGCCTTGGTCACCGGCGACCCGGCGTCGGTCTCGTCACTGGGCGCCGACCTGGCGCGGCAGGCAGAGCGAGTGCGCACGCAGCACAGACGCCTGTCGAGCCGCTCCGGCCGGGTCGGCGGACCCGAGACGCACGCATTGGCAGCGTCTCTCGAGGCACAGCTGCGGCTGCTCGACACCTGTGCGAACGCCCTGTCCGATGCCGGACGAGCGCTGCAGGACTACGCGGTCGACCTGCAGCTCGCCCGCTCGTTCGCGGCCGAGGCCGAGCGGTTCTGCGACCGGCACGGCTTGCGGGTCGACGAGTCGCACGCCGTCACACCGCCACTGGGCGTGTATCCCGTGGACGAGGCGACCGCCTACTCGCACCACGTGCCCGAGGGGCAGCGTCTGGTGGACCGTGCGTGTGCGGAGCGCGACGAGGCGGTCCGCACCCTCGACAGCCAGGTCGCCGCACCGATGGCCGCGCTGCGTGGAACGGGCCGGGCGGTCGAAGAGTCGTTGCTGTGACGGGTGGTGGCGTGCGCCTTCGCGATGCCACCACTGGCGACGCCGACCTGCTGCTCGACCTCCTGCTCGAGGCGTTCAACTGGACCGGCGAGGCCCGCCTGACGCGTGAGGAGATGCTGGCCGACCCGCACACCGTCCGCTATCTCGGCGGCTGGATGCGACCCGGCGACTTCGGTCTCGTGGCCCTCGATGACGCTGGGGATGCCGAGCGGGTGCTGGGGGCGATCTGGGCACGCACGCTCCCTGGCACGGCCCCTGGATACGGCTACGTCGCCGACGACGTGCCCGAGCTCGGGATGGCTGTGGCTCCGGGACAGCGCGGACGCGGCGTCGGGCGGGTGCTGCTGGAAGGGTGCGTGGGACAGGCGCGCTCGCTCGGGTGGCGGGCCCTCAGCCTGAGCGTCGAGGACGGCAACGTCGCGGCCCGCGCCCTCTACGAGCGGCACGGGTTCGTCGTGGTGGGGCGGAGCGGCGACTCCGACACGATGCTGCTGGGCCTGTGAGCCGCTGATCTCGCTGGCCCGAGTGGTCGCGAGATCCCCCGAATCGCACCATGGCTCGCGTTGATACGACACCTTGTGAGGTCTCGGTGGTGACACGCGGAGTGTCAGGCTGCGGGGGCGTCGGTGTTGGGGTTGTGCACACCAGGGGGACAACTGCCCCGACTTCAGCCTCGGCGCGCCGGAACGTGGCTGGAGTCCCCCAGCTGTGCTCCCTCAAAGCCACCCCACTCGCCCACGTAGACGCCACCAGACGAGGCCGACCAGGTCACGTCCTAGGCTGCAGACCCGAGCACCCGAACCCTGAGGAGGAACAGTGCGCGTCGACAGCGAGATCACGTACGAGGCGGGTCCGGACGCAGTCGCAGCGATGCTCGCCGACCAGGGCTTCGTCGAGCTCAAGTGCGACCGGATGGGTGCCCTCGAGCGCTCGGCCGAGATCTCCGGCGATGCCAGCGGGCCCTTCACGGCCACCTCGTCGCGCACGATGCCCACCGACGACTTTCCCGACTTCGCGCGCAAGATGGTCGGGGAGACGGTCAAGATCAGGCAGGTCGACGCATGGGATGCCGCCGAGACCGACGGCTCACGTGAGGGGACGGTCACCGTCGAGATCGCCGGCGCGCCACTGAAGGTGACCGGCAGGATGAGCCTGCGGCCCGACGGCTCCGGAACGGTTCAGACGGTCGACGCCGACCTGAAGGCGTCGCTGCCCATCATCGGCGGCAAGCTCGAGAAGGCCGCCCACCCCGCGATCATGGCCGCGATCCGCAAGGAGCACCAGACCGGCCAGAAGTGGCTGGCCGAGTAGGGATCTCGGCCCAGTAGGGACCTCGGCCCCGTAGGTGTCGCCGCGCTGGAGCCTCAGCCCATGTGGGGATAGCGGTGGTCGGTCGGAGGCGCGAGCGTCTCCTTGATCGAGCGGGACGACGTCCACCGCAACAGGTTCTGAGGAGCACCCGCCTTGTCGTTCGTTCCCGAGGCCCGGGCGCCGCCGAACGGCTGCTGCCCGACGACGGCACCGGTCGGCTTGTCGTTGATGTAGAAGTTTCCGGCGGCGTACCGCAGACGCTCGCTCGCGTCGGCGACGGCCACGCGGTCCGTCGCGATCACCGCTCCGGTCAGCGCGTAGTCGGCCACCGACTCCATCTGGTCGACGACAGCGTCGTAGCTGCGGTCGTTGTAGACGTGGACCGACAGGATCGGGCCGAAGTACTCGGTGCTGAAGATCTGGTCGGCCGGGTCACTCGACTCGAGCAGGGTGGGCCGCACGAACCAGCCGACCGAGTCGTCGTACTTGCCGCCTGCCAGCACGGAGATGCCCGACGTCGAGTGGGCACGGTCGATCGCCGCCGAGTGCTTGGCGAAGGCCCGGTCGTCGATCACCGCAGACATGAAGTTCGAGAAGTCGGTGGTCGCGCCCATCGTCAGCGACTCGGTGACGGAAACGAGCTCGTCGCGCAGCTCCTTCCAGAGCGAGCGCGGCACGTAGGCCCGGGAGGCGGCGGAGCACTTCTGGCCCTGGTACTCGAAGGCGCCACGCACCATCGCGGTCCGCAGCACGTCGACGTCGGCACTGGGGTGGGCGAGGATGAAGTCCTTGCCGCCGGTCTCGCCGACGATGCGCGGGTAGGTGCGGTAGCCGTCGATGTTCTCTCCGACGGTGCGCCACAGCCGCTGGAACGTCGGCGTCGATCCTGTGAAGTGGATGCCGGCCAGGTCGCGGTCGGCGAGCAGCACCTTCGAGACCGCGATGCCGTCGCCGTGCACGAGGTTGATGACGCCCGGCGGCAGGCCGGCCGCCTCGAGCAGCGCCATCGTGTAGTGAGCCGAAAGTGCCTGTGTCGGTGAGGGTTTCCACACGACGGTGTTGCCCATCAGCGCCGGCGCCGTCGGCAGGTTGCCGCCGATCGCCGTGAAGTTGAACGGGCTGATGGCGTAGACGAAGCCCTCGAGCGGACGGTGGTCCGTGCGGTTCCAGATGCCCTTCGAGTTCGCCATCGGCTGCTCACGGTGGATCTGGTCGGCGAAGTGCACGTTGAAGCGCCAGAAGTCGATCAGCTCGCACGCCGCGTCGATCTCGGCCTGGATCGCGGTCTTCGCCTGACCGAGCATCGTCGCCGCGTTGAGCGTCGGGCGCCACGGGCCCGAGAGCAGCTCCGCGGCCTTGAGGAAGACCGCGGCCCGGTCGTCCTGGCTCAGCGCCCGCCAGCCTGGAGCGGCCCGCTTCGCCGCTTCCATCGCGGCCTGCGCATCGGCCGTCGTCGCGCCCTTGAGCACACCCAGCACGTGTCGGTGCTCGAACGGCGCGACCACCTTGGTGCGGCGCCCACCGCCCATCACCTGACGGCCGTCGATCCAGTGCGGCAGGTCGGGTCGCTCGGCCCAGAGCTCGGTCAGCCGCACCTGCAGCGCGGCCCGCTCGGGACTCTCCGGGGCGTAGTCGAGGACCGGCTCGTTGACGGGCGCGGGAACGGCGGTGACGGCGTCCACTCAGGTCTCCTCGGGTGGGGGGCGGGGTCGATTAGGGCACGGGTGGGGTGACCAGTAGTCGGGCGTCCCATCGTGTCACGGCTGGGTAGGCAGCAGAATGCCCCCATGACGAGCAGCCCCAGCCACGGTCTCGGCACGGTCCACTTCCCCACCGGCTTCCTGTGGGGCGCCGCGACGGCGGCATTCCAGATCGAAGGGTCGACGACGGCGGACGGGCGGACCGACTCGATCTGGGACGCCTTCTGCCGCAGGCCGGGGGCGGTGCTCAATGGCGACACGGGTGACCCCGCGTGCGACCACTACCGACGCATGCCGGAGGACGTCCAGCTGATGTCGGAGCTCGGGCTGCGGTCCTATCGGTTCTCGACGTCGTGGGCTCGCATCCGGCCGGACGGAGGCGCGGTCAACCCGGCCGGTCTCGACTTCTACTCGCGCCTGGTGGACGAGCTGCTCGAGCACCGCATCAAGCCGTGGCTCACGCTGTACCACTGGGACCTGCCACAAGCGCTGCAGGACGCCGGCGGCTGGGCGAACCGCGACACCGCAGACCGGTTCGCCGAGTACGCGATGACCGTGCACGACGCCCTCGGTGACCGCGTGCCGACGTGGACGACCTTGAACGAGCCCTGGTGCTCGTCGCTGCTCTCGTACGCCGCCGGTGCTCACGCCCCCGGCCACACCGACCAGCGTGAGGCCGTGGCTGCCGTCCACCATCTGCTGTTGGCCCACGGCAAGGCGACCCAGGCGCTTCGGGAGGCGGGAGTCGGCTCCGTGATCCCGACCGGGGAGAAGACCGAGCTGGGGATCACGCTCAACCTGACGAGGGTCTCGCCGGCCGATCGCACCCGTGGGGAGGACGTCGAGATCGCCCGGCGGGTGGACGGTCTGATGAACCGCGTCTTCCTCGACCCGCTGCTGCGTGGCGGCTACCCACGGGACGTGTGGGACGACCTGGAACCCTTCGGACTGGCGGACGTCGTGAAGCCTGGAGACCTCGACGTGATCGCCACCCCGATCGACGTGCTCGGCGTCAACTACTACTACACCACCAACGTGCGCGACTCGGGGACGCCCGCCGCAGGGTCGCCCTGGGTGGGTGCCGAGTCCGCCGAGGAGGTCCCCCGTGGCCTCCCCCGCACAGCGATGGGTTGGGAGATCCACGCCGACGGGCTACGCGACCTGCTCGTCAGCCTGAAGCACACCTACCCCGACATCCCGCCGATGGTCATCACCGAGAACGGCGCCGCCTTCGACGACCAGGTGGCCGCCGACGGCTCTGTGCACGACGACGACCGGCGCCGGTACCTGGAGGACCACCTCCGCGCGTGCGCCGTCGCGCTCTCCGAGGGCGTGGACCTGAGGGGGTTCCTGGCCTGGTCGCTGTTGGACAACTTCGAGTGGGCATTCGGGTACGAGAAGCGCTTCGGGCTGGTGCGGGTCGACTACGACACGCAGAAGCGGACGCCGAAGTCGAGCGCGCACTGGTACTCACAGGTCATCCGCGGCAACGGGTTCTAGGTGTCCCTGCTCGTCCCCCATCGTTGCGCAGCCTCACCGAGAAGCGCCCCCGCCGCTGCGAAGTCGGCGACCACCTCGGCGGCCGGACGTTCACGCGCCAGCGCGCCGACCCCCTGCCCGGCGTAGATCGGCAGGGCGTCACCCTCGCCCGCGGCCCTGGCGGCTGCGACGGCGGCGAAGGCGTCGTCGTCGGTGGCCGCACCTTCCGCGGTCCCCGGCCAGAGGTCGGTGAACGCGGAGCGCAGGTGGCGTCCGGCGAACTCCACCGGCCACCCCAGCCGCTGTGCCCGGTCGAATGCCGCGCTGTAGCGGGTGTCCTCGGCGCTGGCGGCCATCAGCCGCTGTCGGGCACCGGGAGGCGTCGATGCCTCCTCGCACAGCATGAATGCGGTGCCCACCCAGACACCGTCGGCACCGGCCGCGAGCGCTGCCGCAAGACCCCGGGCGCTGGCGATGCCGCCTGCGGCGAGCACCGGCACGTCAGGGGCCTCGACCTGCACGACGTCCAGGATCTGTTGCAGCAGAGGCAAGGTGGCCACCTCGTCGCGGCCATGTCCCCCACCTTCACCGCCACGCGCGACCAGCACGTCGACACCGGCAGCCAGAGCCTTGCGCGCATCAGCGACAGTGCCGACCTGGGTCGCCGTCGTGATCCCCTGCCCCCGCAGGACCGCGACGTGCTCGGCGTAGGGACCGAAGCTGACGCTGACCAGGGACGGGCGGGCCGCCACGGCTGCCGCCAGCTGGTCGGAGTGCTCGTCGAGCGGCCACGCCATCAGACCGATCCCGAAGGGGCGCCCGGTTGCCGCCGCGACCGCGGCCTGCTCGGCCACCCACGAGCCGGAGGCGCTGTTGTTCACGCCGATGAACCCGAGGGCGCCTGCCGCGCTGACGGCCCCGGCCAGCGCTCCGCCGCTCACGCCGGCCATCGGTGCCTGCACCAGCGGGACCGCGAGCGAGGCCAACAGCTCGCGCGCAGGAGTCGTCACGGCCCGCTCTCAGTCGTGAGATCGCTGATCACCATGTCGATCTCGGTCACGTCGAACCAGAGCAGGTCGTGCCCTTCGGCCGAGTCGACGACGAACTGAGCGTCGTCGTCACCACGGTCGGCCGCGTCCACCGCCTCGACCGCGGCGATGACGTCATCGACCGCCTCGGTGTCGTCGACGTGGATGGAGACCACGTCACCGACGGGTACCGGCCCGGGGAGGACCACCTGCGACCGGGGGCCGCTGTCGCCCTGGGGGACGGTGATCGCGACCTCGACCTCGACCGCCAGCACCACGCGACGCCGTGGGGCCTCCGGATCGTCCCCGAGCAGCCGCAGCGAGGCCTCCGCGGCCTCGACCATCGCCGCGTACTCGAGCTCCTCGCCGTCGCCCTCGACGTACCACTCGCGCAGCGCAGGGGTCACGGCATGCGCCGTCAGCGGCACCTGAGCGTGTCCGGCTGCCCACCACGCGGCCAGCAGGGGCCCCGTCGCGGGCACGAAGACGCGCATCAGCTCACCTCCTTGACGTCAGGTTCATCCGTCTCGGTGGCGGCAGCAACATCAGGCTCGTCCGGCTCGACGGCCTGCGAGATGAACAGGGCCTCCAGCTCCTCCGGGTCCTCCAGCGCCGCCCGCGTGGTCTGCATCGACATGTCGAGCACCCGCCGCCGCCGGGTCACGTCCATCAGGTTGAAGCCGATCGCCGCGAGGTCCTCGGGCCCCGGACCCAGCACCGTCACGTCCGTGCCCGTCGCGTGCACCTTGGCCACCTCGCGCAGCGCCCGGCGGGTCACGCGCTCGCGCCAGGCGCGTTCCATGCGTGCGGGGCCGCTTCTCGGGTTGTCCGTCGAGAACGAGACCGTCGGGGCCAGAACGAAGATCTGGTCGAGGTCGCAGTCAGCGGCCACGTCGATGTTGGTGGACGACGACGCCCCGCCGTCGATGTAGCGCACCCCGTGGATCGTCATCGGCGAGTACCACCCGGGCACCGCGCACGAAGCCATCACGGCGTCAGCCAGCGAGGCGGGCGGGCTGACGGGGTCGCCGAACACCACACGCCGCCCGGACTCGAAATCCATTGCCACGACACGCACCCCCGGGTGCATCGACCAGCCGCCGACCGGTGCGCCGATCTCGTCCTGGACGGCCTGCACGAGTCGTCCGACCATCTCCAGAGACCCACGCCCCTCGGGCATCAGGGCCGAGAGAACTGAGGTGGGCGGCAGCTGCCGCAGCCGACTCGCGCCCTGCGCCACCAGTCCGGCCGAACCGAGCCCCCAACGGGGCCGCGGTGGGTAGGACCCGCCGGTCGCGGTCTCGTAGTCCCAGCCGATCCGCGCCAGCGGACCCGACCGTGATGGCTCGCCCAGCTGGTGCGCCTGCAGCTCCCTCACGCTCACGCCGGCACCGAGCAGCGCAGCCGTCACCGACCCAGCCGACGTGCCGACCAGCAGGTCGGCCGTGCGGGGGTCGAGACCGTGAACCTCCTCCAGGGCGGCCATGGCACCGACCATCCAGGCGCCACCGAGCACGCCACCACCGCCGAGGACCAGGCCCCAGCGGCCGTTCGGCGTATGCCCCGGAGGGGTGGCCGCCGTGCTCACGGCACCGTGTCCCGCAGCTCGGTGAGCGACTCGACGATGCACTGCGCCAGGACCTCGAGGTCGGGCATGGCCTCCCGGTCGGCGTTCAGCCCGTAGAACACTCCGCCGCGGTACGAGGTCAGCCCGATCGCCAGGCCCTGACCCTTGGCGAGCGGGATCACCGGGTACCCGGCGACGAGCTGCGCGCCGGCCGCGTACATCGCGTTCTGCGGCCCGGGGACGTTGGTCACCACGAGGTTGAAGACCCGCCGGGAGAGCCCGCTGGCGACACGGGCACCGAGCGAGTGCAGCGTCGACGGGGCGAACCCGCCGACCTCGGCCAGCCGTTGCGCGGGCACGGCCCGTCCGGTGTCCGCATGCGCCTTCATCTGGTACGCCACCTGCTGCAGCCGCACCGTGGCGTTCGGCTCCCCGATCGGCAGGTCGACCAGGAGCGACTCCACCGTCGAGGCGATCGGCCCCGCCCCGACCGGGTCGTCGGCCCGCACGCTGACCGGGACCATCGCGCGCAGCGTGGTCGTCGGCCCGACCCTCGCCCCTCGCGTCAGCATCCACTCACGCAGCGCCCCCGCGAGCGTCGCGAGCACGACATCGTTGACGGAGATGGCCACGCCCGAGGTGGGGGCGGCCTTGCCGGCGCGCTTGCGTCCCCCCGTCGCGTGGAAGGCCCGGACCTTGCGGTAGTCTTCGAGATCCGTTGCGACAGTGCCGAACCGGCGGTGTTCGCCGATCTCGACGTTCAGCGGCGAGTCGGGCGCCGGGCTGGTCGCCGTCCGCGCGACGCGCGCCAGCCCACCCAGTGCGCCGAGCGCCTTGTCGGTCGTCGTCCTCAGGTCGGCTGCCCCGGCCCGGAGCGTGTCGAGCACTTCGGTCGGACGGCGGACCGCCTCGGCGACGGCCCCCGACACCAGCTCGACCAGCGAAGGCTCCCGGCTGGGGTGCCAGGTGTCGGGCGGCGAGGGCGTCGGCGTGGGGGTGTCGTCCAGCACCACCTGGGACAGGTCGACGGCGTTGATGCCGTCGACGAGTGCCTGGTGCGTCTTGGTGATGATCGCGAACCGTCCATGCTCGAGACCCTCGACGACGTACATCTCCCAGAGCGGACGGGAGCGGTCGAGGTGCCGCGACTCGACCCGGGCGACCAGCTCGCGCAGCTGAACCATGCTTCCCGGCCGCGGGAGAGCCGAACGCCGTACGTGGTAGGTCAGGTCGAAGCGCTCGTCGTCCACCCAGACGGGGTTGGCGAGCCGGCCCGGGACCTGCCGGATCCGCTGCCGGTACCGGGGCACGAACGCGATCCGGGCGGCGATGTGCCGCAGCAGGGCGTCGTAGCCGAAACCGCCCTTGGGAGGGTCGAACACCATCACCGAGCCGACGTGCATGACCGTCGTCGGTTCCTCCAGGTAGAGGAACGAGAGGTCCAGCGGGGTCAGGCGGTTCGACACCGGGCACTCCTTCGGTGGCCTTCGGTCAGGCTGGGCGGGACGTCGGTCATCGTGTCACGCAACCTAGACTCCGGGCCGTGATCCCCACCAAGACACCCCTGGCCGCGTCGCGGTCGCGGAACGCAGCGGCCGCCGTCATCGTGCTGGGCCTGACCGTGGCCGGCTGCACGGGCGGCGACGGGTCAGGTGATGACCCGTCCGGGTCGGTGCCGGGCGGGGAGCCGGGGGCCACGACCACCCCTACGCCGGAACCACTTCCGACCCAGATCACGCCGTCCGAGACGCTGCCGTCGGCAACCCTGACGGGCGGCGGGTCGGGCTCCGGGACCTCGATTCCGGACGTGACGTACGAGGTGCGGATCGTCGGCGGACGGGTCTCCCCCGCTCCCGGGAGTGTGGCTCTCGCGCCCGGGGAGACCCTGCGTGTCGTGCTGTGGAGCGACCGCGAGACCGAGATCCATGCGGAGGGCTTCGGGGCGGAGGTCGAGAAGCCCGTGCCGGCGAAGTCCTCCGTGCCCTTGGACCTGGTCGGCGGTGACCCCGGGATCTACGTGGTCGAGGCACAAGACCCCGACCTCGTCCTGCTCGAAGTCGCCGTGGGCTGAGTCGCTGCAACGCTTCTCGGACAGGCAGTCACACGCCGGACAGGTCCAGCCCGAGCAGGTCGGCCAGCTCCGCGACGGTGGTGTCGACGTCGCGGTGCAGGACGGCGGCCATGCCCGCCGCCCGAGCGGCGACCACGTTGTGCTCGAGGTCGTCCACCATCACGCACGCCGTGGGCGGCAGCCCGAGGAGTCCCGCCGTGTGCTCGAAGATGCGGGCCTCCGGCTTGCGCATGCCGACCTCTCCCGAGATGACGACGACGTCGAAGAGGTCGTCCCATCCCTCACGGTTGTAGCTGTTGCCCCACGAGTTCGACAGCAGCCCGGTCGCGAGGCCCGCCGCCTTGACCCGTCGCACCACCTCGGCCATCCGCGGCTCGGCCACCTCCAGCCCGGCCAGCATCCGGCTCAGTAGTCCCGCCCCCTCGACGGTGGCCCCGCGGCGCTCGAACTCGGCGGCCAGCAAGGTCTCGAACTCGCCCACCGACATCTCACCGCGCTCCAGAGCAGCCACCGGCCCGGTGTGCTCGGGCCCGAAGCCCCACTCGTCGAGCGCGAGCCGGTACGTCGCGAGGTCCACCCCCTCCGCCTCCGCCCAGGTGCGGATCGCCTGTGGGACAGCGGCAGTCAACACGCCACCCCAGTCGACCACGAGGCCACGCGGTGTTTCGTCGGGTCGGGGCTGCGGTGTCTCAGCGGGCTTGTCGGCGGACGTGTCAGCGGGGTCGTCGGTGGTCACAGGGTCATTGTGCCGGTGCCGTGCGCGCCGTCCGACGGCCTCTGCGCGGACGGGCCGTGAGACGACCCGACACGTCGAGCGCGAGCTGGTTCAGCGCCATTCGCGCAGGAGAGAAGGGCTGGTGCTCGGTGAGCGTGCGGCCCGCCAGCATCGCCGCGTCGAGTGCCGGACGGTCGTCAGGCACCACCGTGACCGAGCCGACGCCGGCGTAGCGCTGCAGCGCCTCGCGAACCCGGCGGTCGGGAGCGGTGCCGACCGCGCTGGCTCGGGACCGGGTCACCACGACCTTCGGTGTCGCGTCGGGCAGCACCTCGGCGAGCTCGCCGAGCCCACGGACGAGGCGTTGCAGGCCCACCGGGTCGGCGGACCCTACAGCCAGCACGGCATCGGCTGCCTCGAGGGCCGACAGCGTCGCGCCGTTGCGGCGCGGCGCCATCGTGTCGTAGCTCAGCTCCTCGTCGCGCTCCAGGCTGAAGCCCGTGTCGATCACCGTCCACGCTGCGACGGCCCGCGCGACGGACCACACCTGCTCGAGCGCCGCGACGGACATCTCCGGCCAGCGGTCCGCTCGGGTGATGCCGGTCAGCACCCGCAGGTCGCGGGACACGACGGGAGCGAGCCGCGCCAGCATCACCGGGTCGAGGGAACCGGACGTCGCCGCCCGGCAGGCCGCCGCCAGCCCGGGCGCCTCGTCCAGCACGCCCAGGCTCTGCCCGACGCTGGCGCCGTACGTGTCGGCGTCGGCGAGCAGGGTCGAGTCGCCCAAGGCGGCGAGCTCGGCCGCCAGCGTCACGGCGACCGTGGTGCGTCCGGGCGACCCGACCGGGCCCCAGACCACGACCAGGCGACCGCGCAGGTCCTCGGGCTGGGTCGGCTCGTCCAGCTCGACCAGGTCGTCGCCGGCGGACAGGCTGGCGGACGGTGACCAGCGCGCCGTTTCGACCGCGAGGGCAGGGTCGGCCGGTGCCGCCACCGAACCCGGCGCGGTGGACGTTCCCGCTCGGCCCGACGGCCAGCCTCCATCCGCGCCGGCTCCGTCGGGTCCACCGAGTACGCGGGGTCCACCGGGACCGCCGACGGCTTGCACGACAACCCGTTCGATCTCGGACGGCTCCGCGTCGGCGGCCAGCACGTCGGCCACACCGATCGCCATCAAGTGCTCGAAGTGCTCGCTCAGCCCCGGGGTGGCGACACCCACCACGGCGACCCCCGACTGCCTCAGGCGCGCGACCGAGTCGCGGTCGAAGCGCCGTAGGTCGGCCGAGACCAGTGCTGCTCTGGCCCGGCCGCCCGATGCCGCCGCGAGCAGGTCGGTCAGGTCGGCGCATCGACGCGCGACGACGACCTCGCCCGGGGCCGCCTCGACCGCGCTGACCAGCGGCGCCTCCCACGCGCCTGTCACGGCGATCAGCACCGGGTACGTACCCACCGGCTCAGCCACCCTGGCCGGGCGCCAGCACGAGCGACACGGCAGCGTCGTTCGCCAGCGCGCCCAGCACCTCCTGCAGCGGCTCGGGACCGACCAGCACCTGGACGGTGCTACCGCCACCTGCACCCAGGGCCGTGTTGGTCTCGGTGACCTCCGCGACCTCGGCTGCCTCGACCAGCCGTTCCGGGGGAAGGAACCCTCCCGCGCGCGCCGGGTCCGGTGCGGCCACCCACACGTCCACGGAAGCCCCCTTGACCAGGCCGGCCGGCAGCGAGCCCTCGACCGGCACTCCGACCGGTTGCACGTCGACGTCGCCAGCCTCGCCGACGCCGGAACGGGGCAGCAGCTCGCCCTCGGCTACCGCACGGACCGCGACCAGACCGTCCGGGAGGTCCCCGTCGGCGGGGAGGTAGGTGCTGTCGGCTGCCTCCATCGTCAGCCGGACGACACGGACGTCGGCCTCGGAGACCGGGTCGCCGGGCGTCAGCGCGTGGGCAGCGACGAGGTACGGGTCGGTCTGGTCGGCGGCGGCGACCAGACGTGCCCCGAGCACGACCGAGCCCACCACCAGCAGGACGCCGACCAGCAGCCTGGGGTCGCGCCAGGACGGAGGCCGCAGACGCGATGCCGCCGGAGCCGGCAGGTCCTTCGACGTTCTCATGATCCCCCTCGGGTTCGGCGTGAGTGGCGCGCGGTGCTGTCGCTGCCCCAGCCGAAGACGTGTGTGCCGACGTGTTCGCTGACATGTTCGCCGGCGGTCAGAACCGGATGAACGCGGTCATTGTGCCCGTAAGTACACCAGCCGGGCGCCGGCCGTCCTCAGGCAGCCCGAGGTGCGCCGGTATGTCACGAAGTCTTCCACCACTTGGCATCTGTGACGCGCAACAAGCCGCCACCTGTGTCAAACTGTCGAATATCCGTTCGGAGCAGCGAGCGGGTGGGTCATCTCGCTCTGGTGGAGGGCACTCATGGCACACAGGTTTCTCCCGCTCACGGACGTCGCAGAAATTCTCAACGTGTCGTCGGCGCAGGCCTACGCACTCGTGCGGTCCGGCGAGCTGCCGGCCATCAAGGTCGGGGGCCGGGGCCAGTGGCGCATCGAGACCACGGCGCTGGAGGAGTACATCCAGCAGAAGTACGCGGAGACCCGCGCCCACGTCACCGCCGGCAAGCTCGAGACCGACGTCGAGGTCGAGTCCTGACGCCCGGCGCGCTCGAGGACGGCCACTCAACGCTGGAAGGCCGCCACCGTCAGCAGGCCACCGAAGCCCAGAGCCACCACCGACCTGACCGCTGACCCGCGGCGCACCTCGTCGACCGGGTGCTCGGCGAGGTCGAGGTGGTCGGCGCCGACCCGATCGATCGTGCCCGTGAAAACGCCTGCAACAGAGGCGATCCGAACTGACGCGCGATCGCGAGAGAGCGCCCTGAGGGCGTGGGCGAGACCGAGGCGGCGCATCACCTGACCCGGCGGCATAGCGGTCGCCCGGCCGAGACCGGCGACGCTCGCTATCGCCGACGTCGGCACGAGCACGTCACCTCGGCCGTCGTTCACGACGACCCACTGCGGCGCGACGTCGACCACGCGTCCCGAGACGGACCCGCCGGCGAACCCCAGCCGCAGGGTCTCTCCGTGGTGCGCCACCAGCCGTTCGGCGAGGACGACGGTGGCTCGTTCGGCCCGCGTGCGCTCCGCGACCTCGGCCTCGACGTCGGCCAGCTCCTGCCGCTCGAGCTGGGCCTCGATGTCGTCGAAGAGCGACTGCCAGCGCATGGGATACACGGTACGACGTCCGACCGTGGGCATGGCACGGCGTCCACAGACACTCCCTGACCAAGAGGGCCCCGCGTCTCTACTGAATCTCAAACATCATCAAACAGTATCGTTGTGCTACATTGCGGTGCATGCACAGTCAAGTGGTGGTCGGGAGCGTTCCAGCCGCACGCCGGCCGGGCGCCGTTCGGATCGGCGCCGTACTCGCCGGCGCGGTCCTGCTCGCAGCGCTGGCGCTGGTCCTCGCGCGGGTGGGCCTGTCGTCATGGCAGGCGCTCAGGGACGGAGAAGCGGCCCTCCCCGACGACGTGGTCGTGCTCGCCGCCGCCACGGTCGGAAGCCTGGTCGCCGCATGGCTGGCAGCCGGGGCACTCGTGGTGCTGTCCACCGTGCTGTGCGGTGGCGCCCGGTCACGCCTCGTGCCCATGACCGTGCACGCCGTGGTGGCCACGGTCCTCGGCCTCGCGATGGCGCCAGCTGCGTCTGCGAGTGACGCCACGAGCAGCGTCGGCGTGCTGCCGGCGCCCACCAGCACATCGGCAGCGCTTCACGCTGGGGCGACGATCGATCCCGGGTGGGGCGCCCTGTCAGCCACCGAGTCCTCGTCTGAGTCCGCGTTTGAGTCCTCGTCGCCGACCGCGACCGCTTCGACCAATGCGCAGGCGTCGGCGACCGTCGACCCAGGGTGGCTGCCGGCCGCGCCGACCCCGCCCCCTCGTGTCGCTCCCCCGGTCGACTCCGTGGTGCTGGGATCACTCAGGGCGTCCGTGACACCTCAGGAGGAGATCGTGGTCAGGCGCGGCGACACCCTGTGGGACCTCGCCGCCCGCCATCTCGGACCGAACGCGGGTGACGCCGAGATCGCCGCCGCCTGGCCGCAGTGGCACGAGGCCAACCGCGCCACGATCGGCGACGACCCTGACCTGCTGCTGCCGGGCCAGCTGCTGAGGCCACCCCGATGAGGCCCGACTCCCCAGCGCACGGTCCGGCCACCCTCTCCTGGTTTCGGCCACCCGCCGCCCTTGCTTCAGTCAACCGCCTTTGCTTCGGCTAACAGAGAGGAACCTCATGGCTATCCCGACCCTGATGCCGGCACCCGCTGCCCCCGCGGCCCAAGCGGCCCACGCAGCCCACGCAGCCGCTCCGCCACGTGCGCCGAGGCGGCTGCGCAGCCTGCCGGTGCCGCTGACCGAGCCGGCGCCCGGTGGCCGTCTGGCCGCACCCGAGCCAATGACGCAGGGCGCGCTGGCGCTGAGCTTCGGGGGCGTCGAGCACGGCTTCGCGGACGACCCCGACTTCGGACGCCAGCCGACCTCGTCCGTGGCGCTGCCCGACCCGACGGCGACCTGTACCGCCGTGGTCCAGGCCGTCGTCGAGGTGCTCGGTGGGGTGCGTCCGGTCAGCCAGCTCGTCCGGTGGACGACGCACGAGGTGCACGCCGCGCTGAGCCGCCGGACCGCCCTCGCGGCACGCATGCGTCAGAACGGAGGCACACCGAGCACGCGGGCGGTGGTGCGTGCGGTCCGCGTGTGCGTGCCTGCCGACGGTGTCGCCGAGGCCAGCGCCGTCGTCATCGACGCCGACCGGGTGCGAGCGGTCGCCGTCCGGCTCGAAGGGCTCGACGGACGGTGGCGCGCAACGGCTCTCGAGGTCGGCTGACGGCTCCGGCCGGCCGTCAGCTCAGCAGCCAGGTCAGCCCAGGTCAGCGCTGCCTGTCGCGCTTGCGACGGGCCTTGCTGACCGGCTTCTTCGAGCGCTGGTCGCCGTCCTCGTCTCGCTCGACGCGACGCTCGACGTTGTCGCCGTCCAGGGTGGGGGCCGTGTAGCTGAGGGGTGCTGACCGGTCCGGGCCCTCGAGGCCCTTCGCGAGCACCTTCGGGCCGGCGTGGGCCGCGGGCGCCTTCGTGGTCTTGACGGGGGCACCTTCGACCGCAGGGGCACCTTCGTCGGCGACGCCGTCCAGGCCCTCGTCCGCGGCAGCGTCCTCGGACTGCACCTGGACCTCCAGGTTGAACAGGTAGCCGACCGACTCCTCCTTGATGGCCTCGGTCATCGCCTGGAACAGCTGGTAGCCCTCGCGCTGGTACTCGACCAGCGGGTCGCGCTGAGCCATCGCCCGCAGCGAGATGCCCTCCTGCAGGTAGTCCATCTCGTACAGGTGCTCGCGCCACTTGCGGTCGAGCACCGACAGCACCACGCGGCGCTCCAGCTCGCGCATCGCGGCGTCACCGACCGTCGTCTCACGGGCGTCGTAGGCGTGCTGGGCGTCGGACTGCAGCTCCTCGGTCAACCGCGGGGCGGTCAGCTGGGACAACCCGCCGAGCTCCTCAACGAGGTCCTCCTCGGTGAGCGAGACCGGGTAGAGCGTCTTGAGCGCGGCGAAGAGATGGTCGAGGTCCCAGTCCTCGCCGAAGCCCTCGGCGGTCGCGGCCTGCACGTAGCCGGCCACCACGTCGTCGATGAAGTGCCGCACCTGCTCGTGCAGGTCGGCCCCCTCGAGCACCCGCCGCCGCTCGGCGTAGATGACCTCGCGCTGCCGGCTCATCACGTCGTCGTACTTGAGCACGTTCTTGCGGATCTCGAAGTTGCGCGCCTCGACCTGGCTCTGCGCGCTCTGGATCGCCCGGGTGACCATCTTCGACTCGAGCGGCACGTCGTCCGGAATACCCGCGCGCGTCAGAAGGGACTCTGCCGCACCCGAGTTGAACAGGCGCATCAGGTCGTCGGTCAGCGAGAGGTAGAAGCGCGACGTGCCGGGGTCGCCCTGGCGCCCCGACCGTCCGCGCAGCTGGTTGTCGATGCGGCGGGACTCGTGCCGCTCCGTGCCCAGTACGTACAGGCCACCGGCGTCGACCACCTCGTCGTGCTCGTCGTCGACCTGCTGGTGTGCCTCCTCGAGTGCAGTCGGCCAAGCAGCCTCGTACTCGTCGGCGTTCTCCGCCGGGTCGAGGCCACGGTCTGCCAGGGCCTTCACCGCCAGGAACTCGGCGTTGCCGCCGAGCATGATGTCGGTGCCTCGCCCGGCCATGTTCGTCGCGACCGTCACGGCTCCCTTGCGTCCGGCCATCGCCACGATCGCTGCCTCGCGCTCGTGCTGCTTGGCGTTCAGCACCTCGTGCCGGATGCCCCGCTTCTTCAGCTGGGCCGACAGGTACTCGCTCTTCTCGACGCTGACGGTGCCGACCAGCACCGGCTGGCCGCTCTCGTGCCGTTCGGTGATGTCCTCGACGACGGCCTCGTACTTGGCGACCTCGGTCTTGTAGACGAGGTCGGACTCGTCCTCGCGCAGCATCGGCTTGTTGGTCGGGATCGGCACCACGCCGAGCTCGTACGTTCCCTGGAACTCCGCGGCTTCGGTCGCGGCCGTTCCGGTCATCCCGGCCAGCTTGTTGTAGAGCCGGAAGTAGTTCTGCAGGGTGATCGTGGCGAGCGTCTGGTTCTCCGCCTTGATGTCGACGCTCTCCTTGGCCTCGATGGCCTGGTGCATGCCCTCGTTGTAGCGGCGGCCCTTGAGCATCCGGCCGGTGTGCTCGTCGACGATCAGGACCTCGCCGCCCTGCACGACGTAGTCCTTGTCGCGCTTGAACAGCTCCTTGGCCTTGATCGCGTTGTTGAGGTAGCCGACGTACGGCGTGTTCACCGAGTCGTAGAGGTTGTCGATGCCGAGGTAGTCCTCGACCTTCTCGATGCCCGGCTCGTGGACCCCGATCGTGCGCTTCTTCTCGTCGACCTCGTAGTCGGTCTCGATGCGCAGCCGCTGCACGACCTTTGCGAACTCCGCGTACCAGCGGGTGGCGTCGCCCGATGCCGGCCCGGAGATGATCAGCGGGGTGCGGGCCTCGTCGATCAGGATCGAGTCGACCTCGTCGACGATCGCGAAGTGGTGCCCGCGCTGCACGAGCTCGGTTGCGCTCCAAGCCATGTTGTCGCGCAGGTAGTCGAAGCCGAACTGCGTGTTCGTGCCGTAGGTGATGTCCATGCCGTACTGCTCGCGACGCTGGTCGGGGCGCATGCCGTCGAGCACGCAGCCCATGGTCAGGCCGAGGAACCGGTGGACGCGGCCCATCAGGTCGGACTGGTACTGCGCCAGGTAGTCGTTGACCGTGACGACGTGGACGCCCTTGCCGCTCAGGGCGTTCAGGTACGCAGGCAACGTCGCGACCAGGGTCTTGCCCTCGCCGGTCTTCATCTCCGCGATGTTGCCCAGGTGCATCGCCGCGCCGCCCATCAGCTGGACGTCGAAGTGACGCTGCCCCAGCGAGCGCTTGGCTGCCTCGCGCACGTTGGCGAATGCCTCGGGCAGGAGGTCGTCGGCGGTCTCACCGTCCGCGATCCGCGCCTTGAAACGGTCGGTCTCCTCGCGGAGCTCGGCGTCCGACATCGCCACGAAGTCGTCCTCGAGGACGTTCACCTGGGACGCAAGCCCCTGCAGCTTCCTGAGGATGCGACCCTCTCCAACGCGCAGCAGTCGGTCGAGGATGGCCAAGTCGTCAGCTCCCGTGTGTCGCCTGTGTCATGAGTCGTTAGCGAGTCGTTCGCGCGTCATCGTACGTGCCCGGCAACCACCAGGTCGCCGTACTCCGGGTGCCGCTCGACGTACGAGCGGACGAACGGGCACAGCGGACGGATGGTTCCGCCGCGTGCGCGCACGTCGTCGAGCGCGCCCTTCACCAGTATCGACCCGAGCCCCTGGCCGGCGTACTCGTCACCGATCTCGGTGTGGATGAACGTCGTGACGTCGCCGTGCCGCCGGTACGTGGTGAACCCGGCGACCTGGCCGTCGACCCGCACCGTGTACCGGTTGGCGTCCGAATCCTCCGAGACCGTCGGCACTGTGTCGTCTCGGACGGGCTGGGAGTCCATCCGTCCACCCTCACAGCCCTGTCAAGTTCGCGATTGTGCGCGCGCCGGAAGTTCGGCCAGGGTGACCGTGTGGCCACCACGTCCGCACCGACGCTCACCGCGCGCACCCGTCGCGGCGAGGAGGTGCTGCTGCGCGCGCACGGCGACGACGACGTGCCCGCGCTGGTCGACATGATCTCGGACGAGCGTGTCTTCTCGATGCTCTCGGCGCCGCCGGACCCGTTCACCGCCGACGACGCGTGGGAGTGGGTGACCGGCCGCGAGTACGCGTGGCACCAGACGGCAGGCGTCGAGTGGTGCTGGATGCTCGACCTGGACGGCAGCCCCGCAGGGCAGCTCGGCCTTCGACCCCGAGGCGACGGCTCCGCGGAGGTCGGCTTCATGCTCGGCGTTCAGGCTTGGGGTCGGGGCGCGATGTCGACGGCGCTGCGGGAGGCCGCGCGGTGGGCCTTCACGGGGTCCAAGGACGGTGGGCCCGCCTTCGAGGTGCTGCACTGGAAGGCCCGCGTCGGCAACTGGCCCTCCCGACGTGTCGCGTGGGCGGCCGGCTTCCAGGTCGAGGGCCAGGTGCGCGGCCTGCTGAACCACCGGGGCCGGCCCGTCGACGGCTGGGTCGGGTCGCTCCGACGCGGCGACGACCTGCGGCCCATCCACCCGTGGCTCGAGCCGGAGCGGATCGATCTCGGCGACCTCGTGCTGCGGGGGCACGTGCCCGCAGACGCCGAGCGGATCATGCAGGCGTGCTCGCACCCCAGCACGCAGCGCTGGCTTCCCGACCTGCCGGAGCCCTACACGCTCGAGGACGCAACCTCCTACATCGCCTCTCGCGACGACGAGCACGCGCAGGCCGGCGGGGTCTACTGGGCGGTGGCCGACGCCGACGACGACCTGCTGCTCGGCGAGATCGGACTGATGGGGCTCGGCCACGGGCTGTCGCGCAGCGGCGAGATCGGCTACTGGGTGCACCCCGACGCGCGGCGTCGCGGCGTGGCGTCACGCGCGCTGAGGGCCGTCGCGCGTCATGGCCTGCTGCCCCTGGACGAGGGCGGTCTCTCGCTCGAGCGCGTCGTCGTGCGGGTGGCGGCGCCGAACCGCCCCTCTCACGGCGTGGCTCTCGCTGCGGGCTTCACCAAGGCCGGGCTCGACCGCAAGGCCGAGCGGCTTCGGGACGGGCGGCGCGAGGACCTGGTGCGGTACGACCTGCTCGCCGAGGAGCTCGAGATCGCCTGGGCCCACCCGTCGTCGCTGCGCTGAGCCCCTGGGTTCGACCTCAGGAGTCACGAGGTGTTACAGGTGTTACGAGGTGCGACGCGGTGCGTCGGAGACCACGAGGCCGACGTGCTCCGCGAGCGCGGGTGCCAGCTCGACCAGCTGTGCCGACGAGATGGTTGCGCCTGCGAGAGAGGCGATTCCGGACAGGGCTGACAGGTCGGCCCCACGCAGGTCGACCTCAGTCAGGGTCGCGCCCGTGACGTCGAGACGCCCGACCCGGCAGTCGTCGATGACCAGTCGGCGCACTGTCGCCCGGGCGAGGTCGAGCTCGCCGATGACGCAGCCGGTCAGGGTGACGTCGACGAGCTCCGCGTCCCGGAGGTTGAGGTAATCGGCCTTGCCGCCCTCGACCCGCACGCGCGTCCACTCGGCCCCGAAGGCGCGCACAGCGCCCAGGCGCGACCCGCTGACCGTGCTGTCGAGCCACACCGACTCGGCCAGGTCGAGTTCGGACGCTCGGACGCGTTCGAGGCGACAGTCGACCATCCGCGCCCGTCGCAGAACTGCGCCGTCGAGCGAGCAGTCGGTGAAGGTGCACTCGACGAACCGCGCGTTGGCGCCGCTCTGGCCGCCGAGGTCGAGGCCCGCGAAGGTCTCGCCGTCGTGGTCTCCGTCGCGCGTGAGGGTCGGTGTCTGGGGCACGCCGCGATCCTGGCACCCGGCTGCCGGCTGGCGTACTTCACGAGGCTCCGCTCACCTTCACTAGGCTCGCGAGCCTCGTTAACGGTGGGTACGCCTCGTTAACGAGGCTTGCGAGCCTCGTGAAGTGTGGGTGCGCCTCGCCAACCTCGGCAGGCCTGACACGGGCGAGGAGCACAGGGCTCAGTGTGGGTCGGGGTCCTTGCGGCGGTCCCGTCGCTCGAAGGCCGCGAGGCCCGCAGGGTGCATGCGTCCGGCCTCGGTGAGCTCGGCGACCTTGGCGATGTTCGGGGCGCTCCAGCTGCTGGTGCGGCGCCGGGGGGTGTACCTGTTCGCCGTGACCTCGTCGTCGATCCGCCGTCCGATGCCGTCGATCCAACCGAAGCAGAGCGCCTGCTCGACGGCCTCGCGGTACGTCATGCTCGTCTTCGGCACGTGCTTCTTGTAGTACCCGACCCAGAGCTCGTCGGTGTCGGCGTGGTGCTCGGTGAGCCAGTCGCGAAACGCTGACGCGTCGTCGAAAACCATCACGTCGGACGGGTCAGGCGCGCTCGTCGGCATCCGGAAACCCTTGGCGCTCAGGACAGGTCGAGGATCTTCTCGCGGACGGCGTACACGACCGCCTCCATGCGCGAGTGCAGCTGCAGCTTCTCGAGGATGTTGCGCACGTGGTTCTTGACGGTGTTCTCGGAGATGAACAGAGCGGTCGCGATGTCACGGTTGGCCATGCCGCGCGCGACGAGGCGCAGCACCTCCATCTCGCGCTCGGTGAGGCGAGGCGCCGGCAGCGTCTGCACCGGCCGCGTGCGCTTCGACAGCTCGGCGAACTCAGCCAGCAGCGCACCGGCCATCGACGGGCTGATCAAGGACTGTCCCTCCATGACCGCGCGCAGACCTGCCGCGATGTCTTCTCCCGGAACGTCTTTCAGCAGGTACCCGTTCGCGCCGGCCCGGACCGCCTCGAACAGGTCGCTCTCGTCGTCACTGATCGTCAACATGACGATCTTGGTGCTGGGAACGGCGTCCTTGATCGCGGTGCACGCCTCGATGCCGGAGCGCCGCGGCATCCGGATGTCCATCAGGACGATGTCGGGCAGCAGCTCCTCGGCGCGCGCGATGGCCTCAGCGCCGTCGCCCGCCTCGCCGACGATCTCGATGTCGTCCTCGGTGCCGAGCACCATCTCGAGGCCACGGCGGTACAGCACGTGATCGTCCGCCACCAGCACCCTGATCCGCTCGGTGCGAGGAGCGGTCGGCCCTCCCGGAGTGGCGGAGTCGTCGGAGTCGGCGGGGTCGTGCTGCACGTGACCTCCTGCCGTCCGCGCGAAGCCGCGGAAGCTCTGACCGGGGCCGAGCGGCCGCGGTGGTGTCGATCATGCCACCGCGAACCGCCCGGAGGTGCTAGGTCAGCCAGTGGCGGCCTTGCGTTCCGCCCCTGCGGTCGGGGTCTCGTCGTGCGTCGCGTCGACGGTCTCCAGGCGCAGCACTCCGTAGCTCCAGCCGCGCCGGCGGTAGACGACGCTCGGCTGGCCCGTGTCGGCACACATGAAGAGGTAGAAGTCGTGGCCCACGAGCTCCATGTGGTTGAGCGCGTCGTCGACCGTCATCGGCGACGCCTGGTGGGTCTTCTCCCGGATGACGATCGGTGACTCGCCGAGGACCTCGGCCTCGTCGGACTCGGCGATCGCAGCATTTCCGTTGAGGGACGGCCCATCGACGGGAAGTACCGACAGTGCCTCGTGAACGGAGGTCGGCTTGTGGCGACCGTGGTGCACCTTGCGGCGGTCACGGGCACGGCGGAGCCGTTCCAGCAGCTTCTCCTGCGCCAGGTCCAGCGCTGCATAGGGGTCGTCGGCGCAGGCCTCCGCACGGATCACCGGGCCCTTGGCCCTGACGGTCAGCTCGACCCGATCACAGGTGTCCGACTGGCGTGGGTTGCTCTCGTGACTGAGCTCGACGTCGATGCGCTGCAGGCGCGGGCTGAGCTGCTCGACCTTCGCGAGCTTCTCCTCAACGTGCCGACGGAACCGGTCAGGGATTTCCACGTGCCGGGCAGTGACCACGATCTCCACTTGGGTGTCCTCTCGTCGCCTTGTTCGTGCCAGCCGGGCCGCGGTGACCCAGCCTCTTCCTGGTCAGCACCACCCCCGCTCGCTCGGGTCCCCGCACCGGTGGCCTCGACCCTCGTCCCCGCACTTCGGCGCGGTGGGTCGGCTCGTCCCGGTGGGCTCTGCCATGCACTGACGTTAGTCCACGTATGTCCGGGCTGACACCCCTATCCCAGATCGCGGCGGCGGGTGGCAGCCACCGCGGCGGCGCCCAGCACGACCCCGCCGGAAGCCGTCACCGAGCGTGCGGCCTCGGCCAGGGTCGCCCCCGTCGTGACCACGTCGTCGACCAGGACGACCTTGCGTCCCAGGGCCGCTCTGCCGCACCGGAGGCGGCCGGCCACGTTGTCGGAGCGCTGCGCGACGCCGAGCCCCGACTGGTCCCGAGCCCCTCCGGTGTGCACGAGCAGCGGGGCCGCGAGCAGGCGCATCCCACGCGGCAGGGCTCCCCGCCGCCTGACGGCGAGCGCTGCCGCTGCAGGGACGAGATCGGCCCCACGCCGGTGCACCGCCGATCGTGACGAGGGCACCGCCAGCACCAGGACCGCCCCCGGGCCCGGCCCCGGGCCATTCAGCTGCAGCTCCGGCAGCTCCAGCAGGGCCGACAGCGCGCGGGCCATGGCGGCAGCAACCACCGGGGTCAGGTCGGCACGTCCGCGGTCCTTCCAGGCGACGAGCGCAGAGCGGGTGGCCGCGCCGAACTCGGTCACCGCGTGCAGCGGCAGGCCGAGCGGCGCCCATGCCGCCGGCTCCGCGCCCACGAGACGTGCGACGGGCATCGCGCGCCCGGTGAGCGCCTGCAAGCACGGTCGGCACAGGTCGGCGTCCGGACGTCCGCAGCCCGCGCAGTCGACCGGCAGCACGAGCCGCGACAGCTCGGTTCGGGCACGGGCCCAGCCGTTCGGCGGGGCCCGGTGGCGTGCGGTGTGCACCTCGGCAGGATGGGCTCAATCGTCCGCCGGAACGACGGGATGACCACAGTCTGTGGACAACAACGAACGCCTTCATGCCTGGGGACGGCGGCGCGCTCAGCCCTGGAAGGCCGCCTCACGCGCGCTCTCCGACTCGGGAATCCGTACCCAAGCCGAGCCGGCCAGCGCGAAGATGCCCTCGTCGGTGGACGCCAGGACGCTGCGCTCACCCTTGCGTGCGGTCACCGTTGTGACGTCGCCGAGGGGGGCGAAGGGTTCCGTCACCGGACCGGACAGCGTCACCACCCAGATGCGCAGGTCGCTCCCTGTCGGCTCCGTGGCGGCGCGGCCGAGCACCAGCACCTCGTCCTCGTCGGACCAGGCCACCTCCTCCACCACGGCCAGGTCGAGCGCCTGCGCCTGCGGCTCCTGCGGTACCAGGCGCTTCGGGACGCCGTTGCGGTCGCGAAGCACGCCGGCCAGGTCGAGATGACCCACGCCGGCCTGGTCGGTCGAGGCCACCACGACCCTGGCGCCGTCCCGGGAGACGCGCATCGAGGTGACCAGGCGGCCCGCGAGCCAGGGCGCCTCGACGCGAAGTGCGGGGCCCTCGGAGGGGGCCGCGTTGACGTAGCCGGCGTTGGTCCGTGTGGTGGTCCAGACCCAGCCGCGCCAGTCCAACGAGGGCGCTGTCAGGTCGGAGCCGACGACGACCGGCTCGGGGACCTCGTCGCTGCCGGGCCGGATCAAGCGCAGCTCGCTGCGCTCGCGGGTCAGCACCGCGAAGACGCGACTGCGCGTGTTCACGGCGCCGCTGCCCGTTGGGCTGACCCCCGGATGCGAGACGTCGAGGCCCGTCAGGTCCGGCAGGTCGGCGATCGGCTCGATGGTGCGGAGGTCGAGCTGCATCAGGGAGTCTCCCTGCACGAGCACGGCCGGTGCCAGCACCTCAGGATCGTGCGTCGGCCCATCGACATCGGGCGGGTCGTCGAGCTGTCCGCCGTCCACGCGGATCTCGATCCGATTGACACCCAGCACCGGCTGCAGGGTGCTCTCCAGCTGCACCAGCATCAGCGTGCGGTCTGCGTCCCCGGCCTCGAGCGCGGGCTCGGTCAGGTCGACCACACCCGCGTTGTCACGGACCACGACAGCAGCCGGTGCCGCCAGCGAGGTGCCGGTCGGGAACGCCGTGTCCACGGCCGGGGCCAGCCATTCCGACGGCCCGGCCAGCAGCTCGCGGACGAGGCGGGTGGCCGTCGACCGCCCGTTCGGGAACCAGCGGACCTCCGGCACCAGGTACGTCCTGCTCGGGTCGAGGAAGTGCAGCGGGTAGACGCGGAAGGCCGCCGCGAAGTCGGCCTCTGACAGCAGCGCGACGTCCTCGACGCCGGAGATCCGCCACTGGTCGTCCGACCGCTGCAGGTCCAGGTCGATCGTGCGAGGGGGCCCGCTGGCCTGCTGCAGGTACCGGCCGCGCTCGTCCACCGTGGCGACCACCTCGACCGACAGGTGGGCCGACACGGCGTCCGCCTTGACCTCCTCGTCGCCCGGCACCTCCTGCCCGCCGGCGAGGACGCTGACCTCGGGCGTGCCACCGCGGTACACGATGGTCTGGACCGCGGGCCGCCAGGTGCTCGCCGCCTCCGAGGTCAGGAACTGCCGGGCCACCTCGAAGTCGTCTGCGGCCCCCTGCGCTGCGGCCAGGAAGCCGGTGACGATGCCGTCGGGTGTCTGGCCCGCCGTCGGCCCGCTGACCAGCTCGCGCACGCCGTCCCCGAACGGGTCGCCGACCGGCTGGCCGGCCACGACGGGGCCGTCCGTCTGGATGGTGGCGCACCCCGACACGGCCAGCACCACGACGCCCACCAAGGCCTTCCGCCACGCCAGACCGGCATGCCGACCACTGGCTCGCGAGCCGAAACCGCCTGTGCCGCTGCGGCTGTCAGTCATGAGACGGCCCCCTCGGCTCGCGTGGGCGCAGTCGGCGATCGAGACCGTGGGGCAGCACGGCGGGCGCGCCCGACCCGCCCAGCGGCACGGCCCCCTGCGAGACAGTGACCGGCCGCGACCGGCGGTCGCCGGGGCCATCCGGGCCCAGGGGCAGTGGCGATACCTCGACAGAGGAGCCGGCGCGGCGTGGCAGCGTCAGGCGGAAGGCGGCACCCTCGCCGACCTCACCCCACGCCTCCAGCCGTCCGCCGTGCAGGTGCGCGTCCTCGAGCGCGATGGCCAGCCCCAGGCCGGTGCCCCCAGTGGTGCGCGCGCGGGCCGGGTCGGCCCTCCAGAAGCGGTCGAACACCCGCAGTCGGTCGGACGGTCGGAGCCCCACGCCCTGGTCGCGAACCAGCACCGCGACGGCGTCCGCGTTGGCGGCCAGCCACACGTCGACCGGCCGGCCCTCGCCGTGCTCGATCGCGTTGATCACCAGGTTGCGCACGACTCGCTCGACGCGTCGCGCGTCGACCTCGGCCATCGCCGGTGTCGTCGGCAGGTGCGTTCGCAGCTCGCTGCCCCGACGTTCGGCCAGCGGGACCGCGAGCTCGACCACCTGCACCACCACCGACGCCACGTCGACCGGCTCGGCCTCGAGCGCCGCGGCGCCCGCGTCGAAGCGGCTGATCTCGAGCAGGTCTGCGAGCAGCTCCTCGAACCGGTCGAGCTGGGTCGACAGCAGCTCGGACGAGCGCGCCACCGCCGGCTCGAAGGTGCCGCGGGAGTCGTAGAGCACCTCGCCGGCCATCCGGATCGTCGTCAGTGGCGTCCGCAGCTCGTGCGAGACGTCGGACACGAACCGGCGCTGCAACCGCGACAGCTCCTCCATCTGCTCGATCTGGTCCTGCAGGCTGGCGGCCATCTCGTTGAACGAGCGCGCCAGCCGGGCCAGGTCGTCCTCACCACGCTCGGGCATCCGCTCGTCCAGCCGCCCGTCCGACAGCCGCACCGCCACCGCAGCGGCCTGGCGCACCGGCCTGACCACCTGCCGGGTCACCACGAAGGCGATCGCCCCGAGCAGCAGCACGAGTGAGCCCATACCCAGGGCCAGGACCTGCTGGACCGACTCGAGCGTCTCCTGCTCGCGCTGCAGGGTGACGACGAAGTACAGCTCATAACCACCCAGCTGCGGCACCGTGACCCGCTGACCCACGACCAGCCCCGGCTCGGACCCATCGGTGTCCACGAGAGCCACGGACGCCGACTGCTGCGCACTCCCGCTCTGGACGGCCCGGCGCAGGTCGGCCGGCACGGTGGACGGGGCCACCTGCCCGACGACGAACCCCGGCAGCACCTGCGTGGCAACCGGCTCCTCGTCGGCCTCGGTCCCGTCACCCTCGTCCAAGGGCTGGCGGAGGAGCAGCACACCCACGGCGGAGTCGCCCCCGGTGCCGGAGACCACGTCGAGCCCACGCCGGACCGTCGCCTCCACCTTGGCCTCGGTGGTCGAGTCGCTGCTGTCGAGCAGCTCCTGGAACTCCTCGCTGGCCTGTGCTGCGTCACTGAACGCCTGGGCGCGGCGTGCATCGAGCAGCCGGTCGCTGACCTGACCGGCAAGGAACGCGGCCACCACCGTGGTCGCGACCACGCCGAGCACCATCGTCGCGGTCACCACCTGCAGCTGTAGGGAACGGCGCCACTGGTAAACGGCCGCCGCGCTCAGGCGGGCGAGGCTCGCCCCCGTCCGGCGAGCGATGGGACGCCCCCGGTCGCGCACGCGGGCGGCAAGGACGCGAGCCCGACGCAGGAGCAGGACCTGGAGCTCGCGGGCGCGCGCCGTGGCGGAGTCTCCGGCCGGCGTGCCCGGTGGGGTCTCGCTCGGCCTCGGGCTCTCCTGCCGCGCCGGCACCTGGCTCACACCTAGGCCGGACCTGCCTTGTAGCCGACGCCACGCACGGTCACGACGACCTCCGGGTGCTCCGGGTCGATCTCGATCTTCGAACGCAGCCGCTGGACGTGCACGTTCACGAGGCGGGTGTCGGCCGCGTGGCGGTAGCCCCACACCTGTTCCAGCAGAACCTCTCTGGTGAACACCTGCCACGGCTTGCGGGCGAGGGCGACCAGCAGGTCGAACTCGAGCGGCGTGAGGAAGATCTGCTCGTCGCCCCGGCGTACCGAGTGGCCGGCGACGTCGATGCCGAGGTCACCGATCGTGAGCGACTCGAGCACGGGCTGGTCCGTCCGCCGCATGCGGGCCCTGACGCGGGCCACCAGCTCCTTCGGCTTGAACGGCTTGGGCACGTAGTCGTCGGCGCCCGACTCGAGGCCCAGCACGATGTCGACGGTGTCGCTCTTGGCGGTGAGCATCACGATCGGCACGCCTGACTCCGCGCGGATCTGCCGGCACACCTCGATGCCGTCCTTGCCCGGCAGCATCAGGTCGAGCAGCACCAGGTCGGGCCGCGACGCGCGGAAGGCCGCGAGCGCGCCGTCGCCGTCCGCGCAGAAGAACGGCTCGAAGCCCTCGCCGCGCAGCACGATGCCGATCATCTCCGACAGCGCGGTGTCGTCGTCGACGACCAGGATCCGGCCCCTCATCGCTCCCTCTCCTTCACGCTCGACTCGCCCCCGGCCGCACTCGCACGCGTGGGAGGCGCCATCGTCTCACCTCGCCGGTGCCGTCCACCGGATATGGGGCCTTCCCGACGTGGCACGATGGGGCGCCGGCGACGCAACGGGGCCGCTCGAACAGCGCCTGCGTGAGGAGGGGGAGGTGAGTCGATGAGCGAGCACACTGCCTTTCCGCCGCCCGACGCGCCCCGGCCTGCCGTACCCCCCGTACCCTCCGTACCCCCCGTACCCCCCGTACCCCCCGGGCCCCCCGTCCCCGCGGCGCCTGGCTGGGCTGCTCCCCCCGGACCAGCCGGACCAGTCGGACCTGCCGGACCGAGTCTGAACAAGGGGTGGGGTGCACCACCGCCGGGCTGGGAGCAGCAGGGCGGGCAGGGCGCACCGGCCCGCACCCCGGGGTGGGGCGGTCCGCCTCCCGGGCACGGGCTGCCTCCCCTGGCCGCCAAGCCGGGGGTGGTGCCCCTGCGCCCCTTGACACTGGGTGAGATCTACGACGGCGCCTTCCAGGCGATGCGCCGCAACCCGGCGGCGATGATGGGGTCGGCCGCGCTGGTGGCCACCGTGATCGTCGCCGTCAGCTCCGTCGCCCAGTTCCTGCTCGCCGACAGCCTGACCCAGTTCGCCAGCATGGATCCGACCTACACCCCGACCAACGACGAGCTGGCGACCGGGGCGGGCGCGCTCGGCCTGTTCGCACTCGTGTCCCTGGTGCTCCAGCTGCTGGGGATCAGCCTGCTGACGGGAATCCTGGTCACCGCACTCAGCCAGGCCGTGCTCGGCCAGCGCCCGACGTTCGGTGAGGTGTGGCGTGCCGCGGCGCCCAGGATGTTGCCGCTGGTCGGTCTCACGATGCTCTTCGTGGTGGGTTACTGCGTCCTGTCGATCGCGGTGTTCGTGCCGGGCATCATGCTGACCGTCGTGTCGGGCGTGGCCGGTGCCATCGTGATCATCCTCAGCATCTTCGTCTGGCTGGCCGGGCTCGCGTGGCTGTTCGTGCGCCTGACACTGGCGGCACCTGCCCTGGTGCTGGAGCGGATCGGCGTCTTCGCCTCGATGCGACGCGGCTGGACGCTGACCCGCGACAGCTACTGGCGCTGCCTCGGCATCCTGGTGCTCGCGGGGCTGATCGTGACGGTGGCGAACGGCGTCTTGGTCATTCCGGGGGCCCTCGTGAGCGGGGTCTACGGCGTCGCGAACCCCGACGACCCGCTGGCCGTCGCCGGCTTCCACCCCGTCCAGCTGGTCATCAACGGCGTCACGGGCATCATCGCCTCCACGATCGTCTACCCGTTCTGGGCGGCTGTGACCTCGCTGCTCTACATCGACCTGCGGATGCGGCGCGAGGGGCTCGACATCGAGCTGGCGCGCGCAGCCCGGCACTGAGCCGTGCCGGTCGAGCCGAGCGAGGAGGAGGCGCGCCGCTGGCTCGTCGAGGAGCTCGCCCGCCCCGAGTACGAGGAGGCCAGACCGAGCCTGCTTGACCGCTTCCTCGACTGGCTCTCCGACCTGCTCGACCTGGACGGGGTTCCCAGTGCCGGCGAGGGCCTGGGCATCGCCCTGATCGGGCTGCTGATCGTGGTCGCGCTGCTCGTCGTGCTGCGCGTCGTCGGGCCGGTGCGCCGCTCGTACCGCCGCGCGATGGCCGGATCCGTCTTCGGCGACGAGGTGGTCAGCGCGGACGAGCACCGCCGGAGGGCCGACCGGTTCGCGTCCGCCGGCCAGTGGGAGGACGCCGTGCGGGAACGCTTCCGAGCCCTCGTCCGTGCCCTCGAAGAGAGGGCGGTGCTCGACGAGCGACCCGGGCGCACCGCCGACGAGGCGTCGGCCGAAGCCGGCGTCGCCCTTCCTCCCCTCGCCGGCGCCCTGGCGGCGGCAGCCGGCACCTTCGACGACGTCTGTTACGGCGGACGGCCGGCGGACGCCGAGCAGCACCGTGCGATGCACGAGCTCGATCGCCTGGTCGCCCGCGCGAAGCCGATAGGGCAGACCGCCCACGACGTCCCTCTGCTGGCGGCGCCGCGATGAGCTCCGCGCCGGTGGATGCCGAAGCCCTGGACGCGGTCGAGGGGCGGCCTGCGTCGGAAACGTCGCTGCCGTCGGCACCCTCGGCACCTTCGGCCGCCGCAGTGGCGGCGGCGCGCTGGCGCCGCTGGCGCGTGCCCATCATCGCCGGCGTGGCGATCGTTCTCGTCGTGACCGGCACCGTGCTGCTGAAGCCGCGCGTGAACGCCGGCACCCTGGACCCCGACTCGACCGCGCCCGACGGGTCACGTGCCGTTGCCCAGGTGCTTCAGCGGCAGGGTGTCGAGCTCACGACCGTGCGCAGCGCCGAGCAGGCACGCGCCCAGTCCGGTCCGGGGTCGACGCTGATCGTGGTGGGCGACGCCCTGCTCACGCCGGCGCTCCTCGACGACCTCGAGGACTACGCGGAGACGGTGGTGCTGGTACGGCCCGACCGCGTCACGCTCGACGGCATCGGAGCCCCTCTCGAACCCGTCGCGGAAAGCGACGACTCCACCGACCCAGGCTGCGACCTCGATGCCGCGCAGGCGGCAGGGCCGGTCCAGACCGACACCCTCCTGTACCGCGAGACACCCGACGGCGAGGGCGACCTCACGCTCTGCTATCAGCAGTCCGTACCCACCGCCGACCCGGACGACCCGGACGAAACCGCTGCCGCAGTGGCCGTCTGGGACCACGGCGACGGTCGGCTCGTGGTGCTGGGCTCGGCCGACCCCCTGACCAACAGCGACGCCGCCGAACGCGGCCTCGGTGCCCTGGCGCTCTGGACGCTCGGGTCGGAGGACGACCTGGTCTGGTGGCTGGTCAGTCCGAACGACCCTGCCCTGGCCGATGGACCGCGGGTCGACCCGATGGACCTGCTGCCTCCCTGGGTGTCGCTCGTGACGTGGCAGTTCCTCCTCGTCGCGCTGGCCGCGATCTGGTGGCGCGGACGGCGGCTCGGCCGGCTCGTGCCGGAGCCGCTGCCGGTGGTCGTGCGCTCCTCGGAGACGACGCGCGGCCGCGCCGCCCTGTACCGCCGGGCGGGCGCCAGGGGCCGGGCCGCCACCGTGCTGCGGGCACGGGCCGTCGGCGTGCTCACCCGAGGGCTCGGGCTGGCGGCGTCCGCGACCCCGCAAGAGGTGGTCGGCATGACGTCGACTGCGACCGGGATGCCGGGGCCGCAGGTTCACCACATGCTCTTCGGCCCACCACCGCAGACCGACCAGGAGCTGAGCAACCTCGCCGATGCCCTCGACCACCTCGTCGAGAACCTGCACTCTCCTACAGACCGCGCCCGTCCCAGCAGGAAGGCCTGACCACCCGTGACCGACGCCCCGTACCCCCCGCCGACGGACTCCCCCGCCGTGCCCCGCCACGACCTCGGCAAGGTCGCTGTCGGCGACCCGCGAGCCGCACTGCACGCCGTGCGCGCCGAAGTGGCCAAGGCCGTCGTCGGTCAGGACTCCGTCGTCACCGGCATGGTGATCGCCCTGCTGTGCCGGGGACACGTTTTGCTCGAAGGCGTTCCGGGAGTAGCGAAGACGCTGCTGGTGCGCGCTCTGGCCGCGGCGCTGCGGCTGGACCACAGCCGAGTCCAGTTCACTCCCGACCTCATGCCCGGAGACGTCACCGGTTCGCTGGTCTACGACGCCCGGACCGCCGAGTTCTCGTTCCGCGAAGGACCGGTCTTCACCAACCTGCTGCTCGCCGACGAGATCAACCGCACGCCGCCCAAGACCCAGGCGTCGCTGCTGGAGGCGATGGAGGAACGGCAGGTCAGCGTCGACGGCACACCTCGCCCCCTGCCCGACCCGTTCGTCGTGTGCGCCACGCAGAACCCGGTCGAGTACGAGGGGACGTACCCGCTGCCGGAGGCCCAGCTCGACCGCTTCCTGCTCAAGCTGACGATGCCTCTGCCCGACCGTGGCACGGAGGTCGAGGTGGTGACCCGGCACGCGTACGGCTTCGACCCGCGCGACCTGGCCGCGGCGGGGGTGCGCGCGGTGGCCGGTCCGGCCGACCTCGCCGCCGGCGCCGCCGCGGTCCGCGGGGTGCAGGTGGCCCCCGAGGTGCTGGGGTACGTGGTCGACATCTGCCGTGCCACCCGGGTCTCACCGTCGCTCAGCCTCGGTGCGTCGCCGCGCGGGTCGACGGGTCTGCTGGCGACCGCCCGCGCGTGGGCCTGGCTGTCGGGGCGTGACTACGTGACGCCGGACGACGTCAAGGCACTGGCCCGCCCGACGCTGCGGCACCGGGTGCAGCTGCGTCCTGAGTCCGAGCTCGAGGGCGTCAGCGCCGACTCGGTGCTCGACAGCGTGCTGGCCGCCGTCCCTGTCCCCCGCTGACGCCTTCTCAGCAGAGCGAGCAGACGCGAAAGGTACTGGTACACATGGCGATCAGCGGGTGGGCGGTGCTCCTGGCCTTGGCCGGGGTCCCGGTGGCCGTGCTGTCCCCGTCCGGCTGGACGGTGGTGGGGTGGGCACTCGGGTGGACGGTGCTCGTCAGCCTCGACATCGCCGTCGCCGGGTCGCCGCGCGTCCTGCAGCTGCACCGCCAGGCGCCGACCAGCCTGCGGCTCGGCGAACGCGCCACCAGCGTGCTGACGGTCGCGAACACGGGTGGGCGTGCGGTGCGCGGCGTGCTGCGCGACGCGTGGCAGCCGTCCGCGGGCGCGCAGGTCACCCGGCACCCGATCGACTTGCCGGCCGGTGAGCGGCGCCGGTACTCGACCCCGGTGGTGCCGACCCGACGCGGCGACCGCCTGGCCGACCGGGTGACGGTCCGCTCGTTCGGCCCGCTGCGCCTGGGCGCGCGCCAGGTCTCACTGCCCCTGCCCGGACGGCTACGGGTCCTGCCGCCGTTCACGTCCCGAAAACACCTGCCCAGCAAGCTCGCTCGCCTGCGCGAGCTCGACGGACGCGCTGCGGTGATGGTGCGCGGCCAGGGCACCGAGTTCGACTCGCTGCGCGACTACGTCGACGGCGACGACGTGCGGTCGATCGACTGGCGTGCGACGGCGCGGCGCCAGCAGGTCGTGGTGCGCACCTGGCGTCCGGAGCGCGACCGGAGAGTCCTGCTGGTGCTCGACACCTCGCGCACCAGCGCCGCGCGCGTTGCCGACGCCCCGCGGCTCGACGCCGCGATGGACGCGGCTCTGCTGCTCGCAGCGCTCGCCTCGCGAGCGGGTGACCGCGTCGACATGGTCGCGGTCGACCGGCAGGTGCGCGCGCGGGTCGTGGGCGTCACCGGCAGCGGGCTGCTCCCGGCGCTGGTCAACGCCATGGCTCCGCTGGATCCCGTTCTGCTGGAAGCGGACTGGCCGACGATCGTCGGTGAGGTGCGGGCACGCCTGTCGCAGCACGCTCTGGTCGTGCTGCTCACGCCGATGGAGGCGTCTGCCGTCGAGGAGGGCCTGCTGCCGGTCATCTCGCAGCTGACGGGACGGCACACCGTCGTCGTGGCCTCGGTCGCCGACCCGGCCGTGCACGAGCTGGCGACGCGGCGTGGCGACGCGGTCGCCGTGTACGACGCGGCCGCCGCCGTGCGCGGCGAGCTGGACCGCGACGCCGTGATCGCGGCCCTTGAGCGGGCCGGCGCGCACGTCGTCGACGCCGGGCCCGAGAACCTGCCGCCGCGCCTCGCCGACACCTACCTGGCGCTCAAGGCGGCCGGACGGCTCTGATCGGTCTTGGCCCCATGCTTGCATAGCGGCGCTAGCTACGCCAATATGGCGCCATGCCCAGCGTACAGATCAAAGACGTCCCTGAGGAGACCCACGCGGTCCTGCGCCGCCGTGCCGCCATGGCGCACCAGTCGCTCCAAGAGTTCCTCCTCGCACGCCTCATCGAAGAGGCCAACAGCCCGTCGCTCGACGAGGTCCTCGATCGGGCTGGTGGCCGCGCCGGTGGTTCGTTGTCATTTCGCCAGGCCGCCAAGGCGGTGAGGCAAGACCGTGATCGTCGTTGACGCCAGCGTGCTCGCCCCAGCCCTGGGCGACGATGCTGGTGACGGTGACACCGCTCGACAGCGGCTGCGCGGCGAAGCCCTGACGGCACCTGAGATCGTCGACCTGGAGGTGGCCTCCGTGCTGCGTCGTCAGGCTGCGAACGGCTTCCTCGACGCCCGACGGGCGGGGCTGGCGCTGCGGGACCTGGTCGACCTTCCGCTACGTCGCGCGCCTCATCGCCCCCTGTTGGCGAGGTGCTGGGAGCTGCGGGACGCCATCACGACCTACGACGCTGCGTACGTCGCGCTCGCCGAGGCGCTGGACCTCGTCCTCGTCACCTCCGACGCACGTCTCTCGCGGGCTCCCGGCATCAGGTGTCAGGTCGAGCTGCTGCGCTGAGCCTGACACTCGGCGGGGCAGCTCAGCCGGCCACGGGCCGGTAGTCCTCGACCAGGTCGGACGACATGTCACCCGTCTCGCCCTCGAGCACCGCACGCCGCCCGAGCACCTGGGCATAGGCCAGGAACGCGCCGAGGGCGATCACGCCGATCGAGATGCGCGCCCACGTCGGCAGGGGGCTGGGCGTCACGAACGCCTCGATCACGCCGGAGATCAGCAGCACCACGACCAGCCCGCCGGCGATGGTGAACAGCGCGCGTCCCTCCTGGGCCAGCGCCTGAGTGCGGGGTCTCGGGCCTGGTGAGACCCACGCCCAGAACAGCCGGATGCCAGCGGCACCGGCCACGAACACCGCTGTCAGCTCGAGCAGCCCGTGGGGCAGGATCAGGCCGAAGAACTTGTCGCCGGCGCCGTTGGCCACCATGACGCCACCGACGAGCCCGACCGAGAACGCGTTCTGGTACAGGACGTAGGCGGGGAACACGCCCGTGATCCCGAGGGCCACGCACTGTGCCGCGATCCAGGCGTTGTTCGACCACACGCGGAAGGCGAACGACCCAGCAGGGTTCTCGGAGTAGTAGTTCTCGAAGTCCTCGTCGACGAGCTGGCGGGTCTCGTCCTCGCTCAGCAGTGCCGCCTGCACCTCGGGGTTGCCGACCACCCACCAGCCGGCGAGCAGGGCGATGACGAGGCACGCGACCGTGACAGCCAGGCTCCACCAGCGGATCCGGTACAGCGCCGCCGGGAACGACACGGTGAAGTAGCGCGCGAGGTCTCGCCAGGCCGACTCCGAGCTACCGGTGAGCTTGTAGCGCGCGCGGGCGATCAGCGACGACAGCCGTCCGATCAACGCCATGTCGGGAGCGCCGGAGCGCACGGCCGACAGGTGTGTCGCGGTGCGCTGGTACAGCGTCACGAGCCGGTCGGCCTCGGCGCCGTTGAGCCTGCGCTTCTTGACCAGGGCCTCCAGCTCGGCCCACTCGCCGGCGTGCACGGTGACGAACGCTTCGAGGTCCATCCTCACCCCCAGCGCGCCAGACTAGCCTGGGCCGGTGAGTTCCTTCCCGACCGCCAGAGCCTCGCACGACGTCGACCTGGTCACCGGGGAGGCGGTGCTGCTCGACCTGCACCCGACGTCGTTCGCGACTCGCGCGGGAGCGATCCTCATCGACCTGGTCATCACCTTCGCCGTGCTGATCGCGCTGGTCTTCGTCATGGCCGGCATCGTCGAGGTGAGCGTGTTCAGCGGCGACTTCGCGCTCGCCCAGGCGGTGAGCCTGGTGATGTACGTGCTGGTGATCGTCGGTGTCCCGATGGCCGTGGAGACTCTGACCCGGGGCCGGTCACTCGGCAAGATGGCGCTCGGAATCCGCGTCGTGCGCGACGACGGCGGGCCAGTTCGGTTCCGGCAGGCCATGATTCGCGCGCTGTCGGGAGTGGGCGAGCTGTGGCTGTCGCTCGGCAGCATCGCCCTGATCTCGAGCCTCACGAACGAGAAGGGCAAGCGGCTCGGCGACATGCTGGCCGGCACCTACGTGGTGCGCGAGCGCAGCCTGGGACTGGTCGACCTGCGGGTCCAGATGCCGTACGAGCTGGCAGGCTGGGCTCGAGCCGCCGACATCGGACGGCTCCCCGACGGCCTCGCGATGTCGTTGCGCCAGTTCCTGTCCCAGTGCGACAAGCTGCACCCGGGATCGCGCTCCCGAGTCGGCACCTCTCTGGCGACCGAGACCGCGCAGTGGGTCGCTCCGCAGCCACCTCCGGGCAGCCACCCGGAGCGCTTCATGGCCGCAGTCCTGGCCGAGCGGCGTGACCGCGAGCTCGCGCGCCTGACCCGCGAGCGCGAGGCGGCCCACCGCCGCGAGACGGTGCTGCACCGCCTGCCGCACGGCCTCTCCGGCTGAGCCCAGCCCGATCCAGCAGTCAGACCGTGCACCCGTCCGGACCGGTGCTGGATCTGACTGAATGAAGGGCAAAGGCTCAGAGGGCGGACGGGGGACCTTCCAGGTCGGTCAGCTCGACCTCGGGCAGGTCACCGCCGGACGCCGACAGCAGCACGTCGCCGGCCAGGTGCACCTCGCGGCGGCGGCCGGTGTCGGGGTCGTCCACGAACCAGCGCTCGGCCAGCAGCTGACCGGCCGGGGCGTCGTACGCAGTGGCAGAGACCCGCCGCAGCAGCCGCCGGCCAGCCAGCGCGCCGAGCCCCTCGGAGTCGACGTCGAGCACCGTGACGTTCCGCTCGACCGGCTCGTCACCCGGACCGGCGGCCGTCCGCAGCATCGCGACCCAGGCCCCCGGCGACGGGTGCACCAGGGCCTCGGCGGGAGTCGTCCGCTCGACATCGGGGTTCGCCGACGACGCCCAGACCAGCACCGGCGCCCCGTCGTCGAGGCGCAGGCCGCCGCCGCGGAGCCACCCGCCACCCAAGCCCGTCACAGCCAGCCGGACCGGCCGGAACGCGGCGTCGCACGCGAGGTCGAGCGTCGACGACACGTACCGCCAGCCGACCGGCCCGGGCGCGCAGGAGAACGCCTCGGGCCGGCCGTCGGCCTGGTAGACCCCCCGCGGCACTGTTCAGTAACCGATCAGTAGCCGATCAGTACCGGTAGTGCTCCGGCTTGTACGGACCGGCCGCGTCGACGCCGAGGTACTCGGCCTGCGGCTTCGTCAGCTCGGTCAGCCGGACACCCAGTGCGCCGAGGTGCAGGCGCGCCACCTTCTCGTCCAGGTGCTTCGGCAGCACGTAGACCTCGTTCGCGTACTCGTCGGTCTTCGTGAAGAGCTCGACCTGCGCGATCGTCTGGTTCGAGAAGGAGTTGCTCATCACGAAGCTCGGGTGTCCGGTGGCGTTGCCCAGGTTCATCAGGCGGCCCTCGCTCAGCACGATGATCGAGTGACCCTCGGCGAACGTCCACTCGTGCACCTGCGGCTTGATCTCGGTCTTGTTGATGCCCGGGATGCGCGCGAGGCCGGCCATGTCGATCTCGTTGTCGAAGTGGCCGATGTTGGCGACGATCGCCTTGTTCTTCATGGCCGCCATGTGGTCGGCGGTCAGTACGTCGTAGCAGCCGGTCGAGGTGATGAAGATGTCGGCGGTGTCGACGACGTCCTCGATCCGCGCGACCTGGTACCCGTCCATCGCCGCCTGCAGCGCGCAGATCGGGTCGATCTCGGTGACGATCACGCGAGCGCCCTGGCCCCGCAGCGACTCCGCACAGCCCTTGCCCACGTCGCCGTAGCCGGCGACGACGGCGACCTTGCCGCCGATCAGCACGTCCGTCGCCCGGTTGAGGCCGTCGATGAGCGAGTGGCGGCAGCCGTACTTGTTGTCGAACTTGCTCTTGGTCACCGAGTCGTTGACGTTGATCGCCGGGAACAGCAGCGCGCCGGCCTTCTGCATCTCGTAGAGGCGGTGCACACCGGTAGTGGTCTCCTCGGTGACGCCCTTGATGCCCTGAGCGACGCGGGTCCAGCGCTGCGGGTCCTCGGTCAGCGTGCGGCGCAGCGTGTCCAGGACGACCTGGTACTCCTCGGAGTCGGACTCCTCGGTCGACGGGACGGCTCCGGCGGCCTCGAACTCGACGCCCTTGTGCACGAGCATCGTCGCGTCGCCGCCGTCGTCCAGGATCATGTTCGGCCCGGTCGCGCCGTTCTCGTCAGCGGCCCAGGCGAGGATCTGCTCGGTGCACCACCAGTACTCGGGCAGGGTCTCGCCCTTCCAGGCGAAGACCGGCACGCCCTGGGGGCTCTCCGGGGTGCCCTCGGGGCCGACGACGACGGCCGCTGCCGCCTCGTCCTGCGTCGAGTAGATGTTGCAGCTGGCCCACCGCACCTGGGCGCCCAGCGCGGTCAGGGTCTCGATCAGCACGGCCGTCTGCACGGTCATGTGCAGGGAGCCGGCGATGCGCGCGCCGGCCAGCGGCTGGGCCGCGCCGTACTCCTCGCGCAGCGCCATCAGGCCGGGCATCTCGTGCTCGGCCAGGCGGATCTGGTGCCGCCCGGCCTCGGCCAGCGACAGGTCGCGGACCTTGAAGTCCAGGGTCTCGGACACCTGCACCTGCAGGGTCGTGGGGTTCTCGGTGGTCTGGGTCATGGCAAGCCTTTCGTGTGGTCGATCAGCCTCAGGTCGATGGGGCTGGGGTCGATGTGGCTCAGGGTCGATCGGACGACGGGACGCGGGCACGTGGCCCAGTTCCGTGCGATGGACCCGGCGCGACCCCTCTGGGCCAGCGGCATCACCTACGCCGGTACTCGAGCGAAGTCTACAACGCGGGCGGACGGACGGGCGGACGCCGAAGGACTGGCATCCTGTAGGTGGGGAGCCGGGGCTGTCCCGCCCGGTCAGTCCGAGGGGATCAAGAGGGATCGTGTCCTACCCGCCGCCCGGTGCGGGCTCGCCGCCGCAGTCCTACCCGCCACCCGGTGCGGGCTCGCCGCCGCAGTCCTACCCGCCGCCGCAGCCCTTCCAGCAGGCGTACTCGTACCCGCCTCCCCCAGCGAATAGCCCCGCTCCCCGGTTCCGCGCCCGGTCGCTCGTCGTCACGGGCGCCGTCTGCGGGGTGCTCGGACTTCTCGTTGGGCTCGTCAGCGGTGTGGGCATCACGTCCGCCCGCGACGTGCTGGGCCTCTTCGGCGGCAGCCCATCGGTCGACGAGGCGCTCGCTGCGGAGCTGCCCGAGCTGGTCGCATTCGTCGAAGGTGAGCTGGACACCCCCTTCGACGCGCCGCCCGAGGTCACCGCCCTGGACGACGCCGCCTTCGAGCGGGAGTTCTTCTCGTCGGGCGGGGAGGAGCCGCAGTCGCTGCCGGAGGACGACTACACGGCCACCGTGAGCGCGCTCGGCCTGGTCGACGACGTGGACGCGTACGAGGACTACTACGCCACCGGGTTCGCCGGCTCCGTCACCGGCTTCTACGACCCGGCCGCCGAGACCCTGTGGGTGCGGGGCACGGAGTGGAGCCCGCTGGTCGAGGTCTCGGTCGTGCACGAGCTGGTGCACGCCCTGCAGGACCAGGAGGTGGACCTCGACGCGCTGACCGCCGCGACCCACGCCGAGGACGACACGTACATGGCTTTCCTGGCGATGGTCGAGGGCCACGCGACAGCGGTCGAGGAGGCGTGGATAGCCGAGCAGGGCTCCGACTACGAGGACGAGTACTACGACGAGAGCGACGACCTCTACGCCGACGCGCCGTCCGAGCCGTTCGGCGACGAGATGTCGGCACTCCCCTACTGGATGGGCTACGAGGCGGTGGCTGCGCTGCCGGACACCGGCGCTGCCGCGCTCGCCGCCATCGAGACGCCGCCGAAGACCCTCGAGCAGGTGTGGAACATCGACGACTGGCGGGCCGGACGACCGCACGCCGCCGACCCGGTCGAGGTCGCCGAGCCGGCCGCTCCGTCCGGCGCGAAAGTCGTCGACCGAGGCATGGTCGGCAGCTACGTGCTCGCGCTGCTACCCGTCCAGCCGACGAAGTTCGTCGACTACACCGACGGGCCGGTGGCGGGGTGGGCCGGCGACCGCTACGTCACGTGGCGGAGCGACGAAACCTCCTGCACTGCAGTCGATGTCGTCTTCGACAAGCCTGCCGACGCCGACGCATACGTGCGCCGGATAGCGACGTGGGACGAGAAGGGCGGCACCGTGACCTCCGACCAGGCCACCGTAAGGCTCACTCGCTGCACCGGCTGAGGGTCCTTCAGCGACGCAGGTCGGGCTCGAGGTAGATCACCCTCGCGATCGGGACGGCGGCCCGCACGCGCTGCTCGGCCGCGTCGATGGCCTGCGCGATCTGCTCACCGGTCGAGGTGGCGGCCACCGCGACCTTCGCGGCGACGAGCAGCTCCTCCGGCCCGAGGTGCAGGGTCTTCATGTGGATCACGGACTCGACGCCGTCGCCCGGCAGCGCGGCCTCGATCGCACGCACGTGCTCGGCGGTGGCCCCCTCACCCAGCAGCAGCGACTTCATCTCGACGGCCAGCACCGCGGCGATGGTCACCAGCAGCAGGCCGATCATGGCCGTGCCCGCCGCGTCCCACCGGCCGTCGTGGGTCAGCAGGGTCATCCCGACACCGAACAGGGCGAAGACCAGGCCGACGAGGGCGCCCAGGTCCTCGAGCAGGATGACCGGTAGCTCCGGCTCCTTGGCGCTGCGCACGAAGTCGACCCACGACCTCTCACCACGGACGTGGTTCGACTCGATGATCGCCGTCCGGAAGGAGAAGCTCTCCATCACGATCGCGGCGACGAGCACCGTCACGGGTACCCAGTGCCAGGCCTCGATGCCGTGGGGCTCGCTCCACTTGTGCCAGGCCTCGTACAGCGCGAACAGTCCGCCGACGCTGAACAACACGATGGAGACGATGAAGGCGTAGACGTAGCGCTCGCGGCCGTAGCCGAACGGGTGCTGCGGGGTGGCATCGCGTCGGGCGCGCTTGCCGCCCACGAGCAGCAGCACCTGGTTGCCTGCGTCGGCGAGGGAGTGGATCGACTCGGCCAGCATCGACGACGACTGCGTGAGCAGCCAGGCGATGAACTTGGTGACCGCGATCCCGGTGTTGGCGAGCAGTGCCGCCACGATCGCCTTGGTGCCCCCGCCGGATGCCATCGATGTCCTCTCAGTTGACCGTCATCGCTCCGAGCTCACTACGAGCTCACTACGAGCTCACTACGAGCTCACTGCGCGCAGGCAGCGGGGCGTCAGCGTAGCGAGTCGCGCAGCTCGGCCACGTGCGGCGACAACGAGGGATCGAGTCCGGTGGCCAGAGCCAGGTAGGTGGCGGCGAAGTCGACGCGTGCGACCACGCGGGCGAAGTGCTGCAGTGGGCTCTCGGCGACGCCCACGGTGACCGACGAGGCCACCTCGAGCGGGTCGGACGGTGGCGCGGACTCGAGGTGCGCGCGCACCTCGCTGCACGCCACGCCCGAGCGCTCGGCCAGGTGACGGACCGCGCCGAAGCCGATGCCGTCGCCGGTGTCGAGCAGCAGCAGGCGCAACCGGGTCGCCACCGGCGCGTCGAGGAACGGGTCGGCGAACACCTCGTCGTCGTCGCTGGAGGCGAAGGGCCCCCCGAACGTCGCCACCACGTCGCCCGCGTCGTCGGGCAGGCCACCGTGAACCGCCGGCACCCGGGCCGTCCGCGCGAGCACGGACGCGGCACGGCGGGCGGCGACCGCCGCGAGCTGGCTGTCGCCGAGGATCACCGGGATGGTCGAGTCGAGTTCGAGGGCAAGGGCTTTGGCGGGGTTGACGAACGACTCGGACGAGGGCCGGCACGCCTCCGCCTCGGCGTCCAGGGCGTCGGCGACCGACGCCAGGTCCTCCTCGCTGCCGGTGGCCTCGTGCGGGAGCAGCCCCCAGCGGGCACAGGCAATGAGCGTCGGGGTGAGCAGCGACCACAGGGCCGTCCGCGACGTGGGGGCGCTGGCGGCGTCGACCCGTGGCTCGGGCAGCTTCACGTGCGCCCCGCGGAACCGCTGACTCACCTGCTCGAGCGGGGAGTCCCCACCTCCGACGGTCAGCAGCGACGCGCCCCGCCGTCCGGCCTCACCGGCGATGGCGACAGCACCCTCCGCTCGCCCCGACAGCGAGAGCGCCACCACCAGGTCGAGGGACCCGACCCAGGCGGGGAGCTTTCCGCCCGAGAGCGGCACGACCGGCACCGGACCCGCCGCGCCGACCACGGCGGCCAGGACGTCGCCCACCACGGCGGCACCGCCGCGCGCTGCCACCAGCACCGCGCGCGGGCGCTCGGCGGGGTCCCAGTGCGGCGGGATGTTCTCGCCGCTCAGCTCGACCGAGCGGCGTACCTGCGCGCCGGCGCCGGCGAGGGACCGCAGGACGGTGCGCGGGTCGGCTGCTGCGAGCGCATCGGCGTCGTCGAGCAGGTTCTCGTCGAGGCTGGGCACGGGTGCTCCGCTCCGTCGTGGGTGGCCTTGCTGTCAGCTCTGGGTTGGCTTCACTTCTCGGGACGCCGTGCCTGGTCGGTCAGCAGCACCGGCACACCGTCGTCGACGCGGTACGCGAGGCCGCAGTCGTCGCCGGTGCAGACCAGCTCGGGCCCGCCGTCGGGGCCCGTGCCGTCCGACAGCTCGCTGAGGCAGGCCGGGCAGCGCAGGATGTCGCGCAGCCAGGGCTCGATCGGCTCGGTGGGTGTCATGGTCTCTCCTGACGCACCAGCGCGAGCACCTCGTCGCGCAGCCGCGTCACCGTCTCGTCGTCGACGGCCTCGACGTTGAGCCGTAGCAGCGGCTCGGTGTTCGAGGCCCTGAGGTTGAACCACCACATCGTCCCGTCGGATCCGCTGACGGTCATCCCGTCGAGGTCGTCGATCTCACCGCGTGCGGCGAACGCAGCCCGGACGCGGGCCAGGGCGGCGCCCATGTCCTCGACGCGGGAGTTGATCTCGCCGCTGCTTCGGTACCGCTGGTAGGCCGACACGAGGGACGACAGGGGCTCGTCCTGGTCCTGCAGCGCGGCCAGGACGTGCAGGGCGGCGAGCATGCCGGTGTCGGCGCCCCAGAACTCACGGAAGTAGTAGTGGGCGGAGTGCTCTCCACCGAAAATCGCTCCGGTGGAAGCCATCTCATGCTTGATGAAGGAGTGCCCGACACGGGTGCGGACGGCCGTTCCACCCGCGCTCGTGACCAGCTCGGGCACCACGCGCGACGTGATCAGGTTGTGCAGCACGGTCGCCTGGCGTCCGGCCGCCTGTTCCTTGGCGACCTCGCGCAGGGCCACCAGCGCGGTGACCGCGCTCGGGTCGACCGGCGCACCCTGCTCGTCGACCACGAAGCAGCGGTCGGCGTCGCCGTCGAAGGCCAGCCCGATGTCGGCCTGGTGCGCCACCACCGCGGCTTGGAGGTCGCGGAGGTTCTCGGGCTCGAGAGGGTTCGCCTCGTGGTTCGGGAAGGTGCCGTCCAGCTCGAAGTAGAGGTCGACCACGTCGATCGGCAGTGCGTCGAGCCCAGCCGCCGTCCCCAGCACAGCCGGCACTGTCAGCCCTGCCATCCCGTTGCCGGCGTCGACGACGACACGCAGAGGGCGACCGCCGCTGAGGTCGACGAGCGTGCGGAGGTACTCCGCGTACCCCCGCAGGATGTCCTCTCGGCTGCGTCGGCCGGGGCGCCCGGCGCGGGGGATCTCGTCACGCAGGTACTGGGTGGCGAGGTCGCGGATCTCGGCGAGACCGGTGGTCTGGCCGACCGCCCGCGCGCCGGCTCGGCACAGCTTGATGCCGTTGTAGCGGGCGGGGTTGTGGCTGGCCGTGAACATCGCACCCGGGCTGCTGCGCACGCCGCTGGCGTAGTAGAGACCGTCCGTCGAGCAGAGGCCGACGACGATGCAGTCGGCGCCGCGCAGGGTGACCCCCTCCGCGAAGGCGTCCACGAGCTCCGGAGAGGACGGGCGCATGTCGTGCCCCACCACGAAGGTGCGACGGCCGTCGGTGCTGGTCAGATTGGACGCGGAGGTCCCGCGTGGAAGGAGCACGTCGACAGCGGCGGCTCCGAGGGCCCTGGCGTGGGGCGGACCCCACTCGTCCGGCACGATGCCGCGGACGTCGTACGCCTTGACGACAGCGGTCAAGTCCGGAGCAACTGGCACATGGTCAGCCTAGGCCCGGACGGCGTCCCCGGCAGGGACGTGGGCTCAGGCGGGCTTGCGGGTGTGGTCGAGCACGGCCTGCACGCTCATCTCGGAGCCGTGGTGCTCCCAGCGGCGGACCTCACACTTGTGGCACGACGTGAAGAGGACCGGGGTGCCGTCCGTCAGGTGGATGGCCAGGCGGGTCACGCGGGAGGACCCGCACGTGTCGCAGTGGGGAACCTGTCGCTGGGAGATCAGGGAGCCGAGCGGAGCAGCCGGGGCGGCGTTGCGGGAGCGGCGGTGCGACACGGTGGAAGACATGGGGGGTCCTCTTCTGGGGGTGATGGGGGACTCGACTCGGAGGTCTTCGACCTTGACCACACGAGCCTGTGATCACCCTCGCCGGCCAGTGCGAGGACTGTCCCCACCATCGACCCCTGCCCGAAATCCCTTGAATCAGGGCCCCATCGACTGCGCCGTGTGGGTGAAATTCGACCTTTTCGGACTGATACGGCCTTCGTCGGACGGGTTGAGGTCACCGAGCGTGACGACGGTCACGCACCGGGGTCGCGCAGCACCCGCAGGTGACCTCGACGGCCGACCTCTACCGCGCTCGCGCCCCGCTCCGACCGTCCGGATGCCTCGTCGGACCGCCGCGGACGGGCCGCCTCACGCACGGCGTCGGCCAGGGCGAGCAGGTCGTCGTCACTCGGCCCACGGTCCTCGACCTGCGGCGCCAGGCGGACGACCTCCCACCCCCGTGGGGCCGTGAGGCGCTGCGAGTGGACGGCACACAGGTCGTAGCAGTGCGGCTCCGCCGCGACCGCCAACGGCCCCAGGACAGCCGTGGAGTCGGAGTAGACATACGTCAGGGTGGCGACCGCTGCCTGCGCGCACCCGCTGCGGCTGCACCGCCTCACCGAAGTCCTCACTGCGTTCACGAACCGGACGCTACCGGCTGAGGGCGACTGCCCGTCGGACGTGCTCCGCGGCCCTGCGCTGTGTCGGGTCAGTGGTCGGTCGGGTGGTCGGTCGGGTGGTCGGTCGGGTGGTCGGTCGGGTGGTCGGTCGGGTGGTCGGGTCGGCGGCTAGGCTCGGCACGTGTCGATGCCCAAGGGGTCCACCGGGTCCACCGGGTCATCCGGCCGGTCGTTCCGGGCCCGTCGCCCCCGCCGTCGTGACCGCCGCGGCCGCGGACTGCGAGGCTCGCTGCTGCCCACCTCCCTGCCCGGCTCGCGCACCCGGGCGCAGCGCTTCGACGAGCACGTGCTCGACGTCGTCGAGCGGCTCGGCGAGCGCTGGGGCGAGCGGCTGCAGGACGTCGAGTTCGCCGTCGAGGACGTGCCGCCGGCAGACCCGTCCCCCTGGGAGGCCGGAGAGGTGCCGCTGGGCCGGTTCTTCCCGGCGGACCGCTCGCTGCCGGCACGCGTGGTGCTCTACCGGCGTCCCGTCGAGCTGCGGGCCGGGCACGAGGCCGCCCTTCCCGATCTGGTGCGGACGGTCCTCGTCGAGCAGGTCGCCCACGCTCTCGGGATGTCGCCCGACGACCTCGACCCGGGGTACGGGGACGACTGACCGGCTAGGGCCACCGACCGTGCGGGGGCGAGCTGACGTGCATTTCGCGCTGCGTGCTCTCCGGCACGGTGACCGGCACGATCGAGACCAGCGGAGACTGGCCCTCGGAGTCTGAGCCGGAGTCGGAGCCGGAGTCGGAGCCGGAGTCGGGCTCGGCGGCGGCGATCACCTGTGCGACATGCACCGATCCTGAGCTGACCTCGATCAGGATCGCCTGCGCGTCCTCGAGCACGTCGAAGCCCACCAGCGCGGCGGCGCCCGACACGACCTCGACGTCGACGGGGCTGCCGACGGACCCGTCCTCGTCGATCGGGCTCACGCTGACCTCTGCGTCGCCATCAGGACTGGAGACCACGAGGTGGGAGCGCAGGGGACGCTCGGGGAGCGACAGCACGGCGCTGCTGGTGATCGCCGGGGCCGGAACCGCGTACGCCAGCTCGGTCGCGAGGTCGTCGCTCTCGGTCCCGGCCCCGGGAGCGGTGGGCGCCGCGGATACCTCCACCTCCGCCGTGACCGCCACCGGCTGGTCGGCCTCGACGACGAGGTTGACCTGACCCCTGCCAAGGGCCTCGAGAGGGACGTCGACCACGCGTCCCGGCTGTACCGAGACCACGGTCTCGCCGGTTGGGACCACCGACCCGTCGAGGCCCTCGACCCGCCAGCCGACCACGGCAGGCTCGGCGCCCGGCACCGCGATCCTCAGTGACACCTTCGCGTTCGTGACCACCACGCCCGGGATCACCGCGGCGGTGGTGAGGGCGGTGGCCGGTACCACCTCCACGCCGGCAGGGACCACGCCACGCAGCTGCGTGTCGGTCATGGTGGCTGCCACCGTGCCGCCTCGCGCGACGACCTCGACGGCGAGAGCGGGCTGGCTGGGCACCAGTCCCTCGAGCAGCAGCTCGCGGACGGTCCCTGGTGCCACCGCAAGATCCTGAGCCGCCGCCGGCTCCAGCGGGCCTTCGGGCGTGAGGACGCGCAGGTCGACGATCGCGGTCGTACGCCCGGGGTTCGAGAGCATCACGAGGTTGCTGCGTCCGGCCTCGACGCCGCCGCCGACGAGGTACGAGCGAGGCGCCGGAGCGACGCACGTCGTGGCTGCCAACCCGCGCAGGTCGCCTCCCTCGGTCAGCGACGTGCGCAGCGTCGACAGCCCTGGGGCCGTGGACCGGTCGGTGGAGTCCGCGACGACGAGCGCCGGCTCGACCGAGTCGCTCGACAGCGACTGGGTCTCCTCGCCCACCACCACGTCGATCGGCTCGGGAGGGGCCGCGACTCCGTCCGGTCCCGGTGCCGGGACGACGGCCCCGCCCACCGCGACTCCCGGTGTCCCCGTTGCTGTTACGCGCGTCTCGGTCTCGTCGGTGTCGCCCTCGAAGTCTTCGTCCGTCTCCCCGGCTTCGGGCAGGTCGGGCGCACCCGGACACACCTGCACGGTCTTCGCACGGCCCAGGTCCAGCCTTCTCGGCTCCTCGAGCCCGTCCGGCAGCCGCGCCGCGGCCGAGCCCGCCCAGTCGCCCAGCGTGCCGGACGCGACCAGCACGACGAGCGAGAGCGCGCCGAGGGTGCCGAGCAGGCGCCCGGACGCCCGGCTCACGGCCTGCTCCGCACGGGCCCGCCGCGCCGGACGGGCACCGCCACCAGCACGGCGAGCGCCATCGTGGCGAGCAGCACCCAGTGCCAGGTGCGTCCGTTGTCGGTGCGGTGCTCGACGTGCAGGTCGCCGCCCTGCGAAGGCAGCACGAACCCTTGCGCCCACTCCTGAACCGTCACCGACTGCAGCGGCACGCCGTCAAGCGTTGCGCGCCAGTCGGAGTCGGCCGCCTCCGCCAGCACCAGGGTGCGCGGGACGTCAGGCTCGCCGGACGGCACCCGCGTGTCGACCTCGAGGGGGGCCGACGGCAGAACCTGCCAGCCAGCATCCGTCACGACCCGGACCGCACCGGGACGATCCGGCGCGCTCGCTCCCTGACCGGTGAGGCCGTTGACGCGCCATGCGAGCACCCTGCCGAGAGCACCCGAGCGGGTCAGCCCGGACGTGGCGTCGAGCCGAGCCGTCAGCCGCTCGGTGGCCTCGACCATCTCGGGGTCGGCGTCGGCGCCGCCGTTGTCGCCTGTTGGCGTCAGCAGCACGACGTACCCGACGCCGAACGGCGCCATCACGCGCGGCGCACTCGCGTCGACCGACAGGAGACCGGCGACGGCCTGGTCAAGCGCTGAGCGAGCAGGGTGGTCGGACCCGGCGGTCTCGGCCTCACGCAGGGAGACGCTGGAGGCCACGCGGTCCAGACGTGGACCGTCGCCCCGCAGGAGGGAGACGCGCACGTCGGGCACGCCCGCGGCCAGGTCCGCGGACGGGTCGGGGGTCAGCGCCAGCGTGCGCACCTGGTCAGGCGACGCGGCCGCATCGGCGATCACGGCCGGCAGCGAGGGCTCGCGCGCCGGTGCCGCCTCGCCCGCCACCGGCGTCGACACTCGTGCAAGGCACCAGCTGGCCAGGCCCAGCACGGGCAGCAGGATGGCGACGGCGGTGATCAGGGCGCCGACGGCCCGCACGGCGTGACGTGCCGCGGGCGACGTCAGAACGGCGTGGACGCGAGAGTGCGGAACGGCGGCACTGTGGGAGTCGAAGTCGATGACCGAGTCAGTGTCGGAGTCGGAGTCGGAGTCGGAGTCGGAGTCCATGTCCGTGTCGATCTCGTACTCGATGTCAGGGTCGGTGTGAGTGTCCCTATCAGGTTCGGACGCGTTGTCGGCGTCTGAACTCGTTGCGGCAGAGGACTTCTCGACGACCACCGCGTCGATGGGTCGGACGCTGGGCCCCGCCCTTCGGCCCGCGAGGCCGCCGATACCGGCGACCATCAGCCCGAGGAGCACCAGCCCGCTCGACGGCCCCGTCCAGCCGGTGACCGGACCGTCCGGTGCCAGGGCGACCTCGACGCGAGAGCTGACCAGGGCGCCCACCAGACCGACCGACGCCAGCGCCAGTCCGGTGCGGACCGCGCTTCCGCGTGGCCCGTCCGAGAGCGCTCGCGGCAGGGCCAACAGGGCGAGCAGCGCAGGCATGGCCACCGCCGCCCAGACCACGACGATCACGGCGTCCGTGGTCCACGCGCCCGGCGGCAGCGAGAGCCCGGACGCGATGCGCGCGGCAGCGGACTCCTGGCCGCCGAAGCCCGGCCAACCGAGCAGCGGCTCCCACCCCTGCAGCGTCCAGGGGCCGGCGCTGCCGGCGCTGGGCATGCCGGGGTCGGCGAACAGCAGCACGGGGCTCGGAAGCGCCGCGAACAGGTTCGGGGCGGCCAGCACCAGAGCCGGCACCGCGACGAAGGCTGGGGCCACCCGATACGCCAGCACCGACACGACGACCAGAGCGAGGGCGGACGGCAGAAGCAGCGCAGGGGCGCCGGCGGTCACCGCGACGAGCGCCAGCGAGGCTGCCCCGGCCCAGGCCCACGAGGTGCGCCGGTGCCGTCCGGTGGCCGACTGGGCGGCGGCGCGCACCGCGAGCGGCAGGGTGACGTGGGCGAGAACGGCGCCGACGCGGGCGTCGCCCAGCGACACCAGCAGGATCGGCGCGGCGGCCCAGGTGAGAGCGGCCACCGTCCGCCACCACGGCGAGCGGGTCAGCGCGCCGGCCGCCCACCAGGCCGACGCCCCGGCCAGAGCCGGCGCCGCGACGAGGAGAACCGTCACCGCGGTGGACGGCGAGCCGAACGGGAACCCGAGCACAGCCAGCACCCACCAGAGCGCGTCTCCGGGGCCCTCGGCGCCGGTACCCACTGCCACCCAGTCGGACCGCGCCGCGTCCCACAGCTCGCGGGTTGACCCAGGCGCCCCAGCCCATGCGGTCGAGACCACCGGGAGCCACCCGAGCAGCTGCCATCCGGCGGCCACGCCCGCTGCGACGAGGGCCGGTCCGACGAGCAGCGGCAGAACGACACGTGCGCGTCTCGAAGCGGGCCGGTCGTCGAGCGGAAGGACGGAGGCGGGCTCGCCGGCGCGGGTCCGGACCGCACCCGGTGACCGCTGGTGGCGCCAGCGGTCGCGGTGCCAGCGGGCGAGGTCACGTCCCCCGACCAGCAGCGGGTTCAGTCGGGAGCGAGGCAGCACGCGGGTGCGTGCCGCTTCGCGGCGGGCGCGGGCGACCTGGTCGACCCTGGCCAGTGCGCCGACGGCCTGCCGTGCGGCCGACCAACCGGTGGCCGGCTCCTTGGCGGCGACGCCGAGCAGCAGCCGGGCCAGCGCGCCCAGCAGCAGCGAGGCGGCCACGCCGGGCAGGGCCCACCAGGGTGCGCCGGTGAGTCGCAGGTGCGCGCGGATGCGGCGCTCGCCGGGCCCCCAGGGGACGGGCGCCTCCGGACGCCGCGTGAGCACGGCCTCGGGGACGACGACCACACGGTGGCCGGCCAGTCGGGCCCGGCGGCACAGGTCGAGGTCCGCACCGGCGTCGCCGACAGCAGGGTCAGGACCCCCCAGCTCCTCCCAGACGTCGCGGCGGACCAGGGCGCCCGGCAGACCGACGGCGAGCACGTCCTCCTGTGCGTCGAGCTGGCCCTGGTCGACCTCACCCTCCTCGACGCCGGTGATGCGCCTTCCGAGTCGGCTCGTGGTGAAGCCTGCGTCGAGCAGCTCCGTTCCGTCCGAACCGGCCCGGTGCTTGGGCCCGGCGACGGCAACTCGGGGGGCGCGGTCGACCGCGTCCAGCAGCAGCTCGAGGGTGCGGCCGGAGGGAACGTGGTCGTCGTCGACCAGCCAGAGCCAGTCCTCCCGGTTGCGCGCATGTCGGGGGTCTGCGGGGTCGCCCTCGGGCTCGCAGCAGGCCGCCTCCAGAGCTGTCGCCACGACGTCGCCGACGAGTGCTCCTGCCGTGACGTCGACGACCTCGTGGGTGTGGGCCATCAGGGGGCGCAGCGCTGCCTGCAGGTCCCCGTCCCCGTCGGGAGTGAAGCCGTCAGGGTCGGTGTCGAGGTCGAGGCCGCCCACCCGCACACCGACCAGCACGTCGGGTGGGCGGGTCTGCCCGGCTACGGAGGCCAGCACTCGCGGTAGCTGGGGCGAGCCGAGCACGCGGACCACGGCGATCACCCGCGCGGGGCCCGGGTGGCGCAGCTCTGCGGAGGTCACGTGACCAGTGTGCGGGGGGTGGCTGGGATCGCCGACACCGTGGACATCGCGCCGGCTAGGGGCGTGCTGCGGGTCGGCCGACGAGAGGGGCTGAGCGAGATCCAGGCTCACCCGTCAGACGGCTTGCTTCTTCAGGCGTCGTCGCTCGCGCTCGGACAACCCGCCCCAGATGCCGAAGCGCTCGTCGTGGTCCAGCGCGTACTCGAGGCACTCGACCCGCACCTCGCACGAGACGCAGACCTTCTTGGCCTCACGTGTCGAGCCGCCCTTCTCCGGGAAGAACGCCTCAGGGTCGGTCTGGGCGCACAGTGCTCGCTCCTGCCAGCCGAGCTCGCCCTCACCTTCCTCTACCGGGTCCGCCCATCCGGTCACCAGCGACAGTGCTGCAAGATCCTCCATGCCACTCAACTCCCGACCCATCTAGTCGTCTTCACCGTCCGCGACCGCGATGAACGACATCCATGGAATTACACGCGTGTCGCAGCCGGTAAGTCAAGCGGATCGGTGATATTCCGTCGCCGGGTTTCGCCCGGTTCTCGCCCGGTCACGAGCCACTGGCGCCGATGGGACAGGATGCCGCCATGCGGATCACGGTCCTTTCGGGGGGCATCGGCGGTGCCCGGTTCGTCCGTGGCCTCCTGCACCACCTGTCCGACAGCCCGTCCAGCACCGGGGCCGACGTCACGGTGATCGGGAACACCGCGGACGACATCACGCTGCACGGGCTGCGGGTCTGCCCCGACCTCGACACCCTGATGTACACGCTCGGCGGCGGGGTGCACCCCGAGCAGGGCTGGGGACGTGACGGCGAGACGTTCGCCGTCGCCGACGAGCTCGCCGCCTACGACGCCGGACCGGACTGGTTCACGCTCGGCGACCGCGACATCGCGACCCACCTGGTGCGCAGCCGCATGCTCGGCCTCGGCTACACGCTGAGCCAGGTGACCGCGGCCCTGTGCGCCCGCTGGCAGACGGGCGTCACGCTGCTGCCGATGAGTGACGACCCGGTGGAGACGCACGTCGTCGTCGACAGCGCAGCCGTCCGCTCGGACACCGACCCGGACCCCGACACCGGCTCCGACACCGACCCCGGGCAGAGGGCCATCCACTTCCAGGAGTGGTGGGTGCGCTGGCACGCCGTTCCCGAGGCCCACAAGATCGTCGCCGTGGGAGCCGAACAGGCCTCTCCCGCACCAGGAGTGCTCGACGCACTGCGCACGGCCGACGTCGTCGTGCTGCCGCCGAGCAACCCCGTGGTGTCGGTCGGCACGATCCTGTCGGTGCCCGGCATCCGCGACGCGCTGCGAGGCACCCGGGCGCCCGTGGTGGGCATCTCCCCGATCATCGGCTCCGCGCCCGTTCGCGGCATGGCCGACGCGTGCCTGCGCGCCATCGGTGTGGAGACGTCTGCGATGGGAGTCGCCGGCCTGTACGCCGACCTGCTCGACGGATGGCTGGTGGACTCGAGCGACGACCATGTCGACGGCCGGACCGTTCCGGGTGGCAGGGCACGCGTCCGGGCGGTGCCGCTGCTGATGACCGACGTGGGCGCGACCGCCGAGATCGCCCGCGCGGCACTGGCTCTCGCGCAAGACGTCACGGCTCGATGAGCGTGGACGGAGACCGCTGGCCGGTCGTCACCGCCGAGGTGCTGCACGGCATCGGTGAGGTCGTGGAGGGCACCGACCTCGCTGCGCTGGTGCTGGCGGCCGCGCATGCCGGCGGCGTCGCGATCGGCGACGACGACGTGCTGGTGGTGGCGAGCAAGGTGGTGGCCAAGGCCGAGGGACGCTCCGTTCCGGCTGCGGCGAGGGAGGCGACGATCGACGGGGAGTCGCTGCACGAGGTGGCCTCGCGCTCCCTGCCCCAGGGCGGCGTCACGCGCGTCGTTTACACCCGCACCGGCCCGGTGCTGGCTGCGGCTGGCATCGACGCGTCCGACGTGCCCGACGGCACGGTGCTGCTGCTGCCGGCTGACCCGGACGCGTCAGCCCGAGAGCTGCGCGCGGGCATCGCGCGTCGCGCAGGCATCCGGCCAGCGGTGGTCGTAAGTGACACGGCCGGCCGCCCGTGGCGCGAAGGTGTCACCGACTTCGCCTTGGGCACAGCGGGTCTGGAGGTTCTGGACGACCGGCGGGGCACCCTGGACGGGTCCGGCCGCACGCTGCTCGTCACGGTTCGCGCAGTGGCCGACGAGGTGGCCGCGCTCGGCGACCTCGTCAAGGACAAGTCGGCCAGGACGCCGGTCGCCGTCGTGCGCGGGCTCGGCCGGTACGTCACCACCGACGACGGGCCGGGCGCGGCGGCGTGCGTGCGGGTCGGGCCGACCGACTGGTTCAGGCACGGCCACGTCGAGGCCGTCCGGGCTGCGCTGGGCGATGCCGTTGTCGCTCCACCGGCACTCGACCCCGCGACCGAGCCCGTCGGGGTTCGCCTCGCCCGAGCACTGGAGGTCGCCCTCAGCGACGACGTGCTGCAGGGGGCGCTCGCGGACGTCGGCGGACCCCAGCGGCTGGTCGTCGAGAGCGCACCGGTGACCGTTGCCTCCGAGGAGCCGGACCACGCCGATGAGTGGCGGGTGCACGTGACAGGCCCGCCGTTCGAGGTGGGCCGCGCCGGTGCGCGGCTGGAGCCGGCCGCCTGGTCGGAGGACCTGACCGCGCGGCTGGTGAGCCGGCTGGTGAGTGAACCGATGAGACATCAAGGGCGCCAGGCCGAGTCGGTGACCTACCGCATCGCGTCAGCCTCCGCGGAGTCCAGGCAGGCGCTGCTCGGTAGGGTCGACCGATGACCAGCGAGCCGACCGCCCAGCCCGACCGCGCCGATGCGGTCTTCGTGGAGCACCGGCCGTGGGGCGACTTCCAGCAGTTCGTGGCGAACGAGACCGTGACCGTCAAGCTCATCACCGTCCTGCCGGGCAGCCGGCTCAGCCTGCAGCGGCACGCCCACCGCCAGGAGCTGTGGCAGGTCCTGGAAGGGACCGCCTGGACGCTCGTGGACGGCGTCGAGCGGATGCTCGGTCCCGGCGAACGTGTCCTGGTCGGCGTCGGTCAGATGCACCGGCTCGGCAACCCCGAGGCGACGCCGCTGCGTGTGCTGGAGATCGCCTTCGGCCACTTCGACGAAGCCGACATCGAGCGGTTCGACGACGACCACGCCCGACCGACGACCTGACCGGCTTCAGGTCAGCCTCAGACCTCGTGGTGGTCGACCACCTCGAGGATCTTGGCCTCGGGGCTCCCGACCAGCGCGGGCGAGCTCTCGCGCGTGGACCAGACCCGGTTGCGCAACACGTCGAGAAAGCCCTGCGCCGCTGACACCGTGTCGAAGTCGAGGTCGATCACCACGTGGTGCACGTCGTCCGTCGGCTGCCTGACGGTGTGCCGGCGGACACCAGCGGCCACCCGCGCGTCGCCGAATCGGTCGAACGCCGCCTTCCAGGTGGGGAAGTCAGAGATCGCGTGCTCGATGTGGAGGGTGGGCATGCTGGGCTCCTTCGTGGTGGTGGTGATCGTGCTTCGCACGCTAGGCCGGTGGACGCGGACCGCGACATCCCAGAAACCTGGGTGCCATGGACGCGACGCGTGACATGGTCGTCGGGTGGCGAGACCAGCGGCGCGTCGCAGCACTGTGGCCCGGATCGAGCGGCTCTGCGCCTCGCCGTCCGACCCGACGACCCTCCGGGTTCAGGTGCTCGACGAGATCCGCACCGTCGTCGACTTCGACGCGCACGTGTGGCTGCTGACCGACCCGTCCACCGGTGTCGGCTCGGCGCCGCTGGCCGACGTGCCCTGCCTGCCCGAGCTACCCGAGGCGATCCGGCTGAAGTACCTCACCGACGTGAACCGCTGGACCCGTCTCGAACGGGACGCGACGCCAGTGGGAACCCTGCTCGGGGCAACGGGCGACGACCCCGGGCAGAGCCTGATGTGGCGCGGGATCCTGCAGCGCTACGACATCGGTGACCTCGCGTCGGCCGTGTTCTCGGACCGGTCTGGCATCTGGGGATTCCTCGACCTCTGGCGCACCCGGTCGAGGCCGCCGTTCGACGCCGCCGACGTAGCCCTGCTCTCGTCACTCTGCGCGCCGCTCACCGCTGCGATGCGGACGCTGCAGGCCCAGACCCTCACTGCCCCAGCGGTTCCCGCCGACCGCGAGCTCGGTCCCGTCGTCTTCCTCCTCGACGACGGCCTCCGCGTGACGAACGAGACTCCGGCGAGCAAGGAGTGGCTCGAGATCCTCCTGCCGGCGATGGGCGGCGCCCCGGTGCCCGCGAGCGTCTACAACGTCGCTGGCCAGCTGCTGGCGGTCGAGAAGGGGGTCGACCACCACCCGGCGACGGCCCGTGTGCACCTGTCGGACGGCTTCTGGGTCACACTGCGCGCGGCACGGCTGACGCGTTCTGGCAGCGGCGGGCCCACGATCGCGGTCACCATCGAGGAGACCTCCCCGGTCGACAGGCTTGAGCTCTTCGGACGGGTCTTCGGCCTCAGCACGCGCGAGAGCGAGCTCGTGGGCCTGCTGGCGACGGGTGGCGACACCCGCGACCTGGCGCGCCGGATGCTGCTCTCGGAGAACACGATCCAGGACCACCTGAAGTCGATCTTCGCCAAGACGTCGACGCGCAACCGGCGCACCCTGCTGAGCCGAGCCCTCGGCGTGCGGGACACCTAGTGCCGAGCTAGCGCCGCGGCAGCCGTTGCGGGCTGTGCGTGGGCAACGTCATCCGCGGCCCGCGACGCGGTCGGATGGCGCCGTCCAGCTCGAGCAGGCGCTGCACGCGGAAGCGGTGACCCGCGTACCGGGCGATGACCTCGGCGCAGCCGTCGTCGTCCAGCACCTCGCCCGTCAGCGCCCACGACACGTTCTTCGCCACGTGAAAGTCGCCGAACGAGAAGGCATCTGCGTCGCCGTGCGCTCGCTGCCGTGTCTCGGCGGCGGTCCAGCGCCCCACACCTGGCAGGGACCGCAGGGCCGGCTCGACCTGTGCGGGCTCGAGAGTGAGCGTCCGTTCCAGCCCGTGGGGGGTGCCGGCGCCAGCGAGCAGCGCTCCGCGTCGTGACACGTCCACACCGGCGCGGAGCCAGGCCCAGCTGGGCACGGAGCGCCACGCGGCGGCTGTCGGGGGTGTGCGCATCCCGTGCGCGGGTCCGCCGGGAGCGGCGACGGCTCCAGGCGCAGGCTCGCCGTACGCCCGCACCAGAGACGACCACGCGGCGAACGCCTCCGGGCCGGTCACCCGCTGCTCGATGCAGGCCGCCGCGAACGCGTCCAGCACGCGCCGGGTGCGGGGCACTCGGTAGCCCGGTCGTGTTCGCCACGCCGTCACCAGCCGTGGGTGCTGCGGCGACGGCACGAAGCCTGTGGGGTCGTCGCGGGCCCCGAGCAGGTCGGGCACGCCGTCCAGCAGCCACTCGGCCCCCGGGCCCCAGGCTGAGGTCTCCACCACGCCCGCGCCGGGGTCGGTGCGCATCGACAGCAGCCCCGCGCCGGCGGGTGTCGAGCTGGCCCACCAGTGCCGGCCGTCGCTGCCCCGTCGCCAGCAAGGGTCTCCCCTGCCGTGGCGCAGCCCTGACATCACGGAGCCGACCGAGACCGGGTGCTGTGGCCGGTAGCTGCGGTGCAGCGGTTCGGTCTCGCCAGGCGGCGTCACGGCACCAGTGTGCGCGACGGGCACGACAGTGAGTACAGGGGCGGGCACGGGGCGGGCACGGGGCGGGCACGGGGCGGGCACGGGCACGGGCGTCGTCCACGCTCGCGCAGTTCGTAGACTTGCCCGCGTACCCGGTGCCGGACGGCGGCCCGGGACGTAGTGACGAAGGGGACCTCGTGGCCAAGAAGAGCATCCAGGCCGACCGGCAGGCGCGGGTCGAGCAGATGCGGGCGGCGCAGAAGGCCAAGGACCGGCGGACCACGATCCTCGTGGCTGTCGCGGCCGGCGCCGTGGTCGTGGTCCTGATCGGACTGGTCTTCGTCACCGTCCGCAACTACCGGCAGGACCACCCGGACCAGGTCAGCCTGGTCGGCGTGGCGGCAGGCGCCGCCTCGTGCGACGACGTCGCCACCGACCCCGCCACCGGGGTCAACGAGCACGTCGGCCCGGGCACCAACACCCCCGACATCACGAAGATCGACTACGACAGCGTCCCGCCGACGCACGGCCAGCACTTCCCCACGCCGCAGGTCCCGGCGAACGCCTTCTACACGGCGGACGACCGACCCGCGATGGAGAACCTCGTCCACAACCTGGAGCACGGGTACACCGTGATCTGGTACTCCGAGGACCTGCCGACCGAGCAGCAGGACGAGCTGAAGCAGATCTCCGACCTGGCCCGCGAGATGGAGGAGACCGGAGGCAAGTTCATCGTCAGCGCGTGGGACACCGCCTACGGCGAGCTGCCCGACGACAAGCCGGTCGCCCTCTCCCACTGGGGCGTGGAGGCCGGCAAGCGCCAGCTCTGCGGCGCGGTCTCGGGTGCGGAGATCGAGAAGTTCATCCAGGGCAACCCGTACACCGACTCGCCCGAGCCCGACGCTGCCTGACGTGCCTGACGTGCCTGACGTTCCTGTCGCGCCCGGCGGGCAGGTGGCCCGCGCGCGCAACGTGCAGGCCCTGCTCGAGGCACTGCAGGCGAGTGACTCCGGTCGCCCCCGGCTGACCTGGTACGGACCCGGTGGAGAACGGGTCGAGCTGTCGGCCAGGGTGCTGGCGAACTGGGTGGTGAAGACCGCCAACCTGCTGGGTGAGGAGCTCGGTATCGGTCCCGGTGACCGGGTCACACTCGACCTGCCCGGGCACTGGCGTGCCGTGGTCTGGCAGCTGGCGCTGTCGATGGTGGGAGCCGTCCCCGCTGCCCCGGGGACCGAGGCTGCCGTGCTCACGGTGGGTGCCGAGCCCGCCGCCCTCGGGGCCGGCGACGTGCTGGTGACGCTGCCGGCGCTGGCCCGGTCGGCCGGGCACCTGCCGGTGGGTGTCGTCGACTACAACGCGGAGGTCGGGCCACAGCCTGACGTGCTGGTGGTCGCGGCGTCGCCGGTGCCCCTGCCGCCGGCTGTCGTCGACTCACACGACGAGGGAGCAGAAGCCGACGCGCCGCGGGTGCTGGTCGTGGTCGACGACCGTCCCGCAGCGCCGCTGGCCGAGGTGGTGCTGCCGACTTTGCGGCTGGACGGGTCCCTGGTGCTGGTGCACCCGGACGTCGACCCGGAGCCGCTGGTGGGTCCAGAGCAGGTGACGCGCCGGTGGGGTGGCTCGCCGGGCGTCAGCTGACCAGAGTCAGCTGACCAGGCGCATGGCCTGCCAGCCGTGGCCGACCTGGGTGACCGTGCCGAACCTGCCGTCGCCCCGGCCGGTGTACAGCATGAGCTTGCCGTCGGCGGTCCTGGCCATGATGTCGGCCTTGCCGTCGCCGTTGAAGTCCCCTGGTCCGGCGAGCGCGGACATCGCGTCCCAGCCGTGACCGATCTGGACGGGAGCCGAGAAGTCGCCATGACCGTCACCGGAGTACAGCAGCAGGTCGCCGGTCCCCTCGGTGCGGGAGATCAGGTCGGTCTGGGCGTCGCCGTCCCAGTCACCGACCGCCGTGACCAGGTCGGCTGCGGGCGCAGCGCCCACCTGGGTGCCCGTGCGCACGCCGCCCGTGCCCGTTCCCAGGTAGGTCAGCAGCGCGCCGTCAGTGACACGGCGAGTCACCAGGTCGGAGACTCCGTCGAGGTTGACGTCGCCGGCGCCCACGATGACGTCCATGCTCTGCCAGCCGTGACCGATCTGCACCCTGTTGATGAACCCGCCGATCCCGTTGCCGCGGTAGAGCCACAGCAAGCCGTCGGTGTCACGCGCGACGAGGTCGCGGCTGCCGTCCTTGTCGAGGTCGCCGACCGGGGTGACCAGGCTCATCGCCTGCCAGCCGTGGCCGATGGACGCCGAGGGCGCGAAGGTGCCCCTGCCGGTGCCGGGGTAGAGGTTCAGCTTGCCGTCGGGGAGGATCGCCAGGACGTCGGCCGTCGTGTCCGCGTTCCAGCGTCGCGGGAACACCTGCGCCGGACGCTGCACGGGGGTTCCGCAGCGCGTGTAGTGGGGGCCCGGCTCGACCGGCTCGCCGATGTAGACCTGGCAGGGTCCGTAGTCGTAGGCCGCCGGGGCGCTGCCGGTCCAGAAGGAGCTCCGCCCGAGGGCGCCGTCCCAGCTCAGGCTGATGTGGATGTGGTCGGTGTGGGGGCTGGCGCCTGTGTACGGCTCCCACTGGGGGTTGGCGTCGTAGAAGTCCCACGAGTACCGGTTCCAGATCACGTACATGACGCCGAGCCGGCGGCCGTTGGCCGACCTGTTGCCCTGGGCGTCCGGCCCGATCAGCCAGTTGAGGAAGGACTCGGCCTTCGCCTTGTCGGTGGCGTTGTTCACGTTCAGCATGAAGTCGAGGGCCCGGCCGTCCTTGTGCTCGCTGCGCCCGCCCACCGAGCAGCCGCGCAGCGTACCGATGGAGGACGGTGTGTAGGTGGCCGCCAGCAGTGCCTTGAGCTTGGCCGTGCCGGCCGGCACCTTGCTGACGCAGGTGAACTGGCCGACGTACTTGGCCGGCGGCTCGGGGGCGGTCTTGAACGCCACGGGAGGCTGCGGCACCGGGATCGCACCATCGGCCCCCTGGCCCGCGAGGCCGACGCCGACCAGGGCGACGACGGTGACCACGACGAGCCTGACCAGCAGGGAAATGAGTCTGTCCTGCGACGACTCGTTGGCTAGACGTGCTGCTGGACGTGCTGCTGGACGTGCTGCGGAACGTGCTGCGGGACGTGCTGCGCGAGGACGGTTCACCGGGGAAGTGCTCCAATGCGTGTGCGTCACGTTGTCGAACTGTGACCGGAGGGACGGCTCCAGGCCCATCGTCGCCCTGACGAGCCCCCTTGAGTGGGCACCACGAGATGGGTGAGTTACGTGGGTGCAACACATACGGTCGGTGACGTTGGCGGGCCCGTAGACTGCGCCCGTCGCCGGATTGTGAACCCGTCCGCGGGAGTGCGGCCCGGTCCCGTCAGCCATCTGCTCGCCGAGGAGCTCACTCGCATGGACAAGGTCGTCTCCAGCCCGCAGGACGCCATCGCCGGCATCGGTGACGGCGCCTCCCTCGCGGTGGGAGGTTTCGGGCTCTGTGGGATCCCGAGTGTGCTGATCGGGGCCTTGCACGAGGCGGCTGTGCGCGACCTGGAGGTGTTCTCGAACAACTGCGGGGTGGACGGCTGGGGTCTGGGGGTGCTGCTGGGGTCCAGGCGGATCCGCCGGGTGGTGGCCTCGTACGTGGGTGAGAACAAGGAGTTCGCCCGCCAGTACCTGTCCGGTGAGCTGGAGGTCGAGCTGACCCCGCAGGGCACCTTGGCGGAGCGGATGCGAGCCGGTGGGTCGGGGATCCCGGCCTTCTACACCGCCACCGGCGTGGGCACCCAGGTCGCGGAGGGCGGGCTGCCGTGGCGCTACGACAGCGACGGCAACGTCGTGCTCTCCTCCCCGCCGAAGCCGACCGCGACGTTCACGGTGCGAGGCGCCGAGCACGAATACGTGCTCGAACAGGCCATCCACGCCGACTTCGCGCTGGTGCGGGCCTGGAAGGGCGACCGGCACGGCAACCTGGTGTTCCGTGACTCGGCCCGCAACTTCAACCCGCTCTGCGCGATGGCCGGCGACGTCACGGTCGCCGAGGTCGAGGAGCTGGTCGAGCCCGGCCAGCTCGACCCGAACCAGGTCCACCTGCCCGGTGTGTTCGTGCAGCGGGTGCTGGCCCTGACGCCCGAGCAGGCCGCCGACAAGCGGATCGAGAAGCGGACGGTACGTCCCCGTCCCGACGCCGCCCAGACGAAGGGGATCTGAGATGCCGCTGACCCGTGAGCAGATGGCCGCCCGCGCCGCAGCGGAGCTGACCGACGGCGACTACGTCAACCTCGGCATCGGCCTGCCCACTCTGGTCCCGAACTACGTTCCCGACGACGTCGAGATCGTGCTGCAGTCCGAGAACGGCATCCTCGGCTTCGGTCCCTACCCGTACGAGGGCGACGAGGATCCCGACCTGATCAACGCCGGCAAGGAGACCGTCACCCTGCGAGCCGGTGCAGCGATCTTCGACTCCGCCACCAGCTTCGGGATGATCCGCGGCGGCAAGATCGACGCCGCGATCCTCGGCGCCATGCAGGTGTCCGCCACCGGAGACATCGCCAACTGGATGATCCCCGGCAAGATGGTCAAGGGCATGGGCGGCGCGATGGATCTGGTCCACGGCGCCAAGAAGGTCATCGTGCTGATGGAGCACGTCGCCAAGGACGGCGCCCACAAGATCGTCGACGAGTGCACCCTGCCGTACACGGGTCGCGGTGTGGTTCAACGGATCATCACCGACCTGGCCGTCATCGACGTCACCGACCAGGGTCTCGTGCTGCGCGAGCTCGCCCCGGGCGTCACCTTCGACGAGGTACGCGAGAAGACCGGCCCGGCCCTGGTCGTGGATCTCGCTGAGTGGTCTTAGTCGTGGCCTAGTCGTGGACCTCGGCTAGAGGATGCGTGAGAACCCGCCCCATCCGCTACCGACCTGCCGGCCGTTGCTGACCCCGGTCGCGCTGCCCGGGTAGAACCTCAGGTTCGCCGCCGAGTCACGCACCAGCAGGTCACCACGACCATCACCGTTCATGTCACCCGGGCTGGTGACCCACGTCATCCCACCCCAGCCGGTGCCGACCACGCCTCCACCGCGCAGGCCGGACGCCGAACCCCAGTACCTCAGCATCGTGCCGCTGGAGTTCACCCCCAGCACGTCACCGAAACCGTCACCGTTGATGTCACCCATCCCCGTCATCCACGCCATCCCGTTCCAGCCCGTACCCACCTGGCGCACGTACGACAACGCACCAGTGGTGCCGAACCGGTAGTGGTGCAACGTGCCGTCGGTACGACGCGCCAACAGGTCCGGCCTGCCGTCACCGTCCAGGTCACCAGGAGTGACCAACGCCGTCATCACGTTCCACCCCGAACCGACCTGCTGCCCATTGCTGACCAGCCCACCACCACGACCCGGGTACAGGAACATCGCCCCGGTGCTCGACCGCGCCACCAGATCCGTCCGGTCGTCACCAGTGATGTCGCCCGGCGAACCCAGGTACGTCATCGACTTCCAACCCGAACCGACCGTCGCGCCCTTGCCCAGGCTGCCGTCACCGCAGCCGGGGAACGACCTGAGCACACCGGTCGACGTCGTCGCCAGCACGTCCACCGTGCCACCGCCGGTCCAGTCGCCGCGCTCACCAGCTGGCGGCGGGGGCGGCTCTTCGCCCAGCGCCTCCAGGGCAGCCAGGGGATCGACCAGGCCGGCACCCGTGGTGTAGTCGAAGCCGGCGCACTCCAGGTCCTCCGCCGTGGACATCAGGACGCTCCTGACCTCCTCCGTCGAGAGGCCCGCGTCGACCGCGTGCAGCAAGGCAACGACCGCCGAGACGTGCGGGGCGGCCATCGAGGTCCCGGACTTCAAGGCGTAGGTGCCGCCTGTCGTCGACAGGATGCTCACCCCGGGCGCCGACACGGACACGTGCGCACCGGTGCTCGAGAAGAACCCCGATACGTCATTCGTTCCGGTCGCGGCCACCGCGATCACGCCGGGCAGCGCGGCCGGATACAGGATCGGGTCGCCAGCGGTCCGCTCGTTGCCCATGGAGGCGACGACCGGCACCCCGGAGTCGACGGCGTACTCGACGGCGAGCGCGACCGCTGCGCTGTTGCCGGGCCCCCCGAGGGACAGGTTGATCACGTCCGCACCGTCGTCGACAGCCTTGACCACAGCGGCTGCGACGTGCGATGTCAGCCCACTACCACTGGCATTCAGGACCCGCAGCGACATCACTCGCGCGTCGGGTGCCAGGCCGATGACGCCCGTGCTGTTGCCGGGAACCGCAACCGCGATGCCCGCGACGTGGGTGCCGTGCCCGCCGGGGTCGATGAGGCCGTTCCCGCCGCCGGTCACGTAGTCATAGCCATCAACGAGCGCACCTTGGAGATCGGGATGGGTCCCGTCGACACCGCTGTCGATGACGGCGATCGTCGCGCCCGCTCCCCGGCTGGTGCCCCACACGTGCTCGGCGTCGAGTCTCGTCATGCCCCACTGGCTGCCGCGCAGCGCGTCGTTGCTGATGGGGTGGTCGAAAGCCTCCACGCGGGAGTCGAGCTCGACCGCCGTCACCTCGTCGTCGGCCCCAAGCCGCACGAGGGCGGCCGCGCCTGCCTGCGGAGTCGCGGCCTGCTCGACACGCACCTCCGGCCGGCCGTCAGGGCCGACCGTCGTGGCGACGACCCGGACGGGTCCGTGGTCGGGCAGCTGGGCGAGAGCCTCCCGCACCATGGCCGACCGACCCTCGGCCGCCGGCGCCCCGGACGAGACAGCCGGGGCACCGGAGGCCGACGAGCAGAAGAGTCCTGCCGGGACGACGAGCAGCAGGCAGGCAGCGAGCGGCCGATGCCTCAGAGGATGCGTGAGAACCCACCCCAGCCGCTGCCGACCTGCCGGCCGTTGCTGACCCCGGTCGCGCTGCCGGGGTAGAACCTCAGGTTCGCCGCCGAGTCACGCACTAGCAGGTCACCACGACCATCACCGTTCATGTCACCCGGGCTGGTGACCCACGTCATCCCACCCCAGCCGGCGCCGACCACGCCTCCACCGCGCAGGCCGGACGCCGAACCCCAGTACCTCAGCATCGTGCCGCTGGAGTTCACCCCCAGCACGTCACCGAAACCGTCACCGTTGATGTCACCCATCCCCGTCATCCACGCCATCCCGTTCCAGCCCGTACCCACCTGGCGCACGTACGACAACGCACCAGTGGTGCCGAACCGGTAGTGATGCAACGTGCCGTCGGTACGACGCGCCAACAGGTCCGGCCGACCATCACCGTCCAGGTCACCAGGAGTGACCAACGCCGTCATCACGTTCCACCCCGAACCGACCTGCTGCCCATTGGAGACCAGGCCACCACCACGACCCGCATACAGGAACATCGCACCGCTGCTCGAACGCGCCACCAGATCCGTCCGGTCATCACCAGTGATGTCGCCCGGCGAACCCAGGTACGTCATCGACTTCCAACCCGAACCGACCGTCGCGCCATTCGCCAGGCTGCCGTCGCCCTTGCCGGGGAACGCCCGCAGCGCGCCGGTCGACGTCGTCGCCAGCACGTCCACCGTGCCACCGCCGGTCCAGTCGCCCCGCAGGCCGCTCGCCTCACCGACGCAGCTGAACACCTGGATGTCGTCGATGTCCCACGTGCTCGTGGGCTCACCGGACACGGGGGCCAGCTCGAAGAGGATGTCCAGCTCGCCGGCCCACTGCGTCACGTCATTCGTGACGGGAATCTGGTTCCGCTCCCACTCGGCGGACTCGGTCAGCCACCACGAGGAGTCGTTGACGTAGACCCGAGCGGCCGCGTCGTTGACGTCCGTGTCGGGAAACTGACCGCGGGACGCGAAGCTCAGGTAGGTGCTCGGGCCCTGAGGCGCGGTCATGAGCGGCAGGAAGAAGCCGGAGAAGTCACCCACGCCGACGGTGCTGGTCGCGTAGTAGCTGCCTTCCTCGGCGTCACCCGTCGTGGGGAACCAGTTCAGGTACTCGTCGGGCATCTGTCCCGACTCGAAACCGTCCGCGAAGGACGTGCTGATCCGCACGGTGCCGGCGGGGCACGACGCAGCCTCGGCGGCAGCTCCGACCTCGGCGCTGCTCAGACCCGTGCTCCCAGAGCTCCCGGCGACCCCACGGAGCTCGCCATCGCGCTCGGTCGCCGCTCGCCGATCGCCGCTGAAGCCTTCGCCGTCAGCAAGGGTGGGGCCAGCGGCCGCCGGCCCGACCATTGCGGCCGATACCGCCAGGGCTGCCACGCCGCCCAGCACGGCATGAAGAGTTCGATGACTCACGCTCACGTGATGCCCCCTCAAGGACGCGGGACGCGCCCCGCGGGGCGGCCACAGGAACAGAGTCGGCTGGTCGCCGCTCACCGGGGTGGCGACCGGAACGTACCATTCCGGCGCACTCCGGCTCTCCCCTGTGCCAGAACTGGCCCCCGAACGGCTCAGACCGCGTGTCTCAGTGGGGGCCTCAGTGGGGGCCTCAGTGGGGGTGGGGCCTCAGTGGGGGCCTCGCTGGTGGCCTCACTGGATGAAGCGCAAGCCACTCCATCCGTGCCCGACCTGGATCGGTGCCCCGAGAGTGCCCGACGTCGTACCGCGGTACATGGTGAGGACGCCCGACGTGCCCCGGGCCAGGACGTCGACACCTCCGGCACCGTCCATGTTCCCGACCCCCACCACCGCGCTGAAGACGCTCCAGCCCGCCCCGATCTGGACGGCGTTCTGGAGGGTGCCCTGGCTCGTGCCCGCCATCAGGAAGAGGCGACCCGACATGCGGTTGCGGACGACAAGGTCGGGATCGCCTTCGTCGTCGAGGTCCCCGACGGAAACGATCTGGTCGAACGCCGCCATCGACTTGCTGACCCGGGTCGGCGGTCCGGTGACGAAGCCCCCGGCACCGTTCCCGCGGTAGAGCCAGAGCGCCCCGTCGGACTTGCGCCGGGTCAGCAGGTCGCGGTCGCCGTCCCGATCGGCGTCACCGACCCCGAGGAGCAGGTTGACGTCCGTCCAGCTCGTGCCGACCAGCCGCGGGCCGACGTAGCCACTGGCCGTTCCGTGGTAGACGTAGAGGTCCCCGCTCGCCGGCTCGCGCGCCATGAGATCCGGCCAGCCGTCACCGCTCCAGTCCCCGACGTTCGCTGCCAGATCCCTTGTCCCCCAACCCTGTCCGATCGTGACCCCAGCCCTCAGGCGCCCGTCACCCCGTCCCGCGTACGAGACCAGCCGTCCTGAGGGGTTGACCACCAGCACGTCGCTCCTGCGGTCTCCGTTGACGTCCTTGGGGAAGGCGTCGACCCGGTTCGGAGTCGTCCTCGCCGCAAGTGGCGCGGCGGCGGTCCGCAGGGACGGCAGCAACAAGTACAGGCTGCCCGGGCACGAGGTGTTGCCGACGTCGCGGTGCGCCATCACGTTGTTGACGGTGACCGCCCTCCCGGCCGGGTACTTCGACGTTCCCCCGCCGGCGGAGATCAGGACCGAGGTTCCCCTCGGGTTGGCGCCGTACTGCCCGAGCTTCCAGCCGATCACCTTGTTCAGGGCTGTGGTGACGCCACTCGGCGCGGAGGCCGAGGCGAAGTTGCCCATCACGGAGACGCCGAAGGTGTCGCGGTTGAAGCCCCCGGCGTGGGCGCCCTGGACGGCGGCGGTGATGCTGCCGCGGCGGCCTTCGTAGATCGTGCCGTAGCGGTCGATGACCAGGTTGTAGCCGACGTCCGACCAGCCGAGCGACTGCGTGTGGTACGCGTAGATCCCTCGCAGCTGGGCGGGAGCCTGCGCCTGCGTGTAGCTGTTGGAGCCCGCTGTGTGGTGCAGCGTCAGCGCCTTGACGGTGCCGTTGACGCGCGTGGTCGAGGCCAGGCGCTCGTCCGCGCCCCACTGCCTGCGGGTGACGATGCGCGGTGACGTGTTGGCCGCGTCGGCGGAGGCGGCCGGGTCGGCCTGCCCGGCGGCGGTGCCGTCCGCGGCCGACGTGCCCGGGTCGACCAGCGACACCTTGACGTCACGAGGCGCCGCGCCACTCTCGGTGTCCACGCGCACCTGGACGCCGTCCGCCCGGTTCGTCGACAGGGGGCTGGTGCCGAGCCGCGCCGCCGCGTACTCCTCGGTGCCGGGGTCAGGTCCCTCGTCCAGGCCCTCCAGCTCCTCCCAGCCCGACCATGCCCCGTCTTCCCGGACGCGCACCTGCACCTGCTGCACGGTCTCGCCGGCGGGCCATGTCACGCCCACCAGGTCGAACGGCTCGGTCGTCGTCGGCGCGGTGAGCAGCTCCGGCGCCTCCTCAGGGGCGGTGGCTCCCCGTGCGCCCTCGTCCTGGAGGCCCTGCACGGCGCCCGAGTCGACCCCGCGGACGTCGATGGTCTGCACCTGGGGCGCGATCGGGCGAGGTTCCGCGGCAGGCGCGGAGATGGTCGGCAGGACCAGCATTCCGGGAACGAGGACGATGGCAAGGCCGGCACGAGACACGGTTCGCACGGAGACTCCACTCCCAGAGGGGTCGGCGCGGGGCAGAACCCACCACGAGTCCCACAGGCCACACCAGTCACCACACACCTTCGACTCTGTGGCACGACCGGTCAAGGGTCGACACCCACCTGGCCCGAACTCGTCCGTTCGCCGGGCCGCACCTGGTTCAGCGACCGATACGCACTGCCTGGCCGCAAACCGCAGCCTCAGCCGACCAACCGCGAGCTGGACCAGCCCCCACCGAGCGAGCCGGCCGACGAGAGCCCGGTGCCGGTCCACGCGTAGCGGTGCAGCGTGCCGTCCGACAGGACCGCCACGAGGTCGGTGGAGCCGTCCGCGCCGAGGTCTCCCGGACCCGCCAGCTGGTGCACCCCGCTCCATCGGGCGCCGACCACCCCTGCCGAGGCGAGTCCTCCAGAAGTGGTCCCCCGGAAGAAGATCAGGTCGCCGGACGCGGAGTGACGGGCGACGACGTCGGGACGGCCGTCGCCATCCATGTCTCCGACCGCCGTCAGAAGGTCGTAGCCACCCCACCCCTGACCGATCTGGCGAGCGGTGCCCGGCAGCCCTGCCGCCGTGCCGGGGTAGAGCCACAGCGACTGGTCAGTGGTGCGCCTGGTCACCAGGTCGTCGAAGCCGTCGCCGTCCAGGTCACCGACACCCAGCAGCTCGGAGATCCCGTGCCACCGTTGACCGACCACGGCACCGGCACCGAGACCGCCGGAACCGTCGCCCGGGTACAGCGCCAGATAGCCCTCGGGGCCGATGGCCATCACGTCCGTCCGCTCGTCGCCGTTCCAGTCCCCGACCTGTGTGACCGGCCGCCCACCGGTCCAGCCGCGTCCGAGCTGCAGTGGCGTCGCGAGCTGCCCGTCGGCGTTGCCGGGGTACAGCACCATCTGGCCCGTCGGGCCGATGGCCAGGACGTCGGCGAAGCCGTCGCCGGACAGGTCCCGCGGGTGGGCAGACGTCCCTTGGACGTGGAACCAGCTGGAGCGCAGGCCGAACGCGCTGCGGAACTGGTCGCCGGTCACCGTCACCGCACCCCGACTGCCGGTGATCCGGACGGAGACGACGCGGCCGCCCCAGTCGCCGCCGCCCGACCGCTCCAAGATCGCTAACTCGCGCAGCGCGCCGACCGACGAGTAGACGGCCTCGACGCGCGAGACGGCGAGCTCGGTCGTCCACGCGTGCGCCGACGAGGCGATCCGCCCGTCGTACGGGTCGGCCTTGGCGACCTGGTAGGCGTGGGAGCCGGCAGCGGTCCAGCCGCCGTTGGCGGAGCTGAACTGAGTGAATGCCACGCTCGCGCCGTAGTACAGGACGACGCCGGCCGTGTCGGCGATGGCCTGGTCGGTCCTGGCTTGCTCGTGGACGGCGACGAGTGCTCCCGACGCGCTGTACGTGGCCGTGCCCTTGAAGACCTGACAAGCCGTGGTGTCGCACGTGTTCCATGCCTTGGCCGACGACGTCGACCGCAGGTGGGCGGCGTACGTCCGAGCCGCCACCGTCTGCGCCCTGAGGGCCTGGATGTGCCACGACGCCGGCATCTCGCTCGGGACGACGGCCCGCAGGTACTCGTCCATGTCCATCACCGCGACCGAACGCAGGCCGGTGGTTCCCTGCGGCGCCGCGCGTACCTCGCCGCGCAAGGCCTCGCGCGCGCCTGAGGGGAGCACGAGCCGCGTCGTGGTGCCCGGCGTGACGAAGCCGACGGTCGCCCCGAGGGCGATCCCCGGCGTGATCGTCGTCCAGGTGGTTCCGTCGAGGCGCTGCAGGGCGATGGTGGTGCCGCTGCGCACGAGGCGCCAGGAGTCGTAGGTGCTCCCGGTGGGCAGCACCCACGTGTTCCCGCCGCTGGTCAGCCGCAGCCCGGCGATGGCGTCGACCCTGACGTCGGCGCCCGTGTCGGCGCTGATCAGGACCTTGATCGGGCCGCTGCCCGCGCCGGTCCGCGTGGTGCCCGGGTAGTAGAAGGCGAGGATGTCCGTCCAGACCAGGCCCGCATCGGCCGCACCGTACGCACCCCACTGCGACAGGCCTCGGCCGTGGCCGTACCCACGCCCTTCCAGGTGGAACACTCCGTCAGCCGGGCGGGTCGACGCCTCGACGGCGTGGACGGCCGGGGTGCCGGTGGCAAGACCGAGCAGGGTCACCGACAGGGCGACCGCCAGGCTGCGGGTCAGGCGGGTCAGGCGGGTCGAGCGGGTCGATCGGGGCAGCGGAGTCGAGTCCATACGGTCCCTTCGACCGGAACGCCGCCCGACCTGAGCCCGCTGTGCCGACCGCGCGTCAGGAGGCCGACTGTACCGGCGTCGGCAGCGACGTCAGGGCGGCACGCCAGGCGCGCACCGACTCCCAGAACTCGGGCGGGGGCTCGTGGGGCGCGAACAGCCACATCAGGTGCTTGTACTCGGTGTCGCCCGCGAGGGTGTTCGTCGGCGTGTAGGGCACCTCGTCGACGACGTGGTACCACGTGTACCCGAACGGCTCGAGTGCGGCCGTCAGGGCTTCCTCGCTGCGGCCGGCGAGGATCTCGCACAGGAGCCACGGACGGAACTCCGCGATCGTCTTGGCCGCTCCGCGGAGAACAGCCGGCTCCGTCGTCTCCGTGTCGACCTTGATGACGGCCGGGGCCAGGCCCTCACGACGCACGAGGCGGTCGAGGGGCTCCACACGCACGTCCAGCTGGTGCGACGAGTGACGGAAACCGCCGGCCAGCGAGTTCGAGCTGTCGCTGCGGTCGGAGAGATAGAAGGTCGCGACCGTGCGGGTGTCGCCGAGCGCCTCCCGGCGGACGCTCATCGGGATGCCGTTGCGCGTGGCCAGGTCGGACGCCGCCTGCGCGATCCAGGGGGTCGGCTCGAACGCGATGACCTCGCGGTCGCTGAGCGCTGCCGCCAGCAGGCCGTACACGCCGATGTTCGCCCCGACGTCCAGCACCTGCCCGGGCCCTGCCACGTCGATCATCGCCAGGTAGCACGAGAGGGACTCCACCTCGTAGCCACCGAAGCCCGTCTCGGCCAGCGAGCGCGCGACGTAGAAGCGCCGGCCGGTGGTCAGGTCGAGTGACTCGAGCCGCGCCGGCTGCCCGGCCGGGGGTGAGGGCAGGGCGAGCTCGACCGACAGCTGCTTGCCGCCGATCGCGTCGTACCCGCTCGCCGGGTCCTGGTTGCGACGGAAGCGGCGGCGCAGGTCCCAGAGCGCCAGCCGCGCCCGGGGCCGCTGCGCGATCTCCTTGCGGAGCCGCCCGCGGACCTGGTTGCGCAGGCGCGCCGCGCCGTTGGGGAGTCGTCGGGTGCTCACCGTCATGCTCCGATCACTCGTCGGTCGACGCCTGCCCAGCGGCTGGGTTCGGTGACCCGGCGACCGTCGACAAGCACTTTGATCCCCGGCAGGTCCGCGGGGGTGAGCTGCCCGTACTCGGCGTGGTCCGCCTGCACCACGGCTGCGTCGACGCTCTGCCCGAGTGAGTAGGGCTCGAGGTCGAGGCGGCGCAGCTCGTCATCGGAGTAGAGCGGGTCGTGCACCATGACGGAGGCGCCGCGGGAACGCAGCGCTGCGACCAGGGGGAACACCCCCGAGAACGCCGTCTCCTTCACGGCACCGCGGTAGGCCGCGCCGAGCACGACGACGGTCGCCCCGTCGAGGTCGCCGAAGGCACCCTCGAGCAGGCCGACGGCGTACTCGGGCATGCCGGCGTTGGCCTCCCGGGCCGACCGCACCACGGTGGCGTCCGGGTCGTTCCACAGGTACAGCCGCGGGTACACGGGGATGCAGTGGCCGCCCACGGCGATCCCCGGGCGGTGGATGTGGCTGTACGGCTGGGAGTTGCTCGCGTCGATCACCTGCATCACGTCGATCGCCCGCGTGGCCGCGAACCGCGCGAACTGGTTCGCCAGACCGATGTTGACGTCGCGGTACGTGGTCTCGGCCAGCTTGGCCATCTCTGCCGCCTCGGCGCTGCCGAGGTCCCACACCCCGTTGCCGCGCTCGAGGTCGGGCCGGTCGTCGAACTGCAGCACCGACTCGTAGAAGGCGATCGCGCGACGCGTGCCCTCGTCGCTCAGGCCGCCGACGAGCTTCGGGTACTTGCGCAGGTCGGCGAAGACCCGTCCGGTCAGCACGCGCTCGGGGCTGAAGACGAGGTGGAAGTCCGAGCCCTCGGTCAGGCCGGACCCCTTCTCCAGCCTGGGCTTCCAGCGCTCGCGGGTGGTGCCGACGGGCAGGGTGGTCTCGTACGAGACGAGCGTGCCGGGCGACAGGTGCGCGGCCAGCGAGTCGGTCGCGTCGTCCATCCAGCCGAAGTCGGGTACACCGTCCCCGTCGACGAAGAGGGGCACGACGAGCACGACGGCCTCGGCCTGGGGCACCGCATCCGCGTAGTCGGTGGTCGCGCGGAGACGACCGGCAGCCACGTTCTCGGCGATCTTCGTGGCCAGGTCGGCCTCGCCCGGGAACGGCTCGGAGCCGGCGTTGACGAGGTCGACGATCGTGGGGTTCACGTCGACACCGACCACCTCGTGGCCCGAGTCCGCGAACTGGACCGCGAGGGGTAGGCCGATCTTGCCGAGTGCGACGACGGCGATCTTCAACGCTGGACCTTCCGGTTTTGGGGGCGGGCGCGAAGATGCGGGGCGCGCCAGATCGTCAGGCAGCATAGCCGCCCGCTAGATTCACGACGCCCAAGCCCTGGCCGCGCGACCCCCCGCAACGCGTCGTCGCGGCCGCACCCGTACCACACCAAGGAGTCCTCACCGTGCCCGGAGCCAGCACGCCACATGTCGTGCTGCTGGCCCTCGGTTTCCCCCCTGGTGGTGGCAGCGGGACCTACCGCGGGCTGGGCACCGCGAACCACCTCGTCCGGCTCGGCTGGCGTGTGACCGTACTCACCGTCACTGAGGACTACCTGGACCACGTCACGATGTCGCGGGACGACAGCCAGGTCAGCATGGTCGACCCGGCGGTGCGCGTGGTCCGGGTGCCGATGCGACAGCAGCACCTGGTCTCGGACATGCGGCGGTGGGGGGCGCTGAGGGGCAACTTCCGCCAGGTGCACGACGACCTGTGGCGGCTCGTCTCCCGCTTCGGGTTCCCCGAGCGGTACGCCGGCTGGATCCCCGGCCTGGTCGCAGCGCTCGGCACGGTGCACCGGCGCGAGCGCGTCAACGTGGTCGTGGCCAGCGGCAACCCCTGGTCGACCTTCGCCGCGGCGTGGGCCTTCCGGCTGCTCGCCGGGGTGCCCTACGTGATGGACTACCGCGACGCGTGGACCCTTGACATGTTCACCGACGAGCCCGCCTATCCCACGAAGCACCCGGCTTCGCGCTGGGAGCGCCGGCTGGTGAGCTCCGCGGCACGTGTGGTGCACGTGAACTCGTCGATCCTCGAGTGGTACCAGGAGCGCTACCCGGTGCACGCCGACCGAATGCTGGTGGTGCACAACGGGTATGACGAGGAGGTGGTCGCGCTCCCGACGCCCCGAGCGGCCTCGCGTCCCCTTCGATTCGGTTTCGTCGGCACGATCACCGACCTCCAGCCGCACGCGCCGATGTGGGAGGGCTGGAGGCGGGCCCGGCGCGGCCCGCTGGCCGATGCGACCTTCGAGCTCTACGGGCGGATGGGCTACTTCGCGAGGTCGGCCGGACGGATGCGAGCCATGGTTCCCGTCGGGTCGGACGGGGTCCGCTACCACGGTCCGGTGCCGCGCCGTGAGGTGTGGCAGGTGTACGAGTCCCTCGACGTGCTCGTGCTGCTCGTGCCGGGGGGTCGCTACATCACGTCCGGGAAGATCTTCGAGTCGATGCGCGCTGGCCGGCCGATGGTTCTGGTGTGCGACCCGCGCTCCGACGCGCTGCGCGTCAGTCACGACCACCCCCTGGTGCACCCGGTGGAGGCGCTGGACGCTGACTCGGTGGAGCGTGCGCTCCTGGCCGCGGCCGAGCACGCCGGTCGCGTCAGCGAGGCCGAGCGCGCCGAAGGGCTCGACGTCGCCGCGCGGTACGAGCGAGGGCACCAGGTCGCCCGCCTCGACCATGCCTTGCGCGAGGTGGTGACCAGTGGCTGACACCGTCGACCCCGGCCACGAGGTGACGAGCACGGACGCTCGTCCCGTCACGGTCGTCACCGAGCCCGTCACCGACCTCTCCGCGTGGGTGCCCCTCCTGCTGGACGGGCACCGCGTCGTGCTGGCCGACCAGCCCGGGGCTGTGGCGATGGCCCGGGAGGCCTTCGCCACCGACCTGGTCTGCCTCGTGCGCGACGTCACGGACGACGAGTCGGTCGAGGCAGCGGTACGCGCGGCCACAGCGAAGGACGACCCCCCGGACGCCCGGCTGGTGAGCGCCGCCGAGTCGGTGCTGCGGCGTCGGTTGGAGGGGTTCCGCCTCGACGATGACCCCCTGCTCGACCTGACGGCGCCACGCCTGCTCGTCACCGCCCTCGACCGCGAGGAGGCCGAGCGGGCGCACCCGGCCTGCTCGCACGCGTCCTCGTGGGGTGGGCGGGTGCTGCTGGTGGCGCGCAAGGACCTCAACGTGGGGCGCTCGGCGGCGCTGCCTGGCGTCGAGCTGGTCTCGGTGCGGCCGGCCGGGGCACGTCGGGTCGACGAGCTCGTGCGGCGTGGGCTGGCGGCGACGCAGCGACGCACCGCCGTGGCGCGGCGCCGGGGCGGGCCGTCCGGCCTCGCCGCTGCTCAGGCCCACCGCGTGGCCTCAGGCCTCGACCGCCGCGTCGTCCAGCCCTTCGGCCGCCGCGTCGACCCCTACCGGCTGGCCCGCGGCGCGAAACGCTCCCTCGGCGGCACCTGGGACGGCCTCGACGTCGACCTGGTCGTCACCTCGGGCGAGTCGGCCCAGACGACGGCCTGGCACGTGCTGCGCAGTCACCCCGACGTGCCGTCGCGGAGCCAGATCGTTCGGGGCACGATGCGGGCGCTCGTGCGCGAGATCACCCTGCGCGAGGCGGGGCCGTCTCGCGGCTGAGGACAACTCGGGCGACCTGCTGGCGTGACATCGGCCGGCGGACCTCGATGCCCGGCCTCTGGCGCGCGAACCGCCAGGCGAACGGAGTGGCCCGCCAGTCGGGTGTCACCACGAGGTCGATGTCGTCGAGGGGGATCTCCCCCAGCGGCCCGGCCCAGGCGCGGCGCGCGAGCCACCACGGCGAGATCTGGTCGTACGCGCGGGCGTACAGCCGCGGATGCCGTGACGCCGCGAAGGTGGCATACCTCGTCATCAGCCTGTTGGCGGAGTCGACGCGTGCCCTGAGACGGGACGCGAGCGGCTCGGGTGCACGACGTTGCACCCCGGCGACGACGTTGCGGGCCACGGTGATGGCACGAAGTGGCAGGCGCGAGACGACGACTCGCTCCACCGCATGGGGCAGGAAACGCCGCTCGATGGGGCTGAGGTCCACCACGGTCACGGCCGGCCCGAACACCGAGAACGCGGCCGGCCTGGTGGTGGCGACGACGGCCGACCCGCCCAGCTCGACCAGGGCCTGCACCATGCGCGACAGGGACCGCTGCGCCGACGGGTTGAGGCTGACCCCGAAGATCGTCATCGGGACCTCGCCCGGGTCATGGGCGTCGTCACCGTCCAGCAGGGCGTTGAGACGCCGCACCGCCGTCGCGGCCGAGTAGCGGCGCTCGATCTGCGCCCGGGCGCGGACGGGGTCGCCCCCCGGAAGGCTGCGTTCGAGGTCCGCCACGGCATGGAGGACGGATCGGACGTCCTCGCCGACGTCGACGAGACGCACGCGGTCGAGCACGACCGCCTCGGCCAGCGACTCCTGCGGCCCTCCGCTGCGGGTCGCGACCACGGGCAGCCCGTTCGCCACCGCCTCCACCATGGTCAGCCCGAACGTCTCCAGGTGGGCGAGGTGGACGAGGACGTCTGCCTCGCCCATCAGGACCGGGACGCGATCGGGCGGCACCGCGCCGAGCAGGTCGACCCTGGCGCGCACACCCAGCTCGGTGGCCAGCTCGACGAGGTGCTCGCGGGCCGGCCCCTCGCCCACCAGCGTGAGGTGCATGTCGCCGGCCCCGGGTGCGGCCGCTGCCTGGGCGAAGGCCCGCACCAGCCGCTCGACGCCCTTGGCCGGCACCAGCCGTCCGACGTACAACCAGCGGCGGAGCGGGCCGGCGGGGCGCTGACGGAAGGGAATGTCTTGCAGCGGAACGACATTCGGCACCGAGTGCACCTTGTGCGCCTGCTCCGGGACGACGACTCGGATGGACCGCGCCAGGAACTCGCTGACCGCCGTGACGGCCGACGAACGGGCCATCGCCTCGGCGTACATGTCCCGCGCCGCCGGCACCTTGAAGACCTTGCCGAGGTAGGTCGCGTGCTCGGTCAGCACCATGCGGGCCTGCTTCGGAAGCAGGCCGGCCACCGCGTAGCCGGTGGGCATGCCCACGTGCACGTGCACGTGGGTGGCCCTCGCCAGCTCGGGCGGCATCGCCGCCTCCAGCGCGCGACGCTGGTTGCGGGCCATGTCCGCGCGGCTCGTCATGGGGTTGGTCGGCACCCCGATCCAGACCACCTCGACGCCGTCGCGGTGGTAGCGGGTGGGTGGCCGGGTGTCGTCCTCCGCCACGTTCTCGACGTGGATGACGACGACGTCGGGGTGGCGGTCGCGCAGGCCGAGCACGCTCGCCCGCACGAAGGCGCCGGCGAACGGGTCGCGATCGTTCGGGTACCAGGGCGTCACCACGACGAGAGGCTGGTCAGCGCTCACTGAGCACACCCCGCAGGTCGGCGTCCATGGCGGTCAGGATGGTCTCCCGCTGGTATCGCTCGGCGTGCGCCAGGCACTGCTCGAAGATCGCCGGTGTCATCGTGCGTGCGGCCCGGGCGGCGGCCGACATCGCGTCGGCGACCGCGTCGGCGGTGAGCTCTTTCACCGGGAACCAGAGGGGGTATCCGGTCAGCGGCCCGGTCGCCGCGGTGTCGGGCGTGTGGATCGCCACGATGGGCCGGCCCGTGGCCATGTACTCGTACACCTTGCCCCCGGTGACGAACGGCGAGCTGGGGATCATCATCAGCAGCACGTCGAGCGACGCGTAGGCACCGGCGATGTCGGTCTTGGCGACCGGCCCGCCGAGTCGCACGCGAGAGCCGTCGTCGAGCGGGAGCAGAGCCTTGACCTGCTGGACCGTGCGCTCGAAGAACCCGAGATGGCCGAACATCGTGACGGTCGCGTCCTTGAGCTCGGGTCGGTCGCGCGCCAGCTCCCAGCCGGCCCACGTCACCTCGTGGGGCAGCTGTGGTGTCACGGTGCCGACGTAGCCGAGCTGGAGCGGCTCGTCGGGGTCCGGCACTCTGAAGGTCGCTTCGCCGATCAGGTCGGGGTCGTAGCCGTTCTCGACGACGCGCATGCGGTCGGCGACGTCGGGGTAGCGCTTGGCGTGCCAGTCCTTCATCGGCTCGTTGACGAAGAGCACCCGGCGGGCACCGTCGACCAGGCGTCGCTCCCAGTCCCAGGCGGGGTGGGCGGGTGGAAACGCCTCCGACGCCGAGAACTGGTCGAGGGTCCAGGAGTCGCGGTAGTCCATCACGTAGGGAACCCGGGTCAGCCGCCCGAACGCCCACGCTGCACCGAAGGCGCTCCACGGGTTGCCCGTGGCGAGCACCACCGACACGCGGTTCTTGCGGTGCACTCGCAGTGCGGCCTTCACGACCGCTGGCAGCCAGGCGTTGTACTTGTCCGGGAAGAGTCGCGACTGGGTCAGGGCGAACGCCTTGTGGTACGCCACCGGGAAGTTGGCGCGCAGGTAGCTGTAGCGCGAGAGGTCGGTCTCCAGTGGCTGGCGGTGCATCGGCGCCCGCACCACGGTCACGCGTGGGTGGACGGCCTTCTCGAGCGCCGGGTCCGACGACTTCGTCACGTGCTCGAAGAAGCCGCGGTCGACGGTCACGACGGTGACGCGCCAGCCGTGCCGCGCCAGGTGGTTGGCCATCGCGAGCGGCCTGTAGACGCCGCTGGCCCGCGACGGCGGGAAGTGCATCGCCACCAGGAGCAGGTGCGGTTCGCCGGGGACGTCAACAGGCATGCCGTACGAACTCCTCTCGCGGTGCAGGTCGGTGTTTCGGGGGCCAAGCGGGAACGGCGAAAGGTCAGGTCGACCCGATCTCGATGGTCCGGCCGGTGACGGCCGACTCGAGCAGCGCCTCGGCCACGGCGACGGTGGCCAGGCCCTGCCGCATCGTGACGATGTCGGCCTCCTTGCCGAGCACCGCGTCGCGGAAGGCTTCGTGCTCGATGCGCAGCGGCTCAGGCTTGGCGATCGCGTACCGCACGACGTCGCCCTCGGACACGCCGCGGAAGTCGGCGATCGAGCCCCACTCCGTCGGCACGGTGCCGTTGGCGTGGAAGGTCAGGTCGGCGGTGAGGGTGTCGGCCACGAAGGCGCCCTTCTCACCGGTGACGATGGTGACGCGCTCCTTCATCGGCGACAGCCAGTTCACCAGGTGGCTGGTGACGGTGCCGTCGCTGAGGGTGCCGACGGCGGCGACCAGGTCCTCGTGGTCACGGCCGCTCTTGAAGGCGACCCGCGCTGAGACGGAGGTGAACGACGCCTGCGTCACCCACGCCGTCAGGTCGATGTCGTGCGTGCCGAGGTCCTTGACCACGCCGACGTCGGCGATGCGCGCCGGGAACGGGCCCTGACGCCGGGTGGCGACCTGGTAGACGCTGCCCAGCTCCCCCTGCTCGAGGCGGACGCGCAGGCTCTGCAGCGACGGGTTGTAGCGCTCGATGTGGCCGACGGCGCCGACCAGCCCGGCGGCCTCGAAGGCCTCCGCGAGCTTGGTGGACGCGGCGGTGTCCTTGGCGAGCGGCTTCTCGATCAGCGCGTGCACACCCGCTGCGGCCAGTGCCAGGCCGACGTCCTCGTGGTACTGGGTCGGCACCGCGACCATGCAGTAGTCGACCCCGGCGTCGATGATCTCCTGCACGCTGGCGAGGACCGGCAGCGAGCCGGCGACGCCGTGCGGGTCGCCGGCGGGGTCGGCAACCGCGACCAGGTCGACACCGTCCAGCGCCCTCATCACCCGGGCGTGGTGACGCCCCATCATGCCCAGGCCGAGCAGGCCGGCCCTCAGGTTCGCCATCTCAGGCACCGGCCTTCGCCACGGCGTTGACGCCGGCCACGACGCGCTCCAGGTCGGCCTGCGACAGCGATGGGTGCACCGGCAGCGACAGCGCCTCGAGGGCGGCCTTCTCCGTCTCGGGGAGGTCGAGGGTCTGCTCGAACGAGGGCAGGCGGTGGTTCGGGATCGGGTAGTAAACGCCGGTGCCGATGCCGTGCTCGGAGGCGAGTGCCTTGGCGGCCCCGTCGCGGTCGTCGGTGACCCGGATCGTGTACTGGTGGTAGACGTGCGTCGCGCCGTCGGCGACGGGCGGGACGACGACACCCTCGAGGTGCGACGAGAGGAACGCGCCGTTCTCCTGGCGGGTCTTCGTCCAGGCGTCGAGCTTGCCCAGCTGCACGCGGCCGATCGCGGCGTGCACGTCGGTCATGCGGGCGTTGAACCCGACGACCTCGTTCTCGTAGCGGCGCTCCATGCCCTGGTTGCGCAGCAGGCGGGTCATCCGCACCATCTCGTCGTCGGCGCAGCTGACCATGCCGCCCTCGCCGGACGTCATGTTCTTGGTCGGGTACAGGCTGAACATCGCGAAGGTGCCGAAGGTGCCGACCTGCGCGCCCTGCCAGGTCGCGCCGTGGGCCTGTGCCGCGTCCTCGAAGATCTTGATCGAGTGCTTCTCGGCGACCTCGCCGAGCGCGGTCATGTCGGCCGGGTGGCCGTACAGGTGCACGGGCATGATGCCGACGGTGCGCTCGGTCACAGCGGCGTCGACGGCGACGGGGTCGAGGCAGAAGTAGTCGGGCTCGATGTCGACGAACACGGGCGTCGCGCCGGTCAGGGCCACCGAGTTGGCGGTCGCGGCGAAGGTGAACGACGGCACGATCACCTCGTCACCGGGGCCGACGCCCGCGGCCAGCAGGCCGAGGTGCAGACCCGCGGTGCCCGAGTTCACGGCGACGCAGGTGCGGCCACCGGCCAGGTGCTCGCCGAACTCCTGCTCGAAGGCGGCCACCTCGGGGCCTGCGGCGATCATCCCGCTGCGGAGCACCCGGTCGACGGCCTCACGCTCCTCGTCGCCGATGATCGGCTTGGCGGCAGGGATCATGTCGGTCATCAGTCGTTCGCCTCCGTGAGCGTTCCGTCGGTCTCTACGTACTCGTCGTTGGTCTGCGGGCAGCGCCAGCGGAGCCCACCGTTCACGTCCTGGCCGGCGTCCTCCAGGGGCACCCCGGCCCGTCCGACCCAGCGCAGCCGCTTCGCGGGCACGCCCGCGACCAGCGCGAAGTCGGGCACGTCCTTGGTCACCACCGCGCCGGCGGCCACCATCGCCCACCGCCCGATCGTCACCGGTGCCACGCACACCGCACGGGCCCCGATCGAGGAGCCCTCGCGGCAGGTCACCCCGACGGCCTCCCAGTCGTCGCCCCGCTTGAGGCTGCCGTCCGGGGCCACCGAGCGCGGGAAGTGGTCGTTGGTGAACACGACCGCCGGGCCGACGAACACCCCGTCCTCGAGGACGGCTGGCTCGTACACCAGCGCGTGGTTCTGCACCTTGCAGTTCTTGCCCATCGTGACTCCGGTGCCGATGTAGGCACCGCGCCCGATGATGCAGCCCTCCCCGATCACGGCGTTCTCGCGCACCTGCGCGAGGTGCCAGACCGAGCTGCCGTCCCCGATAGTCGCCCGGTCGTCGACGTCGGCCGTGGGCACGATCCGAGCAGGCACGAGAATGTCACTCTCCGGTAGGACGGTTTGGCCACGGCGCATCGGCGCTCGTGGCACGGCGCGCACAAGACTAGCGGCTCACGAGCCCTCGGCCTTCCGGCGGCGGGACGCTCAGCGGTGACGTCGCGGTCGGTAGGTTACGGCCGTGAAGATCCTCAGCGTGGTGGGCGCCCGCCCGCAGTTCGTCAAGCTGGCGCCGGTCGCGGAGGCCGTTGCGGGGCTGGCCGGCGAGGGCTGGCAGCACGTCATCGTGCACACGGGCCAGCACTACGACCACGGCATGTCCGAGGCGTTCTTCGCCGACCTGCACATCCCGCAGCCCGACGTGAACCTCGGCATCGGCAGCGGGGGGCACGGCGCGCAGACCGGCCAGATGCTGATCGCCCTCGACGGCGTCCTCGACGAGCACCGGCCGGACTGGGTCCTCGTCTACGGCGACACCAACTCGACCCTCGCGGGCACGCTGTCGGCGGTGAAGATGCACCTGCGGGTGGCCCACCTGGAGGCCGGTCTGCGCTCGTTCAACCGGCGGATGCCGGAGGAGCACAACCGCGTGCTGACCGACCACGCGGCAGACCTGCTGCTGGCGCCGACGCGGACGGCCGTCGAGCACCTCCGGCGCGAGGGACTCGCAGACCGCACCGAGCTGGTCGGCGACGTGATGACGGACGTCTGCCTGCGGGTCCGCGACGCGGTGCTCGGCGATCCGACGTCCGTCGTCGACGTCGTGCCTGCCTCGATCGCCGACGACTTCCTGCTGGCGACGATCCACCGGGCCGAGACCACAGATGACCCGCAGCGGCTGGCATTGGTGGTGCGTGCCCTCCAGGAGCTCGAGGTTCCGGTGCTTCTGCTGGCCCACCCGCGACTCCTGGCACGTGCCGCGACCCAGGGGCTGGAGCTGTCACGTGGCTCACTCCACGTCGGCCCTCCCGCGCCGTATCCGGCGCTGGTGTCGGCGGTGCTGCGCTCGCGCGGAGTGGTCACCGACTCGGGCGGGCTGCAGAAGGAGGCGTTCCTGCTCGAGCGTCTGTGCACCACGCTGCGCGCCGAGACCGAATGGGTCGAGACGCTCGACGGGGGTTGGAACGTGCTGGCTGCGGACCCGGCTGCGTTGAAGGCAGCGGTCGGACGGCCTGTGCCGCAGGCGATTCGGGCCACGCCATACGGCGACGGTCATGCCGCGGAGGCCGTCACCAGGGCGCTGCGGACGGCCGGCACCTAGCCGGCCGGGCCCTCAGTCCAAGTCGTCCAGCCGCGCGGACAGTGCCGGCACGAGCAGGGTGGCGTACTCCGTGGAGAGATGGCTGAAGTCGCGGTAGACGATGACGTCGCCCACCACGGGGTAGCAGAGCTCGTCGTCGCAGAACTCGTCGCTCAGGTCGATGACGTGCACGCCCTGGTCGTCCGCCTGTGGCGCCGCCTCCACCGTCGGGTCGTCCGCCAGAGCCTTCTCGCGCTCCACCGAGCACGCCTCCAGGTCGGTGGGGTTCTCCAGCAGGCAGTTCGGCACGTTGTCGCCCTGCGTCCTGGGGACGTCGGCCAGCACCAGCACCCGCTTGCCGGCGCCCGTCAGGTCGTCCCAGGCGGTGACGAACCCGCCGGTTCGAGCGTCGCCCTCGGTGTCGTGGTCGGGCCGGTGCTCCCAGCCGTAGTCGGACGCGAAGCTGGAGACGAACACGTCGGTGATGCCCTCGTCCGCGAGCAGGTCGGCACGCACGTCGTCGACCCAGGCCTCGCAGCTCTTCTGGCGCGCGTCGGTCTGCTCGGTCTCCACGACGCGGCGCGCGTCGGTGAACGGGCACCCCGACTTGGTCATGGTGACGACCTTCCAGCCCCGCTCAGCCCCGAGCTTGTCGAAGGCGGGGAACCAGTGGGTGGCGTGCGAGTCGCCCACCAGCGCCACCACTCGCTCGGGACGTGTGGTGGCGCCGATCTCGCAGGTCACGACACCGTCCGCGTCGGCCTCCTGCTGGCAGTCGGGGAAGGCGGCGTCGGTGTTCTGCAGCGCCACCACCTCGGGCGGAACGAGGAACTCGCCGTTGCCGACGACGGGCCCACAGTCGTTCGCCGGCACGAGCGCGCCGGGGCCCGTGCACTTCGCGTCGAGAGCGAGCCGCTCGGTCGCAGCAGCCTCGGCGGCACCGCGCCTGCTCTCCAGCTCGCTCGAGATCCCCAGGCACCCCAGCACGACGACGAGCATCACGGTGCCCGCCACCGCGAACGTCATCCAGGGCACGGCCCAGCCCGGGTGCCTGCGCGAAGGGTCCTCGACGAACACCTTGGTGAGCCAGGCCAGCAGCACGGTGAGGGCCACCACCACGAGGCTCTCCGGCAGGGTCAGCGCGTGGCCGGTGACCTGCGGCGCCAGCACGATCAGCGGCCAGTGCCACAGGTAGATGGAGAAAGAGATGTCGCCGACGAAGCGGCAGACGGGGTGTGAAAGCCACGCGCCGGGAGACGTCAGGCCCGCACCGCGGCCGGCGGCGATGACCGCGAGCGTGCCGACCACGGGCACGAGCGCGGCGACGCCGGGGAAGAGCGTGTGCCCGTCGAACCACGCCGCAGCCACGACGACCGCCACGAGCCCCGACCAGCCCAGCACGGCGGCCAGGCGCGGCTGCAGCGGCCGATGCAGCACCACGAGCGCGCCGAGGGCGCCCGCGCCGAGCTCCCACACGCGGGTCAGGGTGCTGAAGTAGGCGAACGCCTGGTCCTGGGCGGTGGAGAACGCCGACCAGGCAAGGGAGAGAACGCACACGGCGGCGACGCCGGCGGTCAGCCAGCGCCTGACGTCCGGACCCTGTTCGTCGGCCCCGCGGTGGTGGGCCTGGCGGCGACGCCACAGCCCGAGTCCCGCTACGACGCAGGCGATCAGCACCGGCCACACCAGGTAGAACTGCTCCTCGAGCGAGAGCGACCAGTAGTGCTGCGCGACGGTCGGAACGTTGTCGGCTGCCATGTAGTCGACGGCGTCGAGGGCCAGCGCCCAGTTCTGCACGTAGAGCGTGCTCGCGATGATCTGCCGCACCGACTGCGCCCAGACGGACGGGGGGACGACGGCGACGACGGCGACAGCCGACACGGCGAGAACGAACAGGCTCGCGGGCAGGAGTCGCCGGACACGTCGGGCCCAGAAGCGCACGACGCGAAGCCGACCGGTGGCCTCGACCTCTCGCAGCAGGTGCGCCGTGATCAGGTAGCCCGAGATCACGAAGAAGACGTCGACACCGATGAAGCCGCCGGACACCCGGGTCGGCCACAGGTGGAAGACCACCACGAGCGCCACCGCGAGCGCTCGCAGGCCCTGGATCTCGGGCCGGTGGTGGTCGGACCCACCGAGCGCCGTGCTGGGGGATCGTTCGGGCCCGGGCCGCAGGGTCGTCGCCGTCATGGCGCCGCCAGCTCGACGAGAGCCTTCGCGAGCTCGTCGTAGCCGGCGCGTCCGTTCACGTTCTGAGTCGCCCACGAGCTGGCGGCGCGGCGATGGCCGTCCAGGTCCTGCGGGTCGGCCGCCCACGCGCGCAGGCATGCCGCTGCCGCCTCGGCGTCGGCGACCACTCGTCCGGCGCCCGACTCCTCGACCAGGGCGGCGACCCGAGGAAGTGGCGTGGCCAGCACGGCGAGCCCGTGCGCCAGGTACTCGTGCAGCTTGCTGGGCATGGCATCACGGAACGCCGGCGTGTCGTCGAGCAGCACCAGACCCACGTCGGCCCCGGCCGCCACCTCCCACGCCGCCGCCGGTGGCCGGCGGCCGTGCAGCCTGAGGCGGTCTCGCAGGTCGCTCTGCGCGGTCCTGTCCTCGAGCCACCCGGCGTCGTCGCGGTGCACGGGCCCGATCAGGTCGAGCTCCCAGCCGGGGGCTGCGGCGATGGCTTCGACCATCGTGCGGAGTCCTCGTGAGCGACGCAGGTCACCCACGTAGACGGCGCGTGGTGCCGCCCCCGCTGTCGACACCGTGGCAGACCCGGCCGGCACCGGCTCCGTGTCCGGCAGGTTGCGCAGGACGAGGCGGTGGCGCGCCGAGTCCGTCGAGGGTGCCAGGTGCTCGTCCGCGACGACGGTCAGGTCGGCCCGGGCCGCTGCGACGACCGCGCCACGCGCGAGCAGACGGGCGACGCGGCCGCGCACACCACGCGCCCACGCCCGGTCGTCCAGCAGCGCCACGTAGTCCTCGTGCACGTCGGCCACCACCGCTCGGCGGCGCAGTCGCCCCACCACGAGGGCGCCGAGAAGCGAGTCGGGGTCGGGCGCGAGCAGCACCCGGCCGCGGGCACGCATCGGGAACACGAAGGCGCGCAGCGCGCGTGACGACATCCCCCCGCGGGGCCAGGCGCGGACCGTGGCGCCAGGAGGCCCGTCGTCCCCCCGTCCGAGCCCGAGCATCTCGACCCGCAGACCGGCACGCAGCATCGCGCCGACCTCGCGGTGCAGGCGCGCGTCGGCTACGTCGTGTCCCGACGTCACGATGCTGACGTCGAAGGAGGGGCGGGCCATCCGGCCTACAGGTCGTCGAGGGTGAAGGCGTCCTCGCCCACCTTGACGAACTTGGTGTAGGCGGCAGCCACCTCGTCGACCGTCCCGTCGAGCATGAGGGTGCCCTTGTGCAGCCAGATGGCCCGGTTGCACAACTCGCGCACGCTGGCCATCGAGTGGGACACCAGGAACATCGCCCGCGCGGACGACATCAGCTCCTGCATCTTCTCGGCGGCCTTGTGCTTGAAGGCCGCGTCGCCCGCCGACAGGGCCTCGTCGATCAGGAGGATGTCCGGGTCCATGTGCACCGACACCGAGAACGCGAGCCGCTGGTACATGCCCGACGAGTAGACGCGCATCGGCATGTCGATGAACTCGCCGAGCTCGGCGAACTCGGTGACGATCTCGGCGCGCTCGACGACCTGCTTGCGGCTCAGACCCGCGGCGAGGCCGCCGAGGATGATGTTCTCCCGTCCGGACAGGTTGGGGTTGAACCCGACACCGAGGGCGAGCAGGGCACTGATCTTGCCGCGAACCTCGATGCGACCCGTGGTCGGCGTGAGGACGCCGGCGAGGGTGCGCACGAGGGTCGACTTCCCCGCGCCGTTGGCGCCGATGATGCCCAGTGCGGTGCCGACCGGAACGTCGAAGGAGACGTTCTTGACGGCCTTGACCTCGGCGACGGCGCGCTCGCCGCGGCCCAGCCGGCGCAGCGCCTGCTTGAACGTGGGGCGCCGCTCGAACGTGGTGCGGTACGTCACGGAGACGTTCTGCACGCTCACGGCCGGGTAGGCGGAGGCCGCAGCGCGGTCGGCGGCGGCCGAGCCGGCGGAGGCGATCAGGGGTTCAGAGGCGGACAGCGAACTCACGCTCCCGGGAGATGAAGAAGAGGCTGCCGACGACGGCGGACACCAGGGCCCAGCCGACGGCGAAGAACCAGAGGCTGGCATCGGGGATCTCGCCACGGACCAGCAGGTCGGTCCACCCGCCGATCAGGCTGTAGAGGGGGTTGATCTCGGCGAAGCGCGATCCTGCCTCGCCGAGCTGGCGCACCGCGTCCTCGGGGTACCACAGCACCGGTGAGAGGTAGAGCCAGATCCGCACGAAGTACGGCAGGAAGCTGGCCGTGTCACGGAAGTAGACCTGGAGAGCGGCGAAGAACGCGGCCATCCCGGCTCCGAAGATGGTGGCGAGGACGAGGAAGACCACCGCCAGCAGCATCTGCGGCTTGAACCCGGCGCCCGACAGCACGTGGATCACGACGTAGACCACCATCGTCGGCAGGAACCTGAAGAACGCGCTCCGCAGTGCGGACAGCGGCATCAGCAGGCGGGGGAAGGCCATCGACGAGATCAGCTTGCCCCCTCCGGTGACCGAGTTGGCACCCGTCGTCAGGCAGCCGGAGATGAAGTAGAAGAAGAAGAGGCCCGCCACCAGGTGGACGAGGTAGTCGCCCCCACCCCGGTTGGAGAGGATGCCGACGAGCATGTAGTAGACCATCGCCAGCAGCAGCGGGTTGATGATGAGCCACGCCCGGCCGAAGAAGGTGTTGGTGTGGCTCGCACGCATCGTCGCTCGCGACAGCTCCGCCGCGAACTCTCGGCGGCCCCAGAGGTCGCGGACGTAGGTGCGCAGGTTCGGCAGTCCGACCCGGTGGGGTTCGTAGACCTGCAGCTCCCCGTGCGGGCGCGCGGTGGCGGTCTTCATCGTGAGGTGGATCCTCCAGGATCACTGTCGGTCAGCCGGCCGGTGGCCGACCCAGGATAGACCTGCGTCAGACCTCGGCAGCGTCACGCGGCTCTGCGCTGCCGCCCGCCTCGCCCGTCTCGTACGCGGTCCGGTCGAGCGAGAACGACACCTTGAGCGCGGGGTGACGGCGTGCCAGACGCCACGCCAGGGGCACGGCCTGCGAGTCGACGACCACCACCTCGTCCTCGCCCGGACGCAGCGCCAGGTTCGGCAGGACCACCCGCCGGGCCACGCGCCACAGCAGGTACGGCCGCGCGATCTTGTACGCACGCAGAAACACGCTGTGGTGGAACACGTTCGACGCCTTGCGCTGCAGACGTTCGAGAGGCGCGACCCGCCCTCGGGGGGCGACCCGGCCGGCGCCCGCGACGACGGCTGCCGGCAACCGGTAGACCACAGCCTGCTCAGCCCGCCAGAGCGGGTGCCGGTGCTCCGCGTCGCCCATCGCCAGCACGGGCACCGCCGGGTCGAGGCCGGCCTCGACCCACGGGGCGAGCTCGGTGGTCACCACCGCGGAGGGCACCCCGTGTGACGAAAGGAACTCGCACTGCGACACGACCGCCGGCGCTCGCAAGGCGGTCAGGGCCAGGAAGTACACGGTCATGGCTTCACTCTCGACGGTGGGACGGCTGGCACCCGCGGCGGGACGGCGGACGTGTAGTGGTCGAGCAGCCGGCGTCCGACGGCCGCCTGGCTGTACCGGTGCTCGAGCTCCTCGCGGGCGCGGACGGGGTCGAGCGCGGCGGACGTCAGCGCGCGGTAGGCGGTGACGACCTCGTCGACGTCGTCACCCACGTCCACCAGGCCGCCGGCGACACCCTCGAGACCGGCGAGCGTCTCCTGCGGGCCGCCCGAGCGGGTCACGAGCACCGGCATGCCCGCCGCCACCGCCTCGACCACGGTCATCCCGAAGGTCTCGTACTCGCTGAGGTGGACCAGCAGGTCGTGCGCGTGCATCTGCTCGACCACCTGCTCGTGCGGCACCGGCCCCGGTAGCGACACGCGGTCCGAGACGCCGAGCTCGACGGCCCGAGCCCGCAGGCGGTCGTGCTCGCGTCCGCCGCCGAGAAGGGTCAGGCGAAGGCCGGGGTCGTCCTCGGCGCAGCGGGCGAAGGCCTCCAGCAGCCGCGCGACGCCCTTGTGCGGCAGCAGCCGACCGACGTACAGCCACCGGCGCAGCTCCGTGACCGGCTCACGGCGAGGTGGCATCCGCTCGAAGGCGACGGCGTTCGGCAGCACGACCAGCTTGTCGCGGTGGTGCCCGAAGGCCGCGACGAGCTGCTCGCGCAGGACCTCGCTCACGCAGAAGAAGAGCGTGCAGCGCTCGAGCACCTGGTCGTAGATCTCGCGCGCCTCCGGCTGGGCCAGCACGCGGTCGAGGAACGTCGCGTGCTCGGTCACGAACAGCGGCGTGCCGGGCTCTGCGAGCCGCGTGCCGACCCAGCCCCCGAAGACGCCGACGTGTCCGTGGACGACGTCCGCCTCGATGGGGCGCCCCGAGAGCGCGGCCGAGACGCACTCGACGTGCCGCCGCGCGTGCTCGGCGTACGGGGCGCGCGCCCGGGCGGCGACCGGAACCCGGAGCAGGCGACCCTCCCGGACCGTGACGGTCGGCAGCGCGCTGGTGCCGTCCGGCCGGGTCAGCAGCCGGCCCATCGCGTGCCGGATCACCGCGTTGGAGGCACGGTCGGTGGGAGCGGCCCAGTCCTCGGCGTGCAGCACCAGGGCGTCGGCGAGGCCACCGGACGCCGCCTGCACGGCCTGTACCGCGGACTGCACGAACGAGCCCGCGAACGGGTTGCGGACGCCCGGGTACCACGGCGTCGTGACGGCGAGCCGCAGCCCGCTCGCCGTTGCCTCGGAGACCGGGTGGCCCGCAGCGGCGGCGTCAGGCACGCGCGAGCTTCCTCAGCCGCTGCTCGAACGGCGCGAGCACGGCCTCACGGGTGTACCGCTCGGCGTGCGCCCGCGCGGCGGCCACGTCGGCGTCGCTGCTGTCGCGCGCCGTCCGGGCACCCTCGACGAGCGCGCGCGCCACGTCGTCCGGCTCGAGCGAGGTGTTCGGCACCCACAGCGGGTAGCCGGCGAGCACGTCGGTCGCAGCGATGTCGGGCCGGTGCACGGAGACCACCGGCTTGGCGGTCGCCATGTACTCGAAGACCTTGCCCGACGTGACGTAGCGAGCGCCGGGCAGCCACAGGGCGAGCACGTCGAGGTCGGCGTAGGTCCGTCCGATGTCAGCCTTCGGAACGGGTCCCTCGTACCGCACGCCGGTGCCCGGTCCGAGCGGCATCCGGTCGACCAGTGCCTGCACCTGGCGTGGGAAGAACCCGAGGTGACCGTGCACGGAGAGCGTGGCGTCGGCCATCGAGGCGTCCTGCCGCGCCAGGCGCCAGCCCTCGAACAGCGCCTCGAACGGCATCGCGTCGGTCACCGTGCCCACGTAGCCGAAGCGCAGAGGACCGTCGCGACGCGGTGTACGGCCGTCTCCACGGCCGAGGATCTCGGGCTCCCAGCCGTTGGGCACCACGGTCATCTTGGACGCGGCGAACGGGTACCGGTCGGCGTACCAGCCGAGCATGCCCTGGTTGACGAAGGCGATCTCGGACGCCGACCGCAGCACCCGGCTCTCCCAGCGCCATGCGCGGTGACCCGGCGGGTAGCGCACCTCTTCGGAGAACTGGTTGAACGTCCACGCGTCGCGGTAGTCGAGCACGTAGGGAACCCGGAGCGCCCGATGCAGCAGCCAGGCGGCAGCGAAGGCCGCGAACGGGTTGCCGGTCGCGACGACGACGTCGTACGGGCGGCGGGCGTGGTCGGCGACGGCACGCGCGACCACGCGCGGGATCCACGACGCGTAGGCCTCCGGGAACGACATCTCGGAGCGGCGACGACGCACGATCGTGTCCAGGGTCGGCACGGTGCCCCGGAACCGGCTGAACTTGCGGATGTCCGTCTCCCAGTGGGCGAAGCTCATGCCCGGACGCAGCACAGTCACGTCGGGGTGGATGGTCGCCTCGAGACTCGCGTCGTAGGAGTCGATGTACTCGGTGAAGAACTCGCGCGGAGCGGTGTGGACGGTGACGTCCCACCCGGCCTCGGCCAGGTGGTTCGCCGTGGCCCGCGCACGGAAGACGCCGCTCGCCCTCGTCGGGGGGAAGTAGAACGCCAGGTACAGGACCCGGGGCCGGCGCCGCGTGCTCATCGGTCGCCAGGGTAGTCGGGCGCCGGAACGAGCCGGTCGTACAGATCGCCGAGGACCTCGGCCTGACGACTCCAGGCCGTGGCGGCCACCGCCGGGTCAGTGGCCACGGCGTGCGCGTAGCGGTCGCGGTTGGCCATCACGGTGGAGACCGCCTCGGCCAGAGCGCGGGGGTCGCCGGTCGCGTACACCTCGCCGACCCGATGCTCGCTCGTGAACGCCGCCATCGCCCGTACCTGCGAGACCACGACCGGAAGGCCGGCATGCAGGTACTCCAGGTACTTGGTGACGAGCGAGATCTCGTGGTTCGGACGGTGGAGCAGCGGCACCAGCCCGATGTCCGCGTCGCGCAGCAGCGCCGTGACCTGGTGGGAGGGGACGTAGTCGACGCGGTGCACGCGGTCCCCCGTCCCCGCCTCCTCCGCCTTCGCGAGCAGCGCGTCGGCGTCCGCGTCGTCGGGTGCCGCCACGAGCGCGAGGTGGTGCCCCGGCAGGTGCTGCAACGCGTCGACGGCCGTCGAGACCCCGCGTGCAGGTGCGCAGCCCCCGACGTAGACGAGCAGCGGGACTTCGGGGCTCAGTCCGAGACGGGTTCGGAGAGAAGGGATTTCGGGTCCTGGTTCAGCGCCTGGCTGATTGGTGTCCGGGTGGTCGGTGTCTGGGGCATTGAGCACCACCGTCGGGCTGGCAGGCAGGTGGTGGTCCGCAGCCAGCATCCGCGCGAGCTCGCTCGAGACCGTCACGACGGCGTCGGCCTCGGCGATGAACTCCGACTGCTGCCCGACCACCATCGCCCGTCGGACGCGCCCGCGCAGGCCGCCTGCCCCCCGGGCTGCGGTCGCCGCCACGTACTCGTGGGCGTCCAGCACCCAGCGCGTCGGGCGGCCATGGTGACGCAGGGCTGCCGCGCTACGGGCGGCGAGCGCGATGGTCTGGCGGTCGTGCGCGTGCACGAGGTCGGGCGCGAAGTCCTCCAGGTGGGGCGCCATCGCCAGCTCGAGGTCCTGCACCCACGGGTCGGTCAGTCGCCACGCGCCGAAGCGGAGACGGCCGATCAGCCGCCCACCTGGAGGGTGGCCGGCCAGCCGGTCTCGCTCGGCCAGCAGACGCCGTGCGGCCCGCACATCGGGGTGGTTCCGCCTCCGCAGAGCACCGGCTGGGCCCCCGACACCCAGCACGGCAGGCACCGGGACGAGCAGCACGTCGACGGCGCCACCCGTCGTGCGCAATCTGGAGCGCGCCACCGTGGAGCCGTCCGTCCGGCCGATCACCAGCACCGACCAGCCGCCGTCGGCCGCGGCGGCAGCGACCCGCTGCACGCGCGAGTCCCCGTGCACGCCGTTGGCCACCACCATGGCGACGCGGCGGGGCCTGGGCGCGCTCATGCTCCCCGTCCTGTTCGACGTCCGCGTAGACGTCGACCAGCACGCGGGCGTCGTGCTCCCACGAGAGGGCCGGGCGGGCGGCTGCGACGCCGGCCAGCAGCTCGGGGTAGCGGTCCGACAGCCGGGCGGTGGCGGCGGCGATCGAGTCGGCGTCGCCGGGCGTGTAGAGCTCGCCGAGGTCGTGCTCGGTCACCACCCGGCGAAGCTCGGGCAGGTCGGCGGCGACCACGGGCACCCCGGCCCGCACCGCATGGAAGAGCTTGTTGGGCAGGGCGAGCTCGTGGTTGCGGGGCCCGGATCGCAGGGTCACCGCAGCGGCACCGTTCTCCCGGTAGAGCTCGTCGAGGTCGTCCACCGGCACTGCCGCTCTGCGCTCCACGCGAGGTGAGTCAGGCAGCGTCGCCGCGAAGTGGTCGTCGGTCGGGCCGATCATGAGCACCCCGGGCACCCGCGGGTCCGCAGCCGAGGCGACGAGCGGGGCGAGGTCGCGACCGGGCCCGATCCGGCCGGCGTAGACCAGCCTTCGCAGGCCCACCGTTCCGCCCACGTGAGCCGAAGGCTGCACGGAGGGGAAGGAGTTGCGGACGACGTGCACGGACGCGATCCCGCGTGTCCTCAGCACGTCTGCGATGCCTTCGCTGACCGTCAAGACCGCGGTTGCCGCTGCGGCCCAACGTGTCTCGTCGGCCAGGCGGCGCCGGTCAGCCATCGGTGTCGGCCGCCCGGGGAGCCCGCGATCGGACCACAGCTCGTGGGCGTCGTACACGTAGGGGATTCCCCAGCGGTCGGCCAGCTCGGCCGCCAGCGCCAGGGTGTTCAGGTCGTGTGCGTGGATGACGTCGAAGCGCTCACCGTCCGCCCGCCGGGTCTCGACCAGGACGCGCGCCGACTCCCTCCACTCGTGCTCGACGCGGGCACGGTGCTCAGGAAGCAGGGTCCAACGTGCGGTCCGGACGGCGAGCGCGGCCGCACCACCTCGCCGGCTGCCCGCCTCGCGCGCCGACCCCAGCCCGGCGGACCGACCGGCGTCGACGAGGCTCACCCCGGCGAGCGACGGTTCGTGCGCGTCATCGGGCAGGCCACGCCCAACGATGGTGACGCGATGCCCGGCGTCGGCGAGCGAGCGAGCCTCCCGCACGACTCGAGCGTCACCCACGACCGCAGACTGGACGAGCATCAGCACGTTCACGGCTTGGCGTCGATCTGCTCTTCGGGACCGCGCAGGAAGCCGGCACCCCAGCAGGCGTGCATGACGGCGACGACGCCGGGGAACCGCAGCTGTGCCGCCGCCGGTAGGTCACGGGCGACGACGGGCGTGGCCAAGACCAGCATCAGCGCGTAGCCCGCCGGGATCGCGAGCGCGGCGGCCGCCCAGGTCGTGCCGGTCACCAGCCCGACGACGCCGACGGTGGTGCCGACCGCCAGGGCGAGAACGGCCGCGGGCGGGGCGAGGTAGCGCGGGCTACGGCTGTCGGGGTAGGTGATCTGCACCTGCCGGCGCCACCGTCCCGTCCGGTAGAACTGCTTGGCGAGCGCCTTCAGCGACGAGCGCGGCCGGTACGTCACCCGAAGGTCCGGGGAGAACCAGACCACGCCGCCGCTGCGGCGGATGCGGTAGTTCAGCTCCCAGTCCTGGGCACGCGCGAAGCGCGGGTCGAAGCCGCCCAGCCGCTCGAGCACCGACCTGCGGAACACCCCGAGGTACACGGTCTCCGCCGGGCCGGGCTCGCCGCCGACGTGGAACCGGGCGCCGCCGATGCCGAGACGGCTGCTCATCGCGCGTGCCACCGCCTGCTCGAACGGCGTTCGTCCGACCGGCACCATCATGCCGCCGACGTTGTCGGCGCCCGTCTGGTCGAGCAGTCTCACCGCTGAGCTGATGTAGTCGGGTGGCAGGTGGCCGTGGCCGTCCACCCGCACGACGATCTCGTGCCGCGATGCGCCGATCGCGTGGTTGAGGGCGTCGGGCGTGCGGCCGCTGGGGTTGGGCACGAGCGTGATGCGCGGGTCGGCCGCCGCGACGGTGCGCGCCACGTCGTCGGTGCGGTCGTGGGAGGGCCCGAGGGCCAGCACGACCTCGAGGTCACCGGGGTACTGCTGGGCGATGATGCGCTTCACGGCTTCGGCCAGGTGCGGTTCCTCGTCGAGAACGGGCATCACGACGGAGACCGGCGGCCACGACGTACCCGGCTCGGGCGACGGGTCGGCGTCGGAAGACGACGGCACAGACGGCACCGACGGCACCGACGGCACCGACGGCACAGAGGCACAGACGGCACAGACGGCACCGACGGCACCGACGGGAGCGACGGGACCGGCGGCGGGTCGGAAGCGGCAGCGGGGGACATCGCGGATGACGGTATCGAAGGGAACGGCATGCTCGGTGCCACCGCACCCCTTCGGTCAGCCCGGGTCAGCCGCTGCCAGCCGCTGCCAGCCGCTGCCAGCCAGCCGCTGTCAGCCCGGGTCAGCCCTTCAGCAGCTGTCGCGCCATCACGACGCGCTGGATCTGGTTCGTGCCCTCGTAGATCTGGGTGATCTTGGCGTCGCGCATCATCCGCTCGAGCGGGTAGTCCTTGACGTACCCGTAGCCACCGAGCAGCTGCACCGCGTCGACGGTGACCTCCATCGCGACGTCGGACGCGAAACACTTTGCGGCAGCGCCGAAGAACGGCAGGTCCGCATCGCCGCGCTCCGACTTCGCCGCCGCCACGTAGACCATCTGCCTGGCCGCCTCGAGCTTCATGCCCATGTCGGCCAGCATGAACTGGACGCCCTGGAAGTCGGCGATCCGCTGGCCGAACTGCTTGCGCTCGCGCACGTAGTCGAGCGCGTGGTCCAGCGCCCCCTGGGCGATGCCGACGGCCTGCGCGCCGATGGTGACGCGAGTGTGGTCGAGGGTGCGCAGCGCGATCTTGAGGCCGTCGCCGACCGCACCGACGCGGCGGTCGTCGCCGACGCGCACCTTGTCGAAGAACAGCTCTCGCGTCGGGGAGCCCTTGATGCCGAGCTTGCGCTCGGGCTCGCCGAGGGTGAACCCGGCGTCGTCGTCGTGCAGCACGAAGGCCGTGACGTTGCTGCCCCGCTTGCCGTCCGGGTCGGTCACGGCCAGCACCGTGTAGTACCTCGACACCCCGGCGTTCGTGATCCACGACTTCTGGCCCGACAGCACCCACTCGTCACCGTCCGCGACCGCCCGCGTCTTCATGCTCGCCGTGTCGGAACCTGCCTCGCGCTCGGAGAGCCCGTAGGAGAACATCGCCTCCCCCCGCGCGACCGGCGGCAGGTACCGCGCCTGGATCTCCGGAGAGCCGTCCAGGATCAGCGGCATCGTGCCCAGCTTGTTCACCGCCGGGATCAGCGACGACGACGCGCAGACCCGCGCGACCTCCTCGATCACGATGCACGTCGCGAGCGCGTCGGCACCGACCCCGTCATGCTCCTCGGCGATGTGCGGCGCGTGGAAGTCGGCTGCCACCAGGGCATCCAGCGCCTCCTGCGGGAAGCGGCTCTGCTCGTCGACGGCGGCCGCGTACGGAGCGATCTTGTCCTGCGCGACGGCGCGGACGGCGGCGCGCAGCTCGTCGTGGTCGTCGGACGTGCGGAAGAGGTCGAAGTCTTTGCCGGTCACGGCTCGGATGTTACTCGCCGGTCACCTGGGCGTGGCACGGCCTACCGGGCGGTGAGCTCCACCGAGGGGAGCACGGAGCCGACACTGCTCTCGCACTCGCCCACGCCGCCAGGCTTGACGACGCGCACCGCGACGACTCCGGCCTGGGGCGCCGTCCACGAAATCGAGTACCTGCCACTCGGGTGGACCGTGCTCAGAGCTGCCTGGCGCCAGGTGCGGCCGACGAGGTACTCGAGCCTGATGCTCGGGTTGTGGGCGTGGTGGATCTTCGGCGCCGGGAAGGCGTTGCCGCTCGCGGTGATCGTGCGCCCCGAGACACTGAAGCGCTCGTTCGCCTGCCACTTCACGGTCGGGCCCGAGTAGCAGCCGCGCCCCTCGAGGCTGAAGCCACTCGTACCGCGCGAGGCCAGCAGGTCAAGGGGCACGTACCCCCTGTAAAGCGCTGTTGGAGGGCCCGTCCACACGCCGGCAGCATCCGCTCGAAGGCTGGGACGGGTGGCGCGCTGAGCAGGCACGTACTCGTACCGACTGGCACCGACGCTGTCGAGGAAGGCACCGGGAATCGCCTGGCCCGTAGTCCGGTCGACGACGACGAGCCGAGGCGTCCAGCTCCCCGACCCGTCGACCACCCGGAGAGGGGGATCGGCTCGCACCGCCTTCCAGGGCAGCTGCCCGGGCGCACCGATCTGGAACTCGTTGGTGGGGACCTCGTTGAACGAGGAGTTGCCGTTCACGTCCTCGATGCCGCCCAGGTGCCCGAACCAACGACCGATGTAAGCCGAGCTCACCCTCACCGAGCCCTGCCACACTCCGTCGGTCGCGGTGCCGCTGATCCGAGTCATCGACGCGATCCTCAGCCGGCTTGGAAGCCATCCGTCCCCGATGGTGAACCACGGGCGGCCACCCACGCCGTCACCGTCGCCCGCAGCCTGAAACTCCCGCGCATGTTCTCCCCCGTACCCGACGTGAGTGACCGACTCGACCCCGGTGTGACCGCGGGACAGTGCCGCTAGGTGGAGGGAGTGTGACACGCAGGCGGCCGTTCTGTCCGAAGTGCTCTTCCCACGTCACCCGACAGGCACGCCCACCGCGGTCAGGGTCGTGCCGGCGCTCGTGCTGCAGAGGGACTGCATGCCACCGGCCTTGTACACGCGCACCTGATACGTGCCGGCCGATGGCGCCGTCCACGCCAGCGTGTAGCGCCCGTTGTCGCGCACTCGTGCACCCGCGACGTCCGTCCACCCGGCAGGCCCGAGCACTTGCAGCCGGATCCACCGGTTGGCCGCCTGGTAGACGCTCGGCGCCGGCCAGGCGTTCCCGGAAGCGGTGACCGTCCGGCCAGATGTGGCGAACTGCTGACTGGCCTGCCACTTCACCCACGGTTCGATGCAGCCGTGGCCGTCCAGGCTGTACCCGCGAGTGCCGCGCTTTGCCCACGCCTCAACGACTGTGGAGTGCTCCGCGGGGTCCCCACGCACGAGTCGCGGCGGTGCGTTCCAGTACCCGCTGGAGCTGGCCCGGGGTGGTGGGTGCCTGACGCTGAAGTACTGACGAGCGCGCTGATGGAAGAGGCAGGTCAAGCAAGGGTTGGTCATGAAGGCCGGGACCCCGGCGCCGGTGAGGCGGTCGGTGACGCGGACCCGCGGCGTCCAGGTCTCCGCGCCGGTGACGATCTTGATCGGCGCCAAGGGGGCCTGCATGACCTTCCACGGGGGCTGCTCGGGACTCCCCACGGCCACCTCTCCGGCGGGACCGACCTCGAGGAGGTTGAAGCAGCTGAACGGGTCCACCAGCCGGTTGACGGTCCAGCTCCCGGTCCACGCGAGGCTGACCTCGGAAGAGGCAGTGGTCCGCCACACGCCGTCGGTCGGGGTTCCGGACACGCGCGTGACCGGTCCGCGCCACTCCACCGTGAAAGCGGGCCGCTCGCCTGCGGCGACCCACGGCCGGCTCCCTTCCAGCGCTGTGGCGTACACCGTTCCGAGATCCCCGTCGCAAGAGCCGAACGAATCGGCGATCGGCTCGTCCGACTGCAGAGCCAGATCGATGGACGCGGAGCCGAAACCGGTGGCCACGTCCACCTCCGACGGCGTGAAGGTGGCCCCGACAAGGGTCACCTCCTGGGCCGCCGCCGACGTCGCCGTGAGCCCGGTGGCGCCGCCTGTGACGGCGATCAGACCGACCAGCGCGGCGACACTACGTCCACTCGAAAGTCTTCGCACAGCGACTCCTCCTGGGCCGAACATCAACCTGTGGCGACCCACACCGCCGGCCCCGCGGTGCCCGCGCTGGTCCGGAACCCCTCGACGCCACCTGGCTTGTAGATCCGCACCCAGTAGCCGGGGGCGGCGGGCGCGTCCCACTCCACCGTGTATCGACCGTTGGCTCGCACCGTTCCGGTGGCCTCGGTGCGCCAGGTGTGTCCAACGAGTCGCTGCAGGTGCACGCGGTCGTTGGCCGCCTCGAGCACCGACGGTGCGGGCCACGCGTTCCCCGTCATCACGACGCTTCCGGCGTCTGCCGCGAAGACGGCGCGGGCCTGCCACTTCACCGGAGGCGCGAGGGCGCCGACGGCTGCGACCGTGTGGTACCTGAGGCTGCCAGTGCGCCAGCCGGCCAGCGACGAGGCGAAGTGGATCTCTTGCACGTCGTAGGAAGGCAGCACCAAGCCGCCTGTGCTGGACGTCGTCGCCGTGTAGACCGTCGACGGTGTGGGATTGCTCGGTGCGTAGTACGCGGCGTCGTACGTCCACCAAGGAACGTCGTTGAGGCCCGGAGCGTCGTACACCGACCGGGCGCCCGCGACGGGTGTTCCGTTGCGACTGACGAGACGGAGGGACGGCCGCCACGTCTCCGCGCCCGTCACGACCCGGACTGGCGTGGTGAGCACCTGGTACCCCCACGGGGTGCTGCCAGGACCGCCGACCTCGACGGAGGGCCCGTCGTTCACGGGCACGACGGTCACGTCGCCGTCGTCATCGGTGACGATCACCTGGCTGATCTGCACCGTGCCGGTGGAGATCCAGCTGACCCTCGTCGTCCCGCGCCAGACGCCGTCGGTGGCCGTACCCGACACCCTGGTCAGGGTGTCCCAGTACACCTGGCTCACGTGGAAGTCCGTCGGCATCGGGCTCGGGATCACGGCGGAGCTGTCCACCTCGGCGAAACCCACTGGGTAGGGCTCGGTCTCGAAGTTCGACAGCACGTCGGGAAGACCCTCGGGATCGGCCAGCTCCAGGTCCAGCTGGAGGTCGGTGTATCCACCGGTCATCGACGGCCCGACGTCGACGAGGGTGACGTCGCCCAAGATCGTTGGGGCCACAGCCTCCGCCGCTGACGGAACGGAGACCAGGAACAAGGCACAGGCCGCGCTGAGCAGGCCTGCGGCGGCGGTATGGCGGTGAGTGGGCACGATCTCCAGAGCTCCTCAGACAGCCGGCAGGACGGGTCCCCGAGCAACGCGCCTCCCGGCTGGACCGGGCTCTTGCACAGTCGCACGATACGGCCGTTGCGTCTAGGCCTCTCTGCCCTGACGGCGACCATCCGCCCCGACGTCAGCGACGAGCAGCGGCAGCCTTGGCGCGCTGGATCTCTTCGATCAGCTGCTCGGCGGGTACGGAGAAGGCCGTGATCGGGACGACCGGGTCCTCGCCCGCCCCCTTGAGTTCGATGGCGACGCCGGCGGGGCGGCGGGCGTGGATCCGGGCGCCGCGCACCGACGACCAGGGCCAGGTCTCGGCGGCGCGGTAGCCGCGGTAGCTGATCGACTCGGGGCCGAGCTCGAGTCGCCACCGGTGCAGCCGGCCGGTCAGCAGCCGGGACAGGTCGGGCAGGGAGGCGAGTGCGCCGATGACGGCGACGAGGGCGAGCCCCGGCGACTCGATGTCATCGAGGTCCGTCGCACCGATCACGACCCACGACGCCGCCACGATGAGCAGGGCGAGCCAGGCCCCGACCAGGGACCACACGGTCGCTGCCGGAGCCAGGAAGACCCGGCTTCCGTCGGTGCCGACGGACGGCTCACGCGGGCGTCGCGGCCGGGCGAGTGATGAGAGGGCGGCCACGAGCAGCAGCCCCGTCGCCACCACCAGGCCCCACGCGGCGAGGCCCTGGATGCCGTCCGTCGTCGCCGCGAGACCGGCGAAGACGAGGGTCAGCACGGCGAGCATCCCGACCGCCGTGACGACGTACCAGACCGGGATCAGACGGGTCGGGCTGCTCACCACGGAGTCACCGAGTCTCCCGCGTCTGCAGCGCTGGCACGACCTCTCGTTCGAACAGCTCGATGCTCGACCGGTCGTAGGCGGCATCGGCGAAATAGCAGATGGTGTAAGCCATTCCGTTGCTCTCGGCCGCGCGCAGCCGTTCCGTCACCTGCTCCACCGTGCCGACGCCGATGTTGTCGCGGAACGCGTACAGCCGGTCGCCCTCGCGGTGCGGCAGCACGGTGGCGTAGTGGTTCTCCAACCACGCGAGACGGTCGGCGACCTCGGCCTCGTCACGCCCGATCACGACGTTGATGTTGCCCGTTCGGATGATCTCATCAAAGTCGCGGCCGACGTCCTTGCAGTGCTGCTCCAGCACCGACGACTTGTGCGCCCAGATCTCCGGGGTCGAGACGAAGTTGGTGTACTGCGCGTACTTGGCGGCAGTGCGCAACGTCTTCCGCTCGCCACCTCCGGCGATCCAGAGCGGAACCCCGTTCTCCTGCAACGGCTTCGGTGCGCAGATGGCATCGTCCACCTGATAGTGCTTGCCGTCCAGCGACGCTCGCCCGTCCCGCCAGAGGTCGCGCATGATCTGAACGCCCTCGTCGAGACGCGCCAGCCGCTCGCCGGCGCTCGGAAAGCCGTATCCGTATGCACGCCACTCGTGCTCGTACCAGCCGCCTCCGATGCCCATCTCGGCCCGACCGCCGGAGATCACGTCGACCGTCGCCGCGACCTTGGCGAGGTAGACGGGGTTGCGGTAGCTCATGCACGTGCACATCTGCCCCAAGCGCACGCGCGAGGTGCTCGCGGCGTAGGCGGCCATCAGCGTCCACGCCTCGTGGGTCGCCTCGTCCGTCGCCTCGGGAACGGTGTGGAAGTGGTCGTAGACCCAGATCGACTCCCAGGCGGTGCCCGAGTCGGCGTGGGTGGCCAGGCCGTGCATGGTCGCCCAGTGGTCGGCCGGGTCGATGCCGGCCAGATCAAGCCGCCAGCCCTGAGGGATGAACAGTCCGAATCGCATCAAGCGACCCTATGGGCGCTGTGCCCGAGCCGCACCGGCGCGAGTCGTGGAGGATGCGTCCAGGTCGCATGGGTACCTTGTCGGCATGTCGGAGCACTCCGGCCGGGGACCGGACGAACCACGCTGGGGCCCGGCAACCACCTATCGGGCCAAGCCCTCGATGCGGCGCCGCGGTGCGACCGGTGCCGGCGCGTCCGGCTCGAGCTCTGGCTCCAGCTCGGGCTCTGACGACGGCGGCTACGACGAGCCCCCGCGCTCCGCCGCCCGCCGTGAGCCGCGCGAGCCACGCCCACCGCGGCAGCGGCGCCGCGGACGGAGCACGCGCCGCGTCCTCGTGGCCGTCGTGGTTGTCCTGCTCATCGTCGCCATCGGGTACCCGTACCTGCTGGCCCGGAGCGCGATGAACGCGCTCAACCGGGTCGACGCCATGAGCGGCGCGACGCTCGACGACACCCCGGGACGCACCTACCTGGTGGTGGGTTCCGACAGCCGCGAGGGCAGCGATCTCACGGGCGAGCTCGACACCGCCCGCACCGACACGATCCTGCTGCTGCACCGTCCGAAAGAGGGTCCGACGGTGATGCTGAGCATCCCGCGGGACTCGTACGTCGACGTGCCGGGGCAGGGCGAGAACAAGATCAACGCCGCGTACGCGATCGGCGGGCCGCCGCTGCTGGTGAACACCGTCGAGCAGGCCACCGGGGTGCAGATCGACGACTACGTCGAGACGAACCTCGCGGGGTTCGGGCAGGTCGCGAACGCCATCGGCGGCGTGCGGGTCTGCCCGAAGACCGACCTCAAGGACGACCTGGTCGACCTCGACCTCAAGTCCGGCTGCCAGGAGGTCGACGGCGACACCGCGCTCTCCTACGCCCGCACCCGCAAGACCGACCCACGCGGAGACCTCGGCCGCGTCGAGCGGCAGCGCGAGGTGCTCGCCGCGATCGCCGGCAAGGGCATGGCTCCCAGCACGGTGCTGAACCCCAGCAAGGCCTTCCCGCTGACCGAGACCGGCGGCAAGGCGCTGACGGTCGACAACGACACCGGGATGGTCTCCCTCGGCTTCTTCCTCCTGACGATGAAGGACAGCGCTGGCGGCGAGGGGCTGTCGCTCACCGTCCCCGTTGGCGACACCACGCGGCGCACCGACCACGGCGTGGTCGTCGACTGGGACACGGAGCCGGCCGAGATCGTGTTCGCCGCGCTCCGCGACTCGAACACCGAGCCGATCCGCGCGATCGCCGAGGCCCAGGAGGCCGAGGCAGGCGGCTGACCCCTCCCAGGCCGGGGAAGTGAACCTCGGGCCGCCCTCGAGCGTCTGTGTGGCAGCGTCAGTCGGACAGGTCCGACCGCACAGAGGCCGGACGGTCGGCGAGGAGGCCGGGTGGACCGCACCGCACGCGCCCAGGCGGTGGCCTTCTGCGAGCGCGTCCGGCCCCGGCTCGTCGGAGCCCTGAGCCTGTACTGCGGCGACGCCGACCTCGCCGAGGAGTACGCGCAGGAGGCGCTGACCCGCGTCTGGGAGCACTGGGAGCGGGTGCGGCAGATGGACGCACCGGAAGCCTGGGCGCTTCGGGTCGGGATGAACGCGATCCACTCGGTGTTCAGGCGCCGAGTCATCGAGCGGCGGGTACTGGCGCGGGTTTCCAGCCGGGAGAGCCCTGCTGACCGGAGGTCTTCGGACGGGCTCGACGCCGAGCACGTGCGGCATGCGGTCGCCGCGCTTCCGCGTCGACAGCGCGAGGCACTCGTCCTGCGCTACTACCTCGACATGTCGGTGATCGACTCCGCCCGGCAGATGGGATGCGCCGAGGGAACGGTGAAGTCCTTGACCAGCAAGGCCATTGAGGCGCTCCGCAGCGTCCCAGGGCTCAGCGAGCAGCAGGAGGTCCAGCCATGACCCTCGATGTACGAGAGGCGCTGACCCGCGCGGCGCACACCCCGACTGGGCCGACCGACTACGCGGCGCTCGAGCGATCGGTCCTGGCGCGCCGGCGACGCCGCGTTGGCCTCATGGCGGCCACGGCGGCCACGGCGGCCACCGTCGTCGCCGTGGCCGTGGCCCCCTTCCTGACCGACACCGACCGGGACCGGGACCGGGCAGAGGATGCGTCACCACCGGTGACGCTGGTGCCGTCGCCGAGGGAGTCTGACCCTGTCACGGCCCGCTGGGTCCCCAACCGGCTGAACGTCCCTGCGGTCGAGGACGGCGACCTCCACCGGCTCACCGTCACGCTTCCCGACGGCGCGTCATTCGAGGTCAGTGCGCCGGTCGAGGCGGGCCTCGACAGGCTCACGGCCCATCCCTTCGGCGCCGGGGCCGTGCCCGGTGCATCCAGCCGCGACTTCACCTTTCCCCCCGGCGGGCTGTTCTGGTTCGAGTCCGTGGGCAGCCAGGAACGCGAGCTGCGGAGCACCGACGGCGCGAGCGTGACCCTGTGGAACGTGGACGAGTCGGAGGGCGGCCCGCTCCGCTACCTCGTCTTCGAGTTCGGCGACTGGGTGCTCGGCGTCTGGGACGGCGCGGGAGGTTCGCAGATGAGCGACGCCGAGCTGGAGACCTGGGCCGACAACCTCCACGGCACCACGACGTCGGACGGGTTCCTGGTGCTGAGCGCCACCGGACCGCTCGACCTGAGCGCCTCGACCTCGGGCGCCGTGGCGACGTTGACTCTGGGCGAGGCAGTGGGGCCAGGGCTCTCCGTCTTCGACGAGACGTGCGAGGAGCCGGTCACAGACATCAGCCCAGGCTTCGCCAGCTTGTGCCGGCCGGAGTGGGGCGCCTCCGTCCACGTGAACGACGGCGGGGGCACGCTGGTTGACCTGCTGGAGACCGGACTCACCGTCCGCCCGAGTCCCTAGGATCAGGACTCGTCGACCTCAGCGCGGAGCCGACGTCCCTTCTCCTGAGCCGCTTCTCGCAGCGACACCTGGAACCTCTCCATAGCCGACCGCAGGTCACGGGCGTAGTCGTCGGTGCCCGACGCGAGGATCCGCACAGCCAGCAACCCGGCGTTGCGAGCGCCCGCGATCGACACGGTGGCGACCGGCACGCCGGCGGGCATCTGCACGATCGACAGCAGCGAGTCCATGCCGTCGAGGTGCTTCAGCGGGACGGGCACGCCGACCACCGGGAGCGGCGTCAGCGAGGCGAGCATGCCGGGCAGGTGCGCCGCTCCCCCGGCGCCGGCGATGATGACGCGCAGCCCACGACCGGCGGCGTCGCGGCCGTAGCGCACCATCTCGTCGGGCATCCGGTGCGCGGACACCACGTCCACCTCGACGGGCACGTCGAACTCGGCGAGCGCCTCGGCCGCGGCCTTCATCACCGGCCAGTCGGAGTCGGAGCCCATCACGATGCCGACCAGCGGCTGCGCGGTCCCTGCTGGGTCGGTGCTCACTCGTCGATCACTCCCCTGATGAAGTCGGCGGCGTGGCGGGCGCGGGCGCGCACGGCGTCAAGGTCGTCACCGTAGGCCGTCACGTGACCCACCTTGCGGCCCGGACGGACCGACTTGCCGTACAGGTGCACCTTCACCGCCGGGTCGCGCGCCATCACGTGCAGGTACGAGCGGTAGAGGTCGTCGTACTTCCCACCGAGAACGTTCACCATCACCGTCCACGGTGCGCGGGCCGTGACGTCGCCGAGCGGCAGGTCGAGCACGGCGCGCAGGTGCTGCTCGAACTGCGAGGTCACCGCGCCGTCGATCGTCCAGTGGCCGCTGTTGTGAGGCCGCATCGCCAGCTCGTTCACCAGGAACCGGCCGTCCCGTGTCTCGAAGCCCTCGACGGCCAGCACACCGGTCACGCCGAGATCCGCTGCGATCCGGAGCGCGTCGGCGGTCGCGCTCGTCGCGAGGGACTCGTCGAGCCCTGGTGCGGGGGCCACCACCTCGTCGCAGACTCCGTCCACCTGGGTGGTCTGCACGACCGGCCATGCAGCGGCCTGACCCGACGGGCTGCGGGCGACGAGCACCGCCAGCTCTCGAACGAAGTCGACGCGCTCCTCGACGAGGAGCCCGTCCGGGAACTGCTCGAACCACGCTGCCGCTTCGGAAGCGGCGAGGTCCTCGCCCGAGTGCAGCACGCGAACACCCTTGCCGTCGTAGCCACCTCGCGGCGTCTTCAGCACCACCGGCCAGCCCGCAGCACTCGCTCTCGCGAGATCCCCCATTCCCTCGGCGAAGGTCACCACGTCGGCCGCGCTCTTCGCAGTGGCCCACAGCGGACACCCGACACCGAGCGCACCCAGGCGCTCCCGCATCGCGAGCTTGTCCTGGGCGTGAAGGAGGGCGGCAGGGCCCGGACGCACGGCGACCCCCTCCGCCTCGAGCGCGCGCAACAGCTCGGAGGGGACGTGCTCGTGGTCGAACGTCAGCGCCTGGACCCCGGGCAGGACCGACCGCACGGCCGCCTCGTCGGTGTGGTGGCCCACGAGGGTGTCGGCGATGACCTGGGCGGCGCTGTCGTCCGGATCCGTGGTCAGGAGGCGTAGGCGCACGCCGAGCGCGGTGGCGGCCTGTGCCATCATCCGGGCCAGTTGACCGCCGCCGACGACGGCTACGGTCGGGAAGCCACCAAGGGTCGTCGTCACGGGCCCGGAGCCTATCGGCGGTCGTCCACGCCGCCGGATACGGGAGAGGGATGCGACGCCTGATCGAGCGCCTGCGCGGCGCCATCCACGTGCTGGTGCGCGAGATGGTGAAATTCGGTGTGGTCGGGGCCGTGGCCTACGTGGTGGACGTCGGGCTGTTCAACCTGCTCCGCTTCGTGGGCCCACGCCTGCTCGAGGACAAGCCCCTCACGGCCAAGGTCATCTCGGTCGCCGTGGCGACGTGCGTGGCCTGGTACGGCAACCGGCAGTGGACGTTCCGCCACCGCCGCACTCCCCGACCGATGCTGGAGCTGGTGCAGTTCGCGGGCATCAACGTGGTCGGCCTCGCCATCATGCTGACCTGCCTCGGCTTCTCCCACTACGTGCTCGACCTGCGGAGCGCGGTCGCCGACAACGTCTCGGCCAACGTCGTGGGGCTGGTGCTCTCGACCCTCTTCCGGTTCTACGCGTACCGCACCTGGGTCTTCACACACGAGCTCGCGGACGACCCCGTGCTCGGCGACCCGGCGCTCGGCGAGGCACCCCGCACCTGATCGGGCGGCTCAGCGCATCGCGGCCAGACGGCGACCGAGGATGCCGAGGTCGCGAAGCCTCCGCTCGTAGCGCGCACCCAGCGCGATCAGCGCGGTGCCCACGACGGCCAGGCTCGCCCAGCGCGGCACGGCCTCGTAGACGACCACGAGCTGGCTCATCGCGTACACGACCAGCACCGCCGTGCTCACGACGACCGGCGCCTGCCAGCCCTTGGCCGCACCCCATCCGAGGACCGCACCAGCCGCCACCACCAGCAGCACGCCGCGCAGCGGCACGTCCTCGGTCAGGGCCAGCAGCAACGAGGGAGCCAGCGCGACGACGAGCCCGCTGCCCAGCAACGGCCACGACCCGACCTCGGGACGGCGCCGCAGCTCGACCCAGCCCGCGACGACGAGAACGACGCCGGCTGTGATGGTCACGACCTCGAAAGTCCCTGGCAGCGGACGGAGAACGCCCGACGTGCCGGCCACGGCCAGCAGGGCGAGCGCGACCCACCTGGTCGGGCGGCCCCAGGGCAGGCGGTCACGCTCGGCGCACAGCACCAGCACCGCACCCGTCACCAGGAGCACGGCTAGGTGCCGCCCAAGGGACAAGGCGGAGTCGACGCCTGACGAGAACGCGCCGGGCGCCAGCATCGACGGAAGCCCGGCGGCCGGCAGCACCGAGGCCGGCAGCCACCCTCGCCACGGAGACGCGTCGGTGCCGCGGCTCACCGCCACACCCGCTGCGGCGGCCAGCACCGCGGCCGCAGCCAGCGCCCACAGCTCGACCTGCTCGCTCGGCGCCAGCAGGGCACGGGCCCAGACGCCGGTCACGGCGACGAGGGCTGCCGCCACCAGGAGCAGCACGAGCCGGCGGTCACGTCGTCCGGCATCGCCGTCACGCCTCGGCACCAGCATGGTGAGGCCGACCGCCAGCCCGGCCGCTGCGACGAGCGCGGCGGGCCTCCAGGCGACACCGCTGACCGCTGCCGCAGTGGACGGGAGAACCAGGAGCAGGGCCGCCCCAATTGCGGTGGGGCGCAACGGATCCCGTCGTCGATAGATGGCGTGAGCAGCGAGCGCGGCCAGCACCAGCGCGGGCGGGAACGTCCAGACCTCGACCAGGCCCACGTCCTCGGCGGCCAGCCGCTCCCACCACGCCGCCGTCCCGAGAACCAGGGCAACCCAGCCGACCCACCGTCGCGACGGCACAGACGCGAGGACCAGTGCCCCGGCGGCGAGCGTCAGGAGCACCGGCCAGACGGGGATCCCGAGGCTTCTGCTCTCCGCGGCCTGGCCCAGCACCAGGATCGCGACGACGACTGATGCCACCTCGACCCCGACGGTCAGCGGGTGCTCGCGGCGGTGCAGCTCGGCGGCCACCAGACAGGCCAGGGCCAGCACACCGGCGCTGGCAAGGCCCGGCAGCACCGTTCCTCCCGCACCCGCCAGAACCGTCAGGGCGCTCGCCGACCACGTCGCGAGCACCACGGTGACGGGTGCCGCCACACGGCGGTCGATCGACGACCACACCTGCCTCGGGTCGACGGCCACGGTCGCGGCCGCCAGAGTCAGCGCCACGAGGAGCACCTCCCAGCGGAGGGGCGCGAAGGCCTCGAAGGTCCCGGCATCGCGAGCGGCCAGCATGGCCATCACGACCGCCAGCGCGCCGGCACCCGCGACCGTCCGGCGCTCCGACCCCGCCAGGCCGGTCGGCACCGAGACCACGACCGGGGCGATGGCGGCGGCGAGCCCGGCCAGGACGAAAACCTCAACGCCGGAGAGGCCTCGGACGCCGCCGACCGCCGCGACCAGAGCCAGCGCCGCGAGGGTGACGGCGAGCGAGAGCATGGCCCTCGGCGCAGCCCAACCCGGTCCGGTCCAGCGCATCGACACGGACCATCGCGCCATCAGCAGAGCAGCCGTTCCCACCGCGGTGGCGGGCACGGCGAGCTCCTCGGCCAGCCAGGCCGTCGTGACACCGAGGGTCAGCGCGAGGCTGCCGGCGACGACGAGCACGGTGCCCGACTCGCGACCGTTCAGCCATGCGGGCGCCGCCCGGTGCCGCAGCAGGTGACCGATGCTGATCGCGGCGCCCCCCGAGGCCGCCGCGACCAGCGCGACCACACCGAGCAGCAGGTCCGGCTGCCACGGCGCGCACACCAGCAGAGCGCCCAGTGCAGCCGCCGCGCAGGAGGCCGACCAGGGTCGCTCGCCGAGCCACGCCCACGCCGCCAGCACCAGGGCGACCACGACCACGGCAGCGAGGCCGGCGACGCGATGCTCGTCCAAGGGCCCGGTCAGCGAACCGAGATCCATCGCCTCTGACCACCGGGCACCGGGCTCCTCCTGCCAGGGCCGAGCGAGTGCGGCCAGAGCAGGCAGAAGCTGAGCGGCAGCAACGACAGCGCCGGGAACCGCGGCCAACCCGGTCACCACCAGCGCGCCCCGGGCGGTCAGCCGCAGCGCCGGTCCGCTGACATCGCCCGAGGTTCGCAGCCCGCCAGAGGCGCGCCATCCGCCCATCGCCGCGAGAGCCACCAGCCCTGCCGTCGCCGGCGCGAGAGCGAGGGCCTCCCAACCCCCCAGGTCGATGGCCCACAGCGTGGCCCCCGCTGCGGCCGACGCACCCACCACCACGGACCAGACGTCCCGGCCCTTGGCCGTCAGAGTCATCACGGCCGCGAGCACGGCGGCGGCGACCAACACGAACGTGCCTGCGCCCAGCAGGCCCGCCGCCGCCGAAACCAATGCTCCCGCAACGGTTATGGTCACCAGGACGTACGCGAGGCCTTCCAGCATGACCGACTCTGCGACCAGGCCGCGTCGTAGGAGCAGCGGCCGAGCGGTCGAGATGGCTGCCCCACCGAGAAGCCCGAGGGCGCCGAGAACCACTACAGCGCTCTGAGTCGACGCCTCCGCGGCGAGCGAGAAGCCCGCTGCCACAGGCGCGATCGGCGCCACCAGGGCGGCCGCGAAGACGGGAGCCCTGAGACGTCCGAGAGAACCGACCGCGGCAAGCACCACGGCACAGGCCACGGCCGCCCCGGCGGTGTACGCCAGCCCTCCCACCGGCTCCCCGACCAGACCGGAGACACGGACGGCGACCGCGTCGAGCACCACCAGCACGGCGCCGAAGGCGGCGACCGCCTCGGCCGTCGCCCCCATCCGCGCCCGGCGGGCGAGCATCGCGCCCGCCAGCACCGCGACGGTCAGGGCGCCGACGACGGCGCTGCGCCCGCTGATGCCGAGGCGGTCCCACGAGAAGGCGAGGAACACGACGGCGGCCACGGCCAGCAGGAGGGCGCCGAGCCCGACCAGCAGGTCCTGCACGCCGAGCGTGCGGCGGCGTGGCCGTCCGGCCACACCCTGCCCGGCGGATGGAGGGGGCACGGACGCGGCCGGCAGGGCGACGGGCTGGGCAACAGGCTGAGCCACTGGAAGTGACGTCGCGGGTGAGGTCGGCTGATGCACCGCCGGAGTCGATCGGACGGCAGGGGCGACCTGCTGGGTGGGTGCCGGCCACGCGGCTGCGGAAGCCTCACCGCGGAGCTCGTGGATGAGCTGCTCACGGACATCGAGCCACCGGTCGGCTTCCTGGCTGGCGTGCCACACGCGCGCGGCGAGCGGTCCCGACAGGAGCGCCCCGCAGGCACCGCAGCGCGGTCGGCTCAGTCGAGACCCGCAGACGGGACAGCTGTGCGGGTCGGCGACGCGGGACCGCGTGGCCCCCGACGGGAAGTGGCTCATGTCGGTCATCGTTCCGTGCCACGGGAGTGGCGACGACGGTCCCCGTACTCAGGCTCCGTACTCAGACCGTCTGGTGGTCAGGTCAGCGGTCGACGGCGTGCACGACCAGGTGCAGGTAGACCGCGAAGCACCGGTGCACCTCGTACGTGTCCACCAGCTCGACCTCCGGGCCGTCAGGTCCGGTCACCAGCTGCGTGCCCTTCGCTGACACGCACCCGCTCTCGACGTAGAAGGCGTGCAGGCGCGTGGTGTCGAAGTCCACTTCGTCGGCCAGTGCGAGCAGGTCGTCCGCGGCTGTGCCGGGGCCCTCGAAATGCGCTGCGTACGCACGCAGCTCGCTCTCGTCGTCGATCTGCGCGTGGACGACCTCCTCGTTTTCGCCGGCCCGTACCGGAGCCCGATCGATGTGCAGCAGCTCCTCGCTCTCGATCACGGAGCCCATTGGCGCGTCCCGCCCGAGCGCCACGAAGCCCGTGACCGTGACGGCCATCAGCAACAGGATGACGAGGCCCACCAAGGTGGCCACGAGTCCCGCTGAGGGTGAACGTCTCCGGTTGCCCATGCGGCTATGACGTGCTGTGGTGCCGCGCGGTTCCTCGCCTCATCGACGAGGGCGAGCGAGCCATTCTTCGAAGGTCTGCCGCCCGCGCGGCCCGTCGGTCTTGGGCAGCAACCCTCCCGACCTCATCTGCTTCCCTGCACCCGGCATCCAAACCGGCACGACCCGACGGCCCTGACCGCGGGCATTCGAGAGCTGCCGCGCCAGGTCGACCATCTGGCGCGGCTCGGGTCCGGCGAGGTCGGGCACGCGGCCCGACGGTCCGGCCTCGGCGAGGTCGACCAGCGCCTCGGCGACCTCGACCGCCGCGATCGGCTGACTCAACATCCGCGGCACCAGCGAGAACGGGCCGACCCGGGCGAAGTGGAGCACCTGTGCGGTGAACTCGTGGAACTGCGTTGCCCGCAGGATGCTCCACGGCACGGCCCCCTCGACAACGAGTCGCTCCTGCAGCCGCTTGCCCTGGTAGTAGCCCAGCGGCACGTCGTCGATGCCCACGATCGAGAGCGCGATGTGGTGCCCGACGCCGGCCTCTTGCTCGGCCGCCAGGAGGTGATTCGTCACCGCTCCGAAGAACGCCTCGGCGTCCGCCCGCTTCTGGACGTTCGTGTTGCTGGCGTCGATGACGACGTCGATCCCGGCGAGACGCTCCGTCAGGCCCTCGCCGGTCGTGAGGTCGACTCCTTCGGACCGGGTGAGGACGACGACGTCATGGCCTCGCTCGCGGGCCACCTCGCTCACATGGCGGCCGACGACGCCGGTGCCGCCGGCAACGGCGATCCTCATGTGGCCGACGCGATGAGGACGGTCATCGCGGCCATCTGTGCACGGGCGCTCATACCGAGCACTCTGGCATCTGGCTGGCGACGGTTGTCGGTGGCCCCCTCATCCTGTTCTCATTGGCGTACGACGAGGACCTGGCCGAGCGGATCCGCGAGCTGATCAGCGAGCTTGGCCCGGCCGACGAGAAGCGGATGTTCGGCGGGCTGTCGTTCTTGGTCGGCGGCCACATGGCCGTCAGTGCGAGCGGCCATGGCGGCCTGATGGTGCGGGTGGGCGGTTCCGCCTCGGAGGGCTCGGCCGGGCAGCGGCAGGGTCAGATACCGGGCCAGCGCGGTGGGCGTTTCTCGGCGAAGGCTGCGACGCCCTCCGCTCGGTCGGCGCTGAACGCCGTCGTGCGCCACGCGGCGTCCTCGATCTCGAGGCCCGCGGCCAGCGACCCCTCCAGGCCCAGCCGCATCGCCCGCTTGGCGGCACGCACACCGACCGGGGAGTTGGCGGCGATCCTGGCGGCGAGCGAAAGTGCCTCGGCCAGAGCCGTTCCCGGCTCGACCAGCCGGTCGACCACGCCGAGCCGATAGGCCTCGTCGGCGTCGACCTTGCGGGCTGTGAAGACCAGGTCAGCGGCTCGCGACCAACCGACCCGTCGGGCCAACAGCTGGGTGCCGCCACCACCGGGGATGACCCCGACAGACACCTCGGGCAGGCCGAGCACGGCCGTGCGTCCGGCCACGACCAGGTCGCAGCTGAGCGCGATCTCGCAGCCGCCACCCAGCGCGAAGCCCTCGACGGCCGCGACGACGGGCACCGGCAGGTCGAGCACGCCGCGGTACGCGGGACCTGTGACCAGGCGCTGGCGGCGTAGGTCGTCGTCGCTGAAAGCGTTGCGCTCCTTGAGGTCTGCTCCGACGCAGAACGCCTTGGTGCTCGTCGATGCGACCACCACGGCACGAACCAGCGGGTCCGAGGCGACCTCGGTGGTGGCCGCCCTCAGCGCTTGGGCCATCTCGGTGGAGATCGCGTTCATGGCGGACGGACGATCGAGCAGGATGACAGCGACGTGGCCGGCGTGGTCTTCGGGACGGTCGACCCGCACCAGTTGGCTGCTGGGAGTGCTCACGAGGGGCAGGCTACCGAGCGTCCGGAGCCTCGACCGCCTTCTCCACCGCTTCGACGTCGACAGGTGCGCGTCCGGTCGTGCCGGTGCCGCCGCGCGAGCTGCGCGTCAGCAGCCAGGGAGCGACGGTGCCGATGCCCTTGAGGGTGCGTCGGCGCAGCGGCGTGCAGGTGAAGCCCGAGATGATCGTCAGCGCCCGGGCCGTCGCGTCGTCGACGAGCACCGTGCCCGGCGCCGCGATCGAGGTGAGCCTGCTGGCTCGGTTCACGGTGGTGCCGAACACGTCGCCGAGCCGCGCGACCACCTGGCCGGTCGCGAGGCCGACGCGAACGTCCGGCATCAGCGGGTCGGCCCCGATCTCGGCGGCGATGTCGAGAGCGATCGCGGCGGCAGCAGGCGGCGGCCACGCGACGAACAGCACCTCGTCGCCGACCTGCTTGATGATGCGGCCCCCGTGCGAGGTCACCACGTCCGACGTCACGGCTTCGAAGCGCTGCACCAGGACCGCCAGGTCTCGCTCCGAGAGACGTCGGACAACCCGCGTGAAGGAGACCAGGTCGGCAAAGCCCACCGCGCGTTGCATCGTCGGCACGCCAGGGTCGGGGACGACCTCCGCCTGGTAGCGGTGCAGCGCCGAGGCCAGGTGGCGCCGCCAGGCGTAGACGAGCAGGGGCTCGAACTCGTCGGCCAGCAGCATGGCCAGCTCACCGACGTCGTGCCCGGCTTCCCGGTCGGCGTCCCTGTCCGCGTCACCGGGTCCCGACTGCGCCATCGCGCGCTGCTCGACGAGGGCCTCGCCGAGCAGCTGCACCTGCCAAGAGGCGAGCCGGTCGACCGACCGACCGACGGCGCGCGTCAGGGCGAGGGCGGTGGAGTCGTCGAGGAGCCCGTCGCGGACGAGACGCGAAACCCGGTGCAGCGCATCGACATCGGCCTCCGTGAAGGCCTCCAGGTCATCGCCGACGTCGGGGAACCCGAGCGCGCGCCAGAAGCGGCGAGCCGAGAGCAGCGACACCCCCGCGTCGGACGAAACCTGGCGCGACCGCAGCCCGCGACGTCCACCGAGAACCCGCTCCTCCTGCTCGTCCTGCTCGCTCTCGGCGCCAGTGGAGGGACCGTCGTCGGCCGACTCACCCTCCATCGACGGCGCCCCCTCCGGCCTGGGCGTCTCCGTGGTGCTCGGCTCCTGGGTGCTCAGCGTCTCGAAGGTGGACGACGTCACCGGCGGGCACCGAGACCTCACCCTCGGACGTGCGCACCACCAGCCGGCCGTCGTCGGCGAGCTCCTCCGCCACACCCGTGAGGGGTTGCCCCCCCGGCAGCTCGACCCGCACGGGCCGACCGAGCGTCAGGCAGACCTCCCTGACCTCGGCGGCCAGCCCCGACCTGACCACGTCGCCACCCGCGGCCTGCCAGCGAGTGAGCACGGTGGCCAGCTCACGCAGCACGGCGCGCAGGAGGGTGTCGCGGTCGGTCGTGGCTGCGCCCTCGATCCGCAGCGACGTCGCAGTCGGCACGGGCAGGGCGCTCTCGGTGGTGGTGACGTTCAGACCGACGCCGAGCACCAGGGCGGGCGAGGCGCCCGTGGCGACCTCGGCGAGGATGCCCGCGACCTTGCGGGCCTCCGGCATGGCGCCGACCAGCACGTCGTTCGGCCACTTCAGGCCGGCTTGAACCCCCGCGGTGGAGCGCAGCGTCCGCACCACGGCCAAGCCGGCCAGCAGGGGGATCCACGACCAGGCGGCCAGGGGTACGGGTTGGGGACGCAGCAGCAGCGAGAACGTGATCGACGAGCGCGGCGGCGTCTCCCAGGTACGGCCGAGGCGCCCCCGTCCGGCCGCCTGGTGGTCGGCGACCAGCACGGAGAGGTGCGGCCAGTCGTCCGCACCGGGGCCCAACACCGCGTCCATCAGGTCGGCGTTCGTCGAGCCCGTCTGCTCCACGAGCTCGAGCCGAGACAGGGGTCCGGCGGGAGCGAGCAGAGCCCGGCGGAGGGCGTCGACACGCAGCGGCGGACGGTCGAGCGACCCCCACCGTCCGTCCTCGGGCCTCTCCGCCGTCATGGTCGTCAGAGTAGGGGGCAGCTTGCCGCTCACCGGATGACCGCCCGCCTCGGCGCCAGGAGCCCGCGACTAGGCTGCGGGGCCACGCGAGGAGAGGAAACGCAGCGATGGCCACCCCCGCCGCCGACTCGGACGCCCAGCAGACCGCACAGGAGTCGACAGCACAGAAGTCGGCCGCGCAGCCAGAGGTCTCGGCACCCGACGTGCACACGACAGCCGGGAAGCTCGCGGACCTGCGGCAACGCATCGACGAGGCCGTGCACGCCGGGTCGGCCCGGGGCGTCGAGAAGCAGCACGCGCGTGGCAAGAAGACCGCCCGCGAGCGCATCGAGCAGCTGCTGGACGAGGGGTCGTTCACCGAGCTCGACGAACTGGCACGGCACCGTTCGACCAACTTCGGGCAGCAGCAGAACCGGCCCTACGGCGACGGTGTCGTCACCGGCTACGGCACCGTCGACGGGCGGCCGATCTGTGTCTTCGCACAGGACTTCACCGTGTTCGGCGGGTCGTTGGGCGAGGTCTTCGGCGAGAAGATCGTCAAGGTGATGGACCTCGCGATGAAGACGGGCGTGCCGATGGTCGGCATCAACGACTCGGGTGGCGCGCGCATCCAGGAGGGCGTCGTCTCGCTCGGCCTGTACGGCGAGATCTTCAGGCGAAACGTCCACTCCTCCGGCGTGATCCCGCAGATCTCGCTGATCATGGGGCCGTGCGCGGGCGGCGCGGTGTACTCGCCGGCGATCACTGACTTCACGGTGATGGTGGACAAGACGTCGCACATGTTCATCACTGGCCCCGACGTGATCAAGACCGTCACCGGTGAGGACGTCGAGTTCGAGGACCTCGGCGGCGGGCGGGCCCACAACACGAAATCCGGTGTGGCGCATTACCTCGGCGATGACGAGGACGACGCGATCGCCTACGTCAAGGAGCTGCTGGGATACCTGCCGAGCAACAACCTGTCGGACCCGCCGGTCTACGACGAGGTCGTCGACCTCGATGTCTCGGAGGACGATCTCGAGCTCGAAACGTTCATCCCGGACTCGGCGAACACCCCCTACGACATGCACACGGTGATCGAGCACGTGCTCGACGACGGCGACTTCCTCGAGGTGCAGGCGCTGTTCGCGCCCAACATCATCATCGGGTTCGGACGGGTGGAGGGCCGCTCGGTCGGGGTGGTCGCCAACCAGCCGATGCAGTTCGCGGGCACGCTCGACATCGACGCCAGCGAGAAGGCGGCGCGCTTCGTCCGCACGTGCGACGCCTTCAACGTGCCGGTGCTGACGTTCGTTGACGTGCCAGGGTTCCTCCCCGGTACCGACCAGGAGTGGAACGGCATCATCCGGCGCGGCGCGAAGCTCATCTACGCGTACGCCGAGGCGACGGTGCCCAAGGTCACGGTGATCACGCGCAAGGCGTACGGCGGCGCCTACGACGTGATGGGCTCGAAGCACCTCGGCGCCGACCTGAACCTGGCGTGGCCGACGGCGCAGATCGCGGTGATGGGCGCACAGGGGGCGGTCAACATCCTGTACCGGTCCGAGCTCAGGGAGGCCGCCGAGCGCGGCGACGACGTCGAGGCCGCGCGGCAGGGGTTCATCACCGAGTACGAGGACACCCTGGCCAACCCGTACATCGCGGCGGAGCGTGGCTACATCGACGCGGTCATCGCGCCGTCGCGAACCCGGGCCGAGGTCGTCAAGGCGTTGCGCGTGCTGCGCAACAAGCGGGAGACGCTGCCGCCGAAGAAGCACGGGAACATCCCGCTGTGAGTGGGGCGGATTCCGAAGGGGTCCCGCGTCCGACCCTGAGGATTGTGCGCGGGGACGCGACTGCGGAGGAGGTCGCTGCCCTGGTTGCGGTGCTGACCGCCGCCTCGGGTAGCGGGGCGGGATCGGCGGACGACGGCACGAAGCGACCGGCCTGGAGCGACCCTTCGCGGACGGTGCGCGAACCGCTTCCTCATGGTCCCGCCGCCTGGCGCGCCTCCGCCAGGCCCCGCTAGCCAGCGAGTTCTCGCGAACGGCACCATCCCTGCGTGCGCAAGGTGCAGTTTCAGAGGTCTCGCGGCCCGGCCGGCGGCTCGGGCTAGGGTCGCAGCCATGACTTCCACCGACCAGAGCGCAGCTGCGGCCGCGGGCAGCGACGGTGCCCGCACACCGTCCGCCATCGACGACGTGGCGAACCGTCACGTCGACACGATGTGCGAGCTCGACCCCATGCTCGCCACCTACCTGGGCGTGCAGGGGCACGACCACCGGATGACCGACCTGACCCCCGACGGCGTCGACGCGCGCGCAGCGGCGAGCCGGGCGACTCTCGCCGAGCTGAACGGGCTCACACCCGTGGACGAGGTCGACGAGGTCACGCTCGCGGCCATGCGTGAACGACTGGGTCTCGAGGGCGAGATCCACGAGGCGGGGCTCGCCTACGGCGACCTGAACGTGATCTCCACACCGCCCCAGACGATCCGCGACATCTTCGACCTGATGCACGCCGACACCGCCGACCAGTGGGCGACGGTCGCGCAGCGGATGCGTCAGGTCGGCGACGCGACCAGTGGCTACGTGCAGGGCGTCCGGCGCGCCATCGCCGACGGGCACGCCCCGGCCCGCCGTCAGGTCGAGGCCGTGATCGAACAGTGCGATCGCCACGGCAACGGCGAGACGGGCTTCTTCATCCAGCTGGCCGAGGGCGCCAGACCGGACGGGGGCGACGCGACGGACGGGTTGGCACGCGACCTGGAGGCCGGCGCGCAGGCAGCCACCGCGTCCTATGCAGAGCTGGCCACCACCCTGCGCGAGGAGATCCTGCCGCAGGCCCGGGAGTCAGACGCGTGCGGACGCGACGCGTACCCGCTCAGATCGCGCTGGTTCCTCGGCGCCACCGTCGACCTGGAGGAGACGTACGCCTGGGGCCTGGAGGAGCTGGCACGCATCGAGGCCGAGATGGCCACTGTCAGCGACAAGATCGTGCCCGGCGGCACGATCGAGGACGCGGTCGCCCACCTCGAGGCCGACCCGACCCGCACGATCCAGGGCAAGGAGCGGTTCCGCGACTGGATGCAGGCCAAGTCCGATCAGGCCGTCGCCGACCTGGCCGACGTGCACTTCGACATCCCCGAGCAGATCCGCACCCTCGAGTGCATGATCGCCCCGACGAACACGGGCGGCATCTACTACACGGGACCGAGCGAGGACTTCACCCGTCCGGGACGGATGTGGTGGTCGGTGCCCGACGGGGTCACCGCCTTCGGCACGTGGCGAGAGACGACGACCGTCTTCCACGAGGGCGTACCCGGGCACCACCTGCAGGTGGGTCAGACGATGGTGCGGTCGGAGCTGCTGAACCGCTGGCGCCGGCTGATGTGCTGGGTCTCCGGGCACGGCGAGGGCTGGGCGCTGTACGCCGAGCGCCTGATGGCCGACCTCGGCTACGTGGACGACCCGGCCGACCGCCTGGGCATGCTCGACGCGTCGGCCTTCCGGGCGATGAGGGTCGTCGGCGACATCGGCACGCACTGCGGCTTCGAGGCACCGGCCGAGCTGGGCGGGGGCACCTGGGACGCCGACAAGCTGTGGCAGTGGATGACCGCCCACGCCCGTCAGGACCACGAGGTCCTCAAGTTCGAGCACGTGCGCTACCTCGGGTGGCCGGGCCAGGCGCCCTCGTACAAGGTGGGCGAGCGCTTGTGGCTGCAGGCGCGCGAGGACGTGCGGCAGCGGGAGGGCGACGCGTTCGACCTGAAGGCGTTCCACCGCCGCGCGCTCGACGTCGGCTCGGTCGGGCTGGACGTGCTCAAGGGCGCGCTGGTCCGGTGATCCCGTCCCGTCAGTGTTGAGCCAGATCTGGGCCTTGGACGGGGAATAGGCACCGGTTTGGGGTACTTGTTCCCCTCGTGAGCAATCCCTGGGGCCTGACCGAGCGCCTGCACGTCGACCTTCGACTGCAGGCGAGCGCGGCCTGTCGACGCTGACCGCCAGTCGACAGACCTCCATCCGCCCGCTCGCCCTGCAGGAGAACCATGCTCACCACGCTCAAGCGGACGCCTTTCGGCGTCCAGATCCTCATCTCACTCGTCCTGGGCGTGGCACTCGGCCTCGTCGCGCGCGAGATCGGGCAGGTCGGCACCGCCGACGGCCCCGCGCCCAACTGGCTCACCAGCACGCTGACCACCATCGGCTCGGCGTTCGTCACGCTGCTGCGCACCGCCGTCCCGCCCCTCGTCTTCACCGCGATCGTGGCCAGCATCGCCGGGCTCGCCCAGGTCGCGAACGCGGCGCGGCTGGCCGTCAAGACACTGCAGTGGTTCGCCATCACGGCTCTCATCTCGGTGACGATCGGCATCACGCTCGGGCTGCTCACCAACCCCGGCAGCAACGCGTCCGTGGACGCGGCCGGCGCCGCAGCGTCCGACACCCAGGGCACCTGGACCGACTTCCTCACCGGCATCATCCCCGGCAACGTGCTGGGATTGGAGGCGAGCTCCTCCGAGGAGGGCATCGGCCTCTCGTTCAACGTGCTGCAGATCCTCGTCGTGGCCATCGCCGTCGGGGTCGCCGCCCTGAAGATCGGCGCGCCTGCGGAGCCCTTCCTGGCGTTCAACCGCTCGGCGCTCGCCGTGATCCAGAAGGTGCTGTGGTGGATCATCCGCCTCGCCCCGATCGGCACCGTCGGGCTGATCGGCAAGGCCGTCGCCAGCTACGGCTGGGACGCGCTCGGCTCGCTGGGGGTGTTCACCGCCGACGTCTACATCGGTCTGGTGCTCGTGCTCTTCGTGCTCTACCCGGTGCTGATCAAGACGAACGGGCTGTCGATCCGCTCCTACTTCTCCGGCGTGTGGCCGGCCCTGGAGCTGGCGTTCGTGTCGCGCTCGTCGGTCGGGACGCTCCCCCTCACCCAGCGCGTGACCGAGCGCAACCTCGGTGTCCCCAGCGGCTACGCGTCGTTCGCGGTGCCGCTCGGCGCGACCACGAAGATGGACGGCTGCGCCGCGATCTACCCCGCGCTGGCGGGGATCTTCGTGGCCCAGTTCTTCGGCGTCGAGCTGGCGATCACCGACTACCTGCTGATCGCGTTCGTCTCGGTGATCGGGTCCGCGGCGACAGCCGGCGTGACCGGTGCCACCGTGATGCTCACGCTCACGCTGTCGACGCTGGGCCTGCCGCTGGAGGGCGTCGGTCTGCTGCTCGCGATCGACCCGATCCTCGACATGGGCCGCACCGCAGTCAATGTCGCCGGGCAGGCGCTCGTGCCGGTGATCGTGGCCAAGCGTGAGGGCATCCTCGACGAGGACGTGTACTCGGCACCGCGTGGCGCCGACCCGCTGCGCGACGACGTTGCGGAGCCGGCGGCGCGCGGCGACAGGGCGTCGGTCGACCTGCGCGAGCCCGCCCCCGCGCACTGACCTCCTGCCGGCGCCCTGGGTCTCGGGGCTCAGGGCGCCGGCAGGAGTGCCACCACTAGCCTCGCGACGGTGACCCGACTCGTTCTCGCGTCCGCCTCACCGGCACGCCTGTCCACCTTGCGATCCGCCGGCGTCGAGCCGGTTGTCGTGGTGTCGGACGTCGACGAGGAGATCGTCGTCCGCGAGAGCCGAGTGACCGCTCCGCAGGACGTGGCGCTCGTGCTGGCCCGCGCCAAGGCAGAGGACGTCGCCCCTCGCGACAACCTGCCCGACGACGCCGTCGTGCTGGGCTGCGACTCGGTGCTCGAGCTCGACGGCGAGGTGCACGGCAAGCCGGTCGACGCCGCCGAGGCGGTGGCGCGGTGGCGCCGGATGCGCGGGCGAAGCGGCGTGCTGCACACCGGCCACTGGCTCGTCGACGAGCGACTGGACGGCGGCACCGGCGGCGCGCTCGGGGCCGTTGCCTCGACCACCGTGCACTTCGCCGATGTCTCGGACGCCGAGATCGACGCCTATGTGGCGACCGGCGAACCCCTTCGCGTGGCAGGCGCTTTCACGGTCGACGGGTTGGGCGGCGCGTTCGTGACCGGCCTGGAGGGCGACCACCACAACGTCGTCGGCCTCAGCCTTCCGGTGCTGCGCGTCCTGCTTCTGGACCTGGGCATCGCGTGGCCGTCGCTCTGGTCTCCCTGAAGCCAGCTTCACGAGGCCCACACACACTTAACTGGGCTCGCGAGCCTCGTTAACGAGGCGTACCCACCGTTAACGAGGCTCGCGAGCCTAGTGAAGGTGAGCTAAGCCTCGTGAAGTTCGCCGTCAGACCGGGGGCACGCCGTGGCGGCGGTCGCTGAAGGACCGGTCGCGTCCGGACGCGTAGCGCAGCCGCGTGACCACCTCACGGCGTAGGTCCGCAGGCTGGACGATGCCGTCGAGCACCAGTTCGCTCGCCAGCCTCTCGAGGTCGATGTCGACCTCGTACTCGTCGCGCCGCGCGGCGACGAATGCCGCGCGCTCGTCAGGGTCGTGGATGGCGGCGATCTTGCCCGCGTACACCGCGTTCACAGCAGCCTCCGGGCCCATCACCGCGATGCGCGCGGTCGGCAGCGCCAGGGTCGCGTCCGGCCCGAATCCGGGGCCGGCCATCGCGTACAGACCCGCCCCGTACGACTTGCGGATCACCACGCACACCTGCGGAACCGTGGCCTCGGACACCGCCGTGATCATCTTCGCCCCGTGCCGGATGATGCCGGCGCGCTCGACCTCGGAGCCGATCATGAAGCCGGGCACGTCCGACAAGTAGACCAGCGGCACGTTGAACGCGTCGCACCAGAGGATGAAACGCGTTGCCTTGTCGGCACTGTCGCCGAAGAGCACGCCACCCTTGACGGCCGAGTTGTTGGCGATGATGCCGACACTGCGGCCGTCCATGCGGCCGAACCCGACCACCAGCTCCGCGGCGAACAGCGGCTTGACCTCGAAGAACGAGTCGTCGTCGACCAGGCCGTCGATGATGTGGTGGACGTCGAACGGCTGGCTCTCGACCTCGGGCACCGTGTCGTCGTCGAGCTCGACGGACGGGGGCTCCGCCGCATACGACGGCGGGTCCTGCCGCCACGACCCCGGCAGGTACGAGAACAGCAGCCGGGCCTGCTCGATCGCGTCGGCGTCGTCGTGGGCGAGCAGGTCGCCGCATCCCGACACGGTGCAGTGCATCCGGGCGCCGCCCATCTCCTCGAGCGACACCGTCTCGCCGACCACCATCTCGGCCATCCGAGGGCTGCCGAGGTACATGGAAGCGTTGCCCTCGACCATGATCACGCAGTCGGTGAACGCCGGAATGTACGCTCCCCCAGCGGCGCTCGGGCCGAACAGGCAGCAGATCTGGGGCACCTTCCCCGACAGCGCCACCTGGTTCTTGAAGATGCGCCCGGCGCCGCGGCGGCCCGGGAACAGGTCGACCTGGTCGGTGATGCGCGCCCCGGCCGAGTCGATCAGCCAGAAGACGGGCAGCTCCTCGCGCAGCGCCATCTCGGTTGCCCGGATGATCTTCTCGACCGTCCGCGCGCCCCACGACCCCGCCTTCACCGTCGGGTCGTTGGCCACCACCACGACGGCGCGGCCGTCGACGGTCCCCCGTCCGGTCACCACGCCGTCGGCCGGCAGTCCCGCGGCGAGCGCGTTGGCGTAGCGGCCGTCCTCGACGAAGCTTCCGTCGTCGACGAGCAGCGAGATGCGTTCCCGCACATAGAGCTTGTTCTGGCCGGCCAGTTTCTCGGCAGCCTTGTCGGTCGGTGCGTCGGACGCCGCGTAGGCCGCGACGAGCCGGTCACGCAGCGCCTGCACCTTGGGGTCGCGCGGATGCGTCATGGGCAGAGCCTCTCAGTCGACCGGCAGGCCGAGGCCACGGGCGATCACGAGTCGCTGAATCTCCGAGGTGCCCTCGCCGATCTCCAGGATCTTGGCGTCGCGGTAGAAGCGCGCCACCGGGTACTCCTCCATGAAGCCGTTGCCCCCGAACACCTGGGTGGCGACGCGGGCGGCGTTCACTGCAGCCTCCGTCGCGTACAGCTTGGCGACCGCGGCGGCCTGCTTGAACTCGACGTGACTGCGGCGTCCGGCGGCCAGCTCGTCCCTGAGCCAGGCGGCCTTGTAGGTCAGTGCCCGCGCGGCCTCGACCGCGACCGCGACGTCTGCGACGGCGAACGAGACTCCCTGGTTGGCGCCGATGGGGCGACCGAAGGCGATCCGCGTCCTGGCGTACTCGGTCGACTGCTCCAGGCACGCCTGGGCCAGGCCGACCGCGAGGGCGGCGATCGCCACGCGTCCGTCGTCCAGGATCGCGAGGAACTGACCGAACCCCTTGCCGCGCTCCCCCAGCAGGTTCTGCCCGGGCACCCGGCAGCCCTCGAAGGTCAGACCATGCGTGTCGGACGAGTGCCACCCGAGCTTGCGGTAGGACGGTTCCACGATGAGACCCGTTGTGCCGGAAGGGACGAGGACGCTGCTGATCTCAGGGCGACCATCGGGGCGGTCTCCCGTGCGGGCAGTCACGGTGATCACCGACGTGATGTCTGTGCCCGAGTTCGTGATGAACGCCTTGGCGCCGTCGACGACCCACTCGGGGCTGGTGCCGCTCTCGTCGAGGCGGGCACGGGTGCGGCTCGCGCCCGCATCGGAGCCCGCCTCTGGCTCGGTGAGGCCGAAGGCGGCCAGTGACCGTCCGGCCAGCAGGTCGGGAAGCCAGCGCTGCTTCTGCTCCTCGGAGCCGAAGGTCAGGATCGGGTTGATGCCCAGGCCGACGCCCGCGCTGAGGGTGATGCCGATGCTCTGGTCGACGCGCCCGAGCTCCTCGATCGCCACGCACAGCGACGTGAACGCACCCTCGTCGAGGCCGGCACCGCCGTACTCCTCCGGGGCGACCAGGCCGAAGAGGCCCAGCTCACCCATCTGCGGCACGAGGTGGACAGGGAAGTGGCTGTCGCGGTCCCACTTCTCGATGTTCGGGCCGACCTCGCGCTCGGCGAAGTCTCGGACCACCTTGCGGAAGTCCTCGTGCTCGCGGGACAGCTCGAACATCGCTCACCTCGTTGTGCCTGCTCGTGGCGGTACTTGACGTTGACGTCAACGTAAACCACGATGGCAGGCATGGCAAGCGGAACCAGGACCATCGCGGAGGTCGCCGAGGAGTTCGGCGTCACCCACCGCACCGTCCGTTACTACGAGGCCGAGGGGCTGATCTCCCCCGAGCGGCGCGGCACCGTGCGCGTGTTCCACCCACGCGACCGGGTGCGGCTAGGCCTCGTGCTGCGCGGCAAGCGCCTCGGCTTCCCACTCGAGGAGATCCGCCGCATCGTCGACATGTACGACGACGTGCCGGGTGAGGCGGGCCAGCTGGAGTACCTGCTCGGGCAGATCGACGAGCGCAGAGCCGAGCTCGAGGCGCGCCGGGCCGACATCGAGGCCGCGCTCGCCGAGCTCGATGACCTGCAGCGCAGGTGCCGTGCCGACCTCGGCGCGCTGACCCCTTGAGGTTCGGTGTGCGCGACGACAGCCCACCCGGCCGAACAACCCCACCCCGCTAGGCTCGCCCGGCGGGAAGACCAGGAATGCCCGATGACCAGTCCTGAAAACCAGCCCGATGACCAGCCCCGATGACCAGCCCCGATGACCAGCAGCGAGGACCGACCGTGGCAGACCAGCAGCAGGGCAGCACCACTCCCCGACCGATCACGAAGGTCCTGATCGCCAACCGCGGCGAGATCGCGGTACGCATCGCCCGTGCTGCGAAGGACTCGGGAATCGTCTCGGTGGCGGTCTACGCAGAGCCGGACGCCGACGCGCTGCACGTCAAGGTCGCCGACGAGGCCTACGCCCTGGGCGGTTCCACGCCCGGTGACTCGTACCTGGTTCAGGAGAAGCTGCTCTCCGTCGCCGCCAAGGCCGGCGCCGACGCCGTGCACCCCGGCTACGGGTTCCTCGCCGAGAACGCATCGTTCGCCCAGGCGGTCATCGACGCCGGCCTGACCTGGATCGGACCGTCGCCCGCCGCGATCGACTCGCTCGGAGACAAGGTCAAGGCACGTCACATCGCCGAGCGCGCCGGAGCACCACTCGTGGCCGGAACCAAGGAGCCCGTCGGTGGCGCCGACGAGGTCGTCGCCTTCGCCGACGAGTACGGCCTGCCGATCGCCATCAAGGCGGCGTACGGCGGCGGCGGGCGTGGCCTCAAGGTCGCCCGCGAGCGCGACGAGATCGCCGAGCTCTTCGACTCCGCTGTGCGAGAAGCGGTTTCAGCGTTCGGACGGGGCGAGTGCTTCGTCGAGAAGTACCTCGACAAGCCCCGTCACGTAGAGACGCAGTGCCTCGCCGACACGCACGGCAACGTCGTGGTCGTGTCGACGCGCGACTGCTCACTGCAGCGACGTCACCAGAAGCTGGTCGAGGAGGCGCCCGCGCCCTTCCTGTCGGACGAGCAGAACGCCGAGCTGTACCGGGCGTCGAAGGCGATCCTCGCCGAGGCCGGGTACACGGGAGCCGGCACCTGCGAGTTCCTCGTCGGCCAGGACGGCACGATCTCGTTCCTCGAGGTCAACACCCGCCTGCAGGTCGAGCACCCCGTCACCGAGGAGGTCACGGGAATCGACCTCGTGCGCGAGCAGTTCCGCATCGCCGCCGGTGAGGCGCTCGGCTATGACGACCCCGCAATCCGGGGGCACTCGTTCGAGTTCCGCATCAACGGCGAGGACGCGGGACGCAACTTCCTGCCGGCACCTGGTGCGGTGTCGGAGTTCGTTCCGCCCACCGGCCCGGGCGTCCGCATCGACTCGGGGGTCGTCGCCGGAGACGTGATCGGCGGCGCGTTCGACTCGATGCTCGCCAAGCTCGTCGTCACCGGCGCGACCCGCCAGCAGGCCCTCGAGCGCTCGCGCAGAGCCCTGGGCGAGTTCGTCGTCGAGGGCATGCCGACGGTCCTGCCGTTCCACCGCGCCGTCGTCGCTGACCCCGCGTTCGCGCCCGCCGAGGGAACGCCGTTCAGCGTGCACACCCGCTGGATCGAGACCGAGTTCGACAACCAGATCGCGCCCTGGGCCGGCGCGGTCGCGGACGTCGACACGGTGTCCGGTCTGCCATCTGGCGCCAAGCAGACCGTGGTCGTCGAGGTGGGCGGCAAGCGCCTCGAGGTGGTGCTGCCGGCCGGCTTCGCCCTCGGCGGTGGCGGTGTAGGTGCTGCTGTCGGACGTCCGAAAGCACCGAAGCGGTCGGGCGCCAAGAAGGGCGGCGCCGCCGCGTCGGGCGACTCTCTCACCTCGCCGATGCAGGGCACCATCGTCAAGATCGCCGTCGAGGAGGGCGCCACGGTCGCCGAGGGAGACCTGGTGGTCGTGCTCGAGGCCATGAAGATGGAACAGCCCCTGCTGGCGCACCGCGCCGGTGTCGTCTCGGGACTCACCGCCGAGGTCGGCGCCACCGTCGCGTCCGGCGCCGTGGTCTGCGAGATCAAGGACGCCTGACCCACACCCCTCTCTTCGGCCGGGGTCAGTGGTGGTGCAGGCGCCGCGCCGACTCCGCGATCGACCCCGACAGCGACGGGTACACGGTGAACGCATGGGCGACCTGGTCGACGGTCAGCCGGTGCTCGACGGCCAGGGTCACGGGAAAGATCAGCTCGGACGCGCGGGGCGCCACGACCACGCCGCCGATCACCGTGCCGGAACCGGTGCGGCAGAACAGCTTCACGAACCCATCGTGGATGCCCTGCATCTTGGCGCGCGGGTTGCCGGCCAGCGGCAGCTTGACCACCTCGCCCTGCGCCTCGCCCGACTCGATCTGTGCCTGCGTCCAGCCGACGGTGGCGATCTCGGGCGCGGTGAAGATGGTCGCCGACACGGTGCGCAGCTCGAGCGGCGCCACGGCGTCGCCGAGCGCGTGCCACATCGCGATCCGCCCCTGCATCGCGGCGACCGACGCCAGCGGCAGCACCCCGGTGCAGTCGCCCGCCGCGTAGACACCACGCGCCGAGGTACGCGACACCTTGTCGACCTCGATGTGGCCCGAGTCCGACAGGCGCACGCCGCTCTCGTCCAGACCCATGCCGTTCGTGTTCGGCACCGAACCGACCGCCATCAGGCAGTGCGACCCCTCGACCGTTCTGCCGTCGGAGAGGGTCACGACGACGCCTTCACCGTTCCGCTTCACCGATGCTGCGCGCGAGCGCGACATCACCGTCATGCCGCGCCGTGCGAAGACCTCCTCGATCACCTCGGCGGCGTCGGCGTCCTCACCCGGAAGAACCCGGTCGCGACTCGACACGAGAACGACGTCGGCGCCGAGAGCGTCGTAGGCAGAGGCGAACTCGGCGCCGGTCACACCCGAGCCCACCACGATGAGCCGCTCGGGCAGCTCCGTCAGGTGGTACAGCTGGGTCCACGTCAGGATGCGCTCGCCGTCGGGCATCGCGTCGGGCAGCACACGCGGGTGGGCCCCGGTGGCGACGAGCACCACATCGGCCTCGAGCGACCGGGTCTCGCCGTCCGCGAGCTCGACGTCGACGCGCTCGGGCCCGACGAGCCGCCCCGTGCCGGCGAGCAGCTTGACTCCCTCTGCCTCGAGGCGGCGGTGCACGTCCTGCGACTGCGCCTTGGCGAGGGCGCGTACGCGCTCGTTGACCTTGCCCAGGTCGACCGTCACAGAGCCGCGAGGCGAGGCCGGGCCTGTCTGGCCTGTCTGGCCTGTCTGGCCTGTCTGGCCTGCCGACCCTGCCGGGCCCGGGAAACGCACTCCCAGCTCGACCGAGTCGTCGACGAGGGTCATCACCTCGGCAGTCGCGATCAGGGTCTTGGACGGCACCACGTCGGTGAGCACTGCCGAACCACCGAGGCCGGACCGCTCCACGACGCTCACCCGGGCGCCCAGCTGCGCGGCGACCAGCGCCGCCTCGTAACCGCCTGGCCCTCCCCCCACGACGACCACCCGTGTACCAGGCCTGATCTCGGCCGGCGTCGACGGCGCGTTCTGCGTCTGCGCGGCTGGCCGCGGGGCCGATACCGACCCGGGCAGCTGACTCATCGGCTCTGCTCTCCAGACTCGCTCATGAGGACCCACTTGCGGTCGATCCGCGGCTCATACTGTCGTGCCGTCGCCGCCCGCGCGCCACCCGTCCGCCCCTCGCACAGATGGCTACGCTCAGTACCTGTGGCTCTCTACTCGGCCTACGCGTCGAACATGCACCCTGAACAGATGGTGCGGCGCGCCCCTCACTCCCCCTTGTACGACACGGGGTGGCTGCGCGGCTGGCGCCTGACGTTCGGCGGTGAGGAGCGTGGCTGGGACGGCGCGCTGGCGACGGTGGTGCAGGGCGCGCCCGACCATGCCGTGTACGTCGCCGTGTACGACCTGACGGAGGCCGACGAGAAGCACCTGGACGAGTGGGAGGGCGTCGGCATCGGCCTGTACCGCAAGGTGCGGGTCCGGGTGGACACCCTCGAGGGGCAGGTCGTCACCTGGGCCTACGTGCTGGACGACTACGAGGGCGGCCTGCCGAGCGCGAACTACATCGGGATGCTGGCCGACGCCGCCGAGGCGGCTGGTGCCCCCGACGATTACGTTGCCCGGCTGCGCCGCCTGCCCTGTCGCTAGCCCTGTCGGTGGCTATCCTCCGCGAATGACCACCGAACGCACCGCACCGAGTCACCGCGCGCCCACCAGTGACCTGTTCATCGACGGACCGCAGGCCGCCGCGCACGCTGCAGCCGCTGTCGTCGCCGAGCGGACCGGCGCCGACAGCCACGAGATCGCGCTCGTGCTGGGCTCGGGCTGGGCCACGGCCGCCGACCTGCTCGGAGAGACCCTGGCAGAGGTGCCCGCCGACGAGGTGCCGGGATTCCACAAGCCGGCGGTGGTGGGCCACGTCGGCACGCTGCGGTCGGTCGGCGTCGGTGAAACCGGTTCTCGTGCACTGGTCCTCGGGGCAAGAACACACCTCTACGAGGGACGGGGGGTGCGCCAGGTCGTGCACGGTGTGCGCACTGCCGCCGCCGCCGGGTGCCACACCATCGTCATCACCAACGGGTGCGGAACGACGAACCCGGCGTGGGCACCGGGCACTCCGGTGCTGATCAGCGACCACCTCAACCTGACCGCGACGTCGCCGCTCGAGGGGGCGACCTTCGTTGACCTGACCGACCTCTACTCCGCCGACCTGCGTGCGGTGGCGCGCGAGGTCGATCCCGAGCTGCCCGAGGGCGTCTACGCCCAGTTCCCGGGGCCCCACTACGAGACGCCCGCCGAGATCAGGATGGCCACGACCATCGGCGCCGACCTGATCGGCATGTCGACCACCCTGGAGGCGATCGCCGCCCGCGCCGCTGGGATGAAGGTGCTGGGCATCTCGCTCGTCACCAACCTGGCGGCCGGCATCAGCCCCGAGCCGCTCGACCACAGCGAGGTGCTCGAGGCGGGGCAGGCGGCCTCCGGACGGATCGGCGCCCTGCTGGCCGAGGTGACCCGCCGGATCGCGTCGCAATGAGCGACAGCCTCCTGGCCGAAGCCGGTGCCTGGCTCGCCGACGACCCCGACGCGCAGACGGTCGACGAGCTGAGGGGGGTGATCGCGGCCGTCGAGTCGGGCGACAGCGCGGCGACCGACGACCTGGCCGACCGGTTCGCGGGCACCCTCCAGTTCGGCACGGCAGGCCTGCGGGGCGCCCTCGGTGCGGGTCCGAACCGCATGAACCGCGTGGTCGTGATCCGGGCAGCAGCGGGCCTCGCCGCGTACGTGAACCACCGCGGCCCGACCACCGGCCTTGACCGTCCGCGTGTCGTGATCGGCTACGACGCACGTCGCAACTCCGACGTCTTCGCGACCGACACCGCCGCCGTGATGACGGGCGCAGGCATCGAGGCGCTGGTGCTGCCGGCTCCCCTGCCGACCCCCGTGCTGGCTTTCGCGGTCCGCTCCCTGAAGGCCGACGCGGGCGTGATGGTGACGGCCAGCCACAACCCGCCCCAGGACAACGGCTACAAGGTCTACCTCGGTGGGCCCGGTGAGGAAGGGGCCCAGATCGTGCCGCCGGCGGATGCCGCGATCGCGGCGCGCATCGCCGGGGTGGGCGCTCTCGACACCGTGCCCCGACCAGCCGATGGCTGGCGGGTTCTGGGGGACGACGTGCACGACCAGTACCTCGACGGCGCCGCGGCCGCGGCCATTCCCGGGGGGCCACGCAGCCTGTCGATCGTCCTCACTCCGCTGCACGGGGTCGGGGGGGCCACCGTCGAAGAGGCCTTGAGGCGTGCGGGTTTCACCGACACGTACCTCGTCCCCGAGCAGGCCGCGCCCGACGGCGCGTTTCCCACGGTCGAATTTCCCAACCCCGAGGAGCCCGGCGCGATCGACCTGGCGCTGGCCGCGGCACGGTCCCGGCACGCGGACCTCGTGATCGCCAACGACCCGGACGCCGACCGGTGCGCGGTGGCCGTCCACGACCCTCAGGGGCCGTCCGACACGGACGGGTGGCGGATGCTGCGCGGCGACGAGGTGGGTGCGCTGCTGGGCGAGCACCTGGCGACCCGCTCCGGTGGCCGCCCGGTTAGCCCCGGCTCGATGCTGGCCTGCTCGATCGTCTCGTCGCAGCTGCTGGCCCGCATCGCGTCGGCCCACGGCCTCGGGCACGCGCAGACCCTGACGGGTTTCAAGTGGATCTCGCGCGAGCCCGGCCTGCTGTTCGGGTACGAGGAGGCCCTGGGCTACTGCGTCGACCCGGAACGCGTGCGAGACAAGGACGGCGTCAGCGCAGCCGTGGTGGTCGCCGAGCTCGCTGCCGCCCTCAAGGCCGACGGGCGCTCGCTGCTCGACGCGCTCGACGACCTGGCCCGCACCCACGGCCTGCACGCGACCGACCAGCTGTCGGTGCGCGTGGACGACCTCTCCCTGATCGGCGCCGCGATGGTTCGGCTGCGCACCGAGCCGCCCCGTTCCCTCGCCGGGTCCGAGGTCACCGAGGCCGTCGACCTCTCGCTCGGAGCGGACGGGCTCCCGCCCACCGACGGGCTGCGCTACCGCACGGCGGCCGGCGACCGGGTCGTCGTCCGTCCGTCAGGGACAGAGCCGAAGCTGAAGGCCTACCTCGAGGTCGTCGTGCCGGTGGAGGACGGCGACGTCGCGGCCGCTCGCCGTGAGGCGGCCCGCAGGCTCGGACTCCTGCGGACCGACGTGGCAGCGGCGACCGGCCTGCAGGAGTAGGCGCGTCGACTCAGAGCAGCAAAGTCAGGGCCGACGCGGCGGCACAAACGACCAGCGCCGCCACCACGCCGATGGCCCAGCGCGCCGTGACCGGCTCGCCGAGAGCCTCAGCGGGGGCGGAGCCATCACCTGAGCCCGCCTGCTCCGCCACTCTCTCGTCGTAGAGGGCCCAGCGATGTCGCACCAGCATCGCCGCAGCGCCGGAGTCGGTGTTGGGCGCCGCGCTCGCGCTCACTCCCTGCTTCAGGTCCGCTCCCAGTAGCTCGACCCCCACGGCCTCGCGCCGCGACAGCGACATCGAGCTGGTGCGGCCTGGCGCGGGAGCCGCCCATGCGGTGTAGGTACGTCCCGTCGTCTCGACCTGCATCGCGTAGCGCGTCTGCACCGACCGCATCTGTGAGAAGGGGATGCGGATGTCACGCAGCACGTTCACCAGGGTCACCGAGTCGTCGTCCACCGCCACGCCAGGGCGCCAGAACATGGCGTACACGACGGCCGACACCAGCGCGGCCACCGGTGCGAACCGCAGACCGGCGGGCGGGTCGGCGAGCAACGTCCAGCCCAGGTAGAGGGCCATCAGCACCCAGGTCAAGGCCGCCAGCACCCGGACGGCGGTCGGCCGCAGCATGACCGCGCCAACGTCCGAGGAACCCATCGGCGCATCCTCGCACGGCTCCGCACCGTGGGGTTTCGCCGTGTCCCTGGACCGGCCTCAGCCGCCAAGCAGCGCCACCCCGGTGTCGAAGCGCCACCCCACCCCCGACGACCACGGCGAGATCCGGCCAGTGCCAGTTCGCCGGCGAAGTTGCTAGCGACCCAGGGACTTGGGGGTGCTAGCCGTGCTCTCCGCCTGGCTCAAGGTCGGATTGACCGGTTTGGCGATGATTCGTCAGCGTCGACGTCGTGCGGCGAGTTGGTGCAGTGCGATCCAGACGATTGCTGCTGTGACGGTGGCGGCCAGGACGGCGACAAGACTGTTGCTGGAGGGCACTCGGTTGCCGACGACTGAGAGGCTTCCGCGCGAGTCGCCCATGACTGGGAAGAGCAACAGGCCGACCAGCATGCCAGCGATGATGCTGATGAGCACTGCCCAGACACGCGTCATCAACTGGTCCTGAGATAGACGTTGAGGCTGTCGTCGGCGTACATCATCGGGGTGAACTGGTCGCGGTACTTGAACGAGGCCAGCACGTAGCCGCTGTGGACGCCGTAGGCGCTGTTCCCGTAGTACCAGGGCCCGCCACTGTCGCCGCTGTCGGCGTATCGGTTCTGCATGAGCGTGAGGTGGCAGATCGTGCCGCGGCAGGAATTGTTGGCTCGGACCTGGTCGCAGCGTGCGCCGGTGGTCTTGCCGTAGCGGCACAAGGTTTAGCCGACGACGGGATTGCCTTGGGCGGCGACGTCGCGACGGACGCCGGTGTCATAGTAGAAGTCGTCGGCCTCTGTCTCGAGGCTGCTCGTGTGCCATTGCATGTCACCGAGGGCGCCGGCATGTTCTGCCCGGTAGGTGAGGGCACGTCCTTCATAGGCTTGCGTGTTGCCGCAGTGGCCGGCCGTGGTGATGCCGTAGGTGCCGCCGGAGCTGATGACAGAAAAGCCGGCGGTACAGGTGGTGAGGGTTCCGCCTCCGTAGATGGTGTCGCCGCCCATGGCCACCGGCCGTGGGGTGACCGTCACCGGATGCCCTGCCTGGCGTGTGAGGCTGGCGCCGAAATCTCGAAGCAGGGTTGCTGGCAGTCCGGCGACTTCTGAGGTGATTCGCCCCGACCGGACGTCATAGGACGAGACGACCGGCGTTCCCACGGGGATGCGGCTCGCCAGGTCGAAGTGCACTCGGTTGATCGCGTCTGCAAGTTCCAGCTCACTGTAGCCGCGCGAGCCTTCGAGTTTGACCGGGGCCTCGAGCCTGGCGAAGGCGATGGCTGCCCCGGGGGGCACGTCGGACTTGAAGGCGACCCAGCCGCCTGTCGGTTCGATCGAGGCGCCCGCGAACTCGTCACGGAACTTCTCGCTCACGGTCTTGACGGCATCCGCGAAGTCGTCTTGCCAGCTGTACTTAGCGATCGCGTCTTCCAGGGAGATCTGGTTCTGTTCTGCGATTCGAGTGAGGTCTTGAAGCTCAGCTTCGCTGAGCCGGTCGGCAGCGCTTGGAGCGCCACTTGGTGCCGTGTCGGGGGGCGCCGCCGCGGATGCGGGTGTCACGAGAGCAGCAGCTGCGACGATGCTCACCGCCAAGACGATGCGGGCCGACTTTGTGCTCAAGCGCATAGCGTTCCCCCTCCGCCCGCCGCGTCATCGGACGCCTTGGCTGAAGTGTCCGCCGTTCAATGCGACGCGTCAATGAGCTCGCCGTGCCGACCGCGTGTGGAGATGGAGTCGCCCTTCGGCCGGTTCGGGAAGCTCAGCCCGGGTCTAGAGTTAACCGGTGACCACGACCTCCGCGAAGACCCGCGCCGGTAGCCCGGACGGGACGCTGCCCGACCCGGCGTCAGTGCTCGGCACAGCGGGCCTGGCGCGGGGCCTGGACGACGCGTCGCTGCGGCGCTTCCTGCACGGCCTGCCTGGCGTCGACGCCGTCGGGGCCGATGCTCGCGCGGCAGGCCTCGGGACCCGATCGATCAAGACCACCGCCAAGGCGTGGGCCCTCGACACGACGATCTCGATGATGGACCTGACTACGCTCGAGGGCTCGGACACCCCCGGCAAGGTGCGCACGCTCTGCGCCAAGGCCCGCCAGCCCGACCCCTCGTCGCCCGACTGCCCGTCGGTCGCTGCGGTCTGCGTCTACAACGACCTCGTGCCGGTCGCCGTCGAGGCGCTCGGCGACAGCGGTGTCCACGTCGCGGCCGTGGCCACGGCCTTCCCGTCCGGCCGAGCCCGCCTGGACGTCAAGCTCGCCGACACCGCCGACGCGGTGGAGGCGGGTGCACACGAGATCGACATGGTGATCGACCGCGGCGCGTTCCTGTCGGGGCGCTACCTGCAGGTGTTCGAGGAGATCGTCGCAACACGCGAGGCGTGTCATGCCGGCGGACGGTCGGCGCACCTCAAGGTGATCCTCGAGACCGGAGAGCTGGTCACGTACGACAACGTGCGGCGCGCGTCGTGGCTGGCCATGCTCGCGGGCGCCGACTTCATCAAGACCTCGACCGGCAAGATCGCCCCCGCGGCCACCCTGCCGGTCACGCTGGTGATGCTCGAGGCGGTACGCGACTGGCTGGCACTCACCGGTCGACAGGTCGGGGTCAAGCCTGCGGGTGGCATCCGTACGGCCAAGGACGCACTGAAGTACCTGGTGATGGTCAGTGAGGTTGCCGGCGACGCCTGGCTCGACCCGAACTGGTTCAGGTTCGGTGCGTCGACGCTGCTGAACGACGTTCTCCTGCAACGGCAGAAGCTGGCCACCGGGGCCTACAGCGGGCCCGACTACGTAACGCTCGACTGAGAGGCTGGCGCGGACGACATGGGCAAGTTCGAGTACGCACCCGCTCCGGAGTCGCGCTCGGTGGTGAACCTCCGAACGGACTACGGGCTGTTCATCGACGGTGAGTTCACCGAGGGCGGCGGAACGGCGTTCAAGACCATCAACCCGGCGACCGAGGAGGTGCTCGCCGAGGTCACCGAGGCCGACGCCTCCGACGTCGACCGCGCCGTCGCGGCGGCGCGTCGCGCACACACCCGCGTCTGGTCGCGGATGTCGGGCGCCGAGCGCGGCAAGTACCTGTTCCGGATCGCACGCATCATGCAGGAGCGGTCACGCGAGCTCGCGGTGCTGGAGACGCTCGACAACGGCAAGCCGATCAAGGAGTCGCGCGACGTCGACGTTCCGACGGCCGCGGCCCACTTCTTCTACTACGCGGGCTGGGCCGACAAGCTGGAGCACGCCGGGTTCGGTCCCAACCCGACCTCGCTCGGCGTTGCGGCACAGGTGATTCCGTGGAACTTCCCGCTGCTGATGCTGGCGTGGAAGATCGCGCCCGCCCTGGCGTGCGGCAACACCGTCGTGCTCAAGCCGGCCGAGACGACGCCGCTGACCGCGCTGCTGTTCGCCGAGATCTGCCAACAGGCGGACCTTCCCGCCGGCGTGGTCAACATCGTCACGGGCGCCGGTGGCACCGGACAGACCCTGGTCGAGCACGAGGGCGTCGACAAGGTCGCCTTCACCGGCTCGACGGGCGTCGGCAAGGCCATCGCCCGCGCCGTCGCCGGGTCGCGCAAGAAGGTCACGCTCGAGCTCGGCGGCAAGGCGGCGAACATCGTGTTCGAGGACGCGCCGGTCGACCAGGCGGTCGAGGGCATCGTCAACGGCATCTTCTTCAACCAGGGGCACGTGTGCTGCGCGGGGTCACGACTACTGGTGCAGGAGAACGTCGCCGACGAGGTGGTGTCACGCCTGCAGCGACGCCTGACCACACTGCGCGTCGGCGACCCGCTCGACAAGAACACCGACGTCGGCGCGATCAACTCCAAGGCGCAGCTGGCGCGCATCACCGCCTTGGCCCAGGCGGGCGAGGACGAAGGCGCCACGCGGTGGTCGCCACCGTGCGAGCTGCCGAGCAAGGGATTCTGGTTCGTGCCGACCGTGTTCACCGGTGTCTCCAACAGCCACCGCATCGCTCGCGAGGAGATCTTCGGGCCGGTCCTGTCGGTGCTGACGTTCCGCACGCCCGACGAGGCGATCGCCAAGGCCAACAACTCCCCGTACGGACTGTCCGCCGGCGTGTGGACCGAGAAGGGCTCGAGGATCCTCTGGGCCGCCGACCGGCTGCGCGCCGGAGTGGTGTGGGCCAACACGTTCAACCGCTTCGACCCGACCAGCCCGTTCGGCGGCTACAAGGAGTCGGGCTACGGCCGCGAGGGCGGACGCCACGGACTCGAGGCCTACCTGCGCACCGAGGGAGACAGCCTGTGAACGAGCGAAGCGCGAGAACCATCGAACACAGCCTCCTTGTCACAGCGAGGAACGAGCTGTGACACCGGCGAAGTCAGCGACCCGCACGAAGCCGGAACCCGTGCGGACCGAGGTGCGCAAGACGTACAAGCTGTACGTCGGCGGCAAGTTCCCGCGCAGCGAGTCGGGCCGCAGCTACGAGGTCACCGACAGCCGAGGCCGGTTCCTGGCCAACGCTGCCCAGGGCTCGCGCAAGGATGCGCGTGACGCCGTCCTCGCGGCCCGCGCGGCTGTGAAGGGGTGGGCCGGTGCCACCGCGTTCAACCGCGGCCAGGTGCTCTACCGGGTGGCCGAGCTGATGGAGGGCCGCCGGTCGCAGTTCGTCGACGAGGTGCTGCGCGGCGAGGGACTGACCCGTCCGCAGGCCGAGAAGGTGGTCTCAGCAGCGATCGACCGCTGGGTCTGGTACGCCGGCTGGACCGACAAGGTGGCGCAGGTGGCCGGCAACGCCAACCCCGTCGCCGGGCCGTACTTCAACCTGTCGGCACCCGAGCCGACCGGCGTGGTTGCCGTTCTCGCGCCGCAGGACTCGTCGCTGCTGGGCCTGGTATCGGTGCTCGCGCCGGTGCTCGTGTCGGGCAACACCGCCGTGGTGCTGACCAGCGAGCGCCGTCCGCTGCCCGCGGTGACCCTGTCGGAGGTGCTGGCGACGTCCGACGTGCCCGGTGGCGTGGTCAACGTCATCACTGGCCGGACCGCCGAGGTCGCGCCGTGGCTTGCGTCGCACGCCGACGTCAACGCGCTCGACCTGACGGGAGCGGTGGGCGTCGACGGCCTGTCGTGGGGCGACCTCGAGGCCGCCGCGCGGAGACGCTGAAACGCGTGCTCCGTCCGTCGTCGTCCGAAACCGACTGGACTGCAACGCCTCCCGGCCCACACCGCATTCTGACGTTCACCGAGACCAAGACGGTCTGGCACCCGAAGGGCACCTGACGGCGTGGAGTCGCACCGACCGGGAGGACTTCCCGGCCGACCGGACGAGGCCGCCCCCGACACCCTCTTCGAAGGCCCGGCGCCGCGCGTGGAGCGACCCGTAGCGCGAGTGGTGCTGCTGTGTGGCCCGTCTGGCTCCGGCAAGACGTCGCTGACCCGGCGGCTGGGACTCCCCGTCCTCCAGCTGGACGACTTCTACCGTGACGGCGACGACGCCCGCACGGAGCCGCTGATGCCACCGATGCCGCGACGTTTCGGCATCGTCGACTGGGACGACCCGACCAGCTGGGACGCGGACGAGGCGATGACCGCCCTGCTCTCCCTCGCCGCACACGGGGCGACGGCGACGCCGGTCTACGACATCCCGACGTCCAGGCGCACCGGCACCGGGCGGCTCGACCTGGATGGCGCCCCGTTGCTCGTCGCCGAGGGCATCTTCGCCGCCCAACTGGTCGCGCGCTGCCGTGACGCGGGCATCCTCGCCGACGCCCTGTGCCTGAGGCTGCGCCCACCGGTCACCTTCTGGCGCCGCCTGGCCCGAGACCTCTCCGAGTCGCGCAAGCCGCCACTGACCCTGGTACGACGGGGCCTGGCCCTGATGCGCGACGAGCCACGGCTGGTGGCCCAATGGGTCGCCCTGGGCTGCCGCGCCGTCTCCCCCGCCGAGGCGGAGGCGACCATTCGCGCTCTCGTCAGCCCCGTTAACGAGGCGTAGCCACCGTTAACGAGGCGTGCGAGCCTCGTGAACGTGCAGGGAGCCTCGTGAAGTAGCCCTGGCGTGGCTGCGGGGGCGTCCATGTCCGCGCGCTCGTGAGCACCGTTAACGAGGCGTAGCCACCGTTAACGGGGCTCGCGTGCCTCGTGAAGTGGCACGGAGCCTCGTGAAGTAACCCAGCGCAGGGGGTGGCTACGGTGGCGCCCATGGATGACGACCAGGAGCAGCTGACGCAGATGAGGCGTGACCTGACCCGACTTCGGGTTCAGGTCCACGACTTGAGGCTCTTGGCGCTGCGGCTGCCGGTCGTCCTCGCGCTCGCGCTGATCGTGGTCGGGTCGGTGATGCCGGCCTGGAGCGAGACCATCGAGGACGAGGCCTTCACGGCGCGGGTCGCCACTGCCGGCTTCCAGGCGTTCGCCGCCAGCGATGACGACCGCGCCGTCGTGATCGGCATCGGTTTCCTCGGCCTGCTGGTGGTTCTCCTGCTGCTCTGCGGCGTGCTGGTCAACTCGATCCTCGCAGGCCAAGGGCGCTCCGAACGCAGAGCGCTGCGCAGTCTGATCGTGACGCTGGCCACCATCGGGTCGGTGATCGCCATGGGTTTCTCGTTGGTCGCATGGGGATCTGACGAGGGCGCCGTCTCGCCCGGTGCGGGTCCGGTCGTGGTGCTTGTCGGTGTGATCGTGGCCATGGTGGTCATGGGCTACCGGCCGTGGCGCGACTTGTGGATCGACCAGCGTTAGGTCCGGTCAGCACGGCTGAACATCCCGGCTCAGACCGTCAGCAGGTCGGTCATCGTGGCCATCAGCTCGTACCGAGCCTTCGGCGACGCCGGTAGCACCGAGGGCGCGGTGACGACCAGCTGCGCGAACCCGAGGTACGCGGCGTAGGCCAGCACGGCCCGGCGTCTGGCCGTCGTCCGCGGCACACCGGCCTGCCTCAGGAGACCCTCGACGTAGGCGACGCGGTCTGCGGTGACCTCCTCTACTGCGGCCTTCACCACGGGGTCGGTGCTCGCCAGCAGCCGCAGCTCGCCAGGGCTCACGGAGACCGCGGTCGTGACCACCTCGAGCAGCCGCCCGAGTCGCTTGGACGCGTCCCCGCCGTCCGCCTCCACCGCGGTGATGACGTCACTGGTGGCCACCTCCCGCCAGCGCTGCAGCACGGCTTCGAGCAGGGCCGCGCGAGATGTGAAGTGCCAGTATGCAGATCCCTTGGTCGCGCCCAGCTTGGCAGCCAGCGGTTCGACGGCAACGCCTGATGGCCCCTCGTCCCGCAGCGCCCGCAAGCCGGCCGTCACCCAATCGTCGGCCGTGAGCGAGATCCGTGCCACAGAACGTCGCGGAGTCACGCGCCGTACGCTACCGTATGGCTCACCGTACGCTGGCGTATGGAGCCACCATCCCTCGCGCTGAGAGAGGAAACGCCATGAAGACCACAGAGCCGATGCCGGTCCTTCGCAGCCTCGTCCTGGACGAGATGCCCCGCCCCGACTGGGCCGATGTCGTCCTGGAGCCCCTTCCGGACGGAGCTCCCACCGATCCCGAGGTCTGGGCGAACGCCATCTTCGACATCCCCTCGACGCCACGAATCGTGATCGCCCTGATGGCCCTCCGGCAGCTGCTCGTACCCCTGATCGGGGTCAGTCCCGGGAGGAAGTCGGTGTTCGCCGTCCAGCGGGTCTCCGGCGAAGAAGCCTTCATTCGCGCGGACGACCGACACCTGGACTTCTGCGCCGCAGTCGGAGTCGACCCCGTCCGCCGGACCGTGCGCGTGACGACCGCGGTCGAGCTGCACGGCTGGCGCGGCCGCCTGTACTTCGCACCTGTCGCGGTGCTGCACGACCCGATCACGCGCTCCATGCTCAGGTCGGCGGCACGGCGACTGACTGCCGCCTAGCTCTCGGCCGACGTCAGGGGCTCGTGAGGATGACGAGCTTCTCGGTCGCCCTGGTCATCGCGACATAGCGGTCGACCGCTCCTTCGATGCCCTGGCCGAACTCCTCCGGGTCGACCAGGACGACCAGGTCGAACTCGAGCCCCTTCGACAGCTCCGGGGTCAGCCATCGGACGCGGGACGTGGCCTCGAACGCGCTTTCCGTGATGTCATCCCTGGTGTCACGGGCGCCGATGACACAGGCGATGCCGTCGGCCTCGGCGGCGAGCCAGGACTCGAGGATCGAGCCCAGCTCCGCCGTTGATCCGTGGACGACCGGGACCCCGCCGCCGCGGATGGAGGTCGGTACGTTCGCGTCCGGGAACACGGCCCTGATGACTGGCTCGGCTTCTGCCATCACCTCTTCCGGTGTGCGGTAGTTGATGCTGAGGGTGGCTTGCTCGATCCGGTCGAGACCGATCCGCTCGAGCCGTTCGTGCCACGACTCCGTGAACCCGTGCCTGGCCTGGGCTCGGTCGCCGACGATGGTGAGACTCCGCGAGGGGCAGCGGTGCAGCAGCATCTGCCACTGCGCGTCGGTCAGCTCCTGGGCCTCGTCGACGACTATGTGCGCGAACGGGCCGGCGAGCAGGTCCGGGTCGGCGCTGGGCAGTGCGTCTTCGTCGACGAGCGCATCGCGGATGCCTTCCTGGCGAAGCTGGGCCATCATGCCCTCGTCATCGTCGGCCTGAAGGATCTCGTCGACGACCCTGTCCATCGCCTGACGCTCAGCGGCGACGGCCGCGTCATGGAGACGCTTGCGGCGTGAGGTCTCTGGATCGCCGAGCCGTGCGCGCGCCGCGTCCAGAAGCGGCAGGTCGGCGACTGTCCAGGCGCGGGCGTCGTCGCGCTGGAGCTTTCGAACCTCGTCCGGGGAGAGCCACGGGGCGCACATCCGCAGGTAGGCGGGCACCTCCCACAGGTCGCCGACGAGGTCTGTCGCCTTGAGCAGCGGCCACGCCTTGTTGAAGGTGTCGGCCAGCTCCAGGTTCTGGGCGATCGACCTGCTGACCAGGTCGGCCGGGGCCTCCTCGTCGTCGTCCGGCTCGTACTTGCTCGCCAGGATCGTGAGCAGCTCGTCCCAGACCTGGTCGCGCGCCTCGTTGTGCGGCGTGCCGGGTGACGGCGCGGCGAAGGCGTCGCCCCAGTCGTCCCGGCTGACCCAGATCTCTGCGTACGGGGTCTCGACCACCATTCCCTCCGTCGGCGGCTCCTCGTAGAACCTGACGGCCGGCTCGATCGCCTTCACCATCTCCGCGGACGACTTCAGCCTGGCCACGTCGGGGTCTGTCTCGATCGCTGCTGCGGCTCCCTCGGGTACGAGGTCGCGCAGGGTGCAGGTCTGCACGCCCTCCTCCCCGAGGCTGGGCAGAACGTCGACGACGTAGGCGAGATAGGGCTGGTGCGGGCCGACGAACAGCACGCCGCCGCGACGGTGACCGAGCCGTGGGTCGGAGTAGAGGAGGTAGGCCGTGCGGTGCAGGGCGACAACGGTTTTCCCCGTACCCGGACCGCCGTCGACGACGAGAGCGCCGCGTGATCCCGCGCGGATGATGGCGTCCTGGTCGGCCTGGATGGTGGCGAGCACGTCGCGCATCCGGGTCGAGCGGCTGCTGCCCAGGCTGGCGACGAAGGCGGACTGGTCGTCGAGCGCGGCGGCGTGCCCTTCGAACCCGTCCGCGGTGAAGACCTCGTCCCAGTAGTCGCTGACCCGGCCTCGGGCCCAGCGATACCTGCGGCGGCTCGCCAGGCCCATCGGGTTGGCGTGGTTCGCGCCGAAGAACGGCTCGGCCGCGGGAGAGCGCCAGTCGAGCAGCAGCCGACGACCCTCGCTGTCCGTCAGGCCGAGTCGTCCGATGTAGACGGGCTCGGGGCTGTCCGCGCCGACGATGTGTCCGAGGCACAGGTCCAGACCGAAGCGACGCAGGGTGCGCAGGCGGGCGGTCAGCCGGTGGATCTCCAGGTCGCGGTCCATCGCCGCCTGGTCGGCGCCGCCGGGCGCCTTGCGCTCGGCATCGAGACGGTCGGACAGGTCAGAGATCGACGCCTGGAGGCTCTCCGCGATGGCGGCGAAATGCTGCTCGTCGCCGGCGATCAGCGTCGGGTCGGCCTTGGGCGCGAGGTGGTCGGGAAGGTCGAACGCACTGGTCGTCAGGCAGGTCACGTCATCACGCATCTGGAGTCCCCCGTGTCCGCAGATTCTGGCCCGGATCGGCGATTCTGCGGCACGACCCGGGCCTTGCGGCAAGCCCCCACGCGCGCTATACGTTGAGAGTGGAGGGGCTCAGCAGACGCCCGTAGCCGAGGCGCGCCGCGGGTCGGCCGCTGCCTGCAGGTCACCGTCCCGCCCCAGGAGCGCAGCCCCCACTCCACCGAAGTACATGTGTCGGGCCGGGTGCTCGCGTGCCGGCAAGCCGAGGGTCTCGGCCGCCTCGGAAGCACCCTCCAGGTCGGCCTCGTGCTCGACGACGACCGCGGTGGGATCGACCCGCACGTGCAGGCGCGGCGCGTCGATCGCGTCCTGCAGCGAGGTTCCGTCGAGGCAGAACGGCCGAAGCACCTGCAGCAGTGCCGTGGTGATGCGGTCGGCCCCTGGGCTGCCGATCGCGAGGACCGCTCCGTCGGTGCTGCGCCCGGTGGTCGGCGCCATGTTCGACGCCAGGCGCGTGCCAGGGGGCAGCGCGTGCAGCCCGAGGCGGTTCAGCTCGGGCTCGCCGAGGGCGTTGTTGAGCAGCATGCCGGTGCCCGGCAGGGTGGCGCCGGAGCCGTAGCCGCTGGACACGGTGACGGCACAGGCCATGCCCTCGGCGTCAACGACCGAGACGTGTGCCGTGGACGCGGCCGAGGAGAGACCGGCGGCGCCGTTCTGCGCCACGGCGGCGAGCAGCTCCTGGCCGGCGCGCTGCAGGTCCGGTGACTGGTCCAGGTGGTCCTGGCGGTACCGCAGCACCGCACGCTGCACCTCGACCTGCGCGAGCGGGCCCGTGGCTCTGCCGTCACCTGAGCCGCCACCCGAGCCGCCACCCGAGCGGCCATCCGAGCGGCCACCCGAGCCGCCACCCGAGCCGTCACCCGAGCCGTCACCCGACACGAGCCGCAACATCGCGGCGAGCACCGGTCCACCGATGGCTGGAGGCGGGTTGGTGGAGAGGGTCCAGCCGCCGAGGCCCACCTGCAGTCCCGGTCTGACATGCGGCCGGTACGACCGGAGGTCGTCGGCGGTGACCAGACCGCCACGCTCCTCCATGTCGCGGACGAGCAGGTCGGCCAGGGCGCCCGTGTAGAGACAGGCGGCACCCTCGCTGGCGACCAGTTCCAGTGCCGCGGCGAGGTCGGGCGAGGTGAGGGTGTCGCCCGCCTGCACCGGCGACCCGTCGGACCGGCTCATTGCCGCGCGGGTCTGCTCGTCCCAACCGAAGACGTTGTCGGCCGTCAGAGCCAGGTAGCTGCCCGATGCCCGGCCGAGCCGGTATCCGCTCCGGCACACGTCGACGGCGGGTGCCAGCACCTGCGCCCAGGGCGCGCGACCGAAACGGCGGTGCGCCTCGCCCAGGGCCGCGAAAGCGCCTGGCGTGGCGACCGATCCGTGGCCGACGTGCATGGTCAGGCCGCCGCCGTAGGAGGTCGTCACCTCACGAACGCCCGCGCCGAACCGCTCACGGGCGGCCCCCCGTCCGGGCATCTCGACGTTGCCGTCGACGACGACCGGGTCGCCACCGGCAGGGCTGACCGCGACGAAGCCCCCGCCCAGCGGTGACACGATGCCCGGCTCGGTCACCATCGCCACCACGATGGCCGCGAGCGCGGCGTCGACCGCGTTGCCTCCTGCGAGCACGAGCTCGGTGGCGGCGGCGACGCCCTCCACATTGGGGGCGGCCACGGCCGCGCCTGTTCCGGCCGAGCCTCCACTCATGGCTCGTTCCTCGCCATTTCGCAAGCGCTCTGCGGTCTGACTCGCTCGCTTCGCTGGCTCATGGCGCCTTCACCGCTCGTCGTCCGAACCGATCTGCACCACGGTCACCCCCGCGCCGGAGGGCGGCCTGCCCATCGCCATCAGGGCCTCTGCGGCTTCGTCGAGCTCGATCACCTCGCCGACCAGCATGTCGGGCCGCAGCCGTCCGTCGGCAACCAGCTCGAGCATCGCCGGGTAGTCGGCCGCGGCCATGCCGTGCGAGCCGTACACCTCGAGCTCGTAGGCGACGACGCGATCCATCGGGACCGCCCGCACCGCGTCGGCGCCATGCAGCAGCCCCACCTGCACGTGCCGCCCGCGGCGACGCAGGCCGTTCACCGACGCTCGCGCCGTCGACACCGACCCGAGGGCGTCAATGGACACGTGGACGCCGCCCTCAGTGAGATCCGTTACGGCAGAGCCCACGTCGGCGATGTCGCCGACATCGAGCACCTGCTCGGCGCCCAGCGCCCGCGCCCGGTACAGGGCCGCATCGGACACGTCGAGGGCGATCACGCGCGCACCCAGCGCCCGCCCGATCATCAGAGCCGACAGCCCGACCCCGCCGCACCCGTGCACCGCCAACCACTGCCCCGACTCGAGCCGCCCGTGCTGCACGACGGCGCGGTACGCCGTGGCGAACCGGCAGCCGAGCGAGGCGGCGGCGACGTAGTCGAGTCCGTCCGGAAGCGCGACCAGGTTGGTGTCGGCGGCGTGCAACGCGACCAGCTCGGCGAACGAGCCCGGCCCCGTGAACCCGGGCTGGGTCTGGTCGGGGCAGACCTGCGGCTCACCCGCCAGGCAGAACTCGCACACTCCGCACCCGCACACGAACGGCACGGTGACCCTGTCGCCCACCTGCCACCGCGTCACCTTCGGTCCGACCTGGTGCACGACACCGGCCATCTCGTGGCCCGGCACGTGCGGCAGGTCCACCTCCTCGTGCCCGACCCAGGCGTGCCAGTCGGACCGGCACACTCCGGTGGCCCGCACCGAGAGCACGACTCCGTCGTCGGGGCACTCGGGCTCGGGGACGTCGACCAGCTCGGGCGCGACCCCGTAGCTGGTGTACTGCACCGCTCTCACGGCTCCGCCTCCTCCCGGCCAGGTTCCGCTAGGCGCCGAGGGCTGCGTAGCGGGGCTTGATCACGTCGTTGATGAGGGACAGTCGCTGGTCGAACGGGATGAACGCGCTCTTCATGGCGTTCACCGTGGCCCAGCGCAGGTCACTCATCGTCCAGCCCGCCTGCTCCACGAGGAGGGTCATCTCGCGCGTCATGCTCGTCCCCGACATCAGCCGGTTGTCGGTGTTGACCGTGACCCGGAACTTCAGGTCCTTGAGCATCGTGATCGGGTGCGCCGCGATGCTGTCTGCCGCACCGGTCTGCAGGTTCGACGACGGACACATCTCCAGCGGGATCCGCTTGTCGCGCACCCATCCGGCCAGGCGGCCGAGCTTGCCTGTGTCCGAGTCGATGTCGTCGACGATCCGCACCCCGTGCCCGAGCCGGTCGGCTCCGCACACCTGCACGGCCTCCCAGATGCTCGGCAACCCGAACGCCTCGCCCGCGTGGATGGTGAACGGGAAGTTCTCACGGTGCAGGTAGTCGAACGCGTCGAGGTGGCGCGACGGTGGGAAGCCGGCCTCGGCGCCTGCGATGTCGAACCCGACAACTCCCTCCTCGCGGTACCGCACCGCCAGCTCGGCGATCTCGCGTCCGCGGGCAGCGTGCCGCATCGCGGTGACCAGCGTGCCGCACCGGATCGGCGTACCGGCCGCGGCCGCCTCCTGCTCGCCGGCGCGCATGCCCGACTCCACCGCCTCGACCACCTCGTCGAGCGAGAGGCCCGCTGTGAGGTGCTGCTCCGGTGCGTACCTGGCCTCGCCGTAGACGACCCCGTCGGCAACCTGGTCGAGCGCCCACTCCTTGGCCACCCGGTGCAGTCCCTCCGCGGTCTGCATCACCGCGATGGTGTGGTCGAACGTCTCCAGGTACCGCACGAGAGAGCCTGAGTCGGCCGCCTCGGTGAACCAGCGCCCGAGCTCTTCAGCATCGGTGGCGGGCAGCTTGTGCCCGACCGCGTCCGCGAGCTCGATGATCGTGGCCGGACGGAGTCCGCCGTCGAGGTGGTCGTGGAGCGACACCTTGGGCGCCCGCGCAACCTGCGATGCCGTGGTGTCCGCGGCGGGAGAGCTCGAAGTCATGCCCAGACCGTAGTGGTCGGGTGCACAAGACCGAAGTCGGACCGCCTCGCACCGACTGGGGTCAAACGGCGGCCACCCGGTCGATCACCAACGGCAGCAGGTCGGGCCGGGAGCCCTCCGGTGCGATCGCGTACCCGCCCTCGAGGGCGTCCAGCGCCCGGGCGAACCGCTCGGGGGTGTCGGTGTGCAGCGTCATCAGCGGCTCGCCACCGCGAACGAGGGCGCCTGGCTTCGCGTGCAGCTCGATGCCGGCACCCGCCTGCACCGGGTCCTCCTTGCGGGCGCGACCGGCTCCGAGCCGCCAGGCCGCGACGCCCACGGCGAGCGCGTCGAGGTGCACCAGCACACCGTCGGCCGGGGCCATCAGCACGTGTCGCTCCTTCGCCACCGGCAGCTCGGCCTCGGGGTCGCCGCCCTGCGCCCGGATCATGGCGCGCCATGCGTCCATGGCCCGACCGTCGGCGAGACGATCGGCGGGGTCGACGTCGTCGACACCTGCGGCAGTGAGCATCTCGCGAGCCAGGGCCAGGGTCAGCTCGACGACGTCCGGCGGTCCGCCTCCGGCGAGCACCTCGACCGACTCGCGCACCTCGAGGGCGTTGCCGGCCGTGAGTCCCAGCGGGGTGGCCATGTTCGTCAGCAGCGCGACGGTCGTGACGCCTGCGTCGGTGCCGAGGTCGACCATCGTGCGCGCCAGCTCGCCGGCCTGCTCGACGTCCTTCATGAAGGCCCCAGAACCGACCTTCACATCCAGCACGAGGGCACCAGTGCCCTCCGCGATCTTCTTGCTCATGATCGACGACGCGATCAACGGGATGGCCTCGACGGTGCCGGTGACGTCGCGCAGGGCGTACAGCTTCTTGTCGGCCGGGGCCAGACCGGCGCCTGCCGCGCAGATGACGGCGCCGACGTCCTCGAGCTGGGCGAACATCGCCTCGTTCGAGATGCCCGCGGTCCAGCCGGGGATCGACTCGAGCTTGTCGAGGGTGCCGCCGGTGTGGCCGAGCCCGCGGCCCGACAGCTGCGGCACCGCTACCCCGCAGGCCGCGACCAGGGGAGCCAGCGGCAGGGTGATCTTGTCGCCGACCCCTCCGGTGGAGTGCTTGTCGGACGTGGGGCGCGACAGCCCGGAGAAGTCCATCCGCTCGCCCGACGCGATCATCGCGGCCGTCCAGCGCGAGATCTCCCGACGGTTCATCCCGTTCAGCAGGATGGCCATCGCGAGGGCCGACATCTGCTCGTCGGCCACGACGCCGCGCGTGTACGCGTCGACGACCCAGTCGATCTGGTCGTCGGTGAGCTCGCCGCGGTCGCGCTTGGCGCGGATGACGTCGACGGCGTCGTGCGACTCGGCGGCCGGTTCCGTTGCGGGCAGGTCGGTCACGATCGCTCCTCCAGGTCTCGGGCGCCGAACGCGTCCGGTAGCACGTCAGCCATGGTCCGAACGCCACTCACGGTCTCCAGCACCAGCTCGGGCCCACCGTGCTCGTGCAGCAGCTGACGGCAGCGGCCGCACGGCATCAGCACCGACCCGTGCCCGTCGACACACGTGAACGCCACGAGACGCCCTCCGCCCGAGTCGATCAGGGCGCTGACCAGCCCGCACTCCGCGCACAGCGTGACGCCGTAGGCCGCGTTCTCCACGTTGCACCCGGTGACGACCCGGCCGTCGTCGACCAGGGCCGCCGCACCGACCGGGAACCTCGAGTACGGCGCGTAGGCGCGGCGCATCGCCGCCGTCGCCGCCTCGCGCAGCGCCGGCCAGTCGACGTCGTCATGTGCTGTCACGTGGCCGTCACTTGATGTACGGCTGACCCTCGGCGGCCGGCGGACGGACCCTGCCGACCAGCCCGGCGACCGCGAAGATCGTTGCCAGGTAAGGGGTCATCAGCATCAGCTGGCTCGGGATCGGCGTGCCGATGATGCCGAGCACGACCTGGAGGTTGTCGGCGAAACCGAAGAGCAGTGCAGCGAGCAGCGCACCCGTGGGGCTCCACCGTCCGAGAATCATTGCGGCGAGCGCGATGAAGCCCTTGCCACCCGACATCTCCTTGCCGAAGGCCAGCCCGGACGCGACCGTGAAGAAGGCGCCACCGAGGCCGGCCACCGCGCCACCGAGCACGGTGTTGCGAACGCGCGTCGCATTGACCTTGATCCCGACCGTGTCGGCCGCCTTCGGGTGCTCGCCGACTGCGCGCATCCGCAGACCCCAGCGGCTACGGAACACCAGGATCTGCAGTGCGATCACGACCACGTACATCAGGTAGACGAGAGCGTTCTGCCGGAACAGGACCGGGCCGACGATCGGGATCTGCGACAGCAGCGGGATCGCGATCGTGTCGAGCTTGGGCACGCTGCCGAACGAGTCGGGGTTGTCGGCCAGCACCGTCGAGAACAGGTAGTTGGTGAAGCCGATGACCAGCACGTTGAGCACCACGCCGACGATGATCTGGTCGACCAGGTAGCGCACCGAGAAGAAGCACAGCATCAGGCCGACCAGGGCGCCTGCGAGCGGCGCGGCGATCAGCCCGACGTAGGCGCTGCCTGTCAGCGCGCCGACGGTGGCGGCCAGGAAGGCACCGGCCAGCAGCTGACCCTCGATCGCCACGTTGATGATTCCCGACCGCTCGCACAGCAGACCCGAGAGCGCACCGAAGACGAGTGGCACGGCGAGGAACAGCGCGCCCTGCAGCAGACCGGTGAGCGGCAGCGACTGCGCCTTTCCGGCCACGGCCCAGGTCAGCAGCGCGAAGATGACGACGACGCCGAAGACCGCAGGCAGCCATGCGCCGACGCGGCGGCGTGACCCGGTGGCCCAGAACGAGTAGGCGGCGAGCGCGAGGGCGATCAGCGAGAGAACGACCGCGGTCGCCTTGGACGGCACCTCGATCGGCGCGATCTCGACGAAGTCGCTGGCGGTGGAGATCGCGAAGGTCGTGGTGCGCCCGCCCTCCGCGAGCAGGCCGAACCAGACGAGGGAGACGAGACCCAGAACGGTCAGCCCGATCGGGGCCTTCCAGCTGATCGGCCGCAGAACGAGGGGAGCCTTCTCGCGCACCACGATGTCAGACGGGACCAGCGGCGTCGGGTCGGGAGCGGAGACGTCGGTGCTCATGCTCAGACCTCCTTCGCGGGCGTCAGCGGGGTCGGGTTGATGGACGACGGGCGTCCCCGGCTACCCGGCTGCGGCAGCCTGAACACGGCTCTGACCAGCGGCGGCGCGGCGATCAGCAGCACGATCAGCGACTGCAGCACCAGCACCAGGTCGATCGGCGTACCCGTCCGCGCCTGCATCGAGACGCCGCCGGCCCGCAGGGCACCGAAGAGCAGGCCTGCCAGCACCGTGCCGAAGGGTCGCGAGCGTCCGAGCAGCGCAACGGTGATGGCGTCGAACCCGAAGCTCGCGGCGACGCCGGCGGTGAGGACCTTCTCGGTGCCGAGCACCTGCGCCGACCCGCCGAGCCCGGCCAGCGCGCCGGCGATCACCATCACCCAGACGTAGCTGTTCTCGACGCTGATCCCTGCGGTGCGCGCCGCGTGCGGGTTGGCGCCAACGGCCTTGAACCCGAAGCCGAGACGCGACCTCTCCATCAGCCACCAGACACCGACGGCCGCGACGAGGGCGAGCAGGAAGCCCGCGTGCAGGCGGAACCCCGACCCGAGCAGCGACGGGTACAGCGCGCTCTCGTGCAGGGGCGGGCTGATCGGGTTGGTGCTCGTGCCGCGTCTGAACGCCGCGAGCGTCAGCAGGTAGCCGATCAGGTAGATCGCGACGTTGTTGAGCATGATCGTGACGATCACCTCGTTGGCGCCGGTCCTGGCCTTCAGCACACCCGCGATGCCCGCCCAGATGCCGCCGCCGAGCGCCGACCCGATCACGCACAGCAGCAGGTGCAGTCCCACCGGAAGCTCGTAGGTGAAGCCGATGAACGCGCCGAAGACGCCACCGAGGATGATCTGGCCCTGCGCGCCGATGTTGAACAGCCCGGCACGGAACCCGATCCCGAGTCCCAGCCCGGCGAAGATCAGCGGCACCGACACGGTCATCGTCTCCGTGATGGGCCGGATCGTTCGGGTGAACGTCTCTGCCTGCCAGTCGAACACCGAGCCCTGCCATAGCGCCTTGTAGGCGCCCGTCACCGTGTACCAGGTCTCGGTGATGAAGTCGGACGGCCTGCTGAAGACGTAGCCGGCCGCGGCCTGCACCTCCTCGTCGGCGGCCGCGATCAGAACGCCGCCGAGCAGCAGTGCGATCACGACGGCGAGCGCCGACACCAGGGAGCTCGACGCCAGCAGGTCGTGGAGGAGGGACGAGCTGCGCGAGGGCTGCTGGTCCTCCGGCGCCTCCGTCTTTCGGGCCTCGCTCACGGCTCGTTCCTCACCGCGAGCGTCGCCCTGTGTCCACTGGTTCGCTCGCTTCGCTCGCTCACTGCTCCTCCTTGGTCAGGCTCGCGGGGGGAGTCGGCGACGCTTCGGCCGGGCCCTGCTCGCCCTGGGCCGCGAGGTCGGCCTCACCGAGCAAGGTGTGCGCATGTGCGGCCTGCTGCTCCGCCTCCTCGAGCGGGACCCCGGCCATCATCAGGCCGAGCACGTCGCGCGACGTGCCCGCGGGGACGATCCCGACGATGCGGCCGCGGTACATGACGGCGATCCGGTCGCCGAGCTCGAGCACCTCGTCGAGCTCCGTCGACACGATGATCACGGGCGTGCCGTTGTCGCGCTCCGCGACGATCCGCTGGTGCAGGAACTCGATCGACCCGACGTCCACACCTCGGGTGGGTTGGCTGGCGACGAACAGCTTGAGCGGACGGGACAGCTCGCGCGCCATCACGACCTTCTGCTGGTTGCCACCCGACAGCTTGCCGGCGGGCTGGCCGGCACCCAGCGTGCGGATGTCGAACTCCGAGATGCGGTGCTGCGCATTGGCATCGATGGCGGACAGGTTGAGCGCGGGGCCCTTGGAGAACTGGGCCGTGCCGACCATGTCGAGCACCAGGTTCTCCGCGACCGAGAAGGTGCCGATGATCCCGTCCGCGCTGCGGTCCTCCGGCACGTAGCCGACCCCGGCCTCCAGCACATGACGCACCGTCCTGCCGACCAGCTCGACACCGTCCAGCTCGATGGAGCCGGCCACGGGTTTGGTCAGCCCCATGATCGCCTCGGTGATCTCGGTCTGGCCGTTGCCCTGCACGCCGGCGATCACGAGGATCTCGGCCCTCGCCACGTCGAAGCTCACGTCGTCCACCTGCCGCACGCCCGCGGCGTCGAGCACGGTCAGGCCTCGGACGCGGAACGTCGTGTCGCCTGGCGTCGCGACTGCCTTGTTCACGCCCAGGTCGACCGACCGTCCGACCATCATCGAGGCGAGCTCGGTCTCGGTCGACTCGGGCGACGCCTCCCCCACCACGGCGCCGCGGCGGATCACCGTGATGCGGTCGGCGACGGCGCGCACCTCGCGCAGCTTGTGGGTGATGAAGACGATCGAGGTGCCCGACTCCTTGAGCTGCCGCATGATGGCGATCAGCTCGTCGGTCTCCTGCGGCGTCAGCACTGCCGTCGGCTCGTCGAGGATCAGCACCTCGGCCCGGCGTGACAGTGCCTTGATGATCTCGACGCGCTGCTGCGCCCCCACCGAGAGGTCCTCGACCATCGCGTCGGGGTCGACGTGGAAGCCGAACCTGTCGGAGATCTCGCTGACGAGCCGGCGCGCCGCGGCCAGGTCGATGATCCCGCCGGTCCGGGTGGGCTCGTGCCCGAGCACGACGTTCTCGGCGACGGTGAAGACCGGTACCAGCATGAAGTGCTGGTGCACCATGCCGATCCCCGCGGCCATCGCCTCGCCGGGACCGGCGAACGTGACCGGCTTGTCGTCGACCAGGATCTCGCCGCCGTCGGCGTCGTAGAACCCGTAGAGGACGTTCATCAGGGTCGACTTGCCGGCGCCGTTCTCGCCCAGCAGGGCGTGGATCTCGCCGGGCTCGACCACCAGGTCGATGTTGTCGTTGGCGACCAGCGATCCGAAGACCTTCGTGATCCCACGCAGTTCGAGCTTCACGTCGCGCCTGCCTCCACCCTCGTCGGTGAGCCCAGCCTGGAGGCACCCTAGTGGGCCGCGCACTGCTTGTGACGGACGACGGCCCGGACGGAGTAACCGTCCGGGCCGTCGTGGTGCCTTGGTGCTACTTCAGCACTACGTGGGGCCTACCAGCTCACCCGCCGCCCGGGGAGCTGGGCGACTCCACCGTGATCTCGCCGTCGATGATCTGCTGCTTGAGCTCGTCGATCTTGCTCTTCAGCTCGGCAGGCACCTTCGAGTCGAAGTCGTGGTACGGCGCGAGCCCGACTCCCTCGTTCTCCAGCGTCCCGACGTACGGCGCGGCGTCGAACCCGCCCTCGGCCGAGGACTTGATGGTGTCGAACACGGCCGGGGTGATCTGCTTCATCACCGACGTGATGATGATGTCGCCGTGCTCGGTGGTCTCGAAGCCGTCCGAGTCGACCCACATGATGTTGACGTTGCCGGCCTCCTTGGCGGCGGCAGCGGCACCCAGGCCCACCGGGCCGGCAACCGGAAGGATGATGTCTGCCTTCTGGTCGATGAAGCCCTTGGTCAGGTTCTGCCCATTGGCCTGGTTGTCGAAGTCGCCTGTGAACGAACCGGTCTGGGCTGCCTTGTCCCAGCCGAGCAGCTTCACGTCGGTGCCGCTGTCCTCGTTGTACTTCGCGATGCCGTCGGCGAAGCCGTCCATGAAGATGGAGACCGACGGGATCTGGATGCCGCCGAAGGTGGCGACGACGCCCGTCTGTGTCATGCCCCCCGCGAGGTAGCCGGCCAGGAACGACGCCTGGGACGTGTCGAAGAGGATCGGCTTGCCGTTCTCGAGCTCGACGGGGGAGAAGTCGGGCGCCGAGAAGGAGCTGTCGACCAGCGCGAAGCTGGTCTCGGGGTTGGCCTCGGCGGCGGCCTGGACCGAGTCCTCGAGCAGGAAGCCGACGCCGATGACCAGGTCGCAGTTCTGCGACACCAGGCTGTCGATGTTCGGCGCGTAGTCGGTGTCGGCCGTCGACTCGACCTCGGCCTTCTCGATGCCGAGCTCGTCCTCGGCCTGGGTCAGGCCCTCGTAGCCGGACTGGTTGAACGACTTGTCGTCGAAGCCGCCGGCGTCGGACACCATGCAGGCCTTGTAGTCGAGCGCCTCGCCTTCACCCTCGCCGGGCCCCGTCTCCTCCGGCGGCTCACCGCATGCTGCCAGGGCCAGGGCGGCTATCCCCAGGGCCGCCGCACCGCGTGCCATTCGCTTCACATCGTCCTCCGCATCCGCCGTTTCCGGCACAGAATCGCCTGGCGCACTATAGGCACCAGGGCTGTCCGTCCGGACTCCAATGCGGGCCAAGAAGGCACTTGTTACCAATCTGCGACCGGCGTGGCCGGTCCCGGCACGGGACGGTTCAGGCGTCTACGGCGAAAGCCGACGACGCCTGGCACGCTGCGACGAGCAACCGCACGCCCACCGCGATCGCGTCCTCGTCCGGCTCGAAGTCGCCCCGGTGCAGGTCGAAGGTGTGACCGCCGGGGCGCCGCGTGCCCAGCCGGGCGAGCGCGCCGGGCACCGTGTCGAGGTACCACGCGAAGTCCTCGCCGCCCATGCTCTGCTCGGTGGGGACGGCGGAGTCGTGGCCCAGCTCCGTGCGCGCAGCCGCTTCCAGCACCGCCACCGACGAGGCCTCGTTGACGGTCGGCGGCACGCCCCGCGTGTGGTGGAGCTCCGCCGTGACGTCGAACGGGGCCGCCAGCTGATCGAGGACCTCGGCCAGCAGCTCGCCGGCGCGTGCCCAGATGTCGGCATCCAGCACACGCATCGTGCCCTCGAGCTCGCCCACCCGCGGAATGGCGTTCGGCGCCGCCCCCGCCGCGACGCGGCCCCAGACCAGGCTGACCGCCGCCCGTGGGTCCAGCCGACGGGAGAGGGCCGCAGGCAGCGTGGTCGCAACGTGTCCGAGGGCGTAGATGAGGTCGCCGGTCAGGTGCGGACGGGACGTGTGTCCGCCCGCACTGCGCAGCACGACCCTGACGTTGTCGGCCGCTGAGGTGATGGCCCCGACGCGAAGGCCCACCTTCCCGGTGTCGAGATGGGGGTCGCAGTGCAGGGCGAGAAGGCGGTCGACGCCGGCTAGTCCGTCTGCCGCGAGCACGTCCAGTGCGCCGCCCGGCGTCGACTCCTCGGCCGGCTGGAAGACCAGGCGCACGCGGAACGGAAGGGGCTCGTGCTCGTGCATCCGCGCCAGCACCAGTCCGGCGCCGAGCACGATCGCGGTGTGCATGTCGTGGCCGCAGGCGTGTGCCGTGCCGGGGACGCGTGATGCCCACGGCGTGCCGGTCTCGTCGGGCAGCGGCAGAGCATCGAGATCGGCACGCAGGGCGACAGTGTGGACGGGGGCGTCCGCGTAGGTGGCGGCCAGGTCGCTCGCGTCGGCCCCGACGTCGCAGGTGAGCCCCGTACCCGGCAGGAGCACGGGGTCGAGTCCCGCGAGACGGAGCCGGTCGGCGACGACCTCGGTGGTGCGCACCTCCGCCCGCCCGACCTCGGGGTGGGCGTGCAGGTCGCGGCGCACCGCGACGAGCTCGTCGGCGAGTGCCGCGACGAGGTCGGCGAGCACTGGTGATGAGGTCTGAGCAGCTGCGTGATGGGTTGAGGTCATGTCCACGGTGGTCACCACGATATCTGTCCTGGGACGAGGCCCGGTTCCCGGGACGAGGGCCGGACGGACTGCCTGGGTCAGAAGGACTCGCGCGGCACGTAGATGCCCCACACGTCGCGGAGCGCGTGGCTCACCTCGCCGACGGTGGCCATCGCGGCGAGCGCCTTCTTCATCGGCACGAGGACGTTGTCGGTGCCACCGGCGGCAGCCCGCATCTCATCCAGCGAACGCTCGACCTCGCCGTTGTCGCGCCCCGCGCGCAGGGCCGCGAGCCGCGCGCACTGCTCGGCCTCGATCGCCGGGTCGACACGCAGGGGCTCGTAGGGCTCGTCGTCGTCCACGGTGAACTTGTTGACGCCGACGACGACGCGCTCACCGGAGTCGACCTCGCGCGCGATCTGGTAGGCGGAGCGCTCGATCTCCTCCTTCTGGAACCCCTCCTCGATGGCGGCCACGGCGCCACCCTTGTCCTCGACGGCCTCGATCAGCGCCATCGCGGCGTCCTCGACGTCGTCGGTCATCGACTCGACGACGTACGAACCGGCGAAGGGGTCGACGGTGGCCGTCACGTCGGTCTCGTACGCGATCACCTGCTGGGTGCGCAGAGCGAGCCTCGCCGCCTTCGTGGTCGGCAGCGCGATGGCCTCGTCGTAGGAGTTGGTGTGCAGGCTCTGGGTGCCGCCCAGCACCGCGCCCAGGCCCTGCAGCGCGACCCGCACCAGGTTGACCTCGGGCTGCTGTGCGGTCAGCTGCACGCCGGCCGTCTGCGTGTGGAACCGCAGCATCATCGACTTCGGGTTCTTGGCACCGAACTCGTCTCGCATGATCCGCGCCCAGATGCGCCGTGCCGCACGGAACTTCGCAACCTCTTCGAGGAACGTCGTCCGAGCCACGAAGAAGAACGAGAGGCGCGGGGCGAAGTCGTCGACGCTGAGACCCGCTGCGAGAGCAGCGCGTACGTACTCCTTGGCGTTCGCGAGAGTGAAGGCGATCTCCTGCGCGGGCGTCGCGCCCGCCTCGGCCATGTGGTACCCCGAGATAGAGATCGTGTTCCAGCGAGGAAGCTCTGCCGCGCAGTACCCGAAGATGTCGCTGATCAGTCGTAGCGACTGTGCCGGCGGGTAGATGTAGGTGCCGCGCGCGATGTACTCCTTGAGCACGTCGTTCTGGATCGTGCCGGTGAGCTGGCTGCCTGAGATGCCGTCGTCGGCAGCGACCAGCTGGTACATCAGCAGCAGCACCGAGGCCGGGGCGTTGATCGTCATCGACGTCGACACGCCGTCGAGCGGCAGCCCACCGAACAGGGTGCGCATGTCGTCGAGCGAGTCGATCGCCACCCCGACCTTGCCGACCTCCCCGTGGGCGACCGGGTCGTCCGAGTCGAAGCCCATCTGGGTCGGCAGGTCGAACGCGACGCTGAGTCCACCGGTGCCCGCGGCGACGAGCTGGTGGTAGCGCTCGTTCGACTCCTTGGCGGTGCCGAAGCCGGCGTACTGGCGCATCGTCCACGGTCGGCCCGTGTACATGTTCGGGTACACACCCCGCGTGTACGGGAACTCGCCCGGCCCCCCGAGCCGCGTCGCGGGGTCCCAGCCGTCGAGGGTCTCGGGCCCGTAGAGAGGGCGGATCGGCAGGCCCGACTCGGAGTGGCGCTGCGTGTCGCGGTGTTCGGCCATGTCGGCGAGCGTAGGCCCGTCCGCACGCCGTGGCGCCCGTTCGTCGGCAGCCTCACACCGTCCGGCGCCCAGTGCGCTAGCCACGTTAACGAGGCGAACGCACCGTTAACGAGGCTCGCGAGCCTCGTGAAGTAGCACGGAGCCTCGTTAACGTGGCTAGCGATCGGGGGACGGGGACGTGGCGGCGCGCGTTCAGAGCAGGTCGGTGCGGCCCTGCTCTCGCAACGTGTCCACCACAGCCTTGACGTCCTGAGCCCGGTCGCGCGTCGTGACGAGCAGCGCGTCGGGAGTGTCGACGACCACGGCGTCGGGCACACCCACAACGGCCACCGTGCGCCCCGACGCGGGCACGACCACCCCGGAGCTGCCGTGGTCGACGACGAGCGCGGAGTCGCCCAGCACGCGCACGGCGTCGGGACCGGCACCGAGAAGCCCGGCGAGCGAGTGCCAGTCGCCGACGTCGTCCCAGCCGAAGGAGCCCGGCACCACGGCGACCCCGCCCGAGGCCGCAACCGGCTCGGCGATGGCGTGGTCGATGGCGATGCGCGTCAGGCCCGGCCAGACCCTCTCCATCACTGCGGACGCGGTCCCGCCGCGGCCAGCGGGATCCGCACCCATCGCGTCGGCGATCTCGACGAGTCCGTCGTGGAGCAGCGGCAGCTGGGCCCGCAGGTGGTCGAGCAGCACCTGCGCACGCACCACGAACATGCCCGCGTTCCACAGGTAGCCGGAGTCCACGTAGCCCTGGGCTGTGGCGGCGTCGGGCTTCTCGACGAACTCGTCGACGGCCCGCGCGTCCGCTGCGCCCGGGACGGCGAGAGCGCCGCCAGGGCGGATGTACCCGAAGCCCGTGGCCGGGCCGGTCGGGGCGATCCCCACAGTGACGACGTATCCCTCACGCGCTGCTGCAACAGCCTGCGCGACCGCTGCCGAGAACGCCGGTAGGTCACCCACGACGTGGTCGGCGGCGAACGACCCGATCACGACGTCCGGGTCGCGCCGCACCAGCAGTGCCGCGGCGAGCCCGATGGCGGCCATCGAGTCGCGCGGCGACGGCTCGGCCACGAGGTTCTCGGCAGGCAGGCCGGGCAGCTGCTCGCGCACCGCGTCGGCGTGCCGGCGTCCCGTCACCACCAGCACCCCGTGCGCACCGGTCAGCGGCACGAGCCGGTCCCAGGTCGACTGCAGCAGGGTGCGCCCAGCGCCCGTGAGGTCGTGCAGGAACTTCGGCGACCCGGCTCGCGACAGCGGCCACAGGCGCGCGCCTGCTCCCCCGGCGGGCACGACGGCGACGAAGCCCCGAAGACCAGGGACGTCGAGCGTTGGCGTCATGGCGGCCACCCTGACACAGCAGAACGACCTGTCAGCTCGGGACCTCGCCGCGTAGGTGGTGCGCCTGACACGACGCGACTCCACGGCCGCGCGGGTCGGGCCGTCCTCGGAGTCCCCGAGCTAGCTGGGCGCCTCGTGCCCCCCGCCGGACGGGTACCGACTGGCCACCTTGATCTCGTCGATCCTCAGCTGCATGTAGTGGTTCGGCGCCTGTGCTCCGGCCCAGGTGCTGAGCACCTCGAGCCTGACGAAACGTGCCCGCTGTTCGCCGATGTCGATCATGCGTGTCCCACGGGCGCTCTCCAGGACACCTGCCTTCACCTCGCCCCAGCTCGCTCCGTCGTCGCTCACCAGCACCCGGTAGTCCTTGATCCGTGCCGAGTCCTCCGGCCGTCCGAACGTCGTGCGGGGGTAGGTCGGCGTCCACTCGCGCTGGTTGATCGCCAGGTACGAAACACCCTGCCTCGCACCGAGATCCAGCGTCAACGACACGGGCAGGACCGCACCGGAGTCCCAGTACGTCTCGAACGAACCGTCCGTCAGGTTGGCGCCCACGTGCCCGCCGTTCTCACTCGAAGCCGACGAGTCGACCTTCGATGGCGAGTAGAAGCCCTTCTGGTGGCGGACGGTCCTCACCTCGAAGACGGTGTCGAACTCGTCCCACTGCTCCACGCCCCGGATCGTGATGGAGCCGCCTGACTGGTCGAACGCCAGCGCCTCGCCGGTGCGCACGTCCTTCACGTGTGTGACCTTGTACCCGTTGTCCCGCAGGCGAACTGCGTCACCGGACGTGGGCGGCGTCAGGACGTGGACGTACTGGCGACGAGGGTCGTCCTTCTTGACCGTGACGACACCGTGAGCCCCGTCGTTCCAGAAGCCGGGCTGCAGGCCGCCGTACATGTAGCCGCCGCCCTCGGTGCCGTCGATCGACTCCACGATCGGCGGAAGCCACTGCGCCATGAAGTCGTTGAACGCCTCCTGCTGCGGCGGGAACCGTCCGTTCACCATCGCCGTCTCGGCCATCAGCGACTTGATGGACGACCCTGCGTTGGTGATGTACCGCCCGACACTGAGGCGGTCGTCGACCTCCTCGTCGTCGCCCTCGTACCACCAGGCTCCTCCGGTGGGCAGCTTGTAGCAGGCCTCGGTCAGGCGGGGCATCGGAGTCCACGCGGCCTGCGGGTAGTCGTACGAGGGCGTCATGCCGGTCTTCTGCTCGTTGCTGACCGTGTCCATGATCGGCGTGTCCTCGTTGTTGTTGCTCAACAACCACGACGGGCGCAGCTCGCGGATCTGCTCGTAGAGGCCGTGCTGCTCCCAGTAGCCGTTGTCGTTGTCGATCCAGAAGCCGCCGAGGTCGGGGTACCGCTCCATCACCTCGAAGAACAAGTCGTAGCTGAACTCCCCGAAGCCGTCTCGCGTGGTCAGGTCGACCGGCTTGCCCTTGTAGTCGGAGTACGCCTGCGAGTCGAGCATCTCGACGCCCTGCTGGTCGTGCCACTGCGGGTCGTCCGTCATGTAGAGCAGCACCTCGACACCTTCGGCCTCGGCCGCGTCGACGAGCTCGCCGAGGAAGTCGCGCTCAGGGGCGCAGCTGCCGGGAACGTCGGACGGCCAGGGCCGCGCGTAGCCCAGACGGCTGTGGAAGGTGGCCAGGACGATGTAGCTCGCCCGGAGCTTCTTGGCCTCCTCCACCCAGTACGAGGCCTCCCAGCCGCCCTCGGTCACGGCCTGCTCCCACTCCTGGCAGTCCGCGTGCATGGGGGCGGTGAACATCCCCCAGTGCAGGAACAGCCCGGCCGTCGAGTCACGCATCCACTCCTGCCGCGGGTGCACGACCTCGGCCTGCGCGGTCGGCGCCGCGAGACCGGTCACGACCACGAGTGCGGCCACCACAGCAGTGACCCACCTGCGCAGTCGTCCCTGACGTGCCGGGCCTTCCATCCGCGGTCCTCCTGGGCTGTGCATGTCGAGTCCCCTTCTCATCAAACATCCGAGGTCTCCTAGTTGACGAGGCGGACACGGGTGCTGTCAATGGGGCAACTCGACCTTTCTGCATCCATCTCGCGAAGATTGATCGGATCACCGGTCGGACGTTCAGTGAGCGGACACCTGACTCGCCCCCACAGATCGCCATCCGGACACCGGCGGCCACCAGCGTCCGTGGTGTGCGAGTCACGATCGTCACCGAGTCGTTCCTGCCGAGCGCCAACGGCGTCACCACCAGCGTGCTGCGGGTGCTCGACCACCTCGCAGCCCACGGCCACCACGCGCAGGTGATCTGCCCCGGGCCGGCGCCGGACCAGTACGCGGGGTTCGCCGTCCGAGAGGTCGGATCCCTGACGTACCGGGGCTTCCCGATCGGCGTGCCGAGCGGGTTCCTGACCCACGCTCTGCTGGACGACCGGCCCGACGTGCTGCACGCCGCGTCCCCGTTCTTGCTCGGCGCCCAGGCGTTGTCGGTCGCCCGCCGCGCCGGGATCCCCAGCGTCGCGGTCTTCCAGACCGATGTCGCCCGCTTCGCCGGCCGCTACCAGCTCGGAGCCGCCTCGAGGCCGGCGTGGCGCTGGCTGCGTCGCGTTCACGACATGGCCGACGTCACCCTCGCGCCCTCCACCGCGACCCTGGCCGACCTGCGCCGGCACCGCGTACCGCGCGTCGAGCTCTGGGGCAGAGGGGTCGACACCGCCGGCTTCCACCCCCGGCACCGCACCACAGCAGCGGGTACGGCTCTGCGGCAACGGCTCTCGCCGAACGGCGAGCTGCTGGTCGGCTATGTCGGACGGCTGGCGCCCGAGAAGCGGGTCGAGCGGCTCGAGGCGCTCGCCGACCGCCCCGGCACACGGCTGGTGGTGGTCGGCGACGGGCCGAGCCGGCCTGCACTCGAACGGCAGCTCGGCCCGCGAGGTGCTCACTTCCTCGGGCGGCTGGACGGCGAGCAGCTCGCCACGGCCTACGCGGCCCTCGACGTGTTCGCGCACACCGGCACCGAGGAGACGTTCGGGCAGACCCTGCAGGAGGCGATGGCGAGCGGTGTGCCCGTGGTGGCCCCGGCGGCGGGAGGCCCGCTCGACACGGTCGACCACGGCTCGACCGGGCTGCTGTGCTCACCGGACGACGACCGCGACCTGCGCCGGTGCGTCGACCTGCTGCTCGACGACCTGCCCCGGCGGCTGGCGATGGGCGAGTCCGGGCGGCGGACGGCCCTCACCCGCTCGTGGGACTCCGTCTGCGACCAGCTGCTGGGCCACTACGACACCGTGACGGCCGCGAAGGCCCTCGCCGCGTGGGATTCGTCACCCTGGCACCCGCGGGCGCGACCGCAGCCCGTCGCGTCATTAGAGTGACGGCGACCTGACGTCGCCGTCGCCCGGGTCCCGACACCCGTGACCGGACCCCCGGCCCGCACCCCACGCGCGGCACGTCACGAAGGAGGAGCCGTCGTGGCCAGCGTCGTGGAGAAGCCCGCCGGCACGCTGTACCGGGGCCGTGAGGGCATGTGGTCGTGGGTCGCCCACCGAGTCACCGGCTTCGCCATCTTCATGTTCCTGCTCGTGCACGTCCTCGACACGGCACTGGTGCGGGTCTCGCCCGAGGCGTACAACGAGGTCATCGCGACCTACAAGAACCCGATCATGGGCCTCGGCGAGGCGGGACTGGTGGCGGCCATCCTGTTCCACGCCTTCAACGGCCTGCGGGTGATCGCGGTCGACTTCTGGTCGCAGGGCCCACGATTCCAGCGGCAGCTGCTGTGGGCCGTCGGCGTCGTGTGGGTGCTCCTCTTCGTCCCCTTCGCCATCCGTCACCTCAGTCACGTCTTCGGAGGCTGACGATGACAACTCCCACTCCCACTCCCACTCCCACTCCCGCTCCCGCCCTCGACGCGCCGCGCTCGCCCTACCGGCGCAGCCCGTCAAACAAGAGCAACCACGAGCTGCACTCGTGGCTCTTCATGCGCCTCTCGGGCGTGCTGCTCGTCGTGCTGGTGCTCGGCCACCTGGTCGTGAACCTGGTGTTGGGCGAGGGCGTCAACGCGATCGACTTCGCCTTCGTCGCCGGCAAGTGGGCCAGCCCGTTCTGGCAGGTCTGGGACCTGGCGATGCTCTGGCTGGCGATGATCCACGGCACCAACGGTGTGCGGACGATCATCAACGACTACTCCGACGCCCCCTATGTGCGGATGACGCTGAAGGGGCTGCTCTACGCGGCGTTCGCGCTGGTGGTCGTGCTCGGGACCCTGGTGATCTTCACCTTCGACCCGTGCCCTGCGGGCGCCGACGCCGCACTCCTGCCCTCGTTCTGCTCCTGACGGCCTGACACCCGGTCCGAGGAGGGCCTCATGCAGATCCACCAGTACGACGTGGTCATCGTCGGCGCCGGCGGCGCCGGAATGCGGGCCGCCCTCGAGGCGGGCCAGCGGTCGCGCACCGCGGTGCTGACCAAGCTCTACCCGACCCGGTCGCACACCGGCGCGGCGCAGGGCGGCATGTGTGCCGCGCTGGCCAACGTCGAGGAGGACAACTGGGAGTGGCACACCTTCGACACGGTCAAGGGTGGCGACTACCTCGTCGACCAGGACGCGGCCGAGGTGATGTGCCGGGAGGCCATCGACGCGGTCCTCGACCTGGAGAAGATGGGGCTGCCGTTCAACCGCACCCCCGAGGGCCGCATCGACCAGCGCCGGTTCGGCGGGCACACCCGCAACCACGGGGAGGCCGCCGTCCGCCGCTCCTGCTTCGCGGCCGACCGCACCGGCCACATGATCCTGCAGACGCTCTACCAGAACTGCGTCAAGCACCAGGTCGAGTTCTTCAACGAGTTCTATGTGCTCGACCTGCTGACGAACACCGTCGACGGCGAGGAGCGCACGGCCGGGGTCGTCGCGTACGAGCTCTCGACCGGCGAGATCCACGTCTTCGGGGCGAAGTCGGTCGTGCTGGCAACGGGCGGCACCGGAAAGGTTTTCAAGACCACCTCGAACGCGCACACCCTGACCGGCGACGGCATGGGCATCGTGTACCGGCGAGGACTTCCGTTGGAGGACATGGAGTTCTTCCAGTTCCACCCGACCGGTCTCGCGGGCCTGGGGATCCTGCTCTCCGAGGCCGCGCGCGGCGAGGGCGGCATCCTGCGCAACGGTGACGGCGAGCGGTTCATGGAGCGCTACGCCCCCACCATCAAGGACCTGGCGCCCCGCGACATCGTCGCCCGCTCGATGGCCAACGAGGTGCGTGAGGGACGGGGAGCAGGTCCGAACAAGGACTACGTGCTGCTCGACCTGACCCACCTGGAGCCGGCGCACATCGACGCGAAGCTGCCTGACATCACGGAGTTCGCGCGGACCTACCTGGGCATCGAGCCGTACACCGAGCCTGTGCCGGTGTACCCGACGGCGCACTACGCGATGGGCGGCGTGCCGACCAACATCGAGACCGAGGTGCTGCGCGACAACGAAACGGTCGTGCCCGGTCTGTACGCGGCGGGCGAGGTGGCGTGCGTGTCGGTGCACGGCTCCAACCGGCTCGGTACGAACTCGCTGCTCGACATCAACGTCTTCGGCAAGCGCGCCGGCATCTCGGCGTCCGTGTACGCCAACTCCGTCGAGCACGTGCCTCTGCCCGACCACGGTGAGTCCGCCACGGTCACCTTGCTCGAGGACATCAGGGGACGGGCGGACGGCGAGCGGGTCGCCGTCCTGCGCAAGGCCCTGCAGGAGACGATGGACCTCAACGCGCAGGTCTTCCGCACCGAGCCGTCGCTCAAGCAGGCACTCGCCGACATCCAGGCGCTCCAGGAGCGCTACCGGTCGATCACGGTGCAGGACAAGGGAAAGCGCTACAACACTGATCTGCTCGAGGCAGTCGAGCTGGGCTTCCTGCTCGACCTCGCCGAGGTGATCGTGCTCGGTGCGCTCGAGCGCAAGGAGTCGCGCGGCGGCCACTTCCGCGAGGACTACCCGAACCGCGACGACGTGAACTTCATGCGTCACACGATGGCCTACCGGGTGCCCGCCGGAGCCGAGGGCGGCGACACCGAGCGCGACACGATCCGGCTGAACTACAAGCCCGTCGTCACCACCCGCTACCAGCCGATGGAGCGCAAGTACTGATGAGTGCACTGACGTCCGACACCTCGACCGGGGAGACCAGCGACCGGGCCGCCGTGGGCGCCATCCCCTCCTTCGAGGTGACCCTGCGCATCCGCCGCTACAACCCGGAGACGGACGCGGAGAAGGGCCCGCACTGGGAGGACTACCAGGTGCAGGTGCACGGCACCGACCGGGTGCTCGACGCACTGCACACCATCAAGTGGGAGATCGACGGCTCGCTGACCTTCCGTCGCTCGTGCGCCCACGGGGTCTGCGGCTCCGACGCGATGCGGATCAACGGCCGAAACCGGTTGGCCTGCAAGACGCTGCTCAAGGACCTCAACCCCGCCAAACCCATCACCATCGAGGCGATCAAGGGTCTACCGATCGAGAAGGACCTCGTGGTCGACATGGAGCCGTTCTTCCAGTCGTACCGCGAGGTGATGCCCTTCCTCATCACCACGGGTCACGAGCCCACACGCGAGCGCGTGCAGTCGCAGACCGACCGTGAGCGCTACGACGACACGACCAAGTGCATTCTCTGCGCGGCCTGCACGTCGTCGTGCCCCGTCTTCTGGACGGACGGGCAGTACTTCGGCCCGGCCGCCATCGTCAACGCCCACCGCTTCATCTTCGACAGCCGTGACGAGGGCGCCGACCTCCGCCTCGAGGTGCTGAACGACCGCGAGGGGGTCTGGAGGTGCCGAACCACGTTCAACTGCACCGAGGCCTGTCCCCGCGGCATCGAGGTGACCAAGGCGATCCGTGAGGTCAAGCAGGCGCTCCTCACCCGCAAGATCTGAGCTGTGCTGCGCCACACAGCAGTTCGTCGGTGGGGCCGCACGGCCGCCACGCTGGGGCTCGTCATCGCCGTGGTTGCGCCGGGGGCGCAGGCCTCCCAGGCTTCCCGCGTAGTGCTCGCGGACGACCCACTCCAGGCGCCCGGAGCGCTCGTCGCGGACGGGCTGCCCCCACCTTCCGCGCCGACGGCGGGCGCCTGGCTGGTGGCCAACCTGTACTCAGGCGAGGTTCTCGCCGCGCAGAACGCGCGCACCGGACTCGCCCCTGCGTCGACGATCAAGATGCTGACCGCACTGGCTCTCGCGCCGAGCGTGCCCGACGAGACGGTCTACACCGGCACGTTCGACGCGGCGGCGATCGACGGCACCAAGGTCGGCATCGTCCCCGACTCGACCTACAGCGGACGCGACTTGGTGCACGGGCTGCTGATGTCGAGCGGCAACGACACGGCACAGGCGATGACCGAGCTGGCCGGCGGCACCGGCAGCGCAGTCGCCGAGATGCAGCGCACCGCAGACGATCTCGGCGCAACGGACACAGTCGTCGCCAATGCGAGCGGCCTCGACGCCACCGGCCAGGTCACGAGTGCACGTGACCTGGCGCTGATCGGGCGCGCGCTGCTCGACGACGACCGGCTGGCGCCCGTGGTCGTGACCGAGAAGTACGACTTCCCCGGCGCCGGAATCCGGCTCGGGTCGCAGCGCGCACGGTTCCAGATCGGCAACCACAACCGTCTCCTGGGCGACTACGACGGCATCGTCGGTGTGAAGAACGGGTACACCGAGCAGGCACGCGGCTCGCTGGTGGTGGCCGCCGAGCGCGACGGACGGGGCTATCTCGTGGTGCTGATGCGCACCGAGGGCTCGGTGTGGGAGCAGAGCCGGGCGCTGCTCGACTGGGCCTTCGCGGCGCCCGCCGATGCGGAGGGCATCACGACCCTCGACGAGTCGGTCGCCTCCTCGGAGGCTGCCGCGCCTGCCCCGGACGCGTCCTCGTCGGTCGGCGACGGCGCCCGGAGGGTCGAGCCAGGCGACGGGAGCGTCTCGGGCGACGACCCATCGGTGATGGCTGGCCCCCAAGGCATCTCGCTCGGGCTCCTCGTCGCAGCCGGGCTCGGCGTGGCGGCAGTGGTCGTCCTGTTCGTGCTGCGTCGTGCCGTCAGCGGCCGCGCACGCTCCGAACGAGGGTCGAGACCCCCTGGCCCACCACGCGGAGGCTCGTGACGGCCAGCGCGCCGAGCACGACGCCTGCGGCGATCGTCGTCCGATCAGCGGCACGGGTCGAGTAGTTCGGCTGAACGCGCGGCGACGCCGCGATGGCGTGCTTCTCCAGGTCGATCTGCACCCTCGTGCGGGTGTCTGCGGCTTCGAGAGCGGGCGCGGTCGCCAGCCAGGCGGCGACCAGCAGCTGGATGCGCGAGATCAGGTTGAGCAGCACGAGGACGCCGACCAGCACCGCACCGGTCGCCAGCAGCGGGTTTCCCCCGCCGGCATTGCCGACGAGGACGCCGCTCAGGCTCACCAGCAGCGCCTGGGCTCCGCCGCCGACGAGCACCGGGCCGCGCATCTGCGACCACGGAAGCCGGAGCCCGGCCAGGACCCGGAAGATGCCCAGCAGCAGTGCGGCGTCGACAACCCCCACCACCAGCAGCGCCAGCAGCTGGACCAGGGTAGAGCCGACCGGACCGCCTCCCAGCCCGACGGCCTCGAGAAGCGCGGACGCGGCCGCGTTGACCACCACGCTCGTCGCGGCGGCCAGCAGGATGCCGATGCCGAACATCGCCAGCACGCCGACGTCGGTGAGCTTCTTCATCACCAGGTTGTGCTCGTCGGGAGGCAGACCGAGCACGTTGCGCAGCGCCTCGCGCAGGGCATCGAGCCACCCGAGACCCGCGAACAGCGCTGTGGCGAAAGCGATCACACCGGCGATGCTGACCAGGTTCGGGTCCACGAGCGCCGCAGGGTCGATCGGCCCACCGTCCGGGCCGATGTCGAGCAGGCCGGGCAGCTGGGCGTCGACCGCGGCCGCGACCTCGTCGAACAGCCGCTCGTTCGACCCCAGCACGAGCCCGAAGACCGAGAAGCCCGCCACGAGGGCACCGAAGAGCGAGAACAGGGCCGCGTAGGCCACTCCTCCAGCGAGGATCGGGCCGCGCCGCTTGCCGTAGAGCTCCCACGTGCGGCCCAGCCGGCTGGCCTTCCAGCGCGCGAGGAGCTGCTTCACGCCGGGTCCCCAGAGCCCCCGTCGAAGGTGAACACGTTCTCGACCCGCCACACACCGTCGGCGCCATGCCGGTACAGGCTGAAACCCTCCACCGCGAAGGACGCCTCGTAGTCGGAGAGCCGTGTGAACGCTCGGTCGAGGGCGTCGTCGTCCAGGTCGTGGGCGACGGTGACGTGCGGGTGGTAGTAGAACGCCAGATCGCGGCTCAGCAGACCGGATCTCACCTGCTGCTCGACCTGCTCGCACTCGGAGATGCCTGACGCGACCTGCACGAAGACGACTGGCGACACCGGCCGGAAGGACCCAGTGCCTCGCAGTGTCATCACGAACGGGTGGTGACTCGAGGCGGCCTTGTGGAGGTGCTCGAACACCTCGTCGAGGCGCCTTTCCAGCACCGGCGTCGGCGGCAGGAGGGTCACGTGTGGCGGAATCGCGTGGGCGAACGGGTCGCCGAACTCGGCCCGCCACCCCTGCAGCTGCGCAGCGAACGGTGGCGGGATCGCCACCGCGACACCGATGGTCACGGTGCCGACGGGGTCGTCGGCACGCACGACAGACATGCTGAGGGTCTCGTCACTTCGGTCAGGTGACATGGTCAGCCCCGTCGCCGCGGCAGGAAACCGACGCGGTCGTACACCTTCGCGAGGGTCGCGGCGGCGCGTTCCCCCGCCCGCTCGGCGCCGGCCGTCAGGACGGCGTCGAGCGACGCCGGGTCGTCCAGGTACTCCATCGCCCGCTGCCTCACCGGGCCGAGCGCCGCGACCACGACGTCAGCCACGTCCTTCTTCAGGTCGCCGTAACCCTTGCCGTCGTAAGCCTTCTCGAGGTCATCGACACTTCGCCCGTCGAGGGCCGAGTAGATCGTCAGCAGGTTGGAGACACCGGGTTTGGTCTCCGGGTCGTAGAGCACCTCGCGCCCTGTGTCGGTCACCGCCGACTTGATGCGCTTCGCGATCACCGCCGGGTCCTCCAACAGGTCGATGACGCCGTTGGGCGAGCCACCCGTCTTGCTCATCTTGGCCGTCGGGTTCTGCAGGTCGGTGATCTTCGCCGTCTCGCGCACGATGTGCGGCTGCGGCACCACGAGCGTGTCGCCGTAGCGAGAGTTGAACCGCTGCGCCAGGTCACGACTGAGCTCGAGGTGCTGTCGCTGGTCCTCGCCGACCGGCACGGCGTCGGCGTCGTGGGCCAGGATGTCGGCGGCCTGCAGGACGGGGTAGGTGAACAGCCCGACGGTGGCACGGTCACTGCCCTGCTTCAGCGCCTTGTCCTTGAACTGCGTCATCCGTCCGGCCTCACCGAAGCCTGTGAGGCAGCCGAGCACCCAGGCCAGCTCCGCGTGCTCGGGCACGTGGCTCTGCACGAACAGCACCGAGCGCTCGGGGTCGACGCCCGCGGCGAGGAACTGCGCCGCCGTCCGCCGCGTGCGCTCGCGCAGCACCGCGGGCTCGTACTCGACGGTGATCGCGTGCAGGTCGACGACGCAGTACGTGGCGTCGTGGGTCTCCTGCAGGGCGACCCACTGCACCAGCGCTCCGAGGTAGTTGCCCAGGTGCAGTGAGTCGCTCGTCGGCTGCATTCCGGAGAACAGGCGGGGACGGGCCGAAGCTGGTCGTGCCTGAGCTGGTTGGGCGGAGACGTCGGGCATGGGCGGCATTGTGTCAGCCCGACCGGCACGGTGACGCCGTGGCCACTCCGCCTCTTGTTCAACTCACGCCGGGGTGAGGTGCAGCACGAGTGCCTGCGCGGGGGCAAGCACCGGCATCGACAGACCCACCTCGCCGAGCAGCGCACCCGGCACCACGACGCCGCCGCCGGCCGCGTCGTTCCACCACGCCGGCGGGGCGGCCTGCACCACGGCCGCGGGACCGGCCTCGGCCCGCACGCGAACGCCGTACGAGCGGTCCGGCGACAGTCCCGGCAGGGGCACCCGACCCGGTATGGCGCTCGCGCCACTGCCGAGCCGAGTCAACGCAAAGACCGCCTCGTCACCTGCCTGCGAGACGACTCCGTGCAGCAGCAGGTCGTCCTCGGGCAGGTCGGCACGTACGACGTCACCGGAGTGCAGGAGCCCCCGCAGCTCGCGGTACAGGCCGGCCCACGCCCGCAGCGTCGCGAGCTCGTCACGACTGCACGTCGTGATGTCCCACTCGAGCCCGGCGTGACCGAACAGCGCTGTCGCGCAACGCATCGAGAGATCAAGTGCTCGGTGCGTGGTGTGCGCCACCGGAGGGCCGACGTGCGTACCGAGCAGCTCGGGCGGGAGCAGGAGTCCGGTCCACCTCTGGATCGCCTGTCGCTCCACGGCGTCGTTGCAGTCACTCGTCCAGACCCGGTCGGTCCGCTCCAGGATGCCCAGGTCGACCCGGGCGCCGCCGCTCGAGCACGACTCGATCTCGAGCTCGGGGTGCCGTGCGCGCAGCTCGTCGAGCAGCGCGTAGAGGGCGAGGGTCTGCGTGTGCACCGACGGCCTGTCGGGCGGCCCGCCGGCCGCCGACGTCACAGCGGTGTGCAGGTCGCGGTTGTGGTCCCACTTGATGAAGTCGATGGCGTACTCGGTGACGAGCTTGTCGAGTCTCTCGAGCAGGTGCGCCGCGGCCTCGGGGTGGCTGAGGTCGAGCGCCTGCTGGTGCCGCCACGACCTGGGCCTGTCGCCACCCTCGGCCTGCGCCGGTCCCAGCACCCACTCGGGGCGAGCCCTCACCAGGTCGGAGTCGACGTTGACCATCTCGGGCTCGAACCACAGCCCGAACTCCATCCCGTGCCCGTGCACCCGCTCGACCAGCGGCCCGAGACCGTCGGGCCACACGTCGCGTGCGACCACCCAGTCACCGAGGCCCTGAAGGTCGTTCCGGCGGGAACCGAACCAGCCGTCGTCGACGACGAACCGCTCGACCCCGATCTCGGCTGCCGAGTCGGCGAGCCGCATCAGCTGCTCGGTGTCGGTGCCGAAGTACACCGCCTCCCAGGTGTTCAGGACCAGCGGGCGGGCGGACGAGGGGTGCCCGGCTCGGGCTCGCATCGAGCGGTGCAGGCGCCGCGAGATGCCGTCCAAGCCGTCGCCCGACCACACCAGCACGACCTCTGGGGCCGCGTAGGTCTCCCCCGGCGCCAGGCGCACCTCGCCGGGCCTCAGGAGCTCGCCACCGCCGAGTACGGCCGCGTGCCCGCCGGCACCCTCGGGCAGCGCCTCGACGAGGTGCTCGTGGTCACCGCTCCACGCGACGTGCACGGCCCACACCTCCCCCGTCCGGAACCTGAAGCCTGGTGTGCCCGCACACAGCAGAAGTGGCGAGTCATGGCCGGTACGACCGCGTCTCGACGCCCGCCGGTGAGTGCCGTGCACCAGTGGGGAGCGCTGGGGAGACCGCTCGCGACACCAGCGCCCCGTCAGGTCGAGCACCTCGGTCGCCCTCGTCGGCAACGGCGCCAGCGCACGGAGGGCGGCGACGTCGACCATGCCGTCGCCGATCGCCGTCACCTGGCGCCGGACGCGCAGCACCCCGTGCTCGTCCAGCTCGACCTCGACGACGACCTCGACGCCCGCGCGGTCGTCGCGGGCAACGGTACGAACCGACCTCTCGGAGACCTTGACCGGACCGGTGAGCCGCAGGCGCACCGCCGACAGGCCACCTGCCGTGTGCACCTCGAGACCCGGTGTGCCGTGCCACCCGTCGTCCTCGGCGGGCAGCAGGGTCAGCGGCCACGGCTCGTCGAGCGCACTGCGTGGGACGGGGTCGCCAGTGGCCTGCAGCAGAGCCTCGGCGGCGGCGCCGTCGACCTCGCCCACGTCGGCGCCCCAGTGCAGGACGCGCGGCAGCAGCGGCCCCGACACGTCGAGGACGACGGAGGTCGAGCCGGCCCGCAGGACGACCACGTTCGGCGCGGTCATCCTTTCGTCGAGCCGAGCGACAGGCCGGCGACGAAATGCCGCTGCAGGACGAAGAACACCAGCAGCACCGGCAGCGCGGCGAGCACCGAGCCGGCGGCCACCAGGTTGTAGTCGGTGAAGAACTGGCCGCGCAGGTTGTTCAGCGAGCTGGTGATGGGCAGCTTGCTGAAGTCCTGGATCAGCACGGTCGCCCAGAAGAACTCGTTGTAGATCCAGGTGGTCTGCAGCACGGCGAGCGCTGCGAGCGCCGGCCGCACCAGCGGCAGGGTCAGCTGCCAGAACTGCCGGGCGACGCTCGCGCCGTCGAGCTGGGCCGACTCGTAGATCTCGTACGGAAGGGTCTTCATGTAGTTGCTCAGCACGAAGGTGCAGAACCCCAGCTGGAAGGCCGTGTTGATCAGGATCAGCCCTAGATGGCTGTTCAGCATCGAGTCGTTCGCGAACACCGACTCCGGTATCGGAATCCGCTTGTACATCTGGAACACCGGCACGAGCAGTGCCTGCGGCGGAAGGAGGTTCGCCGCCAGGAACACGCCCAGCAAGGTCAGGTTGAACCGGTAGCTGAACCGTGCCAGCACGAACGCGGTGCACGAGGCGAGGAACAGCGTGAGGATGACGGCGGGCAGCGTGATGATCAGGGAGTTGAGGAAGCCCTGGCCGAAGTTGCCGCGCTCCCAGGCCTCGACGTAGTTGTCGAACGTCCAGCCGCCGAAGCTGACGTAGCCGTTCGCGGCCGTGTAGTCGTAGTCACGGAACGAGTTGAAGATCGCCCAGCCGATCGGGAACAGCCACCCCAGGGCGACGACGATGAGGAAGGCGTGGAGCAGGACGCGCGCCCGGCTGCGCCGCCCCGCCACACCGTGAAACCCGTGCGCCGGGTCCTGCTCCGTGTCCACGGGCGTGGCGAGGGCGCTCACCGCTCCTCCTTCATGACGACGCGCAGGTAGACCGTGATGAACACCGATGAGATCAGCAGCATGACCGTCGACATCGCCGATGCGAAGCCGATGCGGCTCGCCTCCCCGATGACGTTCTGCGTCACCAGGGCCGCGATCAGCTCGAGACCGTTGCGGCCCTTGTTGATCACCCATACCAGGTCGAAGGCCCGAAGCGACTCGATCACGACGACGACGATCACGATCAGGTTGATCGGGCGCATCACCGGCAGGATGATCCTGAAGAAGGTCGACACCTCGCCCGACCCGTCCACCGCCGCGGCCTCGCGCAGCGACGGGTCGACTCCCTTCAGGCCCGCCAGGTACAGCAGCATGATGTATCCGGTGTGCTTCCAGCCATTGGCGAAGAGCACGGCGTAGAGGTTGACCGAAGGGTCTCCGTACCAGTCGATGTCGGCGTTGAACACCTGGTTCAGCAAGCCCTGGTCGGGCGAGTAGATCAGCTGCCAGATGAAGCCGATGAGAGCCAGAGACAGCACCACGGGGATGTAGAGCGCGGTCTGGTAGAACCGGCTGCCCCGCATCTCCTTGTCGAGCAGCACGGCGAAGAAGATGCCAAGGATCGTGGGGCCGACGAACAGGAACAGCAACCAGACGACGTTGTGCCGCACCGCGGGCCAGAAGGGTGGATAGATGCTCGTGACGTCGGTGTAGTTCTTCGCGCCGATGAACTCGATGTCGGCGAGGTCCCCGATTCCGTTCCAGTTGGTGAAGGACAGCACGATCGAAGCGATGGCGGGGAACCACACCAGGGCGAGGACGAAGATCGTCGGGATGACGACCATCGCGGCGACCACCAAGCGGTCGGCACCCCTCAGGCGGCTCAGGGGGCGCGCGCGGCTCTTCGTCCTCCCTGCGCCCTCAGGCTTCGCCGTCCCCGCGGCACCGACGGGTGTCTCCACGGCCATTGGCCACTACCCACTCTCGCCTCGACCGGCTGTCAGTCCGTGAAGATCGACAGCTTCTGCTCCTGGATGCTCTTCGTCAGCCCGTCCACGTCGTCCGGGTTCTGGATGAACTCCTGGAACGCCGGGATGAGCACCGTCGACGCGAAGTCGGGCCGGGTGTCGCGGTCGAGGAACTGAGCGATGTTCTCCGCCTGACCGACGAGCTCGACCGACTTCTTCTGCAGCTCGGAGTACGCGCTGGTGTCGGCGTCGGTGTTCGCCGCGATGAACGGCAGCCCCGTGGTCGCGGCAGCGGCAGCCGCCTCCGGGGACGCCAGGTACGCGAGGAACGCCTTGGCGCCCTCCTCGTTGTCGGGGTCGGCCGACATGCAGAACCCGTCGATGGGGGCGTCGATCGCGCCCGAGCCGATGTTCGAGTCAATCTCCGGGAAGGTGAAGAAGTCGAGGTCGTCCTCGTCGTCCGGGAACTCTGCGTTCAGGAACGTGCCCAGGATGTAGAGCCCTGCCTTGTTCTGCTGGAGAGTCTGCGCCGCCTCCTGCCACGTGCGGCCGAGCGCGTCGGGCTGGTGGTAGGGCAACAGTTCACGCCATTGATCGAAGACGGCCTTGACCTCGCTGCTCGCCCAGTCCTCGTCGCCGGCCATCAGCGAGATGTGGTAGTCGAAGCCGTTGATGCGCATGTTGAGCATGTCGAACGTGCCCATCGCCGGCCAGCCGTCCTTGTCGCCGAAGGCGAGAGGAATCAGGCCGTCGGCCTGCATCTGCTTGCAGAGCGCGATCATCTCGTCGAGCGTCGTCGGCTGGGTGTAGCCCTTCTCCTCGAACGTCGACTTCCGGTGGAACACCGCCCAGGGGTAGTACGACTGTGGCGAGAAGTACTGCTTGCCGTCGTTGCCGGTCGACGCCTCCTTGAACGAGTCGGGGATGCCCTCCAGCGGCCAGATGTCGCTGACGTCGCCGACCAGGCCCGTCTCGGCGAAGAAACGCAGCCGGAACCCGGCGAACCACGAGAACACGTCGTCGGCGTTGCCCTGCAGGTACGTGTTGATGTTCTCCTGGAAGGTGTTGTGGTCGACCGCGTTGATCTTCACCTCGGTCCCCGAGGTCTCCGTGAAGTCGGCGGCCATCGCGTCACGCTGCTCGGCAAACGCCGTTGCATTCTCGTTCGAGCCGAAGGTGACGGTGCCACCCCCCTCTCCGCCTCCGCCGCCTTCACCGCCGCCGCCGTCGTCACCGCCGCACGCAGCGAGGCTGGCGCCGAGGCCGACGGCGCCCCCGGCGACCAGGGCGCCGCGTAGCAGCGTCCGCCGCCCGAGTGCTGTGGCGGCCACGGACGGCGGGACGATCCTGGCCAGGTACTCGGCCTCGGACTGCGGACGGGACATGACGCCTCCTAGACACACCTTCGGACAGGTTCACACAAAATCGCTCAACGCTTCGGATGACTGTCGTCGGTGCAGCATCCCCTGTCAAGACCTAGTTTTCACTCCGTTACACGGGAGTTACCTGGCGTCCTGTAGGGCGGTGCGGCCCCAGGACAACTCGTAGGTGTTGGTTTCTGTTGACTTACTCGACCCAGAGCGGGCACCCTGAGCGCCATGCGCGACTGGCCGAGCGACCGCATCGCCCTGGGTGGGGACTACAACCCCGAGCAGTGGCCGCGCGAGGTGTGGCCGGAGGACGTGGCGCTGATGCAGCGGGCAGGCGTCACGTTCGCCACGGTCGGGGTCTTCTCATGGTCCTGGCTCGAACCTGCGCCCGGCGAGTACGAGTTCGGCTGGCTCGATGAGATTCTCGGTCTCCTGCACGACGGCGGCATCGCCGTCGACCTCGCCACCGGCACGGCGTCGCCACCCCCGTGGTTCTCGGAGGCCTACCCGCAGACGCTGCCGGTCGACGTCGACGGGCGCACGCTGTGGCCGGGGAGCCGCCAGACCTGGTGCCCCAGCTCGCCGGTCTTCACCGAGCACGCCGTCGCCCTCGCCGAGCAGATGGCGCGGCGCTACCACGACCACCCGGCGCTGGCGATGTGGCACGTCTCCAACGAGTACGCGTGCCACAACCTGCCCTGCTACTGCGACACCTGCGCCCAGGCGTTCAGGACGTGGCTGACGGAGCGCTACGAGACCTTGGACGCCCTCAACGACGCCTGGGGAACGTCGTTCTGGAGCCAGCGCTACACCGCGTGGTCACAGGTGCTCCCGCCGCGGCGCAGCACCACGATCCCCAACCCGAGCCAGTCGCTGGACTTCTCACGGTTCGGCTCCGACACGCTGCTCGCCCAGTACAGGGCCGAGCGCGCTGTGCTGCTGCGGCTGTCGCCCGGCGTGCCGGTGACGACGAACTTCATGACGCTGGACAAGTTCCGCAAGCTCGACTACACGCAGTGGGCGCCCGAGCAGGACGTCATCAGCACCGACCATTACCTCGACGGCGCGCTCGAAGACCCGGCCGCCGAGCTGTCCTTCGCGGCCGACCTGACTCGCGGGCTGGCGGGTGGCGGGCCGTGGGTGCTGATGGAGAACGCGACCAGCGCCGTCAACTGGCAGCCGGTGAACCGCGCCAAGGCGCCCGGCCAGCTGCTCCGCACCTCGCTGGCGCACGTGGCGCGCGGAGCGGACACGCTCGGGTTCTTCCAGTGGCGCGCGTCGAGGGCGGGCGCGGAGAAGTTCCACTCGGCCCTGCTGCCGCACGCAGGCACTGATACCAAGGTCTTTCGCGAGGTCTCCGAACTCGGCGCGATCTGCGAGCGCATCGGCGAGGTGGCCGGCTCGCGCGTCCGGTCGGACGTGGCGCTGCTCTGGGACTACCAGGCCGGATGGGCCTGCCAGCTGCCGTCGCACCCCTCGTCCGCGGTCGAGTACGGCCAGGTGGCGCACGACGTGCACGCCGCCCTGCGCTCGCTCGGCGTGACGGCTGACGTCGTGCACCCGAGCACCGACCTGTCGAGGTACCGCGTCGTGGTCGTGCCCACCCTGTACCTCTGCGCCGACGACCTCGCCGGCCGGCTGGAGGCGGTGGCGGCGGCGGGCGCGCAGGTGCTGGTGACCTACTTCTCGGGCATCGTCGACGAGAGCGACCACATGCGCCTGGGCGGCTACCCGGGAGCCTTCCGCGACCTGCTGGGAGTGCTGGTGGAGGAGTTCTTCCCGCTGGCACCGGGCGAGACGGTGACGCTGGACGACGGCACGAGCGGGTCGCTGTGGACCGAGCAGCTCGAGGTCACCGACGCCAAGGCCCTCGCGCGCTACGCGTCCGGCCCGCTGACCGGTGTGCCGGCGACCACGCGGCGCGAGACCGGTTCTGGCGCAGCCTGGTACGTGGCGACGCGCCTCGACCCGGGCGGCTTGACCGAGCTGCTCTCAGTGATCCTGTCCGCTGGCGGGGTCTCTGCGACCGTGCCGGTGCCGGCGGGCGTGGAGGTCGTCCGGCGTGTCGGCCCGGGTGCGTCCTGGCTCTTCGTGATCAACCACACCGATGCTCCCGTCGAGCTGGCGGTGCGCGGCTACGACCTGGTCAGCGAGGGCGAGGTCGACTCGCTGCTGCTAGAGGCCGGCCGCGTCGCCGTGGTCAGGGAGGGGTGAGCGTGCTCGCCAGCCAGCGGCAGGACCGCATCCTCGAGCGCGTCGGACAGTACGGCGCCGCTCGCGTGTCGGAGCTCGTGGAGCTGCTCGGTGTCTCCGACATGACGATCCGTCGCGACATCGAGGTGCTTGCTGCGCGCGGTCTGGTGGAGCGGGTACACGGTGGCGTCACGGCGGTCAGTGGTCACAGCACCGACGAGCCGGGCTTCACGGTCAAGTCGTCCCTGCAGACGGAGGAGAAGCGGGCCATCGCCCGCGCTGCGGTGGAGCTGGTCGAACCTGGTGCGGCGGTGGCGATCTCGGCTGGAACCACCACGTACGAGGTCGCTCGCGAGCTGCGCCACGTGCCCGACCTGACCGTCGTCACGAACTCGATCCCGGTTGCGCAGCTGCTGCACGAGAGCGGGCGGTCCGACCTCACGGTCGTCCTGACAGGCGGTACGCGGACGCCCTCCGACGCGCTGGTCGGCCCGGTGGCGGTCGGGTCCCTTCACACGCTGCACGTCGACTGGTTGTTCCTTGGCGTGCACGGACTCGACGTCTCGGCGGGCCTCACGACCCCCAACATGGTCGAGGCCGAGACGAACCGGGCCCTGCTGGCGACAGCTCGTCGCTGCGTCGTCGTTGCCGACCACACGAAGTGGGGGGTGGTCGGGCTCAGCACGATCGCGGGCCTCGACGAGGTCGACGTCCTGGTCTCGGACGCCTTGCTGCCCGTCCCTGCACGGGAGGTGCTTCAGAGCCACGTCGACCGGGTGATCATCACCGGTCCGGGCCGGCGAGCTGCCTCGTGAGGCGTTCCGAGCACCGCCTCGCCGACGGGCGAGCCATCGTGTACTTCGACGACAGCGAGCCCTTCGCAAGCGGCGCGCAGGTGCGCGCGGTCGCCGACGCACGCACGCTGGGTCCCCGTGAGGAGGCGGGCCAGATGCGCCGGGACCCGCTCAGCGGCGAGTGGGTCGCCATGGCGGCGCACCGCATGAACAGGCCCAACCGGCCACCGACCCACGAGTGCCCGCTGTGTCCGACCCGACCTGGCGCACCCTCTGAGATCCCTTCCGACGACTACGACGTCGTGGTCTTCGAGAACCGCTTCCCCTCGTTCTCGATCGAGTCGGCGTACACGCCCGACATGCTGGACGGCGACTCGATGTGGCCGGTGCTGCCCGCGGCTGGCCGGTGCGAGGTGATCTGCTTCGCGAGTGAGCACGACACGTCCTTCTCCCACCTGTCGACCGAGAGGGCCCGCACCGTCGTCGACGCCTGGGCCGACCGCACCGCTGAGCTCTCCGACCTCGAGGGTGTCCGCCAGGTCTTCTGCTTCGAGAACCGCGGTCAGGAGATCGGCGTCACGCTGCACCACCCGCACGGGCAGATCTACGCGTACCCGTACGTGACGCCGCGGTCGTCACTTCTGCTGCAGCGGGCGGCAGAGCACCGCAGCGCCGGTGGGGGGCTGCTGTTGCGCGACGTGCTCGACGCCGAGCGCAAGGCAGGCACCCGGGTGGTTCTGTCCGGCGAGCAGTGGACGGCCTACGTGCCTGCCGCTGCACGGTGGCCCGTCGAGGTGCACCTGGCCCCGCACCGCGACGTGCCCGACTTGGCAGCCCTTGACTCGGGCGAGCGCGAGGAGCTGGCCGAGGTGTACCTGGAGCTGATGCAGCGGCTCGACCGATACTACGACGGCGTGGACCGCCTGCCGTACATCGCGGGGTGGCACCAGGCGCCCGTCGGTGAGATGCGAGAGCTGGGACGCCTTCACCTCCAGGCGTTCTCGGTGCTGCGGGCACCCGGCAAGCTCAAGTACCTCGCCGGTTCGGAGTCGGGCATGGGAGCGTGGGTGAACGACACGACCCCGGAGCGGATCGCCGACCGACTGCGTGACGTCGCCTCGTGAGCGGTGCCCGAAGCCTCGACACCGCCGTCGCCGACCAGTTCGCGCGCGCCTTCGGAGGGGCGCCCGAGGGCGTCTGGCGTGCCCCCGGCCGGGTCAACCTGATCGGGGAGCACGTCGACTACAACGCCGGGCTCTGCATGCCGATCGCCTTGCCCCACAGCACGTTTGCGGCAGTCCGTCGTCGCGACGACGGACGAGTCCGACTCGTCAGCGCCCAGCAGCCGGATGAGCCGTGGGAGGGCCCGCTCACCGAGATCGCACCCGGCTCGCCCCCGGGGTGGGCCGGCTACCTCGCCGGCGTGCTGTGGGCCCTGCGCGAGGACGGTGTCGACGTGCCCGGGGTGGACGTCGCAGTCGACTCAGCGGTGCCGATGGGCGCCGGACTGTCGAGCTCGGCTGCCCTGGAGTGCTCGCTCGCGCTGGCGGTGGCCGAGCTCGTCGGCCTCGACACCGACGACGACGGACGGGCAGCGCTGGCCGCTGCCTGCGTGCGCGCGGAGAACGAGATCGCCCTCGCCTCGACCGGCGGGCTCGACCAGACCGTGAGCCTGCGCGCCCGCGCTGGTCACGCGCTGTTGCTGGACTGCCGCGACCACCACGTCGAGCACGCTCCGCTCGACCTCGACGAGGCCGGCCTGGCTCTGCTGGTGTGCGACACCAGAGCCCCGCACCGGCTCGTGCAGAGCGAGTACGCGGCTCGACGGCGCGACTGCACGCGCGCCGCTGAGCTGCTCGGCGTGACGACCCTGCGCGAGGTCGAGGATCTCGACGACGCGGAGCGGCGCCTCGGCGCGAGCGACCCCGCCCTGGTGCCACGCGTGCGGCACGTCGTCACCGAGATCGCGCGGGTGCGGGAGTTCACCGACCTGCTGCGGGCCGACCTGCTCGCCGACGTCGGCCCGCTGATGGACGCCTCGCACGAGTCGCTGCGCGACGACTACGAGGTGTCGAGCGCCGAGCTGGACCTGGCTGTCGAGACGGCCCGCGCGGCAGGGGCTTTCGGGGCACGGATGACCGGCGGCGGGTTCGGCGGCTCCATCGTCGCCCTCGTGCCCGCAGGTGATCTCGGGGCGGTCAGTGCCGCGGTCGAGACAGCGTTCGCGGATGCCGGCCTGGCGCTGCCGGCGTTCGTGCGCGCGGTCGCAGCGGCGGCGGCGGAGCGCTGCTCTCAGAACAGCGTGTAGCCGCCGTCGATCACCAGGACGGCGCCGGTCATGAAGCTGGACGCGTCGCTCGCGAGGAACACTGTCGCCGGCCCGAGCTCGTCCGGCGTTCCGTAGCGGCGCATCGCCGCCGGCTCGACGCACCAGGGCTGGTACTCGGGCTGGTCGACCGGTGACTGCTCGGTGAGGATGTAGCCCGGTGCCAGGGCGTTCACGCGGATGCCGTGCGGAGCCCACTCGGCAGCGAGCGCGCGGGTCAGCTGGTGCACCGCCGCTTTCGACGCCAGGTACGCAGGCTGCCAGCGCGGCCGGTTGACGATGAGTGCCGACATCGAGCCGACGTTGACGATGGTGCCGGTCCCCCGTCCGACCATCTGCTCGCCGACGAGCTGAGAGCAGCGCCAGACACCGGTGAGGTTGATGTCGAGCACCCGCTGCCAGTCTGCTTCGGTGACGTCCAGCGCCGGTGACCCTAGGCTGATGCCGGCGTTGTTGACGAGCACGTCGATCGGGCCGAGCTCGTCGGTGACCGACGCGACCATCGCCGCCGCCTGCTGAGGGTCGGTGACGTCGGTGTCGGTGGCCACGGCTCTGACCCCGAGCGAGCGCAGCCGCACGAGCGCGCGCTCTGCCAGGTCGGGCTCGCGGGCGGTGATGGCGACGTCGGCACCGGCCTCCGCGACGGCCACGGCGAGGGCAGCGCCGATGCCTCGGCTGCCCCCGGTGACCAGCGCGACCTTGCCGTCCAGCCGGAACCGGTCCAGGACCGCCATCAGACCGCCAGCTGAAGCGAGTGGGACAGCACCAAGGCCGCGGCGCCGTGCAGGGTCGCGCTGTCCTCCAGCGCGGTGAAGGCGATCTGCGGTGCCCCGCCTGGGTGCTCGGGGATGCCCGCGCGCACGTGCTGCTCGATCGCGCCGCGGAACGCCTCGCCGCCGGCCACCGCATCGCCGTGCAGGATGAACAGGCCGGGCGCCAGGATCTGCTGCAGGTTGGCGATGCCGACCGCGAGGTTGCGGGCGTACTGGTCGAAGAGGTCCGCGGCACCGGGGTGCCCCTTGCTGGCCAGCCGTGCCAGCGGGCCGGTCGTCATCGTGCCTGCGGACGGCAGGTGCAGCCGTGCCGCCTCCACCCTCAGCCACCGGTGGGTCGCGATGGTCTCCCAGCAGCCGAACTGCCCACAGCGACACTCGATTCCACCCATGTTGACCACGGTGTGGCCGATCTCGCCGCCTGCGCCGGCCGGGCCGCGATGCACCATTCCGTCGAGCACCATGCCGACACCGATGGCCTCACCGGTGTAGATGGAGGCGAACGACGAGACGCCACGGCCCTGCCCGAACCAGCGGTCTCCGAGCGCCTGCGCGCGCGGGTGCAGGTCGAGATAGACGGGAAGGCCGACCTTCTCGGCGACCAGCGGTCCGAGCGGGATCCCGGACAGGCCGGGGGCGAGGTTCACCTTGACGATCGTGCCCGTGTCGGTGTCGACCATGCCGCCGACGGCGATGCCGACGCCGAAGACCTGCGTGCGGTCGGGCGGCAGCACCGCCGTCAGTGCGGAGACGACGCCGTCGACCACGCGGCCGGTGTCGCGGGTGGTGGCCGGGAACCGTTCGCTGGCCGTCGCGAGGATCTGGCCGCCCGCGCTCAGCAGTGCCGCGTCGATCCGTCCGGGACGCAGGTGGACGGCTCCGATCGGCCAGCTGTCCGGGGAGAAGAGAAGCGGCCGGGCGGGCTTTCCCCCGGATGCGTCCACCGGTGCCGGGTCACCTTCGACGAGCAGCCCCCGGTCGATCAGGGGCAACACGATCGCGCCGATCGTCGCGCGCGTCACGCCGGTCAGCCGGGCGAGGTCGGCCCGCGACAGCGGCCCGATGTCGTAGAGAGCCTGCAGCACGCGGGCGCGGTTGACGCGGCTTGCCATCGCCGGCGAGATCAGGGGGGCCGGCGCCCGGCGACCCGTAGCCGTGGCAGCGGGCGGCGGGGCCAGGTGCTCCTTCACTTCACACCTCCTGCGGTCAGGCCGGCCACGAGGTGCCGCTCGACCGCGATGAACAGGATGACGACCGGGACGATCGTGATGCAGGCGGCGACGAACAGGTACTGGTACTCGGTTCTCCCGAGGCCGACGAACTGCTGGACCCCGACCGTCAGGGGTTGCCGGTTGCGCGTCGGGTCGTTGAAGAGTGTCAGAGCCACCACGAACTCGTTCCAGACCTGGATGAACGTGAAGATCACGGCCGTCACGACCCCGGGCTTGGCCATCGGGAGGATGACTCGCAGCAGGGCGCGCAGCCGTCCGAGCCCATCGATCATCGCAGCCTCCTCGATCTCCACCGGGATCGTGGAGAAGTAGCCATTCATGATCCAGATCGCGAAGGCGAGGTTGAACGCCGCGTCCGTCACGATGATGGCCCAGTAGGCACCGACTCCATTCAGCAGCACGAACTCTCGGTAGATGCCGACGACCAGGGCCACGGGCGCGAACATCTGCGTGATGAGGACGAGGTAGAGGAAGGCACGGCGTCCGCGGAACTCGTGCCGGGCGCTGAAGTACGCAGCCGGCAACGCCACGACGAGCACGAGGGCCGTGGACGCGACCGCGACGGTGAGGCTGACCCGCAGGTACGACGCGAGCGCGATCTTGTCCCACACGTCGACCCAGTTGGACCACACCCACTCCGTCGGGAGGTACGTGGCCGGTGTGCCGAACAGGTCCGCGTCCGACTTCACGGAGCCGAGGAACATGAAGACGTAGGGCGCGAGGAAGAAGAGCCCCAGCGCGGCACCGACTGTAGGCAGCGCGACGGGCCGCACCAGGGACCAACCCCGCACGGCTCGTTCTGCCTTCGGGCGCGACGCCTTTCGGGCCTTGGCCCGCAGCGGCGCCACTCGTTGGCGTGTCGCCTCGGCGAGCCGTTCCATTGCCTCTCGGGGCAGACCGAGGGCTCGCGCGACCGGTCCTCGACGTGGGGCGCCGGTGCCGTCCCACCCGACCAGGGCGAGGTAAATGCCCACGACGACAAGGAGAAGCACGACGTTGAGCACCGAGAGCGCGGCGGCCTGTCCGGTGTCGAGCTGCTCGCGGAAGGCGATCTTGTAGGCGAACGTGATCGTGGTGTCGGTGTCGTGGCCGGGGATCTTGCCGGTGATGATCCAGATCAGCGGGAACGAGTTGAAGACGTAGATCACGTTGAGCACCACCGCGACGAGCAGTGCGGGCTTCAGCAGCGGGAGCGTGACGCTGCGGTAGGTGCGCCACGCTCCGGCGCCGTCGATCCGTGCCGCCTCGTACAGCTCCTCCGGCACGGTCTGGAGACCTGCGAGGACGACGTAGGTCGTGAACGGGATCGAGACGATGATGCCGACGACGATCAGGCACCAGAACCCCAGCGCCTCGTCCTTGTACCACTCGATCGGCGCGCTGATCAGCCCCAGGTCGTCGAGGATCCGGTTCAGCATCCCGTAGGAGCCCTCGAGGATGTAGCGCCAGACGGTGGCGCTCATCACGAGCGACGCCGCCCACGGCACGATCAGCGCCCAGCGCACCATCCGGCGTCCGACGAACCGCTTGTTGAGGAACTGCGCCATCGCCAGAGACAGCAGGACGGTGACGCCGACCACGACGACCACCCACAGGACGGTGTTGCGCACCACGTCGTCGAGAGCCGGCTCGGACAGCATCCGCCGGTAGTTGTCCAGGCCTGCGAACCCGTGGCTGACACCGATGGCGTCCATGCTCAGGAGCGAGGTGCGCACCATCTCGAACGCCGGGAAGGCGATCACCCCGGCGATCAGGAGAAGGCTGGGGGCCAGCCAGGGCACTGCCGCCCAGCGGCTCAGGCGAGGACGGGGACCTCTGAGCCGCGCGAGCCGGGAGAGCCTGCCTCGCCCAAGACGCCGCCGCCGCGCCCCACCTGGCGCGACGGCGGTGTCGGACACGGTCTCAGCGTGCCGCAAGACCGAGAGACCACCGCTCACCCGCCGGCCGCGGCGGTCTCTTGAAGGGTCCCGAGGACGTCTGCCGGGTCCTCACCCTGCACGGCTGTGCCCAGGCCGTTCTTCAGCGCTCCGACCGTCTTGGTCCATGCCGGGTCGGTCTGCGGGTAGAACCGGGCATCGCCGAGCAGGTCGAGGAAGGGCGCGAAGTCGGGGTCGTCCTTCAGCGCCTCGATGCCCGACTCGGTGACCGGCAGGAAACCCTCGTCCTTGCAGAACCGCAGGTAGTTCTCCTCCTCGTAGAAGAAGTTCAGGAACTTGCTGACAGCCTCCTTGTTGCCGTCCTTCTTGAAGGCCATCAGGTAGTCCTGCACGCCGAGGGTCGACGGGTCGGCGCCGTGGGTCGGAACCGTGGAGACGCCGTAGTCGATGGTGGAGTTGGCGCCCTTCAGCACGGTCGGCAGGAAGCTCGCACCGGTGACCATGCCGATCTCGCCCTGGCCGAACTGCTCGAAGACCTCGCTGCGGGTCGTCTTGCCCGGGTTGGGCTCGGTCACCTCGTATACGTTGGCGAGGCAGTTCAGGAACGACATCGTCTGGACGTTCTCGTCGCTGTCGATGGTGTACTCACCGTCGGTCATCCAGTCGCCGCCGTTGCCCCACATCCACATCGAGAACTCGCCGTGGGCGTCCTCCGCGCCGAGGGGCAGGCCGTAGCCGGTCTTGCCCGACTCCTTGACCTTCTTCGCCGCGTCGACGAACTCCGCCCAGGTCGTGGGCGGGTCCGAGACGCCGGCGTCCTGGAGGATCGTCTTGTTGTAGAAGAACGCGCGCGTGCTGCCGATGAAGGACAGGCCGTAGTGCTCGCCGTTCAGCACACCGTCCTCCTTGAAGGACGGGATGAAGTCGTCGATCACGTCCTGCGAGACGACCTCGCTGGTCGGGTACAGGAGGTCCTGCTCCGCATAGGCGGAGAACGAGTCGATGTTGAGCACGTCCGGGTACTGCTGCGTCGACACCATCGTGGCGACCTGCTGACCGATGTTGTTCCAGTCGATCATCTGCACCTTGACGGTGATGTCGGGGTTCTCCTCCTCGAACGCGGCGACGAGGTCGGTCCAGTACTGCTGGGTGGTCGGGTTGTAGATGGCAGCGACGAATGTGATGGTCGTGGCCTTCTTCGCCTGCACGATCGGCGCAGCTGCCGGCACCGCTCGGGCGTGGACGTCGGTCGCCTCGCCGCTCGACCGCGCCGGACCCTGTGCCACCGGGGCGGCCCCGAGGGCCTCCCCCGACTCGCTCTCGACGAGCTCGTCACAAGCGGCTTCCGTGTCGGCTCCGGCCGCCGTCTCCTCGGGCTCGCCCCCGCATCCGGCGATCACCATCGCCAGCCCTGCGCTCAACGCTGCTATGCGGACAACCTGTCGTCTCACTGGACTACCGCCCTCTCAACCCTCGCCGAAGTTAGTTGAGTGTCACTACATACCTGAGGGGTGTCAAGGCTTTCCGCAGCCCTTTCGAAGGGCGCTGATCGTTAAGCGCTGCCGAAATCGGCTGATATCAGTGCATGGGCGGACGAGTCCACCTTCTCAGGCGGGGATGGGCGATGTATGTATGTTCTCGTTCTTTACTGACTAGCTCTCCGGGTGCAGAGCGAGGAACAGCCCCCACGCCTCGCCGGCGGGGTCGCTGGGGCGCGCGGCGATCTCGTTGAGCAGCTCGTAGAGGCGGTCGATGAGCTCCTCGCGGTCCTCCGGGGTGAGCCGGAACCCCAGCCTGGTGGTCTGAAGGCGGTCATGACCGACCCGGTCGGCCTCCGCGAGGAACGTCTGCAACAGCAGGTCGCGGTCCTGGTCATCGCTCAGCGCCGCCTGCGCGGCCTGGCCGCCGTGGTCGAGGTACCACGACTTGCCCGAGGCCACGTACGGCACTTCGCGCGAGCCACGCTCGCCCCGGCGAACGGGCTGCTCGATCAGGAAGCCGGTGTCCACGAGCGTGCGCACGTGGTGCAGGACCGATGCCGGGTTGCGACCCAGCGCTGTCGCGATCTCCTTGTTGGTGCGCGGCTCGTGCAGCGTGAGTCGCATGATCTGCAGCCTCAGGGACGACGCCATGGCCTTCGCCTCAGCCTCGTTCGCCGGCCGGCGTCCCCACGCTCGGCGGCTGGAACCGACCGGCAGCGGGCCGAACGGAGGTGGCTCGAGCGGCGTGTCGAGAGGCTCCTCCCGAGACGGGGGCGCGGGGTCCATGACGACACCATGCCACAGATCGGCGAAAGTGATTGACATTTCCCAATCAGTGGGCGCAGGCTGTCTTGGTGACTGACATCCCCACCGCCGAGCCGGTTCCCGGCGCGCAGGCACCCGGAACAGAGGCATTCCAGGCGCCCAAGCTGCGAGGCGGGCTGTTCCGGCACCACGACTTCCGCCAGCTGTTCTTCGGCGACACGATCAGCCAGGTCGGCACCCAGCTCAGCATCGTGGCCCTGCCTGTCCTGGCCGTGCAGGTGCTGCACGCCGACGAGTTCGAGATGGGCGTGTTGACCACCTTCGAGTTCCTCGCCTTCCTCGTGATCGGCCTGCCCGCCGGCGCCTGGGTCGACCGCTGGCGCAAGCAGCGGGTTCTGATCGCCAACGACCTGATCCGCGCCGCAGCCCTGGCGTCGCTCCCCCTGATGTGGGTCCTTGACTTGCTCACGATCTGGCAGATGTTCGTGGTGGCGTTGGTGATCGGTGTGTCCACGGTGTTCTTCGACGTCGCCTACCAGAGCTACCTACCCGAGCTGGTCCCGTCCGACAAGATCAGCGAGGGCAACGCCAAGCTGCAGGCCAGCCAGTCCGTCGCGATGGTGGCTGGGCCGGGGGCGGCCGGCATGTTGATCCGGATCATGGGGGCCCCGCTGACCATCGCCCTCGACGCCGTGAGCTTCGTCGGCTCGGCGTTCTTCATCGGCCGGATCACGCACGCGGACCATCCACCCGACCGCTCCCAGCGTCGCGCCCTGGTGGTCGAGATCAAGGAGGGGCTGGCCTTCGTCCTGAAACACCCTCTGCTCGTGCGCATCACGGCCTGCACGTCCATCAGCAACCTGTTCTCGTCGATGAGCGGTGCCATGCTGGTGCTCTTCGCGCTGCGAGATCTCGACCTAGGCCCTGGAGCGATCGGCGTCGCCTTCTCGGTCGGGGCCGTGGGCGGACTCCTCGGGGCCCTGTCGGTGACCCGGGTGTCGAAACTCGTCGGCGAGGGTCGCACCATCCCGCTGTCGAGTCTGCTCTGGATCCCCTGCGGGTTCCTGATGCCCCTGGCCGGCACGACGATCGACCCGATGGTGGCGCTGGTCGCCTCGACCTTCGGCACCAGCTTCGCCGTCGTGCTCTACAACGTCACGCAGGTCAGCTTCCGCCAAAGGCTCTGTCCGAAGCCCCTTCTCGGTCGCATGAATGCCTCGATCCGGTTCATCGTCTGGGGGACGCTGCCGATCGGCGGCTTCCTCGGCGGAGTTCTCGGCGAGGCTTTCGGCATCCGCGCAGTGTTCTGGATCGCCCTCGTCGGGTCAGCGGTTGCTGCCCTCCCAGTGCTCATGTCGCCGCTGCTCGCGATGCGCGACATGCCACGTGAGCTCGACCAGCACCGCGAGGAGTCATGACCCCGCACGAGCTGGCGGCCAGGCATGCGCAGCTTCTCGGCGAGCAGCTGCCCGGAGCGGTGCGTGGCGTCTACCTGGTGGGGTCCGTTGCCCTGGGCGACCACCGTCCCGGCATCAGCGACATCGACACCCTCACCGTGACCGAGCGAACGCTCGACGACAGCGACGCCGAAGCGGCGCTGCGTGCCGTACACGGCTGTCTCGCACCGGATCTCGTCGGGGTCTGCTACGACACGACGTACATCCCCGTCGACTGGCTGGCCGATGCACCGGACGCCGGCGCCGTCACCCCGTTCAGCCTGGACGGCGAGCTGCATGTGCATGAGGCCGCGTTCCAGGTCAGTCCGCCGACGTGGCTCGAGCTCGCAGGGGGCGTCGCGGTGTCGGGCCCTGCACCGTCCGATCTCGACATCGCTGACGTGTCGGAGCCGTTGCGGGAGTGGACAATCCAGAACCTCAAAACGTACTGGGACGACTCCGCCACCCGGATGCGCCAAGTCCTGGTGGAACGTCCGGCCGGGCAGGAGGCCAAGGCCGACGTGGTGGTCTGGCACGCCCTTGGCGCACCGCGACTGCATGCCACCCTGGCGACGAACCAGATCATCTCGAAGACGGACGCGGGCGAGTACGCCGCCGACCTGTGGCCAGAGTTCGCCGACCTCGCGTTCCGCTCGATGGCGTGGCGCGCGGGTGAAGCCGTCACGTTCAGGACCGTCGACGGGCTTGCCGCCGCCGACCTCGTCGACGCGGTGGTAGCGGACGCCACGGGAGTTCGGTCCTAGTGCAGGACCCTGGGTGAGCGGTCGTTTCACCGGGGAGTCTCGGCGAGCCTCGCTGCCTTCGTCAGCAGGTAGTCGCGCTCGGGCGCGCTAGCCGTCTGCGTGGCGGCAGAGCGGTACTCGGCGACGGCCGCCTCGGTGTCGCCGGCCAATTCCAGCAGGTGGGCGCGTGTGGCCGGCAGCCGGTGATGACCGGCGAGGCGCTCGTCGAGACCCTCGAGAAGGCGCAGTCCGGCCCGCGGCCCGTGCACCATGGCGGCGGCGATCGCCCGGTTCAGGCTCACAACCGGGTTGTCCTGCATCTGCTCCAGCAACCCGTAGAGCGCGAGCACCTGTGGCCAGTCGGTGTCGTCGGCAGTGGCGGCCTCGTCGTGCACGGCGGCGATGGCTGCCTGCAGCTGGTACGGGCCGACGGCGCCTCGCGGAAGGGTGGCCGTGAGCAGGGCAACCCCCTCGTCGATGAGCGCACGGTCCCAGAGCCCGCGGTCCTGCTCGGCAAGAGGCACGATCTCGCCATTCGGGCCGGTGCGGGCCCGGCGTCGCGCGTCGGTGAGCAGCATCAGGGCAAGCAGCCCGGCGACCTCGGGCTCGTCGGGAACGACAGCGTGCAGCGCACGACCGAGACGGATCGCCTCGCCCGACAGGGCCACCCGGTGCAGGTCACGCCCCGAGCTGCTCGTGTACCCCTCGTTGAACAGCAGGTAGAGCGCCTGCAGCACCGACCTCACTCGCTCGGGGCGTTCGTCGTCGGATGGAAGGGCGAACGGCTCCCCCGACTCCGCGAGCGTGCTCTTCGCGCGGCTGATGCGTTGCGCCATAGTCGTTTCCGGCACCATGAACGCGCGAGCGATCTCGGCTGTGGTCAGACCCCCGAGGGCTCGGAGCGTCAGCGAGATCGCCGACGGTGGCGTCAGGCTGGGGTGGCAGCAGAGGAAGAACAGGATCAGGCTGTCGTCGCTCTCCACCGGCTCGACGTCGACCACGTCCAGCAGTGCCGAGCGCTCCTCGCGGCGTCGGCGTGAAGCCCGGCTGCGCACCTCGTCGGTGACGCGACGTAGCGCGACGGCGACCAGCCAGCCACGCGGGTTGTCCGGCGCACCGTCTCGGGGCCACTGCACCGCCGCAGCCAGCAGGGCCTCCTGGACGGCGTCCTCGGCGAGGGCGAAGTCGCCGGATCGTCGGGCGACCGCCCCGAGGACCTGCGGCGCCAGCGGGCGCAGCAGGTCCTCGAGCGGTCGTGCCGTCACTGCTCCGTGCTGGGGGCGTCCATCACCTGACGCACCTCGAACACCTGCTGGATCGGTTGGCCTTCGTGCCCAGGCGCCGTCGAGGCCTTCGCCGCGATCTCGATGGCCCGCTCGAGGCTCTCGACGTCGACAGTCCAGTAGCCCGCGAGGAACTCCTTGGACTCGGGAAAGGGCCCGTCGCTGACGACCGGCGTGCCCTGCCCGTCCCACTGCACCAGGACTGCCTGGGACGGGTCCGCCAGACCCTGTCCGTCGACCAGCTCACCGCTCTCGGTCAGCTCGGCGGCCAGCTTGTGCTGGAACGCGATGTGCTCGGTGATCCTGTCTGCCGGCCACTCGGTGATCGGCGGAATGCCCTCGACGTTGTAGCTCATCAGCAGCATGTACTTCATGACCGGCTCCTTTGTTCGCGAGCACCCGGGTGGGCGCTGTCAGGTGACGGTCGGAGCCGGAGGCTCCGTCTCGACATCTCACCGCGTGCGACTTCTCAACCGTCCGCGTACCCCACGCGCCAGGCCGGCACGGGCTCCCCGCCCTCGGTGACCCATGCCTCGATCGCGTCCACGATCACGCCGTCGACCACGGAGTAGAAGCCGTGACACCAGAAGCGCTCACCGTCCTGGTCGACGCTGACGCGCGCTGCCACCCGTCCGTCCGTCTCAGAACCCGAGTGCACCGTCTCGTGGACGGTGATCGACCAGCCCTCGGGGTAGTCGCGCTGCACCTTGATGAACGAGGCGCCGCTGAAGCGCTCTCGCGACGCCGGCCACCAGACGCTGATGGTCGGGCTGAGGCACTCGGCCGCGCCCTCCCAGTCGTGTGCCTGCATCCGCTCGTGGAAGCGCGTGACCACGTCCGTGCTCATCTCGAACTCCTGTCAGGGGCAGGTCAGCCTGCCGCCGATCCTAGGCAGCCGGACCGACCGACGTACGCGGTACCGGGGCGGGGTGTCGCCGCCGCGTCGCAGGTGGTAGAGACGTCCCATGACCGAGACGCCCAGCCACCGCCCATACCTCGACGACACGCGCGCACTGGCCAGCGACCTGGTCGACCTGCGGCACACCCTGCACACGCGGCCCGAGGTCGGGCTCCAGCTGCCGACCACACAGGCCACGGTGCTCGAGGCGCTGGCCGGGCTCGACCTCGAGATCAGCACAGGGACGGCGACGACGTCCGTCACGGCGGTGCTGCGCGGGGGCGGCGCGACGAAGCCCGACGCCGAGCGCCCCGTGGTGCTGCTGCGCGGCGACATGGATGCGCTGCCGGTCGTCGAGTCCGTCGACGTCGAGTACCGCTCGCGCAACGTCGGGGAGATGCACGCCTGTGGCCACGACCTGCACACGACCATGCTCGTCGGTGCGGCCCGGGCCCTGACGGCCCGCCGCGACGAGCTGCCCGGCGACGTGGTGTTCATGTTCCAGCCCGGTGAGGAGGGGTTCGACGGGGCCGGCGTGATGATCTCCGAGGGAGTGCTCGAAGCGGCAGGACGTCGTCCTGACGTGGCCTGGGCGCTGCACGTGATGTCGGGTCTGGCTCCGCGTGGCCTGGTCGCGGGACGCGGCGGGCCGATGATGGCGGCGAGCAACGAGCTGCACGTCACGGTTCACGGAGCGGGCGGCCACGGGTCGGCACCGCATCGCTCCAAGGACCCGATCCCCGCCGCGGCCGAGATGGTCACCGGCCTTCAGACCGTGCTGTCGCGCGTGGTCAACCCGTTCGACACCGCGGTGCTGACGGTCGGCCAGTTCAACGCCGGCACGAAGCCGAACATCATCCCCGAGACGGCGTCGTTCGCCGCCACGATCCGCTGCTTCGACCCCGACGTGCTCGACCTGCTCGAGCGCGAGACCGTCCGCTACTGCAAGGGGACGGCCGCCGCCTACGGCCTGGAGGTCGACGCTCGGTTCGACCGCCAGTACCCGGTCACGGTCAACGACGCCGAGCAGGTGGCGAAGGCTGCGAAGGTGGTCGAGAACGTCCTGGGCGCAGGACGTTTCCTCGAGATGCCGCAGCCGATCACCGGCTCGGAGGACTTCTCGCGCATCCTGCAGGCGGCCCCCGGCGCGATGCTGTTCCTCGGCGCCTGCATCGACGACGACTGGCAGGCCGCACCCGACAACCACTCCCCCTTCGCTGCGTTCAGCGACGACGTGCTCGCCGATGGCGCCGCGCTGTACAGCGAGCTCGCCGTCGCGTCGCTGGCTCGCGCGTGAGCCAGTACCTACCGGACTTCCCCGACGCCCAGGCCGCTGGGTCACGGGGAGTTGCGGTCGTCACCGGTGCGTCCAGCGGCATCGGCGCGGCTACGGCCAGGCGCCTCGCGGCGGACGGGTGGCACGTGGTCGTCGCCGCCCGCCGCGCCGAGCGCATCGAGGCTCTGGCGTCCGAGATCGACGCCACCGCAGTCGTTGTCGACATCACCGACGACGAGTCGGTGGCTGGCCTGATCGCCGCCGTCGAGGATCTCCTCGCTCAGCGCGGGCAGACGCTGGGGCTGCTGGTGAACAACGCCGGCGGCGCGATCGGCGCCGACCCCGTGGCCGACGCGACCATCGACGACTGGCGCCAGATGTTCGAGGTGAACGTGCTCGGCACGCTGCGCGTGACCCGTGCCCTGTTGCCGCTGCTGTACGCCGCCCCGGCAGCGCAGATCGTGGTCGTGACCTCGACGGCGGGCTTCATCGTGTACGAGGGCGGCGGTGGGTACGCCGCCGCCAAGCACGCGGAGGGCGCGCTGGTGCGCACTCTGCGACTGGAGCTCAACGGCCGGCCCGTGCGCGTCACCGAGATCGCCCCCGGCATGGTGGCGACCGAGGAGTTCGCCCTGACCCGGTTCGGTGGCGACGCCGAGGCGGCGGCGAAGATCTACGAGAACGTCGACCGTCCGCTCACCGCCTACGACGTGGCCGAGTGCATCGGGTGGGCCGCGGCGACGCCTGCGCACCTGAACGTCGACCTGCTGGTGGTGCGCCCGGTCGCACAGGCCGCGCAGCACAAGGTTCACCGCGGGCCGATCTTCCGCGACGAGGCCTGAGCTCCTCCCTTCGGTGTTCGCGGGCCTCGTTAACGACGGGTACTCACCGTTAACGAGGCGTGCGAGCCTCGTGAACGTGAGCGCAGCCTCGTGAAGTACCGGCGGCGGCGACTTGTCGCGCTCGGCCTCGTGGCGCTGGTCGTGACCGTCCCCGCCATGTTGTCGCTTGACCTGCGCCTGGCCTACGTCGGCAGCCCGGCTGCCTGCGCCCGCTCGTCCGGAACCGACGCCCTGTGGCTGGGGCATGCGTGGGTCGACGGGCGACACAGCACTGCGGACGTCAGCGAACTCGTAGAACGGTTGAGCACCACCGGGATCCGCGATGTCTTCGTGCATGTCGGACCGCTCGACGACGACGGCAGCCTCGACGCGGCGAAGCGTCCGACAGCCGGCTTGTTGATCGAGACCCTGCACAGTGAGGTGCCGGGTCTTCGCGTGCAGGGCTGGATCGGCAACATCCTCGCCCCCGACCGGCTCGACCTCGGCAACGACTCGACCCGGGCGAACGTCGCCGACAGCGCCGGGCAGCTCACCGAGTCGGGATTCGACGGTGTGCACGTGAACATCGAGCCCGTCCCGTCCGGGGACGAGGACTACCTCGACCTGCTGCGCCTGGTACGCGGGCAGACCGAGGGCAGCCTGCTGTCCGTGGCGGCGGAGCCGGCCGAACCACGTGCCGGGCTGGCCGCGGCCAGCGACCTCGTGCGCCCACCCCTGTACTGGACCGGGGACTACCTCGGGCGCGTGGCGAGCCACGTCGACCAGGTCGCCGTGATGGCCTACGACACCGGCCTGCCGACCGAGTCGCTGTACGGGGGCATGGTCACGCGACAGACCACCGTCGCGCTGGGCGCAGTCCCCGACGACGTGCAGGTGCTGATCGGCGCGCCCGCATTCCATACCGACAACCTCGGTCACCACGAGAGCGCCGAGACCGTTCACGCCGCCGCGACAGGCACACGGCTCGGCATCACCAAGGCCGACGCCTGCTCCAGCGAGGTGGGGCTCGCTCTGTACGTCGACTTCGACGCCACGGACTCCGACTGGGCGGCCTACTGCCGCGACTGGCTCGAGGCCGAGGCTGACGGCGACCGCTGCCGCCCCTAGGGCGAGCGCCCCTCCTTCCGTCATTCCGCTGGGCTCGTTCCTCCGCTGGGCTCGTCACTCCGCTGGGCTCGTTCCTCCGCTGGTTTCGTCACTCCGCTGGCCTCGTTAACGGAGGGAATCCACCGTGAACGAGGCTCGCGAGCCTCGTGAACGTGAGCGCAGCCTCGTGAAGTACACCGATCCCCGCCCCCGGCGCCGTCCACAGCCAACATTGAGGCCGAGTTGTCCACAGGGCGACTCGGACAGGGCCGGTGCCGGCATCCGCCGAGGCATCCTCCGCCGATGGACCTTCTTCCACCGACACTGCTGGCACGACTGGCGACTCAAGGCGGCGTCTTCACGACGGGCCAAGCCATCGACTCCGGTCTGACCGGTGTCGAGGTCGGACGACTGCGAGCCAGCGGACATCTCGTGCGAGTCAGGCGCGGCGCCTACACCCTTGGCTCCGTATGGGCGGCGTCCGACGAGGCGGCGCGGCACCTCCTGGGCGCGCATGCCGTCGCTTTGAAGCTCTCGTCCCCCATCGTTTTCAGCCATGTGACGGCGGCGGTAGCCCACGGGCTTCCAGTGCACCGGGTGCCACTTGACGAGGTCCACGTGACTCACCCGGGCGCACCGGGCAGAACCCGGCACGAAGCCGGCGTCTGGCACCACACCGGGAACGACGGACCGCCGGTGACGGCTCAGGGGCTGAGCGTCACGGCCCTGGCACGAACGGCTTTCGACGTGGCGCGCGCCAGCAGCACGCTCGCGGGCGCACTCGTGACTGCGGACGCAGCGGCGGCACGACTAGAAGGCACGGCCGCGCTCGTCACCGAGCTGGCTGCCCGGCGCGACTGGCCGGGCTCGGTACGCGCCGTCCGCGCATTCGCGCTCGCGGACGAGCGTTCGGAGTCCCCTGGCGAGACGGTGACGCGACTGGCGTTCCATGCGGTGGGCATGCCACCGGACGAGCTGCAGTGGGTCGTCCACACGCACTCCGGGCCGAAACGATGTGACTACGCCTGGGTCGAGGAGCGCATCGTCGGGGAGTTCGACGGCAAGGTGAAGTACGGGCGGCTGCTGAAGCCCGGACAGACTGCGTCCGACGTGCTCGTGGCGGAACGCCAGCGTGAGCTGGAGATCGAGCGAGAGGACTGGGACATGGTCCGCTTCACGTGGCGAGAGGGCCACGACCACGATCTCGTCCGCCATCGGTTGCTCGAGGCCCGCGATCGCGCCGCTGCCCGCAGACCACGCGCCTCCTGAGCTCGCGCGACGCCGACTTGGCCTACTTCACGAGGCTCAGGTGTACTTCACGAGGCTTGCAAGCCTCGTTAACGATGGTTTCGCACCGTTAACGAGGCTGGCGAGCAAGGGGGGACGGGCCACAGCGGCGAGCCCGCGGCCTCCTAGTAGCCGCCCTCCGGCGGCACCATCTCGGCGCGCACGCCGAGGAGGCGGATCGGCCGGTCGTCGTCGAGCCCGGCCAGGAGTGCGAGCGCCGTGGTGGCGATGACCTCTGGGTCGCTGGTGGGCTCGTCCAGCTTGCGCATGCGCGTGGTCGTGAAGAACGGGGCGAACCGCACCTTGAGGCCGACGCGCATGCAGGGCCGTCCCTCCTTCGTGATGTCGTTGACGACCTGGTCAGCCAGCGCTCGGATCGCGTCAGCGACCTCGGCGGCCTCGGTGAGGTTCTGCTGGTACGTCGTCTCGCGCCCGTGGGCCCGCGGTACCCAGGGGGTGTCGTCCACTCGACGTGAGCTGATCCCCGCCCCGAGCCTCCGGAAGTACGGACCCATCCTTGGCCCGAACTCCGTTGCGAGAGAGGCTTCGTCGGCGTCCGCCAGCTGTCGCACGGTCTTCACACCCAGACGGGCGAGGCGGTCACGGATGCGGTTGCCGATCCCCCAGATCGCGTCGGTGGGGCGGTCGCCCATGACGGCGAACCAGTTGTCCCTGGTCAAGCGGAAGACCCCCTGCGGCTTGCCGAAGTCGGTGGCGATCTTTGCGCGGACGGTGGTGTCGCCGATGCCGACCGAGCAGTGCAGTCGGGTCGCGTCCAGCACCGCCGCCTGGATCCGCCGGGCGAACGCCTCCGGGTCGTCGGTGGTGACTCCGACGAAGGCCTCGTCCCAGCCGAGGACCTGAACGACTGTTCCGTCGAGGTCGCGCAAGGCCTGCATGACGTCGGACGAGGCTGCCTCGTACAACGGGGCGTCGACGGGCAACACCACGGCCTGCGGGCACTTGCGCACCGCGAGCCTCAGGGGCATGCCGGACCGGACACCGAAGGTGCGCGCCTCGTACGACGCCGTCGACACGACCGTGCGCTCCATCGGGTCGCCGCGCCCTCCGACGATCACCGGCAGCCCCGCCAGCTCGGGTCGCCGCAGTATCTCGACCGCCGCGATGAACTGGTCGAGGTCGACGTGCAGCACCCAGGGGGCCATCCGCCCATCCTTCCCTGCGCGAGAGGACGGAGGGCGCACGCCCGGGGCATCACACGATGGCGCTCAGCCTCGTCAGGGCGTCCAGGCCGGGGTACTCGACGAACGAGTAGGTGCGCCAGTGGTAGCAGCGCCAGTAGCTCCTGGCGCGCTGCTGCGTGAGCCGGACGAAGGCCCGGTTCTGCTCGATGAAGTTCGAGTAGGCGCGCCGCGCCCGCGGGCGGCGTGGCAGGTCATCGCGGACGAAGGCCTGGACGTCCTGGCAGATCTCCACCACGTACTCGCCGCACAGCTGGACCACGAACGGCACGACCCACGGCTCGTCGGCTGTCAGGAGGTGCGCCAGCTCGCGTTGCCTGACGCTCGCGTCGTGGCTGCGGGTGTACAGGCACGCCAGAGCAACGCGCTCGGCCGGGTCCAGCGACGTGACGAGCTCCTGCTGGGGGTCCCGGTAGTACATGCGCGACGGGATCTCGACGACCTCGCCTGCAACCGTCAGGGGCGGGCAGGCGTGGTCATGCGCCTGCGTGGAGATCACCGACCACCGAGGCGTCCCGAGTCCAGGCGTCGGCAGGACGATGCGGTCAAGCAGGTGGCGGCGGCTGGCAGGCAGGGAGCGCCGCAGCGCGTCGTCGGGCTTGCACAGCGGACCGCTCACGGCGCCGCTGCGACGCCCAGCACGACCCGACCGAGGCTCACCGCGCCTGTCCCGCGGCGGACTCGACGACGGAGCGCTCGGCCGCCTCGACCACGTTGGTCAGCAGCATCGCGCGCGTCATGGGGCCGACACCGCCGGGGTTCGGCGACAGCCACCCCGCCACATCGGCCGCGTCCGGTGCGACATCGCCCCTCAGCTGTGCCTTGCCGCCGTCCTCACCAGCGATGCGCGACACCCCGACGTCGAGCACGGCAGCACCGGGCTTCACCATCTCGGCAGTGACGAGCCCGGGCACCCCGGCAGCAGCGATCACGACGTCAGCCTGCCGCACGTGGGCCGCCAAGTCACGAGTTGCGGTGTGGCACAACGTGACAGTGGCATTCACCGACCGACGCGTGAGCAGCAGACCCATCGTGCGGCCCACCGTGACCCCCCGTCCGACCACCACGACGTCGGCACCGTCGAGGTCGACCCCGTGCCGAACCAGCAGCTCGATGATGCCGCGCGGAGTGCACGGCATCGGGGTGGTGAGGTCACCCCCGATCCTCAGGACCAGACGGCCGAGGTTCGTCGGGTGCAGGCCGTCGGCGTCCTTACTTGGGTCGACCAGCTCGAGCACGCGCTGCTCGTCGAGCCCGCGGGGCAAGGGCAGCTGGACGATGAACCCCGTGCAGGCTGGATCGTCGTTCAGGCGCGTCACGGCCGCCTCGACCTCCGCCTGTGTCGCGGTCGCCGGCAAGTCCTCGCGCAACGACGCGATGCCCACCTCGGCGCAGTCCTTGTGCTTGCCGTTCACGTACCAGCGACTGCCGGGGTCGTCGCCGACGAGCACGGTGCCAAGCCCGGGCACGACACCTCGAACGCGCAGCGCCGCAAGCCGTTCAGCGAGATCGGTCTTGATCGCCGCCGCGGTGGCCGTGCCGTCGAGGATGCGCGCGCTCACCAGCCCTCGAGGCCGTCGTAGAGCGGGAAGTCGTGCGCCAGGGTGGCCACTCGTCCGCGCAGAGAATCGGTGTCGAACGTGGGCTGAAGCGCGGCGGCGATGATGTCGGCGACCTCACGGAACTGGTCGTCGCCGAAGCCGCGGGTGGCGAGCGCGGGCGTGCCGATGCGCAGGCCCGAGGTGACCATCGGGGGCCGCGGGTCGAACGGCACGGCGTTGCGGTTCACCGTGATGCCGACCTCGTGCAGCCGGTCCTCCGCCTGCTGACCGTCGAGCTCGGAGTTGCGCATGTCGACGAGTACGAGGTGCACGTCGGTGCCGCCGGTCAGGACCGAGATGCCGGCCTCGGCGACGTCGGTGCCCATCAGCCGCTCGGCCAGGATGTGGGCACCGTCGAGCGTGCGCTGCTGGCGCTCCTTGAACTCCTGCCCGGCCGCCAGCTTGAACGCGACCGCTTTGGCGGCGATGGCATGCATCAGCGGCCCGCCCTGCTGGCCCGGGAAGACCGCGGAGTCGATCTTCTTCGCGAACTCGGTGCGGCTGAGGATCGTGCCCGACCGGGGTCCACCCAGCGTCTTGTGCACGGTCGTCGTCACGACGTCGGCGTGCGGTACGGGGGACGGGTGCAGCCCGGCAGCCACCAGCCCGGCGAAGTGGGCCATGTCGACGAGGAGGAACGCCTCGACCTCGTCGGCGATCTGCCGGAATGCCGCGAAGTCGAGGTGCCGCGAGTACGCCGACCAGCCCGCGATGATCATCTTCGGCCGCCGCTCCTTGGCGATACGGCGCACCTCGTCCATGTCGACCTGGTGGGTCTCGGGCGAAACGCCATACGCGGCAACGTCATACAGCCGTCCGGAGAAGTTGATCTTCATGCCGTGCGTCAGGTGGCCACCGTGCGCCAGCTCGAGGCCGAGGATGGTGTCGCCCGGCCTGATCAAGGCGTGCATGGCGGACGCGTTCGCCTGCGCACCTGCGTGCGGCTGCACGTTCGCGTGCTCGGCGCCGAACAGCGCCTTCGCGCGGTCGCGTGCCAGGTTCTCGGCGACGTCGACGTGCTCGCACCCGCCGTAGTAGCGCCGGCCCGGGTAGCCCTCGGCGTACTTGTTGGTGAGCACCGAGCCCTGCGCCTGCAGGACCGACCGTGGCGCGAAGTTCTCGCTCGCGATCATCTCGAGCGTGTCGCGCTGGCGCCCGAGCTCGGCGTCGAGCACTGCCGCGATGTCCGGGTCGACCTCGGACAGCGGGGCGGTGAGCACGGCACGGCTGGCGGCTGCGCCGCGGGTCTCGGACGGGCTGGTGCTGGTGCTGGTGCTGATCGACTGGTCGCTGGTCTGTGTCGAACCGGCGGAGCTGCTGGTTTGGGTCACGTCTGGCTCCTCGTGGCGGGCGGCGCTGCTGACTCACACGTGGTGACGCGGGGCCCAGGCGACCGACCCGTGGTCTGCTGCTGCACTACCTGTCGCTCCCCGGTGGTGACCCACCTCGTACGCCAGTCGCGACGGGGCCAGGCTAGCAAGGGCTCGGCCGTTCGTGACCCCGCGGTGGGCCGGTCCCGCCTACCCTTCCCCCGTGAGCATCCCCTCGTACGTGCTGGCGCTTTCGTGCCCCGACCGGCCGGGCATCGTCCACGCCGTGTCCGGAGTGCTGGCGGACGCCGACGGCAACATCACCGAGAGCGGGCAGTTCTCCGACCCGTCCACCGGACGGTTCCTGATGCGGGTGCAGGCCGACGTCCCGCTCGAGCAGCAGGCGCTGGCGGACGTATTCGCGCCGGTCGCTGAGCAGTTCGACATGACCTGGCACCTGGACACGCTCGGTCGCAATATGCGAACCCTCGTGCTGGTGAGCCGAGAAGCTCACTGCCTCAACGACTTGCTGTTCAGGCAACGGTCCGGCCTGCTGCCGATCGATGTGCCCGCTGTCGTCTCGAACCACACCGACCTCGCGGGCCTGGCAGCGTTCTACGACACCGACCTGCAGCACGTTCCCGTCACCGCCGAGACCAAGCCCGAGGCGGAGGCGCGGCTCCTCGGGCTGATCGACGAGCTCGACATCGAGCTGGTCGTGCTGGCGCGCTACATGCAGGTGCTCTCCGACGACCTGTGCCGGACGCTGACCGGTCGCGCGATCAACATCCACCACTCGTTCCTGCCGTCGTTCAAGGGCGCCCGTCCGTACCACCAGGCCCACGAGCGGGGCGTCAAGCTGATCGGCGCGACCGCGCACTACGTCACGTCCGAGCTCGACGAGGGCCCGATCATCGAGCAGGGCGTCGAGCGCGTCGACCACACGATGCCCCCGGCGGCCCTGCGGGCGATGGGCCAGGACATCGAGGCGCAGGTGCTGGCGCGCGCCGTGCGCTGGCACGCCGAGCACCGGGTTCTGCTCGACGGGCACCGCACTGTCGTCTTCCGGTGAAGCACCTTCCGCCGCCTGCGCAGTGCGACCCATACTCACACCCATGAGGTTCCGGACGATCGTCATGCAGGGCGCCAAGACCGCTACGGGCATCGAGGTGCCCGAGGAGGTCGTGGTGGCCCTTGGCCGCGGACGGCGACCGCCCGTGCGCGTCACGCTGGCGGGCTACACCTACCGCAGCACGGTGGCGCCGATGTCTGGGCGGTACATGGTCGGACTCAGCGCCGAGAACCGCGCTGCCTCAGGCGTTTCCGGAGGCGATGAGGTCGACGTCGACATCGAGCTCGACACCGAGCCGCGGGAGGTCGTCGTCCCAGCCGATCTGGCCGCAGCCCTCGACGCCGAGCCCGAGGCCCGGCGGTACTTCGACGGCTTGTCGTACAGCAACAAGTCGCGGCACGTGCTGTCGGTCGAGGGCGCAAAGACCGACGAGACGCGGCATCGACGGATCGCGAAGTCGGTCGCCATGTTCCTCGAGGGACGCTCGTAGCGGCCCTTGCAGGTGCGGGCGTCCGTGTCATGGGCGCGAAGCACCGCGACAACAGATCCTCGGACCCCGCTCGCCGGAACAGTCCTGTCTAGTAGGCGATTCCAACGGTGTGGCCGATCGTGTCGGGTTGGCCGAGCACGCGCAGCATGCCGTGGGCGACGTCGGCGCGTGAGATGGTCCGTCCCCGCCGGAGGTTGCGGCCGCGCGCGATTCGGTAGTCCCCGGTTCCCGGCTTGTCGGTGAGCCGTGGCGGCCGCATGGCAGTCCAGTCCAGACCACTGTCCCTGAGGACGTCCTCCATCACCGCGAGATCGGCGTACTGGGTGCGAAAGATGGCCTTGACCAGCGGAGCACCCACGTTCCGGATGAGGAACCCGTCTCCCGGATCGTGTTTCGGCAGTCTCGGGCGGCCGGGTGACGGCACCGTGCCGATCGGTGCGGCACTGATCACGACAAGCCGTCGAACGCCAGCTGACTTCATGGCCGCCGCGATGGTGCGGGTGCCCTGCGACACGACTCCGGCCTCGGCGTTGGACCGTGGCCCGAGGCAGGACAGCACCGCGTCGGCTCCGTCGAGCGCGGGCGCGAGCGCGTCGGGAGCGGCTGTGGTCAGGTCGGCCCTGATGGCGCGCGCCTGTGCCGGCAGCTTCTGCGGGTCTCGTACGACGGCGGTCACGTCGTGGCCCGCCGCGAGGGCCTGCTCGAGGACATGCCGTCCGACGCCTCCGGTCGCCGCGAAGATCGTGAGCTTCATCTACTCCTCCTGGTGAACCTGTGTCCTGGTCAGGCGCCGGATGCCTGAAAGGCTGCGGCGTGGTCGGCGGCCCACCGGGCAAAGGTGAACGCTGGACAGCCGAGGATGTTCTCCACCTCGCCGGTGACGTGTGCCGGTTGCTGGATCGACTGTTCCTGCATGGCAAGGAGGGCGTCGGCGAACTGCTCGGAGAAGCCATTCCCGACGATGCCCTCCCTCGCCCTCGCCGGCGGCACCTCCTGGTAGCGCAGGGACCTGCCGATCGAGTCGCCGATGGTGGTGACCATCTCCTCGTGCGTGAGCGTCTGTGGGCCGGTCAGCTCGATTCGACGGCCCAACAGTCCATCGGTGAGCAGCGCTCGCGCACCGACACCTGCGATATCCCGCTCGTCGATCGGCACCGTCGTGGCCGCCGCGTACGGGCCGAACACCACGTCTCCTGCACGAATCTGGGCGGCCCACAGCCCGATGGTGTTGCTGGCGTAGATGGACGACCGCAGGCTCACCCACTCCAGGCCGGACCCGGTGACGGCGGCCTCGACTTCCCTGTTGTACTCCCCGCGAAGGCGGGACGGCTGCAGGGCTGGATCGTCATCGCAGTTGATCGCCGACACAGTCCGCGCGGCTGGTTGACCGTCGTGACCAGCCGACTGTGCCTGGACCAGATCCGCTCCGCCCGCTCCCGCCGCGAACACCCCGACGAGACAGCGCTGCGCGACTCCACCACACCGCTGACCCAGGCCCCGGCCATGGATCCCGCGGACCGGATCACCCTGGACGACGAGGTGCGGCTGGCCCTGCTCGTCGTGCTGCAGCGGCTCAGTCCACCCGAGCGGATGGCCTTCGTCCTGCACGACGTCTTCCAGACCCCCTTCGACGCAATCGCGGAAACCCTCGGCCGGCCGGCGGGGACCTGTCGCCAGCTCGCCCGCCGAGCACGCCAGAAGATCGCCAGTGCTCCCCTCCGCCCGAACGAGGTGGCCCTCCAGGAGCACCAGCTGGTCACCGACCGATTCATCGCCGCCTGCGCCAACGGAGACCTCGACGCGCTGCTGGCGGTCCTGCACCCGCAGGTCTGGGGAACGGCCGATCTCGGCGCCGACTTCCCGATCGGGCCGCCAACCATCCACGGCGCCGATCCCGTCGCACAGAACCTGCTCCGGTTCTTCGGGCAGGAACCGGCGCTGGTGCCACACACGATCCGTGGGATGCCGACCCTGATCGCCTTTCACGACCAAGCCCTGTTCGCAGTCCTCACCATCACCGTGGAACACGACCTGATCACCAAGATCCACGTCGTCGCCAACCCGGACGCGGTCCCGGCCGCGTAGCAGTCGGCACGTTCCTGAGGCTCGTCGACGAGGTGTCGCCCGACGACGGCAGGCACCGCGGAGCGGGCCCTGAGGGAATGCAGCGGTCTGCCCGTGCGCTGGGAACCCGCATGAGCATCCCCTTCACGACCACGGTCCGGGGCGTCACCGTCCCCACCATCGGCTACGGCACCTGGGAGGTGACCGGCAGTGACGCGTCCGACGGGGTCGCCGACGCCCTGGCCGCCGGCTACCGGCACGTCGACACCGCCTTCGCCTACGGCAACGAGGACGAGGTGGGCAAGGGCATCGCGAACAGCGGGGTGGACCGCGACCACATCTGGCTGACCACGAAGGTCTGGCAGAAGGACTACGACGTCGACCGCGTCAAGAAGAGCGCGGAGCGGTCGCTGCGTGCACTCGGCGTCGACTACCTGGACCTGCTGCTCCTGCACTGGCCGGTCGGAGGCGACCAGCACGTCATCGACGCCCTCGGCGCCCTCCTCGAGCTGCGCGAGACAGGCGCCATCCGCGAGCTGGGGATCTGCAACACGCCGGTGAAGATGCTGGCACGGCTCCACGATGCCGTCCCGGAGCTGTTCAACGACCAGGTCGAGTTCCATGCCCAGCTGAACCAGGACCTTCTCGTCGACGTCGCACGGGAGCGCGAGATCCTCGTCACTGCCTACTCGCCCCTCGCCAACGGCCAGGGCCTGCTCGACCAGCCGGCGATGAAGGAGGTCGCGGCGGAGCGCGACGCGACCCCCGCCCAGGTGGCTATCGCGTGGCTGGCTCGACAGGAAGGTGTGTCGGTTCTCCCGCGTTCGACGAACCCCGACCGCCGCCGGGAGAACCTGGGCGCGCTCGAGGTCGAGCTCACGGACGAGGATGTCGCCCGGCTCGACGATCTCTCACGCTCCGGACGGCGCTACATCGACCCGCCGTGGGCGCCGGACTGGAACGACTGAGCAGCACTGGGGGACAACGCGCACTTCAGGGCGGAGCGCGGTAGACAGGTCGTCCATGACCGTCATCGGCTTCCACTCCTCACACGAGCAGGTTCATCCCGGTGCGCTGCTGAGCGCCGTCCGACAGGCTCAGGACGCGGGGTTCACCGCCGCCATGTCGTCAGACCACTTCTCCCCCTGGAGCGCGCGCCAGGGGGAGTCGGGATTCGCCTGGTCGTGGCTGGGTGCGGCCCTCGCGACGACGAGCCTGCCGTTCGGCGTGGTCAACGCGCCCGGCCAGCGCTACCACCCGGCGATCATCGCCCAGGCCGCTGCGACGCTGTCGGCGATGTTCCCGCAGCGACTGTGGGTGGCGCTGGGCACGGGCGAGGCGTCGAACGAGCACATCACCGGCGAAGGCTGGCCGCGTAAGGACCTGCGGACGGCGCGGCTGCGCGAGTGCGTCGACGTGATCCGCGCCCTGCACGCCGGGGAGGAGGTCAGCCACGACGGCCTCGTCACCGTCGACCGCGCTCGTGTGTGGACGCTGCCAGAGATCCCGCCCGCGCTGGTCGGCCCCGCCGTCAGCGTGCAGACCGCGCACGACGTCGCCGCCTGGGCGGACGGGCTTGTGACGATCGCGCAGCCGCACGACCACCTCCGCCGGATGGTCGCCGCCTACCGCGACGCAGGTGGCCGGGGGCGGTTGTACCTGCAGGTGCACGTGTCGTGGGCACCGGACGAGGGCGAGGCCTTGCACATCGCCCACGACCAGTGGCGCAGCAACGTGTTCCCGCCGCCTGCCTGCTGGGACATCGACACCGCCGACACCTTCGACGCCGTGAGCGAGTCCGTGACACCTGAGCAGGTACGCAAGTCGGTGCTTGTCTCGTCCGACCTCGGTTGGCATGCAGCACGTCTCGCCGAACTCGCCGAGCTCGGCTTCGACGAGATCTACCTCCATCACGTCGGACGTGAACAGCGGCCGTTCATCGACGCCTTCGGCGAGAAGGTCCTGCCGCAGCTCGACGTCCAGCCCCCGCCGCCAGTCACACCGGCGCCGCGAGAGGTGCCGGCATGAAGATCACCGCGACAGGTGACCTGTGGTGGAAGACAGCAGTGGTGTACTGCCTCGACGTCGAGACCTACCTTGACTCGGACGGGGACGGCACGGGCGACTTCCCAGGCCTGGTGCAGCGCGTCGACCACCTCGCCGAGCTCGGCGTGACGTGCCTGTGGCTGATGCCCTTCTACCCGACCGCCGACCGCGACGACGGCTACGACATCACCGACTTCTACGGCGTCGACCCGCGACTCGGAACTCATGGCGACGTCGTCGACCTGATCCGCACGTGCCGCGACCGGGGCATCCGCGTGATCTGCGACCTCGTGGTCAACCACACGTCCGACAGGCACCCGTGGTTCAAGTCGGCTCGCGCGAGCAAGAACTCGCCCTACCGCGACTTCTACGTCTGGCGCTCCGACCCGCCGCCCGACACGTCGAAGGACGTCGTGTTCCCCGACCAGGAGACGAGCACCTGGGAACTCGACGAGAAGACCGGCGAGTGGTTCCTGCACCGCTTCTACCGGCACCAGCCCGATCTCAACGTGGCCAACCCTCGCGTGCGTGAGGAGATCGCGAAGGTGATGGGCTTCTGGCTCGAGGTCGGCATGTCGGGGTTCCGAGTCGACGCGGTCCCCTTCCTGCTCGAGACCGAGGGCATCCAGCGCTCGGACGGTGCCGCGCTGGGCGACCCCCACGAGTACCTGCGAGACCTCCGCACCTTCGTCGGGCGGCGAGCCGGCGACGCCCTGCTGCTCGGCGAGGTCAACCTGCCGCACAAGGACCAGCTGACGTTCTTCGGAGGCCCGGACGGCGACGAGCTCACGATGCAGTTCGACTTCATCGGGATGCAGGCCCTCTACCTGTCCATGGCCCGCGAGGATGCAGGTCCGCTGGCAAAGGCGTTGCAGGACAGGCCAACCATCGACCCCGACTGCCAGTGGGCGACGTTCGTCCGCAACCACGACGAGCTCACGCTCGACAAGCTCAGCGACGGCGAGCGCCAGGAGGTGTTCGACGCGTTCGGCCCTGAGGAGAACATGCAGGTCTACGGACGGGGTCTGCGCCGGCGCCTGCCACCCATGCTCGGCGGTGACCCGCGCCGGCTGCGCATGGTCTACAGCCTGCTGTTCTCGCTGCCCGGCACGCCGGTCCTCTTCTACGGGGAGGAGATCGGGATGGGCGAGAACCTCGACGTCGAGGGCCGGCTCGCCGTCCGCACGCCGATGCAGTGGAGCGACGACAAGAACGGCGGCTTCTCCGAGGCCGCCCCGTCGCGGCTTCCCGCTCCACTGGTCGAGGGCGGGTTCGGCCCCGAGCACGTCAATGTCTCCGACCAGCGGCGCGACCCAAACTCGCTGCTGCAGTTCATCTCCCTGCTCGCGCGGCGGTACCGCGAGTGCCCCGAGCTCGGGTGGGCGTCACTCACCGTCCTCGACCAGCCCCATCGCGAGGTGCTGGCACACCAGTGCGTCTGGGACGACGGAACTCTGGTCGCCCTGCACAACCTGTGCCCCGAGCCGCGCACGGTGCCTTTGGCGCTCGACGGCTGCGGTGCCGATCACCGCCTCGTCGACCTGTTGTGCGACGGCACAACCGACGTCGACGACAGGGGCCGCGCCGAGGTGTCGTTGGAGGGCTACGGGTTTCGCTGGCTGCGCGTGGTCGCTCCCGGGTCGCGCCGCCTCCGCTAGTCGCCCCCGGTGGTGCGCGTCTCGTCGTCGCTCAGCAGGGACGCGATCATGAAGTTGGCGACGAACTGAGCGAAGCGGCGGCTCGACCAGCGACGCTTGATGACGAGCAGCTCGTACATCTCCGCCGAGCTGCACGTCCACAGGATGTCGGTGGCTGCGGCGACGGTGACGCCCTTGCGCAGGTAGCCACGCCGTGCCAGGAACTGCGCGTGGTGGCGCATGCGGGTCAGGCGCTCGGCGTCACTGTCCGCCAACAGCGCCGCGACGTCGGGGTCGTCGACGGCTGCCGACCGCATGACCAGGCGGATCGGCGTCACGGCTGAGGCGACCTCCGAGGTGAGAGTCGCCCACTTGCGCATGATCGTCCGCGGGTCGCTCTCGCGTTCCCTCATCTCGTCGGAGCGCCGGTACGCGGCGACAGGTCCTCGTCCGGCCAGCCCTCGCTCGTAGATCGCCCTGACCAGGCCCGCCTTGCCACCGAACGACTTGTAGATCGTCTCCACCGAGACGCCACCCTCCGTGGCGATGGAGGCCACGGTGGTCTCGGCATACCCGCGGTCAAGGAACAGCCGCTCGGCCACGTCGAGCACAGTCCCCCGGCTGCGGCGTGCCTGCTCCTGGCGTCCGCTCGAATCGTATCGACGCTTGCTCTTGACTGGAGGCATATTCCGTTCCACTCTGGAGTATCCGATACAGACTACTGTATCTGACTTCCCGAGGAGAATCATGGACCGACTCGTACAGCCAGCGAGGGGAATGGTCGACCGACTGCTTCGAGCCGTGAACGACCACGACCTCGACGCCCTCGTCGCCTGCTTCGCACCCGAGTACGTCAACGAAACCCCTGCGCACCCGCTGCGAGGGTTCCGTGGTGTGGAGCAGGTCCGCGCTACCTGGAGCCAGATCTTCGGCGGCATCCCCGACGTCCGGGCCGAGGTGCCTCGTGTCTCGGTGAGCGGCGACGCCCTCTGGACGGAGTGGGAGATCGATGGCCACCGGGCTGACGGGACCCCGGTCGGGATGCGAGGGGTGGTCATCTTCGTCGTCGGTGACGACACCCTCGTGTCGGCCACGTTCTACCTGGAGCCGTTGGAAGAGAACAGCGGCGACGTCAACGCGCAGACTCGCCGAATCGTCGGCAGCGCGTCCGGACCGGCCTCGGGGGAGGCGTCATGATCCTCGTCGCGGGAGCCACTGGACTGCTCGGAGGGTCGATCGCGCGGAATCTGCTGGAGGCAGGGAAGCCGGTGCGGATCCTGGTGCGCACCGGTTCGCCGGCCCCAGACCTCGTCGCCGCCGGCGCCGAGGCGGTGACGGGAGACCTGAAGAACCCTGAGTCCCTGAGGGTTGCGTGCGCGGGAGTCGATGCCGTCGTCACCACGGCGAACGCGGTCGGCCGCGGCGGCGACGACACCATCGAGTCGGTCGACCGACAGGGCAACCTCAACCTCATCGACGCGGCGGCGGCCGAGGGTGTGCGCCACCTCGTCCTCACCTCAGTGCTCGGCGCCAGTCCAGAGAGCCCGATGCCGCTCCTGCGCGCGAGGGCCGAGGCGGAGCAGCGTCTGCGGGGCAGTGGCATGGCGTGGACCGTCCTCCAGCCGAATGTCTTCATGGACCTGCTGGTCCCCGCCGTGGTCGGCGGCCCGGCCATGGCCGGCCAGCCTGTCTCGCTGGTGGGAGAGGGTCGACGGCGCCACTCGTTCGTCGCCATGCGTGACGTGGCCGCCTTTGCCGTGGCGGCGCTCGACGACCCACGCGCCGAGGGCCAGACCCTCGTGATCGGAGGTCCGCAGGCACTCTCGTGGCGTGACGTCGTCGAGGCGTTCGAGCATGAGCTCGACTACCCGCTGACGGTCCGCAGCCTCGAGCCGGGGCAGCCGCTGCCAGGCCTACCGGACTCCGTCGGCGGCCTCGTCGCCTCGATGGAGATGTACGACTCTCCGTTGGAGATGGACAGCCTGGCGGGCGATTACGGCGTCGTACCAACACCTCTCGCTGACTTCGTCCGCGACTTCGTCTCCGGGAGCCGCCAACAGGTCGGCTGAGCCCGAGAGCGTCCGCCGCCCGGCGCCATCAACCTCTGCGCACCGTGGCAGGGTGGCGCCCATGACTCGCACACTCCTGCGCGGTGGTTCCCTGTTCGACGGCTCGTCCTTCGCCGACGGTGACGTCGTCGTCGAGGACGGGCGGATCGCCGCGGTCGGCCGTGACCTCGACGGCGACACCGAAGTCGACTGCTCGGGCGCCACGCTGCTGCCAGGTCTGATCGACTGCCACGTGCACGTCATGGTCACGAGCATCGACCTGCTGAAGGCCCTCCAGAAGCCGTTCTCGTACGCGTTCTACGAGGCGATCGACAACCTCTCCGCCACGCTCGACGTCGGCGTCACCACTGTGCGAGACGCCGGCGGAGCCGACCTCGGCCTGAAACGTGCCGTCGAGAACGGCCTCGTCCGTGGACCGCGGATGCAGATCTCGATCGCGATCCTGTCGCAGACAGGAGGGCACGCCGACGGGTGGATGCCGTGCGGCACCGACGTCCCGCTGATCGAGCCGCACCCCGGCATGCCCACAGGCGTCGTCGACGGCGTGGACCCGATGCGGCACAAGGCGCGTGAGGTCCTGCGCGCGGGCGCCGACGTGCTCAAGGTGTGCACCACGGGCGGGGTCCTCTCCCCCGCCGACGACCCGCGACACTCGCAGTTCTCCCCGGCCGAACTGGCGGTGCTGGTCGAGGAAGCGTCCGCCCAGCACAAGCCGGTGATGGCCCACGCGCAGGGAGCGGACGGGATCAAGAACGCGGTCCGCGCAGGGATCAGGTCGATCGAGCACGGCATCTACCTGGACGACGAGGCCATCGACCTGATGCTCGAGCACGGCACGTGGCTCGTGCCGACGCTCATCGCCCCGCAGTCGGTGATCGCGGCCGCCGACGCAGGGGCTGCCATCCCTGACGTGATGGTCGAGAAGGCACGCGCCACCGCCGCGATCCACGTGCGCTCGATCACCCGGGCGATCGAGGCAGGCGTGCCGATCGCGATGGGCACAGACTCGGGCGTTGGCCCGCACGGCACCAACCTCGACGAGCTGCCCCTGATGGTCGGCTGCGGCATGACGGCCGAGGGCGCGTTGCGCGCGAGCACTTCGGAGGCTGCGCGTCTGCTCGGGCTGCAGGACGAGATCGGGCGCCTGGAGCCGGGCTTCCGGGCAGACCTCGTGCTCGTGGACGGCGACGCCCACGACCTGGACGGGCTGGCCAAGCGCGTCAAGGGCGTCTGGCAGGACGGGGTGCGCGTCGTCGGCTCCGGCTGATACGCGTCGACACCACCACGGCGAGCGGCCAGACCGCTTGTGCCCCAGCGGCGATGCGCTCACTGACACCGACGCGATCCGAGTCGGCCGCCAGCTCGGCGATGAACCACACGAGCGTGCCCGCCAGCACCACGAAGGCTCCAGCGACGACTGCGCGGCGCAGCCCCCAGGGCCTCGGTTCGGCCGCCCCGGTGCCGTCCTGGACCGCGCCGCCACGGCGCACTGACAGCAAAGGCCACAGCGCAAGGGCGCCGAAACCCACTGCGGCAGCGGCGAAGTGAGCAGCTGACCGCTCGTCGCCGCTGGGTAGAGGGAACGCGGCCACGAGCAGGTTCGCCGCTCCGCCGACTGCGAGGACCAGCCGTCCGGGCAACGCAGCGTCGCGCAGACCGGCCGCGGTGACGATGTGCGCGACCCCCGTCCCCGCGATCGCAGTGGTCATCACCCAGCGCTGGTCGGCGTCCAGCGCGGCGAGCGCGCTGATGGTGCCGCTGACCTGATCGAAGCCGTCGCGCTGGAGTGCTGCCGCCATCGTCCAGCCCCCGATCAGCAGCACGGGAGCCGCCGTGGCAGAGGCCACCGTCCACCAGGGCGCGCGGGTCATGGCCGCAACGCTACGGTCCATCACCTCGCCCCGGCCATCCGGCGCGCGCCGCCGCCTCGCAGACCATGTTCACGAGGCTGCGTGCACGTTCACGAGGCTCCCAAGCCTCGTTAACGTGGGGTTCGCCTCGTCAACGAGGCCAACGAACAGGTACAGCGCCAACCAGCCAGGACCGCTGAGACGCGAAAACTCCGGTGCCGCAACGACACCGGAGTTTCCGCGCTTCGAGCGAGGCTCAGCCCTTGGACGCCGCCTGCAAGTTCTCGTCCAGCGCCGCCAGGAACTCCTCGGTGGTCAGGAACGCCTGGTCCCTGCTCACGAGCAGGGCGAGGTCCTTGGTCATCTTGCCGCTCTCGACGGTCTCGACGCAGACGCGCTCGAGCGTCTCGGCGAAGCCCGTGACCTCGGGGGTGCCGTCGAGCTTGCCGCGGTGCTTGAGGCCGCCCGTCCAGGCGAAGATCGACGCGATCGGGTTCGTCGAGGTTGGCTTGCCCTGTTGGTGCTGGCGGAAGTGGCGCGTCACGGTGCCGTGCGCGGCCTCGGCCTCGACGGTCTTGCCGTCCGGCGTCATCAGCACTGAGGTCATCAGGCCGAGGGACCCGAAACCCTGTGCGACAGTGTCGGACTGGACGTCACCGTCGTAGTTCTTGCACGCCCAGACGTAGCCGCCCTCCCACTTCATGGCAGCGGCCACCATGTCGTCGATCAGGCGGTGCTCGTAGGTCAGGCCCTTGGCGTCGAAGTCGGCCTTGAACTCCTCGTCGAAGACCCGCTCGAACGTGTCCTTGAACTGCCCGTCGTAGGCCTTGAGGATCGTGTTCTTCGTCGACATGTAGACCGGGTACTCGCGCTGCAGGCCATACGAGAAGGAGGCGCGGGCGAAGTCCTCGATGGACTTGTTGAAGTTGTACATGCCCATCGCCACGCCGCCGTCGGCACCGTAGTTCGCGACCACGTGCTGGATCGGCTCGGAGCCGTCCGCCGGCGTGAAGGTCATGGTCAGCTCGCCGGCACCGGCCACCTTGAAGTTCGTGGCCTTGTACTGGTCGCCGTGGGCGTGACGGCCGATGATGATCGGCTTCGTCCAGCCCGGCACCAGCCGCGGGATGTTGCTGATGATGATCGGCTCGCGGAAGACGACGCCACCGAGGATGTTGCGGATCGTGCCGTTCGGCGACACCCACATCTTCTTCAGGCCGAACTCCTCGACGCGGGCCTCGTCCGGGGTGATGGTCGCGCACTTCACGCCGACACCGTGCTGGTTGATCGCGTTCGCCGCGTCGACCGTCACCTGGTCGTCGGTGGCGTCGCGGCTCTCGATGCCGAGGTCGTAGTACTCGAGGTCAACGTCCAGGTAGGGATGGATCAGCCGTTCCTTGATGAACTGCCAGATGATCCGGGTCATCTCGTCGCCGTCGAGCTCGACGACCTTTCCCTCGACCTTGATCTTCGCCATCGCGCGTCTCCAGACGTCCGTGCCGGGCAGGTTGTTTGACGTCAAGATATCGGAATTGGGTCTACGCGCCCAACGGGGCGGCCGCATACTGCAGTCAGCACCACGGTGGGCACGACGGGTGGCTGGGCAGGAGCCGGTGGCGGGGGCGGCGGCTGTGGCGGGAGCAGCGGCTGAGCCGGTCGCGCCGGTCCTCCGCGCTCGGGTTACGGTGCCACGATGCGCCCTGAAGACCTCGCCCTGCTCCGCACCGCCTCGACGCCGTCCCTGACCCCCGACGGCCTGCTGGCGGTGACGGCGATCTCCCGTCCAGACATCGCCTCGGACCGTTACCCGTCGCAGCTGTGGGTCGTGCCGGTCGACGCCTCCGCCCCGCGGCGCCTGACCAACGGGCCACGCGACAGCGGCCCCGAGATCAGTCCCGACGGCACGCGCGTCGCCTTCTTGCGGGCCCCGGAGTCCGGTCCGCCGCAGCTGGCGGTCGTCGACCTCCTCGGCGGCGAGCCCCTGGTTCTCACCGACCACAAGGCCGGCGTGAGCCAGCCTCGCTGGAGCCCCGACGGAACGCAGATCGTCTACACCGCACGCGTGCCCGAGGAGGGCAGGTACGGCACCGAAGAGGAGGTCGGCGCCGACGCGGAGCCGCCCCGGCTGGTGACGACCAACAAGTACAAGATGGACGGTCTCGGCTACACGCGTGACCGGCGCGAGCACCTGTTCGTCGTCGACCTCGGCGGCTTGTCGACCGGACCCGACGCAGACCTGCCCGAGCTACCCCTGACGCCGCACCAGCTGACCGACGGCGACCACGACGACCAGGCCCCGGCCTGGAGCCCGGACGGCGCGTGGGTCGCCTTCGTCTCCGACCGCCACGACACCCGCGAGGACGACCTGAGGACCGGCGCCTACCTGGTCGCCCCGGGTGGGGGGCAGATCCACCCGCTCGTCACCGGCGACCTGTCGGTACACCAGGTGGAGTGGGTCGACGAAGGGCGGGTGGCCCTGCTTGCCGCCGAGATGGGCTCTGACGGAGTGGATTTCGTTGGTGCCACCCTCGGTCTCTTCCAGGCGGACGTGGCGGAGGGCGGTGAGCACGCCGGCAGTGCGACGCGACTCACCGACGCCGAGACCATCGACCTCGGAGAGCCCGGCAGCCCGCTTGTGGTCCGCGGACGCACCGCCTTGGTCAGCGCCCGGCACCGTGGTGAGGTGAAGCTGATTCGGGTCGGCCTCGACGGCGACACCGTCGCCGGCGACGCCCTCGACCGCGCCGAGCACTCGGACTCCCGCGGACACCTCCAGGTCCGGGGCCTCGCGGCGGCTGGAGGCGACGACGGCCCGGTGTTGGCGATCGTCAGCACCCCGGACCGCCTCGGCGACCTCGCCATCGTCACGTCGGACGGTGACGAACCAACCTGGCTCACCGACCTGTCGGCGCCGCTGCGCGACACCGCTCGCGTCCGTCCCCTGATCGAGATCGAGGCCACGAGCGACGACGGCTACCCCGTCCACGGCTGGGCCGTCCTGCCCGACTCTGAGGTGCACGGCGAGGGGCCGTACCCGGTGCTGCTGAACATCCACGGCGGCCCGTACGCGATGTACGGGTGGGGCCTGTTCGACGAGGCCCAGGTCTACGCCGGCGCGGGCTATGCCGTGCTGATGTGCAACCCGCGCGGCTCGGCGGGCTACGGGAAGGCGCACGGCCTCGCGGTCAGGGGCGCGTTCGGACGTCGCGATGCCGACGACGTGCTCGCCTTCCTCGACCATGGACTCGCCGACGACCGCCTGCGGCTCGACGCCCAGCGGGTCGGGGTGATGGGCGGCTCGTACGGCGGCTACATGACCGCCCTGCTGACCACCCGGACGCACCGCTTCGCCGCAGCCGTGGTCGAGCGCGGATACCTCGACGCGTCGACGTTCGCGGGATCGTCCGACATCGGGTGGTTCTTCCCGCACCAGTACCACCTCAGCCCCGAGGCGATGCGCGAGCAGGCACCCATGACGCACGTGGCGGCGGTGACGACACCGACGCTGGTGATCCACTCCGAGGCGGACTGGCGGTGCCCGGTCGAGCAGGGGCAGCGATGGTACGCCGCGCTCAAGGCGCAAGGTGTCGAGGCCGAACTGCTGCTGTTCCCCGGCGAGGGGCACGAGCTGAGCCGGTCCGGGCGCCCCAAGCACCGGCTGGCGCGCTTCGAGCACATCCTGCGCTGGTGGCACCAGCACCTGCCGGTCACGACCGGTCCGGTCGAGACCGAAACCACGATCGATGCCGAGACCGGGACGCAGACGGTGGCAGCCGGGAGCCGGTGAGGCGGAGCAGCCGAGCATCGACTGGGCTGGCACGATGGCGCTCGGAGTGGGGCACTGGGAGTGTCAGACCCACCGCCACCTGGAGGGGGTCAGGGGTCTGACACTCGCTCCCGCGCGGCATGTGGCGTCGCCGGACTCGACGCGGCCATCATGGGAGCGGCCCTGGCGCAGGGCCGTGACGACGCCTCGGCGTCCTGACGGATGGAGTTCGTCATGCCCGCCCCCGGTGCTGGACCCGGTCGCGCTACGGCAGCGGCCCCTGCCACCCCTCCCACGTCGCACCGCCTCGCTGCGGAGTTCCTCGGCACGTTCTGGCTCGTCTTCGCCGGCTGCGGCTCCGCCGTCCTCGCTGCTGTCTTTCTGACGGACGAGGAGAGCCCGGTGCAGCTCGGCATCGGCTTCGTCGGCGTGTCACTCGCGTTCGGTCTGACTGTGCTCACGATGGCCTACGCGGTGGGCCACATCAGCGGCGGCCACTTCAACCCGGCCGTCACGGTCGGGCTCGCGACCGCCGGACGGTTCGCCTGGAAGGACGTGGCCGCCTACGTGGTCACCCAGGTGGTCGCGGCGATCGTGGCCGCAACCGCGCTGTTCGTGATCGCCTCCGGCCGTGACGGTTTCAGCGCATCCGAGTCAGGATTCGCCACCAACGGCTTCGGCGACCACTCCCCCGGCGGCTACACGCTGCTCGCGGCCCTGGTCACCGAGCTGCTGATGACCGCGTTCTTCCTGTTCATCATCCTCGGCGCGACCGACACTCGGGCTCCCCGTGGCTTCGCCCCGATCGCGATCGGTCTGGGGCTGACGCTGATCCACCTGGTGTCGATCCCGGTCACGAACACGTCGGTCAACCCGGCGCGCTCCATCGGCCCGGCGCTGTTCGCGGGCGGCGACGCGATCGGCCAGCTGTGGCTCTTCATCGTCGCGCCCATCGTGGGAGCGGCCCTGGCCGGCCTGGCCTACGGCGTGCTGCTCGGTCGCACGGTGGACGCCGCCCCGCTCGAGGAGAGCACCGCCGCCTGAGCACGCAGTCGCCGGCTGAGCACCAGTCGGGCCCACAACGGCTGTGGGCCCGACACTCGCTCCGGTGTGAGGAGTCAGAGGCTGGCGACGTCCGACGCCTTGGCCTTGACCGCCTCGGCGGCCTCCTTCAGCCCGGCCAGCTCGGTGTCGGTCAGGGTCGTCTCCACGACCTTGCGCACGCCCTGCGCGCCGATCTCCGCCTCGACCCCGAGGTACACGCCCTCGATGCCGAACTCGCCGTCGACCCACGCGCAGACCGGCATCACGGCGCCGGAGTCCTCGGCGACCGCGCGGGCCATGCGAGCGGCCGCGGCGGACGGCGCGTAGTAGGCGGAGCCCGACTTCAGCAGCGCCACCACCTCGGCGCCGCCGTTGCGGGTGCGCGTGACGAGCTCGTCGATGGTCGCCTCGTCCAGCACCTCGGTCAGCGGCTTGCCGTCGACGGTGCACAGGCTCGGCACCGGCACCATCGTGTCGCCGTGAGACCCGAGCGTGAGCGTGCGCACGGACCCGACCGGCACACCGCACTTCTCAGCGACGGAGTTGGTGAACCGCGCGGTGTCGAGCATGCCGGCCTGGCCCATCACCCGGCTGTGCGGGAACCCCGTGGCCAGCTGCACCAGCGTGGTCATCTCGTCGAGCGGGTTCGACACGTTGATCACGACCGCGTCCGGGGCGAACCGGGCGACGTTCTCGGCAACACCGCGCACGATCTTCGCGTTGACCTCGAGCAGGTCCATGCGGCTCATGCCCGGCTTGCGGGGCAGCCCGGCGGTGATCACCACGATGTCGGAGCCCTCGATCACCTCGTACCCGTCACCGTCGGGAGTGGTGGTCTTGCCCACCACCTCGGTCTCGAATCCTTCGATCGGACGGGACTGGTCCAGGTCGAGCGCCAGGCCCTCGGCCCAGCCGTCCTTGATGTCCGTCAGCACGACCTTCGTGAAGATGTCGTACTCGGCCAGTCGCTGCGCGGTCGTCGAGCCGTAGTAGCCGGCTCCGACGACGGTCACGGTGCCCTTGCGCGCCATGGGTGGTGGTCTCCTCGCTTCACGGGTGCGAGCCGCCGCCGTCCGTTCCGGTCGTCGGCGACTCGGGATTGTCGAGCGAGGCTATCGGACCCGGTCAGGGCGTCGGCAGGAGCCGCAGGATGACCAGCATGGCCGCGGCGAGAGACCAGACCGTGGCCACGTCGAGCGGCCGCGAGCGCACCGCCAGCGGGCCCGCCCACGCCGTCGGCAGCAACAGTCGGCAGAGACCAGCGACCACCAATACGGCGACCAGCCCGAGCACCCCGACGCGCGTGCCCGCCACCATCACAGCGGCGACGACCGCGAGCAGGAGCACGACGATCGCGGCCAGCATCCAGCCCCCGGTGGGGCGGCTGGTGCCCGCTGACTGCTGCACGCGCTCTCCTGATCTCTCCGTAGCTGATTCGGTGCGTCGCGTCGGCTCAGTGGGCGAAGTGGCGCGTGCCCGTGAGGTACAGCGTCACACCGGCGGCCGCTGCCGCATCGACCACCTCGGCGTCGCGCACCGAGCCGCCAGGCTGCACCACGGCCTTCACGCCTGCGTCCAGCAGCACCTGCAGGCCGTCCGCGAACGGGAAGAAGGCATCGGATGCCGCGACGGACCCCGCCGCACGCTCGGCCCCTGCCCGCTCGACGGCGAGCCGGCACGAGTCGACCCGGTTGACCTGACCCATGCCGACGCCAACCGTGGCACCATCCCGAGCCAGCAGGATGGCGTTGGACTTGACCGAACGCACTGCGCGCCAAGCGAAGTCGAGGTCGGCGAGTGTCTGATCGTCGGCCGCCTCGCCGGCGGCAAGCGTCCAGCTCGACGAGGTGTCGCCGTCGGCGTCGAGCCGGTCGCCCATCTGCAACAGCACCCCTCCCGAAACCTGACGGATCTCCGCCGGGTCGCGGCGGTACCCGTCGGGCAGCTCGAGCAGGCGGATGTTCTTCTTCTGCGTGAGCAGGGTGTACGCGTCCGGATCGAACGAGGGCGCCACCACGACCTCGGTGAACACCTCGCTGAGCTGCTCTGCCATGGCGAGGGTGACCGGACGGTTTGCCGCGACCACCCCGCCGAAAGCGGAGACCGGGTCACACGCGTGCGCGGCTCGGTGCGCCGCTGCGACGTCGTCGCCCACCGCCAGGCCGCACGGGTTGGCGTGCTTGATGATCGCCACCGCGGGCCGTTCGAAGTCGTGCGCAGTACGCACGGCCGCGTCGGCGTCGACATAGTTGTTGTACGACATCGCCTTTCCGTGCAGGACGGTGCCCTGCGCGATCCCCGGCGTCGCGCCGCGCTCGACGTACAGAGCCGCCTGCTGGTGCGGGTTCTCGCCGTACCGCAGCACATCGGCGCGCTCGAGCGCCAGGCCGGCGTAGGCCGGCCAGCCGCCGCCGCTGCCTTCGATGTCGGGGTCGAGCGCGGCGGCACACCACGACGCGACCGCGTGGTCGTACGCAGCGGTGTGGGCGAACGCAGCGGCGGCCAGGCGCCGCCGGGCGGCGAGGTCGAAACCGCCTCCCGCAGCAGCCTTGACGACCTCGGGATAGGCGGACGGGTCGACCACCACGGCAACGCTGGCGTGGTTCTTCGCGGCCCCACGCACCATCGACGGTCCGCCGATGTCGATCTGTTCGACGATCTCCTCGGGCCCGGCACCCGAGGCCACGGTCTGCGCGAACGGGTAGAGGTTGCCCACAACCAGGTCGAAGGGCTCGACCCCGAGCTCGCCGAGCTGCCGCTCGTGGTCGGGGTTGCGGCGGTCGGCGAGGATGCCGGCGTGGACGCGCGGGTGCAGGGTCTTGACCCGCCCGTCGAGGCACTCCGGGAAGCCCGTCAGGTCCTCGACCGTCGAGACCGGCACCCCCGCGGCGGCGATGCGTGCCGCCGTCGAGCCGGTGGAGACGATGGCGACGCCGGCCGCGTGCAGGCCGGCCGCGAGGTCCTCCAGGCCGGTCTTGTCGTAGACCGAGATCAGCGCCCGACGGATCGGACGGGCGCCAGTCTCTTCGGAGGAGGCGGGCTGGCTCACGGGATCGTGACCTTTCTGTCGTGGACGGTCCAGCCGTGGCGCACCATCCGGCCGACGGTCTCGACGAGCATCTGGCGCTCGACCGTCTTGATGCGCTCGTGCAGGGACTCCGTCGTGTCGTCGTCGGCCACCTCGACCACTGTCTGAGCGAGGATCGGCCCGGTGTCGACACCATCGTCGACGAGGAACAGGGTCGCGCCGGTGACCTTGACACCGTAGGCGAGCGCGTCGGCGGCGCCGCTCATGCCGGGAAAGGACGGCAGCAGGGCGGGATGGGTGTTCACGTACCGGCCGGCGAACCGCTGCAGGAACGACGGCCCGGCGAGCTTCATGAAGCCGGCCGAGACGACGAGGTCGGGGTCGTGGGCGGAGACCAGCTCGGTCATCCGCGCGTCCCATGCCGCCCGGTCCGGGCAGTCGCGCACCCGCAGGACGAAGGTGTCGACGCCTCGCTCGCGAGCTCTTTCGAGACCGGCGATCCCGTCGCGGTCGGCACCGACGGCGACCACGTCCGCGCCGAAGGTGGGGTCGTCCGTCGCGCTGAGCAGGGCCGCCAGGTTGGTGCCCGTCCCCGAGACCAGCACGACGAGACGGGCGGGGCGGCCCTTCTCAACAACAGCAGGCACGACCGAGGTCCGGGGGACGTCACCCGGGGTCGCCGTCGCCTCGTCCGCCACGATCAGGGACGATAGCCGCCACCGACCCGTGCCTCGCGCACCGGCCCGACAGCAGCCCGACAGCAGCCCGACAGCAGCCCGACAGCAGCCCGACAGCAGCCCGACAGCAGTCCGACAGCAGCACTGAGGAGCCGAAGGAACCCGTGACCCAGCCCGCCGGCCCAACGAAGCCCGGAGACCCAGCGCAGCCCGGGGACCCGGACCTGACGGTGCCCGACCGCGCCGGGGCCAAGCAGCTCCTGGGCTCGGTGCGGCTCTTCGCCCTGCTGATGATCTGCTCGGTGATCGTGTCGGGTCTGCCGCTGCCGTGGTCCGCCGCTGCGTTGGCGGCGTCGATCGGGGCGATGGTGGTCGGGGTCAGGGCGCTGGCCTCTGCGGTCCGCCTGCGCGTGCAGGGCCTGCCTCGCATCGGACTGATCGCCGGGCTGGGCCTGGCGGCGCTGACTCTGGTGATGCAGCTCGTGGTGGTCGTGTCGTGGCCGCTGCAGTGGGACTACCAGCAGTGCCGGGCCGGGGCCATCACCGAACAGGGCAAGGCTGCCTGTCGGCAGGAGCTCGAGGACCGGATCAGCCGGCTCGTCCCGCTCGACGGCGGTTGAGCCAGGTCCGTTTGCCGGAGGCCCAGGCTCTGCTGTCGGCGGCCCGTCCGAACCGATTCTCGGCGAACCTAGCCAGCAACCCGGACACCAGCGCGCCCGCGAGAAGCTCGCCGGCGAGGGCCAGCCCCACCTGCCAGGGCACCGGCCCGACCGTCGCCATCCGTCCGGGCCCGACCGCGCCGGAGGCGCACGACGCGAGGACGGCGGCCACGAGTCCGCTCACGACCGCCATCGCGGCGAGGTCGAAGATGGCGTCGAGCAGCGGCGCATCCTGCCGGCCGCGGACCGCTCGCACGCCCGCCGCCGCGCCCACGGCGACCACCATGAGCACCACGAGGCCGGCTCCCGCGCCCTGAGCCCCCGGCTCGGGCAGCACTCCCAGGGCCGGCAGTGCGGGCAGCGGCCCCAGGTCGGTCAGACCGGGACTGACCGACGTGCCGACGCCGACCGAGAAGCCCGGCCCGGCCACCCAGGCCCCGGACCAGACGACGAGGACCGGCAGCAGGGCCAGCTGGAGCAGCACCACGCCGACGTGCCCCCCAGGGCCGGGGTCGAGCGCGGTGTGCAGGGTCGCCACCCGGTCCCACCCGGCGACGGTCGCCACGCCCAGGAGCACGGCCGACACAGCGAGCCACCCCGTGACGGCGTGGAGCGTGGCCCGTCCGACCCGAACGGCGCGCTGCAACTGCGGCCCCTCCAGCTGCCAGCAGCCACGGCTCGCGACGGCCGACCCCAGTGCCGCGACCAGCGCGCCGCCCAGCACCGCACGCCCCTCTATCGGGCGTGCAGCCTGCGACGCCGCAGCCAGCGCGACGCCACCGACCGAGACGGCGTAGACGCCGGTGAACGTACCGAGCGCCCGCGCCAGGCTCCGTCGCGACACCGACGGTGAGACGGCCCGCAGCGCCTCGACCATGCGCCTCCCCGCGACCCAGCACAGACCGAGCGGCACGAGCGTGAAACCCAGCGGCACCAACGAGAAGCTGCCCGACGGCAAGGCGACCGGGGTGCCGTGCGCGAGAAGCCAGACGTCCGCGCCGACCCGCACGGTCTCGCTCCACAGTGCTTCGACGCGCGTCGAGGTCATCCACACCAGCAGGGTCGGCACGACGGAGAACACGAGACCCGCCAGCACCGCCTGCGCGGCGGCGAGGACCCCGAGGAGGGCAGGCGACCTGAGCGGCGTGCGCTCCCCGACGGCCGGCGTCGAGGAGGTGCCCGACCGCCCGGTCGGTGGTCGGTCGCGCGTCAGCAGGATCATCCGGTCCATCGTCGCCTGACTTGCGGCGGACGCGGTGCTCCCACGCCGGTGCGGCCCGCCAACGAGTGCGGAGAAGCAGGGCCATCAGGTCAACGCAAAGCCCGACTTCTCCTCACTCGATCGTGGAGTGAGGCATCTCCGCGCTCGCGTGGGGCACCACAACGACCTGGACCTCGTCCTCGTACAGCACCTTGCCCGGGTCCGAGGGCCGCACCTCGCGCCATGGCACGCGGTACCGGTCCAGGAGCGCGAGATACCCGGGGACGTGCCCCAGCAGGTGGACAGCAGATGTCTTGAACCAGCAGCTCGTGACGGGGTGAACCGCCTTGTCGAAGAGCGTCGGATCGACCGTCGCGGGGTCTAGGTAGGCGGCGTCACCCACGTCGTTGCTCGCCCGCCACCACGTCCAGTCGTCAGCACTGAGCACTCCGCGGTGAGCGAGGCCGTTCGCGAGGCCGAAGACGCCGACATGGGCACCACGCGCGTTCGGGGTCGGCGACTCCCAGCGCACGAACCCCGACGACGTGCCTCGACCCGGGGTCAGGACTGGGCGGCCTGCATGATCTCGCGCATCAGGTCGGCGGTCTCGGACGGCGTCTTGCCGACCTTCACCCCGGCGGCCTCGAGGGCCTCCTTCTTCGCCTGCGCGGTACCCGACGACCCCGACACGATGGCGCCTGCGTGGCCCATCGTCTTGCCCTCTGGGGCGGTGAAGCCAGCGACGTACCCGACCACCGGCTTCGTGACGTGCTCCGAGATGTACGCGGCCGCACGCTCCTCGGCGTCGCCGCCGATCTCGCCGATCATCACGATCGCGTCGGTCTCGGGGTCGTCCTGGAAGGCCTGCAGCGCGTCGATGTGCGTGGTGCCGATCACCGGGTCGCCCCCGATGCCGACGGCGGACGAGAAGCCGAAGTCCCGCAGCTCGTACATCATCTGGTAGGTCAGGGTGCCCGACTTGGAGACCAGGCCGATGCGTCCCGGGCCGGAGATGTCGGCCGGGATGATGCCCGCGTTCGACTTGCCGGGGCTGATCAGGCCGGGGCAGTTCGGGCCGATCAGGCGCGTGGTGCCCTTGCTCTGCGCGTACGCGAAGAACTCCGCGGTGTCCTTGACCGGCACGCCCTCGGTGATCACCACCGCGAGCGGGATGGCCGCGTCGACGGCCTCGACGACGGCAGCCTTGGTGAAGGCGGCCGGCACGAAGATGACACTGACGTCGGCGCCCGTGTCAGCGATCGCGTCGGAAACGGAACCGAACACGGGCACCGTTGTGCCGCCGTCGAACTCGACGCTCTCGCCGGCCTTGCGCGGGTTTACGCCGCCGACGATGTTCGTGCCGGACGCCAGCATCCGCTGCGTGTGCTTGCGTCCCTCGGAGCCGGTCATCCCCTGGACGATGACTTTGCTGTTCTCGGTGAGGAAGATCGCCATGTTGTGAAGTCCCTTGTCTCAGTTCGCCGCAGCGAGCTCGGCGGCCTTGCGGGCCGCGCCGTCCATGGTGTCTGCGAGGGTGACCAGCGGGTGCGCCGCCTCGGCCAGGATCCGTCGCCCTTCCTCCACGTTGTTGCCGTCCAGCCGGACGACGAGCGGCTTGGTCGCCTCGTCACCCAGGATCTCCAGCGCGTGCACGATGCCGTCGGCGACCGCGTCGCATGCGGTGATGCCGCCGAACACGTTGACGAACACCGACTTCACCTGCGCGTCGCCGAGGATGATGTGCAGCCCGTCCGCCATCACCTGCGCGGACGCGCCGCCGCCGATGTCGAGGAAGTTGGCCGGCTTCACGCCGAGCTCCTCACCGGCGTAGGCGACCACGTCGAGCGTGCTCATCACGAGCCCGGCGCCGTTGCCGATGATGCCGACCTCACCGTCGAGCTTGACGTAGTTGAGGCCCTTCTCCTGCGCGGCCTGCTCGAGCGGGTCGGCCGCGGCCTTGTCCTCGAGCTCGGCGTGCTGCGGGTGGCGGAAGTCGGCGTTCGCGTCGAGGGAGACCTTGCCGTCCAGGGCGATGATCCTGCCGTCGCCCGTCTTCACCAGCGGGTTGACCTCGACGAGCGTGGCGTCCTCCTCGCGGTAGACCGTCCACAGCGTCTGCAGCACATCCGCGATCTGGCCCTTGACGTCGTCGGCGAACCCTGCGGCAGTGACGATCTCGTCGGCCTTGGCGGCGTCGATGCCGACCTGCGGGTCGACGGCGATCTTGGCCAGCGCCTCCGGCCGCTCCTCGGCGAGGGTCTCGATGTCCATGCCGCCCTCGACGCTGCACATCGCCAGGTAGCTGCGGTTCGCCCGGTCGAGCAGCAGCGAGAAGTAGTACTCCTCGGCGATGTCGGCGCCCTGGGCGACCATCACGCGGTGCACCGTGTGCCCCTTGATGTCCATGCCGAGGATCTCGGACGCCTTCTCGGCGGCCTCGTCAGGTGACTTCGCGAGCTTCACGCCGCCGGCCTTGCCGCGGCCACCGGTCTTGACCTGCGCCTTGACCACGACCGTGCCTCCGCCGAGCTTCTCGGCTGCGGCCCGCGCCTCGTCGGGAGTGGTGGCGACCACGGCGTCGAGCACGGGGACACCGTGCGCAGCAAAGAGGTCACGAGCCTGGTACTCGAACAGGTCCACGTGCGTCCGTCCTTCGTCGTCGAAAGCCTTGCTGGAAACTCGCTGGAAACCCCGTGGAGCCTAGCGGGGGTCGCTCCCCACGTTGGCTCGCACCCACGTGACGATCTCGTGCATCGGCGTTCCGGGGGTGAAGACCTTGGCGACGCCGGTGCTCTCGAGCACCGCGACGTCGTCCTCCGGGACGATCCCTCCGCCGAAGACCACGATGTCGGCGGCGTCCTTCGCGCGGAGCAGGTCCACCACCTTCGCGAACAGCGTCAGGTGCGCCCCGGAGAGGATCGACAGCCCGATCGCGTCGGCGTCCTCGGCGATGGCCGCGTCGACGATGGCCTCGGGTGTCTGGTGCAGGCCCGTGTAGATGACCTCCATCCCCGCGTCACGCAGGGCGCGGGCGACGACCTTGGCTCCCCGGTCGTGACCGTCGAGCCCAGGCTTCGCGACCACGATGCGGAGGGGGTGGGTCTGCACCAGCGCAGGCTATCGACCCGCGAGGTGGCGTCGCTCGGTCTCAGGTGTTGAATCGGCCACAGCGCCGGTCGGTGCCAGCAGAGCTAGGGTCGAGTGGACGAGGGGTACCAACTCTGAGATCAACTCGGAGATCAGCCCAGATCGCAGCCCGGAGGAGCCCGATGGTCACGCGTCCGCCCGTCGACGACATCGACGAGACGGCCCTCGAGGTCGGCCGGCCGAAGCGCACGTCCGCCGGCCTCACCGCGGTGGTGAAGAGCCTGAGGATCGCCGTCGGCCAGATGGGCGTCAACCGGTCCGTGCGGACGCTGTTACGGGTCAACCAGAAGGACGGGTTCGACTGCCAGGGGTGCGCGTGGCCCGACCCCGACCACCGGCACACGGCGGAGTTCTGCGAGAACGGCGCCAAGGCCGTCGCGGAGGAGGCCACCGTCCGCCGGGTCGGCCCTCGGTTCTTCGCCGAGCACCCCCTCGACGACCTGGACGGACGCAGCGACTACTGGCTGGGACAGCAGGGACGGCTCACGCACCCGATGGTCCGCCGCGAAGGCGCCCGCCACTACACGCCGATCGGCTGGGACGAGGCCTTCGCGCTCATCGCCCAGCACCTGAACGAGCTCAGCAGCCCTGACGAGGCCCTCTTCTACACCTCGGGCCGGACGTCGAACGAGGCCGCGTTCTGCTACCAGCTCTTCGCCCGCGCGTTCGGCACCAACAACCTGCCGGACTGCTCGAACATGTGCCACGAGTCGACCTCGATGGCGCTCGCGGAGACGATCGGCATCGGCAAGGGCAGCGTCTCCCTGCAGGACGTGTACGACGCCGACCTGATCGTCATCAGCGGGCAGAACCCCGGCACCAACCACCCGCGGATGCTCAGCGCTCTCGAGAAGGCCAAGCGGAACGGCGCCAAGATCCTGGCGGTCAACCCGCTGCACGAGGCCGGCCTGACGAAGTTCGACAACCCCCAGACCCTTCGTGGGCTGAGCGGCGTCGGAACGGCTCTCGCCGACCGCCACCTGCAGATCCGGGTCAACGGAGACCTCGCCCTGTTCCAGGCCATCGGTCACCTGCTGGTGACGGCCGAGGACGCCGCTGCTGCTGCCGGCCGGCCCGGGGCCGTCGCCGATCTCGACTTCATCTCGCGGCACACGACCGGCTTCGAGGCGTGGGCCGAGCACGCGCGGTCCCTCGACTGGGACACGGTGCTGGAGGCAACCGGGCTGACGACGGCCGAGATCGAGGACGCCGCAGCGATGTTCATGGAGGCGGACTCCATCGTGCACTGCTGGGCGATGGGCATCACCCAGCACCGCAACGCGGTCGGCACGATCAAGGAGTTCGTCAACGTCGCGCTGCTGCAGGGGTCGATCGGCCGGCCCGGCGCTGGGCTGTGCCCTGTGCGGGGGCACTCGAACGTGCAGGGCGACCGGACGATGGGCATCTGGGAGCGCCCGCCGACGTGGTTCCTCGACGCGCTGCAGAGCGAGTTCGGGTTCGACCCGCCGCGGGAGCACGGCTTCGACACGGTGGACTCGATCCGGGCGATGCGCGACGGCAAGGCGTCAGTGTTCGTCGGCCTCGGAGGCAACTTCGTCTCGGCCACACCGGACACCGAGGTGACCGAGGCCGCGCTGCGGTCGGCTGCCCTCACCGTTCAGGTGTCGACCAAGCTCAACCGCTCGCACGTCGTGTGCGGACGGACGGCGCTCATCCTGCCCGCCCTGGGGCGCACCGAGCGGGACCTCACCGGCGGGCACGAGCAGAAGGTGACCGTCGAGGACTCGATGTCGGCGGTGCACGCGTCGCGCGGCCGGCTGGAGCCGGCGAGCGACGGACTGCGATCAGAGGTCGACATCGTCTGCTCGATGGCCGAGGCCACTCTCGGTGACAGCTTCGACATCGAGTGGTCAGAGTTCCGGCGCGACTACGCGAGCGTGCGCCACCGCATCGCACATGTCGTGCCCGGCTGCGAGGCGTACGACGAAAAGATCCAGCGCCCAGGCGGTTTCGTCCTGCCGCACCCGCCGCGCGACAGCCGCACGTTCCCCACCGAGGCAGGCAGGGCGGTGTTCTCGGTGACGCCGATCGAGGTGCTGCAGGTGCCTCCCGGGCGCCTTCTGCTGCAGACCCTGCGCAGCCACGACCAGTTCAACACCACGATCTACGGCCTCGACGACCGGTACCGCGGCATCTCGAACGGGCGCCGGGTCGTGTTCGTGCACCCCGACGACGTGCGCGACCTCGGGCTGGCCGCCGACGACGTGGTCGACCTCGTCAGCGAGTGGGAGGACGGCACGGAGCGGCGCGCTGCCGGCTTCAGGGTCGTGCCGTACTCGACCCCGCTGGGGTGCGCAGCCGCTTACTACCCGGAGACCAACCCCCTCGTTCCCCTCGACTCCACGGCCGATGGCAGCAACACGCCCACGTCCAAGTCCGTCGTCGTGCGGCTCGAGTCAGGCACCCGCACGGGCACCGGCGCCGTCCACCCCCGCACCGGCGCGCCGGTGGGGGCCGACGACGACCACAAGAGCCGCCCCGAGCCGCCGCACCTGTCGTGAGGGCGGCTCAGCCCCCGAAGAGCGACGAGGCCTTGACGAGGGTCTGGTACACGCCGTAGGCCAAGGGCACCGCCACCAGGGCCCAGGCCGTGAACAGTCGCGTCGTGCCGGTCATCTCGACACCTCCTCCCGAGACATGGACCCAGCTCCCTCGAGCGTTCCCTCGGCCGCGTGAAGCCGCTCTGGCACAGGCCGAACCAGCAGGTTGGCGACGAAGCCGACGGCGAGCACGCCCACCATCGTGAAGAGCGCCGGACGGTACGCGTCGGCAGTCAGCTGGCCCGGCGTGCCCTGAGCATCGAGGAAGGAGTTGACGATCAGCGGCCCGGCGACTCCGGCGGCCGACCAGGCAGTCAGCAGCCGCCCGTGGATCGCGCCGACCTGGACCGTGCCGAAGAGGTCGCGCAGGTAGGCCGGCACCGTGGCGAAGCCGCCGCCGTAGAACGACAGGATCACCACGGCCAGCAGCACGAAGAGCGCGGTGGTGGTGCTGCCCGCCAGCGCGAGCCCGAGGTAGAGCACCATGCCGACGCCGAGGTAGACCATGTAGATCGGCTTGCGGCCGATCACGTCCGACGTCGACGACCAGACGAACCGGCCCGCCATGTTGGCCATCGAGAGGATGCCGACGAACCCTCCTCCGACCGCTGCGGTGACCGTGGACGTCCGGCCCTCGCGGAAGAAGTCCTGGATCATCGGCGACGCCTGCTCGAGGATGCCGATGCCAGCAGTCACGTTGCAGAACAACACGATCCACAGCAGCCAGAACGAGCGCGACTTGATGGCGTTCGCGGCCGAGACGTTCGCGGTGGTGACGAGCTTCTTCGTCTTCAGCGTGGACGGGTCGAAGCCCTCCGGCTTCCAGCCCTCGGCCGGCACACGCACGGTGAAGGCACCGAACACCATGTAGGCGAAGTAGACGATCCCGAGCGTGACGAAGAGCTTCGCAACCGCGTCGCCGGAGGCGACCGACGCCGGGTCGGACGGCGTGAACCCGCTGTCGTAGGCCTGCAGCAGCGCGTTCGAGACCGGGCTCGCGATCAGTGCGCCACCGCCGAATCCCATGATCGCCATGCCCGTCGCCAGACCCGGGCGGTCCGGGAACCACCGGATCAGCGTGGAGACCGGCGAGATGTAGCCGATCCCGAGACCGATGCCCCCGATGACGCCGTACCCGACGTACACCAGCCACAGCTGGTCGGTCGAGATCCCGAGTGCGCCGACGAGGAATCCCGAGGCCCAGAAGCAGGCCGCCGTGAACATCGCTGCCCGTGGCCCGTTGCGGTCCACCCAGGTGCCCATCACGGCGGCCGACAGCCCGAGCATGACGATCGCGATCGAGAAGATCACGCCGATCTGCGTCAGGGTCGCGTCGAAGTGCGCCACCAGGGCGTTCTTGTAGACGCTCGTCGCATACGCCTGCCCGATGCACAGGTGCACCGCCAGGGCGGCGGGCGGGATCAGCCATCGGTTGAAGCCGGCTGGGGCCACCGTGCGTTCACGTGCGAAAACGGACAGCATCGACTCACCTCGTCTGAGGGCGGGACGGTCTGGGCAGAGCGCGAGACCCATCGTTCACACCCGTGCTGCGGTGAGCAACGAACCACGACTGGCATCCGGTGAGCGGTAGTTTTTTTCCGGCGAGTGGTCACAAGTCGGGTCAATCAGGGCAAAGCAACGTGCTGGACACGGCTGCATTCACCGCTCCGTGGCTCGGTGGTGTTGCTACCGTCCAGACCAGATCGTTGTCCGGTCAACAAGTCATCCCCCGCCAGGGGGCCGGCTCGAAGGGGAGGGCGCCATGAGCACCGCTCCCGTCGTGCCCGACCCAGACGAAGGCGACGGCAGCAACCCTGACGCGGTCGACGGCGCCGTCGACCGCGCGGTGCGTGGCGGGCGTCGCAGCACGCGCGCCTCGGCTCTCGCCCGCCACGCCGAGGTCACGCTGACCCCCATCGTCGACGGCGCCCTCCGCCGCGGCCGCGCCACCTGGCAGGAGGTGGGAACCGGGGTCCGGACGGCGCTCACGCCCGCAGGCGTCGCCGGAATCGCCGTCGAGGCGGCCTGGCAGGCAGCACACGTCGCGGTCTACCCCTTCGGGCTGCTGCGTGAGCGACCCGACGACCGCGACCTGTACGGGCTCGACAGCCTCGGCCCGGCCCAGCGTGGGCTCATGGTCGGCGACGTCGAGGCGGCTGGCACGCCGATCCTGCTGCTGCACGGGATGGTCGACAACCGTTCTGTCTTCACGCTTCTGCGCCGCGGCCTGCGCCGTCGGGGCTTCGGCCGCGTGATGACGGCCGGCTACTCACCCACGACGAACGACGTGCGCGCGGCCGCGGTGTGCCTGGCCGAGGAGGTGGAGCGGCTGGTGGCCCGCACCGGCTACGAGCGCATCCACGTGATCGGCCACAGCCTGGGCGGGCTGATCGCCCGCTACTACGTGCAGCGACTCGGTGGCCACGAGCGGGTGCACACCCTGGTGACCATGGGCACTCCACATGCCGGCACCTACACCGCGTACATGCTCCTGCCCTACCGTCTCGCCCGGCAGCTGCGCCCCGGCAGTGACCTGACCACCGAGCTCGACCTCGACGTGCCAGGCTGCCAGACGCGCTTCATCTGCTACTGGTCCGACCTCGACCAGATGATCGTCCCGAAGCGCAACGCCCGGATGGTGCATCCGGCACTGTCGGCCCACAACGTGCTCGTGCGCGGCGCGGGACACCTGTCGCTGCCCATCTCGACCCGACTCGTGCACGAGATCAGCACTGCACTCAGCCAGCTCAACACGGACGGCTCGACGCTCACACCCGGCGTCAGCCTGATCCGCGAGGCCCGCGACCACTGACGTCGCGCGATGTCTCTGTCGTCAGGTGTCGTCAGGTGTCGTCAGGTGTCGTCAGGTGTCGTCAGGTGTCGTCAGGTGTTACAGGCAGACAGGCGCAGGCAGGGGCCGGGCGCACCACCGTCCCCTGGAGTGCCGCTGCTGCTCCGTGGACCAGAACACCAGCGCGACCCTCTCCAGGGGACGGTGGGGCAGTGAGGTCTCCCTACCTCACAAGTCCGGACGGTGCACGACCGCGATCGAGTTGATGATCGACGGCTGGTAGCCGCGGCGGTCGAAGAACTCGACGCTGATCTGGCCGCCGCCGGCAGGCACCTCGACGCGGTACGTGTGCCGGTCGGCCGCCTGCCCTCCCACCTCCTGTGCGGTGTCGTGGCCCACCAGCGCCCACTGGTCGTTGACCGACACGTCGAACCGCCGCCAGTCGACCCGTGGCGAGCGGTTCAGCTCGGCGAAGTCCAGCGTCACCTCGTACGTGCCGGCCGGGACCGCGTCAAAGGTGTACGCGTCCATGCCGATCCGCTGGTCGCGGTACAGCGCATCGTCCTCGGTGCCCCTGAAGTCGACGCCGGCGTTCGCGGCCTTCGTCGTCGACGTGCCAACCCAACCGTACGAGCCGGCCGCGTACTGCTTGTCGGCCCTCCAGGTGATGCCGCTGCGGTCGCGGTACGACGCGCCACCGGCGTTGACCCCGGTCCAGTAGCCCGAGACCACCAGCCGGACCGGCACCTGCACAGTCGCCTGCCGTCCACTGTTCGTGGCGATGAGCACGTTGGCCTCGTAGATGCCGGACTCGAGACCCGCGGTGTCGACGGAGACGGTGACCCGCGCCGTCCCGCCCGGTGCCACCGTGCCGCTGGTCGGGCTCTCCGTCAGCCACGGGACGTCGGACACTGCCGGCACCCCGCTGTCGACGAGGTACGCCGTGCCGGACGTCTGCGACGTCATCCAGAGGTTGCCGTCCGCCGCCATCTCGAGGCCGGCGCCGCTGAACGCCTCGGTCTCGGGGAAGCCGAGCGTCGAGAGGGTCGCGCACGTCTCGGGGTTCAGCTGGTAGATGGTGTTGTCCGCCGTGCTGCCGGTCATCCAGAGGGAGCCGGCCGTCCCGTTCCAAGCGAGCCCGGCGATGCCCTCCTCCTCCGGTGTGCACGAGCCGAGCGTCTCGCCGGGCGTCGGGTGCGAGTCACCGGCCACGTGGTAGATGACACCCTCGTTCCAGCCACCGATGTAGAACGTGTCGTCGTCCTCCCGGTAGGCCAGCCCGCGCTGGGAGATCGCCGACCACGGCGCTCCCGTCAGGGAGTACCCGACGTCGCCGGTGGCCTCGTCCCAGCAGTGGATGCCGTTGTCACCACCCACATTCACCTGGCACATCAGGCCGGAGCGGGTGTCCTTCGACATGTCGCCGTTCCAGGTGCCGGCCCAGTCGGCGTCCCAGACCCGTCCGGTCGGCGTGCCGGCCGCGGCGAACTCGGTGTTGTTCACCGAGGCCGGGTCGGGGTCCGAGATCCAGAGGTTGCTGGACACGCCGACACCCCAGGGCACTGTCACTCCGCTGGCCGGCCACTCCGCCAGCACGTCACCTGGCGCCATCGGCACGACGGCGGCGCGCTGCCGAGCGGTGAGCTCGACCGCCGCCGACTTGGCCAAGGGGTCGCGCGAGGCGATCTGCGCGCTGGTCTCGGAGACACCCTGGCGCTCGACCTGCTGACCCCCCGTCTCCCCGATGGTGTAGGTCATCGGCACCGTGCCGGTGTTGCGCAGGGTCAGGACGGCGTTGCGCCGCTGCCCCTGTGGCAGCAGCCAGTCCAGGCCGCTCGGGCTGACCTCACCTCGCGCCGTGGCCAGCACGAAGTCGGCGTCGACGGACTGCCCGTCGCTCGCGATGGTGACGGAGCGGGAGCCCGTCACGTAGTTCGTCTTGCTGGCCGTCACGGTGTACGTGCCGAGCCAGAGCTGCGAACCGTAGTTCCCCTGACCATCGGTGGAGAGGGTCCTGACCACGGCCCCGGCGGAGTCGGTGACGGTGATCGTGGCGCCCGAGACCGGCTGGCCGTCGTTGCCGTCGGTGACAGTGCCGGAGACGAAACCGTTTGGCGGCAGGTCGAACACGACGGACCGGCCATCGGCAAGGGACGTCGTGTTGAAGGAGAACTTCGTCGCCACGGTGCCCGTCTGGTTCTCGATGCCGACGGTCGTCGAGCTGCCCCGCTCCCGGTCCTGCGCCGGGTCGATGCCGCGGTAGTTCAGCTGAACCTCCCCGCTCGCGAACACCAGCGCCTCAGCGTCGATCCTCAGACCCGTGGCCCCGAAGATGGCGGCGTTGCGCCACTCGACGACCAGGGCCTGGCGGCCGCCGACGGTCGCCGTGCCGGTGTAGACGCCGGCTGTCGCATCGATGTTCAGGTCGTCCCAGAACGCGTACACGGCGGCGTTCGGCACCGCCGGCGCCGGGATGTTCACGTTGCCGAACGCGGTGGCTGCGGCCAGGAAGTTGAGGTGGCCGTTCGTGCTGACGAAGGCGCTCTCGTACCGCTGGCCGTAGAACGTCACGGGGAACGGGAGGGTGATCTGCTGGCTGGCGTCGTCGCCGGTGAGGGCCAGCTTGGTCGTGCCCGGTACCCACGTGCCTGCGGTCGTGTAGCACCTGTACCCGTAGGCGTCGGTCTTGTCGGGCAGGGTGATCGCGACCACCTCGTTGCCGTCGACGGTGAGCGCCTGGCTCACGGCGTCGGCGCACGCCGACGACGGTGTCACCGTGAGCGTGTACTGCCCGGCCGGCACGTCGGCGAAGGTGAACACGCCAGACGAGTCCGTGGTGGCCGGCGGTAGAGGTGTGCCACCAAGGGTCACGGTTGCGCCCGCGACCGGGTCACCGCGAGGGTCCGACACGATGCCGTTGACCGAGTACTGGGCCGCGCCGTCGAGGGCGAAGTCGACCGTGGTGGTGGCGTCGACAGCCACTGTGGCGTCGGCAGTCTCGCCCGCGTACCCGAAGGCGGCGACCGAGACGTCGTAGTCGCCGACCGGCAGCAGGGCGCTGTAGGTGCCGTCCGCGCCGGTCGTCAGGGTGCGGTCGACGGAGCCGGCGACGGTGACGGTCGCCCCCGCGACGGGATCACCGTCGGCGCTGTCCGTCACGGTGCCTGACAGCGTGCCGGTGTCGCCGACCGGCGCCTGGGTCGCGGCGGCCAGCACGTCGAGCTTGCCCTCGCCCCAGACGTTGTTGTCGGCAGGGGTGCCACCGCAGCTGACGTCGTTGACGTCGACCGCGGTGCTGTCGAGCAGGGCTCGCGTTCCGTCGATGTCACCGACCAGGGCCGGTGCGAGCGACCACAGCAGCGCCACCGAGCCACCCACGTGCGGCGCCGCCATGGAGGTGCCGGTGAACGAGGCGTAGCTGTTGCCGGGAACGGAGGAGCGGACGGCCACTGCCGGCGCGCTGATCGCCGGCCGGATCTCGCCGTTCACGCCAGGACCGCGGCTCGAGTTGTTGTAGACGCTGCCGTTCGACTGGAAGCCGCCGATCCCGTAGGAGTGCGGGCCGTCGGCCGGTGAGCCGGTCGTGTCGCAGCCAGGTCCGGAGTTGCCGTTCGAGAAGATCCCGAAGATGCCGGACGCCGTCCAGCCAGAGACGATCTCGTCGTACCAGGGGTCGATGGCCGAACCGTTGGCTGCGCCCCACGAGTTGTTGACGATGTGCGGTCGCTTGTCGGTGCGCGGGTTCGCCCCGCTGGTGTCGGTCGGCGCGAGCGTCCACTGGCCCGACCCGAGCAGGTCGCTGTCGGCGCACGTGCTGGAACCGCAGCCCATGGCGGCGACCCAGCGTGCTGCCGGCGCCACGCCCACCTGGTTGGCCCCGTCCTCACCGACCATCGTGCCCATCGTGTGGGTCCCGTGACCGTTGTTGTCGCAGGGCACGGCGCCGGCGGCGTCGCAGTGGTGACCCGGGTCGAACCAGTTGTAGTTGTGGTTGACCCCGCCGGTCTCGCTGCCGCGGTACGCCGCGCGCAGCGCCGGGTGGTCCCACTGGACCCCCGAGTCGATGTTGGCCACGACGAGCCCATCGCCGCGGCTCCCGAACTGCGCCCAGACGTCGTCGGCGTTGATGGCCGCGATGCCCCACTCCACCGCGTCGAGACCTGCCTCCGCCTCGGCAGGTGTCGGCTTCTCGTTCGCCAGTTCGACACTGGCAGTGACCTTCTCGACGCCGTCCATCGCGGCGATCTGGCCGGTCAGGGCCTCGTCCGCCCCACGCACCAGGATGCGGTTGCTGATCCAGAACGGCTCGAAGTCGGCGCCGGCCGTCTCCAGCTGCTTGCGCGCGGAGGCCTGGCTGGCGTCAGCCGTGGCCGTCAGGCGGTCGTACACGTACTGGCCCTTGGCGTCCCAGTCGTCGATGGCGTCGGCACCCGTGAGGTCGGTTCGCTCCCCGAACACCGCCCACACGTCCGCCTTGCCGTCCTTCTCCAGGTCGGCGGTCACGCGCTCGTCGACCTGGGCCGGTTCGCGCTGGGGTGCGCCGGCGGGAGGTGCTGCACCCGCCGGACCGGCGGCGAGCAGCCCGGCAGCGAGGGCGATCACCAGGGCAACAGGACGGAAAGGCTTTACTCGGGTCACGACGAGCCTCCTGGGCAGGATGGGTCGGCTGTCCGCCGGGTTCTTCCGGCGGATCAGCCGATCCTGTGACCATGGCCCGCCGTCGACCGCAGCCGGAAGGTCGCTCGGCGGACCGGCGAGGGGCAGTTCGGGGGCAGAATGCGGTCGAAACCGCCCGGAGGAAAGTGACTCTCTGTGCACGCAGCCCGGAAATCACCAACAGTTCGGCCCTGCCACAAACCCAGGCATCAGTGCCAAAATCGCGGCACTGAGGGACCGTTGGGGTCGGACGGTGCGGAAAGACCACAAATCGAGACTCGCAGGGGTTGCGGGGGAGGCCGAGTGACTCACGAGACGAGGCAGGCGCCGGGGTTGAGTCACGGTTCGGCTCGGGCACCGGCTATTCCCGGCGACAACGTCCTCGACCTCAGGGCCGCCGCTCTGAGGCTCGACCACGCCCTGCCCGAGAACCCCCTGCCCGAGCCACCGCCGGACACCACCCCGGTCGAGCCGATCGTGGTCGTGATCGGCCTCTCGCCGGTGCAGGCCGCGCGCGTGATCGAGGTCGCCGGCGAACGCGCGACCGTGCTCGTCGCCCGCGACGTCGCGCGGGCCGTGCACCTCCTCGACAATGCCGTGCCTGCCGTCCCCCTCGACGACGCGCCCCGACTGCACGTCGATCGGGCCGGACGCCAGATCAGCTGGTGTGGAAGGGCTCTCCCACTCTCGGCTCGGGAGTTCGACCTGCTGGCGCTGCTCGCGGCAGACCCGGGCCGTGTCTGGACGTTCGCCGCACTGACCGAGCAGGTGTGGCGGCGGCCCTACCTCGGTGACGACGAGTCGGTGGTGTCGGCCGTGAAGCGACTGCGGCGGCGACTGGCCTCGGTGACCGGCGACCTGAGGGTCGCGTCGGTGCGCGGCATCGGCTACCGGTTGGCGACGAGCAGCACCTGAAGCTAGAGCTTCACCACCGGGGCGTAGCGCAGCAGCAGCCGCTTGACGCCTTCGGACCGGAAGTCGACGTGGGCGACGGTCTTGTCGTCCTTGCCCTCGATGGCGGTCACCGTCCCGAGGCCGAAGGTGTCGTGACTGACGCGGTCGCCCGGCTCGAGGTGGACGATCGGGCGGCTGTTTCGGGCCATCACGTCGGGCCGCGCCGCGAGCCGGGCCACCGCCGGCGAACCACCCGCCCAGCCTGGCGTGCCGATGCTGGCCTCGCGCCGCCAGTCGACCAGCTCCTCCGGGATCTCGGCCAGAAACCGGCTGGCCGGGCTGTACTGCGGCTGCCCGAAGGCGCTGCGCACCACCGCGCGCGACAGGTACAGGCGCTGCCGTGCCCGCGTGATGCCCACGTAGGCAAGCCGTCTCTCCTCGGCGAGCTCGTCGTCGTCGTTCAGGGACCGCATGTGCGGGAACGTGCCGTCCTCCATGCCGGTGAGGAAGACGACGTCGAACTCGAGTCCCTTCGCCGTGTGCAAGGTCATCAAGGTGACCACGCCGAGGTCTTCGGTGTCGCCTTGGGCGGCCGCTTCGTGAGCACCGTCGGCAACGGCCTCGTCGGGCACCTCGTCGGCGTCCGCGACCAGCGACACCTGCTCGAGGAAGTCGGTGAGAGTGCCGTTCGGCGAGGCACTCTCGAACTCGGTGGCGACGGCGCCGAGCTCGGCGAGGTTCTCGATGCGTGTCTCGTCCTGGGGGTCGTGGCTCGCGCGCAGCTCGGCCAGGTAGCCGGTGCGGTCGAGCACGGCCTCGAGCACGGTCGCCGGCCCGGCGCCGGCCTCGACCACGGTGCGCAGCTCGTCGACGAGGGTGTTGAAGCCACGGATCGCCGTCAGGGACCGGGTGACGAGACCCGGTGCCTCGTCGGCCCTTTCGAGCGCAGCGGCGAACGAGACGCGCTCGCGCTCGGCGAAGACCGAGACCGCCGCCTCGGCCCGGTCGCCGATGCCGCGCTTCGGCACGTTGAGCACCCGCCGCAGGTTGACGGTGTCATCGGGGTTGGCGAGCAGGCGGAGGTAGGCCAGCGCGTCCTTGACCTCGCGCCGCTCGTAGAAGCGCGTGCCGCCGACCACCTTGTAGGGCAGGCCGACCCGCACCAGCACCTCTTCGATCGCCCGCGACTGGCGGTTGGTCCGGTAGAACACGGCCACGTCGCCGTAGCGCACACCGTGCTCGTCGTGGAGCCGGTCGATCTCCTCGGCCACGAAGGCGGCCTCGTCGTGGTCGGTGTCGGCCGCGTAGCCGATGACCTTCTCGCCGGGGCCGGAGTCGGTCCAGAGGTTCTTCGGACGGCGGCCGCTGTTGCGGGAGATCACCGCGTTGGCGGCGGACAGGATCGTCTGAGTGGACCGGTAGTTCTGCTCGAGCAGCAGGGTGCGGGCCTGGGGGTAGTCGTCCTCGAACTCGAGGATGTTGCGGATCGAGGCACCGCGGAACGCGTAGATCGACTGGTCGGCGTCGCCCACGACCGTGAGCTCGGCCTCCTCGACGACCGGTGCCTCCGGGTCGCCGGACCGGGCCAGCGCCCCGGCGGTGCTCGCCGGCCCGCCGACGAGCTCACGGATGAGGGCGTACTGGGCGTGGTTGGTGTCCTGGTACTCGTCGACCAGCACGTGCCGGAAGCGCCGGTGATAGTGCTCGGCCACCTGCGGGAACGCGCGCAGCACGTTGACCGTGGACATGATCAGGTCGTCGAAGTCGAGCGCCTGCGCCTGGCGGAGCCGGGCCGTGTACATGGTGTAGGCCTCGGCGAGCACCTTCTCGTCGGGGGTCCCCGAAAGCGCGCGCTCGGCGAACTGCTCGTCGTCCACCAGCTCGTTCTTGAGGTTCGAGACCTGGTGGCTGAACCGGCGGGGCGGGTACCGCTTCGGGTCGAGGTCGAGCTCGCGGCAGGCCAGGGCCATCATCCGCTGCGAGTCGGCGGCGTCGTAGATCGAGAACGACGAGCGGAGGCCGATCGTGCGGGCCTCGCGCCGCAGGATGCGAACGCAGGCGCTGTGGAACGTGGAGACCCAGATGGCCTTGGCGCGCGGGCCGACCAGGCTGGCGACCCGTTCGCGCATCTCACCCGCCGCCTTGTTCGTGAAGGTGATCGCGAGGATCTGACCCGGTGAGGCCCCGCGCGCTGCCAGCAGGTAGCCGATGCGGTGCGTGAGCACCCGCGTCTTGCCCGAGCCGGCCCCGGCGACGATGAGCAGCGGGCTGCCGGCGTGCAGGACGGCGTCGCGCTGGGCAGGGTTCAGACCCTCGAGCAGCACCGCGGGGTCGCCACCGGCGGGTTGCGGTCGCGCCCCCGGTATGGCGTCGCCGGAGTCGGAGCCAGGAACGGGGAGGTTGAGGTCGTCGAAGAGGGTGCTCATCTCGGGACGAGCGTACGTGCCGCCACGGACGGTCGAGCACCGACGCCCGAGGGTGCCGCCCCGCTCCAGCGGGAGGGCACCCTCGGTGCGTTGCTGCGAGCCTCAGGTCACCCGACCAGGTTGAGCTGACTCCAGCCTGAGCCGATCTTGGTCCCGGTCTTGAAGACCCTTCCGGCCCCGTTGCCGCGGAACAGGAAGAGGTCACCGGAGGCCGTCCTGGCGACCAGGTCGGGCAGAAGGTCGCCGTCGAAGTCACCGACACCCGTGATGCCGGTGAACGACCAGCCGGTCCCGAACAGGATCCGGTGGTGGAACGAGCCGGTGCCGGACCCGGGGTACAGGTAGAGCTGGTTGCTCGCGTCGCGAGCCACGAGGTCGACGGTGCCGTCACCGTTGAAGTCGCCAGGTGTGACGAGGGCGGTGAGACTGCCCCAGCCGGTGCCGATTCCCCTGGCGTTGCGGAACCCGCCGTCGCCCTTGCCCAGGAACAGGAAGAGCTGACCACCCGGGCTCCGTCCGATCAGGTCGGGGAAGGTGTCACCGTCGAAGTCGCCCGGGCCGAGGAGCGTCCAGCCGCTGAAGCCGCTGCCCACGAGCACACCCTTCCCGAGTGTCCCGTCGCCGCGGTTCGGGAACGTGTACAGCGCACCTGTGGACGCCTGGAAGATGACGTCGTCGGCCTGGTCGCCGTTGAGGTCACCCGGAAGCACGACCTGACCGTGGAAGCCGGTCCCCACGATCGACCTCGCCCCGAAGCCGCCGGAGCCGTCACCCGGGTAGAGCAGCAGCCGCCCGGCGGAGTCGAGGGCCACGACGTCGGCGGTGCCGTCGTCGTCGAGGTCGCTCTGCTGGCCGTTCAGCTCGCCGTCGAGCACCACCATCTCGGCTTCCGCGAAGAAGCCGCCGACCTCGGGGTCGAACGGGTTGCCGTCGAAGTCTGCCGAGAACAGCTGCCCGACAGCGGAAGTCGTGAGATCTTGGCCGGTCGAGAGGCCGACGACCGAGATCGTCAGGGCTGTCTCGCCAGCTGGTATCCCGTCGAGCGAGCAGTCGAGGAAGACGTCGTCGAAGTTCTCGCACGCCCCGGGCCACGCCATCGGGCGCAGGCCGTCGCCGAGGACGAAGCCGACGACCGCACCGGCCTCGATGGCCTCGGACGAGGTGAAGCTGATCGTCACGTCGCCGCGCTCGCCTGGACCCAGATCCTCGGGCACCTCGATCGCGAAGTCACTGATCGCGTCGTCCTGGTACTGCCCCTCGGTCAGGGCGCGCTCCTGCAGGCTGGGGTCGACCGTGCCGTGGGCCTCGAAGTAACCGACCATCGCGTCGAGGTCGGTCTGTCCCGTGTCGGCCTTTCCGGTGCCGGCGCGGAACGTCGTGAAGTTGTCGCCGCCGGCGGCGAGGAAGGAGTTCATCGCCACGCGGTAGTCGGTGGCGAGCTCGATGTCCACACCGTCCAGCTGCATGGACGTGATGCGCGCCCCGGCAGCGGCGGCGGGGTCGTACGTGAACGTGAAGCCGTCCGAGACGCCGAGGTGCAGGAAGGGCCGGGTCGCCCCGGCAGGCTGCCACTGCTGCTCGAGAAGCTGGCCGATCTGCTCACCGGTCAGCGACATCGTGAAGAGCGAGTTGGCGAAGGGCTGCACCGTGGCGGCCTCGCGGTACGTCACGACGCCGTCGCCCTCGCCGCGGACCGAGCTCTCGTAGAGCAGGTCTGCCCGCAGGCCTCCAGGGTTCATGAAGGCGATCTGCGGTAGCTCGGCCTCGGTCTCCTCGGCACTCAGCTGAGTCGCCTCGAGCTGCACGTCCGCGACGAAGTTGCCGAGCACCGACTCGAGACCACGGTCCTCCTTGAGCGACGGCGGGTCCGGCGGCGGGTTGGGCTGGAGCGAGTACGCACGACTGATGTCCTGGCCCTCGGGGAGCTCGCCGAGCGGCACCTGGCCGATGGGGTCGGCCTCGGCGACCGCGGCAGCGACGATGGCCGCCACCTCGGTATTGGCCGTCGCGACGTCTGTCGGCACGTTGACGACGCCCGTGGCGGCGTCGTTGACGGAGACGACCTCGTTGGTGTCCGTGTCGACGGTCATCGTGAGCTGGTCGAGACCGACGCCGTACTGGCCGGTCTGCAGGACGGGCCGCCCATCGATCGTGCAGTCGTGCGGAGTGTGCGTGTGGCCGGCGATGAGCGCGTCGACGTCGTCGTTCAGCCCGCGCACGATCTCTCCGAAGGCGGTGTCCTCGGCCTCGATCGTGGCGCACACCGTCGACTCGCTGCCCTCGTGGGACATCAGGATCACGACGTCCGCCTGCTCCTCAGCCTTCAGCCGTGAGGCCTCGGCGTTCGCAGCGGCCAGCGCGCCGTCGAACGTGATGCCGACGATCCCGTCCGGGGAGACCAGGCTGCCCGTCTGCTCGGTGACGATGCCCACCAGCCCGACGTTGACGCCGTTGCCGGTCGCGATCACCGTGGACGGCGCCATCGGCGGGTCCTCACCCTCGACGTTCGCCCCGAGCGTCAGCCACTCGGCCCGACCCTCGCCGTCGACGCCATGGGTCACCGGGTCGGACAACCAGTCGTAGCCGCGGTCGAACTCGTGGTTGCCGACCGCGCTGGCGTCCAGGTCCATCGCGTTGAGAGCGTCGATGGTGGGCCGGTCGTCCAGCGCCTGCGACGTGAAGGTCGACGCACCGACGTTGTCTCCCGCCGCGACGAACACGGTTCCGGTCGGGTTGAGGGCCCGCAGCCTGTCGACGACGCCGGCGAGCTTGGCGGCACCCGGGATGCTGGTCGCGGTGGTGCCCTCGGCCTCCAGCCGTCCATGAAAGTCGTTGATGCCGAGGATCTGGATCTCCACGACCGCGGCGTTCGCCGGCACGGACAGGGGCCCAGCGATGAGCGCCCCTGCCCCGATCAGGGACACGATGAGTCGGGGTTTGCTGACAGACATGGGGGGCCCCCAGCGGGAGGAGTGGGCGGACTGCCGCATCGTGCCACCCGAAAGGGCGCGGGGTCGATGGTTTGGACGAAGCGGAGGGGAATCCCTCGAATCAGCGCCCGACCGCGTACCCCTGGGCGCCCCTCGAGTTCGCGGCGGCCCGCAGCCACTCGCCGTCGCGGGCGACGGCCGACAGCCGTCCGAGCGACCAGCCGTCGACCACCTCGACGTCATGCCCCAGCCCCGTGAGCGCCGAACGCGTCGCCTCGGGCCAGCGCTCCTCGAGGACGGCGCGGCCCGGCTTGGCCTGCCGTGGGTAGAAGGAGCTCGGCGCGTGGTCGGAGTGCAGCATCGGCGCGTCGATCGCCGCCTGCAGCGCCTGGTCGACGCCTCGAGCGCCGTGCACCATGCGCAGCAGGAAGAGCACCTGCCACTGGTCCTGCTGGTCTCCTCCCGGCGAGCCGAACGCGATCCAGGGTCGTCCGTCGCGCAGCGCCAGCGAGGGCGAGAGCGTGGTGCGCGGACGGGAGCGTGGGCGCAGCGAGGCCGGCAGCCCTGGCTGCAGCCAGAACATCTGCCCGCGCGTGCCGAGCGGGAAGCCGAGCTCCGGAACCACTGGCGACGACTGCAGCCAGGCCCCGGACGGGGTCGCGGACACCATGTTGCCCCAGCGGTCGACGACGTCGACGTGGCACGTGTCGCCGCGTGCGCCGCGGTCACCCGGCACGTCCACTCTGTCGGTCACGTCGGTCACGTCGGTCACGTCGGCCAGGTCGGTCACGCCGGCCGGCTCGCGGCGGACGGTCGGCTCCCCCACCCCCGCCACCGCAGCACCACCACTACCGGCGCCCGGTGCGAGGGGCGCGGGAAGCGTCGCCGGTCGCCCGCCCGGGTCACCCGGCCGCAGGTCGAGGCTGGCCGCCCCGGGGTCGATCAGGGCCGCGCGGGACCGCGTGTATTCGTCGCTCAGCAGGTCGTCGATGGGCACGTCGGTGTGGTCGGGGTCGCCATACCAGGCCTCGCGGTCGGCGAAGGCGAGCTTGTTCGCCTCCAGCACGGTGTGGACCCAGGAGGGGTCGGCCTCGTCCAGCCGGTCCGGCATGCCGGCCTCGTCGAGCAGCCGCAGCATCTGGAGGAGCACCGGACCCTGTCCCCACGGGCCCGTCTTGGCCACCTCGACGTCGCCGTAGCGCGCGGTCAACGGCTGCTCGACGGTGGCCTTCCAGCCTGCGAGGTCGTCGCCGGTGAGCAGGCCACCGTGGCGCTGCCCTGAGGTGTCCATCCACTCACGATCACGGGCGAAGGCGTCGACCGCCTCGGCGACGAAACCCGAGTACCAGGCAGTCCGCGCGGCCTCGAGCTGGGCATCGCGGTCGCTGCCGGCCGCCTCTGCCTCGGCGAGCACGCGCTCGTACGTCCGTCCGAGAGCCGTCAGCCGTAGCCGGGTCCAGGGAGCGGGTGCCTGGCCGTCGACCAGGTAGGTCGCAGCCGAGGGGGTCCACTCGTCCGTGAACATCGGCGCCATCGCACCGATGGTGGCGCTGACCCTCGGCAGCACCGGGGCGCCGTCGAGCGCGTAGCCGATCGCCGGCTCGAGCACGTCGCGCAGCGACCAGGTGCCCCAGCGCTGCAACATCAGGACCCACGCACCGAACGCACCGGGCACGACCGCGGCCAGCGGCCCGGTGCCGGGGACGGCGTCCAGGCCGAGGTCGGTGAACGCCTCGATCGTCGCCGCCGCCGGTGCGGTTCCCTGCCCGCAGACCACGTGGGCGCGCTGGTCGGTCTCGCTCCAGACCAGGGCGGGCAGGTCGCCGCCGGGCCCGTTGAGGTGTGGCTCGACCACCTGCAGGACGAACCCCGTCGCGACTGCTGCGTCGACGGCGTTTCCGCCTCGCTCGAGCACCCCCATCCCGGTCTGGCTGGCGAGCCAGTGCGTGCTGGCCACCATGCCGAACGAACCTGCGAGCTCGGGACGCGTCGTCATGGGCAGCAGTCTGCCGGGTACTCACTTCAGTCAGACGCTCGACCCGGGCACGCCGGTCGAGCGTCTGACTGATCGCGAAGGCTACGCAGCCTCGGGCAGGTAGTCCTCCCAGAGCGGGTGGCGGCGTTCCGTTCCGCGGACGACCCAGGCGGCACCACGCGGCGCCACCGGGTGATGGCGCAGCTTCCAGCCCATCTCCTCCGGGGTCCTGTTGCCCTTGACGTTGTTGCAGCGCACGCAGCAGGCCACCAGGTTCTCCCACGTGTCGGCGCCACCACGGCTGCGCGGCATGACGTGGTCGACGGTGCCGGCCGTCCGGTCGCAGTAGGCGCAGCGCTGCCCGTCGCGGCGCAGCACTCCACGCCGGGAGACCGGCACCGAGCGCCCGAATGGCACGCGCACGTAACGGGTCAGCAGGATGACCGAGGGACGCTCCATCGAGCGCTCGCCGCCCCAGAGCACCGGGTGCTCGTCGGCGGCCAGGACGCACGCCTTGCCGGCCAGCACGAGGACCAGGGCACGGCGGAAGGAGACGACAGCCAGGGGTTCGAAACCGGCGTTGAGGACGAGTGTGCGCATGGGATGACCTCGCTGTGCGGGTCCCGACGGCTTCGGGACGCGTGAGGACTGGCAGACGGGACGAGCTCCGGCTCCTCCAGGACGACGACAGGCGCCGTCCGCAGGGGACGACGCCTGTTCTCGTTGAGCAGGAGAGAGCTCCGCAGTTGGTGCGGTGGCGGGGTCATTGCCCGCCACCCACGCCGCTGCGGCCACCCGAAGGCATGGCGCCGGGACGACGCAAGACCGGTCCGCGCCCGGTTCGGGCGGAGCGATCGAGCGGTTCCACGGCTGCCTCCAGGAGGGACGACCCGGTTGGTACGTGAACAGCGTACGCAGAGTGACCCCACGCCGTCACCGACATTCGTGCTCCGACACTCGGCTGCAGCATCGGCTGCGAACACAGAAAGGCCCGACCCCCGCAGGGGTCGGGCCATCCGCGAGTCAGTGGAGTCAGCTCTGGAGGATGCGCACGAAGACGAACTCGGAGGAGTAGATCTCCCGCAGCGACACGCTCTCGCCGGTGCGCGGAGCGTCGTACATCATGTTGTCGCCGGCGTAGATGCCGATGTGACCCGACTTCCAGACCAGGTCACCGGGCTTGGCCTCGGAGCGCGAGATGCGCGTACCCGCTTCGCCCTGCGCGCCGGAGGTGCGGGGCAGGTTGACCCCTACCTGCCTGAACACGTACTGCACGTAGCCCGAGCAGTCGAAGCCCGACGGCGTGGTGCCGCCGTAGCGGTACGGGGTGCCGACGTAGCGGGCGGCCACGCTCATCACGTTGGCCCGCGATGCGGAGAGGTTGCCCAGGTCGAGTGACACGCGCTCGCCCGAGCGGGACACCTGCTGCTGGACGACCGGCTTCGGCGTCGCACTCGCGACGCTGGCGCTGGCCAGCGTCACCTTGGCGTCGGCCGGAGCCTTCAAGGCGGTTGAGGAGACGGCCAGCAGCGAGCCGGCCTTGCCTGCTCCGGTGGAGTTGGCCGCGTCGGGCTCGCCATTCAGCGGCGCCGCGTCGGCGGCGGTGACGCCCATGGAGACCACGAGACCAGATGAAGCCGCGATCACGGCGGTGCGGCGACCAACGGTGCCGGCGTTCGCGGTGACGGACTCAGCGATGGTGGAAAGGGGGGTCTTCGCTCGCACCGCAGCGCGGTGCCGACCGTTGATGCGGCTCGACAAGACGTGTGACCTCTCTTGACGCCTGCGAGGTGAGCTGTCGGGTTCGGGTGGGAGGTGTGTCACCCGGTCGGGCCCAGCTGGACTACCGCTGAACTCGGCTTAACCCCAAGGTCCCTGCCCTGCGATCAGTTCGATCACTTGGCCGGAACCGGATCACTTGGTTCCCCCGCCCCTGTCATGCGTCGGTCGGACGGACCTCATGGCGGTGACAGGGTTCGGCGAACCGCTTGAGGGCCGGTACGGGGAGCCCGAACCAGCCCGCAGAACGTAACGCACACGGGGCCGCGATGTCACACCGGGGTCACGGTGTGGGTTCGACGTGACGCACATCACACCCAGATTGCTACCGTCTGTACCGATTTGGCCACTGCTCGTCACGCCTTGTGACTAGGTCTCGAAGGTTTCGGCGGAGACCCTCGCCACGCCCCTCCGGCAACCCTCAGGCAGAGACGACGAAGACGTGGCTCGCGAGCGCGTCGGGCAGGTCGAGCTCGTCCGTCGAGCCGGGCGCCGACACCACGACGCCGCCGTTCACGCGGCGTACGACGACCGTCCCGCCTGGCTTGACGCCCGACGACGACAGCTGACCGAGGAGCTCGATGTCGGTCTGCAGCGGCTCCCCCAGCCTCCGGATCACGACCTGTGCCGACGCCTCACCGGTGCTGGCGGCGTCGACGAGCGTCGCGACCCCGGACAGGAAGGGCGCGTCGGCCTCGTGGTCCTCACCGATGTCGACGAGGCCGGGGATCGGGTTGCCGTACGGCGACTCGGTGGGGTGCCCGAGCAGCTCGAGGATGCGCTGCTCGACCCGGTCGCTCATCACGTGCTCCCAGCGGCACGCCTCTTCGTGGACGTGCTCCCAGTCGAGACCGATCACGTCGATCAGCAGGCACTCGGCGACGCGGTGCTTGCGCATCACGCGGGTGGCCTTGTGCCGGCCCAGGTCGGTCAGCTCGAGGTGCCGGTCGCCGCTGACGACCACGAGACCGTCACGCTCCATCCGCGCGACCGTCTGCGACACGGTGGGCCCGCTCTGCTGCAGACGCTCCGCGATCCTGGCGCGCAGCGGGACGATGCCCTCTTCCTCCAGCTCGAAGATGGTCTTGAGGTACATCTCCGTGGTGTCGATCAGGTCGTGCCCTCTTGATCCCGCGCTGCGCTCGCTCACGGGCTCAGCCTACGGCCGCATACGCTGCTGGCGTGCCGGAGACCTCCTTACCCAGGACTTACCCACGACGGGTGTCGACGTGCTGACGGTGCCGCAGCGCTTCCACGGACCCCCGGGGTCCGGCAACGGCGGCTGGTGTGCGGGCGCGCTCAGCACCTTCCTGCCCGGCGCTCCGGCGGTCTCCGTCCGACTCAGCGCGCCCCCGCCGCTCGAGCGCCCGATGGCGGTGGCCTTCGACCAGGACCCCGCTGCCGACCGTCGACAGCGGGCGGTGGCACGGGACGGCGACACCGTGGTGCTCACGGCGACCGCCCTCGACACCGGCGCCGCCTCGGCCCTGACACCGGTCGAGCCGGTCAGCCCGGCCGAGGCACGGGCTGCATCGGCTGCCTACCGGGGTTTCATCGAGCATCCGTTCCCGACGTGCTTCACCTGCGGTCCCGACCGGGCGGACGGGGACGGGCTGCGGCTCTTCCCCGGCCTGCTGCCTGGCAAGGACGACCGCACCGCCTGCGCCTGGACTCCTTTCCCGGACGTGGACGTGGCACAGACCTGGGCGTCGGTCGACTGCCCTGGTGGCTGGGCGACCGACCTGGTGGGACGGCCGATGGTGCTCGGCAGCATCACGGTCGCCCTGACGCGCGTTCCGGCACCGGGCGAGGCGTGCGTCATCACCGGAGCCACCCGCGATACGCAGGGACGCAAGACGACGACCGCGGCGACCCTGTGGTCGTTCGGTGCCACGGGGACGGACGCGGGTGACCCTGCTGTCGAGCCTGAGCTGCTGGCCACCGCGGAGCACGTGTGGATCGCGGTCGACCCGGCCACGTTCGGCACCTCCCCCTAGACCCCTAGAGGCGAATCGCGGGCTTTTCGCCCGGTGAGAGGACGGAGAGGTCCGTGGGCGGGGGCACGACGCCCAGCTCGTCGCGCAGGCGGCTGAGGTCGAGCACCCGCGACACCGCGAGGTGGCTGACGACGTAGCGAGTCAGCACCGGCGGCTCGGCCCGGCGGGCCACCCGAGCGCAGCCCTCCAGGATGGTCGCCACCACGCGGGCGGCTGGTCGCCCGAGGTGCAGGCGGTGGGGCGCCGAGCCGCTGGCCGCGCGCAGGGCCTCGTCGACGGCCACGCCGAGTGGGAGGGGAGCGGCGTCCGCGACGTTCATGGTTCCGAGCAGGTCGCTCTCGCACGCGATGCGGCACACGTCCGCCAGGAGGGTGACCGAGGTCAGGTGCACCGCGGTGTGGCGCGACCCCGGAAGCACCAGCACGCCGCGGCGGCCGCCGAGCCGTCCGCGTACGGCGCCCTGCAGGCGCGGAAGGAGCGTCAGGTCTCCCGCGCCGTATACGGCGTGCGGACGCAGGACGAGCGTCCGCCGGCCACTCTCCGCCGCCGAGGCCACCACACCCTCGGCCTCCGCCTTGGCCCGCGGGTACGGGCCGACGAAGCGGCGTGCCGGGCCGTCCGCCTCGGTTACGACCCCGTCGCGCCACGCCGGGTAGACGCTCGCGGTCGAGACGTGCACGAACCGGGCACCGGGCCAGGTGGCGAGGGCAGCACGCGTCCCATCCACCGTGACATGCCTCTGCTCCCCGATCGGCGCCCAGTCGTCAACCGACGCCGCGCAGTGCAGCACGACGTCCGCCGGCGCAGCTCCGGCGAGAAGACCCTTGGTGAGATCCCAGTATCGGTAGTCGATCTCGTCGATCAGGTCGCTCGGACGGGGGCGCCTTCCGTAGCCGGTGACCTGGTGCCCCGACGCGACCAGAGCCGCGCAGGCCGCTGCGCCGACGAAGCCGCTCGCGCCCGTGACGGCGACCCTCAACGAGCCGGCCCTCTCGGTCGGTTCGTCATCGGACCGCCAACCGTCCGTCGGCGAGACCTGTTCGCAGCGCAACCTTGTCGACCTTGCCGGCGCGCCCCGAACGCGGCAGCGCCGGCACGACAACGACGTCGTCGGGTAGCCATGCGGCGTCGAGCAGCTCGGGCAGCCGGCGCCGGAGAACGGAACGGACCTGTGCCGCAGTCGTTCCGGACGTCGGCGCCACCACGAGCACGACCCGCTCGTCGCCGGTGCTGTGGTCGGCAACACCCACCATCGCGGCCTCCGCCACCAGCGGCTCAGCCTCGACCAGCGGCTCGACCAGTGCCGGGTAGATGTTCGTGACGCCGCGCAGCAGCATGTCCTTCCCGCGGCCGAGCAGCTCGAGGTCCCCGTTCGGAAGCAGACGGCCTTGGTCGCCCGTCAGCACGCGGTGCAGGGGTGGCTCGCCGAGGTAGCAGGTGGCCACCTGGGGGCCACTCACCCAGAGCTCGCCCGCCTCGTCGACTCCGACCCGCGTGCCGGGCACCGGCGTCCCGAGCAGCACGCCGGCTCCAGGAGATGCGCTGTGCTGCAATACGTCAGGCCCTTCGACCGTCGCCACGGGCAGTGCCTCGGTGAGCCCGTAGACGCCCACGACCCGGGCCCGCGGCGCAGCGGCCGCGAGCCGGGCGACGACGGCCGGGGTGACCGGCGCTCCTCCGGTGGCGATGAGCCGCAGGGACCCTGGCAGCGCCCCGTCGCGCGCCGCCGCGTCCAGGGTGGCCGGCACCGCGTAGCCCACCGTGGCCCGCCGGGCGACTGCGGTGCGCCGCCATGTCGCGCCGCAGGCGCCGACCGGCGCCAACGACCAGGTAGCGCCGGCAGCGAGCACTGGCAGGCCGATCATCATCTGGTCGGTGTGCACCACGTCGTCGGTGCGCAGCGCCAACCGCTCGAGAAGCGCCCGCACTCCGCACGTCAGCGACGCGACGCTGTGCTGCACGGCGCGCGGCGCGGCCGTGGTACCCGACGTGAACACCACGAGAGCCGGGCGGCTCGGGTCGAGTGACCACTCACTGGCTAGCCGAGAGCCCTTGTGCTGCAGGCTTTCCCACCGCACTGCCCCACGAGGCGCCACCAGTGACAACCGTCCGCCGCCCACCACGATGTGCCGCAGTCCGGGCGCCGCGAGGTCGGGCAGGGCCAGTCCCCGCCTGGCCAGCAGGCGTCGCACGGGCCGGCGGCTCATCAGGTGCACCGCCGGCTCGGCCATCGTCCAGCGCGGTCTGGCCACCTCGAGGCGCGCGGAGGCGAGAGCAGGGCCGGCGCCCGGGTCGGCGACGATCACGACACCGCCGGCGGCCACCACAGACAGCGCCGCCACGACCGCCCGAGGTGAGGGGCGTACCGCGAACAAGACCCCGTCACCGACCTGCATGCCGGCAGCTCGCAGTCCCGCTGCGCCGCAACGGATCTGGTCTGCCAGGTCGCCGTAGGTGAGGCGGTCACCGGCTGCACCGTGCAGGGCCGTTCGGTTGGCCGCCACCTTGGCATGCCCCAGCACACCATCGATCAGGTCGCCCGCCGGGAGCGTGGTGGTCGTCATTGTTCTGTGTCGTTCGACGGGCGGCGCGCGTCGCCGGGCGCACGCTTGTCAGCCTGCAGAACCAGTCGTGAGTACGACGGAACCAGCACTCGCCGCGACGCCGAGCGGTGAACGATCCGCACCGGGCCGACCTCGCGCTCGGCAGCCAGCACCGCGCGCGACATGGCCTCGACCTCGGTCATGGCGAGTGACGCGCCGAGGCAGAAGTGTTGCCCTGCACCGAACCACAGGTGTCGTGCCGTAGCCGGGCCGCCCCTCTCAGGGGCGAAGCCGCCAGGGAGGCGGGTCGCCCACCACGTGCCGAGCAGCACGCGGTCGCCACGGCGAACCCGCACCCCGCTGGAGCCGAGGTCGAGGTCGCGCGTTGCGCGTCGCAGCATCGCCGGAGACGGCGTGGCCATCCGCAGCGCCTCGGTCACCACCGCGGTCAGCGCGGCATCACCGGCGGTGCCCCCGGCGCGCGCCAGCGGGGCCGCCAGCTCGGAGTCGAACAGCATCGCCAGCGTTCGGGGGGCGGCGCTGGTCACGGTCTCGGTGCCCGTCAGCAGCAGAACAGCCGCCAGAGCCGGCGCCTGCTCACGTGAGATACCCAGTGCCGGAAGGCGCGACAGCACGGAGTCGGAGCCGTCTGCCCCTGCGGCGTCGTACGCGGCGGTGGCCGCAGCTGCCATCGGCGCGAACAGCTGCGCGACCCGGGCGACCTGTCCGGCGCTCAGCCTGCGTGTTCGCAGCCGCACCATCCCGAGCACCTCGTCGCTGGCTCTCAGGAGCTGCGACGAGACCTCTTCCACCTGCTCGGCGGACGCATCGGCCGGGAGCATGCCGACCAGTGACGCGATCACCGACGTTGCAGCGGTGCGGGTGACAGCGACCAGGTCGACCGGCTTCCCCGCCACGAGATCGGCCCGTACGCGCTCGAGCGGGGCAGCCAGCACGCGGTCGCAGACGGCTCGAGCAGCCTGCGGCGTGAAGAGCGAGGTGAGGGCACGCCGCAGGTTGCGGTGTGCGTCCCCCTCCATCCCGATCAGCGTCCGGTAGCCGAGCACGCCCGACCACAGCGCACCCGACGATCCGGGGCCGTCCTTGCGGAACGTGGTGTCCGACAACACCTGACGCACCAGCACTGGGTCGGCGACGAGCACTCCCACGCCCGGAACCCTGCGCGCCGCCCGTCCGCCCAACAAGCGGTCGACGACGTCGAACGTGACCGGGTGGGCAGCTCTCAACAGGAGACGCTCGGACGCGAGCACCCGCGCTCCCGCCGCCGGTGAGACCGCGAGGTCCACCGGTGCGCCCGTCTCCGTCGCGGTCGTCACGGGGCCAGCCGCACGTCGACCACCTCAGGCGTGTGGCCGTGGTCGAGGTACCAGCGCAAGGTGGCGCGCAGCCCGTACGCGCGTAGCCGCCGGGCCGACGCCCACACGACGACGTCGCGGTGGTACGCCACCCGGTCGCTCACGACGCGCACGCGGTTCACCAGGGCACGGTCCTCATGCACCACCTCGATCGCGGTTCGAGGGAACCCGCCGGACGCGAGGTAGGCCCGTGCGCTGACGCCGAGGTTGCAGCCAGGGCACATCACGTACGGGCCGCGAAGCGGGCGGCCCTGCTCGTCGACCCCGCGGTTGCTCGGCCTGAACCGCCCGAAGACGGCCGCGCCGGGCACCAGCAACGGCACGAGGAGTCGCTCCCACAGCCGCAGTCGGAACTCGTCCCGTCGAGGCAGCATGGGGCCCGTGAGCAGGTCGTCGCCGGCCGTGAAGTGCCGGCGCGAGGCTGCGGTCCAGTCCGCCCGCGGCAAAGTGTCGGCGTCGCACCGCAGCACGTGGGTGGCTCCGTCCGAGATCGCTTCTCGCACACCGGTATCGGCTGCTGCGCCGGTGCCCTTCTGGGTCTCCGTCACCAGACGCACGCGGAACGGGGCGGTCGAGGCGAACCGGTCGACCACCTCGACGGTGCCGTCCCGGCTCGCGTTGTCGACGACGTACAGCGTGAAGTCACAGTCGATCTGAGCGGCCAACGCGTGGAGCGTCGCCGAGATGCCGTGCTCCTCGTCGAAGGCCGGCACGACGACGGCCAGGCGCACGCTCACCACCTCATCACCATCGTCCCGACGCTGATGCCGCCGGCCAGACCGACCAGAACCACCGTCGACCCGCGGTCGATGCGCCCGGTCTGCAGCGCCCGCTCCAGCTGCAGGGGCAGCGTCGCCGAGGCACAGTTTCCGTGCTCGGTCACCGTCACCTCCAGCAGGGAGCTCGGGATGCCCACGCGGTCGGTGAAGCCCCGCAGGTAGGGCAGGGTGACCTGGTGGACTGCTGCGAGATCGCAGTCCCCCCAACCGATCCCGGCGTCGGCCAGCACGTCGTTGACCGTTTCTGGACCGATCGCCTCGAACGCGGCACGCAGGCCGGCCCCGTCGAGGTGGAAGTACGTGTCCTCGGGATCGCGGGGGCTGCGTGACCCTCCGCCAGGCATCGTGCCGGTGCGCCAGGCCGACGAGTCTGCGTGGTGGCCCTGAGCGACGATGCCCTCGCCGTCCGGGCACTCCTCGACGAGCAGCGCGGCCCCCGCGTCCGAGAGCGTGTAGCCGGCGAACGACTCGGCGAACTGGCCCAGGTCGCGCACCTGCCAGCGCGTCCCACGACTGGGGCTCTCGCCGGTGACGACGAGGATCCGCTGGTGCTGACCCGTCTGGACCAGAGCGTGAGCCACCTGAAGCGCGTTGACCACGGAGTTGCAGGCGTTCTTGATGTCGAAGACCGGGCAGGTGGCGCCGAGAGTGGCGGCCACGATGTGGGAGGTCGCCGGCTCGACGAGGTCCTGTGAGGCCGACGCGAAGAGCAGCAGGTCGACGTCGGCGACGCTCAGCCCGGTGTCGGCGAGCAGCTTCTCGGCCGCCGCGGCGGCGAGGTCGGAGGCCTGCCAGTCGTCGGGCATCACGTGTCGTGCCCTGATGCCGGTAGCACGTTCGATGATGCCCCTGGGCGGGACGAAGCCGCTGCTGCTCGCGGCCACTCGACGTTCCGACTCTGCGCTGGTGATCCGGGACGACGGCAGGTGCGTCGTCACGGCAGCGATCCGTGCCCCCATGTCGGTCCTCCCTCTGCCGGCTGTGTCGCACATCCGGTGCGAAACGTGGCCGGCTCGACGGCGGCTCCCGTCCCCGGGTCCGCTGGTCCTACGGTATGTGGCCTGACGGGGCGGGGCAGCGGTGCCGGGACGCGTGGACGAGGGGTGGGCGTGCTCTTGACAACGACCGGTGCCCGGTGGGAGCGAACGCTGGTCGCTGCGGCGAGCCCTCAGCTGGCCAGCCTGCTCGCCGGCATGCGTGTGCTCGGCCCGGCTCGGGGTGGCGTGCTGAAGGTGCCTCGGCTCGGAGTGGTCGTCACCGACCCGGTGCTGATCCGCGAGGCGCTCAAGGACTACTCCTCGACGTCGCTGCTCGGCGAGGGCGGTGTGGGGCACCTGTGGGCCCAGGTGCTCGGTGACTGGGTGCACGACTCCTTCGACGGGCCCGGACACGTCGGCCTACGGCGGCGGTCTCGCGATCTCTTCACCGAGCGGAGCGCCGCAGCGACCGTCTCGGCGGTGTTCGACGCACCGGTGGCACGCGCCGTCCACGAGCTCGAGGGCGGCGGACGGCTCGACGTCGCAGCACTGGCGCGCGAGCTCGTCGGGCGCATGGTCGCTCACCTGCTCGGCCTGCCGCTGGGTGCGGGCGGACCGGACGACAGCGATCCCGGTCCCTATCTAGACGTCTACGCCCGAGGCGAGGAGCTAGCCGCTCTGGCTCTCGGAACCCAGTCCAGCACAACGCTTTCCGAGCGAACGGTCGAGTCCGCGCGTGAGATCGTGGCCGAGCTGACGCGGTACGTGCCCCAGGCCTTCGCGACGGCGCCGACGACCACGCTGCTCGGCCGCTGCCGCGAGCTGGGCCTGGTCGAGCGGGAGGCGACGGGGCTGGCGACCCTGCTGCTGGTGGCCGGCACCGAGACGGCGGCGAGCGCGATGGGCCGAACGGTCGCGCTGCTGGCCGACACAGGCCAAGTCGCCGACGTGGTGGCGGACCCGACCCTCGTCCCCGACGCCGTGCGGGAGGGCCTGCGCGTGTCGACGCCGGCTGCCGTGATCGGCCGGCACGTGACGGCGGACATGACGGTCGGACGGCTGCGCGTGCGCGCCGGCGAGCGGCTGGTGCTGCTGACCCACGTGGCCGACAACCTGACCGGGCGGTTCGACGTCCACCGCCCGTACGACCCCGCCACCCGCCAGCTGTGGTTCGGCGCCGGCCGCCACCAGTGCCTCGGCGCGCCCCTCGCCCGAGCGGAGATCGGCCACGTGCTGTCGGCACTGGCCGGCACGGGCCGCACCTGGCGCATCGCCGCTCGGACCCCTACCCGGCGCGCTCTGATCCCGGCGTACCGGCGGCTGGAGGTCGAGCTCGTCCGGTAGGAGCTCAGCGGGCAGTGTTCAGATCAGCAGGCCAGGTAGATCGTGTCGGCGCGGTCGTTCACGGTGCTGCCGACGTACCGCGACGACGAGTTGCCCGGCGCCGTCCACAGCAGGCCGCCGGTCGCGGTGTCACGCACGAGGGACGCGGACGAGCGTCGGTTGATCCACGACGTGGTCATGTTCGCGAAGCCGTACGCACCGAGGCTCTGGGTGCTGCCGCAGTTGCGGAACTGGAGCCTCCTGCCCCCGTAGTCCCGGTGCTCGTACAGGCACGACCACCCGGCGTAGCAGCCGCTGGTCAGGCGCGACAGGACCCGGTGGCCGGGGAACGTCATGACCACGTCACCGCCGTGCCACGAGACCTGGTTCGGGCCGATCTTCCTGGCCTCAGGGTGCTCGGCGAGGAACGCCGCGACGGCATGGTCCCCGGTCGTGGGCTGCGCCACGGCGGGGCTGGTGGTCAGCAGGATGGCGACGACGGTCAGGGCCGCGAGCACCGCGGCGCCTGCGGCCCTGACTGTCGCGGGCGTCGTGCGGTGCGTCGTCATGTGCCCCTCGTCAGGTTCGGCGGGTGTGGCGTCCCCACCGTAACCCGAGGGTCGCTACCTCTCCCAAACGGCGTAGGAGATGACCGATGGAGCGGGGACGTCGAGGTGCCCCGGATCGGTCGTCAGCTGCGTCTCGCCGGCCAGCAGCTCGCCCGTCGGCGGGTCGAAGACCATCACGTACCGCATCGGCAGCCCGCTCATGTCGGAGTCGACGGCGACCGCGGTGCCCGTCCTGCCGTTGCGGTCACGGGTCGTCCCCAGCAGCTGGATGTCCGGTGCGGCGGCGAGGACCTCGAGAACGGCGGCTCGCTGGCGCCCGTCCAGCGTCCACGACCGGGCGAGGTCCTGGACGGCGACGAACAGCTCTGCGGTGCCGAGCTCTGCGACGGGGTGGCCGGTCTCGAGGTACACCCGCATCTGGGCTGCCTCGGTGGGTGGGACGGCGTCGTAGACCTGGTGGAACTCCCCTGCTGCGAACTCGTCGTCGCGCACCATGGTCCCGGGAGCACCGGGCTTGCCCGCGTCGCGCCAGGCAGCCTCGTGCTCCCGCGACGGGAAGAACGGCTCGCGCGTGACCGCGTGCAGAGAACCGGAGCCGTCGGGCGCCCACGTGACCGTGACGTCCTGCGGCACGACCGCCGACCGGATGTGCTGACCGTCGACAGGCGTCGAGAGCGTCCACTCCTGCCACGACGCCGACCGGGGCTCGGCCGGAGACGACGTCGACCCGGCCGCGTTGGTGGCGATCTGGGTCAGCGCGCTGGACGGGGTGCCGCCGACGGCGCGGAACTCGAGCAGCGGCGGCGTCGCCGCAACGGCCACCTGGGTAGCGCCCGGGGACAGGACGTTCACCGCGACCATCCCCACGGTCGCCAGGGCGGCAGCAGCCGCACCGAGGAGCCAGCGACGGTGACGCCGAGGGACGACAGTGCCCTCTTCGAGCTCGGCCAGCTCCCCCAGCGCGCGTGCGTCGAGGGGCTGGTCGCGCCAGGGCTTGGCCAGTGCAGGCGCAGGGTTCGCGCGGGCCAGCAGCAGCAGCTCGTCCGTCATCGCGATCTCCTCAGGGTCTCGGTCAGGCGTGGGTCACGGTCGAGGACGGTGCGGAGGCGCTCCCGGGCCCGGTGCAGGCGCATGGCCGCCGCCGACCGCGAGCAGCGCAGCGCCAGCGCCAGCTGGTCGGTGGTCAGCTCCTCCCACGCCGCGAGCCGGAGGACCTCCTGGTCGGACTCCGACAGCTGGTCGAGGGCGGCGTGCACCCATTCGCGGTCGTGCTCGTCCGCGTGGTCGCCCGCCTCTGCCTGTCCAGCGTGCGCTGGGCCGGTCGGGTCCTGGCCGAGCCGCTCGGCGAGGCGTCGGCGACGCGTGGTGCTGCGGCGGTCGTTGCCCAGCACGTGCCGGGCCGTCCCGTACAGCCAGGGCAGGGGCTCCGGCGGCAGGGCGTGGCGGCGGCGCCAGGCGACCAGGTAGACCTCGGCGGTGAGGTCCCTGACGTGGTCCTCGTCCCCAGGAAGCCGTCGAGCGAAGTAGCGGAGCACCGACCAGTAGGTCTGCTCGTAGAGCTCCTCGAAGCTCTGCTCCACCCTCACGCCCTCTATGTGTCCACGACGGTAGGGAGGATTCACACCTTCACGGACGAACCCTGGTCGCGCAGCCACAGCTCGAGCAGCCCGCGGAAGTGCGCCATGAACTGCTCGTGCTCGTGCGGCGGGTAGGTCGCGGAGACCGTGTCGCGCAGGATGCGGTCGAACTCGGGACCCGCGACCCACTCACGCACCTGCTCGTCGAGGTCAGGCAGGTTCTTGGCGCACCAGGCGTGGTACCGCTCGGTCTCGAAGTAGTCGTCGGCCAGGGCGAGGTAGCCGGTGAGCTTGTCGTCGTCGTCGAGGCTCTCGTCGTCGGCGATCGCGAAGTACTCCTCGGTCTTCAGGTCGAGGGGCTTCTTCCGTCCGGTCGCAAGGCAGTAGATCGACCAGCGCACGAGGGCCGAGATCGCCCAGGGGAAGTAGTAGTGCAGCGACGTGACGGCGACGTCAGGGCACGCGTTGGCGTAGTCGATCGGGTACACGTCGTCGCCGGCGACGAGCATCTCGCAGGAGTTGAACTCCCAGCCGAAGAACGCGTTGACGACGCGGCTGATCGCCGTGGTCTGCCGTCCTGCCGAGGGCGACAGGAAGTCGTACGAGACCGCGTACCGATTGTGCATGGGCTCGTCGGGACGGAAGTCCATCACCGTCGTCTCCGGCCCGATCGACAGCGCCCGGGCGAAGACGTCGTACTCGACCGTGGCCTGCAGGTGCATCAGCATCTTGTCGGACTCGTCGTACGCGCGGTGCAGGTCGGCGCGGTCGCGAATGCGCGAGACGCCGCGCCAGCCGCCACCGTCGAAGGGCTTCATGTACATCGGGTAGCCGAGGTCGTCGGCGATCGCGTCCAGGTCGAAGGGGCTGTTGTACTTCTCCGAGGTGTACGCCCAGCGGACGTTGTCGACGGGGTTCTTGTACGGCACCAGAACGGTTCTCGGGATCTTGAGGCCGAGCCGCATCATCGCGCAGTAGGCGCTGTGCTTCTCCATCGCCTGGAACGTGAACGGCGAGTTGAGCAGGTAGGTCCCGTTCATCAGCGCGGCCTTCTTCAGCCACTCGCGGGGGTGGTAGTACCAGTAGGCCAGGCGGTCGATCACCAGGTCGGTGCGTACCGGGTCACGCAGGTCGAAGGGCTCGATCTTCAGTCGCTCGGACGTGAACTCGTGCCGGCGCCCGCCGCCGTCCGTCACGGTGCTCACCCGCCGGAGGATCTGCTCGAACGCGGTCGGCCAGTCCTCCTCGGCTCCGAGCAGGAGCCCGATCAGGTGCTTCGAGGTGTCGGCCACGTTGCCTCCTCCAGTGAGCGCTGCTGGTGTGGGCGAACCTATCGGCTCCACCCCGGGGTTGCGGAAGGACCTTGAGCCTCAAAGCCGGTGGCCTGTGCGGTCACGGCACGGGGTGGCGCCCGTCGTAGGCCCAGAAACCCCGCTGCCACAGCGCCAGCAGTACGGCGACGAGGACGCAGGCGAGGCCACCCGCGATGGCGGCCAGCGGCTCGCTGGTGAGGTCACCGACGCCGCCGAGGACGACGTCACCGAGGCGCGGCCCGCCTGCGACCACGACGATGAAGACGCCCTGCAACCGTCCGCGCATGGAGTCGGGCGTCGCCGTCTGCAGGATCGTCATGCGGAACACCGCGCTCACCGCGTCGCTGGCGCCTGCGAGGGCCAGGCACGCGGCGGCGGGCCAGAGCAGCCAGTGCGCGCCACCGTCGGGCTCCGGCCCGGGGCTCAGGCTGACCACCACGCCGAAGGCGGCGACCCATGCGCCCCAGCTGCACACGGCGAACACGACGGCGCGGCCCTGGTGCCGGACCTTCCCGAGGGGGCCGGACAGCACACCGGCACCGACAATGCCCACGGCCAGGCCGGCTGACAGCACCCCGACGGTCTGCGCACCACCGCCGATGAAGGCCGCGCCGATCGCCGGAAGCAGTACCCGCGGCATGGCCAGGACCATGGCGGCCAGGTCGATGGCAAAGGTCATCCGGACGTTCGGACGGGTGCCGAGGTACCGCAGCCCCTCCACGACCGAGGCGAGACCCGGGCGGCGCACCTCCCCCTCGGGCGGGATCGAGGGCAGCCCGACCAGGGCGGTGAGGGTGCCGACCAGGAGGACGGCCTCGACGCTGTACGCGCCGGCGTAGCCCCACCAGCCGATCAGGAAGGCGGCCAGCAGCGGCCCGAGCATGAGCCCGGTGCCCATCGACAGGCTGCCGAGCGCATTGGCGGCCGGCATCAGGTCGTTGCTGAGCAGTCGCGGCATGATCGCCGACCGCGCAGGCTGGTTGACGCCGAACAGGCCGTTCTGGAACGCGACGAGGGCGTACAACACCCAGACGTTCTCGAGCTCCGCCCACGCCTGCGCCGCGAGCAGCACGGCCACCACGAAGATGCCGCTCGTCGTGATGATGACGACCTTCCGGCGGTCGTGGGCGTCCACGATGGAGCCGCCGTACAGCCCCAGCACCACGAGCGGCACCAGCGCGAACAGGCCGACGAGGCCGACCGAAAAGGTCGAGCCGGTGATGTCGTAGACCTGCAGGCCGACGGCCGTGGTGGTCAGGTGGGTCCCGATCGCCGACAGCCACTGGCCGGTCCACAGCCTGCGGTACGGGACGCTCACCTTCAGGGGCGTCAGGTCGGCGAGCAGGCGGGGCACCACGTCATCTTGCCGGATGTCGTCCCATGTTTCGTTGCTCGTCCAGCCCACCATGCTCTTCCTGCCTACGGGTTGCGGCGCGTTCTGTGTGGGCTGCGGGAGCGAGTCGGGGGGCGCGTGTGGGTCAGGTGAGCAAGGCGGTGTGGACGGAGAAGACCGCGGCGGTGACGTCGGCGATGAGGGAGCAGGCGACGTCGTCGGCCCACCCGGTCGAGGTGAGTACCACCTGCACGTACGCCGGCCCGTCGTCGGGCTCCACGTAGGCGACCGAGTGGCGAACGCCCTCGACCCAGCCGTTCTTGTGCGCGACCTGCGTGCCCTGCGGCAGCCCGGCGACGACGTCCTCGGTGCGCTCCTGGGCGCGCAGGGTGGCCAGCATCTCGGCGGTGGCACGGGGGCCGGTCAGGCGTCCGAGCACGAGAGCACCCATCAGACCGGCCAGGTCGGCGGCGGTGAACTCGAAGGTGAGGCCCTCCTCGCGGGCCGGGTAGTCCTCGATGCCGCGCTGGAGCACCGAGTCGGAGCAGCCTGCGTCAGCGAGAACCCTTGCGGCAGCGGGCAACCCGACGACGTCGAGCACGAGGTTCGTTGCGAGGTTCGACGACCGGACCACCATCCGACGCGCCAGCCAGCCGAGGGGCACCTCGCGCCCGAGTGCGTCCCACACCTCGTCGTCGCTGTCGTCGTCCTGCCCCAACGAGAACCGGCGACCATCGACGGCTGAGGCAAAGTCATCGTGGACGGTGACCGCCTGGTTGAAGTCGACCTCGCCGGCCTCGGCCGCTCTGTGGGCGCCAACCAGCATGGCGAGCTTCATCGTGCTGGCCGCGAAGTGCGGGCGCTGCGCGTCGTGCTCGACGACTGCACGCCCGCCAGGGCGGCCCACCCAGACCGACACGTGTCCGGGTGCGCCGGCGCACCGGCGCAGGACGGCGGCGAGGCGGTCGCCGTTCGGGCGCTCGGGCGCGTTGTGCATCGCACCATCCTGCAGTTACCGGCGGACCGACCGCTGCAACCGGCGTGCAGACCCTGGATACTGGGGCCCGTGCCCGTCTCGGACCAGACCTCGTGACCCTTCTCGCACTACAGAGACCACGTCGCCTCGAACCGGGCGACGTGGTCCGCGTCGTGGCCCCGTCGGGCCCCATCGACCCCGTCCGGCTGCAGGCCGGCGCGCAGGTGCTCGAGAGCTGGGGACTCCAGGTCGAGATCGGTGAGCACGTGCTGGACCGGGGCCGCGAGGGCTATCTGGCCGGCACCGACGCCGAGCGCGCCAGCGACCTCGAGCGAGCGTGGTGCGACCCGAGTGTCACCGCCGTGCTGTGCGCTCGTGGTGGCTACGGCGTGCAGAGGATGCTCGACCTGGTCGACTGGTCTGCGCTGCGCGCCGCCAGGCCTGGTGACGAGGCCCCGGTGCTGGTCGGCTTCAGCGACATCACCGCCCTGCACGAGGCCATCGGGGTCGAGCTGGGCGTCGTCTCGCTGCTCGGCCCGATGGCCGCGTCGGCGTTCTTCCTCGACGACCCTGACGGCCGAGAACACTTGCGCGCCACCCTGTTCGAGCCCGACCAGGCAGCCCCGGTGACCGGGCACTTCGCGACGACCCTCGTCCCCGGAGAAGCCGAAGGCGTCGTGGCCGGAGGCACGGTCAGCCTCATCACCGCGGGCATCGGCACCCGCTCGTCGCGGCACTCCCTCGCCGGCGCGATCCTCGTGATCGAGGACGTCGACGAGGAGCGCTACCGCCTCGACCGCATCCTCACCCAGCTGCGCCGCAGTGGTGCGCTCGACGGCGTCGCCGGGATCGCCGGTGGCACGTGGGTGCGCTGCGAGAGTCAGGAGGTCGTCGACGACCTGCTCTGCGACCGTCTCGGGGACCTCGGCGTCCCGATGGTCAACGGCCTCGACTTCGGCCACGCGAGCCCGCACCTGACCGTGCCACTGGGCGTACGCGCCGTGCTCGATGCCGACAAGCGCACCCTCACCGCCCTGGATCCACCGCTGCGCTGACAGCGAGATCCGCTGCGTGGCAGGCCGCCTGGTGACCGACACCGGGATCGGCCGACAGCACGACCGGTGAGGTCCCACGACAGAGGTCGGCGATGCCCAGCGCGTCGGCCTCGCCCGAAGCCAGCACCGGGCAACGGGGGTGGAACCGGCAGCCGGACGGTACCCGCGTCGGGTCGGGCGGTTCGCCGCTCAGCACCACCGGCGCGGCGGCTCGCGACCCGAGCCCCTGCTGCGGCAACACCGACAGGAGCGCGCGCGTGTACGGGTGCCGCGGCGCCGCGAGCACCTGCTCCACCGTGCCGACCTCGACGATGCGACCCAGGTACATCACGGCGATCCGGTCGGCCACGCCCCAGGCCACGCCCAGGTCGTGGGTCACCACCAGCGCGGAGAGACCGAGCTCGTCTCGCAGCCTGAGCAGCAGTGCCAGCACCTCGCCTCGCACCGAGGCGTCGAGCGACGCCACCGGCTCGTCGGCCACGAGCACGGCGGGTTCGAGCACGAGGGCGCCGGCGATGACCACGCGCTGGCGCTGCCCGCCGGACAGCTCGTGCGGGTAGCGCAGGTAGAACCGCTCGGGCGGACGGAGACCGCACGTCGAGAGGGCCGTCCGCACTCGCCGCTCCTCGTCGTCGAGGCCGTGGATGCGCACGCCCTCGGCGACGGCCTCGTAGACCGTGCGGCGCGGGTTCAGGGCTCCCAACGGGTCCTGCAGCACCAGCTGGACCCCGCGGCGGTGCCGACGCAGGTCGCGCATCCGGTAGCCGATCGGGACGCCGTCGCGCAGCACACGACCAGCCGTCGGGCGCTCCAGCCCGAGCAGGGTGCGCGCGAGAGTCGTCTTGCCGCAGCCTGACTCGCCCACCAGCGCAACGATTTCCCCAGCACCGACCTGAAGGTCGACACCGTCGACCGCTCGCGCCGGCCCGCGGCTCCCCGCGAAGTGCATCTGCAGACCGACTACTTCGAGCGCAGGTGGGTCGACAGGAAGGGCTGCAGCAGAAGCAGAGTCAGCCTTCTGTAGGTCCATGCAGCACCTCCTCCGCGCGCCAGCAGGCCGCCGAACGCAGAAGGCTTGCGTCGGCCACGGGCTCGAGAGGCGGGTCCTCAGTGCAGTGCGCGACGCGCCACGAGCACCGAGGCGCGAACACGCAGCCGGGCGGCAAGTCGGTCGGGTCGGGAGGGTCACCGTCCAGCCCGCTCGGTGCACGGCGCGCCGCCATGTCACCCACCACCGGGAAGGCGGCCGCCAGCGCCACCGAGTAGGGATGGGCGGGCATAGCGAACAACGTTGCGGCGTCGGCGCTCTCGACGATCCGGCCGCCGTACATCACGACCACCCGGTCGCAGCTCGACGACAGCACCGAAAGGTCATGACTGATCATCAGCACCGCGAGGCCGTGGTCTTCAGCCAGGACCTCCAGCACCTTCAGAACCTGGGCCTGCACCATCACGTCGAGCGCCGTGGTGGCCTCGTCGGTGATGACCAGCTGCGGCTCGCACGCCAGAGCCATCGCGATCATCACCCGCTGCTTCTGCCCGCCCGACAGCTCGTGCGGGTACGAGTCCGCCCGCCAGGCAGGCAGGCCGACCTGGTCCAGCAGGGCGACCACCCTGTCGCGCACGCGGGGTTCCGACGCGGCACGGGGTGGGCGGGGTCCGGCCGGGTCGTGCAGCAGCAGCGGCTCCGCAACCTGATCGCCGACCCGGTGCACCGGGTTGAGCGAGTGCAGGGCCCCCTGGAAGACGATCGACGCCCCCGACCACCGGACGGCTCGCAGGCGCCCCCAGCTCATCGTGGTGACGTCCTCGCCACCGAGCAGCACGTGTCCGGTGACGGTCGCGTCGCGAGGCAGCAGCCGCAGCACGGCCGAGGCCACAGTCGACTTGCCACATCCGGATTCCCCTGCGAGACCTACGGTCTCACCCGCACGGATGACGAGGTCGATGCCTCGCACCGCTGGCAGCTGCCCCGACCCGGTGGCATACGAGACCCGCAGGTCGCGCAGCTCGAGGACCGCCTCTGCGGTGGCCCTGCCGTCCACCTTCTCCATCGCCACCCGCGAGGTCATGCGCGCACCCGCAGCCGTGGGTTCAGCACCCGCTCGAGCGACCGTCCGACCACCGTGAACGCCAGCACCACCGCGACGATGGCGAGCCCGGGTGGCAGCAGGAACCACCACGCACCAGCGGTGATCGCGCCGGACTGGAAGGCCGCACGCAGCATCGAGCCCCACGAGACCCGGGTCGGGTCGCCTAGTCCGAGGAAGGACAGGGTCGACTCCGACAGGATTGCGCTGGCGACCGTGAGCGTCGTGTTGGCGAGCACCAGTGGCATCACGCTCGGCAGCACGTGCCGCGTCATCTGGTGCCAGTGCCCGGCGCCCAGCGCGCGCGAGCGTTCCATGTACGGGCGCGTGCCGACGGTGAGGGTCTGCGCCCGGATGATGCGCGCGGTGCCGGCCCACGACGTCACGCCGATCGCGACGACGATCGTGAAGAGGCTGCGTCCCAGCACGGCTGCCAGTGAGATGGCCAGCGGCAGGGAAGGCAGGACGAGGAACCAGTCGACCACTCGTCCGAGCACCGCCCCCGGCCACCCCCTGAAGTGGCCGGCGGCGATGCCCACGGCAGTACCCAGCACCATCGACAGGCCGCTGGCGAGCAGCCCGACGAGCAGCGAGATGCGCGCTCCCCAGAGGGTCAGCAGTGCCACCGAGCGCCCCTGGTCGTCGGTGCCGAGGGGGTAGCCAGCGCCGGGCGGGTCGAGCAGACCGCCGGTGGCGGTGGTGACGTCGAGCCCGCCCGGGTCGGTGATCACCGGTGCCAGCGCAGCGGCCGCACACGACACCACGAGCACCGCCAGAGCGACCACTCCCCCACGGTCAGAGGCGAACTGGCGGACGGTCCTGCGCAGCGCAGCTCGGCGTCGCTGCGCCGCCACCCGCCGCGCGGGGACGGCCTTGACCACGTCGTCGCTCATGCCGTCCTCAGCCGAGGGTCGAGCACGCGGTAGAGCACGTCGGCCACCACGTTCATCACGATGACGCTGCCCGAGAACACGATGAACGTGCCCTGCAGAAGCGGAAGGTCGGGAATCGCGAGCGCGTCAGCCGTCAGCGAGCCGAGGCCGGGCCACGAGTACACGTACTCCGTGGTGATCGCCCCCGTGACCAGGAAGCCAATGTTCATCATGATCAGCGTCACCGTCGGCAGCAGTGCATTGGGCGTCGCGTGCCTGCTGCGCACCTGCTCGTCGCGCAGTCCCTTCGCCCGTGCCGTCGTCAGGTACTCGTTGCCGATCTCGTCGATCATGGACGAGCGCATCACCAACAGGTACTGCGCGTAGATCACGGCGACGATCGTGATCGTGGGCAGCACCATGTGATGGCCCACGTCCAGCGCCACGGCAAGCACGCCGGGGCCCACGTCGTCCGAGCTCATGCCACCGACCGGGAAGAGGCCGGGCACCGGCCCGACGCCGACGCCGAGCACCATCAGCAGGATCAGCCCGAGCCAGAACGTCGGCACCGACCACAGGGTCAGCGCGACCGAGACCGACATGCGGTCGAACAGGCTGCCCTGGCGCCAGCCTGCCCGGGCGCCAAGGGGCAGTCCCAGCGCGACCGCCAGCAGCATGCCGACTCCCGTCAGCAGGAGGGTCGGGCCGAGCCGCCCGGTGATCACGTCGGTGACGGGCTGCTGGTACTCGAACGACGTGCCGAGGTCGCCGGTCACTGCGCCGGCGACGTAGTCGACGAACTGCCTCCACAGCGGCTGGTCAAGACCCAGGCTGCGGCGCAGCTCGTCGAGCTGGGCGGCGTTCGTCGGACGGCCGCGGGTCATCGTCGTGACCGGGTCGCCGGGCAGCATCCGGAACATGAAGAAGCCCAGCACCAGGACGATCGCGAACGATGCGAGCCCGCCGACTGCCGTCCACGCCGCGTGGGCGAGGAACCCGGCGTTCCGTCGCCGACCGGGTTCCTCGGCCGCTGCGGGTCCGAGGTCCTTGGCCCGCCCCTCCCCACCCGGGGCGACGCCGAGGTCGGCGCTCACTCGCGGCTGTCGACGCTCGCACGCCGTCGGGCGAGCGCGAACGCCACCCCGCCGGCCGCTACCAGAGCCACCAGTCCCCCGCCGACGATCAGCCCGGTGTTGTTGCCGCCGCCCTCCCCGTCGGCGTCGGCAACGGGCTCGGCCGACGTGAGTCCCCAGATCCCTTGCTGCCGAACGGTGACGCCTTCATCACCGGGCTGCCGCACGAAGCCGGTGAACCTGTCGCTCCGGTACCCCTCGAGCAGGCGTGGGTAGAAGAGCGTGATGACCGGCGCCTGCTCGTAGAGGTGCTGCTGCATCTCCTTGACGATCTCGATCCGCCGCTCCTGGTCGAGCTCGGTCTTCTGCGCCGAGTACATCTCGTCGTATTCGGGGTTGCAGTAGAACGTGTCGCTGTTGCCACCGGCGCCGGCCTCCTCGGGCAGGGCCGAGCAGCTCTGGATCGAGAGGATGAAGTCGGGGTCGGGGTTGACACCCCAGCCGCTGAACGCCATGTCGAACGTGCCATCGGCGATCAGGTCGTTGAGCCGGGTCGAGTCCGCCTGCTCGACCGCGACGGTGACGCCCACCTCGGCGAACCACTCGGTGATGTAGTCGGCGAGCGGCGTTTCGAACGGCCGGTCGGAGTGACCGAGCAGCCTGAACACCAACGGTTTGGTGCCGTCAGGCATGGTGCGGATCCCGTCCGCCCCCCGCGGGTAGCCGGCCTCGTCGAGCAGCCGGTTCGCCTCGTCGAGGTCGAAGGAGGTCCTGGTCTCCTCGTCGGGCTGCCAGGACCACGCGGAGAACGCCGGCGGGATGTAGCCGCCACCCGGCTCCGCGTAGCCGTTCATCACACGTTCGACGATCGTGTCGATGTCGATCGCATGACGCAGGGCGTAGCGGAGCTTCGGGTCGGCGAGGGCCGGGTGACCGTCGCCGATCGGCGTGCCCGCAACGGTTTTCGCGCCAGGGTTGAAGGTGAGCTCGACGAATCGGCGTCCGGTGGCCTCGTGCAGGTCGATGTCGCCCTCGCCCTCGAGCGCCTCGAACTGCGGTGCGGTCATGTCCCCGAGCAGGTCGATGTCGCCCTTGCGAAGGGCCTGCACGGCGGCGTCGGAGTTCTTGAAGTACCGGAACACGATCTCGTCGACCTTCGGTGCGCCGCCCCAGTAGTCGTCGTTCGCCTCGAGCCGGATGAACTCGTCGACTCGGTACTCGGTGACGGTGAACGGACCGCTGCCGACGAGAGGGAACTCGTCGTTGGCGAAGGCCCCGATGTCGGTGACGTCGGACCACACGTGCTCGGGAACGACCGGCGTCTCATTCGCCAGCATTGTCGCCTCGGGCATCGGGGTCGTCGTCGTGATGGTCAGAGTCGTCTCGTCGGGCGCCTCGACGCTGGCGTAGTTCTCGACGAACGAGCCGTTGGCCTCGGCCGCAGCCGGGTTGCTCATCATCAGGTTGTAGGTGAAGGCCAGGTCGTCGGCGGTGACGGGCTCACCGTCGGTGAAGGTGGCGTCGTCGCGGATCGTGAACGTCCACGTCAGCCCGTCTTCGCTGTTCTCCCACTCGGTGGCCAGGCCCGGCTCGGGCGTGTAGTCCTCGGCGCCGTAGCGCACGAGGGTGTCGTACTGGGCCCTGAACATCTCGGTGGACGACGAGAACACGCCGAGGAACGGGTTGAACGAGTCGATGCCCTGCGTGATCGCCACCCGCAACGTGGTCGGCTCGTCACCGATGTCGGCGCCCGCGTCCGACGTAGCGCCTGACTGAGTGGGGCTAGGGGTCGACGCTGCCGCCGTCCCACCGCCGAGGGCCAGCGCCCCGAGCCCCAGTGCCATCAGCGCCGGTACCGGCCGGAGCGCCCGCATCCGCCCCGCCGTCCTCGTCCCAGCCATCGGTGCCTCCGTCCTCCGGGTCCGGACGTGACCCGGACATCGGACCGACCTCATCGCACCATTCGCCCGATGTAAACCCCCCACACCCGATGTGTTCGGTCCGTAACAAAGTTTCACGTACGGTTCCACGCATCGAGGCTCAGGCCAGCAGGAGGCTGCCGCCCAGCAGGAGCGCGCCGCCGGTGACGACCGCGAAGAAGACGACCCAGAGGGCGGCGGGCACGTGGGTCAGCCGGGCCAGCTGGTCGGGGTCCGACCGGCCGGACCCGCGTCGGCGGGACGAGCGTTCGGCGACGAGCTCGACGACCGGACGGGGGGCCGCCAGCAGCAGGAACCACGCCACCAGGTGCGCGGCCGTCGACTGGGCCTGCTCCGGCAGCCAGTACGAGGCGGCGCCGACCAGGAGTCCCGTGACGAGCACCACCCAGAGCCCGAACCAGTTGCGCACCTGCACCACGAGCAGCACCAGCAGCACCACGAAGCCCCACAGCAGTGCCACCGCGTGCCCGGTCCCGAGCACCCAGGCGGCCGCGAGGCCCAGCAGCGCCGGTGCGACGTAGCCCGCCATCAGCGTCGCCACCATGCCCGGCCCTTTCGCGCGCCCGCGCGACACCGTCAGGCCGGACGTGTCGGAGTGCAGGTGGACCCCGGACAGCCGCCGCCCGCACAGCACCGCGACCAGCGCGTGCCCGCCTTCGTGGGCGATCGTCACCGCGTGCCGGGTGCGCCGCCAGGCCGCGCGCGGGAGGACCAGGGCGGCCGCCAGGAGCGCGGTGGCCGCGACCGCCGCCGGCGCCGGGTCGGGCTGCGTGGACGTCACCTGCGCCCAGACCTCGGCGAGTGGCCCGAGATCCGACGACCCTGTGAGCGACAAGGTCAGCAGCGGCATGGCGGCTACCGTACGGGCCGGCCGAACTGTCAGACCGTGCACCCGCGCAGACGGGTTGTGGGTCTGACTGTTGAGTTGTGCAGTCGACCTGCGGGCATGGAACAGCCCACGGGTTCCCGGTGTCCCGTAGGGCACCGGGTGCCGCTGTGGACGATCAGCGACCCCGTGGGCTGCGGTGACTGCCCCGATCTCGCCGGCACGCCGACCACCAGGAGGTGGGGAGAGCGCCGGAGGGACTGTGGTCAGTCCGTCCGATGACTCGGGCGGCTAGCTGGCAGCCACCTCACGCGTCCATGTGTCAATCACGACAGGGACCACCTCCTTTCTCGTGTACGAGCACGATACGTCCGGCCGTCAGGTCTGGCCAGGGTGTTTACGGGCATGCTCCTGTCGGACGGGAGGCCGCCCACTTCGCAGGCGAGTCAGGGCTGGAGCCGGCCCACCTGCCACCGTGCCGCGTCGTCGAGCGGGGCGGGGCGTCCGTCACCACTCGTCCAGGCCAACCGGTCGTGCAGCCGGGAGCGCTGGCCCACCCACAGCTCGACCTCGACGGGACGCACCAGGTAGCCGCCCCAGAAGTCGGGCAGTGGCAACGGGTCCTGGCCGGCGAACTGTTGCTCGACGCGCTCGACCGCGGCGTCCAGCTCGGCACGGGACCCTAGCGGCTCCGACTGCGCCGACGCCCATGCCGCCACCTGCGAGTCGCGTGGGCGGGACTGGAAGTAGGTCCGCGACACCTCGCGCGGCACCTCCTCGACCACACCCCGGGCGCGGACCTGCCGATAGATCGGGTGCCAGAGCAGCACCAGGGAGGCCGCCGGGTTGGCTGCCAGCTCTCGCGCCTTGGCCGAACCGCGGCCGGTATAGAACGTGAAACCGTTGGCGTCCAGGCCTTTCAGCAGAACGGTGCGCGCATTGGGCAGGCCCGCGGCGTCGACCGTCGCGACCACCATCGCCCCAGGTTCGACGACGCGCTCGTCGGCCACCGCGTCCGCATACCAGCGCTGGATCACGGTCAGCGGGCTCTCGCCCTCGGCCACGTCGGCCAGCCCCGAGCCCTCGTAGGTGAGTCGCGACACGGGGTTGACGGGCGGGTTGACGGGCGGGTCGACGGGCGGGTCGACGGGCGGGTCCAGGTTCACCGGGTCGAGGTCGGCCGCGCCGAGAGCGTCGGGGGCCGAGCGCGGTTCGGGAACCGGAGGGTCAGGGACCGGGGGGCCCGGAACGCGACTGTCGGACATCCTTCGACCCTAGGCGACTGCCCGGACAGGTCCGCGTGCACAATGGCGAGCGACAGGACGCCGGGCCACGCCCGTCGACCGGACTCGACGAGGAGTGTCATGGCTCAGCAGACCGAGAGCGGCTTCGTGCCTGGCCTCGAGGGGGTCGTCGCCTTCGAGAGCACCATCGCCGAACCCGACCGGGAGGGTGGCGCACTGCGCTACCGCGGTGTCGACATCAACGACCTGGTGGGCCACGTGTCCTTCGGGCACGTCTGGGGGCTGCTCGTCGACGACGCGTTCAACCCGGGACTGCCTCCGGCAGAACCGTTCCCGCTGCCGGTGCACACCGGCGACGTGCGCGTGGACGTGCAGAGCGCGCTGGCGCAGCTGGCCCCTATCTGGGGCTTCCGCCCGCTGCTCGACATCGACGCGGACCAGGCGCGCGACGACCTGGCCCGCGCCTCGGTGATGGCCCTGAGCTTCGTGGCGCAGTCGGCGCGCGGCCAGGACCGGCCGATGGTGCCTCAGCAGGAGGTGGACCGGGCGTCCAGCGTGGTGGAGCGCTTCATGATCAGGTGGCGCGGCGAGCCCGACCCGCGCCACGTCGAGGCGGTCGACGCCTACTGGGTCTCGGCGGCCGAGCACGGCATGAACGCGTCGACGTTCACCGCGCGCGTGATCGCCTCCACCGGAGCCGACGTGGCCGCGTGCCTCTCGGGTGCGGTGGCGGCCATGAGCGGCCCCCTGCACGGCGGCGCCCCCTCTCGCGTGCTGTACATGATCGAGGGGGTCGAGGAGTCTGGTGACGCCCGCGCCTACGTGCGCCAGGTGCTCGACCGGGGCGACCGGCTGATGGGCTTCGGGCACCGCGTGTACCGGGCCGAGGACCCGCGCGCGAGGGTGCTGCGCGAGACCTGTCGGCGCCTGGACGCCCCCCGCTTCGAGGTGGCCGCGGCGCTCGAGGAGGCGGCACTGGCCGAGCTGCACGAACGCCGCCCCGACCGGGTGCTGGCCACCAACGTGGAGTTCTGGGCGGCAGTCATCCTCGACTTCGCCCAGGTGCCCGCCTCGATGTTCACGCCGATGTTCACCTGCGCCCGTACCGCCGGCTGGTCGGCCCACATCCTTGAGCAGAAGGGGACGGGACGGCTGGTGCGCCCGTCGTCGCGCTACGTCGGCCCACCCAAGCGGGCGGTCAGCGAGGTCTCCGGCTGGCCCGCGACCTGACGCGCGTCACGGACGTCCCGCGGGCCGGACCCCGACGCCCGGCCGAGCCACGCTGCGGCAGGATGTCGCCGTGACCGCTCCCGACATCCGCATCCCCACGTCCCTGCTGCCGCGCGACGGCCGCTTCGGGTCGGGCCCGAGCAAGATCCGGGCCGAGCAGGGCGACGCCTTGCGCGCCGCCACCACGACCCTGCTCGGAACATCGCACCGGCAGGCACCCGTGCGACAGGTCGTGGGGCGAGTCAGATCCGGTCTGCGCGAACTGTTCTCGCTTCCGGACGGGTACGAGGTCGTTCTGGGCAACGGAGGGTCGACGCTGTTCTGGGACGTCGCGACGCTCGGTCTCGTCCGCCAGAAGGCGCAGCACCTGGCGTTCGGTGAGTTCAGCGCGAAGTTCGCCGCATGCACGCAGTCCGCCCCCTTCCTCGCCGAGCCCTCGGTGATCTCGGCCGAGCCGGGATCGGCAGCAGTCGCGGTCGCCGAGGACGGCGTCGACGCCTACTGCTGGCCCCACAACGAGACGTCGACCGGTGTGATGGCAACGGTGCAGCGTGTTCCGGGAGTCGCGGCCGGCTCGTCCGACGACCCGCTGGTGGTGATCGACGCCACCTCGGGTGCGGGCGGCCTGCCCGTCGACGTCGCCGAGAGCGACGTCTACTACTTCGCTCCACAGAAGGGCTTTGCCTCGGACGGGGGACTGTGGCTCGCGCTGATGTCGCCGGCTGCGATCGCTCGCGCCGAGCAGATCGCCGCGAGCGGCCGATGGATTCCCGAAGGGCTCAGCCTGACAACGGCCATCACGAACTCACGGCTGGAGCAGACGTACAACACGCCCGCCATCGCCACCTTGGTGATGATGGCCGAGCAGCTCGACTGGATGCTGGCCGGCGGGGGTCTGGCCTGGACGACCGGCCGTAGTGCCGCCTCTGCCGCGAACCTGTACGGGTGGGCCGAGAAGTCTGATTTCGCAACGCCTTTCGTGGCTGACGTCGAGAACCGGTCGGCGGTGGTGGGCACGATCGACTTCGCCGAGCAGATCGACGCCGCCGCTGTCGCCGCCGTGCTGCGCGCCAACGGCGTCGTCGACACCGAGCCCTATCGCAAGCTGGGCCGCAACCAGCTACGGATCGCGATGTACCCCGCCGTCGACCCCGACGACGTGTTCGCCCTCACTGCCTGCATCGACCACGTCGTCGACGCCCTGGCCTGAGCGAAACTTCGGCAGGAGACCCGATGAAGCGCGACCGCATCACCTGGGCCGCCTACGCGTACTGCGGCGCGTGGGGATGGATCCTCTATGCCTGGGGCCCGGCGATGGCCCAGCTGCGCGACGAGACCGGTGTCTCGCGCACCGTCTCGTCGCTGCACGGGGTCGCGGTGTCGGCAGGAGCACTCGTCGCCGGCACCGTCGGCGTGATCCTGGTGCGCCGCTACGGACGCCGCGCCGCGATGGTCGTGGGGTTGCTCGCCATCGCGGCGGGCATCGGTGCGCTGATGCTCAGCAGCATGCTGCCGCTCACGCTGGCGGCGGGGCTCGTCATCGGCGTCGGCGGGTCGCTCGGGCTGAACGCGATGTCGCCCCTGCTGGCTGCCCACCACCCTGACTGGACGTCGTCCGCGATCAGCGAGGCGAACGCGGTCGCCGCCGCGCTCGGCCTCGTCGCGCCGCTGACGATCGGCGCCGCGGTGTGGGCGGGCTGGGGCTGGCGACCGGCTGTCGCTGTGGGGGCGTTCGCGGCCGTGGCTGCCGCCCTGCTGATCTGGCGTGCCCCTGCCGGGGGAGCGTGGGGCGGGGAGACGGCCCGCACAGGCGAGCCGGCGAAGGGCCGGCTGGGTCTCGCGTTCTGGGCCTGCCTGGGAATGCTGTTCTGCACCGTGGCGGTCGAGTTCGCGACGAGCTTCTGGGCGGTCGACCTGCTCCGTTCGCACAAGGGGCTCGGGGTGGGCGCAGCAAGTGCTGCCTTCGCGGCCTTCGTCGCAGGCATGGCCGTCTCCCGCATCGTCACGCCCCGCCTCGCGCGCAGGTGGCGCGACCGCCGGCTGCAAGCCGGCTCCCTGGTGATCGCGCTCGCCGGATGGGCTCTGATGTGGTTGCCGCAGCACCCGGCTCCCGCGGTCGCCGGCCTGGCAGTGCTGGGACTCGGGGCAGGGCTGCACTTCCCGATCGGCATCACCCTGCTCATGCAGGCGGTGCCCAGCCGTCCCGACACGGCGACGGCCTACGCCTCGGTGGTCGCGGGCGTTGCCGCGGGCAGCGCACCCTTCGCGCTCGGGGCTGTGGCCGACCGCATCGGGCCGCACCGGGCGTTCCTCATCGTGCCTGCAGTGCTGGTCGTCGCGGGGGGCATGCTGCTGGTCAACCGGCGGGCGGCGCTGCAGGAGTACCTGTCCGCCCGGCGAGAGCTTCTGATCCCAGCACCGAAACGAGCTCAGACCTGAGCATCTGCTCGAGCGCCGGACGGATTTCCCACTGCGACACCAGGTCTCGGTACTCATCGACCTGTGCGGGCGTCGGCCTCGCGCCGGTACGGACTGCCCTGACCATCGCGTTGCGTGGCGTGTGCCGCGAGTCGACGAACTCCACCACCTCGACGCGGTACCCGACCAGCCGCAACAACTGAGCCCGCACCGCGTCCGTCAGCACGTCGGCGAAGCGCTCCCGCAGGATCGGGTGGCGCGTCAGCGTGCCGTAGGGGTACGGGCCGGGTGAGCCACCCTGGGCACTCAGCTGGCGCTGCACGTCGTGGTGGCAGCAGGGTGCGGCGAGCACCACGGGCACACGCCACCGCACGGCTCGCGCCAGCGCCTCGTCGGTCGCCGTGTCGCACGCGTGCAGGGCAAGGGCGACGTCGGGCCCGTCCGTCCGACCGCCCTCGAGACCCATTGCGGGCCAAGGCACCTCGGCGATCGTGCCGACGGAGAAGTCGAGTCCCTCCAGACCCGCCTCGACGGCACGGCGCCGGCTGCGCTCGACCAGGTCGTCACGCAGCTCCACACCCAGCGAGGTCGAACCAGGGCGGCGCGCGGAGAGGTACCGGTGGGCCGCGAGCGTCAGGTAGGCGTTGCCGCAACCGAGGTCGACGGTTCGCAGCGGACCCTCCGGGAGCACACCAGCGCGTTCGGCGCGGTCGAGCACCGTCGCGAGCATGCGCAGGAAGGCGTCGACCTGGCGGCGCTTGTCTGCGTCGGCACCGAGCACCGTGAACAGCGGGTCGTTCGGGTCGATCAACCGGTCCTTGACCCGGTCGTGGCTTCGCATGCCCTCCGAGGCCCGCGGCTGCACGCCGCGGGAAGCGGAGCGGTGCTCGTGCACCAGCGCGTCGCCCTTCTTGGTCACCCGCAGCTGCAGGGTGCGCTCGGTGGTCTCCACGTGCCAGTTGCCGAACGGCAGGGCCAGCAGCCCGTCGAGCTCGGCAGACAGTGCCGCCGGGTCGCCGACCGGCACGTTGCGCGTGCCGACCCGTGGCTCGGTGCTGCGGCGCCGCACCACCTGCACAGCCGGCCCTGCCCTGAGGTCCACGGGACGCAGCTCGACACGCTCGGGGTCCGGAGGCGGCTGGCCTCGGCGGCGCCCGGCCGCCACGGCGCGCACGAAGGTGTCGGTGTCGAGCAGCGCCGCCCGCACCTGCTCGAGCGCGCTCTCCAGTGAACCGGCCACTCCACCATCCTCGCGGATCGCACTTTGTGTGCACACGGGGAGGACTCGCTGTGAACACTGGGAGGACTCGCGACAGCCCCACCCCTCCGCCTCAGTCAGACTCTCGACGTGCGCAGACCGGTCGAGGATCTGACAGTTCAAGGCGCCCTCCGCGTGACCTCGCGGCGTGCGGCACGTTGTAGTCAGTAGCAGCGACGACCAGGGCACCGGGAGCGAGCATGGACGCGGCGGACAACGCGAGGGATGCGCTGCCTGTCGTACCGGCCTCGCCCGCCCCCCGCCGAGTCCACCTGAACATCCGGCGCATCGCGACGCTCGTGCCGGTCGGGATCCTCGTGATCGCCGCGGTGGCCGCCGCTCAGCCGCTCACGTCGGGCGAGCCGGTGCAGGTGCCACGACAGGCGCTGGATGCCGAGGGCGGCGGCACCGGCCAGGCCATGACCTTCGACCCGGTCGGGCCGCTCGGACCGGGTGGCCCCCTGCTCGCCCTCCCCGCGGAACCCCGAGGTGGCGGCCCGTCCAGCATCGTCGTGCTCGACCGGACGGGCATCCCCGCGCGGGCCCTGGCCGCCTACCAGAACGCCGAGCAGCTGCTCGCACGCGCCGACGCCGGCTGCCGGGTCGACTGGGCGCTGGTGGCGGCGATCGGCCGGGTCGAGTCCAATCACGGGTCGTTCGGAGGCAACACGCTGGGGGCGGACGGCGTCTCGCGTCCCGGCATCATCGGCATCGCTCTCGACGGCAGCCGCGGAACGGCCAGGATCACCGACACCGACGGCGGCGCACTCGACCGGGACGCCCGGTTCGACCGGGCGGTCGGCCCGATGCAGTTCATCCCGGGCACGTGGCGGGCGATCAGCCAGGACGGGGACGGCGACGGCCGCCGTGACCCCCAGGACATCGACGACTCCGCGACCGCGACCGGTGCCTACCTGTGCGCCGGACCGGGCGACCTGACGCGCCAGGCCGATGCCTACCGGGCGGTCTTCCGCTACAACCACTCCGACGACTACGCGCGCACCGTGATGGCGATCGCCGACGCCTACCGGCGCGGCGTGAACGCGCTGCCGAGCGGGTCGCTCCCGGCCGGGAGCGGTTCCGGCGGGTCGATGTTCGCGGACGGCTCGATGCTTGCTGGTGGATCGGTACTCGCGGACGGTAGGCCACCTGCCTCTGCCGGCCCGGCCCCAGCGGCCACCCGTCCGACCGCCCCGATCGTCGCCGGAGCACAGCCGCCGGCAGGGGGCTCGACGGCGACGACGGCACCGCCGCCACCCGGACAGACCGACCCCGTCGAGGGCCTGGTCGCCGGTGCCGTGGGTGCGGTCGGTGGCGCAGTGGGCGGCCTGTTGCCCGGTGGTGGGGGCGGCGGCGGTGCCGCGCCTGGTGGGCCTGCCCCGACACCGCCGCTGATCACGTGCACGACGTCACCCACGCAGCCGCTGCCCATCCCGCTGCCGTCGCTGCCCCTGCCCTCGTGTTCGCTGCCGGGCCTGCCACTCCCCCCGTTGCCCACCCTGCCCCCACTCCTGCCCTGACCCACAGGGCGAATCGGAATCAGGCTGCGGTCGACGTGTTGCCCGCGTGCTGCACGGCCAGCTCGTCCCGCGCGCGCTCGCGTGCGGTCTGCGGCGCGTGAACCGTGAAGTGCGGAACCGGCGACCACGTGTAGCGGACGGTCAGGTCCTTGATCCGGATCGCCACCAGACCGGCGACCGCCGCGACGGCCACGCTGACGAATCCTCCGAGGCTGATCGTCCACCGAGCGCCGAGCTCCTCACCGACCCAGCCGACGATCGGTGACCCGATCGGCGTTCCGCCCATGAAGATCGCCATGTAGAGCGCCATCACCCGTCCGCGCATCTCGGCGTGGGTCGTCATCTGGACCATGGTGTTGGCGGCCGTCATCACCGTCAGCGCGGCGAGTCCGGTCGGCACGAGCGCGATGGCGAAGGTCGCGTAGGTGGGCATCATCGACGCCATCACGGACGCGGCGCCGAACGCCATGGTCGCCAGCACGAGCAGGCGCAGGGTCGGACGGGTGCGGCGGGCAGCGAGCAGGGCGCCACTCAGTGAGCCGATCGCCATCACCGAGCCGAGCAGGCCGTACTCGCCGGCTCCCTTGTCGAAGACCTGGGTCGCCATCAGCGCCGTGGTCATCTGGAAGTTGAGGCCGAACGTCCCCACCAGGCCGACGACCGCCATGATGAGCATCAGGTCCGGACGACCGCGCACGTACCTCAGGCCCTCGCGGATCATCCCCTTGCTGCGCGGCGCCTTCGTCACCGGCAGCAGCTCCCGGACCCGCATCAGGCACAGGGCGGCGATCGTCGCGCCGAAGGTGGCGGCGTTGATGAGGAACACGGGTCCGGTGCTGAAGAGGTGGATGAGCACGCCCGCAGCAGCCGGACCAAGCAGGCGACCTGCGTGGAAGGACGCGCTGTTGAGGCCCACGGCGTTGGACAGCTGGTGCTCGGGGACCATCTCGGCGACGAACGTCTGGCGGGCCGGCGCCTCCAGAGCGGCTGCCGCGCCGCCGAGGGCGGCCAGCACGTACACGTGCCAGAGCTCGGCCGCCCCGGTGATCACGAGCACCCCCAGCAGCAGCGAGAGCGACCCGGCCAGCGCCTGCGCGCCGATCATCAGCCGCCGCTTGGGGAAGCGGTCGGCGATCATGCCGGACACCGGGCCGAGCAGCAGCATGGGCAGGAACTGCAGGCCGGTCGTGATGCCGACGGCGACGGCAGAGTAGTCGGTCAGGACGGTGAGGACCAGCCAGTCCTGCGCCACCCGCTGCATCCACGTGCCGGTGTTCGACACGAGGGCACCCATGGCGTACAGCCGGTAGTTGCGGACCTTGAGGGAGGCGAACGTGGGACTCACTTGGCGACAACCCTGCGCAGGATGTCGGCCGCGGCGGCGAGCGTGGACCGCTCCTGCGGGGTCAGGATGGCCAGCCGCTGCGCGAGCCAGGCGTCCCGCCGTCGGCGCGTCTCGCGCACCTCGGCGCGGCCCGCGTCGGTGATGACGACGAGCACCTGGCGGCGGTCGTCGGGGTCACCCGTCCGGTCGACCAGGCCCGCTTCGACCAGCGCGTTGAGGATGCGTGTCATGGACGGCGGCTGCACGTGGTCGGCCTCGGCCAGCTGCCGCGGCGTCATCACGCCGTCGCAGTCGAGCCGGGCCAGCACCGAGTACTGGCCGTCGCTGATGGTCTCGCTGCTGCGCTCCGCCCGAATCCGCCGGGCCGAGCGCAGCAGCGCGACGCGCAGGTCGGCGGCGAGTGAGGCAGAGGCGAGGGTGGGCATGTCCTTAGCGTAAGTCATTACCTCTGCTAACGACTTGCCGTTTCGGAATCATCCCAAATGATGGGATGACTTCCGGTCCAGGCGGGCTGGGCCCGGTCGTTCTAGATACCCACGGCGCGCGACACCGGGTCGAGGGCGAAGTACACGACGAAGAGCGCCGCCGTCACCCACATCAGCGGGTGCACCTCGGCGTTCTTGCGGCGGACGAGCTTGATCAGCACGTACGTCACGAAGCCGGCGCCGATGCCAGCCGTGATCGAGTACGTGAAGGGCATCAGCACCATCGTCAGGAAGGCCGGGATGGCGATCTCCAGGTCGTCCCACTCGATCTTGGCGACCTGCTGCATCATCAGGAAGCCGACCACGACGAGGGCGGGTGTTGCGGCCTCGTAGGGCACGACCGCGACGAGTGGGCTGAAGAGGGTGGCGAGCAGGAACAGCACACCGGTGACGACCGACGCGAGGCCCGTCCGGGCACCCTCACCGACGCCGGCGGCCGACTCGATGTAGGACGTGTTGCTCGAGATGCCCGCCGCCCCGCCGACTGCGGCCCCGATGGAGTCGACGACCAGAATCCGTTGCGTGCCAGGCGGGTTGCCCTCGTCGTCGAGCAGGTCGGCTTCCGCCCCGATGGCGACCATCGTGCCCATCGTGTCGAAGAAGTCGGCGAGCAGCAGCGTGAAGACGAGCAGCAGCGCGGCGACGATACCGATGGACGAGAACGAGCCCAGCAGGCTGAACTGGCCGAGGAGCCCGAAGTCGGGAACGTCGAGCACCCGGTCGGGCAGCGCCGGCACGCCGAGCCCCCACGCCTCGGGGTTGGTGACCTGGCCACTTTCGTCGAACTCGCGCGGGCCGATCTTGGCGATCGCCTCGACGATGATCGCGAGCACCGTCCCGGCGATGATGCCGATCAGGATCGCGCCCTTCACGCGTAGCACGTACAGCACGATGATCGTGACGAGTCCGGCGACGAAAACGACTGTCGGCCAACCGGCGAGGAACCCGCCGATGCCGAGCTCGAGGGCCGGACCGCCGGCCGACTTACGCACGAAGCCCGCGTCCACGAGCCCGATGATCGTGATGAACAGGCCGATGCCGACGCTGATCGCCGTCTTCAGCTGCGGCGGAACCGCATGGAACACGGCCTTTCGGAAGCCGGTCAGCACCAGCACCAGGATGATCAGCCCCTCGATCACGACGAGGCCCATCGCGTCGGCCCAGGTCATGCCGGGCAGCTTGGCGATGCCGAAGGCGACGAACGCGTTGAGCCCCAGACCTGTTGCGAGAGCGAGGGGGTAGTTCGCAACCAAGCCCATCGTGATCGTCAGCAGACCCGCGACCAGCGCGGTCGCAGCCGCCACCAGCGGCAGGTTGGGCGCGTCCCCACCACCGAGGAACCCACCGGTCGAGTCAGCCTGGGTGCCGATGATGATCGGGTTGAGCACCACGATGTAGGCCATCGTGAAGAAGGTCGCGAGCCCGCCGCGCACCTCGCGCCCGACCGTCGAACCTCGCGCGCTGATCGCGAACCACCGCTCGAGGCCGGTCGCGCCAGGGTCGCGGACGAGCCCCCGCTCGCGAACGGCGACGCCACCCTGGCGCCCCACGTTCTGGCGACCAGCGGCCTGGCGATCGGCGACACTGCGCGTCTCGGGCCGGTTCAACCCTCTGGCTGCAGGGTTGCCACTACGGGTCGGCTTCGGCTTCTTCTGGTTCGCCACGGGTGGCTGCCTCCTCGGTGTGGGACGTACGGCGCGCCGATCGTGCCAGAACTCGACCCCGTCGTGGTGCTCGGCCGCCGTAGAGTTCTGCAGGTGACCCCCACCGACCCGGCGGTGCCGGCCGGAGCACCCGGACCGCAGAAGTCCCCGCGGCCGATGCCCGAGCCGCTGGTGACGAACGACCGCCCGACAGTCGCCGTCGGGAGCGGCATCTGGGCCGTGCTCCTGGTGGTGGCGCTGCTGCGCCGCGACGACCTCGAGGCGACCGGACGGGGCTGGTGGGTGTGGGCGTGCGTCAGCGGGGTGACGCTCGGGTTCGTCGGTCTGACCTGGCTGCAGGTGCGCGCGAAGCGTCAGGGGCGGCGTCCCGCCTGATCCTGGGTCCTCTCGGCGGGCGCAGAGTCGTTACTCGTCGAGCGCGGCGTCGAGCAGTGCGACGCGGGCCGGTGCCCCGCCTGCCAGCAGGTCGGCCAGCAGGTAGCGACGTGACCAGTGACCCGTCGCCCACGCGAGGGCGCGAGACAACCCGTCGGGCGTGGCGGCGTGGACCTGAGATGGCTGTGACCCCGACCCCGGCTCGACCCACCAGTCGACCGTCACCCCGTCGACCTGCAGCAGGTCGTGCTCCGTCCAGGTCGTCGGCAGGCCGGGGAGGGCGACCAGCACCTCGTCGGGCACGCCGACCTCCTGACCGGACGTGGTGACCTCACCCGCAGCGCGGTCACCCGCCAGGTCGAGGTCGAACACGTCGGCGAGCGCCTCCGACCCACCGGGTGGCGCAACCACCATCGGTCCGAGGTCGTGGCGCTGCGCCCACCGCGGGTCGTCGGGCACCACGGCCCCGCCGGGCTGGACGAGCACCGGTTGCACGTTCTCGTCCAGGGCCCAGAGTCGCTGTCCGGCAATGCTGTCCGGGGGTGAGACCGACCGAGCGAGGGCTGCCCAGGCGCGCAGCAGGCCGCCCGCGTCGAGCCGCTCGCTGTCGAGAGCGGGAAGCGCGTTCAGCACCCTCTCCCATGCCGAGGGGCCGAGCTGGGACCAGTCCTCCACCAGCCCGAGCGCAGCCACCAGGGAGTGGTCGAGGCCATCCGCCCACGCGGGCGCCTGCGGCAGCACCGCACGCAGCAGTGGGTCCTTCACGCCCGGAAGCAGGGCACGGCCCAGGCCGACGCGTTCCCGCAGCCACCAGGCCGTGTAGGAGGGAACCGGCTGGGCTGCTTCACCTCTGGGGCGCGAGCCGCCGGGCACGACGAGTGGCTCCACGAGGGCGCGCCGCAGGTCGCGGTCGGAGCCGACTTCCTGCAGCAGCGCGAGCCAGGCATCTCCGCGCACCAGGTCGAGGTCACGGACCGCGACGACCTCGGCCACGAGGTCACGCTGCGGGCCGACGAGCTCGGCCACCTGGTCGGCCCACTCGCGAGCGCCGTCGAGCTCGTCCAGCTCCGCCGGCAGGTCGCCCAGGTCGACATCGTGACTGCGCACCAGAACCGGGCCGGCGGCCACTCCGACGGCCTGCAGGACCTCGGACGGCCAGCGCCCCGCCACGTCGCTGTCGAGCAGACCGACGGCCTCGGGGTCGAACAAGGTCTGCGCGAGAGTCCCCGGCTGCACCAGCAGCCCGGCGGGGGTCGGGTCGCCCTCGTCGTCGGGCAGCGCCAGGTCGCTCAGCCAGCCGTGTTCGCCTGGCAGCCAAGCACTTTCACTCCAGGCGGCCGACACGAGAGCCAGTACGGCCTCGCTGACCTCGAAGGGGTCGGGGTCGTCCGTCGTCCACCGGACGGCCGACCGTACCGCGGAGTGCTCCAGCACCTGGGTCGCCGTGGCCGGGACGGCGCCGAGCCGCTCGAGCAGGCGGGCAGCGTCGTCGGACGCCACCGCGTCGGGGTGCACCACTCGCAGGCCGTGGTCGGCCAGCACGGCCAGGGCGTCCGCGAGCGATGGCCGGTCGTGCCGCGCCTCGCCGGCGGCGGACCCGTGGCCGTCCACGAGCGGCATCACGACCCCGGGCACGCCCCGCACGACGCGGCCGTCGGCCAGGGGAACCGGCAGCGCGGTGAGCGCCTCACGCACGGCGGGGTCGGCGGCCACGCCGGCCAGGCCGGCGTACCGCCGCGACCACTCCTGCGGAACGTGCGCGCCGTCGCCCGCGGGCCAGGCCTCGACCACCTCGGCGAGGTCCAGACGCCTCACTCCCAGACGCCGCAGGGCAGCACCCGCCGCCGGTGGCGCCGACACGAGCCCGGCGAGCGCCGGCGCCAGCACGGCGAGCGCGGCCGGGTCGGCGCCGGCCGGTCCGTCGAGGAGCACCGCATCCCGTGGCCGTACCGCCGAACCGTCCTCGACCGACCGCAGCACCGGGGCCGCGGGCAGCGCAGCCAGGGCCACCTCCCGCACGACGCCGTCGAACCAGCCCGACGGCAGGCCCACCGGCACCAGGTCGAGCGCGCGCAGCGGGTCGTCATCCGCCACCTCGGCCACCAGGTCGGCGTAGGCCTGCCCGGCCTGGTCGGCCACGGCGCGGGTCGCCGGGCCGTCGACCACGTGCTGGCGGTCGGGGTCCAGCGGCAGGTCCGCCAGCAGCAGGGCGGGCCACGACATCGGCTCGGACGTCGGCGTCGGCGCGTGCAGCACGGCAGGGACAGCGGTGGAGGGGTCTACGGGCAGCGCCCAGGTCAGGGCCCAGCGGGGGCGTTCCCGCTCCTCCACCGGGCGATCAGCGAGGGTCGCCTCGTCATGGAAACCGCTGCGGCGCACCGTGACCCATCGGTCCTCGACGTCGCTGACGCGCCGGGGCGCTTCCCCCGGAAGCTGCACCACGACCTCCGACAGGCCCGGTAGGGCGAGGAGGAGCGTGTCATCCACGTCGTCGAGCAGGCGTCGCACCAGGTCGGTGGCGGCGGCGTCTCGCAGGGGCAGCACCACCGCGGTGTCGTACCCCTCGGGAGCGTTGCCCTCGGCCGGCCAGGGCAGTCGCAGCGCCGGTACGTGATCGGCACGCCGCGCCAGCTCCGCTGCGAGATGCGGTGCGGCCGTTTCACTCTCGCGTACCGCGGCCAGCGTCTCGGACCGGGAGAACCGCACACCCGAGCCGTGTCCCAGCACTGCCGGCTCGTCCGTGACCGTCAGGACGGCGCTGAAGCCGACCCCGAACCGCCCGGTGCTGAGCAGGTCGTCGCGCTTGGCCGACGCACGCAGCGTGGCCAGGGCGCGGACCCCTGCGGCGTCGAGCCGGGCGCCCGTGTTGGCCGCGACCAGGACCGCGCTCTCGTGGGTGTCGAGCTGCAGCAGCAGGCGCCCGGGCACGCCGACTCGCGCGGCGGCGTCGGCGGCGTTCTGGGCGAGCTCGACGACGAGCCGGTCCCGGTACCCGCCGAGGGCGAGATCCTGCTCGGCGTTGGCGTCCTCGCGGAAGCGGTCGACCGACGCGGTCCACCCGTTCAGCACCGCTTGCCGGATGGCTGCCGTCCCGAAGACGTCGGGGTCGCCCTGCGAGGCCTCGGTGGACCGGGTCGTCACCATCGTGCCCTCGCCGGGGTGGCAGTCAGCCGGTCGTGACCGGCTCGTACCCGAGCTCGTCGAGAATCGGCGCGGGCAGGGCTTCGGGAGTCAGGTCGACGCCGGTCTCGGAGTGGGCACCGCAGCCGAACGCCATGGCGACCACCCGGCCGTCGGCGGGGGACCACTCGTTGGCGCAGACGCCGAAGGTGTGGCGAAGGGCGCCGGGCATCGGAACCAGGAACCCGCAGCTGCGGCACTCGGCCGCGGCTGCCACCGCGGTCGGCGACGCGGGACCGAAGTCACCTGAGTCCCAGCGGTCCGACGCCTCCTCGCGGCCTTCGCGCGACAGCACTCGCGGACGGCCGAGACCCAGCTCCCACAGGGCCATCTGGTCGACGTCCTCGTCACCGGTGGCTTCGAAGCCCTGCTCCAGGCGAGGGTCGTCGTCCACGCGCGGCAGCACGTCACCGGCGCCCAGGTCGCCAGGCCGCAGCCGCTCGGACCAGGGCAGCCACTCCGGCGCGAGCACTGCGTCGTCGGCGGCCGTCAGGTCGACCTCGCACACGGTCGGCAGCTTGGCCCGGGGCGCACGCGCCAGGGTGACCGTCCAGACCCAGCCGCGGTAGCCCTTGGCCGTGCTGGCGAACCGGTGGGAGACGAGCCGTTCGCCCTCGGCGGTCGCCGACAGGTGGTCGCCGACCGCACCCGGCTCGGCCACGTCGAGGACCGCCGCGCGGGCCAGGTCGACCGCGGCAGCGGTCACAGCGTCGACCCGGGTGCGCACGGCGGGCACGCTCACGACTCCAGGTCGTCGGCGACGGCACGCAGCACGGTGGCGATCTTGCCCGCACCCTGCCGCTCGGGGTAGCGACCACGCCGCAGCTGGTTCGACAGCCCGTCGAGCAGGCGGATCAGGTCCTCGACGATCACCGTCATGTCCTCGGGCTTCTTGCGGCTCGCGGCGACCACGGACGGCGGCGCCTCCAGCACGCGGACCGACAGGGCCTGCTTGCCCTTGCGTCCGTCCACCACGCCGAACTCGACCTTCGCGCCGGGCTTGACGACCGTGCCCTCGGGCAGCGCGGAGGCGTGCAGGAACACCTCCTCGCCCTCGTCCGTCGCCAGGAAGCCGAACCCGCGCTCCGCGTCGAACCACTTCACCTTGCCAGTAGGCACCGCACGACCTTCTCGTCTTCACATCGGGACGGCACGAGCCCGTCCCCGGGGTTGGGTGTCCAGGCTATCGGCCTGCGCCACCGACTTCTTTGCGAGCGCGGTCGCGCAGCGTGACCAGAGGTCAGCGGAAGCGCTCCGGGCTGCTCAGCAGCTCGTTCATCGACCCGGACCGGAAGCCCCGCGGGTCGATCCCCACGGTCGAGAAACCCGCGCCGCGAGCCGCGGCCCCGACGGCGGCTGCCACCGGCCCGTCCTCGTCCAGGAGCCGGGCAGCCAGATCCGGGTCGAGCTCGACTCGCGCAGCGTCGGCACCGAGGTCGCGGACCCGCAGGTCGCGGACACCGAGCTGCGCCTCGGCCAGCACGGCGCGCACGGCACGCTCCGCCCGGTCGACGCGCACCAGGTGCGCCGGCGTGATCTTCACGCCGAAGGCCACCCGGCTCGACAGGCACGCAGCGGCCGGCTTGTCCCAGGTCGGCAGTCCCCACTGCCTCGATGCCTCACGCACCTGCGCCTTGGTCAAGCCCGCGTCGAGGAGGGGGGTCACGGCCCCTCTCTCGGCGGCTGCCCTGATGCCGGGCCGGAACCCGGCGGCCGCGTCGTCGGCGTTGGTTCCGGTGGCGACGTGCCGAAGCCCCAGCTCGGACGCCAGCGGCCGGAGGGTGTCCAGCAGCTCGGCCTTGCAGTGGAAGCAGCGGTCGCCGTCATTGGCGCGGTAGCCCTGGCGACGCATCTCGTGCGTGCGCGGACGCAGAAGGCGCACGTCCAGGGACGACGCGAAGGCCTCGGCCTGCTCGAGCTCGCCCGACGCGAGCGAGGAGGAGACAGCGGTCGCCGCCGCCACCCGGTCGGCGCCCAGGCTCCGCACGGCAGCGGCGAGCAGGAGCGCCGAGTCGGCCCCGGCCGAGAACGCCACGAGCACGGACCCCAGGTCGGCCAGGCGCCGGTCGAGCACCTGCAGGCGCTGCCGGAGATCGTCCACGTCAGCAGCGTAGGTCCCGCAGGACCCGCGGGCGGACGCGCCCGTGGCAGGGGTTCCTGTTGAGGGAATCGCACATTCCACCCATCAGGCTCTTGACGGGCGACCGTTCTGCCTGTTGGGTCCGTAAGGGCTCCAGGGGTGGAGCGGGTTGGTCATGCGCCGGGAGGCCGCTGCGGCGGCAGACCGGTGCGGTGCGGTTCCGTCAACGAGTCCTGTCGGCGGCACGCACTGGTGGCTGCACCATCTACTCCTCGGGGCCGGGAACATCCCCATCTCGAGAGGTAGTTCGACGTGACCGGTTCGCAACGTAGGTCCCCGCTACAGCGGGTGCTGGCGACCACGGTGGGACTGGGGATGGCGACTTCCGCCACCCTGGCCGCCAGCGGGTCTGCCTTTGCTTCCAACGAAGTGCCCCAAGCCATGCACGAGGCAGGCCGCTATGTGGTCACGCTCGTTGCGCCCCCTGCAGCGTCCTACGAGGGCGGAGTGAAGGGTCTGGACGCCACCAAGCCGTCCGAAGGCGAGAAGCTCGACAGCGACAGCACGGACGTCAAGGAGTACAAGACCCACCTGCAGATCCAGCAGGAGAAGCTGGCCGACAGCGCCGACGTCGACATCGACCGGTCGTACACCACTGCCGTGAACGGGTTCGCGGCAGACCTCACCGCTCAGCAGGCCGCGAAGCTGGCGAGCAGCCCAGGCGTGCTGTCCGTTGCCAAGGACGCGCGGCACGAGGTCACCACGAACGACTCCCCCGACTTCCTGGGCATGCCCAAGCTGTGGCAGGAGGCCGGCGGCCAGACCAAGGCCGGATCCGGTGTTGTGGTCGGTGTTCTCGACACGGGCATCTGGCCCGAGAGCGCCTCGTTCACGCCCAACCGCACCCCGATCCCGGCTGACTGGAACGGCGAGTGCGTCGAGGGCGAAGAGTTCACGGCGGACGACTGCAACTCCAAGCTGATCGGAGCGCGGTACTACGTCGACGGCTTCGGCGCGGAGAACGTCTCCCCCGACGAGTTCCTCTCCCCGCGTGACGGCGACGGTCACGGCAGCCACACCGCCTCCACGGCCGCCGGTAACGCCGTGCGCAACGTGACGGTGGACGGCATCAGGTTCGGCAACATCTCCGGGATGGCGCCGGGCGCCAAGATCGCCGCCTACAAGGTCTGCTGGACCGCCGCCCCGGGTGGGGACGACGGGTGCTTCACCAGCGACATGGTCGCCGCCATCGAGGACGCCGTCGACGACGGTGTCGACGTCATCAACTTCTCCATCGGCAGCACCACAGAGTCGACCGTCTTCGACGCGACGGAGCTCGCGTTCCTCAACGCCGCCGCGGCCGGCGTCTTCGTGTCGGCCTCGGCCGGCAACAGCGGTCCCGGCGCGAGCACGCTGGACCACCCCAGCCCGTGGCTGACCACCGTGGCCGCCAGCACGCACAAGATCAGCGAGCAGAAGCTCGTGCTCGGGGACGGCCGGGAGTTCATCGGGGCGTCCAGCACCGCAGGGCTTCCGGACCTGACCCCCATGGTCCTCGCCGAGGACTCTGCAGCCACGGGCGTACCGCCCGCTACTGCCGCCCTGTGCGGGCTCGGCACACTCGACCCCGACGTGGTGGCCGGCCAGCTGGTGGTCTGCCTCCGTGGCGTCGTCGACCGTGTCGAGAAGTCCCTCGAGGTCCGCAACGCCGGTGGTGCCGGGATGGTCATGATCAACCCGAGCCCGAACTCTCTGAACGGCGACCTGCACTACGTGCCCAGCGTTCACCTGCCCGACACGGCGTTGGCGCCGGTGACCGCCTACGTCGACGCCGGCAGCGCTGAGGGCCAGATCGTCCCGCTCGAGGCGGGCGAGTCCGACACGCAGGTGCCGGTCGTGGCCCCGTTCTCGTCGCGAGGCCCGTCCACCACAACCCGTGGCGACATCCTCAAGCCCGACGTTGCCGCCCCCGGCGTCGACGTGCTGGCTGCGGTGACCCCGTACAACCACGAGGGCCGCAACTACGACCTGATCTCGGGCACCTCGATGGCGGCGCCGCACATCGCCGGCATCGCAGCCGTCCTCAAGGACATTCACCCGCGCTGGTCGCCGATGATGATCAAGTCGGCGATGATGACCACCGCCCGTGACACGGTCGGCACGACCTCGCCCTTCGACCAGGGCGCCGGCAACGTGCGTCCGACCGTGGCAAGCCGGCCCCTGGCCGTCCTCGACCACGGGGTTCTCGACTGGCTCGGCTACCTCGAGAACGAGGGGATCGGCGACATCCCAGGTGTCGACCCCATTTCGGGCACCGACCTCAACCAGGCGTCGATCGCCAGCGGAACTGTCTTCGGAACGCTGGTCACCAAGCGCACCTTCAAGAGCGTGAGTGACCGCACGCAGGTGTTCCGGTTCTCGGAGCAGGTGCCTGGCTTCGACGTCAGGTCCAGCCAGCCGCAGCTGACACTCAAGAAGGGGCAGTCGAAGACCGTCACCTTCACCTTCACCCGCACGGACGCCCCGCTCGCGGAGTACAGCACCGGTTCCGTGAAGTACACGGCGAGCGGCAAGCACGGCGGCACCATCCGGATGCCCGTCGCGCTCCAGCCGGTCGCGGTCTCCGCCCCGGCGGAGGTCACCGGTTCGGGCACGTCGGGGTCGACCACCTACGAGGTGATCTCCGCCGTCCCCGAGCTCGCGATGACCGTGCACGGCCTCGTGGCCGGAGAGGCCAACGAGGGTGCGGGAGCCCAGAACGCGGAGGTCGTGTACGAGTACGACGTCGCGGCCGGGACGACCGCCGCCCGGTTCGACCTGGTCGCCGACGACCAGGCCGCCGATCTCGACCTGTTCGCCATCACCCCGAGTGGTGGAGTACTGGCATCGGCGAGTGGCGCTGCCAGCGAACGCATTACGGTCGAGGACCCAGAGGCCGGCCTCTACACGCTGGTCGTGCAGGTCTTCGCGTCCCCCGGAGGTGCCGAGACGTCCTGGACCCTGAACAACTACGCGGTCCCGGACGCCGACGCCGGCAACCTGACGGTCAGCCCGAACCCGCTGGTCGGCGACCCCGGAGAGTCGGCCACGGTGACCGCCACGTGGGCCGGCCTCACCGCTGACACCCCCTACCTGGGGTACGTCAGCTACGAGGGCGCCACGGACCGGACGTACGTCACGATCGACTGACGGACCGGTCATCAGCTAGACCAGCCAGACCCGAAGGGCCCCACCGGATCTCGTCCGGTGGGGCCCTTCGGGCGTCTGGCGTCGTCCGACTGATGCTCGGTTGTCAGGTGGCAAGGATCTTCTGAGCCGCCTCGCGCATCTCGACCTTGCGCACCTTGCCGGTGACCGTCATCGGGAACGACTCGACGCAGTGCACGTACTTGGGCACCTTGTAGTGCGCCAGCCGACCGTCGCAGAACTCCTTGACCGCCGCGGCGTCCAGCGGCTGCGCCTCGGGCTTCATCACGACCCAGGCCATCAGCTCCTCGCCGAACTTCTCGTCGGGGACGCCGATCACCTGCACATCGGCCACGTCGGGGTGCCCGTGCAGGAACTCCTCGATCTCGCGCGGGTAGATGTTCTCGCCACCGCGGATCACCATGTCCTTGATCCGTCCGGAGATCGCGATGTACCCGTCGTCGTCCATCACCGCGAGGTCGCCGGAGTGCATCCAGCGCGACGAGTCGATCGCCTCGCGGGTCTGGTCCTCGTTGGCCCAGTAGCCCAGCATCACGGTGTGCCCTCGTGTGCAGAGCTCACCGTGGACGCCGCGCAGCACCGTCAGCCCGGTGGCCGGGTCGACGATCTTCGTCTCCAGGTGCGGCATCGTCCGACCGACCGTCTCGGTCCGGCGAGCGAGGTCGTCGTCGCCGCGCGTCATCGTCGACACCGGAGAGGTCTCGGTCATGCCGTAACAGATCGCCACCTCGGCCATGTGCATCTCGTCGACGACCCGCTTCATCACCTCGACCGGGCAGGGCGAGCCGGCCATGATGCCCGTGCGCAGGCTGGTCAGGTCGTAGTCGGCGAAGTCGGGCAGTCCGAGCTCGGCGATGAACATCGTCGGCACGCCGTACAGCGACGTGCAGCGCTCGTCAGCCACCGCCCGCAGGGTGGCAGCCGGGTCGAAGGTCGGCGCGGGGATCACCATCGCGGCACCGTGGGACGTGGCTGCCAGGTTGCCCATCACCATGCCGAAGCAGTGGTAGAAGGGCACGGGAATGGCGATCCGGTCGACCTCGGAGTACTCGATGAGCTCTCCCACGAAGTAGCCGTTGTTGAGGATGTTGTGGTGCGACAGCGTTGCACCCTTCGGGAAACCCGTTGTGCCCGAGGTGTACTGGATGTTGATCGGGTCGTCCGGCGACAGGTCGGCCATGCGCGCGACCAGCTCGGCGTGGTCGCCCAGACCGCCGACGTCGACCAGGGCTCGCCAGCTGGGCGAGCCGTCTGCGGTGTCGCTGCCGGGCTCGCCCAGGTAGATGACCTCCTCGAGGCCCGGGCAGTCCGGGCGGGCCTGCTCGACCATCGCCTCGTAGTCGCTGGTTCGGTACCTGTTCGCCGCCACCAGCAGACGCATCCCCGACTGGTTCACCACGTACACGAGCTCGTGCGTGCGGTACGCGGGGTTCACGTTCACCAGAACGGCGCCGATCTTGGCGGTCGCGTACTGCAGCAGCACCCACTCCGCGCAGCTCGGCGACCAGATGCCGACCCGGTCGCCCTTGGCGATCCCCCGCGCGAGCAGCCCGAGGGCCACCTCGTCGACCTCGACGTCCAGCTCGTTGTAGGTCCATCGGCGGTGCGACGCGCAGTCGACGAGGGCCTCCCGGTCGCCCCACCGCGCAACCGTCGCCTCGAGGTTGTCGCCGATCGTCTCTCCGAGCAGCGGCTGGTCGGACGTGGCACTCGTGTACGACGACGACGGTCTGCTCAGCACGGCGAACTCCTTCGGTCGGTCGGCTGTCTCGTCCCAGCACCGCGGTACAGGACGCGGTCCCCGGACGCCGCCCATCCTTCACCGCCCGGCACTCGCCGTCGAGGGACGGGTCGGACTGCACTCAGCCGACGCTCATCCGGAGCGCAGGGTGTCGAGCTCGGCGGCCACCTGGTCGAGCACCCGCTCGTCGCCGGCGTAGACACCGGAGGGGCGGGGCCAGTGCGTCACGACGTCGGTGAAGCCCAGCTCCCTCGCCCGACCGACGACGTCCTGGAAGTGCTCGAGCGAGGAGATCGCGAGGCCGGGCACGTCCACGCTCAGGTAGCGGTCGACCTCTGCGCGTTCCCGTCCGGCCGCTGCCAGCACGTCGTCGAACCGGGCCGCCCTCGAAGCCACACCGGCCCACCAGCGCTCCGCCTCACCTGCACACCCGTCAGGCCCGGTGGTGGCCCAGGCCTGCCCGTGGCGCGCGGCCAGCGCCATCGTGCGAGGACCGTTGGCCGCCACCACGAACGGCAGCCTCGGGCGCTGCACGCAGCCCGGCTCCATGAACGCGCTGATGGCCGTGTACCAGCGCCCTCGCCACGTCGTCGGCGACGGGCTCGCATCCGAGAGCAGCAGGTCGAGGAGGTGCAGGAACTCGCCGAGACGATCGACCCGGTCGCGGGGCTCGAGCACGTCGTCGCCGAGAACCTCTGCGTCCCAGCCAGTTCCGCCTGCACCGACTCCCAGGGTGATGCGTCCTGCACTGATGTCGTCCAGCGACATCAGCTCCTTGGCGAACAGCACCGGGTGCCGGAAGTTGGGTGATGCCACCCAGGTGCCCAGTCGAACTCGTGTGGTCACCGTCGCGGCCGCGACCAGGGTCGGCATGGTGGCGAACCATGGCTCGGTCGCCAGCTCACGCCAGGCCAGGTGGTCGTAGGTCCACGCATGGTCGAACCCCATCTCCTCCACCGCGCGCCACCTCGCGGCGGCCTCGCTCCATCGCTGTTGGGGCAGCACCACGACGCCGATCCGCATGGCCGCAGCGTAGGCGGGGGACTTCCGCCATCCTGACCACGTGACGTCGTCCCACCGTCCCGCATCGCGAGCGGAGCGGCTGCTCGCCGGGCTGATCCTGGTGGCGCCCGGGGTCTTCACGACCGGTTGGCTGTTGTCGGGACGGGCGACGCCCGAGTACCGGCACGCCGTGCGCAGCATCAGCGCCCTGTCGCGGGGTGGCCAGCCTGCGCCCGGACCGGTGCTCGCCGGTTCGGCCGTGCAGGCACTTGCTCAGCTGGCCAACGCCGAGCTGGCCAGGCGCCGCAACCAGCACGCACTGGCCGTCCTCCTCGCGGTGTCCGGCGTGGCGACCGCCACCGCCACGGCGGTGCCGCTCCCCCTGAAGGCGGGCCACGCTGGAGGGACCGGGTGCACACGTGGTCGTCGGGGGTCGGCATCGCCGCGTTCCACCTCGCCCCGCTCGTCGGCGCGCTCGACCCGCGGCTACCGCAGTGGTCGCGCCGCCTCGCCATCGCCAGTCTCGGCGTCGCGCTGCCGGCGACCGGCTACTTCACCTACCGCCTGGCCCGCCACGGCGGGCTCGGGGAGGCGTACGGGTACGCCGAGCGGACCTTCCTGATGTCCTTGCTGGGGTGGACGACCACCCTGGCTGCCGTCGGTGCCGCCGCCGAGGTGGGCGCGGACGTCGACCCGGCATCGACCGGTGAGGGCCGTCCCGTCAGCCCTCGCGGTGAGCGTCGACCGCGTGGGCCAGCACCGTGACGGCCTCGGGAACCGCGGAGTCGGCCAGATTGCCGTAGCCGAGCACGAGAGCATCGGCCGATGCCGGTTGTTTGCGGGAGGCGTGGTCGTGTCGGTAGGCCTCGAGTGGCACCAGCCGCAGGCCCTGGCGGGCCGCCGTGCGGGTGACGGCGGCACCGTCGACGTCGGCGGGCAGCTGCGCGAGGACGTGGAGGCCGGCCGCGATGCCTGTGACCTCGACGTCGGGTAGCACCATGCCGAGCGCCGCGACCAGAGCATCGCGCCTGGCTCGGTAGCGACGTCTGCTCGCGCGCAGGTACCTCTCGTAGTCACCGCCCGCGAGGAAACCGGCGAAGGCGAGCTGGTCCGGCGTCGACGGGGTGTCGGCGGCGGGACCGACCTCCTGCAACGCGCCCGCCCAGCGTGTCGGCGCCAGCAGCCAGCCGATCCGCAGGGCCGGGGTCAGGGTCTTGCTCAGTGAGCCGACCAGCACGACCCGCTGCGGCGCCATGCCCTGCAACGTCGAGACCGGCGCACGGTCGTAGCGGAACTCGGCGTCGTAGTCGTCCTCGACCACCAAGCCGCCGGTTCGCTCGGCCCAGCGCAACAGGGCGGCACGGCGCTGCGGGTGCAGCACGACCCCGGTGGGGAACTGGTGAGCCGGAGTGACGATGACGGCTGACAGGTCGGGCAGTCGCTCGAGGGCGGCCACGTCGATCCCGTGGGCGTCAACGGGGACGGGGACGGTCTCCAGCCCGCTGCTGCGGACGACGGCGTGCAGGCGTGTCCAGCCCGGGTCCTCGACCCCGATGCGGGTGCCGCCGGCGTCGACCAGCGCGCGGCAGATGCGACGGACGGCATGGGTGGCGCTCGTCGTCATCATCACGGCGGCGTCGCGCGCGTTGGCGCCCCGGCTGCGCGTGAGGTAGTCCGCCAGCAGCTGGCGCACCTGCCAGTGGCCGTCCGGGTGCGGGTAGCCGAGCTCGGCGGACGGCAGGTCTGCCAGGGCGGCGCGAAGCGCCTCGAGCCAGCGCTGCCGGGGGAAGGCCCGCAGGTCGGGAAGGCCTGGGGCGAGGTCGAGTCGGGGCTGGGCCTCCGGCTGAAGGCGTGGACGGGACGCGCCGGCTGGTACCCCGTCACCGGCCCAGCGGACTCGGGTGGCCGAGCCGGTTCGGGCCTCGAGATAGCCCTCGGCGACGAGCTGGGAGTACGCCTCGGTGACGACCGAGCGCGAGCACCCCAGGTCAGCCGCCAGGCTGCGGCTGGGCGGTAGCGCCGCACCGACCGGCACCGCGCCGGCCCGGATGGCGGCGCGCAGTGCGCGCTTCACCCGCTGGTGCAGCGGGCCCGAGCCGTGAGCGTCGAGGTCGAGCACCAGCTCCCAGGCCAGATTGGGCTGCGAGTCCGGATTGGTCTGCGATTCCGGCATACCAGCGGACCGTACACCCAGTCCATTCGCTCGTACCGTTCAGCGCATGAACAGACACAACACAGTGCATGTGGACGCTGCTCTCGCCCGCGCGGACACCCCGTCCGCGCTCGTTTCGATCTTCGCCTCGATGCTGGCCGGCAGTGAGGCGCTGTCAGCGCTACCCGACGCGCCGGTCGTGGCAGAGGGCAGGCCACGACGCCGAGGGGAGCGCCGCAGGCGCGGACTCCGACTCGTCAAGGCAGCGTGGGCCGCGGTCCTGAACCAGGGCGTTCAGCACGGTCGACAGGTCAGGAGCTCAACCGGGAGCGCGTAACGTTGCTCGGATGCCCCCGTCCGCCCCGCGCAGCCTCACGGACGACCTGCGTCGCCGTGACGACGAGGCACTCGCGCGGCTGCTCCAGCGGCGGCCAGACCTGGCCAGCCCCACCCCTGGAGACCTGACCGCGCTCGCGTCCAGGGCCAGCACGCGTGTCAGCGTCTACCGAGCCCTGACCCTGCTCGACCGGCCGACACTGGACGTGGCCGAGGCGCTGGTCGCGCTGCGCGGGCCAGTTCGGCAGGCCGAGCTGGCCCGCGCCTGCGGCACCACCTCGGGACGGCTGGGACCGTTGCTCGGCGAGCTGCGCGACCTCGCCCTGGCGTGGGGCGACAGTCGCTCGGTGTGGCCGGTGCGCGCGATGGTCGACCTCCTCGGCCCACACCCGGCCGGGCTCGGCCCGTGGCTGGCAGACACCGGGCTGGCACGGTCGCCCTCGCTGGTGGCGGGCATCGTGGCGGACCTCGGCCTGGTGCCGTCCGGTGACCCCCACCGCGACCTCGACCTGGTCTCCGGCGCGGTGGCCGACCCCGCCGTGGTGACGAGCCTGCTCGACGGGGCCCCGCCGCAGGCCCGCGAGCTGGTTGAGCGTCTGGACGCCTCGGGTCCGGTCGGCACCTTGCGTGTGACGGAGCGCGGCGCCCGCGCCGACGAGGCCACCACCGCTGCGGGCTGGCTGCTCGCCCACGGACTGCTGGTGGCCCCGGACGACGAGCACGTGGTGCTCCCCCGCGAAGTGGCGATCAGCCTGCGAGGCGGCCGCGTCCACCGCGACGGCATCGAGCCGGCGCAGGCGACTCGGGAGCTCGTCGGTGTGCCACGTGACCTGGCTCGGGTGGACGCTCAGTCAGCGGCAGCCGCCGCCGAGGTGGTACGCCTGGTCGGCGAGCTCGCTGCGCTGTGGGAGGCCGAGACCGTACCGGTCCTCCGCGGGGGCGGCGTCGGGGTTCGCGACCTGCGCCGCGCCTCGGTCGCACTCGGCACGGATGACGCGCTCACCGCCCGGGTGATCGTCGTGGCGGGAGCCGCCGGACTGGTCGGCGAGGACGGCCAGGCGGATCCGCGGTGGGCACCCACTGCGATGTTCGACCACTGGGCCGAGGAGAGTGTCGGGGCGCGTTGGGAGCTGTTGGCGCGCAGCTGGTCTGAGGCGCCGGCCTCGGCCTCGACCGTCGGAACGCGAGGTGACCGGGGCACCGTGCGCGCTGCGCTGTCGGACGCGGTGCTGCGTCCCGCCGAGGCCCTGCTTCGGCGCGAGGTGCTGGGGGCCTTGGCCCAGGCGCTGCCCGGAACGGCGGTGGAGACGGACGCACTGCGGAGCCACCTCGCCTGGCGCCGTCCGCGCGGACCTGTCGCCGCCGCCGGGTCGGTGCTGCCGACCGTGGTGGACGAGGCCGGGTGGCTCGGAGTCCTGGGCCTTGGCGCTCTCAGCTCAGCCGGACGCGCGCTCGCCGAGGGCGCCGGCGCAGCAGCCGCGGCTCTCGACGCGGTGCTGCCGACCCCCGTTGACCACGTTCTGCTGCAGGCCGACCTGACCGCCGTGGCCCCGGGCCCTCTGACCCGCGAGGTCGAGCGTGAGCTGTCGCTGATGGCGGACGTCGACTCGCGCGGTGGAGCGACGGTCTACCGCCTCGGGCCCGACAGCGTGCGTCGGGCGCTCGACGCCGGTCGTACCGCGGACGAGCTCCTGACATTCCTGGCGCAGCACTCCCGCACCCCCGTTCCCCAGCCGGTCGACTACCTGGTCAACGACACCGCCCGCCGGCACGGCCGCATCAAGGTCGGCGCCGCCTCGTCGTTCGTGCGCTCGGACGACCCCAGCGTGCTGACCGAGCTGCTGGCCGACAGGCGCAGCGACCCGCTGAGGCTGCGCCGCCTCGCGCCTACCGTGCTGTCGGCCCAGGCCGACCCGGTGACGGTGTTGGCAACGCTGCGACGGATCGGGTTGGCACCCGCCGCGGAGGGCCACGACGGCGGCGTCGTGCTGCAGCGTCGGGGTGGGCACCGCGCCGCGGGTCGCCGGGTGGTGGCGGTCAGCTCCTTCCCTGCGGGCCAGGCGCCGCCGGTCGACGAGGCGAGCGCCCTCGGGCTGGTCCGGGCCCTGCGGGCCGCCGACCGTGGCGCGTCGTGGACAGACGGGGGGCGGCCGGCGGGGGCGGGGACGGAGCCGGCGCGCTCCGCCGTTGGGGCAGGCGCTCCCCCGGTTCCCGTGCTCGACCCCGCGACGTCGCTGGCCCTGCTGCGGTCGGCCGCAGCCGGTCTGCGAGCCGTGTGGGTCGGGATCAGCGACCCGCTGGGAACGGTCGACCGGCGGCTGCTCGAGCCGCTGTCGGTGGAGGGCGGGCGCGTGAGTGCGCTCGACGTGGAAGCCGGCACCGTCCGCACCCTGTCCGTCCACCGAGTCACCGGGGTCGCCGAGGCTCCTGGCACGGGTAGGTTCGCTCGCTGGGGGACGACCTCCCCGCCCGTGAAGCCTGTCCCGGACCCGGAGGAACGATGACCGACGACGCGCGCCCTGCGTCCCCAGATCCCGAGCAGCCGAACCCGGACGCCACCCAGCCCGAGACCACACAACAGCCGAGCGGGTTCGAGAAGCCATCCGGGGAGGGCCAGCCACACAGCCCGCTTCACCCACACAGCCCGGCTTTGGCCAGCCCACACAGCCCGGCTACGGGCAGCCCGTTCAGCCCGGCTACGGGCAGCCCGTTCAGCCCGGCTACGGGCAGCCCGTTCAGCCCGGCTACGGCCAGGCCGGCTACGGCCAGTCAGGTTACGGCCCACCGGGTTACGGCCAACCGGGCTATCCCCCGGTGGGACCACTTCTGAGCCCGGAGGCGCAGAGCGCGAAGACCCAGGGCGTGATCACCCTCGTCCTCGGCATCGTGGCGGTCGTGTTCTCGTGCTGCTTCGGCGGGGGAGGCTTCAGCTTCGTCGGGCTGATCTTCCTCCCTGCGGCGCTCGGCGCCGTCGGTGCGATCATCCTCGGCGCGATGGCGATGTCGTCCGCCCCCACGGACCCAGCCGGAGCGGCGAGCAAGGCCAGGTACGCGTGGATCTGCCTCGCGATCTGGCTGGGCCTGGGCATCCTGACGCTCATCGGCGCCATCGTTCTGGGCGGTGCCGCCCTGTTCCTGCCCGCCCTCCTTGGAGGACGGCTCTAAACAAGTGCACCGCGCCCGGGCCGTGCGCGGGGAAGTCCGTGGCCCGCGGCGGCGTTGACCCCTCGGCCCCGCCGAAAGGACCCATGTGACCGACGGACCGCTCATCGTCCAGAGCGACAAGACCCTGCTGCTCGAGGTCGACCACCCTCGCGCCGTCGAGTGCCGGCGCGCGATCGCCCCGTTCGCGGAGCTCGAACGCGCCCCTGAGCACGTGCACACCTACCGGCTGACCGCCCTGGGGCTGTGGAACGCCCGCGCCGCCGGTCACGACGCCGAGCACGTGGTCGACGTCCTGCTCGACTTCTCCCGCTACCCGGTGCCGCACCCGCTGCTCGTCGACCTCGCCGAGACGATGGCCCGCTACGGACGGCTGCAGCTGCAGTCGCACCCGGTGCACGGGCTGGTGCTGCACGCCACGGACCTGCCCGTCCTCGAGGAGGTGCTGCGCAGCAAGAAGGTCGCGCCGCTGGTCGGCGCACGGATCGAGCCGGACACCGTGGCCGTGCACCCGAGCGAGCGGGGGCACCTCAAGCAGGTGCTGCTCAAGCTGGGCTGGCCGGCCGAGGACCTTGCTGGGTACGTGGACGGTGAGGCCCATCCGATCGCCCTCGACGAGACCGGCTGGGCGATGCGGCCGTACCAGCGCGAGGCCGTCGACGGGTTCTGGCACGGCGGGTCAGGAGTGGTCGTGCTGCCCTGCGGCGCGGGCAAGACCATCGTCGGCGCGGCCGCAATGGCCCAGGCCAGCAGCACGACCCTGATCCTCGTCACCAACACGGTCGCGGCCCGGCAGTGGAAGGACGAGCTGCTCCGCAGGACCCACCTCACCGAGGACGAGATCGGCGAGTACTCGGGCGCCCGCAAGGAGATCCGTCCGGTCACGATCGCGACCTACCAGGTGATGACGACGCGCCGGAAGGGCGTCTTCACCCACCTGGAGCTGTTCGACGCCCGCGACTGGGGCCTGGTCATCTACGACGAGGTGCACCTGCTGCCGGCTCCGATCTTCCGGATGACGGCCGACCTGCAGGCCCGTCGTCGGCTCGGCCTGACGGCCACCCTCGTCCGCGAGGACGGCCGTGAGGGCGAGGTGTTCTCGCTGATCGGGCCGAAGCGCTACGACGCCCCTTGGAAGGACATCGAGAACCAGGGGTACATCGCTCCGGCCGACTGCGTCGAGGTGCGCGTGACGCTGGGCAACGCCGAGCGTCTGGCGTACGCGGCGGCGGAACCGGAGGACAGGTACCGGCTCTGCTCGACGTCGCCGGCCAAGACGAGGGTCGCCGAGCGGCTGGTCGAGGCGCACCGCGGCGAGCCGACTCTGGTGATCGGCCAGTACCTCGACCAGCTCGACGACCTCGGCGAACGGCTCGACGCCCCGGTCATCAAGGGTGAGACGACGGTGAACGAGCGGGAGCGGCTGTATGCGGCTTTCCGCGCGGGTGAGGTGCCGGTGCTCGTCGTCAGCAAGGTCGCGAACTTCTCCATCGACCTGCCCGAGGCCTCGGTGGCCATCCAGGTGTCGGGGTCGTTCGGTTCGCGCCAGGAGGAGGCCCAGCGCCTGGGCCGGCTGCTCCGCCCGAAGGGCGACGGCCGGTCCGCACGGTTCTACGCCGTGGTGGCCCGCGACACCCTCGACCAGGAATTCGCGGCTCACCGCCAGAGATTCCTGGCCGAGCAAGGTTACGCGTATCGCATCGTCGACGCCGAGGACCTGCCCGCAGACGCACAAGAGGGCTAATACGCATCACTGTCGATCACCGAGTGCGACGAAGTCTCACCCGCGCCAAAGGGCCCTACGAGAACGGCCCCAAGCGCGCAAGTGGGTGCCACACTGGCAGGTAACTGCGATCGCAGCCATCCTTCCCCTCCCAGAGGAATTCCCATGTCCGTTCGGCCCAAGAACGTCCGCAACGTCATCGCCCTGACCGCAGTCGGCATGCTGGCAGCGTCCGGTCTCTTCGCCGCCGGGGCCTCCCTCGGCACAGGTGGTGCGTCGCTTGGTTCCCTCACGGCCGGCGCCTCCCTCGGCAAGAACGGGGCGTCCCTGGGTGGGGCATCCCTCGGCTCTGTCGTCGCAGGCGCGTCCCTCGGCAAGGGCGCATCGCTCGGTGGCGCATCGCTCGGTGGCGCATCGCTCGGTGGCGCATCGCTCGGTGGCGCATCCCTCGGTGGCGCATCCCTCGGTGGCGCATCCCTCGGTGGCGCATCCCTCGGTGGCGCATCCCTCGGTGGCGCATCCCTCGGTGGCGCATCCCTCGGTGGCGCATCCCTCGGCAAGGGCGCATCCCTCGGTGGCGCATCCCTCGGTGGCGCATCCCTCGGCTCCGTCGTCGCAGGCGCATCCCTCGGCAAGGGCGCGTCACTCGGTGGCGCTTCGCTCGGCGGCGCATCCCTCGGTGGCGCTTCGCTCGGTGGCGCATCGCTCGGTGGCGCATCCCTCGGCTGAGCCCTGAGGCCCGCGAGAAACTTTCCTCGACTCTCGTCAATTCCCTGCACCAGTGCGTGACACTGGCGTAGTGGCTGCAGTCGCACCAACGGTTGGCCCCCGGCGTGCGGCGTTGCGCCTGGGCGTGCTGTCGTGCCTCCTCGCAGTCGTCGGACTGGCTGCGCTGGCCAACTCGCAGCCGGTGGGGTCCCCGCCGAACCTGAGCCTGATCGTCATGTTCTCGACGGTCACGATCCTGTTCACGGTCACCGAGTACGCCAAGTTGCACGTCGAGGTCCGGCGCCAGGCGCTGTCGGTCTCGCTGAGCGACCTGCCCCTGGTGATCGGCGTCTTCACGCTGCCTCTCGAGTGGCTGCTCCTGGCGCGACTCGTGAGTGCCGCCGGCGTCGCGCTGGCACGCCGTTCGCCTGTCAACAAGGCGGCCTTCAACCTGACGCTGTTCACCGCCGAGGTCGGGGTGGCGTGCCTGCTCCGGGGGATGATCGACCAGTCGCCCGGCATCGGCGTGCTCGACTGGGTCGCAGCCCTGGCGATCATCGTCGCCGTCGACCTGTTCGGGGTCGTGGCCGTCGTGGTGGCGATCATCCTGCTGCAGGGACGTCCGGCAACGGCCACGGTGCAGACGATGACGACGTCCGTGCTGCTCTCGGGGTTGATCAGCGCGTCGCTCGGAGTGCTCTGCCTGCACACGCTGCAGGAGTCGCAGGCAGGGCTCGCGCTGCTGGCCATCATCTCCATCGCGGTCCTGCTGAGCTTCCGCTCGTACGCGCGACTGCTGCAGCAGCACGCCGACCTGGGCACGGTCCTGGGCTCGGTGCGCACGATGAGCGAGGCCGGTTCGCAGGAGGAGCTGGTCGAGGCGCTGGTGTCACAGGCGCAGGCCATCGTCAAGGCGGAGCAGGCCGAGTTCTGGCCCGCCGGAGACGCGCGCCTGGTCGACATGCATGCCCGCGGTCCCAGGTACCCGCTGGTCGCGCGTAAGGACAGCGAGGAACCTGACCTGCGAAAGTGGTTGTCGCAGCACAAGTTCCGCGATGCGGTGGCGCTGACCGTCGAGGTCGACGACCTGCCGGTCGGGTTGCTCGTCGTCGCCGACCGCGAGGGATCCGTCTCGACGTTCACCCACTCGGACCTCGACCTGCTCCAGATGCTCGCGACCCACACCGAGGCGGTGTGGAAGAACAACGAGCTGATGCAGCGGCTGCGTCACCACGCGCACCACGACTACCTGACCGGACTGCCGAACAGGCTCACCTTCGCCGAGCAGATGGCCCGTCGGCTCAGCAGCGGGCCCGGCCCGTCTGGCGAGTGCGAAGCCGCGCTCGTACTCCTGGACCTCGACCGCTTCAAGGAGGTGAACGACAGCCTCGGCCACCCGGTCGGCGACATGCTGCTGGTGCTGGTCGCGCAGCGCCTGACCGAGTCGATTCCCCCGGACGCGGTGCTGGCCCGACTGGGGGGCGACGAGTTCGGCGTCATGTTGCCGCACGTGTCGGGTCGCTCGGAGGCGTTCAGAACTGCCCAGGGCCTGCGCGAGGCGCTCGTCACCCCGTTCAACCTCGCCGGCACCTTCGTCGACGTCAGCGCGTCGGTCGGCCTTGCTGCGGTGAGTGCGGACGGGCGGGACGCCGCCACGCTGATGCGGCACGTCGATGTGGCGATGTACCACGCGAAGAAGACCGACACCGGCATCGCCTGGTACGGCGCGGACATCGACACGAGCAGCGTCGACCGCCTCGCCCTCGTCGGTGAGCTACGCCGCGCCCTGGACACGGAGGAGATCGAGGTCCACTTCCAGCCCCAGGTGCGGCTCGCCGACAACGCAGTCGTCGGCTTCGAGGCGCTCGCCAGGTGGAACCATCCGCAGCGCGGCCCCATCTCGCCGGTCGTGTTCGTCCCGATGGCCGAGAAGACCGGTCAGGCCGGTGTCCTCACGACCCTCGTGCTGCGCAAGGCACTGTCCTACTGCGCCAAGTGGAGCACGCCGGACCATCCCATGACCGTCTCGGTGAACCTGCCGATCCGGCTGCTCCTGGAGCCAGGACTGGCCCGGCAGGTGCTCGACCTGGTCGACCTGTCCGGGGTTTCGCCCTCGCAGCTGACGGTCGAGCTGACCGAGACCGGCATCATGCGCGACCACGTCGCGTCCTTGCGACCTCTCCAACAACTGCGAGACCTCGGCGTCCGCGTGTCCGTCGACGACTTCGGCACGGGCTACTCGTCGCTGTCGTACCTGAGGCACCTGCCCGTCGACGAGGTCAAGATCGACAAGAGCTTCGTGATCGGCATGGGCGACGACCCGGCTTCCACGGCGATCGTCCGGTCGATCGTCGACCTCGCTCATGTCGTCGGGCTCACGGTCGTGGCCGAGGGTGTCGAGGACTCCGTGTCGCTGCGGACGCTGCTGCAGGCCGGCTGCGACATCGGCCAGGGCTATTTGCTCGGACGGCCGATGCCTGCCGACGCCGTCGCCTCCTGGCTGAGCCAGCACGCCTGAGTCACCGGTCTCTGGTTACCCAGCGCGTTCCCAGTCGTCTCTCAGGAAAGGCGCGCACAGTAGTTCCCGTGAACCGCACCACTGCTCCCGAGGCCCGGCTGCTGGTCGTCGACGACGAGCCCACCATCCGCGAGCTGCTGTCGACGTCCCTGCGATTCGCCGGCTTCGAGGTCCACACCGCAGCCGACGGCGACGAGGCCCTGACCGTGGCCGAGAAGGTGCGACCCGACCTGCTGGTGCTCGACGTGATGATGCCGGGCCTCGACGGGTTCGGCGTGACACGGAAGCTTCGTGAACGCGGACGGGACACGCCCGTGCTGTTCCTGACCGCCAAGGACGACGTCGCCGACCGCGTCGCCGGCCTGACGGTGGGAGGCGACGACTACGTCACCAAGCCGTTCAGCCTCGAGGAGGTGGTGGCGCGCATCAGGGCGATCCTGCGCCGGACCGGAGCGGGCGCCGACGCCGCCGAGGGCAGGCTGGTCTTCCACGACCTCGAGCTCGACGAGGACTCCCACGAGGTGCGCCGAGCCGGGCGCGACATCGACCTCTCGCCGACCGAGTTCAAGCTGCTGCGCTACCTGATGCTCAACCCGAACCGCGTGCTGTCGAAGGCGCAGATCCTCGACCACGTCTGGAACTACGACTTCAACGGCGAGGCGGGCATCGTCGAGTCGTACATCTCGTACCTGCGCCGCAAGATCGACACCGCGCCGGAGGGCGCTGCGCCGGCGCCCCTGATTCACACCCGCCGGGGGGTCGGCTACATGCTGCGAATGCCCCCGGAGACCGCGTGATCCCGTCCGGTCACCCCGCTCAGCTCGCCCAGCCGCCAGCGCACTGGTGGCGGCGGCTGTCGTTGCGCGCACGGTTGCTGACTGTCGTCACCGCGCTGCTCGTCATCGCCCTGCTCGCCACCGGTGTGCTGACGCTGACCGTCCTGAAGCCGGTGCTGCTCGACCAGAAGGACCGACAGCTGCGCGACGCGGTCTCCGACTCCCAGTCTCTCCGGGACATCACCCAGCGCGACCCCTCCGACGTTGGCGACGGACCCAGCCAGTTCTACGTCGAGATCGCAAACGCCGCAGGGCAAGTGCTCCAGGTCGACAGGCCGGGACAGCGACGGGATGCACCGCCCGACCTGGGTCTGCTGACCCTTGAGGATGCGCAGGACCGGGCGAGCAGCCCGTACGACGTCGTCTCTTCGGACGGGACCATGACGTGGCGGGCCCTCAGCGTCCCACGCGAGGCCGAGCTGCCCGGTGGACGGGTGGTGCCGGTGACGGTCACCGTGGCCCTGCCCCTCGACGACGTCACGACCACGGTCGCGCAGCTGGGCGTCCGGCTCATCGTGCTGGGCCTGCTGGTGACGGCCGCGTGCGTGTTGCTCGGCTGGCTGGCCGTGCGCCGCGCGTTCCGTCCGCTGCTCGACGTCGAGGACGTCACGGCAGCCTTCGCCGCGGGCGACACCTCGCGTCGGATCTCGGACGACTGGCCGGGCACCGAGCTCGGACGGCTCGGGGGTGCCGTGAACGGCATGCTGGACGAGATCGAGACCACCCTCGCGGCGCGAGAGGCGTCCGAGGCGAAGATGCGCCGCTTCGTCGGCGACGCCAGTCATGAGCTACGGACGCCACTGGCTGCGGTTCGCGGCTTCGCCGAGCTCTTCCGCATGGGTGCTGTCGGAACTCCGGACGACGTGGCGCACGCCTTCCGCCGGATCGAGGACGAGTCGACGCGGATGGGTGGACTCGTCGAGGACCTGCTGATGCTGGCCCGCATGGATGCCCAACGACCTCTGCAACGACGGCCCGTCGACCTGCTCGTGCTCGCCGCCGACGCCGTGCACGACGCCCGGGCCCTGGCTCCGGACCGGCAGGTCGCGCTCACCGGGCTCGACGGCACGGGTGAGGCTTCCCCCGCGCCGACCGCAGGCGACGAGCCGACGCTGCGGCAGGTCGTCACGAACCTGATGGGCAACGCGATCCGCCACACACCGGCCGGAACGCCGATCTCTCTCGAGGTCGGCGGCCGTACCGTCGACGGGCAGAGCGCGGTGGTCCTGCGGGTCGTGGACCATGGTCCCGGAGTCCCGCCGGACCAGGCGCAGCAGATCTTCGAGCGGTTCTTCCGCGCCGACGCGTCTCGCACTCGCAGCACCGGAGGTGGCTCGGGGCTGGGCCTGGCCATCGTCGCGGCGATCGTGGACGCCCACGGCGGCCGTGCCCGGGTGCTGCCGACCCCTGGAGGTGGGGCCACGTTCGAGATCGCCCTGCCTGCGAATGCCATTGACTCAGAAGACGTTGACAGCCAAGACCCCACTCAGGGCAACACCCAGGACCCCACTCAGAAGGGTGGGGTGCTGGCGTAGAGGGCGTCGGTGAGGGAGTCCGTTACCACCGACACCGCGCCGGCGTCCGTGTCACGGTCGGCAGCCGCGATGGCCCGCCGGAGCTCGGCCACCCCGATCGCGGCGTCGTCGGGCTCGCGGTCTCGGTCTTGGGCTTGGGCCGGAGAGACCGCCCCGGGAACGAACTCGTCGGGCGGGCGCAGGTAGACGTGTCCGGTGGGTACCGTCCACGCGACCGAGCCGTCCGGCAGTCGCTCGACCCTCCACCCCGGCCGGTGCGTCTTGAGACGGTGGTCCGGTCCGCAGGCTGGCCCGGTGTTCCACTCGGCCGTGGGCCCAAGCGGATACGGGATGAAGTGCTCGAACTGTGTTCGCCTCGACGGCATCGAACAGGTCGGCTGCGTGCAGGTGCGATCTCGGGTCAGGACGAAGTCGCGGAGCGCACCTGGCGGGATGTAGGTCTTGCGGCCGACGTCGAGCAACGCACCGCTGGTCGGGTCGGTGAGCAGTCGGCGCCACTCCCCGACCGCGGCGATCTTGCGTGCGACGTGCGCCGGAATGGCGCCGTACCCGTCCAGGTGCCCCGGAAGCTGGTCGAGCCCCAGCAAGGTCGTGGCGGCCACCGTGACCAGGATGTGCGGGCGCTGACCCTGCCGCCTCGGCAGGACGCGATCCGGGTCGGCGAGCAGGCTGGAAGCCCACCCGAGCAGCGCGTCGAAGCGCCGTGCGCCGACTCGGCGGGTGTCGGGGCGGCGGGTGTCGCGCCGTGTGTCCGTCTGATCGACCCCGGCCCCTGCCTCTGACTCGCTGGCGTTGGCGACGCCGGGCGCACCGACCGCACAGCTGGTGACCACCTCGGCCTGGGCGGCCGCATCGATCGCGTGCCAGACGGTGAGGATCGCCTCCGCCGGCCCGTAGGCGGTCAGCATCGCCATGCCGTCCGGACGGGGCTCAACACCGATGCTGCGCCGCGCCACTTCCTCTCGGCGACGTGCTGCGACTGCGTCAGCGTCCAGGACAGCCACAGCGCTGCGGACCCGACTCGCCAGCTGGCCGCGGGTCAGCACACGTCCCGGCTTGAGCATGGCGTCCACGCGAGCGTCGAGCGCGGCCATCTTGTCCGCTGGTAGGCACGCTGCAGCGTTCGCCACGACCTGGGCGCGGGCCAGATCGAGTCGGCCATCGGCGAGCGCTACCAGCGTGCGGGGCAGCGAGTGGCGCAGTCTCACGGAGTCTTCGACGAGCCGTCCTGCCGTTGCCGGCGCGAGGCTCAAGGCCAGCGCAACCTCCGTCGTCGCATCGTCCAAGGTGGCCTGGATCGCGGTTCGGACCGAGTCGGGCATGCCCTCCTGGGCGGCAGCGCGGTCGGCCGCAGCGATCGATGCGGTCAGCCGCCTCGTCGACAGCTCGGCGACCAATCGGACCTGGTCTGCCTGCAGCACAGCGATCTGCCGCTGGCGCGCCACCAGCTCGTCAACGAGCTGAGCGTCGCTGGCTTCGTTACCGTTCCGCTCGAACACATGTTCGATACTACTAGTTAATAGTGCTGCCAGCAAGCATCTTCACCTAGACGCACTCGCTATCAGGAGCCCGCAGTAGCTGCTCTCGCTGATCCGGCCAGCTGAACCCCTCCCGATGCGGAACTCCGCCTGTCCCTCGACGACGATCTGCACCTCGTCCCACGGATGGCTGTGTGCGGGTGGCCCTTCCCGATCCTCACTGCGGTAGTCGGCGACCTGGACGTCACCGTGGCCCACCGCACGCAGCCAGATCTCGTCGGCCGGGTAGCGCACCAGCTCGGCGTCGTCGCCGGCCAGGACAACCGGCTCCAGGTGCAGGTCGCTCATTGCCGTTCCTCCTCAGGCTGGACCGACGAACGTACGCCGCGTCCCGACAACCCGCCATGCGTCGTGCCCGTCAGTGCGTATCGTCCTGCGCATGTCTGTCATCGACGACTACTTCAGCGACCTGGACGCACCTGCCCGAGCGGCATTCGAGCACATTCGGGACCTGGCCGTGGAGGAGGTCCCGGAGGCGGAACCCGGCACCAGCTACGGGATGCCGGCGCTCCGGTACAAGCAGAAGCCCCTGCTCGGCTTCCGCGCGGCCGCACAGCATCTCAGCATCTTCCCCTTCAGCCCCGAGGCGATCGACGCGGTGCGCGACCGCCTGACAGGGTTCGACCTGGCCAAGGGGACGATTCGCTTCGCAGCGTCCAAGCCGCTGCCCGACGACGTCGTGCGCCAGGTCGTCAGAGAGCGCGCAGCGCAGATCTCCGGTGGCACGCGCTGAAGGCGCGGGCGTAGCGTGCAGCCCTGCCCCAGATGAGCATCAGACAGCCAACAGGGACGGAGCGCGAGCCGTGGCCAAGCAGCACAAGATCCTGCTCGACGAGTCGGAGATGCCGACCCGCTGGTACAACCTGATCCCCGACCTGCCGTCCCCGCCCCCGCCCCCGCTGCACCCGGGAACGCTGCAGCCGGTCGGTCCGGACGACCTGGCACCGCTGTTCCCGATGGACCTGATCCTGCAGGAGGTCTCGCAGGACAGCTACATCGACATTCCCGACGAGGTGCTGGACGTCTACCGCCTGTGGCGTCCCTCGCCGCTGTACCGCGCCCACCGGCTGGAGGAGGCTCTCGGCACGCCGGCGCGCATCTACTACAAGTACGAAGGCGTCTCGCCTGCCGGCTCCCACAAGCCGAACACCGCTGTGCCGCAGGCGTATTACAACAAGCTGAGCGGTGTCCGCAGGATCACGACCGAGACTGGCGCCGGTCAGTGGGGCACGGCCCTGGCCTTCGCCTGCTCGGTCTTCGGTCTCGAGTGCGACGTGTGGCAGGTCGGCGCTTCGTACGACGGCAAGCCGTACCGCCGCTCGGTCATGGAGACGTTCGGGGCGAAGGTGTACCGCAGCCCGTCCGACATGACGGAGTCGGGACGGAGGATCCTCGCCGAGCGACCCGACCACCCGGGCAGCCTCGGCATCGCGATCAGCGAGGCCGTCGAGGTCGCCGCGCAGGACGAGACCACGCACTACGCGCTGGGCAGCGTGCTCAATCACGTTTTGCTGCACCAGACGATCATCGGCGAGGAGGCACTCCTTCAGTTCGCCAAGATCGGCGAGACACCCGACCTGCTCGTCGGCTGCACGGGCGGTGGCTCCAACTTCGCCGGGCTGTCGTTCCCGTTCCTGAGAGAGAAGCTGGCAGGGCGCATCTCGCCCACGATCCGCGCGGTTGAGCCTGCCTCATGCCCCTCGCTGACGCGCGGGACGTACGCCTACGACTTCGGCGACACTGCAGGTTTCACACCGCTTCTCAAGATGCACACACTCGGACACGACTTCATCCCCGACCCGATCCACGCGGGCGGACTCCGCTATCACGGCATGAGCCCCCTGATCTCCCACGTCTACGAGCTCGGCCTGATGGAGGCCATCGCCATCCCTCAGCTCGAGTGCTTCAAGGCCGCGATCACGTTCGCGCGCAGCGAGGGCATCGTGCCCGCCCCGGAGCCGACGCACGCTCTTGCCGCTTGCATCCGTGAGGCGTTGGCCTGCAAGGAGAGTGGCGAGGAGAAGGTCATCCTCACCGCGCTCTGCGGGCACGGTCACTTCGACATGGCGGCCTACGACGCGTACCTCGGCGGCAGCATGGTCGACGACGAGCTGTCGGACGAGCGAATCTCCGAGCCGCTGCTCAGCCTCCCGCAGGTCTGACCCGCCCTGCGGGGCTAGCCACCGTCCGCCGCATTGTGGGTCGCGCGCCTCGCCTCGTACCAGGTGTCGCCGACGGGCTCGCCCGACATGTTCCAGCTCCACGACACGGTGGGCGTGATGCGCAGGTAGACACCAGGTCCCACCATGCCCACACGCTCGAAGGGTCCGTCGGCGACGCCGTACACCCGTATCGAACGAGCCACGAATGGGTCGAAGGACACCAGGTCGTCGACGACCAGGGCGACCTTGCGGTGACCGGACTCGACGTTGCGGAACTTGCTGGTGTCACGAACCGTGCTGCCGGAGCCCCCTACCCAGAAGAACGTCCCGTCGAACTCGAACCCGACCGGAACCACGTCGGGCTGCTCGCCGGGGCCTACGGTCGCAAGCCGCGCCAGAGGCTGTGAGCGGAGGTAGGCGATCTCCTCGTCGGTGAAGGACACTGAAGCCTCTCGTCCTCGACGTGTTCTCTCGACGAGGCTAGCCCGGCTCAGCGGAACGGCTTGGAACCAGGCGTCCCGACGGACGCGGCACGCGCCAGGAACAGCACGCGCTCGCGGTCGTTGCGCGTCAGGGCTGCCGCTCTCTCGTAGTGCGCACGGGCCTCGGAGTACCGACCGAGTCGCTCCAGCAGGTCAGCCCTGACCGCCGGGAGCTGCGGGTACGACCGCAGCTCGGCGGCGCCGGCGATGGCGTCCACGACGCGCAGCCCCTCGGCCGGACCCTCGGCCATGCCGACGGCCACGGCCCTGTTGAGCTCTACAACAGGGGACGGCCACACGTGCCGAAGCACCTGGTACAGCGCGGCGATGCGTGGCCAGTCGGTGTCGTCGGCCGTCACCGCGCGGGCATGGCACGCCGCGATCTCGGCCTGCACCGTGTATGCCCCCGCCACCGCTCCGCCACCGCCCGTCACCGGCGCACTTGCCAGCGCCTCGGCCCGTGCCAGCGCCTCGAGGCCGCGCCGAACCAGCAGCCGGTCCCAGAGCCTGCGGTCCTGGTCGAGCAGCAGCACGGGGGTGCCGTCCGCTGCTGTGCGAGAAGGCATCCGCGACGCCTGCAGCTCGAGCAGGGACACGAAGCCGTGCACCTCCGGCTGGTCCGGCACGAGCCTGGCCAGGACGCGCGCCAGCCGCAGGGCCTCCTCGCAGAGCGCGGGGCGCATCCAGTCGTCGCCTGCAGTGGCCGAGTAGCCCTCGTTGAACACGAGGTACACGACCTCCATCACCGTCCTGAGCCTTTCCAGCATCTCGTCGGGTGCTGGCAGCTCGAACGCCACGAACTTGTCAGTGAGGGTTCGCTTGGCTCTCACGATCCGTTGCGCGGCAGTGGCTTCCGGAATCAGGAAGGCTCGCGCGATCTCGTCCGTCGACAGACCGCCAAGACACCGAAGCGTCAGTGCGACCCTCGACTCCACCGACAGCACCGGGTGGCATGCCGTGAACATCAGCCGCAGCAGGTCGTCGCCGATGTGGTCGTCGAGCGCGTCGTCGAGGTCTCCACCGTCCGACTGCTCCAGGGCCTCGAGGTCTCGCCCAATCACCTCGAGCTTGCGCTGTAGCGTGCTCCGTCGCCGGGCCGCGTCAACCGCTCGGTTCTTGGCGGTCGTCATCAGCCACCCCGCCGGGTTGGGAGGTACGCCGGTGCGAGGCCACTGCTCCAGGGCCGCGACGAGCGCGTCCTGGGCCAGCTCCTCCGCCGTCCCCACGTCTCGCGTCATCCGCGCCAAAGCCGCGACCAGGAGACCGGACTCGATCCTCCACACCGCCTCGACGGTGCGCCTGGCCGCGGCATCGGCGTCGGTCACGATGGGCCGAAGTCCTCAGGCCCGAACACCTTGAGCACCGTGGCAGTGCCCTCCCAGGCCGGCCACAGCTTTTGGTGCAGCACCATGAACCGTCGCGCCCACTCGACTGCCTCCTCCTTCGAGCGCACCTGGTACAGCGCGTAGCTGATCATCTCCTTGGCCTCGGCGAACGGGCCGTCGACCACGTTCAGAGTTCCGCCGGCCAGCTCTAGCCGCGCGCCCAGGGCACTCGGCGCGAGACCTGCGGTGTCGAGCAGCGCTCCCGACTTGGTCGCCTCCTCGCCGAGCTGCGCGATCGCCTCCATCAGGTCTGGCGATGGCGGCTCGGAAGGCCGCGACCCGTTCAGCAGGATCATGTAGCGCATCGTCGTTCTCCTTCGTCTCGTTGGCTCTCGTGTGACTGGTGTCAGCGGGTGGGGGCGGCGGACGGTTGGCCTGCACTCCGGTAGCGGTCGAGTGACACCGCGGAGACCCAGACCCACACCAGCACCACGGCGGCGGTGAAGGCCACGGTCCCACCGGAACCGGCTGCGCCCGAGGCCATCGCAGCGAAGCCTGCCAGGAAGAGCGCACCGACGGTGCGCGAGAAGGCAGCCCAGCCGCGCCGTCCCTCCACTCCAGTACCGACGCGCGATCACGAAGCAGCCGACCGCCAGGCAAGTGAAACCGACTCCGCCAGCAGCGAAGTGGAGCAGCCCGTGCCAGGAGACAGTCCCTGGCCCCTCGGGCGTGCCCACCGGGAAGCCGAGGGCAGGGTCGGCTCGAAAGACGCCCGCTGCAACAAGGCTCCCGCCGAACACGGCAACGAGCCGCGGCGCCCAGCCGGCGCCGACCCCTGGTGTCAGCGCGCGTCGCAGGCCGACGGCGAACGCGATCGTCATCAGACCCGCGACCACGAGGTTCGTGACCTGGATCCAGCCGTGCTCGCCGATGGCGAGCATGCTCCACGGGTGTCGGCTCAGATCGAATCCGGGACGGGTGACCGCCTGCGCGAGCGCGACGGCGACGTAGGCGGGACCGACGATGACGCCGTACCCGAGCAGGGACTTCGTGGTGCTGGTCGCAGGGTCGCACGTGCGGCTGCCGATGGCGTTGATGATGGTCGTGGTGGTCATGACGTCCTCCTGGTCGAGTGGGCGGCCGCCCGGTGCGGCCGGCCCGTCATGCCCACCACGAACGAGGGAGCGTCCGATCGACAGCGGCCGAAAGATTTCTTCGGCACTCGCGTTCCCAGGCGACTCCCAGCCAGCGTTCGGGGTCGTTGCAGCCCGACGTCCTCTACTGGTGGAGCTACCCCAACTGCCCCCGTCGAGGTGAGACCGATGACCCAGCTCCACCCCCCGCACGACTCCCACCAGCTACCTCCCCAGCCACCAACCCAGCTCCCACCTCAGCTCCCACCCCAGAACCAACAGCACCCGCCGAGCCCCTGGCCCGCGCCGAGGCCTCCCAGCGACGGCCCGCCCGCGCAGACGACACCGATGGCGCCGCCCCCGCGGCCCCGCCGCCAGCCGGGTTGGGGCGCCCTCGTGCTCGCGGGCCTCGGTTCAGCGGTGCTCGCCAGCGGGCTGAGCGTGGGCGCGATGGCAGCGCTCGACAACGACCCCGCCCCGTCCACCCCGGCGAGCCAGAGCGCCGACACCCCTCAGGTGCCGCTCGACGTCCAGGGAACCGACGCCGTCGACTGGACCAAGGTCTCCGACGCGGTCTCCCCGTCCGTCGTGAGCATCCAGGTCAGCGCGGCCGGCGGCGGCGGCGAAGGCTCGGGAGTCGTCCTGGACGCAGAGGGCCACATCCTCACGAACAACCACGTGGCCACGGGCGCTGGCGACCAGGCGAAGATCCAGGTCGTCCTCTCCGACGGACGGGTCTTCGACGACGTCGCCGTAGTCGGCCTGGACCCCGCGACCGACCTCGCGGTGCTGAAGATCGCGGACCCGCCGTCCGACCTGGTACCGGCGACCCTCGGCGACTCGGACGGTGTCACCGTCGGCCAGCCCGTGATGGCCGTGGGTAACCCCCTCGGTCTGCCCGACACCGTGACGACCGGCATCGTGTCGGCCACAGACCGTCCCGTCACCACGGCAGGCGAGGCGAACGACCCCTTCGGGCAGGGCGGCAGTGCCCCCGAGCCGGTCGTCACCAACGCCATCCAGACCGACGCCGCCATCAACCCCGGCAACTCCGGTGGGGCCCTGGTCGACGCCGCCGGCCGCGTGATCGGGATCCCGTCGTCCATCGCCAGCACCGCGTCCGGCTCGGGCCAGTCGGGCAGCATCGGCGTCGGGTTCGCCATCCCCGTGAACGAGGCCAAGCGCATCGCCCAGGAGCTGATCGCCGGCGGGACCGCGGAACATGCGTGGCTCGGTGTCTCACTGACGGACGGCTCCGGGACGGCGGACGGCACGACCCGTGAGGGCGCGGTCGTCGCCGAGGTGACCGAAGGGACGCCCGCCGCGAAGGCCGGACTTCAGCCGGACGACCTGGTGGTGGCCGTCAACGGTGAGGACGTCAGCGGGTCCGAGTCCCTCACCGCTCAGGTTCGCGAGCGGGCTCCTGGTGACGAGGTGACGCTGACCGTGCTGCGGGCCGGGTCGAGCAGCGAGGTCCCCGTCACGCTGGGTACGCGTCCGGAGAACTGACCGGCGCGACGCCCGACGACCCCGGTTCCCCGTGGAGCCGGGGTCGTCGCGTGTCCGGCCTCCGTCCGCCAGCCCCGAACGCGTTGGACCGCAGCAGGCAGCGCCCTATGCTGACTCTTTCCCCACGCGTCCTCGAGGTGATCCGTCGTGCCCGCAGCCGTCACTGGCGCCACAGCCGAGCTGGCCGCGGAGCAGGCGCACCTGGCGCGTGCCCGCGCCGAGCTCGAGCGCATGCGGCGGCGCACCGAGGCCCTCGAGGTGCAGGGCGGCGACTGGGTCTCCGACCAGGTGCTGGGGGCGACCCTCGCCGCCCGGATCAGGGCGCTGACGGACGACCCGGCGAGCACGCTGTTCTTCGGTCGCACCGACCACGACGACGGACAGTGCTGGTACGTCGGACGGCGTCACATCGCCGACGCCGCAGGCGATCCCGTCGTCATCGACTGGCGCGCTCCCGTGTCGCGAGCGTTCTACCGAGCCAGCCCTGCACAGCCTGAAGGCGTGGTCCGACGCCGGCGGTTCGGGGTCGAGGGGGGCCAGCTCACCGGCTTCGAGGACGAGTACGTCTCCGGGCCGGACGCCGATCCCGACGCCGGTCCAGAGCACAGCGAGATCCTGGCCCGTGAGATCGAGCGCCCACGGGTCGGACCGATGCGCGACATCGTGGCCACGATCCAGCCTGAGCAGGACGAGATCGTGCGGGCCGACGTGGCGACCTCGATCTGCGTGCAGGGTGCGCCGGGCACCGGCAAGACCGCGGTCGGGCTGCACCGCGCGGCCTGGCTGCTCTACGCCTTCGGCGACCGTCTCTCCCGCACAGGCGTGCTCGTCGTCGGCCCGAACGAGGCGTTCCTTGAGCACGTCGGCGCGGTCCTGCCGTCCCTCGGCGAGATCTCGGTGCAGCACACCACGGTCGAGGCCCTGGTCGGCGCGGCACTGCCGGTACGCCGCCGCGACGAGCCGGTGCCGGTGGCCGCCCTCAAGGGCGACGCCCGGATGGCTGCGGTGCTGCGACGGGCTGTCTGGGGCCACATCGACCACGGCACGGTCGCGTCGGGCGAGGCGCTGGTCCTTCCACGGGGCGTCCGTCGCTGGCGGGTGCCCTCCTACGACCTCGCCGACATCGTCCGCGAGCTCTCGGAGCGTGGCGTGCGGTACTCAGCGGCCCGATCACTACTCCCCCAACGGCTTTCGCACGCGATCCTCGTGCAGATGGAGCGGGCCGGGGAGTCCCCCGACGACCGCATCCAGGACGCGGTAGCGCGAAGCACCCAGGTGCGGGCCTGGGTGCGCACGGCGTGGCCGGCGCTCGACCCGGCGCGTGTACTGGCCCGGCTCTGGGGCGACCCCGAGTTCCTGGCGCGGTGCGCCGACGGGCTACTCACCGATGCCGAGCAATGCGCGCTGCTCTGGACGACCATGCCCCGCAGCCCCCGGTCGGCCCGCTGGTCACCGGCTGACGCGGTTCTGGCGGACGAGGTCGCGGACCTGCTGGACCGCACTCCGAGCCTGGGCCACGTGGTCCTCGACGAGGCCCAGGACCTCTCCCCCATGCAGCTGCGCGCCGTCGGTCGGCGCGCGTCCACCGGCTCGGTCACCGTGCTCGGCGACATCGCCCAGGGCACGACGGCGTGGGCCACCGACTCATGGGCGGAGGCCTTGCAACACCTCGGCCAGTCGGAGGCGCACCTCGAGGTGCTCGAGCGAGGCTTCCGCGTGCCGGCGGCGGTGATCGACCTGGCCGCCCGCCTGCTGCCCACCATCGCGCCGGGCCTGGGGCCGCCGGTGTCGGTGCGCACCGATCCCGGACGGGCCGACCTGGTGGCCGTGGCCGACAGCGCAGACGTCTGGACCTACGTGCTGCGCGAGGTCAGAACCGCACTCTCAGAACCGGGTTCGGTCGGAGTGATCGTGGCCGACGACGCCGTCGACACCGCGGCTGCCACCCTCGCCGGTGACGGCCTCGACCCGTTGGTCCTCGGTCGCGAGCACGAGGACGCGGCTCACAGGGTGCACGTCGTCGGTGCCACCCTGGCCAAGGGCCTCGAGTTCGACCGCGTCGTGCTGGTCGAGCCCGCCGACCTCGTCGATGCCGAGCACGACCGCCGTACCGGCCTCCGCCGGCTGTACGTGGTGCTGACACGGGCCGTCACGGGCCTGTCCGTGGTGCACCACAGGCCACTACCCGTGGAGCTGGCGGCGTGAACGATGCTGGAGCGCCTGCACCAGAAGGCTTCTCGCGTGCCTGCCGCGCGCTGGGATCGACGACGGACGAGCGCCTCTTGCGCTCCGCCGCCGACAGCCTGCTGGCGCGCTGGTCGGAGCCGCACCGCGGGTACCACAACACGCGGCACCTGGCCGAGGTGCTCGACCGGCTCGTCGACCTCGACGGGGCGACACCCGCAGCGGTGCTGGCCGCGTGGTTCCACGACGCGGTCTACTCGGGCTCACCGGGCGACGACGAGCGAGCGAGTGCGGCGCTCGCCGCATCGTTGCTGAGCGACCTCGGTGTCGGCGAACAGAACGTGCAGCGGGTGCGTGACCTCGTCCTCGCGACGCTTGACCACGACACGCAGGGGACAGAGACGGGTCCCGACCAGGAGAGGGCTGCACTCGTCGACGCCGACCTCGCGATCCTGGCCGCCGACCCGGAGCGGTACCGCTCGTACGTCGACGGCGTGCGGGCCGAGTACAGGCACCTCGACGACACGGCGTTCGCGACGGGGCGGCTGGCCGTCCTCGAGCGCCTGGTCGGACGGGCGGCGCTGTTCGCCACGCGGCAGGGGCGAGACCTCTGGGAGGAGCGAGCACGTGAGCAGGTCGCGTCCGAGATCAGCGCTCTCCGTGAGCAACTGGGCCGGGCGAGCACCTGAGTGGCAGTGAAGGGCTCAGGCCGCGGGGGTGGTCACGGGCATGTGCGCGTCCACGGCCCACAGCGTCCCGGGGCGTCCGAGCAGGAAGCCCTGCACGAGGTCGACGCCGATGCCGGTGAGCGCGGCCAGGTCGTCCGCGTCCTCGATGCCCTCGGCGCAGACCACAGCCCCTCCCGCGTGAGCGAGCTCGACCACCACCTGGACCAGGCGCAACCTCGTCGGGTCCGCAGAGCACCCCTCGACGACGCCACGGTCGATCTTGACGACCTGTGGACGGATCGTCAGCATTCGGGCCAGGTCGCCGGACGCCGCCCCGAGGTCGTCGACGGCGAGCCGGGCGCCTCGATCGCGCAGGGTGTCGAGGCGTGGTCTGAGTGCGTGCCAGTCGACGGCCGTACCCCGGTCCTCGAGCAGCTCGACCACCACTCCGTTCAGGTCGGCAGGCACCAGCTCCCAGAAGCGTTCGGAGCGTAGAGCCGCGCCCGACACATTGACGAACAGGTCGGTGTCGAGGGGACGTCCCGGCAGATCGAGCGCCGCGACGAAGGTCGTGGCCTCCAACAGGTCTCCCAGCCCGTCGCGGTGGGCCTGTTCGAAGACGGCGACGACGTCGTCGTCGTGCGGGAACCGAGCCAGCGCCTCGTGTCCTATCACACGCCCGGTCGCAGGGTCGACGATCGGCTGCACGGCGACCTTGACGTCACGCAGGTACGGGGGCAACAGCTCGATGCTCGGCGGTCCGGCCACCTCGATGCGGTCGCGGCCGGAGCGCTTGGCCTCGTAGAGGGCGATATCGGCGGCGAGCACCGCCTCGCTCGGCTCGGTGCCGGGCTCCCACCTGGCGATGCCGGCCGAGAACGTCTGTCCCCCAGGCGTGGTCGGCCGCAGCTTCTCGATGCGACGGGCGGCCGCGGACACGTCCATGTTCGGCAGCAGCACGGTGAACTCCTCGCCGCCGTAGCGCGCGAGCAGGCCGTCGTCCCCGAGCACCTGGGTCCATGCCGCGACGGCCTCGCGCAGGAGCCGGTCGCCGGCGGGGTGACCGAACCTGTCGTTGAAGGACTTGAAGTTGTCGAGGTCGAGGATCGCGACGCACAGCGGCTGGTCGGAGTCGCGGGATGCGGCACACGCACGGGAGAGCTCGTGGTCCCACGTCCGGCGGTTCGGCGCGCCCGTCAGCTCGTCTCGGCGGGCGAGTGCCGCCAGCTGGATGGCCTGCTGGCGAACGCGCTCGAGGAGACCCGCCATGCGGGCGACGACCAGGCCCGTCAGGACCGCGCCACCGATCGAGACCACGACCCACGGGATGTCCTGGCCGACCGCGCCGGCGAGGAAGAGGGTGGCGGCCGGTAGCAACGAGCCCATCGTCAGGAGCGCGAGCCGGCGGGTCGACGGCAGCTCCTCACGAGTGGGCGGTCCCTCGGAAAGATCCCGCATCGAGGGGTGCAGCAAGGCAGCGGCCAGCAGCACGTAGCCGCTCAACCAGAGCATGTCCGTCGCGACGGACACCGGGATCAGGTTGACGTAGGCCATCGTGTTCCACACGTCGGCGACGAATACGGCCAGCATCGACCCGGCCACCGCCAACGACGACCACGACCGAGCGCCAGTGGCGGCGATGAGTCGGACCACGACGGCAAGGACGAGGATGTCGCCGATCGGGTATGCCGAGGTGACGATCTTGCCGAGAGCGCTCAGCTCGGCGTCCATGGCGGCGGGGACGATGACGAAGACCACTGCCGGGACGGTGACGCCCGCCGCCACGATGGCGGCGTCGAGCAGGGCGGTCACGTCCCTGTCGCGCAGCCGCGACCGGGCGAACCTCTGGACGCCCGCAACCATGCAGCCGTAGCCGATCAGGTAGAAGACGTCGGAGAGTGCAGGGAAGGCCTCGGACTCCAGCACGTACATCTCGACGTCCCACACGATGTCGCCTGCCACCCACAGGGTGTACCCCGTGAGCAGCAGGACCCAGCCCGCGCGGCGAGCCGGTCGCCGGACCACCAGGGCGGCCCACCCGATTCCCAGGGCCGCGAACGCGATGACGTCGTACATGATCGACCGGCCCAACTCGTCGAGCGGGGTGACGGGCAGCGCGAACAGGGCCGCGAAGAGCATGCCGAGCATCACCCACGTCCGTCGGTTCATCCTTTGTTATCGGCGGTGGCGACGTGGGGTTTAGCCGCCAAGTGCCTCCACGCGAGCGCCTGGATGCTGTGGATAACAGGAGTTGACACTCGTTTGATGCGCTTAGATGGCGACATCGCGGGCCATGAACGGCCCCAGACGAGAGGAGGACGGCATGAGTCGATTCGAGGTGGACAGCGCACAGGTCAGCACGGCGAGCACTGCGGTGAGGGGCTCGGTAGGAACGATCAGCGCCGAGGTCGACCGGATGATGCGCAACCTGCTCGACCTGCAGGGCAGCTGGAAGGGTCAGGCGGCCAGCCAGTTCCAGGTGGTGGTTGAGGACTGGCGCGGCACGCAGGAGCGCGTGAAGGCGTCTCTCGAGCAGATCAGTACGGCGCTGGCCGCCGCGGCGACGACCTACGCCGACGCCGAGCAGGCCAACGCGCGGATGTTCTCGCGCTGAGTGGCGTCAGGGGCGCCGGCGCGCCACCCACCACCTGACGACCGCCGTCACCCCGGCCGTGAGCACTGCCGTGACCAGCGCTGCCGTGGCGATGGGGCGAAGCCGACGCAGCAGGGCAGGGCCGACGACCGACCCCAGGTCGAGCTCGGCCGGCTCGGCTGCTGCCGGTGATCGCGACGGTGGGGCGGGCCTCGCCGGGGTGGCGTGCTCCCGCACGCGCGGCGCGGCGGCCTCCTTCACGGGCGGTGCTCGCTTCTCCGGAGGAGGTGCTCGCTCCTCCACCGGTGGCGCGGGCTCCTCCCTAGGCGGTGCGTCTCCCGGCACCGCCAGCGTGTTGGCCAGGCACTGGGCGAACTGACCGAGGATCGCGCCGCCGACGTCCTCGATCATGCCGCGGCCGAACTGGGCTGGGCGGCCGGTGATCTTCAGGTCGGTGTCGACCTCCACCCGGGTGGACGCGTCACCTTCGGCGTGCAGCGATGCCGTGATCACCGCAGCGGCAGTTCCGTTGCCTCGCTTGTCCTTTCCCGATGCCTCGATGACTGCTCGCCTGGCCTCGGCGTCGCGCTCGGTGAACGTCCCGGTCCCGGTGTACTGCAACGAGATCGGGCCGAGCTTGACCTTGGCGATGCCGGAGAAGTCGTCACCGTCCACGGACGTGATCGCCGCACCGGGGAAGCACGGCGCGATCCGTTGCAGGTCGTTGAACGCCCTCCACGCGTCGTCCACGGCCATCGGCACGGCGAAGTGGTGGTGCAGCTCCACGGCTCAGCCCGCGGCTGCTGCAGTCACCGCACGGGTTGCCAGCACGCCGGCGAGGTGCCGGCGGTACTCCGCGTCTCCGTTGGCGTCAGTAGGCGGACTCGTGCCGTCACCCGCCGGCAGGGCAGCCTCACGGATGGCGTCCGGCGTGGCAGGTCGGCCGACGAGGGCCTGCTCGACTGTCGTGGCGCGGAGTGGGACGGACCCCATGTTGGTCAGCCCCACCCGTGCCTCCGCGATTTGCCCGTTCTCGACCCGGACTGTCGCCGCGACCGCGACGATGGCCCACGCATGCGCGACGCGCGCGAGCTTCTGGTAGCTCGCCCCCCAGCCCGTGTGCTTGGGCACGTGCACCTCGACGAGCAGCTCGTCCTCACCCACAGCCGTGGTGAACAGACCCGTGAAGAAGTCCGTCGCCGCGACCGTCCGGCGCTGCCCACCCTGCCCGGCGATCACCATCTGGGCGTCCAGAGTCAGCGCCGCAGCCGGCATGTCTCCGGCAGGGTCGGCGTGCACGAGCGAGCCTCCGAACGTGCCTCGGTGACGCACCTGCGGATCGGCGACCGTGGCCACCGCCTCCCTGAGCAACGCCGCGTGCTCAGCGATCAGGGGATCGGAGTGCACGGTGTCGTGGGTGGTCATCGCCCCGATCACCAGGTGGTCGCCGTCCTCCCTGACGCCGCGCATCTCCTCGACGCGCCGAAGGTCGATCACGAGGTCCGGTGCGGCGAGCCGCATCCGCAGCACCGGTAGCAGGCTCTGCCCGCCACCCAGCACCTTGACCTCGGTGTCGGCGGCGGCGGCCTGTGCCAGCGCCTCCAGCGCATCGTCGACGCTCGCGGGTGCCGCGTAGTCGAAGTCGGCCGGGATCATGACCGCTCTCCTTCGGGCTCGATCCCGCCGGACTGGACGGGTTCCTCCCAGTGCGGCACCTCGGCGGCCTTCTCGCCCTCCGCGGTGGCGACACCGCCGGCGGCAGTGATGGCCCTCCAGACCCGGTGCGGCGACAGCGGCATGTCGATGTCGCGCACACCGAGATGGCGCACGGCGTCGAGCACCGAGTTGACCACCGCGGGCGTCGACGCGATCGTTCCGGCCTCGCCGACTCCCTTCACCCCCAGCGGGTTGGTGGTCGACGGTGTCGTGGTGCGGTCGGTGGTCATGATCGGAGCGTCCACAGCCGTTGGCAGCAGGTAGTCGACGAACGTGGCCGTAGTCAGCGTGCCCTGGTCGTCGTGGATGGCCTCCTCCCACAGTGCCTGCGAGATCCCTTGCAGCAGACCGCCATGCACCTGGCCCTCCACGATCTGCGGGTTGACCACCTCACCGATGTCGTCGACCGAGACGTAGCTGCGGATCCGTACCTGGCCGGTCTCCGTGTCGACCTCGGTCGCGCACAGGTGGGTTCCGTGCGGGAAGGAGAACGTCTCGGGGTCGAACGTGGCGTCCGCGTCGAGCGACGGCTCAACGCCGTCAGGCATGTTGTGCGACTGGAACACGGCAAACGCGACCTCGCCCAGCCCGACACCCTGGTCGGTGCCGGTGACCGAGAACCGCCCGCCTGAGAACTCGAGGTCGTCGATGCTGACCTCGAGCAGGTGGGCCGCGATCGGCTTGGCCTTCTCCAGCACCTTGTCTGCCGCCGCCAGCACCGCCATCCCTCCGACCGTGAGCGAACGAGAGCCGTAGGTGTCGAGTCCCCGGGTGGAGATCTGCGTGTCGCCGTGCAGCACCTCGATATCGTCGAATGCCACGCCGAGACGGTCGGCCACGATCTGCGACCACGCTGTCTCGTGACCTTGACCGTGCGGGCTGGTCCCGACGACGACCTCCACCTTGCCCGTCGGCAGCATCCGTATCGCGGCGTGCTCCCACCCGCCTCCCACGTAGCCCTGCCCGCCCAGCCAGCGTGACGGAGCGAGACCGCACATCTCGGTGTAGGTGGAGACGCCGATGCCCAGCTGAACCGGGTCCTTGCGCTCGCGGCGCTCGGCCTGCTCGCGCCGCAGGGCCTCGTAGTCGAACAGGTCGACGGCACGCGTCGTCGCCGCCTCGTAGTCGCCCGAGTCGTAGGTCATGCCGCTCACCGTCGTGAACGGGAACTCGTCGCGCTTGATCCAGTTGCGCTCGCGGATCGCCAGCGGGTCCTCGCCGATCTCGACGGCGAGCTCGTCCATCATCCGCTCGATCGCGAACGTGGCCTCGGGTCTGCCGGCGCCGCGGTAGGCGTCGGTCCACGCCTTGTTGGTGAACACGTCCGTGCACGTCAGGCGATACGAGTCGAACTTGTAGATGCCGTTGTACATGAACGCGCCCAGGATCGGGATCACGGTCGTCAGCAGACCGAGGTAGGCACCCATGTCGACGTGCAGGTCGACCTTGAGGCCGGTGACCCGCCCTTCCTTCGTCGCCGCCAGGGTGAGCCGCTGGATCTGGTCGCGCCCGTGGTGGGCGCTCATCATCGACTCGGACCGCGTCTCGGTGTACTTGCAGGGCTTGCCGGTGCGCCTCGCGGCGATGACGGTCAGCACCTCCTCGGGCGTGAACTGCAGCTTGCCGCCGAACCCTCCTCCGACGTCGGGCGCGATCACCCGGATCTTGTGCTCGGGGATCCCGAGGACCAGCGCCAGGAAGATGCGCACGAAGTGCGGTACCTGCGTGGACGACCAGACCGTCAGCTGCTCACCGGTGGGGTCGGCGACCACCGACCGGGGCTCCATGAAAGCGGGAATCAGCCTCTGCTGGCGGAGTTCTCGCTCGATCACGACTCCGCTCTCGCGCGCCGTGGCAATGGCCTGCTCCACGTCGCCGCCCGTACCGGCCTCGGCGGAGTCGTACGTCCACACGGCCGACACGTTCGTGCCGAGCGTGTCGTGCACGAGCGCGTCGTCGGACGCGGCACGCTCCAGGTCGAGGACGGCCGGCAGCTGCTCGTAGTCGACGTCGACCAGCTCGACGGCATCACGCGCCGCCGCTGCCGACCGGGCGATGACGATGGCCACCACCTCACCCGCGAAGGCGACCCGGTCGACGGCCACCGACGGGTGCGACGGCGCCTTCTGCTCCGGCGTGATCGTCCACGCATTGGGCAGAGCACCCTGCTCCTCGGCGAGGTCGGCCCCGGTCAGCACCGCCACCACGTTCGGCGACGCCTTGGCTGCTGCCGCGTCGATCGAGGTGATCGTCGCGTGCGCGTGCGGGCTCCTGACCATCGCCACGTGCAGCATGCCCGGCAGCACGATGTTGTCGGTCCAGCGGGTGCGACCGGTGATCAGGCGGTCGTCCTCCTTGCGGAGACGCGACTGGCCCACCTCCAGGGTGGGGCGCTCCTCGGTCGTCGTCATCGCGCACCTCCCGCGTCAGCTGCCGCCAGCACGGATTTGACGATGTTCTGGTAGCCCGTGCAGCGACACAGGTTGCCCTCCAACCCTTCTCGCACCTCGGAGTCGGTCGGCGTGGGGTTCTCGGCGAGCAGGGCGCAAGCGGCCATGATCATTCCCGGCGTGCAGAAACCACACTGCAGGCCGTGGTTCTCGTGGAAGGCCTTCTGCATCGGGTGCAGCTCGCCGTTCGTGGCGAGGCCTTCGATCGTCGTCACCTTCGACCCGTCCGCCTGGACGGCGAGGACGGCGCACGACTTCACGCTCGTCCCGTCGAGCAGCACCGTGCACGCTCCGCAGTTGCTGGTGTCGCAACCGACCACCGTGCCGGTCTTGCCGAGGGTCTCGCGCAGGTACTGGACCAGGAGTACACGTGGCTCGACGTCGTCGCTGCAGCTGACTCCGTCCACCTCGACCGTGATGTCCATCAGCAAGACCTCCACATCGTCGTGCAGGGCCGGTCAGCGGCGACTGACTCAGGCTTGATCCTTCGCCTGGGCTATGGATCCCGCAAGAGGAAACGCAGCCGGTCCGGCTCTAGGACCGGCGGACGTCGTGGTGCACCGGCCCGCCCAGGTCACGCAGGCGGCGACCGCTGCCTCCCCACCGCAGCGAGATGATCTCGGCCGCCATCGAGACGGCGGTCTCCTCAGGGGTCCTGGCGCCCAGGTCGAGCCCGATCGGGGACGAGAGCCGCGCTAGCTCGTCGTCGCTCACGCCGGCAGCCTTCAGGCGCTCGAGACGGTCGTCGTGTGTCCGGCGTGATCCCATCGCACCGATGTAGGCGACAGCCGGCAATCGCAAGGCGACCTCGAGGAGCGGCACGTCGAACTTCGGGTCGTGCGTCAGCACCGCGAGCACCGTGCGCTCGTCGATACGACCGTGCTCGGCCTCTGCCGCGAGGTAGCGGTGCGGCCACTCGACGACCACCTCGTCGGCGTCAGGGAACCGCGACCGGGTCGCGAAGACGGGTCGCGCGTCGCACACGGTGACCTGGTAGCCGAGGAACGCGCCGGTGCGCGCCAGCGCCGACGCGAAGTCGATGGCGCCGAACACGATCATCCGCGGACGGGGCGCGTAGCTCGCCACGAAGACCCGGGCACCCTCGCCGCGGCGCTGCCCGTCGGGCCCGTACTCGAGCGTCTCGGTACGGCCGGCCGCCAGCAGGCCGCGGGCGTCGTCGGTGACGGCGGCGTCGAGGCGTGCCGACCCGAGGCTCTCGGAGGACGCATCGGCTCCTTCGGGGCGAACCACGATCCGGCGTCCGACCAGGTTCCGGTCGAGATGGGACACGACCGTGGCAACGGCTACCGGACGTCCGGACCGCACGTCGTCGGCCACCTGCTCCAGCTCAGGGAACGACGCCTGGTCGACCCGCTCGACGAAGACGTCGAGGATGCCGCCGCAGGTGAGGCCGACGGCGAAGGCGTCCTCGTCGCTGACCCCATATCGTTGCAGCACAGGCGATCCCGACGCTGCGACGTCCGTAGCGAGCTCGTACAGCGCTCCCTCGACGCACCCACCCGAGACGCTGCCCACCACCTCACCGTCCGGGCCGACGAGCATGCTGGCGCCGGCCGGTCTGGGGGCGGACCGCCAGGTCGCCACCACCGTGCCCACGCCGACCGCTCGCCCGTCGCGCCACCAGGCGAGCAGCTCGTCGAGCACGTCACGCATCGGAGACAGGTTCCTTCGGCTTCTTCTTCTGAGCGACGCAGAACTCGTTGCCCTCGGGGTCGGTCAGCGTGTTCCAGCGCGTGCCCCACTCGACCTTCTCCCACAGCACCGATGCACCGAGGATGGTCAACCGCTGGGTCTCGGCGTCCAGGTCGTCGGCCTCCAGGTCGACGTGCAACCGGTTCTTGGCCGACTTGCCCTCCGGCACCTGGAAGAACAGCCACCCTGGCGTGTCGGCGGGACGCTTGGGTCCGCCCACGGCGGCGTACTCCTCGTTGGAGTCGGGAGAGACGTTCCAGCCCAGAGCCTCGGCCCAGAACCCGGCCAAGCGTGCGGCGTGCGCGCAGTCGACCGTGATGTGGATCATCTCCAGCGTCATGGCCTCATCCTCACCCGCTTGTCCGGCGACGGGAAGCGCTCAGCACCGGGCGACGACGTCGAGCAGCTCGTCGAAGGCCGCGAGCGAGTGCCCGGCCACGAAGTCGTCGAGGTGCGGCAGCGCGGCCACGATGCCCGACTGGACCGGCCGGTACCCATGCTTGCCGCTGTGCGGGTTCACCCACACGAGACGGTGCGAGAGCCGTGCGATCTGCTCGGCCTGCTCGGCGAGCAGGGCAGTGTCGCCACGCTCCCAGCCGTCCGAGCAGATCACCACGACGGCTCCGCGTGCGACGCCCCGTCGTCCCCACCGCTGCACGAACGCCGACAGCACCTCCCCCAACCGCGTGCCACCGGACCAGTCGGGCACCACCCGACCGGCGGCGACCACCGCCTCGGGTGCCGACCTGACGCGGCGCAGCACCGGTGTCAGCCGGGTGAGCCGCGTGCCCATGCTGAACACCTCGACGCGCCCGCCCGTCCGCACGCCTGCGCGAACCATCAGGTGCGCCAGCCGCAGCAGGGCGTCGGCATACGGCGCCATCGACCCCGACACGTCGAGCAGCATCACGACGCGACGGGGACGGTCGGACCTGCGTCGCCAGCGCGGCGGCCCGACCTCACCGCCCCGGCGGAGCTGGTCGCGCAGCAGCGCCCGGGCATCGACCTCGCCATGCGGCGCGGGCCGGCGCCTCGACGTCGCGCGCCGCGGCAGGCGGGGCTGGAGACCGGCGAACATCCGCTCCATCCGGGCCTTCTCGGCCGGCGACAGCTCGGCCAGGTCGCGGTGGCGCAGCACCTCAGCGTCCGAGGCGAGCGCGCGCACCTGGTCGTCGTCCGCGCTCCGCTGACCGGAACCCGGCGTCTGCTCCAGAGAGGCGGACGCCCGCGGCGGCACCTGCGGCGGCGTGCGCGGCCGGGTCGTCGGCAGCCGGCCGGCGAACCAGAGGGCGAAGACCTTGTCGTACACCGCCAGGTCGTCGGGCTGGCTGCACAGCGTCGCCCGTCCGGCCCAGTAGACGGCTGTTGGCTCGCCGGCACCCAGCAGCGACGTCGCCTCGGCGAAGCGCTGGGCCCGGTCTGGCGTGACCGTGACGCCGGCCGCCGCCAGCGCCCGCGCGAACCCGAGCAGCGCCAGCGTCACGCCACCGTTCGTCCCCGCGCTGGTCATCGCCCCCACCCATGTGTCAGACCGTGCACCCCTGCGCGCGGGTTGACGATCTGACAAATGGTGCACGCCCAGCCAACTGTCAGACCGTGCACCCGCCAGCGCAGGTTGACGATCTGACAGTTCGCACGTCCGGCCGTCATCTGCTTCTCAGCCGGCCAGCAGCCGGGCCAGGTCGGCGCGGACGCGGTCCGTGTCCTCGCGGTACTTGACGACAGCGCCGAGGGTCGCAGCCGCAGTGTCGTGGTCGAGGTCACGTGCGCCGAGAGCGGTCAGTGCCGCGGCCCAGTCGAGCGACTCGGCCACGCCAGGGGGCTTGAGCAGGTCGGCGCCACGCATCCGCCGCACCGCCCCGGCCACCTGCTCGGCCAGCCGCTCGTCGAGCCCGGGCATCCGCGTGCGCAGGATCTCGACCTCGCGGGCCAGCGACGGGTGGTCCACCCAGTGGTAGAGACAGCGCCGCTTGAGGGCGTCGTGGACCTCACGAGTGCGGTTGGACGTCAGCACGACCACGGGCGGGTGCTCCGCGCGAATGGTGCCGAGCTCCGGGATCGTCACCGCCCCGGTCGACAGCACCTCGAGCAGGAACGCCTCGAACTCGTCGTCGGCGCGGTCGATCTCGTCCACGAGCAGCACGCTGGGGTACGTGCGCAGCGCGCGCAGCACCGGGCGGTCGAGCAGGAACCGCTCGGTGTACAGGTCGCGCTCGACCGCGTCCAGGGAGAGGTCGGTCGAGCCCGTGGCGGCTGCAGCCGAGGTCGCCTCGATGGCCCGCAGGTGCAGCACCTGCCGGGGGAAGTCCCAGTCGTACAGCGCCTGCGACGCGTCGATGCCCTCGTAGCACTGCAGCCGGATCAGCTCGGCACCGAGCGCTTCGGCCAGCGCCTCCGCCAGCGCCGTCTTGCCCGTGCCCGGCTCGCCCTCGAGGAGCAGCGGCCGGCCCATCTCCGCCGCGAGCCAGGCGACCGTCGCGAGACCGTCGTCGGCCAGGTAGCCGGTGGCGGCCAGGTCTGCCGCGAGGTCGGCGACGGTGCGCTGCATGAGGCCATCTTGCGGGGTCGGCACCCGCCGGGCCACCCACCCACTCGATGGCACGTACGCTGATCCGGTGAGCGCTGTGCTGCTGGGTATGCCGGGCCGACCCCCGTCGGGTGACCTGTCGCGCGCCGGCTCCGATCGTCCCGGGCCCGCCCGGCCCGACCACCCTGGCCTGATCGACAGGTTCGGACGGGTGGCGACGGACCTGCGCGTCTCCCTGACCGACCGCTGCAACCTGCGGTGCGCGTACTGCATGCCGGCCGAGGGCCTCGACTGGCTGCCGACCGAGCAGGCCCTGACCGACGACGAGGTGATCCGCCTGGTCACGGTGGCAGTGGAGCGCCTGGGCATCGACGAGGTGCGCTTCACCGGCGGAGAACCGTTGCTACGCAAGGGTCTTGAGGCAATCCTGGTGGCCACTTCCAAGTTGCGGACATCGGACGGACGCGAAGTCGAGACCTCGCTCACCACCAACGCCCTCGGTCTCGCCCGACGGGCACCTGCCCTGGCCGAGGCCGGCCTGCACCGCGTGAACGTCTCCCTCGACACGCTCGAGCCGGCCAGATTCGCCCAGATCACCCGCCGCGACCGGTTCGCCGACGTGCTCGCCGGCCTGGAAGCGGCTCGGGCAGCGGGGATGTCGCCGATCAAGGTCAACGCGGTCCTGATGCGCGGGATCAACGACGACGAGGCGCCTGCCCTGCTGAAGTGGGCCCTTCGCAGCGGCTACGAGCTGCGAATCATCGAGCAGATGCCACTCGATGCGCAGGGCGCCTGGGAGCGCACGGAGATGGTGACCGCTGACGAGGTCCTCGAGTCGCTGGGGCGGCACTTCGCCCTGACTGCGGACGACCCGGCGCAACGCGGCTCTGCCCCGGCCGAACGCTTCGCCGTTGCTGCTGGCGACGACCACCCGGCCGGCACCGTCGGCATCATCGCGTCGGTCACCCGCAACTTCTGTGGCGACTGCAACCGCACGCGACTGACGGCTGACGGCCAGATGCGCGACTGCCTGTTCGCGCGCGGCGAGACCGACCTGCGTGGGCTCCTGCGCTCGGGCGCCGACGACGAGGCGATAGCGGCCGTGTGGCGAGAAGCGATGTGGGGCAAGCGTGCTGGGCACGGCATCGACGACGCCGGGTTCGTGCAGCCGGACCGTCCGATGAGCGCCATTGGCGGTTGACGTGCCCGGTCGCAACCGGCTGACGGTGCGCTACTTCGCAGGTGCTGCGGCCGCAGCGGGACGCGACGACGAGGTGGTCGAGCTGCCCAGCGGTGCCGACGTCGCCGCACTGCGCGAGACGCTCGGACGGTTGCACCCCCGGCTCGGGCCGGTGCTCGTGGTGGCGGGCCTGCTGCTCGACGGCGTCACGGCCACGGCACCCGACCGCGCGCTGGACGACGTGCAGCAGGTCGACGTGTTGCCCCCCTTCGCCGGCGGCTGACCCCTTTGCTCGCCCCGCCTACGTCGGCGCTGTGGCGGGCTCATGCAGCCCACACAGTTCGGGCTGATCTGTGTAGGTAGGGCGAGCACACCACAGGGCGCGTGTGGGTGGGGCGAGCAAAGGGATTTCGGACGGGGGACGCCTAGGGGCAGGCCACCCACTCGTCGGTGCCGTCGTCGAAGACCTGGCGCTTCCAGATCGGCAGGCGGTGCTTGACGGTCTCCACCAGGTCGGCCGCCGCCGCGAAGGCCTCGTGCCGGTGGGCCGCGGCGACGGCGACCGCGAGGGCGATGTCGCCCACGACGAGGTCACCCACCCGGTGGCTGATGGCGAGAGCGTCGACGGGATGGCGACCGGCCACCTCGGCGGCGACCTCGGCGACGACCTGATCGGCGCTGGGGTGCGCCACGTACTCGAGCGCGAGCACCGCCCGTCCGTGGTCGTGGTCTCGGACGCGCCCCACGAACGTCACGATGGCCCCGGCTGCCGGGTCCCCCACGAGGTCGGCGTGGTGCTCGACGTCGAGTGGCTCGGCTGAGACGGCGGCGAGCACGACCCGCCGGGCTGCCGGGCGTCGCCGTGAGTCATCGGGCCGCGTGACGCCCACCGTGGGGAACTGCGCGTCGGCTGCCGGTCGGGTCATGGCCCCAGCCTACGAAGGGTCGCGTCGTCGAGGGAGGGGCGTCGACCTGGGCGCCCCGTGGGGAGGCTGCCGCTGGTGCCGGATGAAGTCCTCAGCGGTGTCGATGTCGGTGCCGTCGGCGATGTCACCGATCTCGATCCGCCGGACCCGCTGCGAGGACAGGTAGCCGCGCGCCCCCTCGTCGCCGACCGCCGAGTCGAGCACGCCGAGCCAGTGGTTGCGCCCGAGCAGCACGGGGTGTCCCGGCACTCCGTCGTAGGTGGCCTGCGCGAGAGCTGCGTGCAGTGGCTCTCCGGCGGCTGCCTCGAGCACGGCCTCGAGCACGGCGCGCACGGCCACCACCGACAGTCCCGGGGTGTCGACGACGGCGACGATCACCGCCTGGAGCTCGGGCCCGATCGAGGCGAAGCTCCGCAGGCCAGCCCGCAGCGAGGCGCCCATGCCCTCCTCCCAGTCGGGGACGACGACCGCTCCGACACGGGGCGGAAGCGTGTCCCGCACCATCACGGCCTCCGCACCCACCGCGACGTGCACGGGCAGACAGCCGGCGTCGAGCAGGGTCTGGGTGCGGGTGCGTACCCACGGCACCCCTTCGTGGTCGCGCAGCAGGGCCTTCGGGCCGCCCATCCTCTTTCCTGCTCCGGCGGCCAGCACCAGCCCAGCGACGGTGCCGGGCGGTGGCTCGGGAGGCGGGATGCCGGCCAGGTGCCCGCCCTCCTTGTACCGGCTCACTGCGAGCGCTCCCCGTGGTGAGCCGGTCCTGTCGAACGGCTGCCGAGGAGGTGGCCGACCAGTGGGCCGAGCGGCGTTGTGACAAGCAGGCTCACGGCCTCCTCGGCCGGACGCCACTCCGTCCTGTCAGCGCTCGGTGTGGCCTGCCCTTGCTCTGGGACGGAGTCGACGCGCAGACGGAGCAGCGCGCGGTAGGTCCACGGCGATCGTGCCCCGTCACCCGACGCGTCGGCCGGGCGGACGCGGAGGTAGCCGGCGGGTTCCAGCCGTCCGCCGTCCACCGCCACACCGGCGGACGCAAGTGTCTCCTGGACGGTGTCCATGACCGGCTGGCCGGTGCGCCGGAGCCCGCCCGGGAGGTCCCACCCCTCCGAGCCGTGCACCAGCAGCACCGTCGCCGACCCCGTCGTGGCCCTCGCGGCGGCAGAGGTGACCAGAACCCAGGCGCCGACGGCCCGGTCGTCCGGCGCCGGATGCGGGGAGGCGACGAGGTCGATCACGGCCGGTGCACCGCCGAAGCCGTCGTCCTCGGCCTGCCGGCTGTCGACGATGTGCTCACCGCGACGCTTGGGCACCCGCAGACCCGCGGCCACGAGCCGCCGCAGCAGCTCACGTCCCTCGACCTCCTGCGCGCCGGCAGCCACGGCCTGCCGGTACCGCTCGGCCGGCACGTCGTAGTGGTCGCCCTCGAACGCGCGTCGCGGGATGCCGGTCAGGTCGGCGAAGGCGTGCAGCTCGTCGAGCGAGCTGTCGCTGGCCAGGTGGGACCACAGGCGGCCGTAGGCGGGCCACCTCGGAGGGTCGATGAGCACGGCCATGTCGCCAGCCTAGGACGGCCACCGTGAGGTCACACTGGCGTAACACCTGGTTCATGAGTGACCCGTAGAACTGGACCGCGAGCCCCCGGGAACGGTAGAGGCCCCTCCATGTATGAGATGGAGGGGCCTCTGGTTCGCGGCGGTCGCGCCCGGGTGTCCGGCGAACCGGACCTCCGGGAGCACCGGGACGACGCCCGGCCCGTTCCGGCCATCCGATCACCGAAGTGACCGGGACGCCGGGACGAGTACCTCGCCCGATCGGGTTCCTACCGGCCCCGACACCGCGTCATCGGTGTCGCCTCGCAGGTTGCCCTGCGCGGTGTGGACCAGCGGTCTCCCGTCCGGTCCGCCCTTTCTTCCGCTCTGCCTGGCGGGTGGGTCTCCCCTCCCGCCGGGCTTCACTTCCGAACTGGCGTGGGAGATTTCTATTCCTGTAACGCACACGGGCGCAAGGGTTTTCGCAAAGTTTTCGAAGCGGTTCGGTGCCGCCGGACGGGTCACCTGTGGAGGCGCCTGTGGATGCCCTGTGGAGGACGGGCCGATCGCAGGTCGCCCAGCCTCGCCGGCCTGTGGACGACCACCGTGCACACGGTGTGGACACTCGCCCGTACTCGTCCACGCCGCACATCCACATGTTGAGACGATCGTGGCTCGGGCGAAGAGGAACGCACGTACCCTGGGCACTGCACCGTGCGGATGGGCCGGGGGGACCGGTTCCGCGCACGTCAATCGGGGGGATCCACCATCATGCATGTCTTCACACGCGCCGACGCCCGGCGCGCACTCGTCGTCTCTGCCGTCGCGGCACTGTCTCTCGCCGCCTGCGGTGAGGCCGTCCAGCAGACTCCGGCTCAGCGAGTCCAGTCTGCGACCTCGAGCGTGTTCGACACCGAGTCGCTCACCGTCTCCTTCGGCCTCGATCTCGACGCCGAGTCGCGCGCGGCCGTCGCAGGGCTCGCCGTGGAGGAGCTGGGCGAGGTCGCCGCAGAGGGTGGACCGACGATGACCGCCGCCACTGTGGAGCGACTGCTCGGCACCCGCATCGTCAGCACGATGGCGACCACCGACGGCAGCAAGCTCTCCGAGATCGACCTGAGCGCCCTCGACGCCACCCAGGGGGCACCGAAGAACGTCTCCCAGTCGGTCAGCTTCATGGTGGAGGGCGACGCCCTGATCGAGATGCGTCAGGTCGCGGGCGTGCTCTACGTCCGCGTCGACACGGCCGGTCTCGAGACGGCCCTCGAGCAGCCGGGGCTCGTCGACGACATCACAGGGGATGACGGCCGAGGCCCCGCCGGCCCTGGCCGACGCCGCCAACGCGCTTGCCTCCGGTGACTGGGTCAGCCTCGACACGGCCGAGCTGCTCGCCCAGATGGAGGAGCTGGCGGCGGAGGTGTCACCGACCCCCAGCGAGTCGGCCGGCCCCGACACCCAGGCCATCACCGATGCGGTGAGGAAGCTGTTCAGCGACGCCGTCGACGTGGTCACGCGCGAGATCGAGATCACCGAGAAGGGTGACGACGCCTACACCGTCACCGCTCCGCTCGACCGCATCCTCAGCGGGCTCACCCCTTCGCTCAAGACCGCCCTGGCGGAGATCATCGCCCAGACGGGAGCTCCGGCCGACGAGTTCGACAGCGAGTTCGACAGCGAGTTCGACTCCGAGATGGCCAAGGTGACCGAGTCGCTCGAGGGCCGCAAGGCCACGCTCGACGTGACGCTCGACGGCGACCGCCTCTCGACGGTCCGGATGGACGTCACGCAGTTCCTGGACGACGCGGACCGCAAGGAGATGACCGACAAGGGCATCAATGGCCTCCCGGTGCTGGTCGAGCTGGTCTACGACGGCGAGGTCCAGACCCCCGACGGTGCCGTGGAGCTCGACCTGGCGAATGTGGTGGAGGAGCTGATGGGCTCCTTCATGGGTCTGGCAGGCGAGGGTGGCCTCGAAGGACTCGACGGGGCTGACCCCTTCGCGGGCTTGACGGCAGAGGACTTCGGCATGACCGAGGAGGAGTTCGAGGCATTCAAGGCGGAGATGGGCGGGACGCCGACTCCATAGCCCACCCCTTCGCAGGTGGCCGGCGCGGCGCGACACGGATGGCGCCGTCCGTGCCGACCACCAGGGGAACAGGGTCAGCGATCTCACCCACGAAGACGCCGTCCTCCCGGTCGCGGAAGCCGAGTGCTGACCACTGCCCGGAATCCTCCTGAACCAGGTGTGCGGCATACAGGCTCGGGTGGTCGAGGGGTACCGCGGCGTCGAGATCCCACGGCCCGAGGAGGGTCTTCCCGGGCACGACGTGCACCCCGCCGACGAGGTCGAGAGCACGACGCCTGTCGTCCATCCGCTCCGGCCAGCACGAGAAGACCAGGTGTGGCCGTCCGTCGATCATGAGGCTTTGCGGGACCTCCAGCTGTCCGAAGCCGGACGGCTCGGACAACGGGGGCTGCACCTCCCAAGTGCGCAGGTCCGCGCTGCGGGCATGACCGATCACGCTGCGCCCCGTCGCCGGACCGTGGGGCGAGCGCGCGGTGATCAGCATGTGCCAGCCGTCGCCGTCAGGGTCCGCGAACACCCACGGGTCGCGCCATGCCTCGTCGATCCACGCGTCGAGATCCAGCTTCTCGTACCACTGCGGATCGGCCTCCAGCAGCGGGCCATCACCAACCCGATTCCAGACCATGAGGTCCTCGGAGACGGCGAGCCCGATGCGTTGCACCAGACCGCGTTCCGCCCTGCTGACTCCGGTATAGAACAAGTGCCATACGCTGTCGTGGCCCTTGACGACGGAGCCGGTCCAGATCGCCATGTCGTCCCAGGCGGGCGAGTCCGAGCCCACCATCGCGTCGGGCAGCAGCTCCCAGCTCTTCCAGTCCCGAGACCGGGCGTGCCCGACGGAGGCGCGCTTGTGCCGCCGCTCGGGGTCGATCAGCGCCCGGGAGGCGCGAAGGAAGAACAGGTGGTGGTCCTCGCCGTCGTCCACGGGCCAGCTGTCCCAGACCCAGTGGTCAGGAAGTCGCAGCACTGCTCATCCCTTCAGCCCGCTGGAGGCGATGCTGCTGACGAAGGCGCGCTGGAACGTCAGGAACATGACCAGCACCGGAATCGTGATGAGGGTCGTGTACGCCATCACCTCGCCCCATACCGTGTCGAGCTGGAAGAAGTACTGCATGCCCACCATGACCGGGCGCAGCTCTTCCTTCTGCACCACCATCAGCGGCCACAGGAAGGCGTTCCACACCGCCAGGAAGTTCAGGATCGCGACGGTCGCAAAGGCGGGGCCGGCCAGCGGGCAGATGATCCTCCGGTAGATCGTGAACCAGCCGCACCCGTCGATACGCGCAGCCTCGTCCAGCTCCTTGGGAATCGTCGAGAAGTACTGCGTGAACAGGAAGATGGCGAAGGCGTTGGCGACGAACGGAATGATCTGCACGTGGTACGAGTTCAGCCACCCGATGTCGTACAGCGGTACGCCGCCCTCGAACACGATCCAGGGCAGCTTCGACACCAGGTAAGTCATCGGCACCGCGATCGTCTCGAACGGGATGATCAGGGTGGCGATGACCCCGATCAGGACGAGTTTGCGACCCCGCCACTCCATCCTCGCCAGGGCGAAGCCGGCCATGCTGTTCACCACCAGACCGAGGCCGACCGTCACGACGGTCACGAAGACCGAGTTGAACATGAAGCGCGCTACCGGGACACGGTCGAACACCCCCACGTAGTTGTCGAAGGAGATGTCACCTACCGGCAGGAATGCCTTGAGCGACCGCACGTCGGAGAAGATCTGCCCGTCCGGCTTGAGGCTCGAGACCACCATGAACAACAGAGGGAACAGGAAGAACACCGCGAGGACGGTCATCGGCAGGTACGTGAGATAGCGGCGCTTTCCTCCGTCCCCCGAAGGGCGCGACGCAGGCGCTTTGCCGCTAGCGACGGGTCGGTCGAGAACTGCCATGGCTCAGTCCTTCTCTCGGGTCAGGCGGCGCTGCACCATCGCAACGGCGAGCACCAGGACGAAGAAGATCAGGGACAGCGCCGCCCCGTAGCCGACCTGTTGCTGCTGGTAGCCGGTGCGGAACGCGTGGTAGACGATCGTGGTGGTGGCGTTGATCGGCCCGCCCTGAGTCATGACGACGATCTGTGAGAACAGGCCGAGGCACGCGATCGTGATCGTCACGAGGATGAACACCGCTGTGGAACGCAGGCCTGGCCACGTCACGTTGACGAACTGCTGCAGCTTGCTGGCACCGTCCATCGACGCCGCCTCGTACAGCTCGGCCGGGATCGTCTGCAGGCCCGACAGCCAGATGATCATGTGGAACCCGACGGCCTGCCAGATCGACATCACGATGATCGCCGGCAGTGCCGTGGACGTGTTGTTCAGCCAGGCTGTCCCGTCCCAGGCGCCGAAGGTGATGGAGTTGATCGTTGCGTTCACCAGCCCCTGGTCCTGGTACATGAACTTCCACAAGATCGAGACGACGACGATCGACGTCACGACCGGGACGAAGTACACGACGCGGAACGCGGTCACGCCGCGCACCTTCTGGTTGACCAGCAGGGCGAGCAACAGGCCGAGGGCGGCCTGCACGGGCACCACCACCACAGCGAACACGAAGGTGTTGATCAGGGACCGGGTGAAGACCGGGTCGTCGGCGAGCGCCCGGGTGAAGTTGTCGAAGCCGACGAATCGCGGCGGGTTCGGCGAGATCAGCCGCGCATTGGTGAATGACAGGCCGAACGCCAGCAACACGGGGACGACCAGGAAGAGCACCAGTAGGAACACTGCTGGCGCAACGAGAACGTAGGCGGAACGGTGCCTTTCGACCCCTCGGCGTGGACGGGCGGGCGCGGCAGCGGGGTCCGGTCGGGCGGGGGTGGCGAGGACACGCGGTGCCTCTTGGGCGGGCAGGGTCATGACAGACCTCCAGGTGGCGTCCGGGGTGGCGAGCACCCCGGACGCCGGGCAGGGAGGGGTACCGGCTAGAGGCCGTACCCGTCGTTCGACGAGATGTTGGCGTCGATCTCCTGTACCGCCTGGTCGAGCGCGGTCTGCACGTCGGCGCCGTTCATGATGTCCTTGGCCGCCTTCTCGAACGTGCTGGAGATGACGGGGTACGCAGGTGTCGGAGGGCGCTGCACGGCGAACTCCTTGGAGAACTCGAGGAACGGACGCAGGGGCGAACCCTCCGCGAAGTTCTTCGACGACTCGACAGCCTCGTCTGTGGCCGGGATCACGATCTGGTTGTCGCTGAACTCCGTGATGTACTTCGGGTCGAACGAGAACTCGAGGTACTGACGGGCTCCTTCGACGTCGTCGCAGGCCGAGGAGATGCCCCACTGCCACGACGCGCCACCGATCTTCGGGCCCTCGCCGAGGTCGGGGGGCGGGAGGATCAGCAGGTCCTCACCGACTGCGTCCAGTGAGCCCTGGGCGTTCCAGACCCCGGTGTAGCTGAGGCCCACGTCACCGTTGTTGAACTCGTCGTTGCCGACGGCTCCGCCGTTGCTGGTCAGGCCTCGCTCGAACAGGCTCTGGAACCACGAGAAGAAGTCCACCGCCTCGGAGCCGTTGAGCACGCCGTCGGCGCTCTGGTACTCGTCGCGGTCGATGAGGTCACCGCCGGCACTCTGGAGCATCGGTGAGTACGCGTACGCCCACCACTCACCGGTGTCCTCGGCTCCGATATCAAGGGGCGTGTCGAACCCTGCTCCCTTGAGGGTCACCAGAGCCTGGTCGAACTCGTCGCGCGTCCACGGGTCCGCGGTGGTCGGGACCCGGATGCCGTTCTCGTCGAGAACCGACTTGCGGGCGAACACCGAGAGCGCTGCGTCCCAGTAGCCCGCCGCATAGATCTCGTCCTTGTACGTGCCGAGGGCTGTCGGTAGCAAGGCGTCGGTGATCTCGGTCGGCAGCTCGAGCGGCGCGAGGTACCCGGCCCATGCCCAGTTCGGCACGATCGGGCCGTCCATGTCGAGCAGGCACGGCAGGTCACCTGCCGCAGCAGCGGCCACCACTGCGTCGTTGTAGGCACCTTGAGGGAAGGACTCCTCCACGACGACGTACTCGTCCTGGGAGTCATTGAAGTCCGAGATGATCCCTTCGAGGACTTCGAGCTCGGCCGGGTTGCCCGCCGAGTGGGTCCACAGCGTGAGCTCGGTGGGTCCCGCGCCGTCCCCTCCGCCGCCTTCGCCTGCCCGGCCGCAACCGGTCAGGGTCAGACCCGCCACTGCGGCGACGGCTAGCATGGTCGTCCAGGAATTGCGGTGCACCGTGACTCCTTTCGTGGGGCGCGACTGCCAGGTCGCGACCCCGAACTGCGTGACCGTCGGGTGACGGGCACGTGATGTGCACAACCCGCCGCCGGGTGGTCCGAGGCAAGGTCACCCCGGCGGCGGGCCTACTGACTCCCGACGGACGATCGGGCACGGCATCAGCACCGTCTCGGTCGTCCTCTCCTCGTCCGGCTCCGGCCTGTCGAGGAGCGTCTCGATCGCCCAGGTCCCCATCTCCCGGTGAGGAAGGGCGACGGTCGTGAGTGGTGGATCCAGGTCCGCGGCGATGTACTGCTGGTCGTCGTATCCGACGATCGACACATCGCGGGCGATCTCGAGGTCCCGGTGCCGTGCTGCGCGGTAGGCGCCCATCGCCATCCGGTCGTTGAAGCAGAAGATCCCCGTCGGCCGCTCGTCGGGCGGCCGGTCCAGCAGCTCACCGGCAGCGGCGAGGCCACCCGAGGCGGCCGACCCACCGGTGACGTGCAAGGCGGGGTCGAAGGGCACGCCGCGCTCCGAGAGTGCGTCCTGGTACCCCAGCAGCCGCAGTTCGGAGGCCACTGGCGCACGTTCATCGTCGACGAACGCGATCCGGCGGTGCCCCTGATCCAACAGCTCGAAGGTGGCTGCCCGCGCTCCGCCCCGGTCGTCCGGCACGACCGATCGGAACCCCCCGCCCTCCGGGCGCGCGTCGAGAAAGACAGCGTCGTCCGGAAGCCCCCCAGGGGCCGGTACCACCTGGTGGAACATCGAGGCGTAGACGATTCCGGCCACCTGTTGCTGGTGCAGCTGCGCCACCGCGGCGGCCTCGATCTCCCGATCGCCTCCTGTGTCAAGAAGGAAGAGCAGGTACCCGCGCCTCCAGGCGGCCTCCTGCGCCGCTTGGACCATGGAGACGGCGAAGGGGGTTGTGGTGATCCGGTCGGACAGGAACCCGATGGTCTGGCTCCGCTGCGCGCGGAGGCCCTGGGCGAGCGAGTTCGGTGCGTAGCCGAGCGAGGCCACCACGTCGTGAACGCGGCGCCGAGTCGAGTCGCTGATCCGTCCGCCGTCCTTGCCGTTGAGGACGAGGGACACCGTGGTCATGGAGACGCCGGCCGCTCGGGCCACGTCCTTGATGCCAGGCCGGACCATCTCGCCTCCGGGGGGACTGGACCGCGTCGGTAAATCCTTTTACCTGCGAGGAGTGTCACCCCCCGTGACGACCCTGTCAAGGGTCAAGGCAAGGGAAACGACGGACGGGGCGGCCCTCCGCGAGGAGGACCGCCCCGTCCGGGCGTCCGTGGTGCTATCGGCAGCCGGGACTCAGAAGTCCATGCCGCCCATGTCGCCGCCACCCGGAGCCGCAGCAGCGGCCTTCTCCGGCTTGTCGGCGATGACTGCCTCGGTGGTGAGGAAGAGCGCCGCGATGCTGGCCGCGTTCTGCAGCGCCGACCGGGTCACCTTGACCGGGTCGTTGATGCCCGACTCCAGCATGTTGACGTACTCGCCGGTCGCGGCGTTGAGGCCGTGTCCGTAGTCGAGGTTGCGCACCTTCTCGGCCACGACGCCACCCTCGAGACCCGCGTTGATCGCGATCTGCTTGAGCGGGGCCTCCAGGGCGACCTTGACGATGTTCGCCCCGGTCGCCTCGTCGCCGGTCAGGTTCAGACCGTCGAACGCGGTCTTGCCGGCCTGGATGAGGGCCACGCCGCCACCGGCGACGATGCCCTCCTCGACGGCCGCCTTGGCGTTGCGCACCGCGTCCTCGATGCGGTGCTTGCGCTCCTTGAGCTCGACCTCGGTCGCCGCGCCGGCCTTGATGACGGCGACGCCGCCAGCCAGCTTGGCGAGGCGCTCCTGGAGCTTCTCGCGGTCGTAGTCGGAGTCCGACTTCTCGATCTCGGCGCGGATCTGGTTCACCCGGCCGGCGATCTGCTCGCTGTCGCCCGCACCCTCGACGATGGTGGTCTCGTCCTTGGTGATGACGACCTTGCGGGCCTGGCCCAGCAGGTCGAGCGTCGCGTTCTCGAGCTTGAGACCGACGGTCTCGCTGATGACCTGGCCACCGGTGAGGATCGCCATGTCCTGCAGCATCGCCTTGCGGCGGTCACCGAAGCCGGGCGCCTTGACGGCAGCCGACTTGAAGATGCCGCGGATCTTGTTGACGACGAGCGTGGCCATGGCCTCGCCCTCGACGTCCTCGGAGATGATGACGAGCTGCTTGCCCGACTGGGTCACCTTCTCGAGCAGCGGGAGCAGGTCCTTGATCGAGGAGATCTTCGACTCGACGAAGAGGATGTAGGGGTCCTCGAGGACGGCCTCCATGCGCTCTGCGTCGGTGACGAAGTACGGCGAGCTGTAGCCCTTGTCGAAGCGCATGCCCTCGGTGAGCTCGAGCTCGAGGCCGAAGGTGTTCGACTCCTCGACCGTGATGACGCCTTCCTTGCCGACCTTGTCCATCGCCTCGGCGATCAGCTCGCCGATCGAGGGGTCGCCGGCCGAGATGCCCGCGGTGGCAGAGATCTGCTCCTTGGTCTCGACCTCGGTGGCCGACTCGAGCAGCTGGTTCGAGACGGCCTCGACGGCCTTCTCGATGCCCCGCTTGAGCGCCATCGGGTTGGCACCGGCGGCCACGTTGCGCAGGCCCTCGCGGACCATCGCCTGGGCCAGCACGGTGGCGGTGGTGGTGCCGTCGCCCGCGACGTCGTCGGTCTTCTTGGCGACCTCCTTGACGAGCTCGGCACCGATCTTCTCGTAGGGGTCCTCGAGCTCGATCTCCTTGGCGATGGAGACACCATCGTTGGTGATCGTGGGAGCGCCCCACTTCTTCTCGAGAACGACGTTGCGGCCCTTCGGACCGAGGGTGACCCTGACGGCGTCAGCGAGCTGGTTCATGCCTCGCTCGAGACCGCGCCGGGCCTCCTCGTTGAAGGAGATCATCTTGACCATCTGTGTGGTTCCTCCCGAAACGGGTGGCTGGGGTAGTGGCCGAACCAGCGCCCGCGACGGACGGGCGGCCCCGCTGGTGCCCTGTGCACCGGCGGTGCGGCCCTCACTGGGGTCGGACCTCTGGCACTCGGCGTGCGTGAGTGCCAGGTCAATAGTTAGCACTCTGGTGGTGTGAGTGCAAGCCGCCTTGGAGTCGGCAAGGAGTCGGCAGGGAGTCGGCAGGGAGTCGGCAGGGAGTCGGCAAGGAGTCGGCAGGGAGTCGGCAGGGCCCTGTGGCAACCTTTCGCCATGGGTGGCGACTGGGGACGACGGGCGGCCATTGCCTGGGCCGGAGCCACCGCGCTGACCTTCGCCGGGCTGGTCGCGCCGTCGGCCGCCTGCGGGTGCGGGGCCTACCTGCCGTCGGAGGGCGACGCCGCGGTGGCCGGTGAGACGTCGCTGGTGCGCTTCGACGGCAGCACCGAGCAGATCGTGATGAAGCTCGACGTCCAGGGCACCTCGTCGGAGGCGGCGTGGGTGCTGCCCGTCCCCACGACTGCCGAGGTGTCCCTCGGCGAGGGCCAGGTCTTCGACACCCTGGAGCGCCTGACCGCACCGCGGGTCGAGCACCGCACCGACTGGACGCCGAACCTCTCCTTCTTCACCGACCTCTTCGGCGCGGGCGGCGGCGACACGGCGGGCGCACCAGGGGGCGGCGTGGAGGTGCGCGAGAGCACCCGCATCGGCCCGTTCGAGGTGGCGCGCCTCGCGGGCACCGACTCGGGCGCGGTGGCGGAGTGGCTGGAGTCGAACGGCTTCGTGCTGTCGCACGCGACCGCGTCGGGCCTCGACGCCTACACCTCCGACGGCTGGGAGGTGGTCGCCGCGCGGCTCGCTCCGGAGGGCGACGCCGGCCTCGGCAACGGCGACATCACGCCGCTGGCGATCGCCTTCGACACCGACGAGCTCGTCTACCCGATGCAGCTCTCCCGCGGCGCCGACGTGCCACAGCAGGTGCGTCTCTACGTGCTCGCCGACCACAAGGTGGAGCCGTCGACGCACCCGACGGGCAGCGAGTCGACGATCGCTTTCGCCGGACGGGTGACCGCCCAGCAGGCCGGCGAACCGCTGAGCTCGCACCTCGCCGACGGCACCGACTACCTGACCCGCTGGGACGACACGTTCTTCGTGCCGGACCAGATCACCGACGACTACGTGTTCGCCCAGGCCGGCGACGACGAGCCGTTCCAGCAGGTCGACGTGGTCGTCGACGACCGCGGATGGGTCACTGGCCTGGCCCTGACGGTGGCCATGGTGCTGCTCCTGGTCGTGGCGGTCGTCGGCCTGGTGCTCCGGAACCGGCGCCGCGCACGGCTACCCTTCGGCCCATGACCGGGGGAGCGACCGTCCGCCGCCTCGGGCCGCTGGGTGTGACGTGGCGGCTCACGGCGGTCGTCGTCGCCCTCGCGATGCTCGTCGTGGGACAGGTGCAGGACAACAACGACCTGTTCCCCTTCGGCTCGCTGTCGCAGTACGCCACTGCACGCGACCCCAACAGCCCGGTCAACTCGGTCTACGTGCTCGCCGACACCGCCGACGGGGAGCAGGTGCGCGTGCCGCTCAACCCGACCGGCGTCGGTGTGGGACGGGCGGAGATCGAGAACCAGCTGGGCCGCGTGCTGGAGGACCCGTCGCTGCTGCAGGCTCTCGCTGACGCCCACGCGGGCCTGCACCCGAGCCAGTCGCCCTACACCGAGCTGTACCTGATGCGTGACAGCTACCAGCTCGCCGACGGTCGGCCGACGGGCGAGGTCAGCACCACCGAGCTGGCCACGTGGACCGTCCGCGACGAGGACACACTATGAGCACTGTGAGCGAGGCAGGCCGGTTGGGTGGCGCCGGCCGGGCCGGCCGTGCCGTCACTGGTTGGTGGCTGTCGCCCGTCCCCCTTGCCCGCGTCGCCGTGTTCAGGGTGGCCATCTACCTCTTCGTCATCTGGGACGTGCTGTACGTGACGAACGACGTGATCGGGCACGGGTACGCGCCGGCGCTGTACCAGCCGACGCTGTTCGCGCGGGTGCTGCCGTTCCCGGAGCCGTCGGTGCCGGTGGCCTGGGCGCTCCTCGTGGTGACCATCGCGGGCTGCCTGGTCGCGGCCACGGGACGGCTGCCACGCCTGGCGGGCGGCACAGTCGCGGTCACCTTCACCGCGTGGATGATGAACTCGCAGGGCTTCTCCTACGTCTCCCACGACCACATGGCGCTGATGGTGGCCGTCCTCGTGCTGCCGACCGTCGGGCGCGCGCGCTTCACCGACACGGGCTTGAGCCAGGCCGCGGGGTGGGCCATGCGGACGGTGGCGGTCGCCACCGTGATCACGTACTTCGGCTCGGCCTTCAACAAGTGGGTTCGGGCGGGCAGCCCGTGGGCCTGGGCGAACGGGTCCGTGTTCACGTGGGCGATCCTGCGGCGCGGGTCGCAGTGGGTCCGCTGGACGCTCGACTACCCGCTCGTCCTCATGATCGGCCAGTGGTCACTGCTGGCGGCGGAGTTCCTCTCGCCCGTGGTCCTGTGGCTGCGCGGACGCTGGTTGCTGGCCGCGGTCTCGTTCTTCCTGCTCTTCCATCTCGCGACGTTCCTGGCGCTGGGCATCCACTTCCTGCCCACAGTGGTGTGCTGGCTGGCCTTCTTCCCGCTCGAGCGGGTCATCCCGTCGCTGCGGCGTGTGGGCCAGCGGCTCCCGGTGCTGCGAGGCCGGCTCAGCGGGCCGGCTGCGACGGAGCAAGCGACGGCATCGTCCTGATCCCGAAGCGCTCGCGCAGCACCGTGCGGGCAGCGAACCAGCCGCACATACCATGCACACCGGGGCCAGGCGGCGACGAGGCGGAGCAGATGTACACCCCGTCCGCGCCGGTGCGGTACGGGTTCAGGGTCGGTGTCGGACGGGCCAGCACCTGCCACGTCGTGACCGCACCGGCAGCCACGTCGCCGCCGACGTAGTTCGCGTTGTGGTGACTCATCTCAGCGGCCGGCACGCAGCGACTGGTCACGACTACATCGCGGAAACCCGGTGCGAACCGCTCGATCTGGGCCGTCACGTCCTCGGTGACGTCGCGGTTGGATCCGGCGGGAACGTGGGTGTAGGTCCAGAGTGGTCTCAGCCCCGCGACCTCACGGGCCGGGTCGAGGATGGACGGGTCACTGAGCAGCACCATCGGGTGGTCGGCGTGTCGACCCGACGCGACGTCACGCTCAGCCCGGGCCATGTCGGCTCGGCTTCCGCCGACGTGCACCGTGCCGGCGCGGCCCACCTCGGGCGCGGCCCACGGGACCGGGCCCGACAGCACGAAATCGACCTTGGCGGCGGCGTTGCCGTACTTGAACCGTCGAAGGCGAGCCGCGGCGGCCGTCGGCAGCCGGTCGCCGAGCACCTCCGCCACGGTGAGCGGCGTGGTGTCGAACAGGTACGCGCGAGCGGGCGGTAGGTCGCCCCACTCCGTCACCGGGACGCCGGTGCGCACCCGTCCGCCATGCGCTTGGAGGTCGTCGACGAGCGCGGCCATCATCGCGCCGCTGCCGCCCATCGGCAGCGGCCAGCCCGAGCCGTGCGCGATCGGTGCCAGGAGCAGCGCACTGCCCGCCGCGCCGATCGAGGGCATCGGGGTGATGGCGTGGGCACTGACCCCGGTGAGGAGCGCGGGCGCCTCCTCGGTGCGGAAGCGCCGGTTCCAGGCCGGCGTGCCCTGCTCCAGCAGCCGCAGACCGAACTGCGCTGTCGTCAGCAGGCCCTGGATGCTCGACGGAACGGCCCGGTAGGTGCCGAGCGCGAAGGCGACAAGCTCCTTCTCGTGACGTGCGAGCGGCCCGAGCAGGCGCCTCCAGGTCGCGCCGTCGACTCCGAGACCCTCTGCGGTTCGTTCGATGTCGCGGTATGCGAGCGCTGCTCGTCCGCCGTCGAGGGGCTGGGCGTAGGAGAGCTCAGGCGTCTCGAACTTGACCCCGCGTGCCTCCAGGTCGAACTGCTTCATGAACGGTGCAGCCACGGCCATCGGGTGCACGGCCGAGCAGACGTCGTGCACCAGCCCGTCCGCCAGGCCGAGGTCGAGCGTGCGGGCGCCGCCACCGACCGTGGGCTGGGCCTCCAGGACCTCGACGGCAAGGCCCGCCCGCGCGAGCGTCACCGCCGCCGCCAGGCCGTTCGGGCCCGAGCCGACGACGACTGCGTCGAGGGTCGCATCGCTCATGGCCAGGAGTCTGCCCGACCGTGCCGAGAGGTCAGACGGCGGCTCGGTAGAGCTCGGCGATGTGCGTCCACGCCTGGTCGGTGCGGTCGCGGCGCGCGGCGCCGGCGTCACCGAGGCGCTCGAACCCGGTCTGCTCGATGGTGACTCGCGTGCCGCCCTCAGCCGGCGCGAACGACACCACCACCTGGGTGGCCTCGGACCGGTCGAAGAACAGGTGCCAGAGGTACGAGACGCGCCGTGGGGGGTCCCAGCCGACGACCTCTCCCCAGTCGAGCTCTTCGCCGGCCGTTGTCCGCTCGAAGATGCGGCCGCCCGCGTGCGGCTCGAACACCACTTCCGCGTGCCGCTCGCCGCCCATCGTGTGGCTGCGCGGCCACCACAAAGACGCCTTGGTCGTCCAGACCGTGAAGGCCCGCTCGACGGGCACGGTCACGTCGAACTCATGGAGGATGGCGTCCATCAGCGCTCGGGGTGTTCTTCCCGGGCCGGCTCGTCGGCGAGGTTCTCGGCAGCGATCGTGAAGCGGGCCGCCGCCTCTCCCCAGACCTGTGCGAAGTAGTTCGTGGCCGCGTGGACCCCGTCCCCGCTCAGGCTGTAGATCCGCCTGGTCCCGTCGGGCCTGTCGGCGACCAGGCCGGCGTCCTTCAGCAGCCGCAGGTGGCGCGAGACCGCAGGGCGCGAGATCGGAAGCTCGTCGGCCAGCTCCTGCACCGACTTGCCACGCTCACCGAGGCTCTCGACGATGGCCCGGCGGGTCGAGTCGCCGAGCGCGTCGAGCGCGTCACTGGGCTGCGGACTCGCCAGCGGTCTCGCCTGCCTCGGCTGCGCCCTTGAGCCCGTCCGCGAACTGCTCGAACGAATCCGTCATGTCGGGGATGGTCCTCGTGATCAGAGGAGCCATCAATCCCGAGAAGACCTCCTCCATCGAGAACTCGGTCACCGGGCCACGCGGCACCAGCCGATAGGTCCGCACTCCTGAGAACAGGCCGAGCGGCATGCCGTCGCTCCACCGCATCAGGGTTGGGGGCTCGAACTCCGAGACCTTGAGCTTGAAGGCCCGCTTCGGGTTCAGCGTCGACGTCAGGGCGATCTTCTCATCCGGTTCGATGCGCCCGTCGATCCCGATGACGGTGGGATTCCAGCTCGGGTATCCCGCGGCGTCGGTCAACAGCGCCCAGATGGTCTCGGGGCGCGCCGCGATCACGCGCTCCACGCGGTAGGTGGTCACGAGGTCGCCGTCCTTTCGTAGCCTGCGCGTTACCGTAACACCCACGTTACCGATCGGCTACGCGGGCGAGTAGTCCGAGCCGAGCACGACGGTGACGGCCTCGGTCTCCTCGGGGTCGAGCGCGGTCGTGCCGCCGACGATGGCCGCCACCGCCTCGGCCGTGACCGCGAGCTCCTCGGTGGCGTAGAAGACGGTGGTGGGTGGCTCGCCGGCGCTGTAGTTGTCGATGTCCGCGACCGTCCAGCCCTCGCCCTCGAGCTGCTCGGCCGCGCGCGACGCGAGCCCCCGCGTGTCGGTCGAGTTGAGCACGATCAGCTCGACCGACTGGTCAGGCGTCGGCGCGGGCGTGCTCGGTGGAGCGCTGGTGGGCGGAGCGGTGGTCGCGGGTGTCGTCTCGCCGCCCGCAGCCGGCGTGGTGGGGTCCGGGGACACGCCGGGCAGGTCGAGGTCACCGCCGCCGACCAGCGTGTACATGCCGACGACGACCGCCAACGAGAGCACCGCGCCGATGATCCAGGGCAGCCCGGTCACCAGGGGGCTGAGCGTGGCCCGGTGGGCGCCGCGACGCACGTCATCGCCGAGGTCGAGGTCGAACTCGTCGGTGTCGTACTTCTCGTACTGCGCCGGTTCGGTCACAGCACCCTTCTCCCTAGACCTGCACACCCAGCCTTCGTGCTGAGCGGGCCCGCTGGCGCGACATGCGCATCCGGCGCAGCCTCTTGACCAGCATCGGGTCGCGGGCCAACGCCGCGGGAGAGTCAATCAGAGCATTGAGGACTTGGTAGTAGCGGGTCGCCGACATGTCGAACAGCTCACGGACCGCCTGCTCCTTGGCGCCCGCGTACTTCCACCACTGGCGCTCGAAGTCGAGGATGCGGGCGTCGCGTTCAGAGAGCTGCGCACCGTCGTGCCTCGGGTCCGTCCGGCCCGTGCCTGCCTGTGCCGCGTCCATTCCGGGCTCCCGTCGTCGTCCTGCGCAGCCACTGTACGACGCGAACCACAACGGTGTCATTCCAACGCTCGGTCCGGGCTGCTTCGGGTTTCGGGGAGCCTACTGGGTACCGTGCGGCCCGTGACGCAGCGGGTGCGGCCCCTCGACGAGCTCGTGGACCCGAGCTGGGTTCCGGCCCTGACGCCGGTGCACGACACCATCACGGGGCTGGGGCAGATGCTCCGCACGGAGCTCGCAGCGGGCCGTGGCTACCTGCCGGCCGGCGACCGGGTGCTCCGGGCCTTCTCGACGCCGTTCGACGCGGTGCGCGTGCTCCTGGTCGGACAGGACCCCTACCCGACGCCCGGCCACCCCGTCGGCCTCTCGTTCGCCGTCGATCGCGGAGTGCGCCCGCTGCCGCGAAGCCTGCAGAACATCCTGGCGGAGCTGACGGCCGACACGGGTGCGGCGCCGCCGGCGCACGGCGACCTCTCGCGCTGGACCGAGCAGGGTGTTCTGCTGCTCAACAGGGTGCTCACGGTCGGGCCCGGTCGATCGGGCTCGCACCGTGGACGCGGGTGGGAGCAGGTCACCGACGCCGCCGTCCGTGCGCTGGCGGCTCGCGGCCGTCCGCTGGTCGCCATCCTGTGGGGCAGGGACGCGCAGGCTGTTCGGCCGCTGCTCGGGTCGGTTCCGGCCCTGACCAGCGTCCACCCCAGCCCGCTGTCGGCGTCGCGCGGATTCTTCGGGTCACGTCCCTTCAGCCGCGCGAACGAGCAGCTGGTGGTTCAGGGCGGCGAGCCGGTGGACTGGTCGCTGACCTGAGCTCAGTGCGCTCGGCACGCTCCAGAGCTCAGGGTCGGCGCGGCAGCTCGGGCGCGACCAGTGGCCGTCGGGTCTCCCGGTCCGGTGGCGTGAGGGCGGGACGGGCGTCGAGCGCCTGCCGCACCAGCTCCATCGCGGCATCGAGCTGCGGGTCGTGGCCGCCCGCCCAGTCCTGAGGTGCACACAGGACCTCGATGTCGGGGTCGACGCCGTAGTTCTCGACCTTCCAGCCCTGGCTGTCGAACCAGAAGGCGTAGCGGGGCTGGGTGACCCCCGTGCCGTCGACGAGGGAGTAGCGCATGTCGATGCCGATCACGCCGCCCCAGGTACGCGTGCCGACGACCGGTCCGAGCGAGAGCTCCTTGATGGCCTGGGTCACGATGTCGCCGTCGGACCCGGCGTTCTCGTCCGTCACGCAGACCATCGGGCCGCGTCGCGCGTCCGACGGGTAGGTCACGGGTGCCACGCCGCGACCGACCTCCCACCCGATGACCCGACGGGCGAGCTTCTCGACCACCAGCTGGGACGTGTGGCCGCCGCCGTTGTCACGCACGTCGACCACGAGCCCGTCCCGGGCCATCTCGGTGCGCAGGTCGCGGTGGAACTGCGCCCACCCGTTGGCCACCATGTCGGGCACGTGCAGGTAGCCGACGCGGCCGTCGCTCGCCGCGTGCACGGCCCGGCGCCGCTCCGCCACCCAGTCGTGGTAGCGCAGCGGTGTCTCGACGTCGAGCGGCACGACCACGACCCGTCGGCGCTCGCCGCCACCGGACGGCTCGACCAGCAGCTCGGTCGCGCGGCCCGCGGCGCCCACCAGCAAGGGCCCGGGGCCGGTGACCCGGTCGACCTGACGGCCGTCGACCTCGAGCACCGCGTCCCCCGTCCCGACCCCGACGCCGGGCGCGGAGAGAGGTGACCGGCCCTGCCCGGCCGAGCTCTCCGCGGGCAGGACGCGGCCGACGCGCCAGATGCCGTCCGCGCCGGGAGCGATGTCGGCACCGAGCTGGCCCAGCCGCCGGTCGCTCTCCACCGGGCGCTCCGGCGGCATCACGTACGCGTGCGACGTGCCCAGCTCGCCATGGACCTCCCACAGCACGTCGACCAGGTCGTCGTGCGAGCCGATTCGTTCGAGGAGCGGCCGGTAGCGGTCCTGGACGGCGGCCCAGTCGATCCCGCCCATGTCGGGAACCCAGAAGTGGTCGCGCATCAGGCGGCAGGTCTCGGAGAACATCTGGTTCCACTCCGCGGCGGGGTCGACGACGACGCGGATCCGGCCGAGGTCGACCTCGACGTGCGCGTCGGGGTCCTGGTCGTCGTCCTTGACGGGACGGTCGCCGAGCAGCACGCGCAGCGCCTCGCCGTCCCTGACCACGAGCCGCTTCCCGTCACCGCTGGCCTCGACGGCATCGACGTTCTCCGCCAGCACCGTGACGCGGCCGTGGGCGAAGTCGACGCGCTCGAGCGTCGGACGGGGTGGCTCGGCGCCCGGGCGCGCCAGGTCCTCGCCGAGCTGCCCTCGCAGTGGCTCGTGCAGCCAGACCAGCCCGTCCGCCGTCGCCCGCAGCGACGAGTAGCGCGACGCGGGGGCGGGCACCGGCACGACCCTCTCGGGCAGGCCCTCGATGTCGACGGGGACACTCGGGACGGCTGTGGACGGTTGGGACGACGCCCCTTCCGCGTCGTTGTCGGGACTCCTCGTCTCGGTGTGATCCCCGCCCGCCCCGCCTGCCTCGCTGGACGACGCCGGGCGTCCCTGCTCACGCGGGTCGAACGGGGACGGCGTCGCCGCGGCCAGCGCCAACAGGTACGGCCGGGTCGCGGCCGGGAAGGACATGTCGAAGACGTACTCGTCGTAGACCGGGTCGAACGTCCGCCGTGAGAGGAAGGCCAGGTACTTGCCGTCAGGCGTGAAGGCCGGCTCGGTGTCGACGAAGCGCAGCGGCGTCGCGTCGACGACCAGGTCGTCGGAGAGGCGGGCCAGCTTGATCTGGCTCAGTGGCTCAGGCCCGGGGCGGGTCCACGCCAGCCACGCCGAGTCGGGTGAGAAGGCGAGGTCGCGCATCGAGTCGTTCTCGGTCCGTGCGAGCACGCGGTGGTCTCCGCTGGCGGTGTCGACGACGACCAGGGTGCCGTCATGGGTCGCGACGGCAACGGTCGCGCCGTCCGGGGCGACGGCCAGGTCCAGCACCCGGCCGACATGACCGGCGGCCAGGCGGCGAGGCTCGGAGCCGCCGGTGGAGATCTCGACGGCGTCCTCGCCGGCGGAGTCGGAGATCCACACGACAGTGCTGTCGGCGTCGTCGTTGCCACCGGCCACGCGCGGCAGCCGGAACCGCACCCCAGGCTGGGCGGCGAGGGCCCGGGCGGGGCCGTCGCGGTGGGTGAGCCAGTGGATCGTCCCGCGCACCTCGACGGCGCTCGCGCGCCCGGTACGGTCGGGGCTGATGTCTGCGAGGTGCTTGGCTGCCGGCACCGGAGTGGGGGTCCTGGCCGTGACCGGGCCACCGGTGCGCACGTCGAGACGGCGAGGCGACGAGTCGGCGGCCAGGTCGTCGAGCAGCCAGAGCTCGCCCGCGACCACGTACACGACGCGCTCGCCGTCGGTGCTGGCCTGGCGTGCGAAGAAGTCGTCGTGGTCGGTGTGTCGACGCAGGTTCGAACCGTCGGGCAGGCACGAGTACACGTTGCCGTGGCCCTCGTGGTCGGAGCAGAAGGCGACCCGGCCGCCCACCCACATCGGCGTCACGAGCTGCCCGTCGAGCCCTCCGAGCAGCCGCTCGAAGGTGCCGGAGCCGTCGGGGTCGATCCACAGCTGGGACGCCGTCCCGCCGCGGTAGCGCTTCCACCACGCGTAGTCGCGCCTGCGGCCGTTGAACCCCCTGGAGATGACGACCGGCGTCGTCGCCGAGCCGTCGGCCGGCGGCGTCGCGAGAGCGTCCACCGGCCCGTACGGCAGTCGCTCGGACGGGCCGCCGTCGAGTGGCACGGCCCGCGCCCACGTGCGGCTGCGGAACGGCTCTCCCGCCATCGACGCGGCAGCCACGCGGCCGTCCGCCGTCCAGCCAAGGACCTTGGAGTAGTCGTCGCCCCACCACGTCAGTCGTCGCGACGGTCCTCCACCGGTCGGCACGACGTAGACCTCGCCGACGCCATCGCGGTGACCGATGTACGCCACATGGGCACCGTCGGCCGAGATGTGGGCGTTCCTCACCGGGGCCCGGTCGGAGGTCAGTCGCCAGGCACGGCCGCCGTCGACGGCAGCCAGCCACACGTCGTCCTCGGCCGTGAAGGCGACCTGGTCGTGATGCAGGGACGGGAATCTGAGGTAGGAGCCTGACATCCTCCGAGCCTACGAGCGCTCGCGTACGGGAGCGTCATCATTTCCCCGATGCATCCGTGAGTCGACCCGGTCGAGCCCGCGCTCGATCGGGGCGGCGAGCGTGTCTCCGAGCACGACACCGCCGGCGATCGCCATCGCGATCGTGCCGGCCGAGAGCAGCGTGATCAGGCCTCCCTGGGCGTCGCCCGTGGTCATCTCGCGCAGAGCCTGGAAGATCACGAGGCCGGGCAGCAGCATGGTGGTGGCCGGGACGACGACCGCCAGCGGTGAGGCCCGCCGTCGCAGCGCCCAGATCCGCCCGACCACGCCGATGAAGGTGCAGGCGATGGCAGCTGAGATCGCCGCGGGCAGGCCGCCTGCGCGCGCCAGGAGGTCGATCAGGTAGCCGACGCCGCCGGCCACGGCGATCGCCACCAGAAGGCGTGGCGGCGCGCGGTTCGCGAGGCCCGAGCACGTGCCGCCGAGCGCCGCCAGCAGGGCCGCTCCCACGGTGACGTCGGTCGGTCGCGCTGCGAGGGGGTCGACCAGGAAGACCGCGTCGCCACGGATCCGTGCAGCAAGGGCCAGCACGACCGCGACGCCGGCGATGATCGCCCCCGTGGTCAGCACGACCGAGAACAGTCTCCCGACCGCCGTGACGGGGAAGCCACTGATGCCGTCCTGGACGGCGGCGACGAGCCCGACGCCGGCCAGCAGCGCGACGATCCCGCCGGCGACCACGAGCCCGGTGCCGCGGGCACTGGTCAACCCCAGGGCCGGCACCTGCTCGCTGACGGTTCCCACCAGCACTGCAGCCGAGGCGGCGAGCGCCGCGCCGATGAACGTGACGAAGAAGGGCGGCAGCCCGCGGCGGCCAACCAACCGTCCGACCTGGTCGACGGCGGCGGTCACCACGAACCCGGTGGCCGCCGCGGCCGGCGAGCCTCCGAGCAGCAGCACGACCGAGGCCGCGAGTCCGCCCCACGCAACACTGACCACCGACCGGTGGTACGGCCGGGGCATCTGCTCGATCTCCGCCAGCCGCTGCTTCGCTCCTGTGCGGTCAAGCCGTCCGGCGACGAGGTCGACGACGAGGGCGTGGAGCTCTGACATCCGGGCGTAGTCGCGCCCCGGCGACCGCATCACCCGGACCAGCGCGATCGCCGGCTGCCCCGGCGGCGCGTAGCCGAGAAGCACTGAGCCGAAAGTGATGTCGACCTCGAGCGCGTCGTCGCGCAGGCCCAGTGCCGCGCCGGAGGCGATCACTGTGGTCTTCACCTCGGCGGTGCCCATTCCGGTACGCAGCCCGAGGGCCGCGATCCCCATCACGAGGTCGAGCGACCGCCGCAGGTCGGCCTGCTCGGGAGTCTGCATGCGCACCAGACCCTGGTACGGGGTGCTGCGCAGCTGCCGCGCCAGAGGGACCGGCTCGGTCACTGCCTCGGAACCGATCAGGCGACGCCAGCGAGGTCGGGTCATCAGGCTGCCTGCTTCACGCTTCCGCCGGCCGGGGCTCCGGGCGCCCCGCGCTCAGCTGCGCACGTAGGGGTCGGCGACCACGCCGGCCCCGGCTGCGTGGTCCCACGCGTACACCTCCTGGCCACCGACGAACACGCGCTGCGCCCGCGACATCACGTCGAGGGGGTCACCCGACCAGAGCACCACGTCCGCGTCCTTGCCCTTGGCGAGCGAGCCCACGCGGGCGTCAAGACCCATGATCGCCGCCGGGTTGATCGTCAGTGACTCGATGGCCGTCTTGCGGTCGAGGCCCTCCTTCACCGCGAGCGTCGCCTGGTGGACGAGGAAGTTGATCGGGACGACCGGGTGGTCGGTGGTGATCGCGATGCGGACGCCCGCCGCCGCGAGCAGGCCGGGGTTGCGGAGGTGCCGCTGGCGGAGCTCGACCTTGCTGCGGGTGGTGAACAGCGGGCCGATCACGACCGGGATGCCGGCGTCGGCCAGCACGTCGGCCAGGAGGTGGCCCTCGGTGCCGTGGTTCACGATCAGCCGGTACCCGAACTCGCGTGACAGGCGGATCGCGGTCGCGATGTCGTCAGCGCGGTGACAGTGCTGCGACCAGGGCAGTTCCCCGGCCAGCACCTGCACCAGCACCTCGCTGGTGGGGTCGCGGTCGAACGGCTCGTCCTTGGACGCCGCGCGGTCGCGTTTCACCTGGTAGTCCTGGGCTTTCGTCATCGCGTCGCGGATCACGGCCGCAACGCCCTGGCGCGTCGACGGCAGCTTCTTCTGGTCCCCGTAGACGCGCTTCGGGTTCTCGCCCAGCGCACTCTTCACACTGGCGGGCTGCTTGATCACCATCTCGTCGACCATCCGTCCCCAGCACTTCAGGGCGACGGTCTGACCGCCGATCGGGTTGCCCGAGCCGGGCTTGACGACGGCGGTCGTGACGCCGCCGGAGAGGGCGTCGCGGAAGCCCTCGTCGTCGGGGTTGATCGCGTCGAGGGCGCGCATGCGGGCGCCGTTGGGGTCGGTCATCTCGTTCGTGTCCTGGCCGGCCCAGCCCTCCCCCTCCTCGTGGACGCCCATGTGCGCGTGCGCCTCGACGAAGCCCGGCAGCACCCAGCTTCCGCGCGCGTCGATGCGGTCCGCGCTGCGAGGCACCCGGACTCGCGAGCCCACCGCGGTGATCTTGCCGTCCTCGATCAGCACTGTGCCGCCGTCGATCGGGTCGCCCTCCACCGGCACGACGTACCCCTCGGTGATCGCTACGGTCCTCGCCACGTCAGCACCCTCCACTCGGTCGTCGGCTTCGCCGTACACCCTGGCATGGATCGCCGACCCCTACGGTGGTGCCCATGACCGACTCCCCTCAGTTCCCCCCGCCTCAGCCCCACCAGAAGCAGGCGCCGCTCCCCTATGCCGGCGGCCAGTCACGAGTCGGCCAGCCGGGCCAGCCGACGTCTGGTGGCCAGCCCAGCGCGCCGCAGTACGCGGGTGGCGCGCCGTACGCCGGGCCTGGGTTGCCGCCGGCACCACGCCGCGGTGGCTCGCGCGCGCTGGCCAACTTTCTCGGGGTGCTGCTCTCAATCGTGTTGACGCCCATTGGAATTGGGCTCCTCGGCCACTTCAGCTACCAGCGGTTCCGCGAGATGCAGATCTTCCTGGAGCCCAACCAGAACCTGATCGCCCTCCTCTGCGTGATCGCGGGTGTCGTGCTGCTGTTCCTCGTCGCAGCCTCGGCCGGCTGGGCGCCCGCCGGGCCCGTGGTCGCTGGTCTCCTCTTCGGGGTGCTCCCGGGTCTGGTGTACCTCGTCGCACCGACGTGGTCGATGCGAACCACCTTCGACCTGCCGGGCGATGTCGGACTCTGGCTCGGTACCTACGGCGCGCTCAGCATGCTGCTGCTGCTGGGGTGGCTGCTGGTGGGCGCCGGACTCGCAGGCGCGCTCGCCCGGCGCGCAGGGCGTCGCTCGGGCTGACCCTTCGCCAGCACTGCAACCCCCGAGACCTCACAAGGTGTCGCATCAACTCGAGCGATGGTGCTTTCCGTGAGGTCTCGCGAGGGACTCAGGTCAGCGGCGGGTCGGCCGCGGGCCTCTCTGCCTGTGCCGCAACGATCTCCGCAGCCGCAGCGGGGTCGGCGACGATGTCGCCGGCGCGGGCCGCTGCCGAGGCGGCGGGTCAGCTGCGTGAGGTGTACGCGCTCGACCAAGCGATCCGGGCCGAGGTGGCCGTGGAGCCGCCGTCGTTGCTGGCCGTGGACCGGGAACCGCTTGATCGCCCGGTGGATCCGCCGCCGCCAGCCCAGCGCCGGCGGACCCTCCCAAGGCGCACAACCCACTCGGACACCCGTCGCTGCCTGACACCCCGCTACTGCCTGACACCCCGCTACTGCCTGACACCTCGCTACTGCCTGACGCGCCCATCGAGACCGCACAAGGTGTCGTATCCACGCGAGCGATGGTGCGACTCGCGAGATCTCGCGAGGAACTCGAGCCCGAGCGGTCAGGTTGTGCGCCCGGGCTTGAGGGTCACTCGCGACCACCGATGAGCGAACACAACTGGGGGACTCCAGCCACGCTTCGGAGCGCTGACGCTGACATCGGGCAGTTGTCCCCCTGGTGTGCACAACCCCGGCACACCGAAGCCCCAGCCGCGTGACACGCCTCGCCTAGCCCACCGAGACCTCACAAGAGGTCCTATCCACGCGAGCGACGGTGCTTCCCGTGAGATCTCGCGAGGGACTCAGGCCAGCGGCGGGTCGGCCGCGCGCCTCTCTGCCTGTGCCGCAACGATCTCCGCAGCAGCGGCGGGGTCGGCCACGATGTCGCCGGCGCGGACCCGGGCGACGCCCCACCCGAAGCGTTCCAGTGCTGCCGCGAGCATGAAGTCGCCGCTGACCACATCGGCGGGGTCGTCGGCGGGACGGCGTCCGTCCCAGAGCACGGCGACGGGGCGGCTCCCCCCGCGCAGTCGGACGACGAGGTCGGGACGAGTCGTCGGGTCTAATGCCGTGACCGGGGCAGGCGACCCAGATCGCTTGCGCCGCACCGGCGCCGGACCGAAGTCGAGGTCGGGATCAGCGTCCGGCTCCACCTGGGCATCGCTGCTCGGCCGAGTCAGGCTGCCGACCTCGTGCCCGGCCGTCCGCAAGGCCCCCACGAGCAGGTCGAGCACCGGGTCGCCTAGGGGCGGATCGCCCAGTGGCGCCCCATCCTCAGTCTTCACGGCTGACCCGTCGCCCTCCGCCAGCACCTGGAGGAGTCGCCGCACCGCGCGGGCGCCGTCGCTCGACGTTCGTTCCGGGTCGAGCTGGTCGGCGGTCAGCGACGAGACGACAGTCAGCCTCAGCCGCGCCTGGGCGATGCCGAGGCTCAGCAGGCGGTCGCCGCCTTCGGCGTCCAACCGTCCGAAGCGATGCACGACGCGGCCGTGCGGGGTGCGTCCGATGCCGAGCGAGAGCAGCACGTGGTCGCGCACTGTGTCCTCGGCGCGGGCGAGGTCGGCCACCACGAAGGGCTCGTCGGTGGATCGGGTGAACCACGGCGTGATGCCAGGCCCTTCGGCGAGGGCACGTCGCACGCCGTCGGCCACGGCGCGCGCGTGACCGCCGCCGGGGGTCAGCACCGCGAGCGACTGGTCCGGCTGGCTGCGCACGTGGTCGATGACAAGCTCGACCACCCGCTGCACCTCTTGCGGCGGGCTCGCCTGCTCGGCTGTGGCGGTGACCGGCACCGTTCCGTCGGACACGACCTCGAGCCGGGCCGCGGGTCCATGCGGAGCAGGAACCTGCCAACGCGGCATCTGCGCGGCGCCTGCGACCAGGGCCTGACCGATGGCGACGACTTGCTCCGGGCTACGGTGACGATGGTCCAGGGTGAGGGTCGCGACTCGCCCGCTAGTGGCGCCCAGCACCGAAGTACGTTGCGGGACAGTCGCTTCTTCGTCGTCGTCGTCCAAGGCTTCGAGGGCTGAGGGACGGAGACCGCCTGGGTCGCCGACGACCACGACCTGCCTCCCCCTCGCAATGGCCGCCACCGCCTCGGCCAGGCCCAGGCGCTGGGCGTCGAGCAGCAGCACCGTGTCGACTCGCTGCACCAGGGCGGGGAGATAGGGCAACGCCAGGGCGGTGGTCCCCAGCGCGGTTGCGCGCGGGCCGGCAGGACGACCCACCGCCCGTGCTTCGGCCCGGCGGCCGTACTCGCCGGGTGAGGTCAGGCCCTGATCCTCCCGGTCCATCGCGTCGAGTACCCCTATGTGCCAGGCGATCTCGAGCCGGTCAGCCGCCACGTCACGCCCGGCCTTCTCGTCGCGCAGCTGCCCCACGAGGTCGGTCAGACCGAGGCGGTCGAGCGACGCCAGCACGTGAGTACGCCGAGGCAGCACAGCCAGGTCGTCGCGGGCCGCAGCCAGCGCGTCCAGCCGCTCGCGGAGGGCGGCCAACCCGAGATCCGCGAGATCGGTTGCGCCGGAGGTACCTTCGAGAAGGCTCTCCAGGAAGGACAGGTCGCTGACCACGTCGCGGTACGCGTCGTCCGCCTCACCCAGCCCCGACGGCACATGCGGTCGAGCGCCGGAGCCCGAGATGCGCTGCCACTGTGCGCGTTCCGCGCCCGCCGCGACGAGCGCCGCGTGCAGGTCGTCGGGCTTCATGCCCGGTCGCACCAGGTCGTTCGCCTGCCGCCGCCACCGCCGGCGCTCGAGCCTGGACATGCTGGCGTTGTGGCGCTCCCGCCACTGCGGGCTGGCGGTCGCCGCGATGGCGCCATCGAGCGGGCGCTCGTAGACGGCCGGCAGGAAGACGTCGAGAGTCGCCCTCACCGAGATGAACAGCTCGAGCTGGTGGCCCCAGTCATCGACCCGTTCACCGCTGCGCAGCCCGACGCCATGGGCCAAGCGGTCCATCAGCTGCCGGGCGCGGTCGAGCGAGCCGTCCGTCAGGCGGTCGATGGCGGCGAGCGCCTCCTGCGCCGCCTCGGCCGACTCGACCGCCGCCCCGACCCAGGGGCTCGACGTCGAGATCTCCGTGTAGGCGCCGGAGTCGGCGGCCTCGGTCAGCAGCCGCGAAGCCTCCTCTCGGGCAGCCGGTTCCGCCAGCTCGCGCAGGGTGGGCTCAGGCAGCACCACGACGTGATCGGCAGAGGCAGAACCCGCGGGAACGAGCCCCGCCAACGCGCGCAGCACGTCCAGCCGACTCATTCCCCATCGTGGTCGGACGTCATGCAGGGACCGTCGCGCAACGAGCTCGTCCGCCGCCGAGGCGGCACCCGCTGCGGCATGCCCTGAAGCCCCTGCGTCAGCCGCGTCGTCGTCGGCACCTGTCGCGGTCGACACAGGCAGCAACCTCGCCAGCCCGTACTCCCCGAGCCTCGCCGCCAGGTCGTCGAGTGGACCACGGCGGGGCGCGACGACCAGCATCGAACGCCCCGTGCGGGCCGCGTCCACCACCAGCTGGGCGGCAACCTGCGTGGAGCCCGAGCCGACCGGTGCCTCCACCCGCAGGTCGCGACCGTGGGCGACCACCTCGACGACAGCGCGCTGCGACGGGTCGAGCGGGGTCAGCTCGCCGTCGCGCGGCGGGCGGACCGGCCCCGCCGGGGTCTCCGCCCGCTCGGAGCCGATCGAGCCGGAGCCGAGCAGGGCCTGCACGAGGCGGTGGCTCGACAGGTCGGGGCTGACACGCTCCAGGTCGTCGACCAGCACCGCCCGGAGATCGGCGAAGAGACCGACCACGGTGCGGTCGTGGACGACCGGAGCCGGGCCGTCACCGAGGCGCGGACCGCCGGGCCCGGCGAGGTCGCTGCGCAGCTGGTCGAGGGCCCGCCTCGGGGTGAACTCGTCACGGTCGCCGGCCAGGCGCAGCAACCCCGTCGTGTCGACGCTCGCGCCGTGCCGTTCGAGCAGCCGCACGAGGGCAGGGTTGAGCCGAACCGGTCCGTCGAGGTCGAGATGGAAGTCGACTGCCCCGGATCCCCGTGGGCGCAACGTCAACGCGCGGAGCAGAACTGGAGCCGCGACCGGCGTGCCACTGCCCGGCTCGACCCACTCCACCAGTCCGACCGCCAGCTCGCTGCCCGGGAGGCCGTACCCGTCCGTCAGCCGGGCGGAGGCGACCCGCAGGTGCCGGGCGCTCTCGCGGGCCACGTCCAGCACGGTCTGCTCGCGAAACAGGTCAGACAGGCGGGTCGGCCGGCCGGCCAGGAAGCTCGCGAGCCCGGACGGGTGCGCAGTGCTCAGGTCGAGCGTGCCCAGCGGCAGGTCGCGGTAGGCCAGCAGGGTCTCTGGCCCGGCCAGCTCGGTCAGCTCGCGCCGCCACGCATCCAGCGCCCTCTGGAGCAGCGTTCCGGAGGGCCCGGCCGCGCCAGGGGAGCCGGTGCCCGCGCCGGTGCCCGCGCCGGTGCCCGCGCCCGGGCCCGCCGGCGCTTCGGCGTCGCTGGTCACCAGGTCCTCGGGCACCCGGCCACGCTAATGGCTCACGAGCGGCTGTGTCGGCGGCGCGCTCTGCGCATCGCGTCCGGCGCGGGTGGAGCGGTCAGCAGGCTCCCAGCATCGCGCCCAGCGCGGACTTCTCCGCCGAGTCGACCGACAGGTCGTAGTGGTGCTTCACGTCGATCCACTGTCGCGCGTAGATGCAGTGCACGTTCGTGTTCGGGGGCTGCCAGTCGGCCGGGTCGCGATCGCCCTTCGACCGGTTGCTCGACGCCGAGACGGCGATCAGCTGCGGACGGGTGCGGTCGTTCGCGAAGGACTGCCGGGTCGGGGTGCTCCACCCGTCCGCCCCCGAACGCCACGCCTCGGCGAGCGGCACGATGTGGTCGATGTCGACCGCGCTCGACGTCTCGACCCACACGCTGTCGTAGACGGAGTACCAGCTCCCGCCGTCCGCGCTGCAGTCGCTCGGGTCGACCACGACTCCGGTGCCGTCGCGCTGCAGGACGATCTCTCTCGTATCGCAGGCACCCGACACGGTCGACCAGTGCGGGAACAGGTCGCGGTCATAGGTCGACTCACCCGACTCCGCCCGTTCGTCGAGGCCCGCCAGCCGTGCCGCCGCAGTCTCCGGGGACGAGGGGTCGGGAGGGTAGGCGAAGGCCTCGGTCGCGGCGACGAGCTGCAGAAGCAGGGCGAGCACGACCGCGAGCGGGGCGACGACCAGCCCTCGCGTCAGTGTGGTCATCGTGGGACGGACGGCGTGCACGGAAACCTCCGGGCGTGTGGGACGTCTGCGTGCCTCCCACCATGGCCCCCCTGCGCCCGAATTGGGGGTATATGAGCCAAACCAGCGGTGAACGGTCCGGCGCCGCCCCACCGGACTGGGTAGGTTTTCCTCAGCGGACGAGTGCAAACGCCCGTCCCGACAGCAGCCAGCAGGCCGGCGTGAGCGCCGCCCGACGGGGAGGACCGTCCCATGACAGCACCGACGACGCTGACCAAGGGTGGCAACGCACCACTCGCAGCGGCGAACCTCGTCCTCACCGTCGACGTGGCAGCCCCGGCTGACGTCTCGGCTCTCCTCGTGACCGAGAGCGGCAAGGTGCGCTCCGACGCCGACTTCGTGTTCTACAACCAGCCGACGGGGCCTGGCGTGCGGTGCCAGCAGCCGTCGGCCGGCCAGCCCTGGCGGGTCGAGGTCGACCTCGGCGCCGTGCCGGCTGACGTGCACGCCGTCCGCCTCGTGACCTCCCTCGACGACACGACCTCGACCTTCGGACGGGTCGGGCAGCCGGTCGCCCGCGTGGCCGACGCCTCCGGCTCGCCGCTGGTCGACTTCACGATGACCGACCTGACGACCGAGAGCATCGTGGTGGCTCTGGAGCTGTACCGGCGTGCCGGCGCGTGGAAGGTGCGCGCGGTCGGACAGGGGTACGCGGGCGGCCTGGCCGACCTGATCACCGACCACGGCGTGTCCGTGGACGACGCACCTGCAGCGCCCACTGCGCCTGCGGCACAGCCTGTTCTGCCCGCGCCACCCGTCCAGCAGCCACCCGCGCCTCCGGTCCAGCAGCCTCCCGCGCCTCCCGTCCAGCAGCCTCCCGCGCCGCCCGCCCAGCAGCCGGCGCCGTCCGCCCCGAGCTGGGGCACACCGACGGCTGCTCCCGCCGCCGCGGCACCGCCTTCCGCACCGCAGTTCGGCCAGCCCGCACCGGCGCCACCCGCTCAGCAGCCACCTCCCGGGCCGCCGCAGTTCGGCACCCCCGCCCCGGCCCAGCAGCCCGTACCTCCGTCGCAGTTCGGCGCCCAGCAGCCCCCCGTCCAGCAGGCCCCTCCCCAGCAGTACGGGCAGCCCGCGCAGCAGGGCGGCGGCGAGGTGCAGCTGACGAAGGCGCGTCCGGTCAGCCTGTCGAAGGGCCAGAAGGTCACGCTCACCAAGGACGGTGGCGTCGCCCTGACGATGATCCGGATGGGCCTCGGCTGGGACCCGATCAAGAAGAAGAGCATGTTCGGCAGCCGCGAGGTCGAGATCGACCTCGACGCGTCCGCCGTGCTGTACGCCGGCAAGGACCCGGTCGACCTGGCCTTCTACAACCAGCTCGTCACCAAGGACGGTTCGGTGCAGCACACCGGTGACAACCGCACCGGCGAGGGCGAGGGCGACGACGAGACGATCATGGTCGACCTGACCCGCGTGCCGGTTCACGTCACGAGCCTGATGTTCGTCGTCACCTCGTACGAGGGCCAGACGTTCGAGCAGGTGCAGAACGCGTTCTGCCGCCTGGTCGACCACACGACCGGGGCCGAGCTGGCTCGGTACACGCTGACCGGGGGCATGGCCTTCACGGGCATGCTGATGGCCAAGGTGTACCGCGAGGGCTCGAGCTGGAAGCTGCAGGCCATCGGTGAGGGCATGCAGGCACGGACGCCGAGCGAGACCATTCCGGCGATGGTCCGGTTCCTGGGGTGAGTCCGCCGGTGGCCCTCGTCAAGGGCCAGAACATGCCGTGGCCTCACGCGGGCCTGATCGTGGAGGTGCAGTGCGACGGGCCGGCGACTGCCTGCGACCTGTCGGCGCTGCTCGTCGATGACGACCAACGGGTGGCGTCGTCCGACGACTTCGTCTTCTACAACCAGCCCACGGCAGCTGGGGTGGTGCTGGAAAGCGCTCCGCGACAGCGGGTCCGGCTCGACCTGGGTGCTGTGCGGACGGCGGCCGTCCTCTGCCTGGTGAGCGTCGACCCGACGTCGCCGACCATGGGCAGCCTCGCCCGGCTGGCCGCGGTGCTGAGCGACGGGGCGGGCACCGAGGTGGCCCGCTTCGCGCTGGCGGGCCTCACCGACGAGCGCGCCGTGATCGCGGTCGAGGTCTACCGCAGGGGGCCGGCCTGGAAGGTGCGGGCCGTCGCCCACGGGTACCGCGGCGGCCTGGCGGAGGCCATCACCGTGCACGGCGTCGAGGTCGACGACCCGGGACCGCCTGTCGCGCAAGCGGTTCCGCCGACTGCATTGTCTGCCGCGCCCACGTCGTCGACGCCGCCGCCACCGTCGTCGGCCCCGCTTCCTCCCGGCACGAGCGACCAGGAACGCCTCTTCCGGCAGGCAGCAGGCATCTTCGAGGACGCCGCCCGGTCGACGGCGGGCCTGCGCTCGAGCGTCGAGTACGCCGGGCGCAAGCGCGACGCCGCACTCGAGGACCTGCTGGCCGACCCGAGGTCACGCGTCAGCTCCGCGGCGCAGTCGGCCACCGCGGTGGCCCAGGCCGAGCACGACAAGCTCGTCGAGGCCGCTCGCACGAACCATCGTCGTGACATGGCGCAGCTGGAGGACGAGCTGCGCAAGTACGAGGCGGGTCTGCCCCCGTCGATGGCGCCGTGGACCTCACCGGTGTGGCAGCGGTGGCAGCCCGCGACCAAGCACTCGGTGGCGGTGCGGGTCGGAGACCTGCACGTTGAGGAGGCACCCGGGGTCGAGATGCCGATGCTGCTCGGCGTGCCGCTTTCGCGCCCGCTGTGGGTGGACACCACCACCGACCCGGGCGGTCTGGCGGCGAGGATGGTGCGCGCGATCGTCGCGAGGCTGCTGGCTGCCTACCCACCGGGAGCGTTGACGGTCGCCGCCATCGACCTCGGTGGCGCCTTGGCGTCCGCGCTCGCCCCGATCGCCCAGCCGGGCAGTCGCGTGATGCCGACTCCGGTCGCGACCACCATGGCCGCGATGCAGGGCCTGCTCGACGACGTCGTCAAGCGGGTCGACCTGGTGCAGATGGCCCGCGGCGCAGGCGCTCTCGACGCCCTGGGCGGTGACGCGGCGGAGCGCCTTCTCGTCGTGCACGACTTCCCCACGGCCTTCGACGATGCGACGGTCGGCAAGATGCGCTACCTCGTCGACGAGGGCCCCGTCGCCGGGGTACAGCTCCTGTTCACCGGCGAGCACAGCCCGGTGATGGGTGGCGGCCCCATCGTGACGACGCTGTTCCGAGACTCGATGCGACTGCCCGTGCTCCCCGACGACCACATCGCCGACGGCTGGACGGGTACGAGCTGGAACTACACGCCCGACCTCGGCCCGGACGACCCGCACCTGCTCGACGGCATGCTGCAGCAGGCGGCGGGCGTGGGCGGCTGGGGCTGACGGCCATGGCTGGGCGCCGGGACGATCCGGTCACCCTCGCGATGGAACAGGTTCCGCGCGAAGGGTTTCTGCGACCCACCCTGCGCAAGCGGGCCGGTGTCGACGCGCCGCTGCGCATCGGGCACGGGCAGACGAACTCGCAGCCACGCACGGTGCGCGACATGCTGCAGCTGCTGGACGTCCAACCGGGCCAGCGGGTTCTCGACGTCGGCTCGGGATCGGGCTGGACGACAGCCCTTCTCGCCACCCTGGTCGGCGCGCCGGGACACGTCGTCGGCGTCGAGCTGGTGCCCGACCTCGCGGAGTGGGGCGCCGGCAACCTGGGCGCGCGCAACCTGCCCTGGGCGCGAATCGAGCTGGCGCGGCCGGGTGTGCTCGGCTGGCCCGACGAGGCGCCCTACGACCGGATCCTGGTCTCCGCCGAGCCACAGTCCCTGCCGCGCGACCTGGTCGACCAGGTCGGCCCGGACGGCGTGATGGTGATCCCCGTCGCGGGCCGCATGCTGCGCGTGCACCGTCCCGGAGAAGAAGAGGAGGTCGTCGTCGAGACGCTCGGCCACTACCGGTTCGTCCCGCTCCGACTGACCCCGTAGAAGCGGTCGCGGGCGCCAACCCCTTTCGCGGGGCAGGTCGGCGGAGGATGATCTCCCGGGAGAACGGACCAGACAAGGGCGGTCGCGATGACCACGAGTGGACGGTTCAGCGGTGAGCAGGCCCCCTGCGGCCGAACGGTCGACGGGCTGCGCGTCGTTGACGACGACGACGACGGGTACCGGTACGAGCACGTCACGTACGACTGCCGTTGCGAGACAACACGTCGGCAGTACCACGACGGGGGTGTCCATCTCAGGGTCCTGGACCACCACGGCAAGGTCCTCTCGGACGAGCACTCGGCGACCCACGAAGGCTGAAGGGACCCCATGCCTGCCGATTACGACGTTCTGGTGGTCGGCGGCGGGGGCGCCGGGCTGCGCGCAGCGATAGAGCTGGCGGAGACCGACCACCGGCTCAGCGTGGCCGTGATCTCCAAGGTCTACCCGATGCGCAGCCACACGGTGTCGGCCGAAGGTGGCGCAGCCGCAGCGATCGCGGAGGACGACAGCCTCGACGAGCACGCCTATGACACGGTCTCGGGCGGCGACTGGCTGTGCGACCAGGACGCGGTCGAAGCCTTCGTCGTCGAGGCCCGCCAGGAGCTGCTGCGGATGGAGCACTGGGGATGTCCCTGGAGCCGCCAGCCCGACGGCCGGATCGCCGTCCGCCCGTTCGGAGGCATGAAGAAGAAGCGAACCTGGTTCGCCGCGGACAAGACCGGCTTTCACATGCTGCACACCCTGTTTCAGACATCGCTGCAGTACCCGCTGGTGACGCGCTACGACGAGTGGTTCGTGACGCGGATCCTCGTGGACGACGGCCGCGTGCAGGGCGTCGTCGCGCTGGAGCTGACGTCGGGTCGGGTCGAGGTGATCACTGCCAAGTCCGTACTCCTGACCACCGGCGGTTGCGGCCGCGTCTTCCCGTTCACCACGAACGCGAACATCAAGACCGGCGACGGCATGGCCCTCGCGTACCGGGCCGGCGCCGCGCTGAAGGACATGGAGTTCGTCCAGTACCACCCGACGGGGCTGCCGTTCACCGGCATCCTGATCACCGAGGCTGCGCGGGCCGAAGGTGGCTGGCTGCTCAACAAGGACGGGTACCGCTACCTGCAGGACTACGACCTGGGCACGCCGACGCCGACGCCCGAGCTGCGCAGCATGGAACTCGGCCCGCGAGACCGGTTGTCGCAGGCGTTCGTGCACGAGGTCGAGAAGGGGCGGACGGTCGACACGCCCTACGGACAGGTCGTGCACCTCGACCTGCGGCACCTGGGCGCCAAGGTGATCGACACGAAGCTGCCGTTCGTCCGCGAGCTGTGCAAGGAGTACCAGAACATCGACCCGGTACGGGAACTCGTCCCCGTCCGCCCGGTCGTGCACTACATGATGGGCGGCGTCGGCACGGACATCGACGGTGCCACCACCCTCGACGGTCTTTACGCCGCAGGCGAAGTGGCGTGCGTCAGCATCAACGGCGCCAACCGCCTCGGTTCGAATTCCCTGCCCGAGCTGCTGGTCTTCGGTGCGCGGGCCGGACGGGCGGCGGCGGAGTACTCCGCGACGGCGCCCGCGCCGGGTGCCGCCGTCCAGGCGCAGGCCAGGGACGAGGTGCGGCGCCTCGAGAAGCTGCTGGGTGACACCGACGGCCGCGAGCGGATCGCCGACCTGCGCACCCATATGCAGGAGGCCATGGAGAGTGGCGCCGGCATCTACCGCGACGGGGAGTCGCTCGCGGCCGCGGCCGTCCGGCTTGCCGAGCTGCAGGAGCGGTCCGCCAGTCTCGCGATCGAGGACCACAGCAAGACCTTCAACACCGAGCTGCTCTCGGCTCTCGAGCTCTCCTGCATGCTCGACGTCGCCGAGTGCATCGTGCAGAGCGCCCTGCGCCGCGAGGAGTCCCGCGGAGCACACCAGCGCACCGACTTCCCCCGACGCGACGACGAGCACTACCTCACCCACTCCATGGTCACGCGCGACGGCGAGGGCACGCCTCACGTGGAGTACCAACCGGTCACGATCACCCGCTGGCAGCCCGGCGAGCGGGTCTACGGGAGGTGACCCGATGGCAGACGAGATCGCGCTCCATGTGACGCGCTACCGGCCGGGGACCGAGACCGAGCCGACGGTGCAGGAGTACACGGTGCCGCTCCGGCGCGACTGGGCCGTCCTGGACGGGCTCAACTACGTCAAGGACCAGCTGGACGGCACGCTCTCGTACCGGTGGTCGTGCCGGATGGGGATCTGCGGCAGCTGCGGCATGACGGTGAACGGCGAGCCGAAGCTCACATGCGCCACGTTCCTGACCGACCTTGCCCCTGGCCCGGTGCGGGTCGAGCCACTGCGCGGATTCCCGGTGATCCGCGACCTGGTGGTCGAGATCGGTGACTTCCTGCGCAAGCTTCCTCGGGTGAAGCCGTGGATCGTGCGCGACGACGAGAAGCCGGTCAGCGAGGGCGAGTACCTCCAGACACCGGAGCAGATGGAGGACTACCAGCAGTACAGCATGTGCATCAACTGCATGCTCTGCTACTCCGCCTGCCCGGTCTACGCAATCAACCCGGCGTTCATCGGACCCGCAGCGATCGCCCTGGCCCAGCGCTACAACCTCGACTCGCGCGACGAGGGTGCGGCTGACCGGCTCGACGTGCTGAACGGTGACGACGGGCTGTGGGCCTGCACCTTCGTGGGCGAGTGCACGAAGGCCTGCCCGAAGGACGTCGACCCGGCCGGAGCGATCCAGCGCTACAAGCTGACGGCGGCGATGGAGTCCCTGAAGGCGTTCCTGCTGCCGAGGAGCCCGCGATGAGCGCGACGACTCCTTCCACGGACGAGTCCACCGACCAGCCGCAGTGGTACCGCGCCAAGGTCTCCACCTTTTGGTGGCTCGAGAAGCCGTCGTACGTCCTGTTCATCCTGCGCGAGCTGAGCAGCGTGTTCGTCGCCTGGACCGTGGTGTTCCTGCTGCTGGCGATCCGGGCTATCGGCCAGGGCGACGGCGCGTACCGCGACTTCCTGGACTGGGCGGCCACCCCCTGGGTGGTGGTGCTCAACCTGGTCACGCTGGTCTTCGTCCTCTACCACGCGGTGACGTGGATCAACCTGACCCCCAGTGCGGTGGTCGTGAAGCTCCGCGGACGGCGCGTGCCGGCTGCCGCGATCGCCGGCCAGGCATACGCCGGCTGGGTCGTGGTCAGCGCGGTCGTCGCCTGGCTGCTGCTGCGAGGGTGAGGCGGACGATGGCCAAGCGTGCGCTCCATCCGATCCCGTGGCTGCTGTTCAGCGCCGGCGGGGTGGCGTCGGCGCTGTTCCTGCCGGTGCTGCTGTTCCTGTTCGCGGTCGCCTTCCCTCTCGGCTGGGTCGAGGCGCCGGACCACGCCGACCTGCACGGCCTGGTGCGCTCCCCGCTGACGATCCTCGTCGTCTTCGGAGTCATGATGCTGTCGCTGTTCCACTGGGCCCACCGCTTCCGCTACACGCTCTACGACGGCCTGCAGCTCCACCACCTGAAGCGGCCGATCGCGGTCGCCTGCTACGGCGGTGCAGTCATCGGCAGCGGGATCGCCGCCTACGTGCTGCTGGCGGCTCGCTGAGCGGTCAGCGTGGGCTGGGCACCAGGGTCTGGGCGTCGAGGGACATCGAGCGCAGCAGGGTTCCGGGTGCGGGGGCTACTGCCCCTGACCGCGCCATCTCGGCCGCGGCCAGCACCGCTCCGGTCGCGGACGACGTCGGTGCGGTCGCCGACACCGCGAGCCGGCACCGCGGTGGCACGTGCCGCGCGATCCTGTCGGCGAGCTCCTCCAGCTCAGGGCCGAGTGAGCGGCCCACGCCACCGTCCAGCACGATCAGCTCCGGGTCGAGCACCGCCACAAGGGCGATGAACGCCATCGCGAGATCGTCGAGCAGCGCGTCGACGGTCCGGCGCCCGACCGGGTCGCCACGGCGCGAGGCGTCGAGCACCGCCTCCGGGGTGACCGCCCCGTCGCGCAGCACCGAGCCTGACGCGGTCTGGCTCGCGCCGTCGAGCAGGTTCGCAGCCCTCGCGGCGATGCCCGGACCGCCTGCTGTCCTCTCCAGCACGCCGAGCCCCTGACCGGTCGACTCCCGCAGATGGGCGCGGTCGAAGACCATGGCCCCGACCTCGCCGGCGGCGTTGTGGCGTCCACTCACCAGATGTCCGTCCACCACGACCGCTCCGCCGATGCCGGTGCCGATCGCCACCAGCACGAAGTCGCGGACGCCTTGCGCCACACCGACTCTGGCCTCGGCGAGCGCGGCCAGCTGCGCGTCGTTCTCGACTCCGACTGCGACCTGGCCCCACTCGCGAGCCAACACGTCGGCGACCGCGAAGCCGTCCCACCCGACGTTGGGGGCGATGCTCACCCGTCCGGTCGCGGGCTCGACCACGCCAGGGACGCCCACGACCAGGGCGGCGACCGTCCGACCCATGGAGGCCGCCTCGGCCGTGAGCGCGGACACGCAGCTCAGGACGTCGGAGTGGGCCTGCTCGGGCCGCGTCGGCGAGACCTGTTGTGCGACAACAGTTCCGTCCATCTCTGCGAGCAGCCCGTGGCACTTGGTGCCGCCGAGGTCGACGCCGATGACCAGTGGCCCGGCCACCGCGAGCCCGCTAGCCGGGTCCGCGCGTGGCATGGGCCATGATCCTCTCCTCAGTTGCCTCCGACCGGTCCAGCTCGCCCGTGACCCATCCCTCGCGCATGACGATCACCCGGTCGCTGACCGCGAGCACCTCCGGCAGGTCGGACGACACCATCACGACCGCCGCACCCGTCGCGGCCAGGTCGGCGATCTGCTGCCAGATCTCGCGCTTCGCCCCGACGTCCACCCCGCGGGTGGGTTCGTCCACGAGCAGGATGCGGCAGCTGGCGTGCAGCCACTTGGCGAGGACGACCTTCTGCTGGTTGCCGCCGCTGAGCCCCCGCGCACGACTGTGGATGTTCCGCGTGCGGATCGACAGCCGTTGCACGTGCTTGTCGACGACAGCGCGTTCACGGGCGGCCCGCACCACTCCACGTGGGGCCACCGCGCCGAGCCTCGTGATCGTCGTGTTGAACGCCACCGTCTGCTCGAGCATCAGGCCGTCGGCCTTGCGGTCCTCGGTGAGCAGCCCGATCCCCAGCCGGATCGCGTCGCGAGGCGACCGGATGCGAACCGGGCGACCGAAGACCTCGATCTGGCCCGAGTCGGCCGGGTCGGCACCGTGCAGGGCGCGGAGCAGCTCAGTCCTGCCCGCACCGGCCAGGCCTGCGATGCCGACCACCTCGCCGGTGCGCACCGTCAGGTCGACGGAGTGCAGCAGCCCCTGGCGGGTCAGTCCTCGCACCGACAGGGCCACCTCCCCCGGCTGTGCCGTCCGCTCGACCCGATCGCCGGCGATCTCGCGCCCCACCATCAGGCGCACCAGGCCGTCGGTCGTCAGGTCCGACGTCGCCGCGCTGGTGACGACGCGTCCGTCCTTCAGCACCGTGACTCGGTGGGTGACGTCGAAGACCTCGGCGAGCCGGTGCGAGATGTAGATGAACCCCACGCCGTCGGCAGCCAGCCGCCGGACCACCTGGAACAGGCCCTGCAGCTCGGAGTCACCGAGCACGGCCGACGGCTCGTCGAGGACGATCAGGCGCGCGTCGCGAGAGAGCGCCTTGGCGATCTCGACCATCTGCCGCCGTGCGACGCTCAGCCTCCCCACCAGCACTCGTGCGTCGAGCGGCAGGCCGAGCCGCTCTGAGAGAGCCGCCGTGTCAGCCGCCAGCTTCGACCAGTCGACGAGGCCAAGCCGCGTGGTCGGCAGCCGTCCCATGAAGATGTTCTCTGCAGTCGTCAGATGGTCTGCGAGAGAAGGCTCTTGGTAGATCACCGCCACCCCGCGGCGGATCATCTCCTGCGGGGTGGCGGCGTCGACCTCTTCGCCGGCGATCTGGACCGTTCCACCGTCCCGGTGCTGGGCACCGGCGAGGATCTTGACGAGAGTGGACTTTCCGGCGCCGTTCTCACCGACCAGGCCGACGACCTGCCCGGCGTCGACGTCGAGGTCGACGCCGGACAGGGCCCGGACGCCTGGGAACGACTTGTCGATCCCACGCATCCGGAGCACCGGACCGTTGATGAGCGCCGCGCCGTCCATTCTCATCTCTCCCCTGTCCGAGAAGGCCCGACGTACCCGAGCCGGCCGACTCCTAGAAGCCCTTGCCGACCCACTCGTCGACGTTGGTTGCGTCGATCTGGTTGGTCTCGAGCACCCACTGGGGATCGACCTCTTCCCCGTCGAGGAGCTTCTTGGCGGACTCGCACGCCTCCTTGCCGGCGTTGTCGTAGGTGAACGTCGCGGCGATCTCGCCGGTCTTGACGGCGTCGATGGCCTCGTTCTGACCGTCGATGCCGACGACCACGGCCTCGTCGAGGCGGTCTGCGGCCTTGAGGGCCTGCACGGCACCCAGCGCCATCTCGTCGTTGTGGGTGTAGACGACGTCGAACTCACCGGGGCCGAAGCGCTGGAGCATGTCCTCCATGAACTTGAGCGCGGGCTCCCGCCGGTACTCGCCGGTCTGGCTGGCGACGATCTCGACGTTCGGGTGGTTCTCGGCGAGGTAGTTGACGAACTCTGTGTTGCGGTCGGTCGTCGCCGATGCGCCGAGAACCCCTTGGATCTCGATCACCTTGCCGCCCTTGCCCTCCAGCACGGTCTCGGCCACGTACTCACCGGCCGTCCGGCCGATCAGCTTGTTGTCGGCCCCGATGTGCTGGGTGACATCGATCTCGACCGCACGGTCGAGGGTGATGACGGGGATGCCGGCGTCCAGGGCGCGCTGCGCCGCGGGCGTGAGGGCGTCAGCCGTCAGCGGAGTGAGGAGCAGAACGTCCACCCCGCGGGCGATCAGGTCGTCCACGTCGGCGGTCTGCTTCTCGGGCTTGCCCTGGCCGTCGGTCACGAGGACCTCGGCACCCGGCATCAGCTCCTTGCAGGTGTCCTCGACGTTGGACGTCTGGTTGATGCGCCAGACGTCGCCGTTGTTGGCCTGGGAGAACCCGATCAGGATGTCCTCCTTCGGCTCCTCGCCGCCGGTGGTCTCCCCACTGGTCCCCGCTGGCTCCGTCCCTCCGCACGCGGCGAGCGCGAGCCCTGCCACGAGGAACGGTGCGATGTACTTGAGCTTCCGGTTCACGGTGCTACCTCCTCCTGGTTGTGCTGGCACTCCTGTGCGTGCAGGCACTCGTGTGAACTGCTGTCACTGCTGGCTGGATGCACTGGTCACCCCGTGTCGTCCCGCCGACGACCGTGCGTTGCGAGCAGCACGGCGCCGAGGATGATCAGGCCCTTGACGATCTGCTGGGAGAAGGGAGAGACACCCAGCAGGTTGAGGAGGTTCGCCACCACGGCCACGATGGCCGCGCCGACGAGCGTGCCCCGGATACCTCCGACGCCACCGAAAAGGCTTGTGCCTCCGATGACGACGATGGCGATGGCGTCCAGCTCGGCACCGGTGCCCTGGGTCGGATCACCCGAGGTCAGGCGCGAGACGTAGATGAGAGCCGCCAGTGCGGCGCAGAGCCCACTGATGACGTAGACCCCGAAAATGACTCTGCCGGTGTTGATCCCGGACAGGCGCGCCGCCTCAGGGCTGTCGCCGACGGCATAGACCTTGCGGCCGAACGGCGTGAACCGGAGTGTGAACCCGGCGGCGCACGCCACGACGAGGAGCATCCAGACCGGCACGGGCACACCGAGAAGCGAGCCCGCACCGAGCCACGAGAACGCGGGCCCGTACTCGCGCAGCGGTACCGGCTGGCCCTTCGAGTAGGTCATCGTCACGCCTCGGGCCACGACGAGCATGCCGAGCGTCATGATGAACGGCTGCAGCCGGCCCTTCGTGATGCCGAGCCCGTTCAGCGCGCCGATCAGGGCGCCCATCGAGAACCCGCAGAGGAGGGCCAGGGGCCACGGCACCCCGGCCGCAAGGACGCTGGCACTGCCGACGGAGACGAAGCCGACGATCGAGCCGACCGAGAGGTCGATGCCCGCGGTGATGATGACGAACGTCATCCCGATGCCGATGATCCCGCCGATCGCGACCTGCCGGGAGACGTTGACGAGGTTCGCCGGCTGCATGAAGAAGGGCGAGAGCACGGACGCCGCGACGATGAGCAGGATCAGCGCGAGCAGCAGCCCGGAGCCACGGAGCCACCCCCAGTCGGGCCGGGCCGGTGCGAGACCGCGCCAGCGCGAGACCGCCGACTCCTTCTCGGGCTCACCCTTGGCGAGGTCCGGCTGCTTCACACCCGAGGACACGTCGGCCACCTACCTCGCCGTCCATCCGCCGTCGACCACCACGGTGGTGCCGGTGATCAGCGCCGCGGCCGGCGACGCCAGGAACACCACGGCCCCGGCAACGTCCATCGGGTCACCGATCCGGTGCAGGCCCGCGATGCGCTCGATCACGTCCGCCTCGAACACGGGGTCGGCCAGGTCTGGCTCGGTGCCGTCCGTGCGGATGAAGGTCGGGGCGACGGTGTTGACCGTGATGCCGTGCTGGCCCCACTCGATCGCGAGGCACTTGCCCAGGTGGGCGATGGCCGCCTTGCTGGCGCAGTAGACGGACTCGCCGGGCAGCGCGACCAGGCCGGCCTGCGAGCCGAGGTTGATGATCCGACCCTGGCCCTGCTCGATCATCACGCGGCCGGCCGCCTGGCTGGCGAAGAAGGTGCCTCTGACGTTGACGTCGAAGGTCAGGGCGAAGTCGTCGGGCGTGACGTCCTCGGCCGGGTTCTCGGGCCCGAGGCCGGCGTTGTTCACCAGCACGTCGAGCCGGCCGAACGAGGAGACGGTCTCCTTGACGGCCGACTGCACCTGCTCGAGGTCCGTCACGTCCATCGGGACGCGGAGCGCCCGGCGGCCCATCGCCGTGATCTCGTCGGCCAGGTCCTTCGCGGACTCGGGGTCGCGCAGCCCGAGCGCGACGTCAGCTCCCGCGTTGGCCAGTGCCAGCGAGATCGCCCGTCCCAGGCCGCGCGCGGCACCGGTGACCAGGGCGACCTGGCCGTTCAGGTCAAACCGGGGGAAGTCCACTGAAGCCTCCACATCGCGATCGAATCGGACTGTTAGCGCTGAGGCGTATCGTTCACCGCTTAACGTTTGCGCTTGACGTTAAGTGCTTCGGACCTTAAGACTGCAGGCCCCACTCGTCAAGAGGCTGGGAGGACGACCTTGGACGGCGCCGTGACACTGCGCGACGTGGCCCTGGCGGCTCACGTCTCGACCACGACGGTGTCGCGCGTGCTCAACGGGGTGATCAGCGGAGTGCCGATCGGCGAGGCCACCCGCCAGCGGGTGATCGACCTGGCCGCGCAGCTCGGATACCGACCGAACCTGCTCGCACGCGGACTGCGGGGCAACTCCAGCTCGCTGCTCGGAGTGATCGCCCGTGACATCCGCGACCCGTTCCACGTCCAGGTGCTACGCGGAATCAACGAGGTGGTGCGCGAGCGCGACTTCCGCCTGTTCCTCGGCCACGTCGACCACCGTGCCGACGTGGCGATGGCCTACGGCTCGATGTTCGAGAGGTCCCACGCCGACGGCATCATCGTGATCGGAGACTTGGATGCCGGCGACGGCACCCTCGACTCCCTCGCCGAGCGGCACCGCAACGTCGTCGGCATCACCGACCGCAGCGAGCGCCGACCCTTCCCCGGCGTGTACTCCGACAACGTCGCCGGCACACGGCTCGCCATGGAGCACCTGTGGAGCCTCGGTCACCGCTCGATCGTCTGCGTGGCCGACACCCGGACGTGCGACGGGCGGCTGCGGGTGTCGGCCTACGAGCGCTTCATGCGGGAGCGCGGGGTCGGCGACTGCACGCGGGTGTTCGTCGTCGACGAGGAGCCGGCCGCGAGCTACGAGCTCGGCCTCCGCATCCTGGCGCTCTTCACCCGGGGCGAGCCGGCGACGGCGATCTTCGCGACGTCCGACACCGGAGCGATCGGCCTAGTCCAGGCCGCGTTCCAGGTCGGCTTGGCCGTGCCGGCCCAGCTCTCCGTCGTCGGGTACGACGACATCGACCTCGCTGCGTTCACCGTGCCTCCGCTGACGACCGTCAGCCAGTCGGGCGCCGAGCTCGGACGGGTGGCCGCCCAGCTGCTGCTGGACATGGTGACCGGTGACACCTCCCCCGCTCACGTCGACGACGTGGTGCTCGTCCCGCGCCTCGTGGTGCGCCGCTCGACCGCCCCGCTCAACGATCAGCGGCAACACCCAACTGGTACGTTCACGCCGTGCCCGTGACCCTGAAAGACGTCGCCGGGGTCTCCGGTGTCTCGATCACGACCGTGTCGCGGGTGCTGAACGGTCGGGAGACCGGCATCCCCATCCGCGACGAGACCCGCCAGCGCATCCTGGCGGCGGCCGCTGACCTCGGCTACACCCCGAACCTGCTGGCCCGGGGCCTACGAGGCAGCCGCAGCTCGCTGCTCGGGGTCATCGCTCGCGACGTCACCGACCCGTTCCACACCCAGGTGCTGTCGGGCATCAACGAGGTGGCTCGCGCCCGTGACTACCGCGTGTTCCTCGGGCACGTGGACTACCGGCCGGACGCAGCTGTCGCGTACGGCTCGATGCTCGAGCGCTCGCACGCCGACGGCATCATCATGATCGGTGACCTCGAAGGCGGGGAGCCCGCCCTCGAGGAGTTGTCGCACCAGCACCGCTACGTCGTGGGCGTCACCGACCGCACCGAGCGTCGCCGCGTGCCCGGCGTCTACGCCGACAGCCGGGTGGGCAGCCAGCTCGCGATGGAGCACCTCTGGGAGCTCGGGCACCGCTCGATCGTCTGCGTGTCGGACGACAGGACGAACGACGGACGGCTGCGCTCACTGCTGTACGAGCAGTTCATGCGCGACCGCGGCGCCGGCGACCAGGTCGCCGTCCACATCACCGACCAGGAGCCCGAGCCCAGCTACCAGGTGGGCAGGGTGCTGTTCGCCGCGGAGCGGGAGGCGCTGCCCACCGCGATCTTCGCGACGTCCGACACCATCGCCATCGGTCTGATGCGGGCGGCCTTCGAGGCGGGTATCACTGTGCCCGAGGACATCTCGCTGGTCGGCTTCGACGACATCGACATGGCGGCCTTCACGATCCCGCCACTGACCACGATCAGCCAGTCAGGTGTCGAGATGGGCAGGGCGGCGGCAGAGCTGCTCGTGCGCATGGTCGAGGCCGGCAAGGGCACCGGCGACACCGACGACGTGGTGATGACCCCGCGGCTGGTGGTCAGGCAGTCGACCAGGCCGATCTGACTCGCTGAGGTCAGACGCACACCGCTGGCATGTCGTCGTCATCGCGACGGGACGTCGCAGGCTCGTCGGCCGGAGTCTCATCGGTCTCGTGGTCGGCGGCAGCCGTGACACGCAGTGCCAGACCTCCGAGGGCGGCCAAGCCAGCGGAGATGCCGCCCGCGAGGAAGGCGAGCTGGAAGCCGCCGTTCATCGCCGACACCTGAGACTCGCCCGCCGACAGGAGGCCACCCGTCCGCCAGTCGGCGAGGCTCACGAAGACGGCCAGACCGAGGGCACCGCCCATCATGAACGACGTGTTGACAACGCCGGACGCGAGACCCGACTCGTGCGGCTCCACGTCGCCCATCGCGGCGAGAAGGACTGGGTTGAAGGCGATTCCGGCGCCCGCGCCCAGCAGCAGCATGCTCGGCAGCACGTCGGTCACGAAGTTTCCACCGACCGGCGCGCGAGAGAACAGCAGGAGGCTGGCCGTGGCGAGCGCCAGACCGACGACCAGCGGCGGGCGGATTCCGAACCGCATCACCAGCCGGTCCGACAGCCGCAGCGAGCAGAACGCCATCACGACGCTGGTCGGCAGGAACGCGAGCCCGACCAGCAACGGACCGTACCCGAGCACCTGCTGCAGGTAGAGGGCGGCGAAGAAGAACCACGCGAACATCGCGGCGGCCCACAGCACGCCGATCACGTTGGAGATCGCCAGGTTTCGCAGCTTGAAGAGCGCCAGGGGCACGAGCGGCTGAGCGATGCGCGACTCCAGGACGATGAAGCCGACCATCAGGGCGGCCGCCACCGCGAGCAGGCCGACGGTCCGCCCGGAGCCCCAGCCCGCCTCGTTGCCACCGACGATCGCGTAGACGGCGATCATCAGTGAGGCGGTGACTGCGGCGGCGCCGGCCCCGTCCAGACGCTGGCCCCGCGCGCCGCGCACCTCAGCCGGCAGCACCTTCAGGCACAGCACGACGACGAGCACGCCGACGGGCAGGTTGACCAGGAAGATCCAGTTCCACGACAGAGCGCCTGTCAGCACGCCTCCGAGCAGGACGCCGAGGGCGCCTCCGCCTGACATCACGAAGCCGAAGACCCCCATGGCCTTTGCGCGCTCGGCCGGTTCGGAGAACAGGCCCATGATCAACGAGAGCGCGACGGCCGAGACCACGGCACCGCCCACGCCTTGCACCGCCCGCCCGATGACCAGCCAGGCAGCCGTCGGCGCGAGCCCGCAGGCGAGCGACGCGACGGTGAACGCGCTGACTCCGATCAGGAGGACGCGACGGTTGCCGAACAGGTCGCCGAGACGCCCGCTCAGCAGCAGGAAACCGCCGAACGTGAGCATGTACGCGTTGACCACCCACGCGAGCGCCGTCGGCGAGAAGCCGAGGTCCGCCCGGATGGACGGCAGCGCGACGTTCACGATGCTGGAGTCGAGGACGATCATGAGGTCGCCCAGGCACAGCACGTACAGCGCCAGCCAGCGGCGGCGGCTCTCGGTGTTCATCGGTGTGTCTCCAGACTGCGTCGTGTGGGTAGTCATGGGTATCGACCCGGTGCGGCGCCGGAACTCATCTGTGCAGCAGCCAGCTCACAGCGCCAACAGCGCGGATGGTTTGGTTCATCAGAGGGACCAAACCATCCGCTCTGATGCGAACTGGCTACGGCACCAGCACGACCTTGCCGTGGGCGTGCCCGGTCGCCACCTGCTCGAAGGCCGCTCGCACGTCGTCCAACGGGTAGGTGGCGCCGACGTGCACAGTCAGCTTTCCGTCCTTCACGAGGTCGACGAGCTCGGCGCGGGCGGCGTTTCGGATCTCGGTGCCGGGGTCGGCGTTCGGTCCGGCGCCGAGCAGCTTGATTCCCAGGCCCGGAGCGCGTGCGAAGGCTGCGATGGTGGCGATTCGCGAACGATCCGCCACCAGCTCGACGGACACGTCGACCGCCTCGTCGGTGCCGACGGTGTCGAGCGCGACGTCGACGCCGTCCGGCGCAAGCGCCCTGACCCGGTCGGCGAGTCCCGCGCCGTACGTGACCGGGTCGACGCCCAGCTCGCGCAGTGCTTCGTGGCGGCCCTCGCTGGCCGTGGCGATCACGCGCGCGCCCCTCACGATCGCGAGCTGGGCCGCCATCAGGCCGACCCCGCCGGCGCCGCCGTGCAGCAACACCGTGTCGCCCTCGCTCACGTTGGTGGCCGAGACCAGGTGGACGGCGGCGACTCCCGTCACCATCAGACCGCTCGCCTGCTCGAAGCTGATCGGCGCGGGCTTGGGGTGGACGTCGCCGGCCCTAGCCGCCAGCTGGTCGGTGTAGCCACCGACGACCGGGTACGCGATCACCTCGTCGCCGACCGACAGTGGACCGGCGGGCCCTTCCGCATCGACACCGACCGCTGAGACGACGCCGCTCACCTCGAGGCCCAGGCGCTTCGGCAGGGTCGACGGGTCGGCACCGAAGGCGCCTCGGGCGACCTTCACGTCGAAGGGGTTCACCGCGGCGGCACGGACGTCCACGACCACCTCGCCGGGCCCGGGCTCGGGCGTGGCGACGACGATGACGGACAGGACGTCGGGACCACCGAACGCGGTGGCGACAGCAGCTCGTGTCATGCCGCCGTTAAACGTGCTTCTGGTCGGATCGATTCCGACCGTCCACCACGCGTGTCCTTCTTTGGTCTGGTCACGTCATGAATTAATGGCCGTAGCCATTGACACGGTCCGTACGGGAGGAGAAGCATCCAGGCCCAGCGACGCCGGACCGCGCGTCGCGCCCCGTCGGTGCCGCCGAGTCGAGGAGCGCGCATGTCCACGCCATCCGCAACCCACCCAGCAGACAGTGACGAGGCACGGCTTGCCGCGCTCGGCTACGAGCAGGAGCTGCACCGTCGACTCTCGGGCTTCAGCAACTTCGCCGTCTCGTTCTCGATCATCTCGGTCCTTGCGGGCTGCCTGACGTCGTACGGCATCGCGATGACTGCCGGCGGTCCGGTCTCCATCACGATCGGCTGGTTGGTCGTCGGCGGGATGGTCACCCTGGTTGGCCTCTCGATGGCCGAGGTGTGCTCGACGTACCCCACGGCAGGTGGCTTGTACTGGTGGGCTTCCGCGCTGGCACGCAACAACCGGGCCGCGTGGGCCTGGTTCGTCGGCTGGTTCAACTTCCTCGGCGAGGTAGCAGTGACTGCGGCGATCGACTACGGCGCCGCCACGACGACGTCCGCGTTCCTCGGCCTGACAACGGACTTCGCGATCACGCCACGCAGCGTCTTCCTGGTCTTCCTCGTCATCATCGTGGCGCACGGGCTGCTCAACACCTTCGGGGTGAACCTCGTCAGGCTGCTGAGCGACATCAGCGCTTGGTGGCACCTAGTCGGTGTGGCCTTCATCGTCGTCGTGCTGGCGGTCGTGCCGGACCAGCACAAGTCGCTCAGCTTCGTCTTCACCGAGACCTACAACGCGACCGGCTGGGGCGGCCCCATGGCTGCCGTGTATGCCGTCATGATTGGTCTGCTGATGGCGCAATACACCTTCACGGGCTTCGATGCCTCCGCCCACGTCTCGGAGGAGACCCACAACGCGTCGACGGCGGCTCCACGAGGCATCGTCAGCTCGATCGTCGTCTCGCTGATCGCTGGGTGGTTCCTCCTGGTCGCCGTCACCTGGTCGATCCAGGACTACGAGGCCCAGCGGACGACCGAGCTCGGCTTCCCGCCGGCCCAGATCTTCATCGACGCGGTCGGCGACGGTCTCGGCAAGTTCCTGCTGTTCATCGCCGTCGTGGCCCAGTTCTTCTGCGGCATGGCGTCTGTGACGGCGAACTCCCGGATGGCGTACGCGTTCTCGCGCGACGGAGCACTGCCCGGGTCGCGCCTGTGGAAGCAGGTCAACCCCCGCACCGGCACTCCGACCAACTCGATCTGGCTGTGCACAGTCTGCTCGATCGCGCTGGCCGCCCCTGCGCTCTTCAACTACACCGCCTATCTCGCAGTCACATCGATCGCTGTCATCGGCCTCTACATCTCCTATGTGGCACCGGTGTTCCTGCGGCTTCGCAACCCCGACTTCAAGCAGGGACCGTGGAACCTCGGCCGTTGGAGCCGCCCCATCGGCTGGACCGCCGTGATCTGGGTCGGCTTCATCGTCATCCTGTTCATGCTGCCGCCCGCGTACCCGGTGACGGCCACGACGTTCAACTACGCCCCCCTCGCAGTCGGAGCCGTCGTCCTGTTCTCCGGTGGCTGGTGGGTTCTCTCGGCCCGCAAGTGGTTCACAGGTCCTCCCTTCTCGTCCGACCCAGAAGAGGCCGCGAGACAGGGCGTCGTCGCCGACCCCACCCTCGGCGACTGAGCGGCGTGACCGAGAAGCGCAGGGCACCACCGGGCAAGACCGCCAGGACGGCGGACCCGCCTTCGGGGGTGTCCACCTGGGAACGTTCGCTGTGGCGGCCGATCCGCGACGGCAACGCCTTCGAGTCCACGGTCCAGCGGCTCGCACAGGCCATCAAGCTGGGGGCGGTGCCACTCGGTGAGCGGCTGCCGTCCGAGCGCGAGCTGGCCGAACGGCTCCAGGTCAGCCGTGTGACCCTGCGCGAGGCCATCAAGGCGCTTCGCGACGCGGGGTTCCTCGACACCCGCCGAGGACGCAGTGGCGGCAACTTCGTCGTCTATTCGGCCGACTCGGGCAGCGACCTCGGCTCGCTCGAGGCGTTCTCCGGGGACGACGACTCGGACGACGCCCGTCGCGCAGCGCTCGACGACGCGCTCGCACTGCGCTTCGTCGTCGAGCCGGGGGCAGCCGCGCTCGCCGCCACGCGCACGATGTCGGCTTCAGACCGCTCCCACCTCGTCGTCTGCCTCGAGGCGTCACGCGACCGTGATTCGGCCGTGCGACGGGTGAACGACTCACGGCTGCACCTGGCCGTCGCAGCCGCTAGCGGCTCGCCGTCGGTCACGGCCGCCGTGGCCGACATCCAGCTGCGTCTCGACGGCTTCCTCGCGGGAATCCCTGTGCTGGAACGCAATCTCGAGCACTCGGACCACCAGCACGCCGCCGTGGTCGAGGCGATCCTCGCCGGAGACGCCGACAAGGCCCGGCTGGGCATGGAGGAGCACTGCGAGGCCACGGCCCTGCTGCTGGAGGGTCTGCTCACCTGACCGCCCCCCCGTCCGCGAAACCGCCCGTACCGCACCGCCACACCGCAACAGGAGGAGTCGACCCGATGGGCTTCGACATCAAGAAGCTGCGCCAGGAGATCGAGAACGGCCGCACCGACACGGTCGTCGTAGCCATGACCGACATGCAGGGCCGGCTGCAGGGCAAGCGGCTGACCGGTCGCTACTTCCTCGATCACGTGCTGGAGCACGGCACCGAGGGATGCAGCTACCAGCTGGCGGTGGACGTGGACATGAACACTGTCGACGGGTACGAGCTGACCTCGTGGGAGCGCGGATACGGAGACTTCGCGTTCCAGCCCGACATGTCCACCCTGCGCCGGGTGCCGTGGCAGCCCGGCACAGCGCTCCTGCTCTGCGACCTGGCCACGACCGACGGCGACCCGGTCGTCCAGTCGCCCCGTCAGGTCCTCAAGCGGCAGACCGACCGGCTGCGCGAGCGCGGCTGGCAGGCGATGGTGGGCACCGAGCTCGAGTTCCTGGTCTTCAAGGACACGTACGAGGACGCGTGGAACAAGCGCTACCGAGACCTGGTGCCCGCCAACCAGTACAACGTCGACTACTCGCTCCTGGGTACCGCTCGGGTCGAGCCCCTGCTGCACCGGATCCGTACGGGCATGGACGGCGCGGGCATGTACGTCGAGTCGGCCAAGGGAGAGTGCAACCTCGGTCAGCACGAGATCGCCATCAAGTACGCCGAGGCCGTCGAGTGCTGCGACAACCACGTCGTCTACAAGAACGGTTCCAAGGAGATCGCCGCGCAGGAAGGCATGTCGATCTCGTTCATGGCCAAGTACGACCAGCGTGACGGCTCGTCGTGCCACATCCACATCTCGCTGTGCGACCTCGAGGGCGAGTCGGTGCTGTTCGGAGACGGAACCGGCGACAAGAAGAACTTCTCCCCGGTGTTCGAGCACTTCATCGCCGGTCAGCTCGCGGGCCTGCGCGAGCTGACGCTCCTTCTTGCGCCGAACATCAACTCGTACAAGCGATATGTCGAGGGGTCATTCGCCCCGACCGCCGTCAAGTGGGGACGCGACAACCGCACCTGCGCGCTGCGTGTGGTCGGGCACTCCCCCTCGTCGCTACGTGTCGAGAACAGGGTGCCGGGTGCCGACGCGAACCCCTATCTCGCTGTCTCCGCGCTGATCGCAGCCGGCCTGCACGGCATCGAGAACGAGCTGCCGCTCGAGGGGGTGTTCGAGGGCAACGCCTATGAGTCCGATGCGTCTCGGGTGCCCTCCACTCTGCGTGAAGCCAAGGACCTGTTCACTGAAAGCGCTTTGGCGCGTGAGGCTTTCGGCGACACCGTTGTCGACCACTACACGCACATGGCTGAGGTCGAGCTGGCGGCCTTCGAGTCGACCGTGACCGACTGGGAGCGCGTCAGGGGGTTCGAGCGCCTGTGACCTCCACGGCGATGCAGGTTCCTCACATCGACGGCACTGGTGGCGTGCACACCGTCCTGAACCCGTCCGACGGTCGGCCTGTAGTTGACGTACCCCTCGCAACGGGAGAGGAGACGGACGCCGCGATCGCCCGTGCTGCAGCGGCTTTCGACACGTGGCGCCAGGTGGCTCCGGCTGACCGTGGGCGTCTCCTGCGCCGGTTCGCCGATGCAGTCGACGCCCACGTCGACGAGCTGGCATGGCTGGAGGTGCGCAACTCGGGGCACACCCTGGCCAACGCCAGGTGGGAGGCGGGCAACGTCCGCGACGTGCTGACCTACTACTCGGCGGCGCCGGAGCGCCTGTTCGGCCGCCAGATCCCTGTGGCGGGTGGCATCGACATCACGTTCGCCGAGCCTCTCGGCGTGGTCGGGGTGATCGTGCCCTGGAACTTCCCGATGCCCATTGCCGGATGGGGTTTCGGCCCTGCACTGGCTGCGGGCAACACGGTCGTGCTGAAGCCTGCGGAGCTCACGCCGCTGACTGCCCTGCGCCTGGCGGAGCTCGCCCTCGAAGCCGGCATACCCGACGGCGTGCTCAACGTCGTTCCCGGCAAGGGATCCGTCGTCGGTGAGCGGTTCGTCGCGAACCCCGCCGTCCGCAAGGTCGTGTTCACCGGCTCCACGGAGGTCGGCAAGCGCGTGATGGCCGGGTGCGCCGACCAGGTCAAGCGCGTGACGCTCGAGCTGGGTGGCAAGAACGCCAACATCGTCTTCGCCGACAGTGACTTGGAGAAGGCGGCGGCGAGCGCGCCGTACGGGGTCTTCGACAACGCCGGCCAGGACTGCTGCGCCCGCTCGCGCATCCTCGTGGAACGGTCCGTGCACGACCGGTTCATGGAGCTGCTCGAACCTGCGGTGCTGGGCGTCAGGGTCGAGGATCCCGCGTCCGAGACCAGCGAGATGGGGCCGCTGATCTCCGCCCAGCAGCGCGACCGGGTCGCCGCGTACGTCGACGAGGAGCGCGTCGCGTGGAAGGGAGAAGCGCCTGCCGGAGAAGGGTTTTGGTACCCACCAACCGTCCTGCTCACCGACACCGGTGCCGAGCCGAGCTGGCGCGAGGAGGTCTTCGGCCCGGTGGTCTCCGTGATGGCGTTCGATTCCGAGGCCGACGCGGTCCGTCTCGCCAACGACTCGCCCTACGGTCTCTCGGGCTCGATCTGGACGCGCTCGCTCGACCGGGCCCTGCGCATGAGTCGAGCCGTGGAGGCGGGCAATCTGTCTGTGAACTCGCACTCGTCGGTGCGCTACTCGACGCCCTTCGGCGGTTACAAGCAGTCAGGCCTGGGCCGCGAGCTCGGGCCTGACGCCCTCGACGCGTTCACCGAGACCAAGAACGTCTTCATCGCAACGGAGGAGCTTTCATGACCCTGCGCATGCAGGACCGGGTCGCCGTGATCACCGGGGGCGGCAGCGGCATCGGCCTGGCCAGCGCGCGCAGGCTCGCTGCCGAGGGGGCACGGGTCGTCGTGGGCGACCTCGACGCCGATGCCGGGAAGCGAGCGGCCGACGAGGTGGACGGCCTCTTCGTCCACACGGATGTCACGTCGGAGAGCGACGTTCAGCGCCTGTTCGAGTCAGCGGTCGAGGCGTACGGCGGGCTCGACATCGCCTTCAACAACGCCGGCATCTCCCCTCCCGACGATGACTCGATCCTCACCACCGGCCTGGACGCCTGGCGTCGTGTGCAGGAGGTGAACCTGACGTCGGTGTACCTGTGCTGCAAGGCGGCCATCCCGCACATGCTGGCGCGGGGCAAGGGCTCGATCATCAACACGGCGTCGTTCGTCGCGGTGATGGGCGCTGCCACGTCACAGATCTCGTACACGGCGTCGAAGGGCGGCGTGCTGTCGATGTCTCGCGAGCTCGGGGTTCAGTTCGCGCGCGAAGGCATCCGCGTGAACGCACTGTGCCCTGGCCCGGTGAACACCCCTCTGCTGAAGGAGCTTTTCGCGAAGGACCCGGCGCGTGCCGCCCGTCGACTCGTGCACGTGCCGCTCGGTCGCTTCGCCGAGCCGGAGGAGCTGGCCGCAGCTGTGGCGTTTCTGGCGAGCGACGACTCGTCGTTCATCACCGCCTCACAGTTCCTGGTCGACGGCGGAATCTCCGGCGCGTACGTGACGCCTCTGTGAGACCACTGGTGAGCGCGCCGTGAGCAAACCGGTCATCGGCATCACCGCGTACAGCGAGCGGGCGCAGTGGGGCCCGTGGGACACGGAGGCGGTGCTGGTGCCCCGCGCGTACGTGGACGCGGTCCTCGAGTCGGGCGGCATACCCGTCGTCCTGCCACCCGTGCTGTCGGACGAGGACGCCGCCGACGTCGTCGCCGGTCTTGACGGGCTCCTGCTCGCCGGGGGTGCCGACGTCGACCCGGTGCGGTATGACTCGACGCCGCACACGCAGACGACTGGGGTACGGCCGGAACGGGACTCGAGCGAGCTAGGGCTCCACGCGGCCGCCGCGGCCACCGACCTGCCGGTCCTCGGCGTGTGCCGGGGGATGCAGCTGATGGCCGTCGCCGCGGGAGGCTCGCTGATCCAGCACATGCCCGATGTCGTCGGATCGGAGCTGCACCGGCCCGAGGCGGGGGTCTACGGCGAGCACGGCGCACGCTTCATCGCGGGTAGCGCGGTTGCCGCCGTTCTGGGAGAACGCCTGCGCGTCAACTCATATCACCACCAGGGCGTGGAGAGCGCGGGTTCGTTGACTGTCACAGGGTGGGCTGACGACGGCACTCTCGAGGCCGTCGAGGACCCGTCGCGGCGGTTCGCGGTCGGCGTCCAGTGGCACCCGGAGGTGACCGACGACCGGCGGTTGTTCGAGGCGCTGGTGGCCGCCTCCAACGGCTCGCCTCGACGTGGTCGTCAGCGTCGTGATGGCTAGGGGCCGTGGCCCGGGGTCGGAATCCGTCCGAAGGCCTAGAATCGGGCCACCAAGGGAGGCATGCCGATGCCCGTCACCGTCCAGCCCGAGTCGCCGCTCCAGGACGACGTCCGTGACCTTGTCGAGGAGCTGAACCACGCGCTGCTGCGCCTCACTCCGCCGGCGTTCTGCTCCCACCTGACCGTCGAACAGATGGCCCAGCCCGATACGACCACGTTCGTCGCTCGCGACGAGGCGGGCGGGGCGGTTGCGATCGGCGCCCTGCGCCGGCACGCGGATGGCATCGGCGAGGTGAAGCGCATGTTCACCGTGCCGAGCCACCAGGGGCGAGGGATTGGCCGCGCCGTCCTCGACGCGGTCGAGCGCGTGGCCCGCGACGAGGGCCTGACGCAGCTGGTGCTCGAGACCGGCGACCGGCACCCCGCCGCGTGGCGCGTGTACGAGCGCGCAGGCTTCACCCGCACCGGGCCCGTGCTGAGCTACCCCGACTCGCCTTGGTCGGTGTTCTACGTCAAGCCACTGAAAGTGGACCTGCGCAGCCGTCGCGTCGACGTCAGGTAGCCTCTGTCCCCGCAGCCCAGAGTGGCGTCGCCACCTGATGCCTGTCCCCGCCCCCGTAGCTCAGGGGATAGAGCAACGGTTTCCTAAACCGTGTGTCGCGTGTTCGAATCACGCCGGGGGCACCCAACGTGTGTGTGGTCTCGGTTGGTGCTCGCAGACGACCAACACGAGCATGGAGACGACGAGAGCTCGCCCAGAGGCCACCGACGGCGCGGTCTGAAATCGGTGGAAAGCTTGACCTTTGCCCCGCCCCGGCTGTCCACCCATGGGCAAAGAGTGGCACCATGACCGCTCGTCCGCATAGACGGGACGTTGGCGCTGGGGTGCCTTGACGAATGGCGGGCTCGCCCGCCCGGGCTCCTCCCGAGGCGAACATGTTGAGACCAACCGGCTATTTCTCAAGATGGGCGGACAAAGCCAGACAACTGGTCTAGACATTGGGACTTCCGCCGCAGACCGGGCCGTACTGATCTCTTCATCCGATCGGGACGCAGCCCTGCTTTCCGCAGGCTAACCTGACGTCACTCGAGGCCTAGCGACCTGGTGCGAACGATCGGGGAAGCCACATGACGAGTGGTCAGGAAGGCTGGAGCCCCAGCCCCGCAGGGGCCAGCGCGCCGAACGACCCATCTGTGTCCCCGAACTCGGATCGGCGGCGATCGTGGCGTCGTCTCGCGTGGGCCATTGTCGTCGCCGTCGTGGTCATATCATGCACCGTCGTCGCGTTGCTGCTGTCACGCGGGGACTCAGGTCTACGCGCAGGTTTGTCCTCGACCTACGACATGACATTCGACAACCTGACTTTCGACATCCAAACAGACGGGTCTCTAACTGAGGTAAGAGAGGATCAGAACGGTGATATCCGCGGCCAGATGACGGTCGGTCCGCGGCTCTACGGCACCGGACCGTTCACGGGAACGTTCGCCGACGGCACAATCGACTTTGTCGGCCAATCCCAAGGCGTGTACACCGGGATCATCAGTTCAGAAGGGGTGTTGAGCGGCACCTACACCTACACGTCGCAACGCGGGGAGTGGACAGCGACCCCGACCGAGACCGAGGCCGCAAGCGATGGGTTGCCCTGGTGGCTGTGGCTCGCCGTAGCAGGGCTTGTGGTCGCCGTGATCGGATCACTCATCATGCGGGTGCGCCTTCGCCGGGCCCACGACCTTGCTCAGTGACCCGATCGGCGAGACACACACACCATCAGCCGGACAGGCCCACACGGCGACCCCGCCTTCGATGGCCGGGACCCGAGGGTGATTGTCCGGATGGTCCAGACAAGGCGGCCAGTTCGTGGGCGCCCGCGCCCACAGCTCCTCGATCGCCCACTCCTGTACCTGCTCTGCGACCGACGCGATCTGTTCCAGCTCAGACTCGATCAGAGAAATGCTGACACCGGTCCCGCTACCGTCCGGGCTCCACAGCATCGCGTACGCCATGAGCGGGTCACCTGGCTCCGGCCAGCCCGCTTCGCGCACTTCCGGGACAGGTACACCGCAGGACTCGAGGTCGCGAAGCACCGGCTCCAGGGCGCGAACCAAGGCCAGCTCCACATCTGCAGCATCCACCATCGGTCACGTGCCCGTGGCGTCCAGCAACGCCCCCGGCCGGGACATGATCGCTTTCCGGAAGGAGATCGTCCGGAAAGCCCTCTACAGTGCCGGGCATGACAGAGATCGGAACAGATTGGCGCGTGGTCGATGGCGTTGCGACGGCATGGTTCGACGCGCCTTCGCTGACCGAGGGTGCTGCGCTGGCCGGGCGCATCGTGGAGCTGTCGGCCGAGATCGTGGTCGACCTGCGCGCGACGGGGATGCGAGTGCGCCTCGACTCAGACGAGCACGCCGAGGCGGTGTCGGCGGCCGCTCGGGATCTCGGGCTGGCCGCGAACCCCGCCGTGCTGCAGCACCTGAGCGTCGTGTTCGAGTCCGCGAACTCGTCTGCGGTGCAGCAGTTCTGGCAGCGCACGCTCGGCTACGCGCCTGAGGAAGACGGCGGCTTGGCAGATCCGTTGCGGCGCGACCCTGCGATACGGATCCGGCAGTCGACCGAGCCACGGCCGTTGCGAAACCGCATCCACCTCGATGTCGTGCGGCCGGCGGCGGCCGTCGAGCAGGCGAGTCTTGGTGAGGCATCGGGACCGTTCGGCGTCCGTCACACCGACCCCGACGGCAACGAGGTCGACTTTCTGCCGGGCGGGGCGCTCGGCGAGGGGGCCGGGACAGCCGACTGGCAGACGGTGTTCAGCGCGATGGCGTACTACCGCACCACCTCGCCGACGCAGCAGCGTGACCTGGCCGCCGCAGCAGCGGCGCTGGCCGACGACGCTGGCTTCCCGCTGCTGGTCGACCTGCGCCCCGGGCTCGTGATCATCGACAGCGGCAAGGACCAGGCGGAGGACGACGCCCACGGCCTCGAGCTCCACTTCACTGACCTCGCCGGAAACCTCCAGACCGCCGCCCGTGAACTCGGGGCCACTGCGCATCCGGGGCTGTCGCGCTTCGCTCAGCTCTTCCTTGACGCCGCCGACGTCGACGCGGTCCGCGCGTTCTGGGTCGCCGCACTCGGATACACCCCCGACCGGCGAGCCTGGGTCAACGACATCCACGATCCGCGGCGGCTGAATCCGGAGCTGGTGTTCCAAGAGCTCGACGCTTCGGACACGGAGCGGCGCCAGCAGCGCAACCGCATCCACATCGAGCTCGCTGTGCCGTCGGACCTCGCGCAGACGCGCCTCGCCACAATTGTCGCAGCCGGTGGCCGGCTCCTCGACGAGTCGGAGGATCGCTGGCGGGTCGCCGACCCCGAAGGCAACGAAGTGGTGATCGTCAGTGGGGCATGAGCTCGCGTTCGGCTGAGCTCCACGCAGGGTGACGATCCTTGCCGCCTCGGCGCGCCCGCACTCACGTCAGGGTGCAGCGACGGCCTCGACGATGGCGAGAACGGCGGCCTTAAGTCGATCCCCCTGCCCGGCGCGGAACAGCTGGAGGCCGACGGGGCTTCCGAAGGTGCCCAAGAACAGCAGCCGCGCCTGCACGTCGGCGTCGACGATGTCGGGCCGAGCTTCACGGAGTAGCGCCGCGATGTGTCCACACCAGAAGGCGTGGAACTCTCCGGCGCGCGGGTTGTCGTCGTTGCCGATGGAGTAGGCCGCGAACAGCTCGAAGCTTTCGATGGCGAGATCGGCCCATGCGGCGAAGAAGGCGAGTAGTCGTTCCCGCGCGGGCGCGCCGGGCCCGAGCGGGGGCTGACCCGACGTGACGGTGTCTCGCAGCCCCTCGAAGCGCTCCATCACCAGCGCGCGCAGCAGCCCGGCGCGATTGCCGAACCGATGGAACACGGTGCCCTTGCCCACGCCGGCGGCGGCCGCGATCTCCTCGATCGACACATGGGTCGCGCCTCGCTCGGCCAGAAGCTTGCCAGCGGCGTCAAGGATGGCCCGGCGGTTGCGCGCGGCGTCGGCCCGTTCGGGCCTCGGTGTCGACCGTCATCGGAGTCTCCTCGTCCAGCAACTTGACCGCTGGTCCAGATTGTCGCACACTGATTACTGGACCGGCGGTCAAGTTAGGCGATGATCGAGTACGCCGTCGGCGCAGGCCGGTCCACCGTCGCGCTGACGAGGGGTGACGGCGTATTCGACGCTCGCCAGGACGAAAAGATGGTCGACCGATCTGTCGGAGATGATGATCAGATGCGCGATCAATTGCCGGAAGTGAATCCGAGCGATCCGCAGTACCGGGACATGCAACTGCGAGGAAAGAACCGACGCTTTGTCGGGACACCGGACAGCATCTATGGCGTTGCTGACACACGCCAAGTGGTGAAGGCGGTCGACGCGGCCGTCTCCTCGGGAATGAAGTTGGCGGTGCGCAGCGGCGGGCACTGTATCGAAGGGTTTGTCGACGATCCCGCGGTCGAGTGTGTGATCGATCTCGCCCGAATGGATTCGGTGTACTACGACGAGGGACGGCGCGCCTTCGCGGTCGAAGCCGGCGCCACGTTCGGCCGGTTGTATCAAGCTCTGGACATGGGGTGGGGGGTGACCCTTCCGGGAAGTATCTGCCCGAGTGTCGGCCTTGGCGGCCACGTCATCGGCGGTGGATTCGGGGCCCTGTCACGGTTGCACGGGTACATATCCGATCATCTGTACGCGGTCGAATCAGTGGTGGTCGACGCGAACGGCAAGGCGAAGCAGGCTATCGCGACGCGAGATGAGAGCGACCCGAACCGCGACTTGTGGTGGGCGCACGCCGGAGGCGGTGGTGGGAACTTCGGCATCGCAACCAAGTTCTGGTTCAGGAGTCGAGATGTTCACGGGGACGATCCGGCGCTGCTGTTGCCGAGGCGGCCGTCCGGGTTCACGGTTGCCTCCATTGCCTGGAAATGGCCGGATCTCGACGAGGCGGCCTTCACGACGCTGTTCCACAACTTCATGGGTTGGTGTGAACGAAACGGTTCTCCGAGTACTCCTGCCGCGGCGGTATGGGGGCAGCTGATCGCGTTCCGCAAGGAGTTCGGTGCCGTCATGCTGGTCGGCCAGATCGATCCAGGGCAACCGGCAAGCAGCGAAACCCTTGATGCGTACTTCGCCGAGGTGACCGCGAACGTCCCGAATGGCACGAAGACCTTGCGAGACAGTGAACCGTGGCTCTACAGCACGATCAATCTTCCGGACGCGTCCGACAGACTGGGCCTTTCGGCGACACGGCTGCGCTCGAAAACCAAGGGCGCGTTCCTGCGATCGCCATTGGACGCAGCGCAAACCGCAACCATCTATGACCGCCTGACTGATGACGGCTACGGCTGGCGTGGCGGGCTTGTCTCCCTCGCCACATGGGGCGGGAAGATGAACGCCCTGTCCCCGCGCGACACCGCGGTCGCCGAGCGGGAGTCGACGATGCTGCTCGGATTGGGAAGCTTCTGGGATGACCCAGAAGAGGACGAGAAGCACCTGGGTTGGACCCGGACCTTTTACCGCGACCTGTTCGCAACCTCCGGTGGCGTGCCGGTGCGCAACGACCGAACGGGCGGATGCTATGTCAATTGGCCGGACGTGGATCTTCGGGACCAGACGTGGAATGAATCCGGCTCCCCTTGGTCTGATCTGTACTACGGCGAGAACTACGCGAAGCTGCGAGAAGTGAAGAGCCGGTGGGATCCTCACCACATTTTCAATCATCCTCTTTCGATCGAGCCGAGCAGAGATGCCAACGCGGGTTCGGCTGGAGCCGGTGAGACCTGATGGCCGTGAGGAAAGGGGAGACGATGAGCAGACGGGTTGTCCCGCCCGCCCTACTGCGGCTCTCGACGGGCCCCCTCTGCGACCACGGCGCGCCGGCGGACTGGCAGCTCCAGTCCACGCACCAGACGTCCGCGGGCACGATCGCCTATGCCCGCTGCGTCTGCGGGACGTGGCTGGTGCTGCTGGACGGCCGACGGCTAGGCACCGCCCGGCGTTAGGTTGCCCGCCATGCATGAACACGGACCCGTCGCCAACGAGGGCGTGCCGTGTCTAGAGCTGTCGGGCGACGGCGTCGACCATGTCCTGCGGCGTGCTGTTGAACGCGATCGCAGCCTGTGGAGCATGTCGCCGGATCAGGTTGACGATGGACTCGAAGAGCTCGACCTGTTCCTCGGACCCGCGAATACCGCCGCCCACGACGACGCACTCCCACTGCCCCGCCTCCAGCGCAGCCGTGACCCGAGCCTCGATGTCGTCACTGCCGTCGAGACCAATCAGGCAGGCCTCGGCGGAGAAGCCGCGATCAGCCAGGCGTGCCATGCCGGTCTCGATCGCGTCCGCAATCGGCTGCGGGTCCCAAGGGCCGGGCACCCGAAAGGGATCGAGTCCGACAACGAGGACCCGAGGTCTGGAATCCCGGCCGGCACTCGCCTTCGAGCGACTAGCGCTCATCTCGGGCCTCATGAACTCGCGCTCCGTCGATGTCGAACGCGTGCTGAATAGCCCCCGCCTCGCAGGCTTGGCGGTCAGCAAGGGTCACGAGGCAGTGCCCTCGCACACACGTTACGGCTTGCTTGCCGAGCTGACCGCGGATGTGTGAGAACCGTTGCGGCTCAGGCTCCGTCGCCCTCGGGCAGTCCACCCGTCCCAGGCGGCGCCGCGAGCAGGGTGGGGATGAACTCGAGCAGTTGCAGCCTGCCGTCGAAGGTGCGGTGGGCGGCCGTCTCCAACGCGACATCGGGCCACCCGTCATAGATCCGTTCCCGGCCGGAGACACCAGTGACCACTGGAAAGACGACCACCCGGAACCGATCCACCAGTCCGGCCTCGAGCAACGACCGACACAGGCTCAGGCTGCCGATGGTGCGCAACGAGACGTTGCCATCCTGCTTCATCGACCAGACGGTCTCGACCGCGTCGGCGTCGACCAGGCGCGTGTTGGCCCACGAAAGCGGCTCGCGCAGGGTCGACGAGAACACGACCTTTGGCGCCGCGGTCAGCTCGGCGAGACCCGACTCCTCGCCGGCCTCGGCGAACCCGGCCATCAGCCGGTAGGTCTTCGCCCCCATCAGGACGGCGTAGTCATCCTTGGCGTCTTCACCGAGCCACTCCAAGTACTCGGGTCCTTCGAGCCCCCACAGCCCGGGCCAGCCTTCGGCGGCGGCATAGCCGTCCAGCGAGGTGATGAAGTCGACCATCAGGTTCTGCATTCGAGGATCCTGCCAGTTGCGCGGGTGTCCCGCGACGGTCAGCCATGCAGCGTGGGCAGGTAGGTGAGCTCTAGGGTGTGACCGTCGAGCGTCCGGCTCTCGAACAGCTCGAGATCGAAGTCGGCCGCACCCCCGAAGATCGGGCCCGTCCCGGTCTGACCGGTGATCACCGGGAAGATCGTCAGCTGGACGCGGTCGACCAGGCCGGCGGCCATCAGCGACCGGTTCATCGACAGGCTGCCGTGCGAGCGCAACGGCACCTCGGACTCCTCCTTGAGCCGGGCGACGACGTCGACGGCGTCGCCGCTCACCAGGGTCGCGTCCGGCCAGTCGAGGGGTCCTTCGAGGGTCGTCGACACGACCGTCGTCGGCATGTTCCTCATCCGGGTGTTCACCGGGTCGAGCTCCTTAAGTTCCCCGGTGCTCGGGCCCATCAGCTGGACGAACTCCCGAAAAGTGTTGGCCCCGAGGACCATCCGATGGTTCTCGCCGTACGCGTCGAGGCGACGCTCGAGAAACTCGGGGCCGTGCTTGCCCCAGTAGCCACCCCAGTCGCCGTCGGGCCCGTAGGAGCCGAAGCCGTCGAGGGTGGAGAGGACGTCGAAGGTGTAGGTAGCGGTCATGGGCCTCATCATCGACCTTCAATGACCTGGGTACGAGTGGACGCCGATGTCGCGGCTGACGGGAGGGTGGCTCACTCCCTGCCACTCTCAACGTATAGCGCGCTAGGGGCCTTGCCGCAAGGCCCCGGTCGTCCCGCAGAATCGTTGGCCGAAAGCAGAATCCGAGGACATGGGGGATGCGAGATGCGTGTGCAGCACGCGGTGGTGATCGCCGGAGGAGGTCCGGCAGGGCTGATGCTGGCGGGTGAGCTGGCGCTGGCCGGGGTCGACGTTGCGATCGTCGAGCGGCGGCCCAACCAGGACCTGCCCGGCTCGCGCGCAGGTGGTCTGCACTCACGGACCATCGAGATCATGGATCAGCGAGGAATCGCCGACCGGTTCCTCTCGGAAGGACAGGTGGCCAACGTCGGGATGTTCGCCGGGGTTCCGTTGGACATCAGCGCCTTTCCCACCCGGCATCCCTACTCGATCGGGCTCTGGCAGAGACACATCGAGCGCATCCTGGCAGGTTGGGTCGGCGAGCTGTCGGTCACCTTCTATCGCGAGCGTGAGGTGACGGGCTTCGCGCAGGACGAAACCGGCGTCGACGTCGAGCTGTCCGACGGCCAGTCGCTGCGGGCGGAGTATCTCGTCGGGTGCGACGGAGGACGCAGTCTGGTCCGCAAGACAGCCGGTATCGAGTTCCCGGGCTGGGATCCGACCACGAGCAGCCTGGTCGCCACGGTCGAGCTGGCCGAGCCGCCGGAGGAGTGGGGCATCCGCCACGACGCCGTCGGCATGCATGCCCTCGGCAGGGTGGAGTACACGATCGTCGACGGCAAGATCGTCTATGCGGACAGTGGGCCGGTAGGGGTCATGCTGACCGAAGCGCACGTCGGCGCCACTAGGGAACCCACCCTGCGCGATCTCAGCGAGGGCCTCATCGCCGTGTACGGGACCGACTTCGGAGTCCACAGTCCCACCTCGATCTCGAGGTTCACCGACATGACCCGGCAGGCCGCGACCTACCGCGACAGGCGGGTCCTGCTCGCCGGCGACGCCGCGCACGTGCACTCCCCCGATGGCGCAGGGGGCCTTCAGATGGGCGTGCAGGATGCGGTGAATCTGGGATGGAAGCTGGCCCAGGTGGTCAACCGGACGTCCCCAGAAAGCCTTTTGGACACCTACCACGACGAGCGTCACCCGGTCGCTGCCCGCTGGCTGCGCACCACGATGGCGCACGTCGCGCTCCGCCGTCCGGACGACCGCACAGGGGCCTTGCGCGACACCATCGCCGAGTTCCTCATGACGGACGAGTCGCGCAAACGCTTCGCCGCGATGATGTTCAGTCTGGACATCCACTACGACCTCGGCGAGGGACACCCACTGCTCGGACGCCGCATGCCCGACCTCGACCTGGTCACGGCCGACGGCCCGCTGCGGGTCTTCACCTTGCTGCACCAGGCCCACCCGGTGCTGCTCAACCTCGATGAGCCCGGCAGTCTCGACATCACTCCATGGGCGGATCGAGTCCAACTGGTCGACGCCACATACGTTGGTACCTGGGAGCTTCCGGTGCTCGGAGAAGTCTCTGCTCCCAGCGCGGTGCTGGTTCGGCCTGACGGACACGTGGCGTGGACGGGAGACGGGACCGATCAGGGGCTCCAGGACGCGCTCACCACCTGGTTCGGACCGCCTAGAACCTCGGAGCCGTGACTCGGGAGACCAGTCAACGTGCCGCACGTCACGGAAGAGGCCGGCGGCCGAGGCGGTTGCACCCGACATGAAGGTTGAGATCTGGTCTGACGTCGTGTGCCCGTGGTGCTACATCGGCAAGCGCCGCTTCGAGCGCGCCCTCGCTGACTTCGCGCACCGTGACGAGGTCGAGGTGCTGTGGCGCTCGTTCGAGCTCGACCCGGCGGCGCGACCGTCCGGGGAGAACACCACGCCCCACGCCGACCGGCTCGCCGCGAAGTACCGCCGCACCACCGAGCAGGCCCAGCAGATGCTCGACCACATGACCGAGACCGCCGCCGCTGAGGGGCTGACCTTCCGGTTCGACCTCTCGCGCACCGGCAACACGTTCGACGCGCACCGCCTGCTGCACCTGGCACTCGAGCACGGGCTGCAGGACGAGCTGAAGGAGCGTCTCGACCGCGCCACCTTCGGTGAGGGCCTGTCGGTCTCCGACCACGACGAGCTGGCGGCGCTGGCTGTCGAGGTGGGTCTCGGGGAGGGCGAGGTCCGCGACGTGCTCGCGAGCGACGGGTACGCGGGGGCCGTCCGTGCCGACGAGGCGCAGGCGCAGGCCTACCAGATCACCGGTGTGCCGTTCTTCGTCGTCGACGGGCGCTACGGCGTCTCAGGGGCGCAGCCGCCGGAGCAGATCTCGCAGGTGCTCGCGAAGGCGTGGCAGGAGAAGCACCCCGTGACGGTGCTCGCCGGCGGCGGCGAAGGCGAAGTGTGCGAGGGCGACAGCTGCGCGGTCTGACCGTCCGGCAGCCCTAGCCGAGCAGCCGGAGGCGCACGGTCTCGGGCATCGCCCGCAGTGCGGGGACGACGTCGGGCGTGAGGTCGGCGGCCACGTCGGTGACGACATAACCGATGTCGCCGCGCGTCCCGAGCAGCTGGCCCTCGATGTTCACACCGTGGTCGGCGAGAACGCTGTTGACCGTGGCGAGCACACCGGGTGTGTTGCGGTGCAGGTGGGCGATGCGGTGCTGACCGGGCATCTGCGCGAGAGCGAGGCCCGGAAGGTTGACGCTCAGGGTGGTCGACCCGTGCTCGACGAAGTCACGCAGCTTGGTGGCGACGAATCGGCCGATGTCCTCCTGCGCCTCCTCCGTCGACCCGCCGATGTGCGGCGTGAGCACCACGTTCGGCAGCCCCCGCAGCTGTGAGTCGAATGCGTCCCCGCGCTTCTTGGGCTCATCCGGGAACACGTCGACGGCTGCGCCTGCGATGTGTCCGCTCTCGATCTGCGCGCGCAGGGCGTCGTAGTCGACGAGGAAACCGCGAGACAGGTTGAGGAACAGGCTGCGTGGGCGCATGCGCGCGAACTGCTCCGCGCCGAAGAATCCGGCGTTGCCCTCGCGCCCGTCGACGTGCAGCGTCACGACCTCCGCCACGTCGAGCAGCTCGCCGAGCGACGAGCACCGGTGGGCGTTGCCGAGGGCGAGCTTGTCGGCGGTGTCGTAGAAGTACACCTGCATGCCCAGCGCCTCGGCGATCACCGACAGCTGGCAGCCGATGTTGCCGTACCCCACGATGCCCAGTCGCCGTCCCCGCACCTCATGGCTGCCGGTCGCCGACTTGTCCCAGACCCCAGCGTGCAGCGCGCGGTCCTTCTCGGTGAGACGCCTTGCCATCACGATGATCTCGGCGATCGCGAGCTCGACCACACTGCGTGTGTTGGAGAAGGGGGCGTTGAAGACAGCCACGCCCGCCTGGGCGGCCGCCTGGAGGGCGACCTGGTTCGTGCCGATGCAGAACGCGCCCACCGCCAGCAGGTCGGGGGCGGCGGCGATCACCTCCGGCGTGACCTCGGTCTTCGACCGGATGCCCAGCAGGTGCACTCCGCGAAGTGCTCCCGCGAGCTCGCCCGGATCCATGGCCCCGACATGCGCCTCGACCTGCACGCCGGACTCGTCGAGCAGGTGCGTCGCGAGGGGGTGCAGGTTCTCCAGCAGCAGGGCCTTGAGCATGGCTCATCCTCCCAGCCAGTACCAGGACGTGAGACGCCGGTCCAGTATCTGGCGACGCGGGGGACTACAGCAGCCCCGCCTGCCCGAGCCGGATGGCCAGCGCCGCCCCGTCCGTCCCGGTGATCCAGGGTGTTCCCGGCACCGACTTCGCCTCGTCCATCGGCACGGGGAGGCCGCTGGCCAGCACCTGCTCGGTCGGCGACAGGTGACGGATCACGACGCCGGCCACCTCGTCGTGGTGGCTGCGCGCGAAGTCGGAGTAGATGTCGGGGTCGTGCTGGCCGTCGTCACCCACGAGGAGCCAGCGGATCTTCGGGAACTCGCGCACCAGGCGCTCGAGCGAGGCTCGCTTGTGCGCGCGCCCGCTGCGGAACCAGCCCTCCCGCGTCGGACCCCAGTCGGTCAGCAGCAGCGGCCCGCGCGGGTACAGGTGGCGGCTGAGGAACCTCGTCAGCGTGGGGGCGACGTTCCATGCGCCGGTGGACAGGTAGATCACCGGCGCCTTGGGGTTCGCCTTGGACCATCGCTCGAAGAGCACTGCCATGCCCGGCACCGGACGGCGCGCGTGCTCGTTCAGCACGAACGTGTTCCAGGCGGCCAGCACGGCTCGGGGCAGGGTCGTGACCATGACCGTGTCGTCGACGTCGCTGACCAGGCCAGTCGTCGCCTCGGGGTCGACGACGAGGATCGGGGCAGCCACGTCGTCGCCACCCTCGGTCGACAGCACCACCTCGCCCCAGCCGGGTTCCAGGTCGCACTCGAAGACCACGTCGATGTAGCCGCTCCGGTCTGTGTTGAGGCGCTGCTCGGTGTCACCTGCGCGCAGCACCACCTCGACACCCACTCGCGGCACGGTGACGAACGAGCGCCACCCGCGCACCAGCTCGGCCGGACGGTCCTTGCGTGGGTCGGGGCGCGTCATGAGCACCCTGGCCATCACGCGCGCCCATCCCGGTGTGCCGTACCCCGTGTAGGCCGTGATGGCCGGCACCCACCCCCGCTCGCTGACGCGACGCTCGATGCGCGCGTGAACGGCGTCCTCGATGCGGGCAGCGCGGTGCACCCTCCGTCCAGTCGACGACTCCTCGCCGGACGGCACCGTGCCAGGGCCCGGCGACCCGACCGTTCCGGTCACGAAACCTCCCCGATGTGCGTCTGCGCTGTGCGACTCTGCCACATGGCCACGCCGCGAGCGCGATAACCCGGGCGCCGCTGGGCGGCCCAGGCCGTAGCGTGCCCCTCGTGAGCGAGCAGACCCGAAGGACGGGTGCCCTGATGGGTGCGGGCGCGTACCTGTTGTGGGGCGTCTTCCCGCTCTACTTCCCGCTGCTCGCCCCGGCGGGAGCCCTCGAGGTGCTGGTGCACCGCGTGGTGTGGACGCTCGTCGTCTGCGCCCTCGTGCTCACGGTGATGCGCTCGTGGTCAGGGTTCGTGGTCGCGGTCAGGAACCCCCGTTCGCTGGCGCTCCTGAGCGCGGCGGCCGTGCTGATCGCCGCCAACTGGCTGGTCTACACGTACGGCGTGCTGTCGGAGCAGGTCGTCGAGACCGCGCTCGGCTACTACATCAACCCGATCGTCACGGTGCTGCTGGGCGTCGTGGTGCTCCACGAGCGGTTGCGGCCGGCGCAGTGGGTCGCGGTCGGGATCGGGCTCGTTGCCGTGGTGGTGCTGACTCTCGACTACGGCCGCCTGCCGTGGATCGCGCTGACGCTGTCGGCCTCCTTCGGCCTCTACGGGTTGGTCAAGAACCGGGTCGGACGAGGTGTCGGTGCGCTGCACAGCCTGTCGGTCGAGACTGCCGTTCTGGCCCCGGCCGCCCTTGCGGTGCTGGTCTGGCTCGAGGTCACAGGACGCGGGTCCCTCGTCAGCGAGGGCACCGGCCATGCCGCCATGCTCGCCAGCGCCGGCGTGATCACCGCCGTCCCGCTGACGCTCTTCGCCGCCGCCGCCCGCAGGGTGCCCCTCTCGACCATGGGCCTGCTGCAGTACCTCACCCCGACCCTGCAGCTGCTGATCGGAGTCGTGGTCCTGAGCGAGCCGATGCCCGCCGGCCGGCTGGTCGGCTTCGCCCTGGTCTGGACTGCACTCATCGTGCTGACCATCGACATGCTCGCCAGCGCGAGGCGAACCCGGCTCGAGCGTGACGCGCTCGACTCGGCGTCGGTGACCTCGCTCGGCTGACTGGTCTTCACCTGGCGCTCACCTGCTGCTCATCTGACGGCGGCAGTTGCGCCCTACGGTCCCGACGAGGCCTCAGATTTCCCCACCGTCCGAAGGAATCACCGTGACCCTGGCACCAGAACGCTCACTCCTGCCGATGGCCGGCCGCACCCACGGACGCCGCAGCCCGGTGACCTGCCACCTCAAGTGCGGCGACGCATGCGCCGCCCCGGTGCCGAACGTCAGCGACAACGAGACCTTCCGTGACGTCGCGTCGTCCGCGATCAGCCGCCGCAGCCTGCTGGGTGGAGCCGGCGCGCTGGGCCTGGTGCTGGGAGGCGACCTGCTGGGCGGGGAGACCGCAGCGCACGCCGCCACGTCGACGCAGGGCGCTTCGACTCAGGCAGCGGGGAGCGCGCGCGGCCTCGCGTTCACCCCGATCGCCCCCGTTCCGTCCACGACCGATGCCATCACCGTGCCGACGGGCTACCAGTGGAACACCATCATCCGGTGGGGCGACCCCATCACGAAGAAGGCGCCGGACTTCAACCCGGCGCTACTGACGGCCGAGGCGCAGAAGGGCCAGTTCGGCTACAACAACGACTACCTCGACGTGATCGAGACCGACTCCTCGGGGCTTCGCGGGCTGCTCGTCGCCAACCACGAGTACACCAACGAGAACATCATGTTCCCAGAGGGTTTCGACGCCACCGAGCTGATCAAGGTCGCGTTCGCCGCCCACGGGATGAGTGTCGTTGAGGTCGGACGTCGGGGGCGCGGCACTGCTTGGGCCTACAAGCGCCGCAGCCGCTACAACCGCCGGATCCACCTCGGCACCGAGTTCGTCGTCGACGGCCCTGCCGCAGGCTCGCCGCTGCTGCGCACCGCTGCCGACGCCACCGGCAAGCGGGTGTTCGGCACGATGAACAACTGCGCGGGCGGCACGACGCCGTGGGGCACGGTGCTCTCGGGCGAGGAGAACTTCAACGGGTACTTCGTCGCCTCGGGCGCCACGCCTGAGGAGGCGCGGTACGGGCTGAGCCCCACGGGTGACTCCCGCAACTGGCGTTCGGTCGACCCGCGCTGGGACGCCACGCAAGCGGGATTCGCCAACGAGCCCAACCGGTTCGGCTGGGTCGTCGAGCTGGACCCGTTCGACCCGGAGTCCAAGCCGGTCAAGCACACCGCGCTCGGACGGTTCAAGCACGAGGGCGCGAACGTCACCGTGGCGCACGACGGCCGCGTGGTCGCCTACATGGGTGACGACGAGCGCTTCGACTACGTGTACAAGTTCGTCTCGTCCAAGAAGATCCGCCCGGGTCAGTCGGGCGCCGCCCGCAGGCACAACAAGACGCTGCTCTCAGAGGGCGACCTGTACGTCGCCAAGTTCACCGGCGACGGCCTCGGCGACGGCGTCTGGGACGGGTCCGGCGAGTGGATCCCGCTGGTGGTCGACGGCGAGTCGAAGGTGCCCGGCTTCTCGGTCGAGCGCGTGCTGGTGTTCACGCGGCTCGCGGCCGACACCGTCGGCCCGACCAAGATGGACCGCCCCGAGGACGTCCAGCCCAACCCGGTGAACGGTCGCATCTACGTGGCGTGCACCAACAACACCGACCGCGGCAAGGTCGGCAAGCCCGGCGTGGACGAGCCCAACCCCCGTGCGGCGAACAAGGACGGGCACATCGTCGAGATCATCGAGGACGGCGGTCACACCGGCAGCTCGTTCCGCTGGAACCTGCTCCTCATCTGCGGCGACGAGAACTCGGCCGGCCGGTACTTCGGTGGCTACACGGGACCTGTGTCGCCGATCTCGTGCCCCGACAACGTTGCGTTCGACTCCGAGGGGAACCTCTGGATCTCCTCGGACGGTCAGAACGGCTCGATCGGCCTGTGCGACGGCCTGTTCAAGGTGCCGGTATCCGGCGCCGAGCGCGGACGGGTGCAGCAGTTCCTCGCCGTGCCCGCCGGGGCAGAGACCTGCGGCCCGGTGATCCACGACCGCGACGGCTCGGTGTTCGTCGCCGTCCAGCACCCGGGTGAGGAGGGTTCGTACGCCGAACCTCAGTCACGCTTCCCTGACTACGTGCCCGTCGGGAGCCGTCCTCGCAGGGGCCAGTTCGCCGGCCCCCGCCCGTCGGTCGTGCAGGTCACCAAGAAGCGCTAGTCAGGCGGTGCGGTCCGCGACGGTGCCGGCGAACTGGGCCAGCGCGGACCGCACCTCGCCGTCGGGCAGGCCGTCGAGCGAGGCGACCGCGTCGTCGGCCCACTGCTGGGCCAGGGCGCGCGTGATCTCGGTGGCGGAGTGCCCTCGCAGGCGCTCGACGGTCTCCGCCAGCACCGCGTCGTCGGAGAGATCGCCGTCGACGAGGGCCACGATCTCGGCCGCGTCGGTGTCTCCGTCGGCCGCGGCCCGCCGTGCCAGCAGCACCGGCATCGTCGGCACGCCCTCGCGCAGGTCGGTGCCCGACGCCTTGCCGGTGGCGGACGGGTCGGCCGTCAGGTCGATCACGTCGTCGGCCAGCTGGAATGCCACGCCGACCTTCTCGCCGTACGCGACCAGCACGTCGGTGACCTCGCGCGAGCAGCCGGCGAACATCGCGCCGAAGCGTCCCGACGTCGCGATCAGCGAGCCGGTCTTGTCGGCCAGCACACCGATGTAGTGCTCGACGGGGTCCTGCCCCGGCCGCGGCCCGACGGTCTCGTGCAGCTGGCCGAGGCAGAGCCGCTCGAAGGTCGCGGCCTGGATGCGGACGGCCTGCGGCCCGAGCCCGGCGACGACCCGAGACGCGCGGGCGAACAGCAGGTCGCCGGTGAGGATCGCCACCGAGTTGCCCCACAGCGCATGCACCGTCGGGGCGCCGCGCCTCGTGGGAGCCGAGTCCATCACGTCGTCGTGGTACAGCGTTGCCAGGTGCGTCAGCTCGACCACGACGGCAGCGTCGAGGACCTCAGGGCGGTCGGCGTCACCGAGGTGCGCGGCCAGCAGGGTCAGCATCGGACGGACCCGCTTGCCACCCGCGTCGACCAGGTGACGCGAGACCGAGTCGGCCAGCTCGTCGGTGTGCGCGACCGCCTCGGACAGCCTCGACTCGACCTCCGCGAGTCGCGGCGCGAGCGAGTCCGCGAGCGCGGAGCTGCCGCTCGACAGGCCGAAACCCGCTGTCGGACCTTCCACTTCGCCCTCCGCCGTCACCGACGCACCACTACGGCGCCGCCGTGATCGCGCCGGCCAGTTCGAGGAACGGTGACGGGTAGACGCCGAGAAGCAGGGTCACCACGACGCCGACGGTGATCGCCGCGACGGTGAGCGGCCCCGTCGAGACGACGGTTCCGCGCTCGCCCGACGGCTCCGTAAAGTACATCAGCACGATCACGCGCACGTAGAAGAAGGCTGCCGCCGCGCTCGCGAGCACACCCAGCACCGCCAGCCAGGCCAGGCCACCCTCGACGGCCGCGGAGAAGACACCGAACTTGGCGGTGAAGCCACTGGTCAACGGGATGCCGGCGAACGCCAGCAGAAGCACCGTGAACGCCGCCGCGAGCACCGGTGAGCGCCGTCCCAGACCGGCCCACTGGGACAGGTGCGTCGCCTCGCCGCCGATGCCGCCGTCCTCGTCCTGCTCGCGCACCAGCGTGAGCACCGCAAAGGCCGCGATCGTGCTGAACCCGTAGGCGAGCAGGTAGAACAGCACCGAGACGATGCCCGACTCCTGCACGGTCACCAGACCGGTGAGGATGAATCCGGCATGGGCGATCGACGAGTAGGCCAGCATCCGCTTGATGTCGGTCTGGCGGAGGGCGACCAGCGAGCCGAGGACCATCGTCAGCGCAGCGATCACCCAGAGCGCAGGACCCCAGTCGTCCTGGAGCGCCTGCAGGCCCGAGTAGAGCACGCGCAGCAGGGCCCCGAACGCGGCGACCTTCGTGCACGCCGCCATGAACCCCGTGATCGGCGTCGGGGCACCGGCGTAGACGTCGGGGGTCCACGAGTGGAACGGCACCGCGCCGATCTTGAACAGCAGGCCGACGAGAATCAGGACCACCCCGACGACCAGGATCGGGTACGCGGTCACGAGGTCACGCGTCTGCTGGGCAGTCGCCAGGGCCCGGCCCATCTGGGCGATCGAGACGGTGCCCGTGATGCCGTAGATCAGCGCGAGCCCGTACAGGAACAGCGCCGACGAGAACGCGCCCAGCAGGAAGTACTTCAGCGAGGCCTCTTGCGAGAGCAGCCGGCGACGGCGGGCGAGGCCGCACATGATGTACAGCGGTAGCGAGAAGACTTCCAGCGCAACGAACATCGTCACCAGGTCGGCCGCTGCGGCGAAGATCATCATGCCGCCGACGGCGAACATCGTCAGCGGGAAGACCTCTGTCGTCATCCGACCCAGCCGTGTCGCGAGCCTCTCGTTCTCGGTGCCTGGGACGGTGGCCGCCTGGGCCGCGAACGCGTCGAGCTGGCCCCGGCCGCGCTCGGCGATGACCAGTACGGCGAGCAGCGACATCAGCAGGAGGATGGACTGCAGGAACACGGAGACCTTGTCGAGCACCATCGCGGCGGTCTCCGGGTCCTGGTCCTGCGGGTAGCTGATGGCGACCCTGAAGGTGTCGTCTCCCCACAGCACGACCGTGCCGGCGAGCCCGACGAGCAGCCCGACCATCGCGAGGACGAGCTGCGCCCAGCGCCGCGCAGCGCGCGGTACGAACGCCTCGACCAGAACACCGATCACGGCAGCGCTGAGCACGGCGGTGACCGGCCAGACCGCCACCCAGTCGACGGTGGGGGGCTCGAAGCCGGCGGACGGGGCGACCGGCACGGGTGCATCGGCCAGCACCGCGGCGAGCACGTCCAGGGCGATCACGGCTCAGTCCCTTCGTCGGCGGACGCGGGGAGCAGCGGAGCGGGGTCGCTGACGCCCACCTCGCTCATCGTCCGCTCGACCGCCGGGTTGATGACGTCGAGGACGGGCGCCGGGTAGAAGCCGAGCGCCACGATCACTGCGATCAGCGGCGCGGCCACCCACACCTCACGGGAGCGCATGTCGGCGACGCCGCGCATCCGCTCGCGCACCGGCCCGGTGGCCATCCGCCGGTAGGTCAGCAGGATGTACAGCGCCGCGAGCACGATGCCCACCGTGGCGAGCACCGCCGCGACCGGGTAGCGGCTGAACGTGCCCACGAGCACGAGGATCTCGCTGATGAAGCTCGACAGCCCTGGCAGTGACAGCGTAGACAGGCCCGCCACCAGGAACGCCCCGGCGAGCAGAGGGGTCACCCTCTGCACCCCGCCGTAGTCGCCGATGCGCGACGTGCCGTACCGGGAGATGAACATGCCGGCGAGCAGGAACAGGGCGGCCGTGGAGAAGCCGTGGTTGACCATGTACAGCATCGACCCGGCCTGGCCCGACGAGGTCATCGCGAAGATGCCCAGCACGATGAAGCCGAAGTGAGAGATCGACGTGAAGGCGATCAGGCGCTTGAGGTCGCTCTGCCCGATCGCGAGCAGCGCTCCGTAGAGGATCGAGATCACAGCGAGGACGACGATCACCGGCGCTGCCCATCGGCTCGCCTCCGGGAACAGCGGCAGGCAGAGGGTGAACATGCCGAACGTGCCGACCTTGTCGAGCACCCCGACCAGCAGCACCGCCCCACCCGGCGTCGCGCTGGCGGCCGCGTCGGGCAGCCAGGTGTGCAGCGGCCACATCGGGGCCTTCACCGCGAAGGCGAAGAAGAAGCCCGCGAACAGAAGCCGCTCGACGCCGGTGGAGGAGAACGCGATACCGGTGAGGTTGCTCGTGAGGAACCCCTGGTCGCCACCTTCGCCCTGCAGGTAGAGGCCGATCACCGCGACCAGCATCAGCAGTCCGCCGACCAGGCTGAACAGCAGGAACTTGACCGCCGCGTACTTGCCCTGCGGCCCGCCGAAGCTGCCGATCAGGAAGTACATCGGCACCAGCATCGCCTCGAAGAAGACGTAGAACATGAACACGTCGCGGGCCGCGAAGACGCCGAACACCATGGTCTCGAGCACCAGCACGAGGGCGAAGAACGTCCGCATGCGGCGGGGGTCGGTTCCCGCGTCGTGCCACGACGCGAGCAGGCAGACGGGCACCAGCACGGCTGACAGCACGACCATCACGAGGCCGATCCCGTCCACACCCAGGGCGTAGGAGACGCCGAGCTGCGGTATCCACGAGTACGTCTCGACGAACTGGTGCGAGCCGGCCTCGCCGACGCGGAACTGCGAGGCCATCACGGACACCAGCGCCAGGGTCAGCAGGGACGCGCCGAGGGCGACGTGGCGGCAGTACCGGCTCAGGCCGGCCGGCATCAGCATCAGCACGGCGACGCCGAGCAGGGGCGTCGCCCCGACGATCGTCAGCAACGGCAGCTCGGACAGGCTCATGCTCACCTCACCACCAGGATCGCCGTGATCACGACGATGAAGCCGACGAGCATGATCGCCGCGTACGAGCGGACGAACCCGTTCTGCAGCGTCCGCAGCCAGCCGCCGAAACCTGTCGTCAGGGCCGCGCCACCGACGACAGCGCCGTCGATGCCGCGCTGGTCGACGTACACCAGCGACCGCGTCAGGTACAGGCCCGGTCGCTCGAAGGCGGACGAGTTCACCACCTCCTGGTACAGGTCGGCGCGGGCGGCGCGGGTCGCGAGACTGCCGCGCGGGGCGACCGCGGGCACGTCGGCGGCCCAGTACTGCCGCCATGCGAGGGCGACGCCGACCAGCACGAAAGCCAGTGTCATCACAGTGATCACGAGCACCGGAAGGACCGGCTCGTGATGCTCGGCGTGGCCGGTCGCCGGCTCGAGCCAGACGGGGAACCCGACCAGCAGCATCAGCCCACCGGCCAGCACCGAGCCAGCCGCGAGGACGATCATCGGCACGGTCATCAGCAGCGGCGACTCGTGCGGGTGTGCTGCGTCGGCACCGTCGTCCCAGCGCTTGCGGCCGTGGAAGGTCATGAAGAACAGACGCGACATGTAGAAGGCCGTCAGGCCGGCGGCCAGCATCGCGACCGAGCCGAACACCCAGGGACGCCAACCCTCCCCGACGAACGCGGCCTCGATGATCCGGTCCTTGCTCCAGAACCCGGACAGGAACGGGAAGCCGATGATCGCCAGCCAGCCCGCCCCGAAGGTGAGCCACGTGGTGCGCATCCGGCCGGCGAGGGCGCCGAACCGGCGCATGTCGACCTCGTTGTCCATGCCGTGCATGACCGAGCCGGCGCCGAGGAACATGCCGGCCTTGAAGAAGCCGTGCGTGATCAGGTGGAAGATCGCGAACGCGTAGCCGACCGGTCCGAGCCCGGCCGCGAGCATCATGTAGCCGATCTGCGACATCGTCGACGCCGCAAGGGCCTTCTTGATGTCGTCCTTGGCGCAGCCGACGATCGCACCGAAGACCAGCGTGATCGCCCCGACGATGACGACGGCCAGCTGGGCTGTCGGCGCACCCTCGAAGACCGCACCCGAGCGGACGACGAGGTACACGCCGGCGGTCACCATCGTCGCCGCGTGGATCAGTGCCGAGACGGGCGTCGGGCCGGCCATGGCGTCGCCGAGCCAGGACTGCAGCGGGAACTGCGCCGACTTGCCGCAGGCTGCCAGCAGCAGCATCAGGCCGATGAAGGTGAGCCAACCCTCGGAGGCGCCCTCCGCTCCGGTCAGCACGGTCTGGAAGTCGACGGCGCCGAAGACGAAGAACATGGACATGATCGCCAGCCCGAGGCCCATGTCACCGATGCGGTTGAGGAAGAAGGCCTTGTTCGCCGCCGTCGCGTACACGGGGTTCTGGTTCCAGAACCCGATCAGCAGGTACGAGGCGAGACCGACGCCCTCCCAGCCGACGTAGAGGAGGAGGTAGTTGTCGGCCAGCACCAGCAGCAGCATCGCGGCGACGAACAGGTTCAGGTAGGCGAAGAACCGGCGCCGGTCGGGGTCGTGCTCCATGTACGCGACGGAGTACACGTGGATCAGGGAACCCACGAACGTGATCAGCAGCACGAACGTCAGCGAGAGCGGGTCGAGCTGCATGCCGGCCTCGACCTGGAAGCTCCCTGCCGGCACCCAGGTGAACAGGTGGAGGTTGCGCACCCGTTCCTCGACGTCGTGGCCGAGCAGCGAGAAGAACACGAGAGCGCCGAGAACGAACGCGGCCCACGACAGGGCGACGGCGAGCCAGTGGCCCCAGCGGTCGGTGCGTCGGCCGCCCAGCAGCAGCGCGAACGCACCCGCCAGCGGCATCGCCACCAGCAGCCAGGCACCCGTCTCGAAGCCGCCGCTGGCTGCGGCGACCGCGTGCGGCGCGGTCGGCTCCGCGAGGGCAGCGGACAGGGTCAGGGGGTTCACCCGAGCCGTCCCTTCAGTACTTCAGCAGGTTCGCGTCGTCGACCGACGCTGACCTGCGGGTGCGGAAGATGGACACGATGATCGCCAGGCCGACGACCACCTCGGCGGCGGCGACCACCATCACGAAGAACGCGATGACCTGGCCGGAGAGGTTGCCCTGCATGCGCGAGAAGGTCACCAGGGCGAGGTTCGAGGCGTTCAGCATCAGCTCGACGCCCATGAACACGACGATGGCGTTGCGGCGCACCAGGACGGTCGTGGCCCCGATCGAGAAGAGGATCGCGGACAGCACCAGGTAGTGCTCGATCATCATCGCGGGGACTCGCTCTCGCCCGGACCTGAGCGTCTCGTGGCATCGGCCACCGAGCCGCCGGACGGCCCGGACACCTCGGACGGGTCGGGCCCCGTCGTTAGCCGCCCGGTGCGCGCCTCCGCTGTCTCGGCGGGGGCGGCTTCCCCTGGCCTCTGACCGACGAGCGCATCCTCGGTGATGGCCAGCCGTCCCGCTGCGCCGGGCACCGGCTGGTTCTGGCCGCGGGCCCGCAGCACTCGCGAGACCGACAGCTCGCTTGGGCGCCCGTCGGGCAGCAGCGCGGGGGTGTCGACGGCGTTGTGGCGCGCGAAGACGCCGGGCGCCGGCAGGGGCGGCACGTGGGTGCCGGCGCGGACGCGGTCTTCCGACAGCGAGCGCTGGGTCGCCTTGGGCCGCAGTCGTTCTGAGTGTGTCAGGAGGATCGCGCCGAGCGCCGCGGTCACCAGCAGCGTTCCGACGATCTCGAACGCGAACACGTACCGGCCGAACACGAGCCGTGCCACCCCGACAGGGTTGCCGTCGGTGTTGGCGACCTCGAGGCCGGCCGGTGCCGGCCAGCCCGCAGCTGGCGCTGTCGCTCCTTCGACGGTGGACGGCACCAGGTGCGGCTTGTCCCAGTCGAGGAACCAGAACGACACCCCGGTCACGACCGTGACGAGGATGAACGCCAGGCCTAGGCCCGCGAGCAGCCCGATCCACCGTTGGCCCTTGATCGTCTCGACGAGCGAGTCGGCCGAGTCCACGCCGACCAGCATCAGGACGAACAGGAACAGCATCATCACGGCGCCGGTGTAGACGACGATCTGCGCGGCGAACAGGAACGCCGCGTCTTGCGCGGCGTAGAGGACGGCCACCGAAACCATCACGAAGCCAACGAGAGTCGCCGCGTGCACCGCCTTCTTCACGAACAGCAGGCCCAGCGCTGCCAGCACCATCAGCGGCGCGAGCACCCAGAACAGCACCGCCTCCCCCGCGCCGAGCGGGAAGGTCTCGGGTGGGGCGGGCTGTGTCTGCACAGCGGCCACCACCGCGCCGCCCACCAGCGCGATCATGCGGTCACCTCGTCGGCGTCGGCGTCTCTGTCGGCATCGGCGTCAGTGTCGTCGGCCTGTCGTGGCGCGACCCCGAAGGACGCGAGGGTCGGCTCCTCGGGACGGTGCTCGGCGACCCAGCCGACCTGGTCGGGGGTCGCTCCCGTCACCTGGCCGCGGTAGTAGGAGGTGTCATCGGAGCCGGTGACCATCGGGTGCGGCGCCGCCAGCATGCCGGGCAGCACGGGTGCGAGCAGGTCCTGCTTCTCGTAGATCAGGCCCGCCCGCGACGGCCCGGCCAGCTCGTACTCGTTGGTCATCGTCAGCGCCCTGGTCGGACAGGCCTCGATGCACAGCCCGCAGAAGATGCAGCGCAGGTAGTTGATCTGGTAGACGCGGCCGTACCGCTCACCCGGTGAGAACTGTTCTTCCGGAGTGTTGGACGCGCCCTCGACGTAGATGGCGTCGGCCGGGCACGCCCATGCGCACAGCTCGCAGCCGATGCACTTCTCCAGCCCGTCGGGGTGGCGGTTCAGCTGGTGGCGGCCGTGGTAGCGGGGCTGCGTCGGCACCTTCTCGTCGGGGTACTGCTCGGTCTGCACCTTGCGGAACATGGTGCGGAACGAGACCCCGAAGCCTCCGACCGGCGCGAGCAGGTCGGTGAGGGCGTTACCCCTCTTCTGCGGACGGCCGGACGCCGAGGGCGTCGCCGTGGACGGGGACAGTGACGCCTCGGACGACGAGGCCCGCTCTGGCAGATTGCGAGAACCGGCCGGATCGCGGGGATCAGCCACGTGACACCTCCTCCTCGCTGGCGGGCTTGTCCAGCAGCACCGGGCCAGGACCGCGTCCGGCACCGCGTCCGGCACCTCCGGGACCCCGTGGCGATGGCGGCAACGTCTGGCCGGGCATGGGCGGCACCGGGTGGCCGCCGGCGAACGGGTCGAAGGCCTCCTCGTCGTCACCCTCGTCGTCAGGAGGCAGCTTCTGCGGCCAGAACGACAGCGCGACCACCACGACACCGGCGGCGATCGCCGCGGGGACCAGGATCGGTCGCAGGTCGAGCTCGGTGAACTGGCGCAGGCCCTGCCCGACAGCGAGGACGACGATCCAGCCAAGTGCGGCCGGTATCAGCACCTTCCAGCCGAAGCGCATGAACTGGTCGTAGCGCAGCCGCGGCAGCGAGCCTCGCAGCCAGATGAACAGGAACATGAACATCCACACCTTGGCGATGAACCACAGCAGCGGCCACCATCCGGTGTTGAGCATGCCCTCGTTGACGGCAGAGAGCGGCCAGGGCGCACGCCAACCACCGAGGAACAGGGTCGTGGCGAGGGCCGAGACGGTGACCATGTTGACGTACTCGGCCAGGAAGAACATCGCGAACTTCAACGAGGAGTACTCGGTGTGGAAGCCGCCGACCAGCTCGCCCTCGGCCTCAGGGAGGTCGAAGGGGGCCCGGTTGGTCTCGCCGACCATCGAGATCACGTAGATGACGAAGGCCGGGAAGAGCGTGATGCCCCACCAGAGCTTTTCCTGGGAGTCGATGATCTCGGACGTCGACATCGTCCCGGCGACGATGAACACGCTGACCAGCGACATGCCCATGGCCAGCTCGTAGCTGATCACCTGTGCCGTCGAGCGCACCCCGCCGAGCAGCGGATAGGTCGAGCCGGAGGCCCAGCCTGCGAGCACCAGGCCGTACACCCCGACGCTCGCGACGGCGAGGATGTAGAGCACCGCGACGGGAAGGTCGGTCATCTGCAGCGGGGTCACGATGTCGGTGAACGGGATCCTCACAGCCGGGCCCAACGGGATCACCGCGAACGAGAGGAAGCAGGGGACTGCAGCGATCGCGGGCGCGAGGAAGTAGATCACCTTGTCGGCGTTCGCCGGGGTGAGGTCCTCCTTGAGGGCCAGCTTGATCCCGTCGGCGAGCGACTGCAGCGAGCCGAACGGCCCAGTTCGGTTGGGGCCGTAGCGATTCTGCATGCGGCCGATGATCTTGCGTTCCAGCAGGATGGCCGCGAGAACGTTGACGACGAGGAAGGCGAACACGAACACCGTCTTGCCCGCGATCACCCAGCCGTTGTCCTGGCTGAAGTCGGCTGCCGAAACCACAGCATGCACAGCCCCGTTCACGGGAGGCTCCCTTCGCGGGTGTGTCCGGTGGTGGTCACGGACGCACCGAGCACCATCGAGCCGTCAGCCCCTGGCGCGAGCTGCACCACGTCGCCGCTGACTGCGCCCAGCGTGGAGCGGACGGCGCAGCCGTGGCTGTTGGTCGGCAGCCAGACGGTGTGGTCGGGCATCTCGGTGATGACGACGGGCAGGGTCAAGGCCCCGGCGGACGTACTCACCGTGATGGTCGGCCCGGCATGCCCTGCCGCGACAGCCGCCTCGTCCCACTGGATTCCGGCCGCCACCGCGGTTGCCGCGCTGAGTCGCGCGTGCGCGCGGTGGGCGGTGCCCGCGAGGTACGGCTCACCGTCCTGGCCTCGGCCGGCGCCGAGCATCAGGTCCCAGGTGGACAGCACGGCCTCGCCCGACCTCGGTTCCGGTGGCTCGGAGGCCGGCAGGGTCGGCGCGGGAGCCCGCGAGCCCTCCCAGGCCCCCAGCTCGGCCAGCTCCACGCGGGCGGACGCAGCGTCGGGCAGTCGCAGGTCGACGTCGAGCTGGTCGGCGAGGCCGTGCAGCACCCGCCCGTCCGTCATCGCGGACGAGGCGAGGGCCGCGTCGAACGTGCGCCACCGGCTCTCCCAGTTGAGGAAGGAGCCCGACTTCTCGGCGACGGGTGCGACCGGCAGCACGACGTCGGCGTGCTCGGTCACGCTGCTGGAGCGCACCTCGAGGCTGACCACGAACGGCGCCGTGCGCAGCGCGCGCCGGGCCAGCGCGGGGTCGGGCATGTCATCGACGTCGACGCCGGCGACCAGGAGCCCGCCCATCCGGCCGGTCGCGGCGGCGGTGAGCATCGCGGCCAGGTCACGCCCAGCAGCGACCGGCAGCGAGTCGACGTCCCAGACCGCCGCGACGTCGACACGCGCGGACGCGTCCTCGACCCGGCGGCCGCCTGGCAGCAGGCCGGGCAGGGTGCCGGCCTCGACGCCGCCACGCTCTCCGGCGCGGCGTGGCACCCACGCCAGCCGGGCGCCTGTGCTGTTGGCCAGCGCCACAGCAGCACTCAGAGCCCCCGGAACCGTTGCCAGGCGCTCACCGACGATCACCAGCGCCCCATCCGCGCGGAGAGCATCCGCGGTGTCGCGCACCGGCTCGTGCGTCGGTCCGGTAGCGCGCCCGAGTCTGGGCGCAGGGTCGACCATGGCGCGCAGCACCTCTGCCTCGGTGCCCGGGGCAGCAGGCACGAGGGCGCCGGACAGCTTGGTCAGACCCCGCGTGGCGAAGGGAGCGACCGCCGTGACCGCCGTGCGGTGCTTGCGCACGGCCTTGCGCAGGCGCAGGAAGAGGATGGGCGACTCCTCCTCGGGCTCGAGCCCGACGAGCAGCACCGCCGGGGCACGCTCGACGGCGGCGTACGTGACGGCTTCGGGCGCAGCGATCGACCGCCCGGCGACGTGGTGCGCGAGGAACTGCTCCTCCTCGCCCGAGTGCGGACGGATGCGGTGGTCGATGTCGTTGGTGCCCAGCACCATTCGCGCGAACTTGGAGTAGGCGTAGGCGTCCTCGACGGTTGCGCTGCCTCCGACGAGCACCCCCACCCCACGGGCGTGCTGGGTTGCGCCGCCGACCTCGCCGAGCTCGCCGTCACGGGCCGCAGCCAGGCCGAGAGCGGCTGCCTCGAGAGCGACCGGCCAGCTCACCGGCTCGAGCTCGCCGTCGGCACCGCGGACCAGCGGGTGCGTCAGTCGGTCGACACCGGTCGACCAGTGGAACGCGAAACGTCCCTTGTCGCAGTTCCACTCCTCGTTCACCGTCGGGTCCTCGCCCGCGAGCCGGCGCAGCACGGCCCCGCGGCGGTGGTCGATGCGCAACGCGCAACCGTCGGCGCAGTGCTCGCACACACCGTTCGACGACACGAGGTCGAAGGGGCGCGACCGGAACCGGTACGCGGCACTGGTCAGAGCACCCACCGGGCAGATCTGGATCGTGTTGCCGGAGAAGTAGCTCGCGAAGGGCTCCCCCGACTCGTCGAGCATCTGCTCACCGCGCGTGGCGATGCCCAGCACCCCCGGCGAGAAGGTGCCGATCTGCTGCATCACGCCGCGCTGCTGCAGGTCGATGAAGGGGTCACCGGCGATCTCGGCCGAGAACCGCGTGCAGCGCTGGCACAGGATGCAGCGCTCGCGGTCGAGCAGCACCTGGGTGCTGATCTTGATCGGCTTGGGGAACGTGCGCTTCACGTCCACGAAACGGCTGGTCGCGCGCCCGTCGCTCATCGCCTGGTTCTGCAGCGGGCACTCGCCGCCCTTGTCGCAGACGGGACAGTCGAGAGGGTGGTTGACGAGCAGGAACTCCATCACGCCGTGCTGCGCCTTCTCGGCGGCCGGCGACGACGCCTGCGTCTTGACCTCCATGCCCTCGGTCAGCTCGATCACGCAGGCCGGCTGCGGCTTCGGCATCGGACGCAGCTGGCCGTCGGGGCCGGGCGTCGCGATCTCGACCAGGCACTGGCGGCAGGCGCCGACCGGGTCCAGCAGGGGGTGGTCGCAGAACCGGGGCACGTGCACACCGATCTGCTCGGCGGCGCGGATCACGAGGGTGCCCTTCGGCACCGAGACGCGCGCGCCGTCGATGGTGGCGCTGACCAGCTCCTCGACGGGCGCCACGGCGCCGCCTCGTCCAGCCGTGACGGTCATCGCGCACCGACCTCCGAGAAGCAGGTGGACTTTGCGTAGGGGAAGAGCTCCCAAGCGGGAGTGTGCATACCTGCCTCGAACTCGGAGCGGAAGTACTTGATGGCACTGGCGACCGGGCTGGTGGCCCCGTCGCCGAGTGCGCAGAACGACCGCCCGAGGATGTTGTCGCAGGTGTCGAGCAGCGTGTCGATGTCTGCGGCCGTGCCCTTGCCCGCCTCGATGCGCCTCAGCACCTGCTTCATCCAGTACGTGCCCTCGCGGCAGGGGGTGCACTTGCCGCACGACTCGTGGGCGTAGAACTCGGTCCAGCGCAACACGGCTCGCACGACCGACGTCGTCTCGTCGAAGATCTGCAGGGCGCGCGTGCCGAGCATCGAGCCGGCCGCTCCCACCGCCTCGAAGTCGAGTGGCACGTCGATGTGCTCGGCCGTGAAGATCGGGGTGGACGAGCCGCCGGGTGTCCAGAACTTCAGCTCGTGGCCCTCGCGGATGCCACCCGCCATCTCCAACAGCTCGCCCAGGGTGATGCCGAGGGCGGCCTCGTACTGGCCGGGCCTGGTCACGTGGCCCGACAGCGAGAACAGGCCGTAGCCGGTCGACTTCGGAGTGCCCATCGACGAGAACCAGTCGGCCCCGTCGGTGATGATCGAGGGCACCGAGGCGATCGACTCGACGTTGTTCACGACGGTGGGACGGGCGTACAGGCCGGCCACCGCGGGGAACGGCGGCTTGAGGCGAGGCTGACCACGCCGACCCTCGAGCGAGTCGAGCAGCGCCGTCTCCTCGCCGCAGATGTAGGCGCCGGCACCCGCGTGGACGGTGACGTCGAGGTCGAACCCGGAGCCGTGGATGTTCTTGCCGAGATGCCCTGCCCCGTAAGCGTCCTCGACCGCCTGCAGGAGCCGGCGGTAGACGTGCACGACCTCGCCCCGCAGGTAGATGAAGGCGTGGTGGCACCCGATCGCGTACGACGTGATCGCCACCCCCTCCAGCAGCACGTGGGGGTTGGCGAGCATCAGCGGGATGTCCTTGCACGTGCCCGGCTCGGACTCGTCGGCGTTGACCACCAGGTAGCGCGGGCCGCCGTCGGGCTTGGGCAGGAAGCCCCACTTCATGCCCGTCGGGAAGCCGGCACCGCCCCGTCCGCGCAGGCCGGAGTCCTTCACAGCCGTGATGATGTCCTCAGGGGTGCGGCCAAGGGCCTGGCGCAAACCGTCGTAGCCGCCTCGCGCGCTGTACGTGGCAAGGGTCCAGGGGCGGTCCGCGTCCCAGATGTCCGACAGGATCGGGGTCAGCGTGGCCATCAGCCCTCACCTCGGGGAGCGTGACGAGGTCCGGAGTTCGTTTGGGGCGTGCGACCCGGTGCGGCCCAGCGCTTCTCACGAGCCAGCCGCAGTCCTTCGAGGCTCGCAGGGCCGGCGCCAACACCTTCGTCGGCGCGCCCGTCGTTGAACCCGGCCAGCACGCGCGAGGTCTCCTTGAAGGTGCACACCTTGGCGGCGCCGCGGGTAGGAGTCACGTCGCGGCCGGCTGTCAGCGCATCGACGACCTCGCGGGCCGACGAGGGCGTCTGGTTGTCGAAGAACTCCCAGTTGACCATCATCACCGGCGCGAAGTCGCAGGCCGCGTTGCACTCGATGCGCTCGAGGGTGATCTTGCCGTCCTCGGTGGTCTCGTCGTGCCCCACGTCGAGGTGATCGGACAGCGAGCGGTACACCTCGTCGCCACCCATCACGGCGCACAGCGTGTTGATGCAGACGCCGACCGTGTACTCGCCGTTCGGGTGTCGCTTGTACTGCGTGTAGAACGTCGCGACTGCAGAGACCTCGGCGGCCGTCAGGCCGAGCAGCTCGGCGCACAGCGTGATGCCGTCGGGGCTGACGTAGCCCTCCTCCGACTGCACCAGGTGCAGCATCGGCAGCAGCGCAGAGCGAGGCTCCGGGTAGCGCGTGATGATCGTCTGCGCGTCGGCGACGAGACGCTCGCGCACCTGCGGGTCGAGGGCCATCAGCGGTCCACGCCTCCCATCACCGGGTCGATCGAGGCCACCGCCACGATGACGTCGGCGATCGAGCCGCCTTCGCACATCGCGGCCACGGCCTGCAGGTTGTTGAACGACGGGTCGCGGAAGTGCGCCCGGAAGGGCTTGGTGCCACCGTCCGACACCAGGTGCACGCCGAGCTCGCCCTTGGCGGACTCGACGGCCGTGTACGTCTGCCCGGCCGGCACGCGGAAGCCCTCCGTCACCAGCTTGAAGTGGTGGATCAGGGCTTCCATCGACGAGCCCATGATCTCGCGGATGTGGTCGAGGCTGTTGCCCATCCCGTCGCCGCCGAGTGCCAGCTGCGCCGGCCAGGCGATCTTGCGGTCGGCCAGCATCACCGGGCCGGGCGGCATCGCCTGCAGGCGGTCGGCGCACTGCGCCACGATGCGCAGTGACTCGTACATCTCGTCGACGCGAACCCTGAAGCGGCCGTAGGCGTCACACGAGTCACGCGTCGGCACGTCGAAGTCGTAGGTCTCGTAGCCGCAGTAGGGCTCGGCCTTGCGCAGGTCGTAGGGCAGACCGGTCGAGCGCAGGATCGGGCCGGTCATTCCGAGGGACATGCAGCCGGCGAGGTCGAGGTAGCCCACGTCGACGAGACGCGCCTTGACGATGGGGTTCTCGTTCGCCAGCAGCTCGAGGTCGTGGATGTAGCGGTGCAGCTCCGGGATCGCCTCGCGCACGCTGTCGAGGGCGCCCGGCGGAATGTCCTGGGCCAGGCCGCCTGGCCGGATGTACGCGTGGTTCATGCGCAGGCCGGTGATCATCTCGAGCAGCTTCAGCACGACCTCGCGAGCGCCGAAGCCGTTGGTCATCATCGTGGTCGAGCCGATCTCCATGCCGCCCGTGGCGAGGAACACCAGGTGCGACGAGACGCGCTGCAGCTCCATCATCATCACGCGGATGACGGTGGCTCGCTCCGGTACCTGGTCCTCGACGCCGAGCAGTCTCTCCACGCCGAGGCAGAACGCGGTCTCGTTGATCAGCGGCGTCAGGTAGTCCATGCGGGTGCAGAAGGTGACCCCCTGCGTCCACGTGCGGAACTCCATGTTCTTCTCGATGCCGGTGTGCAGGTAGCCGATTCCGCACCTGGCCTCGGTCACCGTCTCGCCGTCGATCTCGAGGATCAGCCGGAGCACGCCGTGGGTCGACGGGTGCTGGGGCCCCATGTTGACGACGATCCGCTCCTCCTGGAGCTCGACCGCCTCCTCGGCGATCGACTGCCAGTCGCCGCCCTCGGCCGTGAAGACACGACCCTCCTGCGCTGGTGCGCTCATCGGTACTGCCTCCGCACGTCGGGCGGCGGGATCGTCGCGCCCTTGTACTCCACCGGGATCCCGCCGAGTGGGTAGTCCTTGCGCTGCGGGTGGCCGGGCCAGTCGTCCGGCATCTGGATGCGGGTCAGGGCGGGGTGGCCGTCGAAGACGATGCCGAAGAAGTCCCAGGTCTCCCGCTCGTGCCAGTCGTTTCCAGGGTAGGTCTCGACGATCGAGGGGATGTGGCGATCGGTGTCGGGGCAGACCACTTCGAGGCGAAGACGCCGGTTGTGGGTGATCGACAGCATCGGGTAGACGGCGTGCAGCTCGCGCCCGACATCCTCCGGGTAGTGCACTCCGCTGACACCCATGCACATCTCGAAGCGCAGGTCGGGGTCGTCGCGCAGGGCCCGCGCCACCCTGCGCAGGTGATCGCGGCGGACGAACAGCGTCATCTCGCCGCGGTCGACGACCACGTACTCGATGGCGCCCTCCCAGCCGGGACCCTCCTCCTCATCCGCCGCACCCAGCAGCTCGGCGAGCACGTCAGCCGTCTGGTCGAACCACCCGCCGTAGGGACGAGCAGTCGCGCCCGGCAGGACGACCGCCGTCTGCAGGCCGCCGTAGCCCGAGGTGTCACCCGAGCCTTCGACGCCGAACATGCCTGTGCCGGAAGCGATCACGTCGGGCACCGGGGCGTCCGCCTGGGTGGCCATCACCCCTGCTGCCGGCGGTGCCGTGTCGACCGCTTCGGGATCGTTCGCGGGCGCGGTCGGCTGGGGCGCCGCCGCAGCCTGCTGCGCCGGCGTCACGTCGGCAGAGGTCTTGTCGTCGGCGTTCTTGTCGGACGGCTGGTCGGTCATGCGAGCAGCCCCTTCATCCGGCTGGTCGGCACCGCAGCAAGGGCGGCCTCCTCAGCGGCCTTGGCGGCGCGGACGCGGTTGACGCCCAAGGGCGTGTCCTGGATCTGCTGGTGCAGCTCGAGGATCGCGTGCATCAGCATCTCCGGTCGCGGCGGGCAGCCGGGCAGGTAGACGTCGACCGGCACGACGTGGTCGACGCCCTGCACGATCGCGTAGTTGTTGAACATGCCGCCGGACGAGGCGCACACGCCCATCGCGATGACCCACTTCGGCTCGGCCATCTGGTCGTAGATCTGGCGCAGCACCGGGGCCATCTTCTGGCTGACCCGACCGGCGACGATCATCAGGTCGGCCTGCCGCGGCGTCGCACTGAAGCGCTCCATGCCGAACCGCGCGATGTCGTACTTGGGTCCGCCGACGGCCATCATCTCGATGGCGCAGCAGGCCAGCCCGAAGGTCGCGGGCCACACCGAGCTCTTGCGCATGTACCCGACGACGTTCTCGACGGTGTCGAGCACGAAGCCGCTCGGGACCTTCTCCTCGATACCCATCTAGCGCGTCCTCCTCAGTCCCATTCCAGACCGCCCCGGCGCCACTCGTAGATGAAGGGCACGGTGATCATGAACAGGAAGCCCAGCATCGCGACGAGCCCGAAGAGCGCGAGCTCGCCGAAGGCCACCGCCCACGGGACGAGGAAGATCACCTCGACGTCGAAGACGATGAAGGTCATGGCGACCAGGTAGTACTTGACCGGGAACCGGCCTCCGCCGACCGCGTGCGGCGTGGGCTCGATGCCGCACTCGTACGCGTCGAGCTTGGCCCGGTTGTAGCGCTTCGGGCCGGCCATGGCGTTCATCAGGAGAGAGAAGACGACGAACCCGAGGGAGAGGCCCAGCATCACGAGGATCGGGATGTACGGGTTGATGGTCTCGTTCACGACCGACTTGCTCCCCTCTGCTCAGCGGCTGGCATGTCTGGTGCGTCGGATGGCTTCGAGGCGCGGCCCATCCTAGGGGTGGCCCAGGTCACATCCGGACCCGCACCACGCCGCAGGCGTGCAGTACCGCTCATGCCGCCGGCGCCATGCGTGAGAGCCCGTTGACGATCCGGTCGAGCGCGTCGCCGCCTCGCGGATCGGAGAGGTTCGCCAGCATCTTCAGCGTGAACTTCATCAGCAGCGGACGGGGCAGGCCGTAGGTCGTGATGAGCTGCATCACCTTGGGGTTGCCGATCAGCTTCACGAACACGCGACCGAGCGTGTAGTAGCCGCCGAGAGCGTCCTTCATCACCTGGGGGTACGACTGAAGGACCCGCTCGCGCGACGCCGCGTCGGGCCGCGCCATCGCCTGCGTGACGACCTCGGCGGCGAGTCGTGCCGACTCCATCGCGTAGGCGATGCCCTCGCCGTTGAACGGGTTGACCATGCCGCCCGCGTCGCCGAGCAGCAGCACGCCTCGGTGGTAGTGCGGGGTGCGGTTGAAGCCCATCGGCAGTGCGGCACCGCGCACTTCGCCGACCTGGTGCTCGGGGGTGTACTGCCACTCGGGCGGCATCGTGGACACCCAGCGGTGCAGCAGCTCCTTGTAGTCGACCTTGCCGAAGGCGTCCGAGGAGTTGAGGATCCCGAGGCCGACATTGGAGGTTCCGTCGCCGACGCCGAACACCCAGCCGTAGCCCGGCAGCAGGTTCGAGGCCTGCGGCTCCCCGTCCCAGAGCTCGAGCCAGCTCTCCAGCCAGTCGTCGTCGTGGCGGGGGCTGCTGAAGTACGTGCGGACGGCGACCCCGAGCGGCCGGTCGTCGCGCTTGTTCAGACCCATCGAGAGGGCCAGTCGAGCCGAGACGCCGTCTGCCGCAAGGACAACCGGGGCACGGAACGTCTGCTCGTCGCCGGCTCGCCGTCCCTGCTCGTCGACCGGACGGGCTCGGACGCCGACCACCCGCGGCGTGCTGCCGCTGTCGTCGGGGTCGAGCACCGGGCCGGTCACGTTCATCTGCTGGACGATGCGGGCGCCGGACTTCTCCGCGTGCCGCGCCAGGACGTCGTCGAAGTCGAGACGTGGACGCACCAGCCCGTAGTCAGGAAAGGTCGCCAGGTCGGGCCACGGCAGCTCGAGCCGCATCCCGCCGCCGATGATTCGCAGGCCGTGGTTGCGGATCCAGCCGTCGTCCTCGCTCGTGGAGACGCCCATGGTCACGAGCTCGCGCACCGCGCGCGGGGTCAGGCCGTCGCCGCAGACCTTCTCGCGCGGGAACGCCGTCTTCTCCAGCACCAGCACGTCGAGGCCCGACCGGGCGAGGTAGTGAGCGGCTGTCGAGCCGGCCGGACCCGCTCCGACGACGATGACGTCGGCGTCCTGCCCCAGAGGGGAACTGGCCATCGTCGACTCCTTGCTCGCGTGCCGTGTTGTCGTCCGTGTCGGCGGGCATTGCGTGCGCTTGTGAACTGCTTCACGAGCACCGGCTGGGAGTCTACGCACGCACTCGGCGGTCCGCTTCTCAGGTCTGCCTTACCTGTTCCTGCTCGCTGTCACGCCGGCGTTCGAGCCAGTCCATCGCCGGCGTGACGCTGACGCCGTGCAGCACCACCGACAGCACGATGGCGAAGGCGACAGCCGACCAGAGCGGACGGGGGTCGCCGAAGTCGGCAACGCCGGTGGCATAGGCCAGGTAGTAGACCGACCCGATCCCTCGCACGCCGAAGGCTGCGACGACCGCGCGCTCGCCAGGGCCGAGTTCGTTGTCGCCCGGCAGGTCTCGCGCCCCTCGCGACCCGGGAAGCAGGCTCAGCCACGCGGTGACCGGCCGCACGACGAGCACCAGCAGCGCCGCGACGACCGCCCCCTGCCACCGCAGGTCAGCCAGCAGGCCGTTGCTGAGTGCGACGCCGAGCAGCAGCAGGAGCACCAGCGTGAGCAGGCGTTCGAGGCGGTCGACGACGCCGTGCATCATCGCGTGGTACCGGTCGGTGCGCTCGGCCGAGCGCAAGGTCATCGCGCAGGCGAAGACCGACACGAACCCCCAGCCATGGGCCACCTCCGCCAGCCCGTACGACAGCAGCGTCGCTGCCACCGCGAGCAGCGGCTCGCCGTTCTCCGCCATCCGCAGCCACCGCTGCCGCGAGCGGAACGCCACGCGCGCGAGCAGCCATCCCACTGCGACGCCGACCACGACGCCGACCACCGTCCGCCCGACGAGGTCCCAGGCCAGCCACCGCGGCCACCACTGGGTCACTGAACCGGCCGTGGCAGCGAGGATCGCGGCGTAGACGAACGGGAACGCCAACCCGTCGTTCAGGCCGGCCTCGCTGGTCAGCGCGAAGCGGACCTCGTCGTCCTCGTCGATCTCGTCCGGGGCATCTGGCTGCTGCTCGTCGGCCTTCTCGTCCGGAACCTCCTCACCCGACGAGTCCGCGTCGACGATGCCGTCCGAGGCATCGTCGTCAGCCGCCCCCGTGGTCGTGGCCGGACCGGAGACCTGCACGTCGGCCGCCAGCACGGGGTCTGTCGGCGCCAGGACGGCACCGAGCAGCAGCGCTGCCGCGGGGGCCAGCCCCATCACCCACCAGCCGAGGAACGCGCCGAGCGCGATGGCCAGGGGCATTCCGAGGGCGAGCAGCTTCCAGGTCGGGGCCCACTTCCTGAAGCTGCCCAGGTTCCGCCACGACAGCGGACGGTCGAGCGCGAGCCCCACGCCCATCAGCGCGACGATGACGCAGAGCTCCGTCAGGTGCTCGGTGAGTGCGCGGTGCTCGACGGGCGAGACCACGACCCCGTCCGGCATCGGCAGCAGCCCGACCAGGGCGCCGACGCCGACGAGGACGATCGGCGCCGACAGCCACGCGCGGCTCAGGGCGGCTGGGAGCACCACGGCGAGGAGCAGGCCGAGACCGCCCAGCAGGAACACCGTGTCCGCGCTCATTCGCCCACCCTGTCGATCGGGTCACGCCGTGCGAAACCTTGGTTGGACGAAGTTGGTGCGACACGCCGCGCGTGTCGCACCAACTGTGACCACTCTGTGTTGGTTCTGGGTCGGTCAGTTCTTGAAGGCGTCCTTGACCTTCTCGCCGGCCTGCCTCAGGTCCGCTTCGGTCTGGTCGGCACGGCCCTCGGCCTCGAGGCGCTCGTCGTCCGTGCCCTTGCCTGCGGCCTCCTTGGCCTTGCCGGCCAGGTCCTGCGTGGCGTTCTTGATCTTGTCGTCGGCGCCCATTGAGGCACCTCCCTGTGCGCAAGTGGCGGGCCGGTCCCGCCGCACATCACGAGGACACCACGCAGCGGCACGCGTCGCATCCCGAGAGAGCGGACGCAGTTGCGGGCAGGTGTGGGCGGTCGGCGCCAAGCCAGCAGGTTGCGCGCGTAGTTGCCCGCAGCCGTGCACACCCCGGGTCAGGCGGGACGGGTGGCGCGGTGCAGCGCGACGATCCCGCCGGAGAGGTTGCGCCACTGCACGTCACCCCAGCCGGCCTCCCGCAGCTGCTCGGCGAGCGCCGCCTGGTCGGGCCACGCACGGATCGACTCGGCGAGGTACACGTACGCGTCGGGGTTCGAGCTGACGCGCCGCGCGACGGCGGGCAGAGCGCGCATCAGGTACTCGGTGTAGACGGTGCGGAAGGCCCGCATGGTCGGGTGCGAGAACTCGCAGACGACGAGCCGTCCCCCGGACGGGTCACGCGCAGCATCTCGGCGAGCCCGCTGCGGTGGTCGACCACGTTGCGCAGCCCGAACGAGATCGTCACCGCGTCGAACGAGGCGTCCGCGAACGGCAGGCGGGTGGCGTCGCCGGCGACCATCGACAGGTCCGGGCGGCGTCGCCGTCCGACGCGCAGCATGCCCAGCGAGAAGTCGCTGGCGACGGTGTGGACTCCGGCGTCTGCGAACGGCTCCGAGGAGGTGCCCGTGCCCGCGGCGAGGTCGAGCACGGACTGCCCGGCGTGGAGGTCGAGCGCTCGGACCACTGCCCTGCGCCAGCGCCGGTCCTGGCCGAGCGAGAGCACGTCGTTGGTGAGGTCGTAGCGGTCGGCGACGTCGTCGAACATCGCCGCGACCTCGTGCGGCTCCTTGTCCAGGTCGGCTCTGCTCACAGCAGGAGTGTGTCAGCCCGGCGGGGCGGGTTCCGCGGGCGCCACCTACTCTGAACCGCGATGAGTACCGCCGCAGACCAGACACCAGCCGTCGCTCCAGGCACGGCGGGCGCCGCTCTGGTCGTGCGCAGCGTGCGGCTCGACGACCCGGGATCGCTGCTCGACCTCCTGCCGGCCGGGACCGCTCTGGCGTGGGTGCGCCGCGGACAGGGTCTGGTCGGCCTCGGCGAGCAGCTGCGGATCGAGCTGGACGAGCCCGACCAGGTGGCGCAGGCCGCCCGGGTCTGGGCCGAGCTGTCGGCGGGCGCGGTGGTGCGCGACGAGGTCGAGGTGCCCGGTAGCGGCCCGGTCGCCTTCGTGTCGTTCAGCTTCTCGCCGGGCTCGGCCGCCGGCGGGGTGCTGGTGGTGCCACGGACTGTCGTGGGGCACCGCGACGACGACTGGTGGGTCACCACGATCGACTCCCACGGCGCGCTGCCTGAGCCACCCGTGCTTCGCCGGGTCGAGCCGGTCGTCGCGCCGGGCGAGGTCAGCTTCGGCGACGGCGCCCTCTCGGGACACCAGTGGATGGCCGCCGTGGCGGAGGCGGTGAGCCGCATCGGCGCCGGCGACCTCGACAAGGTGGTGCTGGCGCGCGATCTCGAGGCGCGCACCGAGCGGCCGGTCGACCAGCGGTGGCTCCTGAAGCGACTGGCCGAGGGCTACGCGTCGTGCTGGACGTTCGCCGTCGACGGGTTGGTGGGCGCGACACCCGAGCTGCTGGTGCGGTCCGAGCGCGGCCTCGTGACGTCGAGGGTGCTGGCCGGCACGATTCAGCGCACCGGCGACGACGAGCACGACCTAGCTCTCGCAGCGGGTCTCGCACGGTCCAGCAAGGACCTGGAGGAGCACGAGTACGCGGTCCGGTCGGTCGCGGACGCCCTCGCCCCGCACTGCGCGAGCATGTACGTGCCGGAGGCGCCGTTCGTGCTGCACCTGCCGAACGTCATGCACCTGGCAACCGACGTCACCGGCGTCCTGCCGCGCGGTCGTCGGGCTTCGAGCCCTTCGGTGCTCGACCTTGCGGCGTCGCTGCACCCGTCCGCCGCCGTGTGTGGCACGCCGACACCTGTCGCGGCCGCCCTGATCGACGAGCTGGAGCAGATGGACCGCGACCGCTACGCCGGCCCGGTGGGCTGGGTGGACGGGAGCGGCGACGGCGAGCTCGGCATCGCCCTGCGCTCGGCCCGCCAGGACCCGGTCGACGCGCACCGACTGCGGCTGTTCGCCGGTTGCGGCATCGTCGCCGGGTCCGACCCCGAGGCCGAGCTGGCCGAGTCGGACGCGAAGCTGGTCCCGATGCGCGACGCGCTGGGCTGAGCTTCGGTCCGACCCGGCCTCTTGCCTCAGGACGTGATCAGCGAGACCCCGTAGTAGTTCGCCGCGTCGACGACCGGCTGGTAGAACGAGTACGACCCGGTGGCGTTCTCACCCTGGTTGTAGCCACAGTCGTGCCCGTCGCTCGGGCCGCCCGAGGTCATCCCCTGTGCGGTCGTGCCGGAGATGTAGGCGCCACCGCTGTCGCCGCCCTCGGTGCAGACGGTCGAGCGGGCCAGCCCGCTGGTCGGGGTGATGCCGCCCATGCCGTCGCCGTAGTTCACGGTCAGGCCGTAGTGGGTGATCTGGCCGCAGGTCCAGCCGGTCGTGTTGCCGGCCTTGCAGATCGAGGTGCCGATCGGCGCCGCAGACGCCCCGGTGACGGGGACGGTCGTGCCCATGCGGGTGTCGATGTAGCCGGCCCCGGTGTCCTCGGGGTCGATGTCCATCAGACCCATGTCGACGCTCGGCGCTCCGGTGTTGAAGCGGCTGTGCTCGCCGTAACCGATGTGCGTGCCGTTCCCGTCGAGCACGTCCGGGCCACCCTCGACGCAGTGGCCGGCGGTGAGCAGCACGTGGTCGCCGCTGATGGTGCCCGGGAACCCGAGGGAGCAGTTCGTCCCCGGAACGAGGTCCATGATCCTGCCGCCCACGACGGCGACGGTGGGAGCCAGTCCGCCGGTCTCGCCGGTGACGACCTTGATGCCGTCGACGTCGGAGAGACGCTGCTGCAGGTCGGCGTCGGCGCCAGGCGCTACCGTCACGACGACCTGTTGCGAGGGCAGGTCGGGACCGTAAGTCTGCACCTGCTCGATGTCGTCACCCGCGATCGACTTCACCTGCGCGGCAAGGGCTTCCAGGTCATCGGAGTCGCGCTGCGCCGTGCGCGGCGTGAGACCGGCATCGCGAGCGGCCTGCGCGTCGTCGCCGCCGGTGACGTTGACGACGAGGTCGTCGCCCGAGAAGTAGGCGCCCTTCGTGGTGACGCCACGGTTCTCCAGAGCGGTCAGGGCGGTGCTCTGCGCCCGCTCGCGATCGATCCTCTGCGCTGCCTGCTCGGTGGTGGTGCCGAACGTGTCGGCCATCACCTCGAGCATCTGCTGGTCGTACTCGGTGCTCGGTGCGGCGGACGCATCGGTCTGGGCGTTCGCCACAGCACCGCTGCTGAGCGCGCCCAGAGCGAGCGCGCCGGCGGCCAAGGCCGTCGTGAGTTGTCGAGGGACTCGCATGTGTTCGTACTCCCAAACCTCGCCGGCGCGTCGGAGGGTCTCCCCGGCGCTGCCGGGCCGGAGTTCCCGGTCCCTCCACCGTGCCCCGCCGTGTCCCTTTTGTCACTCTTTTGTGACTATTTGTCATAGATCTAGGCCCCGGGGCCCACGGCTCTCCGCAAGGCTGCGTGCAGCGGACGGAGGGACGCGCGGCTCGCGCGCACCTCGACCACGGAGAGCCCCCGCGGCACGTCCGCGAGCAGGGTTTGCAGCTCGGCCTTGCCGGTGGCGCTCCGCATCGGCACGCTCAAGCCGGCACACAGAGCAGCCAGGTCGGAGCCGTGCGGTGTCGCGAAGACCCGCTCGAAGCTGGCGGTGTGGTCGCCGTGCTCGAGCAACCCGAAGATGCCGCCCCCGTCGTCGTTGAGCACCACGACCTGCAGCCGCAGCCGGTCGCGTTCGGCGGGCGGTAGGGCAAGGCTCCCGAGGTCGTGCAGGAACGCCAGGTCGCCGACGAGGAGGCGGGTCGCGCGCCCCGTCACGACGGCCGCCCCGACCGCAGTGCCGATGGTGCCGTCGATCCCCGAGAGCCCGCGGTTCGCCAGCACCACGGCCCCGTCGACGGGGGGCGCCACCAGGTCGAGGTCGCGTACCGGGTTCGATGCCGCCACCACGATCAGGTCGGCAGAACCCGTGGCCCGCACCACTTCTCGCGCCAACAGGGGCCCTGACATCTCGGGCCAGTCGTCGAGCGAAGCCTCGACACCCCGCTCGGCAGCCCGTCCGGATTCCACCCAAGAACCAAGCCATTCGATCTCGGACGGGGACCCGCCTCCTGTCTTCACACGCACCTCACCCAGCACCCGCCGCGCGGGGCGCTCCGGACCGAGGTCGGCCGCGGACCGCACCACCTGCACGAGCTCGACGTCATCGCGGGCCAGCAGCCGTGTGACCGGTCGCGACAGGGTCGGGTGCCCGAACGCGACGACCCTCCGCACCCGGTCGCCCAGCCCTGGACCATCGAGCAGCAGCCGGTAGGCACCGACGCGGCAGGCACCACCCTTCGACCCCGACGTGGGCTCCGCGAGCAAAGGCCAGCCGGCCTGCTCGGCGAGGAGGCGGGCGCCAGGGCCGGACCGGTCGCCGGCCACGACCACCGTCAGCGGCCCTCGGTCAAGGGTCGTGACGTCCGTTCTGCCGGCACCCTCGGCGGTCTCGGACTGCGGAGGCCTCGGAGCCGTCCACGGCTGGAGGCGTTCTGGGACGAGCGGGTCGTCGAACCCCAGGTTGAGGTGCACGGGACCGGGCCGTCCGAACCCCGCCGTGCCGTGCACCGCGGTATGCACGGCGTCGACGGCGATCCCGAACCACTCGTGGGCAGCCCCTTCGTCCGGAGCGCCCGCCGGCGCCTGCAGGTCGCGGGTGGCGATGGGAGCGCCGCCGAACAGGCCGGCCTGCAGGTGAGAGGTCTGGTTCGCCCAGCTGCCGCGAAGCCGGTGTGGGCGGTCCGCGGTCAGCACGATCATGGGGACGGCGGCGTGGTGCGCCTCCAGCACCGCCGGGTGCAGGTTCGCGACAGCGGTGCCGGACGTCGTGACGATCGCCGCCGGGCGCGACGGGTCGGCGGCACCGCATCCGAGGGCTACGAACGCGGCACCACGCTCGTCGTGGCGCACGTGCAGCCGCAGCACGCCCGCCTGCTCGGCGGCGTGGGCGGCATAGGCCACCGGCGCCGACCGCGAGCCCGGGCACAGCACGAGGTCACGAACGCCGGCCGCCACGAGCCCCTCGACGAGCGCTCGCGCGGCCGCCACCGAGGCGCTCACCGCTGGGTCACGGGGTCGTTCGCCTGGTGTGCTGCGCGCTGCACCAGGACGTCGTGGCACCGGCTGATGCGCTCGGCCCACCATGCGTAGCGGTCGGCTGGGGTTGCCAGCTCGGCGAGCAGGACGGGGTCGGCCTCGACGGCGCCGACAGGCAGGGTGCCACCGTCCGGGAGCAGGGGGATGCGGCTCACGTCCGCCGCGAGAAGGCCGACCGTGCCGAGCCCGCAGGCGAGGTCGAGGGACGGGAGCGCGGCCGCGGCGGCCACACCTGCGGCCATGCCCACGCTGGTGTCCAGGGCGCTCGACACCACGACGTCGACGCCGTGCCGCTCGGCCAGAACGGCTGCGACAGCTAGGGTTCGGGCCACTCCACCCAGAGTTGGCACCTTGAGCACGGCGACGTCGATCGCGCCCGACGCTGCCGCGGCGAACGGGTCGGTGGCCTTGCGGATGCTCTCGTCGGCGGCGATGCGCACCACGATGCCTCGGTCCCGCAACTCGAGTCGCAGTGCCGCCAGCGCGCTCAGGTCGGCGCACGGCTGCTCCGCGTACTGGAGGCCAATCGGGGCCAGTTCCGCGAGCGCCTCGATGGCCTGGGGCACCGACCATCCACCGTTGGCGTCGACGCGGATCGCGGCGTCCGGTCCCATCACCGAGCGCACCTGCTCGACGCGCGCGACGTCGTCGGCGAGGCCCTGTCCCCGCTCGGCGACCTTGACCTTCGCGGTGGTGCAGCCGTCGAAGCCGCCGAGGACGTCCTCGACCCGATCGGCCCCGACCGCGGGCACCGTGGCGTTGACATGTACCCGGCGCCGGAGGGGCTGCGGCCACCCCGTCCACGCCGCCTCGATCGCGGACGCCAGCCACCACGACGCCTCGACGTCGTCGTACTCGGTGAACGCACCGAACTCGCCCCAGCCCGCGGGCCCACGCAGCAGCGCGACCTCGCGGACGTCGAGCCCGCGGAACCTCACCCGCAGCGGCACCTGCACGACGTGCAGCTCGGCCAGCACGTCGTCGAGCGACGGCAGTCGGGCGGTCACGGGCTGCACTGGCACCGGCCTATCCTCGCGGACGTGAGCCCCGACCCCAGCAGTGAGCCCGTGTCCGAGCTGTTCGACCCCGCGGCCTGGCAGCAGGTTCCCGGCTTCGACCTCACCGACATCACGTACCACCGCTGCGTCCTCGACGGGGCCGCCCGTGGCACGGTGCGGATCGCCTTCGACCGGCCCGAGGTGCGCAACGCCTTCCGTCCGCACACCGTCGACGAGCTGTACCGGGCGCTCGACCACGCGCGCATGACCCCTGACGTCGGCGCGGTCCTGCTCACCGGCAACGGCCCCAGCCCGCGCGACGGCGGCTGGGCGTTCTGCTCCGGCGGTGACCAGCGGATCCGAGGTCGGTCCGGCTACCAGTACGCCGACGGGGAGACCGCCGACACGGTGGACGAGGCACGCGTCAAGGCGGCTGGCGGGCGACTGCACATCCTCGAGGTGCAGCGGCTGATCCGCACGATGCCGAAGATCGTGGTCGCGGTCGTGCCCGGGTGGGCCGCAGGCGGCGGGCACAGCCTCCACGTCGTCTGCGACCTCACGATCGCCAGTCGCGAGCACGCGCAGTTCAAGCAGACCGACGCTGACGTCGGCTCCTTCGACGGCGGCTACGGCTCGGCCTACCTGGCAAAGATGGTGGGGCAGAAGCGAGCTCGCGAGATCTTCTTTCTCGGACGGGCCTACAGCGCCGACGACATGCACCGGATGGGCGCGGTGAACCTCGTGGCCGAGCACGCCGACCTCGAACGGGTCGCCCTGGAGGTGGCCGCGGAGATCAACGGCAAGTCGCCCACCGCACAGCGGATGCTGAAGTTCGCCTTCAACCTGACGGACGACGGGATGGTGGGACAGCAGGTGTTCGCCGGCGAGGCGACACGCCTGGCCTACATGACCGACGAAGCGGTCGAGGGCCGAGATGCGTTCCTGGAGAAGCGTCCGCCCGACTGGTCCGGGTATCCCTGGTACTACTGAGCGCACCCGGCGAGACTGGCGCGATGGCAAACAGCGACGACGCCGCACGTCCGTGCGAAGTGGTGCATGCCGACGAGCTGCGCCCGGCCGACCCCACGCCCGGGATGACGCGACAGGTCGGGCTGCAGACCGCAGGCATGTGGAGCGGCACCGTCGACACCGAGCCCGGCGCCACGTCGGCCTGGCACCACCACGGTGACCACGACACCACGCTCTACGTCGTGTCGGGGCGCATGCGGTTGGAGTCGGGGCCTGGCGGCGACCATGTGGTCGAGGGCGGCCCGGGCGACTTCATCCACGTGCCCGCGCACGCCGTTCACCGGGAGTCGAACCCAGGTGACGCGTCGTCGAAGGCGGTCGTCGTCCGCTGCGGGTCAGGGCCGCCCACGACCAACGTGGACGGGCCCGCCTGAGAAGCGCAGTGCCTCAGGTCTCGTCGTCCAGCAGTGCGACGAGCGTCTTCGGGGCGATGACGCGGTACGCGGCTTCGACGTGGTCCTCCACGGCGGCCCAGTCGACCTGACCCTCGCCCCGCTCCTCCAGGTCCAGGTAGATGCCGAGCCACCCGCGGCCGCCGACGTAGGGCGGAACGAAGTACCGCGAGGGGTCCGCGGTCACCAGCGACTGCTCGTTGTCTCCTCGGGTCATTGGCACATCGTTGCGGCCTGCGCAGACATCGACCAGGGCAGACAACCACCAGGTGCCGTCAAGGACCGGGCGCTTGGTTAGCCTGATTGCGTGGGAGCAGGACGAGCCGTCGAAGTCGTCCGCCTCGCCGATCTCACTCCGGCTGACGTCGCTTCCCTCCTGACCGGCCTGCGGCGCGCCCTCGACGGCACGGGCCCGGCGCTGTTCCCGGTTCCGCCCGGTCCCCCGGGTGACGCGCTCGTCGCGGCCGCGCTGCTCGACGACCCCGACCACCCCGTCGATGACGGCACGGCACTGCTGCTGCCCACCTCGGGATCGACGTCGACCCCCAAGATCGTCGAGCTGGGCGCTGCAGCCCTGCTCGCCGGAGCCCGCGCCACCCACGCCCGGATCGGCTCGCCCGCACGGTGGGCCCTCGCGCTGCCCCTCACGCACATCGCGGGCTGGCAGGTGCTGGTGCGTGGCCTGCTGGCCGACGACCCGCGCGACCGTGTGCCCCTCCTCGTCCCTCTCGACGACGGCTTCACCTCAGCCGGCCTGGCCGCGTCCCTCGACCTGGCCGGTGGCGACGACGATGCCGGTCCGGTCCGCTACCTCTCACTCGTGCCCACCCAGCTCAGCCGGGTCCTCGCCGACACCGACGCCACAGCAGCCCTGGCCAGCCTCGACACGGTCTTGCTGGGCGGCTCCGCCACTCCAGAACCGTTGCACCGCAAGGCGATCCAAGCCGGGATCCGCGCGGTGCGCGCATATGGGGCCACCGAGACGTGCGGAGGCTCCGTCTACGACGGCGTTCCGCTCGACGGCGTCGAGGCGAGGGTCTCCGACGACGGCCGCCTCTGGCTCGCCGGCCCTGTGCTGGCCACTCGGTATCGAGGCGACCCCGACCTGACCGCCGCCTCGTTCGCCGAGCTCGACGGCCGCCGGTGGTACGCCACCGACGACCGTGCACTGATCAGCAACGATGGCCGCGTCACCATCACCGGCCGGCTCGACGACGTGATCGTCACGGGCGGCGAGAAGGTGACCCCGGCGGCCGTCGAAGCCGCGCTGGGTGAGTTCCCCTCTGTTCGCGAGGCCGTCGTCGTCGGAGTCCCCGACCCCGAGTGGGGCGCGGTCGTGGTCGCGCTCATCCGGCTCGACGGGGGCAGCGCACCGGCCCAGGACCCTGACCTCGTCGGAGGCCTTCGTGAGCTGGTCGCCACGACTCTGGGCCGCCACGCTGCCCCTCGTCACGTGCTGGTCGTCGACGAGGTGCCGACGCGCGGTATCGGCAAGCCCGACCGGGCCGCGGCCGCGCTGATCGCGGCCGACTACGTCTCTGCCCTGGGCCAGCGCTAGCCTCCCCGCCGTGCCGGCTACCCGCTCGAAACCAACCCCAGGCCAGTGGCTGCAGGGTGCCCGTCCGCGCACCCTGCCCGCGGCCGTCGCCCCCGTCGCCGCTGGAACGGGCGCCGCCTTCGCCATCGACGGTGGCGCCCTCGTCCGCGCACTCCTGGCACTGGTCGTCTCGCTCGCGCTGCAGATCGGCGTCAACTACGCGAACGACTACTCCGACGGCATCCGGGGCACCGACGCCGAACGGCTCGGCCCGCTGCGCCTGGTCGGGTCGGGACTGGCGTCGCCCGGAGCGGTCAAGGCCGCCGCCCTCGCGGCCTTCACGGTCGCCGCGGTGACGGGCTTGGGTCTGGTCGCCCTCAGCGGGGCGTGGTGGCTGATCGTCGTCGGCGTTGCCGCCATCGCTGCCGCCTGGTTCTACACCGGGGGCTCGAAACCCTACGGCTACAGCGGTTTCGGCGAGCTGTTCGTCTTCGTGTTCTTCGGTCTCGTCGCGGTCCTCGGCACGACGTACACGCAAGCGGGCCGGATCTCGGGGCCCGCGGTGGCCGCCGCCGTAGCCGTCGGCCTGCTCGCCTGCGCGATCCTCGTCGCCAACAACCTGCGTGACATTCCCACCGACGAGGTCGCGGGAAAGCGCACTCTCGCCGTACGTCTCGGCGACCGGCGCACCCGCCTGCTGTATGTCGTCCTCGTCGGCTGCGCCCTGGTGCTCGTCGTCCCAGCGGCGCTGCACCCCGACGGCAGCGCGTGGGCCTGGCTCGCCATCCTCAGCGCACCGCTGGCGCTGCGACCGGTCCGAGCCGTCCTGGCCGGCGCCACCGGCCTCTCGCTGGTGCCGGTGCTCGGTGCCACCGGGCGGCTGGAACTGGTCTACGCCGCACTGCTCGGCACCGGCCTGGCGGTCGGTTGACGGACCAGCAGGAGTGACAGGATCAACCCATGAGCCACAGCGACTCCCAGCCCGACGAGATCGACATCCGGGCCGAGGACGAGCACGTCTACAGCGTCACTCTCGGAGACGACGACAACGAGTCCGAGCACCGCGTCGAGATCCCGACGACGCTGCTCGACGAGTGGGGAATGTCGCTCACCGACGAGCCTCCTCTGGTGCGTGCCGCCGTCGAGCTGCTCGAGAAGCACCACCAGTCGCTGCCGGCACGCTTCGCCATCACCGATCCTGTCGTTGCGTACGAAGGCTTTCTGGGCGACCTGCGGCTGTCGATCAGCGAGTAGCCGACGAGCAGGGCCTAGCGGCCCCCCTCCGCCTCCCGGTCCTCGGCCGCCTCGTCGTCGGACTGCCGACCCGCGCGCGCCGCCCGTCCCGAGATTCGCTCTTCGATCTTCCTCGTGACGGCGGCCCGCGGACCGGCCAGCAACACGTACGACAGGGCCAACGAGATCACCGCGGCGAGGCCGAGGAGCAGCAGCCCGCGAGCACCGAGCGCGTAGAGCACGGCGAGAACCGCCGCGAGCAGGGCGATGCGCAGGACGCTGAACGAGACGATGGGGTTCACGCCGCCAGCGTAGGTCGGAGCCCAGCCCACCCCCGCATCGCGCGTCAGTCAACCTCCGGCAGAGGCCCGGCCCGGTGCTCCCACCGGGTGCTGAGGATCACCGTGGTGCGCGTGCGCGCGACGCCCCGGAGCCGGCGCACCTTGGAGACCACGTGCTCGAGGGCGGCCACGTCGGCGGCGCGCACCTTGATCACGAACTCCTCCTCCCCCGCCACGTACCAGCAGTCCTCGATCTCGGTGACTGCCCGCAGGCGCCGCGCCACGTCGTCCGTCTCGACGCTGTCCGAGGAGTACACACCCACCAGTGCGCTCACACCGAGGCCCACCGCGGCGGGGTCCACCTCGGCGTGGAACCCGGTGATGACACCTCGCTCCTCGAGCCGCCTGACCCGCTCCTGGACGCTCGGCCCCGACAGCCCGACGATGCGGCCCAGCTCGGCGTAAGCGGCTCGTCCGCGCTCCATCAGGGCCTGCACCAGGGCCCGGTCGGTCTCGTCCATGCCCGCAGTCTGCCCGACTCCTGCTGCGATGGCGTGAGGTGAGGCACATTCAGCCGAGAATCGGTCACTACAGGCATGAAAGCAAGGGACGAGACGTTGGACACCTTAGAATCTTAGGTAATACGCCAGTACGGCCGAGACGAGGAACCGCTGATGTCCCAAAGCATGGAGATGGCTGTCACGCACGCCGCCGACCTGCGTCGCTCGGCCGACGTCCACAACGCGCGCCGCGCCGCCATCCGTCTGTTGACCCGCCCGAGCGCCTGAGCGAACAGCCCCTCGTACAGTGAGCAGGTGCCTCGCGTCCTGCTCGCCCTACTCGTCGTAGGGCTGGCCGTCTATGCCCTGGTCGACTGGTCCAGGACGGACGCGGCGCGGGTTCGACTGCTACCGAAGCTGCTGTGGCTGCTCGTCATCGTGCTGGTGGCGCTGTTCGGTCCGCTGGCCTGGCTGCTGGTGGGACGGGACCGAGGCGCCGGCCGCGCCAGGCCCGTCGAGCCCCCGCGTCCGATGGCTCCGGACGACGACCCCGACTTCCTGAGAGATCTCGACATCGAGCGCTGGCGCGAGGAGCGCGGCGACGGGGACGCCGACGGCGACGACCCGCAGCGCGTGTGAGGTCAGCCGATGCCGGCGTACGAGTGGTTGCCGCTGAAGAAGACGTTCACCACGCCGAAGTTGATCAGCAGGCACACGAACCCGCCGATCGACACGTAGGCGGCACGCCGTCCGTCCCAGCCGCGGGTCGCGCGGGCGTGGAGGTAGGCGGCGTAGACCACCCAGATCACGAAGGTCCAGACCTCTTTCGGGTCCCAGCCCCAGTACCGTCCCCAGGCCTTCTCGGCCCAGATCGCGCCCGCCACCAGGGTGAAGGTCCACAGCGGGAAGGCCAGTGCGACCAGCCGGTACCCGAGGCGCTCCAGCTCGGCCGACGCGGGCAGGCGGTTCATGAAGTCGCCACCCTTGACGCTGCGTCCCGCAGCCCGGTGCTGCTCGCGCCTCTGCTGCACGAGCTGCAGCACGGTGGCTGAGAAGCCCACTGTCAGAAGGGCACTGGCGATGAAGGCGACCGAGACGTGGATGACCAGCCAGTAGCTCTGCAGGGCGGGGACGAGCTGGGCCGACTCCGTGTACAGGACGGCGATCGCCAGCCCGAGAGTGAGGAGGACGGGTCCGACGACGAACGCGCCGAGGTAGCGCAGGTCGCGGCGCCAGACCACCAGGCCGAGGAAGACTGCCGCGACGACGAACGCCCCGGTCACCGAGAACTCGTACATGTTGCTCCACGGCACCCGCTGGGCGGAGAGCCCGCGTGTCAGCACGGCGACGCCGTGCAGGCCTGCAGCGAGCCACGTCAGCGCCACCGCGACCCCGGCAGCCTTGGACTCGCCGGCTGTGCCCTGAGCGCCGGCCGTGCTCGCAGAGTCGGGCTCGCTGGGACCGTCTGGACCTGCCGTCGCGATAGGGCTGGCCGTTGCGCCGACCAGCTTCCTGTTCTCGGCGGGAGTGCTCAGCGGCCTCCCCGCGCCCTTGCCCGAGAGGTCGACGGCGTAGGCGACGAGCGCACCGGCGTAGACCGTCATCGACGAGTAGACGAGCAGGTTGCTCATCTCGGCCAGCGTCGTGTTCACCGACACGTCAGGCTCCTCCGGTTCTTTCGGGCTCGGGGACACGCTCCCCGAGCTCGTCCTGCAGCACGGCCACTACCTGCTCGGCCTCACGCGCCAGACCGGGGTCCTCACTGCGTGCGAGGGCGGCGACCTCGACCACGGTACGCCCGTCGCTGCCCGGTTCGGCGCGCACCCAGACCCGGCGACGCGGGACGAACAGCGACACGACGAGACCCGCCATCGCCAGCACCGCGAACACCAGCGCCCAGCCTTTCGCGGGGTCGTGCCGCACCTGGAACGCGGCGTAGCGATCGAGCCGCTCGAAGGTCACCGACCCCACACCGTCCGGCAGCTGGACGGTCTCGCCCGGTGACATCGCCGCCGAGAACGGGCTCCCGTCCTCAGTCAGCTGCGTCATGCCGGTGACGTCGAGGGTGTAGACGCCGTCATTCGGGTCGATGTCGCCGACGAAACCCGTGAAGAACATCCGAGGGTCGAGCGCGTCGGGGAAGACAGAGACTGGGCCGACCTCGGGGTCCAGCTCCCACGTCGGCAGGAAAACCCCTTGCAGGGCAAAGGGTTCGGACGCGTCCGGCACCTTCACGACGCCGGTTGACGCGTAGAAGGCGTCCTGCGGCAGGAACACGACGGGGCCCGACCTCGCCACCTGACCCTCCGCGTCGCGCAGGGTCAGCACGGGTGCGTAGCCGTTGCCCTGCAGGTAGACGTTGGCGCCGCCCAGGCTCATCGGCTCGTTGACGCGCACCGTCCGCCGCTCGACCGGCTCGCCTGGGGCCGGCACGACCGAGACGTCGGCGCTGAAGTCGCGCGGGGCCGCGAACTGGTTGCCGCCGGCCTCGGTCTCGAACTCGACATGCAGGTCGTCGAGGGTGAACTGGAAGGGAGGCAGCTCCTCCGGCTCGACCCAGGTACCGGGGTCGAAGGTGTCGTACTGACTGAGGGTATTGGCGAAACCCGTTCCGGTAGTGAGGATCGTCTGCCCTCGGTACCCGTAGAGCGAGCCCGCTGCCACCGCCACGAGCAGGCCGACGAGGGCCAGGTGGAAGACCAGGTTGCCGGTCTCGCGCAGGTACCCGCGCTCGGCGCTGACCGAGGCGGCAGGAAACGACTCCGGACGCAGATCCGCCCGGTAGCGGCGGCCGCGCAGGACCCGGTGGGCTGCCTCGAGCACGTCGTCAGCCTCGGCCTCGACCTCGAACCGCCGGTGCACTGGCATCCGCTCCAGGCGGGCCGGCGTGCGGGGCGGACGGGCGCGCACTGCCTGCCAGTGCACCTTGCTGCGCGGCAGCACGCACCCGATCAGCGACACGAACAGCAGCAGGTAGATCGCCGCGAACCACGGCGACGAGTACACGTCGAAGAGACCCAGTCGCTCGAGCCACGGTGAGACACCAGGGTTGTCGGCGATGTACTGGGTGACCTTCGTGGGGTCGACGCCACGTTGCGGCAGCACCGAACCCGGCACCGCCCCGACGGCCAGGAGCATCAGCAGGAACAGGGCAGTGCGCATGCTGGTCAGCTGGCGCCAGGCCCAACGAGCTGTGCCGACGACACCGAGTGAAGGAGCGCCGCCGCTCTCGTCCGCCGCTCGTTCCCTGGCCGGCAGGTCGCGCGTGGTCGACAGGTCGTCGGGCATCAGATCACCGTCTCGAAGCCGCTGATCGGTACCCGGAGTGCGTCCATCCACCGGTTCCACAAGCCGCTGACGAGCAGCAACCCGACGACGACCAGCAGCGCGCCCCCGGCCCGCGTGAGGGCGACACGGTGGCGGCGCAGCACGTCCAAGACCCGCATGCCGCGACCGAACCCGGCCGCCACCAGCACGAACGGCAGCCCGAGCCCGAGGCAGTACGCGGCCGCCAGCACCACACCGCGGCCGGCCGTGCCCTCGTTGAGCCCCAGGAGTGCCACCGCGCTGAAGACCGGGCCGATGCACGGCGCCCAGCCGAGCCCGAAGACGACCCCCAGCAACGGTGCGCCGGCCAGCCCCGCAGCCGGTCGCCAGCCGGAGCGCCGGTCGTCGCCCAGCCACGGCATGAACCGGTCCAGCACACCGAGGAAGACCAAGCCCATCACGATGACGACGACACCGAGCACACGCGCGATCTCGTCCTGCCAGCGGTACAGGGTGCTGCCGACCGCCCCGGCGGTGAACCCCATCAGCAGGAAGACGGCGCTGAACCCGGCCACGAACAGCAGGGCGCCCGCAACGACCTTCCAGCGGCGCTGCTCCGCCAGGTCGACGCCGCTGAGCCCTGTCACGTAGCCGAGATAGCCCGGCACAAGGGGCAGCACGCACGGCGAGGCGAACGACACGATGCCGGCGAGGGCGGCGACCGGAAGGGCCACCAGCATCGAGCCGCCGAGCACCTGTTCCCTGAGCTGGTCGCCCCAGCTCACGCGGGCTCCGCAACGGCCGAGTCGATCAGCGCCCGCAGGTTCGAGGGATTGACGGGCCCGAGGATGCGGGCGGCCACGCGTCCCTGACGGTCGACGACCAGAGTCGTCGGCACCGACTGTGGCGACACCTCGCCGCGCAGGGCGAGCACGACCTGACCCTGGTTGTCGATGATCGACGGGTACGGAACCTCGAAGGTCCGCTCGAACGCCTGGGCCGTCGGCACCTCGTCGCGCGTGTTGATGCCGACGAAGTGCACGCCGTCGGGCTCACTCTCCGAGGCGATCTCGGCCAGGTCGGCCGCTTCGGCGCGGCACGGCCCGCACGCCGCGTACCAGAGGTTCAGCACGACCACGTCGCCGCGCAGGTCGGCGACGTCGAGCGACTCCCCCGCCGTTGTCGTCCCGCTGACCTCGACGGGCTCGCCGCGCCGGTCGGGCGGCAGCTCGCTCGTGGACCCGTCGCCGGCCACGTAGTTCTTGTCGTCGCCGGCCCGCGCCTGGGCCGACACGGGGTCGGGCGCGCACCCCGACAGCAGCAGGCCGGCCACTGCGAGGGCGCCCGTCCAGACCAGACGTCGGTTAGGGGTCATCACGCCCCTGGCACCTGGTGGCGGTTCGGCACGAGGTCACCCGCGGGCTCGGTGTAGACGATGTCGACCAGCCGGTCGCCGTCGTAGCGCAGCGAGGTGAGCGAGGCCAGGTCGCACTGCCGGTGGCGAGGGTCGTGCCAGAGGCGCTTGCCCTCCGCGCGGCGACGCGCCATCCAGACCGGCAGCTGGTGACTGACGATCACCGCCTCGTGGCCGAGCGCCTGGTCGCGCGCATCGGCCGCCGCCTCGAGCACGCGGGCGGCGAGCTGCTCATAGGGCTCGCCCCAGGAAGGACGGAACGGGTTGCGAAGGTGCCACCAGTGCCTCGGATGGTGCAGGGCCCCGTCGCCCACGCCGAACGTGTGGCCCTCGAAGTGGTTGCTGGCCTCGATCACGCGCTCGTCGGTGACGATGCTCAGCCCGAACGCCTCCGCGATCGGGGCAGCGGTCTCCTGTGCCCGTTCCAGCGGCGAGGCGACGAGGTGCACGACGTCGTGGCTGTTCGTCTTCAGGTGGTCGGCGACCGTCATGGCCATCGTCCGGCCGAGATCAGACAGCCGGTAGCCGTGGAGTCGTCCGTAGAGCACGCCCTCGGGGTTGAAGACCTCGCCGTGGCGCATCAGATGGACGGTGGTGGTCACCATGGCAGCCAGTCTCGCAAACCCCCGACTGTGGTGGTGCTCACGCCCCGACGGCCTCAGCGGCGGCCCTCGCCGCCGACGGCAGTGCCTCCACAACGCGCCCGACTGCCGAGTCGTCGTGAGCCGCGGAGACGAACCACGCCTCGAAGGCCGACGGCGGCAGGTAGACGCCCTGGGAGAGCATCGACTGGAAGAACGCCCGGAACGCGGTCGTGCTCTGGGCCTGGGCGCGCGAGTAGTCGCGTACCGGGCCGTCGGACGGGTCCAGACCGAGGAATACGCTGAACATCGAGCCGGCGCGGCCGACGACGTGCGGAACACCCTTTGCATCAAGGGCTTTGGACGCCGCCGTGGCCAGCACATCGGCCGTCGCATCGAGGTGCGCGTAGACCCCGGCGTCCGCTCCGCGCAGCGTCGCGAGACCGGCTGCGGTCGCGACCGGGTTTCCGCTGAGCGTGCCCGCCTGGTAGACCGGCCCGGCCGGCGCAAGATGGCCCATCACGTCGGCGCGCCCGCCGAAGGCCGCCGCCGGGAAGCCCCCTCCCATCACCTTGCCGAAGGTGAACAGGTCGGGAGCGCCGGCGGTATCCCCGTCCCTCCGAATCCCCGTCCGAATCCCCGTCCGAATCCCCGTCCGAGACAGCGCCTTCCAGCCCGAACCACCCGGCCGACGAGACCCGGAAGCCGGTCATCACCTCGTCGCTCACCAGCAGGGCGCCGTGCTCTCGCGTGCGCCGTCGCAGGTGGGCGGTGAACCCCCGGTCGGGGGGCACCACGCCCATGTTGCCCGCGGCCGCCTCGGTGATGACGCAGGCGATGCGGTCGCCGTGCTCCGAGAACGCGGCGTCAACGGCTGCCACGTCGTTGTACGGGAGCACCAGCGTGTCGGCGGCGCTCGCACCCGTGACTCCGGGGGTGTCGGGCAGCGCGAACGTGGCGACCCCCGAGCCTGCCGACGCGAGGAGTGCGTCGACGTGACCGTGGTAGTGGCCGGCGAACTTCACCACTGCGGGACGACCGGTGAAGCCGCGCGCCAGCCTGATCGCGCTCATCGTGGCCTCGGTGCCCGACGACACCAGCCTCACCTGCTCGAGCGGCGCGACCCGCGACACGATCTCCTCGCCCAGCAGCACCTCGTTCTCGCTCGGCGTGCCGAACGAGAACCCTTGCGCGGCAGCCGAAACCACCGCCTCGAGCACCGACGGGTGCGCGTGGCCGAGGATCATCGGGCCCCAGGAGCAGACCAGGTCGACGTACTCGCGCCCGTCCGCGTCGGTGAGGTACGGACCGCGTCCGGACACCATGAACCGGGGTGTGCCGCCGACGGCACGGAAGGCGCGGACGGGCGAGTTCACGCCACCGGGCGTCACCGCCGACGCCCGCTCGAACAGGAGCTGCGAGGCAGGCGCCTCGAAGGGGTAGGTCACGCCCTCAGTGTCTCGTGGTCGGTGGCGTCCACCGGCACGTGGGGGCCAGAGCGCGTCTCCCGCAGGTGCTCGGCGACCCGGGCGAGGACACGTCCGACGACCTCGGTCTCCTCCGCGTCCATCAGGTCGAAGAGGTGCTCTCGGACGCCGTCGACGTGCACACGCGCGCGCTGGGCCAGGGTGTTCATGCCCGTGTCGGTCAGCTCGCACACCACGCCGCGCCCGTCACGGGCGCTAGGGCGCCGACGGACGAGACCACGTGACTCCATCCGCGTCACCGTGTGCGTCAGGCGGCTGCGCGAATGCACCACCTGGTCGGCCAGGTCGCTCATCCGGAGTGACTGCTCCGGCGCCTCGGACAGGCGCGCGAGCACCTCGTACTCGGCCAGTGAAACGCCGCCGCGCTCGTCGAGCTCGCGGTCGAGGCGCTCCCACAGTCGCTGGGTGGCCTCGAGGTACGCGCGCCACACGAGTTGCTCGTCGTCGGTGAGCCATCGCGTCGGGGCCACAGGCCGAGTCTAGTGCGCAGGTGGAATATTTGAACTCTCATGGATCTTGTACCCACTGACACGTACAAACCTCGACATATGGAGACCCACCATGACTAGCCTTTCCACCGCGACCACACTTCCCGCAGGGATGACCGCCGGCACCTACGCCATCGACCCCGCCCACTCCGAGGTCGGCTTCGTGGCGCGGCACGCCATGGTGACCAAGGTGCGCGGTCGCTTCACCGAGGTCGAGGGCACACTGACGTTCGGCGACGACGTCGAGTCGTCCACCGCCACTGCGACCATCAAGACGGCCTCCGTGATCACCGGCAGCGCCGACCGAGACGGCCACATCAAGGGCGCCGACTTCTTCGACGTCGAGAAGTACCCGACCATTACCTTCGCCGCCACCGGCGTGCGTGCGGACGGCGGCGCCTACGTGCTCGACGGCAACCTGACGATCAAGGACGTGACCCGGCCCGTCTCGCTGCCCGTGCAGTTCGAGGGCGTCGCGACGGACCCGTTCGGCAACCAGCGCGCGGGTTTCTCCGCCTCGACCGTCGTCGAGCGCGAGGACTGGGGGCTGACCTGGAACGCGGCCCTCGAGACCGGCGGCGTCCTGGTCAGCAAGAAGGTCACGCTGCAGCTCGACATCTCCGCGATCAAGCAGGCCTGACCGCCTTCGCACCACTGCCCAACGACTTGTCAGGGCCCTGGCCGCCTCCGGGTGGTCAGGGCCCTGACACGCTCCACCACGGGAACTTCACGAGGCTTAGCCCTACTTCACGAGGCTCGCGAGCCTCGTTGACGAGGGGTTGGCCACGTTAACGAGGCTCGCGACCGGAGCGGAGTGAGCGCGCGACCTCGACGGCCCAGTAGGTCAGCACCACATCGGCGCCGGCGCGCACCAGCGCGGTGAGGGTCTCGAGAACGGCGCGGTCGCGGTCGATCCACCCGTTGGCGGCGGCCGCCTCGACCATCGCGTACTCGCCCGACACCTGGTACGCCCACACCGGCAGGTCGACCTCGGCGCGTACGGCCGAGAGCACGTCGAGGTACGGCAGGCCCGGCTTGACCATCACGATGTCGGCGCCCTCGGTGACGTCCAGCCGCACCTCGCGCAGCGCCTCGCGCCCGTTGGCGGGGTCCTGCTGGTAGGTGCGGCGGTCACCGGTCAGCTGCGAGTCGACGGCCTCACGGAACGGGCCGTAGAACGCCGACGCGTACTTGGCCGCGTAGGCCAGCAGCACCACGTCGTGACGACCGGCGGCATCGAGGGCGGTGCGCACCGCCCCGACCTGCCCGTCCATCATGCCGCTCAGGCCGAGAACCGTTGCGCCGGCTTCGGCTTGGGCCAGCGCGACGGCGGCGTACCTCTCGAGCGTGGCGTCGTTGTCGACCGTGCCGTCGGACGCGAGCACACCGCAGTGGCCGTGGTCCGTGAACTCGTCGAGGCAGAGATCGGCCATCACCACGGCCCGGTCGCCGACGGCCTCGCTCACGGCGCGCAGAGCCACGTTGAGGATGCCATCGGGGTCATCGCCAGCGGAGCCGACCGCGTCGCGCATCGCCGGGACGCCGAACAGCATCAGCCCGCCCACCCCGGCGTCGACAGCGTCGCTCGACGCCTTCACCAGGGAGTCGACCGTGTGCTGGACGACCCCCGGCATCGACGAGATCGGCGACGGCGCGTCGAGTCCCTCGCGCACGAACATCGGCAGCACGAACTGACCTGGGTGCAACCGGTGCTCGGCCGTCAGCGCCCGCAGCGCCGGCGTCGCCCGCAGCCTTCTCGGCCGAACGGGAAGGGCCAACTCAGCGTGCCCGGCGACGTGCGGCCGGCCGCTTCTGGCTCGGACGCAAGACCGGCTCACCGGCCTCGACGGCCGCCGCCCGCAGCCCGGCGCCGTACTCCGCCAGGCCCTCGACCAGGGACGCCGCGCTCGGCTCGGCCGCCAGCACGTCGACCCGCAGGCCGTGCTCCTCGGCGGTCTTCGCGGTCGCCGGGCCGATGCAGGCCACGATCGTCGAGGTGTGCGGCTTGCCGGCGATGCCGACCAGGTTGCGCACCGTCGACGACGACGTGAAGACGACCGCGTCGAACGAGCCGTTCTTGATGGCGTCACGCACCGCCGCAGCCGGGGGAGCCGCGCGCACCGTGCGGTAGGCCGTGACGTCGTCGACCTCCCAGCCGATTTCCTGCAGGCCGGCCACCAGGGTGTCCGTGGCGATGTCGGCCCGCGGCAGGAACACCCGGTTGATCGGGTCGAGGACCGGGTCGTACGGGGGCCACTCGGCCAGCAGCCCGTGCGCCGACTGCTCCTCGGCAGGAACGAGGTCGGGCTCGATTCCCCACTCGCGCAGCGCATTTGCGGTCACACCGCCCACCGCAGCGATCTTCAGACCGGCGAACGCGCGAGCGTCCAGCCCGTACTCGACGAACTTCTCCCGCACAGCCCGCACCGCGTTGACGGAGGTGAAGCCGACCCACTCGTAGCGGCCGGTCACGAGACCGGTCACGGCCTTCTCCATCTGGTGCGGAGTGCGCGGCGGCTCGACGGAGATGGTCGGAACGACCTCTCCCACAGCGCCGAAGGCGGCGAGGCCGTCGGTCATCGGGCCAGACTGTGCCTGCGTGCGCGGCACGAGCACGCGCCAGCCGAAGAGGGGCTTCGTCTCGAACCACGAAACCCGTTCGCGCAGAGCGACTGTCGGGCCGGTCACGGCGACGAGCGGACGGGGGAACTCCTCGTCGTCGGCCCCTGCGAGCAGGCCGGGCAGGGCGCCGAGGGTCGAGTCGAGGGACGTCTGAGCGGTCGTGCTGCCCTGCGCCGTGACGACCACGGCGGCATCGGCGTCACGCCCGGCGTGGACCAGGGCCGTCACCGCCTGCGTCAGGTCGCTGCGGGTGCCGAGCAGCACCACCGTCGAGCGCGCGTCGACCAGCGTGGAGGCGTCGAACCGGCCGGCGGCGTCGACCACGTGCACCGACGCGACGGCCGAGCTCGTGGTCGGCACGCCAGCGAACACCGGCACCGCGGTGTGCAGCGCGACACCAGGCACCACCTCGACCGGCACGCCGGCCTTGTGGCACGCCACCATCTCCTCGGCGAGGCCGCCGAACGTCGACCCGTCACCGTCGAGCAGCCGCACCACCCGGTGACCGGCCTTGGCCGCCCGGGTGACGAGCTTGGCGCGGCCGGCGTGCGTCAGCGGCTGCGCGTTCTCGCCGAAACCGGCGTCGAGCTGCTCGACGTCGGGCGCGCACCAGCGACGCACGATGGCGTCACGCTGGTCTGCCGAGGCTCCGCGGTCGAGCACCACGGTCTGCGCCTGCTGCAGCACCTGGGTGGCGCGCACCGTCAGCAGCTCGGGGTCACCCGGGCCGGTGCCGACGAAGGCAACCGAACCGATGGGCTTCTTCTGGGTGGCGGTCACTGCTCACTCTCCTGAACTGCTGAACTGACGAGCACGGAAATGTCATTGGACGGGCGGGCGACCAGGGCCGCGGCGCCGTCGTCGAGCATCAGGGCGGCCAGGCGGCGCCCCAGGCCGGACGGGTCGGTGGTCGGTCCCGTCATCGAGCGGCGCAGGTCGGCCGACCCGTCGGGGGCGACCACCACGGCGCGCAGGAACAGCTCGGGGCCATCGTCGCCCTCAGCCCACTCGGCGAGCGCTCCGACCGGCGCCGAGCAGCCGCCCTCGAGCGCGGCCAGCAGCGAGCGCTCGGCCTCTGTGCACGCCCGGCTGGGAGGATCGTCGAGAACGGCTGCAAGAGCGCGGGTTTCGTCGTCCGATGCACGGCACTCGACGGCCAGCGCACCCTGTCCGGGCGCTGGCAGGAGCTGCAACGGGTCGAGCACCTCGGTGGCTTCGCCTGCACGGCCGAGGCGCAGCAGGCCGGCGCGGGCGAGCACGACGGCGTCGACCTTGCCATCGGCGACCAGCCGCAGCCGCGTGTCCACGTTGCCCCGGACCGCCACCGGCTCGAGGCCGAGGTCGAGGGCGCGCAGCTGGGCGGCGCGCCGTGGAGATCCGGTGCCGACGCGCGACCCGGCGGGCAGCTCCCCGAGGGTGAGGCCGTCGCGGGCGACCAGCACGTCGCGCGGGTCCTCCCGAGTCGGGACGGCGGCCAGCGCGATGCCGGCGGCGGCGGCGGTCGGCAGGTCCTTGAGGGAGTGCACGGCGACGTCGATGCGGTCGTCGAGAAGTGCCTGGCGCAGGGCCGACACGAAGACCCCGGTGCCGCCGATCTGGGCCAGCGGGGCATCGTTGACGTCGCCCTCGGTCGTGATCTCGACGAGCACGACGTCACGGCCACTGGTGCCCCGGAGGCTGTCGGCCACGAGCTCGCTCTGGGTGCGCGCCAACAGACTGCGGCGGGTTCCCAGCCGCAGCGCCGCGGTCACGACTCGCTCCCCGGCTCGGTCTGACGCGGGGCAGGCTGGGCCGCCGGCCCGGCTGACACCGTCGGTGCGACCGCGAGCGCCTCGGCCACGTTCGGCAGGGTCGTGCCCGAGCTGATCGCCTCCATGTCGAGGTCGAACAGCTCGCGGAGGACGGCCGCGTAGTGCCCGCCGTCCTCCGTGGCCAGCGACTTCACCCGGACGGTCGGGGTGTGCAGCAGCTTGTCCACCACGCGACTGACGGTCTGCTCGACCTCGCCGCGGACGCGGTCGTCGACCGTGTCGCCGAGCCGCTGGCGAAGGCGCGCCAGCTCACCCGCGACCACCTCACCGGCGTACGAGCGCAGCGCGACCACGGTCGGCGCGACGGCAGCGGCCCGCTGCTGTGACAGGTACGCCTCGACCTCTTCGGCGACGATCGCCGCGGCTGCCTCGAGGTCGGCGCCCACCTCCGCGTTCGCGAGCTCGTCGCCGAGCTCTGCCAGGCCGATCACGGACACCCGTTCGAGCGTGGCCACCTCGGGGGCCACGTCGTGCGGGAGGGCGAGGTCGACGATCAGCTGCCGCTGCGAACCGGTTCCGTTGGACTCGCCCAGGGCCTGGGCACGCTGCACGAGGTCGGCCGTCAGCACCTGACCGACCGCGCCGGTGCAGGAGACGACCACGTCGGCGGCGGCGAGTGCTCTGACCAGGGCGGTGTCGTCGTCGAGGGTCAGCCAGCGTGCCGAGATGGGCTCGGCCAGCCGGCGCGCGCGATCGGCCGTGCGGTTCGCCACGGTGATGGAGCGAGCACCCGATCGGGCCAGGACGGCTACCGCCAGCGCGCTCATCGCGCCGGCCCCGACCACGAGGGTGCGCGCGCGATCGAGAGGCACGGCGAGCTCGCCGGCGTGTGCGAGGGCGGCGTGGACGAGCGAGTGCCCAGCCGAGTCGAGACCGGTCTCGGAGTGAGCCCGCTTGCCGACCCGCAGCGCCTGCTGCAGGAGCGGGTCGAGGACGCGCCCGATGCTGCCGTCGTCCTGGCCGCGGCGCAGCATCGCGCGCACCTGACCCAGGACCTGCGCCTCACCGATGGCCATCGAGTCGAGGCCGGCGGTCACGGTGAACAGGTGCCCGACGGCGTGCTCGGCGTACTGGACGTAGAGGTGGTCGGTCAGCGTCGCGAGGTCCATGCCGGTGCGCACCGACAGGGTGGTGCCGACGTCGGCGAGGCCACCGTGGAACGCCGTCACGTCCGCATAGACCTCGAGCCGGTTGCAGGTGGCCAGCACGGCAGCCTCGGTGACGTGCTCGGCCCCGAGCAGGGTGGTGGCCAGCTCGCGCGCGCCCGTCGCGTCGAGGGCGGCGAGCTCGAGCACGTCGAGCGGGGCGGAGTGGTGGGACAGGCCCACGAGCAGCAGGCTCACCGGGCCACCTCCAGGCTCGCGGCGCGCTCGACGGCCGCAGCGAGGCCGGCCTTGCGCTGCTGGTGGAAGGCCAGGATCTGCAGCTCGGTCGAGAGGTCGACGCGTCGCAGGGCCACCTCGGGCGGCACCTGCAGCACGACCGGCGCGAAGTTCAGGATGCTGGTGACGCCGCACGCGACCAGCCGGTCGCAGACGTCCTGGGCTGCCGGGCCAGGGGTGGACAGCACGCCGATCGAGACGCCGAGCTCGCCGACGACCTGCTCGAGCTCAGCCATCGGGCGGACGGGCAGCCCGGCGACGTTCTCACCGACGACGTCGGGGTCGGCGTCGAGGAGGGCGACCACACTCACTCCGCGGGACGAGAAACCCCCGTAGTTCGCCAGGGCGTGGCCGAGGTTGCCGATCCCGATGATGGCGACCCGCCAGTCCTCGGCCAGGCCGAGCTCGCGGGAGATCTGGTAGACGAGGTACTCGCACTCGTAGCCGACGCCACGCGTGCCGTACGAGCCCAGGTGAGAGAGGTCCTTGCGCAGCTTGGCGGAGTTCACGCCGGCCTCAGCAGCCAGCTCCTCGGAGGAGACGGTGGAGACGCCGCGCTCGACCAGGACAGAAAGGGCCCGCAGGTACCCGGGCAGGCGGGCGACCGTCGCTTCCGGAATCTCACGGCCTGCGGCGCGAACGGGTCGCGGCAGGTCGCTGCTGGGATTGCTCACGGCGGGCGCCGTCTCCTTCGCTGCGCGAACGCGGACCCCGCCAGGGTAGGCACTTGTGAACACGCGCACAAAGTCGGCGAGGATACACACGACCCTCCGTGAGGATTGTCACCGGGTGAGCGGACCCCAGAGATGCCTCAGCGCCGCCGGAGCCAGCGGCTGCGGCGACCCGGTCCGCTCGCCAGGGCGGCCTCCAAGTCGTGCTCGTCGACACGCCAGTACGCGTGGCGGCTGCCGTCGACCAGCACGACGGGCACCTGCTCGGAGTACTCGCGGAGCAGTTCGGGGTCACTGTCCACGTCGACCTCGCTCCACTCGGTGGACGTGCGTGCGGCGACCGCCGACACGACCAGTCGGGCTTCGTCGCACAGATGGCAGTCACGGCGGGTGACGAGCGTGAGCCTCACCGGATCACGGTACTGATCGCGAGCGAGAACGGGTGTGCGTGACCTGGCTCACATACTATGGGCGCCGGATACGGTTCACTGCTTCGGCAATACCCGCGGGTAACACACGACGGGACCACGGCATCGGGGTGGACACCATGGCTGGGCGATCGGCAGGACCGCGGGGTCCTGTCCGTCTGCCCACGCTCGTCCCGGCCGGTGCTCTCGAGGCCCTCGCCGCCGAGCTCGGCCTGCTCGGGCCCCTCCCCGACGGCGTGAGCTCCGCTGCGCCGCTGATGATGACGGCCGACACAGGCTTCCGGGGCGGCGGGGCTCGAGGCACCCGGCAGGACGACCCCACCGACCCGAACGACCCCGAGGGCACCCGGGTCACGGCCCTGGTCGAGCTGGCCCAGCAGGGCGACGCCGAGGCGTTCGGGCAGATCTACGAGCTGTACGTCGACACCGTGTACCGCTACGTCTACGTCCGCGTCGGGTCGGCCACGCTCGCCGAGGACATCACGGCGGAGACCTTCCTGCGGGCACTGCGGCGCATCGACAGCTTCACCTGGCAGGGACGAGACATCGCCGCCTGGTTCGTCACGATCGCGCGCAACCTCGTCACCGACTACCGGCGCTCGAGCCGGTTCAAGCTCGAGGTCACGACGGACGAGCTGCTGGGCGCCGAGCAGGTGGCCACTTCGGCCGGCACGACGGTGACGGCCGCCGGCCCCGAGCAGGTGGTGCTCGCACGAGCCCGCGACCGCCGCCTCGTCGATGCGGTCAAGGGCCTACGGCCCGACCAGCAGGAGTGCTTGGTACTCAGGTTCTTCCACGAGTTCTCCGTCGCCGAGACGGCCAAGGCTCTCGGCCGCAGCGAGGGTGCTGTGAAGCAGCTCCAGCTGCGCGCCGTCCGCTCACTGGCCCAGGTGCTGGGAGAGCGACCATGACCCGGGTTACCGGCGGGTACGGAAATGTCACGGCGGAAGCCGTGACTCCGAGCCGCTCTCAGCGTTGGTCTGTCGGGGAGGGCAATAGCACGGCCGGGAGGTGGGGACGATGAGGCGAGCGCTGGCTGACCAGCTGGAGCGGCGGCTGGCCGCGGGCACCAGCGCGTCCCCGTCCACCGACCCTGAGAACGAGATCGAGCAGCTGGCCGAGCTGGCCCAGCAGCTCCGTTCGGTCGCGCCGGTCACTCTCGTTCCACGACAGGCCTTCCGCGACGATCTGCGCGCCCGGTTGATGACCGAGGCCGCCGAGCTGGCCGCGACGCCGACGGAGCGCGCGCCGCGCAAGCCGACAGAGCAAGCGAGTGTGCGCCCGAGGTTCCAGAGGGCCCGCCGGACGCTCGCCGGACTCGTGGTCACAGCAGTGCTGGGCGGTGGCGCGGCTGCGGTTGCCAGCACCGGCGCGGTGCCTGGGGACGTGCTCTACGGGCTCAAGCGCACCTTCGAGGACGTGCGGATGCAGCTCGCCGGCTCCGAGACGGCCAAGGCCGGTGCTGCCCTGGGCCAGGCTCGCGAGCGCCTTGCCGAGGCGGAGGAGCTGGCACTGTCGGCACCAGGCGGCGTTGAAGCGGCCGACACGTCCGAGCTACGAGACGCGTTGGGAGACTTCGACTCCAGCAGTGAGGCGGGCACTGAGCTCCTGCTCCAGCACTACGCCGACGAGGGCGACGCGGCGTCCCTCGCCGAGATCGACGCCTTCGTGCGCGAGAGCCTGCCGCTCCTCGAGCGGCTGCGTTCCGAGACGCCCGCAAGCCTGCACCCGGTCATCGACGGCCTGATCTCTGGGCTGCAGGGCGTGGGCGCCGATCTGGCCTCGACGGTCGCAGCATGTGGCGAGCCCTGCACGGTGCTCGGCCTGGTCGCAGCAGAACCGCAGCCCCAGCCGCAGCCGCGGATCTCGGTGCCCGGGCAAGACCTTCCGGGCGGCGTGGACGAGCTGGTGCCCGGTGCTCCCCTGGCCGGTGCCCCCACGGCGACGGTGCCCGGTGGTGCGGTCGCCGACCCGGCTGCACCGGACGACGGCGCCAACCCGGGTGGGGGTCTGCCATCGCTGCCCGGTCAGAGCGGCGCACCCCCGGTGCTGCCGCCCACGGTCACGGACCCCTTGGCCCCGATCACCGACCCACTGACGCCCATCATCGACATCCTCGACCCGATCACCGACCCGCTGCTGTCACCGACGCCCGCGCCGGCGCCCTCGCCTGGGCTTCCCTGCATCATCAACCTGATCGGCAACTGCCCGGGCTGAGGTCAGGGGTCACTCGGGCCGGTTCAGAGCCTGTCCACCCACCATGAACGGGGTGCTGACGCCCTCGTAGGCCAGATGCGCCACCAGTCCTTCAGCGGCGTGTTCCAGGTTGTGGCAGTGGTCCATCCAGATGCCCGGGTTGTCGGCGACGAACGCGATCTCGAAGCTCTCGTCGTCGGCGACGTTGAGCGAGTCCACCCACAGCGGGCTACCTGTCGCCGCCTGGCCGTCGCGGCTGAGCACTAGCGCATGGTGGCCGTGGAGGTGCATGGGGTGCACCTGGCCGCTGTGGTTGGAGATCTCCATCTTGACGACGTCGCCCTCGGCGACCACGTACATCGGGACGTCAGGGAACAGGTGCCCGTTGATCGTCCACCACAGCCCCGGGCGCCCGCCGAGGAAGCCCGGCCGCCGGCCGATGCTGTACTCGAAGACACGGTCGGCATCGTCGGGGTCGAAGGCCGGCGGGGACGGGGAGCCGTAGCCCAGGAGGTCCAGATCGCCGTCCGGGGCCTCCTCCGCGGGCGCCTGTGCACCCTCGGGCCCCACCACGAGCGAGGCCCCACCGCCGCCGGTGCCGACGCGCACGCCGCTCCCGTCCTCGGGCACCTCCACAGCGAGGTCGACGCGGCCACCGCCCCCGACATCCACGGCGACGTCGCTCACCGGCGTCGGCCCGACCAGGTCGCGCCCGTCCACGGCGACGACCCTGAACGGAGCGCCGTTGACCCACGCGCGGATGGCTCCGTCGTTGGTGTTGACGACCCTGACACGTGCGGTCGAGCCGGCCGCGACGACGCTGCGCGACTCGCCAACACGGCCGTTCACCGTGCGGTGGCCGTCGTAGGTGTGCACCATCGCCAGCGCATCCACCATGGCCTCCCCGCCAGAGGCGGCCGCGATCACCAGCGCGCCGAACAGGCCTCCGCGCACCTGCTCGTGGGAGACCTGATGCGAGTGGTACCAGTACGTTCCGGCGTCCTCCGCGACGAAGCGGTACACGTGCTCGCCACCCGTCGCGACGGCGTCCTGGGTGACCCCGGCGACCCCGTCCTCGGCATTCGGGACGTCGACGCCGTGCCAGTGCATGGTGACCCCGTCCGGAACCGACTCGTTGACGAGGCGAACCTCGACGAGGTCGCCGACGGTGGCCGAGATGGTGGGGCCAGGTGAGCTGCCGTTCAGGGTGTATCCATCGACGGTCGGGCCGTCATCGAGGTGGACGGACTCGGCACGCGCCTCGAGAGTGACCGAGACATCGGGGGCACCGTCCGTCGGGCCGGTCAGCGAGGCGACGCTGACCCCGCCTTCGTCGCCGGACGAGGGCGCGCCGTGCGCGTGCGCGTCGCCCGGCCCGCCGCCGAAGTCGGCAGTGCCCATCTCCATCACGGAGTACTGGTCCGGCATCAGGCTCGCTTGCCAGAACCAGACGAGAGGGGCCAGCAGCAGCACCGTGAGCGCGGCGGCAACAAGCAGCCGCACCCGGCGTGGGCGACGACTGAGCGCTGCCGACACCAGGTCAGACCCCGGTGGTTGCCGGCGCCTCCACCAGGCTCTCCGGGGCCGTCATGGCTCGGCGACCAGCGTTGCTGGCGACGATCGCCAGGACCAGCGCGTTGATGCCGTGCAGGGCACCGATCACCGGAGCCACGATGAAGGCGAGGGCGGCCAGCATGTACTGCAGCACCACGATGCCGAAGATGATCGCGGCCCACTTGACGCCGCCCGGCACCTTCGCGAAGAACGAGAAGATCAGCAGCACCAGCGCCAGCAGTGGGATGAGGAACGTGCCGATCATGAAGTGCAAGGCGTGGCCGGCGTTGCCCTCGGAGTTCTCGTCGAACACCTCCCCCGCGTCGACGGTGGTGAGGACGTCGAACCAGGCGAAGGCGATCGTCGCAGCCTGCACGAAGACGGCAGCCGCGATGAGATAGGCGAGCACCCTGTACGTGGACCTCATGACTGCTCCTTCGTCCGATGGGACTACCCCCCCACCCAGGGTAGTGACCCAGGTCACACATGTGGACGAATCTGAGGTGTTTTCACGTCACGTGCGCGCGATGAGTGACGGTTCGTGCGGATCCGGGTCACCCGATCGACGCAGCGGTTGACCTAGAAGAACACCGAGCGCCGCTGCATCAGCAGCGAGTACAGGGTCTGCTGGATCGTCTCGCGCACCTGGTCGGTGACGTCGAAGACCATCATCGGGTCCTCGGCGCCGGTCTCGCCCGCCTCGTCCGTCGGGATCGGCGCACCGAACTCGATCAGCCACTTGGACGGGAGCGGGACCATTCCCAGCGGGCCGAGCCAGGGCCACGTCGGAGTGATCGGCGAGTAGGGCAGGCCCATCAGGCGAGCGAGCGTCTTCATGTTGCCGAGGATCGGGTAGATCTCCTCGGCGCCGACGATCGCGCAGGGCACGATCGGGGTTCGCGTGCGGAGGGCGGCGGAGACGAACCCGCCACGGCCGAACCGCTGCAGCTTGTACCGCTCGCTGAAGGGCTTGCCGATGCCCTTGAAGCCCTCCGGCCAGACGCCCACGACGTGACCGTCCGACAGCAGGCGCTCGGCATCGGCGTTGGACGCGAGCGTCGAGCCACCCTTACGGGCGATGTCGCCGACGATCGGCAGCGAGAACACGAGGTCGGCGCCGAGCATCCTCAGGTGCCGTCCGGCGGGATGCTCGTCACGAACTGCAACCTGGGTCATCAGCGCGTCGAAAGCGACTGTGCCGGAGTGGTTCGCGACGACCAGAGCGCCTCCGACCGAGGGGATGTTCTCGATGCCGCGAACCTGCACCCTGAACCACGACCGGTAGAGCGGACGGAGGACGCCCAGCAGGACGGTGTCGGTCAGCTCAGGGTCGAAGCCGTACTCGTCGACCTCGTAGTCGCCGGTGACGCGCCTGCGCAGGAAGTCGAGGGCGGCGGCCACCTTGCGCTCGACCTCGGTCGGCGTCGTGTTGGCGTCGAGGTCGGCAACGAGCTTCTCGCCGACCTCGGTGGCCTCGGCCACCAGACGGGCATGACGCTCCGAGCGGGGGGCGATCGGCTGGTCGGCCTCGGCCTGCTCGAGCAGAGGGGTGGTGCGCCGACGGCGGCGCTCACGCTCACCTCCGGCCCGGGCAGCGGCCGCCGCGACTGCAGAGCCGGCGTCGGGCCGGCGACGGCGTGGCCGGTCTCCGTCGAGCGGGATGATGCGGGCGTCGCTCATGCGCGTCCGCCCAAACCCGCTGCAGCGCCTACTATCCCACTCAGGGCACCCTCGACACGGCGTGCGCCGGACTCGAGGCGCCGAGTCAGCTCCAGCACCTGCTCCTGTGCGGCGTCGAGCACCTCGTCCGAGACCGGCCGGGTGAATCGCCGACCTCGCACGTAGTCGGCGAACGCCTCGCGCGTGGTGAAGCGCGGCTCGAACCCGAGGTCCCGCCGCATGCGCGTGGTGTCGACGACGCGGCCGAAGGTCAGCTGGCGCAGCAGCTCGGAGCTGATGTCGACGTGGAACGCCTTGCGGACGCCGCGCGCGACCGCCTCGAAGAGCGGGCCGGGCACGGGCATCGGGGGATGCCCGGTGATGCCGAGTGCCTGGTGCAGCGTGATGACGCCGTCGCCGGCCACGTTGACGATCCCGGTGACCGATCCCTCGGTGGCGAGTCGCATCGCCTCGACGAGGTCTTCCTCGTGCACGAACTGCAGCCGCGGGTCGAAGCCCAGAACGGTTGGGACAGCGGGCAGTTCGAAGTAGTCGGTGAGGGCGGTGTGCATGCCGGGACCCACCGCGTTGGCCAGGCGCAGCACGGCGACCTCGACCTCCGGGCGGCGCCGCGAGAACCCGCGGACGTACCCCTCGACCTCGACCGAGTCCTTGCCCCACCCGGCCCGCGGGAGCACCTGAGCCGCGGCGTCCTCGGAGAACTGGGCCGGGTCGCGCGGGCTGGCGCCGTAGACCGAGGTCGTCGACTTCACCACGAGCCGGCGCACGCTGGCGGCCTTCTGGCACGCGGCGAGCAGCTGCATGGTGCCGATGACGTTGATCTCCTTCATGGAGACTCGTCCGCCCGCAGAGGTGGGCGTGGCGATGACGTTCATGTGCACGACGGTGTCGACGCCGGCGCGCTCGATCACCTTGGCGATCACCGGGTTTCGGATGTCGGCGCGCACGAACTCGGCATCGCCGATGTCGTGGTTCGGTGGCACGACGTCCACGCCGATGACGCGACCGACCCCGCCGGACGCCGACAGCATCCGGGCGAAACGGCCACCCAGGTACCGGGAGACGCCGGTGACCAGGACCACGTCAGCCATCACACCTCCGCTGTCGCTCTGCTTGCTCGCGGACCTGGCGATCCTACGGTGCCAGGACGCACGGACGCCGCCCGACCCTGGGGCCGAGCGGCGTCACCTGGACCTACTTCTTGTTGCGACGCTGGTGACGCGTCTTGCGCAGCAGCTTGCGGTGCTTCTTCTTGGCCATCCGCTTGCGACGCTTCTTGATGACAGAACCCATGCACCCTCACAGACAGTGGGGCAGATCCGCGCTCTGACCGGTCAGGGGTCACGCAGCGGCTGCCGTCGGACGACTCTCTACGCGCAGCCTACCGGCTCGGCCCACCGGTCGCGGACTTCGTGGTCAGGCGGTCTCGACGAACGACCCTCGCAGGTAGTCGTCGACGGCGCTCTCGGGTACCCGGAACGACCGTCCGACCCGCACTGCCGGCATCTCGCCGGAGTGGACCAGGCGGTACACCGTCATCTTGGACACTCGCATGATCGCGGCGACCTCCGCGACGGTCAGGAACCGTACGTCGTTCAGGTCTCGCTCGCTCGCCATGGGGCACCTGGTTCCTTCGCCGTGCGAGATCGCACCCCGGGCCCGACCGGCGCGTCCAGCTCGCTTACTGCAGACACTGTAGGGGCTGGTGTGGCCCCTGGGGAATAGGCGAGCACGAGCCGGTCAGTCGAACCAGGGGTCCAGGCCGTGCAGGGGAAAGCACGCCTTGCGGGTCGCCATCACCGCTCGGTCCAGCGCGTCGTCAGGGTTGTAGCCGACCTCCCACGACTGCCACCACGTGTCGGCACCGTCCGTCATCCGCTCGGGCCCACGTCGGCCGAGACGCTGCTGCACGTAGTCGCGCCAGCCCTCCGGGACCGGGGTCGTGGGCTCGACCGGCTGGTGGGCCGCGATGCCGACCAGGTGCGACCACGAGCGCGGCACGACGTCGACGATCTCGTAGCCGCCACCGCCGGTGGCGAGCCAGCGACCGTCGCACACCTCGTGGGCCAGGTCGTGCATCGACGACGCCACCGCCCGCTGCGCGTCGAGTGAGACGGCGAGGTGGGCCAGGGGGTCGGCGTAGTGGGTGTCGCAGCCGTGCTGGGTGACCAGCACGTCCGGCGCGAAGGCCCGCACGACCTGCGGCACCACCGAGTGCACGGCCCGCAGCCAGCCGCGGTCGCCCGTGCCGGGCGGGAGGGCCACGTTGACAGCACTTCCCGGTGCCTTCGCCCCACCGGTCTCGTCGGGGAACCCGGTGCCGGGAAAGAGCACCTGACCGGTCTCGTGCACCGACACGGTCAGCACTCGCGGGTCGTCCCAGAAGATGGCCTGGGTGCCGTCGCCGTGGTGCACGTCGACGTCGACGTACACGACCCTCGAGGCTCCGGCGTCGAGCAGCCGGGCGATGGCCGCTGCGACGTCGTTGTAGACGCAGAACCCGCTCGCGCGGTCAGGCATCGCGTGGTGCAGGCCGCCGCAGAAGTTCACCGCGTGCGCCACGTCGCCGCTCCACACCTGGTCGGCGCAGTCGACGCTGGCCTGCAGGATCCGCGCCGCCGCGTCGTGCATGCCGGCGAAGGCCGGGTCGTCGGGCGTGCCGAGCCCGCGGTCCAGGTCGGCGGAGTCGGGGTCGTCGGACGCCAGCCTGACCGCGGCGACGTAGTCGGGGTCGTGCACGGTGGCGAGCAGGGTGTCGGACGCGACCCCTGACCCGAGCACCTGGACGCCCGGGGCATCGAACAGACCGAGCGCCTCCGAGAGTCGCGCGGTCAGGTCGAGGCGGAGCGGGGCCATCGGGTGCGTGGGACCGAAGTCGTACCGGTTGAAGGCCGGGTCCCACACGATCCGGGTGCCAGATGCCATGGTGTCGACGCTAGCGTCACCCGCGGCGCGCGGCAGGTCGCGCCGACGCGCAGGGGACGAGGGAGGTACGCCGATGGCCGAACGTCCCGCGTCCCGCGGCCGTGCCTTGCGCCTCCCTGCCGACGCGTCACTGGCGACCCGGCTCAGGTCGCGCCTCGACGAGATCGGCCGCAACTCCCCGGCACGCCTGGCCCTCGCGGTCTTCTCGCTCGTGGTCGTGGCCGTCACCGGGCTGCTGTCCCTGCCGGCCGCGACGGACAGCGGCGAGCGCGCGCCCTTCGTCGACGCCCTGTTCACGGCGACGTCGGCGGTGTGCGTGACCGGCCTGGTCACGGTCGACACCAACGCCTACTGGTCGGGCTTCGGCGAGTTCGTGATCCTGGCCGGCATCAAGGTCGGCGGGCTCGGTGTCATCACCCTCGCGGCCCTGCTCGGGCTGGCGGTGTCACGACGGCTGGGGCTGACGGGCCGGCTTCTCGCGGCGAACGAGACCAAGGCCCAGCGCCTCGGGGAGGTCGGCACGCTGCTGCGCGTCGTGATCGGCACCTCGCTCGCGATCGAGGCCGTGCTGACCGCTGTGCTCTTCCCGCGGTTCCTGACGCGCGGGGAGGACCTGGGCGAGGCCGCGTGGCACGCGCTGTTCTACGCGGTCTCGGCCTTCAACAACGCCGGGTTCGCCTCGCACGCGAACGGACTGCCGGAGGGAGCAGTCGGCGACTGGTGGCTTTGCCTGCCGCTGGCGGTCGGCGTGTTCGTCGGCAGCGTGGGCTTCCCGGTGCTGGTCGCGGTCGGACGGGACTGGCGCCATGCGAGTCGGTGGGGCCTGCATGCACAGCTGACCGTGACCACGACGGTGGCCCTGACCCTGATGTCGATCCTGGTGATCGGTGCCTTCGAGTGGGCCAACCCGGACACGCTCGGAGGGCTGGACGGTGGCGACAAGGTGTTGGCCACGCTGTTCACCGCCGTGATGCCGCGGTCGGGCGGGTTCTCGACGCTGGACGTCAACGCCCTGCAGGGCACCACGTGGCTGGCCACGGACGCCCTGATGTTCGTCGGCGGTGGAAGTGCCTCGACGGCAGGTGGCATCAAGGTGGGCACGCTCGCCGTGCTGTTCCTCGCCGTCGTGGCAGAGGCCCGCGGCAACGAGGACGTCGAGGCCTTCGGGCGCCGCATCCCGCCGGCCACCATGCGCCTGTCGGTCACCGTGCTCCTGCTGGGCGCGACGCTGGTGCTGGTCGCCTGCGTGGCGCTCGAGCAGATCACGAAGGAACCGCTCGACCGGGTGCTGTTCGAGGTGATCTCGGCGTTCGCCACCTGCGGGCTCAGCTCGGGTCTGTCCGCGGAGCTGCCCGATGCGGGAAAGTACCTGTTGACGGCACTGATGTTCTTGGGTCGAACCGGCACGATGACACTGGCGGCAGCGCTTGCTCTGCGCGAGCGACCGCGGCTGTTCCGTCTAGCGGAAGAGAGGCCCATCGTTGGGTGACAAGACGCTGCACGGCGACGCGGTGCTGGTCATCGGCCTCGGCCGGTTCGGGTCCGCCATCGCCGATGCACTCAACAAGCTCGGGCACGAGGTGCTGGCGATCGAGCGCAACCCGAAGATCGTCCAGGAGTGGTCGGGGCGGCTCACGCACGTCGTCGAGGCCGACGGAACGAACATGGACGCGCTGCAGCAGGTCGGTGTGAAGGACTTCCCGATCGCGGTCGTCGGCATCGGCACCTCCGTCGAGGCCAGCGTGCTGGCCACGGCCAACCTCGTCGACCTGGGCAACAAGCAGGTCTGGGCCAAGGCGATCACGCCCGCGCACGGACGCATCCTGGAGCGGATCGGTGCGCACCGCGTCATCTATCCGGAGGCGGACGCCGGGGAGAAGGTTGCGCACCTGGTGAGTGGAAAGCTGTTGGACTACATCGAGTTCGAGGACGGGTACGCCATCGTCAAGATGCGGCCTCCGCTGGAGACGCACGGCTTCACACTCGGCCAGTCGCAGGTCCGCAAGAAGTACGGTGTCACGGTCGTCGGCGTGAAGTCACCCGGAGAGGACTTCACCTACGCCCAGCCCGACACCCTGGTGAGCTCCCACGACACCTTGATCGTCGCGGGCAACTCGCAGCTGCTGGAACGGTTCGCGGCCCGTCCCTGAAGTCTCAGGCGTGGCCCGACGACAGCTCGCGGGAACGGTCGCGGGCGGCTTCCATCGCGGTCAGGAAAGCCGCCCGCACCTTGTGGTCGTCGAGCTGGCGCAGCGCGGCCATCGTGGTGCCGGCCGGGCTGGAGACCTGCTCGCGCAGCACGGTGGGGTGCTCGCCGGTCTCGCGCAGCATCGTGGCGGCCCCGTAGAGGGTCTGCACGACGAGTTCCGTTGCGGTGCTTCGGGGCAGACCCAAGAGGACTCCTGCCTCGATCATCGCCTCGACGACGTAGAAGATGTACGCCGGTCCGGAGCCCGAGATGGCAGTGACCGCGTCCTGGTGGTGCTCGGGGACGCGGAGCACCTTGCCGGTGGCTCGCAGCAGGGCCTCGGCACGCTCGAGATGCTCTGTCGTGCAGTACGAACCGGGAGAGAGAGCGGCCATGCCCTCGTCGACCAGCGCAGGAGTGTTGGGCATGACGCGCACGACGGCGGTGCCGTCCGGCAGCCGCTGCTCGACGTAGGCCGTCGAGATGCCGGCGGCGATGCAGACGACCAGCGCCCCCGGCCGCAGTGAGCCGGAGATCTCGGCGAGGAGCCCCTCCATGTCCTGAGGCTTGACCACCATCACCACCGTGTCGGCGCCTGCCACCGCCGCGGCGTTCTCGGCGACCGACACCGAGTACCGCTCCGCCAGCTCGGCAGCCCGGTCGGCGCGCCGCTCGGTGATCACGAGGTCGGCGGCAGCCCAGCCGGCTCGCAGCATGCCGGCGAGCAAGGTCTCCCCCATCACGCCGGCTCCGAGCACGGCCACGCGTCGGTGGGCCAGATCTGCTGCGTCAGTGGGTGTCTGGTCCTCGTCCGAGCTCCCGCCTGTACTCACTGGGGTCAGCCCTTCGTCGCGAGCGCGCGGAGGAAGAAGACGGTGTTCGCCGGGCGCTCGGCCATCCGCCGCATCAGGTAGCCGTACCACTCCTGCCCGTAGGGCAGGTAGACCCGGACGCTCTCGCCGAGCGAGACGAGGCGGCGCTGCTCGTCGGGGCGGACGCCGTAGAGCATCTGGTACTCGTAGCTGCCGGCCTCGCGCTCGTACTCCGCGGCCAGGGCCCCGGTGATGTCGACCAGGCGTGGGTCGTGGGTCGCGAGCATCGGGATGCCTTCTCCGCCCATCAGGACCTTCAGGCACCGCACGTAGCTGAGGTCGACGTCACGCGTCGTCTTGTAGGCCACCGACTCGGGCTCGTTGTACGCGCCCTTGCACAGCCGAACCCGCGATCCCGGGCCGGCGAGGTCTCGGCAGTCGCCCTCGGTGCGGCGCAGGTAGGCCTGCACGACGGCGCCGACCCACGGGAAGTCGGCGCGCAGCTCGGTGACGGCGGCCAAGGTGTCGTCGGTGGTGGTGTGGTCCTCCATGTCGACCGTGACGGTGGTGCCGGCGGCCTGCGCCGCCTCGCAGATCGTGGTGGCGAAGTCGGTCGAGATCTTCACCCCGTCCTGGTCGAGCGCCTGACCGAGCGCAGACAGCTTGAGGGACACCTCCGTCCGCCCTTCCTGGCTGAAGCCGGAGTCGCTGAGGCGCTGCAGCAGCTCGACATAGGCGTCTCGCACCGACTGCGCCTGTGAGAGTTCGGTGGTGTCCTCGCCGAGGTGGTCGATCGTGACGGTCAGGCCGTCCTCGATCAGCTTGGTGGTCGCCCGCACCGCGTCCTCGGTGTGGGTGCCGGCGACGAACCGCGCGACCACCGAGCGGGAGACCGGGGCGTTCTCGATCACCCGGCGCAGATGGGTGCTCTTGGCAGCCTGGAGGAGGGGCGCGCGCAGCAACGAGGTGAACATGGGGGCAGAGTACTTGCGCCGTCAGGGGGTCCGGCGACGCAGTGTCGCGGCTCCCATCAGTAGGGCAGCCACGGCGAAACCCCACACGACGGCCAGGTCGACCGCGACGTCTCCGGACGGATCCGCCTGCGAGGCGACCGACGCCAGCGCGTCGACCGAGTACGACAGCGGCAGAACGTCCGACACCGCGGAGAGCACGTCAGGTAGGGCGTCGCGCGGCACGAACAGCCCGCAGAGCAGCAGCTGGGGAAGCACGATGGCGGGCATGAACTGCACGGCCTGGAACTCCGTGGCAGCGAGGGCACTGACGCCCAGGCCGAGGGCGGTGCCGAGCACGGCCACCGACACGGCCACGGCGACCAGCCACCAGACAGGCCCAGTGACGTCCAGGTCGCACACCCAGACGGCGAATCCGGTGACGACGAGCGCCTGTACGACGGCGAGGGCGCCGATCGCGAGCGCGTAGCCGACCACGAGGTCTGCCTTGCCGATCGGCGTGGTCATCAGCCGCTCGAGCGTGCCCGACTGCCGCTCGCGGAGGGTGGCGACGCTTGTCACCAGGAACATCACGATGAAGGGGAAGATGCCGAGCAACGACGCTCCGATCTGGTCGAAGACCGGTGTGTTGTCGAAGATCCAGGCCAGCAAGCCCATCAGCACGCAGGGCACCACGATGACGAGGCCGATCGTGCGGTGGTCGTGCCGCAGCTGCCCCAGCACGCGGCCGGCCGTTGCCAGCGTGAGCCGGGCGTTCATCGTGCCCCGTCCGAGGTCGCGGGGTCGTGTTGCGCCTGGCCGAATTGCGCCCCGCCCTCCACGAGCTGGAGGAAAGCGGCTTCGATGTCGGTGGCGCCGGTTTGTTCTAGGAGCGCGGCCAGGGAGCCGTCGGCCAGGATTCGCCCCTCGCGCATCAGGAGCAGCCGGTCGCAGCGGCTCGCCTCGTCCATCACGTGACTCGACACGAGCAGGCTGGTGCCGCGAGATGCGAGGCGGGAGAACAGGTTCCACAGGTCTCGACGCAGCACGGGGTCGAGCCCGACGGTCGGCTCGTCGAGGACGAGCAACTCGGGGGTGCCGAGGAGGGCGGCGGCGAGCGACACCCGCGACCGCTCACCACCACTCAGCGTGCCCACCATGCTGTCGGCGTGGTCCATCAGGTCGACCTCGCCGATCACGCGGTCGACGTCGGAGCGTGGCGCGCCCACGACGGTGGCGAGATAGCGGAGGTTCTGCGTGACCGTGAGGTCGGCGTAGACGCTGGGCGACTGCGTCACGTAGCCGACGCGGCGACGCAGGTCGGGATGTCCGGCCGGGCGTCCCAGCACCGTGACGTCACCGGCGTAGACCTTCTGCACGCCCACCAGGCACCGCATCAGCGTCGTCTTGCCGCATCCGCTCGGGCCCAGCAGACCGACGACGGCGCCGGCCGGCATGGTCAGGTCGAGGTCCGTCAGGGCTTCGCGTCCACCGCGCACGACCGTGAGGCCGCGCACCTCGACCGCGTGCGGCGCGTCCGGCTCCCCGGGTTTCCTCACACGAAGAAACTAGCGTTTGGTGGTGCTGAGATCAAGACCTTGGGGCGTGTCACGACGTGAGGTATCGCTGGATCGTCGGCGCGTAGTGGTTCACGAGCTCGTCGGGCGAGGCGGAGGCCAGGGGCTCGAGCCGCAGCAGGTAGCGAAGGATGGCCAGGCCCATCATCTGGCTCACGACCTGCGCGGCCGCCCAGGCCGGGTCGGATGCACCGGTGCGCCGCGCCAGGGTGCCGAACACCGGCCCGACCAGGAAGCCCTTGGCCAGGTCGGCGAACTGTGACCCGGCCAGAGTGGTACGCATCAGTGCAACCAGCCGCTCGGCGTGGGCCGGTTCGTCCCAGACCTGGCAGAAGGCACGGACGACGCGCTCACCCACACCCTCGGGCCCCGACTCGGCGACCCGGGCGAGCACCTTGGCCGGGTCGACGGGCAGCTCGAGGGATGCCGCGCACAGGCTCGACTTGCCGCCGAAGTAGTGCCGAACCAGACCCGGGTCGACGCCCGCGCGTCGCGCTATCGCCCGAACCGAGGTGGCCTCGTAGCCGAGCGTCGAGAACTCGGCCCGCGCGGCGTCGAGAATGAGCGCGCGCGTGTCCTCGCCGGGACGGGGGCCACGCCGGCCGGTGGTCGACGAGCTCACGTCGCCCGTCCGGCGGCTCGAACGCGGCCCGGGCCGCGCTGAAGGTGCAGGCGCGCGAACGCCAGCGACTCGGCAAGATCCGCCTCGCGCTCCGCAGGCGTGCGGCACTTGCGGGTGTTGACCTCGAGAACGACTGTGCCCGACCAGTTCTCGTCGATCAAGTGAGACAGCACCTCCTGGCAGGGTTCGTCACCACGACCGGGCACCAGGTGCTCGTCCTTGGGCGAGGGCGTTCCGTCGGCGAGGTGAAGATGTCGAAGTCGACCGGCCGACACCAGGTCTCGCGTCATGGCCATCGCGTCCGAACCTGCTGTGGCCGTGTGTGACAGGTCGAGGCAGACGTGGTCGTAGTCCTCGTCGGACGGGTCCCAGTCGGGGAGGTAGGCGGGGATCTCGCGGCTACGGACGCGCCACGGGTACATGTTCTCGACGGCTACGGCGATGCCGCTCTTGCGACTGAGATCCCTTACGCCAGCGACGAACTCGTCGGCGTATTCGCGCTGCCACCGGAAAGGGGGATGGGCGACGACGGTGTCTGCGCCGAGACGGTCGGCGAGCGCGACAGCCCCGGTGATCTTGTTCCAGGGCGCCTTGCCCCAGACGCGTTGCGTAATCAGCAGTGTCGGGGCGTGGATGGCGATGACGGGCACGCCGTAGCGGTACGACAGCGACTCGAGCGCGTCACCGTCCTGACTGATGGGGTCGGTCCACACCATCACCTCGAGCCCGTCGTACCCGAGCTGGGCGGCGAGCCTGAACGACTCGCCGATGCCCTGGGGGTAGACCGCCGACGTCGAGAGCGCGACCCGCACGTCGCCTGGGGCACTGCTGGTGCTGGCACGGGCGGTGGGCACGGACCCAGACTAGGGAGTCGAGCCGGGGCTGTGCAGGCCGTCGCCTCAGCCCGCACTGATCCAGTCGAGCCGGCGCAGGATGATGCCTTCCCGCAGTGCCCACGGGCACACCTCCAGCGAGGTGACGTCGAGCAGGTACATCGCGGCCTCGGCGACGAGCGCGCCGGCGAGCAGCTGGGGTGACCGGCTGCTGGAGACGCCTGGCAGGTCGGCCCGGTCGGCCGCGGTCATGCGGCTCAGCTTGGGCACCCATTCGTGCAGGTCGTCGCGGCGCAACGTGCGGGTGACGTAGGGGCCTTCGCTGCTCGGGGCCGCGCCGGTGAGGCGCGCGAGGGAGCGCATGGTCTTGCTGGACCCGACGACCTGGTCCGGCGGGCCTGCTCGTGTGAGGTCGCGTACCGCGGAGGCGACCACGACACGGATCCTCTTGCGCAGGGCCTTGACCTGGTCGCGGCTGGGAGGGTCTCCATGCAGGTGGTCTCGGGTGAGACGCCCTGCGCCGAGCGGAAGGCTGAGCGCCACGTCGGGGTCCTCGTCCTGCCCGGCGGCGAGCTCGAGCGAGCCGCCGCCGATGTCGATGTTGAGCAGCCGTCCGGCAGACCAGCCGTACCACCGACGCACGGCGAGGAAGGTGAGCCGGGCCTCGTCGTCGCCGGACAGCACCTGGAGGTCGACACCCGTGGAGTCGCGGACTTGTCGCAGCACGACCTCGCCGTTGGGCGCCTCACGGATCGCCGACGTCGCGAAGGGAAGGATGTCCTCGCAGCCGGCGTCCTCGGCGACCTCGAGCGCCTCCCCGACGAACTGGACCAGGCGCTGCGCACCGATCTCGTCGATGCTGCCGTTGAGCTCCAGGTGTTCGGCCAGGCGCAGCTCGAGCTTGTGCGACGTCGCCGGCCAGGGACGGGCACCGGGGTGGGCGTCGACCACCAGGAGGTGCACGGTGTTCGACCCGATGTCGAGGACGCCCAGGCGCATCCCCGGACGCTACCGGACGGCGGGCTTCTTGCAGGCCTGACCTAGAGTTCAACAGTGGCCACCCACCCGCCCGAGACGTCCCTGGACGCAACCCGCGTCTGGGTCGAGTTCGCCGACCCCGCAACGCCGGACGGCGAGGCCGCCGAGCAGGTGTTTCGCGCGGACCTGACGTGGCTGACCTCGTCGTGGACGTGCATCTTCGGCCGCGGCTGCGCGGGGATCTACGCCGACCGGCCGGACGACGGATGTTGCACTCTCGGCGCGCACTACTCGGACGAGGACGACGAGAAGCGGGTGCGTGGCTGGGTGAAGAAGCTGTCCCCCGACACGTGGCAGCGACACGCGAAAGGTCGCCAACGCAAGGGCGGCTGGAGCGAGGTCGACGACGAGGGCGCTCGCAAGACCCGGGTGGTGGACGGGGCGTGCATCTTCCTCAACGACCCCGACTTCACCGACGCCGAGGGAGGTGGACGCGCCGGTTGCGCGCTGCACCACCTGGCCGGGGACCACGGTGTCTCGTTCGTCGAGACCAAGCCGGACGTGTGCTGGCAGCTGCCTCTTAGGCGCACCTACCGCACGGTTGAGCGGCCGGATGGCACCAGCTACCTCGAGGTCAGCATCGCTGAGTACGACCGACGCGGCTGGGGGGCCGGTGGGCACGACCTCGACTGGTACTGCACCTCGAACCCGCAGGCGCACGTCGGCGCGGTGCCTGCATACGTGTCCCTGGCGACCGAGCTGGTCGAGCTGATAGGTGCCGGGGCGTATGCGGAGCTGGCCAGGCACTGCGACGCCGCGATGGGCGTGCACAAGAGGCTTCCGCTGTTGGTGCACCCCGCGACGGCGGCCGCTCGTGCCGCGGTTGTGGCTCCGACTGCCAAGCCCGGCGCACCGGCTGGCTCGTGAGTGGCCCGGAATCGCCTCTGCCGCAGGTGATCCCGAGCCCGAACATCTGGCAGCACCCGGATGTGTACGAGGTCGAGAACCGCGGCGTCGACCCTGAGGGTGTGATCGAAACCGCGATGCGCGCGGTGCACGACTGGGCTGGTCGGCACCTGCTCGACGTGGGATGCGGGTCCGGGTTCCACCTTGCACGGTTCGCCGGTGACGCCGCCCACGTCACTGGCGTCGAGCCGCATCCGCCGTTGGTGGCTGCTGCCCTTGATCGTGTCGCCGATATGGAACGCTGTGTGGCAGAGCGCATCACCGTGATGCGCGGATCTGCGGCGGCGCTGCCGCTCGAGGATGCCTCGGTCGACGTCGTGCACGCGCGGTGGGCCTACTTCTTCGGACCGGGCTGCGAGCCGGGGTTGGCCGAGCTCGCCCGTGTCGTGCGGCCGGGAGGCGTCGCGTTCGTGGTGGACAACGACGTGACGCGCTCGACGTTCGGACGTTGGGTGCTGAGGGCGTTTCCCCGATGGGACGCCGCAGCGGTTGAGCGCTTCTGGGCACGGCACGGGTGGACTCGGATACCCCTCGACATTCGCTGGGCCTTCGACGACCGGGCCACGTTCGAGCGCGTGGTGCGCATCGAGTTCGCGGCTGAACTGGCCGAAGCCCTTCTCTCCGAACACGAAGGAACCGGCGTCGACTACGCCGTGAACCTGTACTGGCGCAGGTTCCCGTGACGCGCTCGTCGTCGGTTGGCTCGTCATGGGTCAGGCAGCGTGCCGTCGTAGTGCAACCTCGAAGTGCAGCCCCAGTGGTGAGGCTCGGTCGATGCGTCGTTCGGGGTAGCTGAGTGGTGGTGGTGCGGTGGAGTGGTAGGTGTGGCCGGTGGGTGTGGTGACCACGGTGGTGCCGGTGCTGGTGTCGGTCTGGTCGTCGTGGGTGCGGGTGGTGGTCCAGCCTGGGGTTTCCTTGGTCTGGTTGCAGTGTTCGCAGAGTCCTTGGCCGTTGGCCAGGGTGGTGGGGCCGCCGTGGTGGTGCGGCCGGATGTGGTCGTGGTGTCTGATCGGGGCGTCGCAGCAGGGGGTGGCGCAGGTCTGGTCGGTCAGGGTGATCAGGTCGGCTAGGCCTTTGGGGAAGAGTCGGTGTCGGGACTCGAGCGCGACCAGCCGGGTTCGGTCGGGGTTGGTGTAGAGCCGCCGGATCCAGGCTGTGCCGCGTTCGGTGGCGGCGGCGACCAGGGCCCGCGCTACTGGTGCCGGCACCGGTCCGTGCCCGGGGACGCTGCCGGGTTGGTCACCGCCGGCGAACAGGGTGGTGTCGGTGATCACCAGCTGCACCGTGACCGGGACCGGGTCGGCGTGGCTGCGGCCGGTGACCCGTTCGATCAGGGTGTCGGCCATCACCTGCCCCCGGGTCCTGGCGTCCCCGGCATGCGGCCGCGGTCTTGGCGGCGGCGTCCAGGGCGGCGTAGACCGCGACCCCGTCGGCGACGGGTAGGTGACCGGTCAGCCAGGTCATGGTGTCCGGCGCCGGCCGGATCGAGACCCGCCGGTCCTTGGCCGCCTTCGACGCCCGCGCCGCCGCCGCGGCCGGGTCCAGCTCCTGCGCCACCCCACGCGCGGCCCGGGTCAGGGCCCGCTCCCCGATCCCCGGCGCGGCCAGCATCGGCCGGAGCCGGGCGTCCACCTCCCGCCGATCAGCCACAGACAGGACCGCGGTCTCACGGACCAGGCAGGTCGCGGCCCACTCCCCGATATCGCCACGACTCAACGCCGCCAACGTGTGCGGCATCTCCGCCGTCAACGCCGCCGCCAACCCGAGCAGCCGGCCACCGCGAGCCGGGGACTCCCGCCGCGCCAACGCGACCTGATCACCGACCCCACGACCAAGCCGCTGCCGCCGCACCCCGGCCGCTTCCTGGCCGGCGCGTTGGGACGCCGCGAACGCCGCCGTCACCCGCGCCTGCGCCGCCGCCGCGGCCCGCTTCAACCGCTCCAGCGCCGCGATCTGATCGATCCGCTCCCCATCGTCCACCTCGTCCACCTCGATCGCGGCGACGTTCCCGAGCTGCGCCGTCAGGGACCGCAACTCGGCGGAGTCCAATGGTGCAACAGTTTTCGCATCCTGCTCGAACATGTGTACGACACTATCAGTCCGTCCCGACAACCGGGGAAGTTCTCCACAGCGGGCCGGCTGGCGAGGGACGGCAGGTGCGAGACGACCGGTGACCGGCCCGCGTGCGGCCGCTCCGAGCCGGACCAGCGCACAGCGTCGCCAACGCCGACGCACATCACCAGGACCCACCGACGCACCGACCAACTACCCACCCTGGACTCGTCCAGCCCACACAAACATCGCCCGACTGTGTGGGCTGCACGAGCCAGCCACAGGGACGACGTGGGCAGCAAGAGCAAGGGGTCAGCCGAACAGGGTCTGCGGCCGAATCCATCCCACCGGGGCAGGACGGTTGCCTGAGCCGGAGGCATCCCGTTCGACCCCTGGGCAGCCGTCCCCCCGAACCACCAGTCGGCGTGCCCTCGGGGACCTCTGACGCACTGACCCAACAGCCCAACCTGTGACTCGTCCAGCCCACACAAATATCGCCTGACTCTGTGGGCTGCACGAGCGAGCCACACAGACCATGTGGGTAGGAGGAGCAAGGGGTCAGGTGCGCGGCTGCGTCCACCCCAACGGGGCGCCGGACCGTTGTCGCAGCAAGGCAATACCGTTCGCCCATGAGCAGCCCGTCCACCAGAACCGGCCAGTCACCGTCCCCTGCCCGCGGCGCGGAGGACTGCGTGTTCTGCCGGATCGTCGACGGATCCCTCCCGTCCAGCACGGTGTTCGAGTCTTCCGCAGTGCTCGCCATCCTCGACATCAATCCAGTGACGCCAGGTCACCTGCTCGTCATCCCGAAGGGCCATTTGCCCAACCTGGCGGACCTGACGGACGAGCTCGCGGCCGAGATGTTCCAGGTCGCACGCCAGCTCGCCGCGGCACTTCGTCGCACCGACCTGCGCTGCGAGGGCGTGAACCTGTTCTACGCGGACGGCGAAGCGGCGTTCCAGGAGGTCTTCCACTCCCACCTGCACGTGATTCCCAGGTACCCAGGCGACGGGTTCACGGTGGAAGCCACCTGGGGCTCGAAGCCATCCCGCGACGAGCTGGATGGGACCGCCTCGATGATCCGGTCGGCCGTCGAGCCGGTCCCTGAACCGTCGCACCCGCGCGGCGCCGGACCGTTGTCGGAGTCAGCACATACGTTCGACCCATGAGCAGCCCGGCCACCAGAACCAGCAAGTCGCAGCGCCCAGGATTCCGATGTTCGGAGTGCGGCTGGACGGCCGGCAAGTGGGTCGGACGGTGCGGCGAGTGCCAGGCGTGGGGCACGGTCCAGGAGGTGGGGACACCAAACGTCCGCACCACAAGAGCCGCTCCCGTGACATCACCGGCCCTGCCGATCTCCGAGGTGGACGTCGACGGCGCCCGCCACATCCCGACCGGGGTGGACGAGCTCGACCGCGTGCTCGGCGGCGGGCTGGTACCTGGCGCCGTGGTCCTCGTGGCCGGCGAGCCGGGGGTCGGCAAGTCGACCCTGCTGCTCGATGTCGCCTCTCGCGCAGCGCAAACCGCCCGCAGCGTGCTGTACGTTACTGGCGAGGAGTCGGCGTCCCAGGTGCGCCTCCGGGCCGAGCGCATCGGCGCCCTGCGACCACGCCTGTACCTCGCCGCCGAGACCGACCTCGCGACCGTTCTCGGGCACGTCGAGCAGGTGGGCCCCGACCTGCTGGTGGTCGACTCCGTCCAGACCATCAGTTCTGCCCAGGTAGACGGGCAGGCGGGCAACGTCACCCAGATTCGCGAGGTGGCAGCCGCCCTGATCCGGGTCGCCAAGGAACGGGGCATGGCCACCCTGCTCGTCGGCCACGTGACAAAGGACGGCGCCATCGCCGGTCCGCGCACGCTCGAGCACCTCGTCGACGTGGTCTGCGCGTTCGAGGGTGAGCGCCACTCGGCCTTGCGAATGGTTCGAGCCGTCAAGAACAGGTACGGGCCCACCGACGAGGTGGGCTGCTTCGACCTGTCGGAGTCAGGCATCGTCGGGCTGACCGATCCCAGCGGGTTGTTCTTGTCGCGCAAGGACATTCACGCGCCGGGCACGTGCGTGACGGTGACCCTGGAAGGGCGTCGTCCTCTGGTCGCGGAGGTCCAGGCCCTGGTCTCGGCGGCCGCCGGTCCCCCACGTCGCACCACGAACGGGCTCGAGGCCGGACGGGTGGCGATGGTGCAGGCGGTGATGAGCACGCGGATGCAGGTCAGGCTCCAGAACAGCGACGTCTTCGTTGCCACCGTCGGCGGAGTACGCATCGGCGAGCCCGCGGCCGACCTCGCGATCGCACTCGCCCTCGCGTCGGCTTCCGTCGAGAAGCCTCTCCCGGCAGGGCTGGTCGCGTTCGGCGAGGTCGGGCTGTCTGGCGAGGTCCGTCCCGTGCCTGGCATCAGTCGCCGCCTCTCCGAGGCCTCGCGGCTCGGGTTCACGCACGCCGTCGTGCCGCTCGGTTCGATGGAAGGCGTTCCGCCTCCGGACGGGATGCGCGTGCGGGAGATCGGCCAGGTCATCGAGGCCATGCGCCTGGGCCTGATCCGTCCGGCCTGAACGGCCTGCCCTGCCGTCAAGGCAGGAGGCGTTGCAGCAGCGATGATCCGGTAGCGCCGACTGTCCGTTTGTCAGCGCGCCCCAGCGGACCGGCCGATACACTTTCTGCACTCGGGCCGACATCCCGGGGCAGGATTCGAGGGTTGGGGTTCAGGTGGCGGGCGAGCGCAGCGAGGACGACCTGCTGCTGACGACTCTGGCTGCAGTCGCTCCCGGCACCGAGCTGCGGGACGGTCTGGAGCGGATCCTGCGGGGCCGGACCGGTGCGCTTATCGTTCTCGGCTGGGACCGCACCGTCGAGTCGCTCTGTTCCGGCGGTTTCGCCCTCGACGTCGACTTCGCCTCCACGCGGCTGCGCGAGCTGGCCAAGATGGACGGCGCCATCATCTGCGACCGCGACGCCACCAAGATCGTGCGCGCCGCCGTCCAGCTCGTGCCCGACCCCACCATCGAAACCAGCGAGTCCGGCACGCGGCACCGCACCGCGGAGCGCGTCGCCCTGCAGACCGGCATGCCGGTGATCTCGGTCAGCCAGTCGATGCACATCGTCGCGCTCTATGTCGGGGGCCGGCGCTACGTGCTGGAGGGATCGGACGCCATCCTCGGCCGCGCGAACCAGGCGCTGGCCACGCTCGAGCGCTACAAGTCCCGCCTCGACGAGGTGACAGGCACGCTGTCGGCGCTCGAGATCGAGGACCTGGTCACCGTGCGAGACGTCGCCTCGGTCGTGCAGCGCCTCGAGATGGTGCGCCGCATCTCCGACGAGATCGGCGGCTACGTGACCGAGCTCGGCATCGACGGCCGGCTCCTGTCGCTCCAGCTGGACGAGCTGATCGGCGGCGTCGGCCCCGACCGCGAGCTGGTGATCCGCGACTACCTCGAGTCGGCGAAGCGCTCCAGCAGCGTCGACGAGGTGCTGGCCGACCTGGCGGTGCTCGACTCGAGTGAGCTCGTCGACCTCAACCAGGTGGCGCGCGTGATGGGGCTGACCATGGCGAGCGAGTCGCTCGACGGCGCCGTCAGCCCTCGGGGCTTCCGGCTCCTGACGAAGATCCCCCGGCTGCCGGGCGCCATCGTCGACCGCCTCGTCGAGCACTTCGACGGCCTGCAGAAGCTGCTGGCCGCCGGCATCGACGACCTGATGACGGTGGACGGCGTCGGCGACCAGCGGGCGCGCGCCGTACGCGAAGGCCTCTCGAGGCTGGCCGAGTCGAGCATCCTCGAGCGGTACGTCTAGGTCACTTGATCGCGAACACCAGTGGCGGGCTGGTGAACTCGCCCGCCCTGGCAACCAGCTGGTAGGTGCCTGCCTTCAGGGCGGGCAGGTCCTTCGCGCAGCCCTTGGCGGAGCGGACGAGGGTCCACTCGACGCTCGACTCGAGCGCCCCTGCCTCGCCGGGGGTGATCGTGGTCGGCACGTTCTGGGCCGACTCCTGGCAGTCGTCCGACGACCAGATGCGGTCCTTGCCGGACACCACGGTCAGCTCCAACGCGGCCGACCCGGCGTCCATGGTGCAGTCGGCCTTTCCGGTGTTCGTGATGCGCGTGCCGAACTTGGCCTTGCCGCCCACCGCGTAGCTGGTGGCGTCGCTCAGGGCCGCCAGCGAGATCTGCTCGGCCGCGCACTCGGCCGGCCCGGACGACTCCGACCCCTCGGAACCCGACGTGTCCACGGCCTGCTCCTGCGTGGCAGCGTCCGGCTCGTCGCCGCCTCCGATCAGGGCGCCGATGACGGCCCTGACCCCGAACACCATGCCGATGACGAGCAGAACGGTGACGACGAGCGCGAGGACGCGGCGGCGCCAGTAGATCTCGGGCCGCTTCGGTCCCACCGGGTGAATGACCGTACTCATCGCGGTCAACGTTAGGCACGCCGCGCGTCGTAGTGGTGCCGCCACGCCGAAGCGTGTAGTGGCAGCGCGCAGCCCGCGCCCGATGCAGTGGCAGGATCGACCGCGATGCCTCCGTCCTCCACGCTGTCGTCCAGCAGCCTGCACGAACCGGTGCTCGCCTGGTACGCGCGCCGGTCCCGCGACCTGCCATGGCGCGGCGACGGTGTCACGCCCTGGGGTGTCCTGGTCAGCGAGGTGATGCTGCAGCAGACACCGGTCTCGCGGGTGCTGCCGGCGTGGGAGGCGTGGGTGCGCCGCTGGCCCTCGCCCGCGGGCCTGGCCGCGAGCTCTCCGGGTGACGCCGTGCGGATGTGGGACCGCCTCGGCTACCCGCGACGTGCTCTGCGACTCCACGCGGCGGCCGTCGCGATCGTCCAAGATCACGACGGTCGGGTGCCCGATCACCTCGGTGACCTGATGGGACTGCCCGGGGTCGGCTCCTACACGGCGGCGGCGGTCGCCACGTTCGCCTTCGGCCAGCGGCACGCCGTGGTCGACACCAACGTGCGCCGCGTACACGCGCGGGCAGTCACGGGCTCTGAGCACGCCGCGCCCGCGCTGACGGCCGCCGAGCGCCGGCTGGCTGAACGGCTGCTGCCGCAAGACGCCGCGACGTCCGCCCGCTGGGGCATCGCCGTGATGGAGCTCGGCGCGCTGGTCTGCACGGCCCGCTCGCCGCGGTGCGACGAGTGCCCGGTCTCCCCTCAGTGCGCGTGGCAGCTGGCCGGACGACCGCAGCACCAGGGAGCGCCCCGCCGCGGCCAGCCGTGGGCCGGCACCGACCGCCAGGTGCGCGGCCGGCTGATGGCGGTGCTCCGCGGCTCCGGCCACCCGGTGGCACACGCAGAGCTGGAGGAGTGCTGGGACGACGACGCGCAGCGCGAGCGCTGCCTCGACTCGCTCGTCGCTGACGGCCTGGTCGAGCCGCTCGCCGACGCTCGGTACCGGCTGCCCGAGGGAGTCCCCCGGTGACCGAACCCGCCTACACGAGTGGCGATCTCGACCTCGCCGACGCTCTCGCCGAACGTTCTCTCGGACGAGCGACCTCCGCCGCGGCGGTCGCTGGTTTGGCGATGGGCACCCTGGCGATCCTGTTTCTCGTGATGGCGCGCGGTGCGCTCGACGCACGCAGCATCCCGCCGTTGCTGGTGCTGGGGATCGGTCAGCTCGCGGGGCTCGTCGCGGCTGGAGGGGGCGTCACCCGCCAACGGGCGGTGCGTGCAGAGCCGGGGACGGGGCCCGGACACGCGGCCGGCGCGGCCAACCTGCTCCGACGGCTGCTGGTCGGCACGGGCGTGCTCGCCGCTGCCGTTGGTCTCGGGAGCGTCTTCGCCCTGAAACCCCTTGCCACAGCGGCGTTCTCGGCCCTACTGGCACTTGCGCTGCTGGCGCAGTTCCTGCTCGTGCTGTTCGTGCAGCGGCGTGCGCTCCTGCGCGCAGCGCTACGGCGCAACGAGCCCTAGCGGCGCTTCGCGCTAGCGATGCGGTGCGACTCCCCCACGAGCTCAGCCAGCTCCTTCGGGTCGACCCGGTCGAGGCGAACCAGGACCAGCTCGGGCGACTGCGCGTGGTGGTCCGTCCAGTAGAAGGTGTCCGGGTCGTGCGCCACCATCGCCTCGCGCTCCTCGGTCTTGACGGTCAGCACGCCCTCCTCCCACATACGAGCGAACAGGGTGCGCGTGAACCATGCGGGCTGACCCCAGCTGGACCTCTCCGTGACACCTGGCAGCGCCATGCACAGTCGGCGGACGTCGCTCTCGGTGGGCATGCCTCAGCCTGGCACGCTCAGCCAAGCTCTGCGATCGACACGTCACCCAGGAGGCCGTCCGGCGCTCGCATGCGCCACGCGTCGGTAATGAGCTCCGTCAGGCGCTCGACGTCGACCTTCTCCAGCCACAGCATCACCAGCGGCCAGCCGTCGTAGCCGCGCGCGGTGAAGAAGATGTCGGGCTCGCCGAGCAGGAGGGCCTGCTTCTCGGCCTCGTCACCGACGAACAGGACGGCGACGTCGGTTCGGATGACTCGCTTCTTGCCAGGTTCTCGCTCGGGGTACGACCACACGAAACCCCGGTTGCCCACCCGGAAGTCGAACCCCTCGCTCTCGATCTCCACGACGTGTGGCAGCGCGAGCGCGATGCGGCGGACGTCGTCGGCGTCAGCCATCGACGTCACCCAGAGGTCGTGCCACCCACATGACCGAAAGGCTAGAGAACCCGCAGCATCCGCGTGTTCCCCAGGGTGTTCGGCTTCACCCGAGCAAGGTCGAGGAACTCGGCGACGCCGTCGTCATGGGAGCGGAGGAGCTCGGCGAAGACGTCCGGCTGGACAGGGGTTCCCTCGATCACCGAGAACCCGTGGGCCACAAAGAAGTCGACCTCGAACGTGAGGCAGAACAGCCGGCCTACATCGAGACTTCGCGCTCGCTCGACCAGTGCGCAGAGGAGCTCGTGCCCGACGCCCTGGCCCAGCGCCTTCGGCGACACGGCAAGCGTGCGCACCTCGGCCAGGTCGTCCCACATCACGTGCAGGGCACCGCAACCCACGACCTCGCCCTCACGCTCGGCGACGACGAACTCCTGTAGCCCTTCGTAGTACGCCACCGCCTCCTTGGCGATCAGCACGCGCTTGTCGGCAAGCGGAGCCACCAGGGCGCGGATGTCTTTCACGTCGGACGTGCGGGCGCTGCGCAGTCGAATGCTCACGCCGGAATCATGCCGTCTGTCGGGGACTTGTACGCTGCGCAGGGCCCGCCCGCTGGACCCTCACCTCTTCCGCTGGAGCGTCATGAGCCCCTCCGATCGCCGCGTCCACCGCGACGCCACCTGGCTGGTCGCCCTTGGCGCGGCGCTGTGGGGCACCGACGCCCTGCTGCGTCTGCCCTTGAGCCAGCAGTACGCGGCCACCACGATCGTCTTCCTCGAGCACCTCGTCATCGTCGCGGTGATGCTGCCGTGGCTCGTGCCGGCCCTGCGCACGTTCGCGACCGTCTCGTTGCGGACGAAGGTCGCGGTCGTCGTGATCGGCGCCGGCGCCTCGGCCCTGGCGACCGTGCTGTTCACCCAGGCGTTCATGCACGGCGGTCCCATCACCCCGGTGGTGCTCCAGAAGCTGCAGCCGCTGATCGCGGTGCTCGTCGCCTGGCTCCTCCTCCGTGAGCGGATCACGGCCCGGTACCCGCTGTTCCTGGTGCCTGCACTGGCCGGTGCGTGGCTGCTCGCCTTCCCCAACCCCCTCGCGGTCGGCGTCGAGAACCTCACTGCGGCCCTGCTCGCGGTGGGTTCGGCAGCCCTCTGGGCCACGGGCACGGTGCTGGGACGGCTCGCCGGCGTCGAGATCGGGCTGCGCGACCTGACCGTCCTGCGGTTCGCGATCGGGCTCCCGGCGTCGCTGCTACTGGTACTCCTGCTGGGCGACCCGCTGACCGTGCCGTGGCGCGACGCCCCCTACATCGGCGCGCTGGCCCTGATCCCCGGCCTGCTGGCGATCGGCCTCTACTACCGCGGCCTGCGCACGACGCCGGCCAGCCGGGCCACTCTCGCCGAACTCGCCTTCCCCTTCACCGCTGCACTCGTGGGTGTGCTGATCCTCGACCGGACGCTCTCCGCAACCCAGTGGATCGGCCTGCTCGTCGTCGCGGCCGCCGTCACCGCCCTGGCCCTTCACGAGCGAGTGTCCGAGAGTCCGGCCGTCGCAACACCCGACGCGGTCGAAGACGCAGTCCCGGTGCCCCAGTGAGGCTTTCGCCGTGACGTCGCATTCCCGCGGCGTGCTCGTGACCGGCGCCTCCCGAGGCATCGGCGCCGCGACGGCCGCCGCCTTCGCTGCTCTCGGCGACCACGTGGCCGTGCACTACCGGGGCGCCCGCGACCGCGCCGAGCAGGTCGTCGGCGGTCTTGAAGGTGACGGGCACATCACCGTCCAGGCCGACATCGCCGACCCGGACGCCGTCCGCGCGATGGTCTCCGAGGCGACCCAGGCTCTCGGACGGATCGACGTGCTCGTCAACAACGCCGCCCTCTTCACCGAAGACCCAGGCGATCTGGCGGACGGGGGCAGCAGACGCGTCGACCACCGCCTCCACGACACCGACTACGAACGGTGGGTGGCCGCGTGGCGCCGCACGGTCGACGTGAACCTGCTCGGCACAGCGAATGTCACGTGGTGCGTGGCCCGACAGATGCTCGACAGACCCCCGGCGGCGGGGCTGCCGACCGGACGCATCGTCAACGTGGGCTCACGTGGCGCCTACCGCGGTGAGCCCGACGTGCCCGCCTACGGTGCCACCAAGGCGGGCGTGCACTCCCTCGGGCAGTCGCTCGCGCTGTCACTCGGCCGGCACGGCATCTCGGTCACCTCCCTCGCGCCCGGGTTCGTCGCCACCGACATGGCGGCCGAGACCCTCGACAGCCCGGCGGGCGACCTGGTGCGAGCGCAGTCTCCGTTCGGACGCGTGGCCGGGCCCGACGAGGTCGCACGCGCGATCGTGTTCCTGGCCGACCCCGGCTCGGAGTGGACGTCCGGTGCCGTCCTCGACCTCAACGGGGCGTCGTACCTGCGGTGACCCGCTCGGCGCGCCGTCGGCGTCCGCGAGATCTCAGATAACGTCCCGTCGAATCGAGCGATGGTGCGGTCTGCGAGATCTCGGTGTGTCTCGGCTACTGCGGCCCCTCGTCTGCGACCACAGACAGCAGGACCCGTCCATGGCGGTGGACGGGTCCTGCTAGGGGTGGGTGCGGTGTTACCTCTCCGCGTACACCGGCTGCGTCTGCACGTTGAGCTCGGCGTACTTGACCTTGGCGGCCTTCTTGAACTCCGGGCCCCTGATCTGCAGGACGTCGAAGCCCTTGCCGAGGTCGGAACTGTAGATGTAGCCGTTGTACCAGTAGGCCGACCAGGTACCGCCGCCGTCGGTGGCACCTGCCGGCACCGGGCCTCGCTCCCAGTACCCCAGCTCACGCGGGTTCGCCGAGTCGGTGAAGTCCCACACCGAGACGCCGCCCATGTACCAGGACTGCACCATGATGTCGCGGCCCTTGACCGGCACCAGGGAGCCGTTGTGCGCGACGCAGTTCTCCGGCCTCGTCTCGGCATCGCCGGCGTGGTTCATCCGCGGGATCTTGTAGTAGCTCTTGAACACGAGCTCACGGTCCATCCCGCGACCCTCGATGTCGTAGATGCCGTCGGCGCCTCGCGTCGCCGGCATGCCCGGCACGCACGTGGCGGCGCCTCCGCCGCCCAGCTCGTCGGTGAAGATCACCTTGGTGCCGTCGTTGTTGAAGGTCGCCGAGTGCCAGAACGCGAAGTTCGTGTCGTCCTGCACCCGGTCGATCTCCTTGAACAGGACCGGGTTCGACAGGTCCCAGATCACGCCGTCACCCATGCAGGCACCCGCCGCCAGCTTCTTCGACGGGAAGACGGTGATGTCGTGGCAGCCCGACGTCGCGCGGGTGCCATCGGGGTACGGCAGGCCGTCACCCGGGTTGCCGCCGTCCGGGAAGAGAGACGGCTCCGCTACGAGCGACGCATCCTCGGGAACGCGGCGGTCGACCTCAAGGATCGAGATCTTGTCGTGCGGAGGCTGGCAGTCAGCGACATCCGCGTTGACGTCATAGGACGACACGTAGACGTAGACCTTGTTCTTGCCGACCGGGTTGATCGTCAGGGTGTGCGAGCCACAGTCGGTCTCGACCGCGCTCACGTACCTCGGGCGCACCGGGTTGGACACGTCGAAGACCTTGACGCCCTCCCAGTAGTCGGTGTCACTGGTCGCTGGCTCGCTCGCGCACGAGTTGTTGGAACGGCGCGCGTCGGTCGCCAGGAACAGCAGGTTGCCCGAGATCGACACGTCGTTCTGCGAGCCGGGACACAGCACCTCGGTCACCAGTCGCGGCTTGGTCGGCTTCTTGAGGTCCCAGATGCGGAAGCCGTTGTAGTTGCCCTGGTAGGCGTAGTTGCCGGAGAACGCGAGGTCGGAGTTCGTGGCGTCGAGCGGCGCCGTCTTGGGCGTGCTCGACAGGAGCGACATGTTCTCGCTGGAGCGGATCTCGTTCGGGCCCGGGATGCTGGAGCCGGCCAGTGCCGGAGTGGCTCCCAGCACGAGCACGCTGGCGCAGGCGACCCCGACAAGACTACGTAGTCGGGTGCGCCGTGGGTGTCGGTTCATGGGGACCTTCCGGTCGTCACCGCCGCGGCGTCCCGCGACAGGTGGTGGGATGATTGAGGTACCTTTCCACCGGCCCGAGACCTTTGGCAAGGTTTGGGCGGGAAAGTCCAGTTTTCAACGAGAGGATCCCCGATGGGAGCGTGCGGACGAGGCAGCGGCAGGCTCGCGCTCGCCCCTGCAGCCCTGGCCTGCGCAGCACTCCTGACCGGCGGTCTGGCCGGTTGCGGCGACGGCGAGGAGCGTGTCGTCGAGGGCAACGTCGTCCAGCCGGGACGCCCGGGCGAGGACGCCACCACGCTCCCTCCGGGCAGCACCCTGCCCCCGAGCGAGGACCCGTTCTCGGAGGCCGACGTCGCCTTCCTCGTCGACATGATTCCCCACCACCAGCAGGCACTCGAGATGGCCGCGCTGGCCCCCGGGCGCGCCGAGCACGCCGATGTGGTCGGGCTCGCCTCCCGCATCGAGGACGTGCAGCAGGCCGAGATCGCCGTTTACGAGGTGTGGCTGACCGATCACGGGATGGCACCGGACGGCTCACCGGACGACAAGCGCGGAGGCCACCCGACGCACGACGGCGACACTGACCACTCGGACATGCCCGGGATGGCCTCGCCCGAGCAGCTTGACGAGCTCGAGGCGGCGACCGGCGCCGCCTTCGACCGGCTGTGGCTGCAGCTGATGATCACGCACCACGAGGGCGCCCTGCAGATGGCCGCGGAGCGTGAGGCCGAGGGCACGAACGTGCGCGTCGGCGAGATCGCCGCCGACGTCGTGGTCACCCAGACCGACGAGATCGGCACCTTGCAGCGGGTGCTCGGCGAGCTGTGATCAGCCCTGCTCGCTTCGCTCGACACTGAACGCGGCGTCGAAGGCTGTCGTCGGCGCGTCGAAGTTCAGCGAGCGGACGAACTCCACCGCCTCGGCGGCGCCGGCGAGCCGGTCCATGCCGGCGTCCTCCCACTCGATCGAGATCGGGCCTTTGTAGCCGATGGCGGTCAGCGTCCTGAAGCAGTCCTCCCAGGCCACGTCACCGCGTCCGGTCGAGACGAAGTCCCACCCGCGACGGGGGTCGCCCCAGGGCAGGTGCGACGAGAGCCGACCGGCCCGGCCGTTGCCGACCTTCATCCGGGTGTCCTTGCAGTCGACGTGGTAGATGCGCTCGCGGAAGTCCCAGAGGAACCCGACGGGGTCCAGCTGCTGCCAGACCATGTGGCTCGGGTCCCAGTTCAGCCCGAAGGCCTCCCGGTGCCCGATCGCCTCGAGCGTGCGCTGCGTCGTCCAGTAGTCGTAGGCGATCTCGCCGGGGTGCACCTCGTGCGCGAACCGCACGCCGACCTCGTCGAAGACGTCGAGGATCGGGTTCCATCGGTCGGCGAAGTCGGTGTAGCCGGCCTCGATCCTCTCGGCCGGAACCGGCGGGAACATGGCGACGTGCTGCCAGATCGACGAGCCCGTGAAGCCGACGACGGTGTTGACGCCGAGCCGAGCCGCCGCCCGAGCCGAGTCGGCCATGTCGGCCGCCGCGCGCTGCCGGACGCCCTCCGGCTCACCGTCACCCCAGATCCTCGACGGCAGGATGTTCTGGTGCCGGAAGTCGATCGGGTCGTCGCACACCGCCTGGCCGACGAGGTGGTTCGAGATCGCGAACACCTGCAGACCGTGGCGGTCCAGCACCTCGCGGCGCGAGGCCACGTACCCGTCCTCGGAGATTGCGCGGTCGACTTCGAAATGGTCTCCGGAGCAAGCGATCTCGACGCCGTCGTACCCCCACGACGCCGCCAGGCGGCAGACCTCCTCGAACGGCAGATCCGCCCACTGGCCGGTGAACAGCGTGATCGGACGGGGCATCAGGCGCCTCCTGCTGAGGGTCTTGTGATCGGCTCGGGCGCCGGCATCGCTGACAGCGTGGCACGCAGGAACGCCAGGCCGTCACGAGCCAGGTCGTCCTGGCTCGTCGCCAGCGGACGCCAGATGGACGCAGCCGTGGCGATGGCGTCGTTGTGCGCGGTGAACGACTCGATGCACAGCGGCCCGGTGTAGCCGGCAGCGTCGAGAGCGGCGAGGATCGCGGGCCAGTCGAGGTGGTCGGCGCCGGGAGCGCCCCGGTCGTTCGCGCAGACCTGCACGCCCGCGACGTGCCCCGAGGCGCGCGAGATCGCGTCCGGCACCGAGCGCTCCTCGATGTTCAGGTGGTACGTGTCGAGCATCAGCCCGCAGCCGGGCCCGAGCAGCGGCTCGAGTGCCTCGAGGGCCTGGTCGACGGTGTTCAGCACGCTGGTCTCGTAGCGGTTGAGCGGCTCGACGGCCACGGTCACCCCCGCGGCGACCGCGTGCTCGACGACGGGCGCCAGGTTCTCGCGCAGCTGCTCGTACACGTCCGCTCGCTCCGCGTCCGTCATCCGCCAGGTGCGCCCGACGGAGGCGTACGCGGGCCCACCGACCGTCGCCGCACCCACTTCTGCGGCCACGTCAACGCAGTGCCGCAGGTAGTCCTGCGTCGCGCGGACCGTGGCCTCGTCGGCCTCCACCAGCTCGCGCCCCGGGGATGTCACCAGGCAGGTGGTGGCCCCGAGGCCGTGGTCGGAGAGCACACCGGCAGCGCGGGCCGGGTCCCAGTCGCCGGGGTTCTCGATCGGCAGCTCGAGGACGTCGAACCCCCACCCGGCGACCCTAGCGGCCAGCGCCGCCAGGGTCGCGTCGTCGAGGGGCGACGCCCACACCCAGGTGCTCACCCCGAGGGGGAAGCGGGTCACCTGTTCTGCCACACCTCGGGGAAGCCGGGCAGGTCCTCGCCGCCGTACTTCGCGTAGTGCAGGCTCGGCATGTCGGCGTTGGCCTCGAGGAACTCGTCGCGGTCGTCCTCGGTGATCGGGTCCTGGGGCAGCACCCACTCGGACGGGACCTCCTCGCCGTCCCAGATCTGCTTCGCGGCGAGAATCGGTGTGCGCCACTGGAAGTTGGAGTACACCGGCGCGATCGCGGTCATCTCCGTCTCCTGCCACTTGCGCAGGAAGCTGAGCTCGTCCTCGCCGACCATGACCGGGTAGTCCTTGCCGGCGTCCTCGAAGGCCTCGATCGCGGCAACGGACCCGTCGCCCGCGTCCATCCAGATGCCGTTGACGTCACCGCGCTGCAGGTACTGGGTGACGAGGTCCTTGATCTTGGCTCCGTCGCCGCCTGTGAACTCGTTGCCGAGCACCTCGATCTCGGAGGCGCCAAAGATCTCCTCGGCTGCGGCCCAACGGTTCTCGAGCACGTCGACGCCGGGGAGGATGCGCAGCGCCAGCACGGTGCTACCCGGCTCGAGGTTGTCGACGAGGAACTCCGCTCCGTCGGCGCCGTACGCGTAGCCGCCGATGGGGTGGATGAACGTGACCGGGCAGTCGGTGTTCACGCCGCGGTCGAAGACGATCACCGGCGCCCCGCTGGCGCAGGCGGCCTCGACAGCCGGCGTCAGAGTGGCTGTCGTGGACGGCGAGACGATGATCGCGTCGCAGTCGCCGGCGTCGATGAAGGCCTGGATGTCGGAGATCTGCTTGTTGTCGTCGTCGGCGGCGTCGGACACCCGGAACTCGCCGACGTCACCGCTCTCCTTGAGCACCTCGACCTGCTGCTGCATCGTGATCCAGCCCGTGACCCGCCACGGGTTGGAGATCGACGCGTTGGAGAAGCACAACGTCTTCGCGCCCTCCTTCACGAACTCGGTGGTGTCGACCATCTCCGGCTCGATCGCCTGGAGCCACGGCGTCGACGCGTCGCCCTCGGGCTCGACGTCGCGCTGCGCCAGCTGCCGGTCGTAGTCGGCTCGCACGAAGAACTCGTCGTCACTGCGACCCTCGTCGGCGGGCTCGTTGTCGCTCGTCTCCGACACGGTCTCCGTCGGAGCGTCCGTTGTACAGCCGGCCATCACCAGCAAGCCCGTCGCGGCGACCGCCGCGACCAGCACTCGTCCTCGTCGCATGTCCTTGCCCTTTCGATCATCCGAACCTCTGAACTGCGTTGTCCTGGAAGGAGTGGCCTCCCCGAGACGGCCACCTGGCGGCTACCCCGTCGGCTCCGGTGTCGGGGTTCCGTGCGCGACGGGCCGGGAGCGCCGGGTGCGCAAGGGCCCACTCGCCGACCTGGCTGCCAGGGCGACGGCCGCGATGATGATGAGGCCCTGAACGGCGGGCCGGGCGGTCGAGGGCAGACCCAGCTGGTTGAAGAGGGTGAACAGGCCTTCGAGGACGAGAGCGCCGCACATCGCCGCGGTCACCCAGCCCTGCCCGCCGCCGAGCACGACGCCGCCGAGCACCACGGCAGTGATGGCGACGAATTCCAGCCCCGTGCCGACCTGGGCGGTGACGCCGGCGTAGCCACCGATGAGCACTGCCGCCACGGTCGCCAGCAGGCTCGACAGGACGAAGGCAGTGGTGCGGACGAGCGCCACCCGGATGCCGCTGAACGCGGCGGCGAGCGCGTTGTCGCCGACGGCGAACAGGGTGCGGCCGAACGGCGACCGCATCAGCGCCACGGCTCCGGCGCCGACCGCGAGCATGATCGGCAGCGCCCAGGGAATCTGGCCGACACCCGGCACGTCCTCGATGCCGCCACGACCGAACTGGCGGAACGCCTCTGACAGTGCACCTGTCGGGGCGCCACCCGTCCACAGGCGAACGGCCCCGTACAGCACGAGCATCATCCCGAGTGTCGTGATGAACGACGGCACCTTGAGAAGGGTTGTCACCAGTCCGTTCACGAGCCCGACGGCCAGGCCGAACACCAGCATCAGCATCAGCACGCCGAGCGTGCGCGACTGCTCTCCGTCGATCAGCTTGGCTGCGATCACGACCTGGGCACCGACCAGGGAGCCGACGGACAGGTCGAACTCGCCGGAGACGATGACGAAGTACTGGCCGGCGGCGAGGATCACCAGCGGAGCGGCCTTCTTGATGAACGCCATCAGCGAGCTGGGCTCGGCGAAGCTCGGGTTCAGCGCGAAGATCGCGACGAAGATGAGGACGAGAAGGGCTGCGACCGTTGCGGTTCCGCCGCCGCGCAGCGCGCGCACGATGGACGTCATTGCGCGACCTCCTGGACCGCCGGTGGCGGGAGCGAGCCGTGTCTGCCGGGCCGGAAGCGCGCACGGGAGAGCGTCGGGTCGATCTGGCGACGCGCGTAGATCGCCACGGCGGCAACGATGATCAGCCCACGCAGCACGTCCTTGAAGAAGGGGTCGACCTGCATCACGTTGAAGACCGTGTCGAGCACGGCCAGGATCAGCACGCCGCCCACCGTGCCCGCCACCGACCCGCGGCCGCCCAGCAGCAGCGTCCCTCCGAGCACCACAGCGGCGATGGAGTCGAGGTCGTACCCCGAGTTGTAGACGAGGGCGCTCCCGGTGCCGAACCTCGCCGCGATCAGCAGTCCGGCGATCCCGGCCATCACCGAGCAGAGCACGTGGGCCCAGACCAGGGTGGGACCCGTCCGCACACCCGACAGTCGCGCCACCTCGTCGTTACCGCCCACCGCGAACATGTGGTAGCCGAGCCGGCTCCGGTGCAGGACGACGCCGACAACCGCTGCAAGAGCGATCATCACAGCCGTCGACAGCGGGATGATCGCGATACGGGTGTACCCGAAGCCCTGGAACGAAGCCGGCACGTCACCCGCCGGTCCCTGGTACCTGGTGTCGAGGTATGCCTTGAGCAGCAGCCCCATACCGAGCGTCGCGATGAAGGCATTCACTCTCAGACGCGTGATCACGAGGCCGTTGACCAGGCCGATCACGGCGGAGACGCCGAGGGCCGCGAGCACACCTGGCACCACCATCGCCGGGTCGCCGTCCATCGTCGTGGCCGCCACCAGGCTCGACAGGGCGGCGACGTAGCCGACCGACAGGTCGAGGGACCGGCACATGATGACGAGGGTCTGGCCGATGGCGACGAACCCCAGCAGGCTCGACCGGGTCAGCATGTCGACCGTGTTCGCAGTGGAGAAGAGGTTGCGGCCCTGCACGGCAAGCAGTACGCCGGCGACCAGCACGATGCCGACCAGCGCGAGGTACACGATGGCGGTGGTGCCGAGACGCCGCCTCATCGACTGCTCCCGGTCGCCATCGACATGATCGTCTCCTCGTCGCACCCGCCGGGCAGCTCGCCGGCCACCCGTCCGTCATGCAGGACGACGATGCGGTCGGCCATGCCGACCAGCTCGGGTAGCTCGGACGAGATGACGAGGACGGCCACACCCTGGGCAGCCAGCTCGCGCATCAGCTCGTAGACAGCGCGTTTGGCGCCCACGTCGATGCCGCGCGTCGGCTCGTCGAGCACCATCACGCGCGGCTCCGTCACGAGCCACTTCGCCAGCACGACCTTCTGCTGGTTGCCGCCCGAGAGGTACTGCACCTGCTGCCCCAGACCGCGTGACGTCAGCTCGAGCGAGGAGAGGACGCCAGGGATGCGTCGCGCCGACCGGCCCGACGAGCTCGGAAGGACCGCGTCGAGCACCACGCGGGCGTTCGCCAGCACCGACTGGTGCAGCGCGAGCCCCTGCGCCTTGCGGTCCTCGGTGACGAGGGCCAACCCGGCGCGCACCGCCCGGCGGGCGGAGGTGAGGCGCACCGGGCGACCGTCCACCTCGACGGAGCCTCGGGTGAACGGCTCGACGCCGAACAGAGCGTGGGCGATCTCGGTGCGGCCGCTGCCCTGCAGCCCAGCGAGCGCGACGATCTCGCCGGCACGCACCTGCAGGTCGATGCCGTCGAGCTGCAGGTTGCCGCCGGCGCGCACCTCGAGACGCACGTCACCGGTGGCGGTTCCCACGCGCTTGTCGGGGAGGAACGCCGAGATCGACCGTCCAACCATGGCTCGGACGAGCTCGTCCGTCGTGATCTCGGACGTGTCGCAGGTGCGCACGAGAGCGCCGTCCTTGAGCACCGTGATGCGGTCGCAGAGGTCGAAGATCTCCTTGAGCCGGTGCGAGACGTAGAGGATGGCCACGCCGCGGTCGCGCAGGCGTCGCACGACCCGGTACAGGAGCTCGACCTCGGCGTCGGACAGTGCAGCGGTCGGCTCGTCCATCGAGATGATCCGGGCCTCGAGCGACAGTGCCTTGACGATCTCGACGACTTGTTGCTGCGCGACCGAGAGCGAGCCGACCCTCGTGCCCGGACGGATGCCGCTGACGCCCAGGTCGTCGAGCAGAGCGGCGGTCTCGGAGGCCATGCGCTGCGCGTCCACCAGCCCGCGGCGTCGTGGCTCGCGGCCGAGGAAGACGTTCTCGGCGACGTTGCGCTCGGGCAGCAGGTTGAACTCCTGGAACACGGTGGAGACGCCCGACCTCTGCGCCTGCAGCGGGTGCTCGAAGACGACCGGCTCCCCGTCCATCTCGATGGAGCCGCTGTCGGGCGTGTAGACGCCGGCGAGGATCTTCATCAGCGTCGACTTGCCGGCACCGTTCTCGCCGACGAGGGCGTGCACCTGCCCTGGGTGCAGGTTGAGGTCGACACCGTGCAGCACCTCGTTGCCGAGGAACGACTTGTGGACACCGCGCATCCGGACGATCGGCGCCTCATGCGTCCGCGCCTCACTCACCGGCGTCCACCTCTGTCCAGGCGCCGGCGGACGCGGCAGAGGTCATCGCCGCGTCGACCAGCGCGGCGGAGCGCGCACCGTCGGCGAAGGTCGGCAGGCCGTCGGCGTAGTCACCGGCAACGGCGGAGTAGGTGTCGGCAACGAAGGAGTCGAAGCAGTCCTGGTAGCCCTGCGCGTGGCCTGCGGGCAGGCGGCTGAGCCTCGTCGCGTCGGCAGAGAGGGTGCCGGGGTCGCGCACCAGCTGCTGCGAGGCCTCGCGCTGGCCGACCCAGAGCAGCTCCGGCGCCTCCTGGTCGAACGCCAGGCTGGCGTCGGTGCCGCTGACCTCGAGGTACAGCCGGTTCTTGCGACCTGCGGCCACCTGGCTGATGACAGCGGAGCCGAGCACGCCGGCCGCGGTCTCGAACTGCAGCGTCACCACGTCCTCGGTCGTGACGTCGACGCCGTGGCGCTGCGGCTGCACGGTCGACGTGCGCGCCGAGAGCCGAGCGATGCGGTCGCCCGTCACGAACTCGGCTAGATCGCACCAGTGAGAGCCGATGTCGCCGAACGCACGCGAGGCACCACCGCGGCCGGGGTCGACCCGCCAGTCGTCGTCGGTGCCACGCGAGAGCCAGTCCTGCAGGTAGGTGCCGTGCAGCAGGCCGATCGTGCCGGCCTGCCCGGCGGCAACCCGCGCTCGAGCTTCGCGCACCATCGGGTGGAACCGGTACACAAACGGGACGGTGCCCACGACGCCAGCAGCGTCGGCCTGCCGCTGCAGCGTGAGCGCGTCGGAACGGCTTGTGGCAAGCGGCTTCTCGCACACCACGTGACGGCCAGCCTGCAGTGCAGCCTTTGTCAGGTCGACGTGCGTGTCATTCGGGGTGCAGACGTGGACGATGTCGACGTCGGCAACCAGGGACTCGACATCGGGGTAACCGCGGGCCACTCCGAGGGCTGCTGCCGCCGCCGCTCCTGATGCCGGAGACGAGCCGACGACACCGACGAGGTCTGCGCCGCTGACGAGGGCTGCGCGAGCGTGCACCCTGGCCATGAACCCGGTACCGACGATCCCGACGCGCAGCGCGGCACGGGAGTCAGTGGCGGTGGCCATCGGGGTCTGGGAAGCCGTGGCCGGCGTCGGCGCCATGCCGCAGACCGTAGGCCGGACTTCCGTCGACCGTCAAGCAAAAGTAGGTGGCAGATTCGTTGAAGTGAGGTCGTTCCTTACAGAAGCCCCCTGTGTTTCACTATGCCGATGACGACCGCACCTACTCTCGGGAGCGCCGTCCAAGGGACGGGAGCGGGCGCGATCCTGCAGCTCCTACGCGACGGTCAGGCCTGGACGCGGGCCGAGATCATCGAGCGCACAGGGCTTTCCCGGTCGACGGTCGGGCTGCGCCTCGACGCGCTGGTCGACGCGAGACTGGTCGTGCTGGTCTCCGACTCGGTCTCGACCGGTGGTCGGCCCCCGACACGGTTCGCGTTCGACCCCGGTGGGTACGCGGTGCTCGGCGCCGACATCGGAGCGACTCACGCACGGCTCGCGGTCACCGACCTGGGCGGCACGATCCTGGCCGAGCACGGGGCCCCGCTCGAGATCTCGCGTGGTCCGGAGCCGGTGCTGAAGTGGCTGGTTCGCCACGGCAAGACGCTGCTGCGGCAGTCGGGGCGGCGCCCCGACCAGCTGATCGGTGTCGGCATCGGGCTGCCCGGTCCCGTCGAGCACTCGACCGGACGTCCGACCAACCCCCCGATCATGCCGGGCTGGGACGGCTTCGACGTGCCAGGCACCGTCGCCGCGGGGCTCGGGTGCCCGGTGCTGGTCGACAACGACGTGAACGTGATGGCGCTGGGTGAGCTGGTGAGGGGTGAGCTGGCGCGCACTTCCACGGTGGACGAGATACCTTCTGCCGGAATCGAACCCGTCCACATGATCTTCGTCAAGGTCGCCACCGGAATCGGCGCGGGCATCATCAGCGAGGGGCGCCTGCAGCGAGGTGCGCAGGGCGCGGCCGGCGACCTCGGCCACGTGCAGGCTCCCGGCGGAGGCGACGCGCCGTGCCGCTGCGGCAACACCGGGTGCCTCGAGGCCATCGCCAGTGGCCCGGCCATCGCCGCTCGCCTCACCGCGGCCGGCGTGCCGGCCGCGAACGGGCGCGAGGTGGTCGACCTGGTGCGCGCCGGCAACATCCCGGCCACGCGTGCGCTGCGCCAGGCCGGGCGTGACATCGGCGCGGTCCTGGCGACGGCCGTCAGCCTGCTGAACCCGTCCGTCATCGTCGTCGGCGGCCTGATGGTCGAGGGTGGCGAGAGCCTGCTGGCGGGCGTTCGCGAGGTCGTCTACGGCCGGTCGCTGCCGCTGGCCACCGGGTCGCTGCGCATCATCGCGTCGCGCGCCGGCGAGCAGGCCGGTGTGCTCGGCGCCGCGGCAATGGTTGTGCAGCACGCGCTCTCGGCCGACGAGGTCGAGGCGCGGGTCACCGCGCTACGGGCCTGAGGCCATCACGGTTGTGATTGCTTCGCAGGCGAGATCCGGCAACGGCACACCTTGCCAGTTCCTGCGATGGGCCTGCTCCAGACATGCAACCCGTTCACTTTGCGCCTAGTGTGCGTCGGAAGCTTCGCGTGCGAAGTCTCATCGAAAGACCCAGGCAGCCAAAGAACATGTCATGGCTGACAGTACGCTGGTGTTGCGGGCGATCCGGACCTCTACGCAAAGGCGTGTGCGATAGCGCGGGTGATTGATTCCTCCACCCTTCGCCAAGAGTCCGGGATGCCTAAGAACGACAAATCCAACGCATCCCCAACTCCCGCCCGGGCCTGCCTGATCAGTGCAAGGCAATCCTCATAGTCCTTCTTCAAGTGCGCATCGCGAATATCTGCAATCACGGAATCGGTAAACTCGTGCTCATCGTACAGTTCGAGGGCAACAAGTAGACCGAGCAACGAAAGTCGCGCGATCCATGTGTCGACGGATGCCACTGTGTCAAGTCGCCCAACGAGTAGTCCTCGAACTTCTGAACGAACTCGCCACCCCTTCTGATAGCCGGCCAGGATCGAGACGGCCATGTCGGGCCAGAACGATTCCTCAAGGACGTGCCGATCGAATCGAAGTGTCGCTGGGAGCCCTCGTAGACCCGACGGAAAGCCCTAGGATCCGAGCAACGGAATGCGCTGCCGTGCCGGGGCGGAGTTCGACGGACAAAGGGAAGCCGCCTAGAAGAGACCTCGCGCCCCCAACACCTGGCAAGCCTGAGGCCAGAATTGCCCCCAACCCCTCACGTACTGGATAAGAACGTAGCCATCAAGACTGACCAAGTGTTCTGGCCGCAACTGCTGTTGAACCAATGCCCACACGCCTGTGGCTGCCCTTATGCAGTACACTCGGAAATCCGCGTCCACCTGCTCCCACGACTCCACATGCGGAAGTTGTAGGAGGAAGATGCTGACGCGAGCAGCGGCAGCCACCTCTGACGACGCCAATTTCACCACTGAATCCATCACGGCTGCCAGGAGTTGCTCGCGCTCAGGCTTCGAAACATTGCTAAGGGCAAGCAAGAGCAGGCCCGCATCCTCATGTGCCAGACCAATCTCACTAGCCGAGCCGGGTCCGCGGTAAGGAGCGCCGAACCCCAGTTGCGCGCGGGATTCATCCTCACTGTCGATATCTCCGAGTTCCCAATCGTAGGCAGAGTTGAAGAGATCCTGGTATGCGTTGCCGCTATAACCCGTCGCAGTCAACTCCCCAATGCTCGAAGCCGGAAGTACCCGAGCCAGTTCTCCCACCATCGACCGTGCAACTGCCAGTCTTAAGCTGGGTTCACCTCGTGTTACGGCTAGCGCTTCGGCGCAGAGGAGATGAGTGCTAAAGGCGCCAATGTCCTCAAGTTCAGCCACTTCCTCGAGGGCCAGTGACAGGAAGGCGTCCACGCTGTGACGGGTCTTTCGGGCCAGCATCTCAATGCATAGGAGCGTGAACTGAACGGCGGTCCGGGTTTCTACGAATTCGCGCAAAGCGTCCCAAAGGCCTCTCCCATCTGCGCACTCAAAGACGAGCTGTTCCGCAGCGAAGTACTCTAGGAAGGAGCGGTGAGCGAAACGGAAGAATACCTCGTCCTCATGCTCACCAGCAAAGACTAAGACCCACTGCCTCCCGCGCCAGAGGTTCAACGCTTGCTTCGCAAACCTTCTTGATTCTGCTCGCCCACCCCTACGTTCTCGCTTATAGTACGACTCGAGTTGCTGAGTCAGAGATTCCTCGGAAATCTCTTCTACCCCCGACATGAACGTCCTCAGCGCGATCTCACGAATCGCATCTGCTGTGGAGTCCTGGTCGTCGACGGAAACTGTCGTTCCCTTTAGGGCGTCCCACTCCTCGAAGAGCATTTCGGCACACTTCAAATAGAGGTTGGAACGATTGCGCGGCAGTCGCCTCCCTTGGGCGAACAGGGCGCACAGGACGCCTAGGAGCAGGGGATTGGCGCGGAGATCCGGAATTCCTCTAGAGTCACGCATGAAGTCGCTGGCTCGCGCTTGAGGCTCCGCACTGTGGGAGTGCTGCTCAAAGAACCACTCGCAGTAGCTCTCAATGCGGCTGTTGTCGAATGGGCGCACCTCCCACTCGAATGGGAATGCAGACACCGGGACCTCGTTGTAACCGACCAGACGCGAGGTGACCACGTAGGAGGATGAGGGGAAAGCATCGGCGAATCGCCAAATCTTGTCAGCTACTGCGTGTCTTTCGTCGATCTTAAGGACCTCATCAAGTCCGTCGAAGAGAACCAGAGCTCGACCGACGTGAAGCAGATAGCGAATAGTCTCAGGCGTCATCTCGGCATGGAAGTCTGAATTGATTTGCGCGTGCAGGTATTCGAGGAGCCCTCCGGTAGGCTTTGTTCTCATATGGGTCGCAAAGTGCCGAAGGCTGACTACGAACGGGACGTTAACGGAGTCCCCTCCGAATGCGGCCAGGCATGCCAGATTTGCAATGCGCCGGACAAGCGTTGATTTGCCCCCACCCGGTCTCCCAGGAGGACGACGCGCCGCTGCACCAGGACGGCGCTAAGGGGATCCGTCCCGAAGTCAAATCGTAAGGGGGCCGTTTCACTACTCCGACCAGCGCGTGGTTCGACTAGGCTGTGAATGACACCTCTCTCGGTGTCTGCCTTGAAAAGCTTCCCTACCGTTGTGACGCTGAAGTATTTGACCTCCTCATGGAGACCCTTCACGTATTCTTCAACCGCAGCAAGAGCTATGCGGTCAGCATTGAGCACGAGGCGGGAAAGCCGAAAGGTTCGACCCGGAAGAGACCGCGCACCTATCAATGATCCATTTGCAGACGCCGCCCTCGCCTGAGCGCGTAGAATCGGAAGATAATTATAGTCCGACTTTTCGAGTGACGCGACGCTGGACTTAATCGACTCTGTGATGCTTTCTAAGAGTGCGGCGGACCAACTGCGTGGTGCGGCGCCTCGTGGCGTGCCCGCAGGGCCATCAACATCGCTCCGTGGTGTGCGAGGTGCGCACTACTGGTGAGATTCTCCTGCGCCCCGCCCAGAACATATACCAAGGCGGCCCTGATGAACTCGACTCCTTCATCGCTAATCAGGAAGGAGGCTACCTCCTCTGCTTCGACTTGCCCAAGCCCTGCCGCTGCGAGTCGCGCGGTTGTCCGGACCCTCACCTGGTCCGTGTTGACACACGTCGCAAGTGCCTCCTCAACACTCTTTCTGCCTTTTACCGTCCGTTTTGCACTGCGTTTCTGCATGCCCGCTTTGAGGCCTACTGACGCCGCGCTACCCAGTATCTTTGCCAAGAGTGCAAGTTCCGCCATGGACGAAGTGTGGGGCAGTGTTCTGTTGATGTCGAGCCATGGCAGGCTGTTCCAGTGGCAGGGAGCCGCGCTACCCGTGTCATCCCCACGCCGGCTATGGCCAGCACTTCGCTGCGGTGGCTAGCATCCTCTGACGTGGCGTAGCTCGATCCCGCTTGTGCATCCTGCTGCGTTTGGGCGGTCTTGTCGGTGGTCGTTGGGGTCACGTGATGGCGGTGGGCCGCCGCGGCAGTGGTCGTGCAGCACGCACTCTCGGCCGACGAGGTCGAGGCGTGCGTCAAGCACTAGGAGCGTGAGCCCGAGTCGCCTGGAAGCAGAGCTGCTGTGAGGGCCTCCCCGACCCATCGGCCGTAGCGCGCCGCTGACCATCCGCGTTCGATCACCAGGAGCCGGTAGAGCTCCGCCGAGTTGTAGTTCCAGATCACGTCGCGTGCCTCGGTCGCCGTGATCCCGTCGCGCAGGTGACCCTCGGCGCGAGGCTCTTGGCGAACATGGCCATCCCGCGCAGGCGCTCGGCCTGGAGCAGGTCCCAGACCCTCGCTGCCTCAGGGTCGCCCGCCGCGGCATCGAGAATGACGAGCTGGAACGGCACATGGCGTGGCGCGACTTCGGCGAGGTGCTTGCCGTAGAGGCCATGCTTGCGTCGCGGGTCCGGTTCCTCGCGCGACCCTGATCAGCGTCGGACGTTCGACCATCGGCACTGCGTCGTCGTCGCCGGCGATCGCCACGTCGAAGACCGCCCTGGCCAGGCCGACCTTGTTCTTGAACACCTTGTAGCACGTTCTTGACCGAGACGCCGGCGGCGTCGGCGACGTCGGCCATCGTCGTCGCCGCGAAGCCCCGCTCGAGGAACAGGGCTCGGCGCGCTGGCCAGCACTGCGCGTCGGCTCTGGCGAGCGCGCTCCTGACGGAGGGGTGCTGTCGTAGGCACGTTTCGGGCTTGACGGGATCGGGCACGTGATCAATACTCCTAGTTCAGTAGAAGTCATTCTCACTCAAAGTCTACTCACAGAGGAAGGTGACACACCATGACGTACGCATGTGAGTACGAGGTCCCCGCGACGGTGGACATGTACCACGAGGTGACTCGACTATCGGCGAGGAGCCGGTCGACGGCTTGTCGCCCACGTCGTCGTGAAGGGCGACACGGGGCTTCGGACACCTCGAGATCTGGGACTCCGCAGATGCCTTCACCAGGTTCCGGTCCGAGAGGGTCGAGCCCGCACTGCACGAGGTGCTCAGGGCCGCGGGCTTCACCGAGATGCCGCCCGGCCCCGAGCTGGCTGAGCTCCAGCTCGTCGACGTCTAGCTCGGACCCTGACCCGGGCTGTGCACGTGCCTGAGTGTCAGAACGTCCACCCCTGAACAGAGGTGGACGTTCTGACAACTCGTGTGGTTTGAGCTGTGCTAGCCGAGTGCTACCCGGCGGCCTCGCCCTTGACCACGTCGACCACTGGCACGTCCGGCACCGTGCTCTTCGCCGAGCCGACGAAGGTGAAGGAGGCGTCCTTGCCCTCGCCCTCGGTGCCGACGAGCACGATCTCGCCCGCCTTCAGCTCGCCGTACAGGATCTTCTCGGACAGGGCGTCCTCGACCTCGCGCTGGATCGTGCGACGCAGGGGACGTGCACCCAGCACCGGGTCGTAGCCCTTGATGGCCAGCAGGTCCTTCGCCGACTGGGTCAGCTCGAGGCCCATGTCCTTGTCGCGCAGGCGGTTGTCGAGCTTGGCGATCATCAGGTCGACGATCTCCACGATCTCCTCGCGCTCGAGCTGCGGGAACACGACCACGTCGTCGACGCGGTTGAGGAACTCCGGCCGGAAGTGCTGCTTGAGCTCGTCGAAGACCTTCGACTTCATCCGGTCGTAGGACGTGGAGAGGTCGCCACCAGCCTGGAAGCCCATCTGCAGGCCCTTGGCGATGTCTCGCGTGCCCAGGTTGGTCGTCATGATGATGACGGTGTTCTTGAAGTCCACCATCCGGCCCTGGGAGTCGGTCAGGCGACCGTCCTCCAGGATCTGCAGCAGCGAGTTGAAGATGTCGGCGTGCGCCTTCTCGACCTCGTCGAAGAGCACGACCGAGAACGGACGGCGACGCACCTTCTCGGTGAGCTGACCACCCTCCTCGTACCCGACGTAGCCGGGAGGCGAGCCGAACAGCCGCGAGACGGTGTGCTTCTCGCTGTACTCGCTCATGTCGAGCTGGATCAGGGCGTCCTCCTCGCCGAACAGGAACTCGGCGAGAGCCTTGGCCAGCTCGGTCTTACCGACACCGGTCGGGCCGGCGAAGATGAACGAGCCGCCGGGACGCTTCGGGTCCTTGAGCCCTGCCCGCGTGCGACGGATCGCCTGCGAGAGCGACTGGACGGCCGCGTGCTGGCCGACGATCCGCTTGTGCAGCTCGTCCTCCATGCGCAGCAGCCGCGACGACTCCTCCTCGGTCAGCTTGACGATCGGGATGCCGGTCGAGACCGCGAGGACCTCGGCGATCAGCTCCTCGTCGACCTCGGCCACGACGTCCATGTCGCCGGCCTTCCACTGCTTCTCGCGCTCGGCCTTGGCCGCCAGCAGCTTCTTCTCGCCGTCGCGCAGCGAGGCCGCCTTCTCGAAGTCCTGCGCGTCGATCGCGGACTCCTTCTCGCGCCGGACGTTCGCGATCTTCTCGTCGAACTCGCGCAGGTCCGGCGGAGCCGTCATGCGGCGGATGCGCAGGCGAGCGCCGGCCTCGTCGACCAGGTCGATCGCCTTGTCGGGCAGGAACCGGTCGTTGACGTACCGGTCGGCCAGCGTCGCCGCGGCGACCAGTGCGGCGTCGGTGATCGAGACCCGGTGGTGCGCCTCGTACCGGTCGCGCAGGCCCTTGAGGATCTCGATGGTGTGCGCCAGCGTCGGCTCCTGCACCTGGATCGGCTGGAACCGGCGCTCGAGAGCCGCGTCCTTCTCGATGTGCTTGCGGTACTCGTCGAGCGTCGTCGCGCCGATCGTCTGCAGCTCTCCTCGCGCCAGCATCGGCTTGAGGATCGAGGCGGCGTCGATGGCACCCTCGGCCGCGCCCGCACCGACGAGCGTGTGGATCTCGTCGATGAACAGGATGATGTCGCCGCGCGTGCGGATCTCCTTGAGCACCTTCTTCAGGCGCTCCTCGAAGTCACCGCGGTAGCGGCTTCCGGCGACGAGCGAGCCGAGGTCGAGCGTGTAGAGCTGCTTGTCCTTGAGCGTCTCGGGCACCTCGCCCTTGACGATCTGCTGGGCCAGGCCCTCCACGACGGCCGTCTTGCCGACGCCCGGCTCGCCGATCAGTACCGGGTTGTTCTTGGTGCGGCGCGAGAGCACCTGCATCACGCGCTCGATCTCCTTCTCGCGCCCGATCACCGGGTCGAGCTTTCCCTCGCGCGCGGCCTGCGTGTAGTTGCGGCCGAACTGGTCGAGGACGAGCGAGCCGGACGGCGTGCCCTCCGTCGGACCGCCCGCGGTCGCAGGCTCCTTGCCCTGGTAGCCGGAGAGAAGCTGCAGCACCTGCTGGCGGACGCGGTTGAGGTCGGCTCCCAGCTTGATCAGCACCTGGGCGGCGACGCCCTCACCCTCGCGGATCAGCCCGAGGAGGATGTGCTCCGTGCCGATGTAGTTGTGGCCGAGCTGCAGCGCCTCGCGCAGGCTCAGCTCGAGGACCTTCTTGGCGCGCGGGGTGAAGGGGATGTGCCCGGACGGGGCCTGCTGGCCCTGGCCGATGATCTCCTGCACCTGCTCGCGCACCGACTCCAGCGAGATGCCGAGGGACTCCATCGCCTTCGCGGCGACGCCCTCTCCCTCGTGGATCAGCCCCAGCAGGATGTGCTCGGTGCCGATGTAGTTGTGGTTGAGCAGGCGCGCCTCTTCCTGCGCCAGCACCACCACACGGCGGGCCCGGTCGGTGAATCTTTCGAACATGCAGATCTCCTCGCGAGCGGTCGGCGGGAGGTTGCCGACGTCGTGTCGGCGCCCGGCTGACCGTTCGATCGTATCCCCGCAAGCCGGACCACGAAGGGTGGTCCACTCCACGGGCGGGTGGTGCTCCGTACAACGGCCCGCACGAGAACGCTGTTCCGGGCGGCTGTTCGCTCCGGGCGTAGCGTCGTGCAGGGGTCACGCACAGGTCTCGGACGGGTCCCACACAGGTACCGTCCTGGGCTGTGGCGCCCCCGTCCGACCCGCATCCCCTGGACGCCGACGTCGCCACTGTGGCCCGGCTCGTCAGTCGTGGCCTGTACCTCCCGGTCGTACGCGCAGCGTCGGTCAGCGATCTGCCCGCCGCTGAAGGCCCAGGCCGCGGTTGGCACGCCTGCGCCGACCTGCTCTCCGTTCCCGGTGCTCTGGACGGGTGGCTCGTGGCAGTCACCGAGCAGCTGACCCGCACGCACCACCGTCCACCGCCTCCGGAGGTGCCCGCGACGTACCTGATGGGCTGGTACCTCGATGTCGTCGCCCGGGTCGGGGCCACCTGGTTCGGCCTGGTGCGGCGCGTGCCGGCGATCGGACCGGAGGCGCTCGCCGTGCACCTCTCCGACGGTGGGTGGCCCGACGGCGCCGCTCTGCTGACCCAGCAGTTCCGGTGCTTGCCGCACGACCCGGCGGCGGGTCACCCCGACGCCGAGGTGGTGCCGGACGAGCGGACCCTCGCGGGCGTGCTGCGTGCAGACGTCAACGCCCATGCAGCCGACTTCCACGCGGCCTACCGGCCGGACGTCAAGATCGGGTCGCGGCAGCGCTGGGGCATGGTCGACGACATGCTGGAGGCGGCGGCCTGGGCGACCAGCAACCTACGTGCGGACGGGGGCGCGGACGGCGCCCCGACATCCACGGACCCCGACGCCGAGGCCCTGGTCGGGCCGAACCCCACCAGGCTTCGTCGTACGTGCTGCTTCGCCTACCGCCTCGACGAGGCACTGCTCTGCACGCGCTGCCCGCGCCGAACCCAGGGCTAGGCCGTCGGCCTGAGATCGCCCTCTCGCCGGGCGCTGGTGGCCTGCGCGTGGAGTGCCTTGCGGATGGCGGCCCCGTCGACGGGGCGGCCGAGGTAGTAGCCCTGGGCCAGGTCGCATCCCAGCTCCCGAAGTGCAGCCAGTTGCTGTGGCCGTTCGACCCCCTCGGCGACGATCTCGAGGCCGAGGCTGCGGCCGAGTTGCAGAACCGCAGCGAAGAAGGCCCGGTGTGCGGGTTGGGTGTCGAGGGGCTCGACGAAGGCACGGTCGATCTTCAGGATCCGCAGAGGGAAGGTGCTCAAGTGGGCGAGTGAGGAGTACCCGATGCCGAAGTCGTCCAAGGCCAGGTGGACGCCGATTGCGTGCAGGTCGGCGGCGACCCTGCCGGCCGCTTCGACGTCGGTGAGCAGTGCCCCTTCGGTGATTTCGAGGATGAGCTGGCTGGCGGGGACACGGTGCCTGGCCAGCAGGGCCCTGGTCTGGGCGGGGAAGTCGAGATCGATGAGCTGTTGGGCGGACAGGTTCACCGCGATCCGCAGAGGCGGAGCGTCAACTGGCTGGACCCACGACGCGAGCTCCGCGAGGGCCTTGTCCAGAATGTCGATCCCGAGTTCGGCTGCTAGACCGGCATGTTCAGCCATGGGGATGAACCGGAGCGGCGGAATCTGGCCGTGCACCGGGTGGTGCCAGCGGGCCAGCGCTTCGCCTCCGCGGATTTCGCCGGTGGCGACATCGATGATGGGTTGGTAGGCGACTTCGATGTCCCCTGCGGCCACCACCTTGGCCAGGTCCTGGCGCAGGCTGAGCTCGTCGAGGTCGGCCAGGCGCATGTCTGCCCGGAAGAGCTGTACGCCTCCCGCGCCGGCCCGCTTTGCGCTGTACATGGCGACGTCTGCCTGCTTGAGGAGGCCTTCAGCGGACACCTGGGCGGCGTCTGCTGAGGCGCTGGCCAAACCGATGCTGGGTCGGACGGTGAGGGTGTGGCCGTCGATCACGAACGGTGCTCTGAAGGCTTCGCCGACCCGCTCGGCCACCACCGACGGGCTGTCGGCTCCTTCCTCGATCAGGACCGCGAACTCGTCGCCGCCCAGCCGTGCAACGGTGTCGCTGCCGCGCAAGCATCCGACCAGGCGTTCGGCGACTCGGATCAGCAGATCGTCGCCGGCGGGATGGCCCAGGCTGTCGTTGACCAGCTTGAAGTCGTCCAGGTCGAGGCTGAGTACTGCTAGCGGCCTCATGTCTCGCCGCTGCAGCTGCACGGCGTGGTCGAGGCGGTCCGTGAACAGGGCACGGTTGGCCAGCCCGGTGAGCGGATCGTGGAACGCCTGATGGGCCACTGTGCCCAGCAGCTTGCGGTTCTCTGCCACAGTGACGAACTGTCGGACCAGAACGACCACCACCAGCAGCAGCGCCACGCCGAGCACCGCGCCGGACTGCCAGTCCCGCAGCACGAGCGGCAGGCCTACGACAGCGGCCAAGCCCAACGGCACATAAGGCAGCCACAGCTGTCCCCTGCCCGGCGCGGTGACCACCCGGTCCTTGGACGATGGCTCGTCTGTGCTGGACATCGCGGCCAGCCCGAACAACAGGAAGGCGGCAAGCCAACCCACGTCCATCAGGCTTCCGGTCACGTACGCGTTGGTCGCGATCAGATAGGCAAACACGCTGTCCGACAACGCCATCAGCGTGATTCCAGCTGTCAGCAGGGCCAGGGTCAACCGCTGAGCCGTCCGAGCCCGGCTGACCATCAGGACCGCCACGGTCACCAAGACCAGGTCGCCGACCGGGTAGGCAAGTGAGACGACGAACGCGAAGGGGTCGGCACCGCCCGCTTGGTACACGCGGCCCAGCACGGTGACCCAGGACACCAGGAAGAGGGAGCCGGCCACGATGACCCCGTCAAGCAGGCCAGTGCGCGACTGAGAGCGCCGACCGGTGGGGAACAACAGCAGCGCCGCCGCTGCGCCTACGGGGAACAGCAGGAACCCGGCGTCAGCAGGCGAGGGAAACGGTGACTGCGGCAGGCGCTGCCACAGCTCGTAGTAGCACCAGACACCCTCACCCGCCGACCAGCCGCCCAGTCCCGCGGCCAAGGCGAACCAGGCCGCCCGCTGGCGGCCGCGGCTGCGCCGAGCAGCCCGGAAGCAGCACACGCTGGCGAAGACGCCGAAGCCCAGAAGACCGAGGTCGTCGACGACCCTGGTGGTGAACCCGCTGCCCCACTGCCCCTGCAGCCAGGCAGCGAAAACCAGCACCAGCACGGCCCCTAGGCCAGCCGTCAGGCCCACTCCACGTTTCGGCATTTGTGCCTCCGGCTGAGGGATCGGCACAAAGTCGGCCACGCTTGACTTCGCACGCGCCGGGGCAAGTCGACATCCCGGAGCGCGCCTGAGTAGGGCACCTCATGGTCAGGAGAGGTCGACCGGGCGACGATGAACGCATGTCAGCCACCAGCCACCTGCTCAGGGACCTGCTCGGAACGCTCGCCGTCGTCGGCGCGACCCTGGCCACCTGGTGGCTATGGCTGGGACGGGACCACACGTACTACACCGACCCCGCCACCGGGTTCCAGGCTGGGCCCTACACCGCGCCGCAGGTTGCAGGCTGCGTGCTCACCCTGGTCGTCATCGCCGCCCTGGGCGGCTGGTTCCTCAGGCCGTGGCTCACCGCGCTGGCCGTGACGGCGACCTTCACGATCGCGTGGACGGCGGACGCCGCCGCCCAGGACGAGACCGGCCTCTACGCGATCGGGGCCGCCCTGCTGCTCATCGGGCTCACGTTCGGGTCGACCGTGGTGTGCGGCGGGGCCTGGCTGACGCGGCGACTGCTACGGCGCGACGCAGCGGCTCAGCCGTTCGCGGCGCGGTAGGCCTCGGTGACGCGAGCCGGCACGCGGCCGCGGTCGCTGACCTGGTGACCGTTCTGCCGAGCCCACTCACGGACCGCCGCGGAGTCGTTCGAGCGGGCCGCCGTGCGTGCCCCGCTCTGTCGACGGCTGGAGGAACGGCCGCCCACGCGGCGGCCGTGGCCGACATAGGACGAGAGAGCGTCGCGCAGGTCGGCCGCATTCTTCTCGGACAGGTCGATCTCGTAGCTCACACCGTCCAGGGCGAACAACACCGTTTCGGACGCGTCTCCGCCGTCGATGTCGTCGACCAGGATGACCTGTACCTTCTGCGCCATTTACCTCGACCCGCACTCTCGTCCAATCGATCCACCCTGTTGGCGGATGAGCGCGGGCATTCTTGCGGCAAACGCGCCGCTACGTCAATTCGCCCGAGTCAGGTGCCTTCTGGCGATTCTCATCGCGGTCGAACTGGGCGACTGCGGCCCTTTCCTTGCGGTCAGCGGAAATGATCGCGCGGACGACGAACCAGAAGAGCAGTCCCACTCCGACGGAGGGGATCAGGGCGGCAGCGAACTCGAGCACGTCCACAGGGTACGCCGCCTACTGCTCGGGCTTCACCAGCGGGAACAGGATGGTCTCTCGAATGCCCGCTCCGGTGAGGGCCATCAGCAACCGGTCGATCCCCATTCCCATCCCGCCGAGGGGGGGCATTCCGTACTCCAGGGCACGCAGAAAGTCCTCGTCGAGCCGCATCGCCTCCTCGTCGCCCAGAGAGGCGAGCTTGGCCTGCTCGGTGAAACGCTGGCGTTGCACCACCGGGTCGTTCAGCTCGGAGTAACCCGTGGCCAGCTCGAAGCCGCGAACGTAGAGGTCCCACTTCTCGGCCACTCCCGCGACCGCCCGGTGCCCCTTCACCAAGGGAGAGGTCTCGACCGGGAAGTCGCGCACGAAGGTGGGCTCGTGCAGGTGGTCGCCGACCAGGTGCTCCCACAGCTCCTCGACGAGCTTGCCGTGGTTCAGGTGCTTGGGGTCCACCTCGAGCCCGAGCTTCTCGGCGTGCTGTGTGAGGTCACCGACCGAGGTCGACGGTGTGACCTCCTCACCCAGGGCCTGCGAGAGCGAGGGGTACATCTCCAGCTGCGGCCACTCCCCGCCGAGGTCGTAGTCGCTGCCGTCGAGCAGCCTGACGGTCGTGGACCCGAACGCGTCATGTGCGGCGGTCTGCACCAGCTCGCGCGTCAGCTGCGCGACGCCCTGGTAGTCGGTGTACGCCTGGTAGAACTCGAGCATCGCGAACTCGGGCGAGTGCGTGGAGTCGGCACCCTCGTTGCGGAAGTTGCGGTTGATCTCGTAGACGCGCTCGATGCCACCGACGACGGCCCGCTTGAGGAACAGCTCGGGGGCGATCCGCAGGTACAGGTCCATGCCCATCGCGTTCGACGTGGTCACGAACGGACGGGCGGTGGCGCCTCCGTGCAGCGTCTGGAGCATCGGCGTCTCGACCTCGACGAAGTCGTGCCGGGCGAACGTGGCGCGCAGGCTGGTCGTGACCGCCGAGCGGGTGCGCACCATCTGGCGCGCCTCCGGTCGCACGATCAGGTCGGCGTAGCGCTGCCTGACCCGCGTCTCCTCGTTCATGTCCTTGTGCAGCACCGGCAGCGGCCGCAGCGCCTTCGTGGCCAGGCGCCACTCGTCCGCCATCACCGACAGCTCGCCGCGGCGGCTCGACACGACCCGTCCCCGCACGAACAGGAAGTCGCCCAGGTCGACGTCGTGCTTGAAGTCCGCGAGCGCCTCCTCACCGACGTTCGCGAGGCTGAGCATCACCTGCAGCCGCGAGCCGTCCCCGTCCTGCAGCGTGGCGAAGCAGAGCTTTCCTGCGGTGCGGACGAAGACCACCCGCCCGGCGACGCCGACCACGTCGTCGGTCTCCTCCCCCGGCTCGAGGTCGGGGTGGGCGGCGCGCACCTGCGCCAGCGAGTGCGTGCGCGGCACCGCGACGGGGTAGGGCGTCCGCCCATCGCCCGCACCCAGCAGCCGGTCGCGCTTCTCGCGCCGCACCCGCATCTGCTCCGGGACTGTGTCTGCCCGGTCTACGTCGGGTGGGGAGTCGCTCACGGGCGCAAGGCTATCCGGGGGTCGAATTCCCCAGCGAGGGCGCTCGGAGCCGCCCTATGCTCCGACCACTGGCCGCTCAAGCCCTGTCTCGAAGGATCGGGATCGCATGACGACGTCGGTGCCGGGCCTCTGGGACCCCCCTCGAGAGGGACGGTCCCTGCTCGACGTCGTGGGCAGCGGGGCCACCGGCGACGCTCGCCTCCCCGATGACCAGCCCGTCGCGCCCGGTGGGGTTCCCTGGGCGCCGGGGGCACTCGCGGGGGTGATGGCGCGGCACATGCCTCAGGCGGCGGACGGAGCAACGCATCCGGAAGCCGTGGCCGCCGTGTCGGTCCTCGACCTGCACACGCGCGACAGGTTGGACCGTGCGAGCCTCCTTGCCCTCTACGACTCGCTCGTCGAGCACGGCGATCGGGCGCCGTCCGTTGTGACGCAGGCCGTTTCGACGTGGGGGCTGGCAGTCGCATCGGACGAGCCGACCAAGATGCCGGCGAGCGTCGATGCAGTGCGGCAGCTCAGCGGTTGGTTGATCACCACCGGGCTCGAGCGGGGGCCCGTCAGGACGGGGATCAGCCTGGCCGCGATGCTGAGCGACCTCGGGGGGCACGCCAGACCGATCGCCGTCCTCGGCCGGCACGTCGAGCTGTCCGCCGAGGCCTGCCAGGCCCTGGGCAGGGGCGGGCCGGGCGTCGAGCCGCTGCTGTTCGAGCTCGCGGTCAGCCACCACGGCTGGGGTCGCATCCACGCCGTTGACCAGCTGTCGCTGAGCGCCAACCCGGACGTGCGCCGGTGGCTGATCCAGGGCGGGTTCCGTAACGACGTGATGTGGGAGTACACGGCGTGCGACGTCGCCGTCCGCTGCGACCTGGCAGAGCACCTCGCCGCGGTCGACGACGGCTTTGCCCTCTCGCCCACCGGTGACGTCGTGCGCGCGGACCTGGCGCTGTTGGACGGCGCACGCGACCTGCTGGCCACACTGCTGTCGGTCATTGGCCCGGCCGGCGACATCGAGCACTACGCCGAGGCCGGCCGAGCGGCCGAGAGCTGGCTGCGGCTGACCGCTCGTCGTCCGCCCGCCGTGCTCGTCGCTCAGGACCTCGATCTCGCACTACAGCTGGGGCGGGCAGCCCGCGACGACCCCCGGGCCAGCGATGCCAACGGCTTCAGCTCGCAGGTCCAGACCGCTATCGGCGACCTGTCGGCGAGGCTGCTCGCCGAGCCGAGCGCCGTCGACGTCGTGGAGTCGGCCCTTGCGGGATCCGATGGTCGGTCGATGTTCGCCGCGACCGAGGTCGCCGGCCACCTCGGCCTCGACGTGACACAGACGTATCTCGCCAGGGTGCGGGCCGACGCCGACGACACGAACTCCTGGTGGCAGCTGGCGCAGGCGGCGACGGTCCAGCCGGAGGTGGTGGTTCGGGCCGCTCTCGAGTTGCTGCCGGAGGACTGCGTCGGCCGCAGCGCCCGCGCGACGCTGGGCCCCGGCCCGGGGCCGCACCTGGCGTTCACCTACCTGTTGCAGCACCTGCTGACTCGCCATCCCGGCGTCGGCTGGCCGCTGGTGGAACGGTGCCTGCGGTCCCCGCTGGTCGGGCCTCGCAGCCAGGCGCTCACCACCCTGATGGCATGGCCGAGGCGGCACTGGCCCGAGGGGTCGGCGAGGGTCCTGCACGAGGTGTGGGCCGCGGAAACCGACCCCGCCCTGCGGACGAGGCTCGCAGATGCTCTTGCCGGCCCGTAGCTCACGGTCGGGGCGCCGCGCCTACCAGTCGGTGCCCGAGGCGTCTCCCCCCTCGGCGTTGTCCGGGGTGTCCGGGTGGTGGGCGCCGTCGTCCGCAGCAGGTGTCTCGTGCGCGGACGGCGACCAGGTGGAGTCGTCGACCAGTTCCGGCCCTGAGTCCATGGGTCCCTGGTCCAGGGGGCCGTGGTCCACCGGTGCCGTGAGCAAGGTGTCGGTATCGCTGCTGCCGTCGCTCAGGTCTGAGTACGGTGCACGGGTGACCATCGCGTCCCAGACGTCGCTGTCCAGTGGTGGCGTCTCGGCGAAGGCGGCGGGGTCGAAGGTGGTCTCGACATCGGGCAGCTGGTCGAGGTCGACGTATCCCTCGGCATCCCTGGGCAGCGAGTCGTTCACGGGTGCATCCTCCACGGCTCCATCATCCTCCCGTGCGGCGAGGCCGGGCCACCGTGGATGAGGCGGAGCTGGTCTCCTTGGCCTCGGCCGGCGACGACGACGCGTTCGCCGCCCTGCTCGCCCCGAGCCGTGACCGGGCCTGGTCGCTGTGCTACCGCATCTGCGGCAACCGCGAGGACGCCTCCGACGCCCTCCAGGACGCCATGATCGCCGCCTGGCGCAACCTCGGAAGCTTCCGAGGGGGTTCCCGCTTCAGCACCTGGTTCCACCGCATCGCGGCGAATGCGGCGCTGCAGATCGTGCGCAAGCGCCGCGACGTCCCGCATGCCGAGCTGCCGGACAAGAGCGTGCCGGAGACCTTCACCGACCAGGTGCAGAACTCGGCCCTGCTGCAGGCCGCTCTGCTGCAGATCCGTCCCGAGTTCCGGACGGCGCTGGTCCTGCGCGAGTGGGGCGACCAGACGTACGCCGAGATCGCGGAGTGGCAGGGAGTGCCGATCCAGACCGTCAAGAGCAGGCTCAACCGAGCGCGACACGCCTTGGCGCTGCTGCTCGAGGACACGACCTGAGCTGGTCACCGCCACACCACCACCTCGGGGTGACGCACCAGCTCGTCGTGCCGTCGCCAGCCGGGCCTCTCGGTGCGCGCGACCCGTCCGACCTGGTCGGGCTTGGTGGCCTGCTGCGTTCCCAGGGCGAGGTGGGCGGCTGGGTCGAAGACGTCCCCCACCGCCGGCTCCAGCACCGAGACGCCGGCGCGGCGCAGGGCCGCGAGCGCCCTGGCGCGCTGGCCGTCGCTGGTGGCCAGGTCGTACCCGGCGATGAGCCCGTCCACGAGGTCGTCGACGAGTCCGTCGGAGCGAGGTGGCTCGGTGGCTGGGGTCGGCGTCCGGCGAGCCATCCGGCCGGCCAACCAACCGAGGGCACTCGCGACGAGTGCCGTGCCGGCCACGGCGAGCGCGACGGCGAGGAACGACCAACCCGTCGTCGGGTCGGACGGTGGCCGCGGGACGGGGGCACCGCCAGACAGCAGGACGGCTGCCCACAGCGCCCAGCGGGCAGCGCGTCGCGCCGTCCGATGTGCCTCGCCGTTGGACCACATGCCGGGTTGGATGCGCCCGGAGGGGCCACATGTTCCCGGGCCTTCTCACGGGCGTCCGGCAGGACCCCCGAACCGGTCCGCCAGCAAGGTGAAGCTGCGTGAGATGACGCGGCCGGCCTCGGCCAGGTCGAGGTGTGGGCCTGCGCTGCCGGCGAGGCCTGACCCCCACGTCGCCCACCTGATGGCCTCCGCATGCAGGGTCACGACGTCGGTCCCCTGCGGAAGGCCGAGCACCTGCTCCGGAGACCCGCCAGTCAGCAGTCGCTCCAGCGTCGCCACGACGTTCGGGTCGGCGTCGGGGTGCCGGCGCATGGCCTCGACGGACCTCAGCTCCTTGATCCGGTGGAAGAGGGGCTCGAAGCGAACCCGCTCCACGACGTCGGCGAGCTGACGGCGCGATGCCAGTGGCAGCTCGGGGTCGTAGACCAGCCGGTCCAGCGCGGCGAGTCCCCTGCCGACCTTGAGGGCGTCGGCACGCAGCGCGAAGCGGTCGGCCAGCACCTGCTCGAGCCGCGAGATGCCCGACCGCGCGTCGAGCCAGCCGTACACCGCCTGCGCACCCGCGGGCGCCACCCGGCGTGCGTGCCGGAGCCCGTAAGGCCCCAGCAGGTGCAGCAAGGTGCGCATCGTCGCGTCGTCGACATCGACGGCGTGGTGCGGAGACAGCCGCTCCCACAGGCGCAGCCGGGTGTCGTCCACGGGGGCCAGGCGACCCAGTGCGGCGACCGCCCGTTCCGACAGCTGTCCGGTCCGACCCGTCTCGGCGAGCAGGCCGGCGACGGGCACGACGTCGGCGAGGTCACCCTGACGGTCGGCGGCCAGCCGCACGGCCGCCGACGCGGCCGAGTCCATCGGGTCCTCCTCGCCGTACGCCCCCGAGCCGAACGAGTCCGCGTGCGAGAGAATGCCGATCGCGTTCACCGCGCTCGCTCCCAGGGTTCCGGTGGCGGCCGCGAACGAGCGGAGGAACCCGACCTCGTCATCCTTCTCGACGTCGCGGAACACGAAGAGGATGGCGTCGACGTCTCCGGTGACGCGGCGCGACGCGGTCTCGCCCAGCACGGCGGCCCGCGTCGCTTCCCCCAGCCCCTCCGTGAGCGTCGCCAGCCCAGGGGTATCGACGAGGGTCAGCCCGCGCAGGGCCCGCTGCGGCAGCCTGACCTCGAGGCGGTCAACCTCGTCGATGGGAACGCCGAGGGTCTCGGGCAACCCGTCCACGAGCGGAAGCGGACGGATACCGCCGTCGCGCATCACGACCTGCGCGCCGGCCGGGCGACCGAAGCGGTACCAGGTCACGACCTGGGTGCACTCGGTCGCCGCCGTCGGCGCCACGTGGCTACCGATCAGCGCGTTCACGAGGGTGGACTTGCCGGCCTTGACGCGGCCGACGACCGCGACGCGCAGTGGCTCCCGAAGGTTCCCCTGGACCGCGAGCACCGCCCGTCGCGTGTCGTCGTCCAGGGTCGTGATGAGCGCCTCGCACACCTCGACGAGGCGCACCGAGAGCGGCTCGTCGACCATGCTGGCGATCCTAGGGTGCCCAGATGGCCCATTCGCGGGACAGCGCGGCCGGGCCGGTGCTCAACTGGCTGCGGTCGCGGCCGGACTGGTGCCGCACCGGCTCGTGCTCGCGGCCGCACGTCTGGAGGGTGGTCATGGGCGACGCGACAGCGGACCGTGTCACCCTGCGCCTCCTCGACGAGGCCTGGACGCTGCTGGCCGATCACGGGCACGGAGACGGCGCGGCCGCGATCCGGGCGCGGCTGGACGCCGAGGCACAGGCGGTGCCGACCGTCGTGGTCGTCGGCGAGGCCAAGCGCGGCAAGAGCTCCCTCGTCAACGCGTTGCTGGGTGCCGCCGACCTGGCTCCCGTCGGCGCAGACCTCACGACCGCCGCGTACGTGGCGTACCTGCCGGCTACGTCGCGGCCTGGTTCCCCGCACGAAGACTCCTCCGACCTGGCGCCGGGCGCGGCACGCATCCACTTCGCCGACCGGTCGCACGAGGACGTGCCCGCGGGCACCCTCGCCGACTGGGTGACCGTCTCCGGCAAGCACGTGACCGAGTCCCGCGGCGTGGTGGGAGCGACGGTGCGACCGGCCCGGCCGGGTCCGCTCGACCTGGTGCTGATGGACACCCCGGGAGTCAGCGGGCTGGTGGCCGGGCACGGGCAGCTGGCACTGCGGATGGCGAGGCAGGCCACCGCTCTCCTCTTCGTCACCGATGCCGGCCAGGAGCTCACGGCGCCGGAGAAGGCGTTCCTCGAGCAGGCCGCGGAGAGCGTCGACACGGTGGTGTTCGCGCTGACCAAGATCGACAAGCACCCGGTGTCGTGGCAGTCGGTGCTGGACCGCAACCGGCAGCTGCTCGCCCAGCACGCACCGCGTTTCACCGCCGCGCCGATGGTCGGTGTGTCCGGCGAGCTCGCGCTCGAGGCGTTGCGGGTGGACGACCCCGAGGTGTCACAGGCGCTGCACGACGAGTCACGGGTGTCCGAGCTGGTTTCGGCGCTGGGTGGGAGCGTCGCCGCCCGCGCCGGCCGGCTGTCGACCGCCAACGCGGTCAGGGCCACCGCAACCGTGCTGCGCACCGTCGAGGACGATCTGGCGGAGCGGGTGGCTGCCGTCAACGACGCAGAGGCCGCGGGCAGTCAGGCCACGGCCGAGCAGGAGGCCCTGCAGAGCCTCCGCCGCCGCCAGCAGCAGTGGGGCGAGCACTTCCAGCTCGCGATGAGCCGTGCGCGGCGGTCGCTGGTGCAGGACCTCGAGAAGGAGGTCATCGAGACGGACAGCGCGTGGCGGCGCCGCGTCGCGGCCCTGCCGGACCGTCAGCTGCGCGACCAGCAGCAGATCGTCGCCGCCTGCGGGGAGCTGGCCGCCAAGCTCGAGGACAGCACGACGCGGCTGATGGGCGGCTACCTGGACGAGGTCGGCCGCCACGTCGCCGACCTGCTGGAGGAGGACGCCGTCCGGACACCGGCTCTGGTGAACCACATCCTGGCCGTCGTCCAGGACACGGCGACCGGCGGCGACGTGCCCTACGACCCGACGGCGGCTCCGGCCCAGCGGGTTGGCGAGCATGTCGTCCGCAACGCCTTCATGGGATTCGGGGCGGCGAACGTGGTCGGGATGGTCGTCGGCGCCACCCTCGGACCGTTCCTCATCCCGGTGGCCGCGGCGACGGCCCTCGCGTTGACGTTCACGACGCACCAGCGCCAGAAGGGGGATGTGGCACGACGGCAGCTGACCGAGCACGTCACCAAGACGGTCGGGCGGCTGCGCGGCGACGTCCTGGGGCGGGCCGACGCAGTCGCGCACGAGCTGCGACCGAGCCTCCTGCAGGCGATGCGCGACCACCTCGCCGAGCGCGAGGCACAGCTGAGCACCGTCATCGAGGACGCCCGCCAGGCGGCCCGCTCGGCACCGATGGAGCGGCTGAAGAAGGCGCAGGCGCTCGGACGGCAGCTCAAGTCCGCGGCGGCGGCCCGCGCCGAGCTCGAGGCGTGGCTGGAGCGCGACGCCGCGCACCCGCCCCCGGTCACTCCGCGACCGGAGCCGGCCGTCGACACCCGACGCCAGGGAGTCACCTCGCGACCTCGGAACGACTGGTAACCGGGATGCCGGAATGGGCGCTGGCCGTCGACTTCGGCACGTCGAACACGGCCGCCGCCGCTTGCCCCGTCGACCGGCCCGACCGCGCCAGGGCCGTCAAGCTCTCGGCGGCATCGACGGAGATGCCGTCCGGCGTCCTGCTCGACGCAGACCGCCTCGTCGCCGGAGAGATCGCGCACAACACGGCTCACGCCCGTTCGCCGGACGCCTACGAACCGGCACCGAAGCGGCGCATCGGCGAGCAGGACATCCTGCTCGCCGGGAGAACGGTCAGGGTCGTCGACCTCGTCGCGGCCGTCCTGTCCACCGCGGCCCAGCGGGCGGCCCGACAGTTCGACGGCGCGCTCGTGGCGAACCTCGTCCTGAGCCACCCGGCAGCCTGGGCGCAGTGGCGGACACAGGTGCTCGTCGACGCGGCCGTTGCGGCTGGGCTGCCGGCACCGATGCTGGTTCCCGAGCCGGTGGCCGCCGCCTCGTACTACGCCGCGGAGCACCACGGCGCGCAGACTGCTGAGCCGTTCGCGGTGTACGACCTCGGCGGCGGCACGTTCGACATCGCCGTGATGAGGCCGGCCGCGGGCGGTTTCACGGTGCTCGCGACCGACATGGTCGACCCGCTCGGCGGCGACCTGTTCGACCTTCGCCTGATGGAGATGGTCGAGGGCTCGCTGACTGACCGCCGGGCGGGCGCCATGGCTGAGCGCCTGCGTGGTCCCTCGGGACTCGGAGCGCGGCGGACCCTCGCCGACGAGGTCCGGCGCGCCAAGCACACGCTGTCGGAGGAGAGCAGCGCCGAGGTCGTCGTGCAGGTCGGTGACGAGTCCGCGGTGGTCACGATCACGCGTGACGAGTTCGAGGCCCGCATCCTCGACGACCTGATGCGCTCGATCACGGTCACCCGTCGGGCCCTCGACACGGCAGGCGTCTCCGCGTCCGAGCTCGGGCGTCTGTACCTGACCGGCGGCTCGTCGTTCATCCCACTGGTCTCGCGGTTGCTGACTCAGCACATCGGCATCACGCCCGCCGGGTTCGACGACCCCAAGACGGTCACTGCTCTGGGTGCGCTGCACGCGATGCACCACACGGCGCCGCAGCCTCCCGAGATCCCGCCTCAGCAGCCGCCACCTCCACAGCTGCCGCCCCGTCAGCCGTCGCCCGTGCCCGCTGCCGTCCCGGCCCAACCCGACCCCGGCCGGCGTATCCGGCGGCGCCTGGTGATCGCCTCGGTAGCCGGAGTCGGTGCCGCCGCCGTGCTGGCCGTTGTGATCGCCGCGTCCCTCGCCGACGGGACGGGATCCGCCGGCGACACGACTACCTCGACGACGTCTTCGTCCAGCACGTCGTCGTCGAGCACGTCTTCGTCCAGCTCGTCTTCGTCGAGCTCGTCGTCGAGCTCTTCGTCGTCCAGCTCGACCTCGACCGACGAGGTCTTCCTGAAAGAGGTGTTCCCCGGGATCGACAACTACGGCACGTGCACCGACAGCACGAACACGTTCTCCTTCAACGCCCTACAGACGTTCGACTGCGACTTCGGCGACCTCACGGCGGCCTTCCACGACTGGGAGGACGCCGATTCGCTGTCGGCCTTCGTCACCTCGACGACCACCGATGCGGAGGGCTTCATCACCCACGACGACCGGTGGAAGTCGCCCGATGGAGCCGATCAGGGGCGGCTGGTCATCTGGCAGGTCCAGGGGGGCCACGCGGCTCTGTGGACGGACGACAGCCTGCTCGTCAGTGGCCTGTTCACGGCATCCGTCGACTCAGGGGACGCTGCGCTGGAAATCTGGGAGACCCGGCCGGAGGTGTACCTGGACGTGTCGTACGACAACTGATCGGACCGGGAACAACCTGGCCCATCGGCGGCATCCAATCACTACAAGCACACGGCACCGGGCAACCGCCCACCACCCGCCGGGTGCCCGACCCAAGGAGATGTCATGGACCTCAGCGGTTTCTACTGGACCGACACCAACGCCGACGGCGTGGGCGACGTCGGGACGTACGACATGAACGCCGATGGTTACGTCGACGCGATGGCGCTCGACCAGAACTTCGACGGGTACGTCGAGGGCTATGCCTTCGACAGCAACGCTGACGGGGTCATCGACGTCACCACCGCCGACACCAACCTGGACGGCTACCTGGACGCCACGGGCTGGGACACCAACGCGGACGGCGCGTTCGACTACTACGCCGACGCGTCCACGGGTGGCCAGGCGGTCGCGACCGGGGTTGCCTCGTCCACGACCTACGCCATCGGCCCCAGCACCGGCAACAGCCCGATCGACAACCTGACCGGCCTGCTGGGAGTGGGCACCTCGGTCGACGACGTCACGCTGCTGCGGACCATCGACGCGATCCACCGGACCTCGGGCGCCTGGTCCACCCCGTACACCTACTACTGGTGAGCGGCGGAGACGGGCGACCGGTCGGGAAGCGAGGCACCTGATGGCTCACTGGGTACTGGCGGTGGACTTCGGTACGTCCAACACAGCGGCGGCCGCCTGCCGATCGGGGGAACCCCAGCGAGCGCGAGCGATCAAGCTGGCGTCGGCGTCGACCGAGATGCCGTCAGGAGTCCTCGCCCACCGTGACGGCCGGCTGGTGGTGGGCGAGGTAGCCCGCAACAGCGCGGCTGCCGCTCCCGCGGATGCGTACGAACCGAACCCGAAGAGCCGTGTCGGGGAAGGGCAGCTGCTGCTCGGCGGAAGGAGTCTCAGCGACATCGAGCTCGTCGCCGCCGTGCTCGTCGGAGCCGCCTCCCGAGCCGGTCGGCAGTTCGACGACACCCGTCCGAGCGAGCTGCGGTTGACCCACCCCGCCGCCTGGGCGGGGCACAGGGTCGAGGTGCTGGTGCAGGCAGCCGCACTCGCTGGGCTGCCCGCACCGGTCCTGATCCCGGAGCCCGTCGCAGCAGCCGCGTACTACGCCGCTCAGCACGACGGTCACGTGCCGCAGGGGCCCCTTGCCGTCTACGACATCGGCGGCGGCACCGTCGACATCGCCGTGATGCATCGGCAGGACGGCGGGTTCGTGATCGACGCGGTCCACGGTGTCGACCCCCTCGGTGGTGAGGTCTTCGACCAGCGGCTCCTGGCCCTGGTCAGCCAGGCCCTGACCGCCCGCGGGCGAGCCGACCTGTGGACGCGCTTCGACGAACGGGACGCCGCTGGGCGCCGACGGACGCTGCACGACGAGGTGCGCCGCGCGAAGCACACGCTGTCGGAGGAGCAGACCGCCGACGTCGCCGTCGGGATCGGCGACGAGACCGCAATGGTCACCCTCACCCGCGACGAGTTCGAGGCCGCGATCACCCCTGACATCGCCCCGTCCCTGTCCGCAGCCCAGGCCGCCCTGCGCGCCGCCGGAACCACGTCCGACCAGCTCGGTGCCCTCTACCTGGTCGGCGGCTCGTCGTTCATCCCCCTGGTCTCCCGGCTGCTGGCCACGGAGCTGGGTCTGACGCCCGCCACCTTCGACGACCCCAAGACGATCACCGCTCTCGGCGCGCTGCACGCCACTGGGGCGCAGACCGGGCCGGCCGCGTGGCCACCGCCACCTGCCGCGGCCGTCACACCGCCCGCCGCTGTCATGCCGGACCCCGTCCCCGATCTCGGCTCCAGCTTCACCGCCCCAGTCCTGCCCGGCCCCACCGTTGCCGCGCCGGTCTCCGTCCCCCGCGACCGGCCGACGCAACGGCCGCGGTTCTCCGCGCCGGTGGTGCTGATCGCGGCCGCTGTAGTGCTGGGTCTGGGAACGTCCCTGCGGCTGATCCCGGTTGATGACGAGGACGGCTGGTCCTTGCTGATCGTCTTCGTGGCCCTCGCCGCCTTCACGGCGGGGATGACGTTGGCACGGGGCCGGGCCCTGCGCATCGGGTGCGGCGTGGGCCTCGCCGCGGTCTGCGTGCTGAACGTCTACCTCGCACCGACGATGGTTTTCCGCATCGGCTGGAGCGTTGAGGACGGCTTCGTGTTCCCGATGTCGCTCAGCCTCGTCGGGGCCGTGCTCGGCGGAGTCTGGCTACTGGTGAGCCTGATGCGAGCACGCGGCCGGCCGCGCGCGGTGGGCACGACGACAGGAACGGCAACTGACCAGCACCAACCCGACGAACGGACGAGGCCATGACCGACACGCAGACCGAACTGACCGACGAGCAGCAGCAGGTCGCCACCGTGTACCAGCACGTGCTGAAGCGTGGGCGCCGCCAGGCCGAGCTCGTGAAGGCGATGGTGGAGCACGACGCCGGCAGCTCCGGCGACCTGGACGCCGGCATCCGGGCGGCCCGCCGGACCGCCGGCTTCGTGGCCGCAGAGGGCTGGGTCGTCGGTCGGGTCTGGGCCGTCAACGGTCCGCAGTGGCTGCTCGCACGGTGGGCACTCGACCACGACGTGACGTCGGCCGACATCGGCCGGCGGATGGCCGAGCTGCGTGGCCAGGCGCGAGACAAGCGAGCATCCGGTGGCGACCGGGGCTCGAACGCGGCGGCTGCGGGAAGCTCCGCGGCGAGCCCCGCGGTCAGGGGCCGCAACCGCGAGTTGGTCAGGAGGCGTCGCGAGGCGGAGGCCATGGACGTGCTGTTCCAGCACCTGCTGGCAGGCGACCGGGGAGTCGAGGACGCGATGGAGGCGGCGCAGCGCACCGCCCAGTTCGCCATCGAGGAGAAGTGGGTGAGCGGCTCCCTCTGGCACGCCTATGGCATGCAGCTGATCCTGGCTAGGTGGGCAGTCGGGCAGGGCGTCTCGCCGTCCGACATCGACATGGCCATGGCTGCACGCAGGGAGCCCGCCGCCGGGGTGTGAGTTCGGGGCATTCGCCCCGGACTGCACCCTTCGCCCGCTCGTGCCGTTCCCCTGATCGCAGCAACCACCGCGATCTTCACGACACTGAGTGACGTCGCACGTACGCTGCCAAGCACTGACCCGCGCACCGGGGCGCGGCGCCGAGAAGGGGCGTGCCGCGCATGCTCACCGTCGACGACGAGCGGGTCCTGGTGACGCGCGCGCGTGACGGCGACGACGTTGCGTTCGCGGCACTCGTGCAGTCGTCGCGAGCCCGGCTCTGGTCGATCTGCCTGCGCATCACCGGAAACCACGGCGACGCCGAGGACGCCCTCCAGGACGCGCTCACGGCCGGGTGGCAGCACCTCGGCCGCTTCCGCGACGACGCACGCTTCAGCACCTGGCTCTACCGCATCGCCACCAACGCCTCCCTCGCCGTCGTCCGCCGTCGTCGTGAGACTCCGTCTGAGGTCGACGACATCTGGCTCGTCGTGGACGACGCCACCGCCCGATACGACGACGTCGACCGTGTTCAGCGCGCTCTCGCAACGGTTCCCGAGACCTTCAGAGCCGCACTGGTCCTGCGGGAGTACGGCGACCTCACGTACGAGGAGATCGCCGCAGCCACCGGCGTCGGGGTGCAGACCGTGAAGAGCCGGCTCAGCCGAGCGCGGGCCGCGGTGTCGGCGGCACTGGCTGCAGACGGAGGTGATGACCGGAACAGATGACTGAAATCCGGGGTCGTTCGAGGCGGACGGGAACATCTGCCCTCCTACCGGTCTCTCACGTACGTCGGAGCAAGAAACCCCAGCAGGAGGCAGCGATGTCCGAGTTCACGTGGCACGACACCAACGGTGACGGCGTCGGCGATGTCGGCACCGTCGACACGAGCGGCGACGGCCTGGTCGACATCAGCGCTCACGACACCGACCTCGACGGACGGGTGGACAGCTACCTGGTCGACGAGAACCGCGACGGGATCATGGGCGACCGGGTCGTCACCGACGCGAACCGGGACGGCGTGCTCGACGCCAGTGGATGGGACGTGAACCAGGACGGCGCGCTGGACTACGTCGCCAACGCGCACACCGGTGGCCAGGTTGTCTCGCTCAATCCCCGGGGCGCGGTCATTTCCGAGGGCGTGACCATGCCCCAGATGCACGCCCTGCCGGAAACGCCCGCGATCGACGCGTCCGGGACGTTCCAGGAGACGCTGGTGCAGGCGCTGGAGCGGGAGACCGACCCGAACAAGCGGGCCCTGATCGAGGACGCCATCAGGCGCCAGAACCGGCACGTCGAGTTCGACCCCTTCACCAGGTGACCGCGCCTCCTCCCACCAAGGTCCGGCTCAGTACCGCCCAGCACCGAGCCCTCCTTGGAGCCAAGGAGATGCTGCGCCACCACGGTCGCGATGGTGAGGCCGACTGGCTGTGGCAGCAGGTGGATCAGCCACTCGGCACTCCCACGATCGTGGTCGTCGGAGAGGTCAAGCGCGGCAAGAGCTCGCTGATCAACGCCCTGGTGGGACGGGAGGTGACTCCGGTCGGGGTGGACGTGGTCACGGCCGGGTTCATCCGCGTGGTGCCACCCGGTCCCGAACTGTCGGAGGGCATGGCTCGGGTCGTCCTGCCTGACGATCGAACGCTCGACGTGGACGTGGCGCAGATGCAGCAGCTGATGTCCGTCGAGGGAGGCGGGCCCGACGACGAACGGCCCACCAGGGCAGATGTCGCGGTGACGGCGCGCTGGCTGCCCGGGGTGGTCCTCATCGACACCCCTGGCGTCGCCGGTCTCTCATCGGCCCACGCACGGCTCGCGGCGAAGGCCGCGGAGGAAGCCGGCGTCCTGATGTTCGTCAGCGACGGCGGGCAGGTGTTGACCGCGCCTGAGCTCGCCTTCCTCGAGAGCGTGGCGAGCCGGGTCGACTCGGTCGTCTTCGTGCTGAGCAAGACCGACCGCCACCCGACCGGGTGGCGTGAGGTCATGACCGAGAACACAAACCTGCTGCGCCGGCACGCTCCGCGCTTCGCGGAGGCGCGCGTGCTGCCCGTTTCGGCGTCCCTCGCGCTCGAGGCGTGGACGGCTGGCGACGACGTGCGTCCCCTCCTCGAGGAGGCCTCCGGGCTGGGCGTGCTGGCCGAGGAGCTGACGGCCGCGGTGGCGGACCGGTCACGGATGGGGCTGGCCAACGCGCTGCGGACGGGCTTGAGTGGGCTGAGCGGGGCCGCAGCGGAGATCGAGGAGCTCATGCGGGCCTATGCCGGCGGGCCGGAGGTGGTGGCCGAGCTCACCGACGAGCGTGAGCGACTGGAGTCGCTGAAGGAGCAGCAGGAGCGGCGCGACCTCGACCTTCACCGCGACCTCGAACGGCTGCGGCAGGAGAGCACTCGGCGAGTCGCGTCAGATCTGGACGCCCTCAGGGTGCGGTGGACCGACCGGATCGGGTCGGACCGAGGCGTCATCCGCGCTGCCGCTCGCCAGCGCGTCGTGGCCGAGCTCGACAGCGACCTGCAGGTCCTGGCGGCAGACGTCATCGAGCGCTTCGACAGCGACCTGGAACGCCTCGTGCACGGACTCTTCCAGGACGACGCCACGGCCGCCGGCGTGCTCGCAGCCGCTCCCGACGACCTCAGCTCGGTGCGGCTGTCCACTCGGGAGTCGACCGCTTCGAAGGCCGGCATCTTCGACCCGATGATGGCCGCGACCGGGGTGGGGATGGTGAGCCGACTGGGTCTGATGGGTGGCGCCGGCGCCGCGGCCGCGGGGGCGGGAGGTGCCGGTATGGCGGCCATGATCTTCAACCCGGTGACCCTGACCGTCGGGGCCGGATGGGTCGCCTACACCGTGGCGTACAAGGGCATCAAGCAGGGCCGCGCGCATCTCACCGCGACTCTCAGGGAGACCCTGGCGGCGGCCCGCGCTGACCTCGACCACGGCATCAGCGCCGTCGTCCGGGAGATCCGCCCTGAGATCACCCTCACCTACAAGCGGCACCTGGCGACGTCCATCGCCCGGTACAACCTTCTGATCAAGACGGCTGTGGAAGCCGCCCAACAGACCACCGCCCAGCGCGCCCAGCAGACAAGCGTTTTCGAGCGGGAGCTCGCTGCCGTCCGGGCACAGCTCGCCGAGCTCGAGGACCTGTTGCAGAAGAACGCATCCCGGCGCACGGGAACATCCAGCGCTGCGCCGGCCTCAAACGTCCGACAGCACCTTCTCACCACGAACCGGGAGCGGACATGAGCGACACCGAGAGCTTCGACGACGGGGCCGAGGGCTGGGAGCAGCACGACCTGGACGGCGACAGCGTCGTCGAGTCAATGGTTCAGCAGTTCTCCGACGGTTCCCTGGTGCTGATGACCGACGACGACGGCGACAGCGGCGTGGACAGGCTCGTGTACGACTCGAACGGCGACGGCGAGCCCGACCTCATCATCGTGGAGCAGCAGGACGGGTCGTACCAGGTCAGCGCCGACGTCGACGGGGACGGTGTCTTCGAGATCGAGGAGACGATGACTCGCGACCAGCTGGAGCAGCTGTTCCCGGGCATCCCCGAGCAGCTCGACGCCCAGATCGCCGGGACCCCAGGCGATGTCGCGACCGACGCACCCAGTGCGACCGACGCGCCCGGCGCGACCGAGGACCCGTTCGCGGACGTCGCCCCTGCGGGTGAGGAGGTTTCGGCGACCCCGCTGGTCGAGGGCGGCCAGCTGGTGGGGGACCCTACCGGCGACTCCGAGCACTGGTTCGAGCAGGCGACCAACGGCTTCTGCGTGCCGTCGAGCATCGCCCAGATCGTCTCCGAGTACACCGGGGTCCACCACGACGACGAGCAGGCCTTCGTCGAGCGCGCCAACGAGCTGCACGTCTTCACGGTTGGCCCGGACGGCGTCCCGAGCATGGGCATCGACGGGGCTCTGGCGCTGCTGGAGGACGCCGGCGTGCCGGCCTCGATCGAGGTCGGTCAGGGCGTCGACACCATCGTCGGCTACCTGGCAGAGGGTCGACGCGTGATGCTCGCCGTCGACAGCGGCGAGATCTGGAGCGGTGAGGCGACCGAGGACAACGCGGCAGACCACGCGATCGTGATCACCGCGATCGACACCGAACGCGGGGTCGCGGTGCTGTCGGACCCCGGGCACCCCGAGGGCGACATGATGGAAGTGCCGCTGGACGTGCTCGACGACGCCTGGGCCGACTCCGGGTACGCGGCTGTCGTGTGCGACGAGCCGCCGGGTGGGACAACCGCCACTGGCGAAGCTGGCGACACTGCCGACGTGGCTGTGGTTCCCGCCGACGCACCCGGCGCAGACGCATCCGAAGGCTTGGTGTCGGACGTGACGGGCGGGCTGCCCGGACTGGACGAGCCGGAGGAGACCAGCCAGATCGAGCGGGTCACGTCGTGGGTCGTCGAGCACCCGTACGTGGTGCTGCCGATCGCCCTCGGGGCCGCGCACCTCGTGGCCCGCAGGACGAGCGACCGTGCCCGGTGACGACGTCTTCTGGGCACTGGCGCTGATCCTGGCCGGTGCCGCGGGGGGCGCCCTGCTCGGCTACCTGGCCGCTCGGAGGCGGCTGCCGCACAGCCCGGTGGCCACAGCGTCCATCCAGGCTGTGGTCGAGCCGGCGCCGGCTCCGGCCACCCCGTCGTCGTCATCCTCCTCGCCCGACGGGTTCGACGACCTCGTCGCCGGACTGATCGGCGCTCACGACCTGGCCACGGGTTCCCCGGCGGTGCGGGCACACCTGGAACGCGTGCTGCGGCAGGCCGGTGTGAGCCGGGTCGACGCCGAGCCGGGCACGGTGTTCGACCCGTCCGAGCACTCTGCGGTGGACACCCAGGCCATCGACGCCCAGGCCGTCGCGGACCTCGACAAGATCGCGCGTCAGGTCCGGCCGGGCTGGCGGGGCACCGACGTGCTGGTCCGCCCCGTGGAGGTGGTCGTATGGCGCCGGTAGACGGCGACGGCGCCGGCGAGGAGGCGCTGGTGCTGGGCGATCCCGTCGACGCTCCCGAGGTCGTGTGGACCCGCGTGATCAGCCGCGCGCTCGACCCCGTCGCCGAACCCGTCGACGCCGAGCTGGTGCCTGACGACCTGACGCCCGGCCAGGACGAGCCCCTCGACGACGGAGTGGCGCACGAGGACGCGGAGCTTGCCGAGGACCAGCCGTCAGACACCGAGAACCTCTGGGACACAGGCGTTTCCGGTTCAGACGAGCACCCGGACCAGAACGATGGCGGCTTCGGGCACGCGTCCGACGACAGCTGGAACGGGTAGGTCCGTCATGCCTGGCTGGACGCTGGCGATCGACTTCGGCACGACCAACACCGCGGCCGCCTACTGCCGCGAGGGTGAGCGTCCCGTGCCCGTACGCCTGTCGGATCGCGCCGACCAGATGCCCTCGGCGGTGTTCTGGGCGGACGGGGGACCGCGCGTCGGCACCGAGGCAGTCCGCTCGGCGAGGCTGCGTCCCGACCTGTTCGAGCGGGCCCCCAAACGCCGCATCGGTGAGGGCTCGATCCAGCTCGGCGACGCCGACGTGCCGGTCACCGACGTGGTGGCCGCGGTGCTGCGGCACGTGCTCGCAGCCGCGGCCCGCGCGGCCGGCGACGACCGGCCCGACGCACTCGTGCTGACCCACCCCGACCGCTGGGCCGGTCCACGGCTCGACGTGCTCGAAGCCGCCGCCCAGCAGGCCGGAGTCGACCCGTCCCGGATCAGGCTGGTCTCCGAACCGGTGGCAGCCGCGACCAGGTACGCCGGCGCCCGGTCCTCCAGCCACCAGACGGTTGCCGTCTTCGACTACGGCGGCGGCACCTGCGACGTCGCCGTCCTGCGCCGATCCGACGACCCGGACCGACCCTGGGACGTGCTCGCCAGCGACGGCGCGGACCCCCTCGGCGGCGACGGCGTCGACCACCTGGTCCTGACCGCCGTGATCGACCGCCTCCGCGACAGCGGCCACCACGCCCTCCTGGAAGCTTTGGACGCGCCGGAGAACCTGGGCGCCCGGCTCACCCTGCGCGACGAGGTGCGCGAGGCCAAGCACGCCCTGAGCTACCACGAGCAGTCCGAGGTCCCCGTCGCCGTGCGCGACCACGAGGCGGTCGTGTCCCTGACCGCCGACGAGTTCGACGCGCTGGTCGCGGCCGACGTCGACCGCGCCGTGCACCTGACCGCCACCACGCTCCGGCGAGCCCGGGTCGAGCCCAGCGCGCTGGACGTGCTCTACCTGACCGGCGGCTCGTCCCACATGAGGGCCGTGCACCGCGGCCTGTCCGAACTGCTCGGCGGCCGGCCGGCGACCCTGGAGGACCCCAAACTCGTCGTCGCGCTCGGAGCACTCGACGTCATCGCCGCGGCGCCCCCGGCTACCACACCGACCAGCACGCCGCCGCCCGCCCCGCTCCCTGACCGAGCAGTCGCCGCGTGCCGGCGCCACCCCGTCCGGCATCGAAACCGCCGTCGCCCTACCCACAGGCCTGAGCGCGCCCACCCAGCGGCTGCTGACGCTGTACCCGGCCCTGGCCGCCGCACTGGCACGCCACCCCGAAGGACCCGCCGCCATCGACGACGAACCGATGCTGGTCGCCCTGCTGTGCGCGCCCGGCCTGGTCGAGCAGGCGACGCAGGACCCAGCCGTGCTCGACCGGCTCAGAACGACGGGCTACGTCGCATGGGACCTCTACAAGGTCGGCGACGGCCCGCCACCGCCCGTCCGGGTGTTCTTCGCGGGCAACGGCGTCTGGCAACGGCACTTCGACGATCCCGCGACCCGCACTCGGTTTATGGAGGCGCACACGAACGCCTGGTGGGCGGCCGGACTCGTGCGCTCGTGGAGCACTTCGACCGACGAGGAGCGGCGTGCGATCGAGGAGAACCCGACCTGGGTGTCGGGCCTCGACTGGCCCGACTGGCTCGGGTCGGACGACGCCATCGAGACGGTGACCCTTGACTCCGTCGATCGACTCGTCCCAGGGAGGGAGGCCATCCCCCGTGCCTTCCGCTTCGAGAGACCCTTTCGGATCAGTCCGCAGCAGGAGGCTGTGGTGCGAGCCCTCGGGCCGCTGTTCGAGCTTCGTGAGGGCGGGGCGAGGCGGCTGCCCGACCTTCAGAACTCGGTGGGGCGCTTCGACAACGTGGTCAACGCGGCGCTGCGAGCCGCTTACGGACAGGGGGGCGGCGCTGGGCGAAGCAGGATGGTGAAGGAGGTGATCAACGGTCTCAAGGTCCAAGGCCGGAACTTCCACCCTGGTGGCCTCTTTCTGTGTGACGCAACGCCAAGTCTCCCCGCGACTGCGGTCGTGCTGCCCTGGGACGACTCCATCCGGAGTGGGTCTGCACTCACCCCTCAATATCCGGTCATCCTGACCCCCGATGTCGTTCGCAGATTTCGGACGAAGAGGCGTTCTGGCTTGGTGGTGCCCATGGGGTCGTCGGCGTCTGATGTGCAGGGCAAGTGGGTGGTCGTCACCACGTCGACCTCAGAGGTCCAGATGAGGTCGGCTGATCCGCAGGCGTTGGAGAACTCGCTGCGCGTCATCCTCCTGCGATCGCCATGACGATCACGTCACCCGTGCTCCAGCGCGTCGACCTGCTCTGTCAGCAGGTCGAGCCGTTGCACGACGACGACGCGGTCCCCGACAACCACGGGAAGGGGTAGGTCCGTCATGCCTGGCTGGACGCTGGCGATCGACTTCGGCACGACCAACACGGCGGCCGCCTACTGCCGCGAGGGTGAGCGTCCCGTGCCCGTACGCCTGTCGGATCGCGCCGACCAGATGCCCTCGGCGGTGTTCTGGGCGGACGGGGGACCGCGCGTCGGCACCGAGGCAGTCCGCTCGGCGAGGCTGCGTCCCGACCTGTTCGAGCGGGCCCCCAAACGCCGCATCGGTGAGGGCTCGATCCAGCTCGGCGACGCCGACGTGCCGGTCACCGACGTGGTGGCCGCGGTGCTGCGGCACGTGCTCGCAGCCGCGGCCCGCGCGGCCGGCGACGACCGGCCCGACGCACTCGTGCTGACCCACCCCGACCGCTGGGCCGGTCCACGGCTCGACGTGCTCGAAGCCGCCGCCCAGCAGGCCGGAGTCGACCCGTCCCGGATCAGGCTGGTCTCCGAACCGGTGGCAGCCGCGACCAGGTACGCCGGCGCCCGGTCCTCCAGCCACCAGACGGTGGCCGTCTTCGACTACGGCGGCGGCACCTGCGACGTCGCCGTCCTGCGCCGATCCGACGACCCGGACCGACCCTGGGACGTGCTCGCCAGCGACGGCGCGGACCCCCTCGGCGGCGACGGCGTCGACCACCTGGTCCTGACCGCCGTGATCGACCGCCTCCGCGACAGCGGCCACCACGCCCTCCTGGAAGCTTTGGACGCGCCGGAGAACCTGGGCGCCCGGCTCACCCTGCGCGACGAGGTGCGCGAGGCCAAGCACGCCCTGAGCTACCACGAGCAGTCCGAGGTCCCCGTCGCCGTGCGCGACCACGAGGCGGTCGTGTCCCTGACCGCCGACGAGTTCGACGCGCTGGTCGCGGCCGACGTCGACCGCGCCGTGCACCTGACCGCCACCACGCTCCGGCGAGCCCGGGTCGAGCCCAGCGCGCTGGACGTGCTCTACCTGACCGGCGGCTCGTCCCACATGAGGGCCGTGCACCGCGGCCTGTCCGAACTGCTCGGCGGCCGGCCGGCGACCCTGGAGGACCCCAAACTCGTCGTCGCGCTCGGAGCACTCGACGTCATCGCCGTGTCTCCGTCATCGACCCCCTCGACAACCCCGGCCACCCCTGCCCCGCTCCCCGACCGAGCAGCGCCGCGTGCCGGCGCCACCCCGTCCGGCATCGAAACCGCCGTCGCCCTACCCACAGGCCTGAGCGCGCCCACCCAGCGGCTGCTGACGCTGTACCCGGCCCTGGCCGCCGCACTGGCACGCCACCCCGAAGGACCCGCCGCCATCGACGACGAACCGATGCTGGTCGCCCTGCTGTGCGCGCCCGGCCTGGTCGAGCAGGCGACGCAGGACCCAGCCGTGCTCGACCGGCTCAGGGAAACGCGATTCGCCAAATTGGATCCCTACGAACCCGGCCACGGCGTGCCACGGCCGGTCCAGGTGTTCTTCGCGGGCAACGGCGTCTGGCAACGGCACTTCGACGATCCCGCCGCCCGGGTCGGGTTCGCCGAGGGGTACTCGCTCGGAGCGTGGGCGGGACAGCTGGTGACGTCGTGGTGCATGGCGACCGAGACGGAGCGCGGCGCGATCGAGGGGGACCCGACCTGGCAGACGTGGGTAGGCGACCCCTCGCCCGACTGGTTCCACTCGGACGAGGACTTCGAGGCGGTAACACTCGACCCTGTGAAGCGGTACGTGCCCCGTGCGGCGGACAGTCGTTTCGGGGTGCCCGAACGCCCAGCCGGCGCGACGCCGATGCAGGAGCAGGTCCTCGCCGTGGTGGGCGCTGTCTACGTCCCGGCCCCAGGACTGACTGCTCCGGCCCCGTTCCTGGTCGCGTCGTCGGCACTCGAGCACGCGTACGGGGGGCACACCATGGAGGTCCTCGACGAGCTGCGGGGGCCAGGTGTGTGGGAGCCGGCGCGAGCCCTGCACCTGTACGCCGGAGTCGGCAGCCTCCCGGGGGCGGCTGTCGTGCTGCCGCTGGCCAACATCCAGAGGGTCGGGCTACCGAGCTTCGTCGACGCGGAGGTCAATGTGTCGCCATCGGTGCCGTCCGGGGGTGTCAGATGGAGCGGGTTCCCATTCGTCCTGACGGCCGACGTCGTGAGCACACTGGAGGTCAAGGTGGTGCGGTTCAACCCCTTCCAGTCCGGCGAGAAGGGGAAGTGGGTGGTCGTGCGGACCACCCACCGTCCTGGCGCCACGTGTCCCCCCTCGGGAGCGGAGCTCCATCTCCGGACTCCCGACGCCGCAGGCGTAGCCCGTCGGCTGGACCTGGTCCTGCGGGGTGGCCGGTGACCGCGCCCCTTTCGCCGGTGCTCGAGCGCGTCGACCTGCTCTGCCAGCAGGTCGAGCCGCTGCTCGACGAGGCGGGCGGCGCCGAGGTCGCCGACGTCCGAGAAGGACTGCGCGAGCCGCTGCGGCTCGCCGTGGTCGGCCGGGTGAAGGCCGGGAAGTCCACGCTCGTCAATGCGCTGGTCGGACGTCGGGTGGCGCCGACGCGCGCCGGTGAGTGCACCCGCGTCGTCACCTGGTACCGGTTCGGCGGGCCCGATCGCGCCGAGGTGCAGCTGCGTGACGGCACGACCAGGCCACTGCCACTGCAGGAGGGCCGGCTGCCGGAGGAGCTCGGCGTGCCCGTCGAGGACGTGCAGCGCGTCGTCGTGCACCTGCAGGCGGGTCAGCTGCGGGCGACCACCCTGATCGACACGCCGGGCCTTGCAACGCTGACCAGCATCAACGAAAGCGTCACCCGGGCAGCGATTTTGGGCGAGAGCGAGTCGTCGCGGGCCGCTGCGGGCGAGGCCGACGCCGTGCTGTTCGTCTTCCGTGAGGCCGAGCGTGCCGACGAGGTGCAGTTCCTGCGCGACCTGCGGGGGGTCAGCGGCGACCTCGTCGCGTCGGCGACCAACGCCGCCGGGGTGCTGTCGCAGGCCGACCTGTTCGGGTCCGGACGGACCGACTCGGCCGACCCCTTCGACCTCGCCCGCGACCAGGCGGAGCGCCTCGCGCGCTCGCGGGCAGCGGAGGTCTGTGGTGTCGTGCCGGTGTCGGGCCTGCTCGCCGAGACGGCGCGCACGGGCCGGTTCAGCGAGGCGCTCACGCGCGACCTGGCGGCCCTGGCCGACATCGACGCCGTCCGCCTCCGCCTGCATGCCCAGCTCGAACCGCCGGACGGCACCAGTCGCGAGAGCCTCGATCGGCTCCACCGGCTGCTCGGCACCTACGGCGTCAGCGCGGGCCGACACCACGTCGACGGCGGAGCGGGGCCCTTCGTCCGATGGCTCGAGGAACGATCGGGCGTCGCCGAGCTCGAGCGGCTGGTGAGGTCGCAGCTGGTCTCGCGCGGCGGCTTGCTCAAGGCGTCGCGGGCGCTGGCGCGGGTCGGGGCCGCAGCGGCCGGCGAGCAGGCGGGCCAGGTGCGTTCCCTGGTGGAGACCGCCATGCTCGACCCGGTCATGCATCCCCTGCGCGTGCTGGCGGCGCTGCAGCTCCTGCTCGCGCAGGTCCCCTCGTCCAGGCTCCGGACCGAGCTGGAGCGCTGTGTCAGTGAGAGCGACCCGCGGACGGTGCTCGACCTGACCACGGACGCGTCGGCGGAGCTGGTCTCGCAGACCGCCCGCCAGCTGGCCGCCCGAGCACAGGCGGACTCGTCAACCCTGCTGCACCCGGCGGAGGTGGAGGCGGCCCGCGTGCTCGCGCGGGCCTACCGGCTCCTCGCCGAGCAGCCCGTCGCGAGCAGGTGACCGCAGTGCCCCACGACTACGAAGCCATCGGACTCACGCCCGAGATCGTCGCAAGCGGCCCCATCCTCGACGCCACCGTGCGGCTGGGTGGCTACGCGGGATTCACCCAGCTGGCACTGACCGACCGCAGCGGCGCGGGTCAGCGGTACACCCTCGACCCGAGTGGTGTGGTCGTCTGCGACCAGCCGGAGATCCTGGCCGGTGCCGTCTCCACGATCTGGGTGACCGGGGTGGTGCCGAACCCCGAATGCCCCTGGTGCGCCTGCCTTCTCGCCGAGACCAGGAACCCGGTCGGCGGTACGCGCGCGAAACTGGCCTTCACCGCGTCCGACCTCGCGAGCACCCTGCCCGGCTGGTCGCGTGAGCGTGCGACCCGCGTTCGGCTGGCAATGTCTCCGCACACCCTGCAGGCCTACTCGACCGACGAGTCGTACGTCCGGGCGCAGGAGGAGGCGAACCCCGGAAAGCCGGTGTCTGCCATCGGATCCTGGATCGCAGCGGGGCTGTTCGGACCGACGAGCACGCCGTTCGGCACCTGCACCGCCAGGGTCCACCGGCTCACGCACCACATAAACGAGCACACCGGTCTGGCGTTCGCTTTGGCACACATCAGTGTCACGCCGCTCGGACTGAACATGGTGGTCCCGTTCACCCGGGAGGAGATCGACCGCACTGGCCTCGAGCCCGGGCACGTCGTGTCGGTGTACGGCCAGGTGCGGGCCGCCTACGCGGGGATGGCGTACGACGCCAGCACCGTTGCCACGGGAACGCCGTGGCTCGCCGCGCCGCTCGGACTGGACATCGCGTCCGAGCCGCTGTTCGGGCTCCCGGCCTCCCCACAGGAAACGCGGAAGCCGCCCCCGCCGCCACCCCTGCCTCCCAGGGTCGTCCTCCCGACAGAGCGCCAGGGACTCGTCATCGAGCGCGTGCTGCATGCGTACGGTGACGGTCACGGCGGGGCGATCGGGGTGGCGGTCGACGAGGGCGCGGCGCCACGGCTGTTCCGCGCGGGGCTCGACGGACAGGTCCGGTGGCAGAGGGATCTCGGCGGCATCCCCGAGTCCATCTCCGTCGGGTCGTCCACGACCGTCGTCGTCAGTGCCGACGTCGTGTCGGTGTTCGACCACGACGGGCGGCGCACGGCGCTGCTGGAGCGACCTCGGGACGTCGACGTGCAGTGGCTGGCGACCGACCGGGTGCTGTGGGCCCTCGAGAGCTCGCCACCCGATCCCGCGCGTGCGGGCCTTCGCCGGTGGACCCTGCACCGCGTGTCGCGGGACCGCTGGACCACCGGCCTGCCGGCCGACCTGGGCCAGGTCTCGGATAGCTGGCGCCTGCCCGAGTCGACCGGCCGGTCCCGCGACTACCGGTTCGCGGCACTGACGCTCGGGGCCTCGGACGGCTCGGACGCCGTCGTCATCCTGCCGGGCGGCGAAAGCCAAGGCACCGGCCCGGCGCAGGACACGTTCGTCCGCGCACCGGACCTGGGCCCACCGATGGTCTTCCGTGCCGAGCCCTCCGGGCTGCCGCTGGCCATGCTGCGCACACCTGCGGGCGACGTGACCACCACCCGGGAGTCCACGTGGGTGGGACAGTCGCCGCTGCACGGTGTGGGACGCAGCGCCGGCCCGCGAACCCGCTGGCTGCCGCTGTCGAGCCGGCTGGTCGGCGGCGACGTGGCCGGCGTGTCCGAGCATGCCGACGAGCCGCACCCGACCGTGATCGGTGTGCTGTCCGCAGAGGCGGAGGACACCTGGCGCTGGCTCCCCGTCGAGAGCGGCCACTACCTGTTCGACGTGCGCTTCGCACTCGACGCCGACGAACCCGACCGGCTGGTGTGGACCGGCGTGAACAACCCGCAAGGAGCACGGATCTCACTGCTGGACGTCGAGACCGGCGACGTGAGCGCGATGGACCTGCCGGGTTCGGTCTCCCTGCTGGCCGGCAGCTCCTCGTACGGAACGGTGCTGGTGCTCGAGGAGCCCGACGAGCCCTGCCTGCTCGATCCGCAAGGCCGTCGTGTCGGCCCGGACACGCCCAATCCCGGCGGCTACCTGGGCCTCGACCTGGTCGTCCGCGACGTCGCGATCGGACCCGCGTCGTGACCGCCCCGACCGACGGGGCGGTCCCCCGCATCCGGCCTCTCGTGCCCTACGGGTGGTTCGTCAAGGAGTCGTGGACCCTGCTCGCGCCCGACGGGCAGGCGAACGTCATCGCTTCGCGCGAACCCTTGGACCCCACGGTCACGACCGCCCAGTACGCCGCCGTCCAGGGCGACCTGCTGACCCGGGAGTTCCCCCACTACACCCAGCACGCCCTGGTGCTGGTCGTCACACCGCAAGGCCCAGCACCCATGAGGGTCTTCGAGTGGTCGCCACCGGACGGAGTCCGCGTGCTGCAGCATCAGCTCTACTGGACCCGCGACGGCGTCGGGTTCACGATGACCGCGACGTGCCCGTCCACCGTCGCCAGTCAGTACAAGGCCGTCTTCCACGAGACGCTCATCCACACGTCCTTCACGGAGAGCCACCCGGAGAACCACCCGGAGACCAACCCGGAGACCAAGAGCCTCTAGCCGACGATGTCGAGCGCGAGATCGAGGACGGGGGACGAGTGCGTGAGCGCGCCGACGGACAGGAAGTCGACGCCCGTGCGGGCGTAGTCCGCTGCGACGTCGAGCGTCAGGCCGCCCGTGGCCTCGATCTCCACCGAGTCCTTCGTCGCCGCACGGGCCGCCTTGACAGCCTCGGCGAGGGTGGCCACGTCCATGTTGTCGCACAGCAGGAAGCGCGCCCCGGCGGCGACCGCTTCGCGCGCCTCGTCGACCGTGGTCACCTCGACCTCCACCTGCACGTCGGGGAACTCCCTGGTCACGGCCGCATAGGCAGCGGAGACGGACCCGGCCGCCAGCTTGTGGTTGTCCTTGATCATCGCGACGTCGAACAGGCCCATCCGCTTGTTCGTGCCGCCGCCGCACCGCACGGCGTACTTCTCCAGGGCTCGCAGCCCCGGGGTGGTCTTGCGGGTGTCGAGCACCTGAGCGTCGGTGCCCTCGAGCTCGTCCGTCCAGGCTCGGGTGTGGGTCGCGACGCCGGAGGCGCGGCAGAGCAGGTTCAGCATCGTCCGCTCAGCCATCAGCAGGACGTGCGCCGACCCGGTCATGGCACAGACGATCTCGCCCGCCCGGATCACGCTGCCGTCGGCCACGCGGTACTCCGCCGTCGGGATCGGGTGTCCGATCCGGCCGGCGACGTCGGCGAGGACCACGGGGATGAAGGGCGTGCCGGCCAGCACGCCGTCGGCGCGCGCCACCAGGTGCACGGTGTGGTCGGCATCGGGACGCACCGTCGACTGCGTCGTCACGTCACGGCCAGGGTTGCCGCCGAGGTCCTCGGAGAGGGCGTAGCTGACCAGCGCTCCGACCCACTCGGGGTTGAGCCCGGCAGTCTCCAGCGCCTCGGTCGTGCCTTCCGGCCAGTCCGGGCCGCCCTCAGCGGGCCACGAACCAGGCACCGCCTCCCCCAGATGTCTCCCCATGCGGGCAGTGTGCCCTACGCAGCGTGAGTGCCGACGCCCGATCGGCCCTCGCGACCCCGTTCGGCCCAGGCCCGATCGGCCCAGCCCGTGCAAGTCAGCCCGTTCAGCCCAGCCCATTCAGCCCAGCCCCGTTCAGCCCACACGGCAGAACCGACTCGTCAGGATGCCGTCGGCATCGAGGGCCAGAACGGTGCGACCGCGCCAGCGAGCGTCGTCGGTCTCGGGGTGGTCCTGGCGGTAGTGGCCACCCCGGGTCTCGGTGCGGGCCGCCGCGGCCATCGTCAGCGCAGACGCCACCTGGTGCAGGTTCGTCGTCTCCCACTCGGCGGTTGACGGGGTGACGCCGCCCTTGCCCGCCGAGTGCCGGGTCGACGCGGTCGGCACGGCTGCGAGCACCGTCGCCGCGGCTGCCAGGCCGCGGGCTTCCCGGATCACGCCGGGCCCCGACGACGCGGCCCGCTGCACGACGACGCGCTGCGGGGCGGGAACCAGCGCCGCGGGGCCGGACCGCTCGACGGGGTCGGCCTGCGTGAGCTGCCCCGCGTCCAGCCTCTCCACGACCGAGTCGGCGATGCGGTGCGCGAAGACCAGGCCCTCCAGCAGGGAGTTGGACGCGAGCCGGTTCGCGCCGTGCACGCCGGTGCACGAGGTCTCCCCCACCGCGTAGAGCCCGTCGAGCGACGAGCAGCCGTCCAGGTCAACGAGGACGCCGCCCGAGTGGTAGTGCTGGGCCGGAGCGACCGGCACGAGGTCCTCGGCGAGGTCGTACCCGTGCTCGGCCAGCTGGGCGCCGATGGTGGGGAACCGCTCGCGCAGGAACGCCCGGCCCAGGTGGCGCGCGTCCAGGAAGACGTGCTCGCTGCCGGTCACGGCGAGCTGTCGCACGATGGCCTTGGCCACGATGTCGCGCGGCGCCAGCTCTGCCATCTCGTGCTGGCCGAGCATGAAGCGCACACCGGCGGTGTCGACGAGGTGTGCCCCCTCGCCGCGGACCGCCTCCGAGATCAGCGGCTGCTGCCCGCGCGCGCCGGCGCCGAGCCAGAGCACCGTCGGGTGGAACTGCACGAACTCGAGGTCGGCGAGCTCGGCCCCCGCCCGCAGCGCGGCGGCCGAACCGTCGCCGGTGGCCTCCTTGGGGTTGGTCGACGAGCTGAACACCTGGCCGATGCCGCCCGTGGCCAGGACGACGGCGCGGCCCAGTGCGGCGCCCACCCCGTCGCGGCTGCCCTCGCCGATCACGTGGAGGCTGACGCCGCACGCCGGGCCGGGGCGACCGTCGGCGTCGGGCGCGGCAGTCAGCACGTCGAGCACCAGCGCGTGCTCGATCACCTCGATGCCCGGGTCGTCACGCACCGCCTGCAGCGCGGCCACCAGCGCGCGCGAGACCTCGGCACCGGTCGCGTCGCCGCCGGCGTGCACGATGCGGTCGGCGTGGTGGCCGCCCTCGCGCGTCAGCAGCACCTCACCGTCGACGCCGGTGTCGAACTGGGCGCCGAGCGCCATCAGGTCACGGATGCGCTGCGGGCCCTCGGTGACCAGCGTTCTGACCGCCTGCTCATCGCACAGCCCGGCGCCGGCGACGAGCGTGTCGACGAGATGCGCCTCGGGAGAGTCGGTGTCGGCGAGCGCGGCGGCGATGCCACCTTGTGCCCAGAGCGTCGAGCCGCTCGACAGCACGGTCTTCGTCACCAGCAGCACCCGGTCGACGCGCTGCCGCAGCCGCAGCGCCGCCGTGAGCCCGGCGATGCCGGATCCGACGACGACGACGTCGGCCGCCGTCGTCCAGCCCGGCGGCGGGGCAGCCAACCGGCGGGCGAGAACGGGCGCTCCGCCGGTCATCCGCCCCTGCTCACCGGGCGCCGTGAGACTTCAGGCCGTAGCCGTCGGGTGCGTGGCCGGCGTCGCCGCCCACCTCGACGATCTTGTTGTGCGCGTCGACGAAAACGACGTGCTGCGAGTGGTTCTTGAGCTCCTCGTCGTCGACGAGGGCGTAGCCGATGATGATGACGACGTCGCCCGGGTGGATCAGGTGGGCGGCGGCGCCGTTCATGCAGATCTCGCCCGCGCCCCGCTCGCCCTCGATCAGGTAGGTGGTGAGGCGGGCGCCGTTCGTCACGTCGACCACGTCGATCTGCTCGCCCGGCATCAGGTGCGCGGCGTCGAGCAGGTCTGCGTCGACGGTCATCGAGCCGACGTAGTGCAGGTCGGCCTGCGTGACGGTGGCGCGGTGGATCTTGCCGTGCAGCATGGTGCGCAGCATCAGGGGGCTCCCAGCACGAGGGGGACGTTGTCGATCAGACGGGTCGGCCCGACACGGGCGGCCAGCGCGAGCAGCGCCTCGCCGCTGTACCACTCGGGCACGTCGTCGAGGGTCTGAGGATGCACGAGGGCGAGATAGTCCACGCGGCAACCGGGTTCGGCCAGAAGCACGGCGCGAACGGCCCGTCGGACGGCGCTGGCGCCCTCGCCCGCAGACGCCTCGCCCGCAGTCAGCGCGCGCGACAGGCACAGGGCCACCTCGCGGTCGAACGCCGTCAGGTACATGTTGCGGCTGCTCATCGCCAGCCCGTCGGCCTCGCGGACGGTCGGCACGGCGACCACGTCGACGTGGAAGTCGAGGTCGCGCGCCATCCGCCGGATCAGCAGCAGCTGCTGTGCGTCCTTCTGGCCGAAGTACGCGAGGTCGGGACGCGTCAGGTGCAGCAGCTTGGCCACGACCGTCAGCACGCCGTCGAAGTGCCCTGGCCGCGACGCGCCCTCGAGCACGTCGCCGAGGGCACCTGCGCTGACGCGAACGCCGGGGTCGCCGTCCGGGTACACGGCGTCGGGTGCGGGTGCGAACACCAGGTCGACGCCCTCGTCGGCCAGCAGCAGGAGGTCGGCGTCCAGCGTCCGCGGGTACTTCGCCAGGTCCTCGCCGACGCCGAACTGCAGGGGGTTGAGGAAGATCGTCACGATGACGGACGCGGCGCGCTTGCGGGCCTCGCGCACGAGCGCGACGTGTCCCTCGTGCAGCGCACCCATCGTCATCACGACGGCAACGACTCCGTCGAGGCCGGCCCGGGCCACCGCGAGCTCGTCGCGGGTCCTCGCAACCGACGGGGTCGCCGACGAAGCAGTCACGGCGCCACGCTAGCGCGGGCCGCCACGCCACCCGCGGGCCGGGGACGCGGGACCGAACCCGGCGAGATCTCACCAGGTGTCGTTTCCCGCGACGTGATGGGACGGTTCGTGAGATCTCGCGGGGCGCCGACGGGTCAGTGCGGCGGCTCGGCTCGCGGTTCCGCGAGCGCGGCGAGCAGGTTCTCGGCAGCGGCGGGGTCGAGGCGTCCCGTGGCCATGGCGCGTTCGGCGGTGGCGCGGGCGAGCGCGCGGTAGGTGGCCAGCACATCGGCGGTGCCCGACCTCTCAGCGGCCCGGGCGAGCACCTCGGTGTGGGCGGCGACGGTGCCGGCGTCGCCGCGCGCGACGGGTCCGGTCAGGGCGTCGTCGCCTGAGCGCAGCGCGTTGTCGAGCGCCGCTGACAGCAGCGGGCCGAGCATGCGGTCGGGCCGTTCGACGCCCGCCTGCGACAGCAGCTGTCGGGCCTGGGCCACGAGCGTGACCAGGTGGTTCGAGCCGTGCGCGAGGGCCGCGTGGTAGAGCGGACGGTCCTTCTCGTCGATCACCACCGGCTCGGCGCCCATCTCGACCACGAGCGCCTGCCCGACGGGGAGCACGGGCCCGGGCGCGGTCACGCCGAAACAGCAGTCGGCGAGCCGGACCACGTCGAGGCTCGTCCCGGTGAAAGTCATCGCGGGGTGCAGCGCAAGCGGGATCGCTCCCGCCCGCAGCGCCGGCTCCAGCACGGCGGTGCCGAACCGTCCGCTCGTGTGGGCGACGAGCTGACCCGGCCGCCACGCCCCGGTCGCTGCCAACCCGGCCACCAGGTCGGCCAGCGCGTCGTCGGGGACGGTGAGCAGCACGAGCTCGGACCGCTCGACGACATCGGGCACGGTCAGAACCGGCACGCCAGGCAGCAGCGCCTCGACCCGGTCGATGCTGGCTCGCGAGACCGCGCTCGCCCCGACGATCGCGTGCCCGGCCTGCCGCAGAGCGCTGCCGAGCGCCGCGCCGACCCGTCCGGCACCCACGATGCCGACCCCGAGCCGGCCAGGACGCCGCCGCGGGCCCTCGTCCGGAATCACGGCCCCAACCTAGGCCCGACCTACCAGCCTGCCCCTCGCGAGCCTCGTTAACGAGGCATTCCCCACGTTCACGAGGCTTGCACGCCACGTGAACGTGGGCTTGGCCTCGTTAACGAGGCTCGCGCACGGCAGCCGAAGCCCTAGGGTCGGGCGGCATGGGACGGCACGAGCGCATCGTCGAGCTGGCTCGCCTGGACCGGCCCGGGCTCACGGTCGCCGACCTGGGCTGCGGTTCGGGGCGGACGGTGCGCGCGCTGCTGACGGCGGGCCCGGAGGTCGTGCACGCGCACGACCACATCTCCGACTTGGACGACGACCTGCTCGCCGACCCCCGCGTGCGCAGCCGCATCGTCGACCTCGACCACGACCTGCCGCTGCCGACGGGGAGCGTCGACCGGGTCGTGAGCCTGAACGTAGTCGAGCACCTGGTCGACCCCGTCGCGCACCTGGCCGAGGTGCATCGCGTGCTGCGACCCGACGGCCTCCTGGTTCTGGCCCACAGTGACTGGGACACAGCGCTGTTCACCAGCACCGACGACGCCCTGACTCGCGAGCTGGTCGACCGCTTCGTCGCGGTGGTTCCCACCTGGGCCGAGCGCGCCGAGGGTTTCATGGGCCGCAAGCTGCTGGCTCTGGCCGACGCGACCGCGAGCCGGCACGCCACGTACGAGGTCGTCGACGTGCAGTCGTGGGCCGACCCGCACCGCCGGTTCGACGAGGACTCAGTCGCGTTCAAGATCGCCATGGGCATCCTGGCAGCGGCTGCGGACGACCCTGCCCTCGCCGGCCGCGCCGCCGGTTGGCTGGACGGGCTGCGCCGGCTCGCAGAGGCCGACCAGTTCCTCTTCACCGTCACCGACGTGGCCGTCGTGCTGCGCAAGCCCTGACCCGCGTGACCGGCGAGCAGGAGTGGCGGCCGTGGCGGGAGGCCTGGCAGCAGGCGCTGTACGGGCCGGATGGCTTCTACCGCAACGACGAAGGGCCGGCCGGCCACTTCCGCACGGCCGCCCACGCCTCCGCCGATGGCGCGCTCGCACGGGCGCTGGCCGAGCTGGCCCGGCGCACCGGCTGCACCCGTGTCGTCGACGTGGGGGCGGGACGGGGGGAGCTGCTGGCGTCGCTGGACGTGGTGGCCCCCGACCTGTCGCTGCACGGTGTCGACGTGGTGGACCGCCCTGCGGGGCTGCCGGCTCGCATCGGCTGGTCGCGCGGGCTGGTGGGTCCGGGCGGTCTGCCTCACATCGGCGACACCGCGACGCCCACGCTGCTGGTCGGCTGGGAGCTGCTCGACGTCGTGCCGTGCACGGTGCTCGAAGCCGACCGCCACGGCCTCTTGCGGACGGTCGAGGTGCACCTGGACGGACGAGAGCGACTCGGCCCCGCCGCCCCCGACGAGGTGGACCTCAGCTGGAGTCGAGCCTGGTGGCCTGGTCCGTACGAGCCGGGCCAGCGCGTCGAGGTCGGCAGCGCCCGCGAGCAGGTGTGGGAGGCGCTGCTGGCGGGCGTCGCCGAGGGTGTCGTGCTCGTCGTTGACTACGACCACGTGCGCGGTGCCCGTCCGACCGAAGGGACGTTGACCGGGTACCGAGGCGGACGGCAGGTCACGCCGGTCCCCGACGGGCGCGCCGACCTCACAGCCCACGTCGCGCTCGACGCCCTGCCGGGGTCAGGCGGGCATCTGGTGCGCCAGCACGAGGCGCTGCGCTGGCTCGGCCTGGACGGCCGCCGGCCCGACGCGGCCCTCGCCGTGACCGACCCGCGTGCCTACGTGACCGCGCTGGCGGCCGCGTCGGAGGCCGCGGAGCTGCTCGACCCAACCGGGCTCGGCGGCTTCGGCTGGCTGGTCATGCCGGTGGGGCATGCGTCCGCCAGCGGCCTCAAGGGGCTCGCGGAATGGTCAGGGAATGGACACAACGGACCACCAACGGGCAGGGTTCCGTCGTGCTGAACTCCGCCCGGCCCCGACACTCGCGCGCCGCCAGGGCCACCATCCACCTGACCACCGCCGCATGCCTGGCTGCGGGCCTCGGCGCGTGCGGGGGCGACGACCCCGAGGACCGCCCGACCGTGACGGTGACCGCCTCGTCCACAGGCGCCACCAGCACGCCGGCCCCGACCACCCCCACGGCGCCGAAGGGCGACGTCGACGGTCGGGCGCACGACGTCGGGACGATCACCGAGGTCATCGACTTCGAGGGGGCCGTCTTCCTGAAGCTCGACCGGTACACCTACGCGGACTGGGACGACGAGCGCGTCGCCGCCGAGGGCGTGCCGCTGGCGCCCCTGACCGACAACCCGTTCACCAACCAAAACGACGACAACACCTACACCGTGCCGGTGTCGAAGGACGCCGTCGTCGCTCTCAACGAGTGCCAGACCGAGGGACAGCCCGAGCCGAAGATCGCGACCCAGCCGGGGTCGGTCAGCGACCTGACGGCGTCCGACACGGTGTGGCTGCTGACCTACACCGACGGCCAGCTCACGCTGGCGGACACGATCGCGCCGTGCTGATCCTTAGACGAGGACGAGACCGGGACGCAGCTCCTGCGTGCAGCACTTGATGCTGCCGCCGCCCTTCAGTAGCTCGGAGAGGTCGACCGGCACCGGCGTGTAGCCGTGCTCGCCGAGCTGGGCGATGAACTTCTCGGCCCGCTCAGGCACCACGACGTTGCGCCCGTCGCTGACGGAGTTGAGCCCGAGCACCACTGCGTCGATCTCGTGGACCTCGATGGCCTCGGGGAACAGGCGGCGCACGATCGCCTGACTGCCCGCGCTGAAAGCCTCTGGGTACCAAGCGATCTGGGATGCGCCGGGTGCGTCCTCGAGAACGGTGAGGGCGACGTCCAGGTGGTAGTAGCGAGGGTCGACCAGGCGTAGCCCGACGACGGGACGCCCGACCGCCTCGGCCAGCTCGGCGTGGGCACGCGGGTCGGTGCGGAAGCCGTAGCCGGCGAGCACGACGTCACCGGTGACGGCGAAGTCGCCCTCGGCCTCGTTGACGTGGAGTCCGGCGGTGACGCTCGTCCAGCCCAGCTCGTCGGCGTGGTCGGTGTGCCAGGCCAGGTGGTGGGCCGCTTCCGGGGTCCGCTGGGCGGTGGCGAACGACGCGCCCAGCACCCGCCCGCCGACCACGGTGGCGCCGTTCGCGGCGAAGACCATGTCGGGCAGCCCGGGCTGCGGCGTCAGCAGGTCGACCCGGTGCCCGAGGGAGCGGTACGTGTCCACCAGCCCGTGCCACTGCGCCAGGGCCCGGTCGCGGTCGACCGGCGCACTGGTGTCCATCCAGGGGTTGATCGCGTAGACGACCTCGAAGTGCTCGGGGGCGCACATCAGGTAGTGGCGCGGGGCAGACATCGGCATGTTCGGAGAGTAAGGTCCGGCGAGACAGCCGAACAAGGCCGAAACCGTCCGCCAGAGGAGCAGTATCTTGCGTCTTGACGCCATTGACCGGCGAATCGTTGCAGAACTGATCGAGGACGCCCGACGCAGCTTCGCCCAGGTCGGCTCCGAGGTCGGACTGAGCGCGCCGGCGGTGAAGCGGCGCGTCGACCGGATGCGTGGCGACGGCGTCCTGCGCGCCTTCACGGCGATCGTCGACCCGGCCGCGCTCGGCTGGGCGATCGAGGCCTTCGTCGAGGTCTTCTGCGAGGGACGGGTGGCGCCTGCGCGGATCCGCTCGATGGTCTCCGACATCCCCGAGGTGCAGGAGGCGTTCACCGTCACCGGCAACGCCGACGCCCTGCTCAGGGTGCGCGCGGCCGACATGACGCACTTCGAGCGGGTGCTCGAGACCGTCCGCGACCACGACGGGGTCAGCCAGACGCGCTCGACGGTGGTGCTGTCCCGGCTCTGACCAGGACTCTGACCCGGGGCGAATCGCGGGCTATGCGCCCCGCGGGGGGTCCTCCTCAGGGCGAATAGCCTGCGATTCGCCCTCGAGGGGCGTGTGCATCCACTGCTCTGGACCACTCGTGGCGCGGGCGGCGGCCGCGCGCTCGGCCAGCTCGTCCAGGAGTGCCGCGGCCACGATCGCGTCGAGGTGGTGCACGGCGGGCCTGACCGGCCCTGGCGTGCTGTGCGCGACCAGCGTCGCCACCCCGAACCGGCGCTGCAGCGGGCCCTGCTGCAGACCGAGGCTCTGGGTGCGCTCGGTCGGCACCAGCACGAGCTGCCGGATCATGCGGCCCGAACGCATCAGCAGGGCTCGGGCGGTCACGGCGACCCCGTGCCGTCGCCACGCGAACAGGTCGAGCCAGCGCGACCGGGCCGGCGCCACCGTGTACCCCTCGCCGTCTGACTGACCGAACATGCCTGCCTCGAGCAGGCGCACCGGGTCGTCGGTGCCCAGGTCGGGGAGCACTCGCGACAGCACCGCGAAGGCCTCGTCTCGCGTGGCGACCGGAAGCAGCACGGTCTCCGGCGACTGGATGCCGTCCGTCCCAGCGCCGTAGCCGGCGACGTTGACCTGCAGGCGCCACCAGTCCTTGCTGCGCCAGAGCAGAGGCTGGGTGAGCTGCACCGCCTGCACCCGGCCCGGCGGAACGGTCTGGGCCCGCGACTCGAGCAGACCATGACGCAGCCTCAGCCCGTCGGGCGACACCGCCACCCTGAAGCCGAAACCGCGGCTGAAGCGCGTCCAGTAGGCCGAGACGACGCCGACACCCATCGGCAGCAGGCCGACCAGAGCGCCGGGCTGGAACACGGCGGCGACGCCGACCCCGACGACTCCCAGCACGAGCGCCACGGTGCCTCCGGACCGCACCATCGACCACACCAGGCGGTCGATCGGCACCGCGACCAGCTCGGACTCCGGCGCCTGCGGGGCCTCGTGTCCCTCGTAGGTGACGCCCGCCGAGCGGGCCAGCAGCTCGTTGCGCAGGCGCTCGGCGTCGTCGTCGCGCAGGTACGACAGCTTCACGTCGGACCCGGCACCGCCCGCGACCTCGAGCTTCAGCTCGCTCAGGCCGAGCATCCGTCCGAGCAGCGGCTGCACGACGTCGACAGCCTGCAGCCGGTCGAGCCTCGCCTGCCGTTGCTGACGGAACACCACGCCTGAGTGCAGCTGCAGCACGTCCCCGTCCACGCGGTAGCGGGTCATCCGCCAGCTGAGGGCCGCCCAGATCGCGGCACCGATCGCCAGCACGCCCAGCAGTCCCAGGCTGACCAGCACCTCGACGCCACCGGGTACGTCGCCACCGGCGATCAGCTCGTCGCCGCGCTGCTGCGCCAGGATCACGAGCCCGACGGCCAACGCCTTCCAGCTCTTGAGGACGGGGGTGACGCGGTGCAGACGGTGCCAGCCCTCTTCGTCCGGCGTTCCGGGCAGGCCATTGGGAGCTGCCGGCTTGGTCAGGTCCGGTGGCTTGGTCAGGTCGGGACCCTGGTGAGGTGCCGGCGACGCGGGTGGGACGGGCTGGGTCACAGCCCCGCCAGCCGGGACTCCCCACGGGATGCGAGTCGGTCGCGCAGCCGGCTCGCCTCCTCCGGCGGGAGGCCGGGGATCGACGCATCCGTCCCCGCAGATGCGGTGTGCAGCTGCACCTTTGCGAGGTCGAACATCCGGTCCACGGGTCCGGCCTGCACGTCGACGTACTGCATGCGGCCGTACGGGACGACGACGAGCGACTTCGACAGGACGCCGTGCTTGATCAGCAGGTCGTCCTCGCGCTCGGCATAGCCCCACGACCGCACCTGACGCGGCACCAGGGACGCCGACGCGGCGCCGAGCGCCAGCCAGGCGACCAGCCCGGCCCACAGCCACCACTGTGAGAACAGCAGTGCGGCGACCAGCAGGCCCAGCGCCACGACCAGCGTCGAGATGCCCAGGCCGATCAGGCGAACCGTCACCAGCCTGGTGCTGATCCTCGTCCAGACCAGGCCGGGTGGGTCGAAGGGCGTCCCCGTGTCAGTGCTCACGCCCCGATCCTGCCACGCTACGAACCGCCACCACCGGTGCCGTAGCCCATGTGCCGCTGGTCGGGAGCCTGCTCGGCGCCCCGATTCCTCGCCTGCAGGTCGTGCAGCCCGGTGCCCGCGCCGTGAGCATCCAGTCCGTGACGATCGTCGACGGACGAGCGCACTCGGCGCCGCACCATCCACGCAGCCACCGCAAGGCCGAGCGCCACCACGAGCGCAACGATCCGCAGTGCGTCCGACAAGGTCGGAACCAGACCGAACACGATGCCGATCCCGACCGCGGCGACAGCGATCCCCTGCCAGGTTCGTTCGGTCATCTCGAGTCCTCCCCGTCGTCACGGTGAGCAGCCTTCCGGCTACACATCGTGAGCGTGACAGACTTCGCCCGTGGTCACCAGCAATCCGGAGCAGGCCGTGTCGGCGCCGCGCGAGGTGATGACTGGCTTGGGCGCCGGGGCGAACGCGCTCGGACCGCAACGTGACCTGCCGACGTCCGAGATGGTGTTGAACATCGGCCCCCAGCACCCCGCCACCCACGGCGTGCTGCGACTGCGGCTGACCCTTGACGGCGAACGCATCGTGCACGCGGAGCCGATCGTCGGGTACATGCACCGCGGGGCCGAGAAGCTGTTCGAGGCAAGGGACTACCGCCAGATCATCGTGCTGGCGAACCGGCACGACTGGCTCTCGGCGTTCTCGAACGAGCTCGGGGTCGTGCTCGGCGTCGAGCACATGCTCGGCATGGAGGTGCCGGAGCGCGCAGTCTGGGCGAGAACCCTTCTGGCAGAGCTGAACCGGGTGCTGAGCCACCTGATGTTCCTGGGGTCGTACCCGCTTGAGCTCGGCGCGATCACTCCGGTCTTCTACGCCTTCACCGAGCGCGAGCAGCTGCAGGCCGTGATGGAGGAGATCTCCGGCGGCCGAATGCACTACATGTTCAACCGGGTGGGTGGCCTCAAGGAGGACATGCCCGCGGGGTGGACCGACCGTGCGGGCGAGGCCGTTGCGGCCGTACGGAAGGGGATGCGCCGGATCGAGGGCCTGATCGTCGGCAACCCGATCGTCGAGGGGCGCACTCGGGGCGTGGGAGTTCTGTCGCCCCTGCTCGTGCACTCGTACGGGGTGAGCGGCCCCGTCGCCCGCGCGAGCGGTGTCGATCTCGACCTCCGCAGGGACGAGCCGTACCTGGCGTACGCCGAGCTCTTCGGCCCGGGCGGCCCGGGCCGGGTCGTGACCCGCACGGAGGGCGACTGCCTGGCGCGGCTCGAGTGCCTGCTCGAGCAGGTCCACGTCAGCCTCGACCTCGCCGACGCGTGCCTCGATCGGATGCGCTCCCTGCCGCGGGGGCCGATCAACGTGCGGCTGCCGAAGGTGCTGCGGGTGCCCGAGGGGCATCGCTACACGTGGACGGAGAACCCGTTGGGGCTCAACGGGTACTACCTCGTCTCACGAGGCGACAAGACGCCCTGGCGACTCAAGCTGCGGTCGGCGTCGTTCAACAACGTGCAGGTCCTGAGCGAGCTGCTGCCGGGCGCGCTGATCGCCGACATGGTCGCGATCCTCGGGTCGACCTTCTTCGTGGTGGGCGACGTCGACAAGTAGCCCCGTCCGACGAACAGTCAGACCCTCGACCCGCGCGCGCCGGTCCACGGTCTGACTGAACGGGGGATGGAGAGCGCGAGGGCTCAGGCGCGGTGACGTGCCCGGCGGCGAGGGCTGTCGGCGCGAGGGGTGCGGTCGGGCTTGTGGTCGACCGGCGTGGTCGCGACGTGGCGGCCACGGGAGGTCCGCGGCGGACCTGTCGTCGGGGGCTCACCGGCCTCGCCGAGGTCCCAGATGAGCTGGAGCTCGGCCGTGTCGACGCGAGCCGGGTCCCTGAGGTCGACGGGCGATGCGACCCTCGCCGCCGCGGGGGCCGCGCCCGGTGAACGCATGGCCATGGGCGCGGGCATCGGCGCCGCGGACGGGCCGGGCTGGTCGGCCACGCTGACCCGTCGGGTCTCGGTCACGCTCACGGTGCGGGCGACCGCCTGCCCGTCGACGCGGGCGGGCTGCGCCGGGGACGCGGTTCTGGCCGCCGTCAGTGCCGGCCGCACGGGCGCGGGCAGGATGGCCGGACGGTACGGCGCCAGCGGCAACGTCCACACCGGTTCCTTGGCCGACCCCGTGCGCACGGGCGCCGGCACCGCCCCCGGCAATGACGCGGTGACGGTCGTGGGGCGTGCGCCCCCGACCGTGCTCGCGGTCACCGGCTCGGTGCTGTCCGCAGGCGGGGCGGCCACGGGGGTCTCGGGGGCTTCGACCACCTGGCCGGTCGCGTCGCTCAGCCACTCCTGCGTTGGCGGGAAGCCGCTGGCAGCGTCCGCCGAACGCGTCGGACGCAAGGCCAGCCACAGGGAGGGCACCGCCGCCACTGCAGCGCCTGCGACGCCGAGCATGGCCTGGTCGAGCCAGACGCCGACCGAAGCGAGGCCGACTCCGGCGGAGGCGACGGACGCAGAGGCGAGAACGGTGAGACGACGCGACGAGGGTCGCGCCGTCAGGGACGAACGATGGGCCGCGATGGGGGAAGTCGAGCTCACCTGGCGATCGTAGGGGCGGAGACGGGCCAAGCCGGGGAGGACGCACCGGTGTCGCGCGTGTCCAGGTTGTGGCGGAGTGTCAGGCTGGCCGGATGACGGACGAGTCGCCCACGACACTCGCAGACGTCCTCGATGTCCTCGACTTCCGACGCCGTGTGGCAGAGATCTACCGTGCGGTGCGCGCCGCCGCAGACCCGGAGGCCGGACACGCCCTGTGGGTGCGCGAGCGTGGACGGCTGCTGGCCGAGCACCCCGCATCTCCGGTGCAGGCGGAGCACCGTGGAGCAGGCGCGCGCGTCGAGGTCGCCGCCTACGACGAGGCGTTCCGGTTCGTGGTCGAGGTGCAGGACGCCCCGGCCGATCGGATCGAGGTGGTCACCGGGAGCGACGGCACCGTCGCCTTCGACCGGGTGGGCCGTGTCGAGCTCGACGGCCTGGGCTCACTCGAGGTGTGGTGGCACGCCGGCTACGGAGGCGGCGTCTTCGTGCCCCTGCGCGACGGGACCAGCGGCCGCACCGGCTACGGCGGCGGACGTTACGTGCTCGACACCACGAAGGGCGCCGACCTGGGTCCCGACCTCACTGGGCCGAGCCCAGATGGCCGCCGTCCAGGAAGCACCTTGGTCGTCGACCTCAACTTCGCCTACCACCCGTCGTGCGCCTACGACCCGGACTGGGCCTGCCCCCTCGCGCCCCCTGGCAACCGCCTCGACGCCGACGTGCCGGTCGGCGAGCTCTACCGGGGGCCCTGGGCGCACTGACAAGCCCGTAGGCGGTACTCGTCCAGCCCACACGATTGTCGAATGATCGTGTGGGCTGGACGAGCGAGCCACGGGGGTGATGTGGGTAGGAGGAGCAAAGAGGGGTCAGCCGATCAGGTCCTTGGACTCCAGGTACTCCTTGGCGACGTCGGCAGGCTTCAGGCGCTCGCCGTCGACCTTGGCGTTCAGCTCGGTGAGGTCCTCGGTGGTCAGCACACCGGCCAGCTGGTTCAGCGCCTCGGTGATCTTCTCGTCCGACGCGTCCGCGGTGTTGACGATCGGCACCAGGTTGTCGGCCGCCTGCAGCTTCTTGTCGTCCTCGAGCACGACGAGGCCGAGGGCCTCCAGCGTGCCGTCGGTGGTGCCGGTCAGCCCCACCTGGGCGTCGCCGTCGACGACCTTCTGCTTGCCGGTGGCGCTGCCGAACTCGTCACCGGTGACGCCGGCGACAGTCAGCCCGTAGGTCTCCGTCAGACCGATGGCACAGAACGGGCGCTCCATGCACTCGTCGCCGGCGGCGATCGTCACCGGCTGACCGAGGGCCGCGAGGTCGGACAAAGTCTTCAGCGAGTTCTCGTCGGCGAACGCCTTCGTGACGTAGAACCCGTTGGCGTCCAGCGCTTCTGCGGGCTCGAGCACCGACAGCCCCTTGGCCTCCGCGAGCGGGCGCATCGCTTCGACCGTCTCCGCGGCGTCGGGGGTCGCGATGGGTGGCGCGTCCTCGCCGTTGGCCTCGCGGTTCAGGTACTCGGCCGTCGTCGCCGCGTAGTCAGGCACCACGTCGATGTCGCCGCTCTCCAGCGACTGGATGTAGATCTCGCGCTGGCCCGCGGTCTTGATCTCCACCGAGTAGCCGGCGTCCTCGAGGAGGAGCTTGTAGATCTCCTCCATGATCGCCATCTCCGTGAACTGGGCCCCGCCGACCACGAGCTCGCCGGCCTCGCCCGCTGCAGGCGTGTCGCCGTCCCCCTCCTCGAAGGCGTCGCCACCGCCACCACAGGCCGACAGGGCGAGCACCGGGACGATCAGCGCCGGCAGGAGAGCACGGCTGATGGATCGGCTAGAGAACAGGGGGCGCATTGAGGCCACCGCCTTCTGTGTCCCGCGGCATCGAAGCCGCGCGTGTCCGGCGGGCGGGACCGCCCGCATCAACGAGAGTGAACAACGTCCCACCGACAACGTCATCCCCAGGGTCCCCGGATCCGGGTCACGATCGCGTCACGAGCACGTCCCGGCGAGTAGACCCAGGCGCTCAGGGCGCCGCCAGCGCGAGCTCGTCGGCGGGCACCGTGACCCCCGCATCCCCACCACCTGCGCGACTCGCACGCCGACTGATCCGCCGCTCCAGCAGCTCGAACAGGCCCTCGGTCGCCAGCGCCATCAGGGTGACCACCAGGGCGGCGCCGATGATCTGACCCTGGTTCTGGGTGGCGAAGCCCGTCGCGATGATGCGACCGATCGCTCCGCCCCCGACCAGTCCGAGCACCGTTGCCGTCGCGACCACCTGCACGGCGGCCAGCCGCACGCCGGTCGCGATGAGCGGGGTCGCCAGCGGCAGCTCGACCCGGCGGACGATCTGCCACGCGCTCATGCCCACCCCCCGGGCAGCGTCGACGACGTCGCGGTCGACCTCTCGCACGCCGACGTACGTGTTGGTCAGCAGCGGCGGCAGCGAGAACAGCGCGAGAGCGAGGACGAACGAGAACGTGTTGGCGCCAAAGGGATCGGGCAGCATCACGAACAGCACGAGCAGGGCGAAGGTCGGTACGGCCCGAGCGGCGTTGCCCGCGTTCACCGCCAGGACGCCACCACGTCCGGTGTGGCCCAGCCAGACGGCCAGGGGGACGGCCACGATGAACGCCGCCGCCAGGGCGAGCCCCGAGATCAGCACGTGCTCGAAGATGCGGTTGAGCAGGCCGCTCGTGCCCGCCCAGCTCTCGCCGTCGGTGAGGTAGGCGAGCACGTCGCCCAGCGGCCCGTTCACGCCCGCGCCCCTCGGGTCCACGGCGTGAGGCCCTTCTGGAGCGCCAGCAACATCAGGTCGGCGACGACGGCCAGCACGACACAGAGCACCGCTGCAACCAGCACCTGCGGCCTGAAGTTGCTGGTGAGCCCGTCGTTGATCAGGTTGCCCAGCCCACCGAAGCCGACCAAGAAGCCGATCGTCGTGAGCGCGATCGTCGAGACCGTCGCCACGCGAAGACCCGCGAACACGGCCGGCAAGGCGAGCGGAACCTGCACGTGCCACAGCATCCTGTTGCGGCCGTAGCCCATGCCGGTGGCGGCGTCGACCACGTCGTCGGGCACTGCGTCGAGGCCGGCGACGATGTTGCGCACCAGGATCGTGAGCGAGTACAGCGCCAGCGCGACCACGACCGTCGAGATCGTGAGTCCGGTGAAGGGCAGCAGCACCGACAGCAGCGCGAGCGACGGGATCGTGTAGATCATCGTGGACGCGCCCAGCACCAGGTTCTTGAGCGAGCGGCGGCGACGCGCCAGCAGCGCCAAGGGGAAGGCGACGAGGAGGCCGAGACCGACGCTCAGCACGGTGATCAGCACGTGCTCGCCGAGCGCTCCGAGGATCTCGTCCTGTCGACTGCTGAGGTACTCGCCGCAGAGCCACTCGTTGCGGACCAGGCAGTTGTCGGCAACGCTTGCCGAATGAGTCCCGCCCCCGAGAAGAGCCGGTCCGACAAGAGCGGGCCCGGCGCCGGCACCGCCGATCTGCGCGATCACGACGGCGACGCTACCGCGCAGCCGATGATCCGGCTCGACGGCGTCGGAAAGAGGTACCCGGACGGGACGGTGGCCGTCGACGCCCTCGACCTCGATGTCGCTCGCGGCGAGCTGGTGGCGCTGGTGGGCCCGTCCGGCTGCGGCAAGTCCACCACGCTGAGGATGGTCAACCGCCTGATCGAGCCGACGTCCGGGCGCATCTTCCTCGAGGGCGAGGACGTCACCACGGCAGACCCGGTGCAGTTGCGGCGCCGGATGGGTTACGTGATCCAGCAGATCGGGCTGTTCCCGCACCTGACCGTCGGCGCCAACGTGGCCACCGTCCCTGATCTCGTCGGGTGGGACCGCAGCCGCACCCGCGCGCGCGTCGACGAGCTGCTCGACCTCGTGGGCCTCGACCCGAAGCAGTACACCGACCGCTACCCGCACGAGCTCTCCGGTGGGCAGCGCCAGCGCGTCGGCGTCGCCCGTGCGCTCGCGGCCGACCCACCCGTGCTGCTGATGGACGAGCCCTTCGGCGCGGTCGACCCGATCGCGCGCGACCGGCTGCAGGCCCAGTTCCGGCAGATCCAGGCCGATCTCGGCAAGACGGTGCTGCTGGTCACCCACGACATCGACGAGGCAGTGCGGCTTGCCGACAAGATCGCGGTACTCAGCGTCGGCGGACGCCTGGAGCAGTATGCCGACCCGGCAACCGTTCTTGGAGCGCCCGCCAACGACTTCGTGGCTGACTTCGTCGGGTCGGACCGTGGCCTGCGCCGGCTCGCCGTGACCCGCATCGAGGCGGCCGACCTGGAGCACCCGCCCACGCTCTTCCTCGACGACACCGCCTCCGCCGCAAGGGCGGCCATCGCCGGCGCCGACCAGCCGTACGCGGTCGTGCTCGACCGGGAGGGCAACCTGCGCGGCTGGGTCGCGGACCGGCACCTCGCCGCCCCGGGCGACCGCACAATCGGCGACGTCGTGCGTCGCTTCGACGACACGGTCGATGTCGGCGACTCACTGCGGCGCGGGCTCTCGGAGATCGTGCAGCACGACGCGGGCTGGCTGCCCGTTCTGGACGGTGACCGGTACGTCGGTGTCCTGACGCCCAGCAGCGTGCACGCCGCGCTGAGACGCACTGTGCCGCAGGGAGAGCCGGCGGTGGCTGCCGCCAGCTGAGACCCTCACTCGGGCGGGCCGCCATTGCCCGCTGACATCAGGGCCAGCAGCTCTGGGCGGTCCAGCTGAGCCGGGACCCCGTGCCAGATCACCCGGCCCTTGCGCATCACGCAGAGGCGGTCGCTGAGCGCGTACAGCTCGTCGAGGTCGTCGGAGACCACCATGATCGCGGCGCCCCGCGCGGCCCGTTCGTGCAGTAGGTCGTGGATCTGGGCCTTGGTGCCAACGTCCACGCCGGCAGTCGGCTGATCGATGACGAGGACGTCCGGCTTCGCGGCAAGTGCCTTGCCCAACAAGACCTTCTGCTGGTTGCCGCCGCTGAGCGCACTGGCCGGCAGGTCGATGCGGGAGGGTGACACCTCCAGGTCACGGACCAGTTGGTTCGCGAGGTCGTTCACTGCGCGTCGTGTGACGACCCCGGCTCGGCCGAGTCGACGGTGCAGGGACGTCAGGCAGAGGTTGTCGGCGACCGGGCTGACCATGCTGAGGCCTTGGTGCTTGCGGTCTTCGGGGATCAGGGCGATCCCTCTGCCGATGCCGTCGCGGGGGCTGCGCATCCTCAGTGGCTTGCCCCGCAGGTCGATCCGGCCACCAGTGGGCCGGTCGACGCCTGCGAGCACACGCGCAAGCCGGGTGCGGCCCGACCCCACAAGCCCAGCCACGCCGAGGATCTCGCCGGTGCGAAGGCTGACGTCCACCTCGCTGAGCCTCGACCCCACACTGACCCGGCATGCGGAGAGGACGAGGGGGTGCTGCTGGTCGGAGCGACTGATGTGGCTCTCCCGCTCGAGCGCGTCGCGAAGTCCCTCGCCCAGCATGAGCTCGGCCATCTGGCCGACGTCGAACCGCGCGGTGGGCGCCGAGCCGACCACGCGGCCGCCCCGAAGGACCGTCAGCCAGTCGGTGGTGCTGCGCACCTCCTCGAGAAAGTGCGAGATGAACATGATGCCGACCCCGCGGTCCGACAGCGTGCGCATTGTGGCGAAGAGCCACTCGCGCTCGGAGTCGGACAGCCGGGCCGTCGGCTCGTCCATGACGAGGACGCACGCGTCGTCAGCGAGCGCCTTCGCGATCTCGATGCGCTGCATCACGGCAGGGCTCTGGTCGCGCACGTAGGCGTCGAGAGGGGCCCCGACGTCGATCGCGACGCGGTGCAGCAGCTCCTCCGCGCGTCTGCGGATGTCCCGTCCGCTGTACCGGAGGCGGTGCGGTTCCCGTCCAAGCAACAGGTTCTCCGCCACCGTCATGGACGGCACGAGGCTGAACTCCTGGTAGATGACGGCGATGCCCTCGGAGCGCGACTGACGCGGGTGGCGCAGCACCAGGCGGCGCCCGTCGACCATCACGTCACCGCCGTGGTCGGGGTAGAGGCCGGCCAGGATCTTCACGAGCGTCGACTTGCCCGCTCCGTTCTGGCCGATCAGGCCGTGGATCTGCCCCTTTCGGACTTCGAGGCTGACCTCGTCCAGGACGACCGACGAGCCGAACTGCTTGGTCAGTCGTGAGAGCCGGAGCCGAACATCGGTCGACATGCCGGTCAGCCGCTCCACTCGGCGGGGAACTCTTCGACGTTCTCCTTGGTGATGACCGGCAGCTCGATCAGCGCCTCCGGCGCCGGGATGTCGCCCCCCTTGCCGTCGACGTACATGCACGAGTACGCCGCCGCGAGAAGGCCTTCCAGTCGGGGACTCTGGTTCACGGTGCCGTACAGGGCGCCGCTGCGGATGGCGTCCTCGACCTGCTCGGAGTAGTCACCGGCGATGAACGTGATGTCGTCCCGCCCGTTGTCGCGTGCGTAGTTGGCACCGACGTACATCTGCGGCCCCTGGGCGACCACCGCATCCAGCTCACCCTCGGGATACTTCGAGAGCAGGTCCTGGGTCACGGCCAGGTTCTTGCTGTTGTCGAACTCGTCGACCGGCTTGGCGATGATCTCCCACTCGGGGTGCCCTTCGAGCACGTCCTCCATCCCGCCCAGTCGAGCGACCTGCGGGGTTCCACCCAGCGGGCCCATGATGACGGCGACCTTGCCGCCCTTCGGCAGAGCCTGCATCAGCAGCTCGCCGAGTGCCTGGCCGTATTGGAAGTCGGACGCGCCCACGTAGGTGACGACCTGCGCGCTCTTGTCCAGCGGGGCGTTGAGCGCCAGCACCGGAACGTCGGAGCTCCACGCCTGGTTGACCGCCGCCACAGGCGCGGTGGGGCTCGATGAGGTGACGGACAGCACGTCGACCTGTTGAGCCGTAAGGGTTTTGACGTTGCCCACCAGGACGGCGTTGTCGAGGTTCGCGTTGAGCACGGTCGCACTCATCCCGAGGCGCTCGGCCTCCTCGGTGAAGGCGTCACTCATCGATGCGAGGAACGGGATCGTCGTCGAGATGTTCGCCAGCCCGACCCTCTTGCCCTCGCACGCTCCGTCGGGCAGCTCGGGGTTCTGTGCGTTGGTCGTGCTGTTGGCGTCCGACGAGTCGCCGGTCGAGACGGACGTGGGACCGCTCGCGGTGTTGGTGCAGGCGGCGAGAGTGGCCGTGGCGAGTGCGCAGGCGATGACGCTCGCCCACCGGTGTGGGAGCCGGTACGTGGACATGGTTGCTCCTCAGGACGTGGGGACGGGGTTGGGGACTTCGGTTCGAGCCGGTGCGACGGTGCTGCTTCGGCGTGACCCTGCCTGGTGCAGGCGGTTGTAGCGCTCGAGCACCACGGCGACGAGGATCACGATGCCGGTGACCGTCGGCTGCCAGTACGGGGAGACGTTCAGCTGGTTCAGCCCGTTGGCGATCACGCCGAGGAGCAGGGTCGCGGCGAGGACGTCCTCGACGCGGCCGACACCGCCCGTGAGCGCCACCCCACCGACGACGCAGATCGCGATGGCCTGCAGCGCCCAGGACGATCCCGCGGTCGGCTGGCCGACACCGGTCTGACCGAGCAGCAGGAGTCCCGCTCCGCCGGCGAGGAAGCCGCCCAGGGCGAACGCGAGGATGCGGACGCGGTGCACCGGGACGCCGGAGAGGTGACTGGCCTCCTCGTTGCCACCGACGCTGTAGACGTAGTGGCCGTAGCGCGTTCTGGTCAGGAAGAGCCAGCAGACGACCAGACATCCGATGAAGATGATGAAGCTGACCGGCACTCCGAGGAAGCGCGCACTCGCGGCGTTCGCAAGGACCGGGACATACGCCGACTTCGACTGTGCCCCAGTCGAGACGAAGAGCAGCCCGGCCACGACGCTCGCCATGGCGAAGGTCGCCACGAACGGGTTGATGCGCACCTTGGCGATCAGCACGCCGTTCGTGATACCGACCGCCAGCCCGAGGGCGAGTGCGGCTAACACCGCGGCCAACGCACCGTGCTCGACAGCCACGACCGCCGCGAGGACCGAGGCGGAGACGCCGACTGCACCGACGGACAGGTCGAACCCGCCCGAGATCATCATGATCGCCATGCCGCACGCGACGATGCCGAGGATCGCGTTCTGCTCGAGGACGTTCTGAAGGTTGATCGGCTGTCGGAAGGTCGGGGAGGCGACCCCGAGGAAGAGCGTGACCAGCCCGAAGACGAGCCACAACCCGAAGCGACGCATCACGTCCGTTCGGATCAGGGAGGTACTCATGTCGACCTTTCTGCTGCCTGGAGGGACACGACGGTTCCGGTGGAGGCCGACTGCAGCGCAGAGAGCGCCAGCTCGGTCGCACGCCAGCCGTCGAGGGCAGTGATGGGCGGCGGCCTGCCGTCGCTGATGGCGCTCAGCCAGTCGCCGACGAGGTCTGCGTCGATGCTCGGGCCATAGGGGAGATGGCTCGCACGGCCGTTGGAACCGACGAACGTGCCGTGGGCGGCGAAGGCGTCGATCGCGACACGACCGTGCTCGAACCACATCTCCATCAGGAGGTCGTTGCCACCGGCCATGCCCGCCGGACGCGACCAGCTGGGGTCGATGCTCACCCACGCGCCGTCGGTCGTCGTCGCCACGACCTGCGCCACGTCGTCGACGTCGCCGACCTGCAGAACGTCGCTCGCCTCGGCGAAGACCGACGCGTACTCGCAGCCGGTCATCCAGCGCAGCGCGTCGGCGAGATGGACGACGTGGTCGATGATGGCGCCGCCGCCGGCGAGATGGCGGCTGCCGAAGAAGCCACCTGGGAAAGGTGCGTGGTTGGCCCCGCTCATGGCGAGCAGGCGCCCGAGGGTGCCGGCGCGGATCGTCTCGCGTGCCTGCCGGACGGCAGGGGCGTAGCGCACCGGGAACGCGACGGACAGCCACGCGTCGCTGGCGAGGATCATCTTCGCGGTCTCGAAGGAGACGCCCAAGGGCTTCTCGCAGAGGATCGGCTTGCCGGCTGCGGCAGCGACGGCGACCAGCTCGGCGTAGAAGACATGCTCGGCCGTGACGATGACGGCGTCGACCGCGGCACACAGGTCGGCAGGCGTCTCTGCAACGGCCAGGCCGGCGGCCGCGGCGAACGCCTGAGCACGCGGGGTGTCGTGGTCGTAGACCGCGGTGGGAGCAGCAATGGGTGCGCGGCGCGCGACCTCGTCGCGGTAGACGGGGGCGTGAACGTGCGCGCAGCCGAGAAACCCGATCCTCATCATGACCCCGTCCCGGTCAGTGTCACGGGAGCTTGTCGACTCACGCTCTCCTCGGCGGCGGCTGCGACGCGCAGCGCCTCGTAGCCGTCGGCCACGCCGGCCAGCGGCGCCGGACCGCCCCGGAACCAGTCGACCGCCGCTTCGAGCTCCATCCGGAACGGGTCGTCCTCCGCCGGTCCTGCCGCTGTCCCCGGTAGGTAGTCCGCCGGCCTCGCGGTGGTGTAGTCGATCTCCAGCCCGGCCCCTGTCGACCCGGCTGTCCGGTAGTACCCGCCGCTGCCCCAGAGCTCGAGGCGAGTGCCGAACGAGTCGTTGCGCCAGCTCGCGTCGATGTAGGAGATGACACCGTTGACATGTCGCAGGGTGACGGCCGCGACCTCGGCGCCGGCTTCACCTGCGCGGACGGCGTGCACGCGGGCGACCGGGCCGAACGTCCAGAGACACCAGTCGATGTCGTGGATTGCCATGTCCAGCAGTACGCCGCCGCTGCGCGCGGTGTCGCCGTACCAGTCCTGTACGTCCACGGGCGACGCGTTGAGGCGTGCCAGGCGTGCGGACGCCGGCCGGCCCAGCTCGCCGGTGTGGACCAGCTCGCGCGCCGCCGCATACTCGGGGAAGTACCGGACGACGTGCCCGAGGGCGACCTTGACGCCGCGATCGTCGGCCAGGTCCCGGATCGCGAGCGCCTGCTCCGGCGTACGTGTGAGTGGCTTCTCGCAGAACACCGAGATCCCGCGGGCTACCGCTGCGCGGACGATCGCCGCGTGCTCGTCCGTCGGCGTCGCGACGATCACGGCGTCGACCTCGCTGGGGTCCAGAACCGCTTCGAGATCAGTCACTCTCGCGCCTGCATCGGCGATCTCGGCCGCGAGCGATGCGGAGATGCAGGGGTCGGCCACGTGAGTGAGGCGGCAGGTCGGTATGGCCCGGAGGCTGCGCATGTGCAACCTGCCGAGAGCTCCGGCGCCCACCAGTCCTACTCGAGTCTCTTCCACCGTTCCTGGCTCCAACCCTGGCCCTCTTTCAGTAACGCAATTGCGTTGCATAATTGGCAGACCGTAGAGTGGGCGTCGAAGGCTGTCAAGAGACTCGAAGGAGGCCGAGCCCGCGCCCCACCCCTAAAGTGGGTCCGGCGGGGCCCTCGAAGAGCATGGGCGCGCTGTCGAAACGGCAAGGAGACCTGGCCTTGGTGATCAGTCCCGGCTCGGCCTCCGGCACCCGCATCGACGCCGGCTTCGTGTGGCCTCTCGGCGCGCTCGCCGCGGCTCCCCCCGGCACGGCTGCCACGCCTTCCGTCGTCGGTGTCGGTGACCTACGGGGGGCGAATGCCGCAGCGGTCCTCGCGGGCATCCGTCGGGCCGCACGTCCCCCTGGCGTGGCACACCTCGTGGAGGTCACGAAGCTGTCGCGTCCCACGGTCGAGGCCATCGTCGACGACCTCGTGCGCTGCGGTCTGGTGGCTCCCGCGACGGAGTCCGGTTCTGCGCCAAGGGGTCGACCGGCGAGGCGCTTCCGGTTCCGGCCTGACGCGGGCTACGTCGTCGGGGTCAGCGTGCGAGTGCGCTCGGTGACCGCCTGCATCACCGACCTCGAGGGCACCGTCGTCGAGAAGACCCACCGGGCGGTGCGGCGCGACCTCACCGGCAGGGCGAGGGCCAAGGCCGTCATCGACGTCGTCGAGCGAGCCATCGGACAGGCCCAGATCGACCCGTCCCGCGTCTGTGCCGCCGTCGTCGGCACCCCGGGGTGGGTCGAGGAGAACGAGCGGGTCCGCTACGTGGACAACCTCAAGGACTGGGCGGACGTCGACATCGCAGGGATGCTCGGTGGTGCCCTTGGCTGCCCGGTGGCCGTCGAGAACGACGCCAACCTCGCGGCGCTCGGCGAGCACTGGCGTGGGGCTGGGGCGGCGGCCACCGACCTGGTGTTCGTCCTCCTGGGTGAGCGCGTGGGTGCCGGCATCATCGCCGGAGGCCGTCCGCTGCACGGCCACCACGGCGCCGCAGGCGAGATCGGCTTCATGGTGTTCCCGGACGGAAACCCGTTGGCGGCCAGAGCGATTGGCGACGCCAGAACACGACGGCCGGGCATCGATCCGGCCAGCATCTACAGCGACGCACAGGTGGTCAGAGCGGCAGCTGACGGCGACCGCGACGCCGTCGCTGCGCTGGAGTCCGTCGGCTCGCGGCTCGCTGAGGCCCTGGCGCCCGTGCTGCTCGCGCTGGACCCGAAGATGGTGGTGCTCGGCGCCAGCCTCTTCGGGCTTCCCGATCTCGATGCGGCGTCTGGGTATGTCCTCGGAGCGGCTGAGCGTCGCTCCGCAACCCTTCTGGTCGACCCTCCCGAGTGGAGGCTGTCGACTCTCGGCGACGACGTGATCCTCACGGGTGCAGCCCGTTTCGCGCTTGCCGCGGTGGAGGAGATCCTGGTGACCAGACCCACAACGCTCGTCGGCTGAACTCAGCTGAACCCGCCTGAACTCGGCTCCTACGTGGAGTGGGCCCCGCCGTGCGCGAGAGCCAGGAGGAACGACGCGGCCGTCCACGCCAGCGGCGCCACAGCCGCCGGACTGCCGTCTGCGAGCACCTTCTCCGAGAACGAGCCCGCACCCGTGCGGTGACCGTCGAGCCAGTCAAGCTCTGCCGCAGCGTCTTCCGCCCGTCCGGAGGCAGCACCGGTCAGCGCGAACATCGCCGTCTCCGGCGTCCAGCTGATCCCGTCCGCCGGCCATCCCGCTCCTGGCGCGAGCCCTCCCCCGGGTCGACGCAGACTCGTCCGCGCGCGCTGCCACGCATCGATCACGTCGTCGTCCGCCGTCTGCGTGAACGGCGGCAGCAGGAACGTCACAGCCGTGTCCATGTCATCGCGGTTGCGGTAGCGGGCGTACCCACGCGGCGCGAACTCCCGCCGGATGACCTCGCGGTACCTGGTCACCGCGACGGAGTAGTTGCGCGCATGGTCTCGCAGCCCCGCAATCCAGTAGAGGTCGCGGGCGCTCTCGAGCCCGATCAGCGCCAGGGCAGCCGTCCCGAGCGTCACGTCGGTCTCCCTGAGCTCCCAGTAGTCCGCGGAGGCCGGCGGCAGCGCGGTGCCCCCTGCCGTCAGCTGCGCGGCGGCCGCCGCCGACCGTGTCAGCAGCGGCATGAGCTCGGCGAGCTGCGCGCGGCGATCGGCTCCCGGCAGGCTCCGCGCCCACTGGAGCAGACCCCACAGCGCCCACCCCATCCCGTCCCCCTGGACGCCGCGTCGGTCGGGGACGCGACCGGACCGGTCGGGCAGGTACCTCGCCTGGAAGACACCGTCCTCAGGCTGGACGTCCTGGAGGAAGCCGAGGATGTTGCGGGCCAGGTCGCCATGCCCGGTCGAGCTGTACGCCGCAGCGATGAAGGCGGCGTCGCGTGGCCAGACGTACTTCCAGCTGCGTGACCAGCCCGCGACGGACGCGCCGTTCCTCAGTGTGAGGACGCGCAGGTCGAGCAGTGCAAGGCGAGCAGCCTCGGAGAATCGGCCGTAGCCGGCCAGTCCCTCGCTGCTGGTGACGATGGACGCCTCACGCCTGGTCAGCTCGTCCTCCTGCGCCGACCCGAGCAGCACCCGCGAGTCCGGCCTGACCAGCTCGGCGACGGTGGCGACCGGCACGCGCCGGTGGGCGTCCGACAGCGCCACGGTCTCGCAGTGGAGCCCGATCTGACGCGCACGCGGACGGGGAGGTATCGAGGACGCGCTGATGAATCCCGCCGTGACGAGTGCCGGGACACCCCACATCACGGCGCGCCGTGTCGGCTGCCGGGTCGGCCCCGGCGCCTCAGCCACGGTCGCGCTCGCGTGGAGAGCGGACAGGACTCATCACGTCCCGACGTTATCCGGACGGAACGGTCAGCGTCCCCGGTTTCAGCTGAAGCGGTGGTCCTGCTCGCAGACCCACAGGATGCGTGCCGGCTTCGCCTGGGAGTCCGTGCCCGTGCTGGCTACCTTCACGGTGCGGACCCCGGGCTGCCCGCACTGGGGACAGGTCGGTGATGTGCTCACGGTTCGACTGTGCCACCGCGAGACCCTCGCCGCATCTCGCGGAACGTCTGATCCGCGACCCAGCGGGCACCACGGTCAGAGCCGCCAGCAGCTCGACGCGAGCGGCTTGTCGGCGAACCGCGCCTCGAGGAACAAGAACGCCTCGGGGTACGAGCGGATGGCGCCCACGGCGTGACCGGGCGCCGCGTTGGTACCCAGCCGCACGGCGGCACCCTGCGCGCACCAGCGAGCCGCCAGGTCGCGCCCGACGGCGTAGGGGATGACGTCGTCGAGAGTGCTGTGCGTGATCAACACCGGCACAGCCGGCTTGCGCCCGTCACCGATCAGCTGCTCGGCCACCATGCTCCGGTACGGCTCCTCGTCGAGCAGCGCCGTGATCGGGCGCCCGTCGGCCGTCAGGGTGCTCGACTCGACCTTGCCGTACGCGGAGATCGACGCGCCCGTGCACTGCTCCTTCAGCGCAGCGAGCACGTCGCGCCCACGCTGGTTCAGCAGTGGGTCGGTCTCGACGCCGTAGCTCTCGCTGAGCCCGGCGAGGGCGTACCCCAGGAACGGGAAGTACTTCGAGCCGTCGAGGTTCTGTGCGACCGCCGACTGCTCAGCCGGAACAGCCCCCGCGACAACACCTTTCAGTGCGAGCTCGGACGCGTACGACTGCGCGATCTCGGCTGCGGACGCGGCCGCCCCGCCGCCCTGGGAGTAGCCCGTGATGGCGACCGGACCGGCGTCGGGGAGGCCGGCTTCCGGCAGCCCCTGCGCCGCGCGAATCGAGTCCAGCACGGCCCGGCCGCTCACCTCGCGACTCATGTACGTGTGGACGCCAGGTGTTCCCAGGCCCTGGTAGTCGGTCACGACGACGCCGTAGCCGCGCGCCAGCAGGCCTGCGATGAAGAGGCCCTCGTACTCGGTGCCTGCCTCGAGCTGGCGCGAGGGGGCGCACTGGTCGCCGAGTCCCTGCGTGCCGACCGCGTAGGCGATGACGGGCCGCTCGCCCGGGCCGGTCCAGGCCCTCGTCGGCGTGAGAACCGTTCCGGTGACAGCGATCGGCGTTCCGTTGCGGTCCGAGGACTGGTACATGACTCGCTGGGCCGTCGCAGGTGCCGGGATGAGCTGGAGCGGGTCGAGGAAGAACGACGAGGGCTCGGAACGGATGATGTCGCCCGGCGATCCCGACAGGTCCGCGGGCGCAGAGTAGAAGTCGGTGCCTGCAGTCTGGGGGCCGGTGCTGGCGGCTTGCGGGCCGGGATCTGCGGGCTGGCTCTCGGTCTGAACATCCTGCGGCTGCTCGTGGAATGCGTTCTCGTGGAGCGTCTTCCGGTACTGCGTCGTCTCGGCGGTCGCGGGCTCCGCCACGGCCTGGGACGGCGAGCCGCCGCCGCACGCACCCACCTCGAGGCTCAGCACCGAACGGACGCGGCAGGCGACCCCCTCGCTGATGTCGGGTGCGAGCGACGTGAACGCCACCGCGACGACGCCGGTCGCCAGCGCCACGACCGCCAGCAGGCCGAGGTACTCGAACGCGGCGCTGCCGGAGTCACGCACAAAGCGGTCATTTGGTGCCATCCGGTGAGGATGGTCGGGCGCGGGCGGGCCGCCTTGGGTCCGAGGTCCCTCAGTTGGGCCCCTCTACCGGCCCATGCGATCCATCACGGCTTCACACATGGCGAGACTCGTCCGCCGTCCCAGTGAATCTCAGAGCCGCCAGCAACTCGACGCAGCCGGCACGCCGGCGAAGCGCGCCTCGAGGAAGGCGAACGCCTCGGGGTAGGAACGCACCGCGCCACCCACGTGACTCGGCGCTGCGTTCGTCGCCAGTCGCACCGAGGCCCCCTGGTCGCACCAGCGCCCGGCGAGCGCCCTGCCGACGGCGTAGGGGATGACGTCGTCGAGGACGCTGTGCGTGACGAGTACCGGCACACCGGGCTTGCGCCCGTTGCCGATCAGCTGCTCCGCAACGACCGTCCGGTACGGCTCTTCGTCGAGCAGGGCGGTCAACGGACGCCCGTCGGCGGTCAGGGTGCGCGACTGCACGAAGGGGTAGGCAGCGAGCGAGTCGACCGTGCACTGCTGCTCCAGCGCCGCGAACACCTCCCGTCCGCGCTGGTTCAGCAGGGCGTCGGTCTCCAGGTCGTAGCTCTCGCTGAGCCCGGCGACGGCGTAGCCGAGGAACGCGAAGTAGAGGGATCCGTCGAGCGTCTGGGCGTTGCCGGAGAGGTCGGCCGGGACTGCGCCGGCGACGACGCCCTTCAGCGCCAGCTCGGGCGCGTACGACGGCGCGATCTCGGCGGCTGCCGCAGCGGCGCCACCGCCCTGGGAGTACCCGGTGACGGCGACCGGCCCGGCATCGGGCAGACCGGCAACCGGTAGGCGCTGAGCGGCGCGGATCGAGTCCAGCACAGCGCGTCCGCTCACTTCCCGACTGACGTAGGTGTGCACGCCAGGCGTGCCGAGGCCCTCGTAGTCGGTGACGACGACGCCGTAACCGCGCGCCAGCAGACCCGAGATGAACACGCCCTCGTACTCCGTGCCGGCCGCGAGCTGCCGCGAGGGCGCGCACTGGTCGCCCAGGCCCTGAGTGCCGACGGCGTAACCCACGACGGGTCGGGGTCCGTGGCCCGACCAGGCCTTGGTCGGCGTGAGAACCGTTGCGGTGACAGCGATCGGCGTTCCGGTGCGGTCGGACGACTGGTACATGATCCGGTGCGCGGACGCCGGCGCCCGCACGAGCTTCAGCGGGTCGAGGAAGAACGACGAAGGCTCCGTCCGGACGATGTCGCCCGGCTCGCCCGACAGGTCGGCGGGCGCGTCGTAGAAGCCCGCCGGCGACGGCGCGGCGGTCGCCGGGACGGTCACGTCGACGCCGGCTGTCAGGGCAAGGACCGCAGCGAGCGCGAGCACACGATTCACGGCGTCTCCATTCGTCGAGCGGTCCCCGTCCGGCAGATCATGTCGGTATGTCCGGGTTGGGCGCTAGACGCGATGAGTTCCGGACGGGTCGCGAGTCTGTTCTGCTGAGCGTCGTAGGACGAGGTACGACGCTGCCCGGCACGACACCACGGAGGACGCCATGACGACCACGCCCGGCACCGCGAACAACGATCTCCCCGGCAAGCCACCCGTCGTCGACCTGGCCACGTGGCAAGCCGGCCGCGACGAGCTGCTGGTGCGCGAGAAGGCGCACACCCGCGAGGGCGACGCCCTCGCCGCCGCCCGCCGCCGGCTGCCGATGGTCGAGTTCGACGGGGCTGTCGAGGTCGTCGGGCCTGACGGGCGGGTCCCGTTCCTCGACCTGTTCCAGGGCCGCGACGAGCTCATCGTCTACAAGCACATGTGGTACGACGGCGCGCCACACCAGGGGCAGTGCGAGGGCTGCACCAACGCCGCGTGGCACGTGAAGGACGCCGTCTACCTCAACGCCCGCGGCGTCTCGTTCGCAGTCCTGACCACGGGCCCGTGGGACGAGGTGGCCGCCTTCGTCGAGTTCATGGGCTATACCCAGCCGTGGTACTCGGTGCGGGGCGTGGAGGGGCCGGCCGGCGGGAGCATGGGCTACTTCACCTGCTACTTGCGCGACGGCGACCGCACGTTCCTCACCTACTCGACGACGGGCCGTGGAAACGAGCCGCTCAACGGGTCCTTCGGCCTGCTCGACATGACGCCCTACGGGCGCGGCGAGGCGTGGGAGGACAACCCCGAAGGCTGGCCCGTGATAGGCGACGTGCGCGAGGGGCACCCGGCCACGGGTGGCGGCCAGGCCTGCTGGTACTGGCGCTCGGACGCCGACGGCGTAGCCACCTGGGGCCCGACCAGCCGACCGGTGCCGCAATGGACCCGTCCCGGCGCGACCCCCGTGGAGACCCTCGGCCGGCAGGGCCACGACCACTGACGCGTGGGTGCCGGTTCGTCGACCGCATCGGCCCAGGCGGAAGGTGCCGGTTCGTCGACCGAGGGCGGTCGGCGACATGATCGACCCATGAACACCGATGTCATCGTGGTCGGAGCCGGCCTTGCAGGTCTCGTCGCAACTGCCGAGCTGGCGGACGCGGGGCGCCGTGTCGTCCTGCTCGACCAGGAGCCCGAGGCCTGTCTCGGCGGGCAGGCCTTCTGGTCGCTCGGCGGCCTCTTCATGGTGGACACCCCCGAGCAGCGGCGGATGGGGATCCGTGACTCCCACGACCTGGCCTGGCAGGACTGGCTCGGCAGCGCAGCCTTCGACCGCGAGGAGGACCACTGGCCCCGCCGGTGGGCGGAGGCGTACGTGGACTTCGCGGCCGGTGAGAAGCGTTCGTGGCTAAGGGAGATGGGTCATCGGCTCTTCCCTGTGGTGGGCTGGGCCGAGCGCGGCGACGGACGTGCGACCGGTCATGGCAACTCCGTTCCGCGCTTCCACCTCACCTGGGGCACGGGCCCAGGCGTGGTCGAGCCGTTCGAGCGGCGGGTGCGCGAGGCTGTCGCCAAGGGCCTGGTCACTCTCCGGTTCCGGCACCGAGTCGACGGGCTGGTGACGACCGACGGCGTCGTGACGGGCGTGCGCGGTGCCGTGCTGGCAGACAGTGACGTCGAGCGCGGCCACGCGAGCTCACGCGACGTGGTGGGCGACTTCGAGCTGTCGGCGCAAGCCGTCGTCGTGACGTCGGGTGGCATCGGCGGCGACCACGACCTGGTCCGCAAGGCCTGGCCCGAGCGCCTCGGCTCGCCGCCGGCGCGGATGGTGGCGGGGGTGCCCGCACACGTCGACGGCCGCATGCTGCAGATCACGCAGGCAACTGGCGGAAACGTCATCAACCCGGACCGCATGTGGCACTACGTCGAGGGCCTGCACAACTGGGACCCGGTGTGGGAGAACCACGGCATCCGCATCCTGCCCGGGCCCTCGTCGCTGTGGGTCGACGCCCGCGGGCGCCGCCTGCCGCCTCCACTGTTCCCTGGGTTCGACACCCTGGGCACGCTGAAGCACTTGCGGCAGACCGGTTTCGACCACTCCTGGTTCGTCCTGACGCAGAAGATCATCGAGAAGGAGTTCGCCCTCTCGGGCTCGGAGCAGAACCCCGACATCACCGGCAAGAGCGTCAAGCAGGTCCTTGGGCGCGTCAGACCCGGTGCACCGGCCCCGGTCGAGGCCTTCAAGACGCACGGCGCGGACTTCGTGGTCGCCGACAGCCTCGGCGAGCTGGTGGCCGGCATGAACACGCTGGTCGGCGAACCGCTGGTCGATGCCGCTGAGCTCGAGCAGGTCGTGGTGGCTCGCGACCGCGAGATGGACAACGCGTTCACCAAGGACGCGCAGGTCACGGCCATCCGGGGGGCGCGAAACTACCGCGGCGACAAGCTGATCCGCGTCGCCACACCTCATCGCCTCCTGGACCCGAAGGCCGGGCCTCTGATCGCGGTACGCCTCAGCATCCTGACGCGCAAGACCCTCGGCGGGCTGCAGACCGACATCGAGGGGCGAGTCCTGAGGGCGGGCGGCGAACCCCTGCCGGGCGTGTACGCGGCGGGCGAGGTCAGCGGGTTCGGAGGCGGCGGCATGCACGGGTACAACTCGCTCGAGGGCACGTTCCTCGGTGGCTGCCTGTTCTCCGGGAGGGTTGCCGGACGCGCGGCCGCGCAGGCGACAGCCTGATGGGCCCGCGCGGGCGGTAGGAGCACACTGGTCGCATGAGCACCTCGGAGCGACTGGGCCCCAGGGCAGCCGGCCTCGCCCGTCGTCGCCGGCGTGCACAGGTCGACCTCGTGCACCCGCGCCGGGCACTGCACAGCGGCAAGGACCTTGCCGACGCCATCGTGAACTGCGCGGTGTACTCGAAGGGGTCCAAGAGGGCTGGCGAGGTCGCGCTCGAAACGGCGCTCACCTCGGCACGCGAGGTCGAGGACGGCTTCGTCTGGATCGGGCTGCACGAGCCGGATGGTGAGTCGCTGCAACGGGTTGCGGACGAGTTCGACCTCCATCCGCTGCCGGTCGAAGACGCCCTGCACGCGCACCAGCGTCCGAAGCTCGAACGGTACGGCGACACGCTCTTCCTCGTCCTGAAGACGGTGCACTACCTCGACGAGGAGGAGCTGATCGAGACCGGCGAGCTGATGCTGTTCGTGGGTCCCGACTTCGTGGTGACCGTGCGGCACGGCGTGGCCGGAGCGCTGCACGAGGTTCGGGCCGACCTCGAGGCCAGGCCCGACCTGCTCGCCGTCGGGCCTGCCGCCGTGCTGTACGCGGTGGTCGACCGCGTGGTTGACGGCTACGCCCCGGCTGCGGCCGCGCTCGAGGAGGACGTGGACGAGATCGAGAACCAGGTCTTCTCCAGCAGCTCGGCCCAGCCCACCGAGCGGATCTACAAGCTCAAGCGTGAGGTGCTGGAGTTCCGGCGCGCAGTCGAGTCACTCGTGCCGGCGACCACCGAGCTGGCCGCCGGCACGGTGAAAGGCATCGACCCTCGCATCGCCGAGTTCTTCAGGGACGTCAACGACCACGTCGCCCGCGCGCACGAGCAGATCCTCTCGATGAACGAGCTGCTCGACAGCGCGCTGTCGTCGAACCTCGCACAGGTGACCATGCGCCAGAACGCCGACATGCGCCGGATCAGCGCGTACGTGGCGATCGCAGCCGTCTGCACGCTGATCGCCGGTGTCTACGGCATGAACTTCAAGTACATGCCCGAGATCGACTGGAAGCTGGGCTATCCCATGGCCATGTCGCTGATGGTCGTCTTGTCGCTGCTGCTCTACCGGGGGTTCAAGCGCAACGGCTGGCTGTAGCCACCACGTCGGCCGTCAGCGCTGACCGAGAGGAATCGCGATGTCGGTGACGCTGCGGCTGCCGAGCCGGCCCGCGCTGTCCGCTGCGCCACTGAGAAGGTCGATCTCGTACAGGTTGCCGTTGCTGACGGCGAAGGCCGAGAGCGAGACCGTCCTGCCGTTGCGGACGTTGCTGTAGATGTCGAAGCCCGTCTCGGTGGCGAAGTCGACTCCGAGAGCCCCTGTCGCAGAGGTGGTTCCCGAGTTCGCAGGCGCCTGAATGGTCACCTGGTCACGCTCGGTATCGATGTCGAACAGGGTTGTCGCGCTCGTCGCGTCGAGGTCGTTGTTCGTGTAGGCGGCCCCGGCCAAACCGGTGGCCGGCACGACGCCGGTGGCCGGCGCGACAGCCGGACGTGTGAGTGCAGTGTCGACCACCGTCGCCGAGGGCACGGCGAAGGGCTGCCGCAGGTTCACGCCCTGGGCGGTGATCACCCGAAGAGCGTCGGCCGCAGGGTTGAAGTCGACGCCATAGGCGCTGCTTCCGTCGAGCGGCAGGCGTGGACGCGCCTCAGCGGTCGCCCTCGCGGTCTTGGTACTCAGCGTGTAGATCCCGCCGTTGTCACCGACGCCGTAAAGCTTTCCGTCCTGCACGCGGTAGTCGATGCCGACCAGCGAAGTGTCGCCGGAGAGGCCTGTGACGGCGCCGATGGTGCGCACCTTGTTGGGCGAGTCTGTCTCGAACGCGACGAGCCTGGTCCCGCCATTGGCCAGGCCGACAGCGAAGAGATCGCCGTTCCGGTCGTGGTTCCCGCTCGAGGCCGTGGCGGTCGCAGCTGCAGAGCCGGCCGCAAGAGTCGCTGCGGCAGCTGCCGCGATGAGGGTGGTCTTGGCCTTGCCCATGGTGCACTCCTAGTTGATCCACTGTGTTGAGGTGAGGTGTGATGAGGTCGAGCTGATTGCCGAGGTGAGACCTTCAGGCGAGGTCGGCCCGCATCACCTCCTCGCCCTGGGGCCCGACGACGCTGATCGCGGCGACGCCGGCACGCAGCGGGGCGGCGTTGAAGCGGCACTTCATCACCGTCGCGGAGACGCTGAGGAACGAGCCGGCACCGGTGATCTCGCCCGACGGCGACACGTACTCGATCCGGTAGGTGTCGCCGTCGGGCAGCCCGGAGACGTCGAGCAGCAGCTCCGTTCCCCAGGTGTGGTTGATCAGCCGCGCGTCGGACTGCACGCCCGACGGCGCCCCGACGAAGGCGATCACCTCGGTCGGTGGCGCCACCGGCGGGTCACCGGACAGCAGCTCGCGCCCACCGACTCCCGCCGCGGCCCCGACCGAAGCGGCCATCCCGCCGATCAACAGGTCACGACGGCGCGGCAGACGGGTGGGCGTGCCACCACCGGATCGGCGGCGCCGCGACAGCGAGGACCCCTCCGCCCGCCGTCCGCGGCGCAGCTCTTCCGCAGCCCCACGCAGAGCAGCCACCCGGCTGGGCGGTGGCTCGCGTTCAGGGTCATACCCGAGGGCGGCGGCCAATCTGCTCAGTTCCTCCTCGTCGCTGGGCTTCTCACCGTTCACGTCAACAGCCCCTCGTACTCGCCTCGTAGCCGCTTGAGTGCACGCGACTGCGCCGTCCGGACGGCGCCGGGACGCTGCCCCGTCACGGCACCCACCTGGCTCGCGTCGAGCCCGACGACGACGCGCAGCTCGAGGAGCTCACGGTCGCCGGCGGTCAGCCGGTCGAACGCGGCACGCAGCAGGCGGCTCTCCTCGTCCGACACCAGCCGGTCGAGCGGGTCACCACCACTGGGAGTGGCTCGGGAGACGAGCGCGGCCGGATCGGTGGGCGTCGAGTGCGCCGACTCGCGGTAGGTCTCATAGACCACATTGCGGGCAATCCCGAACAACCATCCGTCGATCCCGCTGCCTGACCACGTGAAGTCGCCGATGTGGTGCATCGCCCGGGTCATCGCCTCGCTCACCGCATCCTCCGCCTGTGCCTCGGTCGCGAGTCGGCGGCGCGCGTAGGCGAACAACCGGGGGTAGGCACGCCGGTAGAGCGCCTCCCAGGCATCCGGATCCGACTCCCGCGCTCGCGCGACGAGCGCTCGCAGCTCCGCCTCGGACGTGGTCATTGCCTGCACATGTCGCACGACCGGCATTCGTTACACGCTGGAGTCCGGACGGGTGGCGGAATGGGCGTGGAGAGAGGCGCGGCTGCACGACGGGGGGCGAAGCATCGTCGCCCCCACCACCGCGGTCACACCGACCGAGGAGCTGCCGAGTCAGTCCTCGTCGTCAGCCTGGTCGTCCGGCAGCCGGCACCAGTGCTCCGCCACCAGCCCGGCCGCGACCACGACGAAGGCCGCGGCCACGGCGACAACAGCCAGCACAAAACGGTCCCTGCGCGGCTCGATCCCCAGGTCCGAGACCAGCACGAGGGCCTGGCCGAGGTACCAGCCCGACACGAGCGCACCGCAGTGGCTCGCAGCCTTGGCCATCACCGCGGCTCGCGCGGCGCGCAGCGGGTCGAGCGCACGGTCGCGCCTGCCGTGGTTCCAGCGGCGGACCGGCCAGGCGAGGGCCAGCACCGACACGGCGATCGCCGCCATCGCGACGACGGCCGTCCAGGGCAGGGGCAGTGACCCACCGCCGGAGCTCTCCCAGAGTCGGACGGCGACGAAGCCGAGCAGGGTGGCCAGCGTGGCCAGGAGGACCAGAGTCCTTGGGCGAGAAGCGGTCACGATTCCTCTTCGGCGTGCAGGTCGATGTCCGGGCGACTCCGCAGTCCGGTGCGGTCATCAGCTGCTGCCAGCAGCTCCGTCACTGGTCCCCCATCCGGTCCGGGCAGCACCGCGTCGGGGTCGACCTGCAGCCACGGTTCGAGCACGAATGCCCGCTGGTGCGCGCGCGGATGCGGAAGCGTGAGCTCTGGGTCATCACTCACCGTAGTCCCGTAGACGATGATGTCGATGTCGAGAGTCCTTGGTCCCCAATGGATTTCACGCACGCGCTCGTGGTCGAGCTCGACCCGCTGACACGCTGCGAGGAGTTCGTGCGCGGGCAGTGTCGTCCGTCCGGTCACGACGGCATTGAGGTAGTCATCCTGCGCGGGCCCGCCGACGGGGTCGGTCTCCACGACTGGTGACAGTCGCTCGACCGCGAGCCCGTCCACCCTTCGCAGTGCCCTCACCGCCGAGCGCAGCGTCGCCACCCGGTCTCCCAGGTTGCTGCCCATCGCGAGCACCACCGGGGTGGCAGGGACGGCTCGCGTCATGGCCGTGCCCCTGGGCGCCGCCTGTGCACGCGCACCACGACATCACCGAACGCCACGGTGACGGGGGCCTGCGGCTTGTGCACGGCCACGTCGACGGCCTTGACCCCTGGCGGCCGGAGGCAGACCTCGGCCACTCTCTCGGCGAGAGTCTCGATGAGATCGACCGGCTCGCCCGTGATGACGGCATGTACCCGCTCCGCGAGCTCGCCGTAGTGGACCGTGTGGGACAGGTCGTCGCTGGCGGCGGCCGCTCGAACGTCGACGTGCAGGACGACGTCGACCACGAACTCCTGCCCGTCCCGGCGCTCGAACTCGAACACCCCGTGGTGGCCGGTCGCCCGCAGACCGATGAGCTCGATCCGGTCCTCCCCCTCCGCCACGTCAGACCGAGGACCGGCCTGCGCAGGTCGAGCGTCTGACTGTTGGGTGAACCCCTTCGTTGTGTCAGACCGAGGACCGGGCTGGACGGGTCGAGGGTCTGACTGTTCGGTCCACGCTGCAGCGACCCGCACCGCGTCGGCGGACGACGCGACGTCGTGGACGCGAACGCACCAGGCGCCGGCCGCCGCGGCGAGGGCCGACGTGGCGGCGGTCGCCCGGTCGCGGTCGGACGCACTGGCGGGCTTCCCGTCCGCCCCTGCCAGCAGATGACCCAGGAACCGCTTGCGTGACGCGCCGACCAGCACCGGGAACCCGAGCGCCGTGATCGCGTCCAGGTGACCCAGCAGCCGCCAGTTGTGGTCACCGGTCTTGGCGAAGCCCAACCCCGGGTCAAGCACCAGGCGGTCGGACGAGATGCCCACCGCGAGAAGCGCATCGGCGCGCTGCGCGAGCTCGGCGGCCACGTCGGCCACCACGTCGTCGTACTGCGCGAGGTCGTCCATCCGGTCGCTGTGTCCGCGCCAGTGCATCGCCACGTACGGCACGCCCGCCTCGGCGACCAGGCTCGGGAGTGCCGGGTCGGCCAGCCCGCCGCTGACGTCGTTGACCATCGCCGCGCCCGCGGCCAGGGCCGCCTCAGCCACCGACGCCCGCATCGTGTCGATGCTCACCGTGGCGCCGGCGTCGGCGAGGGTCTGGACGACCGGCAGCACCCTTCGGCGCTCCTCGTCCTCAGGCACTCGCGAGGCACCCGGACGGGTCGACTCCCCGCCCACGTCGAGCAGGTCGGCACCCTCGGCCAGCAGGTCGAGCCCGTGCGCGATGGCCGCGTCGGGCTCGAACCACTCACCCCCGTCGCTGAACGAGTCAGGGGTCACGTTGACGACGCCCATCACGAGGCAGCGTCCGCTGGCCGCGGCCGTGAGGTCGCCGGTGGAGCGCCTGTCCGGCGGGCTCACCGCTTCAGGATGAGGCTGAGCGCCTCGGCGCGCGTGGCGGGGTCGCGCATCTGGCCGCGCATCGCGGAGGTCACCGTCCGGGCACCAGGCTTGCGCACCCCCCGCATCGACATGCAGAGGTGCTCGCACTCGAGAACGACGATGACGCCCCGTGGCTCGAGCAGCTCCATCAGCGAGTCGGCGATCTGCGTCGTGAGCCGCTCCTGCACTTGGGGACGGCGGGCGAACACCTCGACCAGACGCGCGAACTTGCTCAGTCCGGAGATCTTTCCCTCGACGGACGGGATGTAGCCGATGTGCGCCTCGCCGTGGAAGGGCACGAGATGATGTTCGCAGTTGTGGGTCAGATGACCGCTGATGAGAAAGGTGGGGTGGGGCTCGCACTGGAAGCTGTAGACGGTGAACGGCTTGGCCCCTGAGGCCGACAGCCGCCGCACCTGCTGCACCTTCGCCCACTCCGACTCCACCAGATCAGTCCGGTGGTCCTCCTGGCGGAAGCCGTGCTTGCGCAGCCAGCTGTCGGCAACGTACAAGGCGGAGCGGGTGTCTGCACGGGGAGTGAAGCGCGCCCCAATGATTCGTGCGAGATCCGCCAGGAACGGCGAGTTGGCGCTCGTAATCACCCTGCCGTTGGCATTCTTGACGGGGCAGCCGTCGCCGTCGACGTATCCGTCGAGGAAGCCGGAGAAGGTCGCGACGTCCTTGAGGACGACCCGAGGAAACCTCTGGCGCATGTGATGGGCATCCCCGCCCACATACTGTCGCAACAGATCTGCAAGGTAGGACGAGACGACGCGAACACGGCTTCCCGCTGTGTCACGACCCGTGAAGCCGGACAAGCGCGAGCAGGGTTCGATGCGCGCGTCCAGTCCAGTCGAGTCGTACAGCGCGAAGGCGAACTTCTTGGCGAACAACAGGTCGTTCACGACCAACGAGACGTAGTTGCGGCCAACGGTGCCGTCCGCACAAGCCGCCCCAACCATGTACCCGAAGTCGTATCCCGTCGTCAGCTGGGGCCTCTGGCGACAGAGCTTCCGTGGGGGCGTCCACTCCACGAGGCTGCCTTCGACGTCCTGCGCCTCGCGCCATCCGTCCGGCGTCGCCAAGGGATGGTCGGGAGTGACCGTGAAGGAGCCCTTCTCCGTGACGACTTCGACGATGTCCCTGGCCTTCCGCGAACTCACCCGCGTGACCTCTGTCTGCTCGACACGGCCGTCGACCAGTGTCCAGAGACGGTCACCGAGCCTGACGTTCGCCGCCGACTTGCTCCCGCCCACTGCGTTGACGTGCTGCTTGCTCGGCACGCACGTGGAGAACACCTCGATGTCCTTGATCACGATCATCTCGTCGTGCCCCAGGTCGAAGGTCGTGCGCAGCACGTCCTCGGGCTTCATCGAGATGCCGGCGAAGATCTCGGCGTACGAACGCGCTACTCGCGCAGGCGTTTGCAGCAGGCCGTCACGCTCGGGGTCCTCGCCGACGGCGAGCAGGATCTCGCGGACGGCCCGCTCGATGCGCGGCAGGTCGACCCGGCCTGGTCCGACGTCGCCGGTCCCCTCGCGCTCGGTCACCGCGGCGTCTACTCGCCCGATCCGTGGACGCCGCCCGGCCGCAGCGGCGAGTCACCGGGCGTGACGCCGGCGGGGTGGGTCTCGTGCGCGGCGGCTGCCTCGTCCTGAGGGGCGGGCCGAGAACCGTTGAGGCTCTTGACCTCCCCAGGAGCCTTGACCGGTGGAACGTCCGAGACGTGGCGGTCCTCGCTCGAGAGCCACACCGGGCGCAGGTCGCGCTTCACCACGGGCTCGAAGATCGCGGCCAGTGCCTTCTTGTCGAGGGTCTCGTGCTCGAAGAGGTTCAGCACCAGGTCGTCGAGCACGGGCCGGTATTCGACCAGCACCTCCCACGCCTCGTCGTGAGCCGCCTCGATGAGCTTGCGCACCTCCTCGTCGACGATGCCGGCGACGGTCTCGGAGTAGTCGCGCTCGTGGCCCATGTCGCGGCCGAGGAACACCTCGCCCGACCCCGACCCGAGCTTGATCGCGCCGACTCGCTCGCTCATGCCGTACTGCGTGACCATCTTTCGGGCCAAAGCGGTGGCCTTCTCGATGTCGTTCGAGGCCCCGGTCGTCGGGTCGTGGAAGACGAGCTCCTCGGCCACCCGTCCGCCCATCGCGTAGGCGAGCTGGTCGAGCAGCTCGTTGCGCGTGGTCGAGTACTTGTCCTCGGTGGGCATCACCATCGTGTAGCCGAGCGCGCGACCACGGGGAAGGATCGTCACCTTCGTCACCGGGTCGGTGTGCCGCATCGCCGCGGCCACCAGAGCATGCCCGCCCTCGTGGTACGCGGTGATCTTCTTCTCCTGGTCGTTCATCAGCCGGGTGCGCTTCTGCGGCCCCGCGATCACGCGGTCGATCGCCTCGTCGAGAGCGGCGTCGTCGATCAGCTTGGCGTTGGTGCGGGCGGTCAGCAGTGCGGCCTCGTTGAGCACGTTCGCCAGGTCGGCGCCGGTGAAACCCGGTGTGCGCCGGGCAACCGCCTGCAGGTCGACGTCGGCGGCCATCGGCTTGCCCTTGGCGTGCACGTTCAGGATCTGGTGCCGTCCGGCCATGTCGGGGGGCTCGACGGCGATCTGGCGGTCGAAGCGGCCCGGACGCAGCAGCGCGGGGTCGAGGATGTCGGGACGGTTGGTGGCCGCGATGAGGATGACGTTGGTCTTGACGTCGAACCCGTCCATCTCCACCAGCAGCTGGTTCAGGGTCTGCTCGCGCTCGTCGTGCCCGCCGCCCATTCCGGCACCGCGGTGGCGCCCGACGGCGTCGATCTCGTCCACGAAGATGATCGCCGGCGCGTTGGCCTTGGCCTGCTCGAACAGGTCACGCACCCGGGAGGCGCCGACGCCGACGAACATCTCGACGAAGTCGGAACCGGAGATCGTGTAGAACGGCACGCCCGCCTCGCCCGCGACAGCGCGCGCGAGCAGCGTCTTGCCGGTTCCCGGTGAGCCGTAGAGCAGCACGCCCTTGGGGATCTTGGCGCCGACGGCCTGGAACTTGGCCGGCTCGGCGAGGAACTCCTTGATCTCGTACAGCTCCTCGACAGCCTCGTCGGCGCCAGCCACGTCGGCGAACGTCACCTGCGGGGTGTCCTTGCTGACCAGCTTCGCCTTCGACTTGCCGAACTGCATGACGCGGGAGCCGCCACCCTGCATCTGGCTGAGCATGAACCAGAACAGGCCGACCAGCAGCACGATCGGCAGCAGGGTGATCAGCACCGTGCCGATCCACGAGTCCTGCGGGACGTCGTCGTTGAACGGCTTGCCGAGCTCGGCCTCGGTGACGGCCTCGACCACGTCGGTCCCGCGCGGCTGCACGTAGAAGAACTGGACGCGCTTCCCCTTGTCGCCGAAGTCCTCCTTCAGCGTCAGGTCGACGCGCTGCTCCCGGTCGACGATCTCGACCTGGTCGACCTTGCCGTCGGCCAGCAGCTTCAGCCCGTCCGCGGTGTCGATGCGCTGGAAGCCGCCCACCGAGAACACCTGGCTGGCGATGAGGATCACGAGCAGACCCATCACGACGAAGAACGCGGGCCCGCGGAGAATGCGCCTGAAGTCCATCGGTGCGGGGTTGCCGACCCCGTCCTTCCTGTTGGTCTGACCTGCGGAAACGGTACACCGGAGCCTTGGCCGGCCCAGAACTCTGCGGAACTGTGCCGAGGGCCCCTCAGAGGTGACCGCGTCCCTCCAACGGATGGGGGGACAGTGGTGTTCCGGTGCCTGCCTCGAGCGTGCGGCGGCTCTCAGCCGCCGTAGACGTGCGGTGCGAGCGTGCCGACGAACGGCAGGTTGCGGTACTTCTCGGCGTAGTCGAGGCCGTAGCCGACCACGAACTCGGGCGGGATCTCGAAACCCGTGTACCGGACGTCGACGTGCACCTTCGCAGCCTCCGGCTTGCGCAGCAGCGTGAACACCTCGACCGAGGCCGGCCCGCGCGACGACAGGTTGGCCAGCAGCCACGACAGCGTCAGGCCCGAGTCGATGATGTCCTCGACGATCAGCACGTGGCGGCCCAGGATGTCGGCGTCGAGGTCCTTGAGGATGCGGACGACGCCCGACGACTTGGTGCCGGAGCCGTAGCTGGACACCGCCATCCAGTCCATCTCGGCCGGGACGTGCAGCGTGCGCGCCAGGTCGGCCATCACCATCACGGCGCCCTTGAGGACGCCAACGAGCAGCAGGTCCTTGCCGGCGTAGTCGGCGTCGACCTCGGCCGCCATCTCGCCCAGGCGCTGCTGGATCTGCTCCGCGGGGATCAGGACCTTCTGCAGGTCGGTACCCATGTCGTCGACGTCCACCGGCGGGGCTCCTCTAGCGTTGGTCAGCGGTCGATCAGCGTTGATCTTCGACTTCAGTCGTGCGGACGAGGAGCAGCATTCCAGACGCGCGCGACGCCTCGACACCGCCCGCCAGGTGCACCGGGCCCTGTCCGGTCCAGCGCGTCAGCAGCGCGTCGACGGCCAGCACCTGCACGCGCGACAGCGAACCCGGCGGGCTGCCCGCCTCGACCGCGCCGGCCCGCACCGCGCGCCGCCTGATCGCCGGGGCCGCCTCAGCCAGGATCGCGACGTCCAGCGCCACCCCCTCGGAGCTCCGGACGGAAGGTTCTCGCGCGGCGGTCAGGAGGTCGGCGGCGAGCGCGTCGAGGGCGTCGGCGTCCTCGCGCAGGAGATCGGCCGAGCGCGCGAGGGCCGAGGCGACGCCGGGGCCGAGCTCGTCCTCGAGGACCGGCAGCACTCGGTGGCGTACGCGCGAGCGGGTCAGAGCGGTGTCGTCGTTGGTCGGGTCGCGCCAGGCGGTCAGTCCCACGGCGTCGAGCGAGGCGTGGACGGTGGCGCGGTCGAGACCGAGGAGCGGACGGTGGAACAGCCCGCGCGAGGCGGCCATCCCGGCGAGCGACCGGGCCCCGGAACCACGCGCGAGGCCGAGGAGCACCGACTCCGCCTGGTCGTCGCGGGTGTGCCCGAGCAGGATGGCCAGCGCGCCGGTGCGCTCCGCCGTTGCCTGCAGCGCCTCGTACCGCGCGGCGCGGGCGGCTGCCTCGGGGCCGCTGCCGTCGGCGGCCACCTCGACGGCGACGGTCAGCACGGGGTCGAGTCCGAGGTCGCGGCACGTGGCGGCGGCCTGGGCGGCAACGTCTGCGCTGGCCGCCTGCAGGCGGTGATCGACGATCACCGCGCCGACACGAACACCGGCGCGCGGTCCCTCGAACGCGGCGGCTGCGGCGAGCGCGAGCGAGTCGGGCCCGCCGCTGAACGCGACGAGAACCAGTAAGCCAGAAGGGGTTTCGGGCAAGGAGGCCAGGTCGACCAGAACGCCGCGCACCGCCACGCGCACGGCGGCGACCGCTGGCGTCGGCCCGGTCAAGGCGACCTAGCCGTGCACGCGGCGCACCCAGGCACCGGGGTCGCTGATCTCGGCCGCGCGGGGAAGCGTCTCGGGGCCCGACCAGACGGCGTTGAACCCGGCCATGCCGACCTGGTCGACCACGCCGCGCACGAACTTCGCGCCGTCCGCGTACTGGCGCATCTTGGCGTCGAGGCCGAGCAGGCGGCGAAGCATCCGGTCGACCGCGCCACGTCCGGCACGGCGACTCGTGAACCGCTTGCGGATCTGCGCGACCGACGGGATCACCTGCGGCCCCACCTCGTCCATCACGACGTCAGCGTGTCCTTCGAGCAGGGACATCACCGCGGTGAGGCCGGCCAGCGCCTCCCGCTGCTCGGGTGTCTGGATCAGCTCGAGCAGGCCCGTCCCGTCGCCCCCGCGCAGCACGTCCGGCAGGTTGCGCGCCGCCGCCACGAGCCGGTCGGCCAGCTGCCCCGGCTCGCCCAGCAGGTCGACGGCCAGGCCGCGGCTGCCCTCGAGCAGGTGGCCGCGCAGCCACGGGTTCGCCGTGAACTGCACGCGGTGCGTCTCCTCGTGCAGGCAGACCCAGAGCCGGAAGTCGTCCGGGTCGACCTCGAGCTCACGCTCGACCTGCACCACGTTCGGCGCGACCAGCAGCAGCCGGCCCGGGGGCTCGCCGGCAATGTCGTACTGGCCGAGCACCCTGGTCGACAGGAAGCTCAGCAGCGACCCGACCTCGGCGCCGGTGATGCGGCTGCCGATCGCGGTGGTCATCGCGTTGGTCACCGCGCTGGGCGTGCGCTGGCGCCGTCTCTGCGCCGCCCCGACCGCCGGGGCCAGGACGGTGCGGAACGCCTCGACGTTGGCCTGAACCCAGCCGGGCCGGTCGACGACCAGCACGCCCTCGCCTGGCGTGGCGGTCAGGCCGGTCGTCGACGCCACGTGAGGCGTCGAGGCGATCGCGAACTCGCGCAGCTGGCCGACGACCTGGTGGGCCTCGTCCCGTCCGATCTCGGGCCCGGGGCGCACGAGGTACGACGCCGTGCGGACGGCGAAGTCCCAGTCGACCATCGCGTCGACCGCCGCGAGATCGTCGGCGCTGACGCCCGGGTCGTTGTCGGGCTGGCTCATCGGCTCACCGTAGCCGGGCCACGATGCATCGTCCCTCTCGGCCGGGAGGGCCGGCGGTATCGGCTACCGGCAGCCGCACCCGGCGATCATGGCCACGACGCGGTCGGTCGCGGCCCGCGCGGGTTCACCGGAGGGCACGTCGTCCGCCATCACCGCGAACGCGAGCAGCCGGCCGTCGGCGTCGACGACCGTGCCTGCCAGCGTCGTCACGCCCCGCAGCGAGCCGGTCTTCGCCCGTACGAGCCCCTGCCCCGCGGTGGCCCGTGAGCTCTCGCCGAAGCGCTTGACCAGCGTTCCGGTCAGGCCGGCGATCGGCAGTCCGGTGAGCAGCGGGCGCAGCTCGGGATGGTCGGGTGACGCTGCGGCGTGCAGCACCCTCGCGACGGCGGTCGGCGTCAGCACCGACCCGTCGGCGAGGCCGCTGCCGTCGGAGAGGCGCAGCCCCTCGGTCGACACACCGAGAGCCTCGACCTCGGCCAGCACGGCTTGGCCGGCACCGGCGAAACCCGTTGGTGTTCCTGCATCGTGGGCCACCAGTCGCGCCAGGGCCTCTGCGCCGTTGTTGTCGCTGGTGGCAAGCACGTAGCCGACGACCTCGGCAAGGCTCGCGGACGTGACGGTGCCGAGCACGGTGCCGTCGGTCGGAGCGGCGCCGCGCGCGGGTGCTCCCTGGACCGTGATCCCTCGCTCGCCCAGCAGGGCGGCGAACGTGGCCGCCGCTGCGAGTCCCGGGTCGCCCACGCGGGGGGCTTCGTCGTCGTCCGTCGTACGTCCGGCGTTGACGGCCAGCCCGGTCATGGGCGCGACGAACCCGTTCGAGACGTCGGACGAGGTCCAGCCCGGGCCCATCCCCTGCCCGGTGCCCACGCCCTCGAAGATGGAGTCGTCGAGCTGCACGCGCACCGTCGTGCGGTCCGCTGCGGCCAGCGCTGCGGCCGTCTGGTCGGCCAGGTCTGCGAGCCCGGCCCTGCCGTTCGCGGCTGCAAGGTTTCCGGCACCGGCTGCCAGCAGCAGGTCGCCGCCCCCGACGAGCACGACCGGACCGTCGCCGCTCGTCACCGCGGTGGTGTCGACGGTGTGGCCGGGACCCAGCCGGTGCAGGGCCGCTGCCGACGTCAGGATCTTCGTCACCGATGCGGGCTCGTGCCCGCCGCCCGTGCCCGCCTCGAGCAGCACGTCACCGGTGGTCGCGTCGAGGACCGTGGCCGAGACCGAAGGGCCCAGCGCCGAGTCAGCCAGAACGGGAGCGACTGCCGCAGTGAGGATCTCGGCGCTCGGCACGGGTGCCGCGTCGTCGAGCGGGGTCGCGCCGGCTGCGACGACGGGGGGCGGCAGGACAGCACCCGGAGCGGCCCCGAGGTCCGGGTACGCCTGCGGCACGGGGTCCTGGGTTAGCGGACCAGGTACGCGGTTGGTGGCGTCGGCCACGCCGTAGCCGGCCGCGGCGCCGAGCAGCAGCAGGGTCAGCCCGCCCGCGGCGAGTCGCCGTCCACCCCTAGCCCCCATGTCCGCGCCCGCCCTGCCTTCCTGCTTCGTCCGCCACTACGGGAGACTAACGGCGACCCCGCGCGCCGTGCCCCCACTGCCCACCGTCCAACCAGAGCCTCAGGGAGCCCCAGATGGACTTCAACGTCACGGTCGAGATCCCCAAGGGAACCCGCAACAAGTACGAAGTCGACCACGAGAGCGGGCGCATCAAGCTCGACCGCACGCTCTTCACCGCGACGCGCTACCCCGCCGACTACGGGTTCATCGACAACACCCTCGGCGAGGACGGGGACCCGCTCGACGCGTTGGTGCTGATCGACGAACCGACGTTCCCGGGCTGTCTGATCCGGTGCCGTGCGATCGGCATGTTCCACATGCGCGACGAGCAGGGCGGCGACGACAAGGTGATGTGCATCCCCGCCGGCGACCCGCGGCTCGAGCACCTGCAGGACCTCGAGGACATCGGTGAGTTCTACCGCCTGGAGATCCAGCACTTCTTCGAGACGTACAAGGACCTGGAGCCGGGCAAGTCCGTCGAGGGCGCCCACTGGGCCGGACGCGAGGCCGCCGAGGCCGAGATCCACGCGTCGTTCCAGCGCCTGAAGGACGCCGGCGGCTCCACCCACTGACCTTGCTCGTCCCCCCCACATGTCGCCCGTGGGTTGCTCTCTGTACCAACACAATTCGGCGTGATCTGTGTGGGCAGGCTGAGTACCCCGGTCAACCATTGTGTGGTGGACGAGTGACGCCTAGGGGCGGCCGGCGTAGTCCATCGTGCCGCTCATGCGCACCGGCGTGAGGCGGACGTCCAGCCCCGCGCGGGGAGCCTCGACCATCGAGCCGCCCCCGGCGTAGATCGCCACGTGGTGGACCGACGCCGCGTTGGTGCCATCGCCGTAGAAGATCAGGTCGCCCGGACGCAGCTGCGAGTACGCGATCTTGTCGACCGCGCGGTACTGGTCGCGCGAGGTGCGCGGCAGGCTCACACCCGCCCTGCGCCAGGCGGCACCCGTCAGACCTGAGCAGTCGTACGACCCGGGCCCGGTCGCGCCCCACTCGTACGGCTTGCCGATCTGCGTCTTGGCCCAGTTCACAGCCGTCTGACCGGCGGACGCGCTGCCACTCGAGGAGCCGCCTCCGCCATCGGACGGCGGGCGCGGCGCAGGGGCTGGGCTGTTGTCCCGGTCGTTTCGGGCGTCACGGGCGGCGCGGTCGGCCGCGTCGCGCGCCGCCTGGTTCTGCCTCGCCTCGCGTCGTTCGGCCTCGGCACGGGCAGCCGCCTCGGCGCGTGCGGCGCGCTCTGCCTCGATGCCGGCCTGGCGCTGCTGCTCCAGCTCGACACTGGTCTGACGGAGGACCGCGAGCTGCGCTGTGAGAGTGGCCTTCTCGGCCTCAGTGGTGGCGACGGCGGCCTCAGCTGCCTCCGCGGCGGCGGCGGCCTCGATGCGAGCCTGCTCGGCGGCCTCAGCGGCCTCCTGCTGTGCCTCCTGGGCGAGCTTGGCCTGCTCGTCGAGCAGCTCGGCCACCATCTCGGCTGACTGGCCGGCCTCGTAGACCCGTCGCTGCCCGTCCCCCAGGTAGTCGAGGGTTGCCGCGCGGTCGAGCAGGGACTGTGGCCCGTCGTCGTCGAGGATGGCCTCGAGGCCTCCGAACGAGCCGCCCTGTCGGTAGGCGCTGGCGGCGAGGACACCGACGTCGCGGCGCGCCTCCACCAACGCGTCCTGGGCCTCGTCGGCGGCGGCCTGTGCCCGAGTCGCCTCGTCGGTGGCCTCCTGCAGCGCCACCTGTGCCTCGTTGTAGTCCTCGTTGGCGACCTGAGCCGCGACCTGCGCGGCCTCGAGCCGCGCGTTCGCGGCGACCAGCTGAGCCTCGAGCGACGCGACCTGTTCTGCGGCAGTGGCCGTGGCCGACCTGGCGGCGTCGACCTCGTCCTGGCTGGGGTACGACGGGGCTGCGGACGCCGACGCTCCCACGCCGCCCAGCACGCCTAGCACGAGCGCCACGAGCACACCGGCACAGGTGGCACGACGGCGGACGCCACGAGGCTCGATCACAGGGGGTCCTCCGGGGGGAACTACATCGATGTGATTTTCAGGACGGTCGGAACGGCGTGTCGCCTTGACACAACGGCCCCGACGCTACCCGTTCATCACCCCACTGGGAACACGAACCTCACAAGAATCAATAGCGCTCTGTAGTCACACTCGCCCCATTTGCCACACGCCCGCCTGGGCGGCGGCGTTCCTGGGTCAGCCGTTGACCAGGTGCCACAGGATCGTGTCGTGGGCGTACCGGGCCTTGTCAGCGCCGCGGAACGACACCTCGTGCGAGCCGGCGCCCGACACCGTCAGCGTGATCGTGGACGACGACGCGAAGTCGAGCCCGAGGTTCGAGTCGGAGACGAAGCCGACGCTGGTGACCTTGTCGTACGGGATCGACAGGAGCGCCACCTTGCCGCCGACGAGCGAGTGGTCCTGCACGATCACGCGACGGTCGGTCAGGCCCATGAAGCCCGTGCCCTTCCCGCTCGCGTCGAGCACAGCGACCAGCGTCTCGCCGTCGAGCAAGGTGCCACGCACCGCGTCGCGCTGGTGCTCGTAGTCGAAGACGACCTCAGGCCCGGCAGCGTTCGCAGGTTGGCTCGTGGGCTGGCTCATCAGTGCACTCCCTCATTGGGCGACGACAACTTCGCAACCCTAAGCCGAGCACAACCGGGGGAAGGTTCGCTCGTTTCGGCTCGTGTGAGCCCTGGAACGACGTACTTTCCCCCACTTGTGCCCGGGCTAGCCGCGGTCGCCGGCCCCAGGGGGACGGCACCACAGCGCCTCCACGTCGCCCGACAGCCGGCACTCGCCCGCCGCGAACGGGATCACCAGCGTCTGGCCTGCCTGCACGCGCAGCTCGCCGAACGTGCCGTTGAGAGAGCCGGACCCCGCGACGACCACGAGGACGCAGAACCCGGCCGGCGCCGTGGCCACGCCCCGCGTCCGCTCGACACGGAAGAAGCCCGCGGCGTCCGGCAGCAGGTCACCGACGTCGTCGGCCCGGGCGCCGCGGAGTCGCTCGACCTCGTCGGCCGACCATGCCCGTCGGTCAACGGCGCGCAGGGCGACGGCGAACCCGAGCCCGAGGTGGCCGTCCGCGGCGCCGTCCAGGTCGAAGTCCTTCCACTCCATCAGGATCGACAGGTCGGTGGGCTCCTGCAGCTCGACCAGGAACGCTCCCTGCCCGATGGCGTGCGGCATACCCGCCGGCACCAGCACGGCTTCCCCCGGCTCGACGGCGAGCAGGTGCATCGCGCCGAGCATCGCGTCCACGTCTTGACCGGCCACCCAGCCGGCCAGCTCGTCCTCGCCGACCTCACGCGTGAACGCCAGGTGCACCATCGCCGGCTCGAGGAACACCCATGCCTCGGTCTTGCCGTGGGCGACCGACAGGTGCTCACGAGCGAACGGGACGGCGGGGTGAGCGTGCACGGGCAGCCGCTGGCCGGCATCGAGCAGCTTGACCAGCACGCCGGTGTCGCTGCCGAAGGCGGCCACGTGGTCCGGCCCCAGCCACGACTGCGGGTCACGCTCCACCGCGTCGGCGAGCAGCTCGCCGCTGGGCAGCCGGGTGAGGCCGAGGTCGGTCTCACCGAACAGGGTCGTCGTCGACGCGACCCAGTCCTCCGGCACGTTGCGGTCCACGGGAGGCACGCCGCGGAAGGCGGCGATCTGAAGGCCACCCGCGTAGAAGCGGTCGAGCGGCTGATTGGCCTCGAGGACCTGAGGCCTCATGCCGCGCCGTCGGCCACGTCGCGCCCGGCACCGACCAGGGCGGCCACGAAGCCGCCGACGAACGTGTCGCCGAGCCCGACCGTGGTCGGCGTCGCGGTGCGCAGCACCAGGGCAGGCACCGCGCAGACCCGTCCGGCAAGCTCTCGCTCCAACGACCGGACCAACGCCGAACCCCCTGCGTGACGTGGGATCTCGGCCGTACGCGAGTGATCCGAGGCGGTGAAGGCGTCGCCGTGCAGGTACCGGGTGCTCGCGAGCAGGATCCCGCCGCCGAGCGCCTCCCGGTAGTCGGCGGCCCGCTCCCCCACGGCGAGCGCCCAGTAGCCCGAGTGCACGACGACGGTGCTGGCCTGGACCACCCGACGCAGCTCGCCGAGCGCCGTCGCCACGTCGGCTGGGTCGAGGAGGTCGACCGCCCGGCCGACGTACGCCTGCATCTCGTCCTCGTTCATGCTGTGGACGTCGATGACGTCCGCTAGGCCCTCCCGCACATGCGCTCTCAGCTCCGGGACGTGGAACCCACCGTCCTCGTAGACGACGACCGCGTCGTCCGGCAGGGACCCCATCTGCTCGCGCAGGTCATGCAGCCGCCGGGCGACGGTCTGCGGGTCGCGCATGGAGTTGAACCCCGAGACCAGCAGGACCCTGGCGCCCACCAGCTCGCGCCCCAGCTCGGGGCTGATGACCAGCTCGCGGTTCGGGGGGTCGTTCACGTAGATCAGCCGGTTGGCCCGCGGGGCCCGCACCACCCGGTCACCCATGCGCACGCGCGCACCGGCCGGGAACTGAACGATCAGGTGGGGGTCGACGGTGTCCTCGTCCGCGCTGCAGACGTACGAAACCTCTTCGGGCAGCAGCCATCTCACCTGGTCGTCGATGCTCACCAGGTGCACGGTGCTCGGGACTCCCAGCCGGCTCATGGCCACTGCCGCCCGCACCGCCGTGCCCCCGATCGTCGTGCGGCGCGCGAACCGGGTCGCGAAGGCCTCGACGACCTCGGAGGAGCCGACGAACCGCTCTCCGCCGTGGCCGTCACGCACGAACCCCAGCACCGAGCGCACCAGGTCTCGCTCGCTGTAGACCCGAACCGACGGGTCGATCTCGTCGGCACGGATGTCGTACCGCACGACCAGGTCTTCCAGAATGCCTGCGTCCCAGTCGATCTCGTAGTCCAGGCATCCACCCAGCCCCAAGACGATTTCCGAGCCCACCGTGTCCCCTCTCCTCGTCCACATCGCACAGGAGCGGCAGGGCTCAGTACAGGTCGGCCTTGCCGGCCGCGTCGAACAGGTCGATCTTGTACGCCGCAGTCTCCTGCATCGCCGCCACCGAGGGGGGCTGGATCGACAACGGCTCGCGCAGCCCGTCGTCCTGCAGCACCTCGCGCATCTTGCGGTGGTACGCGACCTTGATGTCGCTGGAGATGTTGATCTTGTTGATGCCCAGCTTGACCGACTGGCCGATCTCGAGGTCCGGGTTGCCAGAACCGCCGTGCAGCACCAGCGGCACGTCGATCACGGCCTTGATCTCCTCGAGCAGGTCGAGCTTGAGCTCGGGCTTCATCCAGGACGGGTACAGCCCGTGGCTGGTGCCGATCGCGACGGCGAGGCTGTCCACGCCGGTCTCCTGGACGAACCGGATGGCGTCGCCGGGCACGGTGTAGATGATGTCGTCCGAACCGTCCTCGGCCTCGGAGTCGGTCTTGCCGATGGTGCCGAGCTCGCCCTCCACCGAGAGCCCGACGGCGTGCGCCGCCTCGACGGCACGGCGTGTGAGCGCGACGTTCTCGTCGAACGGCAGCATCGACCCGTCGAGCATCACCGAGGTGAAGCCCGTCTGGATGGCGAGCAGCATCTGGTCGATGTCGGCGCCGTGGTCGAAGTGGATGATGACCGGCACGGTCGAACGGTGCGCCCGCTGGATGATGGCGGGCAGCAGGTCGACACCGAGGTGCGCGAGCTCGTCCGGGTGGATCGCGATGATCAACGGGGCCCGCTTGGCCTCGCTCACCTCGAAGATCCCCTGGCACATGGCCCAGTCGCTGATGTTGAAGGCGGGCACCGCGAAGCTGTGCTTGTTGGCGACCTCGAGGAGGTCGACGCCGTTCATGAGCATGGGGATGGTTCCCTTTCTTGGAGTGTCGGTCTCGGACGTGCCGGGGTCAGTGAGGGTTGCGTGGGACAGGCCGGCGCCGGTTCAGAGCTTCACGGCTCCGGCGGTCATGCCACCCATGAAGTAGCGCTGGAAGAAGAGGAAGAGGAGGAGCACCGGGATGCAGCCCAGCACGCTCATCGCCATCATCTCGTTCCACTCGTACGAGTGCTGGCCCATGAGCAGCTGGATGCCGATGGGGACGGTGCGCTTCTCCTGCGTACGTGTCAGCGTCAGGGCGAACAGGTACTCGTTCCAGGCGATCATGAACGTGTAGATGCCCACGGACACGAGGCCCGGGAACGAGATCGGCACGAGAATCCGGAACAGCGCGGTGATCGGGCCGGCTCCGTCCATCTTCACGGCCTCGTCGAGCTCGCGCGGCAGCGTGTTGAAGTAGCCCGTCATCATGATGATCGCGTAGGGCAGCGTGAACACCATGTACGTGAGGATCAGGCCCTGATAGGTGTCGTAGAGCTTGAGCCCCACCACCAGTCCGAAGTACGGGATCAGCAACGTGATCGGCGGCACCGCCTGCACGCTGACGATCATCACGCTGAGCGCCCGCTTGAACCGGAACTCGTACCGGCTGAGCCCGTACGCGGCGAGCACGGCCACCAGCAGCGTCAGCAGCGTCACCGCCCCCGACACGAAGTAGCTGTTCAGGAAGAACCGCACCTTGCTGCCGTCGGTGAGGATGTTCGTGTAGGCATCGAAGGAGAAGTTCTCCGTGATGAGACGCGGTGGGTACTCGAAGATCTCGGTGTTGGACTTGAACGAGCTCAACAGCATCCACAGCACGGGCAGGCCCGAGAACAGGGCGCCGAAGGCGAGGGCGACGAGCACCAGGGCTCGCTGCCGGGCACGCCGGCGCATCACGTCTGCCAGCGTCGGTCCCTGTGCCGGCCGGTGCACCACCTGCTGTTGCCGGGGTGCGACGGAGGTGTCGGTGGCCATGGTCAGTCCCTCGCCTTCTGGTGCCGGACGTAGAAGAACGCGAGAACCATCGACATCAGCAGAACGACAACGGCACTGGCCGAGGCGACCGAGAAGTCGTACTCCGCGAACGCGAGCTTGTACGTGAAGGTGCTGAGCATCTCGGTGGCGTCGATCGGGCCACCGCCTGTGGTCATCCAGATCAGTGCGAACTGCTGTGTCGTCCAGATGAAGTCGAGCAGGGCCATGCTGATGATGACCGGCTGCAGCTGGGGAATCGTGATGTGCAGGAACTGCTTGACCGGGCCGGCGCCGTCGACGCGGGCTGCCTCGTACAGCTCGCGCGGGATGCCCTGCAGGCCGGCGAGCAGGCTGACCATGAAGAACGGGTAGCCGGCCCAGATGTTGATGAACGTCACCGCGTGCAGCGCGATGGCAGGGTCGCTCAACCACTCGACGGTCGAGTCGGTCAGGCCGAGGCTGGTGGTCAGGTAGTTCACGATCCCGTTGGGGCTGAGCAGCATTCGCCACAGCACCGCGGTGATCGCGATGGTGAACAGCCACGGGAGGATGTAGATCGCCCGGAAGAGGCCCTTGGTGCGCGACCCCAGCAGGTCGGTGTTGAGCAACAGCGCAAAGGCCAGGCCGATGAGGAAGTGGGCCATCACGCTGACGCCCGAGAAGTACGCAGTGTTCTTGACCGCGACGTAGAACGCCGAGTCGGTGAGCACCTGTGCGTAGTTGTCGAGGCCCACGAAGTGGGACTCGTTGGCCATGATCACGCGGTCCATCAGCGAGTAGCCGATGACCATGACGATCGGGGTCACCATCAGGACGACGAGCAGGACGATCGTCGGCGTGAGGAAGCCGTAGGGCGTCACTCCCCGCCGGAAGCCTCCGGGGGACCGCCGACGTGGAGGCTCCACGAGCGCCGAGCTGGTGGACAGCTTGCGGGTGGTGGTGGACAGGGACACGGTGGTCACCTTCTTCGGGAGGTCCGGTCGCGCCAGGCCGATCGACCTGGCGCGACCGGGGTCACGGACGGACGGTCAGAACTCCGCCATCCACTTCTCCTGAGCCTTTTCCAGGGTGTCCTCGACGGGCTGGTCCTCCGCGAGCGTTCGCTGGAGCTCCTCGTCCAGGTCACGCATCAGCTGCTCGGCGACCGGCAGGCCGACGAACTCGTTGGCCGGGTACCCGGCGTTCCAGGCGTCGAACGCGGTCTGGAAGAGCGCGTCGCCGCTGACGTAGTCCGGCACGGACGTGGTGTTGCCCGGGAAGGCGTTGGCCGCGGTGGACAGCTCGGCGTTGGCCTTCTCGCTCAACAGGAAGTCGATCAGTTTCCACGCCTCGGCCTTGTGCTCGCTGTTCTCGGCGACGCCGATGCCCCACGAGGCGTACGGGGTGCCGCGCTCGCCTGAGTAGCCGTCCTCGGAAGGAACCGCGGCGATGCTGAACTTGAGGTCGGGGTTGTTCTCGCGGATGAGGTTGATGTGCGCGAGCGACGAGATCATCATGCCGACGCGCCCGTTGGTGAACTCCTCGAGCTTGTCCTGCTCCTTCAGCGTGGCGGCCCCGGGCGCGATCGCCCCGGCGTCGTTCAGGTCCTTGATGTACTCCACCGCACTGGTCACGTCGGGGTTGGTGAGGTCGGGCTTGCCGTCGGCGAGCATCTCTCCGCCGGACGCCCACACCCAGGACATGACGTCGTTCTGGATGCCGTTGGGGGTCTCGAGCGACAGCGGGAGGATCCAGCCGCTGGTGTTGTCGCCGAGTGCGCTGACCTTCTCCGCAGCCTCCTGGAACTCCGTGCGGTTGGTCGGGACCGCCGTCACCCCGGCCTGCGCCAGCAGGTCGTCGTTGGTGAACAGCATGTAGGCGAAGTTGACCACCGGGATCATGTACGTGGACCCGTCGATGGCCACCTGGCTGGCGAGCTGCCCCTCGTCGTAGCCGGCTTCGCCCATCAGGGCCGACAGGTCCGCGATCGAGCCCTGGTCGACGAAGTCGTGCACCCAGGCACCGTCCAGCCCGACGACGTCGGGCATGGTCCCGGACGCGGCACCGGCGACGACCTGCTCCTTGGTGGACGCGTACGGGCCGGAGAGCAGCTCGACCTTGATGCCGGGGTTCTCCTCCTCGAACTGGTCCACGAGGCCGCGGAACATCCCCGCGGGCAGCTCGGGCTCCCACCACTGGGCGAACTCCAGCGTGACTTCGCCACCGTCAGCGCCGGCGTCGCCGCCACCGCCGCACGCAGCCGCCGTCAGGGCGAGGGCCGTGACACCGGCCACCGCCGTCAACGTCCTGCCCGCGCGAGCACCTCTGCTCATGACAACTCCTTCAAGTCTGCCGCCTCCTGCGCTTCGATGCGTGGTTCTGCGGTTTCTTGAAAGTAGACTGACCGCACTTCCCGCGTCAAGAGGCACTTCGGGGGACAAACACCGTGACTTTCTCGCGTGAACCTTCGTGCACGTGCTAGAAAGTGCGTGTGAATGCTGCTGGTTCCCCTGGGGGCGAGGCGGGACGACGGCTGCCCGCCGGCCGCAAGGCCGACCTGGCCGCGTACGTGTTCGAGGTGGGTCAGGTGACGGTCGCCCAACTCGCCGAGCGGTTCGACGTCTCGCTCGACACCATCCGTCGCGACCTCGACCAGATGGACGCCGACGGCGTGCTGATCCGCACCCACGGCGGCGCGCTCAGCCCGACGGCGCTCCCCCGTCCGGACACCGCGCTCGACGTGCGGCGCCGGGTACAGACCTCGGCGAAGGACGCGATCGGGGCGCTGGCCGCCACGCTGGTCGAGGACGGCTCGTCCCTGATGATGAACGGCGGGACGACGGCGCTGGCGGTGGCCCGGCACCTGCGGGACCACCGCGACCTCACCGTCGCGACGAACAACCTGCTCATTCCGTCGGAGATCAACCCGGCTGCCCTGCGCGACCTGTACATCTTCGGAGGCACGGTGCGGGTCGGCGCGCAGGTGACGATCGGCCCGGTCGCCTTCCGCAGCGCGTCGAGCCGGACGGACGTCGACGTCCAGTGCGACCTCGCGCTCGTCTCCGTCGGCGCGGTGTCCGCCGCCGGTGGCTACTCCACCAGCAACCTCGCCGAGGCCGCCATGATGTCGGAGATGATGGAACGCGCCTCGAAGGTCGCGGTGCTGGTCGACTCGTCGAAGTTCAGCAAGCTGCTGTTCGCCCAGGTCGCCGACTTCGGCCGCCCCGACTACCTCGTGACGGACGTCGAGCCTCCCGTCGAGATGGTCAAGGCGTTGCGCGAGAACGACGTCGAGCTGATGGTCCCCTAGTCAGACCGGTGTCGGACCTGTGTCAGACCTGTGCCAGACGCGTGCCAGACCTGTGCCAGACCTCTGCCAGGCGGTGTGCCAGACCCCGTGCCAGGCGCGGCGTCAGCCGATCTGCCACATCCCGCCGCCCTTGCTGATGCCCACCTGGCTCTGGCGGCTACCGACGTCCACGGTGATGGTGTAGCCCGTGCCCGCTGTCGTGGCGACAGCGCTGACGTTCGTACCCGTCGGCACCGGCACCACGAGCGTGACCATGCGAGCTGAGTAGCCGGACCGGCTGGCCGTCACGGTCGGTGCTGACGCCAGCTCGTACTGCGCGCGTGACTGCCATCCCTGCATGGGGCTGCTGCGTCCGGTCACCGTGGTGGTGGCACCACGCTCCAGCACCTGCCCCGGCAGGGGTACCTGCACCACGACTGTCTCCACCTGTCCGTCGGCGGAGTGCCCGACGGCGCGACTCCGTCCGACGAGCTCCGGTGTCGTCCCGGCCGGGAGGTGCCACAGCTGCTGGATCGCACCGGATTTCACGCGGCTCACCCGGTCCTGGACCAACATGAAACCCATGCTGGCGTCGACGTAGGTGCCACGGGTCCGCGGGCTGCCGGCGTACGCCGTGTCGCTCACCTCGTACCACCGCCATGCCGTGCCGCCGTCCCCGCGAACGTAGGGGGTCGCGGCCGCGCCGCTGAAGCTGACGCCCGGCAGGACCACGACGTTGTGCCCTTCCGGGGAGCGCTGCCACAGGCGCTGCGACTCACTGGAGTAGCCACTGTGGCCGGCCTCGACGAGGATCGGCCGGGTGCCCGCCGCCAGGGTGACCGACTGGTGGTCGTAGTGGCCGTGGAACGCCCGGCCCGGTCCGAAGCGCAGGGACCAGTGGATGCCCGAGCCGAACGACGTCCACGACGTGCGGCCGAACGCGTAGCCCGAGCTGTAGAGAGCGTCCAGCCCGGTCAGCGGAGTACCGGAGGCGCCCGAGGTGGCGGCGTACTGGGACGCCGTCCCGGCCACGGCGGGAGGCTTCTCGCTGTAGGTGTCACCGATCTGGACCAGCTTGGCGTCCCCACCCGTCGCCCAGGCGGCGAAGTTGAGCAGGAGCGGCAACCGCACGGCGATGGCCGGCGGCACGGGCTGGCCGCACTCCGCCAGCTTGGACGCCGCGATCTGCCAGCGGCCGTGGACGAAGGCGACGTAGCCGGGCGCCTGCTCGTTGAGAGCTCCCTGCGCGTCGATGCTCAGGGTGATCATCGAGCTCAGGCGGCCGGACGCGGTGGTGCGCCAGTCGGCGCGATCCAGGCGGCACCCGGCACCGAGCAGGCCGATGGCCGCCTCGAGTCCCTGGTTCCAGTCGCCACCGTGGTTCGCGGGCTGCGCGAGCCAGGTGCCATGGGTCGCCAGCCAGGAGGCGGCGACGGTGTCCGACGGGCTGTGCACGGTGAGGCAGCCGAGGAACGAGGCGCGCTGGCCGGCGTACATCGGCGTCCACGTGTCCAGCGGGCGGGCACCGGCTCCCGGCGGGTTGTCACGGAGGAAGTCGGCTGCGAACGCGCGCGCCCTGGCCAGGTACGCCCCGTTGCCGGTCCTCGCCGTCTCGCGGACGAGCACGTTGGCCCAGCTCATGCTGGCCAGGAGTCGGGTGGCGGAGGAGTCGAAGCTCGATCGGGCCCAGACCGTGTCACCGGTGGTGCCGATGGAGACCGTCCGGCCGTCGCCCATGGCCAGGTTGCCGGCCATCAGGCCGGCGGGCGTGTTCACGCTCATCAGCCCGTGCCCGGGCAGGCACGTGTAGGGCGCGGCGGCGGCGGGAGACGCGGCGGGAACCGTCAGCGTCACCGCGGCGAGCGCTAGGGGCAGGAGCACGAGAACGGCGCGTCTGATCACTGGTCCCCATCGGCAGCCGAGGGGTCGTCCTGTAAGACATCGCGCCGCGGATCGTCCGCTGGGGCGAGAAATCCTTCTCAGGTGAGCTCGGTGAGGTACTGCGGGAGCATGCGCCACCACGTCGGCCACTCGTGCTCCCACGCCGGACCCCAGTTGTCGACGCGGTTGGGGATGCCCTTCTCGCCCAGGATCGACGCCATGTGCCAGGACTCGCCGACGTTCTCGTTGGCCCCCTCACCCGACGCGAGGACGACGGACCGCTCGCGGAGCAGGTCGAGCTGCGGACCATCGAGGCCAGGGAGGAACTGCAGCGGCGACGAGAAGTACATGTGGTTGCCGGGAGCCGGGTCGTAGAAGCGCTCGACCTGGTAGGTGCCGCTCATCCCGACCGCCGCGGAGAAGACCTCCGGGTAGCGGCACAGCACCGCGACGGCGTTGAAGGCGCCGATCGACGCCCCCGCGACGATGATGCCGGGCGTCTGGCCGCCGAGGTCCGCGTGGATGGCCGGCACCACCTCGTGCCGGACGCACTCGTGGAACTGGTTGAGCAGCCACGTCCGGTGCTCCGGCGAGCCGGGCTTGGTCATCATGGCGCGCCCCGCGACGCTGTCGACGGAGTAGAGCTTGATCCGGCCCTCCGCCAGCAGGTCGCCGCACGCCGCGACCAGGTGGTGCCGCTCGATCTCCTCGGCGTCGCCGCCCGCCGTCGGGAAGACGAGCACCGGAACGCCGAAGTTGCCCCAGCGCACCAGGCTGATGTGGTCATGCAGTCGCTCGGACCACCAGTGCTCGGTCTCCTTCATGACGTCACTCGTAGTAGAACTTCTGCGGTCCCGGATAGATCCATGACAGCCCCTCCCGAAGCCGATCGCGCCAGTTCTCCCAGCTGTGCCCGTCACGCGCCTCGACGTAGCGCACGTCCATCCCTGTCGCCATGAACGTCTGGACCATAGACCGGTTCGGCACGATCAGCGGCTCGTAGATGCCGACGCTCATGAAGATCCGGTCGGCGACCCGCCGCGGAGCCGCCCGGTAGCGGTTGACGAACTTCACCACCGGCTCGAACACCGGCCCCCCGCCGTGGTCGAAGCCGATGTCGGTGAAGACGAAGGACCCGGACTGCAACAGCAGGGACCCGTAGAAGTCCTTGTGCCGGTATGCGGTCGAAAGGGACGCGACCGCACCGAACGACGAGCCCATCAGGCAGCGGCCGGCCGGCGTACCGACCAGCGGGAACTCCGCCTCGAGCTGAGGCACCAGCTCGGTGGTCAGGAAGCGCGCGTGCGCGGCTGAGTTGGCGTACTCGACCAGCCGGTCTCCCGGCGACACGAAGGCGACGACGATCTCGGCCACGTCGAGCCGGTGGATCAGGTTGTCGAGGACGGTCTTGGCGGCGGCGTAGTGCAGGAAGTCGGAGCCGTCGTGCACGACGAGCAGCGGGTAGCGCGCGGTCGGCCGGAACCGCGCGGGGAGGTAGAGGGACACGGGTACGTCGCGGCGCAGCGCGCGGCTCGGCACGACCAGATCGACCAGCGAACCGGGCCGCGCCTCGGGGTCGGGATGGACCCACTCGGGCACCTCGTAGCCACGGGCGTAGCAGACCGACGAGCTGCCCGCCGGGCTGTGCGCCACCCGCGGATTCAGCGGGTCGTTGAACCGGTCGTAGTGCTCCCCACGCCGCCACTCGAGCTGGTACTCGAAGCGCGACCGCTCCGGCAGGTCGACCACGCCGAACCAGAGGTCGGTGTCGTGGAGCCGGCGCATCGGGATCCGCTCGGGTAGGCCGACCGTCCGGTGCACCACCCAGACCTCGTCCGCCTCGCCGCGGAAGAGGAACGTCGCGCGCTCCCCCTCGACGATCGGGACCTCGTGCCGGGCCAGGAACCGGTCGACGGCCGCGGAGTCGAGCGGCCGGCGTTCACGCAGCCGGTTGATCGCCAGCTTGCGGCTGACCACAGGCGTGCTCACGGCGGTCACGCGGCCGCCGACGACGTGACGCGGCCGTCCGCGCCGAGGATCCGGGCGTTGCCGGGCAGGTCGCCGTTGATCTCGACTCGGAGCCCTTCCTCCAGCAGCAGGCACCGGGCGGGGGCGAACCGCCTGGCGAACACGCTCATCCGGGGGGCGTCGTTCAGCAGGAGCCGGTCCCGTGCATGCGGCAGTGGCACGACGTCATGCACGACGCCGAGACCAGGGCCGAAGACCTCGGGGTGACCGGGCCCCTGTGGCGCCCGGTCGTGGAACAGCACGATCCGGTCGGTCAGGGCCATGGCACCGGCCGACCACGCGATCACCGGGGAGCGCAGGGCGGCCGCGATGTTGAAGAGGTGCAGCACCTGCACGAGCACGCCGACGTGCCCGCCGGTCACGACCAGCAGCTCCGCTCCGCCCAGGATCCGAGCAACGGCTGCACGGTGCTCGGCGATCGCCGGCCGTTCGTGGGGTGGCCACGTGTCGTAGAACTCGCCGTGGATCTCCCCGACTCGTTCGAGGTGGCGCGCGTCCAGCGTTCGGACCGCGTCGATCGCGTCGGCCAGCGCCTCGGCGCGTAGCCCGTTCCCACCGCCCCTGCCCTGCAGGGCGTAGACCGCCCGCAGCGCGAAGTCGAGCCGCACCAGGTAGGTCTCCTGCACCTCGTCGAGCACCTCGCGCAGGCGACGGTCGGCGGCGGCGTACGTCGGGTCCCGGTCCTGCACGTCCTGCCAACGCCCGTAGAGACCGAGGTTGACCCCGCGCCCACCGACCTGCGCGTCGAGCTCCTCGTCAGCCGGCTCACGCTCCTGCCACCCGGCCGTCACCGTGGCGATCGGGCCGTCGACGGCGAAGGTGCGCACGACGCCTTCCAGGGTCGGCCGGCGCTGAGGGCCGAGCAGAGTCACGCTCACGCGGCGTGGACGTGCAGCGTGCGCCCGACCGTGTCGAGCATCTCGCGCAGGTGGTCGTAGTCGGGGTGCCGCATGCGCACGTAGGCGTTGGCCATGTAGCCGGCCTCCACCGGCTGCGTCGGCGTACCGGGCGGCGGCAGGTGCGCGTCGATCACCCACTCTCCGAACTGCTCGTGCAGCACCTCCACCCCGCTGTAGCCGCTGATGTTGCCGTCCTTGTCCGGCCGCAGCGCGATGATCCCGCTGGCGAAGCGACGCGAGGGCGCCGTGGAGACCGAGCTGTGGACGATCGCGTTGGCCCACTCGCGGTAGAGGTCGATGTCGTTGCCTGCCGAGTAGAGGTCCCAGGCGCCGACACCCGATGGGCGACAGCCGATCTCGGAGAATCTCAGGCCCTTCGGTCCGAAGAACCACTCCATGTGCGTCGCCGACGTGCCGATCCCGAGCGCGTCGATCACCCGCTGTCCCATCTCGCGGAGCTCGACGTACTCCGGCACGGTGTCGACCCGGTTGGTCGAGACGAACTGCGGTGAGATCCACCGCGTGCGCATCGCGTCGAGCACGTTGGGGTAGTAGTGCGACACGAAGTCGTGCGCCACGCGTCCGTTGATCGCCAGGGTGTCGTAGAAGCCCTCGTGGCCCTCGACGAACTCCTCGACCGCGATCGAGCCCGCGCCGTCCGAGCCGAAGACGCCCAGGGCCCGGTCGAGCTCCTGGACGCTGTCGACCCGCACCGTGCCCGCCGCGCCCGCACCGCTGCGGGGCTTGAGGATCAGGGGGAAGCCGATCTCCTCGGCGAAGGCGTGCACCTCGGCCGCGGACGACGCCGCCGTCGACGCAGCCGTCGGTACGCCGGCGTCGCGCAGCACCTGCTTCATGGACGGCTTGTCGCGGCACAGCCATGCCGTCTGCACCGAGGTGCCCGGGATGCCGGTCGCCTCCCGCACCTGTGCGGTCGTCATGATGTGCGCCTCGATGGTCGCTTCGAGCCGGTCGACCCACACCTTGTCCTGCGCCCACCTGACGACTCGCGTCAGCGCGTCGACATCTGTGACCGACGGCACCTGTTGGTAGTGGGACATCCAGTCCTTGAGCTGTTGGTCCAGGTACTCGGCAGGTGTTTCGCCCACCCCGATGACGCTGGCGCCGGCCTCGGCCAGCGCCCGCACGAACTGTCGCTGGTTGGAGGGGAAGTGCGGCTCGACGAAGACGATGTTCATCCGCCGGAGGCTAGCCGAAGGGTGCCCCCGAATGCTTTCCCAAGATCTGGATCTGATCTGGGTCTGCCGGTACCCCGCACCGACGAGTCGGGGTAGGTTTCCTGGCCATGGTGGTCGCTGCCTTTGTCGCCCCGTACCTCCTCCAAGCCACCCAGCGCTTCGTGCACGCCGCAGCCCGGCTGCCCGGCACCGAGCTCGCGGTCATCACCGCCACACCGTCGTACGAGCTCCCGCCTGAGCTGCGACGCGACCTGGCCGGGCACTGGCGGGTCGACGACCCCCTCGACCCCGCACAGATCGCCCGGGCCGTGCAGGGGCTCGGCACCCAGGTCGGCCGGGTCGAGCGCATCATGGCGGTCCTCGAGCAGCTCCAGGTCCCGCTAGGGCAGGTGCGCGAGCACCTCGGCATCGAGGGCATGGACGCGAACACGTCCAACAACTTCCGCGACAAGGCGCAGATGAAGTCGGTGCTGCGGGCCGCCGGTGTGCCGTGCGCCCGGCACCAGCTGTGCGAGTCCGCAGACACCGCAGTGCTCTTCGCCAAGGAGGTCGGCTTCCCGATGGTGGTGAAGCCGCCGGCCGGCGCCGGGGCCAAGAGCACCTTCCGCCTCGACGACGAGCACGACCTGCAGGTCTGGCTGCAGACCGCCCCACCGACCCCGGGCCAGCCGGCGCTGATGGAGGAGTTCCTCACCGGCGACGAGGGCTCCTACGACAGCGTCATGGTCGACGGCGAAGTCGTGTGGGACTCGATCTCGCTCTACCAGCCGACGCCGCTCGAGGTGCTGCGCAACCCCTGGATCCAGTGGACGGTGCTGCTGCCCAGGGACATCGAGCGGCCCGAGTACGCCGACGTCCGCAGGACCGCGCCGGAGGCGCTTCGAGCACTCGGCCTGAGGACCGGGCTGAGTCACATGGAGTGGTTCCGGCGCCCGGACGGCACGGTGGCCATCTCAGAGGTCGGCGCGAGACCGCCTGGCGCGCAGATCTCCTCGATGCTCTGCTACGCGCACGACATGGACATCTACTCCGACTACGCGCGCCTGATGATCCACGGCGCGTTCGACCCGCCGCCACGTTCCTACGCCGCGGGGGCGGCGTACATCAGGGGCCAGGGAGTCGGCACGATCCGGGGTGTGAGCGGCATCGAGGAGCTGCCCGACGCCGTGAAGTCCCTCGTCATCGAGGCGCACCTGCCTCAGCCCGGCCAGCCGTCCAGCTCGAGCTACGAGGGCGACGGCTACCTCATCGTCCGCCACCCCGACACGGCTGTCGTCGCCGACGCGCTGCGGCACATCGTCACCGGCGTGCGCGTCGAGATGGCGTGAGCCGATGAACACCTTGATGATCTCCCCCGGCTTCCCGGCCGAGATGGCCCTGTTCACACGCGGTCTGGCGTCTGTGGGCGCCACCGTCATCGGGGTGGGCGACCAGTCGACGGACGCGTTGCCGCCGATAGCCCGCGAAGCGCTCGCCCACTACCTCCCCGTCCGCTCGCTCGCCGACGAGGGAGCCGTCGCGGCCTCGGTGTACGAGTTCGCCAAGCACGTGCACATCGACCGGGTCGAGTGCCTGTGGGAGCCGTTCATGATCCTCGCGGCGAAGCTGCGGGAGATGCTCGGAGTGCCGGGGCTGACCGTCGAGCAGACCGTGCCGTTCCGCGACAAGGAGCGCATGAAGCAGGTCCTCGACGCGGCCGGTCTGCGCACCCCCTGGCACGAGAGCGCGACGTCCGCCGCCGGGGTGTGGGCCGCAGCGGAGCGCATCGGCTTCCCCCTGATCGTCAAGCCGATCGCCGGCGCCGGTTCGGCGAGCACCTTCCGCGTCGACTCGGTCGAGGAGCTCAACGACGTGCTGCCGGCGCTGCGCTACGTGCCGGAGGTGAGCGTCGAGGAGTTCGTCGACGCGCAGGAGTTCACCTACGACACGATCTGCGCCAACGGCGAGATCCTCTTCGAGAACATCTGCTGGTACCAGCCGCGCCCGCTGCAGTCGATGCAGCACGAGTGGATCAGCCCGGTGACGACGGCGCTGCGGGATCTGACCGTGCCGGACCTGCAGGGCGGACGGAAGCTGGGCGCCGCCGTGCTCGACGTCCTTGGCTTCCGCGACGGCTTCACGCACATGGAGTGGTACCGCAAGGCCGACGGCGAGGTCGTCTTCGGCGAGATCGGCGCGCGGCCGCCGGGTGGGCGGACCGTCGACGTGATGAACTACGCGACCGACGCCGACCTGTTCTCGGCATGGGCTGCGGCGGTGACGCACGGCAGGCTCGCCGAGCCCCTCGAGCGGCGGTACAACGCGGCCAGCATCTTCAAGCGCGCGCGGGGGGCGGGACGCATCCGGGCGCACGGAGGGCTGGACCGGCTGATGAAGGAGTACGGCGACCACGTCGTCGCGCTCGACCTGCTGCCGCTCGGCGCGCCGCGCCGCGACTGGCGGGCGACGTTGATCTCGGACGGCATGGTGATCGTCCGGCACGAGGAGCTGTCGAAGTGCCTCGAGGTCGCGGAGCACTTCGCCTCCGAGCTGCACCTGCACGCCGGCTGACCCGCCAGATGAGCACTCCGACCCTCTCGTCGTCGCGACGACTCCTCGTCACGAGGCCGCCCAGTACGACCAACCACTACGAGTTCCGCGACGCCGGAGCCGACGGCGAGCCGGGGACGTTCCTTGCGTCGGCGTTGCAGAAGGTGTCGGCCTTCCACGAGCGGGTCACGTTCTTCTCGGACGTGGCTCGCGAGGTGCCCGACTTCTCGCTGCGCACCCGGAGCCTGATCCTCGTCACTGCGACCTACGACGTGCTGGACGCCGACGACGAGCCGCTCGGCACGCTCGCCCGGCACGGAGCGAGGCTGCGGCCCCCGAGCTGGCAGCTGCACTCCGGGGCGGTGTCCGCCGCCGGAAGGCAGCTCACCGGCCTGACCGCGTTCTGGCATCGCGCCAAGCGCCGCGGGCCCTTCGTCGACCTGGAGCTGCGCGACCGCGACCAGCAGGCCGTCCTGGTGTGCGGGCGCCGTCCTGGCGTGCGCGACTCCTACCTGGTGGAGGCCCGTGACGACCGGGTCGACGGGCGCCTCGCCGCCTCGGTGGCCGTCGTCCTCGACCTCGCCCGCAGGCGCAGCACGGGGTCCCGCAGCGGAGGGCCGACCACCGGGCCGGTCGCCCCGGCCCGTTAGCTGTCAGGCCTTGGGTGCCTGCGATATGCGGACGGTGTTGCCCGATGGGTCGCGGAACGCGCAGTCGCGTGGGCCCCACGCCTGGTCGATGGGCTCCTGGAGGACCTCCGCGCCAGACGCACGCAGCGTCTCGAACGTCGCATCGACGTCGTCGGAGGCGAACACCATCATCGGCAGGACTCCCTTGGTGAGCAGCTCCTGCAGCGCGTCACCGTCCGCTTGCGACCGGCCGGCATGGGGCTCGGAGAGCACGATCTGGAGTCCGGGCTGCGCGTCGCTGCCGAGGGTGACCCAGCGAAATCCGCCGGCGGGCACGTCGTTTCGTACCTCGAGGCCGAGCACGTCGCCATAGAAGGCGATCGACTCGTCGACGTCGTTGACGGTGATGTTGCAGTACTGCAGTGCGATGGTCATGACCGCGACACTAGGCCGCGGTCTCCCGGGTCGCTTCTCAGATCCTGCTCGATGCGTTGCGGGCCGGGCGCGTTTCTGCCTTCGCGATGCAGGTGGGCATGGCATTGACCGCTTCGTGCCCATGCGCCCGGTATGCCGTCGGCGTCTCCCCGACGATCTCGGCGAACCGCGAGCTGAACGAACCCAGGGAGGTACATCCGACCGCCATGCAGGCGTCGGTGACACTCACGCCCGCCCGCAACAACGCCATCGCCCGCTCGATCCTGCGGGTCATCAGGTAGCTGTACGGCGTCTCGCCGTACGCGGAGCGGAACCGGCGCGAGAAGTGCGCGGGTGACATCAGCGCCTTGCGGGCCATGGTGGGGACGTCGAGGGGTTCCGCGTAGTCACGGTCGATCAGATCCCGGGCGCGCCGGAGGTGCGCGAGGTTCTCGAGCTCCTCCGGGGTCATGATCCGACGCTAGCAGCCGGTACTTCAGGGGTTCGGAATGTCTTTCGACTCCACGTCCTTTGCGCTCAAGCAAGGACGGAGTGCTTCGAGATGGCCGACCTGAGGAGGACAGTGATGGAGACCCGGACGCTGGGCCAGGGACTGCAGGTTTCGGCGCTCGGCCTCGGCTGCATGGGCATGAGCCAGAGCTACGGCCCCAACCCCGGGAGCCGCGACGACATGGTTGCCGTCCTGCGCGGCGCCGTGGAGCGGGGCATCACCTTCTTCGACACGGCCGAGGTCTACGGCCCGTACGTCAACGAGGAGCTCGTCGGCGAGGCGCTGGAGCCGCTGCGTGAACAGGTCGTCATCGCCACCAAGTTCGGCTGGGACATCCGCGAGGGTAAGTCCGTCGGCCTGGACAGTCGGCCCGAGCAGATCCGCCGAGTGGCCGACGCGTCGCTGCGGCGGCTGCGAACGGAACGGATCGACGTGTTCTACCAGCACCGCGTCGACCCCGAGGTGCCCATCGAGGACGTCGCCGGAACCGTCGCCGAGCTGGTGGCGGCCGGCAAGGTCGCCCACTTCGGGCTGTCCGAGGCGGGTGCCGCGAGCATCCGCCGGGCACACGCCGTCCACCCCGTCACCGCACTGCAGAGCGAGTACTCGCTGTGGACCCGGGACGTCGAGACCGAGATCCTGCCGACCCTCGACGAGCTCGGCATCGGCCTCGTCCCCTTCAGCCCCCTCGGCAAGGGCTTCCTGACCGGCACGGTGAGCACCGCGACCAAGTTCGCGTCCGACGACATCCGCACGAAGATCCCGCGATTCACCGAGGAGAACCGAGCGGCGAACCAGGCCCTCGTCGGCCTGGTCACCGAGGTCGCCACGACCCACGAAGCCACGCCGGCGCAGGTGGCCCTCGCGTGGCTGCTCGCCCAGCGCCCCTCGCTCGTGCCGATCCCCGGCACACGGCGGCTGGAGCGCCTGGACGAGAACATCGGCGCCACCCGACTCGACCTGCCCGGCTCCGACATCACGAGGCTCGGGGAGGCAGCCACCCGGCTCGGCGTGGCCGGTGCGCGCTACGACAAGGCGATGCAGAGCATGACCGGGCTGTAAAGGCCGTTCTGCTCAGGGCGCGCCGCAGGGCAGGACCGGATCGGTCCTGCCCTGCGGTGGTGGCGGTGGTGGTGGTCAGCGCCAGATGCGCACCGTCGCGGTGAAGCACCCGTCGCCGTTGTTCGGGACGTTGTCGTTGATGCGCAGGTGGAGGTAGGACTCCAGCGCGTTGTGGCGGAAGTCGGCCGAGTTGCCCGCGTACTTGTAGCTGCCGTTGAGGTGCGTCAGCAGGCTGTAGCGGCGAGCGTGCGGCAGCGGGTAGGCCCCGTCGGCCATCTGGGTCCAGCCGGCGGCATCGTTGCGGCCGCTGAACCACATGCCGGCCCAGATGGTGCCGCTGGTGTTGATCGTGACCCGGTCACCAGGGCGCACGAGAACGCCGGTGAAGACGTCGGTGTCCTTCTCGCACACCGGGACCGACCTGACGGAGACGAGGGTGTCGGCCTGTGCGGGGGCTGCGGCAGCGAAGCCGAGGGTGAACGTGGCGACGGCTGCGAGAGAACCGAGACGACGGGTGATCGAGCGCATGGGTGGTGCTCCTCTTGTTCCGGGGGGAGAGTGCGCGGTGTGCCGCGCTGGTGGGGAGGAGGCGGTTGCGTCGCCCGTGATACATGGACGCCGGAAATTCGTTTGCAGCCAGCAAAGCGGGGCGAGATAGGTGTCCAAAACATCGCCCTTGTCTCAGATCGACGCATATGTCGACCTCAGCCGCGGATACAGTCGCGGATATGCCATTGCGGGTGATCTTCGCGGACGACAACTACTTGGTCCGTGAGGGTGTCGCCGCGCTCTTGGCCGAGGTCGACGGCATCGAGCTGGTTGGCACTGCGGCTGATCCGCACTCGCTGCTCAAGTCCGTCTCCGAGAACTCACCGGACGCGGTGCTCACCGACATCCGGATGCCGCCGACTCAGACCAACGAGGGCATCGTGGCCGCCAAGCGGATCCGGGCCGATTACCCGCATGTTGGTGTGGTCGTGCTGTCGCAGTACGTGGAGGAGGACTACGCGTTCGAGCTGCTGGCCGAGGGCGTCGCCGGGATGGGCTACCTGCTCAAGGAGCGTGTCTCCGACCTCGACGAGCTGGTCCGGGCGCTGCACGAGGTCGCCCGAGGCGGATCGGTCCTCGACCCTAAGGTCGTCGAGGGACTACTCGCGCGCACGAGCAGCGACGGCCCGCTCTTGGGCCTGACCAACCGAGAACGCGAGGTCCTTCACGAGATGGCCACCGGGCGCAACAACGCCATCATCGCCAAGACGCTGTTCATGAGTGATCGGGCCGTCGAGAAGCACATCGGGTCGGTGTTTCAGAAGCTCGGTCTCGTGGACGCGCACGACGTGAACCGCCGCGTGATGGCCGTCCTCGCGTATCTGAAGGCCAGCAGCGCAAGCACATGACCCACCTGGACCGGTCGTGGCAACGACGTCGGGCGAGAGTCGTCGTCGTGGCCGGGCTGGCGGTGTTCGTGGTCGCCGTGTACGTGGTCGTCGTCCTGGGTGGAGGTGCGCTCCTGGGCCGCACGAAGTCACCTGACCTGATCCTGTCAGTGCTCGCGACTGCAGTGGTTGCACTGGCTTTCGAGCCGGTCCAGTCCCGACTGGAGCACCTGGTGGCGCGCGGCACCGCGTCGCCCTACGACGTGCTGAGGCGGTTCTCCGAGACCGTCACCAGCGGGTACGCCACCGACGAGCTACCCGCAAGAATGGCCAAGGTCCTGGCCCAGGGCACCTCCGCTGAGTGGGCGCAGGTCTGGCTGACCGTGCACGGCCGGCCCACGCTCGCCGCCACCTGGCCGACCGACGCGGCACCCGACGACGAGCCCCCGGCTCCGGCGGCGGACGCCCGGGACACCACCGGGGTCGGACGGCGGGCGCTGACCGTGCGCCACGCAGGCCAGGTGTACGGCGTGTTCCGCCTTCAAGAACGCCCGGACGCGCCACTCACCACGGTGGAGGAACGCTTGTTCACCGGGCTGGCCGCCCAGGCCGGGCTGGTGCTGCGGCTGGTCGGGCTGCGGGCCGAGCTCGCCGCCCGTCATGACGAGCTGCAGGCCAAGTCGGAGGAGCTGAAGGCCTCGCGCCAGCGAGTGATCGACGCTCAGGATGTCGAACGGCGTCGCCTCGAACGCGACATCCACGACGGCGCGCAGCAGCACCTGGTGGCGCTGGCGGTGAACCTTCGGCTCGCTGAGACGGTGGCTGTCCGAGCACCGGAACGGGCAACTCGCGTGCTGAGCGACCAGGCCGACGCCGCCCGGGCAGCGATCGAGAGCCTGTCGCAGCTGTCCCGTGGCATCTACCCGCGGCTCCTCGGCGACGAGGGACTGGTGCCTGCACTGAGGGCCGCGGTCGCGAGCAGTGCCATGCCGGTCACGGTCGAGGCCGACGGGGCCGGGCGACCCCCGGCGGCAGTGGAGGCGACTCTGTACTTCGTCGCGATGGAGGCTGTGCAGAACGCCGTGAAGCACTCCGGCGCCACGCGCACGCGCGTCCGTCTCACGGTCTTCGACACCGCCTGGCGGCTCACGGTGGACGACGACGGCGTGGGCTTCGACCAGAGCGCCAGTCATCGAAACCCGCTGGGCGGCAACGGCTTGGTCAACATGGGCGACCGACTCGACGCGCTCGGCGGCGCTCTGTCGGTGACATCCCGGCTCGGACGCGGGACGACCGTGGTCGCCGCCGTGCCCCTTGCTGCGACCCCCGTCCCGAGCCCGAGGCCTGCGCCCTGACATGCGGAACCGCCTTGCCCTCGCCATCGTCGCGATCACCGTCGTCTGTGTCGTCGCCGACACCGCGATCACAGCAGCGTCCGGTTCCCTTCTCTCCGAGGTGACGTGGGCGGTGCACGGGTGGCCGCTCGCCACGGCCGCCAGCCTGGGCTTCTCGGTGATGGGAGCGCTGATCCTCGTCCGTCACCCGCGGCACCGGATGGGCTGGCTGCTCGTCGTCGTGGGTCTCTCCTCGATCGCCCAAGCCGCCCAGGCGTACAGCTACTGGATCCTCGATCACGGCGGTCCCGGCCCGGCGAGCGCCGGCCATGTCGCCGGCTGGGTGTCCGTCCTGATCACCGGCCCGCTGGCGAGCTCTGCCGTGACCTTCGTCTTCCTGTTGGCGCCCGACGGGCACCTGCCGTCGCGCCGGTGGTGGTGGGCAGCCGGCACCACCCTCACCGGCATCGTCCTCAACACCGGTGCTCAGCTCAGCGTCTCGCCCACGGAGTTCGACCTGAGCGACGACACCGCGCAACGCGGCCCGGTGGCGAGCACGCTCTTCACGCTCGGGCTCCTCTTGATGCTGGTCGGCCTGATCGCCGCGGCAGTCTCGCTGGCCATCCGGCTCCGGAGGGCACACGGCCAGCTGCGCCAACAGCTGCTCTGGATCGCCTCGGCGGCTGCGTGCATGGCGGGTGGCTTCGTCTTCCTGGCGGTGATGGGGGTGGTGCAGGGTGAGCAGACCGTGTTGGGGGCGACGCCCTTGTACACGGCGTACCTGGCGTTCCCGATCGCCACCGCGGTCGCGGTGCTGCGGCACGGCCTGTTCGACATCGAGCTGATCGTGAACCGGGCTCTGGTGGTGGCGTTGGCCACGGCGGTGGTGGCCGTTGGCTACGTCGCGGTCGTGGTCGCGCTGGGCTCCGCGGTCGGCGCCGGCGGGTTCTGGCCGTCGCTGGTCGCCACCGCGGTGGTGGCGATGGCTTTCCAGCCCTTGCGCCGCGGGATCGTCCGCGTGGCCGACCGTCTCGCGTACGGCGCCGCCGCCGTCCCGTACGAAGCGTTGGCCGACCTGAGCCGACGGCTCGGGGACAGCCCTGACCCGGCCGTCCTGCTGCCCGCCGTCGCCGACGCGGCGGGCACCGCCGTCGGCGCCCGCCGGGCCACGGTGCGGTTGCACGTCCCAGATGGTGCGGACGAGGTGGCCGCATGGCCTGCCGCCGCGCCGCACGACGAGATGCCGACGATCGACTTCGCCGTCACCCACCAGGGCGAGGTGCTGGGCGCGGTCGAGGTCGCGATGCCGCCGGGCCGGACGTTGCGAACGTGGGAACACCTCCTGGTCCAGGACCTGGCCGACCAGGCCGCCACCGCCTTCAGCGGCGCACGACTGACAGCAGAACTGGCTCAGCGGGTACGCCAGCTCGACACCAGCACGCTCGAGCTCGCCGCGTCGCGCCGCCGACTCATCAGCGCCGGCGACGCCGAGCGCAGCCGACTCGAACAGTCCATCGCCCGACAGGTCCTGCCCCATCTGCAGCCGCTACCAGCCCGGCTCGAGCACCTCGCGCGCGACCCGTCCGACACGCTGGACGGCGCCCACCTGACGCCCCTGATCACCTCGGCCGTCACAGCCCTCGAGGAGCTGAGGGAGATCACGCGCGGCGTCTTCCCCGCCCAGCTGGCACGTTCCGGCCTCGAACCAGCGCTCAGCTCCCTGCTGGGGCGCACCCACCTCGGCCGGCTCACCACCGACCCGAGCATCAGCGGCCGGCGTCACGCCCCCCGCGTCGAGGCAGCTGCGTACTTCTGCGTCGCCGAGCTCCTCCACCACCTTGAGCCACCCATCCACGTCATGCTCGCCGCCCCCCATGACGAACTGCGCATCAGCATCACGGGAGGCGCCGAGGGCACCCTCCCCATCGATGCCCTGAACGACCGCATCGAGGCCGTCGACGGGTCGGTCGCGGTTCACTCCGCTCTCGGTACGACCGCCGTGGAGCTCTTGGTGCCGACCGCAGAAGAAGAAGACCGACGGCTGACGACCACACAGCCGCCAGCCGGCCGGGACCGAACGCCGACTTGGTCACGTAGCCCGCGGCGCCCGACTCAGCGACGAACCGTGCGCCGTCCGGCTCGTCATAGGTGGACAGCAGGACCACGACTGGTGGCTTCGCGGCGGCGCGCAGCCGGCGGGTGGCCTCCAGTCCGTCGATGCCGGGCAGGTTGACGTCCATCAGCACGAGGTCAGGACGCAGCGCAGCCGCCGCAGCGAGTGACTCTTCCCCCGAGCCGGCCTGCCCCACGACCACGAAGCCATCGGTCTCGTCGACCACCGCGCACATTGCGCGGCGGAACACTGCCTCGTCGTCGACGACGAGCACCCGCACCACCACGACCGAATCCGACACGGACACAACACCTCCCGAACGGAGCCTGACCGTTGTCGGGAGGGGACGGGGAGGGGGACAGCCGCACACCTGGCGGTAGTGCTGGCCCCCAACCCCGTGCTGCTGGCCCCATCGTCGCGAGCTCCGCGCGTTCCTAATGTCGAACGTGCAGCCAGTCGGCAGCAGGCCGGATCCCGATGCGCAATCGAAGGAGAGTCATGTCGAGAAGGAAGATCGCCGTAGGTGTAGGAATCCTGTTCTTTGTCCAGATGGCCACCGGCATGGTCGGCACATCTCTGATCCAGGCGTTTGTGGACGGCGACCCCGCCAAGGCCCCACTCACCGCCGGCGTCCTGCTGATGGTGTGCTCCGGGCTGGCCGTTGTCGGCATCGGCCTGCTGATGTACCAGGTGCTGAAGGCTGTCAATCCTGGACTGGCCATCTGGTACCCGATTCTCCGAGTCACCGAGTTCGCCGTCTCCACCGCTTGCGGCGTCTACCTGCTGACCCAGCTGGAGGTCGTCCCGAACCACCTGCTCTGGGTCTACATCCCGACGGGCATCGGCGGTCTGGTTCTGTGCCACCTGCTGTTCGTCTCGAAGCTGGTCCCCCGACCGATCGCGGTGCTCGGTCTGGTCGGATACGCCCTGTTCTCCCTCGGGATTCCCCTCGACCTCCTCGGCGTCGTCGACATGAACGTGGGAGTGGGGATGCTGATCCTCGCTCCCGGCTTCCTGTTCGAGTTCGCGGTCATGCCGATCTGGCTGATTGCGAAGGGGTTCAGTTCCCCGTCGCTGGCGCTGGGCGTCACCTCACCTGCGTTGGTGACAACGGGCTGACCACCGTCTGGGATCCGTGAACGACGAAGGCCCCCGTCCTGCACCCCGCAGGCCAGGGGCTTCGTCGTCGCCCGGACGCGCGCTGCTGCGCACGGTCGCCGCCGGCGTGGTCGGCGGGTCGCCTGGAGGTGTCGCCGTCCGCGTCCGGTGCCCGCGCTGCGGTCGGCCGCACGGCAAGCCGCGCGTCGACGGGCTGGAGCTGTCGCTGGCGCACTCGGGAGAACGGGTGGTCCTGGCGTGGCGCGAGCGCGGCGAGGTGGGCGTCGACGTCGAGCAGGTTCGGCCCGGGCACCACGCCACCGACCTCGGCCTCGGGAGCGACTATGCGGCCGCCGTGGCCGCGCACGACGAGGCCCCGGTCACGGTGCTGCGGCGTGACGTCGCACTCTGACCTCGCTCACAGCCAGCGACGAACCCGCCGCCTGTAGTCGTCGTAGGGCGCGCCGAACCGCTCGTGCAGGAACCGCTCCTCGGGGAGGATCGCGCCCCAGAGGACGAGCAGCACCGCTGCCGGGAACAGCACGAGCCCCCAGAATGTGCCTGCCAGCAACGCCAGGCCGAGGTAGAGCGCGAGCATGCCGACGTACAACGGGTTGCGGGAGAGGCGATATGGCCCGTCCTCGATCATCGCGTGCGTCGCCTGCCCCGGAAGCAGCCCCGTCTCGTACCGGCCGAACAGCCACAGGGACCAGCCGTTCCACCCGACGAAGAACAGCACCAGCGCCCAGCCGAGCGGAACCCGCCACCCGCCGAGGTCGACCGGGTCACCCCAGAGCACGGTGACCAGCCAGCCGACCAGCAGAGGCGCGCCGATCCCGACCGGCGGCCAGAGCCGGAACGCGACGGGCTCCTCGGAAGCGTGCACCATGCCGTCATTGTCGCGCCCGCCAAGGGCTTCCGCGTCGTGCTGACCCCTGACGGGTGAACGCGCCCGGAATCGTGCACAGGCGCTGCCGGCTCAAGTCGTTCAATACGTTCGAGTACTACTACAGCGAATCGGGTGACGCCCCGACGCACACGTGGTCGCCCAAGCTGAGGCAGATGTACATGCGTGCCCCGATCTATGTCATGCGCGGGTCGGACGGGACGACCGTGGCGCGCGGCAGCGTGAGCAGACGGATCAAGGCCACCGGTGCTTTGAAGATGGATTTCTGGGAAGACAACCTCCTCGTATCTCACCCGCCAAAGACGCCACCGTCGTGGGTGGCACGTTCATGGGGACGCCGTGGCTGGACATGACGAGCGTCTAGGTCATGTACAACGAGATCGCGCTCTACTGCTACTACGACGTGCCAGTGACATAGCCGGACCGGCGGACGGAGTCCTGAAGCCTGGACAGCCACGCGCTCGCTCGGTCGGGACCGCACCTTGGCAAACTGAGGCGCTCAAAGCCGAAGGAGACGCATGGCACAGCTCATCTACTCGATGATCACCTCGCTCGACGGCTACGCCGAGGCGGCGGAGGGAGACCTCGGCACCGGGGCCGACGACCAGGAGGTGCACACCTTCATCAACGACCTCTTCCGCCCCATCGGCACGTACCTCTACGGCCGACGTATGTACGAGACGATGGTCTACTGGGAGACCGCGCACACCCAGCCAGACCTGCCACCGCACATCCTGCAGTACGCCCGCGACTGGCAGGCCGCGGAGAAGGTCGTGTACTCCACGACGCTGGAGTCGGTGTCCAGCGCGAAGACCAGGATCGAACGGACCTTCGACCCGGACGCGGTGCGCAGGCTCAAGGAAGAGGCTGATCACGACCTCAGCGTCGACGGCCCGAACCTTGCGGCCCAGGCGATCTCGGCCGACCTGGTGGACGAGTACTACCTGTTCATGACCACGAGCGTGGTCGGCGGCGGCAAGCGGTTCTTCCCCGACGGTGTGCGCCTCGATCTCGAGCTGGTCGAGGAGCGTGCCTTCGACAGCGGGCTGATCTACGCGCACTACCGGACCGGGCGAGAAGGGCCGACATGACGGGTGCTCCTTCGACCGCCGGCAGCGACGAGTACGCCGGTTTGTGACGACCGCTGCGCGGGCCGGTTCTGCTTGAACAGCGGACGAGCGCTCCGTACGGTCGGGGCATGTCGGTCGCCACTGACCTGCTGCTGCGCTCGTGGGAGCTGTCGGCACGACGCCTCCTCGAGCGATGCGTCGGTCTGACGAACGAGGAGTACCTGTGGTGTCCGGTACCGGATGCGTGGACCCTCAGGCCGGACCCTGACCGGCCCAGCCACTGGACGTACGACTACGACTTCGCCCCGCCGCCGCCGGCGCCCGTGACGAGCATCGGCTGGCGCCTCGTCCATCTGGTGGCCGACAACGAGATCTACTGGGAGCACGCGTTCGGTCCTGGACGGCGCAACTTCCCCGATCTCGAAGTCGCCCTCACCGCTGACCGCGCCATGCAGCTGTGGTCTGCAAGCCGCGAGCCCATCACCCGATGGTTGACCGTCGCTGACGACGCCGCCCTGCTCGAACCCCGCCCGAGCCACCTCGGCGAACCGAGAAGTGCCGGTGAGGTCGTGCGGATCCTGCTCGACGAGCAGACGCATCACGGCGCCGAGATCGCCGTCCTGCGCGACCTGTATCTGCGGACCGGGCCGGCCCAACCCTCGGTGTCTTAGCGGCGAGTCCATCGATCTGATGTGGCGACGCCCAAGGCGCCGCGGGGCTTCAGCTCTCAAGGCCGGCACTCAGCAGATCGATGACCACTCGTGCGGCACTGGGCCGCTCCGTCTGAGGAGAAGCCGCGATGACCGACCCCTATCAGGCGTTTGCCGCGCCCCCCGTCCATCCGGCCGCGGCGTTCACGTTGGCCCCCGCAACGCCACTGCGCCGCAACGGAGTCGCGATCACCGCCCTGGTGCTCAGCATCGTCGCGCTGCTCGGCGTGCTCGGCATCGCCACCATGTGGTTCATCCAGATGGCGATGGGCTCGTTGTTCATGGGTATGCCCGGAGAGGACTTCATGTCGGACGAGTACACCCTCACCGGCACTGCTCCGCAGGTCGTGGACGGTCAGACGTACACGGGCGAGCGCCTCACCCGCGAGGTCGAGCGCGTCCTCGAGAACGACTGGAGCACGCATCGAAACATCGAGTGCGCCGACACGGTCGTCATCGAGGCCGGAGCTGAGGTCTCGTGCACCGGCACGGTGGACGGGATGGACAGCGACATGACGGTCGAGTTCGAGGACGACCAGGGGCACTTCACGCTCGTCCAGCGATACTGACGCAGGCACAGTTGGGGCACACCCCGGCATGACCCGGGCATACGGTCACGCCATGAAGGCCGTCGTGCAGGACAGGTACGGATCAGCAGACTTCCTCCAGGTCCAGGAGGTCGACAAGCCGGTCGCCGGCGACGACGAGGTGCTTGTTCGAGTTCGCGCTGCTTCCGTCCACCAGGCGTGTGGCACGTGGTAAGTGGACGTCCCTACGTCCTGCGGCTGATGGGGTCAGGTGTCAGGGGGCTGAAGAACCGTGTGCCAGGGACGGACGTCGCCGGGCACGTCGACGCGGTGGGCCGCGACGTCACCCAGTTCCGGTCGAAGGACGAGGTCTTCGGCGAGACCGTCACGGCTACCAGTGGCACAACGGAGGCGCCTTCGCCGAGTACGTGTGCGTGCCTCAGAAACGCCCTGGCGCCGAAGCCGGGCAACGTCACTTTCGAACAGGCAGCGGCCGTCCCCACGTCCGGCCTGTCGCCCTGCACAAGGGGGCGACCGTGACCGGCGTCGACGGCGCCCGCAAGCTGGACATGATCCGCTCACTCGGAGCCGCCGACGTCATCGACTTCACTCAGGAGGACCTCACCCGAGGCCACCAGAGGTACCACCTGATCTTCGATGTCGTCGGCAACCACTCCTTCCGGAAGTGCAGGCGTTCACTCACTCCGACGGGTCCTACGTGCTCATCGGGCACGACGGGTTCGGAGACACAGCCGGCCGGTGGCTGGGCAGCGTGCCGCGCGTTCTCGGACTGGTTGCCATGGCGCCGTTCAGGAAACAACTTCCGCCCATCAACTTCACGCTGCCCGACAAGACGGACTCGATGGCTGACCTGTGAGCACACCTGGAAGCTGGTGAGCTCACGCCGATCATCGCCAAGACGTTCTCGTTGGACGAGGTGCCACAAGCCATCCGCTACCTGCAGACGGGGCAGGCACTGGGCAAGATCATCATCGCCATCTGACCCAAAGGTGAGCCCAGGCGAGGTGGTCCGCCGCCCCCGTCAAGACGAGTCCCGGCCGGGACGCAGCCAGAGTGACGTGTGTGTGGGTTCGAGGGTCTGGTCGACGACGGCGAGCAGGTCGGTGCGTACGGCGTCGAGGTCGACCTCCGCACGAAGCCAGGCGCTGAAGTCCTCGAGGGTGCGCGCGGCGTCGTAGCGTGCACGGTTGAAGCGACGGTCCACGAGTGACTGCAGCCGCCGGCGCAGCCGCTGGAAAAGCGCGGCAACGGCAAGGGTGGAGGCGGCGACGGCAAGTGAGGAGCCACCGGGGAGCAACCACGTCGCCGCTGCGACGAGCGCGAGGTAGACGCCGAGCAGGAGGGCGGTCAGCAGGCCGTAGGAGAGCGTACGGCTGATCAGCCGGTCGAGGTCGTAGAGCCGGTAGCGCAGCACCGCGACGGCGACGCCCACTGCCGGCATGATCACCGCCACCGCAAACAACCCGTTGCCCACGGCGTCAGAGAGCCACACCGCGGGGATCCAGGTCGACACAGCGAACAGCAGCAGAGCCAGGAGAACGGTGCCAGCGAACCACTTGACCTGCTGACGCTCCACACCGCGAGCCCGGTGGAAGCGCAAGGCCAGCGACGCGACGCCGGCCAGGAGCCCAAGGACGAAGCCGCCCGCCCCGATCACGTCCAGCAGGGGCATGAACGGCTGCAGCACGGCCGGCTGAAACGGGTTGTCGTCGCTCCCGCAGGCCCCGTCGACGCAGTCACCCGGGCCGGCCATGTAGCGCATCAGCTGCGCGACCACTGAGATTCCGACGACCAGCACCGGCCAGCGCCACCTCCGCGACGCGGGCCGGCCGTCGGGGAACAGCAGGAACAGCAGCGGCAGCGTCCACATCGCGGCAAAGAAGTACCACGTGCCGTACCACCGCGCGACGTCGGAGAGCGGCCAGTCGGGGACGCGTTCGACGTACCTCTCCGCGAGTCCGCCTAGCATCGGGAAGAAGCCCACAGCGCCGACGAGCCAGCCCACGCGGTTTCCGGGCTGCCGGGCGAGGATCAGCAGGCCGACGGTCGCGTAGGTGAAGAACGTGATGTAGATGGGCCACGCCGCGCCGTCGCGGCTGCCGCCGCCTGCGAACCACGTCGATGCCACGGTGACGCCCATGCTGGCCACGCCGACGACGTACAGCACGACCGCGAGGACCGACCGCCACCTAGCTTCGGCGCGAGGGACCAGCGGCGTGCCGGATGTGGTCATCGACAACCTTTCTGGCGTGGTGGTGTTCTCTTCACTGACCCTCTCAAGACAGCGTAGGGAAATCGTTACGGAACCGGAGAACCAGTCCCCGCTCGGGACGTTTGGGTCGCGAACGTGTCGGTCGAGAAGGGCGGAGTGCTTGTGAACCAACCTCGCGTAGGCGATCCCGGACCGGCCGGGCACCCACGTCGAGGAGCCTGGCGTGCAGGTTGTCGTGCTCGTCGCGGGTCAGGTCGACATCTGTCACCGAGACCGTATGCCGCCACCAGATCCGTCCCGTCATCCAAACTGGGGGCGTCGCCATGAACGAGATCTTCGGATCGGACGCCGCTCAGACCCCCAAGTTGGACCCTCGCCCACCGATGGACCGGCCCGCGGCGCGCCCAGTAGGCACCGAACAGGTGCCGCCAGAATGCCGGTCCCCCACCCGGAAACACCCTCTGACGTGCGAAGACGCCCCTCAGTCGAAGGGCGTCGTCGTTGGTGACGTCCACTGACGTGGTGTAACTCGCTTCCGCGTGTTGCTCTGCGTCGTGGTTCATCATGCCGTCTTGGCGATGGTGCCACCGTTGAGAGGGACACGTCTGCCGCTGGGCCTCTCAGGCCACGCTGCCAAGGTCCTCCCTCAACGGCGGAGGTGACACCGGCGGGACCCTCCCGCCAACCACGATGTTGACGGATGAGCGTTGCCAGGTCGCGCCGAGCATGGTGGCATCGATGGCATTCATCAGGCCGCGGTGGTGGCCGAAGGCTGGGAGTAGGCGTTATCAGGACGGTGCACTAATCCCTGGCAGCTGAACGCCATCGGGCGTGATCTCATCCTCGGTCTCGGCCGTCGACGACGAAGTGGTCAGGACGTGCGCCCCGTCCTCAAGCTGCCTCGGTCCCGACGTGACACCGCCGATCAGTCGAGCGGCCTTGCTGACCCAGCGTGCAGGTACGCCTCAGCCGAGGTTGGTCCCGAGTCGGGGTGTGCCGACGTAACGCCATCACCGGGCGGTCGTCGCTCCTAGCATTGAAGGAAGGAGGCGGCCATGAGCCGATTCCGCAGCCATCGACGTCTACTCGCGCGCGCGGAGCGGTCTCGACCGAGTCGAGGCGCAGGACCTCGCGGCCGAGGTCGAGGGCGGCCTCGGTCGTGATCGACGTACGGCCCAGCGAGCAGCGTCAGCGCGACGGCGGTCTGCCCGGGGCGATCGTGGTCGACCGCAACGTCCTCGAGCGGCGACTCGACCCGACATCGCTATACCGGTTGTCGATCATCACCGACACCGATGTGCGCGTAGTTGTCGTGAGCAACGAGGGGTACAGCTCGAGTCTCGTCGCCGCGACCCTGCAGGAGTTGGGCCTCCGATCCGCCACGGGCCGGGTCGGGGTTTCCACGCCTTGCGGGCGATGAAGCGGTAAGCCAATTTTTCCTCCCGCGGCGACCTGCCACCACGACCCTGGCCATGACAAGGGCGGAGCAGTCCCCGGGCAAGCGCAAAGATGTCGCGACCTCAGGTGATGTCTCGACTGCGAGTGAGGACTGCTCCCGCTGTGCAGGTGGCCGCGGCGTAGGCGAGAAGGAGTAGCCCTCCGGCCCACGGCGGGAGGAAGTCTTGGTCGGTTGTGTCAACTTGAACGGGCCCCGCATGACGGCTTGATATGGCCACCGCGTCTGGCCCTAGCAAGTTGGCAATGTGGCCCCCGTCTCGTTGGTTCGCCTTGCTCCAAGTCGTACTGTAACGTGTACCCCCGGGGGTATCGACTGGAGGTAGAGATGGACGTGGACACAACCCAGCTGGGTGATGTGCTGTCGCGACTCAAGCGCGTGCAGGGTCAGGTCGGCGGCATCATCAAGATGATTGAGGACGGCCGGGACTGCTCGGAGGTCGTGACCCAGCTCGCGGCGGTATCGCGCGCCTTGGACAGGGCCGGCTTCAAGATCATCGCTACCGGCATGCGCCAGTGCTTGGTCAACGACGACGAGGGCAGTCGGCGTCTGGACGAGACGGAGTTGGAGAAGCTGTTCCTGTCCCTGGCCTGAGCCCCCCTGCACGTAGGAACACCACCGACTTCGAGGAGTGCACCATGTCGTACGAGCGCAGCATCGACGTCAGCGTCCCGTTTGAGGACGCGGTCAGCCGAACGCGTGCGGCCCTGCAGGAGCAGGGCTTCGGCGTCCTGAGTGAGATCGACGTCCAGGCCACATTGCGGGACAAGCGCGGCCTGGAGATGGAGCCGTACCTGATCCTTGGCGCCTGCAACCCTGACCTTGCGCACCAGGCACTGGAGATCGATCGCAGCATCGGCGTGCTGCTGCCGTGCAACGTGGTCGTGAGCGGTCACGGGGCCAGCTCCAGGGTTCAGATTCTGGACCCGCAGATCATGGCCTCCCTCACCGGTCTGCCTCCCTTGCAGCCGGTAGCCGACGAAGCGTCCACCCGCTTGCAGGCGGTGCTGGACACGCTGAGCCACTGACTGCCGCCGACCCCGCAACCAAGCTCGGACCGCCGCACCACCCCACCAGCACGCAGGAAGGTCAACAACTATGGATGCCACCGAAGCGTTCTCACAGCGCGACCAGGTGCAGATAGTCGATGTCCGCGATGATGATGAGTGGTCGGCCGGCCGGATCGAGGGCGCCGTCCACATCCCGCTCGGCCAACTGGCTTCTCGGGTGACCGAGCTCGACCCGGCCGCGCCCGTTGTGACGGTCTGCCGCAGCGGCGCCAGGTCTGCACAGGCAGCGCGCCTGCTCCACGTCTCGGGCCGTTCAGCGCACGATCTGGAGGGCGGGTTGACCGCCTGGGCGGAGGCGGGCCTCCCGGTGATCACACCAGCAGGTCAGGTCGGCCGTGTCCTCTGACGCACCACACATTTCGCCGCAAGATACCCTACCCCGTACGGAAGGTGCCGCATGGCAATCGACATCCTGACGATCGAGACATCCAGCCTGGGCGACCGCAGCTACCTGGCGCACGACGGCCAGCGGGCGGTCGTGGTCGACCCGCAGCGTGATATCGACCGGGTCCTCGATCTGGCCGCCCGGCTCAAGCTGCGGGTGAGCCACGTGCTGGAGACCCACGTGCACAACGACTACGTCAGCGGTGGCCTGGACCTTGCCCGGCGCACCGGCGCGGCCTACCTCGTCCCCTCCGGCAGCGATGTCGCCTTCGACCACCTCCCGGCCGGGGACGGCGACATCTTCACTGCCGGGGAGATGCGCCTGCGTGTGCTGTACACCCCGGGCCACACCCACCACCACGTGAGCTACGTGCTGGAGACCGAGCAAGGGGTGCGGGCGGTGTTCACCGGAGGGTCGATGCTGTACGGGTCCACAGGACGAACGGACCTCGTCAGCGACGCGGACACCGTGGGCTTGACCCACGACCAGTACCACTCGGTCCGCCGACTCGCCCGTGAACTACCGGCGGACGCCGAGGTCTTCCCGACCCACGGTTTCGGCAGCTTCTGCTCCGCCACCCCCACCAGCGGGGACGCCTCGACGGTCGGTGAGCAGCAGAGGACCAACCCCGCACTGAAGCAGGACGAGCAGGACTACGTCGACACGCTGCTGGCCGGTCTGGGCGCCTACCCGGCCTACTACGCACACATGGGACCGATGAACCGGCAGGGCCCTTCCCCGGTGGACCTGTCCATGCCCGAGCCGGTCGACCCCGCTCAGCTACGGGCCCGCATCGAGGCCGGGGAGTGGGTGGTGGACCTACGGGAGCGCACGGCCTTCGCGGCCGGGCACCTCGCCGGGTCGTTGGGGTTCGAGCTGTCGGACGACTTCGTGACCTACCTGGGGTGGCTGTACTCCTACGGGACCCCGCTGACGCTGATCGGCCAGGACGAGCAGCAGATCGCGAGCGCGCGACGGGAGCTGGTGCGTATCGGTGTCGACGACCTGGCCGGTGCCGCGGTCGGCAACATCGAGGACCTCACTGACGGTGCTCCGCTGCGCTCCTACCGGGTCAGCGACTTCGCCGGACTCATCCGAGCCCAAACCCAGCAGCCGGTCCACCTGCTAGATACCCGTCGCGATGACGAGCACGCCGCAGGCCACATCCCCGGCTCTCAGCACATCCCCCTGCACCAACTCACCGAGCGTCTCGACGAGGTCCCCTCGGGCGAGGTCTGGATCCACTGTGGTTCCGGCTACCGGGCCTCGGTCGCAGCCTCACTGCTCGATGCCCCAGGACGCGAGCTGGTCCTGGTCAACGACGCCTACGACAACGCCAAGGACGCGGGCCTCGAGGCACACAGCCCGGCCGAGGCCTCCTGACGCCCGAATCGCCCCGTCCGCGCCGGAACTGCGCGCCCGTTCGGTCTACCCCCTATTCGAAGGCCACCCTGATGACAGGCACAAGCCCGACACCCGACACCGTCGACGCCGAGACGGTTCTCCACTGGGCGCGCGAGCCCGACGACCTCACAGCGATCGACGTCCGCACCCCGGCCGAGTTCCAGACCGCCCACATCGCCGGGTCCTACAACGTGCCACTGAACCTGCTCGGCGAGCACGCCTCCGAGTTCGCCGCACGCCTAGACCGCAAGGCCGTCCTGGTCTGTCAGAGCGGCACCCGAGCCTCGCAGGCACGCCAGCGACTGGCCGGGGTCGGCGGGCAGACCCTGCACATCCAGGCCGGCGGTGTCGGCGCCTACGACGCAGGCGGTGGGCAGGTCGTGCGTGGCCACTCCCGCTGGACCCTGGACCGCCGGGTCCGAATGACCGCAGGTTCGCTGGTCCTGGCCAGCGTCCTGGCCAGCCTTCGAATTCCTGCCGCCCGTTTCCTGGCCGGCGGCATCGGGGCGGGACTGACCTACTCCGCGCTCACCGACTCCTGCGCCATGGGCGCCTTGCTGGCCTGCCTGCCCTACAACCGCGGACCGGCCGAGCCCGCAGTCGCCGACGTCCTCGACAGGCTTCCCGCCTCCCGGGTCCTGGCATGACGGAAAGGACGCGCCGGTGATCCCGCTGACCATCGCACTGGCAGTCCTGGTCGGGGTCACGCTGGGACTCCTGGGCGGAGGCGGGTCGATCCTGACCGTGCCCCTGCTGGTGTATGTCGCAGGCATGGAGACCAAGGCCGCGATCGCCACCTCACTGCTCGTGGTCGGGGCCACCAGTGCCGCCGGCGCGATCTTTCACGCCCGCGCCGGACGGGTGCAGTGGCGTACCGGCCTCATCTTCGGCAGCGCCGGCCTCGTGGGCGCCTACGCCGGGGGGCGGGCATCGCACTTCGTGCCCGCCCAGATCCTGCTGATCGGCCTCGCCCTGATGATGGTCCTCACCGCGGCGGCGATGCTCCGCGGCCGACAAGAGCCCGACCCCGACAAGGTGCACGCTCAGCTGCCGGTAGCCCGCGTCCTGCTCGACGGCCTCGTCGTGGGCCTGGTCACAGGCCTCGTCGGAGCCGGCGGCGGATTCCTCGTCGTCCCCGCACTCGCCCTGCTCGGTGGGCTGCCCATGCCCGTAGCCGTGGGCACCTCCCTGATCGTCATCGCGATGAAGTCCCTCGGCGGACTCGCCGGCTACCTCGCCGACGTCCAGATCGACTGGGCCGTTGCCGCCGCGGTCACAACCGCCGCAGTCGTTGGGGCCCTCCTTGGAGGCAGGCTCGCCGGGAAGGTCAGCCCCGAGCACCTGCGCAAGGGCTTCGGGTGGTTCGTGCTGATCATGGGCACCGGCATCATCCTGCAAGAGACCCCAGACGACCTGCTCCCCGTCGTGGCAGGCGGGATCACCGTGGTCGCAGCCCTCGGGGCGGCGGCCCTGATGCACCGCCGAACGGCAGCATCGTCCGACACAAAGGCCACGCGGCACTAGGCAACGCGCTCCCCCCTTCAGCCTGGCGATCGCCTGGCCAACTACCGGAAGGCGAGAACCCATGTGCAGAACAATCACCTGCAAGACCTGCCACAAGACCACCTGGGCAGGCTGCGGCCAGCACATCGATCAAGTGATGAGGCGTGTACCCCCCGCCCAGCGCTGCCCCGGGCACGCCGCAACGGCTCGAGCACGCCGCGGCTGGCTCTCACAACTACTGGGTCACAACCGATCGAAGTGACGCCAGCCCGGTCCCCTAGAGCACCATGCGACTGCTCTCCGGCGCTCGACCGTCCAGGGCTCAGCAGGCCGGAAGGCCCCCTGTCGGGCCGGGACCTCAGCCCCTAGCCGGACATGGAGCCACAGGTCAGCATGGGAGCGACGACCAAAGTATCGGAGGCGACGTGATGATGTACGACGGGAACGGATGGGGCTGGAGCGCAATGATTCTGATGCCGGTGGTGTGGATCGTCCTCCTCGGCGTCATTGTCTGGGCAGTGGTCCGGCTGACCCAGCCCAACAGCCACCAGCAGGGGCCGGTCGACCCCGGCACGGCCCGGCGGGAGTCCCGCAGGAGATCCTGGATCGTCGGCTCGCCTCCGCCGAGATCGACGCCGAGACCTACGCGCAGACCCGCAACCACCTCGCCGGACGGGAAACGAGGTCCCCGTGACCTGGGCACGGCGCCGCTGGCTGCCACTGACCGCCCTGGCCGGCGCCCTCGGACTGCTGATCGCTTCGATCGCCTGGACCTCGGGGGCCGGGGGCGGGCAGAGTCCGAACGGCATCATGATGGGACCGGGCGGCGTGATGGGCCCCAGCATGGGGATGGCCGGTGATGGGCCAGTCAACGATATCGACCGGGCCCGCGGCGCCGCCGATAGGCTCGCCGACCGGTGGGGGTTGACGGTCGGTGAGGTGATGCAATTCGACAACGGGTTCTACGTCGAGCTGGCCGACCCGTCCGGAGACCTGGCCACCGAGGTGCTGGTCGACCCGCGAACCGGCACAGTCAGGCTCGAGTTCGGCCCGGCGATGATGTGGAACACGGCCTATGGCACGCACTCCGGCCGCGCTGCAGAGGAGACCACCGTCGGCTCCGAGGAGGCCCGAGGAATCGCCGATGAGTGGTTGGCCGACAACCGGCCAGGCGAGGACGCCGCCGAGCCTGACGTGTTCCCGGGCTACTACACCATGCACACCCTGGACCATGGCCAGATCACCGGCATGCTGTCGGTCAGCGCAACCGACGGCGCCGTCTGGTACCACTCCTGGCACGGAGGATTCATCGCGATGGCCGAGCCGGCTGCCTGACCGAAGTCGCTCCCCAGCCGGTGCCGACCCTCGCGAGCCGTTAGGCAAACGTACTTGGAGTCACCCACGCCGTGATCACCCGGCGCGTGAACCTGCTGGCCGCGACTCTCGCGCGCAACCTCCTGACGTGGCAGCCCCGCGCCTCTCGGCAGGGCGGGCCTAGATCTCGCGCCAGTCAGGACTGGAGTCCCCTACCCGAGAGCGAGAGACGTTCGTGGTCTCGCGCGTCTGAACATGCCGACCCCGCGGGTAGCAGCGATGGGCCCGTCGAAGGGTGTTCTTGGCTTTGACGAGAGTCGATTTCGGCGGCGACATAAGCGTTCCAGTCCCGTCCCGCTCGCCGCGACCAGAGCACCGCTGACGCGATGCTGATGTCGAACAGGGCGCTGACGACCGATGTGGGCAGGTCGGCGGCCAGTGCGATGAGCGCGGCGTTGCGTGAGGGCCGGACACCGATGCCGAGGTCCTTCAGCCGAGAGGCGATGACCGAGGAGTTGATGTGCCCTCGGGCCGCCCTTCCAGGAAAGAGCCAGTCGCTAGGCGCCGGCGACCCAGGCTTCGAGGTCACCGTCGCCTGGCATGCCTACCAACAGCTGCGGGCGATCTACCAAGCCGAGACGCCGACCCAGGGTCGGCGCCTGGCCGAGTACGTCATCGACTCGTTCCCGCACTGCCCGATCCCCGAGGTCGCCCGCCTCGGCCGCACCCTCAAGCAGTGGAAGTCCCACGTGCTGGCCCGGTTCGACACCGAACGGATCTCCAACGGCGGCACCGAAGCGGTCAACCTGATCATCGAGAAGACCCGCCGCCTCGCCCACGGCTTCCGCACCTTCGACCACTACCGACTCAGAATCCTGCTCGCGGCCTCAGGCCGGCGCGCCTACCGGCGAGCACCGAACCATGCGTAACTCCGAAGACCCGCTTAACGATCCTGTCTCAGGTGATGCTTGACACTCGGCCGCTTTCGGTACGAGACAGCCGGCTCCCCGAGAGGAAGCGGGCACCTTCGTGTCAAGCTGTGGCTTCGTCTTCTAGTCGGTTACGCCAGGGCAGCGCCCACCAGGGAGCCCGCTCCGAAGGTGACCGCTGCCGCCAGGGCACCCAGCAGCATCTGACGCGCGCCACCGAACCACGGGGACACGGACGTCAGTCTGGCGACCACGGCACCCGAGACGAACAGTGCCAGGAGGCTCAGGACCAGAGCGATCGTCAGGGTGCTCGCCCCGAAGATGTACGGCAGGACCGGCACGATGGCGCCGACCGAGAAGGCCGCGAACGACGACCCCGCCGCCACCCAGGGCGACGGCAGGTCGTCGGGGTCGACGCCCATCTCCTCGCGGACGTGCACCCGCCACAGCTCGTCAGGGTTCTGGGCAAGCTCCTGCGCGACCTGCGTCGCCAGCGGCGTAGACAGGCCCTTGTGCCGGTAGAGCGCGACCAGCTCGCGCTCCTCGCCGGCAGGGTCGCGTGCGAGCTCCCTCTTCTCCATCTCGATCTCCTTGCGGACGTGCTCGCTCTGCGATGCGACCGACGTGTACTCGCCGGTCGCCATCGAGCAGGCCCCGGCCACCAGCCCCGCCAGGCCGGTCAGCACGACCGTGCTCGAGGCCGCCCCACCTCCCACGACGCCGGAGATGAGGGCGAAGTTGGAGACCAGCCCGTCCATCATTCCGAAGACCGCAGGCCTCAGCCATCCACCGGTCACGTCTCCGTGATGCCGGTGCATCTCCATTAGAGGGCGCTCCGGCGCCCCGTCTCTGTCCGCCATGTCTGTTCCTTTCGAAGCAGCGAACCTGGTGTGAATGTGCCTCGGGGCCGCGCTGACGCGCGGCCCTGGATAAGTACTTCGGCCGGAACCAGGACACGCTTATGAAGGGTCCATTCAATGGTCGCTGACAATATTGACCTGACGCTGGATTGTCAACAGTTTACCGCGGCCCTGGCGACAGGCGGAGAGAGCTTAGCTAGGGACCCGGCATCCCGTGACCACGGACGTCGCGAAATCGCGGACCACGGTGCAAGCCTTGGCTCCGTCCGCCAAATCCGTGGGCCATATCGTGTCGCGATCCCGCAATTCGGGCGGCATGGGCAAGAGCAAGGCTGTGGCTACCGGCGGAGTACGTGACCACTCCACGCGCGGGCCGGTTGCGATCGAGCGCGGCTACGGCGTTCGCAGCACCGGGAGCTTGAAGGAGCCCGTGCGTTGAAGATCCTCCTTCACCCATGAGGGGTATCCCCCACCCGGGTGCGGAACTGGCAGCACAGGGGTGAGTGAACAAATCGCGCTCGCCCACCCGTTTGTCGGCGGCGTACAGCTCCTCCAGGCCGATCAGCATCTCGCCCGCGCCTCACCGCTGTCCATCGGCTGGAAGTGGGTCATCGTCGTTCTCCCCCTGTCGGCCCGAGGGTCAGAAGGCGGTGTAGCCGCCGTCGACGGGCAGGACCGCTCCGGTGATGTAGGACGACTCGGACGAGGCGAGGAACAGGATCGCGTCGGCGATCTCCTCGGGGGTGGCGAGACGGTTGAGCGGGATCTGGGACGCGCGCTCGCGGCGGTAGGCCTCGGGATCGGGCCGGCGCTGGATGGAGGCTTCGATGATCGGGGTGGAGGTCAGCCCTGGGGCGACGACGTTGACCCGGATGTTGCGGGGGGCCCACTCGATGGCGGCGCCCTTGGCGAGCATGATCAGCCCGCCCTTGGCGGCCGAGTACAGGACCTCCTCGGGCTTGCCCACCATGCCGAGCCGTGAGCCGACCAAGACGAACGAGCCACCCGCCGCGGGCATCAGGGGGGCGAAGTGCTTCATCACCAGGAACGAGCTCAGCAGGTTGCTGTGCAGCACGTTCTTCGCGTCGTCGTAGGCCATCTCGGTCAGTGGGCTGCTGACCTGCAGTCCGTGGTTGAGGACGACGACGTCCACCGCCCCGAAGGAGTTCGCGGCCCGCTGCGCCAGGCTCTCGACGAACGCCTCGTCGTTGAGGTCGCCGGGGACGTACACGTCATCGGGCTGAGCCGAGTCCAGCCGTTCCCTGCGACCGGTCAGAAGCAGCCGAGCCCCCTCCCGGCGGAAGTGGGAGCTCACCGCTTCACCGATGCCGCTGCTGGCGCCGGTGACCAGTGCGGTGACCTTCTCGAGTCTCATGTCAGGCAGTCCTTCGTGGTGAGGGGTGGTCGGGTCCAGGGGTCGGTCAGTTGAGGAATCCGCGGGCGTCGACCGGCCACCGTTGCAGCGAGGTTCCGTCGCTGTCGGTGATGATGAGGTCCTCGAACCCGATCACCACCGGGCAGCAGTGGTTCGGGACCACCGGGATCACGGTGCCGACGCTGGGCCGGGCTTCACCGGCGGGCACGGCGAGGTACCCGTGGTACTCGTTCAGCCTGGAAAGGACCGCTCTCCTGCCGGCGACGCCGCCGTACCCCTTCTCCGGGGTGCCTTCTCGGCCCAGGGCCTTGGTGCCGACGTCGACGATGACCTGACCGGGGACCCAGTCGCTGACCACCGTGGCGGCCACGAACAGGGCGATCTGGTCTTCGCTGCAGGCGCCCAGCCTGGTGTTGCCCAGGTCGCAGAAGACGTACTCACCGGGCCGGACCTCGGTGATCGGGCTGCCGGTGGAGAACTCGACGGTCGGGGTGGAGCCGGCGCTGACCACCTGCGCGGTGACGCCGACGCCTGCCAGGCTGCGCACCGCGGTGGTCAGCCCGACCTCCTGATCGTGGGCTGCCGGCTGACGGGCGTCCGGACCGCGGGAGCCGTGCCCGGGGTAGGTGTAGACCCCGGCCGGCACCAGCCCACGCTTGCGCGCGGCCAGCGCCAGATCACCCGTGGCCTCCGGCGGCGCGCCGGACCGGCGGGCACCGCAGTCGATCTCGACCACGACCTGGAGCCGGTCGGGTTCGTCACCCATCGCCTCGGCCAGGACGTCGATCGCCGCGACGCTGTCGACCCCGACCCGCAGCCGGGTCGTCTGGGCCAGGCGGCGGATCCGCTCGCCCTTGGTCCCCGCCGGCCAGAGCGGGTAGGCGATGAAGATGTCGTCGAACCCGGCCGCTGCGAACACCTCCGCCTCACCGACGTTGCCGGCGGTGATCCCGACCGCGCCGGCCTCGACCTGCAGGCGCCCGATCTGGACGCACTTGTGCGTCTTGACATGCGGGCGCACCTGCAGGTCGTGCTCGGCGGCGAAGGCCTGCATCCGGTCGATGTTGCGCTGCATCACATCCAGCAGGACGATCGGCGACGGTGTGTCCACCCGACCGGCCAGGCCGTCCAGCACTCGTTCAAGCCTGTGCACGCTGCACTCCTCGAATCCGAAGGGGTGTGGTTGATGCCGGCCCTAGGCCGCCGTGCAGACCATCTGGATCTCGACCGGACTGTTCCGCGGCAGACCGGCGACACCGATGGCGGTGCGGGCGTGACGGCCGTTCTCGCCGAGCACGTCGATGAGCAGCTCGCTGGCCGCGTCGGCGACGCTCGACTGCTGACCGAAGTCCGGCGTACTGGCCACGAAGACCAGCATCTGCACGATCCGGACCCGGTCCAGGCCGCCTACCGCGTCCGCGGCAACAGCGAGTGCGTTCAGCGCAGCCTGCCGCGCCAGCCCCCGCCCGGTCTCCAGCTCCACGTCGCGACCCAGGATGCCCTGGCCCAGCAGCTCACCGTCCTTGTAGGGCAGCTGGCCCGCCACGTACACGCTGGAGTCGACCCTGTTGTGGTTCAGGTACGTCGTGCTGGCGCCGACGCCGGGGAGGTCCAGGCCGAGGGCCCGGAGCCGCTCCGACGGCGACGTGCTGGTCGCGTCGAGCTCGGTCACCTGTTCGTCCTCCTTCTCAGTTGCCGCCGAGGGCGAGCCCGGGGGTGAGGACGTACAGGTCCAGCGGGTGGGGCTGGAAGCCCTCGACGCCGGCCCCGAGGCCCCAGACCGCGTCCTCGTGGAGCAGCCAGACGCTGGCCGCCTCCTCCTGCAGCTTCGCGGCGAGCTCCTGGTAGGCGGCGTTGCGCTGTTCGGCGTCCGCGATCGCGACCGCGTCCTGGATCTGCTGGTCGGTCTCGGGGTCGCAGTAGTGGGCGATGTTGTACCCGCCCTCGCAGGTCCAGTCCGAACGCAGGTACCCGCCCGGGTCGGCCACGTCCACCAGGTAGCCGCGGGACAGCAGGGTGGCATCGAAGGAGCCCTCGAGCCAGCCCGGCTCCAGCGCGGCGGACTCACTCGACTTGATCTTGACCTCGATCCCGAGCTCGGCCAGCTGGGCCTGGATGACGGCAGCGACGTCGGGCAGCTCGGGTCGCTCGATGTAGGTCTGGAGCTCGAACGTCAGCGACTCAGGGTCGACGCCCGCCTGCTCGAGCAGGGAGCGCGCCTCGTCCAGGTCGACCTGATTCGCCGCGGCGCCCTCAGGTGCCCAGTCGGTGTCCGGGCCGAACGGGCCGACGGCAGCCGTGCCGGCGCCCTCGTAGACCCCGTCGACGATCGCCTGGGTGTCCACCGCCTTCTGGATCGCCTGCCGCACCAGCGGGTTGTCGAACGGCGGACGGGAGTTGTTGAGCATCATCACGGTCGTCCGCCTGAGGCTCAGCTTCTGGATCTGCAGGTTCGAGTCACCCTCCAGGCCACTCAGGTTCGCCACCGGGAGGCTCTTGGCGATCTGGGCCTCACCGGCCTGCAGCTGCGTGGCCCGTGCCGCACCGTCACCGACGAAGCGCACCTCAGCGGAGTCCAGGGTGACCTCCCCACCCCAGTAGTCCGCGTTGGCCTCCAGCTTCAGCGACTGCTGCGGCACCTCCTCGGTCACCGTGAACGGGCCGGTGCAGGTACCGACGATGTCGATCTGCTCACCCGCATACGCCTTCGGAGCCAGGATCCCGGCATTCGGGTTGGCCACCCGCAGCGGCACCAGCGGATCCGGCGCCGGAGTGGTGATCTGGACCGTCGACCCCTCCACCGCCGACACCCCCGAGATCACATCGGCGTTGAACGCCCGCGCCGGGGTCGGCACCCCCAGCACATGGGTCAGCGCACCGGCGACCGCCTCCGCATCCATCGGCGTACCGTCCTGGAACGACACCCCCTCACGCAGCGTGAACTCCCACGTCGTCGGCTCCACCTGGCTCCACTCCGTCGCCAGCATCGGCTCCAGCTCACCGTCGAACCCGTACCTCACCAACGTCTCCAAGCACCCCGCCCGCGTCAGCGGATGCGCGTCGTTCGTCTCCACCGCCCACGCCGACGCAGGGACGAACTGCTCGGCATAGACCAGATGACCACCGCCAGCGCTATCGCCAGCCTCCCCACCGTCACCGCCACCGTTGCCGCCCATGCCGCACCCAGCGGCGCTCAGGGCAACGATGGCCACGCCACCAGCCCAACGAAGTCTCGTCATTGTCGTCTGTTCCTTGTCGTCGTGCCGGCACGCCGGCGAACTGATCACGAGTTGTTGGTCGGGCTCCCACCCGCGGTCCACGGGGAGTCAATGAGCGTTCCGTTCATGTCGTGCGAGATGAACGTCGGCGTGGTGTCGAATCCCACAAGTCCTCCTGATCCGAGGGCTTGTCGATTGTCGACCGTAACGGGATACTACCCTACTGTCAACAATCTCCTGAGCGAGTCCTGTGGCGCCGCCGCCAGAGCGCGGGGCCCGGGTCTCAGCTTCCGGCTCGCAGCGCCGACTGGAAGTGGCGCGCCAGCTCCTCGCGGATCAGTTCCGGGTCACCCTCCAGCGCGACGGCAGCGAGCGTCTCGTGCTCGACGGCGAGCTCGTGTAGGTCGCTGTACGTGCGATGGTCGACCGAGAGATAGAGGCGCAGTTTGGACTCCCAGCCGTTCCAGAGGCTCTGCAGGATGCTGTGTCCCGAGAGGTCGTAGAAGAGCCTGTGGAAGCGGAGGTGCGCGTCGATGCTGGCCGGGATGTCGTTCTCGTTCGTGGCCCGGTTGAGGTCCTCGATGGTCCGCGTCAGCGTCGCACGCTCGGGCCCGCGCAGCGCTTCGGCGGCCAGCTGGCCGGCGTACGGCTCGACGAGCAGGCGGATCGTGGCGATCTCGGCCACTTCCTCGGCACTGACCTCCGCGACGAACGCTCCCCGGAAGGGGATCTTGACGACCAGTCCCTCCTCCTCGAGCCGGGTGAGCGCCTCGCGAAGTGGCGACCGGCTGATCCCCAGGTCCGCGGCGATGTGTGCCTCGCGCAACTGTCCCCCGGGGGGCACGGTCCCGTCGAGGATGGCGGCACGCAGGACGCGGTAGACGCCGTCCGGTGTCGTCGTGCGCTGCTCCAACCACTCGAACTTGGAGTCCATCTCGCCGCCTCCGCTGGTCGCTTGTCGACCCCATAAAGAGCACTCTCGGCTGGCCGGCGCTCATCCGCCGCCGTGTGAGGCACCGCCGGCCCAGGCTCGGGTTCCTGTCATGGACGGGGCAGGCCGAAGAGGACGGGCAGGTCGGCGATGTCGGTGATCCGCTCGTAGCCGAGCCAGTGCTCGTCGTGCTCGAAACCCCGGTCCACGTACACCTTGTTCCTGATCCCCATGATGGTCGCAGAGCGATGGTCGTACATCGGGCTGGCGGAGACGTGCACGATCTCGTCCGGCGCCACGCCGAGCTTGTCGAACATGTACTCGAACGCAGCCAGCCGTGGCTTGTAGACGCCCATCTGCTCGGCGGTGATCACGACCTCGAACGGGGCCTGCAGGTTCTCCGCGAGGCGCACAGCCTGCGCGGTGTCGCTGTTCGTGATGATGACCAGCGGAACTGCCTCAGCCAGGCGGTTCAGTGCCTCGGTGACACCCGGGTACGGGCCGAACGTGGGGACGATCTCGTAGACCGCCCGTGCGTCGCTCTCACGAAACTCCAGGCCCACCCTGCGTGAGGCGCGCTCCATGGAGTCGCTGACGATCTGGTGAAAGGGCTTGTAGTCGCCCATGCACTCGTCGATCCGGTACGCCTTGCAGAATGCCAGGAAGTCGTCGGCGATCTCGGCGGGCAGCCGTTCACCCAAGACGTCGCGGATCGCGTCGTTGATGGCGAAGCGGATCAGCGTCCCGTTCATGTCGAACGTGGCGAATCTCGGCTTGAAGTCAAATCCCATGTGGTCCTCCTGCTCATCCGGACATCGGCACTCTTGTCGATTGTCGACGATACTTGTACAGTGGTCAACTGTCAACGCCCTTCGCCCCTCATCCGAGGAGTACGCATGAAGTTCACGCCCTACTGGCTCGACACCGCCCCGGCGCGTTCCCCGGAGCGATCGACCACCAGCGTGGAAGGCCGCACCGACGTGGCCGTCGTGGGCGGCGGCCTGACCGGCGTCGCCGCCGCGCTGCATCTGGCACGCGGCGGAGCGAAGGTGCACCTGTTCGAGCAGCACACCGTGGGGTTCGGTGCCTCCGGCCGCAACGGCGGCATGGCCACCACTGGCATGTCGATCGGCATCCGCGACGCGGTGGCCAAGCTGGGCTTCGACAAGGCGGTCCCGTTGTATCGCGCCTACGGCCAAGCGGTCGACTTGATCGAGGAGCTCGTCACGGAGGAAGGCATCGACTGCGACTTCGCCCGCCCCGGCAAGCTGATCCTTGCTACCAAGCCGGCGCACTACCAGGGATTCCAGAAGACCGCTGAGCTGTTGAACACCCGCCTGGGGTCGGACACGCAGCTGGTCCCCAAGAGCGAGCTGCGGCGCGAGATCGGAACCGACGTCTTCCACGGCGGAATGGTCGAGTCGAGGAGCGCTGCGCTCCACGTGGGCAAGTACATCCGGGGACTCGGCGAGGCAGCCGAGCGGGCCGGCGTGACGATCCACGAGAAGGCGCCGGTGCAGAAGCTGACCAAGGTCGGCTCCGGTCACCAACTGGAGACCCCTCGCGGCAGGATCCGGGCGAATCAGGTCCTCCTGGCCACAGGCGCCTACACGCGCCGACCGTTCCGCTGGCATCAGGTCCGCATCGCACCGGTCGGCAGCTTCATCATCACCACCGAACCGCTCGACGTGAGCGTGTGCGACGACCTGCTTCCCACCCGACGGGTGGCCTCCGACTCCAAGAACCTGCTGAACTACTTCCGCATCACCCCCGACAACCGTCTGCTCTTCGGCGGACGAGCACGGTTTGCGATGTCCAATCCACAGTCTGACGTGAAGAGTGGCAAGCTCCTCCGTGACGCCATGGTGCGCACTTTCCCCCAGCTGTCCGGCGCCAGGATCGACTACTGCTGGGGCGGTCTGGTCGACATGAGCCTCGACCGAATGGTCAAGGCCGGCCAACACGAGGGCGTCTACTACTCCATGGGGTACGCCGGGCACGGAGTCCAGATGGCCACCTACATGGGTCGGCAGATGGCCGAGTACATGTCCGGCGTGCCCGAGGCGAACATCTGGCGCGACTTCGAGTTCCGTCGCATCCCTGGACACTTCGGTCCGCCATGGTTCCTGCCGTTCGCCGGCGCCTACTACAAGGTCAAGGACCGCGTGAGCTGAGTCCCTGTCTCGACAAACACATACCCGACCACGAAGGACGACCATGAACAGTTTTGACGAGATCCAGCGTGTCCTCGGGCTGATCCCGCTGGGGCCGGTCGTGGGCGGCAAGCCGCTCGACGGGGACGGGGTGATCCCGGTCGTGGATCCGGCCACCGAGGAGGTCATCACCGAGGTCGCGAACGGCACCGTGGCCGAGGCAGTGACGGCCGTCGGGGTGGCACACCAGGCGCAGGATGCCTGGGCCGAGATCAGCCCCCGCTCGCGCAGCGAGATCTTGCGCCGCGCGTTCGACCTGATGACCGAGCGCGCAGAGGCCCTGGCTCGGCTCATCGTGCTGGAGAACGGGAAGGCACTTCCGGACGCACGAGGGGAGGTCGCGTACGCCGCGGAGTTCTTCCGTTGGTACGCCGAGGAGGCCGTGCGGCTGGGCGGGGTGATCGAGCACGCGCCCGCCGGGACGAACAAGATCATGGTCCTGCGCCAGCCGATCGGCGTCTGCCTGCTCATCACGCCGTGGAACTTCCCCGCTGCGATGGCGACCCGCAAGATCGGGCCGGCACTGGCGGCCGGGTGCTCGGTCATCCTCAAGCCGGCATCCGAGACGCCGCTGACCGCACTCGCGATCGTGGCCATCCTCGCCGAAGCCGGCGTGCCGCACGGCGTCGTCAACATCGTTCCCTCGACCCGATCCAACGACCTCAGCTCGGCCCTGCTCGACCACCCCCTGGTGCGCAAGGTGTCGTTCACCGGATCGACCGAGGTCGGACGCGTCCTTCTCGAGCACGCCTCCCGCACCGTCGTCAGTGCGGCCATGGAACTCGGCGGCAACGCGCCCTTCGTCGTCCTGCCCGACGCCGACCTTGACGAGGCCCTCGCCGGCGCATTAGTGGCGAAGCTCCGCAACGGCGGCTCCGCCTGCACTGCGGCCAACCGGTTCATCGTGCACGCCTCGGTTGCCGACGAGTTCACGCAGAGGTTCGCCGAGGCCATGCGCTCCCTCACGGTGGGCCCCGGTCTCGACGAGGCGACCAAGATCGGGCCGCTGGTGAACGCCAAGACCCGCGACAAGGTCGCCGAACTGGTCCAGTCGGCGCTCGATGCCGGCGCCGTCCCGGTGGTCGGCGCATCGGCCCCCGACCGGGTCGGGTACTACTACACCCCGACGGTCCTTGGTGGTGTCCCCCAGGACGCCCACATCCTCTCGCAGGAAATCTTCGGACCCGTCGCCCCCGTGGTCGCCTACGACGACATCGACGAGGCCATCGCCCTGGCCAACAACACCGAGTACGGCCTCGTCTCGTACGTGTACACGCGCGACCTGCGCACCGGCCTCCGCGTCGCCGAGCGCCTCGACAGCGGCATGGTCGGCCTGAACCGACCGGTCGTCTCAGACCCCGCAGCCCCCTTCGGTGGCACCAAACAGTCAGGTCTCGGCCGCGAGGGCGGGCATGAAGGCATGCTCGAGTTCACCGAGAGCAAGTACGTCGCCGTCGAGTGGTGACCGCCCATCCTGTTGTCGGGACCGATCACAGCAGGCGAATCTCCACGAGCACCTGCCGTCCCGGAACGACGTATCTCCGAACGGCTGATGGGGTACTCCCCAACCGCAGGCGGGGTCGGTCAATGGCCCGGCAGCGTCAGCTCGTCGACTGCTTCCGCTGTGCGGACGGCGCTCCAGCGGGGCCGCGGTTGCGAGCGCCACCTAGACCGCAGCGTGTCCACCACTTTGTTTACCGCGGCGGCGTTCGACGAGTGGAGCAGAGCCTCCCCGTTGACCTCGAAGGGCCGGGAACCCTCTTCTGACATGTCCCAGTTGGCGTATCCAACTTCCTCCGCCGATCGGAGGCCGCACCATCCTGCAGATTGTTGACATTCGACATTACTACGTCCTAGTGTACTTGCAGGTGTCACTTGCGGCCGCTGGCCAGAGCGCGTCGCGGCCCGCCCCGTCCGTGCATGGATACCGATACCTCACATGTTCTTGGACGCCCACACCTCGACGCCGTCCTCGAGAGGAACCCAAGCCCGTGGCACTCCGTGACATCCGTGACCGGCGCGCCATGCGTTCCATCGTGGTCGTGGGCGGCTCCCTGGCTGGGCATCGTGCCGTGAAAGCCTTGCGTGACCTGGGGTACGAAGGCGCCCTCACCCTGGTCGGTGCGGAGCAACACCGGCCCTACGACCGCTACCCGCTCTCCAAGGCGTTCTTGACCGGCGACACCGACCGGCAGGGGCTCGATCTCTGCGGCGACGCTCCCGAGGTGGTCTGGCGGCTCGGAGAGAGCGTGACCCGGCTCGACCTGGACAGGCGGTTCATCACCCTGGCGGGCGGAGACAGGATCCCGTTCGACGGCTTGGTGGTGGCATCAGGGGCACGTGCCCGGGATGACTCCGCTGTTCAAGGAGTACGAGGAGCGTTCGTCGTCCGCACCGTCGATGACGCCATCGACCTGCGGGCCGCCCTGTCCGGAGCCCCTGGTCGGGTGGTCGTCGTGGGCGGCGGCCTGATCGGCGCGGAGGTGGCTGCCACAGCGGTGGCCGGCGGCCACGACACCACGCTGATCGACAGCTCCGACGTGCCGACCAGCCGCACGCTGGGCCGGGCGGTGGCGGAGTACTTGCTGGGGCTCCATCGTCGGGCCGGGGTTCACTTCCTGCCACGCACCCGAGCGCGGCGGCTGGAGGCACAGGCGGGCGCCGTTACCGGAGTCCTCCTGGAGGACGGCAGGCGCCTGCCCGCGGACGTCGTCGTGATGGCTACCGGCACGACGCCCAACGTGGAGTGGATGGCAGGCAGCGGTCTCAGCACCGTCGGCGGCCTCGGCTGCGGCCCGACGCTGCACGCGCTCGGCAGCGACGTCGTGGTCGGGGCCGGTGACGTGGTCCGCGCTCCCCACCCGCTGCTCGACGGCGAGCCAGTCCGCGTCGAGCACTGGGCGAGCACCCTTGACCACGCCGACCTGGCCGCGGCCAACCTGCTTGCGGGTCCGGACTCCGGCGTTCCGCTGACCGCAGTGCCGGGCTTCGGGACCACGATCCACGGCGCGCGGATCCGCTCGGTGGGTTTTCCTCAGGTGGCCGACCGAAGCCGAGTGGCCTGGGGGTCCCTCGAATCCGGCGAGGCAGTGGTCCTGCTCGGTCGGGGTGAGAAGGCGGTGGCCGCGATCTCGGTCAACGCCGCGGCGCAACTGCCGCTGGTTGCGCAGCAAGTGCTTGTCGGCGCACCGCTGGAAGCGTGTCCTGGTGGAGGCGGCAGCCAGGTATGACCTAAGGCGGACGTTCGGCAGCCTGGCCCGGTCCGCTGGTGCAGACCTGCGCTACATCCAGAAGGCGATGGGACACGAGTCCGTTACCACGACAGCCCGCATTTACGCCCACCTCTACGACACCGAGCTCGACCAGGTCAGCGACGCGTTGGATCGCCCCACCGCCAGCACCCTGACGACCGAACATGGCCAAGAAGTGGCCAGTAGGCGGGGAAGAGGCACAAACACCGGTGCCGTCCGGAGCCCCGGCATGGGTGACGCGCAGGATGAGGCCGAGGGCAATGAGGCCGCTGACCTGCGGCAACGCCAGGCCTCGGCACAACACCACACAGACTGACCGGGTGGAGCCGCCTAAGGGAATCGAACCCTTGACCTATTCATCACGAGCCGTACGCCGAATGCTGCGGGGGGAGGCGGCGCACCTCGACACGGTCCCTAGGCGTCCCGTCCGATCCAGTGAGGCACGCGTGCGTTGTCACTCACTTAGCCACCCTGCCTGGTTCTGCCGTGTCGACTCGCCGCGTGTGAGTTTGTCCAGTGAGTGCTGCCAGTGCACCACCCGCCTCGCCCCGTTAGGGCGGCCGATGCCGACTTGGGCATGTGCTGGGTCGAGCGAGCTGACGGGGAGTTGTGCGTTTGGCTGGTGAGAGTCGTCGTTAGGGCAACGCGCCGGGCCAGGCGCCGCCGCGAACCAGCCGCGACCTCGATGAACCACTGGCGTCGATCGCGGACAATGCGGATCCGCGCCTCGCCCCGCCGCAGCAGGAGGAGCCGAGGGCTGCTGCGCACCAGGCGCCGCCAACGCCGCCGAGACATTCACCGACGAGGCTAGCTGCTCCGGCGCGCTCGAGGACAGCTGCTGCGCAAAGCCCTGAACTCGCACGAACACAGGTGCTTTCACCGCAGGCGGCGGCTGTTCGATGACGAGAACGACGGCGTGACGGCTGGCCTGCTGACGGAATGCTGACTCTGACCGTGCCCCGGCCGGTCCGGCCGGGCGCAAGTGCTGTCTGCGGCCGGTACAAGTTCAGTTCCTTGTCGCCGCCCGCGCGTTCAGCGGCCTGGTCCTCTCGCTAGGCGCCTCCGGAGTTTCCGGCCGAAACGGCAGCCAGCCCAAGAGCGGTGACGAGCTACGGCGCGAAGCCTTGATCATCGGCGCCAACTAGCCCCACCGCCTTGTCTGCCGCTGGACGTGTGCAGGACGAGCCCCCACTCAGCCTTGGCGCCTCCTGTGCCGATTCTCGACTACCCCGGGCACACTTCGTCGTTCGCGAGTTGTTACGTCACAGCTCGACCGAACACGGTCCGAGAAAAGGGGCGTGCGCGGCGGGGGATCAGTTAGCTGGGTGGCAGGAACGGTGCGACCAGCCGTGCGCGCTTCGCCGGCTGTCCTGAACGCTCTTCGTAGGCGTCAGCCGAGTCAAGGTTCTTGGCGATGAGCCGCGAGGCGATGAACCGTAGGGGCTCCGGCTCCCAGCGACGGGTGTGGTGTCCCACCCACGGAAGGGTGGTCAGATCCGTGTTGCGGCTCAGGATCAGGTCGCGCATGGTGCGGCCGGCGATATTGGCGGCGACGACGCCGTGACCGCCAAACGCGCCCACGAATCCCAGCCCCGTTGCACGGTCGAACGTCGTTCTCATGCACCAGTCCCGCGGTACCGCCAGGGAACCGCCCCAGTGGTGGGTGATCCGGGCCTGCGCCGCGGCCGGGAACGCCTCCCGCAGGGTCTGGACCAGCCGGCGGTAGACCTTCGCGTCCTGCTCGTTGTCTGGTGAGATCGGGCTGGTCAGCCGGTACGGCGCCCCCCGCCCACCCAGGGCGATCCGGCCGTCCACCGTGCGTTGGGCGTAGAAGTACAGGTGCCGGGAGTCGGAGACTCCCATCCCGTCCCGCCACCCCAGCTGGTCCCAGGTCGCCTGCGACAGGGGTTCGGTGGCGATCATCAGCGAGTACAGGGGCAGGAAGCTGCGCCGCTCGCCTCGCTCCCGGATCGTGTACGACTCGGTGGCGCGGACCACCACATCGGCCCTCAGCCGACCGTCCCGGCACTGGACCAGCTTGGAGCCCAGGTGCTCGGCCGGACTCTGCTCGTAGATCTTGACGCCCAGCCGCTCGCAGGCGGTGGCCAGCCCGCGAGCCAGCCGGGCCGGGTCGACCCGCGCGGTGTGCGGGTTGAAGGACCCAGCAAGCACACCAGCAGCGCCAGGCAGGAGCTCAGCACACTCCTGGGCGCTCAGCAGCCTGATGTCCTCGGCCCCGAGCCCGAACCGGTGCTTTGCCTCGACCAAGGCGCGCAGCCGCTCCACCTGCGGAGGCAGGGTGGCGACCTTCAGCGTGCCGCCCTTGCGGTACCCGCAGTCGATGCCTTCGGACGACACCACCCGACCGATCTCGTCGACCCCGTGCTGGGTCTCCCGCTCGGCCCGCCGGACGCTGTCCCAACCGCTGGCCCGGGCGTACCGGGCGCCGCTGCCGGCGATCCCGGACGAGACGAAGCCGCCGTTGCGGCCCGCGGCCCCGAACCCGGCGATCTCCGCCTCGACCAGGCTCACCCGCAGCGACGGGTCAGCCGCCTTCAGGTAGTACGCCGTCCACAGTCCGGCGTATCCGCCACCGACAATGGCGACATCACACGTCTGGTCACCCGAAAGCTGCTCTCTCGGCGTCAGATCCCGGACTACCCCCTCCAGCCACAGACTCCGAGACCACCGGTCGTCAGCTGCCGGCGGAGGACCAACCGCACCATCTGGCCCGTTCTTCGGGCGCTCATCTCGAAACACAACTACTCCTTTCCAGTTCATGCCAGAGGGGCGGGTCAGTTGAGGAATCCGCGGGCGTCGACCGGCCACCGTTGCAGCGAGGTTCCGTCGCTGTCGGTGATGATGAGGTCCTCGAACCCGATCACCACCGGGCAGCAGTGGTTCGGGACCACCGGGATCACGGTGCCGACGCTGGGCCGGGCTTCACCGGCGGGCACGGCGAGGTACCCGTGGTACTCGTTGAGGCGGGAAAGGACCGCCTTCCTGCCGGCGACGCCGCCGTACCCCTTCTCCGGGGTGCCTTCTCGGCCCAGGGCCTTGGTGCCGACGTCGACGATGACCTGACCGGGGACCCAGTCGCTGACCACCGTGGCGGCCACGAACAGGGCGATCTGGTCTTCGCTGCAGGCGCCCAGCCGGGTGTTGCCCAGGTCGCAGAAGACGTACTCACCGGGCCGGACCTCGGTGATCGGGCTGCCGGTGGAGAACTCGACGGTCGGGGTGGAGCCGGCGCTGACCACCTGCGCGGTGACGCCGACGCCTGCCAGGCTGCGCACCGCGGTGGTCAGCCCGACCTCCTGATCGTGGGCTGCCGGCTGACGGGCGTCCGGACCGCGGGAGCCGTGCCCGGGGTAGGTGTAGACCCCGGCCGGCACCAGCCCACGCTTGCGCGCGGCCAGCGCCAGATCACCGGTGGCCTCCGGCGGCGCGCCGGACCGGCGGGCACCGCAGTCGATCTCGACCACGACCTGGAGCCGGTCGGGTTCGTCACCCATCGCCTCGGCCAGGACGTCGATCGCCGCGACGCTGTCGACCCCGACCCGCAGCCGGGTCGTCTGGGCCAGGCGGCGGATCCGCTCGCCCTTGGTCCCCGCCGGCCAGAGCGGGTAGGCGATGAAGATGTCGTCGAACCCGGCCGCTGCGAACACCTCCGCCTCACCGACGTTGCCGGCGGTGATCCCGACCGCGCCGGCCTCGACCTGCAGGCGCCCGATCTGGACGCACTTGTGCGTCTTGACATGCGGGCGCACCTGCAGGTCGTGCTCGGCGGCGAAGGCCTGCATCCGGTCGATGTTGCGCTGCATCACATCCAGCAGGACGATCGGCGACGGTGTGTCCACCCGGCCGGCCAGGCCGTCCAGAACTCGTTCAAGCCTGTGCACGCTGCACTCCTCGAATCCGAAGGGGTGTGGTTGATGCCGGCCCTAGGCCGCCGTGCAGACCATCTGGATCTCGACCGGACTGTTCCGCGGCAGACCGGCGACACCGATGGCGGTGCGGGCGTGACGGCCGTTCTCGCCGAGCACGTCGATGAGCAGCTCGCTGGCCGCGTCGGCGACGCTCGACTGCTGACCGAAGTCCGGCGTACTGGCCACGAAGACCAGCATCTGCACGATCCGGACCCGGTCCAGGCCGCCTACCGCGTCCGCGGCAACAGCGAGTGCGTTCAGCGCAGCCTGCCGCGCCAGCCCCCGCCCGGTCTCCAGCTCCACGTCGCGACCCAGGATGCCCTGGCCCAGCAGCTCACCGTCCTTGTAGGGCAGCTGGCCCGCCACGTACACGCTGGAGTCGACCCTGTTGTGGTTCAGGTACGTCGTGCTGGCGCCGACGCCGGGGAGGTCCAGGCCGAGGGCCCGGAGCCGCTCCGACGGCGACGTGCTGGTCGCGTCGAGCTCGGTCACCTGTTCGTCCTCCTTCTCAGTTGCCGCCGAGGGCGAGCCCGGGGGTGAGGACGTACAGGTCCAGCGGGTGGGGCTGGAAGCCCTCGACGCCGGCCCCGAGGCCCCAGACCGCGTCCTCGTGGAGCAGCCAGACGCTGGCCGCCTCCTCCTGCAGCTTCGCGGCGAGCTCCTGGTAGGCGGCGTTGCGCTGTTCGGCGTCCGCGATCGCGACCGCGTCCTGGATCTGCTGGTCGGTCTCGGGGTCGCAGTAGTGGGCGATGTTGTACCCGCCCTCGCAGGTCCAGTCCGAACGCAGGTACCCGCCCGGGTCGGCCACGTCCACCAGGTAGCCGCGGGACAGCAGGGTGGCATCGAAGGAGCCCTCGAGCCAGCCCGGCTCCAGCGCGGCGGACTCACTCGACTTGATCTTGACCTCGATCCCGAGCTCGGCCAGTTGGGCCTGGATGACGGCAGCGACGTCGGGCAGCTCGGGTCGCTCGATGTAGGTCTGGAGCTCGAACGTCAGCGACTCAGGGTCGACGCCCGCCTGCTCGAGCAGGGAGCGCGCCTCGTCCAGGTCGACCTGATTCGCCGCGGCGCCCTCAGGTGCCCAGTCGGTGTCCGGGCCGAACGGGCCGACGGCAGCCGTGCCGGCGCCCTCGTAGACCCCGTCGACGATCGCCTGGGTGTCCACCGCCTTCTGGATCGCCTGCCGCACCAGCGGGTTGTCGAACGGCGGACGGGAGTTGTTGAGCATCATCACGGTCGTCCGCCTGAGGCTCAGCTTCTGGATCTGCAGGTTCGAGTCACCCTCCAGGCCACTCAGGTTCGCCACCGGGAGGCTCTTGGCGATCTGGGCCTCACCGGCCTGCAGCTGCGTGGCCCGTGCCGCACCGTCACCGACGAAGCGCACCTCAGCGGAGTCCAGGGTGACCTCCCCACCCCAGTAGTCCGCGTTGGCCTCCAGCTTCAGCGACTGCTGCGGCACCTCCTCGGTCACCGTGAACGGGCCGGTGCAGGTACCGACGATGTCGATCTGCTCACCCGCATACGCCTTCGGAGCCAGGATCCCGGCATTCGGGTTGGCCACCCGCAGCGGCACCAGCGGATCCGGCGCCGGAGTGGTGATCTGGACCGTCGACCCCTCCACCGCCGACACCCCCGAGATCACATCGGCGTTGAACGCCCGCGCCGGGGTCGGCACCCCCAGCACATGGGTCAGCGCACCGGCGACCGCCTCCGCATCCATCGGCGTACCGTCCTGGAACGACACCCCCTCACGCAGCGTGAACTCCCACGTCGTCGGCTCCACCTGGCTCCACTCCGTCGCCAGCATCGGCTCCAGCTCACCGTCGAACCCGTACCTCACCAACGTCTCCAAGCACCCCGCCCGCGTCAGCGGATGCGCGTCGTTCGTCTCCACCGCCCACGCCGACGCAGGGACGAACTGCTCGGCATAGACCAGATGACCACCGCCAGCGCTATCGCCAGCCTCCCCACCGTCACCGCCACCGCCACCCCCATCGCCGTCCCCCATCCCGCACCCCGTCGCGGTCAGAGCGACGATTACAAAGCCACTTGCCCAACGAAGTCGCGTCATCAGGAGCTTCCTTCTAGGTGTGCCGGCGCGCCGACGAAACGGTCACGAGCGGTTGATTGATGGAACTGTTGTCGAACGATGTGGATGCCTCGGCCGCCTCACGCACGCTCGAGACCGAAGAGCACCGGTGGCTCCGCCATTTCAGTAATGGGTGCAGCCCAGCCACGGCTGTTCCGGCTCCCAACCGCGGTCGAGGTAGACCTTGTTCTTGATGCCGACGTCGAACGCCGGCCGGTGGTCGTACTGGGGACTCGAGGAGACGTGCACGACCTCCTCAGGTGCCACGCCGAGCCTCTCCGATATGCTCTCAACATGCTGGAATGCACATTTGTGTGCACTCCTCTCCCCAAGGGCCCTCCCATGAGTGCTGGCGCTTGTGGATGGCGATGATGTCTGTGAGCAGGGCATAGGCGGTCTCGATGCGGCCGGCGCCGGGGCCGGACACCGTGACCGTGCCGAGGAGATCGGTGTAGAAGGCCACTGCGTTGACTGCTCCGCGAGTTCCAGCGAGTGGGTGATGAGCGGGAAGGGGCTGGGGCGCCACCCTGGCGGCCACCGTGCCGTCCGCGCGTCGTTTCGCCGAGCCGACCAGTTTCCAGTGCAGCCCTTTCGACGCGGCGTCCTGCACCTCTCGGGCTGTGATGCCAGAGATGCCTTCGCACGGGACGTCTTCGCGGCGCAGCCTGGCGCCGAGGATCTCGTTGGCCAGGATCATGACCTTGAGTTGAACGTCGTGACCTTCGAGGTCGGCGGTGGGGTCGGCCTCGGCGTATCCGCGTTCCTGGGCTTCGGCGATGGCGGCCGGCAGGTCGAGGCCTTCTTCAAGTCGGCCGAGGATGTAGTTCGAGGTGCCGTTCATGATGCCCTGGACGCCCTCGACCCGCAGTCCGCCGAACATGCGTTGGGCCGTTCGCAGGATGGGGGTGCCGCTGAGCACCGAGCCCTCGAACTCGAAGCTGACACCGTGCTCGGCGGCCAGCGCCTTGAGAGCCTGGCCGGCGAGGGCGACTGGTCCCTTGTTTGTGGTGCACACGTGTTTGCCGGACTCGAGGGCCCAGCGCACATGGGAAAGTGCGGGCTCACCGTCGGTGGGGTTCGTGTACGTCGCTTCGACCACGATCTCCGCTGGCACGTGGCGGATCACCCACTCATTGCGCGGATCGGCACTTCCGCCGGCCAGGCCGGCGAAGCTCAGCGCATCGGGTTCCGTGGACAGGAGCGGCACGAGGTCGATGCCGTCGGTGTCGACCAGGGAACCGGCCCGCAGGTCGGTGATGGCTACGACGCGCAGAGTGAACCCCAGCTCACGAGCAAGGTCGTCGCCGCGCTGAACGATGAGCTCGGCGAGGGCGCGGTTGACACCGCCGAATCCGATGAGGGTGAGATCGTGTCGGTCCATGTGATCACTCCTTGTCAGTGCCCACCCCGGTGGGCTGCTGAGATCCTCACCCTCCGGCCGGTCACTTGCTCCATGTCGCAACGGCCATAGAGCCTGCCGTTCTGCACCTCGGCACGACGATCTGCCCATCCCGCGGGGGAGAGCGAGCCAGTAGCCGCCACTGCTCTCGCCCGTACGTGGGCTGCGACCGCTGTTCGGTGTCCTTGCGGCTCGGTTGAGTGCCGGGACACCCGATGCGGCGCGAAGCATGAGCCGGGAGCCTCGCCGGCCCCCTGCTCCACCACCATTCCTGGAGGGCCCACCTTCGTCCCGGACGAACGCCGGGTCGAAGAGCCGCGCATCTGCCGTCCATGCAGGAAGCTTCGGTTGGCCGCTGCGGGTCTAGGTGAGGGCGCCCGGCACCTCCCGGCTTCGTCCGTGGCACGACGATTCCTGTCACGTAGACGGCTTCACAGGTGGTCGACGAACAGCGTTGCGCTGACGGTCGTCCTGGCGACGGCGAAGCATGGCTGACCGACATTCAGCGTCTGTCGGGGCGGCAGAGAAGGGACTTCTCTGGGTATCTGACACGTCCCATGGTCATAAGCCGTGGTCGCTTCCGTCCGGCAAGGGCGCGGCCGGCGGGTCCGGGCAGCCAGGACCCCGGAGATTCCCTGCCGGATAACACCGCGCGATGCAATGGCGATCGCCCGGCGAACCGGCTATGTCGGCAGCCAGACCGATCCTGCTCGCCCTGACGCACTTGACCGTGTATCGAGCACCAGGTCCACGTGGGGCAGATCGGGCGGTCAGAAAGGCACTTCCCGCGTTCAGAGCGAGCAGACCGAGCAGACCGAGCAGACTGAGCAGAAAGATCAGGCTGACTGAGGCTGCTCAGTCCTGTACCGCAGAAGGGCACCCTCCTTGGCGGCGGTTGACCACCGTGGACAGAGTGAGCGCCGTGACCGTGTCCCGTACGCCCGGCATCTGTGCGATGTCCTCCCAGATGCCGCGTACGCGTTCGAGCGAGGCCGCCTCCAGACGCACCATGAGGTCGAAGTCGCCGCTGAGAACCTCGCAGATGACAACCTCCGGAATGCCTTTGAGCGCAGCGAGGACATCGCCGCCGCGCATACGGTCCTGGCGGTAGACGAGCACGAGCGCCGATACGACATCGCCGGTGTCGTGGCCAGCGCGGACGATGGTGTAGCCGGCGATGTGTCCTTGACGCTCGAGCCGTTCGACACGCTGGCGCACCGCGTTGCGAGACAACGACACTTTGATGGCAAGTTCAGCGTACGAGACACGGGCGTTGCGGGTCAGTTCGGCAACGATCTTGTCATTGATGGCGTCCACAGTGGCCGATTCCTTCGGGTAGGGCTTCCAGTCAGAGAAGAGGGTGAACCGCCCGGGGTTCAGTGGAGGCTCTGGTGTGAGCCGGGTTTCGTGGAGCCGGATTGCTGGAATCTAGGCCACGGTGATCGGTTGTCTTGTCTCGAACTCTAGGGGTGTGAGCCAGCCGAGCGCGGAGTGCCGACGCTGTCTGTTGTGGAAGATCTCGAGGTACTCGAAGATCGAGATGGCGAGCTCCAACCGGGTGCGCCACCGCCGCCGGTCTAGCAGTTCGACCTGCATCCGTGACCAGAACGACTCGATGACCGCGTTGTCATAGCAGTCGTTGATGGAGCCCATCGAGGGCAGCAGACCGGAGTCCTTGCCCTGCGGGTGAAGGCCCAGGACCCGAACTGCACCCCGTGGTCGGAGTGGATCACCGTGCCGGCGTGGGGCGCCGAGTCGCGATGGCCATTCCCAGAGCGTTGGTGACCAAGGCCGCGGTAGGCGAAGAGTCGATCGACCAGCCGACGACCCGGCGCGAGCACACGTCCAGCACGACGCCGAAGTGACCTTGCCCTCACGGGTGTGATCCGACAGGTGATGCGCGACGGCTCTCTGCCACCTGATGTGCGACAGATCAGGGACTTAGGCGTCCTGAGGTCAGGAAGGACGTACGGATCTGCCGATGAGCGGTTGTTCAGATACATGCCGCGACCGCCGTCCGCGTGCGCGGCCCGGGAAGATCAAGCGAGTCCGCGTCACTTCGCACAATGACACAGGCAATCAGCGACGACGACGACCGGTCCCCAGTAGTCCGAGGCGCGGCCGGACCCTCTGGGCGCCAGGCGGGCTCAACCGCGGCCGAAGCCGGCGTCACGTGCGCGGGCCACGGCCTCTGGCCGGGTGCAGACGAGTTTGGCGAGGATGCTGGAGACGTGGTTCTTGGCGGTCTTGGGCGAAACGAACAGCGCCGAGGCGATCTCGGCGTTCGACTTGCCTGCGGCGATGAGGTCGAGTACCTCCACCTCGCGGGCCGAGAGCATCGGGAATCGTGAGTCAGCGGCCACGGTCGTCCGCCGACCAGCCTGGGCGAGTACGGCGGCGGCCACCTGCTCGCCGAAGACCACCTGACCGCGCGCCACCGCACGGAGGGCGCGTTCGATGTCCTCCGGCTCCGAGCCCTTGACCACATAGCCCTGCGCACCGGCACGCACGGCTGCGGTGAGCAGGGGTGTCTCGTGCGACATGGTCAGCACCAGGATCGCCACCTGCGGGTTCGCCGCCTTGAATAGCCGGGTCGCCTCGATGCCGTCGATACCGGGCAGCCCGAGGTCGAGCACAACGAGGTCCGCCACCAGGGCGTGCGGAATGGCGGCCTCCGCGTCGGCGTATGCCCCGATCACCCGCCACCGGTCCATCCCGTCGACGAGAGAGGTGACCGCCTGCCGGTAGAGCGGATGGTCCTCGACCACCAACACCCGCACGGACTCAGTCATGGTCGGCCGCCGGAAGCCGGGCGTGGACAACCGTCCCGGCGGGGGAACCAGATCGGATCGTGAGCCGGCCGCCGACCTCGTCCGCGCGGTCGGACATGCCGCGGAGCCCGACGCCAGGCACCCGCTCCTTGGCAAGTCCGCAACCGTCGTCGGCCACGTGCACAGTGACTCCGTCGTCGTACCCCACCCGGACCTGCACGTGCTGGGCGTCAGCGTGGCGTACGGCGTTCGTTACCGCCTCCATCACGATCCGGAACGCGGCGACCTCGACCGCCGGGGCCAGCGTCGGAAGGTCGTCGACGGTGAATGTGATCCGCGGGCCGAAGCGCTGGAGGGGTTCGATCGACTCGGTGAGCGCGCCCGCGAGGCCGAGCTCGTTGAGGGCTGCAGGGCGAAGGCCGTCGCAGATGCGGCGCACCTCGGAGACGGCACGCTGCACCTCGTCGGCCAGCTCGCGTACGTCGCCACCGTCGCCACCGCCGGTCCGTTGCTCCAGCTGCCGCAAACCCAGACCGATCGCCGCGAGCGAGGGGCCGAGCCCGTCATGCAGGTCCCGACGCAGCCGCACCCGTTCCTCCTCGCGCTCGTTGACGATGTGCCGGCGTGAGGTAGACAGGTCCTTCACCCGCCGGTTCAACCCCTCGACGTCGGCTCGCTGGTCGAGCAGGTGATGGCGAACGACGGCGGCCCCGACCGTGACGGGAAGAGCGCTCACTGCAGCGACTCCCAACAGAGTGGTGGTCAGGTCGTCGCTATCGGGGAGTACGGCGGCCACGACGACTAGGGCGCCCGCCAGCAAGAAGCCGCCGATCTGGCCGCGCACGTCACCGCCGGCGGGAGCCCGCCGGAACTTGACGACCAGGGCGGCCACCCCGAGCGCCGCGCTCAGCATGAGGAGCGCGAAGCTGACCGTTCCGGCAACCTCCCAGAAGTCCCGGCTCCCCAGCCCGGCGGCGTTGGAGAACTCGGGGTGAGCCTCGAGCGGCCCCGGTCTGAGCGCCGCGGACGCGGTGAGCGTCGCCATGCCGGCGAGGCCACTGGTGGCGGCAGGCCACCACCGGCGACCGGGCAAGTGACCGTCGGGATAGAGCAGAAGCCCGATCCCGAGGAGCGGCGCGGCACCGAGCGACCACACCCAGCTGGAGACCCAGGCAGCGACCTCCACGCCCGCCACGTCGCTGCTGGCCCATCCGTAGGCCGGGAGCACGCAGGCGGCGCCCAGCCCGACCACGGTGTAGAGAACAGCCAGACGGCGTAGGCCGACCGGGTGTGGGCGAGTCGACCAGATCCCGGCCGCCACCGTACTGAACCCGATCGCGAGGGGCACGTTGACCCAAGCCTCGCCCTTGATCCAGTTGCCATCGGGGTCGGTGAGGCCGAGCGCCAGGCCTGCGGAGACAAGCCCCGTCGCAACGGCGGGCAGCGCGAGCCACGGCCACCATGCGGCGACCGTGGCTCCACGCGTCGTGCTCACGGATTCATTCTGCGGCAGCGACCTGCTGGTGAATCCGTTTCGATGGAATCACCCGGGCGGCGCTATCGGGCCGCATGACCGTCGTGAGGGCGACGGCAATCATCCAGACGAGGAGCAGCAGGTAGGGAATGGGCACGTAGGCCTCGGGGCGCACGACCCCGACCATCCCGGCGATGACTCCGAGCCCGCCCGCCGCCGTCGCCCAGCAGGCGAGCCAGCGGGGAAACTCGGTGGCCAGCAGCCCGACCCCGGCCGCCAGGAACGCGACCGACATCAGGAAGCCCGAGACGACGAACGACTGGTCGGTCATCGAGATCAGCGCTTCCGCGGTCATGGGATCGAGCACGTCGGGCATGGAGTACACGGTCATCATCGGCGCAACGGAGCCGACCTTGACGGCGAGCATGGCCGAGCCAGCGATCCCGGTCGCGACTGCGGCTACCGGCCCACGCTCGAACAGGAACGCCACGATCCAGGCGAAGAGCACAGCGAGCGCGGCGAAGCCGAGCAGTTCCAGGGTGTATCCGAAGTAGGCGCTCGTGGGGAGCCCTCTTCGGGCCTCGGCGAGGATGGCCTCGCCGCTGCTTCCCGGGACGGCGTACAGCCCGTTGCCCACGAGGGGGCCTAGGCTGGCGAAGAGCGCGGAGATGATGAGAGTGCGGTTTCGTTTCATGCGTTCGACTCTCGTGGTCGACCGCGTCCCGGCGCATGGGCTCGGGGTCCCGTCTCGACGGGACCATGGCGCTGGGCCGCGATTGAGTCCCGTCGAGTGGTGTATGTCGGTTCCTGATAGGGGTGACCGTGTCGGTCACCGATCGGACGCGGACACCGCGCATTGCTCCTGCCGTGAATCGCTCGTCAGAGCAAGGTCTGCGACCCCGTCATACCGCGAATGACGCGGTGGCTGTGCCTCAGGTTCGGGCCACGACCCTTCGAGGCCGAACGCCCTTTATGCCGCGCTCCGCGCGCTCGACTGACGCAGATCAACTGGCGGACTGCGCTGAGGAAGGCGGTGCGGGAGCGCGAGAAGGGCGCCACGGCGAGGTCTGAGCGTTACGGCGTGGAGGAGGCGGTTCGCGACTGGCTCAGGTTCGGCCTGACCGGCCGCAACCCGAACACCGTGAAGAGCTTTGCCTCCGTAGCCAATACACGTCTCATCCCGCACCTGGGCGCGGCGAGACTCAGGGATCTTGCGGTCCGCGACGTTGAGCGCTGGCTCCACGAGATCTCGCACAGCGTGGGCAAGTCCACCCTCGACAAGGCGCGCATGGTGCTCAGCCGGTCCATCCGCCGCGCGATCGCTCACGAGCTGGCGGTGCGCAACGTCGCCGAGCATGTCGAGCTTCCCGAGGGTCGCGCCGGTAGGCCATCAAAGAGCTTCACGGCGGCACAAGCCGACGCGATCCTCCGTCAGACCAAGGGCCACCGGATGCACGCGTACATCGTGGTGGCGATGCTGACCGGGGCACGAACAGAGGAGATGCGCGCCCTCACGTGGGACCACGTTGTCCTTGGACCGAGCAACGGCGTTCCCCCGCACATGATGGTGTGGCGTTCTGTGCGTCGCGGTGGCGAGACCAAGACTCGCAAGTCACGCCGGACCATCGCGCTCCCGCGCATCTGTGTGGACGCGCTTGAAGCCCAGCGGCTTCAGCAAGCGGCCGAACGCCAAGATGCCGGCGTGCTGTGGAAGGCGGGGCCCGGTTTCGTCTTCACCGACACCCTGGGCGGACAGCTCGACGTGAACAACGTGCGTCGGGACTTCCGGAGTGCGCTCAAGCTCGTTGAGGGCATCACGGCTGACGAGTGGACGCCTCGCGAGCTGCGGCACTCGTTCGTGTCGCTGCTGTCGGATGCAGGTGTGCGGATCGAGGAGATATCCCGTCTGGTTGGGCACTCCGGAACCAGCGTCTCGGAGCTGGTGTACCGCCACCAGATCCGCCCTGTGGTCGAGACCGGGGCTGCCGTCATGGACGAGATTTTCGGCGATGTCAAGGTTCTGTACCCGGGGACGGACATTGCCTCGCGCTAGCACTGTGACCTCGCCACCAACTGTTGCCTTCGATGGTGCGGGTCGGTATCCGACCGTTTCCCACCTAGGTCGGCTCGCGGCACATCGAGACAGTGTCCACAAGGGCGCCGCCGCACACCGGCATCGCTGCGCGGCACACTCACCCGATGACGTTGGCGGCCGGGTCCGCACGACGTGTCAGTTTTGGGCTCGCTCGTCGACGATGCGGCGCATCTTGCCGACAGAGCGCTCGATGCCGTCGGGGTCGACGACCCTGACCCTGACGCTGACGCCGATCAGCTGCTTGACCAGCGAGGCGAGGTCCTGCCCTGCCGCTGAGGCGATCTCAGGGGTGACGTCAGGTCGCCTCTCGACCCGCACCTCCAGGTCGTCCATGCGGCCCTCGCGCGTCAGCACGCACTGGAAGTGCGGAGACAGCGCCGGGGTGCGCAGGATCAGCTCCTCGATCTGGGTCGGGAACAGGTTCACCCCGCGGACGATCATCATGTCGTCGGTGCGTCCGGTGACCTTCTCCATCCGCCGCATGGTGCGGGCCGTACCCGGCAGCAGGCGGGTCAGGTCGCGAGTGCGGTACCGCACCACCGGCGTCGCCTCCTTGGTCAGCGACGTGAACACCAGCTCGCCCCGCTCACCGTCTGGCAGCACCTCACCGCTGAGCGGGTCGACGACCTCGGGATAGAAGTGGTCCTCCCACACGTGCAGGCCGTCCTTGGTCTCGACGCACTCGTTCGCCACCCCGGGACCCATCACCTCCGACAGGCCGTAGATGTCGACGGCGTGCATGTCCAGCCGCTGCTCCATCTCGGACCGCATCTCGTTCGTCCACGGCTCCGCCCCGAAGATGCCGACCTTCAGCGACGTCGACCGCGGGTCGATGCCTTGCCGTTGCATCTCGTCGACGATCGCGAGCATGTACGAGGGCGTCACCATGATGACGTCCGGACGGAAGTCCTGGATCAGCATCACCTGCCGCTCGGTCATGCCACCTGACACGGGGACGACTGTGCAGCCGAGCGCCTCAGCCCCGTAGTGCGCGCCGAGGCCACCGGTGAACAGGCCGTACCCGTAGGCGACATGCACCACGTCGCCGGCCCGTCCGCCGCTGGCCCGGATCGACCGCGCCATCACCGCCGACCAGGTGCGGATGTCGTTCGCGGTGTAGCCGACGACGGTCGGTTTGCCAGTCGTGCCGGACGAGGCGTGAACACGCGAGACCTGCTCTCGCGGAACCGCGAACATCCCGAACGGGTAGTTGTCGCGCAGGTCCTGCTTGGTCGTGAACGGGAACCGTCCCAGATCCTCGAGCGAGCGGCAGTCGCTGGGACGGACGCCGGCCGCATAGAACGCGGCCCGGTAGTGCGGCACGTTCTCGTACGCGTGCCCCAGCGACCACTGCAGGCGCTCCAGCTGCAGCGCCTGCAGCTCGTCACGCGAGGCCCTGTCGATCGGCTCCAGCTCGTCAGGTGCGGGCGTCAGATCCTGCACAGCGATTCCTCTCGGCCGAAGGTCCGACGCTGACGAGCTCTACCCCACCGTGGCGGCCCGCAACATCCCGGTGCGGTCGTGGCAGTTGAGGTACACGAACGACTGTTCTTCGGCGGCTGCGACAGTGATTTCGTGGTACAGCCGAAGGCGGGCTGCCGGCCCCATCGTGGTCAGGTAGCGCATGGCAGCTCCGAAGATGGCCACGTGCGTCGGGTGTGACTCCGCCCAGCTGTCGAGGTCGGCCATGCTGCGCCACCAACCCATGCCGAAGCTTCTGTCGGTGAGTTGACCATCGTCGTCCAGCAACCGCACGTAGCGGTTGCTGTAGCAACCGATCGCGAGACCGTCGTCGCGCAGGAAGTCCATACCGGACCGGAGCACGGGCTCGACGTCCTCCAGGTACATGCGCCGCTCCTCGTCGGCTGTCTCGGTCCACTCCTGCCCCGACCTGATGAGGCAGAGGTTCTGTTGTGGTGTGACGCGTCGACGCGGCCCGTCCTGGACGACGCTCGGGCGGCCTTCGGGAGCGAGGTCGTCGGTCTGCGCCAGAGGCATCCTGTCCCGGGCACCACCCCAGTAGGCGTGCTCGAGGACCTCGCCGCTGAGGCCGTCCGCGAGTCGCGACACACCCTCGACGCGGTCGTTCGAGAAAAGGGTCTCGTACCGCTGCACCGATGGCCGCAGCACCTCCGTGAAAAAGCCGAGCCCGGTGCTAGTGCGCTCATCGCGGGTCCAGGACGGCGTGCTGTCCAGCCACCGGTCATAGCGCTCCGGGTCGTCCCAGTAGGCGATGACAAGGACAGTGGTGAACCCGGCCTCGTCCACGTAGGTCGCCCGATCGACATGTCCGGCGCCGTCTTCGGCGGCCAGTTGCTCGCGAAGCTCAGCCAATGTCGGCGCAAGTAGGGCCGGCTCACTCAACTGCGGGCACTGGACGCCGAAGTACGCCATGACCACCCGCTTGGTCTTTGCCGCGAAGCGGGCGCTGAAGGACGGGTACGGCGGCGTGAAGTCGGCTGGTGTGCGGGCGATCTGGGTCCGGGGGACGACGAGGTGGCTGGGTATGGCCGATTCCAAGGTGGCCATCTCAGGCCCGGCCCTGGCCTGCGACCTCAAGGGGGGTCTGCGGCGAGACTTCAACCCAATCGTCGCCACCCGGAAGGAGTGGTTGATTCACGACCGTCGGGTTGGGGTTGCGGTTGAGCAGGAGTCGGACGACGTCGGGCCGTGAGTAATGACCGACTGGATCTGCGGCGGACTTGGCGATCGCGATCAGGGAGAAGTCGAGATCGGCGAACAGGAACCCTTCCTCGTTCTCAGCCAGCGGCTCCGCCAGCTCGCTGCCTTCGGGTCCGTAGATCCGGGTGAACCCGCCGCCCTGCAGCAGTAGCTGCCGTTTGAGGTCTGTGTCGCAGAACAGCTCGTGTGCCGCCTGACCGACGACACCGCACGGTGCCAAGACGAAGCACTGTCCCTCGACGGCGTACATCAGGCTTGCCGCGTTGTTCACCTGTGCGCTGAGTGCCTGCGCCGCACCGCGGTAGATCGAAAAGCTCGGCCAGGATGCAACGTGGATCTGCTCGCCCATGCTGTACATCGCGTACTTCGTCAGCGGCTGGAAGTGCTCCCAGCAATTCAGCGCTCCGAGCTTGCCCAGCTCGGTGTCATGAACCTGAAGGTCGCTGCCGTCACCTTCGCCGAACACCGAACGCTCGACGTGGGTCGGCTTCAACTTGCGCCGTACTGAGACGACCTCGCCAGCGTCGCTGATGAACGCCTGCGCCATGTAGAGGCTGCCACCAGCCCGCTCGCTGAACCCAAAGACAACGTGAACGTGGTGCCGAGCAGCGGCCGCCGCGATAGTGGCCATCTCGGCGCCGTCCCGAGTCATCGACGCCTCGCTGTAGCGCGGGACAAGCTGCATGCCCCACGCTGGAGAGTCCAGCCAGATCCACCACGGGTATCCGGGGATGAACGTCTCGGGAAACGCCACCAGCTGTGCACCACCGGCGGCCGCCTCCGCGATCAGGTCAACCACGTGCTCCACCCCGGCCGCCAAGTCCAACCACTTCGACTCGGCCTGAACTGCTGCCACTCGGACGATGTGCGGTGCCATAGCTGCTCCCAAGGACGTAGGCCTGCGCTTCTCAGCCAGGTTCGCCCCTGCAGCTCAAACTGATCTGACGCCCCGTGCCCCAGTCACTGACGCCGCGTGCCATCCCCCGCATCAACAGGCTTGCCTGCGTCCGGCCCGCCCGCCGCGCGGTAACCGTTCGGCGTCATACCGGTCAGGTCACGGAAGGCCCGATGCAGCTGCGCCTCACCAGCGAATCCGCACGCGGCCGCGATCGTGGAGACCGTCCGACGCGGTTCCGACCTGAGCAAGACTTTCGCCCGCTCGACCCGCAGCAGCCGCAGCGTCTCGGCCACACTCGCCGGCTGGTCGGCGAATACGCGGAACAGGCTGCGGCGGGACAGGTGACAGGCCAGCGCGATGGAGTCCAGATTCAGGTCAGGGTCGCCCGTGTGCTGTCGTAGGTACGCCAGGACACGCTGTCGACTCAGCGCCGCCGCGGACTGCGCGTCAGGCTCGGCGCCAGCGGCAAGCCCCACAGCTGAGCAGAGGAGCCCGACAGCGTGAGGAGCTAGTGCTGCCGCGCCATCGGGGTCTACGACTCGCTGGCGGGCAAGCCCGACGAAGAAGTCCGCGACGAGGCGACCGCTGCCTTCCGGGGCCAAGGCCAGCGCCGTGCCCCGACGCAGAGTGCTGACGGGCAACAGACGACGGGGCACTTGCACGACTAACTGCTCAAACGCTCCGTCGAAATGCAGCGTGTATGGGCGAGTGCTGTCGTAAAAGGCCATGCCGCCCGGCACTAGTGTCGCGAGTCGATCGTCCTGCAGCACCATCCCGCTTCCCGCGAGTTGGATGCTCGCCAAGACATACTCCTCGTTGCTGCGGGCGATCAAGCGAGGCGTGCGGCGGACCTCCTGCCCACTGGCCCGGACGGTTGACATCTCGACGTCGTCGAGGACGACATGTTGAATCTGCCCGACAAACTGCTCCGCAGTCGTGGGCGAGGACGACAACTGGACGAATGTGTCGCAGATCAGGTCCTGCCAGTACTCGAACGCTTGCGCGGCAGGCACATCTGCGGTGCACCAAAGGGCCGCTTGATGCGAGTGCCCGCGCGTCACCTGCGCTCGCTCACGCCTAGGTTCCTTGGGCCCCTGCTTCATGGACTCATGGTCCCCTCGGGTGGGGAGCCACGTCCACAGCATGCCGGACTGGTCACCCGTCTGGCGTGGAGCCCAACCGCAACCCAAGATGTAGGCGACAGTGAGGTCGTCGCTGGCTCACGGTCAGTCGGTCTGAGACGCAAATGGGCATGTCAAGGTTCGGCACCCGGGTGACGGAACAGTTCCGGTTCCCGCCAGACACTCATCCGGTGAGTGATGACTGACTGGCTGCGGCCGTCGGGTCCTTCCGTGGTTTGCGGGGTCGGCCGTTCGGGGTAGCGAATGCGCCGTGCTCTTTGGCGGGGTCGTGCCGGATCGGGTGGACCCGCACAATCACTCCCTCGCAGGCCAACTGGACCGACCCGGCGACGATCGAGACCTGCAGCGCCTTGCCCCGCCAGGCGTTCCCGGCCCGGTACATCGTGCCGGCGAAGGAGACGCAGCCGGTGTGGTCGGCGATCCTGGTCACGGTCGGTCCGGTGGTCGCGGTCCGGGCGGTCCGGGCGCCTTGCCGCGGCCGAGCCGGGGTGTCCTGACCGGGCTTTCGGCGCTGGGCGTGGCTGGCCACCAGCACCTCGCGGTGGAAGATCTGGACCAGGTTCTCGGACACCACCGCCTCGACCGGTTCCCCGGCCAGCACGATCGGGACCCGGTAGGAGAACCCGGCCAACCGGACCACACCACGCTGGTCGACCCAGCGCTGCACCCCGGGCAGCCGCGGACCCGCGGGCTGGTGCAGGTCCAGGCGAGGCCGGGGTACGAACACCGGCACCGGGTCGACCACGGCCAGGTCACCCTGCGCGGTGCCGGGCCCGGCCAGCACGAACCGGTCAATCGGGGGCCGCATCCCCAGCGACTGGTGCGGCCGCTCAGTGTTGTAGTGCGCCACCCACTGATCCAGCGCGGCCTGCAGCTCGGCCAGGCCCTGGTACTGGCCGTCGGCGGCGCCGAAGAACTCCAGCCGCATCGTCTTATGCAGCCGCTCCACCTTCCCGGTCGTGGTCGGCGACCGGGGCGCGGTCAGCAGGTGCCTGATCCCGTTCTCGGCGCAGATCCGGTCGAACAACACCTCACTGCTCGACCCGCCCGGCCCGAACCGGCCGGTGAACACCTTCCCGTTATCGGTGAGGATCTGCTCCGGGATGCCATGACGCTTCAACGCCGCCAGCAGCGCCTCACAGACCGGCCGCGCCCTCGCCCGGGCCACCAGCATCGCCGAGACCACGAACCGGGAGTTGTCATCGATCCCGGTCACGCACTTGACCTCGGACCCGTCACCCAGATGGATCCCACCGACCACATCCATCTGCCACAGCTCCATCGGCCGGCCCCGCTCCCAACGCCGGTAGTCGGCCCGCTTCCGGCGCCGCTTCGCCGGGTCGATCCGGCCGCCCCGGACCAGGGCCCGGTACACCCCGGACCGGCTAGGCACCGGCCAGACCGCCTCCCGCCCCAGCTGGTAGCGGATCCGGTCCGGACCCCACAACGGATGCTCATCACGCAACGCCAGGATCCGCGCCTCGACCACCGCCGGCATCTGGTGCGGACACGAATGCGGACGCGAGGACCGGTCCTCCAAGTTCACCGCGCCACCGTCAGCGGCATACCGGCGCAGCCAGTCATGAACGGTCTGACGCTGCACCCCATACAGGCGAGCGACCTCGGTCACCGTGGCCCCGTCCAGGACCTCCAGCACCGCCCGATACCGCTGCTCAGCCACCAGCAACTCCCGCAACATCCCGGCTCCTTTCGCAGACCTGTCGGCCAACGAAACGAGCCACCGGGACCGGCCGCAACAGGCCGGAGTGTCACCCAGGAACCGGAACGACTGTCACCCACCTACCGAACACCTGTCGCGCAGGAACCGAACCCGCGTCCGCGAACTGGAACCCACCTACCGGAACCCGATGGTCAAGGATGAACCGGAACTGCACAGTCGGTCTGAGACGCAAATGGGCACAGTTGTGGGCACAGCCGCTGGTTCAGGCATCCACCAGGGCGCCCGGCCTGCGCTGGCCGCCCGCCGCCGCGGAGCCGCAAACCGCTCTGACGTGCGAAAACGCCCCCGGCGGGAGCCGGGGGCGTTGCGGAGCCGCCTAAGGGAATCGAACCCTTGACCTATTCATTACGAGTGAATCGCTCTGGCCGACTGAGCTAAGGCGGCAGCGCCGCGACCTGGGCCGCAGCACGGTCACCGAGTATAGAGGCTGGGCCGGCAGGCTCGAACCGAGATGCCCCCAGGGCCGCCGCCTACTGGCAGACCCCACCCTCGCCGACGAGCACGCCGTCGACCAGGTAGGACTCGACTGTGTCGTCGACGCATCGCGACCCGCGCCCGAAGGCCGTGTGTCCCTCGCCGTCGTAGGTGAGCAGCCGTCCCGACTCGAGCTGGTCGGCCAGCGACTCCGCCCACTCGTAGGGAGTCGCCGGGTCACCGGTCGTGCCGACCACGAGGATCGGGGGCGAACCGGCGGCACGAAGCGTCCCGGGCGTCCGGACTGCAGGCAACGGCCACTCACCGCACTGGACCTCGCCGTAGATCATGAACTGGCCGAGCAGTGGTGCGGCCCTCTGGATTTCGTCGGCCGCCGCCTTCATCCCTGCAGGGCTGTCGTCGACCGGGCTGTCGAGGCAGTTCACGGCGGTGAACACCTCCAAGAGGTTGCTCTCGTAGCTTCCGTCCGAGCTGCGGTCGGCATAGGAGTCGGCCAGCGACAGGAGGGCGCTGCCGTCCCCGCGGAAGGCGTCGGCGAGAGCGGCGTTGAGCTCGGGCCACGACGCGTCGTCGTACAGGGGGGCGATCAGGCCGATGAACGCCAGGTTCTCCGTCAGCCTTCGGCCGTCCTCTGTGGTCAGGGGGCGCTGGTCGGTCTTCTCGACGAGGCCCGTCACCTGTCGCATCGCCTCGTCCGTGCTGCCCCGTAGGGGGCAGTCGTCGCCCGTGTCACCTGCCAGACAGGCCGTCACGTAGGCCCGGAGCGCCCTCTCCAGGCCCATCGCCTGGCCGCTCACGACCTCCACGTCGGAGCTTGCCGGGTCCACAGCACCGTCGAGCACCAAGCGCCCGACCCGCTGCGGGAACTCCTCGGCGTAGGTAGCTCCCAGCAGCGTCCCGTACGAGTACCCGACGTAGCTGAGCCGCTCGTCGCCGACGGCGGCACGCATCACGTCCATGTCGCGAGCGACCGACAAGGTGTCGAGGTGTCCGAGCAATGGACCGGCGTCGGCGACGCAACCGGCCGCGAACGTCCGCGCCTGCGCTCGGAGCTCGGAAAGGGCTGCAGCCGTGTCGGTCTCGAGGTCAGCCTTCGGGTCGAAGGCGCGGCGCGCGTCGAGGGCCTTGTCGCTGAGGCAGTCGAGGGGTTCGGACCGGCCGATGCCGCGGGGGTCGAAGCCCACGAGGTCGTAGTGGTCGCGGACCCGTTCCGTCGTCAGGTACTCGCCGAAGTCGTCCACCATGTCGAAGCCGGACGCACCGGGCCCACCTGGGTTCATCAGCAGCGAGCCGAGGCGCTCGCCGCCTGCCCGGTGGCGCACCATCGCGATCTCGATGGTCGGGCCATCGGGTTCGTCCCAGTCGACCGGCACCGTGACTTCCGCACAGTCGCGGTCGTTCTCGCAGGACGACCACTGAGCCGGCTGGTCGTAGAACCTGGCGTACGCCGGGTCGGACGCGGTCTCAGTGTCTGCGTCAACCGTTGTCGTCAGCGTCGGCATCGTCGTGGGCGGGCCTGCGTTGTCGGGTAGCTGGGGTTCGGAGCTGAAGCAACCCGCCAGCAGAGCTGTCATCCCAAGCAAGGCCACCATCGACGCGTGCCGCGACGGAATCCTCACGGCCCCAGTACGTCTCACGCTGCAGTGAGCTGCACGGCCATCGCCTCGACCACCATCAGCGCGTTCGCCGTCGTCGTGCCGATGCGGGTGCGCGCCTCGCCGATCGCGTCGAGGCGGCGCAGCGTGACCTCTGGCGTGCTGGCTACGGCGAGGCGCGAAACCCGTTGGCGCTCAGTGGCGTTGATCAGATCTACTCGCGCCCCGAGCTGCACGACGAGCACGTCGCGGTAGACCGAGAGCAGGTCGAGGAGGGCGCGGTCGACGACGTCGCGCTTGAACCGAGTGGCGCGCTTCTTCTGCTCGGACTCCAGCGCCCTGACCTGCGTGCGGATGGACGGTGGCAGCCGGCTCTCACCTTCGTAGCCAAGGGCGCGCAGCAGCTCCGCTCGCTCAGTGGCGTCGCGGTCAGCCGTGGAGGCCGTCGCCTCCTCGGTGGCGACCTCGATCAGCTGCCCGGCCCGCAGCACCGCGTCACCGACACCACGGACCGCGAACGCGATGTCGAGCACCTCGCGCCGGCGCATCCGCGCGTCCTCGTCCGTCGCCAGACGCTGGGCGCGACCGACGTGGCTCTGCGCGGCCTGGGCGGCGAAGAACGCCATGGCTCGGTCGGCGCCGCGTCGCACGAGGAGCTCGGCGACCGCGGTGACGGGAGGGACGCGAAGCCGTACTGGTCGGCAGCGCGAGCGGATCGTGATCAGCACGTCCTCGGGGCTGGGAGCGCACAGCAGCCACACGGTGCGGGGCGGTGGCTCCTCGACCGCCTTTAGCAACGCGTTGAGCGCCGGTTCGTTGAAGCGGTCGGCGTCCTCGACCAGCATCACCCGCCACCGTCCCTGGGACGGGTGTCGCTGTGCCAGCTGAACCAGATCGCGGGCCTGGGCGACTGTGAGGATGGAAGCCTCCGTCGCGGTCACCTGGACGTCGGGATGGGATCCGGCGAGCACCGTTCGGCAGGCGTGGCACGTGCCGCACCCCTGCTGCTCGCACTGCAGCGCGGCGGCATATGCCCTGGCGGCGGTCGAGCGTCCCGAGCCCGGAGGTCCGGTGAACAGCCAGGCGTGGGCCACGCCAGGAGCCCCTGGCCGGGCGGCCCGCGCCGCCGCCTCGCGCAGCTGCGCGACCGGCTCGGCCTGGCCGACGAGGTCGTCCCAGACGGTCACCGAGGGTGCCAGGGGTCGTCGCCCAGTGAGAACAGCTCCTCGCCGAGGTCCACCTCGGTCGGTGGGTCGACCTTCGGCAGCCGGTGGGTGGGCGCGTCGTCAGGTCGACTAGCGCCCGACCCGGATGGACTCGGAGCCTTCTGGGGGGCCGGGTTCGCGGCGGCGTGCCGCGGGGCGTCGGCTCCCGCTGCGGCATCCTGGGCCGGGGCGGCGTGAGCGACGTAGTCGGCCGAGGCCTCGGCGTCGAGACGTCGGCGCTCGGCCTCGACGGCGGCCACCCGCTCGGCTTCGATCCGCTCAGCCTCAAGCCGCTCGGCTTGCACCCGCCGGCCCTCGGCTTCGACGCGCTGAGCCTCGGCCTCATCGGCGGCGCGCTGCTCCTTCTCGGCTCGCTCCTGCTCGACCCGCTCGGCCTCCAGGCGCCGACGGTCCGCCTCCTCCGCAGCACGCTGCTCTCGCTCGAGCCGCTCACGCTCGAGCCGCTCCGCCTCGATCTCAGCCTGCTGGCGCTGGGACAGGGGCAGTACGGCCGTGAGCCTCGCTCGCACTTCCTCGCCGATGGCTGCAGGGGCGTGGGAGGCGTCGACCACGAGGTACCGGCGCGGCGACCGGCGCGCGAGCATGAGGAACGAACGCCGCACTCGCTCGTGGAACTGGGCCCCCTCACCCTCCAGCTTGTCGAGCGCGACGGCGCCGGCCGTCAGACGAGCGCGCCCGGCGGCCGGGTCGAGGTCGAGCAGGACGGTCAGGTCAGGGAGCAGCGAGCCCGTCGCCCAGCGCGAGATCTGCGCGATCCCGTCGGGATCAAGGTCACGGCCTGCGCCCTGGTACGCGATCGACGAGTCCATGAAGCGGTCGCTGACGACCACGGCACCGCGATCGAGGGCCGGACGGACGACCGTGGCCACGTGGTGCGCCCGGTCGGCGGCGAACAGCAGGGCCTCGGCGCGTGGCGTGATCTCGTCACCGTGCAGCACGAGCTGCCGGATCTGCTCGCCCACCCGCGTCGCCCCGGGCTCCCGCGTGATGACCACCTCGTGGCCGAGGTCGCGCAGCCAGCTCTCGATGTTGCGGATCTGGGTCGACTTGCCGACACCGTCGCCGCCCTCGAAGGCGATGAAGAAGCCCTCGTGGTCAGGCTTGGTCATCACCACGGGGCCGGCCACGTGCCGCCGCTGCCACGCACCGACCAGGTCGTCGACCAGCGGCAGCTGCAGCCCGTCGTTCATCGTGCGGTACGAGAGCACGCCGATGCCGGCCGCCAGCAGCGCGGCGACCAGCAGCGTGAGCCCGGCCCCGTTGACCTGCAGCGTGACGGTGTCGGTGACGTTCACCGGACGGGACCCGATCAGCGCCGCCAGCGCGGGTGCGAAGGCCATCACAGCGATCAGGACGACCCGGGCAGCGGTCTGCACGAAGGCGAAGGTGCGGCCCCGCAGCTCGTCCGCGACTTCCAGCCCCAGAAGCGTGTAGCCAGTGACCCAGGCGACTCCGGCGCCGGCTCCGAGCATGGCCGTGAACAGCGACGCCAGGACGATGTTGGGGATCAGCGCGACGAGCGCCAGGAAGAAGCCGGCCACGATGATCGACAGCGAGAAGAGTCGCCAGCGTGTCAGCTCGGCCAGCAGCCGCGGGCCGACCCACATGCCGGCAGCCAGTCCGGTGAACACGCTCGCGAACAGCACGCCGTAACCCGGGCCGCCCGCGCCGAGGTCGGCAGCGAAGGTAGGCGCGACACCGATCACGAAGCCGCCCGCCCCGAAGGCTCCGAGCATGCCGATCACCAGGCCGCGCACCAGCTTCGTCTTGCCCACGAACGCCCAGCCGTCGACGATCGTGCGCCAGACCGACTCCGGTCTGCCCTCGAGCGACTTGCTCGGCCCCCGAGGCATGTCGAGCTTCCAGATCACGAACGCCGCCACCAGATAGGTCAGCGCGTTCACGTACAGCGCGAGGTTGGTGCTGTTGCCCACGAACGGCAGCACCTCGTCGATCACCCCGGAGACGAGGGCGAGACCCGAGAAGAGCAGCGCAGCGAACGGCGCCGACCCGTAGGTGGTCGCGAGGCTGAGCTGGTTCGCCGCCTCGAGCCGCTCGCGGGGCACCAGGTTCGGCACGGTCGCGTCCTTTGCAGGCATCCAGAAGAGGCCGATGATCTCCACCAGCACGGTGGCGACGAACAGCCACCACAGGGTGCCGACCAGTGGGATGGACGCGAAGAGCGCGAACCGCAGCAGGTCGCCGACCACCATGGTCAGCTTGCGGTCGAGCCGGTCCGCGACGAGACCGGCGAAGGGGCCGAACAGGACCGCCGGCGCAAGCCGCAGGATCAGGACGCCGGAGACCGCGAGGTTGGCCTGCGCGTACCCCGACTGGGCGCCGAGGGCCGCTGCCATCGCGGTCGTCGCCAGCAGCCCGAGCCAGTCGCCGAAGCTGGAGAGTCCGAGCGAGAGCCACAGCCGCCTGAACGGGACGATGTCGAGCACGCCCCGCACCCCGTGGAGCTGCGGCGTCTGCCCGCTTGCCGTGACCGTCGCCGAGGACACAGAGGGCCGCGGGGCTTTCGCGCCCTCGGGCTCACGATCGAGGGGCTCACGATCGAGCCGCGGGGGCTGCGTCGGGCGCGAGGCCTCGTCGGGGGGTGGTACATCGCTCACGACGCCAGACTAACCGCGGAGGCCGTCACCACTGGGGACCCGACGTCCGAGGACGATCCGACGAAAGTCGCGATGTCGACTCAGCCCACCCGCAACTTCACGAGGCTTAGCGCACGTTCACGAGGCTTGCGAGCCTCGTTAACGGTGCGTTGGCCACCTTAACGAGGCCTGCGAGCCTCGTTAACGGTGCCTCGGCCTCGTTAACGAGGCCAACGAACTCAGCCGACCCGCCCTCCAGCCGACCCGCCCTCCAGCCGACCCGCCCTCCAGCCGACCGCCTACTTCGCCGCCGTCTTCTTCGCCGCCGTCTTCTTCGCGGCCGTCTTCTTCGCCGCAGTCTTCTTCGCCGCGGTCTTCTTCGCCGCCGTCTTCTTTGCGGCGGTCTTCTTGGCGCCGCGCTTCTTCGGCGGCCCGGCAGCGCGCTTGTCGGCCAGCAGCTCGGCGGCGCGCTCGAGGGTGACGGTCTCGATCGCGTCGTCCTTGCGCAGCGTCGCGTTGTACTCGCCATCGGTGACGTAGGCGCCGAACCGTCCGTCCCTGATGACGATCGGTTGGCCGTTCACCGGGTCGGGACCCAGCTCGCGCAGCGGCGCAGCGGCAGTGCGACCGCGCCCGCGCTTCGGCTGGGCGTACAGCGCCAGCGCCTGCTCGAGGGTGACGTCGAAGATCTGCTCCTCGTTCTCCAGCGAGCGAGAGTCGGTGCCCTTCTTCAGGTATGGGCCGTAGCGGCCGTTCTGCGCGGTGATCTCCTCACCCGACTCGGGGTCGGCGCCGACGACGCGCGGCAGGGAGAGCAGGCGCAGCGCCTCGTCGAGGCCCACGGTCTCGACCTGCATGCTCGGGAACAGCGAGCCGGTGCGGGCCTTGGCCGACTTCGGCGCGTCGTCCGGAAGCACCTCGGTCACGTACGGCCCGAACCGTCCGCTCTTCACGACCACCGGAAGGCCGCTCTCCGGGTGCGTGCCCAGCTCACGGTCGCCCTCGGCCTGGGCGTCCAGCAGCTCGCGGGCCCGTTCGACGGTCAGCTCGTCAGGCGCAACGTCATCGGGGACGGTGGCCCGACGCGGGTCCTCCCCGTCAGCACCGGGCACCTCGACGTACGGCCCGTAGCGCCCCACCCGCAACGTGATGCCGTCACCGATGTCGATCGAGTTGATGCCGCGGGCGTCGATGTCGCCGAGGTCCTCGACCAGGCGCTTGAGCCCCTGCCGCATCACCGGGTCCGTGGCGCGGTCGGCGTCCGTGATCTGGGCGTCGATGCCGTGCTCGCCGAAGTAGAACTTGCGCAGCCACTCCGTGCGGTGCTCCAGGCCGGTGGCGATCTTGTCGAGGTCCTCCTCCATGCCCGCGGTGAAGTCGTAGTCGACGAGCCGGCCGAAGTGGTCCTCGAGGAGCCGGGTGACGGCGAACGCGATCCAGCTCGGCACCAGCGCGGGGCCCCGGTGCGAGACGTACCCGCGGTCGACGATCACCGAGATCGTCGAGGCGTAGGTCGACGGACGGCCGATCCCGCGCTCCTCCAACGCCTTCACGAGGCTGGCCTCCGTGTAGCGCGGCGGCGGGGAGGTGCGGTGCCCGTCGGCGTCCAGGGCCTGCACGTCGAGCGCCTGTCCCTGCGTCATCTCGGGGAGCCGGCGCTCGGCGTCCGCCCTCGCGGCCTCGGCATCGCGTTCCTCGTCGCGGCCCTCCTCGTAGGCGGCCATGAACCCGCGGAACGTGATCACCGTGCCGGAGGCCGAGAACTCGGCGTCGCGGCCGTCGGACGAGGCGGCACCGAGGCGAACCGTCGCGGTCGACCCGCGCGCGTCGGCCATCTGGCTCGCCACCGTCCGCTTCCAGATCAGGTCGTACAGACGGAACTCGTCGCCACGCAGCTGACCCGCCACCTGCGCGGGCGTGCGGAACGCGTCACCCGCCGGCCGGATCGCCTCGTGCGCCTCCTGCGCGTTCTTCGACTTGTTCGCGTAGCTGCGGGGCGCGTCGGGCACGTACTCGGGTCCGTACATCTGCGCGGCCTGCGTGCGGGCCGCGTTGAGGGCCTCGGCCGACAGCGCGGTCGAGTCCGTCCGCATATACGTGATGTAGCCGTTCTCGTACAGCGACTGGGCGACTCGCATGGTCTGCCGGGCCGCGAAGCGCAGCTTGCGGCTGGCTTCCTGCTGCAACGTCGACGTCGTGAAGGGCGCGGACGGGCGGCGCGTGTACGGCTTGGTCTCGAGGCTGCGGACGGCGAACGGCGCGTCGTGCAGGCCCTCGACCAGCGACGTCACCGCTGCCTCGTCGAGGACCGCGACCGACTGGTTCTTGAGCTGCCCGGCGTCGTCGAAGTCACGACCGGTTGCGACGCGAGTGCCGTCGACCGCGACCAGGCGCGCAGCGAACGCCGACTGCTGCTCCCCCTCGCTGGGCGCGAAAGTGCCCTCCACGTCCCAGTACTCGGCCGACCGGAACGCCATTCGCTCGCGTTCGCGCTCGACCACCATGCGTGTCGCGACCGACTGGACGCGGCCGGCCGACAGCCCGGCCCGGACCTTGCGCCACAGCACCGGCGAGACCTCGTAGCCGTACAGCCGGTCGAGGATGCGCCGCGTCTCCTGGGCGTCGACGAGGCGGTCGTCGATGTCGCGCGTGGCCTCCAGCGCCCGGCCGATCGCCTCGCGGGTGATCTCGTGGAACACCATCCGCTTCACGGGGACGGTGGGCTGCAGGGTCTCGAGCAGGTGCCAGGCGATGGCCTCGCCCTCGCGGTCCTCGTCCGTCGCGAGGTAGAGCTCGTCCGCGTCCTTGAGCAGGCGCTTGAGCTCGGAGACCTTCTTCTTCTTGTCGGCGTCGACGACGTAGTAGGGGTCGAACCCGTTGTCCACGTCGACCGCGAACCGGCCGTACGGGCCCTTCTTCATGTCGGCGGGGAGCTCGGACGGCTGTGGCAGGTCGCGGATGTGCCCCACGCTCGCCTCGACCTCGAACCCGGGCCCGAGGTAGCCCGCGATGGTGCGGGCCTTCGCCGGTGACTCGACGATCACGAGGCGGCGCACGCCGTCCGACCCTGCGTGCCGAGTGCTGCTCGTTGCCACTGACTGCCTTCCTGGTTCGCCCCGGGCGTGGAGAAGTCACAGCCCGGCGGCCGGGTGCACGGTAACCCGTCAACCCCCGCGTCCGTCCAGCCGGGGCCTGCCGCCGTCTGCCAGTAGGAGTCGCTCAGCCGAGTGCCAGCCGCACCGCCAGCCCGAGCCCGGCCAGGCCGATCGCGATGCGCAATGGGGTCTCGGGCAGACGGCGGACGACGGCCGGCCCGACTGCCGCACCGATCAGGCACCCGAAGGCGAGGGGCATCACAGCGGACCACTGCACCGGGCCGAGCAACAGGAAACCGACCGTGGCAGTCAGGTTCGACACGCCCAGCAGCACGTTCTTGAAGGCGTTCACGCGCGCCCACTCGTCCGCGATGACCGAGCCGATGATGGACATGATCAGCACGCCTGCCGCAGCGCCGAAGTAGCCGCCGTACACGCAGGCCAGGCCGACGCCGGTGACGATCAGCGGGTGCCGCTCGCCCAGGCGTTCGGAGTGCAGGTGCTGCAGCCAGGGCCGGGCCAGCAGAGCCACCGACGCGAGCCCGATCAGCCACGGCACGACCGCCTCGAACGTCTCCGAGGGAAAGGCGAGCAGAAACGCCATGCCGACCACGCCACCAAGCAGCGCCACGAGCACGAAGGGCAGCAGTCGACGCCACTGCCCGGTCAGCTCGGGACGTGACGCCCCGATGGACGAGACCGAGCTGATCGTCATGGCCACGGTGTTCGACACGTTGGCGGTCAGCGGCGGCAGCCCCGCGGCCAGAAGGGCGGGGTAGGAGACGAGTGACGCCACGCCCGCGCCGGACCCGATCAGGCCGGCTCCGATCCCGGCGAGGACGAGGAGGGCGCTCGTGGTCACCGTCCGACCCTAAGGACCTGTCAGAACCTCGGGGCGCCCTGGGGCGTCGAGGTTCTGACACGCTGGCTCCATGAGCGCACTCGACTCCCCCATCCCGCGGTTCCACCTGGCCATGCCGGTCGACGACCTTGCAGCTGCCCGCCAGTTCTACGGCGAGGTCCTTGGCCTGGCGCAGGGCCGCACCGCCGACACCTGGGTGGACTGGAACCTGCACGGGCACCAGTTCGTCACCCACCTTGCGCCGGAGCGCCCCCAGCGGGTCCACAACCCGGTCGACGGCCACGACGTCCCCGTGCCGCACTTCGGCCTGATCCTGACCGTCCCCGAGTTCACCCAGCTCGCCGACCGGCTGCGTGCGGCGGGTACCGAGTTTGTCATCGAGCCCTATGTGCGTTTCGAGGGGGAGCCCGGGGAGCAGTGGACGATGTTCCTGCTCGACCCGGCCGGCAACGCACTGGAGTTCAAGGCGTTCGCTGACGACTCCCAGGTGTTCGCCACCTAGGGCGAGGCCCGGACAGGCCCGCACTTGTCAGAACGCCCACCCTGCCGGCGGGGTGGGCGTTCTGACAACTGCGGTGAGGACGGACGGCGTCAGCCGACCGGACGCGCCTCCTCGGCACCGGACGGCACTGACGCGACCGGCCCGGCGGCCGGGGCGTCGACGTCGTCGCCGTACGTGGTGTGGCGCCGCTTCGACACCACGACCGCGCTGATGATGATCACCACGGCAACGCCGGCGATCACGGCCCGCAGCGCCGGGTTGGCTCCCTCGCCGTACGAGAGCGCCACCACCGCAGGGGCAATCAGCAGCGCCACCAGGTTCATCACCTTGATGAGCGGGTTGATGGCCGGTCCGGCGGTGTCCTTGAACGGGTCGCCGACGGTGTCGCCGATGACGGTGGCCGCGTGGGCGTCGGAGCCCTTGCCGCCGTGGCTGCCGTCCTCGACGAGCTTCTTCGCGTTGTCCCACGAACCGCCGGAGTTGGCCAGGAAGACGGCCATCAGCACACCGGTACCGATCGCACCGGCGAGGTAGCCGGCGAGGGCGGAGAAGCCGAGACCGAAGCCCACCGCGATCGGCGCGAACGCCGCCAGCAGGCCGGGGGTGGCCAGCTCACGGAGCGAGTCGCGGGTGCAGATGTCGACGACGCGCGCGTACTCGGGCTTCTCGGTGTAGTCCATGATCCCGGGGTGCTCGCGGAACTGGCGGCGCACCTCGAAGACGATGGCCCCAGCGGCCCGTGTGACGGCGTCGATCGCCAGTCCGGAGAACAGGAAGACCACTGCGCCACCGAGGATGATCCCCACGAGCGTGTTGGGCGACACCACGTCGTAGGCGCCCGCGATCGAGTCGAGCTCCTCGCCCGCCTTGCCGAGAGCAGCACGCACGGCGTCGGTGTACGAACCGAAGAGCGCCGTCGCCGCCAGCACCGCTGTCGCGATCGCGATGCCCTTGGTGATGGCCTTCGTGGTGTTGCCGACCGCGTCGAGGTCGGTGAGGATCTGCGCCCCGGCCTCGTCGACGTCGCCGCTCATCTCGGCGATGCCCTGGGCGTTGTCGCTGACGGGCCCGAAGGTGTCCATCGCGACGATGACGCCGACGGTCGTCAGGAGGCCGCAGCCGGCCAGTGCGATCAGGAACAGCGACAGCACGATCGAGCCCCCGCCGAGCAGGAACGCCACGTAGACAGCGCCACTGATGATGACCGCCGTGTACACAGCCGACTCCAGCCCGACGCCGATGCCCGAGAGCACCACGGTGGCTGCCCCCGTCAGCGACGTGCGCGCCACGTTCATCGTGGGCGGCTTGTCGGTGCCGGTGAAGTAGCCCGTCAGCCAGAGGATGATGCCGGCGAGCAGGATGCCCAGCCAGACCGCTGCGGTGGCCACCAGACGCGGGTCACCGTCCAGCGCCGCGATCTCGGTCGAGACGTGCGCGAGTCCGGCGAAGGACGACGGCAGGTAGGCGTAGGCGGCGATACCGCACACGACGGCCGAGACCATCGCCGAGATGTAGAAGCCGCGGTTGATCGCGTGCAGGCCGCTCTCGCCCGCCCGCGTCCGGGTGATGAAGACGCCGAGCACGGCCGTCAGCGCGCCGATGGCCGGAACGATCAACGGGAACACGAGTCCCTCGTCGCCGAAGGCCGCCTTGCCGAGGATCAGGGCGGCGACGAGCGTGACCGCGTACGACTCGAAGAGGTCGGCTGCCATGCCGGCGCAGTCACCGACGTTGTCGCCGACGTTGTCGGCGATGGTGGCGGCGTTGCGGGGGTCGTCCTCGGGGATGCCGGCTTCGACCTTGCCCACCAGGTCGGCGCCGACGTCGGCCGCCTTGGTGAAGATGCCGCCGCCGACACGCATGAACATCGCGAGCAGCGCGGCGCCGAAACCGAAGCCTTCGAGCACCACCGGGGCGTCTCCCCGGTACGTGAGCACCACCGCGGCGGCACCCAGCAGGCCGAGCCCGACGGTGGCCATGCCGACGGTGCCACCGGTGCGGAACGCGATCTGGGTGCCGACGGCCTTGCCGTCGGCCTCCCGCGCGGCCGCGGCGACGCGCACGTTGGCGCGGACGGCGAGCGACATGCCGAGGTAGCCGATGGCTGCCGAGAACACGGCGCCGATCACGAAGGCGACGCTGCGGCCGATGCGGATCGAGCCGTCGTCGGCGGGCAGCAGGAAGAGCAGCAGGAACACGAGGACGACGAAACCGCCCAGGGTCTTGAACTGCCGGTTGAGGTAGGCGCTCGCGCCCTCCTGCACCGCAGTGGCGATCTCCTGCATCTTGCTGGTGCCCTCACCGTGCGCCAGCACCTGCTGGCGGAACACGACACCCATCACGAGCGACACGAGAGCGATGGCGGCAACCGCCACCACGAGAGTCAGGTTGTTGCCGGCGAGCTCGACCGCGGGTCCGGTCGTTGCCGACATCCCCGTTCCGACTGCAGGCACGAGCGAAAGGCTCGGCATTCGTCCTCCTTGACGATTTTCCCAGTTCCCCACAGGCAGGCACGCACCGCCGGACTCCGGCGGGAGCGGGTGGGTCCGGGCGGAGTCTACGCACCGTCCGGTGGCCGATGTCTCGCGAGCACGCCGGGAGCGACCTAGGTCACAGTGTCCGGCCGGTGCCGGGCCAGTACAGGGTGAGCGCGTCACGCTCGGTAGTCAGCCGCGGGACCACGCCACGGACGACCGCGAGCGCGAGGTCGTCGTCGGAGCTGATCGGCGCGCCACCTGCTCCCGCGGCGGTGCCGTCGGGAGGTCCGACCCGCGGACCCTGCACGCGGATGAGCAGCCCGTCGCGGTCGTCGAGGAACATGCGGACCGGTTCGGGGCCGGCTGCGTCCGCGGCGGCCTGAAGCACCCGAACCGCACGGGCGCAGGCCTCGCCGACTGCCAGCCTGACCTCGTCGAGGCGCTCGTCGTCCAGGCCGACTCGCCGTCCGACCGAGACCGCGACCAGCCGCGCCGTCCGGACGTGCTCGGGGAGTGGGGTGAAGGACAACTCGACCACTGCGGTGAGAGCGGGGTCGGTCGCCGCCTCACTGCCCGAGCTCACCGTGAGACCTGCGCCGGGGCTCAGCTGTCCGTTCCGCCGGAGGCCGCGACGGCCTCCTCCACGGTCGGGTGAATCGGGAAGACCTTGGTCAGACCCGTGATCCTGAAGACCTTGAGGATCTTCTCCTGGGTGCACACGAGGTGCAGGGAGCCGTCGTGCGCGCGGACGCGTTTGAGGCCTCCCACCAGCACGCCGAGGCCCGTGGAGTCGAGGAAGTCGACGGTCTGCATGTCGACGATCAGGTGGTGATGACCCTCGCCGACGAGGTCGTTCAGACGCTCGCGCAGGACCGGGGCGGTGTAGACATCGATCTCGCCGCCAACTTCCACGACGGTGCGCCCACCCTGCTCCCGGCTCGTGACGGACAGGTCCACAGTGACTCCCGGGGGGTTACTTGCCCGACCGCGCCGAGTGCAACGGTCGTCGATGGCATTCAACCACCCCCCGCACCGCCGGGGGGGCCAAACCGCCAACGTGTGGGTGTTGCGGACGGTGACAGACTCCTGTGGTGGACGCCCGGACGACCCGGCCGGCCGACGGCGCGAGGCCGCCGGCGGCGCTCGACGTGCTGCTGGCCGGAGAGGGCCGGACGGCGCGGGCGAGGCACGTCCACCGTCGCCCCGCGAGCACGGGCAAGGTCGCCGACTGGCCGTCCTGGTCGCACGCAGCGCTGGTCTCGGCATGGCAGGGCCAGGGCATCGAGCAGCCGTGGGTGCACCAGGTTGAGGCTGCGGACCACGCGTGGAACGGCCGTCACGTCGTCGTGTCGACCGGCACCGCGTCCGGCAAGTCGCTGGCCTTCCAGCTGCCGGCCCTGAACGCACTGCTCCAGCCGACGGACGACCTGCTCGTGCGCCGGCACACGGCGTTGTACCTGTCGCCCACCAAGGCGCTGGCGGGTGACCAGCTGTCGGGGCTGCGCGCTCTCATCGGCGGGCCGGAGGCGCACTCCCTGGGCGAGCATGCTCTTGACTCGCTCCGCCCGGCGACCTACGACGGCGACACCCTCCAGGAGGAGCGGCGCTGGGTGCGCGACCACGCCAACTACGTGCTGACGAACCCCGACCTGCTGCACTACTCGCTGCTGCCGGGGCACCAGCGCTGGGCGCCGTTCCTGCGCGGGCTGCGCTTCGTCGTGGTCGACGAGTGCCACCGGTACCGGGGCGTGTTCGGCGCCCAGGTGGCCGCAGTGCTGCGCAGGCTGCGGCGGGTCGCGGCCCGCTACGGCGCTCACCCGGTGTTCGTGCTGGCCTCGGCGACAGCGTCGGACCCCGGTCGCACGGCGGGCCTGCTGACCGGCCTGGACGTCGTCGAGGTGACCGAAGACGCGTCGCGCCGCGGTGACACCGACCTCGTGCTGTGGGAGCCCCCCGAGCGCCCCGACGGGTCAGGTACCCGGCGCACGGCAGCGTCCGAGACCGCCGATCTGCTGGCCGATCTGGTGGCGGCCAACGTGCGGTCCCTGGCGTTCGTGCGCTCGCGCCGCGGAGCCGAGGTGGTGGCGCTGACCTCCCGTCGGTTGCTGGCGAGGACCGACCCCTCGCTGGCCGGACGGGTGGCCGCCTACCGCGCGGGCTACCTGCCCGAGGACCGCCGCGCGCTCGAGGAGGACCTGCGGACGGGGCGACTGCTCGGGCTGGCCAGCACCAACGCGCTCGAGCTGGGAGTCGACATCTCGGGACTCGACGCGGTGCTGATGGCCGGATGGCCCGGAACGCGCTCCGCGATGTGGCAGCAGGCGGGGCGGGCCGGCCGTGACGGGACCCGGGCGCTGGCGGTGCTGGTCGCCGACGACGACCCACTGGACAGCTACCTGGTCGACCACCCCGAAGCCATCGTCGGCCGACCCGTCGAAGCCACCGTGCTCGACCCGGACAACCCGCACGTGCTGGCGCCGCACCTGTGCGCGGCCGCGTCCGAGCTGCCCTTGACGGACGACGACCTGCCGCTCTTCGGGCCCAGCACCGCCGACCTGCTGGCCGTCCTGGTGGCGCGCGGGCTGCTGCGCCGGCGTCAGACCGGCTGGTACTGGACGCAACAGGCCCGCGCGACGGACCTCACCGACCTGCGGGGCACCGGTGGCGCGCCGGTCAAGGTGGTCGAGGAGGGAACCGGTCGAGTCGTGGGGACGGTGGACGCCGGAGCCGCCGACCACACGGTGCACACCGGCGCCGTGTACCTGCACCTCGGCAGCACCTACGTCGTGCAGCTGCTCGACCTCGACGAGCGGCTCGCGCTGGTGCGCCTAGAGAACCCGCCATGGACGACGACCGCGCGGTCCGTCGGCGACATCCGGGTGCTGGACACCCGCCGCACCCTGCGCTGGGGCGAGGTCTCGCTGTGCCTCGGCACCGTGGAGGTGACCAGCCAGGTGACGTCGTACCTGATGCGTTCACTGACGGACGGGACGGTGATCGGCGAGGAGCCGCTCGACCTTCCCGAGCGCCGGCTGCGGACGACGGCCGTCTGGTGGGTGCTCCCCCAGTCGGTGCTGGACGCGTTCGGACTGGACCCCGCCGTCGTCCCTGGTGCCGTGCACGCGGCAGAGCACGCCGCGATCGGGCTGCTGCCACTGGTGGCGACGTGCGACCGGTGGGACGTCGGTGGCGTGTCGACCGCGCTGCACCCCGACACCGGCACCGCCACCGTGTTCGTGCACGACGCCCACCCCGGAGGGGCCGGCTTCGCTGAGCGGGGGTGGCTGCGCGCGCGCACGTGGCTGCGGGCGACCCTCGAGACGGTCGCCGGGTGCTCCTGTGCCAGCGGCTGCCCATCGTGTGTTCAGTCGCCCAAGTGCGGCAACGGCAACGAGCCCCTCGACAAGGGCGGCGCGGTCCGGGTTCTGCGCGCCCTGCTGGCCGACGCACCCGGTGATGACCCGGATCCGGACGATGCGGACACCACCCAGCGTGCCGAGACGGTGAGCGGCGACTAGCCTTCTCGCGCCAGGGTCAGCGGCACGGACTGCTGGCCGACCGGATCAGGAGGAGACCCATGATCGTCCTCGCCCTGCTGCTGCTGATCGCAGCGGCGGCCATGGTGGTTTTCATCGTCGTCACGGGGAGCACGGGTGAGATCCCGCTGGAGTGGGACGACATGAACCTTGCGTTCGCCCCGAGCCCCCTGGTCCTGTTCCTGCTGGGGGCGTTGACCCTGCTGCTGGCGGTGCTTGCGCTCGGCCTGCTGAGGGCCGGCACCAAGCGGTCCACGGAGAAGCGCCGCGAGCTCAAGCAGCTGCGACGGCTGCAGGACGAGCGTGACTCGCAGGCGGACGCGTCGCGCGAGGCGGTTCCAGCGGTCGCCGACGGTGACGCCAGGGACCGCAAGGGCCACGACGTGCCCGGCTACAGCGCTGACCCGGCCCGGTACGGCGACGCCGGAGCGGCCCGCCCGATGCACGCCGCGCCCCAGCCGGGTGGACCGCCGGCTAGCGGACCGGTCCAGCCGAGCCCCCAGCGCACACAGCCGGGGGTACAGCCGCCGCCGCCGCCTGGCCCGAGAGACCCGGGCAGCACGACGTACGACCCCCGCTGATCACGCGGCGCCGCTGACGGCTGACCCCCGGCCCACCTCAGCCGCCCGGGCCGGCCCGCGCACGCCCGTGCACCGGACCGAGCTCGGCGAGCGCGCCCGGCAGCGACCTGACGACGACGACCCGGACGGTGAGATCAGACCCGACCACGCACTCCTCGAGCCGGGTCGCCTGAGCCGTCGCGACCACCGCCGCCCGCGCACAGGCGGCACCCGGCCCCTCGAGGACCACGGTCGACGCGGCCGCCAGCGCTGCCAGGTCCGCCGCCGCCTCGGCGCTGTGCCGGGTGGTGACGACCTGACCCGCTGACGCCACGCCGACCATCGCCAGCACCAGCACCGCCCCGATGGACAGCACGATGACGCTGCCCGATCCGTGGTCCCTTCCCGTCCCGCTGCTGTTCGCCCGTCTGGCGACCCTGCCGATCACTCTTCGGATCACCCTTGCCGTCACCCGGCCGATCACCCTGCTGCCTCCTCGGTGACGGCCACGGCCCGTGCCGTGACGGACACACGGGGAGCCCCCGGCAGCCAGAGCGTGACCTGACGCCCGACGGTGACCGTGGTGAGGTCCGCGCCGCGTGCGAGGTTGACCGTGGCGGACGTGCCGGCGACGGCACCCACGACGGTCCTGACGCGGCCGGTGCTCTCTCCGCGCGCCGCCAGCCGAGCGCCGGCCCCCGCCGCGTCGGTCACCTGCACCTGCGCGACCGCCACCGCCAGCACCGACGTGAGACCCGACAGCAGCACCGTGACGGCGAGCAACGCGACCGCGAGCTCGGCGGTGACGGCGCCGGAGTCACCATCTCTCACCCGACCTGCACGTCTCACCCGACGCGCACTTCTCACCCGACGCTCACCTCTCACCCGACGTTCAGCGCCCGCTCGATGATGCCCATCAGCAGGCCACGGACCTGCCCACCCTTGAGGATCACGACGAGCAAGCCGGCGAACCCGCACGCCGCGAGCGTGGCGATCGCGTACTCGGCCGTGGCCATGCCTGCGTCCGCGGCGAGCTCGCGCACGGCGGCCCGCCGGGGCAGGGGCCTCACCCGCCGGCCCGTGTCGGGCAAGTCGAGCTTCGTGCCGTCGTCGAGCTTCGTGCCGTCGTCGAGCTCGGTGGCGTCGTCGAGCTCGGTGATCCTGTCGAGCTCAGTGATCCTGTCGAGCTCGGTGGTCGTGCTGTGCATGTCTGCTCCTCTGGTCGGTGACAGGTGACCCTGTCTGGCTGCCACTAGTCTTCGCAGCCAGATGCCTTGGGAACAGGGGAGTTTCGAGTCTGTGGACAACTTCGTCCGATGGCCGAGACCTGTGGACGGCCGCGCTCACAGCAGCTCTCCAGCCAGGGCCAGCACCACCGGGACGACACCCCACGCGGCGAAGGCCGGCAGGGCGCACAGGCCCAGCGGCAGCACCATCCGCACCCCCAGTGCCTGGGCGGCTGCCTCGGCCCGCAGCCGCTCTCGTGCCCGCTCGGCTACGGCCGCCCCGCGCATCAGGTCGGCACCCGGCACGCCAGCGGAGCTCACGAGCCCCAAGCCCCGTCGCACGGTGTCGAGCTCGGGAGGAGCGCCGGCCCAGGCGCTTTCGTGGCTCGCCCCCAGGAGGAGCGTCGCTCCGACGAGGTCGCACCTGCGGCCCAGCTCCCCGCCCGCCGCCTGACCGGCGACCTGGAGGGCGACGGCCGGCGGCGTCCCCGCCGACAGCGCGGCGGCGCACAGGTCGAGCAGCAGGGCGGGATCGGGCTCCGAGACGGCGACCTCGGTGCCCCGCGAGATGCGGCTGAAGGGCCCGCCACCCCCGGACCGCGACAGCGCGCTCGGCAGGCGCCTCGAGCGCCCCGCCAGCAGCACCGCGACACCGACGAGCAGGCCGACGACGCAGGCCGTCATCGCGGCGACGCCGAGGAGCGCGCCGGTTGCGGGGCCACCGCCGACCGCAGGAGGTGCCGCGTCCACACCACGCCGAGAACGACGCAGACGAGCCCCACGACCGCACTCACCCGACCCGCCGCCGTGCCCACCAGCACGGCGAGTGGACGCGCACCCACCACCTGCCCCAGCACGAGACCGAGCACCGGCAGCCCGGCGAGAACACGTGCGGTGGCGACGGGTGCCGCCAGTGCCGCGCTCCGCGCCAGGGCCGCCTCGTTCGCGTCACGCAGGCTCTGGGCCAGGGTGTCGAGCAGGCCCGCCACGGGAGCGCCAGTGCGCTCGTGCACGGCCCACGATGCGGCCAGGGCCGCCAGCGCCCGGTCGACGTCCCGTCGTGCCCGGGCTGGGATGGCTGACTCGCTGCGCTCGCCCTCGTTGTCGCGCAGCGCCGGGACGGGCGACAGACCCGCTCCCACCCGCGCTGCAGCGGCACGCAGACGGGTGGCGACCTCGTCGTCGCCGAGTCCGCGCGTCACGTGCTCCCACGCCGTCGGCGCCCCGAGGCCGGCTCGCACCAGTGCCGCGAGCTCGCTGACTGCAGCGACCACGTCGGTGCCAGGAGGTCGACGTCGCCACGGCGGTCGCCGCACCGACACCTGTCGTCTCGGCATCCCGCCCTCCGCACGAGAGCCCAGGATGCGAGAGCGAGCGTCGTGCGGGCGCCTGAGAGCGACAACCACGGCGAAAGCTACGAGCGTCGCCACCACCAGCCCCGTCACCGTCGCCCTCCGTCGAGCAAGGACGCCAGCCGCTCCCAGCCGGGGCCGGTCTGCTCGCGACCGCCGTACCACGACAGGGCCGGAACCACTCGAACGGCCAGATCGCCTGTGCCCCGGTCGGTCTCGACGACGCCGATCTCCACGACGCGGCGCTCCCGCCCGAAACGACTGAGGTGCACGACCACGTCGATCGCGCTGGCGACCTGGCTCGCGGTCGCGGCCCGGTCGAGGCCGGCGAGCGCCGCCAGGGCCTCGAGCCGGGCCGGCACGTCGGACGCCGCGTTCGCGTGGACCGTTCCGCATCCGCCCGCGTGACCGGTGTTGAGAGCAGCCAGCAGGTCGCGCACCTCGGGGCCGCGGCACTCCCCCACGACCAGGCGGTCCGGACGCATCCGCAGCGCCTGCCGCACCAGGTCGGACAGCGTGAGCGACCCAGCCCCCTCCGCGTTCGCATGACGGGCCTCCAGGCGCACCACGTGCGGCAGCGCAGGCATCAGTTCGCTCGTGTCCTCGACGAGCACCACCCGCTCGGTCGGGTCGGCGATGCCGAGGAGCGTGCCGAGGACCGTCGTCTTGCCGGTGCCCGTGCCACCGCAGACCAGGAAGCCGAGGCGTCGCCGGACCACCCCGGTCAGGACCGTCGCCCAGTCGCGGGCCACCGTCCCCGACTCGACCAGCTCGTCGAGCGTGAACGTTCGTCTGCGCGGAACCCGCAGCGACAGGAGAGTGCCTGCTGGTGAGACAGGAGGCAGCACCGCGTGCAGCCTGACGTTGTCGGCCAGCCTGACGTCCACGCACGGCGAGCTGTCGTCGAGCCGGCGACCGCTGACCGCCGCCAGCCGCACCGCGAGCGCGCGCAGCTCGGCCTCCGGGCCCACGTCGACATCGACGCGCAGAAGGCCGTCGCCGCGGTCGACCCACACCTCGCCCGGTCCGTTCACGAGCACATCGGTGGTCCGCGGGTCGTCGAGCAGCGACTGCAGCGGCCCGGCACCGGTCAGGGCCGCCCGGACCGGGTCGACCGCCGAGAGCACCCCGACGGCACCCCAGACGCCACCAGGTGACGGGCCCCCGGCCTCCAGCGCGGCGGCGACCGCAGCCGGCACCGCATCGGCTCCCGACTCGGCGAGCCGCGCGCGAACGCGGTCGACGACACCAGGGTCGACGGCGCGCTTCATCCGGCCACCTTCGGCACGAGGCCGTCGGAGTGCTCCGCCATCTGCCGTGCCAGCGCACGCGCCAGCCTCCCGGTCGCGCCGCTGCGGCTGGAGTGCAGCAGGTCGCCACGCTCGGCCGCCCCGGCCAGGCGATGGTCCGGTGCCCAGGGGCCACTGACCGGGCAGGCCAGTGCGTCGGCGACCGTCCCCACCGCCAGGCCGTCGCGCCGGACCGTCCTCACCACGACGTGCACGTTCGGCACCGCGGCGGTCAGGCAGTCCAACACCCGGCGACCCGTGACCACACCCCGAACCTGAGCCGGGACGACGAGCACCACCGTGTCGAGGAGCCGCCACTGCTGGGCAGCCCGCGTGTCCAGGCGACGCGGCAGGTCGACGACCGTCAGGTCGACGATCGAGCGTGCGGCGGCGACGACCGAGCGCATCGCGTCCCAGGGCACGAGGCCATCGAGCACGGGATCGGCATCCTCTGAGGCAGAAGGGGTTTCGTCGTTCGACCAGCCCAGCACCCGGACACCGTCGAGCATCGGCAGCGCCTGCGTCAGCACGTCAGGACGCAACGCACCCCGCACCCCGTCAAGGTCGCTCCAGCGCAGCCCGGGCTCGTGCTCGGTACCCAGCGCCAGGTGGAGCCCGCCGGAGACGGGGTCGGCGTCCACGAGCACTGCAGTACCGGCACGGCCATCCCCGGTGGCCACGTTCGCGGCGAGCGCGACCGCGAGGGTCGAGGCGCCACACCCCCCGACTGCGCCCAGCACACCGACCACCCGGCCGGGCGCCGCCCCGCCGGACGGAGCGCAGAGCAGGAGATCCGCCAGCATGGCCTCGCTGCCGGGCAGTACCAGCACGTGCGCAGCACCGAGCACCCCCGCCTGCTCCCACAGGGACGGGCTCGCGACGCGCGCCACCACCACCAGGCCGTCGCGCCTGCCGGGGAGCGCTGCGACCGGCACGTCGCCGCCGACGAGGACCAGCGGCGACTCCACCCACAGCCGGCCGGCACCGGCACCCGTGTCGACCACGGCCACGGTGACACCCGTGGCAGCAGCCAGCTCACGGACACGGTCGGCCAGCTCACGGTCGGCGGTCACCAGGACCGGGGGAGCTGGGCGACGCGGGATCGGGGCGGCCATCGCGCCAGCCTCGCTGAAGTACGAGCGGCGGGTCTCCGTCCAACGCCTGCCTGTGGACGAACAGCACCCCGAACCGGCCTGTGGACGGCGCGAGAACCCGCCCAGGACAAGAGGTCTGGTGTGCACATGGGACGACCCCCGCGGGGGGGTGGCGGGGGTCGTCGCGCAGTCCGGCTCGGGGGGGAGGAGCCGGGATGCGCAGCCGGTACGCCCCGAAGGACGTTGAACCGACCACTACCAGCATGGACCCGACAGCGCCCCACGGCAAACTCTGAAGCGCCCTGTGTTCGCAGGTGTCGGGATCGGTCGAAGCCGCTTGACCCCACGGTGCGTCGCCCCGGCGTGTCGTCACGCGGAGCACATAACCGGTCCCCCGACCGGCCCCAGGTCTTCCCATACCGGCAGTTCAGGAGTACCCATAGACAACGGCCCGTAACCGGGAGACCGGGATGGACCGTATGCAGGAAACAGGTACCCACGCGCGGCCAGTCCTCGTGAGGACCCGTTGGGCCGGGCTCGTCCCGTCCCGCGATAGAAGTGCACGCTTGGTAGCCCGTGACCTGCATGCCGACGGCGGCGTCCCCGTGGCGCCGCCGTCCGCACGTCCCGTATCGGTTACGACCTGACCCGAGATCTGGCTCGCGGACGGTCGATGCCGCACGATGGGGATCGCCCCGACGATTCGGGTCAGCGCTGCGGACGTGCGGAGGTGTGCCATGAGCCGGGAGGTGATGGGCGCGCTCGACGACGCGTCCGCCCCCGCCGAGGGCCGCACCGGGTCGCTGATGGACACCCCTGACCTGGGGCCCGCGACGCTGAGGCTGGACGACGACCCGGTCGACCATGGTCGCGTCGCCTTCCGGGGACACCACCCGGGGCCGGCGTCCGCGACAGTCGACGCGGCCAGCGACCTCGGCCCCGCCCAGGACCAGCGGTCCGGCGTGGACCGGTCGGCTTCCCGGACGGACGACGCGCAGGCATCCGGCGGCGCCGGTGCAGCCGAGGGAGCGGGCGTTGGTGCGGCCGAGGGAGCAGGCGATGCCGGCGTCCGGGGTCGACGGGGAGGCGCCGCGGACCTCTGGCTCAGCGTGCGCGATCTGGTGCAGCACCCTCGGTCTCGCGCCCCGGCAGTGGCACTCGTGGTCGTGGCCGCTCTCGTCGGCTGCCTGCTCGGGATCGCTGTGGCGCAGCGCATCGCCCTGACGGGGCGGGAGCAGAACGTCTCGGTGAGTGCGTGGCTCACGCACGACCAGAACTCGTTCACGGGACTCCAGCTCTTCGTCGTCAACTCCGGCCAGACCCCGCTGACCGTCACGAGCGCCGACCTCGAAGGCGAGATCGAGGGCGGTCTGGCGCCGGTCGACATCGAGCTCCAGGGGCCGATCGAGCTCGAACCGGGCAAGGCCGGTAAGAGCCTCGTGACGGTGACCTCGGAGTGCGACGCCGGGCCACTGAGCCCGGGGGGAGCGCGCGACGGTCGGCTCCGCGTGACCGTCGCCACGCAGGACCTGCGTGAGCAGGTGGTCAGCGCGTCGAGCCTCGCCGGCCTGAGCCTCACGAGCGTCGAGGTCTACGAGATGGTCTGTAGCCAGCAGGTCTACGAGCCGGACGTCTTCGTCGAGTTCGGCGAACGGGCAGACGGCAGGCTCGGCATGACCGCTCGGTCTGAGGACGGCGACGACCACGTCCTCGACCTGACCGCGCCTGACGGGATCACGTTCGAGACCGAGCCCGCACTTCCGCTGCAGCTGACGGGGATCCAAGGGCAGGGCGTCGCCTTGAGCCTGACGGTCGAAGCCTGCACCCAGAACAACACGCAGCTTCTCGCGGGCCAGCAGGTCCAGCTGGAGGTCGACGACGAGCCGGCCGGGTGGAACGCGGACCTGAGTCCGTTGTGGTCCTGGTACGCCCGTGAGGTGGGCAGGGCCTGCGACACGTGACGGTTAGGTCGCCGGCGTCCGCCCGGCCAGCACGGCGTCGGCGATGACCGTGCCCTCGGCGGCACCGGCCACCACGGCGCCGGCGCAGAACCGCAGCCATTCGCCCACCCCCTCGAGTGACCCAGAGGCGTAGCCGGCGAGCGCGCGGGCGTACCCGACCGGGTCGGCCATCGCCGCGGACTCTGGCACCGCTACCCCCGTCGGGTCGAGCCCGCGTCCGACCACCAGAGCTCGGGCCAGTGCCCGAGCCACAACACCGTTTCCACCCAAGAACGGTGCGGCCGTGAGGATCTCACCCATCGCCACGGCACTCACGATCAGCACAGGAGCGGTCGACCGCGCCCCCAGGACCAGAGTCAGGGTGTCGAGCCGCCTGACGGCATCCGCCGCCGACGGTGCAGGTGGCAGGCCCAGGTCGGGACCGACCGGCGCCTCCCCGTCACGCCGAGGACGTCCGACCTCTTCGTCGGCGAGCACCCCGGTGGCCGCTGCCACGTGCAGACGCACCAGGGCCTGCCTGGGTGCCGTGGTCAGGGTCCGTGCGCCGGCCGCCGACAGCCGCTCCGCCTCGGCCACGGCCCGCGTGGCGCCGGCCACGACGCGGCCCGCCGCGTCCGCCGGAAGCACGGCAGCTCCACGGACTGCGTCACGCACCAACGCCACCGGCAGTCGTGCCCCCTCCAGCGCGGCGGAGGCGCGCGCAGACCAGACCGCGGACTCGGCGCGGCACTCCGCGCCGCGGCGTCGCATCGCGGGGTGCCAGCGCAGCCGCTCGCAGGCCTCCCGGGCCGCCTCGACCTCCTCGGCCACACCGGGCAGGGCCGCCAGCGCGACCAGCGCCTGCGCCGCCTCGCCCGCCTCGCCCATGGCCGCGGAGCCTACGGCGGGCTAGCGTCACGCCCAGTGCCAGGGGCAGTGTCAGGGGCAGGGTCAGGGGCAGGGTCAGGGCCGGGCTGGACGACGAGAGGGCGATGAGCGGGTGATGAGCGGCGACGAGGCCATCGTGCTCGGAGTCGCCGTCGCCGTCGTCGCGCTGCTGCTGGGCATCCGTGTACTTCGTCGACGCACCGACCTCGGCACGCCGAGCGACCGGGCCACCTTCGCCACGCTCCACACGGCGTCACTCGCGGCGCCGCACCTGCGTGAAGGTCTGACTACGGCAGGCGCGTCCAGGGCCGCCCGGCACCTTCGGGCGCTGCTCGGCACGCCTGCGGTGGCCATCACCTCCGGCGGGCAGACCCTGGCGTGGGACGGCGAGGGCGCGGCGCCGCACCGCGACGCCGCGGGCAAGCACGCGGTCGACGTGCTCGCCAAGGGCCGGGCCGTCGTGCTGCGGCCCGCACAGGTGGCCTGCACCGACCTGACCTGCCCCGTGCAGCACGGCGTGGTGGTTCCGCTGGTGGTCGACGAGAAGGTCGTGGGGACCCTGGCTGCGTACGGACCCCGTCCCAGCGCAGGGTTGGTGAGGGCTGCAGAGGAGGTGGCGGCCTGGGTGTCGGCGCAGCTCGAGCTGGCCGAGCTCGACCGTTCGCGCACCCGGGCCATCGAGGCCGAGCTGCGGGCCTTGCGGGCGCAGATCAGCCCGCACTTCGTCTACAACTCACTCACGGCCATCGCGTCCTTCGTCCGCACCGACCCCGCCCGGGCCCGTGACCTGCTGCTCGAGTTCGCCGACTTCACGCGGTACGCGTTCCGCCGCGGTGGCGAGTTCACGACACTGGCCGACGAGCTCACGAACGTCGAGCGGTACCTGGTGCTCGAGCGCGCACGCTTCGGCGACCGGCTCGACGTGAAGGTGAGGATCGCGCCGGAGGTGCTCGCGGTGGCCATCCCGTTCCTGTCGGTGCAACCACTGGTCGAGAACGCTGTGCGGCACGGGCTCGAGCACTCGCGCGACGTCGGGCACGTCACGCTGACGGCCGAGAACATCGGCTCCGACGCACTGATCGCGGTCGAGGACGACGGGGTGGGCTCGGACCCGGAGCAGGTGAGGCGGGTGCTGGCGGGCGAGTCGGGTCAGGACTCGGTCGGCCTAGGCAACGTCGATGCGCGCCTGCGTCAGGTGTTCGGAGACGACGCGGGGCTGGTGGTGGAGACCGCTCCAGGCGCCGGCACGCGCGTCTCCTTCCGCGTTCCGAAGTACTCGCCGCACGCCCGCGTGGACTGACCACCACCCTGACAGGACGTACGCTCGGCGGCGTGAGTGCAGCGCGGCCAGGAGGCCTGCGTGCGCTGGTCGTCGACGACGAGGCACCGGCGCTCGCCGAGTTGGCGTGGCTGCTGCGCCAGGACGAGCGGATCGGGGTGGTCGCGACGGCGTCCGGCACAGCCGAGGCCCTGCGCGCCCTCGACTCCCAGGAGATCGACGTCGTCTTCTGCGACATCAAGATGCCGGGCCTGGACGGGCTCGAGCTCGCCCGCGTGCTGGCGCGCTTCTCGCAGCGTCCGCAGGTCGTGTTCGTGACGGCCTATGACACGCACGCCGTCGACGCGTTCGAGCTGGCCGCCACCGACTACTTGATGAAACCGGTTCGGCCCGAACGCCTTTCGGAGGCGGTGCGGCGCGTCATCGAGGCCGCCGAAGGGGCAGAGCCCGCAGAGCCCGTCGAGGCCGACGAGACGATTCCCGTCGAGCTCGGCGGGGTGACCCGCTTCGTGAACCGCTCAGCAGTGCGCTACGTCGAGGCCCAGGGTGACTACGCGCGGCTGCACACGAGCGAGGGGAGCCACCTGATCAGGGTGCCGCTGAGCACGCTCGAAGAGCGTTGGGGGGCAATGGGATTCGTGCGGATCCACCGCTCGACACTCGTGTCGCTGCAACACGTCGACGAGGTGCGGGTCGACGGTGGCCGGTGCACCGTGCACCTCGGCGACGACGAGCTGGCGGTGTCACGCCGCCATACCCGCGAGCTGCGCGACCGCCTGGTCCGTGGTGTCGGTCCTGCCGGCTGAGCGGGCGCGGCCAAGGGTGATGGGTGCGCTGCTGGTCGTTGTGCTGCTGGTGCTGGCAGTGGCCACCGCGTCGCGCTGGCTCGACGTCGCGCAGGCACCCATCGCCGCCGTGCAGGCCGCACGACCGCTGGTCGGCCTGGCAGCAGTAGCGACCATGGTGGTCGCCTTGGCTGCCCAGCGGACGTGGGAAGGTGCCGCAGCCGTCGCCCTGGTGGCCGTCCACGTGGCGATCTGGCTGCCCACGAGACTGGCCGACCCGGCTGTGCCGGGGTCGCACGACGTGGTCGTGATGGCGTCGAACATGGAGTACGGCTCGGCGGACGCGAGCACGCTGGTGGAGCTCGTCGAAGCGCGCCAGGTCGACGTGCTGGTGCTGCTGGAGGTCACACCAGCGGGACAGGAGCACCTGTCGACGGCGGGCCTGAGCGCGCTCCTGCCAGAGCAGGTGGGCCGCGCGCGCGAGGGCGCCGGCGGCACGCTGGTGATGAGCCGGCTCCCGCTGGAGGAGATGCCCGGCGGTGCGACGGGCGTCTTCGACCAGCCGGTGGTCAGGGCCGAGACGGACGCCGGCCCGATGCTGGTGTTCGCGGCTCACCCGTACCCACCGTTCCGGGCCGCTCGCTGGAGGGAGGAGCTCGCCGAGATCGACCGTTGGGCCCGCGAGCAGCCGCCGACGTCCGAGGGAGGCGTGCCGGTCGTCGTCGCCGGCGACCTCAACGCGAGCGCGGACCACCCGGCGTTCCGCGCGCTGACCTCAGGCCCGCACGGCCTGACCGACGCCCAGCGAGCCGACGGCGCAGGATGGGTGCGCACCTGGCCGACCAAGAGACCGATACCGCCGGTCGTCCACATCGACCACGTGCTCGTCCGCGACCTCGACGTGCTCGGCACCGGCACCGAACCGGTGCCCGGCACCGACCATCGCGCCGTCTGGGCCCGCCTCACGTTCCCCTGACCCCTTGCTCCTGCCACCCACACGTCGCCCGTGGGCTGCTCCCCTCACCCACACAGATCACCCCTGATTCTGTGGGCAGGATGAGCACGGTTGCTTGACGGGACGGGCACCATCAGGGGGTGAGCGAGCACAGAGGGGTCCTCGAACCGCGGCCACGGCGCGTCCGCGTGACGAGCCCACGCACCGGCGCGGTCCGCCGTCCGCCCCGCCGTCGGGCCACCGAGGACATCGACGAGCAGACCGTCGTCGGTGAGCTGTACATGCGCGCCCTGATCCGAACCCAGCTACGGCTCGGGCTCGGCGTTCTCGGCGCCTTCGGCCTGACCGTCGGGGCGCTGCCGTTCCTGTTCTGGATCTCGCCCTCACTCGGCAGGTGGACGGTGCTCGGCATCCCCTTGCCGTGGCTGCTGCTCGGCGTCGGGGCGTACCCGGTGATCGGGGCCGCGGCCTGGGGCTACCTGCGGGCGGCCGAGCGTGCGGAACGCGACTTCTCCGACCTGGTCGAGCGGCGGTGACGTCACCGGAGCTCGGCGTCATCGCGGTCGCCGTGGTCTGCGTCGTCACGGTCGCCATCGGATCCGTCGGCCTGCACCTCTCGCGCACCACGAGCGACTTCTACGTGGCGTCACGGGCCGTGTCGCCACGCGCGAACGCCTCGGCCATCGGTGGCGAATACCTCTCGGCCGCAAGCTTTCTCGGTGTCGCCGGACTCGTGCTGACCGGTGGCGTCGACATGCTGTGGTTCGCCGTCGGGTACACCGCCGGGTACCTCGTGCTGCTCTGCCTGGTGGCTGCCCCCCTACGCCGCTCAGGCGCCTACACCCTGCCCGACTTCGCCGAGTCGCGACTGGCGTCACCCCATGTGCGCGTGGCGTCCGCGGTGCTCGTCGTCGGCATCGGCTGGCTGTACCTGCTGCCGCAGTTCCAGGGTGCGGGGCTGGCGCTGCGCGCCGTGACGGGGGCGCCCGCGGTGCTGGGCTCGATCCTCGTCGCCGCCGTCGTGGTGCTCAACGTGCTGGCCGGCGGCATGCGGTCGATCACCCTCGTCCAGGCGTTCCAGTACTGGCTCAAGGTGACGGCGATCGCGGTGCCCGTGGTCTTCCTCCTGCTCGCCTGGCAGTCGGACTCGCGTCCCGACCCGTCCGCCAACGGGGTGCCGATCGCGCACGAGGCCACCACCGTCGAGCTGCGCGAGCCCGTGCGGGTCGTCGCGGAGGAGGCCACCACGCTCCAGGTGGACGGCACCGTCGACGACCGGCCCCTGGCGGGTGATCTCGTGCTCGATGCCGGCGACACCGCGATTATCGGCAGCGGCACGACCGTCAGCATCCAGCCCGGAACCCCGATCCCCCACGCCGAGCAGATCACGGCCAGCACCGGCCCCGAGTGGGCCACGCCACTGTCGGGCGGCACCGGACGCGACCACCCCCTGTACGCCACCTACTCCCTCATCCTCGCGCTGCTGTTCGGCACGATGGGGCTGCCGCACGTGCTCGTGCGCTTCTACACGAACCCCGACGGGCGGGCCGCGCGGCGCACCACCGGCATCGTGATCGGACTGCTCGGCCTCTTCTACCTCTTCCCGCCCGTCTACGGCGCGCTCGGCCGCGTGTACGCGCCTGACCTCCTGCTGACCGGGCGCGGGGACACCGTCGTGCTCGAGCTGCCGGGCCGCATGCTGGGCCAGCCGTGGGGCGACCTGCTCTCGGCGCTGCTCGTGGCCGGCGCGTTCGCCGCGTTCCTGTCGACGTCGTCCGGACTCGTGGTGTCGGTCGCAGGCGTGCTCTCGCAGGACCTCCTCGGGCGCTTCTCGTCCGACCCCAGAAGCCGCAGCGTCCAAGGGTTCAGGATCGGGGCCGGCCTCGCCGTGATCCTGCCCCTGGCACTCTCGATTCTCGGTCTTCGGACGAGTCTCGCCGACACGGTCGGGCTGGCCTTTGCCGTTGCGGCGTCGACGTTCTGCCCCCTGCTGGTGCTGGGGGTGTGGTGGCGCGGGCTCACTGCAGCCGGGGCACTGACCGGCCTCGTTGCCGGGGGACTGACATCGACCGCCGCAGTTGTCGCCACCATGGCCGGCCTACCCCAACCTGGTTGGCAGTCAGCGCTTCTCGAACAACCCGCCGCGTGGACGGTCCCCATCGCGTTCCTGGTGATGATCGGAGTCTCGCTGGCCACCCGGTCGCGGATACCGCCAGGGGTCGGCCGCCAGATGGTGCGGCTGCACGCGCCAGAAGGTCTCGCCGTCGACCGGCGGCTGGGCTGACGCGATCGGTAGGCTCGAAGGATGCGGATCCTGTCCATCCAGTCGTCCGTCGCCTACGGGCACGTTGGCAACAGCGCTGCCGTGTTCCCCCTGCAGCGGCTGGGCCACGAGGTGTGGCCGGTCCACACCGTCCACTTCTCCAACCACACCGGGTACGGCGAGTGGCGCGGCCCGATGTTCGACCCGAGCGACGTGGCCGAGGTCATCGCCGGCATCTCCGAGCGGGGCGTGCTGCCGACGTGCGACGCGGTGCTGTCGGGCTACCAGGGCGCAGAGAGCGTCGGTGCCGTCGTGCTCGACGCGGTGGCCAAGGTCAAGGCCGCGAACCCCGCCGCGGTGTACTGCTGCGACCCGGTGATGGGTGATGTCGGACGAGGGTTCTTCGTGCGCCCCGGCATTCCGGCGTTCATGCGCGACCAGGTCGTTCCGAAGGCCGACCTGGTGACGCCGAACCAGTTCGAGCTCGAGTTCCTGACGGAGACCACCATCGGCAGCACCGCCGAGTTGCTCGACGCCGCAGATGCCCTGCGCGACAAGGGACCTCACACGGTGCTGGTCACCAGCGTCCAGACTGGCGAGACCCCCGACGACGAGATCGAGATGGTGGCGGTGAGCGCCGAGGGCGCCTGGTCGATCCGCACGCCGCTGCTTCCCCTGTCGGTCAACGGCGCCGGCGACGCCACCGCGGCGCTCTTCCTCGCACACACGCTCGAGGACGGGCCGCAGGCCGCCCTGGAGCGCACGGCGTCGAGCGTGTTCGCCGTGCTGCAGGCCACCGTCGACGGGGGGCACCGCGAGATCCAGCTGATCGCCGCTCAGGACACGATCGCCAACCCTGGCAACGAGTTCACCGCGACGCGACTGCGCTGACCTTCGGAGCCCTGCGCCACTCGCCGCGCGCCACCAGGACCTCACGCGCGAGGTCCGGACGGTCGGTGATCAGGCCCGTGACGCCGTCGTCCAGCAACCGTCGCATCCGTAGCGGCTCGTCCACGGTCCAGGCGACCACGCGCACCCCGAGCCCATGTGCCACCTCGATGACCCGACGCGACAGCCACTCGTCCTGGAGCACCGCGAGCCCGCCGAGGCTCCAGGGCAGGTGAGCGAACGCGCCGGTCGCCACCGAGGGCGGTGGACGGACGCCCGCCCGCGCGCACAGCACCAGGGTGGTCAGGGCGCGCCAGCCCAGGGCAGTGCTCAGCGCCGGCCCACAGCCCCGGCTCACCGCCGCCAGCCACCCGTCCCATCCGCCTGCGGCGCAGACACGGTGGGCGGACCCCGTCCGGCGAACCGCTTCGACGAAGGGACGGACGGACGAGCCCGACTTCACGTCCACCGCGAGGCAGCCGTCGCCCAAGGCGTCGATCAGGTTGGCCAGCGTCGGCACCCCAGCACGAACCAGCTCAGCTGCCGACCGCGTGCCCACCGGGCCGCGCATGTCGGTGACCCGGTCGAGCACGTCGTCGTGGAACGCCATCGCCACGCCGTCGGCACTGGCCCGCACGTCGGTCTCGAAGTACCGCACGCCCAGGGCCGCCGACCGCGCGAACGTCTCCAGCCTGTTCTCGGGACCCAGACCGGCACCGCCACGGTGGGCCACAACCCACGGTCCCGGGTCCGACCCGTACGAGCGCGATGTCTCCATGCCATCAGCCTGCAGGCCGCCGGCGTGCCCGGACACCGACGAAAGACGGTCATGAGCCGACGTTCATCCAGGTTTCATCGGCCGCTGCCGTCCGATGGTCGGGCGTTCACCGGCGCCGTTCGGCGCGCGGAACCGACCGCTCGTCGCTCACGCTCCGTCCGCACGGCGAGGCAGTTCGGCCGTCCGTCGACCTCTTGGCATGGCGCTCTTGGCCCGGACGGGTGGACGCGATCACAGTGCGTACATCCCGGCAGAGCCGCCGGGGTTCCCTGACGAGCAGGAGGCTGCCCGTGTCCAGCATTTCGAAAGACCCCCCGGCGCGGGCCGACGGCGGTGAGAACCTGACCGGTGGACGGACCGCGGCAGAGGTAGCAGCCTCGCCCGAGTTCCACGCTCTCAAGCGTCGCTTCAGGTCCTTCATCTTCCCGATGACCGCGCTGTTCCTCGTGTGGTACTTCAGCTACGTGCTGCTCGCGGCGTTCGCGCCCGGGTTCATGGGCACCAAGGTCTGGGGCAACATCAACATCGGCCTGCTGCTCGGCCTCGGGCAGTTCGCGTCGACCTTCATCATCACCACGATCTACCGCTCCTGGGCGGACAAGAAGTTCGACGCCGCCGCCGAGACCCTCCGGCACTCCATCGAAGGGGACCTCCGATGATCTCGTCCCGAATCGCCGCGGCCCCCGCCGCCACCGACATCGGTAATCCCTGGCTGAACATCGCCATCTTCGGCGTGTTCGTGGTCGTCACCCTGGCCATCGTCATCCGCGCATCGCGCAACAACGCGACGGCTGCTGACTTCTACGCGGGCGGACGCTCGTTCACCGGACCGCAGAACGGCACCGCGATCGCGGGCGACTACCTCTCTGCCGCAAGCTTCCTCGGCATCGCCGGCGCCATCGCCATCAACGGCTACGACGGCTTCCTGTACTCCATCGGGTTCCTCGTGGCCTGGCTCGTGGCACTGCTCCTCGTGGCCGAGCTCCTGCGCAACACCGGCAAGTTCACGATGGCCGACGTGCTGAGCTTCCGGCTCAAGCAGCGCCCCATCCGCATGGCCGCCGCCATCACGACCCTCGCGGTCTGCTTCTTCTACCTGCTCGCTCAAATGGCCGGTGCCGGCGGGCTCGTCGCGCTTCTGCTGGGCGTCTCCGGTACGACCGGCCAGTACGCGGTGGTCGCCGTCGTCGGCATCCTGATGATCGTCTACGTACTCGTCGGCGGCATGAAGGGCACCACCTGGGTGCAGATCATCAAGGCCATCCTGCTGATCTTCGGCGCGGGCCTGATGACCGTCTGGGTGCTGGCCAAGTACGGGCTCAACCTCTCGGAGCTGCTCGGCGCCTCGGTCGAGAAGGCCACGTCGGAGGGCGTCGAGAACGCCGGTGCCCTGCTCGACCCGGGCAAGGCGTACGGCGCCACCGACCTCAAGAAGATCGACTTCATCTCGCTGTCGCTGGCCCTGGTGCTCGGCACCGCCGGCCTGCCGCACGTGCTGATGCGCTTCTACACGGTGCCGTCGGCCAAGGAGGCCCGTCGCAGCGTGGTCTGGGCGATCTGGCTGATCGGCCTGTTCTACCTGTTCAGCCTGGTGCTGGGCTACGGCGCCGGCGCGCTGGTGGGACCGACCGCCATCAAGGCAGCACCTGGTGGAGCCAACTCTGCTGCACCACTTCTCGCCTTCGAGCTCGGCGGAACCCTTCTGCTGGGCGTGATCTCGGCGGTCGCCTTCGCGACGATCCTCGCGGTGGTCGCCGGGCTCACCATCACCGCTGCGACGTCGTTCGCCCACGACGTCTACGCGAACATCATCAAGCACGGCGAGATCTCGCCGGACGGTGAGGTCAAGGTGGCCCGCCGCACGGTGGTCGTGATCGGCGTGCTGGCCATCCTGGGCGGCATGTTCGCGATCGGTCAGAACATCGCGTTCCTGGTGGCCCTGGCGTTCGCCGTCGCGGCCAGCGCGAACCTGCCGACGATCGTCTACTCGCTCTTCTGGAAGCGGTTCAACACCCGTGGTGCCCTGTGGAGCATGTACGGCGGTCTGGTCAGCTGCGTGATCCTGATCATCTTCTCGCCCGTCGTCAGCGGCAAGGTCGACCCCGTCACCGGGGCCAGCCTGTCGATGATCAAGGACGTCGGTGTCGACTTCCACCTGTTCCCGCTCGACAACCCGGGTCTCGTCTCGATCCCGCTGGCGTTCCTGCTCGGCTGGCTCGGGACGATCACCAGCAAGCCGGAGGCCGACCACGACGCGCTGGCCGCCGAGATGGAGGTCCGCTCCCTGACCGGTGCGGGCGCTGAGAAGGCGGTCAGCCACTGACCGCGATCTGAGCCGGCGGCTCGCCGCCGGTGCACTCCAGACGCGCCCACCCGCGCACGCCCCGAGGCTGCGCGGGTGGGCGTCTGGTGCACTACGGAGAACCCGCCCGGACGATGCCGGGCGTCCACAGCCTGGCTAGTGTCGAAGCAGGAACGAACCCCCGTGCCGCCGCACGCCGAACGGAAGGACGTCGATGTCCGAGCAGACCGACAGCAAGACGTTGGAGAACCTGTCCACCGAGACCCGCAGGTTCCCCCCGTCGGAGGAGATCGCCGCCGGCGCCGTCGCCACCGCCGACCTGTACGACGAGGCCGCGAACGACCGACTCGCGTTCTGGGCCAAGCAGGCTCGTGACCTGGTCACCTGGACGACCGACTTCACCGACACGCTCGACTGGAGCGACGCGCCCTTCGCGCACTGGTTCGTCGGCGGAGAGCTCAACGTCGCCTACAACTGCGTCGACCGTCACGTCGAGAACGGGCTCGGTGACAGGGTCGCCATCCACTTCGAGGGCGAGCCGGGTGACTCCCGCGCCATCACCTACGCCGAGCTGCAGGCCGAGGTGTCACGCGCCGCCAACGCGCTCACGGACCTGGGCGTGCAGAGCGGCGACCGGGTCGCGATCTACCTGCCGATGATCCCCGAGGCCGTCGTCTCGATGCTGGCCTGCGCGCGCATCGGGGCGCCGCACTCGGTGGTGTTCGGTGGCTTCTCGGCCGACGCGCTGGCGAGCCGCATCAACGACGCCGAGGCGAAGGTGGTCATCACGTCCGACGGCGGCTACCGCCGCGGTTCGCCGTCCGCCCTCAAGCCTGCGGTCGACGCGGCCCTGGACAAGGGGACGCCGTCGGTGACCAACGTGCTGGTCGTTCGCCGGACCGGGCAGGACGTCGAGTGGACCGATGGCCGCGACCTGTGGTGGCACGAGGTGGTGGGCAAGGCGTCCGACCAGCACACGCCCCAGCCGGTCGACTCCGAGCACCCGCTGTTCATCCTCTACACCTCGGGAACGACGGGTAAGCCCAAGGGCATCATGCACACGTCAGGGGGCTACCTGACGCAGACCGCGTACACGCACCGCAACGTCTTCGACCTGCACCCGGACACCGACGTCTTCTGGTGCACAGCGGATGTCGGCTGGGTGACCGGCCACTCGTACCTCGTGTACGGGCCGCTCGCCAACGGCGTCACGCAGGTGATGTACGAGGGCACCCCGGACACCCCGCACCAGGGTCGCTGGTGGGAGATCATCGCCAAGTACGGCGTCACGATCCTGTACACGGCGCCGACCGCGATCCGCACGTTCATGAAGTGGGGCGAGGAGATCCCGGCGAAGCACGACCTGTCGTCGCTGCGGGTGCTGGGCTCGGTCGGTGAGCCGATCAACCCCGAGGCCTGGATCTGGTACCGCCGCGTCATCGGGGGCGACAAGGCCCCGATCGTCGACACGTGGTGGCAGACCGAGACGGGCGCGATCATGATCAGCCCGCTGCCTGGAGTCACCACCACCAAGCCCGGCTCGGCCCAGGTGCCGCTGCCCGGGATCGGTGTGGACGTGCTCGACGACGCCGGCAAGCCGGTGCCGAACGGCGGTGGCGGCTACCTGGTGCTGACCGAGCCGTGGCCGGCCATGCTGCGCGGCATCTGGGGTGACCCGGAGCGCTACAAGGAGACGTACTGGGCGCGGTTCGAGCACATGTACTTCGCCGGCGACGGCGCGAAGAAGGACGAGGACGGCGACATCTGGCTGCTCGGCCGCGTCGACGACGTCATGAACGTGTCGGGACACCGTCTGTCGACCACCGAGATCGAGTCCGCGCTCGTGTCGCACCCGAAGGTGGCCGAGGCCGCCGTTGTCGGTGCGGCTGACGAGACCACGGGCCAGGCGGTGTGTGCGTTCGTGATCCTGCGCGGGGGCGCGGAGGAGGGCGACGACATCGTCAAGGAGCTGCGCGACCACGTCGCCAAGGAAATCGGCCCGATCGCGAAGCCACGCCAGATCATGGTCGTGCCCGAACTGCCCAAGACCCGGTCGGGCAAGATCATGCGCCGCCTGCTGAAGGACGTGGCAGAGCACCGCGAGGTGGGCGACGTGACGACGCTCGCCGACAACACGGTGATGGAGCTGATCAAGACCGGCCTCGGCTCGGGCAAGGCCGACGAGAGCTGACCTCCGCCAACCTTCTCGTTCAGTCAGACGCTCGACCTGCCCACGCGGGTCGAGCGTCTGACTGTTCGATCAGTTCTTGGGACGGTGAGCGCCAGGCGCAGCTGGGCGACCACGACGTGCTCGCGCGTCCTGATGATCGTCGAGGGAATGCGGAGCACCATGGCGTCGTCCCGGATGACGACGCCGTTGGCGCGCAGGGAGTCGTCCTCCCATGTCTCCTGCTCCATGTGGCCACGGCCGTCGACCTCGACGACGACGCGCTTCCCGTCCTTGCGGATCCACTCGACATCGAGGTACCGGAGCCTGCCTTGCGCAACGGACACCCGATCAGCCTCTGGACCTTCACCCGCTACGGCCTCATCGTCACCGCGGTCACGATCGCGTTCACCGTGCCCTACGTCGTGCTGCGCTACTACACCTGACGTCCCTTACGATGACCGTGGTGTGCCGGGAAGTCTGGTCGGCGTTGTCCTACCCGACCTCTCGCGCAGGAGCCCGATGACCACCGCCACGCCGCGTCCACCCCTCTTCTCCCGCTCGACCTGGTCGGAGACACGTGTCGTCCTCGACGCGCTTCGCGCCGAGACGGTCGGCGGCCTCCTGCTGATCGTCGGTGCCGCGACGGCCCTGGTCTGGGCGAACTCGCCCTGGTCCCAGTCATACTCGACGATCCGTGACGGGGTGCTGGGTCCCGAGACATTGGCCTTCGGGCCGGTGGAACTCCACCTGGGCCTGACCGTTGGACAGTGGGCCGCCGACGGGCTGTTGGCCATCTTCTTCTTCGTGGCCGGGATCGAGCTCAAGCGCGAGCTCGTCGTCGGCGACCTCAGGGATCCGCGACGTGCGGCCGTGCCGGTGGCCGCAGCCCTGGCCGGCGTGGCGCTCCCAGCCGTGCTGTACCTCGCGCTCACGGCGACGGATCCAGTCGCCCGGACGGGGTGGGCCATCCCGACCGCGACCGACATCGCCTTCGCGCTCGCCGTCCTGGCCGTCCTCGGCGCTCACCTGCCCACCGCGCTGCGGGCGTTCCTGCTGACGCTGGCCGTGGTCGACGACATGGTGGCCATCGTCATCATCGCCGTCTTCTACAACGACGCCGTCGCCGTGCTGCCACTGGCCTCGGCAGTCGGGTGCGTGCTGGCGTTCGCCTATGTGGCGCGCCGTCCGTCGTCGTGGTGGTGGCTGTTGCTCCCGCTCGGTGCGACCACGTGGCTGCTGGTGCACGAGTCGGGCGTGCACGCCACCGTTGCAGGGGTGCTCCTGGCGATGGTGCTGCCCGTTCGTCACCGCGTTGTCGGCGGCCAGGTGGAGGACCACTCGGTCGGTGAACGGCTCGAGCATCTCGTGCGGCCGGTGTCGGCGGGCGTCGCCGTTCCCGTCTTCGCCCTCTTCGCGGCCGGCGTCACGGTCGGCGGGGGCAGCCTGGGGAGAGCTGTGTCCGACCCCGTCTTCGCCGCCATCGTGGTCGCGCTCGTGGTCGGAAAGTGTCTGGGTGTGCTGGGCGGCGCCTGGGTCACAGCGCGTTTCACCCACGCCGAGCTCGACGACGACCTGGCGTGGGTGGACGTCCTCGGTCTCTCCTTGTTGGCAGGAATCGGGTTCACGGTGTCCTTGCTGATCGGCGAGCTCGCCTTCGGCCCAGGCAGCGAGCGCGACGACCACGTGAAGCTGGCCGTGCTGGCCGGGTCCCTGGTGGCGGCGGCGCTCGCCGTCGTGGTGCTGCGGCTGCGCAACCGCGTGTACCGACGCCTCTGGGAAGAGGAGAACCGCGACGACGACCATGACGGCATCCCTGACGTCTACGAGGGACGACAGCAGGCACCGCCAGGCGCCTCCCTCTAGAGTCGGTGACATTCGCCAGGTAGGAGGAGGAACCGTGGACACGCGTAAGCCGACGGTCGATGCCCAGCCGGAGCGCACCATCGGCCAGCTGGTAGCGGACGCCAGCAACGAGGTGTCGGGCCTGGTGCGCGCCGAGATCGCCCTGGCCAAAGCGGAGATCACGGCGGACGTGAGCCGCGCCGCAGTCGGCGCCGGCCTGTTCGGGGCGGCCGCGTACATGGCCGCGATGGCATTCATCCTGCTCTGCTTCGCGGGGGCCTACGGACTGACCGAGGCGGGGCTGGCGCCCTGGGCGGCCTTCCTGGTCATGACTGGTGTGCTGCTGGTGGTCGCCGCCCTGCTGGCCCTGGTGGGCAAGGGGAGCCTGTCGAAGATCGCGCCCCCGCAGCGCACGATCGACACCGCCAAGGACTCGGTCGCGGCGCTGAAGGGCGACGGCCCAGGCACCGGAACCTGACGACGCGTGGGCACTGACGCGTCGGCGGTCATGGTCGAAGGTCCCTGGCAGCACCGGCTGGTTCCGGCCAACGGCAACAGGTTTCACCTCGCAGAGTGCCTTCCTGCCTCGAAGGCGAAGGCGCCGCTTGTCGTTCTGCTGCACGGGTTCCCGCAGTTCTGGTGGGCTTGGCGGCACCAGCTGCCGGCGCTTGCCGACGCCGGATACCGCACTGTGGCAATGGATCTGCGCGGGTACGGCGCGAGCGACAAGCCGCCGCGTGGGTATGACACGTTCACGCTGGCTGCCGATGTCGCGGGTGTCATCCGCAGCCTCGGCGCCTCGGAGGCAGTGGTGGTCGGCCACGGTTGGGGTGCGTGGGTCGCCTGGGCGATGCCCACGCTGGTCCCGCGCACCACGCGCGCGATCGGCATCCTCGGCACCGCTCACCCGCTGCGCACCTTCACGGCCCCACCGCGCCAGATGCACACGCTGCGGCACGTTCTCGCCTTCCAGACCCCCATCCAGCCCGAGCGTGCCCTGCTGGGCGGAGACCTGGTGCCGGAGCTGCTGAGAAGGTGGGGGGGCCCCGGCTGGCCGTCCGCAGAGGAGAGCCGCCGCTACCAGGAGGCCATCGAGATCCCCTCCGTTGCGCACTCGAGTCTCGAGTACTACCGCTGGGCGGTCCGTTCCAGAGTTCGGACGGACGGACGACGCTTCACCGAGGCGATGCGCCACACGGTCAACGTGCCCGTGCTGCAGCTGCACGGCGAGGTGGACGGTCAGGTGCCGGCCGCCCACGCCCGGGGGTCGTCGCGCTGGGTTCGCGGCGACTACTCCTGGCACCTCGTCGACGGGGCCGGGCACTTCCTGGCGGAGGAGGCCCCTGAGCGGACCACCGCCCTGCTGCGCGACTGGCTCGACAACCTGGCGTTGTGAGCGATCGGGCGCTCGACGATCACCGCCCGGAGCACGGCCCGACGTCGACCGCACTGGTGGCCTCGATGCCGGCCTCCAGCACGGGCGCGGCCTCGGCGAGGGTCAACGCGTAGCCGGTGTCGGGGTCGTCGAGCGACGTCGCGAACACGACGCCGACCAGCGCCCCGCTCGGGTCGACCACCGGGCCACCGGAGTTGCCTGGACGGACCTGCGCATACAGCGAGTAGACCTCTCGGGTCACGCCGCCCCGGCCGTAGATGTCCTGCCCGCGGGCGTCCAGAACCTGCCGCACGCGTGCCGGCGAGGTCGTGAAGGGCCCACCGAGGGGGAAGCCGAGGACCATCGCTGGGTCGCTGCGATCGAGCTCTGCGCCTTGCGCGAGTGGCGGGGCGGTCAGCCCGGGCACCTCCAGCACCGCGAGGTCGCGGTCGGTGTCGAACACCACTACTGACGCGGGCAGCTCCTCGCCCCTGCCGAGCACCTGCACACTCGGGTCGGGGACGCCGGCGACCACGTGGGCGTTCGTCACCACGCGCTCCGGCGCCACCACGAACCCGGAGCCCTCCTGGGTGCGGTCGCACGACCGCGCGGTCCCGCTGATCTTGACCGTGCTGGGGGCAGCGGCCGCGGCGGCCTCGCCGACCTGCTCGGCGCTCGGTGGCTCGACCGGCAGGATGACTTCCGGCCCGATGCCCTCGAAGACGCGCGGGAAGCCCGAGGCCATCGTGCTGGCCAACCCACCCGCCATGCCGTTGACCGCGTCAGGCACGACCTTGTCAAGGGCCTGGGCGACCGTCGAGGCGCCGATGGCCCGTGACAGTGCCGGGCTCGGCACTCCGCGCAGGGCACCGAGCAGCACGCTCAGCACGACGACGGCGGCCACCAGCGCAGCCAGGCCTCCGAGGCCGCGGTCGACGGCCCTCGCCGGCTTGCTGGTCACGGCCGCGCGGAACCGTGCGCCGAGCACCGCGCCCAGGGTCTGCCCCACGAGGGCGAGCATCAGCACCCCGGCGAGCACGACGCCTGCGCGCAGTAGCCCCGCCTGCAGGCCGGCGACCAGTCGCGGAATCACCAGAATCCCGATGACGGCGCCGAGGAGCAGCCCCACGAGGGTCATGCCGCCGAGCAACAGCCCGCGGCGCAGTCCGTTCGCCAGGTACGCGAGCAGCAGCAACGCCAGCACGATGTCCACGACCAGCGACCCAGTCACGGCTCGTCCCTCGCCGTGCCAGCCAGACTCTGCCCTCTGGTTCGCTCGCTGCGCTCGCTCACGGCTCCACCTCCCCGTCGGCGACGGCGTCGACCTCGGCCGGGTCGGAGGACTCACCTGGGCGATGCCGACGTCCGACGAGCTGGGCCTGGGGAATCGGACGCTCGACGGTCTCGTCCCAGGGCCGGTCGAGACCGGCGAGCGTCAGCAGCCGGGACAGCAGGCCGGCGGTGAATCCCCAGACGAACAGGCCGCGGACGGCGAAGCCCGGGCCGCGGTACTCGTCGCCCAGCACCGTCACGAACCGGTTCGCGGGGTCGAGCACCTCAGGGAGGGGCACGCGCTCGACGCGGGCCACCTCGTCGGGCGCCGCGACGTGCACCGGCGAAGGGGTCGCCCACCACGCCACCACGGGCGTCACGGCGAAGTCCGACGGCCAGAGGTACAGCGCCGGAAGGGTGCTCAGCACCTGAACGCCCGACGGGTCGAGCCCGGTCTCCTCCTGTGCTTCGCGCAGCGCGGCGGCGACGGCGTCCTCACCGGGGTCGAGCGCGCCTCCGGGAAACGCCGCCTGCCCGGGGTGGGACCGCATCGACGACGCGCGCTCGAGCAGCAGCACCTCGCCCTCGCCGTCGGCTCCGGGCCCGAACAGCATCAGGACCGCCGCCTGCCGGTGCTCGCGGCCGGGCGGCGGCAGGAATCGTGAGAGCTGCTGGCCTTCGATCGTCGGGGAGACCTCGGCGATCTTCCTCGCCCAACCGGGCAGATGGTCGAGTTCCCCTGTCAGCTCTGTCATCCCGCTCCCCCGGCCGCTTCAACGGGTTCGACGGGCTCCGCCGGGTCGCCCGACTCCGCCGCCTCGTACCGCAACAGCTTCGCCGCCCGCAGGGGGTCGACCTCGCCGATGCCGTACGACGGGCACATCGTGGCGACAGGGCAAGCGCCACAGGCCGGACGGCGCGCGTGGCAGGTGCGGCGGCCGTGGAAGATCAACCGGTGCGACAGCATCGTCCAGTCGCGCTTCTCGAACAGGTCAGCCACGTCGCGCTCGACCTTGACGGGATCCTCCTGCGTCGTCCAGCCGAAACGGCGTGCCAGCCGGCCGAAGTGCGTGTCGATGGTGAGGCCCGGCACGCCGAATGCGTTGCCCAGCACCACGTTTGCCGTCTTGCGACCCACGCCCGGCAGGGTGACCAGCTTGTCGAGTCGTGACGGCACCTCGCCGTCGAACTCCTCGACGAGGCGCTGCCCGAGCGAGATCAGGGAGTTCGACTTGGCGCGGAAGAACCCGGTCGACCGGATCATCTCCTCGAGCTCGGCCCGGTCAGCGCCGGCGTACGCGGCAGCTGTCGTGTAGCGCGCGAAGAGGCCCGGCGTGACCATGTTGACCCGCACGTCGGTGGTCTGTGCCGACAGGATCGTGGCCACCAACAGCTCGAGCGGTGTCGTGAAGTCGAGCTCGCACCGCGCGTCGGGGTAGCGCTCGGTGAGCACACGGTGGATCTTGCGCGCGACCCGGCGGCGCCCGGTCGTCGTCGGCGGGACGGTGGCTCGGCGGATCACGTCGCCACCCTACGCACCGTCCCCGACCCCCGCCGACGACACTCGGTCAGTCCGGCCACGCCTCGAAGCTCGGGCGCTTGGCGGACACTGCATCGCCGGACGAACGGCCACGCACCCGCCGGCTGACCCAGGGCGCCACGTGCTGGCGTGCCCACAGCGCGTTGGCCCGCAGCCCGAGGACCGCGCCCGGACTCACGTCGTCCAGCGGGGCGCGCCACTCGGCGCTGGAGCGGTCGGCGTGCTCGTCGGTCAGGGAGGCGAAGGCCTCGAGCGCGACGCGGCGGTGACCGTCGCTGACGAGGTGGATCCGGTCGTCCGCCCAGACGCGCCAGTCGCGAAGAACCCTCATCCCCCACTGGTCGACCACGTAGGCGCCGTGCGCGCGGGCGATCGAGTTGATGTGCGCTGCATAGGCGCCAGCACGTCCTCGTGTGTGGCGGATCAGCGGCGCATCGGCCGGGTCGACGGGAGTGGCCATCAGCACGTCGGCGCCGGTGGCCCTGGCACGGGCGACCCCGGCTTCCAGCTGGGCCACCAGGGCGTCGATGTCGGCGCGCGGCCTCAGGATGTCGTTGCCGCCACCCACGATGCTGACCAGGTCGGGCTCGAGCTCGAGAGCTGCGTCCAGCTGAGGCCCGACGATGTCTGCGAGCAGCCGTCCCCGAACGGCCAGGTTGGCGTAGCGGAAGGCGGACGGGTCGGCGGCGTCCTCGGCGAGCAAGCCCGCCAGCCGGTCCGCCCAGCCGACGAACCGGCCCGGGCTGTCCAGGGCGGCGTCACTCAGCCCCTCGGTGAACGAGTCGCCTACCGCCACGTACTTCGTCCACTGGGTCACCGGGCCATCCTGCCGCCTCGCGGTTCAGTCACCCGCGACGGCCCGCACGCACGTCATGCCGTCGGGACTCTCGCGGCCTTCGGCGTCCAGCTCAGCCGCAGTCGAGGCGGCGCGTGCCCGGCCGAGGTTCCAGTCGGCGAACCCTGGCTGCTCGTGCGCCTGGCTGTCCACCAGCAGGCACGAGCGCAGTGGCTCGTCCAGCGCGTCCATGGCGGGTAGCGCGTCCGCCGAAAGACCTTCGAGGTAGACGACGTCGATACCCGCGTCGAGATCGGCGGTGGCGTTGTGTCGGACGATCTGGGCATCAGGGTTGACGGCCGCCAGCGCGAGCATCGCCACCGCAGCCACCTGCACCACGACACGGGGCAGCCAGCCACCGCGCCAGCGGATGCCCGCGACCAGCACCAGCACCAGCACGACCCCCAGCACCAGCTCGACGACGACGACGAACATCCGCAGCCGGGTCAGGCCGAACGCGTCGACGTACAGGTCCATCCGGCGCAGGGCCGACGCGACGACGCCGAGGGTGCCGACGCAGAGCACCCCGAGAGCGATCCGCGTGATCAGTCGGTCACGCTCAGTGACGCGCGGCGCACGCCGGGCGGCGACGGCCACGACCACCAGGGTGAGGGCGGTAGCGACCACGAGCTGCGCGAAGCCCTCGCGCGTGTACTCCGCGTAGGTCAGGCCCGCGGTCTCGAGCACGTGCCGGTGGCCGCCGAGCAGGGCACCCACCTGGACGATCACGAATGCCAGAACCATGGCGTCGAGGGCGAGGATGGGCAGCAGCCACTCGGCGCGACGTGCCGGCCGGCCGCGAGGGATGCTGAGGTCCGACCATCCGGGAGGGGCGAGCGCGAGGTATGACAGCGTCGCAGCCGCCAGTGCGACCAGCACGCCGACGACCACGCGGGCAGGGAGAGTGCCCAGGTCGAACTCGGGCAGGTAGCTGGCGAAGACCGCGTCGGCGCTGGCGAACAGAAGCCCGAAGACCAGCAGCAGGACAAGGGTGATCGCGACCGTGCGCAGCGCGACCATCAGCTGGGCCTTCCGCGACCCGACGGCAGTCCCCAGCCCGCGGCCGACCCACGGAAGGGCGCGGATCGTCCCGGCGAACCCGCTGGCGACGCTCAGCACCACGGCGGGCACCGAGCGAGCAGAGGTGGCCGCGACCGCTGCTGTGCCAATCGCCGCCAGGAAGCACAGCGCCACAACCCATTCGGCGTCGCGGACGGCGACCACCCCGACGAGGGCGACCGACAGTGCCGCCGTCACCAGGTCGCCGATCGCCCGGCGACGCACGAGCTGCGGGACGGCGACCGCCCACACCAGCAGGGCCACGATGGCTGCGCCGAGCCCGGGCTCGTGGCCGACCAGGAGCACGGCAGCCGCGAGACCGACTGCCCCGCAAGCGATCAGTGTGCGGTGGGACATCGGCAGCTGCTGCCCCTGCCAGAACTCCTTCAACGCCAGCTCGAACGGCCCGGACGGACGCGTCGCGTCGGTACCGACGCTGACGGCCGTCCCGGGCTGCGGACGTGTTGTGGCGATGTTCCCGGACGGTCCAGGCGGTCCGGCGAAGGCTGGCTGAGGGCCGAACTGAGGTCGCTCTGGGGAAGACGGCGAGGGTGTCGCACCGGAGTCGGTCATGTGACTGACGTTAGAAGTCGCCGAGGGCTGTGTCCCGCGTTTGGGGGTGGGGTCCCGTGCACATTGTGTGCAGGGGCGAGCGGGGACGTGCAGGACCCGTGCGCGGTCCCGGCAGCCGCGAGACAGGGCGTCTCGAAGGGGCATGAGCCGCACGGGTGATCCGGCGAAGATGCGCTCAAGACGGACACGTTGCGAGACGACGATGAGACGTGAGCATCACCAGCCATCAGTCGGTTCCAGGGCAACGCGCCCCGGACGGCGACGCCTTGCCGGTCGAGGCCGGCGTGTCCGACCTGCGCCGTGCCCGGCTGGCCGTCGCGGCCGAGCTCTCCCACTGCCGCTACCTGATCCGGCTGGTGCGCGCGCGCACCGACTTGCTGGTGGCGGGCGCTCTCGGCCCGCTCGACGATCTTCCGGCATGGATCACCGGCACCGACATCGCCCGGCTCGTGCTCGACATGCCCTGCGACGGTGTGGGTCAGCGGCTCGAGGCGCTGACCGCCGCAAGCCGCCGCCTGGCTGCCCTCGAGGCGATGCTCGAAGGCCAGCGGGACGACGTCACCGACTCGTTGGTCCTGGCCCTCAGCGCCGACCCGCGCGCGGCCCTGCGCGCTGCTTCCCGCTCCTAGCGGCCTCGTTCACCAGGCAGAGGGCGCACGTGGCGGTCGCGGGGTGGCAGACTGCCCCCGTCCGACCCGCTGGTCGAGGAGGAGACGTGGACAACGACGTGGTGCGCCGGGCCCCGCTGTTCGCGGGTCTGGACGACGAGGCCGCAGCGGCGCTGCTCGGGAGCATGGCTCGGGTCGACCTGCCGCGCGGTGACGTGCTGTTCAACGAAGGCGAGCCCGGCGAGCGGCTGTTCGTCATCACGTCCGGCAAGATCAAGCTCGGGCGCACGTCCAGCGACGGCCGCGAGAACCTGCTGACCGTCCTCGGGCCCGGAGAGATGTTCGGCGAGCTCTCCCTCTTCGACCCCGGCCCGCGGACGGCGACCGCGACGGCTGTCTCCGACGCCCAGCTCGTCGGCCTGGGCAACGCCGACCTGCAGAGCTGGCTGACGGGCCGGCCGGAGGTCGCACGGCACCTGCTGCAGGCCCTCGCTCGGCGCCTGCGGCGCACGAACGACTCGCTCGCGGACCTCGTCTTCTCGGACGTGCCGGGCCGCGTCGCCAAGGCCCTGCTCGACCTCTCCCGGCGGTTCGGACGGCAGACCGATGCGGGCGTGCTCGTGGCGCACGAGCTGACGCAGGAGGAGCTGGCCCAGCTCGTCGGCGCCTCACGCGAGACCGTCAACAAGGCGCTGGCCGACTTCGCCAGCCGAGGCTGGATCCGCCTGGAGGCTCGTGCCGTCGTGCTGCTCGACGTCGACCGTCTGAGTCGCCGCGCCCGCTGAGCTACCGCGCACGACGAACACCAAATCCCTGAGCGGCCCACGTCGCGAAAGCACACTTCGTCCCTGGGGAACGCTTCGCCATACGTGTGATTCCTGCTATCCTCGAACACATGTTCGATCACCTGATGACGCTGCCCCGTGAGTCTCTGACCGCTGCCGACCTGGGTGCCATGGGCTCGCAGCTGACGATGCTCGCGCCTGACTCGACGATGCCGAGCGCATCGACCAGATCGCCGCGCTGGAGCGACTGAAGCGTGCCGCTGCCGCGGCACAGGCTCGTGTGAGCGACGCGTTCGCACGGTCGCAGCGCGCCGCGCAGCAGGCGGCCGGTGTGCCTCAGCGGCAGCGGGGTCGCGGGATCGCCGACCAGGTCGCACTGGCCCGTGGGGAGTCTCCGTTCCGCGGCGGACGGCATCTGGGGATGGCGACGGCTCTCGTGCATGAGATGCCGCACACGCTGGCCGCGCTCACGCGAGGCGACATCGGCGAGTGGGGCGCTACGCTGCTGGTGCGCGAGACCGCTGTCCTGAGCGCGGATGACCGGCGCGAGGTGGACGCGCGGATGAGCACCATGCTGAGGCGGTCGGGTGTCGGCGAGCGCAAGCTGGCCACGGCGGCCCACGGAATCGCCTGCGAGCTCGACCCCGTAGCGGCTGCGCGCAGGGCGGCCAAGGCCGCGAAGGACCGGCGAGTCTCGATCCGGCCAGCGCCCGACACCATGACCTGGCTCACCGGACTGCTGCCTGTTGCCGACGGGGTCGCTGTCTACGCCGCCCTGGACGCCGCCGCCAAACGAGCCGCCGCCGCTGGCGACTGCCGCAGCCGCGGCCAGGTGATGGCCGACACGCTGATCGGACGGGTCACCGGCCGCGAGGCTGCTGACGGTCCGGCGGTAGCCGTCCAACTCGTGATGACCGACGAGACGCTGCTGGCGGGCGGCCGGGCCCCTGCCAGCGTGCCCGGCTTCGGGAACGTCCCCGCTTCGATTGCCCGGGCACTGGTGGCGGCGGCGAGCGAGCGCGGCGCCGCCTGGGTGCGTCGGCTGTTCACACGGCCGGGCAACTCCCAGCTGGTCGCGATGGACTCCCGCAGCCGCGTCTTCCCGAAGGGGTTACGACATCTGATCACGTTGCGCGACCAGACCTGTGCCACGCCATGGTGCGACGCCCCGATCCGGCACATCGACCACAGAAGGCCACACCATCGAGGCGGCCGCACGGCGAGCAGCAACGGCCAGGGGCTGTGCGAGCACTGCAACTACGTCAAGGAGACGCCCGGCTGGACCGCCACCGGACCCGCCGGACGGGCGGTGCTGACGACCCCCACCGGGCACACCTATGAGGCCAGCACGCCGCCGCTCCTCGGATATCCACCGCGCATCCAACCCCGGGCCACGTCTGACTCGCCGCTCGAGACGGCGATGCGCAAGTACCTCGACCAGCGCTGCGCCGCATGAGCGGGCGATCCTCAACCGCTCAGGTACTCCAGTTGCGCCTTGACGCTGAGCTCCGCCGCCGGCCACAGCACGGGGTCGACGTCGGCGTACACGCGGCGCACGACGTCGAGTGGGGTGCGATCACCAGCGGCGAGCGCTGCGCGCACCTGGTCGAGGCGCGCCTCGCGGTGCGACAGGTAGGCGACGCACGCCGCATAGGCGTCGTCGAGCACGGGCCCGTGGCCCGGTAGCACCCTGGACCCACCGACGTGCTCGGCCAGGTCGCGCAGGCGGCGTAGCGAGTCCAGATACGGCCCTAGCCGCCCGTCGGGGTGCGCGACCACGGTCGTCCCCCGTCCGAGCACGGTGTCGCCCGTGAGCAGACCTTCACCAGTTGGCTCGCTCAACAGGAACGACAGCGAGTCGGCGGTGTGACCAGGCGTGCCGACCACCCGCAGCTCGATGTCGCCCAGGGCCACCACGTCGCCCTCGACAAGGCCCTCGTCGCCGATCCGGTGAGCAGGGTCGAGCGCCCGCACCGGAACTCGACCTCCCGAGCCGCCGGCCAGGGCGCTGAGAGCCGCCGCCCCCTCGCTGTGGTCGAGGTGGCCGTGCGTCAGGAGCACCTCGCGAACCGGGGCGTCGCGCGCCAGAGCGTGGTCGAGCACGGTCTGCAGGTGGCCCGGGTCGTCGGGCCCAGGGTCCACGACGACGGACGCATCCCCTGGAAACGACAGCACCCACGTGTTGGTGCCGTCGAGCGTCATCGGTCCAGGGTTCGGGGCCAGTACGCAGTGCGCGCGCTGTGTCACGGCGCCACCCGTCCAGGCCGGGCCGCCCGACGAGCTGATCAACGCAGGCCCGCTCACAGGTCTGTCCGCAACACGAGGACGTCACCGACCAGCACGAGCCTCGGCATCACTTCGCGAAGGTCGCGGTCGGCCGCGCGCAGGTCGGCCACGGTCGCAGCGGCAGCGACCTCCTCGACGGCGACCTGGGTCGGCGGCAGCATCGCCACGCGACCTGACTCGCGCTCTGCGAGCAGCGCCGAGGCGGAGTGCCAGCCGGACGATGCGGCCTCACCACCAAGGTGGCGCGCACGCTGCTCGGGCGGGACGACGGCCAGGAAGAACCAGGTGTCGTAGCGCCGGGGCTCGAACAGCGGTGTGGTCCAGTGCGCCCAGGGCCGCAGAAGGTCGCTGCGCAACACCAGGTCTCGCTCGACGAGCAGGTCGGAGAGCGCGACGTCGCGACTGAGGAGTCGTTGCCGCTCGACCTCCCACGACGGGTCGTCGACGTCCACCACCTCGGTCTCGCTTCGGCGGCCGGCGAGCAGCACCCCGCACTCCTCGAACGTCTCGCGCACCGCGCCACACACCAACCCGACCGCCTCGGCAACGGGCACGCTCATCGTCCGCGCCCATTCCTGGGGTGTCGGTCCCTGCCACGGCAGGTCGAGATCGCCCGCGTCGCGCGGGTCGACACCGCCACCTGGAAACGCGTACATGCCGGCAGCGAACGCCATGGTCCGCTGGCGGTGCAGCAGGAAGACCTCAGGGCCGGCGCCCAGGCCGTCGGACGGGTCACGCACCAGCACCACCGTGGCGGCGGGGCGCGGCGCCGCGGGTTCGGGCGGGGTCGACCCCATCCAGGCAGCCGCCCGCTCGGCCAGCGACGGCGGAGTCGGGAAGTCGCGCGTCACCCGACCTACAGCACCTCGACGGTCAGCTCGACCTCGACCGGGGCGTTGAGGGGCAGCGCGGCGACACCGACGGCGCTGCGGGCGTGCACGCCCCGCTCGCCCAGCGCCTCGCCGAGCAGCTCGCTCGCACCGTTGACGACCTTGGGCTGCCCGCCGAAGCCGGGACGGCTGGCCACGAAGCCCACGACCTTGACGATGCGGACCCGGTCGAGGTCGCCGACCTGCGACTTGACGGCCGCCAGGGCGTTCAGCGCGCAGATGCGCGCCAGCTCGGCCCCACGCTCGACGGTGATGTCACCCTCCTGGTCGCCGACGACGCCGGCTTCGACCAGGGCTCCGTCGATCAGCGGCAGCTGGCCCGAGGTGTACACGTACGACCCGGTCGTCACGGCCGGCACGTACGCCGCGAGCGGTGCGGGCACGCTCGGCAGGGAGAGGCCCAGCTCGGCCAGCTTCGACTCGACACGGCCTGGGCCGGTGCTGTTCTCGCTCACGTTGTCGCTCACTGGATCATCTCGTCTCGCGCTTGAGGTATGCCACCAGACCGTTGCCGTCGGGACCGGGGACGACCTGGACCAGCTCCCAGCCGTCGACCCCCCACTGGTCGAGGATCTGCTTGGTCGCGTGCACGATGAGCGGAACGGTCGCGTACTCCCACTTGGCCATGGCCCGCAGCCTAGCGGCGGCGGCACCACACCCGGCTCACTACCCTGGGGCGGTGCCGTCCACCCCCGCCCGCAGTCGGCGCGCCCGACCCGTGACGGCCACCGGTGACTCCCACGGCAGCGACTTCGAGGGCATCCGGCTGCACATCGTCACCGGCAAGGGGGGCACCGGCAAGACCACCGTCGCGGGTGCTCTGGCGCTCGCCCTCGCCAGCCAGGGCAAGCGGGTGCTGCTGTGCGAGGTCGAGGACCGGCAGGGCATCGCCCAGATCTTCGACGTACCCCCTCTGCCCTACGCCGAGCGGTCGGTCGCGGTCGGGCCCTACGGCGGCGAGGTGTTCGCCCTGGCCGTCGAGCCGCGCGCCGCACTGCTCGACTACCTCGACATGTTCTACAAGCTCGGTCGTGCCGGACGGATGCTCGACAAGTTCGGCGCCATCGACTTCGCGACGACGATCGCGCCAGGGCTTCGTGACGTGCTGCTGACCGGCAAGATCTACGAGGCTGCTCGCCGGCGCGAGAAGGACAGCAAGCGGCCGGTCTACGACGCCATCGTTCTCGACGCTCCTCCGACCGGTCGCATCACGCGCTTCCTGAACGTGAACAACGAGGTGTCGGGGCTGGCGAAGATGGGGCCGATCCGCAACCAGGCTGACGCGATCATGGGGCTGATGCGTTCTCCTGCAACGGCTGTGCACCTGGTGACCCTGCTCGAGGAGATGCCCGTGCAGGAGACCCTCGACGGCATCGACGAGCTCACCGCCGCCGGCCTTCCGGTCGGCGCCGTGATCGTCAACGCGGTGCGCGACGAGCTGTTGCCGGCCAAGGCGCTCGATGCTGCTGACGCCGGACGGCTCGACGCCGCCCAGGTGCGTGCCGGCCTGGCAGCTGCCGGGCTGGTCAGGAAAGGTGACTCGGACCGGGCACAGGCGATGGCGGACGGGCTGATCGAGCAGGGAGCCGAGCACAGCCGCCGTCTCGCGCTGCAGCGTCGGGAGCGCGCGTCCCTCGAAGAGCTCGAGCAGCCCGGCTACGAGCTCGGGTACCTCGCTGGGGGCGTCGACCTCGGCGGCCTCTACGAGCTCGCCGACCAGATGCGCCGGCAGGGTCTCGCGTGAGCACGTCCCGTCCGGAGGTGCCGGACCTCGACGTCGACGTGCTGCTCGACGACATGGGCATCCACACGATCGTCTGCTGCGGCGCAGGTGGAGTGGGCAAGACCACGACGGCGGCAGCTCTCGCGCTGCGCGCCGCGGAGCGGGGCCGCCAGGTGGTCGTGCTGACCATCGACCCGGCCCGCCGGCTGGCGCAGGCCATGGGCCTCGAGCTGCTCGACAACACACCGCGCCCTGTGCCTCTGGACGAAACAGCCTCCGGCACAGGAACTCTCGACGCCATGATGCTCGACATGAAGCGCACGTTCGACGAAGTGGTCGAGGCACACGCGAGCCCCGAGAAGGCCGAGCAGATCCTCGCGAACCCGTTCTACCAAGCGCTCTCGTCGTCGTTCGCCGGCACGAGCGAGTACATGGCGATGGAGAAGCTCGGGCAGCTCAGGGCCGCAGCCGACGCCGGCGAGCAGCCCTGGGACCTGGTCGTCGTCGACACACCGCCGAGCCGGTCGGCGCTCGACTTCCTCGACGCCCCGCAGCGGCTGTCGTCGTTTCTCGACGGACGGTTCATCCGGCTGCTGATGGCTCCGGCGAAGGTGGGCGGACGGGCCTACCTGCGGGCCTTCACGAACGTCGTCGGGGGCGTGACCGGACTGATGACGCGCCTGCTCGGCGCCCAGATCCTCGGCGACGTGCAGACGTTCGTTGCCGCCCTGGACACGATGTTCGGCGGCTTCCGCGAGCGCGCCGAGCACACCTACGCCCGGCTGCAGGACGAGGGGACGGCGTTTCTCGTGGTGGCCACGGCCGACCCCGACGCGCTGCGCGAGGCGTCGTACTTCGTCGAGCGGCTCGACGCGGAGCGGATGCCCCTGGCGGGGCTGGTGATCAACCGCGTGCAGACGACGGCGGTGCCGTCGCTGTCGGCCGAGCGCAGCCTCGCGGCTGCGGAGCAGCTCGAGGAGCAGGTCGAGGCGGAGGGGCGGCGGAACGGGTCGGGCCTCGTGGTCACCGCAGGGCTGCTGCGCCTGCACGCGGAGCGGATGCGGCGCCGGGAGCGCGAGCACACGGTCGCCTCGAGGTTCCACGCGGCGCACCCCGGCGTACCGGCGACCGAGGTGGGGGCGATGGCTGAGGACGTGCACGACCTGGAGGGCTTGCGGCTGGTGGGGGACCAGCTGGCGGGCTGACGTCCGTCCGGAATCAGGCGGTGCGGCCGGCCTGAGTGTTGGGCGCCTGCGCGGCGGTGGCCTGCGCGTGCTCGTCGCGTGCGGCCTCGAGCAGCCGGCGCCACGACTTGACGTTCGGGCGGCGCTTGAGCAGCGCGCGGCGCTCGCGCTCCGTCATGCCACCCCAGACGCCGTAGGTGATCTGGTTGTCCAGGGCGTCGGCGAGGCACTCGGTCTTGACCACGCAGCTCTGACAGACGACCTTGGCCTGGTGCTGGGCAGCGCCCTGCACGAACAGGTCGTCAGGGTTGCTCGTGCGGCAAGCGCCCCGGTCGAGCCAGTCTGCGTTGTGCATCACACGCTCCGTCCCCCCCGGGCACACGGCTGTCCCGTGCGCCTCTTGTTCTGCTTTCAACCGTACGGAGCGGATCTCTGCACGCCCATGCCTCACTGGGATGGTCTCTGGGGGCCCGGAATGACTAGTCACCCCCACCTGGCCCCCTCCCAGCGGGCGTGCGAAGGCCCGGCTTAGGCCGGTTCAGCCCTTACCCTGGGTCCATGGCACGTTTAACCAAGACTTCGATCCCCGGCGTCGGCGGCGTGATGGCGCTCTTGGCCGGCTTCGTCGCGACCAGCATGCTCGCCGGCCTGCTCGTGGCCGGCCTGTTCATCCCGGCCGTCGGTGCGTCGGGCCAGGTCGCGCGCGGCGGAGTCGACTTCTTCGACTCCCTGCCGGAGGACCTCGAGGTCGGGACGCTCTCGCAGCAGTCCCGCATCCTGTGGGCGGACGGCACCCCGATGGCGAACTTCTACTACGAGAACCGCGTTCTGGTGCGGCTGTCGCAGGTGGCGCCGGTGATGCGACAGGCGACGATCGCGATCGAGGACTCCCGCTTCTACGAGCACAACGGTGCCGACCCACAGGGCATCGCGCGCGCCATGCTGAGCAACGCGCAGGGCAATGACCCCCAGGGGGCTTCGACCCTGACGCAGCAGTGGATCAAGAACGTGCTGCTCGACCAGGCGATCGCCGCCGACGACAAGGAGCAGATCCAGGCACTGCAGAACCCGGACAACGGCCGCAAGCTCCGCGAGATCAAGCTCGCTCTGGCAGCGGAGAAGGAGTACACCAAGGACCAGATCCTGGAGAACTACCTCAACATCGCGCTGTTCGGGGACGGCCAGTACGGCATCCAGACCGCGTCGCTGCACTTCCTCTCCAAGAACGCGGCCGACCTGACCCTCCAGGACGCGGCGCTGCTCGCCGGGATGATCAACTCCCCCACGAACAACGACCCGGTCGATTTCCCCGAACGCGCCACCCAGCGCCGCAACACCGTCCTCAAGCGCATGCTCGACCTCGAGATGATCGACCAGGCGGCCCACGACGCCGCGGTCGCTGTGCCGCTGGCCGAGCAGCTGAAGGTGTCCGAGGCGCCGAACGGCTGCGCGGCGGCCGGCAAGGCTGCGTTCTTCTGCTCGTACGTCGTGAAGGTGATCCTCAACGACGGGGCATTCGGGTCAGATCTGGCGGCGCGCCAGCGCCTGCTCTACCGCGGCGGCCTGACGATCACGACGACTCTCGACCGGGCCAAGCAGGACCTCGCCGACAAGGCCGTGAACGACAGGGTGCCGGCGACGGACAAGTCCGGGGTGGGGGTGGCCCTCACGTCGGTGGACTCCAAGACCGGCAGCATCGTGGCCATGGCGCAGAACCGCGTCTACAACCCCAAGGAAGAGTCGGTCCCCGGGGGCAGCGCGATCAACTACAACGTCGACAAGGCGTACGGCGGTGGCCAGGGCTTCCAGCCAGGGTCGACCTACAAGCCCTTCACGCTGGTGGCCTGGCTGCAGGACGGCAGGAACCTGAACGACAGGGTCAGCGCCAACACGGCGTCGTACTACCCCGGCCGAGACTTCCGAGGGGAGTGCGGGGGGTTGGGCAAGAAGTGGACGCCCCAGAATGCGGACGGCAAGGCCAAGGGCAACATCCCGGTGATGCAGGCGACGTACGCCTCGGTGAACACCGCTTACGTGAACATGGCGAGTCAGCTCGACATGTGCGACATCCGCGACTCGGCGAAGAGCTTGGGCGTTCACCGGGCCGACGGGGTTGAACTCGAGGCGAACCCCGCATCGGTGCTGGGCACCAACCCGGTGGTACCGCTGACCATGGCCTCCGCGTATGCCGCGTTCGCCAACAAGGGCATCTACTGCAAGCCGATCGCGATCGTCTCGGTGACCGACTCCAACGGCACGGCCATGGCCAAGCCCGAGCCTGAGTGCGCGCAGGCGATCGATGCCGACGTGGCCACCGGCGTCGCCTACGCGCTGAGCCAGACCGTGATCAGGGGCACTGCCCGGGGGACGAACATCGGAGTTCCGAGTGCAGGAAAGACCGGCACGACGAACGACAGCGTGGAGACGTGGTTCACCGGGTTCACCCCCGAGGGTCTGTCGACGTCCGTCTGGGTCGGCACTCCCGACCCCAAGCCGTCGGCGCTCAATGGGCTGACGATCGACGGCCGGAGGTACCCGCGGGTCTACGGCTCCACGCTGGCGCTGCCCACGTGGGACAGCTACATGAGCGGCGCCATGAAGGACGCGAAGTCCATCCCGTTCAAGCGGCCCAGCGAGAAGCTCGAATACGGCAACCTGAAGGCGGTGCCCAACGTCGCCGGTAGGTCGGTGCCCGACGCCAAGGCCGCTCTGGAGGGCGCCGGGTTCAAGGTGCAGACAGAACGACCGAGCGCCTCACCCCAGCCGGCAGGCACTGTGTACGCGACCTCGCCGGCCGCGGGATCGCGCGCGGCCCCCGGCTCGACGGTCACGCTGAAGATCAGCAGCGGCGGCGGTCGTGGCGGTGGCGGTGGCGGTGGAGGGGTGGCGGAGGCGGCGGAGGCGGCGGAGGCGGCATCAACCCTCCCCCCTAGCCCCGTCCCGTTGAATCTGCGCAGCTGACGGGATCAGCCCTGGAGAGCCGCCTTGACCTGGGCGGCGACCTCACCGCCTGACGCCTGCTGCCCGACACGGCCGCGAACCGCCTGAACGACGGCTCCCATCGCTGCCATCCCGGTGCGTCCCTGCTGCCGCCGCAGCGGCGACCTCCTCCGCCACGACGGCGGCCAAATCGTCGGCGCTCAGCTGGGCAGGCAGGTAGGTCAGGACCAGCTGCTCCTCGGCGCGCTCGCGCTCGGCCTGCTCGGTGCGGCCCGCGTCGGCGTACAGCTCCGCGGACTCGCGACGCTTCTTGGCCTCCGTCCGCACGATCGCCTGGACCTCGTCCTCGGATAGCTCACGCGCCGTGGCTCCGGCCACCTCGGCGGTGCGGATCGCGGCGATCAGGTGCCGGATCGTGGTGCGGCGCAACTCGTCCCGGTCACGCATGGCCTGGGTCAGGTCGGTCTGGAGACGGTCCTTCAAGGGGGTGCTCTGGTCTGACATGACTCCATCGTCGCAGTGCTGGAAGACTGATGTCGTGCCTCATTTCCTGCGCCCCGGTCCGGTCGTCGGGGCGTTGGCGGCTGTCGGCGCCGGGTGCCTCGCCTGGGCAGCGGGCTACGAGGTGCGGGCGTTCCGGCTCCGGCGCTTCGAGGTGCCGGTGCTCGCCGCCAGTTCGGCACCACTGCGGGTGCTGCACCTCAGCGACCTGCACCTGACGCCGCACCGCCGCGAGACGGTCGAGTGGGTCCGCGGGCTGGCGGCCCTGGAGCCCGACCTGGTGATCGACACCGGCGACAACCTCGCCCACGTCGACGCGGTGCCGACCGCCCTGGAGGCCCTGGAGCCACTCCTCGACGTGCCTGGGGCGTTCGTCCTCGGCAGCAACGACTACTTCGGTCCCCGTCCGAAGAACCCGCTCGGGTACTTCGGCGGGCCCTCGCTGGTGCACGGCAAGGCTCCTCGGCTGCCGACGGGCGACCTGGTCAGCGGACTCACCTCAGCGGGGTGGCTCGACCTGACCAACACGGCCGGTTCGCTCGACGTCGCAGGACGCCGGATCGACTTCGTCGGGGTCGACGACCCGCACCTCGGGCGCGACGACTACGAGGCGGCCCGTCGTGCGGTGGATCCGACCAACGGCTCCGACCTACGGATCGGAGTCGCCCACGCCCCCTACACGCACGTGCTCGACCGGATGACGGACGACGCATCCGACCTCGTGCTGGCCGGCCACACGCACGGTGGCCAGGTGGCCGTCCCGTTCGTCGGCGCGCTGGTGTCGAACTGCGACCTGCCGCTGCGGTACGCCAAGGGGCTGCACCGTTGGAGGCACGACCAGGCCGAGACGTGGCTCCATGTTTCGGCTGGGCTCGGCACGTCGCCCTACGCGCCGATCAGATTCGCCTGCCCACCCGAGGCGACGCTCCTGACGCTCGTTGCCAAGCGCTGACGCCGGGGCGGGCTTTCAACCGGTTTCGTGGACGGGTGACCGCTCGGCTACGCTGGCCCCTGCTCCACCGGGGTGTGGCGCAGCTTGGTAGCGCGCTTCGTTCGGGACGAAGAGGCCGCAGGTTCAAATCCTGTCACCCCGACCGAAAGACTGCAGGTCAGAGGCTGGTTCTCCCCTTGGGAGCGCCGGCCTTTTGGCTTCCGAGAGCCGAGTACAGCAGCGAAGTACAGCAGTAGGTGCCCATCGCCCCAGCGTGCAACATCGAGGGCTCGCCAAGCACCAGACCGTCAGAAGCCAAGCACGCGTCCTGAGGAGTGCGGCGGACGTTACGCGCAATCGGGCACCAGCAAGCGAGCTGGGCTGCATCGACAGCGGCAGCGCTGCCCGTGCCGAACCGTCACGCCAGCTGTCACCAGTGGGCGATCAAGGACGCGTTCGGGTTCATGCAAGAGATCGGACGCGACCGGGTCGTGGCCCGCAACGTCGAGCAGGCCACCCGGCTCAAGGAAGGGCTGACCGAGATCTCGGGCCTGAACCTGATCACCCCCCTCGACCCCGCGGTCTCGGCCGGGATCATCTGCGTCGACGTGCCGAAGACCCTGCCAGGAAATGCCGTGAAGTCCTTGCGCGAGAAGGGCGTCGTGGCCAGCGCGACGCCGTACGAGATCTCCTACCTGCGGCTCGGGCCCAGCATCGCGACCTCGCCCGAGCAGGTGGATGCCGCCCTCGATGCGTTGGCCACGCTGGTCTGACTCGAACGACCCTGACGCGATCGACGCGGGAGACCCTGCCCTACGGTGTCGACGTGGAGAGCCGAATCAATCAGGTGCTGGTCAACTACGAGGAGCACGGCAGCGGAGTGCCGCTCGTTGCGCTCCACGGCGGCGGTGTCGATCACCGCGAGATCGAGGCGGCGATCGAGGCCGTCATTCCCGCGGCGGGCTACCGGCGGATCTACCCGGATCTGCCGGGCATGGGTGGCACGACGACGTACGGACTGACCTGCAACGACGACGTGGTCGCGTTGCTCGCTGACTTCATCGCCTCCGTCGGCGCTGGGCCCGTGATGCTGCTCGCGCATTCGTACGGCGCCTACCTGGCTCGTGGCGTGGCCGCGCAGCGACCTGACCTCGTCCTCGGTCTGGGGTTGCTGTGCGCCGTTGGCGCGGGGTCTGGGAGCGCGCCGGACCACGAAGTCGTTCGCCAGGACGCCGACGCCTACGACGAGCTCGAGCCCGCCCAGCATGCGGGGTTCGACGAGTACTTCGTCGTGCGCACGGCGGCCACCGCTCGCCGCTACCGCGACCATGTCGTGCCGGGTACGACTCTCGTCGACGAGACGTCTCTCGGACGCGTCGTCAGCGGCGGGTGGACGATCGACATGGGGTCGGGCACGTTCTCTGCGCCGACCTTGATCGCGGTGGGACGACGCGACTCGGTCGCCGGGTACGCCGGCGCCACAGAACTTCTCGACCACTACCCGCGCGCCACCCTCGCCGTTGTCGACGACGCCGGCCACGCGTTGATGCACGAGCGGCCCGAACTCCTCGGTGCCCTGATCGGCGACTGGCTCGATCGAGCGCACCCGGGGAGCCAGTGACACGGGCTGCGCGATTCAGAGCAGCCCCGCGTCGTGCATGGTGATCGCCACCTGCACGCGGTTGGTGACGTCCAGCTTGGTGAAGATCTTCGAGATGTGCGCCTTGACGGTGGCCTGGCTCATGAACAGCTCGCCGGCGATCTCCGCGTTCGATCCGCCGCGACCGATCGCGAGCGCCACCTCCAGCTCGCGCTCGGACAGGATCGCGGCGAGCCGCTTCGCTCTCTTCTCGCGCGGGTCGTCGGCGGTACCGGCCACCTGACGGATCAGGCTGGCCGTGATCACCGGTGACAGGATCGGTTCTCCTGCAACGACCTTGGTGATGGCGTCGATGATCCGCTCCGGTCCGGTGTCCTTGAGCAGGAAGCCGTTGGCGCCTGCCGCCAGCGCGCGCAGCACGTAGTCGTCCGCGTCGAACGTGGTGAGCACGATGACGGCAGGCGGGTCGGCAAGGGCTCGGATGCGAGCAGTCGCCTCGATGCCGTCCATGACGGGCATGCGCAGGTCCATCAGGACGACGTCGACCCCGCCGCGACGAACCCGGTCGACCGCCTCCTGGCCGTTGGTCGCCTCGCCGACGATCTCGAGCTCGGAGGAACCGCCGAGCATCAGCGACAGGCCGCCGCGCACCAGCGGGTCGTCGTCGGTCAGCAGAACTCGGGTGGTCACGACGGCCACGGTAGCCAGGCTCGCAGGACGAAGCCGTCGTCGTCGGCCCCGTGGGTGATCCGCCCGCCGGCCAGGCTGGCGCGCTCGGCCAAGCCGACCAGGCCGAGCCCCGAGTGCGGGGGGCTGGTGCTCGACCCCGGCGCGAAGCGGGTTGCGCACCTGCAGATCCAGCCCCTCCCCCGCCTGTCCGCTCACGACCAGCGAGACCCTCGCGTTCGGCGCGTGCTTGCGCGCGTTCGTCAGCGCCTCCTGCACAACGCGGTACAGGGTGCGACCTGTCGTCTCCGGGACGGCGTCGAGGTCGGCGCTGAGGTCGGCTTCGACCCGCATGCCGTCCAGCACCAGCTCGTCGACCAGGGCTCGGACGTCGCGGGCGGAGGGCTGCGGACGCTCCGGGGCGGCGTCGCCCGGGTCGTCGCGCAGCACGCCGAGCACCTCGCGCAGCTCCACCAGGGCTCGGTGCGAGCTCTCCTGGATGACCGCGGCCGAGTCGCGCAGCGCCTGGACGTCGAGGTCCGTGCGGTAGGTCATCGCGTCGGCGTGCATGGTGACGAGCGAGATCCGGTGCGCGAGAACGTCGTGCATCTCGCGCGCGATGCGGGTGCGCTCCGCGGCGCGGGCCTGCGACACCCGGAGCGCCTGCTCGTCCTCCGCGCGGCGGGCCCGGTCTCTCAGCGTCCAGAGCAGCTCGCGGCGCGAGCCGATGTACATGCCCCAGGCGACCGTCACCGCGAGGATGGGGACGGACAGGCCGAGCTGGACGGCCAGACCGCCGGGCGCGTCCGCGGTCCGCGGGTCGATCGCGAACACCGTCGCAGAGGCGACGAGAGCCAGGGCGGCGAGCGGGCCGATCTCGCGCCACCGGCGTCGCGTCGTCAACGACATCAACGCGAGCGAGCTCGGACCCGCGCTCGACAGCGACACGCCACTGGCCAGGGTCGTCAGGGTCGTCACCGCCACGGGCCACCGGCGACGCCAGTGCACCAGCACGAGACAGGCAAGACCCAGCCCCAGGTCCGCGACCAGCCACCAGACGGCGACGCGCGTCTGCGAGTCGGCCGCCGCGGACATCGCCGCGCCGGAGATCAGCAGCATCACCAGGATTCGCCAGGTATGGCTCCACCACGTCAAGGGCGGCTGCTGCGAAGGCTGGAACGGCACCTCCGCAGGCTACGGCCGTACCCCCGGGGGCGGATCGCCCACAGGGAGCCGGTCGGTGGCCGAAGGTCGGGTCACTGCGTCCGAAGGTCGGAAGGGACAGGCCGTTCCGCACCCCAGCAGCGATCTTCGGGCGACGCGGCAGGACAGCGAGACACGAGCACCGTGGTGGGCATGATCACCGTGGACAACCTCACCAAGGACTACGGCTCGTTCCGAGCCGTGGACGACGTCACCTTCACCGCCCACCCAGGAGCGGTCACCGGCTTCCTCGGCCCCAACGGCGCCGGGAAGTCCACCACCATGCGGGTCCTCGCCGGGCTCACCCCCGCCTCCCGGGGAGCCGCCCTCGTGGGTGGCCACCGGTACCGCGACATCCCGAACCCGGCCACGCAGGTCGGCGTCCTCCTCGACGCCTCTGCCCAGCACGCCGGACGGACCGGCCGCGAGGTGCTCGACCTCGCCGCGATCACGATGGGCCTGCCACGGCAGCGGGTGGACGAGATGCTCGAGCGCGTCAGCCTCACGCCGAAGGAGTCGAAGCGGCGGGTACGCCACTACTCGCTCGGCATGCGGCAGCGGCTGGGCATCGCGCACGCGCTGATGGGCGACCCCAAGGTCCTGGTGCTGGACGAGCCGGCGAACGGCCTGGACCCCGCCGGCATCCACTGGATGCGCGGCCTGCTGCGCGAGTATGCCGACCGTGGCGGCACGGTGCTGCTGTCGTCCCACCTGCTGCACGAGATCGAGGTCATCGCCGACCACCTCGTCGTCATCGGCGGCGGGCGGATCGTCGCCCAGGGGGCGACGCGTGAACTGCTCCGCACAGCAGGCACTTTCGTCCGCGCTGGCGATCCCACCGCGCTTGCCACCGCGCTCGCGACCGCGGGCATCACGGTGCAGGACGCCCACGACGGCGGCCTTCGCACCGAGGTCGACCCGCAGCAGGTGGGCGAGGTCGCTGCCGCGGCAGGCGTGGCCCTGGTGGAGCTCCGTCCGGCCGACGGGCTCGGCCTCGAGGCCATGTTCCTCGAGCTCACCGCCCAGACCCAGCGGGAGACCGCTCCCGCCCTCGCGACCGAACCGAACGGAGCCAACCGATGACCAGCGCTGTCCTGAGCATGGACCAGAAGCCTTCCACGGCAAGCACTCCCGTCAAGATCGACGTCTCCCAGCCTTCCGTCCCGCTGCTGCGCCTGGTCGCGGTGGAGGCGCGCAAGATGGTGGACACCCGGGCCGGCTTCTGGCTGGTCGTCCTCATCGTGGTCGCGAACCTGCTGGTGACGGCGGCGCTCCTGCTGTTCGGGCCAGACGAGGCGCTCACGTTCGAGGCGTTCTTCGGCTTCGCCAGTGCACCAGCCGGTTTCCTCCTCCCGGTACTGGCGATCCTGCTCGTCACCAGCGAGTGGTCGCAGCGGTCGGCCCTCATCACCTTCGGTCTGGAACCACGGCGTGGACGGGTGGTGACCGCAAAGCTGCTCACGGCGCTGGTCGCCACGGTCGGCACTCTCGTCGTCGCCGTGGCCTTCGGTGCCGCCGGCACCCTGGTGGCAGACCTCACGAACGACCTGGCCGACCCGTGGCAGGTGACGGCGGCCGGCCTGAGCAACGTCGCGGTCGGGCTGCTGCTGGCCCTGCTGATGGCGTTCGCGTTCGGCATGGCCCTGATGAGCTCGCCGGCGGCGATCGTCCTGTACTTCGTCCTGCCGACGGTGTGGACGATCGTGGGATCCACCGTGCCGTGGGTGCGCGACAACCTGCAGGAGTGGGCGGACGTGAACGCCGCCCAGGCTCCGCTGCTCACCGGGGAGTGGGCGACCGGGGACGAGTGGCTGCGCCTCGGCGTGGCCGCGTCCATCTGGGTGCTCGCCCCCTTGGCGGTCGGTGTGTGGCGGCTCCTGCGCTCCGAGGTGAAGTAGGCGCCCCCTGGTCCTGGCAACCCAGGCGCGCAAGAATGACTCGCTCAGTGACGCCTCGGGTCAAGGAGGGGTGGTGGATCCTCCGCTGATCCTGGCCGGGCCGATCGCCCGTCGACTGGTGAGCCGTTCATTCGCAGTGTGGGTCGCCACGTCCGTGCCCGCCGTCGTGAAGCTCTCGGTCTGGCCCGGAGCGGTACAGGCGGGCACGGGCATCGGGTCGTTCAACCCCGGCGGTGAGTTCGCGCTCGGTGACGCGCAGACGATCAGGGTCGGCCATGGGTTGCACGTCACGGTCGTCACGGCCAGACCGCCTGGCACGCAGTCGTTTCTGCCCGGACAGCAGTATTCCTACAACGTCACCTTCCAGCCGGACGGTGCCGGGGCCGGGGCTCACGACCTGCGCTCGTCCGGCCTCCTGGTCGACACACCGCCCGGCGCCGGCGTCCACCAGCCGGCGCTCGGGTACCACCCCGGGATGCTGCCGTCGGTCGTCACGTGCCCACTCACCATCGACGACCTCGTCATGATCCACGGCTCGTGCAACCGGATCGAGGCACTGGGCGGGCCGAACCTGATGTTCTCCCTGGACGGCTTCATCGGCGACAGCCTCGACGGCGTCCCCGGAGCGGTGAGCAGGCCGCACCAGCTGTGGCTGACCGGCGACCAGGTCTACTCGGACGAGATCTCGGCACCGCTGTCCCCCTTGATCACAGCGGCCGGGCGCACGCTGATCGGCGTCGACGAGCTCCTCGAGCTCCACCCGCCCAAGCCTGGGAGCGGCACGCGACCCGACCCCATCCGTGTCCCCCTCGACCAGGCGACCTTCCCCGCGGGTTACCGCACCAAGCTGATGAATGCCGGTGCTGCCCTCACCACGGTCTCCGGCCAGAGCCACCTCCTGGGGATGACCGAGCGCGTGGCGATGCAGCTCATGCTCTGGTCGCCGGTGCTCTGGGGCGAGCGGGTGGAGCTCCCCCCCGCCACCGCGGTGTACCCGGCCAAGGAGCCCCCGCTGCTGGAGGCGCTCGAGGAGATCCCGCCGCACCTCACCCCCGAGCAGGTCGGCACCGCACTGACCTACCTCCGCGACACGCTCACCACCTACGAGAGCGACCTCGAGCTCGGCCGGGCCCGCAAGGAGGCCGAGCGGGAGACCAGGCTCGTCCTGGAGTACGCGGCGAAGACCGGGACGATCCGCCGCGCCCTCGCGAACGTGCCGACCTACTTCGTCTTCGACGACCACGACGTCACCGACGACTGGAACCTGTGTCTCCTCTGGGCTGAACGGGTTCTCGGTAACGGCCTCGGCCGGTCGATCATGCGCGACGGTCTCGTGGCGTTCGCGCTGTTCGAGGCGTGGGGCAACGACCCCGACACCTGGGCCCAAGGCGCGAACAAGCAGTTGCTGGACGCGGTCCCGAACCTCTTTCCGGAGCCCGCGTCCGGGCCGTCGCCCGGCGCCCACGACCACCGCAACCCCGGTCCCGTCCTGACCGTCGCCGACCAGATCGACCACCTCCTCGGCTTCGACGCCACGCCGCCAAAGGTGCAGTGGGACTACGTCGTTGAGGGAGCGACGCATCGTGTCATAGCCTGTGACACGCGGACCCGTCGCGGCTTCGTCGGACGCGTGTCCCCTCCCGTCCAGCTCCCGGACGGCGAGCGCCAGCGACAGATTCCGGAGGGTCCGCCGGAGGCCGGCGTGGAGCTGCTGGTCGTCGTCCTGTCGCAACCGCTGCTCGACCCGGTGATGCTCGGCGAGATCACCCAGGGCCTGATCGCGGCGGGCGTCTCCGCGATCGGTCACGTCCAGAACGCCACCGCCCTCGAGGGCTACCGCGACCTGGGCGAGAGCAAGCGCCGGGCGCTCGGCGGCCTGGAGGCGCTCGACTACGAGGGATGGGGCGCCAGGCCCGCCGAGGTGGCCGGCATGGTCGACCGGCTGGCCACCTACCCACGCGTGCTGATCATGTCTGGCGACGTGCACTTCGCGGTGTCGCTCGGGCTTCACTACTGGCGCCACAACCAGGGGCTGGTGAGCACCATCGGCCAGTTCACCTCCAGCGCAGTGCAATACATCACCTACCCGGAGATGCTGCTGCCCGCTGTGGGGCAGACCTGGGCGAACGAGCTACTCGGGTATGGCTATCCGTTCGACACGCTGGTCTGGCGCAACCCGTCCCAGCCGCCCCTGGAGCTGCCGGAGCTGCCGAGCCGAGGGTTGCGGCGCCGGCTGCTGCGCAGCCCGGTCCTGCTGCCGGCAAACGGGTGGCCGGCCGCCACTCAGGTCACGACGCCGCCCGACTCGGCGTGGCGGCTGACACTGATCGAGGACACCCGCGTGGACGACGAACGCCCCGAACCCGTCCGCGCCGAGAAGCTGCCCGCCGACTTCGACGCCAACGACCCGCTGGGCAGCCCGAACGGGTACGCCGCGCTGGCCCGGCGACATGCGACCGCTGTCCGTGGCCACGCGAACACCCGGCGCGTCGCGATCTACAACAAGGTCGCCCGCCTCACGTTCCGGCACGAAGGAACGCGGCTGGTCGCTCGCAGCACGCTGCTCAGCATCGACCACCACCACGAGTCCGCCGCGGCCCCAGGGCCTTTCACAGTGCACGAGCTCGTCTACGACGAGGACCAGACCACTCCTGAGCCGACGCTCGAGGGGGTGTAGCCGGTGGCGGAGCAGGCGGACGACGACCGCAACGGGCTGGTCTGGTTCTTGACCGGAGCTGCGCGACTTCGTCGGCCTGCTCGTCAACCTGCTCGGCGACGACGACGTCGCCGAGGACATGTTCGGGTTCTCCATCGACGTCGGGGTGATCAGCCGCCTCGACGTGGTCCAGGAGTCGTTCACGGAGGCGTCCCTCGGCCGGCCCGATCTGGTCGACCTCGCCGAGCTGGGCGGGCGGCTCGCTGCGGCGACCGAGGCGGTGGAGCTGCTGAAGCAGGCCGTCGAGGCCGATCCGCGGCCCGGTGTCGTCGCGGAGGAAGTGCTCGGGCAGTTCTTCGATGCCGCTGGCCTGGCGTACGTTTCGGCGCGCTGGCCCCACTTCCTCTACGTGATGCGGCTGCTCGGCCTGCTCACCGACGCACTGCCGCAAGAGGAGACCGCCGACTCGATCGAGGCTTTCGGCACGGGCTTCTGGCGGGTCGTTCGGTGGGACGACGTCGACGGTCTGATCGGCGACGGATGGCGTGCACTCGGCGGCGACCTGCAGACCGAGAGCGACGCGCGCCGGCTGTCCACCCTGCTGGCCGTCGTCGGCCTGGCCTTCGCCTACGCCAAGCCGATCGTCGACGGTCTCAAGGCCATGAACATCGATCCGCGCACGGCGCAGGTGCTGTTCGGCTGGGACCCCGACCCCGGCTCGACCACGCCGGTCGCCGACGACATCTCCCGGCGCTTCGTGACCATCATGCTGCGGCTGGTCGACGAGACCGACCCGCAGGCGGAACCCACCGCGGAGACCACCTACGACGTGACGGTGACCCTCGCGTGGGTCCCGGCCGAACACGGGGGCCCCGGCCTGTGGGTCAGCCTCGGCGGCGGGGCCGAACGCGACATGCCGCTCGGCAAGGGCTGGCGCTTCGTCGCCGGCGGCGACCTGACCAACGGCGTCGAGATGATGATCCCGGGACGGTCGGCGCCGGACGGGGCCGGACTCTTCCGCATCGGGAGCACCACCGGCGGCAGCCTCGAGTTCCGCCTGGAACGCCGCGACGAGGGCAGCGCGGGCAGGCCAGCCGAACCGTGGCGGATCGGAAGCTGGCTCGAGGCAAAGGCTTTCGAGCTCGCGCTGCGGCTGAGCGACCAGGACCCGATGCTCGCCGGGATCGTCCGCGTCCGCGACGCCGCCCTGTCCATCCAGCGTCCCGAATCTGGTTTCTGGCACTACCTCGTGCCGGACGGCGGTCTGCGCCTCACGTTCGACGTCGGCCTGATCGTCGACACCAGCCCACGATTCACCCTCGAGGGCGGTTCGGGCCTCACTCTGCTCATCCCGATCCGCACGGACACGTCGCACGTGCAGGGCCTGCACCTCTTCCTCGCCTTCCGCAAGGGCGAGCACGACGACGACCCGTTCGCCTTCGAGGCATCCGCCGGGTTCTCCCTGAAGTTCGGGCCCTTCACAGCTGTGGTGGACCGGTTCGGCGTCGTCCTGCCGCGAGCGGCCCACGCGCTGGACGGGGCGCCCTGGTTCCGCTTCCCAGACGCGATCGGGCTGAACCTCGACGGCGGGTTCGTCCACGGTGGCGGCTTCCTGCGCTTCGACCCCGAAGCCGGTCGCTACTCGGGTGTGCTCACCCTGACGATCGCCCGCTACACGGTGACCGCCTTCGGGCTGATCACCGACCTGGACCCGGGCTACTCGCTGCTCATCGTCCTGTCGCTCACCTTCGACCCTCCGTTCACCGGACCCCTCGGCTTCGAGCTCGCGGGTCTCGGTGGCGTCATCGGCCACAACCACGGCGCCGACGTGAAGGCGCTGCAGGCCGCGGTGCGCACGGGCGCCGTCCGCACGATGCTGTTCCCCGCCGACCCGGTAGCGGCGGCACCGCGCGTGCTGACCACCCTGTCGAACGTCTTCCCCGTCCGGCCGGGCAGCTCCCTTCTCGGCATCGGCGTGAACCTCGGCTGGTCTCACGGCCGTGTCTCGCTCGTGGCTGCCGTGATCGTCGAGTCGGGCCCAACGTCAAGGGTTCTCATCCTCGGGTCGCTGGTGGCCACTGCCCCTGACAAGGACCACCCGGTCATCCGGGTGCAGGTCGACGTCGCCGGCGTCATCGACTCGAGCCGGCCGACCGTGGAGTTCGACGGCTCCCTTGTCGACTCCTTCATTGGGCCCTTCACGCTGACGGGCGACGGCACGTTCCGCTTCCGTGCCGCCCGCGATCCGGCCCCCGGCCAGGACGCGTCCGAGGAGGACGAGGGCGTCTTCCTGGTCGCCATCGGCGGCTTCCACCCGGCGTTCACCCCGCCCACCACGGTGTCCATCCCACCTCAGCGGCGGCTCGCGCTCGCGCTGCCGATGGAGAACCCGCGGCTGCGACTCGAGCTCTACGCCGCGATCACGACGAACTCGTTGCAGCTCGGCGCGAAGCTCGAGATCTCTGCTCGCAAAGCGGGTTTCAGTGCCGAGGCGATCATCGGCTTCGACGCGCTGGCCGTGCGCGACCCGTTCCACATCACCGTCGACCTCCAGGCCCGTGCCTCGATCAAGCACGGCAGCACGACACTCGCCCACGTCGGGCTGGACCTGCGGGTGGACGGGCCCTCGCCCTGGCACGTCACGGGCAAGGCCACGCTGAGCTTGCTGTTCTTCTCGATCAGCATCCCGATAGACGGCACGTTCGGGAGCGACAGCCCGCAGGAAGTACCGCCCACCATGGACGCGGCGGCCGCTCTCCATGCCGCCCTCACCGACCCCGCCGCGTGGGAGACGACTGCCCCCGGTGGAGCCGCCGCGCTGGTGGCCCTGCGCAGCACCGTCGCCGCCGGGGAGCTCGCGGCACACCCCGCCGGCACCCTCGCAGCGCGTCAGGACCTGCTCCCACTCGGCATCGACCTGACACACGTCGGGCGGGCCAGGATCCCCACCGACCGGTTCGCCGTCGAGACGGTGACGGTCAACGGCGACCTCATGGACGCTCACGATGTGCGAGCGCACTTCGCCGCCGGCGAGTACCTCGACCTGTCCGACGACGAGCAGCTCCACCGTCCCGCCTTCGAGCGGTTCATCTCCGGGTTCTCCTGCGGGTCGGACGAAGTGACCACAGGGCCGGCCGAGGCCGGTGCCATCGGCTACGAGGAGATCATCCTTGGTCCGGACGGCGCCGTGGAGGAACGTCCGCCGAAGCGGCGTCCGCCGGTCATCCACGCACTTCGGCACGGCGCGGCACTGGGGCCGGCCGCCGCGAGCACGCTGCGCCAGGACGACGCGACCCGTGCCATGCGTCGCTCTCCGGCTATCCGTCTGAAGGCGGTGGGGCGCGTTGTGGCAGAAGCCGAAACACTGCGGCCGCTGCCGGGAGTTCCCGTCGGTTTGACCGACACCGAGGCACGCCAGCACCTCTCCGCCGCGTCCGGCGCGGGCGTTCGGGCGCTGGTCCTGCAGGCGCACGAGGCGGGGGTCGGCTGAGATGGCATACCGGTTCCTTCCGTGGGTGCGCAGCGGTCTGGCCGCGTCGCTCCGCGACCCCGACAGCCTGGACGAGAACACGCCCGGCAGGGCTCGCCTCGACGTGGCGGTCAGGCTCTCCCGTGCCGCCGGCGGCACCGTCGACGTCAGCCGCGCGCTGAGCGTGCTGGGGCCGGGCGACGTCGTGGGGCTCGACCCGCGGCAGGTGATCCGGATGGACCCGCCCCCGGGCGTGACCGACGCCGAGCCGAACTACCTCGTGCAGGTCGAGCTCGACCGCCCCGACCTGCCGTGGCTGTTCAACCCTGCTGCGGCCAGCGCCGCCGAAAAGCTCAGGCCCTGGCTGGTTCTCGTCGTCGTGGAGGACGGCCCGGGGACGACACTGCACGCCCGCGGGCCCGGCGGGCTACCCGTCCTCGAGATCACGGCGGACGCCGAGCCGGCCCGCCAGCTGCCCAAGCTGGACCAGTCATGGGCGTGGGCGCACGGACAGGTGCTGCTCCTTCCCGGCGAGGACGTCGGCGACGTCCTCGGCACCGTCTCGCACCGCGACGCCGCCCGGCTGCTCTGCCCTCGTCGGCTGGACCCGTCGACGCACTACCTGGCCTGCGTCGTCCCCGCATTCGAGGGGGGTCGGCGGGCCGGGCTCGGGCTGCCGCCGGAGGCAGCCGACGAGACCGGGCTGCGGCCGGCCTGGCCCGTGGACGTCACGCGCGCCGAGCTGCCGGTCTACCACTCCTGGCGATTCGCGACGGGGGGCGGAGGGGACTTCGAGGAGCTCGCCCGGGCACTGCGCCCACGGCCGCTGCCGGCGACTGCTGGGCTTCAGACGGTCTACGTCGGCGCGGCGGGAGAACCCCTCCCCGGCGTGGGGCCGGACGAGCCGGGCGGACTCGTCCAGCTGGCAGGGGCTTTGGTCGCACCCGGGGTGACAGCACCGCAGTGGCCGTCCGAGACCCGAAGCGAGGTCGAGCAAGGCCTGACCGCGATGCTCGACGCCGCGGCCGCACGGACTGCAGGCGCGGTCCCGGATCCGGGCGACGCCGATCCCGTGGTCGGGCCCCCGCTGTACGGGCAGTGGCTCGCCGCGCGGCGCGCGACACCGGCGAGCGGTGCGGAGCCTGCCTGGTTGCGCGAGCTCAACCTGGACCCGCGGCATCGGGCGGTGGCCGGCGTCGCGGCGGCAGCTGTGACCGGTGAGCAGGAGCGCCTGATGGACCAGGCGTGGGCCCAGGTCGGGGCGGTCGAGCAGGCGAACCGTGAACTGCGCTGGGGACAGGTTGCCCGGGAGGTTCGCGCCTCGATGCTTCGCCGCCATCTCGGGCCACTCGAAGCGGGGGACGTCGTCGGAGCCACCTCGGCCGTGCACCGCAGGCTCCGCGTGGGTGAGCGCAGCGTCGCCGCGGCTGTACGCGCCAGCTCGCTGCCGGACGCCGTCGTCACTCCCGCCTTCAGGCGGGCCACCGCCCCGCGCAACGCGCTGGCACGCCGGCTCGACCCGACCGGGGCCCGCACGCCCCGGCCCGTGGTGACCAGGCTCGACACGGCCGCGCTGAAGCTGGGGGCCGGCAGCGGACCGCCCGACGGCCTGTTCGGTTTCGCCACGGCCACCCCTGCGCGGCCCGACGTCCCCGCCGACGTGCTCGCCGCGATCGCTGCGGCGCGCAGCGCCGCCACCGGACGCCGTCCCAAGGGGCTCAAGGGCGACGAGCTCCGCCAGGCGCCGGTGACGCCGGTGGTGCGAAACCGGATCGGCCAGCTGCTCGGAATGCCGCCTGCATCGTTCGACCGGTTCCGCAAGGAGCTGCTGTCGCGCGTCCAGCGGGAGGGGCTGCTCGTCGACGTCGCAGCCGACCCCGCGCCCCCCGCTCTGGGGGTAGCCGCCTTGGCGAGCCAGCTGCTGGTGCGGCTCGACCCCGAGATCACGGTGCGCCGACGGCTGGAGGCGCGGCTGACGCTGGCCGCCGGACTGGGCCGGCAGCGCGGCACGGACCCGCTGCGCGAGGTGCTCGCCGCACCCACGTTCCCGAAGCCGGCCTGGCAGTACGTGCGCGACTACGCTCCCGACCTCCTGCTGCCCGGCGTGCAGGTGTTCCCGCCGGACAGCGTCACCCTGGCCGAGACCAACCCGGCGTTCGCCGAGGCGTTCCTGACCGGGCTGAACCACGAGATGGCGCGTGAGCTCCTCTGGCGTGAGTACCCGACCGACCAGCGAGGCTCGTGCTTCCGCCGGTTCTGGGCTCCCGGCGACGCGGACGACGTGGCACCGCTGCACACCTGGACCACGGGAGCCCTGAGCGACCACACCGTGGCCGCCGCAGACACCAAGGTGGTGCTGGTCCTGCGCGGGCGGCTGCTGTTCCGGTACCCGCACACCGTCATCTATGCGGCGCCCGACAAGGCCGGACGACCCGACCTGAGCGAGACCGCGGTGCGGATGCCCACCTTCCACGGACGGATGGAACCCGACGTCGCGTTCTGCGGCTTCACCCTGGACCGGGCCCAGGTGATCGCCGGAGGAGGCTGGTGGTTCCTGCTCGAAGAGCAGCCCACCGCACCGCGTTTCGGCCTCGACGTGGCCACCGGCTTCGGCGCCCAGGCGCCTGCGCTGAACGAGTGGAACGACCTCAGCTGGGGGCACCTGGCCGCCGATGCCGCGCAACTCGCCGCCCTCGCACAGCTGGACACCAACAGCCCGCCGCCCTCGCCCCCGCCCGGGCCCGTCTGGGGAGCGACCTCGGCCGCGATGGCCGCCATCCTCGCCCAGCAGCCGGTTCGTGTGGCGATCCACGCCCGCGACCTGCTGCCGCCTGAGGTGCTGACGTGACCCGCGACGAGCTCGTCGCCGCCGTCCGTGCCCAGGAGAGGGCGGTCGAGCAGGCAGAGGTCGCCGTCCGCGAGGCCCGGGAGGAGGTCGCCGCCAACCCCGGTGACCTCGGCGCGCTGGCACAGCTCCGCGCGGCGACTCGGCTCCTGGCCGTGGCCAGAACCAATCTCGCCCGCGCCCGGGAGCGGCTGGCGGAGTTCGACGCGGCAGTTCCCGTGCTGCCCGACGACACCCCGGTCGTGCTGCTGCCGGTTCGGCTGGAGACGCGGTTCGTGACCGACGCCGACGGCCGCGCCTTGCTCGTGCGGGTCTACCCGGACGAGATCCACGTCGACTCGCACCAGCCGGGGCTGACCAGTGGTGAGGTCGCGGCGGGTGAGGCCTATGCCGCGCTGCTCGCCGCGGCCGGTTCGGATCCCGAGGCCCGGCGGCGGGCGTTCGAGCAGCTGGCAGGCCGGGTCGGCACCACCCGCGCGCTGTACGTGGCGCAGCTCTCCGAGACCGGCCTGCCCGCCCCGTCCGACGTCGTACGGCCGGCGCACAGCTCCGTGCTGCCGGACCGCTGGACCGTTCACGGCTACCGCGGAACCACGAGGGTCGTGACCGCGGCCGGACTCCCGATCCCCGACGGCCTGCCCCTGGGGCCCGCACCGAACTCGGCTCCGCCGGCAGAGGGGCCGCCGCTGGACGAGGCATCCAGATGGCTGGTCGACTTCCCCGCGGCCGTCAAGGTCGGGATGGCCTTGCGTGTGCCGATGCCGGACGACGGTGGCCTGGACCGACTCATCGTGCTCGGGGTGCGCGCCGACGACGACGCGGCCGGCTCTGGCAAGCGACTGCGCGCGATGCTGGAGGGGCACCGGTTCGGGGCCGGCCTAGACGTGCTGCCACCCGGGACTGCCACGAACAACACCGGCGAGGAACGCAGCGGATGGACCCGGCGCCCCGACGCCCGGGAGCTGTTCGACGCCGCGCACCCCAGTGCCGGCCTTGGTGAGGAGGACACTGGCGCAGCGGCTTTCGCTCTCGGGCTGGCGCCTGAGACCCTCGCGGGCCTGGTGCACGCGGGCTCGTCATCAGCACTCCACGCCCGGGCGATGCACCGGGCCCTGTGGCCCGCGACGCTCGGCTACGTGCTGGAGACCCTGGGTGGAACGGCGGTCGACGACACGACCATCGAGGCGGCGCGAAAGCTGTTCATCGAGTCTGTCCGCGGGCTAGGGCCGCTGCCGCTGCTGAGGATCGGCGCACAGCCGTACGGGATGCTGCCGGTGACCTCGGCGCGAGCCTGGCTGCCGGCGCAGGACGGCGACGCCGCGGACGATGTCGTGCGGCTGCTGCGCCGCCTCACGCCCGAGTGGCTCGCCGCGGCGGGTCGGGTCCCGCACGTCGGCCGACCTGGTGCCGACCCGGACCAGGAACTGCTCGACATCCTCGGCCGGGAGGCCGTGTCGGGCGGCTACCGTCTGCGCCCGGTGCGCGGCGGGTTGCTGTCGGCGGCCATCGCGCCACTCGTGGCCGATCTCGACCCGACGGGCAGGCCGCTGGCAGAGGCAGCGTTCCAGCTGGCGGGAGGCCAGGCGTCACCTCCGCTGAGCCGGATGGCCTTCGACCCGCGGACGGTCCGGATCCGGCGCGCGCCGGTCTTGGCGGGGCCTCTCTCGGAGACCGAGCCCCTGCCCGGCCCCGAGGGTGGTGGCCCGAACTACCTGCGGTACCTAGCATCTCGCTCCGAGCGCGACGGGCCGTACTCAGGTCCGGGCGCGAGCACGCTGCTGCGCGCACTTGCCGAGCGGTCAGCCAAGCTCGCGGATCTCGATGCCGCAGTGCGCTTCTCAAGGCCGGCGAGCGTGGCCGCTGCCAAGTCGGCACTCGAGGCGGAGGTGATCGACGCCGTTCCGCAGCGCCCCACAGCCACCCCAGCCCGGCTGCTCGCCCGGCCGGTGCGAGAGACCATCCCGGCCGCTCCCGTCGGGGTGTCGGTCGAGGACTTCATCGCCACTGCCACACCACAGCAGGTGGCTGCGCTCGGATTGCCCCACGTGCGTGCAGCTTTCGGGCGGACGACGGACGTGCGGCGAGCGCTGGCGGAGCTCTCGAGCGTGCCCAGCGCGGAGCTCGACCGGCTGACCAGGACCGCGCTCGACGCCTGCTCCCACCGGCTCGACGCCTGGCTGACCGCCGTGGCCACTCAGCGCCTGGCCGAGGTACGGAACGCACACCCGACCGGTGCGTACGTGGGCGGCTACGGCTGGGTGGACGGCCTGGTGCCCAAGCCCGCAGCGCAACCGGCGCCCCAGCTGCCTCGCGGGGAAGATGGCCCACTCGTGGTCGACCCGACGAACTCGGGGTACGTCCTGGCCCCGTCCCTCACCCAGGCCAGTACCGCCGCGCTGCTGCTGAGCGGGCACCTCAGCCACCGGGGCAGCGGCGGCGCCGCGGCAGAGGCGTTCGCCGTGGACCTGTCGTCCGACCGAGCACGGGTGGCCACCTGGCTGCTGGACGGGGTGCGCCAGGGCCAGCCGCTCGGCGCGCTGCTCGGCTACCGGTTCGAACGCGGTCTGCACGACCGCAGCCGTCCGGGGCTGGAGCTGGACCGCTTCATCCGGCCGATCCGCTCGCTCGCGCCGATCGTGGCGGACGCGGCGGACACGCACGAGGCGGTGGAGGCGATGGCGGCATCCGGGGTGGTCGACGGCCTGGAGCTGTTGCGCCGCTGGCGCGACGAGCCCGCCTCCGTCACGTCACGGCTCGGTTCGGCCACGCCGCCGGCCACCGCGTCCGAACGCGCCGCCGTCCAGGCCGAACTCGAGTCCATGGCTGCGGACGCGGATGCCGTTGCCGACCTCGTGCTCGCCGAGACCGTGCACCAGATGGCCTCCGGAAACCTCGCGCGGGCAGCCGCGATGTCCGATGCCGTCAGCTCGGGTCAGGGCCCGCCACCGGAGCCGGACGTGCTGCGCACGCCTCGCCCGGCGCACGACTACCAGCACCGGCTCGTCACCCTCGTCCCGATGTCGACGACAGCGGCCCCGGGATGGGCGGCCGCGAGGCATCGCCGGCGTGCCGAGCCGCGGCTCGAACGCTGGGTGGCTGGGCTGCTCGGACCGGCCTCCAGCATCCGGGCGGCCGCACGAGTCGTCGACCAGGCGGGCGCCACAACAGTGCAGGAGCTGACGCTGGCCGATGCCGGCGTGTGCGCACTCGACGTCGTGCACGGCGACGATCTGGAGCTGTTGCTGGCCGAGGCACTGGCGGTAGCTACCGACGCGGGGCGGGCGGAGATCATCCAGAGCGGCGACGCGGACTGGCCCGGCGAGACCTGGCCTGCCGACGTCGTCCCCCTCGAGGATGCGCTCGTGCAGGGCCGCTGGATCGCCGAATCTCTTGGAACCGCAAGGCCTTTGAGTACCGCAGACCTGGATCCGCAAGGCCGTCCGGCCGACCCCGACCTGGCGGAGCTCGCCGGCCGGGCCGACGCAGCGGAAGCCGCGTTCCGAGCCGCTGCGGAAGAGCTGACCTCAGCCGCCGCGCCGGACGCCGGCAACGCCGACCGTCTGCGGACCGCGCTGTTCGCCATGGCCGGATTCGGCGTCCGCGGTGTGGCAGCCGCCTTGAAGGACGCCCGCGCGCCCGGCGCCGACACCGCCGCGGTGCTGGCCGGTGCGGCGGTCGCGACCTTGGCCGAGGCCGCGCGGGCCATCGCCGCCATCGATGCCGCCCCTGGGCCGCGGGCAGCACTGCGTGCTGTCTTCGGCGATGACTTCGCGGTGCTGCCCGTCTGCGCACCGCCGGCCGGCTGGTCCGAAGCTGTGATCGCTTGCGACACCGTCGATTTCGTCGGTAACGAACCTGCCGCGCCCCTTGCCTGGCTCCAGCGAACGGCGCTGGTGCGCGCGCCCGTCGACCGGTACCTGCTCGCCACGGCGGGCGGCGGCGGACGCTACGCGCCGGTGCAGGTTCCACCCGCCTCGCGCTGGATCGGCCTCCGCCTGACGGGCGACGCCACCCTGCCCGACCACGCCCTCTCCGTTCTCGTGCACGCGACGGGTGACCAGGCCGCAGCGCCCGCTCTTGCGGGCATCGTTCTGGACGAGTGGACCGACCGGCTGCCTGAGTCGTCCGGAACAGCCGGTGTCGCACTCCATTTCGACGAACCGGGCGCACGGGCTCCGCAAGCCGTGCTGGTCGCGGTGCCGCCGGTGCTGGGTCAAGCGTGGACCGCGGACGGCTTGCTGGACGTCGTGCGCGAGACAGCCGACCTGGCCCGGATCCGCATGGTGGGGCCCGAGGAGGTGCCATGGCTGGGGCGCTTCCTGCCTGCACTGCTGGTGGCGGACAACACCGCCGGTGACACGGTGGGCATGGACCTGGTGCCCCTGGTGGCGCGGGAGGGAGGGGTGGGATGAGGTCCATCACCGGCTGGTACCGGATCGAGCCTCGCTCGGACGACGCCGTTCCCGGCCCCGACCGCGGCCTGGCGGCGCGGCTGTACGACCCGGCCTGGCTGCTCGGCCGGCAGTGGCAGCTGGGCGAGCTGACCGGCGAGGACGCTGCCAGCCCTGCCTGGGTGCGCGTGCACGCCGCCTCGACCCCGATCGACCGGCTCCACGTCGGTACCGGCCCGGCCCTCCCGATCTCGCCGGGCGACGACCTCGAGCCGCTCGTCGAGGCTGAGTCACACCCGCTCGACTGGGCCGACTCGGCGGCGGCCGGGCAGCACTGGCTCGCTGCCCTGGCCGGTGTGCCGGCGCTCTCAGGTGTCGCTCGTGACTTCCGTTCCGCGTACCCGCTCCTGGACCCCGACCCGTCCGGCAAGGACGTCGAGGCCAAGCAACGCTTCCGGGTGCTGAGGCGAACCGCCTTGGACGGTGCGGCGCTGCTGGCGGCGGCACGGGATCCGTCCGGTGAGGTGCAGCTTCCTGCGCTTCCCGCTGTCCCACAAGCCATTCGCGAGCGCGTGCTGGACGCGCTGCGGGCGTGGGCAGCGTGGTACCCGAACCCGGAACCCGACGCAGGTCAGGCATGGGTGGACGACCGGCTGGAGTACCACTTCAGCGTCGCGGCCGCCGACCCGGTCGGTGGCGGTGACGTCGTGCTGGAGGCACCCGCCTACCAGGGCGGTCGGCTCGACTGGCACGACTTCCGAGCCGGAGCGGGCGGGCCGGGTTCCGGCGCCGAGCCACGCCGGTGGACGCACAGGGGGCTGCCGACCCGCGTGTCCTACCCCGGGATGCCCGCGAACCGTTGGTGGGAGCTCGAGGACGGCGGCGTGTCCTTCCCGCTGGTCGAGGCCGAGGGCGGCGACGTGGCCCGGTTGCTGCTCGTGGAGTTCGCGTCGGTCTACGGCAACGACTGGTTCGTGGCGCCTGTCGACGTCGAGTACGGCACGGTGCTGGCACTCGACGGCGTCGTGGTGGTGGATACGTTCGGCGTCTCGACCTTGGTTCTGCCGGCGCAGGTTCCGGCCTGGCGGATGTTCGAGGTGAGCGGCGCGCCGCCCGGCCGCATCATGCTGCCGTCCGTGGTCTCCGGCTCGGCCGAAGGCGCGGCGGTCGAGGAGGTGCAGCTGACGCGGGACGAGATGGCTGACCTCGGTTGGGCCATCGAGCGGACCGTCCTCGGTGCGGCGGGTCAGCGAGTCGACCGGTACGAGCAGTGGAGGGACCGCCTCGCCGCAGTGCCGGAAGATGCCGCCGAGGACCTGCCGCGCGACGCCATCGTCTACGACCTGGCGGACGAGCCGCCGGACCACTGGACTCCCCTGGTCCCGGTCTCCGCGGGGCAGCGATCGATCCGGTTGCGGCGCGGCGTCTTCCTGCGCGGTGACGCGCAGAGCTTCCCGCCCCTGGGCCGGTTCCTCGACCCGTCCAGGCCGTTCTCGCTCTTCGAGGAGGAGGTGCCGCGCGGCGGCCTGATGCTCACCCGCTCGTGGCAGCTGGCCCGCACGTCCGACGGCCGCCTGGTCACGTGGCTCGGCCGGCGGGCTCGCCCGGGCCGAGGGGAGAGCCGGAGTCTCGTCGCCTTCGATCGCACGCATCCTGCAGGGGGCCACAGGTGACCGCACAGCCCGTTGACGGTGGGAGTGGGGGGCGCCCGAGCCCGCCGCACACCCCGGAGCGCATCCTCGGGATCAAGGACACCGCCGAGTTCGTCCGCCAGATGCTCGACTCGGAAGTGGCACACCGGGATCGGCTCGAACAGCGAGCAAGCTCGTTGGTCGCGAGTACCGGCGGCCTCGTGACCGTGACCGGGGCCGTCGGAGCGCTGTTTCCTCGATCGACGGACCTGGCGCTGCCGGAAGCGACTCTCTACCTGTTCTTCGCAGCACTCGGGTTCTTTGTGCTGGCCATCGCCCTCTCACTGGTCAGCGGGTTTCGTGGTGCCGACAAGGGTTCTCCGGTGCCGACGGGCAAGCTGGAGGAAGCCATGGCAGCAGCCATCTCGTCTCCAGATGACTTCGCCCAGAAGATCGTGGAGTTCTACGGCGCAACCGTTCCGACCATGCGCAGGTGGAACAAGTCTCGTGCGGCGTGGCTCTTGGCTGCAGCCGGTGCGCAGATGATCGCAGTCGTGGCGTTGGCCATCGCTGTGGCGCTCCTCCTCCAGGAGCTCCAAGGCATCGGATAACCGGCCACCCGCGCCCGCGGAGCGGCTGTCAGGCTAGGGACGCTAGGCGTGCATCGTCTCGCGATCCAGCAGACCGTCGAGCGGTTCGACAACGTCCCCCTCGCGCCGTGGGCGGCCTCGGCGTCACGGCCGCGTGGACGGTCGCCGCGCTCGTGATCGGTGGGGCACTCATGGCCCGGCGGGACGGCTAGCTGGCCTTGAAACCACGCAGCCGCAGGCTGTTCGTGACCACGAACACCGATGAGAAGGCCATCGCGGCGCCGGCGAGCATCGGGTTCAGCAGCCCGGCAGCGGCCAACGGCAGGGCGGCCACGTTGTACGCGAAGGCCCAGAAGAGGTTGCCCTTGATGGTCCCGAGCGTCCGTCGCGCAAGGCGGATGGCGTCGGCGGCCACCCGCAGGTCTCCGGTGACGAGGGTCAGGTCGGACGCCTCGATCGCGACGTCCGTGCCGGTTCCCATCGCCAGACCGAGGTCGGCTTGCGCCAGTGCGGCGGCGTCGTTGACGCCGTCTCCCACCATCGCGACCACCTTGCCCTGGGCCTGCAGGCGCTTGACCACGTCGACCTTGTCCTGCGGGAGGACCTCGGCGATGACCTGGTCGATGCCGACTTCCGCGGCCACGGCGTGGGCCGCGGGCTCGTTGTCGCCGGTCAGTAGCACGGGAGTCAGCCCGAGGCTGCGCAGCCGCTGCACCGCCTCGGCCGAGGTGTCCTTGACCGTGTCGGCCACGACGAGAACGCCTCTGGCGGCGCCGTCCCATCCGACCGCAACGGCCGTGCGGCCCTGCGCCTGGGCGCGGGACATGGCGTCCTCGAGCCGGGTGTCCAGCGGCTGCGAGTTCTCAGCCAGTAGGCGTGGGCGTCCGACCAGAACCGAATGCGCCTCGACGTCGCCCTGCACGCCCAGACCCTCGAGGTTCGCGAAGTTGTCCACGCGGGGCAGGTCCCCGACCCGCTGTGTGGCCCCGACGGTGATGGCCCGCGCGATGGGGTGCTCGGAGGCGTCCTCGAGCGCGCCCGCGTAGCGCAGCACCTGGTCGGCGTTCTCGCCCTCGGCGACGTGCACGTCGAGGAGGGTCATCCGTCCGGTCGTGACCGTGCCGGTCTTGTCCAGGACGATGGTGTCGACGCGGCGGGTGGACTCCAGCACCTCGGGCCCCCTGATCAGGATGCCGAGCTGCGCACCCCGACCGGTGCCCACCATCAGCGCGGTCGGGGTGGCGAGGCCGAGCGCGCACGGACAGGCGATGATCAGGACGGCGACGGCCGCCGTGAACGCCACTGCCAGACCGCTTCCGGTGCCGATCCAGAAGCCGAGGGTCCCGGCCGCCAGCGCGATCACGATCGGCACGAACACGCCCGAGACGCGGTCGGCGAGTCGTTGCACCTCGGCCTTGCCGTTCTGGGCGTCCTCGACCAGCCTCGCCATCTGCGCGAGCTGGGTGTCGGCCCCGATCCGGATGGCCCGCACCAGCAACCGGCCGCCGACATTGACCGTGGCACCAGTGATCGAGTCGCCGACGCCCACCTCGACCGGCACCGACTCACCGGTCAGCATCGAGGCGTCGACCGCCGAGGTCCCTTCCTCGACGACGCCGTCGGTGGCGATCTTCTCGCCCGGACGGACGACGAACAGGTCACCGACGCTCAGGGACTCGACGGGCACCCGCTGCTCGACCCCGTTCACCAGGACCGCGACGTCCTTGGCGCCCATCTCCAGCAGCGCGCGCAGGGCAGCACCGGCCTGCCGCTTGGACCGCACCTCGAAGTACCGGCCGGCCAGGATGAACGTGGTGACCCCGGCAGCGGCCTCGAGGTAGATGTTGGCGCTCCCGTCGCTGCGCGTCACGGTCAGCTCGAACGGGTGCGTCATCCCCGGCACGCCCGCGGTACCGAAGAACAGCGCGTAGACCGACCAGCCCAGCGCGGCAAGGGTTCCCAGCGAGATCAGGGTGTCCATCGTGGAGGTGGCGTGCCGCAGGTTCGTCCACGCCGCCTGGTGGAACGGCCACGCACCCCAGACCACGACCGGCGCCGCAAGGGTCAACGACAGCCACTGCCAGTACTCGAACTGCAGAGACGGGATCATCGCGAGCGCGATCACCGGAACGGTCAGGACCGCGGAGATGATCAGCCGACGACGCAGCGCGAGCGCGTGCAGCTCCGCCTCGTCCGGCCCCTCGTCGAAGAACCGGTCGGCCGCGGTACGCGGCGGTTGCGGCAGCCTGGCCTCGTACCCGGCTGCTTCGACCGCACCGACGATGTCGTCGGTGCTGACTCCCTCCGCGTACGAGACCTTGGCCTTCTCCGTCGCGTAGTTGACCGTCGCGCTGACCCCCTCGAGCTTGTTCAGCTTCTTCTCGATGCGAGTGGCGCACGAGGCACACGTCATCCCGCTGATCGCGAGCTCGACCTGCGCGGAGCCCTCGCTGTCCGAGACGGTCAGTCCACCTGCACGCTGTGTGGTCATCAGTGGTCGCTCTGCCCGGCATGGACGGTCAGGTCTGCCGTCCGCACCACACCCTCGTGCTGGAAGTCAAGGAACAGCCGGTAGTCGCCCACCGACGGCACCTCGGCGTAGAAGACGACCTCGGGGCCGGCCGGGGTCTTGCCGTCGCCGGGCTCGCCTTCGGGGTGCACGTGCAGGTAGGCCAGATCGCCGTCCCGGAGCGCGACCAGATGGCCGAAGGCGCCCAGGTACTCCTGCAGGTCGGTGACCGGCTGTCCGTCCCTGCTCACCGACAAGGACACCTTGGACTCCTCCCCCGGAACCAGCTCACCGTCCAGCCTGACCGTGTACCCATCCACCTCGTCAAAAGTGGACGGCGCCGGCAGCGGCTCTGCCAACAGAGCGCCGGGCACAGCCAGATCGGCACCCAGAGTGAGGTTCTCGCCCAGCTCGGCGGGAACGAAGTCAGCGAACACGCGCCACTGACCCGACGTCAGGGCCACCTCGGCGGACCAGGTGCCATCCGCCGACATCACAGGGTGGACGTGCTGGAAGCCAGTCAGGTCCCTGCGGACGACGATCAGGTGCAGCCGCTTGTCGTGGCTCGTCTCGTACTCGGTGACGGGCTCGCCGTCCGGCCCATCGATCTCGAAGGCAAGCGGCACGGCGGGGCCCCCGTCCGACCGGTCGGCCGTCAGGGCGAGGGTGTAGCCGCGGTCCGAGACCATCAGCCCGCCCGCAGGCAGCCCCGAGCCGGACTCAGACATGCCCCCCATGCCCTCCATGCCCTCCATGCCCGAACCGGAGTCGCCCTCGGCCTGCGCGACAGGGCCGGGGATCGATCCGAGCAGAACGGCAAGGCCGAAGACCGCAGCCAGGCCGAGCACGAACCCGAGAAGCTTCAGGGGCACGCTGTGCTCGTCGCTCATCTCGCCGGTCCCTCCGTCTTACGCGATACCCTCTGGGGGTATAGCGTAGCGCAGGCGCGACGAAGCGGCCGTTCCAGGGTGAGAAGCGTCCTAGAGAACCCGGATGAAGACGAAGTCGGCGGAGTAGAGCTCCCGCAGCGACACGACGTCACCGGTCTGCGGCGAGTGGTACATCATGTTGTCGCCCGCGTAGATGCCGACGTGACCGGGCTTGTAGACCAGGTCACCGGGCAGTGCCTCCGAGCGCGGGATCCGCGTTCCCGAGGCACCCTGCTGGCTCGAGGTGCGGGGCAGGCTGACGCCGACCTGGTTGAACACATACTGCACGTAGCCGGAGCAGTCGAAACCCGCCGGCGTGGTGCCCCCGTAGCGGTACGGGGTGCCCAGGTACCGGGCCGCGACGCTGATGATGTTCGCGCGCGTGGCCGACAGGTTGCCCAGCTCGGGAGCCACGGGACGCTCCTCGGAGCGGGAGACCTCGGTGGTAGTGCGCTCGGGCTGGACGACGGGCTTCGGCTTCGGTTTCGGTGTCGCGCTGGCGACGGAGGCGCTGGCGAGCGTCACGGTCGCGTCGGCCGGCGCCTTGAGTGCGGTGGAGGAGACGGCCAGCAGCGAGCCTGCCTTGCCTGCTCCAGTGGAGACCGCCTCGGGCTCCCCGGTCAGCGGCGCCGCATCGGCAGCCGTGACGCTCATGGAGACCACGAGAGCGGACGAGGCCGCGAGCACCGCGGTCCGGCGTCCAACGGTGCCTGCGTTCGAGGCGACGGACTCGGCGATGGCGGACAGGGGCGTCTTCGTTCGGACCGCAGCGCGGTGCCGACTGTTGATGCGGCTCGACAAGTCGGAGGCCTCTCTGGCGCCTACGAGGTGAGCTGTCGGGTTCGGGTGGGAGGTGTGTCACCCGGCCGGATCCAGCTGGACTGCCGCTGGACCCGTCTTGACCCCAAGGTTCCTGCCGCCGTGATCTCGCGAGTCTCGCGAGTCTCGTGAGATCACCGTGGCCGGAACCGCATCACGTGGTTCCCCCGCCCCTGTCAGGCGTTCGGATGGATCTCGCGGCGGTGACAGGGTTCGGCGAACCGCTCGAGAACCGGCCCCGGGAGGTAGGGCCAGCGCACCGATAGTAGCCGAGTCGCCCGCTCAATGTCACGAACTGATTACGACCAGGTCTCAGGTTGACCCTGCGTTACTGCGGCCAGCATCTGACCCACGCGTGGCGCGGGTGGCCCCCCAGCGGCGCCTCAGTACATGTAACGGAAGGCGACCGAGTGGCTGTCGTCGTTTCCGTTGGGCACGGTGAACATCCACAGCACCGAGTGGTCTGCGCCAGCGCCGCCGACGATGCAGTCGTCATCCGGCCCGCCCGCCATCTCGTCGTCGCCGCCGCCGCCGAGGATCGTGTCCCGCCCCTCGCCGCCGTAGATGGTGTCGTCGCCTCCGAGGCCGATGATGAAGTCGTTCGCGTCGGTACCCAGGATCTCGTCGTCACGCTCGGTCCCGACGATGAGGTTGGTCCAGGGGGTGGAACAGAGCAGGAGGGGCGGCAGCGGCAGCGGCTGCGGTTGCTGGACCTGATGGGCCCCAGCCGGGGTGGCGAGAAGCAGGCCGCCGGCAGTGGCCCCGGCGAGCATGGACGCGAGACGTAAACAGTGACGGAACATGATGGTTCTTCCTTCTCTGGTGTGACTCAGCGAACGGCTCCGCCGAGGTCTGAGCGAAAGGTCTGACACGGCCGGAGCGTGTCAGCGCCGCATCAGCGTGGCGTCAGAACGGGCCCTGCCCGGGACATCGCCCCGGTCGGGCTCGACGGCTCGCGGGTCCGGCAGTGGAGCGTCGATCTCCTGCATCGCCTGACACCAGCGGTCGAAAGCTCGCCTCGCCTCGCCGTGCCTGCCGGAGCGGACGAGGCCGGTGACCAGGCGCCGGTGCATCTGCTCGTCGTAGGGGTCGACGGCCAGTAGGCGGACGACGATGCCGAGAGCCTCCGCGCCGCGGCCGTCGCGGGACTGCAGGGAGGCAAGTCGCCGCACCGATCGAGCCCAGGCCGCCCGGGCCTCCTCGCGCAGGCCGTCAGCCCACTCCTCGGACTCGTCCTCGAACGCCTCGCCCCGGTAGAGCTCGTCCACGTGGGCCAGCACTTCGCGCGCTCGCTCGGGGTCCCCGCTCTCGATCAGGGCAGCCGCGTGCGCCGCATCGCGGAGCAGCATGTCGGCGTCGAGTACGACGGCACCGAGGTCGAGGCGCAAGCCGGACTGGTCCGCCGTGATGTAGCGGTCCGGTGGCCACGACTTCGTCGGGTCCAGCACCCCCCGAACGGTCGCGAGCAGGACCGAGAGCCGGTGCCCGGTGCGTGCCGGATCCTCGTCCGGCCACAGCAGGTCACAGAGTCGAGCCCGAGTCACGACCCGCCCCCGGTGCGCCGCCAGGATCTTGACCAGCGTCCGCGCCTGCTTCGACCGCCAGGCCGGTAGCGGCACTTCCGTGCCCTCGACCGTGACGATGAATGGCCCCAGGACGGCGACGGACACGGACCCGCCACCGCCGTCGCTTGCCACGGAGCGCCCGCCGAGTGCGTGAATCCCAAGCCGCCGGAGAGCACGTGCGGAGTCGCGCGCGCGGGATCGTTCCGTGCCGTCCGCGTCGGGCAACCGCCCGATCAGCACCTCGACGCGGGCGACGGCGGGTCCGGCCCCTCCCGCCGACCAGATCGACAGTGCCTCGGTCAGAGCCTCACGTGCCCGGGCTGCATCGTCGACGACCGTGGCCTCGAGCTCGAGGGCGTCCGCCAGCAGGTCCGCCGCCCGCATGTCGCGGGCCACTGCGCCGGCCTGACGAGCGTGGTCGGCAGCAGCAGCGCGGTCACCGCGAATGAGCGCGACCCGTCCGTTCGCGGTCAGGGCTATCGCCTGGAGTTCCGGCGGGGCGAGTCGAAGTGCCTCGGCTGCCGCGCTCGCGGCCTCGGGCGTCGGTTCGTCGGCAGAGAGCAGGGCAAGACCGGTCAGCGCTGACACGAGCACCTGCACGTCGCCGGATCCGCGGGCGAGCTCCGCCGCCTCGGTGTAGGCGGCGCGGCTCTGCTCCTCGTGCCCCAGTGACCTGTGCACGTCGGCCGTACCGACCAGACCCAGTGCTGCCCGGGCCGGACCCAGCCTCCGGCAGAGGGCGACCGAACACTCGAGGTGCCAGAGCGCCTCGTCGAGCTCCCCGGTGCGCGCGAGCGCCTCGCCCAAGTTGTGCAGCGCGGCGGCCTGCAGGCCGGGAGGGCATGACAACCGGGCCATCCGTGCGGCCTCCTTGGCGGAGACGCACGCCTGGTCGTAGCGGGCGGCAGCCAGGAGCAAGCAGGTCTGGGCCGCGAGGGCCCGCGTCGCCGTCACGGCGTCGTCGGCCTCGGTTGCGTACCGGAGAGCCTGATCGTGGTGCAGGTCCTGCAGAGTGCCCCGGCAGGTCCTGGCCATGGCAAGGTGCGCGACCCCGAGCGGGCGTGGGTGCCCGAAACGCTCGGCGGCGTCGACACACCGCGCGGCGGCGGATGCCGCGTCCTCCGGTCGACCAAGCATGGCGAGGACGTGCACGCGGCAGGCCAGCCAGTCGACGAGGTCCTCACTGTCAGGGTGAGCCGCCTCGGGATCGGCGAGATCGCTGCATCGGTCGAGCACGTCCAGCGCTGACTCGAACTCCCCGCACAGATAGTGCAGGCTGGCTACCCGGGCCGCCAGGCCAGGCTCCCACCCCATTTCGTCCGCTCGAGCCACCAGTGGCGCGAAGGCGCGGCGCGCCCGCGAGGGGTCGCCGGACATCCGGAGAGCATCTGCGTACGTGCGGTGCAGCAGCCCCGACTCGCCATCGGTCGCACTCTCCGTCACCTGCTCGACCAGCTGCTCGACGAGCCGGGTGGCGGGACCGGCATCACCGCGGCGGAGCATGTCCTCACCCCGCTCGCGGAGGAGCCGAGCCACCACCGCGCGGTCACCGGCGACCGCGTGCGCCTGCGCGGCCGGCAGCCACGCGCGATCTGCCTCGAACACGTGCGCGATGGCCATGGCGACCTCTCGCGGCGGCCGGCTGCCACGCTCGCTCTGCAGAACGAGTGCCACGGCCGGCACGGTCACGAACTCGGTCACTCGCCCAAGCCGGCGGCGCGGCACGACAACTCCCAAGCGCCGCAGCCGCTCCACCAGGTCGGGCATGCAGTCACCACGAGTCTCGGCGAGCACGGCGTCGCACAGCGCCTGCGTCAGCGGACCCGTCCCACCGATCCCCGCAACCGCGCGAAGGACGTCTTCGACGCCGGCGGGCAGTGACTCGAGGACGCTGAATCGGATCCAGTCCGCGGCCGGGGCACCTGGTGCCGTCATCGCCGTCGCCAGGTCGACGTGCGCGTCACGGCGCAGGGCATCCCCGGCGAAGCGGACGAGCTGCGGCCACCCTGCGGTGAGCTCGGCGACCCGCAGCGCCGCCTCGGGATCGGTGACTCCGAACTCATCCCCCAGCAGGCGCGCGATCGCGTACGGCGTGAGGGCCAGGTCGGTGGCGTCCCGCTCGCCCAGTTGCCCACGCAGCCTGCCGCGCACTTCAGCGGGGACGGGTGACCGTGAAGCGACGGCCACGCCGACGTCCTGCCTCTCGGCGAGGAGCCCGATCACGCGCAACTGGTCGTCGGTGCTGGCGTCGTCGAAGTCGTCGACACCTATCCACGAGACCCCGTGCGGCAGCCCGGTCGAGAGCAGAGAGAGCGCCGAGACCACGACGCCCGCATCCGGGCGTTGCGCCTCGAGCAGGGTCGACTTCCCATATCCCGCCGCAGCAGTGACCAGCAAGCGCGAGGTGGAGCGCTGCGCGACCGTCATCCTTGCAGGAGGGACCCCCGGGCCGCCTGATACGTCCGGACACGCTGATGGGTCCCACGGCCTGAACCGTGGGACCCATCACTCAGCCGGAACGAACGGTACGACGAGGCTTCCGGTCACCAGTCGATCGTGGTTGCGTTGGTCAGCTCGAGACTGGTCCACCTGCCGGTGACCGGTCCGCTCGTCACGCGGAACTTCACCGCGTGGTAGACCTCCTCGTCGAAGTCCGTGTCGGTGTGCGGCAGCAGGCCGCGGACGTTGACGGTCGTGCTGCCGCCGGCCGTGCCGAAGCTCCGGGTCACGGTCGCCGAGCCGATGCGGTCCTCGTCGGCGTTGTTGATGCCGTCGGCGTCCACGTCGCCGGCCCATCCATCGCGGTCCGACTCCCACGTCTCAGTCTTCACCTCGACGCTCAGTCCGCCCGCCGAGGCGATGCACGAGACCTCGTACGGGTAGTGGACGTAGGGCACGAACTGCAGGTTCTCCGTACCTGTGTCCACTGGCAGCAGCGGGTTGACCGTGCAGCCGTCCTTGGTGGTGGCCGCCTGGGCCGGCACCGCCAACCCCAGTGGCAGCACTGCCACCGCGACGAGTGCAAGAGACAGCGTGGCCAGCCTGCTCCTCTTCTTCATGTTCATGGTCATGTCCTTCTCCATCGCTGAGGCGGTCCTTGACCGCCGGTCCTTGCCGGCCACTTGTGTGGACGACAGGAGCACGATGTGCCGAGGGCATCAGCATGGCGTCAGAACGGAGTGCGCCCTGGGCTACCGCGACCAGGCGAAGATGTCGGGCGTCATGTACCAGTCCGTGATGCCGGGGGTCCTGTCCAGGTCCCGGCTGTCTGACATGAAGGCGATGTGCGCACCGTCGGCACTGATGGCGGCTTCCAGCGAACCGCCCTGGTTCGACGGGAACTTCTTCCCACCCGCGTGGCTGACCAGGCCGATGGTGTCGTTGACGCGGTCATAGCGGTAGAGCTGCCAATTGACGAAGCCGTACGGGTTGGCGGGGAAGCCGAAGTCCGTGGCCGCCGAGGTGAAGATCACATAGCGCCCGGTCGAGCTGATCCCCAGAGGCTGCGCGAATCCGTTGCCGGCGACGCCTGCCGCCGTCTTGCTCATCATCGTGGTCCGGAAGGTGCTCAGGTCGATGACGTAGGCCTGCATGATCGAGGTGTCGGTGACGCCGGCAGCAAGGTTCGTCGATCGCGACTGGAAGGCCACGTAGCGCCCATCACCGCTGATCCACGGGCCGATGGACTGCTTGTTGCCGGTGCCTCCGGCGACGGTGCGGCTGGCCAGCGCGTTGGCTCCGGTCGCCATGTCGTGGACATAGACGTCGAAGTGCGTGTTGGTGTCTCGCGCGACCAAGCTGGCTGACGTGGTGAAGGCGACCTTGGTCCCGTCGCCGCTGATCGCCGGCTGCATGACCTTGTGGCTGGCGTCGGTGGTCGGCAGCTCGACGCCGAGTGACGTGGTGGTGCGAGCGGTCGCGTCGGTCACGAAGACGTCCGAACGAAAGAGCTCCGGATCCCCGGTGGCATACCCCTCCGCCAGGAAGCCGATGCTCCGGCCGTTCGCGCTGATGGTGAGCGCCGTGACGAAGTAGGGCACCCCATCCGTATCCGGTGGCGGCATCGCTGTGATCCCGCCGGTGGCGACGTTGTAACGGAAGACCCGAGAAGCAAACGGCTCCCCGCCGATATTGCCCCCGAAGACCATGAACCGGCCGTCAGCACTCATCGCGACGTTGCCGATGAGGGTGTAGCCGGAGGGCGGCTCAATGACGGTGTCGGTGCCGGTGACCGCGTCATGCAGCACGATCTGCCACTCGATCGGACCCGGTTGGGTGTAGGAGGTGTAGCGCCCGTCGCGGCTCACGGATGGCGCCCTGCCCGAGGTGAAGGTGCCTGTGTCATCGACAGTCAGCATGTGGTGGGTCCCACCGAGGTCTACCGGAGTCGCTGCCGCCGCCGGTGGTGCCGAGACGGCGACTGCCGTCGCAACGGCGACAAGCGCCGTCGTTGCCTTCATGACGCGCTGTCGTGTTGGACGAAACATGTTTTCCTCCCGCGACGCCCGAGGCGCCCATGAGACCGATGCTTTGACAGGCGAAGGGGCCTCCCCCTGGGTCTACTGAGCCCAGGCGAAGAGGTCCAGCGAGTTGTATTCGTCCACAGCGGTTCTGTCCAAGTCCCGGCTGGTGGACGAGTAGGCGATGTGCGCACCGTCGGCGCTGATGACGGCGTCCAGCGCACCGGAGCCTCGATCCGACGGGTACTTCTTCCCGGCCGCGTGGCTGACCAGGCCGATGGTGTCGTTGACGCGGTCGTAGCGGTAGATCTGCCACCCGGTGAGGCCGAAGGGGTTGGCCGGGAATCCGTAGTTCGTGGCCGGCGACTCGAAGACCACAAAGCGCCCTGTCGAGCTGATCCCCAGGACGTGCGCGAAGGCGTCGCCCGCGACACCTGCGGCGGTCTTGCTCATCATCGTGGTCCGGAAGGTGCTCGTGTCGACGACGTAGGCCTGCGTGATCGAGGTGTCGGTGACGCCGGGAGCAAGGTTCGTCGATCGCGAGTTGAAGGCCACAAAGCGCCCGTCCCCGCTGATCCACGGCTGTGTGGACTGCTTGTTCCCGGTGCCTCCGGCGACGGTGCGGCTGGCCAGCGCCTCGGCTCCGGTCGCCCGGTCGTGGACATAGATGTCGAAGTGCGTGTTGGTGTCTCGCGTGACCAGGCTGGCCGACGTGGCGAACGCGACCTTGGTCCCGTCGCCGCTGATCGCGGGCTGCATGAGCTGGTGGTCGGCGTCCGTGTAGGGCAGCTCGACGCCGAGGGGCGTGGTGGTGCGCGCAGTCGCGTCGGTCACGAAGACGTCAGAACGTGTCGCAAGGCTCGCATCCCGCCACGACCCCAGAAAGGCGATGAACCGGCCGTTCGCGCTGACGCTGAACTGCGTGAGGCCGTAGGGCTCGCCACCCGTGCTGGGCGCCGGCATCACCGTGCCGCTGTTGGTGGCGACGTTGTGGCGGAAGATCCGAAACCGCAGCGGGTCGGCGGCGGAATAGCCTCCGTAGACGACGAACCGGCCGTCAGCGCTCACCGCGAGGTTGCCCATGAGCTCGTAGCCGGGGACACGCGGAACCGCGGCTTCGCTGCCGGTGACCGCGTCATGCAGCACGATGCCCCAGCCGCCAGGCCCTGAGCGGGCGAAGGCGGTGTAGCGCCCATCGCGGCTGACCGACGGTGCCCGACCGTCGATGGTGGTGCCCGCGGCGTCGACGCTCAGCACGCGGGTGGTGCCGCCGAGGTTCACTGGACTGGTGGCCATCGCCGGCGGCGCCGAGACGGCGACTGCCGTCACGACCGCGGCAAGCACCGTCGTCGCCTTCAGAGCGCGCTGCTGTGTTGCGCGAGACATGTTTTCCTCCCCCGGGCGCCATGGGCGCCCCTGAACCGATGCGTTGACAGGCCGAGACCGGGGTCCGCAAGCCAGGCTCGCAGTCCCGCCCTACCTGCACATCCACCGTTCGGACGAGATATTCGACCTCGCTTGCTCCGCCTACAGTGACTCGCATGTCCAGTCCCACGCGTTACTGGCTCTGACGGGCCGACCACGATGAGGGCCGTCGTCTACGACCGCTACGGCCCGCCTGACGTACTGAGCGTCGAGGACATTCCGGTGCCGTCGCCGAGCGCGAACCAGGTGCTCGTCGAGGTCGCCGCGACGTCCGTCAATCTCTCTGACTGGGAGATGCTGCGGGGAGCTCCGATGTACGCGCGGATCGGGGGGCTGCGCGCCCCGGCGCACCGCGTACTCGGCTCAGACATCGCCGGACGCGTCGCAGCCGTCGGCTCCGGCGTCTCCCGCTTCCACGTAGGTGATGAGGTGTACGGCGACAACCTCTCTCTGATGGGCGGTTTCGCGGAGTACGCGGTCGCACCCGAAGCGGCGCTCGCACGCAAGCCGGAGGAGCTGACGTTCGCCCAGGCCTCGACCTTGCCCCAGGCGGGCGCGATCGCGCTGCAGGGAACTGCCCGAGCAGGCAGCGGGCAGCGTGTGCTGATCAACGGGGCGGGCGGTGGGGCCGGCTCGTTCGCGATCCAGCTCGCCAAGCTCGCAGGGGCACACGTGACCGGCGTCGACAACGCGGACAAGCTCGCGTTCATCCGAGCTCTCGGCGCCGACGACGTGGTCGACTACCGCAGCGAGGACTTCACGCGACGAGAACCATACGACCTCGTGCTGGATCTCGTCGCGCACAGGTCGGTGTTCGCGTACCGGCGGGCCCTGGCGCGAGGCGGTCGCTACCTGTGCGTCGGCGGCACCGTGCGAACGCTGCTGAGGGTGGTGACGGTCGGCGCCGCTCTCGGACTGCTCACTCGGCGCCGGCTAGGGCTCCTCGTTGCCAGGCAGGGGCCGGCGCACTTCGAGCCCGTCGCCGAGCGCTGCATCGCCGGCGATCTTCGCGTCCACATCCACCGCACGTTCCCGCTCGACCAGGTGTCGCAGGCGCTCGCCGACGTCGGCGAGGGGCGCGTCCTCGGCAAGGCGGTCGTCACACCCTGAGCAACGGCCGGTCGGCATCAGGACTTCGGCATTCCGCGTACGAAACGCACCGGCGGCGACTACGGTGCCGGGCAATCGACCACTTGGGGGAAACCATGCGTAAGCTCGCCGCCCTCGCTCTCGCCGGCGGACTCACGGTCGCCGTAGCCGTTCCGGCACAAGCAGTCTGGGTGCGTCCCAGTCAGGCACCGCTCCTCAACGCGGCCGGCCAGGACAGCACCTGCGACCTCACGACCAAGGGGTCGACGTACATGCAGAACGGCATCCGCCGGCTCAAGCACAAGGGCGAAGTCGTCTGCGAGACGGCCTGGATGCGGCACAAGACCGAGATGAGCGCATTCGTCATCCAGGACGGCCAACGGGTGACTCTCTACAGCGGCGGCGGGGCGCTGGCCACCGGTCTGTCCACCACCGGCGGCGCCACCTCCGTCGGCCCGATCTGCCAGGACAACGCCTGGGGCCTGCCCTGGGATCCCCAGCCCGGCGTGACCTACCAGGTCATCCTGTCGACCAAGTCGACGGTGAAGGCGACCAGCAACAACACCGGTCAGCCGTGGACCGCTCGCACCGAGAAGCTCGTCGAGGTGACCTGCTGAGCCAACCCATGAGCGGGAGAGCCGTGCTGGTCACCGGTGGCACCGGCGGCATCGGCAAGGCCACTGCACTGGGCCTGGCAAGGATGGGGGCGGACATCGCCCTGACCGGCCGTGACCGCGAGCGCACCGCAGCTGCGGCTCACGAGATCCGCTCAGCCGGAGGTGGACTCGTCGTCGAGTTCGTCGCGGACCTGTCGGCTCAGTCCGAGGTCAGGCGCCTGGCCGAAGAGGTTCTCGAGCGCCTTCCCATCGATGTGCTCGTGAACAACGTCGGCGGATACTGGCACACCCGACGGCTCACTGCGGACGGGCTGGAGCACACCTTCGCTCTCAACCACCTGGCGCCGTTCCTCCTCACCCACCTGCTTCTCGACCGGCTCAAGCAGAGCGCTGCAGCGAGGGTCGTCACCGTCTCGTCCAACGCGCATGCCATGGGACGCATCGACTTCGACGACCTGCAGGGTGAGCGGTCGTACTCCGGGTCACGTGCCTACGACCAGTCCAAGCTGGCCAACGTGCTGTTCACGTACGAGCTGGCCCGGCGACTGCGGTCGACCTCCGTGACGGCCAACGCGCTGCATCCGGGAGTGGTGAGCACGTCCTTCGGCGCCGAGGACCCCGCCGGTATCCAGCGACTCCTCGTTCCGCTCATTCGACCGTTCATGAAGTCGCCGGCGCAGGGCGCCAAGACGACCGTCCACGTGGCCTCGGCCCCCGAGCTCGAGAACGTCTCGGGGCAGTTCTTCGCCAACAGCAAGCCCAAGAGGTCGTCCAAGAGCAGCTACGACGAGGGCACCGCCGCTCGGCTCTGGCAGGTCAGCGCGGATCTGGTCGGCATCCCGACGACCTGACACGTCCTTCCGCAACGGCGGACCCGTCCACCCGTCTGGGAGGATGGCCGACGTGCCCGAGCGAGTCTGGTTCCCCAGTACCAGCGGACCGAGACTTGCCGGGCTGATCGACGAGCCCGAGGGCACGACCCGCGGTTGGGGCGTGTTCTCCCACGGGTTCACGCTGGGCAAGGACAGTCCCGCCGCCAGCCGGATCTGCAAGCAGCTGGCCAGCGAGGGCATCGGGATGCTGCGCTTCGACAACCTCGGGCTCGGCGACTCGGAGGGTGACTGGGGTGACGGGTCCTTCTCCCACAAGCTCGCCGACACCGCGCAGGCGGCGCGGTTCATGAACGAGTCCGGCCGCGAGGCCCGACTCCTGGTGGGCCACTCCTTCGGCGGGGCGGCGGTCATCGCTGCAGCCCATGAGCTCGACTCGGTGCTCGCGGTGGCGAGCATCGGGGCGCCGTACAAGCCCGGTCACGTCGAGCACACGTACGACGCTCTCGTGGAACGCATCCTGGCCGAGGGCGAAGCTCCCTTCCCCATCGGCGGTAGGGCCCTCACCCTCCGCCGGCACTTCATCGAGGACGTTCGCGCTGCTGACCTGCACCAGCAGATCCGCACACTTCACCGGGCGCTGCTGGTGATGCACTCCCCGACCGACAACACCGTGGGCATCGCGAACGCCAGCGAGATCTTCCGGGCGGCGCGGCACCCCCGCAGCTTCGTGTCGCTGGAGGGCGCCGACCACCTGCTGACCGGCCGCAACCAGGCCCAGCGCGCGGCTCGCATCATCAGCGCCTGGGCCGATCCCTACCTTGCCGAACCGTGACCTGACCTACCGCCGAGCACCAGGCCGAGGGCGACTATGCCCAGGCCAAGCCCCAGGTGAAGGACGTTGTCCGCCGCGTTGACCGGCACGAAGTTGGCCGCGCTGTCGTGTCCGATCACCATTCCGTACGCAGAGAGCAGGAGGTAGACGACGCCTCCGCCGACCAGGTACAGAAGACGGCCAGCAGCAGGGCCTCCGAGTGGTGCCCGGCAAAGCTCAGGTCGTCGTACCTAACCGATGAGTTTCGTCAGGGCCTTCAGAGCCATCGGGGCGACAGATTGCCGCACGCCTGCTCTGGCTGAGAGGCAGGCGGCGCGCTACGTCCGCTCGACCTGCTCGTAGACGAGCGTCAGCCGCTCGGCGACAGTCGCTTCGTCGGCCAGCTCGAAGGTCACGATCTCGACCTTCCGTGGCCAGGCGTTCACGAGCCGGTACGTGGCAACAGGGCTGCCGGTTGCATCGTGGGCGAGAATCCTTGCATCGCTGCGGATGTCGCTCGTACTGGCATGCGCTGCGGTCAGGATGTTGTCGAAGGACCGATCTGCCGTGAGGGCGCGGGTGAGGACCACCTTCCCTGCCTGCCACTCCCCAGGGAGTTTTCGGACGACGAGCCGGCCGTCCGGCCCGCTCTCCTTGAGCTCGACGACGTCGTGCTCTCGGGTCAGACCGTAGAGCTGGACGAAGGTCGTCACCACGCTCCCGAACTCGAGGGTGAACCGTTCGGCCACTGAGAACGAGGGCGGCGGTGGCGGTGTCATGTCGGGCTCCTCCAGTATGGGCAGACGATCCCGGAGCCGCAGCGATGCAGCGGCCGTTGAAGGTAAAGGGTGCCAGCATGACAGTCCAGAGTGATCGAGTCGCCTCTTTCCACAGCTTGCACACGTCCGGTTGCTTCGTGATGCCCAACCCGTGGGACGCGGGGAGTGCGCGTGCCCTGGAGGCCCTGGGCTTCAAGGCGCTGGCGACGACGAGCTCCGGTTTCGCCTGGACGTTGGGACGCCCTGACAACCACGTCCTGCTCGACGAGATGCTCGAGCACCTACAGACCGTCGCGGAAGCGGTGAACGTCCCCGTGAACGCCGATTTCGAGGGCGGCTTCGCGGTCGACCCCCAGCAGGTCAACGAGCATGTGAAGCTGGCCGCGGAAACCGGGATCGCGGGCCTGTCGATCGAGGACTCCACTGGCGACCCGGCGCAGCCCCTCCATGAGTTCGACCTGGCCGTCGAGCGGGTCAGGGCCGCGCGTGAGGCGATCGACGAGAGCGGCACGAGGATCGTCCTGACCGGCCGATCCGAGGGGTTCGTCGTGGGACGTCCAGACATCGACGAGACGATTCGACGGCTCCGCGCGTACGCCGAGGCCGGAGCCGACTGCCTCTACGCCCCGCGCATCGGAACCGCTGAGCAGGTTGCAGCCATCGTCGACGCCGTGTCACCCCAACCGGTGAACCTGCTGATCAACGCGCCGTTCATCACCGTCGCGGAAGCAGCGGCACTCGGGGTGCGGCGGATCAGTGTGGGGGGAACGCTCGCGCGCACCGCGTGGGCCGGGTTCCTGGAGGCAGCCCAGGAGATCGCGGACGCGGGGACGTTCTCCGTGTTCGAGCGGTTGCCCGACGTCGACGGGATGTTTCGCCAGCTCAGTTCTTGATGCATTCCAGAAAATGGACCATACTGCGCAGCGTGCCGACGACCTCGGACTTCGTGAGCATGCTGCGCGGAGCGCCCCTCCGCGTGACGCGTCCGCGACTGGCGGTGCTGGCCGCGGTGCACGCCCACCCACACGCAGACACCGACTCGATCATCGGTGCCGTGCGTGAGGAGCTACCGGCGGTGTCGCACCAGGCCGTCTACGACGTGCTGCGCGCCCTGACCGCTGCAGGGCTGGTGCGGCGCATCCAGCCGTCCGGCTCCGTGGCTCGCTACGAGTCTCGGGTCGCGGACAACCACCATCACGTCGTGTGCAGGTCGTGCGGTGCCATTGCCGACGTCGACTGCGCGGTCGGCGAGGCCCCGTGTCTCACCGCGTCCAACGACCAGGGCTTCACGATCGACGAGGCGGAGGTCATCTACTGGGGAGTTTGTCCCGAGTGCGCACGAACAACCAGCTGACAAAACGATGTTCACCAACCGAGACATCTAGACAGGAGATGGACCGACGTGTCTGATCGCGGCAGCGAGAGCGAGAACCCGGTAATCCCAGCCCCAGAACCGAAGCAGAGCCGGCCCAGCACCAACCAGGACTGGTGGCCCAACCAGCTGAACCTGCAGGTTCTTCACCAGCACTCGCCGCGATCCAACCCGCTGGGCGAGGACTTCGACTACGCCGAGGCCTTCAAAGCCCTCGACGTCGAGGCGCTCAAGCAGGACGTTCTCGATGTGATGACGCAGTCGCAGGACTGGTGGCCGGCCGACTACGGCCACTACGGCCCGCTGTTCATCCGGATGAGCTGGCACGCAGCCGGCACGTACCGCATCGAGGACGGTCGTGGAGGTGGCGGCGACGGCGCCCAGCGCTTCGCGCCCCTGAACAGCTGGCCCGACAACGCCAACCTCGACAAGGCACGCCGGCTGCTGTGGCCGGTCAAGCAGAAGTACGGCCAGAAGGTCTCTTGGGCAGACCTGCTCGTCTTCGCCGGCAACGTCGCCATGGAGTCGATGGGCTTCAAGACCTTCGGCTTCGGCTTCGGGCGACAGGACATCTGGGAGCCCGAGGAGATCTTCTGGGGGCCTGAGGACACGTGGCTCGGAGACGAGCGGTACAGCGGAGACAGGGAGCTCACCGGTCCCTTCGGTGCCGTGCAGATGGGCCTGATCTACGTGAACCCGGAGGGCCCCAACGGCAATCCGGACCCGCTGGCGGCGGCCCGGGACATCCGGGAGACGTTCAGCCGGATGGCGATGAACGACGAGGAGACCGTGGCGCTGATCGCCGGTGGCCACACGTTCGGAAAGACCCACGGCGCAGGCGACCCGAGCCTGATCGGCGCCGAGCCCGAGGGCTGCCCCGTCCACTCGATGGGCCTTGGCTGGAAGAGCGAGTTCGGCACCGGCAAGGGCAAGGACACCATCACCAGCGGCCTCGAGGGCGCGTGGACGCCGACGCCGATCCAGTGGGACAACAGCTTCTTCGAGACGCTGTTCGGTTTCGAGTGGGAGCTCACTGAGAGCCCCGCGGGCGCCAAGCAGTGGAAGCCGAAGGGCGGCGTCGCTTCGGACGCGGTGCCCGACGCGCACGACGCCTCGGTCAGGCACGCCCCGATGATGTTGACGACGGATCTCGCACTGCGGATCGACCCGATCTACGAGCCCATCTCGCGTCGCTTCTTCGAGAACCCGGACCTGCTCGCGGACGCGTTCGCCAGGGCCTGGTACAAGCTGCTACACCGCGACATGGGACCCGTCTCGCGCTACCTCGGCCCGTGGATCCCGGAGCGGCAGCCGTGGCAGGACCCCGTGCCCGCGGTCGACCACGACCTCATCGCGGACGGCGACATCGCCACTCTCAAGGCCACAATCCTCGAGTCGGGGCTGTCCGTCTCCCAGCTGGTCGCGACCGCCTGGGCGTCGGCGGCCAGCTTCCGCGGCACCGACAAGCGTGGTGGAGCCAACGGGGCACGGATCCGCCTTGAGCCTCAACGGAACTGGGAGGTCAACGAGCCGGCCGCGCTGGCTTCGGTGCTGCAGACCCTCGAGCAGATCCAGCAGGACTTCAACGCCTCGTCGTCCGGCGGAACGAAGGTCTCGGTTGCAGACCTGATCGTCCTGGGCGGGTGCGCAGGCGTCGAGCAGGCGGCGAAGAACGCCGGGCACGACGTCACGGTGCCGTTCGCGCCGGGGCGCACGGATGCCTCGCAGGAGCAGACCGATGTGGAGTCGTTCGCCGTCCTCGAACCGAGGGCAGACGGGTTCCGCAACTACCTGCGGGCCGGAGAGAAGCTGCCGCCGGAGACGCTGCTGCTCGACCGGGCCAACATGCTCACGCTGTCCGCTCCCGAGATGACGGTCCTGGTCGGCGGGATGCGGACCCTGGGCGCGAACGTCGGCGGCAGCCGACACGGGGTCTTCACCGACCGGCCCGAGACGTTGACCAACGACTTCTTCGTGCACCTGCTCGACCTGGGCACGGAGTGGAAGGCCTCCGAGTCAGCAGAGAACGTGTTCGACGGCCGCGACCGCTCCACGGACGAGGTCAAGTGGACCGCAACGGCCGCCGACCTCGTCTTCGGGACGAACTCCCAGCTGCGAGCGATCGCGGAGGTCTACGGCAGTGCGGACGCGCAGGCGAAGTTCGTGCGCGACTTCGTCGCGGCGTGGGTCAAGGTCATGAACCTGGACCGGTTCGACCTCGCCTGATGCACAGGGGGGCGGCGGCGGTCAGGAGACCCCGCCGCCCTACTGTGTCGGGATGCGCGTCTCGGGAAAGTTGTTGGTATGTCTTGCCGTTGGCGCCGCATACGGGGCACTGACCTCGCTCGCCAACGCAGCAAGCTCCTCGTACAACCCTGCCCTTGGTGGCCATCTGGCTGGCACGGGCTGGGCGTCGGCTGCCGAGGTCGTCAGTCTGATCCTGGACTCGGCCTGGGCATGGGCGGCACTCGCAGTGGCCGTTGGTTGGGCGACGGGTTCGCGGGGTCAAGGGGCAGCAACCGGCGTCGTTGCGCTCCTTGCGGCGACGACCTCCTACTACGGCGCGGACGCGTTGCTGCGGCAGGAGCCGCTCCTGGGATACCTCTGGGAGATGCGCCTGTGGTGGGCGGCAAGCGCGATCTTCGGAGGACCTCTGGGGGCCATCGGGGCATCCATCGGGCGGCGCGGGTGGGTCGGTCTGGCGGCCGGCCTGACCGTCCCACTGGGAGCGGCGATTCAGATGCTGTTCTTTCCACCCCTCTCGACGACCCCTTCCGGGGTGAACGTCGAGGCGGTCTGGGCGATCTCACTGGTGTGGGTGGCCGCGGCCGTGGGCGCTGCCGTGGTCGCTGCTTTGTGGCTCCGCCACTCCCGCCCGATGTCCCGCATCAGGGGCGGGTAGACGAACAGGTGCCGGAACGGTGCGATGGCGGCCATGTAGGCCTTGCCCCACAGACCGTTCGGCCGCACCAGAACGGCCATGTGGCCGCGATATCCCACTGCCTCGTCCGGCACCCAGCCGATGTGCATCACCGCGTGCACGGTCCGGTTCCCCATTTCCGCTGCCCACTCGTCGTCAATCAGGTAGACCGACCTGAAGGGGAGTGTGTCGAACTCGGGACCTTGAGGACCGTCGAGCAAGTCGGCCGGCAACCGGTTACGCAGCGTCGGCACGCGGGAGCCGACACCCGCATCGGGGTCGTCCCAGCCGAACAGGGCCCCGAGCTTCCAGCGGATGGCGAAGAGCGTGCGGGCGATCCAGGACGGGTTGTGCGCCGTGTCGCCGCCGGCGAACTGCCGGACCAGTCGCGGGAAGTCGTCAGGACCGCCGGGGGTCGGTAGAGCCCACACGTCATAGAGCCGGAAGTCTGGGGTGATCTCGTGGATTCGCCAGGGCCGTCCCGTGTGTGCAGTGTCCGGGAGCTTCATGTCGTGTCTGCCTCCATGTCGTGTCGTGGGTGGAGTCCGAGAACGCCTGCGGCGGCACGGACTGCGAGCAGCTCGTCGTGGGGGGCCTGGCCGGCCAGTGCGATCACGGTCCCCTCAAACGCTCCGAGGAAGGCGAGCGCGACGGCCCGGGCCGGCGGGCCGGGCGGGATGGTCCCCGACTTCCGGCCTGCCGTGACGAGGCGGACGCAGCGTTTGACGAGCAGCTCGTACGCCTCTTCGACCGCGCGCCCGATGGGGTGGTCCTGTCCGGAGAACTCCAGCCGCAGCGCGACCGCGACGCGCGCGATGTCACGCCGGCAGAAGACGGCGTGACCGCGTGCCAGCGCGAGAAGGGCCGCGACCGGCTCCGTCTCCGCCTCGACGAGGGCGAGGACCTCCTTGTCCCACGTCTCGAGGATCCACTCGAACACGGCCAGGGTCAGTTCCTGCTTGTCCTGGAACTGGTGGTACAGCGCGCCGCGCGTGTAGCCCGCATCCTTGGCCACACGCTCGAGCGCGAGATTGCCGTAGCCGTACCGCGACAGGCCCCGTGCCGCCGACTCGAGGAGCGCGGTGCGCGAGCGGGCACGCCGATCCGCCTGGGTCCGGCGGACAGGGTTCGGCGTCTCTGTCGCCGTCATCGGAGATCACATACAAACATGTACGCATGTTACATCTAGCTCGGAGGACCGCAACCCGGCGGCGCAGAGCGTAGGTTGTGGAGGTGCCCGTGAGTGATGCCCCTCGCCGCGTGAACTACTTCGCCGGGCGACTTCTCACGGCGGACGACCTTCGGACGGATCAGGAATACCACCGACGCATGAGATTTCTGCACAACCGCCTGCATGGTTATGGGGTGGTTGACGGCCTCGACGTCAGTGTGGACGGGGACCGCCTTCACGTCAGCCCAGGACTGGCGATCGACGTGTTGGGGCGCGAGATCGTCCTGTCCCATCGGCGATGCCTTGATCTCGTGGAGTTGCCGGCTCGCGGGAACGGTCTGCACGTTCTCATCGCCTGGGCGGAGGAGCCGGAGGGCAACCTCCCGGGTCCTGACGGCACTGAAGCCAACGGCAGCTGGGTCGAAGAGCCGCAGGTGACGTTGGCCTCGCCGACGGATGCAGCCTCGGAGGCTCTGGTCTTGGCCGTGCTCAAGCGTCGCCGGCGGGGATCGGTGTCCCTGGACCTGTCGGTACGGCGGCCCCTGGGCGCGTGATCAGACGGGATCGTCCCGTGGCTCCAGAACCACCACAGCGGTCTCGGTGGACCTGAGAGCGGCAAACCCGTCCAGGTTCTCGTCGATCTCACGCCACGCGGCCCACAGCCGAGTCCGTTCCTCTCCCAGGGCAGCCCGGCCTATGACCGTGCGCGGCCCGTCGCCGAGCTCGACTCGGGCGTGCGGAAGCGCCTGGAGGTTGAGCCACCATGCGGGCTCGCCGTCCGCCCAGCCGTTCATCGCCATCGTGACGAGGTTGGGACCATCCTCGAAGTAGCCGAGGATCACGCTGCGCTCCTGCCCGGTGCGACGCCCCGTGGTCGTGAGGCGCATCGCGCCCCACTTCTTCTCCCTCGGACGCCACAGCCCGAGGCGGCCACCGGTGACTCGATACATGGCGCGGTGGACGACCCAGGCAGTCCTGACGAACCAGCGAGGAGGCAGTCGCGGCTTCCGTGCAGCTCGGTCCGACATGGGGACTCCTCTGATCGACGGGTCCTTGTGGACCATAGCCCGGCCGCGAGAACCGGACTCAGCAATCGACCTCATCGAGCCGCACGTCGGCAGTCTCCCGCGTCACCGTGTACGTGAAGCACAGCAACACCTCCGCCTGCTCAAACGTCCATCCCCCTCCTGTCTCGGCGAAGCCAAGGACCTCCACCTCGTAGACCCCGCCAGACCCCGCACCAGGCGGGCCAGTCCTGGTCTTGATGGTTCCGGCACCTCGCAGACCCGAGGGCGGAGGATCTCCCTGTCGGCCGGCGGCACCGATGACTTTCAGCCAGAAGGGGGGTCCTCACCGTCGGGCCTGACGAGTAGCGTCTGGCCAACCGGCATCACGGAAGGATCCGCACATGGGTGGCACACGTGTCCTGGTCGGCACCCGAAAGGGCGCCTTCACCCTCACCTCGGACGAGCGGCGCACCGACTGGAAGGTCGACGGCCCGCACTTCCCGGGGTGGGAGATCTACCACGTCAAGGCGTCGCCGCTGGATCCCGACCGGGTCTACGCGTCGCAGACCAGTGGCTGGTTCGGGCAGGTGATCCAGCGCTCCAACGACGGCGGGGCCACGTGGGAGACCGTCGGCAACGACTTCACCTACGACGGCGTCCCGGGCGAGCACCAGTGGTACGACGGGTCGTTGCGGCCCTGGGCCTTCACCCGCGTCTGGCACCTCGAGCCCTCGCTGCACGACGCCGAGACGGTCTATGCCGGCGTCGAGGACGCGGCGCTCTTCAAGTCCACCGACGGCGGTGTCGAGTGGACGGAGCTGTCCGGCCTGCGCAAGCACGACACCGGCCCCAAGTGGGCGCCCGGTGCCGGCGGCATGTGCCTGCACACGATCCTCCAGCACCCGACCGACGCGGACCGGCTTTGGGTCGCCATCTCCGCGGCCGGCGCGTTTCGCACGTCCGACGGCGGCCAGACGTGGCAGCCGATCAACAAGGGCCTGCGCTCTGGTGAGATCCCCGACCAGGACTCCGAGGTCGGTCACTGCGTGCACCGCATCGACATGCACCCGTCCAACCCCGACGTGCTCTACATGCAGAAGCACTGGGACGTCCTCCGCAGCAAGGACGGCGGCGACAGCTGGACCGAGGTGAGCGGCAACCTCCCGACCGACTTCGGCTTCCCGATCACGGTTCACGCCCACGAGCCCGAGACGGTCTACGTCGTGCCGATCACCAGCGACTCGCACCACTTCCCGCCCGAAGGGAAGCTGCGGGTTTACCGCAGCCGCAGCGGCGGGGACGAGTGGGAGGCACTGACTTCCGGTCTGCCGCAACAGGACTGCTACGTCAACGTGCTGCGAGACGCGATGGCGGTCGACCAGCACGAGTCCTGCGGCGTGTACTTCGGCACGAGTGGCGGACAGGTGTACGCGTCCAACGACTCCGGCGACACGTGGGCGCCGATCGTCCGCGATCTGCCCGCCGTGCTGTCGGTCGAGGTGCAGACACTGCCATGAGTAGCAGCTCGGTCCGGGTGATCCTGCCGGCCCACCTGCGTGCCATGGCAGCCGTCGGCAGCGAGGTCAGCCTGGACGTTGCGGGTGAGGTGACGCAACGCGCCGTCCTCGACGCGCTCGAGGCGCGGTTCCCGATGCTGCGCGGCACGATCCGCGATCGCGGGACGGCGAAACGCCGTCCACTGGTGCGGTTCTACGCGTGCGAGGAGGACCTGTCGCACGAGGAGCCGGACGCCGCCCTGCCCGAACAGGTCGCCGACGGCAAGGAACCGTTCATGATCGTCGGCGCTATGGCCGGCGGTTGAGCTGGCGCTCCGCGTCGGCCAGCACGTCGACGACGACCTTGCCGAACCGCACATCGCACGGGTGACTGGGCGCCGAGGAGGCCGCCTGGTCGCGCAGCTCGCGTAGGGCAGCGCGAAGAGCATCGACAGGTTTGGTGTCCGACTCTGGCATGTCGCTGAAACCCGTTGGACCCCAGAGGCTTACACCGGTTCGGGCGTTCTGCGCGGTCGCCATCAGGGTGAGCGAGGCGTTGCTCGTTGCTCCACCCTCGTGCTCGAGCGTCAGGTGGACCAGGTCTCGTGGACCTCGAACCGCCGTGACACCGGACACCGGGCCCAGTGCTCCGGTCAGCATGGCGAGCGCGTGTGGACCGACGTCCCACAGCGGCCCCTTCTCGTGCCGCCAGGGCGTGTCGAAGGGACTGCCTGGTTCGAAGGCGGCGCCGAGCCACATCGCCCAGGCATGTTCCCAGCCACCAGTTGCCGTTGCCTGCTCGAGCCAGCGACGCTGCGACGCGACGAACCGGTGAGTGAAGAACACGATCGAGGCGACCCCGGCGTCAGCGACGGCGTCAGCCAGCCGCGACGCCTGCTCCGGTGAGAGCGCGATGGGCTTCTCGAGGAGAAGGTGCTTGCCCTCGCCCGCCGCCTGAACCGCGATGTCGGCCTGTACGAACGGCGGCACCGCGAACGTCAGGGCGTCGACCTGTTGCAGCAGGCGGTCGACCTCCTCGTACGCCCTGGTGCCCAGGTCCTCGGCCACCGCGCGGGCCTTCTCACCGTCGCGCCCCCAGACTCCCGCGAGCTCCAAGCCCGGCTCGGCGCGGACGGCGGCCGCGTGCACCTCTCGCGCCCAGTATCCGGTCCCGATCAGTCCGACCTTCATGTCGCGCCTTCCGCCGTTGACAGACTCGCGGTCAAGTTACCGCGCGACGACCGACCCGCCGCGTCCTGCCCGCCGATCCACGTCAACGCCTCTTCCACCAGCCCCAGGGCTGCGGGAGTCGTCGTCGCGTGCACCGACAGCCGAACCCGCTCACCGTGGCGCGTGCACGTCACACCCGCCTCGGCCAGCGTGGTGTGCACGGTGAGGCCGTCCACGCCGGGCATGGCGAAGGACACGATGCCGGCCCGCCGGTGAGGGGCTCGCTCCGACGTGACGACGGCACCGCGCCGCTCGAGGACGTCGAGAAGCTCGCCGACCCGTGTCTCGATTCGACCGGCTACCCAGGCCGGGCTCGCGTCCTGCAACAGCTCCAGCCCGGCCGCGAGACCCGCCTGGGCGACGGGGCTGGAGTTGGTGTTGGAGAACCGCTCGGCGCCCGGAGCGAAGGCATGCATCCGGCCGTCGAACGTGAGCGGTTCCTCGACGCCGACCCACCCGCTCAGCAGTGGGTGAAGCCGCTCGAGCGCGCGGCCGGACACGGCGATCACGCCCGTGCTCCAGCCGCTGCGAAGCCACTTCTGCCCGCCCGTCACCAGCACGTCCACCGCCGACCAGTCCTCGTCCACGGCACCGACCGCCTGAATCGCGTCTGCGATCAGCAGCCGCTCCCCGACGACCTCACGCAGCCCGGCCAGATCGGCCCGGTGTCCGGTCGCGAAGTCGACGGCGCTGAGTGCAACGGCGGCCGCGTCCCGTTCCTGCAGCGCAGCCCGGACGACGTCGGGGGTCACCGGTCCGGCGGGCAGCAGACCGACCTCCAGCCGCCCTGCCTCTTCGGCCCGCCACCAGGGGTAGAGGTTGGCCGGGAACTCCGCCGGGCTGACCAGCACCCGCGGCCGATCGCCTGGCAGGGCGAAGGCCACCTGGAACAGGCCGTCGGAGGTGGACGGCACGTAGGCGACGTGCCCCGGGGCGGCTCCGAGCAGACGGGCAGCCCCCCGGACTGCCCGCCCCTCGGCGTCCATCAACCGGTCCACCGTCGCCGGACCTGCGCCGGCGACGGAGCTCAGCGCGCTGCTGACGGCCTCGACAACGGCGGACGACGGGGGCCCGACGCGCGCGAAGTCCAGGTATCCCTCGTCCTCCGAGAACTGCGCCAGGTAGTCATGTTTCACGAGCTCACCCTGGCCAGGAACGATCGGGTGCGCTCATGCTGCGGGGCACCGATCACCGCCGCCGGTGGCCCTTCCTCGACCACGACGCCACCGTCCATGAAGATGACTCGGTCGGCCACCTCGCGGGCGAAGGCGATCTCGTGCGTCACGACGATCATCGTCATGCCGTCCGCCGCGAGCTCGGAGATCACCGACAGCACCTCGCCGACGAGCTCAGGGTCGAGCGCGCTGGTCGGCTCGTCGAAGAGCAGCAGCTTGGGACGCATCGCCAGCGCGCGGGCGATCGCCACCCGCTGCTGCTGCCCGCCGGATAGCCGGTCGGGATAGACGTTCACCTTCTCTGCCAACCCGACTCGCGCCAGCAGCTCCTCTGCCCGCGCCCGAGCTTCACGCCGGGACTCACCGCGCACCTGCACCGGTCCCTCGATGACGTTCTCGAGCACCGTCCGGTGCGGGAAGAGGTTGAAACGCTGGAACACCATCCCGATGTCGGCGCGCTGGTGGGCGATCCGGCGCTCCGCGAGCTCCCGCAGCTTCCCGTCGGCGTACCGGAAGCCGATCGGCACCCCGTCGACCCAGATCTCCCCGGTATCAGCGGCTTCCAGGTGGTTGATGCATCGAAGCATGGTGCTCTTGCCGGCCCCGGATGCACCGATCACGACGACGACTTCCCCTCGTCGCACCTCCAGGTCGACGCCGCGCAGCACCTCCAGGTGGCCGTAGTGCTTGTGCAGTCCGCGCACTCGCACCAGGACGTCACCGACGTCCGCCGCGCTCACCGCTGGCCCCGGACGAAGGGAGGCAGCGCCAGTGAGCCACCGATCCGTGAGCGCAGGCTCGGGCCGGGACGAGATGTGGAGTCGCGGCTGGAGGCGCTGTAGTAGCGCTCCAGGAAGTGCTGCCCGACATTCGCCACGCTCACCACCACCATGTACCAGAACGCCGCGGCGAGAAGCGTTTCCATCACTGCCAGACTGCGACTCGACAGGTTGTTCGCCGCGTGAATGAGCTCGGTGAACCCGATGACAGATGCGATGGAGGTCCCCTTCAGCATGTTGATGAAGTCGTTGCCCGTCGGCGGGATGATCACCCGCATCGCCTGCGGCAGAACGACTCTGCTCAACACCTTGCCCGGGGCCATGCCGATGGACTTGGCCGCCTCCGTCTGACCCCGGTCCACGCTCTGCAGACCGGCACGGACGATCTCAGCCATGTAGGCACTCTCGTTGAGCCCCAGGCCGAGCAGCGCCGCGAGGAAGCCGGTCATCAACGCGTTGGCCGGCTGGTCCAGCAGGTAGGCAGAGGTGAAGGGCATCGGGATGCTGAAGCGCGGGAAGACCAGCGCGATGTTGTACCAGAGCAGGATCTGCAGCAGCACCGGCAGTCCACGGAAGACCCAGATGTATCCCCAGGACGCCCAGCGCAGAACAGGATTGGTCGAGATGCGCATCAGCGCGACCACGATGCCGATCACGATGGCCCCGCCCTGGGCGACGACCGCGAGCACGATCGTGTTGACCAGGCCCTCGAGGATGATCGGCTGCGTGAGCAGGTCGGGGACAGCCCCGTAGTCGATCGCGCCCTCTGAGATGGCCTGCAGCAGTACGGCCAGCAGCCCCACGACGGCAGCAGCGGACACCCACCGGCCCCACCTCTTGGTGCGGACCTGTGGCAGCAGCTCGCCATCGGCGGCGAGGTTCACCGGTTCGCGTGGCGGCTTCTCGAGAGCCGCCCGGCCGCCCTCAGGCACCGTTGACGGTCGCCTTGTCCAGGGCACCAGTGGTGACGTCCCAGGCTTCGAGGATCTCGGTGTAGGTGCCGTCGTCGATCAGCGCCTGGAGCGCCTGCTGCACCGCCGAGCTCAGGTCACGCTGGTCCTTGTTGATCCCGATGCCATACGGGCCACCGTTGATCGGCGCCTGGTCGACCGTCTCGAAGTACTTGCCGTCGCCCGCGGTCTTGGAGATGTAGACGGCGGTGGGAAGGTCGTTCAGGATCGCGTCGACCCGTCCGGTGCGCAGCTGGGTCTGGTTCTGCGAGTCACTCGGCGTCGACGTAACGTCGAGCGCCGGGTCCCCGGCCGCCTCGCACTTCGTGGTCTGCTCGGCAGCGAAGGCCTCCTGCGTCGTGCCCTGGACGACGGCGATCTTCTTGCCGCACAGGTCTTCACTGGCGCCGATCTCCGCCGGGTTCCCTGCCTGGACCATGATCGTGATGCCGGACGTGAAGTAGTCGACGAAGTCGATCGCCTCTTGGCGTTCGGCGGTGTCGTTCATCCCCGCGATGGTGGCGTCGACCCTGCCGGACTGCAGGCTGGTGATGAGCGAGTCGAACGCCATGTCCTGGTACTCGACCTCGAGCCCGAGCTTCCTCCCGATCGAGGTGATCAGGTCGACCTCGAAACCCACTGGCGTCGAACCGTCTTCGGCGTAGAAGTTGTTAGGCGGGGACTGCACGTTCGACCCGATGACCAGCGTCCCGTCGGTTGACAGCACGGCGGGCAGCGCCCCGGCGATCGCGGGATCCTCCGTCACACCGTCGACGATGGCGCTGGTGTCGGGGACGGCCGAGTCGGAGCTGCCTTCGCCCTCGTCGGACCCGGAGCCGGCGGACGCGTCGTTGCCGCCGCCGCAGGCACTCAGCAGGAGCGCGGCGCTCAGCGCTGCTGGGACGAAGGTGCGGGCGAGAGTACTACGGGACACGGGTTTCTCCTGGGGTTGCTCTGGGCGGGGTCTTCACGAACGGGGTCTCGGCGAACGGGCTCGATGCCCGGACGGTCAGCTGGGTGGGCACGACGACGTGCCGGGGCGGAAGGTCGGGTTGGGCGATGCGTTCGAACAGCAGCGAGACCGCGGCCTGGCCGATGCCGCCCGCGTCCTGCGCCACGGTCGTGAGGGGTGGGTCGAGGACGTCGGCGAGATCGAGCTCGTCGAAACCGACGTGGGCGGGCCGCCGTCCCGGCCGGTCATGCAGGCACCTGAGCAGTGCGGCGGTGGCGAGGTTGTTGCCCGTGACCACCGCCGTCACCGGGTCGTCGCCGGTGTCCCAGGATCGGGCGGCTTCGGCGATCTGTTCCGGTGCCAGGGCGCCGAGCGAGACCATCCCCTCGGTGGGCAGACCATGGCGGGCGCAGGCGGTCAGGAAGCCGTCGCGCCGCTGTCTCGCCGTCCAGTACCGCTCGTCGTCCCCGAGGTAGGTGATGCGCCGGTGCCCACGCTCGACGAGGTGATCGACGGCCTGGGCGACTCCGCCGGCGTTGTCGGAGACCACTTCGTCGGTGCTGCCGTCCGCGCTCGGACGGTCGAGCAGCACGGCGGGCACGTCGGGGGGAAGGCTCGACGTCAGCACCTCGTCGCCGACCAGGTTGGGTGCGATCAGCAGCCCGTCCACGCGCCGGGCGGCGAAGGCCCGCACGAGATCGCCGGCGCGCTCGGGGTCGCCGTCCGCCGACCCCGTCAGCAGCAGGTATCCGCGCTCGCGGGCCGACCGCTCCACGGCTGCGGTGACAGCCGCGTAGAAGGGCCCGGCCAGGTCCTCGAGCACCAGGCCGATGCTGGCGGTACTGCTCCCCCGGCGCAGGTGGCTGGCGCCGTCGTGGCGGCGGAAGCCGAGCTCGCGGATGGCCCGGTTGACGCGCTCCGCGGTGTCCGGCCGCACGCCCGGCTCCTGGTTCACCACGCGGCTCACGGTCTTCTGCGAGATCCCGGCGCGGCGGGCGACGTCGACCATCGTCGGCAGGCGCCCGGCCGGGCGGACGGTCGCCGAGGCGTCGACGGACCCCTCGGGCTGTCCAGCCTGTCCGGCCCGTCCTGATGACAACGTAGTCATGGCAGACGAGGATCACCGGCGGCCCTGGGTCCTGTCAAACGCGCGTCCACTCCCCGGACGTCGACGCGTGCGCCGACGGACGGCACCTGCAAGGGTTCGGCGGACGCGGCGGGGCATCGAGAGGAGCCATGTGACTGCGATCGAACAGGTGACCGAGCCGCTGGCGCACCACGGCGAGGGCCCGGTGTGGGACGCCGCCGTCGGGGCCATGCACTGGGTCGACATGCTGGCCGGCGACCTCCTCTCGCTGGGCGCCGACGAGCGCGTCACCCGCCGGCACCTGGCCGCCGAAGTGCTGGGCGCCGTCCGTCCGCGCGCCGGGGGTGGCCTGGTACTCGGCGTGGAACGCGGATTTGCCCTGCTCGATCCCGACGCCACCACGCCCCGGCTGCTGCCTCCGGTGTGGACCGACACCAGCGTGCGGATGAACGACGGCGCCTGTGACGCGCGCGGGCGCTTCTACTGCGGCTCGATGGCGTACGACGAGGCTCCCGGCCGGGGCAAGCTGTACCGGCTGGATCCGGACGGGTCGACCGCGGTGGTGCTGGAAGGTTCCACGATCTCGAACGGCCTGGCGTGGACGCCGGACGGCTCCCTCGCCTACTACGTGGACACCCCCACCCAGCGGGTCGACGTCCTCACAGTGGACTCCGAGACGGGAGATTTTGTCGACCGCCGACCACTGGTCACGATCCCGTCCGAGCAAGGAGCGCCCGACGGTCTGACGCTGGACGCGGAAGGCTGTGTCTGGGTGGCGTTGTGGGGCGGACGGGCGGTGCACCGCTACACGGCGGACGGCCGCCTCGATGCCGTCGTCGAGATCCCTGCGAGCAAGGTGACCGCGTGCGCGTTCGGTGGGCCGGAGCTCTCCGACCTGTACGTCACGACCTCGCGTGAGGGGGTCGATCCGGCCGACGAACCCTTGGCTGGGGCGCTGTTCCGGTGCCGGCCCGGTGTGCGCGGGGTCGAGGTGCACACGTTCGCCGGATGACTGCGACCTGCACGTCCGCTCGATCGGCAGCAGACTGGCGCCGATGACACGAACGGTCGGGGTCGAGGAGGAGCTGCTGCTGGTCGACCCCGAGAGCGGGAAGCCCGTCGCGGTCGCCGCCGAGGCGCTGGCTGCTGTCGGTTCCCAGTCCGCGTCGCGACAGGCCGGTCCCGGCGGGTTGGTCGAGGAGGAGCTGCAGCAGGAGCAGATCGAGACCGACACCCGTCCGTGCCGATCGTTGGCGGAACTCGGGCGCGAGGTGCGGCAGCAGCGCGCGTCGGCATCGAAGGCCGCTCGAGCAGCAGGCGCCGAGGTCGCGGCACTGGCGACGTCGCCGATCGAGGTGCAGCCGACGACGACCCCGAAGTCGCGGTACGGGCAGATGGTGCGCAGCTTCGGCGTGACGGGAATGGAGCAGCTCTGCTGCGGCATGCACGTGCACGTCGAGGTCGACGGCGATGACGAAGGGGTCGCGGTCCTCGACCGGATCCGTGTCTGGTTGCCGGTGCTCCTCGCGCTCAGCGTGAACTCGCCCTTCCAGCAGGGCAGAGCCACGGGGTACGAGAGCTTCCGGTCGCAGAGCTGGTCGCAGTGGCCGTCGGCCGGGCCGTACGGGCTTTTCGGCACGGCCGAGATCTACCAGCGGGCCGTGCAGGCGCTTGTCGACACCGGCACGATCCTCGACGTCGGCATGGTCTACTTCGACGCCCGCCTGTCAGACAGCTTCCCGACGATCGAGATCCGCGTCGCCGATGTCTGCATGGAGGCCGACGACGCAGTGGCCGTCGCGGGGCTGTCGCGGGCGCTCGTGCAGACAGCGGCGGCCGAGTGGCGTCAAGGCGTTCCCGCGGCCGACGTGCGCACCGAGGTGTTGCGGGTGGCGACGTGGCGGGCCGGGCACTCGGGGCTGACGGGTGCGCTGGTCGACCCGCGCACGGCCACGCCCGTGCCCGCGGGTGTTGCGGTCGACGCCCTCGTGGACCACGTGCGACCGGCTCTCGAGGAGTACGGCGACCTTGACTCCGTGACCGAACTGCTCACGGCTCTGCGCACCCGCGGGACCGGCGCGGCGCGTCAGCGAGAGACCTACCGCCGAGCCGGACGGCTGCAGGAGGTCGTCCGCCTCGCCGTGGAGGTCACCGCGCCAGGGTGAGACCGCACTGAGCGGTTACTCGTCCCACCAACAGTTTTCGGCGAAATTGTGTGGGTGGGGAGAGTGACCCACAGGGGGCATGTGGGTGAGGAGAGCAAGGGGTTAGCGGCCGGTGCCTGCGTAGACCACGGCCTCGCCCTCCGTGGTGTCGAGGCCGAACGCCGTGTGCACGGCGCGGACGGCCTGGTCGAGGCGGTCGGCGCGCGTGACGACGGAGATGCGGATCTCGGACGTCGAGATCAACTCGATGTTCACCTCGGCGTTCGACAGCGCCTTGAAGAACTTCGCCGAGACGCCTGGGTGGCTGCGCATGCCGGCCCCCACCAGCGACAGCTTGCCGATCTGGTCGTCGTACTGCAGCGCCTCGAAGCCGACATCGCCCTGCACCGCGGTCAGAGCCTGAACCGCGGTCTGGCCGTCGGTCTTGGGCAGGGTGAACGAGACGTCGGTGCGGCCCGACGAGGCCGCGACGTTCTGCACGATCATGTCGATGTTGATGCCCGCCACCGCAACGGCTTCGAAGATCGCCGCCGCCTTGCCCGGGATGTCGGGCACGCCGACGACCGTGATCTTGGCCTCGCTGCGGTCGTGCGCGACGCCCGAGATGATCGCCTGCTCCATGGTGAGGTCCTCCATCGATCCTGAGACGAGGGTTCCGGTCTTCTGCGTGAACGCCGAGCGCACGTGGATCGGCACCCCGGAACGGCGGCCGTACTCGACGCAGCGCAGCATCAGCACCTTCGCACCGCACGCCGCGAGCTCGAGCATCTCCTCGTAGGTGACGGTGTCGAGCTTGCGCGCGGACGGCACGATCCGCGGGTCGGCGGTGAACACTCCGTCGACGTCGGTGTAGATCTCGCAGACGTCGGCGCCCAGGGCAGCCGCGAGCGCGACCGCGGTGGTGTCGGACGCGCCGCGCCCGAGGGTGGTGATCTCCTTGGTGTCCTGGCTGACCCCTTGGAAGCCGGCGACGATCGCGACCGCACCGGCGGCGAGGGCCTCGGAGATGCGGCCCGGCGTGATGTCGATGATGCGGGCCTTGCCGTGCACCGAGTCGGTGATGACGCCCGCCTGGCTGCCGGTGTACGACCGGGCCTGGTGGCCGAGGTCGTGGATGGCCATGGCCAGCAGCGCCATCGAGATCCGCTCACCCGCGGTGAGCAGCATGTCGAGCTCGCGCGCGGACGGCAGCGGCGACACCTGCTCAGCGAGGTCGCGCAGGTCGTCGGTCGTGTCGCCCATCGCCGAGACGACGACCACCACCTGGTTGCCGGGCTTGGCGGTGTCGACGATGCGGCGGGCGACGCGCTTGATGCTCTCGGCGTCCGCGACGGACGAACCGCCGTACTTCTGCACCACAACGGCCACGCTGGCACTCCTGAGCGGTCGACAGCCTTGGGGACTGCCCCGCGTCGCACGGCACACCCGCGACACCGACCAGCCAGGAGTGGAGTGTAACGACGTCCTGAAGGCTGAGATCCGACGTCCGGATGCCGGTCGGTCAGTCGACGCCGGTCGGTCAGCCGATGCCGTTCATCCCTTGCCAGCCATGTCCGATCACGACAGCGGGCTTGAAGCCGCCGGACCCGTTCGCCAGGTAGCGCTGCAGCGCGCCGTTGCCGTCGACGACCAGCAGATCGCCGGTGCCGTCACCGTTGAGGTCGCCGGGGCCTGCGAGGTCGACCATCGTTGACCATCCCTTGCCCACCTCGGTGCGGTAGACGAGGCCGCCCCTGCCGTTGCCCGTGTAGAGGTGCAAGCGTCCGGTGCTGCTGCGCGCGTAGAGGTCGGGGAAGCCGTCACGCGTCACGTCACCGGTGGAGACCAGCTCGACCATCCCGCTCCAGCCCGTTCCTGCCAGCACGCCCCTGCCCAGGCCACCCCGGCCGTTGCCCGGGTACAGCCACAGCTTGCCTGCGGAGTCGCGGGCGAACAGGTCGGTGGCCCCGTCGCGGTTGGTGTCTCCGGCCGACAGGATGAGCGACATCGAGCCCCACCCGTGTCCGACCTGGGCAGCGCTGTCGAAGCCGCCCCGACCGTCGCCCGGATAGAGCACCAGCTTGCCTGCGGAGTCGCGGGCGAAGAGGTCACCATCGCCGTCGCCGTTCACGTCCTGCACCGCCGCGAGAGCGGTCATCGAGCCCCAGCCATGGCCGGCGTCAACCGAGCCGTCGAGCCCTCCACGACCGTCGCCGGGATAGACGACGAGGTCTCCACCGTCGGTGCGGGCCACCACATCTGAGCGAGCGTCGCTGGTGAAGTCGGTGCCCTTGGAGGCCGGGGGCGGCGGCACCGTTCCGGAGTAGGCGGCGAAGACCTGTGTGCCCCACACCCGGCCACCGGACACCACATAGCCGATGCCGACGGACGTGTAGCGCGAGTTCACGATGTTGGCGCGGTGGCCCGACGATCCCATCCAGGCCGCGTGCAGCTGGGAGTCGCTGCCGGCGTACCCGACGTTCTCCCCCGCGAGCGTCCAGCCGGAGGGGATCTGCGACGAGAAGTTCGGGTTGTGCGCCAGCCCGTGCGAGACCATGTGCACGGTCCAGGCCTGGGCGACGGAGTCCAGCCGGGAGTCGCGCACCAAGGGAGCCACACCTGCTGACGCCCGCGACGCGTTCACAGCGTTGTACAGGTCGGCGGCCGCCGCGTTCGACGGGCTCGGCGTGAGGGCGACCATCAGGCCCGCCGTCATCAGGACTGCTGCGAGGACGGCCCACGCTCGGGCGGTCGGGCCTTGACGGGCAACAGCAAGCATCTCGGGTCTCCTGGCGCGTGGGTTCCCGGTTCTTCGACGCGCCTCGGCAGTGACTGGATCACCCCGATGAGTGACCGGGTCTGACACAGGGTCACCGAGCATCCGTCGCCGCCCCGGGTGCCGCCGCCGGCGGTTGATCGGTGCGACCTCGCAACCGAACGTGCGCGGCGCCGCGTACTGTCAGCCCCATGACGACAGGGGTGGGGGTCCCGCCTCCCGTGCCCGGCCCGAGCCAGGACGTGGACGGCGCGGGGGCAGCAGGAGTCGTGGGGGTCGGGCTGCGGCGCACGTTCGACCTGGTGGTGGCGGTCGACCACATGGACCTTCGGGTGCCACCCGGACAGGTGACCGCCCTCGTCGGCCCCAACGGCTCGGGCAAGACCACGCTGATGCTGATGATGGCCGGGCTGCTGGCGCCCGACCACGGTGGCCTGACGGTCTGCGGCGCGAACCCGATGACCGACTCCAGCGCCGTCCGCGGTCGGGTGGGCTGGATGCCGGACGTGCTCGGCACCTGGGACACGCTCACGTGCCGCGAGGTGCTGACGACGTTCGCCGACGCGTACCGGCTGCCCGCCGGTCTCGGAGATCAGCGGGCGACGTCACTGCTCCAACAAGTGCACCTGTCCGAGCTGGCTGACGCCCCGGCCCGCGTACTGTCGCGCGGACAGAAGCAGCGACTCGGGGTCGCCCGCGCGCTGATCAACGACCCCCAGGTGCTGCTGCTCGACGAGCCGGCCTCCGGCCTCGACCCGCGCTCGCGGATCGAGCTGCGAGTGCTGCTGCGCCAGCTCGCCGCGCAGGGCAAGGCCGTGCTCGTCTCGAGTCACGTGCTGGCAGAGCTCGACGACCTGGCCGACCGGGCGATCTTCGTCTCCCGTGGGCGGACGGTTCAGGACGCGACGGTCGCCGCGATGGGCCTGCGGATGCGTCGCTGGCAGCTTCGGGCCCTCGACACCGAGCACCTGCGCACCTGGCTGCGCGAGCACGGCGTGGTCGAGGTGGTGGACCCCTCGACGGCTCGCACCGACGAGGTCCAGATCGAGCTGCCGTCGGCCGAGGTCGCCGCCGAGCTGCTGCGAGACCTGGTCAGGGACGGGGTTCCGATGGTGTCGCAGGCCCCGGCGGCCGGAGCGCTCGAGCAGGTCTACCTGGGACTGGAGTCGGACCGCGCATGAGCCATCCCACGCAACCCGAGCCGCGGCCCGAACCGCAGGCTCAGTGGAACGCCTCTACAGCGCTCGCGCCACCGCCCGAGCCCGGGGCGCACAAGCACCGGGGCACGTGGTCCTTGAGCGCGGCGGCCGTCCGCACAGTCGTCCGCCTCGAGCTGCGGCAACGGGTCCGCTCCAGCCGGTGGCGGCTGATGCTGGGGCTGTTCTTCGGCACGATCGCCGTGATCTCGAGTCTGACGATGCTGGCGGCGGGCTTCGACCAGGGCTCGGGCACCTTCCTCTTCGGTGCGATCGCCTTCCTCGTGCTGACGCTCGGGCTGCTGGTCGCCCCCGCCCTCAGCTCGACGAGCGTCAACGGCGACCGTGCCGCCGGCACCCTGGCGCCGCTCCAGATGACGCTGCTGACGCCCCTCGAGATCGCCACCGGCAAGCTGCTCGCCGCATGGATCACGGCCCTGGTGTTCCTGGCGACGAGCCTGCCGTTCCTGCTGCTCGCCATGGTGCCCGGTGGCACGTCGCCGCTGAGGTTCCTTGCAACGGTGGTGATGCTGTCGGTGATCCTGCTGGCGGTGTGTGCGATGGCGCTCGGTTGGTCGGCCGTGACCGCCCGGCCGGCGTCGTCCGCCGTGATGACGTACCTGACGGTGGCGTTCCTGTGCATCGGCACGCTGATCTTCTTCGGGGTCTCGTACCCGCTCGTGACCACGACGGACCAGGTGCAGGTGCTGGTGGACCCCGCGAATGCGTACCGGTCGGACGGAGCCCCGGTGCAGATCCCCGAGTCGGAGTGCGTGGTGACGGTCGAGCCGCGCGAGCGGGCGCACACCGAGTTCACCTGGTGGCTGCTGGCGGCGAACCCCTACGTCGTGGTCGCGGACGCTGCCCCCGCGCAGGGTGACACCGACGACGTGCTGGCCGCCATCGCGCAGGGGGTCGCCGTCGCACAGCACGGGGCAGAGGAGCCGGTGAACGAGTGCTACGCCTCGCGCGACTACGGCTCGGACTTCATGTTCGGCGTGGACGACCCGAGGCCCGGCATCGTCTGGCCGTTCGGGCTGGCGATCAACCTCGGGCTCGGCGCGCTCGGGTTCTGGCGCACGGTGCGGCGCCTGGAGATCCCGGTGCGGCGGCTCGCCCGCGGAACGCGGATCGCCTGAGCCCAGCCGGTTTCCAGGGTGCGATCAGGTGTGCAGAGCCTCGAACTGGGCCTCGGCCACCACCTCGTCGTCGGCGTCGAGCCTCAGGTGGCCGAGCACGGACAGCAGCACGCGCAGGGCGCTGGCGGCGCGGTCACCCCACGTCGACAGGTACGAGAACTGCCACCACCACAGCGCCTCGACCAGCTGGCCCTGCTCGTAGTGCCGTAGACCGTGAGCCAGGGCCGCCGCGACGTCGGCGAGGTCGTCCGAGAGCATCCCCCGCGCGGCCTCGGGGTCGGTCAGGGGGTCGACCACGTCGGCGTACTCGTCCAGCCCGTCGAGGAGGTTCGCCAGCCCGGACCGCACCGGCTCGACATCGGCGTCGGGGCCCGGGTCGGGCTCGAACTTCTCCTCCGGCAGCACGTCGAGGATCGCGCCGAGCCGGGCACCGGTCTGCAGGACCTGCGAGACGGCTAGGAGGAGCACAGGCAACGCCGTCTCGGGCTGGCTGCCGGCCGCCACCTCGGTGACGGCGTCGAGGTAGCCAGCGGCCTCCCGTGCCGTGTCGTGCGCGAGCGCCTCGAGCGTCGGACCATCGACACCGGGACTCGGTTCGGCTGCCTCTGCTGCTGTCGGCTTGTCGTCGCTCATGGCTCGTTCCTCGCCATTTCGCACGCGCTGTGTTGTCTGACTCGCTCGCTTCGCTCGCTCATGGCTCGTTCCTCGAGTGGGGTGGTCTCAGACGTCGAGCAGGCGGCGGCCCTCGAAGGCCCGCCCCAGTGTGACTTCGTCGGCATACTCCAGGTCTCCACCGACAGGTAGTCCGGACGCGAGGCGCGTCACGCGCAGACCCATCGGCTTCAGCAACCGCGCCAGGAACGAGGCTGTCGCCTCGCCCTCGAGGTTGGGGTCGGTGGCGATGATGATCTCGGTGACCACGCCGTCGGCCAGGCGAGTCATCAGCTCGCGGATGCGCAGGTCGTCGGGACCGATCCCGTCGATCGGACTGATCGCTCCCCCGAGCACGTGGTACCGCCCGCGGAACTCGCGGGTCCGCTCGATGGCCACGACGTCCTTCGGCTCCTCGACCACGCAGATCAGGGCCATGTCGCGACGCGGGTCGCGGCAGATGCGGCACTCGGTCTGCTCGGACACGTTGCCGCAGATCTCGCAGAACACGACGCGTGACTTGACCTCGGTCAAGGCGGTCACGAGGCGCTGCACGTCGGCCTCGTCGGACTGCAGCAGGAAGAACGCGATGCGCTGGGCGCTCTTGGGCCCGACCCCGGGCAGACGCCCGAGCTCGTCGATCAGATCCTGGACCGCGCCCTCGTACACCCCGCGAGCGTAGCCGCCCTGACCCCGGTGACCACGCCGCCGGCCTGTCCGTACACGCCCGCCAGCCTGACGTCACCGTGTGTGCGACCGTGCGGTCAGCCTCCGCGCCGCACGTCGATCACCCGGCCACCCAGCATCTCCTCCACCACGGCGGGCCCGACCATCCCGGAGTCGTCCGCGTCCGGGTCGTCGGCGGTGGGCGTGTCGTCCTCCGGCGCAACGGTCGTCGCGTCTCGCTCGGCGGCCTCGGCTCTCGGAGCGGGCGCCTGCTCGCGCGCCGGCCCGCTCGTCGGCCTGTTAGCCGGCGGGTCGGCCGGCTCGGTGGTCGGCTCGGTGGTCGGCTCTTGGCTGGGGGCCGGCGGTGCCTCGGCCGGGGACCCTGGGCCGTCGGCCACCTGAACGCGAACCTGGACGCCGAGCAGCTCGGCCACCGCGGCCGCCACCACGTCGGGGTGCTGACCTGCCGCGAAGCCCCTGGCCGTGCCCTGGTTCGAGAAGGCCAGCTCGAGGACGCCGTTCGCGAGCCGGTGCACCTGGGCGTTGGCGCTGATGATCATCCACGTCGAGCGGCGCATGCCCTGCACCTGGCGCAGCACGTCCGGCCACATCCGGCGCAGGGTCTCGGTGTCCACGGCCCCAACCGCGTCCGGGGCGGACCGGGTTGGCCGCTCGGGCTGGCTCGTCGGCTCGGGCCTGCTCGACGGCTCTGGCTCGCTGGATGGCTGTGGCTTGCTGGACGGCTGTGGCTTGCTGGACGGCTGTGACGGCGTGGGCGGAGGCGTGGGCGCCTCGGCCGGCGCCTCCGGGAGGGTCGGTGCCTGGGACTGAGGAGCCTGCTCGCGCGGCGGTTCCTCGTCCGCGAGAACGGAAGTCGGGACTGACAACCGTCGCTCGATGCGGTCGACGCGCGCGCCGAGTCCTCGGTCACCCGACTCGGCGGCGGGCAGCAGGAGGCGTGCGCACAGCAGCTCGAGGTGCATGCGCGGGCTGGAGGCGCCGACCATCTCGTTGAGGGCAGCGTTCACGACGTCGGCGGCGCGCGAGAGCTCGGACGGCCCCAGGTAGGTGCTCTGCGTCCGCATCCGCTCCATCTGGTCGGGTGGGAGGTGGCGCAGGACTCCCTCGGCCTCCTGACCGATCGCCTGCAGCAGGATCAGGTCACGGAGTCGCTCGAGCAGGTCCTCGACGAAGCGCTTGGGATCGTGCCCCGACTGGACGACTCGGTCGACGACCGTGAACAGGGCGGCCCCGTCTGCCGACCCGAGGGCGTTCACCACGTCATCGAGCAGTGCGGCATCGGTGTAGCCGAGCAGGGCAAGGGCGCGGGCGTAGTCGAGTCCGTCGGCGTCGGCCCCACCGATCAGCTGGTCCAGGACCGACAGCGAGTCGCGCACCGACCCGGCGCCGGCGCGGACGACGAGCGGCAGCACCCCCTTGCCCAGGGAGACCTGCTCCTTCTCGCACAGTTCTTCCAGGTACTTCACCAGCACCTCGGGCGGCACCAGGCGGAACGAGTAGTGGTGCGTCCGCGACCGGATCGTCTGCAGCACCTTGTCGGGCTCGGTGGTCGCGAACACGAACTTCACGTGCTCGGGCGGCTCCTCGACGAGCTTCAGCAGGGCGTTGAAACCCTGGTTGGACACCATGTGGGCCTCGTCGATCACGTACACCCGGAAGCGGTCGCGGGCCGTCGCCATCGTGGCCCGCTCACGCAGCTCGCGAGCGTCGTCGACCCCGCCGTGGCTGGCCGCGTCGATCTCGACCACGTCGAGGCTGCCCGACCCGCCGCGGGCCAGCTCACGGCATGAGTCGCAGGTGCCGCAGGGCGTCGGGGTCGGACCCTGCTCGCAGTTCAGGCAGCGCGCCAGGATGCGGGCGGACGTCGTCTTGCCGCACCCCCGTGGACCGCTGAACAGGTAGGCATGGCTGACCCGTCCCGAGCGCAGCGCCTGGGCCAGCGGCCCGGTGACGTGGTCCTGTCCGATGACGTCGTCGAACGACTCCGGACGGTAGCGGCGGTACAGCGCTGTCGACACCCCGGAACAGTAACCGGGCTCACCGACGCCCGGCAGCGGCGTCTACTGGCTGAGGCCCGCGCTCACGATCGTGGCGATGGCGAGATAGGCGACGAGGACCGCGGCGCTCACCCCGATGACCAGCCCGACCTTGGCGCCTGAGCTGAGCCGGGAGCGCAGGACGAACATGTTGGTGAGAAGGGCGGCGAACCCCAGCAGGATCCCGATCAGCCCACCGATGAAGAGGAGGATCGGCAGCCCGGCCACGATCTGCAGACCGATCGGCACCTTCGGGCCGGTGGTGTACTGCTGCCCGTTCACCGTCAGCTGGGGGTACGGGTCGACGGGCCTGGCCCTGACCTTCGCCTCGACGACCTGTCCCCCGTGCCCGGGGAGGGCGAAGACGTTGCGCCCCATGTGGTGCGCCTGCTGCCCGCCGACCAGAACCTGGGGCCGACCAGCCAGCGGAGAGACGACGGACACCGGTGCCGCTACACCGGGGATGACGATGGGATCGGTCTGCATCCGCCGAACCCTAGCGGCGAGAAGGACACTCGGACGCGACCGGTCGCGCGCGGCAGGTGGAAGCAGGGCACGCGCGAAGACTTCGGGGTCTCAAGGCCACCCAAAGTCTTCGAGCTTCGGACGGGGTGACGCGCGCTTCGCCGGCAGGTGCCGCGAGCCACGTTAACGAGGCGAACGCACCGTTAACGATCCGTTAACGAGGGTTGCGAGCCTCGTGAAAAGTGGCAGTAGGCCTCGTGAAGTAGGTCCGCGAGGAGGCCGCCGGGCAGCGAAGGACCCCCCGTGCACCCGCCAGGGCCCACCTACCCTTGCTGCCTTCCGGCCCTGGGGGAGTTCAGCGGGATGACGCCGCACGAGGGGTCTGAACCCACTCTACCGGGCACCCCGCCGTGCACCTGTCGGGGTGCGCCAGGGCACCCCACGGCTCGGGTAGTCTCGTGCGCGGAGGATTCGCCTAGTGGCCTAGGGCGCACGCTTGGAAAGCGTGTTGGGGGAAACCCCTCAGGGGTTCAAATCCCCTATCCTCCGCCAGAAGGTCAGCACGATGTTTCCGCAGGTCAGAGCATGGTTTCAGGCTCCGGAGGCAGACGACTCCAGGGCGGCTCCCCCACGTGGGGGAGCCGCCCTGGAGTCGTCTGGTCTCAGTTTTGGTCTCAGTCTATGGGATCTTCACAGTTGAGGGTGGAGCCGCTTGTTGGATGGTGGTTGGCGCGTCGGTCCCCGGGGTAGGTGTCGAGGTCTTCCGAGGATGGAGGTTCCTACGCGGCCCACGACGGTGTGTTTGGGCAGGACTTGGACGGACTCGACCGACGCGCAGGAGCACGTACGCTTTGGGCTAGGCCAACAAGCTAGTTCGCGAAGGATCCTTGTTCGCCTTGGGCGATGTAAGTCTCTGTCCCGAAGGCTTCGTGCACGGCATTGACCGTATGCTCGTTGACCTCGGTGATGTGGACCACCAGCGCGTTGCGCACCGGGTCGACGCGTACCGTCCCAACGCGGGCGCCGGCAAGCTCAGGATTCTCCTTTGCCAGCGCCAAGGCCGGAAGCATCAGGTCGTTCCAACTATGGTCCACCGGCTGGATGCGCACGGGTGCCATGCCTAGGCCAAGCGCCTGACCGACCTCCTCAACCACGTCGTCCTCGTGACCAACTTTGATGTTCACCACGATCGTGCGGAGATCTTCGTCCACGTACGCCTGAGCGCAGTCAGCGTCGCGGCCGTGGAAGATCGCATTCACCCGCTCAAGGGTTTCGAGCGACCCTGGCTCCACATCGCGCGAGGCCCATAGATCGGCGTCGTCCGCCGAGATCACCCACTCGTCCCACGTTGTCTCTCGCTCCGTGGGAGCGCCCTCAGCATCGGACTGCGGTTCCGCCCGCACGCTGTCCCCCTCGCTGCAACCAGTTGAACCGAGCACGGGCACGAGGAAGAGCAGCACGATCCAACCCAACAGTGGTCCTCTTCTGAACATTTCAGCCCTAACTGCCTCTGGTCCGGCGTGTCCTGGGTCGATTGGACGTGCGGGACGGACCGATAGTTCCCTGGTCCTAGGGGTTAGCTAAAGGGATGCGGATGATCTCAGGTCCAAGATCGACCTCGCAGTATCCCTGTGTCGACTCCCCACGTCGTGCTTCTAGGCCCTGGAGGATAAACGTTTCACGCGCGGGCGCGCTCCGTGTTCTGTTCATGCCAGCGGGAGTGCGCTAAGCGTCTGACGCTCGGGGAGGAATCGCGACGGGCACATGAAAGAAGCGACGGTCTTGGTTGAACCGGTAAGTGCGAGATCTGCTGCGACGGCGCCCAGCGAAGAGGCCACCTTGAAGCCGTGTCCTGAGAAGCCGACTGCGCGCTCCGTCATCAGGTCGAACGCGCGGCGCAGGATCTCACTGCGTGCCCGCGGGCTGATCTCGGCCCAGGCATCCTGCGCCTGGTGTGCCACCCCGACGGCCGTCAATGCCTCGTTCACGGTGCCGTTGGCGCTCTCGGTGATGACCTCCTCGGTGGCTGGGTCCACGACCGGGATCACCCCGTCGCCGTCGAGCGGCTTGCCGCCTACCACTGGGCCGAGGGGGATCGGCCCGAGGGCACGCTGGATTTCGTGGAGGTTGTTCATGGTGGTCCTTCGTAAACGGGGATGTGTGTCGGGGGGGCCGAAGTCTCCAGGATGCGACGGAACGGGCAGTCGATCCTTGCCTAAAGCGGGCCTTTCCTCGCACTGACGCCGCTTGCGCCGTGCCCTCGAACATGGCCCTGCACTGGGGCTCGTGAAGCCAACGCGCCCCCGGACCATCACCAGCCTTGCGTGGGCCAAAGAGCAGCCAGGCTAGGAACCCGCCCGGGTCGCCACGGCAGCGACAAGGTCAGCTACTGCCGTGGACGGAGCGTCGATCGCCATGCTGCCGTTGAGCAGGGCGCTCCCGACCGTGAATCCCCACACACCGGCCGCCTGCATCGCCGTAATCCGGTCCGCACTGTCGATGCTGCCGGCAGCCAGTACTGGGACGGAGACGGCTCGAACGACAGCCTGGGTCAGCGCTGGCACGTCGCCACTGAAGCGATAGGCCAGCAGGTCGAGGCCGTCGACACCGTCGCGTGACGAAAGGTCCACTGCGCTCGCAACGATGCTCGGGATATCGCCGGCAAGACGGCTGGGGTGACCGATGACCTGGCCCGGGAAGGGCCAGTACTCGACCGGGGCGTCCGCGATGATGGTCAGTGCTTCGTCAACGTGGGTCCCGCCAAGAATGGCGTCGACACCGAGTTCGATCCCCGCCTGTATGCTGCGGAGTTCCGCAGCCGGATCGACGCTCACCACCTCCAGGTAGGCGCGCGCTCCGAGTTCATGGATTCGATCCGTGAGTGCGCGGAGCTCGTCCCAGGGCAAGCCGACGTCCTTGAAACCGATGTGGTCCAGCTGGCAGGGCCCGATGTTGTCCAGGATCTTGTGCGCGTTAACGACAGTTCGATCGTTCTCAGTCAGCATGAGTACGAAGTTGGTCATGGTTGTCTCCTAAGAATGCAGCATCGAGTAGCAGTGATGACCTTGGCGTCATCGCTGGTGGAAAGGTTTGGAGTTATGCGGGGCGTTTCGAGAGCACGATGGCGATGGCGCTCTTCAGTGCGTAGCGCAGACTCGCTGCGGTCGCCTGACCCGTGCCGGCAATGTCAAAGGCTGTTCCGTGGTCCACGCTGGTCCTCACGAACGGAAGACCAAGCGTCACATTCACGCCGTCCTCGATGCCAAGGAGCTTGACGGGGATCAACCCCTGATCGTGATACTGCGCGATCACAACATCGAACTCTCCGCGTCGGGCACGCATGAACACTGTGTCTGGCGGCAGCGGGCCTGTTGCGTTGATACCGGCAGACCGAGCCTTCTCGACTGCGGGCGCGATGGCTTCGCTTTCCTCGTCGCCGAACATTCCCCCTTCGCCTGCGTGGGGATTAACCCCCGCGACGGCAATTCGAGGATCCTTGATGCCTTGGGCACGAAGCTCTTCGTCGGCGAGTTCGATGATCCCTTGGACGCGCTCCTGCGTGATCGCAGCCAAGGCATCCACGAGCGACACGTGCGTAGTCACCAAGACAGTTCGCAGTTCATCGTTGGCGAGCATCATGGCGTGCCGCTTCGACTTGGTCAGGTCGGAGAGCGCGGATGTGTGGTCCGCGTACTCAACACCGGCCGCCCGCCATGCCTCTTTGTGTATCGGCGCCGTGACGATCGCCTCGACATCACCTGCCATCGCCATGTGGATTGCCTCATGAAGGTAGGCAAAAGAGGCCGCGCCGGCGACAGCGGACACCGCACCGAAAGGCAGGTCGTCCGGGAGGTTCGTGATCGCACGGACACGGATCCCTTCAGCCGGTGGGGGGCGCTCCGATTCAGGCACGATCGGTACGTCGACGTGCATCAACTTCGCCGCGGTCCGGAGCCGACCCAGGTCGCCGATGACCATCACGTCGACTTGATCCGCAAGAGAGCCATCCCCCAGGGCGCCCACGACGATCTCAGGGCCGATGCCCGAGGGGTCGCCCATGGTGACTGCCACCCTGGGTCGTGTGTCGCTGTGGCCGGTCATGAGACTCCTTCGGTCAACGCTTGGATGCAACGGTGGAGGAGGCTCGGGTCGCCGAAGCCTCCAGCTTTGGTGATGACCTGACAGGGCCCGAGGGGGAGGGCCAGCTGCAAGACGGGAACGCCCGGCGTGACGACGCCACAGGCGGTAGTCGCGCGGACCTGCGCGTCGGCCAGGACGGAACGCGCGGTGTCGCCTCCGACGAGTACGAGGCCGACCTCGCGAGACCCGCAGGCAATGTCAGACACGGCCTGACTCATCACTGGCAGGGGGCTGGGACCATCAGACGATGGCGAGGTCACCACGACGGCGTCACCGCGCGCCTCGAGAATGGCCTCCAGTTCCGATCTGAGAGCTGACGCTCGTGTGTCGGCGTACACGGTCACAACCGGTATCCCGCACCGCTCGAGATGAGCGACCTGCGCCCGGCTGCAAGGGTGAAGACTGCCAACAGCAGTGAGCGTGCGAGTGCTCCGACCACCATGAGCGCGGCACCCGAGCGCCGGCGGTGGCAGCAGCGCCTCGAACAGCCCGGGACTGCCGGCTACGACGATCTCGCTACCGAACGGCTCAACCGCCCTGGCGATCCCGGACAAGTGCTCCTTGGTCCACGCATCGACCACCACGACGGTTCGGACGCGCTCGTCCGCACCCAAGGCTGTACTGAGCACTGACGAGAGATTCTCATGGCCGCTGACACGCACAACGTCCAAGCCGGCCGCCGTTAGAGGGACCCAGATCCGCGCCTCAGTCACCGGACGAACCGGGTCGGATCCTGCAGGACTCTCATGGGTAGGAACGCCAGATACGAACTGGATCCCCGATCGGGTGTGTCGATCAAACTCCGGGTAGGCAGGAGCGAGCACGCAGATGCGGCGATCGCCTGCATCGAGGGTCGCTGCAATTTCCTCAGCCCAGTTTCCGCGCAGCGAGCTGTCAACCGTCTTGTAGATCATGCGGTCCGCGGCGTCGACCATCTCCAAGGCTGCGGCGTGCGCGCGTGCGGCCGTCGCGCCGTCGAGCGCACGAGTGTTGAGATCGAGACATTCGACGAGGTCGTCGTCCTGCCCCGCAGCAGGCCAGTCGGATCCCTTCGAGGCGTCCCAGACGACGACCGTCGCGCGTCTGCCCACGGACGCGGCATGGCCCCCCGCCTCGGCTGCGCTGGTCAGGTCATCCGCGAGAACCAGGGCGCCCCGGGCGGCCGTCCGTGTCTCACTCACAACATCAACTCTTGCCGAACAGCGGTGTGCTATGTGAGAGCCACTCAGCCTCGAAGGCGGAGAGCCACTCTGCCGTCAAAGAGCGCTGTGAAGGCTCCCTGCAGGGAACCAGGTCGGCTCTCGCGCCGTGTCGATCTCCTGTCGATGCCCCCTTGCGCCGGTGCGACCGCGCTCAGGCGTGACGATGAGGGACCTTCCCTGCACGGTGTCGGAAGCCGCCTCGGGTGCGCGGCTACGGTGAGGACGAACGAGCTTGTTGGCGGCGCCGACATCATCAGCCTCGATCAGGTCAACAATGCTGCCTGCAACGTCGAGATGAGCCGCTGCAGCTCCGCGTCAGCCAGCCCGCCGTAGTCCACCAGGATGCCAGCCTCCGTGGGTTGGCCGGTGAAGTAGAAAGACAGGCGATCGACAAGCACGCCGCTTGCGAGAAGTCGTTCTGCCACGGTCTGCTCAGACGCGGAGTCGCGAAGAGGGACATAGATGTGAAGCCCCGAAGAAAGACCCTCAACCGTGAAGCAGTCGGTCGGCAGCCCGGCGGCCATCGTCCTTCGTTGCTCGGCCACGATGCGCCTGGCACGGCGGAGATGACGTCGGAGTTCCCCGGTTGCGAGGAGGTCGGTCACGGCCATCTGCACCGGCAAGCTGGTGTAGGAGTCGGTCGCATGCCGATGGTGGGCGATGTGCTCGGCGAGCGGCCTCGGCGCGATCAGGTAGCCCATCCGAAGAGATGGGGTCAGCAGACGGGACAGTGTTCCGACGTAGACCACCACACCCGCGGCATCATCAGCGGCAAGCGGGACACAGCCTGACGAATGCTCTCCGCCGTAGTCGTTGTCGACGATGAGGGCATCGTTGCGGACGGCCCATGCGAGTAGTTGTCGGCGCCGTTCCGTGCCCATCGCGACGCCGGTCGGAAACTGGTGAGACGGTGTGAGATGGACCAGCCGCGGCGCCGGCTCCAGCAGCTCGAGCGCCTCGACCGACAGGCCCCCGGAGTCGACGGGCACCGTCGCGACGTTCGCGCCGTGTGATCGCGCTGCATGATGCAGGGATCGGTATCCAGGATTCTCGAGGGCCACCCACTCACCTGGCAGGACGACGAGTCGAAGCAACAAGGTCAGCGCCTCCACGGCACCGTTCGTCACAACGACGTCCCCCTTGGTTGATTGCAGTCCCCTGCTGTGAGTGGCAAATAGGGCGAGTCCGTCGCGGAGCAGTTCTTCACCCGCTGGATCTCCATAATTGCCAATCCGCCGCATGGCTGCGCTCTGCCAAGCCTGTCGCCACGTCTTTGTCGGGAGCTTGCAGGCGGGACGCAGGCGCAACCGCGCATCCACTAAAGGCTGCTTCGCCTGGCGGTGGGCGCTGGACGAGTCGAGCCGCCGCAGCCACTCTGGCTCCGGGGCGGGAACTGGGCGCGACCGCTGGGCAGCCTCCGGCCGGTCAGCCACGAAGCTTCCACCACCGTGCCTGCCAGTGACCACCCCCTCCTCCGTCAGGACGCCGTAACTGGCGAGCACAACATTTCGAGATACACCCGCCACCTGCGACAGGGCGCGCGTTGAGGGGAGCCGCGTACCCGGTTGGAGGCGACCGGCCGTGATGGCCACGCGCAACCGGTGAGCGAGCTGGTTGGAGAGGCCTTCTCCCGCTGCAAGATCCATCGGGAGGGTGATGCCCGCCGTGAGCAGGGCCTGCAAGCCGTCCTCGACGCGTCCCCGACCCCGCTGCGATGCCTGGCTCTCGCCGCCTAGAGGGACGTGAGGGGGAGTCGGCGCCGAAGTCGACAGGGCGCGCGAACGCACCTGCCTCTCGCTGGACGTGACCCCTTCCACGGCGCTCCTGACCGAGTGGTTCTCCACCATCGAGCCTGAGTGGCTCTCACACTACTCGCCGCTGTTCACAAGGGTTGGACTTCCCGGAGAGCTCCTTCTCTGCCACCCCATCACAAGGAATCAAGGAAGATCACATGACTCGAATTCGTTGGGCATGCGGGATCTCGCTTATCGCGCTGACCGCCCTCTGCATGCGGCATGGGGAACGACACCGGGTCGTCGAGCGCCGGCGAGGGAGGCGGCCACCTCGTCTACGGCGAGCACGCGCCCCCCGTGTCGGCGTGGGCAGTGGAGACCAATGACGCGTTCGCGCTCACCCGGGCCGGGTGTCTCGAGCCGCTTGTGCAGTACGGGTACGACGGGTCGCTGAGTGAGAAGTTGGCGACGTCGTGGGAACAGGTGGAGCCCACGGTCTGGGAGTTCCAGCTGCGTGAGGGAGTGCAGTTCCAGGACGGCTCGCCGATGGATGCCGACGCGGTAGTCGGAGCGCTCACGCACGTCCTGGAGGCGAAGACGCCCGCCCGGTCGTTCAACCCCAGTGTGGTGTCCGGAGTTGAGGCGGTCGATGAGAGCACGATCCGGATCACCACCAAGCAGCCCGACGTGCTGCTGGCGTACCGGATGGCCAGCCCCAACACTGGCATCCTGGCGCCGAAGGCCTACGCCGGTAGTCAGATCGACGTCGAGGGCACCTGCACCGGGCCGTTCGAGGCCGTCGAGGAGGTCGAGGGCCAGTCACTCAGCCTTGAGCGCAACGAGAACTACTGGGGCGGAACCCCTGTGCTTGCCACGGCAGAGGTCGGGTACTTGCTTGACGGCGATGTCCGGGCCACCCAACTGCAAACCGGTGAGGTCGACATCGCACAGGCGCTGCCGGTGGTCAGCATGGCCGACCTCGAGGGCAACGAGAACCTCGAGGTCACTGCGACCGAGATACCGAGGACGACCGCGATGCTGCTCAACAACTCCCGGCCGCCGTTCGACGACCCGCTGGTCCGTCAGGCGATCCAGAGCTCGATCGACAAGGGGGTTCAGTGGAGGCTCTGGTGCCCCGCTCTGAGGAGGCAGGGGGCTTCTATGGGTGCCTCAGAGAAGGGCGGCGATGGCTTGGACCTCGACGGCGGAGCCGTAGTGGAGCTCGGTGACGCCGGCGACGGCGCGGGCTGGGCGGTGGTCGCCGATCCAGTCGGCGTAGATGGCGTCGAAGGCGGGCCATTGGTCGATGTCGGCGATGTAGACGGTGACAGAGACGAGGTTGGACCGGTGCGTGCCGGCCTTCGTGAGGCAGTGGTCGAGGTTCTGGAGAACCTGTCGTGCTTGGGTCTCGAACGGCTGGTCGGTCAGCGGCGTTCCTTGCTGGTCGATCGGCAGCTGGCCGGACAGGTAAGCGAGGTCTCGGTGAATCGCGACGTGAGAGTAGTGGCCACGGGGCTCGATCAGGGCGGGACTGTTGTGAAGGTGGACGGTGGGGCTGGGCTCGGTGAAAGGCTTCTCTGCGCCGGGGTCGGGCATCTCGGTCCTTGAGTGTGAGGCGGGTCAGGGGTGAGGGCTCCACTCACGCTTGCCTGGCGTAGTTGTAGACGGTGCTCCGGGATACCCCGAGCAGATCGGCGATGGTCTCGGTGGAGTTTCGGGATTCGAAGTAGCCGTCACGGTGGAGCTCCTTGACGAGCTCCTTCTTGGCCTCGCGACCGAGTGCTCGTGGAGTGGCGGCTCGCTCGGCGGCGTAGGTCTCGATGGCTTCGCGCAGCTCGCGTGCGGTGCGATGGCGCAGAGTCTCCAGGGCCGTGCCGTGGTGCTCGACCTCGGTCGCGCCGAGGTTGGCAAGGGTGCGCGTCATGGGTGACAGGGTGGACACGTCTAGGTTCAGGCAGAGTGCCGCGACATAACGGCCCTGGGCATTCTTGAGCCCGATCGAGGTGCTCTTGACCGGCCGACCGTCCGGGAACTGATTTGGGTAGTTCTGGATGACGCTGGGGTAACTCGGGTCCGCGATTCGGCGGAGCCCCAGCTCGTGGCGGAGTCGCCCACCTTCCGGCCGGACAAGTTGTTCTCGATCACGCGGATTGCGTTCTCGGGCCGGCGCAGGTCGTGGAGGACCACCTCGCACAGACCGGGGAACATGCGGCCGATAGCCGTCACGATGGTCTCGGCCTCGCACAGAAGATGCTCGTCGGGATCGCCAAGCCTCATCGGGGATCTCCTCCTGGTTTCTAAGGGTTGTCGATATCGAAGACGGTGGCCATCTTCTCTGCGGACTTGAGGCCGGCGCCGGTGAGGACGACCACGGTGGTCTCGTCCGGGCGGATGGTCCCGTCGGCCAGGAAGCGGTCGAGGGCGGCGGCGGCGACGCTGCTGGTGGGCTCGGCGTACAGGCCCCGCTTAGCGAGCTTGCGTACGGCCAAGCAGATCTGGTCCTCGGTGACAACCGTGGCGGCACCGTCCGAGCGACGGATCGCGTCCACCGTCTCGGGGAGCCGGACGGGGTTCGCGATTGACGCCCCTTCAGCGATCGTCGGGACCCGCGGCCCGCGACTCTTCGGATCGGTGCCGTTGAACGTGTCGACGATGGTGGCCCAGTGCTCGGGCTGACCTATCAGGAGCCGGGGACGGCGGTCGATCTGGCCGGCGACGAGCAACTCGCTGAAGGCGATGTCGCAGCCGAGGATGTTGCTTCCGGCGCCGGCGACCAGCACCACGTTGTCAGGGGCGGTGAACCGCAGCGACTCCCACATCTCGTAGGCAATGGTCTTCGTGCCCTGCAGGAAGAAGGGATGCCAGTTGTGGCTGGCGTAGGGGATCCGCGTGGACTGCCGGATCGCCTCGTCGGAGACCTGGTCGCGCGTGCCGCCGACCAACTCGATCTGAGCGCCATACGCACGCGCCTGGAGCACCTTCGCCGCCGATGTCGCGGCCGGGACAATGATCTTCGCCTCGATCCCAGCCGCAGCAGCGTACGCCGCGACCGAGGCGCCGCCGTTGCCCGAACTGTCTTCCAGCACGCGGGTCGCTCCCTGACCGCGCAGGTGGGACATCATCACCGTCACCCCGCGGTCCTTGAAGCTCGAGGTGGGGTTGAACCACTCAAGCTTGAAGTGGATGCAATGCCCATCCCACTCCAAGGGCAGCATGGGAGTGCAGCCCTCGCCGAGGCTCACCCGATGGCGACGGTCAACCGGGATCGCCGCCCGGTAGCGCCACAGCGAACGTTCGGCGGTGTCGATCTGCTCGCGGCTGATTCCAGGCAGCGCACTGAGCCCCAGCGGGCTGCCGTCGTCACCACGCCAGCGCCGGTCGGTCACCAAGTACTCACCGCCGGACCTGTCGTACAGGAATGGGGAGTCGGCCATCGTTGGCGTGTGGTTCATGGAATGCCGGAAACCTCTGAGTCGAGGGGGAGGAGCGGGCCGGGATGTGGACGACGCGGTCCTGCGCCACCACTGCAAGCTGGCTCCATGCCGTCCCCGCCGCACTCCGCCGGGGCGAGCCACAGCACCAGTCTTGGACAAGAAGTCCAAATTACAAGATGAGTTCTACCCAGCTCAGTGTCGTCACGCCTGAAAACTCGTGGGTGCGCGCCGGTGTCCGTGCCGTGAGCCCGCCGAGCGTATGCAGACGCCCCAGAGAAGCCCTGCGTGAGACGAGGATGCACATGACTGATCCTGGAGGTCGTCCCGAACCTGCCTGCCCCACCAGTGGGACAGCGGGCCCGCCGCGCTGGGTAAAGGTGATGGGCGCCATCACTCTGGTTGTGGTGGTGTTGCTGGTTGCCCTGTTCCTCCACCCTTGGTCCGGGCTGGGCAGGCCACGGCCCGGGTCGGCACTCGATGCCGGTCAGTGGCGCGGAGCCCACTGAACCACGCCTATGAGGATGGGGCGCCGCGTCCGCAAGCTGGTGCTCACCACGCACATCACGTCCTCTGTCGGATGGCTCGGGGCCGTGGTCTGCTTCCTCGCCCTGGGGGTCGTGGGACTGACGAGTGAGGATGCTCAGACGGTGCGCGGCGTCTATCTCGTGATGGAGCCAGCGGCGTGGTGGGTCCTGGTGCCCCTGGCGGTGATGTCGCTGCTCATCCAGTCACTCGCCGGGGCGTGGGGGCTGTTCAAGCACTACTGGGTGTGTTCAAGCTCGTGATCAACGTGGTCGCCACCCTCGTCCCGCTGACGTACATGGAGAACTTCGCGTACCTGACCGGTAGGGCAGCAGACCCAGCTCTCGGCATCACAGACGCCCGCAGCAGCCCCCCGCCCTCCATGCCACCGCGGCGCCGATCGTGTTGCTCGTTGCCATGGTCCTAGCGGTGTACAAGCCGCGGGGGATCACGCCCTACGGCCTGTGGCGGCCGCGCGGTCGAGCGGGTGCCAACTCAATAGCCGCAGGCGCGGACCGGGGCGTTCCACTGTGGCGGGTTGGGGTTCCGCACCTGAGAACGGCCCGGCCCCAGCGGGGTCGGACCGTTCTGCGAGCTCAGCTGACGGTCAGCTGTCCAGGACGCGGATGAAGGTCGTGTTGGAGTACCAGATCTCGCGCAGGGACACGCTGGACCCGGTGCGCGGCGAGTCGTACATCATGTTGTCGCCGGCGTAGATGCCGATGTGCCCGGGCTGCCAGACCAGGTCACCGGGCTGCGCCTCCGAGCGCGAGACGCGCGTACCCGCCGTGGACTGCGCACTCGAGGTGCGGGGCAGGTTCACGCCGACCTGCGCGAACACGTACTGCGTGTAGCCGGAGCAGTCGAAGCCCGACGGCGTGGTGCCGCCGTAGCGGTACGGGGTACCGATGTAGCGGGCCGCGATACTGATCACGTTCGAGCGCGACGCCGACAGGTTGCCCAGGTCGACCGGTGCCCGCTCCTCGGACCGAGAGACCGACTCAGCCTCGCGGACAACCGGCCGCACGACCGGCTTCGGCTTGGGCGTCGCACTGGCGACCGCGGCGCTGGCCAGCGTGACCTTGGCATCGGCCGGAGCCTTCAGGGCGGTGCTGGAGACGGCCAGCAGCGCGCTGACCTTGCCGGCGTCACCGGAGCTGACCGCGTCGGGCTCCCTGGTCAGCGGCGCCGCGTCGGCAGCGGTGACGCCCATGGAGATCACGAGGCCGGAGGAGGCCGCGAGCACGGCGGTGCGGCGACCAACGGTGCCGGCGCCGGCGGTGACGGACTCAGCGATTGTGGACAGGGGGGATTTCGCTCGGACCGCTGCGCGGTGCCGACCGTTGATGCGGCTCGACAAGACGTGTGACCTCTCTTGACGCCTGCGAGGTGAGCTGTCGGGTTCGGGTGGGAGGTATGTCACCCGGCCGGTCCAACTGGGTTCCAGCTGAAGCTCGACTTAACCCCAAGGTTCCTGCCCTGCGATCGTTCGATCACCGGGCCGGAACCGCATCACGTGGTTCCCCCGCCCCTGTCATGCGTCGGTCGGTCGGTCCTCGTGGCGGTGACAGGGTTCGGCGAACCGCTCGAGGGCGGGCCCTGGGAGATAGAGCCAGCCTGCAGAGGGTAACCGACTCAGCCGTCCGAAGTCACGAATCGGTTACGGCGAGGTCTCGAATTGACCCTGGGTGACGAGGCGCTCAGCGCGAGAGTATGACGGGAGTCACAGGCGATAGGAGCGGCGGCACCGCCACGCAGGCGGGTGCAAGGCGTCACGCGTGACCTTATGACTCTGACCGCGTGACGCTTGACTCTGAACAGGACCCAGCAGGCTCGGATGCAGCCGCACCCACCAGGCCACGGTCAACTCCGACTTCCCGTCGGTCAAGGTGGGGCTTTCCCCTCACCACGGCAAGCCGCTGAATCCGAACGCAAAGGCGAGAGGTCTCAATGCGGTCTCATCCAGCACAGTTCAGGGTCGTTCGCCCTCGTTCAGAACCTCCAGAGAAAGGACTCATAGGAAGGCTCTGATCGCTCCCGAACGTCCAATTGTGGTCTTGGAAGGCGTGTTGGGGGAAACCCCTCAGGGGTTCAAATCCCCTATCCTCCGCCACTCCCCCGGAGTCGTGAAACCGCAGGTCAGAGCATGGTTTCAGGCTCCGGAGGGCGGACGGGTCCAGGGCGGCTCCCCGACATCTGGGGGGCCGCCCTGAGCCGTCTGGTCTCAGTTTTGGTCTCAGTTGTTCCTAGGCAAGCACGGGAACGCCTGCCGTGCCGTCGTCCGGTGAGTCATCGAAGGTGATCGTCCGGCGGTTGGGGGTGTCGCGGAACGCGGTCCGTCGTGCGCTGGCTCGGGACAGCCCACCGAGGTACGAGCGACCTGCGAGGGGGTCGATCGTGGACGCGGTCGAGCCGGCGATCCGGGTGCTGCTGTCGGACTGGCCACAGATGCCGGCGACGGTGATCGCTGAGCGGATCGGCTGGGAGCGGTCGTTGACGGTGTTGAAGGACCGGGTCCGTCAGCTGCGGCCGTACTACTTGCCGCCGGACCCAGCCTCGCGCACGCTCTACGAGGCGGGGCACCGGGTGCAGTGCGACCTGTGGTTCCCGCCGGTCGACGTGCCGCTGGGCCACGGCCAGACCGGTCGGCCGCCGGTGTTGGTGATGGTGGCGGGCTACTCGCGGATGATGTTCGCGCTGATGTTGCCCTCGCGGCAGGGACCGGATCTGGTCGCCGGGCACTGGGCCCTGCTGCAGGTGATGGGCGCGGTCCCGCGGGAGCTGGTCTGGGACAACACCACCTCCCTGGAGCATCGGCCTCACCCTGGGCGGTCGGGCACGCCCATAGAGCTGGCAACTCGCGTCCAGCAGAAGCACTCCCCCTAGACGCGAGGCTCGAGCAGCTCGCTCCGCTTACCTATCCAGCCCATTCATGAGTGTCGCCGCCCCCGAACAAGCCGCCGAGCGGTAGACGTCAGCACGGCGGCCAGGACGAGTCCTTTGCGGGAGAAGAACTTCCGCGAAAAGGATCTCTGCCGGGAACGCGCGATGCCCTGGTCGCCGAGGTCGCCAGCACGCGCGGTGCGGCGCGCTGCGGTCTCGACAACCATGGGTATCCGCTCCGACAGCGCCACATCGGTGCTGTGACTGGGCTAGTCGCTTGGTCGCTGGACTTGGGTTCGCTGGTGGTGCTTTGATGAAGGTTGCTCGCGATGGGTGCTTGGGGGCCCCGTTTCGTTGCTCTGTCGGGGATCGTCGCTGTATCCGGGATGGGCATTGCTGTGCTGTTGCCACTTCGCCTTTGGGGGGAACAAAGTTGAGACGACTATTACCGCGCCTGACTGTCTTGCTGCTGGTGCCGGCCCTTGTGCTGGCCGGTGCCCTGACCATCGTCGCGCGTCCGCTGCCCGCGCAGGCCGCAGGCGCCGCGGATACAGCTCCTGCGGACAGTTCGATGCCGACCATCACGATGCGGGTGGAGATCCCCGCAGAGGAGCTTGATCGGACGCGCGCTGAGGCCCGTGAAGGCGGACCGGCAGCGCAGCTCGTTCCGAAACCTGAGTATGTAGAACGCACGACTGTGTCTCATGACGCACAGGAGCCATTGTCTTTGCTGCGTGCGTCGCAGCTGTCCGCTGAGCACGCCAGTACCTACGGTCAGGCGACCGCCCGTACTCCAGAGACGCTGGTAGAAGCGGCTGCCGCCCCCGCCCCAATCGGCGAGGACCCGCCTGCCGCTCTGCTGGCCGAGTGCTTCAACGCGGGTGGCGCCGATGAGGGCATCGGCCGTGTCCACAACCGATTCACTTACTGCCAGCGAGTGCGCATCACGGCGCAGTACTTCTCGATCAGCCCGAACAGGCCGCCCGAGCATGAGGGTGACACGCACGCCACCCTGGAGGTGTTTGCCCAGGGCGACAATCATGACCGGCGGGTGCGGGTGTTCGCGCGGATCCAGGAAGGCTCCGTGGACTATGACTGGGGGCCGTGGGACAACATCTGGACAGCGCCGGATGTGCGGTTGAGCATGCTCGGCCAATGCGCAGAGTCCTTCCAGGTGTGCGGCGGCACGGGGGGTGCGCCCACGTTTTCGTGGGTGTATTGGGACAACCAAAGCGATTGGTTCCACTGGGACATCCTCGACAAGGAGAACAACGCCTCTGGGCGAGATCGGATTACCGCGATCCGTTGGTACGTGGAGTTCTTCACTGATGACGCGCCGTACAAGACCCTCGTCCGCGGCAAGACCGCGGACCGCATTCTGCGATGTGACTCGGCGACCTACTTCAACCGGCCTGGGGCGGGCAACGAGCCGCAGGCCTGTGCCTTCGCGGAGGTCCGCTCACGGCTGACCTACCAACTCGGGTCCAACGCGCATGCGGTCGCCGACCACATCCTGCGGGCGCAGAAGAGCCCGAACGAGACCTACCCGCTGCTGGTGCCCGCAGGCACTCCGCCGCCACGGGACAAGCGCATGCCCGGCCAATTCATCGCCGACGATCCGACCGCACCGGGTCTGCACAGGATTACCCCGACGCTGCATCCTGGCGAGTACAAGGACAACCGCGATCACAAGGACGGCGCCTGCTACAAGACCGGCCCGCACAGGGACGTGTATTGGGACACCGGGCTGCCGAGGGCCCCTGTGTCCGGCCAGGAGTGCGATGAGTACCCGTTTGCGTCAACCCTTGAGGGCGCTGCCCACCCTAGCTGGGACTTCTCGGTCCAGGCGGTGCCACAACCGGACAACTCCAGCGCAGGGGGCAAGTTGGTTTGGCACTACCTGGACGACCGCATCCTGGCCTGGGACTTCGACCTGCCGTCGCCCGCAGAGACCAATGACGAGTTCTTCGTCGAGATCACCGCACCGTGCGGTGGTTGCGGCGGCGGAGGCGGCCCTGTGCCACCGAACAACGCCGCGCCGAAGGTTGACGCCGGGCCTGACGTCAGCGGATCTGAAGGGCCGGGGATCGCGCTCAACGGCACAGTCACCGATCCTGACGACACCCCCGACATGAGCTGGTCGTACCGGCTGGGCGAGAACACCGACCCAGGCATGAGCTGCCGCTTCAGCAGCCCGAACCAGGCGAAGACGACAATCCGGTGCACCGACGACGGCACAGTCACGGTCACACTGGCCGCCGACGATCACCATCACGGTGGGCCGGTGACCGACACCGCGAGGGTGACCATCACCAACATCGCACCAGCGGTGAAGATCGACAGTCCGGTCCCGGATCAGCTGTTCAACGGGCGCGAGCCCACCCCAGTAACTGCCAGCTTCACCGACCCTGGGTCCAACGACACGCACATATGCACGATCACCTTCGGCGACGGCAGCCCACCCGTGCGGGGCACCGTGCAGGAGCAGGCGGGCACCGGCACCTGCACCGGCAGCCACACCTACGGCTACGACGGGCTCGGCCCGCGAACGATCGACGTCACCGTCGAGGACGACGACGGCGCGGCGGCATCGGACTCGGTGCGGGTCGTCATCTACGTGCCGGGCGCCGGATTCGGCGTCCAAGCGAACGGCCTGGTCACCGTTGCCCGCAGCCCGGACGTGCATTGCCCACCGAGCGACTCGCAGTCGATAGCCACCCTGAGCGTCCCGTTGTTGGGAAGTATCAAGGGCCTCACCGCCGCTTGCAGCCTCGATCCACAGCAGGGCCGAACCGTTGCGGACACGACGGTCAGCGACGTGAATGTGCTCGCCGGTGCCGTCCGAATCACCGGCATCGAGAGTCACTGCACCGCTGGAGCCGAGGGGATCAGCCGGACATCGAGGGTGGGCACGATCAACGGAATCCCCATCGGAACCGGTAAGGGTTCTCTGTCAATAACCGGAGTCGCGACGGTCCACTACAACGAAACCACCACCAACGAGCGCGGACAACTCGTTCAGAACGCCGTCCGCATCAGCACACCACTTCAGGAGATCATCATCGCCAACTGCACACTCGGTTAACCGCCACGTCGAGCCGCGGAGACTGACACGATCGTCAACGGATAGCGTCAGTCTCCGCGGCCGTCGAAGGGGAACACCCGTGAGCACCAATGAGCCGCTGGACCTCACCACGCTCTTCGGCGAATGTTGGGGCATCACGGTGACAGCCCACCCTGTCGATACCGCCCTCGCCGCCATGAGCATCACTCACCCGGAGCCGATCGCAGAGGGGCCAGGACTTGCCGCGCAGTACCTGGATGCCCAAGACGAGGTCCTCATCCTCGCCCACCAGATCGCACCTGGCCAGACGTTGATTCTGCAGTTGGATCCGGCCGGCGGCTGGGCGGGCCTGGACCCGAACGTGCTGTCCGCACTGATCCACCCACGGGCAATCACCTGCACCATCACCTACCTGCCCAACAGCCAGACAGCGTGGTTCGCCGAGCCCAAGTACGCCAGCTCCGGCATAGACCCGGCCACCGGCCGCCGATGGGGCACCCCAAGCCCCGACCTCGACGCCACCCTCGAGCACATCGGATACCCCACTGGAAGCGACGAGCCGTCCGAAGAACTCGACCAGTACTCACCCGCCCAGCGCGCGACCCTGATCCTGCGGGCCGTAACCGGACTGGACCTGCAGCGATCACACCTCGCCAATCCATGGACAGGCGGCATCCGCCCGGTGTCGGCAACGCTCGAAAATGAGGCCGATCCGACGCTCGAAAACAAGGCCACCGGTTCGTCGGTTTCTAGCCCGGATCGTTCACGCCACCTTGGGTGACTCGCTGGCTGGATGCGCGAAAGTGCCTGCCGCGTAACGGATACTGGACTTGCTGAGGGCTCAGGTCACCGTTTCGGAAGGCACTTCGCGGGTGAAGCATACGGCGTGGTCGAAGGGCTTGTCTGTGTCTGCCGATGGGTCGGGAGTGGTGGCGCACGCCGGGAGCGTGGCGCTGCGACTGCTGGCCGACCGGACCGGCTTCGCATCAGGTCACGGTACCCAGATCGTGAAGGAGAAGCCACTAGCGCGTTCTTCGTGCAGAGCCATCGGTTGATTGACCCGTCAGTTAAGATGCCGGAAACGAGCGAGCTTGGGACGGACACATGAGGCCAGCACAAGCAGATCGCCAAGAGCAGATACTCCGGGCCACCTGCGAAGTTGTCGCCCAGCAGGGCTTCCGATCCATGCGGGTCTCTGACGTGGCGAAGGCCATCGGCACCGCCTCGGGCACCGTTCACTACCACTTTCCGACCAAGCGCGACCTGCTGCACGCGGCGTTCGAGTACAACTTCCGCGACTCGCTGAAGCGACGCGCCAAGATCCTCGAGACTGACCAGAGTCCCGTGACCAAGCTGCGAGAGCTGATCGACTCCTACATCCCGACCGGGGAGACGGAGACGATGAGAGCCTGGCGGGTGTGGGCAGTGCTCTGGACAGAGGCGATCCATGACCCGGACCTGCAGGAGCTGAACGAGACGGTCTACAGCGAGTGGCGAGCCCTGATGGCCCGCATCCTGCGCGACGGCCATGCGGCCGGCGTGATCGCACCCGGTGACGCGGCCACCCAGGCCAACATGATCATCGGCATGCTGGACGGACTCGCGATCCAGGTCGTGCTCGGCTCGCACAGCATGGACACCGGGCGGATGCGACGCGTCTGCCACGCGTTCCTCGACCAGGTCATCGTCGCCAGCTGACCTTTCCGCCCCCCGTCCCCGGCGCGCGGTTGGCCTTGCTCCCACTTTCGTGACCCCAGGCCACTCCTAGGGGTTGACAGACATGTGACCCACATCCCATGCTCCCAAAGTTGACTGACTCGCCAGTTAAAAACACGCGGAGGGCAGCATGCACCGACGGACCTGGAGCATCGTGGCGGCACTCGGCTTGGCGACGACCGTCGCTGCCTGCGGCGGAGACTCCGGCAGCACCGCCGAGTCCGAGTCCCTCACCGTCGTCATGTGGGGCGGGCAGGCCCAGACCGCCCACGTCGAGTCGTACGTCGAGCCGTGGGCTCAGGAGAACGACGTCCAGATCAAGCAGGACCAGCCCACCGACTACGCCAAGCTGCGTGCCCAGGTCGAGTCCGGCAAGGTCACCTGGGGCGTCGTCGAGGCCGAGCCCAACTTCGCCGTCAAGGCCTGCGAGGAGGGTCTGCTGGAGAAGATCGACACCGAGAAGGTCGACACTGGCGCGCTCAATCCGGCGTTCGTCTCCGACTGCTCGATCCCGATGCTGCAGTACGGCTTCACCATCGCCTACAACACCGACACGTTCGGCGACGACCACCCCACCACCTGGGAGGAGTTCTTCGACACCGACGCGTTCCCGGGCAAGCGCGGCTTCTGGCGCTATGCAACCGGGGGGATCTTCGAGGCTGCCCTGATCGCCGACGGCGTCGCCCCCGAGGACCTCTACCCGCTCGACATCGACCGCGCGTTCGCCAAGCTCGACACCATCAAGGACGACCTGGTCTTCTACGACACCGGTGACCAGCAGGTCCAGCTCCTGGCCAGTGGCGAGGCGCCGCTGATCCAGGCGTGGAACGGTCGCATCTTCCAGGCCGCCGAGGATGGCCAGCCGGTCGCCAACGAGTGGGGCGAGCACCTGCTCTCGTACGACACGTTCGTGATCCCGAAGGGCTACCCCAACGCCGACCTGGCCCAGGACTTCCTCGCCCACTTCGTCGCTGACACCGAGGGCCAGGCCGCCGACGTCGAGGCCAGCGCCTACGCGCCGGTCAACGAGGAGGCGATGGAACTGGTCAGCGAGGAGTACGCCGAGGCCCTGCCGACGCACCCCGACAACGCCGCTGAGATGGCCGCTGTCGTCGACTACGAGTACTGGGGGGAGAACTACGACGCCGTCGCCGAGCGCTTCAACGAGTGGCTGGCGAATTGACCCAGGCCCCCAGCATGGTTCGCAGCGGGAAGGGCACGGTCCGGCGGACTCGGCCGGACCGGGGGCCTGAGCCAAGCGGACGGTTCACGCGGCTCGGCCTCGTCGACAGCTGGGGCGCTCTCGCCCTGCCGGTCGCGGCGTTCCTGCTCGTCGTCCTGCTCCTGCCGCTGGTCCTGGTCCTGGCCCGTAGCTTCACAGACCCTGAGCTCGGACTGACGAACTACCGGGCATTCGTCTCCAGCAGCGTCTACCTAGACGTCCTCCTCAACACGTTCGTCACCGCCATCGCGGTCACGCTCGTGACGCTGCTCGTCGGCTATCCGTACGCCTACCTGATGACGCTGGCCTCCCCGTTCTGGCGCACCGTCCTGCTGGTGATGGTGCTGGTGCCCTTCTGGACGAGCCTCCTGGTGCGCTCGTTCGCCCTCGTGCTACTGCTGCGCGACACCGGCGTCATCAACGAGACGCTGCTGTCGATGGGCCTGATCAGCGAGCCCATCGCCATGGTGCGCAACTTCACCGGCGTCCTGATCGGCATGGTGCAGGTGATGCTCCCCTTCATGGTTCTCCCGCTCTACGCCGCCATGCGCGGCATCGACCGCCGGCTGCTCGACGCCGCCGAGAGCCTGGGCGCCCGACCGGCCTTCGCGTTCTGGCGCATCTTCGTCCCGCTCTCCGGGGCCGGGGTCGCCGCCGGGGTGCTGCTCGTCTTCATCCAGTCCCTGGGCTTCTACATCACCCCCGCCCTGCTGGGCGGGCCACAGGACGTGATGCTCGGCGAGCTCATCGTGCAGCAGGTCAGCACCGTCCTGCGCTGGGGCTTCGCCGCCGCGCTGGCAGCGATCCTGCTGGTCACCACCCTTGTGCTGCTCGCCGTCGCCAGCCGCCTCGTCGACGTCAAGCGCATGTTCTGGAAGGAGTCGTGATGTCCCGGCTCCTGGTCCGCGGCTCCCTGGTCGTCCTCGCCGTCGTGACGGTGCTGGCGCTCGCGGCACCCATCCTCGTGGTCGTGCCGATGTCGTTCTCCGACAGCAGCTACCTGCAGTTTCCGCCCAGCGGCTGGTCGACGAAGTGGTACGAGAACTTCTTCGCCGACATCGCCTGGCGCGAGAGCGCGCTGAACAGCATGCGGATCGCGGTGCTGGTCACGATCATGGCCGTCCTCCTCGGCACCGCGGCCGCCTTCGGCCTGGTGCGCGGACGGATCAGGCTCAAGGCGGCCATCGCCGGTCTGGTGGTCGCCCCGCTGATCGTGCCCTACGTGATCGTCGGCCTCGCCACCTACGCGGTCGCGCTCGAGCTCGGGCTGACCCAGACGACGCTCGGCTTCGTGCTGATCCACACCGCCCTGGCCGTTCCCTACGTGACGATCAACGTCGCCGCGGCCCTGGCGTCCTACGACCAGCGCCTGGAGCAGGCGGCCATGAGCCTGGGGGCCGGCCCCGTGGTCACGTTCCTCCGGGTCTCCCTGCCGATGATCGCCCCGGCCGTCGCCGCCGGCGCACTCTTCGCCTTCATCACGAGCTGGGACGAGGTCGTCGTCAGCCTCTTCCTCACCGGACCGGAGCTCACCACGCTCCCGGTGAAGATGTGGTCCGGCGCCCGGGTCCAGATCGACCCGACGATCACCGCGGTCTCCAGCCTCCTGCTCCTGCTGACCCTCGCCGCCTTCGCAGCCGCCGGGCTGCTCAACCTGGTGCGCCGCCTCCGGCTGCGCCGCCCCCTGTGATCCCGGAGGACACGATGAGCCAGACCGACACCCAGACCCAGACACCCAGCAAGACCACTGGCGCTTCCGTGCGCGTGCGCGGCGTCGTGAAGAAGTACCGTGACTCCGTCGCGCTCGACCACGTCGACCTCGACATCGAGGAGGGTGAGTTCCTCACCCTCCTCGGCTCCAGCGGCTCGGGGAAGTCGACCCTGCTCAACATCGTCGCCGGCTTCATCGACCCCGACTCCGGCTCCGTCGAGGTGGACGGCACCGACATCACTCGGACCCCGCCCTACAAACGCGGGCTGGGCGTCGTCTTCCAGCACTACGCGCTCTTCCCGCACATGTCGGTCTTCGACAACGTCGCCTTCCCGCTGAGACGTCGAAAGACCCCCAAGGCCGAGGTACGACGCCAGGTCAGGGAGGCGCTGGCCACCGTCGAGCTCGGCCACCTCGAGGAGCGGATGCCGGCCCAGCTCTCCGGGGGCCAGCAGCAGCGCGTCGCCCTGGCGAGGGCGATCGTCTTCCGCCCACGGGTGCTGCTGATGGACGAGCCGCTCGGCGCGCTCGACAAGCGGCTCCGCGAGCAGCTCCAGCTCGAGATCAAGCGACTGCACCACGAGCTCAGCATCACCTTCGTCTTCGTGACCCACGACCAGGAGGAGGCGCTCGTCATGTCCGACCGCATCGCGCTCCTGCGCGACGGCCAGGTCGTCCAGGTCGGCACCCCCCAGGAGCTCTACGAGCGGCCCGCGGAGCTCTACACCGCGGAGTTCCTCGGCGAGTCGAACATCTTCCGCGGCCGCATCGAGGGCGACGCCCTGCACACCCCGGCGGCATCGCAGCCGGTCCGCCTCGCGGAGCGTGTGGGGGCCGCACCCGTCGCTGCGGCCCTGATGGTCCGCCCCGAGCGCATCGACCTCTGCCCTGCCGGCCAGGTGGGGGCTGGAGGCACCAACCGCCTGCCCGGACGGCTGCGCGAGCTGATCTATCTCGGCAGCGGCCACCGAGCCGAGGTCGAGCTGACCGACGGCACCGTCGTGATCGCCCGGACCCCGGCCGACCGCGGCCCCGGTCAGTTGACGCCCGGCCAGTCCGTCGACGTCTGCTGGCAGCCCGAGCACGGAATGTTGCTCACCGACCGCGCCGCCCCCCAACCCGCCTGAGCTACCGCGACAGTCCACGAGCGCCAACAAGGAGACTGCCATGCCCCGCACCGTGAGGGACGCCCTGGACCTCAGCGACGAGCAGAAGGCGATGATCCGGCTCGCCCGCGACTTCGCGATGAAGGAGATCCGTCCCCGCGCCGCCGAGGTTGACGAAGCCGACGACGTCGCCCCCATGGACCTGTGGGAGAAGGCGGCCGGGATCGGGCTGACCCACCTGATGCTCCCCGAGGAGTACGGCGGCGGCGGCATCACCGACCTGACCACGCAGGCGCTGGTGCAGCAGGAGCTCTGCTACGGCGACATCTCCATCGGCAACTTCCTCACCTCCAACGGCTTCTTCGCCGGGCCGGTCGAGGCCATCGGCACCGAGGAGCAGAAGAAGCACTGGCTCGGGCTGCTCTGCAGTGACACGCCCCCGATCACCTCGCTGGCTGTCACCGAGCCCGGCGTCGGCTCCGACGCGGCCTCGCTGACCACCCGCGCGCTCCGTGAGGGCGACCACTACGTGCTCAACGGGCAGAAGGCGTGGATCTCCAACGCCCCGCTGTCGGACTACTTCGTGGTCTTCGCCACCGTGGCCCCCGGCACCCGCTCCAAGGGCATCACCGCATTCATCGTGCCCCGCGACACCCCCGGCCTGGCCGTGGGCAAGCCGATGAAGAAGATGGGCCAGCGCGGCACCCTCAACGCCGAGGTCTTCCTCGACAACGTGCGGGTACCCCTCGAGCAGCGCCTCGGCGAGGAGGGCCAGGGCTTCTACGGCCTGATGCGGACCTTCGACGCCTCGCGCATCCTGATCAGCTCGTCGGCCACCGGGCTCGCCCGGGCCGCCCTCGACACGAGCATCGCCTACGCCGAGCAGCGCGAGCAGTTCGGCAAGCCGATCATCGAGCACCAGGCGGTGGCCTTCCGGCTCGCCGACATGGCCGCGAAGGTCGACGTCGCCCACCTGGTGACCATGCGCGCCGCCCGCCTCTACGACCAGGGCGCCGACGTCACCGAGGAGGCCGCCATCGCCAAGCTGGTCGCGTCCGAGAACGCCAGCTGGGTCGCCAACGCCGCAGTGATGACGCACGGCGGCTGGGGCTACTCCCGGGAGTACCCGGTGGAGCGGTGGGTCCGCGACGCCAAGCTCGAGGAGATCGAGGAGGGCACCTCCGACATCCAGCGTCTGGTCATCTCGCGGCGTCTCACGGGGTCGGCGTGACCAGTACGGCGACCGAGCCCAGCACCGGCCTGGAGGTCTTCCGTGACCCGTCGTCGGTGACCGTTCTCGGCGCCTCCGCAGACCCCACCAAATGGGGTTACTGGCTGGCCCGCGGCGCGCTGAAGGGCCGCGGACGACGAGCCGTCCACCTGGTCAACCGGCACGGAGGCGCCATCGACGGCCACGACGCGGTGTCCAGCCTGGACGCCGTGGAGGCGCCCCTCGACCTGGTCGTGCTCTGCGTCCCACCGCTGGCCATCGAGGACGCGGTCGAGGAGGCGCTGCGGCGCGGGGCCCGCGGGTTCCTCGGGATCACCGCCGGCATCAACCGCGCGCTCGGCGACCCGGACGCGGAGCGCCGCCTCGCGCAGCGGATCCGCGACCGCGGCGCCCGCATCGTCGGCCCCAACTGCATGGGTATCTACGACGCGGCGACCGACCTCCAGCTCGCCTGGGGCGAGTTCCACGCCGGGTCCCTGGGCATCGTCTCCCAGAGCGGCCAGCTGGGCTCCGAGCTGTCAGAGCTGGCCGCCGAGCGCGGCCTGGGGGTCTCCCGGTTCGTTTCGGTGGGCAACCAGGTGGACGTGCACGCCGCCGAGGTCCTCGGTGACCTGGTCGACCACGACCAGACCCGGGTGATCGCCCTCTACGTCGAGAGCTTCGCCGACGGCCGGGCGCTGATCGACACCGTCCACCGGCTACGGGAGCAGGGCAAGCACACCATCCTGCTCACCGTCGGTGCCAGCGCTGCCAGCCGCACCGCCGCCCAGTCGCACACCGGTTCGATGACCTCCGCGATGGACGTCGTCGACGCCGCCTGCCACGCCGCCGGGGCGATCCGGGTGGCCACCCCCAATGAGGTGGTCGAGGTGGCGCACATGCTGGTCGCCTCGCCGCCGATGCGCGGACGGCGGGTGGCCATCGTGGGCGACAGCGGTGGCCAGGGAGCGGTCGCTGCCGACGTGCTCGGCGCGCAGGGCCTCGACGTCGCACCCCTGTCCACCGCCGTGCGCGACCGGCTCGGCACGCTGCTGCCGCCGGACGCTGGCCTCGCGAACCCCATCGACCTGGCCGGCGCCGGCGAGCAGGACCTCGACAGCTACGCCCGGATCATCGAGGAGCTCCTCGCGGTACCCGAGGTGGACGCCGTCGCGCTCACCGGCTACTACGGCAGCTACGGCCACCACACGCCGGCCGTCGCCGACCACGAGCAGGCGGTCGCCCGACGGATCGCCGCGGCGGTGCACGAGCACGCCAAGCCGGTCGCGCTGCACAGCATGTGCCGGCAGTCGAACACCATCTCGCTCATCCGCGAGCTCGGCGTGCCGACCTACCACACCATCGAAACGGCCGCGCTCGCCCTCGGCTCCTGCGCGCGGCTGACCGCCACTCCGGGTCGCCTGCTGGCGGACGTCCCGAACCCGGTCACCGGTGACCCGGTCGTCGGCTATCTGGCCGCTCGCGAGCTGCTCAGAGACCGGGGCGTCCGGTTCCCCGCCGCGCGCCGCGTCGCCGACGTCGACCAGGTTCGTGCCGCGGCCGCCGAGCTCGCCGCGCCATATGTGCTGAAGGCCGACTGGCTCCTGCACAAGACCGAAGTGGGCGGCGTCGCGGTCGGCCTCGCCGACACCGAGGCGGCGGTCGCCTCGTTCACCGACATGACCGGCCGGCTCGGCGCGGGGGACTACGTGCTGGAGGAGATGGATACACGCCCCGACGTCGTCGAGCTGCTCGTCGGTGCCCGACGCGACCCGTCCTTCGGACCCGTTGTGATGGTCGGCGCCGGCGGGGTCCTGGCCGAGATGCACCGCGACAGCGCCCTCGAGCTCGCCCCCGTGGACGCCACCACCGCGACCGCCATGCGCGACCGGCTGCGGGCCCGGCCGCTTCTCGAGGGCTGGCGCGGCCGACCCCCGGTCGACGTCGCCGGCCTCGACCAGGTCGTCACCGCAATGTCCCGGATTCTCGTCGCCCGACCCGACCTGGCCGAGGTCGAGGTCAACCCGCTGCGCGTCGGAGCGGACGGCGCAATCGCTGTCGACGCGCTCGTGACCGCGCTGTCAAGTCCCTCGGATCAGTCCTCACCCAGGGTTGCCTCTGGCGGTGGGCTCTGAGCCTTCCGACGGTCCTCGGCCCGTGCGAACGCGTGCGCGATCGGTACGTCCGTCGACGAGTGGGCCAGGATCGACGCGACGATGACCAGAGCCACCAGGTGAAACATCTTGTCCGCGTCAGCGACGCCTGCCTCGAGGATGAGAAGGCCGTAGACCACCGAGGCGAAGCCCTTCGGGCCGAACCAGGCAGCGACCGCTCGTTGGGCCAACGGGAGGCGACTGCGGAGCAAGGAGAGCGCGATCGCCACGGGACGAGCCAGCAGCAGAGCGAGCAGGGCGAAGGCATAGCCGGACACGGGGATCTCGCCCAGGAAGGCCGGTGAGATCAGGGCTCCGAAGACCAGGATCGCGGCCAGTTTCAGCAGCTCGGTCACGAGCTCGCCGAACTCGGCGAACGACTCTTCGACGTCCGGCGCGATCGTTGCGACGGTGATGCCCGCCGTGAAGGCCGCCAGGAAGAGGTTCGCGTGCGTGACGCTGGCGACTCCCAGCACCATCAGACCGATCGAGAGCCCGCCGAGGGCGGCGTACAGCGGTGTGGCCGAGGTGAAACGGCTGCGCACCAGCAGCACGGCGACGGCGGGGACGACGATCCCCAGCGCGACTCCGAGACCCAGCTCGACGAGCAGCTCGAGTATCGGCACCTCGTCTCGGGCCAGCACTGAGAGCAGCACCAGGACGACAGGCAGCGCGAGGCCGTCGTTGAGCCCGCTCTCGACGTTGAGCAGGGACCGCAGGCGCTGCGGAACCTCCTTGCGCCCCACGATGGCGGAGGCGAAGACCGGGTCGGTCGGGGCGAGCACCGCACCCACCAGCATGGACTGGATCCAGGTGAGACCGGCGACGTAGTGCGCCAGCACCGCGGTGATGGCGAAGGTCAGCGGCATGCCGAGCACCAGGGCCCTGCCGGGCAGACGCCAGGCCTTCCTCAGGTCTGAGAAGCCGACGAGCATGCCGTCGGTGTAGAGCACGCTGAACAGCGCGAGCTCGGCGAGGCCGAGAACGATCCCGTCGTCCGGCTGGAGCTGGAGCACGCCGCTCACGCCGTCGCCGAGCAGGAAGCCGGCGATGAGAAAGAGCACCGCCGTCGACAGGATGGTGCGGTGCGCCAGCCCCGACAGCAGGACGCCGGTGAACAGCACGACCGCGAAGGCGAGCACGAGCTCCATCGGCGGACCCTATCCGTGCTGGTGAGTGCTCCAGCGCCCTCAGGTGTAGTAGCGCAGTACGACGTAGGGCACGGTGAGCGCGATCGTGACCGCGGTCACGATGAGGCCGTAGCGGGTGAAGGTCCAGAAGCTGATCGGGTGACCGTTGCGGGCGGCGATGCCCGTGACCACGACGTTGGCGCTCGCTCCGACCGCGGTCGCGTTGCCGCCGAGGTCGGCGCCCAGGGCGAGTGCCCACCACAGGGGTGTCGCTCGCGGGTCGTTGCCCGATGACTCGATCAGCCCCGCAACGAGAGGTGACATCGTGGTGACGAAGGGGATGTTGTCCACGATCGCGGAGATGACCGCGGACCCGACGACCAGACCCGCGGCGGCACCGAGGTAGTTGTCGCCGACAGCCTCGGTGGCCACCCGTCCGAGCTCGCCGATCACCCCGACCTCGACGAGGGCGCCGACCATGATGAACAGGCCGGCGAAGAAGACCAGCGTCTCCCACTCGACGTCGGCCAGGTACTTCCTGCTGGACACCCCCGAGATGGCCACCGCGAGGCCGGCACCGAGCAGCGCCACGACCGACGGCTCGACGTGCAGCGCGGAGTGCAGCACGAACCCCGCCAGTGTCAGGGCCAGCACCAGAAGGGTTTTCACCAGCAGCCGTCCGTCGGAGATGACCTCCTTCTCCTCCAGCCGCATCACCCTGGCCGCCCGTTCGGGGTCATATCGCATCGATCGGCCCCACAGCAGCCAGCACAGACCGACGAAGACCACCAACAGCACGACCACGATCGGGGCCATGTTGACGACGAAGTCGTTGAACGTCAGGCCCGAGCGGCTGGCGATGATGATGTTGGGAGGGTCACCGATCAAGGTGGCCGCGCCGCCGATGTTGGACGACATCGCCTCGGCCAGCAGGTACGGCACCGGGTTCACGCCAAGCCGCTCGCAGACGAGCAGCGTCACCGGAGCGACCAGCAGCACGGTGGTCACGTTGTCGAGCAGCGCCGACGCCAGCGCCGTGATGAGGACCAGGACCACCATCATCCGGAAGGGCCTGGCCTTGGCCCGTTTTGCCGACCAGATGGCGAGATACTCGAAGACGCCGGTCTGGCGCAGCACTCCGACGATGATCATCATGCCGAGCAGCAGGAAGACGACGTTCCAGTCGACGCCCGAGTGCTCGGAGAAGAACGCGGCCTCGGCGTCGCTGGCGCCGATCAGGACCATCACCGCGGCGCCGCCGAGCGCCGACGCGACGCGCGGGATCCGCTCGGTCGCGATCAGCCCGTAGACGACGACGAAGACCGCGATCGCCGCGACGGCCTGTGCCGTCACGAGTCGTCGTCAGCGGGCAGGTAGTCAGTGTTCAGGCGTGATCTGAGGGACCCGCTCTCGCGCCCCCCGGCCGAGGCGATGGCGGCCATCGTCCGGCTGAAGGTGATCGCGCCGTGGTAGGCGCCGTCCTTTCCACGGACGACGACCAGGGGTGAGTGGGCCTGGACCATGACAGTCGCGATCTCCACCAGGGTGTCGTCGGGCTTCACGGAGGGCACCTCGACCCGGCGGACGTCATCGTCGTCCAGCAGCTCGCCGACCGTGTGACCGGCGAGCTCGGCGCAGAGCTCCTCCGCGCCGCTCTCGTCATACGCGTGCGCCAACGTCGGATCCTCCCGCACGTACCGCGGCACCACCAGCTTCAGCACCTGGCTGCCGGGGATGACGGCCACCGGCAAGCCGTTCTCGTCGGCCACGATCAGCGCCGACAGGCGGTACCGCGCGATCAGCTCGGCCGCCTCGAGCGCGCCGGTGGCCGCCGTGACGGTCGGGATCTGCTCCACCAAGTCGGCTGCGCGCATGCCCCCACGCTACCCACACCTGCGGGTCGTCAGGCTTGCACCCGCTCGGGCGCTGGCCCGTCTCCGCTGGTCGCCGCCGAGGCAAAGCCCAGGAAGCGCCGCGGGATGGTCGCGACTCCTCCACGGTCGATGAACACGAGTTGCTCAGCCGCACAGGTCCCTCCGTCGGTATCCGGCGGTGCCGATGGCCGCGAGGAGCGCTGCGATGGCAACCATGACGCCACTCCCGGCCCAGTCCACCGGGGCATGGGGCACGGCTGCCAGGTGCGCGAACGGGGAGAGCGTGCCGACCCAGGCGGGGGCTCCGGCGGTGTCGGCGATGACTTGGAGCAAGAAGCCGCCGACGGCGGGTAGCGCTCCGATCGCGGCGACGGCCCGGGGCTCCCAGCCAAGGGCCAGGACCGCCGCACCGAGACAGAGCATCACGATCGGCAGCACGTTCAACGTCCCGGCCAGGGCGGCGCCGAGGGTCAGCTCGGCGCCGACGGAGGTGGTGCCGAGCCAGGTCGCTGTGGCAGCGACGGTGGTGAGGACGACGGCGGCTCCGAGGGCCGCTGCGGTCTCTGCGGCCAGCAGCCGGATCCGGGTGACTGGCCCGGCGTAGAGCAGGGTGAGCTGACGGTTGGTCTCCGCCGCCGCCAAGGCGGCCAATCGGACGGCGACGAGCACTCCGGCCGGTATCGCCAGCAGCGCGAACAGGGTCGCGACCGCCCCGCTCACGCTGCCGATCGCGGCGAACCCTGCCTGGGCCGCGAGGTCAGCGAAGCGGGGATTGTCGGTCAGGAAGCCGGTCATCGACACCATCACGAGACCGATCAACAGGTAGTACGCGCCGACACCGGCGCACCACCCCGCCAGTGGCCGCAGGGTTCGGCGGACCGCGAATCCGTGCACCGAACCGAGTAGCCGCAGCCGCGGTGCGCGGCCGCCGGCCCCGGCCAGCCAGCCGCCGCGAAGGTCCCGGCGGGCTGCGACGAACAGTGCGCTGGCGAACAGCAGGCCCGCCGCCACGGCCAGGACGAGCAGAGGTACCGCCGAGCTCTCCGCATACGGTCGGGTCAGCGCGACGAGCCCGAACGGTGACAGCCACCGCAGCCACTCCAGCGCTTCGATCCCGTCCCCAGCCATGCGAATGAGCAGGCCGACGCCGAGCAGCGCGACCGCCGCACCGGACGCGCCCGCCCGTGTCGGGAACAGTTGAGCGGCCAGACCGCCTGCCGCAGTGAAGAATGCGCCCACGAGTGCGAGGCCGGCTCCGTGCAGCACCGCGCCGGCCGGGGTTGCGCCTGCCGCGATCAAGGAAACCGAGATAGCGGTTCCGGCGCAGGCAGTTGCGGCGACGATCACCGCCAGGTGCCGGGCCACGACCGTGGCCAGCGGTTGCCGTCCGGCCAACAGCAGGTCCCACCGGCCGGCGTCTTCCTCGCCGCGAGTGATGCCGGTGGCGGCCAGAAGCGCCCACACACCGAGCAGCACTGCCAGGACGGTGCCTGTGCGCCAGACGGCGAAGCCACCGGCGTCGTCGAGCGCTACCGGTTCGCCGAACAGGGTCCGGATCGCGACGTTCTCCGCCAGGGCCTGCAGAGCGGCCGGGGCGAGGCTGTCGCCAGCCGTGCTGCGATACATCGCCACGACGACCGCTGACATCCCCCCGACGAGGGCCATCACGACGAGCGCGCCGCGACGCACCTGGCGCACAGCGAGGCCGGTCACCGCCCGGCCGATCGTCCCGTCCGCAGTCGTGGGCGTGGCGTCGATCGGCGTCGTGTCGACGGCGGTCACGACGAGACCTGGCCGTAGTAGTCGAGGAAGATCTCCTCCAGCGTCGGTTCCCGCACGGCCAGGGTGGCGACGTCGGCCGCGGCAAGGGCATGCAGGGCCGGTCCGGGCGGGCCGGTCAGGGTGAACCGCAGCGAGGAGTCGCCGCTGACCTCGACCGAGGCGATCCCCGGGATCGCGGTGAGGTCGGGTGGTGTGCCCGTGAAGCTGACAGCGACCTCGGTGCGGTGCAAACGTCGCAGGTCCGGTACGGCGGCGACGTCGACGAGCTCACCGGCGCGCAGGATCCCGACTCGGTCGCAGACGGCTTCGACTTCGGCGAGCTGGTGGGAGCTGAGGAACACCGTCTGGCCGTTGCTGCGCGCCTGCGTCACGGCGCGGCGGAACTCCCGCTCCATCAACGGGTCCAGGCCGCTGGTCGGCTCGTCCAGCACCAGCAGTGGCGCGCGGGTGGCGAACGCGGCGACCAGCGCGACCTTCTGCCGATTCCCGGTCGAGTACGCCCGGCCCGGCTTCGACAGGTCCAAGGCGAACCGCTCGACCAGCACGTCCCGGTACGCAGGGTCCACGCCGGGCCCGGTACGGCCCAGCAGCTCCAGGGTCTCGGCGCCGGTCAGCTGCGGCCACAGCGCCACATCGGCCGGAACGTGCGCCAGCAGCCGGTGCGCCGCCGCAACATCGGCGGCCGGCGTGTCGAAGATCCAGGCCAGGCCAGCGGATGGACGGGCCAGTCCCAGCAGCAGGCGGATGGTGGTGGACTTGCCCGCGCCGTTGGGGCCGAGGAAGCCGAAGACCTCACCTGCCTGCACGGTCAGGTTCAGCCCGTCGACGGCGACGACTGCGCCGTAGCGCTTGGTCAGGTGCTCAGCACGCACAGCGGAAACGGCCATGAGAAGCCCTTCGGTAGTCGACAGCAGGACACAACTGCCGACCAGGCTTCCCGGCTCACCGACAACGACCGTACTCCCGTTGGATCACCGTGCGGAAGCAGAATTTGCCACACCAGCGGCCGCGCTCTGCGCTCCAGCTCAGCTGGCGACTCGCCACTCCGCCCGCATCTGTGCGGGGCTCTGATCAAGGCGGGGCTCTGATCAAGGGGCAGGGCGACCGTCTGGCTGCACGGCGTACCAGTTGCCCCCGTTCAGGAAGACGTCGTGGCACCTCACCTCGTGCTTGTCCTCGTGCGCATAGAAGTACAGCGGGTGCCCGTTGTACGTGACCTGTGTGGTGCCGTCGTCGCGCTGGGTAGTGCCCAGCAGGGTCGCGTCGACGTGCTCGCCGGCGACGGGGTCACTGGGCGTGAGCACAGGTGGCCAGGCCTTGGCGCAGGCGTCGTAGCACTGGGCTTCAGACGTGGTCTCGACGTCGAAGAGGTAGATCGCCTGTCCGGTGTCGTCGAACAGGATTGTCCCGAAGTCACTCGCGCTGCCGGCAATGACCGCGCCGGGCTCGGTCGGTTGTGCAGGTGGCGCCGTGGATGTCGCCGTGGATGGCTCGGGCGAGGCCCGGGTGGTCGTCGCGGAGGTCGGGCTCGGGGTCGAGCCGCTGTCAGTGCTGCTGTCCTGGGCGTCGGGGCCGGCCGAGTCGTCGGCGCACGCCGACAGCAGCAGGGCAAGCACTGCGACGGCTGCCGCCAGTCGAGTCCTCATGCCACCTGTCTGAGACGCCATCGCAGTGGTCATCGAGTCACCGGCAGCCGGACGAGGAATCGGCAGCCGCCCCTCCCGACGGCCCCGACCGCGGGGACGTTCTCCACCCGGACCACGCCGTGGTGGGCCTCGACGATCCCCTTGACGATCGCGAGCCCCAACCCTGCCCCGCCGCCGGCCACGAGCTCCTCGGTGGCGTCCGGCGTGCGGGCGGGTCCACCTCGCCACGCGAGGTCGAAGACCCTTTCCATCTCGTCCTCGGACAGCCCACCGCACTGGTCGCTGACGCTGAGTTCGACCCCGTCCGGGACCTCCCGTGCCCCGACCTCAACGGTGCCGTCGGCCGGCGTGTGCCGGATGGCGTTCATGATCAGGTTGGTCATCACCCGGGAGAGCCCGTCGGCGTCGGCCGAAACCGCCACCGCGCAGTCCACGCTGCCGCCGAGATGCACGCTCCGCGCACGCGCAACCGGGTCCGCGCCGGCGATCGCCTCGCTGACCAGGTCGTGCAGGACGATGGTCTCGGGGCTGAGCTGGAGCACGCCGGCGTGGATCCGCGAGAGCTCGAACAGGTCGTCGACCATCCGCACCATCCGGTCCACCTCAGAGCGAATCTGCCGGTGGTAGCGCCCGGGGTCCGTGGCCATGCCGTCCTCGAGCGCCTCGGTCATGGCGCGCATTCCGGCCAGGGGTGTCCGCAGGTCGTGGGAGACCCACGACACCAGTTCCCGGCGGGACGCTTCCAGCCTCGACTCGCGCAACCGCGACTCCGCGAGCCGCTCGCTGGTGCGGGCGAGCTCCTCCGAGACCCGCTGCAGCTCGCTCGGACCCCGCCGGCGGTCGACGTACGACCTACGGGTGTCGAGCCGCCGCGCGTCCTCGAGCAGCGCTTCGGACCAGCGGGCGACGGCGGCCCCCACGGCGAGCGCGACGAGCAGGGTCACGGCGCCGGCCACGCCGGCCACCAGGCTGACGACCTCGCGGTCGTGGGTGGAGATGAACATGAGCTGGGCGACCGCGACCACGCCTGCCAGCACAGCGCCCACCGACACGACCACCAGAAGCCCCAGCTGCCATCGGAACGAGAGGTGCCGCGCGAGCCAGGCAACGATCAGCCCGAGGGCACCGACGCCGGCCGCGCACGCCGCCGCCACCAGCACGATCTGCAGCTGGTCGCCGGTCACGTCGCCGCCTCCCACCGGTAGCCGACGCCCCACACTGTCTGCAGCCGCTCTGGTCGTGTCGGGTCCTGCTCGATCTTCTCCCGCAAACGGCGCACGTGGACGGTCACGGTCGACTGGTCGCCGAACGACCAGCCCCACACGCGCTCGAGCAGGTCGTCCCGGGAGAAGGCGGTCCCCGGGTGGGCGAGGAGGAAGGCGAGCAGGTCGAACTCGCGCCCGGTGAGCAGCAGCGGCTGGCCGTCGCGGTACGCCGCGTGGGCGAGCGCGTCGACCACGAGGTCGCCGTCGACCAGCCGTCGGGGCGGCGTGGGGGCACCGGTACGGCGCAGCACCGAGTCGACGCGAAGGGCGAGCTCGCGCGGGCTGAACGGCTTGGTCACGTAGTCGTCTGCGCCGACCTCGAGACCGACCACACGGTCGGTCTCCTCGCCCAGCGCGGTCAGCATGATCACCGGGACGTCGCCGTCCCGCCGCAGCTGTCGGCACACCTCGATCCCGTCGATGCCGGGCAGCATCAGGTCGAGGACGACCAGGTCGTGCGGCGCCTCGGCCTCCAGGCGCAGCGCAGCCTCCCCGTCGGCCGCCTCGACCACCTCGTGGTCGTGGGCACGCAGGTAGGACACCACCACCTCGCGCACGGTGGGGTCGTCGTCCACGACCAGGACCCGGGCCATCCTCACCTCCGCCGCGAGCGTACGAGGGCGGCCGCCACGACGCCCAGCACCGTCAGCACCGCCAGCACCAACCAGCCCGCGGTGTAGTCACGGTCGAGCAGCGTGGGGTTGTCGGCCCGGGCACCGAATCGGCCCAGCACCGGGATCGCCAGCAGCGTAGCCGAGCCCAACACGACGAGCCCGGTGGCGGCCGGCGCCCGGGCCGGTCGCGGCAGGACCCGCAGGGCGACCGCGGCCAGCAGCAGCACCGTCCCCGCGACCACCAGGTCGTGGAACAGCACGCCTCCGGCCAGCCAGGCCGCGACCTCGACGAGCTCACGGCCGCGGCTGAGCAGCAGCCATGCGCCGTAACCCGCGAGGAGCACCCCGACCGCACCCAGCGCTGCCCTCACGACCTGACCTCGATCCGCCGCACCCACTTGGTCTGGAGCACGCCCGGCCGGTTGGGCGCGATGACCCGGGCCGGGTAGCCGTGGTCGAGCGACAACGGCTCTCCCTCGAGCGAGAGCGCGAGCAGGGTGCGGTCGTCGTCGGCGAAGTTCCCGTGCAGGACGGTCGTCGTGTAGGGACCGGACTCCTGCAGCGACATGACCAGCACGTCCGTGCCGGACGGAACCTCGACGAGGTCGAGCAGGTCGCGCACCCGGACACCGGTCCACGCCCCGCTCGCGCTCCACCCCTCGACACATGCGATCGGCAGCTCGTGGGTCGACTGTGGCATCGCGAGCAGCTGCATGCGGCTGAGCTCGACCTCGTGATCCCCGTTGGCCACAGTCAGCCGGTAGTCGGCCCGAGTGGCCGAGGCGGTGACCTTCGCTGCCGCGGCAGACTTGTTGATCGGGATGCCAGCCGGCCCCTCGCCGGACCGCACGCCGAGCACCGAGACAGTGCGCAGGAACGGCACGGTGCTGCCCGCGGTCGCGAGGACGGCGACCGCAGCCGCAACCCAGGTCGTGCGCAGCAGACCGCGCCGGGACAGGACCCCGGTCTCGCGGGCGGTCGGGCGGTCGTACGTCGTGGCCTCGACGTCGGCACCCAGTGCTCCCCTGATCACCGGGAGCTTGACCGCCACGTGGAGCAGGAGCGCACCGACGGCGACCCACGCGAGGGCGTAGTGGGTCGTGCGGAACGAGAAGGTCCACGGGTACCACTGGGCGGCGTTGGCCAACCCCGTAGCGAGCTCGAACACCGCAGCGGCGACCAGGACGGCGATCGAGCCACGCTCGATTGCGTCGAGGAGGAGCCGCCGCATCCCCCGCTCGGGGCGACGGAACAGCCGCGGATAGACCGTCCAGAGCTTGACCAACAGGAGCGGCACCGCGGCCGTGCCGGCGAGCACGTGCAGCCCCTGGGTCACCCAGTAGCCCCAGGTGGGGCTGGTTGGGTACTGCACCGGGTGGTCGGCGTTCTGCGCGTAGTGGCTGAGCAGACCGGTCACGAAGCAGAGGCCGAAACAGAGGCCGAGCCACAGTCCCACCCGCGCGGTGACCGCGGCACTGCGGAGCCGCGAACTGAAGTCCTGCTCGGACGGCAGCCTCATGCGACCTCCTCCAGGACGGCGCACCAGCGGCCGCCGAACCGGTGCACCGCCGTCTGCGCCAGCCCGGCCTCCCTGGCGACGCCGGCGATCGCGTCGACGCCGACGACCGACCAGGGGAACCGCGGGGTGGCCCGGCCGTCGAAGCTCAATCTCGCCCAGCCGGAGCGGGCGTCGGTGCCGGGCCCGGCCAGCTCGACCACCACCCGGCCGCGCGGGTCGAGCAGCTCTCGCAACCGGCGCAGCAGGATCACCGGGGTGCCGCCGATGCCGACGTTCCCGTCGGCGAGCAGGGCCGTGCTCCAGCGCCCCTCCCCCGGCACCGGGGCGAACACGTTGCGCCGCAGCGCTGCCGCGCCCCGGCCGAGGGCGTGTCCCACCGCGGCGTGGGCCACGTCGATGCCGAGCACGACATGGCCGCGCTCGGCCAGGGCCGCGGTGAGCCGACCCGGCCCACACCCGACGTCGAGCGTGGGGCCGACGCACAGCGCGAGCAGGGCGTGGTCGTCCTCGTTCGCCGCGTGCGTCCAGTCCTCGAGGTGCAGCACTGTGTCGACCCGCTCGAGGTTTCCGGCACTCATCGGACGACCCCTGCCCACGCTCGGGCGAACCCGCTGTCGGGCGCTGCCCGGGCCACCGCGTCCGCGTCGGCCGAGCTGTCGACGTCCCACAGCCGCACGGTCGACGCCACCCCGAGCCCGGCCTCGGCCAGGGCACGCCTCGTGGCGGCGTACGTCGTCGGCGCGGACATCGGCACGTGACGGAGGGCGGCCGCCGCCTCGGGTCGATGGAGGCCGAGCATCCACCATCCGCCGTCCTCGGCCGGGCCGAGCACGGCGTCTGCGCCCGCCAGGATCTCCGCTGCGTCGCGGAGGTGTGCCGCCGTCAGCTGCGGGCTGTCCATCCCGATCTGGAGGACGGGGCCGCCGGGCGGGACGTCGGCGTGTGCGTTGACCAGACGCTCGGCCAGGTCCGTCCCACGCTGTGGGAAGAGCCGCCAGCCCTCCAGCGCGGACCAGAGGTCCGCTGCCCGCGCACCGTCGCTGAGGTCGCCGGAGAGCGCGAGGAGGCACTCCGCAGGGCCGAACGCGTCCCGGCAGGCCTCGATCGTGTCCAGCAGCGCTGCCGCAGCCAGCTCGGCTGCCGTCGCCATGCCTACTTCGGCGCCGAGCCGGGTCTTCGCGCGGCCGATCACCGGGGCCTTGGCGACCACCAGTGCCCGGGTCATGGCAGCACCCGCCAGAAGTCGAGCGCGGCCCGAACAGAGCCTCGCCCCGACCCGGAGACCTTGGAGCGGGTGCCGACGGCACGAGGCCGGTAGTCCACGTCCCGTTCGGAGATCCGCCAGCCGGCTACGGTCGCCCGGTGCAGCAGCTCGACGGGGTAGCCGAACCGACGGTCCTGCAGGTCGAGCGCGAGCAGGGCCTCGCGCCGGCACACCCGCATCGGCGCGATGTCGCGCGCGGACATTCCGATCCTCCGGCGCAGCCACCAGACGACCATGGCGTTGCCGAGCCGGGCGTGCCAGGGCCAGGTGCCACGGCCGACCGGGCGTCGACGACCGATGGCGAGATCGGCGCGACCGGACCGGACGTCGTCGAGAAGGGGCAGCAGGTCGCCGGGATCGAGCGAGGCGTCACCGTCCATGAACGCGACGAGGTCGTGGGTGGCGGCCAGGAGGCCGGCGTGGACCGCTGCGCCGTACCCGGGTACCGGCTCGTGGACGACCCTGGCGCCCATCCGACACGCGACGCTCCGCGTACCGTCGCGCGAGCCGTTGTCGACGACGAGGACGGCGAACGTCGACGGCACGGCCGGGAGCAGCCCGGTCAGCGCCGCAGCCTCGTCGCGGCACGGGAGCACCAGGTCGCAGATCGTGTCCGGTGCCATGTTCGGACAGTAGGCAGGGCGAAGCCCGGGAAGGCCGGATCGGCTCCTTACGAAGTCGTGACGGCTGGCCATCACACGAGCCAGGACCCTTCTCCCGCCTAGGGTCGGAGGCGTGACCACGCGGGCTCGAGCAGGGTGGCTCGGCATGCTCGCGGCGACGGCCTTGCTGGTGCTCGCGTTCGGGCTCCCTCAGTGGCTCGGCTGGGACGTGGCTCCGCGCGGACCGCGCAGTGCCTCCGCCTCCGAGGTGCCACCGCTGTACGGCCTGTGGCAGCCGAAGGTGTTCGGGCCCGGCACCCTGGCCTCGGTCGCGATCGCCCTCCTCGGTTGGCGGTACGCCGCCGACCTGGCGGCCAGGCTGTCGTGGCGACGGCTGCTCCTGGCGTCGTACCTCGGTGCGCTCGCCTGGCTGCTCTCGCTGGCGTTCGTCGACGGAACCAGCGGCATCTCGCGCGTCCTCGGGAACCGCCACGAGTATCTGGTCACCGCTCGCGGAGCCGACGACATCCCGCACCTCGTCGACTCCTACATCAGCCGGATCCCCCTCGCGTCCGACGACAACTGGCCCACCCACGTCGCGGGACACCCGCCGGGGGCCCTGCTCTTCTTCGTCGGGCTGGTCAGGGTAGGGCTGGGCGGCGACTTCGCAGCCGGGATGGTCGTCACCGTGCTCGCCGCGACCATCCCAGCCGCCGTGCTGGTCACGCTGCGGGCGCTCGGCGCCGAGCCATCGGCCCGCCTGGCGGCGCCGTTCCTCGTCCTCACACCCGCAGCGGTGTTCATGGCGGTCTCTGCGGATGCACTGATCGGCGCGGTGGCGGCCTGGGGCCTGGCCTGCCTCGCCCTGTCGACCGGCCGGCTGTGGTGGGCGGTCCCGTCCGGCCTGCTGCTCGGGACCGCTGTGATGATGTCCTACGGCATGCCGCTGATGGGGTTGGTGGCCGTGGCTGTGCTCCTCGCGGCACGGTCGTGGCGGCCGCTCCCGGTGGCGGCCCTGGCGGCGCTCGCCGTGGTGCTCGGCTTCGCCGCGCTGGGTTTCGCCTGGTGGGAGGCCTTTCCGGTGCTGCGGGATCGATACCACGACGGCATCGCTCAGGACCGACCCCAGTCCTACTGGTGGTACGGCAACCTCGCCTGCCTCCTGGTCAGCGCCGGACCACTGCTGTTCGCAGGGGTGTTCCACGCCGCCGCAACCGCGCTCTCGGCAGCCAGGCGCACCGCGGGGCCTGTGCTCCTGCTCGTGGCAGCAACGGTGCTCGCCGTAGCGGTCGCCGACGCGTCCGGGATGAGCAAGGCCGAGGTGGAGCGGATCTGGCTGCCGTTCGTCCCCTGGTTGACGATCTCGTTCGCGATCCTTCCCGGCCCGTGGCGGCGTCGGGGTCTGTTGCTCCAGGTGATCGCGGCACTGGTGGTGCAGCACCTGTTCTCCACGAGCTGGTAACCACCCCGGCTCAGTCTCGCAGCGGCGCGGTGGCGAACGACGGCAGACCTTCCTCAGGGGGTACCGCGGCGGTGAAGCCGAGCTCTGCGCTGGCCAGGGACGGGGAGGCCACGACATGACGCACATCGCCGGGCCGGTAGCCGCCGGTGACTTCGGGCGCGACCGGCCGGTCGACACCCTCGGCGACCAGGGTCGCGACGTCGAGGATCGAGACAGGGTGTCCAGAGGCGACGTTGTAGGCGGCGTAGCGCCCACGGGGCTGCTCGACCACGGCCCGCAGCGCGGCCAGATTTGCGCGCGCCACGTCGGAGACGTGCACGAAGTCGCGCATCTGGTGACCGTCCTCGAAAACCTGCGGCGGCTCGCCATGCTCCAGGGAGGAGCGGAACATCGCGGCCACACCGGAGTACGGCGTGTCCCGTGGCATCCCGGGCCCGTAGACGTTGTGATACCGCAGCGCCACCGCGGCTGACCCCGCCTGGCGGGCCCACGCGGCGGTGTAGTGCTCCTGCGCGACCTTGCTGGCGGCGTACGACGTCCGGGGGTCCAGCCGTGCCGGCTCCTCGACCAGCCCCCACTCGAGCACCACTCCACAGACGGGGCAGTGGTTCTCGAAGTCTCCGGAGTCGAGGGCCTCGACTGCACGGGACGGTGGCGACTGGTCTCCGTGCGTGGGGCACCGATAACACCCCTCGCCGTAGACCACCATCGACGAGGCCAGGACCAGCCGGCCGACGCCCGCGTCGTGCATGGCCGCCAGGAGGGCGGCGGTGCCCAGGTCGTTGTGCCCGGCGTAGTCCGGGAGGTCGCCGACGCGCAGGCCGGCGCCGACCACGGCGGCCTGGTGGCACACCACGTCGACCCCGCGCAGGAGGTCGGTCCACGACGCGGCGTCGCGCACGTCGAGCCGGTGCGTCCCGGCCGGTGCCATCGACGAACCGTGCGCCAGGTGAAGCATCAGATCGACCCGGACCACATCGTGCCCATCGGCCTCCAGCACCTCGCCGACCGCGGTCCCGATGAACCCGGCCGAGCCGGTGAGCAGCACCCTCATCGGCCCATGGGATCAGTTGGCTCGTGGGTCGACTCACCCGCATCTCCCCATCTCGAGCAGGAGATCCCTTCCGGCGTCCGGTGATTCCGCATAGCTCACATCATCCGCCCGCCACCGTTCTGACGTCGGTTCTGACGTCGGTGCGGAGGCGAGCAGGCTGCCGAGCTGCATCCCGGCCGTGCAGACCGCCCGTCGACGGCGCGTGTGCACTGCACAACCTTGTGGGCAAATCGTGGCAATGCGGACTCGCCCCCCGTACGTTGCGTGGCGCCGCCCCGGATCCACCCAGGCGTCCGACGACCCGTTGACGAGGAGCACGACGATGTACCGCACCCGTGTACTGGCGGCCCTGGCTGTCACCCTGAGCCTCACCGCCTGCGCGCCGACCCAGGTGGACGACACCTCCTCCGAGAAGGACGAGTCGCAGGGGACGTTGCGGGTGTGGCTGTTCTCCGAGGTCGCGCAGGACCCGAAGGCCGGTGTCGTGGACTCCGCGATCGAGGAGTTCGAGGGCGCCCACGAGGGGGTCACCGTCGACGTCCAGTACATCCCCGTGGAGTCCCGCGCGGAGCGCTTCACCGCCGCGTTCAACGACCCCAGCTCCGCACCTGACGTCGCCGAGATGGGCAACACCGACCTGGCCGGCTACGTCGCCAGCGGCGGCCTCGCGGACCTGAGCGACGCCATCGACGACTGGGACGAGGCAGGTGATCTCGATCAGGCGGCTCTGGCGACCACCGAGGTCGATGGCGCCCACTACGCAGTGCCATGGTTCGTCGGCGTGCGCGCCCTGTACTACCGCACCGACGTCTTCACCGAACTCGGCCTGGAGCCACCGGCGACGATGGACGAGATCGCCGAGACCGCACGCACGATTCGCGCCGCCAAACCGGAGATGCTCGGCATCGCGGCCGGCGGGGCCTACCAGTACGCGGCGATGCCCTACGTCTGGGCGCACGGCGGTGAGCTCGCGGAGGAGTCGTCCGACGGCACGTTCTCGGCAGCGCTGGACTCCCCCGAGGCCCGCGAGGGCGTCGCGGCCTTCACCGAGCTGGTTACCGACGACATCTGCCCACCGCAGACCTGTGCGGAGTGGGGCGGCAACGACTCGGTCCAGGCGTTCTCGGCCGGCCAGGCAGGCATGACCTTCGGTGGCGACTTCAACCTCAAGGGCGTACAGGAGTCAGCCGTGGGCGGCGACTTCGCCGTCGTCGCGACCCCCGGTCTCGAGCCCGGCTCGATCGCGCCCGCGTTCGCCGGCGGCAACCACCTCGCGGTCCTCGACAGCTCCGAGCGCAAGACGCTGGCGACCGAGTTCGTGCAGCTGCTCGGCGGCGCGGACCTCCAGCGCCAGATGTTCGACGCCATGGGCAACCTGCCGACCATGTCCAGCGTCCGCGAGGAGGTGGAGTCGAGCAGCCCGGAGACCGAGCCCTTCATCGCCACCCTGGAGGCGGGCACGAAGTTCGTCCCGCTCACGCCCGCGTGGAGCGCCGTCGACGCCGACGCCGTCGTTCCGGGCATGCTGCAGTCGATCGTGACGGGTAGCGCGGACGTGGAGACGGCGACCTCCACTGCGACAGAGCAGATGGACGCCGCATTCGCCGGCCAGTGACGTGTCAGTGACCGTCCAGCGCCCCGGCGCGAGGGCTCTTCCCGTCACGGCGCCGAGGCGTGCGCGACTCGGCTCGCGCCGGGTCGAGCCTTGGTACTTCCTGGCACCAGCGGCGGTGGTGCTGCTCGCTCTGCTGGCCTACCCGCTGTACCAGCTGGTGCTGGTGTCGTTCTTCAACTACGGCCAGGAACAGATCACCGGCGGCGCCCCACTGAACTTCATCGGCGCCGACAACTACACGAGGCTGCTCGGGTCGGCGCAGTTCTGGCGTGTGCTGCTGAACACGGCGGGTTTCGCCGCCGGGTGCGTCGTCGCCACCCTTGCGGCCGGCTGCATGCTGGCCGTGCTGGCCACGAGGGTGCGCCCCTGGGTCCGCAAGACGCTGTTCATCGCGTCCCTCGGCGCGTGGGCCACACCGGCAGTGACGGGCTCGGCGGTGTGGCTGTTCCTCTTCGACCCCACGCTCGGTCTCGTGAACGCCACGCTCGCCAGGCTGGGCCTGGAGTCCTTCACCGGCCACTCGTGGACCTACGACCGGTACTCCGCCTTCGTGCTGGTGGGCGCCGAAGTGGTCTGGTGCTCCTTCCCTTTCGTGATGGTGACGGTGTACGCCGGCCTGCTCTCCATCCCGCACGAGCTGATCGAGGCAGCGCGCCTGGACGGAGCATCGACAGCCCGCATCGCCAGGTCGATCATGGTTCCGCTGCTGCGGCCGGTTCTCATCATCGTGACCATCCAGTCGATCATCTGGGACGTCAAGGTCTTCACCCAGATCTACGTGATGACGGGGGGCGGCGGCATCGGCGGACAGAACCTGACGCTCAACGTCTACAGCTACCAGGAGGCGTTCGCGTCGAACCGCTACGGCCAGGGCGCGGCCATCGGCGTGATCATGACGCTGCTTCTGATGGCGATCACGGTCGTCTACCTGCGCGCCTTGCGCCGGACGGGGGAGGCCCTGTGAGCCGGCGCTCCATCGGACCGGACCTCTTCGCTCTGGCCGTGGCCGCGGTCGTCGCGTTTCCCCTCTACTGGATGGTCCTGTCGGCTCTCAAGCCGACGGCCGCGCTGAACTCCGGTGACGCGTCGGTGATCACGACCGCCCCGACCCTCGACGCCTTCGTGCGCGTGCTGACCGTCGACTCGTTCGCCCGGTACTTCCTCAACTCCGTGGTGGTGGCGGTCCTGGTGGTGGCCGCGTCGACGGCGTGCGCGTTCCTGGCGGCGGTCGCACTCACCCGCTACCGCTTCAGGCTGCGCACGACCGTCCTGCTGACGGTGCTCGTGGCGCAGATGGTGCCGATCGAGGGGCTCGCGATCCCCCTGTTCTTCCTCTTCAGGAACGTCGGCGGGGTCGTCCCGCAGCTCGGCCTTAACCACCTCGGCTCACTGGTCCTCGTGCACGTCGCGTTCTCGATTCCCTTCGCGGTGTGGATGCTTCGCGGGTTCGTCGCGGCAGTCCCCGACGAGGTCGAGGAGGCGGCGCGGATCGACGGCGCGAGCAGCTGGCGGTTCGTTCGCTCGGTGCTCTTCCCGCTGGTGGCGCCCGGCGTCGTCGCGTGTTCGGTGTTCTCGTTCATCTCCACCTGGAACGACTTCCTGTTCGCGAAGACCTTCATCATCTCCGCCCAGGAGAACCAGACGCTGCCCATCGCGATCCTCGGGTTCTTCAAGCCCGACCAGAACGACTGGGGCGGCATCATGGCCGGCTCGGCGATCATGACCATCCCGGTCCTGGTCTTCTTCCTCGCCGTCCAACGCCACCTGGTCTCCGGGCTGGCCGGGGCGGTGAAGGGATGACCGGCGTACACCCCGTCACGGGCTTGCTGCCCGTCCCCCGTCAGGCGGAGCCTCGCCCGGGCCACGTCGACCTACCGGACGGCGCTCTCGTCCGCGCCGACCCTGCTCTGCGCGAGGCGGCGCGCTGGTGGCGGAGCACCTGCGAACAGGCCTTCGGTGTGACGTGGAACCTCAGTGCGACAACGGATTCGGGTGCCCCGGACGACGGTCGAGCTCGGACGATCTTCCGCCTCGACCCCGACGTCGCCGCCGGGGGGTACGTCCTGACGGTCGATGACGGTGTCGTCGACGTCCGAGCGCCGGACGCGGCTGGAGCCCACGCCGCGGCGCAGACGCTGAGGCAGCTGCTCGGTCCGCCGGCCTACCGGCGTGCGGGCCGCGGTGCCGTGCGGGTGCCCGGCGTGATCGTCAGCGACGCCCCTCGCTGCGCCTGGCGCGGGATGCTGCTGGACGTGGCACGTCACTTCATGCCCAAGGACGGCGTCCTGCGCATCGTCGACCTCGTCGCCGCCCACAAGCTGAACACCCTCCAGCTGCACCTGACCGACGACCAGGGCTGGCGGTTCGAGGTCCCCCGCCATCCGAAGCTGACCGAGGTCGGGGCCTGGCGCGAGGGCTCGGGCATCGGCACCTGGCGGGAGGGTCGGACGGACGGCATCCCGCACGGGGGCTTCTACACGCAGGAGGACCTGCGCGAGATCGTGGCGTATGCCGCACAGCGAGGTGTCGTCGTCGTCCCCGAGATCGACATACCCGGCCACTCCCAGGCAGCGATCGCCGCGTATCCCGAGCTCGGCATGCTCGGCCGCGACGTCGGTGTGCGCACGGAGTGGGGGATCAGCGACAACGTCCTCCGTCCGACCGAGGCCACGCTGGACTTCTACCGCGGGATCCTCGACGAGGTGATCGACGTGTTCGACTCCCCGGTCATCGGCATTGGTGGGGACGAGGTCCCGACAACGTCGTGGCGCAGCGACGACGAACTCGTCCAGCAGGCCACGGATCTCGGGCTGGACGACGTCGACGGCCTGCACGGCTGGTTCGTGGCCGAGCTGGCGGCCCACGTCTCCGCCCGAGGGCGACGCGCGGTGGTGTGGGACGAGGCGCTCAACCCGAGCCTGCCGAAGGACGTGGTGGTGTGCTCATGGCGCGGCGTGGCCCAGGGCGCCCAGGCACTGCGCGGCGGTTGGGACGTGGTGCTGGCACCGGAGCAGTTCGTCTACCTCGACCACCGCGCCGGTGACCGACCCGACGAGCCCGTCCCGGTCGGATTCGTGCGCACCGTGGACGACGTCTACGGCTTCGACCCCAAGCCGCCACCCGTCCGCGAGGCGCTGGATAACGCTGGACGTTCTGGTGGGAATCTGCTCGGTGCGCAGGCCGCCGTGTGGACCGAGCACCTCGACTCCGGACGCCGTGTGGACTTCGCGGCGTTCCCCCGGCTGGCCGCCTTCGCTGAAGTGGTGTGGAGCGACCCCGCACAGCGTGACGCGTCCGACTTCCACCGCCGCCTCACCGAGCACCACCTGCCACGTCTGGATGCGGCGGGTGTCGAGTACCGGCCACTGGCCGGCCCTCTCCCCTGGCAGCGCCGACCCGGTGTGCCTGGGTGGCCGCGCGACTTCGACGCCGAGTGGGCGGCCGGGGGCTGGGCCGGCATGGGTGGCTGGCACGAGGACGATGGCGCTGCCGAGAACCCTGCCGAGGACGAGGAGGGAGCCAACGGATGACCCAGCCGCGCAACTCCGCAGGGTCCGTGCGCAAGGCCCTCGCCGTCCTCGAGCAGGTCGCAGCCAGGGCGCGCACCGACCGAGGGTGCAGCCTGAGCGAGCTCGCAGCAGCCCTCGGCCACGACAAGAGCACCGTGCTGCGCCTCTGCGCGCCGCTGCTGGAAGCCGATCTCCTGCAGCGCGAACCGTTCACCGGCCGGTTCTCCCTCGGCCCCGGAACCCTGCGACTCGGTCAGGACTACCTCGAGGGTCTCGACCTGCACACGGTGGCGGCTCCTCACCTGGTCAAGCTGCAGGAGAGCACGGGAGTCACCTGCCACCTCGTCGTGCGGGACGGGCTGAACGTCGTCTACATCGACAAGCGTGAGAACACCGCGGTCGTGCGGATGGCCTCCCGCATCGGTCACCGCCTCCCCCTCTACTGCACGGCTGTCGGCAAGGCGATCCTCGCGTCAGCTCCCCCTGACCTCGCCGAGGCCGCCATCGCCGCGGGCCTGAGACCCGTCACTGCGAAGACCATCGTCGACCCGGATGCCTTCCGCGCCGAGCTCGCCGCCATCCGCCGTCGCGGATACGCCATCGACGACCGTGAGAACGAGCCTGATGTGCGGTGCGTCGGCGCCGCGGTCTTCGACCACCAGGGTTCCGTCTGCGGCGCCGTATCGGTGTCCAGCCTCGCCTCGCACACCCCACCGCCGCGGGTTCGCGAGCTGGGCAACGTCGTGCGCGCCACCGCGTCGGCCATCTCCCAGGCGATGGGGTTCCGGCCCGTGAGCGTCGCGGAGCATCCGGTCTCTTAGAGGAACCAGATGTACCGCGCTGTCACGCAACGGCGTTCAGCGCCGCCTGCGCACGCCGAAGACCGACCGCATGATCTCTCGACCGATCACGGTCGCGGCCGAGCGCGTGAAGCTCTTGAAGGCCGACGACTCCAAGACCTTCTCCGCGGTGGACGGCTCCGCGCGCTCGCGTCGGCGTGGGCTCGGCTTGTCGGACGCTCGGGGCTCGTCGGGCGCTCCGGGCTTGTCTGGAGGCCCGGGCTCCACGGTCTCGGCCGTCGGTGCCTTCGCCAGCTTCGCCGCCAGCCGCTCGTAGGCGCTCTCGCGGTCGACGGCCTGGCCGTACTCGGCCTGCAACGGGGACGCCTGGACGATGGCCGCCACCTGCTCGGCCGGCGCCGGCGCCATCAGCGACTGCGGTGCGCGCAGTCGCGTCCACGCCACCGGTGTCGGCGCGCCTCGCTCCGACAGCACGGTCACGACCGCCTCACCGGTTCCGAGGGAAGTCAGCACCTCCTCGAGGTCGTACGCCGACGTCGGGTAGGTGGACGCGGTGGCCTTCAACGCCTTGGCGTCCTCGGGCGTGAAGGCACGCAGGGCGTGCTGCACGCGAGATCCTAGCTGCGCCAGCACATCTCGCGGCACGTCGGTCGGCGACTGGGTAACGAAGAAGACGCCGACTCCCTTCGAGCGGATCAGCCGCACGGTCTGGGCGACCTGGTCGAGGAAGTCGTCGCTCGCGTCGTTGAACAGCAGGTGCGCCTCGTCGAAGAAGAAGACCAGCTTGGGCTTGTCGACGTCGCCGATCTCGGGCAGTGACTCGAAGAGGTCGGCGAGCAGCCACATCAGGAACGTCGAGAACAGGACGGGCTGGCCCTGCACGGCCGGCAGCTCGAGGCAGCCGATGACTCCCTTGCCGTCGTCCGTCGTGCGGATCAGGTCGGCGGTGTCGAGTTCGGGCTCACCGAAGAACGTGTCGGCCCCCGCGTCGGAGAAGGCGATCAGCTCCCTCAGGATGACCCCCGCGGTGGACCGGCTGAGACCGCCCAGTCCCTCGAGGTCGCCCTTGCCCTCGTCGGACGTCAGGTACTGGATGACCGCGCGCAGGTCCTTCAGGTCGAGCAGCGGAAGCCCGGCCTTGTCGGCGAAGTGGAAGACCAGCCCCAGCGACGACGACTGCACCTCGCCGAGCCCGAGAACCTTCGACAGCAGAATGGGTCCGAACGACGTCACCGTGGCTCGTACCGGAATCCCGGTCCCCTTGCCCCCCAACGCGAAGAACTCGGTCGGCGCGCCGGTCGGGGTCCACTGCTGCCCGACGTCGGCAGCCCGCGCGGTGACCTTCTCGTTGGCCTCCCCCGGCGCCGCCAGACCTGACAGGTCGCCCTTCACGTCCGCCACGAAGACCGGCACGCCGTGCGCCGAGAGCTGCTCGGCCATCAGCTGGAGCGTCTTGGTCTTGCCGGTGCCGGTGGCCCCGGCGACGAGACCGTGCCGGTTCAGCACCGACAGCGGGATGCGGACACCCGCATCGGGCACACCTCGACCGTCGACGACGAGCGCGCCGAGCTCCAGTGCAGGTCCGTCCGTGGCGTACCCGGCTTTGACGGCGTCCACCGCCGGGTCGGCGGAGGCTTCCACCGCCGGGTGGGCGGGCGGCGAGGGCGACGCCTCGGGTGGCTGCGACACGAGCCCTCCTCGTAGGACGAAGTCGGTGCGGGGCAGGCTACCTGCCGGGTGGTAACTTCCACGCCTTGGACATCGGATGGTTGGGGCTGGGCGCCATGGGCATCCCCATGGCGCACCGACTCACGCAGGCCGGTCACCGCGTCAGCGCCTACGACCCCACGCCCGGACGAGCCGAGCTGGCCGGCGGCGTCGAGCCCGCCGGCAGCCCCGCCGAGGCCGCGGCTCACTGCGACGTGCTGGTCGTGATGGTCGCCTCACCCCCACAGGCGGAGTCGGCCATGTTCGGCCCCGACGGCGCCGCCTCCGCGCTGCGCCCTGGCAGTCGCGTGATCCTGCTCAGCACCCTCGGCCCGGCCTGGGTGCGAGGCCTGCCTGCTCGCCTGCCACAGCAGGTGCGTGTCATCGACGCTCCGGTGAGCGGCGGGGTGGCACGCGCTCGCGAGGGGACGCTGCTGGTGATGGCGGCGGGGCTGGACGACGCAAGGGGCGGCGACGAGGCGGACCGTGCGCTGCTGGCCGCGCTCGGCGAGGTCGTCGAGGTCGGGGACCAGCCCGGCCAGGGTCAGGCGATGAAGATGGTGAACCAGGTGCTCTGCGGCGTGCACATCGCCGCGGCGGCCGAGGCCCTCGCGCTGGCCGAGTCGCTGGGGATCGACCCGGAACTGGCATGGAACACGGTGCGACGGGGTGCGGCCGCGTCCTTCATGCTCGACGACCGGGGCGCCCGGATGGTCCAGGGCGCCGACGGACGGGTCCGCAGCGCGATCTCGTTGTTCGTCAAGGACCTTCACCTTGTTCTCGACGAAGCGCGGGAGTCCGGTCTGCCGACACCCCTCTCCGCGGCGGCCGCACAGCTCTTCGCCGACGCCGCCGAGGCCGGGCTGTCGACCTCCGACGACGCCGAGCTGTTCGCCTACGTGCGGTCGCGCGCGAGCTCCCGTCCGTCGGAGTCCAGGTAGTCGCGCCACGAGCGCTTCGGCGACCAGCCCAGCTTCTCTTGGGCCTTGCGTGAGGAGATCCCGGACGCGTCCTCGCGGTCAGTGGCGCGCAGCTCGATCTTGTCGCCGTAGTACTCGGCGAGGACCTGCGCGAAGTTGCGGCCCCCGACGTTGTCGGGTGAGGCGATGTAGAACACCTCGTGGCCTGGGAGGTCGGACTCGGACGCCAGCACAATGGCGTCGGCCAGGTCGTGCACGTCGATGTAGCTCCAGAGGTTCGGACTGAGCACCGCAGCGTCACGCACCTGCGGCCCAAGGTTCTGCTCGTAGTTGCCCTCGTGCTGAACCCAGCTGGGGCGCAACGAGATACAGCGGATATCTGACCGGGCCACGGCCGCGTCCATCAGTTGTTCACCGAAGTGCTTGGACAGCGCGTACGGGTCCTGCGGATGGATCGGGTGGAGCTCGTCGACGGGTGCGTAGTCGGGGAGGAAGTCGCGCTCGGGGAAGAAGAAGCCGGGAACCGTCTCGCTCGAGATGTTCACGAACCGCTTGACGCCGAACCGCACCGCTGCCTCGAGCACGTTGAACGTGGACATCAAGTTCGTGCGGAAGACCACGTGCGGGGGGTTCTGGGTCGGCTCCGGGATCGCGGCGCAGTGCACGACCACGTCGGAGCCACGGACGACGGCGAACGCCTCGCCGGCGTCCGTCAGGTCGGCCTGCTGGTAGCGCGCCGCACCCTCCTCCGCGCGCTCGAAGCTCGGTCGGCTGAGGTCGACGGCGAGCACGTCGTGGCCCGCGTCGAGCAGAGCCTGGGTCGTGGCGCGGCCGACCTTGCCGTGTGCTCCGGTGACGACGATCTTCATCAGGTGTCCTTCGGGTTGGTGACGGGCCGGGGCCGGGTGGCGCTCCGGCGGGTGCCTCGGGTTCTGGACGCAGGGGGGTCGCCGGCCCGGATGGCCAGGATCGCCGCGCCAGGGTCACGCACGTACGTGTCCATGTCGTGCTCGGTCTGGTTCATGTGGTCGCGCATCGCCCGTCCGGCCTTGGTCGGCGTGCCCTTGCGGACGGCGTCGAGGATCCGCTGGTGGTGCTCGATGGCGTGTTCTCGGACGGGGGCGTGCGCGGAGGTCTGGTGCCTGGTCAGCTGCAGGATCCGTGAGAGCGGGTCGAACAGCGAGGTGATGAAGCTGTTGCCCGCCGCGTCCATCACGTGCTGGTGGAAGGCGATGTCTGCGGCGACGAAGGCGGACACGTCGCTCGACGCCGCCGCCGCGCGCATCTGCCCGAGCGACGCCTCCATGTCCTCCAGGTCGGCGGTGGTCCGGCGCTCGGCCGCCAGCTCCGCGACAGCGACCTCGACCACCCTCCTCGCCTCGATGAGCTTGCGCGGCAGGGCCAGCTTGTCGGCCTCCTGGGCTGATCGGGCGATCAGCAGCACCGGGTCGAGCACCGACCAGTGGTCGGCAGGGTTCACGAAGGTTCCGCGCCCGTGCTCGACGCGGACCACGTCCCTCGCCGACAGGGCCTTGACCGCCTCGCGCACGGTCAGCCGACTCACGCCCGTCTGGGCGGCGAGCTCGGTCTCGCTCGGCAGCGGTGAGTTGGGCTGGTACCGGCCGGCGATGATGTCGTTGACGAGCTCGTCGGCCAGGTCCTCGGCCAGGGATCGACGAGTCGTCATGTGACCCCGTTCGACGTCTGAGGAGTGGACGGCCACAGCGTAAGGCTTGGTCATCTGCCCAGGCTCCGCTGCTGCCGCCACATGTTCAACGCGACGGCCGCGACGATGATGACGCCGCTGAACACCTGCTGCCAGTAGGCCGAGATCCCCAGCAGGATCAGCCCGTTCTGGATCAGCGCCAGCAGCATCGTTCCCAAGGCGGTTCCGAGGATGCTGCCCTCCCCGCCGAACAGGCTGGCGCCGCCGATGACGACGGCGCCGATGGCCACCAGCTCGTACCCGTTCCCCGCGGACGGCTGGCCGACGCTCAGCCGGGCCGTCTCGATGACCGCCTCGAGCGCGGCCAGCCCGGCAGCGATCGTGAAGATCAGGATCTTCGTCCGTCGAACACGAATGCCCGACAGGACGGCAGCCTCTTCGTTCGACCCGATGAAGAAGACGTTGCGGCCGAAGCGAGTTCGCGTCAGAACCACGTGCGCGACGACTGCGACGGCCGCCGCGATCCACACGGGGATCGGCACACCTGCCATCGAACCCTGCCCGAGGACGAGGAAGTCCGGGGGCAGGCCGCTGAGCGTCTGGCCCTGCGTGATCCCCAGTGCGAGCCCGCGTGCCACCGCGAGCATGCCGAGGGTGACGACGAAGGAGGGGATGGCCCAGGTGGCCACCAGGACCCCGTTGACCAGGCCGACTCCCAGCCCGCACAGCAGGGCGAGAACGGCAGCCAGCACCGGGTTCATGCTCATGGTCACCATGAACTCGCCGGTCAGGATGCTGACCAGCGCGACGGTGGAGCCCACCGACAGGTCGATGCCTCCCGCGACGATCACGAACGTGAGGCCGACGGCGATGATCAGCGCCAGCGACGCCTGGCGTCCGACGACGACCAGGTTGCCCTCGGTGAGGAAGTACGGCGAGCGCCAGCTCAGGAAGATCACCAGCAGGATCAGCACGCCGGCCAGGCCGGCCTCACGCGCGGCGAACACCGACTTGAGGCGGTCGGCCGCCGTCGGTCCCCGGTCGTCGGGTGGTGCGGCCTTGGCCGTGGACACCACCGTTTGATCGGTCATGAGGCCATCTCCTCGACTCCCGTGGCCAGTGCCATCACCTGCTCCTCACCGGCTTCACCCGCAGGCAGGTCACCGACAAGACATCCCTCGCACATCACCAGCACCCGGTCCGAGAGCCCGAGCACCTCGGGAAGCTCCGAGGAGATCACCAGCACGGCGACTCCCTCGGCGGCGATCGCTCGGATCAGGCGGTAGATCTCCGCCTTCGCCCCGACGTCCACACCGCGAGTGGGCTCGTCGAGGATCAGGACTCTCGGACGGCGCGCCAGCCATCGTGCGAGCACGACCTTCTGCTGGTTGCCGCCGCTGAGGGTGCGGACGGGTGTCTCCATCGACGGGGTCCTGACGCGGAGCTCACCCGTCAACCGCCGCGACAGGGCGGCGTCACGGCGGCCGGACACCAGGCCCTGGACGCACACGTCGCCGAGGCTCGCCGCGGAGATGTTGACCCGTACGGGCAGGCCGAGGAACAGGCCCTGCTGCTGGCGGTCCTCCGGCACGTACGCGATGCCGGCCGCGATCGCCTCCCGGGGGTTGCGCAGGCGCACCAGCTTGCCGTCGACGTGCACCGAACCGTCAGTCGGCCGGTTCAGCCCGAACACCGCCAGAGCCGTCTCCGTTCGCCCCGCACCGACAAGCCCTGCCATTCCTACGATCTCGCCGGCCGAGACCGTGAAGCTGACGTCCTTCACGCGCGGACCGGCGTGCAGACCCCGTACGTCCAGGACGGGAGTCGTCGGCGGATTGGAAGCAGGGATGGCCGCCGGTCGCGTGCCGTACATGTCGACGAGATCCCTTCCGACCATCATCGTCACGATCTGGTTCGGGGTCACGTCCGCCACCGCCCTGACGCCGACGAGCTTGCCGTCGCGCAGCACTGTGATCGTGTCTGCCACAGCGAAGATCTCGCGCATGCGGTGCGAGACGTACACCACGCTGACGCCTCGCTTCCTAAGCCGCCGTACCAGGGCCAGCAGGGTCTTGACCTCGTCCTCCGTCAGCGACGAGGTGGGCTCGTCCATCACGATCACGCGCGTGTCCATGGACAGGGCCCTGGCGATCTCCACCATCTGGCGGCGGGCCATGTTGAGCCTCCCCACCTGGTCGTCGGGCGACGCATCGACACCCAGCTCGTCGAGCAGCCGTGCCGTCGCGCGGCGCATGGCGCTGAAGTCCACTCCCCTCCAACGTCGACCCGGCTCCCTCCCCGCGAAGACGTTCTCGGCGACGCTCAGATGCTCGGCGAGCATGAGCTCCTGGTAGATCACCGCAATGCCCGCCTGCTGCGAGTCCCTCGGGTTACGGAGCTCCAAGGGAGTCCCGTCGATCTCGACCGTGCCGGCGTCGGCAGGCACCGCGCCGGCCAGCACCTTGAGCAGCGTGCTCTTACCCGCGCCGTTCTCGCCGACCAGACCCATCACCTGCCCGGGGTCGACCCGAAGGTCGACCCCGCGCAGGGCCAGGACACCGGGATAGCTCTTGACGATGCCCTGCATGTGGACGAGCGGGTGCTGAGTCACCGTCAGTGCGGAGCCGAGGCCATGAACTCCTCCAAGGTGTCCGGCGTGACGATCTCGACACCGGTGTCCACGTTGAAGTCGTCCCCGAGGGTGGACTTGCCGGCCTTCAGGTCGATGAGGATCTGCAACGCATCGGCCGTCATGCCGAACGGCTTCTGCGAGACCAGGGCGTCCACGCAGCCGTCCTCCATCCCCTGGATGCCCTGCGGCACCACGTCGAAGCCGACGGCCTTGATCTCGCCGCACTTGCCCGCGGACTTCAGCGCCCCGGCGATGCCCGGCAGGTCCGAACCGCCGATACCGACGAAGCCCGCCAGGTCGGGATGTGCCTGCAGGATCGTTTCCGCCTTGGTCTGGGCATCGGCGACAGACTCACCCGACTCCTCGGTCGCCACGATCTCGATGCCGGGGTACTTGGCGAGGCCCTTCTTGAGGCCCTCGAGCCGCTGGTTGAGGTTGGTGGCGCTGAGCGACCCGATGACGACGGCGACCTTGCCCTCCTCGCCCATCGCCTCGACGAGCGCTCCGGCCTCGCTCTCACCCGCCGTCACGTTGTCCGTGCCGATGTAGCCCTGCACCTCGCTGTCGGGGACGGGGCCGTCCCAGGCGATCACCGGGATACCTGCCTCCCGTGCCTGGGCCACGACGTTGACGACGCTGGCAGGGTCGTTGGGGGACACCGCGATTCCGGCCGGCTTCTTCGCCAGGATCGACTCGAAGATCGCCACCTGCTGTGCGGCGTCGTCGGTGTCCGGGCCGAGGAACTGCGCCTTGACACCGAGCTTCTCGGCCGCGTCCTCCATGCCCTTGCGGGCATCCACCCAGTACGGGTTGTTCAGTGACTTCGGCAGGAAGACGTACGTGTCCTCGCTGACGTCACCGGCGATCACTTCGGCGTCCCCACCTTCTGCAGCCGGTTCGGGATCGCCTGAGCTGCAGGCCGCGAGGCTGATGGACAGGGCGACCAACAGTGCCCCGTGGACGGTGACTCCGCGCATGACGACTCCTGACAAGAGGTGATGAGTGGTGCGGATGGGTCGTACGGTTGTTCTTCTCACGTGCGGTGTGCTCACTTCTGTGCGGTCACGCATGCCTGGTCCTCCGCAGCGTCAAGACGGCGTCACGAAGCGTGGTGTCGTCGCCGACGTTGCCCGCGAAGACGACGTAGGGCAGGCCGGCCAGCCCGTCCCGCGCGGCCTCGTGACCCGGCGGCTCGGTGCGCCAGACGGAGACGATCCCCGGAAACAGCTGTCCCAGAACGGTTGCCCGACGCACGTTCAGACCGTCGGTGGCGATGTCGTGCGAGGTGATGCCCCCCTTGGCCACCACCCAGGCGAGGTCGACGGCCGCGACGAACCGGCGGGTGAGCTCCACCAGCGCCCTCGAGACGCGACGGCCGAGCTCGAGGCTGGACGGGCCGACCTCGATGACGACCTGCTCGCGGCTGGTCATCAGGACGACGTCACCACCCGTGGCGGCCTCGACCAGCTCGTCTGCGCAGCGGTCCAGCTCGGCACGCTCGTCGGCGCTGTCGAGGAGCGCGCTCACGTCCAGCTCGACAGCCGCGACTCCCGGGAGCTCCAGCAGCCTCTCGACCTGCTGGGTGGTCAGCTCGACGTGCGACCCGACGACGACGAGCCCGTGCCCGCCACGGGGAGCCCCACGGAAGATCTCGAACGGCTGCAGCGGGTCTCGGCGGCCGATGCCGGCGCGGACGGGCACGAAGCTCGGGCCGACCCGGCAGATGGCCCTCCACCCGGTGGCCTCGGCAGCGACGAGGGCGAGAACGAAGACCTCGAGGTCGCTCTCGTCCAAGGCGTTGACGACGACAACGGATCCGTGGCGTGCCGACAGCAGCAGCCGGGTCACGCTCTCGACGCCACCCGAGCGGAGATCGGTCAGCGACACGCTCAGCACCCGCGAGGCCGGCACCTCCGAGCCGGTCTTCTCCTCGACCCAGTCGGTCAGCGACGAGCTGCGGTAGCCGAAGGCCTCGTCTGCCGCGTACGCGGTCTGGCCGACCGGCACGTACTCGGCGCCCTCTCGGGCGTAGTGCACGTCGTCGACCGTGACGCGCCCTGCATCGAGGTACGCGGGCGCCAGGACGACGGCGTCATAGGGCTGCCCCCGCTCGGTGGCGCCCTGCCGGAGCACGTCCGTCTCCAGGGGGAAGTGCCCGCGCAGCGTCGAGTCGCTGCGACTCAGCAGCGCCACGTTCGTGCCGAACTCCTCGGCGACGCGGTGGATCCTCGAGTCCAGCTCGCGCAGAAGGCCTTCCGTCGTGTCGGCGTCCAGACTGCGGGTGTTCGTCAGGATGAAGAACGTTCGCGCCGGATGGGCGAACGCCCAGCGCAGGTCACTGTCGTCCCACCTCGTCAGGACGGGGACGTCGTGGACGACCTGGCTGCCCGTGGGGTCGTCGTCGAGAACGACCACGTGCCGGCGCGTGACCGCGTTGATGCTGTGGATCCGCTCTCGGGCACGCACGAGGTGCAGCGGCGGCGCCTGGGCTTCGACCAGGCGGTCCAGGGTCGTCGCCGTGGGCGTCGGCCCGGCGCGCTCCTGCGGTTCAGGTGAAGGAGCAGGCTCGGGGGTGCTCACGCGGTGTGCTCGCGGACGGTGTCAGCGAGGTTCTCCACACCCATCCTGGGACTGGAGAGAACGCGCAGCCCGGTCTCCTCCTCGAGGCGTGAGACCAGTCGCTGCATGGACGCCTGGGCCAGCACGATGACGTCGACGTCCCCGGCCAGGGCCGCCGCGTGGCCGGCCACCATGTCGTCGTGCTTCGCCCTGTCGCCGGCCATCAGCACGTCGAACGCGCCAGGACACAGGTGCTGCACGATGGTCGGGGAGCGGCCGGCATCGGCGGCCCGTGCTGCGATCAGGTCACTGGTCGGGCCGAGCGTGGTCGGCACCGTCGCGAGCACGCCGATACGGTCGGAGTGTGACGCCTCGACCGCCATCGCCTCGTCGATCTTGACGACGGGCACCGCGACGGCCCTTCGTGCCGCGTCGAGGGTCGGCCCCAGCGAGGAGCACGCCGAGAAGATGACGTCGGCGCCTGCGGCCTCCGCGGCCTGCGCCAGATGGACCATGCGCGCTTCGCTCTGCGCCGAGATCCCTTGCTCCCGAACGACCGTCGCCAGCACGTCCGAGTCGACGAAGTGGAGGATCTCAGCGTCCGGGATGAGCTCGCCGATCAGGTCGGTGATCACCGGTTCAACGGTCACGAACACGAAGCTCGTGTGCAGAACTGCCACCTTTGGCATCCCCGACTCCTCAGATGTATTCAACAGACGTCTGAGGACTTTGCTCCTCCAGACCACATTCGTCAAGAGGGACGAGGGAGGAATCTCGAGTGCGTCCCGACAGCCCTGCGCGAGCGCCTCAACGGGCTCGGCGAGGCTCGGCTCTAGGATGACGGGGTGATCTTCAAGGCCGTCGGCGAGGGGCGCCCGTACCCCGACCACGGCATCACCACGCCCAAGCAGTGGGCGCAGGTCCCTCCCCGGCAGGTGCGGCTGGTCGACCTGATCACCACCAAACGCAACCTGGACCTCGACGCCTTGCTGGCCGAGGACTCGACCTTCTTCGGTGACCTGTTCGCCCACGTCGTGCAGTGGCACGACGACCTCTACCTCGAGGACGGCCTGCACCGGGCCGTCCGAGCTGCGCTGCACCAGCGACCGATCCTGCACGCCCGCGTGCTGGTGCTGGACGACTGAGACCGGGGGGACTCGTGGCCAGGGACGACCGTTTCGACGACCTGGGTGACGACGACGGGCCGGACTGGGACCCGACGGACCTCGACTACGACGAGGACGACGGCGACTGGACCGAAGAGGACGAGGCGCGGTACCAGGCCCGGAGGCGCGAGGAGCTCAAGCGGTCGAGCAGGACACGGCGGCAGGCGATCTCGTTCCTCGTGCTCGTGCTGCTGGTGCTCGGCGCAGGGCTCGGCGCGGCGGGCATCGCCCAGGGCTGGTGGGAGTGGCCGTTCAAGGACCAGGGGTCTGCCCGACCCATCTGCGGCGCACCGACCCCCGTCGCGGCCCTACCCAAGGACACGAGCGTGGTCGTGCTGAACGCGACCGACGTGCGAGGGCTCGCCACCGCCGTCGGCGAGGCGCTGGCCGCCCGCGGTTTCAAGGTCTCGGAGGTCGGCAACGAGGACGACGCCATCGAGGTCCTCGACTCGGTGCAGATCCGGCACGGCGCCGAGTCCCTGCTGGAGGCCAAAGCCGTTGCGGCCCAGTTCGTCAGCCCGGTGCTGGTCGACGACGCCCGCTCCGGACACGTTGTCGAGCTCTCGATCGGGCACGGGTACCGCAGGATGGTGGAGGCGGAGGCGGCTGCTGCCGCGATCGTCCCCGTCCCCGGCCCCAGCGAGGCCGGTTGCATTCCGCCCTCAGCGCCGGCCGCGACCACCACGAACCCCGCGCCGACGACGCCGGCGCCGACCCCGTGAGCACGACGGGGACGGGCCGATGAGACTCATCCCCAGCCCGGCTGACCTGTTCGGGGCCGCGGCGACGGTCAAGGACGGCCTGGCCGGCGCGGTCGACGGCGTCGGCGACGCGCTCGACCTGGTGCCACGCGCAGCGGCGCTGATCTCGCGGATCGAGAGCGTGGTCGACCGGGTCGACCTGCTGCTCGACCGGGCCCAGGCGTCCCTCGACCGAGTCGACGGCACGATCGCAGACGCCGAGACGTCCGTGGCCGCCGTCCGCGAGGTGGTCGAGCGGTCCGGGCTGACCGTCACCAAGGCCGACCGCGCCGTGGCGGGGGCGACCGGCGTGATGGAGCGCGCCGACCGCTTGGTCAGCCAGGTCGAGCCGATCGCCCGCAAGGGAACACCGATCGCGGCTCGCCTGGTCGACAGCCTCAGCCCCGCAGAGGTCGACTCGGCGATCTCGCTGGCCGACCGCCTGCCCACCCTGCTGGCTCACCTCGACGACGACGTGCTGCCGATGCTGCAGCAGCTCGGTCACGTCGGCCCCGACGTCCACCAGATCCTCGAGGTCGTGGAGGACCTGCGCGCCGCGCTCGATGGCGTGCCGGGGATGGGGCTGCTCAAGAGGCTCGGCGACCGCAAGGACGACGACGAGGCGCTGGCCGAGCGCCGCGAGCGCCCCGACCGCAAGTAGCCCCTAGGGCGCCTCGCCCGTCCCCTTTCGCCCCCCGTCCCCCTCACCCCCGTCCCCCCCACCCCCGTCCCCCATCACCGCCTCGTTGTGTCAGACCGTGCACCCGTCTATAGCCGGGTGCACGGTCTGACAAGTTGATCAGGATGCCGAGATTGGTCCAACCATTGGACGACTGGACCTATCTCGGCCTACCGTGGCGGCCATGACCGAGTCCTTCACGCCAGTAGCCCGGCGATCCGTCTCCGACGAGGTGTTCGCCGAGATCCGCGACGCCGTGCTGGGCGGACGTTTCGCACCCGGCGACCTGCTCCCGCCCGAACGCGCGCTGGCACAGTCGTTCGCCGTCAACCGTCACGCCGTCCGCGAAGCCCTCAAGCGACTGCAGGAGGCGGGGTTCGTGAAGGTGGTGCACGGCGGCGGAACCCAGGTGCTGGACGTGCGACGCACTGCCGGCCTCGACCTCCTGGCGCACCTCGCCGTCAGCGAGGGCGGCACGGCTGGCAGGCGACTCCTGCGTGACGGCCTCGAGATGCGCCGCTGCGTCGGTGTCGAGGCCGCTCGCCTGGCGGCGGTCAGGGCGGACGCCGATGCCCGCGAGCGCATCGCCGCCGCCGCTTCGGCCTACCGGGCACCACAGAGCGCAGGTGGCGACCCAGGCGGCGACACCGTCGACCGCAGCTTCTGGGCCGAGGTGGTCGACGCCAGCGACAACCTGGCCTTCCGGATGGCGTTCAACTCGCTCCTTCACGCGATCGACCTTCAGCCCGAGCTGATGGGAGCACTGCTGCACGACGACCGGTCCGACACCCTTCCCCATGCCGACCTCGCGGCGGCCATCGTGGCCGGCGACGCAGACCGTGCCGGTGAGCTCGCCGACGCGATCCTCGTCCAGGCCCTCGAGGCCATCGACCGGACGGACGGCTCCGAGAACCCCGAGGTGGCCTGATGATCGACATCATCGCCATGGCGATCCCCTTCTTCATCCTGTTCGTGGTCATCGAGCTCGCGTCGCTGTGGTTCGCGCCCGACGACGACGAGGTCGGCTACGAGGTGCGCGACACCTTCACCAGCCTGAGCATGGGCGTCGGCAACGTCGTGGTCGGCATCGGCTACAAAGCCGTTGCGCTGGTGGTGTTCTCGGGGGTCTACGCGCTCACGCCACTGCGGCTCGACACCAGCCTCTGGTGGGTGTGGGTGTTCATCTTCTTCGCGGACGACGTCGCCTACTACTGGTTCCACCGCGCACACCACGAGGTGCGGATCCTCTGGGCCAGCCACGTCGTGCACCACTCCAGCCAGCGCTACAACTTCTCCACCGCACTGCGCCAGACCTGGACCCCGTTCGGCTCGCTGCCCTTCTGGATCCCCTTGGCGATGGTCGGCGTGCCACCGTGGGCGATCTTCCTGCAGCAGTCGATTTCGCTGCTCTACCAGTTCTTCCTGCACACCGAGCGCGTCGACAAGCTGTGGCGGCCGCTCGAGCTGGTGCTCAACACGCCGTCGCACCACCGCGTCCACCATGGGATGAACGACGCCTACCTCGACCGCAACTACGCCGGCATCCTCATCGTCTGGGACCGCCTCTTCCGCACCTTCGAGCCCGAGGGCGAGCGCGTCACCTACGGGCTCACCAAGCAGCTGCGCACCTACAACCCCCTGGTCGTGGCCACCCACGAGTACGTGTCGATCTGGCGCGACGTGCGCGCGGCCGCGTCGTGGCGGCAACGGTTCGGGCACGTGCTGCGCGGCCCCGGCTGGTCGCCGAACGCGCCCGTGGGGTGACGCGTCTCCGCTAGGTTGCGGCTCGTGACGGAGACCGCTGCGGTGCTCGCCTGCCTCGTGCTCGCCGGGCTCGCGGTCTTCCAGGTGGTGGTCTACGCGCTGTTCGGTGTCGTCATTCTTGACAGGGCGGAGTTCATTGACGTTCTCCCCGAAGCGTTCTCGTGCGTGGGCATCTGGGTGCTGACCGCCTACTTCGCACTCGGGACGGTCATCAACGCCGTATCCAGGAGCAAGCCTGAACAGCGGGTGATGACTCCGACGGCGCTGGCGCTCGCCGTCCTGTTTCTGGTCGTTGCCCTGACGTGACCGGAGGGTTGACCTCTATCGTTCGAGCAGGCGATCTCTTCGCCGCGACTCGAGCTGAGGACGGTCGATGCTCCGCAAGTCCTTCGCACGGCAGGTGCTGCGCCTGTCCCGCTGGCAGACGGTGGGACGCGTACCGAGCTCGGGCGTGCTGGTGGGGGCACCCCACACGTCCAACTGGGACTGGGTCGCGATGCTCCTGCTGATGTGGGGAGACGGCATCCAGCCGAGAGTGCTGATCAAGCGCGAGGCCTTCCGCGGACCACTGGCGCCCTTGTTGCGCGCTACTGGTGGCATCCCGCTCGACCGAAAGAACCCGGGCGACACCGTCCGCAGGCTTCTGTCGCAGGCGCACGACGACGAGCCGTTCCTGCTCGTGCTGGCCGCCGAGGGGACTCGGACGAAGGGCACCTACTGGAAGTCCGGCTTCTACTGGATCGCGAAGCAGGCCGGCCTGCCGATCTCCCTGGGCTTCATCGACGGACCGACCCGCACGATCGGCTTCGGCCCCACCTTCACGCCGACCGGCGACGTCGCCGCCGACATGGACCTCGTGCGTGCGTTCTACGCCGACAAGCGCGGCGTGCACCCCGAGCGGCGCACCGAGCCGCGGCTGCGCGAGGAGGACCGTCCGCGCCGGTCAGGCCACGGCGAGGCGCCAGCGTAGATCACTCGCGCAGACCGTCCCAGGACCACTGCGGAAGGCGCAGCCCGTCGGGCACGTCACCCTCCGGGTATCGGGCCATGGTCGTGGTCGTCGCCCACGCGAAGTAGTCGTGCAGCACGGCCCTGGCCGGGTCGTCATCGAGCAGCCCGACGTCGGTCAGAGCCTGGTCGAAGCAGGCGATCGCCCGGCGGTCCATCTCCTCGTGAGGGCCGTTGTCGCTGTGGATGCGAACCACTGAGGTCTCGTCCCCGTAGCTGTCGGAGTATGTCGTCGGGCCACCGAGCGCTTCGGCCCAGTAGGCCGCGAGGCGCTCGGTGTGCTGAGGGTGGAAGCCATGCCTGAACGCGTGGGAGACCACCTCGTCCGCCATCACTCGGGCGTGCCACGCATGGGCCAGACGGAGGAGCGCGTCGGCTCCCACGACCTCGTACACGGTCTTCACGTCGTCAGCATGCCACCGGGGTTCGCCGCACGGTGGCGTGCACAGCTGGGGGACTTCGCCGCGGTTTCGGCGGTGGTGAGCACGTGAGGCGGCTGTTGTCCTCCTCCTGTGCTCGGCATCCGGGCCATCCCTAAGCGGGCGGGCGCTCCAGGAAGACCACGCTCGCCAGCACCTCGACGGGCTCCATCGGTTCGCCGGTGATCTGCCGCCGGTACCAGTGGGCCTCGGCCACGATCTGCACCATGAGCCCGTCGGAGCCCTGGTAGGGGTCGGACGTCGCGCGCAGGTCGTAGCACCACGCGTCCGGGCGCATCAGCACAACTCGCTCGCCCTCGGTCTTCGTGGCGGCGTCGACCACGGTGGGCGTGCGGGCCTCGGGCGGGCGCACCCGGACCACGAGGCCGCCGTCAGGCGTCGCCTCGGGCGTGACCGGCTCGGTACGCATCCATCGGACGATACGCGCTGGCCCACCGCTCATGGGCGATTACCCTTGGCGCGGAGGACCGCCAGACGCACACCGGACGGGGACACTCCGAGTGACCGTGCGATGTCGCCGTGGGACGCGCCGTTCTCGACGGCGGCGAGCATGGCGGCGTCGCGCTTGACCTGAGCCGCGGCCGCCTTCTCCTCGTGGTGGCGCATCTTCCGGTGTGCTGCAGCGATCTTGGCGAAGAAGTCGCTCTCGCTCATCGCCGCAGAGTCGTGCTCTGCGGGCTGCGCGCTGGGGCCGCCGGCCGTGTCCAGGGTCATGGGTGTTGCTCCTAGCTCAAGGGCGGGTGATGGAGACGAGGCGGCCCGACCAGTACGGGTCGGTCAGGACGTTGGGAGTGACCTTGACGACGTCGCCGGTCCTCGGGGCGTGGATCATGCCGCCGCGGCCGTCGTAGAGGCCGTCGTGCGTGACGCGTCCGCCATCGGAGAACGACAGGATGTCGCCGGCCTGGACCTGGCTCGACGGGACCGGTGTCGTCATGGCCGAGATGGCCGCGGCGGAGTGCGGCAGGCGGGTGCCGTTGGCCTGGTACCAGGCGTGCATCACGAGTCCGGAGCAGTCGAACCCGACCTGGGTCTCGTGCGGCCGGATGGACTCGGACGGGCCCGTGATGGTGCCGCCGCCCCAGGCGTACGGGAGGCCGAGCCAGCGGGCGGCCGCATTGACGGCTGCCTCCCCGTGAGTAGAGCCGGCGAGCGCGGTGAATCCAGCTGGGATTGCATCTGTGGCGCAACGGTTCTGGGCGACGGCGAACCCGATGGGGACGACCGAGGCTGTCCCGCCGGCGAGGTCGGCGACGAGGTCGCGGGCCAGCGATTCCCACCGGGCGTAGGCGTTGGGGAACGCGGACACCTGTACGGCCTGCGCGGCCGCGGTGACCGACATGGACTCCCAGCCACCGATGTCGACGAGGCCACGCTCGGACGCACCGCCCCGGCCGCCGGTGTAGAACATCTCGGCCGAGATGGCCGGGTCCATCCGCTCGGTGAGGGTGCCCCAGTGGCGGCGCTGCTGGAACAGTCCGGCGCTGTCTCGGTCGGACTCGGACTCGTCCAGGTCGGCGCGAAGGGTCGACTCCTGCCGCGCGGTGGCCAGCGCGATGATCCATGCCTGCTCGGGTAGGCCGAGACGCCGGCCGACGCTGATGATCGTTGCCGCGTTGGCGGTCTGAGCGGCGTCCAGGCTGCCGACGGTCTGCCCCTCGGCGACGGTCACGGCACACGGGGCCGTGGTGTCGTCCGTGACCGGGGTACCGAGGAGAGTGGTCATGACGGCGCCGGTGCCCAACACGACGGCGAGACCAGCAACGACCAACCCGGCGACAACCTTCTTCCACCGGACGCGTCTCGCGATCCTGGCAACGGTCAGGACGGTCACGGGGTCCACGTCAGGCTCCCGGGGCGATGTCTGAGACGCGCCACTCGGCATCCTCGAGGGTGACGTCGACATCGAGCGCGATGCCCGTGTGGCAGGTGACGTTCACTCGGGCAAGCCCGTCGGACTCGACGTCGGTGCGGACGTCGTCGGCGGTGCACTCGGGCACGACGGCGGGGTCGACGCCCGCGAGCGCTGCCGCGTACTCCGGGGTGGCGACCAGCGCCAGGGCCGCGTTGCGGGCTGCGGCGTCACGGTCCTGCCAGGCGGTTACACCTGCGACAGCGGCCTTCTGGACCTCGTCGAGCTCAGCGTGTGACGTGGACGCGCCCGGCGAGGTGCGCTCAGGACCGGTGGTGACTGAGCCCTGGGTGGACTGGGCCAGCTGCGGTTCGCGCTCGGGGTCGCCGGTGAGCCGGCCGACCCATGCGACGGCAGCGATGACGACCAGGACGACGAGGAGCATGTGTCGGTTACGCATCTGCCCACTCGCTGGGGCCGGCCGTTCTCGTTGTGCCCCAGCCCTCCTCAGGTGTGTAGATGACGAACACCTCCATGCCGTTCTGGTCGACGACCGGGTCGATGCGCTGGACCTGGGGACCCGCTGAGGAAGCCTCGGCCTCGGGCAAGGCCCGCCAGGTGGCGGTGTTCGATTCGGCGCCCGCAGAGGTGGGTTTGAGGGTCGGTCGCGGGATGGGGCCTGCTGGGAGCGCGGCGGCATGGCCGTTGACCAGTGACTTCGGCCCGATGTCGTCCGGCGGGACGGCGACGGCCTCCGGTTCAGGCGTCGGCTCCTGAGGCCCGTCCGGCTTCGGGACGGTCTTGCCGGGCCGAGAGAACGCCTCGGGGCGCCTCGGTACGTCCTCTCCTTCGTCCTTGGAGTCGCGGACGGTGTCGGCCACGTCGTCGGCGTTGTCCTTGGTGCCCAGCTTGGAGCCGGCGGCGGTGGAGGCGACGCGACCGATCAGGCCGAGGGTGGTGTCCTTCATGCGCTCGTAGCTGCGGCGTGTGTCGGCCATCGGGTCGACGCCCGTGACGAGGGCGGTGAGGCGCCGGAAGGGGGCGAGGGTGATCCACATGATCAGACAGAAGACGCCCGCCAGCAGCAGCCCCAGCCACGACGGTAGAGCGGTGGTGGGATCGAGCAGGAGACCCACGACGACGATGGTGATGGTGGAGCCGACGCCGAACACGATGCTGTTGATGACGGCGGCGGCGCCCATCATCGCGGTGTTCTTGGCGATGCTGTGCATGCTCGGCAGGATCCACAGCAGCGCGAACACCGGCAGCATCATCACGAGGAACCGGATGATGATGAACGCGGCGATCATCAGCAGGAACGCCATCAGCAGGAACGGCAGGATCAGGAAGCAGGCCAGGTTCGAGATGACGGCCTCACCGACGCGGTCGGCTGACCGGCGGCCCACCAGGTACTCGTAGGCGTCAGGATCGTTCTCCTGCACCGCTGCTGCGGTCTCGGTCCACAGCTCTGCCTTCTCGTCGATGATCTGCTTGCCCTCACCGTTGGGGTCGGCCTCCACGATCTCGGCCTCGGCCCACGACAGGGAGGACGCTCGGTACAGGTCTGGGCCGAACTCGTCGGCGGTGTCGCTGTTGGCGCTGCCGAGGGTTCCGGCGAGCCAGTGCTCATAGAGGATGCGGTCGGACAGAGGCGCCACAGCGGCCACGTCGGATGCACCATTCTCTGTCCCCGCGAGCCGGTTGTTCACTGCCGAGGTGGTCCCGGAGATGACAGAGTCGGCGGCCTGGCCGAGGGCGACGGGCATGGTCGCCGCAGTGGCCGCCGCGATGAAGGCCAGGACGGCGAAAAGGGCTGTGGTTGCGGCCTTTCCGATGCGCATGCGAGTTGCGGCCCAGAGCACGACCAGGCCTGCGCCGAGCATGGCGACGGGCGCGAGAGGGTCGAAGATGGATTCACGCAGTCCGGCCGACACGTTGGTCAGCGGCTCGTCGAACGCGCTGAGCCACTCTGGGTTGTAGACCCCCGATGCCAAAGCGGCCGTGCCGGCGATCGAGCCCTTGGATCCGTTGAGGATGTAGTTCGCCAGGGCCGTGCCACCCGCGGCTGCGGGGTCGCGGGCGGCGTCCGGTCCGCAGCCCAGGTCGTAGGTGGTGAACCGCATTCCGGCGGTGCCGTAGACCTCGAAGATCGACACCGAAGCGTTGTCCGCGAACGGGTCTTCGGTGGACGGCTCGTCGGGCTCGGGCAGGATCCAACCGTTCATGCCTCGCCCTGGAGCTTCAGGGACGGGCGCGTCCTTGCAGTCGTCGATGCCCGGGATCGCCTGCGCGGCCGGCGCGGCGCCGAGGAGCGCCCCTACCGCCAGCAGCAGGACGGAGAGGAGTCGAAAGCGTTTCACCTGGAGGCTTCCAGGACACCTATGAGCTCGTTCAGGTCAGTCCCCACTTCCACGCTGCCGGGCGTGGTGTTCAGCGCCTCGACGAACCCGGGGAGGTGGTCGAGGTCGATGCGAACTCGCTCGACATTGCGGTCGACGTCGCGAAACACGAACTCGCGGAAGCCAGTACGCACCTGGCGGGTGGTGTCCGAGGGGGACAGCGTCCCGATGATCGGCTCGTATCCGACACCGGTGGGGATGCCTGCAAGGTTCAGGGCGTCGGCGGCGATGCCGCGGTCCTCGATGCGCCCGATGAACGTCTCGCTGGTCAGGCCCTGCACGTCGAGGTCGATCATGTCGAGCGGACGCTGCGTCCCGGCGAGTACGCGGGTGTTCCACTTGCGGGTGATGTTGCGGGCGAGTTCGTCGAAGAAGGCGCGCCCCGCAGCGCTGTGACGGAAGCGGTGGCAGTTGTGTGTCACGGCCCACCCCCGGCCGAACACGAACAGGTGATCGGCGGCACTGACACGTACGCATCGGACGGGCTGGCTTGGCACCTTCTCGATGCTGGTGACAGCGCGCCAACTCAGTTGCCTCGTCCGCGATTGGACACGGATTCGGTTCGCCTTGCGGGGCAACCGGAATGGGTTGTGCAGGTGCGGCATGAAGTGCACCTTGTAGCAACCACCGCCACGGAACCGTGAGTCGCTGCGCCAGACTCGGCGGGGCGTTATGCCAAGGCTGCGCAGGATCTCCTCTAGTCCCTCTACGATGCGAAGGTTGGTGTTGCTGAACGTGCAATAGCCATCGGCGTTGACGTGGCCGTCCGTGTCCATGAGCCCTTGGACGAGGGCCAGCCGCTGCTCGATTGAGCCGCGGAGGTAGGACCCGGGGATGTGCTTGTCGGTGTAGACCCCGAGTGCCCGCATTCTCAGGGCGAAGTGCGGGTGGCCCTCGCTGTAGTTGTCTCGGCCGAGCCCAACTGCGCTCATGCCGGGTCGCTTGGCGCGCAGGTCCGCCGGTTCGCCAAGTCGCTGCAGCTCGCCAATGTAGAACTCTGCGTCTGCCGTCAGTGCGGTGATGTACGTCTGCCTCTTGGACCCGTCGCCGAGCCAGAGTCCCATCAGGTAGGGGTCCACGATGTGCGGGATCGGTTCGGCGACCATGGGTTCCGTTACGGGCACGCGGAACCTGATGGCCGCGTTCGCGTTGGCGCGGGACCGTGACCAATTGGCCATGGTCTCGGTGGTCCGCACCCGCGGGCCGCTGCCGTTGCCCGTGATCCGCGTCAGCCACTGGTGGTTGGCGCTGGCGATGACCGTGTCGCCGTCATCGAAGGTGAGGCGGTAGCACTCTCGGTCGTCCATGATCTCAGTGATGCCCTCGACCAGCACCGGCGAACCTCCACTTCCGATCAACCGGTCGCCGACCGCTACCTCGCGCATCGTTGTCCACCCGGTCGGGGTCGGCAGAGGTGTGTCCAGGGCGAGTGCCTCGTCGAGGACCATCGCCTTGCGCTCTCCCATCGGCAGGTCGTAGACGCGGCGGGCGGCGTAGTGCGCGGCGCCGGTGAGCAGAGGCAGCGCGATCCGCTCGGCCTCACCCCAGGTCGACTCTGGCGTGCCCTCGATGGGCCACGACAGCCCGGGCATCGTGATGACGACGAGACCGTCGCTGGGCGGCTTCTCGCCGTTGAGGTAGCCCGACCCGAAGAACAAGCGGCACTGGGGCCACTCGCTCATGTCGGTGAGGATGGCGGCGATCTCCTTGGCGTGCTCGTCCCCTCGTCGGAGGTGGTCCAGCACTGAGCCCAGGCTCGCCGTGTGGACCGCCTCGACCGAGCGGACCGCCTGGCCCACTGCGACGCGGGTCGCGCGCCCGACGGCATCGCCGCCGCCGCGAACCTCCATCGGCAGCAGCAGGCGGCACAGGTCCATCGCCATCTGCTGGCGGGTCTTGCGGGCGCCGACCACGGCGCGCTCGAACAGCTCTTCGGCCTTGGCGCCCCGGTCGATGTCGTGGGTCAGGCGGCGGACCTCGGGGTCGTCGCGGTAGGTCTCACGCCGCGGGTCGGGCACGACGAAGTACGGCGACAGCGTGCCCGGGGAGGAGTCCATCAGGTTGATGACGCGCGCACCCGGGATGCGTGACATGGGCCCGGCAGGGTCGAGGACGGTGGTGGAGATGCCGCGCAGGTTGAACACGTGCGCCTGCGCTGCCATGAACACGCTCTTGCCGGAGCCGAGCCCGCCGACAACGGGCGAGAACCCGCTGGTCTCACGGACTTCCATCGCAAAGTGCGGGTCCCAGGTGACGCCGCGGCGGGCTGTGCCGGCGGTGTAGCCGAGGTAGTGGCCCTGCCGGTCACCGACGGTGGCAGCCATCTGCGGCAGCCCGGCAGCGAAGTACCGCACGGGCATGACGCGACGGTGGCTGGTGGTGGCCAGGGCCTCGCCCGGGATGAACTCGCGGTACAGGCCGTGCTGGCCGCGCGGGCGCTCGACGTTCGTCTGGTGCAGCCCTCGGTAGTGCTTGACCAGTGCACGCGCGCGCTCTTCGACCTCCTTCTCGGTGCTGCCCGAGACGGCCATGCGCACCCAGCAGGGCACGCGCGCGCCCTGGAGCTCGGTGCCTTCCTCCATCTCGTCACGCATGGCGCGCGCGCGTCCACGCACCCGGTCGAGCACCGGCGGTCGGTCGAGGTTGTTCCTCTCCACCTGCTCGTCCTGGTCCTTGATCAGGTCAAGCCGCGAGCGCACGGCCCCAGCGGCTGCCTCGCCGTCGAGATGCTGTGCGCGGATGGAGAACTCGACCCCGAACGGCAGTCGCTCGGCATAGGCCACCCAGGGGTCGTGCGCGCCGGGGATGTCCAGGGACTCCATGCGTCCCATCGACAGCACGGTCACGTACCGGGTGACCTCGACACCGTTGCGGTGCGGGTGGCCGGTGATGGCGATGCTGCGCCTGCCGGGACGGGGGTCGACGTCGACGGAGTCGTAGAACGTGGCGATGTCGTCCTCGCCGAGCGGGCTGTTGCTGGGAGCCAGGTCCACCGGCTCGGGCAGGCCGAGGCCGACGCTGCGGTGCATCAGCCACTCGAGCTCGTCCTGGTCGACGGGCCGCGCGTTGAACCCGGCGTGGCCGACGGCCTCCTCGATCTCGGTCAGGATCTCCGTGATCCGCCGCCGGTTTCCCCCATTGCGGCCCAGCATCGAGGCGAACCGGTCTCCGACGCCGCGTTCGGTGATCTCGACGCCGACGTAGACCTCGGTGTCGGCCAGGGTGGATCGGTGCAGGTGCTTCTGGGTATTGCGCAAGTACTCCGAGAACGCTTTGAGGTCAGCCGGATTCGGGGTGTTGTCGGAGAGCGCCTTGGCCCAGCGCCCTGCCGGGTACGGCCGCGACGTGACGCGGGTGTGGGTATCCCGGCCGGTGACTCCCGCCCAGGCTTGAGAGGCATTGGTGAGTACGTCCTCGCAGTGCGCGTCGCCCTTCCACGCCCACGCCACCGGAGGAACGAGGTACCAGGCAGTGATGGTGCTGCCGGTGAGAGTGAGATGGCCCGCGATGTCGCGGACGGCCAGCTTGGCGCTCATCGGGTGCGTACCTTCCGGTGGATGTCGGCCGTCCGCACGCTCGTCGGACGAGGTCTGCGGTGGTGGGACAGACGCCAGGCGCGGAACTCGGCCAGGCCGACGCCGAGCCAGCCGCGGGGCGGGGTCTCCGGGGTGAGCCGGTCGGCCAGGGCGACCGCGACCCCGATGGCGGCGGCAGACCCGTACAGCAGGGCCTCGAACAAGCTGACGCCGAGCATGCTCAGCACACCGACCGCGACGACCTCCACGGCCAGCCACAGGCCCCAGGCGACGTACCGGGCGTGGAAGGGGAGAACCCATCCGCGCGCTTCAAACCACCGGCCTTGGTACCTGTAGATGTCGTCGTCGGTGTGCAGTCTCACGAGAAGATCGTGTTCACGATGTCCTCACCGACGCCGGAAACCGCCATCACACCAGCGCTGCCGATGACGATGGCGATGACGACGACGAGGAACGTCGAGCCGGCGTCGCCGATCTTCATCTTCTTCGCATTGAGGGCAACGAGGCAGGCGACCCCGATCACGACGGCGCCGAAGACCTTCCACAGGATCGTCTCGATGCCGTCGAAGTTGATACCCGCGTCGGCTTGAGCATGGATCAGGGCGATGCTTGCGCTAGTCATGGTTGCTACTCCCTGTAGTGGTGGGCGACCCCGCTCAGGCCGTGAGCACAACGCTACGCACAGCGCAGTGCGCTCGATGTGACCTGGACAGGTGTGTCGGCCGGACTTCCGTGTAACCCGTGCGATCTGCCCTGCAGAGCAGTGACACCGGGTCGAGGAAGATCCCACGCCCAGGCCAACGGAGGGCGGCGCGGAGGTGACCAGATCACGACACTGTGGGACGAGGGGGCCACGTCACCCGTGAGCCGCGGGGTAACTCTCCGTATCTGTGGCCCAGTCTTTTTGCCACTGCTCCATGGACTCGAGGTCCCGTTGCTGGGACGCAACAATGGCCCGCGCCCACTGCTGCACCTGTGTGTGTGGCGCAATGCCCTCGATGAGCAGCGCCGAGGTGATCGCACCCTCGTGGTGCTCGATCATTTCCGCCGTGAAGGACATCTCGAAAGCACGTCCCCGAAGGCTGTTGAGATTGTTCATGTCCTCGTCGGTGAGGATGCCCGTCGTTACCTTTTCGGCTTGGCGGGCGTCGAGAGCGGAGACAACCTCGGAGGGTTGTTGTCCGTACCAGGCCAGCGCCCCGGACTGCATGTCATGCAGCAGGAGACCTTGCCCTTCAACGAAGCTCGCGCAGAGCGCCAGGACGCCGACATCCTCAGCCCGCTGCTCGCACAGCTGTGCCATCTCGACCGCCTGAGTCTGATGCGGCACGATTCCCATCAGAAAGCTGAGCTCGGCCTCTTCAGCCGGAGTTCGCGGGGAGTTGTCCTGATCGGGCTGCAGGGCGCACGATGCGGCGGGTTCGGCGTCGGTCGAGCAGGAGGCTGGGTGGCCGAGTTGCTCGTGCGTCAGCTGGGTTGGATGGGGAGCGACGCAGCCGCCCAAGGCGAGAACAGCCAGGGCGGCGACGACGACGGAAGCGCAAAGAGCCGGCGGTCTCATCTCAGTTCCTCGGCCGGCGTAGCCGCGAACTCCGGCGCGGCACTGCGAGGACGCACGACGCTCCCGGCGCCGTACGGAACCTCAGGTCCCACCCACGGCGGCCTGGGCAGAGAGAGCAAGATGCTCATCTCGTGCGGCGGAACTGCCGCAGAGAACAGCCACCCCTGGCCGACGTGGCATCCGAGCTGTCTGAGGGCCTTGAGCTGCAGTGGTGTCTCGACTCCCTCGGCGACCGTCGACAGGCCGAGGGTCTGTGCCAGTTCGAAGACCGCTGCCGGCAGCCGGGACTCGTTCAGGGTGGTGATGAAGGACCGGTCGACCTTGAGGACATCGATGGGGAAGCGGTCGAGGTAGGACAGCGCCGAGAACCCCGTCCCGAAGTCGTCGACTGCGAGGCGCAGGCCGACGGCACTGAGCTCGCGCAGCCGGTCGCCACTTGCCTCCTCCTCGCCGATCAAGGCGCTCTCGGTGATCTCCAGGACGAGGGACTCCGCGGGCAGCCCCGTCGTCTTGAGGATGCGCCGGACGTCGCCGACAAAGGCCGGGTCCAGCAGCTGACGGGGCGCCACGTTGACGCTGATGTGCAAGTTGCGGTGGCGATGGTCGGCCACCTGCCACTCACGGGTCTGGCGGCAGGCTTCCTCCAGCACCCATCTGCCGATCGGCACGATCAGCCCCGACACTTCAGCGTGGGGAACGAACTCGAGGGGTGGCACCAGCCCACGGGTCGGATGCTGCCATCGGACCAGCGCCTCGTTGCCCTGGATTGAGCCGTCCCTCAGAGAGACGAGCGGCTGGAAGTGGACGACGAGCTCGCCGCGGGTCAGGGCATGCTCGAGGTCGGCGCCCAGCTCGAGCTGGTGGACGGCGTCGGAGTGCATCTGATCGTCGAACGTGGCCACACCCCCCTTGCCCAACGCCTTGGCGCGATACATCGCCAGATCGGCGTTGCGGAGCAGCTCCTCCGCCGTCGAGCTCCCACCGTGTGCCAACGCGACCCCGATGCTGGCGCGGGCGTACACCTCGCGAGTACCCATCACGACGGCCGGCGACAGCGCGTCGATGACGCGATGCGCCCACATCGCGCCCTGCACGGTGTCGTCACCGGTCTCAAGGAGAACCGCGAACTCGTCGCCGCCGAGCCTGGCCACCAGCCCTGCTTCCCCGATGCAGGCCCGGAGCCGGGCGACCACCTCCAGAAGCACGCGGTCTCCGAATGAGTGACCCGAGCTGTCGTTGACCACCTTGAAGTCATCGAGATCCACGAACAGCAGGGCCACGTGACCGCCCTCGCGACCCGAGTGGCTCAGTGCCGTGTCCACCGCCTCCATGAGCCACAACCGGTTCGGCAGGCCGGTGAGGGAGTCGTGCCAGGCCTGGTGCTCAAGCCGGTCCTCCGCGTGCCGGCGCCGCCGCAAGTCTCGCGCGGCCGTCACGACCACGATGAGAATGACCAGCACGGCCACGGAGACCAGTCCGAGGGCCAGCATCTGCGCCGATCGGAGGCCCTGCATCCGCACTTCAAGCAGGGCGGTGAGCTCTCCCAGACTGGCGTGCCACAGCGCCTCGTCTGCGGCTAGCGCGGCCTCCCCTGTCGCGAGAACGTCTTCGACGGTGGGCTTGAACACGGCGTCGCGTCCGAGACGCTCGCCGTTGTCGATGTGCCGTTGACTGGTGGAGCTGAACTCCAACAAGAGCGGCGCGACCTGAGACTGGGACGTCGCCGTGGAGCTCGACATGGACTGGCGGAACGCATCCTGGACCGACCGGGTGTTGTCCTGCAACAGAGCCGTCAGGGCGATCATTCGAGTGCGGGACGCCGCCGTGGACTCCTCGTTGGACAGGACTCCCACGCCGTGTGCGGACAGTTCGCTGGTTCGAACGGCGTTGTCGGGCAGCAGCACTGTCACGGCCACCGCGAGGTGGTACCCCTGTGAGTGCGGGTCCTGGGTCAGTTGCGCGTCGTCGGCTACGGCTCGGATCAGGTCCCGAACGACCCAACGCATCTGGGTGCCCCAGTCGACCGGCGGACTCGGAAGCTGTGGCATCACGCCGGCCCACACCTCTTGGACGGACGCGACACGCGCCATGACCTCGGCCTGACCACTCGCGCTGACCTCTAGCCCGCTGAGGGCCTTGACGTCCTCGTCCAAACCGGTCCTGGCCGCCTGCCACCCCGCCTGCGACTCCGAACCGCTCGCGGATCGCGCTGTGAACGACTCCAAAGTCGCTGTCCCATGCATGATCTCGTGGAGAACATGCATCTGCGCCAAGCCGCCGATCTCCCGGCGTGCCACCCCCAGCTCCTCCCCCTGCGTCTGGAAGGTCAGGTACAAGAGAGTCATTGCGGGGAGCAGGCAGGCAAGAAGCGCCGCCAGCAGGCGTATCCGGCTGCCGCGTCGCGCGGGCATGTGCAGCATCGAAGAACCGCGATCATGCTGCGGTAGGTCCAGCGTCGCGCCCTCCATGATGTTCCTTCGCCTCAGGCAGCACTTTCCCTCCGATATCGGTTCCCGAGGTCAGGTTCTTGACGGCGCAGGCGGGTGACACTGCCGCACCCCGCTGCGGAGCTGGGCGGATGACGGACTCGGGACTGCGACGCGCGAAGAGTTCGGTGTCTTCCTGACACCAAAGTCTTCGCGGGCTATGGCGAGAGCTTCGGTGCGGGCGTGGAGGCGCCCTGCGACGACCTCACCCCCACCGACGTCGATTGCTCGCTCTCCGCGCCACCCCATGACGGTGCTGTCTCAGTCCAGCCAAGCAGTCGTCGGGGCCGAGCTGCGACGAGAACTGAGACTAAGCGCGAGTCAGCCCCTCACCCGCACAGCGGGGAGGGGCCGACATCGTGCTCAGACTGGCGGTGGCGGTGGGATTTGAACCCACGGTGGGCTTGCACCCACACACGCTTTCGAGGCGTGCTCCTTAGGCCGCTCGGACACGCCACCGCGGACCAGAGTAGACGTGGCGCGCGCGGCGCCCAAACTGGCTTCGCCGCCCTGAGCGCGTCGCCACCGTCCGCGGGACACGCCGGACGAGAATCGCCCCGACGTAACCGAGCGGGCACCCGGGGCCTGCTCGATGGACGAGCGAGAGGTGCTGCCATGTCCAAGGGGTCCCCACCCGGTCTGCGACACGAGGAGATCAGGTTCGCCGTCGTGCTCAACGGCGGCGTCAGCCTGGCCGTCTGGATGGGAGGCGCGGTCAACGAGATCGACGCCGTGACCCGCGCCGGCACGGCAGGAGCATCCGACGACGAGTGGACGCGACTGGCCGCGCTGCTGAACGTCACAGCCAGAGCCGACGTCATCACCGGCACGTCCGCCGGCGGCATCAACGGAGCGGCACTGGCGCTCTCGCAGGTGAACAAGCGCGCCGAGGTCAGCATGCTGCGCGACCTGTGGGCCGAACAGGGGCGGATGGAGAGCCTGCTGCAGCGCCCGTTCCAGGGTGCCCCGTCCTCACTGCTGAAGGGCGACGACTACTTCCTGCCTGCCCTCGAGCAGGCCATGTCGACACTGATGGACGGCTGGCAGCCGACCGAGCCGGGGGACCGGCCGATCGACCTCACCATCACGACGACCCTCTTGCGGGGCGCACCCAAGATCACGGTGGACTCGTTCGGTCAGCGACTGCCGCAGGTGGTGCACGAGGGCCGATTCACGTTCCGCCGCGACGATCCCGTCGCAGCGGTGGCGGGCGCACCCGACGACTTTGGCGTGGACGGGGACCCAGCAGCACGACAGCTGCTCGCGCGCCGCCTAGCGCTCGCGGCTCGGTGCACGGCGAGCTTCCCGGTGGCATTCGAGCCGGTGCACGTCCCGGCCACCGGGACCCGGCTGGAGCCAACGAACCCAGCGGATCCCGGCGACCCCAACACGCGGCTCGACATGGGCGCGCACGCCGACTGGCGCGAGTCGAGCAACGGCGTAGCCCCCGCAACGGACCGCTCGCGCTGGTGCGTCGACGGAGGCGTACTTGCCAACACGCCGACCAAGGCAGCCCTCTCGGCGATCCACCGGATGCCGTCGTCGGGTCCAGTGCAGCGCGTGATGCTGCTCGTCTTTCCCCACGCACCGGCCCGACTCGACGACACCCCTGCGGACCGGGCAGAGGCGCCGACGGTCACAGGAACCCTCAGCGGGCTCCTGGGGGCGCTGACGAACCAGGGGAGCAAGACGTTCGTCGACCAGATCGATGACCACAACCGCCGCGCCGGGTCGCGGGGCAGTACCCGCGCCGACGTGATGCGCACCAGCGGGCCCGAAGGCCTGACCGGCCTCTCGGAGACGCTCTTCGCGCACTACGGCAGGCTGCGCATCCGGCGGGCCGCGCGCGACCTGGCGACTCGTGTCAACACTCCCGAAGGCTGGTCGTACGAACGGATTCGCCAGGCCGCCTTCGACGCTCAGCACGAGAGCCTGCACACCAACGGCCGTCTGCCCTACCTGCCCAAGGACCTCCCCGGCGTCGACGACGAGCTGCCGTCGCACTGGCCATGGGGAGTGTCGGCCGCCGTCGACGTGGTCGACATCTGCCTCGAGATCACCCGTGACCTGACGGCGACCACTCCTCAGGACCCAGGCGGGGTCCTCGGGGCCGCGCGCGCCGCGGCACACGCGTCGCTGGCCATGCTCAGGGCCTCCAGGGCGACCGTTGACGACCGGTGGCTGTCGGTGCCTGCGCTGCGGTCACTGACGCCGGGCTCGCTCTACTGGCGGACGCGGCTCTGGGCGTACGACTGGCACGTGGGCGCTGCTCCGAGCCCGCCTCCACCTGCCGGCGTCGGAGAGCACGTTCTCGACGCCGTCCGCGCCGACGCCGATCAGGGCGGCGCGGGGGTCAAGGCCGCGCGGGCAGTCGCGTCTGCCGTCGTCGCGCTGCACGCCCTGGCCGCTGTGGCCGAGGGCACGGCGTGGGCGCCGTTGTTCGAAGGGATTCCGGCACAGGCAGTTCCGGGATTCACGCCTGACATTCGTCCGCTCTACGCACGCCTGGTGCGGCTGCATGTCGCGAGCTGGACCATCGGCGACGAGACGCCCACGGAGAACACCCAGCCGCTCAACCTCGTCCAGGTGTCGCTGCTGACTCAGAACGCCTTCGCCGTCCACTCCGTCACCCCGGACGACAAGGTGGGCGGTACCGAGCTGAACCGGTTCGGCGGCTTCCTGAAGCGATCGTGGCGCATGAACGACTGGGCATGGGGCCGCCTCGACGCCGCCACGATGCTGGCCCGCGTGGTCGTCTCGCCCGGTCGAGTTCGGTTGTGGCACCTCGCCTCCGGGGTCGACGCCCGTCAGGTCGTCGACGAGGTCATCGCCGCCTCCTTCGGGGTACCCGTAGCGGCGCTCGAACCAGACGGTGACGTGGATCCGACGCCGCTCTGGTTGGCGCTGGACGCGTTGCGCAAGAAGGCGGTCAAGGAAGTGGGCCCCGTCATCGCGGCCGGCTCAGCACTCGCGGACCTCCCGCCTTCGCTCACCTCTCTCGCCGCTCTGGCGGCCTACCCGCGGCACCTCACCATCGCCCTCGAGGAGCTGCCGGTGATCGCGGCCGCTGTCACGGCAGACCGCCTCGACGGCGCCAACACGGCATCGCGAGGTGAGCTGTTCCTCGCCCAGGAGCAGACCGTCCTGCACGCGTTGAAGACGGACGCTGGGGGAACGACACAGGCCGACCGGCTGCGGCGGTACCACCTCGGGTTCCGCGCGCTACAGGCGCTCGACCGGGCCGGCATCGGACGCGAGCCGCTCGGCGGGGAGCTCGGCAGCAACCAGATGATCCGAACTGCCGCAACGGCAGCGGGCGTAGCCGCGACGGTCCTCGACGGCCCCGGATCGGGCTTCGGAGCGCTCAAGCCAGTGACCCGTGCGGTCCGCGGGTTCGTCCTGTTCCCCTACTGGGTCCTGCGCGGGCTGGCGTCCGGCGGAACCGTCGCCCGCTTCCTCGCTCTGCTGGGGATCCTGACCGGCGGCGTGATGCTGTCGCTGTCGCTACTGGGCGTGACGAGCGGGCCAGCCCAGTCGGTGCTCGCCGCCCTCGGAGCCGGCACCGGGCTGACTGTGTTCGCCTACGCGGCACTGAGAACCGGGACCCTCCTGCACGGTGTCGTGCTGCTGTCTCCGGTGGCCCCGCTTCTTGCCTACGCCGTGCAGTCGGGTGATGCGGACGAGGAGCGGAACCGCAGCCTGACCGTCACGATCGTGGTGCTCCTCGTCGCCCTCGCGCTGGTGCTCCTCGGAAGCCTGCCGTCCCCGCTCCGCACGCCGTTCGCCGCAGTCGTCGACGCCTGGCGCAGCTCGAAGATGCGGATCGCCGCGATGCTCGTCGCTGCGGTTGCGGTCGCCGTACTGGTCGTTCTGACCCTGAAGTACGGCTGGCACGACAACGTCGCGCACGCGGCCGCCCGGTCGGTGCACTGGGTGGAGACGCTGGACCCGCTCCTCGGTCTGTACCTGGCGCTGGCGCTGGTGGCTGTGGGAACCGCGCTCGCCCTTTTCCGCGGCCGCGGCTTCCAGGTCTGGGAGGCGGACGACGTCAAGGGTCACCGAAGGCGCCGGGCGACCCACCCGATGGCCGCGACGGTCGGCTGGTCGGTGGTGTATGGCGCGATCTACCTGGTGGCCGCTGCCGCCATCGTCTACTTCGTCCCGCCCGACAACCAGCGGGCGCGGAGCGTTGCACTGGGTACGGCTCTGGTGATCGCACTGGCCCTCGTGCTCGTCGTACCCGCGGTCGGCCCCACCATCGCGCGCCGCGCCCTGACAACCCAGTACGTGCAGGAGGCCAAGGCGGGACTGGTCAGGATCAGGATGGAGCCGGACGAGACCCAGCACGCCGCCCTCGCCAGATGGCTTGTCAGGCGTGGGCGTGCGTACCGGTACCTCTATCGCGGCGACGGTCCCGCAGGGGCTTTGAGCGTGCGCGGCAAGTCGCTGGCCGAGAACCTCGCCACCAACGATGCGTTCGAGAGCAGCCCCTGACCAGCCGCTAGCGGTGGTGGCTGAAGAACTCCTGCAGCAGCGCGCCGCACTCGGCCTCACGCACGCCGCCGACCACCTCGACACGGTGGTTCAGACGACGGTCACGCACCACGTCCCACAGTGACCCCGTCGCGCCGGCCTTCGGGTCCCACGCGCCCAGCACGAGGCGCTCGACACGGGCCAGGACCGTGGCACCGGCGCACATCGTGCATGGCTCGAGAGTGACTGCGAGAGTGCAGCCTGCGAGCCGCCATGTCCCCAATGTCGCGGCAGTCGCACGCAACGCGAGCAGCTCCGCGTGCGCGGTCGGGTCGCCGGTCGCCTCGCGCGCGTTGCGCCCCGCGCCCAGCACGACACCGTCACGCCCGACCACCACAGCGCCAACGGGCACGTCGCCGGTCGCGAGCGCCCCGCGTGCCTCGTCCAAGGCAAGACCGATCAGCGCGGCATCGTCGAGCATCAGCAGGGCTTGGTAGTCAGCACAGGTTCAGCACAGCGGGGAGCAGCCTCACCGCAGCGCCTCGATCAGGTCGCCGAAGCCAACTTGCTCACCGAGGTCGGCGAGCACGGTCGAGGGGTCGTCGGGGTTCTCCTCGACCATCTCGATCATGGTTCGCGCTTCGACGCCGAAGTCCTCGAGCAGGGTCGGGTCGCCGGCCCACGTCCTGATGGCCGGCTCCTCCTCGGGCGGTGTCTCGATCAGCTCGATCTCGATTTCGTCCTCGTCGTCCTCGCCTGCAGGAGAACCGCTCTCGGCCGCCTCGCCGGCGCTGACCGCGTCGTCCGTCCTGATGCCGAGCGCGCGGTCGGGGCTGTCGTCGTTGCCGCTGCCCGGGTCGTCGGGATCGTTGTCACCGGCCGCAGTGACAGGCTCGTCGAGGTCGGTGTCGACCCCCGAACCCTCCGGCACGTCCTCGTCGTCGGGCCGGATCGGCAGGTCGATGTCGACGTCGGCGGCGGACGAGACGACCGGGCCGTAGTGCCCGCCGCTCGCGCTCGTCAGGTCGGAGACGAAGATGCGGGCGCCGTCGTCGTCGTCGACACGCACCAGAGCGAACCACTGGTCCTCGGCCTCGATCACCGCGAGCACGGGCCGGTCCTGGTACGCAGCGGTGCGCAGCGTGGCCGCGAGGTCGTCGAGGTCGGACGCATCCTCGACGTCGATGTCACGTGCTCGCCAGGCGTTGCCGTCGGACGCCATCACGGCGGTGAAGAAGGGCACCCGCTCATGGTGGACCAGAGCGGTAGGTTGCGCACCATGCGCTTGCACGTCGCGGACCATCCGCTGATCGCCCACAAGCTGACCGCGCTGCGTGACGAGCGCACCGACTCCCCCACATTCCGCCGGCTCGCCGACGAGCTGGTCACCCTGCTGGCGTACGAGGCCACGCGCGACGTGCGGACGGAGGCGGTCGAGGTCACCACGCCGGTGACGTCCACGACCGGCGTCAAGCTGAGCTCACCGAAGCCGCTGGTGGTGCCGATCCTGCGCGCCGGCCTGGGGATGCTCGACGGGATGGTGCGGCTGCTGCCCACCGCTGAGGTCGGGTTCCTGGGCATGATCCGTGACGAGGAGACCCTGCAGGCGAGCACCTACGCCAACCGGCTGCCCGACGACCTGTCCGGGCGACAGGTGTACGTGCTCGACCCGATGCTCGCGACCGGGGGCACGCTGGTGGCCGCCTTCGAGTTCCTGTTCGACCGTGGCGCCGACGACATCACCGCGATCTGCCTGCTGGCCGCTCCCGAGGGCGTCAAGGCGGTCGAGGAGCGTTTCGGGGCCGACGCGGCCGTGACCATCGTGACCGGCAGCCTGGACGAGCGGCTCAACGACCACGGGTACATCGTCCCCGGCCTTGGCGACGCAGGCGACCGCCTCTACGGTGTTGTCTGACGGTCGACCGACCCGGCGCGCCTACACGTCGCGCCGGCAGGCCGGCGGCCATGCTGGAAGGAGTGCGCGCACCCGGGGCGCGCCCCCGATACGGAGGAGACGGTTGTCGTGCGGGGTCGAAAGATTCTGCTGTGGGTCGTGATCGCCTTCATCATCTACGCGATCTTCGCCAGCCCTGACCAGGCGGCTGACATCGTCCGCGCCGCGCTCGACGGCATCATGGCCGGCTTCCAGGCCATCGGTCGGTTCTTCGACTCCCTCTTGACGGGATGACAGGACGTGGGCGACGTGAGCCTCGCGTCGGCACCTAACGCCCCGCGGCACCTGACCCGCTACCTGCTCGGTGGCGAGCAGATCGTGGTCGCGGTCCGGCGGCACCCGGCCCAGGTGTTCGAGCCCGTGGCCTCGGCCGTCGGGGCGCTCGCGGTGGTGCTGTTCTTCCAGACCAGGATCCCTCCCGACCTCGGCCTGCTCTCCGACGTGCTGTGGCCGTTGTGGGCGCTGGTGCTCGGCCGAGCCCTGATCCGGCTGGGCCTGTGGCGCGTGGACTGGTTCGTCGCGACCGACAGCCGGCTCCTGCTGACCTACGGCATCCTCACGCGCAAGGTCGCGATGATGCCGCTGATCAAGGTGACCGACATGTCGTACAACCGCAGCCTGCTCGGACGGATGCTCGGGTACGGCCAGTTCGTCCTGGAGTCGGCCGGCCACGACCAGGCGATGCATGTGGTCTCGTGGCTCCCGAACCCCGACGCGCTGTACCGGCTGATCTGCGCCGAGATCTTCGACCCCCGTCGCTTCGGGCCCGGCGGCGCGCGCCGTCCCCCGGACCCCAGTCCCGCGGGCGAACGCCCTGCGCCCCTCCGTCCGCGCCTGGACGACGAGGACGTGGCCCTCGACAACGTGATCGAAGACGCCGGGATCCGCCCGGCAAGTCGCTGGACAGGCAAGCCACTCAGAAGCGACGAGGGCCAGACGATCGACATCTCGGACGACTGAGCGGTCGGCTCACCGTCGGGCGCCGCCGCCTGTCAGCGCGTCAGACCGAACACGATGGCGCCGAGCAGCACGGCGAGCGTGATCGCGCCGATCAGCAGGGCGCCACCCACGTCACGTTGGTGGCGCTTCTCGTCCTCTGCCGTCATGCACTGTCCAACGGAGGACCCGCCGCCGGGTCACGTGGCGGTTCGGTCGAACGGCGTGCGCGGCGTTCCGCGAGCTCCTCGGCGTCGAGGCGTGCAGCCTCCTCGGGCGTGGGGGCGGCTCCGCCGAGGTGGGCGGGCAGCCACCAGGCGTGCGGTCCGGGGTCGGCGGTCGCCGGGTGCGCGGCCTGCACCTCGTCGAGCACCGCCTGCAGGCGTGCCTGCAGGTCGAGCGTCGCGGCCTCCATGTCGTCGCGCGAGCTGACCGTGTACGGCTCGCCGACGGCGATGGAGATGGTCTGGCCGCGCAGCTTCAGGTTGCGGGGGCGGCCCTTCGTCCACAGGCGCTGCCCGCCCCACACGACCACCGGCACGATCGGCACCTTGGCCGCGGCGGCCATCCGCACCGCACCCGACTTCAGCTCCTTGACGGTGAACGACTGGCTGATCGTGGCCTCGGGGAAGACACCGACGATCTCGCCGTCCTTCAGAGCGCGCAGGGCCGCACGGAGGGACGCGGAGCCTGACTCCCGGTCGACCGGGATGTGCTTCATGCCGCGCATCAACGGACCCGAGATCTTGTGGTGGAAGACGCCCTCCTTGGCCATGAACCGCGTGAGCCGACGTCCCCCGCGCCATGGCGCCAGGCCCGCGAAGATGAAGTCGAGGTAGCTCACGTGGTTGGACGCGAGCACGAACCCTCCGGTCTGCGGGATGCGCTCCGTGCCGCTCATCTGGAACTTCATCCCGAGCCCCTTGAACGCCAGCAGGGCGGTCCGGATGACGGGCGGGTACACGAACTCGGCCATGGTGCGGAGCGTAGTTGGGTCCTGCCCGACCTCCAACGGCTGCCCCGCCCCGCATCACCGGGCACAATGCGGCGGTGACCGAAGACCTGCAGTACTGCGTGGTGGGGCCTGGAGCCGTCGGAGGCGTCCTCGCGGCCGCCCTGCACCGAGGAGGTTCCAAGGTCTCTTTGCTCGGACGGGAGGGCGCTCACCTCGAGGCGATCAAGGCCGGCGGGCTGCGCGTGACCGGTGCGGCGCTCGGCCTGCCCGACGAGGTGCTCGACGTGCCGGCCGCGGACGACCCGCTCGAGGTGCCCGCGCCCGACGTGGTGGTGCTGGCCGTCAAGACCACCGGCCTGGCGGCTGCTGTGCGGCAGGTCGCCCCGCTGCTGCGCCCCCACGTCGCGGTGGTGCCGGCGGTCAACGGCATGCCGTGGTGGTTCCTCGACTCAGCGGGTGCCCCGGGCGTATTCGCGGGACGTTCGCTGCGCAGCCTCGACCCGTCAGGTGACCTGGCTGCCTTGGTTCCGGCGTCGCGTGTGGTCGGTGCCGTGGTGCATCTCGCCGCCTCGGTGCCCGGCCCTGGCGTTGTCGAGCACGCGTCCGGCAACCGCCTGGTCGTCGGCGACGCCGGCGGCGGGCTCGCCGACTTGGTCGGCGACATCGAAAGGGCCCTCACTGCAGGCGGTCTCGTGATCGACGTCTGCCCGACGCCCGAGGCCCTGCGCGAGCAGGTGTGGGTCAAGCTGCTGGGCAACATGAGCTTCAACCCGATCAGCGCGCTCACCGGCGGCACCCTGGCAGGCATCGCTCGCGACCCGGCGGTCGCGCGGCTGTGCACAGACATGATCAAGGAGTGTTTGGACGTCGGGGCCGCCCTGGGCGTGCACGCCGACATCAGCCCCTCCGCACGCGTCGCGATGGCGGTCGAGCTCGGCGAGGTGAAGACCTCGATGCTCCAGGACGCCGAGGCCGGCCGGGAGCTGGAGCTCGACGCGATGCCTGGCGTGGTCAGCGAGCTCGGCGAGCTGCTCGGCATCGAGACCCCGGCAACGAACGCGGTGCTGGGCCTGCTGCGGATGCGGGAGCGCGTCCGGCATAACCGTTAGCCCCGCTCTGCGAGCCAGGACTCGAGGCGGTCGACGAAGGCCGCCTGCGCCTTCACCAGCTTCTCTCGGGCGACGTCGGCGGCCAGCCACTCCGCTCGGTCGATCTCCGGAAAGTCCTGCAGCCGACCCGATTTCGGCGGCCACTCCATCGAGAACGTGCCGGGCACGAACGTCGTCGGGTCGACGTCGGCGGCCTCGACGGCGTAGCCGGTGACCCTTTTGGTGCTCTGCCGAACCTCGCCCAGCTCGATCAAGGCGCCGCGCGGGACCGCGACGCCGGTCTCCTCGGTGAACTCGCGCCGCGCGGCCTCCTCGGGCGTCTCGTCGGCCGGGTCGTACTCGCCCTTGATGACGCTCCAGGCGCCGGCGTCCTTGCGGGCCCAGAACGGGCCGCCCATGTGGCCGACGAGCACCTCGAGGGCGCCGTCGCGCACGCGGAAGGGCAGCACTCCCGAGCTCGTGCTGGCTCGTGCTGCCACCCGTCCGCCCTCCGTCTGTCGGGTCGAGGGTAGGGCAGGAGATTTACTTGAACTCTCATGTAACTGTTGGTACGCTGGGCAGGCGCCAGGGATGACCCCGGGTGCTCGAGGAGTCGACGTGCCACAGCAGATCCCGTCCCACCTACCGCTCACGGCCGCCGAGGCCCACCCGTCACCGGCCGACAGGCTCCCGTTCGACGTGCACCTGGAACGCGCACTGCCCGTGACTCGCGAGCAGCCGCTCTGGAGGCCTGAGGACGGCAGCCTCCCGGCGCTGTACCTCGGCCACGGAGCTCCGCCGCTGCTCGACGACGAGCTCTGGATGCGCCAGCTGTTCGATTGGGCGCAGAGCATGCCCAAGCCGAGGGCGGTCCTGATCGTCAGCGCGCACTGGGAGCACGCGCCCCTCAGCCTGTCTGCCTCCGCCGCAGGGACGCCGCTCGTGTACGACTTCGGTGGCTTCGAACAGCGCTTCTACGAGATGACCTACCCGTCACCGGACGCCGCCTCCCTGGCCGCGAAGGTCGCTGCGCTGATGCCCGACAGCGAGGACGTGCACGAGCACCGCACACGCGGCCTCGACCATGGCGCCTGGGTGCCGCTCAAGGTGATGTACCCGGACGCGGACGTGCCCGTCCTGCAGATGAGCCTGCCGACGAAGGACCCATACCGCTTGATGGATCTCGGACGGCGACTGCGCCCGCTGCGCGAGGAGGGCGTGCTCATCATCGGTTCGGGCTTCATCACGCACGGGCTCCCGTTCCTGACGCGCAACCACTTCTTCGACCACGCCACGCCACCTCCTGGCTGGTCGAGCGACTTCGATGCGTGGGCCGGCGAGGCGCTGGCGCGCGGCGATGTCGACACCCTCGCAGCCTTCGCCACCAAGGCGCCGGGCATGCCCTACGCCCACCCGACGGTCGAGCACTACACGCCCCTGTTCGTCACTCTCGGCGCCGCCACCGAGACGGACGCCCGCCTGGACCCCGTGATCGACGGGTTCTGGATGGGGCTGTCGAAGCGCTCCGTCCAGGCGGCCTGAGCGAGCCGGTCTCCCGCCCGGGCCCGGGACGCCGGGTGTCGAGGTTCGGCTTCGAGTGCCAGGATCGTCGGCATGGCCCACCCGCGTGCAGGACAGCCCGCCCAGCCCGAGGACCTCGTCGACCTGTCGGCCCTCGAGCACGCCTACTACGGCATGACCCCTGACCTCGACGACCCCGGCCAGCAGGTGGCGTTCGGGACGTCCGGGCACCGGGGCTCCAGCCTCGACGGCGCCTTCAACGAACCGCACATCCTGGCGATCACGCAGGCCATCTGCGAGTACCGGGCAGCCCACGGAGTCACGGGACCGCTCGTGATCGGACGTGACCCGCACGCCCTCTCGCTGCCTGCCTGGCACACGGCGCTCGAGGTGCTGATCGCCAACGACGTCACCGTTCTCACCGATGAGCACGACGGCTACACACCGACACCGGCTGTCTCACACGCGATCCTGCGGCTCAACCGCCAGGGCAGCCACGGCCGGGTCGACGGTATCGTCGTGACTCCGTCGCACAACCCGCCCCGTGACGGCGGCTTCAAGTACAACCCGCCGCACGGCGGACCGGCCGACTCCGACGCCACCGGCTGGATCGCGACACGAGCCAACGAGCTGCTCCGGGCCAACCTCGCCGGCGTTCTGCGGGTCAACGCCCACCACACGCGAGATGCCGTGCACGGGTACGACTTCCTGGGTCACTACGTCGACGACCTGCCCTCGGTCGTCAACCTCGACGAGGTGCGCCTGGCGGGCGTGCGGATCGGCGCGGACCCGCTCGGTGGGGCGTCGGTCGACTACTGGGGTGCCATCGCCGAGAGGCACCGGCTCGACCTCACCGTGGTCAACCCGGAGGTCGACCCGCGGTGGGCGTTCATGACGCTCGACACCGACGGCAAGATCCGGATGGACTGCTCCTCACCCGACGCGATGGCCTCGCTGATCCACAACCGCCACGCGTACGCCGTGTCCACCGGCAACGACGCCGACGCCGACCGGCACGGCATCGTCACTCCGGACGGCGGGCTGATGAACCCGAACCACTTCCTGGCCGTCGCGATCGGGTACCTCTTCGCCCACCGGCCCGAATGGGGCCCCGACGTGGCCGTCGGAAAGACCCTGGTCTCGTCGTCGATGATCGATCGTGTGGTGGCCGACCTCGGTCGTCGCCTGCTCGAGGTGCCGGTCGGCTTCAAGTGGTTCGTGCCCGGACTGCTCAACGGCTCAGTCGGTTTCGGCGGTGAGGAGAGTGCAGGAGCCTCGTTCCTGCGCCGCGACGGCTCGGTGTGGACGACTGACAAGGACGGTCTGCTGCTGGCCCTGCTGGCCTCCGAGATCCAGGCCGTCACCGGTCGCAGCCCGAGCGAGATGTACGCCGACCTGGCGAGCCGGTTCGGCGAGACCGCCTACGCCCGAGTCGACGCGCCCGCCGACCGCGACGCCAAGGCACGGCTGGCGAAGCTGTCGCCCGAGCAGGTCACGGCGACAGAGCTGGCGGGCGAGCCGATCACGGCGCGGCTCACCGAGGCGCCGGGCAACGGTGCAGCCATCGGGGGCTTGAAGGTGACGACGGAGTCGGCGTGGTTCGCGGCCCGTCCGTCCGGCACCGAGGACGTCTACAAGATCTACGCCGAGTCGTTCCGCGGGCCCGAGCACCTCGCTCAGGTTCAGGACGCGGCGCGCCAAGTGGTGGCCGAGGCGCTGGGCTAGCCGGGCGTCGGCGTCAGGTCAGGGGCAGGGCCGCGAGGCCCGCAGCGAGTCCGAGGGCGGCGCAGACACCGAGCGTGCGGAGCACCGACCAGCCCAGCTTGAAGATCATCACGGCAGCCGCAGCCGCGATCGCCACCGACAGGGGGCGAATGCTGGATAGTTCCGGCACCGCCAACTGGACTGCCCCCCAAGTGATTTCGTTGGTCTCCGCGAACAGCGTGTGCAGGGCGAAGTAGACGGCGAGGTTGGCGATCACCCCGACGACGGCAGCAGTGATGCCGGTCAGGGCCGCCGAGATCGCCTGGTTGCCGCGCAGCCGCTCGACGTACGGGGCGCCCAGGAAGATGAAGATGAAGCACGGCACGAATGTCACCCAGGTGGTGAGCAGAGCCCCGATGAGTGCGGCGACCCACGGGTCGAGCGTTCCTGGGTCGCGGTAGGCGCCGAGGAAGGCGACGAAGGTCACGACCATGATGAGCGGGCCAGGCGTGGTCTCGGCCAGTGCCAGCCCGCGGACCATCTCACCAGGACCCAGCCAGTGGAAGGTCTCGACCGCACGCTGGGCCACGAAGGCGAGGACAGCGTAGGCGCCACCGAAGGTCACCAGGGCTGTCCCGGAGAAGAACAGGCCCTGCTCGGTGAACACGCTGTCGCGACCCGTCCACACGACGACCGCCACAAGGGGCGCGGCCCACAGTGCCAGCCCGACGCCGAGCACCTTCAGGGCGCGGGCGGTGGTCGGTGGCTCAGCGTGCAGGGCATCGTCGGGGATCACCGGTGCGTCGATGTCTTCTGCGGGCCCTTCATCATCACCAGGGCGGACGACGTGTGGCGCGTACCGGCCGAGCGCCCAGCCGACCACGCCCGCGGCCAGGACGACGACGGGGAACGCGACGCCGAAGAGCGCCAGGGCCACGAACGCGGCGACCGCGACGGCGACCAGCGCTCGGTGCGCCAAAGCGCTTCTGCTGACCCGCACCACGGCCTGCACCACGATCGCAAGGACCGCCGGACCGAGCCCTGCGAACAGCGCGACGACCGCCGTGGTGTCACCGAACGCCACGTAGATGCCGGCGAGGGCGAGCAGCGCGAACAGCCCGGGCAGCACGAACAGGACGCCGGCGACCAGCCCGCCGCGGAACCCGTTGAGCAGCCACCCGATGTACACCGCGAGCTGCTGGGCCTCCGGGCCGGGGAGCAGCATGCAGTAGTTCAGCGCGTGCAGGAACCGCCGCTGGCCGATCCAGCGCTTCTCGTCCACGAGACTGCGCTGCATGACCGCGATCTGCCCGGCCGGACCACCGAAGGTCTGCAGCGAGATGGCGAACCAGGTCCGCACGGCCTCGCCGAAGGGTACGAGATCGTCGGTCCTGCCCATGATCAGGTGAGGGTCACCCGGTAGTCCGCGACCGCAGCGGGGTGGGTCGCCCGACACGTCAGCAGGTGGGCGTCGCCGACGTGCCGCTCGACGATCGCGGTCAGGGGCGTCTGCCCGTCGGGCGTCGCCAGGAGCACGTGCACGCGCCAGCTCGTCGGCCCGAGCTTCTCGGTCGGCCGCGTGGCGTCGAGCCAGACGTCTCGTGGGCCGAGAGGTCCACGGCGAGTGTGGGTCTCGACCACGGCGGCCTGCTCCCATGGGTGTCCGGACGTGAAGCCTCGCAGGTGCCCCGCGGTCACCCGTCCAGCGAAGTGCTCGCTGACCAGGTCGACGACCGACGTGTCGTCGACCGCCCCGTAATAGGTGCCGTCGGGCACGACCACCAGGTTCGCTGCGAACCGGTCGCCACCCACGTGCGAGCACTCCCACGTCTGGCCAGGCCAGCGCTCGGCGAGGGCGGCGGCCACCGGGCGGCCCCGCACCGCGCAGCACGTGTCGTGCCGCCCGTGCGTGCAGACCAGGAGGAACGGAGTCTGGGGCGAGGTCACAATGTCGCGAGCCACGTGGCGGCCCGTGGGGTGCAGGGCGTCCACGCTCTCGAGCAGGTCAGCGTCGCGGGCCCAGGTGCCGTCGCGGCCGGCGCGCGTCGGGTCGGTCCACCGCACGGCCCACATGCGCGCTTCAGGCTCCGGGGTCCGACCTGCCTTGCGGACCAACAGGATTCGGGCAGCAGCGCTCCGCGCCGCGACCCGGAGATGCTCGAGTACCTCGGGGGCGATCCCCGAGCCGTCCAGCGCGTCAGGTGCCCACGGGCCGGGGTGCTCGACCAGCAGCCAGCCGCGCGACGGCGCAGCGGTGCCGGCCAGTGGGTCGCACCGCTCGCGCGCCGTGTCGGAGCAGCGAAGGGGATCGGTCACCCCACCACGATGCCGTGCAGCAGCAAGCGCCGTGCAAGGCGGGTCCCTTCCGCTCCGAGATCGGACACCTGCACCTGGCCGCGATCCAGCAGACTGCGGACGGGGTCGACCTCCTCAGCGTCCAAGGCCAGATCGCCTGCACGAGAACGCAGGACGGTTCCGTTGACTCCCGTATCGACTCGCGCTTCCAGATGCTCGCGCAGCACCAGGAGCATGTCGTCGCGTAGCGCCTCCGCGGCCTCCAGCTGGTCCAGCGGCCTGACTGGCGCGGCCCTCTGTGCACGCAGCAGTCGTCCTCGCATCGCGGTGGCCACGCGGTCGTCGTCCACCCGCTGCAGGGAGTCGATGAGCCGTCGACGCACCAGATCGACGTGCTCACCCAGGTCCGTGGGGTCGCCGACCTCAACACCCAAAGGCAGCGATGCACGGAGGTCGGGGTCGTCCGTGAGGTCGCTGAGTGCCGCCGACAGCAGCTCGCTCGCCAGCATGTGGCGCGTCCACGTGTGCACCCCGATGGTCAGGTGCGTGCTGACCTGGCCGAGAGCGGTTGCGGCGTGGAGGTAACCACGCGGCAGGTACAGGCAGTCGCCCGGCTCGAGGACGGCGTCGATGCGCGCCGGTTCCTGCGCAGCAGCCTCGACCTCGGCGCGCCTGTCGGTCCACGGCTGGTCGCGCAGCGGTGCCGGGTGCACCGGGTCGTGCACGACCCAGCGCTTGCTGCCGTGGATCTGCAGGACGAACACGTCGTGCACGTCGTAGTGGTCCGAGAACCCTTGGTTCTGAGGGGGTGTCACGTACGCGTTCACCTGTACCGGGTGCCCGAGCTCGGCCGCGAGACGCTGTGCGAACCGCAGAACCGGCGGGTGGGTCCGGTGCAGGCCCTGCAGCACCAGCGTCGCCCCGTCCGCGAAGAGTCGCAGTAGCCGGTCGTCGCTGACCTGGTCGTTGATGGCGGCCCCTACGCCGCCGCCTCCGGTGAAGTCGCGGTCAGGCAGCGTCGAGCCGGCGCGCGCCACTCGCACGAAGGGTGTGCGCAGGCCGTGCACCGACACCAGGTCGTCGACGGCGTCCTGCCCGAAGAGGTCGTCGAACGGCAGCGGAAGCTCGTCGGCGCGGCTCAGCAGGGCCTGTCGTCCCCAGGCGTCGCGCACCAGCTCGTCGGGGCGCGCGACCAGCCGGTCCAGCGCGGACAGGTGGTGGGGACCGCTTCCGGCCCCCACCACCTCGTCGATCTGCGTCACTCAGCGACCGCTCTCAGGCTCCGCGGTCGGCGCCACCGTCGGCGCCACCGTCCTCGTCCGCACCGCCGTCGGCGCCGCCGTCCGCACCACCATCGGCACCGCCGTCCGCACCACCATCGGCACCGCCGTCCGCACCGCCATCGGCACCACCGTCCGCACCACCATCAGCGCCGCCATCAGCACCGCCGTCAGCGCCACCATCGGCGCCACCGTCGTGCTGACCTGGGGTCGCGCCCCCGTCCGCCGGACCCTCGACCGGGTCCTGCCCGCTCTCGCTCATCGCTGCCTCCGTGCACGTCGTGGGCAGCAGGCGCCGGCTCCACGTCCAAGGAGTCTGCGCGCGCGTCGCCCGTCGGGAGCGGCACCGGGCGGCACCGCATGAGCCATGCTTAGTCGCCCTCGACCCACTTGCCAACTTGAAGCAGTACTTGCTCGCGCTGCCCACACTTTTCGCGCAGATCTGTGTGGGCAGGAGGAGCAGCCCACAGGTGACATGTGGGTGGGGGGAGCAAGGAGGGGTCAGGCGGACTTCTTCGTCGCGGCCTTCTTGGTGGTCGACTTCTTGGCGGGGGCCTTCTTGGCAGCAGCCTTCTTCGCCGGTGCTTTCTTGGCGGCCGCCTTCTTCGCCGGAGCCTTCTTCGCAGGCGCCTTCTTGGCGGACGACTTCTTGGCGGTGCCGGAGTCCGAGTCGGAGTCTGAGGACGACTCCGCCGCAGACGCTCGCGCCGCCGAGCCCGTCCGCCCCGCCTTGGCCTCGTCGACCGACTTCTGCAGGGCCGCGAGCAGGTCGATGACCTGGCCGCCGCCGTCGTCCTTGCGCTCGACGGGCACCTCGACGGTCTCCTTGCCCGACAACTTCGCCTCGACCAGCGAGACCATCGCCTCGCGGTAGTCGTCGTCGAACTCCTCCGAGTCGTAGTCGCCGGTCATGGAGTCGACCAGCGAGCGCGCCATGTCGAGCTCCTGGGGGCGCAGGTCGTCGGCGTCGCCGAGAGTGCCGAAGTCAGGGTCGCGGATCTCGTCCGGCCAGAGCATGGTCTGCAGCACGATCACGTCGTCGCGCACCCGCAGCACGGCCAGGGTCGACCGCTGCCGGATCGCCACGTGCACCAGCGCCATCCGGTCCGACTCGCGCAGCGCCTCACGCAGCAGCGCGTACGGCTTGACCCCGCTGTTCTCCGGCTCGAGGTAGTACGACTTCTCCATCAGCATCGGGTCGATCTGGTCGGCCGGCACGAAACGCTCGACCTCGATCTCGCGGCTGCCCGAGACCGGGAGGTCGGCCAGGTCCTCGTCGGTCAGGATGACCATCTCGCCGTCGGGGGACTCGTAGCCCTTGGCGATCTCGTCGTACGAGACCTCCTCACCGCAGACGCTGCAGACGCGCTTGTACTTGATGCGCCCCCCGTCGCTGCGGTGCACCTGGTGGAACGACACGTCGTGGCTGCTGATGGCGGTGTACATCTTGACCGGCACGTTGACCAGCCCGAAGGACACCGCGCCCTTCCACATCGCTCGCACGACACTCACCCCTCACACCAGTGGGAACGGACGTCCCTACTGGGCAGGATGGACCCATGCGACCCATGCTCGCCACCCCGACGCGCCAGCCGGGGACCCCTCCGTCGGGCGCGGAATGGGTGCACGAGGTGAAATGGGACGGAATGCGCGTGCTGGCCGAGGTCATTGACGGGCGGCTGAGGCTGTGGTCGAGAGCCGAGAACGACGTGAGCGTGAGCTTTCCCGAGCTGGCCGTCGACGGCCTGCCGCCCGACGCCCTGTTCGACGGCGAAGTGGTCGCCCTCGAGGACGGCCTACCCAGCTTCGCTGCGCTGGCGAACCGGATGCACGTGCGGCACGCCGCCCGCGCAGCCGCGCTCTCGGTGCAGAACCCGGTGACGTTCATGGCCTTCGACGTGCTGCGGCTGTACGGGGTCGACCTGCTGACCATGCCGCTCGACGAACGGCGGGCCGCACTCGGGCGCGTCGACCTCATCGGCTCGACGGGAGGCGTGCGCTGGCAGGTGCCGCCGCACTACGACGACGGTGCCGTGCTGGCGGCAGCGACGCTCGAGCAGGGACTCGAGGGGGTCGTCAGCAAGAAGCGCCGCTCGCCGTACCGGCCGGGGCGGCGAAGCCCCGACTGGGTGAAGACCGCCCACCACCGCACGCAGACATGCGTCGTCGGCGGCTGGCTGCCGCAGCTCGGCACCCAGCGCCTCGGTTCCCTGTACGTAGGCCTTCCGGCCGGCGACGGTCGTCTGACCTTGCTCGGACGCGTCGGCTCGGGCCTGACCGCCTCCCTCGGCACGCAGCTCGAGCGGGAGCTGAAACCACTGGCACAGACCGACTCCCCCTTCACCGAGCGTCCCGTCGACCCCGACGTGCGCCTGGCCAGGTGGGTCCGCCCGCAGGTCTGTGTCGAGGTGCGCTACCTCGGTCTGCGCGAGGGCGGACGGCTCCGCCAGCCTGTGCTGCGCGGGCTGAGGACGGACGTGAACGCCGAGGAGGTCATCCGTGAGCCCTGACCGCAAGCCTGACGACGACGGTCCCGAGGTGAAGACGAAGGTCGACGGCCACGTCCTCACGCTCCGGCGCCTCGACAAGGTGCTGTACCCGGCGACAGGGACCACCAAGGGCGAGGTGCTCGACTACTACGCGCGCGTCGCGCCGCACATCCTCCCCCAGATGGCAGGACGCCCGGTGACCCGCAAGCGCTGGCCGCACGGGGTGGAGGCCGCTGACTTCTTCGAGAAGAACGCACCGCGTGGCGCGCCGTCGTGGTTGCGCACGGTGCGGCTGGAGACGCCCGGGTCGAGCCGCGGCAACACGCACATCGACTTTCCGGTGATCTCGTCGACGGCCGAGCTCGTCTACCTGGCGCACCTGGCCTCGCTCGAGCTGCACACGCCCCAGTGGACGGTCGGCCCGCGCGGCGGCGTGCGCAATCCCGACCGGCTGGTGATCGACCTGGACCCGGGGGCCCCGGCCGGCCTGGCGGAGTGCGCGGAGGTCGCGTTGATCGTGCGCGAGCGGCTGCAGGCCGACGGCCTCGAGCCCTACCCGGTGACGAGTGGTAGCAAGGGACTTCAGCTCTACGCAGAGGTCTCGGGCAACCAGGATCCCGACGTCGTCGTGTCGTACGCCCGTGCCCTGGCCGACGAGCTGGCGGCGTCGCACCGGCGCCAGATCGTGTCGAACATGAGCAAGGCAGTCCGGCCGAGCAAGGTCTTCCTCGACTGGAGCCAGAACAACCCGGCCAAGACGACCGTCACGCCCTACTCGCTGCGTGGCCGCGCGCAGCCCTGGGTGGCTGCTCCGCGCAGCTGGGACGAGATCGAGGACCCCGGCTCGATGGCGCAGCTGCGGTTCGAGGAGGTGCTGGAGCGGCTCGCGGGCGACTCGGACGCGGGCGCGCCCGATGCGCCGCCGGTCAGCGGAGAGGGTCCGAGCCTGCCCTGGACCTAGGGTGCGGCACCGTCGGCGGGTCTCGGTTGGCGGCCTGGTCAGGGTGGTTCCGTCGGGGAGCGCGTGGCGACGGCACGAGCACCATCAGGGCGGTCGCTGCGACGGCTCCGGCCACTGCATAGCCGGGCTCGTACAGGCCGAGGGTGGCGAAGGGCCCACCCAGGGCCGCGACGTAGAGCACGAGAGCGGTGCACGAGATCAGCACGTGACTGGTGCGGGTGACACGCCAGGCCATGTGGAGGTACACGGCGCAGAACAGCACCGAGAGGCCGAGAGCCGCCCACAGCATGCCGGGGCGCGAGGGTCCGAGGGCCACCGCCGTGGGCTCCAGCACGCAGTACAGAACGAGCCCCTCGACCGGGAAGTACTTGACGAGCTTCTCGGCGACACCTGGCTCCCGGTCGGTCAGGAAGCCATCCGCGGACCGGGCGACGTGCTGGTACACGTTCCTGTCCACTGCGCTCCTCCCCCGACAGTCATCGCACGGCAATCGCTCCCCGTCATCATCTCATCCGGACGGGCGAGCAGGCAGGGGCCAGTCGGCTAACTCTGTGTCACCCGTTCGGAACGGCGCGGCCTCCCGCGCGACCCAGTTGGGCCATTTGCTCGCGAATGGGCCACATGGCTCCACGATTCACGCTAGGCCCGCCGACGGGTGTGCACGCCGTGCGCCATGGACCGAGGTGGCGTTGAATCGTCCCCGTCACTCTGACTCCCGACCCGCATCGACCCCGCTTCAACCAAGGAGAGCGCCGTGCCGCACCTGACCCTAGACACCACCGGCTCCGGAGACTTCCCGGTCGCCCTGCACTTCGAGGACCACGGCAGTGGACGCCCGGTCGTCCTGATCCACGGCTGGCCCCTGAGCGGGCGCGCGTGGGAGAACCAGGTGCCGGCGCTGGTCGATGCCGGCTACCGGGTGGTCACCTACGACCGTCGGGGCTTCGGCCACTCGTCCCAGCCATGGGAGGGCTACGACTACGACACGTTCGCGGCGGACCTCAAGGCGTTGCTCGACCACCTGGACCTCCGCGAGGCGGCCCTCGTCGGGTTCTCGATGGGCGGCGGCGAAGTCGTCCGCTACCTGTCCGCCTACGGAACCGACCGGGTGGCGCAGGCCGTTCTCGCGGGAGCGGTGCCGCCGTACCTGTTCAAGAGCGACGACAACCCCGACGGTGGTCTCGACGACGAGACGATCGCTGGGTTCGAAGCCGCGGTGAAGGGCGACAGACTCGGCTTCCTGGACGACTTCACCCGCAACTTCTTCGCCGCCGGCGACAGGGACGACCTGATCAGCGAACCGGCGCGCCTGTACCACCAGCAGATCGCCGCATTCGGTTCTGCGAAGGGCACTCTCGACTGCATCGCAGCGTGGGGGCGGACGGACTTCCGCGGCGACCTCGAGAAGGTCACCGTGCCGACGCTGGTGATCCACGGTGACTCGGACGGCATCGTTCCGTTCGAGGTCAGCGGCAAGCGCAGCCACGAGGCGATCGCAGGCAGCAAGCTCGTGGTGATCGAGGGTGGGCCCCACGGCTTCAACGCCACTCATGCCGACGAGTTCAATGAGGCCCTTCTCGACTTCCTCGGCACCACCTGACCCCTGAGAAGACCGACCCAAGAACCCTGGAGGGCGACATGAGCCAGCCGGAGCAGCAGCAGGAACCACCGGGTACGACCGCGAGGATGGACCCGAAGCCCGACCACGGCGAGGGGAGCTACCGCGGGCACGGTCGCATGGAAGGCAAGGCCGCCGTGATCACCGGCGCCGACAGCGGGATCGGACGCGCCGTGGCCATCGCGTACGCACGCGAAGGCGCCGACGTGCTGATCTCGTACCTCAGCGAGGACGAGGATGCCCGGGACACGGCGAGGCTCGTCGAGGAGGCGGGGCGCAAGGCCGTGCTCGTCGCGGGTGACATCTCTCGCCCCCAGCACTGCCGCGACATCATCGACAAGGCGGTCGAGGAGTTCGGCAAGATCGACGTGCTGGTGAACAACGCCGCGTACCAGATGAGCCACGACTCGCTGGAGGAGGTCTCCGACGAGGAGTGGGAGCACACGTTCGCCACGAACGTGTCGGCGATGTTCTACCTGACGAAGGCCGCTCTGCCGCACATGGGTCCAGGCTCATCGATCATCGGCAGCTCATCGGTCAACTCTGACATGCCCTCACCGCAGCTGGCCCCGTACGCTGCGACCAAGGCCGCGATCGCCAACCTCTGCGCCAGCCTGGCGCAATTGCTCGGCGAGAAGGGCATCCGAGTGAACAGCGTTGCGCCGGGCCCGATCTGGACACCGCTCATCCCGTCGACCATGCCGACGAAGAAGGTCGAGCACTTCGGCGAGGACACACCGCTCGGACGTGCGGGGCAGCCGGCCGAGCTCGCGCCGGTGTACGTGCTGCTGGCCTCTGACGACGGCAGCTACATTTCCGGCGCGCGGTACGCGGTCACCGGAGGACGCCCCATCCTCTGAGTCGGCTTCTCCCGCACACCGAGCAGCGAGACGAGCGCGGCGAGCGCTAACGCTGGAAGGGCCACCAGCGCGACGGCGGCCGCGACTCCGACGTCGTCGGTCAGGATGCCGGCGACGAGCGTGCCCAGCGCCTGCGTCGTCATCAGCGCGCCCTGCGCCAACGAGAAGGCCGTTGCTCGGGTCGCGCGCGGTAGCCGCCGGCCGAGCACCCCTCCGAGCGGGACGGTGAGCCCGGCCAACGAGCCCAGCGCCAGCAGGGGGATGACGCCGAGCAAGAGCGAGGGTGCAAGCCACAGGAGGGCACCGCTTCCCGCCAGCACGACGAGGACCACGACCGCGCACACACGCACCAGCCTGGGGTGATCGCCGTCCGAGGGGAGCGTGAACATGCCGACCAGCGCGCCGGCGGCGACCAGTGCGGAGAGCACTCCGGCCGTCCGGGCACCGCCGCCTGCGTAGGCGTCCGCGTAGACGACGATCAGGCCCTCGACCGCCATCACGGGAGCGTTCGCGAGAACCAGCAGACCGATCGCCACGGCCAGCACGCCGTCACGGCGATAGACAGAGGCGGCGGCCGACAGCTGGGCCCATGTTCCGCGAGAGCCGGCACGACGCGGCTCGGCGTCGTCGACTGCCCTGGTGCGCGAGCGCATCACCACGATCAGAGCCGCGGAGACGAGGAAGGTGCCGGAGTTCACCGTCAGCGCCCAGGAGGCACCGACCCAGGCGACCAGGCTGCCGCCGGTCACGTACCCGATCAGGAGCCCCGCCTGGTAGGTGGCGTTGAACAGCATCAAGGCCGCGGGGTACCGCTCCGGACCTGTCAGCTCCGGTAGGCAGGCGGACCGCGCAGCCTCGAACGGAGGCGACATCGCCGCGGCGACGAACACCACCACGAACAGGGGCACCAGCGGCATCGGCACCCACGCGATGACGAGGAACGCCACCACCCTGACCAGGTCCGCCGCGATCATCACCGACCGGTGGGGAAACCGGTCCGCCAGGGTCGACAGCATCTGCCCCAGGCCGAGCCACGGCGCCAGGGACACCGCCGTCACGGCAGCTGTCGCGGTCGGGGACCCCGTCCGGTCGAGAACGAGGTACGCCAGAGCGAGACGTGCCCCCCAGTCGCCGATCTCGCTCGCGATCTTCGCCAGCCACAGGAGGCGGACGTCGGGGGTGGTGAGAGGGTCGCGCAGGTCGTGCCCGCGTCGCCTGACCCATAGCGCGGCTGCGCCCACCACACCTCACATCCTCCCGGTCCGAGTACCGTAGCGATGACCAGTGCGTCACGAAACCTGAAGGTTTGTCCGCCTGGCGCCCGGCGGCCCCCGAGACCGGCGCTTCCGGATGCTCATCCGCTGGAGCGCCGGTATTTTGACCGCCATGACGACCCTCCGGGGGCATGCCGCACTCGTTGTCTCGATCGTCGCCCTCGCGACGCAGGCTGCCTGTGGCGGTGACCCCGAGCCAGCGGGGGCAGGGGCAGGGTCGGAGTCCCAGTCGGAGCCGGAGTCGATCACGCTCTACACCTGCGTCAACGACGCCACGATCCAGCCTGTCATCGAGGCCTTCGAGGCGGCCAACGACGGGAGCACCGTCGAGCTGTTCCGCGCGCCGACCGGCGAGATCAACGCACGTGTAGCCGGTGACGTGCGCTCCGGCGGGCTCAAGGCCGACGTGATCTGGGCGTGCGACCCACTGACGATGCAGGACTTCGTGGACCAGGAGCTGGTCGGTGGGTGGACCCCCGAGACCGAGGTCGCCGCCGACCTGCGCACCGACGACTACGTGGGGGTCGCCGTCCTCTACATGCTCGCAGTGACGGGCGAGGGTGTCCCCGCTCCGGAGACCTGGTCGGACCTGGCCGGCGAGGCGTACCCCGACAAGGTGGCCGTTCCCGACCCGGCGTTCGCCGCATCAGCCCTGGGGGCGCTCGGGTACTTCTCCCAGGACCCCGACTTCGGCACGGAGTTCTACTCCGAGCTGAAGGGAAACGGCGCGGTCCAGGTCAGCACCCCTGACGAGGTGACAACCGGTGTCGCAGAAGGGGTCTACGCAGCCGGAATGACCATCGCCAACTCCGCGTACGCCGCGCAGAAGGCTGGCTCGCCGATCGAGGTGGCGTGGCCCGAACCCGGCGCCGTCGCCATCTACGGCCCGGTGGCCCTCGCGACGCACGCCGCCGACTCGCAGACGGCGAAGGACTTCATCTCGTACGTCACGAGTGAGGAGGGTCAGCAGGTGATCGCCGACTCCGGCGCGTACCCGACGCTGGAGGGCGTGCAGGGGCCCACCGTCCCCGCCGACGCGCCCGTCGTCTTCCCCGACTGGCCGGCCCTCGCCACCGAGAAGGACGCGCTGCTCGGCGAGTACCAGCAGATCTTCGGGGGCTGAACCCGGCGCATGAGCCGACCGTGAGCAGGGACGGCGCGCTCAGCCTGCGCCGCACCGCGACCGCTCTGGTCGTCGTTGCCGCCACGGCGGTCGTGCTGGCCCCCCTGCTGGTGATGGTGTGGACGGTGTTGACCGAGGGGGCCGGCCATCTCGGCTCGATGCTCGGGGCTCCTGGCCTCGGCGAGGCGGTGACGAACACCTTCGGCCTGGCGCTGGCTGTCACCGTTCTCGCAGTGCCGGTGGGCACCGCCTTGGCACTCGGGCTGCGTCGCCCGGACGTGCCCGGCCGGGCCTTCTGGCGCGCGATGGTGCTGCTGCCGGTGCTCGTGCCCGACTTCGTGCTGGGTTACAGCTGGCTTCGGGCATACGGCCGAGCGGGCTTTACCGACGACCTGCTCGGCGTGGCATGGCAGGGCGTTCAGGGACCTGTCGGCGTCGCGGTCGTTGTGACGGTGAACGCCGTACCGCTGAGCTATCTCGTTGCGACTGTTGGGCTCTCGGCCCGCGCGGAGCCTTCGACGGAACGTGCGGCACGGGCGTCGGGGGCCGACTGGCTCACGGTCTTGCGGACGGTGACCCTTCCGCTGCTGCGCCCCGCGATCGCCGCCGCCGCCGTGCTGGTGTTCGTGCTGACGCTGGGCACGTTCGCGATCCCGCAGGTGATGGGCTCGCCGGCCGGGTTCACGACCGTGACCACCCGCATCTACTCCGACCTCGCCCGCGGCAGTGACCCCCTGACCTTCGTCGAGGCCGTGGCCCTGGCGCTCGTCCTCGTGGTCATCGCCGTCGCCGTCGTCGCCCCGGCCGACTCGCTGCTGGGCCAGCGACTGCGCGTGACGCGCCTGGCCACGACCGACCCCGCCGCCGCCTCGGCCGCGGGGCACGCGACGTCGTCGGGTCGCCTGGTCGCCGCCGGCACGGCTTCCTACCTGCTGCTGGCCGTCGCTCTGCCGCTGCTCGCTCTGGTGTCCTCCGCCGTCACGAGGGCCGCAGGGCTGTCGCCCACACCCCAGAACTGGACCCTTGCGCACATCCAGTCGGTGCTGACCGTCCGCAACGGCGAGGCCCTCGGCCGCAGTCTCGCGCTGGCGGCCGCCGCTGCGACGATGCTGGTGCTGCTCGGAGGATCCGTGGCCGCACTCGAGCGCGGCCGCTCCGGTCGCGGCCTGGCGACGCTCGTCACGCTCACCCTGGTGCTCCCCGGTTCGACCCTGGCGGTCGGCCTGCTGATCACCTATGGCCGGTGGCTCGGGGGCAGTCTGGCGATCATCCTGCTCGCCTACGTCGCCAAGCTGTGGGCTTTCGCGCACCGCCCGATCTCGGGCGCAGTGGACCGGTTGCCGCCCGACGAGCTGCGGGCAGCCAGGGCGAGCGGCGCCGGGGCCCTCACGGCGATCCGCTCGGTCGCGCTCCGTCCGCTCCTGCCGGCGTTGGTGGCGGCCTGGGTGGTGTGCTTCCTCACCGCCCTCCACGAGGTGACGATGTCGAGCCTGCTGTACGGCCCGGGAGGCGAGACGCTGGCCGTCGTCGTGCTCAACAGCCAGGAGCTGGGCCAGGTCGGCGTCACCTCCGCGCTGTCGGTCACGCTCACAGTGCTCCTCGGCGTCCCGGCGCTCGCCTTCTGGTGGGCGATTCGCCGGGTAGTCCGCGGTCAGGCCCGTCCCTCACCGGCGGGCGAGGTGAGCCGTGTCGCCTGACTCCCTTGCGCTGCTCGGCCTGGAGGTGGCCTACGACGGGCAGGTGGCCGTCTCCGACGTCGACCTGCGCGTTGCCCCAGCCGAGGTGCTGGCTCTGCTCGGCCCGTCCGGCTCCGGCAAGTCCACCCTGCTGCACGCCGTGGCCGGCTTCATCCCGCCCTCGGCGGGCGAAGTGTGGCTCGACGGACGGCTGGTCGCATCGCCGGAGCGATCCGCGCCACCCGAACGACGCGACGTCGCCGTCGTGTTCCAGAACTACGCCCTGTGGCCCCATCTCTCGGCGCTGGACACGGTCGCGTACCCACTCCGACGGCGAGGGCTGAGCAAGGGGCCGGCTCGCGACGAGGCCCGCGCGATCCTTGCGCGCCTCCATGTCGCCCACCTCGCAGACCGGCGCCCAGCGGAGCTGTCGGGTGGGGAGCAGCAGCGGGTCGGGCTGGCCCGAGCCCTCGCGCGGCGTGCCTCGCTCTACCTGTTCGACGAGCCGACAGCGCACCTCGACACCCACGTGCGGGGCGTCTTCCTCGAGGAGCTGACAGCCCGCCAGCGCGACAGCGGCGCCGCAGCGGTCTACGCCACCCACGACTCGGAGGAGGCGCTCGGCCTGGCCGACCGCGTCGCCCTGCTCGTGGCCGGGCGCCTGGTTCAGGTGGGCACGCCCACGGAGGTCTACGAGCGGCCGGTTGACGGGATGGCCGCGCAGCTGACCGGCCCAGCGTCCCTGCTGGCCCTCCCCGGGTCAGGCCGCAGGGTGCTGGTGCGCCCCGAGTGGGCTCACCTCGGAGGCCCGTGGCCGGCGCGCGTCACGGACGTCTGGTTCCGCGGACCGCATTCGGACTACCTGCTCGACACGGACTCCGGACGGCTGCTGCTGCGCTCTCCCGGTCTGGGAACGCACCAGCGAGGGGACGTCGTGACCTGGGGGCTGACGCACTCGTGGCCGCTGCCTGACTCGTCTGCCGAGACGTCGCGGCCCGCGGCTCTGCCAGTGACGCCCTTAGGGCGGCGACGCGCGAAAGGTCCGGTGCCACCCTGACACCGAAGTCTTCGCGGCCCGGCCGGCGGCGCCCTCTGTGCGGCCACTCGCGAAAGGTCCGGTGCCACCCTGACACCGAAGTCTTCGCGGCCCAGCCAGTGGCGACGCGCGAAAGGTCCGGTGCCACCCTGACACCGAAGTCTTCGCGGCCCAGCCAGTGGCGACGCGCGAAGAGTCCGGCGTCTCCCTGACACCGAAGTCTTCGCGGCCCAGCCACTCGCGACCTATGGGCGGCACGTCCGCCGGAGCCTCGCGGCATGAGCCTCAGGTGCCGAGCAGTGTCGCTGGGCCGGAGTGAAGGTTCCCCTCGTTGACGACCCGTAGGTGGCGCATCGTGAACGACCGCAGCTGACGTACCTGAGCCTCAGTCAGCCTGTCGCACACCCACTCCCAGTGCAGGGAGACCCAGTCACCGATCTCCGGCGCGTCCGCCATGCTGACGCCGTCGACCGATCTCACGGCGGTCTCCTTCTCGGGTGGCCCGAGGCCGAGAACGTGGCCGTCCCAGGTGAGCGGGGACGACTCGACGACCACCTGGTCGCCCTGGACGGCCAGCACCTTGCCCCACCGGATGCGGCAGCGGTCCAGCACGGTCAGCGCGTTCTTGGCCTTGCGGCCGTCGCTCAGCAGGCCGGTCCACGGATAGATGCAGAACACCGCGAAACTGTGGTGGGGAACGCCGCCCGCCAGCACGCTCTCGGCCAGCGTCGAGAACATCGAGCCGGTCATCGGACGGAAACGGGCCTCCATCGACTCGCCCACCGCGCGGGTGCTCACGAGGTCGAGACGCGGGCTGCCCACCCAGTACGCCTCAACGACCCGCCGGTCGAGGGGATCCGTCAGGCCCGTCGCGGCGGCGATCAGCTCGAGGTACGGCCAGGCGCCGGCGAACTGCTGCGACATCGCCCGCAGTCCACGGTCGTCCGCTCCGGCCACGCCGTACTCGAAGAACGCGGCGTGGTCGCCGGGGCCGCAGAAGCCGTGCGAGTTGGGCGGAAAGGCATAGCGCGCGAACAGAACAGGTCCTGGCACGGTTCGAGAGGGTCTTGCGGCCAGTGCCTCAGTCACGGTCGTCCTCCCACCCGGGCGGCGGGGGCGGCATCTCGAAGGCCGGCGGCGCATCGGCGCGCGCCCGTCCCATCAGCTCCAGGCCCTCCATCGCACGCCGAGCACCAGCCTCGTCGACGCGCTCCACCGCGAAACCCATGTGAATCAGCACCCAGTCACCGGCCTCGGGCAGAGGCTCGTCGAGCATTCCCACGTTGACGCGCCGCACCGCGCCGTCTACCTCGACCTCGGCCAGCTGGTCGCCGTAGCCGTCGAGCCGTGACACGACCTGTCCCGGGATGCCGAGGCACATCTCAGGCCACCCCTTCGGTTGAGACGAGGGAGCTCACGATCCGCGCCACCTGCGCGACGGCGACGTCGACGGCTGCCTCGACCTGGGGCGACAACCCGATGCCTTCCTCGACATCCGCGGCCTGGCACCCCACCAGCACGGTGGGCGGCAGCGCCCCACCCAGGGCGTGGAGGCAGGCGATCACCGTCCCGGGATCCATCGCGTGAGCGTCGAGGCCGGCAGCGGGCGCTTGCTGCGGGACGACTTCGAGGACCACCACCTCGCCGGGTGTGCCGCGGCTCGGGACGGCGTCGACGAGGACGAGCGCGTCCCAGTCGTCGAGCAGGTCGTACGCCAGGTGCATGCCGCGGATGCCGTAGTCGACGACACGAACTCCTGGCCCCAGCCCGTCCGCGGGCAGGCGGGTGACCACCTCGGGGCCGAACCCGTCGTCGCCGAGGAAGATGTTGCCGATCCCAGCGACGAGGACCCGCGTGCTGTCAGGCTCAGCCACGGGGGTTTTCGGGGACGTCCTCGGCGCGCTGCTGGCCCGCCTGATGGGCCGGACCGACACCCTGCTCGGGGTCGGGCTCGTCCTCCGGCATCGACTCGGCGGGCTGCTCGTCGGCCGGTGAGGCATCGCGTCCCCCAGCCGTGTCGTCCGGATCGGGCGCCCGTGTCTCGCTGCTCTCTCGCGGGCGCTGGGCGCCGTCGAGGACAGCGCCGTCCTGTTCCGTGGCGGACTCGTCGGTGTCTACCTCGGCGCTCTCCTTGCGGCCCTCGTAGGGAGGTACCGCACTGTCTCCTGGGTCTGCATCAGGCGTCTCGGTCACCGTGTTCTCCTTGTCTCGGATCAGCCGCCGGACGGCAGGGTCGGGGCGTCGTCGTCCTTCGGACCCTGCGGGTCGACGGACGTGTCGTCGTCCTCGTCGGAGGTGCCCACCGGCCGGTCGACGGGACCACCTGCCGGCTCGTCGGAGCCCTCGTCGCGCGATCCGGGCGCTCCGCGCTCCTCCTGCGGTTCCTCGGCCAAGTGCTCACCAGGCGTGTCGGTCATCTGTCCTCCTCGTTGGTCAGCCTCGTTGGTCAGCAGGCCACTCACATCTTGCGAATCCTCAGGTAGCGCTTGACGTCGGCGATCGAGCGAACACCGACGGCAGCGCCCACGATCGCCACGAAGGCGACGACACCCGTCGCCACGAAGCCCACGATTCTCACGGTCGGCCCTCCTCTCGTTGGTCCGGTGCCTCGGCTGGCAACGGTTCGAGCTCGTCCGGCGCGAAGTACAGGTAGCGCCCGTACCAGTCGTGCAGCTCAGCCGCCGGGTCGTCGTCGACCACGACGGCGACGTGCGAGCCGCCGTCGACGTCGCTGAGAACGGCTGTGACGCGGGCCGTCCGCCCGGCATAGAAGAGGTCCTGCGCGTCTGCCCGTCGGCTCGGACGCAGGCGCACCCGGCTCCCGGCCGAGACGGGGACGTCGCCCACGAGAACGGAGTCGACCTCGGGGCGGACGCTCGCGTCGGCGCCGGGATCCCACCAGGGCACGTCGGAGTCGGTCACGAGGGAGCTGGGCTCTTGGTCGAGCGCGTGCGGGTTGCGCAGGATGCCGTGCAGCCGCATCAGGCTGTCAGGCGACATTTCGCTGCACCGGTCGATGATCTCGGCGGCGCGAGGGTCGGTGGCGCGTGCCTGCGCCTTCTCCTCGTCGGTCATGGTCATCACACGGAGAGTGAGGATCTCGTCGATCTCGGTCGAGTCGAACAGCGCACCGGCGCTCTGTTCGGCGAGCTTCGGGTGGTCTTCGAGGATGATCGGGGAGACGAGCACGACGTCGTCGGTGCCGTCACTGCGGGCAGCACCGGCCAGCACCGGCCAGCACCGGTGCTGCTGGCAGCCGGCCGCGGCGGCCACCGCATCGGGTGGAGGGTCCGCCAGCGAGACGAAGCCGCAACCATCAGCAGCCGCCAGCAGGTGCGCACCGATGAAGGAGCGCTGAATCGCTTGCTGCGCAGTCATTTCGGACGCTGGGGCGCCTCCGACGTTCTCCACGGAGAGGTGCAGCCGCAGCAGGTCAGCCTGAGCGGGTCGCTCCCTCGGCACCGTGGCTCCCACGCGCACGACCGCCTGTAGCGGGTACCGCGTTCGGATCACTCGCCCCATCACGGCGGACCCCTCGTGGACAGGCTCCACGTCCGACCCCCCCGGCACGTCGACCGGCAGCACCAGCCCGCCCTCGACGGACAGGTCCGCCACCGAGAAGGGCCCGAGCGCGATCTCGCGGTCCACCGCCTCGTCCCAGCTCAGCCAGGTCTTCCCGCCGACGCGCAGCTCGTCGACGGGCGAGAAGCCTTGAGCGTCGGCCCGCTCCACACTCCGCACCTGCAGCTGAAGGAACCTGAGGTAGACGGTGATCGAGGCACCTTTGTCGCCGGATGCGTTGCGCAGCAAGCACTCCGACGACAAGCCGGTCTCTTCGCCCACTCCCGCGGTGGCCGCCCCGGGCGGTCCGAGCACGCCGAACTGCCAGCGCACCTGGTTCTTGCCCGAGGTCGCGCGGTACGGGTAGAGCAGGTAGCCCTCGTCGCGCACGGCGTCGGCGACCAGGCGAGCCGCCTGCAGACTCCCGCTCATGACGCCGGCTCCTGGGCAGTGGCGAGCAGTGACTCGACGGTCTCGTCCCAGCCGGTCAGGCCACGAGACGACCGGTAACGCGCGAGGGCGTCGAGGGCCTCGCGGTCGAGGCGCAGCCAGCCGCTGTTCGGGAAGTAGTGGTCGACCATGCCGCGCCAGACGGAGACCGGCATGCGGTGCCGCGCCTCGCAGTCCCACGGCACCCGTTCCACGGTGAAATTGGAGGATCCGCCGCGGAGGAACACGGTGCCGGAGAACATGAACGAGAGCGGCACCTCCTGGTCTCGCAGGGCGTGGAGGTACTTCGAGCCCGCCACCTCGAAGTCGTACGTGCAGGGCAGGGGCAGGTCCACAGTGGTGGAGAGATTGAAGCCCTGCACCACGGTGCCCGTCTGCATCCACATGAACGGCTTCAGCGTGTCGAACCACCGCTCGCGCCCCCCGAACAGGTCCACCAGACCGGCCTCCTCCGCGGCGCTGTACGTGCGTCGCTGAGGCTCCATGCGCACCTGGCACTGCAGGGCCATGGCGTGGATGGTCGCGCCGCTCGCCTCCTCGATGCGCAACTTGGCGGTCAGCTGGGGGGAGACGGCATAGGACTCGGCGACGACATCGGTGACCGCGAAGCTGAAGAGGGTCATGGCGACACCGCTTCCGGCGCGGGACGGCTGCGGGCAGCGACGTCGGCGAAGAACTCGTCGATCGCGGCACGGGCCTCGGTGCCGCCGTCGAAGCCGCGCCAGAGGGCGCGCAACCGCCCCACGAGCGCGTAGCAGGCGTCCACCGGCACGAGATGGCAGCTGATCTCCCCGCTCGAGCCGTCGCGTGAGGTGCCGAGGTCGTCACGTCCCGGAACGCGGATCAGCAGCGCCTCGACGTCGGGCGTCAAGACCCGTAGCCGCGGGTCTGCGGCGAGAACGTCGCTCCAGGCGTCGAGCGGCAGCTCCGACTCGGTCGCCCCCGCCGGTCCCGGGTAGAACGCAGTCGTCGCATCGCGCACCGAGTTGTGGAAGAAGAACGCGAGGCCGACGGGGATCTCGAGGGCGTCCCAAAGACCTGGCGCCAGTCCGAAACCGGGAAACTCGAGATAGCGCTCGGGCACCGCCCGGTAGCGAAGGGCCTTGCCCTCGTGGTCGAAGAGCAGGTAGCACCCGCGGCAGGTGCACATCAGCACGCGGCTCTCGATGTCCACCACGTGCTGGTGCTCCGGTGCGATCGCCTCGGCGCACATCTCGCACCGCTCGTCGGTGACCGGCGCCGGTCTCGTGGTGGCGATCCGGCGCAGGGCAGCGAGCGGAGCGCCCATCAGGCCACCGCAGCCGGTACGGCGACCGACGCCACACCGTCGCGTACAAGCAACGGCAGCGGGTCGAGGTGCAGCCCGTCGCCCTCGAGGCTGGCGCCGGCACGACGGACGTCGTAGCGGCCCCGGCAACCGGGGCAGCGCAGAGCCGCGTCCTCCGCCCGTCCGCCGACCAGTCTGGCGAGGCTGGCACCGGCCATGCTCGCCTCGCAGCGAGGGCACAGGTCGTGGAAGGCGTACAGCTGCTCACCCGCCCGGCACGCCAGCAACGGCAGGCCGTCGACCACGAAGCCGCCCACCTCACCGGGCACGAGGGCCGAGAGCTCCGGCAGGGGCGTCCACCCGTGCCCGCTCGGCCCGGCAGGGTCGAGTCGCACACGCAGGGCGTCGACCGGGATCACCGGCCCCTTGGCCCTCGCCGTTGTCACCGGCGTCTCGACCTCGATCGCCGTGACCTCCGGCGCGGCGGTCTCCACCGCCTCCTCGACCGCGAGCTTGAGGGTCACCGACGACGACGGGCAGCCGTCGCAGCTGCCGAGCAGTCGCAGGCGCACGACCCCCGCGTCGCTGACCTCGACGAGCTCGACGTCGCCTCCGTGCGACCCGAGGTACGGCCGGACGCTCTCGAGCGCAGCCTCCACGCGTTCGGAGACACCGAGCGGGTGCAGACCGTGCACGATGAGCAGGCTGGCGACCAGATCGTCCTGCGACAGAGCCGTTCTCAGCCCGTCGTCCAGCCGCCCGGTGTCGTCGAGGATGCCAAGCACCCGCTCGAGCGCCGTGCCGTACAGGTCGGTGACGAGCCGCACCAGCTCCTCCGCCCGCTCGCGGACCAGCGCGCCGCCCGACGCGCTGGCGTCGAGCAGGACCTGGATGCGCTCACCGGCCGCGCGAAGGTCTACCGACGGCCCGTTGTCAACCTCGCCGTGACGGTTCGGGTGGTCGGCGGGACCCACGGGCGGTCACTCGCCGGTGACGGACTGGGTAGGCGAGTGCAAGAGCTCCAGCTTCTTGCCCTGGCCGAGGTACATGTGGACACCGCACGGCAGGCAGGGATCGAAGCTGCGGACGGTCCGCATGATGTCGATGCCCTTGAAGTGCTCGCGGTCGTTCTCCTCGAAGATCGGCTGCCCCTGGACGGCGTCCTCGTACGGGCCGGGTGTGCCGAAGCTGTCACGAGGGTTGGCGTTCCACGGGGTCGGCGGGTACGGGTGGTAGTTCGCGATCTTGCCATCGCGGATCACCATGTGGTGCGACAGGACCCCGCGTACCGCTTCGGTGAACCCGCAGCCGATCGCCTCGTCGGGCACCTTGAACTTCTCCCAGGTCTTCGTGCGCCCGGCGCGGATCTCAACCAGAGCCTTCTCAGCGAAGTGCAGCGCGCAGGCGGCTGCGTACGCCTGGAAGTAGGTGCGGGCCCGGTTGCGCTCGATCGTGTTGCTCCAGCGCGGGATCTTCCACTCGAGCTCGACCGGGCCCTTGAGCGCGGTCTTCGGCAGGTTGATCTTCACGCTCGTGCCCGTCGCCTGGACGTAGCCGATGTCGACCAGGGAAGCGAGCGCGGTCGCCCACAGCCTGGCCAGCGGCCCGCCACCGGTGTCGAGGGCCAGGTAGTCCTTGCCGTCGAACCAGCGCGGGGACATCACCCAGCTGTACTTGTCGCCCAGGTCACGCTTCTGCGGACGCGGGTTGGTGTGCTGGTTCCACGGGTGGCGCCGGTCGACGTCGTTGCCCAGAGGGTCCTTCGTCACGAACATCTCCTGGCCCTCCCAGTCCTCGTAGTACGAGGAGCCGAGAAGGATGCGGATGCCCAGGTTGATCTCGACCAGGTCGGTCGTCACGAGCTTGCCGTCGACGACGACGCCCGGCGTGACGAACATCTTGCGACCCCACTCGGTCATGTCCTTGTACTCGAAGTTGCAGAACTCCGGGTCCTGGAAGGAGCCCCAGCAACCGAGAAGGGTGCGCCGGAGCCCGACCTGCTCGTAACCCGGCAGCGCCTCGTAGAAGAAGTCGAAGAGGTCGTCGTGCATCGGCACGACCTTCTTCATGAACTCCACGTAGCGCATCAGCCGGGTGATGTAGTCGGTCATCAGCTGGATCGTGGCCACGGTGCCGACGCCGCCGGGGTAGAGCGTTGACGGGTGGACGTGCCGCCCTTCCATCAGACAGAACATCTCGCGCGTCCACCGGCTGACCTGGAGCGCCTCGCGGTAGAACTCGCCGGTGAAGGGGTTCAGCGAGCGCATGATGTCGCCGATCGTGCGGTAGCCGTGCGCTCCGGACTGGGGCGCCTCGGTGCGGTTGGCCAGCTCCAGCACACCGGGATTGGTCTCGGCGACCATCTTCTCGCAGTAGTCCACCCCCACCAGGTTCTCCTGGAAGATGTTGTGGTCGAACATGTACTCGGCGGCCTCGCCGAGGTTGACGATCCACTCCCCCAGGTGCGGCGGCTTGACCCCGTAGGCCATGTTCTGGGCGTAGCACGAACAGGTCGCGTGGTTGTCGCCACAGATGCCGCAGATGCGACTGGTGATGAAGTGGGCGTCCCGTGGGTCCTTGCCCTTCATGAAGATCGAGTAGCCACGGAAGATCGACGACGTGCTGTGGCACTCGACGACCTCACGGGCGTCGAAGTCGATCTTGGTGTAGATGCCGAGGCTGCCGACGATCCGCGTGATGGGATCCCACGCCATGTCGACGAGATTCCCCCGCTCGGTCGACGAGGTGTCCTGCGTGCGGGGGGTTGTCGTCGTCATCGCGCTGCCTTCCTAGCTGACGGCTGCCTCTCTAGCCGGCTATGTGCCAACGGATCTTCGTGCGGACCCGCGGCACCTCAGGGGTCACCAGGTGCGCGTGGCACCGGTGGTGAGCTGACGGCCCGAGTGCCGCCACTTGGGTTCCTTGTCGAGCGTCCGCGTCGTGATCGTCCGGAGGTTGCGGATCGTGGCGCCGTAGAGCCCGACCGCCGTTGTCGACAGCTTGCCGCCGGGCGGCTCGTCCATGAAGGGCATGAACTTGTCGGGGAAGCCGGGCATCGTGCAGCCGATGCAGATGCCGCCCACGTTGGGGCAGCCGCCGACCCCGTTCACCCAGCCTCGCTTGGGCACGTTGCACTTGACCACCGGTCCCCAGCAGCCCAGCTTCACGATGCACTTCGGTGAGCCGTACTCGGTCGCGAAGTCGCCCTGCTCGTAGTACCCGGCGCGGTCGCAGCCTTCGTGCACGGTGGCCCCGAAGAGCCAGGTCGGGCGCAGCGCGTCGTCCAACGGGATCATCGGCGCTTGGCCGGTCGCCATGTACAGCAGGTACGTCAGCGTCTCGGACAGGTTGTCGGGCTGGATCGGGCACCCCGGCACGCACACGATCGGGATCTCGGCCTTCGACTTCCAGTCCCACCCCAGGTAGTCGGGAACGCCCATCGCGCCGGTCGGGTTGCCGGCCATCGCGTGGATGCCGCCGTAGGTGGCGCACGTGCCCACCGCCACCACGGCCGTGGCCTTGGGCGCGAGCCGGTCGAGCCACTCGCTGGTCGTCATCGGCTGGCCGGTGGCGGGGTCGTTGCCGAAGCCGCACCAGTAGCCCTCGTCGTGCAGGTTCTCGTTCGGGATCGAGCCCTCGACCACGAGAACGAACGGCTCTAGCTCACCGCGGTCGGCCTTGAAGAACCACTCCAAGAAGTCGTCCGCGCCGCCATTGGGCCCGCACTCGAAGTCGATCAGCGGCCAGTGGACCGCGATCTTCGGCAGCCCGGGCAGAGCCCCGAGCGCGATCTCCTCGATGCTGGGCTGCGTGGCGGCGGTGAGAGCCACCGAGTCGCCGTCGCAGCTGAGGCCCGCGTTGATCCACAGCACGTGGATCAAGGTCTCTTCGGCCTTTACTGCCGCCTCTGTTGGCATACTCGCCGCTCTCCGAGGCCGGCCAGACCTCTGCGACCACCGGGGCTGTGTCTCAGCCCACTTGTGTGGCGCTGATGACGGTCTACACGCGCCGATTCCGGGCTGTCAACCACTCTGCGCAGTCAAGCATTCACGAGTTGCCGACTGTCGAGCCACGCGTACCATGCGTCCATTCCGCCACCCGTCGTCGCCGACAACGCGACCACCTCGACGCTCTGGTTCACCACCCGTGCGTTGCGTGCGCAGATATCGACATCGAAGTCCACATAAGGCAGTAAGTCTGTCTTGTTCACGACCACCAGGTCGGCGGCAGCGAACATGTGCGGGTACTTGAGGGGCTTGTCCTGGCCCTCGGTCACTGAGATCACCACGACGCGGGCGCGCTCGCCGAGGTCGAACAGCGAGGGGCAGACCAGGTTGCCCACGTTCTCGATGAACACGAGCGACCCTCGCACGGGGTCCAGCTGGCCGAGAGCCCGGTGCAGCATGTCGGCGTCGAGATGACAGCCAGCGCCGGTGTTGACCTGCACGACAGGGCATCCCGTGGCCCTGATGCGCTCGGCGTCGATCTGGGTCTCCTGGTCGCCCTCGACCACAGCAACCGGGCGTTCCGGGGAGAGGTGGCGGATCGTCCGCTCGAGGAGTGTGGTCTTGCCAGAACCTGGTGAGCTCATCACGTTGAGCGCCAACACTTCTCGATCGACGAGCCACTCGCGGTTGTGCGCCGCGAGATGGTCGTTCTTCGCCAGCACGCGTTGCTCGAGGGTCAGCACCTCGGTGCTGTGAGAGTGGCGGTGCTCGTGGTCGTGCGCGTGTTCGGTGTCCACGACCGTGACACCGTTCACCCTGACCCCATCGGGATCGCCGCATCCGCACGTGGAGCACACGTCAAGCCACCTCCATCGACGACACTGTCAGCTCACTGCCGGAGAGCAGCTCGACATCGGCGCTGCCGCACTCGCACAGCAGTACGAGGTCCCGCAGCACGAAGTCCGCAGCGCACGTCCGGCAGCAGGCCCGTCCCTCGGGCTCGTCGATCTCTAGGACGGCGCCCTGCGCCGTCGTGCCCTCGGTCACCAGGTCGAAGCTGAATCTCAGGGCATCAGGGACAACGCCACTCAGCCGCCCGACCCGCAGACGGACCCGCAGGATCTGCCGCCCTCCGGCGCGCTCGGTCACCGCCTCCACGACGCTCTGGGCGATCGACAACTCGTGCACGGCGTACCGGCCTCACTCCGGGCACGGACCCGGACGGTCGCCACGCTAAGCCGCCACGCGGCCATCGACAAGGGGCGAAAATGCCTGCCGCAGGGACTTCGGTAGGGGCGTCCACCGGCCGATGACCCGGTATGACCCTCGACGCGGTGCGGCCCACGCGTCTCCTGCACGCCCTCGGACCACGGCACATCAGGCCGGCCAGGCGCTGGGCGGCGGCCTTCACCGCGGCCGGTGCACTCGTCACGCACACCTTCGCGGTGCTCGCACCCGGACCCCTGAGCCCGTTCAGCCTCGAGGGGATCGTCTCGATGGCCATGCTGCTCCTGGTCGCGGGACTCATGCTGCTACCCGAGCCGAAGGCTGCGGCCCTCTGCGTCCTGACCCCCCTCCTCGGGGTCTTCTGCATCGCGCTGCTCGACGTGGTCACCAAGGACGCCTCTGCCGCCGCGCAGATCTTCTTCTGCCTGCCCGTGCTCTTCGCCGCCACGCAGCTGCGGACGCCCGGGGCGATCCTGGTCACGGCCAGCGCCGTGGCCGGCCACGGGGTCGTCACGCTGTCGGTGCTGCCGTTCCAGATGGGGCTCACGGACCTCGTCTACGTCGGGACGACGCTGGCTCTCACCGCAGGGCTGCTGTCCCGCGCCGGTGTCACGAACGACCGGCTGATCACTCGGTTGCGCCAACAGGCCGCCATCGACCCGCTGACCGGGCTGGTCACCCGCCGAGTACTCGACGACGCGTGCCGGGCAGCCATCTCGAGCGCCGGCATGCGGAGTGGCACCGCACTCATCCTGATGGACGTCGACCTGTTCAAGTCCGTGAACGACACCCACGGCCATCCGGTCGGCGACGACGCTCTCACCCACATCGCGGCCGTCCTGGCCGAGTACTCACGGGCCAATGACGTCATCGCCCGGATGGGGGGCGACGAGATCGCTGTCCTCCTGCCCGGATGCACGTACCGCGTAGCTGTGCGACGAGCAGAGGAGTTCGTCGCTGCAGTGCGCGACACCCCTCTGGTCCTGGGCTCCGGCCTGAGCCTCCAGCTGTCCGTCAGCGCCGGCGTCGCGCACGCGTCGGACGGCAGGGGCGAGGTCCGCGAGCTGTACGCCGCCGCCGACGCCGCCCTGTACGTCGCGAAGCACGCAGGTCGCGGGCGCGTCGGTGAGGTACCCGAGCGCGACGGGCCGACTCTCGCGGCGACGCCCGGCGCCTGACGCCACCCGCACGACGGACGACGGCGGGCACAGGAGGGGGACAACACCCCCTCGGACGGCGTCAGCGCACGCGTACGGCCGCGTTGTCCCCCCGATGTGTCCGCCCGCTACGAGAGGTCCCAGACCGTCCTCGACTCCCACACGGTGCCCGGTCTGAGCACCGTGCTGGGAAAGGTCGGCTGGTTGGGCGCATCGGGAAAGTGCTGTGTCTCCAGGGCGATTCCGGCGCCCTGGCTGTAGGTCGAGCCGGAGCGCCCGACCGTCGAGCCGTCCAGGATGTTGCCGGTGTAGACCTGCAGGCCCGGGAGGTCGCTCGAGACCTCCAGCACCCGTCCGCTGCGCGGGGACGTGAGCCGGGCGACTGGGCGCAGGCCGGACCCCTCGGGCACGTAGTTGTGGTCCAGCCCGCGCCCACGAAGCTCGACCCCTGCGCGGAGATCGAGTGGAGTACCGGCCACCGGCATCAGCTCACCGGTCGGCAGACCCGACGCGTCCACGACGGTGACCCGGTCGGCCGGCACCGAGACGACGTGGTCGTCGATCGTGCCGCTGCCCTCGCCGTCCAGGTTGAAGAAGGTGTGGTTCGTCAGGTTCACGACCGTCGGACGGTCGGTCGTCGCGCAGTACGAGAGCGTCACCTGGCCGCCTTCTACCCGGTACCCGACCTCGACCTGCAGTCTGCCCGGGAAGCCCTGGTCGCCGTCGGGACTGACCAGCTCCATCGTCACCTCGTTCGCCGAGACACCGGTGGTGGTCCAGAGCCGGCGGTCGAACCCGTCCGGGCCCCCGTGCAGCGCGTTGCCTCGGTCGTTGGCGGGCACCCTCCACTCGTGCCCGTCGAGGGTGAACGTCCCGTGCCGAATGCGGTTGGCGTACCGACCGACGGTGGCACCCAGGAAGTCGCGCTGCGACACGTACTCGCTCACAGTGGCGTGTCCGAGGGCGATGTCGACGCCGTGCGCGACCAGCCGGTGCACCGAGGCTCCGAGCTCCATCACGTGCAGGCTCAGCCAGTCGCTGCCGATCTCGTGGCAGCGCACAGCGCGCCCGTCCGGCAGCTCACCCATCGACCATGATCGTGGCGCGTCGGTCACGGCCCCGTTCGTACCACGTCTGCAGCCACCTCGAGGCGAGCGCCCGAGTCGACGTCGAACCACGAGACGGAAGCCATGTCGAACACGACCCTGCAGTCGGCCCCCGGTGCGATGTCGACGGTGCCCGGGAGGCGCGCGTAGTGCAGGTCGCGCGACGCCGCCTCCCCCAGCTCCGCGTTGTCGGTTGCCGGGCCGAACTTGAAGCCGAGCACCGTCTCCGCGCCCAGGTGCTCGACCACGGTCACGTGTGCCGCGATGCCTTCCTTGGCAGTGGCCTTCTCGATGCTGATCTTCTCGGCGCGGACGCCCAGGAGAACGCGTCCCGGCGCAGGACGTCCCTGACCTGGACCGAACGCCAGCACCGCCGCGCCAGGAATGTCGATCCCCTCGGACGTGACGTCGACCCCCATCAGGTTCATCGCCGGCGACCCGATGAAGCGTGCGACGAAGGTGTTGGCCGGCCGGTCGTAGATCTCCGCGGGCGTCCCGTACTGCTGCACGACGCCCTGGTCGAGCACGATGATGCGCGTCCCCATCGTCATGGCCTCGACCTGGTCGTGCGTCACGTAGACGAAGCTCTTGCGCACCCGCTGGTACAGGGCGGAGATCTCTGCCCGCATCTGCGTCCGCAGCTTCGCGTCGAGGTTCGAGAGCGGCTCGTCCAGCAGGTAGATCGTGGGGTCGCGTACCAGCGACCGGGCCACGGCCACGCGCTGGCGCTGCCCGCCTGACAGCGTTCGTGGCCGCCGGTCGAGGTAGTCCGTGAGCTCCATCATCTCGGCGATGTGGTCGACCTTGGCTGCGATCTCGGCGTCCCACATGAACCGCCGCCGCGAGACCGCGCTGACGATCGGGATGTGGTGCCACCACCGAAACCGGTTCATCAGCAAGGGAAAAGCGATGTTCGCCCGGACGGTCATGTGCGGGTACAGCGCGTACGACTGGAAGACGAAGGCGATGTTGCGTTCCTTCGGCTCCAGCTCGTTGACGCGGCGCCCGTCGAACCGGAGCTCTCCGCTCGTGATGTCGATCAGGCCGGCGATCATCCGCAGCATCGTCGACTTGCCGCACCCGGACGGCCCGAGCAGGACCAGGAACTCGTTGTCGGGCACCTCCGCCTCGAACTCCGTGATCACTGTGGTGCTCCCGAAGCTCTTGCTGAGCTTGTCGAAGCTGATGGTCGGCATGTGACTAACCCTTCACCGAGCCGGCCGTCAGCCCACTGACGATGCGGCGTTGCACGAGCAGGAAGAAGCCGATGGCGGGGAGCGTGAACAGCAGGGCGGCGGAGAACACCGTGGAGAGTGGCGTCACGAACTCGCCGACGAACGACGACAGGCCCTTCGACGCGGGCCAAAGCGGTTGGTCCTGAATGAATGTCGTGGCGAACAGGAACTCGTTCCACCCGTCGAAGAACGTGATCACCGAGGCGGCCGCCACCGATGGCACGACGAGCGGGAAGACGATCTGCGCGAGGATCCCGAACCGAGGACACCCGTCCACCCGCGCCGACTCCTCGATCTCGTAGGGGACGCCGTCCATCGCGCTCTTGATGATCCAGACAGCAACGGGCATGGCGAACGCCGTGTTGGCCAGCACCAGTCCCCACAGGTTGTTGATCAGCCCCAGCGCCACGAACAGCGCGTACAGCGGGACGACGAGCAGCGCCTCGGGCAGCATCTGCGTAGCGAACAGCCCGAAGCCGAGGATCCCGCGGCCGTGGAACCTGTACCGGGAGAGGGCGTATGCCGCGAGCACGGCGAGCACCAGGCTCAAGAACGTCGTGCCGAAGGCCACGAACGCGCTGTTGCCCAGCCACCTGAGCAGTGGGACGTCGTCGCCGAACACGCCGAAGATGTCGAGCGTGCGCTCCACGTGGGGCCACAGCGCCTGTCCCGCACCGAAGAGCTCGCTGTTGCTGCTGGTCGCCGTGGCGTACATCCAGTAGATCGGGAACCCTGCGAACACCACGAGCACCAGGACGACGACCGTCCTGACCACATCTGAGGCACGAGGGCGTCTCATGTGCCCTCCCTCTTCTCGGTGCGTCGTTCCAGCACGAAGTAGACCGTGGTGACCATCAGCGAGAGGACGAGGCCCAGCACGCCGAGTGCCGCCGCCCTGCCGAGGTTCGAGTTCTGGAACGCCTCCCGGTAGACGTTGATGACGATCGTGTTCGTCACGTCGACGGGCCCACCCCCGGTGAGGAGGTAGATGATCTCGAACCGGCGGAACGACCAGATCGTCATCAGCAGCGCGACGATGCGGAGCGTCGGCAGGAGGTGCGGCAGGACGATGGCGCGGAAGGCGCTCAGACTGTCGGCCCCGTCCACCCGCGCTGCCTCACGCAGCTCGTGCGGCACGCTCTGCAGGGCGGCCAGCACCACGAGCATCACGAAGGGAAACACCTTCCAGACGGACGCGAACGTGACCGAGAAGAGTCCCCAGCTCGGGTCCGTGAGCCACCCGCGCTCCCCCAGTCCCAGGCCCCGAATCCCGCGGTTGGCGACCCCGCTGTCGACGTTGTAGATCCAGGCGAACACCAGGGCCACCGCGACCGCGGGCACCGCCCACGGCAGGGTGAGAACAGCGCGGGCGATGGTCCGTCCGCGAAACCGCTCGTTGATCGCGACCGCGGCCACGGTGCCCACCAGCAACGAGGCGACCACCGTCGCCCCGCTGTACAGGAGGGTCGTCAGCAGGGAGTCGTAGAAGCGGTCGTCGACCAGCAGGCGCTCGTAGTTGCGCACCCCGACGAAGGTGCCACCGGTCGGGTTGAGCAGCTTCGTGTCGGTGGTGCTCAGCCAGACGCCGCGCCCCAGCGGCAGCGCCATGAACAGCAGGAGGTACACAGCTGCCCCGGCGGCGAACAGGTAGGGCGCGACGTCACGCTTGCGACGCGTTCTGGTGGGGAGCGCGACGGACGACGCCAGCGCGTCAGTCATCGGCCAGCTTCTCGGCCTCCTCCTGCGCGTTCTTCAGAGCCTCCGCCGGGTCGAGGTCCTCGGTGAGCACCGAGGCCAGCTGCGTCAGGATGATCGTCCGGATCTGTGGCGTCTGGGTCTCGAAGCCCTCGATCAGCGCCGACTGGCTGGCGCCTCCTTGTTCCTTGAACGCGGGGACCCAGGGGTTGGCCTCGACGAACGCTGCGGGCGGCTCGACATCGGTGCCGATCGCGCTGGCGCCCAGTGCGTCGGCAGCGGCCGTCTGGGCGTCCTCGGTGAAGAACCAGTTCAGCCAGTCCTTGGCCAGCTCCTTGTTCTCACTGTTCTTGTTGATGCCGATGTAGACACCGACCTGCGACGACCCGTCTCCCGGGAACGGCAGGGCCGACGCCCCGACACCGGTGCTCGGCACCTTCTCGTTGTCGGTGACCATCGTCGCGAGCGCTGAGCTGTTGTCGATCATCATGGCGATCTGTCCCTCGGCGAACTTCGACCGGAAAGTCGAGGCGTCGTCGCCGATCGCGAAGCCACCGGAGTCGTAGACCTCCTTGTAGGCCGCGACCGCCTCGACGTTCTCCGGGCTGTCGATGGTCAGCTTCTCGCCGTCGGACCACCCGCCGTCGAACCCGTACGGCCAGTTCGCGAAGTCCGTCCACCAGACCGTCTCCTCACCCATCTGATGTCGGACGGCGAAACCCGGGACGCCCGTCTGCTCGGTGATCGTCTTGGCCGCCGTGGCCAGCTCCTCCGGTGTGGTCGGCGCCTGGACCCCGGCCTGGTCGAGTAGCGCCTGGTTCCAGAAGAAGGCGTACTGCACGACCTCCCACGAGTAGGCCAGCTGCTGGTCGTCCCACTTGCCTGCCTCGTTCGTGGAGTTCAGCGCCGCCGCCTGCTCGTCCTCGAGGACGCCGTCCAGAGGCTCGAGCAGACCCGCCTCCGCCAGCTCGGGGAAGAAGCTGTCGGGGATGACGAGGATGTCGGGCCCGTCGCCGGCGCCCATCTGCGTCTTCATCGTGCTCTCGAAGTCCTTGCGGGCGATCTCCTGCTTCTCGAGCGTCGCCTTGGTGTTCACGTCCTCGTAGCCGGTCACCGCGTCCCAGATCTTGTCGCCCCGGTTCGGCTCCAGCCACTGCCAGTTGGCGAAGGTCAGAGTCCCGCCGTCCTCCGCCGGCGCACCCTCGCCGCCGCCACCCCCGCCACCGCACGCAGCCAGGGCCAGCGCAGCGATCACGGCAACCGGGGCCAGTCGCCTCGATCGGATCATCGGCGTCCTCCATTGCATATGTTGGAAGGATCATTGCGGGAATCGCGACATCGTGGTCTCACCGGACACAACATGTCAATGCCCTACCGGCGCGCCCCGGCGGATCGACCGGCCTGGCGTCGCTGTCGTCCGGGCTCCGTCGCGCACCGTCGCCTCGCCGTTCACCAGCACGTGGACGACGCCGTCCGGGCGGAGCCGGGGCTCGGAATAGGTCGCGGGCGAGCCGATCGTCTGCGGGTCGAACACGACCAGGTCGGCCGCCGCGCCCGGCTCGACCCGGCCGCGGTCGGTGAGACCGAGCCGGCGTGCGGCGTTGCCCGTCATGTGGGCGATGCACTCCTCGAGGCCGAGAACACCGAGCTCCCGGACGTAGTGGCCGAGGTAGTGCGGAAACGTCCCCCACCCGCGGGGATGTGGTTGGTCGCCGACGAGGATGCCGTCGCTGCCGACGGTGTGGGCCCGGTGACGCATCACCGTCTGGACGTTCTCCTCGTTGCCCACGACCACGAGGCAGCTCGACCGCAGCCGGTCCGCGGCCAGCAGGTCCAGGTAGACCTCGCCCGCCGGCATGCCGCGACTGGTGGCCTCCTCGGCAACGCTGCGGCCGATGGCCGGCGCCAGCTCCGGCGCCTTCGCGCCGGCGACGACGATGGTCGCCCAGTCGACCGGCACGCCGTGGTGGCCGTCCGACCCGAGCACCTCGATCTCGTGGAGGATGCGGGATCTCGCGGCTGCGTCGCCGAGCCTGGCGAGCACGGCGTCGGGGCCACCGACCTGAGCCCACGAGGGCAGCACGGCATGCAGGTAGGTGGCCGCGGCGAGGTAGGGGTAGCTGTCCAGGGACACGTCGGTTCCGCCGGCGATGGCTCGGTCGACAGCGTCCAGAACCTCAATGGCACGACCGCTGTTCTGCGGAAAGTTGATGTGGCAGTGCGCCAGGTGCAGCGCCACCCGGGCACGGCGGGCTACGTCCAGGCACTCGACGTAGGACTCGACCACGCGCGAGCCGTAGTTGCGGTGGTGAGGGCAGTAGTAGCCGCCCAACCGTCGCACCGGCTCGCACAGCTCGACGATCTCGTCGTCGTCGGCGTACATCCCTGGCGTGTAGGTCAGCCCGGACGAGAGACCCACTGCCCCCTGCCGCAGGCCGTCATCGACGATCGCCCGCATCCGCGCCAGCTCGTCGGAGGTGGCGGCGCGGTCCTCCTCGCCGACGACCTCCAGCCGGACAGTTCCGTGCGGCACGAGGTACGCGACGTTCACGGCGGCCCCGGCGTCGACCCGGTCGAGGTAGCCGCCGACGCCGTCCCAGTCGTAGTCCAGCTCGGGGTCGCCGTGCCACCCGGCGAGCTGTTGGCGCATGCGGTCCATCACGGCCGGGGAGGCAGGCGCGTAGCTCAGGCCGTCCTGGCCGCACACCTCGGTCGTCACGCCCTGGAGCGACTTGGCGAGGTGCTCGCGATCGTGCAGGACGGCCAGGTCGGAGTGGGCGTGCATGTCGATGAACCCAGGGCTCACGACGAGGCCGCCCACGTCGAGCACCGGGCCGTCGACGCGTGCCCCGCTCGGCCGGACCGCCTCGATCCGGGTGCCGGAGACCACGACGTCGGCCGGCCTGGCCGGCGCCCCGGTGCCGTCGACCACGAGACCGCCCCGCAGGGTCAGGGATGCCATCTCCACCTCCATTGCGGGATGTGCAACGCTTGGTGCACTATCTGCCGCCTAGGCTAGCCTCGCGCCAACATCAGAGGGGAGGAGGCCCGCATGACAGCCGGCGAGCCCGCCGACGTCGTCACCGTCGGCGAGTCGATGGTGATGGTGACACCGATGCGACCCGTTCCCCTCGAGGAGGCGGACGCGCTCACGATCCGCGTGGGCGGTGCCGAGTCGAACGTCGCCATGTACCTGGCCGGGCTCGGCCACCGCGTGCGCTGGATCAGCCGCCTGGGTGACGACCCGCTGGGGCGCATCGTGCTGCGCGACATCGCCGCGGCCGGCGTGGACACGACGGAGGTGACCATCGACCCCAGCGCGCACACCGGCGTCTACTTCAAGGACCCGGGCGAGAACCACACCGGCGTGCACTACTACCGTGACGGGTCCGCGGCGTCAGCGCTCGCCCCTGCATCGCTGGAGAGCCCCTCCGTCCGCACCGCTCGCGTCCTGCACCTGACCGGAGTCACCGCGGCTCTGTCCGCGAGCTGCCTGGCGATGCTGCGCCACGCTGTCTCGAACGACGAATCTCGCCGTCCCCTGGTCAGCTTCGACGTGAACTACCGGCCCGGGCTGTGGTCGGTCGAGAAGGCGGCGCCCGTGCTGGCTGAGATCGCGGACCGCAGCGACCTGGTCCTCGTCGGGCTCGACGAGGCGCAGCGCCTCTGGGCGTGCCGCACGCCGGCTGACGTGCGCGCGCTGCTCCCGAATCCCGGGGTCGTCGTGGTCAAAGACGGTGGGGTGGGCGCCTTCTCGCTGCGCACGGACCCTTCAGGGGAGGTCTTCGTCCCGGCCCCGACGGTGGACATCGTGGAGCCCGTCGGCGCCGGCGACGCGTTCGCGGCGGGCTACCTGTCCGCTAGCCTTTCGGGCGCCGACGACCAGCAGCGGCTCAGGCTGGGGCACCTCGTCGCGGCACAGGCCCTGGGGGTCACCGGTGACCACGCGCCCCTGCCCGAGGCACCCTGGTTCGCCGAGCACCTGGCACTGACAACAGACGAGTGGTCGCGACTGGACCTGACGGCGCGACACCGGACGGCGGGGTGACATGTCGCAGACCGTGAAGCGCGCGATCGAGATCGTCGAGCTGCTGTCGGAGAGCCCCGCGTCGCTCGGCGAGGTCGCGGACCGGCTCGGGGTGCACAAGTCCACGGCCCTGCGACTGCTGCAGACGCTCGAGACCGGTGGCTTCGCGCGCCGCGGAGACGACGGGCGGTGGCTGGTTGGTATCCGACTGATCGGCATCGGCCAGCAGGCCCTTGCCTCCCTCGACGTGAGAACCGTTGCCGCGCCGCACCTTCGCCGGCTCGGCGAGCTGTGCGGTCACACGGTGCACCTGGCCCAGCTGATCGACCACGAGGTGACGTACATCGACAAGGTCGAGGGACGGGATCGCGTGCGGATGTACTCCCGCATCGGCAAGCAGGTCGCCACCCATGCCAGCGGGATCGGCAAGGCCATCCTCGCGTTCGTCGAGGAGCCCCTGCAGAGCGAGGTCATCGAAGGGCTCGAGTTCCAGAAGTACACCAAGACGACGATCACCAGCCCGGAGCGGTTCAGGGACGAGCTCGCCCTGATCCGCAGCCGTGGCTGGGCAACCGACGACGGTGAGTTCGAGGACTACATCGCGTGCATCGCCGCACCAGTGCGCGGCGCAGACGGGCGAGTGCGCGCCGGTGTCTCGGTGACGACGCTCCAGGCGCTCGCCTCCGTCACCCAGCTGGAGCGCCTCGTGCCCGACCTGCTCAAGACGGCCGACAGCATCTCCCACGAGGGCGGATGGGCGGGACCATGACCGAGCACTTCTTTGCCGAGACGTTCTCGGGCCAGCCCGTGATGGCGATCCTGCGGGGCATGCCACCGGAGGACACCCTCCGGCTCGCGAACCGCGCATGGGACCTCGGCCTGGCGAATGTCGAAGTGCCAGTGGAGGTTCCGGGTGCGTTGCCGTCTCTCCAGGCGACCGTTGCGGCGGGACGCGAGCGAGGCAAGCAGGTAGGCGCCGGCACCGTCACCAGCGCCGAGCAGGTGCGAGCGGTCGCGGACGCCGGCGCGGCCTTCACCGTTGCGCCGGGATTCGACGAGGCCGTAGCCGAGGCGTCACTGAAAGCCGGCATGCCGCACCTGCCGGGCGTCGCGACAGCCAGCGAGATCCAGCGCGCGCTCGCGGCAGGCTTCGTGTGGCTCAAGGCCTTTCCCGCTACGGCACTAGGCCCTTCGTGGTTCCGTGCGATGCGAGGCCCCTTCCCCGGCGTGTGCCTGGTCGCGACCGGTGGCATCGACGCGCACAACGCGCAGGAGTACCTGTCCGCAGGGGCCCTGGTCGTGGCCGTCGGGTCGGCCCTGTCGGACCCGGAGCAGGTGGACCTGCTGGCACCCCTCGTCGGCTCCCCGTCTGCACCAACGAAGAGTCACCCGGAACGACCGACCCATTAGCCCGACGAGAAGGAGCACCATGAGCACGGAGCAGGTCAGCACCCCCGACGCCCCCCGTCCGGCGGGCGCGTACAGCCAGGGCATCGTGGCCGACGGGTTCCTGTGGACGGCTGGTTTCGGTCCCCAGGACCCGGTGACCGGTGAGGTTCCAGAGGACGTCGGCGCACAGACCGCACAGGTGCTGGCCAACGTGCGGGCGACGCTGGCCGCGCGGGGGCTCGACCTGAGCGACGTCGTGAAGGTGACCACGCACCTGCAGCACCTCAAGCGCGACTTCGCCCAGTACAACGCCGTCTACGCCGAGCAGTTCACCGAGCCGTACCCGGTCAGGACGACCGTGGGCTCGGACCTCTTCGACATCCTCGTGGAGATCGACGTCGTCGCGCGCCTGCGGAGCTGACGTGCGGATCACCCAGGTGGAGACGTTCCTCGTCCCACCGAGGTGGCTCTTCGTCAAGGTGTCCACCGACGAGGGCGTGACCGGGTGGGGGGAGGCGACGCTCGAAGGGCGCTCGCACACCACCCAGGCCGCGGTGCACGAGCTCGAGGACTACCTGCTGGGTCAGGATCCACTGCGGATCGAGGACCACTGGCAGGTGATGTCGAAGTCGTCCTTCTACCGGGGTGGCGCCGTCCTCGCGACGGCGGTGTCCGGGGTCGACCAGGCACTCTGGGACATCGCCGGCAAGACCTACGGCGCGCCCGTCCACCAGCTCCTGGGAGGGCCCGTCCGCGACCGGGTACGGGTGTACTCCTGGATCGGCGGTGACGAGCCGGCCGAGATCGCCGAGCACGCCCACCGGACGCGTGAGGCCGGTTTCACCGCCGTCAAGATGAACGCGTCGGGGCGCACGCTGCCGATCGACACGTCTGCGTCACTGGACCGCTGCATCGCACTCGCGGCTGCCGCGCGTGCCGCGATGGGCGACGAAGGCGACTTCGCACTCGACTTCCATGGACGCTTCACGACGGCGATGGCACGACGCCTCGTGCGCGAGCTGGAGCCACTGCGGCCGCTGTTCGTCGAAGAGCCGGTGCTGCCGGAGTTCACACCCCACCGGCTACGCGACGTCGTCGAGTCGACGACGATCCCCATCGCGTGCGGCGAGAGGCTTTACAGCAGAACCGACTTCCTGCCGGCACTGAAGGCGGGGATCGGGGTGGCCCAGCCTGACATCTCCCACTGCGGCGGCATCTCCGAGGGTCGGCGGATCGCCTCCCTGGCCGAGACGTTCGACGTCGTGGTCGCGCCGCACTGCCCCCTGGGCCCGATCGCGCTGGCGGCCTGCCTTCAGGTGGCCTTCGCGACGCCGAACTTCCTGATCCAGGAACAGAGCGGCGGCATCCACTACAACGACAGCGCAGACCTGCGTGACTACCTGGTCGACGCGTCCGTCTTCACCTTCTCCGACGGTTTCTGTGAGCGCCCGACGGCTCCAGGGCTCGGGATCGAGGTGGACGAGGCGGCCGTACGGCGAGCGGCCGCGACGGGGCACCGCTGGCGCGGCCCGCTCTGGCGTCACCCCGAGGGCTCCTTCGCGGAGTGGTGATGAGTGATGAGCTCGGAGGGACGCCTCGAGGTCAGCCCTTCGCCCCCACCAGAGAGGCGAACACGACGATGTTGTCGCGGTAGTGGCCGGTGTCGGAGTCGAAGAGCCCACCGCACGAGATCAGGCGCAGGGCAGCGTGGTTGGTGTTGCCATAGACGAGGTCGGTGGGGAACTCGGCCTTGCGGAAGGTGCTGACCTCGTTCACCACGAAGATGGCCACGGAGCCGTCGGTGCGGGTGACCTCGATGGTCTCGCCGCGCCTCAGGGCCGCTAGCCGGAAGAACACGCTGGGGCCGTTGGCCGCGGAGTCGATATGCCCGACGAGGACAGCCGGGCCGAGCTCGCCCGGCGTCGGCGAGTACTTGTACCAACCGGCGTCGTCGTAGAGCGGACCCGGAGCCGGGACCTCCAAGGTCCCGTCAGCGTGCTGGCCCAGGAGCTGGATCGGCGACGACACGTCGATGGCCGGGATCGCCACGGACACCGGCACCGACTCGGGAAGGACCGGTCCGACAGTCGAGGGCCAATCGCTCCCCGGGCCGCGCTCGTCCCTGCCCAGACCTGCGCCAAGACCGCCGATGTCAGCGGCAACCGAGGGGGTCGCAGCGTCGGGCCGGTCGGTGAGAGCGAGTGCGACGCACGTGCCCGCGGTGACCACCAGCGCCGCCACGACGGCGGCCACGACCCGGCGTTTCGCAGACAGCCTCGAGAGTCGGCGGTGGAGCGCGGTCATGCCCGTCGGGCCGACCTGCGCCGCGCGATCGCCAGTACGCCGATGAAGGCGCCGACGAAGCCGGTCTCCAGTCCGAGCAGCGCGAAGTCGTCAGCAGCACTGGGCGATCCGCCGCCGGCCGCCACACCGCCAGTAGGCACCCGGACGACCTGACCCGTGGTGTCACCGGGCGTCTCGGCGCCACCGCCACCGGTGCGACCGGTGCCGCCGCCACCGCTGCGACCGGTGCCGCCGCCGGAGCCCGCATCGGTACCCCCGTCGACCCCGGAGCCACCCGAGCCACCCGAGTCACCCGAGCCACCGGTACCGCCGGTGCCACCGCCCGAGCCACCCGTCCCACCCGAGCCACCCGAGCCACCCGAGCCACCCGAGCCACCCGAGCCACCCGAGCCTGGCGGTGTGGTCGCCTCCGTGGTGATCTCGGTGCGGATGCTGGTGTGACAGGTCACGATGGAGCCGCCCGGGTTCCCGGTGCCGTTGCACTGGTTGACGCGAACCGGGATCGCCGGACTGACCACGGACTCGGAGTCGACGGTGCACCGGACCCCACCCCCGCCGCCGTTGCCGGAGCCGTTGCACTGGGTGACCGTCGCGCCCGTCGTGTTCGCCGGGAAGGGGTCGCAGTCGATGAAGCCGCCACCGCCCGTGCCCGAGCCGACGCACTGGTTCGAGGTCGCCGCCGACACCGGCTGGGCGCCAGGCGTTCCGGCGCTGATGCGGTTGATGATCGTGACGCGACAGGTGATGGGGTGGGCCGCGTCGTTGTCGGACCCGTTGCACTGGTTCACGCTCGTGACGAGCTGCGTGGAGCTGCTGGTGAAGGTGCCGTTGCCCGGTGCACAGGGGCCGAGCGTGCACAGCCTGGTCAGGGTGGTCGTGGATCCCCGCGTTGAGCCGTTGATCGTGTTGACCACCACCACGGTGCACGTCATCCCCGTGGTCGCGCCGAGCGGGCCAGGGCCGTGCCCGTTGCACTGTTCCTCGGTCGGGGCGGCTTGGGCCGCAGGAGCGGTCAGGGTGAGCTGCACGGCACCGAAGGCCGCCGTGACGGCGATCAAGGCGAGGACGAGCGCCCGACGCGGTCGACCGAAGAGCCGGACTGCGGACAGGGGTGCAGATGACATGGGGGCTGACGACCTTCACGAGGACGTGTCAAGCTCCAGTGGGCAACCGGGCACGCAGTACTTGCGGGGAAACAACGGAATGTCATCTCCGACTACGCTTCGTAACATAACTCACGATCCCCCCACGGCCAGGGAAAGTGCTCCGATCCCGTCACGCTTGGTGAGCGCGACCAAGCCCGCCACTGAGCCGACCAGACCTCGGGGCTGAGCCTCGTTCGACGGTGCGCTGCCGCGCGACGCCGTGTGGCTCACGCCAGAAGGCAAAGACTGGCGAACGGGCGGAGTCTCCCGGTTGCACAGCCCGAACGCCGTGCCGCCGACCCATTGCCACACCCACGGGTGAGGAGGAATGTGGACTGGTCCGGTGGTGCATCTGGTGCCGCCGCCCTACCGGGTAAGGAGAGTCCGCCATGTACGCACGTTCCACGACGATCGACGCACGGCCGGAGTCCATGGACGACGGCATCGCCTACATCCGCGACGAGGTGATGCCCGCCCTGCACGCCATGGAGGGCTGTCTCGGGATGTCGATGATCGCCGACCGCAGTTCCGGCCGGTGCATCATCACCAGCTCCTGGCGCTCCGAGGACGCGATGCGCGCCAGCGACGAGGGCGTGCGGTCGATGCGCGAGCAGGCCGCCGAGCGCCTGGGTGGCAGCCCGCAGGTCGACGAGTGGGAGATCGCCGTGATGCACCGCGACCACCCGACCCACGACGGGGCGTGCGCTCGCGTCACGTGGATGCAGGCCGAGCCTGCCGAGATCGACCGGGCCATCGAGACGTTCAAGGTTGGCGTCCTGCCCATGGCCGAGCAGCTGTCGGGGTGGTGCAGCGCCAGCCTGTTCGTGGACCGGACGTCCGGACGCGCGGTCGTCACGTCCACGTACGACAGCTCGGAGTCGATGGACAGCTCGCGTGACAAGGCCCAGGAACTACGCAGCCGCACGGTCGGAGAGGCGAACGGCCGGATCCTGGACGTGTCCGAGTTCGAGCTCGTCTTCGCACACCTGCACGTACCCGAGCTGGTCTAGCTCGCGCACCGCTCCTCGGCGTCCGACGTCTCGCTCGTGCCGGGCCGTCGGACGCCGAGTGCTGGGCAATTGCCGCATGTCTCGCGAATCTGGTCGAGCTGACGGCACGCCGTGATAGTCGCGCCCCAGAACCGTTGACTCGCCGTTGACGGAGGGACAGCCTCGGTCCAACACCGTCTGCGTCCCCAGGGGGGAACTGTGATGACACGACTCGTCGCACTTGCCGCTGCTGCTGCCCTCGCTGCCGCGGGCCTGGGTGGAGTGCCCGCATCTGCTGCTCCGGCTCCCGTCGAGACCAGCGACAGCGGCCTGCGCGCGTACGTGGCCGAGTCGAGCTCTGAGACGCTCCAGCGCCTGGGTGAGTTCGGCGTTGACCGGCAGGAGCTCACGTCGTCGCGCGCCGAGGACGGAAAGCTGCTGCTCACCGTCGTCCTCAGCCCCGCCCAGGCCAGCGAGCTGCGAGCGAGCGGCGTCGACATCGAGGTCAAGCCGTCCGGCGCATCCGCCCGAGTCCAGGCTCAGGACGCTCCCGTCTTCCGCCCGTACAGCGGCGCCGGTGGCCTCTACGCGGAGCTCCAGCAGGTTGCTGCAGCCAACCCCGGCATCGCCGAGCTCGTGGAGATCGGGCAATCGGTGCAGGGGAAGCCAATGGTCGCGGTGAGGGTGACGAAGGACGCCCAGACAGTGGCAGACGGCAGCCGTCCGGCGACCTTGTACATGTCCGGCCAGCACGCGCGAGAGTGGATCACGCCGGAGATGACACGGCGCCTGCTGCACCACTACCTCGACAACTACGGCACGGACGCCACCATCACCGAGCTCGTGGACACGACCGAGCTGTGGTTCCTCGTGGTCAGCAACCCCGACGGCTACGACTTCACCTTCACCGAGGGAAACCGCCTCTGGCGCAAGAACTTGAGGGACAACAACGGCGACGGCCAGGTCACCGTCGGCGACGGGGTGGACCTCAACCGCAACTTCGCGACCAAGTGGGGCTATGACAACGAGGGCTCCTCGCCGTCGGGGAGCAGCGAGACCTTCCGCGGCGCCGCTCCGACGTCGGAGCCTGAGACCCAGGCGCTGGACGGCCTCTTCGCCGACATCGGGTTCGAGTTCCTGATCAACTACCACTCCGCCGCCGAGCTGCTCCTGTACGGCACGGCGTGGCAGGTCGCCACTCCCACACCGGATGACGCCATCTACGAGGCGATGGCCGGAACGGACGCGAATCCCGCCGTTCCGGGGTACGACCCAGACATCGCAGCCGAGCTGTACATCGTCAACGGCGACACCGACACCCACGCCCACGCCACGTACGGCACGCTCGGCTTCACGCCGGAGATGACGACGTGCGAGACGGCGAGCGCGATCGACCCCGACGACGAGTTCGAGCCGGAGGACTGCGAGAGCGGCTTCAACTTCCCGGACTCGGAGGTGCTGATCCAAGCCGAGTTCGAGAAGAACATTCCCTTCGCGCTGTCGGTCGCGCAGTCGGCGGTGGACCCGGACAACCCCGTGACGGTCACGGGCCTGGAGGCACCGGACTTCGTGATCGACCCGTTCCCGCTCTCCTACGGCACCCCTCAGACCGTGGCGGTGAACGCCCGCCGCGCGCTCGACGACCTCAAGCTGCGCTACTCCATCAACGGCGGACGCACGCGCACCGCACCGGTCGCCGAGTGGGGCGGCGGTGAGCGCTACGGCGACGAGCTCGACGTCTACTACGGCGAGTTCCGCGGCAAGGTGGTGGGGGCGAGGGGCGGGGACCGCGTGAAGGTCTGGTTCACCGCGACCGGCGAGAACGGCCGCACAGTCCAGAGCGACTCGTTCACGTACCGGCAGGCCATGGTCAAGGCGCCTGCCGTGCTGATCGTGGCGGACGAGGACATCGGGGGCGTGAACCCGACATACCCGGCCGGTCAGACCCTCAAGTACCCAGGACGCTACCGAGATGCCCTGGCTGCCAACAGGATCGGCTCCGCGGTCTACAACAGCGAGCGCGCCGTCCCCCATGATCTCGGCGTGCTCGGGCACTTCGACGCCGTGATCTGGTACCTCGGCGACAACAGGCTGACGCAGGACCCGGAGGACGAGTTCACCGATGTCGGCGGCACCGACGTGCCTGACGTCGCGGTCGCGGAGACCCAGCAGTACCTCACGCTGGCCATGCGCGACTACCTCAACGCCGGCGGCAAGCTGATGCACAGCGGCGAGACCGCCAGCTACTTCGGCCTCCTCGGCGGTGACCTGGGCGGCATCTGGTACGGGTTGGACGGTGCGCCCTCGGAGGACTGCGTGGTCGTGCAGTTCGCCGACGAGTGCCTGATTCTCTCGGACGACTTCACTCAGTACTACCTCGGTGCCTTCGACCGGCTGGCCGTGATGGAGCCGTCGGGCATCCTCGGCATCGACGCGCCCCTCGCCGACAAGGACTACGTCTTCGGGGATGTCCGTGCCACGCGCGACAACCCGCTCGACGAGGCGGGCGCCTTCAGCTTCACGAGCACGCTGCTCCCGCCGGACGAGTTCCCGCAGTTCCTGAGCTGGGCGGCGAGCAGGTACGCGTCGTTCACCCCGGGCCCGTTCGACCCGGTCGAGGGGGAGTGGTTCGTCGCCGCTGAGCACTCCGACGACTCCTACATGCGCCTCGCACGCACGGTCGACCTCGGCGCGGTCTCTGCCGCAGACGCACCGCAGCTGCAGTTCCAGCTCTCGTTCGACGTCGAGTCGGGCTGGGACAACGTCATCTTCGAGGCTCATACCGTCGGGGCGGACGACTGGACGACCCTGGCAGCCGTGAACGACGAGGCCCAGCCGTTGACCGACACCAACCCGCCGGACGACTGCGAGTTCACCGTCGCGACGCATCCCTTCCTTCTGCACTACCTCACCCCCGGCGAGGAGGGGTGCGCGCCGACAGGCACCAGCGGCGAGTGGAACCGGATGACCGGAAACACAGGAGGGTGGCAGCAGGCTTCGGTCGATCTCTCTGCCTTTGCCGGCGCGCAGGTGGAGGTGTCGATCAGCTACGTGACCGACGTCTTCGTCGGCGGCGACGGGGTGTTCGTCGACGACACGCGCCTGGTCTCGGCCGGAGGCACCGTCGAGGCGGAGGGTTTCGAGACGGGCTTCGGACCGTGGGCCACGCCTGGCGCCCCTGAGGGGAGCCTGCCGAATCCCACTGACTTCGAGCGGGGCCAGTCCGAGGTGCTCGACCGCGGCGCGACGGTGATGACACCCGACACCGTCCTCGACGGCTTCGGCTTCGAGCACCTGGCGACCAGGCGTGGCGCAGCAGCCGACTACATGGGCAGGGTGATGGACCACCTGCTCCAAGGAGGGCCTTAGCTCGAGCTGTGCCGGTTACGTCGCCGGGTGGACAGGAGTCCGTCTGGTCGGGCGTCGCCCCTCGGCCTGGTCGGTGAACTGTGAGTAGAACCAGTACCGGTAGGCAATGACGTCCGGCGGCGCGGCCAGCGTCAGAAGGTACTTGCCCTCGCGGCAGTACTCATCGGCCTCGTCCTGCGCTCGTCCGAGATCGCGGGCGAAGTCGGCCGCTGAAGCCGGTAGCCGGTAGGTCAGGTCCACGGTCTCGGCGCCGCTTTCGTCAGCGCGCTCAAACTCTTCCTCCGTCTTGTCTCGCGCACCCCCGTACACGCGACTGAGCTGCTGGACCAGGGCAACGAAACGCACGGGTAGCGCGCCGACGTCGCCCCTCTGACGCATCCGCTCCGCGATCAGTGTCAATTCGCGAGTCAGTTCCTCGTGGTGCTGTTGCGCGCGGCGCCGCAGCAGCACGGGTACGCCGAGCACCTGCACGACCAGAACCCCGTCTGCCACCTGCTCAACCGTTCCGAGTCACCATGGCCTGGCTCCTTACGCCGCCCACACTGGCCGGCCGCCGAGGTTCGCGAAGGACCGGGCGGACGATCGGGTGTCCGATGTCGACGGGGCCTGAAGGGCGTCCGGCCCCTCACCCAGATCGAAGAGGTCTGGCATGGTTGCCTCGTCATCAGCGCGCACAGACGCCCACACGACCTTGCCGGACTCGTTCCGGGTCGCGCCCCAGTCGTCACACAGGGACGACACCAGGTTCAAGCCGCGCCCCGTCGCCGCCTCCGGCCCGTAGCTGCGGCGCTGCGGCATGCTGACGCTGGCGTCGTGGACCTCCACGACGAGCACTGGTGCCTCGAACTGCAACCGCACCTCGTAGGGCGTGCCTGCGTGCAGCACCACATTGGTGGCCAGCTCCGTCACCACGAGAGGTGCACCGAAGTCGTAGCCCTCGAGGCACCACGCCTCCAACATCTCGACCAGGAACCGCCGGGCTCCGCGGACAGTCTTCGGCTCGGCTTCGAAGGAGCGAGCAGCTTCGTGCATCACGTCACCTACCCGTGCCGGCGTGGGAGTCGACGTCTGGCTCTGATGGCCGGCCCGCGCACGTCCATCTCTGTCTGGTCCGGGGAGACCGGGCCGAGGCGAACGGTGCTGCCCTCCGTCTGACTGGACCAGAGACCGGAGCGCACGAGCCGGTCGAGATCCGCGGCGGGACGTGGACGGCTCCAGAGGTACCCCTGCCCGAGGTCGCAGCCGAGGCCCTTGAGCGCGTCCAGCTGCTTCGTCGTCTCGACGCCCTCCGCAGTCGCACCGATCCCCAGCGACCGCGCAAGTCCCACCACGCCGGCGACGACGGCCGAGTCGTCGGGGTCCTCCCCCAACCCGCTGACGCACGTGCGGTCGATCTTCAGCTGGTCCAGGGGGAGTCGCTTGAGGTAGACCAAGCTCGAGTAGCCCGTACCGAAGTGGTCGATGGCCAGCCGCACGCCGAGCTGCTTCAGCTGCGTGAAAACGGCCAAGGCCGATTCGGCGTCGTTCATCACTGCGCTCTCGGTGACCTCCAGTACGAGGGACGCGGGGTCCACGTCGGACTCCTTCAGCACGTCTGCCACGAGGCGTACGAGACCACTGCCTCGCAGCAGCTGTCGTGCAGAGATGTTCACCGCCATCTGCGGTGGGACGGGCGCGACACCTGACCAGGTCGCCGCCTGGAGGCAGGCGGTACGCAGCACCCAGGCGCCGATCCCACCGATGAGGTTGGCGCTCTCGGCCGCGGAGATGAAGTCGAGGGGGAGGAGCAGTCCACGTTCGGGGTGCTCCCATCGCACGAGCGCCTCGACGCCCACCAGCTTCTCGTCAGCCAGGGAGAACATGGGCTGGTAGTGCAGGCGCAGCTCGTTCTTCTCCACCGCGTGGTGAAGATCGGCGATGAGGCGCATGCGTTGGGCCGCAACGCGTCTCAGTTCCTCGTCGAACAGCTCGGCGCGGTTGCCGCCGCGCTGCTTCGCCAGGTACATAGCGGCGTCGGCGTTGCGCAGAAGCTGCGCCGCATCATTCGACCCACCGAAGGCCACACCCACGCTGACAGAAAGGGGTACATCGTGACCGCCCACATCGAGCGGCGCCGCGACTGCCTCGAGCACGCGGGACGCCAGACCGACCGCGGCCTCATGATCCATGTCCTCGCTCAGGACGACGAACTCGTCACCGCCGATCCGGGCCACCGTGTCGGCTGGTCGTACGGCCCCCCGCAGGCGTGTGGAGATCGCACGGAGCACCTCGTCTCCGTCGTGGTGTCCGCGGGAGTCGTTGATCTCCTTGAAACCGTCCAGGTCGCAGAACAGCGCCGCGACGTCGCCGGCCTGACGGTGCGCGCGGGCAAGTGCCTGGTCGACCCGGTCCATCAGAAGGGTGCGGTTGGGCAGGCCGGTGAGTGCGTCGTGCATCGCCCAGTGCGCCAGGCTCTCCTCGGCTCGGCGGATGACGCTCACGTCGGAGATCATGCACACGGAGCCGGTGTCCGTGCTGCCGGCCATGACGATGGGCGCAGTGGAGACCAGCAGGTCGATGCTGGATCCGTCCGGACGGTTGACGGTGACCTCGTGCTGGCCCGCGCGGCTGTCTGCTGTGGGCGGGACGGCGGGAGATCGCAGCAGGACCGAGCCGTCCATGTCCGGCAGGTCGGCGACGTCGTAGCCGAGCAGCTCGGCGGTGCGTGGGTTGGCAAAGGTGAAGTGGCCGCGGGCGTCCAGGATGCTGATGCCCTCTTGGGCGTTCTCGACGATGGTCCGGTACCGCTCCTCACTGGCGCGAACCTCGTCCAGCAGGCGATGCTCAGCGGTCAGGTCGGTGAACGTCAGGCAGGTCAGCTGCTCATCGTCCACATTCAGCCGCGACAGGCCCGCCAGCACCCACACCACCTGCGGATTGGATCCCTCGTCAGCACGCTGCAGCCGCAGCTCGAACGTGGTCCCCACCGTGGCCGAACCGACCGCCGCCGCCAACCTGTCCCGATCAGCCTCGACCACGAACTCACTCATCTGCCGCGCCACCACCGCCGCCGCAGCACACCCCAGCAACAGGCCCAGCCGGTCGTTGGCGAACAACACCACCCCAGTGCTCGACAGCGTCGCCGCACCCTCCTGCATGTTCTCCACGAAGATCCGGTACGGCCGGTCCGCACCCGACAAGGTGAACACCTGGTCACCCGGCGCACTGGTGCTCACCACCAGCGCATCCACCTCGCCGTGCCGGATCGCCCGCAACGTCTCCTCAGCCTCGACCAACCGAGCCTGCGCCCCCGCCGATCCGGCGAGCGGCCGCGCGGTGCTGCTCCTGGTACGCCTCATGGTCACGCACCTCCGGATGCTCTGCAGGAAATGTCCCGAGTTGAGAATTCCGTCCTCATCGAGGTGGTAGGTCCACGCTAATCACTGCGCTGTTCCGGGAGAACGACGAATCCGGGCGAGATGCCCTGCTCCTGCGTGGGAATCGCCCCATAAGGGACGAACATTTTCGGATCTCCCCCAAATAGGCCCAAACGGGTTCAGCGGCCGTATGGTCAATAGGCAGTCACTCCCTGAGGGAGGTCACCACGAAAAGCCAACCGATCGAGACGGACGCGCTCCTGACCCCAGCCGAAGTCGCCGCGATTCTCTTCGTGGACCCGAAGACGGTGAGCCGGTGGGCCAGCGCGGGCAAGGTCAACTCATTCCGTACCCCAGGCGGTCATCGCCGTTTCCTGAGGGGCGAGATCCTCTCCCTGGTCGGGAGCGCCAACCGCGTTCACGACCCTGAGCTCGTCGACGGCACGAGCACACCGCGCGGGAGTCGGGCCACGACGGGACCCAGCCGGTCCGAGACCGCCGCTGCCCTCGTCGCCGACGCCGTCGCCGCGGCCCTGGAAGCGCAGGCAGAAGAGGCTGCGGCTGCCGTGATCTCGATGGCTTGCGCGGTATCTACCGCCGCGGCGAAGGTCGCCGAAACGGCCGAGACCGCCCGCAGGACACGGGCAGTCGAAGCCAGCTCGGCCGCCGAGGCCGTCGCCAACGACGCTGCACAGGCGGCCGTCGCGATCCAGCGTCGAGCCGATGCAGCTGCCGCCAAGGTCGCAGAGGCTGCCACGCTGGCTGCGGCACGTGTTGCAGCAGCCAGCCCGGTCGGCAACGAACGCGAGGCTGCACTCGCCGCTTTCCGGGTGGCCGCGACTGTCAAGGCCGCGGCCGTTGCGATGGCCGAGGAGACCGCGGCCGCTGCTGCGTGCGTCGCCACGGCGGTCGCTGACGCGGCCACGGACGTCGCCTTCACGGTGTCTGCCGCGGCCCGCGCAGCCGAGAGCGAGGCCGCTGATGTCGCGGCAGCGCTGCAAGCCACCGCAACCGCGACTGCTCGCCAGGTCGCTGCCGACACCGACGCGCGTGCAACGGCGACCGCCCTCGTGGCACGTGAGGCAGCCGCCGCGTTACGGAAGTTCGAGATCGTGTGGCAAGAGGCGGGTAGGCCGCCGAGCCACGCGCCCGAGACACGTGCTGACCTGCAGGCCATGTCTGTGACTCGCGTGCGATGACCCGCTCTCGAAGTGGCGGCGAGCGTGGCGACCAGCGGCCAGACAGGCCCGATGCAGAGGTGGTGCTGAGGGTCACTCCGGTGCAGGCCGAGGCCCTGGCCGCGCTGATCTCGCGCAGCGAGGTTGCCGACGCCTGTCTCGAGGTCCTGCTGGAACAGCTGCCGGTCTTGCGTTCTGGTGTGGGCACGCCCGCGTCGTCCCTCGGCGCCTCGGTCCTCGCATCGGCCCGGGCGATCCTCGCGGCGGCGCAGATCGACATCGCTGCCGAGCGGGAGGCTAAGGACGTCGCCGAAGCCGTCGTGGCTACAGAGAGGTCAGTGGTGGCAGCGGCTCGCACGACCGCCCTGGCCGCCTCGCACGCCCGTGACCGGAAGGCGGGCGCCGATGCCGGCGCGGCTCAGGACCTCGCAGACGCTGCCGCACAGGCGGCGACCGGGATCCAGATGCGCGCGGACGCGCTTGCCGCGCAGGTTGCGAGGGCCGCTGCGCAGGCCGCGGAGACCGTCGCGGCCGCGATCGCAGGCAGCGATGCCGAGGCCGCGCTGACCGCGCACCACCTCGCTGCCACCGTCGACGCGACCGCGATCGCCACCGCCGAGGAGACAGCCCTGGCGGCTGCTGCTGTGGCCACAGCTGTCGCCGCCGCAGCTGCGCATGCTGCACTGGCTGCGGCTGCGGCGGCGGTGGCCTTCGAGCAAGAGGTGGCCAACGCAGCAGCTGCTGTGAGGTTGGTCGCCACCACAACTGCCCGCGACCTGGCGGTCGAGACGGACGCGAAGGCCGTCGGCGTGGCCTTCGCTGCACGCGGGTCCCGAGCGACCGGTCGTATGCGGTAGCCGTACGAACCGCCCCGCTCTCGATTCGGACAGACAGGACGTCGCGGGCGGTAGTGCGCGACGACAACTGTCCTCCGGGTACCGGTCTTCGGCAGGTGTAATCTCGCAAGGAGAGTGGCGCCAGCGGTGGTGGGGTCTGGTCCGGCCTTCCTTGTGCGGGTCGGGGTCGTCGGCGATGTCCAAGGCGCGATGTCGAGAGGCCCTCCCGGCGAGCGTGCACACCATGGTGGGCACTATGACCACGACGCGCTCCATCGACGCCCTCTCTGTCGCAGGCACTTCCACACGCGACATCACCCCGCCAGGCGATCTCACGGTGCTGCCGAAGGCAGCCACCGGCATCTATGGTCTCGATGAGGTCACCGGTGGCGGGCTCCCCCGCGGCCGGGCGACTCTGGTCTGCGGGCCGGCGGGGTGCGGCAAGACCCTGCTGGCGATGGAGTTCCTCGTTCGAGGCATCACGGAATACGACGAACCCGGTGTGTTCATCGCCTTCGAGGAAACAGCCGACGACCTGGTCGCCAACGTCGCGTCGCTCGGCTTCGACCTGACTCAGCTGCAGGCTGACGGGCTGCTGGTGGTCGACCATGTGAACACGATCGCTGCGCAGATCGACGAGTCGGGCGAGTGGGACCTGGAGGCGTTGTTCATCCGCGTGGGCGCGGCGATCGACCGTATCGGCGCCAAGCGCGTCGTCCTGGACACGTTCGAGAACCTGTTCGGCGCCTTCGCCGACACGTCAGTCATCCGCTCGGAGCTGCGTAGGTTGTTGGGCTGGCTGAAGCAGCGCGGCGTCACGGCTGTGGTGACCGGCGAGCGAGGCGACGGTTCGCTCACACGGCACGGCATCGAGGAGTACGTCTCGGACTGCGTCATCGTGCTGGACCACCGGGTCATCGAGCAGACGTCCACCCGTCGACTCAGGGTGCTGAAGTACCGGGGGTCGGTCCACGGCACGAACGAGTACCCGTTCCTGATCGGCGACAGCGGCATGTCGGTCCTGCCCATCACGTCCCTCGGCCTTCAGCACAAGGTGTCTGGTGAGCGGGTCTCGACTGGCATTCCGCGTCTCGACGGAATGTTGGGATCCGGTGTGTACCGGGGAAGCTCGGTGCTCGTCAGCGGGACGGCCGGCACCGGCAAGACCACGATCGTCGCGCAGTTCTGCAACGCGACGTGTTCCGGCGGCGAGCGCGCCCTGTACGTCGCCTTCGAGGAGTCCGAACCACAGATCATCCGCAACATGGCCTCGGTCGGGATCGACCTCGGCCGCTGGGTGGAGGCCGGCCTTCTGCAGTTCCACTGCGTGCGACCCAGCGTGCTCGGGCTGGAGGGCCACCTGTCCGCGATCCAGAACCTGGTGATGGAGTTCAAACCGTCGCTCGTGGTGATGGACCCGATCTCGGACCTGCTCGGCGGCGGACGTGGGGGCGAGGTGTCCGAGATGATGACGAGGAACATCGACCACCTCAAGGGGCAGGCCATCACGGCCGTCTTCGTCGGCGTCGGCAGCGGCGGCGACAGCGACGCCGAGAACTCCGAGCAGCCGATCGCCTCGCTGATCGACACCTGGCTTCTCGTGAAGTCGATGGAGGGGAACGGGGAGCGCAACCGCGCCCTGTACATCCTCAAGTCCCGCGGAATGGCGCACTCGAACCAGGTCCGAGAGTTCCTCATCACCGACAGCGGCATCGAGCTAGCCGACGTCTACGTCGGTACGCAGCACGTTCTCACTGGCTCTGCGCGTGCGGCACAGGAGTCCGCCGAGCGTCTCAAGGCGACGGTCAGGCGGCAGGACCTGGAGCAGCGCAAGCTCAACCTCGAGCTACGCCGCAAGTCGGTTGAGGCACAGGCCGCGATCATGTGGCGCGACTTCGAAGCCGAGTCCGACGCGGTTGACCGCCTCTTGCGGCAGGGATCCACGGACGGCGAGGATCGCGCCGAGCAACGGGTCGAGCAGGGTCGATTGCGCAGCGCAGATGCGCCCAAGGCCCCGTGATGAAGCTGGTGCCCGACCACCCTGACCCGGAAGTTGTTGAGCCGGTTCCTGTCGACGCGGGCCACGTCGATGCGGGCCAAGTCGACGCGGGCCAACAGATGTGGCACCTGAAGCTCTACGTCGCCGGCGCGTCGCCCAAGTCGTTGAAGGCCTTCGCCAACCTCCGCAAGCTCTGCGACCGGCACCTCGCCGGCAGGTACGAGATCGAGATCCTCGACCTGGTCAAGCGGCCCCAGCTGGCCCGCAGCGACGACATCGTGGCCATCCCGACGCTGGTCAGGGCGCTCCCGCCTCCGATGCGCAAGATCATCGGGGACCTGTCCGACACCGAACGCGTGCTTCTCAGCCTTCAGATCGATGGCAAAGCCCGATGAGCCCCCCGCCGAGCCCCCGATGAGCCCACGATGAGCCCACGATGAGCACGGCGGCAGCGGAGCAGGACGGGACCCTGCACGAGTTCGAGACAGCGCTCCGCGAGCTGGCCACCGCCACGTACGACCTGACGCTCTTTGTCAGCGGAGCATCCGCCCTGTCCGCCCGCGCCGTCACCGCGGTCCGCGCCATCTGCGACGTCCACCTGCCGGACCGCCACCGGCTGAGCGTCGTCGACGTGCACCGCGAGCCCGAGGTGATGGCGCTTCACGGCGTCGTGGCGTCGCCGACCTTGATCAAGGAGCACCCGCTCCCCAGGCGAGTCCTCGTGGGAGACCTCTCCGACACCAGCCGCGTGTTGTCTGCGCTCGACATCGACCCGGCTCCCGAGCTGGGGCTCGGGCGGGGGTAGCCATGGCCTCGACCCACCATCATCACGCCGCTGCAGAAACGACCGCGGACGAAAACAGCCCCACCCTCAGAGCCGAGGGCCTCCATCTCGACCTGGTGGCGAGTCTGGAGGCCGCTCAAGCGGAGCTGTCGTCATTGGCGGAGACGCGGGCTCGGTTGGTCGAGGCTGAGGAGACGTTGCGGGCGATCCGGCACGGTGAGGTGGATGCGCTGGTGGTGAGCACCAGTGCGCCGGGTGACCAGGTGTTCACGTTGTCGGGTGCGGACCGGCCGTACCGGATCTTCGTGGAGAACATGCAGGAGGGTGCGGCGACGCTGTCGAGCACTGGGGTGGTGTTGTTCGCCAACGACCGGCTGGGCCTGTTGCTGGGGTGTCCTGCGGCCGAGGTGGCGGCTCGGCAGATGAGTGAGTTCGTGGTCGAGGCTGATCGGGACAGGTTGGCGGCGGCGGTCGGTTCGGCCACGGAGGGGACCACGTTCGAGCTGCGGCTGCAGCGGCCGGACGAGGGACCAGGTGAGGGGTCTGACGCGCAGGTGGTGTCGGTGCTGGTCGGGTTGTCGCGTCTGGATGTCGACGATGAGCAGCTGACCTGTCTGACGTTCACCGACCTGACCGCCGAGCATCGCCTGCTGGACGAGGTCCGAGCCAGCCAGCAGCGCTTCGAGGCGCTGTACCGGGGAGCGCCCGTGCCGGCGCACACCTGGCAGAACGGCGCTGACGGCTTGGTCCTGATCGACCTGAACGACGCCGCGACGTATCTGACCGGGCAGTCCGCTGCGGACGCCTTGGGCACGCCTGCGCACGAGTTCTACCGGCACGACGCGCAGCTGCTGACCCACCTGACCCGGTCCCTGACCACAGGCGTCGTGCTGGAGCGAGACACCGTGTCCCACACCGCAGGTGGGCTCGAGCAGCACCTGCACATCACCATGGTCCCGGTCCCACCCGACCTGGTCGTGGTTCACACCCAGGACGACACCGAGAGCTGGCTGGCCGAACGTGCGCTACGCGCCAGCGAGGAGCGATACCGGACCATCGTCGAGAACGCCCAGGAGGGCATCAGCATCCTGGACGCCCGCGGCCGCTTCACCTTCGCCAACCCGCGCACCGCCAGGCTGCTCGGTTACGACGCCGGCGACCTACCCGGCATGGACGGCTCCTTCCTGCTGCCTGCAACCACCGTCCCATCAACAGCGAACGCGCTCCCCACCCAGCACGAGGTGACGGTCAGACGCCCTGACGGGACGAGCATCGACCTGCTGGTCTCCACGGCGCCCATCGCCATGTCCGCCAGTCCGGACGCCGGCACCCTGTGCATGATCTCCGACGTCAGCGTCCTGCGCCGAGCCGACCGAAGCCGCGCTGACCGGTCACGGGAGAACGCACTGGCGTTCGCGCGCCAACGCAACTTCTCGGAAGCCCTGCAGTACAGCCTCCTCACTGACCCCCCGAAATCGAGCGGCCTTCAGATCGCCGTTCGGTACGAGCCGGCAACCCACGACGTGCACGTCGGCGGCGACTGGTATGACGCCTTCGTCACGCCTTCTGGCGCAACAGAACTCGTTATCGGCGACGTCTTCGGGCACGACAGTCAGGCCGCGGCGGAGATGAGTCAGCTACGCGGACTGCTGCGCGGCGTTGCCTTTACGACCGGCGACGGTCCGGCAGAGCTACTGACTCGCGTCGAGGCCATCATCGAAGGGCTGGCGCTCGAAACCATGGCCACGGCGCTCGTCATGAGCCTGGAGACGAACCAGGTCGCCGACCAGAGCCGTGTCGACCTGCGGTGGTCCAGCGCCGGGCACCCGCCCGCGATGCTGGTCTGGCCGAACGGGCGTGTGGAGGCCCTGGTCGCGGAAGAGGCAGACCTGCTGCTCGGCGTGGATCCCACGTCAGGCCGGACGAACCACGTCACCGCCCTGACGCAGGGATGCACCGTCCTGCTGTACACCGACGGGCTGGTCGAACGGCGGGGCTCCGGCCTCGACGAGGGGATCGGCGTCCTGGCGAGCGTTCTACGCGATACAGCCCAGCTGCCGCTGGAGAGCGTCTGCGACCAGGTGCTGGCTCGGCTCGTCCCGGGTGACAGCGAGGACGACGTGGCGCTGCTCGCCGTGCGACTGACCGCAGACACCGCTCACTGAGTCCATGGAGTTGGCGCGCGTCCCACTGCCTGCTCGATGAACTCGGAGAGGAACCAGCGGCGGTAGGCCAGCAGGTCGGGCGGCGTCGCCAGGGTCAGAAGGTGCTTACCCTCGCGGCAGTACTCGTCGGCCTCGTCCAGCATCTCGCCCAGAGCGCGTGCGCCTTCGGCGGCCGAGAACGGCAACTCATACGTGAGATCCACTGTCTCGCTGCCGCTTTCGTACGCATCCTCGAGCTGCTGCTCCTGCTCCTGGGACGACCCCGCGTACTGGCTGGTGAGGTGTTCGACCAGCGCCACCAGGCGGACCGGCAGTTCGCCGTGAGCCCCCTGCCGACGCAGCTGCTCCGCGATCAGGGTGAGCTCACGAACCAACCCCTCGTTGTGCTGCTGGGCCCGCTGCTGCACGTCGACGGGCAACCCGAGCACGTGAACCGTCAGCGTCGAGGCTCCCGGTGGGTCCTGCTTGGCCGTCATGCTGTCCACCTCCGGTTGCGGGCCACGGCGTTCTGCTCGTCGGTGCGAACCGCGGCCCAGACGACCTTGCCGGCCGTGGTTGCCTTGGCTCCCCAGTCCTCGCACAGGGCGGCCACCAGCCTCAGGCCGCGCCCCGTCGCAGAGTCGGTCTCGTACTTGCGTTGGCGGGGTAGGCGGGGGCTGGCGTCCTGGACCTCGACGACCAGCTGCGCGGCGTCCAGCGACAGGTGGACTTCGTAGGGCGTGCGCGCGTGCAGCACCGCGTTGGTGGCCAGCTCCGTCAGCACGAGGGGTGCACCGAACGTGTAGTTCGATGCCCCCCACGCCTCCGTCGTCTCCTTCAGGAACCGCCGTGCCACACTCACGCTCCTCATGTCGGAGCTGAAGGAGCGGGCAGCCTCGGGCATGGGCCCAGGCTATCCAGCCCCGCCCGTTCTTTCGGGCAACGCCGCCCAGTCTGGACAAGTCGGGCTCAGGCCAGCTCGTCGCGCCACCGCGCCAGCTGTCGTCGCTCCTGCTCCGTGGAAGCGAGGGGCGCCGTTCGGTCGAGGAGGGGACCGGCGTCGCTCGTCGGTGCGTCATCCAGCCTGCGGCGGCAGGCTGCGGACAGGAACACCGCTACTCCCACCACGATCACGACGTCGCCGATGCTGAAGACGCTCTGGACGGGGAGCCACGACGGCGTGACGAACACGTCGCCGAGGAAGGCCAGGCGCGGCTCGGCCACGACGGCGGAGTTGGCGAAGTGTCCAGCGGGTGCGTGCCACCCCGAGGCTTCGAGCGCCGAGCGTGACGCCGGCATCGTGCCTCCGTTCGCGACGATGGCCGCCAGGTTGGAGGCGCCACCGACGCCGACCACCCAGGTGCCGGCGGACCGGAAGTTCAGGACGGCGAATGCTGCTGCCAGCACGTAGGAGGCGAGGTGGGCGAAGTTGTTGAGCTGCCCCACGTCCGGCAGGAAGGAGATCACGACCACCTGGTCGACCAGGGCCAGCCACACCAGCCACGTGTGCCGCAGGCGGATGCGCGCCAGGCGCCGCAGGTCGAAGCCCGGCGCGAGCGCGAAGACGGCCGCCAGGAGGAGGCACGCGTACAGGATGATCATCGGTCCGAGACCTGCGCGTCGTCCGCGGCTCTGCGCTCGTCGCGCTGAGCTGGCAGGGCTCTGGTCCACAGGTGGGGGCGGGTGCTCCAGGCGAGGAGCTCGTCCGGAGGGGCGGGCGGCAGGATGAGGTAGCCCTGCAAGAGGTCGCAGCCGCTCTCGGCCATCAGCCCTGCGGTCGTCGTGTCCTCGACGCCCTCGGCGACCACCTGCAGTCCCAGGCTGTGACCGAGCTCGACGGCGGCCTTGACGATGGCGAGGTCTCGCACGTTCGTCCTGGCGTTGAGCACGAACGTCTTGTCGATCTTGACCTCGGTGGCCGACAGGTCGCGCAGGTAGGCCAGGGAGGAGTAGCCCGTGCCGAAGTCGTCGATGGACACTGCGATGTCGAGGCTGCGCACCTGGCGGAGCACGAGAGCAGCCCGGGCCGGATCGGACATCATCGAGTTCTCGGTGACCTCGAGCGTGAGGACGTCGCCCGGAAGGCCCTCCGCCTCCAGCATCTCCCGGATCTGTTCCGGCAGCTGGATGTCGGTCAGGTGGCGGGGTGACATGTTGACGGCGACGTTGACGTCCAGGCCCTGCAGTCTCCAGCGGCTGATCTGTCGCAGGGACTCCCGAAGGATCTGCATGGTCATGGGGACGATGAGGCCTGCGCTCTCGGCGGCCGGCAGGAACTGTGCAGGGTTGATCAGCCCGCGCGCCGGGTGCTGCCAACGGATCAGCGCCTCGACGCCGACCATGACCCCGTCGGAGGCCCGGCACTTCGGCTGGTAGTACAGGATGAGCTGAGTCTCCATCCCCGCGCGCAGCTCCTCCATCAGAGCCAGCCGCTCCACCGAGTTGAAGTCGTGCCGGGGGTCGTACGTGCGGGTGGCCCCCCGCTCGGCCTTGGCCTGGTAGAGAGCGATGTCGGAACGCTGGACCAGCTGCTCGATGCTGTCAGCGTGCATCGGGTAGAGAGCGATGCCGATGCTGGCCCCGATGTGAAGTGAGATCTGTTCCAGGGCAAAGGGTTCCGCCAGTGCGGCCAGGAACCGTGTGGCGAGCTTGTCCGCGTCCCTGACGTCCGCGAGGCCGGGGCAGAGCACGGCGAACTCGTCGCCACCCAGGCGGGCGACCATGTCGCCTTCACGCATGACGGACAGGAGCCTTGCCGCGACCAGGCGCAGGAGTTCGTCGCCGACGTGGTGGCCGAGGGTGTCGTTGATCTCCTTGAAGTGGTCCAGGTCGAGCATCAGCAACGCGGTCTGCTCGCCGTCCCGGGCCAGCGCCTCGATCCGCCGGCTCCGCTGCATCAGCATGCTGCGGTTCGGCAGCCCCGTCAGGGGATCGTGCATCGCCTGCACGTGACTGCGTTCCGCGGTCCGTGCCGCCTGCCGAACCGCGGTGATCGACAGGAGGCACAGGGGAGCGGTGAGCAGGGAGAACTGGAGGGACAGCACCATGACCGGCGCCATGCAGAGGAGCATCGTCGTCATCGACACCTCTGTGCGCAGGTGGCTCACGACGGAGGGAAACACCGGCTCGTCGCCGACCAGTGCGATCACGACGGACACGAGGACCACGTTGACGACGAAGTAGACGGCGGCGGCCACCAGCGACGCCAGAAGCTGGGACTGGTTGAAGTCGCCCGGATACGGAGCCCCGAAGGGCTGACTCGTCAGGGCGGCGTAGACGGCCGAAGCGCACGTCATGCTGAACGCGTACTGGCTCAGGTTGAACAGGGCCTTCATCGGCGCCTTGCGCTGGCGGACCTCCTCGACCAGCAGGGCGCAGATCTGCGCCAGGAGCGCCACCCACAGGGGCCCGATGATGAGGAGAGCCACGGTGAACGGGCCCGAGAAGGTGTACTCGCGGAAGTCGTCGCCTCGCCAGATCCGTGCCGGAAGGCACTCGCCGACGATGATCCCCACCACCAGGAGCGCGGCGATCCCGAGGCCGTGACCCGTCCACGAAGGAAGGCTGACGTCGTACAGGGAGGCGGCAACAGCCAGCACTCCGCCGGTGATCACGAGCCACACGTAGCGGTGCAGGGGCGTGGCGAGCGTCACGGTGTCTGCACCTCCCTGGTCGAGCAAGTCAGAGGGGGCCGACCCCGGACTCAACAGTCCAGGACCGCCCCTACCGGCGTTCGGTGGTGCTTACGTCCACTTGCTGGGAGCCGCCACCACGAGCGCCATGGCCGTGATCGCCCCCGCTGAAGTCGCGACGCGCATGCCCATCTTGTTCTTGAGAATCCACTTGCTGAGCATCCGGACCTCCTCGTCATCTGCTGTGCGGCACCCTGCCGACTCTTGAAACATCGGCCCCTGAGCACGGGACCTGAAGAAGCCGATCGGATGAACGCCGCCACAGGTGCCTGCCCAGGTGCGGCGGTGTCCGGTCGGGTCCTCGGGCAGAGGAACCTAGGTCCCTCGCCGCTCTGAGACCGCGGCGCTCGCGGCGGCCTTGGCGATGAACATGCCCGCGTCGGCGGTCCGGATCAGGGTGTGAACGTGGTCAGGACCCGACTCGGTGTAGCTGAGCCCGATGCTGACGGACGCCACGACAAGCTCTCCGTACAGCCAGTACGGCTCCTCGTTTGTCAGTCGCTGTACTCGGTCACGGACGTCGTCGGTCATCGCCCGGTCACCGGACACCACGACCACGAACTCGTCGCCACCGACCCTCGCGACCACGTCGTCCCACCGGGCGGCGGCCTTGAGACGTGCCCCGATCAGACGCAGGAGCTCGTCGCCCGCCTCGTGCCCCAGGCGATCGTTGACGGCCTTGAAGTCGTCGACGTCCAGGTAGAGCACTCCCAGGCCCTTGACGGACTCGGCCTGCATCGTGTGGAAGCGACGATCCAGCCCGCGACGGTTCAGGACGCCGGTCAGGGAGTCCAGCTCCGAGAGCTCGGCCAGCGTCACCAAGGCCTCGCGGTGGACGGCAACGATCCGCGAGATCATCGGGAGCAGTAGCAAGCCGACGGCGACAGGAATCGTCCGCCGGGCAGCCTCGAGTGACGAACCGTCCGCGACCCCGGCAACGATGAAGCCTGCGGTGAGCAGCATCGCGAGCCACAGACTCCGACGCGTCTCGTAGAGCATCAGCCAGAACAGCGGCACGAGCAGCAAGGGGCGAAACTGCGAGTGGACCCCTCCGCTCAGCTGGAGCAAGGAAGCGACCAGGCCCATGGGCAGGAGAACGAAGATGCCTTGCGCTCGACGTGGGAGCCGACCCCATGGGACGAGACAGCCCACCAGGAGAGTCAGCGCAGTCCCGACCACCAAGACGGCTCGCAGCGCAAGGTCACTGTCCGGGTCGAACAGAACCAGCGGCATCGCCAGGGCGAGGACGGCCCCGAACGGGGCAAGTCGTCCGAGACGACCGGGGGCCACCAAGGGGCCGAGCTCGATGACTGCACGCTCGCGGGCACAGATCTGCTGCAGATCGCGCCCGATCGTCCCGGTCATGCGGGAGTTATCGGCGCTGAGTTCCTACGCCTTGAGGCGAGGCTCGGAGAACGTGTTGCGCCAGATCAGAACCCCGACCAGGAGCGTCCACAGCGTGATCACGGTGGGGCCGGCGATGGTGAGCAGCGATGCGATGGTCGGGCGTCCGGTCATCAGCTGGAAGACGGCTGCTCGAGCCGACCGCCACACGGTTCACTCACGAGCCTAGGGCGGCGGCGAGACGCGAGGCGAGCGTCGCGACCGCCGCACGCAGCTCGGGCCCGTCTTCGACACGGAAGGCGAACGGCACGTTCGGCAACCACTCCTGCGCGTACATCGCCGGATTGCTCGTGCTGCCGATGAGCACGCACCCGTCACCCGATGGCTCGAGCCGTCCCATCGGGGGCCGGATCCATGGCGCCACCTCAGCCAGCGGGGCGTCGAACACCACTCGGGTGGGAAAGTCCCACCCGGCACCCAGGTTCTCCTCCAGCGCCGCCACCGGATCGAGGCCATCGGGCGGCTCGAAGCGCTGCGCGGTCTGCTGCACCGCCACGACGCGGTCGATGCGGTAGGTGCGGATCGCGTCCACGTGGTGGGCGTGGCACAGGAGGTACCAGCGTCCGTAGCGGACGACGACCGCCCAGGGGTCCACCTCTGCCTCCCACTCCTTGCCGGACTCGCTCCGGTAGGTGACCAGCACGCGGCGTCGCGACGCGCTGGCAGCGACGAGCGCGCTGGTGGTCGCGGGGTCTGGACGGGCCGAGTTGTCCGGCGCAGCGGACGCGTGCTCTCGCAGCGCCGCCGCCTGCTGGCCGACGTTCTCCGGCAGCGCCCGGATGACCTTGCCCAGGGCCGCACCGACGAGGTTGTCGACGTGAGCGGCTGCCGGTTGGCCGTCGAGCACCGCCATCACCAGACCGAGGGCCTCGGCCTCCGTGAAGGTGACCGGAGGCAGCCGCGTCCCACGTCCGAGCCGGTAGCCGCCGTAGGGCCCCCGCGACGACTCGACGGGGATGCCCGCCTCTCGGAGGATCCCGACGTACCGACGCGCAGCCCGCTCGCTGACCCCCAAGCCCTCGGCGAGCTCGTCGGCCGTCGCACCGGGGCGCGTCCGGAGGATCTCGAGGGCCCGCAGGGCTCGTGCGGTCGGGCTGAGATCGGTGGCCACAACTCCCAGAATATCTGTCCTGGAGGATGAACCGGAAGCAGAACGTCCGGAACAGGTTCTAGCGTGGCGTTCATGAACATTCTGCTGATTGGTGGCCTGTGGCTCGACGGATCCGCCTGGGACGGCGTCGTGCCCGAGCTCGAGGCACTCGGCCACCGCCCTGTGCCGCTCACTCTCCCGGGTCAGGGCGACGGGTCCGCGTCCGCCACGCTCGACGACCAGGTGGCGGCGGTGCTCGCCGCAGTGGACTCGTCGTCCGAAAAGCCTTTGGTGGTAGGGCATTCCGCTGCCTGCACCCTGGCTTGGCTCGCTGCGGACGCGCGACCGGACAAGGTGGCCAAGGTCGCGCTCATCGGCGGCTTCCCGTCCGCGGACGGGGATGCCTACGCCGACTTCTTCGAGCCGAAGGACGGCGTCATGGGTTTCCCCGGTTGGGGTCCGTTCGAGGGGCCCGACTCCGCTGACCTCGACGACGAGTCCAAGCGCAGCTTCGAGTCCGCCGCGATCGCGGTCCCCGTGGGGGTGACCAAGGGCGTGGTGCATTTGGGCGACCAGCGGCGCTTCGACGTGCCGGTCGTGCTCATGTGTCCCGAGTTCACACCGGCACAGGCTCAGGAGTGGATCGACGCCGGTGACGTGCCGGAGCTCGCGAAGGCCAAGAACGTCGAGCTCGTCGACATCGACTCGGGCCACTGGCCCATGTTCACCAAGCCGGCCGAGCTCGCGCGACTCCTGGCGGCGGCCGCCGGAAGCTGACCTGGCTCGCGCTGGGCCGACCGTGACGCCGGCCTGACGCCGATCGAACGCCGGCCTGGCGCCAGCCGCTGTTTCGCTGCCTCCACGTAGCACCTACGAAAGGAGTCAGCCATGAAGAAGACCGCCATGATGAGCGTCGCGGCGCTCGTGACGCTGGTCGTGCAGCTAGCCGGCGTCGGACCCGCGACGGCCGAGTCGGCCGCCCCCAGCAAGGCAGTGGCCGCAGCGGAGGCGACGGCGGACCAGGCGAGCACGCTGGGCTACTGGTGCGAGCAGGCCGGTCTCGGCTCGGAGAACGCCTCGGCCACCTGTGAGAACGACACCGACCAGGGGAGGTACGCGCACTTCCACGTCGACTGCTGGGCATTGGGCGACAACGACACGGATCAGACCAAGTGGGTCGGCCCGTGGGGTTCGGTCAGCTTCCACCACTACTGCTGGTCGCACGCGCAGAGCATCGAGGCGTACTTCTACTGAGTTGAACGTCTGTTGAACGTCTACTGAGTAGCTGGACGCGGGGCGGCCAGGGACAACATGTCCCTGGCCGCCCAGTTGCGTGCGGGCCGAGACCCTTCTTGGTGCGTCAGCTCTACCGCGTACGCGCGGACGAGCTCATGGAACGCGAACCGCCGTCCGGCTGCCCGGCGCAGGAGGTGCTGGTCAGCGAGGCGGTCCAGAACCGAGCCCGCGTCGTGCTTGGTGGTGCCGAGCAGGGCAGCGGCAGCCGAGAGGCCGAACTGCGAGCCGAGGTGCAGCCCGAGAAGTCGGAACGCTCGCGCGGCCCACGGGTCGAGCGCTCGGTACGAACGGGCGAACACAGCGCGTAGGTCGCCGCTGTCGTCACCCACGGCCAGGGCTCCCAACCGTCGAGGCCGCTCGCGAAGCTCGTTGATGAGCAACGTCATTTCCAGCGCGGACGCCGACGCGGATCGCTCGGCGGCGATCGAGAGGGCAAGCGGCACATGGCCGCAGAGGTCCGCGAGCTCACCGAGGATGTGATCGCCGACCTGTCGTGCGGGCAGCTTGGCGCGCAGCAGCTCCTTGGACTCGGCCGACGACAGCAGGTCGAGCGCGATCAGGTGCGCGCCCTCGCGGACTGCGAGCCCGTGGAGCTGGTTGCGGCTGGTCACCACTGCGAGCGACCCCGGCCCGGGGATCAGGGGACGGACATGGTCAGCGTCGAGGGCGTTGTCGAGCACGAGCAGGGTGCGACGGCCCGCCAGCATCGTCCGGAGCATCGAGCTGCGAGCCTCGACGTCCCCAGGTATCTGCGCCTCCGGGATGCCGACTCCGATCAGGAGGCTGTGCAGCGCGGCGCCCGCGTCCACCGGCTTGCCCGGCCCGTACCCCTGCAGGTCGATGAACAACTGGCCGTCGGGGAACTGTTCGCGTACTCGGTGCGCCCAGTGGAGCGCCAGCGCGGTCTTGCCGATGCCGCCGAGTCCGTGCAGGACGATCATGGACTCGGCCTCTCCGTCACTCGCGGAGCCCAGCAGGTCCACCATCGCGCGCAGCTCCCGGGTGCGGCCCACGAACACGCCGCGGGCCGCGGGAAGCTGTTGTGGCACAACGGCTGTCGGCCGGTCGACCGCTAGAGCAGGGGGTTCGCTCTCCAGCAGCTCGGAGTACTGGCACCTCAGCTCGGGACCGGGGTCGACACCGAGCTGGTCCGCGAGCAGCACCCGGACCTCCTCGTAGCAGGCGAGCGCCTCCGCGTGCCGACCGCTGAGGCGGAGCGCCCTCAGTAGCCGAGACCACAGCACTTCGCGCAGCGGGAACCGGGCGGTGACCTCGCGCAGGTCGGCGACTGCGGCGTCGTGCCGGCCGGATGCGATCTCGAGGTCGACCAGGCGCTCGCGGGCGCTCAGGTAGAGCTCGGTCATCCGCGCCGACTCGACCTCGTCCAACCACCGCGACCCGACGCCTTCGAACGGCGTGCCCCGCCACAGCGCCAGCGCCTCCGTCAGCAGGCGCTGCTGCCCGGCCGGGTCCGGCTCCAGAGGGGCGGCCGCGAGCAGCCCGCCGAACCGCACTGCGTCTACCCGCTCGGGGTGGACGTCCAGGCGATAGCCGCTCGGCTCGGTGCGGATGCGCCGCCCACCGAGCAGACGGCGCAACCGCACGATGTGCGTCTGAACGCTCTTGCGCACGTTGACTGGCGGGTGCTCGTCCCAGACTGCCTTGGCGAGCCGCTCGGTCGACACCGGCCGACCCGCCTCGGTCGCCAGCATGGCGAGCACCACCTGAAGGCGACCTGAGCGAAGCTCGAGGTCACGGTCCCCCAGGCGCACCCGCAGCGGACCGAGCAGTGCGATGTCGAGGTCGTCGATTTCATCCGGCAGATCACTACGCCGCGCGGTATAGGCGCGCTCCATCGTTTGCCCTCCCCCGTACACGGCCGCGGCGGGACCGCGGCTCCCCCTGTGCCAGCGCCCCGACCCCCCGGTGCGCTTCCCCACCAAGCACCCTAGTCATGGTGAGATGACGACGAAAGGTCCATTAACGACCGATTCGCTGCCGTCCATGACTCCGCTGGGGAGGTTGAGCCGCAGGTGGGTGAATATGCGGTGGACGCCGGGAGAGGCCGCTGGACTCTGGACGAGGGCGCCGACGACTCGCCGGTGCTGCTGCACGTTCCCCACTCGTCCACGCATGTGCCCGCGTCCGTTCGTTCGCACCTGCTGCTCTCGGATGCCGATCTGGCCGCAGAGCTGGACCGCATGACCGACTCAGGCACGGCAGAGCTGGCCGCTCAGGTCTCCGGCGGGGCGGCAGCGCGCCCCTGGCGCTTCGTCAACGGCCTGTCCCGGCTCGTCGTCGACCCCGAACGCTTTCCTGACGAGCGGGAGGAGATGCGCTCGGTTGGCATGGGCGCGGTCTACTCGCGCACCTCAGACGGCCTTCCTCTTCGGGCGGACGATCCCGCGCGCGACGCCGAGCTCCTTCGAACGTTCTTCGAGCCGTACGCCACCGCCCTGGCCGACTGTGTCGACGCTCGTCTTGCCGCAACTGGACGCGCGGTGCTCGTGGACGTCCACTCGTTCCCGGCTCGCGCCCTGCCGTACGAGCTGCACGCCGGCGACCGTCGGCCGGCGGTGTGCATCGGGACCGACAGCCGACACACGCCTTCGTGGCTGTTGACGTTGGCACGAGCGGCTTTCGCCGATTTCGACGTCACGATCGACGAGCCGTTCCGTGGCACGTATGTGCCGCTCCGGCACTACGAGACCGACGACCGCGTGGCGTCGGTGATGGTCGAAGTACGCCGCGATGTGCCACCCGACAGCATCGCGATGGTGGGCGCGCTCACGTCCTTCGTGGACGGTGTGACGCGGAGGCCTGGTTCCTGATCCACGACCGAGTCGGCAGGATGGTGGGGTGGCCGAGGAGTCGTCCTTTGTGGAGCGCTTGACGGAGCGCGCGGTGCCGGACTACGTCGACTGGCTGAAGGGACGTGACCGCGAGTGCTCACCGGCATCCAGGAGGGCGAATACCTTGCGTTCTTCACGTCGCCGAAGTCGGCGCAAGGGTCGAAATCTCGTCGCGGCGTTCCTCGTGGAGCCCGTGCACGTGACCGTCCCGACGTTCGACTGAGGAGCCATAGATGGCAAGGGTTGCGATGCAGGCGGTCGTCTCGGTGGACGGCTTCATCGCCCTCCCCGATGACTCGGTCGGGCCGCTGTTCGACTGGTACTTCAACGGCGACACCGAGCTGTCAGCCAAACCGAGCGGCTGGACGTTCCCGGTCTCGCAGAGGTCCTTTGACTACGTCCAGCCCTTCTGGGACGAGATCAAGGTCACCGTGATCGGCCGTCACCTGTTCGACACGACGAACGGCTGGGAGGGTAAACCTGCCGCCGGAGACGAGCTGGTGGTCGTCACGCACCGGCCCTTGCCGGAGGAGTGGCTCGCCGAGCATCCGGACGCGCCGTTCCACACCGCCGACTCGGTCGAGGCGGGCATCGCGCTCGCCAAGGAGCTAGCGGGCGATGGACTCGTCTGCGTGACCGCCGGCGACCTTGGCGGGCAGGCGTTCTCGGCAGGTCTGGTGGACGAGATCGCGATGGACGTCGTCCCAGTCGTTCTGGGAGAAGGGGTCCGCTTCTTCGGCAGTCACACCGGCACAGTGCTGCTCGACGATCCGGACCAGGTGGTCCAGGGTGACCGCGTGCTGCACCTGCACTTCACGGTCAAGCACTGACCGGTCCCGGTCGGGAACGCCTTCGCGCCAGGGAACCACCTAGCGGGAGAGGCCGACCGGAACCGTGGGCTACTATAGCAATTTCTGCTATGGTCATCACCATGTCCAATCGCGGCCGAACGCTTCGAGATGTCATGCAAGAGACCGGCACCACGCAGACTCTGCTGTCGCGTATGAGCGGCGTCCGACAGCCCAGCATCAGTCAGTACGTCTCTGGGCGGGTCGAGATGAGCGACGAGATGCTAGACCGGCTGCTCTCCTGCATGGGCTACCGGCTAGAAGTGATCAGACGTCCGGTCAAGCACCAGCTCAGTCGGTCGCCTGAGCGCTCATGGCGGCTGCACCGCCAACTCTCGACGCACCTGACGCCTACCACCCTCGGTCAGTGGCGCGGGAGCATCGAGCGCAACCTGGACCGGCTGCGCGGTAGCACGCAGGGACAGCCTCACCTGCGCAACCTGGACCGATGGCACCAGCTGATCGAGAACAACGACCTTTCGACCCTTCGACGAGTCATGACGGGGCTCGACACGGATTCCGTTCAGATGCGCGAGGTTTCCCCGATGGGTGGACTGCTGCCGCAGGAAGAGCGCTCCAAGGCATTGGCATCGACGAACTGATGAGACGGGACCAACTGGAGCACGCGATCAGCGGCATGCCAGATCATCAAGGCTCCTGCCGTGATCGTGGTCGGCTCGCAGTCGATCCTGGGCTCCTACCGAGAGGAAGACCTCCCAACAGCGGCCACGATGTCTCTCGAAGTCAACATCCTCCCCATTGCTGACACCGACGAGGAGACTGCTCGACTCGCAGACCAGATCGAGGGTGTGGCCGGCGAGTGGTCGTTGTTCGAGGAGCAGCACGGCTTCAGGATCGACGGGGTTGACCTGACGACTGCCACCCTGCCCGCGGGCTGGCGGGACAGACTCGTCACGCTTTCAGAACCTCAATACGGCCCCGCCGTCGGCAGTCCACAGTTCAGCGGGTTCTGCCTCAACATGGAGGACCTTTGCGTAGCGAAGCTCTGCGCTTTCCGTGAGAAGGACCGGAACTTTGTTGCCGCACTTCTTGACGCGCGGCATCGTTGGCGCCGAGCTTGTCGCCACCCGCCTGCGCACCGTGCCGGCCGCCTGCCCGGCATCAAGCGCGCGCTCGAGTGGCTTTCGGCGTGGGCTTGAGGCTGGAGGTGGGAGGGCGGGCGGCGGCTGCGGCACCCGTCGGGGAGGCGACCCCAGCTGCCGACCCTGGCGAGGACGATCAGTAGGTGTCGAACTCGACGCCCACGGACGACGCGCCCCGCAACGGGGCGACCCGCTCGGCCTCACTCTTCAGCGACTTCTTGTCGCGATCTCGTAGCGAGCCGAACGCCTTGATGGTGATGGTCAGCTTGCGGCCGCTCTTGCGCGGACGCCAGGTGCCGGTGATCTTGCCGTTGGCGAGGACGGTGCCCGGTTCGCCGACCGTCTTCCAGACTTCCCGGTGGTACTTCTTGTCGACGATCGTCTCGCGGTCGCGCATCTGGATGTATGGATCACGTGGTGGGAGAAGTCGCACCCCCTTCGGCTTCGGTGCCGACCGCAGTGCGTCGAGGTCCTCGGTGAGGATCCACGACGTGCCGCCGAACTCGACCTGTGTCAGTTCGTCCTCGACCAAGTTCCACCAGGGGGCGGCGTCACCGGCACGGATCCCTGCCCACGCGGCGAAGTCGCCTCGGGTCGACGGTCCGTAGCAGCGCAGGTAGCGGCGAAGCAGTTCGGCGCGCGCAGCCTCCGGGGCGGTGTCCGGGATCGGATGGCCAAGCCATTCCTCGACCAGGACGAACGGCGCCTTGTTGCCGGCGCGCGGCGCGAAGCAGACAACCCGTTGCAACGTCAGGATGCGGAGGCAGAAGTGCACGACCGCCTCACCGAGCGACTGGCCCTTGGCGTAAGGGCCTTCCTCTTTCCAATGGGCGCGTTGTCTCTTCGGCAGCTTCCTGGCAATCAGCTCCGCGATCTCTGCGCCTAGCTCGTTGATGGCGAGCTGGCGCCCCGACAGCACGTCACCGATCTCGGCGCCGGTCAGCTCGACCGCGTCAATCAAGCTCATGTCGAGGCTGTCCACGGCCGGCTCCACGCCGAGAATGAAATGGCGCATCGCCTCCTCGGACGTCGGGAGCACGCCGGTGGTGAAGACGGGTGCGTCGGAAGCCGGGAAGTAGAACGGCGCGCCCCGCATGGACCAGGTCTGCAGCAGGCTCTTCTCGTCGGCGACCGCGCTGGCCAACCGTTCCTGCGTGACGTTTCGCGCCCTGGCGTGCAGGGCGAGCAGCGCCGACCCGGGCGGGCTGTTCTGAATCCCGCACCGGCCGGCCGCGTCGAGCAGCCCGTCCTCGCCCAGCCGCTCGGTGAGGCAGTGGGCACCCAGGCGGAACGCGATGACGTCGCCTTTCGAAACCCTGTCAGGCACCGGCACAGCCTCTCTCGGTCATCGTCACTTGTCGTGAGAGGAACCTTCTATCCAGCAGGGTGGGCTTGTGCCCAAGCCACGATTTCATCTGGATTGTTGATGGCGGTGCCGTCGTCGAGCACCAGTACCGGGACGAAGAACGAGCCGGTCAAGGCATGCACTTCTCGGCGGACCTTGAGCTGCAGAAACTTTGGCAAGTGCTCTTGTCCTCTGGCTTTCACTACTTCAGGGCCATGGCCGGCGTCGATCAATCCTTGGTGTGCCTTGTGGCAGTCGTGATGAGCGCTCCCGTTGGTGCTCCAGCAGATGTATAGCTTCATGTGATCCTTCTCTGTTGGTTACGGCTGCGCCGGCACCGACTCTAGCTGGCTCCACGCCGCCAAGGCCGCCGGCTGAAGCCGAGGAAAACCGCTACGCGCGGACGAGATCCCGCACTAGGTTCGCGGAGCCCGGCAGCAACGACCCCGCGCGCGAACGCCACAACGAAAGGTGAGATGTCTACATACCCTCAGCCCAACTCCGCGGCGTCACCGTCGACTGCGACGCCCCCAGTCGTTGGCCCGGTTCTACCAGGAGCTGACGGGGATGACTGTGGGCTTCAGTAGCGATGAGTACGTCGCGCTCACCGGCGGCTCCGGCATTGCTGTCGGGTTCCAGCGGGTCGAGAACTACCGGGCTCCGCAGTAGCCCGGCCAGCAGCTTCCCCAACAGCCTCACCTCGACTTCGTAGTAGAGGATCTCGACGCCGCCGTTGACCTGGTGCTGTCCCTGGGCGCCACTCGACCCGAGCATCAGCCAGGCAGGGACCGCTACCGCGTACTTCTCGATCCGGCAGGCCACCCCTTCTGCCTGCTCGCGCCGTAGCCGCAACCCTGTTCGAGCCTGGCGAGAAGTTCGATGAGCGCCCCTTCCACGCTGGTGCGCATGCAGCCCGCGGTGCGCGCCGAATCGTCCCGGTGTCGCGGACGTTTTCGCCCAGGCGGTCGATCCGTCCTCAACGGGCCAGTGTCGGCAGAAGCGTTAGCAACAGTCCCAGGGCCGTCGCATCGGCCCGAGAACGAACCAAGGCTCTGATCAGCGTTTCCGCTGGCGTGTCCTCGATCGAGGAACTGCGTGAGTCCGGAGCGGACGCGGTGGTGGCAGACCTGACAGACGTTGATGCGTTCGTCGAAGTCGTGCACCAGGTCGTGGCGATGGGGCCCACCGGGGCGCGCGTGTGACCACTGGGATCGGGCGCCGATGAGAAATGGCGCCGACAGTGGTCTGAGTACGGTCGGAGAAATGCGCTGCGCGCATCAAGGGAGAGCAACGAGATGAGACCACTTCGGTACTCGATCAACGTCACACTCGACGGCTGCTGCCATCACGAGGCAGGGCTCCCCCCCGACGAGGAGTCGATGCGCTACTGGACCGCTGAGATGAAACGAGCCGATGCCCTGCTATTCGGCCGGGTGACCTACGAGATGATGGAGTCGGCCTGGCGGCAGCCGGCCACGGGCACGTGGCCTGACTGGATGGGTGAGTGGGAGATCCCGTTCGCCGAGACTATCGACCGGACAAAGAAGTACGTCGTGTCGAGCACGCTGAGCGGGGTCGATTGGAATGCCGAGCTGGTCCGAGGCGACTTGGGGCAAGCGGTTCGGCGGCTCAAGCAGGAGCCAGGCGAGGGCCTGTTCGTGGGTGGGGTGACGCTCCCATTGGCGTTGGCAGATCTGGGACTGATCGACGAGTACGTGTTCCTTGTGCAGCCGGTCCTTGCCGGACACGGGCCGACGTTGCTCGCCGGTCTGAGCGCACGCATCCAGCTCGAGCTCGTGGATCGCCATCAGTTCCGGTCGGGGGCGGTCGCCCTGCGATACCGGCCCACGCGAGCAACGGCTTGACGTGAGATGACGGTTCGAGCCGGGTGTCGAGCTACTCAGCATCCGCTCAGGCGCCGGCAGCCGGGTAGAACTCGGCCCAGATTTGCCCAGGCCGTCGAGCCGTCTTCAGCGGGACGTATCAGCAGAAGTGTGAGCAACCGGCCCCGCGCCGTGCCGTCGACCCGAGAATTCGAACCCCCAACCTTCTGATCCGTAGAGATCCGCCGGCGCGGACATGGATCGACCTGAGACGACTGGGCCGTGATCCTGTGCCGTTCTCGCCGGGCTTCAACCCTGCAGGTGTCCCTCGAGGGAGACTCAGGGGTGGTGACGCCGGCTCGATGAATCGGTAGGCACCTGAGACGTAGGCCGGCGCCGTTGGCTCATGTGAGGGCGGACCGCTTGGTGTAGCGAGCAGGTCGCGATCGGGTGGTGCCGCTGCTGCGTCCCGCTCGGCTGGCTCTACTTTCCTCGACGGAGCGCACCAAGCGGGTGAACGCTCAATCGAAGGCCCAGGCTGGGTTCCGGTCGGGGATCATCGGTAGTCCACGGGGGGCCAGATGATGACTGCGATTGTTGCTTGTCGAGTAGGTGCGCAGGTCGCGTATCCGCCTGCCCATGCCGTCATCGCGGACACGCAAGGTGGCAGGAGTGACCCAACTGTCCAGGTGTCAAGGCCATGACCGTGCCGAAGAGGCGCGGTCGTGGTACAGCCCGCGACGCCCTGGCCGAGGCTGCACTACGGGATGAGCGGGTCGGGTACGACGTGCTCAGGGCAGTGCGCGACCCACGTGGGCAGGTGGTCGACTTCGTGCACGAGCTGGTGAATGCGCGGGCCGAGGCCACGGCCGGCAAGCCGCTCCAGGGCCGTAGCCAGTTCGAGGCGTTCGGCGCCGAGCTGACGTTGTTCGACAGGTTCCGTGAGCTCCTGGGCACCGGCGAGAGCCACCGGAGCGAGATGACGATCAGCGCCAGCGTGAACCCTCTCCTGTCGGGCACCACGGTGGAGCTGTACGCCCGCGCTGTCGGTGCGGATCGGATCGTCTGCCAGTTCCGCGACGTGACGGCGATCCGAGCCGCCGCGGAATCCCTGCGCCGGGAGGCCCTGGAGGACTACCTGACCAGGCTTCCCAACCGTCGTGCCTTCCTCGAGCTCCTTGACCGTGCCTTGACGCGTTTGGACCGTCAACCAGGCCTCGTCGGGGTGCTGTACTGCGACCTCAACGGCTTCAAGCAGGTGAACGACACGTTGGGGCACGCTGCCGGAGACCGTCTCCTGGTGCATGTCGCCCGCCGGATGAGCGAGTCCCTTCGACCCAAAGACGTGGTCGCACGCTACGGCGGCGACGAGTTCCTCGTCCTGTGCGAAGACCTCGAACACGAGGCAGAGCTGCTACAGATTGCGGGGCGCCTGCGCGACCACCTCAGCGACCCACTCACCGACCCAGCCGATGCTGACTACATCGCCTCGGTCAGCGTCTCCATCGGGGCAGCTGCCACCAGCACGCCGATCAGCATGGAGCTGTTGCTGTCGAGAGCCGACGCCGCTCTCTACGTCGCCAAGACCAGCCCTACTGAGGGCATCCACCAGTCATCCGGGCCGACAGGCGATCCCCCACGCGACTGACGGCGCCTAGGCGACGACCTTGCGCCTGGCGGATGAGTCGCCCGAGTCGACCAAAGGATCCGCTCGCCAGCAGCCTGGGCCAACCGTGCGGTTAAGGGGGATGGTCATTCGCCGACGGCTCGGCGCACCCTGTTCGAGGGGCTGAAGGCGTACAGGTCGAGGACATTCGGCGGTTCGCTGACGCCCGGACCGCCTGAGGCCACCCAGGCGATCACGTCGTCCGTGGCGCCGTCGTCCAGGACCTCACCGAGCCACACAGGACGAGCCCCTGCCAGTCGCCCAGCAGCGGAGGGCGTCACCACCATCACGTTGGACCGTTCGCAGGCGCCCAGGCAGTCGCTGACCCGGACCCGTCCCGCCGCTTCCACTCCCTCACGGATCCGCTCCAGCTGAGCCCGGTGATCCAGGTCAGGGTGCTTGTTCTGGCTGCCGCAGCAACATCCGCGGCAGACCGTGACCGAGGCGCCGTCGAGACGCGTTGGCGCGGATGCGGATGCGGATGCGGATGCCGCGCGAGTGCCCCTCTTGCGCCTGCTCACTGGCCCAGCCCTCGCAGCGAGTCGGCCCGTCGCCAGGCGCCCTTGCGCAGGAGTCGCAGACCGTTCAGGCCCACCACAACAGTCGAACCCTCGTGGCCCGCTACGCCCAGCGGCAGCGGGAGGATCCAGAAGATGTCCCAGATGACGAGGACGGTGATCATCGCGGCCGCGAAGGCGAGGTTCGCCTTGACCACGCGGTGGGCGCGGCGCGACAGCCCGATGACCTTGGGCAAGGTGGCCAGCTCGTCGCGGACGACAACGGCGTCGGCCGTCTCGAGCGCTAGGTCGGATCCACGCCGTCCCATGGCGACGCCCAGGTCTGCGGCAGCCATTGCTGGCGCGTCGTTGACGCCGTCGCCGACGAGAAGCACGCTCTCGCCTGCATCCTGAAGGGCCCTGACGTGGGCGACCTTGTCAGCAGGCAGAAGGGCCGCCCGGACGTCGGAGATGCCGACCTCCTCGGCGAGCCGGCGGGCGGCTCCCTCGTTGTCGCCGGTCAGCAGGATGGGGGTGCGTCCGGTCATCGTGGTGAGCTTGGCAACGGTCTCCCTTGCGCCGGGGCGGACCTGGTCCGCCAGGGCGAGGATCCCCGCGGGGACCCCGTCCACGAGCACCACGACTGCGGTGCGTCCCGCAGCCTCCAGCCGGGCGATGAGCTCCCTGGCCTCGCTCACGGCGGCAGGGGACTGCGGCAGCTCGCGGAGCAGGGCAGGCGAGCCGACCTGCACGTACTGGTCGTCCACCGTCGCGGTGACGCCGCGGCCGGGCATGGAGGAAAAGCCTTCTGCGTGAGGAATAGCGAGCTCGTGGGCGTGCGCGGCAGCGACCACTGCTCGGGCGAGAGGGTGCTCGCTGGGCCGCTCCGCGGCGGCGGCGAGTGCCAGCAGCGATTCCCTGGACACTCCCGACGCAGGTACCGGCTCGATCTCGGACACGCGAGGGGTCCCGTCGGTCAGGGTGCCGGTCTTGTCGAAGGCGACGACGGTGCACTGGCCGAACTTCTCGAGCGCCACAGCCGACTTCACCAGGACGCCATGCCGGCCGGCGTTGGCGATCGTCGACAGCAGCGGCGGCATCGTCGCCAGCACCACGGCGCACGGCGACGCGACGATCATGAAGGTCATGGCGCGCAGCAGTGTCGGCTCGAAGGCAGCGCCCCACAGGAGAGGCACGGTGAAGATCGCCAGAGTGGCCACGACCACACCGACCGAGTAGCGCTGCTCGACCTTTTCGATGAACAGCTGCGTGCGCGCCTTGGTGGCCGACGCCTCCTCCACCAGGGCGACGATGCGGGCGACGACGGAGTCCTTCGCCGCGCGGTTCACCATCACTCGGAGGGAGCCGGTTCCGTTCAGCGTCCCCGCAAAGACCTCGTCACCGAGATCCTTCACGACAGGCAGCGGCTCGCCGGTGATCGAGGCCTGGTCCACGTCACTGATGCCCTCGAGCACCTCACCGTCCGCGCCGACGCGCTCGCCGGGTCGTACCAGCACGATGTCGCCGACGACGAGGTCGGCGGTGTCCACGTCCTCCTCGACACCGTTGCCGTCGAGGCGGGTCGCGCGCTCGGGGGCCAGGTCGAGCAGCGCCCGGACAGAGTCCGCTGTGCGGCGGGTGACGAAAGCCTCCAGCGCGCCGGACGTCGAGAAGATGACGATCAGGAGGGCGCCTTCGAAGACCTGACCGATCGACGCGGCGAGGATCGCGGCCACGATCATCAGGATGTCGACGTCAAGGGTCTTCTCCCGCAATGCCTTTAGCCCCGACAGCGCAGGCTCCCAGCCACCTGTCGCGTAGCAGGCGAGGTAGAGCGTCCACCAGACGACGGGCGGCGCGCCGAGAAGCTGGCAGACGCCACCGGCCACGAACAGAACGGTGGCCATCGCAGCCCATCGAACCTCTGCCATCGACACGAGCGTCAACAACGAGGAACGAGCGGACGGAGGCGACGGCGGCGCATGACGCGCGCTGGTAGGGACAGCCGTGAGAGTGGACGACATCGAGAGCCTCAAGAGTGGGGAGTGAGCGAGCGTCGTCAGATTAACGTATGAAGATGTGTTCATGCAATCCGATGGTGGGTATGCTCGCCAGATGGGACACGCCATGGACCCGCGGACGCCGGAGACATCACGCCTCGATGCGCCGGCCGCCAAGGCGATCGCGAACACCCTTCAAGCACTCGCAACGCCTAGTCGCCTCTTGATCCTCGGCTTTCTCCGCGACGGACCGGCGACAGTCGGCGAGCTCGCTCAGGCGGTGGAGATGGAGCAGTCAGCCGTGTCCCACCAGCTCCGCCTGCTGCGCAACCTGGGCCTCGTGGACGGTGAGCGACACGGTCGAACGGTCGTCTACTCCCTCTACGACAACCATGTGGCGCAGCTCCTGGACGAAGCCATCTACCACGTCGAGCACCTGCGGCTCGCGGCCCCCGACCGTCGGAGCGCATCGAGCTGATCGGCCTGGTTATAGAGGGACACCGGACAGCTCCTTCCCTCTTGGGCTCATCAGGGGCTTCCGGTCGCTGGCACGACGCGCCCTCGTGCCACCAGGTCGATCATCAGCACCACCGCGATCGCCTGCACAGCCAGGTGCGCGATCAAGACGAACAGCTGCACGGCACCCGCTGCCAGCGGGCTGGCACCGGCCAGCAGCATCCCGACGAACGCCCCAGGGAGAGTCACCAGCCCAACCGTACGAGTCTGGTCCAGTGACGGGATCAACGCTCCTCCTGCGGCGGATCGGCAGACCTCCAGCGCCGCGTCGCGCTGGACCAGGCCCAGCGAGATGCCGGCCTCGACCTCACCACGGCGCACGGTGAGCTGGTCCAGAGCGATCCTCCCGGCCAGCGACGTAGCCGTCATCGCACCGCCGATCAGGATTCCGGCGACCGGGATGACTGCGAGGCCAGTGGGCGGAAGCACCCCGGCAGCCAGCAGCCCGGCGACCACGGGGAGGGAGCCGGCGCCGATGGGAAGAGCCGCCCACCAACCGCTCCGGGAGCGCGTCACCCTCCGTCCCGACGTGCGGACGGCCACGACGTACATGAAGGCGATGAACACCGTGGTGAGTGGAAGTGAGTCCACGATCACCGCGATGACCAACGCCACGACAGCAAGTTGAGAGGCGGCGCGCAACGCCGCGACGATGATCTGTCGGTCGTATTCGAGGCGCCCGACCGTGGCCACACCGGCGGCGACGAGCGTCAGGACGATCAGTGCCAGGCCGAGGCGCAGCTCGACAGGAACCAGGGTCGATGACATCGGCCTCCCTCCAACGATCGGACTGTCCGCCAGCGGGAAGAGGCTCTCCCTTCAGACGACCGACGACGACGCGACTTGCCGCTGAGGGCTCTTCGCTGCCTGGAGCCGGACATCCTCCAGCGGGACGCCAGGACGCAGCTGCTTTCCGACCAGAGGTAGCAGGTCCGCCGCGTTGACCGAGATGGCGGCCACGGCCTTGTCGCACCGGCCGAGCACCACCAGTGCCTCCCCCGACTCGAGCGACCCCCAGACCACTCGACTTCGATCCGCCACCTGTGGAAAGCCCAGGGATCGGATCCGTGCGCCATGGATCGTCGTCCCGAAGCCCGGCAGGGCCGTCAGCGGAACGCCCGACTCGGGACCCGCCAGCAGGTTCGCAGCAGCCAGGTCGGCGTGGTCGAGAGTGCTGGCCCAGTGCTCGACACGCACTGACAGGCCGTCGAGCAACGGGTGCGGCGCGCGCACGACGTCACCGGCACCGACCACGACATCGCTGCCGAGCGCGTGCAACGTCGCGCCGCAGCCGAGGCCGCCGACGGCGTTCAAACCGCTGCCGGTCATCCACTCCACGTTCGGCGTGGTGCCGGTGGCCATCACGACGATGTCCGCAGGCAGGCGGGTGCCGTCCTCCAGGAGGACGCCCGTGACGGCCCCCGCCTGCACGTCCAGCCGTCGTGCTCTGGTGTTCGGCCGAACGCGCACGCCGGCGCGACGGTGAAGTCCGAGTAGGTGCTTCGCCACGGCCTGCCCTAATGAGCGGCTGGTCGGCACCTCGGAGCTGTCGAGCAGCGTGGTGTCGTGACCGCCCTCCACCGCGGTGGCAGCAACCTCCGCACCGATCAAGCCGCCGCCCACGACGACCACCCGTCGAGCGGTACCAGCCAGCGCGGCCCGTAGGTCGGTGGCGTCCTCGACGGTGCGGAAGACGAACGCGCCCCGCACTCCGTCGACGGAGGAGACGTCTCGAGGACGTGCCCCCGACGCCACCACCAGCCCGTCGAACGAGATCCGGTCTCCGCCGTCCAGTGTGACGAACCGCCCGTCGAGCTCGAGCTGTGTGACGGTCTCCCCAAGACGCCAGACCACCTCGGGGGCGTTGCCACGAATGTCGAGTCCCTGCCGGTCCGTGCAGCCGGTCAGGTACCCCTTCGAGAGGGGGTAGCGGTCGTAGGGTCGATGGCGCTCGGCGCCGACCACAGTGAGGGCGCCCCGGTACCCCTGGTTGCGCAACGCCTTGACGGCACGGTGTCCGGCCAGGGAGCCGCCGACGACGACGATGGAACGCATCGCGCCTCGGTCAGCGATGTCGTGGAGCGCCACAGGCTTGGGTTCCTCTCGAGATGACCAGTAGGTGGAGTCGTGCCGATGACCTCCTTCCGCTCCGAGTCAGGACGGCTGGGCCTTCCGGTACGCGATCTTGGCCGCGACCATCCCGTCACGGAACCGATAGAAGTCGGCGCCGTGCATGGTGGCCTCTGGTCCGGCCGGGCCGTCCTGAACGCTGGTCCACAACGCGAACCCGCAGTCGCCCACGACGTGGGTGTCGCCGTACTCATGCCGCGAACGTCCCGGCTCACCGAGACCCATCTGCACGAGCGCGGCGCGGATCTCATCGGGGCCGACGAAGCGCTGGCCCCAGGGATGCGGGCCGAACGAGGCTTCGTACACACCGTCGGGCGGGGTCATGGAGAGGATCCCCGCGATGTCGCCCTCGCTCCACGCGCGCTGGTATCGGGTGAGGAGCTCGGCTAGATCCGAGTCCATTGAGCTTGCCGGGGCGGGAACGTTCACGGACTGATCGTTGGGCATCTGTGACCTCAAGGAGTCGCGAAGGAGAAGGGTCAGGTGCGGATCGCGCCGCCCTTGCGGGCGAGGTAGGCCTGGCGGGCGGCGGCGCTGGTGTGGTGATGGGTGAGGTCGTGCAGCTCACTGGGTTCGCGGCCCTCGACGACGGGGTTGACGTGGACGACGACGTTCTCGACGTGGGCGACGTTGTGCAGGACTTGGTGCTCGACTTCTTCGGCGATGGCGTGGCTCTCCAGCACGGACAGCCGGGAGTCGACCGCGACGTTGGCGTCCGCCTCCAGGCGGTGCCCGCTCCAGCGGGCCCGGACCCGGCCGACGTTCAGGACGCCCGGGACGGCGGCGATCACGGCAGTCATCTTGTCGACGACGCCGTCGTCGACTCCGTCCATCAACCGGCGGAGGGTGGTGCGTAGGGAGTTGACCAGGATCCACAAGATGGCGGCGGCGATGAAGAACCCGATGATCGCGTCGGCCTGCGGGAAGCCGAGCCAGACTCCGATCACTCCGACCACGACCGCGATCGAGGTCAGGCCGTCGGCGCGGGCGTGCTGGCCCTCGGCGATCAGCGCGGCCGAGCCGATCCGCCGGCCGGTGCGGATCCGGTAGATCGCGACCAGCTCGTTGCCGGCGGCACCGACGAAGCCGGCGGCGAACACCCACCACAGGTTGGTCAGCTCGTGCGGGTTGACCAGAGCGTCGACCGACTCCCAGATGATCAGCCCGGCCGAGACCGCGATGATCAGCGAGATGAACAGCCCGACCAGGTCCTCGGCCCGGCGGTACCCGTAGCTGTACTTCTTCGACGCGGCCCGCTGGCCGATCCGGAACGCGATCACCAGCGGGATCGTGGTGGCGGCGTGCCCGACGTTGTGCAGGGTGTCGGCCAGCAGCGCGATCGAGCCCGAGATCGCCACGATGAACATCTGCAGGACCGCGGTGACGCCCATCCCGCCCAGCCCGATCCACGCCGCCCGGATCCCCTCGCTGCTGGACTCCTCCGCCGACTGGATCGCCTCGTTCGAGTCATGCGAGTGCGGCACCACGATGTGCTTGACCTTCGCCCACAGCCCCGACCCGTGGTCATGGTCGTGATCACCGTGGTCATGACCATGACCATGACCATGGCCGTGGCCGTGGCCGTGGCCGTGGCCGTGGTCATGGTCATGACCCTTGTGACCACCCACATGCGGGTGGGCGTGGCCCTTGTGATCGCCCTCGTGCCGGTCGGGATGGGGGTGATCGTGGGCTTCCGCGTGCGGGTGGTCGTGAGCACCGTGCGGGTGGTCATGACCCTCGTGAGGCTGGTGGGCCTTCCGTTCACGACCGCTCTGCGGGTGCGGGTACGCGAGGGGGTAGGGGTGCCCTGCTGTCGCGGGTTGGCTACCCACAGCCGTCCGGTCGTTCGGGGCCTGGTTCTTGCTCATGGTCTTCTTCCTTGTCTGTTTTCGTCGTTCTGGCGGCCCGCTCCGCGGCGGACACGCACGCCGGGGCACCGTCGGCTTCGAGTGCTGGCCGAGGAGTGGATGAGGGTGCGCCAGATCAGGCAGGCCGGCTCAGCGCAGGCTCCACACCTTGCGGATCGTCTCCGTGACGTCCCATCGACCCGACCAGCCCTGCGGCTGCACGATGACGTCTCCGGCGGAGACCGCGAACGTGCTGCCGGTGGCTCCATCCGTGATCACGGCCCGCCCGCTGAGGATGTAACAGGTCTCGGTGTCCTCGCGGCTCTCCACCGGCCAGCCTCCCGGTTCGCACTCCCACACCCCGGCTCGAACAGCGCCCTCCGTCTCGAAGCGGAGGATTCCCAGCTGCGGGTCTCCGGAGTCGGCTCCCGGGCGCCGACCGCTCGGCTGGAGAGATCCTGTGATCCTTGCGGCGGGTACGTGGACGAACGTGCTCATGCTGGCGAGCTCCTGTGGTCGACTGTTAACAGTATTCAGATACTAGACTGAGTGAAAGCCGCTGACAAGGAGCACCCCATGCCCGACGCCCGACGCCGCGACTCACGGCCGGCCCAGTCCGCACGGTTCAGCCCGCGGACCCGCCCCGTGGTGCCGCCCATCCATCAGTCGGTCACCTACTTCCTGGACGACGACGCCTACAAGGACGTCCAGGCCGGCGGGCTCGACGAGATCTGGTACGGCAGGTTCCGCAACCCCACCGTCGACGTGGCTGCGGAGGAGGTAGGCCGCCTCGAGAGGGCGGAGGCCGCGTTCATGACGTCATCCGGCATGGGCGCGATCGCCACCACCCTGCTCACGCTCTTGCGGGCGGGCGACCGCGTCGTCGGCGCCAACCAGGTGTACGGCGACACCCGCGACCTGCTGGTCCGCGACCTGCCGGACTGGGGCTTCGACGTGGAGCAGGTCGATGCGATGGACCTCGACGCCTGGCGCGCCGCGGTCGCCGGCGGACCCACCAGGGTCGTCTACGTCGAGACCCTGGCCAACCCGCAGTTGGACCTGGCAGACCTTCCGGCCATCGCCGAGGTCGCCCACGACGCCGGCGCGCTGCTGGTCGTGGACAACACCTTCGCGACGCCGTACAGCGTGCAGCCGCTCACCCTCGGGGCCGACGTGGTCGTGCACTCCGCGACCAAGTTCCTCAACGGCCACTCCGACGCCATCGCAGGAGTGGTGCTCGGCGACTTCGACCGCGTCCGCGAGGTGCAGCGCCGCGTCATCACCCTCGGCACCTGCCTCGACCCCCACGCGGCGTACCTGGTCTGGCGCGGTCTGCAGACCTTCGAGCTGCGGCTCGCCCGGTCCAACGCCACCGCGCGCCTGCTGGCAGCCGCACTGGCAGAGAGGGACGACGTCGTGAGCGTCCGGCACCCGGCGCTTCCCGGCTACGAGCGCGCTGATGTCGCCGCGCGGGTGCTGCGCCGCGACGGTCACCTGCTGCGCACCGGAGGCATGGTGACGTTCACCGTCGCAGGCGGCGACGACCGCGCGCTGCGCGTGATGAGGCAGCTGGAGGTCGGCTGCGAGGCCACCAGCCTCGGCGGGGTCGAGACCCTGGTGAGCACACCGTTCAACTCGTCGCACTTCTCGCTCACGACTGCCGAGCGCCGCGCGGCACGGATCGACGACGGCATGATCCGGGTCTCGTGCGGCGTCGAACCGACCGAGCTGCTCATCGAAGACTTCGTCCGCGCCCTCGACGCCACTGCCTGAACCGGTCGAGGAGGCTCAGGACTCCAGCAGCCCCAGCACCGCGGCGGTGACCTGCTCGGTGGTCGCCGTGCCGCCGACGTCGCCGGTGCGGGTGGCCGGGTCGCGTAGAGACTCCTCGATCGCCGACATCAGCCGCGCCGCAGCCTCTCGGGCGTCCAGGTGCTCGAGCATCAGGACGGTGGACCACAGCATCCCCACGGGGTTGGCGACACCCTTGCCGGCGATGTCCGGCGCCGACCCGTGGACTGGCTCGAACATCGATGGGTTCTGACCGGTGGGATCGAGGTTGCCGGACGGCGCGATGCCGATGCTGCCGGTGACCCCGGCGGCCAGGTCGCTCAGGATGTCGCCGAACAGGTTGCTGGCCACGATCACGTCGAACGACTCCGGGCGCAGGACCAGCTTCGCGGCGAGGGCGTCCACATGCTCCTCGACGAGCTCGACCTCAGGCTGCAGCGCCGCGCGCTCACGGACCACCTCGTCCCAGAACGGCATGCTGTGGACCAGCCCGTTGGACTTCGTCGCCGACGTCAGGTGCCGGCCACGACCGGCGGCCAGCGAGAGGGCGTAGTCCGCGATGCGGCTGATGCCTCGCCTCGTGAACACCGCCGACTGGATGGCGGTCTCCTCGGGCAGGCCACGGCTGAACCGCCCACCGACCTCGCTGTACTCACCCTCGTTGTTCTCCCGGACGATCACCAGGTCGATCGGCCGGTTCTCGCCGTCGGCCAGAGGGCTGGTCACGCCCTCGAACGATCGGACCGGGCGCAAGTTGACGTACTGCCTGAAGGCGCGGCGGATCGGGATCAGCAGGCCCCACAGCGAGACGTGGTCGGGCACGCCGTGCCAGCCGACGGCACCGAGCAGCACAGCGTCGTACCGGCGGAGGGTGTCCAGCCCGTCCGCAGGCATCAGCGCACCCTCGGCGAGGTAGCGCTCGCACGACCAGTCGAACTCGTCGATCGTGAGGGCCAGGTCGTAGCGCTCCTCCAACGCCGCCAGCACGGTCCGCGCCGACGCGGCGACCTCCACGCCGATGCCGTCCCCGGGGATGAGGGCGATGCGACGCCCGGACGTCTTGGTGTCCAACGTCGTGCCCCTCAGGCCTTCGTCGCCAGGGCGACGTACTTGATCTCCAGGAACTCGTCGATGCCGAGGTGGCCGCCCTCACGGCCGACACCTGAGTGCTTCACACCGCCGAACGGCGCCGCGGGGTTGGAGACGATGCCCTGGTTGAGGCCGACCATTCCCGTCTCCAGCCGCTCGCTGACCCGGATCGCACGGTCGAGGTCACGGGTGAACACGTAGGCCACCAAACCGAACTCGGTGTCGTTGGCTGCGGAGACCGCCTCATCCTCCGCCTCGAACGAGACGATGGGCGCGACCGGACCGAAGATCTCCTCGTGGCGCATCTGGGCGTCGCCGGTCACTCCCGTCAGCACGGTCGGCTTGTAGAAGTAGCCGGCACCTTCCAGCGGCTCGCCACCGACCACCACTTGAGCGCCTCGGCGCACGGCGTCGTCGACGAGCGTCGCCACCTTGTCGCGGGCCGTCAGGTCGATCAGCGGACCGACCACCACGCCGTCCTCGACACCCCGGCCGACGCTCAGGGCCGACATCCGCTCGCTGAGCCGGCGAGCGAACTCGTCGACCACCGAGGAGTGCACGTAGAACCGGTTTGCCGCGGTGCAGGCCTCGCCCATGTTGCGCATCTTGGCGAGCATGGCTCCCTCGACCGCTGCATCGAGATCGGCGTCCTCGAAGACCAGGAACGGGGCGTTGCCGCCCAGTTCCATGGACGTACGCATCACCTGGTCCGCGCACTGCTCGAGCAGCTTGCGCCCTACCCCGGTCGACCCGGTGAAGGACAGCTTGCGGGCCCGGCCGTCCCGAATCATCGGCTCCATCACGCCGCCCGCGTCCGAGGTCGTGATCAGGTTGAGGACGCCGTCGGGCAGGCCGGCCTCCTGCAGGATGCCGGCGAGCGCCAGCATCGACAACGGGGTCTGAGCGGCCGGCTTGACGACCATCGTGCATCCCGCTGCCACAGCCGGGCCGATCTTGCGGGTGCCCATCGCCATCGGAAAGTTCCATGGCGTGATGAGGAGGCACGGACCCACCGGCTGGCGCATCACGAGAAAACGCCCCTGGCCGCTGGGCGCGACGGCGTAGCCGCCGTCGATGCGCACAGCCTCCTCGGAGAACCAGCGGAAGAACTCCGCTGCATAGGTGATCTCACCGCGTGCGTCAGCCAGCGGCTTGCCCATCTCCAGCGTCATCAGCAGCGCCAAGTCGTCCTGGCGCTCCAGCAGGAGCTCGTAGGCCCCGCGCAGGATCTCGCTGCGCTCCCGGGGAGGGAATGCGGCCCAGCCGGGCTGTGCCTTGGTCGCGGCGTCCAGGGCCTGCATGCCGTCGGCGGGGCTGGCGTCGGCCACCTCGGTGAGGACGCTGCCGGTGGAGGGGTCCTCGACCTTGAACGTCGCGCCGGACGCGGCCGGACGCCACTGTCCTCCGATCAACAGACCGGTCGGTACGGCGCTGACGACCTGCTGCTCGCGGGCGGTGTCGACCATGGGGTTCTCCGATGCTCAGAGGGGTGTATTGTTGGTTGTCAACAGTCTACCAAGGAGTGACCGAATGGCATACCTCTCTCCGCTGCTGAAGCAGGCGACCCCCGTCCTGGTCGAGCGAGGGGAGGGCGTCCACGTGTTCGACGAGGCCGGTCGGCGCTACCTCGACTTCACCGCGGGGATCGGGGTGACCAGCACCGGTCACTGCCACCCGCGCGTGGTGGCGGCGGCGCAGGAGCAGATCGGCAAGCTGATCCACGGGCAGTACACGACCGTGATGCACCGCCCGCTGCTGACGCTGGCCGAGCGCCTGAGCGAGGTGCTGCCCGCGGGACTGGACTCGGTCTTCTTCAGCAACTCCGGCAGCGAGGCCGTGGAGGCGGCGCTCCGCCTGGCCCGGCACGCCACGGGCCGACCCAACATCGTCGTGTTCCACGGCTCGTTCCACGGGCGCACCATCGGTGCGGCGTCCATGACGACCTCCGGCACCAAGTTCCGCGCCGGCTTCTCCCCGCTGATGGGCGGGGTCGTGGTGTCGCCCTTCCCGACGGCGTACCGGTACGGCTGGGACGAGGCCACGGCCACCGAGTTCGCCCTGCGCGAGCTGGACTACGTGCTGGCCACGATGACCGCTCCCGCCGAGACTGCCGCCTTCCTGGTCGAGCCGGTCCTCGGCGAAGGCGGCTACGTTCCGGCGAACACCGTGTTCATGGAGGGCCTGCGAGAGCGCGCTGACCGCCACGGCATCCTCCTGGTCCTCGACGAGGTGCAGACCGGCTGGGGCCGGACTGGGCGGTTCTGGGGACACGACCACTTCGGCGTGCGACCCGACATCCTGATCACCGCCAAGGGGCTGGCCAGCGGGTTCCCGCTGTCAGGCATCGCCGCGTCGACCGAGCTGATGGCGAAGGCGTGGCCCGGATCGCAGGGGGGCACGTACGGCGCCAACGCGGTCGCGTGCGCTGCCGCGATCGCGACGCTCGACGTGATCCAGGAGGAGAACCTCGTGGAGAACGCCCGCGTCGTCGGCGCGGTCCTCGCAGCCGGCCTGGACAAGGTCGCCGCCGGCAACCCGGCCATCGGCGACGTCCGCGGCCTCGGCCTCATGCTGGCCACGGAGTTCATCACCCCGGACGGCCAGCCCGACCCAGGTGCCGCAGTGCGTGCCCAGAAGGAGTCCGGCGAGCGCGGGCTGCTACTGCTGACCTGCGGTCCGTTCGGCAACGTGGTGCGGATGATCCCGGCGCTCGTGGTCACCGAGGAGCACGTCGAGGAGGCACTCACCATCTGGGGCGCCGCGGTCGAGGCGGCTACCGCCTGAGATGGCCAAGTGGATCGTGGTCGGGGCGGGCATCATCGGCCTGTCCGTCGCGCGAGAGCTTGCACGTGTCGGTGTGGACGTGACCGTGCTCGAAGCGCGGACGCCGGGATCCCAGACCAGCAGCACGTCGTTCGCCTGGGTGAACGCCAGCCAGAAGGTCCCCGACTCCTACTTCCGACTGAACGTGCTCGGCATGGAAGAGCACGTGCGCATTGCCGCGGGAAAGGCGGAGTGGTGGCGCCAGAACGGTCACCTGCGATGGGCACGGCCAGGGCCCGAGGCAGAGCACCTCGCCGCCGTCGTGAGCGAGATGGTCCGCACCGGCTACCCCGTCGAGGTCGTCTCACGCGCGCGTGCCCTCGACCTCGAACCCGGGCTCGTCCTGCCCCAGTCCGTCGAGTCCGTGACGTACTTCCCCACCGAGGGCCACTGCTATCCCGCTCTCCTGATGGGCAAGATGCTCTCGGACCTCCGGATGCACGGTGGACGGCTCCAGGCCCCCAAAGAGGTCGCCTCGGTCTCTGCAGGGCCGACCGGAGCGCGGGTGGTACTCACCGACGGCGAGGTACTGCAAGCGGATGGAGTCGTCGTCTGCGCCGGCCGGTGGACGCAGGACCTCCTCGCGACCGCAGATGCGTACGTCCCGCTCCAGCCGTTCACGGGGCCGGGAAGCACGCCGGTGAGCTTCCTGGCTGTCACCTCACCCGTTCCGTCACCCCTGGACCGGCTTCTCACCACCCCGTTCCTGAACGTCCGCCCGCACGGTGGCGGTCGCCTCCTCCTGCAGGCCCCGGAGCTTGACGTGGATGCCGATCCGTCCGCGGTGCCGTCGCTCGACAGCCCGCTCGGCGCCGAGTTCCTCACGCGGCTGCGCCATTGCCTGCGCGACACCGAGGGCGCGAGGCTCGAGTCGCTGGTCGTGGGCTGGCGCGTGCTACCCGGCGACCGACAGACCGTCGCCGGCTTCGTCGACGACCACCGCACGCTGTACGTCGTCGCCACACACAGTGGTGTCACGTTGGCCCCCCTCCTCGGCAGGCTCGCGCGCGAGGAGATCACCACGGGACGGGACGACCCGCTGCTCGAACCCTTTCGACCCGTCCGGTTCGCCGGTGGAGTCGATCTTCCGGACCCCTGGCTCGTCCGCACCTCCGGGGTGCAGTGAGAAGGGCGGACGTGCCTCACGATGCAACGACGAGCGCCACGAGCACGGGGCAAGGGCCATCGCCGCCAGACGACGCCCCGATCAGCCGGCGCGGTTGATGCTGATGATCTTGGGTTCGGTCATGGCGTCCACGGCGAACGGCACCCCCTCGCGACCGACGCCGGAGTACTTGCTCCCGCCGAAAGGCATCGCGTCGATCCGGAAGTCACCGGTGTCGTTGATCATCACGGCGCCCACCCGCAGCCGCTGGGCAACGTCGAGAGCGCGCTCGATGTCGCGGGTGAACACGCCGGCCTGGAGGCCGTAGTCGGACCCGTTGACCTCCGCCACGGCGGCGTCGACGGAGTCGAACGACTGGATCGACACCACCGGTCCGAAGATCTCCTCGGTGAGGACGCGAGCGTCCGCGGGCACGCCGGTCAGCACGGTGGGCCAGTAGAAGGTGCCGTCGCGCTTGGCCCCGGCCTGGACAGTGGCCCCGGCCTGGACGGCTGCGGTCACCCAGGCCTCGACCCGCTCGGCAGCAACTTCGTCGACGAGGGGTCCGACGTCGGTAGCAGGGTCGCTCTTGCTGCCGACGACCAGCCGCTGGGTGCCCTGGACGACCAGGTCGACGAGCGTGTCGACCAGCTCAGCCGCGACGAGCACGCGCTGCACCGACAGGCAGTTCTGCCCCGCCGCCCCGAACGCCCCGTCGACGACGGCGTGAGCGGCCCGCTCGACATCAGCGTCGGGCAGGACGATGACCGCGCCGTTTCCGCCAAGCTCCATCAGCGTCTTCTTGGCGCCGGCGGCACGCGCCACGGCGTTGCCGGTCGCGTACCCGCCGGTGAACGACACCATGTCGACGAGCGGATGGCCCACCAGCGCGGCCCCCACGGTGGCCCCCCGGCCGGGGAGCACGGCGATCCGGTCACCCGGCACACCGGCATCGAGCAGGAGCTCAGTGAACGCGAGCGCGGTCAGGGGGGTCTGCTCGGCGGGCTTGAGCACGACCCCGTTCCCGCCGATCAGGGCAGGTGCCAGCTTGTGGGCGACCAGGTTCAGCGGGTCGTTGAACGGTGTGATCGCGCCGATGACCCCGACCGGCTCCCGGGTGTACCAGCCGATTCGGCCGCCGCCTCGCGGCGTGTTGCCGAAGGGCAGCGTCTCGCCCTCGAGGCGATGGGCCTGCTCGGACGACAGACGGACGGTCTCAGCGGCTCGCTCCACCTCGCGGCCGGCGTCGCGGACCGGCTTGCAGCCTTCGCGTGAGATCAGGTTCGTGAAGAGCTCGCGGCGCTCCAGCAGAAGGGCTGCGGCGCGGTGCAGGACCTCGCGACGCTGCCACAGCGGCCACTCGGCGCCCTCGTGGATCCCCTGCGCGACCGCCGCCACAGCGACATCGACGTCCGCGGCCGTGCAGTCGGAGACGCTGCCGACAGGACGTCCGTTCTCGGGGTCCAGCACGACGAGCTGTTCGCCGATCGGGTGCCACGAGCCGGCCCAGAAGGCCCCGCCGCGCGGTGTCCAGGTGACTGTCTCCACGTCGCTCATGACACCAACTCTGCGGCCTGCGCCAGGGAATAGTCAACTGCAAGTTGTTGACAACATACAGTCTGGCATGGTGGTGTGGTCGGTACCACGTCGCGTGTGTCGCCGTCTGGCGCGCCACTCACCAGGAGGACCAACCATGGCTCGACTTCGTTGGGCAAGTGGCATCGCGCTCATCGCCCTCACCGCATCGGCGTGCGGCATGGGCGGGGGAGACGACAACGGGGGCGCCGGCGAGGACGGCGGCTCCGACGGCGGGCACATCGTCTTCGCCGACTTCACCACTCCGGCTGCGGGCTGGGCGGTGGAGACCGATGACGCCCACGCGCTGATGCGAGCCGGTTGCCTCGAGACGCTGATCCGCTACAAGAACGACGGCGAGCTGGAGCCGGCCCTGGCCACGGAGTGGAACCAGGTCGAGCCGACGGTCTGGGAGATCACCCTCCGCGAGGACGTCACCTTCCAGGACGGGACGCCGCTGGACGGCGACGCCGTCGCCGGCGCGCTGACGCACCTGCTGGAGGCCGAGACCCCTGCACGAGGGATCAACCCTGACAACGTGACCTCGGTGGAAGCAGCCGACGACACGACCGTGCGGGTCACCACCCCGGCCCCCGACGCCCTGATCCCGCTGCGGCTGGCCGGCCCGAACGCCGGGATCCTGGCCCCGAAGGCTTATGAAGCCGACCAGATCGACATCCAGGGCACCTGCACCGGCCCGTTCACGGTCACCGGCGAGGCACCGCAGGAGTCGCTCAGCCTCGAGCGCAACGAGAACTACTGGGGCGGCGAGGTCGGCCTCGCGACCGCCGAGGTGCGGTTCATCGTCGACGGTGCCGCCAGGGCCACCCAGCTGCAGACCGGTGAGTCGCACCTCGTCAGGTCCATCCCGGCGGCGAGCCGCAGCATCGTCGAGGGCGACGAGAACGTCGAGATCCAGGAACAGGAGGTGCCGCGCACCACGGTGATGCTGCTGAACCACACCCGCGCGCCGTTCGACGACCCGCTCGTTCGCAAGGCCATCCAGATGTCGATCGACACGCAGGCCATCGTGGACGGCGTCTACGAGGGCACCGGTTCGCCCGCGGTCGGGCCGTTCAGTCCCACGAGCCCGTGGGGAACCGAAGGTGCAGAGCCCGTGGCGGTCGACCAGGACGAGGCACGCTCGCTGCTGGAGCAGGCCGGTGTCGACCCGGCGTCCCTCGAGTTCGAGCTGATCGCCTACAACGAGCGGCCCGAGTTGGGCGACGTGGCCGCCGTGATCCAGGACCAGCTGGGCCAGTTGGGCATCACGGTCAACATCCGGGCCGGCGAGACCGCCTCCTTCGAGCCGGACTGGCTCGCGGGCAACTACGACGCCACCCTGCTCTCCCGTGGCTACACCACTGACGTCGCCGACCCGGCCAGCTACCTGCGCTCGGACTGGACTTGCGAGGGCAGCTACAACATCGCCCAGTACTGCGACCCGAACACCGACCAGGTGATCCAGGAAGCGCTTGCCAACCAGGACCTGGACGCCGCGATCCAGCAGAAGGCGGAGATCGGCGCCCAGCTGCAGGAAGAGGCCGCCGCCGTCTGGCTGCTCCACGAGGGCGCGGTCTGGGGCAGCCGAAGCGACGTCCAGGGCTTCGAACCCCACCTGTTGTCCTACTACGTCCTCACGGCTGACCTCACGGTCGGCTGACCACCGTCGGCTGCCGAGGACCGGGAGTAACCAGTGATCGAGTTCGAGCCGAAGTTCATCACCTTCGACTGCTACGGGACGCTGACCGCGTTCGGGATGTCCGCCCTGACCCGCCAGCTGCTGGCTGACCGGGTGCCGCAGGACAAGATCGAGGACTTCCTGGACGACTTCGAGGCCTTTCGCATCGACGAGGTCCTGGGCGCCTACAAGCCCTACGAGCAGGTCATCGACGACGCGCTCGCCCGCACTACCAAGCTCTGGGGCATCCAGCACCGCGACTCCGACGGCCGCGCCATCTACGAGGCAGTGCCGACCTGGGGTCCCCACCCGGACGTCCCTGACGCGCTGAGGGCGCTGGCGTCGCGCTACCCGTTGGTGATCCTGTCCAACGCGGCCGACGAGCAGATCCACAGCAACGTCGACAAGCTGGGTGCGCCGTTCCACGCGGTGTACACCGCCGAGCAGGCCGGGGCTTACAAGCCGCGGCTGCAGGCGTTCGAGTACATGCTCGACCAGCTGGGCTGTGCGCCGCAGGACGTCCTGCACGTGTCCTCGAGCCTGCGGTACGACCTGATCCCGGCGCACGACCTGCGCATCGCGAACAAGGTGTACGTCAACCGCGGCTACGAGCCCAGCACGCCCTACTACGGCTACCACGAGGTCACGGACCTGTCCGGAGTGCCGCCGCTGCTGGGCCTGTAGAGCACTGGCGTCTGACAGCCCCAGGCCCACTGTGGCCCAGAGGAAAGAGACTCGATGAAGTTCACGCCGTACTGGCTCGACACCTCGCCACAGGGACCCGACCGGTCCTCCACGGAGGTGGGCGGTGACGTGGACGTGGCTGTGGTGGGTGCTGGCCTGACCGGGACCTCGGCAGCCCTTCACCTGGCGCGCAAGGGCGCCAAAGTCGCTGTCTTCGAACGGGAGACGGTGGCCTGGGGTGCGTCCGGGCGCAACGGCGGGATGGCGACCCCCGGGCTGTCGCTGGGTTTCCGTGACGCGATCGCCCGATACGGGTTCCCGACCGCCAGCACGCTCTACCTCACCTACTACGACGCGATCGACAGCATCGAGAAGCTCGTCGGCGAGGAAGGGATCGACTGCGACTTCGCCCGCACTGGCAAGCTCAACCTGGCCTCGAAGCCGGCGCATCTCGACGGGCTACGCAAGACCCACGACGTGCTGGCCGAACGGCTGGGCTGCGAGACGCAGATGGTGTCCAAGAGCGAGCTGCGCTCGGAGATCGGCAGCGACTTCTACCACGGGGCGATGATCGACCCGAAGGGCGCCGGACTGCACGTCGGCAAGTTCACCAGGGGACTGGCGGAGGCAGCCGTCCGGACGGGCGCGGAGATCCACGAGAAGGCGCCGGTCATCGAGGTGAAACGGTTGGGCGGCACCCGGCACGAGGTCATCACGCCCCGCGGATCGCTCCGGGCCGAGCAAGTGCTGGTGGCGACCAGCGGCTACACCGGTCGACCGTTCCGGTGGATGCAGATGCGGATCGCGCCCGTGGGCAGCTTCATCATCGTCACCGAGCCGCTGGGCAAGGAGGTCTGCGACCAGCTGATGCCCACCCGCCGGATGGCCTCGGACACCAAGAACCTCCTGTACTACTTCCGGATCACACCGGACCAGCGGCTGCTGTTCGGGGGGCGGGCGCGATTCGCGATGTCCGGCCGCCCTGAAGCGGACGAGAAGAGCGGGCGGATCCTGCACCAGGCGATGGTGTCCGTGTTCCCCCAGCTGGCCGACACGAAGGTGGACTACTGCTGGGGCGGGCAGGTGGACATGAGCCTGGACCAGCTTGTGCACGCGGGCGAGCACGACGGACTCTTCTACTCGCTCGGCTACTCCGGTCATGGTGTGCAGATGGCGACACACATGGGCAAGCAGATGGCCGAATACATGAGCGGGACGCCCGAGGCCAACCCGTGGCGCGACATCGCGTTCAAGCGGATCCCGGGACACTTCGGCCCGCCCTGGTTCCTGCCGTTCGCGGGGGCTTACTACAAGTTCCAGGACGTGATCAAGTGAGGCGTCGTCGAGTGACGTGTGACCAGCGAGGGAGTGTCCGATGGTGACGTTCTTGGTGCGGCGGGGTGCGACGTTGGTGGTGACGTTGTTGGTGGTGTCGGTGTTGGCGTTCTTGATCCCGTATGTGGGTGAGGGGGATGCGGCGCGGAAGATTCTGCGGGCGCGGGTGAATGATCCGGCGTTGGAGCCGGCGCAGGTGGAGGCGTTGACGCGTGAGCTGGGTCTGGACCGGCCGCTGCATGTGCAGTACCTGGAGTGGCTGGGTCAGGTGGTGGGTGGTGACTTCGGGTTCTCGTTCACCAGCCGGACGCCGGTGCAGGAGCTGGTGGTGCCGGCGTTGGGGGTGTCGATGTCGCTGGCGATCTCGGCGCTGCTGATGGCGCTGGTGTTCGCGTTGCCGTTGGGGACGTGGGCGGCGACCCGGCGCGGCGGGAAGGTGGACAACGCGATCACGTTCATGTCGCAGAGCGCGGTGTCGGCGCCGGAGTACTGGGTCGGTCCGGTGCTGGTGCTGGTGTTCGCCCGCCAGCTGGGCTGGTTGCCGTCGGGCGGCTGGAGCGGGCTGGCCTACATCGTGCTGCCGGCGACGGCGTTGGCGTTGCGGCCGTTGGGGTACTTCACCCAGGTGATGCGGGCGTCGATGACCGACGTGCTCAGCGCCCCGTACATCACCGCGGCCCGCAGCCGGGGCCTGAGCTTCCCGCAGACCCTGTTGCAGCATGGTCTGCGCAACAGCCTGCTGCCGGTGATGACGCTGTTCTCGTTCTGGTTCGCCGGCCTGCTCGGCGGCGCGGTGGTGATCGAGGTCATTTTCAACATTCCCGGGATGGGCCGGCTGCTGTACACCGCCGTCACCAACAACGACGTCCCGGTCATCCAGGGAGGCATGCTGTGGATCTTGACCCTTGCCGTGGTGATCAACACCGCCACCGACCTGCTGTACGGGGTCCTGAACCCGGCGATCAGGGTGGCCAGCCATGCCTAGCACCCTGACCAAGGAGGCGCCGCCGCCCCAGCCGCAGCGACCGACGTCGCTGCGCTCGGCGCGGCCGCACCGCCCGAACGTGCTGTCGATGATGATCGGCGGGGTCCGGGGCCGGCACTGGACGTTCAAGTTCGGCGTGACGCTGCTGGTGGTGATCGTGGTGATCTTGGTGCTGACGCCGTGGATCGCCCCGCACGACCCGGCCTCCCAGGACCTGGCCAACCGGCTGGGCGCCCCGTCGGGCGAGCACTGGTTCGGCACCGACCACCTGGGCAGGGACGTGCTGTCGCGGCTGATGTGGGGTGGGCGGTTCTCGGCCACGATCGCGATGATCACCCTGCTGATCTGCGCCATCTCCGGCGCCATCATCGGCGCCGTGGCCGCCCGCAAGGGTGGCTGGCTGGACGAGCTGGTGATGCGCACCGTGGACGTGCTGATCTGCTTCCCCGACGTGGTGATCGCGCTGTTCCTGATCGCCCTGTTCGGGCCCGGCTACGTCACCTTGATCCTGGCCCTGACGGTCACCGGCTGGACCCCGTTCGCCCGGCTGATGCGCGGCCTGGCGCTGGACATCAACTCCAAGGAATACGTCGAGGCCGCCGAGATCCTCGGCTCCCCCAAGGCCTACATCGTGTTCCGGCACGTGATCCCGAACGCGATGCGCCCGGTGCTGGCGATGAGCTTCCTGCGGTTCGGGCACAAGCTGATCACCGTCGGCGCCCTGTCCTACCTCGGCCTGGGCGTGCAGCCACCGGACTCGGACTGGGGCGCGATGCTGCTGGACGCCCAGCCCTACATGGAACGCGCCCCCGGCCTGGGCATCCTGCCCGGCGCCGCGATCTTCCTGACCGCCCTCAGCGTCACCATGATCGGCCAAGGCCTCGACCTGAAGAAGGCCAAGCGCAAACGCGCCGCCACCCCCGAACCCGCACCCGGCGCCCTCACACCACTCGACGTCGGAGAAGCGCTGTGACCCCCGAACCCGGGACGGGCCTGCGGCTGTCTCGTGCCACGTTCGCCTCGATGGTGACCGAGCGGCTACGCGACAGCATTGTGAACGGCGCGCTGGAGCCGGGTTCCCAGCTGAGCGAGGTGGAGCTGGCCCACAGCTTCGGGGTCAGCAGGGGCCCGGTCCGTGAGGCCGTCCAACGGCTCGTGCAGGAGGGGCTGCTGCGCAGCGAGCCCCACCGAGGGGTCTTCGTGCCGGTCCTGACCGACGAGGACGTCGCCGACGTCTACCTGGCCCGGCAGGCGCTGGAATCGGCCGCGGTCCGCTACGCGATCGCCAGCTCCACGTCCGGCACCACGTACGAGGCGCTGGACGAGTGCGTGGCCGCGATGGAGACCGCCGCAGGGGCGGGCGACTGGGAGGCGGTGGGCAGGTTCGACCTGGACTTCCACACCGCCCTGGTGGCCTCGACCGGCAGCCAGCGGCTGCAGCGGATGTTCACCACGGTGATGTCCGAGACCAGGCTCTGCCTGGGGGCCTTGACCGGAGCGGAGGGCCGTCACGACTTGGTGGCCGAGCACCGCAGGATCTGCGAGTGGATCCGGGACGGTGACACCGAGCGGGCGCTGGCTGCGCTGGTGAGGCACTTCGACGACGCCGTGGTCGCGTTGACGAGTACGCAGGGCCGCGGCGACGTCGTCGCCGCGGACGCGCGATGAGGAGGCTCCATGTCTGAGGTCAGCTTGCAGGGACAGGTGCGGGGAGAACCTGTGCGTGCCGACGGTCCGGATGGTCGTCTGCTGGAGATCCGGGGTTTGCGGGTGGATTTCCCGGATGTGGAGGGGGCGCCGGCGATTGATGGGATGGATCTGGTGGTGGGTCGGGGGGAGATCGTGGCGTTGGTGGGGGAGTCGGGGTCGGGCAAGAGCATGACGGCGTTGACGGTGATGGGGTTGTTGCCGCCGGGTGCGGAGGTGATCGGCGGGGACGTGGTGCTCGAGGGGGAGGACCTGTTGGCGATGTCGGCGAAGCGGCGTAACGAGGTGCGTGGGTCCAAGGTGGCGATGTTGTTCCAGCAGCCGAAGGTGATGCTGGACCCGACGGCTCGGGTGGGTTCTCAGGTGACCGAGGCGCTGCGCCGGCACCGGGGGGTGGGCCGGCGGGAGGCCAAGGCGCGGGCGGTGGAGCTGTTGCGGGATGTGGGGATCCCGGAGCCGGCGCGGCGGGCGTCGGCGTTCTCCTACCAGCTTTCGGGTGGGATGGCGCAGCGGGTGATGATCGCGGCGGCGTTGAGCGCGGACCCGGAGCTGGTGATCGCGGACGAGCCGACCACGGCGCTGGATGTCACGGTGCAGGCGCAGATCCTGGAGCTGTTGCAGCGCAAGCGGGACGAGCTGGGGTTGTCGATCCTGTTGATCACCCACGACCTGGGGATCGTGTCGTCGATGGCCGACCGGGTGGCGGTGATGTACGCCGGGCGGATCGTGGAGGAGGGGGCGGTTCGGGACATCTTCGACGACCCGCAGCACCCCTATACGCAGGCGCTGCTGAAGGCGTCGCTGTTGGAGGCCGAGCGGGGCCAGCTGTTCTCGATCCCGGGCAGTGTCGGGCAGGCCCGCGAGCTGCAGCGCGGGTGCCGGTTCCTGCCGCGCTGCCCGGTCACGGTGGCGTTGGGGATCCAGGACATCTGTGCCAGCGCCGAGCCGCAGCTGGACACCTGCGGCGAGCACGAGCACCACGCCCGGTGCTACGCAGCCCGAGAGCACGCGGAGGCGGTATGAGCACGACCGTGACCAACCAGGACCTGCACCAGCCGGCGCCGACCCGGACGCTGGTCGAGCTGACCGACGTGGTCAAGCACTTCCCGGCCGGCCGGGGCAAGAAGGTGCACTCCGTCGACGGGGTGTCGTTGAGCGTGCGCCGAGGTGAGGTGCTGGGCCTGGTCGGTGAGTCCGGCTGCGGCAAGTCCACCCTGGCCCGCACCATTCTGCGGGCGGTGGCGGCCACCTCTGGTCACATCGTCTTCGACGGCGCCGACATCACCGCCGCCAAGGGCAAGGAGCTGAAGGCGCTGCGCCGCTCGATGCAGTTCGTCTTCCAGGACCCCTACGGGGCGTTCGACCCGAAGATGAGCCTGGGCACGTCCCTGGAGGCGCCGCTGCGGCACCACGGCATGAAGGACCGCGACGCCCGGCACGAGCGGATGATGGCGATGCTGGAGCGGGTCGGGCTGGACGAGGCGATCCTGGAGCGCCGCCCCTCGGAGTGCTCGGGTGGGCAGCTGCAGCGGATGGTGATCGCCCGCGCCCTGCTGCTCAACCCCAAGTTCCTGATCTGCGACGAGCCCACCTCAGCGCTGGACGCCTCGATCCGGGCCCAGATCCTGAACCTGCTGGTCGAGCTGAAGGACCAGCTCGACCTGACCCTGGTGCTGATCTCCCACGACCTGCGGGTGGTGCGCTACCTGTGCGACCGGGTCGCGGTGATGTACCTGGGCCAGATCGTCGAGGTCGCCCCCCGCGACGACCTGTTCAACGACCCCCGCCACCCCTACACCCGGGTCCTGCTGGCCGCGTCCTTGACCGAACAGTCCACCGGCGGCGACCTGGTCCACCGGCTCAAGGGCGAACCACCCTCCCCGATCGACATCCCCACCGGCTGCCGCTTCCACCCCCGCTGCCCGATGGCACAAGACATCTGCACCACCACCCTGCCCCCCGTCGACGGACCCCACCCAGAACACACCGCCAGATGCCACTTCTGGGACCAGCTCCCCGCCACCTCGACCTCACTTCCAGCTTCCCACTCCCCCTCCCTGGACTCCCCCCTGGACTCCCCCCTGGACTCCCCCTGGACTCCCCCATGGAAAGGACCCCCTGATGGGCGCCGGACACGGCCACGGACACGGGCACGGGCACAGCCACGGACCCAGTGCCGCCGACGCGCTGTCGGCCGGTGCCCGCTACAAGCGGCCGCTGCTGTACGCGTTCCTGCTCACCATCTCGTTCGTCGCGGTCGAGTTCGCCGCCGGCATCATCTCCGGCTCCCTGGCGCTGGTCTCCGACGCCGGGCACATGCTCTCCGACGCCGGCGGCCTGGGCATGTCGCTGGCCGCGATCACCCTGGCCAGCGGCGCCGCCACCGCAGCGCACCGCACCTACGGCTGGTACCGGCTGGAGATCCTCGCCTCGCTCGCCAACGCCGGGCTGCTGTTCGCCGTCGCCGGCTACGTCGTCTACGAAGCCATCCAACGCTTCCAAGGCACCACCCAGGAGGTTGCCTCCACCCCGATGATCGTGGTCGCCATCGTCGGCCTGATCATCAACGTGATCTGCTTCCGGCTGCTCCAGGCCGGCGCCAAGGAAAGCCTCAACCTGCGCGGCGCCTACCTCGAGGTCGTCGCCGACGCAGTCGGCTCGGTCGGCGTCCTGATCGGCGCCGCCATCATCGCCCTCACCTCCTGGTACTGGGTCGACTCCGTCGTCGCCATCGGCATCGGCGTGTTCATCCTCCCGCGCGCCTACAAACTCGGCCGCGACGCCCTGCGGATCCTGGTCGAGTCCGCCCCCGCCCACATCGACATGGCCGACGTCACAAGCGATCTCGAGCAGCTCGACCAAGTCGTCGACGCCCACGACCTGCACGTCTGGACCGTCACCTCCGGCATGGACGCCCTCAGCGTGCACCTGCAGGTCCGGCCCGGCGCCGACACCCACGCCGTACTCGATGACGCCCGCGACGTGCTACGCGACCGCCACCACATCACCCACGCCACCGTCCAGATCGAACCCACCGACCACAAAGGCTGCAACCTCGTCCAATGGTGAGCCAACGGATGCCACTGCCATGGAAGCGCTCTGCTCCTGGCGTGGCTAGAACAGGAGTAGGTGTGTTGCAAGATGAGCGGCCAGAGAGCGGACCAGAGGGCGCGGCCGGTCCTCCCCCGGCGGCCGACAACCGGTGGGCGCGAAGCCTGTGGCTTGAGGGGGTGGTTGCGGATCTGACGCCCAGAGAGCCGCTTACGGGCGACCAGACGTGTGATGTCGCGATCGTCGGAGCCGGTTTCGGCGGGCTGTGGACGGCGTACTACTTGAAGGCAGCGGACCCGTCCCTGCGGGTCACCGTGGTCGAGGCGGAGATCGCCGGATTCGGCGCCGCAGGTCGCAACGGTGGCTTTGTCTCATCTGGTATCGCTGGCAGCGGCGCGCGCTACGCCCGAGCCAGTGGTTGGGACAGCGTCCTGCGGGCCGAGCGCGAGACCCACCACGGGGTCGACGAGATCGGTCGTGTCGTGTCGTTGGAAGGCATCGACTGCGGCTACCGGAAGGGCGGGGCGATGAGGGTGGCGACTACCCAGCCGGGAGTAGATCGTCTCCGCGCCTACGTCGAGGAAAAGCACCGTTTCGGGCTCGGGCCCGAGGACGTCAGGCTGCTGACCGCCGAGGAGCGTGCCGACCTCATCCGTGGAGCGGAGGGCGTGCTGGCAGGGTCCTTCAACCCGCACTGCGCTCGCGTCGACCCTGCTCAGCTGGCTCGTGGCCTGGCCGCGGCGTGCGAGCGTCTGGGTGTCAAGATCTACGAACAAAGCCCGGCAGAGCACTTGGGCTCCAAGGTGATTCAGTGCCGGGGCGGACGACTGACGGCCGCTGTCGTGGTTCGAGCCACCGAGTCCTACACGATCCGCGAGCGAGGCGAGCGAAGCACCTTCCTGCCCCTGTACTCCCTCATGATCGCCACCGAACCCCTCCCGCAGCAGACCTGGGACGAGCTCGGGTGGCGAGACGGTCTCGGGGTCCAGGACTCACGGCACCTCTACTACTACGCCCAGCGGACAGTGGACGGCAGGATCGCACTGGGCGGCCGAGGGGCGCCGTATCGACTGACCAGCCCGATCTCACCCCAGAACGAGCAGGATTCCGACGTCTTCCAGCGACTGTGCCAGACCCTGAGGGAAGCGTTCCCTGCTGCGGCGCAGGCTCGGATCACCCACCACTGGGGCGGCTCCCTAGCCGTACCTCGCGACTGGTGCATGAGAACGACGTTCGACCGCAGGACCGGACTGGGATTCGTCGGCGGGTTCGGCGGTCACGGCGTCGTCGCCGCCAACATCGCCGGCCGCACCATGCGCGACCTGATTCTGAGCCGCAACACGGATCTGATATCTCTTCCATGGGTAGGACACCACACCCGGCGCTGGGAACCCGAACCCTTGCGGTTCATCGCCGCGAGGCTCATTGCCAAGAGTCTCAAGTCTGCTGACGCCTATGAAGAGCGCTCCGGACAGCCAGCGAAGCGCGCACGCCTCGTCGCACCCTTCCTGCCACCGAGCTAGCCGATCCCCCGCACAGCCCGAGCAGGCTGTCGAGACGGTCGACGTCGGGGCCGGCCCTCTCATCGCCCCGCTCCGGTGACCAGCCACCGGTCGGATCGTTGGCGCCGGACCACGGTGACGAGCCGCGCGACCAGGAACGCGGTCAGCGCCCACCACAGCGCGACCAACCCGGACCCGGTCAGCATCACAAGGGCGGCCAGCGGCAGGAACACCACCAGCGTGCCCACCCCGGCCCAGGCGAGATAGCGGCCGTCCCCAGCGCCGATGAGCACGCCGTCCAGCACGAACACGACGCCGCCGAGGGGCTGCATCGCAGCGACCACGAGGACGACGGCCGCGAGCAGGTTCCGGACCGACAGGTCGGTGGTGAACACGGGGATGTACGCCCCGCGCAGCGCGATCATCAGCAGTCCCAGGACAGAAGTCGAGGCGACGCCCCAGAGCACCATCCGTCGGGCGATGGCGCGAGCACCTGAGGGGTCGCCCGCGCCGAGGTAGCGCCCTACTAGTGCCTGGGCTGCGACCGCAAGGCTGTCCGGCACGATCGCAAGGAACGACCAGAGTGTGAACGCCACCTGGTGACTGGCCAGCGCGACGTCTCCCTGGGAGGTGGCGACGTAGGTCGTCGCCAGGAGGGCTATGCGCAGCGTGATCGTCCGCAGGAACAGAGGGAGGCCCAGTGTCCCCGCCTCCCGGATGCCCGCCGCCTCGGGCCGAAGTCTCGTGCCGTGCGCCCCGGCCCGGCGCCCGACCATGACGACCAGCCAGCACGCTGCACCTACCTGAGCAATCACCGTCCCGAGTGCCGACCCGGCGATCCCCATGCCGATGCCGTGCACGAGGGCCAGGTTCAGTGCGACGTTGACCAGTCCGGCGACGCTGGCCACCAGCAGGGGTGTCCGCGTGTTCTGGAGGCCGCGCAGCACCCCCATGGCGGTCAGCACCACGAGCATCGCCGGCATGCCGAGCAGGCTGATCCGCAGGTAGGTGACGGCGTGGGGTGTCGCGTCGGACGAGGTGCCGAACGCCTCGACCACGAGCGGAGCCAGCGGTATGCCAAGGATGGCGATCGCGGCGCCTATGGCCGTGGCCAGCCACAGGCCATGAACCCCCTGCGCCAGCGCGCCCCGCAGATCCCCGCCACCGAGCCGCCGCGCGACGGCGGCGGTCGTGCCGAAGGCCAGGAAGATGAACAGGTACATGGCGTTGAGCAGGACCGCGGCGGCGACACCCAGCCCCGCCAGCTCGGCGGTCCCGAGCCGACCGACGATCGCAGCGTCAGCCAGCAGGAACAAGGGTTCTGCCGCGAGGGCGCCGAACGCAGGCACCGCCAAGCGCAGGATCTCGCGGTCATGAGGCCCGCGAAGCCACGATCGGCTACCCGTCAGCGCGCGCACCCCGCGACGGCGACGCGTTGATCGCTGGACATGGCGACCAACCTACGTCGTCAACAGAACTAGGTCACGCGTCGATGGCCGCACCCGAGGACAGGGCACTGTGTACGTTCGACTGTGAGGCCGTGGTGGGTCGGTGGCGCTTCAGAAGGCGGGTGCGGCCTGCTCCGTACGCTGCCGGTGGCGACGGGTCTCGAGCACGGCGTCTCGTAGCCGGCTGTGGGTCATGGTCAGGCCCGCGTACGCCGCTCCTCGTGCCACCGAAAGACCGAGCACCTGCGTCACGACGTTGAGCTTCGGGGCCGCCGGAAGGCTCCGCGCAAGCTGTCTGCGCACGTCGGGAAGGACCTCCTCGACGAGTGGACGCAGTCGGCCGGCGAAGTACACCGATTCCGGGTCCCGCGTCACCGCAACGGCACTGACCGCAGTCACGATGGCCGTGGTGAACGCCTCCAGCACCTCAGCCCGGGATGCTTCTTCGGGCGGCTCCAACCAGAGCGTGTCGATGCGATCCAGGTCGAGTCCCCGTCCGCGAGCGAATCGCAGAAGACCACTGGCGCTCAGCAGCCCGTCCAGGCGCTCGTCGTCAACTCCGGAGAAGAGCACGCCCACGTCGCCGAAGGCAGGCGAACGCCCCCGTGCGATCTCGTGATCGGAACAGCTGGCGAAACTCAGGATGGTGCTGAAGGTGAAGAGCGCAGCGTCACCGACGGTGGCGTCTTCTCGGAGGATTCCGAGCAAGGACGCATTGGCGTCGCTCTCGAGGATCACGGGAGCGTCGATCAGGTCCTCAATGGCTCGCTGGAGGGCAGGACCCGCGAAGATCCTCCGTGATCCCGCAGGGCTGAAGATCTCGGTGCCGTTCCGGACTCGGCCGGGCACGGCCGCGACGATCTGACGCACTGGCCCCTGGGCGGATCCATTGGTACGTGCAATCAGGTCGACCAGCCATTGCGCGGCACTTCCGACCTCCTCGTGGTCCTCGTCCAGGGTGGGAACGATCACGTGCTCGACCTCGCGGCCCCTGAGGTCGGTGACGAAGACGCACGTGGTCTGGGCACCGAAGCTGATGCCGACCACGTGCCCAGCGGTCCCCGGCACGTCCAGGTAGGTCGACCGGCGACCACGGCCGACGACCGCGTCGACTCCGCCGTCGACGACGAAGCCGTCGCCGCGAAGCTCCTCCACCGCTCGGGACACCGTCGCCTTGCTCAAGCCCGTCAGCTCGATGAGCTTGTTCCGCGTCAAGGGCGCCCCTGAGAGGACTACGTCAAGGACCGAGGCCTTGTTGTAGTCGCGCGGTGTGGGGGTGCTGGTCACGTCGCGACCATATCGACGCCGATTCTGCGCGCTGGTCGTTGCCGGCCGGACCGTGTGGTCCACCGGCTTGTCGGGTGCCGCCGGCTTCGCGCTGCTCACATGCCGAACAGCGGGGGCACCTGGGAGAGGAAATTGACCTCGTACCAGTTGTAGCCCGGGGTGCTCGGCTCGAGACCGCGATTGACATGGACCTTGCTCTTGATGCCCAGGTCGTTGGCGACCATCAGGTCGTAGCGGGGACTGGCGGAGACGTGCATGAGGTCTTGAGGGGCGCAGCCGAGCTGGTTGAACATGTACTCGAACGCCTGGAAACGGGGCTTGTAGGCCTGGGCCTGCTCGGCGGTGAAGACGGCGTGGAACGGTGCGCCGAGCTTCTCCACGTTGCTCATCACCTGGTCGTCGGCCGCGTTGCTCAGGATCACCAGCGGGTAGCGCGATGCCAGCTTCCGCAGCGCCTCAGGAACGTCCGGGTGAGGCCCCCAGGTAGGGATCGCGTCCACCATGGCCTGGCTGTCAGCCTTGCGGTAGGGCAGGTTGAAGCGCTCGAGGGTCTTGCGGAGCGAGTCATGGATGATGTCGGGGAAGGGCTTCCAGGGGCCCAAGACCTCGTCATAGCGCTGCCACTGGAAGCTCTTGAGGAAGTCGTCCATCTGCTCGGCCGGGACGACGTCCGCCAGGCGCTCGCGGGTCATGTCCTTGAGGTGCCAGCGGATCAGCGTCCCGTGCATGTCGAACGTGATGTACTTCGGCTCGAAGTCGATCATCTGCGTCTCTCTTCTATGTGGAGGGCTCCACCGGGGGGTGAATGCTCATCGGTTCCGGTACATCAGAATTGAATTCTCGGAGGTGCGCGACGACGCCGTCCAAGGGTGTGGCCAGCGCTCGCTCGACGTTCAGCCAGTCATCCTTGGCGTGGTCGAGCAGGTAGTCCCGGCGCTCTACGACGCGCTTCGCGCGCCAGTTCGTGATCAGTGCCCGAAGCGTCAGGCGCGCAACCCCGGCGACCGGCAGCAGCGGAACCTCCCAGTCCTTGATCGGGCGCGTGTCGAGGTAGCCGGCCATGAAAGCGCAGGCATCCCACCAGGGGTGGTTCGGCGTCCGCCCGAGCAGGTTGGCGACAGAGACTGCAGGATCAAAGATCAAAGGACTGCGTACGGCGTCACCGAAGTCGATGACCCCGGTGACGAAGTCGTCGCTTCCTGGATCGACGACGACATTGTGAGGGCTATAGTCGCCGTGGATCACTTGGGTCTCGAGCTCGCCCAGTCTCGGGACGATGGCGTTGTCGAACAGCCGGAACGCCTCTCGGGCGAGCTGACGGTGCTCAGCCTGCGACGTGTCGTCGACAAGCTCCGTCAGCTTGTGGAAGTGCTGGATGTCCCACACCAACCCTCGCTGGGCCGCAGGATGAGCGAAGGACTCGAGCGCCCGGTCGATTCGCCCGAGCATCTGGCCCACCTGGGCGAGCTGCTCCAGTCCTGCGGGTGTACGGGCCAGGACCACACCGTCGATGAAGTGGAACACTCGCAGGACCCGGGTGCAGCCTTCGTCCGTCGTGAGGGGCACGTTGTCGTCCCCGTCGACGGTCAGCCTCACGCGCTGCACCGGCAGCTCCGGAGCGACGTCCTCGAGATGGCGCATGGCGGCCGTCTGCAACGCGACAACCGCCTGCGGCTCACCGGGTGGTGAGATCTTCACCAGGTAGTCGCCTGCGCCAGCGTGAAGCCTGAACGTGTCATCCTTCTCCGTCGCAAGCCGCTCGAGCCGCCCGCCGAGCTGGAAGTGCTGGGCGAGGAGCGCGCCCACCAGGTCCACGTCGATGGTCTGGTAGGACGACGCCAGGCCGCTTTCCTCGAAGAGCCGTTGAGCGAGCGTCGTTGCCGCTGAGGTGTTCATGTCGGTCCCTTCGGCGCCCCTACAGGTGGATGTCGGCGACCTTGGCGAAGGTCTCGAGGAATCGGGTGACGTCAGCGGCGTCGAAGGCCAGCGGGGGTCGGATCTTGAGGATGTTGGCGTCCTCCCCGGAGCCGCTGATGAGGATGCGGTGGTTGCGCAGGTCGGTGATGACGTGATCGGCGCGGGTGCGGTCGGGGTGGTCGGTATCGCGGTCGGTGACGATCTCGACGCCGACGTAGAGGCCGTTGCCGCGGACCTCGCTGACGTGGGGGGACTCGCTGGTGATCTGCTGGAGGCCGGTGCGCAGGGCGTGGCCGTTGTCGATGACCCGTTGCTGGACGTTCTCGGCCTCGAACACGTCCAGGACCGCGGCACCGGCGGCGACCGGGATCGAGCTGCCGGCGAAGGTGTTGAAGTACCGGACGTTCTGGCCGAAGTCCTCGCAGACCTCGGGGCGGAACACCACCCCGGACAGCGGCATGCCGTTGCCCATCGGCTTGCCCATGGTCACGATGTCGGGCAGCACGTCGTGGCGCATGAAACCCCACATGGTGTCTCCGAGGCGGGCGAACCCGGCCTGCACCTCGTCGGCGACGTAGACACCGCCGGCGGCGTGCACCTCCTCGACCACGCCGGGCATGTAACCGACCGGATCGGTGAAGAGACCGTCACTCGTGTAGGCGCAGTCGGTGACCAGGGCCGCCAGACGGTAGCCGTGGCGGTGCAGGTTCTCGATCGCGGCCCGGACCTGGCTGCGCATGTGCTCAACCAGGCTGGTGCCGGGTGGCGCCAGTCGGGGGTCGGGGGGATCGATCAGGCGGACGTTGGGTCCAAGCGGCGAACCCTCGCCCAGGTGGGGGGAGAAGCTGGCGACCTCACGCGTGATGCCGTGGTAGGCACGCCGGGTCACGATGATGCCCTCAGCGCCGGTGTGGTGGCGGGCCACCCGGATCGCCAGGTCGTTGGCCTCCGAACCCGAGCAGGCCAGGCTCAGCTTGGACAGCTCGCTGGGAAAGGTGGCCAACAGCCGCTCGGCGTAGTCGACCAGCGACTCCTGCAGGTAGCGGGTGTTCGTGTTGACCGCCGCAATCTGTCGGGCCACCGCCTCCACCACGTGCGGGTGCGCGTGCCCCACGCACGGCACGTTGTTGTAGGCGTCCAGGTAGTCGTTCCCGTCGCGGTCGAACAGGTGCGCTCCGCGCCCGGAGACGAACTCCACCGGCTCCCGGTAGATCAGCGTGTAACCCGGACCCAGCACGCGGTCCCTGCGCCGGATCAGCTCCTGCTGCCGCTCAGGCAACTCGGACAGCGCGGCGGGATCGAACCGGTTGGGGTAGTTCGCCAGAGCTCGGCTCAGAGTCGACGTCATCGGCGGCGGCACCTTCACTCGTTGGTTGGATCGGCGTCGGCGACGACACTATCAGAATTTGTTCCAGTTCCAACCTCAAACTTATTTTCGGGTTAGAGGGCCGCCTCAGGGCGCTGCGTTCCGCGCCTCAGGCTGCCTCGGGACGAGCCCTCGTGAAGCCGCCCCAGCCGTGCGGACGTATCCCACCTCGCCCGTGGCGCGGCCTTCGGCCAGGCCGACGTCAGCTGGAGTTCGTCGAGCGTCTCGATCCTTGGATGACGACCAAGCTCGCGCGACGAGAAGGATCGGCAGGAGGATCAGAACCAGCCCGGCGACGTGCATGGTGGTCTCCGCGCCGAGCACCGCTATCACCGCCCCGCCACTGAGCATGCCGACCGACGCTCCACCGCTTGAAGCGACCTGTTGCGTGGCGAAGGCGGTTCGCCGATCCGGGCCGCTGGTGTGCTCGATGATCAGGGCGTTGAGGACGGCGTGGCCCAGCGGTGTCACGAACCCGCCGGCGGCGCACACCAGAGCCAGAACCAACAACGAGCCGTCGAGCCAGGGCAAAGACATGAAGGTCGCACCCAGCAGGATCCACGCGGTAACCATCGTCGGCACCCGCGGCAGCCGGGTCACGATCAGTGGTGTCGTCATCGAACCGGCAAGGGAACCGATGCCGTATCCGGCCATCCCGGCTGCGACGAGCTGCCCGGGCCGCCCGGTCTCGACACCGAGGATGGCCAGCCCCAGCGCGAAGGCGAACCACCAGAACCAGCCGACCCCAGCCATGATCAGCCCGCGGGCGACCACGGGGTGGGCGCGCAGGACCTCTCTCGCCGGGCGCTGGACGGCCTTCGTTCCGCTGGTCCGCAGGCCGTAGTGCCCGACTCCCACGACGACCAGCGCCGCCATGGCGACGGCGATCGCGTCCGCCCACATCAGCGGCATGGCGCCGTGCTGGGTGACGACCCAGGCGGCCACCGGCGGGCTGACCACCATGCTGAGCCGGTGCGCGAGGTCCTGACAGGCCAACGCGCGAACAGCGACACCTGGCCCGACCCGGTCTCCCAGGTCGGCCAGAGCCGCGCGGGTCGCTGGGCCGCCCACTGCAGTGGCCGCACCGACCAGCAGACCGCTGAGGCACAGGTAGACGACGGTGATGGCGTCCAGTGCTGCCGCGACGGCGACGATGAGATGTCCGAGCGCCTGCGCGCCCAGCACCAGGGCCAGCGCCGGCCCGGACGTCAGCCGATGGCGGAGCCGAGCTGCCCACCACGGCGACGTCAGGAGAGCGATGCCCGACGATCCCGCGACCAGCCCCATGGCCCAGACCGAGCCAGTCTGCTGCAAGGCGATCAAGGGCAGAGCGACCTCCGTGAGCCGCAGTCCCGTCCAGCTGATGAAGGTCGCTATCAGGATGCGCAGCATGTCTCTTCTCACCACTCCAGGGTGTTGCCTGAGCAGGTGAGCCGGTAGTGCCTGGTTTCTGGGTACCCCCGATAGTCTGTGTCTATGGACTCATATCCAGAAGTGAGTGACCTGCGGCTTGTCGTCGCCATCGCACGGCACGGTTCGGTGGGCGCAGCGGCGAGGGAGCTCTTGGTTGCCCAGCCCTCGGCCAGTCACCGACTGGCCTCATTGGAACGACGGTGCGGGGTGCGCCTGTTCGACCGGGACACCACGGGCGCACGCCCCACGTCCGCAGGCCACCAGATGGTCTCGGAGGCGCGGCACATCCTGGGCCACCTGGAGCGAGTCTTCGAACACAGCCGCACGGCGGCCCAGTCCGAGACCATCTCGGTAGGAACCATCTCCAGTCTTGCCATGCTGCTGTTCCCCGCGCTGCACGTCGCCATGCCCCACATCCGCACCACCCAGGTCGTCGACCACGGACCAAGACTCGTCGAGTCGGTCGCCGAGGGTGAGCTGGATGCCGCATTCGTCGCGATCGCCGGGCAGATGGAACTGCCCCGGGGAGTGACCAGCCAAGTCGTCGGAATGGATCGGATCGGGATCCTTGTTCCGGCCTCCTGTGACCTGCGCTCAACGGATAGACGGCACTTCACCGGGAGAACCGTCGTCACATACACCATCGACCACTCCGGCGAGGAGCTCGACCGGCGGGTCGTCGGCCTAGGGGCGACCCCACTCAGGGCCGCCACCGCCGAGGCCGCAGTGCGGCTCGGGCGACTGCTCGGTCACCCGGTGGTGCTTCCTCGGTCCCTCCTTCGCGCCTACCTCTCGGACAGCGACAAGGAGTTCGCGACCCCCCGTTTCGGGGGACCCCGACTGTCCCTGGTCAACCGGGTCCCCACCGGCCCTCACTGGAAGAAGGCCCTACCGGTCGTCCGCAGAGAACTACGGCTGTCCGCGGCCTCTGGCCATCACTAAGGAGCTCAGTTCGAACGCAACTGGTTGGAGCGCTACAGCCGGGGCTTGAAGGCGGCCGGGATCTCCCGGCCGGGTACACCAAAGTGCCTGTTCGGCCAGCGCCGCTCCGGTGGAGGCTGGCCAGGTTCATGCCTGACCGCTCGAAGCTGGGTCAAGAGCGCCCATTGGCCGCCGGGCTGTGCAGAGCGGCGGCTTCGGGAACTCGTCACCCTTCCGCCCCGAAAGTCTTGTCACGCGCTGAAAGTGCGCAACCCGGGTGTTGACACTGTCTCCGCTAGCCCGTGGATTCTACTAGCGGCAGTATTCTTCCTCTTTGCGGAAGTATTGTGGGACTCCCCTGGGCGTGCTGCCCTCCACAGCCGGCGGACTCGGCGAGGTCCCCTCGGCTGCCGTTCACGGGGCCTGGGAGTGGGAAACCGCCCACCGCCGCTGGTTAGTCGAGGAGGTCGGTCCTTGACGCAGCGCCTCTCAGATGGCTATAGGCACGGCATGGGGACGCGATGGCGTCCAAGAGAGAAGGACGATGACCAAGCAGATCTCCCATTGGGTCGACCGAGCGGCGTTCGTCGGAAACGCCGATCAATGGGCCGATGTCACCAATCCTGCTACTGGCCGGGTTTCAGGTCATGTTGCACTGGCCAGCTCGGCAGATGCGCAACGAGTCATCGCCTCGGCGCGGCAGGCCGCACCCGCCTGGGGCGCGACATCCCTCGCGCGCCGGACCCAGATCCCCTTCGCGTTCAGGGAGCTCCTGAACCACCGCAAGGACGAGCTTGCGGCTTTGATCACGACCGAGCACGGCAAGGTGCACTCCGACGCTCTGGGTGAGATCACCCGCGGGCAGGAAGTCGTCGAGCTCGCCTGTGGCATGTCCCATCTCCTGAAGGGCGGGCACTCCCACAGCGCCTCGACCGGTGTGGACGTGCATTCCCAGCGTGCTCCGCTGGGCGTCGTGGGCATCATCAGCCCGTCCAACTTCCCCACGATGGTTCCCATGTGGTCTTCCCGGTGGCCATCGCGGCCGGTAACGCGGTGATCCTGAAGCCCAGCGAGAAGGACCCGTCGGCGGCCGTGTGGTTGGCGAACCTGTGGAAGGAGGCCGGTCTGCCCGACGGCGTCTTCAACGTGCTGCAGGGAGACAAGGTCGCCGTTGACGCGCTCCTCGACAGCCCCGAGGTCGCCGCCATCAGCTTCGTCGGTTCGACCCCGATCGCTGAGTACGTGTACAAGAAGGCCAGCAGCAACGGCAAACGCGTTCAGGCACTCGGCGGCGCGAAGAACCACATGGTCGTCCTGGCCGACGCCGACCTCGATCTCGCCGCTGATGCAGCAGTGAACGCCGGGTACGGCAGCGCGGGCGAGCGGTGCATGGCCATGAGCGTCCTCGTGGCCGTCGGGCCCGTCGCCGACGACCTGGTGGCTCGCATCTCCGAGCTCACGTCCACCATCCGTGTCGGAGACGGCCGCAAGGAGCGCGGCGATGAGCCAGATATGGGACCGCTGGTCACCCGGGCGCACCGTGATCGCGTTGCCGGGTTCATCGACTCGGGTGAGGCCGCGGGCGCCAAGCTCGTCGTCGACGGGCGTGATGTCGCCGCTGTTGGCGAACCAGACGGCTTCTGGCTGGGTCCCACGCTCTTCGACCACGTCACACCCGACTTGGACATCTACCGGGAGGAGATCTTCGGGCCTGTCCTCAGCGTGGTGCGTGTGGACGTACGAGGAGGCCGTCGCACTGATCAACCGCAACGACTACGGCAACGGCACAGCGATCTTCACCAACGACGGTAGTGCAGCGGGGCGCTTCGAGCAGGTCGTGGAGGTCGGCATGATCGGCGTCAACGTGCCGGTGCCGGTCCCGGTCTCGTACTACTCCTTCGGCGGTTGGAAGCGGTCGCTGTTCGGGGACACCCACGCCTACGGCGCCGAGGGAGTCCACTTCTTCACCCGGGGCAAGGTGGTGACCACGCGCTGGATCAATGCGGCCGCCCGTCCCGAGGGCGGTCTTGAACTGGGGTTCCCACAGAATGTCTGAACCGTCGGCAGGTTGATCCCTGGACGGCGCCGGGCTACCCCGGGATCCGGTTCCTTCGCGGCGTGGATGCTGGGATCAGCGTGGCGATGGCCACGACCCCGAGAGTGGTGAGTGCGGCGATGGCGAAGTAGGCCGCGATGTACGGCGCTCCGATCTCCGGGCTCTGAGCGCCCACCCATGCGATGACGGTGGACGCTGTCGCGAACGACAAGGCACCACTGATGTGTGTGCTCGTCTTAAACACGCCCGACGCGATGCCGTACAGGCGTTCGTCGAAGCCGGCGGTGGCCTGACCGACGACCGCCAGCCAGGCCGAGTACTGGGCTACGCCGAAGACGAGCATGATGCCGACGAGCAGCGCCGGGTGCGGACGCCCGAGGTCGGCTAGCCACCCCAGGACCGCCAGTGACCCGGCGCACACCAGCAGGCTGGCCACGCCGAGCGGCCTGGCGCCCGTGCGGGCCAGCCACCGCGCCAGCCAAGGTCCGATGAGAGGGCCGAAGGCCAGGGAGAGGAAGAGGAGCCCCGTCACGGTAGGGCTGTACCCGAGGACATCCTGCAGGTACAACGTGCCGACCAAGATCATTCCGCCGTACGCCGCGGTGTTGGCGCCGACCGCCAAGCTCGCTCCCCAGAGCGGGCGGACGCGGAAGACGCTCAGCGGCACCAGCGGCTCGGTGAACCTGGCCTCGACGACGACGAAGGCGCCGAGCAGGGCTACGCCGAGAGTGAGCGGGCCCAGGACCGTCGCACTCGCCGGACCAACGTGCTCGACCTGGGTGATGCCGTACACGATCGCGGTGAGCGCCGCCGTGATCAACAGCGCGCCACCGACGTCGACGCGCCGCCCAGCCAGCTCATCACGACTCTCGGGCAGCGACCGGATGGCGAGGGCCATAGCCAGCGCGCTGAAGGGAACGCTCGCAAGGAAGACGAACCGCCACCCGACCAGCTCGGTGAGCAGTCCCCCCGCGAGGGCACCGACCACCCAGGCCAAGCTGTTCACCATGGCGGCCACCCCGTACGCCCGGTCACGCTGCGCAGGTTCGGGGAACAGGACGGGGATCAGCGCCATAGCGGTCGGCAGGGCCATCGCCGCGCCAAGACCCTGGGCGAAGCGGGCGGACACCAAGGCCCACCCACTCGGAGACAGCCCGGCCGGCAGTGTCGCGACGGTGAGCGTCGAGAGACCGATCAGCAGGACGCGGCGGCGCCCGAAGATGTCGGCGCAGCGGCCGGCGAGGAGCAGCACGCCGGCGAGCGCGAGGACGTAACCGTTGACGACCCACTGCACCTCTGTGACCGACAGCCCCAGGTCGTGCCGGATCGCCGGAAGCGCTACGGCGACGGGGATGCCGTCGATCACGACCAGTGCCTGGGCCAGGCCCACGGTGAACAACGCGGTACGGGGTCGAGCCAGTGCGGTTTCGACCGCGGGACGCTCAACGCGGCCCCCCTTTCCTCGTCGTGGTGCCTCCCTACCCGGTGACGCCGACGCGCAGCCAGCCCCCGGACCGGTAGCGGAGCACGATGGTGACCAGCCTCGCGAGCAGCCAGCCGCCCAGCGCCCACCACAGAATCACCACACCGGCTTCGGTGGCGAGCACGACGCCGGCGAGAGGGAGGAAGACGAGGACGGCAACGAGCATGCTCCAGGCCAGGTAGCTTCCCTCGTCGCCAGCGACCAGGATCGCGTCGAGGACGTACACCGCAGCACCAATCGGCTGGGTCGCAGCCACGACGAGGGCGAGCGCCCAGACGAGGTCCTGCACGGCGGCGTCGGTGGTGAAGAGCGGGATGTACACCGCCCGCAGCACCACCAGGAGCGCTGCGGCGGCCAACCCGATGCCAAGACCCCAGAGGATGGCGCGCTTGGCGATCGTGCGTGCCCCCGCCCGGTCACCGGCTCCCAGTACGTGCCCGACCATCGCCTGCCCCGCAATCGCGAAGGCCAGGGGCGGCGTCGAGAGCAGGAACCACAGCGTGTACGCGATCTGGTGGCTGGCGAGGGCGACGTCGCCCTGAGTGGTGGCCACGAACGTCATGCAGATCAGCGTGACCCGCAGCAGTCCGTTGCGGGCAAGGAGCGGGACTCCGGCGGCCGCAGCCGCGAGGATCCCGGACCGATCGGGGAAGAGGGGGGCGCCCTGTGCCCGCGCGCTTCGGACCACCACCGCCGTCAACCAGGCCGCCGCACCCGTCTGGGCGACCACGGTCCCCAGTGCTGATCCGGCCACGCCCAACCCGGCGGGGTAGACGAGGAGAAGGTTGAGGACCACGTTGACCACAGCGCTGACCACGAGGACCACGAGCGGCGTACGGGTGTCCTTCAGCCCCCGCATCACCCCGGTCGCCGCCAGGACGACCAGCATGGCTGGTAGCCCGAACAAGCTGATGCGTAGGTAGACGAGGGCGTGCGGGGCCGCGCTCACCGAGGTGCCGAAGAGGTCGATCAGGGTTGGTGCCAGCGGGAGCCCGACGACAGCGAGACTGACGCCGATCGCCACCGCGAGCCACATGCCGTCGATGCCCTGGGTCAGTGCGGCTCGCAGGTCGCCCGACCCCGCCTGTCTCGCCACGATGGCTGCGGTGCCGTAGGCCAAGGAGACGAAGAGCAGCACCGCGTTGAGCAGCACCGCCGATGCGACGCTGAACCCGGCGAGCTCCGCCGTGCCGAGGTGTCCGACGATCGCGCTGTCGGACATGAGGAACAGGGGCTGGGCGATGGTTGCCGCGAGCGACGGGAGCGCGAGCTGCACCAGCTCGCGGTCGATCGCCCTCCTGGCGGTGCCGGTCACCACTCGCCGTGGCGTGTCATCGGAGCACTCTCTCCTCGTCGAGTCCGTGATGGGACCTCACCTCAGACCCGAAGATGAACGACAGCCGAACCTACGAGCGTAGGTTCGGCTGTCGCCGATGTCCTGAGCGGTTCTCCACCGCTTCGGGCACTGGACCGCTCGGACGGAACCCTTGAACTACTCGCGCTGGGAACCTGTCGTGTCAGTGGTCGTGGCCATGCCCATGACCATGACCGTGGTCCTGCTCCTGGGCCTCCTGGGCGGTCTTGAGGACGCTGGCCAGGACGTAGGAACCGGCCTCGTTGCAGACGACGCTGTGCTGGAGGTTCGCGGCAATCGAGTAGCCGTCGCCCGCTCGCAGCTCGACTACCTCTCCGTCGAGGTTGACCTCGAACCTGCCGGACACGATGTAGGAAGCCTGCTCGACGTCATGAGAGTGGGGCTGCGTGTTGGTCCCCTGGTCGAAGAAGAACTCAGCGACCCTGACGTTGGAGGTCTCGACGATAGGCCGCTTCCTCAGCCCCTCTCGAAGAGTCTCCAACGGAACCTGAGCCGTCTGCGTGATCTGGTTGGTCATGGTGATGCCTTCCTTGTTCGAGTTGGGCGGGAAAGAAGCCTTCTTGAGCTCATGCGGCGGCACGAGGTGGAGATCGCGATGCTCAGGACGCGGGGGGCACCACCACGGTCCAGAACTTCCGGATCGTCTCGGTGACGTCCCACCGACCCGACCACCCCTTCGGGAACACGACAACGTCGCCTGCAGAGATCTCCTGCTTCTCGCCGGCGGCATCGTCGGTGATCGTGGCCCGCCCGCTCAGGATGTAGCAGGTCTCGGTCTCTGGCCGGTCGACGACCGGCCACCCACCCGGCGTGCACTCCCAGACGCCGACCCGCACGTCTTCGCGTACCGCGAACCTCAGCTGAGAAGTCTGGGGGTCACCGCTGTCAGCACCCGGGCGCGGACCCTCCGGCTGGAGGGCGCCCGTGACGGTAGCGGCGGGCTGGTAGTCATAGAGCATGGAAAGTCTTCCTTCGTCGTTAGTCGAAACGGTTGTCGAGCCGGTTGCTGAGCCTGGGAATGGACGTTGCCCTGAGCGCTACACCCGGGGCTTGAAGGCGGCCGGGATCTCCCGACCGGGCACACCGAGGGCCTGATCGGCCAGCACCGCTCCGGTGTAGGCGCCCATGGTCATGCCTTGGGAGCTGATGCCGAGGCCGAGCAGCAGGCCCTCGATCGAGGACGCCCAGCCGATATGGGGAATCCTGTCCCTGGTGAAGGGCCTGAACCCGACGCGCGTCTCGATCACTGAGGCGGACTCGATGGACGGGATGATGCGGGCGACCTCCTGGAAGTTCTCCATCAGCCCCCCGACGGTCACATCGTGCTCGAAGACGTCCTCCTCACGCGTTGCGCCGAAGACGACCCGGTCACCGGGGAAGGACAAGACGTAGTGACCGTTGATCCCGACGACGGGCGGGATGTCACCGGCGCCCGGCAGGTACGCGTGGGTGATCTGTCCTCGCTTGGAGTAGACATCGGACGTCAATCCGAGCGGACCCAGTGTCTGACCCGCCCAGGAACCACTCGCCAGGATGACCGCGTCGCACGGTAGGAACTCTCCGCCGACGTCGACCCCCTCGACGCGGCCGGCGTTGACTCGCAGTTCGGCAGATCCCTGCAGGTACGAGCCGCCAACCTTCTGCATGGCGCTCAGGACGGCGCGTCGGAACTTCTGTCCGTCCACGTTGGCGATCTGGTCGTGCCAGATCGCCTGTTCGACGTACGGGCCGTCGAGCACCGGACAGATCTTGCGGATCTCGGACCTCCCGATGAGGACGTTGCTGCCGATGCCACCGGACCCGAACTCGTCGATCCATGCCTGCCGTTGCGCGAGCTTTGCTGTGAGGTCCTTGTCCGGATCGGCGGCCATCGACAGCTTCAGCTCACCCATCACCCGAAGGGAGTGGTCCGTCTCACCGAGCTCCTCCAACTCGGCAGCAAGGTCTGAGTAGTACCTCATCGCCGGAAAGGCGTACCCGGGCCATTCCGCGTGCGGTGGGTTGTCGTCCAGGGCACTGATGATCCCCGCCGCCGCGTTCGTCGCCGTACCGGGATCTTCCCTGTCAACCACGGTGACCTTCGCACCCGCTCGGGCCAGGTTGTAGCCAGCGCTAGCGCCGATGATGCCCCCGCCCACAACTACGATTTCGGGCATATCTTCAGAACCTTTCTCGTGAATCAGCACGGGACCCGTCTGGACTCGGCGGTTTCGCCGAGTCCGGGACTGGTTCGTCAGGTTGTGGCGGACGCGTCCTCGAACCGCCCCGGCTCGCGGACGACTCGGTGTCTAGCGCTGGGTACCTCGGTCCGGCGGACAGCGAAGAGACCTCGCTCCATTCTTGGCGCTCGCCCGAATGCGCGGTAGTGGGCCTGCTGGTATGACGCGCCATAGCCTGGGTGAATGGCTTGTGGTGAGTTGGCCGATGGTCGCCGCTCTCACCTGCCCGTGATCGGTGCTTCGGCCGGCCATATCAGCCAGGAGGCGAAAGCCGTTGCCGCTCTTGGCTAGTCGAGTTCCTTAGCGATCGCGTTGCAGGCGTCGTGCAGGAGGGGGACGGCTCGCTGCAGGAGATCATGCGACATGCGCCCGGCCGGCCCGGAGACCGAGATGGCCAACCGACCGGTGTCACTTGGAACGGCTGAGGCGACGCATCGCACACCTTCCTCGTTCTCTCCTTCGTCCACCGCGTACATCCGTACGCGGATCTCATGGAGATGTGCGATGAAGAGGTCGGGGTCCGTGATCGTTGTGGCCGTGCTGCGTGGCATCCCGGTGCGAGCCAGGATGGAGCGGACGTCGTCATCGCTCATCTGGGCCAAGATCGCCTTGCCGACTGCGGTCCAGTGGGGGAGCACGCGACGGCCCACCTCGGTGAACATGCGCACGGACCGTGTGGACTGCGCCTGGCCGATGTAGACGATCTCATCGCCGTCGAGCATCGCCAGGTTGGCCGACTCGCCGAGCTCGTCGGCCAGGTGGGCCAGGCGCGGCTTGGCCCAGATCCCCATGACCTTGGACGATGCGTCGCCGAGAAGGATGAGGCGTGGGCCCAGGGCGTACTGGCGACTCGACTCCTGCCTCACGTAGCCGAGGTCGACCAGGGTGCGAACCAAGCGGTGGATGCTGGACAAGGGGAGCCCAGACTCGCGCGCCAGGTCGGAGAGGCTGCACACACCTCCGGCAGCGGCGATGGCCTCGAGAATCGCGAACGCGCGGCCGACCGATTGGACACTGCCGGAACGATCAGCCATGACGAGCGACACATCGAGCGCCAAGGGCCGCCGGTCGCCCCGAGAACACTTTCCGCATGACGGAACCCTACCGGGGGGGTGGTGCTGCCACCGCAAGCGGCATCCGAACAGCACGACGACGGGGAACCAGTCCACGTGGTGATCACTGTTGACATTGATGCTGGACTTCGGCAGTCTTCCGGTGCAAGGAATTTAGTTTCCGCTATGCAGAAGGAAGACGATGAACGATCATCGAGTCGCTGTGGGGCGCCTAGGCGTGGCGGAAGAGCTGCATGCGTTCCTCGTGCAGGAGGCCTTGCCCGACACCGATATCGAGCCGGGCTCGTTCTGGCGAGGCATGGAGGCGCTGGTGAGGGATCTGGCGCCGCGGAACCGCAACCTGCTGCGGCGCCGCGCCGAGCTCCAAGCGCAGCTGGACGACTACTACCGGACCACGTGGTCACTGCAGACTGACCCGACGCAGTACGAGGCCTTCCTGCGCAGCATCGGCTACCTGGTCGAAGCCCCTGACCCGTTCCAGGTGAAAACGGCCGACGTCGACCCCGAGATCGCCGAGCTGTCCGGACCGCAGCTCGTCGTGCCCGTGCTGAACGCGCGTTTCGCCACCAACGCGGCCAACGCGCGGTGGGGCTCGCTGTACGACGCGCTCTACGGCACCGACGTCATTACCGACGAGGGACACCTCGCCCGCGGAACCTCGTACAACTCCGTGCGCGGAGCTGAGGTGATTCGCCGCGCCCGGGCCGTCCTGGACGACTACTTCCCGCTGCGGGAAGGCTCGCACGCCGACGCGACGGCCTACTCGGTGGACGCGGACGGACTGTCGGTGAGCGGCGGCTCTCGCCCTGTGGGGCTCGCCGATCACCACGCCTTCGCCGGCTACCAGGGGGATGCCGCCACGCCGACCGCGGTGCTGCTGCGGCACCACGGCCTGCACGTGATCATCCAGATCGACCCATCAGACCCGGTCGGCGCCACCGACAAGGCAGGGGTCAAGGACGTCCAGGTGGAGGCGGCCCTGACCACGATCCTGGACTTCGAGGACTCAGTAGCTGCGGTAGATGCTCACGACAAGGTGGACGCCTACCGCAACTGGCTGCAGCTGATGCAGGGCACCTTGTCCGGCGTGGTCACGAAGGGCGGGCACTCGTTCACCCGCTCGCTGAACGACGATCTCCAGTTCTGCTCCCCGTCCGGTGCGGACCTCCGCCTGAAGGGTCGTGCCCTGCTGCTGGTGCGGCAGGTCGGGCACCTGATGACGACTGATGCCGTCCTCGACGAGACCGGTGCCGAGGTGCCCGAAGGGATCCTCGACGCGCTCATCACGTCGCTGTGCGCCGTCCACGACCTGCGCGGCCCTGCGGCGGGGAAGAACTCGGCAACAGGATCGATCTACGCAGTGAAGCCCAAGATGCACGGGCCGGACGAGGTCGCCTTCACCTGCGATCTGTTCGACCGGGTCGAGCGCATCCTCGGGCTCGCGCCGAACACGGTCAAGGTCGGCATCATGGACGAGGAACGCCGTACCTCCGCGAACCTCAGGGCGTGCATCCACGCGGCGAAGGAGCGCGTTGCGTTCATCAACACCGGCTTCCTGGATCGCACCGGCGACGAGATCCGGACGTCGACGTACGCCGGACCGATGGTGCGCAAGGGCGACCTGCGGACCCAGCCCTGGATCACCGCCTACGAGGACGCGAACGTCGACACAGGTCTGGCATGCGGATTTCCCGGCCATGCGCAGATCGGCAAGGGCATGTGGGCAGCACCCGAGGCCATGGCCGAGATGTCGAGAACCAAGGTGGTCCATCCGATGGCCGGCGCAACCTGCGCCTGGGTCCCCTCCCCCACCGCGGCGACGTTGCACGCCCTGCACTACCACCACGTCGACGTTCGCGAGCGGCAGCGGCTGATCGCAGGGCGTGACCGTGCCGATCTCGAGAGCCTGCTGACCATTCCGGTCGCCGACTCCGTCGAGTGGTCGCCGACCGAACGACTGGCCGAGGTCGACAACAACGTCCAGAGCATTCTCGGGTACGTCGTCCGATGGGTCGATGCCGGTGTGGGTTGCTCCAAGGTGCCGGACATCAACGGTACGGCGCTGATGGAGGACCGTGCCACCTGCCGGATCTCCTCGCAGCACGTCGCCAACTGGCTGCTGCACGGCGTGGTGACGGATGAGCAGGTCGAGGCGTCACTGCGCCAGATGGCCGCCGTCGTCGACCAGCAGAACGCGTCCGACCCGACCTACGAACCCATGGCACCTGACTTCGACGGGCACGCCTTCCATGCCGCACATGCCCTCATCTTCGAGGCGCTGGACCAGCCGAACGGGTACACCGAGCCCGTCCTGCATGGCAGCCGCCGGAGCAAGAAGAACCCGAGGTTGGCGGTCTGACATGAGGCTGGAAACTGCCAACGACATCGTCAGCAGGACGCTGAGGCGAGCAGCCGAGCTCGAACTCCAAGCACTTGCGGTGGTGGTACTCGACGCAGGTGGCCACATGGTCGCGCTCCAGCGTCAGGACAACACCGCGAACAAGCGTGCCGACATCGCCCACGGCAAGGCGCACGGTGCCGTGTCCTTCGGAGTCGGATCGCGGGCGTTGATGATCCGGGCGGTGGAACAGCCGTACTTCATCGCCGCCGCCACCGCGGCCATCGGCGGGGCTCTCATCCCGGTCCCCGGAGGGGTCCTGGTCCGAGATCTGGATGGGGCACTGATCGGTGCCGTGGGTGTCTCCGGTGACACCTCGGACAACGACGAGGCCGTAGCCATCGCGGGCATCCAGGGCGCGGGCCTGACCGCGCAGCCTGCTTAGACGGCGGCGGGCGCGCCGAAGCGCCTCTCGCGAATCCACCGCTGATGGACCAGCGGCGGCAACCCTGACCCCACTCGACGTCGGAGAGACACCGTGACCCAAGGACCGGCTGGAACCATCTGGTTGCCTCGTGCCGAGGAACCCGCAGGCCTGCGGTTGCCTCCCGCCGAAAAGGGACTGCTGCGCAGTGAGCCCCGTCGAGGGGTCATCGTGCCGGCCCTGACCGACGAGGACGTCGCCGACATCTCCTTCGTGCGGGAGGCGCTGGAGCTGGCCGCGATCAGGTCGATCATCGCCGGTGGCTGCGAGGCGGCGGCGTACGAGGCGCTGGACGAGTGCGCCACCGCGATGGAGACCGCCGCCGGGGCGGGCGACTGGGAGGCGGTGGGTAGGTTCGACTTGGACTTCCACACCGCCCTGATGGCCTCGACCGGCAGCCAGCGGCTGCAGCGGATGTTCACCACGGTGATGTCCGAGACCAGGCTCTGCCTGGGGGCCTTGACCGGAGCGCAGGGCCGTCACGACTTGGTGGCCGAGCACCGCGGGATCTGCGAGTGGATCCGGGACGGCGACACCGAGCGGGCGCTTGCTGCGCTGGCGGGGCACTTCGACGACGCCGTGCGCGGCGCCTCTTCTAAGGCAAGCCTCGGCTAGGTTGTTAACAGTCAACAATCTGGCTACCCTCCTCCCATGACTAACTCCTCCACCGTGATCCCGACCGGCCCCGACGAGGTCGGCCACACCCATGCGGACGTCTCCGGCGGAGCCCTCCGTGCTTCCGTCTTCGGCGCGATGGACGGTCTGGTGACCAACATCGCTCTCGTCGCCGGAGTGGGAGGCGCAGGCGCCAACCCCCACTTCATCGTCCTGACGGGCCTGGCCGGCCTGGTCGCGGGCGCCTTGTCCATGGCCATGGGCGAGTACACCTCGGTGAAGACCCAGAACGAGCAGGTCGACCGCGAGTGGACCAAGGAGGCCGCCGAGATCCGTGAGCACCCCGAGGCGGAGGAGCGCGAGCTCGCTTCGATGTTCGCGGGGATGGGGATGACGAAGGACACCGCGGTCCTGGCCGCCCGCGACATCCACCGCAACCCGAAGCGCGCGGCACTCGTGCACGTGACCCAGGAGCTGGGACTGGACCCGCAGGACAAGCCCTCTCCGAGGGTCGCGGCCGTGTCCTCGCTGGTGACCTTCTCCCTCGGCGCGATCGTCCCGCTGCTTCCCTTCCTGCTGGGCTTCCCGTCGCTGCTGGCCGGTCTCGCTGTCGGCGGCCTGGGGCTGTTCGTGGCAGGAGCCGTCGCCACCCGCTCCACGACTCTGCCCTGGTGGCTCGGCGCCACCCGGCAGCTCGGATTCGGCGCCTTCGCCGCCGGGGCCACGTACCTCGTTGGACTGGCCATGGGCGTGAGCGTGGGATGACGTCCGCACGCGGGGGTCCGGCGACCGCGGGAGAATCCGAGAAGCGCGTCGCTCTCGTCACCGGCGGCAACCGAGGCATCGGCCTGGAGGTCTGCCGCCAGCTTTCACGCCTCGGGTACCGGGTCGTCGTCGCTGCGCGCGACGGCGGGAGGGCCGAGGAGGCCGCGCAGGCGCTCGAAGGGTGGGCGACCGAAGACGCCATCGGAGTGGCCCTGGACGTGACCGACGACGAGTCCGTGCGCGCTGCGTTCGAGCAGGCCGTGAAGGAGTACGGCGCGGTCGACGTCCTCGTCAACAACGCCGGTATCGCCATCGACGGGCCCGAGCACAGGGCTTCGACGCCCGACTTCGCGAAGGTGCACAACACCCTCGAGACGAACCTGTTCGGCGCCTGGCGATGCGCGTCAGAGGCGATCCCCCTGATGCGTGCGCGAGGCTATGGCCGGATCGTCAACCTGTCGAGCACCATGGCTTCGCTGGATCTCACGGATTCCCCGAGCTCGCCCGCCTACCGGGTCTCCAAAGCGGGCCTCAACATGCTCACCAGAGTGCTCGCGGCCGAGGTCGAGATCGACGGCATCCTGGTGAACGCCGCGTCCCCGGGTTACACACGAACGGACATGAGCCCCGACGCCGATCGCCCAGTCGAGGAGGGTGCCGACACTCCGGTCTGGCTGGCGACGCTGACGGACGACGGGCCCACCGGCGGCTTCTTCTACGAGCGCACGGCACTTGCCTGGTAGCAGTCAACTGTTGACAATTCTCACCCGCGTGATTACTGTCGCCGAAACGTCGAGAGGGCACACATCATGAGCGATCCACAGTTCCGGCCGAAGTACGTTTCGTTCGACTGCTACGGCACGCTGATCAACTACCAGATCACGCCCATCACCCGTGAGCTGCTCGCCGACAAGGTCCCCGCCGAGTCGTGGGACCGCTTCGTCGCCGAATTCCGGGGCTACCGGTACGACCAGGTGTGCGGGGAGTACTACTCGTACGAGCAGGTCCTTCAGGACGCCTACGCCCGCGTGTGCCGCAAGTGGAACCTCCCGGTCGACCCTGGCGCCGGCAAGCGCTTCGCCGACGGTGTCAGGAGCTGGGGGCCGCACGACGACGTACCTGCGCCACTGAAGCAGATGGGCGAGCAGTACAAGCTCGTCATCCTCTCGAACGCCGACGACTCGTTCCTCGAGGAGAGCGTCCCGAGGCTCGGCGCGGACTTCCACGCCGTCTTCACCGCGGAGCAGGCCGGGTACTACAAGCCCCGGTACGCCGCCTTCGAGTACATGCTCGACCAGCTCGACGCCGCACCCGAGGACTTCGTCCACGTGTCGTCTCACACCCGCTACGACCTGATGCCGATGCACGACATGGGCTTCCGCAACCTGGTGCTGCTCGACCGTGGTTATGACCCGGTGACGCCGGGCTACGACTACGTGACGGTCAAGTCCCTGGACGAGCTCAACACGCTGCTGGGGATCTGAAGCGAGGAGCGAGGCCGCCGAGACCGGGTATGATGTTGACAGTTAAGTCGGTGGCGCGAACAGCGCCCTGATCGTCAACGTCGCTGGACCGGTGCCCGGTCCGGTATCTCAGGGAGCTTCATTGTGGCGGGGAAGAACGAGTCACCTACCCGGATTCCGCGCGTGACCTTCGCGTCGATGGTCGGGGAACGCATCCGGTCCGACATCATCGACGGGACCCTGCAGCCTGGCTCCCAGCTCAACGAGGTCGAGCTGGCCAACAGCTTCGGGGTGAGCCGTGGACCTGTGCGCGAGGCCCTCCAGCGGTTGATCCAGGAGGGTCTCCTGCGGAGCGAGCCGCACCGTGGTGTCTTCGTGCCGATGATGAGCGAAGAGGACATCGGCGACATCTACCTGGCCAGGGAGGCGCTGGAGGCGGCGGCGATCCGTCGGATCACGGGCACAGGGCGGTCGGCGACGACGTTCAAGGCGCTCGACCGAGTCGTCCGGGCGATGCGCAAGGCGGAGGAGGCCCACGACTGGCAGACGGTGGCCAGCCGCGACCTCGACTTCCACACCGAGCTCGTCTCGGCCGCGGGTAGCCCCCGGCTGGACCGCATGTTCACGACCGTCATCTCCGAGACACGCCTGTGCCTCGGTCTGCTGACCGGCGCCTACGACGCCCGCGACGACCTGGTCGACGAGCACCGCGCGATCGCCGATCACATCCGTGACAACGATACCGAGGGCGCAGTCGCGGTGCTGAAGAAGCACTTCGACGATGGCGTGGTCACGTTGAAGCGACGCCGGCAAGCCGAGAGCGACGGCGCCAAGACCGGCTGACAGGGCGCGGCCCGTCACGGGCCGGCGTCAGCTGGCGAGAGAGTCCGACCGACCACTACACGGGTGTCTGAAACCGGCTGGCGCGGAACGGCTCGAGCAGCGAACTGGGCTCGCCAGAGACGATCTCCTCGGCGAGGAGCTCGCCGGCGATGAGGCCGAGCGTCGCGCCGCTGTCGCTGAAGGCGACATGATTCGTCACGCCTCACGATCTCCTCCGCCGACCGGTCGGTGTCCATGACAAGAGAGCCACTCGCCGTGGGCCGGAGCGACACGCGCGGCGTGTTCAGGACTGCCCGCAGCGATGTGCCGAACGGAGGCGTGCGGACCAGCAGGGCGACGCCCCTTGCGTCGGGAACCGTGAGCCTGAGCTCGGCGACGGTTGCTGGGACGGCGGGTCCGGTGGCCAGCACGGCGACGTCCACGTGGACCGTCTCGCCCGTGCCGGTGCGCACGCCCGTCACACGGTCGTTCTCCAGGAGGATCTGCGACTGACCGACGCCGGTGAGGATGGCACCGCCGCGGTCGGTGGTCTTCAGCGCGAGGTCGTCGATGAGCGGCGGCAGCTCCACCCAGCCTTCACCCGGGTTGAAGATGGCGCCCTCGTCAGGGATGGCGCTGGGATCCACCCCCGGTGTCCGCATGCTCACGTCCTCCGGGCGCAGCCAATAGGCGGGGTAGCCGATCCTGCGCATGTGCTCGAAGGCGTCACGGTGCTGCTTCACCTGACCTGTGGCGGGCCACGTCAGGCCGCCGTCGAACCTCAGGTACGAGGTCGAGCCCATGCGTGAGGAGAAGTCGCGGTACCGGTCGATGCCCAGCAGGCGCAGCCGGTGGTATGCCCCTGAACGGATGTCGAAAAGAGTTCAGCCACGACAGCGAGCGCCCGGAAGCCCCACTGGCCAGAGGATCCGTCGGTCACGAGAGTGACCCGGGCGCCCCGCTTGGCCAGCTCGGCCGCGGCGGAGACCCCGAGCACTCCCCCACCGACCACGGGCTACTCGGGGCATCACATTGGTTGTGCATGACCTACCTGTGCCCCCAGCAGCCCGGACCGCGTGCCGGTCAGCTCCGGACCAGCCTGGCGATCGCTTCCGAGGCCTCCCTGAGCTTGGCGTCCTGCTCGGCGCCGCCCGTACGGGCGGCGGCGACGACACAGTGGCTCATGTGCTCGTCCAGCAAGCCAAGCGCCATCGCCTGCAGGGCACGGTTGACGGCTGCGACCTGGGTGATGATGTCGATGCAGTACTTGCCGTCTTCCACCATCCGGGTGACGCCCCGCACTTGCCCCTCGATACGGCGCAGACGCTTGAGATGGTCTTCGGTGGTGCCGCTGTACCCGGTCATGTCCGCTCCCCGCCCCAATGTGGCTCCGTTGCTGGCCGCGACGGGCCTGTCCGGCCGCGTTCGCCGGAGCATACTCCGTATACCCCATACCCGTACCTGGCCGTGCCCACGCGATACTGGGTCAACTTCTCAGCCGGGAAGGGTGGCGTCCGAGAGGGGACGGCCCACGGCCTGGCGCAGGCGCAACGCTGCAAGGGCTGGTCCCACTCCGACGACCGCCCGCACCACGTCGCCTGCGTCGAGCAGGACGGTCGTGAAGGCGTCTGACCCTGGGTCGCCATCGACAACCTGCTCCCGGTGGTGAGCCGACGGATTCCCGATCACCGTGACCTTCGTGCCGTGTATGTGCGTCGAGTAGTTGCTGGTCTCGTGGAAAGGTTCGATCGCGGCGGCGGGGAATCCCAGGTCGTGCAGGACGGTTCCCGCCAGGCGGCGCGCCTGCGCGACGCTCAGCGACCAGTGGCCGCCTGCCCATGGCGCCTCGTCCCCACGTGGGTTCCGCACGACGTCCCCTGCGGCGTAGACGCCGGCCATACCCTGCACGCGCAGGAAGGGGTCGACGGCGATCCCGTCCGGTGAGTCGAGAGCGGTGCCGGCGAGCCAGCCGACGGCCCGCTGCGTCCCCAGACAGGTCACGGCAGCGTCGACGACCCGGTCGGTGCCGTCGCCCAGCCTGAGAGCCAGCCGTCCGTTGGTCGCCTTCACCGCGAAAACCCCACTGCTCGAACAACTGTCGAGGATTCGGGCGTGGCTCCGCTCCACCCACGACGCTGCAGACAGCCCGAGTGTCGAGCGCATCGGAACCTGCGACCGAGCGACGAGGTGCACGCGAGCCCCCATGGCGATCAGCGCACTTGCCGCCTCGCTGCCCACGAGACCGGCACCGAGAACGGCGATCTCGCTGTCAGGCCTGCGCATCGCGTGGTGCCGCAACCGTTCCGCGTCGCGTGGCGTGTGCAGAGGCAGCAGAAGCTCACTCCCCCTGGCACCGTCCACAGGAAGCGTCCGCGGCATCGCTCCCGGTGCGATCACGAGCACCCGGAAGGGAAGCGTCCTGCCGCTCCGCAGATGAACCGTCCTTGCGGCGCGGGTGAGCCCCGCGGCGGCGTCCCCCAGCAGCCACTCGACGCCCGGCGTTTCCCGCTCAGGCAGTAGCACCTGGGCGTCGTCCAAGTGACCCATCAGGAGGCCCTTGCTCACAGCCGTGCGGTTGTACGGCTCGCGGCCTTCTGCGCCGACCACCGTGAGGGGCCCTGCGTAGCCGGCGGACCGCAAGGAGGCCGCGGTGGTCGTCCCGGCCGCCCCGGCGCCCACCACGACCACCCCCGCATCTTGCCGTCGGCCGGCCACAGGCGTAGGCTACCCCATACCCCCAGAGGGTATCTAGCAGCCGCGATGCGACAGACGGCCCAACGGAAGGAACCGACGTTGAGCGAGCAGCACAGCCACTCACATGGAGATGGCGACGAGCAGGGTCACGGCCACGGACGCACGCCACGGCCATGAACACGGACACGAACACGAACCTGCGGACGCCGCCGCCCCACAGAAGGTGGTGGAGGACGACGTCGTCGCCGAGTGCGTCGTCATGCCTGGCACGACGGTCGTTAAGGAGGAGGCCGAGCTCGCTGGTCTCGTGCGCGAGTACGAGGGCAAGAAGTACTACCTGTGCTGCGACGCGTGCGGTCCGCTCTTCGACGCCGACCCCGCCAAGTACGCCCACGCCTGACAGCGGCTTGCGACGCCGTCCCGGAGCACGCTCGACCTGAGGAAAGCACACCGATGGCCCTTCCCACCCTCGAATCCCCCGGCACTGAGTCATGAGCGTCCCCGTGAAGATGCTCGGTTTCGCGCTCGGTCTGGCTGCGGTCTTCGGCCTCGCGCTCGGGCTCGGAACACTCACCGGCCCTGTCGCGCAGGCCGAGGGTCAGGAAGCTCATGGCGAGGGCGACTCAGGAGAGGCCGACGCCCACGGCGAGGGCGAGGGCGAAGAGGGTATGGAGGGCATGGGGGGCATGTCTGAGTCCGGCTCGGGGCTGCCTGCGGGCGGGCTGATGGTCTCGGACCGCGGCTACACCCTCGCCCTGACGGCCGACCGGTCGGACGGGGGCCCCGCCGTGCCGCTTGCCTTCGAGATCGATGGGCCGGACGGCGAGCCCGTCACCGAGTACGAGACGAGCCACGACAAGCGGCTGCACCTGATCGTCGTCCGCAGGGACCTGACTGGCTTCCAGCACGTCCACCCTGTGATGTCGGCGGATGGCACCTGGTCCGCCGAGGTGGCCCTGACGTCGGGTCAGTGGCGCGTGTTCGCTGACTTCGTTCCCGCCGAGCTGGGCGAGAACCTCACTCTGGGTGCCGATCTGGCTGTGCCCGGCGCTCTGTTGGCGGAGCCGCTGCCGGCGCCGTCCACTTTTGACGAGGTGGATGGGTACACGGTCAGGCTGGACGGTGAGCTGGTTCCGGGGGAGGAGTCCAAGGTGTCCTTGTCGGTGAGCAGGGACGGACAGCCGGTCACCGACCTGCAGGAGTACCTGGGCGCCTTCGGCCATCTGGTCGCGCTCCGGGACGGCGATCTGGCCTACCTGCACGTGCACCCCGAAGGCGAGCCCGGCGACGGCAAGACCCCGGCCGGACCCGAGGTCGTCTTCTACGCCGAGGTGCCGTCGGTGGGCGACTACCGGCTGTTCCTTGACTTCCAGCACGAGGGTGTGGTGCGGACGGCAGACCTGACCGTCCATGCCGGGCAGAGCGACCACTGATGACCACACAGCGTGCAGGTGGACTGACCGTCTCGGACAGCGAGGGCTCCGCGCAGGTCGAGCTCGCGATCAGCGGGATGACGTGTGCCTCGTGCGCCACTCGCATCGAGAAGAAGCTGAACAAGCTCGAGGGGGTCAGCGCGACGGTCAACTACGCGACGGAGAAGGCCAAGGTCTCGTACGCGGAGGGAGTCAGCACCGACGACATCGTCGGTGCGGTCGAAGCAGCCGGGTACGAGGCCAGGCTGCCGCAACCGCCGCGTACCGCGGCCGACCGGTTCTTCGACGAGGGGCCGGACGAGGCGGAGCTGCACGCGCTCGCGCTGCGTCGTCGGCTGATCATCTCCGCGGTCCTGACCGTTCCGGTGATCGCGCTCGCGATGATCCCGTCTCTGCAGTTCGAGTACTGGCAGTGGCTGTCGTTGACCCTTGCGGCGCCGGTCGTGGTCTGGGGTGCGTGGCCGTTCCACCAGGCGGCGTGGACGAACCTGCGGCACGCCACCTCCACGATGGACACCCTGATCTCGCTGGGAACCCTTGCCGCGCTGGGCTGGTCGGTCTACGCGCTGTTCTTCGGTACCGCGGGCGTGCCGGGGATGACGCACCCGTTCGAGCTGACCGTGACGCGCAGCGACGGGAGCGCCAACATCTACCTCGAGGCTGCTGCCGGGGTCACCACGTTCATCCTGGCCGGCCGGTACTTCGAGGTGCGGTCCAAGCGGCAGGCCGGTGCTGCCCTGCGCGCGCTGCTGGAGATGGGCGCCAAGGACGTCGCGGTCCTGGTGAACGGGGTCGAGCAGCGGGTGCCCGTCGAGTCCCTGAGCGTCGGTGACCTGTTCGTCGTCCGTCCGGGCGAGAAGATCGCCACCGACGGCGTCGTCGAGGAAGGGACCTCGGCGGTCGACGCCTCGATGCTGACCGGTGAGTCGGTGCCGGTCGAGGTGGGCGTCGGCGACTCGATCACTGGTGCCACGGTCAATGTCGGCGGCCGGTTGCTGGTGCGGGCCATCCGGATCGGGGCCGACACCCAGCTCGCGCAGATGGCGAGGCTGGTCGAGGACGCCCAGAACGGCAAGGCCGAGGTGCAACGACTCGCCGACCGCGTCTCGGGCGTGTTCGTGCCGATCGTGATCGCGCTGGCGGCCGGGACCCTCGGCTTCTGGATCGGCACCGGAAGCGGTCTGGCAGTGGCGTTCACGGCGGCCGTCGCCGTCCTGATCATCGCCTGTCCGTGCGCGCTCGGCCTCGCCACCCCGACCGCGCTGATGGTGGGCACCGGTCGGGGTGCGCAGCTCGGCATCCTGATCAGGGGGCCCGAGGTGCTGGAGTCCACCCGCCGCGTCGACACCATCGTCCTGGACAAGACCGGCACGGTCACGACCGGACGGATGACCCTCCTCGACGTGCACGTCGCCGAGGGCGAGAACGCCGACCAGGTGCTGCGCTACGCGGGCGCGCTCGAGGACGCCTCCGAGCACCCCATCGCGCGGGCCATCACCGTCGGGGCCACACAGCGGGTCGGGGACCTGCCCCGCGTGGACAACTTCGCGAACCTCGAGGGTCTGGGCGTGCAGGGCGACGTCGAGGCGCATTCGGTTCTGGTCGGACGCCCACGCCTACTGGCTGAGAACTCGCAGCCGCTGGACACCCGGCTCGAGGACGCCATGTCCCGCGCCCAGGCGCAGGGCCGCACGGCCGTTGCGGTCGGATGGGACGGCGCCGCCAGAGGCGTTCTCGTCGTGGCCGACACGGTCAAGGACACCTCGGCCGAGGCGGTGCAGCGGCTGCGCAGCCTCGGGCTGACTCCCGTGCTACTGACCGGCGACAACGAGCCCGCGGCCCACGCCGTGGCAGCGGAAGTCGGCATCGACCAGGTCATCGCCGAGGTCCTCCCGCAGGACAAGGTCGACGTGGTCAAGCGCCTGCAGGCCCAGGGCAAGGTGGTCGCGATGGTGGGAGACGGCGTCAACGACGCCGCCGCACTGGCGCAAGCCGACCTCGGTCTGGCGATGGGAACCGGCACGGACGTCGCGATCGAGGCGTCCGACCTGACCCTCGTCACCGGAGACCTGCGGGTGGCCGCCGACGCCATCCGCCTTGCGCGACGGACGCTCGGGACCATCAAGGGCAACCTCTTCTGGGCCTTCGCGTACAACGTGGCCGCCCTGCCGTTGGCCGCTGCCGGGCTGCTGAACCCGATGCTCGCCGGCGCCGCGATGGCCTTCTCATCGGTGTTCGTGGTCACGAACAGCCTGCGGCTGCGTGGCTTCAAGGCACAGGCTCCCGCCAGCGTTGCGGCCGCTGTGGCTCCGGCAGGCGTTCCGGTGAAGGCGAGCACACCCAGCTAGTCCGCACAACGAAAGAGCCGGCTCCCCAAGGGGAGCCGGCTCTTTCGCGTGTCGAAGCTCGGGTGCTGGTTACGCCAGAGCAGCGCCCACCAGGGAGCCCGCTCCGAAGGTGACAGCTGCCGCTAGTGCACCCAGCAGCATCTGACGCGCGCCACCGAACCACGGGGACACGGACGTCAGTCTGGCGACCACGGCACCCGAGACGAACAGTGCCAGGAGGCTCAGGACCAGAGCGATCGTCAGGGTGCTCGCCCCGAAGATGTACGGCAGGACCGGCACGATGGCGCCGACCGAGAAGGCCGCGAACGACGACCCCGCCGCGACCCAGGGCGAGGGCAGGTCGTCGGGGTCGACGCCCATCTCCTCGCGGACGTGCACCCGCCACAGCTCGTCAGGGTTCTGGGCAAGCTCCTGCGCGACCTGCGTCGCCAGCGGCGTAGACAGGCCCTTGTGCCGGTAGAGCGCGACCAGCTCGCGCTCCTCGCCGGCAGGGTCGCGTGCGAGCTCCCTCTTCTCCATCTCGATCTCCTTGCGGACGTGCTCGCTCTGCGACGCGACCGACGTGTACTCGCCGGTCGCCATCGAGCAGGCCCCGGCCACCAGCCCCGCCAGGCCGGTCAGCACGACCGTGCTCGAGGCCGCCCCACCTCCCACGACGCCGGAGATGAGGGCGAAGTTGGAGACCAGCCCGTCCATCATCCCGAAGACCGCAGGCCTCAGCCATCCACCGGTCACGTCTCCGTGATGCCGGTGCATCTCCATCACCGGGCGCTCGGGCGCCCGCTCGTTGTCCGCCATGTCTGTTCCTCTCGAAGCAGCGAACTCGGTGGTGTGAATGTGCATCGAGGCCGCGCTGATGCGCGGCCTCGACGTTTCTGCTCAGGTCAGATGGGAGTCCTCCAGCTCAAGTCAGGCACGAGCAGCCTCGTAGCCTGCCTCCTCGACCGCTTCGACGACGGCCTCGTCGTCCACCGCTGCGGAGCTCGTGACGGTGAGGCGCCCGTTCGCCACGTCGACCTCGATCTGGTCGATGCCGGCGACCTTCTCGACCTCCTTGGTGACCGACCCGACGCAGTGGCTACAGGTCATTCCCTTGACGGCGTACGTGACTGTGGACATATGTGTGTCTCTCCTTGATCGGGGACCCCGTGGGGGTATGGGGTAGATGAGCTAGAGTACCCTGGGGGGGTATCCGCCGCAAGAGGAGGACTTCATGGACGACCACCGGGTGCTGATCGTGGGAGCCGGGGTGGCCGGTGCAGCAGCAGCCGCCACCCTGACTCGTCAAGCCCCGCATGCCGCGGTGACCCTCCTCGGTAGCGAGCCGGGCCCCCCGTACAACCGGACCGCCGTGAACAAGGGCCTCCTGCTCGGCGAGATGAGCCTGGAGACCATGGCGTTGCCGGAGGCGTCCGCGCTGCAGCACCTCAATTACTGCATCGATCGAGCTGACCAGCTCGACCTCGCTGCGAGGACGGTCACGTGCGCGAGCGGGCAGGTTCTGCCCTTCGACTCTCTCATCGTCGCCAGCGGCACCAGCCCGGTGCCGTGCTCGGTGCAGGTGAGCCCTGCCGCGCGGAGCCGAGTGCTCAGGTGCAGCGTGGGCGCGAGGAATCCATGCACGCCGTACACGTGGTGATTCACGAGCATCTGCTCGTTATAGCGGTAGAGCGAGTTGTAGAGCGTGGTGTGGTGTAGCCGGAACTCCATCCCCGGCGAGCCGATCAGCGGTGCGTAGTAGGCGTTTGCCATCCGCACGCGACCGACCAGGCCGTCGACCATGTGCTCTTCGCGACCACGTAGTTCGATGGCCGGCGCCTCGGGGTTGACATTGCGATGCGTACCTGAAGCCCCGCTAGCCGCCTTGTGCTGCAACAGATCCACGGTCTCGGGATTGTCCTTGACCCAGATGCAGTGCCGCATAGGTGACGAGGTCGATCGAGCGTCGAGCCCCGACAAGGAGCTCGTGCCGAAGTTTCATCGCCAGGCACAACCGCTCGGGCGGGCGACTCGTTCTTCCGCCCGCTCGGCTGCACGATCTGCGCCATGTTCACGCGACGGTGTTGCTGACGGCCGGGGTGCCCATTCACGTAGTCGGTGCCCGCCTCGGCCATGCCGACCCATCGATCACCCTGCGGGTCTACGCGCACGTGTTGCAGGAGGATGCGGCCAAGGTCGCGGACGTGTTTGCCCAGGCGGTCGAGCCGTCTTCAGCGGGCACGTGTTAGCAGAAGTGTTCAACCGGCCCCGCGCCGTGGCGTCGACCCGGGAACGAATCAAGGCTCTGATCAGCGTTTCCGCTGGTCAGAGCCTCGCTTCGTCGCTGTCTCAACGAGCGCGCCCGAAGGTGTCTGACTCCACGAAATAGTTGGCACCTGTCCCGCGACACGGTTGGCACCTAGCCTCGGAGGTGCGGCATGTCGCTCGCGGAGCTTGTGATCGTGTCGGTGAAGGTCGAGGGCCGCTCCAAGAGTGAGGTCGCCCGGGACTACAAGATCTCCCGCTACTGGGTCCAGCAGCTGGTCAAGCGCTACGAAGCCGAGGGCGAGGCCGCCTTCGTCACCGCGCAGCCGAGGAAGCGCCCCAAGGGCGCCGCCAAGAGATTCTGGGCCGACATGCCCAACGAACGCTGGCAGGCCGACATCACCCACTGGCAGCTGGCCGACGGCACCGGCGTGGAGATCCTGAACATGATCGACGACCACTCCCGGCTCGATCTGCTGTCCAAGACCTGCGGGAAAGTGGAGCGGTTCCACCAGACCCAGAAGAAGTGGCTGACTGCCCAACCAGCCCCGGTCACGATCACCGCCCTGCAACGACAGCTCGACCGCTTCCGCCGCTACTACAACACCCAGCGGCCCCACCGCGCCGTAGGCCGCCGCACCCCCGAGCACGCCTACACAGCCCGCCCGAAAGCCACCCCGCCAAACCCTCGATCCCCACCCACTACCGCGTCCGCAGACCGGGTGGACACCGGCAGCGTGATCACACTGCGCTACGACAGCCAGCTGCGCCACATCGGGCTCGGACGCGAACACGCCCGCAAACGCGTCCTGGCCCTCATCGCCGACCTCTACATCCGAGTCGTCGACGCCGAGACCGGCGAACTCCTCCGCGAACTCACCCTGGACCCCACCCGGGACTACCAGCCACTCGGCCGGCCCCCAGGACCGCCACCCAAGAACCCGTGAAATGCAACGATGTCCCGCAACACCTGTCAACGGTGTCGCGGGACATCGCACGAGCGCGCCCGAAGGGATTCGAACCCCCAACCTTCTGATCCGTAGTCCCTCCTGCGGTGTCTGCCGCGGTCGGCAGGAGTGCGAGAGCCAGCACGGCTCGCGACTCCAGTGGACTGTTTCGTCCGGTGGCGTCCACGCCAGATCGCGGCGGTTGTTAGCAGTTCCGTTAGCAAGGCCAGGGATACGCCACCGAGTCGATCGCGGAGCACAGAGCGCGGCGGAGGGCCGGGTCAAGGGTGGCGGGGTGTGCCATCGCGTAGCGACGCGTTAGCGCCATTGACGCGGCGTGGAGTCGCGCGGATGCTCGGTGGTCGGGTTGGCGGCGTCGCACCAGCCAGTCCCCTGTGACCTACCGGTTGATTGGCAAGTCACCCTTCCCTGGGAGCGGGCGCAGGGTCGAGCCGATGTCTTGGACGGTGAAGCACAGGGTGAATCCGTCGTAACCCCGGGGCTCATCCCGGAGGGCGAGGTCCGAGCCCGGGACGAGGCGCGTCTCCCAGACTCGGTAGTCCTCGGGTCTTGCTTGCAAGCCGGGATGCTCCTGCCAGGATGGGTGCGCGTCACTGAGCGCTACCACGATCAGACCGGCGGGCAGGTGCGCGTCGAATTCAGTGGTCAGGGGTGCGCGCCAGTGCGTCAGCGCAGGCACAGAGACCTCACGCGTTGTCTCGAAGCGGTCGCCGCGCTCGAACGGCTTCTCCATCGACCGGACGGTACTCCGGCGAGTTGGTGTGGCCAGGCCGTCACCACGGCGACCACCCGTGGACCGCAACGCGATGTACAACCGGGTCAACATCACAGGCTGCACGCGCATCCGTGGGACGGCTGCTGTGATCGGTGGCCGAAGGGTCGAGGGCAGCACGAAGGGTGGACGTGAGCGCCTGGTGACACTCGACGGCGAGACGGTCCGGGTCCTTCGGGAGCATCGTGCGAGCCAGAACGCCGATCGCCTGGCTGCGGGTACGGACTGGGCTGCGGGCGACTACGTATTCACTCGTGGTGCGGGGCTGCCGATCTATCCCGACACCGTGTCGCAGCTCGTGCCGAAGTTCATCGCACGGCACAACCGCTCGGATGGGCAGGTCGCTCTGCCGCCCGCTCGGCTGCACGACCTGCGCCATGTCCACGCGACGGTGTTGCTGACGGCGGGCGTGCCCGTGCACGTGGTCGCTGCCCGCCTCGGCCATGCCGACCCGTCGATCACGCTTCGGGTCTACGCGCACGTGTTGCAGGAGGACGCGGCCAAGGTCGCGGACGTTTTCGCCCAGGCGGTCGCGCCGCCATCAACGGGTGTCAAGGTTCGGCACCCGGGTGACGGAACAGTTCCGGTTCCCGCCAGACACTCATCCGGTGAGTGATGACTGACCGGCTGCGGCCGTCGGGTCCTTCCGTGGTTTGCGGGGTCGGCCGTTCGGGGTAGCGAATGCGCCGTGCTCTTTGGCGGGGTCGTGCCGGATCGGGTGGACCCGCACAATCACTCCCTCGCAGGCCAACTGGACCGACCCGGCGACGATCGAGACCTGCAGCGCCTTGCCCCGCCAGGCGTTCCCGGCCCGGTACATGGTGCCGGCGAAGGAGACGCAGCCGGTGTGGTCGGCGATCCTGGTCACGGTCGGTCCGGTGGTCGCGGTCCGGGCGGTCCGGGCGCCCTGCCGCGGCCGAGCCGGGGTGTCCTTGCCGGGCTTTCGGCGCTGGGCGTGGCTGGCCACCAGCACCTGGCGGTGGAAGATCTGGACCAGGTTCTCGGACACCACCGCCTCGACCGGTTCCCCGGCCAGCACGATCGGGACCCGGTAGGAGAACCCGGCCAACCGGACCACACCACGCTGGTCGACCCAGCGCTGCACCCCGGGCAGCCGCGGACCCGCGGGCTGGTGCAGGTCCAGGCGAGGCCGGGGTACGAACACCGGCACCGGGTCGACCACGGCCAGGTCACCCTGCGCGGTGCCGGGCCCGGCCAGCACGAACCGGTCAATCGGGGGCCGCATCCCCAGCGACTGGTGCGGCCGCTCAGTGTTGTAGTGCGCCACCCACTGATCCAGCGCGGCCTGCAGCTCGGCCAGGCCCTGGTACTGGCCGTCGGCGGCGCCGAAGAACTCCAGCCGCATCGTCTTATGCAGCCGCTCCACCTTCCCGGTCGTGGTCGGCGACCGGGGCGCGGTCAGCAGGTGCCTGATCCCGTTCTCGGCGCAGATCCGGTCGAACAACACCTCACTGCTCGACCCGCCCGGCCCGAACCGGCCGGTGAACACCTTCCCGTTATCGGTGAGGATCTGCTCCGGGATGCCATGACGCTTCAACGCCGCCAGCAGCGCCTCACAGACCGGCCGCGCCCTCGCCCGGGCCACCAGCATCGCCGAGACCACGAACCGGGAGTTGTCATCGATCCCGGTCACGCACTTGACCTCGGACCCGTCACCCAGATGGATCCCACCGACCACATCCATCTGCCACAGCTCCATCGGCCGGCCCCGCTCCCAGCGCCGGTAGTCGGCCCGCTTCCGGCGCCGCTTCGCCGGGTCGATCCGACCGCCCCGGACCAGGGCCCGGTACACCCCGGACCGGCTAGGCACCGGCCAGACCGCCTCCCGCCCCAGCTGGTAGCGGATCCGGTCCGGACCCCACAACGGATGCTCATCACGCAACGCCAGGATCCGCGCCTCGACCACCGCCGGCATCTGGTGCGGACACGAATGCGGACGCGAGGACCGGTCCTCCAAGTTCACCGCGCCGCCGTCAGCGGCATACCGGCGCAGCCAGTCATGAACGGTCTGACGCTGCACCCCATACAGGCGGGCGACCTCGGTCACGGTGGCCCCGTCCAGGACCTCCAGCACCGCCCGATACCGCTGCTCAGCCACCAGCAACTCCCGCAACATCCCGGCTCCTTTCGCAGACCTGTCGGCCAACGAAACGAGCCACCGGGACCGGCCGCAACAGGCCGGAGTGTCACCCAGGAACCGGAACGACTGTCACCCACCTACCGAACACCTGTCGCGCAGGAACCGAACCCGCGTCCGCGAACTGGAACCCACCTACCGGAACCCGATGGTCAAGGATGAACCGGAACTGCACACCGCCATCAACGGGCACGTGTTAGCAGAAGTGTTAGCAGCGGGCCCTGCGCCGTGGCATCGACCCGAGAACGAATCAAGGCTCTGATCAGCGTTTCCGCTGCTCAGAGCCTTGTTTCGTCGCTGTCTCAACGAGCGCGCCCGAAGGGATTCGAACCCCCAACCTTCTGATCCGTAGTCAGATGCTCTATCCGTTGAGCTACGGGCGCAGGGACCGCGCCACCAGACTGCGGTGACACGTTCAGCGCGCCACAGTACCGGACCCTGACGCTCGGCCAGAAATCCGAATCGGCACCTTGACCGACCGGCGGACGCGCCTCGCCGACGCCGCGCGTCCGACACGCCGAGAGATGACCATCCCGGCGCACTCACGTCACAGTGGGGGGCATGCGCAGCCTCTCGGGACGTCGCCGGCTCACGGCCGTGGCCGCGGCCGGCGTGCTCCTGGCCGGTGGCCTGACCGCCTGCACCGACGAGCCGCCCAGCCCCAAGGCGCTTCCCCGCACGCCCCCGACCAAGACGCCTACCACCACCGAGCCGACCACCCCCCCGCCGGAGCACTTCGTCACGACGGACGGCGACGACCCCCTCCAGATGCTCGCGGCGGACACCGCCGAAGCCGCCGCGCTGTCCACGAGCCAGGCCCTGTTCACGGAGGCGCCGGCCGTCGTCGTGGCGACCCCGACCGACGCTGCGGCCGTAGCGTCCGCGACGAAGACCGCCGCAGAGCTCGGCCTGCCGGTGCTCGCGTCGACGACGGCGCTGTCCGACCTAGAGGACGAGCTCGAGCGCCTCGAAACGACCACGGTGCTCACCGTCGATCCGGCTGCGGCCTCCTTCGTCGCAGACGCCCTGAGCCTCCCGGCCGCGGGCACCGAGACCGGCACCGGCAGCCCGACCGAGACCGAGACACCAACCGAGAGCCAGACCAAACCCAACCCTGACCCGACTGACGGACGGGTCACGACCGTCGACGACCCCGTCGACCTCCCCGCGCTCATTCGCGCCGAGCCGCGACCCGGTACGGCCGTCCTCACCACCGGCGCCACGACCGACGCCCTCGCGCTGGCGACGGCAGCCGCAGCCGGCGCCACCGTGGTCATGGTCCCCACCGGCGACCCCCGCGCGAGCGCCGACGCCGTCACGGCCCTCGGCGCTGCGAAACCGTCCCGAACGCTCGCTCTGGGTGAGACCTTCGGCGCCGAGGAGGGCCTGGCGCGCCGGCTCGCCAGCGCCGCCACCGGCGTCCAGCTTCCCGGTGGCGGCCAGCTCGTGCTCGCGGACCGCCGCTACGTGGCGATGTACGGGCACCCCGGCACACCGTCCCTCGGGATCCTGGGCGAACAGCCCCTCACGGAGTCGATCGCGCGGGCCCACAAGCTCCGCCGCACGTACGACGCCGTCTCCGACCTGCCGATCGTGCCCACGTTCGAGATCATTACGACCGTCGCGAGCGGCGGAGCCGGGAAGGACGACAACTACTCCAACGAGATTGACCCCGCCGTCCTCCTGCCGTGGGTCAGGGCGGCGCGCGAGCAGGGCGTCTACGTGCTGCTCGACCTGCAGCCGGGGACGACTGACTTCCTCACGCAGGCGAAGCGCTACGAGTCCCTCCTGGCCTACCCCAACGTCGGGCTCGCCCTTGACCCCGAGTGGCGGCTGGCCGCGGGTCAGAAGCACATGGCCCAGATCGGCTCGGTGACCGCGGCGGAGGTCAACGCCACCAGCGCCTGGCTCGCCGAGTTCACCCGTTCGAAGGCACTGCCGCAGAAAATGCTTGTGCTGCACCAGTTCTCGACGAAGATGATCACCGAGCGGGAGACGCTCAACACGAGCTACGACGAGCTGGCCGTCGTGATCCACGCCGACGGCCACGGAACCCCCGGCGCGAAGAGCGCGACCTGGAACAGGATCCGCCAGAACGCCCCCGCCGGCGTCTTCTTCGCCTGGAAGAACTTCGTGGACGAGGACCGTCCGACGTTCACGCCCGCCCAGACGATGGCGATCAGGCCGGTGCCCGTCCTGGTGTCCTACCAGTAGGCGCTCGCCGTCCATCCGGCTGAGTTCGCAAGAAACAGACACGTTCTCGCAAGTTGACGGCAGCCCCTCCGACCCTAGATACAAACCTGTGAGAGACCTCACCACTGCCCTGTTACTTGGCGGTATCCACCAGGCGAGACGGGGGCTAACGTGAGTTCCCACGCCCGACACGACGACGTCAGGCGTCCGCGAACGCCTGCGGACCGGCGCCTGCCGGGCAGGGCGGAGTTCACGGACGCCCCTGGAGGGAAGCGCCACGCATGAGCACTGACACCAGTCCCGAGACCACCGCGGACGGCTCACTGACGATCTCCACCTCTGCAAGTCCGGTGCCCGTCACCGGCACACCAACGACACATGCGCGACTCGCCGCATGGGTCAAGGAGATCGCCGCGCTGACGACGCCGGCGGCGATCCACTGGTGCGACGGGTCCGACGAGGAGTGGGTGACGCTCACGGACGCGCTCGTCGAGACCGGCACCTTCACCCGCCTGGACGAGAGCAAGAAGCCGAACTCGTTCTACTGCGCCTCCGACCCCACCGATGTCGCCCGCGTCGAGGACCGAACCTTCATCTGCTCGGTGGACGAGAAGGACGCCGGCCCCACCAACAACTGGATGGCGCCGGACGAGATGAAGCAGATCATGACCGACCTGTATCGCGGGTCGATGGCCGGGCGCACGCTCTACGTGATCCCGTTCGTGATGGGCCACCTCAACGCCGAGAAGCCGATGTTCGGCGTCGAGATCACCGACTCCGCCTACGTCGTCGCCTCGATGCGCGTGATGGCTCGCATGGGCACCACCGTCCTGAAGAAGATCGAGGAGCTCGACGCCGACTTCGTGCCCGCACTTCACTCCGTCGGAGCGCCGCTGGCCGAGGGCGCGCAGGACGTGGCCTGGCCGTGCAGCGAGACCAAGTACATCGTCCAGTTCCCCGAAGAGCGGATGATCTGGTCGTACGGCTCGGGCTACGGCGGAAACGCCTTGCTGGGCAAGAAGTGCTACTCGCTACGCATCGCGTCGGTGATGGCCCGTGACGAGGGCTGGCTGGCCGAGCACATGCTGATCCTCAAGCTGACCGGCCCGTCCGAGAAGGTGCACTACATCGCTGCGGCGTTCCCCAGCGCCTGCGGCAAGACCAACCTGGCGATGCTCGAGCCCACCATCCCGGGCTGGAAGGTCGAGACCCTGGGCGACGACATCGCGTGGATGAAGTTCGGCGACGACGGCCGGCTGTACGCGGTCAACCCTGAGTTCGGTCTCTTCGGAGTCGCGCCCGGCACCGGCTGGAAGACGAACCCGAACGCCATGCGCGCCATCGCCAAGGGCAACTCGGTCTTCACCAACGTCGCCCGCACCGACGACGGCGACATCTGGTGGGAGGGCATGACCGAGGAGCTCCCAGCCCACCTGACCGACTGGAAGGGCAACGACTGGACGCCGGCCGACGGCGAGGCGGGAACCCTTTCGTCGCACGCCAACTCGCGCTTCTGTACCCCGATCAACCAGTGTCCGATCCTGGCTCCTGAGTACGAGGACCCGAAGGGTGTGCCGATCTCGGCGATCCTCTTCGGCGGACGTCGCAAGACCACCATCCCGCTGGTCACCGAGGCGCGTGACTGGGTGCACGGCACGTTCATGGGCGCCACCCTCTCGTCCGAGACCACCGCCGCTGCCACCGGCCAGGTCGGTGTGGTGCGCCGCGACCCGATGGCGATGCTGCCGTTCATCGGCTACAACGCCGGCGACTACTTCAACCACTGGGTCAAGATCGGCAAGGAGGGCGACGACGCCAAGCTGCCGCGGATCTTCTACGTGAACTGGTTCCGCCGCAACGCCGATGGCGGCTTCGTGTGGCCCGGGTTCGGCGAGAACTCACGCGTCCTCAAGTGGGTCGTCGAGCGCCTGGAGGGATCCGCGTCCGCCCAGGAGACGCCGATCGGCCACGTGCCCACCCCCGAGTCGCTCGACACCGACGGCCTGGACATGTCGGCCGAGGACCTCGCCATCTGCCTGAACGTGGACGTCGACGAGTGGAAGGCCGAGATCCCGCAGATCACGGAGTGGTTCGAGAAGTTCGGTGACACGCTGCCGACCACGCTCTGGACCGAGCTCGACGGGCTGAAGGCACGCCTCGGGGCCGAGTAGCGCTCCGCTTACACGCCTTCGAGCACGACGGCGAGGCCCTGGCCCACGCCGATGCAGATGGCTGCCAACCCGTAGCCGCCTGTCCGGTGCAGCTGCCACGCCAGCGAGCCCAGGATTCTCGAGCCGGACGAGCCCAGCGGGTGCCCGATCGCGATCGCGCCGCCCTGCGCGTTGACCTTCTCTGGGTCGAGATCCGGCCAGGACGCCAGGCACGCGAGCGCCTGGACGGCGAACGCCTCGTTGAGCTCGACGGCAACCAGGTCGTCCCAGCCGATGCCGGCGCGCTCGAGGGCGGTGTTCGCGGCCTCGACCGGGCCGATGCCGAACCGCTGGGGCTCCACGCCCGCTACCCCGCGAGACACGATGCGTGCCAACGGTTCTCGTCCGGCCAGCCGTGCTCCGGCCTCGCTCGCGAGCAGGAGTGCTGACGCTCCGTCGTTGAGGGGCGAGGAGTTGCCCGCCGTGACCGTCCCGTCCGCCCGGAAGACGGGCTCGAGCTTGCCGAGCGCCTCCAGCGAGCTGTCCGGACGGATGCCCTCGTCGCGTTCCAGGTCCGACCCGGGGAGCGTCACCACCTCGTCGGCGTAGGCCCCGGCCTCCCATGCCGCGTGGGCGAGTCGGTGGCTGCGGAGGGCGAACTCGTCCTGGGCGTGCCGGTCGATCGAGAACTCGTCGGCGAGGATCTCGGCGCCCTCCCCGAGCGCGACCGTCCACTCCTTCGGCATCTGCGGGTTGACCATCCGCCACCCGAGGGTCGTCGAGTGGAGCGTCTCGTGTCCCCTCGGATATCCGCGCTCGGGCTTCTGCAGCACCCAGGGCGCACGGCTCATCGACTCGACGCCCCCGGCGACGACGAGTGAGGCGTCGCCACAGGCGATCGCGCGCGACCCTGCGATCACGGCCTCGAGACCCGAACCGCACAGCCGGTTCACTGTCGCCCCCGGAACGGACGGAGGCAGTCCGGCGAGCAGCACTGCCATCCGGGCTACGTCGCGGTTGTCCTCACCGGCGCCGTTGGCGTTGCCGAGCAGCACGTCGTCGACCCTCGCTGGGTCGAGGTCGCTGCTCCTGTCGACGACGGCCCGCAGCACGTGAGCCGCCAGGTCGTCGGGCCTGACCTCTGCGAGCGCCCCGCCGTACCGGCCGATCGGGGTGCGGACGGCATCGAGGACGAAGACGTCGTGCATCGGGCTCCTCAGAGGGGTCGAGTTCGCGAGGCGTCGAGTCCCGAGCATAAGTTCTGTGCGAACGGTGCCGAGCAGCGAGGAGGGGACCGACCTGGTGAGCACTCCCACCCGACGCTCGTCGTGGCTGCTGCTGGGCGCCGTGCTGCTGGTCGGAGCCAACCTGCGCGGCGCCATCGCCGCGGTGTCACCCGTCCTCCCGCAGGTCCGCGAAGACCTGTCGATGTCACCTGTGGCCGCTGGCCTGCTGACCGCGCTGCCGGTCGTGTGCTTCGCCCTGCTGGCGCCACTCAGCGCGTGGCTCGGGGCGCGGGTCGGGGTCCGACGGGCGGTCCTGATCGGGCTGGCCGCCATCGCCGTCGGCACGGCCGTACGCGTCGCCGGCGGCTCGCTGACCCTCCTTGCCGGCACGGTGGTGCTCGGCGCCGGCATGGCGGTCGGCAACGTCCTGGTGCCGGTGGTGGTGAAGGCGCAGACGGGGAGCCGGGCGGGGCCGGTGACGGGGTGGTTCACCGCGGCGCTGTGCTGCGGCGCGGCGGCAACGGCGGCGCTGACCCTGCCGCTCGCTGACCTCGTCGGCTGGCGCTGGGCGCTCTCCTCGTGGGCGTGGCTGGCGATCGTCGCGATGGTCGTGTGGCGGCTGGGTGTCGCGGGCGGTGAGTCCCGGCCCGACGCGGACGACGCGGTTCCCGTCGGGCCTCGGGTGGTGTGGCGCAACGGCACCGCATGGGCGATCGCCACGGTGCTGGGAGCGCAAGCGGCGTCGTACTTCGCGTTGACGGCCTGGCTGCCCACCATGATGCTCGAGGACCTTGGCTTGGACGAGGCCGCAGGCGGGGTGGCGACGTCGGTCTTCCAGGTGCTCGGCATCGCGGGCACCCTGCTCGTGCCACTGGTGGTGCCGCTGCGGCCGACGCAGGGGTGGATCGGGGTGGGGGTGGCCGCCTGCTGGGCGGTCACGGTCGGCGGCCTGTTGGCGGTCCCGGCGTGGTGGCTGGTCTGGACCGTGGTCGGTGGCATCGCCCAAGGTGCGGGGATCGCGTTCGCGTTCACACTGCTGGTGCTGCGCTCCGCAGACGAGGTGGTCGCCCGCCAGATGTCGTCGATGGCACAGTTCGTCGGGTACGGCGTGGGCGCCGCGTCGCCGATCGCGGTCGGCGCGCTGAACGAGGCGACCGGCGGCTGGACGATCCCGATGCTCCTCGTGCTGGGCCTGTCGGTCGTGTTGGCGCTGGCGTCCATCCTCTCGGGGCGCGGGGCGATCGTTGGCGCGGCGCCTTCCTCGCAAGTCGCCGCGTTATCGGGGTCGAACGGCGCCGCGGGGCCACGAGAAGTCGGCGAATCGTGAGGGACCGTGGGTAGGAGAATGGGGCCCCGCAGAAGCGCGGAACCCCATTCTCATGGTGCGGAGGCGGCGGGATTTGAACCCGCGATGGGTTTTAAACCCAAACCCGCTTAGCAGGCGGGCGCCATAAACCGGGCTAGGCGACGCCTCCTCCGACGCGTGCCAGGCTACCGGGCTGGCGAGCGCCGCAGCAAAGCGGATGCCGCGCGGCCGAGGCCGACACCTCGGCTGGAGACCGACTCAGGTGCAGGTCTCGTCAGACGCGACGCGAGCATCCAACGACGGCTTCGACCCGGAGCTCGAGCCGCTGCCACCCGAGGTCGCCACGATCGGCTGCTCCGGCAGTGCCTGGGAGCCCACGCGGTTCGACACCTCGACCACGGACGGCGCTCCGGCACCGAGCTCGACCTCGAATCCGTCCGTCAGCGAGTCGTCTGCCTCGAGCGTGGAGCCCGGGAAGGCTGCCTGCAGCGTGACGGCGGCCTCGGCCTGGTCGGCCGGGTGGCGGATCACCGCCCCCTCGACCTCGCCGACCGTGCCGTTCGAGCGTCCGGAGATCTCGAAGCCTTGCACGGCCAGCGCCTGCGACGCCTGCACAGCAAGTCCTTGGACGCCGGAGGAGTTGATGACCTCCACGCTCAGCTCGTCGGGGCTGACCGTCGGTGTCGGGGGCGGCGGCGTCGTCGCGGTCCCCGACTCCGTGGGCTCGGGCTCGGTGCCGGGCAGCGGCTTGTCGTCGCGCATCGACTCCCACAGCGCGTCGGCGTCATCCGTCCACTCGACCCGGTTGGGGTCCTGCGGCCAGGACCGCACCGGCACCGTGACGAAGTTGATCTGCTCGGGCTTGAGGTTCCTCACCTGCAGCGCGAGGTCGGACAGCGCCTTGATCGAGCCGAGCTCGGAGTCCGTCGTCAGCGACTTCGTCGCGGCGTCGAGGAAACCCAGCAGCCGGTCGGGACGCAGGAGCAGCCCCTTGTCGGTGGCCTGCCGTGCCACGGCTGACAGGAAGTCCTGCTGGCGGCCGATCCGTCCGATGTCAGAACCGTCGCCGAATCCCTTGCGGGACTGCACGAATCGCAGCGCGTCGCGTCCGGCGAGGTGGTGCGTGCCCGCCTCGAGGTCGAGGTGGGTCTTGGGGTCGGAGACGGCCTCCTTGACGCAGATGTCGACTCCACCCAGGGCGTCCACCATCGACTGGAAGCCCTCGAAGTTGACGACCGCGAAGTGGTCGATGCCGATGCCGGTGTTCTGCTCGACGGCCTTGACGGTGCACGCCGGTCCCCCGATCGAGAACGCCTCGTTGAACATCAGCGTCTCGGCACCCTCGATCGTGGCGTCGGGGTTCTTGCAGCTCGGGATCGGAACCATCGAGTCGCGCGGGATGCTCGCGACGGTCGCGCTCTTGCGGTTCGCCGACAGGTGGACCAGGAGCGTGGTGTCGGACCGCTCACCGCCCATGTCGTCACCCCCGAACTCGGAGGCGTCCTCGAGCCCGGCGCGGGTGTCGGAGCCCATCAGCAGGATGTTCATCGGCGGCAGGTTCGTCTCTGGGTCGGCCGCTGCCGTGTTCTGCGGACGGTTGTTGCCCGCGATCTCGGCCAGGTTGATCGTGTCGATGTTGCCCTGTAGCCGGAAGTAGGCCACGACACCGGCCACCACAGCCAGCGCAGTCACGGCCGCGACGACGCCGACAGCGCGACGCAGTATCCGTACTCCGAGGCTCCGGTGGTGCTCGGCAACGTGGCGCCCACGCGCAGGGCGCGACCCCTCGCGCATGAGTTCTCCTCCTTGACGCCGTGGGTTTGAGCACGACCCTAGCCCGGCGATGCGCAAGAAGCGGCCGTTCGTGTGCTCGCGGCGTGGACGTCCCCAGGATCTTCACGTCGCGACTACGTGGCCCACAGCCCCCGCTCGCTGTGGGCACACCGTGCCATCCCTAGTATCCCGCCCATGGCCAACGGACCCCGTCGTGCTCGCTGGCCATGGCTGGCCGCTGCGGTCGTGCTGCTGCTGGTGGGTGTGTCGACCTGGGTGTTCGTGTCGCAGCGCCGCCAAGCGGCTGCCGACGCCGACCGAGCCGCTCGCGAGACTGCTGAAGCCGTGGTGGCGAGCTGGACGGGCGACGACCCCACCCAGTCGATCGCCGGCGCACCCTTTCCCGACGCGGCCGCCGCTCAGACCCAGTACGACGTGATCGTGGCGGGGCTCGGAGGCGCCCGTCCAGCAGTGGAGCTGGGTTCTGTCTCCCGGACGGAGGACACCGCGACCGCCGATCTCACCATCACCTGGCCGTTCGGTCCCGACGGGTGGACGTACGACACCACCCTCGACCTGACGTCGAGCGGAGACGGCACCGAGCGAGCGGACTGGCAGGCGACGTGGGCGCCGACGGTCATCCACCCGGAGCTGGCGGAGGACGACCTCCTGCGCGCGAGCCGACTCGCGGCGGACCGCGCCGACGTGCTCGGCGCTGGCGGGACGCCGATCGTGACCGACCAGCCCGTGGTGCGCGTCGGTGTGCAGCCGTCGCGCGTGAAGGACCTGGCGTCACTGACCGCGACGCTGGCCGAGCTGCTCGACATCGACGCCGCGAAGCTGTCCGAGCGCGTGACCGCGGCGAAGCCTGACGTCTTCGTCGACGTGATCACGTTGCGGCAGGCCGACTTCGACGCCCTCGACGCGAAGCTGCGGCCGCTGCCGGGCACGGTCTTCGCCGAGGCGACGCAGCCGCTGGCCCCCACCCGGCAGTTCGCCCGGGCGCTGCTGGGCACCGTCGGCCCTGCGACGGAAGAGATCATCGAGCAGTCCGAGGGCAGGGTCGCCGCGGGTGACGTGACCGGGCTCTCCGGGCTGCAGCGCGAGCTCGACGGGCAGCTCGCCGGGAGTGCGGGCGTGAAGGTCGAGCGGGTGCGGGGTGAGACGGCCACCGAGCTGATCGCGGTCGAGCCTGTGGCGGGCACGCCGGTGACCCTGACCCTCGACAGCGCCGTGCAGCAGGCGGCCGACGCGGCGCTGGCCACGGTGACCACGGGCGGCCCTGCCGGCGGCAACGGCAACGCGGCGCTGGTCGCGGTCGACGTCAGCACCGGGGCGGTGCTGGCCGTGGCGAACACCCCGGCGACTGGCACGAACCGGGCGATGACCGGCCAGTACCCACCGGGATCCACGTTCAAGGCGATCAGCACGCAGGCTCTGCTCGCCGCTGGGGTCACTGCCGACCAGGCGGTCCCATGCCCTCCGACCCAGACCGTCGACGGTCGCTCCTTCCGCAACTTCGAGGGTGACGCCCTGGGTGACGTCACCTTCGCCGACGACTTCGCGGCGTCGTGCAACACGGCGTTCGTGTCGCTCTCGGGCGAGCTGGCCGACGACGCGCTGGCTACGGCGGCGGCCCCGATGGGCCTCGGTCTCGACTGGAGCGTGGGCGTCGACGCCTTCACCGGCGACGTGCCCGCGAACGAGTCCGCCGTCGACAAGGCAGCCGCCACCATCGGCCAGGGTCGCAACCTCGTCAGCCCGCTCGCGATGGCCGTGGCGACCGGTGCGATCGCGCGCGGCGAGTTCGTGGATCCCACGCTGGTCGTGGAGCCGGCAGAGGAGGCCGAGCCGGTGGTGGCGCCGGCCCCGGTCGGCGACCTGGCGCAGGTCCGCACGCTGATGCGGTCGGTCGTCACCGGCGGAACCGCGTCCGCCCTGGCCGACGTGCCCGGGGACGACGTGTTCGCCAAGACCGGCACCGCCGAGTACGGCACCGGCAACCCGCCTCCGACCCACGCCTGGACGATCGGCTTCCAGGGCAACGTGGCCTTCGCCGTGCTGGTCGAGGACGGCGTCAGCGGCGGACGCGCGGCCGTCCCGGTGGCGGAGGCGTTCCTGCGCGGGCTGACCTGAACCCTTCTGCGAGAAGGGATCAGGGGCGTCGGCGACGCTGGCCCCAGTGCCGGGCGATCGCGCGTGGCAGGGGGTCGATCGTTGTGCCGGCAGCCCGGAGCCCGCGGCGTGCGAGCACCCTCGTCCGCCAGATGCCGATGCCGCCGACAGCCCACAGCAGGTACTGGACGGCGAACGCCACCTTGAAGTCGTCGAGGCCGTAGTCGCCTCCCGGGGCACGCAGGTCGAGCAGCAGCCCAACCCCGAGGATCGCGAGCAGCGACGCGATGAAGCCGCCGACGTTGACGATGCCGGTGGCACTCCCGAGGCGCGTGGACGGGTTGAACGTCCGCGCGAAGTCGAACCCGACCATCGAGGCGGGGCCGTTGAGTGCCAGCACCAGCACGAGCAGCACGACCAGCGGCAGCGGAGCAGCGCCGGGCCAGGCCAGCACGGCGGTCCAGACCACGACGGTCACCGTGACCACGCCCAGCACCAGGTTCGACCGCCGGAACGGGAAGCTCGCCGTCAGCCTGCCCAGCACCGGGCCTGCCGCCATGCCGGCGAGCACGAGCACGGTGAGCAGCGTGCCGGCCACACCTTCGGACAGTCCGAGCCCCTGCGTCATGAACGGGAAGCCCCAGAGGAGCGCGAACACGATGCCGGAGAACTGGACGGTGAAGTGCGACCACAGCCCGAGCCGCGTGCCGGGGTGCAGCCACGAGTCGACGAGGTCGCGGCGCACCTGCGCGAGGGAGGACGCCGGCGGGCGCGCGCCTGAGCCAGGGGGACGGTCGCGCAGGGCCACGAGCACGAACGTCGCCACGAGAACGCCGACCGCGGCGGCACCGCCGTACGCCACCGACCAGCCCGGGCCAGCGAGCACAGCCGCCAGCGGCACGGCACTGGCGATCTGACCAACCTGGCCGAGGATGCCCGTGAACTGCGTGAGGACGGGCACCTGTCGTGGGCCGAACCAGGCGGGAATGAGCCGCAACACGCTGATGAAGGTCATTGCGTCGCCGACACCGACCAGGATGCGGGCGGCGAGAGCACCTGCGGGAGTGGTGGTTTGGGAGATCAGCAGCTGGCCGCCGGCCATCACGACACCACCGGTGACCAGCAGACGCCGGGACCCGAAGCGGTCGAGCAGCACGCCGACCGGCACCTGCATCGCGGCGTACACGAGCAGCTGCAGGACGGCGAAGGACGCGAGCTGCGAGGCGCCGATGCCGAACCGCTGCGAGGCGTCTTCGGCGGCGACCCCGAGCGAGGTCCGGTTGAACACGGCGACCGCGTAGGCGACGACCGCGATCGCCCACACCGTCCACGACCGGGCAGTCGTCAGCGCCGCAGCCGGGGTGGTAGCGGGTTCGGGCGCGGCGGGCTCAGGGGCTCCGGCGTCGGCAGGTGTCGACATGTCATCCCATGATCCCAGGCGCTCACGCGCCCAGGCGCTGCCCGTCCAACACCCGGAACCGCGACCGTCAGAACAGCAGGTCGGCCTCGAGGTCGAGCAGGAAGCGCTTGCGGTCCAGGCCACCGCCGAACCCGGTCAGGGACCCGTCGGCACCGACCACCCGATGGCAGGGGACGACGATCGACAGGGGGTTCGCGCCGTTGGCCAGGCCGACGGCGCGCGAGCCTCCGGGCGGCAGGCCGAGCTCGTTGGCGATCTGGCCGTAGGAGCGGGTCTCGCCGTAGGGGATCTCGCGCAACCGCATCCACACCGACAGCTGGAAGGCGGTGCCACGAGGACCCAGGGGCAGGTCGAACGCCTTGCGGGCGCCGGCGAAGTACTCGGTCAGCTGCTCTCGCGCGGCGACCAGCACCGGGTGGTCGTCGTCGCGCCGGTCGTCGGGCTCGCGCCGTTCGACTCCCTTGTGGGGGCTGAACCAGACCGAGGTGAGGGCGTCGCCGTCCGTGGTCAGCAGAAGCGCATCGACGGGCGACTCGACCACCGTCCACGCCCTCATCGCGTTGCCCCGACGGCGGCTCGGTCTGTGGTTCTGTCCAGGTACTCGGCCCACAGGTGGAGGAGCGCTGTGGTGCGGAACGGGGCCCATCGAGTGGCCATGGCCGACGCGGAGGCCGGGTCGGCCGTGACGCCCATCCGCTCGAGCTGGCGCCGCATCCCGAGATCGGTCGGCAGGAACACGTCGGGGTCGCGCAGTGCCCGCATCCGCAGGTACGAGACGGTCCACGGGCCTACGCCGGGGAGGCTGAGCAGCGCGGCAGCGTCGTGCACCAGGTCGGGGTCGTCGGCGAGTGCGGCGGCGACCGCGACGACCGTGCGCGCCCGGGAACGTGGCATCGGCAGCGCCTCGGGGTCGGCGGCGGCTAGCTGTCGTGGTGTCGGGAACGCGTGCGTCGGACCGGTCGGCTCGGGGTTGGCCACGGGCCGGCCGTACGCACGGACCACCCGTCCGGTCACCGTCGCTGCGGCGGCCACCGAGACCTGCTGGCCGATCACGATGCGCACCAGGGTCTCGGCATGGTCGGGACTGCCCGGCAGGCGAAGGCCTGGGCGGCGGGTCACCAGCGGGCCGAGCAGCAGGTCGGCGGCGAGGTGGCGTTCGGCGGGGGCGGAGTCGTCGTCGAGGGCGACCAGCTCGCGGACTGCTGGGTCAGCGTCGGGGTGGGACTCCACGAGGAGGTGGTCGCCGTCGGCGCTCAGCGCGATGGGGACCGGCCGACCGTCGACGACCAGCGTGCGGCGGTAGGTCGCGCCGTCCCAGCTCTCGAGGCTCGGGACCGCGTGCGCGCCGAGGAACCCGAGCGACCACGCCACGTCGTGGCTGCCCACGGGCGTCAGTCGTCTCACTGGCAGGCCTGTCCTGATCACCGTGGCAGCGTACGAGCCGCCACCGACACCCCAACCCCCCTTGCTCCCCTCACCCACGCTCTCCCTGTGGCTCGCTCAGCCCACCCACACAGATCGGCGCCGACTGTGTGGGCAGGGAGAGCACAGCAGAGGGCGCGCGGACGGTGGCGCGCAGGTGGAGGATCGCCGCTGACTCGTGACCTCGGTTCTCGGCTGCGCGCGTCACCAGCGAGGCACGATGAGCCCATGACGTCACCGAGGGCACCTGAGCACCCCGAGGCGGGTCTCGGTGCGGCTGAGCACGCCGAGGCACGTCGCGACGCCAGGCGGACTGCAGCCATCGTTGTCGTCTCGGTGCTGACTGCAGTTCTCCTGGCCTTCATGGCGTTCGTCGGCTGGCTGGTGCTGTCTTCGGCGAATGCTCCAGGTCCGGGTGAGCCCGGCTACGCGGCCGTCGACCCCCATGGCTACATGCAGATCTTCGGAACGTTCGTGCTGTTGTGCTGCGCCCCAGTGCTCCTCAGCCTCGTCATCGGGCTCACCGTTCTGGTGTCCAAGCGCCGCCGCGCCGGCCGCTGAGCCCCCGCGTGGCTCGCTCAGCAGGCCCACACACATCGGCGCCAACTGTGTGGGCTGGGTGAGCACCTCACAGGGGGCGTGTGGGTAGGGGGAGCAAGGGGCGGACGGTGGCGCGCAGGTGGCGGGTGGGCGCGCCGTCCCGGCCGGTCGTGCCGGTCCTGCTCCCGCCGGGCCGCAGCTCGACCGTCCACGCCGCGTCGACGTCGCTCCCGCCGCCATGCAGGGCGTGCACGTTCACGGTCGACGGCAGCAGCACGGGCCGCGAGAACTCGACGGTGGACGTGTGCGCGGCAGGCACTCGAGCACCCAGCCAGGCCAGCGTGCGCGCGTAGGTCCACATGCCGTGCGCGATGGCGCGTGGGAAGCCGAACGCCTTGGCCGCCAACGGGTTCAGGTGGATCGGGTTGATGTCGCCACTGACTGCCGCATACCGGCGGCCGGTGTCGTCACCGATACGCCACGTCGCGGCTGGGCGGTCGGACATCTCGGCTCGACCCGAGGACGCGGCGGAGGCGCCCTCGGCCCCCTCGGTGTCAGGAGCCTGCGCACCGTGCGAGAGATAGGTGCTGCGACCCGTCCAAACCGTCTCTGCCGCAGCGACATCGCCACGTGGGTCGGTCGCGTCGACACGACCCACCAGATCGACCAGCGCACCCTTGGGGTGCGGACGAAGACCCTCCGCATGCACAGCGAGTGTGAGGGTCTCGCCGACCTCGACGGAGCGGCTCATGGTGTTGCTGTTCTCGACGTGCACCATGCCAGGCAGCGCCAGGGGAAAGGACCGATCGGCCATCAGCGCCACGTGCAGCGGGAACGTCAGCACATGCAGGTACGTGGACGGCAAGCGTCCCGACAGGTCGAAGCCGCAGACCCGCGAGTACGCCGCCAGCTCGTCGACCTCGACCTGAACTCCTCGCCTCAACAGCTCACTCTCCGGGAGGTCGCCCGAGCGACCACGTGTCGTAGCGGCGGCGAGCGCGTAAAGCCTTGGCAGCGAAGGGCTCTGGGTCAGCTCAACCTGCGTGCGGTGGGTGTTCAGTGGGAGGTCGCTCATGTCACGCCCCCAGCAGGCTCTGGCCGCACACGCGCACGACCTGGCCGGTGATGCCGGCGCTGGTCGGCCAGCCGAGCCACCCGATCGTCTCGGCGACGTCGACCGGCAGGCCGCCCTGGCTGAGGCTGTTGACGCGTCGGCCGATCTCGCGCGTTCCCAGCGGCATCCTCGACGTCATCTCGGTCTCGATGAACCCCGGCGCGACCGCGTTGTACGTGATGCCACGTGACGCGAGCCGCGATGCCTGCGCCCGCACCATCCCGATCACACCCGACTTGCTCGCCGCGTAGCTGACCTGCCCGCGGTTGCCTGCGATGCCGCTCAGCGACGACACCGACACCACCCGTCCGCCGTCAGGAACAGCACCGCCCGTTGCGAGAAGAATCTCGTCGATACGCAGCTGCGCAGCGAGATTCACCTCCAGCACGGACGCCCAGCGATCGGCGTCGGTGTTGACCAGCAGCTTGTCGCGGGTGATGCCCGCGTTGTGCACCATCAGGTCGATGCCGCCGAATCGGCTCGCGTGGTCGGCGATCCGCGTGCCGGCGTCGGCAGCCGTCACGTCCAGCTGCAGCGCGGTGCCGCCGACCCGGTTCGCGACGGCCACCAGGTGCTCGCCCGCCGCCGGAACGTCGACGGCCACGACCGTGGCGCCGTCGCGCGCCAGCACCTCGACGATCGAGGCACCGATGCCCCGCGCCCCGCCGGTGACGACGGCGACCTTGCCGTCGAGTGGCCGCTCAGGGTCCACTTCGCCTTGCGCTGCACCGGGACCCACCCGCACGACCTGCCCATCCACGTAGGCAGATCGTCCCGAGACGAAGAACTCGACCGCCGACGCGACGGCCGCATCGTCGGCGAGCGTGTACAGCAGGTTGGCCGTCGCCCCGGCTCGCAGCTCCTTGGCGATGCTGCGCACGATGCCCTGAGCCGCGTGCTGGGTCGCCGCGCCGGCTGGGTCGTCGATGCGCTCGGGGGCGGTGGCGACCAACAGAACACGACCACTGCGGCCCAGCCGCTTGAGCGCCGTCGCCAGGACGGCGCGCAGGTGCTCGAGGTCGGCGACGACGCGCGCGGACGACAGGTCCACGACGATCGCACCCAGGCGGGTCGAGTCGTCCGGAAGCGACCGGACGACCTCGACGTCGCGGCCGACGAACTGCGCCGAGATCCCTTCCGCGACAATGCTTTTTGAGCCTCCGGAACCGATGGCCGTCACCAGGGCCGGGCCGTCCAGCAAGGGTCCTCCGGGCGTCCACCGCCGCAACGCAACGGGTTTCGGCAGCCCGAGCCGTGTGGCCAGGGCAGAGCCGAGCCCCGATCCGACGAAGGCGGTATACCGGTCAGCCGGTGCCGACGGCCGCCGACCTGACGGCTGGCGAACTGCCTTGGGGCTCACTTCGCGCCCTTCGGCGCCGCCTCGAGAATGGCCACGACTCCTTGCCCGCCGGCAGCACAGATCGAGATCAGTCCGCGGCCAGAACCCTTCTCGTGCAAGAGCTTGGCGAGGGTCGCCACGATGCGGCCACCCGTTGCAGCGAAGGGGTGACCAGCAGCCAGAGACGAGCCCGTCACGTTCAGTCGGCTCCGGTCGATCGAACCCAGAGCGGCGTCACGGCCGAGCCGCTTGCGGCAGAACTCCTCGCTCTCCCAGGCGGCGAGGGTTGCCAGCACGGTCGACGCGAACGCCTCGTGGATCTCGTAGAAGTCGAAGTCCTGCAACGTGAGTCCCTGCCGGTCGAGCAGGGCAGGCACGGCGTAGGCGGGTGCCATCAGCAGGCCCTCGTCGCCGTGCACGTAGTCGACGGCAGCTGTCTGAGCGTCGACGACGTGGGCCAGCACCGGCAGCCCACGCTCGGACGCCCAGTCGTCACTGCCGAGCAGAACCGCCGAGGCCCCGTCGGTCAGCGGCGTCGAGTTGCCGGCCGTCATGGTGGCATCTGGGTCGGAGCCGAAGACCGGCTTCAGCTTGGCCAAGGCCGCCATCGAGCTGTCGGGACGAAGGTTCTGGTCACGGGTCAGCCCGAGGTAGCCGGTGACGAGGTCGTCGAGGAACCCCCGGTCGTAGGCGGCGGCGAGGTTGCGGTGGCTGGCCACGGCCAGCTCGTCCTGCGCCTCGCGGGTGATGCCCCAGTCGGCCGTGGTGACGGCGGCGTGGTCGCCCATCGCCAGACCGGTTCGCGGCTCGGCGTTGCGCGGGATGGCGGGCACCAGCTGCTGGGGACGGAGGCCGCTCAGTGCCCTGAGGCGCTGCTGAGGCGACTTGGCACGGTTCAGCGACAACAGGACCTGGCGCAGGTCCTCGCTCACCGCGATCGGTGCGTCGCTCGCGCTGTCAGCCCCACCGGCGATGCCCGACTCGACCTGTCCGAGCGCAATCTTGTTGGCCACGAGCACGACCGCCTCGAGTCCTGTGCCGCACGCCTGCTGCACGTCGTACGCCGGCGTCGTCGGCGACAGCTGCGATCCGAGCACCGACTCGCGCGTGAGGTTGAAGTCGCGGCTGTGCTTGAGGACGGCCCCGGCCACCACCTCGCCGACGGTCTCGCCGGCCAGACCAAAGCGCGCCACCAACCCGTCGAGCGTCGCCGTCAGCATGTCTTGGTTCGACGCCCGCGCGTACGCGCCGTTAGACCTCGCGAAGGGGATCCGGTTGCCGCCGAGCACCGCGGCCCTGCGGACCGTCGGTCGGGACGTGCTGCGAGCCATGGGGTGCTCCCTCGGGTTCTGAGGACGGTACGACACGCGACACTAACAGGTACCGCTGGTATCGGGTACTGTCGGTGCCGTGAACCTGGAAAGGCCTCTGGCGGACGGACGCAGCACCCGCTGGGACGAGCACCGACAGACGCGGAGGACCGAGCTCGTCGAGGCCACGCTGCGGGCCGTCCGACGACACGGCTCCGGCGTCGGGATGGACGAGATCGCCACTGAGGCAGGCACTTCCAAGACCGTGCTGTACCGCCACTTCGGTGACAAGAGCGAGCTGTACCTGGCGGTGACCGAGTCGGTGCACGCGCTGATCCTGCGCGACCTGCAGGCAACCCTCGCCACGGCCTCGGGCTCTGCCGGCGCCTCCGGCGAGCCCGTCACAGCGCCGCGCGCCACCATCGCTGCGGTCGTCGACGCCTACCTGCACCTGGTCGAGGCCGACCCGGACGTCTACCGCTTCGTCGTCACCCGTCCACTGCTCGACCGGCCTGTCACCGACGACCCGAACGCGGGGCTGGTCACGCTGATCGGCGACCAGGTGGCGGGAGTGCTGGCCGCGAACGGCCACCCTGCCGAGGTTGCTCGTACCTGGGGGCACGGTCTGGTCGGCATGGTGCGCGCCGCCGCCGACCACTGGATCGCGTCGCCCGACCGCCTCCCTCGCCCCGAACTCGTCGCCCAGCTGACCGACCTCGCCTGGGGCGGGCTCTCGGCGCCCGCCTCCGGCCGCACCAAGGAGACCCGATGACCACCTACGCGACATCAGTGCTGGGTTCGGCACTGTGCGACCAGCTCGACGGACGGTGGGCCGACGTGAAGAGGAGGGCCCGCGCCGAGCTGGACGCCGCCACCGTCATGCCCGACCCGACCCTCGAGGGGGAGGACCACCGCCGACGCGTGTTCGAGCAGATGCAGCTGCTGGCAGCGACGGGACGCGCACGCGCCGGCTTCCGCCCCGAGTACGGGGGAACCGACGACGTCGGCGGGTCCGTGACCTCGTTCGAGATGCTCGCCCACGGAGACCTCTCCCTGCTGGTGAAAGCCGGTGTGCACTGGGGCCTTTTCGGCGGCGCCGTGGCGAACCTCGGCACGTCCAAGCAACAGGAGAAGTACCTGCCGGCGATCATCTCGTTCGAGCTGCCCGGCTGCTTCGCCATGACCGAGACCGGCCACGGCAGTGACGTGATGTCGCTCGCGACCACGGCGACGTTCGACGCGTCGACCGACGAGATCGTCGTGCACACACCGCACGTCGGCGCGCGCAAGGACTACATCGGCGGTGCAGCACGCGACGGGCGACTCGCGGTCGTCTTCGCCCAGCTCGTCTCCAACGGTGAGGGCCACGGGGTGCACGCCGTGCTTGTGCCGATCCGTGACGAGAACGGCACTGCTGCACCGGGTGTCACGATCAGCGACTGCGGGCGCAAGGCGGGCCTCGGCGGAGTCGACAACGGCCGGCTCGCGTTCGACCACGTGCGGGTCCCCCGTGAGAACCTCCTCGACCGGTACGGCTCGCTCGACGCCGACGGCACGTACTCCAGCCCGATCGAGAACGACACCCGCCGCTTCTTCACGATGCTGGGAACCCTGGTTCGTGGACGGGTGAGCATCGCCGGCGCCGCCGGATCCGCTACTCGCACAGCCCTGACCATCGCCGTCCGGTACGCCCTCGAGCGCCGCCAGTTCGCCGCCCCTGGCACGGACCGTGAGGTGTGCCTCCTCGACTACCGCTCGCACCAGCGCCGACTGCTGCCTGCCCTCGCGACGTCGTACGCCCTGCAGTTCGCCCAGAACGACCTGGTCGAGTCGATGCACGACGTGCAGACGGCGATCGCCGACCCGGCCGGCGGGGTCGCCGAGATCGACGAGAAGGCGCAGCGCGAGCTGGAGTCGAGGGCCGCCGCGATCAAGGTGGCGGCCACGCGGCATGCGACGACCACCATCCAGGAGGTCCGCGAGGCCTGCGGTGGCGCAGGCTACCTGTTCGAGAACCGCATCCCCCAGCTGAAGGCCGACACCGACGTGTTCACGACCTTCGAGGGTGACAACACGGTGCTGTTGCAGCTGGTCGCCAAGGGGCTGCTGACCGGCTACCGAGACGCGTTCGGGGCGCTCGACACGCTCGGAACCGTGAGATTCGTTGCGCGCCAAGTGGTCGGCGTCGTCGCCGAGCGGACGCAGTCCCGCGCACTGGCCCGGCGTCTGCTGTCGGCCGCTCCCGGCCGCGCCGGTGAGGGCGACCTGCGCGACCGCGCTGTGCAGCTCTCCCTGTTCGCCGACCGCGAGCAGCACGTGCTCGACTCGCTCGCGCAGCGGATGCGTCGCGTCGCCTCGTCGTCCGACCCCTTCAAGGGTTTCAACGACGCCCAGGACCACATGCTGAAAGCTGCTGCCGTGCACACCGACCGGCTCGTGATGGAGGCACTCGCCGCCGGTGTCGAGCAGTGCACCGATCCGCTCGCGCGGGACGTCCTGTCGGCCGTAGCCGACCTGCACGCGCTGTCGACGATCGAGGCCGACCTCGGGTGGTTCCTGACGCACGGGCGACTGACGCCGTCGCGCGCCAAGGCCGTCACGGCAGCGGTCAACGCGCTGTGCGACGAGCTGCGCCCGCACGCCCGAGCCCTGGTCGACGGCTTCGGCATCCCGGACGAGTGGCTCGGTGCCTCGATCGCCACGGGAATAGAGGCGGAGCGCCAGCGTGTTGCTGGCACCGCCTAGACGATGGGATGACCTCATGACCGATTCTCAGCCCGACCTGGACGCTGCCCTCCAGGAGCTGACCAGCCCCTTCATCGAGTACCTCGGGCTTCGCATGACCGAGGTGACGGGTCAGCGTGTGGTCGGCACCTGGACCGCCGGCCCGCACCTCGCGCAGCCGTACGGCATCGTGCACGGGGGGGCGCACTGCTCCGTCGTGGAGACCCTCGCCAGCGTGGGGGCCGGTGTCTGGTTCGGCGAGCGCGGCCAGGTCGTGGGCGTCAGCAACCAGACCGACTTCTACCGGGCGGTCAGCGAGGGCGAGCTGACCAGCGTGGCCGAGCCGATCCACCAAGGCCGAAGCCAGCAGGTGTGGGTGGTCGAGACGCACGACGCCGAGGGGCGGCTCATCGCACGTGGGCAGGTGCGCCTGCAGAACCTCGCTGCCCGAACGGAATGACCACTCCTGCTCGCGGCGCGACCACGCTGGTCCAGGGCACACGGGCCGTCGTCGCGCTGGTCGTCTCGTGCGTGGTGCTCGGCGTCGGAATCGCGATGCTGCTGAGGGCCGCCCTCGGGTCCGACGGCTACTCGACCCTCATCAACGGGCTTTCCATCACGACCGGCCTGCCGTTCGTCGTCGTGAACTGCCTGGTGGGTGTGGTCCTGGTCGCGATGGCGTGGGCACGTGGGCTGCGGCCCGGTCTAGGCACTGTCGTGCAGCCCGTCGTCGTCGGCTTCACGGTCTCCGCGGCCATGGCGGTGCTGCAGCAGCCGGACCACATCGTGTGGCGGGCCGTTCTGCTCGCGTTGGCGTTTCCCGTTCTGGCAGTGGGCGTCGCGGGCTACCTGGGCAGCGGCACGGGCGCCGGGCCGACCGAGGCAGCGGCGCTGGCCTGGGACCCCCCTCTCCCGTTCAGGTGGAGCTACACGATCGTGCAAGGCGGCGGTGCGCTCGTCGGCTGGCTCCTCGGTGCGGCCATCGGGCCGGGCACGATCCTCGTGATCCTGCTGCTCGGGCCGGCAGTCGACCTGTTGTCGCGGCGGTTCACGGTGTTCCGCATCCACACGAGAGGCGAACCGCCTAGCACCGTCTAGCGCTGCACGAGACGCCAGTACTGGCGCGTCTTTTCGTCTCGGACGACCACGCCAAGCCTGAGCAGCTCGGAGCGGATCTCCTTGGCGTCATCGGACTTCTTGGCGTCGAGTGCCTCTTGACGAGCAGCCAGCAGAGGCCCGGCGACGGGTGGCACACCGACCGCGCCCGGGACCCACATCGCGTAGGCGTCAGCGTGCGGGTCGTCACCCGTCCACGGCCAGCCTTGGGCTTGGAAGGCGTGTCGGAAGACCTCGCCCTTCTCGTCGACCGACTCGCGCACGAGCTCGGTGCCGCCGGTTCCGAGCAGCACCAGGTGCTTGGCGCCGAAGAACACGCTGTCCACCTCGTCACGCGACAGCACGTGGTGGGCTCCCATGCGGCGGACCTCGACCTGGTCGCGCGCCACCGTCACCGTGACCCGCTCACGCTCCCAGACCGCGGCGAAGGCAGTGCCCAGGACGAGTCCGGCAGCCGCCGCCACCAGGCTGGCCGCGGGCTCGGGAATGTCTGCGAAGAGGCGGACCGGGCCGCGGAAAGGCGCCCACGACAGGCCGAGGTACCAGTCGTCGGCCCGTGTGAGCAGCCATGCCAGCGCCGCGCCGAGCAGCGGGCAGACGATCCACGACGCGACGCGGAGCCACTGGGGTTCACCGATCACCACAGCATCGGACGGGTCCGGGCGGGGGGCTTTGGCGTCCGAAGACATGGGGCGATGCTATTCACCCGGGCGTCCAACCTGGCGGAGGGCAAGGGATTCGAACCCTTGAGGAGCTTGCACCCCTAGCGGTTTTCAAGACCGCCGCACTAGGCCACTATGCGAGCCCTCCCTCGTGCCCAGCCATTGTGCCCGACGGCGTCCGCGTGTCGGGCAAGCGTCAGGCCCACAACCCACTCGCGCGGGTTGCGGGCCTGACACTGGGGGACGGACCGCTACTTCAGGATCGCCAGGCGCTTGACCAGCGCAAGCTTCTCCCAGGTCTTGCCGAAGCCGAGCCCGCGGCCGGCGTGGGCGGCTGTGAGGCCGAACAGCACGATCGCGTAGATGATGTGGTCGTCGATGACGGGGTTGTTCTCGAGCGGCAGCGACGCGGCCCACATCAGCACCAGCATCAGTGCGCCGGAGACTGCGGCGATGCGCATCGTGACACCCAGGGCGAGGGCGACGCCGATGCCCAGCAGGCCGAGCATGAAGGCCCAGTCGGCCCAGACTGCGCCCGACATGGCGTTGAAGAAGGGCGCCAACGGTCCCTCGACCCCGCCGAGGTACCCGGTGGTGGGCGACCCGCCGCCCAGCCACGCGCGCTCTGCGGGTGTTCCGTGACCGAGGCCGAACAGCTTGTCGATGAAGGCCCAGAGAAACACGGTGCTGAGGGCGATGCGGGTCAGGCCCCAGATGGTCGGAGCGATGCGCGTGCCCCGGCTGTCCTCGTGGGACTCGTCGCGGACCTGGTCGCGGAAGTCGTCATCGCTCTCGTCGCTACCCAGAGTCAGAAGCTCTGGGTGGACGTCGTCGGTGTGCAGGGACCGTTCTCTGTGCGTGGACGCGCTCATCATGTCTCCTCGTGAGAGGTCGCGACCTGCGACCGAGGTAATTCTCCTTGCACCTCAGACGTTACGGAGCCCCGCCCGCCCGCGCGCCGGGCGGACGTCCCCTCCTGGGAGGACCTAGGTCCTGGCCTCCGGGTCGAGCGTGGCCGCGAAGACCGCAGCCTGCGTGCGGCGCTGCATGCCGAGCTTGGCCAGCAGGCTGGAGACGTAGTTCTTGACGGTCTTCTCCGCCAGTCTCATCTCCCCGGCGATCTCGCGGTTGGACATCCCCTCGGCGATCAGGTGCAGGATCCGTTTCTCCTGCCCGGTCAGACCTGACAGCCGCGGGTCCTCCTTCGGCCCGTTTCGAAGCCGGTCCAGGACTTGCCGTGTCACAGCCGGGTCGAGCAAGGACCCTCCGCCGGCGACAGTGCGGATGCCGTCGACGAGATCCGAACCCCGGATGTTCTTCAAGACGTAGCCGGAGGCGCCCGCCAGGATCGCTGCGAAGAGGGCGTCGTCGTCGTCGAAGGAGGTGAGGATCAGTGCCTCGATCTGCGGGTCGCGCGAACGGATCTCGCGGCACACCTCGATGCCGCTGCCGTCCGGGAGCCGTGCGTCGAGGACCGCGACGTCGGGCCGGATGGCCAGGATGCGGCGGAGAGCCTCGGCGGCGGACCCCGACTCCCCGACCACGGTGATGTCGGCCTCGGACTCCAGCAGCTGGCGCAGACCTGCGCGAACGACCTCATGGTCGTCCAGCAGGTAGACGGTGATCGGGTCCATCTGCCAAGTGTGCGCTCATGCACCCGGTAAAGGTCAGGACCTAGGTCCCTGCCGGACGGGTCCTCCGCCGCTGGATGATTGCAGGGCGCCTCGTGGAGAGTTTCTACTGAGGCTCCGCCCGGAGCCGCGCACGCTTGGCCACAGGAGGCCGCCACCATGGGCTCGCCCACCGAGATCGCCAGAGTCGTCATCGCTTTCGATGGCTCAGCGCCCGCGCAGGCCGCCCTGAGGGTGGCCGTCGACGAAGCGGTCTCGCGCCACACGCCTCTGCACCTGGTGAGCGCCATCGACGTCCTCGCCAACCCGACGCCGTCCGACGCCCTCTACTCGAGGACGGCGAGACAGGCTGCCCACGACGCCACGCAGTGGGCCAGAACCCTTCTCGGCCACGACCGCGTCGACACGACGATCGAGGCGGGCTCACCGACCGTCGTCGTGCTGGACGCATGCCGGCCCGGCGACCTGCTCGTCGCAGGCAGCCAGGGACACCGTCCGGTCGCCCGCATGTTCCTCGGGTCCACGAGCGCCGCCCTGACCACCCTGGCAACCTGCCCGGTGATGGTCGTCAAGGCGTCGATGGCTCGCGTGCACGGGCCGGTCCTCGTCGGGGTCGACGGCTCCGAAACATCCACGAAGGCAGTCGGATTCGCAGCGGACGAGGCTGTCCGCCGCGGAGTGAAGCTGCGTCTCGTCCTGGCCGTGCCACCCGTCGTGGACGCCATGGGCTTCGTCAGCGGGCCCGACGAGCCGGTGCTGCTGGACGCACGCGCAGTCCTCGGGGCGGCCGTCGCGGAGGTCGTGAAGCACTTTCCCGACGTGGCGGTGGAGCAGCTGCTGGTCCAGGCGCATCCGGTCGAGGCACTGACTCGTCACGCAGGCGACGCGCAGCTTCTGGTGGTGGGTACCCGTGGGCGCAGCGGGGTCCGTTCGATGCTGCTCGGCTCGGTGGGCCGGGAAATGGTCCAACGGGCGACCTGCCCCGTCGTGGTGGTGCCACCGGTGACGGCGACCGCGGAGACCCCGGGCGCCGTCAGCATCGGGGGACTGAAGCCGGAGCGGGTCTAGCATCAGGTCGTGGAGGCTCCACGCGTGACCGAGGGCGGGCTGATGCCGGCCCTGTCCGGCGTAGGACTCGACGACCTGCTGCGAGAGCTGAAGGACCGGGCGGGAACCGTCCGTCAAGCCCATGACCGGCTGAGCGCCTTGCTCGACGCCGTCGTCGCGGTGTCGTCCGACCTCGACCTCGCGGCGGTGCTGGAGCGGATCGTGTCCACCGCCTGCGTGCTGGTGGACGCCCGGTACGGCGCGGTCGGCGTGATCGGCCCGAACGGCGGCCTCGTCGAGTTCGTCACCGAGGGCCTCGACGCGGAGACCCGGCGGGAGATCGGCGACCTGCCGGAGGGTCACGGCGTTCTCGGGCTGCTGATCGAGGACCCGCGCCCGCTGCGGCTGCACGACATCGGTGCCCACACGCGGTCAGTGGGCTTCCCGGCCGGCCACCCGCCGATGCACAGCTTCCTCGGCGTACCGGTGCGAACGCGTGAGGAGGTCTTCGGCAACCTCTATCTCGCGGAGAAGCGAGGGGACGGACCGGGCACGCACGACTTCACGCAGGCCGACCAGGAGGTCGTGGTGGCCCTGGCCGCGGCCGCCGGGATCGCGGTGGAGAACGCGCGCCTCTACTCGGTCATCAAGCAGCGCCAGGACTGGCTGGAGGCGGCAGCCGCCTGCATCCAGGTCATCACCGGTGGGGCCGACGAGGACGCGGCCGCTGCTGCTGTCGTCGAGACGGCCAGCCGTGCTTCTGGCGCCGACGTCGCCGTCCTGCTGCGCGTGGTCGGTAGGGGTGCCGAGCTGGGAGACGCCAGCACCTTCACGGTCGCGGCGACCAAGGGCGTCGCGGGAGAGCTGGGCGAGGCTGGCCCGGTCATGCGGTCAGCCGTCGAGGCGGTGCGACGCCGGGAACCGGCCGTCGTGGGCGAGCTCACCGGCCTGGTGGCCGGCCCCGCCGTCGTCGTGCCGCTCTGGGCGGCGTCGCGGTGCCTGGGCGTCCTCGTGCTGGGCTGGCAGGCGGGCGGGGCCGGTGCCGCCCCCCTCGACCTGGCGCTGGCAGGAGCCTTCGGCAACCAGGTCGCCCTTGCGGTCGACGTCGCTGCGGCGCAGCGCGACCGGTCGAGACTCGCCGTCCTCGAGGACCGCGACCGCATCGCGCGTGACCTGCACGACCTGGTCATCCAACGCCTCTTCGCTGTCGGGCTGACCGTGCAGGCCGCGTCCCGCGATGCCGTGAGACCCCAAGTGCGAGAACGGCTCGAACAGGTGGTGGACGACCTCGACGGCACCATCAAGGACGTGCGGAGCGCCATCTTCCGCCTGCACGAACGGTCCGGGCCTGGCGGCCTTCGGGAGGACGTCGACAGCGAGGTGATGGGCGCGCGCGCGACGCTCGGCTTCCTGCCGCGGCTGCACACCTCGGGGCCCCTGTCCGCCGTGTCGCTCGACCTCCGCGGCGACATCGTGGCCGTGGTGCGCGAGAGCCTGTCCAACGTCGCCCGGCACGCCGTTGCGACGGCGGCCAACGTCGACATCGACGTCGGCTCCCAGGTCGAGGTCCGCGTCGCCGACGACGGCACCGGGCCGCCCCCGAACGACCAGAACTCCAGCGGCCTGAAGAACCTGGCCGAGCGCGCGCAGGCACGCGGTGGAGAGCTACAGGTCGGGGTCAGCGAGCTCGGAGGCACGCTGGTCCGTTGGTCCGTGCCCTTCGCCGCGGCCGGTCCGCCCGAATGACGGAGCCGCTCCTGGATGGGTCCGTCGCCAAGGTCCTGAACGAGCTCGGGGTCGTCACCGGCGTCAGGACGCTCGTCCTGGTCGAGGGCGTGAGCGACCAGGCGGCGGTCGAGGCACTGGCGCAGCGGCGCGGGCAGGACCTGGCTGCGCAGGGTGTCGGCGTGGTGGCGACCGGCGGTGCCACCAACATCGCGCGGTACCTGCGGGTCCTCACCGTCCCCGAACAGGGTCTTCGCCTGGCAGGGCTGTGCGACGCCGGCGAGGAGCGTTTCGTGCGAGCGGGCCTCGAGAAGGCCGGGTTCGGAACGGATCTCACCCGCGACGAGATGGAGCAGGTCGGCTTCTTCGTGTGCGTGGCCGACCTCGAGGACGAGCTGATCCGTGCCCTCGGTACCAGGGAGGTCGAGCGCATCATCGAGAGCGAGGCCGACCTGCCGAGGCTGCGGACCTTCCAGAACCAGCCCGACCAGCGAGGCCGGCCGATCGAACGGCAGCTGCACCGGTTCATGGGAACCATCAGCGGTCGAAAGGCCCGCTACGCAAGGGTTCTCGTCGAGAACATGGACCTGGCGCGAGTGCCGCGGCCTCTCGATGGGTTGCTGGAGTACATCTCTCGGCCTAGCCGAATGTCGGCACGCCCGTGAGAGCCATCGACATGAGTGCCGTGGCCGAGGCGCTCGGAGCCCTCCCGGCGCAGCCTCGGATCGTCGTCAGCGGCAACCACGCCACACCGTCCGCGCTGCTGTCGGCCGTCGACCCAGGCGGTGAGGGCCCTCAGGTCCTTGCACCCGCGAGCCGACCGCTCCGGGATCGTGCCGCTGGTGGACGAGCCCGTGACGTCGTTCCAGCCGAGCATCGTGGTGACCGAGCAGGGCGAGGCCGAGCTGTGGGGCGTGGACGAGCGAACCCAGGCTCACCGGCTGATCGACAACGCCGCCCACCCCCGTGTGCGCGAAGAGCTGGCCGAGGAGGCCAGGGCTCTGAATCTCTTGTGAGGCCCCGAAAGCTCAGGACCCGGTCGTCGCCTGACGGCGCCGGAACGAGGCGGCCTTGACCCTGTTCTGGCACGTGGTCGAACAGAACCGGCGGCTGCCGTTCTTGGACCCGTCGAAGTACACGCGATCGCAGTCGTCGCTGTCGCAGATGCCGAACCGGCCCTCTGCACCGGCACCGATCAGGCGGGCCAGCGCCTCGGCGGAGATGGCCGTGACCATCGGCACGAGGGCTGCGTCGACGGGGTGGTGGTGCAGGCGCCAGCGCCCATCCTCCTTCGCGAGGTGAAGGTCGGTCGGGTGCTGCGCCAGCAGTTCGTTGAGCCTGCTCGCGGCCGAGTCCACGTCGCCGTCTTGGAGGCTCTGGAAGACGCCGCGCAGCTCCCCCGCCAGGCTGACGAGGCCCGCAACGTGGCGCGCCTTCAGCTGCGCAGCTGAGGGTGGGTCGACCTCCAGCACCCGCCTGATGGCGGGAAGGGGCTCGTGAGTCTGGACGGGGCGGCCGTACGCGTGCTCGAGCGTCAGCGCGTTCACCAGGTCGACGGCGATGACAGCACCCGTGTTCTCATAACTGTCGAAAAGCACTTGACCAGTCACGACACCTCCGATAGGTTCATCACTGACAAAGCACTATACGCCAGTCACGGAGCCTTCGGCAGCGGGTAGAGAAACAGGAAGGACGGACCAGTGCCCACAACAGTTCCCGAGATCACGGTGGCCACGTTCCGGCCGGCCGTCCGGGCCGACGTCGAGGCGATCGCCACGCTCTGGCACCGCGGCTGGCCCGACGGCCACCTCGGTCACGTGCCCGCTGCCCTGGTGGCGCACCGGCAGCTCGCCGACTTCCGCCAGCGCGTCCCCGCGCGGCTCGACGCGACGACGGTCGCCACCATCGACTCCGCGGTCGTCGGGTTCGTGATGGTGCAGGGCGACGAGATCGAGCAGGTCTACGTCGACGCCCGAGTTCGCGGAAGCGGAGTAGCCGCAATGCTTCTCGAGCACGGGGAGGCGGTGATCGGCGAGAGGTACACCGGCGCGTGGCTGGCGGTCGTCGCCGGAAACGCGCGTGCCCGGCGGTTCTACGAGCGCAACGGATGGTCGGACGGCGGCGCTTTGGACTACGCCGCCGAAGGAAGGGGCGGCACGACGATCGCGGTCCCCGTCCGCCGCTATGAGAAGCACTTGACCCACGAATCGGAAGGAGGACGGGGCGCCGCCCAGTAGGCAGCGCATCCGGAAGTCACCATGGAGAAGCAACCTCTCAAGGGCCGAGTTGCCCTCGTAACCGGCGCCTCTCGCGGCGCTGGGCGCGGCATCGCCGTGCAGCTCGGCGCCGCCGGCGCGACCGTCTACTGCACAGCGCGGACGACCCAGCGCGAACGCTCGGAGATGAACCGGCCGGAGACGATCGAGGAGACCGCTGCGCTCGTGGACGCCGCCGGAGGGCACGGGATCCCCGTCCAGGTCGACCACCTCGAGCCGGACCAGGTCGAGGCGCTGGTGAAGCGCATCGAGCAGGAGCAGGGCGCCCTGCACGTGCTCGTCAACGACATCTTCGGCGCGACCACGATGGAGTGGGACAAGACCGTCTGGGAGTCGTCGCTCGATACCGGTCTGCGACTGCTGCGGCTGGCGGTCGATACCCACGCCATCACAGCGCATTTCGCGCTGCCCCTGCTGATCAAGTCTGCCGGTGGGCTTGTCGTCGAGGTGACGGACGGCACCGCCGAGTACAACGCCACCAACTACCGCGTGTCGTTCTTCTACGACATGGCGAAGGCCGCCAATCTCCGCGCCGCCTTCGCCATGGGCCACGAGCTGGCGGCGCACGGAGCGACAGCGGTGGCGGTCACTCCGGGCTGGCTTCGCTCCGAGGCCATGCTCGAGGCCTTCGGCGTGACCGAGGAGAGCTGGCACGACGCGACCGAGCGGATTCCCCACTTCGCCATCTCCGAGAGCCCGGCGTTCGTCGGCCGTGCCGTGGCCGCGCTAGCCGCCGACCCCGACGTGGCCCGCTGGAACGGTCAGTCCCTGTCGAGCGGACAGCTCGCCAAGGTGTACGGCTTCACCGACGTCGACGGCAGCCAACCCGACGCGTGGCGCTACATGCCCGAGGTTCAGGACGCGGGGAAGCCCGCCGACACCACGGGGTACCGCTGAGCCAGCCACGAGCAGCGTTGAACGGGAACGGATCTCGTCACAGGTAGGTGGCGTGGTCAATCGTGAAGCGGATGAACTCCTCGGTCGCGCACTCGTCAGGGCAGTGCCACCAGCCCGCACTGCAGCTGGTGGGGATTGTGAACCCGTCGAACTTTCCCTCGGCGCCGTCCATCACCGCAGTGAAGTGATGCTCGTGAAACGCCTTGCCATCAGGGTGGTCCCAGCGTGGGACGTCGATGCGCTCGAGCCGTCCGGTCGGGCCAATGGTCATCGTGACCCGGTGCGTCACACCATGAGCCCGGACGCACGCCACCGCACGATGGTCGTCGACCGGCTCCCACTGGACGGCTGGTGACAGGGCCACCGCCGGCACGAAGCACAGCTCGCCGGCGAGCCGGCCCATGGCACTGCGGTCGACGTCGGGTCCGGTGACGGACATGAACGGGATACGACCGAGGATGCGCCATCGCATCGCCCCGGCCCCGTGGGTCAACGTGTCGGAACCGCGAACGAAGAGGGGCCCGACGTGGGTTGTCGCCGCCCAGATGTAGCCCACCGGTGGCGAGAGCACCCAATCGGCTTCGTACGTCATCCAGCGACCCACCTTGATCTTGCCGTGCTGGCGCAGCACTGCCGAGCGCCGCAGGGGCGTGCCGGGCTCGATGGAGTGCAACAGCCAACGCTGTGCGGGGGCCGGGAGGCCCGGCACGAGATCAACGCTGAAGGTCGCCGGGTCGGATGTGCGTTCGACCAGGCTCTGCCACTCCTCGCGCAGCGGCTCGGGCAAGGTCTCCGGAGCGTGCATGATGCTCAGTCCGGCAGTCAGTCGAACGTCCACGAGCACACACCTCCCTCTCTTGCTGCCGACTCTGCCCCCGTCGCCAGCAGCCAGGCAGGGTCGAAGGTCCCGTCGCGCTCCGTAGGCAAAGCGATTGTTCACCCGCCACCATCGTCAAACGTCCACATTCTGAGCCGTACTTGCTCGAACCTCGGGAGCCAGCAAGGCTGGCGGAGCCCATCCAGAGCGGCCGAGAGACCTGGCTCGTCGACGTCGCAGCAACCCGCCCCACCTGGGGTGTGGGTGCTACCGCCAGGACCGATGGAGGTCCGTCCATGAGCAGCACACCCCACCTCTCACCGGGTCTCGCATGCTGCTGACCCGCCGTCTCGAGATCGACCTGTGCCGGATGCCGGCGTGCTGTTGTCGCGCGTTTCGCTGACAACCACCCACATCCCTTCTGGCACAACCTGATCGAGAGGCACACCCATGTCCGTCACCGCTGTCACGCGTCCGTCCGACCCTCCTCGAAGCACCATCGATCTGCCACGCCTGGTGGCCGACGTCGCTGCGCGACCCGAGCTGTGGGAGCCCGCTGCGAGTCTTGCCCGCATCGGCCACGGCACCACCGACCCCGCCAGCACCGAGCGCCACTGGGCGCGCCTCGATGGCCCCGCCGACGTCGACGTCTGGGTCCTGACCTGGCTGACGTCCCAGGGCACGGACCTGCACGACCACGGCCGGTCAGAGGCCGCGTTCACCGTCGTACGCGGCGCGCTCCACGAGATCCGCCCCGACAGCCAGGGTCGGCTGAAGCCTCGCAAGTTCACTCCCGGTCTCGTCGCCACGATCGAGCCCGGTGCGGTGCACGACGTGCGCAACGAGCTCGCGGAGCCCGCCGTCAGCATCCACGCGTACTCGCCACGGCTCACCGAGATGACTTACTACGAATGGGTTTTCGGACGGCTCAAGCCTGTGCGCACAGTGCGCGGGGACGAGCCGGAGCAGCAGTGATGAGCGCTGCGCCGCCCGCGCCGACCACGCCGACCACGACGGCCGACCGCAGCACCGTCGACGATCGTCTGGCCGAGGCTCGCAACGGCCTCGTTCGCCTCGACCCGGCCGCTGCCCGGGTCGCCCAGCTGGATGGAGCACTGCTGGTCGACATCCGTCCGGCCGCACAGCGAGCGGCGGAAGGGATGGTGCCGAGGGCCCTGGTGATCGAGCGCAACGTGCTGGAGTGGCGCCTCGACCCCGTCGGCGACGCCCGCATCGCGGAAGCCCCGGGATTCGACGACCTCGTCGTCGTGATCTGCCAGGAGGGCTACGCGTCGAGCTTCGCAGCGGCGTCGCTGCGGGGCATCGGCCTGGTCCGGGCCACCGACCTCGCCGGTGGGTTCCGGGCCTGGCGCGAGGCCGGACTGCCCGTGCAGCCCGGCGGCTGACCCGTCGAGCACCTGGGCTCGACGGACGCGGGATCTCGATAACCTGGAGCCCTACGCGCCGCAGCCACGGCGCCTACGTGGGGGAGCGACGATGAGCGAGAACACGTCCAGCAATAGGCCCGCCGAGGACGAGCCGGTGCCGCTGACCAAGCATGTCCCGGTCCAGCCCCAACAGCCGTCACCCCCGCGCCATCAGCAGCCACCGGTCCAGTACCCCCAGCAGCAGTACGGGCAGCAGCAGTACGGGCAGCAGCAGCCCAGGCATCAGCCGTTCGGCCAGGTGCAGAGGGGCCAGGTGCAGCGGTACACGCCCCAGGAGCAGCACACGCCGGGGGGCCAGGTCGTGCACCACGTCCACCAGGGCCCGCCCGTCGCCTACAAGGACCAGACGGTCGCGTTCCTGCTGTGGCTGTTCCTCGGGCACTTCGGCGCGGACCGGTTCTACCTGAACCAGATCGGCGCCGGCGTGGGCATCCTCCTGCTCTGGCTGTTCGGCATCGCCACGCTGTGGATCTTCTTCTTCGGCGCGCTGCCGCTGCTCGGCGTCCTCGTCTGGTGGATCGTGAACGCCTGCATGATCCCCGGCCAGGTGCGGGAGATCAACGCCCGGCTGGCGCAGGGGAGGTTCTGACCTCTGGCGGAACAACCACCACGTGCAGGGGCGTTGAACCTCTCGACGAACTACACGAGGTGATCATGCTTTCCCCAGAGGACCTGTACGACCTGGTCGATGTCATCGACCCGGCCGTTGCCCACGATCCGGTCGCGCAGACCGGGCGCCCTGTGCTCCTGCACGCGCTGACCGGTTTCGTGGACGCGGGACAGGCCGCGAACCTCACCGTCCAGCACCTGCTCAGCGAGCTGCCGGCACGAGACGTGGCCCACTTCGACGTTGACCAGCTGATCGACTACCGCGGACGCCGTCCGCGAATGACCTTCAGGTCGGACCGATTCACCGACATCGACCAGCACCGGCTGACGGTGCACTCCCTCACGGACGAGACCGGGCAGGAGTTCTACCTGCTGTCTGGCCCCGAGCCCGACTTCCAGTGGGAGCGCTTCGTCGCGGCTGTGCTGCAGCTGGTCGACCACCTCGGCATCGGGCTCGTGGCAGGCATCCACGGCATTCCGTGGGCAGCTCCGCACACGCGCCCGATCGGCCTGACGTCGCACGCCAGCAGCCGCGAGCTGATCGCCGGTCGCCCTCGCTGGATCGGTGATGTCGACGTGCCCGGTCATGTCGGCGCCCTCCTCGAGCTGCGGGCGACCCAGGCGGGGCACGACGCCGTCGGCTTCACGGCGCACGTGCCGCACTATCTCGCCGAGGCTGAGTTCCCGCCTGCGGCAACGGCTTTGCTCGAGGCGGTAGCAGACGTCGCGGGGCTCTCGCTGCCGACCGCTGCGCTGCGCGAGGCGGGTACCTCGGTGCTGACGCAGATCGACGCCCAGGTGGCTGACTCGCCCCAGACGCTGCAGGCAGTGCAGGGTCTGGAGCGCAACTACGACGCGGTCACCGCTGGCCGGTCACTGAGCGGTACCGGCCTGCTGAGCCCGACCCTGCCCGACGACGAGATGCCTGGCGGCGACGAGCTGGCCGCCGAGCTCGAGGACTTCCTGCGCGGCCTCGACACAAGCGACTGACCTCCACCACCCATCGCGAATCGGCGTGTTCCCGCTGCCTGACGACCGTCAGGACACCGGGAACACGCCGTTTCGCGCTTGGTGCAGCTAGATCCAGATCGCGGGGTCGATGAGCTCGTCGTCGTGCAGATGAGCAACGACGGCCGGGGGCAGGTCTCGGACACGTCCCGGCACTCCGACGACGACGGCGCCCTCCGGCACGTCCTTGACGACCACCGCGTTCGCGCCGATCTGGGCGTGGGCCCCCACGACGACCGGGCCGAGAACGCGGGCTCCGGCCCCGATCACGACACCGTCCCCGATGGTGGGGTGGCGCTTGGTCTTGGCCATCGACCGTCCGCCGAGAGTGACGCCGTGGTAGAGCATCACGTCGTCACCGACCTCTGCGGTCTCGCCGATGACGACACCCATCCCGTGGTCGATGAAGAAGCGCCGGCCGATCTGGGCGCCAGGGTGGATCTCGATGCCAGTGACCATCCGGTTCACGTGGGAGAGAACGCGCGCCGCCAGCCGCAGATCGGGGCGGGCCCACCACTTGTGCGCGACCCGGTGCAGCCAGATGGCGTGCAGGCCGGGGTAGGCCAGGACCAGCTCGGCGTCGCTGCGCACGGCCGGGTCGCGGCGCCGGGCCGTCGCCAGGTCCTCCCGCAGCCGGACCAGCGCCGAGCGAGCCAACCGCACCGCTCCGGCCGTCCGGGCCGAGACGGGGATCACCCCCGGACCGGCGCCGGGACCGCCGTCCGGTCCCCGCCTCACCAGCACTCTCAGTCCATCAGGTCGCTGTAGAGGATCGTCGACAGGTAGCGCTCGCCGAACGACGGGATGACGACGACGACCGTCTTGCCGGCGTTCTCCTCGCGCTGCGCCACCTGGATCGCGGCGGCCAGAGCGGCCCCGGACGACAGCCCCACCAGCAGGCCCTCCTCGGCAGCGGCCCGCCGGGCCCACTTGACCGACGTCTCGGCGTTGACGTCGATGACCTCGTCGTAGATCTCACGGTCCAGGATCTCCGGCACGAAGTTGGCCCCGATGCCCTGGATCTTGTGCGGACCGGGAGGGCCACCGTTGAGGATCGGCGACTCCTCGGGCTCGACGGCGATCATCTGCACACTCGGCTTGCGCTCCTTGAGCACCTGGCCGACGCCCGTGATGGTTCCGCCCGTGCCGATTCCGCACACCACGATGTCGACCTCACCGTCGGTGTCGCCCCAGATCTCCTCGGCGGTCGTCTTGCGGTGGATCGCGGGGTTCGCCTCGTTGGCGAACTGCCGAACCTCGACAGCCCCTGTCTCCTGGGCGATCTCGACAGCCTTGGCGACCGCGCCCTTCATGCCCTCGGAGCCGGGGGTGAGCACCAGCTCCGCACCGAACGCGCGCAGCAGGCCCCGGCGCTCCTTGCTCATCGTCTCCGGCATCGTGAGGATCACCTTGTAACCGCGCGCTGCGCCCACCATCGCAAGGGCGATGCCGGTGTTGCCGCTGGTCGCCTCGACGATCGCACCCTCGGGCTTGAGCTGCCCCGACGCCTCCGCGGCGTCGATCATCGAGACACCGATGCGGTCCTTGACCGAGCTGGCCGGGTTGTAGAACTCGAGCTTCGCCAGCACGGTGGCCTTCGCCCCGTCGGTGATCCGGTTGAGCCGGACCAGCGGTGTCCGCCCGATCAGGGCAGTGACGTCGTCGTAGATGGTGGGCACATCGGCTCCTCGCGCGTGGGCGCCCCCCTGGCGGGCCTTTGCCTGGGGTGCTGGGTCAACACTGGGAACCCCAGGGTGATGCGACGCCTTCCCTACGCGAAGGGCCGTCTCGCATCGCGGACACTTCGTCCACGGACTAGACCGCAAGACCCGCCTGAAGAACTCACTCGCACCGCTCCGTGCGCCGGGGGATCCTGGCGCGCATGCAGTCGAGCGCCGCCCTGCGGCAGGCGGAGGACGACTTCGGGGTGCGGCTCACGTCCCCCATGCCTGTTGGCGGCGGCGAGGACGTCGACGCCGTCGTCTTCAAGGGCTTCACCGAGCAGGGCAGCACTGTTGCCCTCAAGGCCACGAGCCGCGTCGATCCCGCCGGGCTCCTGGTCGCCCGACACCTCGCGGCCCTCGGCGTCCCGGGCGTGTTATCGCCGATGCCGTCGCGGTCGGGCGAGCCCTTCAGCGTGCGGGACGGCCGGCAGGTGTCACTCGTGCCGTGGGTCGACGGCTACCTCGCCGCGGACGTGGGCATGACGCCCGACCAGTGGAGGGCGTACGGCCGCCTGCTCGCCGCCGTCCACGCGACCCCCGTCCCCCCGAACCTGCGGCAGCACCTTCCCAGTGAGGACCACCGGACCCCGGCCGTGCGGACGGCGGACGCGGTTGCCGCATCGGAGGCGGCGCGACTCGGTGAGCACAGGAGGGGGCAACTGTGGGCCTAGAGCGCTCTCTCGGTGTCAAGCGGCCGTACTTTCCCCCAGTTGTGCCCGGCCTCCCGAGCGCAGGCAGACAGAAAGGCCCGGCACCGTGAGATGCCGGGCCTTCCTCGCTCCGTCCCCCCGGACGGCGCCGCCTGGTGCAGCCGCGCCTGAGCGTGAGCTCAGACGGCAGCGGCGAGCCGCTGCATGGCCAGCTGGACCAGGGTGATCAGGGCGTGCTTCGTCGCCTGCTTGGAGCGGGCATCCGTGTACACCATCGGCACGTGCGGCGGAACCGCCAGCGCCTCGCGGACGGCGTCGAGGTCGTGGCGGGCCACGCCGTCGAAGCAGTTCACGGCCACGACGAACGGGATCTGGCGCGCCTCGAAGTAGTCGACCGCCGGGAAGCACTGCTCGAGCCGCTCGGTGTCGACCAGCACGATGCCGCCGATGGCGCCACGCACCAGGTCGTCCCACATGAACAGGAACCGGTCCTGGCCAGGTGTGCCGAACAGGTACAGCCACAGGTTGCCGGGCAGGGCGATGCGGCCGAAGTCCATCGCCACGGTGGTGGTGGTCTTGCGGTCGGAGACGCCGCCGGCGTCGTCGAGGCCGACCGAGTGCTCCGTCATGGCTGCTTCGGTCGAGAGCGGCTCGATGTCGGAGATCGACCCGATGAAGGTCGTCTTGCCGACGGCGAACCCGCCCGCGACCACGATCTTGGTGACTGTTGGAGCCGGCTCGTGGGCCGGCACCGTGGGCTGCGGGGTCGGCTCCCCCGCGGGCGCGCCGGGGGCGGCGACGTCAGAGCGAGGAAATGCCATTGAGAACACTCTCCAGAACGCTGAGGGTTGCCGCGGTGTTGTCCCGCGACCCAGTGGTGGACAGGGTGGGAGTCAGTCCATGGATACGGACCTTGCGCTGGTCGACCAGGTCGCTGACGAGGACCCGGACGACTCCTACGGGGAGCTTCACGTGCGCTGAGAGCTCCATGATGGACAGGTACTGAGTGGCTGTGAGCTCGAGGATGCGACGGCGTTCGGGCGTCAGCTGGACGTCCGGCGCGACCAACCCCTCGACGAGCGCCTCGATCGGGAAGTCGATGGACGACAGCGACTTGGTGCGTGCGCCCATGACGGCGTACGGACGCACTGTGGAGGCGTCCTCCTCGTCGTCGACCACCCTACGGCGGCCGGTTGGTTCAGGTGCCACCGTGGGTCACCCCATCGCCGGTGTGCGCGTCGCGCCGTGGACCGGGAGGCGCGAACGCATCTCGGTCACGAGCTGCGGCGTCAGGGTGGCTTCGGTTCGGCTGACCAGGAGCGCCATCTCGTAGCCGATCAGGCCGACGTCGCAGTTGGCGTTCGCGACGACCGACAGGACCGAGCCGTCCGCGACGCTCATCAGGAACAGGAACATGCTGTCCATCTCGACGATGGCCTGGCGAACCTCACCGGCGGCGAGCTGGCGAGCGGCCCCCCGGGTCAGGCTCGACATGCCGGCCACGATCGCGCCGAGCTGGTCACCGCTCGTGCGGTCGAGCTCGTCCGACATGGCCATCAACAGCCCGTCCGCGGAGACGACCAGGGTGTGGTGGACGTCGGGCACGCTCTTGACGAAGTTGTCCAGGAGCCAGTTGAAGTTGGCTGCCTCGGTGCTCATCGTGGTCACGGTGTTCCTCCGGTAGTACTGCGGACTGCTGGGTTGGACGGGTCGGGCTGGCAAGGATCGTGCAGGGCGCTGAGTGCGTTACCGGTCATTCGCTCACGTCCTGTGAGCTGGTGGTCGTGGTGCTGCCACGTCCACGGGCAACTCCGGCCTGGAAGCCCGACAGCATGCTGCGAACCTCCGCGGCGGAGCGACCGGGACGAGATGAGACGGCCTGCTGCGGAGCAGCGACCTCGGCGGCCGGGCTGGCGCCCCGCGTCCGTCGTGCCAGGGCCGGCGAGGGGCCCTCGGCGAGCGTGGCCTCGGGGCGGTAGGACGAGAGCCGGCTCAGCTCGGAGAGCGCCTCGGAGGCGAGCGCCGACCTGTTGCGCAGGTGGTCGCCGGATTGCGGCGGCGCCGTCATCGGGACGAACGGGACGGCGCCGTCGGACAGGGCCTCGACGACCGGGACCAGCTGGCTGGCCTGCTGAGGCGCCGAGACGTTGGCGACGGGCACGGGCGCGTAGCTGACGGGCACCGGGACGGGCGCTGTCGTCGGGCGGCGGGACCCGTCGGAGTCACGGCCACGGCGTGGCAGCTTCAGGCCTCGCGAGCCGGACCGGCCTCGGTCGGCGCCGGGCAGGATGTCGAGCGCGCTGGCGCTGCTGAAGACCGGCACCGGAGGCGGGGGCGGCTCGGCTGCGGCCGGTGCCTCGACCGGGGCCGGGCGCGACGCGAGCGCGCTCAGCTCGCTGGCCGCCGACCGACGATCCGTGGTGCCGTCGGCGTCCGGACGGCGCGCCGGCAGAGTCTCGGCCTCCCCGGCGAGAGCCTCCGCGACGGGAGCCACCGCGGCGATCGTCGCTGCGTACAGGGGGGTGTCCTCGAAGGGAGCGAACTCGGCGGTCGGCGCGTACTCGGTGGCCGGCGCGTAGCTCGTGGCCGGCGCGTAACCGGTCTCGGCGGCGACCTCGGGCTCGGGCGCGTAGGCAGGCTCGGGCGCATAGACCTCGGCCTCGGGCGCGTAGGCCTCCTCGTCGTCCAGCTGCGCGACCTCGGGGACCTCGGGGACCTTGGGGGCCTCGGGGACCGCGGAGACGACATCCTCGGCGCTGCTGGGCCCTGCACGGGTCTCCTCCGCAGGGGTCGCGGCAGACTCGTCCGCAACCCCGACGGCCTCGGCCCGGCGGGCCCGGAAGCCGGTGAACAGACCGGTCCTGGACGCCGGGGCGGGAGCCTCGGTCCGCTGGGCCGGGACAGTGTGTGCCGGCTCGGCCGGGAGCGGGGCGGCAGGGGTACGGCTGGGCAGTCCGCCCGCGCCACGCTGGGGCAGCGTGGGCAGCGTGGGCGCCGCTGCTGCCGGCGCGCGGGTCGGCAGGGTCGGGAGGTCGGCGGGGGTGACTTCCCTGCCACCGCGCTGCGGCAGCGACGACTCCGAACCTCCCGCGATGATGATCGGCGCGACCGAGGCCGCTGCGGCAGCCGCCGCCGCCCCGTTCAGGGCGTCGGCTGCGGCACCGAGCGACTCCGCACCGGTCGGAACCGTGGAACCGCTTCGTGGGCTGGAGTCGCCGGGGCCTGTGGCCGTGGCGGCGGAGCTCGCAGCCGGGGTGGCGTCGTCGGTCTCGACGGATCCGGGCACGAACAGCGCTGCGGGGAGGCCGATGGTGACGACGGTCCCCCGACCGTCGCCGGCGGCCAGTGAGATCTTCGCGTCCAGCCTCTTGGCCAGCCGTCCGACCACGTAGAAGCCCAGGCGCTGGGCGCCGACGACCTCGGAGACGGGCGGGTTCTGGATCCGGTCGTTGGCCTCCTCGAGCTCGTCGGCCGACATGCCGAGGCCCTCGTCGGTGACGGTCACCACGATGCCGTCGGGAGCGGCGTCGGTCGCCACCACCACGCGGGTGCCGGGGTCCGAGAACGACGTGGCGTTCTCCAGGAGCTCGGCCAGCATGTGGGCGCTCAGCAGGGCGGTGTGGCCGATCATCGGGGGGTCGACGTGCTGGGCGAGGTCGACGCGCTCGTAGTGCTCGATCTCGCTCGAGGCGGTGCGGATCACGTCCGAGAGAGGCATCGGACGACGGAGCCGGCGGCCGGTGTCGATCCCCGCCAGCACCAGGAGCGACTCCGCGTTGCGGCGCATCCGGGTGGCGAGGTGGTCGAGCTTGAACAGGTTGTCGAGGGTGTCCGGGTTCTCCTCGGTGCGCTCGAGCTGGTCCAGGAAGGACAGCTGGCGCGAGAGGAGCACCTGGTCGCGACGGGCCACGTTGACGAACATGGCTGCGATCGAGCCACGCAGGGCGGCCTGCTCCTGAGCCACCTGCACTGTGGTCGAGTTGACGTCGTTGAAGGCGGACGCCAGGCGTCCCACCTCGTCGTTGGACTCGACCGGGATCTCGCTGATGGTCATGCCCGGACCCTCGCCCGGGGTGGCCATCCGCTCGACCATCATGGGGAGGTCCGCGCGGATCTGGGCGGCCGCCTCGGTCAGGCGACGCAGCGGACGGGTGATGCGGCGGGCCAGCAGGAGGGCCAGGACGACCGGCACGATGACGGCGAGCAAGGCGCCGACGATGACCTGCAGCGCGTACTGCTCGGCGTCGCCGGCCAGCTTGCCGGATCGGTCTGCCGCAGCGTTGACCACGTTCTCGATGCCGTTGCCGAGCGCAGCGATGTCGTCGTCCGCGGCGGTCCGCCACCCTTCGACGGTGATCCCGTCGATGATGCCGTCGGACTCCTCGAGCGTGCGCTGGCGGGCCAGCTGGAAGGTGTACGCAGTCGGTGGCGTGCGGACGCCTGTGCTCTGCGCGATGCGGGTGGTGTTCTCACGGACCAGGTCGGTACGCACCGCAGCGTCCTTGGACGCAGCGAACTGCTCGGGGGTGAACTTGCCGGCTGCGACGACCGGCGTCATCAGGTCGCGCTCGGTGGCGATCGCCTCGGCCAGCTCCTCGGAGGCGGTGTAGGCCCGGAGGTTCTGGGCCAGGACGCGGTCGTCGAGCCCGTCGGCGATGGCGGACGGCAGGGCGATGTCGGTGGCGATGATCTCCGAGAAGCGGATCGTGGCCGAGCCGGCCGTGAGCACGCCGCCGTCGACCTGGCGACGCAGCTCGGGAACCAGGTCGTGGCTGTCGATGGTCCGCTGGACGCCTACCTGTGCGCTCTCCTCGAGCAGCGAGTGGTCGATTTCGGCGAGGTCAGCGCGGGTCTCGTCCAGGAGCTTGGAGACCTCGGGCCGGACCTCGTCGAGGGCCGCGCGTGAGGCCTCGTCTCCCGAGAGCACCGCGACGGTGAGAGCCCGCTCCGCCTGCAGCCCACGCAACAGCTCGGTCAGCCCGCCGGTGTGGCGCACGAGCTCCTCGACCTGGCTCGCCTTGCGCGACTCCCCGATGCCGGCCGTGGCGATGACGCCGGCGGCCAGGGACAGCACCACGACCGGGAGGGCAAGAACGGCCAGGATCTTGGCCCTGATGCCGAAGCTGCGCAGCATGGGGGGGACCTTCCACTCGACTGGGGGCACGCGCGGTTCGGTGCCGTCCCGATTCCCGTGCATCGGTCAACTCATGCCGGGTATTGACCACTCCATATGGAGAGGTCACCCGAATGGCTCAACCTTGTCACGGCGGGTTGCCGCGACCTGATGCCTCAAACTCGTCATCATGCCCGTTCGTTGCGTGGTCGTGCTAGCCGGTGGGGGCGCCACGCGGTTCGGCAGGGACAAGCTGGCGGAGCCTCTCGGCGCCCCTGACGGGCCCAGTGTGCTCGACTTCCTGCTCACGTCCCTGCCTCCCGTGGAGGTCGTCGTCGTGGGCCCCAGGCGTCCTCTGGCGCGTCGGGTGCGGTGGGTGATCGAGGACCCGCCGGGTGGTGGCCCGGCAGCGGCCATGGTGGCAGGGCTGCGTGCGATCGCGGCACCCGGTTCGCCCGAAATAGCCCAAGAATCACGAGGATGGGTCGGCGTGCTGCCCGGGGACGCCCCGGGGGCGGCAGGCGCCCTGGCCGCGCTGACCCGCGCGCTCGAGGACGCACACGGACGGGGTGGCGCGGAAGGGACGCCGGTCGCGGCGGTCGCTGTCGACGCGACGGGCCGCGAGCAGCCGCTGCAGATCGTCCTGACGTCGGACGGTGTACGTCGACTTCTCGAGGCGGTCGGTTCGGGTGATGGAAATCACCTGCCGGTGCGGCCTTTCGTGCAGGCGCTCGACCCGATCCGGGTCACGGTCAGCGGCGAGGACTCCTGGGACGTCGACACCGCCGACCAGCTGCAGGCCTGGCGGCTCCGCGACGCCGCCTCGACCCAGCAGATCGTCGCGGCCGTCCGCGGACTGAGACGGCACGCGCCCGGGCACGAGCCGACGGCCGACCGGGCGCGGCCCGTGGTGGTGGCCCTCGACGGCGGGAGCGGCGCCGGAAAGAGCGTGCTGGCCCAGGCCGTCGCCCTGCACACCGGCGGCAGCGTGCTGGACGGTGACGACTTCTACGCACCCCGGCTGGGCCGCGAGGGCCTCGTGGCGGCCGAAGCGCGCTCCGTCGCCGAGTTGGCCGATGACGGCGTGATCGACTGGCGCCGGCTGCGGAGCCAGGCCCTCGAGCCGCTTGCCGCCGGCCGCCCGGCCCGCTACCACCCGTATGACTGGGACGCGTACGACGGGCGGCTGCTGGAGCGAGAGGTCGTGGTCGAGCCCGCCCCCGTGGTCATCGTCGACGGCGTGTTCAGCGCCCGTCCGGAGCTGGCCGACCTCGTCGACCTGCGCGTTCTGGTCCGCACACCGGCGGCGCTGAGGACGCAGCGCGTCGTCGAGCGCGACGAGAACGACCCCCGCTGGCTGGCCGTCTGGTCGTCGGCCGAGCAGCACTACTTCACCCACGTCAGCCCGCCCGATGGCTTCGACCTGCTCGTGAGCGGCGCCGACGTGCCGGGTACCCGTCCGACGAGCTAGGACTGAGGTCGCGACGTGAACAGGAAGCGCTCCAGCGCAGCGAGCGCCGGCGCCGGGTCGTGCCGCCCCACGCCGACACGGAACCTGTGCTTGGGCACCGTAGCGAGGTCGGAGGCGTAGATGCTGGCCGGCAGCAGCAGGACGCCCTCGGTCTCGACGAGCTCCCGGCAGAACGCCTCGACCCCGTCCGAGCCGAGGTAGCGCGGGAAGGCGACGCAGCCGCCTTCGGGACGCGTCCAGTCGAAGACGTCCGCGTGGGCGGCGAAGAACTCGTCGAAGACGGGCAGGTTCGTGGCCACGATGCGCCGGGTCCGGTCGAGAACGCGGTCGGCCGACTCCAGCGCGATCGACGCGAGCAGCTCGCTCGGTGCGGCGTTGCAGATCGAGGTGTAGTGCTTGTGGCGCTCCAAGGCCTGGAGGATGGCACGGTCACGGCAGGCGACCCAGCCGATCCGGAGCCCCGGCAGCCCGTAGGCCTTCGACATCACGCCGACCGAGGCAGCGGTGCCGGACAGGTCGGCCGCCTGCGGGAGCGTCCGAAGCGGGTCGAGCTCGAGGCCGCGGTACACCTCGTCGGAGACCAGGCGGATGTCGCGCTCGTCGCAGATCTCCACGAGAGCACGCCAGGTCGCGTGGTCAGGAACCGCTCCGGTGGGGTTGTTGGGGAAGTTCACCACCATCAGTCGCGTCGTCGGACGCAGCGCTGCCCGGACGGCATCGAGGTCGAGACGCCAGCCGTCGTGCTCGTCCAGCAGCACGCCGGTGACGTCGGCTCCCGCAGCCAACGGCAAGGTCTCGATCGCCTGGTAGTTCGGCACGGTCACGACCACGTGGTCGCCCGCGCCGGCGAGGAGCTGCATCAGCCAGTAGATCGCCTCCTCGGCCCCGGCGAAGGCCAGCACGTCGTCGGCCGCGCACGTCTCGTACGTCGCGGCGATCGCGGCCCGCAGCCGGTGGGTTCCCCACGTCGGCGCGTAGCCCAGGGGCAGTGCCTCGAAGGCCTCCCGGTCGTCGTCGCTGCCCAAGGCCAGCAGCTCGGAGATCGTCAGGGTCTGCGCGTCCGAGGCCGTGAGGTGGTGCCGCGCGGAGAACTCCCAACGCGAGAAGAACGTCTCGAGCCTGAAGTCCGGCAGGCGGCGCGGCACGGCGGTCATCGGTTGAAGCCTGTGTGGGTCATCGGTGGCTCTCCCTCCAGTGGCGCCCCGATTCTCCATCCCTAGAGTCGAGCCATGAGAGCGGTCACCATCCACGAGCCCGGAGGCCCCGACGTCCTGGTCGTCGAGGAGGTGCCCGATCCTGTTCCCGGCCCGGGCGAAGTGCGGATCGACATCGCTGCGACCGCGGTGAACCGCGCCGACGTGATGCAGCGGGAGGGCCGCTATCCCCCTCCCGACGGCGCTCCCCCGTGGCCCGGGCTGGAGTGCTCGGGCACGGTGGCCGAGCTCGGCGCCGGGGTCGAGTCGGGGGCGCATGGGTGGACGGTCGGCGACGAGGTGTGTGCACTGCTGTCGGGCGGTGGGTACGCCGAGCAGGTGTGCGTGCCGGCCGGGCAGGTGCTGCCGGTGCCGGACGGGGTGTCGCTCGTCGACGCGGCCGCCCTGCCCGAGGTCGCGTGCACCGTCTGGTCGAACGTCTTCATGGCCGCCGGGCTGCAGCCGGGCCAGCTGCTGCTGGTGCACGGCGGTTCGAGCGGCATCGGCACGATGGCGGTGCAGCTGGGCGCCGCGATCGGGGCAACGGTCGCCGTGACGGCCCGTTCGGCCGAGAAGCTCACTGCCTGTGCCGATCTCGGCGCGACGGTGTTGATCAACTACACCGACGAGGACTTCGTCGAACGGGTGCGTGCCGCGACGGCCGACGCCCCCGGCGGGGCCGGAGCCGACGTGGTGCTCGACAACATGGGCGCCAAGTACCTGGCCCGCAACGTCGACGTGCTGGCCCCGGGCGGGCGGCTGGTCGTGATCGGGCTGCAGGGCGGCACGCGCGCCGAGCTCGACCTGAACATGTTGCTTCGCAAGCGCGGCGCCGTGATCGCCACGTCGCTGCGCGCCCGTCCGGCGGCCGAGAAGGCCGTCATCGTGAAGCAGGTCCGCGAGCTGGTGTGGCCGTTGCTGGCGGACGGGACGGTGCGGCCGGTCGTGCACGAGCGGCTGCCCCTCGAACGCGCTGCCGACGCGCACCGGATGCTCGAGGAGTCCGCGCACGTCGGCAAGATCGTCCTGGTGGCCTGACGGGCTCTGAGAGGATGGCTGCATGAGCGATGCGCAGCGGTCCGAGGCCCAGCCAGAGGACCAGCCCGAGCAGCAGACCGTGATCGTCGTCGGCCCAGGGTCGATGGGGGTCGCGGGGGGCGACGAGGACCGCAACCCGGCCGACATGGTCGAGCACCCTGCCAAGGTGATGCGGATCGGCAGCATGATCAAGCAGCTTCTCGAGGAGGTTCGCGACTCCCCGCTGGACGAGGCGGGTCGGGCTCGCCTGGCCGCGGTGCACGAGCGTTCGATGGCCGAGCTCGAGCAGGGGCTCTCGCCCGAGCTGGTGGCCGAGCTGCGCCGCATCTCGCTGCCCTTCGACGAGAACGCGACGCCGTCCGACGCCGAGCTGCGCATCGCCCAGGCCCAGCTGGTCGGCTGGCTGGAGGGCCTCTTCCACGGCATCCAGACCGCGCTCGTCGCGCAGCAGATGGCCGCCCAGGCGCAGATCGCGCAGATGCGTCGTGCGCTGCCCGGAGGCCCCGGCGCCCACGCCGGACATCCCGGTTTGCTCCCCGGGCAGCCAGGCCAGCCCGGCCAGCCAGGCCAGCCCGGCGAGCCCGGCGCACCAGGCGCGCCCGGCCAGGACGGGACCCCAGGCACCGGCCAGTACCTCTGAGCCTCTCGCCCAGCTGATGTCACCGTCAGGGGCCGCAAGCTCTGGGCAATCTCCCAGCAAACGTTGAGCCACCCGGCGGGTATCGTCGCCCGTGAGCGGGCCCACGACGGGGGGTGCGCGGACTCGGAGGCAGCTCATGGGGATTCTTCGGCACGTCATCTTTCCGGGGCTGCGCCTGGTCGTCTGGACGGTCATCGCCCTCGCCCTGTGCTACCTGGCGTTCATTCGAGGGGACGGCGGGGGCGAGGTCGACGCCGGTGCGCCGCTGCAGCCGACCGCCGACCTGTCGGACAGCACCGTGGCCGTGGCTCCTGGCGACATCACCAGCAGCATCACGGTCACCGGCACCGTGACGGCAGACTCCACGACGACCGTCAAGTCCACCGCGACCGGCACCGTCAGCAAGGTGCACGCGAAGACCGGCGCGGCGGTGAAGGCCGGCACCAAGCTGTTCGACGTTCGCGTGCCGCTCGAGCCGACCTCGGAGACGGTGGTCACGGCACCGGACGGCACGGTCACCAGCACCCCGCCGAAGCCTCGCTTCAAGACGGTCACCGTCTCCGCCAGCAGCACCGGGACGCTGACCGGCCTCTCCGTCCTGCTCGACCAGGAGATCAGCGTGGGCACGGACGTCGCCACCGTCTCGCCGGGCACCCTGTCGGTCAACGCGCCGCTGACGCAGGCACAGCAGTTCCGGCTGCTGAAGCCGCCGGCCACCGCCAGTGCACAGGCTCCAGGCGGCCCCGCCCCGTTCGACTGCACCGACGTGCGCACGGGGGCCGCCGAGACGGACTCCGACCAGCCGCCGGTGATGGACCCCTACACCGGCATGGTGGCTGAGTCGCCGACGGCGCAGGTCAGTTGCCGAGTGCCTGCGGGCACAACCGTGTTCCCGGGCATGAGTGTCGACGTGACGATCGACACCGGCAGCGCGAAAGGTGTTCTGCTGGTGCCGGTCTCGGCCGTCTTGGGCACGGTCGGCGATGGCAAGGTGTGGGTGAAGGGCGACGACGGCGAGCCGGAGGAGCGGCCCGTCACCCTCGGGCTCACGGACGGCGAGCAGGTGGAGATCACCGACGGCCTCGCCGACGGTGACGAGGTGCTGCAGTTCACGCCCGTTCCCATGGACGAGGAGCCGCAGCCGAACGAGGGGATGTTCGGGTGACACCGCTTCACCTCGAAGGTGTGAGCCGATCTGTCGACCTCCCTGACGGCTCGGTGCTGTCGATCCTCACCGGGGTCGACCTCGACGTCGAGGAGGGCGAGCACGTCGCGATCGTCGGCAGGTCCGGGTCCGGCAAGTCCACCTTGCTCAACATCCTCGGCCTGCTCGACACCCCGACATCGGGCTCCTACCGCGTCGACGGCGTCAGCGCTGCCTCGATGTCGGCGCGCCGGCGTGGCCAGATGCGGGGCCGCACCTTCGGTTTCGTGTTCCAGCAGTTCAACCTCCTGCCTCGGCGGACGGCGACGGAGAACGTCGCGATGCCGCTGATGTACGCGAGGGGAACGGCGTTCTGGCGGCGGCGGAAGCTCGCGACCGCAGCCCTGGAGCGAGTCGGACTGGGCGATCGGGCCGACGCCCTGCCCGAGAAGCTCTCCGGCGGTGAGCAGCAGCGGGTCGCGATCGCGCGTGCCCTCGTCCGCTCGCCGCGCGTGCTGCTCGCCGACGAGCCGACCGGCTCGCTCGACGTCGACACCGGCTCGGCCGTGATGGACCTCTTGGAGGAGGTCACCACCGCCGCCGGGTCCACCCTCGTGACGATCACCCACGACCTGTCGGTCGCGGCGCGCTCGAACCGGCAGTTCCGGCTCGACCACGGTCAGCTGACGCCGCTGTCGCCCGAGGACCTGGCCACCGTCACGGCGCACCGGTCCAACCAGACGACCGGCCTGGAGCTCCTGTGACCGGCCTGGTGGGGAGCCTCCAGGAGGCCTGGGGCGAGGTACGGGTGCACCGCGCACGCGTCGTCCTCTCGCTGGTCGGGGTCGTGCTGGCCGTGTTCGCGATGACAGGGATCACGGCGGCGGGAACGATCGCCCGTCAGGTCCTGCTCGAGTCGAGCGAGCGCGACGGCGGACGCTCGACAACCCTCTCGGTCTGGGCCGGGCCCAACGACGGGCAGGCGACGGCCGAGCAGCTGGCCGGCGTGTACGCCGACCTCGTCGAGCGCCTCGGCGTGACGTACTCGTCGAAGACGATGCAGACCGGCGTCGAGGTCGCCCTCCCGACCGGACTCACCTACACCGACGTCCTATTGGTCGAGCCCGACTACGGAGTGATCCACCGGATCACGCCGGAGCGGGGCCGGTGGTTCGTCGAGCGCGACGCCGAGCGGCTCGCCCCAGCCGTGATCGTGAACACCAAGTACCTCGAGACGACCGGGCAGCAGGACGCTCCTCTCCCGTTCACCGTGCAGTTGCCCGGCGACCCGGGCGCGACGGCAACGGTGATCGGGGTGGTCGATCGCAATCCCTGGGCGCCTCAGCTCACGATGCTGATCTCGGAGGCCGAGACGCTGTCACTGCCCGGGATGGAGGGCAGTACACCCGGCCTGGAGATGTGGGTTCCGCCGGAGGACGCCGACCAGATCACGGCGATGATTCCCTCGGTGCTGAGGGCGCAGGGCATGCAGGGTGAGGCGTACCCCATGAGCGACCCGGGCCTGCCCGGTCTCATCACCGCGGCGCAGTGGGTGGTACGCGGCCTGTCGTGGTTCGCCCTGGGCCTGGGGACGCTCGGAGTGCTCAACGTCGGCATCGTCACCGTGCGGCAGAGGATCCGCGAGATCGGCGTCCGTCGCGCCATGGGGGCGTCATCGGGACGGGTCTTCGCAGCCATCGTGCTCGAAAGCGTCTGTGCCACAGCCCTGGCCGGACTGGTGGGGGTGGCGCTGGCCGTTGCGGTCGTCGTCAACATTCCGCTCGACAGCCTGCTCGGCGACCTCGGGATCACCGACGTGCCGGGCTTCCCCGTCTCGGCGGCGCTGGAGGCTCTGCTGACCGCAACCGTGGTCGGCGCGCTCGCAGGCCTCGTGCCCGCGACGATCGCCGTCCGGTCGAAGGTCATCGACGCCATCCGGTACTGACCCGCAGGTCTCGAACGCCGGGGCTCAGACGCTCCGCAGCAGCCGCTCCAGCACCTGGGCGACGCCGTCCTCCGCGAAGGGCGGCGCCACCTCGTCGGCCGCCGCGAGCGCCTCCGGATGGCCGTCGGCCATGGCGACACCCCGTCCGGCCCAGGCCAGCATCTCGACGTCGTTGGGCATGTCGCCGAACGCCACCACGTCGGCCGCATCCAGCCCGCGCCGATCGGCCAGCTCGGCCAGCGTCGCCGCCTTGCTGACCCCGGTGGCGCTCAGCTCGAGCAGTCCGCCGCCGCGCGCGTTCGAGTGGGTCGCCGTCATGTCGCCGTCGAGCTGGGCGCGGGCGACGGTGAGCATCTCGTCCGATGTCAGGTCCGTGCCGCGGACGAGCACCTTGAACACGGTGGGGTGGGCAGCCAGCAGCTCTGAGAGCCCGCCGCGCGGCATCTGGGCGTCGGGGTCCCAGGTGGTCGCGTAGTCGTGCTCGGCGACCGGGCCTTCGGGCGTCTCCAGGGCGACCGCCAACGGCCCGAGTGCGGTCCGTAGGCGGTCGACCGCGGGCAGCACCGCGGAGATCGTCACCGGGTGGTGCAGGAGCAGGTCGCCCGTCGCGAGGTCGTAGACGGCAGCACCGTTGGCGCAGATGGCCGTTCCCGCGATGCCCGTCGCCTCGACGACGGGCGCCATCCACCGGAGGGGCCGGCCGGTGACGAAGACGACCTCGATCCCGGCGGCCTGGCACGCCGCCAGTGCCAGCCGGTTTCGTGCGCTCACGGAGTGGTCGCGCCCGACGAGCGTGCCGTCGAGGTCGGTCGCCACCATCCGCATGCAGCGGAGGCTACTGAACGATGATGTTGTTGCCCGCGCCGCCGTCCAGGAAGTCGTTGCCGGCCTCCCCGTAGAGGCGGTCGTTGCCGTTGCCACCGGAGATCCGGTCGTTGCCGGCACCCCCGCGAACGGTGTCGTTGCCGTCGCCGGCGCAGACCGTGTCGTTGCCCGCCAGGCCGTGGATCGTGTCATGGCCACCCAGCCCGACGATCACGTCGGCTGCCGGGGTGCCGGCCAGCACGTCGTTGCCGCCGGTGCCGATCCTGGTCGCCGGCTTGCCGTCGCACATCTGCTCCGGGGAGCGCAGCGCCAGCCCCAAGATCTCCGGGCTGTGGTCGCTGGCTGCGTAGGCGTACTCCGAGTACAGGCTGTCGTGCCCGTCGTACTGGTAGGCGATCGACTCGACGCCGTTGATGTTCCAGGTGTCGACACCCGTCACCTTCAGCCGCTGCGAAGGGCTGGCGAATGCGTGGTCGAGCGACCCCGACTCGCCGTTGAACACGTACGAGTAGTCGCGTGGGTTCATGGTCGCCCCGAGGTCCACGAATCCCGCCCCGTGGATGACGTCGATCGGGTCCTCCTTCAAGTAGGCGTTGAAGTCGCCCAGCAAGAGGACGTCGGGGTCTCCGACTGCGGTCTCGACCTCGTCGACGAAGGCCATCAGCGACCCCGCCTGCGCCACCCGGTCGGCGTTGGACGCACCCTGGCCATCGCCGATGTCGACGTTGCCCGGCCCTGTGCCGCTGCCCTTCGACTTGAGGTGGTTGCCGATCACCGTGAAGGTGTCGCCGCGCGCCGTGAACGTCTGGGCGATCGGCTCACGGGCGTTGTCCCACACCGCGTCCTCGGTGATCTGGCGGGGCTCGCCCACCGGGGTGACGGCGTCCGTGCGGTAGATGATCGCGTTGGTGATCACGTCCGACGTCTCGGACGCCTCCACGTACTCCCACACGTCCTCGCCCTCGGCCTCGTTCAGGGCGCCGACCAGGTTCTCGTGCGCGGAGTACGGGGTCTCGGGTGAGATCACCGAGGAGTTCTCGATCTCCTGCAGCGCCAGCACCTCGGCGTCCATGTCCGTGATCGCCGTGACGATCTTGGCCCGCTGCTGCAGCATCTCGGCCTCGGTCGTCGCACCCCGGGCGTCCGGGTGGTCCCAGTTGAAGAAGAAGTTCAGCACGTTGAAGGCACCGACCTGGATGTCGCCACCGACAGACCGAGGCGCCGCGGTGCGCGGGTTCTTCTCCACGAACGTGTTTCCGTCAGCCGAGCCGTCGGCCGGCTGAAGGCGCCACGCGCTGAAGCCGAACGACAGCACGCTGGGCTGCAGCGTGCCGAGCTGGTCACCGACCCGGACGGGGTCGTCGAGGGTCAGGTACGGCGGGGCGACTCCGGCCGTGACCAGGTTCGTCGAGAGCCCGTCGTCGAGAACGAGCCTCCGAGCGGCGTTGGACGCCATCACGGCCTGTGCCGCCGTGCCCGGCTCAGCGGTCTCCGTCGGGATGACGAGACGGCCGCCCTGGGAGAGGACCACCTCGCCGAACCGGTTGAGGTTGAAGACCTCAGAGACGGTCAGGGTGTCGACGGGTGTGGCCAGCATGCCTTCCAGCGGCTCAAGGTCGGCCGTCGTGGCCGGCAGGTCGAGCGACGCTGCCGGCGGAGGGGTCGCACCCGTCGAGCAGATGCCGACCTCGGTCGTGTCGGCGATCTGGGTCTGGCCGAAGCTCTCGCCGGGGGTCCCCGACACCTGGACCACGTCGCCGAGCGCGACGGCCGGGAGGGGCGCGAACACGAACACGCCGTCGGACGTGGCCGCATCCTCGTCGCCCGCGTCCTGGACGAAGTAGCCGCCGTAGCCGCCCTCCTGGAGGTCCGAGACGACCGTGCCGCGGACGATCACGGCCTGACCGCCCAGCGGCGTGACGTCCGTGTTGCCCTGCACCTGACCGATGGTGTGCGTCGGTGTCTCGTCGCAGTCACCCGGCTCGAGCGGCGGCTCCTCGTTCGCGGCGCCGAAGGTCTCGGCGATGGGTCCCGTCCAGATACCGTCGATCAGCTGCAGTGACTGGCCCGCGGGCTCGGTGCCGACCTCGAGCACCCCGACGTCAGTGCTGGTCAGTCCAATGGCCACGCCGTCGGTCGCGCTGAAAGAGCCCTCGTACGAGAGGAACTGGACGACCACGTTCGCCGGGTCGACCAGCGCCAGCCCGTCCGGCGCGCCGTTCTGCATCCCCTGGACGGGTGGTGAGATGACTGCGAAACCAGCCGCGTTCGCCGGGCCGACCGGAATCCCTGCCTCGCCCGTCGCACCCGGCGGGTACACGCCGCCACCGGTGCCGTTGTAGAAGACCACCCGCCACCCGATGAGGTCCTGGTTCGGGTCGGCGCCGATCTCGACGCCCTCCCCCGCGTCCGTTCCCGTGTTGTCGTAGTGGAACTCGCTGATGTGCGGGGCGATCTGCGCTGCCGCGGGAAGGGCGGTCAGCGGGGCGGCCGCGAGGCCGGCGAGGGTCAGGACGCCCAGTCGGGCCGTCCATCGGGTTCTGCGCACCAGGGTCCTCCGGAGTGTCAACATGTGAACTTCGGCACCGTAGGCCCCGGGGGTGACCAGGGGCTAGACATTCCGACGGTTTGCGACATCTGCCGGTCGCCTGGCGTCTACCTCTTGTGGTCGGACGTGAGTCCGAGCAGCTCCTCGAGCACCTGCGCGGCCCCGTCCTCACGCACGTCAGGGGCGATCTCGTCAGCGGCGGCCAGCACGATGTCGGAGGCGTTGCCCATCGCGATGCCACGCGCGGCCCAGGCCAGCATCTCCAGGTCGTTGCGGCCGTCGCCGATCGCGATCGTGCTCGCGAGGGGCACCCCGAGCCACTCGCGCACCTTCTCGAGCGCGCTGGCCTTGCTGACCCCCTCGGGTGCGAGGTCGAGCCAGGCTGTGTACCCGACGGCGTAGCTCACGCCGTGCAGCCCGATCCGCTCGATCATCTCCAGGAAGTCGGCCGGCGTGCGCTGCGGGCTGCGGACGACGACACGCGTGGTCGGGCCGTCGATGAGCCGGTCGAACGGCACCACGTCGAGCAGTCCCGACAGCTCGCCCTCGGGCCAGTCGCCGCTGACACGGGCACCCTGACCGACGACCTCGACCGCGAACAGGGCGTCAGGCAGCTGCTCGCGCACGAGGGCCACGACGGGCCCGGGGTCGAACGTCACCATGTCGGCGATCTCGTACCCCTCGGGCAGGTTCGGGTCGAGGCGGACGGTGACGGCGCCGTTGCTGCACACGAGGTAGTTGTCGTCGAGGCCCAGCTCGTCGGCGATCGGCAGCGTGCCGAGGAGGGAGCGTCCGGTGGCGATCACCAGCTGGTGCCCGGCGTCGTACGCGGCCCGCACGGCCTTGCGCACCCGCGGTGACATCGACTGGTCGTAGTGGATCAGCGTTCCGTCCACGTCGAGGGCGACGAGGCTCGGTGACGGGTTGACCACGCGCCAACCCTACGGTCCCGGGCGTCGGTCCCAGCGCGGTCAGTCCTCGTCCAGCCGTTCCTCGATGCGGACGTCCACCGTGTCGCCCGCCTCCTTGCCGATGACCTTGCGGACCGCCGCCTTGATCGGGAGCTTGTGAGTTCCGTCGCCCAGCGCCATGAACGAGCTCTGGAACGGCTGGCCGTCGACCGTGCCGCGCACCTTGACCAGGCCCTTGGTGCCGAAGTAGTCGGCCGAGTCGGGCATCACGACGTACGTCCAGGCGCCCTTGTTCCTGCCCTTCTGGAGCGGGGCGGTGAACTGCTTGTCCACGACGACCTCCTGGGGTCGAGAGTTGAGCAGATGGTCCCCCTCGCCGACGCGGTACGCCTCCTGAACCCAGGACCGGAACGTCGTGATCGTCGTCTTGGCGACCGACGTCGTCACGTCGCCGCACGCGTGGATGATCGCCTCGACCTGCCGGTAGAGCTCTACCTGTTGCGGGTCCGCCTCGCGCAGGTGGTCGTCGACTGTCCACTCCCGCCTGTCCTTGCCATAGCCCTGACGGTAGCCATCGCCTCCGACAGCAGCTCAGCCCTCGACGGGCGTCAGGCGCTCCAGGCCGCCGAGGTACGGCCGTAGCGCCATGGGGACGTGAACCGACCCGTCGGGCTGCTGGTGGTTCTCGAGCAGCGGGACGATCCAGCGTGTCGTGGCCATCGTGCCGTTGAGCGTCGCCACCGCGCGCGTCCCCCCGTCCGCCGCACGCTCTCTGATGTTGAGGCGCCGGGCCTGGAAGGTGGTGCAGTTCGACGTCGAGGTCAGCTCCAGGTAGCGCTCCTGGGAGGGCAGCCACGCCTCGCAGTCGAACTTGCGCGCGGCGCTCGTGCCCAAATCGCCTGCAGCAGTGTCGATCACGCGGTAAGGCAGCTCGACGCCCGCCAGCATCTCCTCCTCCCACGCGAGCAACCGGTCGTGCTCGGCAGCCGCGTCATCCAAGGTGCAGTAGCTGAACATCTCGACCTTGTGGAACTGGTGCACGCGGATGATGCCGCGGGTGTCCTTGCCGTACGAGCCGGCCTCGCGCCGGTAGCAGGCCGACCAGCCCGCGTAGCGCAACGGACCGTCGGAGAGGTCGACGATCTCGTCCGAGTGGTAGCCCGCGAGCGCGACCTCGGACGTGCCGACGAGGTACAGGTCGTCGGCCTCCAGCCGGTAGACCTCGTCGGCGTGCGCGCCGAGGAACCCGGTGCCGGCCATCACCTCGGGGCGCACGAGAGTCGGCGTGATCATCGGCGTGAAGCCCGCTGCCAGAGCGGTGTCCACGGCGTAGTTGAGCAGCGCGAGCTCCAGCCGGGCCCCGATGCCGGTCAGGAAGAAGAAGCGGGTTCCCGACACCTTCGCGCCGCGCACCATGTCGACGGCCCGCAGGCCCTCGGCGATCTCGAGGTGGTCGCGCACCCGTCCGCCGTCGGCAGTGAGGTCGCGGCGCTCGCCGACCTCGCGCAGCACCACGTAGTCGTCCTCGCCCCCGACCGGCACTCCGTCGGCGACGACGTTCGGGATCTGCCACATCAGCACGTCGAGGGAGGCCTGCGCCTCGTCCGCCGCCGCCTGCGCTGCCTTGACCCGCTCCGACAGCTCCTTGGCCTTGGCCACCAGCGCCTGCTTCTCGTCGCCGCGCGCCGTGGCCACCTGCTTGCCGAAGTCCTTCTGCTCGGCCCGAAGGGTCTCGAACTCGGTGAGGGACGAGCGCCGCAGCGCATCCGCGTCGAGTACCGCGTCGACGAGCGAGGGGTCCTCCCCGCGGGCGCGTTGGCTGGCACGGACGGTGTCGGGGTCCTCCCGGACGCGGCGCAGGTCGATCACGGCGCCGAGGCTAGCCGAGGATTGCCAGCGGCCTGTGCCGAGTTTCGGACGGGCACCGAGGCTGGGGGACGGCTACGTTGCCCAAGTGCTCGTGGCGGCGCCATCAGAGCCTGACGCAGCCCCCGGACTGGAACTGCTGCTCGGGCTCGGTGGCGCGCTGTTGGTGCTGATCCTGGTGGGTGTTCTGCTGGCTCGCTGGATCGGCCGACAGCCGGCGCCCCGGTCAGGGCGCTCGGCGAAGCGGCGCCGGCGCAGGACCGCGACACCACCCGAAGTGCTGACGCGAGATCTGGACGAGATGCCGCTGCCCGCGGTCGTGGTCAACCCTGTCAAGCTCGACGACGCCGCGGGTGCGCGGGCGGCCATCACGGCGGTCTGCGCCGAGCACGGCTGGTCGGACCCCCTGTGGCTCGAGACGACCGTGGAAGACCCGGGCGAGGGCCAGGCACGTGAGGCGATCGAGCAGGGCGTGGACGTCGTGATGGTCTGCGGCGGCGACGGCACGGTGCGGTCGGCCGCGCAGGTGCTCGCCGGCAGCGGCGTCACCATGGCGCTGGTCCCCGCCGGCACCGGCAACCTGCTGGCCCGCAACATGGAGATGACCCTCGACGACTTCACCGAGTCGGCGCGGGTGGCCCTGACGGGCGACGACCGTCCGATCGACGTGGGGTGGATGAGCGTCGACTCGGGCGAGGAGAACGTGTTCCTCGTGATGGCGGGCATGGGCTTCGACGCCGAGATCATGGCGAACGCCCCGGAGGCGCTCAAGGCTCGGGTCGGCGCGATCGCGTACATCGTCTCGGGGTTGCGCCACTTCAACGGCCGGCGGACGAGGGTGACGATCCAAGTCGACGACGGTGATCCGATCAACCGGCGCGTCCGCACGGTCGTGATCGGCAACGTCGGCCGGCTGCTGGGTGGGCTGGTGCTGATGCCGGACGCCAAGATCGACGACGGCCGGCTCGACATGGTCTCGATCGCGCCATCGGGAGTGGTTGGTTGGGCGGCGGTGGTCCTCCGCGTGATGACGCGCCAGCGCAGGGGCCACCGTCGTGTCGAGCACTGGCAGGGGCGCAGGATCACGGTCGAGGCCAGCGAGCCCCACACCGCGCAGCTGGACGGCGACCCGATCGGGGACGCCACGCGGATCGACGTGCGGGTCGACCCCGGCGCCTTGGTGGTGCGGGTGGATGCAGACGCGAAGTCGACGATCGGCGACACGGTTCGTGAGGCGGCTCAGGATCTCACGCAGGGCCTGACGCGAGATCGGTCCAAGGTGCCGCACCGCACGCCGGAGGAGTCGTGATGAGGTCCCACGGCGCGTGGGCGCTGCGAACCCTGGTGCTGGTGGTGGCCTGGATCGGGGTGATGGTTGCCATCGGCAGCCTGCTGGGGGGGCCGCTCGAGAGCCTGGTGAGCGGCGAGGACGGCATGGTCGAGAGCCTGCAGGACGGGGGGACGACGACCCGGGACACCCTGTCGAACATCGGTTCTCGCGCCGCGGACACCCTGATGGTCGTCGGGCTGGCAGCGATGGTCGGCCTGGTGCTGCGCCTGCTGCTGGGCGGCTGGCTCGAGTCCTTCGTGCTGTGGGGCGGGGTCGCGCTGCAGACGACGATGTTCCTCACCACGACCCTGCTGGTCTCTCGCGAGAGGCCGGAGTACGAGCTGATGGACGAGGCCCCGCCCACGTCGAGCTTCCCGTCCGGTCACACCGGGGCTGCGACCGCGCTCTGGCTCGGGGTCGGGATGGTCGTTGCCTCGCGCATCGAGACGCGCTGGCTGCGCGTGCTCGTCGTGGTGCTGTTGCTGATGATCCCTCTGGCCGTGGGCCTTTCGCGGCTGTACCGCGGGATGCATCACCCGTCCGACGTCGTGTTCGGAATTCTGAACGGCACGGTGGCCGTGGCGCTGGCTCGGTCGGCGCTGAGAATCGGGCCCGTCTAGTTGCGGCCCTCGCGCAGCCGCTGGAGCCATGCCTGTGAGTCGGCGAAGGCGCGGTCGCTGTTCGAGGGCAGCGTGGGCGACTGCTCGCCCGAGGCGCGCGGGTACGAGCCGAGGTAGCGGACCTGCGTCGTCACGCGGTGCAGCCCCATCAGCGCCTCGGCGACCCGGGCCTCGGCGATGTGGCCCTCGCAGTCGATCGAGAAGCTGTACCGGCCCAAGGACTCCCCGGTCGGACGCGACTGGATCCACGTCAGGTTGATGCCGCGTGCGGCGAACTGCTCCAGCAGCTCGAGCAGGCCACCGGGGTGGTCGTCGCTCTGGAACACGACGACGGATGTCTTGTCGGCGCCTGTGGGCGGCGACGGCGCCGTCGGGCGCGACACGAGGACGAACCGGGTCACCGCGTTCGGGTTGTCGCCGACTCCCTTGGCCAGCACGGTGAGGCCGTAGCGGTCGGCCGCCACCAGCGCGCACAGGGTCGCGTCGTAGCCGGGGTCGGCCAGGACGCCCTCCCCCGTGTCGCGGACGGTCAGGCCGGCGGCCGCCGCGGCGGTCGAGAGCCCCGGCACGTAGGTGACGTCGGGAAGCTTCGCGGCCAGCCAGTGCCGGCACTGCGCGAGCGCGTGGGGGTGCGTCGACAGTCGCTTGACGTCGGCCAGGGTCGTGCCTGGCCGCGCAGCCAGCACGAACTGCACCGGCACCAGCACCTCTCGCACGACCACGAGCTCGTCGCCGACGCTCAGGGCGTCGAGGGTCGCGCCGACGCCGCCCTCGACGGAGTTCTCGATCGGTACCATCGCCGCCGTGATGTCACCGTCGCGCACCGCGCCGAGGGCGGCGTCGACGCTCGGGAACGCTGTGCGCTCGCCGGTCTGCGCGGCGCGGACCTGCAGCAGTGCGGCCTCGGTGAACGTGCCCTCGGGGCCCAGGAAGCCGTAGCGGGCGGGCGGTACTCCCGGCATCGGAGGGTCCTCTCGTGCAGGTCGTGGTGCGGTCGTGTCGCGGACGAGTGTCCGGCTCGAAACCTACCGGGCGGGTACCGGGTCGGGTCCGGCGTCCACCCGACCGCATCGGCGCAGTCGCCTCACCGTGAGCCAGCCTCCCCGCAGCGCTCCATGGCGCGAAAGCGCGATCAGCGAGTAGCGCGAGCAGCTGGGGGTCAACGGGCAGACCGGCGCGGTTCGATTCGCCGAGACGGTGAGCTGGTACGAGCGGACGAGACGTGCGGCCAGCCGTCCTGCCCGGCTGGGCGGAAGGTCGGTGTGAGGGTCGACGGCCGAGGCGCGCAAGGCGCCGACGACCACCGAGAAGAGCGCCGAGAACGTCAGCAGGTTGAAGTCACAGCAGTCGAGCTCGCAGGCGTCCGACAGGTCGCAGCCGTCGTTGTCACCGCGCCGCCGGTCGCGTCGGTTGCGACGGACGCGCCGGCGGTAGCTGTTGCCGAAGTGATGCCTGGCCATGTTCCCCCTCGGTCGACGACGTGCGTGGAGGCTATCCGCAGACCCCCCCGCGGAGGCGTCTACGCTCCGGATGTGGACCGCTCCAACGGCGACGACCGGGTTCTCGACCTCGGCTACGCACGCCTAGACGCCGACCGAGTGCGGCGGACGGGCGACCCCGAGGTCGTGTACGGCCACGGCAAAACACCCGAGCAGGTGGTCGGCGCCCTGTCGGCTCTCGCGGAGCGGCACCCCGGCCGGGCGGTGTTGGCGACGCGGCTCGGGGCCGATGCGCTCGCTGCCGTGGCCGACCGCGTGCCCGGTGCCGTCATCGACACGACCGCCCGCACGGCCGTCGTCGGCCCGCTGCCCGTGCCACGCGGGACGGTGGCGGTCGTCGCGGCGGGCACATCGGACGCGCCCGTCGCGGCTGAGGCTGCCGTCACCATCGCGGTGTACGGGGCCAGTGCCGTACGCATCGACGACGTCGGGGTCGCCGGGCTGCACCGCCTGCTCGCCGTCCGCGACACGCTCGACGCCGTCGACGCCCTGGTCGTGGTGGCCGGCATGGAGGGCGCCCTCCCCAGTGTGGTCGGGGGACTGACGGGCGTCCCGCTCGTGGCAGTGCCGACCTCCACGGGTTACGGCACGGGAGCGGGAGGTCTGGCGGCCGTGCTGGCGATGCTGAACTCCTGTGCACCGGGCGTGGTGGTCGTGAACATCGACAACGGTTACGGCGCAGGGGTTCACGCGGCTCGTGTTGCGCGGCGCTCGGTCGTAGCAAGGAACGGCCCATGAGCGCTCGACCGTCGCTTGGTTGGCTGGACCTGTCGAGCGGGGTGTCGGGAGACATGCTGCTCGGGGCGTTGGTGGACGCGGGGGTCGCCGTGGGTGACCTGCAGTCGGCCGTGGACGCTGTGACGCCGCAGCCGATGGTGCTGCGGGTCGAGGCCGTCTCGCGCGGCACGATCGCCGCCACGCGTGTTGTCGTGGAGGGGAGTGACTCGGCCACGCATCGCCGCTGGTCGGACGTCCGCGATCTACTGAATACGCCTGCTGCACAGCAGGTTCCCGGTGTCGACCGGGCCGTTGCGACGTTCACGGTTCTGGCTGAGGCCGAGGCGGCGGTCCACGGAACTGAATCTGAGGACGTTCACTTCCACGAGGTGGGCGCACTCGACGCGATCGCCGACGTGGTCGGTGTCTGCGCGGGGTTCGCGCTCCTCGGACTCGACGAGCTGCACGCCTCACCGGTGGCGCTGGGGGGCGGCACGGTGGAGGCGGCGCACGGCCGGATCGCCGTGCCAGGGCCTGCCGTCGTCCGCCTGCTCGCCGGAATGCCGACGTACGGCGGCCCGGTCGACCTCGAGCTCGCCACGCCGACGGGTGCCGCGCTGCTGCGGACCCTGGTCACGGCCTGGGGGCACCAGCCGCTGATGTCCGTTGAGAGACAGGCCTTCGGGGCGGGCGGACGGGATCCGCAGGGCCACGCCAACGCGCTGCGACTCGTCCTGGGCTCGCCATGGACGAAGTCTGATCCTGAGCCCGACCTTCCGGTGGTGCTCGAGACGAACGTCGACGACCTCGACCCGCGGCTGTGGCCGTCGGTGATCACCGCGCTGCTGGCCGCCGGAGCCTCGGATGCGTGGCTGACCCCGATCCTGATGAAGAAGGGCCGGCCTGCTCACACTCTGCACGTGCTGGTCGGCGCCGACCGCTCAGAGGCGGTGCGCGAGATCGTCTTCTCCCAGACCACGGCGATCGGGCTGCGGGAGCACCCCGTCCGAAAGCAGGCTCTGGACCGGGCGACTGTCACCGTGCACGTCTCCGGGCACCCGGTGCGGGTGAAGGTGGCGTCGTGGGAGGGGCGCGTGCTGAACCGGCAGCCAGAGTGGGACGATGTCGCGGCAGCGGCTGCTGCGCTGGGGCATCCTGCGAAAGTGGTTCTCTCGCAGGCTGTTGCGGCAGCTGCCGTTGAGGGGGATGCGCCTCAAACGAGTCCGGGAGAGGCCGCCGGTTGAGCCTCGCTGTCGCCCTGACCGCGTTCGTGGTGCTGCTGCCGGTCGAGCTACCGGACAAGACGTTCATCGCGACGCTGGTGCTGGCTACCCGGTTCCGGCCGCTCCTGGTGTGGATCGGCGTGGGTGCGGCGTTCGCCGTCCACACGCTGGTCGCCGTGACGGCGGGTGGTCTGCTGTCCCTGCTTCCGAGGACTCCGGTGCTGCTTGCTGCTGCGCTGCTGTTCGCCGTCGGCGCCGTGTTGTTGTGGCGCAGTGCCCGTACCGCTGACGCCGAGGAGGCGGAGACGGAGGAGGAGTTCGCCGGAAAGATCCGGGCCGATGCCGGCGGTTTCACCGCCGTTGCGACCAGCTTCGGTGTGCTCCTGCTCGCCGAGTGGGGCGACCTCTCGCAGCTCTTCACCGCGGGGTTGGTGGTGCGTTACGAGGACCCCGTCTCCGTGTTCGTGGGCGCCTGGCTCGCCCTGCTGCTGATCTCGGGCGTCGCCGCGCTGATCGGACGCGCTCTGCTGCAACGGATCCGGCTTGGCGTGATCCAGCGCGTCGCGGCCGGTGTCTGCGCGATCCTGGCCGGGCTGACGCTGTTCGAGGTCTTCACGTGAGCGAGCACAACCGGGGGACTCCAGCCACGATTCGGCGCGCCGAGGCTGAATCCGGGGCCGTTGTCCCCCTGGTGTGCACAGGCCCGGCACACCGAAACCCGCTGCCCGGCACACCGCCTTGGCGCTCGCTGCCGCATGACCCCCGGCCGCCCGACCCGCATGTCGCCACCGAGACCTCACAAGGTGTCCCATCAACGCGAGTGATGGTGCTATCCGTGAGACCTCGCGACGGGGCTCACACAGCGAACCGCGCCGACCCAGTCAGCTCTGGGCCCTGTGAGCCTGCGCGTAGTGCACCGCGAGCAGGTCGTCACCCCAGTCACGGCGGGTGTCACGCCAGACGGTGTGCACGTGGTTGGCGCCGTCCTGGGTGTTGTCGTACTCGACCAGGAACTCGTCGCCGCGGATCGCGTAGTAGTGACCCTCACCGACAGTCGTGGAGCCCGCCCACGCGAACGTCAGGGCGTCCCGGTCGACCGAGACCTCCGACCGAACCCGTCCCAGGTAGTGGTCGACCAGGGCGTCGAGCGCTTGGCGCGCATCAGCGTCCAGCACCGAGCGCGCGAGACCTGTTGGCACGGCGGCGATCTCAGCCCGCACGGCGTTCTTCGTCAGGATGTCGTCAGGAGCATCAGCAGAGACCACAGCCTGCGACCTGAGGCCGTTGTCCAGGCTCCCGAGGAAGGCGCGTGCCAGGTCCTCCTCCGGTCCCAGCACGCGAAGCCCCTGATGCTCTCCCGACGGCACGCGCGCAGGGTTCGCCCCGAAGAACAACGGGGTGACAGACAGCGCCCCATCAACAACCGTGAAGTGCAGGCACAGGTGATGCCCGCCGACGCGCCAGGCCCACGGTGCCTCGGACGACGGGTCGCCGAAGACGCTGAACCAGTAGTGCTCGGCGTCGCGTCGCTCGAAACCAGGGTGCCCCGCCCGCTGCTCGATCACCCTCAGGATCGGCTCGAGCGCCATGATCGACGTCGCCGTCGCGTAGCCCCGCGCGCTGAGCCCGGTCTCCATCAGCGCCATCGCCCGTTGCCTGGTCGCCGCGTCCATCTCCGACAACGCGATGCCTCGCCGGCGACCCGGGGTGTACTGCCACCGGAACCGCTCGTCGTCGTCGAAGGCGAACACGGCACTGCCGCGCCGGCTCGCCGGCAGCGAGTCGACGAACGCCTGCGCGGCAGCTCGGGCGGCGTCCAGCTCACCGGTCGATGCGCTCACGCGGTCAGTCTGCACACAACCTCCGCGCGGACGACACGGGCCCGGCTGCTGTCGCCCACAACCACGTCGCACCCGCTCACTACGCTGGCCGGGTGCCCGCAGCCGTGACCCGTGCCCTGTCCTGGCGCCTGCTCCCGGCCCTCGGGCTGGCGCTGACCGTGCTGGCCGGGGTCGTCGCGCTTCCGACGCCCGCACACTCACATCAGGCGACTGCCGCCCCCGAGTCTCCGGTCGTCGTCGTCGGCACCACCGGCCTGCGATGGGACGACGTCGACCCCGAGCGGACGCCGAACCTCTGGAACTTGCTGGAGCGCGGGTCGGTCGCCGACATCTCGATCCGCAACGTGCGAACCGCGGCCTGTCCGGTAGACGGCTGGCTCGCCCTGTCCGCGGGCCGTCGCGCCGGCGACGAGGCCCGCGGCGCGACGGGCGCGCAGTGCCGTCCGATCACCGACCCGGCCTTCAGGGGTGAGACGGCTGTCGTCGACCGGTGGGCCACCTACCTCGAGACCGCCGCGGAGGGCAGCTTCGAAGCCGAGCCGGGCCTGCTCGGCCAGTCGCTGCGGGCAGCCGGGGTCGAGGTCGCCGCGATCGGCCCTGGCGCCGCGATCGCCCTGTCAGGTGAGGACGGCCTCGTCGACGGCCAGTACTTCGCCCGCCCGCTTGACCCCGCCGCCCTGGAAGAGAGGGTCGCCGAGGCGCAGGAGTCGGCCCAGCTGGTGGTGGTCGACCTCGGCAGCGTCCGTGACCCTGAGGACCTCGCCGAGACCGATCCCGATCAGGCCCGCGGCGAGCGCGCCGACCAGGTTCAGCGACTCGACGAGCGCCTCGGGGTCGTGCTGGACACGGTGCCCGGAACGTCCAGCCTCCTCGTCGCGTCGCTCGCCGACTCCGGGCACACCCCGCACCTCCAGCTGGTGGCAGCCACCGGGCCCACGCCGAGCAGCGCGTCGGCCGACCGCTACGGCCCGTCGATGCTGGGGTCGCGCTCGACGCGGCAGGACGGGCTCACGCAGGCCACCGACCTGATGCCCACCGTGCTCGAGCTCGTCGGCGCTGATGTCCCCTCGGGGCTGCCGGGCTCGACCGTGCTCCCCGTAGGCGGTGGCCAGGCGTCCGCGACCGAGCGGTTCCGCAGCCTGATCGACCTCAGCGAGGCAGCCCTGGCGGTGCAGCCGCTGGTCGTCTGGTTCTTCAACGGCCTGGTGATCGCCCAGATCCTGCTCTACGGCGGCGCGGCGCTCGCGCTCAAGAACAACTGGGGCGGCATCGACGGCCGGCGGCGCGTGCTCGGCATCCTGCGGCGCATCGCCGTCGTCTTCGCTGCCGTCCCCGTGTCGACGTTCCTCGCGAACCTCGTGCCCTGGTGGCGCTCCGAGTTCGACCTCGCGGCCGTCGTGGGGTCGGTGCTCGTGGCCGTCGCGGTGGTCAGCACGGTGGCGCTGCTCGGGCCGTGGCGCGACCGCCGCCTGGGCCCGATGGGCTTCGTGGCCGGCATGACGTCCGGGGTGCTGGCCCTGGACGTCGCCACCGGCTCGACCCTGCAGATCTCGTCGCTGATGGGCCAGCAGCCCGTGGTCGCCGGACGCTTCTACGGGCTCGGCAACGTCCAGTTCGCACTGTTCGCAACGGGTGCGCTCCTGCTGGCCTGTGCCCTGGCCGACGCAGCGCTCAAGCGCGGACGACGTCGGGTCGCAGTCGGTGTCGTCGCTGCGATCGGCGTGGTAGCCACCGTGATCGACGGCACGCCCGGCATCGGCTCCGACTTCGGCGGCCCACCCGCGATGATCCCCGCGTTCACGTTGCTCACCCTGCTGGTCGCCGGCGTCAGGGTCACCTGGCGCAAGGTGATGCTGATCGGTGCGGGTACGGCGGTCGCCGTCGTGCTGCTGAGCGTGGCCGACTGGCTGCGGCCTGCCTCCGAACGCACCCACTTCGGTCGGTTCGTGCAGTCGGTGATCGACGGTGGCGCGATGCCAGTGATCGAGCGAAAGGCGTTGCAGAACTGGGAGATTCTGACCGGAAGCTGGCTGACTGTGCTGGTGCCGTTCGGCGCCGTCTTCATCGGCCTGGTGCTGATGCGGCCGTCAGCCTGGGGCGCGCCGGCGCTGCAGCGCACCTACGAGGAGGCGCCGACGCTCCGGCACGCTCTGGTCGCGCTGCTCGTCATGCTGGGAATCGGGTTCGCGGTCAACGACTCCGGGACGGTGGTGCCGGCGATCGGTGCGACCCTGGCCATCCCGCTGCTGATCGCCGCGAGCGTGCGCACCCTCGAGCTGGCCGACGACGACGAGGGCGGCCTCGGCTTGGCGCTGGGCGCTCCCCCGTCCGAGATACTCGCCCAACAGAAACCCGAGAGCCGGTCCCTGCCAGGAGGCTGAAAGATGTTGGACCACATCGCAATCCAGTGCACTGACGTCGAGGCAGCATCGGATTTCTACCGGACGGTGTTCGCGCCGATCGGGATGCGCGAAGCGATGCGGTTCGAGCGCGATGGCGCCACCGTCGTGGGTCTCAGCGGGCCCGACGGCTTCCCGCACTTCTGGCTGGGGCCCGTGACCGTGGGCAGCGGCCGCGAGGTCCATGTCGCGTTCACCGCGCCGAGCCGGGACGCAGTCGATGAGGTCCACAACGCCGCCGTGGCAGCGGGTTCCGAGGTCCTGCACGAGCCCAAGGAGTGGCCCGTCTACCACGAGGGCTACTACGGCGTCTTCCTCCGTGACCCCGACGGCAACAACGTCGAGGCCGTCCACCACGGCTTCTAACCGCCTGCTAGCCGCCGAAGTCCTGCGTCCAGTAGGTGCCGAACGAGCCACCGGTCGCGTACCCCAGGCCCATGTCGGTGTACGCGCAGTTGAGGATGTTCGCGCGGTGCCCGGCGCTCTCCATCCAGCCGGCGACCACGGCGGTCGCCGTCGACTGCCCGGCCGCGATGTTCTCGGCGATCGCGCCGCCCGAGTACCCCGCGGCGCTGATGCGGTCGGCGAACGAGCGGCCGTCCTGGCTGTCGTGCGAGAAGTAGTCGTTGGCCGCCATGTCACGGCTGTGCGCCAGCGCGGCCGACGCCAGCCGGCTGTCGTTGCTCAGCGCGCCGCATCCCGCCGCCACGCGCTCGACGTTGACCAGGGCCAGCACCTGGGTGACCAGCGAGCCCACTCCCGGGGCCGGCTGCGAAGGAGCCGGGGCGGGTTCGCCGGACGAGGGGGGCTCGCGATCCTCAGACCGCGAAACCCTGGGGGCGCGCGGGGGCGGCTCGGCCTTGGCCACGAGGGGAGGCAGCGCTGCGACCGCGAGGTCCGAGGCGGCCCCTGCCGTGACCACGGGCGCCGCGCCCTCGGTGTGGCCGGTAGGTGAGACCGGGGCGGCGTCGAGGGCCGCGGGGCGACCGGTGTCCGGGGCGCTGAAAGGTCCGAGACCCGATACCACCGCGACAACTGCAGCGACGGCCACCGCCACCGCCGCGACCATCGCGGCGACCCGACGCGGACGCGGCAGCGCCCGCGCTGGCACGTCCGTCCGGTCGCTGGTCATCGATAGATCCTACGGAACCGGGCGGATAGGACGAAAGCGCCCGACCAGCACGCTGCGCATGGCGAAGCCGAGCATCGCCAGCAGAAGCAGTCCGATCAGCCAAGGCGCCACCAGCGTCCTGAACCCGAGCGTCACCTCCTCGACCTGCGGAGACAGCCCCACCACCCTGCCCGGCACGTAGGCCAGCGCGAGGATCGCTGAGCGGGCCACCATCGCCTGGTCGAGCACGGAGGGCGCCATCAGGACGAGCGGCGCCCAGATGCCGACGTCGTACCAGGGCAGCGCGTAGGGCGCGACCAGGACCCAACCACCGACGACGACGAGCATGGCCCGGGCAGCCGAGGCGGTGACCTCGTCGCCCGCCGCCACCGGCTGCCTCCGCACCAGAGCTGTGAGCACCGCCATCGCGACCAGCGCGAGGGGCACCGCGGTGGTCATCACCGCGGCACGCACCGGCTCCGACGGCAGGTCGGTCTCGAGCCAGTCGACAAGGGGGCGCCACGGAGTCGCCAGCGACACGAACGACCTCGCTCGCTCGAGCTGGTCGTAGACGTGGTCACCTGCCCACCAGTGCGTCGGCAACCACACCGCGAGCGCGCCGACGATGCCGAGAGCGGCGTGCCCCAGACCCTTCCAACCCAGGTGCCGGACGGCCCAGCACAGCGCAATGGCTACCAGCACGTAGGGCAGCTTGACCGCGGCGGCTGCCCCGACGGCGGCGCCTGCGAGCAGCGGCGCGTGCCGGGTCAGACTGACCGCGGCCAGGGCGAACGCGACGGCCAGCACGTCGACGTGGGCGCCCAGCACTGCGGTGCCCACCACGAACGGGTTGAGGGTCCACAGCACCAGCACGCGCGTTCTGGCGGCGGACGGGTCCGATCCCAGCATCGGGCCCAGGAGCGAGTCTGGCCCGGCACGGGTCGCCAGCCTGGTCAGCATCCATCCGCAGGCGGCGAACGCACACACGACCACGAGCTGCCAGACCCACACCGTCAGCCGCAGCGAGTCACCCCCGACGAGCGACGACATGGCCTGTGCCGCAGTCGCTACCGGGCCGTACACGCTACGGGTTCCCGCCCAGGGCGGCTGCGACGCCGAGGCCACCGGGTCCGTTCCGTCGCGCCACGACGTCGGGCGCTCGACGTAGGGGTCGTCACCCGCGGCGGCGATCCGTCCGTAAGCCGCGTAGTTGAGGTGGTCGCCCGACCCCACCGGCGGCACGCACAGCACCGCCGCGCACACCGCGAGGGACGCCACGAGCCCGGCACGCCGCGACAGGCGCGCGCCGCCGGCAACGGCCCACAGCCCGAGCATCACCCCAGCCGCACTCAGCACGTAACCGATCGCGAGGGCGATGGCCACAGCCCCCGAGTCGGGACCCGCGCCGAACGACCACGGCGGGTGCCAGGCCGCGGCCCCCAGACCGGGGACGGCCGCGGACTCGCCCGCCACCGCCACCCCCAGCAGTGCCGTCCCCGAAGCCGCCAGGCACGCCGCGGCCCCCCTTCCGCGGGACGCGGCGCTCAGCCTCGCCTCCAGGGGAGCGCGCCGGCCAGACCCCGTGCACGCCGGACGGCGAGCGCCAGCGCGACGTCGCGGTACTGCGAGCCGCGGTGCATCTGGGCTGCCAGGCCGGTGCCGCTGACGCGATGCTGCAGGTCGCAGGGCACCTCCTCGACCCTGAAGCCCGCCGTCAGCAGGTCGATCGTCATCGCCGTCTCGACCCCCCACCCCCTGGCGAGGGGACGGGCGGCCTCGAACGCCTCGCGGGTCAGGCACCGCATGCCCGACAGCGGCTGCGTCGCGGTCCAGCCGGTGGCCCGGAGGATGCCCTTGCGCGACAGGTTGACCACCAGGCCCCGTCCGCCGCCGGGCGTCGACTGAGCCGGGAGCAGGGCGATCGTCATGTCGGCCTCACCCGCCAGCACCGGGACCGTCAGTGGCGCGGTGTTCGCTGCCGTCCCGGCCAGGTCACCGTCCACGAAGAGGAGCGCACGCGACGCCTGGCCCTCCAGGCCCTCCCCCGGATTGATCTCGCGCAGCGCGACGGCGTGCGCGCCGGTCTCGAGCGCGGCCGCCTTGCCGCGGTTGCGCTGGTGTCGCACGACGACGGCACCTGCGTCACGGGCGAGGTGCTGGGTGGTGTCGGTGCTGCCGTCGTCGACCACGACCACCAGGTCGACCCCCGGGATCGAGGCCGCGGCCGTCACCGTGGCGGCGATGCGCTCGGCCTCGTCCTTGGCGGGGATGACGACCGCAACGCGGTCGGGGACGACAGAAGCCTCGGCGCTCACGGCGGCCAGCGTAGGGGGTTCGCCTCGCGGCGCCCTCCGGCTCGAGAGCGGGGCTCAGGCCTCGAGGGTGGACGGGCGGCGCCTGGAGATGTCCGCGCAGTCCTCGCACACCGCCTGCGGTATCGCGCCCAGCCGCATCAGCAGCGCGAAGACCTGGCATCCGACGCACAGCCCGAACGCCGCCTCGAGGAACGGGAAGACCACCATCGCGGCGACGACGACCCAGGCGGCTGCCGTCCATCCGGTGCCGTAAGCGAACACGACGACGAGCACTGACATCACCGCGCCGAGGGTGGCGGCGAAGCGTTTCGGCGGGCCCGGCGTCGGCCGCACCTCGGCCGCGATCCGCGGACGCAGGAAGCGCCGAGCGACGTGGGCGAGGGGGCTGCGTGGCCCGTAGGCGACGCGAAGCGTGAAGTCGACCGCGAGCAGGCCGAACAGCCACAGCCAGCCGGTCGCCGCGGCGAGCGACGTCACGACCAGCACCTGGGCCGCCACCAGCCGCACGGTGACCTCGTCGACGACGCGCGGGAAGAAGAGTCCAGTGGCCATTCCTGCACAACGGCCGAACTACGCGTGGGTCATCCGGGGACCACAGGACTTCTCACATGCTGGTCAGCCGCTAGCCTCCCGGCCATGAGCGAGAGCACCGGAACCCTGTCCGCGACGGCCGAGGCCGGGGACGCGCGCACCGTGACCGCTGACGCACCGCACGAGGTGACCAGTGAGGTCGGTCGCCTGCGCTCGGTCGTGCTGCATCGCCCCGGACCCGAGCTCTCGCGCCTGACGCCCCGCAACAACGACCGCTTGCTGTTCGACGGCATCCCGTGGGTCTCGCGCGCGCAGGACGAGCACGACGCGTTCGCCGACGCGCTGCGCGACCGGGGTGTCGAGGTGCTCTACCTGGCCGGACTGGTGGAGGAGGCGCTGGCCGTCCCGCAGGCGCGAGTCGACGCGGTCGACGCGGTGCTCGCCGATCCGCGTCTCGGCGTCACGATGGCGCGCCGGGTCAAGGCGTACGTCGACGAGCTCGAGTCCGCCGCACTGGCCGGCGTGCTAATGGCCGGGTTGCGCCTCGACGAGCTCGAGCACGCCCGTCCGGTCGCCGACCCTGGTCTGGTGTCGGTGCTGCACGACCCCGCCGACTTCGTCGTGGACCCGCTGCCCAATCTGCTCTTCACGCGCGACTCTTCGGTGTGGATCGGCGACCGCGTCGCCGTGACGTCGCTGGCCATGCCCGCCCGCGAGCGCGAGACCTCGCTGACTCGGATCATCTACACGCACCACCCGCGGTTTGCGGGCACGCAGCTCGTCTACGAGCCGTCGATGGAGCACGTCGAGGGTGGCGACGTGCTGGTGCTCGGTAAGGGTGTGCTCGCTGTCGGAACCGGCGAGCGAACAACGCCGGCTGGAGTCGAAAGGCTTGCACGACAGGTGTTTTCGGCGGGAGTCGCCCACACGGTGCTGGCCGTGCCGATCGCGCAGGAGCGCGCGACGATGCACCTCGACACGGTCTGCACCATGGTCGACGCCGACGCCGTCGTGATGTACCCGAACATCGCCCACACACTCGCCGCGTACACGGTGACCGCCGCCAACGACGACGTGCACGTCACCGGCCCGCAGCCGTTCCTCGAGGCCGCGGCCGCTGCGATGCAGATCGAGCGCCTGCGGGTGATCGACACCGGGCTCGACCCCGTCACCGCCGAGCGCGAGCAGTGGGACGACGGCAACAACACCCTCGCCCTCGCCCCGGGCGTCGTGGTCGCCTACGAGCGCAACATCGAGACCAACGCCCGGCTCGAACACCATGGCATCGAGGTGATCGCGATCAGTGGCACCGAGCTGGGTTCTGGACGCGGCGGTCCCCGGTGCATGTCGTGCCCGATCTCGCGCGACCCGCTGCCGGTCTGAGGCGCTTCTGAGGAGACACAGGAACCGAAGCCCCACGCGACGCGTCCCACCGGCATGCGCTCCTTGCCAGCCGGGTTCCGGTGGCTCCCCGGAACCTGTGTGCTCCTTGTTGCCGCAGCCGGCTGCGGCGCCGACGCGCAGACAGACGAGACCACCATGCAGACGTCGTCCGCCGCTGCAACCGCATCGCTGACAGCGGTCCCTCCCGCGGCTCCCTGCCCGCCACCCGGCGCCAGCGAGAACTACACGATCGACTGGGCGGACTTCGTCATCGTCGACGGAGTCTCGTTCCATGCCGCGTACGGGCCCGAGGTAATCGTTCCTGCGTCGGCTGTGGGGGACGTGGTGGCGACGGTCAACTGTCGGATCGCGGACGTCGTCGGGACGGGCCACGAGCAGCGCGAGGGTGACGCCGCCTACCTGCCCGCAGGCACCGAGCTGCGGGCGGTCGACGGTTACCGCACCAACTTCCGTCTCGCGGCTCTCGAGCGGGGCGAGTGGCGGGTCTACGAGCCGTTCACGATTGACGGTGCGGCCACCGGGGAGGACCTGCTCGACCTGCGCGGGAAGGTGAAGGCGGTCCATCACGTGGGCGGCGAGCGCGACGAGGACATCCTGCGCACGGTGCAGGACCCGGCAGATGTGGCGCGAGTGGTCGACGCCGTGCTCGCGACACCAACGCTGCGCTCGCCATGGTCTAGCCAGGAGGAAGCAGCGTTGCTGCGCTTCGACATGACCGACGGCACAACAGTCCAGCGGGAATGGCAGGTCGAGTCTGGAGTGCTGGCCGGTCAGCTCAAGGCGCCCACGCTGCTGACCGAGCTCCTGCAGCCCTCCAGCTGACCCTCAGCGCAGGGTGAGCTGGCGCGACACGACGCCGGCGCGGGCGCGGCGCTCCTCGGTGGTCAGGTCGCCGGTCTCGGCCAGCGCCTCATCAAGGCGTGCCGCAAAAGCCTGCGCGGGCTCCTCGACGTCGTCGGCCACCGCTCCGTGCGCGAGGTCCCAGACCGGCACCAGCAGCCCGTGCGCGCGGAAGGCGCCGATGTACCGGGTGCCCTCACCGAGGTTCGAGCCGCCCCGGGCGTGCAGCCGCGCGATCGCGTCGAGCAGCGGCTCCTCGTCGTGCGGCAGCACCCAGCGCAGGTGGCTGCGATCACCGATCCGGCACCAGTAGGCCGACTCGACCGACACCAGCCGCTCGGTCGGGATCACCGACGCATTGGCGCGCTCCATCGACTCGCGCACGTCGTCGGTCTGCTCCGCGTCGTCGGCCAGCCAGAAGTCGAACCCCTCTCGAACGCGGACGTCGAAGCCCGAGTCGGAGTCGAGCACGTCCTGCAGCCGCGGTCCGGCACCGGGCAGGCCAACGCCCGCGATCGGCGTGCCGGGCTCCACCTCCTTCGCCGCCAGGAGCGCAGCAGCCGTGTCGCGGCTCGGGTCACCCGAGCCGCCCTGCGTCTGCAGGCCGACGAGCAGTGCCCCGTCGGGCCGGTGCAGCGCGGCCCACGCCATCGGCAGCATCGTCGCGACGATCACCTCGTGCGATCCGAACTCAGCAGTCGTGCGGACGGTGGCCGTCGCGGCGGGCACCACCTCGCGCATGGCCACCCAGTCGCCCTCGTGTGCCAGACCCGCGAAAGGCCTTGTCACCAAGGCCATCTCGGTGATGGCGGCCCCCCGTCCGTGGCACAGCTTGTACCGCTTGCCGCTACCGCAGGGGCACGGCTCGCGCAGACCGACGACCGGAACGTCGGCCGGGTCGATGTCGGCCACCGCTGTACCCGAGCCGGCTGCGGACGATCGCGCCCGTCGAGACTTCTTTCCCATGGTCAGCGAGACTAGTCAGGCGCGGCGGCGGCGCCGGGACGGGCCACCGAGGCACGCCCACACCGTGCGGTGGCCGGCGTCGTCCTCGATCACTCCCCACTCGTGAGCGAGGTGACGCACGATGCGCAGCCCGCGGCCGTGCGTCGACAGCGGCGTCACGCGCAGCGGCCGGATCTGCTTGCGCGACCCCCCGTCCGTCACCTCGAGGTCGACGACACCGCCTCGCACCTGCCAGCGCAGGCGTACCCGTCCGTCCTCGAGAGGGCTTGCATGCAGGATCGCGTTGCCCAGCAGCTCGGAGGCGACCACTGCCGTTTCGTGGACGACGGCCGCGTCGAGCTGGGGAACGATGTCCTTGAGCAGCGCGCGGCGTGCGGCCGGCACCCCGGCTGCCCGGTGGGGCACCGAGATCGCCCGCGCGTCACCGCGCTGGGTCGAAGCCACCAGCTCCCGCGCATCCGTCTCCGGACCGCGGTGAGCCGCTGCTGAGGTCATCGGCTGCTCGCTCTCGTCGTGACGCCCGCCCCATCGGCCCCATCCGGAGCCCACCGGAATCCCGCGTGGACGTCGCGGGCGTGCACAGCGGACGGGTGCCGTGGCGCCCATCCTGTACCCGGGGGCGCACCGGCATCAATCACACGTCCGTCATGGCAGCGGTCGGGGCACCTGCCGACCGTCCAGCCACGCGAGCACGTGGTCCGGTCTGTTGGTGATGATCGCGGTGATGCCGGCGTCCACACAGGCGCGCAGATCCTCGTGCTGGTCGACCGTCCAGGCGTGCACCGCGTACCCCCGCGACTGGTACCGCGACACGAGCTCGGGCTGCGCGCGGACCAGCCGCACGTCCAGCCCGACCGTGCAGGCCTCTGCCGGCACCTGACCCACGGCAGTCCGCAGCATGCCGACTGCGCCACCGGGGGCCGCCGGCCGCCGCCGGACCGGCTTCTTGTCCTTGCCACGGGCCTTGACGAGGTACACCCGAGGGACCGTGGGCGCCCAGCGCAGCAACCTCTGCAGCGCCACTTCGGAGAAGCTCATCACCCGCGCCGGCGTGGTCGCGCCCGGCGAGTGCGGCACCCATCCGAACCAGTCGAGCTGGTCGACCACCTCACGCTCCACCGCCCCGGCATACCGGTTCGGGTGCTTGGTCTCGATCGCGATCTCGATGCCTCTCGACGGGTCCTGGTCGGCGATGAGGGCGAGCAGCTGCCGCAGCGTCAGAACCTGGAAAGCCCCATTGCCCCACTGCATCTCGCGCAGCTGGGCGAGAGTGAACAGGCTGACCTTGCCGATGCCGTTCGAGACCCGGTCGACGCGGCGGTCGTGCACGCAGACGAGCTGGCCGTCGCGCGTCAGCCGAACGTCGCACTCGATGCCGTCGGCTCCGACGTCGAAGGCTCGCTGGTATGCCTCCAGCGTGTGCTCGGGGTAGTCGCGCGAGGAGCCGCGGTGCGCAACGACGCGTGGCCGCACCTGCGGGTTCGCCACATCGTGCACGTGTACAGCCTCACACGTCCGACGCCCGTAGCGTTGAAGCAACATGAGCCTGCCCCCTTTCCAACAGCTGGTCGACGCGCACTGGCGCGACGTCGGCCGGCTCGCTCATGCACTCGCCGGTCCGGTCGACGGGCCCGACGTGGCGCAGCAGGCCTGGACCCAGGCGCTCGCGGCGTACCCGTCCCTGCGCAACGCGCGAAACCTGCGGGGATGGCTGATGACGGTCACCTCGCGCTGCGCGATGGACGCTCACCGCGGCAGGAGCCGGCGCGCCGTGCCGGTCGAGCACCTGCCGGAGGACTCTGGTGGGGCCGCGCCCGGGGCTGATGCCGTGCTCGGCGACGCCGACCTGTGGGTGGCGGTGCGCCGGCTGCCCGATCGCCAGCGCACCGCCGTCGCCCTCAAGTACGTCGCCGACCTCGACCACGCCGGTGTGGCCGCCGCTCTGGGCACCACGCCCGCAGCCAGCCGACGGCTGGTCAGCGACGCCCTGGCAACCCTGCGCACAGACCTGAGCCTGACCGGCTCCCATGACCCCCGCCTGAACGGAGCGTGACCGGAGATGAACCAGACCCCAACGCCTTTCCTCGACGCCGACCCCTCTGATGACCCTTCCGATGAGGTCGGCCGGGCTCTACGCGACTTCGCCCCCGACATCGGCCCGCCGGTGCTGCCGGCCGGTGACGTCTCGTACACGCTGCAGGACAGCCCGATCGGCCGGATGCTGCTGGCGGTTCGCGCCGACGGCGCGGTGGTGGCGAGCCGGTTCGCCGACGACGACGCCGCCGCCGATGCCCTGCTGCAGCGGCTGGCCGACGTGGTCTCGCCCCGGGTGCTGCGCGCCCCCCGTCCGACCGACGAGGTGCGCCGCCAGCTCGACGAGTACCTCGCCGGGCGCCGGACCCAGTTCGACGTCACGGTCGACCCGGTGCTGGCTTCGGCGTTCCAGCGCGACGTGCTGACCGCCCTACCAGCGGCGGCGGGCTACGGCCAGCGCGCGACGTACGGCGAGCTGGCCCGGTCGGTCGGACGGCCGAGCGCCGCCCGTGCCGTCGGGGCCGCCCTCGGCGCCAACCCGCTGTGCGTTCTGCTGCCGTGCCACCGGGTCGTCGGCGCGTCCGGGGCGCTCACGGGCTACGCCGGCGGTACCGAGGCCAAGCGCTACCTGCTCGACCTCGAGGCAGGGGCCGCCTGAACCTCAGGGCTGGTCGCTGTGCGATCAGGCGCTGGTCCAGGACCAGCTGCTCCCCTGGAAATTGAGGTCCGCGACTCGGTCGCAGGCAGAGTTCATGCACACGCCGAACCGGATGCCGATCTGCTTGCCCTCGATGAAGTTCTTGTTCTCGACCCCACGCGTGTACTGCTCGGTCGCAGCCCACCGAATGATCCCGTGGCGCGAGCCGTCAGCCAGCTTCCAGTACACCGCGACCTTGCCGGGCCCGCTGTAGTCGGAGATGTAGAAGTAGTCGCCGTCCGCATGGAAGCACGCCGACCCCACAGGATGGTCGCTGAACGCCTGGCAGGAGGGTTGGGAGGAAATGCCGCTGGCGACGTTCTGTTCGAGCGTGGCCGCCTGCGCGGAGCCCGGAGCCATGAATGCGAAGATTGCGGCAAGTGCCAGGATTGATGTCAAGTGTCGGCGCATGGGGGGAACCGTTCACTAGTGACGGCGCGAATGTCAACAGACCGGCCGGTGGGTGGCGCGGGCGAGCCCGACTGAAGACGTGGCCTCGCCGCGCCCCGAGTCCGAGGAAAACGGGTCAGCTGAAGAAGTAGTCCCCGAATCGGCGGCCAGAGCGGTCCGGCGGGACGAATCCCAGCACACCGCCGTAGAAGTACGCGGAGTCCTCGTACGCCGTCGCGAGCGACTTGCATCGGCTCTGGCCCCGGTAGAGCGTGTACTCCAACGTCGGCCCTCGACCCGCGGTCTCCGGTCGCGCCGTCAGGCTCATGACGTCGTAGGAGGCCGAGCTCGAGAGCGAGGCGCACAGGGTGTCGGTGCCGTCGTTGTACCAGACGCGACCACCACCACCCACGTTCTCGTCGAAGCTGTTGGCCATGGCCGCCGGAGCCGTCCCGAAGGTCAGTGCCAGGACGGCGGTCGCCGTCGCAATGCTGCGGATCTTCATGCCGAGTCCCCCTGTAGATGCGAGTGCGGGTGCACGTTCTACCAGAGGCCCACCCCCCTTGGCGAAACGGCATCTCCCTGCTTCACGGAGCCGCTCACGCGGAGCATTGGACCGAGGTGCCTGCCAGCCAGCGGTCGAGGTGGTCCCGAAGGCAGCTCTGGGCGCCGTCCGACACTCGCTCATCTCCGCCGGTGAGCTCGCGCAGGGTCTGCTGATCCTCGCCTCCAGAGCAGCCCCCGCTCGCGGCGTGCTGCTCGCCGCTGAGCCGCGACCGACCGAGCTGCGTGAGCTCCTCACCGCCGCGCTTCGCGCTCGCGGTCTCGCCGTGCACAGCCAGAGCATCGGGCTCGAGGACGCCCGGATCCACCCAGCGGGCCGAGACGACCTCCGATGGCGTCACGACGTGCTCCTGCTCGGCCAGGACCACTTCTTCGACTCAACTGCCTACCACAGCGCCGTGCTCAATGTCAGGATCACCACCCATTCGAGTGATTCATGGACCTGACACTCGTTGCTGGAATGGCTATCTGGCGCATCCCAGCACGAAAACCCCTGCGCTTTGGCCTCTTTAGGCGAGTCGTCCGCGATTAGACCTGTGCCCCAACGCTTCGGTAGACAGTCCGCGCGGGGGGAAGGCTTGGGTTTGGGGAGCCACGCCTCGCGGGGGTCATCGACGGTGGTCCCCTTCAGCACAACGACGCCTCGGGGCTCGTGTGCCTCGGGGCAAGAGGGGAATGTGACTATGCGCAAGGTTTCCAAGGTCGTTGCCGTTGTCGGCGCGTCCGTCATGGCGTGGACCGCAAGTGCTGGGTCTGCGTCGGCTGCTGTTGGCGACGGATACTGCAACAACAGCAACGAGTTCTGCTTCTACTACAACTCCGAGCGGTACGGCTGGGGTTCGGGCATCGACTTCAACGCGAACGTCGCCGACCTCGCGGGCTACAAGTTCAAGAGCCCGGGCAACGGCCGGGGCGAGCCGGTGAAGAACGGGGCCGCAGCCGTGTGGAACAAGCGTCCGTCGACGGCCGCCCGGGTGTACTTCAACAGCAACTGGGGCGGCGTCTCCGACTACGTCGCGCCGAACACCGTCCGGGACCTCGACGTCACCAAGAACGAGAACGCCTCGTTCCGGTGGATCTGAGCTGAGGACGTCACCCACATGCGGACCGCTCTGAGCGTTCTCGCAGTGGTGGCCGTGGTCGGCGGGTGCAGCGCACCCGCCGACCGCGGCACCCCGGCGCCGCCCACCACATCGCCACCCGCGGCGCTGCCGACCGACGAGTACCGGCCCAGCGCGGCGGACCGCTACGAGATGGCCCGTGCGGAGGTCGACCTGACCAACGCGTGCTTGGCTGAGTTCGGTGTGGCCGAGCGGCTTCCAGCACCCGACCTCGCACTGATGGAGGAAGCCGAGTGGGTGGACGCGTCCCGGCTGTACGGGATCACCGACTCGCGTGCGGCTGAGCAGTGGGGGTATCGGATCCCTGCTGCCAAGCCTCTCGCCGAGCCTAGCTTCGACGCCGACGAGAACCTGGTGCTGATGGGCGTTTCCGACCCTGCGAAGCAGGAGGTCGACCCGACGAAGAGCTCTGCAACGCGCGACGGCGTCGCCATCCCGCCTGGCGGGTGCGTCGGATCCGCACGCCAAGAGCTCTACGGGTCGGCAGAGGCGATCACGCACTTCACCCTCGGCACAGACCTGGCCGTCGAGGCATGGGAGTCATCGCGGTCCTCCGCAGCGGTTGTGGAAGCAACCGGGGCGTGGAGCGACTGCATGGCCGACCGTGGTTTCGAGTACGAGGATCCACTGAAGATCTCCTTCCCGGACGAAGAACCGACGCAGGCCGAGCGCGACACGGCAGTTGCCGACGTGGACTGCAAGGGGTCGAGCCGTCTGGTCGAGATCTGGAGGGCCGAGAACATCCGCGTCGAGGAGGATGTCGTGTCGCAGAACATGGACCGACTCACCGCCGAACGGGCCGAGATCGACACCGTGCTCGAGCGAGCGGGACAGGTGTCCTGAGACACCCCGACTTCGAGCATAGGTGCACGCTCCGAGCCGCGGCCTTGCCGGTGAGGTTTGTCATCCGGCACGGTCAGTCAACCCTCCCAGATTCGCCCGAACCCGCAGAGCTGTGGACGTTCGGCGACGGGCTCGACAGGCGCAGTCGTGACAAGGGGGCCGCTCGTGCCGAGGGAGGGCGTTCATCTCGCCCCGTCGAGCCTGATGCCACGCTCCCCTGGCTAGGTACGGACGAACTCCAGTAGCGCGGTGTCGTCGCCGCCATCCGCCTGGCGTAGGGCGGCGATGTACATGGTTCGTGTCTCGCTCGCTGCGATGAGGTCGCGACTGCCCCAGGTGAAGGCGGGGGCGCGGACCGCGCGGAGCAGCAAGTCGGTGAGAAGCCTGGAGTGGCGGCCGTTCCCGTTGGGGAAGGGGTGGATGACCACGAGTTGGTGGTGGAAGCGGATCGCGGCTAGGTCGACTTCCATGTTCGAGTTCTCGGCGAACCAGTACGTGGCGTTCTCGACGAGGTTACGGACTGCCATGGATACCTGGGATGGGTCGATGCCGATGTTGCTCTCGCGGAGGCGGTAGGTCCCGGCCCACGTCCAGACGTCTTCGAGCATGTCGCGGTGAAGATCGCGGACGGTCTTGTCGTCAAGTAGGGAGTCGAGGGTGTTCCGACGCCCGTACCACTTGGTGCTGCCGGCAAGGATGTTCTCTGCTTCAGCCTCGTTGAGGTCGTCCATCGTGCTGACCCAGGACGGCTTGAGTCCGTCGCGTTGGTCTTCGGTCAGCGGCGTGGCCCCCTCGGGCTGGTCGTCCCAGTCCATCGGTCAGTTCCGGACCGGAGTGCCGCGGCGGAGGCCGCCGATGCTCAAGACCACCTTTGTGGTCGTGAACATGACCATGCCAGTGGCCACCATGTCGAGCGTCATGATGAGGTTAGGGCCCCCGCTGATGTTGGTTCTTCGCTGGAGCGCCACAGGCCGGGGCGGGTTCGGTAGAACTCGGTCCAGATCTCGACCTGCTTTGCGAGCATGTCTTCGGCTATTGCCTGGTCTTCGAGGGCCATCGTGTGGGCCACCTGTCTCACGCGTTCGAGCGCGCGGCGCCGTGCCTGCTCGGTGACCATGTCGTCGAGGGGTCGTCGCGGGACGAGTGCGTAGACGAAGTCGCACTCGAGCGCGTCTGCGGCACGCATCAGCGTGTCGAGGCGGGCGCCCCCGTTGCGTTCGGACTTCTCCAGTCTCGTGAGGCTGGGCTGAGAGACACCCATCCGTTCGGCGAGATCTTCGGCTGTCATGCCGAGCGCCTCGCGGATTGCGCGGACCCAGCCGCCGGAGGGGCGTGCACCCTTGGCGGGAAGCTGCCGCCACGCTGGGAAGCGGTTGTCCAGGGACGTTCGCGCGCGTGCCTGTAGTCGAGCCCGATCGGTCATCAGGTCAGCCCTCCCTATGCAGCTTAACGTATGAGGAATAGGCATCTTCATACGGTACAATACATGTTTCTTGAGCAGGACGATGCAGTAAACCGCATAGTACTACCAGGTACTCATACGGTAAACCGTATCGGCAGGTCAGGCTAGGCGCTGTTCGTCAGGTTTGGGACGGGCTCACCAGCGCATGCCCAGATCTCGAGGCGTGCCCGTGGAAGAACAACACGTGGTTCGTCGGCTGGCTGCCTTCAGTCGGGGGCGGACGACCGCAGGTAGCGCCCGAAGTGCGGCACGGTGAAGGCGATGTGGCCACGCTCGCCCGACCAGACGAGGCCCTTCTTCAACAAGGCGTCGCGAGCCGGCGACAGCGACTGTGGCTTGCGGCTCAACGTTTTTGCCACCTCGGCCGTCGGCACCGGGCCGTCACCGAGGTCGACCCCGAGGTCGGCCATCGCGCGCATGTACTCGCGCTCGGCAGGGGTCGCCCGCTCGTACCGGGACCCGAAGAACCCGACCGCGAGCTCGGCCTCCGCGTCCGGAGCGGCGACGGCCACATCTTCGGCGGTGATCGGGGACGCGGGGGCCACGTCCCACGCGACCTTGCCGTACGCCTGCACGAAGTACGGGTAGCCATCGGTGGCGCGGTAGAGCGCTTCCAGTGCATCGGGGGCGAACGCAGCACCCTCCTCCTCGGCGGGCGCCACCAGCGCCCGGTCGGCTTGCTCGCGGTCCAGGCGGTCGATACGTGTGTATCGAAACAGCCTCTCGCTGTATGACTTTGACGCCGAAAGCACCGCCGGCAGGTGCGGCAGTCCGGCACCGACGACGATCAGCGGCAGGCTCTGCTGGCTCAGTTCGTGGCAGGCCGCGCAGAGCGCCGAGACGTCGGCCGGCATCAGGTCCTGCATCTCGTCGATGCAGATCGCGACGCCCTTGCCCGCGTCGGCGGCGAGGCCTGCGACGTCGGAGAGGAGCTCGACCAGGTCGATCTCGATGTCGCCGGAGTCAGCCCGGCCGACGGCCGCGGGCACGTCGATGCCGGGCTGCCAGCGGTCGCGCAGCTTCGCGCTGTTGCCGCCGGGTGCCGAGCGCAGGGCGAACGACTTGACCACCCCGAGCACCTCGTCGGCCGCGCCGGCATGACGTCCCGAGAGCTCGCGCACGGCCAGGTGAAGGGCGGCGGCGAGCGGGCGTCGCAACGGCACATCGGGTCGCGCCTCGAGCTTGCCGGTGCCCCATCCGCGGCGCACCGCCGCTGATCGGAGCGTGTTGAGCAGCACCGTCTTGCCGACACCGCGCAGGCCGGTCAGCACCAGCGAGCGCTCCGGCCGTCCGCGCGACACTCGCTCGAGCACGACGTCGAAGGCGTCGACCTCACGGTCGCGGCCGGCCAGCTCGGGCGGGCGCTGGCCGGCACCGGGGGCGTAGGGGTTGCGCACGGGGTCCACGATCGGACCGTATCGCGGTCTCTAGCGTCCAGCCGAGATTGCGGCAGACTCGGTGATCGTGTCGCGCTCCGGTCCCTACTTCACGAGGCTCCGCATACCTTCACGAGGCTTGCGAGCCTCGTGAACGGTGAGTCGGCCTCGTTAACGAGGCTTGCGTCGGAAGGGCAGAAAGCCGGCAGTGCTCAGCGGACGAAGGGCTCGCCGTCGCCGTCGGCCTCCATCGGGCGGTCTGCTTGCAGCCAGGCGAGGGTGCCGCCGGCGACGTTCCAGGCGTCGCCGCCGATCTCGTTCAGCCAGGCCGCCACCCTGGCAGAGCGGACGCCACTGCGGCAGATCACGTACACCGGCTCGTCCAGGTCGATCTCGCTTAACCGGGCCTGCACTTCGCTCATCGGGATGTGCACGGCTCCGACCGCGCGGCCGGCCTGCCACTCGTCGATCTCGCGGACGTCGAGCAGCGTGCCGGGCACGGGCTCAGGCAGGGCGGGCACGGACGTCGTGGGCACCTGGGGCCCACCGAGGTCGGATCCGTAGGACATGCCTGGAATGGTGTCATGTAGGGCACCCGGCGCGGGAACCGCCGCCTGCCCGCGCCCGTCCAAGCAGCCGAGTGCACTTCAGCACACCCCGTTCAAGCACCGAGGAGGAGTCACTGATGAGTCAGCTGATCACCCACCCGCTCAGGCGCACCGCGGCCCTGGCCCTGGCCGTCGCCGGGGTCTTCGCCCTCGGGGCGTGCGCGGACGATCCGGTGACCAGCCCGCCCGGCGCAGGTGGCACCACCGACCCGGACACGCCGGTCACCAGCTCGCCGGGCGACACAGGTACCGCGACCCCGACGGCGCCGGCCGGCGAACCGGTCCCGGCCGACCTGACGGTCAAGGTCGACGACGGCAACGGGACCACCTCGACCTACGCGCTGACGTGCCTGCCGGAGGGCGGCGACCACCCCGACGCGAAGGGCGCGTGCGCCGCTGTCGCCACGTCCGGCGCAGAGGCCTTCGGTCCGCCCCCCAAGAACCAGATGTGCACCGAGCAGTACGGCGGCCCTCAGACAGCGAGCGTCACCGGGACGCTGAACGGTGAGCCGGTGACCGCGACCTTCTCGCGCACCGACGGGTGCGAGATCGGCCGCTGGGAGGCCATGTCGGCGCTGTTCGGTCCGGTGGCCGGCGTCGACTCCTGACGGCCCTCCTGACGGCTCTCCCGACGGCTTACCGCGCGGACGCCAGCCGGCGGCTCAGTTGCGTGCGCGAGCGCACGCCCAGCTTGCGGTAGACGCGAGTCAGGGTGGCCTCGACCGTCTTGACACTCAGGTACAGCTGGACGGCGATCTCGCGGTTGCTCGCGCCGTCGGCCACGAGCGCCGCGATGCGGCTCTCGGTCGCGGTGAGCTCGGTGACCGCAGACCCGTCCGAACCCGTGAGCCCGGACGGGTCGGGTCCGGTCCCTGCGACCGGGCGTGACTCCGCCGCCGATCCGTCGAGCTGCGAGAGCGCCCGGGTGCACTGGTCGACCCACGGCCTCGCGGCTGCGCGCTCGAAGAGGCCCTGGGCCGCGTTCAGGCTCGCGCGGGCCGCCGAGGACCTCCGCCGCTGGCGCTCGACCTGGGCCTGTACGAGCAGGCAGTGGCCGCGCTCGATCGGCTCACCCAGCGCCTCGAACGTCAGGGCCGCTGCGGCCAACGCCTCCAGCGCGGCGGCGGGCTCCCCAGCTGCGGCCAGCAGCAGGGCACCGGAACGGTCGAGCTGTGCGCCGACGGCGATGCCCGCCCCCCTGACCCTCACGGCTGTGCGCGCCTCGTCCAGCGCTTGCTGCGCCTCGCCGGTCCGGCCCGAGGCTGCAAGGGCGGCGACCAGGTCGCTGTTCCACCGCAGGTTCGCGGGGTCGCAGATGCCGCTCTCGTTCTCGAGGGCCTGCACCCGCCGCAGGGTCGCGGCAGCCTCGGGCGCCTGGCCCAGTCGCCGCTGCGCGTGGCCGAGAGCGTGCAGGTTGTGCCGCAGGTAGATCCGGTCACCCTCCTGCTCCGAGGCGACGACACCGCGCCCGGCGTAGGCGATCCCCTTCTCGAGCGTGCCGCCGGCCAGCTCCGCGACAGCGCCGAAGTACCAGCTGGGTCCTGGACTCAGGCCGGCATCGGCAGAGACCCGGATGGAACGCTGCGCGTAGTCGAGCGCCTCGCGGCACCGGCCCGCGCGCGCCGCCACCTCGGTCAGCGCCCCCATCACGCCGACGAGCTCTTCGGGTGCCCCCCTCTCGACCAGCGCGAGCATCCCCAGCAGGTCACGGCGCGCCTCGTCGAGGCGGTCCTCGGTGAGGGCCAGCCGCGCCGCCCGGAAACGTGGGGTGAGGTGGAGCCAGCCGTCCATCTGCGGATGCGGGAGGGCGAGGCCACGAGCGAGCCGGTCGGCATGGTCGTCGCGGCCCAGCTGACGGGCCGTGAGGGCGCTGACCGACCACGCCATCGCTTCAGTGCTCGTGTCACCCACACGCTGCGACAGCTCGATCACCGCGTCGGCTTCCCTCAGGGCCTCCGCGGGATGGCCAGCCATCGCCGCCACCCCCGACTGCCACAGCCTCACCGTGGCCAGCAGCCCTGGATCGTCCGCGGCGTCCTGCCGGGCGGCGGCGAGCGTCTCCTGCATGTGGACGGCGCCCTGGCTGGCGAGCTGCACCAGGGCGAGCCGGACGGCGACGCGATGAGACGGCGCGGAGTCGGCGGCCAGCACGGCGTCGGTGGCGCGGTGAACGATGTCGTCCTGCCCCGCCATCGAGCCGACCTCGGCGGCCGCCACGAGCCACTGCAACCGCTCCCGGGCGTGGTCGCCCGGTGCGTGGTCGGCCGCCAGAACGTAGAGCTCCGACGCCAGGTCGCGCGCACCTCGGCGCAGCGCGACGCCGGCCGCGGCCGCCAGCGACCGAGCGAAGGGCCCGTCCGGGTGCGCGGTCGCCAGCGCCCGGTGGCGCTCGCGCTGCGCGTCGCACGTGACCACGTCGGCCAGCAGGGTGTGCACCTCGGCACGCCGCGAGCCGGTCGCCTGTGCGGCGACGACGCGCGCAGCGCTGGCCGGTGTGAACCTGATCAGGCCGTTCTCGGTCACCACCAGGCCGGCCTGTTCCGCCGCTCGCAGATGCTCCGCGGCGTCCACCCGTCCGGCCCTCAGCAGCAGTTGTAGGGTCGGCGCGTTGGCCAGTGCGCACAGCAGCAGCGTCTCGCGCACGTCGCGCGAGACGGTGCCCATGCGTGACCGGATCAACCCAGAGATGCTGGGGGGCAACGGTTCTGGTCGCTGGCCCTCAGGGCTGTGGTCGACGAACGCCCCGGCCAGGGCGAGGGCGAGGAACGGGTTGCCGGCGGAGTCGAGGTGGATCTTGCTGGCGGTTCGCGCCGGAAGCCCGTGCAGGTCGAGCAGGGTGGCCAGCTCGTCGGCGGAGAGCGCGGGCACCTCCAGCCACGTCGAGGGCGACGGGAGGACGGGGATCGTTCGTGGCTCGGCCGCCCAGCGTCCGGCGACGACGACGTGGACCCCACGTCCGGCAAGCCGCCTGACCGCGAACCCGAGCAGGTCGGCTGAAGTGGAGTCCACCCACTGCGCGTCGTCGACCAGCAGCAGGACGGGGGTCTGACCGGCCCAGATGCGCAGCAGCGTGCACCAGGCTCGGCCGCCCGTCGCCGGGTCGCGCAGGGGGTCGCCACGGAGGGCAGCCCGCTCTGCCGGTGACAGGGTCGTGAGCAGACCTGCGGGCACCTGGTCGACCAGGTCGCCCGCCGCCGTACCCGCGATCCACCGCTCGGCCTCGACGCCACAGACGCGCAGCACCGCCTCGCCGCGCGTACGGGCCGACGCGGCGACCGCGTCGAGCACGGACGACTTGCCGATCCCGTTCGGGCCGGTCAGCAGCACACCGAGGTCGGCGGTCAGCGCCTGCTCCAGCCTCGCCAGGAGGCCGGCGCGGCCCACGAGGCGAGGCGAGGACGCGCGGCGTGGCTGACTGCTGACGTCTCGGCCCACGCTCGCCACCTCATCCACAGTGTCCGGCGGGAAAGTTACTAGACCGTAGCCTTTGACCGTTGTGGGAGCAATGGGCCCTTCGTCGGTCCGACTATCGGTCAGCAGCGCACGGTGGCCTCACCCGCCGCCGAGCATCACCACTGAGTCGGAGAGGACGAGTACCGCCTGCTCGCCGTCGAACAGATGGACCGCGCGCAGCTTGCCCCCACTGACGTGGCCCAGTACTCGTCGTGCACCTCGTAGAACACGGCGACGCCTCCGGCGGCGTCGACGGCCACGGGCGAGGTGGAACCGCGAAACCGACGCGCGCCCTGAGCATCATGCGGTAGGCGCCACGTGCAGCGACCTTCACCCGTTCTGGCCCTCCTCCGGCACCGCCTCACCACCACACGCCCAGGGCAACATCGACACCAGGTAGTTGGCCACGTCCTGCGCCCCGTCCCGCCCCTCCACTACGCCCACAACCTGGACCGACAGGAACCGGTCGTCGCACACCCACCTCGCCAACGCGAGATCTGTGCTCTGGTACGCGACTCCGGCACCGGGGGCATCAGCCTCGATCACGAGGTGGCTGTCGTTCTCGTCGAGCAGGGCCTCCTCGGACGTTCCCGCGACGGCGAGGTCCTGCTCCACGACAGTCACGCCGGCCCGCCCGTCGGCCGACCCCTTCTCGGCTTTGATCTGGCAGTTGAAGTTGGACTCCGAACCACCCCACTCCCCCGAGGTCGTCGTCGAGGGGTCGCTTTCGGCATCGACACCGGTGATGAGAAAGAACGCCTGCTGCGGGACGCCGGGGCACGCGTACGGGGGTGCCGCCACGTCGGGCACCGGCGTCTCGGTATCGGGCCCGGTGCAGGACGTCGTGAGAAAGCTCCCCAGCAGCACCGGGGCACCCAGGAGCCAGACGGCGGGGCGAGGCTTAGTCATCGGCGCCGGATCGCCCGCGTCCCTCGTCGAACATCGAGTAGATGTCAGGGCCGAGGCTTCTCATGAAGTCACCGACGTCCTGGGAGTTCGCCCATGCGACGAAGTCTGCCCGCAGCTCAGGGTTCGTCGCCGGATCGGCAAGCTCACCGTCCTGGAACCACGGGTACGTGTGGCCGGCCTCGTCCGTGGTCGCCCCTTCGGGAAGGTGGTCCTGCAGAGCCATCACCATCGCGATCTGCTGGTCGACGATGGCAGTCTGCTGCACCGACTGCTGTTCGCTGTTGACCCGGTCGAGGTTGTCGGCGAACTCGCCCTCGGCGAAGTCCTTGCCCTGGCTGATCGCCTGATCTGCAAGGAATCCCGCGAAGTCGCCGGCGAACCCTGCTCCCGGTATGGGCACCAGGCCAGCCACATCGCCGGCCAGGCTGATGTACGTCTTGGCCTGCTCGTCGGCGTTCTTCGCCTCGGTCTCGTTGCCGACCTCCATGTTGCCGAGGACGTATCCGTTCAACGCCGACCCGTTGTAGAGGGCGGTCCTGACGGCCGCTCCATCCGACCCGTCGTACTCCTCCGCGGCCATGCCGAGCCGGTAGCCGTTCCACTCCCTGGCCGCGTTGGCGATCTGCTCAACGGCTTGGTCGTCCGTGAGGACCTCGTTGAGCACCTCGTTGAGGTCTTCGCGGCTGAAGCCCGCACCTGGTGGTAGACCGACCATCCACGGGTCGGTCTGCTGCGGGTCGTACGAGTTCGCGTCGCGCTCCTGCCCCTGCGCGACCGCATCGACATCGGTGATGTACGTGGCGAACATGTGGCCGAGGCTGTCCTTCCCCGCGTCGGGAATGGCCGGGTCACCATCGCGGGCAGCGAGCTCGTCGACCGTCTGGGCCATCAGCCACGCGGCCCGGTCCGACTGGTTGTCCCCCGGCTCGCGGAAGGAGGTCGTCGCCGCGTCGAGGGCCTCGAAGAGCGTGTTGCCCCCGTCAGCCTTCATGGTGCGGTCCTCGAGGAAGTACGACACGCGTTCGTCGGTCGACCCGCCCGCAGCGAAGAACTCCAGCCCGGCCTCCGGTGTCCGCCCCATCGCCGAGAACAGACCGACGAACGGGTCGTACAAGCCGTGCTCGCCTGAGTTCCCGAGGAAGGGCTGGTCCTCGCCCAGCATCGGGCCCCACAGGGGCCCCATGTCGCCGTTCTCCTTCTCGAACTCGTACAGATGGTCACCGATGTCGGTGAGGAACTCGGCGTCGTAGGTGCCATGGCTGAGGGTCGCGGAGAGCGCCCAGGGGTTGTGCCCGCGCTCCTCGGTGGCGTAGGTCGCCAGCTGGGTGCCGAAGTCGGACGGGAGGTACGGCCCGTCCGAGGCGTTTCCGAGCGCGGTGCCGAAGGTCTCGATGACGCTTTCCTGGATGTTGCGGATGTACTCCACCAGGTGCATGTCCGAGCCGTCCGGAGCCATCGGCCACGTGTCGTCCCTCGGGGGCGAGTCCCAGTTCTCCTGGTCGTCCAGCGCGTCGAGCTGCTGCGCGACCGACAGCGTCCCCTCCGGGCCGAGCGCGGTGAACATGGTGCCGGTCACCCAGTCGTTCTCCGTGTGACGTCCCAGGATGCTGGCGAGGCCCTGCAGCTTGGCCAGCTCCGCACCCGTGGGGTGGTCGGGCAGGTCGGCGAACTTCTCGGCGAGCTGCTCGCCGATCATTCTCTCCGTGGACGGTGTGGTGTCGTAAGGGATGTCGTAGGTGACCTTGCCACTGAAGCCCTCGTCGCCACCGTTGACGAGGATGGCCAGGTCGACCCGGTCGCTGAGTCCGGTCGCCTGGTCCTTCACCCGCGTCAAGATCGCGGCGACGCCGCTCAGCGAGGGGGCGTCCGTGTGCGCCGCCTCGGCCATGCTCGTGACGGCGCTTGACTCGGTCGAAACGGTTGACGCGAACGTGTTCACGCTCGACACCACAGCGCGGAGTGCACCGACGTCGATGCTCACCCGGACCATCAGCGGTACGACCCAACGCGGGCGGGGTCGGCCTTCCACTCCTGCGGGCCAGGCACCGTCACGGTGTCGGGCTCGGACGTGTACATCGTGTTGAGATGGCTCTCGGCCTCGGTGAAAGCCGTCTTGATCGCCGCCCCGTCACCAGTCAGGTCGGTCACGAACGCTGCAGCGTCGGGTGACTCCCAGGCACCGTTCGTGATGGACGTACCCGGGCCGTCGAGCGGATTACCCCCCGATGGAGAGATTGCCTCGACCGCGTCCTCGGCACGCTCCCACGCCAGCTTTCGCCTCGCCTTCAGCAGGTTCGGCTTCTGCTGCGGCTCTTCCTCGGTCGGATCAGCCATGATTCCCCCTTGTTGTGGCCAAGCACCCGTGTCGTGCGGACCCAGGCTACCCGTAAACGACCGTCACAGTGCGTGGCCGTGTCTCAGGCATCCTCGTCGTCGACGCCGTATCGCTGGTAGTCGACCTCACGGTTCAGCACGCGCCCGGACACCTGGCTGAGCACGTCTCTGGTCTCGAGGGCCCTATCGCTGCCGATCGTCGTGAGCTCGACCATGACCACGTCGTTCAGACGTTGCGACCACCCGAACTGGCGCCGCTCGTTGACGGGGCCGGTCACGATGTCCCAGCGGTACTCGGCGACCTCCGGGAACTGCTCGCCCTGCAAGGTGAACGTCTCGATCCTGCCCTCCCACTCGATCGTCGGCGGGCACGCCGCCACCCGCGCACCCACCGCCGCCAGCACCTCACGGGCCTGATCCGGGGACTCGTACCTCCACACCCGGTGGGTCATGTGGATCGATGGGAGCGGCGGCACTCGACGCAGAGAGACCCTGGCGGCGCGGCCTTCGGACCACTCCGGCACTCCCGCGAGCCGCTCCTGGCTCACCGGGTCACACGGGTCGGGCGGTGACTCGGTCGGCAGCTGCTCCACCGGGAAGTCGACCGGAAGCTCCTTCTCGGTGAGCTCGTCGTCGGTCAGCTTGAACCCCGACCGCCGCAGGTCGTCCGGGATCGGCACGACCTCCTCGAGGACGTCGTCGACGGTGGGCAGAGCCGCGGAACTCGTCGAAGACTCTGCGCCAGGTGCGTCGGACCCGTCCCCGTCGCACCCGACGACCACCATCGCTGCCATGGCGATGACGAGCACAAGCAGGCGGGTGCGCTCGCGCCTGGGCAGTGCCGTCAGCCGTCCACAGTCGCAGCGGCGGCGGCCGCCTCCCGCGCCGCCTCCACGAGGTCGTCGACGTCGGGCGCCTGGGCACCCTCGAGCGCCCCGGACGAGACCATCACCAGCACCGGTCCCTCGGCGAAGTACACGCGTTCGACGGCGCCGTTCTCGCCATCGAAGCTCGACTGCTCGTTGATCCGCAGCTCGTCCGGCTCGGACGTCAGTGCGTAACCGGTCTGCCCCGAGGTGTTGTCAGGGTTCTCCCCCACGCACTCCTGCGCGGCTGACGCGATCTTCTCCAGGGCGGCAGCTGCGGCCCCTTCACCTACCTGCCAGGCCCCACTGACGACACGAACGCCTTCACGCGCGTAGGCGGTGCGCCCGCCAGGGGTGTCGTTCGGGGTCTCGACCTTCACCGCGAAGCTCTCCGGCGAACACCCCTCCCCCAACGCGAGCTCGGTGAGGTCGCCCTCGACCTCCCAGCCGTCCCCCGGCAGCGCGTCGGCTCCGAACGTGCCGGTCGGCCGGCTGGGCTCGGGGGTCGGGTCGTCGTCCCCCGTGCACCCCGCCAGGAGCAGGACGCAGGCGAACGGCGCGGCCACGACGGGCAGGAGCCTCACGAGATCAGTCTCCGAAGGGATCGCGGAACTGGTCGTTGAACGTACCTTCGAACTGATAGAGGTTGTAGTAGTTGCCGCCCCCGGTGTCGGCGCTGTTGAACAGGGCCATCGCGCGCGACTGGTCGCCGGCCGACAGCTCCTGGAACTCCTCGTACGACACCAGGTTGCCGTGCGGTGCCCAGGGTCCGTCGAGCGCCTGCGGCGGCAGAAGATCGGTGTCCGCCAGTGCGCTGAACACGTTGTACTGCGACTGGTTGAGGGTCTGGTCGGCGAAGCTGTTCTGCTCGTCGACGGTGCGCTCCTCCGCCGTAGCGAAGTGCTCGGAGGCGGCGTCCGTGGCGGCGGACGAGGCCTGGTCGACGGCGAAAGAGATCACCGTCTCCGCCAGCTCGTCGCCACCCGCCAGCTTGGTCACCGGGATCGTGCCGACGACACCGCTCGCGAGGTCCACCCAGGCCTGGCGGGTCTCGTCCTCGCCCTTGGCGCGGGCCACTTCGGAGTCGCCGATGGCGTTGACGAAGGTGCCCTCCATCGCCCCCTGGCTGAGGTAGGCGTTCTGGAAGCCGACGAACGCGTCGGGGTCCGGCTGGCCGGTCGCGGGGTCGATCGACTCCTCAAGCCGGTCGGCCGCGAGACCGTACTTCTGCGCCGTGTAGTCGTTCAGGCCGGTCCGCATCTCGGCCAGCCCCTCGGGCGACCCGCCGGCGAGCGCGATGAACTTGTTCAGCGAGTCCTCGTTGAAGATCGGGACGTTGTCGACCTGGCCGTCGTAGTAGAGCAGCTGCATGCCGTCGGCGGTGTGGCCGGCGTCCCAGTCGGGGTTGTCGTTGCCCTGCAGCGTGAAGTCGACCCCGTACATGTACGGCGTCAGCATCTTCGCGAAGTTCTCCGACGCCGCGGAGCTGTGGTCGATGTCGGTGCCGAACATCCCCGCGTCGTAGAAGCCGATCCCGTCGCGGTGGCCCAGCATGTTGACCGCGTTCACCACGAGATCGGCCGCCTGGGAGGCACTCTCGGGGTCGCCCATGATCGAGGGGTCGGTGGTCGCCGACAGCAGCGCCTCGCTGACGCTGACGAAACCGTCATGGGTCCAGGTGCGGTCATGGATGTAGTACTTCTGCCGGTCGTCGAGGTGGTCCTCGTCGTCGCCGTCGCCCGCGGAGAAGAACTCCAGCGACGCCTCCGCGTTGTTCCCGAACGCGGACATGAGACCGGCCATCGGGTCGAAGTGGGCGCCCCCAGCCTCGTACGGGAACATCTCCATCCAGTCATACCCGGATGCCATCCGGTTGCTCCACAGGTGGTTCGTGCCGTCCATCTCGACCCGCTCGTATTGGTCGAGGCCCTCTCCCACCTTCGTCAGGAACGGCGTGGCGTACTCGCCGTCGTACAGCAGGTACGACAGGGCGGCCGTCTTCGAGCCGGCCAGCGCGAAGTTCGTCTCGTCGTTGCTGGTGGCGGACTCGACGAGCGCGGTCGCGTAGGCGTGTGCTTCCGAGGTCGGCCAGACGGTGCTGCACGTCTCGAGCCCGGTCTGCAGGTTCTCCAGCATGTTCTGCCGGATGTCGAGGTTGACCGCCTCGCCGGAGGTGTCGTCGGCAACGGCGCTCATGAACGTGAGCAGGCCGTCCGCGGTGGCCGCCTCGTAGAAGGCGGGCATCACCGTCGTGTCTTCGGTCCACCGCGCGAAGCGCTGCTGGAACGAGGAGAACATCTCCTTGTCGTAGGTCAGCAGCGGGTTCTCGGTCGCCTGCGCCATCTCGGCGCCGAGCATCTGCTCGACCGCGTGCACCGTGTCGCTCGCACCGTCGGGCAGGGTGTAGGAGACCACGCCCGACGTGGGGAAGCCGTCGTCGCCGCTGTTGACGATGACGGCGAGGTCGAGGCGGGCCTGCAACCCCTTGGCCGCCTCCTCGATCTCGCCGGCCTTGGCGTCGACCCCGCTGAGCTGAGACGACACCGAGTGGGTGGCCGAGTCGGCCCGCGCGGTGACGATGGACTTCTGACCTCGCGCGGTCTCGGCGAGCGTGTTGAGGGAGTCGATGGCGCCCTGGAGGGGGCCGATGTCGATGCTGACGGTGGTCACGGCTCACATCTCCATCTGGTGCAGCAGTCGGGCGTCGGCCTTCCACGCCTGCGGGCCGGGGACGGCCACGGTCGCCGGCTCGGTGATGCCCGCCAGGTGGGCCTGGGCATTGTCGAAGGCGTTCTTGATGGTCGTGCCCATGCCCGTGATGTCCGTGACGAAGTTGTCGGCGGTCGGGCTGGAGACCCAGGCGCCGCCGGTGATCGCCGTCGAGGCCGCTGACGCGGGGTTCTGCCCGTTGCTCGACACGGTCTCCACCGCGGTCTGGGCCGCCTCGACCGCCCTTGCCAGCCGCGGCACCAACAGGTTCGGCTTCTGGACGGGCGCTTCTTCTTCCTCGGCCATGGTTCCCCCTCGTACGGTCATCCGATCAGAACAAAGTCACTCTAACGTGGTCAATCGGGACCACGCAGGTACTGCGGCCGCACTCACGCGTCCTGCACGTCACGCTCCTCCTCCACCAGCGCGCGTTCGACCGGCACCATCCGCATGCTCACTCGGCCGGCCAGCTGCGACGCAGCGTCGTCCGGGACGAGGGGCCTGTCCGTCCGGTAGCCGAGGGTGACCTCCACCAGGCTGCGCTCGACCACGGCGTAGGCGGTGCGCCTGCTCGTGCTGACGCCGGCGACGGCGAGGTCCCAGCCGGTGACGACCTGCTGTACGCCTGCCGTCGGCGGGCGGACCGGCGTCACGGTGACGCCGCCGATCTCCGTCACCGGACAGGCGTCCGCAGCGGCGCGCAGGGCCTCCAGGACATCCCTCGGTCCGTCCGCGTCGGAGAACCGCCACACCTGGACGCCGTACGAGACCTTCTGGGTCGACTCGTCAGCCGACTCGAGACTGGCGCTGTGCGCGTGCTCCCACTCGCCGACCCCGGCCAGTGGCGTCGCCGCGGTCGGGTCGCACGGGTCGGTCGGCGACGTTTCCGGCATCTCGACCGGCTCCGCGGTGACATCCGGCAGGCCGACCGCCGCGAGGTCCTCGACGTCTGGCGCGGACACCTTCTCCAGCGTCTCCAGCGACCCCAGACCGGGGCCGGACGGCGTCACCTCGTCGGTATCCGGGTCGCACGCGGTGACCGTGACCAGGATCGCGACGCAACCGGCGACAAGGGCTGCCGCTGCACGCAGCGACCCCCTCACTCCGTGGCCTCCGTGGCCTCCGTGGCCTCCGTCGCCTCCGGGGGCTCCGTCACGCGCGCAGGCCTCGACGGCCGCGCGACCGGAGCACTGACGGCCGGCGCGGCGGGCACCTGGACCCACTCCCACCCACGGTTGGTGACGTACAGGCCGCGACCCATCGGAGCCGCGCCCGCCACCGACCGTGGCAGCCGCGTGGTGAACACGTCACCGTCCGACGCCGAACGCGGAGCCATGATCAGGCCCGTGCGCGAGCGGCGCATCATCGCGGTAGGCCCGCGGTAGTACTGCTGCACCTCGTCGATGCCGGCGCCGATGACCAGGGCGTCAACGGTGTCGCGCACCTCCTTGAGGTAGTCCTCGAGCACGGGGACGAGGAGATGGTCGGCGCCGAGGATCTCGTAGTCGTCGACGACGACGATGCGCGGAGCCCGCTTGGTCGCCAGCGCCTGTCGCAAATCCTCGACCGACACGGTGTCGTCGTAGACGGCCTTCACGCCCCGCGTCCTCGCCAGGTCCTTCAGGGGGCTGCGCCGCGGAGTCAGCAGGACGGCTTGCCAGCCGCGCGCAGTCGCGTCGACCACCATGTTCACCAGCGCGGTCGACCGCCCCGACCGCGGCGGGCCGACGACCAGGAAGCCTGGACCGTCCTCCAGCACGTCGTGGGTGCGCAGTCCCAGGGTGTCGCCACCGACCCCCACGACCAGCGTGGAGCGTTCCAGCCGGCGCTCGCTGAGGGCTCGTGACGCGGCGTAGGTGATCGTCGACGGCAGCTCGTCGACGCGTGCGGGGCGCCGCTCCTCGGGCACCCGGCCGGTCGACTCCTTCGCCTGACGCGCGAGCCGCTGCAGGGCAGCGACCTGAGCGGTGCCGCTGGGGTCCTCGTCGAGCAGCGCCACCTGCATCTCGACGGCGCCCTCTGCTCGGAAGGCCCGGCCCTCCGGCATCGACAGCGGCACGTCCTTCGGACGCATCCCGATCAGCGAGTAGTCCTCGGCCGCAGGCAGTCTCAGCACCACGCGGTCCTCGACCAGCGTCGACATCCGCCCCGTCAGCAAGGATCGGTCGCCCGAGAGCACGAACCGCAGGCCGACCCCGGCACCCTCGCGCATCAGCAGGCTGAGCTGCTCGATGATCACGCCGGAGTCAACCGACTCGAACGCGGCGACCAGGCCTTCCCAGCGGTCGATGAGCACCACGAAGTACGGGAGCCGGTCGTCGGGACGGCCGTCGCGCTCGACCGCCCGTCTCTGCTCGCTGAGGTCGGCGTAGCCCTGCTCGGCAAGCAGCTGCTGCCGCCGTCCGACCTCGCGGTTCAGCAGGTCGACGAGCCGCCGAACCCGGTCCGGCTGGTCGCGGGTGACGACCGCCCCCGTGTGCGGCAGCGCGACCAGGGGGAGCAGTGCGTTGTTGCCGCAGTCGATGCCGTACAGGTGCACGTCGAGCGGCGACAGCGCGTCGGCGACGCCCCCCGCCACCAGCCGCAGGGCGCTCGACCGGCCCGAGCGCGGCTGCCCGGTGAAGGCCAGGTGACCGCCCTTCTCCAGGTCCCAGGTGATCGGGTCCTGGCGCTGCAGCCGCGGGTAGTCGGCCATGCCCAGGGGGAGCGGCACCACCCGTCCGGCCACCGGAGGCTGCCCGGCCTGGTGACTCTCGCCCCAGAGGTCGTCGAGCACCACGATGTCCTGCAGCGGCGGCAGCCACGGGCTCGGTGGCGAGTGCACGCCCATCGCCTCGCTGGCCGCGTTGATGGCGGTGACCAGAGCCTTCAGGTCGGTGGGGACGTTGATGTCGTCCTCCTCCTCGCCTCCACCCTTCGCCGGCGGGGCAGCGCCGAGCGCCGACCACGACACCTCGCGCAGGCCCACCTCGGCTGCCTCGTCGGCACCGCGGGGCCGTCCCCCGACCCGCGACGACTGGAAGGTGACAAGCGACGAGTGGCCAAGCCTGGCCAGCGCCCGGCCCGGCGTCGACTGGGCGATCTGGGCCGCGTCCTTGGCGTCGATGACGTCCTCGCTGTCGGAGACGTCGGTGACCCGCAAGGCGATGCGCAGGTTGGTGTTCGACTTGATCTCGGCGCTCACGACGCCGGCCGGTCGCTGCGTGGCCAGGATCAGGTGCACACCCAGCGACCGTCCGCGGCGGGCGATGTCGACGAGCCCCGTGACGAAGTCGGGCAGCTCGGAGACCAGCGCGGCGAACTCGTCGATCACGATCAGCAGCCGGGGCATCGGCTCTGCAGTGGCGGCCTCAGCGCCTACCGCGTTGGGGGCTCGGAGCGCCAGGTAGTCCTCGATGTCCTTCGCGCCGGCCCCGGCGAGCTGGTGCTCGCGACGCCGCAGCTCGGCACCGAGGCTGTCGAGGGCACGCCCGGTCAGGTGGCCGTCGAGGTCGGTGACCATGCCGACGGTGTGCGGCAGGTCCTTGCAGTCCTTGAACGCCGCGCCGCCCTTGTAGTCGACCAGCACGTACGTCATCTCGTCGGGCCGGTTGCCGACGGCCAGCGACGCGATGATGGTCTGCAGCAGCTCGGACTTGCCGGACCCGGTGGTGCCCGCGACGAGACCGTGGGGGCCGTCGCGGCGGATGTCGAGCTCGAAGGGCCCCGACGCGCGCTCCCCGATCACGGCGGCGGTCGTCCGTCCGCCCCGCTGCCAGATCGCGGCGACCTTCTCCGGGGTCGGCGGGTCGAGGCGGATCACCTCCAGCAGGCGGCTGCTGGTCGGCACGGTCGACGCCGCCCCGACCTCGCTGACGTCCTTGACCGGTGACAGTGCCCGCGAGACCCGCTCGCACCATGCGGTGGACACCACGTCGGGCCGCACGCCGTCGGTGCTGCCCTGGCCGGTGACGTCGACGCGCTGGGTCAGGCCGGTGGGGTCGGTCGGGTCGGTGCTGACCACGGCTCGGCACTCCTCCGGCAGCAGCCGGGCGTCGGCATCGAGGCAGCAGAACACAATGCCGTGCTCGGGACCCTGCCGCAGCAGGGTGATCATGCCGTTTCGCAGCCGCAGCTCGCGCGCGCCGTCGAGCACCACCAGCACGGGGTCGAACGACTCGGGCTCGGCGCCCTTCTCTGCGTGGACGCGGCGCTGCTCGAGCAGCGCCAGCAGCTCCATGATGCGCTGGCTGGTCGACGCGTCGTCGGCGCCCACCCGCGCCAGCGTCGCCGACTCCGCGCCGGCGCGAAGGTGCGGCAGCCATCGGACCCACTGCCACTCGGCCTCCGCGCGGGCGGCCGGTCCCGCGGCTGACTCCTCGGTCCCCGCCTCCTCACCGTGCGCGACCAGCACCACGACCTGAACATCAGCGGGGCTGTGCAGCGTGGCCACCTGCGCGACCACCCAGCGGGCCATCCGGCGCGGCATCGAGCCCTCGCCGGCGAGGCCCACGACACCGAGCCTGACTAGCGGCAGCGTCACCGGCACGTCGGGAGCAGTCCACGTCAGCGGCCCCTGGTGGCTCTCCCGGGCGGGGTCACGCAGCTGCACCTCGCTGGCCCGGTCGGCCGTGCCGACCCTGGCTTCCATCCAGTCGGGATGGCCGCGACGTCGCTCCCACAGCCGTGCCCGTGGGCCGGTCGCGAACAGCAGCACCTCGCCCGGGTCGGGGAAGTCGCGCCGCCGCGCCGTGCGCTCGGTCACCAGGGCGGCGTGCGCCTCCTCTTGGATCGCGAGCTCGCGCTCCTTGTGCTCGACCAGCTGCCGCTTGTACCGGGACTTCTGGCTGGTGCGCCCCTGCGAGAAGTTGGCGATCATCATCAGCGGCGACATCGCCACGAACATCAGCGTGTAGGGCGAGCGCGTCATCGTGTACATCATTCCGCCCATGAAGATCGGCGCGATCACCATCAGGAACGGCATCGGCATCTTCTCGGGCTTCACGGGCACCCGGGGCAGCGAGAACTCGGTCTTGCGCGGCGCGGGCAGCAACCGCGGTGGCCGGTTGTAGTCGAGGGTCGCTCCGCCGGGGCTCGGTGAGAGCGAGGCGTCGGGCGGACGGGGGACCGCCAGCTCGAGCATCACCGTGCCGATGGTCATCGCGTCACCGGGTGTCCAGGTCGTGCCCTCGGCCGGGACGCGGGTCCGGTCGATCTCCACCAGGGCGCGATCGTCGGCGGGGTCGACGCTGCGGTGCGGAGTGGCGACCTCGGCGAGCGCGTCGTCGGACTTCTTGCGGCGCCCCCGACGCAGACGCCGGCGGCGACGCTTCTTCGGCTCAGGCGCGGGCGCCTCGCGCTCGGAGACGACGATCGGACCGGTCAGCGGGGCCCGCCGCTCGGGCGCCGGGATGCTCTCGCCGGCGACCTCCTCGGTCGCCTGCACCCGCACGTCTCCCGACAGGTCGACCTCGACCCGGGCCAGCACCTCGGGCAGGGAGGGGTCCTCCAACCGGATCTCGCAGTCCGCGCCGGAGCCGACGAGGTAGTCACCGGGGGAGAGACGGTGCACCACGCCGGAGCCCGGGCCCGAGGCGACGCGCACCTCCACGGTGCCGTCCGGCTCGGCCAGCACGGCCGGCACCGGCCCGCCGACGCCCACGAGCATGCCGTGACGCAGCTCGCTGGCGGACACCCTCTGCAACGGGTCGAGCAGGTGGTCGCCGATCCACAGGTCGGGCGCACGCGGCGGCGGCAGAGCCTCCAGCGGCTGGCCGGCAGCAGGGAGGTCGCGGACCAGGCCGAGGTGGGCCACCTGGCGCGTCGTCTGCGGGACCGGGGCCAGGCCGAGCCGCTCGGCGAGCCGGCGCGCGACGTCGGCGACGGTCGCGTCGTCCTCGCACTCGACCGCCAGGTCGGCCCGGCGCTCGTCGGCGACGTGCAGGGCCGTCAGCAGCAGGCGCACGTCTGGCCTCGCCGGCTGGTCGTGGTCACGGTCGTCTCCCCCTCAGGAGTCTGTCCGTCCATAGTGACTCATGCGTGCCTGACCCGTGACGCACCTGTGGCCCGCACGGACCGTGCGGGCCACCAGGTACGACAGGTTGGTGCAGTGTTGGTGCGGTCAGCCGATCGCGCTGACCGGAGCCAGCTGCGGGGCCTCACGCACGCCGTTGACCACGGCGTTGTTGTTGTGGTTGTTGGCCACGTCGGACGCGGCCATCGCCAGCGTGTTCTCGAACTGCATCAGCGCGGGCTTGAATGCTGCCCAGGCCTCCCGGAAGGCGGTCGCGTTCGGCGACTCCCAGACAGTGCTGTTGAGGTCGCGGTCGGTCGACTTCTGCACCTCGTTGGTCAGCGCGACGTTGTTCTTCAGCGTGTTGTACAGGGCTTCCAGTGTCTGGAGTTCAGCGGTCAAAGCCATGGGTCATGTCCCCCTTGATAGGCGAACGGGCCACGGAGTTGTGGCCCGTGATGTACCAGCGCTTCCTGATCGTAATGCTTTTGCCTCAGTTTGTGCGAGGCAGGTGTTGAGGATAGGTCCCCGGACCCACTCCAGTCCCACTCCCAGCCGCACGCCAGCCCAGACTCCAGCCCAGACTCCAGCCCCGACCAAAGCCATCGGGGTCTAGGCCATCCGCCGGGGGGAACCCGGCACGAGCTGCTCCACCAAGGCGTCGGTCTCAGGCTCGGGGCGCACCCGGTGGTAGGCCAGCGCCGCGTACATGTTCTCCGCCGTCGCCGGGGCTCCTTCGGGGCCCAGCAGGCGCAGCAGGTCACGCCACAGCGGCTCCGCCGTGGGCACCAGGGAGAGCCCGCGTCGCAGGGCCCGCTCAGCCAGGTCGTGGCGACCGGACGAGACTGCGGAGGCACCGGCCTGCCGGGCCAGCGTCGTGACCAGCACGCGGGTCTGCTGGGCCGCGCGCGCGAACGCGAACGAGCTGAACCGCTCACCGGTCGCCGACGAGAACGCCTCACCCCGGCCAAGGGCGAGGACGGCCAGCTGGCTCTCGAGATCGGACGGGTCGCCACCCGCCACGTGACGGAGGGCGTCGTAGTCGCAGGCCACGTCGTCCGAGAGCCACCAGGCGTCGTCGTCGTCCTGGCGCAGCCGTGGCCGGCCGGCCGCGTCGTCGCCCAGCCAGGCGGTGACCGCGGTCGCTGTCGCCGCGACGATCTCGTCGGTGACGCCACGCGGCCAGACCGTCGCGCGGAGGACGGCGTCGTGCAGTCCTTCGTCGGCGAGCGCAACAGCCACCACGAAGGACACCAGGAGAGGACGCTGGCGCTCGTCGATGGTTCCGGGCGCGAGCACCTCGACCGGGCCGAGCAACTTGATCTGGACGTCCGCCGTCCGGGTGAGGTCGGCAGCCCGCGGGGCCGGGACCCCCAGCGCCGCAGCTGCCCCACCGGGAGGTGTGGCATCGGCCAGGCCAGCGGCCGGCGTCATGGCGGCCACCTCGACGGAGCGCTCGACGCGTCCTGCGTCGAGGTCGCGCAGCAGGCTCGTGATGCCCCGGTACTGCTCGGGCGCGAGCGTGCGTGCCGTGCCCTTGACGCCCAGAGCCCCCAGGTCGATGCTGCCCGTCGAGTCGACGACGAAGCGCCAGCGGGCAGCGACCGAGTCGCCCACGCAGACGGCAGCCAGCGGCGTACGGCCGCGGCTCAGCAGCTGCTGCAGCCGGGACGCCTCGGCAGGGGTCGGCGGCGCCGACAGCACGAGGACGCGCGGCCGGAACCGCTCGGCGCCACGCGACAGACGGCCTGCCAGCACGCCGTGGATACCGAGAGACCGGCTCAGCTCCTCGGCCACGCGCGTGCTGCGCTCCACCTCGTCGAGCACGTCGGACAGGTCGCCGACCTGCTCCATGTGCTGGGGGGCGATCTCGACCAGGTCGTCACCGAACCCGACGAGCGTCACTCGTACCCCGTCGGACCACACGTTGGTGGCGAGCTCTGCCGCCATCGACACGGCCACCTCGCGTGCGGTGGAGGTGTCGCCGCCGATCGAGACGAGGCCGGGCGCGGCCTCGAGGTCGACGAGCAGCTCGTAGCCGTGGGTCGACGCGACGTTGACGAGGGCCGGGTACGGCGCGGCGACGTCGGGGGCGGTCATGCCGGCCACGTCGTCTGCCGCGACGCTCCACGAGCGGCCGTTCTCGCCCAGCTTCCACGGCTCCGGCGGGTCCTTCAACGCCGGGGAGTCGGCCGCACCGGACAGGTGCAGCACGACCCGCTCCGGTCCCGCGTAGGCCAGCACCGCTTCCGGCAGCGCCTGTCCCTGCGAGGCGCGGCCCGCGGCCAGGTGCCGCAGCGCCCGGTCGAGCAGGTCGGCAGTGCCGGTGTCGGCGGCGAGGCGCAGACGCTCCTCGTCCTCCGTCTCCGGACGGTACGGGCCACGACGCCCCGACAGGGCGAGCAGCACGCCTGCGGCCAGCAGGCCGCCGCCGAGCGCGAGGTGACCGGTGTCGGTCTCGGTGGCTGCGTCGGCGCCGGCGCCGTCGGCGCTGAGCCCTCCGGCCAGCGAGGCGTGCTCTGCCGCGTCGGCCGAGGGCTCGGCCTGCGCGGTCTCGGATGCGGGCTCGACCGGTGGGGCCACGGGTGCGGAGACCGGCGCGCCGATGGGCTCCACGACGGTGAGGCCCGGGCCGCTCGCGTCGGCCGGCATCATCAGCACCCAGCCGGGGTAGATCAGGTCGGCGTCGACCAGCTTGCGGCCGTCCGGCTGCACCCGGTCGAGGTTGAGCTGGTAGATCTCCTTGTAGCGGAACGGGTCACCGAGCGTGCGCTCGGAGATGTCCCAGAGGGTGTCGTGGTTGCGCCCGTTCGGCGGCTGCACGGTGTAGTAGACCTCGTCCGCCGTGGCGTCGGGCGCGTTCGAGGCGTCGTCGGCCGAGGCCTCGGCCGCCTGCTCGGCGGCGGCCTGCTGGTGAGCGATCTGCACGGCCTGCGCCTGGTACCTGGCTCCCCACGCCGCCTCTGCGGTGGCGCTGATGCCGGGGGTGTTGGCGGGACCGGAGGCGCTCGCCTGCGGGGCGAGGGTCGCGGCGCCGGCCAGCAGGAGGGCCGCTGCGACGAGCTTGCGGGCGAGGAACTGGTTGCCGCCGCCGAAGGGCACCGCAGTGGGCAGTCCCGAACCCCGGCGCGCCGCCCTGAACTCGGTCAGCAGGCACACCACGAAGTGGGCCCAGACGGCCCAGACCACGAGCGCGATGACCTTGAGGATGACGTCGATCGAGATGTCGGCCGTCAACCAGTCACGGGAGGGCAGTGAGGTTGGCAGGGGGTTGCCGATGAAGACGAGGAGGGCGACGGGGACGCCAATCACCACGACAAGTGTGCCCAAGAGGGCAGCGGCTCCCCGGAGCCGCTCGCTGCGGCGCTCCCGGGGGGTCGGCCCGGCAACTGGCAGCCGGCCGCGCGGCTGGAACGTCGTAGTCATGGCATCTCCCTAGGGCACAACGATGGTCTGGACCTCGGGAACCCACTGACGGTTCTCCTGCTCCCGGGTGAAGCGGCCCAGCTCGAGCCAGTCGCCGTCGGCGTTGTACTCCACGACCCAGTTCGCTTCGACGTGCATCGGGTACCGGTTGTTCCGCTGGTCGGAGCTGGAGTGCTCGAAGGTCCACCAGCATGCGTTGGGCTGGGTCTCACGGGTGTCGTGCGTGGTGATCTGGACGCCGCCGTCAGCGCAGTTGACCGCCGGTGCCGGACGCGTACCGAGCGGCCACACCTGCAACCCGGTCTGGCGGGCCCGCATCTGCACCGTGCCCAGACCCGGCCCGCTGACCGAGATCGTGCTGCCCACGGTGTTCGCCGGCGGCACGTAGAACGCCAGCTGCTGACCCACCCGCGGCTTGGCCGAGGGAGACGTCTGCACGAACGGCGCGGGGATCTGCCGCACGTCGCGCACGCCGGCCACGATGATCTCCTGCCCGGGCAGCAGCTCTATCGGGTTGTCCGGCGCGACGTACTCGGGCTCCTGCGAGAACCTCATCCGGCCGTTCGGCTGCTTGGTCTCGGGGTCGATGCCCGAGACGAGGCAGGTCCTCAGGTACCACTTGCCGCCCGGGGGCAGCTCACCCCTGACCTTGGGTGGCTTGAAGCCCGGGGGAACGTCCTCGTGCCAGCACGTCGGAACCGGCTCGTTGCCAAGGATCTCGGCGTACGACGCCGACTCGCCGGTCGCCCCCCGGCACGTCATGCCGTAGGAGCCGCTGCCGGCGTACAGGGTGCACGTGCGCACCTGCCGCTGGACCGGGTCGTTGGTGTGCTTCTGCTGCGACGGTGCCGCCGTCTGGTCGCCGCCGACCGCCGTGCCCGCCTGTGCGGGCAAGGCTCCCGCACCGACGAGGCAGGCGCCCGCGAGCACCAGGGACAGGAGCACTGCTGCTGCAGGCCGAATGCGTGTGGTCATCAGAAGAACACCTCTTGGATGGTCACTGTGCTGCAGTCGAAGGCATCTGGTGCGTTGAGTAACTCGGTCACGATCCAGCGCCCCTCGACCGGCACGACGGTGGCTGTGAGGGGCACGACGTTCCTTGCGGCGGCCGGCGTATCCGTGCCGGCCTCTCTCGACCAGCCGTCATCAAGAGCGCAGAGCGTGATCACCTTGCGGGTGTCCGAGTCCTCCACCAGCTCAACCGGCGTGAAGGGCACGGGCCCCGGTACGTCTCGCCCCTTCTCGACAGCGGCTCGGTCCGGCAGGACGGCGAGGAGCTCGGGCCCCGTGTTCTCGGTCAGCTCGGGCACCGTGAAGTCCCAGCTGTCGATGGCGCGGGCCACCCCGTCGTAGAAGCGCCGTAGCGCCTGCACGCCGAGGTTGTCCTCCAGCGGCGACAACGGCACCGACGCCGAGGGCGACGAAGGGCTGGATGACTCGGTCGGACTGGTGGACGGCGTCCGGGACGGGGTCGGCGGCTCCACCGCTTCCGGCTCGTCGGTGCACCCGGCCAGGAGGATGGCGCCGAGCGCCACGACGACGAGCGCGAGGCTCGAGGACGTGCGACGCTCCGCAACCCCACCCGTCACGTCCGGCCTCCCTGTTTCCCCCGTGCGCCGTCTGGTCCCCACCGGCGCCTGCGCGAGCTCTGGCCCCAGGGTACCCGCGATGCCGGACGAACTGCGACCTCGCGGAAGAACTCAGGGCCAATCGGACCTCATCCAGGCCAACCCGGGCCAACCAGGACATTCATCCCATGGTTCCGTGGCGGTGATGCACCCGGTCAGGGTGGCGGCGCGACCGGTGGCAGCTCCGGTCGGTCGACACCCTCGTAGGGCCGCGCGCGCCCGTCACCCGCGGCGCGCAGAGTGGTCACCCCGACCAGCCCGAGCAGGGTCGCCGGGATCTCCAGCTCGACGCGGGTCTCGACCACCAGCCGGCGAGGGTCGGTGGAGGACACCTGGGCGATGCCGACCGGATAGCACTGCGTGACGGCGCCACGGGCGACGACCGCGGCGCAGTACAGCTCGACCCGTCTCCGGGCCTCTGCCTCGTCGAGCTGCAGCTCGACCTCCCCGAGCTCGACGGCCGCGGCCCCGGACCGGGCGGCCTCCTCGGCGTACGCCACTGCGCGTCCGCGGGCGTTGAGCTGCCGTGAGGCGTCGAGCACCAGACCGCCGAGCAGCAGCAGGATCAGGGCGAGGATCGGGGCGGCCGGGGCGATCGAACCGCGGTCGGTCCCGCGCAGGTGCCGGCCGAGGGGCCGGCCGAGACGCCGGCGGAAGCGCCCGGTCACCTCTGCCCCACCCCGCGGTTCGGGTCGAGGGGGCTGGAGAACGACGCCTCGACGGTCACCGACCCCGGCATGCCGGCGGCCAGGTCGGACAACGGGTAGCTGCACCGCGCCGTGACGGTGACCGGACGTCCCGGCTCGAACACCTGGATCGGGTCGACCTCGAGGGAGTCGAGGCAGGGCTGCGAGACCTGCACGAGCGCCGTGCGCAGGGCCTCCTCGGCGACCACCTGGGCGTCGGCACCGTCACGCGCCTGGGTCGCCGACCGGGTGGCGTCGCGCACGCCGGCGTCGAAGTTGCCGTTCACCAGGCCGAGGCGCCCGTAGGCGGCGACCAGCGCGATCAGCAACAGCATCATCGGGAAGAGGATGACGAGCTCGACCGCGATGGCTCCTGCGTCCCGGTGCCTCCTCCTGGGCTCCCTGGTTGGCCCGCTCACGGCACGGCCCCCGGGTCTCCCTCGAAGCGCTCGATCTCACCGAACGCCTCCTGCGTCACGGTCAGGTCGAGCCCGGGCACGAGGGTGATCACCTGACCGGTGACCTGTACGGAGACCCGGCCGTTCTCGGCGTCGTACTCGGCCACGGCCGCGGCGTCCACCAGTGACTCGCGCCCGACCGCGCCGGCGAAGGCCTCGGCCTTGTCCTCGGCGAGCGGCACCAGCTCCTGGGCCTGTGCCTCGTCCTGGGCCAGTCGCACCAGCGAGACGCCCTCACGGGCCGCCTGCACGGCGACGGTCTGGCCGTAGTAGAACAGGCCGGCCTGGATGCCGAAGAAGATCATCAACAGCAACGCCGGAGCGACGATGGACAGCTCGAGCGAGCTGGCGCCGGTGTCGTCGCGTCCGAGAAGCCTTCTGTCGCAGGCCATTCCCCTTAGCAGCCAGCTGAGCCGATGGGCTGGTTGGCGCACTCCTCCAGCTGCTGGCTCTTGGTGTCGACGATGTTGTAGATCACGCCGCCGATGATCGACGCGGCCACGACGACAACCGCCGCGATGATGGCCCACTCGAGGGCTGACGCCCCTAGGTCCCGTCCCTGTGCCAGGACACTCAGCCAGCGTTGTCTCAGCCGTCGCATCATCATCCGTTCACTCTCCCGATCGCGGTCAGTGGGCCCTGGAGCGGCCACGCACCCCCCGGTAGACCCCGGTCGCCGGCTCATGAGTTGGCCAGCAGCTGTGCCACTGCAGGGTATGCGAGGAAAACGAGGAAGGCCGCACAGATCAGCATCTGGGCGACCAGCATCGACTGCGAGCGCTCGCCCGCCTGGCCCTCCTCGTCGCTCATCTCCTTGCGGCGCAGGGTGGCGGCTCGGGCCGACAGGGACACCCGGATCTTGGCGCCGTCGTCCGCCGCCAGCCCCAGCGCGCCGGACATGTCACGCAGCTCCTCGATGCCCAGCTCGTCACCGAGCTCTCCGAGGGCGGCCCACGGCGTGGTGCCGAACAGCCGGGCGTTCGCCAGCGCCTGCCGGATGCGCACCAGGCTCCAGTGGTCGCTGATCGTCGATGCGGCGAGCAGGGCCTCGGGCAGTCCCCGTCCGCCCGCCAGGTTCATCGACACCAGGTCGAGGAAGGCGCCGACCACCCGACGGAAGTCACGCCGGCGCTGCTCCGCCTCACCGCGCAGGGCCAGGTCGGGTACGAAGAAGCCGAACACCGCGAGCAGCAGCGCCAGCACCACCGGTGCGGCTGCCGGGAGCGGGGCACCCGACACACGCAGCACCGCCCACACGATGGGTCCGAGCAGGAACAGGCCGACACCGAGCAGCACCTTGGTGGCGACGAACTGGCCGACGGTACGGTTCATGACGGCCAGGTCGGTGCGGGTGCGACCGACGTTCCACTGCCGCTCTGCGGCGCGCACCTCGACCCAGTCTGCGATGCGGCTCTGGAGACCCTGGACGGCGCCGGTGACACCACCGGCGTGGCGTTCGGCGGGCGTGACCGTGTGCGTGCGCATCGACCGCTGTCCGGAGTCGATCCGGGCGACGAGCGCCCCTACCCCTGGGCGTGGGCGGACGAAGACCCGCACCAGCGCGTACAGCCCCACCCCGACGGCGCCACCGGCGATCAGCGACTCGACGATCATGCGCCGGCCTCGCTCAGCGCCTGGTCGCGGTCGAGCGACGACACGACCAGGAAGCGCTCGGCCGTCACGGGTCGAGCCAGCTTGCGCAGCCACATCAGGCCGGCCAGGAAGAGCCCGGCGACGAGCAGCAGGACGAGCTGCCCGACGAGGCTGTCGTAGGGCGCCACGTAGTTGCGGTTCAGGACCGCCAGCAGGCCACCGACCCCGAGCACGATCGCCAGCACGATGCGGACGCTGCGCCTGATGCTGCGCCGACCGGCCTCGACGCGACGGCGCATGTCGAGCTCCTCGCGGGTCGAGACCGCGAGCGCGGAGAGCACGTCGTGCAGGCCGGGCCCTCGCAGCCGTGAGTTGAGCACCAGGGCAGCGACCGTGGTGTCGGCACTGGGGTCGTTCAGCTCGTCCGCGAAGGCGAGCAGGGCGTTCGGCAGGGGTTCGCGGATGCGCAGCCGGTCGACGAGGAGGTTGAGGGCCGGCCTGATCACCGGCGGTGTCGCGGCGACGCTGGCGGGGATGGCCTGTTCGAGCCCGATTGCACCGGCGATGGTGTCGCGCAGCGACTCGGTCCAGGTGGCGAGCGCCTCGAGCCGGGCGATGCCGATGGCCTCGGCCTTGGACGAGCCAACGATCCGGTCCCAGAAGGTCACCAGCAGCACCGCCGAGACGGCGATCACCGGCCAGCGCGTGAGTGCCAGGACGGCGATGCCCGTGACGGCGCCGGCGAGCGCGCGCGTGCTGATCGCCCGCCCACCGACCGTGCCGCGGAACAGCGGTGGCTTGGACGGGTCACGTTGCGGCACACCGGTAAACGCGAGCACGACGGCGAACAGGCCGAGCCCGAGCACGGCGCCCGTGAGCAGTGCCAGCAGGGTGCTGGAGCCGGTCATCCCCAGCGCCCCATGGTCGACGGCTCGTACCCGTGCTGCACCAGGTCGTGGATGCACTCGATCGAGGCGTGGGCGCGGGCGGGCCCGCCGCCAGCGGGCGTGGCGAAGACCTCGCTCGACAGCACTCGTCCGTCGACGCCCGTGACCTCGCGGACGGACTCGATCATCCGGCGCAGCACACCGCCGCTGTCGTAGTCGTTGCGCTTCTTCAGGAACACGACGAAGTTGATCGAGCCGGCGATCAGCATGTGAGTGGCCTCGACCGGCAGGTTCTCCTCCGCCTGCAGCGCGTACGTGCCGATCCGGTTGAAGACCTCCATCGAGGAGTTCGCGTGGATCGTGGACAGCGACCCGTCGTTGCCCTGGCTCATCGCGTTCAGCATCGTGACGATCTCGTCGCCGAGCACCTCACCGACGATCACCCGGCTCGGGTTCATGCGCAGGCTGCGCCGCACCAGCTCGGCCATGCTGACGCCGCCCGCTCCCTCGGAGTTGGGCAGGCGCTCCTCGAAGGCCACGACGTTGGGATGCAGGTCCCTGAAAGCCTCGAGGCCGAGCTCCATCGAGCGCTCGACGGTGATCAGGCGCTCGGACGAGGGGATCTCGTTCGCCAGCGCCCGCAGCATCGTGGTCTTGCCCGAGTTCGTCGCCCCCGCGATCATCACGTTCTTGCGGGCGAGCACCGCCGCGCGCAGGAACGACGACAGCTCCTCGCTCATCGTGCCGGTGCCGACGAGGTCGGACAGGAAGACCTTGCCCAGCCGCGAGCGGCGGATGCTCAGCGACGGACGGGCACAGACGCCCATCACCGCAGACAGCCGCGAGCCGTCGGGTAGCCGCAGATCCAGCTGCGGGTTCGCGGAGTCGAACGGACGGCTGGTCAGCCCGACGTTCGCGGCGAGCACCTGGATCAGCTCGATCAGGTCCTCGTCCGAGTCCGCGACCGGCGGGTGCATCTCCTCACGGCCGTCCGCGTAGCCGACGAAGACCTGGTCGCACCCGTTGATGTCGATGTTCTCGACGTCGAGGTCCTCCAGCAGGGGCTGCAGGCGTCCGACACCGAAGAGTGCCGCGTGGATGGCGCCGGCGGTGTGCTCCTCCTCCTCGGCACTCGGCGGGGTCCGACCGGCGACGATCTCGCTCCTGGCGTGGTCCTCGAGCACCTGGACGATGAGCGAGCGCGCGAACTGGCGCTCGTCCTCCGCCGACATCGCCGCGCGTCCGGAGACCTCGTCGCGGCGCCGCTGCTGGTTCAGGCGTTGTGCGACGCGGGCCCTCAGCAGCCGGACCAGCTCGTTGTCGATGCTCAAGTCTTGATCCCCCCTCCGCGGCGTGGCTGGCCCTTGCGGATCGACCGCCGGGTCGGCGCGCCGTCCTCGTCGACCCCGCCGTCAGGAGCCTGGCCGTTCACGAGCAGCCCCGTCGCCCCCGAGGCCATGGCGGGTGGCAGGGGTGCCATCAGGGGCGACGTGGGCATCGAGCCGGCCACGGCGTCGATCACGCGGCGGCCGGAGCGCACGAGCATGGTCCGCTCCGGTCGGCTGACCGGCTCGCCCAGAAACAGGCGAGCTCCCACGTCGTCGTGGGAGAGATGGCCGAACATCTCCGTGCCCGGCACTGCCCCCGTGATGCTGCTCGCGACCGACACCACGTCGCGCTCGGCATTGGGCGGCGCGATCACGACGATGCCGACCCGCGGCCTGCGGCCGCTGGTGGAGCGCAGGTGCGGCTCCATCGCACGGAGCCGCTCGCGGGTGTGGATGACTCCGGTGACGCTCAGCCGCAGCACGCACAGCACCAGGTCGGACTCCTGTGCCAGCGGCAGCTGAACCGACTGCGAGTGCAGCCGTCCGGCGTCGATGATCACGTCGGCGTCGTGCATGGACCGGAACGCGGCCGCCAGCGACCCCCACAGCGGCCCGACGGCGTTCACCTGCTCCGGACCGGCGAGGCCGGCGACGACCTCGACTCCCCCGAGCACGGTCTGGGCGTGCTCGGCCACCACGTGGGCCGCCAGCTCGCGGCGGGCCAACGGCAGGAGTGTCAGCAGCCCGATCGAGCGGTCCATCGCGGCCCCGTCGGCGCGGGGCAGCCTCAGCGCCACGTCGCCGCCATCGGAGTCGGCGTCGACGAGCACCGCCGGCCGCGGCCACAGCGCGGCCGCGAGGAGGGCGGTGGTGGTGACCCCCGGCGAGCCCTTGGCGCCGAAGAGGGTGAGGACCCCCACCCCTACTCCTTCACCAGGTCGATCGTCGGCTCGGTGTCTGCGGCGAGTCGAGCCACGGCGACCTGGCCTGCCGACGAGGCCGCCACGACCCTGCCCGCGTCGCCGCTCTTGGTCAGGACCGAGACCGCGAGGCCCTGGGATCCGGCGCTCGCCGGCCCGACCTCGACGACGCGCACCGCCGAGACCAGCTGCTGGCCAGGCTCTCCGCTCGTCAGGCCGCCCGCCTCGGTCGGTGGCACCAGGATGAGGCGCACCACGTCGCCGGGCTTCACACCGTCCGCCGGTCGCTGCTGGGGCGTCAGCACCATGCCGACGACCACGCCGTCCTCGGGCACGACGTCTCCGGAGAGGAACATGTCGCGGTTCAGCAGGGTGCCCTCGGGGATCGACGAGGCTGCGTGCGTGCCGATGAAGTTCTCCTGGGCCGAAGCGATGATGACCGGAGCGTCGTCGGTGGCGACGCGAGCCACCGTGAAGTCCTCCTCCGTCATCGTGTGCCCCACCTTGATGTCGCCACGCGCCACGAGCACGTCGACGCGGTTGCCACTCCGGTAGACGAGCCAGGCGCTGGCCAGGGCGCCGACCAGGATGAGCAGCACCGCGAGCGCGGCGAACGTCGGCCGGCGGGTGCGGCTGGTCGGCAACCTGGTGCCGCCGGGCCCCGCCGCCAACGGCAGGCCAGCAGGACGCACGGACGTGGTCGACATTGGTACGAACCCCCTGGCGCCTACCCGAACCTGCCTAGGCGCGGGACGAGCGCAGCTGATCAACGGTGCTGCGGAAAAGAACGGACCTCACCAGGGTAACCGCGCCGTAGGGCCGGAATCGTCCCGTCCGTCCCTTCCGCCCCCCTCGCCCTCAGTCGGGACGAGCCGTCGACTCGGCCAGCACCGCCCGCAGCAGGGGACGAGAGGCCTCCGACGCCGCCATCACGGCTGCGATCCCGACAGCGACCGACCCGCCGATCAGCAGCAGCCCCGAGGGCGCGCGCAGGAGGGCCATGCCGGTGATAGGCAGGAGGAAAACCCAGGCTGTCAGCACCGAACCGACGGCCGTGAGGAGCAGCGGCAGGCGCAGCTCGCGCCGGCGCGCCCGGTCGAGCACGACCGGGTCCGTTCCCGCCAGCGCCAGGAGGCTGTAGGTGCGGCGGCGATCGAGAACGGCTGCCGCCGAAGCGATTCCAGCGCTCGCAGCAGCGACGAGGAAGGCCACGACCAGCACCACCAGGCCCCCGGTGCGCAGATCCTGGATGACCATCGCCGCCTCGATGTCCAGCTCGGCCCCGTCGGCCGACGACTCGATGGCGGGGACGATGGCCACGCAGGCGGCGACGAACGACGCGAGGGCCAGGCCACCGACGACGCGCCAGGCACCGCGCGGGTCGTCAGCCAGCCGGCGCGCGGCCAGCAGGGCCGCAGGGGTCCGCGCCGTGCGTGCCCCGATCCGTCCGACCACGCCGAGCACCAAGGGCCCCACCACATTGAGGGTCAGGAAGACCATCCCCAGCCCGACCACGATCGCCGTCGTGGTCGCGTCGCGGCTGAAGGCACTCCACCCACCCAGCACGACCGCCAGCAGCACCACTCGCAGCACGCGAAGCCGCCGTGGGGTGTGGCGGTTCGCGACGCCGAGGGGGCTGACCACGACCTCACGCAGGCCGATCAGGGCGCTGACGGCCGACAGGGCGAGGACCGCCCCGGTGACGAGCAGCAGCGTGGGGAGGTCGAGCCAGAGGTCACTCGAGCCCACCGCACCGCCCTGGAAGGGGATCAGGCCGACCACAGGGACGAGGGCCAGGTAGGCAGCCACCCCGACAGCGGTGCCGACGAGTGCGTGGACGAGCGACTCGATGATCGCCGCGGTGACCACCTGGGCGTTGGTGCCACCGACCAGGCGCATCGCTGCCAGCCGCTCGTCACGGCGGGCCACCCCGAGCCGGGCTGCGGCGCCGCCGAGCGTGAGCAGGGGTACGGCCAGCAGCACGACGGCGATCTGCGCGAGGAGCGTGTACAGGGCCTGGGACGACCCGCCCATGGGCACCTGCGAGGCGTCACTGGGGAGCCGGTCGAGGGGCGTGACCCACGAGGGCCCGGCGTATCTCTCGTCGAGGGCAACCCTGGGATGGTTCGGGTCGCGACCGACCACGGCGACCAGCTCGTCCGGGTGCAGCAGTCCGGCGCCGCCGATCCGTCCGGCATCAGTCGTCGCCCCCGGGGGAAGGTCGTCGCCGAGAGCCGCCAGGGCGGGCGACCTCCACACCTCGCCGGGGGCCGGAGCGCGCGGCAGGCCGGGCGGAACGGGTGCGTCGGACGTGAGCGCCGCGTAGTCGACCAACAGGATGTCGTGGCCGCCGACGCTCTCGTACGCCGACGCCAGGACGGCCTCGGCCTGGGCGGCGGGCACCGACTCGGGTGTACGCCAGGCCGCCCGGTCGGCGCGGTGCCCGAACGCGAGCAGGCCGGCGACAGTGGTCAGCAGGAGTGCTGTGCAGACTGCCGCGCTGATGATCGCCAGCAGGCCACCTTGCATCCCGCGACGGCCACCTCGACGGAGCAGGGTCACTGCGATGCGGGCGGCGTTCACCGCGTTGCCTGGGTGGCCGGCGCGGTCGCACGGTCGGAGACGACCAGCCCGTCACGGACCTCGACCACGCGCCGGCACCAGCCTGCGACGTGGGGGTCGTGGGTGACGACCACGAGCGCCGCCCCGGACGCCTGGCACGTCGAGGTGAGCAGCTGCATCACGTCCCAGCCCGTGCGCTGGTCGAGCGACCCGGTCGGCTCGTCGGCGAAGACCACCGACGGGGACGTGACCACGGCGCGAGCCACGGCCACCCGCTGCGCCTGTCCGCCCGACATCTCGCCCGGTCGGCGCCCTTGCAGTCCCTCGAGACCCAGCTTGCCCAGCCACTCACGCGCGACGCGAACGGCTTCGCCCCGCCGGGTGCCCGCCAGCATCAGTGGCAGGGCGACGTTCTCGTCGGCGGGTAGCTCGGGAAGCAGCTGTCCGAACTGGAAGACGAATCCGAACCTGGTGCGCCGCAGGCGACTTCGCTCCCGGTCGGGCATCGCACTGATGTCGGCGCCGTCCAGGTGAACGGTTCCTGCGTCCGGACGGGTGATGCCCGCCAACACGTGCAGCAAGGTCGACTTGCCCGAGCCCGACGGTCCCATCACGGCCAGCGTCTGACCGGCCGGTACGGCCAGGTCGACGCCCGCGAGTACGCGTGTGACGCCGAACGAGTGCTGCAGCCCGCGAGCGAGCAGCAGCGGGGCGGCAGGGGGCATGAGGGCGTGCGGCGCGGCCGCGGTGATCGACATGGCCGCGAGTCTGTGTGCTGCCACCGTGCGGGGTCATCGGCCAGACGTCGCCGGACTGCGCTCTGGGGCACCGACTTTCGTCGCGCATGCGCCGGCCGGTCAGATCTCCGACGTGCGAGACCTCCCGGCCGGTGCACCGGCCGGGAGGGTTGGCCAGCCGCCGGATCAGCTCTTCGAGCCGCCCGCGGTCACCTCGCCCTGGACTGTTTCGTGGTCCCGCTCGCGTCCGATCTCGGTGCGCTGGCCGCCGGTCTGCACCTGGATCTTGCGCGGCTTGGCCTGCTCGGCCACGGGGATCGTCAGGGACAGCACGCCGTTCTCGTACCCCGCGTGAATGGCCTCGACGTCGAGGCCGTCACCCAGGCTGAGCTGACGCATGTAGCTGCCCGAGGGGCGCTCACGGGCCAGCCACTGGGCGTCGTCGCCTGCTCCCAGCGTCCGCTGTGCCCGCACCGTGAGTGTGTTGCCGTCCACGTCGAGGTCGATCGACCCGGGATCGACACCCGGCAGGTCGATGTTCACGACGTAGTGGTCACCGGAGCGATACAGGTCCATCGGCATCCAGCGAGCACCGCCGCCCGGGGAACCACCCGTACCCAGCAGCTGGCTGGTCAGCCGGTCCATCTCGCGGAAGGGGTCGAAGGTCAGGGCCACAACCACCACCTCCTCGTACTCTCGGCCGCCGCCCTGGCGGACCGAGTGTCGTGGCTCATGTCGCCGGAGCCTCCCCGCTCTGGCGTGCCCGCATATTAGCACTCTCGCCTGAGAGTGCCAACCCCAAAGGTGGTGTCCCAGTGCCGACTTGGGCAGGAGAGGGACGTGAGTGCTATTTGAGTGGTACTTCATGGCTACTTCAGTGGCTACCTGGGTGGCTACTTGAGTAGCCGCGAGAGGCGCCGGTCCGCCAGCGGCTTGCCGCCGGTCTGGCAGGTGGCGCAGTACTGGAGCGACGAGTCGGCGAACGAGACCTCGCGCACGACGTCGCCGCAGACCGGGCACGTCTGGCCGGTGCGGCCGTGCACGCGCATCCCCTGCCGCTTGGCGTCCTTCAGCTCGGCTGCCGGCTTGCCGCTGGCGGCGGCGACGGCACCGTCCAGCACCTCGTGCAGCGAGGACGAGAGACGTTCGACCTGCTCGTCGGTGAGCTTGGCCGAGATGGCGAACGGCGACAGCCGGGCGGCGTGCAGCACCTCGTCGCTGTAGGCGTTGCCGACGCCCGCCAGGACGCTCTGGTCGCGCAGCAACCCCTTGACCTGCTGGCGAGAGCCGGCGAGCAGCCGCGCGAGGGCCTCGGTGTCGAAGGCCGGGTCGAGGGGGTCGGGGCCGAGCGAGGCGATCTTCTCGATCTGCTGCGGGTCGCGCACGAGGTGCACAGCCAGCCGCTTGCGGGTACCGGCCTCCGTCAGGTCGAAGCCTGGAAGGCGGCCGGGGACGGCGGCGGCCGGGTTCGCCGGGCTCGCCCCGTCCAGTCGCACGCGCAGCGCGATCGGGCTCTTGCCGGGGCGAGCCGGTGCCGGCGCCAACGCGTCCGACCAACGCAGCCAGCCGGCCTTGGAGAGGTGGAAGACCAGGTGCAGGCCGTCGACGTCGATGTCGAGCCACTTGCCGTGGCGGTGCACGCCGGTGACCTCGAGGCCCTGCAGTGCGCTGGGCGGCGGGTCGTAGGTCTTCAGCACGCTGATCGCGGCCACCTCGACGGCGGCGACGACAGACCCGACCGACCTCTCGCGGAGGAAGTCGGCCAGTGCCTGCACCTCGGGCAGCTCCGGCATGGCCCGACTCTACGAGCCGGCCCTACGGTGGGGCCATGGCAACCGATGGGGCAGAAAGGGAACGGGAGGCCGTCCGCATCGCGATCGACGCCGCGGCCGAGACCGTCTGGACCGCCCTGCGCGAGCCGCACGAGATCGAGCGCTGGCACGGGTGGCACTACGACGAGCTCGAAGCCGAGATCGATGCGATCTTCCTGTCCGACGTGACGGAGCACCCGGAAGAGCTGACCCTCGACACGAACGGGGGCGGACGGTTCGAGCTCGAGCGCGCAGACGACGCCGACGGGCCGCACACGGTGCTTCGCATCGTGCGGGGTCTCGACCAGTACGGCACCGACTGGGACGGCGGGTACGACGAGATCGACGAGGGCTGGACGACTTTCGTCCACCAGCTGCGCTTTCTGCTCGAGCGTCACCCGGGCCAGGACCGGCGCACGTTGCGCATCGACGACGACCGCCCGAGCACTGCCACCGTGTGGCAGCTGCTGGGCTTCGAGCACCTCGTGGGTCCCGGCGGCCCAGGCGTGGGCGAGCGGTACGAGGCGCGGGTGCCGGCGGCCGGCGGGACAGAGGCGGAGGACATCTCCGGGGAGATCTGGTTCCGCACCGAGCACCAGGTGGGCCTGACCGTCGACGAGTGGGGCGACGGCTTGCTGGTGGTGGCGGACGAGCGTGACCCCGAACGGCCTGGGAGCGTGCTCGTCACGACGTTCGGAGATGACCACGAGGCCTTCGAGCGGCGGCACGAGGCCTGGCAGGACCGCTGGTTCGCCGTTGACGTCACGGAGCCCGACGCGGTCTGAGCGACGGCGACCGAACAGGTGACACGGTAGCCGCGTGTCCGCACCAAGTGCCCTGGCCTGGGAGGCTTGTACGCATGCGCCGCTTTGACGACGACAGCCTCTTCGGGATGGCTGCTTCGTTGCTGATCGCTGCGCTCCTCATCGGTGGGGAGATCCTCGAAGGTCCGGCTCCGCAGCTGATCGGGGTCCTGTGCGCGGTGCCGCTGCTCGCCGCCGCACTCACGAACCCGGTTCAGACGGCGGTCGTCGGGCTCGTGGCCACGCTCGGCGCGGTCTGGCTCGGGTATGTGCAGAAGGGGCCCGGCGGACTGCTCGCCGCCGAGACGATGAGCCAGCAGGTGCGGATCGTGCTCGTCGCGCTCTTCGCCATTCTCGCTGTGCCCGTGTCGTTCTCCCGGTTGCGCAAGGCGCAGGTCGGTCGGCGCCTCTCGTCGGTCGCCGACGCGGCGCAGCAGGCCATCATGCGACCGATCCCCTCGATGGTCGGTGGCCTCAGGTGTTCAGCGCTGTACCAGTCCGCGACCAGCGAGGCCCGCATCGGTGGTGACCTGATCGAGGTGATCGCGACGCCGTTCGGAACGCGTGCCCTCGTCGGTGACGTGCGCGGCAAGGGCATGGAGGCGGTCCAGAAGTCGGGCGTCGTCCTCGGAGCCTTCCGCGAGGTCGGCTACACCGAGCCGACCTTGTCCGGGCTCGCGATGGCCCTCAACCGTGCAGTGCTCCGCGAGGCGGGTCCCGAGGACTTCGTCACCGTCGCCCTGCTGCAGATGCAGCCGGACGGCGATCTGCAGGTGTGCACCTGCGGGCACCCGGCACCGATGCTCGTCAAGGCGACCGGCGAGCCCGCGATCGAGCTGGAGATCGACCCCGCCCCGCCGCTCGGCCTTCTCGACGAGGTGCCGCGCAGCACCTTCGCCAACCTCCCCCGCAACCAGCGGCTCGTGCTGATCACCGACGGTGTGCTGGAGGCGCGCAGGCCACGCAAGTGGTGGATGCGCGGGCGGCTGCGTGGGCGGAGCGGGGAGTTCTTTCCCGCCACGGAGGTGATCGGGCGCGAGCTGTCCCGGGGGACCCCGGCAGAGGGCCTGCGTCGTGTCGCTGCTGCCGCCAAGGACTGGACCGGCTCCTCGCTGTCGGACGACATGGCGATCCTGGTGCTGGAGCGCGTGCGGAACTGATCGGCCCGATGTCAGCGGTTCGAGACCCTCGCGAACTCTCCCGAAACGCACCATCGCTCGCGCTGATAGGACACCTTGCGCGGTCTCGGTGAGCCAGGCGGCCGTGTCGGGCCGCGGATCGTCGGGTGGTCCGTTGGGGGCTAGCCCTTGACGGGCTCGACGCCGAGAACGTCCAGCAGCCAAGCCATCTCGTACGCCCGCTCCTTCCAGGTCTCGTACCGACCACTGACGCCGCCGTGGCCACCGTCCATCTGTGTCTTGAGCAGGAACGGGCCACCTGATGCCGACGCCCTCAGCCGCGCAACCCATTTCGCCGGTTCGACGTACATCACGCGGGTGTCGTGCAGGCTGGTGATGGCCAGCACCGGCGGGTACGCGACGTCGGTCCTGACGTTCTCGTACGGCGTGTACCCCTTCATGTACGCGTACACGTCCGGGTCGTGCAGCGGGTCGCCCCACTCCTCCCACTCCACCACGGTGAGCGGCAGGGACGGGTCGAGGATGGTCGTGAGGGCGTCGACGAACGGCACCTGGGCGACGATGCCGGCGAACCGCTCGGGTGCCAGGTTCGCGGCGGCGCCCACCAGCAGACCACCGGCACTGCCACCCATCGCCGCGAGCCGTCTGGGCGCGGCCCACCCGCTCTCGACCAGTCGCTCCGCGCACGCGACGAAGTCGGTGAACGTGTTCGTCTTGTTGCCGAGCCGCCCCTGCTCGTACCAGTGCCGGCCCAGCTCGCCGCCGCCCCGGACGTGTGCGACAGCGAACACCACGCCGCGGTCCAGAAGGGAGAGCCGAGGCACTGTGAAGGCCGGGTCGATGCTGCTCTCGTACGAGCCGTAGCCGTACAGGAGCGTCGGCGCCGAGCCGTCGCGCGGCGTCCCGACGCGGCATACGACGGAGATCGGCACCCGCGTTCCGTCCGGAGCCACTGCCCACTCGCGGTGCTGTTCGTAGTCGTCCGGCGTGAACCCGCCGAGCACCGGTGTGCGCTTGCGCAACAACAGCTCCCGCTTCGCCAGATCCAGGTCGTAGATGGTGGCAGGGGTGACGAAAGAACTGCAGCCAAGCCGCAGCAGCGGTGACTTCGGGTCGAGCACAGAGCCCACCTCGGCAGTGAAGAGCGGCTCGTCGAACTCGACCTCCCACGGTGTTCCCAGGATGTCGCCCTCGACCGGCAGAACCATCACGCGCTGCAGCCCCTCCCGCCGCACACTCAGCACCAGTGCGTTCCGGTGCGCGACGCCGCCCAGTACGCGGGTGCCGCGCACGTGCGGCAGCACCGGCTGCCAGTGCGCCGGGTCGGGGTCGCCGATCTCGGCGAGCGCGACGGCGAAGTCCTCTGCCTCGTGGTTGTGCACGATGACGAACGTGTCGCGGCCACCGAGCACCAGGTGGTCGACGTCGTACTCGACGCCCTGACGCCGCTCAGCGACCACCACCGGCTCAGCCGCGGGCGTGGCCAGGTCCAGGGCTCGCACCTCCGTCGTGGTCTTCGACGCGGCGCTGAGGAACAGGAACCTTCGGCTGGACGACATGTCGAGGCCGACCCAGTACCGCTCGTCGGACTCGGCGAAGACGGTCGTGTCGGCGGACGGGTCGGTGCCGAGCACGTGCCGGCGCACCTCGTGCGGGCGCCACGCGTCGTCGACGACCGTGTAGAAGACGGTGCTGCCGTCGGTCGACCAGGCGGCCGAGTAGAAGATGCCGGACACCTCGTCCGGGAGCAGCTCGCCGGTCTGAATGTCCTTGACCCGCAACGTGAACCGCTCGTCACCGACGGTGTCGACCGAGAACGCGAGCAGCGTGCCGTCGGGGCTGACCGACAGCGCGCCGATGGAGAAGAAGGCGTGACCCTCCGCCTCGAGGTTGCCGTCCAGGAGCACCTGCTCCCCGTCCACCGGAGTGCCCGGCTCGATGGTGGGCGGCGTCCACTCCTGCGAGGGGTCGAGGCTGCTGTCCACGGGGCACCGGCAGTGCACCGCGTACTGGGCACCTTCGACTGTGCGCGTGTAGTACCACCAGCCATCGCGGCGCGCCGGCACCGAGAGGTCGCTGAGCTGGGTCCGGGCCACGATCTCGTCGAACACGGTCGTGCGCAGACCTTCGAGATGCGCTGTCTGCTCGGCCGCGTAGGAGTTCTCCGCCTCCAGGTGGGCGATCACGGCGGGGTCGTCGGAGGCCCGCAGCCACTCGTACTGGTCGACGACGGTGTCGCCGTGGTGGGTGCGCTCGGTGTCGACCGTGCGGGCCGCAGGCGGTTGCGTTGAAGTCACGCTTGCAGGCTAGTGCGGCGTCAGCAGCGGCGGACCACGTGGCCGGGCGCTCCGGGCACGGTGAGATCGACGTCGCGCCGGACGACAGGGACCCGGCCGCGCAACTCGGTACACGCGCTCTCGAACCCCTCGTCGGTGTACTCGACGACCAGGAGGCTGCTGCCATAGGCCTCGGTGAACGTGCGGCACTCGTCGTAGGCGCCGCACTCCTCGACGACGGCCAGATCGAAACCGATGTCGGCTCGCCCGACGGCCGCGAGGTCAGCCGCGTTCTTCTGCGCGGCGGCCAGTCCGTTCTCATGGGCGGCCGCCACCAGCAACCGCGCGTACGCCACGGCTTCGTCCTGACCGAAGGGCACGTCACCAGCGCGGTCGGTGCCCTCGAGGCGCGTCCACGAGTCGAGGTTGTCGAACTCGACAGCGTCGAAACCCTTTGCAGCACAGGACTCCAGCATCGGCGTGACGTGGTCGACCGCGTCCTGCCGGCGCTCCGGAGTACTGATGTCGACCAGGTGCTCGCCCGGCCATCCGGGGTCGTCCAGATCGAGCAGCACGAGATCGGTCGGCCAGTGCGAGGTCAGGTCCGGGCGCGCTCCCTCCCCTTGAGCCGTGCCGTCGTCCGCCTGTGTCTGGAAGGCGTTGACGTAACAGACCGAGTACCCGTCCGGCAGGGGATCGCCGCTGAACCAGTCGCGCTCGACCACCGTGACCCCGTCGCCGGGCGGGTAGTCGCCGCCGAGCTGAAGGTCCCAGGCGGCGCCCGGCGGTGGCAGCCGCAGCTCTCCTTCGGAAGTCGGGTCGGAAGTCGCTTCGGAAGTCGGGTCAGCCGTCCGGTCGGCCGTCCGGTCGCCTCCTTCGCAGCCACACAGAACGGCAAGAGCCAGCACGCCGGCGACCCCCACCGGGGTCCAGGAGCGCTGCGCCACGCTCGGAGCGTAAGGCCAGTGCCCCTGGGCGGATCGGCTCCCGCGGGAGCATGATCGTTGGCATGGCGAAACGTGGCCTGGTCACTGCTCTGCTCGTGATGGCACTCGCGGTGACGGGCTGGGTCGCCATCAGCGCACCGACGGCTCCGGCCGCGCGCGCCGGAACGCTCGCCCCGGCCGCTCAGTGGGACCTGTCGGGTGACCGTGTGGCCGACGTGGTGGCCGTCTCGTCGTCCGGAGGACTGTGGCTCTACCCCGGTAAGGCCGGCGGAGGTCTCGGTCCAGGACGCGAGCTCGGTCGGGGTTGGGCCGGCTACGACCAGGTGCGCGTCGTCGGCCAGTTCGACGGCATCGGCGGCACCGACCTCATGGCCCGCTCGCGCAGCACCGGGGCTCTGTTCCTCTGGCCGGGGAACAGTGGCGGAGGCTTCGCGCCGGCACGCCAGATCGGCCACGGCTGGAACGCGATTCGCGACCTCGTGGCCCCTGGCGACTGGAACGGCGACGGCACCGCCGACCTCGTCGCCGTCCGCTCGTCCGACGGCACGCTGTGGCTTTACCCAGGTAACGGGCGCGGCGGTTTCGGGTCGGCAGGTCAGATCGGCCATGGGTGGAGCGGCCGCGACGCCTTGCTCTCGGCTGGTGACTTCGACGGCGACGGCGCAACCGACCTGATCTCGCGCGTGGTGGCCACCGGAGATCTGTGGCTCGACCGCGGCAACGGGCGAGGCGGTTTCGACGGGTCGCGGTCGATCGGCCACGGATGGAGCGCGATGACGGCCATCGCAGGGGCGGCCGACGCCAACGGTGACCGCCGAGGTGACCTGCTCGGGCGCAACGCGGCTGGCCAGCTGGTGCTCTATCGAGGCAATGGTTCCGGCGGATTCTCAGGCACCACGCTGCTGGGTCACGGCTGGAGCGGCATGACGACCATCGGTGCCGCGTCCGTGCGCGGCGACGCCTCGCTGCCGGCCTACAGCGCGACGGTGGCGGCCATCGACGCGGCGACCCTCGCCCGCATGCGGTACAGCCACCGACCCGGCTGCCCGGTGGCCGCGGCCGACCTGCGGCTGCTCACGCTCACCTACTACGGCTTCGACCGCATCGCGCACACGGGCGAGCTGGTGGTGCACCGCACGGCCGCGACCGACATCACGCGTGCCTTCGGTGCCCTCTACGCCGCGCGCTTCCCCATCCAGCGGATGCTGCTCGTCGACGCCTACCGCGGCGACGACAACGCCTCGATGGCCGCCAACAACACCTCCGCCTACAACTGCCGCACGGTCGCGGGCAGCACCTCCTGGTCGGAGCACGCGTACGGCCTCGCCATCGACGTCAACCCCGTGCACAATCCGTACGTGCAGGGGACCACGGTGTCGCCGCCCGCCGGACGCGCCTACCTGGATCGCGGCAACAACCGCCCCGGCATGATCGTGAAGTGGTGACGTCGTCGTGCGCGCGTTCGCCACACAGGGCTGGCCGTGGGGTGGCCACTGGACGAGTTCTAAGGACTACCAACACTTCTCAGCCTCCGGACGGTGACCGCCGGCCACGTCCCGTGGGCCGCATCAGCAGTGTGACACCCTGACGGCCGTGAACGATGTCGCCGACCGTTGGAGCGCTACGTCACGCGCCTGGGTCGGTGAGGCTGTCCGCAAGGTCGAGGCCGACGCCACACGGTCGGCCGACACCCACCTGCTGTCGTTCCCGCTGCCGGTCTGCGAGGCGGCCGGCATCGACCTGTACCTCAAGGACGAGTCGACGCACCCGACCGGGTCGCTCAAGCACCGACTGGCGCGCTCACTGTTCCTCTACGCCCTGTGCAACGGGTGGATCACCGAAGGCACGACCGTGGTCGAGGCCTCCAGCGGCTCGACGGCGGTCAGCGAGGCGTACTTCGCGCAGATGCTCGGACTGCCGTTCGTCGCGGTGATGCCGGCGAGCACCAGCGCGGAGAAGGTCGCCCTGATCGAGTTCTACGGCGGACGCTGTCACCCCGTCGACGAAGCCGGCCAGATCTACGAGGTCGCCCGGTCGCTCGCCGCCGACTGCGGCGGCCACTTCATGGACCAGTTCACGTTCGCCGAGCGCGCGACCGACTGGCGCGGCAACAACAACATCGCCGAGTCGATCTTCGAGCAGATGTCGCAGGAGCGGCACCCGGTGCCGACCTGGATCGTCGTCGGGGCGGGCACCGGCGGGACCAGCGCGACGCTCGGACGCTACGTCCGCTACCGGCGCCACCCCACCCGAGTCGCCGTCGCCGACCCGGAGAACTCGGCGTTCTTCCCGGCATACCGGGCATGGGACGACGCGGTCACCACGGGAGTCGGCTCACGCATCGAGGGCATCGGCCGTCCGCGCGTAGAGCCCAGCTTCGTCGGCGGGGTGATCGACCGGATGGTTCGGGTGCCCGACGCCGCTTCGCTGGCCGCGATGCGCTTCTGCTCGAACGTGCTCGGACGAGCCGTCGGTGGCTCGACGGGAACAGGACTGTGGGCATCCCTGCAGATGGTCGCCGAGATGCGCGCAGCGGGCGAGGCTGGGTCAGTCGTGACCCTGCTGTGTGACGGTGGCGAGCGCTACCTGCAGACGTACTATGACGACGAGTGGGTGGCCGCGCAGGGGCTCGATCTCGCGCCATACACCGACGTGCTGCAACGGTTCGCCGACACCGGAGTCTGGTGACGGCACTAGAGACACCCGCGGGTGCCAAACTCCCATCGCCCCCAGCGCCCAGAAGGACCCGCCATGATGGCGACAACACGTCGGTTGGCAATCGTCGCCGCAGCTTTGGCCCTGGTCACGGGGCCTCTGACCATCGCCTCCCCGTCCATGGGGGACGGCTCCCCCTCAGCAGCAGCCGCAACCGGGCCGAACATCTTCGTCTACAACCTCGACGACCTGCGGGACGCCTTTCCCGGCGGAATCGACCCGCTCCAGTACATGCCCAAGGTTCGGCAGTGGATGAGCCTGGGGACGCGATACACGAAGTCCTTCGTGTCGGACCCGTCCTGCTGTCCCTCGAGGTCGTCACTCATGACGGGTCGGTACCCGCACAACAACGGGGTGCTCAGGCAGCAGGACGGCGCACTGTTCGACGCCCCCAACTCGATGGCCTGCTACCTGCGGAACGACGGCTACTCCACCTACATCGCCGGCAAGTTCCTCACCACGTGGCCGAAGGCCCAGGTCCCCCCGTGCTTCCAGCACTCGTCGGTGATCTGGGGCGGGTACAACAACGTCGCTGCCAGGGTCGACGGCGTCCCGCAGACCGCGACGGGCTACTCCACCACCTACCTCGGCAATCGAGGCCGCCAGTACATCACCGATGCGCTGGCGATCGGCGCGCCGTTCCTCCTGTACGAGACTCCGCAGGCACCGCACTGGACCGACATCCCCAACCCCGACGGGACGACCAGCAAGCTGGCCATACCCGAGGCGAAGTACAGCGCCACCCCGGTCGGTACGTGCTCGGGTGTGCCGGAGACGGACCGCAGCGACAAGCCCGCCTACGTGCGCACGATGAACCACACCACCGCGCAGGGGCAGCAGATGTGCGCGAGCCAGATGCGGGCCATCATGAGCGCCGACGACCAGTTCGGCGCCACCATGCAGCTGCTGTCCGACCGAGGCGTACTGGCCAACACCCTCGTGATCTTCACGTCCGACAACGGGTACATGTGGGGCGAGCACGGACGCTGGGAGAAGTTCGTGCCCTACGAGCCGTCCATCCGCGTCCCGCTGTCGGTGCGCTGGCCCGGCCATTTCGCCGCCGGCGTGAATGCCACTCGCACGGTCTCCACCATCGATCTGCTCCCGACGATGCTCGAGGCCGCTGCCATCACGCCACCGGCAGGTGGCCCGCCGCTCGACGGCGAGTCGCTGCTCCAGGCGTCACGACGAACCACGACCTACGCCGAGTACTACAACGACGCGTCGAACAAGAACATCCCGTCATGGCGGATGGTCCGCACGGCCAACGCCAAGTACGTCCAGACCTACAGCGCGACCGGCGCCGTCATCGCCCGCGAGTACTACAACCTGACCAACGACCCGGCCGAGAACACGAATCTGCTGGGAGACGGCAACGCGGCCAACGACCCACCGGCCAGCACGATCAACAACCTCACGACCAGGTTGAACACCTTCAGGACCTGCGCGGGAGCCGCCTGCGTCAGCTGACAGCGTCCGGAGGCTCGAGGCTCGCGTCCGACCGGTTCAGGTCTCGCACGTCCACCACGCCCACGGGCTGAGGCGCCACCCGCGACAGCAGCGCCTGAGCCGTCTTGACGACGGTGTCACGGTCGTACGTGACCGCGAAGTCGAAGCGCCGCTCCGGGTCCGGACCGGTGTCTCCGAGGTCGCGCGCGAGCAGTGCCGCCGAGAAGTGCGGAGCCAGCACGACGACGTCCCACTCGCCCCGAAGGGTGTCGTCCGGCTGCAGCCGGGCACCACGCAGTCCCGGCAGCGGTTCTTCCTCCAGACCCTCGCCCAGCACCGCGACGAAGCCGACCCCCTCGACCAGCTCGGCGTAGCGGGCCACCGTGCCGGACGAGAAGAACTTCGCGTCCTGGAACGTCGAGACGATGACGCACGCCGGCCCGTACCGCAGCGACTCGCGCTCGAGGTGCTTGCTGATCTCGATCAGCAGCGGCTTCGACGAGCGTCGGAGCCGGGAGCCGTCGGGAAGACACCCGAACGGCGACATGCCGGACCAGTCCTGAACGGGGACGAGGGGGAGCGTCAGGGCGCCGGCCGGTTCGGACACGGTGGCGAAGGACGGGCGTCCGAGCATCCAGCCTTGACCGAGCACGGCCCCGAGCGCCCCGGCGGTCAGCAGGTGATCGGCGTTCTCGATGCCCTCGGCCACCACCAGGGCGCCACTCGACTCGCTGTACGCGTTGACCGCGTTCATGATCGACGCCACTTCGGGAGAGGGGCGGTCGCGGACGAGCCGCAGATCGAGCTTGACCACCTCGGGCCGCAGCAACGGCATGAACGCCAGCGACATGTCGTCGGCGCCGACGTCGTCAAGCGCGATCCTCCACCCGCGCGACCGCACCAGCTCGACGGTGCGCAGCAGCTCGGCCGGTCGTACGGCCAGTGCGCGCTCCGTGATCTCGAGCACGACCTGAAGGCCACCCGGTGCCTCGTCGGCCAGCGCGACGAGCTCGTCCATCGGCTCGCTGTCCAGGACCTCGGGCTCGACATTCACGAAGAGCCACAACGGTTTCGAGACGCCATGCTCGATCGCCGCCCTCAGGGCAGCGCGCCTGCACGCGCGGTCCAGGTCGGCGAGGACACCGGCTTCGCGGGCTGCTGAGAACAGGGCGTTCGGGGTGGCCAGTCGCCCTTCAGGTCCACGGGCGAGTGCTTCGTAGCCGATCACGGCCTTCGTGCCCAGGTCGACGATCGGCTGAAGTGCGCTGCGAACCTCCTCGCCCGCAATGACGTCGTGGATGGACGTCATCCACAAACCCTCCGTCCAGGACCCCGGCGACTTCGTCCACCTCAGCGGGGCCAGGATCGCACGGGAAGGGCTCAGAACATGCGGCTTTCCGCCATTCCAGCGACCTCGGCCGGCCCCGCGAACTGGGCGTCGTACAGGCGTGCGTACGCGCCGTCCCTCGCCAGCAGCTCCTCGTGGGTTCCCTGCTCGACGATCGCACCGTCCTCCATCACCAGGATCAGGTCGGCGTCTCGGATCGTCGACAACCGGTGCGCGATCACGAAACTCGTTCGGTCGGAACGCAGTGCGGCCATCGCATGCTGCACGAGCACCTCGGTTCGGGTGTCGACCGAGCTGGTCGCCTCATCGAGGATCAGCAGGGAGGGGTTGGCCAGGAACGCGCGTGCGATCGTCAGCAGCTGCTTCTCACCCGCGCTGACCGAGTTGCCCTCGTCGTCGATCAGCGTGTCGTACCCGTCCGGCAGTGAGCGAACGAACCGGTCGACGTACGTCGCCCGTGCCGCCTCGAGGATCTGCTCCTCGCTCGCCTCGGGGTTGCCGTACGCGATGTTCTCCCGGATCGTCCCGCCGAACAGCCACGTGTCCTGCAGCACCATCCCGATGCGCGAGCGGAGGTCGTCGCGCGTCATCGACGTGATGTCGAGGCCGTCGAGCGTGATCCGTCCGGCGTCGAGCTCGTAGAACCGCATGATGAGGTTCACCAGGGTCGTCTTGCCGGCGCCGGTCGGTCCAACGATCGCCACCGTCTGACCGGGTTCCGCGACCAGGTCCAGCCCTTCGATCAGCGGACGGTCGGGCGAGTACGAGAAGGCCACCTCCTCGAAGGCAACCCGCCCGCGCGGGTCGGTGACGGTAGCCGGCTCACCGGCGTCGGCCTCCTGCTCGGTGGCGTCGAGCACGTCGAACACGCGCTCCGCCGACGCGACGCCCGACTGCAGCAGGTTGGCCATCGACGCCACCTGCGTCAGCGGGTGCGTGAACTGTCGCGAGTACTGGATGAACGCCTGGACGTCACCGAGGCTGATCTGACCATTCGCCACGCGGAGCCCGCCGATCACGGCGATGACCACGTAGTTCAGGTTCCCGATGAACATCATCGTCGGCATGATGATGCCGGAGACGAACTGCGCACCGAATCCCGCGTCGTAGAGCCGCTCGTTCTCCTGCCGGAAGCTCTCGTTCACCTCCTGCTGGCGACCGAAGACCTTGACGAGGCTGTGGCCGGTGAACGCCTCCTCGACCTGGCCGTTCAGCACCCCCGTGTGTCTCCACTGCGCGGCGAACAGCTTCTGCGAGCGCTTCATGATCGCGCCGGTCAGGACCATCGTGATCGGGATCGTGACCAGGGCGACCAGCGCCAGGAGCGGCGAGATGACCAGCATCATCACCACGGTGCCGATGACCGTCAGCAGTGCCGTCAGCAGCTGACTCAGCGTCTGCTGCAACGTCTGTGCGACGTTGTCGATGTCGTTCGTGACCCGGCTCAGCAGCTCGCCGCGGGGCTGGCGGTCGAAGTAGCTCAGCGGCAGGCGGTGCAGCTTGGCCTCCACCTCCGCGCGCATCTCGCGGATGGTGCGCTGGACAGCGACGTTGAGCAGCAGGCCCTGGAACCAGGAGAACAGGAAGGCGAAGACGTACAGACCCAGAACGGCCAGCAGCACCCGGCCGAGGTCGCCCATGTCGATGCCCACGCCCGGAACCACGGTCATGCCACTCAGCAGGTCGGCGAAGGTGTCGTCGCCCCGCGCACGCGCCGCCTCGATCGCCTGCGCCTGGGTGAGGCCGGCCGGCAGCATCCGTCCGATCGCCCCGTCGAAGATGATGTTCGTGGCGTGCCCGAGCACCTTGGGCGCGAGCACCATCAACAGCACGCTGAGCACCGCCAACCCGACCACGCCGAGCAGCCGCGTGCGCTCAGGCCTCAGCCGCCGCATCAGCCGACGAGCCGACGGGCCGAAAGCTGCCGACTTGTCGCCGGTGAACGCGTTGTGCATCGGCCCCATGTGCGAGCGCGGCGGGCGCCGCGACGCTGCCGCCTTGCCCTCGCTCGCCACCGTGCTCTCCGTCATGTCCTCACCCCCTTGCTGCCGTCGCCGGCTGTGAACAGCTCCTTGCCGAGCCGTCGCTCAGTCGCTCCGTCATCGGCAGCGGCCTGCGACTCGACGATCTCGGCGTACGTCGAACAGGTCTGCACCAGGTCGTCATGCCGTCCACGGCCGACGACGCGCCCGTCCTCGAGCACGAGAATCTCGTCGGCGTCCATGATCGTCGAGACGCGCTGCGCCACGATCACGACGCTCGCTTCGCGAGTTTCCGGCGCAAGAGCCGCCCGCAACCGGGCGTCGGTGGCCAGGTCGAGCGCCGAGAACGAGTCGTCGAACAGGTAGATCTCGGGGCGGCGGACGAGCGCGCGCGCGATCGCCAGTCTCTGACGCTGCCCACCCGAGAAGTTCGTGCCGCCCTGTGCCACAGGCGACTCCAGCCCTTGGGGGAGGGCACGGACGAAGTCCCCGGCCTGTGCGACCTCGAGCGCCTCCCACAGCTGCTCGTCGTCAGCCGTCGAGTCACCGAACCGCAGGTTGCTCGCCACCGTCCCCGTGAACAGGTACGCCTTCTGCGGCACGAGGCCGATGCGCCGCCACAGCACCTCGGGATGGAGGTCGCGAACATCGACTCCGTCGACGCGCACGCTGCCGTCGGTGGCGTCGAAGAGTCGCGGAACGAGCGACAACAGCGTGGTCTTGCCCGAGCCGGTGCTGCCGATAACCGCCGTGGTGCGGCCGGGCGCGGTGCGCAGCGAGATGTCCTCCAGCACAGCAGAATCGGCGCCTGGATAGCGGAACGACACCCCGACGAACTCGAGCTCCGCGTGGGCGTCGACGGTGGTGACCGGCTGTGCCGGCAGCACCACGGAGGGCTGCGTTTCGAGCACCTCGCTGATGCGCTCGGCCGACACCGAAGCCCGCGGGATCATCATCATCACGAACGTGCCCATCATCACCGCGAACAGGATCTGCAGCAGGTACGACATGAAAGCGATCAGCGAACCAACCTGCAGTTGACCGCTTTCCACCCGCGAGGCGCCGAACCAGAGCACGGCGACGGTCGAGAAGTTGAGCACGGCCATCACGATCGGGAACATCAGCGCCTGCAGCCGTCCCACCGCCAGCGTCGTGCCCGTGAGGTCGTCGTTCGCGACGCCGAACCGGGTGCTCTCGCGCGACTCGCGGACGAAGGCCCGCACGACCCTGATGCCGGCGATCTGCTCGCGCATCACGCGGTTGATCTCGTCGATGCCGGTCTGCATGCGGCGGAACAGGGGAACCATCCGCGACACGACCAGGCCGATGCTCAGGGCCAGGACGGGGACCGCGACGGCCAGCAGCCACGACAGCCCGGCGTCCTCCCGCAGTGCCATCACGACGCCCCCGATCATGCTGATCGGGGCGGCGACGAACATGGTGCAGCCCATCAGCACGAGCATCTGCACCTGTTGCACGTCGTTCGTCGTACGCGAGATCAGCGTGGGCGCACCGAAATCGGCCACTTCGCGGGCGGAGAAGTCGCCGACCCGGGAGAAGACCGCGGCACGCAGGTCGCGGCCGACACCCATCGAGGTTCGGGACGCGAACCACACCGTGCCGAGAGCGGCCCCGACCTGCAGCAGGCTGACGGCGAGCATCCAGCCACCCGTCCTCACGACGTAGCCGGTGTCGCCCCGCGCGACGCCCTCGTCGATGATGTCGGCGTTCAGGCTCGGCAGGTACAGGTTGGCGAGGGAGCTCGCGAGCTGCAGCACGACAACCCACGTCAAGGGTACGGACAGCGGTCGAAGGCGTTCTCTCAGTATGCGGGCCAGCATCAGTCTCTCCCCCTGGAGTCGGCGTGGTGGCTGTGGTCACGGACGCCGTCAAGCACCACGGACACGATCTCGGCGGCCGTGAGCGGCTGGTTGTCGCTGACCAGTGGATGGGTGCCCGCGAAGGTCAGCAGCCGCAGCATTCGTGTCACCTCGATGGGCGGCACGCGCAGCCCTTCGCCGTCGCCGACGAGCTCGGTGATCGCGGCGTTGAGGGCGTCGTTGGTGCGGCGGTGCTTGGGGTCGGGATGACGATGGTGGTGGTGGACGCGGGAGGCGAGGCCCATCGGCCGGACCACCGCGATCAGGCTGAAGATCGAGACCAGGTGGCCCTGGATCAGCGTGACCGCCTCGGCCATGCGCTCTTCCAGCGGCAACGTGCGGTCGACGCCGGCGAGGCCCTCGAGCACGGGGCTCGGGTCGAACGCGGAGGCCATCGCGGCCTCGACCAAGGCGTCCTTGGTCGGGAAGACCCGGAAGATCGTGCCCTCGGCAACGCCTGCCGCTTCGGCGATCTGGCGCGTGGTCACGGCCGAGCCGCGCTCGCGCAGAAGGGGCAAGGCGGCCGCGACGAGCGCGGTCCGCCGCTCCTGGGGCGGTAGCCGTGCAGCGCGCGGATTCATGGGACCAGCGTAAGTGAGTGAGTACTCACTTACAAGTGATTTGTCGGACGACTGACAGGGGCAGAGGTCTTGTCCCTCGCACGCGACGGGAGGAACATCACGCCCTGAGGTGGCGTCGCACGGTTCCGGGCCTGGCGACAGCGCCTGGGAAGAGGATGCGGATGCCACCCCGACCTCGATCGAAGAAGGCCGCAGCGAAGAAGGTGCCGGCCAAGACACCGGCCAAGACACCGGCCAAGACACCGGCCAAGTCCAGGCGCGCCGTGCGGTTCCAGATCGACCCCGACAGCCTGCACGGGATCGGCGCCGACCTCCTCAGCCTCGCAACGCCTCCCGTGTTCGGCTCGTTGACCCCCCACCCGGGCATGACACCGTCGCACGCATTCCGGCTGCTGCGGCCGCTCGACCTCGTGGCTCTCGACGTGCTGGGGTATGACCTCGAGCTGGTGCGCGACCGCGGTGGCGCCGCGGCGTTGTTGCCGACGAGCAAGGAGGCTCGACTCGAGGTCCGCTTCGCGTTGCAGCACATCAGCGAGCAGGCCGAGCCGGAGCAACAGGTGCCGCCGCCGCCCCAGACGCCGCCGATCGAGGCGTTGACTGCCAATGGGTCCCGGCTCGTCTACGCCGTCGACCCGAGCGAGAGCATCGACTTCAGCACGGCCGGCATCCTCGCCGCGATGTCGCGGCTGCCGCTGGTCGTCGTGCCACTGGCGGCACCGCGGGCACTGCCACTTCGGTTCGGCCCCTCGCGGCTGGGCGCCATCGACCTCGTCGCCGAGCTGCCAGGCCGACTGCGGCTGCTGCGCAGCGACGCCGGGCTCGTGCTGGCTTCCGCGGTGGCCCAAGCCGGTCGGCGCGCCCCACGAAAGCGTGGTGGCCGGGAGGCAGTCGACCGCGTGCTGACCAACGCCGCCGCGCTGCGCGCCGCCCGTGATGCTCTGGCCGTCGAGGCTCCCCTCGACCTGACCACCGGGCCCACTGGCGGACGCAAGGCGGCCGGCGGGCTCGGGGACCTGCTGCCCATCCGGCCGGTGCTGCCGAGACCGATCCGCCAGCGCCCGCGAGCGCCTGGTGGCGACGAGACCGCGATCGAGGCGCCGCACCGGCTACTGATATCCCCCAGTGCCCTAGGCGGTTTCGCGCACTCGACCACGCCCGCCGCCGCACCCGCCGATCCCGACCGCGTGGAGCTGTGGCACAGCCGGCTGGGGGTGCGACAGACCGACGACGACGGCGTGACCACCATCGACGAGCGCGCCAACTCGCAGCGGGTGGTGCGGGCGGTGTGGACGCGTGACCTCGACCGGCCCGCTCCTCCCGTCGTCCCCTTCATCGCCTCGCTGACCCAGGAGCACCGCGAGGCCCTGGTGCGGCAGAGCGCCGACCCGCGGATCGCGGTCCCCCGTCCGGTCGACGCCGATCGCCTGTACCTCTCGTCGCTGGGGGCGTGGCTCGACCTGCACGGCGACTGGGAGACCCAGCCGTACAGCCAACAAGGACTCGACGCGGTCAGCGCGTGGGACCACGAGGCACCGATGGGTCGCGACCAGTACGTGCGCGTGGTCGAGCCCTACTACTTCTTCTTCGTCGGCATCGAGACGAACCTCGTCACGCTGACCGAGCGCAAGATCAAGGACAGCGCCAACCCGCAGGCTCGTCTCTACCAGAAGAAGTTCCTCGCGACGTCGCGACCGACCCGTACGTTCAACGACCGCCGAATGCCGTTCCGGCAGATCACGATCCGGCCCTCCGTCACCCCCGGCCTCGACTTCTCGACACCGCCACCGTTCCCGCCGACGGTCGCCGGCGGGGTCAACGGTCGCGGCGACGACCTGTTCTGGCCGATGGTCGGCGGGGCTCGGTTCCTCTTCGTGCTCGACTGCATCGACTGGGACGGACGCCGCAAAGTGCTGCCCACGCCGCTGCTCGCGGTGGCGGCCAAGCTCGGCAACGCCGCGGAGAAGACGGAGATCGTCAACGCCTGGGTGAACGACCCACAGTCGCCCATCGCGGCGGCCGGGCAGTCCATCGCGCTGGCGGGCAGCATCCGCGCCGGGCAGACGGCCATGGAGACGATCACTCTCCGGTTCACCGGCACGCCGGGCGACCGCGGGAGCCGCACCGCCACACCGCGTCTCGTCAACGCAGACGTCGTCATCCCGGCCATGCGCCACCTCTCGCCGGGCGCCGGAAAGGTGACGGTCACGTACGCCCAGCCCTACCTCGACCACGGGTTCGACGGGCCCAACGCCGAGCCTCAGGTCTTCCTCCAGCTGCCGACCCCCGGCCAGATCGTCTTCGACCAGGGCACGCAGGGCGCCGGTGGGTTCATCCGGCCCGACCTGCCGGTAAGGGGGCTGTCGCGCACCCTCGGGACGGTCGGACGAGACGTGGACGACCTCGTCGCTGCCCCGCCCGCCCAGCGCTTCGACCCCGACGCCTTCCTCGGTGGTGTGCTGGCCGACCTGCCGAAGCTCTTCGGCCTGTTCGAGCTCACCGACATCCTCGGAGTCGTCGGCCTCGACGGCGCGCCGGAGTTCATCACCGAGCAGCTCGACGAGGTGGCTGGTCTGCTGTCGGACCTCGAGGCCCTGCGCGCTGCGGTCGACGAGGCGGTCACTCGCACCGCCGAGCAGGCTGTCAGTGCCGCCACGTCCGCGTTGAGGGCGCAGGCCGCCGCAGCCAAGGCACGGCTCGACACGGTCGCGGCGACGCTGGGGGCGAATGTCACCGACCTCGTCGACGCTGTCGAGGCCCTGATGGCGCTCGACGCCGACAGCGACTTGCCCACGGTGACAGCCGCTGTCACGGCACCCCTGCAGGCACTGCGCGCACTGGTCGACGACGTCGTCGCCATCGTGCGCGAGGTGCCGATGCCTCCTCAGGTGAAGGCGCAGCTCGAACGGCTCGGAGGCGCGCTACAGCCAGTGCTCGCGGCCGCCAAGGTGCTCGAGACTATCGCCGCCCTCGCGTCGTTCGTGAACGGGTTCGACCCGAGCGGGCTGTCCGTGCGGGCACGGTACGAGTGGCGCCCGACGATGGTGAACCTGCCACCCGGCCCGGCCGCGCAGGCGCTCTTCTTCGTCCGGCCTGACGGTTTCGTCCTGTCGGTCGAGGCCCGCGCATCGGGCAGCGACGGGGTCGGCGTCGATGCACTGGCCGAGCTGAAGGACTTCGGGCTCAACCTGTTCCCGGGTTCACCGCTGATCAGGATCACGTTCGACCGCCTCGCGTTCCGGGCCGCCTCGTCGCGCAAGCCCGAGGTCGATGTCGTGTTCCGGGGCCTCGAGTTCGTCGGCGTGCTGGGCTTCATCGAGACGCTGAAGGAGCTTATCCCGTTCGACGGCTTCTCCGACCCACCCTACGTCGACGTCAGCACTGAGGGTGTGAAGGCCGGCTTCGACCTGGCGCTGCCGAATGTGGCGATCGGTGTGTTCAGCCTGGAGAACATCAGCCTCGGCGCCGACGTACGGGTGCCATTCCTGGGCGACGCGGTCACCGTCGGGTTCTACTTCTGCACCCGGGAGAAGCCGTTCCGTCTCACGGTCATGATGGTGGGAGGCGGCGGGTTCGTCGGAATCCGCCTGTCTCCCAAGGGTCTTGTGCTGCTCGAGATGGCTTTGGAGGCAGGTGCGAGCCTGTCGATCAACCTCGGCATCGCCTCCGGCTCGGTGTCGATCATGGTGGGTGTCTACCTGCGGCTCGAGGGCGAGAAGGGCCAGCTGACAGGCTATTTCCGCATCCGTGGCGAGGTGGATGTGCTTGGGCTGATCTCCGCCTCGATCACGCTCGAGCTCTCGCTGACCTACCAGTTCGACACCGGCAAGATGGTGGGTCGCGCGACTCTCACCATCGAGGTGGAGGTCTTCTTCTTCTCCTTCTCGGTCTCGTGCAGCGTGGAGCGGCAGCTCGCCGGCTCGAACGGTGACCCGACCTTCGCCGAGATCCTCGGCGTCACACCGGCCGGGGACTCACCCGCCTGGTCCGAGTACTGCGCAGCATTCGCGGGGGTGTGACCGATGGCCGAGGAGTCGTTCCTGCTGACTGCACTGCCGCACTCGGCGGCGGACGGGGCGCCGTTCCACCTGTCGCTGTTCGTCACCCACCGCCTCACGCCCGACGGGCCGGGCGGTCCCAAGGCCGTGGGCAAGGTCTCCGACTTCCCGCGCGTCGCCGACTGGACGGGCCTGCTGTCGACCTCGACGCTGACGCTGACCGGCCGCACCGCCGGCGGCGCCACCGTGACCCTCCCCGCCACGATGCTGCTCGACGGGCTCGACGCGTCGCTGTGGCCCCGGGTCTTTCCGCCCGGGCTCGACGTGCGGCCGTGGCGCGTGCCCGACCACACGGCCGTGCCCTGGCGGACGTTCGCGGCCCACCGAATGCAGTCGCACGCGCTGCTCGTGCATTTCATCTCGCTCGTCGCCTCGCCGACCGAGCCTCCGGGCGTGGAGGCCAACCCGCTGACCGGATCGCTGCTGAGCGCGCTCGGTCTGGGTCGGCACGAGGGTCGGGTGACCGTCGACGACGTGCTCGACCCCGACATGGACCGGAGTGTCACCAAGCGCCTCGATGACCTGGCGGGCAACGGTTTCCTCGGCCGCGGGAGCAGCGGGCCCGGCGCCGCACCCGGCCTGGTGCTGCTCAGTGACCTGCACCGCGCCAAGTGCTACTACGCGCGGCCCGAGGAGGAGGCGGCGTATCGCGACCGACCGGTGCCCGGTGCGGTCGGGCCGCCCGTCGTCAAGCCCGAACCCGACTTCCACGAGCGGGCCTCCCTGCTGGGTGACCTCGCGCCTCTGTTGCGCAAGCTCGGGCTCGTGATCGACGTTCGGGTGGAGTCGCCCAGCCTCCTCGCCAACCTGGTCTCCGTGCAGGCGCAGCTCGACGTTCCCGGCCTGGCCAACACCGTCGTGCAGCAGCCCCACACCGCGTGCGAGGTGGTCGGCACGGGCTTCTACGCGGTCGCTTCGAGCGGCGAGACGAGCCGCGGCATGGTGCGACTCGGTGACGAGGGCGTCTACCGCGTGCTCGACCTCGACCCCGACGCCAGCGCGCTCAAGCTCGAGCAGTACGTGCGCAACGTGCCGCGCATGATGGCTGTCGAGATCAACGGCGACTCCGTGAACTCAGCGCCGGCTTCGTTGCGCGGCACCGGTTTCGCCGTAGCCCGTGTCGACCGGGCCCAGCAGCTCCACGACCGCCTCGACGACGCGGCCTCCCGTGACGCCGTGCTTCTCGCCGGGAAGGCGCCGCCCCTGCATGCCGAGGAGATCACGCGTGGAATACGGCTGGAGGTCTGGGACGACGTCAGCGGCGACTGGCACTCCCTGCACCAGCGGCGCCTTGACGTCGAGGTCGAGGGTGCCGGCGCCGTGCTGACCGACGAGCCCGACGCCGGCTTCCTGCAGGGGGCCTCCTTGACCACAGCGGACGGCGTGCCCGGAGCGCCCGTGAACGCGCACGAGGTCCTTGCAGGCTGGGACGGCTGGTCGCTGTCGGCCCCTCGTCCGGGCAAGGTCGTCGTGCACGAGAATGGCACCGAGAAGGTCGTTGACGCGCCCGACGTCGACCCCGACCCCGTGAACCCGGTGGCGAGCACCACCCGCGTCGAGCCCGGCAGCCTGCCGAGGCTGCGATACGGGCGCCGGTACGCCTTCAGAGCGTGGACGGTCGACCTCGCCGGCAACTCCAGCCCACACGTCGTCGGCAACCCCACCCCGCCCGACGGGCCCCTTGTCGATGCGGCACAGTCACTTTCGATGGACCGCCTGGCCCGCCTGGCGCGCGACGCCACCATTCCCTTCGGCCCGTCGGGTGGCGCGGAGGACGACGGGCGCGCCTTGGTCGCGGCCGTGCGGGGGCGCCTGCGCGACCGCCGGCCGACGCCGCCCGCCGGCCCGCAGTCAGGTTCGGGCGTCCACGGGACCGCCTTCGACACCGATGCGACCGTCACCGGCGAACGCGCCCTGGACCGCCTGGTTCTGTCGCGCCGTGCCGCACTCGGCGACCGCAAGAGCGCCCCCGGCCCGAGCCGCCTGGAGACCCTGCAGAGGCACTTCGTCGACGCTGCCATCACCGAGCAGCACCTGCTGCGGCCGACGGAGTCCGACACGCCAGCAGCCGTGGACGCGGCCGCCCTGCTGTCCGCGCTGTCCACGGCCGACAGGATCCCGAAGCTCGACCTACTTCTGGCTCTCTCGGAACAGGTCACGACCCCACGCCCGTTCCTGCGTTGGGACCCGGTGCTCGAGCCGACAGTCGTTCCGCGGCACCCGTACTCGGAGGCCGAGTCGCTGCTGACGCTCGCCGTCAGGTCGGGCGTCGACCTCGGGGCCACGCCGGGTGACCAGCCTGCCGTCGTCCCCCCGGCGGTGTACGTGCCGCAGACGCTGGCCGCGCACCCCACCCTCGACCTGAGGTGGCGCGTCGAGTCCGAGCGGCACGTGGCCCCGCCCAAGTCGAGCCAACTGGAGTGCGAGCTGCACGGACGCTTCGACGAGGCCTTCGGCACCGGCTCGGCGCTCGACGTCCGCCGGATGCTGGCCGTCGCCCTGCGCGAGGCGGGTACGTTCCTGGACGAGACGGTCGCCGACCTCGAGGAGCCGGGCAAGCGGAACCCGGTGCAGGACATCACCTTCCACACGTCCCCGACGGCCGAGGTGCCGGCTGTCACCCTTCCGGGCGACCTGCCGAGAGGGGAACCGCTGACGCCGGGCCAGTACGTGGTGCACGGCGGCGAGACGGTCGAGGTGCCCTACCTGCCCGACCCGCTCGCGACCGGCATCTCGCTGGTCTTCCCCGATGCCGGTGGCGCGCACGAGCTGACCGGCCTGCTCGCCGTGGAAGGGGTGACGCTCGGCTACGAGGGCACGTGGCCGACTCCGACCCCGTACCGGCTCGTCCTGGCGGCCGGCGACGAGCTCGGGGCGCGCGTCGAGGGGCACGTGCTCACGGTGACCGTCCCGCCGGGAGAGCAACTGCGACTGCGGCTCTCGTCCACGATCGACCGCGCACGGCTGGACGACCTGGGCATCTGGCGCTCGCTGCCGGACGCGTTGCGCGACAACCCCCTGGTGAGGGAAGCCGCTGTCGACGGCTGGTTCTGGTGGCTGACCCCGGCAGCGACGGTGCGGCTGGTGCACGCCGTGCCCCGTCCGGTGGAGGCGCCTCGGCCGACGCTGCTCATCCCCGTCCGCCAGCCCGGTGACACGGCCGTCGCCCTGGCCGGGGGTGTTGACCTCCACGGTCCCAGCACCGAGCGGCTCGACGTCGAGGCTGGCGTGGACCGATCAGGTCGACGACGTCGCCAAGCCCGGACCGGAGGAGGTCTCCGTCGTCGGCGCGGCCTGCCACACGTCGGTGTCGGCGGACGAGGACCTCGTCGTGCTGCTCGGCACGAAGGATGGCAGCCTGCCCATCCCGGGCGGAGGTCCCGTGCGAACCCACGCCGCCGTGCACCAGCTCGGCGACACCCGGCACCGAAACATCACGTACTCGATGCGGGCCACCACCAGGTACCGCGAGTTCTTCGATCCGCAAGTGCTGCCGACCGCTGACGACGTCTCGGTCGTCGGCCCGGCTCGGGTGGTGGACGTGCCGAGCACCGCCCGTCCGCCCAAACCACGGGTCGTCGACGCGCTGCCGCTGTTCAGGTGGTCGCAGGAGACCGAGTCGGACCAGCCGTTCGCCTTGCGCCGCACCCGTCGGTGCGGTGTGCGCCTGTACCTGCAGCGACCGTGGTTCGCCTCGGGCGACGGCGAGCTGCTCGGTGTCGTCCTGGCGTTGGGGTCCGACGCGGGTGTCGTCGGATCGGTGAGCGAGTGGGCCGCCGACCCGGTGTTCGCGCAGCAGGGACCGGCCCTGCGCGCGCAGCTGCCCCTGCTCGACCTGCTGCACATCGTCGGCCTGGACGACCGCGTGGAGCCCGGCCGGCCGGCCGGTCGTCCCGCCAACCACGCGTTGGTCGACGTTCCAGGCAAGCCCACCGTCGCGGTGCTGGGCTACCAGCCGGAGTACTCCACCGAGCGGGGCCTGTGGTTGGTGGACGTCGCGCTCGACCCTGGGACCGCCTTCTGGCCCTTCGTGCGGTTCGCGCTGACCCGCTACCAGCCGAGTTCGCTACCGTCCCTGCACCTTTCGCCCGTGGTGCGCAGCGACTTCGTGCAGCTCGCGCCACCGCGCACGGCCACCCTGTCGCGCACCGACGACCGGCACGCCAGAGTGGTCGTCACGGGCCCGGTCGGCCTGCCGCGCACCGGGTACGAGCAGGAGAGGCGGGCCGACTTCCTCGTCAGCCTCGCCCTGACCCGCCGGATGCGGGCACGTCTCGAACGCCGGGTACCCGCGGTGGCATCGGACCTGGGCTGGACGACCGTCGCGGCCCTCAACCTGCCGGTGCTCGGGGTCGACGGCGCGACGGTGTCGTGGGCCGGGTCGCTCGAGCTCCCGGACGCGGTGCCGCCGCGCCTGCCTGGTGAGAGCCCGGACTGGCGAATCACGTTGGAGGAGTGGGAGTTCCTGCCAGCCGATCCGGACCCTGCGGGCGAGACCCGGCGCGAGGCGCGGATCGTCTACGCGGACCATCTGCCGCTCTGACCCTCGTGTGGGCGCCCGTCCGCGCGTGAGCGCGCAGTCCCACTTGACGTTGACCGCCCTCGGGCGGTGTCATCGGTATGTGACGATGAATCAGGCCACCGAGCCCGGGGCCGCCGTGCACCTGTTCCGTGGTCTGGCCGACCCGGCCCGCCTCGAGATCCTGCAGCACCTGGCTCTCGGTGAGCACCGCGTCGTCGACCTGGTGGCGCACCTCGGGCTGGCCCAGTCGACCGTCAGCGCCCACATCGCGTACCTGCGGGAGTGCAACCTTCTGACCGCCCGTCCGGTGGGCCGCTCGACCATGTACTCGCTCAGCCCGCGGGCCGAGCTGCTCGACCTGTTCGCCGCGACGGAGCGTCTGCTCGCCGTGACTGGAAGCCACCGCCACCCGTGAACACCCACCACCACCACGCGCCTCGGGGCGGCGGACAGCGGCGGCGCCTTGCCGTCGTGCTGGCGCTGACCGGGTCGGTCGTCGTCGTGCAGGTGATCGGCGGTCTGCTCTCGGGGTCGCTGGCCCTCCTGGCCGACGCGGGACACATGCTGACGGACGCGACGGGACTCGCGATCGCGCTCGCCGCGGCGACCCTCGCCCTCCGTCCGCCCGACAACGCCCGCACGTTCGGGCTGCTGCGCGCGGAGATCCTCGCCGCGTTCGCGAACGCCGTGCTGCTCTCTGCGGTGGCGGTCTGGGTTCTCGTGCAGGCGGTCGGACGGTGGAGCGACCCGCCGCGCGTCGAGACCGGACTGATGCTCGTCGTAGCGGTGCTGGGCGGGGTCGTGAATCTCGTTGCGCTGCAAGTGCTTCGGGGCGGGGCTCGGGAGAACCTCAACCTTCGTGGCGCCTACCTGGAGGTGCTGGGTGACCTGCTGGGATCGGTCGCGGTGGTCGTCGCCGGAGTGGTGATCGTCGTGACGGGGTACCAGCGTGCCGACGTGATCGCGTCCGCGCTGATCGCCTTGATGATCCTGCCGCGCGCCTGGTTGCTGCTGCGCGACGTGCTCGACGTGCTGCTGGAGGCGACGCCGCGGGGGGTCGACCTCGACACGGTGCGCGAGCACATCCGACGGGTCCGCGGCGTCGTGGACGTGCACGACCTGCACGCCTGGACCATCACCAGCGGCGTGCCGGTGCTCTCGGCGCACGTGGTCGTCGACGACCTGTGCCTGGCCGAGGGCCGTACCGGGGAGGTGCTCGACCGGCTCGGGGAGTGCCTCGGGGCGCACTTCGACGTCGAGCACTGCACGTTCCAGCTGGAGCCGGTCGGGCACCAGGCGCACGAGCCGGCGCACCATGCTTGAGCCGGACCTCGAGGAGCGCCACTCGGTAACGTCGCCGCACTGGCGGACGGCCACGATCCTGCTCACTGCGCTGCTGGTGCTGGTCTCCTCCGGGTGGGCGCTGTCATGGGTTGGTGCCAGCCGGGTTCCGTCGCAGTCCGGTCCGGAGGTGGGCTTCGCCCGCGACATGTTCGTGCACCACGAGCAAGCCGTCGTGATGTCGTTCCTGATCCGGAACCGCACGGACGACCCGGTGGTGAACCAGCTGGCGATGGATGTCGCGCAAGGACAGGCGACGCAGCAGGGGCGGATGCTGGCATGGCTCGACGAGAGCGGGGTCGGTGCGCCCACGAGCGACTTCACCCCGATGGCGTGGATGACCGCGCCCGACGTGCACGGCGGCTCCCATGGCGCGGAGCACTCGGCGCCCGCGACGCCGCCACAGGGGGTGCATCCGATGGTCGCGTCGATGGGGATGGCCACCGATGAGCAGCTGAGTGAGCTGGGACGGCTCAGCGGACGGGACGCCGAGGTGCTCTTTCTGGAGCTGATGTACCGGCATCACCAGGGCGGGCTCGACATGGCTGAGGCGTTCCTCGCCCGCAGCGACGAGCCCGCGCTGACACGGCTCGCCGAGGTGATCGTGACGACCCAGAACCGCGAGCTCACGATCATCAGCGACCTGCTCGAAGAGCGCGGCGCTGAGGTCCCCGACCTGTGACTCGTCCAGCCCACACAAATATCGACTTTCTGTGTGGGCTGCATGAGCGAGCCACGGGGACGACGTAGGTGGGAAGAGCAAGCTCAGTTCCAGATCGCGGCCGCCCACTCCGGGTGGTCGACGAACGGGTTGCGGTTGTGCTGGAGGTCGTCGTAGATGATCTGGTTGCGTCGTCGCTCGAAGGTGTCGGGCGGGTCCTCGGCGTTCCACTGCAGCAGGACCGACTCGCGGCCGTGCAGGGGAGCCGAGCCGTTGTTGACGCTGTCGTTCAGCTCAAGGTCTGCGAAGCCGTCGCCCCCCTCGTATCGGACGGCCATGTAGAGGATCATCCGAGCAACGTCACCCTTGACGGCGTCGCGCGGCTCCCACGAGTCCGCGTCGGTGTAGTTGCCCGGTGCCTCGGCGACCGGGCTGCCGCCGTGGTCGAAGTCCTTGTTGCCGCGCGTCGCGTTCACCGAGACGTCGGTCGGACGGAGGTGGTGCACATCGGTGCCAGGACCGCTGACCGTCCCGAAGCCGCCGTGCGACTGGGCCCACACGTGCTCGCGGTTCCAGTCGTCCGGATCGCCGCCGTTGCTCGTCTTCGACTGCGACCGTCCGGTGTACAGCAGGATCACGTTGGCGGCGTTGGCCGGGTCCTCGTCGGTCTGCCGCAGCGCTTCCCACACCTGGTCGTACGTGAGCCTCGTCGTGCCGGTCGAGATGATCTGGTGCAGCGAGTTCTTGAGGGGTTCGCCGGTCCTGCCGATGGCGTCGGCGTAGTAGGTGTCGTCGTAGTCGCCCGGGTCGGTCGGCGGGTCGGTCGGCGTCCCGCCCACAACGGCGAATGCGGTGGACGACGTCACCCCAGGGTGGGAGAAGTACGCCGAGAGACGTCCGGTCACATCGATCTGGCGGCCCAGCAGCGACGGATTGGTGCGTAGCCCCCACGCCGAGCGGAACGTGGACGGGATCTGCACGTACACCATCCGGCTGGTGCCGGTCTCGCTTGCCGAGTCGGCGAGCGCCAGGGCGTAGTCGTTCGGGAACCCTGACCGCACAACGGTGTTCGTCGCCGTGGGTTGCCCGACCACATAGCCGCGCACCGTCGCCGACGAACCGTTCTGGGTGGCGACCGCCTGCGCGACGCTCAGGGGCTCGGCCGCAGCGGCGGGCGAGGTCGGCGCCTGGAGCAGGGCCGCCGTGACCAGCACTCCGAGCAGCAGAAGGGTGCCTGCCTTGCCTCGTCGCGACCAGGACCTGGACAGCGTGACCGTGTGCATGAACGGACCCTCGCACGAGTTTGGTGCGTTTGGGGCGAACCGGACACAAATTACTTCTGCACAGAGGTGGCCGGGACTGGTAGACCAATCAGGACACGACAGCCGAGGCGAGGAGCCAGCTATGACGCATCAGTCGGCAGCCAGAAGCCCACGCGAAGACGACCGAGCCCCACGGCTCGGGACCGAGGAGCAGCGGGCATGAGGCTCGACCGGCTGGGCGACCTCACCCATCGGAAGGGACCCTTCGCGACACTCTCGATCGACCCGATGGTCGATGGCGAGCCGGGTCGACGGGGGGTCGACATGCGTCTGCAGGCGCACGTCAAGCGGCTGTCCGATCTCGGCGCACCCCGCCGGGTCGTGTCAGCCGTGGAGGAAGCGGTCTCGACCCCGACAGGTCGAGGAGGCCACATCGGCCGGCTCGTGGTCGCGGACGGTGACGGGGTGGCGCTGGACCTCGTCCTCCCTCAGCGGCCGGTGCTGGAGGAGGCCGTCTGGGGAGCCGTCCCGTACCTCCTGCCCGCGGTCCGGGCCTTCTCGAAGAGCACGTCGTACCTGCTCGCTGAGGTGGACTCGTCGGGAGCCGACCTGCAGGTCGTCGATGCACGAGGCGACGGACACGAGGCGTCCACGGTCGAGGGCGGGCACGACGTGCTGCACAAGGTCCATGGCGGGGGACCCTCACACCGGCGCTTCCAGACGCGCGTCGAGGACTCGATCGAGCGCAACGCCGGCGCCGTCGCCGAGGCCCTTGCCACCGAGGTGAAGCGGTACGGCAGCGAGGTGCTGCTGCTCGCAGGCATCGACAAGCCCGTCTCCGCCGTGCTGGAGCAGCTGCCGCCGAGCGTCGCCGAGCGAGCCATCAGGCTCAAGAGCGGCGGTCGAGCCGCCGGTACCGACCACAAGAGCCGGGACAGAGAGGTCTCCGAGGTGCTCGAGGCCCGAGACCGCAAGCGCCGCGCAGCGGTGCTCGACCGGTTCGCGGGCGCGCAAGGGCGTCAGCGCGAGGCGGTCCAGGGCTTGGAGAGCATCGTCGACGTGCTGCAGCGCGGGCAGGTCGAAGAGCTTCTGCTGCACGACAACCCGGCTTCCGACCTGACGTTGTGGACGACGGGACGTCCCGAGCAGCTCGCCATCCGGCGCGCGGACATCGAGTCGATGGGCGGCGGCAAGGCAGAGCGCGTACGGGCCGACGCTGCGATCGTCTGGGCCCTGGCAGGCTCGGGGGCGTCCATCACCCTGCTCGACGACGAGGACCTCCGGCTCGTCGACGGCGTCGGTGCCCTCCTGCGCTGGGCCGACAGCTCGACGCCGCACGACGGCGTGCCGAGCATGCCTGGCCACGGGAAGCGGCGGCGTCACACCGGTCCCTGAGAACTCAGCGGTCAATGATCCCGAGGCGTACCAGCAGCTCGAGGAAGACGGCGGCGAAGTCGTTGTCGGACATCTCTTTTCGGACGTGCGCCCAGTCCACCTGCTCGCGCAGCGCGCGGGCGACGGGCAGCAGCGCTGAGAAGTCGCAGTCGTGCTCGTCGAGGGTGCCGAGCTTCTGGGCCACGACGTCCGTGGCCGACACAACGGGCATCTCGACCGACTGCACCTCCATCACCTGGACGTCGTCTAGGTGCTCCCGCTGAACCGGGCTTCCCCCGGCGCGAAAGGTCACGTCGACCATCGCCCCGTCACTGAAGACCTTGAACAGCCAGTCCTCGGGCGGACGCTCGACACGTAGTCCACTCGCCGCCAGCGCTTCGGCGGCGAGCACCTGGTCGGCCTCCGCCACGACGAAGTCGACGTCGTGGTCGGGTTCGGGCGCACCGTGTACCCACGCGGCGTACCCGCCCGTCAGGGCGAAGGGGATGCCACTGCCCTTGAGCGCCACCGCTGTCCGCTTCATCGCCTCGCGGAGCGCCTGCTGGTGGTCGGACACCTTGACCATGCCGCGACGTTACCCGGCACGCTGCGGCGCGGCCCGCTGTCGCACCGCCGCCCCCGACACGGCAGCCTGGCTGGGTGCGTCTCGCGACCTTCAACATGCTGCACGGCCGATCGCTCGAGGACGGCCGGGTCGACCCACATCGCTTCGCTGAGGCAGTCCGCGCCCTCGACGCCGACGTGCTGGCCCTGCAGGAAGTAGACCGGCACCAGAAGCGTTCGGAGGGAGCGGACTTCACGGCGATCGCCGCGGAGGCCATGGGCGCGTGCGACCACCGCTTCGTGGCTGCACTCGCCGGCACCCCAGGCGCCACATGGTCGGCGGCCACCGGAGACGAGCAGCCCGACGCGGCTGCCTATGGCATCGCGCTGCTGTCGCGGTACCCGGTGCGCACGTGGCGCGTCCTGCGCCTGGGCGGCACGCGTGGCCGGATACCGATGATCTTCCCGGGACGCCGCTGGCCGGTGCTGATCAAGGACGAGCCGAGGGTCGCCCTGTTCACGTCCATCGACACGCCACTCGGGCCGCTCACGGTCGCCACGACCCACCTGTCATTCGTGTTGGGGTTCAACACCCGCCAGCTCTGGCGCGTCGTCCGCGAGCTGTCGAGGTGGGACCGCCCAGCGGTGCTGATGGGTGACCTCAACATGGGTCAACGCCACGCCGAGCGCACCACCGGAATGCGGTCGCTGGTCTCTGCGCCCACCTTTCGGGCGCCCCACCCGCACGTCCAGCTCGACCACGTGCTGCTGGCGGGCGACCTGGGGCACGGCCCGATCGCCGGCGGGGCCGTGGCGTTGCCTCTCTCGGACCACCGGGCCCTCGAGGTCACGCTCTGAGCCATTTCTCGCGCAGCGCCTACTCCTCCCGGAGGCTCCGTGCGCTCTCGCGGTCGTTGGCCTTCTGCAGCGCCTCGACCGTCTTCGGCACCTGCTCCTCCTGTCACGCGTGTGGGGGCATCGGCTGCGGCTGGGTCGGGTCAGGCGGGATCGGGTCCGGACCCGGGCCTGGGATCGGCGGTTCAGTCGGGTCGGGGCTCCCGGGCACCGGGTTCGGGATGGGTCCAGGCGTCGGGGCCGGAGAGGGCGGGACGGGATGCTGCGGATCCGTCGGGGGGGCGGTCATTGCGGTCAACTCCTTCCGACTACACCGTCCCCCTGCTCGCTCGGACGCGCGACTCGAGACCCACTGATCGGGCCGGAAGATCTGGTTCCTCAGAGGAATCAAAGCTTCCGGCGCGATCGCGGCCGGCATCGAGAAGGTCGATCAGACCCCGATCCTGCGCCACGGCCCCCAGATCGCGAAGGTCATGCCCGCGCTGGCCTGGATGTTGACGAAGAGCGTCCGCCCGTCCGGGCTGAAGGTCGAGCCGGCGAACTCGTCGTTGTACCTCGTTGCGCCGGTGACCGAGGAGACGAGCCGGTTCAACGCGATGTCGGAAAGCCTTCCGCGAGTGCTGAGCCCGCGGATGTAGTTGTCGTTGATGTTGTCCTCGCAGAGAACGAGGGTGCCGTGCTTGCTCGTCGTGATGTTGTCGGGGAAGTCGAGCACGTCGGGGCTGGGCGACTCGTAGACGAGCCGCAGCCGCTCGGAGCGCGTGTCGTAGGCCCAGACCTGCCCACTGCCGTTGCCGTAGCCACCCACGCTGTCGGGCCCGGTCTCTGCAACCCCGCCACCCTGGGTCGAGGTGAAGTACACGACGCCGTCGTCGTAGGCCTGACCCTCGAGGCGGGAGAAGTGCGCCGCCCCCTGTGCCCGTCCCTGGTTGCCGACGTGCACCAGCGCGGTGTCGTTGGCGGTTGGCGCGGTTTCGCCTGGGGTGTACGGGAACTCAGGCGCCGGGTCGTCGATGTCGACCCACCGCACCCGGTACGTCGTGCCGGGCGGCTGCGACGCCTCCAGGTGGGCCTCCGGCTGACCCTTCACTGCCAGCATCTGCAGCCGGCCACGGTTGCCCAGCCGTCCGGACTTCATCGGGTTGTGGTGGGGGATGTACCGGTAGAAGCCGGACGGGAACGCGAAGTTGTCCTCGGTCAGGTAGAGGACGCCGTGGCGAGGGTCGAAGGACACTGCCTCGTGGGCGAAACGGCCGGCACTGGTGATCGGCTCCGGGTCGGCGACGCCCCTCGAAGGCACCTCGAAGACGAACCCGTGCGGCTGGGTGAGCGGGATGTTGGGGGTGGTCGTGAAGTCAGGTCCCACGTCCGGACCGTTGACGGTCTCCTCGCAGGTGACCCAGCTGCCCCAGGGCATCACGCCGCCGCTGCAGTTCATCATCGTGCCGCTCAGGCTCGTGTGCGCGTTCAACACCCTGCCCGTCCCCGTCACCCCGATGGTCGTCGTGCCGCCCTGCGCCATCGAGTCGTACGGCGTCGTCGGGCCGAACGCCGGGCCGGGGTTGTTCACCTCGTGGTTGCGGACCAGGACGACACCGCCCTTGCGACCCCGGAAGGCGCCCATGCCGTCATGGCGCCCGGGGAGGACCGTGCCGTCGTCCAGGATGACGGATGGTGGATCGGTCGCCGCCTTCTCGGTGTCATGGAATGACCGGTACGAGAAGCCTTCCGGCAGATGCAGTCTCACGACGCCGTCGCGCAGGTCGGGAATCGGGCGGAGTGCTCGGTGACCGGCAGCGCTCGGCGCGGCGATGGCCTCGCCGGCCACGAGGCCCGAGAAGGGGCCGGCCATCAGGGCCCCTCCCGCTGCGGCCTTGAGGAACGTCCTGCGCTCGACTGTGGTCATGGCGTCATCTCCTGGCGGTCGGCCCGAGAGCGGTGGCGATGACGCTAGACCGCCACGCCGTCCCCCGCGACCGCTCGAAACCGACCACGTCCGAGCTGCGGCGGGACTAGTGTCCGAGCACTGCAGGTATGTCCAAGTTGCGGCACTCGAGGGGCAGCATCGTGGGAGTCAAAGGACTGGTGACCGAGCTCCGCGTTCACGGCGTGAGCGGCACTCCGCCCGAGGCGATGCTCGACGACCCGCACCCGGAGCAGGTCAGTGGTGATGACGTCGGGCGCGTCTTCCGCCGGCGGTCGCTGGTCGGGTCGGCGCTGACCTCGGGCGAGGTGGACCGGGCGGTCGAGGCGTTCCACTGGGGCCGGTTCACAGCCGGATCCCCTACTCGTGCACTGTGGCTCATCCTTTTGCCCTTCGCGCTGGTGAACATGGCGCGCTTCGCGTTGCTCGCCCCGACCGACGATGCGGAGCGCAGGCGCTACCACGGGGTCAACGAGGGAGTCCTGCGGCTGATCGGGCTGGGCCTGAGCCTGAGCATGGTGACGAACGCGGCGTACCTCGCCTTCGACCTCCTCGCCGTCCAGTGCCCGACGGCTTGCTCGGATGCTCCCGGCTGGCTCGGCGCGTTCGTGGAGCGCCCGCTGGGTGTGCGCCTCGCAGCCGCCGCCGTCATACCCGCGCTCGTCGTCCTCGTGCTGTGGGTGCTGGGTTCGCGGACCTTCCTGTACGAGCCACCTGGCCCGTCCACGGCAGGGGTCGGCCCGAAGCAAAAGGTCGGTGAGGCCGGACAGCGTCGATGGACCAGCAAGACGGGCAGCTTCGCCGACCCGAGCTTCTGGCAGGGGGCCGCGAACGCCGATACGCAACGGGCGGCGCACGTGCTGGCCGCGTGCGGACTGCTCGGGGCCCTGGTGCTGATCGACCTTCCGGAGAGCATCGCGCCGGGGATGCCCGGATGGCTTGCCTGGTCGGGGTGGCTCCTGCTCGCCGGCAACGTCCTCGGCTTCGTCGTGGGGATCGGCATGGTCGTCAGGGACCCGCAGCCACCGGAGGGCGCGGCGGTCGCCCCCTACTGGGTGATCAGCCGCCGAGTCGGTGCTGGGCTCGCGGTGGTCAGCCTCGGCCACACCTCACTGACGATGGGACTTCGAGCCTCCGACACCGCGTCGACGTCCAGCCTCTTCGGCTTCGAAGCGGCGGCCAACGTGCTGGCCATCGGTCTGGGCCTGCTGCTGGTGGTGCTCCTCGTGGGTTGCCTGGCAGCTACCACCGACGCGGCGGGAAAGGCGCTGCGCCACGGCACGTCAGCGCTGCCGGTGCCCGGTGCATTCAGGCCGTTCTGGCTCGGCTTCGGCGCCTGGATGCTCACCAACCTGGCGGTGGCCTTGATGTCGGGCTTCGGCACGGCCGTCGTCTTCTGGTTCACCAACACGCTCGGTCGCGCGGACGTCGAACCAGCAGCCGGCGCCTTCGTCGTCGGCGTGAGCTACTGGACCTCGGCCGCCCTCTGGGGCGCCGGGGTGGTGATGGCCGCGCTCGGTGTCCTCCCCACTATCGCCTGGGTGATGCGGAAGAACTTCGGAAAGGTCCTGTCCGCCGTGGTCGCCGCTGCGGGCGTCATGGCGCTCGGATGGGCCGTCACGGCAGGTGGCACCCGCACCGAGGACGCCGAGCTGGTCGACGTGCTGGGATGGTTCCTGTTCGCGGCCGGACTTCTCGTTCTCGTCGCGGTCGCCCTGTGCGTGCAGGCCACCAGCACCCGCGAGTACGCCGAGATGGTGAAGGCCGACTACGTCGGCTCCCAGAACACCGAACAGCGCGCCGCCTCCGCCGGGATCGCCCAAACGGCCCGACAGTGGCGGACGGCCAACGCCCGCTACCGCTACCACCACGCGTCCGGCGCCATCGTCGTCGGCGGGTCCCTTCTGGTCCTGGGCGCTGCGGCCGTGGCGGCCTGGCGGGTGGTCGCAGCCTCCGACGACGTCTCGTCGTCCGTCGACGGTCCGCTGGTCACGCCTCTGATCGCGCTGGGCGTGGCGATCGTCTCCAGCGTGGCAGTCGGCCTGTTCGCACTCGGCCTCGCGACGTGGCGAAACCCGGCGATGCGGACCGCGACCGGCATCGTCTGGGACCTGGTCTCGTTCTGGCCGCGAACCGCGCATCCGCTGTGCCCGCCGCCGTACGGCGGTCGCGCGGTCCTCGGTGTCGCGCAGCGCGCCGACGAGCTGTACAGCCCCGATCTGGGAGCGCGCAGCATCGTGCTCTCGGGTCACAGCCAGGGCGCGGTCGTGACCATGGCCGCCACGGCGCTGCTGAGTGGGCGAACGTCGAGCGTGGGCACGATGAAAGCGCTGGCGATGGTCACCTACGGGTCCCAGCTGCAGTTCATCTTCTCCCGGCTGTTCCCGTCCTTCCTCGGGTACGAGGCCCTGCACCGCACGTACGAGAGCCTGGGCGGTCGCTGGCGCAACCTGTACCGATGGACCGACCCGCTGGGCGGCCCGGTGCTGAGCTGGCCGGCATCGGACGACGTGACGCCTGGTCCCGACCCCGACCAGCAGCCCGACCCTGAACAGCAGCCTCGCCGCAGCAGACGTCCTGCGCGAGGACAGTCGTGCGGCCCCGGGGTGCCCTGCTGGGCCACGTTCGAGGACGTGGACGCGCGGATCGCCGGGACGAGGCTGCGGATGGGGGCACCGAGCCTCACACCGTCGTCGTGGTGGGTGATCGGACCCGACGTCAGGCTGCTGGACCCGGACCTGGTGACCGCGAGCCCCCACTACCCCCGCTCACCGCTGCGCGGCCACTCCGACTACCCCGCCGACCCCGTGTTCGACGCGGTCGTCACCTGGCTGGGCCACCGGACTGCCACCTGGATGGAGGCCGAGCAGGCGGAGGGTGAGCCGGTCCTGATGGACGGGCAGCAGGTCTTCGGACGGGGGACGCAGCCTCGAGAGATCGACGTACGAGAAGCAGAAGACGCGGACAAGGCGGACGAGGCAGGCGCGAAGCAGCGAAAAGTGGGCGGGAACTGAGCGGATTCCGGTCTGGGAAGTGAGCAGTTGGCGGACCTAACTTCTGGCTCGTCAAGTCCACCGCCCACCACCGGGCACCTCGTACCGCAAGGAGAACCCCATGTCCACCACCGCAACTCGCCGCTTCGCCCGCATCGGTTCCGGCATCGCCGCCGCCGCCGCTGTCGCCGCCATCACCCTGGGCGGCGCGAGCTCCGCGTCCGCTGCTCAGTACGCCTCGGTCACCCTCGCTCCCGGGCAGGGAGTCTGCACGGCACCCCAGTACGCCGGCTACCAGGTCCGCGCCGAGGGCTTCGCCACCGGTCAGGGCGCCAAGTTCAAGCTGCAGCGGGGCGGCGTCGTCGTGGTGAACACCCCCACCCGCGTGAACAACTGGAACGCCGAGCTGCGCTCTGCCTACGGCACCTTCCCCGGCCCCGGCTCCTACGCCGCGTGCGCCCAGAACACCGGCACCACGAACACCACCGTGAGCCTGCAGCTCCGCAGCGACTGGGAGTTCTGACCCGCTGAGTCCCACTGAGCTGCTGAATCACCACAGCCGCCGCGTCCCTGCCACTCGTCAGCAGGAACGCGGCGGCTGTGGCATGTGCTTGCCCGGCCAGTGCCGCCGCAGGATGATCGTGGTGTCCCTGCGGCAGCGCGACCGGAGGATCGATGGCCGGCACCATGGCAGACCGCGTCGCAGCCGGTCGGCGTCTGCGTTTCGTCGGCAGGTCGGCTGAGCTCGAGCTGTTCGACTCCCTCGTCCAGGCCCCATCCGGGCAGGGTGCCGTCGTGTTCGTGCACGGGCCCGCCGGCGTGGGAAAGACGACGCTGCTGCGACGGTTCGCCGCCTCGTGCGACGAGGCCGGCGTCACCAGCGTGCTGGTCGACGCCCGAGACCTGCCGCCCATGGCTGACGCTCTCGAGCAACGGTTGTCGGCGCCGCTCGCGCAGCGGGCCGACTCGACTCGTCTCGTCGTCCTGCTCGACGGGTACGAGCTGCTGGCCGAGCTGGACGATGCGGTGCGCGAGCGCGTCGCGCCGCAGCTGCCGGAGGACTCCGTGCTGGTGCTCGCCGGCCAGCGTCCCCCGTCCACCGGATGGCGCACCGATCCCGGCTGGGCACCGTTGCTGCACGTGCTGCGGCTCGGCAACCTCAGCACGCCGGAGGCGGGATCCTTCCTGACCGCCAGTGGCGTGCCACCCGATCTCCACGAGCCCGCGATCGCCTTCACCCACGGCCACCCGCTCGCGCTCGCCCTGGTCGGTGAAGTGGTGCGGCAGAAGGGTTCCCTGCCACCAGGTGCCACTGCCGACGTCGTGCGCGAGCTGCTCGACCGGTTGCTGGCCGTCGTTCCCAGCCAGACCCACCGAGCCGCGCTGGAGGCCGCGGCACAGGTCCGAGTCCTGGACGAGCCGCTGCTGGCGGCGCTCCTGGACGTGCCCGACGCCGCAGAGCTGTTCGCCTGGTTACGCGGCCTGCCCTTCGTCGATGCCGGAGCGGAGGGGGTGCACCTGCACGACCTCACCCGCGATGCGCTCGCCAGCGATCTGGAGTGGCGACACCCGTTGCGCCACAGCGAGCTTCACGACAGGGCACGCACCTACTTCCTGGGACGGCTCGACGGCGCCGACCTCGCAACACAGGCGACTGCCCTGCTCGACCTCATGTACCTGCACCCGTTCCTCCGTGCGTTCGTGGTCCCGGACGACGCCGCACATCTGCGGGTGGACGGACTACGGCCCGGTCAGGACTCGGCAGTCGCCGACATGGTGGCCCGACACGAGGGAGAGGAGTCCGCGGCACAGGCACGCCACTGGCTCGCTCGACAGCCGGCCGCGTGGCGGGTGATTCTTGACGCCGCCGGGGAGGTGCTCGGGGCAGTCTGCCTGCTGGCTCTGGAAGCCGTGGCACCCGACCAGCGCGACGTTGACCCCGCGGTGGCAGCCGCCTACACCGAGCTCGAAGGCCACCCACCGCTGCGGCTCAAAGAGACCGCGACACTGGTCCGACACTGGTTGTCGCGCAACGACTACCAGTCGGTCTCACCTGTCCAGAACCTGATCGCGGCCCAGCTGGCGCAGCACTACCTGACGACGGCCGGCCTGGCGGTGACCCTGTTGCCGTTCGCCAACCCGCAGGAGTGGGCAGAGCTCTGTGCCTACAGCGACCACCGTCGCGCGCCGCGCGCCGACTTCACCGTCGGAGGCCGCACCTACGGAGTCTTCGTGCACGACTGGCGAACTGTGCCGCCTGCGACGTGGGTCGCCAACCTGTCACGTCAGGAGACCGGAGCCACGCCACCGGCCGAGGCGCCGACCGAGACCGACGGCGTGCGCGTGCTATCGGAGACCGACTTCCGCGCGGCCGTCCGGCAGGCCCTGCGTGACCACAGCCGCCCTGACCGACTGCGCGCGAACCCTCTGCTCGACACCCGGCTGGTGGCGAGCCGAGCGGCCAGCGTCACCTCCGCAGCGGACCGGGTGAAGCTGCTGCAGGGCCTGGTCCAGGACGCCGCCGACACCCTCAAGGCCGTCCCGGCCGACCACCGGCTGCACCGCGTCCTGGTGCGCGCATACCTGTCGCCCGCACCCAGCCTCGAACGCGCGGCCGAGATCCTCGACCTGCCGTCCAGCACCTTCCGCCGGCTGCTCGGGACGGCGACCACGCGGGTGGCTACGCTGCTGTGGCAGCAGGAGCTCGAGCCCTGATCCAGGCTCGGCCGGCCTGACTGGAGATGCCGAAGGGAGGCGCAGCGGCCAAAATTGACCTCGTTGGTCATACCCAACGTGATCGAGGTCCCATGCCCGATGCGCAAGTGCACGGCCCCGACACCACGGCGAGCGCGATCGCTCGGGGCGGTCTGAACGTGCGCTGGGTCGCGAGCGTGCTGGGCTTGCTCGTCGCGTTGCTCGGCCTCGGGGTCATCGTCGGCTGGTGGCTGGACCTCGAGTGGCTCACGCACGTACGGCACGAGTACACGCCGATGAAGCCGAACGCTGCGGCCGGCAACGTCCTTGCGGGTCTCGCCCTGGCACTGTGGCTCGGCCGTTCGGGAACCACCCGGGCGACAGCGGTCGCGGTCCGCATCCTGAGCGGGCTGCTCATCGGGCTCGGCGCCCTCACGCTGGTCGAGTACCTGGCCCGTGTCGACCTGCGGATCGACCGGCTGCTGCTGCCAACCGGCGGCGACGTCGACGCGGCGAACCCGGGGCGGATGGCCCTGCTGACCGCCGTCATCTTCGTCGCGATGGGCATCGGACTGCTCGCCGTCCTCTACCGGCGGTGGACCGCGGTGCACGGGGTCGCGGCAACCGTCTCCGCGATCGGGTACGTCGCGCTCCTCGGCCACGTCTACGGGGCGTCCGCTCTCTACGCCGTCGTGGCGTACACCCAGATGTCGGTGCACATGGCTGCCGCGGCGTGCGCTCTCGGCGTCGCCCTCGAGTTCTGCGTCCCCGACCACGGACTGGGCAGGCTCCTGGCCGACCGCGGCGCAGCGGGCCGCATCATGCGCACGCTGATCCCCTCGGTCGCCCTGGTCATCCCGCTGCTGGGGTGGGCGGTCCTGCGCGGCGAGCAGAGTGGCTGGTACGGGTCCGCCTTCGCCGCAGCGGTGATCGCGGCGACGGTCGGGATCCTGGGGTCGACGCTGACGATTCGCGCCGCGTCCGCGGCACTGCTCAGCGACGAAGGCCACCATCAGGCGCGCACCGAACTCGAGACCCTCGCCACGACCCTCGAGGAGCGGGTCAAGGAGCGCACCCACGAGGCCGCGGCCGTGGCGCTCGACCTGACGTCGATCTTCGATGCGGCGCCCGTCGGCATGGTGCGGCTGGGCGCCGACGGCTCGTGCTTCGCCGTCAACGCCGAGTGGCGTCGGCTGTCGGGCCTCTCCGAGGGGGACTCCCTGGGAGATGGCTGGCTCGCGGCCATTCACGGCGGTGACCGCGTCGAGTTCGAGCGCGCGGTGCGTGCCGGCGTCCAGACCGAGAAGGTCTGCCGGCTGCTGACGCCCGGCGGCCCGCGCACGGCGGCGTATGCCGTCCGCGCGGTCGTGGGCGTCGACACCGACGACGTCGGCTACGTCGCGACGTTCGCCGACATCCACGAGCAGGCGGAGGTCGAGCGCGAGCTGCACGACGCCCGAGCGCGCATCGCGGCGGCGTTCCAGGCCTCGTCGCTGGGGATCGCCCTCGTGCAGCTGGACGGCACGATCCTCGAAGCGAATGCCCGGCTGGGACAGCTCACCGGCCATGCGGTCGACGAGCTCGTCGGCCAGCCCCTCTCGGCACTGCTCGTCGAGGGATACGCCGGCCTCGAGGCGGAGGTGCGGCTGAGCCTTCTCTCCGGCCAGCGGCCGTTCGGTCGCTTCGAGTGCCGGCTCGCAGGCGAGTCGGACGAGGTCACCTGGGTGCTGGCGAGCGTCGCGCTCGTCGACCCGGTACCCGAGGGTCCGCAGTACTTCGTCACGGAGCTGGAGGACATCACCACGCGCAAGCTGGCCGGTGAGCAGCTCGCGCACGCGTCCCTGCACGATGCGCTGACAGGCCTGCCGAACCGGGTACTGCTTCTGGACCGGATGCAGCACGCGCTCGCCAGGGCGCAGGACTCCGACGGATCGGTCAGCCTCCTGTTCGTCGACATCGACCGGTTCAAGTCTGTCAACGACCGGCTCGGGCACCACACCGGTGACGAGGTGCTTCGCGCTGTCGCAGAACGGATCTCGAAGGCCGCGCGACCTTCTGACACCGTCAGCCGCCTTGGCGGCGACGAGTTCGTCATCCTCGCGGAGGGCCTGGCGTCGGACCGCGACGCGCTCCGGATCGGTGAGCGATGCCGGCGGGCGCTCGCCGCGCCGCTGGTGTACGAGGGGACCGCGCTCATCGTCGATGCAAGCATCGGCATCGCCTTCGCGCGGGGCAGCTTCTCCGACCCCCACGTGATGCTGCGCGAAGCCGATGCAGCGATGTACGAGGCGAAGGCGCGCGGGCGTGGCCGGTGCGTCATCTTCGACGAGACGACGCGTTCGCGGTTGACGACGTCGGTCGTGGCGGCCACCCGTCTGCGCGGAGCCGTGGAACGCGACGAGATCGTCGTCCACTACCAGCCGATCGTGCGCCTGCTCGGCGGCGACATGGTCGGAGCCGAGGCGCTCGCGCGATGGCAACCGGAGAACTGGCCGCAGGTTCAGCCCGACGACTTCATTCCGGTGGCCGAGGAGTCCGACCTCATCCTGGAGATCGGCCGGCACGTGATGGAGGCCGCCTGCCACGAGGCGGCCAGCTGGCGCTTCGGTGAACGCGGGCTCCGCATGTCGGTCAACGTGTCGGCGCAGCAGCTGGTGGCCGGCGACCCCGCCGCGAGCATCATGCGCGTGCTGCACTCGACGGGGCTCGACCCGTCCGCGTTGTGCGTCGAGCTGACCGAGAGCGTCCTGATCGAGGCGCGCTCCGCGTCCGCGAGCCTGCAGACGCTGCGCGACGTCGGCGTCCATCTCGCGGTCGACGACTTCGGCACCGGGTACTCGTCGCTGGCCTACCTGCGCCACTTCCCCGTCGACATCGTGAAGATCGACAGAGCCTTGGTGGAACGTCTGGGGTCCAGCGCGCGCGACCGGTCGATCGTGGCCGGTATCGCCGCCTTGGGCCGCTCGATGGGGATGGACATCATCGTCGAAGGCGTGGAACGACGCGACCAGGTCGACACGCTGATCGAGCTCGGGTGCGAGTTCGGGCAGGGATTCGTCTTCGGTCACCCCGCAGCCGCCGACGCCGTCCTGGACCCGGAGAGCGCCGCTCGTGACACCCGTCCCTGACACTTGCCCGTGACACCGAGAATCCCCGCCCGGACGTGCTGGACGGGGACTCTCGTGTGCCGCTGGGGTGGTGCGCGAGGGGGGAGTTGAACCCCCACGCCCTTTCGGGCACACGGACCTGAACCGTGCGCGTCTGCCTATTCCGCCACTCGCGCGTAGCCCGGAAACGGTAGCACGCAGCACAGTTCACCCAGACCAGCGGCGAGCGCCCCGGAAGGGACGGATAAGGGCGTTCGGGGCCCGGCCCGTTAGCATCGTCGCAGCCGGGCGCGGCAGCCGACTCGCCGTGCCACTGGCGGACGTCCCCGACAGGCCAGGAGGTGCCATGGGAGTGCTCGACAAGTTCGAGCGCGGCGTCGAGCGCGCCGTCCAGGGCGTGTTCGCCAAGGCCTTCAAGAGCGAGGTCCAGCCGGTCGAGCTGGCCAGCGCCCTGCGGCGCGAGGCCGACACCTCGGCCGCCGTCGTGGGCCGCGACCGCACGCTGGTGCCGAACGCCTACCTGATCGCCCTGGGCAACAGCGACTACGAGCGGCTGGAGAGCTGGGAGGACGCGCTCGCCGACGAGCTCGTCGACGCCGTCACGGCCCACGCCCGCCAGCAGCGGTACGCGTTCATCGGGCCGGTCACCGTCGGCTTCGAGGTCGACGACGAGCTCGACACCGGGGTGTTCCGGGTGCGCGGCGCGCGGGTCAAGGGCACGGTGGCGCCGGCGACGGCTGCGACCGCGACGCCCTCGCGTCCGGTGCTCGACGTCGACGGCCGGCGCTACCAGCTGACCGGCGCGGTCACGGTGCTGGGACGCGGCTCGGAGGCCGACATCGTCGTCGACGACCCCGGCGTCTCGCGCCGGCACGTCGAGATCCGGCTCGACGGAGGGTCGGCGCAGCTGCGCGACCTCGGCTCGACCAACGGCACGTTCGTGGACGGCGACCGCGCGAGCAGCGCGCGCCTGGTCGACGGCAGCATGATCACCATCGGCCGGACCCGCATCCGGTTCGCATCCAGGTCGGAGAACGCCGAGGACGACGAGTGAGCCAGCTGACCTACACGGTCCTGCAGCTCGGCTTCCTGGCCTTGTTGTGGGTGCTCGTGCTGAGCGTCGTCGGCGTGCTGCGACGCGACCTGTTCGGCACCAAGGTTGTGGCGCGCCACCCCGGCAAGCCGCCGAGGGAGCGTCGCGGCCCGAGCCGCAAGCCCCGAGAGGCACCCGCCCCGGCGCCCGCCGCGCCGCAGCGCTCGCAGCCGACCAAGCTGGTCGTCACCGAGGGTCCGCTGCGCGGGACCACGCTCGACCTCGGCAAGGCACCGGTTCTCGTCGGCCGCTCTCCGGAGTGCTCGCTCGTGCTGACCGACGACTTCGCCTCGGGACGGCACGCGCGCCTGAGCCAGACCCCGAACGGGTGGGTGGTCGAGGACCTCGGGTCCACGAACGGCACGCAGCTCAACGGAACCCCCCTGGGAGGACCGACTGCCGTCTCGGCCGGCGCGCAGCTGAAGATCGGCCGCACCGTCATCGAGCTGCGGAGGTAGTCCTTGGCCATCGCCCTGCACTACGCCGCCCGATCCGACATCGGCCTGGGTCGGTACTCCAACAACCAGGACTCCGCGTACGCGGGCCCGCATCTGCTGGTCGTCGCCGACGGCATGGGCGGGCACGCCGGCGGTGACGTGGCATCGTCCATCGCAGTCGGCAAGATGGCCGCGCTCGACGGTGAGTCGCACGGGGCCGACGCCCGCCAGCACCTCGAGCAGTCCATCCGCGAGGCCGGACGGATGATGCGCGCACGCGTGGGCGACCAGCCCGAGCTGGCCGGCATGGGCACGACGGTCACGTCGCTCCTGCGCTCGGGCGACCGCCTGGTGATGGCGCACATCGGAGACTCGCGCGCGTTCCTGCTCCACGACGGCGAGCTGAGCCAGGTCACCAACGACCACACGTTCGTCCAGCGTCTGGTCGACGAGGGCCGCATCACGCGCGAGGAGGCCGAGCGGCACCCACAGCGCTCGGTGATCCTGCGGGTGCTGGGCGACGTCGACTCCGACGACGAGCTCGACACCTCGGTGCGCGAAGCGCAGGTCGGTGACCGCTGGTTGCTGTGCTCCGACGGTCTGAGCGACTTCGTCAGCCGCGACACGCTGGCCGAGACCCTTTCCACCGTCACGGATCCGGGCGAGTGCGCCGACCGCCTGATCCAGCTCGCCCTGCGAGCGGGCGGCGCCGACAACATCACCTGCATCGTGGCGGACGTCGTCGACGAGGGCTCCGCCCCACCCACAACACCACAGGTTGTGGGGTCGGCCGCCATCGACCGCAACCGGCCGACGGTCGCTGCCGAGAGCGCGGCCGCCCGCGCCGCGGCGCTGGGTCGTCCTGCCGCACCGGAGACCGACGACGAGGCCTTCGACGAGAGCGACGACGACTCCGGACGGGGCAAGGCCTTCCGCCGCGGGCTCGGCGGCCTGCTGCTGCTGGCCGTGCTGGCCGGCGGTGCCTATGGGGCGTGGGCGTGGAGCCAGCGCCAGTACTACGTCGGCGTCGACCGCGAGAACGTCGCGATCTACCGGGGTCTGACCGACGACCTCGGCCCGGTCGCGTTGTCGAGCGTCCACGAGCGGCACGACCTGCCGGTCGATACGTTGCCGTCGTCCCTGCAGTCGAAGGTGCGCGACGGCATTGCCGCCGATGATCTGGCCGGTGCCGAGGACATCATCAGCACGCTGTACGGGGACTCCTCCCTGTGCGAGGAGCCCGAACCGACGACCACCCCGACGACCACCCCGACGACCGCCCCCACCACGGCCCCCACCACGGCTCCGGTCACCACCCCGCCGCCAACAACGTCGCCCACCACTTCGCCCACCACTTCGCCCACCACCAGCCCGACCACAGCCCCAGACCTCCCGGCGGGCTGTCCCTGACATGGCCACCGTGACCGAGCACGTACCCCGCACCCGACGCAACGTCGAGCTGGTGCTGCTGGTGCTCGCAGTCGGCATCTCGATGGGCGCGTACGGCCTCGTCGACGTCGGGGTGAGGGGGGAGTGGCCGGCCCAGCTCTTCGCTTACGGAGCAGGTTTCGCGGCCCTGGCACTGGTGGTGCACGTCCTGCTCCGCCTTCGCGCCCCCTACGCCGACCCGACCCTGCTGCCGATCGCGATCACGATCAACGGCGTCGGCCTGGCGATGATCCACCGCATCGACCTGGCGAGGGTGGGGAACGAGGACTACTCGGCTCTCGCGCCGAAACAGCTGATGTGGGCCGCGATCGGGGTCTCGCTGGCCGCCGCGGTGATCTGGTTCCTGCGCGACCACCGCGTGCTGCGCCGGTACACGTTCACGGCGATGGTGGTCGGCCTGGTGCTGCTGATGCTGCCGCTGGTGCCGCTGCTCGGCAAGACCATCAATGGTGCGCGCATCTGGATCTCGTTGGGCCCGTTGGGGTTCCAGCCGGGCGAACTGGCCAAGATCGTCCTCGCGGTCTTCTTCGCGGGGTACCTGGTGACCCAGCGCGACAACCTCTCGCTGGCGGGCCGCAAGGTGCTGGGCATGCAGCTGCCGCGGGGACGCGACCTCGGCCCCATCCTGATCGCCTGGCTCGCCAGCGTCGGCGTGCTGGTGCTCGAGCGAGACCTGGGCACGTCGCTGCTCTTCTTCGGCGTCTTCGTCGCGATGCTCTACGTCGCGACCGAGCGCGTCAGCTGGATCGTCATCGGCCTCTCGCTCTTCGTCGCGGGTTCCTTCCTGGCCTACAGCCTCTTCGACCATGTGCAGGGACGGGTGACCGCCTGGCTCGACCCGTTCAACCCTGCGGTGTACGACGCCGAGTTCGGCGGCAGCTACCAGCTGGTCCAGGGCCTGTTCGGCATGGCCAAGGGCGGCCTCGTCGGCACCGGCCTCGGCAAGGGCCGGCCCACCATCGTGCCGTACAGCGAGAGTGACTTCATCATCGCGTCACTCGGCGAAGAGCTAGGCATGGCAGGCCTTTTCGCGCTCTTCATGCTCTATGTCGTACTCGTGCAGCGTGGCATGCGCACTGCGATCGGCGTGCGCGACGGGTTCGGCAAGCTGTTTGCGGCGGGGCTCGCCTTCACGATCGCCCTGCAGTGCTTCGTCGTGGTCGGTGGCGTCACCCGCGTGATCCCGCTGACCGGGCTGACCATGCCGCTGCTCGCCTACGGGGGATCGTCACTGGTGTCGAACTGGATGATCATCGGCCTGCTCCTGCGCATCTCCGACTCGGCGCGCCGGCCTGCCCCTGTCGTCAACGCGCCCGTGCAGGACTCCTCGGCCACCCAGATCGTGTCCACCGTCCCCGCTGAAGGGGGTGCTCGGACGTGAACACACCTCTGCGCCGCCTGGCGATCGTGGCATTCGCCCTGTTCGCGTCACTGCTCATCAGCACGACGTGGACCCAGTACGTCTCGGCCGACAGCCTGACCGCCGACCCTCGCAACCGCCGCACCACCCTCGACGAGCTGAGTCGCGACCGCGGCGCGATCCTGGCCGGCGACACCGAGGTCGCAGTCTCGGTGCCGGTCGACGACCAGTACGAGCGCCTGCGCACCTACCCCGAGGGCCCGCTGTACGCCCACACGACCGGCTTCTTCTCGCTGAACTTCGGGGCGAACGGCATCGAGGGCACCGAGTCAGATCTGTTGTCCGGCACCGCAGACCAGCAGTTCTACCGTCGCATCGGCGACCTCGTGCAGGGCCGTGAGCCGAAGGGCGCGACCGTCAAGCTGACGATCGACCCGGCGGTGCAGCAGGCGGCCTGGGATGCGCTCGGCGACCAGCGCGGCGCAGTCGTGGCCCTCGACCCGAGCACGGGCGACGTGCTGGCCATGGTCTCGAAGCCGTCGTACGACCCGAACGACCTCGCGTCGCACGACACCGCCGCGGTGGCACAGCAGTGGACGGCACTGAACGACGACGAGTCCGACCCGATGGTCAACCGGGCGATCGCCGGTGATCTCTACCCGCCCGGCTCGGTCTTCAAGGTCGTCACGGCTGCGGCCGCGCTCGAGTCCGGAACGTTCACCGAAGACTCCGTGCTGCCGGGCCCGGCCGTGCTCGACCTGCCGCAGACAGACCGCGGCCTGCCGAACTCGGGCGGGGGCGCGTGCGGCGGCAACAACGAGGTGTCGCTCACGAACGCGCTCCGTATCTCCTGCAACACCGCCTTCGGCTTCCTCGGCATGGAGCTCGGTGGCGACGCCGTCCGCGAGCAGTCCGAGGCCTTCGGCTTCGGCCAGGAGCTGCGCGTTCCGCTCCGGGTGACGCCCAGCTCGGTGCCGGCCGAGCTGAACGCGCCGCAGGAGGCGCAGGTCGGCATCGGCCAGTTCGACGTGCGGGTGACACCCCTGCAGGTCGCGATGGTCAGCGCGGCCGTCGCCAACGGCGGGGAGGTGATGCGCCCCAACCTGGTCGACGAGGTGGTGGCCGACGACCTGGAGGCGCTCGTCACCTCGTCGCCGCAGAGCATGGGCCAGGCTGTCTCGCCCGAGACCGCCGCCGCCCTCAACCGCATGATGGTCACCGTCGTCGAGGACGGCACCGGCAAGGCGGCGCAGATGGACGGCATCTCGGTGGCGGGCAAGACCGGAACCGCCCAGCACGCCGAGGGCCAGTCGCCACACGCCTGGTTCACCTCATTCGCCCCGGCTGACAACCCGCAGGTCGCGGTAGCCGTCGTCGTAGAGGAGGGCGGCTCGGCCGGCGACGAGGCCTCAGGCGGTCGGACGGCTGCGCCGATCGCCAAGGCCGTGATGGAGGCGGTGATCGATCGATGAGGCACCAGGTCGGTGACCGTCTCGGTGACCGCTACGAGCTGCGGGCTCCGATCGCCGTCGGCGGGATGGGCGAGGTCTGGCGCGCCCTGGACTCGGTCCTCGCTCGTGACGTCGCCGTCAAGGTCCTCAAGCCCGAGTACACGGCCGACCCCGGCTTCCTCGACCGGTTCCGCGGGGAGGCGCGCCACACCGCCGCCCTGTCGCATCCCAACATCGCGGGTGTCTACGACTACGGCGAGACCACCGAGCACGGACAGGTTTTCGCCTACCTGGTGATGGAGCTCGTTCCGGGAGAACCGCTTTCGGATGAGCTGAGCCGGCAGGGACGGCTGTCGGCCGACCGCGCGATGGACCTACTGGGGCAGGCCGCACTGGGTCTGGCCGCCGCCCACGCGGCCGGCGTCGTGCACCGCGACGTCAAGCCGGGCAACCTTCTGGTCACCCCGGAGGGCCAGGTCAAGGTGACCGACTTCGGCATCGCCCGAGCCGTCGACCAGGTGCCGCTCACCGCCACCGGGCAGGTGATGGGCACCGCCCAGTACCTGGCGCCCGAGCAGGCTCTCGGACGGGGTGCCACGCCGGCAAGCGACGTGTACGCGCTCGGCGTCGTCGCCTACGAGGCGGTCACCGGCAGCCGGCCGTTCGGGGGCGAGACCCCGATCGCGCAGGCGATGGCACACGTCAACGACACGCCTCCGAGCCTGCCGTCGAACGTACCGGCGCCCGTCCGCGCCCTGATCGAGCAGGCGATGTCGAAGGAGGCCTCCGGGCGTCCTGCCGACGGTGCTGCTTTCGCTGCCGCCGCGGCCCGTGCGCGTGCCGGGCACATGCCGTCGGCCATCAGCGCGACGGGAGCCGCCGCCGCGACCGCCGCGACCGCCGCGACCGCCGCGACGCAGGCTGTGTCGGACAGCCGCACGGCGGTAATGCCGGCCGGCGGGAGCCCGACGGTGGCCGGACAGGAGCAGGCGGGCACGCGCGCGCTGCCGGTCGGCGGGGCCGGCCGCGGGGGGCCCGCTCCGGTGGGAGCCGGGCCCCGCCGGCGCCGGATGTCCGGACCGCTGCTCGCCCTGCTCGCTCTGCTGGTGTTCATCCTGGCCGGCGCGCTGACCGCGAGGCTGTTCGACCGTGACCCCGATCCTCGGACCACGCCGACGTCGGCGCCGTCCGAGGAGAGCCCGGCGACGGAGCAGGAGACGCAGACCTCGACGACGTCGACGACCACGTCGAACACGTCCACCCCGAACACGTCGACGCCGCCGCCGACCTCGACGGCGACGGAGCCGGTCGGCTTCGAGGTGGTCGCGGCCGACTACGTGGGTCGCGGGCTCAGGGCGGTCACGCGCGAGCTGGAGCGGGAGGGCTTGGTCGTGGACGCGGTGCCCGACCCGGAGTCGGACGCCCCCAAGAACGAAGTGACTGCAGTGCAGGAAGGCACGTACGCCGAGGGGGAAACGGTGCGAGTGGAGTACAGCGAGGGCAACCGCCCGGGCAACGATGAAGGTGGAGACGACTAGTGAACGACCAGCTGAAGGTGCTCGCGCACCGCTACGAGATCGGGGAGATCCTCGGGCGAGGCGGCATGGCCGTCGTGCACGCGGGTCGCGACACCCGCCTCGGGCGTCAGGTCGCGGTCAAGATGTTGCGCGCCGACATGGCACGCGACCCGAACTTCCAGGCGCGCTTCCGTCGGGAGGCACAGTCGGCCGCCGCCCTCAACCATCCGTCGATCGTCGCGGTGTACGACACCGGTGAGGACGTCGCGATCGGGGCCGGTGGCCTCGAGGAGCACGTCCCGTTCATCGTGATGGAGTACGTCGAGGGCCGCACCCTTCGCGAGATCCTGCACTCGGGCGACGAGGCCACGGAGGCGGGGCGGGCCAGCCGCGCCGGTGGCCGGCACGCCGACCCGGCGGCCACCGCCGCGATGGGTGGGGTGGCCGGAGTCCTCGGCGGGCCCTACGGCCCCACCGGTGCAGAGGCGACCACGGGTCGCCGGGCAGCGGTGGACCGCAGGGCCACCGGCGTCACCGAGCACCAGAACCCCTTGCCGATGGACGTCGACCACGCCGTCGAGATGGGGGCGGGAGTGCTGTCGGCGCTCGAGTACAGCCACCGTGCCGGCATCGTGCACCGCGACATCAAGCCGGCGAACGTGATGGTGACGCCGAGCGGCGCGGTCAAGGTGATGGACTTCGGCATCGCGCGTGCCGTCGCCGATTCGTCGGCCACGATGACCCAGACGCAGGCGGTGATCGGCACCGCCCAGTACCTGTCCCCCGAGCAGGCCCGCGGCGAGACCGTCGACGCCCGAAGCGACCTGTACTCCGCCGGATGCCTGCTGTACGAGCTGCTGACCGGACGTCCGCCCTTCGTCGGCGACTCACCCGTCTCCGTCGCGTACCAGCACGTGCGCGAGATCCCCCAGCCGCCCAGCACGTTCAACCCCGAGGTCAGCCCGGGGCTCGACCGGGTGGTCCTGCACGCGCTGGCCAAGGACCGCGAGGACCGCTACCCCGACGCCAAGGCGTTCCGCGCCGACCTCCTCGCCGCTCACGGCGGCCGGCCCGTCACCGCCCCGACGGTGGCGGTCGCGGGGGCCGAGGCAGCCGCCTCGACCGCTGCCGCCACCACGGCGATCCCGTCGATAGTGCCGGCCCCGCTGCCCGTCTCGGACGAGGACGTCGCGATCGAGCCGATGGACGACGAGGAGCCGCCACGGCGCGGGCGCGCCGCCGGGTACGTGGCGCTCGCGCTGGCCGTGCTGGCGGTCTTCGCCCTCGCGGCGTTCCTCATCATGCAGGTGGTGAAGCCGGACGGTACGTCCGCCGAGACGGTCGCCGTGCCCGAGCTGGTCGGGCTGACCAAGGTGGAGGCGAAGGCTGCCCTCGACGAGGCCGGGCTGGCGTACGCGGAGGGCACCGCGGAGAACAGCGACACGGTGCCCGCCGACGCGGTGATCAGCCAGAACCCGGAGGCCGCCTCGCAGCTGGAGGCCGGCGAGACCGTGACCGTCGTGCTGTCGCTCGGCGCCGCCGAGACGGAGGTGCCCGACCTCGCCGGCATGACACAGGGTGAGGCGCGTGAGGCGCTGGCCGCGGTTGGCCTGGAGGCGGGTGACACGACGACGGCCGACGACCCGAGGATCGAGAAGGACAAGGTGATCTCGTCGAACCCGGAGGCCGGCGCGTCCGTGCCCAAGGGCACCGTGGTCGCGCTCGTGGTCTCGACCGGTGAGGTGCAGGTCGACGACCTGAAGGGCATGACCTACCTCGAGGCGCGCGACCTGCTGCTCAACCTCGGGCTGGGCGTCGAGTCGACACCGAAGGAGGACGGCACGGTCGCGCCCGACACCGTCCTGTCGCAGGACCCCGGGCCCGGCACGGTCGAGCAGGGGAGCACCATCACCCTGACCATCGCCACGGCACCGCCGCCACCCACGGAGACCACCCCGCCACCGACGGAGACCGAGCCGCCGCCCACCGAGACCGAGCCGCCGATCATCACGCCCTGACCGAACTGTCAGACCGTCCACCCGTCCGGCCGGGTGGACGGTCTGACTGATCGGCTGGGAGTCAGGTGCCGGCGCGCACCAGGGGGGCGAGGCCGGCGCTGCGCCCGACCGCGTCCGGGTCGCCGCACGCCGCGAGCCAGTTGGCGAGCAGGCGGTGGCCGCCCTCGGTCAGCACCGACTCGGGGTGGAACTGCACACCGAACAGGGGCAGCTCGCGGTGCTGCAGGCCCATCACGATGCCGCCTGCGGTGCGGGCGGTCACGTCCAGCTCGGCAGGCACCGTGTCGGCCACGACCGCCAGCGAGTGGTAGCGCGTCGCGGTGAACGAGTCGGGCAGGCCGTCGAGCACCCCCCGTCCGGCGTGAAGGACTGTGCTCGTCTTGCCGTGCATGAGCTCGTCGGCGTGCGTCACCGTCGCGCCGTACACCTCGGCGAGCGCTTGGTGCCCGAGGCAGACCCCGAGCATCGGACGGGCGGTGTCCGCGCACCGGCGGATCACCGCTTCGCTGACGCCCGCGCGGTCGGGCGTGCCAGGACCGGGCGAGACCAGCACCCCGTCGACGTCGTCCGCCGCCTCGGGACCGACCGCGTCGTTGCGCACCACGCGGCACTGCGCACCGAGCTGTTCGAGGTACCCGACGATCGTGTAGACGAAGCTGTCGTAGTTGTCGACCACGAGAATCCGCGAGCTCACCGGTCACCCACTGTCGTGTCGTTGAAGGGGACGTAGGGGGCCACCGCGGGGAAGACCCACAGGAAGCAGACTGCGACCACGGCCAGCACCAGGACGAGCGCGATCAGCAGCCTGACCAGCCAAGGGCCGGGCAGGTGCCGCCAGATCCACCCGTACATCAGGTCGCCTCCAGGCTGCTCGGCGGGCCGTTCGCGGCGGGCTGCCACGACTCCAGCACGGCGTAGACCACGTAGCGCTCGCGCGCCGAGAACATCGGGTGGCAGGCGGTCAGGGTCATCAGCCGCTCGGTCGGGGCCACGCCCGGCTGCTCGGGTACGGGCGCCACGACGTCGACGCGGTCGGGGGTCACGATGGTGGACGAGCGAACCCGGTACGTGAACCACGTGTCGGCGGTCTCGACCACGACGGCGTCGCCCTCGTCCAGCTCGGCGATCAGGTTGAACGGCTTGCCGTAGGTGACCCGGTGGCCGGCGATGGCGAAGTTGCCGACTGCTCCTGGGAGGGCCGTGTCGTCGTAGTGGCCGACGCCGTTCTCCAGCAGGTCGAGCGACGTGCCCTCGACGACCGGTCGCGCCTGGTACCCCTCGCCGAAGCGGGGCACGTGCACGATCGCGAACGCCTCGCCGCCATCGGGCTCCGCGACCGGCGGTGGGTCGCCCTGGGGCTCGCTGGGAGCGACCTCGCCGCGGTTCTCCGACCAGCCATCACGCAGGTCGGTGGCGATCTGCTCCTGCTGGGCGTCTGCGACGACGTCCGTCCACCAGAGCTGCCATGCGACGAAAAGCAGCAGCAGGAGACCCAGTGTGATGAGCAGCTCGCCCACCCCACGCACGGCAGCACGGATCACGGGGTACCAGCCTCGTCGGCCTCATCGGAGCCGTCGTCGTCGGAGTCGGGGGAGCGTGCGTGCTGCAGGTCCAGGGACCCCTCGTACGCGGGGATCTCGAGCTCGTCGTGCTCCTCGACGTCGTACCCGAGGCCGATGCGGCGCACGTACTGCCGGTAGATCTCGAGCTCGGGGGAGTTGTCGAGCCCCTCCTGGAGCCGCTCCGGGTCGCCGATGGCAGAGACCGCGTACGGCGGTGAGTAGACGCGGCCCTGCAGGTGCAGCGTGTTGCCGACGCAGCGGACCGCGCTCGTCGAGATCACCCGCTGGTCCATCAGCATCATCGCCTCGGCCCCCGAGGCCCACATGGCGTTGACGACCGCCTGCAGGTCCTGCTGGTGCACCACGAGGGAGCTCGGGTCGAACTCGGGCGGCAGCACCCGGTCGAACGGTGCGTCATCGAGGGTCACCGTCAGGCCGGGACCCGTGACCGCCTCCATCTGGGCCGGGCCCGACAGCTTCTCGGCCTCCTCCTGGAGGGAGATCGTCTCCTCGTCGCCGAGGATGCCCGAGAGCCGCTCCACCTCGCTGCGCAGGTCGCCCACGACCGCGTTGCGCTCGTCGAGCCGGGCGGTCTCCTGGCGCACGAGGCCGGGCAGGTCCTGGTTGTCGGCGCGCAGGTCGGTGCCGGCGGCGGTTCCGGCGCTGGTGGCGAACAAGCCACCCGCGGCGGCCAGCACGAGCCCCACGGCCACGCTGCTCGACACCGAGCGAGCACGACGGTGACGGTGGTGCTCGGCGTGCTGCCGCGAGTACCGCTTGATGTCCACGTCGCATCCCTCCCCGGTGAGCCTCTGTTTGCCGCAGGGTCGACTGCATGTCAGCGCAGGCCGACTGCATGCCCCGCCGGGCGTCGTGCGTCTAGGCTAGGGGCTCACCCCCAGGGACAGGAGGACGGCGTGCCCGAGTCGAGGATCCGCCGCAAGCGCGCGTACACGGCACCGCCGGAGAAGTCGGGTGGTCCCAAGGTCAACCCGCCCTGGTTCCTGCCGGTCATGCTCGGACTGTTCATCATCGGTCTGGCGTGGATCGTCGTGTTCTACCTGAGCCGCACCGAGTACCCGATCCCCGGGTGGGGCAACTGGAACCTGATGGCCGGCTTCGGGGTCGTGCTCGTCGCCTTCGTGATGACCACCCGCTGGCGCTGACTACTCGCCGCTGAATCACACGGCTGTCGTTTTCCCCAGGGGTTATCCACAGTGTGGATAACTATCCGGTGGCCTCGGCCGGTCCTTGGCCGGTCTCACCCGAGGGGCTGCTCGAGCCCGACCACGGCCAGCACGATCAGCACGATCGTGAGGGCGGCAAGGCCCGACCACTGCACGAGGGACCTGTTCTGGCGTGGCGCGTGAGCCAGCACCAGGGCTGCAGCGGCGCCGACGGCGAGCCCTCCGAGGTGGGCCTGCCAGGCGATGTACGCGATGAAGAACCCGTAGACCAGGTTGATGGCCAGCACCACCACGATCTGGCCGAGCTGCCGGTCGAGTCGGCGCTGCACGACGAGCAGGGCGCCGAACAGACCGAACACGGCGCCGGATGCGCCGACCGTCCTGTTCATCTGTCCAAAGTTGTTGAAGTCCGAGGTCAGCAGTTCGAAGCCGACCGAGCCGCCGAGCTCGCTGACGAGGTACAGGGCGAGGAACCGTGCGCGGCCGAACAGGCCCTCGAGGTAGGGCCCAAGCATGTACAGCGCGTACATGTTGAGCCCGAGGTGCAGCAACCCGCCGTGCAGGAACCCCGCTGTCAGGAAACGCCACGGCTCGTCAGCGGAGAGCGCGGGCGCGAATGCGAAGTCGTCCGTCACGCCGAGACCCGGCAGCTGCTGCAGCATGGTGGCCAGCAAGCACAGCGCGATCAGCGTCCAGGTGACCAGTGGCCGTCCGCCAGTCGGCATGCCGCCGAAAACCGTTCTGGCAGCAGGGACTGCGCGCGCACCCGCTCGGGCGCAGTCGACGCATTGCACGCCGACGGCGGCATCTCGCTGGCACTCGGGGCACACGGGACGTTCGCACCGCTGACAGCGCACGTACGACTCGCGGTCCGGGTGCCGCGGGCACACCGGCACACCGGTCTGGTCTGGCGGGGTCGTCACCTGTGCTGCCGGGTCTGTGTCTGCTTCGGAGTCGGGCTCTGAGTCGGCTGGGTCAGGCGTCCTGCTCGAGGGTGACGCGCTCGATGACGACGTCTTCGAGGGGACGGTCGCCGGCGCCGGTACGTGCCGTGGCGATCGTGTCGACGACCTGGCGGCTCGTGGCGTCGGCCACCTCGCCGAAGATGGTGTGCTTGCCGTTGAGGTGCGGTGTGGTGCCGACGGTGATGAAGAACTGAGATCCGTTGGTGCCCTTGCCGAACCGCTTGCCGGCGTTCGCCATGGCCAGCAGGTACGGCTTGTTGAACGTGAGGTCGACGGTGATCTCGTCGTCGAACTCGTAGCCCGGGCCACCGGTGCCGGTGCCCAACGGGCAGCCGCCCTGGACCATGAACCCGTTGATCACGCGGTGGAACACGAGCCCGTCGTAGAACGGCTCGCCCTTCTTCTTGGCGCCGGTCTTCTCGTCGGTCCACTCCTGGGAACCGTCCGCCAGGCCGGTGAAGTTCTTCACCGTGCGCGGGGCCTGGTTCGGAAAGAGCTCGATCCGGATGTCACCGGCGGTCGTGTGCAGTGTCGCGAACATGGCGGTCATCCTCGCACGGGGACGTGTCGCCCCGATCCGGCTGGGGTTCAGGTGGGCAGATGCCCCGGCAGTTGGCAGGATGGGGGGACGATGCGATCCGGGGCCGTCCCGGGTCCGAGGGGAGGACCCTTGTTCCGCACCAAGAGCCGGTCCGAGAAAGCTGCCGAGACCGCACGCCAGCAGGCCGACACGCTCAAGGGGCAGGCCGTCCTGCTGAAGGAGAGAGTTTCGCCGGCTGCCAGCACCGCAGGTGAGAAGGCCAGCGACGCCGCTCACGCCGCCCGTGACTGGGCTGCCCCGCGCCTCGAACGGGCCCGTGACAGAGGCGTGGAGAAGGCCGCCCCCCGGGTCGAGCACGCCGCCGAGGTGCTCGTTCCCAAGGTCGACGCCGCTCGCGACAAGATCGTCGACGAGCTGCTGCCGCGCATCGTCGAGGCCGTCTCCGCTGCCGCGGCCGCCGCGGCCGCCAAGACCGACGAGGCGCGCGACCGCAGCCACGACACGCTGGAGGGCGTGCGCAAGGGCGCCAAGAACGCCCAGCCGAAGCGTCGCCGTCGCGGGCGCAAGTTCGTGCTCGTCGTCGGTGTGCTCGCCGCTGCCGGTGGCGCCGGCTACGCCGCATGGCGGGCAACCCAGCCGACCGACGACCCGTGGGCGACCGCGGCTCCTGCGTCGCGCTCGACCACTTCGGCCCCGTCGGCTGCCTCGCGATCGACCGCGTCGACTGGAACGTCCACCGGGTCGAACAACACGCCGGCGACCGGTGCGTCGAAGACGGCCACGAAGTCCACGACTGGCGCGGGCACGTCCGGCACGAAGGACCTCGAGAGCGGTGCGGCCGACAAGGCCCTCGAGGGTGACGGCAAGGCGGAGGTCGGTGGGGTTCCCGCGGCGGGGGCGAGCAAGACCACCACGTCCACACCCAAGCCGGCGTCGACGTCCGCGCCGAAGGCCGACGTCACGGATGTCACGGACAAGGCAGCCGACAAGGCCGACAGCTCTGCTACCAGCAAGGACAAGCCCTCCGGCTGACACCCGTCTCGGGCAGAGAGCGGAACTTTCGGTTCCTCGCAGGGACCGAAAGCTCCGCTTTCTTGTCCTCTGGACGTCGCTGCTGGACGCTTTGACCAAGGACCGAGGAGACGCCGTGAACGCGCTGGCCGAGTATCCCCGCTACCCGCTGCTGTTCGGGCCGTCACCCGTCCACCGGCTCGACCGGCTGACCGAGCACCTCGGCGGAGCCGCCGTCTGGGCCAAGCGCGAGGACTGCAACTCGGGAATCGCCTATGGCGGCAACAAAACCCGCAAGCTCGAGTACCTGGTGGCGGACGCGCTCGCGCAGGGCTGCGACACGTTGGTCTCGATCGGAGGCGTGCAGAGCAACCACACCCGACAGGTCGCTGCGGTGGCCGCCAGGGTTGGGCTGTCGTGCGTGCTGGTGCAGGAGTCGTGGGTCGATTGGCCCGACGCGGTGTACGACAAGGTGGGCAACATCCTGATCTCGCGGCTCGCGGGCGCCGACGTGCGCCTCGTCAAGGCAGGCTTCGGCATCGGGTTCAAGGAGAGCTGGGAGCAGGCACTCGCGGAGATCACCGACCGTGGGGGCAAGCCCTACCCGATCCCGGCCGGGGCGTCGGACCACCCGTTGGGCGGGCTGGGGTTCGCGTCGTGGGCCCACGAGGTCGCCGCCCAGGAGGCGGAGCTAGGTGTCTTCTTCGACACCGTCGTCGTGTGCTCGGTGACCGGTTCGACGCAGGCCGGCATGGTCGCGGGCTTCGCGCAGCTCGAGGAGCAGGGTGCTCGTCCGCGCCGGGTATTGGGGGTGGACGCGTCGGCGAAGCCGGCCGAGACCCGGGAGCAGGTGCTGCGGATCGCGCAACGGACCGCGCAGGCCATCGGTGTTTCGCGTGAGCTTTCCGTGGGCGACGTCGAACTCGACGAGCGGTACCACGCTGGTGTGTATGGAATCCCGGACGACGCCACGCTGCGCGCGATGGAGCTGGCCGCCCGCACCGAGGGGATGGTCACGGACCCGGTGTACGAGGGGAAGTCGATGGCTGCGCTGGTCGATCTCGTCGGACGGGGTGAGATCGCGCGCGACGCGACAGTGCTGTACGCGCACCTGGGTGGGCAGCCGGCGTTGAACGCCTACAGCGCGCTGTTCAGCTGATGCGCGACTGCTGGATCGGGTCCCCACGATCGAAGAGGGGTCAGATCTGGCGTACCCGCCGCCTGCGTGCAGATTTCAGATACCTGCGGATCCTGCCGATCTCTGGGGCATGGACTGGATGGGACTCGCCGCGGACGTGCTCTCCTGGTTCGTGCGCGACTGGCTTCGCTGGCTGCTGCTGATGGGCGCTCTCGCGGTGATCGCCATGTTCGTCATCCGGGCTCAGCTCGGATAGGGCTTGGACCAGCAAGGAACTCGGCGAGGAGATGGGGACCCGAGATCGTGCAAGCGGTCACTCTGGCAAGAGGACTGCTTGCGATGGTGGCATCCGTCGCGATGGCTGGATGCTCATCAACCCCTCCCGCGGTCGACCGTGGCGCTGCACCCCGCGAGGTGGCGGTGCAACGGCAGCTGCAGGGCCTTATGACACGACGTGGGGGACGCCCAGCGCCCGGCAGGCTCTCGAGGTCCTGGCGTACGTGGACTACCAGGAAGCAATGGGCGAGTGCTTGGCCACCAACGGCTGGGCGCACGTCCCTGCGCCCTTCATGGACGCGACATCGGCCAAACGCCCCGCCCTGGACTGGTTCGACGTTGTCGTGCCGGTCGACGAGAAGCAGGCCGCTGCGCAGGGGTTCGGGCGCCCAGACGTCCAGGCGCCGGAAGTGAGGCCGACCAAGGTGTGGTCCGGCAGCGCGCCTCCTCCCGATGCTCAGATGGCCTGTGAGGCAACGACTAGCGTAGGAGAGCTGATCCCCGCAGTCGACCCCGAGCCTCCGTCACATCTCAGCGCCGAGCAGGAGCTGCAGCCGCGCAGCCGGAGCTGAAGACGGCAGTCGCTGACGCGCGTTGCCGTGCGGGTTTCCATGGGCCGGCCATGGCCACACTGGATCGACCGCTGCGGGAGTTTGCGTCCAAGCACGCCGATCGCCTGAAGCAGTTGGAATCCCGCCCCGACGAGCTACAGGCAGAAGCGCGAGTGGCTGCCAAGCGCATCGGCCTCGTGGTCGCCTGGCTGTAGGCAGGCCGCCTCGAGACCATCGGGGTCGCTGGGGCGCGTCGGGGAGTCGCCCGAAAGTCCGACGAGTGATGATCGGGGCATGGCCACTGAAGACATCGAAGTCCCTCTGACCCCGGACGAAGCCTTGGTGCTGTTCGATTGGCTGCACCGGGTCGAGGACTCGAAAGAGGATCTTCCGGTTGAGCACCACGGCGAGCGAGTTGCGTTGTGGCACTTGAGCGCACTCCTGGAGCGAGAACTGGTTGAACCGTTTCGCGCCGACTACAGGTCCCTGGTCGAAGCAGCCCGCCAACGGCTCGCGGGCGAGGGGTAGACCGCACCGCCGGGGGTGCTGGCCCCCGCAGCCCGTGCAGGTTGCCCCATCGTCGGGAGCCGCGTCCGTTCCTAGATTCGGTGGTAACCGTTCCAGGCACCACCTCTCGAAGGGCACCCCCATGACCGTCCGCACGAACGAGACATCGCGCCCTTCATCGAAGGGTTCGCTTGGCAGGAGAAGCCTGGCGATCTCGATCAGTGTCCTGTTCATCATCCAGTTGCTCACGGCCGCGGTCGGCAACTCATTCGTCCAGTCATTCACCGATGGAGCCGCGGGCGAAACCGCACTGACCATCGGCGTGCTGTTGATGATGTTCTCGGGTGTCACGATCGCTGCGATCGGCGTACTGCTGTACCGAGTACTCAGGTTCGCGAACACGAGCTTGGCTGTCTGGGTCCTCATGCTCCGAAGCACCGAATGTGTAGTTGCCATCGTCTTCGGCAGCTACCTACTGACCAATCTGCGGGTCGTGCCGAATCACCTGCTGTGGGTCTACCTCCTTGCGGGCGCTGCCGGAGTGGTCCTCAGCTACGTGCTGTTGACGTCGAGGCTGGTGCCTCGGCCCATCGCCATCCTCGGCTTCGTTGGTTATTCCTTCTTGCTGCTGGGCGTGCCACTTGATCTTGCTGGTGACATCGACATGAACGCAGGCGTGGGCCAGGCGCTCTTCATCCCTGGTGGGCTCTTCGAGCTGGTTGTCATGCCGATCTGGCTGATCGCCAAGGGGTTCAACCCGCCAGCGGCGAAATCAAGCGGGCTCCACGTGACTGCCTGACTCCCGTATGGTCCGGTTCGTCTGTGGGCAACCGCTACGAACGCATGGAGTCGATCATGAGCGACCAAGCACCCAGCCCGGCCCTCCCGCCCGTGGTGGACAGGAAGACCTGGCAGAAGGCGCGCGAAGCACTGTTCGCACGGGAGAAGGCGCACACCCGCGAGGGGGACGCGATCGCGGCGGCGCGGCGGCGGCTGCCGATGGTGGAGGTCGACGCCACCATCGAGGTGATCGGTCCGAACGGACCGGTCACGATCCTCGACGTCTTCGAAGGCCGCCAGCAGCTGATCGCGTACTTCCACGCCTGGTGGCCCGGCCAACCCGCCGCGGAGCAGTGCGAGGGCTGCACGTTCTTCAACTGCCAGGTCCGCGAGCTGTCCTACCTCCACGCCCGCGACGCCACGTACGCCGTGCTCTGCAAGGGGCCGTACGAGGAGAGCGTCCGCTACCGGGACTTCTTGGGCCTGGACATGCCCTGGTACTCGGCCGAGAAGACGGCGGCGCAGCTCCTCGAGGGTCGTGACTGGCAGACCCACCACCTCGTCTTCTACGTCCGCGACGGCGAGCGGGTGTTCGAGACGTACTACACCGGCGGTCGCGGCGTCGAGATCATGGCTCCCACCCACGGACTGTGGGACATGACCGTGTACGGACGCCAGGAGGCGTGGGAGGACTCCCCCGACGGCTGGCCCCAGCCCTGGGGTGACGCCAAGAACCCCGAGGTCTGGCGGACGGACGGACGCCCCATCGCCCAGTGGTCCCGCATCGAAGCCGGCCGCTCCGACGAGTTGACCCCGCCGTGAGGCGCGAAGGCTTCTGACCTGTGGTGGAGACGAAGGGACTCGAACCCTCAACCCCCTGCTTGCAAAGCAGGTGCGCTACCAATTGCGCCACGTCCCCGAGGGGATCTTGCTGAAGAGCCTCAGCGGACCGAGTCGGTGGCCTCGGCCCACAGGTTCTGCTCGGCTTGACCGGCCTGCATCTTGCGCCAGGCCAACAGTCCCACCACGGCGGCGACTGCCACCACGATCAGCTTCTTCATGAGCCGCCTCCGGACGGGTCGAGTCAGTTCCTGGTGGGCCTAAGAGGACTTGAACCTCTGACCTCTTCCTTATCAGGGAAGCGCTCTAACCGACTGAGCTATAGGCCCCGGTGGTCACCGGCGGAAGACCTCAGGGCCGCCGCACGACGTCGCCGAGGGTACCCCAGCGCGAGCACGGCTCCCAAACCGGTTCGGGCGGCGCGATCAGTCGTCGGAGAGCGTCAGGTGCAGGCCGCCGACCAGCGACGCGGCGATGTTGTACAGGAACGCGCCGAGTGTCGACAGGGCGGTCAGCAGCACCACGTTGACCACGGCCAGGACGGTGCCGATCGAGAGCACCTTGCCGAAGCCGACGAAGTCGTTGATGTCGAACGCACTGCTGCTGCCCATGATCTGGGCCACCAGGTCGTTGATGTCGCTGAAGACGCCCATGCCGTCGAGCACCGTCCACAGCACCCCGGACGCCACCACCATGGCGATGCCGATGGCCACCGAGAGCAGGAACGAGAGCTTCATCACCGACCACGGGTCGACGCGCGAGACCAGGAGGCGGACGCGGCGCGGGGCACCGGGTGCGGGACGCCCCGGTGGTCGCTGCGGACGCGGCGACGGGCGCTTGGCAGCGGTCTTGCCTGCCGGCCTACCTGGCGTGCGAGGGGCGCCCGTGCGGGCGGCACCGGGGGTCGAGGCGGTGCGCGCGGAGGTCGCGGTCGCCATTGGCCCGGTCCGGGTGCTGTCCGACGTGCTCATGCCTCACCTCTGGTCGAGTCGTCTTCCGACGACGGTACCCCGTCGGCACCGTCCTCGTCCTCGCCTGGTACGTCGACAGCAGTCTCGTCGTTGCGCGTGATCGCGATGATCGCGTCACCGGGGTCCGGCTTGGCGAAGCGGACGCCTTGCGTGTTGCGGCCCTTCACGCCCACGTCGTCGACGGTCGAGCGGACGATCTTGCCTTTCTCCATCACCACGAGCACCTCGTCGCCGTCACGCACCATCAGCGCGCCGACCAGGTTGCCCAGCTTCTCGGCGCTCGCCGCGACCTTGATGCCGAGGCCGCCGCGGTTCTGCACGCGGTACTCGGAGATGTGCGTCCGCTTGGCATTGCCGCCCTCGAAGACCACGAAGACGTGCTGCCGCCCGTTGTCGGCCGCGACGTCGTCCTCCGAGCCTTCCGTGCCCTCGGCGTCGTCGACGTGGTGCACGACCGCCATCGCCAGCAGCTCGTCGCCCTCCCGAAAAGCCATTCCGCGGACGCCGGACGTCGCTCGCCCCATCGGCCGTAGCGCGGAGTCGGTCGCCGTGAACCGCAGCGACAGCCCCTTGCGCGAGACCAGCAGCAGGTCGTCGCCCGACCCGAGGAGGCCGGCGCCGACCAGCTCGTCGCGGCCCGCCACCACCACCGGGGCGTCGTCGTCCAGCTCGGTCTCCGCGCCGGCGTCGGCGTCCCCGTCCGTCGCACGGAGGTTGATCGCGATCAGGCCGCCGGTGCGGGGCGAGTCATACTCCGTCAGCCGGGTCTTCTTCACGCGGCCCTGGCGCGTGGCCAGCACCAGGTAGTCGGCCTGCTCGTAGTCCTTGAGCGTCAGCACCTGCGCGATCTGCTCTCCCGGCTGGAACGCCAGCAGGTTGGCGACGTGCTGTCCCTTCGCGTCGCGCGCGGCCTCGGGCAGCTCGTACGCCTTCGCGCGGTAGACGCGTCCGAGATTGGTGAAGAACAGCAGCCAGTGGTGGGTGCTGGTGGTGAAGAAGTGCTCGACCACGTCGTCCTGGCGCAGGCTCGCGCCGCGCACGCCCTTGCCTCCGCGCTTCTGCGAGCGGTACTGGTCGACGCGTGTGCGCTTGGCGTAGCCGCCGCGCGTGATCGTCACCACGACGTCCTCGACGGGGATCAGGTCCTCCGTCGACATGTCGCCGTCGAACGGGATCACCTGAGTGCGTCGCTCGTCGCCGTACTTGTCGACGATCTCGGTCAGCTCGGTGCCGACGATCTGTCGCTGGCGACCCGGCGACGCCAGGATGTCTTCGTAGTCAAGGATTTTCGACTCAAGCTCGGCGTGCTCGTCCACCAGCTTCTGGCGCTCGAGCGCTGCCAGCCGGCGCAGCTGCATGTCGAGGATGGCCCCGGCCTGCAGGTCGTCGATCTCGAGCAGCTCCATCAGCCCGACGCGCGCGTCCTCCACGGTCGCCGACCCGCGGATCAGCGCGATCACGGCGTCGAGAGCATCGAGCGCCTTCAGCAGCGCGACGACGATGTGCATCCGCTCCTGCGCCTTGCGAAGGCGGTACCGGGTGCGGCGGACGATGACCTCGAGCTGGTGCTCGACCCACAGCCGGACGAACGCGTCGATGCTCAGCGTGCGCGGCACGTAGTCGACCAGCGCCAGCATGTTGGCGCCGAACGTCTCCTGAAGCTGCGTGTGCTTGTAGAGGTTGTTGAGCACCACCTTTGCGACCGCGTCACGCTTCAGCACGATCACGAGTCGCTGGCCGGTGCGGCCCGACGTCTCGTCGCGGATGTCGGCGATGCCGGCCAGCCGCCCGTCCTTGATCAGGTCGGCGATCTTCGAGGCGAGGTTGTCGGGGTTCACCTGGTAGGGCAGCTCGGTGACCACCAGGCAGGTACGGTTCTGGATCTCCTCGACGTTCACGACGGCACGCATGATGATGCTGCCGCGGCCCGTGCGGTACGCGTCCTCAATACCGCGGCGCCCCAGAATCAGTGCACCAGTGGGGAAGTCGGGCCCGTGGACGCGCGCAAGCAGCGCCTCGAGCAGCTCTTCCTTCGACGCCTCCGGGTGGTCGAGCAGCCAGTGCACACCCTCGCCGACCTCGCGCAGGTTGTGCGGCGGGATCGACGTCGCCATGCCGACTGCGATGCCGGCCGAGCCGTTGACGAGCAGGTTCGGGAACCGGCTCGGCAGGATGGTCGGCTCTTGCGTGCGGCCGTCGTAGTTGTCGCCGAAATCGACTGTGTCCTCGTCGATGTCGCGCACCATCTCCATCGCCAGCGGCGCCATGCGGCACTCGGTGTAGCGAGGAGCGGCGGCGGGGTCGTTGCCCGGCGAGCCGAAGTTGCCCTGCCCGGCGACCAGCGGGTAGCGCAGCGACCAGCCCTGTGCGAGCCGCACCAGTGCGTCGTAGATCGCAGTGTCGCCGTGCGGGTGGTACTGCCCCATCACGTCGCCCACCACGCGACTGCACTTGGAGAACTGCCGGTCGGGGCGGTAGCCACCGTCGTACATCGCGTAGAGGATGCGGCGGTGCACCGGCTTGAGGCCGTCACGCACGTCGGGCAGAGCGCGTCCGACGATCACGCTCATGGCGTAGTCGAGGTACGACCGCTGCATCTCCAGCTTGAGGTCGACGTCCTCGAGCCGGTCGGTGATCGGGGGCTGCTCGGTCACGGGTGATGTCCTTCGGTCAGGCGTTTCGTGTTTGGCGGGTCACGCGCGCGGTGTACGAGAAGAGTCAGATGTCAAGGAAGCGAACGTCTTTCGCGTGCGTCTGGATGAAGTGCCGCCGCTGCTCGACGTCCTCGCCCATCAGGATCGAGAACGTCAGGTCGGCGTCGGCCGCGTCGGCGATGGTGACCCGCTTGAGGGTGCGGTGGTCGGGGTCCATCGTCGTGTCCCACAGCTCGCGATAGTCCATCTCGCCGAGACCCTTGTAGCGCTGGATCGCACTGTCCTTGGGCAGTCTTCGTCCGGCCGCCCTGCCCTCGGCCAGGAGCGCGTCGCGCTCTCGGTCGGAGTACACGTAGTCGTGCGGCGCGTTCGACCACTTGATGCGGTACAGGGGCGGCGCCGCAAGGAACACGTGGTTGTTCTCGATCAGCTGCGGCATGTACCGGAACAGCAGTGTCAGCAGCAGCGTGCAGATGTGCTGGCCGTCGACGTCGGCGTCGGCCATCAGCACGATCTTGTGGTACCGCAGCTTGTCGAGGTCGAAGTCCTCGCCGAAACCCGTTCCGAACGCTGTGATCAGGGCCTGGACCTCGTTGTTTCCCAGCGCCTTGTCGATGCGTGCCTTCTCGACGTTGAGGATCTTGCCGCGGATCGGCAGGATCGCCTGTGTCTCAGGGTTTCTGCCCTGGACGGCCGAGCCGCCGGCGGAGTCGCCCTCGACGATGAAGACCTCGCACTTGCTGGGGTCGTTCGACTGGCAGTCGCGCAGCTTGCCCGGCATGCCGCCCGACTCGAGCAGCCCCTTGCGACGGGTCGCCTCCCGGGCCTTGCGCGCGGCCATCCGCGCGGCGGCGGCCTGGATCGACTTGCGGACGACGTCACGCGCCTGCGACGGGTTGCGCTCGAGCCAGTGGCCGAGCTGGTCGTTGACCACCCGCTGCACGAACGCCTTCGCCTCCGTGTTGCCGAGCTTCGTCTTGGTCTGGCCCTCGAACTGCGGCTCGCCGAGCTTGATCGAGATCACCGCGGTCAGGCCCTCGCGGATGTCGTCGCCAGTGAGGTTGTCGTCCTTGTCCTTGAGCAGCTTCTGGTCCTTGGCGTACCGGTTGATCAGCGAGGTCATCGCCGCCCGGAAGCCCTCCTCGTGGGTGCCGCCCTCGTGCGTGTTGATCGTGTTGGCGTAGGTGTGCACCGACTCCGAGTACGCGTTCGTCCACTGCATCGCGACCTCGAGCGACAGGCGGCGTTCGGCGTCCTCGGCCTCGAAGGCGATCACCTCGGGGTGGATCACGTCGGACTTCTTGGACGACGTCAGGTACTGCACGTAGTCGACGAGCCCGCCGTCGTACCGGTAGGTGACGGTGGGCTGGTGCGCGGCGGCCCGGTCATCGCCGATCTCGGAGTCGTCGGTCTCGGCGTGGCTGGGGCGCTCGTCCGTGAGGGTGATCTGCAGGCCCTTGTTCAGGAAGGCCATCTGCTGGAAGCGCGCCCGCAGCGTCTCGAAGTCGTAGTCGGTGGTCTCGAAGATGTCGCCGTTCGGCCAGAACGTGACCGTGGTGCCGGAGACGTTGGTGGGCTCGCCCTTGGCGAGGGGTGCCTCGGGAACCCCGACCGCGAAGGACTGGCGCCAGGTGACGGCGTCGCGTCGGACCTCCACCTCGAGTCGGGTGCTCAGTGCGTTGACGACGGAGACGCCCACGCCGTGCAGCCCCCCGGAGACCGCGTAACCGGTGCCGCCGAACTTGCCGCCGGCGTGGAGCACGGTGAGCACGACCTCGACGGCCGGACGTCCCTCGGACGGCACGATGTCGACCGGGATGCCGCGCCCGTCGTCGTCCACGCGCACGCCGCCGTCGGCCAGCAGCCTGACGTCGATCTGCGTGCAGTAGCCGGCCAGCGCCTCGTCGACAGCGTTGTCGACCACCTCGTAGACCAGGTGGTGCAGCCCGCGCTCGCCGGTGGAGCCGATGTACATGCTGGGGCGCTTGCGCACCGCCTCCAGACCTTCCAGCACCGTGATGGCGCTGGCGTCGTAGGAGCCGTCGCTCATGTGGGCGTTCGCCAGCGAGGCAGCCTTCTCCGGGTGCTCCGTGGGTTGGAGGGACGTCATGTCGACCGGGTCGGCGGTGCCCTGTGACTCCGTGGTGCCGGGAGCGTCGGGGGCGTCGGGCTGTGCGCTGGTGTCGTCCGCCACGGAGGTCGGCACTCCCATGCTGTCGGGGGCGGCCTCCGGTGTGACGAGGGCGCCCTGGCTCGGGTGTCGCAGCCGGTAGGCACCGGCATGACGGACGGTCACCCACTGGGCGACCGTCTGACCTCCAGTGTACGCCCTGCGCGGCTCCACAACGGGCCCGTGGCGGCACCTGTGCATGGATTTCCGACCACCCGAAGCCTGTGGACGACTCCCCCCACACGCTCGGGGGGTCCAGTGGCTCTGATACGGCCTTCTGCACCTTCAACCTCGCTGTCCCGACGCCTCGGGTCAGGGGTGGTTTGGTCCGGTTCGTCAGCCGTAGGTGTCGCGCGGTCCCCGTCCGCCCTGAACGCTTCGCAGACCCCGCCTCCACGACGGCCCGGATGGGCCCTTCACCACCAGCCGCGCGACCACTCCGGCACCGAGCTCGGTGGCCAGCCGGGCCAGGATCGTCGGCGCCAGCAGCCGCATCTGGGTCGCCCAGGCCGTCGAGTCGGTGCGGACGGTGAGGACGCCGTCGTCGAAGGACTCAGGCTCGCAGTGGGCGGCCACCTCGTCGCCGACCACCTGGTCCCACCGGCCGATCACGCCGCCGACGGCCACCGGGGTGTGCCAGCCGCGCTCTGCGACCAGCCTCGAGATCGTCGCCGCGAACGGCTGCGGGTCGCGCGCGTCGGGCCCGGACCCCGAACGGCGGTCACCGGCGATCCGGCGCGCCGGCCGAGGCTGCCGACCCGGTCGCCGCGCCGGCGTCAGGCCCTTGGCAACCGCTGCGGCCCGAGCACGGTTCAGCGCCGACTTGACCGCATCGGCGCCACCCTCCGAACTGTCAGACGGAGAACCCCCGTGGCCGGGTGCACGGTCTGACACATCGCCGTCAGTCACGCGACACCTCGCCGGAGCGCACCTGGACGACGTCGCCGACGAGCTCGACCGGCACATCAGCCTGGACCGCCGCCGTGACGAGCACCTGCTCGGCGTCGACGACGAGCGCGGCCAGGCGGGCGCGGCGTCCCGAGTCGAGCTCGGCGAAGACGTCGTCCAGGATCAGCACCGGCTCACCGTCTCCGGTCGAGCCGTCGGAGCGCAACAGCTCGTACGACCCCAGTCGCAGCGCCAGCGCGTACGACCACGACTCGCCGTGGCTGGCGTACCCCTTGGCGGGCAGCTCGCCGAGGTCGAGCAGGAGGTCGTCGCGGTGCGGGCCCACCAGTGACTGGCCGCGCTCGAGCTCCTTGGGGCGCAGCTCGGTCATCCGGGCGGCGAGTGCCCCGGCCAGCTCCTGCCGCGAGGGCAGGGCTCCCCCACCGGCCAGCAGGGGGCCGAGGTCGCCGACGGCGTCGTCCAGCGAGCAGCGATAGCCGAGGACGGCCTCGCCAGTGGCGTCGGACACCGCGCGGTACGCCGAAAGCACATGCGGCGCAAGGCGTTGCACGAGGAACAGGCGAGCAGCGAGCAGCTCGGCCCCCAGGGCTGCCAGGTGGCCGTCCCACACGTCCAGGCTCGCTTCGACCGTCGCGCCGCCCGGCGGCGGGGGCGCGTCGATTGGCGCGGACGGGGAGCGCCGACGTCCGCGGGACCGCACCGGCCCGGCCTGCTTGAGCAGGGCGTTGCGCTGGCGCAGCACGCGGTCGTAGTCGGCGCGCACCCCCGCGTACCTCGGTGCCAGCGCGACGAGCAGGTCGTCGACGAACCGGCGACGCCCCTCCGGGTCGCCCTTGACCAGGGACAGGTCCTCGGGGGCGAACATCACGGTCCGCAGCGCGCCCAGCACCTCACGCGCGCGTGGCAGCGGCGACCGGTTCAGGCGGGCGCGGTTGGCCTGCCCGGGCGTGATCTCGAGCTCGACCAGGGTCGCGCGCCCGTCGCGCTGGACGGCGGTGCGCACCACCGCACGCGGCGCCCCTGCCCGCACCAGCGGCGCGTCGGTGGCGACGCGGTGGCTCGCGAGGGTCGCGACGTACGCGATCGCCTCCACCAGGTTGGTCTTGCCCTGCCCGTTCGGGCCGACGAAGAGGGTCGAACCAGGTCGCAGTGGGAGCTCGACCTTCGGGTAGCTGCGGAAGTCGTCGAGTGAGAGGTGGGTGACGTGCACCGGTCAGTCAGCTGACCTCGCCGGACCCCGATGTCGGACCGGCTTCTGCGGCCTGCTCGGGCGCGACGCCCGGAACTGGCTCTCCTGCAGCCGTTATCGCGTGTCCCCCGAACTGATGCCGCAGTGCCGCAACGGCTTTCATCGCTGGGGAGTCGTCCTGACGCGAGGTGAAGCGTGCGTACAGCGCCGCCGTGATGACCGGCATCGGGACGGCGTTCGCGATCGCCTCCTCGACGGTCCACCGGCCCTCGCCGGAGTCGTTGACGTACCCCTTCACGGCCTTCAGCTCGGTGTCCTCCTCGAGCGCCTTGACCAGCAGGTCGAGCAGCCACGAGCGCACGACCGTGCCCCGGCTCCACGCCTTGAACGCCCCGGGGACGTCGGTGACGATGGCCTTGGTGGTCAGCAGCTCGTAGCCCTCGGCGTAGGCCTGCATCAGTCCGTACTCGATGCCGTTGTGGACCATCTTCGCGTAGTGGCCGGCGCCGACGCCGCCCGCGTGCACGAAGCCCTCGTCGCGCGGACCCTCCGGTCGCAGGGCGTCGAAGGCCGGCATCGCCCGCTCGACGAGCTCGGCGTCGCCACCGACCATCAGGCCGTACCCGTTCTCGAGGCCCCAGACTCCGCCGGACACACCGCAGTCGAGGTAGCCGATGCCGTGCTCGGCGAGGCGCTCCGCATTGACAGCGTCCTGCGAGAACCGCGAGTTGCCGCCCTCGATCACCAGGTCGCCCTCGTCGAGAAGGCCTGCCAGCTCTTCGATCACGGACGGAACGGCCTCGACCGGGACCATGATCCAGACCGTGCGCGGCATCGGCAGCGACTCGACCATCTCGGCCAGGCTGCCGGCGTCGCTGACATCGGCATGGCGCGCGTAGCCGGTGACCTCGACACCTGCGAGCCGCAGCCGCTCCCGCATGTTGTGGCCCATCTTGCCCAGGCCGACGAGTCCGATGTGCATGGCGCGTCAGCCAGCCAGCCGCACCGGCATCAGCAGGTACCGGTAGCTGCTGTCGTGGTCACCGGCGGCGTCCGACTGTCCGGTGAGCACCGCCGGCTTGGTCGCCTGCGTGAACGACAGCCGCACGAACGCCGTCGTGAGCGCCTGCAGGCCGTCCAGCAGGAAGCCGGGGTTGAACGCGATCGAGATCTCCTCGCCCTCCAGCGCCGCCTCGAGCGCCTCCGAGGCCTGCGCGTCGTCGCCCTGGCCGGCCTCGAGCGTGACCTGGCCCTCCGTGAACGTCAGGCGCACAGGCGTATTGCGCTCGGCCACCAGCGCCACGCGGCGGACGGCCTCCACCAGTGGGCCGGTCTCGACGACCGCGTAGGTCGCCGCCTCGGCCGGGAACAGTGAGCGCACCTTGGGGTAGTCGCCATCCACGAGAAGGGATGTCGTGCGCCGGCCGCCGGCCGCGAACCCGATCAGCTCCTGGCTGCCGCCGGCGGAGAGCGCGAGCGTGACGTCGCCACCCGAGCCGAGGGTCTTCGCGACCTCGGAGAGCGTGCGGGCCCGGACGAGCGCGACGGCTGAGGCGTCGCTGCTGCTCGGGCGCCAGGCCAGCTCGCGCATCGCCAGGCGGTAGCGGTCGGTCGCGAGCAGCGTGACGGTGGAGTTCTCGATCTCCATCCGCACGCCGGTCAGGATGGGCAGGGTCTCGTCGCGGCTTGCGGCGACCGTCACCTGGGCGACGGCCTCGGTGAACACGTCGGACGCGACAGTGCCTGCCTCCGCCGGCATGTCGGGCCGCGCCGGGTACTCGTCGACCGGCATCGTCATCAGGGTGAACCGCGTTGTGCCGCAGGTCAGCACGATGCGGTTGCCGTCCTGGGCAAGGTCGACCGGCTTGTCGGGCAGGCTGCGGGAGATGTCGGCGAGCAGGCGCCCGGAGACCAGTGCCTGGCCGGGCTCGGCGACGTCGGCGGGCACCTCGACGCGGGCCGAGACCTCGTAGTCGAAGCCGGACAGCACCAGGGTTCCGTCGGCGCCGGCCTCGAGGAGCAGACCGGCCAGCACCGGGACGGGGGGCCGGGTCGGCAACGAGCGCGCCGTCCAGGTCACCGCATCGGCGAGGACGTCACGCTCCACCCGCAGTTTCACAGCCATCGACCCCTTCAGAACCCCGGCAGGACGGATACAAGCACGGACACAAGCAACGAGCTCAAGCACAAGCCAACCAGCAGGACGGACGTGCGGGCCCGACAGTACGGCAGGAGGCCGACAGCGGATAACCGGGAGCACGATTCACTTCGGACCCGGATCAGGCCCTGCGCCGAACTGAGTGACCGACCCAGGGAGCGAGCACCAGATGTCCCCATGCCCAAAGGTGTTGGGGGTTCTCCCATCCATGATCAAGGAGTTCTTCGTGGTCATAGCGCCTGTGGATCCTGTGGACGAGCCGCAACGTCGCAGGTCACGTGGCAGGTGCGCCTGTGGACGACCTGGGGACGGGCGGATCATGAGTGGTGGACGCCTGTGGACAGGTCGGCGGCGGCCGCGCGTGGACCGTGACCGTCCACAGAAGTCCTCCTGGAGTTCACCTGTTGTCCCCCTGGTCATCCACAGATCCACAGCCTTGTCCACACATGTGGGCGAAGCACCCGAATAGGACGGCAGGGGCCGGCGTGGGCGATTCTCGCGACGATCGCGTGTGTCGCGCGGTCAGCTACGAGGCTGCTGCCGGATCCGGTTCGTCAGCTCGGTGACCTGGTTGTAGATCGAGCGGCGCTCCGTCATCAGCTCGCGCACCTTGCGATTGGCGTGCATCACCGTGGTGTGGTCGCGTCCGCCAAAAGCCTGCCCGATCTTCGGCAGGGACAGGTCGGTCATCTCCCGACACAGGTACATCGCGATCTGCCGCGCCGTGACGAGCACCCGCGAGCGCGACGTGCCCGTCAGGTCCTCGAGGGTGAGCCCGAAGTAGTCGGCGGTCTGGGCCATGATCGTCGCCGACGTGATCTCGTGGCCGCCGTCGTCGCTGATCAGGTCCTTCAGCACGACCTCGGCCAGCTGCAGGTCGACCAGCTGGCGGTTGAGGTTTGCGAACGCGGTGACGCGGATCAGCGCGCCCTCGAGCTCGCGGATGTTGGTGGAGATCTTGCTGGCTATGTACTCCAGCACGTCGTCCGGCGCCTGGAGGCCTTCACCGACCGCCTTCTTACGCAGGATCGCGATCCGGGTCTCGAGGTCGGGCGGCTGCACGTCGGTGATCAGGCCCCACTCGAACCGCGAGCGCATCCTCTCCTCGAACCCCGAAAGCTGCTTGGGGGGAAGGTCGGACGTGATGACGACCTGCTTGTTGGCGTTGTGCAGGGTGTTGAACGTGTGGAAGAACTCCTCCTGCGTCTGCACCTTGCCTTGCAGGAACTGGATGTCGTCGATCAGCAGCACGTCGACGTCGCGGTAGCGACGCTGGAACGTGCTCGCCTTGTCGTCGCGGATCGAGTTGATGAACTCGTTGGTGAACTCCTCGGAGTTCACGTAGCGCACCCGCACCCCGGTGTAGAGGTGCTGCGCGTAGTCACCGATCGCGTGCAGCAGGTGGGTCTTGCCGAGGCCCGACTCGCCGTACACGAACAGGGGGTTGTAGGCCTTGGCCGGCGCCTCGGCGACCGCCACCGACGCGGCGTGGGCGAACCGGTTGGACGCGCCGATCACGAACGTGTCGAAGGTGTACTTTGGGTTGAGTCGGGCAGGCTCAACATGCCGGTGCGCGTCGCGGGCGCGACGGTTCACGTGGGGCGGCAGGGGCACGACCGTGTCGTCGAACCGGGCGTCGAAGGCGTCGGACGAGTGCCCGGCAGACGGGCTTCCGTTGCCCTGGTGGTCGACGGGATCCTGCTCCTGGCTCTCCTGGGAGGTCAGGCTGGCGACCACCTCCGGGTCCACGGTGATCGCGATGCGCACCGGCTGGGAGAAGGCCTGGCTCAGCGCCGAGACCAGGTGCTCGCGCAGCCGCTGCTCGACCATGTCGCGCGTCAGGTTGTCCGGAACGGCCAGGAAGGCGATGCCGTCGAGCACGCCGACGGGCTTGGTCTGGCCCAGGAAGGCCATCGACTGGGCGGAGATGATGCGGTCGCGGCGGAGGTCGTTGGTGATCCGTTGCCACACCTGAGGCAGGTCGGCTGGTTCGGTCACCAGGCCCCCTTCGAGTCGTCCCGCAGTCCCGGCAAACCAGCTGCGGCGCACTGTGGCCACAGGCGATCCGCTCGGTCGTCCACAGCGTTGTCCACACCTTGTGGGGAAACGTCGACAAGGGCGACCGGGCAGATCGCCGACCCGGACGAGACCCCCGCCCGCAGGACGCTAACAACTCATCGGGCGGGTCACAAGCCGATCACGTATCTCACCCGACCAATTTCCGGGCGGACGGCGTGTCGTTCAGACACCCTCGTCGAGATCTGTTGCACGATGGACGGTTTGGTGCGGTCGGCGCCCGCCGGACGTTACCCCAGCCGTCATTTGACCGGCGTTGAGCCTGCGCCGTACCGTAGGGCAGCCTGTTGATGCCGGCCACTGTCGCATGCCTGCGCTCGCGCGTCGGCGTCCGGTGGTGGCCGTCGCCCCCGGGTGGACCTTCCCCGGCGGCGCGCGTGAGCGCCACCGCCTTCCGATCCATGTGTGGAGTCGTCGTGAGTAAGCGCACCTTCCAGCCCAACAACCGCCGCCGGGCCAAGACCCACGGCTTCCGGCTGCGGATGCGGACCCGTGCGGGTCGCGCCATCCTCGCAGCCCGCCGCCGCAAGGGCCGCGCCGAGCTGTCGGCCTGACGCTCCGGTGCTGCCGCCCGGCCGACGGATCCGCCGCACGGAGGACTTCCGGCTGGCTGTTCGGTCGGGAGTGCGCTCCGGTCGACCCCGCCTCGTCGTCCATCTCGCCCTCGGGCAGGAGGGACCGGCGTCGGCGGGGTTCGTGGTGTCTCGGCAGCTCGGAGGTGCGGTGGTCCGCAACAGGGTGAAGCGTCGGCTGCGGCACCTGGTCGCGGACCGGCTCACCGACCTCCCCGACGGTGCCCGCGTCGTCGTCCGCGCGCTGCCGCCCGCCGTCGACTCCAGCAGTGCCCTGCTCAGCAGCGACCTGGACCACGCGATGGCCGGGGCGCTCCGCAGGGCCCACCGCCAGATCCCACCGGAGGTGAGACGGTGACCCGCCAGCGCGTGATCGGCTTCGTGCTGCGGATCCCGTCCCTGCTGCTGATGGGTCTGGTGCGCGTCTACCAGCTCCTCGTCTCGCCGATGTTCGCCAGCTCGTGCCGCTTCTACCCCTCGTGCTCGGCGTACGGGCTCGAGGCGCTGCGGGTGCACGGCGCGGTGCGGGGCACCTGGCTGACGGTGCGGCGGCTGCTGCGATGCCACCCCTGGAACCCGGGCGGCGTCGACGAAGTTCCTACCAGGGGGAACCAACCCCATGACCACGAGGCACGGGCCATCGCCGCCCGAGCCGCCTGACCCCACGGGGAGCACATGTTCGACTGGTTCTTCGCCCTGCTGCGGCCCATCGAGTGGGTGGTCGCCTGGATCATGGTCCAGTTCCACACCCTGCTGACTGCCGCTGGGCTGCCCGAGTCGTCGGGCTGGACGTGGGGTCTGTCGATCGTCGGCCTCGTCATCGTCATCCGCATCGTCCTGATCCCCCTCTTCGTCAAGCAGATCAACGCCTCCCGGGGGATGCAGCTCATCCAGCCCGAGATGCGCAAGATCCAGGAGAAGTACAAGGGCAAGAAGGACGAGGCGTCGCGGCAGGCGATGACCAAGGAGACGATGGATCTCTACAAGCGGACGGGGACCAACCCGTTCGCCTCCTGCCTTCCGATCCTGCTCCAGTCACCGATCTTCTTCGCGCTCTTCCGTGTGCTGAACGAGAACGTCGTCAAGCAGAAGCCGATCGGCGTCCTGACGGCAGACCTGGCGCGACAGGCGGACGAGGGAACCATCTTCGGCGCCGCGCTGTCGTCGACGTTCCTGAACTCGGACGCGATCGAGGTCAAGATCGTCACGGTTGTTCTGATCATCCTGATGTCGCTGACGACGTTCACGACGCAGAAGCAGCTGATGACGAAGAACATGCCGGCGAGCGCGATGTCGGGAAACCCCTTCATCCAGCAGCAGAAGATGCTGCTCTACGCGCTGCCCGTGATCTTCGCGGTGTCGGGTGTCAACTTCCCGATCGGCGTGCTCCTGTACTGGCTGACCACGAACCTGTGGTCGATGGGCCAGCAGTTCTACGTGATCCGCCGCCGGCCCGCTCCCGGCTCGCTGGCCGAGAAGGCTCTCGAGGAGCGGCGCGCCAAGCGCGGCAAGGCGATGCCGACCTCCCTGCTGAAGGGCCGGACGCCTGAGCCCGAGCCCGAGCCTGAGCCCCCGAAGAAGGGGCAGCGCCAGCAGCCCAAGCGCAAGGACCGGAAGAAGCGACCGCCCGGCGCGCAGCGGCCCAACGGCGCCAATGGCACCGGGGGGTCCGGCGGGTCCGGCGCGGGCGAGACAGGCCCGAACGGCGCCGCCGGCAAGAGCGACTCCGACGCGGACGTACCCGACCCCGACGCGACCGGCCGGTCCGCCGCCGGCTGACGCGTCGGCCACCCCACGAACCGCAGCACCCCGCCCAGTACCAGGAGATCCCGTGACCGAGACACCCACTGACTCCGTGCGCGCCCAGGACGAGGACGCCACCACCGAATCCCAGCCGGCGGCCGAGGAGTCTGCCGCCGACACCTCCGGCCTGGCCCCGGCGGTGGAGCAGGAGACCGCCGCTCCGGTCGAGGACGACGGCGCTGCCGCGGATGCCGCCGACGCTGACAGTGATGACGGCGAGGCCGCCCCTGATGCTGATGCTGATGCTGATGCTGATGCCGATGCCGGCGACGAGGAGGCTCCTGGTGACGGCGGCGAGACGTCCGGTGACCCGAGGTCTCGTCCGCGCCGCTCCCAGCCTTCCGCCGAACGCCTGGAGGAGGAGGGTGACGTCGCGGCCGACTACCTCGAGGAGCTCCTCGACATCGTCGACCTGGACGGCGACATCGACATCGATGTCGAGAACGGCCGCGCGTCGGTGTCCGTCGTCGCTGACAGCGGGTCCGAGCGCTCGCTGCGTCGGCTGGTGGGCGAGGAGGGCGTTGTCCTCGAGGCCCTGCAGGAGCTGACCCGGCTCGCGGTCCAGGCCCGGACCGGTGAGCGCACGCGGCTGATGCTCGACGTGGCCGGCTACAGGGCCGGTCGACGGGTCGAGCTGGAGAAACTGGCGGGCCAGGCGGTGGAGCGCGTCAAGGCCGACGGAGCGTCCGTCAGCCTCGACCCGATGTCGCCGTTCGAGCGCAAGGTCGTGCACGATGCGGTCGCCGCCGCCGGGCTGCGCAGTGAGTCGGAGGGCGAGGACGCGCGACGTCACGTGGTCGTCCTTCCGGCGGACGCGTGACGGGGAAATCCTCCGACGGGACGGCCGGCCCTTCGGGGCCGGCCGTTTCACGTGAAACCATCCTGCCGGCCGATGTTTCACGTGAAACCACGCCGGACGACGCGTCGGGTTCAGGGCCGGGTCGCGAGTCGCCGCCCGCCGGTGTGGTGGACCAGATCTTCGGGGCTCGGGCCGAACTCGCTGAGCGCTTCGTCGAGCACCTGGTCACCACCGGCGTCGAGCGAGGCCTGATCGGTCCGCGTGAGACGTCACGGATCTGGAGCCGCCACGTCCTCAACTGCGCGGTGCTGTCAGAGCTGATCCCGGACGCCGGCACTCTGATCGACGTCGGCAGTGGAGCCGGACTGCCCGGGCTCGCGGTGGCGATCGCCCGTCCCGACGTCCGGGTCACGCTCGTCGAACCGCTCGAACGCCGGACTGTCTGGCTACAGGAAGTCGTCGACGACCTCGGCCTGGAGACCCGCGTGGTCCGCGCGCGAGCAGAGGATCTGGTGGGACGCGAAGGTGCCCAGGTGGTGACGGCGCGTGCCGTCGCACCTCTCGGCAGGCTCGCTCGCTGGTGCCTTCCCCTGGCGGAACCGGGCGGTCAGCTGCTGGCGCTCAAGGGCCGTTCGGCGCAGGCCGAGATCGCCGCTGCCACAGATGAGCTGCAGCGGGCCGGCGTCGTCGGGATCGAGCTGCTGACCTGTGGTGTGGCAGTGCTCTCCGACCCCACCACAGTGGTTAGGGTGGCTCTCGGGCCAGATGGTTATGGCCCGACCCGGACGGCACGGTCCCGTCCCCGACGCCGGCGTTGAGGCCTGTGCGCCGGACCCAGCTGCCGGCCTGTCGTCTGGTCCGCCCCGCTCTACCACCGGTCGTCTGCTTCCCGAGAAAGAGGATCCCGTGTTGAGTAGCGGTACCCACCCGACGGTGGCCGAGGGGATGGGCTGGCCCCGCGTTCCACGCGAGGGCGACACGTCCCCTCAGGGCTGGCCCACCGTCCCCGACGCCGATGTTTCACGTGAAACGTCTCCTTCAGCTGGAGCCACCGCGCCCGCCCTGGTCGACCAGGCGGAAGTGCTGGCCCGGGCGGCCGCCGAAGCCGCCGAGCGTGCCGCCGTTGCAGACTCTCTGCCCGAGGTGGACGAGTCGACGCCGTTGGCGCAAGAGATCGCGGAGAACGCCCGCCGACGCATCCAGCTGCGCGGGGCACGCTTCCCGGCTCCGACGGGCACGCGGGTGATGACGGTCGCCAACCAGAAGGGTGGCGTGGGTAAGACGACGACCACGGTGAACGTCGCGGCCGCGCTCGCCCAGGCCGGCCTGACCGTGCTGGTGCTCGACAACGACCCACAGGGCAATGCGTCCACAGCCCTCGGGGTCGATCACCACGCCGGCGTCGCCGGGCTGTACGAGGTGCTGGTCGAGGGGCTCCCACTGGCCGAGGTCGTGCAGGAGTGCCCTGACGTCCCGAACCTGCTGGTCGCGCCGGCCACCATCGACCTGGCCGGGGCGGAGATCGAGCTCGTCCCGATGGTCGCCCGCGAGACCCGCCTCCGCGTCGCCCTGCACGCGTTCCTGGCCGAGCGGGAGGCGACGGGTGCACCCCGGATCGACTACGTGCTGGTCGACTGCCCGCCCAGCCTCGGGCTGCTCACCGTGAACGCGTTCGCGGTCGCGCAGGAGGTCTTCATTCCGATCCAGTGCGAGTACTACGCGCTCGAGGGACTGTCGCAGCTACTGAAGAACATCGAGCTCATCAAGGCGCACCTGAACCCGCGCCTGGAGGTGTCCACCATCCTCCTGACGATGTTCGACGGCCGCACCCGGCTGGCGGCTGAGGTCGCCGACGAGGTGCGCACGCACTTCAAGGACATCGTGCTGCGGACGAGTGTCCCTCGCTCGGTGCGGATCTCCGAGGCGCCCAGCCATGGCCAGACCGTGATGACCTACGATCCCGGGTCGAGTGGCGCGCTCTCGTACCTGTCGGCCGCGCAGGAGATCGCCGAGCGTGGCGCACGCTCTGACGTCGGCCCCGAGCGTACGGTCGACCTGGGTGCCGAGCCCGTGTCGACACTGGCTTCGGTTTCGACCACGCAGCATCCCCCGGGCGACGGGGCGACGACGACGGAGGGGCAGCAGTGACCGAGAAGAAGCGTGGCCTGGGACGGGGGCTCGGGGCGCTGATCCCCAGCCATGCGCCGGCGACCGACACCAAGGAGCGCCCGGTCGACGTGTTCTTCCCTGGCGCCGGGGGGACGAACGGCGGTGCAAGCCAACCCTGGTCGGCGACCGGTGCCGCCGAGGCGGGCGTCGATGAGGGCGAAGCGAGGAAACAGGACGTCCACGGCGGTGGACCCGGCACGGACCTCGTGCCGGTGCCGGGGGCGTCGTTCGCGGAGATCCCGCTCGGTCAGATCATCCCCAACCCGCGTCAGCCGCGGACGGCCTTCGACCAGGACGAGCTGGCGGAGCTGACGCACTCGGTACGTGAGATCGGTGTGCTGCAGCCGGTTGTGGTGAGGCCGCTGTCCCCAGAGGGACGCTCGGCGGCCGGGTTGGACGACGCCGTCCGTTACGAGCTGGTGATGGGGGAGCGGCGCTGGCGGGCCAGCCAGGACGCCGGCCTGACGAGCATTCCCGCGATCGTGCGCGAGACAGCCGACGACGACCTCCTGCGGGATGCGCTGCTGGAGAACCTGCATCGCAGCGAGCTGAACCCGCTCGAGGAGGCAGCCGCCTACTCCCAGCTGCTCGACGACTTCGGATGCACGCACGACCAGCTGGCCGAACGGATCGGCCGCAGCCGGCCGCAGATCTCCAACACGCTGCGGCTGCTCAACCTGCCGCCGCTCGTCCAGCGCCGCGTCGCCGCCGGCGTCCTCTCCGCCGGTCACGCCCGGGCGCTGCTGGGTCTGGCCGACGCGGGCGCGATGGAGCGCCTAGCCCAGCGGATCGTCGCCGAAGGACTGTCGGTCCGGGCGACCGAGGAGGCAGTGTCCGTCGGTGGCGCCGAAGAAGGCCCGGCGTCGAGGCGCCAGGCCCGGGCGGGTCAGCGGCACGAGGCCCTGGACGAGCTCGCCGACCGCCTCTCCGACCGGCTCGACACGCGCGTCAAGATCGCCCTCGGCGTGCGCCGCGGCAAGATCACCGTGGACTTCGCGTCGGTCGACGACCTGAACCGGATCCTCGGCGTGCTGGCCCCGGAGGAGAAGGGCCTCTTCCGCGGCTGAGTGGGCTTGGCGGGACGAAAACCGTTGGGGGACAGGCGATCCCAACCGGCAGTGTGGCTCAGGCACGGCTGAGCGCCACATCCACCATGGCACGGTAGACGTCGGGCAGGCTCTCGTCGGCGGCGCCCACCGCCTGGGGCAGCAGCGACGTCTCGGTCATCCCCGGCGCAACGTTCGCCTCGAGGAACCACACCTCGGCCTCGCCGGAGCCGTCCTCGGTGATGATCAGGTCGGTGCGCGACACGTCGCGAAGGCCGAGGGACTGGTGCACGGTCATGGCGGTTGCCGCCACCGCCTCGGCGACCTCATGGCTCAGCCGCGCCGGAGCGAAGTACTCGGTCGCCCCGGCCGTGTAGCGCGCCGCGTAGTCATAGGCCGCACCTGCGGGCACGATCTCGACGGCGGGCAGCGCCCGCGGACCGGAACCGGTGTCCACGACGCTCACGGCCACCTCCACGCCTTGCACCGCGCGCTGCAGCATCGCGACCTCGTCGTAGGCGAAGCAGTCGACCATCGCTCGCGGTAGGCGGTCAGTGTCGTCGACCACCGTCACGCCGAGCGCAGAGCCACCTCGGGCCGGCTTGACGACGAGGGGGAGACCGAGTCGCGCGACCAGCGCATCGAGGACCGGGCCGGCACCTAGCTCACGAAATACACTGTGGGGCAGGGCAAACGACTCAGGCACCTGAACGCCGGCCGCCGCCACGACACCGCCGGCGACCGGTTTGTCATAGGTCTGGCGGCAGGCCCGGGGGAGGGACCCCAGGTACCGAACCCCGAGCACCTCCAGCACGTCACGTACCGATCCGTCCTCGCCACTGGCACCGTGCAACAGCGGCCAGACCAGGTCGGGTGGGTCGTCTCGCAGGGCTGGCAGGAGCCCGGCGTCGAGGTCTGTCATCCGAACGTCGCAGCCGGCCTCCCGAAGGGCGTCGGCGACCCGCCGTCCTGACCGCAGGGAGACCTCCCGCTCGTGGCTGAGCCCTCCAGCAACAACCAGGACCGAAGGGCCGCTCACGTCAGATCCGGTGCAGGAGAACGAGTTCCGGCCTCAAGCCCGCGGCCGGTACCCGCTGTGGCAGCGTCTGGGCCGAAGGTGTCGATCAGCTCCAGCTCGGCGTCGACGACACCGGCGAGGCGCCGGACGCCCTCGGTGATCCGCTCGGGAGTGGGGAAGCAGTACGACAGCCGCAGGTGCGCACGTCCGGCTTCCGCGGAGTGGTCGGCGTAGAAGGCCGTGCCCGGCACGTAGGCGACCCGTGCGGTCACGGCGCGGGCGAGCATCGCCTGGGCCTCGAGAGGCGCCGGCAGCTCGGCCCACACGTAGAAGCCACCGCCCGGCAGCGTCCAGGTTGCCTGGGGCAGGTGCTTCTCGAGTGCCCCCACCAGGGCGTCGCGCCGCTCGCGGTACACCTCGCGGTACACCTTCACTTGGTGCCGCCAATCGTGCGTTGCCAGGTAGCGGGAGACCACGAGCTGGCTGAACGACGACGGGCAGAGGATCGCCGCCTCGCTAGCCAGGACCAGCTTCTCGCGCACCCCGTGCGGGGCAAGCGCCCAGCCGACGCGCAGGCCGGGGGCGAACGTCTTCGAGAACGAGCCGAGGTAGACGACGCCCTCGTCGTCGAGGCTGCGGATCGCCGGCAGGGGCTCGCCGTCGAAGCCGAGCAGCCCGTACGGGTCGTCCTCGAGCACCAGCACGCCGTGCCGGCGCGCCACCGAGAGCACCTGCTCCCGGCGGTGACCGGCCAGTGTCACGCCAGCAGGATTGTGGTGGTTCGGCACGGTATACAGCAGTTTCACCGTCCGGCCGGCGGCGCGAAGTCGAGTCAGCGTCTCGTCGAGTGCGACCGGGTCCAGGCCCTCGGCGTCGAGCGGAGTGTGCACGACCTTCGCCTGGTAGGCGCGAAAGACCCCGAGGGCGCCGACGTAGCTCGGTGCCTCCGCCACGACCGTGTCACCGGGGTCGCAGAACACCCGTGTGACCAGATCGAGCGCCTGCTGCGACCCCGTCGTGACGACCACCTCGTCGGCGTGCGCGGAGATGCCCTGTTCGGCCATCACCATGCAGATCGCTTCTCGCAGAGCGGGATCCCCTTGCCCCGAGCCGTACTGCAGGGCCGTCTGGCCGTGCTCCGCGACGAGGCTGCCGGCGACCTCGGCCACCGAGTCCATCGGCAGCGCCGCCAGGTTCGGCATGCCCCCCGCCAGCGAGACCACCTCGGGTCGGCTCGCGACCGCGAACAGGGCTCTGATCTGTGAGGCGGCCATCCCGTGCGTGCGCGACGCGTAGGTGTCGGCCCACGAGTCCAGCCGCGTTCCCCGCGCGAGGGGCGGGATGCCTCCCGATCCGTGCCGCGACACCAATACTCCTTCTTCTTGGTCCGGGTGCGTCCTACGATGGGACCGCTGGTCGACCGCCGGCGGCCGTGGCCGGCACGAAACGCCTCTTCGGGAGTCTGACATGAAGGTCGCCCGCTCAGTGTTCACGGGGGTACTCCTCGGCGCGGCGGTGGCCTTCGTCGGGGCGCTGCTGCGCCCGCGCCGCTGGCCGAACCCGTCGGGCTACGACCCGACGGCCGCCACCGGCTCCACGGCCGGGCCGTGAGCACAATGAGTCGCTGGGGTCGCTGGTGAGTCGACGGCTGGGGGCGCTGACCCTCGACACCGTCGGCGACCTGCCGGCACCCTGCCGCAGCTGTGTCGCGTGGGAGCTCGCACCGGCCGCCGCGCTCGCCGCCGAGCGTGCGGGCGACCTGGAGTTCGAGAAGGAGGCCTGGCTCTCGTCCGTGCTGCTGGAGTGGGGGAGCTGCGGACGGATCGCCTACGTGGACGACGAGCCGGTCGGGTTCGTCACCTACGCGCCGCCTGCCTTCGTCCCCCGTTCCATCGGGTTCGCGACGTCGCCGATCAGCGCTGATGCCGTGCTGCTGATGACCGGCGGGGTGCAGCCTGTGCACCGTGGAGGGGGCATCGCGCGGATGCTCGTGCAGGGGGCCGCCAAGGACCTGACCCGCCGCGGAGTGCGGGCGATCGAGGCGTTCGGGACGGCCGACGGCACCGAGGTCGGCATCGGGCCCACCCACGGCTGCGTGGTGCCGGCAGACTTCCTGCTCGCCGTCGGCTTCAAGACGGTGCGCGCCCATCGACGCCATCCTCGGCTCCGCCTCGACCTGCGCACGGCGCTGTCGTGGCGTGAGGACGTCGAGCAGGCTCTCGAGAAGATCCTCGGCACCGTGCGGGTGCCGGTGCTGTCCGGCTGATCCTGCTGATCCTGGCTGATCCGTGCTGGCTACTCGCCCTCGAGGCGAGCCAGAGCGCGGACGTCGTCCGTGCTGAGGGTGCCGGTCGTCCAGTCCTCCGGCTCCGTCAGGAAGAGACGCTGCACGGCGGCCAGCAGGCCCTCGGCACACGTGTCACGGAAGGCCGGATCGGCGAGGCGACGTGCGTCACCCGGGTGGGTCAGGTACCCGAGCTCGACGCGTACCGCGGGCATGTGGGTCAGCCGCAGCAGGTCCCAGGTGCGCGGGTGGGTGCGGCAGTCGACCATGCCGGTGCGGCTCACGACCTCGCGCTGGACCAGGCCGGCCAGGCGCTGGCCCGGGCCCGAGAACGACGTGGAGTCGTAGCCACCCCAGTAGAACGACGCCACTCCTTCGGCCTGCGCCGCGGGCGGCGTCGCCCCGGAGTCGCAGTGCAGCGAGAGGAAGACGTCGGCGCCGACCTGCTTCGCCAGGGTCGCCCGCGCGGGGTCCGAGGGGTTCTGCCCCCGGTCACGGGTCAGCACGGCCGTCACCCCGGACGGGGTCAGGCGACCCTCGAGCCGCCGCGCCAGGTCGAGCACGACAGAGGCCTCGTCGAGACCGTTCCCGGTCGCCCCCGGGTCGTCGCCACCGTGACCCGGGTCGAGCACCACCACCTTGCCGACCAGGCTCGAGCCGGTCGAGGCCACCCGGTCGCGCTCGCGCAGGGCCGCCAGGTCGCCGCCGGAGACGGTGCGGCTCAGGTGGGCGAGCGCGCGCAGCGTGTCGGGCCCGCAGGTGCCGTCCGGCGGCAGGCCGACGCCGCGCTGGAGCTCGCGCAGCCCACGCTCGGTCTCCGGGCCGAACAGCCCGTCGACCCGCCCGGTGAAGACGCCGAGCCGCAGCAGCTGGCGCTGAAGCATCACCACGTCGTCCCCCACCAGCAGGTGCCCCGGCACGTGCCACAGGATGCGGTCGCCCAGCCGCCACCGTGCCGACTGCAGCGCCAGCGCCGTGTCGGGCCCCACCAGGCCGTCGGCGGTCAGCCCCCGCTGCTGCTGGAAGGCGCGGACGGCCTGCGTGAGGGCTTCGTCGAAGACGTCGTCCTCGCCGCCGACGGTCTCCTCGACGTGCCCGAGGGCACGGAGCTGGTCACGGACGGCCTTGACCAGCGGACCGTGGTTACCGGCCCGCAGGAGCATCAGCGTCGCGCCGACATGGTGCCCGACATGGGCGGTGTCAGCCGATGAAGTCGGCCAGCTCGCGGACGAGGATCGGCTTCGGCATCGCGCCCTTGATCGACTTGACCAGCTCTCCGCCCTTGTACACGTTCATGGTCGGGATCGAGACGATGCCGTAGGTCGCGGTCACCCTCGGGTTCTCGTCGGTGTTGACCTTGACCACGGTGATCTTGTCGCTGTGCTCGACGCCGAGCTCGTCGAGGATCGGAGACACGCGGCGGCACGGGCCGCACCAGGGGGCCCAGAAGTCGACCAGCACGGGCTTGTCGGACTGAAGGACCTCCGCATCAAAGGTCTCGTCGGTGACGCTCTTGCTCATTGCGGTGGGTCCTCTCGGTCGTCGTACGTGGAAAGTGTTGGGGCGTGGACGTTTACGTTAGGCGGGGGCACCGACGGTCTGCTCGACCGGAGCCTCCTGGTCGGCCGGAGCATCACTGCTGGCGGCGAGGAAGCGCTCGGCGTCGAGGGCCGCGACGCACCCGGAGCCGGCGGCGGTGACGGCTTGCATGTACTCGTGGTCGACGACGTCGCCGCAGGCGAAGACGCCGGGAAGGGAGGTGCGCGACGACCGTCCATCGACTGACGCGAAGCCCTGGTGGGTGAGCTCGATCTGGCCCTTGAACAACTCGACGCGGGGGTCGTGCCCGATGGCGACGAACATCCCGGTGACGCCGAGGTCGCGCTCCTCGCCGGTCACGGTGTCGCGCAGCCGGATGCCCGACACCTTCGACTCGCCGAACACGTCGACGACCTCGCTGTTCCAGGCGAACGAGATCTTCGGGTCGTTGAACGCGCGGTCCTGCATGATCTTGGACGCACGCAGCTCGTCGCGCCGGTGGACGATGGTGACCGACCGCGCGAACCGGGTCAGGAACGTCGCCTCCTCGATCGCGGAGTCACCGCCACCGACCACGGCGATGTCCTGGTCCTTGAAGAAGAAGCCGTCACAGGTGGCGCACCACGAGACGCCGTACCCCGAGAGCCGCTTCTCGTTCGGCAGGCCGATCTCACGGTAGGCCGAGCCCGTGGCCAGGATGACCGTGTACGCGCGGTACGTGACGCCGCGGCTGGTCACGACCGTCTTGACCGGGCCGCTCAGGTCGAGCTCGGAGGCGTCGGCGAACTCCACCTGAGCCCCGAACCGCTCGGCCTGCTCCTGGAACGCCTCCATCAGGTCGGGTCCCATCAGGCCCTGTGGGAAGCCCGGGTAGTTCTCGACCTCGGTGGTGTTCATCAGGGCGCCGCCCGCGGTCACCTCTCCGGCGATCACCAGCGGGCTCAGGCTCGCGCGCGCGGCGTACAGCGCGGCCGTGTACCCGGCCGGGCCGGAGCCGACGATGACCACGTTGCGGATCTCTTCGGTGGCCCCGTCGCCTGCAGGGTGGGTGGCGGGGTCGGTAGTGCTGTTCGAGCTGTCCGAGCTGAGGCTCACGCTGGGCTGCCTGACTGTCGATGGGGAACCCGCGACGAAGCGGGCTGGCGTCTGGTCAACCGATGGTACGGGCGCGGTGTTCCCTGCCGCCTGCCCACGGCGAGCAGCACGTGCGTGTCTGTGAGCGATCTGTCATTGATCTGTCAGTGGTTCGTCAGTGGTTCGTCAGTGGTTTCGTCAGTGGTTTCGTCAGGGGTCGATGTGCGAGAACTGCCGCAGACCCTCGTCGCCCGGCGCGCAGGTGGGCGAGACGACCCAGACGTCCAGTCCGCCGCCGGTCGACCGGAGGACGATCACCGCCACGGGGTCGCCCTCGTACGTCGCGAGGTCGACCGCCACGGGTGTCTCCTCCCCGGCGCCGACCGCGTCGAGGCAGCCGGCGATTCCGGCCGGGGTGGTCAGGCGTGCCCGGTCGCCGCTGGCATCGCTTTCCTCGCCGTTCGCGGCCGTGGGTGCGTTCTGAAACGCGTCGAGCGTGGCTGGCGCGTCGGGAGCGTTGCCGGACTGTACGGCGACGACGAGGTCGTCGACCTGGTCGGTCAGGGTGAGCGGGTCGTAGTCGGTTCCGGTCGCGACCGCGTGCAGGCTGCCATCCCTGGGACCGGCCACCTCCGGCGCCGCGCCTTCCGCCCCGGCGTCCTCGTCCAGTGCCGCACCAGCGGTCGCGTCCTCCGACTGGGAGAGGCCGCTCCCGACCAGCTGGGCCGTCGTGAGCCCTACGCCACCGATCACGGCCACGCCGGCAGCGACGGCGAGCCAGCGCGGCATGCGGCGTCGGCGGGAGTCGAGGGGCACGACGTCGGCGCCTACCTGCGCGCGCTCCTTGGCCGCCGCCGCCTCGTCCGACACTGCAGTGTCGTCCGAGAGCACCGCGCCTGCCAGGGCGGCGGCGATCCGGGTGTCGAGGTCTGCCGGCGGCTCGGGCACGCGCAGCGCCTCCGCCTGCAGGAGCGAGCGCACCTCCTCAAGGGCCGCCCGCACGACGGTGCAGGTCGCGCAGGAGCTGACGTGCTCCGCGACCGACGGGTCCCAGCCGGTGGGGTCGAGCAGGGCGTCGACCTCCTCCGGGGTGGGGTGCGCGCCGGTCGGGCGGGTGCTCACGTGTCGTCTCCTGGCTCGGTGTTGGGCTCCGCAGCTGCGGCCGGGGTGACCGCTGCCTGCGCAGGGCGGTGGCTCTGTGCGTCTACGGGTGCATCTAGAGGTGTGTCGAGGGGTGCATCCAGGGGTCTGACGTCCGCCGGGGCCGACGGGTTCCCGGCGGTGTCGGCAAGCCCGTCCGCGGTGGCGCCCGGGCGCAGCAGCTCGGCGAGTGCCGCCCGCCCTCGCGAGCACCGCGACTTGACGGTGCCCTCGGCGACGCCGAGGACCTGTGCCACCTCGGCCAGCGGCATGTCGTGCAGGTCGACGAGGACGATCGCCACGCGCTGGTGCTCGGGCAGCTGGGCCAGGGCAGCGCCGACGTCGAGCCGTGTCTCGGTGCGGGCGTGGTCGTCACCGCGCTGCGGCAGGTCGTGCTCCGGCATCGGGACGCTCGGACGGGCCTTCGCGCGCCGCACGCGGTCGAGGCAGGCGTTGACGACCACGCGGTGCAGCCACGTGGTGACGGCGGCGTCGCCCCGGTACGACCGAGCGTTGCGGTAGGCGGAGACGAGTGCATCCTGCAGGGCGTCCGCGGCCTCTTCGCGGTCGCGCAGGGTGCGGACGGCAACCGCCCACAGCCGGCCCTGGTGGCGTCGCACGAGCTCGGCGAACGCGTCCGGGTCTCCGGCCACGTGAGCCGCCATCAGCTCCCGGTCGGTGCTGTCGTGCTCGTCGGCGCCCGGAGTCACCGGACGTCGACCTCCGCGAGCTCGATGCGGAACTCACCACCCACGTCGGGCAGCTCGGTGAACCACAGCACGAGATGCTGCGCCTCGACCGGCTCGTCGAGGATCAGCACGACCGGTCCACCGGAGACATCGGCGTTCGCCACCACTGTCGAGTCGTCGAAGCTCGCGCCCGGTGCCGTCCGCAGCTCGACCGACCCGCTCGAACCGTTCATGGTCAGCGTGACGGCGGAGACTGTCGACGCATCACCCAGGGACACCGCGAGCCCGAGCCCGTCCTTCAGGCCACCGAACGCCGCGCTGTTGTAGGTCTCCGAGTTCCAGACCGTGCCCGGGTCGCCGTCGATCGCGTCCGCCGCGGTCTCGCTGTTCTCGCTCCCGTCGCCGCCCGGGTCGAGGGCCGTGGCGGTGGCGAGCTGGATCGGCGTCTCAGCGGGCGTCGTCTCGGTGGGACTCGTGGTCACGGGAGCCGAGGTGGTCCCGCCCGCTGGCGGCGTGGTCTCGCTGGCGGCGGGTTCCTCCTCGTCGGGGCCGAGCAGGGCACCGAGCGCGAACCACAGACCGACAACCACCGCGACGGCTGCCGCGACCACGCCGATGACCACCCGCGGGTCGCGTGGGGGTGCCTCGTCGTACGCGTCGAGATCGTCGGTGGCGTGGTCTCCGTACGGACCGACCGGGTCTGGCTGGCCGATCGGCTCTGCCTGGAGGAAGGGGTCCAGTCCCGCGCTCGCCGCAGCGACCGGTGCCTCGTCGGCGAACGGGTCGAACTGCTGGGTGGAGCCACCCTCGTCTCGGCCGGTCGGCTTGCCGAAGTCGATGCCGCCTGCGGGCGGAGCGCCCGCTCCTGGACCACCGCCAGCAGCTGCGGCCGCATCCGCGGCGGCCGCCGCTGCACCCATCGACGCGGCCCCGGCCGCAAGGCGGACCGGGAACTTGGACGGGGGGCGCATCGTGCGGTCTGCCGGGAGGCGGCGCGCAGCGGGCGATCCTGCCGGTGCCGGAGGTGCCGCCGTCCCCTGTGTCGTTGCCGCGGCCGGTGGGGTCGCGGCCGCCGGGACAGCCGGCTCGCCCTGCCCGCGCCACGGACGCAGCTCTTCCGCGACCTCAGCGGGTGAGCGCGGTCCGTCGTTGTGCGGACCGAACGTCACGGCGCAGAGCGTGTCGAGGTCGTTGGGCACGCCCGACACGAGGTCGCCGGGCGGCACGGGCACGCCCGAGACCATGGGGGCGGGCTCCAGGCCCGTCCCACCCGGCACGTCGGTGCGCAGCGGCCAGCGGCCGGTCAGCCCCGCGTAGATCAGGCCGACCAGGGCGAGTGCGTCGGCTCGGGCCGGGTCGGCAGGGCCCACGCCACCCGCAGCGGCGGCCTCGATCGCGAGGCCGGCGACCTTGACCGAGCCGTCGGGCGTCCTCAGCACGCTCGACGGTCGCAGGCGACCGTGGTGGAGGCCGTTGGCGGCGGCGTGCGCGAGTGCCTGCGCGGCCTCTCCGACCATGGTCCGGACGGTGTCGGCGCCGAGGGTGCCGGCCTGCAGCAGCAGGGTCTCGAGCGAGACGCCGTCCACGAACTCGCACACCACGTAGGTGACGGGGTGGCGGTGGACGTCCTCGGTGCCGGCGTCGAGGACGCGGAGCAGGCGCGGGTCCTCGACCAGCGCGGCCCGGCGGGCAGCGTCGGTGGTCTCCAGAGCGGTCGACGGGTCGAGCAGCATCACGCCGACGGGCCGTTCGAGGGTGGTGTCGACCGCACGCCAGAACTGCCAGGTGCGCGTGGTCAGCAGCCGCTCCTCGAGGCGGTAGCGCTCGGCGAGCTCGGTTCCGTGCCCAACGCCGTCCAAACCTGTGCACCTCTCACCCGTGGTCGCGTGGGGCACATCCTAGGCGTGCGGACCGAGCCCGACGGTCAGCAACAGATCAACAGCAGGTCAGCGGACGGGCTTGGCCGTGATGGTGGCCTTGCGCTCGCCCCAGTCGGCGAGCGGCCCGAGCCTGAACAGGATGAGGGTCGGCGCGGTGCGGTGCACGGTGACGGTGGCGCTTCCGTCGCTGGCGACTCGCACGTCGTCCGCCGACACGACGTTGGTCGTGTCCTGGTCGAGAACGTACGACTCCGCGGCGGGGTGGGCGTCGCGGTAGTCGCCGGAGTCCAGCGAGTCGACCGCTGCGCGTGCGGCACCGGCGGCGTCGTCGCTCAGCGACAGCTGCGCGGTGGCGACGCTGATGGCGTCGAAGGCGATCAGGCCGACGAGGGCGAGTGAGATCGTCAGCTTGATCAGCCAGCTGGAGATGATCTCGCCACGCTCGTGGGCATGCGACCGCAGTCGAGCCGGCGATGGCTCACCCGCGGGGGCAGGTACTGCAGAGACAGTCACAGTGGGGCATCGGCGGATGGCGAGTCCACCTTGACCCCCGACGACCTGTCAGAACGCCCACCCCTACGCAGGGATGGGTGTTCTGACAACGTGGGGTGTGCGACTAGCCACCGATGATGCGCCCGAGGCGTCCGAGCCGGTCGGTGGCGAAGCGCAGCTCGCTGACGTGCAGCAGCCGCAGCACGAGGAGGTACGCCAACGCCATGGTCGCGCCGCCGACCAGGCAGGTGAGCGCCGACCCCAGGCGTCCGGACGCGGTGAGGTCACGCATCGCCCACACCACCAGCCCGCCGGCGAGCGCGGCGACCAGGCCCGCCACCAGCAGCCGCACGTGGGTGCGCACCACTCGAGGGCCGTCCAGGTCACCGTGGGTGCGGCGCAGCCACCACGCCGACATGCCGACGGACACCAACGCGGACAGGCTCATGCCGGCACCGACCCCGACGACGACCAGGCGAGGCGGCAGCAGGAGCAGTGACAGCACGTCGACCACCGCGATCACCGCGATCGTCGGAACCTGCACCAGGAAGGGCGATCGAGCGTCCTCGTAGGCGTAGTAGACCCGTTGGAACAGGTAGGTCGCGCTGAAGGCGGTCAGCCCGAAGGCCATCGCGGCGACGACGGAGCCGAGGGCGCGTCCCTGCACCGGGTCGCCGACCATCGCGATGCTGACTGGTGTCGACAGGACGACGAGACCGACCGTCGCCAGCACCGAGAAGACGCCGACGGTGCGCAGGCCGAGCGAGAGGTCGTCGCGCACGGTGGGCCAGTCGTCGTCGCCCGCCGCGTGACTCATCCGCGTGAACAGCGCCGTGACGAGCGAGACCGCCACCAGCGAGTGCGGAAGCATGAAGAGCAGGAAGGCGTAGCTGTAGGTCGCGATCCCCGGGGTGGCCGCCGCCTCCGAGGTGCCGCGCACCGCCTCCTCCGCCGTGGTCGCCACGATCGTCGTGACGAGCAGGCCGAGCTGGCCCACCAGCACGGCGGCGAACGTCCAGCCCGCGACTCGTCGGGCGCTGCCCAGGCCGACGCCACGGAAACCCCAGACCGGGCGGTACCGGAACCCGGCGCGCCGCAGGGGCCAGATCAGCACGAGGGCCTGCACGGCAACGCCGAGGGTGGCCGAGCCGGCGAGCAGGGCGATCATGGCCGGTGACCAGTCGGCGATGCCGTGCTGGTCGTCGTTCCCCTGGCCGTAGAGGGCGATGAAGGCGACCAGGCAGCTGATCGCGACCAGGTTGTTCAGCACCGGCGCCCACATGTAGGCGCCGAACCGTCCGCGCGCGTTGAGCACCTGCCCCAGCACCGTGTACAGGCCGTAGAAGAACACCTGCGGGATGCACCAGAAGGCGAAGGCGATGGCGAGGCCGAGCCAGTCGTCGCGCTGGCTCGGGGCGTAGGCGAGCACGAGCAGCGGAGCGGCCAGCGTCAGCACCACGGTGAACACCGCGAGCAGGGCCAGCGAGATCGTCAGCAGGCGGTTGACGAAGTCCTCGCCCTGGTCGGGAGCCTTCGACGCGCGCACGATCTGCGGCACGAGCACCGCATTGAGCACACCCCCCGCGAGCAGCATGTACAGCACGTTCGGGATCTTGTTGGCGACGTCGAACGTGTTCGCCGCCGTCGTGGTCGCGCCGACCGCGGCGATCAGCACCAGGGCGCGCCCGAAGCCGAGGACGCGGGAGACCGCCGTGCCTGCGGCCATCACCGCGCTGGACCGCAGCAGGCCGCCGTCGCTCACCGAGTTCTCCTGTCGCTGGGTCTGTGGCTGGCTACTCATGGGCGCTGATCCTGCTCGCTGATCGGGTCGCGGCCGCGCCGCCTGGGGCCGCGGCGGAAGGTTCGCACCAGCCCGACGACCAGCACGAGCGCGGCGCCACCGGCGACCATCAGCGTGCCCCGGGTCTCCCAGTCGGCGCGCACGAGCACCCGGGTGCTCACCGGCTCACCACCGAGGGCCGTGCCGCCCTCTGTCAGCAGCTGCACTCGCACGGAGGTGTCCCCGTTGCCGACGCCGCGCACCGGGACGCGGACCGTCCTGCGTTGCTGCGCAGGCAGGGTCTCGGTGATCTGCCTCGTGACCACCAGCCGTTTCGACTCCGGCCGCACGTCGACGACGACGGTGACGGGCTGGTCGAGGGTGTTCTCCAGCGTCACGGGCAGCTCGACGTTGCGCGACACCTGCGTGACGGTGCTGCCGGGCACCACGCGGACGGCGCCACGCAACGCGTCAAGCCGGCCGTGGTAGGCGTCGACCGCCGCCTGCCAGCTCTCGCCGTCGTCCCTCCACCCCGATGACGCCAGGGCCACGGCCGCCGCCTCTGCCTGCCGCAGGGTCGGAGCGGGGTCGTCGAACGCGACGGCCACCTGCTGCGTCTGGCGCAGGGTGCCGCCCACGCTCGACAGCGCGTCGGTGGGCAGCTCGCCCTCCCGCTGGTCAGGGCTGAGGGTGACGGGCTCCCGTTCTGCGTCGTCGGGCTCGGTGCCTAGCAGCTGCTGCAGCGAGGCGGGCTGCACCCAGGGGGCGCTGGTCAGCGCTGTGACGGCAGCGACGCCCTGTGCCGTCTCGGGATCCCAGTCGCGTGGAGCGGTCACCAGCACGTGCCGGTTCGGGTCTGGCCGCTGCAGGGCGATGGCGGCCGAGTCGGCGAGGAGCCTGGCCGTGGCACGCACGCCGGAGTCGACGTCGCCGTTGACCGACCCGAGCGCCGCCGACAGCGGGCCGTCGTCGACGAGCCCCTCCGCCGGCGCGGCCCCACCCTCGACGGTGCTGCGTCCGGCCACGGTGTCGCGAGGCGGGTCCACGAGCGGGTGTGCCCGGTCGTCCAGCACCACGGCTCGGCGCCCGAGGCCGGCGAGCAGGTCGATCGTCTCCCCGTCGACGTCTCCGCCTGGTACCCAGGCGATGTCGGTGCTGGCGTTCTCGCCGAGCAGGCGCTGCGTGGCCGTCCGTCCGAGCTCCTCGCAGAGCCGTGCGATCTCGCCCTCGCCGGCGTGAGCCAGGGCAGCCAGGTCGGGGTCGCCGTAGGGGAGCATCACCACGTCGTGCGCGGCGGCGACCGCACGGACGCGCTCCCGCCAGACCTCCAGCGCCTGGCCGTCTGTGTCTGCTGGGGTCCCGGTTTCGCTGGGGTCGCCGGTTTCGCTGGGGTCGGTGGTCTCGCCGGTGTCCGCCGGGTCGGTCGGGGTGCCGGTCTCGGTCTCGGTCGCGGACGGCTCCGGCGCAGGTGTGGTCGGAATCGTGGTGGGGGGATCCTGCGGCGCCGGATCGCCGGGTGGCGCCGCCTCGAGCACGGACGGGTCGAGCGCCATCGTCACGCCCGGCACCGAGGCGGCCTGCAGCACGGCATCGAAGCGACCACCCGGAGAAGTCAGCTCGGTCAGCGCTGCGATGTCGGTGACGCCCGTGACCGGGTCGGGGGTCGTGCCGGTGAGGGGAACCAGCACGCTCACGGGCGTCCGCCGCTCCACCTCGGTGGCGGGGAACCACGTCATGTGCGTGCGCGTGGTCGCCAGGGACTCCGAGTCCACGGTCTCGCGGACGGTGACCGTCATGCCCCGAGGCCCCCACGCGTCGGGGTCGTCGTCCAGATTCAGCTCCTCGGCAGGCACCGTGAACGTCACCGGCAGGGACGCACCGGGTGCGAGGTCGGTTGCCAGGCTCTGCTGCCCTTCCGGGAAGAGGCGCGAGCCGACGGCGGTCTTGTCGGGGTCGACCCAGTCCGCGACCTCCTCCCGGGTCGACAGCACGCTCCGTTGCAGGCGAAGCTGCACCAGGCTGCCGGCGGGCAACGGCGCGTCGTCGCCCGCCCACAGCGTGCCGCTCACCACCAGGGTGGCGTCGGGCGTCACCACGCCAGGCGTCATCGACGTCAGCTCGAAGCGTGGGCCGCCCTCCTCGTCGGGGTCGGACGGGGCACCGGTCGCGTCCGCCGTGGGTGAGGTGGTGGGCTGTGCGGACGCAGTGCTCGTGATGTTCGCCGGCACCTGCGACAGCGCCAGCGCTGCCAGCCACAGGACCGCCAGTGTCGCCAGCCGGCCGGCCCGGTGGCCGGTCCGGTGGCCGGTCATGCGGAGTCCGCCAGCAACTCACCGGCCGTGCGCGCGATGCGGCGCTCGTTCGCGAAGGCCAGTCTCGTGGCCAGCTCGAGCATGGGCACCCAGGCCACGTCGACGGCCTCGGCGTCCGGGTCGCCCTCGATCGTCAGGTGCCCGCCCGTGGCCTCGAGCAGGAAGTGGTGGACGGTCTTGTGGATGCGGTGCCCGTCCACCGAGAACCAGTAGTCGATGCTGCCGAGCGCGCGCAGGACCCTGCCCTCGATGCCGGTCTCCTCCGCGATCTCGCGGACGGCCGCCTGCTCGGGTGTCTCCGAGCCCTCGAGGTGGCCCTTGGGCAGGCACCACTCGAGCCGCCCGGCCCGGTTCAGCCGGGCGATCACCGCTGCACGCGCCACCCCGTCGGCCACGTCGACGACGATGCCACCGGCTGAGGTCTCCTCGACCGTCGACCGCGCGCCGCGAGACGGCCGGCGCACGGGGCGCGCCCCGCGGAGAGGCTCGTCTTGGCGCGGGTCGCTGGGCATGGGGTCACTGTATGCGTCCGGGCTGGGGGCTCCTGGTAACCCTTTGGTCAACCCGGATAACCCTTTGGTCAACCCAGAGCAACGCAACGCCGTCGCGGCCCGGGCGGCGCGTCTGGCAGGCTTGCCCGTCGTGCCGAACCCCGATCCGCGTGCCGTCGCCGCGGCACAGCGCCGTGCGGCCGAGGTCCTGCTGCGTTACGCGCCAGTCCTCGACGAGCTGGCGCGCCGGTTCTCGGCGGCGGGGCACGAGCTCGCGCTGGTCGGCGGACCCGTCCGCGACGCCCTGCTCGGGCGGATGGCCGACGACGCGGACCTCGACCTGACCACCGACGCGCATCCGGACCAGATTGAGGCGCTGGTGCGGGGCTGGGCCGACGCGCACTGGGACATCGGCCGCGAGTTCGGCACCATCGGCGCCCGCAAGGGCCCCTACACGGTCGAGATCACCACTTACCGCAGCGACGTCTACGATCCGAGGTCGCGCAAGCCGGCCGTGGCCTTCGGCGACTCCCTTGTCGGCGACCTGTCACGCCGCGACTTCACCGTGAACGCGATGGCCGTGCGCTGGCCGGACATGTCGTTCGTCGACCCCTTCGACGGGCTGGCAGACCTGGCGGCCGGGGTGCTGCGCACGCCGGTGGCCCCCGAGCAGTCGTTCGGCGACGACCCGCTGCGGATGATGAGGGCAGCCCGGTTCGCCTCGCAGCTGCGGTTCGAGGTCGCGCCGGAGGCCCTGGCGGCGATGACCGCGATGGCCGAGCGGATCGGGATCGTCTCGGCCGAGCGCGTGCAGGTCGAGCTGCGCCGGACGGTCGAGGGCGCCGAGCCCCGTCGCGGGCTCGAGCTGCTCACCGACACCGGCCTGGCCGAGCTGGTGCTGCCCGAGCTGCCGGGGCTGCGGCTCACGATCGACGAGCACCACCGGCACAAGGACGTCTACGAGCACAGCCTGACCGTGCTGGACCAGGCTGTCGCCCTCGAAAGCGGGCCCGATGGTCCCGTGCCGCGCCCGGACTTCGTGCTGCGTTTCGCCGCCCTCATGCACGACGTGGGCAAGCCGGCGACGCGCCGTTTCGAGGAGGCCGGCGGCGTGAGCTTCCACCACCACGAGGTGGTCGGGGCCAAGATGACGGCGCGCCGCATGAAGGCGCTCAAGTTCGACTCGGCGACCACCAAGGCGGTCGCGCGCCTGGTGGAGCTGCACCTGCGGTTCCACGGCTACGGCACGGGTGAGTGGACGGACTCGGCGGTGCGCCGGTACATCACCGACGCCGGCCCACTGCTCGAGCGGCTGCACCGGCTGACCCGCGCCGACTGCACCACGCGCAACCGGCGCAAGGCGGCCCAGCTCGCGGCGACCTACGACGACCTGGAGCGGCGCATCGCCGTCCTGCAGGAGAAGGAGGAGCTGAACGCCGTCCGTCCCGACCTCGACGGCGGCGCGATCATGGCCGCGCTGGGCATCAAGCCCGGCCCGCTGGTCGGACGCGCGTACAAGCACCTGCTGAACCTGCGGATGGAGCACGGGCCGCTCGGCGAGGAGCGCGCTCGCGCCGAGCTGTTGGCCTGGTGGGCTGAGCAGCCGGAGTCGCAGGCCTGACCCTTCTGACCCCGTTCTGGCCCGTCAGGCGCGGTCCGGCACCTCGAGCTCGAACCAGACCACCTTGCCGTCGCCCTCCTCGATGACGCCCCACCGATCGCAGAGGATCTCCACCAGGAACAGGCCGCGCCCGTGCGTGTCGTCCATGCCGGCGGCCGCCCGGACGGAGGGCAGCACCGCTCGGCCGGTGTCGCGGACGTCCACGCGCAGCACGCCCTCGCCGCAGCGCAGCTCCAGGTGCACGCGCGCCCCCGCGTGCACGACCGCGTTCGTGACGAGCTCGCTGACGCAGAGCATGGTCTGCTCGAGCACCCCCATGGCGCCCCACTCGCCGAGCCGCGCACCGACGAAGTCGCGTGCCCGAGCAGGGCTCGTCGGCCGTGCCGGCAGGTCGATCTGGGCGACGAGCGGTTCGCGTCCGACGCCGTGTGCCTCGTTCGCCCGGCGCAGCGTCAGCACGGTCACGTCGTCGGTGTCGCGCTCGTCGACCATGGACGACGTCAGCAGGTCGCGCAGGGCCTCGGCACCGGGAGCGTCCGGCGTGAGTGTCGACGCCAGGTCGAGGAGCTGCTGCAGACCCTGCCCGAGGGGACGGCGACGGTTCTCGACCAGGCCGTCCGAGAACAGCACGAGCGCGTCGCCCGGGGCCAAGGTCAGTCGAGCGGTCGGACGGGAACCGCCGAGGCCGAGCGGCAGCGACTCCGCGCCCTCGACGAACCGCGCGCCGTCCGCCGCGACGACCAGGGGTGGCATGTGGCCGGCATTCGCCCACTCGAGGGTGCCGGTCGCCGGGCAGGCGACCGCGTACAAGAGGGTCACGAACTCCTCGTCGTCGCCCAGGCGCGAGACGACCTTGTCGAGCCAGCACAGCATCGTCGTCGGGGACGGGTCGGCGTGGACGAGCCCGCGCAGCGCGTTGCGGACCTGCCCCATCACCGACGCGGCGCGCACCCCCCGGCCGCGCACGTCTCCCACGGCGATCGCCAACCGCCCGTCATCGAGGATCACGGCGTCGTACCAGTCACCTCCGACGTCCATGTCGGGCGTCCTGGTCTCGCACACCGCGGCCAGGCGCATGCCAAGCACCAGCGGGAGCGCCTCGGGCAGCAGGCTGTGCTGCAGCATCCGCGCGGTCCCGCGCTCGCGCTCGTAGAGCCGGGCCCGCTCAAGGGCCTGGGCGCACTGCCCGGCCAGCGCGATCAGGAACTGGCGCTCCTCCGGCGGGAAGGGCCGCGGCTCGTCGAAGCCGAAGCTGAGTACCCCGAGCACGCCGGACGGGGTCGCCAGGGGCAGCCGCGCGAGGGCCTGCTCACCGGAGGTCGTCACGAACTTGCGCAGCGCCTGGCTGTCGGGGAAGGCGTCCAGAAACTCCTGCTGCGTGGAGATGAAGCACGGCTCACCCGTCCGGATGACCCGTGTCACCGGGGTGTCGTCGTCCATGTCGAACTCCGACCAGCTCGACTTCACGTCGGCGCTGTACCCGGTCAGCAGCTCGTAGCGAACCTTGTCGCCGTGGCGGATCGCGACGCCGCAGCCGGAGGCCCCCAGCACCGCCTGCCCGCGGGCGAGGATCACGCCCATCACGTCGTCGGTCGAGACCGCTCTCGACAGAGCGGCCGTGATCGCCTGCAGCACCCGGGTGCTGTCGGTCGCGAGGGCTGCACGGGCGGCCTCTCGCCGCTCGGCCTCCTCGGAGGCACGCACCTCGGTGACGTCGACGTGCACGCCGATCCACTCCGTCACGGCTCCGTCGGTCACGAGCGGCACGCTGTGCATCTGGAGGATGCGGGTGGGTCCGGAGCCGGCGACCGGCCGGATGCGGCACTCCTCCTCGAACTCGGTCAGCCCGGCCACCGCCTGCTGCCAGGCGGCACGGACACGTCGGCGATCGTCGGGGTGGACACCCATCAGCCAGCCGCGCCCGAGCAGCTCTGCCTCCGTCTGGCCGGTGACCGCCCTCCAGGTCGGCATGTCACCGACGAGGTCGCCGGTGGGCGACGCCCGCCACACCTCGTTCGTCAGCGCCTGGACGAGCGTGCGGTAGCGCGCCTCGCTGGCCTTGACGGCGTGCTGGGCGGCGCGCTCCGCGCTCACGTCGCGCATGAACCACGCGTACCCGTGGTAGGTGCCGTCGTCGCCGTAGAGGGGCGTGCCGTACCGGTCCAGCAGCCGTCCGTCGAGCATGGCGATCTCGTCGCGGGCGATGCGAGGCTCCGCGTAGAGGTCGCGCACGCGCGTCACGAAGCGCTCGGGGTCGGCCACCTTGCGCAGCACGCTTGCGAGCGCGACGTCGTCCGACCCGCTCCCGAGCGCCTCCTCGTCGATGGCCCAGATGCGTTGGAAGCGCGTGTTCCACGACAGGATCCGGCCCTCCGGGGAGACCACGAGGACCCCGTCGAGCGTGGCCTCGTTCGTGGCCCTGAGCAGGGTGGCCTGGAAGTCGGCGCGGGCGGCGGCATCGATCTCCCGCCGCGAGAACGCGAGCCTCGCGATCTCGGCGGAGACCGCGTGGGCGAGCGCCGCGAGCACGTGCTCGTCGGGCTCCGTCCACTCGTGCGGCTGGTCGTCGAGGGCGTAGAGGCTGCCCAGCACGTTGCCTTCAGGCGAGCGGAGCGGCGCCCCGGCCCAGGCGCGAAGCGGGTCGTCGTCGGTGTCGGCCACCAGCACCGGCCGGTCGCGTGGGACCGGCGGGAGACGCGCGTCGCCGGCCAGGTCGGGCCCGGTCGCGGCAGCGACGAACGAGCGCTCGGGCCCGAACAGGAGGACCTGAGCCGCGGGCACGTTCAGCAGCGATGTGGTGAGCTCGACCAGGTGCAGGAGCGCCGGCTCAGGTGGCGCGTCCAGCCGGCCCGACGCCCGAACGGCGCGTGCCACCCCGTCGCCGAGCTCGATGATCCTCACGGACGCAGGCAGATCACGTGCTCACGATCCCCACACGCCATCGCCTCTCCTTCCCGGGCCACCGCGCGTGCCGTGGCAACGCCTTCAGGGTGCCCCGGAATCCCGGCGATCGCGCACGAGCGCGGTGTGATTACTCCGGACGAGGGACGCCCCAGGCGTGACGCCCGGGCCTGGCTGCCGCTTTCTGCGGGCACGCTCGTGCGCGGCGCTTCACTCCGCGTCGTTCGCCGGCCTGAGCGCCTTCGACGTCGAGCCCTGGGCTGCGACGTACGCACCGGCGGTCAGCGCGTAGAGCAGCGCCACGCCGAGGTAGGCGACTGGGGACTGGCCGTCGTCGGGCAGTACCAGCACCGCGACGAGGCCGGCGACGATCGCCGCCGCGTTGAACACGACGTCATAGAACGAGAACACCCGGCCCCGGTACCGGTCGTCGACGGTGGTCTGGACGATCGAGTCGACGCTGATCTTCACCGACTGGGCCGCGAGCCCGAGCACGGCGGCGCCCAGGTACAGCGTCGGCAGTGTCACGCCGGCCGACCAGACCGCCAGGGCGGCGCCGCCCGCGAGCAGCCACCCTCCGATCCATGCTGTGGTGCCGACCCTCGGTACAGCGACCGGTGTGATCACTGCGGCCAGCCCGGCGCCGACGCCTGCCACGACCAGCACGCCGGCGACCAGCGCCAGTCCGGCGTCGACACCGGTGGGCGCGTCCGGTTCGGTGAGCGCGTTGCGGCACAGCAGCACGACCGCGATGGTGAACAGCCCGAACCCGAGGCGCAGGGCGCCGATGACGGCGAGCGCCCGCAGTGGGTCGCCGCGCTCGCGCACGTGGCGCGCGCCGGCGAGCATCCCGGCTGCCACGGTGCGCACCTGCTCCCACACCGAGGCGGCGCGTCGCTCGTCCGGACCGAGCCGGTCGCGTCCGAGCAGCGTGACCACGGCGGCCGAGACCAGGTAAATGCCCGCTGCCGCGAGCAGCACGACGGCGTCCGTGCGGTCTCCGGCCCCGAGCGACGTGCGCAGCGCGACCGCCGCGGCCGCCCCGACGAGCGTGGCGAGCGTCCCGGCGGTCGGGGTGATCGAGTTCGCCATCACCAGCCGATGGGTCGCCACCACGTGCGGCAGCGACGCCGACAGCCCGGCGAGGAAGAACCGGTTGACGCTCAGGCACGCGAGGGCCACCGCGTACAGGGCCGGCCCCACGGCGCCGGTGGCCACCAGCACCGCCGCTGCGCACACCATCGCGGCTCTGGCGACGTTGGCCACCAGGAGCACCTGCCGCCGCGGCCAGCGGTCGAGCAGCACGCCCGCGAACGGGCCGACCAGCGTGTACGGCAGCAGCGACGCCGACAGGGCCCAGGCCACCGCTGCGGTCGTCGTGGCCCGCTCCGGGGAGAAGAAGAAGAGCCCGGCGAGTCCCACCTGGAACGCGCCGTCGCCGGCCTGCGACGCCAGTCGCGTTCCGAGCAGGCGCCGGTAGTCGCGTTCGGCGAGCACCCCGCGCAGGTCCGCCCAGGTGCTCACGTGGCTCAGCGTAGGCCGGGCACAGGAGGGGGACTCCATGCCTCCACCGGAGCTGGTGCGGCCCTGGGCCGTGAGTTGTCCCCCTGCTGTGCGCGGTGCCACGTCCAGAAAGTGTTTGGGAAAGGCCGTAAGGACGGCAGCGGTCAGCTGTCAGGAGGGGTGTAGGCGGCGGGAACGGCCCGCTGCACCCCCCGAGAGGACCTGACATGAACCGCTACCTGATCCGCCACCTGGCCACCCACCCGCAGCACCGTGGTTCGGCAGGCCACCTGACCCGAGGCACTCGGGTGGTGCTCGCCGCGGCCGCGCTCGGGCTGCTCGCGCCGGGTGTCGCGCTGGCCGCACCCGGCGACCTGCAGCTGGCGCCGCAGTCGTCCGTCTGCCCGCCCCACCTGGCGTCGTGCGAGATCACGCTCCCCGACCCGATCGACCCCGACCCCGACCCCGAGCCCGAGCCGGAGCCCGAGCCCGAGTGCCCCGTGATCGTCCTGTGCGACTGGGACCTTCCCATCCACCCGGCTGACCCGGTCGACCCCACCGACCCGACCGACCCGGTCGACCCAACCGACCCGACCGACCCGACCGAGCCCACCGACGAGCCCGACGTGCTTCCGGGCGTCGACCGCCCCGTACTCGCCACCCCGACGTTCACGGGCTGATCACGATGCGCGCGCCGTCAGCTCTCGTCTCGGCCGCGCTGGCCGGTGCCGCCCTGGTGCTCGTCACCGGGTGCGGCGCCGGCGAGGCGCCCGACCCCTCCTCCCCATCGCCCAGCGCATCGGAGTCCGCGGCGCCCACGCCGACCGGCGAGCCCAGCCCGACCCCGTCCACCGTCGCGGCGAGCGACCAGGCGCTGGTGGCCCGTCCCTCCGAGGACGTGTCCGTGTTCAGCGCGGCCGACGTCGACAGCTCCAGCCAAGTGCTCTCTGCGACAACCGACTTCGGCTCGGCTCGGGCCATGCTCGTGCTCGCCGAACAGGGCGAGTGGCTAAGGGTGGCGCTGCCCACGCGTCCGAACGGGAGCAGCGGCTGGGTGCGCAAGGCCGACGTCGACGTGCGTGTCGTCGACGAGGCGGTCCAGATCGACCTGGCGGCCCGCACGCTGACCCTGCTCGACGCGGGCAAGCCGCTGGTGACGACGCCGGTCGCTATCGGCGACGCCGACCACCCGACACCGACCGGAGAGTTCTACGTGGTCGACAAGCTCGACACCGGCAACGACGCGAGCCCGTACGGACGCTTCGCGCTCGGGCTGTCGGCCCACTCCGACGTGCTCACCGAGTTCGCGGGCGGCGACGGCCAGGTCGGCATCCACGGGACGAACGACCCCTCCAGCATCGGGAAGGCCGCCTCCCACGGATGCATCCGAGTGCCCGCCGACGTGGCCTCTTTGCTCGCCGAGGTCGTACACCTCGGGACACCGATCTCCATCGCATGATGGGATGAAGGGTTGTGGCCCCCGATGGAGCGATGGGATGGGCGCGTGACACCGAGTTGGTGCTCGCGGCCCGCGCCGGCGACCCCGAGGCGTTCGGGCGCCTCTTCGATGCCTGGTTCCCGTCGGTCTACGACATCGCCTACCGCATCGTGCGCCAGCGCGAGGCAGCAGCCGATGTCGCCCAGGACACGTTCCTCGCGGCGTGGCAGGGCCTGGCCGGTCTCGACCAGCCCGGGTCGTTCGGGGGATGGCTGCGCCGGATCGCCCGCAACCGGGCGCTCAACCGGCTCGCGGCCGACCGCCGGGCCGTGGTGGACGACGACGAGGTCGCAGCGGTGCTCGACAGCCCAGGGTCCCAGTCGCGGTCGGACGAGTGGTCGGACGCGGACATGACCGCCGACCTGACCCGGGCCGAGCAGCACCAGATGGTCTGGAGCGCCGCGGGCACGCTCGGCCCGCGCGACGCCAGCCTGCTCGACCTGCACCTTCGGCACGGGCTGGGCGCCGGCGAGATCGCGGTCGAGCTGGGGATCACCCCCAACAACGCCCACCAGCTGCTGTACCGGCTGCGGGGCAAGATGGCGGAGGCGGCCCGTGCATGGGTGCTGTGGCGCACGCGCGGCCGCGGCTGCGAGGTCCTCGACCAGGCCATCGGGGACGGGGAGCTCGCCGAGTTCGGCGCCCCCGCCGTCCGCTCGATCGCCCGGCACGTGACCGGCTGCGAGACCTGCACCCAGACCCAGAAGCTGGCACTCCGCCCCGAAGCCCTGTTCGCTGCCGTGCCGCTGATGGTCGTGCCGGCCGGACTCCAGCACGACGTCGCCACCCGGCTCGTCGCCCACCACGTGCCGATGGGGCCGGCCTACGCGGCGCCGGGTGGCTTCCCCCCGGACGAGGGTTCGTCGGACGGGCGCGGCCCCGACGCCCTGGGCCACGTGCCACCGGTGATCCCGCGGCAGGGGGACGGTGCACGCCGACGGGTCGCCGCGGTGCTGGTGGGGGCGGTCGTGCTGCTCCTCGGCGGCGGGGCCGTCGTCGTCGCGGCGCTGAACAACGACGACGGCGCGCCGTCCCTGGCAGCCGCCGACCCGACCATCGACTCGCAAGAGGACGCCGGCCCGTCCCCGTCGGAGACCTCGACGGGAGCGACAGCGACCCCGACCGAGACGACGACCACCCTCCCGACGTCCTCCACCACCACGACGACCGCGTCGGCGAAGCCCACCGTGACCCGGACCCCGACGCCGACGGTCACGGTGACCACACCTGCCCCCACGACCACGACGACCACAACCCCGGCGCCGCCTCCGCCGGTGATCGGGGGGTTCCGGATCACCGACACGGGAGTCTGCCGCGCAGATCCCACGCTGCGCGCGGTCGACCTCGTGTGGCAGAGCGAGGGAGCCGACACGGCGACGCTCACCGACCCGACCGGCCAGCAGGTGTCGGTTGCGCCGTCGGGGGAGACGTCGACCTGCGGCGCCCAGGGCGACACCTTCACGCTGGCCGTCACCGGACCGGGTGGCAAGGACGACGCGTCCGTCACGGTGCCCACGCCGGAGCCCTAAGTCTCCGGTCGATCGGGCGTAAGGCGAACAACGCGGATGGTTTGGTCCCTAGGAGGAACCGAACCATCCGCGTTGTGGCACGGGGCTATGCAGCGACCGGGCATCCGGGCCCGCACGGACGCGGGCGGCCGGCCCACCCTTGCGAGCCCAGCGCCGCCGCGACCTGGACCGCGGTGTCGCAGGGATGACCGGCGATGTGCCGCCACCGGTAGCGCAGTGTCAGTTCTCGCCGCTCGATCCGCACGCCGTTGTCGCGCCACACGTCGTCGTCGGTGGCACCGCCGGGATGCGCGAGGCGACCGTCCAGCTCGACGCGCGTTCCGAGACCGATGAAGACCCGGTCGGCACGAATCCACCGTCCGCCGACGACCTGACGGAGCTGCGGCTGCGACCGGGGGAGTCCGTGCGGCCGCTCGACGTCGCGGTCGTACCGGTACTCGAGAGGCGACTCGACGCCGGCCTCGACAACCGCCAGCAGGTCGCAGAGCAGGCGCCGACGCCGAACGCGAGAGCGCCCGGCGAGCGCCTGGCGCAGGGCGTCGAGATCGCAACCCACGCGGAACGCGTCGCACAGGACGCCAACCGCAGCATCGGTGTCGCGGGCGGACTCGGCCAGTTCGAGAACAGTGGGTTCCCGCCGGAGCCGGGCCGGGGCGGACCGGATCGTCTCCTGCGGCGCCACGCGCCGCCGGATGACGAGGCCTTGCTGAGCCGCCACTCGCCGTCGCTCGGGCACGAGGACGTCGATGACCTCCGGTGCGACGCGGACGAACCCGTGCAGGTACGCCGACGCCTGTGCCCCGAGGACGGCATCGGGCCCGGCGTACAGCAGGGCCGCGTGTGCCCTGGTCGACCAGCCGGCCCGACCGCTGTAGGTCACGAAGACCCCTGGCCAGGGCCGTTGCCATCGTCCCGTCGTCACCTGTGAACGCAGCCAGCTCGGCGTGGCACCCGCGTCCGTGGCCTGGCGCCGGCTGATGGCACCGGCTTGGCGGCCGGCCGCGCGGGCGATCGCGCGGTCGTCGCGGGCAACGCGCGGAGGAACGGACATGGGGGCCACGCTCGCGCGGGGAGATGCAGCCGCGCCACGAGCCGCCCGCCGCCTGTGGACAACCGGGGCCCGCTCGAGGCCTGGGTACGGCGGCGGCAACAACGCGGATGGTCTGGTCCCTCGGAGGAACCAGACCATCCGCGTTGATCAGCAGGTCAGACGTCTACCGCTCGACGTCCCCGCGGATGAACTGCTCGACCTTCTCCTTCGCGAGCGTGTCCTCGAACTGCTCGGGCGGCGACTTCATGAAGTACGACGACGCCGACAGCAGCGGGCCGCCGATGCCGCGGTCCATCGCGATCTTCGCGGCGCGCACGGCGTCGATGATCACGCCGGCCGAGTTCGGGGAGTCCCACACCTCGAGCTTGTACTCGAGGTTCAGCGGCACGTCGCCGAACGCGCGGCCCTCGAGCCGCACGTAGGCCCACTTGCGGTCGTCGAGCCACTGCACGTAGTCGGACGGGCCGATGTGCACGTTGCGCCGGCCCATGTCGTGGTCGACGTTCGACGTGACGGCCTGGGTCTTCGAGATCTTCTTCGACTCGAGGCGGTCGCGCTCCAGCATGTTCTTGAAGTCCATGTTGCCGCCGACGTTCAGCTGGTACGTGCGGTCGAGCACCACGCCGCGGTCCTCGAACAGCCGGGCCATCACGCGGTGCGTGATCGTCGCGCCAACCTGTGACTTGATGTCGTCCCCCACGATCGGCACGCCTGCGGCGGTGAACTTGTCGGCCCACTCCTTGGTGCCGGCGATGAACACGGGCAGGGCGTTGACGAAGCCGACGCCCGCGTCGAGCGCGCACTGGGCGTAGAACTTCGCCGCCTGCTCAGAGCCGACGGGCAGGTAGCAGACCAGGACATCAGCCTTCGCCTCGCGCAGGGCATGCACCACGTCGACCGCCTCGGCGTCCGACTGCTCGATGGTCTCGAGGTAGTACTTGCCGAGTCCGTCGAGGGTGTGCCCGCGCTGCACGGGGACACCGAGCGGTGGCACGTCGCAGATCTTGATCGTGTTGTTCTCGCTGGCACCGATGGCCTCGCTGAGGTCGAAGCCGACCTTCTTGGCATCGACGTCGAACGCGGCGACGAACTCGATGTCGCTGACGTGGTACTCACCGAACTCGACGTGCATCAGGCCGGGCACGGAGCCGGACGGGTCGGCATCGGCGTAGTAGTGCACCCCCTGGACGAGCGAGGCGGCGCAGTTACCTACGCCGACAATGGCGACGCGGACGGATCCCATCTGGTGTCTCCTTGGTGTGTGCTGTTTCGGTGAGGTGGTTCTTGGTGTGGCTTTGGGCCGTCAGGACGCGTCGGGCGGTGTGCCCCGGCGCTCCGAGTCGATCAGCCCGTCGAGCCAGCGAACCTCGCGCTCGGCGGACTCGAGCCCATGACGCTGCAGCTCGAGGGTGTAGTCGTCCCAGCGCTCGCGACCGCGGGCGAGTGACCGCCGCACGCCGTCGAGCCGCTCCTGCAGCCTGGTTCGCCGGCCCTCGAGGATGCGCAGCCGGGTTTCGGCGTCGAGCCGTGAGAAGAAGGCGAACCGGACGTCGAAGTCGCCGTCCTCCCACGTGTTCGGACCGGACTCGGCCAGCACCTGCGTGAAGTGCTCCTTGCCGTCGGCCGTCAGCTCGTACACGATCCGGCCGCGCTTGCCGGTCAGCGGGTGACCAGCGACTGCGGGCGCGGACGGAGTGGGCACCTGCTCGGTGACCCACCCGTTCGCGAGCAGCTGCTTGAGGCAGGGGTAGAGACTGCCGTACGACAGCGCCCGGAACACCCCGAGCGTGGCCGAGAGCCGCTTGCGAAGCTCGTACCCGTGCAGGGGGCTGTCGTGCAGGAGACCGAGAACGGCCAGGTTGAGGACGTCGCCACGACGTGCCACGAGCCCTCCCTCTGTTCGCCCTGTCGCTTCGGTCCGGACTCGTCATCGATTCGGCACATCGACCTGATGTATCGACTCGATATAGCGGGGACACTAACCCGCGGATCAGGCCTGGGCAACCCGGGGCCTGCCCCGAGCCTGCCCATAGCCTGCATCGACGTTGCGGCCGTGCCTGATGCCGTCCCTCGATCGGGCTGACCGCGTGCATAACGACCGTGTTTGCGTGGCTTGTCTAGTCGCACCCCGTAAGTCAGTGAGGAAATGCCCGTGATGTGACTAGGCCGAACGTATGAAGCGAATCACTCTTGGTCACAGACCCCCTGCTCGCCCGCCTAGTCTCCGAACGACGCGGAGAAGGTCTGTGTCATCCCGCGAAACGACGCCAGGCCGTGGCGCTCGGCCGGCGCAACCGAACGATTCAGGAGCACGCACATGACCACAACGGTGGCGAACGACCGAAGCAGGTCGTGGGCGAGCACGCAGACCAACAACGAAAAGGGTGGGGGACTCCGCATGCGCGGACGCAAGCACATCATCGGTGCACTGCTGGCCGGCCTCGTGGCCTCGATGGGTGTTGTCGCTCTCGCGGCCGCGCCGGCATCGGCCGCGGTCAAGCCGGTGGTCTTCCGGGGGCAGGCCACGACGACGAGTGTCGTCGCCGATCCGCGCGTCGTGATCCCTGCGTCGGTGCTGGCCGGTGACGCGCTCCTGCTCTTCGCCACCACGAACACGCTGGTGACGGCCACGACTCCGGCCGGCTGGACCCTGGAGGGCCGCCAGCAGTCGAACACGGACACGCAGACTTTCCTGTACAGCAAGGTCGCTGTAGCGAACGACGCCGGGAGGAACGCGGCTCTCACGTACTCGGCGGTGACCAAGAGCACGCTGACGCTGCTCGCCTACTCCGGCACGGCCACTCCCGACCCCACTGAGGCCTTCTTCAGCGCCGGCGAGACGTCGAACCGCCCCACGCACACGACCCCAGGCGCCGCCGCCGCGTCCCTCGGCTCGATGGCTGTCTCCTACTGGGCTGACAAGTCGTCCGGGACGACCGCGTGGACCCTTCCGGCAGGCCAGTCCCAGCGCGCCCTCGCGCTCGGTACCGGCCCGGGACGCATCACCTCCGTGGCCTCCGACTCCGGCAGCCCCTCCGCCGCAGCCGGCGCGTCTCCCTCTCGCACCGCCACCGCCAACGTCTCGGTGGGCAAGGCGACCATGTGGACCGTCATCCTGAGGGCTGCCGAGCACGTCTCGCCGACTCCGCCCAACGCCGTCTTCCCCACCCCGATCTGCACGCAGCTGACCTGCACCGTGGACGGATCGGGCTCCAACGACCCCGATGGCACGATCGCGTCGTACGCCTGGAACTTCGGTGACGGTGCGACCGCCACCAGTGCCACGGCCTCCCACACCTACGCGACCGCCGGCGCCAAGACCGTCACCCTGACCGTCACCGACGCCGCCGGCAACGTGTCGTCGCCCGCCACCAGGACGGCCAGCCCGTCGACCCCAGCGCCTCCGGGGCCGGGCGCCCCGGGACACACCCGGCTGGCGGTGGACCGGCCGCGGACCAACACGCCGCTGATCAGCACCGGTGAGATCTGGGACATCGAGGTCATCCCCTCCCTCAACCGTGTCTTCATCGCCGGCAACTTCACGTCGCTGCAGAACACGATCTCCCCGACCACCGTGATCAACCAGCCGTACCTCGCGTCCTACAACATGACGACCGGCCTGATCGACACGCAGTTCCGGCCCACGTTCGGTGGAGGCGGCGTCACCGCGGTCGAGGCCACTCCGGACGGCACGAAGCTGTTCGTCGCGGGCTCGTTCAACACCGTCGGTGGGGTGTCACGGCAGAAGGTCGCCAGCCTCAACCTGACGACCGGTGCGCCCATCAGCACCTTCGCCTTCACGCAGAGCACGAACAACCAGGCCACCGCGCTGGCCGCGTCCAACTCGACCGTCTACGTCGGCGGCAGGTTCACCCGCGTCAACGGCCAGCTTCGCACCGGCCTGGCCGCAGCGAACGCCAGCACCGGCGCGATCGACCTGGCCTTCGACAACCAGCTCTCCGGTGGCATCGGCACCAACGGCCAGCTCGGGGTGCCGCAGCTCAAGCTCACCCACGACGGGACCAAGCTGCTCGTCGTGCACACCGGCCGCCAGATCGACGGCCAGGACCGCTACGGCATGGGCCTCATCGACACCGCGACCAAGCAGCTGCTGCCCTGGCGCAGCCAGCTGTGGGACGAGAACCTGGGCGGCGTCGGTGGCGTCACCCGCATCTACGCCGGCGACATCAGCCCGGACGACTCGTACTTCGTGGTGGGCAGCGGATCGGGTGGCGACGCGCCGCCGATCAGCGACACCGTGATCGCGTACCCCATGGACGCACCGGCGGGCACCGAGTCCAACGTCCAGCCCCTGTGGATCGCGCGGCACTTCGACAGCATCTACTCGGTGGCGATCACGGAGCAGGCCGTCTACGTCGGCGGCCACTTCCAGTTCGTCGAGTCGCCGAGCTCCGACGACCCGTGGCCCGGCCTCGACAACGTCGGCTACGGCACCGGCCAGGGCCTCGCGGGCTACGGCCTGGGCGACCAGGTCGTCCGCCGCGACCACATTGCGGCCATCAGCCCGACGACCGGCAAGGCGCTCGAGTGGAACCCCACCGGCGGCTCCAACTCGTTCGAGGGCAACAAGGCCATGGAGGCTACGCCGCGCGGTCTGTTCATCGGCGGCGACGGCCAGTTCCAGGGCGGCCTGCGCACCGGGCGCGTCGCGTTCTACGACTTCAACACCGTGCCGTTCCCGGTACCGGCTCCCGACACGACGATCACCACCCCGATCGAGGGTCGGGTCGTCGAGAACAGCACTGCCTTCGAGATCACCGGCACGGCGCGAGTGGCCACCGGGACAGTCGGCCGTGTGCAGGTGCAGGTCCAGGACCGGGGCAACAACCAGTCCCTCCAGGACGCCGCAGGCGCGTTCACCACGTTCGCCGGCGCCGCCAACACTCTCAACGCCACCCTCGACCCAGGCACGGGGACCACTCGCACCTGGCGCATCTCGGTGCCGGCCACGAGCATCACGACCAACCGCAACCTGCTGGTCTCGGCTCAGGCGTTCACGGCCGCCACTGGCGGAACGGGCGACACGACGAAGGCGACCAAGAAGTTCGAGTCGTTCGGCACCGCCGACCAGACGCCCACGACCTCGGTCACCGGCCCCAGCAGCAGCATCCTGGCCTCGACGACCTTCACCATGACCGGCACGGCCAGCGACGACCTGGGCGTCAACTCGCTGACCTACTGGTTCCGCGACTCTGACGGCCGCTACCTGCAGAACGACGGCAGCGTCGACGACATCTACAACACCTTCCGCGGCACGCCCGACGTCGTCGGGGCCACGGCTGCCACCTGGTCCTACGAGGTGACGGTGCCGCACGAGGGCGAGTGGCGCGGCAGCGCGACTGCCGTTGACACCACTGGACAGGCCGACCTGCGCAGCGCGGTGCGCGACTGGCTCATCACGTCGACTGCCGTGGCGCCGAGCGTCACCATGACGCAACCGGTCGAGATGACTCCGCCGTTCGCGGTGCCGACTCTCAACGTGGAGCCGGGTGGCCGGATGACGTTCGCCGGCACTGCGTCCGACGACGAGGGCCTCAAGGACGTGGAGATCTCCCTCCGCAACAGCAGCACCGGGGAGAACCTGGGCAACGACGGCACCTGGGGCACCCAGGTCAGCGCCGGCAACTTCCGGGTCTCGCCCGTCAACATCAGCGGCTCGACCTTCAACTGGACCTACACGACGCCGTTCAACCTGACGCCTGGCACCTACAGCTTCACCGTGCGAGCCACCGACGACATCGGGCTGACCACGTCGTCGACCAACCAAGGCCGACTGTCGATCAACGCGCAGTTCGCTGGTGACCTGGCGCCGAACGCCACCATTTCGTTCACCGCTCCGACGGACGAGTCGCTGACGGTCAACCTGTCGGGAACGGCCACCGACGACATCGGTGTCGAGTTCGTGCGCGTCTCCCTGCAGGACAGGGACACCGGCCGCTACCTGCAGGCCAACGGCTCCATGGCGGCGGCGATCGCGTACCGCGAGGCCACCCTCACCGCGCCCAACACGACCAGCACGGCGTGGACGCTGCCGGCCATCACCTTGCCGACCGGAGGCGACTGGCGCTTTGCGGCCTTGGCCTTCGACCGGAACCAGCAGGACCCGAGTTCCGCCAACGCCAGCTACCAGGTCTACCCGAACGACGGTCCGCCGACGCTGAGCGAGACGCTGAGCCAGCCTGCGAACGGCGCAACGTTCTCCGACGGCAAGATCGTCGTCAACGGTCGGGCCGAGGACGCGCCGGACGCGAACGCCAGCATCGCCGCGGTCCAGGTCGCCGTGGTGAACGCTGCCGGGCAGTACATGAGCTCGTCGGGCACTTTCACCAGCACGAGCGCGAGCTTCCGCACGGCGTTCCTCAACAGCCCGGGCAGTGCTGGGTCGAACTACTCCTACACGACGCCGGTCATCCCGCCCGGGACGTACAGCGTGCACGTGCGCGCCGTTGACCTCAGGGATCAGCTCAGCGACAGCGACCCCGCGACCGCCGGTGACCAGCCGCGGATCTCGACGGGCATCGTGGTGACTCAGCCGTCCAACGCGGCGCCGGTGGCGAACTTCACCTACACCTGCGACCAGAACGTGTGCACGTTCGACGGCAGGACCTCGACCGACGAGAACGCCGCGTCGCTGATCTACACGTGGAGCTTCGGCTCCGGTCAGGGATCCGGCTCCGGCCCGCTGCCCACGAAGACCTACACCGCTCCGAGCCCGGCAGGGGTGCCGTTCGCGGTGACCCTGACGGTCAGGGACGAGTGGAACGTCTCGTCGCCAGTGGTGACGCAGAACGTGACGATCGTCGAGCCGACGGGCAACGTCGCCCCGGTGCCGACCTTCATCCAGAGCTGCAACGGCTTGACCTGCTCGGTGAGCAGCGCGGGCACGGCCGATCCCAACACCGGGGACACCATCGCCTACTCGTGGAACTGGGGTGACGGCACGGCGCTCAGCACTGGCTCCTCGCCGTCGGCCCACGTCTACGCGGCGTCCGGCAGCTACACGATCACGCTCACGACGACGGACGGCTGGGGCAAGTTCGCCTCGACCACCCGCAACGTGGTGCTGACCGAGCCGGCGAGCAACCTGGCGCCGGTCCCCACCTTCACGGCGAGCTGCCCGACGTACACGACCTGCCAGATGAACAGTGCGGGGACGGCCGATCCAGACGGTGACGCCTTCACCTACGCGTGGACCTTCGGCGACACGGGCACGAGCACGTCGGCGAACCCGTCGCGCACCTACGCCGCTCCCGGCACGTACACGATCACCCTGACCGTCAGGGACGTGTGGGGCAAGGTGGGCACCACCACCCGCGACGTCACCATGACCGAGCCGGCCGGCAACACCGGGCCCAACGGGACCTTCGTAGCCACCTGCACGGTGCTGTCGTGTGCGATGAACAGCACCGGGACGGTGGACCCCGAGGGTCACACCATCAAGGGTCTCTCGTGGAACTGGGGTGACGGCACGGCATTGAGCACCGGAAACTCGCCGTCGCACGCCTACGCGCTGCCCGGCACCTACACGATCACCATGACGCCAACCGACTCGTGGAACAGGGCCGGCGCTCCGGTCACCCGCGAGGTGACCATGGCGGAGCCCGCCGGCAACACCGGGCCGACGGCAACGTTCACCGCCACGTGCACCACCAACACGACGTGCGCGATGAACGCCGCCGGAACAGTTGACCCCGAGGGCCACACCCCGCTCCGGTTCGTCTACAACTGGGGCGACGGCACCCCGGACACCTCGGGTACGTCAGCCACTGCAAACCACGTCTACAACGTGGCCGGCAGCTACACCGTGACGCTGACGGCCATCGACGGCTGGGGCAGGGCCGGAACGCCGGTCACCCGGACGGCGACGACCCCGGCCGAGCCGGCTGGCAACACCGGGCCGACCGTCACCTTCCCGCAGCCCGTCTGCACCGGGCTGGCCTGTGCGATGAGCACTGCCGGCACGACGGACGTGCACGGGATCCGCGGCTACTCGTGGAACTTCGGTGACGGCGGCACGAGTACGTCGACGAACCCGTCGCGCACCTACGCGGCGGCCGGCACGTACATCATCACCCTGGTCGTGACCGACAACTGGGGCATGACGACCACGGCCACCCGGACGGTCACGGTCGCCTAGCAGAACACGCACAGCAAGAGGGCGCCGACCGTCGCGGTCGGCGCCCTCTTGCTGTGCCTGTTGCTGGGCCGCTTGCTGGGCCGCTTGCTGTGCCTCTCTTGCCGTGCCTAGCTGCCTAGCAGGGGCGGAACAGCGTCGCGAAGGTGTTGTCGCTCGCGTCGAGGTCGGTGTCGTTCGCCGAGTTGTAGGCGGCGACGTAGATCTCGATCTGGGCCTGGCCGGCGTGGAACCTGCCCGATGCGGGCCGCGGGACGGTGAGGACGTGCCGGTGACGCGTGCCGTCGCAGACGGGCATCTCGTCCTCAGCGGCGAGCAGCGTCCTGGAGCTGACGACGCTGCCCTGGTACACGCCGACGTTGACCTCGAACGGCTGGATCGCGGAGCTGCACTTCTCCCACCACACGACCTGGACGCCGCCGCGAGGGGTGATGCGCAGCGGTGCGCTGCGCAGCTGCACGACGTGCGTCTGGACCGCTGCCTGGGCCGTGGCGTCCGTGGCAGGGGCGGCCGCGGCCGTCGCGGTCGGCGCCAGCCCGAGAGAGCCGGCGAAGAGCAGGGGCAGTACAAGAGCGAGTCGTCGCCTTTTCATCAGAGGCCTCCGGGCGCTGTGGGGACCGTGGTCGGCCCCTCACCGCTCGTTCTACACCCGTTCGGGTGACACGTACATGACCCGGAGTGACCATTCCGTGGGGCTAGGCGGACGAGCTCGGTGCCCCGCTGGCGTCGCCGGCGTACTTGGCCACGAGCTGCTGCAGGTCGACACCCGTGGTGTTCTTCAGCAGCTCGAGCGTCTGCACGAGGTTGTTCGTGACCTGCTTGGGCAGCTCGCCGGCACCGTCGGTCGAGATCACGGTGAGCTGGTCGATCGACGCCATCGGCGCGGCGACCTCGCGCGCGACCTGGGGCAGCACCTCGATCAGCATCTGCAGGACGGCGGCCTCGTTGTACTTGGCGAAGGCCGCTGCCTTCTTCTCCATCGCCTCGGCCTCGGCCTGTCCCGTCGCGAGGATCGCCGCAGCCTGCGACTCACCCTCGACGCGTACTGCCTCGGCCTCGGCGACGCGCCGGGCCTTCTCGGCCTCGCCGCGCTTCGCACCCTCGATCGCCTCGGCCTCGGCGAGGGCCGTCCGGCGCGACTTGTCGCCCTCACCGGTCAGCCGCGCCTTCTCGGCCTCGGCCTGGGCGGCGGCGATCGAGGCCTGGCGACGGGCGTCGGCCTCGAACACCTCGGCGTTGCGCCGGGCTTCGGCCTCCTGCTCGACCTGGTACCGCGCGGCGTCTGCGGGCTTGCGCACCTCGGTGTCGAGCTGGCGCTCCTTCAGGGCGGCCTGCCGCACGGCGACCTTCTCCTGCTCGGCCAGGATCGCCTGGTCGCGGTCGGCCTGCGCGAGCGGACCCGCCGCCGCCGCCTGGGCCTGTGCGGCGTCGGTCTCCGCCTTGATCTCGGACTGCTTCAGCGCAAGCTGCCGCTGGGCGATCGCGATCTCCTCCTCGGCCTTGATGCGCGCCTGCTCGGCGGCGCGTCGGGCCTCGGCCTCGGCGATCGACGCCGTCTGCTGGACGCGGGCCGCCTCGGGCCGGCCCAGGTCGGACAGGTAGCTGCCGTCGTCGGTGATGTCCTGGATCTGGAACGTGTCGAGGACCAGCCCCTGACCGGTCAGGGAGGTCTCGGACTCGTCGGCGACCCGCTGCGCGAACGCCGCGCGGTCACGGATGATCTGCTCGACGGTGAGGCCACCCACGATGGAGCGCAGGGACCCGGCGAGGGTCTCCTGGGTGAATGTCTCGATCTCGTGCTGCTGCGTCAGGAAGCGTTGTGCGGCAGCGCGGATCGAGTCCTCGTTGCCACCGACCTTGACCAGCGCGACGCCCTCGACGTTGAGCTTGACGCCCTGTCCCGAGACCGCGCCTCGGATCGACACCGACAGGCGCCGGCTCGACAGCTCGAGGATGTGCAGCCGCTGCACGAAGGGCAGCACGAACACGCCACCACCCATCACGACCTTCTGGCCCGACAGGTCCGTCGACACCTCGCCGGTCTCGGTGTTGCGCACCTCCTTGCCCTTGCGGCCGGTCACGATGAAGGCCTCGTTCGGGCCGGCCACCTTGTACCGCTGCGTGACCGCGACGACGACGAGCAGCAGTAGGACGACCAGGCCGACGACGCTGACGAGCGTGGTCGGGAACGGACCGAAGTCCATCAGGATTCCCCCTTGGGTGGCGTGCGGACGGAGACCTGCACGGACGTGGCCGACAGGACAGCGGTGATCGTGACCGGTGTGCCGGCAGGGAGCGGCTGGTCCGAGCGGGCGTTGAGCTTGGTGATGTGTCCGGCCGCGACGACCGAGATCTCGCCGTACCCGTCGGCGGGGACGGCGTTGACGATGGTGGCCTCACGTCCGACCAGAGAACCGGACCGCACCGTCGAGTCGTCGCCGCCACGGGTCAGCGACATCGTCAGCCACCCGGCCAGGGCCCCCACCACGATCCCTGCCGCGAGACCGGCCGCGACGGCCCACCCCGTCCGCCCGGTGGCGTCGAGGACCAGCGCGCCCACGAAGCCGAGCGTGCCCAGGAAGGCCGCCACGGACGCTCCGGAGAGGAGGTCACCGCCGAGGGCGTCGAAGACGCCTTCGAAGATCTCCCCCACGGCCAGCGACACGATCAGCAGCACGACGCCCAGGGCGCCGATCACCAGGAACGCGGTCACCGGCCGATCCTAGGGGGAGCGCCGTGGGCGGAGGGGCCGAGCGTTCACAGCACCTGCACGGGACGTCGCGCAGGCCTCCAAGGTTCACCCAATACGCTGTCGGGGATCCAGACCGCCCGAGGTTTCGATGGACGTCCGTCGTGCCGAGCCTTCCGAGCAGGAGCAGCCCGCAGTGGCGAACAGTTCACCGTCCCCCCGCCGAGCCGCCCGCGCCAATGCCGCGCGCCAGCAGCAGCGGGCAGCCGCGGGCGCCCGCCCGCGTGGGAGGCAGCGCGCCGAGGCGACGCAGCGCCCGTCACAGCGAGCCGCCGCCAACGGCCGCAAGCCGCTGATCGACTACCCACGCAGGAACAAGCGGGGACTCCGGCGCTGGGTGCCGTCGTGGAAGCTCGTCACCGGCCTCTTCCTGCTCGGCCTGGTGGCAGGCGCCGGCCTGTTCGCCTGGGGCTACGCGAACACCGAGATCCCCGCGGCGGACGAGTTCGCCGAGGCGCAGACGACGGTCGTCTACTTCTCGGACGGGAAGAACGAGATCGGACGCTTCGCGTCGCAGAACCGCACGAGCGTGGCTCTCGACACGCTGCCACCCCATGTCGGCGACGCCGTGATCGCGGCCGAGGACCGCAGCTTCTACGAGAACCGCGGCGTCTCGCCGATCGCCATCGTGCGCTCCCTGTGGGGCAACGTGCGCGGTGAGGGCACCCAGGGCGGCTCGACCATCACGCAGCAGTACGTGAAGAACTACACCGGTGACGACGACCCGACGTTCCGGCGCAAGATCCGCGAGGCCTTCGTCGCGCTCAAGATGGACGAGGAGAAGACGAAGGACCAGATCCTCGAGGACTACCTCAACACCATCTACTTCGGACGGGGGGCGTACGGCATCCAGGCCGCCGCCAGGGCCTACTACGGGGTGGACGCCGCCGCGCTGAGCCCCGAGCAGGCCGCGACGCTGGCCGGCATCATCCCGAACCCCACCAACTGGGACCCGGCGGTCAACCCCGAGAAGGCGGAGGACCGCTTCCGGTACGTGATCGACGGCATGGTCGACATGGGCAAGCTCACGACGGACGACCCCGCCGCGCTGGTGATGCCGGAGACGGTCGTCCAGAACAAGAGGGACACCTACGGCGGCCCGGGCGGCTACCTCCTCGCCGCGGTCCGCAGCGAGCTGCTGGCCCGAAGCGAGCTGACCGAGCAGCAGATCGACACCGGAGGCCTCAGGATCGTCACGACGATCAGCCGGCCGAAGCAGGAAGCCGCGATTGGTGCGATGGAGGACCCGGACGTCTTTCCGGTCGAGGACCGCCCCGAGACCCTCCACGCGGCTCTCACCGCGATCGACCCGACGACCGGCGGCATCGTGGCGATGTACGGCGGCCCCGACTACCTGAAGCGCCCCGCGAACGGGGCGACGCAGGACCAGGCCCAGGCCGGCTCGACGTTCAAGCCGTTCACCCTGGTCGCGGCCCTCGAGGAGGGCATCTCGCTGAAGAGCAAGTACGACGGGAGCAACAACCAGGAGTTCGCCGGCTTCGACCGTCCGGTCAAGAACTTCGACTCCTCGCGATACGGCGAGATCGACCTGGTGAAGGCGACCCAGAGCTCGGTCAACAACGCCTACGTGGCCCTGAACGAGGAGGTCGGTCCCGAGAAGACGCGCGACGTCGCAGTGCGAGCCGGCCTCCCGGAGAACACGCCCGGTCTCGAGTCCAACCTGTCCAACGTCCTCGGTACCGCGTCGCCGCACCCGATCGACATGGCCGCCGCCTACGCGACCTTCGCGGCGCGGGGCCAGCGCCACACGACCCACATCGTCGCCTCGGTGACCGAGCCGGGCGAGACCGAGCCGTCGTACGTCGGCCCCACCGAGGGCACCGAGGCGTTCAAGACGGACGTCATGGACGACACGAACTACGCCCTGCAGCAGGTCGTCGAGCGGGGCTCGGGCCGGTACGCGTCGAGGCTCGACCGTCCGGCTGCGGGCAAGACCGGCACGTCGAGCGACAACCAGTCGGCCTGGTTCGTCGGGTACACGCCGCAGCTGGCGACCTCGGTGGCCCTGTACAACGTGGAGGCCGATGGCTCCCCGTCGCCGATCCCGGGCTTCGGGGGCAAGAGCGAGATCACCGGCGGCTCGTTCCCCGTCGAGATCTGGACGGCCTTCATGGACGCCGCCCTCGACGGCGCCGAGGTGATCGAGTTCGCACCGCGTGCCGACGTCGGCAAGGCGAACACGCCGACCCAGACGCCGACCACCACCACGACGCCGCCGCCGACCACGACGACCCCGCCGCCGACCACGACGAAGCCGCCGGAGCCGACCGAGACGATCACCTGCCCGCCGCCCGGCCTCCCGCTGCCCGGTCCGCCGGACCCCGAGTGCCCCACCGAGACCGAGACCGAGTCCCCCACCGAGCCACCACCCGATGACGACGGTGGCGGGGGCGGTGGTGGTGGCGGCGGAGACGGCTGACGGGGGTGGCTGACGAGGACGCGTGGCCGTCGTCCCCCGACCCGTTGAGGGACGCCTCATCGGGCGTCGTGGTGTCGCCGACGACCGACGATCCTCTCGTCCGCTTCCTGAGCGAGGTGCTCGGCGGCCCGATGGGTCGGCACGGCGGACGGCGGCGCCTGCCCGCCGGGGAGAGCCTGTCGAAGCTGTTCCCGACGGCGGCCTCGATCCTCGTGCTGGTGTCGACCGCGATGTTCGGTCTCGCCGCACTGGCACGCACGCACTGCCGCGCGACCGGCTGGGCGTCACCCGACCAGTTCACGCACGCCTGCTACAGCGACATCCCCACCACCGTCACGGCGTCCGGCCTGGCGACCGGCACGGTGCCGTACCTCGACCCGGTGGCGGGCGACTACCTCGCCCAGCCGGTGGGCACGGGCTTCAGCCTGTGGGGCCTGGCGGTCCTCGCCCCTGACGGCGCACACCAGCTGCGGTGGGTGTTCGACCTGGCCGTGCTGCTGCTGCTGGTGGCCCTCGCCGTGGTCGTGGTGTGCGTGGCCCTGCTGGCGCGGCACCGCCCCTGGGACGCCGGCCTGGTGGCCGCCTCGCCCGTCCTGCTCACGAGCGCTCTCGTGTCGCTCGACCTGCTCGCGGTGGCGTTCGCGCTGGCCGGCCTGGTCGCGTTCTCCCGGCGGCATCCTGTCGTGGCCGGCGTCCTCCTCGGCCTGGCTGTGGTCGTCCGTCCGCTCGCGCTGGTCGTCGTGCTGCCTTTGGCACTGCTCGCCCTGCGGACCGGACACGGGTCGACCGTCGCCCCGACGTTCGTCGCCACGGGCGTCACCTGGGTCGCGCTGAACGTGCCGGTCGCTGCCCTGTCGCCGGAGGGCTGGGGCGCCTACTGGGCCGCGCTCTGGAAGGCCCCGGTGGGCTACGGGTCGCTGTGGCTGGTGCCGCAGCTGCTGGCCGCCGAGCTCACCGGCCAGGAGACCGTTCCGCGCGCGCCCGGCTGGACCTCGCTGATCGGGCTGGTGGTCGTCGTCGGCGCGGCGGCCATCCTGCTGGCGATGCCGGCTGCGACCCGGAGCATCTGGCTGCCCCCGTCGAGGTGGGCGACCGCCGCGATCGCGCTGGCGATCGTGCTGGTTCCGGCGCTCGCCGTCCGCCTCGGCCCGGGCGCACTGCACTGGCTGGCCACCCACCAGCTCGGGCCGTCCGCGTCGCGCTGGATCGCCGGGGCCGGCCTCGTCGTCGTCAGCGTCGCCACCGCGCTCTTCACCCTGGGCGCCGAGCGACGACCGCGGCTGCCGACCGTCGTGCTGGTGATGCTGGTCGGGGTGCTGCTGTTCCTGCCGGCGATTCCCGTCCAGGCCGCGGTGTGGGTGCTGCCGTTCGCCGCGCTGGCGGTGCCGAACTGGCGAGACCTGTTGGTGTGGGGGTCGGTCGAGGCGGTGTACGCCACGTGCACCTGGCTGTACGTCTACGGCCTGACGGTGCCCTCGCGTGGACTGCCGCCGTGGATGTACGCGCTCGTCACCCTCGCGCGCGTCGGGGCGCTCGCCTGGCTCGTGTACCGGGCCGTCCAGCTGGCGCGCAACCCGCAGCTCGACCCCGTCCGAGCGCATGAGCTGGAGACCGACGACCCGGCGGCTGGTGAGCTCGAGGACGCCCCGGACGCGCTGGTCGTCACGTTCGCCTGACGGAGGTACCCTTGGACGCAGGGCATCCCCCGGGGTGCCCTCTTCGACGCATCCGATCGGATGCCGAGATGGACGCTCAACCCTCCTGCCACGGAGAGCCCGTGGCCGCCCGAGTCCAGAGGAGGTGGGTTCTGTGACGCGTCACTACGAGATGATGATCATCCTCGACCCCGAGCTGGAGGAGCGCACTGTCGCCCCGTCGCTCGACAAGTTCTTGGACGTCGTCCGCAAGGGCGGTGGCTCCGTCGACAAGGTCGACATCTGGGGCAAGCGCCGCCTGGCCTACGACATCGCGAAGAAGTCCGAGGGCATCTACGCCGTCGTCGACATGAAGGCGACGCCCGAGATCGCCAAGGAGCTGGACCGCCAGCTCAACCTGAACGAGTCCGTGCTGCGGACCAAGGTCATCCGCCCCGAGGTGCGCTGACCATGGCCGGCGACACCCTGATCACCATCGTCGGCAACCTGACCGCCGACCCGGAGCTGCGCTTCACCCCCTCTGGTGCGGCAGTTGCCAGCTTCACGATCGCGTCGACCCCCCGCTCGTTCGACCGTCAGACGAGCGAGTGGAAGGACGGCGAGACGCTGTTCATGCGGTGCTCCGCCTGGCGTGAGGCGGCCGAGAACGTGGCCGAGTCGCTCACCAAGGGCACCGCGGTGATCGCGCAGGGTCGCCTGCAGCAGCGGTCGTACGAGACCCGCGAGGGCGAGAAGCGCACCGTCGTCGAGATGCAGGTCGACGAGATCGGCCCGTCGCTGCGGCGCGCCACGGCCAAGGTCACCCGCGCCTCGCGCGGCGGTGGCGGCGGCAGCTTCGGTGGCGGTCAAGGTGGCCAGGGTGGCGGCGGCTGGGGCAGCCAGCAGTCGGCCGGCGGCCACCAGGCCGACGACCCGTGGGCGACCGGCCCGTCCGGTGGCCAGCAGCAGCAGAGTGCGGGGTACGGCGGTGGTGGCTCGAACGACGAGCCGCCGTTCTGAGCTGTCCCCCGTCCGAACAATGAACTAGCTCGAACCAACCCCCATCCCGGGTCCCACGGCAGGACCCGGGCTCCCGAAGGAGGAGCCCCACGATGGCCAAGCCGCCAGTCCGTAAGCCCAAGAAGAAGCAGAACCCGCTCAAGGCAGCCAAGATCGTCTACATCGACTACAAGGACACCGCGCTGCTGCGCAAGTTCGTGTCCGACCGGGGCAAGATCCGCGCCCGTCGCGTGACCGGTGTGTCGGTGCAGCAGCAGCGTCAGCTCGCGAAGGCGATCAAGAACGCCCGCGAGATGGCCCTGCTGCCCTACTCGAGCTCCGCTCGCTGAGAAGGGACCAGACGATGAAGCTCATCCTGACGCAGGAGGTCACCGGTCTCGGGGCCCCCGGCGACGTGGTCGAGGTGAAGGACGGCTACGGCCGCAACTTCCTGATGCCGCGTGGCCTGGCCACCCCTTGGACCAAGGGCGGCGAGAAGCAGGTCGCCTCCATCCGCAAGGCCCGCGAGTCGCGTGAGATCGCCGACGTCGAGGTCGCCCAGCGGATGAAGCAGTCCCTCGAGAACGCCACCGTGCGGCTGCCCGTGAACGCCGGTGCGGCCGGTCGCCTGTTCGGTGCCGTCACCCCCGCCGACGTGGCCGCGGCCGTGAAGGCGGCCACCGGCACCGAGGTCGACCGCCGCAAGGTCGAGATCGCCCAGCCGATCAAGGCGCTCGGCGCCCACCAGGTGACGCTGCGGCTGCACGCCGACGTGCAGGCGACGATCGACCTCGAGGTCGTCCCGGCGTCGTGACACCATGGACGTGGTGACGCTCTCGCCAGCGTCACCGGGCCCTCAGGGCCAGACGCAGGGCCCGGTTCCCCTCGAGGGGCCGGGCCCTCGTCTTGCTCTCCTCACCCACACGCATGCTGTGGCGGGCTCACCCAGCCCACACAGTTCACGCCGATTTGTGTAGGCAGCGGGAGCAAGCTGCCGGCTACCGGAGGAGCGCGTGCAGGGCGTCGACGGGAAGGCTGCGGGCGGCGGCCCGGTCGCGAACGGCGCGCGCGGCCAGCTGCTGCACCGCCGCGTTCACCGGAGTCGGCACGCCGTGCAGGCGCCCCAGCGCTGCCACCTCGCCGTTGAGGTAGTCGGTCTCCACCGAGTCGGCGCCCCGGGCCAGGCTCTGGTACGTCGAGCCGCCCGAACGGGTCTGCCCCGGGATCTCCTGCGGCACCATCGAGCCGCCGCGCACCGCATCTGCCTCGGCCGTGGTCGCCACCGACCAGTCGGCCGCGGCGAACACCGCCAGCGCCTCGTCCTTCGCCTGCTCCAGCAACGGTTTCCAGTCGGCGTCGCGCTCGAACAGGGCGTCGAACGCGTTGCCGAGGTTGCTGATCAGCTTGCGCCGCTTCCACACCATCACGTCGGGCGGACGGGGTACCGCGAACCTCGACGCCTCCAGGTCGGCGGCGACGCCGTCGAGCAGGGCATCGAACGCGTCCGCGCTGGTGCCGACCGCATCGGCCGGGAACCGCCCCGCGTGCAGCATGCCCGTCAGTGGCGCGCACGGGGCGACCACGACGCCCGGCTCGGGCAGTCCGGCCGGCAGCCAAACGCACACGCCCGCAACGCGTTCGAACCACCGCAGCGCGGCTGGCTCGTTGGCCAGGCCATTCTGCGCGCACAGCACCGGCAGCACCTCCCCCGCCGGCCGCGTGGTGCTGCCCGTCCGCACATCGGCCGTTGACCACAGGCCGAGGGCCTCGGCCGTGTGCTGCGACTTCGTGGCCAGCACGAGCACGTCGTCCGTGGTCAGGGCCAGGCCGTCGGGGCCAGAGACGGCGGGGATCGTCAGGTGCGCGTCGCCGTCCGGGCTCACGAACCTCAGGCCGTCGGATTGCAGACGGGCCAGGTGCTCATCTCGGGCGACCAGCACGACCTCGCGCCCCGACTGGTGCAGGCGTGCGCCGATGCTGCCGCCGACGGCACCGGCACCGATCACGACGTAGCGCATGTCAGAGCCGCCCAGCCCGCAGCGCAGTCGCGTTCATGCCGGGCACTGTGTCAGCGCGTCGCGCCCGTGACCAGCCAGGCGTCGCCGCGGGCGCGGGCCCAGAGGGTCACCGTCCGAACGCCCATGAAGCCGAAGCCGAAGGCCAGCCACAGCCAGACCAGCCCCGCCACGCCGTCGGGACCCCAGCCCTGCACCGCGAGGGCGAGCGGCGCGTACGCGGCCAGGGTCACGGTCGATGCGATCGCGAGGTAGCGCCCGTCGCCGGCCCCGATCAGCACGCCGTCGAGCACGAACACGTAGCCCGAGAGCGGCTGGCTGAGCGCGGCCGGCACCAGGGCTGCGGCGATCGCCACCTGCACCTGCGCGTCCGGGCTGAACAGGGCTCCGACCCACGGGGCCGCCGCGAGCATCAGAACACCGATCACCCCTCCGCCGACGAGTCCCCACAACACCATCCGCCGGGTCGCCGAGCGCGCGCCGGTGACGTCGGCGGCGCCCAGGAAGCGACCGGTCAGGGCCTGCCCGGCGATGGCGAGGGCGTCGAGCGCGAAGGCTGTGAACGTCCACAGCGTGAAGACGACCTGGTGGCCGGCGAGCTCGGCATCGCCGAGTGATGCCGCGACCGCCGTCGTGAGCAGCAAGGTCAACCGCAGGGCGAGCGTGCGGACGACGAGCGGCGCGCCGGCCCAGGCGGCCATGCGGATGCCCGCGGCGTCAGGTCGCATCGGCGCACCGTGGCGGCGGGCAGCGCGCACCACCACGATGGTGAGCGCCACCGCCATCCCGAGCTGAGCCAGCGACGTGCCGAGTCCGGACCCGGCGATGCCGAGGCCGAGGGGGTACACCAGCAGCCAGTTCAGACCGGCGTTCGCGGCGGCTCCGGTGACGGCGACGACGAGGGGCGTCTTGGTGTCCTGGAGTCCGCGCAACACTCCCGTCGCCGCGAGCGCGACGAGCATCGCGGGGATCCCGGGCAGCGACCACCGAAGGTAGGTCACCGCGTAGGGCGCGACGTTGGTGGAGGCGCCGAGGGTGTCGACCAGCCAGGGCGCCGCGAGGGCGGCCGCCGCCCACATCGCGACGCCGAGACCGACCGCAAGCCACATGCCGTCGATGCCGACGCGCAGGGCGCCGCGCAGGTCGCCGGCACCGAGCATGCGGGCGACCCCGGCCGTGGTGCCGTAGGCGAGGAAGACGCACAGCCCGACGGCCGTCGCGAGAACCGCCCCGGCGATCCCGAGGCCGGCCAGCGGCAGGGCGCCGAGGTGCCCGACGATCGCCGAGTCGGTCAGCAGGAAGAGCGGCTCGGCCACCAGGGCCGCGAACGCGGGCACGGCGAGCGCGAAGATCTGGCGGTCCTGGGCCGTCAGTCGCGGTGCCACGCGCTCCCCTTCCTGCGCCACGGGACGTCCTGCCGCTCCGGGACGGGCAGAGCCTCTCATCCTGACAGCGAGGTCCGCCCGTGGAAGGTGGGGGCCGAGCGATGGCTGGCCAGGCGTTCATCGCGAACGCCATGACCGGTGCCAGTGTCTTGCCGTCCCGTCCGGCCCTGCGCCGCGCGGCGGGTGCAGGGCCGGAGCGGGTCCGTCGTCGTCAGCGCAGCCGGGTCACCAGCCGCTCGTCTGGATGATGCTCCCGATCCGCGCCCGCGCGTCGTCCATGGGCATGAACCGCGCAGGGTCGATCTTGCGGCCGACCGGGATGCACGTCTCCTTGTGTGCCCGGACGTAGTTGCGACCGTTCCCCAGCCTGCTGACGATCGACGCCGCGGCGATGCACGCCGACGACTTCTGGATCTCGTTGGCCGCCTGCACGTCGGGGTTGTACTCGATCTCGATCCCGACGTAGAGGCTGTTGCCGTCGCCGGCGGGCATCGGCCCGCTCGCCCGGGCCTCGCCGGCGTGGTTGGCCCGACCGGCGGCGATCACCCAACAGACGCCGTTGCGGTCGACCAGCAGGTGACACAGCGGACCGGGCAGGTCGCTGCGTCCCGCGATCACCGTGCTCAGCGAGGGGTGGGGGTTCTCGGGGGTGACGGTCACACCCGGTGGCGCCGTGTGGTGCAGGAGCACCCCCCGCGGCGCGAAGGTGCCGGTCGAGGGCGGCCGCCCCCGGTCCTGCCACCCGTCGACGGTGCGTACGTCGAGACCGGTGGTGTTGCGCAGGCGGTCCGCGAGCCAGACGATGTTCGCCACGGTCATCGCCTCCAGAGGTCTTCGAGGCACGTGGGCGCGTCGGGTCCGGGCCGGGAGGCCGGCTGTGCGTGCGCCGCGCCGGGAGCAGCCACCGCCGCGCCCGCGAGGGCGCCCGCGAGGCCGAGGCGCAGGGTCGCCCGCCGGCTCAGCGGGCTCGTGACGGGCTCGTCGGACCGTGCACGGTCGTCCGCCGGATCGCGGTGCCGCCGGGTCAGCACGCCGGGCTCCGGTACGCCCGAGTCGCCTCGTCGGTCGCGGGCCGGTTGCCGTAGAAGACCGACAGCACGTCGTTGCGGTCGGCGCGCTGCTCGTAGTGCAGGTGGTCGGCGTCGGGGTCGGACAGGCCCGAGGCGCCGACCCGCCCGATGACCTGGCCCTTGCTGACCGTCTGGTTCTCCTGCACGGTGAGGGAGCCGTCGAGGAGGTGGGCGTACAGGGTGGTCCAGCCGTTGCCGTGGCGGATGATCACGTGGTTGCCATACGAGGTCTCCCAGCGCTCGATGGTCTCGACGGTGCCGGCCGCGCTGGCGACGACGCGCCTGCCCTGGTCGTCGCGGCTGCCGTCCGCCGCGTAGTGGTTGAAGTCGATAGCCATGCGCGGGCTGTGGCCGGCGTACATGGCGCCCTGCCACTCCTGCCCGCAGAGGAACGGGACCTGGAAGTTCGGGCGGGCGCCGGCTGCCGTCGCGGCGGGTGTACCGGCCAGCGCCAGACCGACGACGCTGACGGCGACCGCGGCTGCGGCGACGGTGGTTCTGCGAAGGGACATCCGGGAGCTCCTCGGGTCACGGGCCGCGGGTGCGGCGCCGGGGTGACGCCGCTCCAAAACCGCGGCTCATTCACCCTTTCCAGGGCGAACCACCGAGGGAAGCGAATCAGCGGGCGCCATCCGGCCGTGGCCAGATACGGCCACGGTGTCGTCGGTCGCACCGGCACGCCACCAGCCAGGCTGCACGCCAGCCACACCGGCCTGGAAGCGTCACCAGCTCGGGGGCCAGCCGCCCGGCCACGGTCAACCGATCCGTGGGCTGCTCGACCGCGAGACCGGCACCCGGGCACCTCCTGTTCACCTGTCGGACGGCCCGCTGACTTCTTTTCGTCCACAGGCGGTGGACGGTATCTGCGCAGGTGAGAGGGGTGATGGACGGCTTGTCCCCAGACAATCCACAGGCCGTGCACCGGCCCGTGCACCGCTTCCACGCGGTTACCCACACCCTCGTCCCCACCTTGTGCACAGGCGCTCCGGACCAGTCTTCTCGATCGCCTTGCCAGCGCCACCAGGGCCCCATAGCGTGCTCGGTGGACCGGATCGCGATCCGGTTGCAGATGTGGGTCCCGGCCGGTTGTCGGTGGTAACCCGTACACCTGTTCGACATGAGCCGTGCCCGCTTAGCCGCGCCCTCCGCGCTGCCCTTCGGGCCGAATCGGGAGGGGAGGCCGGGGATGTCGCTGACAGATGCCGGGCCGTTCGACCCGACCACCTACTCCTCCGGACCGACCGAAGATCTAGGGCGCACGCCCCCGCAAGACGTTGCCGCCGAGCAGTCCGTGCTCGGCGGCATGATGTTGTCCAAGGACGCGATCGCCGACGTCATCGAAGTGCTCCGCGGCACCGACTTCTACCGTCCGGCGCATGAGCTGGTCTTCGAGGCCGTCCTCGACCTGTACGGACGGGGTGAGCCCGCCGACGCGGTCACTGTCTCCGACGAGCTGACCAAGCGCGGCGAGCTCGGACGGGTCGGCGGCGCCTCCTACCTGCACACCCTCATCTCCTCCGTGCCGACGGCAGCGAACGCGGGGTACTACGCGGAGATCGTCCGCGAGCGGGCCGTGCTGCGCCGCCTGGTCGAGGCCGGCACGAAGATCGTCCAGCTGGGCTACGCCTCGGGCGGCGGTGACGTCGACGACCTGGTGAACGCCGCTCAGGCCGAGGTCTACCAGGTCACCGAGCGGCGCACGTCGGAGGACTACCTGCCGCTCGCGGAGATCATCGAAGGCACGATCAACGAGATCGAGGCCTCCGAGGGCCGCGGCGACGACATGGTCGGCATCCCAACGGGTTTCGCCGATCTCGACCAGTTGACGAATGGGCTCCACCCGGGCCAGATGATCGTCCTGGCGGCGAGGCCAGCCATGGGTAAGGCGCTCGCCCTCGACACTCCTCTGCCGACACCAGCTGGCTGGACGACCATGGGTGAGGTCGCGGTCGGCGACGAGCTGCTCGCTGCTGACGGCACGCCGACGAAGGTCCTCGACTCCACGGGGGTGATGACGGGCCGTCCCTGCTATCGCATGACCTTCGATGACGGCACGACCGTCGTGGCTGACGCACAGCACCTGTGGCTGACCGACAGTCGAGCGTCACGCCGGCCCGGGCGGACGCAGGCGGCGGTGCGGACCACTGAAGAGATCGCGTCGACCCTGCGGTGCCCGACGGCCGACAGTCGGCTGAACTACTCGGTGCGCAATGCGGCCCCCCTCGCCCTGCCCGAGGCCGACCTGCTGGTCCCGCCGTACGTTCTCGGCGCGTGGTTGGGTGACGGCGCCACGCACGGAGCGCGCATCAGCACGGCCGACGACGAGATGGTGATGCGGCTGGAGGGCGACGGACTCGACTTCTCCGACGCGGGATCGGTGTCGTTCGGAGCTTGCCTCCGGTCGATCGGGGTCTTCGGCAGCAAGCACATCCCCACGGACTACCTGCGAGCCAGCGAGGGCCAGCGGCGGGCCTTGCTGGCCGGGTTGCTCGACACCGACGGCTCCGTCAGCCGGACGGGTGGCGTGCAGTTCGCGATCACGCACGAACGCCTCGTCGACGACTTCTGCGAGCTGCTGTCGAGCCTGGGCTACCGGTACGGCCGCTTCCCCAAGCGCGTGAAGGGTCGCACCGAAGCGTCATCCACCTGCTGGACGGTGACGTTCACGACGTCGGACCAGGTCTTCGGGCTGACTCGCAAGCAGATCGCGCACAAGGAACGCTCACCTCGGCCGCACCCGCGAGTCGGTCACCGATTCATCACCTCGGTAGAGCCTGTCGAGAGCATCCCGGTGCGCTGCATCCAGGTCGATCACCCCACGCACCTGTTCCTCGCCACCCGGCGCATGATTCCGACCCATAACTCAACTGCCGCACTGGATATCGCCAGGTCGGCCTCCATCAAGCACGGCCACGCGTCGGTGATCTTCTCGCTCGAGATGAGTCGCAACGAGATCACCATGCGCCTGCTCTCGGCCGAGGCGTCCGTGTCGCTGCAGCACATGCGGAAGGGCACGATGCGCGAGGAGGACTGGACCAAGCTCGCGCGGACGATGGGGCGCGTCAGCGAGGCGCCGCTCTTCATCGACGACAGCCCGAACATGTCACTGATGGAGATCCGCGCGAAGTGCCGGCGCCTCAAGCAGCGTCACGACCTCAAGCTCGTCGTCATCGACTACCTGCAGCTGATGAGCTCGGGCAAGCGGGTCGAGAGCCGCCAGCAGGAGGTCTCCGAGTTCTCGCGGGCGCTCAAGCTGCTCGCCAAGGAGCTCGAGGTGCCGGTGATCGCGGTATCGCAGCTGAACCGAGGTCCCGAGCAGCGCACGGACAAGAAGCCGGCGATGAGCGATTTACGTGAAAGCGGAAGTATCGAACAAGATGCGGACATCGTGATCCTGCTTCACCGAGAAGACGCCTACGAGAAGGAGTCACCTCGTGCCGGCGAGGCCGACTTCATCGTCGCCAAGCACCGCAACGGCCCGACCGACACGATCACCGTGGCGTTCCAGGGTCACTACTCGCGGTTCGTCGACATGGCCCAGGACAGCTGACGCGGTGTCCCGATGCACTGAAGATTGAAATCAGTGGGTGTCAACTTAAAGATCAGTTCGGGGGGACGTTGATGCGCCTTTGCCGGTCCGCTGACTGAGTGGTGACCGCGTGGTGGCGTGCGCAGCGTTCCTCCGCTTGGGGGATCTTGACTCAGGACTGTGCTCGCTACGCGACCTTGATGCGCGGCAGAGCACGGAGTCCTGGCGAGTAAGGCCGCGCGTTATCCATGGCGCAGGCGACGGGCTTGCCCCGGTTCGGTCTGGTCGACAGTGAAGATTACCCCGCGTCCGGCATGGAAGGACTCGAGAATCACCTGCTGCAGGTGCTCGGTCGTCGCGCCGCGAGTCCCGACGTAGCCCTGCTTGGCCAACTGAAGAAATTCCTCGTTTGAGAGATATGTAGTGATCGATTCCGGCGACCATCCTTTAGGGCGAAGTTTAGCGGCCGCGTCTTGTAGGAGTAGTTCAACCAGGGCCAGTGGGAGATACATTCCACGCACAAGCTTGTTCTCGGCCGGCTTTGCGAGATCGTCTCTGACCAACTTGATGAAGAACGGGTCATCGGTCAGTCGCCAGTCCTCAGCGGTGGTCGCTGCCTCTGGGTGGGGCAGCGCTCGAAGGCGACCCAACTCGATTAGAAGCTGGTCATCTGGGTAGTAAGTCGGTCGTGAGCGCGGCTGGGACAAGCGCATTCGCTTGTACTGAACAAGGATGAATCCGGGTCGATGGTGACGGTAGTAGACGAGGTCGGTTCCGGTTTGCCGTTCGAGGGCTTCCTTGTCGGCGTAGAACACCGTGACCTTCCGGGCCGGATCTTCTGGGTCGCGGAAGGTCGCCATGTCGAAGTGGGTGGCCTGCTCGGGTAGCCATTCGTCGAAGGCCGTGGCGTCATGCCTGATGGTGGCCGCTTCACTGACACGACGGCGCCCTAAGCCGGAAAGGAAGGGCACGCGGTCATCATCCGGCGCTTCGCCGAGGAATCCCGGCCGCTGAGGCCGGCGATCTCCAGACCGAGTGCGACGGCATCTCGCTGCTCGCGGATGAGTACTTCTCTATTGCCCGACGCGAGGGGAGGGCGTGCGTCCTCACGCATTCGCGAAAGGATGGCCATGACGTCCGGGGACATTCGCCTCAGCGCGGCCTCGAGCTCAGCGCCTGTCGTCACCGGCAGGGCCTGTCCATCATCTCGCTCTAGGTGACGCCTCAGCGCGGTTGGCAGGGCGGCGGACAGTCCTTCCCAGGAAGCTGGGTTCGTAAAGCCCTCCGCCGCCTTGAACTCCAGGCCGTCCTGTCTTCGGCCAGGACTTCCGAACTTCCTGACGACCACAGCCCCCACCACGTGCGTGGCGACTACAACCAGCGCGACCCGCCACGTGCGGGTGAAACCGGTAACGCCGACCACGTAACGGAACGGTGGCATCATCGGCCGCTCAGCCGTCAACTCACCCCATGCCTCGTTGGGCAGGCGGAGGAGGCGGAGGTCGCCGCTGTCCATGCACAGAGTCAAGCACCTGCAGGCGCCCAGGCCGCTGCACTTCTCACCCGAAGTCGCCCACTGTCGCCCATGGGGTTAGAGATCAGTTCGCGGTGCGTTGGTGCGCCGTTGCCCGCCCGCTGACTGCGTGGTGACGGCCTGGTGGCGTGCGCAGCGTTCCTCCGCTTGGGGGACCTTGACTCAGGACCCTGCCCGCTAGGCAAGGATGTGGGAGTCGATCGAGGAGGACTGCCCGCAGTGTCGAAGCCGGACGCCAACTTCATCTGGTCCATCGCGAATCTGCTCCGTGGACCGTACAAGCCGAAGGAGTACGGCGACGTCGTCCTGCCGATGACGGTCCTGCGCCGCCTGGACTGCGTCCTCGCGCCGACCAAGAAGGCGGTACTGGCCGAGCTGGGCGTCTCTGGTGAGTCGACGGCCAAGGACATCCTGGACGTCAAGCTTCGCAAGAAGTCGAAGTTCGCCTTCTACAACACCTCCCAGTACACCCTCCCGTCGCTGACCGGGGACAGCGCCAACGTCAGTGCGAACCTGCTGTCGTACGTCGACGGGTTCAGTGACAACGTCCGGGACGTCTTCACCCGGTTCGGCTTCGAGGAGCAAGTCCAGCGCTTGGACGAGGCGAACGCCCTTTACCTCGTCCTGCAGAAATTCGCAGCGGTCGACCTCAGACCCTCAACCGTGTCTAACACGGACATGGGGACGATCTTCGAGGAGTTGATTCGTAAGTTCGCCGAGGCGAGCAACGAGACCGCTGGGGAGCACTTCACACCCCGTGAGGTCATCGCGCTCATGGTGGATCTTCTTCTGGTCGGCGACGAGGATGCGACGAGCAAGCCGCACGTCAACCGACGGGTGTACGACCCCGCAGCGGGCACGGGCGGCATGCTCTCGGTGATGGACGAGCACCTTAGGGCGCAGAACCCCACGGCCAAGCTGGCCATGGCCGGGCAGGAGATCAACGCGACCTCGTATGCCGTGTGCAAGGCGGACATGATCATCAAGGGCCAGCCCGTAGATGCGATCGCTCTCGGAAACACGCTCACCGACGACGCCCACGCGGGGAAGGACTTCCACTACTGCTTGTCGAACCCCCCGTTCGGTGTGGAGTGGAAGACCTCTGAGCGGGAAGTCCGCAAGGAGCACCAGCAGCTCGGCTTGCAGGGGCGATTCGGCCCGGGGCTGCCGGCAGTGTCTGACGGGTCCATGCTGTTCCTGCTGCATCTCATCAGCAAGATGCGGGTCGTCGACCCGAAAGACGAGGCCGTCCGCGGCCGTGCCGCCATCGTGCTCAATGGGTCCCCCCTCTTCACCGGGAAAGCGGGATCGGGGGAGTCGGAGATCCGCCGTTGGGTGATCGAGACGGACCTGCTGGACGCGATCATCGCGTTGCCGACCGACATGTTCTACAACACCGGCATCGCCACCTACATCTGGGTGCTGGACCGAAAGAAGCGTGTGGAACGGCGGGGGAAGGTTCAGCTCATCGACGGATCGCAGCTGTTCGTGAAGATGCGCAAGTCCCTCGGGAGCAAGCGCAAGGAGCTGTCGCCGGACGGCATTGACACCCTCGTCAGGCTCTATGCCGCCTACCATGAGCTGGACGACAAGCGCTCGAAGATCTTCGCCAACGAGGCGTTCGGGTACCACGCGATCACCGTCGAGCGGCCGCTGCAGCTGGCGTACCAAGTCACTTCCGAGCGGATTGATGCCGCCATCGAGTCGAAGCCGGTGCAGAAGCTCGAACCCGCCACGCGCGACAGGTTGCGCCGGGCGCTACACGCCCTGGATCCGGCGACCGTCTGGAAGAACCGGCACGAGTTCGACCAGGCCCTCGGCAAAGCGCTCGGTGACGCCGACCTTCGAGTCGGCTCACCGGTTCGCAAGGCTCTCCACGGGGCGCTATGCGAGCGGGACGAGACCGCCGAGATCTGCACCGATGCCCGGGGAAACCCAGAGCCCGATCCACGGCTCCGCGACATCGAAAACGTCCCCCTCGGCGACGACATCGAGGAGTACTTCGCCCGCGAGGTCGCCCCCTACGTCCCAGACGCCTGGATCGATCACAGCAGGACCAAGATCGGCTACGAGATCCCCTTCACCAGGCACTTCTTCGAGTACGTGCCGCCGCGTCCACTTGAGGAGATAGATGCTGATGTGAAGCGTCTGATCGCCGAGATCCAGACCCTGTTCGCGAAACTCGACTCGTGACGCCTTGGCCTGAAGTGCGGCTGAGTCACCTGGCTACGGTGACTCTGGGCAAGATGCTCCAGAGTTCCCCTCGGGCGGCGGACGATATTGAGATGCAATACGTGCGGGCAGCGCACATTCAGCCGCTGGGGCGCTGGGTCGACGCCAGCGAGCAGACCATGTGGTTCTCCAAAGCCGAAGCAGAGACTCTGGATGTTCGGAGAGACGATGTCTTGGTGGTCGAGGGCGGTGCAGGTTTCGGCAGAAGCCTTTGCGTAGCGCAGGATATGCCTTCGTGGGGCTTTCAAAACTCCATCATTCGAGTGCGACCTCAAGGAGGACGGGCGGCCGGCCGGTTTATCGCCTATGCACTCCAGTCCGCACTAGATGTGGGCAGGATCGCGGTGGACTGCAGCGTCGCCACTATTCCGCACTTTACGGCCGAAAAGGTAGCAGCATTCCGCGTGCCTGCTCCTTGTGTTGAGGAACAGCGCAGAATCGCGGACCTCTTGGACATGGAGACGGCGAAGATCGACGCTCTCATCGCGAAGGAGCGGGAAGTTGCTGAAGCGGTGCAGACGTATCGGCAGCAGCTCATCACGAGAACGGTGACACGTGGGACCGAGGAACAAGGTGAACGGTGCTGGGCGAGACTTCCGCTGCGGCGCGATCTGGACTTTGTGACGAGTGGCTCTAGGGGATGGGCGGAGTTCTACTCCGACGATGGTGATCGCTTCGTCCGGATCTCCAACCTAGGACGTAGAACATTGTCGTTGTCCTCTGACGAGGTCCAACGAGTCACGATCCCGCAGGCCGGCGAGGGGACTCGAACGGTTCTGAGAGTCGGGGATGTCCTCTTCTCTATCACCGCTTACCTCGGGTCCGTAGCAGTTGTTGAGCCGGAGTGGGAAGGCGCCTACGTCAGTCAGCATGTGGGCTTAGTCCGGCTCCGCAGACGGATTTGGGAACCTCGCTACGTCGGTTACGTGGGCCTGTCGGACCTGGGACAGCGGCAGTTGAACGAGGGGGCTTACGGAGGGACAAAACTTCAACTGAGCCTGGATGACCTCCGGGAATTCGAAGCTCCGTGTCCCCCGATCCCGGTCCAGAGGCATATCACGGCCTTCTTGGATCGGAGACTAGGGCAACTGGATCACGTGGCCCAGAGGGCGAGCGCTCTGTCCGAGGTCCTACGCGAGCGTCGGGCGGCGCTGATCACCGCAGCGGTAGCGGGACAATTCGACGTGCCAACGTACAGCGGCGCGATATGAACACGAGTGCAGCGTTGCGCTGCGACACAGTGCCGTTCCATCGGATTTCGCTCACGCCGAGCCTCTTGGCGTCTGGCAGCGAGCGGGGGAGTGAAGTCCTCGGCCACTACTACCGCCCCTTGTCGGGCAAGGACGTCGGGTTCACGGGCGGCGCCTGGGACACCTTCGACCCAAGCGGTACCCGATCGGCGATGGTGAACTCGTTCACAGCGGATGACATCTTGTCGTCCTCGCTGCTCTCAGCCCCGATCTACGGGCGTGCAGCGCTGGAGTTGCTGACCCGGCGGCGCAGGCGATTCGAGGTGCTGCTCGAGGACCTGGGGCCAGATCGGGACTTTGTCGACGTAGATGAGGTTGACGACCAGTCCTTCAAGCCCGCCTACGCGTTGTGGCACGCCCTTTGCGAGCTGCCAGGGATCGGTCCAACGCGCGCCAGCAAGCTGATGGCGCGCAAGCGTCCACGGATGATCCCGATCGTGGACGACGTGACCCGGTTGCACATCTTCAGCGCGGCACCGAACACATGGGCGGCCCTACACGAGGCGCTCAACGCGAACGATCGAGAGCTGCATCACCGGCTACTCGGCCTTCGGAGAGCCGCTGGTCTCGGGCTGGAGGTGTCGGCGTTGCGAGTGTTCGACGTGCTGGCCTGGATGGACGGGACCCGCAATGCGGAGAGAGCCCTGAAGCGCGAGACGATTCAGACCGAGCCCGTGGTTCTCGAGGGGGAGGAGGCCTGATCGTGGCGCTGGAGCACGAGAAGCAACTCGAGGTCGAGATCTGCGACCACCTGGCAGCGCATAGATGGCTCTACGAGCCAGCCGCGAAGGGCTACGACAAGGCGCGGGCCTTGTACCCCGACGACTTGTTCGCCTGGCTAGAGGAGACCCAGCCGGACACGCTGACGGCGGTCGCCTCGACCCCAAAGGATCGTGAGCGGCTCCTCGACCGCCTCGCCGAGTCGCTCGACCGGCCGCTCGAGTCTGGTGGCGGGACACTGGCGGCGCTGCGGTATGGCTTCAAGTTCACGAAGCAGCTCGACCTGTGCCAGTTCAGGCCGGCTGACGCGATGAACCCGACCACGACGGCCCGCTACGGGGCGGTGCGCCTGCGGGTGGTGCGGCAGGTCTACTACTCAGAGAGCAAGAAGGACTCGATCGACCTCGTCTTCTTCGTCAACGGTCTTCCAGTAGCGACGGCCGAGTTGAAGAGCGAGTTCCAGCAGGACGTGCACGAGGCGATCCGGCAGTACAAGAGGGACCGCATGCCAACCGACCTGCGCACCCGCAAGCGAGAGCCGCTGCTGTCGTTCGGGCACCGAGCCTTGGTGCACTTCGCTGTGGACAACGCTGAGGTTCACATGACCACCAAGCTCGATGGCGATGCCACCCGGTTCCTGCCCTTCAATCGAGGCAACGCCGGGCACCAGGGCAACCCGCCCAACCCGCACGGAGCCGCCACCGCCTACTTGTGGGAGGAGGTCCTGGAGCGGGACACCTGGCTGGGCATCCTCGGCAAGTTCATGCACGTCCAGGTCAGCAGGCACAAGGATCCCGTCACGGGAAGGGTGACTCGGACATCCTCTCTGCTCTTCCCGCGCTACCACCAGCACGCTGTAGTGACCAAGGCCCTCGCTGACGCCAAGACGAACGGACCGGGTCAGCGGTACCTGGTCCAGCACTCGGCGGGCTCCGGCAAGACGAACTCGATCGCCTGGCTGGCTCACCAGCTCTCCACCTTGCACGACGACCAGTCGAGCAAGGTCTTCGACTCCGTCATCGTGATCACCGACCGCACTGTCCTGGACGACCAGCTGCAGGACGCGATCTACCAGATCGAACACAAGCGCGGAGTCGTGCTGCCCATTGGGCAGGCGACGGCAGCGACTTCGCTAAGCGGTTTGCTTCCAAGTCGGAGGCGCTGACGGAGGCCCTCACCACCGGCGGCGCGATCATCGTCGTCACCATCCAGACGTTGCCGTTCGCACTGGAGGCCATCCGCGAGTCCAAGGCGCTGGCTGGGAAGACGTTCGCCGTGATCGTCGACGAAGCGCACTCCTCCCAGACTGGCGAGGCAGCCAACAAGCTGCGAGCAAACGCTTTCGGGGAAGACCGTGACGACGTCGCGGCGGCGAGGACGGGACATTGGTGTGGATGACCTCGTGCGCCTGGAGGCTCGAAGGGCGCGGGGCCTTGCCCAACGTGTCGTTCTTCGCGTTCACGGCGACACCAAAGGGCAAGACGCTGGAACTCTTCGGCAGCCCCCGACCGGCGAGGAAGTCGAGAAGCGACCGTTCCACCTCTACTCGATGCGGCAGGCGATCGAGGAGGGCTTCATCCTCGACGTGCTGAAGAACTACACCACCTACAAGATGGCCTTCCAGCCTCGGCGCACGGCGGGCAGGACTACGACGCAAGAGACGGTCGACGAAGTCCGAGGCGATGAAGGCTCGATGCGGTGGGTACAGCTGCACCCGTACAACATCGGCCAGAAGGTCGAGATCATCGTCGAGCACTTCCGCGCCAACGTCGCCCCACTCTGGACGGGCAAGCCAAGGCGATGGTCGTGACCGCTCGCGGCAAGGCGGCAGTTCGCTACAAGCTCGCGATCGACAAGTACATCGCGGAGCGGACTACACGACTCGCGACGCTTGTCGCGTTCTCGGGCGAGGTCGCAGATGACGAGTACGGTCCCGAGCACGTTCACCGAGGCTCGATGAACCCAGACCTCAAGGGCCGGACCTCCCGCGAAGCCTTCGCCAGCCCGACTACCAGGTGATGATCGTCGCCGACAAGTTCCAGACCGGCTTCGACCAGCCACTGCTGTGCGCGATGTACGTCGACAAGCGCCTCGACGGCGTCCAATGCCGTCCAGACCCTCTCCCGGCTGAACCGCACGTACCCCGGCAAGGACCACCTATGTCCTCGACTTCGTCAACGACGCCGAGGACGTCCTCGCCGCGTTCAAGGCCTACTACGAGGGGGCGTTGCTTCGAGAGGCAAGCAATCCGAACCTCGTCCTCGATCACGGGACAAACTCGCCGGCCATATCTTCAACGACGATGAAGTCGAGGCGTGCGCGAAGCCTACTGGGGTGGTGGTGAGGCCAAGCCGAGCCAGGGCAAGCTGTCTGCCGCCCTCAGCCCTGTCAAGGATCGGTTCAACACTGCGTATCGATGGCCCTGCAAGACCACGACACCAGCGAGGTCGACCGGCTCGACACCTTCCGCCGGGACCTCCGTAGCTTCGTCAACGCCTACGACTTCCTGTCCGCCATCGTCGACTACGACGACATAGATCTGGAGAAGCGGTCGCTGTTCGCGCGGATGCTGGCGGAGGTGCTCAAAGACTCGCAACGCCACGAGCCGGGCATCGACCTGTCCGAGGTCACGCTGACACACCACGCCTTGCACAAGCAGGCGGGTTCTGACCTGAAGCTCAGCGAGGGCGACGCAGGGGGCCTCGCCGCTACTTTGGCCGCCGGTTCCCGCGGACGCCACGAGGCCGACCTCGTCCCCTGGGACGAAGTGCTGGCACAGATCAACGCGCTGTTCGAGGGCGATGCGCTGTCGGACGGCGACCAGGTCTCGGCCGTCGAAACGGTCATGCGGAAGATGCTTGAGAACGAGGACCTGCGTGCTCGGGCGAAGGCCAACAACAAGTCCGACTTCTTCTCTGGGCCTGACTTGTGGTACACGGTGCAGGACATCATCGTCGACGCCAGCGATCTGCAGCAGACGGGACTCGAGCGCCTCGCTGCCGACCGCTCACGTGAGGACATCATCGCGATCATGGGGATGATGCGTCTGTGGGAGACGCTCCGTCAGTCTGCGTAGCGCGCCAGATCGGGGTAGCGGATGAGAGCCCACTGCCACGTCGAGAGCGCGACACCAAGGCGGCGGCTCTCCGCGTACGTCCCACCGCCCACCCGCATCGCCTCCGACAGCGCTTGGATGTCGGCGAGCAGGCACGAGCGCTCGTAGTCGAAGGCTTCACGGCAGCCTCGGCTGTAGAAGGTGGGCAGCCGGCCGCGTTCCGGCCGGGTGATCTTCCTCTTGCACTCCGGGTTCATGCAGCGCTGTCGAGACGCCGGCTCGACAGCCCTCTCAAGGACCCAGCAGACGGACGGGACTGTGGCTGCATCAGCGGACACGAAGGTGCTCAGGCGTCGGGGCATCTCAGCGGATAGCTCTCTCCGCTTCGTGGAGCTGGTCGGGCTCCGAGTGGTTGGTAGCTGCGAGGCTATCGGCTCCGGCGACTGACCGTCCATACCCGCACAATATCTGCGCCGTCGCCCTAGGGCGGCGCACATATATGACGTGCCCAGGCGACCTGTACAAACGTCGACCCAGATCATTGCGACGTCCGCTGCACGCGCGGGTTCTACAGGCTGCACCTGTTGAATATGTGCGCTGGGGGTTGCTGCCCGCCCTGGCCGGCCCTACGCTCGGGTCCGGACCAACGCCTAGCCAAAGAGCATGCAGAGAGGGGCACCCGTTGCAGCGGGCACCCCTCTGGTGACGGTCCTGACGCAACTGTCGTAGAAGTGATTGAGACCCTGGGGGCCACCTCAGACCTGACAGAGCTGGGGCGGCTGGCGACAATCGGTGACGCCGCCGAGGCTCAACGTGATCGCCTTCAAAGTGACGTCGAGGCGCTGCGCGCCAACACCCTCGACGCGCTGCTGACGAATGCGCGACAGAGCCAGCGTGACCTGACGCGCCTGGCGAGGGTGCTGCGCATCGTGGCGGAGTACGACACCGCGGCGTACGACGCCGCTCGCGAGTCTCTGGCCGCCGCGCAGCAGCGAGGAGCAGAGGCGCGCGAACTGCTCTTCACCCCCACGGAGCTGCCCGGAGCGCCCGACGAGGAATGGCAGCGATTCATCGTGGCCGGTGACAATTACCGCCGGCACCTAGACGCAGAGCACTACCCCCGGGCTGGTGACACCTGCCTGTACTGCACGCAGGTCCTGAGCCCGGCCGCCCTTGACCTGGTCGGGCGATACCGCACCTTCCTCGACGAGACGGTGACGCAGCAACTTGCCGCCGCCCGGGAGTCACTGGCCGGGGCCAGCCTGCCGCTGGACAGCTCGGAACTGGCCGCGGCTCTGGAGTTCGTGTCGGCGCAGGCCGACCTCGACGCGGCACCCCCGTGGAGCGCGTCGGCCTTGGCTGTCCTTGAGGGTGTCCGCACGATGCTGCAGGAGACGGCCAGCGGTCACGCACTGACACAGGCTGAGTTGCCCGCCGACGCAGCCGCGCTGTCACCGACCCTCGAGCCGTTGGCAAAGGACGCGCAGCAGACCGCGACCAAGCTGGCCGAGGACAAGGTGAACGCCACCACGCTGCTGGCCTCGAAGCAGAAGGAGCTCGCCGAGCTCACCGCCCGAATCGAACTCGCCCGTAACCTGCCGGCCGCACGCGAGTATGTGCGTCGCGCCAAACGCGCCGACCAGCTCGAAAAGTTGTCCCGGGTGATCTCCAACGGCGCCGCGAAGCAGCTGACCATCCAGTCCAAGCTTGCCAGTGAAGATCTGGTCAACAAGAACTTTGAGGGCCTGTTCGCCGAGGAGTGCAGCCGCCTGCGGGCGCCCGGCGTCGCGCTGACCTTCCAAGGCAGGAGCGGGCAGGCGCAACGCAAGAAGGTCGTGGCCAGGTACAAGCCCTCCTGGGTGCTGTCCGAGGGCGAGCAGAAGGTCCTCGCGATCGCTGACTTCCTCGCCGAGAGTCGGATGAGAGAGACCAAGGCGCCACTGGTCTTCGACGACCCGGTAACCAGCTTGGACTACCGCCGCCTCGACGAGGTGGCCTCCCGGATCCAGCAGCTCGCCGAATCCCACCAGGTCATCGTGCTGACACACAACATCATGTTCGCCTCGGCACTGATCTCGGTGCGGCAGAACAAGAAACTGCGAGCCAAGATCTACGAGGTCCGCGACGGTGGGACCACCAAGGGCATCCTGGCGCCCGACGTTGAACCGCGACTGGATACCGCGGCCGACCTGGCCAAGCGGATCAACGTGAAGCTCGAGAGCATCCCCGGGGCCGAGCCGGTCCTGCAGGACGCCTTGATCAAGGAGACCTACGACCTGCTCCGCGCCTGGTGTGAGGCGTTCGTCGAGCAGGAACTCCTTCAGAACGTCACACAGCGGTATCGGGCGAACGTCATGATGACGCGTCTCTCCAAGATCGACACCAGCCGCTTCGACGCGGCCGTGGCCGTCATTGAGCCCCTGTTCGCCCGGGCATGCGACCGGATGACCGGGCACTCGCACGCCGCCGAGTACACGAGCACCAAGCCGACGATTGATGAGCTGCAAGAGGACTGGGAGAAGGCCAAGGCCGCTAGGACCGCGTATCTGGCATAGAAGTGCATCCCGACTCGCTGGACCGCGCTCACACCTGACGTGTCTCGGCTAGGTCGACCCTGCCTACGGATGCCACAGAGGTAAGTGGACCAGGGGCCGCCGGCGTCAACTCTTTGGCACGGCCCCGTTTCGACAGGGTCCGCTAGCACCAGACCGGCGCTGTCATCCCAGGCGCCTACCCTCCGGCCGTGAGGCTTCGAAAGCACCTAGACAATCCAGCCAGTCCATTGCGCCGCGCGCTCGATGAGGGTGAAGAGCCTCTGCCGCGTCTGGATGCGATCGACTTGGAACCTGCGCTAGCGGGCCGCGAGCCGATCCATGCCCTCGAGGGGCAGCAAGCCGAAGTCCTTGGCCACGCCATCAGTGAACGGCCGGTCTGGGCGCGCTCAGCTCTTGCCGGCCCCGGCTACGCCGCTCCTTTGGGGCCGCCCAAGTCCTTCACGCGGGGCATCCCCCGCCCGCGCGGCGGGCCTGATCGGGCTTCTGGGTCGTGGCTGCCGCAGCCACCGCGCCGCCCTTGCCGAGGACTGGTACGAACCGCTGCTGACCGCGGCACCTTGGAAGGGGCCCTCAGGGTGTGCCCGCCCCTTGGGTCGCCGACGTCCGCGCCGTCTCCGCGACAACGCTCCCGGCCCTGATGACCCGAACCAGCGCCGTGTGCCCGGAACCGACGTTCTCGGGCTCCGCGGCGGTGGGTGGCGCCGACGCCGACCTGATCATCGGCAGCACCGTGGCCGGGATCAAGGCCACGCGAGCCTCCGAACTGAGACTGCGAGATGCCCAGCAGGTCATCGCGTACGCGCTGCTTGGACTTCGGCCAACCCGTGGCGTTGGACCTGGAGGAGTTCCTCGACCAAGCCGTGGTCTCAGCCTGGCCCAGGCGAGGTCACACATAGCGGATGCTTTGAACATGATTCGCCGGCGATGAGGAAGCGGCATAGGTGTAGTGGGGGGCGCCGCTGTGGTCCTGTTGAAGCGACGCCGACGGACGCCGAGCCAACGGTGAGCGACCCGATTCCGCAAGCGTGCATCTCCGGGGCCGCCGCCTCCTCTACCCTGACTCGCGTACCGGGCCACGAGGGGAAATACCATGAAGGCCGACGCGCTCAACCCGCGTGAACTGTTCGGCACAACGGTCCATTACGAGATTCCTGCGTTCCAGCGGCCCTATGTCTGGACTCTGGATGACCAGTGGCAGCCACTGTGGCAAGACGTCCGCCGAGTAGCCGAGAAGGTCATCGCCGCGGACGGCGACGAAGCTGCACTAGAAGGGGTCGGCGGCCACTTCCTCGGCGCCGTCGTGTTCAAGTTGAAGCCAGCCATCGCGGGCGACGTAACCAGGCAGTCCGTGATCGATGGCCAGCAGCGCAGCACCACGCTTCAGATCATGCTCGACGCCGTCCACGAGGCCGTGCTGAGCAGGGGCCACGAGGTCGAGGCAGAGGCGATCGAGGAACTGATTCTGAACCAGGCGAAGCGGTTTGCCGGACGCCCGGAGCGCTTCAAGCTCTGGCCGTCCCGCTCGGACCGGTCCGCCTTCGAGTACGCGATGGACAAGATCGGATCGCACAACGGTGACCACCTGATCGTTGAGGCGCACGAGTTCTTCCGGTCCGAGGTCGGTAACTGGCTAGCCGGCATAGTCGACGAGGGCGAACAACGCTTCGGGGACGAGAAGGCCCGCGTGGCAGCCTTGGCCGACGTCGTCCAATCTCGGCTCTACGTCGTGGCCATCAACCTCACCGGTCACGACGACGACCAGGTCATCTTCGAGACCCTCAACGACCGCGGGACCCCGCTGCTCAAGGCTGACCTGATCAAGAACTGGGTCTTCCAGATCGGCGACGGGTGGGACGCCGACGTCGACTGCTGGCCGGAGAAGTACTGGGCGGACTTCGACGACGACTGGTGGCGAGACGAGATCACGCAAGGCCGCCACTTGCGATCCCGGATCGACATCTTCCTGCAGTACTGGCTGACCATGCGCCGTCGCGCCGACGTCCTCACCGACGAGGTCTTCCGCGAGTTCATCGCATACGCGAAATCGCTGATGACCACGGCGAGCGACGCAGAGCGTCTCCTCAGCGAGCTGCGTCGAGACGCCAACACGTTCCGCAACTTCGCCCAGCTTTCGAGAGACACCGTCGAGGGCCGCTTCTACGGGCGGGTCGTGGAGACCCTGGAGCTGGCATCGACGACCCCGCTGCTGCTGTGGATGCTCTCGGAGAACCACGAGGTGCCCGAGAACCAGATCGCCCTGCTCTCGGCGCGTTGGAGAGCTGGGTCATTCGTCGAACCCTGCTGCGGAGCACCATGAAGGACGTCAACAAGATGATGGTCGCGATCCTGGCCGCCCTCGACGACGTCCTCGTCGACGATGTCGGAGCTGCAGTCCGGGACTTCCTCGCCAACCAGACAGCCGACGCTCGGACCTGGCCAAGCGACGACGACATGATCACCGGACTCCCCGGGATCAAGCTCTACGGCAACGTGCGCCAATCTCGCCTCCGCGTGGTCCTGGAAGCGCTGGAGATGAGGATGCGCACCCAGCGTCACGAGGCGGTCACCATCCCTGCCAGGCTGCAAGTCGAACACGTCATGCCCCAAGCCTGGCGCAGCCACTGGGACCCAGAGCCAAAACTCTCTCAAGAAGAAGCCGCCGACCGCGACAAACTCGTCAACACCCTGGGCAACCTCACACTGGTCACCTCGGACCTGAACGGCACGCTGTCACATCGGCCGTGGACCGACGCCGACACCGCCTTCCTGAAGACCGCCGGCGACAACAAGGGTCTGGGGAAACGCTCCCTTCTCAACAAATACAGCGTCCTTCTCCTCAGTCGCGAGATCGTGGATCACCAAGTCGAAGGTTGGACCGAGAACGACATCCGCCAGCGGTCGGTGAAACTGACCGAGGTGCTGTGTCAGGTGTGGCCGCGACCTACATCATGACAAGCGCCCACCTGACCGACGACGTGGCGGACTGGTCCAACTGGCGGCCGCTGTCCGAGGCGTCGGGTGCTGCTCCATCGGTGCCCGGCGTTTACATGGCGCGCCAACGAGTGAACGGCCGAGGGGTCGCCTCACCGTTTACCTGTCTGGCAAGGCTGCAGTCTCTGGCCTCGGCCAGGCAGCGATGGATCGTGCACTCGCCGATGCAGATTGGTCGAACCAAATGCTGGTGGAGGCGCGCGCGGGAACACCGAGTAGAACTCGGACCTGGGCAGCGCAGGCGCTGACCCAAGCTGACCTCGAGGTTCGCTGGCAACCTGCAGCGACCGAGCCACGGCCATCGCCCTGGAGCGGCTTGCGATGGCGAGACTCAATGAAGCGAGTCTGTGGAACCGCGTCCGGTACTGAGTGGCAGCATGGAGCCTGACATGAGGGAGCCGCCACGTGATCCGGAACTCGAGACGGTCATTCGAGGGAGTCAGCCCACTGGAGCTGCACAAGATGTGAATCACGTGCCGGGAATCGGCCGTTGGGGCGATCGCGTCATGGCGATGGCACCTGAGGTAGCTGGCGACATCCGCAAACACGCCGACGAGTCACGTTCTAAGAAGACCGAGCGCGACGCCAGCACGCGCGCCCAGCTTCAGCGAGACTGCGGCCCGCAATTGAGGGCCATGGAACACATCACGTTCGCCCTCGAGCAGCACGGCCTGCTCATGCTCGAGCGCATCGACGTCGTAGCAGAGGACCAGCACACCCCGGTCCGTTCTAGCCTGGCCCTGATTCATAGTGCATCGACGATCACCTTCGAGGAGATTCGGCACCTGGCGGAACAGGGCTTCTGGGTGGGCAGCGGCAGCGAGATGGCGTGGGCTTCATGAACTGGCGGTCACTGCGCGCCTCGTGGTTGAGGGTGGCCACACCATTGCCCAGCGGTATCTAGACCATGGGATCGTCGTACAGACCCGGAGGCTTCACTCCTACTACGAGCAACACGGCGTTGGCCCTGTTTCGCGTGATGATCTGGACGAGCGATACCGCCAAGCGGTGAGACTGGAGGAGGAGCACGCGGTCGCTGGCGCACGATCGCGCTTCCGGGACGCCTACGGCTGGGCCATACCGCTGCTTCCAAGGAGCGCTTCGGGTGAATATCCCCGTCCTACCTTCGATCGTCTGGAGGCGCTTGCTGGCTATGACGAACGAAGGTTGCTGGTTTCGTCGTCCCACGGGCTCGTCCACAACGACTCGGGCGGCGTCCGCACGGCAGTCCTGATGGATGAGGGCTATTCGCTCGGTCCGATGCCCGGTTTCACCAAAACGGTCGTCCAGCCCAGCCTCGAGTCGATTATCTGGCTCGTCGCAGCCACCCACACCTGCTTCGAGCCAACACTGGACTCGGAGTTCGCTCGCCTGCTGAGCATGCAGGGAGCCGGGCTGATCCACCTTGCCTCAGACGCGCTCCACTCCTTCGAGGTGGATGAGGAGCCGCAGCCCTAGCGTCGCCGCACGAGGTCTCAGCCACCCGGGCTCCTCACCCCACAATCATCGGTGAAGAGCCAGTAGTCGGCTAACGCCGACTCCAGCACCTACCTGATTCACGGTCTGTGCGTCGGTCTGGACCACTACCCTTTGCGGCATGGTAGATCCCTCGGACTACGAGCTCGATGCATGGCATGGCATCCAACGGTTCAAGGGCCGCCCACTGTCACGAGTGACGAGGAACGCCGGCGAGCAGGTTGCCATCGGCGTTGCGGAAGTCGGCAAGCGCGCCACGCAGTACCTCGAGAACCACCCAGAGCCAATCGGCGGTCTCGCGTGGGCAAAAAGTCGTCGCCAAAGGCGCGCAGAAGTCGGCGCCGGGGCGCGCAGAGCCGCCGACGCCCTCCCGGACTGGAGCGGCGCCGCTCTTGTCCATGCGACAGACGGTGGGACGGGCCTCGCGAGCGGGACTCTCCGCCAAGCGCGTGGTGGCGCTCCACCAGAAGCGCGGGCACGACGTTGCATCGCTTCGCGACCTGCGCCGCCTCGACCTTGAGCAGATCGACGCAGTCCGTGGACGAGCAGCCAGCCTGTACTTCCCGGCCGCTGCGGCACTGTCGGGAGCGGGTGCGGGGCTGGTGATCTCCGGAGGAGAACTCGTCATCGCCGCCTCCGCCGGCGCCGCAGCGGCGCCGTCGGGAGGTGCGATCGCGGGCGCTTTCGTTGCCGATACGGCTGCCGTCCTCGGACTCGCGTCCCGCGCCGTCGGTCATGTCTCGCTGTTCTACGGCTACGACCCTGAAGAGCCTGCCGAGAAGCTCTTCGTGATGTCTGTCGTCAACGCCGGGACGGCGAGTTCGGCCACGCGAAGAACGCCGCGATGGCCGACATCTCGCGGCTCACCCAAGCACTCTTCCGCGGCAAGTCGTGGGAGGTCCTGAACGAGGCGGTGGTCGCTCAAGGTCTCCACAGCAGTTCGCGAAGGCGTTCGGCGTTCGCTTTACCAAGCAGGCACTCGGCAAGGTCGTACCCGCCTTCGGGATCGTCGTTGGCGGTTCCTTCAACTGGGCCACTCTGGAAGGGATCGTTGACGCCGCCGACATCGCGTACCGGCGGCGTTTCCTCCTTGAGAAGTACCCACACCTCGCTGAAGAGGAGGCACCCGGATCTTTTCCTGATGTGGTCGCAGGACGACGCCGACGAGGCGATCAGCGTGCTGGGCGAGGTCGCCGAGGCGGGTGGACCCGACCTCCACCGAACGCGGGATAGTTAGCACCGACCCCGGAACTGTGCGGTCGGCGTGCTCGCGTCGCGGGCACATTGTTTGCACAACCGCCGGAGTTTGGCCCGATAGCCAACACTGAACAACGCGTTCGTTGTTCCAAGAACACTATGGATGTCGACATACGCGTAAGTGGGCCGGCCCCGTGGCGGAGTCAGATGTCGGGTGGTGCGGGCCTACTGGTGCACTCAATCGTGAGATGAGATGAGGGCCTCGAAATCGAAACGGCCAGCTCTCAGGCGCGCCAAGAGGGGTGCGGACCCGATGGGTCCCTGTCATAGGCGGAGGCCGGCTACGGTGCTCACGGACAGACCCCAGCGAGCGAGGAACAGGCCCTCGATTCGCTGCCGGGTGGAGTCGATCCTTGCCTTGTGCTGGGTCATTCTCCGTTCGGGCGTCGAGGACGTGGCGGCGTTTAGCTTGCGCAACGCGCCCATTGCGACGGAAACGTCGTCGTGGAACTTCACGTCGTTTGGATCGGTGAAGTCCAACTTGGGCACTGGGACGTCCTTCATGACGGCGGTGCCCCGCGCGACGTACGCGCCCCGGAAGGCACTGCCGCGCTTGCGGAGGAAGAACTCGATGGGGCGCTGGTCGAGCAGCGCGAGCACGAAGTCCAGGGAGTATCCGAGGTCGCGCCGGTAGAGCGCGACCTCGCCCGCCGTGCCGCCGGACTGGTAGACGATCCCGGTCGTGTCAAGGCCGTACTTCTCTCCTCGTTGGTTGGTGGAGTAGAAGATCTTGGGCGCCTGGGTGCTGTAGCCGATCGCCTGAGTGCGCCCGTATGCGTAGAAGGCCTTCCGGCGCTCGGCTTCCGACATCTTGCGGGCGTCCATCGCGGTCTTGTGCGCGAACAGGTACCTGTACGCGAGCGGGTAGTGCTTGCGCATCTCTGCGGTGGGTATGACCTCAAACCCGGACAGGTTCTGGGCAGCCAGTGTTGCCCGGTATGGGAAGACGATGCGGGCGTCGGCCTCCACCTCAAAGTAGGAGCGGACGCCGGTTGAGTCATCGAGGTAGAGCCGGGTGACGGCCTCCTCTATCCGCCATTTCTTGCCGTCCTTTGTGAACTCGACGATGCCCTTGCTGACCCTTGGTGCTGTGATGACGTAGACCGGGTTCAGACTGGTCTGAACGCCGTTGCGGGCCTCGATGACCTGATCCATCGGTATCGAGTTGCGTCGGAGCTTTGCGAGAACCCTCTCCTCAGCGGCATTGGCTGGGAGCACCCAGGGGCCGTCGGGCGCGCCCGGGAGGTGACGGGCGCCGAGCGTGCGGTGCATGCCAGTGCCGGTCACGAAGTCCCGGATCGAGTCGGGCTCTGAGTAATCAAAGTCGGTCGCGGCGGCCCGCTTGGCGACGAGGGAGCACACGTAGATCGACTTGTCCGCAAACACCTGGACGTGCCGGAAGTTGGCGAGCCGTCTAACGGTGGCCGAAGTGCGGAGCATCTCTCGAAAGCGCGGCCCCGCCTCGATCGTCATCCACTTGTTCGGGATCACCACGCCGACGACCCCCCGATCGCTGAGGTGGTCGACGGCGAACTCGACGAACGCGAAGTACTTGTCGAACTGCTGGTGCGGGGTCTTGTAGTGCTCCTTGACGTAGGCAAACTCCCACTTGTCGTACGACTTCATCTGCTCTGTGCTCATGTAGGGCGGATTGCCCACGATGAGGTCGTACGAACTCGGCACGCCAACCTGTTCGAGCGCGACTGGCAGGGTCACGTCCTCGGCGCCTGCTGGGGCTGTTGCGGGCATGGTCCTGACAAGCGTGTTGCCGTGGGCGATGTTCGTTCCGAGGTCAGGCAGGATCCTCCGCTGACGGCGCGGGAGTGTGTCCCTGGTCTCGTCCTGCAGCAGGCGGACGAGCAGACTGAACCTGGCGACCTCCACCGCGTTGAAGTCGATGTCGATGCCGAAGCAATAGTCGACTAGGAGCTTCCGCTTCTCGTCGAAAGACAGCCGGTAGGTGCCGTCGGCAACCTTCAATAGGCCCCCCTTCTGGGGAGGGCGATGCATCGGATCACTTCACGTTCGATCAGCTGGTCGAGCACAGCCACCAGGAACCGACCCGAGCCGACCGCGAAGTCGAGCACTTTCGGTGCCTCAACCTCGATCTCCTGAATAGCAGCCTCGACTGTTGCCGCGACCAGTTCCTGAGGCGTGGTCACGACATCGCGCTTCGCATACTCACGCTTCTTGTTGAGCCGGACCCGACGGCGGCCACCTGCAGATCCGACGGCTAGGTGCTCGGCGAGGGATGCCTCATAGACCAAGCCGAGGAAGTCGGCGTCGAGAACTGCGAACGAGAACGGCGAATACGGGCCGTACAGGTTGTTGACGATGGACTTGAGCGCGGTCGCGCTGACCAGCAGCACTGGGTCCTGAGGGTCGTCCGCGGCCCCGAAGATGCCTGTGTTGTAGCGGTCGTTTAGTCGCTTGAATAGGGCCACGACGTCGGTCGTCGAGCCCTTGAACGCATCCTGCAAGACGCCTTCGCCCTCGATTCCGCGGTCTTCGCACATGCGCACGAAGACCAGGCGATTGAGGATTCGCTGACTTGCATCGTTGACCTCGGCCCTCGGTCATCGACTTGTTTCTACCCACGAGGCTTTCCCCTAGCACGAGGCGCCATTTGTTGAACTGTTTAACGAACCGCTGGTCGGCTGGAAGCGGTGCTTGGGCGAGTGCGGCAGCGAACTGCCTGGTCCAGCCTGGGTTGTGGACGGCATCTCGGCTGATCAATTGCCTGATGGTGTCCCAGTTCTTGATGAGGTCCTGACACTCGCACTCGAACCTGAGCGCCGTGTTGGCTGTGTCGCCCAAACCGACCGGGCACGCTCGTGTGTCGAAGATGCGGACGTGCCAAAAATTGGTGAGTACCGCGATCGGGTGCTGCTTCGTCCACACCGTAGGCCCTCGTCTGGCGGATCCCCTCCATGTCGGTGAGAACGTTGACTGAGGGCTTCTTCGCCTCCACGTAGACCCGGCCCACGCCGTCGACCCGCAAGGTGTAGTCGGGACGCTTGTTGGCCGTCGTCTCCCGTCGCTGGCTCTCCTCGCGGACAACTTCTCGCTTGGAAGGGATCAGTCCCTTCCGATTCTCGATGTCCAAACCGAGCGCACGAAGCAGCGGATCGATGAACTCACTGCGCGCGTCTGCTTCGAGGTACTTGCCCCGAGCGTCGGTGTAGGATTCGAAGTTCGCCGCGAACGTGTCGACAAGCCTCTGAACACTCTTCGTTGAATGGGAGGTCACGCCTGCGCCTCGCGAAGTCGTCGGTTCATGAGACGCCGGCGCGCCTGCTGGATCACGCGGATGTCATCCGCGGACACGCCTGCCCGAGCAAGTACAAGATCATCCTGGGCACTCAGAATGCTGTCCGCGGACTCACCTTCCTGAAAACGCCGGTCGAGCCGATGAAGTTCGTCGGGAGCCACTTCCACCACCGGGATCAGAAGTGATTTGATCTCTGACGGCACGAGTTCAAGCACGCCTCCGCCGTATGCCCTCCCGGCCATTTCGGTACTCAATGCCGTCAGCGAGTTGAAGAACCCGACAGTCAGGGCACTCACGGGCAGGCGGCTGTCGACCTGGTAGGCGGTGTCGGTGGTGTAGGCACCCATCTCGTTGGCGATCAGTCGAGGCGCTTCATGTGAGCGTTTCAGCAGGCTCATCGCGGAGGAACGGACAGACGGCACGTCATACCAAGGCTCCCGGATGCGGCACTTATAGCGTAGGTGGAGGCCCTCCGCCTCGCCCTTTTGGATGTAACGCTGGGCTCCTTTGGCAGTTCCTCGAACGGGAGAGGACCGAAGTGAAGGAAGTTGGTGCTCAGACCCTTGCTCGTGTTGGCAGCGTGGAGCGCCTCGGAGTAGATCGCCCCAGGGCAGTGATAGCTGCGTCCGAACATCGGCTTGGCGAACTCATGCAGTTCGAACTCCTCGAGCACAGAGTCGGCGACGAGGAAGAACTTGTTGGCTCCGGTAACGATGCCGACGCCAACGCGGGCGACCTCATCGAAGCGCCGGACAGCAGGCAGCTCCATGACACGAGCCAGGACCTCATGCTCCGGAGCAGTGAGCAGGGAACCCATCCACTTCCCTGAGGACGGTGCTGACGGCATGAACGGCGCCTCGTCGAAGATCTCACCCGGGTCGCGATCTAGGAACCCGTTGGTCAACTCGGGCGTTATGGCGAGACCGCACTCACCCGTCTCGCCTTCCCGGCGTTTGACCGCCATCAGCAGAACAGTCCCCTGGAGTGCCTCATCGAAGATGAGTTCTTGAGGGTCGATCAGCAGCACCCTGGAGCACTGTTCAAGCAGGAAGAGTCTGAGGCCGCCTGCGTGGAGCACGTTCATCAACTCAGCGGGAATGATCATCGCGACCCGGCCACCGGGCTCGAGGCGGTCGAGGCTGTCGACAATGAAGGGGGCCCAAGCGTTCAGATGCTTGGTGAACGGCAGGCCGTGGCGGGCATAGAGGTCCCGTGCCAGGTACTGCGTTTCGGTGCTGAGGAACTGGTACCGGATGTAGGGCGGGTTGCCGACGGCGGCGTCGTAGCGTGCGACACCGGACGACTCCGCGAACAGCAGGAAGTCCATCGGAAACACGCGGTGTCGGTCACTCTCGGGGCCGAGGACTTTCTGTGCCTTGTCGGCCTCAGCGGGGTCGAGCTCCACGCCGTGGATGACCGACGGGAGGCGCTCGTGGTCGAGGACCGCCCTTAGAAACGCGCCGTCCCCGCAACTCGGCTCCAGCACCGAATCGGCGCCGTCAGCCAGTGCCCACGCGGTCAGGAACCGCGCGACGGGCGCAGGCGTGTAGTACCCCCCTCGCAGCTTGTCGTAAGTCTGCTCGCTCTTGAACTTCATGGCCACGTCCGTTCCCGACCCTTGGTTTCACATCTTCGCGCTTCGCACGCTAAGCGGTCACACCGACACTCCCGTCTCCAGCGCCGCATGTAGCCGGGTGCCTGTGGACAACCGAGTCGTCGTCGCGGGCATGGATGCCGACGAGACCCGCACGAAGCGCGGGGCGAGGCCACTCTCCCCGAGCCCTCGGGGCGCTCGAGGGTGAAACGACCTTGATCATGGAGCCCGGCTCCTGGTCGACGCCAGATGAGCCGACAGCAGCCACTGAACTGAAGCTGAGGGACCCCAACCCCGCGGAGGGGTGACGTCGAACGTCGCTGTGGTAACCGACTTCTTCTGGGTCGTGGGCATTGTCATTGCCGCCGCTCCTCATCGGTGGAGCGCTCGCCCCGCCGAGCGATTCGTGTGGTTGGCAGTGTCGCTGACCGCGATCTCGTTGGTCCCGCTCCGAGGCAAACACGCCACCATCACTGGCCAGGCCCGGGCGGCGAGGCGCCCGGCGTCCCGCAGGGCTGTCGGATGCGTGCACAGCCGGCGCCGTGGACTTCGCCGCTGTGCACGAGGGAGACCAGGTCTGCTCCCTGACGACGATTGAGCTTGGGCTGCTTGCCCCGCAGCGCCCCTTGGCCCTTGCGACCTTGATGCCCTCGTGCGTGCGCAGCCGGATCAGGTCTGACTCGATGAGGTGGACAGCGGCCCCGGGTGCCGGCGCTCGGCCACCGGTGTCCCTCGAGCGGATCGTCTCGGACGTTCACCGGTGCGGGGCCCGTCCGTGGCGCTGAGCCAAGCCGCTCCGCACGGCCTTGTCCGCGGTACCCGGCGTCTGACTGACGCGAGGCTGATTCTGCGAATGGTTCCTTGCCCAGCCGAGCCAGGACGGGCAGGCACGGCCTGAATCGATCGCCGCGACTCGGTAACGTGCAACGCATGCCCATCAAACTCGAGAACGTCGGCATCGCCGTCCGCGACCTCGAAGCGACGATCGCCTTCTTCACCGACCTCGGTCTGACCGTCCTCGGCCGTGACACGGTCAGTGGAGAGTGGACCGACACCGCCGTCGGCCTCGACGGCAACCACGCCAACATCGCCATGCTCCAGACGCCAGACGGCAACGGTCGCCTCGAGCTCTTCGAGTACATCCACCCCGACGCGATCGAGACGGAGCCCACCCGGCCTAACGAGATCGGCATGCACCGCGTCGCCTTCTCGGTCGACGACATCGACGAGGCTCTCGAGATCGCCGCGAGGCACGGCTGCCACCCGCTGCGCGGCGTGGCGACCTACGAGGACGTCTACAAGCTCACCTATGTCCGCGGCCCCAGCGGCATCCTCGTGATGCTCGCCGAGGAGCTGAAGAAGAGCTGACCGCGGGTCGATGCGCAACTGGAACGTCCCCTCCCTTCGACGTCTACTTTGACCGCGTCGGCCGAATCCGGGGATCTCTGCAAAGTTCGCGCGGGCGGCTCGTCAATCTTCGCTGCATCTCGACAGCGGCCTGGTCCCCGTCCAGTCACACCGCCGGGTCCATGCGCCTGATGTTGGTCCAGCCCGTCCAGCCGCGCTCCTCGAGGAGCTCGAGTAGACGGCGCGCGCACGGGAAGGACTCGACGAACGCCGTGTCCAGCAGCGCGACGAGGTCGTCGCCGACGGGGTGTTCGTCCTCCACCCCCACGGACGCGGCCGCCGCCGCCTCGATAAAGGCGGCTACGCGGTCCGCGAGAGCGGGCAGCCGCGGGTCGTCCGGCTCGCAGTCGGCGAGGTCGCCGACGTCGAGGTACAGCTGACGCAGTGCCTCGTCCTCGATCTGCGCGTGCTTGATCGCCATCAGGGCCGGCACTGCGTCTGGCATCTGGGCCGAGATCAGGATCCAGCTGTCGCGCTCGACCTCGATCAGCCGCTCGCGGAACCCGAGCTCGCGCAGCCGGTCGATGTACGCGACCGCCTCGGGCGGCAGCGTCAGGCTCTCGCCGGCCGCGAGCCGGGCGATCCGCTCCCGGTGACGCTGACGTTCCCGGATCTCGGCGCGCAGGCGGCGGTCGATGTCCTCGACCGCCGCCGCGAACTCCTGGTCACCAGCCGCCAGCAGCTCATGCACCCGCGAGAGCGGTACGCCGGCGTCGGCCAGGGTGCGAATCCTGACGAGCTCGACCACCGCGGCCGCGTCGTAGCGTCGGTAGCCCGAGTGGTCGCGTTGGGGCTCGGGCAGCAAACCCTTGGCGTGGTAGTGGCGGACCGCGCGCACTGTCACACCGGCGTACGACGCGATCTGGCCGATCGTCAGCATGGCCCTATTCTGCGGGCGATTCTGCGAGCTTCCCGGCCACGCCGCGGTCGAGCGAGGCCCGCCACTCGTTCGCCCTCGAGGATGTTCACGCGATCTTGCTGCGGTAGGTGCGCATCGCGAGCGCGTAGGCGACGACCAGCAGGCCGACGCACCAGGCGAGGGCGATCCAGCCCTCGTTGCCGACCGGCTGCTCGGCGTAGAGGTCGCGAATCGTGGTCACGATCGAGGTCACCGGCTGGTTCTCTGCGAACCAGCGCACCGGGCCGGGCATGCCGGAGGTGGGCACGAAGGCCGAGCTGATGAACGGCAGGAAGATCAGCGGGTAGGAGAACCCGCTCACCCCGTCGACCGACTGCGCGGTCAGCCCCGGGATCACGGCCAGCCAGGTCAGCGCCAGGGTGAACAGCACCAGGATCCCGAGGACCGCGAGCCAGGCCAGCACTCCGGCACCGGAGCGGAAGCCCATCGCGAGCGCGACGAGCACGACGAGCACGAGCGAGGTCAGGTTCGCCACGACCGAGGTCAGCACGTGGCTCCACAGCACGGCCGACCTGGTGATGGGCATCGACTGGAACCGTTCGAAGATGCCGCCCGAGACGTCCGTGAAGAGCCTGAAGGCGGTGTAGGCGATGCCGGAGGCGACGGTGATGAGCAGGATCCCTGGCAGCAGGTAGTTGACGTAGTTGCCGCCGCCGACATCGATCGCGCCACCGAAGACGTAGACGAACAGCAGCAGCATGGCGATCGGAGTGATGGCGGTGGTGATGATCGTGTCCGGGCTGCGCACGATGTGGCGCAGGGACCGCTTGAGCAGGACGGTGGTGTCGTGGACGAAGTAGGTGGTCATGGCTGGGTCCTTACGTGTGGGGGCCGGTGTGGCCGACGATCGCGAGGAAGATGTCTTCCAGGGTGGGCTGCTTCTCGACGTACTCGACCTCGGTCGGCGGGAGCAGCTGCCTGAGCTCGGCGAGGAGCCCGTTGGCGATGATCCGGCCTTCGTGGAGGACCGCGATCCGGTCTGCGAGGTGCTCGGCCTCGTCGAGGTACTGCGTGGTGAGCAGCACCGTCGTGCCTTGACCGGCGAGCTCTTGGACGGTCTTCCAGACCTCGATCCGCGACTGTGGATCGAGTCCCGTCGTCGGTTCGTCGAGGAAGAGCACGGGCGGGTTGCCGATCAGGCTCATCGCGATGTCGAGGCGACGGCGCATGCCGCCCGAGTAGGTCGCAGCCCTCCGCCCGTCCGCGTCGGTCAGCGAGAAGCGCGCGAGCAGGTCGTCCGCGATCTTGCCTGGGTCCTTGAGACGCCGCAGTTGGGCGACGAGCACGAGGTTCTCCCGCCCCGTGAGGATCTCGTCGACGGCGGCGAACTGTCCGGTCAGGCTGATCGACTCCCGCACCTTCGCGGGCTGGGTGGCGACGTCGTACCCGTTGACGGCCGCGGTCCCGCCGTCCGCCTTGAGCAGCGTGGAGAGGATCTTCACCGCCGTGGTCTTGCCGGCGCCGTTGGAGCCGAGCAGGGCGAAGATGGTGCCCGAGGGGACGCTCAGATCGACGCCCTTGAGCACAGCGTTGTCGCCGTACGACTTGGTGAGTCCGACAATTTCTATGGCATGTTCGTTGGTCATGAACGACAGCCTGGAACCCTGACCCTGCGTCAAGGTCAAGCCCTGACGCAAGGTCATCCTCATGGGTCGCGGAAATGTCGCCGGCCGATGAGAATGTCCGGCGATCCTGGTCAGTCTCCCCAGAACCGATTGCCCAGCGTCATCACCAGTCGAGGAGCGCGCGGATGTCACTCACACGGGTCCACAACTTGGCCATCTCGCTCGACGGCTTCGCCACCGGCGAGCCGCAGTCCGCCGAAGCACCGTTCGGCCATGCGGGAGAGCGCCTGCACGAGTGGATGTTCAAGACCCGGTTCTGGGACGCGGGCGGAGCCGCCGGCGTCGACGACGCCTTTGCTCAGCGCAACGGCTACGGCATCGGCGCCGAGATCATGGGCGCCAACAAGTTCGGCCCGCCCGGCTGGCCGGACGACCCGGACTGGAAGGGCTGGTGGGGTCCGAACCCGCCCTTCCACTCGCCGACGTTCGTGCTCACCCACCGTCCGCGGTCCCCGATCGAGATGGAGGGGGGCACCACATTCCACTTCCTCGACGCCACCCCGGCCGAGGCGCTCGCGACCGCCCGCGAAGCAGCCGGTGGCCAGGACGTCCGGATCGGCGGAGGCGCCACCGTCGTACGAGCGTTCCTCGCCGACCGGCTCATCGACCACATGCATCTCGTGCAGGTCCCGCTCGTGCTCGGCCGCGGCGTCCGTGTCTGGGACGGTCTGGAGGCCCTCGAGGACGCCTACGACGTCGAGGCGGTCTCATCCCCCAGCGGGGTCACCCACCTCACGTTCACGCTGAAGGTCGCCTCGTGAAGGTGCTGCGTCTCTAGCGCGGCAGGTCCTCGAACAGGGAACCGAGGAGCCGGATGGGGCCCACGCCCTCCGAGCAGTGCTCCCCCATGCCGGGCCAGCCGAAGGTGCAGTGGTCCTTGTCGGCTGCCTGGGCTGCCCCGGCCTGCACACCGACTACCAGGACCGCCGCGGCGATCGCGGTGAGCGCCCGAAGGCTCGTTCTCGACATCGTGAGCTCCTGTACGTATCTGCTGTGGGCCGCCAGCCCCCATCCACCGGGGGCCAGTGTGGCGGCCCACGACTCGTCACCCTAACCGGGCCACTGGCACACTCGGGCCGTGGCCGCTTCCGGCCAGGTCGGACAGAATGCGGGAGGGGATGTCGGTGTTCGAGGCCTTCGGCTTGAGCGGGAGTGCGGAGGACGTGTACCGCACGATGCTCCAGCGGCCCGGGGAGTCGGTGGAGGGCCTCGCCGCGCTCCTGGATCGCCCGGCCGAGAGCGTGCGCGTCGAGATCGCCTCGCTCGGCGAGCTCGCCCTCGTAGCGCCGGCCGACGAGAACTCCGCGCACTGGACGGCGATCCCGCCCGAACGGGCGATGGACGTCCTCATCGCCCGTGAGGAGAGGATCCTCGAGGCGCGTCGGGCTGTCGTCACGCGCAGCCGCGCGGCGATTCCCCAGCTGGTCGACGACTACGTGGCCTCGCGGCGCGTGGCCCTCAGTGAAGAGCTCGAGCTGCTGGTCGAGCCGGACCTCGTCCGGTCGCGCCTCTTCCAGCTCAGCAGGGACGCCAGCCGGTGGACCTGGGCGGTTCACCCCGGACCGGCGCTGCAGCCGGCTGCCGTTCAGGCCGCTCTTCCTCTCGACCGGGATGCCGCCGCTCGGGGCATCGAGTGCCGCATGATCGTCACCCCGGCGTCGCTCGGACCGAAGCACTGGAACGACTACCTCGCCGAGCTGGTGCAACTCGGTCACCAGGTGCGGACGACAGATGCCGCCAGTCAGATCTGCATCATCGTGGACGGCGTCCATGCCGTCATCCCCAGCTCCGTCTCGAACGAGCCGCCGTTCGGGGCGTATGTGCTGCACGGCGAAGCCCTGGTGCGACCGGTGATGTCGCTGGTGGAGGAGCTCTGGTCCTCCGCTGATCCGCTCGACATCGGGGATCGCCCGGACGACCCGGGCGGAGTCAGCGACGCGAGGATGCGCCAGGTCGCCAACCTGCTGGCCAGGGGACTCAAGGACGACGCAGTGGCTCGTCGGCTCGGCGTGTCCGTGCGGACCGTGCGCCGACTCATCTCAGCGACCCTGGACGAGCTCGACGCGGCGAGCCGCTTCCAGGCTGGTGTCGCCGCCGCCCAGCGTGGCTGGCTCCGTGTCGGCCCTACTGACGCCGACCCACTGGCCACATCGGGCCACGGCCGGGTTGCGCCTCCCGAATCGCTTCCGTCCGTCCCCCCGCCTGGAAAGGGTGACTGAGCCGCGGTCGAGCGGCACCACCAACCAGGGGACACCTCAATGGGGTCACCTGGTTTCCACGACCACTGAGTGGTTATTCGAAGGGGTTTGTTTCGTCATGCGCACATGGAAATCCATTTCAGTTCTCGGTGTGGTGGCCGCACTGATGATGACAACCGCACCAGCGGCCTTCGCAGGAACGTCGTCCGCCTACAACTACGGCGAGTGCCAGACCCAGTCCGGCAAGCAGCGCAAGATCAACGTCTACGTCGAGATCCGGGCGACCGATCACGGGGGACAGGTCAAGGTCAACCCGGGGACCATGGGCTATGCCGTGGTCAAGAGCTGCGACGGCAACACCGACTTCGCCATCAACAAGTCGATGAAGCTCACGGTCACTGCCCACGGGTGGGGCATCGACTGTGGAGTCGGACTCCCCGCCAGCGTGAGCTGCTCAGGTGGCGGCGGCCAGAGGGTGTACACGTTCGACACCCTGACTGGGGCCACCCCGGTGTACCTGAAGCGCGAGGTCTCCAGCGCCGAGAGCATCTACTTCGACGACGGCACGATGGGTGACACCTCAAGGGTGTGCGCCACCGTGAGCGGAGTGCTCTGGGGCAAGGGAACATCCGCCACCGCCTGTACCGACGTCTGACCCATTCGGCGATTCGAGAGAAGACAGACATGATCAAGAAGTCATTCATTGCAACGACATTCGCCATGGTCGGTGTCGTGACGTTCGCAGCTCCTGCCTTCGCGGACGGCTGGCAGAGCGTCAGCCTGTCGACCAGCGGTGGCACGTTCTCCGGACAGATCTTCACGGACTCCGGGTCCAACGAGTTCCGCGTCATCGGCAACGTGGACGACTCCACCAGCAGCTCCGACTGCACCTACGTGTCGGTGAAGGACGAGTTCGGATACGAGGTGCTGCGCAAGGAGGTCTGCGGCGGCAACTGGGCCAGGATCGACACCGGCATGGAGGACAACCGCGGCGGCGACGACGTGGAGATCAAGGTGTGCCGCAACAAGAACAACTGGCCGGACGACTGCACCACGAAGTGGTACTACTTCACGTGAGGCTCGTCAGGACCTGAACCTCGCTCGAGGTGGTCGTCCGGGGAACTCGCACCTGCGGGTGCCCCGGACGTTCGTCGTACCACCGCCTCTCGGCCCGACTGACGTCGATCACCTGGCCGCATCGGGCCACGGCCGGGTTGCGCCTCCCGCATCGCTTCCGTCCTACTCGACCCAGGAGTTCGCAGGAGTTCGCTGCAGCCGGGCAGGAGCCGGTCTTCACCGTGGACGGAGACCCGGTTCAGGGGGACCGGGGTCGTGCTGTGGGGTACGTCAGGGGCGGACGGGCGCGACTGGCGCCTCGTCGGCCCGAACGGTGGCGTGTCGGCGCGCGTCGAAGGTGATATCACCGATCTCCAGAACCTCGGCGACGGAGCGCAACCGGGCGGTGGCGATCCAGATCACCTGACGTCCGGCAACGAGCTGGGCGGTGGCGGTGCGCGGGGGTTCGTCCGCACCGCCACCGTTCGTGCTCCGGCCCTGGCATGTCCGGTCGAACATGTGGCCAGTCGGGGGGCACATGTTCGACCAGCAGGCCCGATGGCAGCATCCGGCACCGCAGGTTGGTGCCTGACCATTCGCTTCCGTCCGCTCTCTCGTGTGGCGAGGGTGAGCGAGTCGCCGGTGGAGCGGCACCAACCAGGGGGAGCGACTCGATGAGGTTCACATCGGCGAGGCGGGCGTTCACGAGGCGTCACCAGGGCGTTACAGGGGTGGCCGCGGCCTTGCTCGGCTGCACGATGATCGCCGGATCGGCCGGGAGCGCGAACGCCGCCGAACCGCAGCTGAACTGCTTGATGGGCACGAGCACCTGCTCCTACTCGAGCCACGAGCTTGCCGCAGCGGGTCTGGAGCCCGTCCTTGCGTTGTACCTGGATGTCTCGCGCGTTGGAGACCCCATCGTCATCTGGGGTGAGGAACGACCCAACGGGCGCGTCTGCAGCAAGCGCACCGACACCTACGACTTCACCATCATCCTGTCGGGCGGCCTTCGCAGGGAGGTCGAGTCGATCGAGGACTACGCCGGCGCGCACTGCGACTGGCGTCTCATCGACAAGGACGGCGTTGCCTCGGTGCGCGTCGAGGGTTCCATGCGTGACCTCAGGAACCTCGGCGACGGATGGCGCAACCGGGCCGTGAGGATCCAGCTCACCTGAGCTGGGCGGCCATCAGGCCGAGCAGACTGCGAACGCACAGGTCGACGGCCTCATCACGGCTCACTACACGATCGGATGCTCTGGACGTTCCGCCACGAGTTCAGGCTCGGAGCGTCGACGCGGGGCTGATGTCACTCGTGGTTGAGCTCCTCGGTGAGCTCCATCAGCTGGTCCGCCGCGGTCCTGTTGCCCTTGTCGGCGAGGCGGCGCAGCTCGTCCATGTCCCCACGCTCGGTCGCGAGCTCGATCAGCTGGTCGGCTGCCGTGTTGTTGCCGCTGTCGGCGAGGCGGCGCAGCTCGTCCATGTCGCCGCGCTCGCCGGCGAGCTCGATCAGCTCGTCCGCCGCATCCCGGTCACCCTTCTCGGCCCGCGCACGCAGTGCGGACAGATCGTCGTCCGTCATCTCGACAAGATCCCATGGCCCGACGAGGAGCACGAGCCCGGAAACACCCGGAAAACCCGGAAAACACCCGGAAACACAGTCGACAGCGAAGAACACTCGCGGGCAGGGTCGAGTGCATGATCGCCGAAACCAACGCCGAGCTCTGGAACGAGCGGGCCGCGCAGAGCTACGACTCGACCGACGGAATGTTCGCACCCGAGGTGCTCGGGCCGACGGTCGACTTCCTGGCCCGGCTGGCCGGTACCGGGCGGGCGCTCGAGCTCGCCGTCGGCACCGGACGAGTGGCTGTGCCGCTGGCCGAGCGCGGCATCCCGGTGACAGGGATCGAGCTCTCCGAGCCGATGGCCGCCGAGCTGCGCAAGAAGGTGGGCGACGCCATCCCCGTGGTGATGGGCGACATGGCCACCACCAGGGCAGAGGGCGAGTTCACCCTCGTGTACCTCGTCTACAACACGATCTCCAACCTGCTCTCCCAGGACGAGCAGGTGGAGTGCTTCCGCAACGCGGCCAGGCACCTGGCGCCCGGCGGGTACTTCGTGATCGAGCTCGGCGTGCCGAGCCTGCGGCAGCTGCCGCCCGGACAGCTCGCGTGCCCGTTCGACGTCAGCGAGAACCATCTCGGCTTCGACACCTACGACCTCGTGAACCAGCGACTCGTGTCGCACCACTACCAAGTCAGCGACGGCGACGTCGGGGTGTTCCACTCCCCGCACCGCTACGCCTGGCCGGCCGAGCTCGACCTGATGGCTCGCATCGCCGGACTGGAGCTGGCCGAGCGTGTGGCCGACTGGAGCGGTGCCCCCTTCACGAGCGACAGCACGTCACACGTCTCCGTGTGGCAGCGCGCGTCTACCTGACCTCGCGCCGACTCCTGGCCAACCATTCAGTTCACGCCTGCCGATGACGATAAACAACGTCAACGAGGACAAGGGCGGACGGAGGGGGCGCGGTGGACGACGCAGCACTCGCACAGGTCCGCGCGCTCGAAGACACGGTCCGGCCCGCGCACGACAGGGTCCTGGAGGCTGCCGAGCGGTGGCTGACCACGCACGATGGGCCGGACTGCGACCCGGTGCTGCGGCAGCGGGTGAATCTCGTCGTGGCGCACTGGCAGGGCATCCTGGGTCAGCCGGAGAGCAGCGTGCGCGTCATCCGGCAGATCATCGACTGGGCCAGTGAGCACGGCGACGCCTGGCTGCTGGCGCGCAGCCACCGCGTGATGTCGTCCCACTGCCTGAAAGCAGGACACTCGGCCCTCGCGCTCGAGCACGCCATCGCGGGCCTGGCCGTGACGCTGCCTGACGCGCGTCCGCAGGACCGCGCGTACCACCTGATGGTGCTCGCTGACGCCCTGGGCGATGTCGGCTCCTTCGACGAGGCTCTGCGCCGCTACGAGGAGGCCGACGTCTTCGTGCGGGCGACCGGCGACACCACGCTGCGCCGGAACCTGTTGAACAACGTCGCGTTCACGCACTACCAGGCCGGACACGCCAGCGAGTCGGCCGAGGTCGCGGAGCGGATGATCGCGGTCTCGGCGACAGACGGCGTTCCGCTCGACTCGTACGAGCGCGGCACGATCGCGCGCGCGTACAGCCTCGCAGGCCGGCTCCACGACGCCATCGAGGTGCTGATGGAGGTCACGGGGCCCGGCTCAGCAACCATCGGTGAGGACCTCGTCCACGGGCGAGCACATGCCCTGGCGACTCTTGCCGAGATGCAGCGACGCACCGGTGCCCTCGACGACGCGCAGACGACCCTCGACGGCGTGATGGAGATGTGCCGGGAGCACAACCTGGTGGGCATGAGCACAGAGCTGATCGGGGAGCAGGCCGAGATGCACGCTGCCCGAGGGGATTTCGAACAAGCCTTCGTGACCTTCAAGGAGTTCCACGTCGCGTTCACCGAGTTCACCGGAGTGGAGCGTGAGGCCCACGCCCGCACGATGCAGGCGATCTACGAGACCGACGAGGCTCGCCGCGACAGTGCCCGCTTCCGCGAGCTCTCGGTGCGCGACCCGCTGACCGGTCTCGGCAACCGCCGCTACGTCGACGAGGAGCTCCGAGTCCAGCTGCTGCACGCATTGGACGTCGGCGAGCCCCTGACCCTCGCGATCATCGACCTCGACCACTTCAAGGTCGTCAACGACCAGCGCTCCCACGAGGTCGGCGACCAGGTGCTGGTCGAGCTGGCGCGAATTCTCGAGCGGTCGGTCGCCGGGCACCCCGGCGCCACCGCTTCACGCCTCGGTGGCGAGGAGTTCCTCGTCCTTCTACCGGGCGCCGGACGCAGCACCGGTGGCGCAATCCTCAATCGCCTGTGCCGCCAGGTCCGCGAACATCCGTGGGACCCCATCACGAGCGGAATCGCCGTCACCGCCAGCATCGGAGTGGCCACGTCGCCGCAAGACGGTGTCGACCGCGCCCCGCTGCTGACGAGCGCCGACCGCAGGCTGTACGCGGCCAAGCACGCCGGGCGCGACCGCGTGGTCACGAACGACAGGCCGTCGCTGGCCCCCGCCAGCTGACGAGCTAGCTGCGACCGGGCGGAAGCGGGCCGCCGGCCGCCGCCGTGTAGCGGGCGGCCAGCTCGCGCAGCAGCGTCTGCAGCTCGGGCGGGTCCAGCACCTCGAAGCCCATGTCGAGCCTCGTCAGGTACCGGACGAGGTCGTGCAGGGAGTCGCTGCCGGTCTCCAGCACACAGCTCTGGTCGTCGACGGGCTGCAGCTGGCCGGCCTCCGGCGGGAGGCGCTCGGCGACGACATCGACGGGCGCCCGGAAGCGGATCCGCGCCTGGTGCTTCCACTGCAGTGAGCCGACGCCACGCACGACGTGGCTGGCAGGGTCCGCGGGGGGTTCGCGCGGAGTGAACCTCGGCCCGGTGGGCAGACGTGGCTGGATGCGATCGGCTCGGAACGTCCGCCAGTCGTCGCGCGTCGCGGTCCCACGCCAGCAGGTACCAGCGGCGACCGGTGTAGACGAGTCGGTGCGGCTCCACGCGTCGAACGCTGGCCCCGCCCTCGCGGCCCAGGTAGTCGAAGCGCAGCTGCTCGTGGTCGCGGCAGGCACCCGCGATCGTCGCGAGCGTGGTCGCGTCGACGCTCGGCCCGGCGCCCACGGCGGAGACCGTGGCGCGCCGCAGGGCGTCGAGCCGGTGCCTCAACCGTGCCGGCAGGGTTTGCTCGAGCTTCGTCATCGCCCGCAGCGAGGTCTCCTCGAGGCCGGTCACCGACCCGGCAGCCGCCGCGGCCAGCCCGACCCCGACGGCGACGGCCTCGTCGTCGTCGAGCAGCAGCGGCGGCATCGCTGTGCCGGCGCCGAGACGGTAACCGCCGGCGATCCCGGTGCTGGACTGCACCTCGTAGCCCATCACGCGCAGCCGTCCGATGTCATTGCGCACGGTCCGGCTCGTGACGCCGAGGCGCTCGGCGAGGTCGGCTCCGGACCAGTCGCGTCGCGACTGCAGCAGCGACAGGAGCCGGAGCAGCCGCACCGAGGTCTCCAACATTCCTTCAGAGTGCCACGCATTGAGGAACCGCAGGTTCCACAAGCGCCGATAGCGTTGGGGGACGAACAGAAACCACAACGGAAGGTGCACATCATGAGCCTGCGGGGATTCGCGACGATCAACTTCTGGGCCGACGACGTTCCGGCGGCAGTGGCCTGGTACGAGGAGTTCCTGGGCGTCGAGTCCTACTTCTCGCGCCCCGGGCCGGACGGGCAGACCGCGTACGCCGAGTTTCGCATCGGCGACTACCAGAACGAGCTCGGCATCATCGACAACCGCTTCCGCAAGGGTGGCGCGTCGACCGACCCGGGCGGCGCGATCATGTACTGGCACGTCGACGACCTGGCCGCCACCGTCGAGCGCCTGCTGTCGCTCGGCGCCACGGAGTTCGAGCCGATCACGCCACGCGGAGACACGGGCTTCGTGACCGCCTCGGTGGTCGATCCCTTCGGCAACCTGCTGGGCGTGATGTACAACCCCCACTTCGTCGAGGTTGTCGCGTCAGACAAGCAGGCCTGAGATGGAGATTCTCGACTTCGCCGACGCGGACGGCTGGGCGTCGTGGCTGGAGGCGCACCAGCATGAGGAGACCGAGGCCTGGCTCCGCATCGCCAAGGCGAAGTCGGGGATCAGCACGGTCACGATCACCGAGGCCCTCGACGTGGCCCTCTGCTACGGCTGGATCGACGGCCAGCGCAAGGGCAACGACGACGTGTCCTTCCTGCAGCGGTACTCGCGTCGCCGTCCGAAAAGCTCGTGGTCGCAGGTCAACGTCGGGAAGGTCGAGGCGCTCACGGCAGCCGGGCGCATGCAGCCGGCCGGGCTCGAGGAGGTCGATAAGGCCAAGGCTGACGGACGGTGGGACGCCGCCTACGAGCCACAGCGCACTGCCGAGGTGCCGCCCGACCTGGCGGCCGCGCTGGCCGGCGACGCCAGAGCGAGCGCGACCTTCGAGCGCCTCGGCAGGTCGGATCGGTACGCCGTGATCCTGCCGCTGCTCAAGGCGCGTACCCCGGAAGCGCGCGCGAGACTTCTGGCTCGGGAGATCGCGCGACTCGCGGCCCAGGAGGAGTGACCAAGGCAGCCAGCAGGGTCGGCCAGTGGAAGCGATAGACCGGCCCGACCCTGACCGACGGGAGAACTCCGCCGCGAGCCATCTGCCGTGCCGTGGGCTCGCTGACGCCGAGCCACGCTGCAACCGTGGGCGTGTCGACGTAGCCGGCCGAGCCGATGCTGAACGAGGGAAGGTCGAAGGCCCCGACGTCGTACTCGTCGGCCAGCTCGACCGCGACGGTCGGACCCCACATGCGCCAGGTGCGGTCGAGACGGGTGGCCGTGACGGCGCCTCTGTCGATCCAGTTGTAGACGGTGCCGACCGACACCTCGCATCGCGCGGCCAGGCATCGGACGGTGAGCAGCCCCGGGTACATCCCGGGGTGCTCGAGGTTGCTGCAGCGGTAGTTCTTCACACTCGGGAGCCTGCGAGCCCGGGTCAGGAGAGCAGGCTGTCGGGGTGGGTGAACGGCAGGTCGTGCGCGAGGGCGACCGCCTCGTTGACCAGCTCGCCGCGCAGCGTGCTCAGCCCGGCTCTCAGCGGGGCCTCCTGCTGGGCGGCGCCGACGACGCCCAGTCGAGCCACCTGCAGCAGGTACGGCAGCGTGGCCGACGTGAGCGCAAGCGTCGACGTGCGGGCCACAGCGCCCGGGATGTTGGCGACGCAGTAGTGCACGACACCCTCCTCCACGTAGGTCGGCTCGGAGTGGGTCGTGGCGCGGCTGGTCTCGAAGCAGCCGCCCTGGTCGATGGCGATGTCGACGACGACGCTGCCCGGCCGCATCGCGGCGACCATCTCGCGGCTGACCAGCTTCGGGGCCTCGGTCCCCGGCACCAGCACCGCGCCGATGACCACGTCGGAGTCCGCGACGTACTCGGCGAGACGCGCCCGGTTCGGCACGACGAGGTCCAGTCGGCCACCGAAGATGTCGGAGAGGTAGGCGAGCCGGGTCGGGTTGGTGTCGAGCACGCGGACGATGGCGCGCATGCCGAGGGCGATCTTGGCGGCCTCGGTGCCTGCCACGCCGCCACCGATGATGGTGACCTTGGCGGCCGGGGTACCGGGCACTCCTCCCATCAGCAGGCCGGCTCCTCCGCGCGGGCTCTCCAGGTGGTGCGCCGCCGCCTGCACGGCCATCCGTCCCGCGACCTCGCTCATCGGTGTCAGCAGGGGCAGGCGGCCGTCGGATGACTGCACCGTCTCGTAGGCGATCGAGTCGATCTTGCGCTCGAGCAGGAACGAGGTCAGGGCCTTGTCGGCCGCGAGGTGCAGGTACGTGAACAGCTGCTGGCCCTCGCGGAACCGGTGGTACTCGGCCGCGATCGGCTCCTTCACCTTCACGATCAGGTCGGCGCCGGCGAACACCTCGTCGGCTGAGCCGACGACGGTGGCGCCGGCCTCGACGTACTCGGTGTCGTCACACCGCGAGCCGGCCCCAGCGCCGGCCTCGACGAGGACCGTGTGCCCGGCGTGGACGAGCTCTGCGACGCCGTCGGGGTGCACGGCAACCCGGTTCTCGTTGTCCTTGATCTCAGCCGGTACGCCGATCACCAACGCCATGGTCTGCTCACCTTCGTCGCGGCCGCGGTCCGGCCGTGGTGGGAGGACTCTGGACTATGCTGCGAATCCCCGCTTGCTCCTCGCATCCTGTGCGGATTCATGACCTTCCTCAGACAATCATTCGACTGACGGCAGCCAAGGAGGCTCGGTGGCGAAGAAGGTTCGGACCGACCCGCAGAGCCGTCACGAGATCGCCCCGATCGACCGCGAGATCCTGGACGTGCTCCGACGTGATGCACGAACGCCGAACAACGCGGTGGCCGCCCAGGTGGGCATCGCCCCGTCCACGTGTCTGGGACGTGTCCGCCGCCTGGAGGAGTCGGGAGCGATCCTCGGCTACCACGCGGACGTCGACCTCGAGGCTTGCGGCACACCGCTTCAGGCGATGATCGCCGTCCGCCTCCGAGCGGGCGCGCGGCACCAGCTGCGAGCCTTCACGGACAGCATGAGGTCGAGGCCCGAGGTCATCAGCGTGTACTTCGTCGCCGGCAACGAGGACTTCCTGGTGCACGTCGCCGTCCGCGACACCGCTGCCTTGAGAGACTTCGTGCTGGAGCAGCTGTCGGCGACGCCTCAGGTCGCCGCCACGCAGACGAACCTGATCTTCGAGCAGGTCCGGGGTGCGGCCTGGTCCACGACAGCGACCTGACCACCCGCGACCGAGGAGACCGCATGCAGAAGGCCTTCGCCGACCTGTCCACGCCGTTGGTGGCAGACGCCTGCGTCCGGACGGGCGTCCCCCTGCGGGCCGCCCCGTCCGGAATCAGCTCGGTCGTTGCCGGACACCGGGTCGCGGGCCGCGTACTGCCGGTGCGGCACTACGGCAGCGTCGACGAGTACCTGGAGCGGCGCGGCGAGGATCCGGCCTACACCTTCAGGCGACACCTCCGGCGGATCGGCGGAGCCATCGAGGAGTAGGCGCGCTCAGGAGCCTGCCCGAGGCACGACGGCGGTGGGCACACGGGCATGGCGCACCACCCGTCCTGACACGCCACCGAGCAGGACGCGGGCCACCGGGCCGTAGCCGCGGGAGCCGCAGACAAGGAGATCCGACTCGTCGGGGCCGATCTCCACCAAGGCGTCGACGACCGGGCCGTCCAGCAGTCGCCCCGAGGCCTCGACCTGATCCGAGACCGTGGAAACCGCCGCGTCGAGTGCGGTGCGGTAGGCGGCGCGCTGGCCGGACTCGAACTCCTCTCGTTCTCCTGCTGCGGCCGAGATGCGCGTGTCGGGGATCACCGACACGACGTCGAGGTGGGCCTTGAGGTGACTGGCGATCCGCGCCGCGGCCTTGAGTGCATGGCGCCCGTCAGGCGTGTCGACGTAGGCCGCCGTGACGGTCTTCAGCGGCCCGGTGTGTCTGGTCGCGTAGTCGCTGGGCACGATGGCGACCGGAATGGCAGCGCCGTGCAGGAGCCGCTCGGCGGTCGAGCCTGGGTAGGTGCGTCGAAGCCCGCGGGCCTTGCGCGCTCCCAGCACCAGCATGGTGCCGCCGTTCTCGACCACATCGCTGAGGCCGTGCCCGGGTGAGCTCGAGTCGATGCGACGGAACTCGGCGTTCCCGACGCCAGCCAGCAGCCCACGGGCCTCCGCGAGGGTTGCTTCCGCCTCCTTGCGCTCATACGCACCCCACTCGGCGTCGACGCGGCCGAACCCGTAGGCGCTCTGCCCCTTGTGTACGACGAGCACGACCACCGTGTCGCTGGTCGACTCGGCCCACGCGCGCGCGAACTCGAGGGCGTCGGCGCCCGTCGGGCCTCCGTCGTACCCGACGAGCAGCTGGTGCTCAGCCATCGGACGGCTTCTCGAGCGAGGGCTTCTCGACCGAGGTCTCGGTGCGAAGCCGGGAGTGCTTGTAGCCGTAGAAGGCGTAGATGAGCATGCCGATCGCCAGCCACACCACGAAGCGGAGCCAGGTACTGCCCGGAAGGTCCTTCATCAGCCAGATGCACAGCAGGATGCCGATGATCGGGAACACCGGCGAGAACGGCACCCGGAACGGTCGCTCCATGTCGGGCCGGGTGCGGCGGAGGACGATCACCCCGATGTTGACCAGGATGAACGCGAACAGCGTGCCGATGTTGACGAGCTTGACGATCTCGCTGAGAGGCACGAAGGCGGCGAGGACGGCGATCAGGATGCCGAAGCTGGCCGTCAGCTTGGCCGGCGTCCCGAAACGGGGGCTGACGTCGGCGAACCGCAGCGGCATCAGGCCGTCGCGACACATGGCGAAGAAGATGCGGGTCTGGCCGTAGAGGATGACCAGCAGCACGCTGGTGATGGCGATGACCGCACCCAACGCCAGAACGGCTGCCGCCCAGTCGAGTCCGGCGCCGTCCTTGAGTGCGTCGGCGAGCGGCGCGTCGCTCTCACCCAGATCCGCCGCCGGCACCAGGCCGATCGCCCCGATGGCCACCAGGATGTAGAAGATCGTGGAGATCACCAGCGATCCGACGATCGCGATCGGCAGGTCGCGCGAGGGGTTCTTCGACTCCTCGCTGGCGGTCGAGACCGCGTCGAAGCCGATATAGGCGAAGAAGATGATGCCCGCCGCGGCGGTGATCCCGGTGACGCCCTCTGGGTTGAACGGCTTGAGGTTGCCGGACTGGAACGACGTGAACGCGGCGATGATGAAGAAGGTCAGCACGACGAGCTTGACGACGACCATGACCAGGTTGACTGCCGCGCTCTCACGGGTGCCACGGATCAGCAGCACCGTCACCATCAGCACGATGATGACCGCCGGCAGGTTGAAGACACCACCGTCCTCGGGCGCCGTGGCGAGCGCGTCGGGCAGCCTGAGGTTGAACGCCGCGTCCAGGAAGCTGTTGAAGTTGCCGCCCCACCCGACGGCGACGGCGGCCACCGAGACGCCGTACTCCAGGATCAGGTCCCAGCCGATGATGAACGCGACGAGCTCACCCAGCGTCGCGTAGGAGTAGGTGTAGGCCGATCCCGAGACGGGCACGGACGAGGCCAGCTCGGAGTACGACAGCGCCGAGAAGAGGCACGTGAATGCCGCGAGGATGAACGACACGACGACCGCGGGCCCCGCGATCGAGGCACCCTCGCCGATCACCACGAAGATGCCGGTCCCGATGATCGCGCCGACCCCCAGCGCTGTGAGTCCTACCGGTCCGACCGAGCGCCGGAGGGTGTGCCCTTCCTCGTGGGTCTCGTCCATCAGGCTGTGGACGTCCTTCGTGGCCCAGAATCCGCTCGCTCCTAGCGCCATCGGTGCCTCCTTGCGGTCGGTTGGGAAACCCTGGTCTCCCACAACCGACGTCCGGAGTGCAAGGAATTCTGCGAAAAAAGGCCTGGCCGTCGCGACTCGGCCCGGATCCCGGTGCGGTGAGTTTGCGGTCGTCCACCGGTCTTCAACTGGTTGCTGGCCGGCGAACGAGGGAGTCCAGGTGTTGCTGCAGAACAAGGTTGCGATCGTGTACGGAGCGGGCGGAGCGGTGGGCAGCGCGGCGGCGCGGACGTTCGCGAGGGAAGGCGCGCGGGTGTTCCTGGTCGGTCGGACACCGGCCCCGATCGAGTGGGTGGCCGACGACGTCCGCTCAGCTGGCGGAGTGGCGGAGACGGCCGTTGTCGATGCCCTCGAGTCCGCGGCGGTCGAGGCTCACCTTGCCAGGTTGTCGAGTCGGCCGGGCGGGTCGACATCACCTTGAATGCAACGGGCATCCGTGGCGACCTCCAGGGCACCCCGCTTCGTGAGATGCCCGTCGACGACTTCACCCTGCCCGCGCTGACGGCTCTGCGCTCCAACTTCACCATCGGTACTGCTGCAGCACGCCGGATGATCGACGCGGGCTCGGGAGTGATCCTGACGATGTCGACCTCGGCGTCGGGGCTGGCGGGCCGCGATCGCAGGTTCCACGACACGGGTGGGTTCGGCGCCGCCTGCGCGGCCGTCGAGGAGTTCACCCGGTCCCTCGCCGCGGAGGTGGGGCCGCACGGCGTGCGTGTGGTCTGCCTGCGGCCCGACGCGCTGCCCGAGACGTGGCCCACCGAGCCCACGTCGGAGATGGAGCCCCTCGCCCGCTTCATGACGGACGGCACGGCGATGGGCCGCATGCCCACCCTGCAGGAGGTCGCCGAAGCTGCGGCCTTCGTCGCATCCGACCGCGCCGGCGCCATGACCGGGACGATCGTGAACCTGACGTGCGGGTCGATCATGAACGCCAACTGAGCCCCGCTCATCTGCGCGGAGGGTTTGGTTCCTCAGAGGAACCGAACCATCCGGGCCGATGTGTCGCCGTGGGTTGAGTCCACGTCCACCTTTCACGCTTGACGTTAAGCGGTCGGCCACCTACCGTGTGCGGTGCAGAACAGAACACTGTCTTGCACTGCAGAATGGTGACCGCACGTGGCTTCCGCGCCCCGCAACAACTCCTCGTCGCTGAGGCGGGCGTTGTCGATCCTCGACCTCGTGGCGCGCCAGGACGGAGGGACCGGGATCACGCTGACCGAGCTGGCGTCCGGCGTCGGCGTCTCGAAGAGCACGGTGCTTCGCCTGCTGGCGCCGCTGCTCGAGACCAGCCTGGTCCAGCAGCGCAGTGACGGCGGCTACGCGATCGGCGTGGGCGCGGTCACGCTGGGCAGCGCCTACCTGAACAACCTCGACCTGCGGTCCGTCGCCCAGCCGGTGCTGGCCCGGCTGGCCGCCGAGTCGAAGGAGACCGTCCACCTCCTCGTCTACAACGAGGCGCAGGTCGTCTACGTCGACAAGATCAGCGGTTCGTCAACCATCCAGATGGCCTCACGGGTCGGCGACCGGGCCGACGTCCACTCGACGGCGTCGGGCAAGGCACTGCTCGCTCACCTGCCCGCGACGGAGTTCGACCGCGTCGTCGCCGCCGGGCTGCCCGCGCACACCCAGCGCACCCTGGTCACCGCCGAACAGCTCGCCGGCGACCTGCGCCTCGTCCGTGAGCGGGGCTTCAGTCTCGACGACGTCGAGAACGAGGAGGGCATCCGGTGCGTCGCCGCGCCGGTGTTCGACCACAACAGCGCGGTGGTCGCAGCTGTGAGCGTCTCCGGCCCGGCAGAACGGGTCGGCGCGCGCCTCGACGAGCTCACCGAGCTGATCGTCTCCGGCGCCACCTTGATCTCCGAGCAGCTCGGCGCTCGGACTGCACGTCGCCACCTCTCGGAATCCAGTCCCGTCTAGTCAGTCCCGCCAAGTCAAAGGAACGATGGCCATGACCGCACGCATGAACGGAGTGGCAGCAGTCGCTGCAGGCATCCTGGCGAGCGTCGTACTCGTCGGCTGCACGCCGGAACCAGAGGGAGGTGGCGGCTTCGAGGCGGCGGCAGAGTCCTCGACGCTCAAGACGGTGCTGGAGCGCGGCACCCTCAAGGTCGGCGACTGCCTGTCCTTCGCGCCGTTCGGCTTCAAGAACGAGGACGGTGACCCGGAGGGCTACGACGTGGACATCGCCGAGCTGCTCGCCGCCGACCTCGGTGTCGAGCTCGAGGTGATCGACACGACGTCGGCGAACCGCATCCCCAACCTCCAGACCGACAAGGTCGACGTCGTGTTCTGCAACTTCACCCGCAACGGCGAGCGCGCCCGAGAGATCGAGTTCACCGACCCGTACGTCGTGGCCAGCCAGGCGCTGCTCGTCCAGAAGGGCAGCGGCATCGCGAACGTCCAGGACCTTCCTGGCCGCACCGTCGCCACGGTCAAGGGCTCGACCAACGCCGACGTGCTGGACGACCTGGGAATCGACGTGCAGACCGACGAGTACGACACCTCGCAGGCCGCGATCCTGGCAGTGCAGCAGGGCCAGGCCGACACGATGATCGAGGACTCCAACTTCCTTGCGTACCAGGCGAAGCTGAACCCCGAGCTCGAGGTCACCAGCGACGCGCTCGTCCCGCTCGAGTACAACGCCTTCGGGGTCAAGCTGGGCGACCAGGTCTGGCTCAACTACCTGAACCAGTTCCTCTTCCGGCTCAACGCGTCCGGCACGAACAAGGCTCTGTACAACGAGTGGTTCGGCGTCGACCCCACGTATCCCTTGAACCCCCAGTACTGAGACACATGATGGGGGCTGGCCAGTCACAGGAGAGGTGAGCGTCGGTGGGTTACCAGTGGCGAACGATTCTGGAGTACCTGCCGGACTTCTTCCGAGCGATGGGTCTGACCCTGTGGATCACGCTTCTCGCGTTCGCCCTGGCGCTCGCCTGCGGGCTGGTCGCAGCACTGGCCAGGAACTCCAGGTTCCTGGTGCTGCGGCTGTGCGCCGGGGCGTACGTGGAGGTGGTCCGTAACACCCCGGTGCTGCTGCAGATCTTCGTCGTGTTCTTCGCGTTTCCGTCGTTCGGTCTTCGGATGGACGCGGTGACCGCGGGCGTCGTGGCCATCGGGGTGAACGTCGGCGGCTACCTGTGCGAGGTGTTCCGCGCCGGCATCTCCTCGGTCGTGCGGGCACAGAGCGAGGCGGCGCAGGTGCTCGGCCTGTCACCGCGACAGACGTTCATCTCGGTGATCGCGCCCCAGGCTCTGCGCAACGTCTACCCGGCGACGGTCAACCTCCTGATCCAGGTGCTGCTGGGAACGTCCTTGCTCACGGCCATCGCGGTGCCCGAGCTGACCGGCGTCGCCACCGTCGTCAACGCCCGCACCTTGTTGTTCGTGCAGGTCTTCTCGATCGCCATCGTCCTGTACCTCGTCCTCAGCAACGCTCTGTCCATCGCGTCAGGGCTGCTCGGACGCGTCCTGTTCAAGCCGCCGCTGCACGTGGCCCGGCCCGGCCTGCGGAGCCGGTTCCGGCCGGTGGCAGCCACCGCGGAGGAGGGGGCATGAACGTGGAACTGATCTGGGACAACCTGCCTCAGCTGCTGAGGGCGTTCCTGGTGACGCTCGAGCTGTCCGCGGTCTCGATCCTGGGGAGCACGGCGATCGGGCTCGTGGTCGGCGGGTTGCGCACGTCGCGCTTCAGGGTGGTGTCGTGGATCGCCAGGATCTACGTCGAGATCTTCCGTGGCTCTCCGCTGCCCATCACCCTGCTGTTCGTCTACTTCGGCGCAGTCCTCTACCTGGGTTACAGCTCAAGCCTTTTCGGCGCTGCAGCCGTCGGTCTGGCCGTCTACCACGGTGCCTACGTGGCGGAGATCTTCCGGTCCGGCATCGAGGCGGTCGCGCCCGGCCAGCGGGAGGCTGCACAGACCCTCGGGCTGTCCCAGCTGCAGACGTTCAGGTTCGTCGTGCTGCCCCAGACGCGTCGCATCGTCTTCCCGCCGCTGGTCGGGCAGTGGATCTCCCTGATCAAGGACACGTCCATCGCGTTCGTGATCGGACTGGTGGAGGTGCTGAAGGCGGGCCAGGCCATCGTCGACCGCACCGCCGACCCCATCCCCATCTACCTCACCGTCGCCCTCCTGTACTTCGCCACGTGCTACCCGCTGTCCCTGTGGGTGCGCCGCAACGAGAGAAGGCTCGTGCCCGCATGACCACAGAGTCGGTCAAGGAACAGTCCATCGGCAGCGACCTCCGCCTCCGTGGAGTGACGAAGTCGTTCGGCTCCGTCCCGGTGCTCAAGAACGTCGACCTCGACGTCGCCAGCGGGGAGGTCGTCGTGATGATCGGGGCGTCCGGGTCGGGCAAGAGCACGCTCCTACGCATCATGAGCGGCCTGGAGACGGCCGACTCAGGCGAGGTGGTCGTCGGCGGAGTCCCCCTGCACGACAAGAAGCGAGCACCCGAGATCCGCGGTCACGTCGGCATGGTCTTCCAGCAGTTCAACCTGTTTCCGCACCTCGACGCGCTGGGGAACGTGACGCTCGCCCTTCGCAAGGCACTCAAGATGAGCAAGGAGGAAGCGCGCGAGGTCGCGGTGCGCTGCCTCGACCGCGTGGGGCTGCTCGACCGCAGCAGCAACTACCCGTCGCAGCTCTCCGGTGGGCAGCAGCAGCGGGTCGCCATCGCCCGCGCGCTGGCCGTCAACCCCCGCATCATGTTCTTCGACGAGGTGACCTCGGCCCTTGACCCGGAGCTGGTCGGGGAGGTCACCTCTGTCATGCGCGCACTCGCGGCGGACGGGATGACGATGGTCGTGGTCACCCACGAGATGGGTTTCGCGCAGCGCACTGCCGACCGCGTCGTGTTCATGGACGACGGCGTCATCGCCGAGCAAGGGTCTCCACAGGAGGTCCTCAAGGAACCGAAACACCCACGGACGCAACAGTTCCTGGCCCGGGTGCTCGAAGCATGAGCATCCACGACCCGTTCTACAAGTCCGCCCCCGGCACGGGCCACGAGCCGATCCCGGTGGGAACGGAGGTGCTGACCGGTGGAACCGTCCTCTCTCCCGTCATGGTGCTGAAGGACGCCGCGGTCGCTCACAACATCGCCGAGCTGAGTGCGTACTGCACCACCGAAGGGGTGCTCGTGGCTCCGCACGGCAAGACCGCCATGTCGCCCGAGCTCGTCCAGGCTCAGCTCGCGGCGGGGGCGTGGGCGATCAGCGCGGCGACACCCGCTCAGGTCAGGGCGTTCTGGGAGTTCGGTGTGGCAAGGGTCCTGCTGGCCAACGAGCTGGTGGACCGGGCGGGCATCGCGTGGATCGGCCAGCACCTCGCCGTCAACCCTGAGCTCGAGTTCCTCTGCTACGTCGACTCGTTGCGCGGCGTCGAGATCCTGACGGAGGTCCTCTCTGGGCTGGAAACCGCTGTCTCGCTGGACGTTCTGGTCGAGGTCTCGGCGTCAGGCGGCCGCACCGGCGTGCGAACCGTCGACGAGGCGCTGGCGGTCGCTCGGGCCGCCTCTGAGTCGGCGCACCTCAACCTCCGTGGTGTCGCCGGCTACGAGGGCGCGCTGGCGTCGGACCGCGAGGCCGGCTCGGTGCAGGCGATCACCTCGTACTGCCGGCACGTCGTCGACGTCGCCGTAGCCCTCGACGAGCAGCAGCTGTTCGACCGTCCTGACGTCGTCCTGAGCGTCGGCGGAGGCGCGTTCTTCGACCTGGTGGTCGACGTGCTGAAGACCGCCACGCTGCCGCGCTCCCGTCCAGTCGTCGTGATTCGCTCGGGAAGCTACGTCTCGCATGACAACGGGATCTACGAGCGCATCGCGGCCTTCGCCCAGCCCGGATCCGTCCACACGCTCAGGCCGGCCTTGGAGATCTGGGGCCGCGTCCTGTCCAGGCCCGAGAAGGGCATCGCCTTCGCAGACTTCGGACGGAGGGACGTGCCGTTCGACCAGGGCATGCCGGTGGCGTTCGCGGTCCGCAGTCACGACGGTCGCGACCACCGCGCAGCGGACGGCATCACGGTGACCTCTCTGAACGACCAGCACGCGTACCTCTCCGTCCCCACCTCCGATCCGCTCGAGCCCGGCGACTGGATCGGGTGCGGCATCTCCCATCCGTGCACGGCCTTCGACAAGTGGCGGCACATCCCCCTCGTCGACGACGAGTACGTCGTCACCGGCTCCGTCACGACGTACTTCTGATGAGCGATCCCGAGCTCGTGACGATGGGCGAGACGATGGCCTTGCTCACCCACGGTCAGACCACGCCGCTGCGCCATGCACGGTCGCTGGACGTCGGAGCGGGCGGGTCGGAGTCGAACGTCGCGATCGCTGCCGCCCGGTTGGGTCTCTCCACCGCCTGGATCGGCCGGGTCGGGGACGACGAGTTCGCCCGGATGGTGACTCGCGAGCTGCTGGCCGAGGGAGTGCGCACGCATGCGTCGGTGGACCCGTCCAAGCCGACCGCCCTGATGATCAAGGGCGCCCGCAACAGCCTGTCGACCCATGTGACCTACTACCGCGCCGACAGTGCGGGATCGGCGCTCGGCCCCGACGACGTCGATGCCGACCTGCTGCGCAACGCAAAGGTCTTCCACACCAGCGCCATCACGTCCGCGCTGAGCCCGACGGCGAGGGACGCCGTCCACAAGTGCATCGAGATCTGCCGGGCCGCCGGCACGCTGGTGTCCATCGACCTCAACTACCGGCGGGCCCTCTGGAGCGAAACGGAGGCACGTGCAGAGTTTCGCCTGCTGGCCTCGAAGGCCGACATCGTCTTCGCCACCGAGGGTGAGGCGCAGATCGCCTGCACAGCAACGGATTCGGCAGCCCTGGCCCGTGAGCTCGCGTCCCTCGGTAGTGGCAGTGCCGTGGTGAAGCGGGGAGAGCTCGGGGCGCTGGCCTCGATGGCCGGACGCGACTACGTGGTGGAGGCGGTGCCTGTCGTCGCCGTGGACCCCGTGGGCGCCGGCGACGCCTTCGCCGCGGGGTATCACGCGGCCACCCTGCGAGGGCATGACGCCACCGAGGCGTTGCGATGGGCGGCGTTGATGGGCGCGTGGTCGGTGTCCACTTACGGCGACTGGCAGGGGCTGCCTAGGCTGGAGGAGCTCGAGACCCTGGTGGGCTCGAGGGACGGCGTGATGCGCTAGCGGACGGAGAGAGCCGTGGACTGGAAGCTCGAGCTGATCGTCGTGCCAGTGTCGGACGTGGACCGGGCCAAGGCGTTCTACACCGAGCAGCTGGGGTTCCGCCTCGACGTGGACCACAGTGCGGGCGACGCCTTCCGTGTCGTGCAGATGACGCCGCCGGGCTCGGCCTGTTCGATCACGATCGGGATCAATCTCGGTGACGGCGAACCGGGAACCACCAAGGGGATGCACCTCGTCGTCGACGACATCGAGGCCGCTCTTGCGCACCTGGAGGCGAACGGCGTCGAGAACGGCGGCGTGCAGCACTTCGTGGAGGGGCAGATGACGCCGGGGCCCGACCCCACGCGCGCCGACTACGGCTCGTTCATCTTCTTCAGCGACCCCGACGGCAACGGCTGGGTGATCCAGGAGGTGAAGCACAGCGTGCGCTGATCTCCACGTCACGGCACTGAGCGGGAACGGCCCTACGCCTCCACCGGCTCAACGTCGAACGGGCCGTGGAAGATCGTGACGAAGAGGCACGGCTCGTCGCCGCTCGGTGCGTGGTGCATCGGCTGGCCGCCCGTGAAGTGGCAGTATCCGCCGGGGCCGACGATCTCGCCGTTCGCTTCGAGATGTCCCTCGAGCACGACGATGGTCTGCGCCGCGGTGTGGCGGTGCCACTGCGCCGTGAGACCGGCCGGGTAGCGCACGAGGTAGTGCTCGGCCCCGGAGTGCGGATCCAGGTAGAGCGGTCGCAAGCCGAATGGCCGGTCGTAGATGGCGGGCCGTGATGACTCGTCCAGGTCGAGGGCTGCCAGGCCGTCGACGACGATCGCGCTGTCGTGCTCCATCCGTCTGCACCTCTCGATGTCGTCCGAAACCGCTGACGAGGCGATCCTCTCCCGCGCATCTGTCAGACCGTCCACCCGCCCGAACGGGTACGTTCTGACAACTCCGAGGGGTGGACCGCTCGTCCGCAAGTCGTAGGCGAAGACCACTCGCGAGCCTGATGGCTGGTGGCTGCGCGGGCCGTAGCGTCGATGTCATGACTGAGCACGTCGACCAGGCTGCGCCCCGAGCGGTTCGCGGCGCCGTCACGCCGTCGGAGCGAGCGCTCGCGCCGGACCTCGCGCGCGGGCTGATGCTGCTGCTGATCGTGGTGTCCAACACCGGGTTCCACCTCTGGGCGGCCCCGCACGGCCCGTCCGGATGGCACCCGGTCGACGGGTCCGCAGCAGACACGGTGGCGCAGCTCGTGATGATCACCGCGCTGGACGGCCGGATCTACCCGCTCTTCGCCTTCCTGCTCGGCTACGGGATGGTGCAGCTCTACCGGCGTCAGACGGCGGCCGGGGCCACGCCAAAGCAGGCGACCGCCCTGCTGCGGCGGCGCAGCCTGTGGCTGATCGTCTTCGGTGCGGTCCACGCCGCGCTCCTGCTGGCCGGCGACATCATCGCCTTCTACGGAATCGTCAGCCTGGTGGTCGGTTGGCTCTTCGTGCGACGGAGCGACCGGACGGTGGCCATCGCGGCCGGGGTGTCGCTGCTGATCGGGCTGGCGATCGCGGCGCCGGCCCTGTGGGCTCTCGCGACCGGTGACCTCGCCGCGGTCGGGGCGCCGGCGGCGGAGCCGTCCATCGCGGTCTACGCGTCGGGCGAGGAGAACGCACTGGTCGCCGCTCAGACCCGCATGACCACGTGGCTGTACGTCGCCGGCCTGGGAGCGATCGCGTGGATCACCTCGCCGGAGCTGTTGCTCGGCTTCCTGGCTGCGCGCCGCCGCGTGCTCGATGACCCGTCCCAGCACCTGCGCCTTCTGCGCGTCACCGCCGTGGTGGGAGTGCTCATCGGCTGGCTCGGGGGGCTGCCGCTGGCGCTCGCTCACGTCGGGTGGTGGGACGTGCCGCCGGCGGCGCTCGGCGAGGAGGGCGCCCTCAGCGCGCTGGCAGGGGTCACTGGGCTTCCTGGCGGGCTGGGCTACGTCGCCGCCTTCGCGTTGCTGGCGCGCAGGATGCAGGCGCGCGAGGGGCGGCCCCCGGTCGTCAAGGCTGTCGTCGTCGCCGTTGCCGCGGTCGGCAAGCGGTCGCTGTCGAGCTACCTGGCCCACTCGCTGATCTTCGCCCCGGTGCTGGCTGCCTGGGGTCTGGGGCTCGGAGCGCACCTCGGCAGCGCGACGATGGTGCTGTTCGCGGTGGGCGTGTGGCTCGTCACCGTCGGCGGAGCCTATGCGCTGGAGCGCCGCGGCCTGCGTGGGCCGGCGGAGGTGCTGCTGCGCCGCCTCGCGTACGGTCGGCGGTGAGGGCTCCTCACCAACCAACGGTGTCCCCCGCCGCACCAGGAGGCTCGATGTACACCGTCCCCGACCAGACCGGCAGGCTCGCGGTGGTCACCGGTGCCAACAGCGGCACCGGCAAGGAGACCACCACCCGGCTGGCGGCCGCCGGCGCTCGTGTCGTGATGGCCGTCCGCACGCCGGCCAAGGGCGAGCAGGCTCGCTCCGAGATCCTGACGCGCCACCCCGACGCCCAGCTCGAGGTCAGGCGCGTCGACCTGGCCGACCTGGAGTCGGTCCGCGAGCTGGCCGAGGGACTGGACGCCGACGTCACCTCGCTCGACCTGCTGGTCAACAACGCCGGCGTGATGACGCCGCCGAAGCGGATGACCACGGCCGACGGCTTCGAGCTGCAGATCGGCAGCAACTTCCTCGGCCCGTTCGCACTCACGGTCAGGCTGCTACCCCTTCTGCTGGCGGCCAGCGCGCCCCGCGTGGCGACGATGAGCAGCGGCATGGCCAGCCTGGGTCGGATCGCGTTCGACGACTTGCAGTGGGAACGGCGCCGGTACAGCGGCACCTTCTCCTACTCGCAGTCGAAGCTGGCCGACCTGCTGATGTCACAGCACCTGGCGCGCCTCGCGACCGAGCGTGGCTGGAGCCTGCTCAGCACCGCGGCGCACCCCGGCTACACGCGGACCAACCTCCAGACGGCGGGGGCCAGCCTCGGGAGCACCCGTCCGAAGCGCTCGAAGATCGTCGCGCTTCCGCTGCTGCCCTCGCAAGACGTCTCGCAGGGAGCCGAGCCACTGCTGTTCGCGGCAGCGGATCCTGGCGCGGTCAACGGCGGCTACTACGGTCCGGGCGGACTGTTCAGCCTCGTCGGTCCTACCACCGTGGCCGGAATCCCTTCCCGTGCACGCGATTCCGCGACTGCGGCTCGGTTGTGGTCGGAGGCCGAGCGACTGACCGGCGTGAGCCTGGCGGCAACCCTGCAGTGACAGCCCTCACCCCATGGTGAGGACGATCTTGCCCCGGATGTTGCCGGCCATGTAGCGGCGGTGCGCGTCGGCGGCGCGCGCCAGCGGGAAGGCCTCGAGCACGTGCACGCGCAGCCTGCCCGCGGCGTACAGAGCGACCAGCTCGGCCAGGCGTTCACGAGACCTTGCCGCTGGGGTGACGCGGATGCCGAGCTCGGCGGCCTTCGCGTGCTCGACGACGGTCAGGATGCGCGTGCGGTCTGCCACGAGCTCGAGGGTGGCCTGCAGGGCTTCGCCTCCCACAGCGTCGAGCGCGGCGTGGATCCCTTCCGGGGCAAGGGTTCTCACCCGCTCGACGAACCCGTCGCCGTAGCTGACCGGATCGGCCCCCAACGAGCGCAGGTGGTCGTGGTGTGCCTCACGGGCCGCCCCGATCACGCGTGCGCCCCACAGCCGCGACAGCTGCACCGCAAGTGTTCCGACCGAGCCGGCAGCGCCGTGGATGAGGACGGTGTCACCGGGACCGACGCCGATCTCCCGGAGCGCGATGTGCGCGGTCTGGGCCCCGGCGCTGAAGCCGCCAGCGACCTCCCAGGGCATGTTCGGCGGCTTGGCGGTGATCTGGTCGGTGCCGACCACGAGCTGCTCGACGTAGCTGTTCATGGTCCCGAAGCCGAGCACCTCGTCGCCGACCCCGAAGTCCGTGACGCCCGTGCCCACCTGGTCGACCACGCCGGCGAACTCGTTGCCCGGGATCCGCGGGAAGGGCGAGTCGTTCCCAGGGAGCGTGTAGCCACGAACCGCCGCGAGGTCGAAGGGCTGCACACCGGCTGCCCTGACATGGACGCGAACCTGTCCCGCTGCCGCCTGCGGCTCAGGGATGTCGACCAGCTGGAGAACGTCCGGCCCGCCGGTCTCGAAGAACGCGATCGCTGTTGTCATGCAGTCGATCCTGCGACCTCAACCTGAGTTGAGGTCAAGCACTGGCTTCAGCGCTCGGTCTGGTCGAGGACCGGCTTGACGTCGACGACCGGCGTCCCGTCGATGGCTTCGAGGTGGCTGACCTGAACGCGCATGCCGTCAACCGTCAGCACGGTGACCCGGTGGAGCCCGATGGGGTTCGGCCGGTCAGACGACCGGGTGGAGAACACACCGGTGATCGGACGGGTGAGGTCGTCACGGGGGTGCACCGCCAGGACGTCTCGGTCAGCCCGGTGCAGCCACGTCAGCACGATCAGCCGGTCGCCGACCTGCACGTCGGCGAGAGCGTCCCGCACGCTCTCGTCGAAGACGATCCATGCGTCCGGTGCACCTTCGTCACCTTGCTTCGGCGCCTGGGAGCGTTCTGTCAGTGGCGATGTCACGCGTCCGACGGGCTGGAGGACAAGGTCCTGGTTCACGGAGGACCGCCTACTTTCGCGGCACGGCGTCAATGGTCGCGAGGTGCAGGCGGACGGCCGCCGTGGTGCGCGTGACGTCGCCGGTGGCGATCAGGTCGAGGAACCCTCCCCGCAGAACGGCGAGCACCAGCGTGCGCTGGGCGCGTCCGGCCGCCGTGCGTCGAACCGCACGAGTCTGCGCCGCCGCGAACAGAGCCAGCCAGTCGTCGACGCTGTCTCGGGCGAAGCCCGCCCAGGGGCCGTCCGGGTCGACGAGGGACCGCGCATACCCCTCGAGCCACAGCGTCAGCAGCGCGCGGTGTTCCGGTGCCGCCAGCCAGTCCCAGACTGTGGAGGCCAGGTCGGCGAGCTCGGCGGGGCCGGAGCCCCGCGAGGGATGCACGCGCTCCAGGAATGCGAGCTCGTCCGCGCGCGCCCGGCCGAGCAGGGCACGGACGAGCCCGTCCTTGCTGCCGAAGAGGTACAGCAGGACGCGTGGGCTCGACCCGATCGCTGCTGCGAGAGGACGCAGCGAGAGGTCGGTCAGGCTGTGCTCGAGCACATAGGCGTAGGCGCGCTCGAGTAGCTCGGACTGCCTCGCCGAAGGGGTTGTCGTCGGTCCTGCCACAGTCGTAGCCTAGTCACTGAAACGGTCGTGTCAGTGGAAGCCCGTGCGCTGGGAGGTCGGATGTCGAACAACGTCGAAACTCGCGTCGGAGTGATCCGTCCGCTGAACCGGCCGGGCGACCTCGGGTGGGTGGTGATGGCCCACGGGGAGTCGTACCACCGCGAGTTCGGCTGGGACGTGGAGATCGAGGCGCTGGCCGCCCGATTCGTCGCGGACTACGCCGCGGACCACGACCCGGGGCGTGAGGCCGGCTGGATCGCAGAGGTCGACGGTGAACGGGTCGGGTGCCTCTTCTGCGTGGCGGACGACGCGACCACGGCCAGGGTCCGCTTCGTGCTCGTCGAACCGCGCGGCCGTGGGCGTGGGCTGGGAACTCACCTGGTGGACACGTGCCTCGAGTTCGCGCGGGCTGCGGGCTACCGGCGCATCACGCTGTGGACCAACGACGTGCTCGTTTCGGCCCGCCGCATCTACGAGGCAGCGGGGTTCGAGCTGGTCACGTCTGAGGAGCACCACAGCTTCGGCCACGACCTGGTGGGGCAGCACTGGGCGCGCGACCTCTAGCGTTCGAGAGCGGTCAGCTGGTCGTCTCGGTCATCTCAACCGGCAGGGCGATCACGTCGACCATCGCGCCGGACCGCAGCACAGTGATCGGAAGGGGCGCACCGATCGCATCGGCGAACAGGAGCCGCTGAAGGCTGACGGCATCGGCCACGGGACGTCTGCCGGCGGTCAGCACGAGGTCGCCGGCCCGCAGGCCGGCGCGGTCAGCGGGCGACCCGGCGATCACCTCGATCACCCTCAGGGCTCTGCGCTGGCCGACCCGCGCCGCGACCTGCTCGGGCAGCGGCGAGGGCGTGCTGACCAGTCCGAGGTAGGCACGGCGTACCCGACCCTCGGTCAGCAGGGCAGAGATGATGCGGCGCGTGGTCGCGTTGATCGGCACGGCCAGGCCGAGCCCCACACCGGCTACGGCTGTGTTGATCCCGACGATGCGGCCAGTCGCGTCGGCCAGGGCGCCTCCCGAGCTGCCGGGGTTGAGGGCCGCATCGGTCTGGATCACGTCCTCGATCACTCGGCCAGCCCGGCCCGACCTGGCGGGCAGGGACCGTCCGAGGGCACTGACCACCCCGGCCGTCACGGAGCCGGCGAGGCCGAGCGGGTTGCCGACGGCGACGACGAGCTGGCCAACGCGCAGCAACGCCGCGTCGCCCAGCTCGGCGGGTGGTGGCGCGACCCCGCGGCTGTGCAGGACGGCCAGGTCGGAGAGCGGGTCGGAGCCGACGACGTCGAGGGCTGCCTCCGTCCCGTCTGCGAACTCCGCCTGTCCGGTGGTGGCGCCACCGACCACGTGCGCGTTCGTCAGCAGGTAACCGTCCTCGGTGAAGACGACGGCAGAGCCGGCGCCGCCGCGCGACCGGCTCCCGCGCCCGACGGCCCTGACCTCGACGGCCGCCACGTGCGGGCTCACTGTCCGCGCGACTCGGGTGACGATCTGCGAGTACGCGTCCAGGGCCTCGTCGGCATCTCGCGGCTCGGGCGCAGCCTGCGCGTCCGGGGTCGACACCATCGCGCTCACCTCCTGGTTCGGTCGCAGATGCCAACCACCGCGGCCGCCCCAGTAGTCCAGGCACAGTCCGCCCCGAGTCGGCAGGCGCCGCGTCAGGACTCCAGGCGTGTCCGGGCCACGTCGGTCAGGGCCTCGAGGCCCGCTTGCAGCGTGGGGCTCGACGACATGCTGCGGCGCCACAGGGCGGTGACCAGCCGCGTGGGAACCGGCTCGCGCACCGGCACGGCGACCACCTGGCGCGGGAGCGCCCCGCGACCGAGGCGCGGCACCAGGGCGGTCGCGACCCCGTGCGTGACGAGCTCGACATGGCTGGCGAACTCCGCTGCGTAGTAGGCGATCTGGGGCTCGACGCCCACCTCGTGCAGCATCCACGTCAGCCACTGGTGGCAGATCGACCCCTCGCTCACGCTGACCCACCGCTCACCCGCGAGGTCGCGCGGCCTCACCCAGGATCGCCCGGCCAGAGGATGCCCGCGGTGCACGAGCACGTCGGCCCGGTCGATACCGAGCAGGCGGCTGTCGACGTGGACGGGCACCGTGAGAGGGATCGGCTCCCAGTTGTGGACGACGGCCAGGTCGACCTGCCCTGACGCGACCAGATCGACGCCGTCCCAGGGCTCGGCGTCCACCAGCGAGACGTCCAGGTCGGGGGCGGTGCCGTGCAGCTGCGCCAACGCCCCGGCCACCAGACCGCGGCACCCGGTCGCGAAGGTCGCGACCCGCAGCTGTCCCGCCAGGGTGCCCGAGCCGGCATGCAGGCCCGACGTGATCTCCTCCATCCGCCGGAGGAGCTCGTCGGCGCGCCCGACGAGCAGCCGGCCCGCTTCGGTCAGCATCACGCCCCGACCGAACTTCTCCAGCAGGTTCACACCCGACTGGGCCTCGAGCTTCTTGATCTGCTGCGACACGGCGGACGGGGTGTAGCCCAGGCTGTCGGCCGCCGCGGCGACCGAGCCCGACCTGTTCACGGCGACCAGGGAGCGCAGGGCGATGACATCGAGCATGTAGCAACGCTACCGCGTGGCCGGCAGAATCGTTTGCTGGATCTTCACGGTTGTGTCGCGCAGGGTGGAGAGCGTGACCTCTCGATGACCCCGCGCGACATCGGGCTGGCCCTGCTCGTCGCCGTCCTGTGGGGCAGCAACTTCATCGCCATCGACGCCGGCCTGGCCGTCGTCCCGCCGCTGCTGTTCGTCGCCATGCGCTTCGTGCTGGTCGCCCTGCCGGCCGTCTTCTTCGTGCCACGCCCTGGAGTCGGCTGGCGGTGGGTGGTGCTCATCGGCGTGTTCATGAGCCTCGGCCAGTTCAGCCTGGTCTACGTTGCCATGCACCTCGGGATGCCCGCGGGCCTCACGCCCCTGGTGCTGCAGGCACAGGTCCTCTTCACCGTGGTGCTCTCGAGCGTCTTCCTGAGGGAGCATGCGACGAGGGGGCAGGTCGCCGGCGTCGTGGTCGGGGTGGTCGGCCTCGCCGTCGTCGCCTTCGGCCGTACGGCCGTGGCACCACTGCTGCCGCTGCTGCTGGTGGTCGCCGCCGCGCTCTCGTGGGCCATCGGCAACGTCATGTCGCGTCGCATCAAGGCGAGCTCCGGCCTGTCGCTCGTGGTCTGGTCGGGCCTCGTCGTCCCCGTGCCGCTCGCCGCGCTGTCGTGGGTGTTCGAGGGCCGCGACGCGATCGTCCACGCTCTCACTCACCTGACACCGTTGGCCGTCGGTTCGGCCGTGTTCACCGCATGGCTCGCCTCACTGCTCGGCTACGGCCTCTGGAACACGCTGCTCGCCCGCTACCCGGCCGGCTCGGTGGTGCCCTTCACGATGCTCGTGCCAGTGGTCGGCATGCTCGCGGCGTGGGCCGCGCTTCGCGAGGTGCCCACGTGGCTCGAGATCGCCGGGGGCACACTACTTCTCGCCGGAGTTGCGACGAGCGTGCGGCGGCGCCGTCCTGCGTCTGAACCGTCCGAACCATCCGCACCGTCGGACGCCTATCGTGGCGTGGGTGTTCGTGACGGAGATCGACGGCCGGACGGCGACGGCCGAACAGCTCGCCCCTCTCGCCTTCGGCGGCTACGCGCACTACACGTCGATGCAGGTACGGGCGAGCCGGGTGGTCGGGCTGGACCTGCACCTCGACCGTCTGACCACGAGCGCGCAGGAGCTGTTCGGGGTGGCTCCGGCGCGGGACCGCCTGCGCAGCCTGTTGCGTCACGCCCTGCGGCACGGTGACGGCGACGCCTCAGCGCAGATGACGCTGTTCACGGCCGACGGGTCTGCGCTGCTGTCCGGGGCGGCCGTCGAGCCCTCGGTGCTGGTGCGCACGTCGCCACTCGTGAGCTGGGCCGCGCCACCGATGCGGGTGCGCAGCGTGCCGTTCGAACGCTTCCTCCCGCACGTCAAGAACGCCGACACCCTCGGTCTGACACTGCATGTGCGACAAGCCAGATCGGACGGATACGACGACGTCGTCTTCACCACGCCAACGGGTGAGGTGTCCGAGGGGTCGATCTGGAACGTGGCCCTGCAGGCGCCCGACGGAACTGTGGTCTGGCCCTCCGCCCCCTCGCTGCCCGGCATCACCCAGCAACTCGTCCAGCAGGGCCTGGATCGGCTGGGCGTGGCCTGGCGGGCTGCACCTGTCCGCGCGGACGGGTTGAACGCCTACGCCGCAGCCGTGTTCATGAACTCGTGGACACCTGCACAGCCGATCGCCTCCGTCGATGACGTGTCGTTCGGACGGTTCCTCGAACTGGCTGACGTGTTGGTGTCGGCCTACGCCACGCACGCAGCGGCGGAGGTGTGACCGCGTTCGGCCATGCATAGGCTCTCGTGCATGGCGACACACTGGACGCTCGGCGGCGACGCTGCCGATCCGCGCCTGCTTGCTGCCTTCTGGGCGAAGGCGCTCGGGTACGTGGACGAGCCGGGATACGGAGACGACGAAAGCGCTTCGATCATCGACCCGGACGGCAAGGGCCCGGCCATCGGGTTCCTCAAGGTGCCGGAGGCCAAGACGTCCAAGAACCGCCTGCACATCGACATCCGCGTAGCGGGCGAACCGCCCTGGGACATGGCCGAGCGAGAGCAGCTGATCCGCGCGAAGGTCGACGAGCTGGTGGCTGCTGGGGCGAGATTCGTGCGCGAGGACTACTACGGCGGCGAGCACCTCGGCCACATCGTGATGCTCGACCCCGAGGGCAACGAGTTCTGCGTGGCCTGAGCCAGCCGGCGCCCCACACGTCCGACCCCCCCGTTGCTCATCTCACCGACATGTCGCCTGTGGAGTGCTCACCCAGCCCACGCAGTTCACGCCGAATCGTGTGGGCTGCGTGAGCCCGTCACAGGGGGCGTGTGGGTGAGGCGAGCAAGCGGGTCTGGGACGCTGGGTGCATGCCTCCGTTCACGATCGACGAGGCCGCCGCCGAGGTGCAGCGACTGCTGCCGCTCCTTGACGAGATCGTTGGTCTTCGGGCCGGCGCGGCAGAGCTGGCCACCGCCACGCGCGGCGGAACACCGACGTCCCTGGGCGGCTTGCCCGAGCTCAAGGCGGCGCAGGCCCGGATGGACGAGCTGCTGACCCTCGTGCAGGACAGCGGCGCGGAGCTGAAGGGCCTGGCGCCCCTGCTGCTGGACTTCCCGAGCGAGCTCGACGGCGCGGACGTCCTGCTGTGCTGGCTCGAAGGCGACCGGGAGCTCGGTTGGTACCACCGTGCCGACCTCGGTTTCGCCGGACGCCGAAAACTGCCCTGACGCGCGTCGCCGTCCGCCGCACCGTAATCCAGCAGTCCCGTAGGCGTACCGGCGTCTAGGCTGATCGCCTTGTGAGCCGCCTCGCCGAAGTCCTCGTCCCCGCGCGGCTCGGGGTCGGGTTCCGCTGGCTGATCGCCTCGTCGTGGTTGACGAACCTGGGCGACGGCATCGCGATCGCGGCCGGACCGCTGCTCGTCGCGTCCCTGACGCGCGACGCCTTCCTGGTGGCGCTCGCCGCAACGGTTCAGTGGCTGCCGCCTCTGCTGTTCGGCCTCGTCGCGGGAGCGCTGACCGATCGTCTGGACCGCCGACTCATCGTGGTGAGCGTCGACCTCGGACGTGCCGTGGTGCTCGCCGTGCTGACGGTCGCCGTCCTGACCGAGCAGGTATCCATCGTCGTGGTGCTGGCTGCGCTGTTCGTGCTCGCCACGGCAGAAGTCTTCGCGGACAACAGCTCTCAGACGCTGTTGCCGATGCTCGTGCACCGGAACGACCTGGCGGTGGCCAACTCCCGCTTGCAGTCGGGCTTCATCACGGTGAACCAGCTCGCGGGGCCACCGATCGGGGCTGCGCTGTTCACCATCGGCGCGGCCTGGGCCTTCGGGGCGCAGGCGGTCGTCGTCGCCCTCGGCGCGGTGCTCGTCACCCGCATCGCGCTGCCACCACACGGCCGAGACCCCGAGCGCACCTCACATCTGCGGCATGACATCGCAGAGGGGTTCCGATGGGTGCTGCACCACGCGGCCGTGCGCACCCTGGTGCTGACGATCTTCACCTTCAACATCACGTTCGGGGCCGCCTGGTCGGTACTCGTTCTCTACGCCACGCGCCGACTTGGCCTGGGGGAGATCGGCTTCGGCCTCGTGACCACCGTCAGCGCCGTGGGCGGACTCGCAGGCACCTTCTGCTATGGCTGGATCACGCGCAGGGTGAGCCTGGGTGACCTGATGCGCATCGGCCTGGTGATCGAGACGCTGACGCACCTCGCGCTCGCCCTCACCACGAGCCCGTGGGTCGCGATGCCGGTCTTCTTCGTCTTCGGCGCACACGCATTCGTCTGGGGGACGACGTCCGTCACCGTCCGGCAGCGCGCGGTGCCACAGGAACTGCAGGGACGTGTAGGCAGCGTCAACCTCGTCGGCGTCTTCGGTGGCCTGGTGGTCGGGTCGGGGATCGGCGGGGTGCTCGCCCAGCACTTCGGCCTCACGGCTCCCTTCTGGTTCGCGTTCGCCGGCTCCGCCGTGTTCGTCGTGCTGATCTGGCGCCAGCTCGCGCACATCGCCCACGCCGACGAGCGATCCGAGCCGCTGGCCCCGACATGACCCGAAGGGGGATCTCCACGCTGGCCCAGGAGAGCAGCGTGCGGTGTGACCTGGAAGCAGCCGGACGCACCTGCCTACAGGCCGAAACAGGCCGTTAGGCTCAAGTGCATGGCGGAGAGGCTGGTACCCGTCGAGGGTGGCGAGCTGGCCGTTGTGGACCACGGCGGGCGCGGCCCTCAGGTACTCCTGGTGCATGGAAGCGGCCACAACGCCGCCGCGTGGGACGAGGTCGTCGCCTACCTGCTTCCAGAGCACGAGGTCGTCGCCGTGGATCTGCGGGGCCATGGCCACAGTACGGCGGAGTCCGCCACCGCCGAGCAGTACTGGCGGGACCTCGGCACGATCGTGGAGGCTCTCGGATGGGAGCACCCGGTGCTGGTGGGGCACTCCACCGGCGGCTACGCGGTCACGGCCGCTACCGCTGCCGGCCTCGTCACGCCCGCCGCCTTGTGCGTCGTTGACGGGTTGGTGCTCGACGACCGCGACACCGCAGCCGCGGTGTACGCAGGCTTTCGGACGCCCGAAGCAGTCGCCGAGCTCAACCGCACCTTCCGGTACGGGTGGCGTGCAGACGAGGAGCAGGTGCAGGCGTACATCGACGAAAGGGTCCGTGACTCGGCAACCGACTGGCTCGAGGCAGGCGCGAGCATCGCCCTCGTCCGCGCCGTGGCGACCCGCAGCTTCCTGCCCGAGGCCGAAGGCGTTCTCCGGCGACGGCCGAGCACCGAGGAGATCGCCGTCACCACGACTGGCGACCCGTCCGCCGCCGTGTATCCCAGCGTCGACGTCTACGACCACATCACCTGCCCGCTCACGATCGTGCTGCCGGACAACGGCTTCTACGCGGCGCGACGCAGCGACGTCGAGCACATCGTGGTCGCGGGCCCCGATCGTCAGCTGGTCGACATCGCGTCCAACCACAACACCGTGATGACGCACCCCGCGGAGCTGGCCGAGGTGATCCGTGCGGTCGCGGCCCGCTCTCGCTGACGAGAGGATGCGGCGATGACCGGGACGCGCGGCGCCGAGCGACCCGGCCTGGTCGCTCTGCGAGCGAAGTGGTTGTTCGACGGCACGGCCTCCGCACTCGTCGCCGACCCGGTCGTCGTCGTCGACGGCGGGACCATCGTGTCCGTCGGACACGGTGTCGAGCCTCCTGACGGCGCGCAGATCGTGGATCTCGACGGTGCGACACTGATGCCGGGACTGGTCGACACTCATGTGCACCTTGTCTTCGACTCGAGTGCCGACCCGGTCCAGTCACTCGCGTCTCGCACACCGCAGGAAGCCCTCTCGGCCGCGACCAGGGCCGCGCAGAGCGCACTGAGTGGAGGCGTCACCACGGTGAGGGACCTCGGTGACCGCGGCTACCTCTCGCTCGTGCTGCGGGGCCGGCCCGACCTGCCCACGATTCTCGCTGCGGGACCACCGATCACCACCCCGGCCGGCCACTGCCACTTCCTCGGCGGCGGCACCGAGCCCACGGTCGAGGGTGTGAGAAGCGCTGTGCGCGAACGCGTCGAGCGCGGCGTCGACGTCATCAAGATCATGGCCAGCGGCGGCACCATGACGCCGGGCAGCCGGCAGGAGGCGACCCAGTTCCCCGCCGATGTCCTGGCCGCTGCGGTCGACGAAGCCCATCGGCACGGCCTGCCGATCACCGCCCACGCGCACGGGACGGGGTCAATCCGCGACGCCCTTGACGCAGGGACCGATGGCATCGAGCACGTGAGCTTCTGGTCGGCAGACGGCGTCGACGACCCCGGCGATTTCGTGGACGTGATCGTCGACCGGCAGGTCGTCCTCGGCGCCACTGTCGGACTGGTACCTGTGGACGGCGTCGTTCCCCCGCCGGAGATCCTCCAGCGGCTCCCGCAGATGCTGGCCAATGGCCGGCGCCTGATCGAGGCCGGCGCCCGGATCGCCGCCGCCACCGACGCGGGAATCTCACCGCTCAAGCCTCCGTACGTCTGCCGGTACGCGCCGGCCCAGCTGCGCGAGCTGGGCATGGACGGGGCGGCTGCGCTGCGCACCGTCACCTCCGTGGCCGCCGAAGTCTGCGGTCTCGGCGATCGCAAGGGGCGCATCGCGCCAGGATTCGACGCCGACCTGTTGGCCGTGGCCGGCGACCCGCTCACCGAGCCGGACGCCATCCACCGCATCGTGGCGGTCTACCGCAACGGATCTGCCGTCTCGCTGGAGCCGCCGCCGTCGGTGTGGTAGCTCCCTCGTCCAGAAGACGTTGACGTTGATCGAGAACGCCAGGTCGAAGGTGGCGGGCTCCACGTCGATCGTGTCGAGCTCTGACTGCCGGATCTCGAGTCGCCCTGACTCCACGTGCTGAGCATTGCGTTGCGAGGCGCACTCGATCGGGTATCGCCACGCGCCGATTGTGCCTGCCGCCGATGAGTTTCTCGTGCCCGAGCCGTCTGCCCTGGAATGAACACATCTAGGCACCCTGAGCCCAGCATCGTCGAGCGAGACGAACAGCCCTACGTAGCGGTCAAGGGGACCGTCACGATGAAGACCATCGGCGAGGTCGCCGACCGGTTCGGCGAGCTGTTCGGCTGGCTCTCCGAGCGCGGAGTCGAGCCCGCCGGTGCACCGTTCCTCAAGTACAACCTCATCGACATGGAGGACGAGGTGGAGGTCGAGGCTGGCGTTCCCGTCTCTGTCTCTGTGGACGGGGACGGCGATGTGTTCTCCGGCGTCCTGCCAGCCGGCCGCTACGTCACGCTGACCCACGTCGGGCACCCCGACGGACTGCTCGGCGCGAGCGACTCGATCATGACCTGGGCCGCCGAGCAGGGCTTGACCTGGGACGTGGCCGACACCCCCAAGGGACGGCGCTGGGCGTGCCGCATCGAGCAGTACGAGACCGACCCGAGCGAGGAGTCCGAGCTGGAGAAGTGGGAGACCGTGCTCGCCTTCCGGCTGGCCGACTGACGCGCGAGAACGACCGCTGAGTGCTCGCGCGCGGGTCAGTCCGCGGATCAGTCGGCGGATCAGTCGGCGGATCAGTCGGTCGAGGTCAGGTGACGGCCGAGCAGGGCCAGCGCGAGGGCCCAGTCGTCCCCGGTCTCCTCCGCCTCGGAGACGGCAGTCGGGATCACGATGCCGAACGGGGACCCGGGCAGCTCACGGTGCCGTCCGTCCGGGATGAGCCGTGCCACCTTGAGGGTCTCGGCGACCATGTCGTCGTCGGGGTGAAAGGGGTGGTCGAGGGCGGTGGCGACGTCCCACCCGTGCACCACGGTGTCGAGCAGGTGGAACCCGACGACGTCCGACACAGGGAAGCGGGATTCGAAGCTGAACTCGGCGAGGACGACCTGGCGGTCCAAGGGAGCGGCCTCGAACGCGGCGGACAGCTTCTCGGCCGACTCGGTCCATGCTTCGGGCACGCCGTCCGGAGCGGGCCGCCGGTCGGCGAAGGCCTCGCGCGGCGCGTCCACCGCGCCCACCGCATCGGCGAAGCCGTGGTTCTGGCCGATGATGTGGCCGAGCAGCTGGTGCAGGTCCCAGCCGACGCAGGGCGTCGCCAGCCTGAGGTGCCGCGACTCCACCTCCGAGACAACGGCTCCGGCCATCTCGAGTGCGCGACGATGCAGCGGGCGTAGGTCTGTTGTCGTCTCCATCTGTTAACCATCTACCTTGGTAGACGATTGGTCAAGGGGTACGGTTCGTCCATGGGCCAGGACCGCGCCGACCTGGGGGCGATGCTGCACCGGCTGACGCGCGCACTGATCGCCGAGGAGTTGCCCCTGCTGGCCCGGCACGACCTGGAGATGTGGGACTACGCCGTGCTCTCCGGCCTCGCGTCAGGCCCGGCAGCCACCCAGTCGCAGCTCGCGGCGGCCGTCGGGCGCGACAAGACGCGACTCATCCCCATCCTCGACCGGCTCGAGGCAAGCGGCCTGGTGCTGCGCACGCCAGACCCAGCCGACCGGCGCAACCGCGTGGTCGCCCTCACCGACGCCGGGCGCTCGCAGCTGTCGGCCTGCCGGGCGGCCATCCGGGCGATGGAGCGCGAGGTGTTGCGTGACCTCCCCGCCACCGAGCGCCAGGCGTTCCTCAAGACCCTCGAGCGGCTCGTCGCCTCGGTCGACGGGAGGTCCGAATGAGCCACGGTCCGGTCCGGGCGATGAGTTCGCGCCACGCGACGGGTCTGCCTGTCGGTGCAGCGAGGCAGCATGCGGGACACGAGTGAAGGAGCCCACCTGATGAGCGAGGTCACCCAGCAGATCGACGGCACGGTCCTGCGTCCCGGCGACGAGGGCTACGACGACGCCCGAACGATCTGGAACGCCATGATCGACCGGCGCCCGCGGCAGATCTTCCGCTGCGCCAGCGTGCGAGACGTCGTCACAGCCATCCGCACCGCGCGCGAGGCCGACCTCGAGATCGGCATCCGGTGCGGAGGCCACAGCGTGGTGGGGCACGCCGTGCCCGACGACGGCCTGATGATCGACCTGACTCCGATGGGCGGCGTCCAGGTCGACCCGGCGGGCCGACGGGCACGCGTGCAGGGCGGCGCGATGCTCGGGTCACTCGACCGCGCCTCCCAGGAGCACGGTCTCGCCACCACTGCCGGCAACGTGTCCCACACGGGCGTCGGCGGCCTCACGCTCGGCGGCGGGATGGGTTGGCTGGCGCGCCAGTTCGGGCTCTCGTGCGACAACGTCATCTCGTTCGAGGTGGTCACCGCCGAGGGAGACGTGGTGCGCGCCAGCGAGTCTGAGCACCCTGACCTGTACTGGGCCTTGCGGGGTGGAGGAGGCAACTTCGGCGTGGTCACCGAGTTCGAGTTCCGGCTGCACCCGGTCGCTCCGCAGACGCTGAGTGTCGAGCTCGACTTCCCGATCGACCGTGCCGCGCCGGTACTGCGGGGGTGGGGCGACCTGAACTCCTCGGCCCCGCGCCCCGCGACGTTCGCCGCGGGCATCGAGGGTGACGTCGTCACCGTCGGCTACGTGTGGGTCGGCGACCCCGACGTCGGACGCGAGCTGCTGCCGCCGCTGCGAGCGCTCGGACGCCCGGTCGCGGAGCGCGTCGTCGAGTCGTCGTACGTCGACCTGCAGACCCGCGACGACATGGAGCGCGGTCACGAGATGCGCAGGTACTGGAAGGGCATCTACGTGCGTGACCTGGCGGACGACGCGATCGACGTGCTGCTGGGCGGTGAGGGAGCGGGCGCCGGGCCCGGCACCTTCGTGCCGCGCGTCAGCCTGCAGGCCCATGGCGGGGCGATCGCCGAGGTGCCGGCGGACGCGACGGCCTTCAGCCACCGCGACGTCGCCTTCGAGGTGGTGGCTGCCACCGGCTGGACCGACGCCGCCGAGGACGACGACCGCATCGGGGGCACGAGGCGGCACGCCGCGAGACTCGACCGCTTCGCGACCGGCGCCTACGTCAACGCCCTGAACGACGAGGGCGTGGCCGGCATCGGACGTGCCTACACCCCGCGCAAGCTCGAGCGGCTCACGGCGGTGAAGGACGCGTACGACCCCGAGAACGTCTTCCACCTGAACCAGAACATCCGGCCGTCGCGGCTGCAAGAATCCGGTCGGTGACCCGGCGGATCGACACCGACGAGCGGCGGGCCCGGCTCGCGCGCCGGCACCGGCTGCTGCCGTCCCTTCACACCGACGACATCGGAGCGATCGCAGACGATCTCGTCGCCCTGCATTCCAGCGACCCCGTGACCGTGTTCCTCTCGGCGATGACGCGCATGGTCAACCCGTCCGTGCACGCGGTCGAGAAGGCGCTCTACGACGACCGCGTCGTGGTGCGGCAGCACGCCATGCGCCGCACCCTCTGGGTCGCCACCCCGCCGACCGTGCGACGGATGCACGCAGCGGCCACGCGCTCGGTGGCCGCCGCCGAGCACCGGCGCACGGTGAAGATGTTGCAGGAGAACGGCATTGACGACGGTGATGCGTGGCTCGCGGCTGCGCGAGACGACCTGCTCGCCGTCTTGCACGAACACGGCTCCATGACCACGAGGCAGCTCGGACGCCTCGTTCCAGCCCTGATCCACCCCCTGCATCTCGCCACGGGAACGCCGTGGGCGGGCACGCAGAACGCTCACGTCCGCGTGCTCTCCGGGCTCGGCTTCGACGGGGTGCTGGTGCGCACCCGTCCGACCGGGACGTGGGTGAACGGCCAGTACACGTGGGCGGCGATGGACGACTGGATGGACGGTGGGCTGGGCGATCTCGACACGCGCGAAGCGGCGCGCGGCCTCGCCGACCAGTGGCTGCGGCGGTTCGGCCCTGCCACGTCGCTCGACCTGCGGTGGTGGATGGGCTGGGCGGTGGTCACGATGCGCCGGGCGCTCGCCGACTGCGGCGCGGTCCCGGTCGACCTCGACGGCGCCGAAGGGTGGGTCGCCGCCGGTGACGAGGCCCCCGTCGAGCCGGTCGAGCCGTGGGTCGAGGTGCTGCCCGGCCTCGACCCGACGACGATGGGCTGGAAGGAGCGCGGATGGTACCTGCCGGACGAGGCGGCCGACGCGTTCGACCGCAACGGCAACGCCGGGCCGACGATCTGGGTGGACGGCCGGGTGGTCGGCGCCTGGGCGCGGCGACCCGACGGCGAGATGCGCACCCACTACTTCGTGCCCGTGGCCAAGAAGCGGCGCGCCGAGGTTGACCGACGACTCGACGAGGTCCAGACCTGGCTGGGGTCCGCCCGGTTCAGCGTGCGCTTCCCGGGCCGCATCAACGCCCAGCTTCTCGCCTGACAGCTACGGCGTGCCGGCGCCCACCCCAGCACCGACACCGTCGGCCTGGGCGACTTCAGGGCTGGCGCCTTCTGAGCCGGCACCGGAGTAGAGCGCCGAGATCAGGTCGAGGTGCCGGTCGTGCACGACCTTGCGCTTCACCTTCAGGCTCGGCGTCAGCTCGCCGTCCTCCTGGGAGAGGTCGCGCGGCAAGATGGCGAACCGCTTGATCTGCTCGGCGCGCGCGTAACGGTCGTTCACCTGCTCGACGACCTGCTCGACCAACGCCCGAACCTCCGGCGCCTCGGCGAGCCCGCCCGGCCCGGCGGTGACACCGTGCCCGGCGGCCCAGGCAGAGATCATCTCCGGGTCCAGAGTCACCAGCGCCACCAGGTAGGGGCGGCGGTCGCCGTACACGAGCGCCTGCGAGATCCAGGGCGAGTGCCTGAGGTCGTTCTCGAGGTTCGCCGGGCTGATGTTCTTGCCACCCGACGTGATGATGATGTCCTTGCTGCGACCCACGATCCGTACGAAGCCGTCGTCGTCGACGACGCCGAGGTCGCCGGTCCGCAGCCAGCCGTCGACGACGCTGTGGGCCGTCGCACCGGCGTCGCCCCAGTAGCCGGCGAACACGTGGGGGCCCTTCATCTCGATCTCGCCGTCCGGCATCAGGCGCAGCTCGACGCCGGGCGTGGCTACCCCGACGCTCCCGGCCTTGAAGGAGTCGACCGTGTTGACCGTGCCGATACCAGTGGTCTCGGTCAGCCCGTAGCCCTCCAGCACCGGCACGCCGGCGGCGTGGAAGAACTCGAGCACGTCCTTGGAGATGGGTGCCCCGCCGCACAGGGCCTGGCGCAGGCGGCCACCGAAGATGCCACGCACCTTGGCGTACAACGGTTCCAGCGCCTCGAAGGCCGCCGACGTCTCGGCCGGGACCTCATCGCCCCGCCGCTGCATCGACCTGACCGCCAGGCCCACCTGGGTCGCCTGCGCGACCGTCTCGGGTGGCAGGCCGGCCGTGATCGCCGCATGCAGCTTCTCGAAGATGCGGGGGACGGACGGCAGGAACGTCGGCCTGACCTCGCCGACCTCCGCGACGATGCGCGTCATGTCGCCGCCCCAGTAGACGAGGGTCGCGCCGATGCTCACGCTGGCGAACTGCACCATCTGCGCGAAGACGTGGGCGAGCGGCAGGAACAGGTACACGACGTCGCCGTAGCGGATGTACGAGAGCTCCTCGGTCAGCTCACCGATCCGGATCCAGTTGCGGTGTGTCAGAACGCAACCCTTCGGCGGCCCGGTCGTCCCCGAGGTGTAGATGATGACGGCCGGGTCGTCGACCTGGACCGCCGCGCGACGACGCTCGAGCTCTTCCTCGGCGCCTGAGTCTGTCCCCTGGTCTGCCCCCTGTTGTCCCAGCTCGGCGATGGTGACCGCCTCGCCGTCACAGTCCTGCATGGCCAGGATCGGCGGCACGATCTCGAGCAGGTCGGTCAGCGACTCGACGCGCTCGACCTCGTCCACCCCCTCGCAGACCACGAGCGAGGCGCCCGAGTTGCCGATCACCCAGGCGCACTCCTGCCGTGAGCTGGAGGCGTAGATCGGGACGACGACCCCTCCGGCCGCCAGCACGGCCAGCGCCACCTTCGTCCACTCCGGCCGGGTCTGCGCCAGCACGCAGACGCGGTCTCCGGGCTGGACGCCCTGCAGCACCAACCCGGCCGCCAGGTCGCGCACAGCGGCGGCCAGCTCGGCGAACGACTCCTGCCGCCACTCGCCGTCGACCTTGACCTGCAGCGCGGGGTCGTCGCCGAAGGACGCACCGGCGACGAGGGCGGCGTCGGCGAGGGTCCTCGCTGTCTGTGGCTCGCTTGCGGTCTGTGTCTCTCTTGCTGTCTGGCTCATGGGTCTCAGCCCTCTGGGTCCAGGACGAGCTTGCCCGTGGTGGCACGGCCGAGGAGATCCTCGTGCGCCCGCCGGGCCTGCGAGAGCGGGTACCGACCGCCGACGACCGGCCGCAGCGTGCCGTCGACCACCAGCCCCATCAGCTCGCCCAGTGGCTCGGCGATCAGGTCCGGCCGCGCGTAGAGATGCCCGAGCCAGAACCCGCCGACGGTGCGCGACTTGGCGATCAGGCCCCCCGGGTCGACCAGCGACGGTGGCTTGCGCGATGCCTGGCCGTACGTCGCCAGCCGCCCGAACGGTGCCAGCGCGCGAACCGACTCGTCGAACACGGAGCCGCCGACCATCTCCAGGACCACGTCGACACCGCGACCGCCCGCCGCCTCGAGCAGCCGGTCGCGCAGAGCCTCCGGCGAGCCGTCGATCGCGACGTCGGCGCCCAGCTCGATGGCCAGGTCGCGCTTCGCGGGTGTGGACGCGGTGGCGATGACCCGTCCGGCGCCGTAGTGCCGTGCCAGCTGCACCGCGATCGACCCGACCCCTCCGGCCCCCGCGTGCACGACGACCGTCTCCCCCTTCTCCAGGTGGCAGGTGGTCCGCAGCAGGTGCCACGCCGTGACGCCCTGCAGCACCAGCGAGAGGGCTTGGCCGTCGTCGACCTTGTCGTCGACGTCGAAGACCAGCGAGTCGGCGGCGGTGGCGAGCTGCGCGTAGCCGCCGAAAGGCAGTAGCGCGACGACGCGACGCCCGTCAGGCGCCGTGCCCACGACCTCGCCGCCGGGCACGAGAGGCAGCGTGGTGGGGCTGAGGTAGGAGTTCTCGACCTGGTGCGTGTCGGCGTAGTTCACGCCGGCGCCGGCGACCCGGACCAGCGTGAAGCCCGGCTTGGCCTCCGGTTCCGGCAGCTCAGCGGGCTGCAGGACCTCGGGGCCGCCGTACTCGGAGATCTGGATCGCTCTCATCGTCACCCTTTCACCGGTTTCCGCCACACATCACCGGAAACGCCGACAACACCGACAACACTCTCGCCGTCATCACATCGGGTCGGCCGATGGTCGTGTCAGTGCGGACACCACAACACCTACGGCCGGTACCTATGGACGATCGAGCGTGTCGAGCGCGCGAGCCAGCTCGAGGCGCGACGAGATCCCGAGCTTCGCGTAGACGCGGGAGAGGTAAACCTCGACGCTTCGGGGGCTGTAGTGCAGCGCCGCCGCGATCTCGCGGTTGCGCATCCCCTGCTGCACGAGCCGCGCGATCCGCTCCTCCGACCCGGTGAGCACACCGGCGCCACGTGCCCGGCCTCGTGGCACCTTGGCGCCGAGCTCGCGCAGCCGGGCGCCGGCGGTCCGGCGCAGACCGTGCGCGCCGAGCCCCTGGAAGGTGCGGTACGCCTCCACCAACTCGTCCGCCGCGTCGTCCACCATCAGGCCGAGGGCGAGCTGCGAGGTCGCCTGCTCGAGAACCAGCCCACCCTGGGCGGCCACCTCGGCGGCGGCTCGCAGGGCCGCCGGGTCCCTGTGCACCTGGCCACGCGCCCGGTGAAGGACGCTTCGCGACCACGGCGAGACCCGTTCGCCACCAACGGTTTCGAGCGTCGTGAGCGCCTCGGTCGCCAGAGAGTGGTCACCGGCCCTCAGGTGCAGGTCGACCAGACTGCCCAGCAGCACGCAGCTGTAGGGCGCGGTCCTCGGGTCGTCGACGGCCTCGTCCACGACCTTCACCGCGCTCTCCAGGTCGCCACGTGCCGCCAGGTAGTCAGACAGGGCGATCGCGTACAGGTTGGCCATGTTTCGAGGTGCCGGCGGTGGCTCGGAGGCGATCTTCGCGGCGAGGTCGAGCTCGCCACGCCAGGTCCGCACGTGCAGCTCGATCGCCCTCGTGGCACCGGCCAGCAGCACGGTCTGGCTGTCGCGAAGCTCCGACGCGACGCGGCCGATCCCCTCCAGCGCGCCGTCCCACCGTCCGCCGAGCCAGTCCACGGCGATCGATGCCACCAGCAGCTCGCCGCGGAAGGGAACGGCACTGTCCGTCATGCGCTCTCGCGCCGGTCGCACCGTGCCGTCCAGAGCCACCTCGGCCCGGATGTCGTCGGCGCGCCGCAGCCGCGAGGTCGCGTCCTCGACCAGACCGGCCAGCGCTCCGGTACACGCCCCCACGGCAAGGGCCTGCATGCGCAGGGTGCGTGACGTGCCGGCCGCCGCCAGCGCCTCGTCGGCGTAGGTGACCGTCTCGTCCTGACGGGCCAGCATCGAGGTCACGACACCGAGCTGGCTCATCACGACGACTCGTTCGGACGGGGACACCTCACCGTGGGCACCATCGACGAGCTGCCGGGTCCGCGCGACCTCGGCGACCGCCTCGACGCAGCGGTTGGCGAACACCAGGAGCAGTGCCCGCTGTGCGTGCAGGACGGCGGGCAGGGGGCCGCGTCCGACCTCACCGTCCACCACGTCGAGCGCCTCCTGCAGCCTCCCGGCACCGAACAGGCAGCTCACCACGGCAGTTGCCGTGCGGGTGCGCGTGTCACCGGGCGCCAGCTCGGCCAGGGCGGCGAGGCCCGCCACCACAGCGTCGGCTGGTCGCGACGCCCTGGCGAGGGATCGGCAGTGCGTGGACAGCACCAGCGCGCGTCCGGGTGCACCGGAGGGCAGCAGCTGAAGAGCCCGCTCGCTGAGGTGGGCGGCTCGGGCCGGGGCAAGGGTCCGGGCGAGGTCCGCTGCCTGCGTCAGCGTCTTCGCGGCGGCCAGGTCACCCGGCAGCGCGGACGCACTGAGGTGGTCGGCGAGCTGCAGCAGGTCGACCGGCAGGCCGGCGGCCTGGGCGTCGCGTAGCTGCTCGGCGGCGGCCCGGTGCAACCTGGCGCGCTCCGCCGGGCCGGTCGCCTCGTACAGGGCGTCGGCCACCAGGCCGTGGGAGAACGCGAACACGCTGCCGGCCGACCCGGCGACCTGGCAGAGCACCTCGGCGTCGACGAGCGCGTCGAATGCGTGTGCGGTCGCGTCCTCGTCCAGTCCGGTGACCCGGGCCAGCAGCCCGAGCTCGTCCACCCGCAGTCGCCGCAGCACCGCGGCGGCCCGCGCCACTGCCTGGACCGACGGGTCGAGCGGAGCCAGTCGGCGCAGGAGCATGTCTCGGCCGCTGAGCTGCAGGTCGTCGACGGGCCGAGCCAGCCTGGCGGTGCCGTTCTGCCCTCCTGCCGTTCTGGCCGTCCTGGCCGTCCTGGCCGTCCACCGTCACCAGCCGCTGCTCGGTCAGCGACCTCGCGATCTCGATGGCCAGCAGGGGGTTCCCGTCCGACCTGAAGTGCACCTCGTCGGCGAGGTCCTGGTCGGGTGCGGCGCCGAGCGCGGGAGTGATCCCTGCGGCGACGTCGTCGGATCCCCAGGCCTCCAGCTCGACTCGCTCGACGTCGGCCACCGCGCTCAGCCTGTCGAGCATCAGCTCCAGCACGAGGCTCGGGCGCAGGGGGTGGCGTCGAGCAGTGAGCAGCAGCACGACCGGGGCGGTCCTCAGGCGTCGCAGCAGCACCGTCAGGAGGGCTACCGAGTCCTCGTCGAGCAAGTCCGCGTCGTCCACCGTGACGGCGACAGGCCCTACGGCGGCCAGCGAGGTCACCAGTCGCGTGAACGCCTCCTCGGCCCGGCCGAACCAGGCACCCCCGTCGTCGACCTGGCCCGCGTCGAACACGTCGAGCGCCGAAACCGCCTCGCGTCGAAGGCGTTCCGACCAGCTGTTGTCGATGCGACCGGCCAGCGAGCGAGCCCCCTCGACCAGCGCCGAGTAGGGGGTGCGGCCGTGCAGCTCGTCGGCGACCACCTCGCAGGTGTGCCACCGGCGCTCGGCAAGCCGCCTGCTCACCTCGGCGAGCAGGGTCGACTTGCCGATGCCCGGCTCACCGGAGACGACGACCACGCCGAGACCGCTCGACACGACCGCTTCCGCGCACGCGACGACCCGGGCGAGCTCGCTGTCGCGTCCGACCAGCTCGAGTGGCCCGGTCATGCCGGCGCCCCCGTCCGCGCTGTTGCTGTTGTTGATGGGCCTCTCGCTAGGTGTTGAGTGATCCCCACTGACGAGGGGTCGGTGCGGCTGCTGTGCTGTGCCTCACCACTCGCCCCAGGGAGGCAACCATGTCGGTCGACGGCACCTGCGCACCGGAGTTCGCCGCTGTACGAGAGACCTTCGAGCAGAACGTCAGGGAGCGCGACGAGACCGGCGCTGCCGTCCACATCACGGTGAACGGCACAACTGTTGTCGACCTGTGGGGCGGCGTGGCCGACCCCCAGACGCAGGCGCCGTGGACCGCGGACACGCTGGTGCACGTCTGGTCCGCCACCAAGGGCGCGACGGCGCTGTGCGCGCACATCCTCGCGTCGCGCGGCCAGCTCGACCTGAACGCGCCGGTGAGCACCTACTGGCCCGACTTCGCCAAGAACGGCAAGGACGGCGTGCTCGTCCGCCACCTGCTGAACCACCAGGCCGGCCTTCCGGCTCTGCGCCAGCCGATTCCGCGTGGCGCGTTCTACGACTGGGACTTCATGGTGAACACCCTCGCCGAGGCGGAGCCGCTGTGGGAGCCCGGCACCCGGCACGGATACCACGCGCTGACCTTCGGCTTCCTTGTCGGCGAGGTCGTGCGACGGGTCTCCGGCGTGCCGCTCGACGAGTTCTTCCGCAAGGAGGTCGCGGAGCCCCTCGGGCTGGACTTCTTCCTCGGTCTGCCCGAGGACCAGGAGGGACGGGTGGCGCACACGATCCCCGCCGACCTCACCGCACCCGGCGCCCCGGTACCCAGCGTCTACGTCGCCGCGTTCACCGATCCCGCGTCGCTCCCCGGCCTGATGCTGCTGCACAACGGCGGGTACATGGAGCCGGGCGAGGCCGATACCCGGGAGGCGCACGCGGCGGTGATGGGGTCGGTCGGTGGCATCACCAACGCCCGCGGCCTGTCCCTGATGTACCGGCCCCTGGCAGTCGGTGGAGAGGTCGACGGCGTGCGACTGGTCGACGAGTTCCAGATCGGGCCGATGAGCTCCGTGAGCTCCTCGTCGTCCCTCGACGCGATGGTCCAGATCCCGAGCCGGTTCAGCCTCGGCTTCGTAAAGGCGTGCGACAACAGCCACCTGCCGCCGGCCGACTCCGAAGGGGTCCTGCTGTCGGAGGAAGCCTTCGGGCACATCGGTTTCGGTGGATCCATCGGGTTCGCCGACCCGCGGGCCCGGATGTCCTTCGGCTACGTGATGACGCGCCAGGGACCGGGAGTCGGACTGAACGACCGCGGCCAGGCGCTCGCTGACGCCGCGTACAGCATCCTCGGGTACCGGCGCCCCGCGTCCGGAGGAATCTGGCAGGCCTGAAGAGGTCGGCAGATCGGCTGGCAGAGAAGGCGTCTGAGCCAGGCCTGACGAAAGTGTCAGGCCTGGCTCGGTGTTTGTTGCGCGGCAGGCAGCCATGTCAGCGCAGCTCGAAGAGCTGGTAGGTGAGGACGGGACCGTTCATGCGGCCCTTGCCGACCGCCTGGATGTGGTTGAGCCAGAGATAGCGAGGGTCGCCGGTCTCGAAGCGGGGGGTGGAGTACAGCGGCTTGGTCATACCGGCCTGGATGCCGTCCGTCAGGTCGACACGGCCGTTGTACTGGATGAAGATCAGTGCACCGTCGTCGGTCTGGGCCATCACACGGACGTCCATGGTGCCGGTGCCCTCAGGCCCCACCGTCAGCCAGTCGGCGGACGAGCTGCCGACCATGGTCGCCCTCAGCCGGTCGCTCTCGATGCAACCGGACTCCAGCTCGTAGACCAGGCGGTGGCCGGCCGGCGTGCCTGTCAGCACGATCGGACGGCGCAGGTGGGCCGACATGGTGCCGAACGGCACGAGCTGGAGTTCTGCGTCGAGCACGTCTGTTTTCAGGACGCTCACGAGACGCCGCCCCCGCCGCTGACCGACAGCGTGTGCCCGGTGACGAACGAGGCGTCGTCGGAGGCCAGAAAGGCGACTGCGGCTGCCACCTCGTCGGGCGTTCCGGGGCGGCGCATCATGGTGCCCTCGATCATCGCGCCGCGCAGCCGGGCGCTGAGGCCTCCTGCTTCGGCCAGCCCGGCGAGCAGGGGCGTGTCGATCGGTCCGGGCGCAACAGCGTTGCAGCGCACCGAGTATCGGGCACCCTCGCGGGCGATCGCCTTGGTGAAGCCGAGCACTCCCGCCTTCGCCGCCGAGTAGACCGAGGCCGACATGAACCCGCTGCGGCCCGCTTCACTCGACATGTTCACGATCGACCCGGATTTGCGGCTCTGCATCCCTGGCAGCACGTACCGCGTGCAGGCCATCGTCGCGAGCAGGTTCACGCCGAGCACCGACTCCCAGTCCTCGGGTTCGGTGTCCACGAAGAAGGCCTGCCGGTCTCCACCCACGTTGTTGACCAGCACGTCGACCCGGCCGAGGAGTCGCTCGGCCTCGGCCATCGCCTCGCGGACCGACACCATGTCGCGGACGTCGAGGGCCAGGCCGAACCCGTCGATCTCGGAGGCGACGACCTTCGCCCCGAGGCCGTCGAGGTCCGCGACCACCACGGTCGCGCCCTCGGCAGCGAGCCGACGAGCGGTGGCGGCGCCGATGCCCGAGGCGCCCCCGGTGACCACGGCCGTGCGGCCGGTGAAGCGCTCCATGGTCACGCCGTCCTTCCGCCGTCGATGACGAGTACGGAGCCGGTCACGAACGACGCTGCGTCGGAAGCGAGAAAGACGATCGCCCCGGCCACCTCGTCGGCATCGCCCAGGCGCCCGAGCGCTGTCTCCGCGACGACGCTGTCGTGCAGCGCGGGCGTCTCCATCAGGACGCGCGCGAAGTCGGTGCGGATCACACCCGGCGCGACGGCGTTCACCCTGATGCCCAGCGGGCCGAGCTCTCGGGCCATCGTGCGGGTGGTGCTGATGACGGCCGCCTTGCTGGCGGCGTAGACCCCGAGGTACGCCTCGGACTTGATGCCGGCGCTGCTGGCCACATTGACCACAGCCCCGCCCTTGCCCATCCCGCCCGCGACAGCGGCCGAGATGAGCTGGATGGGGTTGCGGACGTTCACCGCGAAGGTCGCGTCGAACGCCTTGGTGCTGCTGCCCGCCAACGGGGAGTACTGCGCGTTGGCGCCAGCGCTGTTGACCAGGATGTCGATGCGGCCCCAACGGGCCATCACCGCCTCGACGAGCGGGCCGCCGATGTCGTCGTGGGCGAGATTCGCCGGTACGGCCAGCGCCTCGACGCCGTCACGCTCCAGCTCGGCGACGACCTGATCGCAGGCCTCGGGGGTTCGCGAGCACACCGCGACGCGTGCGCCGGCGGCGGCCAGCGCGCTGACGGTCGCTCGTCCGATGCCGCGGGTTCCACCGGTCACCAGCGCGACGCGGCCTTCGAGGGAGAACGGGGACGGCTGTGGTATCGACATGCTGTCGATAATAATCGACGCGATGTCGAGTTTCAATGTTTCTTGCCGGGCGGCGCTACTCCTGCGCGGTGCCGTACACCGCCCGCATCCACACCGTCGTCAGCGCGTCGACGATCTCGCGGTCGGCAATCGCCGACCTGCGTGCCCGGGCTTGGTGGAAGCAGACCTCCTCGTTCATCGAGACCAGCACTGCGGCAAGTCGACTCGCGGACGGGGGACCCGGCAGGGCGAGACCCGCAGCCCGCTCGCGCTCGATCAGCTCGGCGATGGAGCCGATGAACCGTCGCGCGACGCCGTCCCAGAACTCACGCATCCGGGGGTCGGTCTCGCGCGCCATCACGGCCGCGCGCAGTACCGGACCGTGGCTGCGCCATAGGGCGACGGTCTGCTCGACAGCGCGGTGCACCGCCGTGGCGGGCGGTTCGCCGTCCCGGCTGATCCAGGCACCAGCCGACGCGTACAGCTGCTCCACGAGCTGCTCGGCCAGCTGGAGGAGCACCGCGTCGCGCGAGTCGAAGTGGAAGTAGAAGGTCGACCGCGAGATCCCGGCCCCGGACGTGAGGTCGTCGATCGTGATCGCGCTCAGGTCCCGCTCGGAGAGCAGTCGCTCCGCAGCGTCAAGGATCGCCTGGGACGTGCGGTCGCCCTTGCTGGGCTTCGTGCGGCGGGACGGCGGCCCGGTCATGGGGGCGCTGCTGGCTGGGTTCGAAGGCACGGCCCGATTGTGTACCCAGCGCGAGTCTCGTCTACTCCAAGCCCTTGTGGACGATGTCGACGACACGCGTGATGGCCTCGTCGTCGATCGTCAGCCGGTTCTTGGTGATGGCCACCGCGACCCCCGACTCCGTGTTCGCGCCGGCCCAGCTGCCCCCGGCGCAGGCCATGCCGAAGGCGGCTCCTCCCAGCTGCCCGGACCCCAGATGCTGCACTCGAGTCCCCAGCTGGACGGGTTGCCGGCTACCTCGTCCGTGCCCGAGAACGCGACTGACGTGATCTCGCGCAGACGGTCCGCGCTGACGAGCCGCACGCCGTCGACCTCGCTGAGCAGCGCGGCGTACATGCGGGCGATCGCGCGGGCAGAAGTCCATGCCTCAGCAGGGATCTCGGCGCTCAGCACGTCGGTGGGGTTCCCCATCTCGGCGGTCGGCAACAGGTGCTTCGGCGCCGCCAAGAGGTCCGCTGACGTCCTCGAGAAGGACCCGTGAGATCGGCTTTCCCGTTGTGCGGCCGACGATCTCGCCCACGAGGTAGCCGAACGTGTAGGCGTGGTAGCCGGCCTTGGTGCCCTCCCACCACAGCTCGGAGTCGGCGATCGCCGTGCACATGGTGTCCCAGTCGCAGAGGTCCTCGACCGTCGTGCTGAGAGGGACGGCCGGCACGCCGGCGGTGTGACAGTACGTGCCGGCTCCGGACGCCACGAGGCCGTCGATCGCCTGCTGTACCTGGCGCTGGATGTCACTCATGTCCCCGTCCCCTGTGCGTCGTTTTGGCCCCATCTTGCAGCCGCATCCGCTAGAAGGCGAAGGAGTTGAACGGGTGCGGGATCCGTGCGGAACAGTCGCGACACGAGGCCCACGGCCTGCTCGTGAGCGGCTGGTTCGCGCCTACGCGTGCCCGGCATGCTCCTTGGTCGCCCCGAGGCGGACGGCGACCACCCCGCACACGATCAGCCCACCGCCGAGCAGCTGCACGGGCACGGGAAGCTCGCCAAGCAGCCACCAGGCGAACAGGACGGCGAACAGCACCTCGGTCAGTGCCACGAACGACGACACGGTCGAGCCGAGGCGCCTGACCGCGAGGATCCCTGTCACGTAGCCGAACGCCGCGGCCAGCAGTGCCAGCTCGAGTACCGGTACCCACCAGGCGACGGTCCACTCGCCGAGCAGGACATCGTCCGTGCTGGCGCCCATCGGGACCAACCCGGTCAGGCCGGCAGCCGCAAGGGCCACAGCGCCGACCACCAGACCGGCCCCGGCGAGGGCAAGGGGTGGCAGCGCGTCGTCACCGGCACCGCTGTCGGCGAGCAGGAAGTACACCGCGAGGCCGACGGCGGCCAGCAGTGCCCACAGCACGCCGACGGCACTCACGTGCACGTCGCCCGTGACGTCGAGCACGAGCGCCAGGCCGACCAGCGAGAGCACCACGCCGGCTGCCGTCAGCCACCCCGGTGCACGGCGGGTCCGCGCCCAGAGGTAACCGACGATGAGCACCGGGGCGAGGTACTCGATGAGCAGCGCGACACCGACCGACAGGTGCTGGATTGCGCTGAAGTAGGCAAGCGTCGGCAACGCGACGGCGAAGGTGCCGTAGGCGAGCACGACGCCCCACTGCCTGCGCAGCACGGCCCAGCGGCCGCGCAGTGCCAGCCAGGTCGGGACGAGCAGGATCACTGCTGCGAGCGAGATACGCAGGGTGACAACGGCTCCCGTGGTCCATCCGCCGTCCAGCAGCGATCGCCCGACGGCCCCGGAGGTGCCGAAGGCCGCGGACGAGATGAGCGCCAGCGCGATCCCGGTCGTCGAGGACGTGAGCCGCCCGACGCGCGCGGGGACTGTGACGAGGGGTGCGACGCTGGTGTCGGTCATGGTTCGCCTCCTTCGGCGTGGTCGGTTGATGGCTGGCACCGTGCTGGCACCGGGCTGTAAGGAGTAAAATCCGGTATGATGATGACCCTAGTGTCGATCAGTGTCAGGAGTCAAGATGCTTTTCACCCATGACACCGAGTGTGCGCTGGTGTCGGCCGCTGCCCTCGTGAACACGCTCTCGGTGGTCACCGGCAACGACGAGATGAAGACCGTCGACGAGCTGGACGCGTGGCTGGACGAGAACGAGTTCACCGGTAGCCGTGACCACACGCGCGACGAGCTCGAGGCTGTCCGTGCGCTGCGGCTGCGGCTACGCCAGATCTGGACCGCTGACGAGGACGACGCCGTCGCGGCAGTGAACGAGCTGCTGGCCGAGGCCGGGGCGCTCCCGCAGCTGGTGCGCCACGACGGCTGGGACTACCACCTGCATGCGACCGCGCCGGATGCTCCGGTGGCGACCAGGCTCGCCGTCGAGGCCGCGATGGCGCTCGTCGACGTCATCCGCGGACGGGAGGCGGACCGGCTCAGGGTCTGTGCCGCCGACGACTGTGCGGATGTCGTGATCGACCTGTCCAAGAACCGTTCTCGCCGCTACTGCGACGCCGGCTGCGGCAACCGCGCGAACGTGGCGGCGTATCGCGCGCGGCGGAGGGGCTCCGCTGCCGGCGCCTAGTTGAGCTGCTCGCCGGTCCACCGGACCGGAGGGCGTCCGAGGCGCACAGGGAGTCCGATGATGTGCACGGTGAGCATTGAGTCGTCCGCCGTCACACCGTCCACCCCCGGTCGCCTGCGCTGTCGGCGAAGGACCGGGCGGACTCGTCATCGGCACGCACCGTGGCCCAGACCATCTTGCCCGCGTTGTTCGTGGTGACGCCCCAGTCGTCGGACAGCGCGACCACGAGGTTCAGGCCGCGACCCGTCGTCGCGTCGACGCCGTAGTCGCGGCGGCGCGGCAGGCGGGCGCTGTTGTCGTGGACCTCCACCCTGAGCTCCCTCGAGTCGAAGGACACGCGCACCCAGAACGGTGGAGTCGCGAACAGGACCGCGTTGGTGGCCAGCTCCGTCACCACGAGAGTCGCTCCGAAGTCGAAGCCAGAGATGGCCCAGCCCCTCAACGTCTCCTCGAGGAACCGTCTGGCGGCGCGGACGCTCCTCAGCCCCTCCCCGAAAGAGCGGACCGCGTCTGGCATGAACCAAAAGTACCGTTGGCTCCAGCATGGCGACCGGCAGAAAGGGAACCACGCCTCTAGCGCGCTCGGTCGCGCCTTTCGGCCGCGCGCACCAGTCGCCGGCACCGCCAACCGAGGTAGAGCACCACGTAGTGGAACTCCTTGTACCTCTTGTTGGTCGTCTGCTTGTGGAAGTACCGGTAGTAGATCTGCTGGGCGATGACCGCGAGCCTGAAGAGGCCGAACACCTCGTAGAAGGTCCACTGCTCGCGGCTGATCGACAGGCCGGTCCGAGCGGCGTAGTAGTCGACTACCTCGTCGCGGGTCATCATGCCCGGCGCGTGCGTCGGCTGTCGGCGGAACCGGGCGAACACCCGGTCGTCGCGGGCCTCGATCCAGTAGGCGAGTGCGCCACCCAGGTCCATCAGCGGGTCGCCCAGGGTCGCCATCTCCCAGTCCAGCACGCCGCTGACCTGCAGCGGGTCGTCCTGGCGCAGCACCACGTTGTCGAACCGGAAGTCGTTGTGGATCAAGCAGGTTCGTACGTCCGTGGGTTGGTTCGCGGCCAACCAGCGCATCACGGCCTCGAACGAGCCGACGTTCCACGTCCGCGCCTTGCGATAGCGGTCCGACCAGCCGGAGACCTGCCGAGCCACGTAGCCCGAGCCCTTGCCGAGGTCGTCCAGCCCGGCCGCGCCGGGGTCGACCGAGTGAAGCTCGACCAACACGTCGAGGACGTTGGTGCACAGCTGCCGCACCTGGTCTGGCGACAGGTCCAGTTCCGGTGGGAGGTTGCTACGCAGGATCGTGCCCTGGAGCCGCTCCATCACGTAGAACTCGCAGCCGATCACCGACTCGTCGTCGCAGAAGGCCACCATGTCGGGCACGTACGCGAACACGGGCGCGAGCCGCGACTGGATCGTGAACTCGCGCCGCATGTCGTGGGCGCTCTTGGCCTTGGCCCCGGTCGGTGGCCTGCGCAGGACCAGGTCACGTGTCGGGTACCGCAGCAAGTAGGTCAGGTTGGAGGCCCCGCCCGAGAACTGTCTGACCTCGGGCGTTCCCTCGAGACCCTCTGTACCCGAGGCGTTCTCGCGTAGCCACCGCGACACCGCGTCGACGTCGAACGCGTCCTCGTCGCGGACGGCGACGCCGTCCGCCTGGGTCATGCCCGTCGGCCCTCCGCGTACTTCGACAGCTCGAGCTTCGCGATCACGCCACGGTGAACCTCGTCGGGCCCGTCCGCCAGCCGCAGTGCGCGGGCGTTCGTCCACGCCATTGCCAGGGGGAAGTCGTCCGAAAGCCCTCCGCCACCGTGGATCTGGATCGCCATGTCGACGACGTTCTGCGCCATGATCGGCACCGCGACCTTGATCTGGCTGACCTCGCTCAAGGCACCCGCCGAGCCTGCGGTGTCGAGCAGCCATGCCGTCTTGAGCACGAGCAGCCGTGCCTGCTCGATCGCCATGCGGGCGTCAGCGATGCGCTCGCGGTTGCCGCCGAGGTCGGCCAGCGGCTTGCCGAAGGCGACCCGCGAGGTCGCTCGCCGGCAGGCTAGCTCGAGGCAGCGCTCGGCCAGGCCGACGAGCCGCATGCAGTGGTGGACTCGACCGGGCCCGAGCCTGCCCTGGGCGATCTCGAACGCGCGCCCCGGGCCGGCGACGACGTTCGACAGCGGTACGCGCACATCGCTGAACGACACCTCGCCGTGGCCGAACGGCTCGTCGTGCATCCCCATCGTGCTGAGCAGGCGCTCGACCTTGACCCCGGGGGCGTCGCGCGGCACGAGGACCATCGAGTGCCGTGCATGACGGTCGGCCTCGGGGTCGGTCAGGGCCATCACGATCAAGATGTTGCACTCAGGGTGCCCCACGCCGGTCGACCACCACTTGCGTCCGTTGACGACCACCTGGTCGCCCTCGACGACCGCGGTCGTCTCCATGTTGGTGGCGTCGGACGAGGCGACCCCCGGCTCCGTCATGCAGAACGCGCTGTGGATCCGTCCGTCGAGCAGGGGCTCCAGCCACTCCTTGCGCTGCGCCTCGCTGCCGTACTTGAGCAGCACCTCCATGTTGCCGGTGTCCGGTGCGTTGCAGTTGAACACGTAGGGCGCCAGGAACGACCGGCCGGTCTGCTCGGCGATCGGCGCGTAGTCGAGGTTGCTGAGCCCCTCGCCGCCGGAGGTGCCGAACCGCTCGGCGTAGTCGGCCGCGTGCTCGCGGGGGAGGAAGAGGTTCCACAGCCCTTCCTCGCGCGCCGCAGCACGCAGCTCTCCGAGCAGCGGTAGCTCCTGCCAGGGGTCACCGCCGCCCTGGCGGAGCGTCGCGATGTCGCGGTGGTAGTCGTCCTCGACCGGCGCGACGTGCTTCGCCATGAAATCGGTGACGCGCTCCAGGAGCTCGGCGCCGCGGGCAGTGGGGGAGAGATCCATGCCTTGACCATAGAGCCTTCTTGAGCGACGCTCAATAGCGTGTCTGTGTCGCGTACGCCACGGGAGCCCCGTGCGGCCGGCTCTCCCCGTGCCCGCCTCAGCGCGGACGACCGCCGCCGGCAGCTGATCGGCATCGGCCTGTCGCGGCTCACCGAGAAGCCCCTGCACGAGCTGTCCATCGACGAGGTGGCCGCCCAGGCCGGCATCTCGCGCGGCCTGCTGTTCCACTACTTCGCCACGAAGAGCGAGTTCTACCTCGCCGTCGTGGAGGCGGCCGGGCAGCGGGTGCTGCGCAACACCGCCCCTGACCCGCTCGAGACCCCAGACGCGCAGCTGCACACGATGGTTCGGGGATTCGTCGAGCAGATCGAGCGGCGTCGCACGTCGTACATCTCGTTCGTGCGCGGGGCCGGCGGCGGGCACGTTCAGGTCGTCGAGGTCTACGACCGCATCCGTGAGGTGATGACGCAGCGGGTGCTCGACGCGCTTTGGTCGGACGGTCGGGCGTCGGACGGTGGGGCGCCGGACGGTGGAGCGCCGAGGGACGTCACCCGCGACGTCGTGCACGCCTGGTGGGCCTACGTCGAGGACCGGGCGATCGAGTGGGCCGGGCGTCCGGCACCGCGTCGTGAGCCCGGGCTCGACGCGCTGGTCACGCGCTGCGTCGCGTCACTGCACGCGCTGCTCGACACCGGCTGAGGCGTGCACCACCCGCGGAGGCGCCTCCGTCCGGACCAATGTTGAGAAGCCGGGCCATGCGCTGCCGCCATGGCCCCACTTCTCAACACTCGATCCGTCGGCTCAGAGGAACGCCTGCCCCTCCCCGCGGTAGGTCGGCGCGACCGTGACCTGGTTGCCGTCGCCCGGGCCCCCGACGAGGTGCAGGTCGTTGACCCGCTCACTCAGCTCTCCGGCCTTGGCGTGGCGGAACCACACGCGGTCACCCACGCGCAGCCCCGGTGCGGCCGGACCGCGCAGCGGGGTCTGCACCTCGCCGGCACCCTCGGTCGCCGTCGTGCGCAGTCCGCGTGGCCAGACCGGCGCAGGTAGCCGATCGGATCCGGACGGGCCCGAGGCCACCCAGCCACCACCGAGCACGGTGGCCACGTCGGGGGACGGGCGGCGCACCACGTCCAGCACGAAGAACGCAGCCGGCTGGGGAGACCAGACGCGGTACGAGTCGAAGAGGACGGGTCCGTAAAGCCCTGAGCCGGCGGCGATCTCGGTGACGGCGCCGTCACTCGAGGTCAGTTCGACGCTGCCGGTGCCTCCGCCGTTCACGAACTCCAAGGGCGCGACCTCCTGCACGGCAGCGACGACGGCAGCGCGACGCTCGACCAGCTCGCTAGCGGACCTGCGCTGCATGGCCCGGATGCCCATTCGACGCGCCGCCGAACCAGGGGCCGCGTCGCCGAGGCCAGCGATCTGCGCCTCGTACGACATCAGACCGACCAGCCTGAGCTCCGGACGATCGGCCACGGCCCTGGCAAGCACGACAGCCCGTTCAGGCGTACGGACGGGGGAGCGCAGCACACCGAGATGCACACGGCCGGAAAGCATCTCGAGAGACGCGTCGATGTCGAGGCATACCCGGATCGGCGACGCCGCGCCGGCGTCGCGCGCCACCTTCGCGATCAGGTCGAGGTGCTCGACGCAGTCGACCATCAGGGTGACCCGCGCGGCCAGCCGCTCGTCGCCCGCCAGCCGCTGCAACGCCGCCTGGTCAGCCGTCGGATAGCCGACGACGACGTCGTCGATGTCGTCCGCCAGCCACAGAGCCTCGGAGAGGGTGAAGGCGAGCACTCCCGAGAACCCTTCTACGGCAAGCGCTCGGCGCTGCAACTCGCGGCAGCGCAGCGACTTCGTGGCGAGGCGGATCGGCTTGCCCGCGGCCCGCCGCACGAGTGCCTGGGCGTTGGCGTCGAAGGCGTCGAGGTCGACTACCCCGAACGGCGTCGGCAGGCAGGTCGTGGCCGCCTCCAACGCCGCGAACCGCCCGTCCGACCCAGCAGCGCTCATGCCCGGAGTCTGTCAGGACCCCCCTGACCGCGATTCGCCGGTAAGGACCGACGCGCGAGTGAGCAGCGCGCCGACAGAGGCGAGGTGGTCGCGCAGCTCGGCGGGCTCGTGGACGGTCAGTTCGAAGCCGGCCAGGCCCACCCACACGGCCACCTCGTCCAGCGAGTCCGAGCCGGTGACCACCTCGCACCGGTCCTCGTCGAGGGCGGTGACCACGGCGATGGTCGGGCCGAACCGGTCGGCGACCTGCTCGGCCGGCGCGTGCACGGTGAGGCGGCACCGGTAGCGGTACGCGTCCGTGCTGACGCCTCGGGAGGTGTACCCGGCCACGTCGGGGTCCGGAGGCTCGCGAGGAGTGAATCGCGGTCCGGTCGGCGTCCTGGGCGTCAGCCGGTCGAGCCGGAAGGTGCGCCAGTCGGCTCGGTCGACGTCCCAGGCCACCAGGTACCAACGTCTTCCGGCGTGGACGATGCGGTGCGGCTCGAGCAATCGGCGGGCGTCGGTGCCGTCGTGGCGGCGGTAGTCGGCGCGCAGCCGTTGGTGGTCGCGCACGGCTGAGGCGACGGCCAGCAGCACGTCGACGTCCGTCACCGATCCGCTGCCGGCCATCGGCACGATCGCGGCCTGCAGGGTCCCGACGCGATGCCGCAGGCGCGAGGGCAAGACCTGCTCGAGCTTCGCCAGCGCTCGGACCGCCGTCTCCTCGATGCCCGCGACCCCGCTCAGCGTCGCGCTCCGCAGCCCGACGGCGACAGCGACCGCCTCCTCGTCGTCGAGCAGCAGCGGTGGCAGCACGGCCCCGGGCGCGAGCCGGTAGCCCCCGCTCACGCCCGGACGCGCGTCGACCGGGTAGCCCAGCAGCCGCAGGCGCTCGACGTCGCGGCGCACGGTGCGAAGCGTCACGCCCAGTCGCTCGGCCAGCTCGGCGCCCGCCCAGTCACGGTGCGTCTGCAGCATCGACAACAGGCGAAGCAGTCGGGCGGACGTTTCCAGCATGCCGTCGACAATGCCACGGATTGAGGACTGAACCTGTCCGCAATGGATGAAAGGGTTGCCACATGACGACAACGCAGAGCATCCAGCCCTTCCGCATCGACATCCCCCAGGCCGAGCTCGACGACCTCGCCGACCGCCTTCGACGCACCCGCTTCCCCGCGCCGCTGCCCGGCGACGACTGGGACACGGGCGTGCCGGTCTCGTACCTGCGCGAGCTCGTTGCCTACTGGCTGAACGACTATGACTGGCGCGCACAGGAGGCCGCGCTGAACGAGTACCCCCAGTTCGTGACCGAGATCGACGGCCAGACCATCCACTTCCTGCACGTGCGCTCGCCCGAGCCCGACGCCCTGCCGCTGGTGCTGACCCACGGGTGGCCCGGCTCGTTCGTCGAGTTCCTCGACGTGATCGGTCCCCTGACCGACCCGAAGGCGCACGGCGGCGACGCAGCCGACGCGTTCCACGTGGTCGTCCCCAGCCTCCCGGGGTTCGGCTTCTCCACCCCGGTCACCGAGAAGGGTTGGGACACAACACGGATCGCGACCGCGTGGCACGAGCTGATGGGTCGGCTCGGGTACGACCGCTACGGCGTGCAGGGCGGTGACGTCGGCGCCAAGGTGTCACCCGAGGTCGGCCGCGTCGCGCCGAAGCAGGTCGTGGGCGTGCACGTCAACGGCAGCCTCGGCATGCCTGTGCACGGGCCGGACGAGGCGGAGCGTGCGAGCCTGACCGACCTCGACCGCGACCGGGTGGCGCGGGTCGAGGCGTTCATGCGGGACGAGTTCGGGTACATCGCGATCCAGTCCACCCGTCCGCAGACGCTCGCTGCCGGGCTCGTCGACTCACCGGTCGGTCAGCTGGCGTGGATCGTCGACAAGTTCCGCGAGTGGACGCACCCGCAAGACACCCTGCCCGACAACGTGATCGGACGTGATCGACTGCTCACCAACGTGATGCTCTACTGGCTCACCGGTGCTGCCGGCTCGGCTGGCTACATCGGCTACGCGCAGCCCGAGGGATGGGGAGGCAAGGAGACGTCCGGCGTGCCCACGGGCGCGATCATGTTCGCCCACGACGTCGGGGTCAGGCGCTACGCCGAGACGGAGAACGCGGTCACGCGGTGGGTGGACGTCGAAGAACGGGGAGGGCACTTCGCCGCCCTCGAGGAGCCCGAGCTGCTCACCGACGACGTGAGGACGTTCTTCCGCGACCTTCGCTGAGGTCAGCTGGCGGCATCGTCGACGAGAACTGCGATGCCGTCCAGCAGCCTCTCCAGCCCGAACCGGAACGTGCGCTGCGGGTCGAAGGCCCCCAGCTCTTCACCGGCGATCGGCCCGACCCGCGCGACCGTCGGGAACCGCTCGGCGTCGAACACCCGGTCCACGTACGGCGCCGTCGCCTCCCACCACTGGAGCTCTGTGATGCCAGTCGCTCGCTCCGCCTCCGCCTTCTCGCGCAGCCCACTTGCCGTGCCGTGCACGAGGGCGGTGACGAGGGTGACGACCAAGTCCATCTGCACCTCCGAGAGCCCGAGACCGTCGACTGCTCGCAGCTCGTGCTCGTACTTGGCGAGCAGGTTGGGACCGAGGGGCGGACGTCCTGTCGCGAGGTGGAGTGCCCAAGGGTGTCGGGCGTAGAGGTCCCAGTTCGCCTGTGCCACAGCGGTCAGCCGCTCGCGCCAGCCTCCCGCCTCCGTGCCGGGACTGCCGGGAGCATCGGCGTACATCTCCCCCAGCACGTGGTCGAGCATCAGGTCGACCAGCTCGCCCTTGCCCGGCACGTGCGTGTAGAGCGTCATGGCGCCGACCCCCAGCCGCGACGCCACCTGCCGCATCGAGACGGCAGCCAGGCCCTCGGCGTCGGCGAGCGACACGGCCGCCGCCACGATGCGGTCGACGTCGATCCCGGGGCGAGGACCCGGTCGGACAGGGGTCTCCAGCTCTGTCGAGTGGCCGCGCCAGAGCAGGGCCATGCTGCGCGCGGGGTCTCCCGTCCCGGTGAACTCTGTCGCCATGCCGCCCACCCTCTCGCAGATCGGGCTAGCCATTTCCGTACGTCGTACGCTAATGTGGGAAAGGAACATCGTACAGCGTACGGAGGAGTCGGTGATGGCAGGGATGGCGATCAGGGCGGTCGGCGTGCGGAAGGCCTTCGGAGGCCCGCAGGTGCTGGACGGTTTCGACCTCGAGGTGCGGACGGGGAGCGTCTGCGCGCTGCTCGGCCCGAACGGAGCCGGCAAGACGACGGTGGTGCGCATCCTGGCGACGCTGCTGCGTCCGGACGGAGGCAGTGTCGAGGTCGCAGGCGTCGATGTGTTGCGTGAACCGCGCGAGGTACGGCGCAGGATCGGGTTGGTGGGCCAGCAGGCCGCGGTCGACGAGGTGCTGGGTGCCCGCCAGAACCTCGTCATGTTCGCCCGGCTGCACCACCTCGACCGCCAGAGCGCACGTCGGAGAGCCGACGAGCTGCTCGAGCAGATGGGTATCGCCGACACGGGGAGCCGTGCCGTTCGTGACTTCTCCGGCGGGATGCGCCGCCGCCTCGACCTCGCGGCGGGGCTGATCCTTCGTCCGCACGTCCTGTTCCTCGACGAGCCGACCACGGGGCTCGACCCGGCCGGCCGCCGCGACGTCTGGGACGCCATCCGCGGGCTCGTCGCCGACGGCACGACAGTGCTGCTGACCACGCAGCACCTCGAGGAGGCGGAGGAGCTCGCCGACACCGTCTGCGTGCTCGACGACGGACGCGTGGTCGCGCGCGGAACACCCGACGAGCTCACCGCGGCGATCGGTGGCGACCGCCTCGAGCTCGTCGTGGCCGACCCGGCCAGGGCGCAGGAGGCGGTCGAGCTGGCCGAGCGCGTCACCTCGCATCGTCTCGACGACGTGCGAGCCGGACCGAACGGTGCGCAGCCGGCGCGCGTCACCGTGCCGATCGGTCGACGCCACGGCGTCGTGGGCGCCGTCGTGCGGGCGCTGGACGACGCGGGCATCGAGGTCGACGACCTCGTGCTGCGCCCGACGACGCTCGACGAGGCCTACCTGCGCATCACCCGACGGCCGGCGACCCAACCTCCCGGGGCGGGCGAGGCGACCGACCTGTCCAAGACGACGGACCAGGAGGTTCCGGCATGACTGCGACCACGAACCAGACAGCGCCGCTACCACTGACTGTCGGCGACGACCGAACCGCGTCCGGACGCCTGTACTGGGCCCTCTCCGACGCGCTCACCGTCGCCGCCCGCGACGTCGCGCACTGGCGGCGCCAGCCGATGCAGCTGCTCATCGGCCTGCTGTTCCCCGTCCTGATGGTGCTGATGTTCGGGTACCTCCTGGGCGGAGGCATGTTCGTGCCCGGCGGCGGTGACTACCGGGAGTTCCTCTTCCCCGGGATGCTCGCGCTGACGATGGTGTTCGGCTTGGAGGCGACGATGACAGCGGTCGCAACCGACGCCAGTCGCGGTGTGACCGACCGGTTCCGGTCGATGCCGATGGCCCCGTCGGGCGTCGTGCTGGGTCGCTGCCTCGCCGACATGGCTGCCTCTGCGGTCGGCCTGGCGGTCATGCTGGTGTGCGGCCTCGTGATCGGCTGGAGGCCCGCTGGGCTGGCGGCCGCTGCGGCAGCGGTCGGTCTGCTCCTGCTGCTGCGGGTCGCCTGCCTGTGGCTCGGGATCTACCTCGGCCTGGTGACCCGTGACCCCGGGGCGGTGATGGCGGTCTCGATCCTGGTGTGGCCCTTCGCCTTCCTGTCCAACGCATTCGTAGCCACCACGACGATGCCGGGCTGGTTGGCCGCTGTCTCCGAGTGGAACCCGATGGCGGCTACCGTCAGCGCGACCCGCGAGCTGTTCGGCAACCCGGGTGTCGTGGGTGGAGGGTGGGCCACGCAGAACGGTCTGTTGCTGGCCGTGGTCTTCCCGATCGTGATCAGCCTGGGGTTCGGGGCGCTGAGCGTCCGCCGGTACCAGGCGCTCTCACGGTGACGTAGATCGGGGTGGGCACAACTGGGGGAAAGTACGCCGTTTCAGGGCCTATTCGAGCCGAGACGAGCAAACCTTCCCCCAGTTGTGCCCGGCTTGAGGGGGCAGGCTGGGGTCCGAGCTGGTCGAGCGGTACCCACTCGGACCTGGCGCGGGGCGATCAGGCGGGGTCGATACCCCACGATCGCAACACATCCTGGACGTCCACGGGCTCCGAGGGTGGGGTGGTCAGCGTGGGCACCGTCCGCGAGAACCGCGGCGCCGGAGCGGGTTGCACGACACCGTGGTGCTCGACGTAGGTGCCGCGCGCGGCCAGGTGCGGGTGAGCAGCGGCTCGCGTCATCGGCAGGACGGGTGTCACGCACGCGTCGGTGCCCTCGAAGACCTCGGCCCACTCCTGCTGGGTGCGCTGCGAGAATCGTTCTGCGAGAACGGTGCGCAGCGCCGGCCACTGCGCTGGGTCGTAGCGGTCCGGAACCTCGTCGTCGGCCAGGCCCAGGCCGCCGAGCAGGGCTGCATAGAACGCGGGCTCCAGCGCCCCGACAGCCACGTGCTCGCCGTCTGAGGTCGCGTACACGTCGTAGAACGGTGCCCCGGAGTCGAGCAGTCCTCGTCCGCGCTGCTCCGACTGTGCGCCGCCGGCGAGCATCCCCGCGAACATCGTGCCGAGGTGCGCGGCACCGTCGACGATCGCCGCGTCGACCACCTGCCCTTGGCCGCTGGTGCGCGCCTCCACCAAAGCGGCGAGCACCCCGATGACGAGATACGTTGAGCCGCCGCCGAAGTCGCCCAGCAGGTTCTGCGGGAACTGGGGCGGACCGCCCTCTCGTCCGAGCCCGTGCAGCACACCGGAGACGGCGATGTAGTTGATGTCGTGGCCCGCGCGACCGGCCAGCGGACCCTCCTGCCCCCAGCCCGTCATCCGCCCGTACACCAGCCGGGTGTTTCGACCGAGGCACTCGTCCGGACCGAGACCGAGGCGCTCGGCCACCCCGGGCCGCATGCCTTCGACCAGCACATCCGCTCTCTCGACGAGGTCGAGCACCACGGCCACGGCGGCCGGATCCTTGAGATCCAGGGCCACACTGGGCCGGCCCCGGGTCAGCAGGTCCGTCTCGCGGGGCCCGTGAAGGTCACTTCCACCCGGACGTTCGATCCGGATCACATCCGCGCCCAGGTCGGCCAGCGTCATCGCCGCGTGCGGCGCCGGTCCGATGCCCGCCAGCTCCACGACCTTCACGCCCCGCAGCGGGCCGGTTCGCTCGTCCATCGAGCCAGCCTCGCATCCACCTCCCGGCACCGATGACGTGCACAGGCTCGCACGCGCTGTCCGGGCGGCGCGAGCGGCAGTGGTAGGAACACGGGATGGTCACCGGACTGCAGCCCGACCCTGTGCACGTCATCGGTGCCGGGCCGGGCGGCCTGGCGGTCGCTGCCGCGCTCACCCGCCGAGGAGTGCCGGCGGTGGTGCTGGAGAGGTCCGACGCCGTCGGTGCTTCGTGGCGCGCGCACTACGACCGCCTGCACCTGCACACCCCGCGTCGTCTGTCGGGCCTTCCAGGCCTGCCCATTCCGAAGACGTTCGGACGGTGGGTCAGCCGCGACGACGTGGTGCGCTACCTGGAGGGGTACGTCGAGCACCACGGCATCGAGGTGCGCACCGGTGTCGAGGTGGAACGGCTCGAGCGCGACGGCGACGGATGGCTCCTTCGCACCGCTGACGGCCAGTCCCTCTCAGCCCCGCAGGTCGTCGTTGCCACCGGCTACAACCACACTCCGTCGGCGCTCGACTGGCCCGGCGTCGCCACCTTCCCGGGTGACGTCCGGCATGCCAGCACGTACCGCAACGCCACGCCGTACGTCGGCCAGGACGTGCTCGTCGTCGGGGTCGGCAACACCGGTGCGGAGATCGCCGTCGACCTGGTCGAGGGCGGCGCGAGCCGGGTCCGTCTGGCCGTCCGCACCGCCCCGCACATCGTGCGTCGGACGAGTGCGGGGTGGCCCGCCCAGGCCACCGGCATCCTCGTCCGCCGCCTGCCCCCGCCGTTGGTCGACCGGATCGCGCGCGTCGTCGGGCTGCTGCAGGTTCCAGACCTCGCCGAGCACGGCCTTCCCCGTCCTGACACCGGGATGTACACCCGCGTGCTGGCGGGGTCGGTGCCGGTGCAGGACGTCGGGCTGATCGCGGCCGTGCAGGCCAGGACCGTCGAGCCGGTCGCGGCAGTGGCATCGTTCGACGGCGCCGCGATCGTGCTCGCCGACGGGTCGAGGATCACCCCAGACGCGGTGGTGGCGGCCACGGGATACCGGCGGGGGCTCGATGGTCTGGTGGGACACCTCGGGGTTCTGGACGAGCGCGGAGGGCCGAGCGTGCATGGCCCGCGGACGGCGCCTGGCGCTCCCGGGCTGTACTTCACCGGCTACACGAACCCCATCAGCGGAATGCTCCGCGAGCTGCGCATCGACGCCCTGCGGATCGCGCGCGCCGTAGCCCGGCAACGTCAGGCTGTCTGACGGCTGGGTCAGGTCACGCCGCCTCGCGCCTCAGGGGAGGCACGACTTCGCCCTCGCGCACCGGCCCTGGGGCGGTTCCGTCGCCGAACGGCCTGCCGCCCAACGACTCTCGTCCGTGGGGCGTCAGCCAGCCTGACGGGTCCGGCCCGGCAGGCACGATCCTGGTCGGGTTGATCTCCGTGTGCACCACGTAGTAGTGCCTCTTGATCTGCGCGAAGTCGGTGGTGTCGCCGAAGCCCGGTGTCTGGAACAGATCACGCGCGTAGGCCCAGAGCGCCGGCATCTCGGCCAGCTTCTGCCGGTTGCACTTGAAGTGCCCGTGGTAGACCGCGTCGAAGCGCGCCAGCGTGGTGAACAGACGCACGTCGACCTCGGTGATCGTGTCGCCGACCAGGTACCGTCGCTCGGCCAAGCGCTCCTCCAACCAGTCGAGCGCCGTCCACAACCGTTGGTAGGCAGCGTCGTACGCCGCCTGAGAACCGGCGAAGCCGCAGCGGTACACGCCGTTGTTCACCTCGGTGTAGACGCGTTCGGCGACCTCGTCGATCTGGTCACGCAGCGCCTCCGGGTAGAGCTGCGGGGCGCCGGCGCGGTGGTGCTCGGTCCACTCCGTCGACAGGTCGCGCGTGATCTGGGCGAAGTCGTTGGTGACCACGACGCCGCTGGGCACGTCAACGATGGCGGGGACGGTGATGCCCTTGGGGTAGTTGGGAAATCGGGCGAGGTATGCCTCCTGCAGGTGATGGATCCGCAGCACCGGGTCGACGCCGCCGGGGTCGAGTTCGAACTGCCACGACCGCTCGTCGTGCGTCGGTCCGGCGAGGCCCATCGAGATCGCGTCCTCAAGGCCAAGCAGGCGGCGGACGATGACCGCGCGGCTCGCCCACGGACATGCCCGGGCGGCGACCAGGCGGTACCGGCCCGGCTCGACCGGCCAGCCGTCGGCCCCGTCGCGCGTGATGCGGTCGGTGATGTAGTCGGTGTCCCGCTCGAACTCGTCGCCCATCACTCGATGCTTGCACGCACCGTGCCTGCTCGCCCGATCGGCCCGGTTGCCCTGCCGGGCCTCGGAGCTACCGCTGTGACGCCTCGAGCTGCTGTTCGGCGCTGACCAGCCGTTCGTAGACGAGGTGGACGGCGTTGCTCGAAGGGCGGACGTGACGTTGGCGGTACTTCTCGCGCATGCCGTCCCGAAAGAGCCGCGTTCCGCCACCGAGCAGCATCGGTGCGAGGTGCAGGTGCAGCTCGTCCACGAGACCCAGTTCGATTGCCTGGCCGATGACGTCTGCGCCGCCCATGATCACGACGTGGCCGTCGGTCGCCGCGGCCCTCGCCTGGTCGACTGCGGCCGTCACGCCCTCCACGAAGGTGAGTCGCAGACCCGCCTCACGCTCCAGCCGCACGTCGCGCGGCGCCGAGTGCGTGACGACGAAGAACGGCGGCGTCCCCGCGAACTGTGCGCCGTAACCCCCGTCCTTCGTCCAGACACCCGGTGCGTCGACGATGTCGAAGAGGCGCCGGCCCATCACCACGGCGCCGGTCGCCGCAGTCGCCCGCTCGAGGATCTCGGTGTCGACGGCGTCCTGCTCCATCACCCAGGTCTGGAGCTCGTCGACGTCCCCGACCTCGTGGTGGGAGTCGGCGCCCGGCGGCGCGACGTAGCCATCCAGCGACATGGTGATGTCGGCAATGACCTTCGACATGGCAGTCCTCTCAGCGGGGTGCGCTCGTCATCGTCCGAACACGAACCGCATGATCGGCCGCTCCGGCGAGCGGCGAGCGACCTCGACGAAACCCGCGTCGGCGGACGAGCGTGCCAGTGCAAGGGCGGACGTGATCAGCGCCGACAACACACCCTCGCGCCGGTGGCCCATGCGCACGTAGAAGCAGCTGATCGCCCAGACCCGCCGGTCCGCCCTCGTCCATCAGCTCCTCGAAGGACGGCCAGAGCCTTGGCGTGAGCAGTTCGACGACGAGGTCGGTCGGCGGCGATCCGCTCACCGGATCGCGGGGGTCGAGTCGTCGTGCTTGGCCGGTGCAGTGTCGAGGGGATGGGCGATCTCGTCCGCCGGCATCCGCGCCGCCAGGATGGCCGCGACAGCGAGCACCGTGGGCACGAGCCCGGCGACGAGGAACGTGGTCTGCAGGCCCACCAGCTCGCTCACCGGCCCGGCGAGCGCCATCGACACCGGCATGAAGGCGAGCGAGACGAAGAAGTCGAGGCTGGAGACGCGGCCCAGCATCTCCGGCGGCACGCGGCGCTGCAGCAGCGTCCCCCAGATCACCATCGAGCCCTGGAACAGGGCGCCCATCACGAAGCCGGCGACGACCATCACCCACACCTGCGACGAGACGCCGAAGACGACCAGCGGGATGCAGCCGAGCCCCCACCCGAGGTTCATCAGCGTGAGGTAGCGGCGGGGGAGCCGGAACGACGCCACGGTGAGGGACCCGATCGCACCGCCGATGCCGAACGCGGCGAGGACGAAGGCGTGCTCGCGCGGGCCGCCACCGGCCTGGTCCTTGATGGAGAACGGCACCAGGACCTCGAACGGGCCCATCATCACCAGGAGCATCACGCTCGCATACAGCAGGGTGGCGAGCAGCCAGGGCGTCCGCGCCATGTACACGACCCCCTCGCGGATGTCGCGGAACAGCTGAACGACCTGGTGGCTGCCGTCGTCGACGATCTCGCGTCGGACGTCGGTGTGGGGCAGGCTCAGCACGAACCCGGCCGACACCACCGCGGCCATGGCTGCTGCGGCGAGCGCCGCTCCTGGCGACGCCGCCGCGATCAGGAAGCTGGCCAGGGCGGGGCCTGCCGCCTGCACGAGCGCCGGACGCAGGACGCCCTCGAGCCCGTTGGCGGCGAGCAGGTCCTCAGCCGGCATCAGCGAAGGCAGCAGAGCCGAGTAGGCGGGGTAGTAGAGGCCGGCGGCGCTTCCCGTCAGCAGCGACACGACCGCGAGGTGCCAGACCAGCAGCAGGTCGGTGAGCGCCAGGACTGCGATCACGCCGATGGCGGCCGCCTGCAGGGCCTCGACGCCGAACAGAAGTCGCTTCTGCGGCACCCGGTCGGCCAGCGCGCCGCCGAGCAGGGTCGTGACGAGCATGCCGACCGCACTGGCGCTGGTGACGAAGGACAGCTGGCTGGGGCCCCCGCCGAGCTCCACGACCTGCCAGACCAGCCCGACGATCAGCAGGCCGGCACCCAGCAGCGAGGCGATCAGCGCACCGAACAGTCGCCGGTACGCCTGGTACCTCAGCGGGTGAAGTGCCCGCGGGGTGGTCGCCATGACCTGTGTCCTCCTGGTGAGCGCGTGGCTGCCGATCGGCCGAAACCATTCTTGCCCCGGCCACCGACACTGCCCCAGTTCTTTCCTGCCGGTGCTGCGCGCGCGACCGTACGAGCTCTAGTCGACGTCAGGTCAAGGACGGACGGGAGGGGGCCCGACTTTCGCAGGGGGTCACGCACACCGTGACGCTGATGTCCACCGGACGGCGCCCGCAGCATCGTTCTCCCGAGGTCTCGACGACGAGCAGGGAGCGAGCCATGAGGCACAGCACCAGAATCAGCACAGTGGCTGCCCTGGGTGCCGCGTTGGTGGCGATGCTCTGGGTAGCACCCGCCGCAGCAGGGAGTACCTCCCAGCCGGTTCCGGACCCCCAGCAGCTCGCAGACTTCTTCGACCGAGAGGTGCCGGCGCTGCTCGAGACCGACCACGTTCCGGGAGTGACGATCTCGGTGGTCGGGAACGGCAGCACGCCGTTCAGCAAGGGCTACGGGCTCGCCGACCTCGAGAACGAGAAGTCGTTCGACCCGGAGACGTCTCTCGTCCGGATCGCCTCGATCAGCAAGCTCTTCACCTGGACGGCGGTGATGCAGCTCGTGCAGGACGGCAGGCTGGACCTCCACCGCGACGTGAACGAGTACCTGACGTCGTTCCAGATCCCCGACACGTACTCCCGTCCCATCACGCTCGCCGACCTGATGAGTCACACGCCCGGCTTCGAGACGCGCGGCATCGGCGTGGGGGCGCGGAGCAAGGACGACGTGCCACCGCTGGAAACGTTTCTGGGAGAACACATCCCGGCTCGGATCCGTCCTGCTGGGGAGGTCTCGGCCTACTCGAACTACGGCGCGGCCCTTGCGGGGTACATACCATGATCCTTCTCGGTGACACGAGCGAGTACCTCTACGCGGCACCGATGAGCATCCGGGTGCTCCTGGTCCTGCCGCTCGTGTTCGCCGCCCTCACCATCGCCGCTGTCGTCACGACCGCGACGGCCATCCGACCCGCCGCCGGCACTGTGGGCATCCTCGCCCGGGTGCACCAGACCGCAGTGCTGGCGGGCATGCTCGGCCTGGTGTGGTTCTGCTTCCAGTGGAACCTGTTCGGTTGGCAGTTCGGCTGATCATTTGGATCATCAGGACGAGGATCGCGCGCGACGGCCCCGCGCCAGCTCGGTACCGAGGGCGTCGAGACGCTGGTTCCAGAACGCCCGGAACTGCTCGACCCACGCATCGACCTCCTGCATCCCGGTGGCGTCGACGGCGTAGAGGCGCCTCGTTCCCTCGGCGCGAACCGTGGCGAAACCGTTCTCGCGCAACACCTTCAGGTGCTGAGACACGGCAGGCTGCGAGATGCCGAACTCAGCCCGCACGGTCTCGGTAACGGCGCCTGACGTGTGTTCGCCGTCCGCGAGCAGCTCGAGGATTCGCCGGCGCACCGGGTCACCGAGAACGTCGAAGGCGTGCATCAGGCGTTGGACGGCGTCGTGGTCTCGTCCTGAGGGACTCCGGTGTAGGCGGCGGTGGTGGCACGCTCAGCTGCCCGAGCGGCCTTCTCGTCGTCGCCGTCGGCGATCGCCGCATCCGCCCAGCCGGCGCTGCTGCCGCCGAGGTACTCACGTCCCTCGTCCGAGGAGGACCAGGCCTCGACGACGGCCGGGTCGAGCGCCTCCCCCGACGCCAGGTGCAGGTCCAGACCCATCAGGCTCAGCTCCCAGCCGACCCCCACGGCGCCGGGGCCGTAGGTGCCCCAGAACTCCTCGGGTGGGTGCGCCGTGTGCCGCAGCTCAAGCGTCGTGGCGTCCCCGTCGGGTACCAGCGTCACGACGACCCAGCTCGCGTCGCCCGCGTACTCCCAGGTGATCTCGAACGAGCGAGGCGGGTCGCACGAGACGACCTCTCCGCCCGCGTTGTTCTCCACCTGGAATCGGCCTCCGACCTGCAGGTCGCCCGAGACCGGGTTGAACCACCGCGGGATCCGTTCCTGGGAGGTCAGGGCGTCCCACACGTCGTCGACGGGGGAGGGATACGTCCGGGTAGCGACGACGACCTTGGTGGGACGGCCGTCGCGCTCGCCGGTGGAGACCTCCCGGACGACGGCGCCGACCTGCCTGCTGACATCGATCATGGTGCGCTCCTCGTGTTCTGCCTGACGGGAACACCTGTCTACCGGTAGCGACTTATATAAGTCAAGTCCGGTATTCAGGTTCATCGGACGTCCAGATCACCCGCCCTGCTGGGCATCCCGCCACTGGACCCACCGGCGCAGGCCGCTCAGGTCGTAGTCCGGCCCCGTGGCGCTCACCGTGAACAGCGTGACGCCGTGCGCCCGCAGGCCCTCACCGAGCTCCTCTGGGTGGGCACTGCCCGCGCCGACACCGATGGAGCGCTCGATCTCGGCGGGGTCGCGTCCGATGTCAGCGCAGTGCTGGTCGAGGATGGCGACCTTGCGCTCGACCACCTCGGCGCCGCCGAAGCCGTGCCAGATGTCCGCGTGCTTCGCGACCAGTTTGAGCGTCTTCTTCTCGCCCCCGCCGCCGATCAGTACCGGGATCTTGCGCGTCGGGGCGGGGTTGAGCTTCGCGAAGCGTGACTCGATGCGGGGCAGCGACTCCGCGAGCACGTCCAAACGCCTTCCCGCCGTGCCGAACTCGTACCCGTACTCGTCGTAGTCCTTCTCGAACCAGCCCGAGCCGATGCCGAGGATCAGTCGGCCGTCGCTGATGTGGTCGACGGTGCGGGCCATGTCGGCGAGCAACTCGGGGTTGCGGTAGCTGTTGCAGGTGACGAGCGCGCCGATCTGGACGCGCGACGTGGCCTCCGCCCAGGCACCGAGCATCGTCCAGCACTCGAAGTGCTTGCCCTCCGGCTCCCCGCGCAGTGGGAAGAAGTGGTCCCAGTTGAAGACCACGTCGGCGCCGATCTCCTCCGCTTCGGCTGCAGTGCGGCGGATGTCGGCGTACTCGGCGTGCTGGGGGTGGATCTGCAGGGCGATGCGGATTGGCCGCTCCGGCATGGTGGTCATGGCTTCGAGCCTAGGACGCCTCCGACACCTCGCCCGGCGAGATACCGATCAGGCGACCCATCGACTCGAGCTCCAGCTCAAAGAGCGGTTCAGCGTCGCCGACGGCGAACGCCACGTGCCCGGACACCTCGATCATCACCATCCCGTACAGGCGCACCCAGCACCGCAGGAAGACCTCCAGCGCACCGAGCGGCAGACCGGTCTCCCGCGACCACTCTCCGAGATGCAGGACCAGCCGCGGGTCCAGCTCGTCGTCGGGGCGGACGGGAAACGGCCGCTCTGCCCACAGCTCGCGGAAGATCCCCAGGAAGACCATGGCGAACCGCTCGGAGGCCAGGCACTCGACGGACTGCTCCGACCGCTCGTCCGGCGCGGGGACGGGGGTGGCGAACAGCAGCGTCAGCTCCTGCGGGTGGGCAAGTCCCCAGCGGCGGAACCGTCTCGACGCTCCGGTCAGCCGCGGTGCCGCGGTCGGCCAGGCGTCTCGGGCCTTCTCGAGCTCGGCCACCAGCTCGTCGAAGAGCGAGGCGGACAGGGCGCTGACCAGGTCGTCGCGGGACGGGAAGTACCGGTACAGCGCCGGCGCCGTGACGCCCATCTCTCGCGCGATCGCCCGCAGCTGCACCGCCGAAGGCCCCTCGGCAGCCAGCAGGGACCGGGCTGCCGCGATGATCTCGTCGACGGTCGCGGCATGCCGGCGCGCTCGTCTGGTCGGCATCTCTTCCGTGGACGTCATCTCGTGGCCTCCGTGCCGATGGAAGGATTGAGCCTTGACAGGAGTGAACGGGTGGTGCTCTAGTAAACACTGTTCACATTAACACAGTTCACTCATGCTTCTCCTGTTCACGCATCGTACTCTCGGAGGCCCCCCGTGTTCACATCCCTCGCCCACCTTGTCGTCCGGGCCCGCTGGGTCGTGCTGGCGGCGACCGTCCTCTTCATCGGCACCGCGGCCGTCTGGGGCACCGGCGTCTTCGGCGAGCTCTCGGACGGGGGCTTCGACGACCCCGACAGCGAGAGCTCGCTCGCCGCATCCGTGTCCGACGAGGCGTTCGGCCACGACGGTGCCGACGTCGTGCTCCTCTACCGGGCCACGAACGGCACCCCGGTCGACGACCCGACGTTCCAGTCGGCCGTCGAGGAGCACGTGGGCGGCCTCCCGTCCGACGCTGTCAGCAGTGTCACCACCCCGTGGAGCACGGGACCGGTCATCTCCCCCCTCCGAAGTGAGGACGGACAGTCCGCCGCCGTGGTGCTCACGCTGGCGGGATACGACCGCGACGAGCGCGCCGCCACCTATGCCGAGATCGCCGACCAGCTCGCCGATCCGCCGGCGCCGCTCGAGGTCCAGCGTGGTGGCGACTCGGCCGTGTTCAGCGACGTCAACTCCCAGGTCGGCGAGGACATCGCGCGCGCCGAGTCGGTGAGCACGCCGCTGCTCCTCGTGCTTCTCGTCCTCGTCTTCGGAGGCCTCGTCGCCGCGAGCCTGCCGCTGGCCATCGGAGCCGTCGCGATCCTGGGCTCGTTCCTGGCGCTGCGGCTGCTCACCGGCGTCACCGAGGTGTCGGTCTTCTCGGTCAACGTCGTGATCATGCTCGGGCTCGGCCTCGCGATCGACTACGCGCTGTTCGTCGTCAGCCGCTTCCGCGAGGAGCTGGCCACCCGCGGCGGTCGCGCGGCGGGCCCGGACGACGTGCGGGCAGCGCTCGCCGCCACCCTGCGCACGGCCGGTCGCACCGTTGCGGTCTCGGGTCTGACCGTCGCCATCTCCCTGTCGAGCCTGCTGCTCTTCCCGCAGATGTTCCTGCGGTCGATGGGGCTGGGCGGCATGGCAGCCGTGCTCATCGCGATGGTGGGTGCCCTCACCGTCCTGCCGGCACTGCTCGCCGTGCTCGGGCCCCGCGTCGACTCCCTGCGCCTCGTCCGCCGGCGTCGCCCCAAGGCCGCCCATGTCGGTGCATCGGGCACGTCCGAGACCTCGGGCGCCTGGGCGCGCATCGCGCGCGCCGTGATGCGCCGGCCCCTGGTCTACGTCGCCGTCATCGTTCCCGGCCTGCTGCTCGCGGGGTCGCCCTTCCTGCAGGTCGAGTTCGGTGGCGTCGACCACCGCTCGCTGCCCGATGGCACCGAGAGCAGGTCAGTGGTCGAGACGCTCGACCGCGACTTCCCCGGTGGCGACCTCTCCGAGATGCCGGTCCTCGTTGCAGGCGGCGTGGACGACTCCGAGGCTTGACGCCTACGCGGCCGAGCTGGCCGCTGTCCCTGGCGTCGACTCCGCGTCGGTCGAGATGCCCAGCAGCGCCAGCCCGTCCGGCGACGTCGCACGCATCGTCGTCCAGGTGCCGGGCGACGACCAGGGCGAGGCCGCGCGCGACGTGCTGGCCGCGGTGCGCGCCGTGCCCACCCCGGACGGCGCCGACGTACTGGTCGGGGGCGGGACCGCCGCTCTGGTCGACCTCCTCGACGGGCTGGGAGATCGCCTGCCCTGGATGGCCTTGTTCGTGATCGGCGTGACGCTGGTGCTGCTGTTCATGGCGTTCGGGTCGGTGCTGCTGCCGATCAAGGCAGTGGTGGTCAACACCCTGAGCCTGGGCGCGAGCTTCGGCGTGATCGTCTGGGGCTTCCAGCAGGGCGGGCTGCAGTCCCTGCTCGGCTTCACCGAGACGGGCACGGTCGAGGCGACGCAACCGATCCTGATCCTCGCCATCGCGTTCGGCCTGTCGATGGACTACGAGGTGTTCCTGCTGAGCCGCGTGCGGGAGCAGTGGGACGCCACGGGTGACAACACCGCAGCGGTGGCCAACGGGCTGCAGCGCACCGGTCGCATCATCACCAGCGCCGCCCTGCTGCTGGTGGTCGTCGTGGGCGCCTTCGCGTCCAGCGGCATCGTCTTCATCCAGATGATCGGGGTCGGCCTGGCCGTCGCGATCATCGTCGATGCAACCGTGGTGCGGGCGCTGCTGGTGCCGGCGACGATGCGGCTGCTCGGCAACGCCAACTGGTGGGCCCCCCGTCCGCTGGAGCGCTTCTGGCAGCGGTTCGGCTTCCGCGAGTCAGAGCCGGTCAGCGCCCTGACGCCGGGGACTGCCCGGGTGCAGGAGCGAGTGCCGGTAGCCGTAGGCGGCGTACACGGCCAGTCCGAGTAGGAACCAGATCCCGAAACGGATCCACGTGGTCGACGTCAGGTAGGTGGTCAGCCAGATCGACGAGGCGACGCCGAGCAAGGGGATCACCGGCATCCCCGGAACGCGGAACCCGCGCTCGATCTCCGGTGAGCGGTAGCGCAGGACGATGACTGCGCTGCACACCACCGCGAACGCGAGCAGGATGCCGATGTTCGTCAGCTCGGCCGCCTCGGCGATCGGGGTGAACCCGGCGATCAGCGCCGACCCGATGCCGACGATCCACGTGACGCGGACGGGCACGTGGTGCTTGGTGTCGACGGCCGCGAACCAACGTGGCAGCAGCCCGTCCCTCGCCATCGCGAACCACACCCGGGTGACGGCGAACATGAAGGTGAACATCACGGTGGCGATGCCCAGGATCGCCCCGACTGAGATCAGCGTCGCGATGCCGGGCAGCCCCACGTCCGAAAACGCCTGTGCGAAAGCTGATTCGGAGTCGACCTCGGTGTAGTTGACCATGCCGGTGAGCACCAGGCAGGCCAGCACGTAGAGGGACATCGAGATGGCCAGCGAGATCAGGATCGCCCGCGGGAGAGTCTTTCTGGCGTCCGCCGACTCCTCGGCAGCGGTGCTCATCGCGTCGTAGCCGAAGACGGCGAAGAACACGATGGAGGCACCCGCGAAGACACCCGACCAGCCGAAGGGCAGGAACGGGGTGTAGTTCTCGGTCTCCACGTAGAACACCCCGAGCCCGACGATCAGAACGACCAGGGCGACCTTGAGCCAGACCATCACCGACTCGATCCGCGCCGCGTTGCGCACTCCCTGCGTCAGCGCGAAGGCGATCAGCAGGCAGAGCACCATCGCGAACAGGTCGACGACGCGCCCAGGCTGCGCGGGGTCGCTGCCGGGTGCGCCGAGCATCCACTCGGGCAGGCCCAGCCCGAGCTGCTCGACGAGGAAGCCGAAGTATCCCGAGATGCCGATGCCGACGACGGCGACGATCGCCGTGTACTCGAGGAGCAGGTCCCAGCCGATCAGCCACCCGACACCCTCGCCGAGCACCGCGTAGCCATACGTGTACGCCGAGCCGGCCTTGGGGATCATGCCCGCGAACTCGGCGTAACAGACTGCGGCACAAGCACTCGCGATGCCGGCGACCAGGAACGAGAACAGCACACCCGGTCCGGCGGACTCCTTGGCCACGGCCCCGGCGAGCGAGAAGACACCGGCACCGATGATGCCGCCGATGCCGAGCGCCGTGAGCTGCCAGACACCGAGCACGCGCACCAGGCCGCCGCCCGCCTCCGGGTCCTCGGGCTCGATCTCGTCGACAGGCTTGCGGCGGAAGACCCCTGCTGCTCCGCTGGTGAACAGGCTCACGTGTCACTCCCCTCTGACAGCTCGATGGCAACGATGGCGATGACGGCGATGCGGCTGGTCACGCCGCCATCCTGCCGCGAGAGACGCCACGATGGGGACTGTGACCCGCCCGTCCGCTGCCCGGCGCCCTCCTCGGCAGCTCGTCGCCGACCTCGCGATCAGCGTCGTGATCGGGCTGTTCCTGATGACCCTGGTCGAGTCGGTGCCCGGGCTGGCGGCACTGCCGACCGCACTGGGCGTGCTCGCTGGGGCCGTCCAGGGGATCGCCCTGTGGTGGCGGCGTTCGCACCCCGTGCTGGTGACGGTGCTGGTGCTCGCCGGAGCGACCGTGACCCAGCTGGTCGCGCCGTACGGCGTGTTCGCGTACGGCGGCCTGATCGCCGTCGGCTCGCTCGCCGTTTCGCGCGGGCCCCTCGTGTCGCTTCCCGCCCTGGCGGCTCTCCTCGGCATCACAGCACTGAACTTCCGGACCACCACCGACGCCGACACCCAGTTCGCGATGGCCGTGGACGTCGTGGCGTGGGCGTTGGGCGAGACTGCCCGCAACCGGCGGAAGGCGATCGTGGAGGGCGCCCGGCGCGCGGTGAGCGACGAACATGCGCGCATCGCGCGCGACCTGCACGACGTGATCGCGCACAGCGTCTCGGTGATCGTGGTGCAGGCTGCGGCTGCCGACGACGTCTTCGACGAGCGACCCGACCAGGCTCGCCAGGCACTGCGGTCGATCGAAGGCTCCGCCCGGTCGGCCCTCGCCGACCTGCGCCGGCTGCTCGCGAGCCCTGAGCGAGCGCCCGACCAGGAGCCGTCGGAGACACCCGAGCTCGGCCTGGCCGGGCTCGACCGGCTCTTCGTGCCGGTCCGCGCGTCCGGGCTGCAGGTCGACGTGGTGCGTGACGGGCTCGACCAGCCGCTGCCTGCCGAGGTCGACCTGGCCGCCTACCGGATCGTGCAGGAGGCGCTCACGAACACGCTGCGGCACGCGGGAGCCACGCGCGCAGAAGTCACCGTGCGAGGTGTGAACAACGAGGTGGTGATCGAGGTGGTCGACGACGGCAGCGGCACCGGTTGGGCGACCACCGACGCCAAGAACCATGTGCAAGAAGGCATCAGCGACGGCACGGGACGCGGCATCATCGGCATGCGCGAGCGGGCGCGGGCCCTCGGCGGCTCGCTGGATGCCGGCCCGCGTCCGGGCGGAGGGTTCGCCGTCCGGGCCAGACTTCCGAGGGGGGTGCGATGACAGAGAAGTCCTCATCCGCAGGGACTGACGACAGCACGGGCGGGCCGATCAGGATCCTGATCGCCGACGACCAGGCCCTGGTGCGTGGTGGGTTCCGGATGATCCTGGACGCGAAGCCCGACCTCGAGGTGGTGGGCGAGGCCGGGGACGGTGCGCAGGCGATCGCCCTCGTCGCCGACCTCGTGCCCGACGTCGTGCTGATGGACGTCCGCATGCCCGGTACCGACGGGCTGGAGGCCACACGACAGGTGGTGGCGTCGGGCAGCCCGAGCCGGGTCGTGGTCCTGACCACCTACGACGTCGACGACTCGGTGTTCGCCGCTCTGCGGGCGGGGGCGAGCGGCTTCCTGCTCAAGGACGTCAGGCCCGTCGACCTGGTCGAGGCGGTGCGGGTGGTCGCGCGGGGCGACGCGTTGCTGGCGCCCTCGGTGACGCGGCGCCTGCTCGACCGGTTCGCCGGCGCGCTTCCGGGGTCGGACGCCTCCTCGCCCGCCGACCTGGCGGTGCTGACGGAGCGGGAGCTCGAGGTGCTGCGGCTCGTCGCTCTGGCGCTCTCCAACGCGGAGATCGCGGCACGGCTGGTGCTGACGGAGGCGACCGTCAAGACGCACGTCTCCGCCGTGCTGCGCAAGCTGGGCCTGCGCGACCGCGTGCAGGCGGTCGTGCTCGCGTACGAGGTGGGCCTGGCGCGCCCCCGTCCGCGCTGAGCGGTGTTGACCTTTCCCAGCGGTGGACGGGGGCCGTCCACCTCCGCCCTGAGTCGTAGGGCGAGACCGCTCCTGAGCCCGATGTGCTGACCGTCTGGTGTCCGTAGCGTCGAGGGATGACCGAGAACCGCTCCGCCGCAGTCGCTCGTGCCGTCGCCTCCGGGGTGGCCGTCGTGCTTCTCGTCGGGCTCGGCGTCGCCGTCGTGCTCTGGATGCCGCTGCCTGACATCGACCTGCCGTTCGACCTGCAGCTCTCCAGGCCGTTCGACGTCCCGCACCCACCGTGGTGGCTGAAGTGGCTCCCGTTCCTGCTCGGCTCGGGCAAGTTCCTGCTGCTGGCGATCATCGCGGGTCTGGTCGCGCTGTCCCAGGTCGGGAAGGGCCGCGGCGGCGGTGGGGACGGCACCGAGAAGGTGAACCTCGAGAAGTGAGCACCCGGCTGGCGGCGGCGAACGTCGGTGGTCGGAGGCAGACTTCTCCTCGTGCTGCTCGCTGACGTCGTCCAGACATCGGGTCTCGTCGCCTCGACGCGGTCGAGGACGCAGAAGACGGCCGCCCTCGCCGAGCTGCTTGCCCGCCTCGACGACACCGAGGTGCCGACCGTGATCGGTCTGCTGGTGGCCAGCCCTCCGCAGGGACGGCTCGGGGTCGGCTGGAGCACCGTGCAGCAGGTCGTCACCGAGCTCTCCGACAGCACCGAGCTCTCCGACAGCGCCGAGCTCTCAGACAGCACCGCGCTGTCCGGGGCCGAGGCTGACACCGGCGACCTGCCGCGTGAACCGCTCTCGGTCGCGGACGTCGACGCGGCGTTCACCGAGCTGGCGCGGCCCGGTCGCACGCCGACGCAGCGCCGAGCCACGCTGGCGACCCTGCTGGCCCGCGCGACGGAGCAGGAGGTGCGGTTCCTCGGCGGCGTCCTCGTCGGTGAGGTGCGCCAGGGCGCGCTCGAGGCGGTGCTGGCCGACGCGGTGGCTGTTGCCTCCGGCGTCGGCCCCGACCAGGTGCGCCGGGCGTGGATGCTGACCGGCTCCCTCGCCGCCGCGGCGGCGCTGGCGCGAGAGGGCGGCGAGCCCGCTCTGGAGGCCGTCCGCATGCAGGTCGGTCGTCCGGTCCGCCCGATGCTCGCCTCACCGGCCAAGTCGGTACGAGAAGCACTGTCCGACAAGGCGTTCGCTGACTCACGACAGGTCGTGGTCGATCACAAGCTGGACGGGGCGCGCATCCAGGTGCACCGCGACGGTGACGACATCCGCATCTTCACGCGCACGCTGAAGGAGGTGACGCATCGGCTGCCCGAGGTCGTCGAGGTGGTGCGCGGCCTGCCGGCGCGGACGCTGGTGCTCGACGGGGAGTCACTCGTGCTCGACGAGGGCGAGCGGCCCCGCGCGTTCGCCGAGACCATGAGCCGGTTCAGCGCTGATGCCCCTCGCGACCAGCTCGTGCGGCCGTACTTCTTCGACCTTCTGCACGTCGACGGGGTCGACCTGCTCGACGCACCCCTGTCGTCGCGGCTCGACGAGCTCGAGCGGGTGGCGGCACCGTGGCGGGTCCCGTCCACCGTCACGGATGATCCCGCGGTCGCCGAGGCGGTCAGCCAGGCGGCGCTGGCCGCCGGGCACGAGGGCGTGGTGGTCAAGTCGCTGACCGCGCCGTACCAGGCCGGACGCCGGGGCAGCGCCTGGCAGAAGGTCAAGCCCGTCCGCACGCTCGACCTCGTGGTGCTCGCGGCCGAGTGGGGGCACGGGCGGCGCCAGGGTTGGCTGTCGAACCTGCACCTCGGTGCTCGCGACCCGGACGGCACGTTCGGTCAGCCGGGCGGCTTCGTGATGGTGGGCAAGACGTTCAAGGGCATGACGGACGCGCTGTTGCGGTGGCAGACCGAGCGCTTCCAGGAGCTGGAGGAGCGGCAGACGCGAGGCACCGTGTGGGTGCGACCCGAGCTGGTGGTCGAGATCGCCTTCGACGGCGCCCAGGTGTCGCGCCGCTACCCGGGCGGGGCGGCGCTGCGGTTCGCGCGGGTGCTGCGATACCGCGACGACAAGACCGCGGCGGAGGCCGACACCATCGCGACCGTCCGAGAACACCTGCACGGCAACGGCTGACGCCCGGACGGGCCGGCGACGGCGCTCAGCGAAGCTGGGTCCAGCCAGCGACGATCAGGACCGTGCGGACGAGGGCGAACACCGGTGGGATGGGCAGGGCGAAGCCCCACCAGTAGATGGCGCCGGCCGGAAGCAGTGCCAGGGCAAGGATCGCGCCGCTGCGGTGTCCTCCCCACAGCAGCCACCCAGCGACGCCCTCGAGGATGCACACGACGAGGAAGCCGGTCAGCAACGGCACCGTCGACTGCAGGCCGTGCGCCTCGAACGGACCCCGTCCGTAGGCCGGGAAGCCCATCACGATCGGGAGGTCCTTTCCGGCCGAGACTCTCGCGATGGCCGGGATCGTGAACACGCCGAAACCGACGGCGTTGACCCAGCACAAGGCGGCGGCGACCCGGAGCATCACGTGCCGTGAACCCGTCGGATGTAGCGGTCGTACTTGCGCCGGCCGACGAGTCGCCACATCACCTTGATCGGGAGCGGTAGGTCGGCCAGGAACCACCCGGCTTCCTCGGGGGTCGCGACATCCTCCAGCGCGCCCGTGGCGACGAGCTTCTCGGGGTTGGTGAACTTCTCGAAAGCCTTCTCGCCGAACCGCATCCACTCGTCGGCGGTGATGTGCTGACGGATCAGTGGAACGACGTGGGCTTCCTCGTCGTCGAGGTGCTCGACGAGGGCGGAGGTGAACTCGTCCAGCGCTCTGGCAAGGTCCTCGCCGCTACCGGGACTCCGCCGCCAGGTCTGCGACAGCGTGCGCACCCGCTCCGTGAGCTCTGCTACCGCCTCGTGCTGCGTCTCCATCCGGGTGACCAGCTGCGCGTGGGGCGCAGCGCGTTCGAGCAGTCGGGGCCAGATGTGCTCGTCCTCCGTGGTGTGGTGGGCGTGGAGGCTGTTCAGCAGGAAGTCGAGGTGTGCGGCGATCGGCTCGGAGCGCGCGGTCTCGCCGGCCGCGGCCTGGCGCACCAGCTCGGCCATCTTCGGGAAGCCACGCCGGAAGATGCGATGGATCACGGCCATCTCCTCAGTGCGTGCCGAGGTTGCGGAAGGAACTTGGGTGGTCATCGGCGGGTCTCCATCCCTGCGATCCTGAACTTACTAAGGTAGCCTTGATAAGCAGGTATACCTTAAGGAATTCTCATGGAGCAAGACCCTCAGCAGCAGGCGGACAACACGATCGCGATGCTCGGTCGCGCCTACAGCCTGCTCGGGTTCCAGATCGTCGACGGCGTGGTGGGCGCGGGGTTCCCGCAGAAGCCGTCGCACTCCGCTGTGTTCGCCCAGATCGGCCGGGACGGGAACCGCCTCACCGAGCTGGCTCGCGGCGCGAACATGTCACCCCAGGCGATGGGGGAGCTGGTCGACGAGCTGGAGGAGCTGGGCTACGTCGAGCGGCATCCCGACCCGACCGACCGCCGCGCGAAGCTGATCGTGCTCACTCCGCGCGGGAGCGAGTGCATCGCCGCGGGGATCTCGACCATCCAGGGCATCGAGGAGCGGATCGACGAGATCCTCGGCCCCGACGGACACGCCGAGCTCAAGCGGCTCCTGACAGACCTGCTCGCGGCCGGCTGAGCCCGTGTCAATTGCGCTCAGCACGAGTCGATCTCAGTCGGTGTCCCGGCGACGCGCCTGCTTGAGCCGGGAGCGGCGCTTCTTGTCGTCCAGCCGCCGCTGACGGGCGCCCGCACTCGGGCGGGTCGGGCGTCGCCTCGGACCGGCAGGCGCTGTCGCCTCCCGCAGCAGGGCAGCCATCCGCACCCGTGCCGCTTGACGGTTGCGCAGCTGCTGGCGGTGTTCGGACGCCGACACCGTGAGCGTGTCGTCGACCAACCGGTCGGCGAGGCGGCGTCGCACGGTGTCGACCAACGCCTCGGGCCAGCCGTCCGCCGCCGCCTGCAGGGTGCCGAGGTCGAGCGAGAGCTCGGCGCGCGAGTCGGCGGTGTTGACGCCCTGACCGCCGGGCCCGGAGGACCGCGAGAACCGCCACTGCAGCAGCCTGGACGGGACCGCGAGGGTGCGCGTGACCTCCAGGTCGCCGTACGGGCCGTCGTCGCTCACCCCACGAGCGTCCCAGGGTTCAGGTCTCAGGAGAGCAGGTCGCCGGGGTCCGTGTTGGCGCCGCACAGCACGACGAGCACGTTCTCGCCCAGCTCAGGGCGGTAGGCACCGGATGCGACGGCGGCGAGGGCGGTCGCCGCACCGTGCTCCACCACGACGCGACACTCGTCCCAGAGCGCCCGGCGCGCAGCCACGATCTGGTCGTCGGTGACGGTGACCGACACGACGTCCTGGCGGCGGGCCGCCTGGTAGGCCATCGCCGAGCAGCGCCGGGCGCCCAGGGAGTCGGCCGCTATCGAGGCGACCGGCACGTCAACCGGCCCGCCCGCCTCCAGTGCGGCGTTCAGGGCCCGGCACCCGTCGGGTTCCGAGGTGACGACGCGGATGCCGTGCTCGAGCGCGGTCACGGCCGTCCCCGTGAACAGCCCGCCACCACCGACCGCGACGACGACGGTCCTGGGCGGTTCGGGCATGTCCTCGACGGCCTCGTGCAGCAACGTGCCGGCCCCGGCAGCGATGAGTGGGTGATCGTAGGCGTGTGACTGCAGGGCTCCCGTCTGGGCGGCGTGGGCCGCTGCCGCAGTGGACGCCTCGTGGTAGTCGGCACCCACCTGACGTACATCGGCTCCTAGATGATGCAGCCTCTGGACCTTGACGTCCGGCGCCGTCTCTGGGACGAAGACCGTTGCAGTAGCGCCCTTCTCACGTGCGGCCCACGCGCACGCGAGTCCGGCGTTGCCACCCGAGGCGATGACCACGCCACGGTCCAGCGCGCCGCGCTCGGCGGCGTCGGTGACGAAGTTCAGCGCGCCTCGGGCCTTGAACGAGCCGGTGTGCTGCAGGTACTCGTGCGCCAGCCAGACCTCGCTCTCCGTGAGGGAGCCGGCCTCGACGTGGGAGACGGCAACCCGGCGCGTCACCCAGTCCAACCGCTGCCTCGCGGCCTCGACGTCGGCGTACGCAGGGACGGTCACGGGCAGACGGTATCCGGTGGCTCGTAGGACTCCTGGCCGTTTTCCGCACAGTTGGGGGTCAAAGGTGCCGACTCGGAGAAGCCCCCCTTGTCACTCACGGGGAAGTCTCCATGCGCTCTGACCTGCGCTGTCGCTCCGCTCGGCCCACCTGCTGCGTACCTCGGGTGCGCCTCGACGTCGAGGACCTTCGTCAGCGCTGCAGGTGGCGGGTTCGTCTGCTCGCCCAGCGGGTCCACCGTGACGTGCACGCGCAGCACGGATCTCGCTGCCGGCGCCACCTCGGTGATCAGCAGCGTGACGAGTGTGGACGCCGCAGTGGGGTCCACCGTGTCGAACAGTGCAACCGTGTCGACGCCGACCGTCGAAGACTCGACGAGCAACAACGACGACGGCGACTCGGGCCGTGTCCTGCAAGGCGTTGTGGCCCGCGAGGACCCGCGCGGTGAGGGCAGAGACCCGACCCGCTCAACGCGGCTGGCGCGCACAGGCGCTGAGTTCGCGCTGGGCAGCGTGGTGGCGACATTGCTGCTGGGATCCGGTGCGACTCTGCTCCTCGTCAGCAGGCGTCGTCGAGACGAGGTCTGACACGCGTCGGGCCGTGAGGGCGGTCCGCGCTGTGTGCGCCGAGTCAGCGGCACTCGACCAGCGGCATCCCGAACTCGTTGTAGCGCTCCGAAACACCGATGCTGTTGGACGGCTCGAGGTCGAAGTGAGGACGCGTGACTGCGTCGCCCATGGCCAGGGCGAGTGCCGCGCCGGCAAGCAGCAGCGCGGCCAGGCTCACTGAGATCTGCATCGCGGCCCTGACGCGGCGGCCGGTCTGGAGGCCAGCCACTCCGAGAGCCGCAGCAGCGACAGACAGGCAGGCGACGATCGCAGCCGAGCGGGGCCATCCGTCCCCGCTGTAGACGTCGTCCGGAAACACGCACGGCTGCTGCGCTGCCGCGTTGGCGGCGACCGCGAGAGCCAGGGCGCCGATCAGCGCGGCAACGCCGGCGGCTGCCGTTCCTGCTGCGGCCACGAGCTGTGGGTCCCACCCTTCCTCGGCAACCGGTTCGTCCGGGGAGGCTGAGTCCAGGTCGAGCGTGGCCGGGCGTGGGACGTCGCCGTCTCCCGTTTCGTCGGGCTCCTCGCCCTTGCCGTCCGCCATTCGCTCCGTGCTCACACCCGCATGGTCTCGGACGGGATGCGCAGAAGCCAGGACGCGCCTACCGCCTCCCGTCCGCACGAACGCTTCGGTCCCTCACGAAACGTCGCCCTTCTACGTTCCATCACCATGACCACGACAGCGGAACCAACCCCAGCGGGCAGCACGGACGGGACCTCCCAGCCTGATGGCTCGGGGCAGTCTGAGAGCTCGGGGCCCCACGCCGGCGGCGTGCTCCCCGTGCTCGCGATCCTTGTCACGGTGCTGCTGTGGGCGTCCGCGTTCGTGGCGATCCGGCATCTCGGTGACCACGTGTCGCCCGGGCCACTGACGCTGGGACGGCTCGCGGTCGCCAGCGCGGTGCTCGGTGGGCTGCTGCTGGTGCGACGCCACGCGTGGCCGGCGCGGCAGCACTGGCCACGGCTGGTCATCTGCGGCGTCTCATGGTTCGCCGTCTACAACGTCGCGCTGAACGCGGCCGAACAGCGCCTGGATGCCGGCACCGCGGCGATGCTCGTCAACATCGGTCCGCTGCTCATCGCGCTGCTCGCGGGCCTCATGCTGGGTGAGGGCTTTCCGCGCCCGCTCGTAGTCGGCAGCGGAGTGGCTTTCGCGGGAGTGCTGGTGATCGGTGCCGCGTCGTCGACCGGGGACGCCGACCTGTGGGGCGTGCTGCTGTGCGTCGTCGCCGCGGTCACCTACGCGATCGGCGTCGTCGCCCAGAAGCCGCTGCTGCGAACGCTTCCGGCGCTCCAGGTCACGTGGATCGCCTGCACGATCGGCGCCGTCTGCACGCTGCCCGCGGCGCCCGACCTCGTGCACGACCTGACGGTGGCGCCGCCGTCGGCGCTGGCCTGGGTCGTCTACCTCGGCGTGATGCCGACCGCGGTCGCCTTCACCACCTGGGCCTACGCGCTGGCGCGCAGCAGCGCCGGTCGCCTCGGGGCGTCCACGTACCTGGTGCCGCCGCTGACCGTGCTGGGCGGCTGGGCGCTGCTGGGCGAGGTGCCGGCGTCTCTGGCCGTCGTCGGCGGCGCGGTCTGCCTGGTCGGTGTGGCGATCTCGCGCCGTCGTTCACGTCCGTGACGCCGTGCCCTCCCTGCCCCGCAGCCCGCGGCGCCAGGCCCGCTGCCGATGGACGCTCGCTGGCGCGCCTCGCGGCCCTGCTGGCCGACGAGACGCGGGCGACCATGTGCCTCGCTCTCCTCGACGGACGCACGTGGACGGCGGGCGAGCTGGCTCGGACGGCCGGGGTGGCCCCGTCGACGGCGACCGCCCACGTCGACCGGCTGATGGACGGTGGCCTGCTGGTGCGGGAGAAGCAGGGCAGGCACCGCTACCTGCGCCTCGCTGACGCCCGGGCTGCAGGGTTGATCGAGGAGCTGGGCGCCCAGGCATCGCCGGGGACCCGACCCACCTCGCTGCGGACGGTCTCCGCATCGTCCTCCCTCGCCGAGGCGCGCACGTGCTACGACCACCTGGCCGGTCGCCTCGGGGTCGCACTGCGAGACAGCCTGTGCGCCAAGGGATTCGTCGACGACAGCGGCGGCCTCGCCCTGACCCGCTCGGGACTGGAATGGCTGGACGAGATCGGCGTGGACGTCAGCCGTGTCACCGCCTCGCGCCGTCCGGTGCTACGCGGGTGTCTCGACTGGACCGAGCGACGCCAGCACCTCGCAGGCTCCGCGCCGGCAGCGCTGTGCGAGCGCTTCCTGGTGCTCGGCTGGGTCGAGCGGACGTCGCGGCCCCGCGCCGTTCGTGTGACACCGGACGGGAGGCGAAACCTCGTCGACCAGCTCGGCATGGACGAGGCAGCGCTCACGCCTCATCGTCCAGTGTGACTCTCCGTAGTCGGCTTATCTCAGTCGTCGGGCCGAAGGGTGAAGCCGCGGCGATGACTTCGGCAGCTCGGCGGGGTCTTCACTCTGGAGATACCGATTCGGGCGGCGCACACACCAGGAGGTCCGGCGTGACGAGGATGCTCCTCCTCATGTTCGAGGGCTCGTTCTCCCGGGACGACGTGGCATGGGTGTGCTCGAACGTGGCCCAGAACTTCTCCACCGAGGGGACGTCGCACGAGGTCGTCTGCGACGTCGCCCGCCTCAGCCGTCCGGACGCCGTGGTGGTGGATGGCCTGGCGCGCCTGCAGCTGGCGGCTCGGCGCAGCGGATCGCAGGTCGTGCTGCGCGGCGCGAGCCAGCACCTTCAGTCGTTGCTCGGGCTGACGGGCCTGTCCGACGTGGTGCCGGTGCGTCCGGCCCCGGCGCAAGGGTCAGGGGTCGAGGTGGTCAGGGAGGCCGAACAGCTCGAACAGGCTGGTGTCGAGGAAGTTCGTGATCCCGATGACCCGCCCCTCTGAGAACTGCAGCATGTGGATGCCCCACGGCTTGAGCTGCCCGTCCGGAGCGGGCTTGTACTGGGCCAGCCCGGTCGTGCCGTTCGCCATCACGGGCAGCAGGCGCGAGCCACGGCATCCGCCGCCCGGGCCGAGGTGCCAGCGTCCGATGTCGACGGGGCCGCTGAGCCAGAGCGCGTACGGCGGCATCGACTGAGTGGCGTCCTCGTGCAGCAGCGCCACCAAGGAGTCGATGTCGTACGCCTCGAAGGCCTCGACGTAACGGGCCAGTAGAGCCGCGTGCTCCTCGTCGAGGGCGTTGGGTGCGCTGCCGGCCAGCGTCAGCTCGTCGGACGAGAGCGTGGCGCGTGCACGCTGCAGCGCGCTGTTGACCGACGCGACGCTGGTGTCGAGCAGCTCGGCAACCTCACTCGCCTTCCAGCGCAACACCTCTCGCAGGATCAGGACGGCCCGCTGCCGAGCCGGCAGGTGCTGAAGGGCGGCCACGAAGGCGAGCCGCACGGTCTCACGCCCCACGGCCACGTCGGCGGGGTCGCTGATCTCGGGCAGCACCCGCCCGTCGGGCATCGGCTCGATCCACGTCCTCTCCGTCAGGGGCACGCCGAGGGACGCGCTGACGGGCGGCGACGGGTTCTCGGACAGGTCCATCGGCATGGCCCGGCGCTTGGTACCGCTCAGCGAGTCGAAGCACACGTTGGTGGCGATGCGGTACAGCCATGACCGCAGAGAGGCGCGCCCGTCGAAGCGGTCGAGTGCGCGCCAGGCCCGGACCATCGTCTCCTGGACGGCGTCCTCGGCATCGAACGCCGAGCCGAGCATCCGGTAGCAGTAGCCCGTGAGCTCACGGCGATGCTGCTCCAGCTCGCCCTCGTACCGCTGCCGGGACGGGACGTCGTCGTCCGTCCGCACATCCACCACGTCGGACGCCGCTGTCGCGGGCGCCACACGCGTTGGTGCCACCCTCTTGGACGCAAGACCAGTCACCCCGGTGCCTCCTGTTTGCGGTCCCTGCGAGTTCGACCTGCTACCTCGCCACCGTACACAGGCCTCCTGACATGCCACAGGTCCGATTCCGCTCGATCTGTAGGGACCGGCAACTGGTGGTCCGGTCTCTGCGGTTGCTCGGTGCGGTCCGGCGCGGTCCGGCGCGGTCCGGTGCGGTGCGGCGCGGTGCGGTGCGCGCGGTGCGTTCGGTGCGTTGGCGCCTGAGGCGGAGCCGACCCTCTACGGGTCCAGGCCGAGGCGCAGCTGGTCGCCGATGCGGTGGGCCTGGTGGATGGCGTCGCGCAGGGTGTTGCGCAGGGGTCTCCGGTCGGGGTCGAGGTGCTCGGGTGGGATGAACCAGGGCACGCCGTCGTGCATCTGGATCTGCCATCGCTCGGTGTGGATCTCGGTGTGGTGGCTGGGGCAGAGGAGGGCGAGGTTGTCGATCGTGGTCGTGCCGCCACGTGACCACCAGGTCACATGGTGGGCGTCACAGAGCGCGGCCGGGGCGCTGCAGCCGGGCCGAACGCAGCCGCCGTCGCGGGCGGCCAGGGCCGTGAGCTGGGCGCTGGTGGCCAGCCGGCCAAGAGTGGTCATCTCCAGGACCTTGCCGGTGGGTGCCAGCACGACGCGGTCGATCACGGCGTCGCAGCTCAGCCGCGTCAGCGTGCCGTAGTCGAGCAACGTGCCGTTCCCGGTGCCCCCGTTCAGGCTGGCCGCACCGGCGCCGCCGACGCCGGCCAGCTGGTCTGGGGTGGTCGTCACCACGATCCGCGGGACGGCCCTGGCGGCGCGGGGCCTGTGGGTCTCGGGGTCAGCACCGCTCCCCCGTGCGAGCTGTTCGGCGGCGAGGTCGACCATCCGGGAGAAGGCGTCGGCGGTGCGCTGTCCACTCGTACGCAGGTCGGGGATCGTCAGCGCCGACTGTTCGGCGTCCCCGCCGGGTGCGTCCAGCGCGCGGTCGAGGTTCGCCAGGTGGTCGAGGACGGATTTGAACTTGGCGCCAGAGACCGGGTCGAGCTGACCGCGGACCAGCAGCATGCCCGTGGAGTCGAAGCCGGTGTGCAGCTGGCGGCGGGTGACTGACTCCGGGTCGTAGCGATCGCCCGCGTCGGGAGCGAGCCTGGCCAGCACGTGCTCGGCCAGGCCCGCGCTGTCTCGAGGGTTCCAGTCGCGGGCGTGCTGGGTCAGGGTCTGGTCGATCAGGGCACCGCAGCGGGCGACCAGATGCCGGGGGATCCGTTCGAGGCAGCGGCGCGCCACGTCGACGTGCTCACGCGCGACCTGTCCGGCCGCCAAGGCGGCCCCGAGACTGGGCAGGTCCCCGTCCACGGCAATGAGGGCAGCGTTCGCGACGTCGGCGTGGGCCCGCGCAGCCGTGGCGTGGCACCGACGCAGCAGCAGCCGCCGGGTCAGCCGGCCCTGGTGCGGACCCTCCTCGCGGGCCACCGACTCGCGCACCAGTGCCAGTCTGGCCGCCTCGATGCGCTTGGCCTCGGTGTCGAGCCCGACCAGCGCGTCACGGACCTCCCGGTCCGACATCGACCATCCCTCAGATGCCCCTACCAGGACGTCGACGGCCTCGGTCAGCTGTGCCAGGCCGCGCAGCACGTCGTGCTGCGGCTGCCCGTCCCCCGTCCCCGTCCCCGTCGACATGACCCCACGGTAGAGCCCGCCACCGACAACTCACCCCAACCAAGGCGATCTGTGGACAACTCTGGCAGAGTCGTTTTCCTGTGGGAATCGAACGCTTGTTGGCTCTCAGCCCGTGCGCCGCAGACGCATGCCGGTCACGATGAGCAGCACCACGGCGACCACCGCGAACAGCACGTTGCCGACCCACGCCACCGCGTCGTCCGGCCAGAACAGGTAGGTCAGCACGAAGCCGCCCCACGCGTAGGTCGGCAGCGCACCGGCCACGACGGCGAACTGGTGCCGGACGTTCCACCCCGGCTGCCGGGACCACATCACGACGACAGTCGCCGCGGCCGCCAGTCCAAGAACGGTGAGGACCACTCCGCCGAGCCAGTTCTCGGGCCGCGCGAAGAAGGCGCTCGACGCGACGAAGGTTCCGATCGCGAGGACCCAGGGCTTGGGCAGAGGGAGCGGCCTCGCCGGGCGCGTGCGCCGCCCCGTCCGTCCGAGCGAAAGAGCAATGGCGATCAGCGCCAGGGCTGCCGCCGCCGCGCCGAGACGCTGAGCGGGCGACGCCACGAAGCCGTACTCGCTGACCTGGTCGGAGTAGATGAGCCAGCAGCCGATTGCGTACAGCACGGCTGTCACGGCGAGCCCGGTCCTGCCGAGCCACGGGGTGGTTCTCCTCGACGGTGTCAGCAGTTCCACGATCGCGATCGGGATACCGATGCTCCAGATGGCATGACCGGCCGCGAACGAGACGGCGTTGTGGAGACTGAGACCGAGCGCGGGAGCCATCGCGGCGCTCTGGTCCACGTTGTCGAAGGACGGGTTGAAGAGCGACTGGTCGACGAACCCCGCCTCGATCACGCCGTACGCCGCGGCCAGCAGGAGGACGGTCGGCCACCCCCGGCCGGCGCGCCGAACGACCTCGCGGATCAGCAGCGCGCCTCCTCCATACAGCGGCAGGAGGAGCGGGAGAGCAACCAGGGCAGTGAGGGGAACGTTGCCCAGCAGGTACTCGCCGACCCAGGGCGCGAGGACGAGGAGCGCCAGCACCGGCGCCATCCGTCGGGGCCAGGACAGCCGTTCGACGGGAAGCGGCGCTTGGGAGTCGCCTTCGGCGGGCATCGTCGAGGCAGCTGGAGGGGCGTCGGAGCGGTAGTCGGGCACGTCTCGACGCTACGGATTCGGACCCTCTGCCCACATCGCCCCTGAGAGCGGGATGTGCCTACGACTCAGGACGGAGGCTGAGCCTTCTCAGGCGGCGTGCCCAAGGTGCGACGCCGACCAGCCTCCGACATGGTGATCCCATGAATCCTTCCGGGGAAGTCTTCCTCGAGACCGACAGGCTGGTGCTGCGACGGTTCACGCCGGAGGACGTCGACAACCTCGTCGAGCTCGACGCCGACCCCGGAGTGATGCGCTACATCAACGGCGGAGCACCGACGCCGCGCGACGAGGTCGAGAACGACGTGCTGCCAGCCTTCCTCGCCTACTACGAGCGTGGGGAGTGGGGCTTCTGGGTGGTCGAGGAGCGGGATACCGGCGCCAACGTCGGATGGTTCCACCTGCGCCCACCTCGTGACGGGCACACGGAGGACCCGGAGCTCGGCTACCGGTTAAGGGCCTCGGCCTGGGGCAAGGGGTACGCGACGGAGGGGACGATCGCGTTGGTGGACAAGGCGTTTCGTGACCTCGGCGCGAAGCGGGTGTTCGCGGAGACGATGGTGGTCAACGACGCGTCGCGCAGGGTGATGGAGAAGGCGGGCCTGAAGCTCGTCCGCATTTTCCAAGCAGACTGGCCGGTGCGCATCGAGGGTGACGAGCACGGAGACGTCGAGTACGCGATCACGCGCGAGGAGTGGGAGTCTCAGGTCGCGGGGGGGTCCAGGGACATCCGACGCACGTCCGGATAGTCAGGCGAGACCGCCCCGACGTCCGTGAAACCGGCGGCGAGCATCTGGGCCAGCGCGCCGCGAACGCGGTGCACGCCTGCAGACCTGGCTCCGCGAGACGGTCGTCGAGCTGCGCCCGGTCCAGCGGCCAGCGCGCGTTCGGTCGAGTATCTCGACCTCAGCCCTGTAGGCGCAGCCTCTCGCCTGAGGGGGACACCACGGATCAGACCTGCGGCGGACGCCCCGACCCCCTGGGCCGCCCTAGCGTCGAAAGCGGTCGGTCGATCGGCGCCCGACCATCGACGACCTGGGGGTTCAGATGCGCATCACCCGTCCACCTACAGCACGAACGGTTCTGGTGGCTCTCACAGCCGCCGCACTGACGAGTTCGCTCTTCTCTCCAGCTGCCCAGGCGACGGCTCCATCGGCCGACGCCACGCAGGTGCGGGCTCCCGTCCCCGTCATCGACTGGGGGCCCTGTGGTGAGGGCCTCGAGGCCTTCGAGTGCGCCACCACAGAGGTGCCCACCGACTACGACAAGCCCCGCGGCGCCACCACGACGATCGCCCTCACGCGGCTGCCGGCCACGGGCCCGGGCGAGCGCATCGGTTCCCTGTTCACCAACCCTGGCGGGCCGGGAGGCTCAGGCGTCGAGTTCCTGCACGGGGCGGGCGAGATCGCCTACGCGCCGCAGGTGCGAGAGCGGTTCGACCTGATCGGCTTCGACCCTCGCGGTGTGGCGGGCTCGGACAGCACGACATGCTTCCGGACGGAGGCCGCCGAGCAGGAGTTCCTCTCCAGCCGGCCGCAGTTCCCGGTGACCCGCGCGGAGGAGCGTGCCTACGTGGCGACAAGTGCGCACCTCGGGCAGAGCTGCACGGCCACCTCACGAAATCGACTGGCGCACATGTCGACTGCCAACGTGGCGCGTGACATGGACCTGCTGCGGCAGGCGCTCGGAGACGAGAAGCTCAGCTACGTCGGCTACTCCTACGGCACCTACCTCGGCGCCACGTACGCGCGGCTCTTCCCGGGCCGTGTCCGCGCTCTGGTGCTCGACGGAACCCTCGACCCCGCCGCGTACAGCGGGTCGAACGGTGACTCCCGGCCCCTCGGCGCGCGGATCGGCCAGGGACGTGGCGCCCACGAGACGTTCGCCGAGTTCAATCGCCTCTGCGCCGAGGCCGCGCCGCAGGGCTGCTCCCTGGCGGCCCTCGGCGACCCGGCGACCGTGGTCAACGACCTGTTCGAACGGCTGAGGACCGAACCGGCGCAGGTACTGCTTCACGACGGCACATCGCTGACGATCACGTACGACATCGCGGTGGCGGCCACCTTCCTCTCCCTGTACGAGCCGACCGGCTGGCCGGGGCTGGCCGACCTTCTGGCCGAGCTGGCGGCAGCGGCGACAGGCTCGTCAGCTCGGACGACGTCCGGCTCGGAACCGTTGCAGCTCAACGAGTCACAGTTCCCATCCGACATCACGGAGCGTCTGAGGCGAGAGGACTACGTGTCGATCGGCAACGCCTTCAACTTCTGCGTCGAGACGCGGGAGACCGGACGACCGGGGGGCTACGCGGCCGTGGCCGCTGCTCAGGACCGCAAGTACCCGCACTTCGGCCGGTTCCGCGCCTGGGTCGGCATCGAGTGCGAGTTCATGCCGGTTCGGGACGCGGACGCCTACACCGGACCGTGGAAGCAGAAGGTCGACGAGCCGGTGCTGGTGATCGGGACGCGGTTCGACCCGGCCACTCCCTACAGCGCGACGCACCCGTTCGCCGACCGGTTCCCCGACGGTCGCATGCTCACCCTCGACGGGTGGGGGCACACCACCCTCGGCAAGAGCGAGTGCGCCGACGCGGCGGTCGCGGCCTACCTCGTCGACCTGGAGGCGACCGACGGCGCGACCTGTGCACCAGACAGCCGTCCCTTCGATCCGGCGGGCTGACCCAACCCCGACCCCCCGTTGCTCACCCAGCCCACACTGCTCACCCGGCGGACTCACCCAGCCCACGCGATCAGGGGGGAATTGCGTGGGCTGGGTAGCCCGGGTCAGGAGGGGGCTTGGCAGGATGGCAGCCATGACGACCTTCGCGTCGAGCCCGATGACAAGCCTGGTCGACGTCCCCGTCCGCTACGACCTGGCCGAGAGCACCAGCCCTGCACTGCGTCTCGCCGACCTCGTGGACCCGAACGAGATGGCGGACCTCACGCTCGGGTACGGCACCTCGCGCGGCGACACCGAGCTGCGGGAGCTGATCGGCTCCGAAGCCGGTGTCGACGCCGATCAGGTCCTCGTGACAGTCGGCGCCATCGAGGCGATGTTCCTGCTGGCTCAGGACCGCTGCTCACCCGGGGACCGGGTCCTGCTGACCACGCCCTGCTTTCCTCCGGCGCGGACGGTTCCCGAGGCACTCGGCGTCGACGTGGACGCGGTGCCCCTGCAGTTCGACGACGGCTACCGGCTGGACGTCGACGCCGTCAGCCGCGCACTCACGCCGAAGACACGCTTGGTGTCGCTGGCCTCGCCCCAGAACCCGTCAGGGGTGCGGCTGAGAGAGGACGAGCTGTCCGGCCTGCTCGCCGCCGTGGAGGAGCGCTCACCCGAGGCCGTCGTGCTGGTCGACGAGACCTACCGGGAGTCGACGTACGGCGACGCGCCCGTCCCCCCGTCTGTTGCTTCCATGTCGCGGAGGGTCGTGACCTGTGCGTCCCTGTCCAAGGCACACGGTGCACCGGGCCTGCGGCTGGGCTGGCTGACCACCGCCGACCCCGAGCTGTACGAGCGGCTGCGTACCGCGAAGTTCCTCACCGCGATCGCCTGCTCGACACCCGACGAGTTCCTTGCGGTCAAGCTGCTGCGCCGTCGCACCGAGCTCCTCGCCACGCGATCGGCCGGGCTGGGGCGCGCCCTGGCCGAGCTCGAGCACTGGCTGCGTGACCAGCCCCTGGACTTCGTCCGTCCTGACGGGGGAGCGTTGTGCTGCCTTCGGCTTCCTCGAGACCTGGTGCCTGACGACGAGGTGCCTGCCTTCTTTGCGCGGCTCGAGGACAGGGAAACCCGTGTCGCACAGGGCTCCTGGTTCGGTGCGGAGGACCGGGTCTTTCGGCTGGGGTTCGGCCACCTGCCGCCGGCCGACTTCAGCGAGGCCCTGGCGCGGCTTGGAGACGCTCTTCTGACTGCGTGAGACCTCAGACCGCTTGAGACCCTCAGATCAGCGGGATCAGGTCGGCGATCGACTCGCAGATCCTGGTGGGCCGGTACGGGAACGCGTCGACCTCCTCGCGACGGGTCGAGCCGGTCAGCACCAACGTCGTCTCGAGCCCGGCCTCGATGCCCGCCACCACGTCCGTGTCCATCCGGTCGCCGACCATCGCGGTCGTCTCCGAGTGGGCCTCGATGCGGTTCATCGCACTGCGGAACATCATCGGGTTCGGCTTGCCCACCACGTAGGGCACGGCTCCGGTCGCCCGCGTGATCAGCGCTGCCACAGCGCCGGTCGCAGGCAACGGACCGTCCGCAGACGGGCCTGTCGGGTCTGGGTTGGTGGCGATGAAGCGGGCGCCCTTGCCGATCAGGCGGATCGCGCGCGTGATGGCCTCGAAGGAGTAGGTGCGGGTCTCGCCCAGCACGACGAAGTCGGGCGCGACGTCGGTGAGGACGTAGCCCACCTCGTGCAGCGCCGTGGTCATGCCGGCCTCGCCGATCACGTACGCGGTGCCATGGGGCACCTGGTCTGCGAGGAACTGGGCGGTCGCCAGTGCCGACGTCCAGATCGACTCCTCGGGCACGTTGAGTCCCGCGCCCGCGAGCCGGGCGCGCAGGTCTCGCGGCGTGAAGATCGAGTTGTTGGTGAGGACGAGGAACCGCCGCTCGCGGTCCACGAGCCGCTGCAGGAAGTCCGCCGCGCCGGGCAGCGCGCGGTCCTCGTGCACCAGCACGCCATCCATGTCGGTCAGCCAGCACTCGATCTCGGCTCGTGTCATGCGGACGAGCGTAGGGGGGCAGTGTTACCGGCAGTGTCCCGAAGCCCACACGGCAGGATGAGCCGGTGAGCGACGAGCAGTTGAGTGTGGACGAGGTGCTGGATCTGTACGGCGTCACCGACCCTGACCGGTCGGAGTGCGCGCGCCTTCTCACCGATCCGGGGTCGGTGCCCGGCGGCCCCCAGGCCGTGGAGGCAGGCGTCTCGCTGCTTCGTGAGGCGCTGGGCGCACCCTTCGGCGATGGGCCGCCGCCCGGCGTCGAGCCGGACCCGCTCACGGCCCTCGCTGCCCTGCTGGCCTTCGGTCCCGAGATCGCCAGATGGCATGCGCGGCAGGGCATTCCCGACGCCGTGTCCCGCGCGACTCTGGCCGACCTGGGGCGACAGCTGGCGCTGCACCGAAGGATGCACGGCCGCTTCGGTCTCGAGCCATGGGGTTGGCTGGTCGGTCACGTGGTGGGCGCGCTGTTCCACCTCGGGCGGCTGCAGTACCTGATCCAGCATCCACCGCCGGCTTACCTGGGGACGCTCGGCGCGGAGGAGTGGACGCTCGACCTGCACATCCCCGCGACGGGCCCGCTCCTCCCGTCCGCCGTCGACGAGAGCCTGGCCGAGGCCCGCATCTTCTTCGCCCGGCACTTCCCCGACCGGCCGGTTCGCGTCGGCACGTGCAACTCGTGGCTGCTCGACCCGTACCTCCTCGAACACCTCCCGCAGTCGAACATCGCCCACTTCGCGCGCCGGTTCACCCTCGTCCACGAGCCGTTCGACATGCCGGAGGACGCCATCCACTACACGTTCCGCACCCGCGACCTGGAGCACCTCGACGCCTTGCCACGCGAGACGTCGCTCCAGCGGACCGTCCTGGAACGCATCGACGCGGGCGGAACGTGGCAAGCCGCGCGCGGGTACCTGGTGCTCTGACCCCTCGTTGCTCGCGCTGCCCACAAGACTCACCCAGCCCACAGGGTTGAGCGCAGATTGTGTGGGCAGGCTGAGCACGCCACAGGGGGTGTGTGGGTAGGGGGAGCAAAGGGGGTCAGTCGTCGAGCTTGCCTGCGCGCTCTGCCTTCTGGACGATGCGCCGCACGTTCTCGATGCTGCCGCAGTCGTCGTCCAGGTGCTTGCTGCGGGCAGCGAGGAAGTTCGCGCCGAGGTCGCGGCGGACCTGGTCGGACACCTCGGTGCGAGCCGGGTTGAGGATCGTCTGCTCCTCCTCCCCGATGTGATGGTTCAGCGCGGTCGCCAGCTCCTCGACGGCGTCGTCGAACTTCTGCGTGTCGGTGGCCGCGCACTCCAGCAAGGCCAGCAGCTTCTCGTTGCCCTCGGCGTGCTCCTCCTCGCCGTGCTCGGCCTCGTCGTCGTCAATCGCCTTGCGGCGCACCAGGTTCGGGTAGACCTCGGCCTCCTCGGCCTCACCATGCGCGATCAGGACGGACGACAGCGCCACCCGCGCGGCCTCGCGGTCGGCGGTGGCGTCGCGCAGATCGCGCAACAGGGACTCGAACATGCGGTGGTCGTCGAGGATCACCTCGACCACGTCACCGGATGTCGGCCGGGGGATGTGCACGTCGGTCATGTGGGGCAGCCTGGCGAACGAACCCTGTGCGCGCACCTCGAAGGGTCACGCGGACGAGACGAGCCAGGCGCGATGCTCGACACCGTCCCATCGGCGCAGCGCCACGAAGGTTCCCTCCAGGTCGTCGACACGACCCAGTGCCTCCACCGCCCGGGCCACCTGCTCGGCGGTGAGCCCGCGGGCGAGAGTGACGTGCGGCGTCCACCGTCCGGGAGCGAGGTGATCCCCTCCGCCCAACCGGTTCAGCGGCTCGCAGTCCACCAGCGCGTCGTGCACCCGCTGCTGCAGGGCGAGCAGGTCGCTCGACGGCACGACGGCCAGTGCGAGGACGGAGCGCCGCCGCGCGAACACCAGCAGCCCTCCGAGGACGACCGGCAGAGGGCGCCGCCCCGCGGCCCGCGCCAGCACCGGGTCGAGGTCGTGTTCGATCCGCCTGCGCACCGCGAGCGTCACGTGGGGCCGGCTGGACTCGCCGGTGTGCGTGCCCTGGGGCGGCAGGCCAGCCCTCGCCAGGGCCGCCCGTCGAGACCGGACGGCAACCTCGGTGGCGCCGTCGAGGAGGAGCTCGACGGACTGGACGCTCAGCCGTCTGCTCCGGCCGCGGCCTGTGCCTTCTTCTCTTTCTTGAAGTCGCGCACCTTCTGCAACGAGGTCAGATCGACGACGTCGGCCACCGACCGATATCCCACCAGGGCGTAGTCACCAGCGACGGCCTCCCACCCATCCGGGCGCACTCCGAGCTGCTTGGCGAGCAGGGCGACGAAGATCCGGGCCTTCTGCTGACCGAAGCCGGGCAGCTCCTGCACGCGCTTGAAGAGGTCGGCCCCGTCCGTCGCCTCGGTCCAGATGCGGGTCGCGTCGCCGTCGTACTTCGACTCGACCAGTGCGGCGAGCTCCTGCGCCCGTGCGGCCATCGAGCCGGGGAACCGATGGATGGCGGGCGGCGTCGAGCACAGCGCCTTGAAATCGTCCGGGTCGGCCGTTGCGATGGCCGCCGGGTCGAGGGTGCCGAACCGCGAGAGGATCTTCCAGCCGCCCCGGAAGGCGTGCTCCATCCCGTACTGCTGGTCCAGCATCATTCCCAGGACGACTGCGATCGGGTGCTCGTCGAGAACGGCGTCAGCCTCAGGTGTGCCAGCGATCTGGAAGCCCATGGCGGAATCTTCCCCTAGCGCGGAGCCGGCGGGGAACCGTCCGCCACCGAAAAGCCGGAACACGTTGTCGGCCGGGCGGTGTTTGATGGCTAGTTGTTGGCTACAGGAGGCACACCCCACATGGACATGGAAGTCACGGCGTGGATGTCGCTGTACAACGCGATGAACGCCCAGCAGGACCAGCGACCGTTCTCGAAGGCGACCCTGAAGCGCATCGCCCGCTTCGCGCAGCCCCACAAGGTGCTGCTGTTCTGGTTCCTGCTGCTGAGCGTGGTCGGCGCAGTGCTGGCGGTGGCGACACCCGTTCTGGCCGGACGGGTGGTGAACGCGATCGTCGACCGCGCCGAGCTGCGGGTGGTCCTCATCCTGGCGCTGGCGATCGCGGCGATCGCGGTGGTGGAGGCCGGGCTCGGGCTGCTGACCCGGTGGCTGTCGGCGAGCATCGGTGAGGCGCTCATCCTCGACCTGCGCACGGCCGTCTTCGACCACGTGCAGAGGATGCCGATCGCCTTCTTCACGCGCACGCGCACCGGCGCCTTGGTGAGCCGCCTGAACAACGACGTGATCGGTGCCCAGCGCGCCTTCAGCGACACGCTCTCGGGCGTCGTGGGCAACCTCGTCACCCTCGCCCTCACGCTGGTCGTGATGCTCGGCATCTCGTGGCAGATCACCCTGCTGGCGCTGGTGCTGCTGCCGGTGTTCGTTCTGCCGGCCCGCCGCATGGGCACGCGGCTCGCTCGCCTCGAACGAGAGGCGGCCAACCACAACTCGCTGATGAGCACGCAGATGACAGAACGGTTCTCGGCCCCGGGAGCCACCCTGGTGAAGCTCTTCGGACGCCCCGAGCAGGAGTCCTCTGAGTTCGCGGTGCGCGCCCGGCGCGTGCGCGACATCGGAGTACGCACCGCGATGGTGCAGTGGGTGTTCGTCACCGCCCTGACGCTCGTCTCGGCGCTCGCGCTGGCGCTCGTCTACGCGTTGGGCGGCTTCTACTCACTGCGCGGCAGCCTCGACGCCGGCGACGTCGTGGCGATGGCCCTGCTCCTGACCCGGCTCTACGCCCCCCTGACGGCCCTGGCCAGTGCACGCGTCGAGGTGATGAGCGCCCTGGTCAGCTTCGAGCGCGTCTTCGAGGTGCTCGACCTCGTTCCCTTGATCCAGGACAAGCCCGGCGCGAGCACCGTGCCGGAAGGGCCGGTCGGCGTCCAGGTCGAGAACGTGCGGTTCGCGTACCCGTCCGCCGACAAGGTCTCCCTCGCCTCGCTCGAGGAGGTCGCCAAGCTCGACAACCGAGGTGGCGTCGAGGTGCTGCACGACATCTCGTTCTCCGTGGAACCGGGGCAGATGGTCGCGCTGGTCGGCTCGTCGGGGGCCGGCAAGTCGACGATCGCCCAGCTGCTGGCCCGGCTGTACGACGTCGACTCGGGCGCAGTGCGTCTCGCCGGCACGGACGTGCGCGACCTGACCGCCGAGTCGGTGCGGCGGACGCTCGGCATGGTCACGCAGGACGGACACCTGTTCCACGAGTCCGTGAAGGCCAACCTGCTGCTCGCCCGGCCCGAGGCGACCGACGACGAGATCTGGGAGGCGCTGCGCAGGTCGCGGCTCGACGACCTGGTGCGCAGCCTGCCCGACGGGCTCGACACCGTCGTCGGCGAGCGCGGCTACCGGCTGTCGGGCGGCGAGCGGCAGCGGTTGACCATCGCCCGGCTCCTGCTCGCCCGTCCGCGAGTCGTGATCCTCGACGAGGCCACGGCTCACCTCGACTCGACGTCCGAGGCCGCCGTGCAGGCGGCGCTGGCCGAGGCGCTCAGCGGGCGCACCGCCGTGGTGATCGCGCACCGACTGTCGACGATCAGGGCGGCCGACGTGATCCTCGTGATCGAGGACGGACGGGTCGCCCAGCGCGGCAGCCACCACGACCTGATGGCAGAGGGTGGGCGCTACGCCGACCTGCACCGCACGCAGTTCGCCCAGCCCGTCGAACCGCTCACCACCTGAGCCGCCGGCGCAGCAGAGGGATCAGTCGTCGAGCAGTTCGACCGCGTCGCCGACCCTGACCGTTCCGGTCCGCACCACCTCGAGCAGCACGCCGAGGTCACCCCCGTGATGGTCGGTGATCGACTTGAGCATCAACGGGTCCGGGCCGAGGTCGGCCGTCTCGTGCGTCGTCATCACGCAGCGCGGCATGGGCTGGACCACGCGCAGCCGCAGCTCGTCACCGACGGCGAGTGTGCGTCCGACCCACTCGTCCTCCGGAAAGCCTTGCAGCGCACCGGTGTCGACCACGAGGTTCGGGCGGCACCGGCGGGGGTCGACCTCCGAGCCGTGTCGCGACGACAGCGTGGCGAGCGAGCCCGTGGTGACCAGGTGCACCGGACCGTCGTCGAAGTGCGACATCTCCCCTTCGCGGCCCAGCGACACCGGACGCCCGACGTGCGCGCTCACCGCGGCGTCGACCGCCTCGGAGTCGTCGGCCCGAAGCTGCGTGCCGTCCGGTAGCTCGACCACCGGAGCATCCCCACCCTCGTAGCGGGCCCGCAACAGCTGCAGCCCGTCCATGCGGCGGAATCGGCTTCCGCTCTTGCCGCTTCCGAGCTTGCCGTCAGCATCTCGGACGGCGAACACCCGGTCGCCAACCAGTCCGCGTTCGTCGACCTCTGCGGCGTCGAGGCGCTCGCCCAGCAAGGACTTGACCGGGTACCGGGACACCGTCGCGATCCGTCCGACCTTCATGTTGTGCAACGGTAGCCGGGCACCACTCTCGGCAAATCGCCGGCTATTCGCCCCGAGGACCCCGTCTCGAGGGGCGAATAGCCCGCGATTCGCCCCTTTGGGTCGATGGTGCGCGGGGAGGAACCGGGGTCGAGACCACGAACGAGCTGGTCGTCTGCCCGTACAGCAGGAACTGGTCGAGCACGCCCTCCAGCGCCTCGATGCTCGGCACGTGCACCTTGATCAGGAAGCAGTCGTCGCCCGAGATGCGGTGGCACTCGCTCACCTCGGGCACCCGCTGCGCGAGCTCGGCGAGCTTGGGCAGCTGACCCGGCCCAGGGCGCACCCGTACCCAGGCGGCCACCGGCAAGCCCATGGCGGCTGGGTCGACGTCGAGGCGGTAGCCCCGGATCACACCCGTCGCCTCGAGGCGCCCGACCCGCTCGCGGACGGCCGGCGCCGACATCCCGACCCGCCGCGCCAGCTCGGAGATGCTGACGCGCGGGTCCTCTGCCAGCGCGGCGAGGACCTTGCGGTTCACCTCGTCGAGGAGTGATCTTCCATCCGGAAGACCAACCGGTGTTCTTGGTGCCGATTTGGCTGCCACGAGCGTTCCTCGCCTTCGAATAGCCCTGTACCTCCCCGCATCGCCCTTCGATCATAGACACATGCCCTTGAGACAGAGCAGCCCAGCCGGCACGTCGGCCTCGGTCGGTGGTGGTCTCGTGGCCAGGGTGCCTCCACACGCCTGGTTCGTCGGCAGCTCGGTCTTCCACTACCTCGGGCCCGCGTTCGCTGTGCTGCTGTTCGCCCACGTCGACGTGCTCGGCGTCGCGTGGCTGCGGATCGCGTCCGCCGCCCTGGTGTTCGCGGTGTGGCGGCGCCCCTGGAGGGCGTGGGCGGCAGCCGGTCGCTCGACGCGACGGCTGCTGCTCGGCTGGGGAGTGGTGCTCGCCGCGATGAACGCGTGCTTCTACGTGGCGATCGACCGGCTCCCGCTCGGCACCGTCGCCGCGATCGAGTTCCTGCCGGTGGTGGCGCTGGCTGCGGTGTCGACCCGCACCGGGCGCAACGCCGCCGCCCTGCTGCTGGCAGTCGCCGGGGTGTACCTGCTGACCGACGTGCGCCTGGTGGCCGAGCCGGTGGGGATCGCCTTCGCGGTAGCCAACGCCCTGCTGTTCGCGGCCTACATCGTGCTCGGCCACCGGGTGTCCCGCTGCGACGACCTGACAGGGCGCCCGGGCGTGACGGGAATCGACGGACTGGGTCTGTCGATGCTGGTGGCTGCCGTCGTCGCGCTGCCGTTCGGTGTCGTCGACGCGGTGCCGGCCTTCGCCGACATCACGCTGCTCGCCGCGGCGATCGGTGTCGGGGTGACGTCGTCAGTGGTGCCCTACGTCTGCGACCAGCTGGCGATGGCTCGACTCGCACGGTCCACGTACGCCCTCCTCGTCTCGCTGCTTCCCGCCACGGCGACCGTGGTGGGAGTCGTCGTGCTGGCGCAGGTCCCGTCCGCTCTCGAGGTCGTCGGAGTGGGGCTGGTGGTCGCCGGCGTCGCGCTGCACCGCGAGCGGTCAGACGAGCTCGCCCGGCGCGGACGAGACGGCGACACGGGCATCCTGTGCACGCAACCAGGTCGCGAGCGCGGCCCCGGGTAGGGGACGGCAGAGGTGGAAGCCCTGCACGGCGTCGCAACCCCAGCTGCGCAGGCGCTCCAGCGCCTCGCCGTCTTCCACGCCCTCAGCGACCACCGAGAGCCCGAGCTGGTGCGCCAGCTCGATCGTCGAGCGCACGATGGCTGCGTCGTGGTCGTCGTGAGCGAGATTCTGCACGAAGGAGCGGTCGATCTTCAGCTCGTGGACGGGCAGCTGCCGCAGGTAGGCGAGCGACGAGTAGCCGGTGCCGTAGTCGTCCACGGACAGGTGGATGCCCAGTGCGTCGAGAGCGCGCAGCACAGCCAACGCGCGTGGCGGGTCGGCCATCACGGCCGACTCGGTGATCTCGAGGGTCAGGACCGACGCCGGCACGTCGTACTCCCGCAGCAGCGAGGCGACGAACTGCGGCAGATCGAGGTCGTGCAGGACTCTGGGAGAGAGGTTCACGGCGATGCGTGACAGCAGGCCCTCGGCCCGTAGGGATCTCAGCTCGGCCAGTGCTCGCCGCAGCACGACATGCGTCAGCGCGGTGATCAGCCCACTCCCCTCGGCCAGGGGGATGAACTCCTCCGGGCCCACATCGCCCCGCGTGGGGTGGTCCCAGCGGGCGAGTGCCTCGACACTCAGCACCCTGCCGGTGGCCGGGTCGAGGGACGGCTGGAAGTGCACGTCGAGGAGTCCGCCGGCCACGGCCGCACGCAGCTCTGTGTACAGCGCCAACCGCTCCGAGCCGGATCCGTCGAGCTGGGCGACGTAGGGCGCGTACGGGGACCGCAGCCCTTTGGCGCGGTACATCGCGACGTCCGCCCGCTGGAGCAGGTCCTCGGCGCTGTCGCCATCCGTCGGCGCCGCTGAGCTGCCCATCGTGACCTCGACGTGGAGCTCGACGTCGCGGACGGAGACCGCCGATGCGAGCACGGCCTGGATGGTGCGGACCGTACGCGGCACCGCGTCCATCGTGTCGATCTCGCGGACCATCAAGGCGAACTCGTCCCCGCCCATGCGGGCGAGGGCGATGTCGGGCGGAAGTGCTGCCCTTAGTCTCTGCGCGACGCCGCGCAGGAGCTCGTCCCCGACGGAGTGCCCCAAGGCGTCGTTCACGTCCTTGAACCGGTCCACGTCCAGGAGCAGCACCCCGATGCGGAGTCCTGCTCGCACTGCCTCGTCGACTGTCGCGAGGAAGTGGGCGCGGTTCGGAAGCCCGGTCAGCTCGTCGTGGCGCGCCTCATGAGCGCGGTCGGCGGCCTCCTGGCGGAGCCGGTCGACCAGCAGCCCGCGGTCCAGCGCGACGCTGGTCTGGTGCGCGAACGTCTCCAGGGCGCGAAGGTCGTCGGCAGTGAACGAGGCGACGTCGCCCATCCGGTCGAGCACCACCAAGGCGCCCTCCTCCTCGGCGTCGCGCCGCACGGGGGCGACGGCACCCTCCTTCGCTCCGCTGCGCTCCAGCACGTCGAGCTCGTCCGGCTCCTTCGTGCCGTGCGCCAGCAGGACGGAACCGCCCGAGGTAGCACGGCTGAGCCAGTAGCGGGTGGTGCTGGTCGGCGCTCGAGGCGGCTCGACGCCCTCCGAGGTGCACCGGTACACGTGTCCGGAGAGGTGCAGCTCGACCGCCTCGACCTGCAGCATCAGGCGGGTGCGCTCCAGCACCTCGCTGATCACCGAGTCGGCCCGGTGGACGCCGGCGAGAGCCTGCGCGAAGTCGTGCTGGCGCTCCATCTGGTCGTGCGCCGTGTGCAGCTGCTCGTAGGCACGGTAGGACAGCAGCAGCATCGCGAAGACGACGAGCAGCAGGGGCATGGCGGCTGGACGGTGCACGAGCAGCACGACGACGAGCAGCCCGGCGCTCGTGTTGCACACAGCCACCAGCAGGCCCCACGTCAGTGCCTCACGGATCGAGCCGCGGTCGAGCTCGCCCTCGTGGAGTGCGATGACGGCGGACACGGCGAGGGCGGTGAGCTGGTCCGTCACGACGATGGTGGCAAGTGCCGCCAGCACGCTGTGGAGGCTGGTTGCGGGTGCGCCACCGGCCAGGAGCCCGTACACGGCGACGGCGACGGCGGCCTCGAAGGACCACAGGCCCAGGTTGAAGAGCAGCTTGAGGCCCAGCTGTCGCCTGTGTACGACAAGCGTGAAGGCGGCACCCAGCACGCTCGCCATCAGCAGCTCGAGCGGATCCAGCAAGCACAGTCCCAGCACGAGCGGCACGTGGCCGAACGAGACCGTAAAGGCGCTTCGACGCACCCGCAGGTGCACCACGAAGAACTCGCTGACCGCGAAGCACGGCGGCAGCAGCCACCAGGGCGGGTGGAGCTCGTGGACGGGGGCCGGTAGCTCGGGAACCACCACCAGAAGGAGCACGGCCGCGATGGCGGCGAGCGCGAGGGACAGGGTTGCGATCGCGGGGGCGGGTGAGCGCTCCGTGCCCGGCTGCTGCGTCACCGACGCATCAACAGTCGAGTCCACCTGTCCACCGCCCTCGCCTCAGCCGCCTACGACCCCCTAGTCGTTGTTCATCGGCGGTCGTGTGCTCGGCCTTGAGCGGCCTGGTCGTCAGCTGTGGTGCGGGAGGGACCAGTCACAGCTGGACCAGGACCGCTTCAGGAAGCTGTCGGTCGACCAGCTGCGCTTGCTCCAGTCGTTGCCCGACCAGCTGCGTTTCAGGAACGACATGGTGCTCCAGCTGCGCTTCGACCAGTCGACGCCACTCCAGCTGCGCTTCGTCCATGCCACGCCCGCCCAGGAGCTGCCCGACCAGCTGCTGCCGGACCACATCGTGCCGCGCCACGAGCCGGCGCTCCACGAGCGCTTCAGTGCCGACGCCGACGCCCACGACTGGGCGTCCCAGGCCTCTCCGAAGATGTCCTTCTCGCCGGTCAGCAGCGCGCCGGTGTCGGGGTCCTGCACGTGGCTGCCGCCACGCGAGGCCTCGAGCGATCCGGTGCCGACCGACTTCGGCCAGGTCTGGGCGTAGGTCGCGGGCTTGCCCTTCTCCAGCAGCTCGACCGCACCCTTCACGTCCAGCATGCCCGAGCCCTGCGTCGGGTCGGCGACCCTGGTGACGTCAGCGCTCGAGCGCAGCAGCCCCTTGACCTGGTCCGGGGTCAGCTCGGGGTTGCGCTGCAGCAACAGGGCGGCTGCGCCCGAGACGACGGCCGCCGACTGCGACGTGCCGGTGCCGCGGAACATGCGGTCGGTGGGATCGCCGTTGACGAGACCCTCGGGGTGCCCCACGGCGGCGAAGGAGCCGGGAACGCGCAGGCTGACCACGGACTTGCCCGGGGCGATCAGGTCAGGGCGTCGTGCGGTGGTCCCGTTGTTCGTCCAGCTACCGACCGTGGCGTTCTTGGCGACGTCCTTGCTGCCGTTGTGGTCGGAGGACCCGACCGCGATGACGTACGGGTCGACCGCCGGCATCGTCAGGTGGGTGGCGCCGGTCGCGCCATCGTTGCCGGCGGCGGCGACCACGACGATCCCGGCGCGCCATGCGTTCTCGACGGCGTGTGCCAGGGGATCGACGGCGGGTGACTGCGCGGAGTTCGTGCCGTAGGAGAGGTTCAGCACGCGGATGTTGTGGTCGACCTTGTGGGCCACAACCCAGTCGACGGCCGCGATGACCTGTGAGACGTCGGTGGCGCCGTCGCCGGCACCGACCTTCACGTTCACGATCTTGGCGTCCGGCGCCATCCCCGCGAAGTACTTGTCATCGTTCTCGTTGCCGGCCGTGACAGCGCTGTCGCGACCGGCGATGATGCCCGCCATGTGCGTGCCGTGGCCGTAACCGTCCAGGTAGCGCGTGTTGGCGCCCTGCGACTCGAAGGACAGGTCAGCGCCGTTGACCACCTTGCCGGCCGTCAGCAGCCCCTCGACGGGGGAGATCCCGGTGTCGATCACCGCCACGCCCACACCGTGACCGGTGAGCTTGCGGTTGCTGTTGCGGGGATCGGACTTGCCCCAGACGTCCTGCGCACCGGTCTGCTTGGTGACAGACCACATCGAGCCGTTGTCGTGCTGCGGGTCCCATGTGCCGGTGAGGAGTGACGCCTTCTTGCCCTCACCGGTGGTGTCGTCACCCCATCTGTCTTCGAGCGGCGTGACCGCGGTGCCTGTGGCCGACGTCCCGCTGTCTTGGTGGTCGGCCATCGCCGGCGAGGCCGCAAGCGGTAAGGACAGCGCGGCTGCGGCCAGGCAGGCGAGGCCGGTCACAACACCGCGGCTGGACCGGACCATCACGAACCCCCTCGGTACCGAGCCCAGGACCCCCCCGCGCTCAAGGGCAATTCTGGCAGCCGGGCTGGCTCTCCGTGACCGATCCGGGCGGTTCACCTGGACAGGCTGCCCCCCGATCGGCCGAGCGGACGGCCGTCGTCACGGTGTGTGTAAACGCGGTGCGGCCGAGGCCCGAACAGTCCATCGAGTCCCACGCCTTTGGGGGCAGGATGGGCCGACCCCCAAGAACCATTCTGAGGAGCACCAATGGCCGCCTGCAGCCACGTCGACACGATCGACATCGACCTCGACCCTTCGGCCGACGGCTGCGAGGACTGCCTCGCGGTCGGGGGGACGTGGGTCCACCTGCGGATGTGCCAGCAGTGCGGGCACGTCGGCTGCTGCGACTCGTCGCCGAACCGGCACGCATCGGCCCACTACCGCGGCACCGATCACCCCGTCGTGCGCTCGTTCGAACCGGGCGAGGACTGGTTCTGGTGCTTCGCCGACCAGACGGGCTTCGAGCTCGACGTGCCGCCGGGTCCCTCGTACAGCTCGTGAGCGGCTCGGTTCGGCTAGCGGGTGAGTTACAGCGGTTGGGGCCGCCGCTCGGGGAGGATGTCCAGCCGGGCGTGGATCGCGACGGGTTCGGGGGACGGTCGTCCGAGGAGGTATCCCTGCCCCGCGAGCACCGATGGTCGACCCGCAACGACGCTTCCGTAGCTGGTCACCTCATCGAGCATGGCCAGGTCCTCGATGCCCTCCGCGATGACCCAGCCGCCCGTGCGCTGCGCGAAGGTGCTGGCTGCGGCGACGGTCGCGTCGGAGGCGGGATCGGCCCCCAGCCGCGCGATCACGGCGCGGTCGATCTTGATGACGTCGAACCGCACGTGCGTCAGGGCGCGCAGACCAGCGTTGCCTTGCCCCATGTCGTCCAGCGCCAGGCGAAGACCCAGCTCACGCAGCTGCTTGAGGACCCGGATCAGGTCCGGCTGGTCCAGGTCGGCCTGCTCGGTCACCTCGAGGATGACATCGGCGGGTTCGAGGCCGGCGAGCGCGATTCCGTCGCTGAGGTCGGTGAGGTCGAGCGACCGTAGGCCATCGGGGTGGACGTTGAGGAACAGCAGACCGTGCCACCGCCGCGAGGCGACAGCGCGCAGGATGGTCTCGCGCGCCTTGGCGTCGAGCTCGCCCGCGAGCCCGAGCCGGTGCGCGAGATCGAAGGCTTCCTGCGGACCCCGCAGCGGCGTGGTCGGCGGCAGGCGAAGCAGAGCCTCGTGCCCCAGGACGCTCCCGCGTTCGAGGTCCCAGACCGGCTGGAAGGCGACGTCGAGGGTGCAGTCGTCGTCGAGCAGCTCACGGACCGCGTCCAGCTTGTCGACGCTGATCGTCAGGGCGTTGGACGTTGCCGAGAAGCTCACCGTTCGGCGCCGTCCTCGCCGCTTGGCCTCGTAGAGAGCGGCGTCGGCGCGCTCCCACAGCTCCTGCAGGGCGACTGGCTCATCGGCACCCGCCGACGCGACGCCACAGCTGAAGGTGACCCCAGGCGCATGCTCGGCGAACGCGGTGCGGACGCGCTCGAGAACCCGGATCGCCTTGCCGTCGTTGCTGGCGGGCAGAACGACAGCGAACTCGTCGCCACCGAGACGGAAGGCGACGTCGGAGGCACGCAGGACCTCGAGGGACTTCGCCAGTGCGACGAGAACCCGGTCACCGTGGGTGTGACCGAGACGGTCGTTGACCAGCTTGAACTCGTCGATGTCGATCAGCGCCAGGGCGACACCCTGCGCAGGATTCCGGGTCAGCTCCGCTGCGAGGCTCGGGCGGAAGGGTCGGCGTCCCGCGAGGCCTGTGAGCGCATCCGTGTCCGCTGTGTGCTCGGCCGCCTGTTGTCGGCGTTGGAGACCGCGTCCGCCCAACAGGTAGGACATCGGGATGGCGAAGAGGATGAACGCCAGCAACCCGTATGCCTTGCGCTGGCGGAGGTCGCCCAGGAGGCCGTCGACGACGCTCGCGTGCTGGTCGATTTCGAGAACAAGGGGACCGTCCGGGGTGCTCACCGGAAGCAGGAACTCGAAGCGGTCCTGGTCGCGGGCTTCGGCCCCCCGCCTCGCGACCGCCTGGTCGGTCGACGCCACTGAGGCGATCGTCGAAGTCTCGACCGGAGAGAGCTCGCGTCCCTCGTCGATGTCCTGACCTGCCCGCCCCACCAAGGCTGCGTCGGCACTCCACAACGCCACGAACCGCACCTCGTAGCCGGCGGAGATCTCGGCCAGCTCGGCCGTCAGCTCTGCCTTGGACGTGCCGGTCGGCAGGTCACGGGCGAAGAGCCGCTCCAGGTGGGCGGTGTGCACGGTCTGCTGCTCGAGGGCCGCCTGCAGCACGCGGTTCTCGAGCTGACGCGAGGCCACGCTGTACTCGACGAGGCCGGCGAGCGCCATGCCCATGAAGATCGCGGTCACCCAACGGGTCAGAAAGCGCCAGTCCGCCCGGTGGTCCTGGTGAGTAGAGCCGGCCCGCCTTGGGGTGACGAGGCGGTGCACGAACCACATCGTGTGCTCTCTCTCGTGGACCGACTGCCTTCGCAGGTGGTCGGCACGTTCGACCCCGAACTGAAGCACTCTGCGGGCACCAGTTTTCGGAGCCGTCGCGCGCAGGTCAGGCGCGGGCAGCCGCCACCAGAGGCGTCTGGCTCACCGTCCAGGGGCTGAAGGCCCACGGGGCGCTGCGCACCGCCTCGCAGTACCCGGCCCAGTCGACCCACTGCCATTGGGCCACCTCGGTGGGGTCGGGGACGGGGTCGTCGTCGGCGCTGGCCACGAGCACAGGACAGAACTCGTTCTCCACCAGGCCTTCTGGCGAGACAGCGCGGTAGGCGAAGTCGGGAAGGACGACCTTCGGCGCATGGAAACGCAGGCCCAGCTCGTCTCCGAGCCGACGGCTGGCGGCGTCGCTGAGCGACTCACCGGGTGCCGGGTGGCCGCAGCACGTGTTGGTCCACACGCCCGGCCAAGTCTGCTTGGTGAGGGCTCTTCGGGTCGCCAGGAACCGACCTGCAGAGTCGAAGACGTACAGGGAGAACGCGAGGTGCAAAGGGGTGTCCACTCCGTGGACCTGGCGCTTGGGCATGGTCCCCGCCGGTCGGCGCTGCTCGTCGAGCAGGACGACGAGCTCCTCGGACGACGACTCACCAGCCATCGTCAGCCTCGCAGCACGAGCATCGTGACGTCGATGACGGCGATCGCGACCGCCGCCCAGAACGGCGCCTTGGCGGTGCCCCACATGGCGACCGCCGCGAGGGCGCTCACCAGGGCGAGCCCGGCCCACACCCACGGGGGGACCGCGCCGGGAGGTCCGAGGGCGGCGACGACGGACGCCGTGAACAGGACGGCGGCCGCGACCACCCGTGCTCGCCGCTCACCGAGCCGGTGAGGCAACCCCTGCACGCCGGTCGCCGCGTCGTCCGCGAGGTCGGGCAGCACGTTGACGAAGTGCGCGCCCACGCCGAGCAGGGCCCCGCACGCCATCATCCAGAGCGGCGGCAGCCGTGGGGGTTCACCCGCGAGCACGACGACCGCGGGGAGGGCGCCGAACGCGACGGCGTACGGCACCCACGACCACTGTGTGCGCTTGAGCCCCGCGTTGTACGCCCAACCCCCTCCGACGCTGAGCAGCAGGTGCACGATCGCGGACGCGACCCCGCACAGCAGCGACAGCACGATGCAGGCGGCGGACGCCACGACGGTCGCCGTCCGCACCGTCGACGGCGACAGCTCACCGGTGGCCACCGGCTTGTCGGTGCGGCCGACCGCCTGGTCGCGCGCTGCGTCGAGCAGGTCGTTCGTCCAGCCGATCGTGAGCTGGCCGGTCAGGACGGCGAGGCCCAGAAGGATGGTCCGTCCCGTGCCGTTGCCTGCGCCAACGGACAGCAGCACGGTCAGCGACGTGACCGCGACAGACGGACCGGCGTGCGCCGCGCGGACGAGGTGGCGTGCGACGGCGACGGGTCCCGCGGCTGCTCGGGCCACGGGACGGGAGGTGGGCACGACACGAGACTAGGGCGCACCTAGGCTCGGCCCGTGACCCGCGTCGTCGCCGTGCAGGGAGTGCTGCCCGAGCACCGCTACGCCCAGTCCGAGATCACCGAGGCGTTCGCCGAGGTGGTGACCGGCACGCCGGGGGAGCGCGGGCTGCTGCGCCGGTTCCACGCCAACGCAGGCGTCGACTTCCGGCACCTCGCGCTGCCGCTGGACCGGTACGAGAAGCTGAGCGACTTCGGTCTAGCCAACGACGCCTTCATCGAGGCGGCTGTCGACCTGGGTGCCCAGGCGCTGGATGGGGCACTCGCGGCAGCCGGTCTCGACCCCCACGACGTCGACCTCTTCGTGTCGACCACGATCACCGGGCTTGCCGTCCCCTCCCTCGATGCCCGGATCTCCGCGAGGCTCGGCCTGCGGCTCGACGTCAAGCGCGTGCCGGTCGTCGGCCTCGGCTGCGTGGCGGGAGCCGCCGGCATCGCTCGCGTGCACGACTACCTCGTGGGCCATCCGCGGGAGGTCGGCGTGCTGCTCGCGGTCGAGCTCTGCTCGTTGACGGTGCAGCGCCAGGACGCCTCGACGGCGAACCTCGTGGCCAGTGGCTTGTTCGGCGACGGCGCTGCTGCGGTGGTGGCTGTGGGCGCCGAGCATCCGGCGTTCGGGCGGACGTCCGGGGGCGGGGAGGGTCCCGCCCCGACGGTGCTGGACAGCCGCAGCAGGCTGTACGAGGGCACAGAGCGAGCCATGGGCTGGGACGTCGGGGCGACCGGGCTGCGGATCGTCCTCGGTGCCGAGGTGCCCGACCTGGTGCGCGAGCACGTCGGCGGCGACGTCGACGGGTTCCTTGCCGACCACGGACTGAAACGGGGCGACATCGGCTGGTGGGTGTGCCATCCCGGCGGGCCGAAGGTTCTGGACGCCATGGAGGAGGCTCTTGGTGTCGACGACGACGCGCTCGCACTCACGTGGGACTCGTTGCGCCGCATCGGGAATCTCTCGTCGGCCTCGGTCCTGCACGTGCTGGCAGACACGCTCCGCCTCCGTCCGCCGGCGCCCGGCTCGTACGGCGTGCTGATGGCTATGGGCCCGGGCTTCTGCCTCGAGCTCGTGCTGCTGCAGGCGTAAGGCCAAGCACGCGTGGACGTCTCAGCCGTTCTCTTCACTGCCCTCGTCGCTGCAGTGGGCCTCGAGCGCGTCGCCGAGCTCGTGGTGTCGAACCGGAACATCCGGTGGAGCCTCGACCAGGGCGGGTTCGAGACGGGCCAGAAGCACTACGTCGTGATGGTGACGCTGCACACGGCGCTACTCGCCGGCGCCCTGGCCGAGGTGTGGCTTTTCCCAAGGCCTTTCGTGCCAGCGCTTGGTTGGACGATGTTCGCCCTGGTGCTGGCGTCGCAGTCGCTGCGCTGGTGGTGCATCGCCTCGCTCGGGCGGCTCTGGAACACCCGCGTCGTCGTCGTGCCCGGCCTGACACGGGTCACGCGCGGGCCCTACCGGTGGCTGAGCCACCCCAACTACGTGGCGGTCGTGGTCGAGGGGCTCGCGCTGCCACTCGTGCACAGCGCCTGGGTGACCGCCCTCCTGTTCACGGCGGCGAACCTTCTGCTGCTTCGGCACCGCATCCGGGTCGAGGATGCTGCCCTGCTGTCGCTGCGTCAGCCGACGGAAGTCGCTGCGACAGAACGGGGTCGAGGTGCATGACCTCGTCGTGGTGGGCGGCGGGCCGGTCGGGCTGGCTACGGCTCTGTACGCGCACCGTGCCGGCCTCGACGTGGTCGTGCTCGAGGCGAAGTCAGGCACCATCGACAAGGCGTGTGGCGAGGGGCTGATGCCCGCTGCGGTGTCGGCGCTGGCCGACCTGGGTGTCGACCCTGCAGGACACCCCTTCCGCGGCATCCGGTACGTGGCGGGTGAGCGTGCTGCGGAGGCGCCGTTCCGGTCCGGCCACGGCAGGGGAGTCCGGCGGACGGTCCTGCACGCGGCTGTGCGGGACGCCGTCCGCGAGGTCGGTGTGCCGGTGAACCGGCACCGGGTCACGACGGTCGAGCAGGACGGTGACGGTGTGACGGTCGACGGCGTGCGCGCCCGCTACGTGGTGGCCGCGGACGGGTTGCACTCGCCCCTGCGACGGATGCTCGGCCTGGAGGCGCCTGCGCATGGCGCCGTGCGCTTCGGGCTGAGAAGCCATGTCGCCGTGGCCCCTTGGAGCGAGTACGTCGAGGTGCACTGGGTGCGCGGGGCCGAGGCCTATGTGACGCCCGTCGCCGCTGACCTGGTCGGCATCGCGGTGCTGACCGACCGTCGCGGCTCGTACCGCGAGCACCTGGCGCTGTTCGGCGAGCTGGTCGACCGGATCGAGGGGCGGGCTGTCACCCCTGTGCTCGGCGCCGGCCCGCTGCGCCAGCGCACGCGGCGGCGCGTGGCCGGCCGCGTGCTGCTCGTCGGCGACGCCGGCGGGTACGTCGATGCGCTCACTGGGGAGGGAATCGCGCTGGGACTGGGTCAGGCGCGTGCCGCGGTCGCGGCGGTCGTGGCCGAGGCCCCCGGCCGGTACGAGCGTGACTGGCTGCGGCTGAGTGCGCCCCACTCGGCCATGACGCACGCTCTGCTGCAGGCGACCCGCGTGCCTGTGCTGCGGCGCGCACTCGTCCCGGCGGCCGCCCGCCTGCCGCGGGTGTTCTCGGCGGCGGTCAACCGGCTCGCCGGCTGACAACCCGGCTGCACAACCCGGCTGCACTACCCGGCTGCACAACCGGCCAGACAACCGGCCAGACAACCGGCCAGACAACCGGCCAGACAACCCGGACACAGCGGACCATTGACCCTGCCCTGAGCCGAAGGTAATTTTCCTAGCACCGACATGCTTGGTAAATGAATGCCGAGCCGTTCCTGGGAGGCCTCGTGCCCGCTCCAGTGCCCGCTCCAGTGCCCGCTCCAGTGCCCGCTCCAGACTCTCGTCCCGTGAGTCCCCTGAGTCCCCTGAGTGACGTGGCCCTGCGCCGCTCCCTCAGCCGTCGCAGCGTGCTCGGCGGTGCTGTCGCGCTGGTCGGCGGGGCCACCGTCGCACCGCCAGCCGTCGCGGGGGGCGGCCACGGTCACCCCGGGGCCGAGAAGGCCTACGCGCGGTACGTGATCCGGCGGATGACGATCGAGCAGAAGGTCGGCCAGCTGATCACCGGCTACGCGTACGGTGCGACTCACGACACCGCGGACCCGCGCAACGTCGCGCTGTACGGGGTCTCCACACCCGCCGAGGTGGTCAGCGAGATGCACCTCGGCGGCGTCATCTACTTCGCGTGGACCGACAGCGTGCGTGACCCGCAGCAGATCGCCGCGCTGTCGAACGGCCTGCAGCACGCCGCCGTCGGCAGCGGTGCCCGGGTTCCTCTGATGATCTCCACCGACCAGGAGCAGGGCGTCGTCACCCGGGTCGGCCCGCCCGCGACGCCGTTCCCAGGCTCGATGGCCTTGGGGGCCGGGCGAAGGACCGACGACGCCCGTCTGGCGGCAGGCATCACGGGCAAGGAGCTTGCGGCGCTCGGCATCAACCAGAACTTCGCGCCGGTCGCCGATGTGAACGTCAACCCGCTGAACCCGGTGATCGGCGTCCGCTCGTTCTCGTCCGACCCCGATCTCGTCTCGAGCATGGTGCGTGCGCAGGTCGAGGGCTACCAGCGCGACGGCTCGATCGCGGCCTGTGCCAAGCACTTTCCGGGCCACGGCGACACGGCGACCGACAGCCACTACGCCCTGCCGATCATCGACCACACCGTGGAGGAGTGGGAGGAGTTCGACGCACCGCCGTTCCGGGCCGCGATCCGGGCGGGCGCCGACGTCGTGATGACCGCCCACATCCTCGTGCCGTCGCTCGACCCGGCCGACGATCCCGCGACGCTGTCCCACCCGATCATGACGGGCATCCTGCGCCGTCGGTTGCGCTTCAACGGCGTCATCATCACCGACAGCCTCGAGATGGCCGGCGTGCGCGAGAAGTACGGCGACGACGAGGTGGCAGTGCGGGCCATCGAGGCCGGCGCCGACGTGCTGCTGATGCCGGCGCAGCCATTGGTCGCCCGGCAGGCCCTGCTCGACGCGCTCGACTCGGGCCGCATCACCGAGAAGCGGGTCGACGAGAGCCTGGAGCGCATCCTGGCGCTGAAGTTCCGGCGAAACGTGGTGCGCCGCCCGTTCGTCGACCCGAGCAGGATCGGTGGCGTCGTCGGCACCAGCCCGCACATGGCTGCCGCCCAGCGCGTCACCGACCGCACCACGACGGTCCTTCGCAACGACGCCGGGCTGCTGCCCCTGACCGCGGAGGCCCGCTCCATCCTGGTGACCGGCTGGGGCGTCACGACGACGGCTTCGATGGGCCAGGCGCTCAGCCGCAGGGGGCACACACCCACCGTCCTCGAGACCGGCGCGAAGCCCACCGACGCGTCGATCGCCGCGGCAGTCTCCGGCGCTGCTGCCAACGACGTGGTCGTGGTGCTCACCCAGAAGGCCTGGGACTGGGCGGTCACCGACCCCGAGAAGCGGCAGCAGCGGCTCGTGCGGGAGCTCGTGGCCACGGGTACCCCTGTCGTCCACATCGCCGTGCGAGACCCCTACGACGTCGCCTACCTGCCCGACGTGCAGACCTCGATCGCGACCTACTCGTACACCCCGGTGTCGATGGAGTCGGCCGCCAAGGTCGTGCACGGCGAGGTCGCTCCGCGGGGCACGCTGCCCGTCGACGTGCCGGTCGCCGGTGACCCCGCGACCGTGCTGTACCCCTTCGGCTACGGAGAGACTTGGTGAGACAGGCGATGGCACAGCAGGTTTCGGGCCTGGACGGTCCCGGTCAGGGCCCCGGGGTCCTTGGCAGGCGCGGGTTCTTCGGCGCGCTTGGTGCGGTCGGCGTTGCCGGTGCCGGCGCGGGTGCCCTCGTCGCCCCCGAGCTCGCGTCGGCGGCTGCTTCGTCGGCTGCCGCCACGTCCGGCGGACGGGGGCGCCGTGTCACCACCGGCGTGGACGCGCTCGCACGCCGCAGGTGGCGGGAGCTCGCCGGCCAGCGCGTCGGCGTGATCACCAACCCGACCGGCATCCTCGCCGACCTGCGTCACGAGGTCGACGTGATGGCCGCGGACGACCACGTGGATCTGGTGGCCGTCTTCGGCCCGGAGCACGGGTTCCGGGGCACGGCGCAGAACGGTGGGTCCGAGGGCACCTACGTCGACGAGCGCACCGGCGTCACCGTCTACGACGCGTACGGCGCCAGCTCGACGAAGCTCGCCGAGATGTACGTCACGGCGGGCGTCGAGACAGTGGTCTTCGACATCCAGGACGTCGGCGCGCGCTTCTACACCTACATCTGGACGATGTACGACGCGATGGTCGCGGCCGTGCAGACCGGAGCCCGCTTCGTTGTGCTCGACCGTCCGAACCCGATCGGAGGTCGCGCCCGCGGCCCGATGATGACGACGCCGTACACCACGTTCGTCGGCAAGAAGGAGATCGTGCAGCAGCACGGCATGACCGTCGGCGAGCTCGCGCGGTTCTTCGACGCCGAGTTCCTCCCCGAGGACGCCGGCGGGCGGCTGACCGATCTGCACGTGGTGGAGATGGAGGGCTGGAGAGCGGACTCGACCTTCGTCGAAGCCGGCCTGCCCTGGGTGGCGCCGAGCCCCAATATGCCCACTCCTACAACGGCATTGGTGTATCCCGGCACCTGCATGTTCGAGGGCGTTCTCAGCTCCGAGGGCCGTGGCACCACGAAACCGTTCGAGTGGGTCGGCGACCCGGCGTTCGACTACCAGTGGGCCCAGGCGGTGTCGGAGTACGACATCGACGGTGTCGCCGTTCGCGAGGCGTACTTCACGCCCGGCTTCAACAAGCACGTCGGCAAGGTCTGCGCCGGCATGCAGGTGCACGTCACCGACCCGTCGGAGGTCGAGGCGATCACGGCAGCTGTGGCGATGCTGGTCGAGGCGAAGCGGCTGTACCCGCAGTTCGCCTGGCGCTACGACACGTCCGACCCGGCGCGGCCCTACTGGATCGACAAGCTGAGTGGCTCACCCAGACTGCGCGAGATGGTGGACGCGGGGGCGTCGGTCGACGACGTCGAGGCAGCCTGGGCCGGCGAGCTCGACGACTTCGACGAGCGACGGCAGCCGTACCTGATCTACGGGGGCCGTCGCCGGTGAGGGCCCGGTTGGCAGGCTTCGCCGCCGCGTGGCTCGCGGTGGTCCTGGTGGTGGCGATGATGGCCACGGCGCCGGGGCTGTTGGAGGCGCAGGCAGGAGGTCATCGGGTGGCGCGGTTCGACGACCCGCAGCGGGGCTTCGCGCCGAAGTCCACGGTGCTGCGCGACGGGTCCCCCGAACGGGCCGGCCTCGACCCCGCTCCGATCGACGACGCCCTCGCCGCGGTCACCGCCTGGACGGAGCCCTCGCAGGGGCCGACCGGTCCGGTGCGCCCGCTGCTGGCCGGCGCGGTGACCGTCCTCGGCCACGACGGCACCGTGGTCAGCCGCGAGGCGACCGGCTGGGCGCTGCGCTACGCCGACGGCACCGGCGCCGAGCTGCCGCGCGACCAGTGGGTGACGACCGCCGACGACACCGTGTACGACATGGCGTCCGTCTCAAAGCTTTTCACGTCGATCGTGCTGATGCAGCAGGTCGAGGCCGGACGGGTCGATCTCGACGAGCCCGTCGCCTCCTATGTGCCGGAGTTCGCCGCGAACGGCAAGGAGCAGGTGACCGTCCGACATCTTCTGACCCACACCGGCGGACTGCCTGCGTGGCTGCCGCTGTGGAGCGCGTACCCCGATGCGCCGTCGCGACTGCAGGCCGCTCTGACTGCCACGCCGACGGCTCCGCCCGGCACGACCTACGTGTACAGCGACCTCGGCATGATCACGATCGGCGTTGTCGCCGAACGGGTTTCGGGCCACACTCTCGACGAGCTCGTGGCGCGCGGAGTGACCGAGCCGCTGGGCATGGACGACACCGGCTACAACCCGACCGGCAGCCAGCTCGAGCGAGCGGCCGCGACCGAGTTCCAGGCGAGCCCGCCCCGAGGAATGGTGCGCGGTGAGGTGCACGACGAGAATGCCTGGTCGCTGGGCGGTGTGGCCGGTCATGCCGGCGTGTTCTCGACGGCTCATGACATGTCGGTGCTCGCCCAGACGCTGCTCAACGGCGGCACCTACTCAGGGCGGAGGGTTCTGGACAGAGTCTCCGTCGAGGCCATGATCGAGAACGAGAACGAGGCCTTCCCGGGCAACGCCCACGGTCTCGGCTTCGAGCTCGACCAGCGCTGGTACATGGGTGGCCTGTCGAGTCCGCGAACCGCCGGGCACACCGGCTACACGGGTACTTCGCTCGTCCTCGACTACACCTCGCGGTCCTTCGCCATCGTGCTGAGCAACCGCGTCCATCCATCGCGCAGCTGGGGCTCGGTCAACCCGGTCCGGCGTGCCGTCGCGCAGGCGCTGGCCCGTGCCCTGGCCGTGGAGCCGCGCCGTGGGCCGACGGCGTGGACGACCCCGTCGCTGGACGCGACCACGTCGACGCTGCAGGCGCCGGTGGAGCTGCCCGCCCGCGGGGGACGATTGTCGTTCGACCTCTTTGTCGACTCGGAGAGCACCGACCTGCTGGCCCTGGAGTCTTCGTCGGACGGTGGAACCACCTGGCAGCTGGTGCCTTTCAGAACGCGTGACCGCGGCGAGGTGGTTCAGCGCGACGGCACGGTGGCGGCCAGCGGCCACCGCACGTGGTGGCAGGCGAACGCCGACCTCGCTCGGGCCGACGGGACGCCGGGTGAGCTGCTGCTGCGCTGGCGGTACACGACCGACGCGACCAACCTGGGCCGAGGCGTGCTGGTCGACGGTGTGAAGGTGGTCGCGGCGGGTGGCGTGGCGCTCGACGGCGAGCGACACCCGGAGTCGTTCACCGCGGTGGGGTGGTCGGCCGTCCGGCGCTGAGAATGGGGACTGGTGCGGGGAAGGTTGGAGCGGTCGCGCCGGTTGTCGGGGGTATGACAGCGGCCCCGTGGCTCGACCCAGAGCACATCCGGTTCATGCTCGACGACTGCGAGACGTGGGCCGTGGTCGGCCTGTCGGGCAACCCCGACCGCACCGCCTTCCGCATCGCGGAGATGCTGCAGCAGCGCGGCAAGCGGATCGTGCCGATCCACCCGGACGCACCGACGGTGCTCGGGGAGCAGGGCTACGCCGACCTCGCCGACGTCCCCTTCGACATCGACGTGGTCGACGTCTTCCGACGCTCGGAGGCAGCGGGTGAGTTCGCCGACCGGGCCGTCGAGACCGGTGCCCGTGCCGTCTGGTTCCAGCTCGGCGTCATCGACCCCGAGGCGTTCGAGCGCACCACCGCAGCAGGCGTCCCGATGGTGATGGACACGTGTCCGGCCATCGAGTGGGGGCGCCGCCGTCCGACCCCCTGAGCCGATGGGCCTTCAGAGCCAGTGGTTGTCGTGCCGCGCGAAGAACTCGGCCTTCTCCTCGTCGTCCATCGTCCGTCCGCTCGCCAGCTCGGCCAGGGTCTCGAAGTAGCCCTCGCGGGGCGCCCCCGGCGCGAACAGCAGCAACATCGACGCCGGCTCGCCCGACTCGTTCTTGAAGGCGTGGATCCCACCCTCAGGGACGAACAGGAAGTCCCCGGGGTTGGCATCGGTCCACGCGCGACCGTCGTAGAGGCGCACGGTGCCCGACAGGATGAAGAAGGTCTCGGAGATCGAGCGGTGGAAGTGCGGGTCCGGACCGCTGACTGTCGTGCCGAAATCCCAGCGGTAGAGCCCGAACTGGCCGTTCGTCGACGCGGTGGTGGCCAGGTAGTGCACCGAACCACCGTTCGGGTAGCGCAGGTCGGGCGGCTGCCCAACGGGCCGGAACGATGCACTGGTCTCGCCGCTGTCGCCGTGGTAGCTCGCAGGTGGGTAGGACATGCCCAGATCATGTCCTCAACCTCTCCTGTGGTCCACGGCCGAGCCCGTACGGTGGGCCCGTGATCCACGACGGCGACCCGTCCGAGCCGGTCTCCGCGAGGGAGGCGACGCCCCTCCTCGTACGCCTGCGTGCGCTGATGCCGTCGTTGGCTCCAGCCGGGCAGCGAGTGGCGCGCAGAGTGCTCGACGACCCGATCGGCGCGTCCGCTCTGACGATCTCCGAGCTCGCGGTGGCGGCCGACACGTCCGAGACGACCGTGAACCGCTTCTGCAAGGCGCTCGGCCTGCCCGGGTACCCGCAGCTGCGGCTCTCCCTCGCCGCGGAGACCGGCGGCCCGGCGCCGCGCGAGCAGGTGGGTGCCGACATCGGGCCCGACGACACCTTGGACGACGTCGTCGCGAAGGTGGCGTGGGCCGATGCCCGTGCGGTCGAGGAGACCGCGCAGCAGCTCGACACCGCGGTGCTCGCCGACGTCGTGCAGGCCATGGCCGGAGCAGGGCGTGTCGACCTCTACGGGATGGGGGCATCGGCGTTCGTCGCACTGGACCTCCAGCAGAAGCTGCACCGCATCAGACGGGTCTCCTTCGCCTGGTCCGACCCGCACATCGCGCTCACGAGCGCGGCCCTGCTCGAGCCTGGAGACGTCGCCATCGCCTTCTCGCACACCGGAACCACGTCCGAGACCGTCGAGGCTCTCGTTCAGGCGGGCGGACGGGGAGCGACCACGGTCGCCATCACCAACTTTCCCGGGTCGCCGCTCGCGGCCGCTGCCGACCACGTGCTGACCACTGCTGCCCGCGAGACGACGTATCGCTCCGGTGCGATGGCGAGCCGCATTGCCCAGCTGACCCTCGTCGACTGCCTGTTCATCGGTCTCGCCCAGCGCGACCTCGACCGGACGAGACCGGCCCTCGAGGTCACCTACGCGGCAGTGCGGGGCCACCACCTCGGGACTCAGCGCCACCGCCCCTGAGCACCCGCGAAAACCGCGCAGGCCGTTGACGCCACCCTTCGCTGGAAACTAACCTCCAAGCATGGCGACGCGGGCGGAACAAATATCCGCCATCGCTCCGCAGACGGCTCTGGCCGACCTCCCGACCGAGGAGCGCAACCCGCGCACCTACCGGATCGACGAGGCGACCACGGTCGAGCTGCTGGCGATGCTCAACGCCGAGGACGCCCAGGTGCCCGGCGCGGTCGCGGCCGTCCTGCCCGAGCTCGCGCGGGCCGTCGACCTGGCTGTCGAGCGGGTGCGTGGCGGCGGGCGGGTGCACTACTTCGGGGCGGGGACGTCGGGGCGCCTCGGGGTGCTCGACGCAGCCGAGCTAGGCCCGACGTTCAACGCACCGCCCGACCTGGTCGTCGCTCACCACGCCGGTGGTCCGGAGGCGCTGCTGCACGCCGTCGAGAACGTCGAGGACTCGGCCCAGCTCGGCTCCGACGACGCAGACGTGGTGACGTCCCGGGACGTCGCGATCGGGCTGTCCGCCTCGGGCCGAACCCCTTACGTGGCCGGCGCGCTGGCCCGGGCCCGCGGGAATGGTGCCGTCACCATCCTCGTGACGGCGGATCCCGGCGCCGGGCTCGCGTCGCTGGCAGACGTGCTGGTCGCGCCGCAGACCGGACCCGAGGCTGTCAGCGGCTCGACCCGGCTCAAGGCCGGGTCGGCGCAGAAGCTCGTGCTCAACGGGTTCTCGACGGCCCTGATGGTGCGGCTCGGCCGCACCTGGTCGAACCTGATGGTCGACGTCGTCCCCACGAACGCCAAGCTGCGAGCCCGGACGGTCCACATCCTCGTGCAGGCGACCGGCGGCGACGAGGCCGTCTGCCGGAGTGCACTCGACGCCTGCGCCGGAGAGCTCAAGACCGCGTTGGTGCACCTGCTGACCGGCGCCTCGCCCCAGGACTCGCGCGAGCTGTTGCGCCGGCACGACGGCCAGGTGTCGGCAGCATCGGCTACCCCGTCGGCTTCATCGTCGGCTTCATCGTCCGCCGCCCCGCCCCTGTCCAAGAGCGGTGCGAACGGGGCAGACTCGGCCCCGTCACGGGGGCCGGAAACGCCCTCTTTGTCCTCAACCCCGCCACCGAGCCCAGACCCCGACCCATCCCACCGGAGGACCTGATGCGCACCCGATCCATGACCACGGTGGCAGCACTCGCGACTGCTGCGCTGCTGGCGGCCTGCGCCCCCTCGGGCGACAGCGGCGGCACCGAGGGGGATGGCTCGACCGACGGCTCGGGCGGCGAGGAGGCCACCGTCACGGTCTGGTCGTGGCGCACCGAGGACGTCGCTGCCTACGAGAAGATCTTCGACGCGTTCGAGGAGAAGCACTCGAACATCACGGTCGAGTTCGAGGCGTTCAAGAACACCGAGTACAACCAGCTGCTGGCCACGGGCCTGGCCGGTGAGGGCGGGCCGGACGTTGCTCAGCTACGGGCCTACGGGCAGCTCCAGCCCCTGGTCGAGGGCGGCAACCTGACGGCGCTCGACGACGTCGAGGGCCTGGACGAGTTCGACCCCAACGTGCTGCTCGGCGCGACCGGCAAGTCCGACGGCAAGGTGTACGGCGTGCCGTTCGCCGTCCAGACGCTGCAGGTCTACTACAACAAGCAGATCTTCGACGAGAACGGTGTCGAGCCGCCCACCACGTGGGACGAGATGCTGGAGGTCGCCGACACCCTGAAATCCGCTGGTGTGACGCCCTTCTCGGTCGGCGCCAAGGACGCCTGGACGCTGCCGATGCTCGCCGACACGTTCGGCTCGGCGCGCTACGGCGGCGCCGAGTTCGAGCAGGCGGTGCTGTCGGGGGAGAAGCAGTTCACCGACCCCGACTACGTCGCCAGTCTCGACCTCGTCTCCGACCTGCAGCCCTACATGCCCGACGACGTCGTCGGCGTGCCCTACACCGACGCGCAGGTGCTGTTCTCGTCCGGCCAGGCCGCCATGTTCCCGGGCGGGTCGTTCGAGCTGGGCTTCTTCCAGAAGCAGAACCCCGACCTCGAGCTGGGCGTCTTCGAGGTGCCGCCGCCTCCAGGGGCGGTGCTGGACGAGCCCGTCACGCCCGGGTGGGCCGACGGCTCGTTCGGCGTCTCGTCGAAGTCCGACGCGCCCGATGCTGCCAAGGAGCTCGTGGCGTGGATGGCCACGGAGGAGTTCGGCCAGATGTTCACGGACGAGCTGGTCCAGCTGTCGCCGGTGCCCGGCGCGGAGCCGTCCGACCCGCTGCTGCAGGAGATGGCTGAGAACTACGAGGAGAACGGCGCGCCGTACATGATGCTCGTCGACTTCCGGTACGGGCAGCCGCTCGGCACCGACCTCGTCGGGACGGGCGTGCAGGAGATGCTGCTCGGATCGAAGGACGCCGCCGCCGTGGCCGGAGACGTGCAGACCGGCCTGTCGGCATGGTTCGCCCCGAGCGGGTGACGTCCGGGCCTCGGCTCAGCGGAAGCGGTCTCAGCCTGGGGACGGCGCTGCTGTTCGTCCTCCCGGCGCTGCTGTTGTTCGGCGTGTTCGTGCTGTACCCGATGGCCACGGCCTTCAGCTACTCCGTGTTCGACTGGAAGGGCACGACGCGCGGCGCCTTCGCCGGGATCGACAACTTTGCAACGCTGGTCGGCAAGGCGCCGTACGCAGAGGAGTTCCCTCGAGCCTTCGGGCACAACCTGCTGTTCTTCGGCGGCACGATGCTGGTGCAGAACACGCTGGGCCTCGGGTTCGCCGTGCTGCTGCACCGCGGCCGCCGCAGCAAGCGGCTGCTCCAGACCCTCTACGCGATGCCCTATCTCGTCAGCCCGCTGGTGATCGGCTACCTGTGGACGCTGCTGCTGTCGCCGTCCTTCGGTCCGGTCAACGCTCTGCTGAGGGCCGTCGGGCTGGACGCGCTGGCCCTGCCGTGGCTGGGTGAACCCAGCACCGCGCTCGGGGTCGTGGTGCTGGTCAGCGCCTGGCAGTGGGTGGGGTTCCCGGTGCTCCTCTACGGCGCCGCCCTCGGCGGTGTGCCCGACGAGTACACGGAGGCTGCTCGCATCGACGGCGCCAGCGCGTGGCAGGTGTTCAGGCACATCACGATGCCCCTGCTGCTGCCCGCGATCGGAACGGTCAGCGTGCTGACCTTCATCATGGCGATGGAGGCGTTCGCGCTGCCGTACGCCCTGGGCGGCTCGACCGGCAGCCCAGCAGGGGCGACCGACTTCCTGTCACTTCTCTTCTACCGCACCGCTTTCGACTCGGGCGCCACCAACGCGATCGGCATCTCGTCCGCCCTCGCGTTCGTGCTGTTCGTGGTGATCTTCGGTGTTGCCGTCGCTGCCACCCGGCTGCTGCGCCGCGCCGAGGAGGCGATGACGCGATGAGCACGGTGACGACGCCGGGAATCGCGGTCGCTCCGGGCAGCCTCGACGACAAGGGGTCCCCGGCCGGCCGCTCGTCGGCGACGCGAGCCCGCGGGCCGCGGTCGGGACCGCTGGCGCGCGTGCTCACGGGCCTCGTGCTGTGGGGCTATGCGGCGGTCGCCGTGGTGCCGCTGCTCGTGATGGTGGTCAACTCGCTTCGTCCGACGCAGGATCTCTTCACCGAGCCGCTGGCGGTGCCGTGGCCGCTGACCCTCGAGGCCTACGGCCGGGCGTGGACGGAGGGCTCCTTCGGCACGTACTTCACCAACTCGCTGGCGATCACGGTGGGCGCGGTCCTGCTGTCGACGGCGGTGTCGACGCTGGCCGCCTACGGGCTGGCGCGCGGGCGCTCGCGGGCGCTGCAGGGCATCGAGGCCCTGTTCCTGTCGGGCCTGATGCTGCCGATCCACCTGGCCATCCTGCCGATCTTCTTCCTGCTCGAGGGCTTCGGGCTGGTCGACAGCCAGATCGGCCTCACCCTCGTGTATGCCGCTGCGGGAGTGCCGTTCTCGACCTTCGTGCTGACGGTGTTCTTCCGGCAGCTGCCCGTCGAGCTCGAGGAGGCCGCCCGCATCGACGGGGCCGGCCCGCTCGCGACGTTCTGGCGGGTGCTGCTGCCGCTGGTGCGACCTGCGCTGGCGACCGTGATCGTGTTCAGGTTCGTGCCGGTGTGGAACGACTTCCTGTTCCCTCTGGTGCTGCTGCGCGACGACAGCAAGTACACGCTGCCGGTCGGCCTGACGACGTTCTTCGGTGAGTACCAGACCGACTGGTCGACGCTCTTCGCCGGCCTCGTGATCGCCACGCTGCCGTTGATCCTGCTGTTCCTCGTCGCCACCAAGCAGATCGTCGCGGGCCTCACCGCGGGCATGAGCAAGTAGTCGCTACGTTCGGCTGCGTGAGCCTTGCCGCAGAGCCCGTTGTCGGCGTCGACGTCGGCGGGTCGGGGTGCCGGGTGTCCGTGGTGTGGCCGGGTGGCCGAGCCGACGGCGCGGGGCGCGGGGCCGAGGTCGGCCCCGGCGGCATCGACGTGTCGGCTGTGGCGTCGCATGCCGGCGAGGTTCTCGACGGGCTGGTGGCTCAGGGCGCACCGCAGCCTGTGGTCGCGGCTCTCGGCCTGACCGGCCTGCTCACCCTCGCCGACCGTCCAGAGTCCCTCCACGGACGGCTGCGGCAGCGGCTCCGCGTGCGCGCGACCGCCGTGGCCTCCGACTCGGTGACGGCCCTGGTCGGCGGGATCGGTCTGCATCCCGGTGCTGTGGTCGCCGCCGGGACGGGTGCGGTCGCACTGGGAACCGACCTGGCCGAGCACTGGCACCGTGTCGACGGCTGGGGTCACCTGTACGGCGACGACGGTGGTGGATCGTGGATCGGCGCCAGCGGGTTGCGGGCCGCGGTGCGGGCACACGATGGCCGGCCAGGCGGGTCGGACCTGTTGCTGGCAGCGGGTGTCGATCACTTCGGGGCGCCGGACGAGTGGCCGCGCGCCCTCTACCCCCAGCCGGATCGCGCCGGCCGGCTGGCGTCCTTCGTGCCCGCCGTGGCACAGGCAGCGAGCGCAGGAGACGTTGTGGCGCAAGCCATCTGGGACGCCGCGGGACGAGAGCTGGCCACGTCGCTGGTCGCTGCCGCCCAGGGGCTTGCAGGTGACGACGAGTCCGGACGGCTACCGGCGACGTGGACCGGTGGCCTCTTCGACGTGGGCGACCTGCTGATGCGCCCCTTCTCGTCCGCCGTCTCCGAGCTGGCGCCGTGGCTCGAGCTCTCGCCACCGCAGGGGACGGGCGTCGATGGGGCGGTCACGATCGCGGTCGACCTGGCCGCGAGGGGCCCACAGAGATGGGCCGGGGCGCTGCCCTTCCTGACGGTTCGGCCTCAGCCGGGCGGCTCGTAGCCGAAGATCGGGGTCCACTCGCGCCGGCTGACGCGACGCACGCCGCCGCTCTGCGTGTACGGGTCCGCCGCGACGATCGCCTCGACGGCACCGGAGTCCGGCGCCTCGTAGACCAGGAGCGCGCCGCTGTCGTCGGCGAGCGGGCCCGACATCACGAGCGCCCCGCCGTCGAACAGCTCCTTCAGGTAGTCGCGGCGGGACGGGCGGACGGCGAGCCGCGCCCCCTCGTCCTGGTCGAACGCAAGCTCCAGCACGAACAAGGCCATGGGAGTGCTCCTTTCGTCGAAGGGGATTCGGGTCGCGCGTCGTGGTGCGGGCTACTCGTCCAGCTTCTGCAGCAGGGTGTTCACCGTCCGCCAGTTGCGAGCTGTGGCCTCGAGGGCGCTGGCCTTCTCGACCCGCTTGAAGTCGATCTTGCTGCGTCCCGCACCGTTGGGGAAGTCGACATAGGCCTCGCTGCCCCGGATCTCGGCTCGCTCGGCGTGGCCCTCGAAGAGCGCCATCATCGCCGCGATGTCGGCTGAGCTGGGCGCCACGGAGAGGAACGCGACGTGCAGGTACTTCTGGTCGGCGTCGGGGAATGGGTTGTGCCCTGCGACGCGAGCGAGGTCAGCCTTGCTGCGCACCATGACGGGGATGTCCCGTCCGACGAACTCCCTCAAGGCAGTGCGGATCTCGTCGGCGATGGAGTCTCGGCTGCGATCCGATGTGCGGAACAGGACGTTGCCGCTGTTGATGTACGTGCGTACCTGCTCGTGGCCGAGACCTTCGACGACCTCGCGCAGGTCGGCCATCTTGAGCTGCGTCCGGGCTCCAACGTTTACGCCTCGCAGAAGGGCGACGTAGTCGGGCATGGTGGCATCCTGTCATTCGTGCGCCTCCAGTGGGCGGACGCGGTGTCCACGATGCGGATCGATCCCCAGGTAGGTTCGGCCGCATGGCTGACGGACGGACACAGCGACTCGACCTGCTGGACGCGACGCTCCGCGAGTGGGACGCCACCGTCCTCAGCTCGGACACGGAGAACGGGATCGTCCTCGACCGCTCCGCGTTCTACCCGGGCGGCGGCGGCCAGCCACCCGACCACGGCGTGCTGCTGTGGGGCGGGGTCCAGACCCGGATCGTCGGCACGCGCAAGGGTGACGACGCGTACCTGGTGGCTCACGAGGACGATCCGCTCCCACCTGCCGGCACCGCGGTGCGCGGGGCCGTCGAGGACGAACGTCGCACCTGGCTGATGCGCACTCACTCCGGCCTGCACCTGCTCTCCGGCGTCGTCTACCGCGACTTCGGCTCCCTGGTGACCGGCGGCAACATGGAGCCCGGGACCGCGCGGATGGACTTCAACCTCCCTGAGGTGCCTCCCGACTTCAAGGCGCGGGTCGAGGAGGCCTGCAACGTCGAGGTTCTCGCCGACCGGGCCATCTTGATCAGCGAGCTGCCGAGGGCCGAGGCGTTCGCGATTCCCGACATCATCCGGACGGCCACGAACCTGGTTCCGGACGACGTCGAGATCGTGCGGCTCGTCGACATCACCGGCCTCGACGTGCAGGCGGACGGGGGCACGCACGTGGCCTCCACGCGTCAGATCGGGAGGATCGAGGTGGCGAAGATCGAGAACAAGGGCAAGGGCTTCCGCCGCGTGCGGATCAGGGTCGTGGACTGACCCGCGGCACGCCTGGGAACCCTCACGTCACGACGCACGTTCTCGACGCATGGAGATGACCTGTCCCAAATGTCATGGCGCGATGCGCAACTACGAGCGCAACGGCGTCCACGTCGACCAGTGCGTGGAGTGCCGTGGGATCTTCCTCGACCGGGGCGAGCTGGAGCGTCTCGTCGACGCGGAGAACAGCTGGCACTCGGGCCAGTCCCAGCACGGGCAGCAGACGTCCCAGCCGTCTGGAGGGTCCGGACTCGGCGGGATGGTCGGTCAGGTGATGCAGCAGGCCCAGGGGCGCGGGCAGGGGCACGGGCAGCAGCATGGGCAGTACGGCTACGGCGACAAGCGCAAGAAGAAGAAGGAGTCGTTCCTGGACGACCTTTTCGGGTAGTCAGTCCAGGTCCTTCTCGAACCAGTGGTCGCCGTACGGTTCGTCGTTGTACGCGTCGACCTCTCGGAATCCGGCTGACCGGTACATGGCGATCGCCTCGGTCAGTGCTTTGTTCGTCTCGAGGCGGACGGTGAAGTGTCCGCGCTCGGCGGCCCGGCGCTCGAGCTCGGTGAGCAGCCGTCGACCGACGCCCAGCCCTCGCGCGCTCTCGGCGACCCACATGCGTTTGATCTCCGTCCATCTGAGACCCCGGGCCGATTTGAGCCCGGATGGTTCGGGGCCATGGAACTTCAGTGCGACACAGCCGATTGCGTCACCGTGAAGGGTCGCGACCAGGAACACCCCAGCAGGCGGACGCATGTCGTCGAGGCGGAAGGGCAGGCTGTCGGACGGGTCGAAGCCGGTGTCGAACCGGCGGTCGAGCTCGGCGAAGTACTCAGCCAGGCAGTGCTGCGCGTTGGGCTGGGCCGGGTCGACGGCGTCGATCCCGACCAGGGCACCGGTCAGGAGACGCTCGACCTCGCTCATGGCCACGACGAGGCGCTCGCGCTGAGTCGCGGTGAGCGGGTCGAGCAGTGAGCGGGCCAGACCCTCACTCCGCTCGTCCAGCAACGCCCGTTCGGCCCGGCCCTTCTTGGTCAGCCGGGCCGTCCTGACGCGCTTGTCGCGGTCGCCCGGACCGACCGTGATCAGCGCCGCTGCCTCGAGCGAGCGCAGCAGCCGGCTGAGGTAGCCGGAGTCGAGGTCGAGGCGCTGCCTCAGGACTCGGACGTCACAGCCGCCGTCACCGATCTCCCAGAGCACGCGCGCCTCGCCGAGGGGTCGCCCGCCGCCGAGGTAGTGGTCGTGCAGAGCACCGACCCGCTGGGTGACGGTCCGGTTGAACCGCCGAACCTTCGCGATCGTCGCCTCGTCCACTTACCTGACTTTAGTCAGAGATCTCTTCGGACGGAGGACCCCTTCGGACGCCGCCCGTCACGACGAGATGCCCCGCAGCACGAGGTCGGCGAGCGCCGCGTAGGCCTCGGCGTCCTCGATGCCGGTCCGGGCCTGCACCTCTCGCTGCTGGATGCGCACCATCTGGGCTGACACCACGTCGGCGACGAAAGCGGCTGAGACAGCGCGGAACTCGCCGGCTTTGACCCCCACGGCGATCAGCTCCCCGACCCGCTCGGCGGCGATCTGGGTGTTGCGCCGGTACACGTCGCGTCCCGGCTCGAACGACTGGAGGTCGGAGAAGAACTCGCTCGACGCTGCTTCCAGCTCGTCGGCCACCGCGCGCAGGTAGGCGTCGACCCGCGCGCGTGCCCCGACGACCTGGGAGAGTGCGCCCTCGACCCGCTCGGCCGCGCCCTTGAAGAAGTGGACGGCGACCGCACGCGCGAGCTGCTCCTTGCTGCCGGCCAGCTGGTAGAGCGTCGACTTCGAGCAGCGCAGGCGGGCGGCCAGGTCGTCGAGCGTGAACTGCGCGAAGCCTTCGGCCAGGAACAGCGCGACGAGGTCGTCGAAAAGCTGTTGGCGCCGGGCGGTCACGGGGTCACTTCGGTGCCATCCGGATGGCACCGTCGAGGCGGATCACCTCGCCGTTGAGCATCGGGTTCTCGACGATGTGCTGCACCAGGGCCGCGTACTCGGACGGGCGACCGAGCCTCGACGGGTGCGGCACCTGGGAGCCGAGGGAGTCCTGCGCCTCCTGCGGCAGCCCGGCGAGCATCGGCGTCTCGAAGAGGCCGGGGGCGATCGTCATCACCCTGATCAGGGACGAGGCCAGCTCGCGCGCGACCGGCAGGGTCAGGCCCACCACGCCGCCCTTCGACGCCGCGTAGGCGGCCTGGCCGATCTGGCCGTCGAACGCCGCCGCCGACGCCGTGTTGACGATGACCCCGCGCTCTTCGCCGACCTGCTCGGTCTGCATCATCGCTGCGGTGGCCAGCCGGATCACGTTGAAGGTGCCGACGAGGTTGATGCGCACGACGGTGTCGAACGCGTCCAGCGGCAGAGGGCCCTTGCGTCCGACCACCTTGCCGGGCGTGGCGACCCCGGCGCAGTTCACGACGATCCTGAGCGGTCCGAGGTCGGTGGCAGCCTGAACCGCTGCGGCGACGGCGGTCTCGTCGGTGACGTCGGTGGGGACGAAGACGACCCGTCTGCCGAGCGAGTCACCGAGCGAGTCGGCGACCTGCTGGCCGGGCGACGACGCGAGGTCGGCCACCACGACCGCGGCACCCGCCTGCACGAGCGACTCGACGGTGGCTCGACCGAGTCCGCTGCCGCCTCCGGTGACCAGTGCCACCGCACCCTGGATCTGCACGTCGTCTCCTCGTCCTCGCTGCTGATGGAACTAGTGACAGTACTGCCGTACCCTCTACAGTACTGGTTCCACGCCGTCGGTCCAGTGACCACCCGTCACACCGACCCACTTCCCACCTGGAGGCTCCGTGAAGGTCGAGCGCATCCTGCCAACCCCCGAGGCCGAGGACCTGCTCGCCCTCACCACGGAGATCGCCGACAAGGAGCTGGCCCCCCGCGCCGCGAAGGACGAGGCCGACGAGCGCTTCCCACGCGACGTGTTCGCGCTGCTCGGGCGGTCCGGGCTGCTCGGCCTGCCGTACGCGGAGGAGCTCGGCGGCGGCGGCCAGCCGTACGAGGTCTACCTGCAGGTGCTCGAGGTGCTGGCGTCCCGCTGGGCGAGCATCGGTGTCGGTGTCAGCGTGCACGGTCTGACGGCGTTCCCACTCGCCCAGTACGGCACACCCGAACAGCAGCAACGGTTCCTGCCCGACATGCTCGGCGGTGAGCTGCTCGGCGCCTACTGCCTCTCGGAGCCGCACGCGGGCTCCGACCCGGCTGCGATGACGACGAAGGCCGTGGCCGAGGGTGGCGGCTACCGGGTCAAGGGCACGAAGGCGTGGATCTCGCACGGTGGTCACGCCGACTACTACACGTCTTTCGTGCGCACCTCTCCCGATGGTGGCCGGGGCATCTCGTGCTTCCTCGTCCCGGCCGAAGCCGAGGGCCTGTCGTTCGGGGCGCCCGAGAAGAAGATGGGCCTGCACTGCGACCACACCACGCTCGTCAACTTCGACGACGTGTTCGTGGACGGTGACCGCCTGGTCGGCGAGCCCGGTCAGGGACTGCCGATCGCCCTGGACGCGCTGGACTCGGGACGCCTCGGGATCGCCGCTGTCGCAGTCGGTCTCGCACAGGGAGCGCTCGACGACGCGGTCGCGTACGCCAAGGAGCGGCAGTCGTTCGGCCAGGCGATCATCGACCACCAGGGGCTCGGCTTCCTGCTCGCCGACATGGCCGCCGCCGTCGAGTCGGCACGCGCCACCATGCTCGCCGCCGCGCGCCTCAAGGACCTCGGCCGCCCCTTCAGCCGGCAGGCGTCCGTCGCGAAGCTGGTCGCCACCGACGCGTGCATGCAGGTGACGACGGACGCCGTCCAGGTGCTCGGCGGCTACGGCTACACGCGCGACTTCCCGGTCGAGCGCTACATGCGCGAGGCCAAGGTGATGCAGATCTTCGAGGGCACCAACCAGATCCAGCGCCTCGTGATCAGCCGCCACCTGGCCCGCGCCTGACCCCCGTTGCTCCCCCCACCCACGTCACCGCTGTGGGTCGCTCCTGCAGCCCACACAGTTCGTGCCGAATCGTGTGGGCAGGACGAGCGAGCCACGGGCGACGTGTGGGTAGGAGGAGCAACGACTTGAAGGGGTTGCGGCGTGGTCAGTCCAGGAAGATGTCGGGCTGCAGTGACGCCTCGGTGGCGCCGTCGGCCAGGTAGCCCGAGAGGTCGGTCACGCCCGTCTTGGCGAGCACCTCGTCGTCGACCAGGAACTGGCCGGTCAGCTCGCGCGACGGCGTCGTGATGACGGCATAGGCGGCGTCGGCCACGATCTCCGGCGTGCGCGATCGTGCCATCGCCGCTGCGCCGCCGAGCAGGTTCTTGACGGCTGCGGTGGCGATCAGGGTGCGTGGCCACAGCGAGTTCACCGCGATGCCGGCGTCGGCGAGCTCCCCCGCGAGACCCAGTGTCACCAGGCTCATCCCGTACTTCGCCATCGTGTACGCAAGATGCCCGCCGGCCCACTTCGGGTCGAGGTTCAGGGGCGGCGAAAGAGTCAGCACATGCGGGTTCGCCGACTTCTCCAGAGCGGGAACTGCGGTGCGCGACAACAGGAACGTGCCACGCGCGTTGATGTCCTGCATGAGGTCGTACTTCTTCATCGAGATCGTCCGCGCCGGGGAGAGGTCGATCGCGGACGCGTTGTTCACGACCACGTCGATGCCACCGAACTGCTCCACCGTCCGCTGTACGGCGCCGAGCACGTGATCGTCGTCGCGGACGTCACCCACGATCGGCAGGGCGTGGCCCCCGGCGGCCTCGATCTGCTCGGCCGCGGAGAACACGGTGCCCTCGAGCTGGGGGTGCGGGTCGGCGGTCTTGGCCAGCAGCGTCACGTTCGCGCCCTCGCGCGCGGCACGCAGTGCGATCGCCAGCCCGATTCCCCGGCTGCCGCCGGACATGATCAGGGTCGATCCGTTCAGGCTGCGCGACATTCGGCTGACTCCTCGGTGGTTGCGGGGTAAGGGCATTGACGGCGGACGGTGACGCGCCAGGGGCACGGGTCACTGACGTCGGCCTGTGGCCCATTGCGTCAGCCCGGGCAGCGCACCGTCAAGGAATCGTGGCGGGACTCACCCGGAAGTCCACGCCGGCCGGGCGGGGGTCACCTACCCTTGCCGGGTGACGCGGTGGCTCGACGACGAGGAACAGCGGGTGTGGCGCGCGTATCTCGCTGTCTCGCGCAAGCTGCCACAGGCTCTCGAGCGCCAGATCCAGGACGAGAGCGGCCTGCCGCACACGTACTACATCGTCCTCGCGATGCTCTCGGAGGCCCCGGGACGGGCTCTGCGCATGAGCCAGCTGGCCGAGATCGTCAGCTCGTCCCCGAGCCGGCTGTCGCACGCCGTCGACCGACTGACGGAGAAGGGCTGGGTGCGCCGCGAGCGCGCGTCGACCGACCGTCGCGGCAACCTCGCGGTCCTCACCGACGAGGGCTGGGCCGTCGTCAAGGAGGCGGCCCCCGGTCACGTGCAGGCCGTCCGCGACAACCTCTTCGACCTGGTGACCCCGGAGCAGCTGAGGGTCCTCGGCGAGGTGTTCGAGACCGTCCGCGCGCACCTCGACCGCGAGGCGCCCGACCGGGCACCGCTGGATGAGGCACGGCAGGCCGCTCAGTAGGCCGCTCAGTAGGCCGCTCAGTAGGTCCCAGCGGTACCTACGCTGGGCTTCGACAGGCGGCTTTGGGACGGAGAGGGCACGCGATGCGGATCAGCGTTCGGCCCGCCACCGAGCGCGACGCCGACGGGATCGCGCGGGTCTGGACGGTGGGCATCGAGGAGCGCGGCGCCACGTTCGAGACCGAGCCCCGCGCCGCCACGGACGTGCTCGACCGGATGCGCACGGCTGCCTCGACGCACCCCACCGTGGTGGCCGTCGACGAGACCGACCAGGTTCGCGGGGCGGCGTGGCTCACGCCCTACAGCCCGCGGGCGGCCTACAGCTCGGTCGCGGAGTTCTCGGTGTACCTGGACCCCGATGTTCGCGGACGGGGGATCGGCACGGTGCTGATGGGCGCTCTGCTCCAAGCCGCCGCAACGGCCGGCGTGCACAAGGTCACGAGCCGGGTGTTCGTCGAGAACGCCGCCAGCAGAGCCCTTCTCGCGCGGCTAGGGTTCAGCGAGGTGGGCATTCACCGACGCCACGCCCGCCTCGACGGTGAGTGGCGCGACGTCGTCGTCGTGGAGCGCCTGCTCGACGAGTGAGGCCCGCTGGCCCCTGAGGCGCCCCCCGTCCACCCCAACTTCACGAGGCTTGGCCCACGTTCACGAGGCTCGCCAGCCTCGTTAACGGTGCCTACGCCTCGTTAACGAGGCTCGCGCAAACAGGACCCTTGCGCTCCACCCGTCCGCAGAGTACTTTGCAGTACAAACTTCTAGGAGGCGCAGAGTGATGGCTCGGGACGAGATGCTGGACGACGACTCTCTGACACCCGAGCAGAGCCTGGCCCTGATCGAGGCACAGCGATCCCGCGTCGAGGCCCAGACCGACGTGAACCCCGTAGTCCTGTACGGCGTCTGGGGTGTCGCATGGCTGCTCGGCTTCGGCCTGTGGGCCCTCACTGAGAACGACGCTGACGGCAGCCGCCTGCTCGACATCCCGCGTGGCGTCGTCGGGGCCACCTTCGGCGTGCTGATCGTGAGCGCGATGGCGGTCACCATGTGGCACAGCATCAGGGCGAGCCGCGGCCTCCGTGGGGAAGAGCAGCTGCGCGGCGCCATGTACGGCTGGTGCTGGACCCTCGCGTTCGGGGCGCTCTTCGTGGTGATGCTGGGGATCGACCGCGCGGGCGCCCCTCAGGAGCTCACGAACCTGTTGTGGCCCCTGCTGTCGTGCCTGCTGGTGGGCGTGATGCAGATGATGGGTGGGGCCGTCTGGAAGGACGTGTACCTGTTCGGCATCGGCGTCTGGATCCTGGTGTGCACCGGGATCGGCGGGTTCCTCGGCCTACCCGGGTTCAACGTCGTGATGGCCCTGGCCGGCGGCGGCGGGTTCCTCGTGATGGCAGCGTGGTTCACCTTGCGACGCAGACGATGACAGCGAGCACCGAGCTCGATCCGGTCATCCACGCGCAGGCCAGGCTTCGAGTGATGACGACACTGGCTGCGCTGCCCGACTCAGACCGCATCACCTTTCCGCGGCTCCAGCAGCTGCTCGAGATGACCGCCGGCAACCTGTCGACCCACCTGCGCAAGATCGAGGAGGCCGGCTACGTGGAGGTCACCAAGACCCATTCCGGCAGAACGCCTGTCACCTACGTTTCGCTGACCCGCGCCGGTCGGCGCGCGTACGAGGACTACCTGACCGCACTTCGCGAGATCATCGGAGGAAGAGGGCAATGAGCGAGATCCTGGCCCGGGCCGTCAACGTCACCAAGACGTTCACGTCCACGACTGCGCTGGACGGGGTGAGCCTCGACGTGCCGGCCGGTCAGCTGATCGGCCTGCTCGGTCCGAACGGCGCCGGCAAGTCCACGCTGATCAGCCTGCTGCTGGGGCTGCGCCGTCCGAACTCGGGGAACGTCGAGCTGTTCGGCGGCGACCCCAGGGACGCCGTGCGCCGCAGCCAGGTCGGCAGCACGCCGCAGGAGACCGGGCTGCCCAGCTCGTTGCGCGTGCGCGAGGTCGTCGACTTCGTCGCCGGTCACCACCTCGACCCCGTGCCACCCGGAGAACTGCTCGAGCAGTTCGGTCTCGCCGACCTCTCGCGCCGCCAGACCGGTGGCCTGTCGGGCGGCCAGAAGCGCCGTCTTGCAGTCGCTCTCGCTTTCGTCGGACGGCCGCGCCTGGTGGTGCTCGACGAGCCGACGACCGGCCTCGACGTCGATGCACGCCATGTGCTGTGGCAGGCGATTCGCGACTTCCACGCCGGCGGCGGCACGGTGCTGCTGACCAGCCACTACCTCGAAGAGGTGCAGGCGCTGGCGCAGCGGGTCGTGGTGATCGACCACGGCAGGGTGCTGGTCGACGACTCGCTGGCCGCCGTCCGCGCTCGGGTCGACGTCCGCAAAGTCAGTGTGAACGTTGACGAACCGGGCGTGCTCGACGGGCTCCCGGGCGTGCGCAGCCGAACCGAGTCAGGTGGTCGAAGCCACGTCCTGACGACCAACTCCGACGAGCTGGTGCGCGCTCTGGTGAGCAGCGGCACCGACTTCACCGACCTCGAGGTGGCGTCAACGTCCCTCGAAGAGGCGTTCCTCTCGCTCACCGGCGACACCGGCGACACCGGCGACACCCGCGACGCCGGCGACCCTGCCGACGTGTCCAAGCCGTCCCGCTCAGACCGCACGGAGGTGTCGGCATGACCACCACGACGAAACAGCCCAGCGCACTTGCACCCCACGCCGTGCCGTCGCCCTGGCGGTTGCTGTTGCTGCACACCAAGTACCAGATGATCGAGCAGTTCAGGATCCCGATGGCGATCGTCGGCAACGTGGTGTTCCCGGCGATCTCGTTCCTCTTCTTCGTGGTGCCGATGGCGGCAGTGCGTGACAACGCCGACGCCGCTGTGGGCGCCGCCGGGCAGCTCGCGCTGGTCTCCGTGCTCTCGGTGTGCCTGTTCACGTTCGGGCTCGGCGGAGCCGAGGACCGCGGAACACCGTGGGACCCGTACCTGCGCACCCTGTCTGCAGGCGTGCTGCCACGGCTCGGGGCTCGCATCCTGACGGGCCTGGCCTTCGCCCTGGTCGGAGTGAGCGTGGTCGGCTTGTTCGCGGTGCTCCTCACCGCGGCGACGTTCAGCCTCGGTCAGATCGGGTGGGGCTTGGCGGCCATGACGGTCGCCGGCTTCCCCTTCCTCCTGATGGGGATCGGGCTCGGTCATCTGCTCTCGGTCAAGGCTGCGCTGCCGGTGGTGCAGATGCTCTTCCTACCCCTGGCCTTCGCCGGCGGGCTGTTCCTGCCGCCGGAGCTCTTCCCGAAGTGGCTCGAGAGCTTCTCGACGCTGCTGCCCTCGCGAGGCGGCCGCGACCTTGTGGTCGGGGCACTGGGGATGGACGGGCCACCCCAGCGCGTCGTGGTCTGCCTCGGCGTCTGGACCGTTGCCCTGGCCGTCTTCGCCGTCTGGGCCTACCGCCGCGACGAGGGCCGACGCTTCCGCTAGGCGCGCCGACCGGCCCGGCTCGGATCGACCTCCCAGTCGCTTCGCAGGCACCCGTAGAGGACGATGTCGTGGTTGCGCCCGTCGTGGTACCAGGCTCCACGTGTGGTGCCGTCGAGCACGTAACCGCACTTCTCGGCGATGCGTCGTGAGGCGTAGTTGTCGGGGTGGATCCGCAGCTCGACCCTGCCCAGGTGCCGCGTCTCGAACAGGTAGTCGGTGAGCAGGCGGACGGACTCGGACACGTACCCGTGGCCGGCCTGACCGGGGTCGTAGAGCAGGTAGCTCAGCTCGTAGGCGTCCAGGTAGCTGATCGGACGGTAGAACTCGATGTGCCCGACGCGCGGCCCGTCGGGAACCTCGATGACCAGCGTTCCCTCGTGCTCGGCCCACAGCCCGTCCCCGGCGAAGGCCGTGCGGATCTTCGTCTCGGACGGGGTCCGGCGCGGGAAGTATTCGCCGCGGTTGCGAAGGTCCACGTTGCCTTCGTAGAACCAGTCGAGGTCGGCCTTCCGCAGGGGCCGGAGCGTCACGCGCTCACCGAACAACATGGGGCATCCTCCCACCGCTCGGCGTCTTGGGGACGTCCGTCAGACCCTCAGTCGTTGAGATACGGAGACAGCTCGCGAGCCGCGACGCCCGACACCCAGGTGATCAGGAGCGCGTCGTCGACGAAACCGCCCGGCAGGTCGTCCGGTCTCAGGTCCTCCACGAGCACGAGGTAGAGAAGGGACGCGACGAGTAGGCGGCGGCGTGCCCGTACCGCCGGCGACTGCCCAGCCCCGTCGGGGGGTGGATCCGGCTCCGGCAGGTGGCCGGTCTCACCGAGCTCGGCGTCGCCCTCGAGCGCCCAGACCCACTCGCCCTTCGACAGCTCGTCGGCAACGTGCAGCAGGAACTGTTCGCCCGCCAGCACCTGGGCGACCACCGCGTCGAGCGGCCCGGCGCGACCGATGGTCAGCCTGACCTTGTGGGCCAGGTCGCGCAGGGCGACGGGGTCCTGCACGACGTGCTCGGCCTCGCGACGGCAGCGCGAGAAGGCCGGCGAGTTGAGGACAGCGGAGAGGCTCGGCCGCGGCAGCAGCCGGTACCGGGCCACCCAGGTCGGATCGCTGAACCGAGGGTCGGCGGGATCGTCCTCGTCCGTAGGTCGCGGCACGCTTCGACGCTACTGCGCCGACAGCCTGCACGCCCTACCGCTGCGAGAATCTGCCCGTGGAGCGCATCCGGGCCGACATCGCCCTCGTCGGCGGGGGCGGCGCGGCGATGTCCCTGCTGTTCCAGCTCTGCCGGTTGCGGTCCGACGAGTCCTTGGCCGGACGGGGGCGCGCCGGCCCGCTGCGCGTCGTGGTGCTCGACCCCTGCGACCGCCTCGTCGACCGTCCCCACGACCGAACGTGGTGCTACTGGGAGCGCGTCGACCCCGCGGCAGACACTGCGACGTCGAGCCTGTGGCCGGCGGTCGACCACGCGTGGACGACGCTGACCGTCCACGGGCCGGGTCGTCGTGTCGAGCTCGACCTGGGCGGCGCAGGCCGGTGCTACGCGATGGTACGGAGCGGGGACTTCTACGAGCTGGTCCACGCGGCGGCCGCCGACCCCGACGCCGGGGTCGAGGTGCAGTGGCTGACCGAGCAGGCCGTTGACGTTGTGGACGGCGACGTGACCGCCCAGGTACGCACTGCGACAAGGGTTGTGGAGGCTGAGTGGGTATTCGACTCGACGCCTCCTCGACCAGCACCGAGGGCGAGAACCACTCTGCTGCAGCACTTCAGGGGGGTCATCGTCCGCACCGACGAACCGCGGTTCGCTCCCGAAGGGGCAGTCCTGATGGACCTGAGAACCGCCCAGCCCGGGCACGGCCTGTCGTTCGGGTACTGCCTGCCGATGGCTGCAGACCGTGCGCTGGTGGAGTACACCGAGTTCTCGCGGACGAGGCTCGACGACGCCGGGTACGCGACGTCGCTCGGCGCATACCTCGATCGGGTCGCCGGGCCTTCGGGCGCCCGGACGGTCGAGCACACCGAGACCGGCGCCATCCCGATGACGGACGCACGGCACTCGACCAGGGCCGGCCGACGGGTGTTCCGGATCGGCACCGCGGGTGGCGCCACGCGACCCTCGACCGGATACACCTTCGCCGCCATGCAGCGGCAGGCGCGGGGCGTCGCCGCGCTGCTGCGCACGGGCCAGGTGCCAGAGCCGCCGCGTGCCTACCCGGCACGGCACCGTCGAATCGACTCGGTGTTGCTCAAGGGCATCGACTCGGGTCTGGTCGACGGTACGCAGTTCTTCCCAGAGCTGTTCGCGCGCAACCCGATCGGGCGAGTGCTCGACTTCCTCGACGGCGCGAGCACGATGGGCGAGGAGCTCGCCGTGATGCGTAGCGTGCGGACTCTGCCGATGCTGCGGTCCATGGCCTCCCTGGTCGTATCCTCGAGGGATGGCTGAGCTCAAGACCACGGCGGGCGGTGGCGACGTCCAGGCCTTCCTCGAGGCCGTTGCGGACGAGCAGCGACGCGCCGACGCGAAGGTCGTGTGTGACCTGATGTCCGAGACCACGGGGGAGCCGCCCGTGATGTGGGGCGACTCCATCGTCGGCTTCGGCTCGCGGCACATGCGCTACGCGACCGGCCGCGAGATCGACTGGATGGTGATCGGGTTCTCGCCGCGCAAGGCCAACCTCACGCTCTACCTGATGGAGGGGTACGACGGGTACGGCGAGCAGCTCGCCCGCCTCGGCAAGTTCAGCACCGGCAAGTCGTGCCTCTACATCAAGCGGCTCTCGGACGTGGACATGGACGTGCTGCGCGAGCTGGTCACGTCGTCGGTGGCGGTGAACTCCACCGACTCGTGACCGACTCTCGGCAGGTAGCTCCATCGAGCCCCACCGGCCGCCGCGAGACCTCGCGATACGCACCTTGCGCCACCGGGATGGTGCCGTTCGTGAGATCTCGTGGCCCCTCGTTGTCGGGGTGCCGACCTACAGTGGCGGCCGTGAGCACGTCATGAGCACCGTCACGCCAACGCCATCCCGCCGGACCACGCTGAGCCGCCGGACCACGCTGAGCCGCGCGGAGGCTCGGCGCATTACGCTCGCCGCCCAGGGATTCTGCGACCCACCCCACAACCCACCGACGATGCGGACGCTGTCGCGCACGGTGGCCCGCACCGGGGTGCTGCAGATCGACTCCGTCAACGTCTTGGCCCGTGCCCACTTCATGCCCCTGTTCAGCCGGATGGGTCCCTACGACGTCGACCTCCTGCGCCGTGCCTCCGACCAGGGTCCGCGCCGCCTGGTCGAGTACTGGGCGCACGTCGCCTCGTACATGCCGGTCGACCTGTGGCCGCACATGCAGCAGCGGATGCGCCGCAACCGCGAGCGCACCTGGCAGGTTCTCGAGGAGCAGCCCGAGCTGGTCCGGTCGCTGGTGGAGGAGGTGCGTGAGCGAGGCGCGTCGACCTCCCGCGATCTCGACGACGGCCTGCCCCGCTCCAGGGTCGAGTGGGGCTGGAACTGGTCGGGCACCCAGCGCGCCCTCTCATACCTGTTCTGGGTCGGTGAGCTGGCCGTCGCCGGTCGCAACAGCGCGTTCGAGCGGCTGTACGACCTGCCGGAGCGGGTGCTGCCACCGGAAGTCCTCGAAACCCCAGAGCCCAGCGGCCTCGAGGCCCACCGCGAGCTCGTGCGCCGGGCCGCCAGGTCGCACGGCGTCGCGACGGAGGGCTGCCTGCGCGACTACTACCGGATGCACATCGACCACAGCCGGCCGGCTCTGAAGAGCCTCGTCGAGGACGGCGAGCTGATGCCCGTGACGGTAGAGGGCTGGGACAAGCAGGCGTACCTGCACCGAGACGCCCGGCTGCCGCGGCGGGTGTCAGCACGCGCCCTGCTCAGCCCGTTCGACCCCGTGGTCTGGGAGCGCAGCCGCACGGAGCACGTGTTCGACTTCCACTACCGCATCGAGATCTACGTACCCGAGCACCTGCGCAAGTACGGGTACTACGTGTTGCCGTTCCTGCTGGGTGACGAGCTGGTGGCCCGTGTCGACCTGAAGGCCGACCGCAAGGCCGGCGTGCTGCTGGTCAAGGCGGCTCACCTCGAGCCCGGGGCCCCTGACGACACCGCCGAGCAGCTCAGCGAGCATCTCGGCGAGATGGCCGACTGGCTCGGGCTCGACTCGGTGCGTGTCGAGCCACGCGGAGACCTGGCACCCGCGCTCGCGCATCTGCACCGGGCCTCGTGACGTCGGGTCATCGCTGCGCACCCGACGCGATCAACAGGGAACTCGCTCGCCGCTGCGGGAACTACCGGGTGTGGAACCCATGACAGAACCGACCGACCGCGAGCTCTGGCGGCGAGCGGGTGACGGCGAGCCCGAGTGCTTCGGCGTCATCTTCGACCGGCACGCCTCGGCCGTCCACGGGTACTGCCGGGCTCGTACCGGCGACCCGCACGACGCCCAGGACCTGGTGTCCGTCGTCTTCCTCGAAGCCTGGCGACATCGCCGCAGGGTGAAGCTGCACGAGGAGTCGGCCCTGCCGTGGCTGCTGGGGGTCGCGCACCGTGTGGTGCTCAAGCGGCACCGCAGCACCAGTCGCCACCGAGCCGCCCTGGCCCGGCTCCCCACCGTCCCGCCCGAACCCGACCCGGCTGACGAGGTGGCCTCGCGGGTCGACGACACCCGGCGCCTCGGCGCCCTGCGCAGCGCGCTGACCCAGCTGCGACCTGGCGACCAGGAGGTACTCGCCCTGTGTGTCTGGGGTGGCCTCGACTACGCCTCCGCCGCAGTCGCGATGGGCGTACCGGTCGGCACCGTCCGATCGCGGCTTGCCCGTGCGAGAGCGCGGCTGGCCCGTCTCACCGAGGCCCCGCAAGAACTGGTCGACGGCGCGGACCACCGCGCTGCCGGCACCCATCACGCTCGCCCGCCCGCCTTGCAGGAGCAGTCATGAACACGACGCTGAAGGACTTTCCCCGCACCGACCTCCCAGAAGCCCGGCACCAGCAGGTACGCCAGATGCTGGTGCGCCAGGCCCGCTCGTCCAGCGTCCGGACCGCCCGCGTCCGCTGGGTGCTCCCGGTCGCCGTCGGTGCCGTCGCGGCTGCCACCGTCGGCACCGTCGCTCTGGCCGGGCCCGACCTGGGATCCGGCAGCGACCGGGTCGCACCTGCCGACCGCCAGATCACCGATGACCCGACCTGCGAGACCGGCCCCACCTTTGGCGAGATCGACGCGCGGTCGGACGGGATGCGGATGCTCTCGGCCGACCCGGGTGACCTGGCGCTGGAGGCGTCGTGGGTGAACCTGGAGCGGACCGGGTGCTACGACGAGCCGACCCCCCTGTTGGTGATGGCCCGAGTCGCGGACGGCGGAGCCATCCAGGCAGCGGTGACGGTCTGGGCCGATGCGCCGACGCCCGAGTGGGAGGCGCCGGACACGATCGAGCCGGTGACCCTCCGTGGCACCGAGGGCAAGGCGCTGCGGGGCTCCGACTACGTCGACCTCTGGTGGTCGGAGGACGGGCAGGATCTGCGCGTCAGCGCGTCCGGCATGGACGAGGCGACCGTGCTGGCCGCGCTCGACGAGCTCGTCCTGGCCGACGGAAGCGCAACCTGGGAGCAGCCGCCCGGTGGTGTCACCCCCATGACCGGATGGCAGCTCGCCGAGAGGGAACCCGTCGAAGCAGTCTGGTACGCGGACTGGGTGGAGCCTGGAGTCACGGCGACCGATGGCGACACCGGTGTGCGCAAGATGACCCTGGAGGTGTCGACCACCGAAACGCCCTGGCAGGCATGGCTTTCCACGGTCGCTCCCCATGGTCGCCTCGTCGAGATCGACGGCGCACCAGGCTTCATCCGCGACAACGGAGACCCCACCGTGAACTTCCTCAGCTGGACGGTGGCACCTGGCGTCATGGCACAGCTGAGCGGGACGGTCGACGGCACGCCGGAGGGTGTCGTCGCCTTCGCAGAGACCCTCGAACCGATTGCGGTGGACGACCCCCGGATCAGGATTCCGGAGTGGATGCTGAACCCGCCGACGACGGAACCTGCGCCGGACGCGACATCCTCCGCCCCGGACTCGACGGTGGTGCCCCCGCCGACCCTCCCGGCCGGGTCAGGCTCTTCCTCGCCCTGACCCTGGCGGGCCACAGCGGGCGGGGCGGGCACCTCGGGGGGCCCGCCCCGCCGATTGCCGTCACGATGGAGCGATGAGTTCTGCCCCACCCCGACCTCGCGACTCCTGGAACGAGCCCGACGGACCCGACGACGACACGTTCGTCGGGACGCACGACCTGACTCGCTGGGACACCGCGGCGGGACAGGTCCTGGCGCGGCTCGCCCGGCGGCTGTGGGATGCGGCGTTCGGAGTGTTCGGCTGGGCAGCGCCGCGGTGGGTGCTGCTGACCAGCCTCGCCGTCGGCCTCGTCGTCGCCGCACTGATGGCCGGCGGCACGGCCGAGGTGTACGAGTCCGTCGTCGAGGGCGACGGGATGGCGGGCCTCGACCGTCCGGTTCTGGAGACCGCTGTCGACCTGCGCGAGCCGGGCCTGACGACGGCCGTTCAGTTCTACACCGATCTCGGCGCCACGCCCTGGATGCCTGCGCTCGCAACGGTTGTCGCCGTCGGGCTGGCCTTGAGGTGGCGGTCGTTGACTCCCGTCGCGCTGATGGCGGTGACCGGCGCCGGGTCACTCCTGATGACCACCGTCGGCAAGGCCGCCGTGGGGCGCGGTCGGCCTCCGCTGAACGAGGCCGTGCCGCCGTACGAGAGCTCGTTCTCGTTCCCCAGCGGCCACTCCCTCAACTCGATCGCCATCGCCGGGATCGTCGCGTATCTCCTCGTCCGCAAGCTGCGGAGACCCTGGTCGCGAGCGCTCGCGCTGGTGCTGGCGGGTACGTTCGCCGTCCTGATGGGGCTGTCGCGGGTGTACCTCGGGCACCACTGGCTCACCGACGTCGTGGTGGCGTGGATGCTCGGAATCGGCTGGCTGGCGCTCGTGATCACCGGCCACAGGTTGTGGCTCACCCTGCGCCGCCAGGGCCCGAGTCCGCCCGCCGAGGGTGGTGACCCGGGTCAGGCGACGCCCTGACGGTCTGCGACCATCGGGTCATGCGCCTGGACCACGTCTCCTACGCAGCCGAGAACGACGGGCTACGTGCCACGACCGAGCGGTTGTCCCAGGCTCTCGGCATCGAGCCGCTTGATGGCGGTGTGCACCCCCGCTTCGGAACTCGCAACATGCTCCTTCCGATGGACGGCTACCAGTACGTCGAGGTCGTCGAGGTGCTGGACCATCCCGCGTCCGACAAAGCGCCTTTCGGGCAGGCGGTGCGAGCGCGCTCGGAGGCCGGCGGCGGTTGGCTCGGCTGGGTCGTGTCGGTAGCCGACATCGGTCCGATGGAGCTGCGCCTTGGCCGCGAGTCCGTCCCCGGCAACCGCCATCGCCCCGACGGTGTCGAGCTGCGCTGGAAGCAGATCGGCGTGAAGGGCCTGATGAGTGACCCGCAGCTGCCGTTCGTCGTCCAGTGGGAGATCGAGGACGCCCTGCGACCCGGGGCCGACAAGCCGTCCGACGTGACGATCGCGGGGCTGCAGATCGCCGGCGACCCGGCCCGTGTCACCGACTGGCTCGGCACGCCCGTCGGCATGCCGCTGGACGGCATCGACGTCGACTGGGTCCACCCCCGGGGCAACCCCGGTCTGCTCTGCGTCGACTTCGCGACGCCGACTGGCACCGTCCGCGTCTGAGCGTCGAGGGCTGAGCACGTCAGGTCAGGCCGAGCTCGTCCGCAAAGAGGTCGTAGCCGACGAACGCGATCACGTCCAGCACCGTGTGGGCGACCACCAACGGCATCACGCGCCGCGTCCGCACGTAGAAGTACCCGAAGACCAGGCCCATCACCATGTTGCCGGCGAACGGGCCGAAGCCCTGGTAGAGGTGGTACGAGCCGCGCAGCAGCGCACTGGTGACGATCACCACCGGGAGTCGCCAGCCGAGCTCCTCCAGGCGCTCGACGAGGTAGCCGACGACGATCACCTCCTCGACCACCGAGTTCTTCAGGGCCGACAGGATCAGCACCGGCACCGTCCACCAGTAGGCGTTCAGCGCGGCAGGCACGACCTCCGCGGTGACGCCGAGCTCCCGTCCGGCGAAGTACAGACCGATGCCGGGCAGGCCGATCGCCGCTGACAGGGCCAGCCCCCACCCGAGGTCGCGCACCGGGCGGCGCAGGTCGAGACCGAGGCGCCGCAGGGCACCTCGTCCCGGTTCGCTGAGCAGGTAGAGCGCCAGCGCGACCGGCACCAGCGCGAACGTGATGCTCAGCAGCTGGTAGGTCAGGTCGAGGTAGATGCGTTCCGAGCGTGAGGGATTCAGCGTCGCCGTGGCCTCGCTGAGTGGCCCCCGCGTCAGCTTCGCGACCAGGCTGACGGCGGAGTAGACCGCGGACTGGCCCAGTGACAGCCCGAGCACGATCAGCACCTCGGGACCGATGCGGCGACGTCCGCTCGGGGGGAGCGTCGGCGCCGCGGTGGCCGGCTCGCTCTCGCCGGGGACGGGGCTCTCGGTCTGCTGGGTCACCGCACCATCCTGCCTCCCGTCCGACCTCACGCTGTCAGAACCCCGCGGCGTGGGGGCGCCGCGGGGTTCTGACAACTGCGAGGGGTGAAGGGGTCAGGCGCTGGCGCCCACCTTCTCCTTCCTCACGTCGACGGTCGTCTGCTTGTCGTGCTCCTCGTGGTAGTGCTCGTCGAGCATGTCGGTCTCGTCGAACGGCGCGCGCCCGTCGAGCACCTCGGTGAGGCGTTCGGTGTCGATGGACTTGGTCCAGGTGCCGATCAGCACCGTGGCGACCGCGTTGCCGGCGAAGTTCGTCAGCGCCCGCGCCTCGGACATGAACCGGTCGATGCCGACGATGATCCCGACACCGTCGACCAGGTCGGGTCGGTGGCTCTGCAGCCCGCCGGCGAGCGTGGCGAGCCCTGCGCCCGTGACTCCGGCGGCGCCCTTCGACGCGATGATCATGAAGACCAGCAGCGAGATCTGCTCACCGATGGACAGGGGCGTGCCGGTCGACTCGGCGATGAAAAGCGAGGCCATCGTCAGGTAGATCGCGGTGCCGTCGAGGTTGAACGAGTACCCGGTGGGCACGACGATTCCGACGACGGGACGTGAGACGCCGAGGTGCTCCATCTTGGCGATCAGGCGTGGCAGCGCGGTCTCGGACGACGAGGTCGACACGATGAGGAGGAACTCGCGCGCCAGGTAGCGGAACAGCGTGAACACGTTCAGGCCGGCGACGACCCTGAGCAGGGTGCCGAGGACGATGAACACGAACAGCAGGCACGTGATGTAGAACGAGACCATCAGCAGCGCAAGGTTTCTCAGCGCGTCGACACCCGTCTCGCCCACGACCGCGGCAATCGCTCCGAAGGCTCCGATCGGGGCCAGCCACATGATCATCGCCAGCACCTTGAACACGACCTTCTGGAACACCGCGACCCCGGCGAGCGCCCGCTGACCGGCGCCGCCGAGTGCCTGGATCGCGAAGCCGGCGAGCAGCGCCACGAACAGGGTCGACAGCACCGACTCGCCCACGAGCGGCGAGACCAGAGTGGTCGGGATGATGCTCATCACGAACCCGACCAGACCACCCTCGCCCTCGGCCGGGGCAGCGGGCGGTGTGAAGTCGGCGGAGGCCGTGAGGCCCGAGCCCGGCTGGATCACGTTGCCGACGACCAGCCCGATGGCCAGCGCGAACGTGGACATCACCATGAAGTACAGCAGGGCCAGGCCGCCCACCCGTCCGACGCTCGCGGCCTTTCGCACCGAGCCGATGCCCAGCACGATCGTGCAGAAGATGACCGGCGAGATCATCATCTTGATGAGGTCGACGAAGCCCGTGCCGAGAGGCTTGAGCTCCTGTCCGACGGTGGGCCAGATCAGGCCGACGGCGACGCCGAGTACGACGGCGACGACCACGGCGATGTAGAGCCAGTGGGAGCGGTCGGCGCGCGGCCCCGATGGCGTGGCTGGGGTCGGCACCCGGGGGGCGTCGGAGGTGGTGGACATCAGGACTCCTCGTCGTCGAGCGAGCCGTGGCCTCGTGCCGGCGGCTCTGCCACCATCCCGGCGCCTGTGACTGGGGTCACCCTTTCGGTCATTGAGTTCATGGGCTCTGCCTTGACGGGGCGTTGCGTTCACGGGGCTCCCCGCGCGAGCCGTCGAAGAGGGACACACTGTGGCGGTGAGCGCATCGAGGCGGTCGCGGCCCCGCCGGCTGTCACTGGCGGGCCAGCTGATGCTGCTGCAGATCGGCGTGGTCGTGCTGGTCGTCGGCACGGCTGCGGGCCTGGCGTTCGCCGACGCCCGCTCGGACGCGGAGGACGTCGCTGCCCAGCGAACCCGCGGGCTCGCCCTCGTGCTCGCCGACGCGCCCGAGGTGCGGCAGGCGCTGGACGACGAGGACCCGACTGCGAGGCTGCAGCCCTACGCCGAGCGGGTCAGGGTCGACGCCGGAGTCGACTTCGTCGTCGTGATGAGCCCCGAACGGACGCGGTACTCACATCCCAACGTCGAGCAGATCGGCGGTCAGTACATCGGCACCGTCGCGCCGGCGCTCGCGGGCGAGACATTCACCGAGACCTTCACCGGCACGTTGGGCCCGTCGGTTCGAACGGTCACACCCGTCTGGTCGGACGAGGACGGGTCGGGCGAGGTGCTTGGGCTCGTCTCCGTCGGCATCACGATCGAGGCGGTCGGCGCCGATCTGCGCCGAAACCTGCCGGGCCTGCTCCTTGCCGCCGCCGGCGTCCTGGCGCTGGCCCTCATCGGTGCCGCCCTCGTCACGCGGCGCCTGCACCGGCTCACGTACGGGCTGGGTGCCGAGGAGCTCGGCCGGATGTACGGCTACTACGACGCGGTCCTGCACTCCGTGCGCGAGGGCCTGCTGCTGGTGGACGCAGACCACCGCGTTCAGCTGGTGAACGACGAGGCTCGGCGGCTGCTCGCGCTCGATGACGCGTCCAGCGATCCGGTGGGACGCAAGGTGGAGGACCTCGGCCTGCCCGGCGACCTGGCCGGTGCGATGGTCGCGGACCGGCAGGTCACGGACGAGCTCTACGTGGCGCGCGACCGGGTGCTGGCGGTGAACGTGGCTGCCGTTGCTGCCGAGTCGGGGCGCGCCGGGCGTGTCGTTACGGTTCGCGACCGCACCGACCTGCAGGAGCTGACCGGCGAGCTCGACACCGCTCGCGGTCTGGCCGAGGCTCTCCGCTCGCAGGCCCACGAAGCGGCGAACCGCCTGCACGCTGTGGTGTCACTGGTCGAGCTCGGCCGCACCGACGAGGCCGTCGACTTCGCCGTCGAGGAGCTGCAGGCGGCACAGTCGCTGACCGACCAGGTCATCGCGGCGGTCGACGAACCTGTAGTGGCCGCACTGCTTCTCGGCAAGTCTGCGGTCGCAGCGGAACGCGGCCTGGAGCTCGTCGTGGAGCCCGGAACGGAACTCGATGCGGGCACCCTTCATCGCCTCGGCCTGCCGGCTCGTGACCTGGTCACCGTGTTGGGCAACCTGCTCGACAACGCCATCGACGCGGCGTCCGCTGTGGCGGTGGGTGCGTCGAGGAACGGCCGCGGACAGGTCAGGGTGCTGCTGACCGCCGACGAGGGCCGCCTGCAGTTGCGCGTCGCCGACACCGGTCCCGGCCTCGACTCGGAGGCCGCCCGTCACGCCTTCGAGCGTGGGTGGTCGACCAAGCCGGCGGAGTCCGGACGCCCGCACGGACGCGGGCTCGGACTTGCGCTGGTCGGCCAGGTCGTCCATCGCCACGGTGGCACCGTCGAGGTCTACTCCGGCGACGACGGCGGTGCCGTGTTCGAGGTCCGCGTCCCTGTGCCGGAAGGGGTTTCGGACAAGAGAGGGGAGGGACGGTGATCCGCGTGCTCGTGGTCGAGGACGAGCCGGTCGCCGCCGCCGCCCACTGCGAGTACGTCTCCCGAGTCGACGGATTCGAGGTCGCTGGCGTCGCCGGCACCGCGGCGGAGGCCGTCCGGGCCCTCACGGCGGGCGGCATCGACCTGGTGCTGCTCGACATGAACCTCCCCGACCGGCACGGCATGGACGTCGTCCGTTCGATGCGCTCCGCCGGGTCACGCGTCGATGTCATCGCGGTGACGTCAGCCCGCGACCTCGAGCTGGTCAGAGCCGCTGTCTCGCAAGGGATCGTGCAGTACGTGCTCAAGCCCTTCGGCTTCGCCGCGTTGCGAGAGAGGCTCGAGCGATACGCCGACTACCGGGGCCGCCTGGCCGCCGGACCGTCCGCCAGCAGTCAGGACGAGGTCGACCGCGCCCTCGGGGCGCTGCGCGGCGCAGGCGGCAGCGAATTGCCAAAAGGACTGAGCCAGAGCACTCTTGACGCCGTCGCGGCCGCTTTGCGGTCGGGTGGCGCGATGTCGGCGGGCGAGGTGGCGGAGCTGACGGGCACGTCACGTGTCACCGCCCGGCGCTACCTCGAGCACCTTGCTGACACCGGTGTGGCGCAGCGGGCCTCGCGCTACGGCGGCGCCGGACGCCCCGAGGTCGAGTACACGCTCGACACCTGAGCCTCGAACCGACCTGTCAGACGCTCAGGGCGCCCTGATGGGTCGAGCGTCTGACAGTTCGGGATGGGTCAGCTGTCTCCGCTGTCCTGGTTGTCGTCGCCGCGCTCGCGGTGGCCGGGAAGGGACCGGTCAAGGGAGTCGGTGACGCGCTCCTCCAGTGTCTCGGCGATCTCGTCCGCCCTCTCCTGGGTGAGGTCGCCGCTCTCGACGCGCTCGGCGAGCTCGGCCTTGGCCGCGGCGACCAGATCCACGACCAGGTCGGCACGCCCAACGCCCTCCGCATCGGCGATCTCGCCCAGCGTTGAGCCGTCGGCCAGCCGGGTGCGCAGCTCCGCAACGGTCATGCCCAGCGACTCGGCCGCTGTGTCGAGGGCCTCGTGCAGCATGCCCGGCCCGACGCCGCCGGGCCGTCCCGGTCCTCTGTGTCCCGGTGCGAAGGGACCGGACTGCGCCAGCTGCTCGCCCACCTTGGCGGCCTGTTCCGACGTGAGGGTGCCGTCCTCGACCAGCGGCGCCAGCTGCTCGGCGATCCGGTCGGCGCGGGCTTTCGGTGGGCCGTCGAACGGGACGTCCGGTGCCCGTGTGAAGGCGTCGGTCACCGCGGCGATGGCTGGGCCGGCGATGAAGGCACCGCCGACGGTGGTGAGCGCCAGGGCGCCCGCGGCGGCGAGGGCGACAGTCTTGGTGCGCATGACGTGCTCCTGTGGGTCGGGCCGGACACCCCGGCGCTCACCGCAAGGTTCTCCCCCCAACCTGGCATTCGCCTGTGATCCGGATGTGAACTTCCCCCGTCCGGGCAGGCTCAGTCGAGGTATCGGACGAGGTCTGCCGCCAGGCCGGTGTACGTGGCCGGTGTGAGCTCGGCCAGCCGTTGCTCGACCTCCTGCGGCAGCCCCAGCCCGGCCACGAACTCGCGCATCGCCGGGCCATCCACTCGGCGACCGCGCGTGAGCTCCTTCAGCCGCTCGTACGGGTTCTGCATGCCCGTCGCACCGGCGACCCCGGCTGCGCGCATGGCGGACTGCACCGCCTCGCCGAGCACCTCCCAGGTGGCGTCGAGGTCCGCGGCCATCGCCTCGGGGTCGGCCTCGAGCCCGGCCAGGCCACGCGCCACGTTGTCGATCGCCAGCAGCGAGTGGCCGAACGCGGTGCCGATGTTGCGCTGCATCGACGAGTCCGTGAGGTCGCGCTGCAGGCGGCTGGTCACCAGGGTCGAGGCCAGCACGTCGAGCAGCGCGCACGACACCTCGAGGTTCGCCTCGGCATTCTCGAAGCGGATCGGGTTGACCTTGTGCGGCATCGTCGACGAGCCCGTCGAGCCGTGGGCGCCCAGCTGCTGCGCGAAGTACCCGAGGGAGATGTACGTCCAGACGTCCGTGCAGAGGTTGTGCAGCACGCGGTTGAACCGCGCCAGGTCGGCGTAGAGCTCGCCCTGCCAGTCGTGCGACTCGATCTGTGTGGTCAGCGGGTTCCAGGTCAGGCCGAGTTCCTCGACGAACGACTGCGACACCGACGGCCAGTCAGCCTGCGGCACAGCGGCTACGTGTGCCGAGTACGTGCCCGTGGCCCCGTTGAGCTTGCCGAGGTACTCGGCCCACTCGACCCTCCGCAGCTGCCGGCGCAGCCGGTGGGCGAGAACGGCCAGCTCCTTGCCGAGGGTGGTCGGGGTCGCCGGCTGACCGTGCGTGCGCGCGAGCATGGGAACGTCCGCGAGACTCTTTGCGAGCGAAGCGATCTGGTCGACCAAGACCGTTGCGCGCGGGAGCCAGACCTGGGTCACGGCCCCCTGCACCATCAGGGCGTATGACAGGTTGTTGATGTCCTCGCTGGTGCAACAGAAGTGCACGAGCTCGGACGCGGACTCGCTCGGGCTGCCGGCCAGCAGGTGTTTGACGAAGTACTCGACCGCCTTGACGTCGTGAGCTGTCTCGCGCTCGATCTCGGCCAGCCCGGCCACCTCGTCCGCGCCGAAGTCGTCGACGGCGGCGCGCAGCCGCGCCTGCTCGCCCGGTGCCAGGGGCTCGGCGCCGGGCACGACGCGGTTGCTGGTCAGGTGGATCAGCCACTCGATCTCGACGCGCACCCGTTCCCGGTTCAGCGCCGCCTCGGACAGGTGCTCCACGAGCGGCGCGACGATCGGCCGGTAGCGACCGTCGAGGGCGCCGAGAGCGATCCCGGCATCTGCCAGCGGTGTTGCCCTGGTCGGTGGCGTGGTGGCAGGCGTGGGGTGGCTCACGCGGTCATAGTCCCAGGTGGGGTCAGGCGTCGGGCAGCGAGTCCACCGCTGCCTCGAGCAGGTCACGAAGGTCCTGCTCGGCCCCGGACGGCATCGTCTCGGGGTCGACGAGCTGGTAGTACACGTAGGCCTCGTAGTCGTCGCCTACCCACGCCCAGCCGTCGAAGCGCGTCTCGCCACCGTCCCACTTGGTCACGGGCGCACAGGACACGTCGCCAGGTCCGTCGGAGCCCGGATCGGCCCCGCGCTCACTGCACTTCTCCGACTTCCAGTCGTCGTCGTACAGGCCCTCGTTGACCGAGACGTCCACCCCGAAGTCGCCGCGCATCGTCGTCGTCTGGGTCGTCAGGTCGATGTGACACCGCTTGCTGCCGCTCGACTCGCTTCCCGCGGTCTCAGGGATGCTGAGCACCGCGCCCGGGGCGAGCCGCTCGAGGACGTCGTCCGAGATCAACCCGCACGGGTCGTTGAGCGACGCCGCCGGCTCTGGTTCCTCCTCGCCCGTGCACCCCGTCAGTCCGCACGCCACCAGGCACACGACGAGCAGGGTCTGGGCACCTCTGGACATCGACATCGCTCCCCCTTCGACGGGCGGGAGGTTAGCAGTCATTGGGCTCAGCGCCAGCATGGGAAACTGGAGCACATGGCCACCGACACCCACCGCTCTGTCAGCCTCGAGCGCGTCGACGAAGGCGTTTACCGCGCCACCAACGTTCGCGGCGCCACGCTCGTCTTCGGCAGCAAGGCGGGCGATGCCTTCACACCGGTCGAGCTGCTGCTGGCCGCGATCGGGGCCTGTACGGCGGTGGACGTCGACGTCGTCACCGGCCGCCGCGCCCAGGCCGAGCAGTTCGAGTTCGACGTGGAGGCCGAGAAGATCCGTGACGAGGCCGGCAGCCGCTTGGAGGACATCGCCCTCACGTTCCGGGTGCGCTTCGGGCCTGGGGAGGACGGGGACGCCGCCCGGGCGATCCTGCCGCGCGCGGTCAAGGCGTCGCACGACCGCACGTGCACCGTCAGCCGGACGATCGAGCTCGGCACTCCGGTCGCCGTCCACGTCGAGGAGCCGGCATGAGCACGCAGCACGACGAGAGCGCATCAGGGGAGTACCTGCCGAGCACCTTCTCCTGGGCGGCCCGCCAGGTGGAGAAGTACGAGTCGTCCGGGGGTACGAAGGGCACGACGATGCGCGGGATGCCCGTCGTGGTGCTCACCATGAGGGGCGCCAAGACCGGCAAGCTGCGCAAGGTGCCGTTGATGCGCGTCGAGCACGAGGGCCGCTACGCCGCCGTGGCGTCTCTGGGCGGTGCCGCGAAGAACCCTGTCTGGTACTACAACCTCACCGCCGACCCCCACGTCGACCTCCAGGACGGTCCCGAGGTTCGGTCGTTCGTCGCTCGCGAGATCACCGGCGCCGAGAAGGCCGAGTGGTGGGAACGATGCGTGGCCGCCTACCCCGACTACGCCGACTACCAGACCAAGACCAGCCGTGAGATCCCTGTGTTCGTGCTCGAACCGGTCGTTGAGACCGATGGCTGAGCCTGCTGCCGATGGCCCGGCCGACGTCGACGCCAACGACCTGGCCGCCTGTCTCCGTGTGCTGGAACAGGTTTCGTCGCTCGACCCGGACCACCCGGACGCGCACACCGTCCGCCGCGCCACCGCTGCGCTGTACAAGAGCTACAAGGTGCGACGGCGGACGGCGAAGCGCATCGCGATTGCCGACGCCGACAAGGCGGTGGTCGCCTCCACCGCCACCGGGGCGGCGGGTCGCATCGACGACGAGACGCGCGGAATCCCGTTGGTGTCCAACGCACCTGGTGCCCTGGCGGGGGTTCTGCAGCGGTCGCGCCCGTGCTACATCTGCAAGACCCACTACACCGAGGTGGACGCGTTCTACCACCAGCTGTGTCCCGCCTGCGCGCGCATCAACCGCGAGAAGCGTGATGCGAGAGTCGATCTGAGCGGACGTCGCGCGCTGCTCACGGGCGGCCGCGCGAAGATCGGGATGTACATCGCCCTGCGGCTGCTCCGCGACGGCGCCCACACGACGATCACCACTCGCTTCCCGCGCGACGCGGTGCGCCGCTTCGCCGCGATGGACGACAGCGGCGACTGGACGCACCGGCTGAGGATCGTCGGCATCGACCTTCGCGACCCCGCGCAGGTCGTCTCCCTCGCCGACGAGGTCGCCGCGGCCGGCCCTCTCGACGTGCTGGTCAACAACGCGGCGCAGACCGTCCGCCGTTCGCCGGGGTCGTACGCCGCCCTGGTCGCTGCGGAGGCGGGCTCGCTGCCGTCCGGTCCCCTGCCCGACGTCGTCACGTTCGGCCGCACCAGCGACGCACATCCCCACGCACTGGCCGGGGAACTCGAAACCGGCACGCTCACAGGCGATCCGGCCGCTCATCTGGTGCCCACTGGAACGGGCCACGCCGTCACCGAGCTGGCGCTGAAGGCGCGCTCGGCCCCCGTGGTCGCCCTGAACGGCGACGGCTCTGCGCTCGACCGTGGCATCGACGCAGGCGGCCTGATCCCCGACGTCGAGCACGCGAACAGCTGGACGCAGGTGGTGCACGAGGTCGACCCGGTCGAGCTGCTCGAGGTCCAGCTGTGCAACCAGACCGCGCCGTTCATCCTCATCAGCAGGCTGCGGGCGTCGATGGCCGCCTCGTCCGCCCGCCGTACCTATGTCGTGAACGTGTCGGCGATGGAGGGCCAGTTCAGCCGCAAGTACAAGGGCCCCGGCCACCCGCACACCAACATGGCCAAGGCCGCACTGAACATGCTGACCCGCACCAGCGCCGCCGAGATGCTCACCGACGGCATCCTGATGACCGCCGTCGACACCGGCTGGATCACCGACGAGCGACCGCACCACACCAAGGTCCGTCTCGCGGAGGAGGGCTTCCACGCGCCGCTCGACCTCGTCGACGGCGCCGCCCGCGTGTACGACCCGATCGTGCGCGGCGAGCGGGGCGAGGATCTCTACGGCTGCTTCCTCAAGGACTTCGAGCCCTCGGCCTGGTAGCACCTTCGGTGCAAGCGTTGCGCTAGAACATCTGTTCGATTCGACGTAGGCTTTCTCCATGAGCGTGACCCTTCAGGCATCACTGCTGGACGAGCTGGCCGAGGACAACCCGACGGGCGCACCGCCCCTCCTCGACCTCCCGACCCACGTCCGCCGAACCCACCTGAGCCGGGGCGCATGGATCGACACGCTGCCCGGGTGGCTGTCGCACGCCGACGAGCTCTTCGAGCGGCTCGTCGAGCACGTGCCCTGGTACGCGGAGCGCCGCCAGATGTACGACAACGTCGTCGACGTGCCACGGCTGCTCTGCTTCTACGAGGAGGGCGACGCCCTACCCGACCCCGTCCTCGACGACGTGCACCGCGCCCTCGACCGCCACTACGAACCCGAGCACGGCGAGCCGTTCCGCACCGCGGGCCTGTGCTTCTACCGCGACGGACGCGACAGCGTGGCCTGGCACGGCGACCGGATCGGTCGCTCGCGCACGCAGGACACGATGGTGGCGATTCTCTCTCTGGGCTCTCCTCGCGCCCTGATGTTGCGCCCCCGCGGCGGCGGCGAGGCGATCCGCCACAACCTCGGGCACGGCGACCTGCTCGTGATGGGCGGCTCGTGCCAGCGCACGTGGGAGCACGCCGTTCCCAAGACGGCTCGCCCGGTCGGTCCGCGCATCAGCGTGCAGTTCCGCATGCGCGGCGTGCGCTGACTCCTCAGCCCGAAGGCGGAGGCGCCTGGTTGAGCAGAAACGCCTCGCCGTTCGTCCCCACCACCGGGGCCATCAGACCGAAGGGCGTCTCCCACGGCGCGGCGAGCACCTGGCCGCCGAGCCCGCGCACCCTTCCGACAGCGGCAGTCATGTCGTCCACGCCGAAGTAGTTGCGCCAGTGGGAGGGAGCGTCGGGCTCGACCTCGCTGGCGACACCGATGCCGGCGACGGTGCGTCCGCCCTTGGTGACGGTCGCGTAGGTCAGGCCGTCAGTGCCCAGCTCCTCGTAGGCGTAGCCGAACACGTCGGCGTAGAACTTCTGACCGGCCGCGTAGTCGGTGAGCATCGCCTCGTTCCAGACCAGGCAGCCGTGCTCGTCGACACGGTTGGCCCCGGTGTTCGTGCCTGCCTGCCACATGCCGAACGCGGCGCCGGTCGGGTCGGTGGCGACCGCCATCCGTCCGCTGTCGCCGACGTCGCCGGGCGGGAACAGCACGTGGCCGCCCGCCTCCGTCACCGTCGCCGCGGATGCCTCCACGTCGTCCACGGCGATGTAGGTCGTCCAGACCGGGGGCATTCCCTCCATGCCGGGAGGTGTCGGGCCCAGGCCGGCCACGGGCTCGCCGCCGACCTGGGCGACCAGGTAGCCGCCGTAGTCAGGTCCGCTGTCGGCGAACTCCCACCCGAACAGCCCGGAGTAGAAGGCGCGCGCCGCCTCGAGGTCGGGGACCGCCAGATCAACCCAGCTCGGGGTTCCCTCGGGCCAGGCCTCACGGTGCACAGTCATCTCGTTCGCTCCTCCAGGGGACGCGTTGCGGTTCGGGCAGGGACCACCTTGGCACCCACGACCGTCAGGGAGCCATGCCCTCGGGCAGCATCCCGCCCGGTGTGCGGGCACGCGAGGTCTCCGCGAGCACCACTCCCGCGAGCACCACGGCACCGCCCAGCAGCTGCACCCACGTCAGTGCCTCGGCCAGCACCACCCACGCGACCAGGGCAGCGAGCACCGGCTCGGTCATGCCCACCAGGCCGGTGCGCGCTGGCCCCAGCGACCGCAGCGCCGCAAGGACCAGCACGTACGGCACCACCGTCCCGAGGACCGTGATCCAGGCGACGAGCACCCACATCGGCGCGGCGACGCCCTCCAGCGGCCCGGACAGCGCCACCGCCTGCCCCATCACGTCGAACGGGAACGTCCACCAGGGAAGCAGCACCGACCAGAACAGCCCGGCCGCGACGAAGATGTAGGCGGCCAGGCTCATCTCGTCGCGCTGGGCCAGGCCGCGCTCTCCGGTCAGGTAGTAGCTGGCGAGGGTGGCCGCGGCGGCCAGCGCCGCGAGTAGGCCGATCCCGTCCAGCGTCATGCCCTGCCAGACCTGCGCGACGACGGCCAAGCCGGCCACCGCCAGCGCCAGCGCCGCCCACATCCGCGCCCGCACCGCATCCCGGCGAACGAACCGCACCCACAGCACCACCATCACGGGCGCGAGGTACTCCACGAGCAGCGCGATGCCGACCGGCAGGCGCGCGATGGCCACGAAGTAGAACCACTGCACGAGCGCGATGCCGACGATGCCCGCCATCACGAGGAACCTCAGCTCGCTGCGCGAGACCTTCAGGCTGCGCGGACGCGTGACCGCCACGATCGCGACCAGCAGCACGGCGGAGCCGACGGAGCGGAGCTCGACCAGCCGGAGCGACGAGATCCCGCCCTCGAGCGCGAGCTTGCTGACCGTGCCGTTGACGCCGAACAGCGCCGCCGCGAGCAGCGCCGTGAACAGGCCGCGCAGGGGCGATGGCGTCACAGCCGGACGCTACCGGGGGGTGTGCACGGCGGGAGGACTGGCGGGGTCTGAGGCGAGCGGCGTCGCGTCGTGGGCGCCCGGGTCCTTCCGCGGTGCCCCACTCGCGGGCACAAGCGGGGGAAGGTACGGCCCAAACGGCGGCCTGGAGCGCTCTCAGGCCGTAGTTGCCCCCCGTTGTGCCCGCCTGGCGCCGTCGCCTGCGGGCGTGTACCCATGACGACATGGACCACAGCGCGCTGCACACCAGGACTGTGACCGGGCAGGTCGAGGCCGGGGTCGAGCACGGGTCGGTCGTGCTGCGCGACGAGGCGGGCCGGCAGTGGCAGATCGGTCGCAAGTGGGGCCACCTCGTGGGCTGCACCGTTCGGCTGGTCGGCCACCTGCGCCCCGACATGATGAGCACCGCGCAACAGGGCACGCTGCTCGCGGTCGACGAGGTCGAGGTGCTTGCAGGCACCCCGCGCGAGCCGGACGGGCCGGGCGCCGGGCGCTACGACATCTAGCTCGCGTCGCGAGTGGCCGACAGGTGAGACGCGCGTCCCGAAGTCGCATCGGTCACGTTGGCGGGAACAGGCGCTCGTGGCCGCTAGGTTTGCGCCCGTGAAGGTTGCCGTAGCCGCCGAGGTCCAGCCCGGAGAGCGCCGAGTCGCCGCCACCCCAGAGACGGTCACCCAGATGGTGGGTGCCGGGCTCGAGGTGACGGTCCAGACCGGAGCCGGGACCCACAGCTCGATCCCTGACTCGGCCTACGCCGCTGCGGGTGCCGAGGTCGTCACCACCGTCGACGCCGGCGCCGTCGACGTGCTGCTGCACGTCCGGCCGCTGAACCCGAGGGTGCCCCCGAGGCTGCGTCGGGGCGCGATCACGATCGGACTGGGCTCCCCGTCCACCGAGCTGCCGACTGTGCGGGCGCTGGCCGCGGCGCGGGTCACGTCGTTCGCGCTCGAGCTCGTTCCGCGCATCTCGCGTGCGCAGTCGATGGACGCCCTGACCTCCCAAGCGCTCGTCGCCGGCTACCGCAGCGTGATCGAGGCGTCCACGCGGCTGCCCAGGTTCTTTCCGCTGTTCATGACGGCCGCAGGAACCGTGCCGCCGGCGTCGGTGCTGGTGCTGGGCGCGGGCGTGGCGGGACTGCAGGCCATCGCCACCGCCAAGCGGCTGGGCGCCAAGGTCAGCGCGTACGACGTCCGTCCCGCGTCCGCCGACGAGGTGCGCTCGATGGGCGGCACGTTCGTCGACCTCAACCTCGAGTCCGTCGAGGGCGCAGGCGGTTACGCGCGGGAGATGACCGACGACCGGGCTGCTCGCCAGATGGAGCTGCTGGCTCCCTACGTGGCCGCGGCCGACGTTCTGATCACGACGGCGGCTATTCCCGGACGGGCGGCGCCACGGCTGGTGACCACCAGGATGGTGGCGGCCATGAAGCCGGGGTCCGTGGTCGTCGACCTCGCTGCAGAGTCGGGCGGCAACGTCGAGGGCTCGCTGGCCGGCCTGGACGTGGCTGTGCCCGTCAGCCAGGTCGAGGGGCAGCCAGACCACACCGGCACCGTGACCCTCGTCGGCATGAAGGACGGCGCCTCGACGATGCCCGTCGACGCCTCACGCCTGTACGCGAAGAACGTGGTGAACCTGCTGCTGCTGATGACGTCCGAGGGACAGGTCGTGCCCGACTTCGGTGACGAGGTCGTCGCCGGAACGTGTCTCACCCACGACGGCTCCGTCCAGCACCCGCAGACCGCCGAGCTGCTCGGCCTGGCACCGGCCGCGGCTCCCGTCGCCGGGACCGCCTCCGAGGTGGAAGCAAGCCCGCCGACGACGCAGCTACCGATCGAGAAACCGACCCAACCGACCGAGGGGGCCGGCTCCTGATGGACGGCATCGCACTGTTGACGATCTTCGTGCTCGCCGTCTTCGTCGGCTTCGAGGTCGTGTCGAAGGTGTCGAGCACCCTTCACACGCCGCTGATGTCGGGTGCCAACGCGATCCACGGCATCATCCTGGTCGGCTCGATCCTGGTCGCTGGCCACGCCGAACACTGGTTCACGCTGGTGATCGCGCTGCTGGCGGTCGTGCTCGCCACCATGAACCTCGTCGGCGGCTTCGTCGTGACCGACCGCATGCTCGAGATGTTCAAGGGACGGGCGAGACCGGCTGTCACACAAGGCAAGTCATCCAGCCCATCGACTCAGGACGGTGGCCGCCGGTGAGCCTCCTGAGCCCAACGTGGACCTCGCTCGCCTACCTCGTCGCAGCGGTCTGCTTCATCCTCGCCCTGAAGGGGCTGTCGAGCCCCAAGACCGCTCGCCGCGGCAACCTGATCGGTGCCTTCGGCGCACTGGTCGCCGTGGTCACCGTGTTCCTGTCCACGGATCTGCGCAACGAGATCGCGATCATCGTCGCGATCGTCATCGGGTCGGCGCTGGCCGTGCCGGCGTCGCGCCTCGTGCAGATGACCCAGATGCCGCAGCTGGTGGCGCTCTTCAACGGTGTCGGCGGTGGCGCCGCCGCGCTCGTGGCGTTGCTCGAGCTGGGCGCTGTGCGAGAAGACGACCTGGGATCCCTTCTCGCAGTGTCGTTCACGGTGCTCGTCGGGTCGGTGTCGTTCTCGGGGTCAGTCGTCACGTTCCTCAAGCTGCAGGAGCTGATCACCACTCGTCCGGTGCTCTTGCCCGGGCAGCGGTGGCTGATGATCGGCTCGGTCGTCGCCTCGGTCCTGCTGGCGGGAGCGCTGGTCGGCGTGCCGTCGCCCGTGTGGGCGATCCTGCTGATGCTCGGTGGGCTGGCGGTCGGCGTGCTGCTGGTGCTGCCCGTCGGTGGCGCCGACGTACCGATCGTCATCTCCCTGCTGAACGCGTTCACCGGCCTCACCGTCGCGGCGTCGGGCTTCGTGCTCGACAACGTGCTCCTCCTGGTGGCCGGCACGCTCGTCGGGGCGTCGGGAACGATCCTCACCCGCGCGATGGCGTCGGCGATGGGTCGGTCCGTCAACGGCATCCTGTTCGGCGCGCTCAAGGGCGGCTCGACAGCGGGGTCGACGGAGATCTCCAACCGTCCGGTGCGCTCTTCGTCCGCCGAGGACGTCGCGATCCTGCTCGGCTACGCCCAGACGGTGGTCGTCGTCCCCGGCTATGGACTTGCTGTGGCACAGGCGCAGCACACGATGGCCGAGCTGGCCGAGGCGCTGGAAGCCCGTGGCACACAGGTGATCTACGGCATCCACCCCGTGGCCGGACGCATGCCCGGCCACATGAACGTGCTGCTCGCCGAGGCGAACGTGCCCTACGAGGTGCTCGCCGAGATGGACGAGGTCAACCCGAAGCTGAAGACAGCCGACGTCGCCCTCGTGGTCGGCGCCAACGACGTCGTCAACCCGGCCGCCAAGACGTCACCCGGCTCACCGATCTACGGCATGCCGATCCTCGAGGTGTCGGACGCGCAGCAGGTCGTGTTCCTCAAGCGCTCGATGCGCCCGGGGTTCGCCGGCATCGAGAACGAGCTGCTCTACGAGCCGCAGACCACGCTGCTGTTCGGTGACGCCAAGGACTCGCTCACCAAGGTCCTCTCGGCGGTCAAGAACCTGTAGGCCGCCGCTAGGGGCCTTCGGCAGCGTGGTGGTGGTCGGCCTCGATGTGGTCGGCGGCCAAGTCTGAGCGGATGCGTTGCAGCAGACCGGGAACGGCGCCCTTGATCTGCTCGACGACGCGCATGAAGTCGTCCTCGTTGCCGTAGTAGGGGTCGAGGACGTCGAGGTTCTCGCCTGATCGGGAGTCGAAGGAGCGCAGGAGGTGGATGCGACCGGCGTCGGCCGGCGTCCGAACCCAGGCCCGTAGCTGTTCATGGTGTCCGGAGTCGAGGGCGATCACGAGGTCGGTCTCGGGGAAGATCTCCGGGTCGAACACGCGGGCACGGTGCGCGCTGCCGTCGAGCCCTGCCTCGTGCAGCGCGCGCACGGCTCGCTCGTCCGCCGGCTGCCCGACGTGCCAGTCGCCGGTGCCTGCGGAGTCGACCACCACCTGGTCGGCCAGGCCGGCCTCCTGCAGGGCAGCGGCCAGCACGACCTCGGCGATCGGCGAGCGGCAGATGTTGCCGGAGCAGACGAAGGTCACGCGGTAAGGGCGGTGCGGATGCATACGACCCATCCTGACCCATCTGAGTCTGGGGTCCGACCAGGCGCCGTCCACAGGGGTCGTCTGAGGCCCAGTTGTCCACAGGCGGCCGGCTGCGGGGCTCCGATGACGCCGCCCCTGCCTAGCGTCCTGGTTACGAGGCCGCCAGCAGGCACTGGCGGCCGGTCGAGCAAGGAGACGAGCGATGACCGGGGTGTCGCCGACAGGGCTGGCGGACGGGGTCGCGGCGGTGGCCGGGCTGGCGCAGGACGCGATGCGGATCGGCACCGAACTGCGCCGGCAGGCGGCCGTCGTGCGCCGCGCGTCGCGCACGGAGTGGCACTCGGGCGCGGCCGACGCCTTCGAAGGCGACGCCCTCGATGAGGCCCGGCGCCTCGACCGCTGCGCCGAGCTGTTCGGTGACCTGGCAGCCGACCTCTCGCGACATGCGCGGACCGCCCACCACAGGGCCGAGGAGCTGGCAGACCTGGCCCGGCGGGCGCGCGACGCGATCGACGGCGTGCGCCTCGACGACTACCTCGGACGCGACTCGTGAGCAACGCCTCGCCGGCGCTGGTGCGGCTGACGCACCGGCAGCTCGCTCACCTCGCCGCTGAGGAGCCGGGTGTGCGCTGGCCGCGAGCACTGCGTGCGCTCCTACCTGGGGAGCGCGATGCACGGTCCGGCGACCCCCTCCCGGAACAGTTCGGCGACCCGCAGTCGGCGCCGCCGCTCCGACGAGGGCTGCGTGCCTTCGGGCGGCCGCGGCTGCGGGTCCGCGTGGTGCTTCGCCAGGGCCGGTTGCTGACGCTCACCGAGGTCGCGGCCGACGCCGGCGGGTCGGCGGGGTCGCTGTCGACCCTTCTCCTGGACGGTGACCCGGCAGTCACCCCGCGCCAGGTGCGAGCGGTGGGGCGCGTGGAGCTGGCAGGCACCGAGGCGGCGGCGCTCCCCGGTCTCAGCCTCCGGCACGTCCCGGCCTCGCATGCCGGGTCGGAGCGCCCCACGACGGCACGTGCCGGCCCACCCGAACATCCCGCGCGCACGCTGGTGCTGCGCGGTTGGGGGCGGGCACTGGCGCGCCCGTTCGTCGACGTGTGGGCGCAGGACGAGCACGGCTGGGTACGGCCTGACTGCCACTCGGCACCCGGCAGCGACACAGAATCCGGCTGGCTGCCAGTGGACGCCGATCGCTTCGCCGCCGACCTCGCCGGGGTGCTGACCGAACCCTGGCCCGGGCAACTCGACCAGAGATGGGAACCACGATGAGTGACGACGGCCTGGAAGTGCGGGGCGGCTCTGCGGGTGTGGCCGCCACGACGGAAGCCATCCACGCGAGCGGTGCGCAGCTGCTGGGCGTGGCGAAAGACGTTGCCCTGCTGGTTCTTCCGGCCACGGGCCTTGGACTGGCACCCGGCACCGTGGTCGCCGCCGCGCTCGACCCGTTCGGTTCGGCTCGGGTGCACGCCACGCTGGCGACGGCCATCGCCGGTCCCGACGGACTGGCGCCCTGTGGGGCCGCGCTCGTGCTGCTGGGCACGCGTGTGCACGCGGCTGCGGAGGCGTACGCGCTGGCCGATGTGGATGCGGAGCAGGCGCTGCGAGCGATCTGGCGCGAGGCGTCGCCGCATCTCGTCCGGAACGGCGCCCGCGCGCTGTCGCCGGTCGCGGGGTGGGTGGCGCTCGGCGCGCTGGTCGGAGTCGGCGGGTGGGTCGCCGTGCGTGGGGCGCCGGTGATGTGGGACACCGTGGGCGTCCTACGGGAGGAGGCGCAGGAGGGCGACCTGACCTGGGAGCTCGCGGTCGGTCAGGGGCTGCTCGGCCGACGCGAGGTCCAGGACCGCCTGGGCTCGGACGCGGAGGCGGTGGCGCTCGCCACGCAGGAGTGGCTGGCGCGAAACCCCTGGGCCGCGCGCGAGCTGGTGGCGACCGTGCCGTTGGTCCTGGACGCGATGGTGCCGGCGGGCGTCGACGGTGTGCTGGCGGCAGCACCGATCACCGTCGGGGGAGCGACGATCGACGAGGTCCCCGACACCGCCTCCGAGCTGGCGGCGCTGCTGGCCGGCGCGGGTCTCGCGACCGGGCTGCTGCGGCAGGGCGACGTTCGCGTCACCTCGAAGGGGCCCGCGACACCGGCGATCGCGCCGCTGACGGTTCGCGATGCCCTTGGACGGCTCCACCCGTTCACCCCACCCCGTGACGGCCAGCCGGGCCCCGGCTACACGCCCGGTGCGATCCGGCTCGACCGCATCGAGGACGCCGCGGGCGTGAGGTGGCAGCTCTATCTGCCCCCGACCCAGACCTGGAGCGTGGACGGGGGCGCGCTGCCGGCTGACGGCACCAGCAACCTCGCCGCGTTGGGCGGGGTGGAGTCGGACGCTGTCGAGGCCGCGGTCGAGGTGATGCGTGCGGCGGGAGTCGGTTCGAGCGATCCCGTGATGGCGGTCGGGTACAGCCAGGGCGGCATCGTGGCGGCTGCGCTCGCCTCCGACCCCGCGGTGCAGGACGAGTTCGCCATGCGTCAGGTGCTCACGGTCGGCTCGCCGGTGTCGGGCTTCGACATCCCGCCCGACGTGCAGGCGCTGTCCATCGAGCACGGTGCCGACCTCGTTCCCCAGCTCGACGGCGACCGCAATCCCGACCGGGCGTACTGGGCGACGGTCCAGCGCGACGTGCTGGACCCGCAGCACGGCCTCGAGAGTGCGCGATCCGTTGTCGACATCGATCCGTGGGTCGGCCACGACTTCGAGGCCTACCTGAACACCGCGCGCGCTGTCGACAGCTCCGACCACCCATCGGTGCGGACGTGGCGCGCCGCGCTGGTCGACTTCGCTGGGGGAGGTGATGCGCTGGTCACGACGCAGCAGTGGCAGACCATTCGCGCGAGTGGCTGATCGCCGGTACGACCGCGGTACCCCCGTGGAAGGATCACCCCGTGAGCGAGCGAAGCGAGCGAGTCAGACAACACAGCGCGTGCGAAATGGCGAGGGACGAGCCATGAGCTGGTTGGTGACTGGAGGGGCCGGATACATCGGGTCGCACGTGGTCCGCGCGCTGGGGGACGCGGGCCTCACCCCGGTGGTGCTCGACGACCTGAGCAGCGGGCACCGGCCGTTCGTCGGCGACGACGTGCCGATGGTCGCGGGGACGGTGCTCGACCGGGGCCTGGTGGAGGGCGCGCTGAGCGAGCACGGCGTGGAGGGCGTGATCCACCTGGCCGGGTTCAAGTACGCCGGCGTCTCGGTCTCGCGTCCGCTGCACACGTACAGCCAGAACGTCGTGGGGACGATGGCACTGCTGGAGTCGATGCAGGCGGTGGGTGTCGACCGCATCGTGTTCTCGTCGTCGGCGGCGGTCTACGGCACGCCCGACGTCGATCTCGTCACCGAAGACACCGCACCGGCGCCCGAGTCGCCCTATGGGGAGAGCAAGCTGATCGGGGAGTGGCTGCTGCGCGACGTCAGCGCTGTCACCGACCTGCGGCACACGTCGCTCCGGTACTTCAACGTGGTGGGCTCGGGGTACGACGACCTGTACGACACCAGCCCGCACAACCTGTTCCCGGTGGTCCTCGACGTGCTGTCGCGCGGCGGCACCCCGAAGATCAACGGCGCGGACTACGACACCCCCGACGGCACCTGCGTGCGCGACTACCTGCACGTGCAGGACCTGGCGCTCGCGCACGTGGCCGCCGCGCAAGCCCTCGCCGAGGGGCGCGCGCTCGCACGCGTCTACAACCTGGGCAGCGGCGACGGCGTCTCGGTGCGCCAGATCATGGACGCGATGGCGCGGGTGACCGGCATCGACTTCGAGCCAGAGGTCGGGCCCCGACGTCCAGGCGACCCGGCCCGGATCGTCGCCTCCGGCGCGGCCGCGGCCGCCGACCTGGGCTGGACCATGCGCCACTCGCTCGACGAGATGGTCGCCAGCGCGTGGCAGGCGTGGCAGACGGTCGGCTCGTCCCGCTGACGCGGGGCACTACCCGCCTGCACTCCCAGGCACCTGACGCGAACGACCCTGGAACAGGGCGACCAGCGCGCCGTCGCTCTCGCGGGTGATGCGCACGCGGGTGACTCCGCTACGGCCGTAGACGACTTCCTGCTCCCCGTCCGCGATCAGCACGTCGCCGACATTCGCCGGCGCGACCCACGTCACGTCAGCGCTCGCCCCCACGACGACTCGGTCAGGTCCGTTGCAGCAGAAGGCGAAAGCGCTGTCGCCGAGGGTGAAGACCATGCCACCATGAATGCTGCCGTGCCCCTGCACCATGTCGTCTCTGACCGGCATGCGCAGGCGACAGCAACCGCCCGAAGCGTGCAGCAGCTCCATGCCCAGCGCCCGGCTGGCTGTGTCGCGGTCCCACATCTCACGGGCCCACGCGTCGACCTGCGTGGCCGTTGCGTCCTCAGGCACGCAGCGGGGCCCCGGTCTCGGCAGCGAGGCGCAGCGCGGGCGACGGGCGGTAGCGCCCGGTCGGGTACTCGCTGTGCAGGCCCTCCAGGACCGCGAGCACACAGGACGGCCCAGCGATGTCACCCCACTCGAGCGGTCCCAGCGGGTACCCGGTGCCGAGCCGCATCGCGGTGTCGACGTCCTCGGCCGTGGCCTCGCCGCGCGCCACCAGGTCGACCGCCTCGTTGACCAACATCGCGACCGTGCGGGCGACGACCATGCCGGCAACGTCCGCCACCAGCTCGACCTCGACACCGGCCGACTGCAGCAGCCCGACCGCCTCGGAGACGGTCTCGGCGGTGCAGTTGGCGGACGGTGCCAGCGCCACCCGCCTCGTCGTCTCGGGCGAGAGCGCCCAGTCGAGCGTGACCACCTGCTCGCCGAGCGCGGCGGCTGTCACGCCCGAGGTCTCCACCACGCGGCCGCCCGACGGCAGCAGCAGACCGACCTCGTCCGTGCACTCGGCGTCGGAGTCGCCCAGCACCTCGACCGTGACGGGGCCCTTGGCGATCCGCTCGGCCAGCGGCGCCATCACCGACCAGCCCAGCATCGAGCAGACCCTCGCGGGCCGCAGCGAGCGCAGCACCTCCGTCTGTTCGGGACGGGGACCGGACCGCGGATCCGCCGGGTCCGCGGGGTCGACCGTGTACGAGTAGACGCCCCGTCCGCTCTTGCGGCCCAGCCGTCCGGCGTCGACGAGTCGCTGCTGGAAGACGGTCGGGGCGTAGCGAGGGTCGTGGAACGTCTGCTCCCAGACCGACCGCGAGACAGAGAGATTCACGTCCTGACCGACGAGGTCGGTGAGCTCGAACGGACCCATCGGGAAACCGCCCGCCTCACGGAGCAGGCGGTCGATCAACGCCGGCGTAGCCGCCTGCTCCTCGACGAGCCGCTGCGCCTCCCCGTAGAACGGGCGGGCGACCCGGTTGACGATGAACCCGGGTGTCGACCGGCAGCGGACGGGCGTCTTGCCCCACGACGTCACCAGGTCGACAGCCGCCTCGACCACCGAGGGGTCCGTGTCCTCGCCGTGCACCACCTCGACGAGGCGCATCCGGGCCGCGGGGTTGAAGAAGTGAAGGCCGACGACGCGCGACGGGTCTCGCAGTCCCGCGGCCACCGCCGTGACGGACAGCGAGGACGTGTTGGTCGCCAGCACGGCATCCGCGGGGACCACGTCCTGCAGCGCGCCGAGCAGAGTCCTCTTGATCGCGAGATCCTCGGCGACGGCCTCGACCACGAGGCCGCAACCGGCCAGGCCGCTGACGTCGAGGACGGCCGTCAGGCGGGAGAGCACCGCGTCGGCGTCCGTCCGAGACAAACGGCCCTTGGACAGGTCGCGCTCCAGCCGTCCCGAGATGCCCTCGATGCCGCGCTCCGCAGCTCCCTCGGCGGCGTCGAGCAGGCGCACTCGGTGGCCGGCGCGAGCCGCGACCTCGGCGATGCCGGCGCCCATCGTCCCCGCACCGACCACACCGACGACGACATCCACGTCGGCCAGCACGACCTCGTCGAGGCCGTGTGTCGCCGCGGAGTCGCTCATGGCCGGAGTGTAGGCCTGCCGAGGAAGTCCGCCGTGAGAGGACGGCCTACTCGCCGGTCGCCCCGTCGATGCGCTCGCGCAGGAAGTCGGCGTGCCCGTTGTGACGGGCGTACTCCTCGAGCAGGTGGACGAAGATCCAGCGCAGCGACACCTCGTGCACCCCGCGACGCAACCGAGCGCCGATCGCGTCGAGGTCCGGATGCCGGTCGGCGATGGCCCGGCAGACGGCCACCTCCTCGCGGTACGTCGCCAGGTCGGCCGCGACGTCGGCGTCGTCCCCGAGGTCGAAGTCGCCGTCCGGTTCCTCGTCCGTGAAGAAGATTCCGGGTTCGTCCCCGCCGGCCAGGATGTTTCGGAACCACTGCCGCTCGACCTCGGCCATGTGCCGGACCAGACCCAGCAGGCTCAGGGACGAGGGCGGCACCGAGCGCGTCCGCAGCTGCTCGTCTGTGAGCCCCTCGCACTTCATCAGCAGCGTGGCGCGGTGGTAGTCGAGAAAGGTCTCGAGCAGGGTGCGCTCGTCGGCGGCGTAGGGCGGGTCGATGCGTTGGGTCTCGGAAGGCGGCTCGGGTGCAGTCACGCGCGAGACCGTAGCCGCGACGGGGTGACGGGCCCGCTCTCGGTCTCCGTCCGGGACCCGCGATTGTCCGTCTCGCGCCATGTCGGGCACAGTGACTCAGGTGACGACCTCACCGACCCCCACCGCCCCCGCAGCCCCTGCCCACGCCGCCCACCAGGCGCTGGTCGAGCGGCACCGCGACACCCTCGACGCCGCGCTGGCCGCCATCTCCAGCCGCGAGTACTACAGCCGCTTCCCCGAGTCGCCGTCCCCGCGCGTGTACGGGGAGGAGGCGGCCGCTGCCGGCGAGGCGGCGTACAACGCCCACCTGGGTGGCCGCTACGAGGCGCTCGCGTCGCAGCCGGCGGCACGTGACTGGGTGGGTTCGGAGGTGTCGCCCTACGGGCCGACGCTCGGGGTGCAGTACCCGCACTACTCCGCTGACGACCTCGACGACCTGCTCGCGGCGGTCGGTGCAGGGGTGAAGGCGTGGCGGGCAGCCGGACCGCTCGTCCGCGCGGCGGTGTGCGTCGAGATCCTCGATCGCATCAACGCCCGCAGCTTCGAGATGGCCCACGCGGTCATGCACACCACGGGCCAGGCGTTCGTGATGGCGTTCCAGGCGGCGGGACCGCACGCACAGGACCGCGCCCTCGAGGCCGTGGCCTACGCGCTCGCCGAGCAGCAGCGCGTGCCGCAGCAGGCCACCTGGACCAAGCCGGCAAAGGGCGACCCGCTGGTGATGACCAAGCGGTTCCACGTCGTCGGCCGCGGCATCGGGCTGGTGATCGGCTGCAACACGTTCCCGACGTGGAACTCGTACCCCGGGCTGCTGGCCTCGCTGGCCACGGGCAACGCGGTTGTCGTCAAGCCGCACCCGAGATCCGTTCTGCCGATGGCGATCAGCGTCGACGTCGCGCGAGAGGTGCTGGCCGAGAACGGTTTCGACCCGAACCTGATGGTGCTCACGGCTGAGGCGGACGGGGAGGGCCTGGCCAAGCCGCTGGCCGAGCATCCGCGCATCGGCATCATCGACTACACCGGCGGCCCCGGGTTCGGGCGCTGGCTCGAGGAGAACATCCACCACGCGGTCGTCTACACCGAGAAGGCCGGACTCAACACGGTCGTCGTCGACTCCACCGACGACCTGCGAGGGCTGACAGGCAACCTCGCGTTCTCGCTGAGCCTCTACTCGGGCCAGATGTGCACCGCCCCGCAGAACATCTACGTGCCGGCCGGTGGCATCGAGACCGACAACGGTCACATCTCGGCCGAGGAGTTCGCCGAGGCCCTGGCGAAGGCCGTGCAGAAGCTGACCGGTGACGACGCCCGCGCCGTGCAGGTGCTCGGCGCCGCGGTCAACTCCGACGTGGTCTCCCGCGCGGACGGTGCCGGTTCGCTCGGCACCGCGGTGCTGGAGTCACGCGCGGTCACGCACCCTGACTTCCCCGACGCCACCGTGCGCACGCCGGCGATCGTGCAGGTCGACGCCGGTGACGACGTCTACACCGCCGAGTGCTTCGGCCCGGTGGCCTTCCTGATCAAGACCGGCGGCACCGACGACTCGCTGCGCCTCTTCGTGGAGACCGTCCGCGAGCACGGGGCGATGACGGCGGCGGTGTACTCGACGTCCGAGGACGTGCTCGACGCTGCGGAGCAGGCGGCGATAGACGCCGGTGTAGCGCTGTCCATGAACCTCACCGGGCAGGTGTTCGTGAACCAGTCGGCCGCGTTCAGCGACTTCCACGGCACGGGCGCCAACCCCGCTGCGAACGCGACGCTCACCGACGGCCACTACGTCTCCGGGCGCTTCCGCGTGGTGCAGTCGCGCCGCCACGCCTGACGCCTCTACACGCTGGATTCGCCAGCCTCGTTAACGAGGCGTTCGCAACGTTAACGAGGCTCGCGAGCCTCGTGAAGTGACACGGAGCCTCGTGAAGTACGCCACCCGGGGTAGGTCAGCGGTGGGTCAGTCGTCGTCCTTCTTGCCGTCCGGAAGCAGCAGGTGCAGCACCATGCTGACCAGCGTCACGACCACGGCGCCGAGGATCGCTGTCCAGAAGAACTCGTCGATGCTGAACGTCAGCGGCGTGACCTGCGCGATCCACGACGTGATCTGCAGCATGAAGGCGTTCACCACGAACGTGAACAGCCCCAGCGTGAGGATGTACAGGGGCAGCGCGATCAGCTTGACGATCGGCTTGATGACGGCGTTCACGAGGCCGAAGATCAGCCCGATGAGGAGGTAGGTCACCACCCGCGCCAGCGTGTCGTCGTTGCCGTCGCCGACAGCGATGCCGCTCACCACCAGCGTCGCCACCCAGATGGCCAGCGCGTTGACCACGACCTTGATTGTGAAGGACTTCATGGGCGCCACCCTCCCACGCGCCCCCTTGCTCCCCTCACCCACACGCCTTCCGTGGCTCGCTCGTGAGGCCCACGCATTTGAACGCCGATCGTGTGGGCAGGAGGAGCACCCCACGGGCGCCGTGTGGGTGAGGGGAGCAACGGGGACGGTGGGCGGGGACGGCGGCGGCGCCAACCAGGGGGAGCCCTAGAGTGCGGCCATGGACGACAGCCCCACCGACGCCGCCCCTGCCGACGCCGCCCCTGCCGACGCCGCCCCTGCAACGCCGCCCCTGCCAACGCCGCCCCTGCCAACGCCGCCCCTGCCAACGCCGCCGCCACTGATGCGCCCGCCGCCAGCGCCGCCCCGGCCGCCACAGCCCCCGGCCCCCGGCTGCGGGCAGCGTTGCACGCGGTCCCCTCGTACAAGCCCGGCAAGCCGGCCGAGCCGGTCCAGGGCGTGACCGTCTACAAGATCAGCTCGAACGAGAACCCCTACCCGCCGTTGCCGTCAGTGCTCGACGTCGTCAAGGATGCCGCCGCGCACCTGAACCGCTACCCCGACATGGCGGTCACCAAGCTGACCAAGGCGATCGCCGACTACGTGGGCGTCGACGTCGACCGGGTCGCGACGGGCACCGGCAGCGTCGGGGTGCTCGGGCAGATCATTCAGGCCACCTGCGCGGACGGTGACGAGGTCGTCTACGCCTGGCGCTCCTTCGAGGCCTACCCCATCGTCGTCGGCATCAGCGGGGCGCGGGGCGTGCAGGTGCCCCTCACCGCAGACGCCCGCCACGACCTGGCCGCGATGGCCGACGCGATCACCGACCGCACGCGCCTCGTCCTGGTCTGCACGCCCAACAACCCGACCGGCCCCGTCGTCCACGCCGACGAGCTGGAGGCGTTCCTCGACCGCGTGCCCAGCGACGTGCTCGTCGTGATCGACGAGGCCTACCGCGAGTTCGTGCGCGACCCGCAGTCGCCCGACGCGATCGCCGTTCACCGTCAAAGGCCGAACGTCGCTGTGCTGCGGACGTTCTCGAAGGCCTACGGGCTGGCCGGCCTGCGAGTCGGCTACGCCGTCGCCCACCCCCCGGTGGCGGAGGCCTTGCGCAAGACCGCCGTGCCGTTCGGCGTCTCCGGCATCGCCCAGGACGCAGCAGTCGCCTCCCTGGCCGCCGAGCACGAGCTGTTCGAGCGGGTCGAGGCACTGGTCGCAGAGCGCACGCGAGTGCTTGACGCACTGCGCCACCAGGGCTGGAACGTCCCCGACACCGAGGCCAACTTCGTCTGGCTCCCGTTGGGTGAAAGGGCCGTCGAGTTCGCGGCCGAGTGCGACGCCGCGGGGCTCAGCGTGCGCCCGTTCGACGGCGACGGTGTGCGCTGCACGATCGGCGAGACCGAGGCCAACGACCGGCTGCTCGAGGTGTGCGGGCGAACCACTCCGGTGTGACTTCCTGCAGCCCCCGAATGCTCCAGCAGCACCGTGCCAGCCCCCAGCACTCGGCGGACGAAGGCACCTCCACAGCGCGATACGGTGTCCACGATGTGACCGCGAGCACGTCGCGACGACGCCCCCCACCCCTGGGGCGCCGCTGAAGCTCGGACCGCTGCGTCGGGCGATCCCCGGCGGCGGCCACGACGAAGGAGATCCAGTGACCGACACAGCTGTCGGCCCCGGCCGGTCCCGCCTCGACGGCGGACCTGACCTGGTGCAGTTGCTCACCCCTGAGGGCGAGCGCGTCGATAACCCCGAGTACTCCCCCCTGGTGGAGCACCTCACCGCCGAGGACCTACGCGGTTTCTACCGCGACCTGGTCCTCGTCCGCCGCTTCGACGCCGAGGCCACCGCCCTGCAGCGCCAGGGCGAGCTGGGCATCTGGGTCAGCCTGCTCGGCCAGGAGGCCGCCCAGATCGGTTCCGGACGGGCGACCCGCCAGCAGGACTTCGTCTTCCCGACCTACCGCGAGCACGGCGTGGCCTGGTGCCGCGAGGTCGACCCGGTCACCCTGCTCGGGCTCTACCGCGGCGTGAACCTCGGTGGCTGGGACCCGAAGGCCAACAACTTCCAGCTCTACACGATCGTGATCGGCTCCCAGACGCTGCACGCGACCGGCTACGCGATGGGCATCCAGCGCGACGGCGACGTCGGCACCGGCGACCCCGACCGCGACACGGCTGCCCTGGCCTACTTCGGCGACGGTGCGAGCGCGCAGGGCGACGTCAACGAGGCGTTCGTCTTCGCCAGCGTCTTCAACGCCCCCGTCGTGTTCTTCTGCCAGAACAACCAGTGGGCGATCTCCGAGCCCAACGAGCGCCAGACCCGCATCCCGCTCTACCAGCGTGCCCGCGGCTTCGGCTTCCCCGGCGTGCGGGTGGACGGCAACGACGTGCTCGCCACCTACGCGGTGACGACCGCCGCACTGAACCGCGCCCGCAGCGGCGAGGGCCCGACGCTGATCGAGGCGTTCACCTACCGGATGGGCGCGCACACCACCTCGGACGACCCGACGCGCTACCGCATCGAGGCCGAGGTCGAGGAGTGGAAGCTCAAGGACCCGATCGCGCGCCTGAAGGCCTACCTCGCGCGCAACGGCGACGCCGACCAGGACTTCTTCGACGAGATCGAGACCGAGTCGAACGCCCTGGCCGTCCACGTCCGCGAGGGATGCCTGGCCCTGGACAAGCCGGACCCCGTGACGATGTTCGACCACGCCTACTCCGAGCCGCACCCGCTCGTCGACGAGGAGCGCGCCTGGTTCACCGAGTACCACGCGTCGTTCGAGGACGAGGAGGCGTCGCGATGAGCACCGGCGTCAGCAACGAGGTCAACACCGACCTGAACAACATCCCCGAGGCGCCGTCGGCCATCGTGCCGAGCAGCATCGCCAAAGGCATCACGATGGGCCTGCGCGCGGCGATGGAGGCCGAGCCCAAGGTGCTGATCATGGGCGAGGACGTCGGCAAGCTCGGCGGCGTCTTCCGCGTCACCGACGGCCTGCAGAAGGACTTCGGCGAGGATCGTGTGATCGACACGCCGCTCGCCGAGTCGGGCATCCTCGGCACCGCGATCGGCCTGGCCCTGCGCGGATACCGTCCCGTCTGCGAGATCCAGTTCGACGGGTTCATCTACCCGGCGTACGACCAGATCGTCACCCAGCTCGCCAAGATGGGTAACCGCTCCAGCGGCCAGGTCAAGATGCCGGTCGTGGTGCGGGTGCCGTTCGGTGGCGGCATCGGCGCGGTCGAGCACCACTCCGAGAGCCCCGAGGCGTACTTCGCGCACACTGCCGGCCTGCGGGTCGTCTCCTGCTCGAACCCCCACGACGCGTACTGGATGATCCAGCAGGCGATCGCGTCCGACGACCCCGTGCTCTTCTTCGAGCCGAAGCGCCGCTACTGGGAGAAGGGCGACGTCGACACGGCGGCCACCCCGATCCCGCTGCACCAGGCGCGGGTCGTCCGCGAGGGCGAGCACGTCACCGTCGCCGCCTACGGCCCGATGGTGACCACGTCCCTCGCCGCTGCCACGGCCGCAGCCGAGGACGGCATCTCGCTCGAGGTGATCGACCTCCGCAGCCTGTCGCCGCTCGACATGGACACCCTCGAGGCGTCGGTGCTCAAGACCGGCCGGCTCGTGACCGTCCACGAGGCGCCGGTGTTCCTGGGGATGGGCTCCGAGCTCGCCGCGCGCATCACCGAGCGGTGCTTCTACGCGATGGAGGCCCCGGTGCTGCGCGTCGGCGGGTACCACATGCCGTATCCCGCCAGCCGGCTCGAGGAGGAGTACCTGCCCGACCTGGACCGGGTGCTCGACGCCGTCGACCGCTCGCTCGCGTTCTGAGTCGGGAAGGACACCAGAGATGCCACAGATCAAGCAGTTCCTCCTGCCCGACCCCGCAGAGGGCCTGACCGAGGCCGAGATCGTCGCGTGGAAGGTCGCGGTCGGCGACACCGTGACGGTGAACCAGCCGATCGTCGACATCGAGACCGCCAAGTCGCTCGTCGAGCTGCCGTGCCCCTGGGCCGGCGTCGTGACGGCGATCCACGTCGAGGAGGGCGTGACGGCGGACGTCGGCACGCCGATCATCTCGATCGACGTCGATCCCGACGGGGCCGCGCCCGCCGGCGACTCAGGCGGCACGCTCGCGGGAGACGTGCCGGCGCAGCAGACGGCCGCCGAGCGCCCCGAGGTCGGGGGGCCGGGCGAGGAGCTGGTGCCGTCCCCGCCCGCCGAGGGCTTCGTGGAGCCCGGACTCATCGGTGGCGCCGCGCCGGGCGGTCGCACGTCCGTGCTCGTGGGGTACGGGCCGCGCACCACCGAGGCCAAGCGCCGGCCGCGCCGGGGCTCTCCCGGACAGCGGGAGCACGCGGCCCAGGCCGCGGCGAACCTTCAGACCGCGTTCTCGACGGACCGTCCGGTGGCGACCCCGGTGTCGCCGCCGCGCGACCGTGGCCCGGTCACTCCGGTCCCGGCCTCGCCGGTGCCCGGTGCCACCCTCCCGTCCGTCGGCCGGGTCGAGTCGGCGCCGGCGCCGTCCTCCGGTTCGCGCGCGCTCGCCAAGCCACCGGTCCGCAAGCTGGCCCGCGACCTCGGGGTCGACCTGTCAGCCGCCACGGCCTCGGGGCCGAACGGCACGGTCACGCGCGACGACGTGATGGCACTGGCGGACGGTGGCGCGGTCGAGGGCGTCGCCGCCACTCCCGACGTGTCAGCGGCACCTGAGAGGTGGGTGGCCGACGGCGAGCGCGAGGTGCGCACACCGATCAAGGGCGTCCGCAAGATGACCGCCGAGGCGATGGTGCGGTCGGCGTTCACCGCGCCGCACGTCACCGAGTGGGTCACGGTCGACGTCACCCGCACGATGGAACTCGTCAAGCGGCTCAAGGGATCTCGCGAGCTCGAGGGCCTCAAGGTGTCGCCGCTGGCGATCGTCGCGAAGGCGCTGCTGATCGCCGTCCGCCGCAACCCTGCTGTCAACGCGGCCTGGGACGAGGCGGCGCAGGAGATCGTCACCAAGCACTACGTCAACCTCGGCATCGCGGCCGCCACACCGCGCGGGTTGGTCGTCCCCAACATCAAGGACGCCGACCGGCTCGACCTCGTCGGACTCGCGACCGCGCTCAAGGCGCTGACCGAGACCGCTCGTGAGGGACGGACACAGCCTGCCGAGATGGCCGGCGGCACGATCTCGATCACCAACGTCGGGGTGTTCGGGGTCGACGGCGGCACGCCGATCCTCAACCCGGGCGAGGCGGCGATCCTGTGCATGGGCCAGGTGCGGCCGATGCCGTGGGTCGTCGACGGCGAGCTCGCCGTGCGCCAGGTGATGCAGCTGACGCTGTCGTTCGACCACCGTCTGGTGGACGGCGACCTCGGCTCGCGCACGCTGGCCGACGTGGCCGCCGTGCTGGAGCGCCCCGAGCAGGCGCTCGTCTGGGGCTGACCCACCGCTTGACAGTGGACGGGGCACTGCGCCGCCCGTCCGCCCGCTTCGAGTGTTGAGAAGCCGGGCCATCGCGAGACCGGATGGCCCGGCTTCTCAGCATGGGGTCGAGTTCTCCCTTTTCGCGGACGCGCGGTGCCGTGGTCATGTATCACGGAGCGTGCCAGGCTGCTCCTGTTCTCAAAAGCAGGGCTTTGTGGCCTGCGCGTACGCGTCCGTCACAGTCAGCGCGGCAGCCCGGGAGGACTACCCAGTGATCCCTTACATCGTCGACGAGGTGATCGTCTCCCCAGGTGACGGTCATGAGGAAGCGCTGAAGCTGCTGAACGCGGCGGCCGCCAAGGCGGGACTCGTCGCCGAGGAGACGGAGAAGTCCAAGGCGCTCGCGAAGGCGCTCGGAGACACCTACTACCAGAGGACCCCTCGCTCCTTCCGCCTCGTCGACGACCCCGAGACGGAGGGCATCGACACCACTCCGGACGCCTTGAGGGTGGTCCGGCGCGCGAAGCGGCTGGCGGCGGCGCGCATGAAGGAGCTGGCCGATGCCCGCAAGCAAGGACAGAGCGACGAGCCAGAGGTCGACCTTCGCCTGATGATCGCGATCAACCACCTGCTCAGCGCCAACAGCCTGCTCGGCAACGCGCCCTACACCTCGGGGCACGGCAGTGGCGGATTCGCCCCCTACACATCGGGTCACGGCGGCGGGTTCGCGCCGTACACCTCCGGCCATGGTGGCGGTCTCGCGCCGTACACGTCGGGCCATGGTCTGGACACCTACGGGGTCGTCGGCCTCGGAGCGCGGCAGCCCGTGAACTGGGTCGGACCCGAACCGACACGCACGGCGGTCTCGCGCCGTCCCGTCGTCGTCACCCTTGACACCGGTGTCGGGGACCACCCCTGGCTGCGGGCGGTGGACGGTGTCACCAAGGGCCTGCAGCTGGACGACGTCACGCTCGGGTTCACCGACCCGAAGACCGACCCAGAGGTCACGGGGCTCAGCCGCGGTGCCCTGACCGGTGCGCTGGACAGCCACAGCGGTCACGGCACCTTCATCGCCGGCCTGATCAGGCAGCTGTGCCCGGACGCGGACATCCGCGCCGTGCGGGTGATGCACGGCAACGGGGTCGCGGACGAGTACGAGCTGCTGCGGTGCCTGTTGGCGCTGGCTGAGCTGGTCGAGCGGAACCAGGAGAACGAGGAGACCGGGCTGGCCGTCGACATCATCGTGATGTCGCTGGGCTACCAGCACGAGACGCCACAGGACGTCGCGTACGACCGGCTGATGCTTCCCGTCCTGCGAAAGCTCGGCAGCCTGGGCGTGGCGGTCGTCACGGCGGCGGGGAACAACGCCTGGGACGAAGCGGTCTTCCCGGCGGCCTTCGCGCCGCACGAGGGTGGTTCGGTACCGGAGGCCGAGCATGGCGTCGTTCCCGTCACCAGCGTCGGGTCGCGCAACCCCAATGGCACCGTCGCCCTGTTCAGCAACTACGGCGACTGGGTGACCTGCTGGGATTCGGGCGCCGCCCTCGTCAGCTCCATGCCCACCACGTTCAACGGCGGGGCCATGCCGCTGGTGCAGTTCGTGGGTGACGACGGCGCGACCAGGGCGACCATCGACCTCGACGACTTCAGCGCCGGGTACGGGGTCTGGAGCGGAACCAGTTTCGCCGCACCAGCTTTCGCCGGCCGCCTGGCTCGCCGCCTGCTCGACGACCCGCGGTTCGCCGACACCGAGCGCCGGATGTCGCCGGCCGAGGTGAGCGAGGTATTGGCCTCGCTGGCCGCCGAGCACCCTCTCTCGCCGTCCGGTGAGAGCTACGCACCCGACAAGGGAGGGTCCTCATGAGCACCTCGCACTCGACGAGAGGCACTGAGCCACAGACCTCCTCGCAGGAACCAGAACACAGGGTTCATCGCGGGTCGGCGCTGACCGACCAGGCGCGGGCCCTGTTCGTCACCTGGTGCGACGGTGACGAGCGGGCTCTGGATGCGTTGGTGCGCCTGCTGACTCCCATGCTGTGGCACCTCGCCCGGTCCTACCGTGTCGACCAGGCCGAAGCCGAGGACGCTGTGCAGAACACGTGGCTCGCGCTCGTGGTCCACCGCGGCAGCATCCAGGACGCCCAGGCGCTCGTGAGGTGGCTGTCCGTGACCGTCCGGCGCGAGGCCGCCCGGCAGGCTCAGCGCAGCGACCGCGTCACGGTCGTGGAGGACTCGGAGGTTGACCTGCGGATGCCACCCGTCGCGGGACCCGAGAGCGACGCGATCAAGGGCGCTCAGGCCCGCGCGCTGTGGAGCAAGACCAAGGAGCTCTCGAGTCGCTGCCAGCACCTCCTTCGCATCCTCGCATTCTCCGATCGCCCTGACTACCTGTCGATCTCGACAGAGCTCGGCATCCCCGTCGGGAGCATCGGTCCAACTCGTGGCCGATGTCTCGACAAGCTGCGCAAAGCCTGCGTCGCCGACCCCGCATGGAGCTGGTCATGAACACCACACCGACGGACGAACAGATGGTGGAGCAGCTGAAGGCCATGTGGGAACGTCGTGACCCGGTACCCGTGGACCTCCCTGACCGAGTCCTGTTCGCGCTCTGGCTGGAGAACCTGGACGCCAACGTCGCGGCCCTGGTCGAGGACGTGCGGCAGTCGGAGCTGGTGGGTGCGCGATCCGGCGACGAAGGCCGGACGATCACGTTCGGCACCGACTCCCTCACGGTGGTGCTCAGCATCAGCGAGCGTCCTGACGACCTGGTCAGGATCGACGGCTGGGTCACACCGGCAGGCCCCGGTCAGGTACTGGCACGGCTTGCCTCTGGCATTGAGCGGACCACAGCAGTCGACGCTGACGGTCGCTTCGCGCTGGACGGGCTGTCGGCGGGGCTGTTCCAGCTCGTGTACCGGCCGGACGGTGACGACGGGGTCGTCGCGGCTCCGCCCATCACCCTCTAGGTCGGGGCCTTCGAGGGGCACGTCCACCAGCGCATCGGCCACACTGGGGCGGTGCAGGACAACGCTCGGCTCTGGGAGCAGGCGGTTTCCGCGAGCGCTCGCGGGCGCCACGACGTGGCCGTACGGCTGCTGCGGCGCGTGCTGACGGCACCCTCGTCGCCCACCGAGCCGGCTCCTGACCTGGACCTGCGCGTGCGCAGCACCATCTCGCTGGCGCTCGCGCAGTCCGAGCTGTCCGGTCTCGACGACGGCCTGCAGCTCCTCGACAGCGCCCAGCGGGACCTTCGCTCCGACTCGGTGACCGCCCGTACCCGCAGTGTCTGGCACGGTCAGCGCGGTCTGCTGCTCCTGCGGGCCGGACGTGTCGACTCAGCGGCTCGTGACCTCGACCTGGCCGCCGAGGGACTGCCCACCGATGACCCCGATCTGGTCAAGGTGCTCACGAACCGAGGCGTGATGGCCTTGCGCCGCAGCGACGTCGCCGCGGCGGAGCGCGACTTCACCGGCGCACTCGCCGCCGCGAGCGCGGGCGGGCTGCCCATCGAGGAGGCCAAGGCCGTCGGGAACCTGGGGTATCTCGCCTTCCTGCGCGGTGACCTTCCGGGGGCTCTGCGAATGACCGCTCAGGCCGCGGCGGTGCTGGCGCCACAGGGTCCGCTGCTGGCCGGCATGGCGGCTCGCGGCCAGGCCGACGTCCTGCTCGCAGCCGGGCTTCTCACCGAGGCCGAGGGGGAGTACCGCGCATCCGTGCGCGCTCTGACCCGAGCCGGACATCGGCAGGACCGGGGCGAGGCCGAGATCGGGCTCGCCGAGATCGCCCGACTGCGAGGGCAGTTGCCCACCGCCCGCACCTGGGCCCGTCGAGCCCTGCGAAACTTCCGCAACCGGGGATCGACCGGCTGGGCGCTCCTGGCCGAGCTCGAGCTGGCTCGCGTCGAGGCGTCCGCACGCCCCGCGCTCGGGGCCCGGCAGGCTGCCGAGCTGCAGACCAGGCTCGCCGCCCAAGGGCTCAGAGAAGAGGCGACGATCGCCCGTCTCCTGGAGATGTCGGCTCTTCTTCGGCTCGGCCGCGTCGACGAGGCGATCGAACGACGTCCACGAGGAACGTCCTCACCCTTCGCTCGCCTCGAGACGCGGATGCTCGGCCACGAGGTGCGTGCGGCGCTGGCGGTCGCGACCGGTGAGGTCAGGCAGGCGCAGCGCCAACGCCGCGCTGGGCTCCGCGACCTGCAGGGGTACCAGTCAGGGTTCGGCAGCGTCGACATGCTCACTGCGGCAACGAGGATCGGCACCACCCTGGCGCGAGCGGGGCTGGCGGAGGCACTGCGAGGCGGGCAGCCGGGCGAGGTGCTCGCCTGGTCGGAGCAGGTGCGGGCCACGGCCTATCGGGTTCCGACGGTGCGCCCGCCGCGCGACCCGGCGACCGCCGAGCTGCTGGCCAGGCTGCGCTACGTGCGGGCGGCCGAGCGGGCGGAGCAGCTCGAGACCGGGCAGGCCGACCCGGCGTGGCGGGCCCAGGCGCGCGACCTGCAGGCGCAGGTGCGGCAGCTCTCATGGCAGCTACCGGGGAGCGGCACCGTGCTGCGACCCGTCACCTTGGGCGATGTGCGGGCCGAGCTCGGGCCCGAGGCCACCCTGATGTCGCTGGCCGGCGCCGGCGGACGGGTCTACGCCCTCACCGTCTCGCAGCGTCGGGCCACCGTCCGCGCTCTCGGGCCTGTGGCGGAACTGCGGGAGGACGTGTTGCGTGTCAGGGCCGACCTCGACCTGCTGGCCGGGCACACCCTCCCCGCGCCTGCCCACGCGACGGTCGTCCGCTCCCTGCACAGCGGTCTCGACCGGCTCTGGCGGACGTTCGCGCCGGCGCTCGAGGCGACGCCACCTGGCCCCATCGTGCTGGTGCCGGCAGGACAGAGCGCCCTGGTGCCGTGGACCCTGCTGGAAGGGCTGAAGGACCGTGCCGTGAGCGTCGTGCCCTCGGCCACCTGGTGGGTGACCGCCCGCCGGCAGAACGGCGGCCCGGCGACCGGGCCCGCCGTCTTCGTGGCCGGACCGGACGTGCCGCGTGCCGTACCAGAGGTGATGGCTTGCGCCGATCCGGCCACGGCCGAGATCCTCACCGGGGACGACGCGACGACCACCTCCACCTTGGCCGCCATGGAGGGTGCCAGCGTCCTGCACGTGGCGGCGCACGGGCGACACGAGCCTGACAACCCGCTGTTCTCGTCCCTTCTGCTCTCCGACGGCTGGCTGTTCGGCCATGACCTCGACACCGTCGGGCAGATGCCCCGCCACGTGGTGCTGTCGGCGTGCGAGACCGGAATGGCCAGCATCCGCGCGGGCGACGAGGCTCTCGGCATGACGGCGGCGCTGCTGCACGGGGGCTGCCGTTCGGTCGTGGCTTCCGTTGCGCGCGTAGGCGACGAGGTGGCCGAGCAGGTGGCCGTGCGACACCACGCGGGTCTGCGGGCGGGCGCGCCGCCGGCCCGCGCTCTCGCAGACGCCGTGGCCGGGGGGTCGCTGGAGCATCCCGTACCGCTGGTCTGCTTCGGCGTCGGTTGGTGATCGACCGTCCGCAGAAGCTCGTTGACGACTGATGTATCAGCAGCGACACCCAGCCCCTCCTGACCTGGACGGCGGTCTTCCGCCGCACAGGATCAAAGGAGGCATGCCATGGCCATTGCCGCTGGGGACGCTGACCGGATCAGGCCGGTCAAGGAGAACGTCGAGGACGAGCTGATCGAGAGGACCGGCGTCGTAGCCGTCGACATCGGCGAGAAGGTCACCGGGGGCGAGCCGACGGGCCAGCCGTCGATCGTGGTGTACGTCCAGAAGAAGAAGGCGGAGTCGAGCCTGTCCGAGGCGGAGGTCATCCCCGCCGAGATCAACGGTGTTCCCACCGACGTCGTCGAGATGGAGATCGAGCTGCAGACCGCCCTCGTGCGAGTCTCCGACGACGTAGAGATCCAGCTCGACCCCGGCAGCTACCGCCCCCTGCGCGGCGGCATCAGCATGGGTCCCAACCGCTCGTTCTGGCTGGAGCCGCCGGAAGTGCCTACGGCCGGCTGGTACCGATCGGTCGGCACCCTCGGCGCCCTGGTCAACGACCGGGCCACCGGCGCGCGGATGGCGCTGACGAACTTCCACGTCGCTGCCGTCAACACCGGCTGGGCGGTCGGCGACGTGATGGTGCAGCCGGGCCACCCCGACGGCACGGGCGTGGCGTACGGCCTGCTGGCGCGCGCCGTCCTCTCCCAGAACGTGGACGGCGCCGTGGTCACTCTCGACGCGGGCATCGCGTCCCAGGGCGAGGTGGTCGACATCGGCCCGATCACCGGCTCGCAGGCGGCAACCGTCGGGCTGGCCGTGCGCAAGCGTGGCCGCACCACCAACCTGACCAGCGGCACGGTCGGCTCCGTCGACGTCACCGTCTCGATCGACTACGGCGACGGTGTCGGCACGCGCACGCTGCGGCACCAGATCCGCGTCGACCGTCCGGTCGGCGGGCCGCGGTTCTCGGACCGCGGCGACTCGGGCTCGGTGGTCGTCGACGACGACGAGCGCGTGGTCGGCCTGCTGTTCGCCGGTGCCACGGACGGTTCGGTGACCTTCGCCAACCCGATCGCAGCCGTGCTGGACGAGCTGGCTGTCGACCTCTGGGTCGAGCCGACGTTCCCGCTCATCACCCGCGCGACCTCGACCTGTCCCGACCTGAGGACGCGCGTGGTCGGCGTCTGCAACGAGCTGCGGACGCGGGTGGCGAGCGACTGCTTCGTCATCTACACGCGCCACACGATCGACTGCTTCGACCTGCGCACCCGCGTGCGGATCCTGTGCGAAGGACTGCAGGAGCCCGACTTTCCGCGGCCCCCGTGGGAGCGGCCGGGACGTCCGGGCGGAGGCCCAGGACCAGCGGCGCGGTACGGCGCCGAGAAGGACCTCGAAGAGTCCTTCTGGACGGGGTACGCCGCCGCCTACGAGGAGATGCAAGCCCTGAACGACCAGGCTCCCGACCTGCGCGGAGGGGAATGAGGTGCTGAGCACCCTGGCCGGGTCGACAACCGACCTGGCGGTGAGCAGCCCGTCCCCCACCACTCAACGAGTACCGAGCCCACTGCTGACGCGACCCCCGGTCGTGCCAGGAGCCGACGTGCTGAGTGCCAGTGACACGCTGGCGCAGGCGTTTTCGCTCGGGCTGCTCAGCGCCGACGACGTGCTGTCCGGCCATGCGTGGGTGGTCGACGCGTCCGGCTCGCACCGCGTCCACCTGGTCGGGGTCGGCATCGGCGCGAGCGCCACAGCGAGGGCCGTCGTCAAGACGCCGGGCTTGGTCTCGATGCTGGACGGCGACGACCCCGTACGGGCCGAGCGGTTGGCACTGCGCCACCTCGCCGGCTCGGGACTGACGCCTCAGCTGCTGTGCGACGAGGACCCACCCCGTGGGGTGCTCTCGTCCGCGCGCCAGCTGTGGACGGGGGCGGTTCCGGGGGAGGTGCTGGCGGCACAGGGGGGCGCCGACACCTCGACCCGGACACCGTTCGCCGATTGGGGGACCACTCTCGCTGCCCTGCACCGGCTTCCGGTTCAGGGCGGCGAGCCGGTGGCGCCGCTGCCGTGGATTCTCGACCACCCGACTACTGCTCCAGGCCATCTCGGCGGACGGGCGGCGCCCAGGGCTGTGCGCGAGGTGCTCGCAGGGGTACAGGAGCGCACCGCTCTGGCCCATGCGTTGAACAGCCTCGCGGCGTCATGGCGCCGCACCGGGTGGTGCCACGGCGACGCGTCGCCGGCCAACGCGATCGTGCGGTCCGTGCTGTCGGCGCACGATGACGTGGACTGCGCCGTGGTGCTCGTCGACCTCGAGCACGCAGGTCTCGGCGACCCCGACTGGGACCTCGCCACCGCGCTCGATGGCATCGGCACGATCACGCCCGACGGGTCGCTGGCCCAGGCGCGTCGCGCGGAGTTCCTGGATGGCTACCGAGCCGCCGGTGGCCCCGGGCGCCAGGATCCGCGTCACCTGGCGGCCCGTGCGGTGCTGTCCGCCGTGCGCCATGCGACCGCCGATGCCGAACGGGGCTACGACACACCGTGCGGCCTGGCCGCGACGCGGGCTCTCGACCGCGCCGAGGCCCTGATCGTCGCAGATGACTGAGTTCGCTCAATACCGCCTTCAAGAATCTGGGGAGGGTTCATGACAACGGTCTCGCTGGCCGCCGGGGTGGAGGTCGCGCTGCGGATCGCCGCGTCCGAGCAGACAGGCGCCGATTCGACCGACACAGCCGTCGAGCGCATCGCCAATCGCCTCTACCGCGAGTGGTACGCCGCACCGCTCGGACCTGACTGCGGCACCCTGCCGCCGACCTGCCCGCCGCTGGCAGGCCTGTTGCGCACCGCCCATGCGGGCTCCCGCCGCTGGGAGGGTGGCTGGCGCACTCACCGCGCCGTCGGCGGGTCGGTGCTGGTCGCCGAGTCGCATGAAGGCCGGCTGCGCCGGGTGGTCGGACGGGGCGACTGGGTGTCCGACGACCACCGCGCGGCCGGGCTGGTGCCGTCCACGGGTGACGCCGTGCGGGTCTGCCTGAGACAGGACCTGGTGGCGGACGGGTGGTGGTGCACGTGGGGCGGGGGCTGGAGCATGGCGCCCGGCGCCGCGCCCGGCGCCGCGGCCGGTGCCGCAACCCGGTGCCCAACCCAGTGCCCAACCCGGTGCCCAACCCACTGCCCAACCCAGAGCGAAGGAGCCGCTGCTGCGGGTGTACCTCGCGCCCTTCGTCGACGCGGTGGCCGACGTCGTCGCCGCGGTCACCGACGTCACGCTGTCGTGGGAGCACCCGTGGATGCTCAAGGCCGCCACCGATCCCGGCGCCTACCAGCGAGCCGACCCGGTCGTGCTGTACGTGCCGCTCGAGCACTCGCGACACGTGGCGCGCGACATCCGCCCTGTCGTCGCGGGGCTCGCTGCCTCGTTGCGTCCGGTGCACCCGCCGCTGAGCCTTCCGGTCGAGCGCGGCACAGCAGTCGCCGAGGACCCGCCCGGTGAGCAGAGCTTCGGCGAGCACCGCTGCGGCGCGATCGCTCGCGGCGTGGTCGACCTCCCTCACGATCCCTACCTGGCCGTGGCGAGGGCGATGCGTCGCCAGCGGATCGACCCGCTCGCTCCCTACCGTGCGCCGGTCGACCGGAACGAGAGCGGATCAGGAAGCACGCCAGTTGACGGGCCCAGTCTCGTTGCGGGGGAGGAAGTTCCGTGGAACATGTCGTGGCGGTGACTCCGGAGCGTGAGCCGGAGTCGGGGTCGGCCGGCCCGGAGAGGACCGACGACCTGCGCGCGGCAGCAGAGCAGATCGCTGACCTCGTGGCCGCGACAGCCATCCGCGTAGGCGACCGCGCGACGTGGGCGCACTGGCGCGCCGGTCACGACGGACGGAGGACCGCCCGTCCAGGCGACCCCGCGGTCTACGACGGCGACGCCGGCATCGGCTGGGCCTGCGCGCACCTCGCGCGCGTGCTCGGACGCGACGACCTCGCCGAGCTTGCACGGGCGGCGACCTCACAGGCACTCGACGTGGTGCAGGGGCAGTTGGCGACAAGAGCGGTGTCGGCGCAGCGCATTTCGGCCGGCGGGGGACTGTTGACCGGAACGAATGGCGTGCTGGTCGCCGCCGACCAGGTGGGCCGCGTGCTGGACGACGGCGTCCTGATGTCACGGGTCGACGAGGCGGTACGGGCGGTCCGCTCGTCCCGGCTGAACGCGCCATCTGCGGCCAGCCAGGCAGGTACGGGGTCGCCTGACCTGATGTCAGGCTCCGCAGGAGCCCTGCTCGCCGGCACCCTGCTCGCCTCGGCTGCCCCCGGACGCGGCACGCCGGGCCGCCGGCAGCCGCTCGCAGACCTCGCTGCGGCTGCTCGCTGGCACGCGGGGACTGCGACCTGGTGCGACACCACGCCGCCCTCCACCCGAGCGGGTGGCGCGTCGTGCGGCATCGCGCACGGCACGTCGGGGATCGCCCTGGCGCTCGGCGAGGCGGCTGCCGCATCGACCGGATCGGGTGTGGCCGCACGCACCGCCACGAACCTCCTCGACGGCGCCCTGGCCTGGGAGAGTGCGTGGTTCGACCCTCGCGCGGGCGGTTGGCCCGACCTGCGCGCGGGCGGCGAGGACGGCGGGGGCTCCTCGTCGTGGTGCATGGGTGGCGCGGGGATCGGCGCCGTGCGGCTGCGCCTGCTCGCCCACGTCAGGTCTGGCCGCATCGGGCTGAGGACGCCGCCGGAGTCGCTGCGGGCCGATGTCGACGCGGCTCTGCGGCTGGCAGTGCGCGACCTGGATGTCGGCTATCGCACCGGGTGGAACCGGCAGGGGCCCGACGGGCTCTCGGTCTCGGTGTGCCACGGCGTGAGTGGCGCGCTCGACCTCCTGGCGCTCGCGGCCGACGAGCTGGGCGTGCCCGAGCACCGCGAGACCGCGCGCTGGTACGCCGAGGACCTGCTGGAGGCAGCCGGCGACCCCCGCGGCTGGCCGTCGGGGGTCGCCGGAATGCCTGCTGATGCCGGGCTCTACACCGGGCTCGCCGGCGTGGCCTTGACGTTGCTGCGCGTCTCGGGTGACTCCGTCCCGTCGCCGCTCTTGCCGTTGCTCCCGCTGGGGGCGTCGGCGTCCGAGGGCGGCTGTGGCACAGCGTCTTCTGGGAGGTTGTCGACCTCGCTCTGAGTCGTGGCGCCAGCCAGGGCGGCGACCTCGGCCGCCAGCTCGGCCTCGCGCTCGTCACGAGCCGCGTCCATGCCCGACGACTCGCGGAGGGGCACCTCAGGCAGGAACAGCACCACGACCAGCGTGATCGCCAGGATGGCCGTCGCGACGATGAACATCAGGTCCATCGAGTCGGCGAAGCCGACCAGAAACGGCCGCGCAAGCCGATCGTCCATCGAGTTCAGGAAGGACGAGTCGTCGAGCACTCCGGCTGGGACGGTCGGACTCTTGCCCGCCGGGGCCCCGCTGAGCAGCTGGAACACGGTCTCGTTCGCCGGGTCGGCGCGCACCTGCGGGTCGCGCAGCGCGTCCTGGAAGGCGGGCGACGGCGCGATGTCCCCGAAGGCGCGGGCGATGTTGTCGCTGGCCGTCGAGAACAGGATCGACAGGAACATGGCAGTACCGAGCGTGCCGCCGACCTGTCGGAAGAACGTCGCGGACGACGTGGCGACGCCCATCTCCCGAGGAGACACCGCGTTCTGCACGGCGAGGATGAGCGGCTGCATGTTGCCGCCGAGGCCCAGCCCGAACAGCGCCATCACGAGGCTGACGGGCAGCATGCCCGTGTCCACGCCGATGCGGGTGAACCCGAGGGCGCCGAGAACCAGTAGGACAGAACCGATCACGGGGAAGATCTTGTAGCGACCGGTTCGCGCGATCAGCTGCCCGGAGATGATCGAGCCGGCCATGATGCCTGCGGTCAGCGGCAGGAGCATCAGCCCGGCCTGCGTCGGAGTCGCGCCCTTCACCAGCTGCAGGTAGAGCGGCAGTCCGGCAAGGATGCCGAACATCCCCATCCCGATCAGCGTGTTGAGGATCGACCCGACGGCGACGGTGCGGTTGCGGAACAGCCGTAGTGGCAGCAGCGCCTCGTCTCCGGCCGCCCGCTCCGACAGCACGAACGAGACCAGTCCAACCAGGCCCAGCGCCATGCACAGCAGGGAGCCGGTCGACGTCCAGCCCCACTCCCGGCCCTGCTCCGCCAGCAGGAGGAGCGGCACGAGCGCCAGCACCAGGCTTGCTGCCCCTGGCCAGTCGAGGCGGTGGTCGCGACGGTGGTGCTCGATGTTCAGCACCCGTGTCACTACCAGGAACGCAGCCAGGCCGATCGGCACGTTGATCAGGAAAACCCAACGCCAGCCGTCGATCCCGAGGATGGTGTCGGCGCCGGCGAAGAAGCCTCCGACGACAGGCCCGAGCACGCTCGAGGTGCCGAAGACCGCCAGGAAGTAGCCCTGGTACTTCGCTCGCTCACGCGGAGGGACGATGTCGCCGATGATGGCGAGGGCCAGCGCGAAGAGCCCGCCGGCCCCGATGCCCTGGATGCCACGGAAGGCCGCGAGCTGCCCGATCGACTGGGCCATTCCGGAGAGCACCGACCCGACCACGAAGATGGTGATCGCGAACAGGAAGAACGGCTTTCGGCCGTACATGTCGGAGAGCTTGCCGTACAGCGGCGTCGCGATCGTCGACGTGATCAGGTAGGCCGTGGTCGCCCAGGCCTGCATCGACAGCCCCTGCAGGTCGTCGGCGATGGTGCGGATCGACGAGGCGATGATGGTCTGGTCGAGGGCCGCGAGGAACATGCCCATCATCAGCGCGCTCAGGATGGCCACGATCTGGCGGTGGGTCAGGCTGGTGCTGGCGACGGGTTGCTTCTCGGTCGCCGCGGAGGGGGCGCTCATACGAGATCCTTAGTGACAGAAGGGTTGATGACGCCGGACGGGTGCAGTGCAGGTGCCGAGGACCACGTCAACGGGCTTCCGGTGCGCGCGTCGATGCTGGCGACGATGCCCGGTAGGGCCTCGGTGAGGTCGCCGACCAGGCGGCCGAGGAGGTCGGTCAGCTGGGTGACGTCAGCGGCCTCCCACTCCTTCATGACGCCCGTGAGCATCGCGTCCCGTCGCTCGTGCATGCGACGGTGCACGGCGTAGCCCTCGGGGGTGGCGGCCAGCACGGTCGCGCGGCCGTCGGAGGGGTCGGCCTGTCGCTCGACCAGACCGAGCTTGACCAGCTGGTCGACCTGGCGACTCACCGTCGACGGGTCGACGCAGATCGCCTCGGCCAGCGACTTGGCGCGCTGAGGTCCGCCGGTCGTCAAGTGCAGGAGCAGGAGGTAGGTGGCCCACGAGACGCCGTCGCTGGCCGACGCGGCGACGTGCGACTTGATGGCCTGCATCGTGCGGGTCAGCTGGATGATGTGCCGGTTCAGGGCGGCCGACCGCTGCATCGCGGGGTCGTCGTGCCGGTGCACACCTGAGTCCACACCCTGCCCGAGAGGGCTCGTCGTCGCGTCGGAGGTCATGTCGTCCTCAAAGATAGATGTAGCACGCACATGCATGCATTCTACAACTATCTTGCGGGCGGTGGTCTCTCTCTCTCTCTCTCTCTCTCTCTCTCTTTTTTCTCTCTCTCGTCAACCCCTTTGGTCTTTTGCCGGGATCGTGGCCAGCTCGACGACGAGGTCGGCCCGGGGCCGCGTGGCCTCGACCAGCCGGGCGTTGGGCTCGTCGGACTCGAGCACCCACCTCGTCGCGTGCTCGGGGTCCTTCCCGTAGTGCACGTGACGTGCGACCAGCCGGCGCTGTCGCGGGGTCTGCTCCACGTCGAGGTACCAGCACTCGTCCAGCAGCCCGCGTACCTGGTCCCATCCGGGGGCGTTCAGCAGCAGGTAGTTGCCTTCGGTCACGACCAGCGGCACCTCGCGCGGCACCGGCACCGCGCTGCCGACCACGCGGTCGGTGACGCGGTCGAAGTGCGGCACGTGGACGACGTCCTCGCTCGGATCCCTCAGGCGAGCCAGCAGGTGGGTGTACCCCGCGACGTCGAAGGTGTCCGGCGCGCCCTTGCGGTCGCTGCGGCCCCAGGCCGAGAGCGTCTCGTCGGACAGGTGGAAGCCGTCGAGGCCGACGACCGCGACGTCGCGCCCGAGCCGGTCGGCGAGCGCCGCCGCCAGAGTGGACTTGCCCGCGCCCGGCGGACCGGCGATGCCGAGCAGCGCGCGCCGACCCGGGACGGCGAGATGCCTTGCGCGGTCGACCAGTTCGTCGATCGTGCACCGCAGCGGCTGTTGCCCGGTGCCGGTCACGAACCCGTGGCGACGGGGCGGCCGGGGTCGCGGATCCACTCCGACCACGAGCCGGGGTACAGAGCGGCGCGTGTGCCGACCTCGTGCAGCGCCAGCACCATCACGGCGGCGGCGACTCCCGAGCCGCAGTACGCGGCCCGGTCGCCTTCGCCCCCGGCGGCGTCGAAGGCGTGGCGCAGGTCGTCTGGGCGCAGCAGCCGTCCACCCTCGTCGACGACGTCAGAGACGGGGAGGTTCAGCGCTCCCGGGATGTGGCCCGCCACGGGGTCGATCGGCTCGGTCGCGCCCGAGAACCGTTCTGGTGCACGGACATCGAGCAGTCTCACGCTCCCTTCGAGGTCGTTGCCGATGTCGTCAACGGACAGCACGGGCATCCCTCCCCGCTCGGCGCGCGCCGACGGGTCCGGCATGGGCGCCACCGCACCCGACTGCACGTCACCACCCGATGTGCGCCATGCCTCGAGCCCTCCGTCCAGCACCCGCACCGCCTCGTGGCCGAAGTAGCGCAGGCACCACCACGCCCTGGCCGCCGCGAGGGGCGGGCCACCACCGGCGTCGTACACGACCGTCGCTCGCCCCCGCCCGACGCCCAGCCGTCGCATGGTCGAGCCGAAGGCCTCTGCTGACGGCAGGGGGTGCCGTCCGCCGTCACCGGCCGGGCCTGCGAGGTCGGCGTCGAGGTCCACGAAGACGGCGCCCGGGAGGTGGGCTTCGCGATACGCCTCGCGGTCGGCACCGGCCAGCGTCCAGCGGACGTCGAGCAGCAGCAGGTCGCGGTCGTCGGCCATCTCTCGCCCGAGTTCCATGGCATCGACCAGGGCGCTGCCTGCGGTCACCCGTCGACCCTGAACACGCGAAGCTGCAGGGCCAGGAGGGCGTAGTAGCCGACCAGCGTCGACAGCTCGAACACCGCCCGTTCGCCGAGGCGCTCGACAGCGGCGGTGTAGGCCTCGTCGGAGAGGTCGCCGTCGTCGAGAAGTGACCGCACCGTCGCGCAGGCAGCGGCTTCGTCCGCGTCGGCCGAGTCGGGCGTCCGTCCGTCGAGAAGGGCGTCGAGGTCGTCGTCGTCGAGCCCCGCGGCACGACCGAGCGCGGTGTGCGCCATCACCTCGAAGGCCGAGTCCCAGTGCGCCGCAACCAAGAGGGTCGCCATCTCGAGCATGCGGTTCGGCAGGCTCGATCGGTACCGGACGGCGGCGCCGAGCTCCTGCACCGCCGAGCCGACGGCCGGGCTCAGCAACAGGGCCTCGAAGGGTCCGTTCAGGGCGCCGTCGTCGTCGGCCAGCGCGAAGAACTGGGGCCCGGAGGCGCGCGGCCCGCCCGCGATGGTCGCGTAGAGCGCCTGCTGCTCGCCGCTGAGCCGCTCAGGGGTCAGTCGGTCGAGGCGCCGGCCACTGGACGCGTCGCCCGACTGATCGCTCGGCTCGTCAGCCAGCATCGGGTGTCACCCTCAGATGTCTTGCAGGGACGTGACGACCTGGTTGATGAGGATCGCGACGAACAGCAGGCTCGAGCCGGCCAGCAGCACGTTGGACAGCCAGCCCGACTTGCCCTCGGGCTCGATGCGCCGGCCGTTGAGCAGCAGCAGGAGCGAGATCCCGAGGAACGGCATGAACGCCGCTCCGAGCACGCCGTAGATGAGCGTCAGGGCGAAGGGCTGGTCGAAGAACAGCAGGCCCATCGGCGGGATCGTCAGCCAGAGCAGGTAGAAGCGGAACGGGGTGCTGCGCTCGGCAACCTCGCTCTGGTAGACCGCGTTGCGCTCGATCTCGGCCAGCGCCGCGACGTCGGCGTCCACCCCGGCCTCGTCGCGGAGGCGACCGACCGGCACCGTGCGCCCGTGCGGCAGCCGGATCGCGCGCGTCCAGTCCGTGAACAGCAGGCTGACCCCGTTCCACACACCGAGCAGCGAGCTGCTGGTGACGGCCAGGAAGCCCGCGAGGAAGAGGATGCGGGCCCAGTCGCCGAACTCATCGCCGAGGAGCGTGCCGAGGGAGAGCAGCCCCGTGTCGTCCTTGGTCAGGTCCTGGCCGGCCAGCATGCCGGCGCCGACCACCAGCATCGCCACGACGAAGATGCCGGTCATCACGTAGCCGACGGCGTTGTCGAGGCGCATCGTCGGCAGCCACCCGGCGCCGTTCCACTTCTTGGCGCTCACCCAGTACCCGTAGGCCGCCATCGTGATCGTGCCCCCGACACCGCCGATCAGCCCGAGCACGTAGATGGTCGAGCCCTCGGGCAGCCGGGGAACCATGCCGCTGGCGAGGTCGCCGATGTCGACGCCGACGAGCACGGCGACCGAGACCACGGTGATGAACTTGATCGCCACGAGCACCGAGATGAACTTCTCGAAGACGGCGTAGCGCTGGACCCACACCAGCGCGAGCCCGATGACCCCGGCGATCATCGCCCAGTAGCGCACGGACAGGCCGCCGAACAGGGCGTTGAGAGGCAGTCCGACCGCCGACATCGCGGTGGCTCCGTACACGAAGCCCCAGATGATGATGTAGGCACCGAAGAACCAGGTCGCCCACTTTCCGAGCACCCGCCAGCCGTCGAGCATCGTTGCGCCGGAACAGATCTGCCAACGGCCGACCCCCTCGGCCAGAGCGATCTTGAGGACGGTGCCGAGGACGGCCGCCCACAGCAGGACGGTGCCGTACTGGGCTCCGGCGACCATCGTGGCCACCAGGTCACCTGCACCGACGCCGGCGGCGGCGGCGAGGATTCCCGGACCGACCTGGCGTACGCGGGCACCGAAGCCGGTCGGGGGCGTGCGCTCTTGCTCGACGGTGACCACGACGGCGACCCACCTCTCGCGACAATCCGGACAGTGGGGCCCGACGCTAGGGGTGGTGCAGGTGCAGGGTCAACGCCGTCCGCGCGTCATAGGCTGAACAGCGTGAAGATCCATCTGGTGCAGCTCGGTTACGGCGACGACGAACCCGTCGCGGCGCGCATCGACCGCGTCGCCGGCATCGTCCGCGAGCAGCAGGGCGCCGACCTCGTCGTGCTGCCCGAGCTCTGGTCGGCGGGCGGGTTCGCCTACCGCGAGTGGCAGGAGCGTGCCGAGCCGGTCGACGGGCCCACTGTCAAAGCCGTCGCCGAGGCCGCGCGGGAGATCGGTGCCGCGGTGCACGCCGGCTCGGTGATCGAGCGCGACGAGGCGGGCCTGCTCTGGAACACCTCGGTACTGCTGGACGGTGACGGCGAGGTGCAGGCGACCTACCGCAAGGTGCACCGCTTCGGGTTCGGCGCCGGTGAGCCGGTGCTGCTGCAGCCGGGCGAGCACCTGGTCACTACCTCGTTGGCCGCCGATGGCGTGGAGACCACCGTCGGGCTGGCCACGTGCTACGACCTGCGGTTCCCCGAGATGTTCCGCGGCCTCCTCGACGCAGGCGCCGACCTGGTGCTCGTGCCCGCGGCGTGGCCTGCGGCGCGGGTGGCGCACTGGACCCTGCTCGCTCGAGCCCGCGCCATCGAGAACCAGCAGGTGGTCGTCGCGGTGAACACCGTCGGCACCCATGCACGGCACGAGATGGGCGGGTACAGCCAGGTGGTCGGGCCGATGGGCGAAGTGCTCGCCGAGGCCGGCACCGACGAGCAGGTCCTGGTCGTGGACGTCGACCTGTCGATGGTCGCTCACGCACGCCGGTCGTTCCCGGTGCTCGACGACCGGCGGCTGTGACCGGCAAGCCGTGAACGGGGAGCCACACCTACCCTGGACCCGTGAACCCCTGGCCGGCGCGAGTCTCGACGACACCAGTCGCCGCGTCGGACCAGTCGCTGCAGTCGGTGGTGCCCGGCAACGGCGAGGAGCTCACCGACGGACCCACCGAGGTGGTGCTCACCTTCGAGCAGGATGTGCCGGACGACGCGACCGCCACGGTGACCGCGCCCGGCGGTGAGGTGACCGACCCTGCCGTGCAGACCGAGGGTCGCGACCTCCGGGTGACCGTGCCCGACGACGGGCCCGGCCAGTACGAGGTGCAGTACATCGTCGGCAGCGCCGAGGGCAGCACCGGCTACACGGTGCTGGAGCCAGGCCGCGAGCCCGCCGTGGAGACCGGCAGCTCAATGGGGACGCTGGTGACCGTGGCGCTCGGGGTGGCCTTGGTGGCGGTGCTCGTGATGACCGTGCTGCGGTGGCGCCGCGGATGAGCTCCACCGCCCCGCTCGAGGGCACCCCGGCCCCCGCGCCGACGTCGTCCGGCGAGCCTGACGACGCGGTCGGCGGCGCGCTCGCCCGCCTGACGACCGGCGCCGCTGCCTTCGCCGTCGTGGCCGCGCTGCTCGCGACCGTGGTTGGGCTGCTGTTCACCGGGGCCGCCGCGGCGTCGGTGCTGCAGGACCCCGGCGCGCTGGTGCGGTGGGGCCTGCCGGTTGCGCGGCTCACCCACGACCTGTCTGCCGCAGTGGCTCTGGGGGCGATGGCCCTGGCTGCCACGGCTGTACGGCCAGGCACTGCGGGCTGGACGGCGACCGCGCGCCTCGGCCGCATCGCCGCCGTGGTGTGGGCGCTCGCGGCGGTCAGCGTGCTGGTGCTGGGCGGGGCCGACTTCGCCGGTATCGCACCGAGTGACCCTTCCTTCGGTGATGCCTTGTCGCAGTACGCCTTCCAACTGCCGGTCGGGCGCAACGTGATGATCTGCGCGCTGATGACCGCGGCGGCGGCAACGCTGGCGGTGGCCGTCCGAAGTCCTGTCGGGGCCGGGGTGACGGTGCTCGCCGGAGCGGCCGCGCTCGTGCCGCTCGCGTTGACCGGTCACGCCGCGAACACCGAGTACCACGAGGTCACCGGCACGTCGTGGTGGATGCACATGGTCGGCGTCACGGTCTGGGTCGGCGGGCTGGTCACCCTCGCTCTGCTGAGCCGCCGGCTGTCGCCGCAGCTCGTCCCGCTGTCACAGAGGTACTCGGTCGTCGCCGGCTGGGCGTTCGCGCTGGTCGCGTTCTCGGGCATCGTCAACGGCCTGGTGCGGGTGGGTTCTGTGGACGGGCTGGCCACCCAGTACGGCGCGCTCGTGCTGGTGAAGTCGGCGCTGCTGGTGGCGCTGGGCCTGGCGGGCTGGTGGCACCGGCGGCACACGCTGCCGAAGATCAGTGGGCCAGCCGGTCGAGCGGCGTTCTGGCGGCTGCTCGGAGCCGAGCTGGTGCTGATGGGCCTGGCCGCCGGTGTCGCAGTTGCGTTGTCGCGCACCGCGACTCCCGTCCCCGATGAGGCGTCGGCAGTCCCCACGCCGGCCGAGCTGTTGACAGGGCAGCCGCTCCCGCCACCGTTGACCCCGGGTCGCCTGATCGCCGAGACCACGCCCGACGTGCTGTGGGTGGCGGTGGTCGCCGTGCTGGTGTTCGCGTATCTGCGCGGGGTCGCAGCGATGCGGCGCCGAGGCGACCGCTGGCCCGTGCACCGCACCGTCCTGTGGGTGCTCGGATGCCTTGCCCTGCTGTACGTGACGTGCGGCGGCGTCGCGGTCTACGGGCGCACGCTGTTCAGCGTGCACATGGTGCAGCACATGTCGCTGAGCATGGTCGTACCGCCGCTGCTGGTGTTCGGTGCTCCCGTGACCCTCGCCATGCGGACACTGGGCAAGCGCGCCGACGGCTCTCGCGGACCCCGGGAATGGCTTCTGGGAGTAGTCGACTCGCGCGCCATGGGCTTCCTCGCCCACCCGGTGATCGCGGCGATCATCTTCGCCGGGAGCATGATCGTCTTCTACTACACGCCGCTGTTCGGGCAGGCCCTGCGCACCCACCTCGGGCACGAGCTGATGATGATCCACTTCCTGCTCGCGGGGTACCTGTTCGCGTCCGGGCTCGTCGGCGTCGACCCCGGGCCACGGCGCATCGCCTACCCGCTGCGGCTGCTGCTGCTCTTCGCCACGATGGCCTTCCACGCGTTCTTCGGCGTCGCGATCATCGCGCAGGAGGCACTGTTCGAGGCGTCATGGTTCTCGTCGCTCGGGTGGGGCATCGACGCGCTCGCCGACCAGCGGACGGGCGGCTCCATCGCCTGGGGCATCGGCGAGCTGCCCACCCTGCTGATCGCGCTGGTGGTCGCCATGCAGTGGTCGCGCAGCGACGACCGGGAGGCGCGCCGCAGCGACCGTGCCGCCGACCGCGACGGCGACGCCGACCTCGCCGAGTACAACGCGATGCTGGCCCGCCTGGGAGAGCGCGACCGCCGTTCCTGATTCGCCCTCAGCGACCGCTGCCACGCGTAACCCCCGCGCCGCCCTTCCCCCACTCCGCGAGCCTCGTCAAAACGAGGGGAACCCACCGTTGACGAGGCTCGCGAGCCTCGTGAACGTGGGCGCAGCCTCGTGAAGTACATCGATTCCCGCCCCGGCGCCGTCCACAGCCAGCCGTGAGGCCGAGTTGTCCGCAGGGGCGCCTCGGACGTGCCGGTGACGCCGACCTCGCCGAGAACAACGCGATGCAGGCTCGCCTCGGAGAGCGCGACCGCGGCTGACCATCTGTCAGACCGTGCACGGGTTGACCGCCTGCCAGATCGCGGGGGCGGACTGTGGCACGGGTGCTCATGTCTGATAGCAAGTGGTCATGACCGAGAGCCTCGAGCAGACGGCGGCTGACCAGGCCGCGACCAGCACTGATGCGCCGGACACCGACGCGCCGACGGCGTTCCACGACCTCGCCAGCTTCGTCGGGCAGCCGCGCCTGACCGGCCTGACCCTCTCCGCGGACGGTTCCCGCCTGGTCGCCTCCGTCGCCACTCTCGACTCCGAGAAGGCGGCGTACGTGACGTCCCTGTGGGAGCTCGACCCCGACGCGGAGGCAGCGCCCCGGCGACTGACCCGAGGGGCGAAGGGCGAGTCGTCGGCGGCCTTCACGGCGGACGGCGACCTGCTCTTCGCTGCTGGACGTCCGGGCTCGACACCGGGCGACGACGACGACGACTCCGAGGTGCCGGCGCTGTGGCTGCTGCCGCGCGGCGGGGGCGAGTCGCGGCTGGTGGCGCGCCGTCCCGGAGGCGTGGGCGGCCTCCGCGTCGCGCGCGACAGCGGCACGATGCTGCTCGGGTCGGCGACCCTCCCGTCCGCCGTGAGCAACGAGGACGATGCCAAGTCCGCGAAGGAGCGCAAGGACAAGAAGGTCTCGGCGATCCTGCACGAGAGCTACCCGGTGCGGTTCTGGGACCACGATCTCGGTCCGGCCGTGACCCGCTTGTTCGTCGCCGATCCCGCAGGAGTCGCCGCGCTGGCCGGTGAGGCCGACCCGCGACTCGAGCTGCGCGACATCACCGGACACACGACGGCACTGGACGTCCAGGCCAACTGGGACATCAGCCCCGACGGCGCCACCGTCGTCACCACCTGGAACGTGCCGGAGTCGAAGGGCTCGATCCGGTCCGCCCTGGTCGCCATCGACGTCGCCACCGGCGAGCGCACGACCTTGGCCGACGACGTCGACGTCGAGTTCGAGGGACCGCGGATCTCTCCGGACGGCACCACCGTGGCGCTCACCCGCTTCGAGCGCTCGACCCCACACCGCGCACCGCGCGTGACACTCGGCGTGGTGCCGATCACCGGGGGCGAGGTTCGCACCGTCGCCGACGACTGGGAACTCTGGCCCGGCGCAGCGCAGTGGACCCCCGACGGCGCCTCGGTCGTCGTCGCGGCCGACGAGAAGGGGCGCAGTCCGCTGTACGTCGTCGACGTGACGTCCGGCGAGCGCCGTCGCCTCACGGACGACGACGGCGCCTACTCGGCCCACGACGTCAGCGCGGACGGGCGCTGGGTGTTCGCCCTCCGCTCGGCTGTGGACGCGGCACCAGCCCCCGTGCGCGTCCCACTCGGCGGCGGCGTCGTCGAGCACCTCCCTTCTCCCGTCCCGGTTCTCGAGGTTCCGGGCACGCTGACGGAGGTGACGACGACCGCCTCCGACGGGACGGCCCTCCGCGCATGGCTCGCGCTGCCCGAGGGTGCATCGGCGGAGGATCCAGCCCCACTGCTGCTCTGGATCCACGGCGGCCCGCTCGGCTCGTGGAACGCGTGGACGTGGCGTTGGAACCCCTGGACCGCGACTGCCCGCGGCTATGCGGTCCTGCTGCCCGACCCCGGACTGTCGACGGGCTACGGCCAGAAGTTCATCGAGCGCGGGTGGGGCGCCTGGGGCGCCGAGCCGTACACCGACCTGCTGACCGTGACGGACGCGGCCGAGGCGCGTGACGACATCGACGAGACCCGCACGGCAGCAATGGGTGGCTCCTTCGGCGGCTACATGGCGAACTGGGTCGCTGGGCACACCGACCGGTTCAAGGCGATCGTCACGCACGCCAGCCTCTGGGCGCTGGAGGGCTTCGGCCCGACGACCGACGGTGCGTACTACTGGATGCGGGAGATGACTCCTGACATGACGCTCGAGAACTCCCCCCACCGGTTCGTCGACAAGATCGTCACCCCGACCCTGGTGATTCACGGTGACAAGGACTACCGCGTGCCGATCGGAGAGGGTCTTCGCCTCTGGTACGAGCTCGTGGCGCACTCGGCAGACGACAACGGTGTCACGCACCACAAGTTCCTCTACTTCCCCGACGAGAACCACTGGATCCTGTCGCCGAACAACTCGCGCGCCTGGTACTCAACGGTTTTCGCGTTTCTTGACCAGCACGTGCTCGGGCAGGAGTGGAAGCGTCCCGAGCTTCTGGCATGACGTTGCGCTGGGGGTTCCTCGGCACCGGCACGATCGCCGCGATCGTGGCCGACGACCTGGCGCCGGTGGACGGGGCATCGCGGTTCGCAGTGGCGTCCCGCACCTCCGACCGCGCGTCGAACTTCGCTGCGGCACACGGGTTCGAGCGGTCGTACGGCAGCTACGCGGAACTGCTGGCCGACCCCGAGGTCGACGTCGTGTATGTCGCGACGCCGCACGCCCAGCACCACGCGGTGACCTCGGCGGTACTGGCGGCGGGCAAGCCCGTGCTGGTGGAGAAGGCCTTCACGTGCACTGCCGCCGCGGCGCGTGACCTCGTTGAGCAGGCCGGCGACGCAGGGCTTTTCATGATGGAAGCGATGTGGACGCGATTCATCCCCACGATCGTGCAGGTACGACAGTGGCTGGACGACGAGGCGGTCGGACGCGTCCGCCAGGTGCAGGCCGATCTGGGGTTCGCCGCCCCGTACGACCCCGTCCACCGGCTGTTCGACCCGGCGGTTGGCGGCGGTGCCTTGCTCGACATCGGCGTCTACCCGGTGTCCTTCGCGCAGATGGTGCTCGGCGCACCGACAACGGTCCAGGCCGTCGGCGTGCTCGCGGAGAACGGCGTCGACGTGGAGGACAGCTTGCTGCTGGCCCATGCCGACGGCGCGCAGGCGCTGCTCTCGGCCACCCTCACGAGCGACAGCCCGGGCGGCGCGGTGATCATCGGCACGGAGGGACGCATCACCCTCGAGCCGAGGTTCCACCACCCGACGCGCGTCGTTCTGGAGCGTCGCGGACACGACCCCGTGGTCGCCGAACCGCCCACCACCGGCCGCGGCTACGCGCACCAGATGGCGCACGTCGCACAGTGTCTCGCTGAGGGTCGCGGCGAGTCGCCGGTGATGCCGCTCGCCGACACGCTCACGGTGATGGACACCCTCGACCGGGCTCTGGACATCGTCGGATCACCGCACATCGACGAGGGCTTTCCCGTCTGAAACCCCACACGCCAGGATGTCGGTATGGACTGGACGCTTCTCGTAACCGTCGCAGCTGCGCTCGGGTCGGGGCTGATGGGGGGCCTGTTCTTCGCCTTCTCGACGTCCGTGATTCCGGGGCTCAATGGTCGCCCGACAGCGGAAGGGATCCAGGCGATGCAGGCGGCGAACGTCGCCATCATCAACCCGGTGTTCCTCGCGGTGTTCCTCGGGACGACTCTCGCGAGCGCCGCATTGCTCGTGACAGCGCTGTTCGCAGACCAGCCGGGCGACGGGTGGCGCCTCGTCGGGGCCGTGCTCTACCTGGCAGGCAGCTTCGGGCTGACGATGGCCTACAACGTGCCGCTCAACAACGCGCTGGCGGCCGCCGACCCAGACAGCCCGGAAGGCGCGGCCGTGTGGACGACGTACGTGTCGCGGTGGACGGCCGCCAACCACGTGCGGGCGCTGGCCTGTGCGGGGAGTGCGGTGGCGCTGGTGCTCGCAGCCCGGCGCTGAGCACGCGTGTCCTGCGGGTACTCTCAGCCCGAAACCGCAGACACGACCGATGGGGGTTCCTACATGTCCAGCCTGTCCGCGCGAAGTCGTGCACTTCGCGCCCTAGGTGCTCTTGCCGCCGTAGGAGCCCTCTCCCTGTCGGGCTGCAGCCTCCTCGGTGGCGGGAACGAGCCCGACCGTGACGAGGAGGGCCAGGTGACGGAGCCGGTCGACGACGGGGACGTCTTCGCGGTCAAGGTCGGCGACTGCCTCGCGTCCAGCGGCGAGGGTGAGGTGTCGGAGGTCCCGATCACACCGTGCGACCAGCCCCACGAGAGCGAGGCGTTCCACGCCTTCGACGTCGAGGGCGAGGAGTTCCCTGGTGAAGCAGCGCTCGAGACCGAGGCTGCCGCCTGCCAGGAGGAGTTCGCGGCGTACGTCGGCAAGCCGTACGAGGAGTCGACCCTCGAAGTCACGTACTTCAGCCCCACGCAGGAGTCCTGGGACCAGCGCGACGACCGGGAGATCCTGTGCCTGGTCTACGACCCCGAGGGCGACACCACCGGCAGTCTCAAGGGCTCCGGCAAGTGACCTGACGGGCCTCGGCCAGGGGCTCGTAGCGCGATCGGCCCGCCCTCGATAGGGGTCGGACCGGTGGCGTTTCGCCGTGCGTTTGCATGGGTCGCCTGCGACGATCGCGATATCCTCCGAGATGCGGGGGCGCACGAAGGGACCCGACATGGGCATCGGAACGGGCATCTTCCTCTTGGTGCTGGGGGGAATCCTCGCCTTCGGCGTCAAGGACACCTGGGAGACCCTGGACCTCACGGCAATCGGCTTCATCTGCATGGCGGCCGGTGCGCTCGGCATCGTCCTGTCCCTGGTGCTGCAGAACCAGCGACGCAGCACCAGCCACACGGTGGTTCAGGAGCGGTACGACAACGCCCCTGGGGTCACGGGCGAGCCCGGCCCCGGCGAGACCGTGGTGCGCGAGGAGCGTCGCGACCCCGGAGTCTGACCGTTCGAGACGCGAGAAGGCCGGCCCAGATGGGCCGGCCTTCTCGCTGTCCAGGCTCAGCTCAGAACGCGGCCTCGTCGACGTCCATCAGCGCGTTGTCGGTCGCCTCGGCCATCGCTCGCTCCGCCGTGATCTTCGGCAGGATCTGCCGCGCGAAGAACCGGGCTCCAGCGATCTTGCCCTGGTAGAACGCGACGTCCTTGGCCGAGGGCTCGGCAGCGAGTGCGGCGATCGCCGCCTCGGCCTGGCGCAGGAGCAGCCATCCGACGACCAGGTCACCCGTGGCCAGCAGCAGTCGCGTGGTGTTCTGGCCGACCTTGTAGAGGTTCGTGACGTCGCTACCCTCGCCACCTCGGGGGTCGGACGACATCAGCTGGCCGACCATGTACCCGACGATGCCCTGGGTGTCCTCGAGCGCGCGCCCGAGCAGCTCGCGCTCGGTCGCCAGCTCGCCCGACCCGGTGTCGCCCTTGACGAACTCCTGGATCTGCGTCGACAGGTGCCCGAGCGCCTGGCCCTTGTCGCGCACGATCTTGCGGAAGAAGAAGTCGAGCCCCTGGATCGCCGTCGTGCCCTCGTAGAGCGTGTCGATCTTGGCGTCGCGGACGTACTGCTCGATCGGGTAGTCCTGCAGGAACCCGGAGCCGCCGAACGTCTGGAGGCTCTCGGTGCCGAGCAGAACCCAGGCCTTCTCGGACCCGACACCCTTGACGATCGGCAGCAGCAGGTCGTTCACCCGCACCGCGAGGTCCTCGGGCGAGCCCGGCTCGAACTCGTCGCTCCCAGAGGCTCGCTGCGCCAGGTCGACGGTGTCCTGCTGGGACGCCGTGTAGAGGATCAGCGCCCGCAGGCCCTCGGCGTACGACTTCTGCAGCATCAGCGACCGGCGTACGTCGGGGTGGTGGGTGATCGTGACGCGTGGCGCCGACTTGTCGGTCATCTGGGTCATGTCGGCGCCCTGCACGCGCTCCTTGGCGTACTCGAGAGCGTTGAGGTAGCCGGTCGAGAGCGTCGCGATGGCCTTGGTACCGACCATCATCCGGGCGAACTCGATGATGCGGAACATCTGCGCGATGCCGTCGTGCACCTCGCCCAGCAGGGTGCCGACTGCGGGGATCCCGTCCACCTCGCCGAAGCGGACCTCGCAGGTGGTCGAGACCTTGAGGCCCATCTTGTGCTCGACGCCGGTGACGAAAGCCCCGTTGCGCTCGCCGATCTCGCCGGTCTCGAGGTCGACATGGTGCTTCGGCACGACGAACAGGCTCAGGCCCTTGGTGCCCGCGGCTGCGCCCTCGGGCCGGGCCAGCACGAAGTGCACGACGTTGCCGTAGAAGTCGGCCTCGGCGCTGGTGATGAAGCGCTTGACGCCACTGATGTGCCAGGTGCCGTCGGGCTGCTGGACGGCCTTGGTGCGTCCGGCGCCGACGTCGGAGCCGGCGTCGGGCTCGGTCAGCACCATGGTGGCGCCCCACTTGTTGTCGATCAGGTGGGCGGCCAGCTTCTTCTGCTCGTCCGTGCCGAGGTCGTACAGCACGCGGGCGAAGGCGAACCCGGCGGAGAACATGTGGACGGCGGGGTTCGAGCCGAGCACGAGCTCGGCGACCGCCCAGCGCAGGGACGGCGGGACGACGGTGCCACCGACCTCCGCGGGCACGTCCATGCGCCACCACTCGGCGTCGATGTACGCCTGGTAGCTCTTGGTGAAGGACTCGGGCATGGACACCGAGTAGGTCTTGGGGTCGTACACGGGCGGGTTGCGGTCGGAGTCGAGCAGCGACGCGGCCAGCTCGTTCTCCGCCAGGCGGCCGACCTCGGTCAGGATCTCGCGCGCGGTGTCGGCGTCGACGTCCTCGTACACGCCGCGGCCCAGCAGCTCCTGCCGGTTCAGCACCTCGAAGAGGTTGAACTGGATGTCGCGAAGGTTCGCCTTGTAGTGGCCCATGGCCGTGTCCCCTCCTGGTTACCCGTCAGTAACAGCCATATTGCTACCCGGTGGTAACTATTGCAAGCGGAACACGGGAGCTCGTGCCTGTGACCTCCCGCACGCCCGCCCAGAGGCTTGGCTACGCCACTGTGGACCGCGACGATGGGTGCCCGCCGTCCGCCGAAAAGGAGCGCCGTGGAGGACCTGACCCCTGCACCTGACGACCTCGAGCCCATTGAGAGGGCTTCACGCGACGAGCTGGGAGCCCTGCAGCTGGAGCGCCTGCAGTGGTCGCTGCGTCACGCGTACGAGAACGTGCCGCACTACCGGGCAGCGTTCGACGCGGCCGGCGTCGCACCCAGCGACTGCCGGTCGCTCGAGGATCTGGGACGGTTCCCGTTCACGACCAAGCAGGACCTGCGCGACAACTACCCGTTCGGGATGTTCGCGGTTCCGCGAGAGCAGGTCTCGCGTGTTCACGCCTCGTCCGGCACGACTGGCAAACCGACCGTCGTCGGGTACACCGCGAACGACGTGCGCACCTGGTCGGCGGTGATGGCGCGGTCGATCCGGGCCAGCGGCGGACGCGCGGCGACGTGGTGCATGTCGCCTACGGGTACGGCCTGTTCACCGGTGGCCTCGGCGCGCACTACGGGGCTGAGGCGCTCGGCTGCACAGTCGTCCCCGTGTCAGGTGGCATGACCGAGCGGCAGGTGATGCTGATCCAGGACTTCCGTCCGGACGTCATCATGGTGACGCCCTCGTACATGCTCGCGATCGTCGACGAGATGCAACGGCAGGGCATCGACCCGCGGTCGACGTCGCTGAAGGTCGGCATCTTCGGGGCGGAGCCGTGGACGAACGAGATGCGGTCCGAGATGGAGCAGCGGCTGGACATGCACGCCGTCGACATCTACGGCCTGTCGGAGGTGATGGGTCCCGGGGTGGCGAACGAGTGCGTCGAGACCAAGGACGGCCTGCACGTGTGGGAGGACCACTTCTATCCCGAGGTCGTCGACCCGCTCAGCGGTGAGGTGCTGCCAGACGGTGAGCGGGGCGAGCTGGTGTTCACGTCGCTGACCAAGGAGGCGACGCCGGTGATCCGGTACCGCACTCGCGACCTGACCCGCCTGCTGCCGGGTACGGCCCGCACCATGCGGCGGATGGAGAAGGTCACCGGACGCACCGACGACATGATGATCGTCCGCGGGGTGAACCTGTTCCCGACCCAGATCGAGGAGCTGATCCTGCGCACCCCGGCGCTGTCTCCGCACTTCCAGTGCGTGCTGACGCGCGAGGGCCGCATGGACGACCTGGAGGTGCGGGTCGAGAGGCGACCTGACGTCACCCCTGAGATCGCCTCAGCGGCAGGGCAGGACCTCGCCTCGATGGTCAAGCAGCTGATCGGCGTCAGCGTCAGGGTCAGGGTCGTCGACCCCGACGGCATCGAGCGCTCTGTCGGCAAGATGCGCCGCATCGTCGACGATCGGCACCTTCGCTGAGTCAGCCGCCGATGGCCACACTCATCGCCTCACCCCAGCTGGATCACGGACAGGATGTTGCCCGCCGGGTCCTTGAACCAGGCGATCGGCGGGCCGTCGCCGCGCGAGATCCCCTTCGGGTCGTCGACGTTGTCGTACTTCTCGAACTCGACCCCTCGTCCGACGAGTTCGTCTACGGCAGAGTCGATGTCGTCGACCGGAAAGTTGAGCGTCGTGTACGTCGCCGGCACGTGGTCCGGCTTGGGGTAGATGAGCGTGTCGCGGTCACCGGCGATGTGGAGCGTGAGCATCCCGTACTCCTCCGAGACGCGCAGACCCAGCGTGTTGCCGTAGAAGTCCTTGGCCTTGGCGATGTCGTCGGCGGAGAACCCGCTGAACGCCTTGCTGTTTCCCAACATGGTGTGTCCCTCTCTCAGTGGTGGAGTGGTCAGGGCTGGAGGTCGACTGCTGCCCGGAACGAGCCGTCCATGAGGAACGGCGTCGAGTCGTGCTCGTGCGTGATCTTCCATGACCCGTCGACCCTGCGCAGGCACACGGTCGAGCGGAACCACAGCTCGAACATGCCGGACTCGCCCTCCGGCACGTCGGACATGCGGTTCAGGCTGTGGCCGTACGCCACATCGCCACCGATGGTCACGTCGAGGTCGCGCACCCGGTAGTGGACGGGCCCTTCGTACCTCGAGAACCACTCGCGGACGCCGGTCGGGTCGGTCACCTCGGCGCCTGCCTTCCGCAGCGGCGGCGCGAGGTCGAACACCACGACGTCGGACGCGTAGCGGGAGACGATCCGCTCGGCGTCGTGGTCGCGCATCGCCGCCTCCTTCTGGGTGATGAGGTCACGGATCTGAGCTTCATCGTCACGCCGGGTCTCATCGTCCAGCTGCGGGATCTGGGTTGTGGTATCGGTGTTCGCGGTGCTGGTCATCGGTGTCCTCCTGGTCGGGCACCCACGTCAGGCGCCTTCACCCGGGACGTAGAAACCGTCGAGCCGGTTTCGACATGTCCAGTGGGAGGATTTCCGAGATCTCTGGAGGCACCAGTGAAATACCTGATCCTGATCCACAGCAACCCGGCCTCACGCGCCGCGTGGGAGCTCCTGGACGACGACCAGCAGATGGAGTTCGGGCTGGCGCACATGCGTCTCACCGAGGAGCTCAGGGCCTCCGGGGAGCTGATCGTGTCGGAGGGTCTGGCCGGCCTGGACACCGCCAAGCGCCTCTCCGTGCGCGATGGCCGGACGATGACCACCGACGGCCCCTTCGCCGAGGTGAAGGAGTACCTAGCAGGCTTCTACCTCGTCGACTGCGAGAGCATCGACCGCGTGCTTGCGTACGCCGCGACGCTGCCCGACGCCCTCAACGACGGGGTGGAGGTGCGCCCGGTGCTCGACCTGAGCGAGTACGGGCTCGACATGTGAGCGGGCCATGAGCTCCGCCAGGGAGATCGAGGACCTGCTGCGCCACCTCGCGCCACAGGTCCTCGGTCCACTGGTGCGGCGGTACGGCGACTTCGACAGCTGCGAGGACGCGGTGCAGGAGGCCTTGCTGGCGGCCGCGCTCCAGTGGCCGACGCAAGGCGTGCCCGACAACCCGAAGGGATGGCTCGTCACGGTGGCGTCGCGCCGCCGGATCGAGCAGTGGCGGGGCGAGTCTGCGCGCCGCCGCCGGGAGGAGACCGTCGCGGCCATGGCGCCACCCGGTCCCGAGCCCGCTCCCGGGGTCGACGACACGCTCACGCTCCTGATGCTGTGCTGTCACCCGTCCCTCACCCCGGTCTCGCAGGTCGCCTTGACCCTGCGGGCGGTGGGTGGGCTGACCACCGCCGAGATCGCGCGGGCCCTACTCGTGCCGGAGGCGACCGTCGGCCAGCGGATCAGCAGGGCGAAGCAGCGGATCAAGGCGACTGGCGCGCAGTTCCGGATGCCGTCTGCGGACGAGAGGGACGAGCGCATCGCCGCGGTGCTGCACGTGCTGTACCTGGTGTTCAACGAGGGATACACGGCCAGCTCGGGGTCGGCACTTCACCGGGTGGAGCTGACCGCCGAGGCCATCCGCCTCGCTCGGCAGCTGCACGAGCGTCTTCCGGACGAGGGCGAGGTGGTGGGCCTGCTGGCGCTGATGCTGCTCACCGACGCGCGCCGCCCGGCACGCACGGGCGCTGACGGCGCGCTGGTCCCGCTGGCGGAGCAGGACCGAACTCGTTGGGACGCAAGGGCGATCGCCGAGGGTGTCGCCATGGTCACCGACGTGCTCGCCCGCGCCCCGATCGGCCCGTACCAGCTGCAGGCCGCCATCGCGGCCGTGCACGACGAGGCCACAACCGCCGACGAGACCGACTGGCAGCAGATCCTGGGGCTCTACCACCTGCTCGACTCGGTGGCGCCCGGTCCGATGATCACGCTCAACCGCGTCGTCGCCGTCGCGATGGTCCACGGCCCGCAGGTCGGCCTGGACCGGCTCGCCCTGGCCGAGACCGACCCTGCCCTGACCGGCCACCACCGGGTCGCCGCGGTGCGGGCCCACCTGCTCGACCTCGTCGGTGACCACGAGGCGGCCCGTGACCAGTACCGCCTGGCGGCCCGCCGCACCCTGAGCCTGCCCGAGCAGCGCTACCTGGAACAGCGCGCCCGGGCCGCCGGGCCCGCACCGGCTCCAAGTGGCTGAACGCCGCTGAACTGCTGGGCGGGGGACCGTGTCGGGGCGTACCGTTCGGTCAGGCCCGGGCTCCCTCGCCCCGGCGGCTGGGGGGAAGCATGCGGTACCTGCCGTTCCTGATCGAGATGGCGCTCCTTGTCTACTGCCTGATCGACTGCATCAGCACCGACTCGCTGCTGGTGCGCAACCTCAACAAGATGCTGTGGATACTGCTGATCATCTTCCTGCCGGTGATCGGGCCGGTGGCGTGGCTCGTCGCAGGCCGTCCGACGCGCGAGCAGCGGGGTCGGTCGGTGGCGTGGCCGTCCACGAACACCGCAGGCTTTCCTGAGTACGAGCGGCCGCGCTCACGTCCGCCCGCCCGCGGGCCCGACGACGACCCTGACTTCCTGTCCTCGATCGACCCGACGCCGCCCAAGGCGACGCCGAAGACCCCCGAGGTGCCCGAGACCGGCCCCGCAGCGGAGTCGGACGACAACCCCCAGGACGGCGAGACCCGCCGCTGAGACGTCCTCCAGCGCTGGCGGCTCGAGCACCGATCGAACAGGTGTACAAGGTGTGTCATCCTGACTGGGTGGCAGGCGGCATGAGCAGCGGACGTGGGCGCACCCTCGCCGAACGCTCTGCCGCGAGCGGGATCGGCACGGGGGCCGGCCCCGCGGCCGCACAGGGAAGCGCCGCCTCCGCCCGTCCGCACGCGCAGCACTGCTGGGTCGAGGACCACCCCGGCAGCCCGGGCCGGTGGCCCGGGCTCCTGGTCGAGTGGCGGCGCGGTGGCCGACACGGGTGGCAGGGACGGGTCGTGTGGGCGGTCGAGGACGAAGGTCGCAGCGTCCTGCTCGAAACCTGGGTCGACGCGGCCCACCTCGCGGTGGCGGACCCCTAGGCCCGGGCGCCGGGCCCAGGACTAGGACGCCGCGTCTATTCTCGACAGGTGGCGGGGCGCAAGGGACGTGAGACCGCGTCGCTGCGCGCCGGCGTCACGGCCTCGGTCGCCCTGGCCCTCGGGGCGCTGGCGCACACCGCAGCGCACGGCAGCCCACCAAGCTGGGTCGGGCTGGGCGTGCTCACTCCCTTCGCGTGGCTCGTCGTCACGGTTGCCACCCGGACGGCACTAACCCCCTGGCGAGCGTCGCTGTTGGTCGGCGGCATGCAGGTGGGGGTGCACCACATCCTGGCGTGGGCGCCGCCCTCGATGGCGCCAGCCGGCGCGACGCACGCCCACCATCAGCCTGTCGAGATGGAAACCCTTGCCGCAGCGCATGTCCCGGTAGAGGGCGCTGGGCACGCGACGACTACGTGGATGCTGCTGGCTCACATTGCTGCCGGTGTCGTAGCTGGCTTGGTGATCGCGTACGGGGAGGCGGCAGCCACCGAGCTCGCCGCATGGCTGGCGCCCGTGACCGTCGGTCTGCCTGCCCTTCCAACGGTCGTCGGCCGGCTCCGGCTGTTGATCGGGGAGTGGATCCCCTTCCCTCACCGGCCCCCGCTGCTGCTCGCCGATCGGCTCCGCGGGCCTCCGGTGCTCGACGGCGTCACCGCTGCCTGAACTGCCCTTCGGATGGGCCCCGGGCGCGGTGTCGCCCCTTCCGCACCCCTGGCGCCCAACCTGGCGCGCCCCTACCCGTATCCCGAGGAGAGTTCAGCATGTCCATTCCCATTTCCCCTGAGGCAGTGTCGCTTTCGATTCGTCGCACCGCCGTCACGCTGGCGTCGGCAGCTTTGGTCGTGGCCGTTCCTGCCGTGGTCGCCCACGCTCACGTGCGCGTCATTCCCGAGTCCACGGCGGCTGGTTCGTACAGCGCCCTCACCTTCCGGGTACCCAACGAGTCCGAGAAGGCAAGCACCGTCAGCCTCGAGGTCGCCCTGCCCACCGACAACCCGCTGACGTCGGTTCGGACCAAGCCGGTGCCGGGTTGGACGGCCGAGGTGGTCCGGGGGGACCTGCCCATCCCGGTCGACGTCGACGGCGCAACGATCACCGAGGCCCCACTGCGCATCATCTGGACGGCACAAGAGGGCGCCGCGATCGCTCCTGGGCAGTACCAGGAGTTCGACGTGTCCGTCGGGCCCCTCCCCGACGCCGGCACCGAGATCCTGCTGCCTGCCACGCAGACGTACTCGGACGGAGAGGTGGTCGCGTGGGACACCCCTGCGGAAGACGGTGGTGAGGAGCCTGAGCGGCCCGCGCCGGCGTTCGACGTGAGCCAAGGCGAGGCACACGGCAGCGACGACGACGCCCGCGAGACGGCCGGGCCCGAGCTGGAGACGGCCGGGGCGAAGGCGACAGCGGACGACGTAGTGGCCCGTGGGCTCTCCGTGGCCGGCCTGGTCGTTGGGGCTGGAGCCCTGATCGTCGGTCTCAACCGCAGCCGCCGCTCCGCCTGATGAGTACGCCGAGGGCCCTCGTTCGGACGGCCATCACTCGACGGTGGACCTCGGGCTGCGTCCTGGTGGTGGCGGTGGCCGGCCTCGTGTCGGTCGCCGCCGCCGCCTCGGCGCACAACGTCCTGCGTTCAACGGATCCGGTATCGGGTGGCGAGGTGGCGACTGCCCCGTCCGACGTCTCGCTGGTCTTCGACGAGCCGGCCATCGCGCTGGGCACCGTGGTCGAGGTCACCGGCCCTGACGGAGCCCTTGTGTCGACGGGCGAGCCGGCGCTCGAGGACACCAGGGTGACTCAGTCGCTGCGATCCGGCCTACCAGCCGGCTCGTACCGGGTGCAGTGGCGCGTGACGTCGTCGGACGGGCACCCGATCGACGGCGAGTTCGCCTTCACCGCAACGGGTCCCGCCACCGCTGAGGATCGACAGCCCGGCAGTGTGGAAGCCTCCGCAGTGCCGCATTCGTCGGGTGCTGCCCGCGTGCCTGAAGGCGACGGAGGTGTCGGGCTGGCGGTCGTGTCCGGGGTCGTGCTGGCGGCCCTCGTGCTGGCGGGCCTCGCGGTGTCTCTGCGTCGGCGGCGCGGGACCGAGCCCGCGCAGGACGATCCTGGTGGCCTGAGCCGGGCTAGGCGAGCTGGTCCAGGGGGACACCCGGGTCAGCCAGCCGGGCGGCGTCGACGCGGGCCCCTGACCCGATCAGCTCCTTGATCTGGTCCGTCACGTCCCAGACGTTGACGTTCATCCCCGCCAGGACGCGACCGTCCTTGAGCCAGAAGGCGATGAACTCGCGGGTGGCCAGGTCGCCGCGCACGACCACGGCATCGTCTTCGCCAGGTGCGACGTACCCGACGTACTCCATGCCCAGGTCGTACTGGTCGGAGAAGAAGTACGGCAGCCGGTCGTAGGCGGCGTCGCCTCCGGTCATGGCGTCGGCCGCGACCGCCGGCTGGTTCAGGGCGTTGGCCCAGTGCTCTACCCGAATTCGCCTGTGCAGCAAGGGATGGAAGGCGTTGGCCACGTCGCCGGCTGCGAAGACGTCGGGGTCGGAAGTGCGCAGGTGCTCGTCCACGGCGACGCCGTCGTCGATGTCGAGCCCGCTGTCGGCTGCCAGCCCGATGTTGGGCGTGATGCCGACGCCGACGATCACGGTGTCGGCCTCGATCTCGGAGCCGTCGTCGAGCACGACCGCACCGACCGAGCCTTTGTCATTGGCCCGCAGGCTGCTGACACCCACCGATGTCCGCAGGTCGACGCCGTGGTCTCGGTGGAGGTCCGCGAAGACGGTGGCGATCGTGGGGCCGAGCACGCGCAGCAGCGGCAGCTCCGCCATCTCGAGGATGGTCACGGTGGCGCCCGCCGCCCTGGCCGCGGACGCCGTCTCGAGCCCGATCCAGCCGCCTCCGACGACCACGACGCGGGCGCCCTCGACGAGGGAGCGCTTGATGCGGGCGTTGTCGTCGAGCGTGCGGAGGTACAGGACTCCCTCGAGGTCGGCCCCCGGCACGTCCAGCCGACGCGGCGAGCTGCCGGTGGTCAGGAGCAGGCGGTCGTAGGCGATCCGTTCGCCGGTTTCGGTCACCACCTCGTGCGCCTGCCGGTCGAGGGCTGTCACGGTCGTCTCGAGCCTGAGGTCGACGTCGTGCTCGGCGTACCACTCCTGGGGGTGCACGAAGATCTTGTCGTCGGACGCGGTGCCCAGCAGGTGCTCCTTCGACAGCGGAGGCCGCTCGTACGGGCGGTGCGCCTCCGCCCCGATCATGGTGATGCGGCCGTCGAAACCCTTCTCGCGCAATGCCTCTGCGGCCTTCGCGCCGGCCAGACTTGCCCCGACGATGACGAACCCACGCTGGTCGGTCACTGCACTCGCCGTCCTTCCCTGGTCAGGGCGAGGAACTCGGCTCGGGAGCGCGGGTCCTCGCGCAGTGCACCCAGCATGGTGGACGTGATGGTGGTGCTGCCCGCCGCCCGCACACCCCGCAGGCTCATGCAGAAGTGCTCCGCCTCGATGACGACTCCCGCGCCGGCCGGCCTGAGGTGGGACTGCAGCCAGTCGGCGACCTGGCTGGTGAGGCGTTCCTGCACCTGGGGACGGCGTGCGAACAGCTCGACGACCCGCGCCAGCTTGGACAGGCCGAGGATGCGCGCACCCGGCAGGTAGCCGACGTGCGCTACCCCGACGAAGGGGAGCATGTGGTGCTCGCACACGGACTGCACCGGGATGGACCGGGCCAGCACGAGCTCGTCGTAGCCCTCGTCGTTGGGGAACGTCGTGAGGTCGAACGACCGTGGCGTCAGCATCTCCGCGAAGGCGCGTGCCATCCGGCCGGGCGTGTCCTGGATCCCCTCGAGCTGGGTGTCGACGCCGAGCCCGGCGAGCAGCTGTCTGGCTCCTCGCTCCGCCAGGTCCAGGTCCATCTGATGCGGCTCGCGGTCCACGCGCAGGCGGCTGACCGTACCGACGGGAACCATGGCGATCTCGTCTCTTCTAGAGGATACTCTGGCAGACGTTAGAAGGTCTCCCGTCCTTTCGTCAACGGTTCCGTCTCTTAGATGGGTTGTGGTGTGGCGCACATGACCGACGACTTCGCCCGGCAGGTCTCGGGCGTCGGCGCGCTCGCCGAGCCCGCGCGCCGGGCCCTGTACCTCTACGTGGTGGCCCAGCCTGACGCGGTGAGCCGCGACCAGGCCGCGGCCGGTGTCGACCTGCCGCGGCACACGGCGAAGTTCCACCTCGACCGGCTGGTCGAGGAAGGGCTCCTCGAGACCGAGTTCCGGCGGCTGTCAGGGCGCCAGGGGCCTGGAGCGGGCCGACCGTCCAAGCTGTACCGCCGCGCGGAGCGGCAGGTCGAGGTGACCCTGCCGGAGCGGCACTACGAGCTGGCCGGCGCCATCCTGGCCGCGGCCGTCGAGGCGGCCGCGGACGGCGATCCCGTGCTGGACGCCGTCGCGCGCACCGCCCGGGCCGCGGGGCGCCGGATGGCTGCGTCGGTGGACCGGGCCAGGCGGGTCGACGTCCAAGGGCCTGGGTTGGACGCCGACCTCGACGCCCTGGCCGAGGTGCTCGGCAGGTACGGCTACGAGCCTCGCCGTGAGGGCGATCGCGTGGTGCTCGCGAACTGTCCGTTCCACTCGCTCGCGCGCGACCACACCCAGCTGGTGTGCTCGATGAACCTCGAGGTCATCAGGGCGTTGGCCGACGGGCTGCACTCGGTGGACGCTCCGGGCCCGGCCCGGAGAGGCGCCGAGGTACGGCTCGAGCCAGAGCCCGGCCGCTGCTGCGTGACGCTCTCGGTCCCTCGGGGCTAGGGCCGGCATCGAACTCGCGAAGACTGTGGTGTCGCGGCGACACCGAAGTCTTCGCGTTCCTGGCCCTGCTGGCCGCTACGCCGCCGGCCGTCGAGCGTGGTCCCGCTCGTCGGCTGCGGTGCCGAACGCGGGCGCGAGCGCGATCAGCGCGCCGGCCAGCAGCACGGGCAGGACGAAGCCGAGGCGGAGGTCCGCGATCGTGCCGAGGGCACCGACCAGCACCGAGCCCGCCAGCGCGCCGAGGTAGTTGAAGACGTTCAGCCGGGCGATCACCCGGTCGACGGCCTGTGGCGACCCTCCCTCGGTGCGGCGGGCCACATCGGCGGCGGCCGCGAAGCAGAGTGGCGCGAGCACTGGCAGGCCCAGCCCGACCAGGCCGAAGCCCACGATCGCCACGGCCGGGCCGGGCGCCAGCACGACCACCAACGCCCCCACGGTGCCGAGCGCGGCGCCGGCACGAACCGTCGCCGTCGCGCCACGGCGGCGCACCGCGGCGTCGCCGCAGAGTCGCGACAGCAGCCCGGCGGCCTGGTAGAGCGCGTAGCCCAGCGCCAAGGTGCCGCCGGAGGCGCGCAGGACGTCGTCGAGATAAAGGGCGCTCCAGTTCGAGACGCTGGAGTCGACGGCCCAGAAGCAGGCCATCGCGACGCCGAGCAGCAACAGCGGGGTGGGCCCGCGAAAGCCACTGCGGCCCAAGGGATCCACGGCCTCGGCGTCCGGCTTGAGGACGGGCTCGGTCACCAGCAGCGACGGCCCGGCTACGGCGGCGACGGCCAGCGCCACCGCGGCCGCCGCGAGGATCGACGGCACCAGCGGCAGGCCGAACTGCTCGCCGCCCGCCACCCACAGCGCGCCGCCGATCGCGCCGGCACTCCAGGACGCATGGAACGAGGCGATGACGCTGCGCCCGTACACGTGCTGCACCGCGACGCCCTGCATGTTGCCCGCCGCGTCGACCGTCCCGAGCGCGATCCCGTAGAGCCCGAAGGCCGCCAGGAACACCGGCAGCCCGGGGGCGAGCCCGATCAGCGCTGCCGTCGCCGCGACGCCGAAAAGCCCGGCCCGCAACGCGACTCGGCTCGACGTCGCGACCGCGAGACGCTCGCTCAGCAGGCTTCCAACGCCCGCCAGCACGACGACGGTGAACACGACGAGCGTGACCATGCCCTGCGACAGCCCGTACTCGTCGGTGAACTGCGGCAGGTGGGTGAGCAGCACGCTGAAGACGAGACCCTGCACGGCGAAGGCGGCCGCGGTCGCCACCCGTGCACCCCTCGCACCGGCGCTCGGGCCTTCCTGCGCGGGCACGCCGCCAGTGAAGTGTCGCCAGGGGCGCCCGTCAACTGGCCGTACCCAACGACGGCGACGTCTCCTGGGGCCAATCACGGGCTATTCGCCGCTGAACGGCCGCCGCCCGGCTCTCGCGGTGGCAGAGCGTGCCGCGGCGGCATAGCGTCGGTCCACCGTCCGCAGGAGGTCGATATGTCCGAGTCCCGGTTCCGTCCGTTCGCGACCCGCCGCGCCGCCCGCGCGACCGTGGCCTTGGTGGCCCTGGCCCTGGCCGCCACGGGTGCGGTCCCGGCCTCGGCGTCGGGCGATCAACGTCCTGCCCTGAAGTCGCCGGAGGCGACGGGCTGGGGCGGCGCCGTCGCCTCGGTGGACGCGGACGCCACCGCGATCGGGCTGGACGTGCTGCGGCGCGGCGGCAACGCGGCCGACGCCGCCGTCGCCACCGGCGCAGCGCTCGGCGTCACGGAGCCCTACTCAGCCGGCATCGGCGGCGGCGGCTTCCTCGTCTACTACGACGCCCGCAGCCGCCGGGTGAGCACCATCGACGGTCGCGAGACGGCGCCCGCGAGCTTCACCGAGACGGCCTTCATCAACCTGGCCAACGGCACCCCGCTGCCGTTCAACGACGTTGTCCGCTCGGGCCTGTCGGTCGGTGTTCCCGGCACGCCCGCACTGTGGGCGGACGCCACCCGCCGGTTCGGCACCCGCAGCCTCGGCGCGCTGCTCAAGCCGGCCGAGCAGCTCGCTCGGCACGGCTTCGTCGTCGACGCCACCTATGCCGCGCAGACCGCCGCGAACGCCGAGCGGTTCCGGCTCTTCCCGGAGACGCAGCGCGTGTACCTGCCGGGCAACGCCGTGCCGGCGGTGGGCTCCGTCGTCCGCAACCCCGACATGGCCCACGCCTATCGGGTGCTCCGCCGGGAGGGTGTCGGCGCCCTGTACCGCGGCGACATGGGCCGCGCGATCGTCGATACCGCACGCGACCCGCAGACCGCGCCCGGCGTCTCCGTCTTCCCCGGGCAGATCACCACGGCCGACCTGCGCGCGTACGAGCTGAACCATCCGGCACCGACCCGGGCGCAGTACCGCGGCTTCGACGTCTACGGGATGCCCGTCCCGTCGTCCGGCGGGATCGCCGTCGGCGAGGCGCTCAACCTGCTCGAGGCGTACGACGAGCGGACCGGCACCGATCTCGGCGACGTGCCGCAGGACGAGTACCTGCACCGGTTCATGGAGGCGTCGGCGACGGCGTTCGCCGACCGCAACCGGTACGTCGGCTCGGTCCCCGGCGTGCCGACCGGCGAGCTGCTGCGGCAGGCGTACGCGGACGAGCGTGCCTGCGGCTTCTCGTCGGCCGCCGCACAGCCGCGGCCGATGCCGCCCGGCACCCCGGACGGCGACTACGTCGACTGCCCGCCCGCCGCCACCGGGCAGCCTGCGCCCCGTGACGACCACGGCACCACCCACCTGACGGTCACCGACCGGTGGGGCAACGTCGCGGCGTACACGCTGACGATCGAGCAGACCGGCGGCTCAGGGATCACCGTGCCCGGCTACGGGTTCCTGCTGAACAACGAGCTGACCGACTTCAACTTCGCGCCCACGCAGGGCGGCGCCCCGGACCCGAACCTGCCCGGCCCCGGCAAGCGCCCACGCTCGTCGATGAGCCCCACGATCGTGATGGACGATGGGCGCCCCTGGATGGCGCTCGGCTCCCCGGGCGGCGCGACGATCATCACCACCGTGCTGCAGGTGCTCACGGGCCACGTGGACCGAGACCTCGAACTGGTGGAAGCCATTGCCGCGCCTCGGGTCTCGTCGCGGAACTCGGCGACCAGCGAGGCCGAACCGGCGGTCTTCGACGGGCCGCTCGGTGCCGACCTCCGGTCTCGCGGGCACGGGCTGACCGTCAACCCTGAGCTCGGCGCCGCGACGGCGATCCGCATCCTGCCGCACGGCCGGTTCGAGGCGGCCGCCGAGACCACCCGACGCGGTGGCGGCGCCGCCGGCGTCGTCTTCCCGGCCCGTCCGTGATTCGGTCAGGAGCCCTCATCGCAGCACCGACCGCGCAGCGGGCTGCAGGCGTAGTCGCTGAGATGGCCGCAAGATAAGACCGTCGGGCGGTTGGCAGGTTTCGACAAGCTCGCGGTGGACGGCGAACGCGTCGGCGTCGTCGAAGCGGGCGACCTGCACCACCACGTTCTCGCCCTCCCGCACCGGCAGGGCCGGGAAGCCGTTCGGACTCGGATCGGTCACCAGCGTCACGACGGCAGAGCCACCCGACTGCTGCAGCGGCGGCTCGAAGCCCTCGCTGAGCAGGTCGAGAGTCCGCTCGTCCGCCGGTCTCGTCAGGTGGTGGACGGTGATGTCGAACACCGATGTGGGCGGGGGCGCGTCCCAATCCGGGCGGTCGGCCGACTCGGTGGTGGCCGGCTCTGAGCCAGCCACCGCGGGTCGCAGCATGAGCACGTCGTCGGAGTCGATCATCGTGCCGTTGGCCACGTCGCGGTGAGCCTTCCAGACCGGCCCGCCGTAGAACGCAGCGAGCGCGGACGCACGGTCGCCCACGCTCGCGAATCCGCGCAGCCACACGAACCGGTCCGGGTCGTCGAGGTCACGGAAGTGCCCGAGCACGTGGAGTCCCAGCCGTTCCTGCGGCTCGATCAGCTCACGCTCGAACAGCTCCACCAGCACGTCGCGCTGACCCGGCCGCAGCGTGTACTGGCGCAGCTCGACCACCTCGCACCGAGCTGGCGGTGCGGACTGCGACTGCGGTGGGCTCGCCGACGGCTCGGCTGCTCGAGATGCCATGCCTGCCATCCTTGGCGATCAAGTGGTCTGGTTGGTAAGGCCGGTCTGCTGGCTGGCGTCGATCGCCCGCTGGTAGCGCCCCGTGACCTTGCGCAAGGCGTCAACGAGCTCTGGCGAGTCCACGATCGTGAAGTCGGCGTCCAGCATGCCGAGATAGAGGGCGAGCATCTCGGGATTGTCCGAGCCCGGCTCGAACGCGCAGCGGTCGTCGCCGAGTGACTGCACCTCCACCGGGATCGGCATGCGTTGCCGCACGTGCTCCGCGGGTGCGTGCACGATCACCTGCGTCCGGTACCGCCAGCTGGATTCGCCGACTCCTCGGGCCACCTGCGCCGCGATCTCCGGGTCGGGCGGCACGGCCCGGGGGGTGAAGCGCGGTCCGGTCGGCGTCCGCAGCTCGATGCGGTCCACCCGGAAGGTACGCCAGTCGTCTCGCCCTGTGTCCCAGGCCATCAGGTACCAGCGTCGGTGGTCGTTCAGCAGGCGGTACGGCTCCACCGAGCGGCGGCTGTCCGTCCCGGAGTGCGACTGATAGTCGAACCGGAGCTGCTCATGGTCGCGACATGCTCCAGCGATCACGGTCAGCACGTCCGGGTCCACCTGCGGGCCGCGCGACGGCATCAGCAGGGTGTGCGACTGGAAGGCGCTGATCCGGCGGCGCAGTCGCGAGGGGAGTACCTGCTGCAGCTTCGCCAGTGCACGGACGGAGGTCTCCTCGATCCCCACGATCGAACCCCCCGCTGCGGCACGGAGCCCGACCGCGACCGCCACCACCTCCTCGTCGTCCAGCAGGAGCGGTGGCAAGGCGCCGTGGGTGCCGAGCCGGTACCCGCCGGCCACCCCCGGCCGCGCGTCGATCGCGTAACCGAGCCGGCGCAGCCGGTCCACGTCGTTGCGGACCGTGCGAGTGGTGACACCCAGGCGTGTGGCGAGCTCCGCACTGGTCCAGTCGCGTCGAGCCTGCAGCAGGGACAGCACCTGCAGCAGCCGCTCGGACGTTGCCAACATTCGTTCATCCTGTCGACGATCTAGGAACAAAGCTTTCCGCGATTAATTCTAGTCTTCTGAGTACCCCAGAACGAGCAAGGAGAAGCACGATGAGCGACGTCATCCAGCCCTTCCGCATCGAGATCCCCCAGGCCGACCTCGACTACCTGCACGACCGGCTGGCCAACGCCCGCTGGCCCGGCGAGATCCCCGGCGTGGAGTGGGCCCGTGGCGTGCCCGTCGGCTACCTGCAGGAGCTCGCCGAGTACTGGCGCACGCACTTCGACTGGCGCGCCCAGGAGGCACAGCTCAACCAGTACCCGCAGTTCACGACGGAGATCGACGGCCAGCGGATCCACTTCCTGCACGTGAAGTCGCAGCACGCCGACGCGAAGCCGCTGCTGATCACGCACGGCTTCCCGAGCTCTGTCGCCGAGTTCCTGCGGCTGATCGACCCGTTGGTCAACCCGTCCAGCGGCCAGGCGTTCCACGTCGTCGTGCCGTCCCTGCCCGGGTATGGCTTCTCGACCCCGCTGAACGAGCCCGGTTGGGCGATGGGACGGACGGCGCAGGCCTGGGTCGAGCTGATGCGGCGGCTCGGCTACGAGCGGTACGGCGTGCACGGCGGCGACATCGGAGGGGGCGTGTCCGGCTCGGTCGCCGGGCTCGACGGCGAGCACGTGATCGGCGTCCACGTGGTGACCGACCCCTTCACCGCTGCGGCCGTCGCGACCTTCATGCCGGGGATGGATGACCGGCTCGACGAGAGCGACCCGGTCGACAAGCTGATCCTGGACCGGATGGACGACTTCAGGAGGGACGGCTCTGGATACCTGGCGATCCAGAACACCCGGCCCCAGACCATCGGCTACGGCCTGGTCGACTCGCCACTCCTGCAGCTCGCCTGGATCGCCGAGAAGGTCCGCGAGTGGACCGACCTGCCGGTCGACCGCGACCAGCTGCTCACCACGGTCAGCCTGTACTGGTTCACCGGCTCCGGCGCCTCCGCTGCGCACTTCCTCTACGAGCAGGCGCACTCGTCCGACTGGGGCACGCCGTCGACGGTTCCGCAGGGCTTCGCGGTCTTCGGCGCCGACGAGACGGCACGCAAGCTCATCTGGGCCGCTCCCGACGCCCACTGGACCGAGTTCGAGCGCGGACGGCACTTCCCCGCGATGGAGGCCCCCGCCGAGCTGGCGGCCGACCTGCAGGCATTCTTCGCCCCGCTTCGCTGACCCCAATTGCGAGGGGCCAGAAAGAAGTTCGGCAGTCGTTGAACCGTTCTCGGACTTGGTCCGTGTTTCTCCATGACAGCACGACCCGCCCCCCTGAACGAGGAGACACCATGAACCGCCTTCGCACCTTCCGCCCCACGCTCCGCACCGCGACCGCCGCATCCCTGACGCTTGGCGCGGCCCTCGTCCTCACCGCCTGCGGTGACGGCGGCGCGAGCACCGCTGAGTCGTCCTCCGAGGGCGCCAACGCCGCCGCCGAGTCGGGCGCCGACCTCGCCATCAACGAGGACAGCCCGCTCGGGCCGATCGTCGTCGACTCCGAGGGCTTCACGCTCTACCGGTTCGACAACGACACCAAGGAGCCCCCGACCACGAACTGCGCCGCCGACTGCCTGGTCAAGTGGCCCGCCGCCGTGGCTCCCGACGACATCGAGCTCGACGGGATCGACGAGGGCATCGTCGGCACCCTGACCCGCGACGACGGCACCAAGCAGGTCACCCTCGACGGCTGGGCGCTGTACCGCTTCGCCGCTGACGCGAAGCCCGGCGACACGTCGGGCCAGGGTGTCGGCGAGGTCTGGTGGGCCGTCACGCCCGACGGCGAGAAGGCCAAGGCGGTCTCCTCGTCCACCGGTGGCTACGACTACTGAGTGCGCCGCGCCGAAGGCCGTGAGCCCAGATGAGCGACGTACACCCCGTCCGTCCAGTACAACGTCTGTCATGGACGGACCGGCAGGGGAACGGCGACACCGATGGAGTCGTCGTTCCCCTGTCGTGCCTCAAGCTCCCGACGAGGTGCTGGTGGCGACGCTCTACCGCGACCACGGCCGGGCGCTGCTCGCCTACGCGAACCGCCTCACGGGTGACCGGCAGGCCGCCGAGGACGTCGTGCAGGAGACCCTGCTGCGGGCCTGGCGCAACGCCGACAAGCTCACCGACGACCGCGGCTCAGTGCGAGGGTGGCTGCTGACCGTGGCGCGCAACGTCGTCACCGACAGCGTCCGTGCCCGCCGGGCCCGCCCGACGGAGGTTGCTCCCGAGGGCCACGAGCCACCGGCCCGGCACGACCACGCCGACGACGTCGTGAACTCGCTCTACGTCTCGACCGCACTCGCCCGGCTCAGCCCGGAACACCAGCAGGTGCTCCGTGCGGTGTACTTCGGACGGCGGACCGCCACCGAGGCGGCCGACGAGCTCGGAGTCGCGGTCGGCACCGTGAAGTCACGTACCTACTACGCGCTGCGCGCCCTGCGCGACGCACTGTCAGAGGGCCAGGAGGTGAGGGCATGAACGAACAGCACGTTCTGGAGGAGCTGGGCGCTTACAGCCTCGGCATCCTGGACGACGACGAGCGCGACGCGGTCGAGCTCCACCTGGCCGGCTGCACCACGTGCCGCGCCGAGCTGGCCGACATCGACGACGTCGCCGACATGCTCGCCCTGGTCGACGACGACGACTGGCCGGGCGAGACGCCGGCCCCATCCCAGAACGACCTCGTGCTGCAGCGGACGCTGCGCGCCGTGCGGGCAGACCACGCACGCAAGAGCCGCGGCCGCACCTTGCTGGTCGCGGCTGCGGTGGCCGGGCTGGTCGCTGTGTCAGGCCTCGTCGGCGCCGTGCTCGGTGGAGGGGACGACGACGGGTCCCAGCAGGCTCAGCCGACCGTGACCCCGTCCGAGACCGTGCCGGGAACTCTCGACCTCGCGGGCACCGACAACGCGACCGGCGTCAACCTGGAGGCGCGCGTGATCCCCGCGGCCGCCTGGGTCAAGTTCGACGTGCACGTGACCGGCGTCGCCGAGGGCGAGCGCTGCCAGCTCGTGGCCGTGAGCGCGAGCGGCGAGCGCCAGGTCGCCGGTAGCTGGGTGATCGGTGAGAAGGCCGCCGGACCAGAGGGTCTCAGCGTCGCCGGGTCGGCCGCGATGGCGATCGACGACCTCGCGCGCCTCGAGATCGTGACGTTCGACGGCGAGAGCCTGGTCGGGGTGGACGTCTGAGTCGGGCCCAGCGCCGTCCCCAATGGGTGGTGAGCCTGACAGTCACGCGCGAAGACTTTGGTGCCGCGACGACACCGAAGTCTTCGCGACTTGCTCGGCCCGCCCGTCGACCGCACAACGCCCGAAAACTCTGGTGCCTCAGCGACACCGGAGTCTTCGCGCCTCGGCCCAAACCGCGAGCCCGGCGGGCCGTGGATAGCGTGACGTGATGACCGCCTCCGTGCGCCGCTGCTACCGCGCCCTCGAACCGCTGCACGCCACGACGTACTTCTCGCCCGAGTCGGAGGCCGAGCTGACCGGGGTAGGGCTTCGTCCCGGACGGATGACGTACTTCGCCCAGCGGGCCGCCGCGATGGGGCCCGTGAACGCCGGCGTGGTCGCCGCGACGTTCTACAGCTTCAACCCCGAGATCGTGGCGCGCCACATCCCGCGGGCATGGACGCTGGCCTCGCCCGAGCAGGTGCTGGACGCCAGGCTGCGTGCCGCCGAAACCGCCCTGCGTCGACTACTCGGCCCAGTGGCCGACAGCGACGAGGTCGCCGAGGCGGCAGCCCTGGCCCGGCAGCTGGCCGACCGTTGCACGGTCGCCGGCCGTCCGCTGTACGCCGCCCACGCCGGACTCGAGTACCCCACCAGCGATCTCGGCGCCCTCTGGCACGCCGGCACGCTGCTGCGCGAGTACCGCGGGGACGGGCACGTCGCCGCACTGCTCGCCGCAGGAGTCAGCGGCCTCGATGCCGTCGTGACCCACACGGCGTCCGGCAGAGGCTTCACGCCCGAGTTCGCCAAGCTGAGCCGAGGGTGGTCGGAGGACCAGTGGGCCGAGGCGTCGCAGTACCTGTGCGAGCGCGGCGTGCTCGAGGGGGACGGCCGCATCACCGCTCTCGGCAAGCAGCTCCGCGCCGACCTCGAGGACCAGACCGACCAGCACTCAAGCGCCCCCTTCGCCCAGGCTGACGAGGCCGACATCGCACGGCTCACGGAGCTCGGACGGTCCCTGAGCCGGCGCGCCGTGGCGGCAGGTGCCTTCCCTCCCGGCGTGTTCGCCGGCAGCTGAGGGCGCTCCGACGTCCGACGTCTTTCGCGAAGGATGCGAGGCTTCGGTCGTTCGTAGGGCACACTGAGTGCAGACGTGGTCAACGTGGCCCCGTCGAGGTCGTCTGCTTCGCGCCCCTTGCGGGCGCGGTTCGTCCCGTTGACAGCGCCCGCACCGCCTGACGGCGAGTGCGTGAGGCGCCCGGTGACGGTGAGCCGGCACTGCGGCCACCGTGATCCGGAAGGACCCCTGTTGCACTCCCCTGCTCAGGCGCAGCGAACATCTGCGCCCACCCCTGCCTCATCCGCCCCGTCGTCCGCCGCTCCATTGTTTGCCGATCTCGGCGTCCCCACCGCCCTTGTGTCGGCCCTGGCCGCACAAGGACTGACCGCGTCGTTCCCGATCCAGTCGGCGACCCTGCCCGACACCCTGGCCGGCCGCGACGTGCTGGGCCGTGGCCGCACCGGCTCCGGCAAGACCCTCGCGTTCTCCATTCCGACCGTGGCGCGGCTGACCGCGAGCGGCCGCCGGGCCCAGCCCAAGCGGCCCCGCGCCCTCGTGCTGGCCCCGACTCGCGAGCTCGCCAACCAGATTCGCGCCGTGCTCGAACCGCTCGCCAAGGCAGCCGGGCTCCGCACCGCCGTCGTCTTCGGTGGCGTCGGCCAGAACCCCCAGGTCAACGCCCTTCGCTCCGGCATCGACGTGCTGATCGCCTGCCCGGGACGTCTCGAGGACCTCATCGGCCAGGGTCACTGCGACCTCGGCGCCGTGGAGGTCACCGTCCTCGACGAGGCCGACCACATGGCTGACCTCGGCTTCCTGCCCGGCGTCAAGCGCATCATGGACCGCACCCCGAGCAAGGGTCAGCGGATGCTGTTCTCGGCCACCCTCGACAACGGCGTCGACGTGCTCGTGCGCCGCTACCTGTCGAACCCGCTGACGCACTCCGTCGACTCGGCTGCCGCGCCGCCGCCCGCGATGACGCACCACGTCCTCTCGGTGGCGGCGACCGACAAGGCTTCGGTCGTACGCGAGCTCGCGTCCGGCCAAGGTCGCTCACTGCTGTTCATGCGGACGAAGCACTCCGCCAAGAAGCTGGCCAAGCAGCTGACGGCGGCGGGCATCCCGTCCGTCGACCTGCACGGCAACCTGTCGCAGGGCGCGCGCGAGAAGAACCTGGCCGCCTTCACGGCCGGCGGGGTGCGCGTCATGGTCGCGACCGACATCGCGGCCCGCGGCATCCACGTCGACGACGTCGAGCTCGTCGTGCACGTCGACCCGCCGACTGAGCACAAGGCCTACCTGCACCGGTCAGGGCGCACCGCTCGCGCCGGGGCGGCCGGTGTCGTCGTCACGCTGATGACGCCCGACCAGCGCCGCGACGTCGCCGACCTGGTGCGCCTGGCCAAGATCCGTCCGACCACGACCGCCGTGGTCTCCGGTCACCCGATCGTGCGCGACCTTGCCGGTGAGCCGGCGCCGTTCGTCCAGCCTGCTGCCGTGCCGGACGTCGCACCGACTCGGACGAAGGCTCCGCGTCGCGGCCCAGGTCGTCCGCAGGGCACCGGTCGTCCGCAGAGCAACGGCCGTTCCCAGCAGCCCCGAACCCAGGGCGCTTCGAGCAATGGCCGCGGGCGTGGACGCGGTCGGTCCGCGCAGCCTGCCGCTGCCTCCTCGGGCCGGCCGAGCCGATCTGCCGCCGACTTCTCCGCCGGAGCGCGCGGACGGCGCTGAGCCGCAGCCACCGTCCGTCCCCTGCACACCAAGAGTTCGCCCTTGCCTGCCCATTTCTGTGTGGTGATGTCTGACATGTCATGACATGCTCCAAACCGCTGCCGGGTGGAGCGGCCCGGCCCTTGCCCTTGGGAGGGTTCGGATGAGCAGGTCTGGCGTACGCAGAAGGGGCGGACGGGCGGCGGCGGGCGTGCTCGCCGTCATGGTGACCGTGGCCCTGGCAGCCTGCGGAGGCGGCGGTGGGGATCCCACCGAGGGCGCCGACCAGCAGCGCAACGCCGACGCGGAGAAGATCAGCCTCACGATCAGCGCCAACGCCATCTCCGGCGGCAAGAACGCGGTCGAGGCGGACTGGATCGAGAACTACGTGATCCCCACGTTCGTCGAGCAGCAGAAGGAGAAGGGCGTCGAGGCCGATGTCACCTTCGAGCCGTCCGGCGTGGACGACGAGGACTTCAAGACCAGACTCGCCCTCGACCTGCGCAGCGGTGACGCCGCAGACATCGTCAACATCGACGGCATCTGGGTGGGGGAGTTCGCGGACGCGGGATACCTGGCGCCACTGGACGACGTCGTGGGCGAGGCCGCGGGCTCGTGGGACGGCTGGAGCGAGATCCCCGAAGCGGTGCAGGCGATCGCCAGCTTCGGCGAGGAGCTGTACGGGGTGCCGGCGGGTACCGACGGGCGCGTGATCTTCTTCAACAAGAACCTCTTCGAGCAGGCCGGTCTGCCGGATGACTGGCAACCGACCAGCTGGGACGAGATCCTCGACGCGGCAGGCGAACTCAAGAAGCTCGAGGGTGTGACGCCGATGCAGGTCAACGCCGGAACCGCGATGGGCGAGGCCACCACGATGCAGGGCGCGCTCCCGCTGCTCGTCGGCACCGGAGAGCCGATCTGGTCGGACGGCACGTGGCAGGGCGCCAGCGAGGGCGTGAACGACGTGCTGTCGTTCTACTCCGACGTGTACTCCGACGGGCTCGGCGACCCACTGCTGCAGCAGGAGGCGCAGGGACGCGACCAGTCGTTCGCGCTGTTCGCGGAGAACAAGCTCGGCATCCTGATCGAGAGCGACTACTTCTGGCGGTCGGTCGTCAACCCGGTCGACGGGATCGCGCCGATGGCGGACCGCGACGCGGCGGTCGGATGGGCGAAAATCCCTGCACGCGAACCTGGTTCAGGTGTTGACGGCCAGGACTTCGTCAGCATGAGCGGCGGCAGCGCGCGCGTGATCAACCCGAAGACCGAGTACCCCCAGCAGGCGTGGGAGCTGCTCGCGTTCATGAACTCGGCCGAGGCGACCGTCGAGCTCCTGGCCGGCAGCCCGCGCATCACGCCGCGAAGTGACGTGAACGCCGACGTCCTGGCCGGCGAGCCGATGCTCAGCTTCATCGCGGACGAGGTGCTGCCGATCACTCGCTACCGCCCGCCCTTGTCGATCTATCCCCAGGTCTCAATCGCGTTCCAAGAGGCCACTGCCGCAGTCGTCTCCGGTACCGACCCGCAGGAGGCCGCCGACACGTACGCGTCGTCGCTGGAGGAGATCGTCGGTGACACTGGCGACATCTCCCCCTGAGTCGGCCAAGACCTCGGCACGGCTCCGCACCACTCGTCCCGACACGGACGCAGCCGGCCTCGGTCGTTCCGGCGCAGTCGCTTTCGTCGCACCGGGGCTGCTCCTGATCGGTGTGTTCCTGGTCTTCCCGGCCGTGTGGACCCTCTACATCGGCGTCACCAACTACCGGTTGACGGGCGTGACGGCGGCGCGACCGGACATCGTGGGGATCGACAACTACGTCGATGTGTTGGGGGACCAGCGATTCCAGCACTCCCTGTGGCTGACCCTGGTCTTCGTCGCCGGATCGGCGCTCCTTGGTCAGTCTGTGTTGGGCTTCGCCATTGCGTGGACGATGCAGCGCGCACGGCGCTCCGTCCGCTCTCTCGTCGAGGGTCTGGTGCTGCTGGCCTGGATCATTCCCGGCTCGGTCGCCTCGTTCCTGTGGGTGGCGCTGCTCGACCGAAGCGGCGGCACGGTGAACGCCCTGCTCGGCACGCCGGGCGCAGCGTGGCTCCTCGAGCACCCGATGGAGTCGATCATCGTGTTCAACACGTGGCGGGGGACCGCGTTCTCCATGCTGCTGTTCAGCTCTGCGCTCGCGTCCGTGCCGCCGTCGCAGCTCGAGAGCGCCCGGATGGCGGGAGCCGGCACGTTCGCGCAACTGCGGGACGTCGTGCTGCCGAACATCCGCGGTCACCTGCTGACCAACACGCTGCTGATCAGCATGTGGACCTTCAACGACTTCACGCCGTACCTGATCACGGCGGGCGGGCCGAACCGCGAGTCGGAGATCCTGCCGGTGTACATCTACCAGGTCGCCATCTCGGGAGGGTCGCTCGGAAAGGGCGCGGCGATCTCGCTCATCATGCTGCTGATCAACCTGGTGATCGCGTTGGTGTACCTGCGAGTCCTGCGCGGGAGGCGGTCATGAACAGCGCCGTCCGCCTCACCCTCGGCACGATCGGCCGGTACGTCTTCCTCGGGTTCCTGATCGTCTTCTTCGCGATCCCGCTGCTCTGGATGGTGCTGACGCCCTTCGACCGGACGCCGACGCTGCGAACGTCGTTGCCCGACTTCACCTTTGCCAACTTCCAGACCCTCCTCGACAACCCCTATGCACTGCGTTCGCTGCTGAACTCGACGCTGCTGGCCCTGTCGACCATGGCAGTCGTCCTCGTGCTGGCAGCGCTCGCCTCGTACGCCCTTTCGCGAGTACGCATCCCTGGGCGTGATGCGCTGCTCTACGCGTTGCTCCTGTTGTCGTCCATCGTCACCGGTACCGCCGCGATGGTGCCCACGTTCTTCCTGATGTACGAGCTGAACCTGATCGACTCGCGGATCGGCGTCATCCTCGTGCTCGCCGGCGGCCTGCTGCCCACTGCCATCTTCATCCTCAAGGACTTCATGGACGCGACACCTCGCTCGTACGAGGAGTCAGCGCGCATCTACGGGGCCTCACCGCTGCAGATCCTCGCGCACGTCGTCGTGCCGCTGGCCAGACCGGGTCTCGCGACCATCGCCGTGTGGACCGTGGTCCAGGTGTGGGGCAACTTCCTGATTCCGTTCATCCTGCTGCGGACGCCGGAGAAGTCGCCTGCGGCCGTGGTGATGTACACCTTCTACACCGAGGGCGGTCAGGCCGACCTGTCGCTGATCTCGACGTTCTCGCTCCTGTTCTCCCTGCCGGTCGTCGCGATGTTCCTGTTCGTCAGCCGCCGGTACGGGTTCCGGTTCCACGGAGGGATCAAGCGCTGATGGCCGCCATCGTGATGACCGATCTGGTCAAGGAGTACCCGGGTGGGGTGAGGGCCGTCGACAGCCTCGACCTCCGCGTCGAGGACGGTGAGTTCTTCGCGCTCCTCGGCCCGTCCGGCTGCGGCAAGACGACTCTCCTGCGCACCATCGCGGGCCTCGAGACGGCGGACGCGGGGCGCATCGAGATCGGTGACCGTGATGTGACGCGGATGCCCCCCGGTGAGCGGCGTCTCGCCATGGTCTTCCAGGACTACGCCCTGTTCCCGCACATGACGGTCTCCGACAACATCGCCTACCCGCTCCGAATCCAGAAGGTGGGTCGAGCTGAGCGAGCCGCATCCGCCGCCGAGGCAGCGTCAGGGCTCTCGCTCGGCGGCCTGCTGGAGCGGCGGCCCGGCCAGCTTTCCGGCGGTCAGCAGCAGCGGGTTGCCCTGGCGCGGGCGGTGGCCAGCCGGCCGCAGGTGTTCCTGCTCGACGAGCCGCTGTCGAACCTCGACGCCCGGCTGAGGCTGGAGGCCCGGACCTTCCTCAAGGAGCTGCAGACCGAGCTCGCGGTCACCACGGTCTTCGTGACCCACGACCAGGCCGAGGCGCTGGCCCTCGCCGACCGGATCGCGATCATGGAGAAGGGCCGCATCCGTCAGGTGGGCACACCGAGAGCGGTGTTCCAGAAGCCGGCCAACACGTTCGTGGCCTCTTTCGTCGGCTCGACGCCGATGAACCTCAGGTCTGCCGTGGTGCGGGAGACCTCGGGCGGCTGGACCGTGGAGGTTGCCGGTGCGAGCGTGGCGCTTGCGGACGGCGCACGTGGGCTTGTCTCCGACGGGCAACAGGTGACGTGGGGCGCTCGACCTGAGTACCTGCGGTGGTCGGTGACTGAACCGCCTGGGGGACAGGGGATCCCGGGGGCTGTGACGGTCCTCGAGCATCTCGGTGCCGGCGTTCTGGTGAGTGTCGACGCCGGAGGCGAACGGATCCAGGTGGTCGTGGACGACGAGAGCGAGCCCGAGGTCGGCACCGAAGGGTGGGTGGTCGCCTCACCGTCGCGCTCCTTGGTGTTCGACGATGCCGGCGAGCTGGTGGACGCCCAGGCGGTGGGCGGCAAGCCGGAGCCGGCGGCGGTGCTCGACAAGTGACCGGCGCGTGACCGAGCAGGTGCTGCGGCGTCATGTGACGCCCGAGGACCGTGCCGTGTCTCCGTATCTGGAGCTGCCCTTCGAAGTGCCGGACGGCGTTGGGGCAGTGCGTGTCTCGCTGGCCTTTGACCGTGACCTAGGAGTACTGGACCTCGGATGCGCGGGGCCTGGCGGGTACCGAGGATGGTCGGGAGGCGCGCGCAGTTCGTGCGTCATCGCCCAGCGGAGCACACCGGGCTACCTGGGCGGCCGGCCCGAGCCAGGGGAGTGGGCGGTCTGGCTGGGGCTTCACCGGGTGCCGGGCGCGGGCATCGACGTGGAGGTACGTGCCGAGCTGCTGGCGTCCGCACCTGAATGGCCTGTCGTCGCCGCGCCGGCCGTGCCCGAACGGCCGCCGCGGCGGAGCCTTCCCAATGAGCCGGGTCTGAGCTGGCTCGCCGGCGACCTGCATGCGCACACCGTCCACTCTGACGGGTCTCTGACGGTGTCCGAGCTTGCGGCGCTTGCCGTTTCGGCCGGGTGCGACTTCCTGGCGGTGACCGACCACAACACGACGAGCCACCACGTCGAGCTGGATGCCGCGGCGTCGCACTACGGCTTGACGCTGCTGCCGGGACAGGAGGTCACCACCGACCGTGGCCACGCGAACGCGTTCGGGAGGGTCGGGTGGGTGGACTTCCGGCAACCGGCCGACGCGTGGGTTCGCGATGTGGCCGCTGCCGGCGGACTGCTGTCGATCAACCACCCGCTGGCGGCGGACTGCGCCTGGCACCATCCGCTCACGACAAGGCCTCCACTCGCCGAGGTCTGGCACTGGACGTGGGCGCCGCGCAACTGGACGTGGCCGCTCGCGTGGTGGACGGCCTGGGGCCTGGATGCGATCCCGTTGGGCGGCAGCGACTTTCACGCGCCGGCCCAGGGACGTCCGCTCGCCGCTCCCACGACGTGGGTCGCCTGCGAGGACGCGAGCGTGGACGGGGTGATGGCAGGGCTGCAGGCCGGCCGCACCGCAATCTCCGCCGGCCGGGACGCACCCGTGGTGCTCCGTGTCGAGGGCGACCTGGTCGCCGTGGGAGCTGACGGGACGGTGCTCGTGGATGCCGAGGGCCGCCGCCAGGTGGTCCGTGGCGACGAGCGCCGCTTCAGGGGCGCGGCGGGGCCGCACCGGCTGGAGACGCCGATGGCCGAGATCGTCTCGATCTGCGCCTGATGCCCTTTTTCGTTGTGTCAGACCGAGGACCCGCCGGGGCGGGTCGAGCGTCTGACTGTTCGGTGGGCGGGCGACGTCCAGATGTCTAGACGTCTAGAGGACGTTGCGTCGCAACCCCTGTGGCTGCCTAGCATTGGGGATGCTGACGTCAGAGCTCGAGCTGGACGCGCGATTCGACGGGGACGCACTGGACACGAACCTCTGGTTCCCGTACTACCTGCCGCACTGGAGCTCGCGGGCCCAGTCGACGGCGGTCTACTCCGTCCAGGACGATGGCCTGCGGCTGAGTATCCCTGTGGATCAGCCGTTGTGGTGCCCAGACCTGCACGAGGTGCCGCTGCGTGTATCGGCCATCCAGAGTGGCAACTTCGCCGGTCCGCTGGGCAGCACGACCGGACAGGTGCCCTTCCAGGCTGGGCAGGTGGTCCTGGAGGAGCAGCCCGCGATGGCCGGCTACGTGCCGCACTACGGCCAGGTCGAAGTGCGCATGCGCGGCGTGATCACCGACCGCTCGATGTTCGCCTTCTTCATGTCGGGCATCGAGGATAGCCCGGAGCGCTCCGGCGAGATCCTGGTCGCGGAGATCTTCGGCGAGGACGTCCGCGACGGGACCGCGGGAGTCGGCATGGGGGTGAAGGCGTTCAAGGACCCGGCGCTGAAGGAGGACTGGTTGCCGGAGCCGCTGAAGATCGATGTCTCCGAGTTCCACACCTACGGTGTCGACTGGCGGCCCGGGTCACTGGCGTTCTCGGTCGACGGCGAGGTGGTGCGCCGTCACAGCCAGGCGCCCGACTATCCGGTGACGCTGATGATCGGGGTCTTCGACTTCCCGGCCAAGGGGGCCCCGGACGAGGTGGACGTGCATGTCCCCGAGATGGTCATCTCACACGTTCGTGGGCGGCCACTGGGCTGACCGCGTCCGCACCGGGAAGTCAGCGTCGCTCTCCCGTCGCAGGGAGAGAAGGTCGGCGACAATGGCCCCATGACGACTCGACTCGTGAATGTGGACCAGGCCAAGGCGTGGGACGGCGCCGAAGGGGAGGCCTGGGCACAGCACGAGGAGCGCTACGAGGCGGCGACCGCCGCTCACACGCTGCACCTGATGAGAGCGGCCGCGATCCGACCCGACGACCGGGTTCTCGACATCGGGTGCGGCTGCGGTGGCTCGACACTGCAGGCGGGCGTCCTGGCGAGTTCTGGACGGACGCTCGGCGTCGACCTGTCCGAACGGATGCTCGACCGCGGACGTCGGCGCGCGGCAGACCAGGGCCTTGACCATGTGGAGTTCGTGCAGGCCGACGCCCAGGTGCATCCGTTCGATCCCGCCGCCTTCGACGTCGTGATCAGCAGGTTCGGCGCCATGTTCTTCGCCGACCCCATCAGCGCGTTCACCAACATCGGCCGCGCGGTTCGGCCGGCGGGGCGCCTCGTGCTGCTCGCGTGGCGGGAGATCGGCATCAACCCGTGGATCACCCAGATCCGCGGTGCTCTCGCCGCAGGCCGGGAGCTGCCCCAGCCGCCGGCCAACGCACCCGGTCCGTTCGGACTCGCCGACTTCGCCTACGCGCGTGGCGTGCTCGACCAGTCCGGTTGGGGCGAGGTTCAGCTCACCGACGTCGCTGAGCCGGTCTACCTCGGCAAGGACCCGGACGACGCCTTCGCGTTCGTCAGCCAGATGGGCGTCACGATCGGGCTGCTCGACGGCCTCGACGAGACCACACGTGATGAGTCGTTGCAGCGTCTTCGGGGGACCCTGGATGACGCGATGACCAACAAGGGCGTCGTCTTTGCCTCGCAGTCATGGCTCATCGAGGCCCGGCGTACGTGAACAGTCACATCAGTGGCTGCCATGCAATGCTGCCGGGATGCTGAGAATCGGATCGGTCGTGATGAGCGTGTCGGACATCGACCGGGCAGCCGCTTTCTGGACGGACGCACTGGGTTATGCCGCCGGACCGCACCATCCGGCATTCCTGAGTCCGAAGGGCGGTACGGGGACCCGCCTTCACCTCGACGAGACGGACAGGATGCATCTCGACCTCTGGGCGGACGACGAGGCGGAGCAGTTGGCCGAGGTCGAGCGCCTGATCTCGCTCGGTGCGACGCGCGTTGACTGGGAGTACCCCGAAGGCGCCGACTTCGTGGTGCTGGCCGACACCGAGGGAAACCTGTTCTGCGTCATCGACGCTCGGCGCTGAGGCCCGGAAAGCCTCGCATCGTAGGCTCGCACGGTGAGCGTTGATTTCCCGGGACTGGGCACCCTTGTCAATGTCGGGGCGATCATTGTTGGGGCGCTCCTCGGAATGGCTGTGGGGCACCGGCTGCCCGAGCGCACCCACGCCGCGGTGACCGACGGTCTCGGCCTCGTGACGTTGCTCGTTGCTGGACTGTCAGCTGTCGCGGTGACCGACGTGTCGTTCCGCGCGGCGACGGGCACCGGCGCTCCCGTGCTGATCGTGCTGGGCTCCCTGCTGATCGGCGGCATCGCCGGCTCGCTGCTGCGGGTTGAGGCACGTCTGGAGGGGTTGGCCGGCGCGATCCAGGGCTGGCTGTCCAGACGCTCCAACGGGGCACGCGCCGCTCGCGCCGCTCGGGGCCAGGCGCAGACAGACGCGACCGAGACCGGACATGACCACGCAGCCCGCGAACGCTTCATCGAAGGGTGGCTCAGCGCGTCACTGCTGTTCTGCGTCGGGCCGCTCACCATTCTCGGAGCGCTGTCGGATGGTCTCGGGCGCGGCATCGACCAGCTCCTGCTGAAGTCCGTGCTCGACGGCTTCGCAGCGCTGGCCTTCGCGTCCTCGTTCGGGGTGGGAGTGCTGCTGTCTGCGGTGTCGGTCGCTGTTGTTCAGGGTCTCGTGACGCTGGTCGGGGTGCTGCTCGGGTCGGTGCTGCCGGACGCGCACATCGCTGCGCTGACTGCTACGGGCGGCCTGCTGCTGGTGGGCATCAGCTTCCGGCTGCTGCAGATCAAGCAGATCCCGGTGGGTGACCTGCTGCCCGCGATCGTTGTGGCGCCGTTGCTGACCCAACTGGTGATCGCGTTTCGTTGACTGGGTCGCCGAGTGCGGACCGCCAGCGGGGGTCGAAAGCGCAATGCTGGCAGCCTGTCAAACGACGTCCGAGCCAAGGAGGCCGCGTGTCCACGATCGTGATGACTGGCGGCACATCAGGATTCGGAGCAGTTGCTGCCGAGCGGCTCACGCGGTCGAGCAATGCGCGTCTGATCCGAGGTACCCGCGGGACGACATCGATCGGAGGCCGTTCCGCTCGACTTGGCCGAGCTCGACTCGGTGCGTGCCTGTGCTGCGTCGGTCCATGAGCGCCTTGGCGACACTCCGATCGACGCGCTGGTGCTCAACGCCGGCATGGTCCGTCCCGACGCCACAGGTCGGACCGTCGACGGGTTCGAGACAACGTCCGCCGTCAACCACCATGCCCACTACCTGATGCTGCGCCTGCTGCTGCCCGCCCTGGCTGACGGGGCAGTCGTCGTGCTGAGGCCGTTACCCACAGCCTTGGCACGCCAAGGGCATGCAGCCAAGGATCGCTACAGGTCGAGCGTCGTCAGGCCTCGGACTCGATCACCGTCAGGTCGCGATCGGCATAGCGCAGGTGCCAGAACTCCTCCTCGAAAACGGTGGAGATGCATGCCTGGATCGGCTGTGGGCCGTTCTCGAGGACGTCGACGGTGCGGGTGAGGTCGTCGTCGGTGATGGTCGCAAGGTAGTCGCCCAGGTGCGCGGCCTGGTCCTCGCGCGCCGCCAGCACCTCCTCGAGGGTTGGGTCCGCGTCCCGGTCGATGCCGGGGAAGGGGAAGTCGACGGAGCCAGTGTTCGGCATGCCGAGCGAATGGAATCGGTCGCCGAGAACCGGTGCTGCGAACCACTTGTCGGTCGCCATCACCAGGTGTCTCAGCGTCTGGACCAAGGACCACTCGCTGTCGACGCTGCGGTGCAGTGTCTCGTCGGGGAGGCGCCGGGCCCGCTCGATCATCGCCGTCCACGCTTCGCGCAACGCAACCCACGCCTCGCGCATGCTCTGCGGATCGGTGACATTCAGCACCGAGCGCAGCGGATACCAGCGGTCGTTCTCATTGACGAAGGCCGTCACGTCGACACCGTTGATGACCAGCCCGTCGACAAACGCATCGACCTCCATGTCGACGAGCCAGGCGTGCGTGATCCTGGCGCCGGTGAAGTTCACGTCGCGAAACAGCGCTCCGCGTAGGTCGGCTCCCCAGAACTCCGCGTCCTGCAGGTCGCCCTCGAACTCCTGCCCCATCTCGGTCTCCTCCCGCGCTGGGTGAGGTGTGCTCGAACGCTCCACGCCACGATTCCATGTCGGGCTGCGCATCTCCGGGTCAAGGGTGGCGGCGTGTGCCATCGCGTAGCGACGCCGGAGGGTCCTTGGACGCAGGCTGGAGTCGCGCGGAGGCTCGGTGGTCGGGTCGGCGGCGGTCGGGTCACGCTCGCGACTCGACCTCGGGTCGGCGTTGTGTGGTGGAGGGTCCCGGGTGGGCCCGGGTTCTGGATCGCGCGACAGTGGCGCGATCGGCAGCCTGGCCAGGACGCCAGGACGCCGGGACGCCAGGACGCGAGGTGACGTGACCGCGGCCGGGCCGGGCGAGAGACGACCCCGGGGCGGCGCGCGGAAGGGAGTCATGCGTGATGCTGCGTCTGAAGAGGCTCCTTGTACCCGCTGGCTGCCGTGGTCACCGGCGATGCGACGCGGCGGGGCCAGGTCCAGGCAAGCCGAAGGATGACGGCGAGCAGGATCACTTCCAGTACGACGGCGCCCCAGTAGTAGTACGTCCAGGACTCGCCCACCGCGTTGAACATCGCGTACGGGACCTGGACCGATGCCACGACGAGGTTCGTGATCCGGTTCGCGCGGGCCGGCAGCATGGCGGACAGCACCACCATCAGGATCGGGATGGCCATGAGCGTAAGGAAAGCGGTCAGCAACGTCTGGGTGATGTCGAACTCGAAGACGACGCCGACCAGGATGTCGTCGATCTTGCCCGGCACGAAGAAGCCGATGATGTCCACGTAGGCGTACAGGAACATGAAGCTCGTCCACGCCGCTACGAGCTTCGCTCTCACGGGTAGGCGCGAGTCGTCCAGCGCGGTGGTGTTGTCTCGAAGTGGTCTCATCACGTGCTCCGCTGTCTCGGTGAGGTGTGGCTCCTCCACGATCGCGGACCCCCGTGCTGGGCACACCGGCCTTGCAGCCCGACCTGTCCTGGCCGTTCGCTCAGTGGACCACTCGTGCTTTCGGCTGATACACCGCTCACGGCGCATCCTTGGGCTCACCGGATGGTCACCAGCGTCCTGCACGTGCTGCGGGCCGAACCTCGACCGGCGAACCCTCCCGCCCGGATCTTCCAGGGACTGGGCGCTCATCGCCGTGCTGACAGTTTGGTCCGTGGCCGAAGCGGGGCCCCGTGACGACCTGGCGCCGCTCCCGCTGGTGCTCGTCGCCGTGCACTTCCACGACCTGCGCCACACGGGCAAACACCCTGACCGCGCAGGCTGGCGCGACTCTTCCCGACCTCATGGCCCGCATGGGTCACGCCTGCGCTCGGGCCGCGCTGATCTACCTGCACACGAACTCGACGCGGGACCGAGCCGTCGCGGCCTCGCTGGACGCCTTGGTTCAGCGGGAACGGGCACGCAACGGGCACGACCGTGCTGAACGGGGTGGTCCGCTGGGGTCACAGATTCCGAGAACCGCCCGCTGACATGCGGTTTCGTGGTGGAGCGGGTGACGAGAATCGAACTCGCACTGTCAGCTTGGGAAGCTGATGTTCTACCATTGAACTACACCCGCACGGCACCAATGAGAGGTGCGCGGCCAGCAGCATAACCGACGGTCTGGGCTGCGGTGGAGCCCCTTCGGATACGGCAGGACGTGGCGCCTGATCGTGCCGCCGGGGCGTGCGGGCGGCAGGCTGGTGGGATGAACGCAACACCACGACCCGTGGGCGGAGAGGAAGCAGAGCCGGTCACGGCGACTCCTCCGCCGCTGCGGCCTCCGCGCGTGTTGCGGCAGCACTGGCGCGACCTGACCTTCGTTCACTGGTCCGTCGAGCCGTCCCTCGTTGCGCATCTGCTGCCGCCTGGGGTTCGTCCGGACGTCCACGAAGGCCGAACCTACGTCGGGCTGGTGCCGTTCCGCGTCATCGAGACCGGGCCGGGCCGCGGGCCGGCCGTCCCGTATCTCGGCAGGTACGTGGAGATGAACGTGCGCCTCTACTCCGTGGACGAGACCGGCCGGCGCGGAGTCGTCTTCCTCAGTCTCGACAGTGAGCGCGCACTCGTCGTGCCGGTGGCGCGCGCCCTCTTCGGCGTGCCGTACCGGTGGGCGCGGCTCCGGTACGGCGGACGGGCAGTGCGCGGCGGGTTCGAGCATCGGTACGCGTCCCGCCTGAGGCATCCCGGCGCGCGCGGCGTTCGCAGCACTCTCATCGTCCGGGCTTACGAGCCCGTCACCCCAAACCCCTTGGAGCACTTCGTGTCTGCACGGTGGGGGCTGCATGCGCAACACCTCGGCCGCAGCAGGTACCTGCCCATCCAGCATGAGCCTTGGCCCCTGCGGCGAGCCGAGATCGTGTCGTTGGACGTGGACAGCCTGCTCGCTTCGGTCGGCCTTGGAAGCCTCGCCGGCCAGCAGCCCGACCACGTCATGTTCAGCGACGGCGTGGACGCCGAGTTCGGCCTGGCCGTCCCGTCGAACCGGCCTCGTGCTGGGTCGTAGAGCCCCAGCTAGCGGGTCGACGCAGTTCGGTGCCGGGCGTAGTGGCGCCGCGCACGGTCGCGGTTTCCGCAGTCGAGGGAGCTGCACCAGCGACGCGTGTGGCTGCGGCTAGCGTCCAGGAAGAGCCACGCGCAGCCGGGCCCCTCGCACCTGCGCAGCATGGCGAGGCGCGGCGACTCCAGCAGGTCGAGCACGGCCAGCGTCAGCAGTCGAGGAACGTCGCTCGGCTCTCGGACCGTCAGTCGCCAGCGCATCGGTGACCCGGACAGCTCACTGTGGGCGATCGCTCCGGCGAGCCGCCGGTTGAGCTCTGGGCGGACCACCAGGGCGTCCAAGGACTCGCAACCGGTGACGAGCGGTTCGAGCAACGTGTGGAGCTGCTCGCGCAGTGTTCGGACCTCGACCAGGGCCCGGATGCCGCGACGTGGCTGCCCGGTCGACCCCATCAGCAGCTCGTGGGCCTGCTCTGTGCCGAGGAGACCCACACGCGGCAGCCAGTCGGCCAGCGCAGCAGGGTCGCAGAGGTAGTCGCGCCGTCGAGCCGGGTCCAGGCGCCACGAGACGGTGTTCACGAGGTCGAGCGCTGCGTGTCCGCCGACCAGCTCAACGGTGGCTGCCGTTGTGGAGCTGGGTGCAGGCATCCGACGCGTCCTCCATTGCTCTAATGGGCATAGTCCACTTTGCCCATTAGGATAGCCAGATGGAAGAGATCGAGGGTGGCTACCGGGCCGGCATCCGCTTCGGAGTCGGTCTGGCCGTCCCTACCTTCTTGCTCGCCGTCACCTTCGGGGCTCTCGCGGTTCGGCTGGGCTGGGGCGAGGTCGCCCCTGTGGTCGCCTCGATAGCCGTGTTCTCCGGCTCGGCGCAGTTCACGCTCGTGACGGCGCTCGCCGGCGGCAGCGCCTGGGCAGCAGTTGTCTCGGCGACTCTGATCAACCTGCGGTTCCTCCCGATGGCGTTGGCGGTGGCTCCATCCCTGCGCGGAGGACGGGTCCGCAAAGCCGTTGAGGCACAGGCTGTCGTGGACGCATCCTGGGTCGCTGCCCACCGTGGTCAAGGGCGATACGACCGAGAGCTGATGATCGCGGCGACGCTGGCCCAGTGGCCTGCCTGGGTCGGGGGAACCGCGCTGGGTGTCGCCCTCGCGCCGTCCGAGGACCTGGTCCAGAAGCTTGCACTCGATGTGGTCTTTCCCGCGTTCTTCGTGGTCTTGCTGCTGCAGGAGATGCGCGCGTCCAGGCAGGCGCGGCTCGCAGGTTTCGGGGGCGGCCTCCTGACTGCCCTTCTGCTCCTCGTCCTTCCCGCCGGCCCGGCGCTGGTCGGTGGCTCGGTGGCGGCTCTTCTCGGGCTTCGCAGAGGGCGCAGGGCGGAGGGGCAGACGTGACGACCATCTGGGTCTGCATCGCGGTCACGGCGGTGATCAGTTTCACCGTCAAGGCGGTTGGTCCCTTCCTGCTCGGCCGGCGTCCCCTGCCGGACCGCGCCCAGGCCGTGGTGGCCCTGCTCGCTCCAGCTCTGCTCTTCGCGCTCCTCGTGACCGACCTTCTCGGACCCGGTTGGGACGCAGTCGACTTCACGCTGGTGGCCGGAGTGGCTGCGGCGGTCGTGGCAAGGCTGTGCCGCATGCCGATGCTGGTCTCAGTCGCTGTGGCGGTCGCTGTGACGGCCCTGCTTCGGAACTTCTAGCCAGGGACATGTGGGTACTCGCGTACGTCGACCACATCGAGGCGGCGGACGACGACGGTCAGGCTGTCCGCACCGGGCGCAGGAGGGGGAAGGTAGGGCGGGAAGAGCACGAAACCGCCGCGTGAGCCACACTCTTCCCCCTCCTGTGCTCGCGGGGCCAACGCCTGCCACGCGGCCGCCCGGTAGCCTGCGCCCGTGCTGCTCTCAGACCGCGAAATCCGCACCGAGCTCGAGTCGGGCCGCGTCGTCCTCGAACCGTACGACCCAGCGATGCTGCAACCGTCCAGCGTCGACGTGCGCATGGACCGCTACTTCCGGCTGTTCGACAACCACAAGTACGCGGTGATCGACCCCTCGATCGAGCAGCCGGACCTGACCCGGCTCGTCGAGGTGGACGCCGACGAGGCCTTCGTGCTGCACCCCGGCGAGTTCGTGCTGGCGTCGTCGTACGAGGTGATCACGCTGCCGCACACCATCGCCGCCCGCCTGGAGGGGAAGTCCAGCCTGGGGCGCCTCGGCCTGCTGACCCACTCCACCGCAGGGTTCATCGACCCGGGGTTCTCGGGTCACGTCACCCTCGAGCTCTCGAACGTCGCGACGCTGCCGATCAAGCTGTGGCCGGGCATGAAGATCGGACAACTCTGCTTCTTCCAGCTCTCGTCCGCGGCCGAACACCCTTACGGGAGTGCGAAATACGGCTCGCGCTACCTGGGCCAGCGCGGCCCGACCGCGAGCCGTTCGTTCCAGAACTTCCATCGCGCGGACGTCCACTCCAGTCGTGAGGTGTCGGCCGAGGACGCGCAGAGCTGATGGCGTGGCCCGGAGAGTCCGACTCGGGCGCCGTCCACGAGCTGTGGCTGCCGCCTGACACCGACCCGGTCGCCGTCCACCGGCTCGTGGACGACCGCTACCCCTACTCACGACGCACCGACAACCCCGACCGGCAGCGCCGGTGGTCGCTCTCGCGCTGGAGCACGCTCTCGGCGCCGGAGGTCGATCCGTCGGGCCGCGTCGTGTGGACGGTGCGGACCCTGCGCGAGCGTGACGAGCCACCGGTGCCGGGCACGACAGACCCCGACGGGCTCTATCGGGCGTTCCCGGGCGGCCGGCCGGTGCTCGAGGAGGGACGAGTCGTGGCGTCCTTGCTCGGGATAGCGCGACGCCTCGGGGGGGAGCTGGTGCTCGACATCGGCCCGGACGGCACGGGCAGGCTCCTGCGCCCCGACCCGCTGGCCCGCATCAGACTGAGCGTCTACTCGACCGTCGGCATGACACCCGAGGTGCTGGCCGCAGTGGTGGCGGCTGTCGAGCCCGGCGCGAAGCTGGCGATGGAGGGACATCCCTGGCGCGGCCCGTGGTTCGAGCCCGGTGACCCGTACGCGGAGCCGCAGACCGAGTTCCTGGCGGCGATCAGCCCGGCCGAGCGAGCCAGGACCGCGGCCTTCTCGGAGGCCTTCGACGAAGAGGCGCTCGCCCAGCCCGACGCGGTCGATGCCTATGCGGTCGAGGTCGACCTCGAGTGGGCGGGTCTGCTCGTGGTCGAGGCGCACGCCGAGGACGACCTGCCACCCCAGCTGCGCACGCTCGAGTGGACCGACCCGGTGGCCTACGACGTGAGGTGGCTCCCGGTCGACGCCAAGCAGGCCGAGCGCGACGAACCGTCGGGTGCCTACCGGCATGCCCGCGCCACGGCCCTCCCGCGGCTGCAGGCGGTGGCCAAGGCCGTCGCCCAGGCCGCCGCCGGCCGACTGTTCGATGCGGACGGCTTCTCGGTCGACCCCCACACGCTCTAGGGCGAGCGCGTCACGTGGCGCCCGGTCGGGCGACCCCCTTCAACCAGTTGGCGCCGCACATCGGCGATGGGCTCGCGCTCGACGAGATCGACTGCGGTGTCGACGATCTCGTGCCCAACGACTGTGAACTGGCGGATCCCTCGGCCGACAGGCTCGCGATCGAATCGTCGCAGCGCGGTGCCCATCACCTCGGCCGCCATCACGCCGAGCGCATCTGGCGACTGCTGCCTGTGCGTGCGCGTGCCCAGGTCGACCTGGGCGAGCGCACCCACGCCGTGACGCTGAACGGTGTCGAGCAGCACGGCCACCTCCACCCCGTACCCGGTCGGGAACGGCAGCGACTCGAGCAGCTCCCGACGGCCCGCCCACTCCCCGGCCAGCGGCTGCACCAAACCCGCGAGGTCCGGACGGTAGAGCCCGAGCAGTGGCCGAGCCACCAGCTCGGTGACCCGTCCGCCGTAGCCGGTGACCGTGCCGTCGTCACTGACGAGCGGCCGGTCGTAGAAACCCTTGACCAGCAACGTATTCGGGTCGGTCAGCAGGGGCCCGAGCAGGCCGAGGCCGTAGTGCGGCCCGGCATCCAGAAGGTCGGCGTCGCAGAACGCAATGACGTCGCCGACGGTCGCGAACAGGGCCCGCCACATCGCCTCGCCCTTGCCTCGCATCGGCTCGACGGAGGGGAGGGCCTGCGCAGCGGTGACGACCCGTGCGCCGGCCGCCAGCGCGCGGGCGGCAGTCGCGTCCGTCGAGAGGCTGTCGAGCACCAGCAGCTCGTCGACGAGCCCGGCCTCGTGCAGGGGCATCAACGCCGTGACGACGTCGAAGACCGTTGCCTGCTCGTTGCGGGCGGGCAGCACCATGCTCACGGTGGCGCCGTTCTCGCGCTTGGCTCTGAGCAGATCGTCGATCGTCCAGTCGCTGTGGTGGTACGACTGGACGTGTCCGGGCGGCTGACGGGCGCTCACCCCCGCGATGCTAGACAGGCGCCCGTGGACTCCGAACAGCACCTTCAGCACCTGCGGCGCGAGCTCGGCGGATATGCCGGCGCGTTGAGCCGGGGCGTCGACCGCCTCGCCGCGCCCGTCGTGCACTGTGGTGACTGGACCGTCCGTGACCTGACGCACCACCTCGGCGGCGTCCACCGCTGGGTGATGACGGCCGTGCGGGATCGCCGTCCGGGACCTCAGGGTTACGACGGTCCGCACGACGGCACCGAGCTGCTGTCGTGGTTCCGCGTCGGAGCCGACGACATGTACGGGGTGCTCGCCGTCACCCCGTCCACACCTGCATGGACCTTCGCCCCCGCCGGCAACGTGGCCTTCTGGCGGCGCCGCCAGTGCCACGAGAACGCGGTCCACCGGTGGGACCTGGAGACAGCGCTGGGCGAGACCCCGGCACTCGACGCCGAGCTAGCTGCCGACGGCATCGCCGAGGTGGTCGAGGTGTTCGTGCCCCGTCAGATCGAGCGCGGACGGATGACCCCGCCGAAGGAGTCGGTGCGGCTGGTCGCCACCGACACCGGCGGCGAGTGGTCGGTCGGCCCGGGCGAACCCGTGGCGGCACTCTCAGGACCTGCCGGTGCCGTGTTGCTGGCGCTGTGGCAGCGTCGGCCGGACGACGGCAACGGTGCCGCCGGCGCCCTGACCTGGGACGGCGACGCCGCCGCCGGTCACGCCGTCCTCGACCGCCCGCTCACGCCCTGACCGACCCTTCTCGTGAAACGGCCGGGCCAGTGAGGTGGGCGGTCAGGTCAGGCGGTGGGGCGCGGCTTGGGGTCTCCGTCTGCGACGCCGCTCTCGGAGGCGTCGTAGGGCTCGGTGTCGGTGGCCACGCCTTCGCCTGTCGGCGTCCCTACGTCCTCGGCCACCTCGGCGGCGACCTCCGGCTTGGTCTTGCCGAGAGCCGCGGGGTCGGACGTCTCCGCCGCCGGCTCGGGCTGAGCCTTCGCCTTCTCGCCCGCGACTTGGGCGACCTCCTGGGTGGCGTCGTCCGCGCTCGCCACCACGGGCGCGTCGCCGTTCGAGCGCTTCACGGCCTCGAGCAGCATCTGCGCGATGTCGAGGACCTTGACCTCCTCGCGCGCGGCGCCGTCGGCCTGCGCGGCGGTGAGCCCGTCCGACAGCATGACGCGGCAGAAGGGGCAGCCGATCGCGATCGTGTCGGCGCCGGTCGCGACAGCCTCTGCGGTGCGGTTGCCGTTGATGCGGGTCCCGAGCTTCTCCTCCATCCACATCCGGGCGCCGCCCGCGCCGCAGCAGAACGACTTCTCCTTGCTGCGCTCCATCTCGCGGTACTCGACACCCGGCAGGGCGCCGATCAGCTCACGCGGCGGGGAGTAGATGCCGTTGTGCCGGCCCAGGTAGCAGGGGTCGTGGTAGGTCACGGGTGATGTGCCCAACGCACGGTCGACCGGCGCCACAGGCACCAGCCTGCGGTCACGGACCAACCGGTTCAGCAGCTGCGTGTGGTGCACCACCTCGTACGTGCCGCCGAGCTGCGGGTACTCCTTGGACAGCGTGTTGAAGCAGTGCGCACAGGTGACGACGATCTTGGTCGCCTTCACCTCGGTCAGAGCCTCCACGTTGGCCTGCGCGAGCATCTGGAACAGGAACTCGTTGCCCGCGCGTCGGGCCGGGTCGCCGGTGCACGACTCGCCGTCACCCAGAACCGCGAAATCGACTCCGGCAGTGTGCAACAGCTCGGCCACTGCCTGCGTGGTCTTCTTCGCGCGGTCCTCGAACGCCCCTGCGCAGCCGACCCAGAACAGGTACTCGACCTCGGTGAGGTCCTCCACGTCGGCGCCGACCTGCTTGACCTCGAACGGCAGGTTCTTCGCCCAGTCGAGCCGGCCGCGGGGCGACATGCCCCACGGGTTGGCGTTCTTCTCCAGGTTCTTGAACAGACCACTGAGCTCGGACGGGAACGCCGACTCGACGAGCACCTGGTTACGGCGCATGTCGACGATGTGGTCCACGTGCTCGATGTCGACGGGGCACTGCTCGACGCATGCGCCGCACGTGGTGCAAGACCACAGCACGTCCGGGTCGATCACGCCTCCGGCGAGCGGGTTGTCGGGGTCGACGGTCGCCACCAGGGTGCGCTCCGCCTCGGCGGCGAATTGCGGCGCAAGGTCGGCGCGCGACTCCTCGGTCGCCAGCAGCCAGGGCGACTTGCCCGCAGCGTGGTCGCGCAGACTCATCACGAGAAGCTTTGGGCTGAGCGGCTTCTCGGTATTCCAGGCCGGGCACTGGCTCTGGCAGCGTCCGCACTCGGTACATGTCGAGAAGTCGAGAAGGCCCTTCCACGTGAAGTCCTCGACCTTGCCCACCCCGAGCGGCGCGTCCTCGTCGAGCTCTTCGATGTTCTCGAAGTCGATCGGCTCGCCGTCCACCCTCATCGGCTGCAACGCACCCAAAGACGTGCCGCCACGAGCGTCGCGCTTGAACCACACGTTGAAGAACGCCAGGAAGCGGTGCCACGCGACGCCCATCGTGACCGTCAGCGAGATGGTGATCATCCACGCCATCGAGATCAGGATCTTGACCGTGGCGACCAGCGTGATGGCCGTCTCGAACCCGCCCACCGACAGCCCCGAGAACGCCCCGCCGAGGAAAGCCGTCATCGGGAAGTGCAGTCCGGACGCCAACTCCGAGCCCTGCTCCGACAGCAGTGCGTACTCCAGCCCCCGCAGGGTCAGCACGCACAGGACCACACCGAGGATCGTCAGCTCGACGTAGTAAGCCTGCCAGAACGTCGACCCGAAGAAGCGGGACGACCGGCCGCGGCTGCGCGGGTGCTGCTGCTGCCGGATCACCATCAGCGCGACGATGCCGATCAGCCCGCCCCAGGCGAACAGCTCCGCGACCCACTCATACGGGGGGAAGTGGCCGATCAGCGGTAGCGCGAAGTGAGGGTCGAACAGCTGCCCGTACCCGTTCACGAGCGTCAGGAACAGGACACCGAACGAGATCATCGTGAACCAGTGCGCCACAGCGACGACCGGCAGTCGTGACATGCGCGTGTGGCCGAGGAACTCGCGGAAGAGCGTGACCGTTCGTGCGCCCGGCTGGTCGCTGCGCGACTCCGGCTGTCCGAGCTTGATGGTGCGCAGGATCTGGGCGATGGCTCGTGCGAACAGGGAGACGGCGATCACTGTCACGACCAGGCAGATGACGATGGCGGCGATCCGCATGTCAGGGCGCTCCTGTCACGGGCGGGTGGGAACTGCGTGCGACGACCGCCACCGTAGGCGCTCGGTCGTCGCAGAGGACGATACTCGCGGGTAACTTCGGCGTCGTCCGGACGTGAGGGCCATCACCTCACCGTGCGAGTGTCAGCTGCTGGCGGACGGCAGACACCTGAGCAGGGCCGACGCGGCAGCAGCCGCCGACCAGCCAGGCGCCCGCAGCGGCCCAGGCCGGCACGAGGGCGGCGTCCCAGGCCGGCTCACCGGTCCACGACTGCGCGGCGGCGTCCCAGCTCTCGCCGCTGTTGGGGTACGCCACGCCAGCCCGTCCGGTCGTGGCAGCAGATGCTCGGAGAGCAGGCAGTACGTCCCCGGGAGCGCAGCAGTTGACGCCGACAGCCACGAGAGTCACGTCGGCGAGAGGGGCGAGCGCGTCGGCGAGGGGCTCGGCGCGGCGAGTGGTCAACCCACTGGGTGCGGGTGTCACGGACACCCACGCGGCCGCACCGACGGCTTCGAGCTCGAGGGCGAGCGCCTCCACCTCGGCCGCCGATGGCACTGTCTCGCAAGCCAGTACGTCGACTCCGGCTTCGAGCAAGACCTCGATTCTCGGACGGTGGAACGCCCGCAACGCCGCCACCGAAGCGGCGTGGTCACCGAGCTGGTAGTCGCCCGTGTACTCCGACCCGTCGGCCAGCGACGCGCCGTACGGCCCGACCGACCCGGCGACCCAGCCCTCCGGCGCGTGCTGGTCGCGCGCCGCTCGCGCCACCTCCACCGAAGCGCGCAGCAGAACTGCGGCGTCGGCCCTGTCATGTCCCGCTCGCGCGAGCGACAGCGAACTCAGTTGGTACGAGGCCGTTGTCGCGACCTGAGCCCCTGCCTCGTAGAAGTCGCCGTGCGCCGCAACGAGCTCTGCCCGTCCGTCATCGGTGAGCAGCAGCCGGGCAGACCACAGCCCCCCGCCCAGGTCGTTGCCACGCGCCTCGAGGTGGGTGGCGAGGCCGCCGTCGAGCACCAGAGGTCCCTTACTGACCGCCTCGGCGAACCGGTCGTGTTGCAGGCGCACGGGCTAGACCTCGTCCTCCTGGAACACGACCTCGCGCTTCTTGCGGATCGTCGGCAGCACGGTGATCACGAGGACCACCACTGCAAGCCCCAGCAGCACTGCCGAGAGCGGACGCGTCACGAAGACGCTCGGGTCGCCGTGCGAGATGATCAGCGCGCGCCGAAGGTGCTTCTCCAGCAGTGGGCCGAGCACGAAGCCCAGCAGCAGGGGCGCGGGCTCGCAGCCGAGCTTGATCAGCCCGTAGCCGAGGATGCCGAAGAAGGCGATCGCGTAGACGTTGTAGGCGTTGAAGCCGAGCGAGTAACAGCCGATCGCCGCGAACGCGATGATCGCCGGGAAGAGCACGCGGTAGGGGATCGTGAGCATCTTCACCCAGAGCCCGATGAGTGGCAGGTTCAGCAGGACCAGGATGAGGTTCCCCAGCCACATCGACGCGATCAGCCCCCAGACCAGGTCCGGCTCGTCATCGATGACATTAGGCCCCGGCGTGATCCCCTGGATGATGAAAGCGCCCAGCATGAGGGCCATCACAGGGTTTGCGGGAAGGCCAAGGGTGAGGAGCGGGATGAAGGACGTCTGCGCCGCTGCGTTGTTCGCCGACTCGGGCGCAGCCACGCCCTCGATGGCACCGTGGCCGAACGTCTCGGGATGCTTGGAGACGCGCTTCTCGACGGAGTACGAGGCGAAGGCGGCGAGGATGTGGCCACCTCCGGGGAGGATGCCGAGCGCCGAGCCGAGGCCGGTGCCTCGCAGAACGGGGGCAACGATCTTGCGGAACTCGTCGCGCGTCAGCCACAGGTTCTTGACCTTGCTGACTCCGACGGTGCGGCCCTTCTCGTCCTCGAGATTTCGCAGGATCTCGGCGACACCGAACATGCCGACCGCCAGCGAGACGAAGTTCAGGCCGCTGTACAGCTCCCGCTGGCCGAACGTGAAGCGCGGTGTACCCGAGTAGATGTCCTGCCCGACGGTCCCTAGCAGGAGCCCCAGGACGATCATGGCGAGCGCCTTCAACATCGATCCGCTGGCCAGGGCGATGGACGCGATCAAGCCCAGCACGACGAGCGAGAAGTACTCAGCCGGACCGAACTTCAGCGCGACGTCGGCAAGCGGTGGAGCGAACAGGGCCAGCGCGACGGTGGCGACGGTGCCGGCGAAGAAGGAGCCCAGCGCGGCAGTCGCGAGCGCCGGCCCGGCTCGCCCTTGACGCGCCATCTGATGGCCGTCGATCGCCGTGACAGCGGACGACGACTCACCTGGGAGGTTGATCAGAATGGCCGTCGTGGAGCCGCCGTACTGGGCGCCGTAGTAGATACCCGCCAGCATGATCAGCGCCCCGACCGCGTCGAGGTTGAAGGTGATCGGCAGGAGCATGGCGATCGTCGCGGTCGGCCCGATGCCCGGCAGCACCCCCACCGCGGTGCCCAGGGCGACGCCGATGAGGCAGAACAGGATGTTCTCGGGCTGCAGCGCGGTCTGAAGCCCGAGACCCAGGTTCGAGAGCAGATCCATTCGCCTACACCGGAATCCACGTGCCGACGATGGGCAGGCGTAGCTGCAGCGCTAGTACGAAGACGATGACGCAGAGGAGCGTCAGCCCGCCGGAGATGATCGCGGCCGCGACCACGCCTGTGCGGTGCCCCGCGAGTGCCGCCAGCGTCGTCGTGACGAGCAGGGCAAGAGCCAGTCCCAGCCCTCGCACCGTGAAGCCGAAGAAGAGGACCGCCACCACGAGCAGGGCGACCGCCTTCCAGGGGACCCGCCCGAGGTCGTCGCCCTCACCTGCGACGAAACCCTTGATGACGATGAGGATCCCGAGCAGGGCGAGCACGCCCCCGAGGACCAGCGGGAAGTAGCCCGGGCCCATGTTCAGTGCCGTGCCGAGCTTGTACGTGGTCGAGGCGATCGCGAAGGCCAGCCCGAAGGCCACGAAGGTGATGCCGGCCAGGAGGTCCTTGCGCGCCTTCCGAATGTCCACGTGTCGGCGTCCTCGCGAGTCCTCAGGGAACGGTGCGGCCGCCGAGCCGGGTCACCGTCGGGGTGGTCAGGGAGCGGAGACGCCCGCCTCCTCGATGATCGGCCTCCAGAGGTCGATCTGCTCCTCGAGCTGCGAAGTGTGCGCCTCCGGCGTCGCGTCCTCCTGCGAGACGGGCGCCGTTCCGAGCTCGGCCATCTGGTCGATCACGCCCTGGTCCTCAAGGGCTCCCTGGAGCGACTCGGTGAGCATCCGGACGATCTCGTCCGGGGTCTCGGCCGGCACGTAGAGCCCGTGCCAGACGCTGACCTCGACGTCCTCCAGACCGGCCTCGGCAGTGGTCGGCACGTCGGGAAGGCTCTCCACCCGCTCGGGCGTGGTCACGGCGTAGGCCTTGACCTCGCCTGCCTGGATCTGCCCGGTCGTGTTCGTGGTCTGGTCGCACATGAAGTCGACCTGCCCGCCGACGAGGTCGGTGAGGGCGGGACCGGTTCCCTCGTAGGGAACCTCGGTGACCTTCTCGCCGATGGCGTTCTGGATCAGCAGCCCGCACAGGTGCGAGGCGGCGCCGATTCCGGCGTTGGCGTACGTGACGGTGTCCGCGTTCTCCTTGACGTACTCCACGAGCTCCTCGAGCGTCTCCGGCTCGAAGTCCTTGCGCGCGATGATCGTCATCGGCACCTCGGTGACCAGCCCCACCGTCTTGAAGTCCTCGAGCGGGTCGTACGCAAGGTCGCTGTACAACGACGGGGCGGTCGACATGCCGATGTGGTGCATCAGCACCGTGTAGCCGTCCGGTGCTGCCGCCGAGACCTCGCCCGCTGCGACGGTGCCGCCGGCGCCCTCGACGTTCTGCACGACGATCTCCTGGCCCAGCGTCTCGCTCATGGGCTCGGCGACCATGCGAGTCACGGTGTCGGTCGGCCCGCCCGCGGAGAACGGCACCACGAACGTGATCTCCCCGTCCGGGTAGCCCTCGGCGGCGCCACCGCCGCCTCCACCGCCGTTGTCACCGCACGCAGCAAGCGAAAGTGCCACGGCCGCAACGGCGGTGCTTGCCAGAACCCTGTTCGGCCGGCGGCTGAAGCACCGTCGACACGCAGGATCATCGAAGGAGTAGCGGTGTCCCATGAAGTGGACCTCCCGACGGTCGCGACCCGGCTCCGCGTCGCCGGGAGGCTACCACCTCAGAATCCGCTCAGCCTGCCCGAAATCACCCGAATCACACTCGAGCCAGCACCTCGGCCAGGTCGTCCGGACGGGACAGCATCGGCCAGTGGCCGGTGGGCAGGTCCACGTACGTCACGTCGAGGTCGGCGAGCGGGGTGAACATCGGGTGGCCCTGCGCGATCAGCTCGACGACCTGCGCGCCGGTGAACGACGAGCCCACCAGGGTCACCGGCACCTTGTCGCGCCGGGCGTCACCCGCCGGCACCACGTCGCGCAGCGGACCGGCCGGCTGCGGCACCGCGCGCCGCCTGAACTCCTCGCGCGTGGCCTCGTCGAGTCCTTCGGCGCTGGCGCCCTGCGCGGCCAGCTCGTCCCAGCTCGGAAGCGGCACCTCGGCAACGTCGGCCGGGAGCTCCGGCTCGGCTGCTGTTCCCTCGTCCACCGGTCCGCTGTCCACGTACACGACCCGGCTCACCAGCTGGGGAACGCGTCGGACGACCGAGTCGACGATCCCGCCACCACCGCTGTGTCCGACGAGCACGACGCTCTCGCCGGCCCTCTCGACGACGTCGACCAGGTGGTCGACATGGTCGGCGCGGCTGATGCCCGACCGGTCGGTATCAGTCTCGTCGACTTCCTCGAGGCCCGGGAGTGTGACGGCCGTGACCGTGTGGCCGGCCTCGCGCAGCCGGGTGGCGACCGCGTCCCAGGCCCAGCCTCCGATCCAGAGGCCAGGCACGAGGACGTAGTGACGGGTGGGTTGCGAGTTCTCGTAAATGCTCATGTGGACGACCCTTTCATGTCGATCGTGACACCGTCCTGTCACCAATTCTGAGAGACTTGGACGGTGAACCGAACGGACCGCCTGCATGCCGTCAGCGAGGAGCTGCGGCGGGCTGGATCCCGTGGTCGCACGTCGGCACAGCTGGCCCGCAAGCTCGAGGTGAGTGAGCGGACGATCAAGCGCGACGTCAGCGCCCTCCAGCAGGCGGGACTACCGGTGTGGGCGCAGGCCGGGCCAGGAGGTGGCTACGTCCTCGATGCCGCGGCAACCTTGCCGCCCGTGAATCTCACAGCAGGACAGGCGGTTTCGGTCGCGGTCGCGCTGGCTGCCAACCCTGGCGCGCCCTTCGCGGTGGACGGCAAGGCTGCGCTCGACAAGCTGCTCGACGTGATGGACCCGCCGACCAGGGCGCGGGCGCAGCGGCTCGCGGCGCGCATGTGGGTGCGTCCGCTCGCGGGAACGGCGACCACGCTCCCTGCCCGGGCCGCCGTGGAGGAAGCCGTGAGACTCGGACGCGCGCTGGTGATCGACTACGTGGACTCGGGAGGGGCCGCGTCGCGCCGCACGGTGGAGCCGCAGTGGCTCGCGATGCGGGGCGGGCACTGGTATCTCGTGGCGTGGTGCCGCGAGCGCGTCGGGCCGCGCTGGTTCCGGTGGGACCGGATCGCGGCCGGGCACGTCACGCGCGAGGAGGTCGAGGAGCGAGACCCAGCGCTGTTCGGTGAACCGCCGCCTGACGCGCGGCAGGTCGGGCTGGGCTGACGTCGGCCCCTCGACGGGCCTTGCCCTTGACGGGCCTTGCCCTTGACAGGCCTTGCCCTTGACAGGCCTTGTCCCGTGGGCAGAGTCTCGGACTCGGGAGTGCGACGACCGCCGCGCCCGCTCGCCTGGGTCTGGACGAGCGAACGGCCAACCCGGCCGCCGAGGGGTCGCACGGCCTGCCGTGGGGAGGCGGTCATGATTCTTCGTCGAACTGCTCCAGCCCTTCTGTCTGCGTTCCTGATGGTCGCGGTGCTTCCGGTCGGCGCTGCCGGTGCGGCGGACACGCCCACCGAGGTGCTGTCCACGTCCGTCACGCCGGTCACCGCGAACATCGAGACGGGTTTCCTCACCCTGCAGGTCGACGTCGAGCTGAGCGACCCAGAGGGCCTGCCCGACCACCTGGTCGGTCTGGGCCCCTACGAGCACACCACGCTCCGCGCGGACGGCACCTCCCCTGAGGACCTGTCACGGCGGTCGTGGCTGGACTGGCAGTGCCCTGTCATGGTCAGTGGCACACCTCAGCTCGGCGTCTGGCGGGCCTTCGTCGAGGTGGCTGCCGTGCAGGCAAGCAGCTTCACCCTCACCGACCTGCTTGCCGTTGAAGACCTCTCGGGCAACATGGTCTACGTCCCGATCGACGACGGCGCCACCTTCAGCATCGTCCCACCGGACCTCTGGGACATCACCCCTCGCAGCGCAGCGGTCCCGATCGTCACCGGTGACGAGCTCTGGACCCCCCGCGCCATCGTGACTGCCCGTAGCTCGGGCGATCCTGTGGCCGCGCGCGTGAGCACCCATGGCTTCGGCGCCGACTTCGCTGCGGACGTCCACCGCTATCCGGCCGACTCCGGGCCGCGGCCCCTCCCGTGCGGAGGAACCACGGTGGGCGGTGGCCCGCCTGGAGTTGCCCTGACGTCCAGCGGGCTCTGGACCGGGGGCGCCACCTCGGTCAACGGGGACGCGTGGTGGCTGCTCGCCTGGGGCGGACGGGGATCACGTGGTTGGAGCCTCGAGGCCGAGCACCGGATGTGCGCGCCGATCAAGTGGCAGGCCAACTCCCACTACTCCGCGCTGTCCCTGAACCGTGGCAGCACGCTGAACGTCACCGGCAACGTGTTCCCTGCGCCGGCCGTCTACAACGAGATGTACCCGGACAGACAGCACCTCTACCTGCAGCAAGCCGTCGGCGGCAGCTGGCAGACAGTGGCCACCGCGATGGTCAGGCAGAACGGCCGCTACACGCTCAGCTGGACGCCGACAGTCGCGGGGACCGCCCAGCTCCGGGTTCGCGTTCCCGGGTCGTTGACCGAGTGCGGAGTGAACCAGGGCACGACCTTGGCCTCAGTTGCGGTGACGGTGCGCTGACACGTTCCTGACACACCGGGCGGCTCAGCCCGGACGGTGACCGATGCGCCGCGAGAGCTCGTCGGCGGAGCGGGCCAGGTGGGTGGCCAGACCGTCCCACGCACCGGCGGCCTGGTCCTCCATCGGCCAGGTCACCGCCATCCCCGCGACCGGGTGGCCGGTGTGGTCGAGCACCGCGACAGCTGCGGATACGAAACCCGGTGTCACCTCGCCGTTCTCGACCGCGAACCCACGATGGCGGACGTCGGCCAGCACGCGCCGTAGCGTCGTGAGCGACCCGGGCCCCGTGCCGTGACGGTCGACGAACGCGCTGGCGTCGGGGAACAGGGCACGTACCTGCGCCGACGGCAGCGCGGCGAGCACGGCGCGTCCGCTCGCGGTCAGGTGGGCAGGCAGCCGCACGCCCACGTCGGTGACCAGCGGTGGACGTCCGGGCGCGCGCTCCTCGACCACGTACAGAACCTCGCGCCCGTGCAGGACGGCGAGGTGTGCGCTGTGGCCGACCCGGTCGACCAGCCGGGCCAGGACCGGGCGGGCGAGCCGAGCCAGAGGTGCCTGGCGCGTGTAGGCGGTGCCCAGCTCGAAGGCGCTGACGCCCAGGCCGTACCGCCCCTCCTCAGGCAGGTGGACGACGAAGCCGGCGTCGCCCAGCACGCGCAGCAGGTGGTACGCGGTCGAGCGGGGCAGCCCGAGGTCGCGGGCGATCGCAGCAGCCGGGACGGGGCCCGGCTGAGTGGCCAGGTGCCGCAGCACCGCGAGCGTCTGCTCGGCAGCGGGTACGCGGGTCATCACGGCTCCCTGGCTGTGCGTCTGAGATCCCAGACAGTATCCGCCGACGGGCACTGGCCCTGCACCCGGGCAGGGGTGTGCGATGGGGCATATGAGCGCTCGTCAGGTCGTAGAGGTCGGTGCAGGCCCGGTGTCGCCCGAGCAGGTCGTCGCGGTTGCCCGAGACGGAGCCGGCGTGCGGCTCGCCGCCGACGCGCAGGCCGCCATTGCGGCCAGCCGCAGCGTGATCGACGCACTGGCCGGCGACAGTGAGCCGCACTACGGCGTGAGCACCGGCTTCGGCGCGCTCGCCACCCTGCACATTCCGACCGAGCGGCGAACAGCGTTGCAGCGCAGTCTGATCCGCTCCCACGCAGCCGGCTCAGGGCCAGAGGTCGAGCGCGAGGTGACCCGGGCCCTGATGCTTCTTCGGCTGTCGACGCTGGCGACCGGGCGCACCGGCATCCGTCCCTCGACCGCGGCCGCCTACGCCGCCGTGCTCGACGCCGGCATCACCCCCGTGGTGCACGAGTACGGCTCGCTCGGCTGCTCCGGCGACCTGGCGCCCCTGTCGCACGTGGCTCTGGCGCTGATGGGCGAGGGTTCCGTCCGCGATCCCGATGGGGTTCTCCGGCCCTCGGGCGAGGTGCTCGCCGAGCACGGCATCGAGCCCGTGGTGCTGGCCGAGAAGGAGGGCCTCGCGCTGATCAACGGCACCGACGGGATGCTCGGCATGCTGGTGATGGCGCTGGCCGACCTGCGGCTGCTGCTGCGAACGGCTGATGTCGCGTGCGGGATGAGCGTCGAGGCCCTGCTCGGCAGCCGGGCTGCCTACGCCGCCGACCTGCAGGCCCTCCGTCCGCACCCCGGTCAGGCCGCCAGTGCCGCGAATCTCGTTGCGCTGCTGGCCGACTCGCCGATCGTCGAGAGCCACGCCGGTCCCGGGTGCACCCGCGTGCAGGACGCCTACTCGCTGCGCTGCGCCCCTCAGGTTCACGGGGCTGCGCGCGACACCGTCGAGCACGCCGCCATGGTCGCCAGCCGCGAGCTCGCCGCTGCCATCGACAATCCGGTGGTGACGGTGGACGGGCGAGTGGAGTCGAACGGCAACTTCCACGGCGCGCCGGTCGGTTACGTGCTCGACTTCCTCGCGATCGCCGTCGCCGACGTGGCGAGCATGAGCGAGCGGCGCACCGACCGGTTCTGCGACGTGAAGCGCAGCCACGGGCTGCCGCCGTTCCTCGCCCACGACGCCGGCGTCGACTCGGGGCACATGATCGCGCAGTACACGTCCGCCGCGATCGTCAGCGACCTCAAGCGGCTTGCCGTACCGGCGAGCGTCGACTCGATCCCGAGCTCGGCGATGCAGGAGGACCACGTGTCGATGGGATGGCACGCCGCACGCAAGCTGCGTCGTGCGGTCGATGGCCTCACCAGGGTGCTCGCCATCGAGATCCTCACTGCGGCAAGAGGTCTCGACCTCCGGGCACCGCTCGACCCGGCACGGGCAACCGCGGCCGTACGAGACTTCCTGCGTGAGCGTGGGGTCGACGGCCCGGGGCCTGACCGGTTCCTCGCACCTGAGATCGAGGCCGTCGTCCAGGCCGTCCGCACCGGCGCCGTCGTGGCCGCCGCCCAGACCGTGACAGGAGAGCTGCAGTGACCGTCCAGCCCGACAACAAGGCCAACGCGGCAGGGCCCCGTCCCGTCCGCGCCGCCCGAGGCACCACCCTCACCGCCCGCAGCTGGCAGACCGAGGCACCCCTGCGGATGCTGATGAACAACCTCGACCCCGAGGTGGCCGAGCGTCCCGACGACCTGGTGGTCTACGGCGGCACCGGCAAGGCGGCGCGCGACTGGGCCAGCTACGACGCCATCGTCCGCACCCTCACGACTCTTGACCAGGACGAGACGCTGCTCGTTCAGTCGGGTCGCCCGGTCGGCGTGATGCGCACCCACGAGTGGGCGCCGCGAGTGCTGATCGCCAACTCGAACCTCGTCGGCGACTGGGCCACGTGGCCAGAGTTCCGGCGGCTCGAGCACCTCGGGCTGACGATGTACGGCCAGATGACCGCGGGGTCGTGGATCTACATCGGCACGCAGGGGATCTTGCAGGGCACCTACGAGACATTTGCAGCGGTGGCGGCCAAGCGGTTCAACGGAACCCTCGCTGGCACACTGACTCTCACCGCCGGCTGTGGCGGAATGGGCGGCGCTCAGCCACTCGCCGTCACGCTGAACGACGGCGTGTGCCTGGTCGTCGACGTCGACGAGACGCGCCTGCGGCGCCGGGTCGAGCACCGCTACCTCGACGTGGTGGCCGACGACATCGACGACGCGATCGCGCAGTGTCTCGCTGCCAAGCAGGCACGTCGTGCTCTGTCCGTAGGCCTGGTGGGCAACGCCGCCAGGGTGTTTCCCGAGCTGCTGCGCCGTGGCGTCGAGATCGACATCGTCACCGACCAGACCAGCGCGCACGACCCGCTGTCGTACCTGCCCGAAGACGTCGACCTCGGCGACTGGCACGACACCGCAGCCAAGAAGCCCGAGGAGTTCACCGACCGGGCGCGTGCGTCGATGGCCAAGCACGTCGAGGCAATGGTCGGCTTCATGGACGCGGGGGCCGAGGTGTTCGACTACGGCAACTCGATCCGCGACGAGGCCCGGCTCGGCGGCTACGACCGTGCGTTCGCCTTTCCCGGCTTCGTGCCCGCGTACATCCGTCCGCTCTTCTGCGAGGGCAAGGGCCCGTTCCGGTGGGCTGCGCTCTCGGGCGACGAGCGCGACATCGCCGTCACCGACCAGGCGGTGCTCGACCTGTTCCCCGACAACGACCACCTGCAGCGGTGGATCCGCGCTGCGCAGGACAAGGTCGCCTTCCAGGGTCTGCCCGCCCGCATCTGCTGGCTCGGGTACGGCGAGCGCGACAAGGCTGGGTTGCGCTTCAACGAGCTGGTCGCTTCCGGTGAGGTCAGCGCGCCGCTCGCGATCGGACGCGACCACCTCGACTGCGGCTCCGTCGCCTCGCCGTACCGCGAGACCGAGTCGATGGCCGACGGCTCCGACGCGATCGCCGACTGGCCGCTGCTCAACGCTCTCGTGTCCACCTCGTCCGGCGCGTCGTGGGTGTCGATCCACCACGGCGGCGGCGTCGGCATCGGCCGCTCGATCCACGCCGGCCAGGTCTCGGTGGCGGACGGCACCGAGCTCGCCGCCGCCAAGCTCGAGCGCGTGCTGTCCAACGACCCGGGCATGGGCGTGATCCGCCACGTCGACGCCGGGTACGAGCTCGCCGAGCAGGTGGCCGAGGAGCGCGGCGTCCGCGTCCCCATGCAGGAGGGTTGAGATGCCCCACCCGCCCGGACCACCCGAACCACCCGAACAGTCAGACCGTCAACCCGCGCAGCCCGGTCGAGGATCTGACACATCGCGTGGGCCCTCCGAACAGTCAGACCGTGCACCCGCGGGGGCGGGTCGTGGGTCTGACAGTTCGGTGGTGATGGCGGGCTTCGACCGGATGTGGGACGAGCTCGCGCCGGTCGGGCGCAGCGCGCAGTCGGGCGGCTACCACCGCTTCGCGTGGACGGACGAGGACCTGACGCTGCGGGAGTGGTTCGCTGCCGAGGCGACCGCGCGCGGACTCGACGTCATGGTGGACCGCGCGGGCAACCAGTGGGCGTGGTGGGGCGACCCCGACTCAAGCACAGGCACAGGCGCAGGCCGAGGCCTCGTGATCGGCAGCCACCTCGACTCGGTCGCCGACGGAGGTGCCTTCGATGGGCCACTCGGTGTCGTGTCCTCACTGGCGACCGTGGACCTCCTGCGGGAGCGGCACGGGCATGACTGGATGCCGCCCAGACCCCTTGCGGTAGCGGCGTTCTCAGACGAGGAAGGTGGAAGGTTCGGCATCGCGTGCACCGGCTCGCGGTTGCTCACCGGCGCGCTGGACTCCGACCGTGCGCGCGGGCTGCGCGACGACGCGGGCACGACCCTCGCGGAGGCCGCGTCCCGCGCCGGGCACGACGCTGCACACATCGGCACCGATCCCGAGACCCTGCGGCGCATCGGCACGTTCGTCGAGCTGCACGTCGAACAGGGCCGCGGGCTGGTCGATCTCGACGCGCCCGTCGCCGTCGGCACCGGCATCTGGCCCCACGGGCGGTGGCGCATCGACCTGCCGGGACGTCCCGACCACGCCGGGACCACCCGGCTCGCCGACAGGCAGGACCCGGTTCTCGCTCTCGCAGAGGTGATCACGGCCGTTCGTGCGGCGGCCGAGCGCCACGACGCGCTAGCCACCGTCGGCAAGGTTCGCGTCGCGCCCGGCGCCGTCAACGCCGTCGCGGCCTCGGCGTCCGCCTGGATCGATGCCCGTGGCGTCGACGAGGCACGCGTGCGCGCTGTGATCGCCGACCTCTCGTCCGATGACGACGGAAGGCACCTCGTCGAGGAGTCGTGGACGGCGACCACCACGTTCGAGCCAGGCCTGGCGGAGCGGCTAGCCGGTGTGGTCGGACGGGTGACCGCCGAGGACGCCAGCGCCGACGCGAAGGCACCGATGCTGGCCACCGGCGCCGGGCACGACGCGGGTGTGCTGGCCGCAGCCGGGATCCCGACCGCGATGCTCTTCGTCCGCAATCCGACCGGCACGTCGCACTCTCCCGCCGAGCACGCCGAGCGTGACGACTGTCACCACGGCGTGCGTGCGCTGGCCGCTGTCGTCGACGAGTTGTTCACCGAAACTCGCTCGCGGGAATGAACCGCGCCGTGATGCCCTTGTCGACGTTGACGGCGGCTCAGGTCGCAGCGCTGCACCCCTCGTCGTCCCGTCGGAGCGATTCGACGCCATCGACGACCTGCGGGAGACCCTTTGAGCACGCGAACGACGACGGAGAGCACAGACCTCCGCCCGAACGACGGCCTCGTCGACGGCGAAACCACCGGCCAGACGGACGGCGCCCCCCTCGCCGGCGCGCCTGCCATCCCGCTGCAGAAGCCCACCGACGCGACGACCACGGCGCCGAGCGCGTCTCCGACCGGACGTCGCTACCTGCAGCTGGTGCTGGTGCTCGGATCACTGATCGCGCTCGGGCCGCTCACCATCGACATGTACCTTCCGGCCCTGCCGACGATGGCAGCCGAGTTCCGTGCGAGCGACGCGGCGGCGCAGTTCACGCTGACGGGCATCATGCTCGGCCTGGCGGTCGGCCAGCTCGTGATCGGGCCGATCTCCGACGCTGTGGGGCGACGCCTTCCACTGCTCGTCGGAGTCGTCGCGCACGGGCTGATGTCGGTGCTCTGCGCGCTGGCGCCGAACATCGCGACGCTCAGCGTCGTGCGTGTGCTGCAGGGTTTCGCCGGAGCAGCCATCTCGGTGGTGGCGATGGCTGTTGTCCGAGACCTGTTCAGCGGACGTCGAGCCGCCACGCTGCTCTCGCACCTGATGCTCGTACTCGGCGTCGCGCCGATCCTCGCTCCGACGGTTGGTGGCTACCTGCTCAAGATCACCGACTGGCGCGGCATCTTCGTGGCCCTCGGGCTGGCTGCGGCGGCCCTCGTGGCCGTGGCGTGGTTCGGGCTGCGCGAGACGCTGCCGGTGTCGAGGCGACTCCCGGCACGCCTTGGGGCAACCGGTCGCACCTACGTGTCGATCCTGGGCGACCGTACGTTCGTCGGCCTGGTACTCGTGGCTGGGCTCGTGATGGCGGCGCTGTTCTCGTACGTCGCCGGGTCGCCGTTCGTGCTGCAGCAGCTCTACGGGCTGGACCCGCAGCAGTTCGGATTGGTGTTCGGCCTGAACGCCGCGGGCCTGATCGCCGCGAGCCAGACGAACCCGTGGTTGCTGCGTCGCTACAGCCCCCAGCAGGTGCTCTCGACCGCTGTGGCCGTCGGCATGCTCTCGACCCTGACGCTCGTCGTCATGGCTGCGCTGGCAGCGCCCCTGTGGGCGGTGCTCGTGCCGCTGTTCGTGACGGTCGCCGTCTGCGGATTCTCGTTCCCGAACGCTCCCGCGCTCGCGCTGTCGCGGCACGGCGAGGCAGCTGGGACGGCGGCGGCGTTGCTCGGCTCCGCGCAGTTCGGCATCGCTGCCGCGGTGGCGCCCCTGGTCGGGGCTCTGGGCACCGAGTCGGCCGTGCCGATGGCGGGAGTGATGCTCGCTGCCATCTGGCTGGCGGCCGCCAGCCTGCTGGTGCTGGTGCGCCCGTGGAAGCTGCCCTCGGTGGATGCCGACGCCTGACCCGCACTGCTGACAGGGTGGCGGCGTGACCGCGGGCCCTGCAGGAACATCGTTCTGGTGCGAGCAGGCCTGGCTGCGCGGCGGGGTCGTCGCGCGGGTGCGGGTCGAGGTCGGCGATGCGTCGCCCGACGGGGCGGGGGTCACCTCGGTCGAGACCGACGTGGACGCCGCGCCTGACGACACCCGCCTTCACGGGCTCGTGCTGCCGGGACTGGCCAACACGCACTCGCACGCCTTCCATCGCGCCCTGCGTGGTCGAACCCATTGCGGCACAACCGGTTCCGCGGGCGATTCATTCTGGACCTGGCGCGAGCAGATGTACCGGCTGGCGGGTTCATTGACCCCGGACGCGTACCACGCGCTCGCGCGGGCCACCTACGCCGAGATGGCGCTGGCGGGAGTCACCGCCGTGGGGGAGTTCCACTACCTCCGCGGTGCGGTGCCCGACGAGATGGACGACGCGCTGGTCAGGGCCGCCCGCGAGGCCGGTGTGCGCCTGACCCTCCTCGACGCGTGCTATCTGGAGGGTGGTCTCACGGCCGAGGGGCACACACCTCCCGCGGGCGCGCAGCAGCGCTTCGTCGACACGAGCGTGGACGCGTGGTCCGAACGCACCGGCGCCCTGCGTGACGGTGCCGGTCTGCGGCGCGGCTTCGCGGTGCACTCGGTGCGAGCGGTGCCGGCTGCGGCGCTGGAGGTCGTCGCCGAGATGGCAACTGGCGCAATGGCTCCACTGCACGTGCACCTGTCGGAACAGCCCGCCGAGAACGACGCGTGTCAGGGCTTCTACGGCATGACGCCCACCGAGCTGCTCGCCGAACACGGCGTGCTCGGGTCCCGCACGGCCGCTGTGCATGCGACACACCTGACGTCCGAAGACATCGCCCTGCTCGGCGAGTCGGGCACGTCGCTGTCGCTGTGCCCCACGACCGAGCGCGACCTGGCCGACGGCATCGGCCCGGCTCGCGCCCTGGTCGACGCCGGGAGCCCATTGCATCTCGGCAGCGACTCGCATGCCGTGATCGACCTGTTCGAGGAGGCGCGCGGTGCAGAGGCGCACGAGCGGCTGGTCTCCGGACGTCGGGGTGTGTTCACGCCGGCCGAGCTGGTGGACGCGATGACCGTGAACGGGCACAGCGCTCTGGGCTGGCCGGACGCCGGACGAATCGACGTGGGCGCCCCGGCCGACCTGGTCGCCGTCCGGCTCGACAGCGCTCGCACCGCGGGCGTCGACCCGGCCCAGCTGGTGATGGCCGCGACGGCCGCCGACGTGACCGACGTCGTGGTCGGCGGACGGGTGGTCGTCTCCGGCGGCCAGCACGTGCTGGGAGATGTCGGAGAGCTGCTCACGCAGGCGGTCTCACGAGCATGGCGCGACGCCGACGCAGGAGGCTCCGATGTCTGAAGCACGCTCCGGGACGGTGCTCCTCACTGGCATCACCGAGCTCGTCACGAACGACCCTGCGCACGGCGACGGCAGCTCACTGGGCCTCGTGCGCGACGCAGCGGTCGTCATCGAGACCAGGGACGGCGTCGAGACCGTGGCGTGGGTGGGGCCGGCGTCGCAGGCGCCCGCCGCCGACCGCCGAGTCGACCTGGGCCGGCGCGCCGTCGTCCCCGGCTTCGTCGACTCGCACACTCACTTGGTCTTCGCCGGCGACCGCGCTGCCGAGTTCGCCGCGCGCATGGCGGGCCAGCCGTACGACGGGGGCGGCATCGCCACGACGGTGACGGCAACCCGAGCCGCCACCGACGACGAGCTGCGGGGACTGCTGGCTGCGCGCGTCGAGCAGACCCGAGCGCAGGGCACGACCACCCTCGAGATCAAGAGTGGGTACGGCCTCGACGTGGCGACTGAGGCCAGGCTGCTCGCCTTGGCGGGCGAGTGGACGTCCGAGACGACGTTTCTCGGAGCGCACGTCGTCCCGGCTGAGTACGCCCACGACAGAGCGGGTTACATCGATCTGGTGACCGGCGAGATGCTGGCTGTCTGCGCGCCTCACGCGCGCTGGGTCGACGTCTTCTGCGAGCCCGCCTCAGCACACGCCTTTGACGAGGACGAGGCGCGCACGGTACTGCGCGCGGGGATGGAAGCGGGCCTGCTGGCGCGGGTCCACGGCAACCAGCTCGCCCACGGCCCGGGAGTGCGCCTGGCGGTCGAGGTCTGCGCCGCAAGTGTCGACCACTGCACCTACCTCAGCGACGACGACGTGGACGCCCTCGCCGGTTCAGCCTCTGCTGCAGCCGGTCCCACCGTCGCGACACTCCTTCCGGGCGTGGAGTTCTCGACTCGATCGCCGTACCCCGATGCGCGCCGCCTCCTCGACGCCGGAGTGGCCGTCGCTCTCGCCACCGACTGCAACCCTGGCACGTCGTACACGTCGTCCGTGCCCTTCTGCCTGGCACTGGCCGTTCGGGAGATGGGCATGACGGCCGCGGAGGCGTTGCTGGCCGCCACGCGCGGCGCCGCACTCTCGTTGCGCCGCACCGACATCGGCCACCTGGGGGTGGGCGCGAGGGCCGACCTGGCCGTTGTCGACGCCCCCTCGTACCTCCACCTGGTGTACCGGCCCGGCGTGCCCTTGGCCCACGCGGTCGACCTCCGCTGACGTGCTCGTCCCGCCCACACGAAACGCACGGAAGACTGTGGGTAGGAGGAGCAGCCCACAGCGGGGGTGTGGGTGAGGGGAGCAAGGGGCGGGGTAGGGGTTAGAGCGCGACCTCGGTGAACTCGACGACCAGCCAGCGCGCGCCCCGTAGCAGGGCCGGCGACACAGTTGCGACGAGACCGACCACCAGGAGCAGGGCGATCACCCGCGCGAGCAGGGACGGCTTCCCCTGGCGCGGTTCACGTAGCGCCCTCATCAGCACCGGGGGTCACCCACCCGCCGCGATCGAGATGGCACGGAACGCACCATCAACTCGCGCGATGGTGCGATCTGAGCGATCTCGTGAGCACGAAAGCGCACCGGTGGCTGTCATCCGACCTCCTGCAAACCCTTCGGCAGGTGCCCGGACGACTTGCGGTAGTAGTCCGCCGCCTTGCGGGCCGCCAGCATGCGAGCCACGCCGATCAGGGCGCCGGAGAAGAGGGCCCACGCAACGGCCTCGCCCCACGACGTGTCGGGCGACTCGGGGTTGGCCGGGGGCTCGTTACCCGTCCCCTTGCGCCATGCCGTGGCGATGATCTTCTTCGCCGCGATGCCCGACAACACGGCCGAACCGGTGCCTAGCACCTTCCACGCGGTCTCGCCCATGAAGCCACCCTCCCGTGCTCCAGCACAGCCTTGTGACCGGTGCTCGCGACCACCGTCCCCCACGCCCTGCCGGGTCGGCAACCGGAGTCCACCCGGTGTAGCGTGATGGTGAACGACAGGGGAGCACCTCCGGGTGCTGAGAGTGCGGGCAACCGCAGACCCTCGAACCTGATCCGGTTAGCACCGGTGGAGGAAGTCGGGCATCTCGGTGTCCCCGTCGCAGGCGACACGTCGTCGGCTCATGCCGCGGCGTCGACCCCGTGGCGGCGGGCCTCCTCTCCCTGCATCTCTGGGAGGAATCAGCACCATGAGCAGCACCATCGACAAGCCCAGCGGCCACTCCGGCGACGCAGCGGGCCGACCCACACCCCACAGCGAGGTGTCGTCGCAACCGGCGCCGGGCAGCACCCCCGCCCGCAGTTGGCGCGTCGTCGACATCGTCGTCGCCAGCGTGCTCGGCGTCGCCGCCGGCGTCATCTTCTGGGCGTGGGGCATCGCGTGGACACCCCTCAGCGCAGGACTCGCCTTCTTCGCACCCCTGAGCGGCCTGTTGGCGGGCGGGTGGCTCTTCGCCGGCGTGCTGGGCGGCCTGGTGATCCGCAAGCCCGGCGCGGCGCTCTTCACGGAGATCGTCGCGGGCGTCGTCTCGATGGCGATCGGCACCCAGTGGGGCTTCTCGGTCCTGATCTGGGCCGCGCTGCAAGGCTTGGCCGCCGAGCTGGTCTTCGCCGCCTTCGGATACCGGCGCTGGGGTTGGTCGACTGCCCTCCTGGCGGGTGCCGGCGCCGGGCTGATGGTCGGCCTGCTCGACAACGTCTTCGGCACGAACGCGGTGTGGGAGCTGGGCTGGAAGGCCGTGTACCTCGGCAGCGCCGTCGTCTCGGGCATTCTGATCGCCGGGTTGCTGTCGTGGCTGGCAGTCCGTGCCCTGGCGCGCACCGGTGCGCTCGCACCGTTCGCGTCGGGACGCACCGCCCGCGAGGTCTGAGCCCGGCGTGAGCGGCGCGGAGGGGCCCGGCGCCAGGGTCGAGGCCCGCGGCTGGGGCTGGCGGCATGGCGGTCGGCGGGCGTTCGCCGTCCGACATCTCGATCTGGTGATCGAGCCGGGTGAGAGGGTGCTCCTGCTCGGGGCGTCAGGCGCCGGCAAGTCGACTCTCCTCTCCGCGCTGGCAGGCGTTCTCGGTCATGCGGACGAGGGCGAGTCAGAAGGCCTGCTTCGCCTGGACGGGGAGCCGCCAACGGCTCGGCGCGGACGGGCGGGCCTCGTGCTGCAGGACCCGGAGTCGCACACGGTGCTCGCACGATGCGGCGACGACGTGGCCTTCGGCGCCGAGAACCTGGGCATTCCACGGGACGAGATCTGGCGGCGGGTGGACGCGTCGCTGGCCGCCGTCGGCCTGCCGGTCGATCACGACCGCCCGACCGGAACCCTCTCGGGCGGACAGAAGCAGCGCCTCGCCCTCGCCGGCGTGTTGGCCATGCGTCCGGGGCTGCTCCTGCTCGACGAGCCGACCGCGAACCTCGACCCCGCAGGGGTGGTCGAGGTGCGCGACGCCGTGCACCGGGTGGCCGAGTCGACTGGCGCGACCCTCGTCGTGGTCGAGCACCGCGTCGAGACCTGGCTGGACGTCGTGGACCGCGTCGTGGTGCTGGCAGCAGGCGGAGGTGTTCTCGCGGACGGGACGCCCACCCACGTGCTGCACGAGCGCGGTGCCGAGCTCGCCGCCTCCGGTGTCTGGGTGCCTGAGCACCGACCACCCTTCCCTGGCCGCATGCCCGACCCTGCTCGGGCCACGCACGGTCCGCACCTGCTGACGACCGAGGCGCTCGCAGTCGCGCGGCGCGGCGCCCCTGTGGCTGCGTCCGGCCTCGACCTCGGTATCGCAGCGGGCTCGTGCCTCGCGGTCACCGGCTCGAACGGCTCGGGCAAGTCGACCCTTGCGCTGACGGTCGCCGGGCTGCTCGCCCCTGCCGAGGGGACGGTGACTGCTGGAGACGAGCTGCGGTCCAACCGGCGGAAACCGTTGCCACCAGAGCCGATCCGCTGGCGCGCTCGTGACCTGCTGACACGCGTCGGCACGGTCTTCCAGGACCCCGAGCACCAGTTCCTCACCTCGACGGTCGAGGCAGAGCTGCGGCACGGACCGGAGCGAGCCGGCCTGTCACCCACGGCAGTGGAGGCGCGAGTGAGCGAGCTGCTGCAGAGGCTGCGCCTCGAGCACCTCGCCCGCGCCAACCCGTTCACGCTCTCCGGGGGCGAGAAGCGCCGCCTGTCCGTGGCGACCGCGCTGGCGACCGCCCCGCGCCTGCTGGTGCTCGACGAGCCGACGTTCGGGCAGGACTCGCGCACCTGGGCCGAGACCGTCGACCTGGTCGCCGGCCTCCTCCTGGACGGTGTGGCCGCGCTGGTCGTCACTCACGACGCCTCCGTCGTCACGGCCCTCGCCGACTGCGTGGTCGACCTGGATGCGCGCGTCCCCGTCCGGCATACCGGTGTCGAAAGCGAGGTGGCGCAGTGAGTTTGGCGTTCAGCGCTCACACGCGCGAGACCCCCGTCACCCGGGCCAATCCCGTGACCAAGCTGGCCGCGGCCGGCGCCATCACGGTGGTGCTGCTGCTCACGGTCGACGTAGTGAGTGCCCTCACCGCGCTGGCGCTCGAGCTCGTGGTGCTACCCCTCTGCGGTCTTGGCCCGCGGGTGCTCCTGCGTCGCCTCGTGCCGGTGCTGATCGCGGCGGTGCCTGCGGGTGTGGTGACCTGCCTGATCGGCGTGGACGCAGGACCGACTGTGGTCGACCTCGCGGTCGTGGACATCAGCGAGGGATCGCTCAGGAACGGCATCGCGATCACCCTTCGCGTTCTCGCAGTTGCCATTCCGGGCGTCGTGCTTCTGGCCAGCACGGATCCCACGGACCTCGCCGACGCTCTGGCCCAACGCGTGCACCTGCCGCACCGGTTCGTGCTGGGGGCTCTGGCCGGGCTGAGACTCGTCGGGCTGATGGTCGAGGAGTGGCGAACCTTGTCGCTCGCTCGGCGGGCCCGCGGGATCGGCGATGCGCGAGGGCCGATCGCCGCGGCCAGGGTGATCTCGGGCCAGGCGTTCGCCCTGCTGGTGCTCGCGATCCGGCGGGGCACCCGGCTGGCCGCCGCGATGGAGGCGCGAGGCTTCGGTGCGTCGCCGCACCGCACCTGGGCCCGTCCGAGCACCTTCGCGCCGCGCGACCTGGCCGTGGCAGTCGGTGCGGTCGCCATCGTCGCGGCCAGCGTCACCGCTGCCGTCCAGGCAGGCACGTGGTCGTTCGTGCTGAGCTGATGCCGTCCGAGGGCGACGTCGGAAAGCTCTGGCCAGAAACGAACGATCGTGCTAATTTCTTCGCATGAGCAAGGGCAGCGCGACACGAGTCGCCATTCTCGACGAGGCCGTGCACGTGGCGTCCCAGGTCGGGTTCGAGGCGTTGAGCATCGGACGCCTGGCGGAGCACGCCGAGATGAGCAAGAGCGGCCTCTTCGCGCACTTCAAGTCCAAGGAGCAGCTCCAGCTGCAGACGCTGGAGCACGCGCGACAGCGCTTCATCGACGTCGCGATCAGGCCGGCGCTCTCGTCACCGCGAGGCGAGAAGCGCCTTCGGGTGCTTTTCGAGGGCTGGAGGGCCTGGGCCGCAGCGACCCTCGAGGGTGGATGCATCTTCGTTGCGGCGGCTACGGAGCTGGACGACCAGCCCGGTCCACTGCGCGACGCGCTCGTGCGCTCCGAGACCGACTGGCTCGAGCTGATCGCCACCGTTGCGGGCACTGCGGTCTCGGAGGGTGAGTTCCGCGACGACCTCGACACGCGTCAGTTCGCCTTCGAGGTGCACGGCGTGATGCTGTCCCACCACCACGCACGGCGGCTGCTGCGCGACGAGAGCGCAGACCGGCGCGCCTTCGCAGCTTTCGAGTCGCTGATGGCGGCGGCCCGCCGCACTCCCTAGTTCGACGCAGCCTCAGGAGGGCAGACACGTGGACATTGTCTCGGTCAAGAAAAGCACGATCGTTCGTATCAAGACTGCCCTGATGCGTGCCGGGTTCGGTGCCGCCGAGTGGTTCGCTCCGCGGCTCGGAGCCCGGTTCGCCGAACGCCTGTGGTTCCGGCTGCCGCCACGATCGCCTCGCCTGCAGCCCGATACCGGAACGCCTTTCGGCGTCGTGTCCGATGGTCACGTCGTCCGCGGCCGCCGATGGGGCCAGGGACCGGTCGTCTACCTCGTGCACGGATGGGGCGGCGACGCCACCCAGCTCGGCGCCTACGTCGACCCTCTCGTGGCAGCTGGCTTCACGGTCGTCACGCACGACGCGCCGAGCCATGGCCGCTCCGATGCGGGCATCTCCGGCGTCGACGAGAGCAACGCCCTTGAGTTCGCGCGTGCTGTCGAGGCGGTGGTGGCCGCCCATGGGCCCGCGCACGCGGTGATCGCCCACTCGATGGGTGCGATGGCGACGATGCTGGCGCTGCGCGAGGGCGGGATCGTGGCCGAGCGCCTCGTCTTCGTCGCGCCGATGACCAAGCTGGCGGTTCTTCTCGACGAGTTCGGGGCCATGCTCGGCTTCGGTCCCCGCACGCGGCGTCCGTTCGACGCCCGCCTGCTGCACAGGGTGGGCGAACCCGTCGAGGCGTTCGACATGGACCGGCTCACGGAGGGGCAGGAGCTGCCGCTGCTCGTCGTCCACGACCAGCGTGATCAGCGGACCGACTACAGGGGCAGCGCTGAGTTGGTGAGCAGGTGGCCCGACGCGCGGCTCGTACCGACCAGTGGTCTCGGGCACCAGCGCATCCTGCGCGACCCCAAGGTCGTGCGGACGGTGTCGGACTTCGTCGTGCTCGGGCACGGTGGCGAGCTCCAGGCCGTGCCCGCGTAGGGAGTCGATGGGCAAGGGTGCCCGGGCACAACAGGGGGACAACTCGGCCGGCTCCTGCGCATTCGGCCTCGGTCGGCCTCGTTGTCCCCCTCCTGTGCTCGGCGCGCCGACTCAGCGTGGCGGGAGCAACCTCAGCGCCAGGGTCGGGCAGGCGTCCGCCGCCTGGCGAGCCAGTGCGAGCAGGTCAGCCGTGACCTCTCCCTGAACGACCGGGTAGCCCCACTCGTCGAGGTGCACTCGTTCCGGCAGCAGCTCGGCACACAGGCCGTGTGCCTTGCAGGAGGGCCAGTCGACGCGCAGCTGGGCGACGGACTCACTCACCAGAACCCCCGCGGTACAGGCACATACGTGCGGCGTGGGCATCGACTTCCTCGTCGAACCCCACCAGGAGGGATCGCACCAGGCGCGCCGTACCGTCAGGGTGGGCGCACGCACCACGTCGCTCGACCAACCCACAGAGCTCGCGCACGCGGGCGGTCGACTCACGGCCCCGGATCGTCGCGGAGAACGCTGCGGCCAGCGCGGGTAGACCGTTCAGGCACGGCCCGCACCGCCGCGCGCTCTGCGACGCCAGGTAGGCGAGGATCTGCTCCGTGCGCTCGACCGGGCATTGGTCGGACGAGAGCGGCAGCACGACGCCGGCGCCGAGGGTGAGGCCGGCGTCCGACAGCTCCTGGCGTGAGAACCGCAGTGACGCAACCTGTTCCGTTGTGGCCCAGGTGCCGTGGTACCCGCCCAGCAGAACGGGTCGAGGCGTACCGACGACATCGGCTATCGACGTGCCGTACTCGACCTCGAGCACGGTCGGAGCAGGGCCGTCGCCGTCGACGGTCAACAGCGTCGTTCCAGGTTCGTTCACGGTGCCTCGAAGGGAGTAGTCGCGCGCCCCGAGCCGCAGCAGGCTGGCGACCTGCGCGAACGTCTCGGCGTTCGACAGCAGGGTCGGGCGCCCACCGTGCCCGCTGACCGCGGCAGGGGTCCAGGCCGTCACCGGAAGGTTCGGCCGTCCGGCCATCAGCTCCAGCACGGCGTTGGACTGTCCCGCCACGAAACGCGCTGCTGCGGAGTGGATCTGTACAGACAGCCGCTCGCCGGAGCGACGCCGCTCCTTGAGCGCGCGCTCGACAGACGTCCTCAGATGCGGTCGCTCGGACGGCACGACGACGTGCACCTCGCGGGTGCCCAGAGCGTGCGCCGTGGCGGCGGCTCCGTCGAGCACCAGGTGCGGTGCGCACAGCAGCAGGGCGGCGTCCTTGGCGCTGGCCGGCTCGCCCTCGCTGGCGTTGACGACCACCACCGCCCGACGCCGCCCCGCGGTGGCCCGCAGCTTGGTCGCGAACGGGAAACCGGCGCCCCCGCGTCCTCGGGCATCGGCGGCGTCGGCCAGCGCGGCCAGGGTGTCGAGGTCGGGAAGGGGGAGCGAGCCGAACCTCTCCAGGTGGGCCTCGAGACCCGGCGGGTCGTCCGCACCCTGAAGGAGCACCGGGCCGCGTTCGGTCAGTGGGCCTTGGGTGGTGCGAGCCCAGCTGGCAGTGGTGGTCAGCGTGGTCATGCCGTCACCGTCCTCTCCCGGGCGACAGCCCAGATCCGGTACCCCGCAGCGGTTACCACCACTGCGACGCACGTCCACGTGATGGCGCGTGACCAGAGGTCAGCGCTGTCGGTGCCGATCATCAAGCCGTGCAGCACGCCGAGCCACCAGGCCCCGTACGTGGTCATGTGCACTGCGCGCCAGGGGCCGTGGCCCAGACGACGGCGGGCAAGGCTGGTCAGGATGACGGCGATGATGAGGTCGGACGCGAGCGTGCCCAGCCCCATCCACACCGGCTCGTAGTCGCCGGTGAACGGCACCAGCGCGTGCCACCAGCGCACGTCGACGAACTCGTCGAGCGCGACGGTGAGAATGTGGGCGACCAGCAGGGCACACGAGAGTAGGCCGACGTCGCGGTGGAGTCCCTGGGTCAGAGCCCGGGGCCACCGGTCGTGGCGGAGGCGACTCGTCGACAGGATGCCCAGAACCGTTGAGAGGCTGAGCAACACGAGCAGCGTGACGCCCGTGCCACGGCTTGCGTACCAGAGCAGCGGGCCTTCCATCACGCCACGTCCTCAGGCCAGCCGTTGACCGTGACGACCTGCTCGTCGTGGCCGACGAGGCGCGCGGGCGTGTGGCGGTCCGACAGCCAGTCGACGGCCGCGTCACCGAGCACCAAGGCCGCCGTGGTGGCCGTGTTCGCAGCGGTGGCGGTTGCCCCGGTCGCGCTGACCGTCCGCCAAGGTCCTTGTGCCGGAAGCCCAGTCACCGGGTCGACGATGTGGTGGACGAGCTGTCCTGCACGCAGCCAGCGGCGGTGGGCCGTGCTCGACGTGGCGAGGCCGCCCGGTGGCATCATGAGCCTGACCGGGGGACGCTCGGACGTGGTGCCGGGGCCGTCGGAGGACGACGCCAGGGGGCGCTCGGCGACGGCGACCGGCCACCGGATGTCGGGTTCCCCTGCGACACGCACGTCACCACCGAGGCTCACGACTACGGTGTCGCCGGTCGTGTCCCAGATCGTCTCTGCGAGAAGGTCTGCGGCCCAGGCCTTCGCGGTGGCCCCCAGGTCGAGCAGCTGTCCCGTCGGAACCCTCACGGCTCCCGCAGGATCCACCCCGACGCCACGCCACCCTCCAGTGCTTCCAGGCTTCGGAATGGCGGCCGGGTCGGCGGACGAGGCGTGCAGGACGGTGAAGTCACGGTCGTAGCCCGCGGCTGCCAGGCTGTGGCCGAGCGTGGGGTCCACCAGGCCATCCGTTTCCAGGGCGGTCGCAAGTGCCATCGTGAGTGCGGCCACCAGAAGTGGGTCCACCTCGACCCACTGGCCTGCAAGGGCGTTGGCGCGCACCAGGTCTGAGTCGGCGCGGAACCTGCTGCAGGCCCGGTCGACTCGGTCCAGCAGGTCAGCTGCGAGCCGAGAGGCCATCACCAGGTCGGCGGGGTCGGCTGTGGCCAGGTACACGTGACATCCCAGGGCACGCCCGGCGACGTGGTGGGTGTGGAGCGCCAGGGTCGCTGCGCCGGGCGACGTCGTCATGGTCATGACCCACTCGATGGGGCAGGCGGTGGACCGCTGGAGCCGCCCGACCCGCCAGAGCCGCCGCCGGAGCCACCGCCGCCGGGTCCGCTGGAGCCGCCTGAGCCCCCGGAGCCACCCGAACCACCGGAGCCGGAGTCGGCAGGCGCCTGAGGTGCTGGCGCCGGCACGGGAGCGGGCGCAGGTGCTTGTACTGCCGCTGCCGGCGCAGGCGATGGGGGTGCGGCCGGCGGTGGCACTGGCACGACGGCGGGTGCCGGTGCCGGTGAAAGCGGTTGAGGGGCAGGCGCAGCAGCCTCCTGCGCCTGCTCGGTGCGTGCGGCCGCCACGCCCGTGAACAGGCCTGCCGATGTGAAGGCCCCGATGGTCACGACGCTCGTCATGAAAGCGCGGGTCCGCAGTGAACGGTCACGTTGGTGCTGGTCGATACGCATGGGACCTCTCAGGTAGAGCGCGAGTAGACCCCGACTGTCGGTCCTCGCGCCCCAACACGGGATCAGGGCGGCGTTAAGGGCAGGTCATCGACGGCGCCTGTCTTGACCTGACCTTGAGGTCGCCGTCAGGGAGCCATAGGGCCGCGACGCCGAACATCGCTGCATGTGGTGCCGCCACGGCGCCGCGTAGCGACAGGAGAAGGACATGCCCACACGACCGTTCGCCACAATCGCCCTCAGTACCGTTCTGGGACTTGCCGCGGCCGGCATCGCCTACGCCGCGGTGTCGTCACCCTCCGCCGACTCGGCCGTCGGCTCATCCCTTGCCTCGACAGACGACGACGGCACGGCGGACCAGGGGACGGGTGACGCTCCGGCGACGGTTCCCACAACGGCTCCGACCACCTCGGCGGCGACGCCGGTGTTCTCACCGCCCTCGCCGTCGTTCACGGACTTCTCGCCATCGACCAGCAGCTCCCCCAGCTCCGCGCCGTCGGGTAGCCGCACCGGTGGCCACGATGACCATGACGATGGCGACCGCTCAGGTCACCGCGGCGGGGACGACGACAGCTCAGGCCACGGAGGTGGCCATGACGACGACGACTCAGGCCATCACGGTGGCGACGACCACGACGATGACGACGGCGACGACGACTGACGACGACGATGGCCACGACGACGACGGCACGGCCGACCAGGGCCACGGCGACCGCTGACGACTGCGGTGCGCGGTCAGCGTGGACGTAGGAGGCGCGTCAGCGAGCGGCAGGTGCCAGGGTGACGACGACCTCGGTGCCGCCGGTGGCGCCGCGTCCGATCACCAGCCCGCCACCGGCGGCAATCGCTGCGCGGCGGGCAATGTCGAGGCCCAGCCCGCTCGACCCGGCGCCGGACCGTCCTCTCTCGGTGACGTCGATGGTCGGCGGACCGGGACCCTCGTCCGCCACCACCAGCTCGGCCGTGCCGTCCGCGTGCCGAAACAGGTCAACCCTGAACGCCGTGCCCTCGGGGGTGTGTGCGAACACGTTGTCGACCAGCGCGTCGACGACGTCTCGCAGGTCCTCAACCTCGATCGACGAGAACAGGGGCGGACGTGCGATGTCGCCATCCACGCGGCGGCCCTGGTCGGCGGCGAGAGCGGACCAGAAACCTACCCGCTCCCGCACGAGAGTCGCTGCGTCGCAACGCCTCTCGACCGCGGCGCTCAGGGGTCGCCGCGCGTCCTTGACGATCGCGTCGACGGTGCGGGCCAGGTGGTCGACGTGAACCCTGAGGCGGTCTGCCGCCTCGCGTTCGGTGACGCCGTCGAGGTCGAGGCGCAGCGCGGTCATCGGCGTGCGGAGGCGGTGCGAGAGGTCGGCGACCGACTCGCGCTCGGCCACCACCAGCTCGTCGATGCGGTCGGCGAACCGGTTCAGCGCCCGCGCCAGCTCGACCACCTCGTCTGGCCCGTCGAGTGCGGCCCGAGCCGTCAGGTCGCCCTCTCGGAGCCGGTGCGCGACGTCGGCGAGGTCGCTGACAGGCGTCGAGACCCATCGGCCCATCCGGTCGGCCGCGACCACTGCGGCGACGAGCATCAGAGCTCCCAGCAGGCCCAGCGTGAGCCAGGCCGGCACGATGCCCGCGCGCAGGTCGGACTCGGCGATCGCCGTCCGCACCACCGCTGTGCCGTTGGCCCTGGCGACCGGCACGTAGACCTGGGCACCATCGGCGATGTCGGTGTGGGCGGTGCCGTCCAGCGCCCGAGCCATGGCCGGGTCGTCGGCCGCAGGCATCTGGTCACCGATCGTCGACCCGTCGGCCAACAGAACGCCGGTGGTCCGTGTCGACCTCTCGTTGACCAGATCCACGAGGCCCGCCAGCTGGGTCGGGTCGTCCACTCCCGCAACGAGAACCGCGACCTGCTGGGCCTCCGTGCTCGCACCGGCGAGAGCACGGTCCTCTGCGAGCTGCGCGACCAGCAGCCCGAGTGGGATGACGAACGCCAGGACGACTGCTGATGTGGTCGCCGCAACAAGCCAGGCGATCCGCCGCCGCATCAGCCGGAGCCCGGGGCGGTCAGCTTCACACCAACGCCTCGCACGCTGTGCAGGTAGACGGGGTCGGCCGCGGTCTCGCCCAGCTTGCGCCGCAGCCACGAGAGATGGACGTCGATGGTGCGGTCGCCGCCGCCGTAGACCTGTCGCCACACGTCGGCAAGCAGCTCTCGCTTGGTAACGACCTCGCCGGCGCGGCGCGCCAGCGTCAGCAGCAGGTCGAACTCCTTGGGCGCCAGCTCGATCGGCGCTCCGTCCAGCGTCACCCGACGCGACCGGGCGTCGATGCTCAGGCCGCCGACCGTGACGGGCCCGTCGTCCGCGCCGGGTGTCGCTGCACGGCGCAGCACCGCGCGAAGGCGGGCATCGAGCTGGTTGACGTCGAAGGGCTTCACGACGTAGTCGTCGGCGCCCGCGTCGAGCGCGCGAACGATGTCGCTGCCGTCATCGCGCGCCGTCACCACGACGACGGGCACCTGGCTCACGGCGCGCAGCATCGAGAGCACCTGCAGGCCGTCGACGTCGGGCAGTCCCAGGTCGAGCAGCACCACGTCGGGGGAACCGTCCACGGCTGCCTGCAGTCCGGCCATGCCGGACGGCTGGCTGCTCACCGCATGGCCGCGCTCGGTGAGGGATCGTGTCAGGGCGGAGCGGATCGCGCTGTCGTCCTCGATCAGCAGGATCGTCGCCACGTGGGCACGCTACGCCGCGCGGCTGGCCCGCCGCAGGTCATGGGCGGCCCGGGGGGCGGCCCGGGCGGCGGCACCGGGAGCGGCGCCGGGAGTGGCGCCAGGAGTGGCAAGGTGAGGGCGTGAGAGGTGGAGTGCCCCGTTGGGTCTGGGCTGTGATCGCGTGGGCGGTCGTCGTCGCTGCGACCTCGACGCTCGCCTGGGTCGCGATCAGCCGTGCCGGCGACCAGGTGCTCGGCGGCGCGGCGCCCGCCCCGTTGCCCACGACCTCGGGCGCCCAGGCCTCGGGCACGCAGACCTCGGGCACCCAGACCTCGGTGCCGACCGTTCCTCCGTCGTCGCCGTCGAGCAGTGGGACCGGGTCCGCGTCGACGGGGCCACCGTCCGCCGCCCCTGTCGACGAATCCGTCACGGTCACCGGGGGCCATGTCAGCGTGCGGTGCACCGGCAACGCGGTGAGTCTTCGCGGCGCCTCGCCTGCGAGCGGTTGGACGATGCGCAACGACACGCGTGCCGACGAGGTGAGGATCGAGTTCCGTTCGGACGCCGGCGAGTCGAAGGTACGGGCGACCTGCGTGGACGGGGAGCCGAGCTTCGAGACCGACGACGCCGAGGACTAGGCGCCCACCGTCCTCACCTCCACCCGGCTCAGTGGTCCGGAGGCTCGGCGCCCGGCGCAGCGTGGGGTTCGGTGCTGCCCGCATCGGGCCCGGTGCCGAGGTCGTCCACCAGCGCCGCGAGCTCCGAGCCCGGCGGGGCCGGTGGGTCGCGAGGCACGGGATCTTGGCCCGTGTCGGTCATCTCTGTCTCCTGGTCAGTCGAGGGCATGTCGTCCTGGTCCTTCCGCGCCCGCCCCGACGGACACCGCCAGTCTGCCCTGGGCTGGGCGTCCGCGCCCGCGCAACCCTTGTGCGTACCCGCCGGAACGGGTAGAGCGGTACTAGGGACGGTCATGGCACCGGATCCGAGGGCGAGGGAGTGGTCACGATGAAGGCGGTCACGTGGCAGGGCATCCGCGACGTCCGAGTGCTGGACGTGCCCGACCCGGTGCTGCAAGAGCCGACCGACGCCATCGTGAGGATCACCTCGACGGGACTGTGCGGCTCCGACCTGCACCTGTACGAGGTGATGGGGCCCTTCCTCGACCCGGGGGATGTCCTCGGGCACGAGCCGATGGGCATCGTCGAGGAGGTCGGACCGGAGGTGCGCAGCCTGCGTCCGGGCGCGCGGGTGGTCGTCCCCTTCAACGTCAGCTGCGGTACGTGTTTCATGTGCCGACGCGGTCTCCACTCCCAGTGCGAGACCACGCAGGTGCGCGAGCAGGGCACGGGGGCAGCGCTTTTCGGCTACACCAAGCTCTATGGCCAGGTTCCCGGAGGGCAGGCCGAGTACCTGCGGGTGCCGTTCGCCGACACCCTGCCGATCCCCGTTCCCGAGGGACCTCCGGATGAGCGGTTCGTCTACCTGTCCGATGTGCTGCCAACCGCATGGCAGGCGGTGGAGTACGCGGACATCCCGCCTGGCGGGTCACTCGCGGTGGTCGGTCTCGGACCGATCGGCGAAATGGCCTGTCGGATAGCGCTTCTCCAGGGTGTGGGTCTGGTGATCGGCGTCGACCGCGTGCCGGAGCGGCTCGACAGGTCGCGGGCCTGGGGGGTCGTCAGCCTCGACCTCGAGGAGCTCGGCTCGGGCCTGACCGACGCCGTGAAGGACCTCACTGCCGGACGTGGCCCCGACAGCGTGATCGACGCCGTGGGCATGGAGGCTCACGGCGGAATGGTCGGAAACATGGCCCAGCGAGCGACCGCCCTCCTGCCCGATGCCGTTGCGCGACAGGTGATGAGGAAAGCCGGCATCGACCGCTTCACGGCCCTCCACTCGGCCATCGACATGGTTCGGCGCGGTGGCACCCTCTCCATCACCGGCGTCTACGGCGGCATGGCCGACCCGGTGCCGATGCTGACCTTGTTCGACAAGCACGTGCAGGTGCGGATGGGCCAGGCCAACGTGCGCCGGTGGAGCGACGACATCCTCGAGCTGCTGAGGGACGGAGACCCCTTGGGCGTCGACGGCTTCGCGACCCACCGCCTCCCCCTCGCGCAGGCCCCAGAGGCGTACGCGATGTTCCAGGAGAAGCGCGACGGCGCCATCAAGGTCTTGTTCGACCCCGCCATGACCGGTTGAGCCCGGGATCACCCGTCCTAGGAAGTGAGGTTGCGCTCGGCGTAGAACGCGAGCGCATCTCGGACGAGAACCGCTGTGCCTTCGCCGTGACGGTCGTAGTTCACCGTGAAGCGAGAGTCGGCGACGTACATCTCGCCGAGGCCGGTCAGGTAGCCCTTCGCGGGTGGAGACGTGGGCGACAGCCAGTTGACGTGCCGGCGTGCGATGGCTTGGACGTCGTCGCTGTCAGGTGCCTTCCCGGCCCGGTGTGCCGCGCCGAAGTCGGCGGCGATGTCGCGCTGCTCCTGCTGGAACGCCGCCTTCTCGTCAGCCGACAGCGAGCGCCACCACCGGTCTCCCTTCTCGTACGCATCCCGACCCCACCGCTCGGTGACCTCTGTCTCGTACTGGGTGTGGTCGAACCCGTCGAACGCTTCGTCCGGCATCAACTGCTCACTCTCTCGTGTCTTGCGCAAAGTCGTTCTCACTGAGGCGATCTGACGTCCGATTCGCTCGCGCTCGGCCTCGAGCAGCTCGAGATGAGTACTCAGGGCCGCAGCCGTGTCGCGCTGGCCGTCGAGGACCTCGCCGATGGCCGGCAGAGCCAGCCCCAGCTCGCGCAGCAACAGGATTCGTTGGAGCCGAACGAGTGCGTTCTGGTCGTAGTAGCGGTACCCGTTGGCCCCGGTGCGGCTGGGCTCGAGCAGCCCGAGCTGCCCGTAGTGACGCAACGTTCGGCTGGTGGTTCCGGCCGACCGCGCGATCTCCTGGATCGACCACTCCACCGTGCTGCCTCCTCGTCCTTCGTCGCCAAGCGTAGAAGTTGACGCTACGTCAGAGTCAAGGCAGTCATATTGGTTTGACCCTGACGTTGCGTCAATATTTAGCGTCCTCCGCATGTCATCTACGAAGCGCGTCTCCGCCGTCGTCAACATCCAGCTCGAGGCCGGCCAGGCCGGCATGGCCAAGGCCGGCCAGGCACTGGGCCCGCACGGCGTCAACATGGTCGAAGTCGTGCGGACGTACAACGAGATCACCGCCCACCAGCGAGGCGAGATCGTCCCGGCCGTCATCACGATCTACGAGGACCGCTCCTTCTCCCTGGTCACCAAGACCCCGCCGACGTCCGCGCTGCTGCGCAAGGCCGCACGCCTCGGCAAGGGCGCCTCCCAGCCGAACGGCAGGCCGGTTGCCACCCTGACCCGAGCGCAACTGCGTGACGTGGCCATGGTCAAGCTGCCCGACATGAACACCGACGACCTCGAAGCTGCCGAGAAGTCGGTCGCCGGCACGGCCCGCTCGATGGGGATCGCGATCGCTGACTGACGCTGCGAACGGCCTTCAACGCCGCTGCATCGGGAAAACCCTTGATATCCAGCGGAGGTCTGGACGGGCGACGCTCACTTCGACAGCCTGTGGCGGAAGCCCCCGCAGACTCAGGAGTGCAGATGCGCGCCCGCTTCCGGTCCACCCTCGTGTCCGCAGCCATCCTCGCGGTCGGGATCCCTCTGGCGCTGGTCGCGCCGAGCGAGGCGGCTCCCTCCTCCGAGGTGGTCGCCGACGTCCGCACGTACGAGGTGGAAGGAGCCCGGACCCAAGGCGCCCGCTCGGCAGTGGCGTCCACGGGAGCCGTCGTCCTCGAGGTGCAGGAGCACGGCAGACTCCTCGTCACGGCGACACCCCAAGAGGCTCAGGCGATCTCGGCCAAGGGGTACCGGATCAGCGAGAGCACCAAGCCGGCTCCGGCTCCCGGCCGGACCGGGCCGGGCACCATGGACTTCCCGCCCTCGGACGCGGCCTACCACACCTACTCGGAGATGAGCGCCGAGCTGACGCAGGTCGTGACCGCCAACCCGGCGATCGCGTCCAAGACCTCGATCGGCCGGTCGTACGAGAACCGCGAGATGTGGACCGCGAAGATCTCCGACAACGTCGCGACCGACGAGGACGAGCCGGAGGTGCTCTTCACCTGCAACCAGCACGCGCGCGAGCACCTCACGGTCGAGATGTGCCTGTACCTGCTGAACGAGCTGACGAGCAAGTACGCGACCGACTCCCGGGTCAAGAACATGGTCGACAACAGGGAGATCTGGATCGTCTTCATGGTCAATCCCGACGGGGTCGAGTACGACGTGGCGACGGGCGCGTACCGCATGTGGAGGAAGAACCGGCAGCCGAACGCGGGGTCGCAGTACGTCGGCACCGACTTGAACCGCAATTGGGGCTACAACTGGGGATGCTGCGGAGGCTCGTCGGGCAGCACCTCGTCCGACACCTACCGTGGCACGGCAGCGTTCTCGGCACCCGAGACGAGGGCAGTGGCCGACTTCGTGTTGTCACGGAAAGCCGGTGGCGTGCAGCAGATCTCGTCGCACATCGACTTCCACACCTACTCTGAGTTGATCCTGTGGCCGTACGGGTACACGACGGCCGACACCGGTCCCGGCCTGTCGCAGGACGACCGCGATGCCCACGCGACGCTCGGGCAGCAGATGGCGCAGAGCAACGGCTACACGCCGCAGCAGGGGAGCGACCTCTACATCACGGACGGCGGGATCGACGACTGGCTCTGGGGGACCGAGAGGATCTTCACGTACACCTTCGAGATGTACCCCAGAACCCAGCAGCAGGGTGGCTTCTACCCTCCCGACGAGGTCATCGGCCGGGAGACCGTGCGCAACCGCGAGGCGGTGCTCGACTTCCTCGAGGCGTCGGACTGCGTCTACAAGGTGATCGGCAAGGAGGACCAGTACTGCGGCGACGGCGGTCCTGGCGAGACGCCGCAGCGGTACACCAACTCGACGAACTACCAGATCGCAGACCTGGCAACCGTCGAGAGCCCCATCGCCGTGACGGGCCGCACCGGCAACGGTCCGGCCGCGACGCAGGTCGGGGTTGCGATCGTCCACACCTACAAGGGCGACCTGAAGGTCGACCTGGTGGCGCCGGACGGCAGCGCGTACACGCTGCACAACCGGACCGGCGGCAGCGCCGACAACATCAACGCCACCTACACGGTCAACCTGACGACCGAGCAGCTCACCGGAACCTGGAAGCTGCGGGTCAACGACAACGCCCGCCAGGACACTGGCTACATCGACAGCTGGAGCGTCACCTTCTAGCGACAGGCTCGCTCTACAGACCGATGGCCCCGTCGATCCGTTCGCGCAGCAGGTCAGCGTGCCCGTTGTGCCGGGCGTACTCCTCGACCATGTGGACGAGTACCCATCGAAGCGACACCGTCCCCCGCCATGAGTCCCGACCGACGATGTCGAGATCCGTTGCGTCAGTGACGAGCTGGTCCGCGAACGCGACTTCGCTGCGCCAGACCTCCCATGCGTGGGTGGCCGCAGCGGGATCCGCCGTCGCACCGTCGAAGTCGTCGTCGGGGTTCGCCTCCGACGAGAAGAGGGCCGGCGCGTCCTGTCCGGCCATCACTCGGCGGAACCACCGGCGCTCCATGTCGGCGAGGTGACGCACCAGTCCGAGCAGCGAGAGCGTGGAGGGCTCGACCGATCGGCGGGACAGCTCCGCGTCCACGTCCGCGCACTTCAGCACCAAGGTCGCGCGCTGAGCGCGTAGGAACTCGAGGAGCATCGTTCGCTCGTCCCCAGTGGTGGGCGCGTCGAACCGTGGGTCATGTTCCTCGCGGACGAACATCTCGGCCCTCCGTGTGCTGGTCACAGCCGCGATTATGGACTCTCGGTGGAGCTACCTCGGCGGCGCTACTTCTTCGGACGGCTACGCCAGCCGGCAAACAGGATCAGCGAGCCCACGAACAGCAGGGCGACGATCGTCGTCGCCAGCGCGGCGATCTCGGTGCCGGTAACCGGAAGCACCTTGTACCGCACGGTCTTCTTCACCGTGTCCTCGTCGTCGACAACCGGGTCTTCCCCGTCCACGACCGGTGGGTCGGTCGGCGGGGTGGCTGTTGCGACATTGACCTCCACGAAGGCAGGCACACCGGCTCCGACACCGTTGACGGCAGTGACCGACAGCAGGTAGTCCCCGTCCTCGAGACCGCTGAGCACCTTGGAGTACTGGATCGCGGGCGCCATCGCGCTCACGTTGCCTGGACGGCTCGGAGCGCTCAGGCTCTGTTGGGTCTGGTGGTCGACCTCGTAGCTGGTCACCGGCGAGCTTCCCTCGTCAGCCGGGGCTTCCCAACCAACGGTGATCTCTCCCGGCCCGGACTGCGTGGCAGTGACATCGAGTGGCGCGGAAGGCGTCTCGAGCACAGGCAACGCAGAGACCGCCAGGGTCGCGGAGTTGCTGATGGCAGTGCCACCGTCGTTGGCGAACACGGCCCGGTAGTGGTTGCCGTCGTCGGACAGCTCGGTGGAGAACTCGTAGGTGCTCAGGTAGGCACCGACGACGTCCTCGTAGGTGACGCCGTCCGCGCTGACCTGCCACTGGACCAGCGGCTCAGGCTGGCCGGTCGCCTCAGCGGTGAACGATGCCGCTTCGCCCTCGACCACCGTCTGGGCCTCCGGCTCGGCAGTGACCACCGGGGCGACGTTCACCGTCAGCAGCGCGGGACTGCTGGTGCCGGTGCCGCCCGCGTTCGTGAACACGGCCTGGTAGAGGCTGCCGGTGTCGGCGGCGGTCGCTGTGAACGTGTAGCTGGGGTCGGTCGCTCCGTCGACATCGGCGAAGGTGTTGCCGCCGTCGGTGCTGACCTGCCACTGGACGGTCGGGGCGGGATCGCCCGCTGCGTCTGCGGCGAACGTGACCGACACACCCGCTTGCACCGTCACCCAGTCGGGGTGGTCGGTGACCTGGGGCTCGATCGGCGTCACGGTGAGCACAGCTGACTCGGTCGTGGCGTCCCCACCCGGGTTGGTGAAGACGGCGCGGTAGAGGTTTCCGTTGTGGGAGTAGTCGACCAAGAAGGCCGCGCCCGTCCCCGTCTCGCCGATCAGGTCGTCGTAGGTCTCGCCGTCGTCGGTGCTGACCTGCCACTGCACGGTCGCCACCGGGTTGCTCGAGGCCTGCGCCTGGAGGTCCGCCGCCATGCCCGAGTCCACGGTCTGGCTCTGCGGGTCCTCGATCACGGTCGGGGCGTTCGCGTTGACCGTCATCGTGGCGATGTTCGTCGCCGTGGACCCGAACTCGTTGGAGAACACGGCGTAGAGCTGCTCACCGTCCTCGTTCAGCTGGGCAGTCCACGTGTAGTCCTGGCTGTTGGCCTCGGCGACACCGAAGAACGTGGCCCCGTCGTCGTAGCTGATCAACCAACCGACGGTCGCCGTGGGGTCGTCCGACCTGGCCGAGAAGGTGACCTCGCTGAGGTCGCTGACCGACTGGTCGGAGGGATGCATCGTGATGGCGGGCGCAGAGTTCACGGTGAGCACGGCGCTGTCGCTGCGTGCATCGGGGGCGACGCCGTTCGTGAACACGGCCCGGTAGAGATGCCCGTCCATGTCGGAAGTCGCCGTGCCCGTGTACGTCGTGGAGAACGCGCTGGCGTCGGACAGCAGCGAGTAGCTCGCGCCGGCGTCGGTACTGCGCTCCCACTGGACGGTTGGAGCCGGGGCGCCTGATGCTGCGGCGGTGAACGAGAAGGGCTCGCCCGCGGTCACCGCCTGGGCGGCGGGTTGTGAAGTCACCGCCGGGGCGCCGGCGTTCCCGAGGTTCGTCAGCACGTGGTTGACCTGCTCGAAGTACTCGGGCGCCACCACGTCGGTGCGGTTGTCACCGTTGAAGTCGCCGACGGACAGGGAGAACGGCTCGCCCACGGCTCCGTACGTGCGGCTGGCCAGTACGTAGCCGCCTGCGCCGTCGCCGAGAAGCAAGCGGACCGACCCAGCCAGGGGGTAGGCCGCATCGCTCGCGCCGTCACCGTTGAAGTCAGCGAAGACGGGCGAGCCGAGGACGTTCCCGCTCGCCAGGACCGTCTCGGTGAACGACCCCAGCCCGTTGTTCCTGGCGAGGCGCACCTGCCCCGTGCCGCCTGCCGCCGTGTAGGCGAAGTCCTGGTCGCCGTCGTCGTCCGCGTCGCCCGTGACGACGCCGTACACGTCTGTGGTCATCGTCGGGTAGTCCTGCGCCGGCAGGTAGACGAACGGTGCCGCGCTCTCCGGGTCGGACAGGACGACGTGGATCATGTCGGTGAAGGAGTCGGGCATCGCGAAGTCGCCCCGGCCGTCCCCGTTGAAGTCGACCGGCGCGGGCATGTCGTACATGGCGCCCTGCGGGATGTTCGTGGGGACGAGCGTGAAGCCGCCCACGCCGTCGTTCTCGTACACCTGGTTCGCGAACGGTGCCGACGCGAGCAGGTCGAGGTCGCCGTCCAGGTCGAGGTCGCCAAGCGCTGTGACCAGGTGGAACCCGCCCTGGAAACCGAGGACGAAGCTCGTCCCGCTGGCAGATCCCACGTAGACGGCCAGACCCACACCCATGGAGCCGTCGACCCCGTTCACGAAACGCTTGGCGACCACGTCGGGGTAGGAGTCTCCGGTCACGTCGCCGACTGTGACCGACGTGCCGGTCCCTCCAGCGGGAACCTTGACCGCGGCCTGGAAGGTTCCGTCGCCGTTACCGAGCTCCACGTAGAAGCCGTTGCCGCTGCCGCCTGCCGCGGACACCATGTCCAGGTTGCCGTCCTGGTTCATGTCCGCGATCTCGACCCGAGTGTTGAAGGCGTCTCCGGTGTCGCGGTCCTGAGTCGACGTCTCGACGAACAGTGGCTCGGCCGAGGGGTCGGCGGCCGCCTGAGCGGGGAGGGCGGACAGCAACCCTGCGGCTCCGGCGCCGAGTGAGACGGCGAGCAGGCCGGCGACGCGGCGTGTCCTCGGAGAGCGGCTCTCGACAGCAGGCACAGGAGTTCCTTCTGGGTCACGGCTGCCTGCCGCCCTGGCCCGGGCTGTGCAGGTCGAAACGACGCACGTGTCCAGAAAGTCACTGGACCTCACCCAGAGTCATCGGTTCTCGGTGGGGCGAACCTGAGCCCCGGACCCAGCAGAGCCCGGCCGCAGCAGGTGTGGTCGACTTTGCGCATGTCTGCGCAGCCCGTCACCCCCGTGTCCGGGGTCCCGTCGTACCCGCCTGCTGGGCCGAAGCGCTCGGGCCCTCGGACGGTCACGATCGTTTTCTGTCTGCTCGGTGCGGCGGTCGCCGGCATCGCCGTCGGCCTCGTGATCGCGCTCGGCGGCGGGGAGTCCGGTGAGGGCACCGGCGAGGAGACCGCCGCCCCTGCCGAGCCGATCGAGCCCGCATCGGTCGAGAGCTTCGACCCGGTCGGCGGCAGCGGCTTCCGGGACGAGGGGGGCACGTGGTCCACACAGACCTACAAGACGGCCCAGTTCGGCGCCCTCAAGCCGGGCGTCGGCCTGCTGATCGACCTCGGTGAGGCGCGGGAGGTCTCGTCCGTGAAGCTCGAGACCGCCAGCCCCGGACTCACCGTCGACCTGCTGGCCGGCGACGAGGCGCCGTCCGGTGACGTGGACGGGATGCCGTCGGCCGACAGCGTGACGACCGCCGAGGGCGAGACGGTGCTGTCGGGAGCGGACGCTGGAGCGCACCGCTACTGGATGGTCTGGGTCACCGAGCTCGCGCAAGCCGATGGAGGCTTCTCCGCCGAGGTGAGCACACCGGTGGTCGAGGGACCCGCAGCCTGAGCCTCAGTCGATCGGGATGAGCGCTCCCTGCAGGCGAACCGTCCCAGCACCGAACCGCTCGTCGAGCTCACGCTGGCGCTCCGCTGTCGCGACCAGGAGCTCGACGACAACCTGCCCCGCGCGGACGTCCGAATAGCTGCTCAGCATCCCCGGAACGTCGGCGAGCGACGCCTGAACAGTCAGCAGCTCCGCCTCGGAGCGTGGAGCGCGCTCGGGGTCGAGCGTCGGTTCCTCGGGCGTCGGGCGCCCGATGGCGCCGTCGTCGGCCCGAGCCGGCTCGGTGAGGGTGAACGTCCCCCCGTCGAACGTTCCGACGAGAACGTAGGAGCCCCAGGTCGTCCCACTCGCTGACTCAGCCTCGACGGCGTCCCAGTCCCATCCTGCGACCTCCGGGCCACCGCACCGCGGGGGAAGGGAGGCGTCCATGACGTGGCAGAGCCGCGGGCTGTCCGCAGGACTCTGCACGACCGTCCCGAAGGTCCGGTAGCGCCCCTCGTATCCCTCGGGGACGAGACTTGCCGGCTGGCTCGTCGACTCGCTCACTGAGGTGCCTCCTTCGCTCGGCTGCGCGCCGCAGCCGGTCAGTACCAGCGCCAGACCGGCCAGTGCGATGGTCGCCGCACACCGATTCCGACCGAGACTCCGACGCGGGCTAGAGGTCATGTTCCTCTGACGTGGCGTCGGCCGCTCGGGTTCCCGGCTCTCAGCCGCTGCCGGCCTCGTGGGCGACCCGCTCGAGCTTGCTGCGGTAGCTCTCCCACCATGCTTCGTCGCCCGGCGCCATGTTGTCGTTGCCGTCGCGCAGACCTGCGGCGCCATCGATGAGCTCGCGGACGATGTCCGCGTGCCCGGCGTGCCTGTTCGTCTCGGCGATGACGTGGACGAGGATCCGGTGCAACGTCACCTCGCTCCGGTGGTCCGGCCACCACGGCACGTGCCCGGGCCGGTCCAACGGCAGTGCCTGGATCGTCGCGTCCGAGTGGGCCCACGCCCGGTGGTACAGCGCGATGACGTCCTCGCGTGACTCGTCGGCCGTCGCCCACATGTCGGCGTTGGGTTCGGCGTCGTCGGCGAACCAGGGCTGCGGTTCGTCAGACGGCCGTCCGAACGTCTCGCCGAAGTACCCGATCTCGACGCCGGCAAGGTGCTTGACCAACCCCAGGAGGTTGGTTCCGGTTGGCGTCAGCGGGCGGCGGGCGTCGTACTCCGAGAGTCCCTCGAGCTTCCAGAGCAGGGCGTCGCGAGCCGCCTGCAGGTACCTGAGCAGGTCAGCCTTCGCGTCCGGTTGAGTCATCGAGGAAGGATGTCACCCACTAGCCAGGGCCTCGACCACGACCTCGGCGGCGGCGGCCACCAGCGCGTCGTCGCGCTCCGCATCCGGTTCGTCTCGGCTGGACATGATGGCGACGACGATGGGGTCGCCGTCCGGTGGCCAGAGCACCGCGATGTCGTTGCGGGTGCCGTAGCCGCCGGATCCGGTCTTGTCGCCGACGGTCCAGCCCGAGGGCGCTGCGGCGCGGATCAGCGCGTCCCCGGTCGTGTTGCCGCGCAGCCACTCGGTCAGCACGGTCCGGTCCTCTTCGACCAGCGCGTCGTCGACGGCGAACGCGTGCAGGCTCGTCGCCAGGGCCCGAGGGGTGCTGGTGTCGCGGTCGTCGCCGGGCGTCGCCTCGTTCAGCTCGGGCTCCCAGCGCGCGACCTGGGTGACGTCGTCGCCGATCTCAGCGAGCGCGGCGTCAAGACCTGCCGGGCCGCCGAGCTCGCGCAGGAGCAGGTTGCCCGCGGTGTTGTCGCTGAACCGGACGGCCGCGTCGCACAGCTGCCGCAGCGTCATCCCGGTGTCCACGTGCTGCTCGGTCACCGGCGAGTAGTCGACCAGGTCGTCACTGGTGTAGGTGACCACGGTGTCCAGCTCGGCGGTCGACGTCCGGTCGAGGACGGCTGCCGCCGCCATCGCCTTGAACGTGGACGCGTACGCGAACCGGTCGTCGGCGCGGTGTTCCAAGGAGCCGCCCGTCCCGGTGTCGACCGCGAAGACCCCAAGCCGGGCGTCGAAGTCGCTCTCGAGCTGCTCGAACGCACGATCAGTCGCCGCCGTGTCCAACGGGGCCGGCGACTGCGTGGCCACCGAGGTCGCCGGAGCGGAGGACGTGGGGGTGTCGCCGCTCTCGCCGCTGGGGGAGCAGGCGACCAGCAGCGCGAGCGCGAGGGTCGCGGTCGCTGGGCGCCAGAGGCGTGGGGACGTGCTCGGCATCGCTGGTTCTCCTGAGTCTGCCGATGAGTCGGCTGAGGATGAGCACCCGGACCGGGCGCTCACCGATCCCAGCAGGTCGGAAACCATCCTGTCCAAGAGTCATATCGGCCGTTCAGCAAGACATCAGGGATATCGTCGGACGGTGGACCTCATCCGACACCTGCGCCACTTCATGGCGGTTGCCGAGGAGCTGCATTTCGGACGGGCGGCCGAGGTGCTCGGGATGGCGCAGCCTCCGCTCAGCCAGAGCATTCAGCGGCTCGAGCGCGAGCTGGGCGTGCGGCTGTTCGACCGCGATAGCCGCCGGGTCTCCATCACGGCGGCCGGCCGCGTCCTGCTGCCCGAGTGCCGGGCGCTGGTGGAGCAGGCGGACCAGCTGATGGACAGCGTCCGCGCTGCCCGTAGGGGCGGGGCCGGTGGGTTGAGGGTCGCGGTGCCGACGGGTCTGGAACCCAGCCGGCTGGCCAGCCTGCTGCACTCCTTCGCGGCCGCGGAGCCCGACGTCCCGCTCGAGCTGTCGGAGCTGAGTCCGAGTGGGCAGCGCGCCTCGCTGCGCGCCGGTCACCAGGACGTGGCAGTGCTGAACGGCCCCACCGACGACCCCAGCCTGGAGGTCGGCCCTGCCGTCCGCGAGTCGCTCGGGGTTGCCGTCCCCATCGGCTCGCCGTTCGCCCGCCTGCCCGCGCTGCACCTGTCGGATCTGGGCGAGACCCCGCTCGTCCTGATCGAGGGGTCGGACGAGGCCGCCGACCGCGTGCTGCAGGAGACCTGCGTGCGCGGCGGCTACCGACCCGCTCGGGTGCTGCACGTCGGCGGACTCGGCGTGGCGCTGGCCCTCGTGATGGCGGGACAAGCTGTCGCGCTGGCCCCGCGAAGCTCGATGCCGTCCGGCAACGGCCTGGGCTGGGTGCCGCTGCTCGGCAACCCGCTCTGGCGCGAGCTGGTGCCCGTGTGGCGCGCCAGCCTCGACCCCGCTCTCACCGACGCGTTCTGCGAGGCGCTGCGGCGGGCCTTCGACCCGTCTCAAACCGAAGGGCATGGCGCGGACGCCGATCCCCCGGGCGGCACACGGCCGTCGTCGAGCGAGCTGCTGTGAGCACCACGCCGCCAGGTCCCTGGACGCGCGAGGCCGGTACGGCCCTGCAGGCCCTGGAGGACGCCGGCGCTCGCGGCTGGCTGCACGCCGTCGACATCGACTCGGGCCGGGAGCTCGCCTACCGCGCGCACGAACCGGTCGTGATCGCGTCGGTCGCCAAGGTACCGATCGTGCTCGCTCTCTACCGCGAGGCGGATGCTGGCGGGCTCGATGTGACTGCGCCGCAACAACTGTCGCCGACTCGACGCAGCCGCGGCCTCACCGGGCTGTCCGCCATGCAGGACGGGGCCGTGCTCTCGCTGCGTGACCTCGCCTACCTGGCCCTGGCAGTCAGTGACAACGCTGCTGCCGACGCCGTGCTCGACGTTGTCGGTCTGCCCGCCGTGGCCTCCGCCCTCGGCGACCTCGGCCTCACAGGGACGCGAGTCGTGGTCAGCATGCAGGAGATGGCTCGGGCCATGGCAGAGGCCGACCAGGGGGATACGGCAGGCGTGATGGCGCTCGAGGCTGAGTCGGACGGTGGCCCCAGCGGCGTTCCGAGCTCTTGGCGCGGACGTCGGGACCCGCCGGACGGTAGGCCCCGACGTCCCCGCTTCGACGTCCTGGATCCGGCCCAGTCCAACTGCAGCACCGCGGCCGAGACCACTCGGCTGCTCGCGGCGATCTGGCGTGACGAGGCGGCCACGCCGACCTCGTGCCAGGCTCTGCGCCGACTGCTCGGGCTCCAGGTGTGGCCGCACCGCCTGTCGGCCGGGTTCCCGTCCGACGACATCATGGTGAGCGGCAAGACCGGGACGCTCCTCGGCCTGCGGCACGAGGTGGGCGTCGTCGAGTACCCCGACGGGCACCGCTACGCCGTCGCGATCTACACCCAGTCTGCGAGCAGGGCCGCTCACCAGCCGCACCTCGACGCAGCGATCGGGCGAGCCGCGCACCTGCTGGTGACACAGTTGCGGCTCAGCGGGGACTGAGGGCTGACGATCCTTGCCGCTCAACGGGTTTCGACGAGCTGACGCGCTGGGTCGGGGTCGAATCTGATCCAGTCGTGGTGGAGTCGTTCGCCGGTCAGTCCTGGGTAGGGGTCTGGGGTGCGGCGGGGGTCGGGGGTGTCGCGGGGGTTGGGGGTGTCGCGGGGGTCGGGCCGTTGGGTGGGTGGTCGGAGCGGGGCGATGGGTAGTCCGCGTCGGTGGGTGAAGGTGAGGCCGTCGGGGTGGTTGGGGTTGCCGGTGATGGTGTACTCGCCGCGGTGGTGCTGGTCGTGGTGGTGCGGGCACAGGCTCAGGTTGGTGTCGTAGTCGGTTCGGCCGCCTTTGGACCAGGGTGTGAGGTGGTGGATCTCGACGAACTGGGTGGTGCAGCCGGGGTATCGGCAGCCGCGGTCGCGGTCTTCGATCAGGTGGCGGGTCCGGTCGGGCACGATCCGCTGGGCCCGTCCGAACGAGACGGGCTTGCCGTGGTGTTCGTGGATGGTCTGGATGGTGGCGTCGCAGCCGAACTTGGCGGCCAGGCGGGGTGGGATCGCGCCGGCGCCGTTGACCCAGGCCCCGTCGGTGCTGAGGTGGAGGTAGACCCGGTACCGGTCCCGGCGGCTGGGTGACGTCACGGCGGCCAGCGACCGGGCAGCCATTTCGGTGAGGGCGTCGGCGAGGGCGTCGGCGGGGGTGGCGTCGCTCTGGCCGGCGGTGAACAGGGCGTCCTTGGCCTCGTTGATGGCCTGCTCGACCAGTGCACCGACCTCGGCCGGGGCGTGGTAGCGCAGGGGGAACCGTCCGTTCTCGTCGTCGTGGGTCGACAGGGTGGCCGGTGCGGCGGCCCGCTGCTCGGCGGTTTCGGGTTCGACGTGCGCTGGTGTGGTGTCGGTGGCGGTGTCGGGGACGGTGAACACGTACCGGGCCAGCACCCGGGTCAGCTGCGGCACCGTCATCTGCGCGGCGACCCGCGCGGCGGCGTCGCGGATCTCCTCCACCACTTGGTCCTGCTGCACCGTCGCCACACGTCCATCGTACAGGTGTTCGACTCGTCAGCCAAGGGCCAATCCACAGAAACCCATTGCAGCCCAACGAGTTTCGGGCAAGGCCACGAGGGCCTAGCCCGGGCGGAGGTCGGTGACTGGCAGGCCATGCTCGGCGCCCAGGCGCGCGGCCACGAGTGAACGGTGACAGGCCTCCGCGTCGCGCTCGACGCAGAGGAGCGCGGTTGCCGAGTTGCTCGGAAGCTCGGCCACGAGCGCGCCGAGGTCGAACGGGTCGAGGACCTCACGTGTGTAGCGCTCGACGTACTCAGGCGCCAGCGCGATGCGGCTGCGCTTGCCCACGCCCTGGCGGTCGTCCTCGCGGTACTGGAGGTGGCGCAGGTCTGTCGTCGGCGCCAGTTCCTTCACGTGCCGGTAGTCGATGTCCGCCCCGGCGAGCGCGGCCTGGAGTCGCGCCGAGTTCGCCCAGGCGTATTCGGGGCCCCGAACGCCCCGGCGCTGGCGGACGTCGAGCAGCAGCCCTACGCCCGCGCCGGCGAGCTTCTCGACGAAACCTGCGGCCGTGAAGCCGTAGACGCCGATCGTCACCAGTGTGAGCACGCGAAATCACCCATCTCCTTACTGCCAGTGTGCATCACGCGACTGCCGTCCCCTCGAGCTCGACCATCTGGCCGGGGATCGCCAGCCGTGTCACACCGAGCATCGTGGTGGTCGGTGCTACCCCGGCGGCGCCCAACCGCGACGCCATCACGCCGTAGTGCTGGAACAGCAGGTCGACGTCGGTGGTGTAGACGTTGAGGCGGACGAGGTTCGCGAAGGACATGCCGGCCTCGCCGAGAACGGATTCCAGGTTGTCGAGGCTCAGCGCCAGCTGTGCCGCCATGTCCCCGTCATGCTCGCGCTTGCCGTCGCCGCTCATCGCGGTCTGCCCCGAGCAGTACAGGGTCCGGGTGTGCCCGGAGACGAGCTCACCCTGGTTGAATCCCATCTCCACCGACCACGTCACCGGGTTGACTGCCGTTCGTTCCATTGCCATTTCAGCTCCATCAATTCATTGGGCGTGCGTACGTCCATCGGCTCGGTAGCCACCATCTCGACGTCGCGCTGATCAGCCTCTCAACGAATCACGACACCTTGTGTCGTGTATTCCTGTCAGACTTTCGTATGCGCGCCGACCGGTTGGTGTCACTGGTGCTGCTGCTGCGCCAGCACGGTCGGCTGTCGGCGTCCGCCCTGGCCGGCGAGCTGGAAGTGTCCACCCGCACCGTGCTGCGCGACATCGAGGCGCTGTCGGCAGCCGGCGTCCCGGTCTACGCCGAACGCGGCCGGCACGGCGGGTTCGCCTTGCTGCCCGGATTCCAGACCGAGCTCACCGGACTGAACCACGACGAGGCACTTGCGCTGGTGGTCGCCGGAACGCGGCGCGGCGCGCAGGCTTTCGGCCTCGGTTCGGCCCTCGTTTCGGCCATGCTCAAGGTGGTCGACGCGCTACCCGAAGGCCATCGCGACACCGCGGCCGGAGCGGCGCAGCGCTTGCTCATCGACCCGGAGACCGACCTCCTCTCGCGCCGGCTGGTTGCCGAGGAGGTGCCCGACGCCATCGTGACCGAGGTCCGCCGCGCGGTGTTCGCCGGACGAAAGCTGCGCATCCACTACGCGGCTGCGGACCAGACCGCGAGATGGCGGACTGTGGACCCGATCGGCCTGGTCACCGTGCGCGGCCAGGGCTACCTGCTGGCCACGAGGTCCGGCGCGGACCGCACCTACCGGCTGTCGCGGGTCCTGGCCGCCGAGGAGCTCGCCGAACCCGCGCAGCGATCGGACCGGGTCGATCTGGATCATGCCTGGCAGGAACGCAGCACGCAGTTCCGGACCGGCGGCGACCAGGTCACCGTGGTGGCACGGGTGGACCCGGCGCGGCGCGAAGACCTGGTGGGCACCGCGCTCGCCGTCCGCACCGAAGAAGCCGACGCAGACGGCTGGCTGCGGCTGGAGGTGAGCTTCCAGGACTCGAGGCACGCCGAGTGGGCGTTGTGGCAGCTCGCCACGAACGCGGAAGCCCTTGCCCCGCAGTGGTTGCGCGCCTCCCTGCGCGACCGCGCCGCCGCAGTCGCGACCTGCTACGAAGCGTCCTCCTGACAGTTGGCCCTCTGCGAACCTGGGCTGCTCACGCTCTCGCAACGAATACCGTGAGCGCGGCGGGTTCGGGTACCACCCGCTGGCCCTGGGGTGCCTGTGAGTTCGGTCCTTGGGACCCGCGTGCGTCGGTCATGTCTACTCTCCTGTCGTCGGTGGCTCACCATCAAGGCGTCGCCCGTGGGCTGTGACATGAGGAATAGATCGTGCCTTCGCGTAGACCTAGAAACCCGCTGCGGCCATGCGCACGCCCGGGCAAGGACCGGAGGGAGACGACGAATGAGCAGCATCCCGGTGCCGGACGAGCGAACCATCTACTCGTCTCAACGGCAGGAAGGCGTTGACGCCTCGGCCTGGCCGGTGTTCGGCGAGCGCGCCTTGGACATGCTGCGGTCGGCCGGTGAGGTACTGCACCCCGAGCCCGGCGAACTGTTGTGGGACGCCGGCGACCCCTACCACCTGAACCTCGTCCTCGCCGGCGGGGTCCTGCTCATCGACCGCCGGGACGACCGCGTCGCCTTCGTGATCGAGGAAGGCGACTTCGTCGGCGAGCTGGGCATGCTGATGGGTCAGCGGGCCTTCCTTCCCGGCGTGGCCATGGAAGGGACCACGTTGCTCCGGGTGCGGGTCGGGGAGCTGCGCAAGCTCGTCGAGATCTCGGGGGAGCTGAGCGATGTCCTGCTGTCCGCTTTGGACGCCCGGCGGGGCATGCTGAAGAGAATCGGAGAGGGCGGTCTCGTCCTTGCCGGAGACGCCGACGACCCCGACCTGCACCGGCTCCAGGACTTCGCAGAACGCAACCAACTCCCCTACCGGACGGTCCTGCGCTCCGATCCGTCAGCGTGGACGGATCTGGCGCGCACCTCGGCGTTGCCCGAGGCTGGCACGGCCGTGGTGACCGGACAGCGCCGGGTGATGACGGCACCGACGACCCGCGACTTGGCGACCGCGCTCGGGATCGACCAATGGGGCATCTCCGAGGACTTCCGATGCGACCTGCTGGTCGTGGGCGCCGGTCCCGCGGGGTTGGCCGCCGCCGTGTACGGGGCCTCGGAGGGACTGGACGTGGTCGTCGTCGAGGACGTGGCCATCGGGGGTCAGGCCGGCAGCTCGTCACGGATCGAGAACTACCTCGGCTTCTACCGCGGAGTGTCCGGAGCCGAGCTGGCGCGGGCGGCGATGATGCAGGCCGTCAAGTTCGGGACCCGGCTGGTGTCACCCCGCTCCGTCACCGGGCTGTCTCAGGTGCCCGGCGGGTTCCGAGTACGGCTCGATGAAGAGGACGACGTCGTCGCCTCCGCCGTGCTCATCGCCAGCGGCGTCCGGTACCGGCGCCTGGCCCTGCCCGGTCTCGCTGATCTCGAGGGGCGCGGCGTCTACTACGCCGCTAGCCAGCTCGAGGCCAAACTGGTGTCCGGCAGGAACGCCGTCGTGATCGGAGGTGCTAACTCGGCCGGCCAAGCGGCCCTGTTCCTGGCGCGGCACGCCGGCCAGGTCCACGTCCTGATCCGCCGAGACGACCTCCGCGACACGATGTCGAACTACTTGGCACAGCGCCTCACTCACCACGAGCGGGTCACTGTCCACCCGCGTTCCGAGCTGTGCGGGGTCCACGGCTCGAGTCGGCTCAGCGCGCTGACGTGGCGCGACCACGCCCTCGACCGGGACGTGCGGCTCGACGCAGCCGCTCTCTTCCTGATGATCGGCGCAGACCCCTGCACGACCTGGCTGCACGACGTAGGCGTCGAGCTAGACGCCAAGGGTTTCGTGGTCACTCAGGATGGCTTCGCGACCTCGGTGCCTGGGCTGTTCGCCGTCGGTGACGTGCGTGCAGGCTCCGTCAAGCGAGTGGCATCTGCGGTTGGCGAAGGATCCGTGGCCATCTCGGCCGTCCACTCCTACCTCGCCGGCCTGCCGAGGACCTGATGTAGGCGCCCAGAGCTCGCCACCGCGTCGGCTCGTCGCCCGCGAGCGAGGGTCGCCGACCGATCCTTCTCCGGCCAGTCGGCCACACCCTCGGTGGTCGGGTTCGTGTGGCCTGCGTCAGCTGACGCGAGTCGCGATTCCGGGGTACTCGAGAACGAGACCCGACTCGTCGTAGACCAGTTGGCAGGTGAACTCGAACGCAGGAGCGGCGTAGTCGAAACGTTGCCGGGTGCCTTCGTCGCTGACGCGTACGTAGGTCTGTTCCAGTCGTTCGACCGCCAGGCCCAGAGCACGCACGTAAGCCGCTGGGGCTGCTGCCCGGCCGCCGATGCGCAGACGCATCCGATGCACGGGTAGCGCATTCGTGAACGCCGACGACTCGAGGTCCACATCCAGGCATCCGTCCAGGTGAGGGGCGGCTTCGCCGTCAACTCGCCAGCCCCCTGCCCCGTCCGCCTCGAGCAGCGTGGAACGTGACCCGGACGTCGACCGGCCGGTGATGCGTGCGCGACGGGTGACCCAAGCGTCGTTGACTTCGATCTCGTAGTCGACGACCCAGGTTTCGTCGTCCTCGACGGCCGTGGTGCATCCCTCGATTCGACAGCCACCATCGAGGCGTCGGAAGAACACGGCCTCGAAGCCCGCGCGCGCTTCGCGGTGTTGCCAGGCGGCAGTTGGTGGCGGAGGTGTGAATGACACGTGATCACAGTGCCACCGCCGACTTCGGCAGCGTCAGTTGTAGTTTCTCGCGATTCTTGTCACCGGTGCGAGGCGCTGACCTGCGGCGCGACAGGCAAGTGAGCCGCGATCCGTCTCACCATTCTGTCCAAATGCTCGGGCAAGGCCATGCTCGACTGGGCAGCACGAACGCGTTTCCGCCGTGATCGCCTGGTGGGTGCAGCGGCCAGACCACCCCGGCACCGGAGCCGTCCTGGTCGTCGTCGGCGCGCTGCGCGACCGCTACCTCGGCACCAGCCCGGCCACCGAGGGTGACCGACCTGGCTTCGGTGCCGGTCCGGGTCGCGGCCCGGTCCGGGTCGTGCTTCCCCCCGGCCCGCACACCGCAGTCACATCGGCCGCCTCCATCAACTGCTGCATGGCCTGCAGCCCCCGCATCGACCGCGAGGGCCAGCAGCCCCTCGTGCATCTCGGCGGCGATCTCCTCTATCGCCAGGCTCACCTTCGCCGCCCTGGCGAGCACACTCGTTCTAACTCGGTCGTGTGACGCCTTCTTACTCGCAGCGGTCACCCGAGACCTACCATCCGGGAGGCCTCAGGCGGGGACCGTAATCTCAAAGTTCCACGAAACCCGGACAACCGCGGGCCATAGCGCGGAGGGCGCGGGAGCCCTACGTTCGTCGCGTGTCGAGGAGGGTCGTGACTGCCGCTGGACGGACGGTGCTGGGGGAGCTGCGACGAGGACGACTTTGGTGGGAGAGGCTAGCTGGGAGGGCGGTGCGCCCTGCCAATCTGGTCGAGGAACTGAGGTGGCCGGCTCGGTTGGCGACGTCGGCGCTGCTCTTGGGCATTCTCGCGCTGGTCGTTCCGTGGAACCTGGGCATGGGCGAGATCGCAGTGGTCAGCGACAACGGTGGAACGATCGCGCGGATCGTGGTCATCGTCGGCCTCGCGGTGTGTGGAATCGCGATCTGGGTCTTGAGTTGGCTCGCCTGCTTCACTCGGCTGCCGCGTGTGTCGTTGGGTGCCCTGGCTGTAGTTGCCACAGGGTTCGCGACGATGACAGTGGGCGGAGTCGCCGCGCGCGATCACAGTCGCGACCTGGGGCTGATGGCGTTTCCTTCTGCCGACTCGGGCATCACCAGACTGCCTGGCTGGGCGCTCCCGACTGTGATCGCTTCCGTGCTCGTGGCCTGTGTCGGCCTCGTCGTGCGTTGGAGCCGAGTGTCGTCACACCCGGGTGCCCTCGGCCTGGCGACCAGTGCCCCGGTGTGGTGCGCCTTGGCGATCTGGATAGGGCTTCCTCGTACTGGGGGGCCGGTCCAGGAGCGGTTCGTCGCCAACGAAGACCTGTTCGCGATCTTGAGGTTCGAGGCATCCCCCGCGTCTGCCGCCGCCGGCGCGCTGATCTTCGCCAGCGTTCTTGGCCTGGTCGGCACGTTCAGGATCCTGGCCATGCTTGGGGCAGTGGAGGTGGGTGATGCCCACGTTCGCTTGGGTCGGGCCGTCGCAGCCGTCGTCCCCTCTGGCCGACGAATCTTGCTCGGCATTGTGGCCGTCAAAGTGGTGGTCTTGGCGTTGGGCCTCAGCGGGCTGCTCTTTCGCGACGCTCCAGCCTGGAGGTCCACGCACTGGTCCGCGTGGGTGGCGGCGCTGCCGTTCACAGCGTTCGCGGCACTTGCCCTCTTCTCGACCCGCGATCGACGTATCGCCCCCAGACATCATCGTCTTGTCCTGGGTCTCCTGGTCGGACTGCTCGCGGTGCCCTCCTTGTACCTGCTGGCGGCCGGTCTGGCCGATGTCGCGCTTGCAGCTTTGGACCCGTGGCGGAGTGAGGAATGGCGTACCGGGTTCCCATGGACGATCTCCGCCGGCGAGCGCCTGCCTCAGATGGCGAGGTTCTCCTTCCTGGTCGCCCTCCTGGCCGCTGGGAGCGTGGGCGCGATGGCGTTTCGCCGTTCAGGGGTCGGCTCTCCCGCAATCATCGGCCTCGGAGCCGCCTTGTGGGGACTCCCTGTCGCGACGCAGAACGCCTTCGGGTTCGAAAGCCCTGCCCTCCTCTCCGCGCTGGTGCTGGACGTCTTCGCCACCGGGGTGGTGGGAGTCCTGGCCTTCAGGAGATCGCTGGCAGAAGCCACGAGGCGTCGCTTGCTCATGATCCTGCTCACCTCGTCTCTGCTGGTCTTTACCGCTGACGTGCTGCTGCCGGGAGAGCTGCTCAACAAGATCTTCGTCTTCGTACTGGTCCTTCCCGTCCTGTGGCGGTTCTTCGTCGACACGGAGGACGATGCCAGCCGTCCCGCCGCACGCGCTGTGGTGTCGATGACGCTCTGGGCGCTGCTGCTCGTGATCAGCGCCGTCGGTCTAGCTGCGAACACGAGTAAGAGCGAGTTCGCCGGGAACGGTCGGCTCGGATGGCAGCTCGTCCTGGTGCCGGTCATCCTTCTCTGGTTGTGTGCCGAACCGCTCCGCCCGCCAGACGAAGAGCCGGCGTCGGGGTGGCGAGGAGGGACGAGCATCCGAGGTCATCGTCGCCAAGAGCCTCGCGCGGACCGGTACATGGGATTGTTTCTCGCTCTGATTCTCGTTTGCGCCGCGATTTCGCGACAGGTGAGCTGGGCTCAGCAGGACACGCCGCCCGTCCGACCTGAATACCGGGTCGGCGTCGCCACGCCTGACCCGTTCAGTTGGGAAGGCCAGAACTGCCTTCCCCTGCCCAAGGGAGATTCGTCATCTCCAGACGGAGAGATCATCAAGTTGCATCTGTTGGACAGTCTTCGCGCAGAGCCCCAGCCTGACACCTTCCTCTACGCGGGCCACGGCTCGACTGAAGCGCTGGATCGCCTTCTGAGTTCGGAGGACTGCGTAGATGTGGCAACTGCCCGCCGACTTCCCAGCTTCGAGCCAGACTGCCTTGGCGATGCGGTGAACGACCGAGTTGGCGGCGTTCGCGTGGCCAGACTCGTCGCGGACGGCTACTGGATCGTGTGTGGTTGGGACCGCCGAGGTGTCGTGGAGCGCTTCGTGATCGCGTACAGACCCGTGGACTCGGCGGAAGAAGTTCGCGAGGAGATGGACTGGATGCTCGAGAGACTCGAGTTTCCAGTCGTCGCGCCGGGCTAGCAGCAGTGTGTGTTGCGTCTGACTTCGTCCGCTCACTCGGGTTGGGAAACACCCAGCCAGACAAGGCGTGCCCGAGCCGGGCTGGAGGCTGCTGCAGATTCCACCAATGGGCATGAGGAGCAAGCGCAAGCGGCGACTGTCGCCAAGCAAGAAGTACGGCGTCGACCGCTCCACGGTTCCAGGCCGTCCTGGGGTGAGCCGGGAACAGGCCGCGTTGGAGGCCGCGCAGGTCGAGATCGAGCGGCGGCGCGCGACGGCGATCGAGCAGGCCGTGGCGTTGCACCTGCACGCTGGGAAGAGCACGTTGGGACTGACCACCGGCGCGGTCCCAGCCCGAGTGAATGCCGGCGTCAAGGCCCGTCTGCTCGCGCTGGTGTGTCGCTATGCCGCTGCACGCGGTTGCGGGCGCCGCTGCTGCCACCCCGCCGCCGCCTGCCGCGGGCGGCGGCGGCGGAACCAGCGTGAGGTGACGACACCGCAATGAGACGTGCGACACGCCAGCGACACGCTAGTGGGAACACGACACGACAGATGAGAACCCACACTTGCGGGCAGCCACCAGAACCGCCGGAACAGCCGGGAACAATCGCAACCTGCCAAGAGTTGAGCCGATCAGACTCAGGTTAGGTCAGCCCCGATGTGACAACCCACGTCCCGGGCTCCTACCGTGAGCGCAGCCAACCAGCAGTCACACGTTCCGGAGGCAACAGACATGGCACGAGCGGTCGGAATCGACCTCGGCACCACGAACTCCGTGGTCGCCGTCCTGGAGGGTGGCGAGCCCACCGTCATCGCGAACGCCGAGGGCGGACGCACCACCCCGTCGGTGGTGGCCTTCGCCAAGTCCGGCGAGCCCCTGGTGGGTGAGATCGCGAAGCGCCAGGCCGTCACCAACGTCGACCGCACCATCCGCTCCGTCAAGCGCCACATCGGCAGCGACTGGAGCGTGGAGATCGACGACAAGAAGTACACGGCGCAGGAGATCAGCGCCCGCATCCTGCAGAAGCTCAAGCGCGACGCCGAGGAGTACCTGGGCGAGCCGGTGACCGACGCGGTCGTCACCGTGCCCGCGTACTTCGACGACCACCAGCGGCAGGCGACGAAGGAGGCCGGCGAGATCGCGGGCCTGAACGTCCTGCGGATCATCAACGAGCCCACGGCCGCTGCGCTCGCATACGGCCTCGACAAGGGCAAGGAGGACGAGCTCATCCTCGTCTTCGACCTGGGCGGCGGAACCTTTGACGTCTCGCTGCTCGAGGTCGGCAAGGACGCCGACGACGGCTTCTCCACCATTCAGGTGCGGGCTACCTCGGGCGACAACCGCCTCGGCGGCGACGACTGGGACCAGCGCGTCGTCGACCACCTCGTCAACACCGTGAAGAGCTCGTCCGGCGTGGACCTGTCGAAGGACAAGATCGCGATGCAGCGGCTTCGCGAGGCGGCGGAGCAGGCGAAGAAGGAGCTGTCGTCGTCCACCGCGACGTCCATCTCGCTGCAGTACCTGTCGATGACCGAGAACGGTCCCGTCCACCTCGACGAGAAGCTGACGCGGGCCCAGTTCGAGCAGATGACCAAGGACCTGCTCGACCGGACGAAGAAGCCCTTCCAGCAGGTGATGGCGGACGCGGACGTCAAGCTCTCCGACATCGCCCACGTGGTCCTCGTCGGCGGCTCCACCCGGATGCCCGCCGTGGCCGACGTGGTGCGCGAGCTGACGGGTGGACGGGAGCCCAACAAGGGCGTCAACCCCGACGAGGTCGTCGCGGTCGGCGCTGCCCTGCAGGCCGGCGTGCTCAAGGGTGAGCGCAAGGACGTGCTGCTCATCGACGTCACCCCGCTGTCCCTCGGCATCGAGACCAAGGGCGGCATCATGACCAAGCTGATCGAGCGCAACACCGCGATCCCGACCAAGCGGTCCGAGGTCTTCACGACGGCTGACGACAACCAGCCCTCCGTGCAGATCCAGGTGTACCAGGGCGAGCGCGAGCTGGCGGCTCACAACAAGCCGCTCGGCAACTTCGAGCTCACGGGCATCGCCCCGGCTCCTCGCGGCGTGCCGCAGATCGAGGTCACGTTCGACATCGACGCGAACGGCATCGTGCACGTGTCGGCGAAGGACCGCGGCACCAACAAGGAGCAGTCGATGACCATCTCTGGCGGCAGCGCGCTGCCCAAGGAGGAGATCGACCGGATGGTGCGCGAGGCCGAGGAGCACGCCGAGGAGGACAAGCAGCGCCGCGAGGAGGCCGAGACCCGCAACACCGCGGAGCAGCTCGTCTACTCGACCGAGAAGTTCCTGGCCGACAACGACGACAAGCTTCCCGAGGACGGCAAGGGCGAGGTGCGGACGGCGGTCGACGAGCTGAAGGCAGCCCTCGCAGGCGACGACGTCGCGGAGGTCAAGGCCAAGCACGAGGCGCTCTCGGCGGCCAGCCAGAAGCTGGGCACGGCGCTCTACGAGGCGCAGGCCGCTGACTCGGCCGCTGCCGGAGGCGCCACCGGCGCCGAGGGTGGTCCGTCCTTCACCAAGGACGGCGGGTCCGACGGCGCAGCTGCAGACAGCTCGGACGGCAGTGACGAGGACGTCGTCGACGCCGAGATCGTCGACGAGGAGTCCGACCGGGAAGGGGCCAAGTGACCTCGACTCCAGGGCGCGTCCCGGGTTCGAGCGCGGGCCAGTCCCCCGAGCAGGCAACCGGTGGGCGGGACGGTGACGTTCCGCCCACCGGCGAGGCCGACGTCCACGCGGAGGTCGCCGCCGAGGTGGCCGCCGACGTGGCTGCAGAGGTTGACGAGGAGGTCGCCGAGAAGGTCGCCACGTCGCGGCTCGACGAGCGAGGCGACGAGTGGGCCGACGAGGTGTCGGCCGAGGTGGCCGCCGATCGCGCTGCCGAGATGGAGGCGAGGGCGAGCGGTGAGGCTGACCCCGGCGTCGCGCACGGCATCCTCCACGCCGACAGCGAGGCACTGCTGCCGGTCGCGGAACTCCTTGCGGCAGAGCGCCTTGCAGACCTCCAACGGCTGCAGGCCGAGTACGTGAACTACCGGCGTCGCGTGGAGCGTGACCGCGCAGTGGCTCGCCAAACGGCTGTCGCGTCGGTGCTGGAGGGCCTGCTCGGCGTGCTCGACGACATCGAGCTGGCCCGCCAGCACGGCGACCTCGAAGACGGTCCGTTCGCGGCGATCGCCGAGAAGCTCGAGGCCGCGCTCGGCCGGTTCGGCCTGTCGCGCTTCGGTACTGCCGGTGAGCCGTTCGACCCGTCCGTGCACGACGCCCTGATGCACCAGCACTCCGACGACGTCGAGGTCACCACCGTCACCCAGGTGCTGCAGCCCGGGTACAAGGTCGACGACAAGGTGCTGCGCGCCGCGCGCGTGGCGGTCAGCGACCCGCACTGAGCGAGACTGAGCGAGAGGAGGCGCCGTGACCGGACAGGACTGGTTCGAGAAGGACTTCTACGCCGTGCTCGGCGTCGACAAGAAGGCCTCGGCGTCTGAGATCAAGAAGGCATACCGCAAGAAGGCCCGAACCCTGCACCCCGATGCCAACAAGAACGACCCGGCTCTGGAGTCCAGGTTCAAGGAGGTCGGCGAGGCCTACGCCGTGCTGTCCGACGCGGAGAAGCGGCAGCAGTACGACGCGGTCCGTGCGATGGCCGGTGGCGCCCGCTTCACCGCGGGTGCCGGTGGGCCAGGCGGCGCGGGCGGCTTCGAGGACCTGCTGGGCGGACTGTTCGGCCAGACCGCCGGCGGCGGAGCGCGCTACCGCACGAGAGGACCGGGAGGCGGTGCGGGACAGGGAGTTCCGCCCGAGTTCGAGGACTTGCTGGGTGGCCTCTTCGCGCAGGGGGCAGGCGGCCCGGCCGGCTTCGGCGCCACCCGGGCGCCGCGACGTGGCGCAGACCTCCAGGCCACGACGAGTCTCGACTTCGCCGACGCGGTCCAGGGCACGACCGTCAGCCTTCGCTCGGACGACGGCACCCAGGTGCGCGCTCGCATCCCTGCAGGCGTGCAGGACGGCCAGAAGATCCGGCTGGCCGGCAAGGGCGCGCACGGCGACCCAGGCTCTCCTGCAGGCGATCTCATCATCACGGTCAGCGTGAGGCCGCACCCGGTCTTCACACGCAGCGGCAACGACCTGCGCGTCACGGTGCCGGTGACCTTTGCCGAGGCGGCACTCGGCGGACAGATCGAGGTGCCCACGCTCGATGGCGAGACCGTCCGCCTCAAGGTGGCGCCGGGAACGCCGTCGGGGCGCACGTTGCGGGTCAAGGGCCGCGGCGTCACGACGTCCAAGGGCACGGGGGATCTTCTCGTGACGGTCAACGTCGTGGTGCCTCAGAAGCTCGAGGGCGAAGCACGTGCCGCGGTCGAGGCGTTCGCCGAAGCGACCGCGGGCGAGGACCCGCGGGCGTCTCTGCTCGCCACCGCGCAGCAGGCCAGGATCGCGGGTGCGTGATGGCCCGATCGCGCCCTGACTCGTTCGGCCCGCTGGACGACACGGCACCGGTGTTCGTGATCTCCGTCGCCGCCCAGCTTGCGGGCATGCACCCGCAGACCCTGCGCCAGTACGACCGTCTCGGCCTGGTCAGTCCCGACCGGACCGTCGGACGAGGCCGCCGCTACTCGGCCCGCGACATCGCCATCTTGCGTGAGGTGCAACGCCTTTCGCAGGAGGAAGGCGTCAACCTGGCCGGCATCAAGCGCATCCTCGACCTCGAGCTGCAGGTCGACGCCCTGCGGCACCGCGTCACCGAGCTGGCCGCCGAGCTCGAGCAGGCGCTGCACACAGCCCAGCGCGCCCGGCGCGTATTCGCTGCCGGTCCGGCCGGCGACGTGGTGGCGGTGCAGCCGGGACGCCGGCCACGGCGTCCGAAGGGCCCCGGCTCCGCCCTCGTCATCTGGCGTCCCGAACGCTGACGTCCATCTCGCGGGAGGGCCTACGGTGAGGCGGACGAGGCGCACCAGCACTCGAGGAGACCGATGGACCTGAAGCTCACCACGAAGAGCCAGGAGGCTGTGCAGTCCGCGGTGCAGGCGGCAACGGCTGCCGGCCACCCGCACGTCGAGCCCGCGCACCTGTTGGCCGCTCTCGCAACGCAGCCCGGTGGTGTTGCGGCGGCTCTGCTCGAGGCGGTCGGCGTGAAACCGTCCGTCGTGGCTGAGCGCGCCCGCGCAGTCCTGGCCGCCCAGCCCTCGGCCAGCGGCAGCACCGTTGCGGCGCCCCAGCTCTCGCGGGCCGCGCAGGGTGTCCTGATCGCCGCCCAGGAGGAGATGACCTCCCTGGGCGACTCCTACGTCTCGACCGAGCACCTGCTGCTGGCTCTTGCTGCCGACCGGGGCATGGCCGGTGACGCCCTGCGCGGAACCGGCGTGACGGCCGAGGCCTTGCGCGAGGCCCTGCCCCAGATCAGGGGGTCGGCGACGGTCGACAGCGCCGATCCCGAGGGCACGTTCGCCGCGCTGGAGAAGTACAGCATCGACCTGACCGAGGAGGCACGGTCGGGCAGGCTCGACCCCGTGATCGGTCGCGACGCCGAGATCCGGCGCGTGATACAGGTTCTCAGCCGCAGGACCAAGAACAACCCGGTGCTGATCGGTGAGCCGGGCGTCGGCAAGACCGCCGTCGTCGAGGGGCTGGCCCAGCGCATCGTGGCCGGCGACGTGCCGCAGTCACTGCGCGGCAAGAAGCTGGTCTCGCTCGATCTCGCGAGCATGGTCGCCGGGGCGAAGTACCGCGGTGAGTTCGAAGAGCGGCTGAAAGCCGTCCTCAAAGAGATCACGGACGCCGGCGGGCAGGTCATCACGTTCATCGACGAGCTGCACACGGTCGTCGGTGCCGGCGCCGGTGGCGAGGGCGCCATGGACGCCGGCAACATGCTCAAGCCGATGCTGGCGCGCGGCCAGTTGCGCATGGTGGGCGCAACGACGCTGGACGAGTACCGCGAGCGCATCGAGAAGGACCCGGCCCTCGAGCGCCGGTTCCAGCAGGTCTTCGTCGGCGAGCCGTCCGTCCCCGACACCGTGGCGATCCTCCGCGGCCTGAAGGAGCGTTACGAGGCGCACCACAAGGTCACCATCACCGATGCCGCGCTCGTGGCGGCCGCGACCCTGTCCGACCGGTACATCACCGGGCGCCAGCTTCCCGACAAGGCGATCGACCTGGTGGACGAGGCTGCCTCGCGGCTGCGCATGGAGCTGGACTCGTCCCCCGTCGAGCTCGACGCCCTGCAGCGACAGGTCGACCGGATGACGATGGAGGAGCTCGCCCTCGCCAAGGCTGACGACGAGGCGAGTGTGCAGCGCCTGGCGGACCTGCGCGCTCAGCTGGCCGACAGGCGCGAGGAGCTTACTGCCCTGAGCGCCCGCTGGGAGAGCGAGAAGTCGGGTCTGAACCAGGTCGGCGAGCTGCTGCAGCAGCTGGACGAGCTGCGCGGCCAGGCCGAGCGGCTGAAGCGCGAGGGGGATCTCGGCGCGGCCAGCGAGCTGCTCTACGGCCGCATCCCCCAGATCGAGCGGCAGATCGCCGAGGCCGAACAAGCCGAGCAGGCGAGCGCCGGACTCGAGCCGCTGGTCGCCGACCGCGTCACACCCGACGACGTGGCCGAGGTGGTCTCGGCGTGGACGGGCATCCCCGCCGGGCGCTTGCTGGAGGCGGAGACCGCGAAGCTGCTGCGGATGGAGGAGGTCATCGGCGAGCGCCTGATCGGCCAGCGCCGCGCGGTGGCCTCGGTGAGCGACGCGGTGCGCCGAACGCGCGCCGGCATCGCCGACCCCGATCGTCCTGTCGGCTCGTTCCTCTTCCTCGGCCCGACGGGTGTCGGCAAGACCGAGCTGGCGAAGTCACTCGCCGACTTCCTGTTCGACGACGAGCGTGCGATGGTGCGCGTCGACATGAGCGAGTACAGCGAGAAGCACTCTGTCGCAAGGCTTGTCGGTGCGCCACCGGGCTACGTCGGCTACGACGAGGGCGGTCAGCTGACGGAGGCCGTGCGGCGGCGGCCCTACAGCGTGCTGCTGCTCGACGAGGTCGAGAAGGCGCATCCCGACGTGTTCGACATCCTGCTTCAGGTGCTCGACGACGGTCGTCTGACCGACGGCCAGGGGCGGACGGTCGACTTTCGCAACGTCATCCTCGTCATGACGTCGAACCTGGGCTCCGCCGCACTCGTCGACCCGACGCTGAGTCGCGAGGTGCAGCACGAGGTCGTCCTGGCGGCAGTGCGGGCCGCGTTCAAGCCCGAGTTTCTCAACCGCCTGGACGACATCGTCGTGTTCGACCCGCTCAGCCGCGACGACCTGGCGGCCATCGTCGGGATCGCCGTTGACCATCTGGCAGAGCGTCTTGCGGCCCGCCGCCTCATCCTCGAGGTGACCGACGCAGCGCGGGCCTGGCTGGCCGACGAGGGCTACGACCCTGCGTACGGCGCCCGTCCACTTCGCCGCCTCGTGCAGACCGAGATCGGCGACCGGCTGGCGCGAGGACTGCTGTCGGGCGACATCCGCGACGGTGACCGTGTCGTCGTGGACCGTGCGACGGGCCCGGACGGGCTACCGGCCCCCGGTCTCACGGTGGCGTGAAGCCCGTGGAGGGTGACCTAGGGGTCGACGGGCTGCTCGGCGTGCCGTCGAATCGACTCGTCCAGGCTCTCGACGCCATCCGCGGCGCAGGGCTACGCGAGGTCCTGCAGGTCAGCTCCGACGCGATCCACGGGTTGGTCGGCGGCGACCTCGTGCTGCTCGCGACGCGTCTCGGCACCGAGGAGCTGGTCGTCCGCGCCGCGTCGGGCGGCTACCCGGGTTCCCCTGGTGTCGACCACCACGTGGCGATCGCTGGGACCATGGCTGCGACCGTCTTCGCCACGGGGAGTGGCCAACTCAGCGAGGACTCAAGCCGTGACCCGCGCAGTGACCCACTCGTCAACACGAAGTTCGGTGTCGCCTCGTCCCTGTCCGCGCCGCTGTTCCAGGACGGCGAGGTACAGGGGGTGGTGACGGTCGTGAGTCGACAGAGAGGGCAGTTCACGACGTCCGACCTCCAGGTCGTCGAGCTGTGCTGTGGCACGGCGGGCGACCGGCTGTCACACCTGTTGCGGAGCGCCGGGGCCGAGGCGCTGAGCAGCACGGTCCTCGATGCCCTCGACGAGGGCGTCTTCGTCACCCGGGGCGAACGGCTCGAGGTGCTGCTGACGAACAACGCCCTGCAGCGCATGCTCGGGTCAGGCGGGCACATTCCGAACGGGATGATGCTCGCGGACATCGACTGGAGGCTGTTCTACGAGGACGACCGACCCATCCCGCCGCACGAGTTCCCCACGGTCGCCGCGGGGCGCACCGGTCAAGAGGTGCGTGAGGTCGTCGCCCGGGCAGTCCACCAGATCGCGGAGGGCTACGAGACCTGGCTTTCCATCACCGCCCTCCCGGTGCTCGACCCTCTCAGTCGAGAGGTGGTGTCGGTGGTCACCCGCCTCCGCGACATCTCGGCGGCGCGGCATCACGAGCGACAGCTGCTGAAGAGCCGTGAGCGCCTGTACGCGGCGCAGGAGCTGGCCGGTCTGGCCTGGTGGGAGTACGACGTGAGGGCCGACCGGCACGTCTGGTCGGAGCAGATGTTCCGGATGATGGGCCTCGACCCTGCCGGCGAGCCGCCGAACGGCGCGGGCTTCCTCTCGCTGCTGCATCCTGACGACCGGACCACAGCCGATCTGGGTGGTGGCGACTCAGCGTCGGGTAGCGGGACGCCCGACCCCCACGTGGAGGTGTTCCGGGTGGTCCGGCCCGACGGGACGCAGCGGGTGCTGCAGAGCAGGTCGCATCGCGAGTACGACGCCGACGGGAGCCTGCTGCGCATCCACGGCGCGACGCTCGACGTGACGGAGCGCGAGGACGCGGTGCGCGCGATCGAGAGCCGCGACGACCAGCTGCGGCTCGCCTTCGACAGCTCCCCCCTGGGCATGTGCCTGCTCGACGGGCGGCCGGGTCACGAGGGCCGGCTACTGCGCGCCAACCCCGCGCTGCTGCGGATGATGGGGAACCGCGACGAGGAGGGGCTGCTCGGACGAACCCTCGAGCTGTGGACGCCCCCCGAGGACGTCGGTGCCGACACCGACCGGCTGAGAAGGCTCTTCAGCGGAGAGCTCGTCGGCGGGCAGTACGAGAAGCGCTTCCTGCGGCGCGACGGCACTGTGCTCCATGCGCTGGTGACGAGCTCCGTCTCGGGGCGGGGCACGGGCTCGCCGGTGATGCTCGCCCACGTTCTCGACCTGACGGAGCGCGACCGCATCTCGCACGCCCTGGCCGTGACCGCTCAGCAGTTCCGCGTCGCCTTCGAGAAGGCGCCGACTGGCATGGTCCTGGTCAGCGGCGGTCGCGGCACCGAAGGCGTGATCCTGCGGGCGAACCAGGCCTACGTCGACATCGTCCAGCGACCGGCCGAACAGCTCGTCGGCACGCCAGCCGAGGACCTCCTGGTCCCCGAGGACGTGCGCGCGAGCTACGCCACGCTCGCGCGCGTCGTCGAGACACGCCAGGACAGTGGCCGAGTGCACCGCCGCATACTGCGACCCGACGGCACCGTCCGCGACGTGTGGTGCAACTACGCCCTGGTCGACCCGGACGCGCCGGACGGCCCACACGTGCTGATCCACGTCCTCGATGTCACCGCCCAGCGCCGCCAGCAGCAGGCCCTGGAGCGACTCGCCCTCACCGATCCGGTGACCGGGCTGGCGAACCGAAGTCAGTTCACCGAGTGGGTGGATGGCGCCCTCAGCCGGCTCGGCCCCGACTCCCCGAGCGCACTGGGCCTGCTGATGCTCGACCTCGACCGCTTCAAGGCCGTCAACGACAACCTGGGCCACCACGTCGGCGACGAGCTGCTGGTGCATGTCGCCGGGCGGCTGCAGGCCGTGGCCGACGCCGAGCCCAGCTGGTCGGTGGCGAGGCTCGGTGGCGACGAGTTCGTCGTACTGCTCGAGGGCCTCAGCGGGCCGGAGCCCGCCGAGCAGGTTGCGCGCTCACTGCTGGAGCTGTTGGCGGAGCCGGTCGAGCTCGCGAACGGGCAGCCGATGTCGACCACCGTGAGCGTCGGCATCTCGCTCGCCACCGACCAGTCAGTGACCCGCGAGATCCTGCTCCGTGAGGCGGATCTCGCTCTCTACGCGGCCAAGGACGCCGGTCGCAACAGCTATGCGCTGTGCGACACCGGACTTCGTGACGCCGTGCGGGTGCGCGTCGAGACCGAGGGTCGCCTGCGATCGGCTCTGGCGGAGGGGCGCCTGCAGGTGCACCTGCAGCCGGTCGTCAACCTCGCCGATGGCTCCGTCGCGTCCTTCGAGGCGCTGGTGCGGCTGGTCGAGTCCGACGGGACGCTGGTGCTGCCCGGGGACTTCATCCAGGTCGCGGAGGACACCGGGCTTGTGGTGGACGTCGACCGGTTCGTCCTCAGCGAGTGCCTGGAGCTGCTCAGCAGCCACGACGTGCTGGGTGCCGACCCGTCCCTGCGCGTGTCGGTGAACCTCTCGGGCCGCACTCTGCAGCAGTCGGGCCTCGCCGAGGCCGTCGCCGCAGGCCTCGCCCAGCACGGCGTCGAGGGGTCGCGCCTGACGCTCGAGATCACCGAGCGGAGCCTGCTGGAGGACAACCCGCAGGTGCTCGCCACGATGCGCCGGCTTCGCGACCTGGGGGCGTCCCTGGCGATCGACGACTTCGGAACCGGCTACTCGGCGCTCGCGTACCTCCGCACGTTCGAGCTGCAGCAGCTGAAGATCGACCGGTCCTTCGTTGCAGGACTCGGCGACGGCGTGGCCACCGCCACCGTCCAGGCCATCATCGACCTGGCGCACGCGCACCGGCTCGAGGTCGTCGCCGAGGGCGTGGAGGAGCAGTGGCAGGCCGACCGCCTGCTGGCGATGGGGTGCGACCAGGGCCAGGGCTGGCTCTTCGGGCGGCCCGCACCGGCGAACGGGGCTGGTCAGTAGACCGGGCGACCGGGCACAAACGGGGGAAGGTGTGCTCGTTTCGGCTCAAGAAGGCCCGGAACCGGCGTACTTTCCCCCTGTTGTGCCCGGGATCGCGACCGAGGCCCCGTCGGTGGATCGCAGGTGCACGCCCGCTGGTCTCGCACCAGCCGAGGGGCTCAGTACAGGAACAGCTGGAGCCAGCCTCGGTTGTGTGCGTGCACGAGCACCAGGAACAGCACGAAGTCGAACAGCAGGTGGACGCACACGATGTAGGTCAGTGATCGGGTGAGCTTGAAGATCCAGCCCTGGACCAGCGCGAACGGGTAGATCAGCAACGGTCCCCAGGCGTGGAAGCCGAGCTCCCACAGGAACGACGTGAACAGGACGGCCTGCAGCACGTTCGCCTGCCAGTCGACGAAGTGGCGTCGCAGCAGGGCGAAGCAGGTGCAGATGAAGAAGAGCTCGTCCCAGATGCCGAGGGCGTTCGTGCCGACGAACAGACGGGTGAGGGTGCTGGCGTCAGAGGCTGCGGGCCAGTTCTCGAAGACGCCGGACGGGATCATGTAGACGGGCAGGACGACCCACCCGACCACGAAAACGATGACGAGGTACCACTTCTCGAGCGTCGTCCACGTGTGACCGGCCATGATGGGGAAGCGCACGGCGTGGTCGCCGTAGCCATGACGCGAGACCAGGTACGGGACGGCCACGGCGATCGAGAGGGCGGCGCCCATGGCGAGCATGTGCCCCACGGAGATGTCGGTGTTGATCGGCACGAGGCTGATCGTGACCAGCCCGAACGCGATGAGCAGCAGGTCGCGTGCAAGCCTCCGGTCGACCATGACCGCGGCCACCACTGCTGCAGCGAGCACGACGTAACCGCCTGGGCGCCAGTGGATCCCGAAGAGCAGAAAGCCCGAGAGGGCCAGCACGACACCCGGCACCAGGTTCCACGTGAGCGTCGTGCGCTCGGCCGCGACGACGGTCACGACCGGGTCCTCGACGACCTCTGACGCCGCGCGCCGGCGGCCGCCAGCAGCTCCGACAGGTGCCACCCCACGAGGCCGGGGCACTCCCTGGCGAGCATGTGCCCTCGCTCCGGCAGCACCACCACCTCGGCATCGGGCAGGGCGGCGGCGATGGCCTGGGTGAACCGCACCGGGGTCACGCGGTCCAGCTCGCCGACCAGCACGCGCACCGGATGGCGTCCGAGCACCTGCAGGCCGTCGGTCTCGTCGTGCGCCATCAGGGCGGGGTACCAGCCGCCCAGCGCGTTCGCGCTGACCCACCCGTCGCCCGCGGCCGAACGCTTGATCACCTCGTCGGGAGTGGAAGGGCCCCAGGCTCGCCGGCGCGCGAGACGCGGTGGCAGCCGGGGCAACCGGGACGCCGGCGGCGCGCGGTGCAGCAGTCGCATCGCTCCCGGCACGAACCGCCCGGGCCGCTCGGGTGCCAGGCCGGCGACAGCTGTGCTGACGAGGAGCGTTCCGAGCACCCGTGTCTCCGCCGCGTCGGGATGCATCCTGGCCCAGGCCATCAGACCCATCCCGCCCATCGAGTGGCCCGCCAGAACCAAAGGCCCCTCGGGCACAACGACTCTCAGCACCCGCTGCAGGTCGTGGCCCAGGTGATCCATGCTCGTCGGCACTCGCAGACGTCCGCGGGTCGAGTTCCCGTGGCCCCGCTGGTCCCAGCGGACGACGGTGACGTCGGGACGCTGCGCCCGCAGCCGGTCGACCACCTCGTCCCAGTGCCGGTGCGTCAGCACCCAGCCGTGCGCGAGCACGACCGTCGGGCGATCGGCGCGTGGCTCGGGACCGTCGACCGTGACCGCCAGCCTGGCCCCGTCCGCCGTGAGCAGGGTTCGGGTCCGTCGGTCGGACGCGGGGCCGGTGGTCAGCTCAGCTCCACGATCACTGGCACGTGGTCGCTCGGGTTCTTGCCCTTGCGCTCCTCGCGCTCGATCGACGCGCCGGCCACCCGTGCGGCGAGAGCCGGTGAGCAGAGCGCGAAGTCGATGCGCATGCCGCGTCGCTTGGGAAAGGCCAGCTGCTTGTAGTCCCAGTACGTGTAGACCCCGGGGCCAGGCGTGTGAGCGCGGACGACGTCGGCGAAGCCCGCGTCCATCACCCCCCGGAAGGCGGCTCGCTCGGGAGGTGAGACGTGCGTCGATCCCGCGAAATCGGCCATGTCCCAGACGTCGTCGTCCTCCGGCGCCACGTTCCAGTCGCCGCAGAGGGCGACCTGGGCCGACGGGTCGGACGCCAGCCACGAGCGCCCGGCGTCGGCCAGGTGGGCGAGCCAGTCGAGCTTGTAGTCCAGGTGCGGGTCGCCCAGCACCCGGCCGTTCGGCACGTACAGGCTCCAGATGCGCAGTCCTGCGCAGGTGGCGCCGATCGCGCGGGCCTCGGCCGCCGGCTCTGGCTCGCCCCAGGCAGGCTGGCCGGGGAAGCCGATCTCGATGTCGTCGAGCCCGACGCGCGACACGACCGCCACGCCGTTCCACTGGTTCAGGCCGTGGTGGGCCACCTCGTAGCCGAGTGCCTCGAACGGCAGGAGCGGGAACTGGTCGTCACGGCACTTGGTCTCCTGGATGGCCACGACGTCGCATTCGGCGCGCTCCAGCCAGGCGACCACACGGTCGAGCCGGGACCTGATCGAGTTGACGTTCCACGAGGCGAATCGCACTCGCCGACCGTACCCGGTTGGGGCGGACGGCCCTCGTCCGGAACAGGACTCCCGGCCCCATACCCTGCGGGCATGACGACGGCACTGGTGACGGGCGCGACCGCGGGCATCGGCTGGTCGTTCGCCAAGGCACTGGCGGCGGACGGGCACGACGTGGTCCTGGTGGCTCGCGACGAGGAAAGACTTCGCGAGCGTGCTGTCGAGCTGCGCGACCTCCACGGCGTCGAGACGGAGGTCCTGGTCGCCGACCTCTCCGACCGCGCGCAGCTGCAGCTGGTGGCGGACCGCCTGGCCTCGGACGACCAGCCCGTCGACCTCCTCGTCAACAACGCCGGCTTCGGGCTGAAGGCGTCGTTCACGCGCGGCGAGCTGGCCGACGAAGAGCGGATGTTCGACGTGCTGTGCCGGGCCGTGCTGGTGACCAGCTACGCCTCTGCGCGCGCCATGCGGGGGCGGGGGTCAGGGGCCATCGTCAACGTGTCGTCGATGGCGGGCTTCCTGGCGAGCGGCACCTACTCCGCGGCCAAGTCGTGGGTGACCGTGTTCACCGAGAGCCTGGCGGGTGAGCTGGCGGGCTCGGGCGTCACCGCGACCGTGGTGTGCCCCGGATACGTCCGCACCGAGTTCCACCAGCGGGCGCGCATGGGCATGAAGGGTCTGCCCGACCGGGCCTGGCTCGACAGCGAGCGGCTGGTGCATGAGGCGCTGGCCGACGTGCGGCGCGGACGAGTGATCAGCGTGCCGAGCCGGCGGTACAAGGTGGCGTGGGCACTCACCCGTCTCGCCCCGCGGCCCCTGCTGCGCCGGGCGTCCGGCACCGTCGGGCGTGCCCGGAGGCGCTGAGCCGGCACCACTAGGGTGACGAGCCATGACCTCCACAGACACCGACGCCGGCCAAGCCCGCCACGACCTGCTCGAGCTGATCCGCGACCTGGCCGTCGTGCACGGCGAAGTGACCCTGTCGAGCGGGCAGAAGGCCGGCTACTACGTCGACCTGCGGCGCATCACCCTCCACCACCGGGCCGCGCCGCTGGTCGGCAGCGTGATGCTGGACCTGCTGGACTCATCAGGTGTCGAGGCCGAGGCGATCGGTGGCCTGACGTTGGGCGCCGATCCGGTGGCGGCATCCGTGCTGCACGCCGCCGCGGCCCGCGGCCAAGCGCTCGACGCGTTCGTGGTGCGCAAGGAGGGCAAGGCCCACGGCCTGCAGCGCCGCATCGAGGGCCCTGACGTGACGGGTCGGCGTGTGGTCGCGGTGGAGGACACCTCGACGACCGGCAGCTCGGTGCTGACTGCCGTCGAGGCGCTGCGCGAAGCGGGGGCGGAGGTGGTCGCCGTCGCCGCGGTCCTCGACCGTGACACCGGCGCGCGCGAGGCGGTCGAGGCTCAGGGCCTGCCGTACTTCACGGCGTTCACCAAGGACGACCTCGGCCTGACCTGAGCCGGGCGGACCGGACTGTCAGACCGTCCACCCGCCAGGACGGGTGGACGGTCTGACTGTTCGATTGCTCAGGCGGCCTTCGCGTGCGAGTGGTCCTCCGCCGTGAGCGCCATCTTGGACTGCTGCCGCAGCTCGGCACGAGCGGCCCGAGCCGGCACGCCGTTCACGTCCTCAGTCGAGTACGCATACACACCGACCGCCCAGGCGATGGCGTCGAGGTTGCGGTCAAGGGCCACGCGGTTCACGTTGCCCAGGTTGTCGCAGGCCTGGTGGTAGCAGGGGTCGTAGGCGACGTCTGCCGTTCCACCCCACTTGGCGGCCTGCTCAGCGGTCTTGATGCCTTCGGCGCCGGTGAACAGACCACCGGACGGGATGCCGACGGCGATGAACGGCCCGTAGTCGGAACGGCCGCTGAAGTCGGTGCCCTCGCTGTCGACGGGCAGCCGGTTCGCGAAGAAGTCGACAAACGTCTTCTCGATCTGCGCCGACCCGAACGGGCCGGGTCCGGCACCTTCAGCGTCGGAGTCGTCACCGTCGTAGACGAAGTACCCGGCGTTGGGCGAGCCCACCATGTCGAAGTTCAGGTACATGGCGATGTTGAGCTGCTGCTCGAACGAGAGGCTTGCCACGTACGCCTCGGAGCCGAGCAGGCCTAGTTCCTCCGAGCCCCAGAACCCAAAGCGCACAGCGTTGTTCACCTTCGGCGACCCACCCATGCGGGTGGCGAGCTCCAGCAGCGACGCGGAGCCGGTGCCGTTGTCGTTGATACCGGGACCTGCGGGCACGCTGTCGAGGTGCGCTCCGGCCATCACGACGTTGTCGGTGCGTCCGGTGCGCGTCTGCGCGATCACGTTGCGGCTGGTGCGCTCGACGATCTCGGACCGGATGTCCAGCGTCGCCGTCTGGCCGCTGAGGGCCTTCAGCGCGTCACCGTCGGCCTGGCTGACGCCGCCAACGGGGATCGGCTTGGGCTCGCCCAGCGTCACCCCGGACAGTGGACCGGGGGCGTTGTTCGACACGACGAGGCCGATAGCGCCTGCAGCAGCGGCGTTGTCGGCCTTGACCGCGAAGAAGCACGAGCCACGCCGCACCACCGCGATCTTGCCCACCGCGTCGACGCCGGCGTAGTCGGTGGTCTCGCAGCCCGGAGTCGCGTCCCCGTCAGCGGGGTCCGGGAGGACCACCAGCGGTGCCGTGATGCCGCCGACCGGCGTCTCGACGCTGAACTGCATCTTGATGGCTTCGAAGGTCGTGGCCCCGACGGTGAGGTCGTCGGCGACCGGCACCTCCTCCTCGTAGGTGAACTCCGGTGTCGTGACCTGGAAACCGGCGTTGCGGAGGCGCCCGGCGACGTAGTCGACGCTGGCGTCGTAGCCCGGTGTGTTGGACGCGCGGGTGCCGCCGTTGGCGTCGGCGATGCGCTGGAACGCGATCAGGTGGCGGTTCGCGCCGTTGGCGCTGACCTGCTTGACGAGCTTCTCGGCCAGCTTCGTGGGCTGGTCGGCCTTCGGTTTGGCTGTAGCCGGCTGTACGCCGACGGCAAGAGTGGCGGCGGCGAGGACAGCAACAGCAGCCGTCCAACGCCCGGAGGTTCGCGACATATCGGCACCTTCCAGGACACTTGGCCGGCCTCGTTGTCGGCCAAGACGGGGACAGACTCCCCGTGTCGGACCGATCCGGCAAGTCCACTCAAGGCAGCAGATGCGAGGGGACGCCCGCCCGCGGCTGAGCCGGAGCGCTCACCAGTCCTCGTGGACTCTCGGAGAAGCCAGGTCGCCCCCGGTTGCCCGGGCGATGACGCTGTGCGCTGCCGCGGTCAGCGTCACCTCCTCCTCTTGAGCGATCAGGACCAGCAGCGCGTATGCGTCACCTGGCTCCACATCGTGGGTGTAGGCGAGCACTCCCTTGGCCTGCTCGATGAAGACCTTGCCGGCCAGCGCCTCACGGATCGCATTCGCGAGCGTGGTGCCCACGTCGAGCCCGCCCTGAACGAGGGCCAGGGTCGCGATGTCGGCGAAGGCCCGAGCCAGGTTGCGCTGTTCCTCACCGACCGCGGCAGGCGCGCGGTGAAAGGCGTTCAGGGCACCAACGGCCCGTCCCCGCCAGCGCATCGGCACGGCATGGACGGTCCGGTAACCCGCCGCCACGATCGCCGGCCCCACCATCGGCCAGCGGGCCTCGATGTCGAGGGGGTTGCCGACCTGTACCTCCTCGGCGACGTCGATGGCGTCCACGCACGGGCCGGAGTGGGTCTGCAGCTGGTAGAGCTCGAGCTCGGCGGCGCGGTGGGAGGTGGCGCTGAGGATCTCGATCTCGCCCGACTCCTTGCGCACGAGAAGACCGGCCGCGTCAGCCGAGACGAGATCGCAGTAGCTGACCAGCAGCTCGGCGATGGTCCCCGCGATGTCGGCCTCGGGCCGCACCAACGACGCGGTGGCGTCCGCGAGTGCCTGTGCGGCAGTGCGTCGACTCATGGCTGGCTCCCAGGTTCTCTGTCACCGGCACCACCGGCGTCGCCGGTCTCGCCGGCGCTCTCGCGGTGATGCTCGGAGTCTGTGTCGCGATCGACCTCCGCGTCGGTGCGCGTGAAGTCGAGGTCCCTGGCCAGCACCTGTTCGGCGATCTGGCCGAGGGTGGAGCCGTGGGCGAAGGCGTGTGCCCGCAGGAGGGCCATCGCGTCGTCCGCCCTCACTGCGAGCTGCGCGACGACCATGCCCGTCGCCTGGTGCACTCGGGCCCTGTCCGTCCAGGGGTCGGCGGAGTGGTCGTCGAGATCGCGGCCAGCCAGTTCGGGTGAGTGCAGCAGAGCGGCGCCGAGTGAGTCGGCGAGAAGCTGGCAGGTCGTCTGGCCGTACAGCAGGCGCTGTCCGCTGTCCTGGTAGAGGGTCAGCACGCCGAGCACCTCCGCGTCGGGGTGGATCGGCACAGCCATCATGTCCAGAGGACCAAAAGCCTGCCTGGCGGCTTCGGCGAAGTGGGGCCACCTGCTCGGGGCGGCGGTGCCCAGCTGAGCCTCGACCAGCTGCCCCGTCTGGTAGGACTCGGAGCTCGGCCCTTCGCCCAGCACCTCCTGAAGATCCTCGAGGCGGGCCGCGCGCTCGTCGCTAGCGAAGAGCACCAGGCGCTCGGGATCGTTGTTGGCCAGCGTGAGAGCGGCCCCGCCGGCACCGAGGACGCGGGCGCACGCACGGCACATGCGCGCCGGCAGGGGGTCGTCGGGTCGTTCGAGGGCCACCAGCTGGGCGAGCCGGGTCAGCACCTTGGGAGTCGGGTTCACCTGCGCGCACCACCCTGTTCGCTCGACCCGGGCGGCAGGCGCCTCTCGGCGACCACCTGCTCGGCCAGCTCGCGCAGCTTCACGTTCTGGTTCTGCGACGTGCGCCGCAGCACCTGGAAGGCCTGGTCCAGGCTGAGCTGGTAGCGCTGCATCAGGATGCCCTGCGCCACGCCGATCACGTGCCGGCTCTGCAAGGCGGTGTGCAGGGTGCTGATCTCGTGCGTCACCGCCAGAGCTATTGCGGCGTGGATGGCGTAGACGTGCGCGACGTGGACGTCGTCGTCATCGAACGCGTCCATGGCGCCGGAGTAGAGGTTCAAGCTCCCGACGGTCATTTCGCCCGTCGAGAGCCGCACGCTGAGCACGGAACGGATGCCCAGCTCGCTGGCGGCGGGAGCCCACGTGCTCCACCGGTGCTCCGTCGCGAGGTCCTTGACCACCTGGGTGTCGCCCACCCAGACGGCGTCCAGGCACGGGCCCTCGGCGAACTCGTACTGGAGGGAGTCGGCACGGTCGACGACGGGGTCGGTGGAGGCCGGTGTCTCGACCTTGCTTCCCCGCCGCAGGGAGACCCCTGCCCAGTCGCACCCGTCAACAGTGGCGACCGCCAGGTCGACCACCTGCTGCAGAGTCTGTGGCTCCTCGCGCGACTCCAGCAGGAGCTGGCTGATGCGTGAGAAGGACTCCGCCGTCTTCGGGCTGTTCCTGTCCATCCGCGTGGCGACCCCTCTCGGTGGTGGTCCGCCGAGGAGCCGGACCGGTCCTAGGAGGTAGCCCTGACGCTACTCCCGATCCACCGCCACGCCGCGAGAACGCGACACCTCGTGTCAGGGGCGCAGGAGCACCTTGATGGCGCGCCGGGTGTCCATCGCGTCGTAGGCCTCAGCAGCCTCGGCGAGTGGGAGCTCCAGGTCGAACACGGCGCTCGCGTCGAGGCGTCCGTCCAGCACCTCGGGCAGCAGGTCGTCGAGGTAGGCGCGCACCGGCGCCACCCCTCCGCCCACGGTGATGTTCCTCGAGAACATCTGGCGCACCGGCAGCTCGGGCCCGCCCGCGGGCACTCCCACGAAGCCGATCCGTCCGCCGGGCCGAACGGTCGAAAGCGCCTGTGCCATGGACTCTTTCGTGCCGACGCACTCCAGCACTGCGTCCGCTCCGATTCCTTCGAGCAACTCGGTCACGGCGGCGGCGCCCTCGTCGCCGCGCTCGGCGACGATGTCAGTGGCGCCGAAGCGGCGCGCAACCGCCTGCCGATCCTCGTTGCGCGAGAAGACGACAACGCGTTCGGCGCCCAACCGGACCGCTGCCAGCACCGCACTGAGGCCGACGGCGCCGTCACCGACCACGGCCACGGCCTGGCCGGGCTGGACTCCGGCCGACACCGCGGCGTGGTGGCCGGTGACCATCACGTCCGACATCGTGAGCAGCGCCGGCACCAGCGCGTCGTCCGGCACCGCGGGTGTGGGCACCAGCGTGCCGTCGGCGAGTGGAACCCGCACGTACTCGCCCTGCCCGCCGTCGACCTTCAGGCCATCACTGTCGCGCGAACCCCACGCCAGCCCGCGCTCGCATGACGTCGTCACGCCGTTGCGGCAGTGCCGGCACTGCCCACAGCTCAGGACGAACGGTGCGATCACGAAGTCGCCGGTGCGCACGGCCTTGACGTCCGACCCCACGTCCTCGACGACGCCGACGAACTCGTGCCCGATTCGGCGGGGCTTCTTGGGTGGTTCGCCGACACCGCGGTACGGCCACAGGTCGGACCCGCACACGCACGACGCGACGACGCGAACGAGGGCGTCGCCGGGTCGCTGGACAGCCGGGTCGGGCACCTGCTCGGAGCGGATGTCGAAAGGGGCATGGATCAGCGTGGCGCGCATGTGATGCCCTCTCGAATGGCGCTCAGTGCTCGGTCGGAGCTCAGTACCCGGCGGGTGCCTGCGGCGCGTAGAACGGCTTGTTCTCCGGACGCCAGAGCAGCACCACGATGGCGATGGCCAGCAGCAGGCCAACCACCGACAGGATGCGGCTGAGCATCGGCGCCGGCTGGACGAACCCGATCAGCGTGAAGACGATGTTCAGACCGCCCAGCACCGTGGCGAGGATGCGCGCCCACTGGGCGCCCTTGGCGTTGAACACGGCGTTGAGCACCCACAGGCCGACTGCGATCAGACCGACCACGACGCCGATCGCGAGACCGGCCGTCATGGCGGCGTCGGCCAGGTCCGGCGTCATGCCCGCCTGGGCCTCGACCTGCTCCCGCATCTGGTCCTGCAGGAGGAAGGTGGCCAGGATGCCCAGGACGGCGAAACCAGCACCCACGTACATCAGCTTGACCGCGAGCGCGGCGGGCGCCGGAATCGGGGGCTTGGCCACGCCGTAGCCCGCTTGGGCCGCTGGCGCCTGGCCATAGGCCGGCGCCGGACCCGGCTGTCCGGTGGACTGCGGGTCGTTGGCCTGCTGGCCGAACTGCTGGTCGCTCATCGCGCACGTTCCCCCATCTGGTGTGGTGGTGACCGCTTTGGTCAGGGAGGACTCTGGCACACCGAGCCCGCCACCGGAACAGCCTGACGGCTGAGCTCAGTTGTCCATCTGGCGCCGGACGACCGCCTCGCGCTCCGAGTCCTCGTCGTACTTCTCGTTGCGTACCGCCTTCTCGCCACGCCGCGCCCGCCACACCTCGATCACCATCGGCAGCAGGGAAAGGAACACGATGACGATGAGGATCGGCTCGATGTTGTGGGCGACGAAGTCGATCTGACCGAGGAAGTAGCCGAGCAGGGTCACGCCGACACCCCAGAGGAGCGCGCCGACGACGTTGTACTTGACGAAGTGGCGGTACGGCATCTTGCCGACCCCGGCCGCGACGGGGATGTAGGTGCGCACGATGGGCACGAACCTCGCCAGGATGATCGCCCGTCCGCCGTACTTGTCGAAGAAGGCGTACGTCTGGTCGATGTACGACTGCTTGAAGAAGCGTGAGTCCTCGCGCCGGAAGATCTTCGGTCCGGCGTATCGGCCGATGCCGTAACCGGTCTGGTCGCCGACGAACGCGGCGAGGAACAGCACGAGGCAGACGAGCCAGAGCGGGCTCTTGACGACGCCGGAGCCGGTCATCAGGCCGACGGTGAACAGCAGCGAGTCGCCCGGCAGGATCGGGAAGAGGAGCCCCGTCTCGATGAACACGACGAGGGCGACGCCCGGCAGTGCCCAGGGGCCGAAGGCGTTGATCAGGTACTCGGGGTCGAGCCAGTCGGGGCCGAGGAGGGGCACGAAGGCGGCCGCCTGGGCCACGGTGTCGAGGAGAGGCACGCGGTCCAGCCTACGTGCCGTGCGTACTCTCGCCGTCGTGAGCGAGACGCCGGGTGACGGGTCGCCGGAGGCTGCGGACCGGGCCGTGGGCGTCGGACCGTGGCCCGGCGAGTGGCCGGCGGCCGACCTCGTCGGCACCCGGTACGACCCCGACCTGCTGTCGTCGGGGGACCGGCGCAACGTGGTCGACGCCTACCGCTACTGGCGGGTCGAGGCGATCGTCGCCGACCTCGACACCCGTCGTGCACCCGTGCACGTGGCGATCGAGAACTGGTCGCACGACATGAACATCGGCTCGGTCGTGCGGACGGCGAACGCCGTCAACGCCGAGGCCGTCCACGTGGTCGGGCGCCGCAAGTGGAACCGCCGCGGGGCGATGGTGACCGACCGGTACCTGCACGTCCAGCATCACCCCGACGTGGCTGCGCTGGCAGGATGGGTGAGGGATCGCGGGCTGCCGTTGATCGGTCTGGACAACGTGCCGGGAGCGCTCCCGTTGGAGACGTACGCGCTGCCGGAGGAGATGGTCCTGCTGCTCGGTCAGGAGGGGACAGGCCTGAGCGACGAGGCCGTCGAGTCGTGCGACGTTGTGCTGCACATCGCGCAGTTCGGGTCGACGCGGTCACTCAACGCCGGCGCCGCAGCCGCGATCGCCCTGCACGCGTGGGTGCGTCGATGGCGGTTCGGCCAGCAGCCCTGACCTTCTCGCGAATCGGGACGGAGGTCAGGTGCGAGGCGCCCACACGTAGGGCCAGCGGCCCCTGGCGAACAAGTAGTGATGGGGCGCCGCACCGGCCGGCTGCAGCACGCCCTCGGTCACCAGGGAGTCCACCGAGGCCACCACGGTCATGGACTCGAGGCCCGTCAGGCGCGTGAGCTCGCGCATGGTGACGCGTCGGCCCTGCGAGATCAGGTCTGCAGCTGTGGCGGTCACGCGAGCAACTGCCTCCGGCGTGGGCGCAATCGCCACCGTGTCGATGGTGGGGACGGGACCCGTAGCGGGGCTGCTGCCCAAGGGCCTGAGGTCGATCCGTGCACGGTTTCCGGCTTGCGATGAAGGCGTCGTCGTGGTCATGGCCGTCCTCCTGCAGAGGTGATGTCTACAGGTTGAACGCTTCGGGCGGTTTGCGCTACCCCAAGTCGGGGTCAGGTTCCGGCGGCCGGGCGCTCGGGCGCGCCGCTCTCGGACGGGTCGCGACGAAAGAACGAGATCTTGCCGTCGGCCTCCAGCACGGCGACCTTGACGTCCGCGAACCGCTCGATGCCCTGCTCCCGTGCCGCCGCGATCAGGTCGTCGAACGACAGACGCTCCGCCTTCATCACGTCGACCACGGGCTCGCCGTCGTGGACGACCATCACCGGGCTGCCGTGCACGACCGCGCGCGCACGCGGCCAGCGCCAGTTCAGCCACGACAGGGCGACGGTGAGGAGCGTGAACACGCTCACGGCCTGGACGGCTGACGTGACCGAGTAGTCCTGCTGGGTGACGCCCTGCTGCACCAGGTCGCCCATCGTGACGAACAGGATCAGCTCGAAGGTGCTGAGCTCACCGAGCGTCGACCGTCCGACCGCTCTCGTCACCAGCCAGAGGAAGAAGAAGATCACCACGGCCCGCACCACGATCTCCACGGTCGGCTCCTTCCCTTTACGGCAGTAGGAGTGTCGAGTAGGAGATCCGGGCCTGCTCGACGTCGTCCACGAGCAGCCGGACGGTCGCGTCACGGCCGCGCTGCGCGGCAGGCTGCACGTACGTGTCGAAGTCCACGACGAGCGTGTCGGCCCCGTCCTGCGGAGTGAACTCGATGTAACGCCAGTGCGAGTCGCGCGTCTCGGCGTCCGGTTGCGGGTAGAAGCCCTGCGTCTCGAAGATGTCGAAGTAGTCACCGGTGACGGCGAGCACGATCGACCGCTGGGGTGGGAAGCCACCCGGCCGTTCCACGGTGACGCGCCAGGTGATGTCGAGCCCGGCTCGGGCGATGCGCGGGTAGAGCAGCTCCATCCGGTACCCGCCTCCGGACGCGCTGGCCTCCCGAGTCTGCAGGCCCGTGAAGCCGGTGGCGCCGAGCGCGACGACCACGGCCATCGCCGCGAGCAGCACGCGCCGTCCGGTGCGGCCCCGTGTCGCTGTCGCCAGCCCGCGCACGTCTTCAAGGGTGGAGCCGGGGGCGCGGGCCGGGACTGGAGCAAGGTCGGACGGACGTCGGTCGGGCACGCTTCTCGGTGTACACCTCTGCCGTCCGTCCGCCACGGCGGCGCGCTGATACGGGGTGCCCGCCAGTGCCCTCAGGCCCGACGCGCCCGCACCACCAGCGGCAGCACCCCCCACAGGGCCGCCAGCCCGACCAGCACAGCTGCCGACACGGCCACCGCCTCGGGCCGTCCGACCACGACGCTGAACACCAGGAGGACCACCCCGGCCACCGCCAGGAGGAGAGCGACCAGACCGAACTGCGCAAGGCGGTGCGCCACAGCCACCGTCTCGTTCTTGCGCCGGCGACCAAAAAGCGCACGGTGCAGGCTGACCGGCGCGATCAGCAGGCCGGTGGCAATCGCCGCGACCAGCACCACCACGAGGAACGTGCCGACCTCGAAGGCGTCCAGCCGCTCGAAGCGTTGCTGGAACGGAAGGGTCAGCAGGAAGCCCGTCAGGATCTGCACGCCGGTCTGCGCGACGCGCAGCTCCTGCAGCAGCTCGTTCCAGTTGCGGTCGGCCTTCTGCTCCGGGCTCTCGTTGCGGCCGTCCTCGCCCCGAGCCTCCTCGGTGCCTCGTTCGTCCATGGCGGTCGACCGTACGCCCGGGTGCGCGACAACGCTCTCGGGGGCAGTCTGGACGAATGACTGACGACCATCGCCGCGACATGGACGTGCTGCAGCAGATCATCGACCGGCTGGCACGCGAGCAGCGAGGCGAAGACCCGCAGGCGATCCGCGCTCACCTCGAGGAGCTGATGCATCGGGAGGGCCTCGACACCGGTGCGAAGAAGTGGCTCGACGACACCGCCTCGGAGATCGCCGCGGGCCGCATCGTCGTCACCGACGCGTTCCACGACGTCCGCCCGCCCGACGACCGCGACATCAAGGAGGGTGAGGGGGTCGGTAAGGCGGACAAGGCCGTTCGCGCGGACGAGGGTCGTGCCTGAGGCTTCCAGCGCCCGTGCGTCAGGCCGCACGCGCCTGCTCGTAGTGGGCGCCGACGCGGCGGGCATGTCCGCGGCCCACCAGGCACTGCGGACGGCGAAGGCCAACGGTCGTGACCTCGAGGTGGTGGCCGTCGAGTCGAGCGGGCACACCTCGTACAGCGCCTGCGGCATTCCGTACTGGATGGCCGGCGACGTCGAATCGGGAGACGACCTGATCGCCCGGACGGCGACCCAGCATCGCGAGCGCGGCGTTGACCTGCGGATGCGGCACGAGGCTGTCGCCCTCGACCTGGCGGCGGGCACCGCTGAGGTCCGCGACCACGAGGGCGAGCGGACCCTGACTCTCGGTTTCGACGAGGTGATGATCGCGACCGGTGCCGAGCCGGTGCTGCCCGAGTGGGCGCGCTCGTCCGGCCCCGGCTCGCCACCGCCGCGCGGGGTGCTGCCGGTCCACACCATTGACGACGGGGAGACCTGGCGCCGGCTGATCGCCGACCGGCCTGCGAGCGCCCTGGTCGTCGGGGGCGGCTACATCGGGGTGGAGACCGCAGAGACGTTCGCGCGCAAGGGAATCCGCACGATGCTGGTCACCCGCGGCGAGCACATGATGAGTGCGAGCCTGGTGCCGGAGATGGCGGACGCGGTCGCTGCTGGGCTGCGCGAGCTCGGCGTCGACGTGCGGACCGGCACTGAGGTCTGCGGTCTCGAGGCCGGCCGTGACGGTCGGGTCGGCATCGCCTGCGTCGACGGCAGCGAGTTCCCGGCCGACGTGGTGGCGGTCGGTGTCGGCGTGAGTCCTCGCGTGCAGCTGGCGACCGACGCGGGGCTCTCGGTGGGCGCCGGAGGGGCGGGTGGCGCGTTGGTGCCCGACGACCATCAGCGGGTCGGCGACGGCGTGTGGGCGGCGGGCGACTGCTGCGCGGTGCACGACCTGTTGCTCGGTGAGCCGTGGTTCGTGCCGCTCGGCACCCACGCGAGCAAGGCGGGTCGCGTCGCCGGCACGAACATCGGCGGTGGCGACGCCCGGTTCCACGGGTCGGTCGGCACCGCGATCACGCGGGCCGGCGCGGTCGAGGTGGCCCGCGTCGGTCTGATGCCCGAGTGGGCCGCTCGGCTCGGTCTCGACAGCACGGCGATACGCATCGAGTCGTCGACCGCTGCCGGCTACATGCCCGAGGCCGACCCGATCAGCGTCTGGGTGCTCGGCGAGCGCGGGTCGGGTCGGCTGCTGGGCTGCCAGATCACGGGCGGACGGGGGGCAGGCAAGCGGATCGACGTCGTGGCGACGGCCTTGGCCGCGGGGATGACCGCCGAACAGGTGTCACAGCTCGACCTCGCGTATGCCCCGCCGTTCTCGCCTACCTGGGACCCGCTGCACATCGCGTGCCGCAAGCTCGCGACCCAACTGTGACCTCGCGTGTGTGCGAAGTGCGGCCGGTACGTGTGAGTCTCGGTTGGGGAAGGCGCGCAGGGGCGTGGTCGAGCTGAGCGACGGCGTCGTGGTGTCCGACTCCGCGACCACCCGTCGCCACGGCAGGCACCGCTCCGCAACCTGAGCACCGGGGACGGTCACCGCCGGTCGAGATGCCACCGCAACGGGTAACGCCTACCGGGTCGCCTCCGCTCGCCGGCACACTGCTCGCCGGCACACGGGGGCGGCGGATCCGCCTCGTCCGGCGGGTCGGAAGGCGCCGCCGACTGCGGGTCCGTGTCGATGTCGAACGCCTCGACCGCGTGCTCAGTCACGGGGTCGAGCCTCCCCCTCGCCACCGACAGTCCTCGGTGGTGAGCGAGGGCCGTCCGTCCCAGCATGCGACGCGATGATCGCGCCGGGGCGCTGCGTGGCAGGATCGGACACTGTCATCGGCCCGACCCACGTCCGACCCTCAGCAGGAGCACTCCATGCCCATCGCCACGCCCGAGGTCTACGCGCAGATGCTCGACCGCGCGAAGGACAAGTCCTTCGCCTACCCGGCGATCAACGTGACCAGCTCACAGACGCTCAACGCGGCGATCCGCGGCTTCGCGGAGGCCGGCAGCGACGGCATCGTGCAGGTGTCGACCGGCGGCGCCGAGTACCTCTCGGGGCCGACGATCAAGGACATGGTCAGCGGGTCCGTCGCGCTGGCCGAGTACGCGCAGGTCGTCGCGAAGTCGTACGACGTCAACATCGCGCTGCACACCGACCACTGCCCGAAGGACAAGCTGGACGGGTTCGTGCGGCCGCTGCTGGCGCTGAGCGCCGAGCGCGTCGCGAAGGGCGGCAACCCCCTGTTCCAGTCGCACATGTGGGACGGGTCGGCCGTGCCGCTCGACGAGAACCTCGTGATCGCCCGCGAGCTCCTCGAGAAGTGCGCCGCGGCCAACGTCGTGCTCGAGATCGAGGTCGGCGTCGTCGGCGGCGAGGAGGACGGCGTCGCCAACGAGATCAACGAGCAGCTCTACACGACACCCCAGGACGCGATCGACACGATCAAGGCACTCGGCGCCGGCGAGAACGGGCGCTACCTGGCGGCTCTCACGTTCGGCAACGTGCACGGCGTCTACAAGCCCGGCAACGTGAAGCTCCGTCCCGAGATCCTCCAGCAGGCCCAGGCCGCGGCAGCGAAGGAGCTCGGCCTGGACGACGGCGCGAAGCCCTTCGCCCTGGTGTTCCACGGCGGGTCCGGTTCGACTGCCGAGGAGATCGGCGCCGCTGTCGACTACGGCGTGGTCAAGATGAACGTCGACACCGACACCCAGTACGCCTTCACCCGTCCGGTCGTCGAGCACATGTTCACGAACTACGCGGGAGTGCTGAAGGTCGACGGCGAGGTCGGCAACAAGAAGCAGTACGACCCGCGCGCCTGGGGCAAGGCAGCCGAGGCCGGCCTGGCCGCGCGCGTCGTCGAGGCGTGCGAGAACCTGCGGTCAGCGGGCCAGAAGCTCTAGGCGGAAGGCGTAGCCGGGTCGGCCAGCTCGCTGTCGCTGCTCTGTTCGCGGTCGTTGATCTCGACCAGGTCGCCGATGCGCGTGATCTCGAGCAGGAAGCGCACCTCCTCGGGCGGCGACAGGACGACGGGCGGCTGCGTCGAGGCGGCCGCCAGCCGTGCCAGGAACGCCACGCCGGTCGAGTCCATGAACGTCACGTGCCGGGTGTCGACCTCCACGGGCTGGCCGGCCTCGATGACCTCGGCGGCAGCCTCGACCAGGTACGGGGCCAGCTCCGCGTCGATGTCACCCGACAGGACCACCCGTGTCGTGTTGCCCCCGAGGAGTACGTGTACGGCGCCCGGCTCGGCCGCTCGAGGTGCGGGGGGACGCGTCGCCTCGCCACTCTGTGTCGTGCTGTTAGCGTCGCTCACGAGCAACCTTCCGGCTCAGAAGTAGCGGCAGGGGGAACGTCGATTCGCACCCTAGGGGATGGTCGCACCATTGGTGAATCCGGGACCCGAGAACTCGGAGACTGACGCGGCGGCTGCCGATCTGGGCGCGACGCCCGGCGCGACGGCGTCTCGCAACCGCGTGCTGGAGGAGCTGCTCGCGAGCGAGCGGCGCGCCCGCTCGCGGCTCGCGCTGCTGGCTGACGTCGGCCAGGCGATGACCGAGATCGAGCCGCGCGTGGCACTGCAGCGGCTGGCCGAGGTGCTCGTGGAGAGCCCCCAGGGTCCGGTCACGTGGTGCGCGGTCCTCGAGGTCGACGAGGAGGTCGAGGTGTCGGCGGCGGCCGGGGTCGGACTCCGTCCGGCCGAGAAGTACCGGTCGGGGTTCACGCCGGTCAGGCCCGATGCCGAGGCCGATGACCCCCTCCTGGACCTGCGCTCACGGGTGCACCACTCCCTCGTCGAGCTCGACCCGGCGCCAGGCGCGTACGCCGAGGGCACGCTCACCCGGTGGGTCGCCGAGCAGCTCGAGACGGACGGCGGTCAGTGGCTGGCTCTGGCTGCGCCGGGACGGCGGGGCGTCCGTGGTGTGCTGCTGCTCGGGGTGCCGGAGCTACCCCTCGACGCCGACGACGTCGACCTGCTCGGTGAGGTGGCGCGCCGGGTCGGCCTCTCGCTCGACAACGCCCGGCTCTACGCGCGCGAGCACGTGGTCGCCGAGACGCTGCAGCGCAGCATGCTTCCCGAGCTCACCACGTTGCCCGGGCTGGACGTGTGGTCGTACTACGCCCCCGGCACCGAGCACGCTCAGATCGGCGGGGACTGGTACGACCTGATGCGGCTCGGGGACGGGGCGGTGGGCGTGGTCATCGGCGACGTCGTGGGGCACGACATCGAGGCCGCGTCGGCGATGGGCCAGCTGCGCTCGGTGGTGCGTGCCTATGCGGCGGACGGGGAGGAGCCCGGCCCGGTGCTGATGCGCGTCGACCAGCTGGTCGGGGGCATGCGCATCTCCCGCAGCGCGAGCATGGTCTACGCAACGCTCACCGACGTCGGCGACGGCGTCTGGGAGATGGCGTGGACGCGCGCCGGTCACCTGCCGCCGATCGTCGTCCACGACGGGCAGGCCGACGCTTTGATGGACGAGGGCGGGCCGATGGTCGGCCACGCCACCGGCCCGCGCGAGTCACCGGTGCGGCTCCTCCACCCTGGCGACGTGCTGGTGCTCTACACCGACGGGCTGATCGAGCGGCGCGCCCGTCCGATGAAAGCCGGGCTGGAGCAGCTGCTCGAGGTCTGCTCGGCGCTCGAGGACGTCGACGCCGCCGGCGTGGGGGAGCGGCTGCTCGCAGCTCTCGGCGACTTTCCCGAGGACGACCTCGCGCTCGTCGTGGTGCGCGTGCCCGTGCCGGGTCACCTGACGGTGGCGGGGACGGGCCAGCGCCTGCGTCGATGGCAGCTGCCGGGTGAGTCGTCGTCCATCCCACGCGCTCGCGCCCTGACCCTGCAGGTGTGCGAGCTGTGGGGGCTCGACGTGGCGCGGGAGGCCGAGCTGGCCGTCTCCGAGCTGGTGGCCAACGCCGTGCTGCACGGGTACGGCCCGGTTGGCCTTCGGCTGCGCGAGGACGACGGGCTGCTGATCGAGGTCGAGGACGCCAACCCGATGCCGCCCGAGCAGGTCGACGGGCACGCGGGGCGCACCGGTGGTTTCGGCATGACGATCGTCGCGACGTTCGCGGAGTGGGGCTGGCGCCCCGAGGGCTCGTCGAAGATCGTCTGGGCGAGGGTGAGGGAGCCGCGGTCAGCCGGTCGCGGCTGAGACCTGGTCGTCGCTCTCGTCTTCCAGCCCGTCGCACGAGTGGTCCTCGTCGATGCGGAACGCGTCCAGGATCCCGCAGACATGGAGCACGAAGCGCGCCTGCTCGTCGGCTCCGCGCAGCATGCTCACCCCTCCTCCGCGCGTGGTGCTCTCGGTGACCGCGGTGATGAACGCGGCACCGGTCGAGTCGAGGAAGTCGAGCCGGCACAGGTCGAGCACGAGCAGCTGGCGTCCCAGCCCCGACACGCGTGCCGTCATCTCCGGGAACTGCTCGCGCATGGTGGCGTCGAGGTCGCCGATGACGGTGATGGTGGTGGTGTTCGGCGACGTCGAGATCTCCAGCACGCTCAGCAGCCCTCCTCGGTGTAGATGCACAGCTTCGAGGCGATCGTGTCCGGGGTCGCGCGCAGCTCCTCGACGGCTGCGGGAGCAGGCTGGTCGCCCTGCACCGGAGCGACGAACTCGCCTGCGACAGTGGTCATCACAACGGCTCGCCCATGACGGACGGCCATCAGGTAGGCCGAGGCCGCGGTCGTTCCAGGGGCATCGAGGTACTCGTAGGCCACGGCATGCACGAACCCGTCGCCCCAGTCGCCGTCCACCGGCGTGATCGACGCACGGGTCGGCCCGTCGGCGTCGTTGACGGGGCACGGTGCCCCTGCGGCGCGCAGCTCGCCCATGAACGCCTCGGCATCCGCCGTCGTCCGCATCACGATGAGGGTCTCGCTCGCCTCGAACTCCGGTCCGGTCTGCACGATGTGTCGCGCCTGCCCGGCGCGCTCGAACGAGGGGTACGCCGCCGTCCGGGCCGAGCACGGGTCGTACGACCAGTCGGCCTCCTCCCAGGCGCTGAAGTCGCCGTCGGCAGGAGCTCCCTCGTGCGGCAGGCTCAGGTCGGCGGGGATGGTGGTCGGCCCGGGCGCCGGTGCGGTCGTCTGCGCCGTGGTGGTCGTGGTCGTCGTTGTTTCGCTCGGCGTGGTCGGCTCACTCGTGCTGGTGTCGGGCGAGGATGAGGTGCCCGACGGGGTGGTCTCAGCGGTCGACGGGTCGTCGTCATTCGCGGCGATGGCGATGGCGACGCCGAGGGCACCGCCGACCACGGCGAGGGCCAGCAGACCGGCAGCCACCTGGAGGCGGCGACGGCGCTGCTGCGGAGTCGTGGAGCTGCCCGTGCCTGCGGCTCCGCCACCGTCCGGGTCGCCGGGCGAGGGGGTCGCGTCCGCGGGTGGGCCGCTCATGTGTCCTCCAGGTGGGGGGCTTTCGCCCCAGTCTGTCGCAGTCCCTCCAGTGTCGCTGCTGTTGTCTCGCGATGGGGGCGCCCGCGCTGCCCACCCACGGCTTTCCCCTTCTGGTGGACTCACTACGCCCCCGAGGGGTCCGAGGTTCCCCGATCAGCAAGACTGGTGGCATGACATCCGACAACCTGCTCGGTGGCCCGCCTCCCACCCGTCTTCCCGAGGGCCCGGAGGTGGCCGTCGCCTCGGTGCTTGCCGGTGGTCAGGACGCGGCGCAGGCGGCGGCCGCTCATCCCGCGGCGAGCCTGGCGTGGGCAGTGCTGGCCGACGAGGCGTGGGAGCGGCGCGCCGTCATCGAGTCGTACGCGTACGCCCGAGTCGGCTATCACCGGGGCCTCGACGCGCTGCGGCGGGCGGGCTGGAAGGGGCACGGGCCGGTGCCGTGGGACCACGTTCCCAACCAGGGCTTCCTGCGTTCGCTGTTCGCGCTCGGGCGCGCCGCCGCGGCAATCGGTGAGGACGACGAGGGCACGCGATGCCGCGCGTTCCTCGACGACTGCGACCCGGGTGCGGCTCGGGCGCTGTCGTAGCTGTGAGCGCGACCTAGGCCGAACCGGGGCCGGTGACGAGCTGCCATGCAGCCGGGACCACTCGCCACGAGCGCCTGGTGATCGGTTCGCTGATCTCACCATCGGCGTTGCAGCGGAACGGTTTTCCGTCCACCGACTCGACGACCAGCTCGTCGCCGCGGCCGGTGATCGTGTCGGCCCGGTCGAGGTGCGTTCCACCGCGGACCGATGCCGCGTAGCCGACCCTGGCCAGTGGGCCGGTCGCGGTCGACACGGTCACGTCGAGCTTGCCGTCGAAGGGGTCGGCCTGGGGTGAGAGCGGCGCGCCGCCACCGACGCTGGTGCCGATGCCGAGTGCCACGAGCAGGGTGGGTGGGTCGCCGTCGTGCAGCACGTTCCCGTCCAGAGTCACTCTGATCGCCCAGCCCGGGCTGGTCGCTCCCGCTGCGGCAGCACCGAGAGGATAGGCGACCTTGCCGAGCCCGACCTTGCCGAGCTGCTTCTTCGCGCCGCCCGCCTTGGCGCCGGCCTCCGCGCCGACGCCCACATGGACCGCGTTCACGACCACGTGGCCGGCGTCGTCCAGCAGAACCTCGAGATCGCGCACCCGGCCCGTCAGGGCCACCCTGGCTGCCTCGGCGGGGTCGTCGACCGGCAGCCCGAGGCTGCGGGCCAGGTCGTTGCCCGTGCCCATCGGCACCAGGGCGATCGGTCCGACCTCGCGCATGCGGCCGGAGCGGTGCAGCACCTGCGCGAGCGCGTGCACCGTGCCGTCGCCACCCAGCACGACCAGCCGCCGGCCGTCGGCGCGCGCCACCGCCGTAGAGAGCTCGTCGACGGTCGACGTGGCCACCAGCTCGACGTCGGCCGTGCGCCGCAGCTCGTCAAGAGCGGCGTCTTGCGCGCTCTTCTGGCCGCTGCCTGCGTTGGCGTTCCCCAGGGCCAGCACGCGGTGGACTGATTGACTCACCTGGCTCACGCGGCTCACGCTGCTCACGCGGCTCACGGTAGGGCCGGGAGCGTCCACACGTCGCCCCGTGAGGTTGCTCGTCCAGCCCACACGTCGCCCGTGGGGTGCTCGTCCAGCCCACACGAAGTTGCGCTGAGAGCGTGGGCAGGAGGAGCACAGCACGGCTGTGGCTGCAGACCGTGCACCCGCGTAGAGAGCGGTGCACGGTCTGACACAAGGGCGGTCTCAGTACGTTGGGCGCTCGTCCAGCAGGGTTGCGGCGAGGGACGTCAGCAGCCGGCCACGGTGAAGACGCACATTGTGGGCGCCATCTCGTCGAGCGGTTCGCGGTAGTGCGCGACGGCGTCCGGGTTCGGCTCGTCGGGCGCCGGCTCCCACTCCTGCCACCCCTGGGAGATCATCACCGCGTTGCCTGTGCGGGCCATCAGCATGTACTCACCGTCCGGCATGAAGACTGGATCCTCGAGCGTGGATTCGGGCGTGATCAACGACTCGGCCACGGTCACTCCCTCGCCCCACGGTCCGGGTAGGGAGGCGACTGAGACCATGCCTCCGTAGTCAGCTCCGACGAACGGTTCGCACGCCTCGGCCCCGGTCCGGGCGGTGTGCACGAACTGGACGGCGGCCCCCGCATCAGGGAAGACCACCAGCGTCTCGGATGCCAGGCGCTCGGGGCTGGTCTGGATGATGGTCCGCACGTCGCTGGCTCCAGCGATCTCGGTGTCCACAGCGGCACCGTCACAAGGGGAGTAGGACCAGGAGGGCCCGGGGGAACCCGGCTGCGAAAACATGTTCGATGCTTCCCAGTCCGAGACGGCGCCTCCAGGCGAGGTCTCGCCCTCGTGGGGTAGCTCGAGCCCATCGGGGATGGTCTGTGGCACTTCGGTCGGTCCCGCAGGCAGGCCCTCTCGGGTCCCACCCGGGTCGGCGAGCGCGAATCCTGCGACGACCACAGCGGCTGCCAGGACACCGGTGACGCCCGCAGCTGCGGCGCGGCGGCGGCGGTAGGTGCGCCGCACCCACGCGGACGGTTGCAACGGCGTTGAGCCACTCGACGCCAGATCCTGCAGATCCGAGCGGAACCGGTTGTCCCACAGGGGGTCGACTTTCTCCTGATCAGGCACGGTGGGTCACCTCCTGGTCGTGTTCGGCGGGCGTCATCAGGGCGGCCAGGGCGGCGCGTCCACGATGCAGGCGGGTCTTGACGGTGCCCAAGGGGCAGTCGGTCTCGGTCGAGATCTGCTCGACGGAGAGGTCGCAGAGGTAGTGCAGGACGAGTACCAGCCGCTGCTCGGCGTTGAGATGGCGCAGGGCGGCGACCAGGTCTGCGCGTTCCGAGCCCGGCTCCGGCACGACGTCCGCCACACCTCGACGGACATAGGCACGGACGGTGGCCGTCGTCCGGCGCCATCGGCTCACCGACAGCCGCCAGGCCGTCGTGCGGACCCATGCCTCAGGATTGCCGTCACTGTCCAGGTGCGCGCGTCGCGCCCAGGCCTTGACGAAGGCCTCCTGCACGCAGTCCTGCGCCTCGGCGTGGTCCCCGATCATGGCGTACAGCTGGCCCACCAGACGGGAGCCCGCGCTGGCGTAGAACTCGTCGAACTCTGCCTCGTCCATGTGTCCCCCTCTCGACCGGTGTACGCACCCTGTCCCCCTCAAGGTTCCCCGAGGCACCCGATAGTGTCGCCGACGTCCGATCGCCCCAAGAACTCCAGCGGCCGTTCCGCGGACGACCCGGGAAGCAGGTGCGCAGGTGCCAGCAATCGTCGTGGTCGGCGCCCAGTGGGGTGACGAGGGCAAGGGCAAGGCGACCGACGCGCTGGGTGCGCGGGTCGACTACGTGGTCAAGTACAACGGCGGAAACAACGCCGGCCACACGGTCGTGGTCAACGACCAGAAGTACGCGCTGCACCTGCTGCCGTCCGGAATCCTCACTCCGGGCTGCACGCCGGTGATCGGCAACGGTGTCGTGATCGACCTGTCGGTGCTCTTCGAGGAGATCGACGGGCTCGAGGCCCGTGGGGTCGACACGTCCAAGCTGCTGGTGTCGGCCAATGCGCACCTGATCGCCCCGTACCACCGCACCATCGACAAGGTCACGGAGCGGTTCCTCGGCAAGCGCCGCATCGGCACGACCGGACGGGGGATCGGCCCGACCTACGCCGACAAGATCAACCGCGTCGGCGTGCGCGTGCAGGACCTCTTCGACGAGGCGATCCTGCGGCAGAAGGTCGAAGGTGCGCTCGACCAGAAGAACCACCTGCTCGTCAAGGTCTACAACCGGCGGGCGATCACGGTCGACGAGGTCGTCGACGAGCTGCTGTCGCACGCGGCCCGGCTCGAGCCGATGGTCGCCGACACGGGCCTGGTGCTGAACCAGGCACTCGACCGCGACGAGACCGTGCTGTTCGAGGGCGGGCAGGCGACGCTGCTCGACGTCGACCACGGCACCTACCCGTTCGTCACCTCGTCCAACGCCACGGCTGCCGGTGCCTGCACCGGCTCGGGCGTTCCGCCGTCACGCCTCGACCGCGTGATCGGCATCCTCAAGGCCTACACCACGCGCGTCGGCGAGGGCCCGTTCCCGACCGAGCTGCACGACGACTCAGGGGAGTTCCTGCGCAAGACGGGCGGCGAGTACGGCACGACCACCGGACGGCCGCGCCGCTGCGGATGGTTCGACGCCGTCATCGGCCGCTACGCCCAGCGCGTCAACGGCCTGACCGACACGGTGGTCACCAAGCTCGACGTGCTGTCGGGTCTCGAGAAGGTTCCCGTCTGCGTCGCCTACGACGTCGAAGAAAAGCGCTACGACGAGATGCCGGTGTCGCAGAGCGACTTCCACCACGCCAAGCCGATCTACGAGGAGTTCCCCGGTTGGTGGGAGGACATCTCGGCGGCCCGCACCTTCGATGACCTGCCGGTCAACGCGCAGCGCTACGTGCTGGCACTCGAAGAGATGATCGGCGGACGCATTTCCGCCATCGGCGTCGGCCCCGATCGTGAGGACACCATCGTTCGGCATGACCTGCTCGGCGGCTGAACGGGCTTCCTACTCAGCACTGTTCGTCATCGCAGGCCGAGACGTCATCAGAGACTTGCAGACGCGCAGGTCGTCCTCCGAGTAGGTGGCCCACTGGTCGTCGAGAGGCACCGAGTGCAGGTCGGTGACCGGCTTCGAGCCGTTCTTCTCAGCCGTCACCAGCCAGCCGGCGGCCTCGTGCAGCGCCCGATAGTCGTTGACCCGCAACCTGTTCTGGTAGTGCAGCTTGTTGTTGTAGCGGCGCCACGCCCGCTCGTTGAAGCGCAGGAAGTTGTAGACCGTGATGCTTCGGTCGAAGCCGGCGTAGTGGTCGGCGAGGTCGATGAAGTGCTGCATCACGGCGTCGCTTCGCGCGACACGACGGAACTCCGTCAGGATCCCCTGCAGCACGTCAGGGGGGATGTGCTCGAGCGTGTTGTTCGACGTGAACAGATGCACGGCGCCATCGCCGAGCGGCAGGCCGCGAGCGTCGCCCACGAACGTCTTGACGCCGAGAGCCCCGAGAAGCTCGTGACCGCTCCGCTCGCCCGGTTCCTCCACCACGTCGCGCAGAACGGCCACCCTGTCCGGGCGCAACCCGTCCAGCAGTCCCTCGGCGTCGAGCGCGAGGTACCGCCGGGCCGTGTCGAGCACCCGGTGGCGGGTCACGTGGTCGTTCAGGTCGACGCTGTGGACCTCGCCTGCCCCGCTCAGCCACAGTCCGAGGGGGACGATCGGGTACCACCCCGTGCCGAGGTCCAGCACGGTAGGCCCGGAACCCCCGGCGTCGATGCCGTGGATCAGCTCAGCGTGGGGCGCGACGTGCCGGAACTTCTGCAGGAAGTAGGCGTCGTCGAAGTCGAGCGACCGCGTCACGTGCTGCTGCAGCAGCAGGTTCGCCCGATGCGGCCGCGGCAGCAGCGAGAGTGCCCCCTGGACGGCGGCCTTGGCTTTCCAGCGAGGCATGGGGCCCGATGCTAGCGGGGGTCGCGGTGGCGAATTCCCCGGCTGGACGGTCGTCTAGGGTGAGCGCCCGTGAAGGTCCTGGTGATCGGTTCTGGTGCGCGCGAGCACGCTCTCGTCCGGGCCCTCGCTCTTGACCCTGCAGTGGAGTCGGTGGCCGCCGCGCCCGGCAACCCGGGCATCGCTTCCTTGGCCGAGTGCCATGCCGTGGACGCGATGGACGGCGAGGCCATTGCCGCGCTGGCCGTCGAGACCGGCGCCGACCTCGTGGTCGTCGGGCCCGAGGCGCCACTGGTCGCCGGGGTGGCTGACGCGGTCCGCGACAGGGGCATCGCCTGCTTCGGCCCGGGACGGGAGGCCGCCCGGCTCGAGGGCAGCAAGGCCTTCGCGAAGGTGGTGATGGCCGCCGCCGAGGTGCCGACCGCGATGGCCCACGTCTGCACCACGCTCGACGAAGTCGCCCTCGCGCTCGACGCCTTCGGCGCGCCTCACGTGGTCAAGGACGACGGCCTCGCCGCCGGCAAGGGGGTCGTGGTCACCGAGGACCGCGACGCGGCTCTGAGCCACGCCGAAGCCTGCCTGGCGAAACCCGGTGCGGCAGTGGTGGTCGAGGAGTTCCTCGACGGCCCGGAGGTCTCGCTGTTCTGCGTCACCGACGGCATCGAGGTGGTGCCGTTGGCTCCGGCGCAGGACTTCAAGCGGCTCTCGGACGGTGACGAGGGGCCGAACACCGGTGGCATGGGGGCGTACTCGCCGCTGCCATGGGCGGATCGAGAGGTGCCCGACCTCACCCAGCAGGTGCTGGATCGCGTCGCCCGGCCTGTGGTTCTCGAGATGGCCCGTCGCGGAACGCCTTTCAGCGGACTGCTCTACTGCGGTCTCGCCCTGACCTCTCGTGGTCTGCGCGTGGTGGAGTTCAACGTCCGCTTCGGTGACCCGGAGGCGCAGGTGGTGCTGGCCCGGCTGCGAACGTCGCTCGGCACCCTGCTGCATGCGGCGGCGACGGGCACCCTCTCAGACCTGCCACCGCTGCGCTGGCGCGACGAGGCGGCTGTCACGGTGGTGGTGGCGTCACCCGGCTATCCCGCGTCCCCCAATTCGGGAGGCGTGATCACCGGGGTCGACGACGCCGACCGCCTCGACGCTGTTCACGTGCTGCACGCCGGCACCGCTCTCGACGCCGAAGGCCGACTCGTCAGTGCCGGGGGCCGCGTACTGTCGGTGGTGGGGGTCGGGGCCGATCTGCACGCCGCGCGAGCAGCGGCGTACGCCGGCGTCGGCGCGATCTCGCTGGACGGCTCGCAGCACCGCACCGACATTGCCGCCGGTCGGGACTGAACCCCGCGGCCCCTCCGGGGCGTCTCAGGGGTAACAGCCAGGTAAGGGGGGAACGATGCGGTCAGCTCGTGTCGGACCCCGCGCTGCAGTGGTGACTCACAGCGCGTGACCGGAGCCCGTCCGCGCCGTTGAAAGGGCATCACGGACGAAGGAGTCCCGATGCCCTCCGCATCACTCTCTGCATCACTCTCTGCATCACTCTCTGCATCACTCAATGCATCACGGGGTCTGCCCTCGCCTGCCCACCTGTCGATTCTGGTGGGGCTCGTGATCGTTGTCGTCGTGGGCCTGTACTTCCCGCCCGCTCAGCCGGCGGAGGCGGCCCTCCGTCCGCACGCAGCGAAGCCGACGGCCCTGGTGACACTGGGCGACTCCTACATCTCGGGTGAGGCCGGACGGTGGAACGGCAACTCGGCTGTGCCACTGGGCAGTCGGATGGGCACCGACCGGGCCTGGACGAGTGGCGGCCTCGGCGGGTACGACCCGAGCCGCGTCTACGGGCCGACAGCCGGCGGGTGCCACCGCAGCGACGTGGCCCCGGCCCTCAGCAACACGGTGCCGGTGGCCGCGAAGATCAACATCGCGTGCTCCGGGGCGCGCACGTCCAACATCTTCCGCACGAGCTCCGGAGGTACCGGCCAGCGCGGGGAGCTGCCCCAGGCCGACCAGCTGGCCTCGGTGGCGCGATCGCACGATGTCGAGCTGGTGGTGCTCTCGATCGGCGGCAACGACCTCGGGTTCGCCGACATCATCACGGCGTGCGTCGTGGCCTACGCGACCGTCGTCACGCGCTGCCAGCCAGAACAGCAGGCCAAGGTCGACGCCGCGATGCCGGGTGCGATGGCGGGGGTCGCCACGGCGGTCGACGAGATCCGGGCCGCACTGTCGGCCAACGGGCAGGGGCCGGACAGCTATCGGCTGGTGCTGCAGTCGTACCCGTCGCCGGTGCCGCGGGGCGACGAGAACCGGTACGCGGAGCTTGCGGGCGGGCGGCTCGGCGTCGGTGGCTGCCCGTTCTTCGACTCCGACTCCGACTGGGCGCGTGACCGCCTGGTTCCGCAGATCTCGTCGAGCTTGCGCGTCGTGGCGGTGGCGAAGGGCGTCGACTTCCTCGACCTTTCAGACGCGTTTTCCGGACGCGAGGCGTGCGCACGCACGGCCACGCAGTCAACCGGGACGCCTAACGGGGCGACGGTCGAGTGGGCCCGCTTCCTGGACACCAACGTCCAGGGACTCACTCAGGAGTCGTTGCACCCCAACGCCTATGGGCAGCAGGCCATCGGGCGCTGCTACTCGTTGCTGGCACAGGTACAGGGCTCGGTGCGCTGCGTGAACACTCCTGGGTCCGGCCCGTCGGGGATGGCGCTCGTCCCCTCGAGCTAACCGGACAGGGGTGACGAAGGTCACAAAACGGACTAGTGTCGCGAACAGTCCACTTCGACCTCGGGAGACAGCGATGACGCTCGCGCGAAAAGGCTTGGCAGTTCTGGGTTCTGCGGCTGCGACAGCCGTCATGGCTGTCACGTGCCTGGCAGCACCCGCTCAGGCTGCGGCGGGAAACTACGTCGCGCTGGGTGACTCGTACTCGTCCGGGACCGGCACCCGCACGTACTACGACGACGGCACCGGCTGTCAGCGCTCGCCGCTGGCCTACCCCTCGCTGGTGTCGGCCAGCAAGGGGCTGAACCTCAACTTCCGTGCGTGCTCGGGGGCCGTCGTGGCCGACGTCTCGGCCGCCCAGCTCTCGGCGCTCGACGGGGGCACCAACTACGTGACCATCTCGGTCGGCGGCAACGATGCCGGGTTCGCAGACGTGCTGACCGAGTGCGCACAGCCGGCCTGGATGAGCGACTGTGACGAGGCCATCGACGACGCGGAGGTCATCGTCGACGCCGTGCTGCCGGGTCGACTCGACGCGCTGTACGGCCAGATCCGTTCTCTCGCAACCCAGGCGCACGTGATCGTCGTGGGCTACCCGCGCCTCTTCATGGGCGAGGACTGCAACGCGTTCACCTGGTTCGACCCGGCAGAGCAGGCGCGGCTCAACTCGATGGCCGACCGCCTCAACTGGATGACGGCGGGACGGGCCGGCGCCGCGGGCTTCGCGTTCAGCGACCCGACGTCCGCCTTCATCGGGCACGCGGTCTGCGACGACCCGGAGTGGATCAACGGCCTGTCGAACCCGATCTCGGAGTCGTACCACCCGAACGTCGGGGGCCACCAGGGCTACGCAGGCGTGGTCAGCCCGTCGATCGGCGGCAGCCCGACGGTGACCTCACGCTCCGCTCTGTCGGAGGCGCTGGCCCTGCAGGCGGAGTCCATCGTCGAGGAGCAGCGCGGCTACGCCGACCGTGACCGGTCGATCACGCCGAAGACCTTCGTCGCGCCGGACCTGCACAGCCCCGAGGCGCTGGCGGCCGCTGAGGCAGCGGGCGTCGACGTCAACGACCCGGCGAGTGTCGACGAGGCCGACCGCCGCTACGGAGAGGCGCAGCGCGCGGCCCGCAACGGCTGAGTCTCAAGCCGGCTGAGTCAAACCACGGGGGCGTCAGCCCCGCGCGGCGATCCGAGCCCTGACCTCGGGTCGCCGCAGGGGCGGCACGGTCGGCGGGGGCTGGCGGCGCTCGGGCAGCTCGTCCAGGAGCTCGATCGTGGCGGCCGTGATGGCGTCGACGGCGCGGCCGACGGCGGCCTCGACCTTCGGTGACACCGACGACAGCCCTCCGACCTTGCGCACGTACTGCAGCGCGGCGGCCCGGATCTCCTCGTTCGTCGCCTCAGGCTCCAGGCCTCGCAGCGCGGTGATGTTGCGGCACATGGTGTCCCCGTCCTCTCATCAACAACTGGTCGCCGGTCCGTCCAGTCAACACCTTTGCTCCCCTCACCCACACCCCGCCCGTGGGGTGCTCCTCCTGCCCACACGTTTCGGCGCGATCTGTGTCGGCCTGGTGAGCATTGTGGGCTGGACGAGCAAGGGGGGTCAGCGCGTGATGAAGGCGGCGAGGTCCATGGACTGCTGCAGGCGGGACGGCTCGTGGACGTACATCATGTGGCCGGCCTCGTAGTAGCAGACCTCGATGTTGGCGCGGAGCTCAGCGGGGACGCGCAGGTGGGCGAGCGTGTGCTCGGCCGCCGTGTACGGGGTGGCGCCGTCGTGGAAGCCGCAGGCCACGTGCACGCGCAGGTGCGGGTTGGCGCGCATGGCCGTCGACAGCTTGCCGGCCACCGAGACGGCGCTGCCTTCGAACTCCTTGTACGACCACGGGTGCACCTTGTCGGTGAGGATCTCGTACGGCAGGTCCGACGCGTACCCGAGCTCGGTGCGCACGTAGTGGTTCAGGGCCGCCGCGTAGGGGCCGTGGATGGCCGAGTACGAGGGGTCCCGCTCGAAGTGCTCGGAGCCCCCGTCCGGGTCCCAGCCGGCGAAGCGCCCGTCGAGCCGGCCGACGACGCGCCCGCGGTCGCGCAGCAGCTCGGTGAAGAAGCGCACGTGCTCGATGCGCAGGTCGACGCGGTCGACGTACTCACGCGACAGGCCCGTCAGCCCAGCAATCTTGGCAACGGCCACCTCTCGCTCGGACGGGGTCAGCCGATGCCCACGGGCCAGCGCCCACGGGTAGTCGCGCGAGGCGTACTCCTCGGCCTCCGCGAGCACGTCGCCGAGCTCACGGTCGCGGTGCAGCCCGTGGTGGTGGGCGATCGCCGCGTACGTCGGCAGGAACAGCGCGTACGGGTCGTCGTTGCCCTCGGTGAAGCGGATCGTCCCCGTGTCGAGCACCATCGAGATCAGCATGATGCCGTTGAGGTACATGCCGTATCGCGTCTGCAGGTGCTCGGCGAGCGCAGCCGCGCGGAGGGTCCCGTACGACTCGCCGGCGAGGAACTTCGGGCTCATCCACCGTCCGTTGCGGGCGGTCCACAGTCTGATCACCTCGCCGACCGACTCGAGATCGCCTCTGTACCCGTGGAAGTCGCCGGCCTTGCCGCCCTCGACCGCGCGCGAGAATCCCGTCGAGACCGGGTCGATGAAGACTAGGTCGGTGTGCGCCAGCACGGACTGGGGGTTCTCGGCCAGGTCGTACGGGGGTGGCTGAAGTGCCCCGGCGTCGCCCATCACCACGCGCCGCGGGCCGAGCAGCCCCAGGTGCAGCCACACCGACGACGACCCCGGGCCGCCGTTGAAGCAGAACGTCACGGGTCTGGCCGGGTCGCCGTCCGGGCTCGAAGTGCTCGCCTTCTTGGTAGCCCCCTTCGCAGCGGGCGCCTTGGCGGAACCCTTGGTGTCCGAGGCCTTCACGCCCGTCTCGCGATCGAGCGTGTACGCGGTCAGGAACACCTCCGCCTTCGGCTGGTGCCCCTCGAAGGTGCCGTCCTTGGTCACCTCCTGGCGCAGCACGACGCGCCCGCTGGTGGCTGTGTACCGCAGCGTGCGACGTCCGACACGCAGGGTGTGATGGGTCGTGACCAGGTCGTCGGTGGCCTGAGGCGGGGTCTTCTTCGCGTCGCCCTCGGCGTCTTCGGGCGGAGTGGCGTCAGTCACCCGCACGACACTAACTGGCGAGACGAATCAGTCCGCATGCCGGTCACTCCCAGGTTTTTGCCAGGGTGAGAGTGCACAGTTGAGCCCGTATCGACCGATTCACCAATGACGGACGGGGAGAAAGACATCATGAGCAACAAGACTGCAGCCGGCGAGCGCCTGATGACTCCGGGCGAGGTTGCCGAGCTCTTCCGGGTCAGCCCGAAGACCGTGGCCCGCTGGGCGAGCGCCGGCAAGATCACCGCAGTCCGCACGCTCGGGGGACACCGCCGCTACCGCCAGTCGGAGGCGGAGGCCCTCCTGGAGGACGCGACACACGAGGCCACCGTTCCCACGCAGCGTCAGCACTGAGCGCGGAGAACTGAACCCGGAGCACTGAACCCGGATCACTGAACCCGGATCACTGAACCCGGATCACTGAACCCGGATCACTGAACCCGGATCACTGAACCCGGATCACTGAGCCCGGGAGCACTGAGCCCGGGAGCACTGAGCCCGGGAGCACTGACATGCCACCGAAGCCCTCTGCCAGACTCAGCCGCGTGAACGCGCCGCTGACGCTGCCGGGCTGGGTACACACCTACTCGGGCAAGGTGCGGGACCTCTACGCGTCGGCCGCCGACCCCCAGCTGGTGCTCGTCGTGGCCAGCGACCGCGTCAGCGCCTACGACCACGTGCTGTCGACACCGATCCCCGACAAGGGCGCGGTGCTGACGGCGCTGAGCCTGTGGTGGTTCGAGCGGCTCGGTCACGTCACCGGCCCCGACGGCGCTGCGCTGCGCCACCACGTGGTCTCGACGGAGGTGCCGGGCGAGGTGGCCGGCCGGGCGATGGTCTGCCGGCGGTTGGGCATGGACCCGGTCGAGTGCGTTGCCCGCGGCTACCTCGCCGGGTCGGGGCTGACCGACTACCAGGCCGACGGCGCGGTGTGTGGTGTGGCGCTGCCGCCGGGCCTCGTCGACGGTTCGCGCCTCGAAAGACCGATCTTCACGCCTGCCACGAAGGCGGCGCTCGGGGAGCACGACGAGAACGTCGACCTCGCGGCGGTGGAGGCGACCGTCGGCGTCGCTCGCGCGGCGGCCCTGCGCGACTGGACCCTGGCCATCTACGAATCGGCCGAACGGATCGCGCGCGATGCCGGCATCCTCCTGGCCGACACCAAGCTCGAGTTCGGCACCGACCCCGTCTCCGGCGAGCTGACGCTCGGCGACGAGGTGCTGACCCCTGACTCGTCCCGATTCTGGCCGGCTGAGACCTGGCAGCCCGGACGTCCACAGCCGAGCTTCGACAAGCAGTTCGTGCGCGACTGGCTGACCAGTCCCGCGTCCGGCTGGGACCGGGCCTCGGACCTGCCCCCGCCGCCACTCCCCGACGAGGTCGTCGAGCGGACGCGGGACCGGTACCTGGAGGCCTACCGACGGCTGACCGGGGCCCCCTTCGCCGCCTGACCTGGCGCACGAGCCCCGAGGCAGTGACAGGCTGGCCCGCATGAGCGAGCACAGCACCGACGTCGTCGTCATCGGAGCCGGCCCCGTGGGGGAGAACGTCGCCGCGCGAGCCGCCCGTGGCGGGCTGGAGGCCGTGCTCGTCGAGGCCGAGCTCGTCGGCGGGGAGTGCTCCTACTGGGCGTGCATGCCGAGCAAGACCCTGCTTCGGCCGGGCCGTGTGCTGGCTGAGGCTCGACGGGTTCCCGGTGCAGCACAGGCGGTCTCGGGCTCTCTCGATGTCGCTGAGGTGCTCGCGTGGCGTGACAGGGTCACGACTGGATGGACGGACGACGGCCAGGTCGAGTGGGCGCGCGGTGCCGGGCTGGGCGTCGTTCGGGGGCGCGGACGACTGACCGGCGAGCGCGAGGTCACCGTCGACGGCCCGGACGGCGAGCAGGTGTGGACCGCGCGAGTCGCGGTCGTGGTGTGCACCGGCTCGGTGCCGGTGACGCCACCCCTTGAAGGTCTCGCGGACGCCGGGCCGTGGGGCAGCCGTGAGGCGACGTCGGCGCAGAGCGTGCCCGAGCGGCTGGGCGTGCTCGGCGGGGGAGTCGTCGGGTGCGAGATGGCACAGGCCTTCTCCCGCATGGGTTCTCACGTCACCCTGCTGGTCAGGGACCGACTGCTCCCCCGGATGGAACCTGAGGCCGGCCAGCTCGTTGCCGACGGCTTGCGAGCGGACGGCATCGACGTGCGCCTGGACACCGACATCAGCTCGGTGGAGCGAGATGGCACGGGTGGCGCTGTCACCCTCGACCTCGGCGGGGAGCGACTCGAGGTCGACGAGCTGCTCGTGGCGACAGGACGGCGCACGGCTACCGAGGGCATCGGGCTGGAGGTCGTCGGTCTGGACCCCGCCGCGCCGCTACGCGTCGACGCACGTGGCCGGGTCATCGGGGTGGGAGGCAGCTGGCTGTGGGCAGCGGGTGACGTCACCGGCGAGGCACCCATGACCCACATGGGCAAGTACGCGGCACGGGCGGTCGGCGACGCCGTCGCTGCCTCGGCGGCTCAGGGTGCACACGGCCCTGGGGGACCGGCCGACGACCCGGACGACTACGGCCCGCTGGCCCGTACCTCGATGCGCCGCGCGGTCACGCAGGTCGTGTTCACCGACCCCGAGGTGGCGTCGGTCGGGCCGACTCTGGCCGAGGCCCGTGAGCAGGTCGCCAGCAACGGCGGTGGCTCGGTCAGCAGCATCGACCTCGACATCTCCGTCGCCGGGTCGACGGTGCACTCGCCCGACTACACCGGCTGGGCGCGGCTCGTCGTCGACGACGCACGCCAGGTCCTGCTCGGAGCCACCTTCGTCGGTCCCGACGTCTCCGAGATGCTGCACTCGGCGACGGTCGCTGTGGTGGGCGAGGTGACCCTCGACCGGCTCTGGCACGCGGTGCCGGCCTACCCGACGGTGAGCGAGGTCTGGCTCAAGCTGTTGGAGGCGTCCGGACGGTGAGCTCGAAGACCGGGATCTCGCGCGTCGTCTGGCGCTTGTAGTCGGCGAAACCCTTGTACGCCTCGACCATCTCCGCGTACCCGGCGTCGCGGTCGGGGCCCTCGAGCTCGCGGGCGTCGACCTCTAGGTGCTCGCCCTTCGCCTCCAGCGCGACCGGTTCGTTGCGGTCGATGTGTCCGCGCAGGTTCAGGGCCCACGCGGGGTGCTTCTCGGTGCCGCCGCGCGAGCCAGCGACGAGGAAGCGAGGCCGCCCGCCGCGGGTGCCGCGCGCGGTGACCACGGGCACGCGCCGCAGCTCACCGCTCTTTCGCCCCTTGACCGTCAGCCACACCATTTCGGCGCCGACGACCCGCCGGGCCAACCGTCCGCCACTGACGCGGTCGAGCACGCGGTGGATCAGGGTCATGGAGCGCATCGTGGCCACGACGCCGCGGTCGTATCCCTTCGTTCCCACGTCGTGGACCCTACCCGCGCGACGGGTACCCACACCTCACCCACACCTCACCCACACCTATGGCCGGAATCCACCGGTTTGCACCTGACGCGGGACAAATCACGGTCGTCAGCGCAATGGGTCGCACCTACCCTCGGGGCATGGGCACCGGGCCGGTCGCTTCACCGTACGACGAGCCGCGTCCGCTCATCCTGGCCATCGATGTCACGCCCGAGAAGCTGGACCGCATCGAAGGCGAGCTCCAGCACGGCTTCGGCGGCGAGTTCAGAGTTCGTGGCGAGGCGAGCGCTGAGGCGGCGATCAACAGCCTCGAGCTGGCACACGCCCAGTCGCAGCGCGTCGCCGTCGTCCTCGTCGACCACGCGCTCCCGGACGACGTGCGCAAGGACGTCCTCGCCCGTGCCCGCGCCCTCCACCCCGACGCGCGGCGCGCACTGCTCATCGAGTGGGGAGCCTGGGCCGACCGGAGCATCGCGGCGGCGATCCTGCAGTCAATGGCGGTCGGCGACATCAGCTACTACGTGCTCAAGCCGTGGATCATGCGCGACGAGTTCTTCCACCGCGTCATCGCGGAGTTCGTGCAGGAGTGGTCGCGGATGGAGATCTCGAACTATCGCGAGACCGTCGTGGTGGCCGACCGGTGGTCGTCCCGCGCACACGAGATCGAGAGCCTGCTGATGCGCAACGGAATTCCACATGCGTTCAGGGAGCGTGGTTCTCGACTCGCCAACTTGGTGACCAACGCCATCGAGCAAGAGGGTTTTGACATCTCCGACACGGAGGTCGTCGTGTGGATGCCGGCCACCGGCGGCACCGTGCTGCAGGACCCGACCGATGTCGAGGTGGCCGAGGCCTGGGGGCTGCGGACGACGCTGACCGACGACGAGCGCGACTTCGACCTGCTGGTCGTCGGTGCGGGTCCGGCGGGTCTTGCGGCGGCGGTCTACGCCGCGTCCGAAGGTCTTCGCACCCTCGTGGTGGAGCGGGAGTCGTTCGGCGGTCAGGCAGGCTCCAGCTCCTTGATCCGCAACTACCTCGGATTCTCGCGGGGAATCAGCGGGGCCGAGCTCGCGCAGCGCGGGTACCAGCAGGCCTGGGTCTTCGGGGCCCACCTCGTGCTGATGCGCGAGGTCACCGAGCTCTCGCGCGGCGACAAGGGTTTCTCCGCGACCATCTCCGACGTGGGCGGGGTTACGGCGCGCTCGGTGGTGCTGGCGACCGGTGTGTCGTACCGCCGCCTCGGAGTTCCGTCGGTCGAGGAGTTCACGGGAGCCGGGGTGTACTACGGCGCCAACGTCTCGCAAGCCCATGCGCTGACGGGGCTGCACGCGGTCGTGGTCGGCGGTGGCAACTCGGCCGGGCAGGCAGTGCTGCACCTCGATCGCTACTGCGAGCAAGTCACGCTGCTGGTGCGCGGCGCGGACCTGGCGGAGAGCATGTCCAGCTACCTGATCGACGCGATCGCCGCCACGACGATCGCCGTCCGCACCTCGGCAGAGGTGGTCGGCGCCAGCGGCGACGGACGCCTCGAGCAGGTCACCCTGCGCAGCCGCACGTCCGGTGAGGAAGGGGAGCTGCGAGCGGACGCCCTGTTCGTGATGATCGGGGCGCAGCCGCGCACCGGCTGGCTGCCGGACGACGTCGGCCGCGACGCCTTCGGCTTCGTCCTGGCCGGGCAGGACGGCGCCGCGTCGGACCTCTGGCCGCTCGAGCGTTCGCCTCAGCCCTACGAGACGACGCGACCCGGGGTGTTCGCCGTCGGCGACGTCCGCTGCGGGTCGGTGAAGAGGGTGGCGTCGGCGGTGGGCGAGGGGTCGGTGGTTGTCTCACAGGTGCATGCGTTCCTCGGGGGTCAGCTTGACTGACGTGAGCGACGAGCCTCGCTTCATCTACTCCCGCTGGATGCTCGTTGCGTCCGCCCTCGCCCTGACCCTGCCCCTCGTGGGTCTGGCGCTGCTGCTCGCCTCGTCCCAGCTCGACATCCCCTGGGAGCACCATCCATCTCACTTCTGGCTGGTCCTGGCCAGCGCAGCCGTGAGTGCCGTACTCGCCTACGCCACAGGCGTTGCGGCGCTGCGCCGCGGTGACGCCAGAGTCCTGCTCGTGTCGCTGGGGTTCCTTGCCTCGGCCGGCTTCCTCGCCCTCCATGCGCTGGCGACGCCAGGGGTGATGCTGGCGACGCCCAATCCGGGCTTCGTGCTGGCGACACCTGTCGGCCTGGCCATCGGGTCGCTCTTCGCGGCCGCTTCGAGCATCCACCTCTCGGGCGAGCCCGGTGTGCGGACGATGCGCCACGCACGTGTCCTCCGCATCGCCCTGTTGGTCGTGATGGCTGCGTGGGCGGCGGCGTCCCTGCTGCAGATGCCGCCACTCCACCTCGAGGCGGTGCCCGAGCGTGCACAGGGCGTGCTGGCCGCCATGGCCGTCCCGACGGTCGCGCTGTACGCGGTGGCGGCCGCGCGCTACGTCATGCTCTGGCGCTCCCGTCCGTCCCTGATGTTGCTGTCGATGACCGCGGCGTTCGTGCTGCTCGCCGAGGCGACCGTGGCCGTGGTCCTCGCGCGTAACTGGCACTTGAGCTGGTGGGAGTGGCACGTCCTCATGCTGATGGCGTTCGCATTGGTCGCCGCTGGTGCCCGGATCCAGTGGCACGAGGAGCGTTTCGCCGATCTCTACCTGCGCGACACGCGCGCGGGCAGCCGGGACATGAGCGTCCTGTTCGCCGACCTCCAGGGCTTCACGAGCTTCTCCGAGCGGCACAGCCCGGCCGAGGTCGCAAAGATGCTGAACACGTACTTCGAGGTCGCCGTGCCACCCGTCGTCCGCCGGTTCGGCGGCGACGTCGACCGCATCATCGGGGATGCGCTGATGGTGACGTTCAACAAGCGAGGCGACCAGCCCGACCACGCGCGCCGCGCTGCCGGGGCCGCCCTGGCGATGCAGGAGGAGACGGCGAAAGTCGCGTCACGGCACCCGAACTGGCCGCGGTTCCGCGTCGGTGTCAACAGCGGCCCGGTGTCGGTCAGCCTGCTCGGCACGGAGGGCGGACGCACGCACACGATCATCGGTGACACGGTGAACACGGCGTCACGGCTCGAGGGCAAGGCGCCGGCCGGGGGCGTGGCCATCGGGCCGGGAACGAAAGCCTTTCTCCCGCAGGCTGTTACCGAAACGCTGGGAGAGCTCGACCTGAAGGGCAAGGCCGAGCCGGTCGAGGCACACCTCCTGATCTCGCTCGACGAGCCGCAACGGCACAGCAGCCGCGACCACCAGGGGTAGCCCTGGCCGAAGGAGTGCTCCATGACCGGACCGACTCTGGACGAGCGCCTGACCGAGGCGACGGTAGGTGCACTCGAGCTCTTCGGCATCTACATCGGTAACCGGCTGGGGCTGTACCGGGTGCTGCTGGAACGGCCTGGCCTGACCGCTGCGCAGCTCGCCGAGGCCGCCGGGATCGCCGTGCGCTACGCACAGGAGTGGCTCGAACAACAGGCCGTCGCAGCCTTTCTCGCAGTGGACGACGCATCGCAACCGTCCGGCGCGCGGCGCTACCGGCTCCCCGAGGAGCACGTCGGAGTGCTCGTTCAGCCCGACGATCCCACGCACGTCGGCCCCTTCGCCGACATGGTCGTCGGCGTCGCGCAGGCACTCGACGAGGTGGTCGACGCCTACCGGTCAGGGGGCGGTGTTGCGTACAGCCGCTACGGCGCGACGTTCAGGCAGGGGCAGGGAGCGATCAACCGGCCCGCGTTCACGTCCGACCTCACGGGCAGCTGGCTCCCGGCCTCCCCGGAGCTCCACGCCCGGTTGTCGCGCCCGGGTGCGCGAATCGCGGACGTCGGGTGCGGTCACGGTTGGTCGACGATCGCCCTGACCGCCGCCTATCCGGGGGCCGAGGTGATCGGGTACGACGCCGACGCTGCATCGATCGTGGAGGCCCGCGAGAACGCGGCCGAGGCGGGTGTCGACGTGCGCTTCGTCGAGGCGGACGCGGTCACGATGTCGCGTGAGGGGCCCTTTGACGCCGTGCTCGTGCTCGAGGCCCTGCACGACATGGCTCAGCCCGTCCAGGCTCTGGCAGCGTGCCGTGAGGCGCTGGCCGAAGGTGGCGCGGTCGTCGTCGTGGACGAGAACGTGGCCGAGGAGTTCACAGCACCCGGCGACCTGATCGAGCGGATGATGTACGGCTGGAGCATCGGCCACTGCCTGCCCGCGGCGCTGGCGGAACAGCCCTCGGCAGCGCTCGGAACGGTGCTCCGTCCCGGCCGCCTCCGCGAGCTGGCCACGGAGGCGGGGTTCGGTTCGGTGCAGGTCGTCGACGTCGACGCGGGGTTCTTCCGGGTCTACGTGCTGGAGGTGTGAGCCCGGGCTCCGTTGCGCGGCCCTGTGCACACGAGGGGGACAACAGCTCCGATTTCAGCCTCGGCGTGCCGAATCGTGGTTGGAGTCCCCCGGTTGTGCTCGCTCATCGGTCGGTCACCGGGGCGTCGACCCCTTCCGATACTCGGCCTCGATATGGGGCGAACGGCTGATGCGGGACCAGCGTGGGATCCCAGATACTGCTGTGTGCCCGAGGCATCGAGGGGATTAGGGCGAAAGGCCGGAATACAGACTTTGGTGCCTCGCGGTGGCACCTTCTCAGTGGTGGAGTCGGCCGTCCCCGGCGATCCATTCGAATTCGCCGCTACGTTGGAGACCCGCGACATGAGTCCAAGAGGATCCCTGGCTCGCCGCTTTCGCACGGCCACGACCTTGGTGGTCGGTGCTGCACTCGCTGCCTCTGCTGGTTCCTTCGCGGGGACAGCAGCAGCCGCCGCGGATGTCACGGCGCCGGTGATCAAGACCAACGCTGCAGCTGCCTTCCTGGTCGGCGGAGTGATCGGTCCAAGCGTCCCCGACGGCGAATGGGACGGCTACACCTGGGACATTCCCATGCTGGTGAAGTGGAGCGTCACCGACAACAGCGGCCAGATCTGCGGTTTCGAGATCTACGCGATGAGGATGGACAGCTGGCCGGACGTTGAGTACGGGCGTCTCTTGCTGTCCGTGCATTCGGCCCATCCGTCGCCATTCTCCGGTCAGGTCGTGGACTCCTTCACGGACTACGACGGGGCCTTTGGGGGGAGTGGCGACACGGCAAGCGGTTGGAAGTTGGTAGCCGAGGACTGCAGCGGCAACACCGCGTCAGTCGATGTCCGGAGCCGCTGGCAGACCACCGTCACCCAGGAAACCAACCGCCACGCAAGCGGCAACAGCGCCGACCCCGGGATGCTCACGTACACCGGCACGTGGCGAACGACCTCGTGCGCCTGCGCATCATGGGGCGCGATGCGCAACACATCGGCGAAGAACGCCAGCCTGACATTCACCCGCTCCTATGACCGCGATGACCACGTCGCCCTAGTGATGGCAAAGGGCCCTGGCCGCGGCAAGGCGGCGGTCTACGTCGATGGCATCAAGGTCGCCACGGTCGACACGTTCGCGAATGCCAACGTCAACCGAGTCATCGTCTTCGACAGATGGATGTCCGCGGGGACCCACACCGTCAAGGTCGTGAACCTTGCTACGTCGGGGCACCCCCGCATCGACCTGGATGCGATGCTCACCAACTAGCTGGTCCCAAGGTCCCGGATGACTCCGCGAGCTGGCCATGGAGGCCTGCCCTGTGCACACCAGGGGGACAACGGACCCGATTCGGCCCCGGAGGACGGAGAAGCGGCTAGTTGTCCCCCAGTTGTGCTCGCTCAGCCGATCTCGGTGCGGCCGGCTCGCGCCAGATCACTCACGTCACCGCTACCCAGCGCACCGAGCTGGCGCAGGTAGAGCGCGCGCCCACGCTCGGACAGCAAGGCGTCGTGGACGGGCACCAGCGTCTGCGCCCCGACCGAGCGCGTGAACTCGACGGTCTCCTTGAAGGCGCACCACGGCGCATTCACCGGCACGGCCAGCACGTCGACGCCCGTCGGCGTCGCCTCGTACGAGTCGCCGGGGTGCAGCAGCGTCGGCTCACCGTCCGCGCTCAGCAGCATGCCGACGTTGCCGATCCGGTCGATGTCGGCGTGGATCACGGCATGCCGTCCGCCTACACCTTCGACGACGAGACCGCCGAGGTCGTGCCGCGAGCCGGCTTGAACGGGACGGGCGACCGCCAGCTTCTCGGCCACCGAGGGCTCGGCCAGCACCACCGCCTCGGGGTTTGCCGCCAGCAGGGCGGGCACGTGGTCAGGGTCGAGGTGGTCGGGATGCTGGTGCGTGACCAGGACTGCGTCGAGCCCGGTCACGCCATGCCAGTCGGTGCTGGCGTTGCCGGGGTCGACGAGCACGCGTCGGCCGCCGCTCTCGACCAGGAGGCAGGCATGGCCGAGGTGAGTGAGGTGCATGGCGCCACGCTAACCTGGGACCGCCGCCCGCACCCCAGCCAGGAGCAGCCCCGATGGGACGCATCGTCGTCGACGTCATGCCCAAGCCCGAGATCCTCGACCCGCAGGGCAAGGCCATCGTCGGGGCACTGCCCCGGCTCGGTTTCGGCTCGTTCACCGGTGTGAGGCAAGGCAAGAGGTTCGAGCTGGAGGTCGACGGCGACGTGACCGAGGACCACCTGGCAGCGGCCCGAGAGGCGGCCAGCACCCTGCTCAGCAACCCCGTCATCGAGGACGTCGTCCGCGTCGAGGTGGCCGGCTGATGCGTGTCGGTGTCGTCACCTTCCCCGGTTCGCTGGACGACAAGGACGCCGCCCGTGCCGTCCGCCTGGCCGGGGGAGAGGCCGTCGCTCTCTGGCACGGCGACGCAGACCTGCACGGGGTCGACGCGGCAATCATTCCCGGCGGCTTCTCGTATGGCGACTACCTTCGCTGCGGTGCCATCGCCCGGTTCGCGCCGGTGATGGGCCCGCTCGTCGACGCTGCCCGCGACGGCCTCCCCGTGCTCGGCATCTGCAACGGGTTCCAGATCCTCTGCGAGTCGCACCTGCTGCCGGGCGCGCTGATCCGCAACGACCACCGCACGTTCGTCTGCCGTGACCAGCGGCTCACGATCGAGAGCATCTCGACTGCGTGGACGAGCGGGTACACCGATGGCCAGGAGATCGTGATCCCGCTGAAGAACGGCGAGGGTGGCTTCGTCGCCGACCAGCGCACGCTCGACGAGCTTGAGGGCGAGGGACGGGTGGTCGCGCGGTACGTCGGCGACAACCCGAATGGGTCGTACCGCGCGATCGCCGGCATCAGCAACGCCGCCGGCAACGTGGTCGGTCTGATGCCGCATCCCGAGCACGCCACCGAGGCAGGGTTCGGTCCCGACACCCGTTCCGGCACAGACGGTCTCGACGGCCTTCCCTTCTTCACGTCGGTCATCGAGGGGCTGGTGTCGGCGTGACGACACGCACGGCGAACACGGCACGCGTCGACACGGTCGCTCGGGCGGGTACCACCCCCCAGACCGAGCAGCCATGGGCAGAGCTCGGCCTGAAGTCCGACGAGTACGAACGCATCCGCGACATTCTCGGACGGCGACCCACGTCTGCCGAGCTGGCGATGTACTCGGTGATGTGGAGCGAGCACTGCTCGTACAAGTCGTCGAAGGTGCACCTGAGCCAGTTCGGTGACCTGCCGCGCGAGACCCCGGTCGGCAAGATGCTCGCGGGCATCGGCGAGAACGCCGGAGTCGTCGACATCGGCCAGGGCTGGGCCGTGACGTTCAAGGTGGAGTCGCACAACCACCCCAGCTACATCGAGCCGTACCAAGGCGCTGCAACGGGAGTGGGCGGAATCGTCCGCGACATCATGGCGATGGGCGCCCGCCCGATCGCGGTGATGGACTCGCTCCGCTTCGGTGCCGTCGACCACCCCGACACCGCTCGGGTGGTGCACGGCGTCGTCGCCGGAGTCGGTGGCTACGGCAACTGCCTCGGCCTGCCCAACGTCGGTGGCGAGGTCGCGTTCGACGAGTGCTACCAGGGCAACCCACTGGTGAACGCCCTGTGCGTCGGCGCCCTGCGCCACGAGGACCTGCACCTCGCGAACGCAACGGGTGCAGGAAATCTCGTCGTGCTGTTCGGTGCCCGGACCGGCGGCGACGGCATCGGTGGTGTCTCGGTGCTCGCCTCGGAGACGTTCGACGCGACCGGGCCGACGAAGCGCCCGGCAGTGCAGGTCGGTGACCCGTTCACCGAGAAGGTGCTGATCGAGTGCTGCCTGGACCTCTTCGGTGCCGGATTGGTCCGGGGTATCCAGGACCTCGGCGGCGCCGGGTTGTCCTGTGCCACCAGCGAACTGGCCTCCGCCGGCGACGGCGGGATGCACGTGTGGCTCGACCGCGTGCCCTTGCGCGACGCGTCGCTCTCGCCCGAGGAGATCCTCATGAGCGAGTCGCAGGAGCGCATGATGGCGGTCGTCACTCCCGAGAACCTCGATGCGTTCATGGAGGTCTGCGAGCGCTGGGAGGTGCTGGCGACCGTCGTGGGTGAGGTCACCGGAACCGGTCGGCTAGTCGTGCAGTGGCACGGTGAGGAGATCGTCGACGTGCCACCGCGGACTGTCGCGCACGACGGCCCCGTCTACCACCGCCCGTACGCCCGCCCCGACTGGCTCGACGCCCGACAGGCAGACGGGGGAGAGAAGCTGCCGCGACCCTCGTCCGGCGAAGAGCTGCGCAGTACGGTTCTGGCGCTGGCCGGTTCCCCGAACCTGGCCGACAAGAGCTGGGTCACCGACCAGTACGACCGGTACGTGATGGGCGGCACCGCGCTGGCGATGCCCGACGACGCCGGAGTCGTCCGAGTCGACGAGGAAACCGGTCTGGGGGTGGCGGTCTCGCTCGACGGCAACGGTCGCTTCGGCGCTCTCGACCCTCGGGTGGGCGCGCAGATCGCGCTGGCCGAGGCCTTCCGCAACGTGGCGACCGCCGGCGCCGTTCCGGTGGCGGTGAGCGACTGCCTGAACTTCGGCTCCCCCGAGGACCCGGCGGTGATGTGGCAGTTCTCCGAAGCCGTCGCTGGTCTGACGGACGGGTGCCGCGCGCTCGGTCTCCCGGTCACCGGCGGCAACGTCTCGCTCTACAACCAGACCGGCGAGACCGCGATCCACCCCACTCCGGTCGTGGGCGTGCTCGGTGTCATGGACGACGTGACCCGCCGCACGCCGTCGGGCTGGCGGTCGGCCGGCCAGAACATCTACCTCATCGGCACGACGCGCGAAGAGCTCTCCGGGTCGGCCTGGGCGCAGGTGGTGCACGACCACCTGGGCGGGCTTCCGCCTGCCGTCGACCTAGGACACGAGAAGGTGCTCGCCGACGTTCTCGTCGCAGCCAGCCGCGACGGTCTCGTCGACGCCGCGCACGACCTCGCCGACGGTGGCCTGGCGCAGGCGCTGGTCGAGTCGTGCCTGAGATTCGGTGTCGGAGCGAGGATCTGGCTCGACGAGGTGCTCGAGCGTGACGGCATCGATGCGGCCACCCTGCTCTTCTCCGAGACGACCGGACGGGTCATCGTCTCCGTCCCGCGGTCGGAGGAGGTTCGCTTCACCGACATGTGCTCGGCTCGTGGCCTCCCCCACGCGCGGGTGGGTGTCGTCGACGAGGGCCCGGCGCAGGACGGCGGCCAGGTTCTCGACGTGCAGGGTCGGTTCACGATCGGGCTGGACGAGCTGGATGCCGTCTGGCGGGCACCCCTGCGGGAGCTGTTCGGCGCTTGATGGCACCCGCTCACCGGCTGAAGGCATCGATCAGCGCAGTGAAGTCGACGTCCTGCTCCGGGCTGCTCGGGTCCATGTAGAACACCACGGCCAGGATGATGCCGGCCTCGTCGCGAAGGAGCCCCAGCCATGCCTCCGTGTCCTGGTCGGCGGGGGACACTGAGCAGGAGGTCGCCGACGGTGCCTCGGGGCACATCAGGGGCGGGGCGCCGGCCGGAGCTTCGTACTCCAGTGCCCTGATCTCGCCGAGAGTGCTCGTGTTGCCTCCCGACCCGCCAACGGTGATGTCGGAACGGGTCGCTGCCCACGCCCGCACGTCCTCGGGCCCATGAGCTCCCAGGCCGGGGGGCAAGGGGTGGAGCGTTCCGTCCGCGTCGACCAGCGAGCGCGGAACGAAGGCCATCGCGGTCACGATGTGACCGTTGCGGAAGGACTTGTCGAAGGTGGCGACGTCCGGGCCGTCCTCTGTCAGAGTCCAGGAAGGGGGCGGCCTCAAGCTGATGCCAGCCGAGGACAGTGCCTGCGGGCTGACCTCCGGGCCAGCGGCTGCACGGGTCAGGGTCACGGACGGGCTAGGCCCTGCAGGGCTGACGTCGGCGGTGTCGGCGGGCTGGTCCAGCACGAGCAGGGCGACGACCGCCGCCCCCGCAAGGCTCAGGGCTCCCAGGGCGATGCCGCGCCGGGTGTTGCGCTGCTGGCGGTGGTGGTGAAGCGCTGCTGTGGTCACGGGAAGCCTCTCGGTGGTGGAGCGGGCGGCGGCGCCTGCGCGCGCGGCCACCTGCTCGAAGGGGTCGTGCTGCTGCGGAGTCGGGCTCATCGCGGTCCCTCCTGCAGTGTCGAGAGCCTGGGCGCGAGGGTTGCTCGGGCACGGTGGAGGTGCTGCTTCACCGTGCCGGCCGAGCAACCGAGCGCTTCGGCCACCTGGGCCGTGGACAGGTCGAGGGCGTAGGTGAGGGCGACTGCGTGTGCCTGCCGGCGTGGCAGGTCGCGAACAGCGGCCCAGAAGGCGTCGTCAGAAGGGTCGAGCTCGGGGATCGGCTGGCGCCGTCCCCCGAGCCGGGTGAGTGCTCGCAGCTCTGCCGAGCGTCGGCGAAGGGCTGACGTGGCCCGGTTCGCAGCGATCCGGCGTACCCAGGACGCGGGGTCGTCCAGGGTGGCGATCCGGTCCCAGTCCCGGTACGCCGCGAGCATCGCATCCTGCGCGACGTCCTCTGCGGTGGAACGGTTTCCGGACAGCACCAGCACGAGCGCGACCAGGCCGCGCATCTCCCGCAGGTAGAACGCGTCGAAGGAGCCGGCGGTCGTCAGGTCGACGTCACTGTCGTCCGTATCCACTGGCTGCCTCCCTGCCGAGAGCGTGCTCATGACGAGTACTCGCAGGAGAGGGTCCCCACGGTTGACATGCGCGACAACAATTCTGGCAATGTCGGCCCTGGGCGAGCAGGAGCGGCGCTGTCACCCGTCCGAAGGATCAGAAGCCTGTGTTATTCGGACGGGGACCGGTCAGGCATACCGGCCGCGCGCGCAGCCAGCCGCATCCCGCTGACGAACAGCGCGTCGCGGGCTTCCGGGGTCAGCCAGTTGAGGTGGCCGTAGGCCTCCAGGCTGGTGAAGCCGTGCAGCGAAGCCCAGGTGTTGAGCATCGCCTGGAACGTCGCAGGGTTCATGGCCGCCTCGACCGAGGGGTCGTCGGGGTCGAGCTCCGCTGCCACGCCAGGCATCCGATTGTCGTCCCCATGCGCCTCGATCAGCCCCGCGATGAATGCGTCGTCCACCTCGGTGATCTGGGGAGGGCCCAGCACGCCGAGCCGGACGGCGTCCAGGAAGAGCACCTGCAGCTGCCCCATCGCGCGCTTGGCCGACTCGGTCGTCGGCCCCTCGTCGGGTGCGCAGTACCCCGGCACGGGCATTCCGAGGATAAGTGCGAAGCGCTGTGGCTCCTGCCGGGCCCAGGCGCGATAGGCCTGCGAGCCCGCGAGCAGCCGGCCCCAGAGGTCGTGGTCGTCGGTCACCTGCTCGCGTGCCGCCCCGACGGCGTCTCCGAGGTCGTCGTACGCGTCGACGATGAGCTCGGTGAGCAGCTCGGCGCTGTCGGCGAAGTACCGGTAGAGCGCCGGCGCGGTCATCCCCATCTCGCGGGCGATGTCGGAGAACCGGAGGTCGGTGGTCCCCGTCTCGGCCATCAGACGGAGTCCCGTCTGCTTGATCTCGGCGATCGTCGCCGCTCGTGCCCGTTCCCGTCGGGTCGGCACAGCGTCCTCCGTCGTGGCGGACTCGGTGGGTTCAGCGGCCGAGGCACTCATCTGAGTCGCTCCCTCCGTCGGTGCGTCAATCCTGTCACGCCGGTGCGTGACGTCTCGTCACAAGAGTGAAGACGCTTGACAAGCGATACCAGAACCAGCATCGTTACGTCTCGTAACGTTGATGATGCTACATCACTTTCATGATTCCCCGTTTCTGTGTCGAGAGGCTCGAGATGTCGCAGGCCGTCATGACCCGCCCCAGCCCGCCCCCCGCGCCTTCGGCCCAGCGGCTCGGCCCGCTCGCCCGGCTCGCGCGGTTCTCCGTACGCCGTCGCGGCCTGGTCCTGGTCGGCTGGGGCGCTGCGCTCGCGCTCGCCGCGGGACTCACGGCGGCCTACGGCGCAGACTTCGCCGCCGACTACACGGTGGAGGGCAGCGACTCGAAGCGCGCCCAGGAGCTGCTCGACGAGCGCTTCCCCGACCTGGCGGGCGACACCGTCGACGTCGTCGTCCGAGCGGATGGGGGTGTGGACGACCCGGCCGTGGTGTCGGACGTTCAGGCGCTGCTGGGCGAGCTCGCCGAGCAGCCACACGTCGCGACCGTCGAGGACCCCTACGCGAACCCGACGGCGATCTCTCCCGACGGGCGGACGCTCGTCGCCCACCTACGGCTCGACGTGACCAACTTCGTCGACGTCCCGATCGAGGACAGCAAGGCGATGATCGCGCTGGCCGAGGACGCGGAGCGCGATGGGCTGCAGGTCGCCCTCGGTGGCCAGGCGATCCAGGAGGCCGAGCGCGGCGAGATCGGCTCGGAGATGATCGGTGTCCTGGCGGCCGCACTGATCCTGCTCGTCACGTTCGGGTCGGTCGTGGCGGCGGGTCTGCCGATCGGTGTCGCCGTCGCCGGCTTGGCCGTGAGTGGCGCTGCGACAGGGGCGGTCGCCGCGCTGGTCGACGTGCCGGAGTGGGGCACGTCGGTGGCGACGATGATCGGGCTCGGCATCGGCATCGACTACGCGCTCCTGATGGTGACGCGCTTCCGCGAGTGGAGGGCCGCCGGACTCGAGCCAGAGGCCGCGACCGTCGCCACGATCGACACGGCCGGCCGTTCCGTAATCGTCGCTGGGGGAACGGTTGTCGTGAGCATGCTCGGGCTCTTCGCGATGGGCCTGACGTACATGCGTGGTGTCGCCGTGCTGACGATCCTCGCGGTCGCCATCGTGATGGCCGCGTCCGTCACGCTCTTCCCTGCTCTCCTTGGCTTTTTCGGACGGCACGTCGACCGCTTGCGGATCCCTCTCGGCCGCCGCGGCACCGCCCCCGCGGCCCAGGTCGAGGGCGGTCACGTCGAGCCGGGCCGCGCATGGGTGCGATGGAGCCAACTCGTCAACCGGCACAGCGTCGTCGCCAGCCTGGTCGGCGTTGGGCTGCTGCTCGCGATCGCAGCGCCGTTCCTGGGTCTGCGTTTCGGTTTCGCCGACGCCGGCAACAACCGCGAGGAGACCACGACCCGGCAGGCGTACGACATGACCGCGGACGCTTTCGGGCCGGGCGCCAACGGCCCGCTCGTCGTGGTCGCCGACCTGGGAGGCGCCGGCGCTACCCAGGCTGACGCTCTGGCGGCCGACCTCGGCGAGGCGGACGGCGTTGCCGCTGTTTCGCCTCCGCAGCTGGACGCTGCGGGTGGTACCGCGCTGCTCATCGTCCAGCCGACGACCGGCCCTCAGGACCAGGAGACGGAAGACCTGGTCAGGACGCTCCGCGACGACGTCATCCCCGACGCGACCGAAGGCACCGGTGTCACAGCGTCTCTCGGTGGCGTGACCGCAGGTTCGATCGACAGCACCGACGACGTGGCCGGACGCATCCCGATGCTGATCGCCGGCGTGGTGGCGTTGTCGATGCTGTTGCTGCTGGTGTCGTTCAGGAGCCTCCTCATCCCCGTCACGGCGGCGCTGATGAACCTGCTGTCGGTGGCGGCGGCGTACGGCGTCATCGGACTCGTCTCCGAAGGTGGATGGGCCGGCCAGCTGATCGGGATCGACACGGAGACACCGCTTCCGTCGTTCGTCCCCGTCCTCATGTTCGCGGTGCTGTTCGGTCTCTCGATGGACTACGAGGTCTTCCTGATCAGCCGGATGCGCGAGTCGTGGACGCGGCACCAGGACAACAGCAAGGCCATCATCAGTGGCCTTGCCGGCACCGGACGGGTCATCACGGCGGCCGCCGCCATCATGGTCGCCGTCTTCGCCGCCTTCGTCCCCAGCCCCGACGTGATGCTCAAGGTGATCGGTGTCGGCATGGCCGCGGCGATCCTCATCGACGCCACGATCGTCCGGATGCTCCTGGTGCCTGCCGTCATGCACCTCCTCGGCCGCGCGAACTGGTGGCTGCCGGCATGGCTCGACCGCCGGTTGCCGCAGCTCTACGTCGAGGGTCGGCCGGAGCTGCACCTGCCGGCGAAGACCTCGGAGCGTGAGGCCGATCTGCTGACCAGCGGGGCTGCCGGCTAAGGGCAGGCGAGCACAACAGGGGGACAACAGAGCCTTTCACGGCGCAATCGAGCGCTCTAGGTCGCGTTGTCCCCCAGTTGTGCCCGGTACGTGTTCGACCCCTGTGGACAGCGCCGGCGACCGTCGAGCGAACTGGGCCAGGCTCCTGGCGTGGACCACGTGATGTCACTGCCGCCGGTGCACTCCGACGACGACCTGCTGGAACGCTGGCGTCTGCTGATGGGACGAGAGGGGTTCGCGTAGCGCAGCATCTGGCTGGCCTGGTTCGACGAGCACGGCAAGCAGCTGCCGCTTCTCATGCCGGTGGACGAACTTCACCTGCCCACAGCGGGCTCGGTGCGTCCGTTGGTCGGCGACGACCTGCTGTGACGGCAACCGATCTGACCACCGGCCGGTTGGAACTCGCCAAACGGGACCCACAGATCTTCTGCTCGCACGGCGCTTCGGCCTCGCGCCGCACTGTGTGCCGGCGGCCTAGTCGCGGTTCTGTGCCTCGTCGCCCCAACGTCCGGCCATGCTGATCGAAGCCCAGATCACCAGCAGCGCACCGGATCCCATCAACAGCCACACGCCGGAGGTCACGGGGTCGACCTCGAACAGGTCGAGCTCGTGGCCGAGAAGCAGGGCGGCCACGACTGCGAACATCAACCCGCACACCACGGTCGATGCGGACGGGCCGCGCGGGCCGGGCCGCCGCGTCGCCGTGGGCGGCGCTGCCTCGCGTTCGATGGTCCCGGCCTCCTGAGCCTCGAGAGGCTCGGTGTTCTCGGTGTTCTCGGTGTTCTCAGTGTTCTCTGTGTTCTCGCTGTACGTAGGGTCCTCGCGAACCGTGTTCTCGCTCATCGCGAGACCTCCTCGATGCTCATGCTGCCGATGCCGACGTTCAGGTCCAGGAACAGCTGGGTGCGACCGCCAGGGCCGACCTTGTGGCTCCCCTCTTGCGCGCCGGTCAGCTCTCCGATGCCCACCGAGCTGTCCAGCTCCACGTTCATGTCGTCGGGCACCAGGACGCGTAGCTCGCCCACGCTGACGTCGGCGGCCAGCTCGGGCACGCGTGCGCCGGACGGAGCCGTCCCGAGGCTGGTCGGGTCGACGTCCGTCAGGTCGAGATCGGTGAGGTCGAGAACCGCGGTGCCGGTGGCGAGCTGGTACTCGGGGTCGCTCGCCTCGATCGACGTCGGCGTCCATTCAAGGCTGTCCTCGAAGAAGCCCAGGCGCCCGTCGTCGCCGGGGGCATTGACGATCGCGACGATGAAGGCGACGGCGGCGAGCGCTGCGACCCCTCCCCCACGCCGACCCGCGAGACCGACGACCACGAGCGCCAGGGCGAGGACGCCCAAGACGCCGGCCCATGCGACTGCGCTGACGTCGACTCCCGCAGGAAGCTCGTCGCGCAGCAGGACGATCGCGCCCGCAACCAGCAGTGCCAGTCCGGCGGCCAGCGTCGTCCCTGCCGCACCAGGGCCGCGGCGACGAGGAGTCCGCTCCTTCGCGGGTTTCGGGGGCTGGGACGGCTGCTGACGGCTGGGACGGCTGCGATGCGGCCGGTGGCGACCAGCCCTGGTAGGGCGTCCCCGGAGGCGCCACCGACGGCCCGTGGCCCATGTGGTGCATCCGCGTGCCGTGCTTGGTGAGGTCGACGGCCTCGTGGCCCGAGGCCCCGTGGACCGACGCCCCGTGCCGTGACGGAACGTCCCTGCCGATCACGCCGAAGCCGTGCAGCAGGATGATGATCACCAGCACCAGGGAAGCGAGCGCGATCAGCCCGCCGATCGACGGGCCGTCTCCGAACGAGGCCGCAGGTGCGATCGCGAAGATGCTGAGGATCAGCACGACGAGAGCGCCCACGGCGCCTGGTGAGAACCGTCCGCGCAGCATCTCTTCGAGGTGGATCTCGCCCTTGGTGTCGGGGAGCAGGAGCCAGCCGGCCGCGTAGGCCATCACGCCGAGCCCGCCGAACAGGCAGAGCACCACGAACCCGACGCGGATCAGGATCGGGTCGATGCGCCAGCGGTTGGCCAGGGCTCCACTGACTCCGGCCGCCATGCGTTCGTCGGGCCGGACGAGGCCTGCCGCGCGGATCGCCGCGAAGAAGGAGGTCATTGGAGGTGGGGATGGCTGCCCGGTGGTGCCGGGGGCGGTCGTCGTCGAGTCCATGTGTCCAGGTTGCCCGTCGGGCGACGACCCCACATCGGGGACGACCCTGACCCGACCCTGGTTCGTGCACTCAGGGCTGTCCCCGAAGCGCGAGCGGTGCCCGACGGGCCAGGATGGTGCGGTGAGCACGACCGTCCCGCCCGAGAACGCCGCCGCGCCGCCGGTGGACGTTCCTGCGCGCCCACCCCTGGTGCGTCCCGTGGGCGGGCGCGTGCTGGGTGGCGTCGCCCAAGGCGTCGCCACGCACCTCGGGGTGCCCGTGGGCACCGTGCGCGCCCTCCTTGCGATCGGAACGCTGGCACTGGGAGCCGGCCCCCTGGCGTACCTCTTGCTGTGGGTATTCGTCCCGCAGGACGGCACGGCCCGCGAGGCGGTGGCCCGCGCGACCGGGGCGGCGGGCGCGGGTCGCCCGGCAGCCGCCGAAGCCGCTCGCGCCGCGGGGGAGTCGCTGCGGTCCGCGCCCCCGTCCGTGGCGACGCGCTGGCTGCGCTCGGAGCGCCTCCAGGCGCTCCTCGTCGGTATCGGCCTGCTGGTCGCTGCGCTCCTCGTCGTCGCCGCCGTCAACGGGGTCGACCTGCGCCTCGGGATCACCGTCCCCGTGCTGATCGTCGTGGTCGGAGCTGGCGTCGGACTGAGCCAGCTCGACGCGACCGAGCGTGATCGCTGGCTGAGCCCGGTGGGTGGCACCGGTCGTGCCGGGCTGCTTCGGCTGGCCATCGGTGTCGTGCTGGTGGTGACCGGGGTGCTGCTGCTCGTCGTGCCGACCTTCGACCTGCGCGCCGTGACGGTGGCGGTAGTCGCGTCACTGGTGGTGCTCGCTGGGGTGGCGCTGGTGCTCGCGCCGTGGGGCGTACGGCTGTGGCGCGACCTGGAGTCCGAACGCTCTCTGCGAATCCGCGAGACCGAGCGCGCCGAGATCGCGGCGCACCTGCACGACTCCGTGCTGCAGACCCTCGCTCTGATCCAGCGCCGCCCGGGCGACGCCGCCGAGGTGGCTCGGCTCGCGCGCGCCCAGGAGCGAGACCTGCGCGACTGGATCTACGGCGCCGACCGTGTGACCGATGGCCCCGTGACGACCCTGCGCGAGGCGGTGCGCGCAGCGTGCGCGGAGGTCGAGGACGCGGAAGCCGTTCCGGTAGAAGTGATCCTGGTCGGCGACGCACCGTCCGACGACGCCACCGCCGCGCTCGTTCTGGCACTGCGCGAGGCACTCATCAACGCCGCGCGGCATGGGCGCACCGGAGTCTCGGTGTACCTGGAGTGCGGGCCCGAGATGGTCGAGGCCTTCGTCCGCGACCGCGGACCGGGCTTCGACCTCGACACGGTTCCGCAGGACCGCTTCGGCGTTCGCCGCTCGATCATCGACCGGATGGCCCGGCACGGCGGGCAGGCCGTCGTCCGGGCCGCGCAGGGCGGCGGCACGGAGGTCGCGCTGACCCTGCCGCGCGCGGGCGCAGCCCACGCCACCAGAACCTCACCAGCCGAGAACGAGAGCGAGCAGACATGAGCGTGCGCGTTCTGTTGGTCGACGACCACCCGATGGTGCGGACGGGGGTGCGTGCGGAGCTGGCCGAGGTCGGGGCTCGAGCCACGCCCGGGTCAGCGGACGACCGCAGCGTCGAGGTGGTGGGCGAGGCGGCCGACGTCGACAGCGCGGTGCTGCAGGTCAGCGGCCTGCGTCCTGACGTCGTGCTGCTGGACGTGCACCTGCCAGGTGGTGACGGTGGGGGAGGAGCCGAGGTACTTCGGCGTTGCGCCGGCTTCGCCACGGAATCCGGTGCGCCCGTGCGGTTCCTGGCACTCTCGGTCTCCGACGCAGCCGAGGACGTGATCGCTGTGATCCGTGCGGGGGCGCGAGGCTACGTCACCAAGTCGATCTCCGGCGACGACCTGGTGTCAGCGATCCACCGGGTCGCCGACGGCGACGCCACCTTCAGCCCGCGGCTCGCAGGGTTCGTGCTCGACGCCTTCGGCGCGACCGGCGGCGACGTCACGGCGGGGTCGGGCGACGACGAGCTCGACCGTCTCTCGGCGCGCGAGCGCGAGGTGATGCGCCTGATCGCGCGCGGCTACGCCTACAAGGAAGTCGCCAAGGAGCTGTTCATCTCGGTGAAGACGGTCGAGACCCACGTGTCGTCGGTGCTGCGCAAGCTCCAGCTGTCGAGCCGGCACGAGCTGACGCGCTGGGCCGCGCACCGCCGGCTCCTCTGACCCCAAACCCCAACGCGGACAAGGGATCAGCCGCCCAGGCGCAGCGTGGCCAACTGGTGGCCGGTGGCGACGAGGCGCCCCGTCGAGTCCCAGGCGTCGCACGTCTCGTCGACGGTCGCCGTCCGCCCGCTGCCGTTTCCGCCACCGGCGCTGACGAGCCGCGCCACCTGCCGCACGAGCAGGGGACCTGGAGCCGGCACAGCACGGACGAAGGCAGTCAGCGAGAGGGTCGGCGTCCAGCCCGCCTCGCCGAGATCGAACGTCGCCGGAGGCAGGGCGTCGATGACCATCACCAGCGACACCGGGTCCCATTCCTGTTCGTCGACGAACGACACCCAGGCTCTGATCTCCCCTGCGCCGGAAGGCTTTCCAGCCGCCCAGGCGACAGTTGCAGGGTCGGCGGCCTGCACCAGCTCGTCCAGGATCGCGACCGGGTACCCCAGGCCCGAGCTCGGCAGCCTGACGCAGTCGTCGGCCGGTGGCATCACAGGTCGCCTCACCGGGTCGTGCACCGGCACGGCCGACGACGGCGGCAGCGCGCCACAGGTGACCGACGCATGCAGGCACACCTCCCCGGCCGCCTCGACCGACACGGCCAGCGCGCTGCTGCCGCGTCCGGCCCTCAACGTCTGCAGTCCGAGCTCGACCGGACCGGCCGGGGCGGGCGAGACGAACGTGCCGGTGACCGAGAGCGGGTCCTGGTGGTGCCCGCCCGACTCCTCGACCTCGCGCACCGCGGCCTGGGCCGCAAGGGCCAACAGGTAGCCCCCGTTCGTCTTGCCCCCGATCGAGAACCCGGGAGCGACGTCGGCGGCCCACCGTCCGCTCGAACCTGTTGGCCGGACGGCAACGGCCTGCTGCCAGCGAGTGGTCATGGGCACCATCCTGCCTTGGTGCTCACGCATGCCAGGATCGGCCCGTGGCCCGACGACGCACCGACCCGGCCGACGGTCGCTCGGCGGTCGAGCAGTGGCGAGCCGATCCTGACGCGGTGACGAGGCCGGTACTCGCCACGGCCGTCCGCTATCTGCTCGAGGAGCTGGCCGACCGCGCGCCCGGCAACGCGGTGGAGGTGAGGGTGCCGCCCCTCGGCGTCACGCAGTGCGTTCCCGGGCCGCGGCACACCCGCGGCACCCCGCCCAACGTGGTCGAGACCGACCCCGCCACCTGGCTCGCGCTCGCGACCGGCGCCCTGCGGTGGGCCGACGCTCTCGTGGGCGGACGCGTCACCGCCAGCGGCCTGCGCACAGACCTGTCGCCCTGGCTGCCACTGGTGGGCGACGGCCCATCCGGGGAGGCCGGTACCGTCGAGCCGTGAGCATGGAGGCAGGGGACGAACAGGCCGGGGACGCGTCCCCCGACACGGGGAACGCTGGCCAGCGGCCCCCACTCGACGAGATGGTGCAGGTGCGCCGTCGGCGCTCGCCGAAGTACCCGGTGTTCATCGGCCTCGGTGTCTTCGTGGGCGTGCTGGTCTCCGTCGGCCTCACGTACTCGCTGCCGGCCACGGAGGAGTTCGGGTACCGATCCGTGGTCGGGTACCTGGCGCTCACGCTCGGCCTCGTCGGCGGGCTGTTGGGCGGCGCGGTCGCTCTGATCCTCGACCGGCGCCGCTGAGCCTGTCCTCGAAACAGCAACAGGCTCAAGCGGGCTGGCGGACGTCCATCACCATCCGCTGCGGGTCGTCGCCCATGGGCGTGAAGCCGACCCGGGTGAAGTACTCGCGGGCGTCGCGCATCCGCGACGACGCCACCAGGCGGGTGAAGCCGAGGCGGTGCAGCAGCCCGTCACGCCGGTACACGAACTTGCCGACGGAGAAGTCGCGGAACCTCGGCAGCACGTAGTCGAGCTCGACCGCGCCCTCACCGCCGCCGTGGTCCGACAGCAGCACGACGCCCACCGTCTCGATGTCGCGCAGCACGAGGAAGGCAGCGCGTCCGGGCTTCGCGTCTGCGCCCCCGTCCCAGGAGAAGCCCGGGTTGTGCCGTTCGATGTCTGGGGCGTGCTGTTGCAGCACGTGGTGCAGGTACGCCTCGTCGGGCTCCACCTCGACCACCTGGTACGTGGCCTCGTCGTCGCGCGAGCGCAGGAGCCGCACCAGGTGGTAGGTGTCGAGCCCGGCGATCACGGTGTTCATCGCCACCATCGGCCACACGCCGAGCGCCGCGTTGTACCCCGTCAGCACCACCGACGCGACCAGGTTGAGGGCGCGGAACCGCAGCACCCTCGCCTGCGCCAGCGACCACACGAGCACCGCGCTGCCCAGCCAGCCGATCACCTCGAGCCAGAACGTCATGAGCCGGAGGGTAGGGCAGCGGGCAGGACAACCCGGACGGTCGCAAGCTGAACCGGCGCGTCACCATCGCGTTCTCGACCCAGCGGTCAGCGCGGCGTGTGACACGGGGAGCCGTTCACCCGTGCGACCATGGGGGCATGGCGCGCGGTGACGGACGCTTGACCCATGACCTGATGCCCGGCGAGAAGGCCCCGCAGGACGCCTGCGGGGTCTTCGGCGTGTGGGCCCCCGGCGAGGACGTCGCCAAGCTGACCTACTTCGGCCTCTACGCGCTGCAGCACCGCGGGCAGGAGTCGGCCGGCATCGCGGTCAGCAACGGTCGCCAGCTGCTCGTCTTCAAGGACATGGGACTGGTCTCGCAGGTCTTCGACGAGCGTGCCCTCGCGGGCCTCCAAGGTCACCTCGCGATCGGCCACACCAGGTACTCCACGACCGGCGCGAGCCAGTGGGAGAACGCCCAGCCCACGCTCGGCGCCACGGCCGGCGGAACCGTAGCCCTCGGACACAACGGCAACCTGACCAACACCGGCGAGCTGCGCGACCTGGTCGAGACGCTCTACGGACGCGCGGCCAGCGGCGAGCTCGCCCGCGGCAACACGACCGACACCGCCTTGGTCACAGCCCTTTTCGCGGGTTCGCCCGACCGCACCCTCGAGGCCACTGCCCTCGAGGTGTTGCCACGGGTGCGTGGCGCCTTCTGCTTCGTGTTCATGGACGAGACCACGCTCTACGCGGCCCGCGACCCGCACGGCTTCCGTCCGCTCGTGCTCGGCCGTCTCGACCGCGGCTGGGTGGTCGCCAGCGAGACCGCAGCCCTCGACATCATCGGCGCGTCGATGGTGCGCGAGGTCGAGCCGGGCGAGCTGATCGCGATCGACGACGACGGGCTGCGCTCGATGCGGTTCGCTCCCGCGACGCCGACCGGCTGCGTCTTCGAGTACGTGTACCTCGCCCGTCCAGACACCACGATCGCCGGACGGGGTGTGCACGCCGCCCGCGTCGAGATGGGTCGACGGCTCGCAGCCGAGCACCCCACCGAGGCCGACCTCGTGATCCCGACCCCGGAGTCGGGCACGCCGGCGGCGATCGGCTACGCCGAGGCGTCGGGCATCCCGTACGGGCAGGGGCTGGTCAAGAACTCGTACGTCGGACGGACGTTCATCGAGCCGTCGCAGACGATCCGGCAGCTCGGCATCCGTCTCAAGCTGAACCCGCTGCGCGAGGTGATCAAGGGCAAGCGCCTGGTGGTCGTCGACGACTCGATCGTGCGCGGCAACACGCAGCGAGCGCTGGTGCGGATGCTGCGCGAGGCCGGCGCCGCCGAGGTGCACGTGCGCATCTCGTCGCCCCCGGTCAAGTGGCCCTGCTTCTTCGGGATCGACTTCGCCAGCCGGGCCGAGCTGGTCGCGAACGGGCTTCTCGTGGACGAGGTGCGCGCCAGCCTCGGCGCCGACAGCCTCGGCTACATCAGCGAGGAGTCGATGATCGCGGCCACCGAGCAGCCCCGCGATCGGCTCTGCACCGCGTGCTTCACGGGGGAGTACCCGGTGCCGCCGCCCCCGTCCGCCCACCTGGGCAAGAGCCTGCTCGAGCAGGACGAGCTGCCGTTCGACACGCTCGACGACCCGCGCGCCGACGCCGAGGGCGTCGCGACCGGGTCCCCCGGCGGTGCCGCCGACGCGCTCACCCGTCCCTGAGCGAAGCGCTCTCAGGTCCAACCGACGTGCCCCGCTGGCGCGCTTCACGAGGCCTAGCGCCACTTTCACGAGGCCCGCGAGCCTCGTTAACGAGGGTTTAGCCACGTTAACGAGGCTGCCGCAGTGGGCGGTGGCAGGCATCGGGCGGCGTAGGGCTGGCGCGGTCCGACACGCGAAGACTTCGGTGCCCTCGAGGCCCCGAAGTCTTCGCGCGTCGCGGGTTCTACTTGCGCGTTCCGCGCAGGACGTCGAGGCGCGTGCGGTACTCGGCCTCGTCGATCTCGCCGCGGGCGAAGACGTCGGCCAGCGTGCCCTCGCCGGGGCGTCCACGCCACCAGGCGCGACGGCGTCCGACGAAGAAGAGCACGATCACCGTCGTCCAGAACAGCAGCGGGAACAGCAGGAACCACGGTCCGGGGCCGTAGCCCCAGCCGGGTCCGTCTCCGAACCTCTCGAGGACGGGGGACGTGAGCAGGGTCTGAATCTCGTAGGTGTTCATGCCGTCCAGACTGCGGCTGGGACGGCGCCGCAGTCGTCAGCCGGCGAGCGGCACCGGTGTACGCAGGTACGCGTACGCCGGTCGCTAGGCTCGCAGCGTGCCCGACCCCCAGCAGACCGCGCCAACCCCCGGGCCCGTCACCTACGCCGGCGCCGGAGTGGACGTCGAGGCCGGTGACAAGGCGGTCGAGCTGATGAAGGCGGCGGTCGCGTCCACCCACGGCGCGCAGGTGCTCGGCGGCATCGGTGGCTTCGCCGGCCTGTTCGACGCGACCGAGCTGACGAGGATGCGGCGGCCACTGCTGGCCACCAGCACCGACGGCGTCGGCACCAAGGTCGCGGTCGCGCAGGCCCTTGACCGGCACGACACGATCGGCATCGACCTGGTCGGCATGGTGGTTGACGACATCGTGGTGTGCGGTGCCCGTCCCCTGTTCATGACCGACTACATCGCGTGCGGCAAGGTCGTTCCGGAGCGGGTCGCAGACATCGTGCGAGGCATCGCGGAGGGCTGCAGGCAGACCGGTACTGCGCTCGTCGGCGGCGAGACGGCCGAGCACCCGGGCCTCCTGGACGAGCACGAGTACGACGTGGCCGGCGCAGCCACCGGCGTGGTGGAGGCTGACAAGGTCCTCGGCCCGGACCGGGTGCGGCCTGGCGACGTCGTGATCGCGATGGCCGCGTCGGGCCTGCACTCGAACGGCTACTCGCTGGTGCGGCGGGTGCTGGAGGTCGCGGGGTGGGGGTACGAGCGGCACGTCGACGAGCTGGGGCGCACGCTCGGCGAGGAGCTGCTCGAGCCGACCCGGCTCTACACCGCGGCGTGCCTGGCGCTCGCCGCCGACGAGGCCGCCGACCTGCACGCCCTCAGCCACGTGACCGGCGGTGGGCTCGCCGCCAACCTGGCCCGGGTGCTACCGCCGACGGTGACGGCAACCCTCGACCGGGGCACGTGGGCGATGCCTCCGGTCTTCTCGCTCCTGCGCGACCTCGGCAGGGTGCCGCTTTCAGACCTAGAGCGGACGCTGAACGTCGGAGTCGGCATGGTCGCCGTGGTGGGTCAAGACGGGGTCGACGCGGCGCTCTCGCGGCTGCGTGAGCAGGGCCAGAACGCGTGGGTCCTCGGTGCCGTGGCGGCCGACGAGAGCCTCGACAGCCCGGCCGGGACGCGTCACGTCGACACCGACACCGACGTGGTGCGCGGAACGAAGGGCGTGCACGGAGGAGCCGTGCGCCTGGTCGGGTCTCACCCGAGCGCGTGACCGACGCCTGACCCGCAGGTCAGGCGTCAGCAAGCGTGGCGGTCAGCGTGCGTCGCCGGACGCCCAGGTCCCGTACTCGTCCTCGTTCTCGGTGTCGGCCTCTTCGGCGGGCCGAGGCGGAGGATCTCCACGTAGCTCGCGTTGCAGACGCTCGTAGTCGGTCTCGGGGCTGTAGTACTTCAGCTCCCGTGCGACCTTCGTCTGCTTGGCCTTCTGACGGCCGCGCCCCATGGCGTCGACCCCCTCATCGTCATCGCGGGGCAAGGCACGAAGCGGGCCCCTGCGTTTGGCTTCTCTGCGTCACCCAACGGTACAACGTCGCCAGGTGTTCCGACACATCGGTTCCATGGCGCGTTGGATGTCGAGCGCTCGCCCCTACTCGTCCGGCTCAGCGCTGGGCTCAGCGCAGGCTCAGCCGCGCCGCGGCGGGAGCCAGGGCCGTGAGCTGCCGACCTCGAGGACACGACGCTCGGCGCGGGCGTCGGCGGCGGCGGCCGGGCTGATGCCGCGCTCGGCGGCCTCGGTCAGCACCCCGAGGGTCGCGTCGTAGATGCCGGTGGCCTTCGCCTTGGCGCGCTCGAACGAGAACCCGTGGAGCTCGTCCGACACCTGGATCACGCCGCCGGCGTTGACCAGGTAGTCCGGGCAGTACAAGACCCCGCGAGTCGCCAGCGCGTCCTCGACCCCCGGGTGGGCGAGCTGGTTGTTCGCGCCACCGCAGACGATGCTCGCCTTGAGCTGCTCCACGGTGGGGTCGTCGAGGGCTCCGCCGAGCGCGCACGGCGCGTAGACGTCGATGTCGCTGCTGACGAGCTCGTCGAGCGTGGCCACCGACTCGACCTGGGGGTGCCGCGTGCGCACGCCCTCGACAGCAGCCAGGTTGACGTCGCACACGACCGGTGCGGCACCGTCCTCGAGCAGGAGGTCGACCAGGTGTCGACCGACCTTGCCGACACCGGCGATCCCCACCCGCCGTCCGTGCAGGGACGGGACACCCCACAGGTGCGTGGCCGCCGCCCGCATGCCCTGGAAGACGCCGAACGCCGTCAACACGCTGGAGTCGCCGGCGCCGCCGCTGGCCTCGGAACGCCCAGTGACGAAGTCGCACTCCCTGGCGACGACGTCCATGTCAGCCACGTAGGTCCCGACGTCACACGCCGTGACATATCGCCCGCCCAGCGACTGGACGAACCGCCCGTAGGCCCGCAGGAGTGCCTCGGTCTTGTCGGTCGCTGGGTCGCCGATGATGACGGACTTGCCGCCGCCGTGGTCGAGGCCGGCGAGGGCGTTCTTGTAGGTCATGCTGCGCGACAGGTTCAGGACGTCTGCGAGCGCGTCCTCGGTCGACGGGTAGGGGTGGAAGCGGGTGCCGCCGAGAGCCGGTCCGAGCGCCGTCGAGTGCAGCGCGATGATGGCGCGCAGGCCGGTGGCGCGGTCGAAGCAGAACGCGACCTGCTCGTGGTCGGCGGTCGGGTCGAGGGCCCAGCGGTGCTCTTCGGTGCGGTCGCTCACGACGTTCTCTCCTGGGCTGGCCGTCCCGGGTCGCGGGACGCGATTGGTCCGGCAGGGGTGGTGCCGGGGGATCATCCACCCATTTGGCGGACACCGGGCAGCCTAGCGCCGGTCGGAGATAGTCAATTCGGACTATGGCGGACAAGCCGGATGAGGTTGAGACTTGAACTGTCCGCGGCAGTCCTTCCGAAAACGGCGCGGACCGGCCCGCTCCCCGGCCGAGGGACGACACGCTTCGAGGAGGAACCATGGCCGCACACACCACAGAGACCGAGAAGTTGCTGACCCCTGCAGAGGTAGCGGCCCTCTTCCGTGTCGACCCGAAAACGGTCACAAGGTGGGCCAAGGCGGGCAAGCTCTCGTCCATCCGCACCTTGGGCGGGCACCGTCGCTACCGCGAGGCGGAGGTCCGGGACCTGCTCTCCGGCATCCCGTCCCAGCGCGTCAGCGACTGACGGCAGAACCCCAGCAACGACCACGAGCCCGTATCCGGCATGCGCCGGGTACGGGCTCGTCGCTGTGTCCGGACGGTGACGCAGCGTGTTGGCGCGATCCCGGCCATGATGGTCACCGAGAGTGCCGTGCGCAGCGCGGTCACATGACAGGAGGCCGAACAGATGGCTGCGGTGGACGAGGTCGCGGACGAGCTGTACGGCCTGCTGCCGGGCGAGTTCATCGCGGCCCGAGACGCGGCCGCCAAGGCCGCCAAGGGGGAGGGCGACCGAGACGGTGCAGCTGCCATCACGGCTCTGCGCAAGCCCACCACCACGGCCTGGCTCGTCAACATGCTGATGCGCGACGACCCCGACCTGCCCGACCGGCTGCGCGCCCTGGGCGAGGGGCTGCGGGAGGCTGAGTCGTCCCTCGCCGGGTCGGAGCTGACGGCTCTCGACAAGCAGCGCCGCCAGCTGGTGGCCGGCCTGGTGAAGACGGTCAAGGGGCTGGCTCACGGAGTCGGGCATCGCGTCACCCCGGACACGGCGGACGAGGTCAGCCAGACCCTCCTCGCCGCGCTCGCCGACCCCGACGTGGCAGAGGACGTGCTCTCGGGACAGCTCACGCAGGCGCGCACGCACGTGGGGTTCGGCGCGGGCCGGGGCGTGGGTCGCTCGCACCTCGGTCTTGTCCCACCGCTGGACGACGACGGGCGGGCCGCGAGTCGATCCGGCGCCTCTCAGGCTGGGAAGAGCGCGACGAAGAGCTCGTCCGCAAGCAAGACGTCGGACAAGTCAGCGAAGGCGGACGAGGCGCGCAAGGCTCAGGAGGCGCGCGATGCCGAGAGGGAGCGCCGAGCGGCTGAGCGGCGCAAGGCGGCGGCAGAGGCCCTCGAGCAGGCCGAGACGGAGCATGCCGGCGCGGTCAAGCTGGCGCGTGAGGCCGAACGAGTCCTCAGCCGTTCACAGGCCACGCTCGGCGAGCGGACGGCTGCCACCGAGCGCCTGGAGGACGAGCTGGAGGACCTGACCCGGCAGCTGGAGAAGTCACGCACCGCCGAGAAGGAGGCCAAGGCCAAGGTGGCGGAGCACCAGGACCAGCACGCCCGCGCCACCAAGGCCTTGAAGTGGGCCGCGCGCGACCTCGACTCGGCCAAGGCTGACGTCGACCGCTACTCGTAGACCGGCCGCCCGGCCTGCTCCGACCTGTCAGACGTCCGCCCGCAATCGTCAGACAGTGCACCCGACTGCACGGGTTGACGGTCTGACAGATGAACGTCTGACAAGTCGTTCGGTTCAGGCCTTGTGGCAGACGTAGTAGCTGTTGAACGGGTCGGTCTCGATCTCCTTCACGGCGACGTCGCCGAAGCCCGCGTCCGCCAGCATCCGAAGGGCGAGCTGTTCGCCCCAGGCGGTGCCCAGTCCGTCTCCGTCGAGGCCGAGGGACACGCTCATGCAGTGCATCGTCGAGGCCGTGTACAGGAAGGTGCCCCACGGGAGGTCGATGTTGTCGTTCACGTCGCTCGACGCCTTGATGTCGACGAGCAGGAACACGCCGCCGGGCCGCAGGAGATCGTGGATGTTCGTGAGCACCGCAGCCGGGTGCGCCTGGTCGTGGATCGCGTCGAAGGCGGTGACGAGGTCGTACGCAACGCCCTCCCCAGGCGTCGCCACGTCGTGCACGACGAACTGCGCGTTCGTGAGCCCGAGCGCCCCGGCCTCAGCGCGCGCGGACTCGATGGCCTCGTCGGAGAAGTCGAGCCCCGTGAACCGGCTGGCCGGAAACGTCTGCGCCAGAACGTTGATCGCATGCCCGCTGCCGCAGCCGATGTCGGCGACGTCGATGCCGGCACGCAACCGGTCGGTCACTCCGTCCACCAAGGGCAGGATCCCGTCGACGAGGGCAGCGTCCACCACCCCCGCACTGTCCTCGGCCATCAGCTGGTGAAACCGCGGGTAGGCGCTGTAGGGCAGCCCGCCTCCCTGGCGGAAACACTCGATGATCGGCTGCTCGACCTCGGCCAGCATCGTGACGAACTGCATCATCCGGGCGAGGTTCTCAGGCCCGGCGTCCGGCGTCAGCGATGCTGCGTGCTCAGGTGGCAGCAGGTAGGTCGAGCGGGTCGAGTCGTGGACGACGAAGCGGGCAGTGGTCATCGCCCCGAGCCACTCGCGCACGTACCGCTCGTTGAGGCCGCTCGCCGTGGCGAGCTCGGCACTCGTCGACGCCCCGATGCGAGAAAGAGTGTCGAAAAGGCCTGTCTGGTGGCCGATGCTGGTCATCACCGCGACACATGCGTCGTTGAGGATGCCGACCAGGCGACCTGCGAACTCTTCAGCAGCCGCGGCGTCGACCTCGGTCGTTGATGCCTCGATGGGCGGTGCGTCCGTGCTGCGTTCCTCGGTCGTCGTCATCGCCTGCTCCTCGCGCTCGTCGCGAGCTGGTGCTCGCTCCGCTCACGCTAGGAACGGCGAAGAGGTGACGGCATCGGGCAGATCATGAGTCCTTTCGGACGGGGGATGGTGCATTCGATGCAGAGTCGGGCCGGACGGCGAGGCCCTGCTCGTGCGCCCACGCGGCGGCTGCAGTGCGCGAGGAGACATCGAGCTTCACGAAGATGTTCGCCAGGTGGCGACCCACCGTCTTCTCGCTGATGTGCAGCGCCGCGGCCGCTTCGCGGTTGGTCTCCCCGGTCGCGATGCGGTGCAGGACCTCCGCCTCGCGCCGGGTCAGCCCGCCTGCCAGTGGGCCTCGCTCGGCCGGCGCAGAGGCATCCAGCTGCTCGAGGACTTCGCGCGCGGCTTCGGCGTTGGTCGCGGCCGGATCGGGCTCTCCGAGCTGGCGATGTGCCTGCGCCATCAGCAGGTGCACCTCCGCAGTCTCGTAGCGACAACGGAGATTCCCATACTCCCGCAAGGCCTTTCGCAGCGTCAGCAGTGCCTCCGCCGGCCGGTCTTGACCCAAGAGCACGGCTCCTCGCGCATGGTGCCCCCACGCCGTGAAGCCGGGACTGGCGAAATCCCTTGCTGTGGCTTCGAGTTCGGCGCAGCTCCGGTCAGCCTCTTCAACCAGGCCGCGGGCGAGCGCCACGTCCACGAGACCCTGCAGCAGCCTCGCACGCGACAGGCGATCCCTCCCCTCGAGTGACCCGCTGAGTCCGTTCCACGCCGCATCGGAGCGCCCGACCGCCAGCTGGAGCAGGGCCTCACCCGGTTGCGGATCCATCCCGAGCTCGCGAGCCCGGGCGTAGGCGACTTCGGCTCCACCCCAGTTGCCCCGCCGCCGCCGGACCTCGCCGAGCTGGTAGTAGCCCTCCGCGGCGGCGGCCACGTTCAGGTCCTCGAGCTCGGCGCAGACCTGTGCCGTCTCGGTCTCCACCTCGTCCCAGAGGCCGTCGGCGGTGCGTAGCTGGAGCCGGTGGACACGGCAGATGCCGACGAACATCACTGCGCTGCTGAAGCGCTCGCACCAGCGCTCGGTCGCCTCGGTCCAGGCGCGCATCCTGCCCAGGTCACCCAGCTCGTGGCAGATGCCGATCACCGTGCAGTAGAGGTTCCCTGCCCAGCCCGGGTCGATCTGGTCGGCCACCACCGGGAGCATCGCCTCGTCGATCAGGGCGAAACCCGATGCGGTGCGTCCCTGCCGGATGTTCGCGAGCCCTTCGAGGAGGATCCCGAGGGCCGAGAGGTTGGGGTCGCCGAAAGCCCCTGCCATGGACTGCATCTCGCGCGCCGCCGACAGGGCGGCCTCGGTGTCGTGTTCGAGGGCGCCCATCGCGTCCATGAAGAGCAGGTAGCCGTGACCCGGCCCGGCAGGGAGCTCCCCGAGGATCCTTCGCGACCTGTTCACCCAGCCGGACCCGATGACCACGTCGCCGCGGATCATCCACAGCATTCCGAGCTCGAGCGCGTCCATCGCCGCGAGCTCGGTCTGGCCACGTTCGAGACGCTGCCGGTGCACCAGCTCGGTGAGGCTCAGCATCTCCTTGGTCCTGCCGAGCCACCATGCCGCGTCCGCCAGGGCGTGCAGGTCGTCGGTGTCGAGGGGGCGCAGGGACCGCACCTGCGTCAGGGCGCCGTAGACAGCCAGCCAGTCGCCACGCGCGCGTGCGGCTCTGGCCGTGCTCAGCAGCTCGTCGATGTGGTCCATGCGGCTCCCCGCTCACGGTAGCCCTCACCCACCTGTCAGAACGTCCACCCGTCCGAAGGGGTGGACGTTCTGACAGGTCGCCTCGTGGGTCAGGTCGACCGCTGGTACACCCCGAACGCGCGGGTCGCGAGCCAGCCCATCACGAGCGACAGACCCACCAAGGCCGCGAGCCGCGGCCCCGCCGAGCCCCAGTCCGGGCTCGCGCTGAGTGCCTCCCGGCTCACGACCACGGCCCAGTCGAGGGGGTTGACGTCCGCCGCCACCTGGATCCACTTCGGCGCCAGCTCGGTCGCCATGATCGCGGACGACAGGAACGACAAGGGCAGGCTCAGCATCTGGCTGATGCCGATCAGCGCCTCCTGCTGCCGCACCAGCAGCGCGACGGCGTTCGACAAGGCCGCGAAGACGATGGTCAGCAGGGCGACGGCGACGGCCGTCACCGCCACCCCGACGACGCCGCCTGCGAACCGAGCACCGGCGATGTACGCGATCGCGAAGATGATCGCTGTCTGCACGAGGCTGACGAGGGACTGGTAGATCAGGGTCCCGTTCATCATGGCGCCGCGTCGCACCGGCGAGGCCAGCATCCTGTCCATCACGCCGCGGTTCAGGTCGTCGATGTAGACGGTGCCGGCCCAGGCCGCCGAGAACAGCGCCGTCATCGCCACCACGCCAGGGGTGAGGAACTCGAGGTACGACCCGGTCCCGACGCCGAAGCCGGGGATCTCGATCACCGACTTGAACAGCTGACCGAACAGCAGCAGCCAGACCACGGGCTGGATCAGCGTGACAACCAGAAAGATCGGCTGGCGGACGAGGGCCTGCACGGATCGCATCGTCAGGTAACCCGAGTGCGCCACCAGGGTGCTCATCGTGTCGCTCCCTCGTACGCGCGGCCGGCATGGCGCAGGTACACGTCGTCGAGGGACGGCCGTGCGACGGTCGCCGAGACCGCGGTCACGCCGGCCTCTCCGAGTGCGGCGAACACCATCGGAATGGCCACCGCACCCCGGTCGGTTCGAGCTCGGACGGAGGACCCTTCAGCACCTACCTCGCGCAGGTCAGGGAATCGGTTCAGAACCGAAACCGCCTGCGCAGCAAGGGTCTCCGACTCGAGCTCGACGTGGATCGTGTCACCCCGCAGCTCGCTCTTGAGCTCCTCCGGCGTTCCCTCGACCACCACGCGGCCGTGGTCGATGATCGCCAGGCGGTGCGCGAGCTGGTCGGCCTCGTCGAGGTAGTGCGTGGTGAGCAGCACGGTCATCCCGTCGTCGCCGGCGAGCCGTCCGACCTCCGCCCACATCTCGGCGCGAGCCTCGGGGTCGAGGCCGGTGGTGGGCTCGTCGAGGAACAGCACCTGCGGCCGGTGGACGAGCCCGATCGCGACGTCGAGCTTGCGTGCCATGCCACCGGAGTAGGTCTTGACCCGCCGGTCGGCGGCGCCGGTGAGGTCGAACCGGTCCAGCAGCGTGGCGGCCCGGTCCGCCGACTCCTGTCGGCCGAGCCCGTGGATCCGCGCTGCGAGAACGAGGTTCTCCCGTCCGGTGGCCATCGGGTCGCTGCTCGGTCTCTGGGAGACCAGCCCGATCGTCCGCCGCACGCGCCCTGGGTCGCGTGCGACGTCGACGCCACCCACGTGGGCGACGCCGGAGTCGGCCCGCGACAGGGTGCTGAGGATCTTGACCGTCGTCGACTTGCCCGCGCCGTTCGGGCCGAGCAGCCCGAAGACGGTGCCGGACGGGACCTGAACAGTGAGTCCGTCGAGTGCGCGAACGGTGTCCTTGCCACGTCCGGACGTGTACGTCTTGACGAGCTCGACCGTCTCGATGGCAGTGGAGGGTGGTGGTTTCATGCCCGTGACTCCTTCGTGGTGAGGAGTCGTCCGCGGTGCCTGCTCTATCGTGAACGTGCGCCTTGAGTGCCCAGATCTGGGCAGGTCCTCCGCGGATCGACTCGAGGTATCGCCCCCGGCCCGGTGTTGCCGCACCTGGCCGGGGGTTCCTACGTGGTGGTGTCTGTGGTGTCAGCGAATGCCTCACCCGCGGTGAGGAACCTCCCTTCCTCGCCGAAGTAGCCGATGGGGTCGGAGAAGATCTCCTCGATCGACAGACCCTGAGCGCGTAGCTCGTGCATGCGTCGCCAGCTGGCCGTGCCCGACAGCTCTCCCTCGCGGATCGCCTGGACCAGGGTGGTGACGTACCCGAGCTCTGCCTCGACCATCGCCCGGCGGTAGTCGTCCTCGACCAGGAACAGGCCGGGCAGCCCCTTCTCGGACGCCATCGCGAGCGTGGTCCTCATCGTCCGGAGAGTGAGAACGAGTCTGTCACAACGCTCTTCGAGCAGCCGGACGACCTCGTCGGGAGGGAGTCCGGGCATCAGGGAGAGCCCGGCCTCGAGCGACGTGAACTCCTTGGTGGGGACGGCGATCAGCTCCGCCAGCCAGTCCTCGAACTCGGTCGTGCCGGCGTCGGTGATGGCGTAGACGGTGCGCTCGGGTCGACGGCCCTCACGCTGGGTCTCCTGCGGCGTGATCAGCCCGTGCTTCTGCAGCGACTCGACCACGGAGTAGAGGGCGCCGTAGTTGAGCTTGATGCTCTGCTCCTTGCCCCGGGTGCGCAGGGTCGTCGAGATCTCGTACGGGTGCATCGGGCGCTCGGTCAGGCACCCCAGCACAGCCAGGGCGAGCGGGTTGTTCCTGCGTCGCGCCATGGGCTCCTCCGGTTTGATTACTCCGGTCAGAGTAATCGGACGCGGGTAGGCCGTGTCAAGGGCGTTGGGCGGGGAACCACTCGGGCACGCCGGCCTTGGCGACCATCGCCGGCAGCTCACGGCCCAGGTGCCCGGCCAGCCACTGGTTCGTCTCGATCACGGCGTCGAGGTCGATACCGGTCTCGACACCCATCCCGGCGAGCAGGTAGGTGAGGTCCTCGGTGGCGATGTTGCCGGTGGCCCTGGGGGCGAACGGGCAGCCGCCGGTGCCGCCGACCGAGGCGTCGAGCCTGGTCACGCCCGCATCGAGTGCCGCGAGGGCGTTGGCGATGCCGGTGCCGCGGGTGTTGTGGAAGTGCATCGCCGGGGTCGCGTCCATCGCCAGCAGGCCGGCGGTCAGGTCGCGCACCTGGGACGGCACGCCCACGCCGATCGTGTCGCCGAGGCAGATCTCGTCGGGCGCCACCTGCATCACCTGCTCGGCCACGGCCAGGGTCTGCGCCACCGGCACCGGGCCGTCGAACGGACACCCGAAGGAGGTGCTCAGCGTGACGACGACCGGAAGGCCAGCCTCGCGGGCGGCGGCGACGATGTCGTGCGACGCCGCCACCCCGTCCGCCACCGTCGTGTTCTGGTTTCGGGCGGCGAAGCCGTCGCTGACGGGGAACGAGTAGTTGACGACGTCGACGCCTGCCGCGACCGCCCGGTCGAAGCCCTTGCGGTTCAGGACGAGGCCGCTCAGCATCACCCCGCCACCCCGGAGGCTGCCGAGGTCGGCCATGATCTCCTCGGCCCCGGCCATGGCCGGCACCAGCTTCGGGTGGACGAACGACACGGCCTCGACGCGAGGGGCTCCCGTCCCCGCCAGGCGTCGGACCAGCTCGGCACGCGTCTGCGGGTCGAGGACCGTCGCCTCGTTCTGCAGCCCGTCGCGGGCGCCGACCTCGGTGACCTGCACGAACGTCATGGGCCCACTGTGCTCGGCGCGGCCACTGGACGCCACTTCCAGTCATTCACGGCACGCGCCACCTAGCATGTGCAACATCACGAGGGGAGGAGACGTCATGGAGGACACGCTGTGGCTGGCCTGGGTAGGGGGCGCGCTGGTGCTGGGTCTGGTCGAGGTCGCTTCTCTCGACCTGGTGTTCATCATGCTCAGCGGAGGTGCGCTCGCCGCGGCGGCGGCCGCCGGGTTCCTCGGGGTCGGGTTTCCGGTGCAGGTCATCGTCTTCGTCGTCGCCTCGGCCGTGCTCCTGCTGGTTGCCCGCCCGCTCGCCCTGCGAAAGCTGAAGCCGCAGGGTCCTGAGGAGCGCACCGGCACCGCGGCACAGGTCGGGCGCCGGGCCGAGGTGCTCGAGACGGTCAGCGCGAAGACGGGTCTCGTGAAGCTCACCGGTGAGCACTGGACCGCCCGCAGCCTCGACCCGACCCGAACGTTCGACATCGGCGAGACAGTGACGGTCGTGCGCATCGACGGCGCCACCGCACTGGTCGACGCCATCCCGCCAGAAGCGGTGGGACAGCCCGCATCCGAGCCCGAGGAGAAGCCCTGATGAATTCGCTCGGCAACTTTGCCCTGTACCTCGTCCTGCTCCTCCTGATCGCCTTCACGGCGATGGCGCTGATCCGCGCCGTGCGGATCGTGCCGCAGGCGACCGCTGTCATCGTCGAGCGGCTCGGACGGTACTCACGCACCCTCGATGCCGGGCTGCACTTCCTCATCCCGTTCATGGACAGGGTGCGCGCGAACGTCGACCTGCGCGAGCAGGTCGTGTCCTTCCCGCCACAGCCGGTGATCACCTCCGACAACCTCGTCGTCAACATCGACACGGTCATCTACTACCAGCCGACGGACCCCAAGGCCGCAACGTACGAGATCGCCAACTACATCCAGGGCATCGAGCAGCTGACGGTCACCACGCTCCGCAACGTGATCGGGTCGCTCGACCTCGAGCAGACGCTCACCAGCCGCGACCAGATCAACGGTGCGCTCCGCGGTGTGCTCGACGACGCGACCGGACGCTGGGGCATCCGCGTGAACCGGGTCGAGCTGAAGGCGATCGACCCGCCGGCCAGCGTCCAGGACTCCATGGAGAAGCAGATGCGTGCGGAGCGCGACCGCCGCGCGACCATCCTGCACGCGGAAGGTGTCAAGCAGGCGCAGATCCTGACGGCCGAGGGTGAGAAGCAGGCGGCCATCCTGACGGCCGAGGGCACGGCGCAGGCCGCGATCCTCAACGCCCAGGGCGAGTCGCGCGCGATCCTGCAGGTCTTCGACGCCATCCACCGCGGCAACCCCGACTCGAAACTCCTTGCGTACCAGTACCTTCAGATGCTTCCGCAGATCGCCCAAGGCGCTTCCAACAAGATGTGGATCGTCCCGACGGAGTTGACCCAGGCTCTACGAGGAATCGGCGCAGCCCTCGGTGCTTCCCCGAACGACGGCACCGGCGGACTCGACGGGGCGTCCGTCGGCATTCGAGAGAACGAGCAGGGCGAGAGGTTCCCGGTCGAGATGCAGGAAGTCAGCCTGGAGGACCCGGGCGAGGCGCTGAAGAAGGCGCGCGCGGAAGCCGCCGGCGCCACGCAGGAGGCCGAGCGCTCGCTCCGCCGCACGCGCCGGCTCGTGAAGGGAACGCCGTTCGGTGAGGACGAGCCGGCGACACCGCCGGCGACACCGCCGCTCCGCCGGCCACGCCCGAGGCGCCGCCGAACCAGTAGCGCGACCTACCGGTTGACGCCCGAGTGGTGCGGCACCGACGCGGTGATCACGGTGCCGTCGGCGCGCAGGGTCCCGCGCAGAGCCGTCGCGTCGGGCTCACCGGTGAAGCGGGCGCCCTGACCGTCCAGAGCAACCGTGACGGGTGAGTCGCCGACCTCCACCTGCTGTCCCCGGACGTCGACCGTGACCGCAGGCCCGACCTCGAGGACCAGGTCCATCTCGGTCGGCCGGACGGTGACGCGCATCCGGCTGTCGCGAACGGTGAGCCGGAACGTCAGAGCCGACCACGAATCGGGAAGCCGCGGGTCGAAGCTGATCCCGCTGTGGTCGCGCATGCCGCCGAAGCCGTGCACCAGCGCGCTCCAGACCCCGGCGGCATTGGCGACGTGCACTCCTTCAGAGGTGTTGTGGTGCAGGTCGGCCAGGTCGACGTAGAGGGCGTCGTGGAAGTACCTCTGGGCGAGCTCGTGGTAGCCGACCTCGGCAGCGATGATCGACTGGACCACACCGGAAAGCGTCGAGTCGCCGGTGGTGATCGGGTCGTAGTAGTCGAAGTCGGCGCGCTTCTCCTCCAGGGTGAAGTGCTCCCCTTGGAGGAACAGGGCCATCACCACGTCGGCCTGCTTGAGCACCTGGAACCGGTAGATCACGAGTGGGTGGTAGTTCAGGAGCAAGGGCCGTTTGTCTGCAGGCGTTTTCGGCAGGTCCCACACTTCGCGCTCGTGGAACTGGGAGTCCTGCGGGTGGATGCCGAGGTTGGCGTCGTAGGGGATGTTCATCGCCTCGGCGGCGCGTGACCACTCCTCGACCTCGCCGGCGCGCAGCTTGAGACGGGCCTTCATCCGCGTGTAGCCGTCCGGCCACTGCGCCTTGAGCTCGGAGACGGCCTCGGCTGCACGCCGCAGGTTGAAGCGCGCCATCACGTTGGTGAAGAGGTTGTCGTTCACCACCGTCGTGTACTCGTCCGGCCCAGTCACGCCGTGGATGTGGAAGGAGTCCTCGGCGTTGGTGCGCCAGAAGCCGAGATCGGCCCACATGCGGGCCGTCTCGACGAGAATGTCGATGCCCTCCCGTGCCATGAACTCGTCGTCACCGCTGGCCTGCACGTACTTGCTCACGGCGTAGGAGATGTCGGCGTCGATGTGGTACTGAGCCGTCCCCGCTGCGTAGTAGGCGGAGGCCTCCTCGCCGTTGATCGTCCGCCAGGGGAAGAGCACGCCGTGCTGGGTCAGGGCCTCCGCCCGGCGGCGAGCCGCGGGGAGCATCGTGTACCGGAACCGCAGCGCGTTCCGGGCGAACAGCGGGGACGTGTAGACGAAGTACGGGACCACGTAAACCTCTGTGTCCCAGAAGTAGTGGCCGCTGTAGCCGGACCCGGTGACCCCCTTGGCGGCAATGCCGTTCGAGTCGGCGCGGGCAGCGGCCTGAGCGAGCTGGAAGAGATTCCAGCGGACGGCCTGCTGCATGGCGGGCTGCCCCTCGACCTCGACGTCGGACCGGGCCCAGTAGTCCGCGAACCACGCTGTCTGGTCTGCGAACTGCTTCTCCAGGCCCTCGTCGCGCACCCGGTCCAGGGTGCGGCGGCACCGGTCGACGAGCTCGCGCGCCGGAACGCCTCGCGACGTGTGGTAGCTGACCGTCTTGAGGACGGACATGGGCTCGCCCGGCTCGGCACGGACGCGCACCACGTGCTTGGCGCGGTCCTGCTCGACCTCCACCAGCTCCTCGTACTCGCTCTCGCTCTCGACCCGGTGGTCGGCGGCAACGGTGAGGGTCATCCCCGAGTTCGTGCAGCGGTACCCGAGGACGGAACGACTCTCGTTGGCCCAGTGGACTTCTGGATGGAGGACGCGGTCCGCGAACGACGTGGCGCGTCGTGGGTCGGCCATCGCGCTCGGCGATCCGGTCCCGGGCGTGCCGGGGCGGAACTCGTCGAGGCCGTCCTGGCGGTTCAGGACTTGTGACGAGATCACCACTGGCGCAGGCCGATCCAGGACGGTGACCTCGAGGCTGATCACGGCGAGGTGCCGCTGGGTCATGGAGACCATTCGGCGCGACCGCACCCGAACCCGGTTCCCGGACGGGGTACGCCACAGGTAGTCGCTGCGCAGGACCCCCTCCGCCAGGTCGAGGGTGCGGTCGTAGGTGATGAGGTCGGCGTGGGCCAGGAGGAGGGGTTCGTCGTCGACGTAGAGCCGCATGATCTTCGCGTCCGGCACGTTCACGATCGTCTGGCCGACCTCCGCGAACCCGAACGCCTCCTCGGGGTGCCTGATCGGCCACGTCTCGTGGAAGCCGTTGATGAACGTCCCGTCGCTATGGCTGGCGCGGCCTTCCGTCAGGTTGCCGCGCATGCCCAGGTAGCCGTTGCCGACGGCGAACAGGGTCTCGGTCGTGCCGAGGTCGTCCGGGCTGAAGGACGTCTCGGTGAGCCGCCACGGGTCGACGGGAAAGCGGATGCGGTCCAGGTAGTCGGGCAGCTCGACCTTGCTCGGGCGTGGGCCAGATGGAGGTGTGTCCGTCAGCGTCACGTGGTCACCAGCTCGGCCAGGTCGGCGACGACCAGGTCTGCACCCGCCTGCATGAGCACGTCCACGCCGGCGCCGCGGTCGACGCCGACGACGAGCCCGAAGGCGCCGGCACGCCCGGCGGCGACACCGGAGACGGCGTCCTCGATCACGACCGACCGCGCAGGGGACGAGCCGAGCGCCGCGGCTGCGTGCTCGTAGGTCGCGGGGGATGGCTTGCCCGCCAGGCCTTCTCGGCGGGCAAGCTCGCCGTCGACGACGACCGTGAACCGGTCACTGAGGCCGGCGGCGGCCAGCACGGCCGGCGCGTTGCGTGAGCTCGAGACGACGGCGACGGCGACGTCCCGTGCGGCGAGCTCGTCGAGGAGGGCCACTGACCCTGCGTAGGCGGTGACGCCGTCGCGCTTCAGGACGGCGTCGAACGCGGCGTTCTTGGCGTTGCCGAGGCCGCAGACGGTCGGGGTCCAGGGCTCGTCCGAGGGGTCGCCCTCGGGCAGCTCGATCCCGCGGGACGCCAGCTCGGCACGCACCCCGTCGTAGCGCGGCTTGCCGTCGATGTGGGCGAAGTAGTCGTCGTCGGAGTACGGCGGCTGGATGGCCTCGGTGTCGAAGTAGGCGGTGAACATCTCACGCCACGCCTGCATGTGGACCTCAGCCGTCGGCGTCAGGACCCCGTCCAGGTCGAAGAGCACCGCGCCGTAGTCGTCCCAGTTCATGCGCGCGAGAGTAAACCCCCACGGAGGTGGTCACGGCTACTGTCGGCTTCGGAGGACGTCGACGACGAAGCGGTGGTCGTCCAGCTGTGGAAGGCCGGAGACGCCGAGCCACCCGACGACTCCCGTACCCGACACGCGCAGGGGCACAGCACCCCCAGCCGCCGCGTACCGCGATGGCGACAGGCCGAACCTCTCCTGCAGGGTGACCTGCTTGTCCTGGCACAGGCGGGCCACGTACAGCGACGAGTGCTCGAAGCGCATCACGACCCGGCCCTTGCGTCGCAGCCACTCGTCGTTGTCGCTCGTGGAGCCCGGGAGGGCGCTGTGGAACAGCTGTCGCCCCGCGCGCCAGACGCCAATGGCGACGGGCAGGTCTGCCTCGCGCGCCCGCGTCACGGCGAGGCTCCCGATGCTCCAGGCGTCGTCCTCGGTCAGCGAGGCCAGCTCCAGCTCCCGCTCCTCGGCCGCCAGCTCGTCCAGCGGAGGGAATGCGCGTGTTTCAGCCATCTGGGCCACCTTCCGTCTCGTGGTGGCAACCCTGTCAGGGCGTCCGAAGCCTCGCTCGCCGGGTCGGAGGGGGCTCGGCGGCTGGGTCGATGAGAACCTCGAACCAGACCGTCTTTCCGGTGGTGTGCTCGGTGGTGCCCCAGCAGTCAGCCAAGGTGTCGAGGATGACCAGGCCTCGCCCGTTGAGCGCCTCACTCTCGTGCTCGACGAGCCGCGGCAGAAGGGCGTTGTCGTCCCACACCTCCACCAGCACGATGCCGGCGCCCACCGTGACGGAGACGTGCGGAGCACAACGCCCGTGGATGATCGCGTTCGTCACCGTCTCGCTCGTCAACAGCACCGCGGTGTCACAGGCATCTCCTTCGACACTCGCTGTGCGACAGCAGTCCTCGACGAACGCGCGGGCGTCGCGAACGGCCCGAGGGTTGGCGGGCAGAAGAAGCTGGGAGGCGACGCCGATCTGCAGGTCGGCGGCAACCCTCACTCGGAGGGTCCGTTGTCGCGGCGCTCTCGGGCGGATGCCGCCCGCCCACGCACCTTCTTCGCATCGGCCCTTTCGGTGGCCGCGCTCTCGCGGTCCTTGCCTGCGCCGACCCGGTCGGCCTCGGAGTCCATTCGGTCCAGCGCTCCGTCCAGGCGCTGCTCGGCAGCGTCGTCCCGTCGCTTGACTGCGCGCCTCAGGGCGTCGATCAGGTCTGCCCGGTCTGCGGCAGCCTGGTCCCGGTCCCTGCCGGCATGCACCCTGTCCACCGCGCTCTGGTTCCGGTCGTCGGAGTCCAGGTAGATCACTGACCCGCCCTGACGTCCAGCGCCGACCAGCTCGCGCGCCTCTGCGCGTTCGCGCTGCACGGCTTCCTGGTCGCGACGCTCTGCCGCCCTGTCCCGGTGGTCCGCCTCCGCGTCTCGCCGGAGTGCCCGCGCGAGCAGGGAGTCCACGTCGACGTCTGACTGGCGGTTGTCCTCATCACGAGCATCACCAGTGGCGTCCCGGGCGTCTGCGCTGCGGTCCCGACCGTCGGCGCGCGTATCGCGCTGGTCGGCCGCGTCGTCGCGCAGGTCCGCTTCTCTGCTGCGGTCGGTGTGACTGGGCACTGGCTGCCTCGGGGGTCTGGAAGACCCGGGGTTCAGGCGAACCTCGGCGACTCTGGCCTTACGCTACGCCATCAAACACTACATTGGGTGATCTTTCGAGCACGAATAGCCAGCGGTAGCTACTGAGTGTCACCCTTTGGGGCAGCAGGCATCCACCACACCCCGCGCCCGGCACTGTCAGTCACCTCCGACGGTGATTTCTGCCGTGCTGTCACAGATCGTCCCCGGCCGGTGTCTTCATGCCGAGACCAGCAGGCGAGGAGGAGACATGACCAACAGCCGGATCCCCGAAGCAGAGATCACCGGCGTCTACGGGGCCGTGATGAAGTGGGCCAGCAAGAGGATGCTCGGCGAGGTGCCCGACGCCCTCGGCGTGATGTGGCATCACAGGCCGGCGCTCAAGGCGAACTTCAGCCTCGGCCAGAAGTCCAGGAGGTGGAAGGAGTGCGACCAGGACCTGAAGTCCTATGCGCACATGGCGGTGGCAGCACTGGTCGGCTGCTCGTTCTGCCTCGACTATGCGTACTTCCAGGCTCACAACGAGGGGCTCGACGAGGCCAAGGCCCGCGAGGTGCCGCGGTGGCGGGAGTCGGACGTCTTCACGCCGCTGGAGCGCGACGCGATGGAGTACGCCGAGGCGATGTCGCAGACACCGCCGACCGTGACCGACGAGATGTCCGCTCGGCTGCTGGCGCAGCTTGGCGCACCGGCACTCCTCGAACTGACCACGATCGTCTCGATGGCGAACCTGATGACGCGCGCCAACGTCGCTCTCGGCATCGAGGCGCAGGGCTTCTCGGACGCGTGTGGCCTGGCGCCCATGGCGCAGCCGAGCGGCATAGCGTCTTGAGATCGGAAGAAGTCATGACCGACGATCCCTTCGTCGCCCACCGCAGCCTGTTGTTCACGGTCGCCTACGAGATGCTCGGCTCCGCCGCCGACGCCGAGGACGTCGTCCAGGAGGCCTGGCTGCGATGGGCGGACCTGGGTGCCGAGGCTCGAGCGGACGTGCGCGACGCGCGGGCCTACCTGGTGCGGATCGTCACCCGGCAGGCGCTCAACCGGCTGCGCACGCTGGCGCGACGGCGTGAGGACTACGTCGGCGAGTGGCTCCCGGAGCCGCTGCTGATCAGCCCCGACGTGGCCGACGACGTCGAGCTCGCCGAGAGCGTCTCGTTCGCGATGCTGACCGTGCTGGAGACCCTGGGGCACACCGAGCGGGCGGTGTTCGTGCTGCGCGAGGTGTTCGAGACGTCGTACGACGAGATCGCGGAGGCGGTCGGCAAGACCCCGGCGGCGGTGCGGCAGATCGCCCACCGCGCCCGGGAGCACGTGGCCGCGCGGCGGCCGCGGGTGCAGGTGAGCCTGGCCGAGCAGGAGGCCGTTGTGGATCGGTTCCTGGCCGCGGTCCGCGGTGGCGACCTGCAGGGGCTCTTGGACGTGCTCGCGCCCGACGTCGTCGCAGTGGCGGACGGCGGCGGCGTGGTCACGGCAGCTCGGCGCCCGGTCGAGGGTGCCGCCCGGGTGGGGGCAGCGCTGCTGGGCGGCTTGGGCAAGCTCGGCAACCGCGTCGAGGTGATGGCGATGCGGCTCAACGGCCGTCCTGCGGTGAGGTTCGACCTCGACGGCGAGCTGGACACTGTGGCGAGCCTGGTGATCGAGGACGGCCGCATCACGCGCGTCTTCGCCGTCCGCAACCCGCACAAGCTGGCTCGGCTCGATGCGGAGGCGCAGCTCAGCCGGTGACCGGTCGGAGTGGTTGTGGCCCAGCCCCTGTGCCCCGACACTTGCGGCGTGGCCCTGAGTGAACCGCCGACAGGCACTGTCACCTTCCTGTTCACGGACATCGAGGGTTCTACCCGGCTGACGCAGGACCTCGGCAAGGGGTGGCCGCCCCTCCTCGAGCGGCACCGCGAGATCGCTCGTGCGTCGTGGACGGGGAACGACGGCGTCGAGATCGGCACCGAGGGCGACTCGTTCTTCGTGGCCTTCCAGAGCGCCCCTGCAGCGGTGGCGGCGGCGGTCCAGGCACAGCGCGACCTCGCGGCAGAGGACTGGCCGGGTGGCGGCGAGGTCAGGGTCCGCATGGGCCTGCACACCGGAGAGGGGCAGCTGAGTGCCGGGTCGTACGTCGGGATCGACGTCCACCGGGCGGCGAGGATCGCGGGCGCCGGCCACGGCGGCCAGGTGCTGCTCTCCGCCACGACCTACGCGCTGATCGAGGGCTCCGGCGCCTGGCCGCCTGAGGTTGACGCCCGGGACCTCGGTGAGCACGCACTGAAGGATCTCTCGCGCCCCGAGAGGATCTACGAGCTGACCATTGCGGGGCTGCGCAGCGAGTTCCCTCCGATCCGGACGCTGAACGCGGTGCGGAACAACCTGCCCAGCCAGCTCACCTCGTTCCTCGGCCGCGAGCGTGAGCTGGAGGCGACGCAGCACCTGCTCGCCCAGACCCGCCTTCTCACGCTGCTCGGCCCTGGCGGGACGGGCAAGACCCGGCTGGCCCTGCAGACGGCGGCGGCCGCTGCCGACGGCTATCGCGACGGCGTCTACTTCGTTCCCCTGGGCATGGTGACCGAGGCGGCCCTGGCACTGCCCACGCTCGCTCAGGCGCTCGGGCTGCTGCAGCCTGGGAGCCACTCGGTGGATCGGCTGGCCGCCTTCCTCGCTGCCAAGAAGATCCTGCTCGTCCTCGACAACTTCGAGCAGATCATCGACGCTGCCCCCGGCGTGGCCGACCTGCTCGGACAGGCCTCCCAGCTCTCCGTCCTGGTCACGAGTCGGAGCCCGCTACGCGTCTACGGAGAGCGCGAGTACCACGTGCCGCCCCTGGGCGTCCCCGACCCCGGCCACCTCCCCGACCCGCAGCAGCTTGCTGCTTTCGACTCCGTCGCCCTGTTCGTCGAGCGAGCCCAAGACGTGCGCGCCGACTTCACTCTCAACGCCGACAATGCCGAAGCCGTGTCAGAGATCTGTGCCCGGCTCGACGGACTCCCGCTCGCCATCGAGCTGGCCGCCGCCCGGGTCCGCGTCCTGAGTCCACAAGCGATCGCCCAGCGTCTGGACAGTCGACTCGCGCTCCTTTCCGGGGGCGCCCGCAACCTTCCCGAGCGGCAGCAGACTCTCCGCGGGGCGATCGCCTGGAGTCACGACATGCTCGACGAGGGGGACCAGCGGTTCTTCGCGCGCTTCGCCGTCTTCGTCGGTGGCGCCGACCTGTCGGCCGTCGAGGAGGTCGTCTGCGAGGCGGAGCAGGCGGGTTCGGCTCTGGACGACATCGAGTCCCTGCTGGACAAGAGCCTGATCAGGCTCGACACCAGCCTCACCGGCGAGCCCCGCTACGGGATGCTGGAGACGATCCGTGAGTTCGCCTTCGAGAAGCTCAGTGACCTGGGCGAGACAGACTTGATCTGCGAGCGGCATGCATCCTGGGCAGCGAACTTCGTTGAAGGAGAAGCTCGTTCGGTTCACGGCGCTGATCGCCGAGAGGTTCTCGACCGCTACGAGGTCGAGCACGACAACATCCGATCGGCTCTGACGTGGGCGCTGTCCGCAAACCGCCCGCCGCTCGCGATGCGCATCTTCACGGGAGCGTGGCGCTTCTGGCAGTCGCGCGGCTTCGTCGCCGAGGCCCGTCGGCATGCCGAGCGCGTGATGGCTCTGCCGGTCAGCCCTGCGCAGAGCGCGTACCGTGCGGCGGCGGTTGAGGCGGCAGCGGGGATCGCCTACTGGCAGGGAGACGTCGAGGCCTCGCTCCGGTGGTACTCCGAGGCTCTCGACACGGCACGCGAGTCCGGCGACCCCTCCGTCGTCGCCAACGCGCTCTACAACGTCAGCTTTCCCCTGGGCAGGGACGCGGACGGTCTTGTGGCCGCGCAAGGCGTGGCGGATGAAGCGATCGAGCTCTATCGGGGCCTCGGCGACGCGGAGGGCGTCGGTCGCGTGCTCTGGGGTCTCAGCAGCGCCTACTACTTCCACGACGACATGGAGGGCGGCCGGGAGCTGGCGCAGCAGGCCCTGGACATCTTCGACGGAGGCGAGGACCTGTTCATGGCGGCCTGGGCCCACTACATGGTCGGGGTCCTCAGCCTCAACGTCGACGGCGCGAAGATGCGCCGGCACCTCCTCGCCGCCTATCGGCTCTTCGCGCAGGCCAACGACACGTCCGGCCACACCCTCGTCTTCGATGCCCTCGCCACCCTCATGTGGCGCGACGGTGAGGTGGAGCGGGCCATGCGTCTGGCCGGGTATGTAGGAAGCATCGAGCGCACCACAGGCACCGGGCTGTCCAAGATGAACCGCGACCTGGCCGGCTTCTCACCCGAGTCCCTGGCAGAGGACCCCGCGCTGGCTGCTGCCTTCGAAGAAGGCCGCCAGCTGACCCTGGAGCAGGCCACCGCTCTCGCCCTGCCCTCGGAGCAGGGCGAGAGCGTTTCCCGAGGTCAGTCGCCCTGAACCTGGACGGTGGCCGATCGAGCGTTGCAGTAGGCACTGGAGACCGAGCCGGTGCCCATCCAGCGCCCGCAAACGTTGTCGTTCTGCTGCCCGGGGCGGGCACAGCCATCCTTCTTAGACAATTCACCCGAAATGACCATCGAAGGCGTAGCGTAGTGATGAGTCGCCGGGGTCTCCCCAATCTCGGGTCTTTGAGACCAGGTGAGAAACGTGTTGAACACCCCGGATCCGGTGGCTGGTCGGCCGCCTTCTGGGCCTGCCGACGGGCCGCTGGCCGGTGAGCACGACCTGCACGTCCTGCGGCATCGCGTCGTCGACCTCGCAGTCAGTGCGATCCACGGCTGTCGGTGGGCCAGCCTGACCCAGCTGCAGGACGGCGAGCTGCAGACGACCGCGGCAACGGCCCCGCTGGTCGGGGCCGTCGACGCCGCTCAGTTCAGGCTGGGGGAGGGCCCCAGCCTCGACGCCTTCTTGGCGGTCGACACCTGCCTCGTACCCGACACGAGCGATGAGATCCGTTGGCCCAGCTGGTGCCGGACCGCGCGCATCCTGGGAGTGGGATCTGTTCTGAGCGTGCGGCTGGCCACCCCCACTCGCAAGGTCGGCGCCCTCAACCTCTACGCGTCCAGACCCCGGGCCTTTCGCGACCCCGATGTTCACGACGCACATCTGCTCGCCGCTCACGCGGCGAATGCGCTGGCCAGAACACACGAGATCAGCGCCGTGGAAACGTCTCTGGAGGCCCGGCACATCATCAAGTTCGCCCAAGAGATCCTCATGGCCGCTGACCATCGACTCACGCTCGGCGAGGCCTTCCGGACCTTGCGGCAGGCAGCGGAGATCAGCGACACCGGACTGCGGCGTGTCGCCGAAGGCGTCATCGAGCGCCGCAGCGATTCACTGCCCAGGCCCCGCGGGGCCACAGGGCACGGCGCCGGCGGCCAGATGTGAAGTCAGGAGATGCGATGCGCGGTCCAGGCAGGGTGCGGTCGACCGGGTGGTCGGTTCATGCGCAGTTGCTTGCCATCGTGGCTGTGGTGGCGGGCCTCCTGGCGGGCGCTGGGGTCTGGCTGTCGCAGATTCGGCTGGACGAGGCCGAGCAGCAAGCAGTCGCGGATGCCACGTTCCAGGCTCGGTTGGGGGCCGCGGCGACCAGCGACGCCCTGGAGCAGGCCGAGTCCGCCGCCCTGGGCCTCGCAGCCGGCCTCCGGGTGGCTGACGTCGTGGCCGCGGCGTCCGAGTGCAGGTTGGACTTCTCCGAGCTCGGAGTGTTCACGATCGGGCACATCGACATCGTGCTGCCGGACGGCGTCGTGCCCTGCTCGTCCGTGAGCCAGCAAGGTGCACCACCCGGAGCGACACAATCTGGTGCGGACTGGCTGTCCGATGCGAGCGCGGCGACCGAGTCGGGTGTGACAGCGCCGTTCACCGACCGCCTCACCGGTCTGCCGGCAGTCGCCGTGACAGCCCCGGTCATGGATGAAGGCGGTCGGGCCACGGGCTTCGTTGCCGTCGTCCTCCCGCTCTCCGGGCTTCCAGAGGGCCTCGCGCGCACGTACGGCGGGCCGGAGGCACTCACGTTCACCGTGCACGACGCGTCTGGTCGATCGCTCGGCGCCGACCCCGACTCGACGTCCGCCCCGGGCGGTGCGGCCGACCAGATCCTCGGTCACGACACCGTGGCCGACCTCGGATGGGTGGTGTCGGCGGGACAGTCGCGTGCTGAGGCGCTGGCGCCGATTCGCTCGGCGCAGCTGCGTCGCCTGGCGGTCGAGGGGGCGGCGATCGTCCTGCTGCTGGGGCTGCTGGGGCTGGTGAACCGCCGCATCGCCAGACCGCTGCGCCGCCTGACGACTGCCGCCAAGGAAGCCAGTCGCCAGCTGGCCCCCGAACCTGTTCCCGAGATGGGGCCAGCGGAGGTTCGCCACCTGGCGCGCGAGTTCAACACGATGATCACAGTTCGGACGGAGTTCGAGAAGCAGCTGTCCCATCACGCGCTGCACGACCCACTCACCGGGCTGCCCAACCGGGCCCTGCTCCTGGACAGGGTCGAGCAGGCGCTGCAGGCTGCCCCCGAAACCCCCGAGCTGGTAGCGGTTCTGTCGATCGACCTGGACCGGTTCAAGCTGGTCAACGCCACCGTCGGCTACCGGCAGGGCGACGACGTCCTGACGGCGGTGGCCACCCGCCTGAAGTTCACCCTCGCCGCTGGCGACACCTTGGCCAGGGCCGGCGGCGTCGGCTTCATCATCTGCCGGCACCAGGCGGGTGACCAGGTCGCCGAGCGGCTCGCCGAACGCGTGATGGCCCGCCTCGCTGAACCCTTCAGCATCGGTCAGACCAGCGTCACGCTGACAGCATCGGTCGGCATTGCCATTGGACGGCGCGGAGTCAGCGCGGAGGCGCTCGTGCGGGACTCGGACACCGCCATGTTTGCGGCCAAGGATGCAGGCGGAGGTCGATACCAGCTCATCGACGACGAGCTGCGCACCCGGAGCAGCGAGCGGATGACCCTCGAGGCAGACCTGCGAAACGCCTTGGTCGGCGGTCAGGTCCACGTGGCGTACCAGCCTGTGGTGAGCCTGCTCACCGGACAGATCACGGGTGCGGAGGCACTCGCGCGGTGGTCACATCCCACCCGCGGGCAGGTCTCTCCCTTGACGTTCATCCCCGTCGCCGAGGACGCAGGACTCATCGCCCCCATCGGCAGGTTCGTCCTCGACGAGGCCTGCAAGCAGGCCAGGAGCTGGACGGTGCAAGGGCACCCGCTCCGGATCGCCGTCAACGTGTCCGGGATGCAGCTGCGCGACCCGGAGTTCGTCCGGCAGGTCACCGACGCCCTGCACGGCAACAGACTTGAGCCCTCGCAGCTGTGTCTGGAGCTGACCGAGAGCATCCTGATGCAGGACACCGTCCGAGCCTCAGACGTCCTGCACGAGCTCAAGCAGGTAGGCGTAGACCTGAGCGTGGACGACTTCGGCACGGGCTACTCATCCTTGGCCTATCTCAGACGCTTTCCCGTGGACGAGCTCAAGATCGACGGCTCCTTCATGCAGAATCTCAACGCGGCCGAGGCTGACCAGACCCTCGTCGCCGCCATGGTCGCGATGGGTCACGCACTGGGGCTTCACGTGGTCGCCGAGGGCGTCGAGACACATGAACAGCGGGCCACCCTGCTCACCATGGGATGCCGTACGGCGCAAGGCTTCCTGTTCTGTCGACCTCAAGCCGCGGACCAGATCACCGAGCTGCTGAGAACGGGTCTGCCTGCGGAGTTCCAGCGAGCGGTTGCGGCTGACCAGTCGCAGCACCCGGGCTGAGATGACAGGCCCTACTCGAGACGATTGGCTGATGGTCGCCGGATGACCTCGGCGACCCGCGAGTAGCCGTCGCGGGCTCCGCCGGCGGCGACCGCGGCCTCGGCCAGCGCGAGCGACATCGCGGGGACCGAGGCGTCGATACCTCTCGCGTCGCTGGCCGCGACGATGTGCTCGAGAAACGTCGCGTTCATGACGAGGTTGTCCTCGTGCCCTGGGTACTCCCGGCTGTCGACGTCCGCGGCGAGTCCAGGAAGCACCTCGCGAAGCACCGCCAGGCTGCGATCGGCATACGACAGAAGCGATTTCGCCGAAACGCCATCGGCCTCGACCAGCACCGCCGCGTGCAGGAACGCCGTCATGCCGTTGAAGAAGACGTCGAGCATCGCGAGGTCGTGGATGGCGGCGCGGCCGGCATCGTCGCCCAGGAAGTCGGCCTCTCCGCCGAGCGCGACGAGGGTGCCTCGATGCTCGTCGAAAACCGCACGGTCTCCGCTGTAGAGCAGGAGGGCATCGTCCGACCCGATCATCGGGACGGTCACCATGATCTTGCCGTCGAGGTAGCGCGCCCCGGCGGCGACCGCGCGCGTGGTCAGTGCGCGTGCGTCGTCGGGCAGCGAGGAGGTCAGGTTGACCACTGTCGCGCCGGCCAGTCGATCGCCGACGTCGTCGAGCACGGCGTCGACGGCGGACCGGTCGAGCACGCACAGAACCGTCAGCTCGGAGGCGGCGATGGCGTCAGCGAGCGTCGCCGCAACGACAGCGCCGGCCTCGACGAGGTCGGCGGTACGGCCCGGTGTGCGGTTCCACACGGTCGTCGGGTGGCCGGCAGCGAGAAGAGCCCGGGCCAACGCCGATCCCATCGCTCCGAGCCCGACCACCGTGACGGACGTCGGTTGTTGAGGTGCTGGGGGGTTGTCGTTCTTCACGGGCTGCTCCGTTTCGATTGGGCGGGCATGCCTTCCACGCTCGCTCCGACACTGTCCGAATGGCAAGTACGCACTCTGTGGTAGGTACTTACCTAGGGGTGAGCCCAGCGTGGCGAGCGAACGGAGACCGCAATGGCCGAGCAGTGCGATAACGGGTACTCCTGCGGTCTCGACGCCGCGATCGACGTCGTGGGCGGCAAGTGGAAGCCGATGATCCTGTGGACGCTCAGCCAGCGCCCGTACCGGTTCGGAGAGTTGCGGCGGGCGCTCGAGGACATCAGCGAGAAGGTGCTGATCCAGCAGCTGCGCGAGCTCGAGCGCGACGGGGTGGTGCTCCGCGACGTCTTCGACCAGGTGCCGCCGAAGGTCGTCTACTCACTCACCGATCTCGGGAGCTCGCTCTACCGCGCGCTCGAGCCGCTCGGCGACTGGGGCGAGGAGCACATGTCCCACATCGCCACCGTCCGCACTCACGCCTGAAACGCATTCGCCAATCGGCGTCCGGCACGTGATCGTTCCCGGAGACGTGTTCACCTTCGGATGGGAGTGAGATGCGCAAGCTCGTGTACCTCGTGGCGGTGACGGCCGACGGCTTCATCGCTGGCCCAGATGGTCAGGTCGACTTCTTCGCGTACGAAACCGCCTCACTGGCAGAGATTTTCGCCGAGTACCCCGAGACCTGCCCGGCCCATGTTCGCAAAGCCCTGGGCGTCACAGGGTCACCCCGACACTTCGATGCCGTGATCATGGGACGTGTGACTCACCAGCCTGCACTCGACGCTGGCCTGACCAGTGCATACGCGCAGCTGGACCAGTACGTGGTGACACACGACCGAACGCTGCCACCGGACGAGAAGGTCACGTTCGTCCACGACGACCCCCTTGGGTTCGTCCGACAGCTCAAAGCCGGCTCGGGGATGGACATCTGGCTGTGTGGTGGCGCCAGCCTCGCCGCTCAGCTGCTTCCCGAGATCGACGAGTTCCACCTCAAGGTCAACCCCGTTCTGGCGGGGACGGGGATCCCGCTGGTCGCCGCGCCGGAATTCGCGCCAACCGCGCTGAGCCTGAAGTCTTCTCGGCCGATCAGTGGCGGCCTGCAGCTGAACGTCTACTCGCACGCCGGGTAGACATGGCAACGCCGCCCTGCGTCTGCCGAAACGTCCGAGGAGCAACCCCGAACCGGCTGACGAAGGCCTGCCGAAGTGTCTCGCTCGAGCTGAAGCCGCAGCGCCGGGCCACCTGCGACAGAGGGACGTCCGTCGTCGTCAGGAGACGCGCTGCGATCTCGAGCCTGACCCGCCGTACCGCAGCGGCAGGGGGCTCGCCGAGGTTCTCCTGGAACAGCCGGTTGAGCTGGCGGACGCTGACGCCGGCGCGTGCCGCGAGCATGGTGGCGTTCAGGGAGTCGCCTGGATGCGCGACGACATGGTCGAGCACGTCTCGAAGGGCAGAGTGGTCCGGTCGTGGCGAGGTGGTGAACATGCTCATCTGAGCCTGGTTTCCCGGCCGCTGCAGGTAGGTGACCATCCCCATGGCGACGCGGCGCGCGAGCTCCGGACCGTGGTCCTCCTCGATGAGCGCCAAGGTCAGGTCAAGGGACGCCGTCACGCCACCCGACGTGGCGATGCGGCCCTCGCGGATGAAGATCGGCGAGGCGTCGACGTGCACTGCCGGGTAGCGCGCCGCGAGCTCATCGGCGTACAGCCAGTGGGTGGTGGCCCGACGTCCGTCCAGCAGCCCCACCTCGGCGAGCAGGGTCGCGCCAGTGCAGACCGAGCCCACGCGCTGTGCCCCTTCGGCAAGGCGCCGCAGGTGCCGGACGAGCGCCCGGTCGTCGGTCGCCACGGTGTGGCCTCGCCCGCCGGAGACGATCACGGTGTCCGCGCTCTGCACCGCACTCAGGCGCACCTGCGCTCGTACGCTCAGCCCTGAGTCGCAACGGATCTCACCCCCCGCGACACTGGCCAGGACCACGCGGTACACCGGGTCGGCACCGAGCCGATTCGCCAGGTCGAGTGCCGATGTCACCGCAGCGATGTCGAGAAGCTCGGCCCCTTCGTATGCCAGGACCACGACCTGGTGTGACGTCATGGGTCCGAGTCTAAGAGGATCGGAGCGAGGCTCTCGGACAGGTTTCCCAGAAATCCGGCCAGGGAGTGCAGAGTCTCTTGATGCACGCGTGGGCCGCTGTGAGGGTCGGTTCATGACTGGAAACAGCAGCAGCCGTGGCGTCTTCGTGAGGCACTTCGTCGAGATGGTCGTCGTCATGTTCGTCGGCATGGGCATCTTCAGCGGCCTGGCCGCGCTCGCGTACGTGGCGGTGGGGACCAGCGTGTCCGACCAGTCCGGCACTCACCGGATCATCCTGATGGGCGTGAACATGGCCATCCCGATGTTCCTGTGGATGGTGTTCCGAGGGCACTCCGCCGCTCGCAACTTCGAGATGGCCGGGTCGATGCTCGTACCGAGCTGCACTGCCGCTGCTCTCGTCTGGTCGGGTGTTCTGGACGAGATGACCGGCATGCTCATCCAGCACGTGGTGATGATCCCGGCGATGTTCGGCGTGATGCTCTGGCGCTACGACGAGTACTCGCGTCACCACGCGCCTCGGAGTCGCGCAGATCGGCCGGCTCGCGGACGAACCGCAGCCACGCACGAGGGAACCCGAGCATGACGACCCAGGTCGACGCGACCGGCGAAATCGGCGCTGTCAGAAGGGGTTGGGAGCTCCTGTGGCCGACGCTGGCGGCGCTGGCCCTGGCTGCGGCGACGAGTATCGGGATGAGCAGCGGTGTCGAGGTGGCGCCGATACTGGCCGCTTCCGCCGTGGTCTACCTCGGTGCGGCCGCACTGGGCCGGGAGTCGGCGGCGTGGCCGTTGTTCGTGGTGACGGCGCTGATCATCACGGTGGTCCAGGTCCTCGACGGACCTGTGGACGGCACGTGGCTCATCCTGGGCAGTGGTGCGGTGTTGCTGGTGTATGGGTTTGCCACCGGGAAGGCTCGTCCCACGTTTGGTCTGCCGCTGCAGAGTGTGGCCCTCCTGGGCTTCGGCGGGGCGGCCGCTCTAACCCTGTTCGCCAGCCCTGACGTCGGCAGCTACCTCGTCGCGGCCGGGCTCTTCGGACACGCGGCCTGGGACGTGCACCACCGCCGGACCAGGCGTGTGGTGACACGGTCCCTCGCGGAGTTCTGTCTCGTTCTGGATGTCACGCTGGCCCTGGTGATCGTGCTGCTGACGGCACTTGGCTGAGTCGCCCTGAGCAACAGACCGGGCGACAGACTCGCTACCTGAGGCCGCGGAGGAGTACGGAACGTCCTCTCGCCATGGTGATCAGCGTTTCCGCCGGCTGCGCGAGAGCCGAGGCTCGGACGCGTCTGTGGCAGGACCCCCGGGATCTCGAGGACGTCAACCGACGTCCGCGGACGTTGCCGGGGTTCGGCTCGTCTTCGCTGAACGTTGGGGCACCTTCGCCTCGATGCGACGCTCCGCTAGCTAGCTAGCCTTTCGATTCGAAGGGGGCGTGTCATGTCAGCTTCTAACGGGGGCGAACCTGGCCTGGATCCGCATGGTGCGGCCTCCGAGCACCCGGCAGTCGATGTTCTCCTCGCCGCGGCCGTTACCGCCATGCACATCCTCGTGGTCGCCAGGACGGGGCGTGCTGACGTCTTGTCTTGGGTCGAGAGTCCCCAACGGCAGACTCTTTACGGCGCAGCGGCTGGCGTCATAGCCATCATCGGCAGCCTGGGAGCCATCGCCCTGGCCCAGTACCATCCCGGCGACGGCGACCGCTCGAAGGCCGTACGGCGACTCTACGGCCGGGCGCTTCGCCGCAACTGGCGGGCCATCCTCACGATCACGGGGCTGTCCTCGGGGCTGTGCCTCGTAGCCCTGGCGATCGATCGCGAAAGCGATCCCTTTCTTGCCGCTTCATCTTCGAGTTCGCATTGGCGCTCTGGGCTCTTCGCTTCTGTCGACTCGTCTGGTTGCTCGACGCGATCTTCGCCATGCCGGACCTGGACTCGACCGACGAGGACCGCCCCGTGGCGCCACCTTTGGGAGCGGCAAACCACTGAACTGCTTGGGCGTCCTGCGTCCCTGGCCGCAGTTCGTCGGGGTCGACGGCATCTGCGGGACTCGACACGAGTACCGGAGTTCCACCGCCGGCGGTGGATCGACGGCGTAGTAGGTCGCTGACCTGCTGAGATGCACTGAGGGCCCTGAGCATCGCTCAGGTCCACGCCAAGACTTGTTGGTGGCCAGAGGCGGGGTCGAACCGCCGACCTTCCGATTTTCAGGGCGCAGGGGAACGCGACCCGACGCGTCGCCGGAAATCGGGTTGGCGTGCTCGAGTGCACCTCAGGGACGGGGCGACACGTGCGCAGACCCCAAAGGCACCGCCGTGACGGCAGACTCTGTAACCAATCGGTGTCCAACGGGTGACGTGGTCAGGTTGGTCCAGTCCGCCGTGAGATCGCCGACCAGCGGAAGCAACCAAGTTTGCTGAGCGCCTTGTGAAACGAGCCCTACCGGTGTCACGGGCGCTAGCGCGCAGCGACCGCCCCGCCCTCTTCGTCCCGATGTGCAGGGCGCCTCCGGGGAGCACTCCGTGACTCACCCATCCGTGCTCCGTACAACAGCGGCCCTCCCGGCCCCCTCCAGGAAGCGTGCGTCAGCTCAACCAGCCCTGGCTCCTCGCGGTTTCGACATGCGTGTCTGTCGGACTGAGGTTTGACCAAAGACGCGCGGCCAGCTGTCCAGGTGAAAGGGAGCTCGCGCAATGTCGCAGAAGTCCCACTACTCATACGAAAAGCATCGGCCGTGTGGGTGAGCGGCTCAATAGCCCGGGTCTTGTTGTGTGCAGTATGTGGGATGCGGCAGCGACAGTTCAGTCCAGAATCGTGGACAAGTAGGGCCAATCGCCCCTCCGTTGGCGCTCGGGGGGCTTGGCCGGTGCCAGCACTGACGGCCCTTGCCTTATCGGGCGCCCTGGTGGTGTTTCCCGCACCGCCGGCTGCCCCGGTCGCAGTCGATCCGGTTCAGGTCACCGCCGACGTCGAGACGGCCCCGGTAACCAGTGAAGGCGACTCTGCAGACGACCCCTCGATCTGGGTTCACCCCACCGACCCCGCACTCTCGCTGGTGATCGGCAACGACAAGCGCGGCGCGCTGGAGACGTACAACTTCGACGGCAGTCGGCAGCAGCGACTAACCAGCGGGGCAAGCTTCTGGGGCAATTCCGACGTGCGTCAGGGGGTCACGATCGGCGGCGTCGAGCGCGATGTGGTGGCTGCTGCCAACTCAGGTCTGCAGTTGTTCGACGTGAACCCTTCTACGCGGATGCTGCGGCCGCAGGACGAAGCGCGTATCGCCACCGGTGGGGGAGAAGGGGTATGCCTGTACGAGAGCGAGGTCACTGGCAAGGTCTCCGCCTTCATGGTGACCCGCTCCGGTCGGGTGCGGCAGTTCGAGCTCTCCGACGGCGACCGCGACGGGGTGCTCGAGGCGACCCGGACGCGGGAGTTCCTCGTCGGCTCGGAAAGTGAGGGCTGCGCAGCGGACGACTCCACCGGGGCGCTGTATATCTCCGAGGAAGACGTCGGCCTCTGGCGGTACGGAGCCGAGCCCGCGAGTGGAGAGACCCGTACCCTCGTCGACGAGGTGCAGCCTCAGGGGCGCATCGCGTCCGATGCCGAGGGCGTGACCCTGGTGGATCTCGGGGGCGTCAGCGGATACGTCGTGGTCTCCGCGCAGAACGTCGAGAAGCCCCAGCAGAACTACTACCTCGTCTACAGCCGCGCCAGCGGCAACAAGTTCGTCGGCGCGTTTCAGGTCGTGACGGGCGAAGTGACCGACGGTTGCTCGCGCACGGATGGAATCGCCGCCTACGCCGGCGACCTCGGTCCGGCGTTCCCCCAGGGCCTGTTCGTGTGCCAGGACAACAACAACGCGGCACCGGGTAATTCGGGTGAGCAGAACTTCAAGCTAGTGAGGCTCGAGAAGGTCGTAGATCTCTCCCCTAACGGCACCTAGTGGCGTGTAACTGACGTGGTGTTGGTGTTGCGGTCATTGGGGTGGACGGCCTTGGCGAGGATGGTGTCGGCGTCTTTGACCCAGCGGAAGGGTTCGCAGCGTTCGTTCCAGGCGTCGATGCAGGTGCCGATCGCGGTTTCGAGGTCGGTGACGCTGGTGAAGGTGCCGCGGCGGATCGGTTGTCGGGTGAGGATGCCGAAGAAGACCTCGACCAGGTTCATCCAGGAGCCGGAGGTCGGGGTGAAGTGCATGGTGATGCGCGGGTTCTTGACCAGCCAGGCCTTGACGGCGGGGTGCTTGTGGGCGGCGTAGTTGTCCGCCACGACGTGCAGCGGTTGGCGGGGGTAGGCCTTGGCGACCTGTTTGAGGAACCGCAGGAACTCTTGGTGGCGGTGCCGGTCGAAGCAGGCGTCGGTGACCTTGCCGGTGGCCACCTCCAGGGCGGCGAACAGGGTGGTGGTGTCGTGCCGGCGGTAGTCGTGAGTCCTGCTCTGGGGTAGGCCGGGGCGCAGCGGCAGGATGGGGGCGGTGCGGTCCAGCGCCTGGGTCTGGGACTTCTCGTCCACGCACAGCACAACGGCCTTCTCGGGCGGGTTCAGGTAGAGCCCGACGATGTCGCGGACCTTGGCCTCCAGCTGCGGGTCGGTGGAGAACTTGAACGTCCCGAAGCGGTGCGGCTGGATCCCGAAGTGCTTCCACACCCGCGCCACCGTGGCGTGGGACACCGGCTTTCCGGCTCGCCGCAACCGGTCCGCGAGAAGCCGTGAGGACCAGTGCGTGATGCCGAGCTCAACCGGCGGCTCGGTCAACGTGATCGACAGGATCTCGTCGCGAACGGTCTGCGGGGATCGTGGCCGGCTTGCCGGAGCGCGGCGCGTCGACCCGCGCGGCGCAGCAGTACCTGGTCGAGACGGCCGGCTACCCGCCGGAACGGATCCTGTACCTCGGCGAGAGCCTGGGCGCCGCGGTGCTCACCGAGCTGTCGACGGACCGTCCACCTGCGGGTCTGGTGCTGCGCTCACCGTTCACGGACCTGGCCTCGGTCGGACGGACCCACTACCCGTTCCTCCCGGTCCGGACCCTGCTCCGGGACCGGTACCCGCTGGCGGAGCAGCTCGCGACCGTTTCGGTGCCGGTCACGGTGGTGTACGGCAGCCGGGACTCGGTCGTGCCGCCGGACCAGAGCCGGGCGGTGGCAGCAGCGGCACCGTCCCTGCACCAGGTCGTGGAGGTCTCCGGTGCCGACCACAACGATCGAGCGCTGCTGGACGGGGACGAGCTGCTCGACGCCGTGGTCGATCTCGCCGAACACGTGAGCAGGTCGCCGTGACGAGCCGTGGCGTACGAGCCGTCAGGCCCAGGTCTTCGTGTAGTGCTCGATCTGCTCGCGCATGAAGAGGCTGGACTCGCGGGCTCGCTCCTCCCAGGCGAAGACGCAGACGGTCATGATGCCGTCGAACCCGAGCCTCCCGAGGGTTCCGAAGAACTCGTCGAAGTCCACCTCTCCCTGGCCGATGTCGAGGTGCTGGTGGACGCGCACGGTCGATCCGGGCGGATTGACGATGTAGCGAAGGCCCGACGAGCCGCGGTGGTCGAACGAGTCCGCCACGTGCAGGTGGGTGAGCAGGTCGCCGGCGTACTCCATCACTCCGGTGATGTCGCCGCCCTGGTGGAACGTGTGCGGAGCGCAGTACAGGAACGACACGAGCGGTGAGTTGATGCCGCGCACCATGTCGACGGCGGCCTTGCCGTCCTCGATGAAGTCGTCCGGGTGCGGCTCGAGGACGAGCCGGACGCCTTCCCGCTCGAACACCGGCAGCAGCTCCTCCATCGAGCGCCAGAACTGCGACTCGCTCCGGCCGGCGCTTTCCGGACGGCCGTTGAACTCCGAGTTCATCACGTCGCAGCCGAGCTCGACCGTGATCTCGATGGCACGCTTCCAGTACCTGACGGCCGCTTGGCGCTCGTCCTCGGGGCCCGACCACCGGTACAGCGGGAGCACCGACGAGATACCGACGCCGGCGCCGTCCAGTGCCTTCTTGAACGCCGCCACCGTCGCCCGGTCGGCGCGGGGGTGCAGGAAGAACGGCATGAAGTCGTCGCGTGGTGACATCTCGATGTGCTGGTAGCCGAGATCGGCCACCAGAGATGGCAGCTCCAGCAGCGGGACACGGCGGAACATGTACGGGTCGAGCGCGAGCTTCATCGCGAGCTCCTCGGTCGGGTCGGGACGGCGGTCAGCCGTAGAGGGATGGCTTGTCGACGAGCTTGACCTCGGTGCGGCTGCCCGAGGTCTGGGCCTGGACGGCTGCCACGGCGATGGCGGTCGCCGCGTAGCCGTCCCACGTGCTCGGGCCCGATGGGGTACCCGAGACGACGCTCTCGACCCACTCCTGGAGCTCGACCCGGTAGGCCTCCCCGAACCGGATGCGCCAGTCAGCCGGCACCACGTGCCCGCGGACCCCGCCACTGGTCACCGCGCCGAAGGACGGGGTGTCCAGTGACACCGTTCCGGTCGAACCGACGACCTCGCACCGCACGTCGTAGCCGTACTGGCAGCTGACGAAGCTCTCGACGTCGACGAGGATGCCGGACTCCGTCTCCAGCAGCACGAGCTGCGGGTCCTGCAGGTGGGGCGCCGCCAGGGGCGTTCGACGTGGGGCCACGACCGTCACCGCCGTGACCTCCGAGTCGAACAGCCACCGGGTGACGTCCATCTCGTGCACCACGGAGTCGGTCAACGACATGTCGCCGGTGAACGAGGCCGGCACCGTGGGATTGCGGTGGACGGAGTGGACCATCAGGGGCTCGCCGACTCCGCCGGAGCGCAGCACCTCCTTGACCTGCCGGTAGCCAGGGTCGTAGCGACGCATGAACCCGACCTGGACCAGCCGCCGCCCCAGAGCCACCTCGGCGTCGAGGACACGGAGGCTGTCCTCGACCGTTGTGGCCAGGGGCTTCTCGCAGAGAACCGGCTTCCCCGCCGCCAGGCACGCAAGAGCCTGGTCGGGATGCAGGTGACCGGGGCTGGCGATGATGACAGCCTCGATGCGGTCGTCGGCGATGAGCGAGTGCGCGTCGTCGACTGCCACGGCGCCCACGTCGTTCGCAACCTGCTTGGCGCGCTCTTGCGCGACGTCGAAGACTGCCGCGATGCGGGCGCCGGCCACCGAGTGCGTGACGCGCCTGATGTGGTCATGGCCGATGTTGCCCGCGCCGATGACACCGATGTTGAGCACCGGTCCTCCTCGTGTGCTTGTCAGTTGGGTTGCTGCGAGCCGGAACTCAGCGCTTCAGCTCGTGCGTGAGGGTCTCGAGCTCGTCGCCGCCGGCCATCTCGCGCGTGAGGTCGTCGAGGGTGATCTCGGAGCGGTGGGCGTCGAGGTTCATCCGCCCGCGCTTGAGGACGATGAAGTGGTCGCCGACGAGGTAGGCGTGGTGCGGGTTGTGGGTGATGAAGACGACACCGAGGCCGGCGTCGCGCGCCCTCGCCGTGTACTTGAGGACGATGCCGGACTGCTTCACGCCCAGCGCCGCAGTCGGCTCGTCGAGGATGAGCACGCGCGCGCCGAAGTACACGGCACGGGCGATGGCGACGCACTGGCGCTGTCCCCCGGACAGGGTGCCGATCGGCTGGTTCACGTCCGCCAGCTCGATGCCCATCTTCGCCAGTTCCTCCTTCGCCGTGCGGCGCATGCTGTCGCTGTCGAGAGGGTTGACGGGCCAGAGCTTTCGGCGCTTCTCCGACCCGAGGAAGAAGTTGCGCCACACCTCCATCAGCGAGACGACGGCGAGATCCTGGTAGACCGTGGCGATTCCGCGGTCCAGTGCCTCCCGCGGCGACGAGAAGCTCACCTCTTCGCCGTCCACCCGCACGACACCCTCTGAGTGCTGGTGCAGCCCGGCCATGATCTTGATCAGAGTCGACTTGCCGGCACCGTTGTCGCCCAGGACGCAGGTGATCTCACCGGCGTCGACTCTGAGGTTGATCCCCTCGATGGCCCGGATGTTGCCGTAGGACTTGCCGACGCCCTCCATCTCGATCAGGGGCGCGCCGGGAACGGCACCGGGGGCAGGGCCCGCTGCGGGCGTTTCGGCGGAGACGTTGGAGTCGGTCATGTCACTCACTTCCGGGTGGTCAGTCGCTTGACGTACAGGTTCAGAAGCGTTGCCAGCAGGAGCATCACGCCGAGGAACAGCCGGAACCAGTCGGCGTCCCAGCCGGCGTAGACGATGCCCTGCACCGTCATCCCGAAGATGAAGGCACCGATGGCCGCTCCGATCGCGGAGCCGTAGCCCCCGGTCAGCAGGCAGCCACCGACGACGGCCGCGATGATGTAGAGGAACTCGTTGCCGATGCCCTCACCCGACTGGACGGTGTTGAACGCGTACAGCCGGTGCATGCCGTAGAACCAGGCCAGGAACGAGACGCCCATGAACAGGCCGATCTTCACCTTGGCGACGGGGACGCCCACCGCTCGGGCGCTGTCCTGGTTGCCGCCGACGGCGAAGATCCAGTTGCCGATCCTGGTCTTCAGCAGGATCCAGGTGGCGATGGCCACGAACAGGATCCACCACAGCACAGTGACTCTCAGGCTGACGCCGCCGACGCTGAAGCTGGAGGCGAAGACCGCTCGTAGCTGGTCGTACCCGTCCATGTCGCTGATGCTCTGGGTGGCGACCGTCCCGGAGACGATCTTCGTGATCCCGAGGTTGAGGCCCTGCAGGATGAAGAACGTACTGAGGGTGACGAGGAAGCTGGGAATCTTCGTCTTGACGACGAGATAGCCGTTGGTGAAGCCGATCGCCAAGGCGAGCGCCAGCGCGACGAAGGTGCCCGTCCAGAGGTTGAGGCGCAGCTCGTAGCTGACCATCGACGCCGTCAGCGACGACGTGATGACGGCGACGCCGGCAGAGAGGTCGAACTCCCCGCCGATCATCAGCAGCGCCACGCCGACGGCCATGATGCCGATCGTCGAGCTGCTGTAGAGCACCGTGGAGAACGAGTTGAGCTGGCGGAACGGACCCGCCACCGCGAAGAAGAAGGCGAAGATCGCGATGGCGGCCACCAACGCCCCGATCTCGGGACGCGTGAGCACCACGTGCAACCAGGATTTCCGCGCCTCGGGTGGCGGCGCTGCACCTGCTGGGGCGGCTTTCACGGTCTGAGTCATGACGGCGCCCTCTACCGTGTGCCGCCGGCCGCGTACTCGGCGACCCTGTCGATGTTGGTCTCGTCGACGAACGCCGGCCCGGTCAGAACGGGCTGGCCACCGCCGATCGTGTTGGCGTTGGTGGCGTTCAGCCACAGGGAGTCCACCGCGAGGTAGCCCTGTAGGTATGGCTGCTGGTCGATCGACCACAGCACCGTGCCGTCCTGGATGGCCTTCGCCAGCTCGGCGTTCATGTCGAACGTGGCCACCTTGGCCTCGCTGCCGGCATCGGCGACGACCTGCACCGCGGCGAGCGCGAACGGCGCTCCCAGGGTGATGATCCGGTCGATGCTGGGGTCCTGCTGAAGCTTGGCCGTGAGGGTGGACTGCACCGACGGCATGTCCGTGCCGGTGACGGTGATGTTCTCGGTGTTCGGGAACGTGGCCTTCACGCCCGCGCAGCGCGCTTCGAGGGCAACGTGGCCCTGCTCCTGGATGACGCAAAGCGCCTTCTTCGCGCCCTCCTCCGTCAGCCGCTCACCGGCCGCCCGGCCCGCGACGTCCTCGTCCGAGCCGAAGTAGGCGTCGACGCCGATCTCCTGCCAGTCGTTGATGCCCGAGTTGAAGCCCACGACGGGGATGCCAGCCTCCTGGGCCGCGTGGATCGCGTCTGCGAGCGCCTCCGGCTTGGACATCGTCACGGCGATGCCGTCGACGCCGCTGTCGACGGCGTTCTGGATGAGCGTCGCCTGCCTCGCGGCCTCCGGGTCGCCGAGGAAGTTGAGCTCGACGTTGTCCTTGGCTGCGGCGTCCTCCGCGCCGCTGCGGACGATGTCCCAGAACGTGTCACCCGGGGCGGCGTGGGTGATCACAGCGATCTCCAGGCGCGGCGTGTCGGCCACCTGGCCGCCCCCGCCACCACCGTCGCCTTCGGGTTCGTCGGGCCTGCCCCCACCCGAGCTCGTGCACGCCGCAAGGCTCAGGGCGGCGGCCGTCAGGATGGCGCACGTGGCGAGCGCTCGTGGCTGTCGGTTCATGCTGGTGCTCCTCGTTCTCTCCTCCGGCTGGTGCCGGGCGGACTGTGGGTGACGGTTGAACGTGCTGTCTAGCGGCGCGGGCCCGGGCCCAGGCCGCAGCCGCCGAGGTACTGGCGGGTGCGGGTGGCGATGGGCAGAGGCATGTCGGGTGGGCACGGGTACATGTCCTGCTCGACGATGGCGAAGATGTCCGCGTCGAGGGCGGCCAGCGCATCGATCAGCGGGGGCATCTCGGGCACGCCGAGCGGCGGCTCCGTCATGACGCCGAGTGGGACGGCGTCGCCTAGCGTGAGGTTCTCCGCCTCCACGCGGTCGACGACCGCCGGGTCGACCTGCTTGAGGTGGACGTAGGTGATCCGCTCGGCGTACTTGCGGATGATCTCCAGGTTGTCCCCGCGCCGGTAGCTGATGTGCCCGGTGTCGAGGCAGAGGTTGACGAACTCGGGGTCCGTGTCGTCGAGGAAGCGCTCGACCTGGGCCTGCGTCTCGACGTGCGCGTCCGCGTGCGGGTGGAACACGAGCTTCACGCCGCTGTCCTGGGCGAGCGTCTTGGCGAGCCGCGACATCGCCGTGGTCATGGTGCGCCACTGGTCGTCGTCGAGCTCGGTCGGCTGCGTCAGCCGGCTGCCGTCGCTGTACAGCTCCGGCAGCAGCACGAGGTACTCGGCGCCCAGGGCGGTCAGGAGCTCGGCCTCCTGGCGGCAGTCGCGTACCGCCTGCTCGTACGCGTCCCCGCCGCGGTGGAGACCGGCGAAGACCGCACCGCCGGACAGGGACAGTCCCCGGCTGCCGAGCTCGTCGCGCAGCTGCTCGGGATCCGTCGGCAGGTAGCCGTACGGGCCCAGCTCGATCCACTGGTAGCCGGCCGTCACGGTTTCGTCGAGGAACTGGCTCCAGTGCACCTGCTGCGGGTCGTCGGGGAACCACACCCCCCATGAGTCGGGGGCGGTTCCGAGGCGCAGGCGGTTCGGTTCGCCTTCTCCTGCGGTGGCTGTCGTCATCGGTGTCTCTCTCGTGCGCGGTTGGGGGTGTGCCGGACGGGCTGTGCTGGGTCAGGTGGCGGTCGGGAAGTGGTAGCTCGCGCCGGCGGCGTGGTCGACGTGCGGCCAACGCGACGTGACGACCTTGGCCCGCGTGTAGAACGCGACCCCCTCGGGGCCGTGGATGTGCGACTGGCCGAAGAGCGAGTCCTTCCAGCCGCCGAACGAGTAGTAGGCCATCGGGACCGGGATCGGCACGTTGATGCCGATCATCCCCACGTGCACGCCGCGCTGGAACCGTCGCGCCGCCTCGCCGCTCGACGTGAAGATGGCGGTGCCGTTGCCGTAGGGGTTGGCGTTGACGAGGGCGATCGCCTCGTCCACCGTGTCCGTCCGCAGCACAGCCAGGACCGGCCCGAAGATCTCCTCGCGGTACACGTCCATGTCCGGCCTCACCTGGTCGACCACGGTGGGGCCGACCCAGAAGCCACCGGCCTGACCGGGCACCTCGAGACCCCTGCCGTCGACGGTGAGCCGGGCACCCTGCTCCTCGCCCGAACCGATCAGGCCGACGATGCGGTCGCGGGCCTGGGCGGTCACGACGGGGCCCATCTCGCTGCTGGGGTCGCGGCCGGGGCCGACCTTCACGACCTGCGCCTTGCTCGTGACGACGTCGACGAGGGGGTCACCGGCGGAGCCGACGGCGACAGCCGCCGAGATGGCCATGCAGCGCTCCCCCGCGGAGCCGAACGCCGCGGCGACCAGGTGGTCGGATGCGAAGTCGAGGTCCGCGTCGGGCAAGACGATCGCGTGGTTCTTGGCGCCGCCCAGTGCCTGCACACGCTTGCCGGCGGTGGTACCGCGCTCGTGGATGTACCGGGCGATCGGCGTGGAGCCGACGAAGGACACGGCAGCGACGTCACGGTGGTCCAAGAGCGCGTCCACCGACTCCTTGTCACCGTGTACGACGTTGAACGCGCCGGCCGGCAGCCCGGCCTCGGCCCAGAGCTCGGCGACCAGCATCGACACCGAGGGGTCCCGCTCACTGGGTTTGAGGACGAACGTGTTCCCGCAGGCGATCGCGACCGGGTGCATCCACATCGGCACCATGATCGGGAAGTTGAACGGGGTGATGCCTGCGACGACGCCGAGTGGCTGGCGGAACGAGAAGACGTCGACGCCGGTCGAGACCTGGTCGGAGTACTCGCCCTTGAGCAGCTGCGGTATGCCGCAGGCGAACTCCACCACCTCCAGGCCCCGCTGCACCTCCCCGAGCGCGTCGGAGACGACCTTGCCGTGCTCGTCGGAGATGATCTCCGCAAGGTCCTTGACCCGCGCCTCGACCAGCTGCCGGAAGGCGAACAGCACCTTGGTCCGCTTGCTCAACGAGGTCTGGCCCCACTCCTCGAAAGCCTTGCCGGCGCTGGAGACCGCTGCCTCGACGTCGGCCCGGGAGGCCAGAACCACCTGTGCCTGCTGGGCGCCCGTCGCAGGGTTGAAGACGGGTGCGTGGCGGGATGAAGAGCCGGCAGTGAGCCGGCCGTCGATCCAGTGCTCGATCGTTCGCATGAGGTGTCCTCTCTCAGAGGAAGAGTCGCTGGTCGGTCTTGTGAGCTTCGTAGGTCTTGCGGGCCTGGCGCGTGGTCTCCAGGGACGCGATCTCGGCGACGGGTACGTCCCACCACGACTCACTGTCGGGTGCCGGCACCAACGGGTCGGTGTCCACATGGACCAGAACCGGCCCTTCGGCCCTCTTGGCGTGCAGCAGAGCGGTTCTGAACTCGTCGACACCGTTGGCCCGCAGCACGTTCACGCCGAGGCTGGCCGCGTTGGCCGCCAGGTCGACGGGGAGGACGTCACCGTCGAGCCGTCCCGTGTCCGGGTTGCGGTAGCGGTACCAGGTGCCGAACCGCTGCGAGCCGACCTCCTCGGACAGCGCGCCGATGGAGGCGAAGCCGTGGTTCTGTACGAGGACGACGATCAGCTTGACGTTCTCCTGGACGGCCGTCACGAGCTCCTGCGCCATCATCAGGTACGAGCCGTCGCCGACCATCACGAACACGTCCCGGTCTGGGCAGGCCATCCGGACGCCCAGGCCACCGGCGATCTCGTATCCCATGCAGGAGTAGCCGTACTCGACGTGATAGCCCTTCGGGTCGCGCGTGCGCCACAGCTTGTGCAGATCGCCGGGCATGGACCCTGCGGCGCACACCACCACGTCGCGAGGCTCGGACACCTCGTTGACCACGCCGATGATCTCCGACTGCGCGGGAAGCGGGCCGTGGCCCAGTGTGTAGGCGCGCTGCACGGTCTCGTCCCAGGCGGCGGACAGCTGCCGGGCACGCTCGGTGTACTCCGCCTCGACCGACCAGCCCTCGAGGGCAGACGCCAGTGCTGTCAGCGCTTCCCGGGCGTCAGCGACGAGGCCGACCCCCGCGTGCTTGGCCGCGTCCAGAGCTGCGACATTGATGTTGACGAACCGCGTGCCGGGGTCGGCGAACGCGGTCCGCGACGCGGTCGTGAAGTCGCTGTAGCGCGTACCGACGCCGATCACGACGTCCGCCTCGCGGGCGATGGCGTTGGCCGCCGCCGTGCCGGTGCTCCCAATGGCACCGAGCGACAGGCCGTGGTCGAAGGGCAGCGACCCCTTTCCGGCCTGCGTCTCCGCGACCGGGATGCCGGTGGCCGCGACGAAGGCGCTCAGCGCGTCGGTGGCCTCGCTGTAGCCGACCCCTCCTCCGGCGACGACCAGCGGCCGTCGGGCCGACCGGATCACCTCGACCGCACGTGCGAGCGCCGCGGCCTCCGGAACCGGGCGCGCCACGTGCCAGACCCGCTTGTCGAACAGGGCAACCGGCCAGTCGTGCGCCTCGGCCTGCACGTCCTGAGGCAGTGCGATCGTCACGGCTCCGGTCTCCACCGGATCCGTCAGGACACGCATCGCACCGAGCAGCGCGGCGGGCAGCTGCTCGGGGCGCCAGACCCGGTCGAAGAAGCGCGACACCGGACGGAAGACGTCGTTGACCGAGATGTCGTAGCCGCTGGGGTCCTCGAGCTCCTGCAGCACCGGGCTCGCCGCCCTGGTGGCGAAGACGTCGCCGGGCAGCAGCAGGACCGGCAGCCGGTTGATGGTGGCCAGAGCCGCCCCGGTGACCATGTTGGTGGCGCCGGGGCCGATGGACGCCGTGCACGCCATCGTGGTCAGGCGGTTGCGCATCCGGGCGAAGGCGACGCTGGCGTGCACCATCCCCTGCTCGTTGCGAGCCTGGTGGTACGGCAGGTCGCCGGGCGCGTCGAGCTCGGCCTCGAGGAGGGCCTGGCCCATGCCGGCCACGTTGCCGTGCCCGAAGATCCCGAAGCAGCCGGCGAAGAGCTTCTGCTCGACGCCGTCACGCTCGGTGTACTGCTGGGCGAGGAAGCGCACGATCGCCTGCGCGACGGTCAGCCGCACGGTGCCGCCGGAGATGCCGCTGCTCATCGGGCGCTCCTCTTCGGAGTCGGGGAGGTCAGGGGAAGGCGAGGGTCGACGACCTGCTCGGCCCATGCGTCGCGGACCCAGGCGTGCCTCGGGTCGTCGCAGATCAGCCAGGACCGCTCGTCTCCGGGGCCCGCCATCACGTTCAGGTAGTAGAGGTCGTACCCCGGTGCCGCGATTGACGGGCCGTGCCACCCGTGGGGCACCAGCACGACATCGCGGTCCCGCACCTCGGCCAGCACGTCGATCGGACGCTCTGCCGTCCCGTAGACGCGGTGGTATCCCAGACCCGGCCCGTTCGGTCCGGCGGCGACCTCGAAGTAGTAGATCTCCTCGAGCTCGGACTCCTCGCCCGGCCGTGCCTCGTCGTGCTTGTGCGGCGGGTAGGACGACCAGTTGCCTCCTGGGGTGAGGACCTCGACGGCAATCAGCCGGTCGGCGTCGAAGGAGTCCGCCGAGCAGAAGTTGTCGACCTGACGGCTGCACGCACCGCTCCCCCGCACCTCGACCGGGACGTCGGCCGCCGCTCCGTACCGGGGCTGCAGCCGGCGGGTGCAGACGGCGCCCGGGAGTGCGAACCGGCCGCCCCCTTCCGACGTGATCTCCACGTCCGCGTCCCGCGGGACGTAGGCGAAGTCGCTGACGCCGCTGAACACGTCGTCGCGGCCGTGCAGGTCGAACCGCTGCCCGTCGCACGCGACCGTGCAGGACCCGGCCAGCGGCAGGATGACCATCTCCTCGTCGCCGGTCGAGAACCGGTGCGAGGCAAGCGCCTCCAGCTCGAGCACCCGCAGTGACGAGTAGCCCCACCCGGCGGTGGCCGGGGTCACCTCGAGCGAGTAGGGAGCACGAGTGGCGCTGCCGGCCGGCAGGTGGAGCCGTGTCGAGGCGAGCTGGGTGCTCACAGCAGGCTCACCGCCGTCGCGACGGCACCGGCGACGTCGCCGTCGGCGGGGTACAGCAGCGACCGGCCGACGACGAGCCCCTGGACGGTCGGGTGCTTGAGCACCGTCTCCCAGGCCGCGAACGCAGCGTCCGGGTCCTCCGGAACCTCCCCGCCGAGCAGCAGAGCGGGCAGCGTCGAGGCCCCCAGCACCTGTTCCATGCCCTCGACGCCGTCGCTGACGACGGGCAGCTTGAGCCACGTGTGCGCCGAGGTCGTGCCCAGCCCTGCGGCGACGGTGACGGAACGGGTCACTGCCTCGGCGGAGAGGTCGTTGCGCACGCGGCCGTCGACCCGGTGGGAGATGAACGGCTCCACCATGGCCATCAGCCCGCGGGACGCGAGGTCCGAGATGGCGCGGGAGCAGGCCTCCAGGGTCGCCGCGGTGGCCGGGTCCTCCGGATCGATGCGGAGCAGCATCTTGCCCGCGTCGAAGCGGTACTCGTCGATGCTCGGTGCGTCGTACCCGGTGAACCGGTCGTCGATCTCGAACGTGGTGCCAGCGAGGCCACCACGGTTCATCGACCCGACCACCACCTTGTCCTCGGTCGCCCCCAGCAGGAGCAGGTCCTCGAGGATGTCTGCGGTGCCGAGCACACCGTTGACCTCGGGCCGCTCCAGGGCGATGCAGAGCCGCTCCAGCAGGTCAGCCCGGTCGGCCATGGCCATGGGGTTCGGCCCGGCCCGCAAGGCCCCTCTGGCCGGGTGGTCGGCGGCGATCACCATCAGGCGGCCGGTGGGGCCGAGGAGGGACGCGGGACGACGGCGGGCGGCAGCCAGCTCGGCGACCGCCTCCGGGCGGGTGGCCCTGGTCAGGACGAGGCTGCGCACGTCAACGGACAACGCTGTTCTCCTTCGTCTGACCGGACAGCTCGGCCCGCACCTCGTCCTCGGTCGGCATCGCCGAGGAGCACTCCAGACGGGAGGCGACGATCGCGCCTGCCACGTTGGCGAAGCCCACGGTCTGCTCCAGCGACCAGCCGGCGAGCAGGCCGTGACAGAGGGCGCCGCCGAAGGCGTCTCCGGCGCCGAGGCCGTTGACGACCTCCACGACGTGTGGCGGCACCTCGACCGTCTCGCGCGCCGTCCTGGCGAGGACCCCCTTGGGTCCCTGCTTCACGATCGCGAGCTCCACGCCCCGGTCGAGCAGGGCGGCTGCCGCCCGCTGAGGATCGCGCTCCCCCACGGCCGTCTCGCACTCGTCGAGGTTGCCGACGGCGACGGTGGCGTTCGCGAGGAGTCGCTCCGCCTGTTCGCGGGCCTCGTGGCGGGAAGCCCAGAACATGGGGCGGTAGTCCAGGTCAACGACGGTGTGCGAGCGGCGGTTGCGGGCCGTCAGGGCGGCGAGGTGCGTGGCACGGCTGGGCTCCGCCGACATCCCGGTCAGGGTCACCCAGAAGACCCCCGCCTCCATGATGGCCTGCAGGTCCAGGTCGGCGGCGGTGATCTGGAGGTCTGCTGCGGTCGGCTGGCGCCCGTAGAAGTACAGGGGAAAGTCGTCCGGAGGAAAGATCTCGCAGAACGTCACCTGCGTCATGAGCTCGGGGACGGAGGAGACCCAGCGGTCGTCCACACCGAAGCCGCGCAGAGCCCGGTGGATGTACCGGCCGAACGCGTCGTCGCCGGTGGCCGTGACCACCGCGCTCCTGCGCCCGTAGCGGGCTGCGGCCACGGCGACGTTCGTCGCCGAGCCGCCGAGGTACTTGCCGAAGGTCTCGACGTCCTCCAGGCCGACACCGGTCTGCAGCGGGTAGATGTCGACGCAGATCCGGCCGACGGTGATCAGGTCGTACGCCTGGCGTGTAGTACTCATGCCGCACGCACCTCGTCGAGCGTGACGGTCCGGTGCTCGAGCCACGAGACGGTCGCTGCCTCCGCGACGTAGAAGGCCTCGAGCGCCTCGGTCACCGAGCAGGGGTTGTCGCGACGCCCCTGCACCAGCGCGACGAACGCCTGCAGCTCGGCGACGTACGCGGGTGTGAACCGCGCCCAGTAGTTGGGCCAGGGCTCGCCGTCCGGGAAGGTCTGGTCCTGCTCGGCGGACACCACGGGCGTCCGCTCGGACAGTCCGACGACGGCGGTGCCGCGCGTTCCCGCCAGCTCCATCCGGATGTCGTGGCCGGCACCGTTGTAGCGGGATCCCTGCATGGTGACCAGCGTGCCGTCGTCGAGGGTCAACAGCCCGGCGGACTCGTCGACGTCGCCGCCCTCCGCGAAGTAGGCCGCGCCGCGGTTCACGCCCAGGGCTGTCACCTCGACCACCTCGCGGCCCGTGACCCACCGGAGCATGTCGAAGTCGTGCACGTGGCAGTCGCGGAAGATCCCTCCGGACAAGGGGATGTACTCGGCGGGCGGTGGCGCCTGGTCCGCGGTGAGCAGGTGCACGCGCCGCAGCTCGCCGAGCCTCCCGTCACGCAGGGCTGCCCGTGCCGCGCCGTAGCCGCTGTCGAAGCGGCGTTGGAAGCCGACCTGCACTGTGGCCCCGGCGTTCTCGACCTCGGCCACGACGCGGCGGCTGCCGGCGACGTCGGGCGCCAACGGCTTCTCGCAGAACACCGGGACACCAGCGCGGACGCCGCGCAGGACGAGGTCGGCGTGGGCGGCGGTGCTTGCGGCGACAACCAGCGCGTCGGCCCCCGCGAGTGCCTTGTCGACGGACTGCGCTGCCTCGACGCCCAGCTTGGTGGCCAGGGCCTCGGCCCTGGCCGGGTCGGCGTCACTCAGGACGACGGCGTCCACGTCTGGGTGGTCGCGGACCACCTGCGCATGGGCGGTGCCGATCCGTCCCGCTCCCGCGAAGGCCACCCGCATGCGTTGCTCCTGAGTGTCGATGCCGTGTCCGGAGTGTTGCTGCTCGAGTCTCTTTCCTCCACCGTAGGCATGTCAAGAGTTTGTCAGGACATTCTGACGTCTTGCTGTCGTGCATGGTCGGGTGGGACTGTCATACTGCGTTCGGAGCAGACGGGAGGGGATCGAGATGGTGGGTATGGCCGACCTTGTGACCGTCGACCGGACGAGCCCGATCCCGCTGTACTACCAAGTGGCACAGGCGCTTCAGCAGCACATCGAGCAAGGCCACATCCCGGCGGGCTCCCTGCTCGGCAACGAGATCGGTCTCGCGGGCGATCTCGGCGTCTCGCGTCCGACCATGCGCCAGGCCATCGACTACCTCGTCCAGCGCGGGCTGCTCGTCCGCAAGAGGGGCGTCGGAACGCAGGTCGTGCGTGCCCAGGTCCGGCGCCCGCTCGAGCTGACCAGCCTCCACGACGACCTGGCCGCGACCGGGCGGCACCCTCGCACGCAGGTGCTGGAGGTCGAGACGGTCGCGGCGGAGGGTGACGTGTCCACCGCGCTGTCCGTCGCGGAGGGCTCCCCGGTCGTGTACCTGCGGCGGCTGCGGTTCGCGGACGACGAGCCCATCGCCCTGCTGACGAACTACCTACCGCCCAGCATCGAGAGCCTGGAGGCGAAGGACCTCGAGGAACGGGGGCTGTACGAGCTGCTCCGGGCCGCAGGGGTCCACATCCACCAGGCCGACCAGAGCATCGGCGCTCGCAGTGCTACCGCCGCGGAGGCCCGGCTGCTGGGGGAGACACGCCACGCCGCCCTGCTGACGATGACGCGCACGGCGTTCGACGACTCGGGGCGCGCCGTGGAGTACGGCAGCCATGTCTACCGAGCGTCCCGCTACACCTTCTCCCTGACACTGGCCGAGCACTGACCGAGGAGCGCCAGGCCCCATTGTGGTGCCTCTAGGCGCCTGCCACCCCCGTCAGCTGGCACGCGTCCTCCCAGGTGTGACGCGTGTCTTCCGCCACCGGATGCACGAGGGCCTGGCACTCGTCGATGGCGTCGCTGAGCAGAGCATGCAGGCGCGCCTCGCGCTCGCTGACGCACGCGACGGCGATGCCCTGAGCGGCGCTCGTGACGATGCACGGGGCTGCGAAGCGGCGGAAGTCGCGCGGCCTCCCGACCCTGCGAGCTTGCTGAAGCTCCTGGCCCACTGTGCCGCGTGAGGCACGGAGCGCAGCGCGTCCCGGGTCACAGCCTCCATGTCGTCGGAAGGCCGGCCGTCGAGATCGGCCAGCACGCGCTCGGTGGTCTGGACCCCGACCGCGAGCACTCGCTGCCGTTCCTCGGCCACCACCGGCTGGGCCGCGCGTGCCGTCACCAGGGCGATGCGCGCGTCCACTCGCAGGTCTTCACTGGTCAGGCCGATCACGGACGGGATCAGCGTGCCAGCAGCGGACGGGCGGTGTCCGAGGTCAGGTCGCTGACGCACCGGGCCAGAGTGGCGAGCAGGGGGTGCGTGCACTGGGATGGTCGCTCCATCGCTCGCCGACGAGAAACGCCGCGAACTCCATGAAGCAGGCGCCGCGGCGTGGGCCGCGGTGCTTGCCCCGTGAGAGCACCGGCAGGGACTGGGGGAAATCGGTCGCCATGACTGCCTCCGCGCGAGGACGACTGCGGGTACCCCTGGGCCTCCGGGCGCCGTCCGCGCGAAGCCGGTCTGCTCGGCTCAATGGGCCGGGTCGCCTCCTCGGTGGATATCACCATGATCGAGTCGTTTGCCCGGCCTGTAGCACGAACTGCTTGACACCCAGCAGGGCAAGGCGTGTCAGTGAGAACGGTGCTTGCGGTGCCCCTTGTATGGGCGCTCCCGCATGTTCTCGACCGCGTACTGCGCTTCGCCGTTAGCCGATCACTCCGTAACGATTCAGTCCGAGGAGACTCGAAACCCGCGTCCAGGGCTGGGGGCATTGCGCGTGGCCTTACATGGGCGTGGTTGGCGGAGCGCCTCGACTGGGACTCCGGCGCGGTAGTGCACGTTCTTACGTTCGGGCGGAGCGACGCCGCGTGGTCCTGGTCGGCGAGGACTGGCTGTGCGCGCTGTCACTGTTTGATGGTCCGGTGGTCCCGCGGATGACGAGGTGGGGCGGCACGATGACTTCGCGGTGGGCGACGTGTGCGGCCATGATCCGGTCGACAGCCCGGGCTACCGCGAGGGTGGTCATGGTCGCTGAGTCCTGCGCGACGGTGGTGAGGTTGATGTGCGCCAGGCGGGCGAGGCTGCTGTCGTCGTAGCCAACGACGCTGATCTCATCGGGTACGGACAGCCCGGCCCGGCGTAGGACGTCGAGGACCCCAGTGGCGCAGAGGTCGTTGAACACGGTGACCGCAGTCGGTGAATGGTCGAAGAGCGCTTGGGCGGCGGTAGCGCCGTCTTCCTCGGTGAGCCCGCCGCCGACAATGCGGGCGTGGGAGTCGAGGCCGTGCCGGTGCATTGCGTCGCGGTATCCGCGGCGACGTTCTGCGGCTCCGGGTGCCCGTCCACCGTCGATGTGAGTGATTCTGTGGTGGCCGAGCTGGACGAGGTGGTCCACGGCCTGGTGCAGGCCGACGCTGTCCGCGGTGCGGATCACGTCGACTGCCGGGTTCCGGACGCCGCGGGCCATGACCACCACGGGCATCCGCGTCGCCAGGTCGGCCAGGTCGGACGTGGGAACCTGAGGGCCCAGCAGGATCAGGGCCTCACAACGGTCTTGCAGGAGTCCAGCGATCGCCGTGCGTTCGCTGCGCTGCCGGGTGACGGCACTGAGGGTCAGCTCGTACCCGAGATTCGCTGCCGCAGAGTAAAGACCGGTGACGAGATCGGCGTGAAAAGGGTGCTGGACGCCGAACACCACCCCTAGCAGACGGCTGCGACCGCTACGCAACAGGCGGGCACGGCTGTCGGGGTGATATCCGAGCTGGGTCGCGACGTCGAGGACCCGTTGCCGGGTCGCGGCACTTGCACCCGGCGCATCACGCATGACGATCGACACCAGAGCGGTCGACACCCCGGCTCGGGCGGCGACGTCCGCGAGAGTCGGCCGCCGATCTCCGCTACGCATCGGCCGAGCATACCAGTCAAACACTAGAACGTTATAGGCGCTGAGTCTTGACAGGGCAACACGTGCTGCCGCACGCTCAAGGTCTATAACGTTCTAGTCATGGAGAGCAGATGAACGGCGACGACGTCGGGCTGGCACTGATCGGCTCGGGGCGGATGGGTTCTTTTCACGGCGAGACAGTGAGCCGGCGACTTCGGGGTTCCCGATTGGTCGCCGTCGCCGATCCCGCGCCGGGTGCCGCACAACACCTGGCGGACGTGCTGGGGGCCGAACGAGCGTACGTCGATGCTGCCGACGTGTGGGCGGATCCGCAGGTCGACGCGGTGGTGATCGCGGCCCCGGCCCGGTTCCACGCAGACCTGGTGGCAGCGGCCGCGGCTGCGGGTAAGGGGGTGTTCTGCGAGAAGCCGATGGCACTTAGCCTGGCCGACGCGGACCGCGCCATCGACGCGGCCCGAGCGGCGGACGTCGTCCTGCAGGTCGGATTCAACCGGCGTTTCGCCGCCGACTGGGCGGCGGCACGAGGCCTGCTCGACCACGGCCAGATCGGAACCCCTCGGCTGCTGCGCTCTGTGACCCGCGATCCCGGCGGCTTCGACCCGGCGCAGGTAAGACCCAACACGATCTTCTTCGAGACGCTGATCCACGACTTCGACACGCTGCGGTTCCTCAACCCCGGCGCCGAGGTGGTCGACGTGTTCGCGGTCGGGGACGCCCTGGTCGAACCGGATTGGCGGGACCAAGGCCTGCTCGACACCGCGGTGGTCACCGTCCGCTTCGACAACGGTGCGGTCGGCACCGCCGAGGCGTGCTTCCACGCCACCTACGGCTACGACGTCCGCGGCGAAGTCTTCGGCTCCGGCGGAATGGCGACCATGGGCCACGGCCGGCGCACCACCATGACGTTCTCCGGCGCCGCTGGGCGCCTGAGCGAGACGGTCCGCGGCGACCAGGAACTTTTCGCCCCCGCCTACACGGCCGAGCTGGCCGCGTTCGTCGACGCCGTCCGCACGCACAGCCCAGCCCCGGTGACGGGCGAGGACGCCCGCGCGGCGCTGGCGATCGCCCTGGCCGCCGCCGAGTCCGCCCGTTCCGGCCGTCCAGTGCGCATCGACGAGGTAGCCAAGTGACCAGCTACCGACTGGCCGTCTGCGCCGAGATGGTTTTCCTGGACCTGCCGTTCGAGGAACGCGTCCGACGCATCAGCGACCTCGACTTCGAGGTGGAGATCTGGGACTGGACCACCAAGGACATCGACGCCCTCGCCAAGACCGGTGCCACCTTCTCCTCGATGACCGGTTACATCGGCGGCACCCTCGCCGATCCCGACGGCGCCAACGAACTCCTGCGGACCGCCGAACTATCCCTCGACACCGCTGCGCGCCTCGCCTGCCCCCGGCTCAACGTCCACGGCACGGGCCTGAACGAGCGCGGATTGCCGGTGATCCCCGCCGCGACGGTGACACCGGCGATGTGGCTGACCGCCGTTCGCACCCTGACTCGACTGGCCGAGCTCGGCGAGCGCGCCGGGCGAGTGTTCACCCTGGAGAACCTGAATACCGCCGTCGATCACCCCGGAACACCTTTCGCCCGGGCTTCCGACACGATGGCCCTGGTCGAAGCCGTAGACAACCCCTACCTACGGATGAACCTCGACCTTTACCACGCCCAGATCGGCGAAGGAAACCTCATCCAGCTCCTGGAACGTGCACTACCCGTGATCGGAGAGATCCAGGTCGCCGATGTTCCCGGGAGGCAGGAACCGGGCACCGGCGAAATCAACTTTCCAGCCATCGCAGCCGTCCTCAACCGGCTCAACTACCAAGGCGTCGTCGGCCTCGAAGGCTGGGCGTCCCGCGATCCCGACCAAGCACTCGACCGCTTTCGCACAGCGTTCACCGCCTGATGGGTCCCTCTCCGGGCGTCCAGCGCTATTCGGTGGGCGGGGCTACATGTCGCAGTCGGGGCCTGGGATACTCGAACGGTCATCCCTAGCTAGTAGTGCTGCCGTCCAGACAAACAAACGACCTTGTGTTCGCCGAGCCCGGCGGAACATCGCTGCCGCCAGGCGCTGTGACGAGCGCGTCCGAGACTCACGTGGCGGCGTGCAGCCTGCAGGTCGTGCGTCTGCACGACACCCGGCACGGTGCCTGCTCCCTCATGCTCGCCGGTGGCGTGCCCAAGGAGTGGTCCAGATGATCCTCGGTCACTCCTCACCGGCAGTGACCCGACAGGTCTACGCGCACGTGATGAAGAAGGCACCACCGACCAGGTTGACGCCGCAACTGAACTGATCACGCGCCACAGACGTGACCAGTTGTGACCAGTTCGCCGAGTTGGACGGCGTCGGAGGGTACTTGACCCGAGCACCGCACCTCCGCCGCCGGCAACAGCCGGGCGGCGTAATAGGACGCTGACCTGCGCAAATGCACTGATGCCCGAGCGGCGCTCAGGTCCTCAAGCCAAGACTTGGTGGTGGCCAGAGGCGGGGTCGAACCGCCGACCTTCCGATTTTCAGGGCGCAGCGCACGCGACCCGACTTCTCGCCTGGAGTCGGGTGGGTGTGTCCAAGTGCACGTCAGGGACGGTGACGACGAACGAAGACTCCCAAGAGACCGACGTGACGGCGGACCGTGTGACCAATCGGTGCCCCAGCCATTTGGGACGAAATGGTCCGGAAGTCGTCCCATCGTCGTTGGCCCCGGTCGCAGCCGAAGCCGTTGGGGTGCGGGTCTGCGAGGCTGTCGGGGCGTGTCGTCGACGCCCGGGTTCGGGTCTGGTCACGCAAAGCTCATCTACCCGTGGGATCTGGCCGAGATCGCTGCTGTTGAGCCGGCCCGTTTCCCACCCGGAACCAGATCATCGGCGCGTAGAGCCACCGCCCGCGTCCCGGCGTCACCCGCCGGGCGGCCCACACCGGCAGGTGACGGGCCGCGTGACAGGTCCAGCGATCGCCCGGCATCAGCCAAAGAATGCGTCGATCGCGTGGGCGTCGGGCCGGTGGTATGTGCGCGTGATGAGGCCCTCGTGGATCTCGTGAACGAGGACCTCGACGCAGTCCAGCGTGCGGCCGCTGCTGTGGGCGGTGACGCGTTGGACGTGGGCGGCTCCGGCTTCGCTGCCGAGGATGTCCAGGACCTCAAGGGAGAGCGTTCCGCCGGAGAGCTCGAACGCGCGTGCCAGGAAGCCGACGATCTCCTGGGGCCCGGTGTAGGTGCCCGCGAGAGTTCCGCGGCCGGGGAGGTGCCACACGGCGTCGGCCGAGAAGTGGCCGGCGACCGCGTCGAGGTCGCCGTGCAAGAAGTCGTCGATGAGCGCGCGGGTGAGGGTGAGGTTGGACTGGACCGACGAGGTCGACTGGACGGGCATGGTCGTTCTCCTTGGTGTCAGGAGCCCTGGGTGGTCTCCGGTGATGCCACCCTCGATCCCGTGTCCCCTCGCTGTGACCCGCCGCTCGGCGGGTTTAGCGCCAGGGCTGCCAGCTGCGTCCTGTTCGTCGTGCCGGTCTTGGCCAGCAGCTGCTCGACGTACCCTTTGACGGTTCGCGGGGACAGGACGAGACGGTCGGCGACCTCGGCGTTGGTCAGACCTTCGGCGACCAGCCCCAGGACGTCCATCTCGCGACTGGTCACGCCCACCGCGTCCAGACGGGGCGGGACCGTGGACGTACCACGTCCGCGGCGCCGCTGGGGGGCGCCGGCTCGGCGGGCAAGAGCGCGGCACCTCGAAGAGATCTCGGTCAACCCACGGCTTCCGAAGTAGTCGGCGGCCTCGGTCATCCAGCGCGCTGGTTCGCCCCAGCCCGCTGCGAGTGCGTCGGCCGCCACCCATCGCAGCGCGAGGAACCGCCATCCGTCGAGCGCGCTCAGCCCGGCCAGTTCTGCGTCGGCGATACCTGCGTGTCGTCGTGCGAGCTCGCCTTCGCCGTCCCGACCCGCTGACACCGCTGAGGCCAGGTGCCACAGGGCGTCCAGGCCCGGGGAGGCGCGAAGATCCCCGTGCTCGGTCTCGGCTCGCGCTCGCTCGCCCCCGTCTCCCTCCAGATCGGCCACGGTCGCCAGGATCGGCCAGAGGTACCACGGCGGCAGTGGCGTGACAGCCGGGAGCCCGCGGAGCTCCCGGATTGCTTCGGTCCAGGCCGGGAGTCCGACGTCGGTGTCCTCCCGAAGAAGTGCCGCGAGCCCCCGTGCCGTTCCGGCGGCCAAGCCGCGGATCTCCGCGTTGTGCGGCGCGATGCTGACAGCTTCCTGGCCTGCGACTTCTGCCTGGGTTCGTCGTCCACCGACGGCGTGTGCCTGGGCAATGAGGATCCAGGCCCACGCCTCCTGGCCATGTGCGCCCAGCCGACGGGCATCGGTGAGCAGCCGGCGGCCTGCGGTCAGTGCTTCGCCAGGTTCGAAGCGGACCCCGTGCACCGCCGAGAGATGGAAGTCGACGGCGATGACCAGTCCCGGGGCCCCGGCCGCGACCGAGGCCTCGCGAGCCACGTAGAGGGGCGCCACGGCGAACTCGCGCAGCTGCGCGATCGTGGCCAGCTCATGCAAGGCCCGTGCACGCCACAGCAGCAGACCCTCCGCCTCAGCAAGCGCCACCGCCCGTGTGAACGTTGCCTCCGCCGCCGCGAGGTCGTGGCGACGGGCCAGCCGACCGAGTACCTCCAGCGCCTCGCATGCCGCTGCCGGTGCGGGCGTCCCGTCGAGGACTCGCCGTGCGATCACGCCTGCTTCGTCGAACCGGCCCCGCTCCAGCGCCGCGACTGCGGAGAAGGCGCAGACGGACGAATCCTGCTGCAGACCGTCGATGTCTCCCACCAGCCGCTCCGCCGCTGCCCAGTCACCTCGCTGTCCTGTCGCGCGCGCCACCGCTTCCACTGCCCGGCCACGCAAGTTGAGCACGTCGCCGCTCGACCCAGCCGGGGCGTGCTGTAGGAGTGCGTCCACCCGGGCGGCCTCGGCGATCGCCTCGTCCACATCGCCGGCCAGCGCGAGCGCCTCAGTGAGCATCACCTGGGCCTCGATCCGAGCGTCCCCAGAGTGGCCCGTGCTGGCGAGGGCCGCGCGGGCGGAGGACGCAGCCGCCAGTGGCGCGCCAATGCCCAGGTGACGGCGAGCCGCGGCCAGATGCAGAACCGTGGCCAGATCGCGGCGCCGACCCACATCCGCGAGCCGGGCCGCCGTGACCACGGTGTCCAGAACCACGCGATCCGCCCAAGCGCTCTGCTCGTCATGCCCCGGGCCAACGACCGCGAGCAGCTCCAGCGCGTGCTCGCGCCGCTGGAGGTCGACCATCGAGGTGACCACTGACTCGCGCAGGAGCTCGTGCCGGAACAGTGGAGATCCGGTTTCTGGCTCCAGGTCGAGCAGTCCGCCACGGTGCGCCTCCCTCACGGTGGCCGCGACTGCCTCGCCAGACATGGCCATCGAGGCGGCCACCCCGGTGCTGTCGGGTCGGATGCCGAGGAGAGCGCAGCGCTCGACGAACCTGCGGGTCACCGGTGCCACTGCGCCGAGCCGCTTCTCGGTGATCGACAGCAGGCTGGGAGGAATCCTGTCGTCCGCCGGCCCGTGCACCCACCCCTGTTCCGTCCACTCCAAGTCACCGACGCGGAGGAGGTCGGCCAGGATCTCCTCAACCAGGAGCGGTACGCCCTGGGCGGCACTGACCAAGTCCATCAGCGACTTCGGTAGTTCCTCGCGGGTCTCCAGGCACGAGGCGACCATCTCGGCGACGTCGGACGCAGGGATCGCTTTGAGGAGACACAGTTCGGCGGCTCGGGCATCAACCAGCCGCATCAGGGAGTCCCAGCACTCGCCATCGGGTCGCGACGTGACCAGGACGCTGCAGCCGCTGGAGGGCCCGGACTCTACGAGGCGGCGGATGACGCTCCAGGTGTCGTCGTCCGCCCAGTGGACGTCCTCCAGCACGAGCAAGGGGCGGCGGGGGACCGGCAGGCTGCCCCACAGCAGCAGGAGGGCATCGGCGACGAGGAAGGGATGCGTGCTCGCGGCGTCTCTTTGACCGCCACGCCCCGCGACCAGAGCCTCGATAACCGCTCCGTGGGCGCCCAGCGCGGTGGGGTCGGCGCCGCGCGACATCAGCCCGGACGCGATCACCACCGCCGGGGCGAGAGCCGGGGCCGGAGGTGCCCAGACCCGCGCGATCAGCATGCTGGAGGCGGGCAGGGCGGCGACGAGCGCAGACTTGCCGAACCCGGCGGCACCCGCCAGGACCAGGACGCCGGCGTCGCCGCGCACCGTCCGCTGGGTGAGCTCTTCGAGGGCGGCCAAGGGCTCGTCACGCCCGAACAAGTGAACGGCGCGCCCCATGAGGCTCATCATGCTCGGACCTGAGGAGGAGTGGCAGACGTGTGAAGCACCTTGACCGTCGAAATCCTCATCTCGGTGGACGATGGGTCAGCGGCGCAACCTCGCCGGGGTACTTCGGCTCCCCGGGCCCAGAGCTGGACTAGTGGATCAGGACCGAGCTGGCTGCCCCCCGCTCGTCGTCTCGGTCGGCGCACCTACGAGTCCGCGCTGGGCTCCGGACGAGGCGCAGCGGCGGTGCGCCAAGGCCTCGTACCGTGAACCGCGGCACAGGCAGATGGACTCGATCCCGGGCCGCGAGTACGACGTCGAGCTGACGATCTGGCAGCCCCACGAGACGGCGCAGTTCTTGCAGCATGCTTGTGGCGCTCGGCAGTTCGGTGACCGCGTTGACCTGGCCGGTGGTGGCCTTCTTCATCGTGTGCGGGTAGCCCTGTCGGGTCACTGCCGGTGAGGAGTGGCCGAGGATCTTCTGCACCACCTCGATGGGCGCGCCGCCGGCGAGCATGAAGGAGCAGGCACCGTGCCGGGTGTCGTGCAGGCACACGACCGGCGGGTCGCACGCCACCACGTGAGTCTCGAACGAGCTCGTCACAGCGCCTGGCCGCAGCGACGTTCCGCCGGACTCGGCGAAGGCGAGGTCGTGGTCGTCTTCGTGGTCGTTGTAGTCCCGAGCGAACTCGGCGCGTTCCAGGCCTGGTGTGCCCTGTGGGCGATGAGCGCATCCTGTGCGGGTTGGATAGCGGCACCCACCGCTGACCCCGCCGAGACTTGGGTCGCTTGATGAACCGGCGACGTGCTCGTCACCGCACATCAGGCAACTGGGGCTGCTCTGGCGTCAGATGCTTGCTCGCGATCAACCATGGTTTGCCGAAGGTGAGACCGGCCCCTCCTCATCGAGGTGAGACCAGCGCAGCCCACAGAGCTCGGCTCGGCGCAGACCGGTTTGCGCGGCAACCTTGGTATAGCGCGACCAGGGGGTCCGCCTAGAACGTGACCAAATCGGTGCCCAATCCGCCGAATTGGACGGCCGCCGGAGAGACTCGACACCAGCACCGCGCCTCGACCGCCGCACGGATCGACGGCCCAATGGGTCGCTGACCTGCGGAGATGCGCTAGGACCCGAGCATCGCTCACGGCCTCAAGCCAAGACTTGGTGGTGGCCAGAGGCGGGGTCGAACCGCCGACCTTCCGATTTTCAGTCGGACGCTCTACCAACTGAGCTATCTGGCCCGATCGAGCCCGACTGCTGCTCGCTGAGCGACCCCGACGGGACTCGAACCCGCGACCTCCGCCGTGACAGGGCGGCGCGCTAACCAACTGCGCTACGGGGCCTTGCTGGTGGCAAGACCAGGTGATGCGTACCCCCAACCGGATTCGAACCGGCGCTGCCGCCTTGAAAGGGCGGAGTCCTAGGCCGCTAGACGATGGGGGCCGGGACGTGCTGCCGTTCCACCGTCCACGAACCTTCGGACGCGAACGGTCGAGGACGCAGGCCAGCATAGGGGTAGGCCTGGGACTTCACCAAAGCGGATGGGCGGGGGTGACAGGGGGTGCCATCCCCCGACAGGGTGTGCGCAGGTGCGGCTCGACCACGAGCCCGGGGACCCAGGAGGACCACTGTGCAGACCCGACGGATCGGCGACGTCCAGGTATCGGCGATCGGACTCGGCGCGATGCCGATGTCGGTGGAGGGCGCACCCGACCGCGACCAGTCGATCCAGACGATCCACGCGGCCCTCGACGCGGGCGTGACGCTGATCGACACCGCCGACGCCTATCACCCGAACGCCGAGGAGACGGGCCACAACGAGGAGATCGTCGCCGAGGCCCTCAAGGCGTGGGGCGGCGACAGCGACGCCATCCTGGTAGCTACCAAGGGCGGCCACACCCGCCAGGGTGCTGCCTGGGGCCTCGACGGGCGCCCCGAGTACCTGAAGGCTGCCGCCAAGGCGTCGGCGCTCAGGCTCGGTGTCGAGACCATCGGGCTGTACCAGTTCCACCGTCCCGACCCCGATGTGCCGTGGGCCGAGTCCGTGGGAGCCATTGCCGAACTGCTTGGACGCTGGCGCCATCCGGCTTGCAGGGGTCTCGAACGCGAACCCCGCGCAGATCCGCGAGGCCCAGGAGGTACTGGGCGGACGGCTGGCAGCCGTGCAGAACGAGTACTCGCCGAAGTTCCGCTCGTCGCAGCCGGAGCTCGAGCTGTGCAACGAGCTCGGCATCGCGTTCCTGCCCTGGAGCCCCCTGGGTGGCAGCTCGCAGGCGGCCAACCTCGGGTCCGTCTTCGCGCCCTTCGCCCAGGTGGCCGACGAACTCGGGGTCTCTCCGCAGCAGGTAGCACTGGCCTGGGAGCTCGCCCAGGCACCCGTGGTTGTCCCGATCCCCGGCTCGAGCCGGCCCGAGACCGCCCAGAGCTCGGCACAGGCCGTCCACGTGCAGCTCAGCGACGAGCAGAAGTCACGGCTCGACGCGGCGGGCTGACCCTCACTGCGCGGACGACCCGAAGAAGGAGGAGTGCTCCCAGGCGAAGTCGGCCACCGTTCGGGGCTCTCGCCCGGTCAGGACGCGCACCACGTCGGACGTCGACGCCGCGGCCCCGCCCCGTAGCTGGGCCCAGAGGATCACGAGCTGGTCCGCCAACCACTCCGGCATGCCTGATCCGACCATGGCATCGCGAGCAGCCTCGTCCGTCACGTTGACGTACCCCACGTGCCGGTCAAGAGCGGCGGACAGCTGCGCCGCCGCCTCGTGGTACGTCACGGCCTCCGGACCTGTCAGCGTGTACGTCCGACCTTCGTGACCGTCCTCGGTGAGAACGGCTGCCGCGACGGCAGCGACGTCATGCGGGTCGACCAGCGCCACCTTCGCGTCCCCCGCCGGGGCGAACAGCAGCCCCGCCTCCCGGATCGACCCTGCCGCGGCGAGGAGGTTCGAGGTATAGCTGGTGGGGTGCAGAACGACCCACGGCAGGCCTGAGTCGCGAAGGTGTTGCTCGATGCGGCCGTGCGCGTCCCAGAAGTGGAGCGGCGAACCGACCTCAGCGCCGTTCGCCCCCACCTTGACCAGCCTCTCGACGCCGGCGGCCGCCGCGGCGTCGATCACGGCCGTCTCATGCGCAACCTGGCGAGGGTGGTTGGGAGTGCACAGAAACACTCGCTGCATCCCGTCGAGAGCGTCGCTGACCGATGCTGCGTCGGCGAAGTCGCCGACGGCCATCTCCACCGACCCGAGAACTGTCACGGCCCGGCTCGGGTCTCGCACGAACGCCCGCACGGGAACGCCTTTCACCTGTAGTGCGCGCACCACCCGCACACCGATCGTGCCCGTCGCGCCGGTGACCAGAACGGCGTTCATCGCTGGTCTCCGGACGGAAGGACGTTGGCGTTCAGCCGGAAGAAGTTGGTCGGGTCGTAGCGGTCCTTCAGCGCCGTGAGGCGGTGCAGCCGCGAGCCGTAGGCAGCCGCGACCCCGTCCGCGTCCTCGTCGGACAGGAAGTTCGCGTACACCCCGACGCTGTGGGGGCTGAGCGCTTCCCACTGCTTGCGCACCCAGGTGCGGTGCTGCTCGCCCTCCGGGTCGGACGGCGTCCACGACGCTGTGATGTTGAGCTCGAAGCCGACCTCGCGCTCGCCCACGGCGGTCGCTCCGGCATCGACTCGGCTGACCGCGCCGCCCATCGCCCACCCGGAAATCTGGGAGAAGGGCGTGGGCACGGTGTCGATCGCGTCCATCATCGTGCCGACCACGTCGTCGTTCAGGACGGGAAGCCGGTGTGACTTCCAGTAGTAGTGCATGCCCGGCTGCGCGCCGCCGTCGAGCATGCTCTGAATCGCGACGTACGGCAGGGGGCGGACGACGTCGCAGAGCGGGGTGCCGATGCTGCGCAAAGGGGCGATCACCCGCTGGCCTTCGGCCATGTCGCCGGCCCACACCAGCAGCAGGCCGAGGACCGGCTGGCCGTACTGCTCCGGGGGAAGGAAGGGCATCGGCGGCGCCAGCCGCGCGACCACCGTGATACCGAGCTCGTCGGGCGCGCTTGCGGCGAACTCCCTCAGGTAGCCGAGCACCTCGGGAGCCTGGGCGAGGGGCCAGAAGATCGGCCCGCCCAGCACCATCGGGCCGACCGGGTGCAGCCGGAAGTCGAAGGACGTCACGATCCCGAAGTTGCCGCCGCCCCCGCGCAGTCCCCAGAACAGCTCTGGCTCGCTGATCGCGTCGACGTGCATCCGCTCGCCGTCGGCTGTGACCAGGTCGACGGCGGCCAGGCTGTCGACCGTGAGCCCGATCTTGCGCATCAGGTGTCCGAGCCCACCCCCGAGGGTCAGCCCGGCGACTCCGGTGTGGCTGATCTGACCGCCGGTGACTGCGAGCCCGAACGGCTGGGTCGCCCGGTCCAGCTCGGACCAGACCACGCCGGCGGCGACCCGGGCGGTCCGCGCCGCCGGGTCCACCTGGACTCGCTTCATCAGGGACAGGTCGATCATCAGCCCGCCGTCGCAGACGGCGTGACCGGCGACGGCGTGCCCGCCGCCCTTGACCGACACGAGCATGCCTCGGTCACGGGCGAACCGGACGGCAGCAGTGACGTCGTCGGCACCGGCGCAGCGTGCGATCAAGGCCGGACGCCGGTCGATGGCGCCGTTCCAGATCCGGCGTGACTCGTCGAAGCCCTCTTCGCCAGGCTGCAGCAGTGCGCCTCGGAACTCGGCACGCAGTGTCTCGATCACTCAGAACCGCCTCCTCCAGGTGGGTTGAGCGGCCAGGCTGTCGAACCGGGCGTTCCGCAGCCGTTCCGCCGGTGTTCCACCGTGTCGTGATCGACGGGCCTCAGCGTTGGGCGAGCTCCGCGCGCACCCGACGGGCCTCCTTCTCCCAGACGCACGCCGCTCCGCCCATGTCGAGCAGCCGGTCGGCCGCAGCGAGCGCTCCACGCTCGTCGCCGCACACCAGACAGGCTGCGAGCAGCACGCGCACCATGAATGCCGCCTGACCCGGTGCCGCTGCGCCGTCGCGGGTGCGCTCGACTGATGCCTGGATGGCGGCGATGCCCCTGTTCACATCTCCATCGAGGACGGCGACATAGCCGCCGAGCCCCTCGGCGACGGGCTGACTCACCACCTCCCGCGCCGCAGCCGTCAGCGCCGCTGTATACACGCGGACCCCATCGTCGTCACCCATGTCCAGGGCCAGCAGAGCAGCGAACGTGAACGCGATCGCCGAGCTGAAGGGATGTTCGAGCTCCTCGGCCCACGCCAGGGCCGCAGCGCGAGCCGCTACCGCGGCGGCCGGCTTCCCGAGGAACCACAGGGTGTTCGCCAGGCGACCGAGGCAGACCACCTTCGGGTCCTGGGTGAAACGAACCATGTGGTCGCGACGGTTCTCGGGTTGGTACAGGTGGAGGGCGAGCTCGAAGTGGCTGCGGGCGGTCTCGAAGTCCGCCTGCCAGAACGTCGAGACTCCGAGTACGTACTCCGCCTCCACGACGAGGCTGTCATCGGACACGCTCTCGCCAGCCGCTCGAAGATCGTGGCCGTACCTCGCGGCGCCGACGAAGTCGCCTCTGGTCAGGGCGCTCAGCGCCAAGGAGCGCAGCAGCGGCGGCGAGGGGTCCTCGCCGAGCTTCCCTGCCAGCTCGAGGGCCCGCGTCTGCGCGGCAGACAAGACAGGAGACGAGTAGGTCACCAGCAGCACGAGAGCCGGCAGCAGTGCTGTCTGCAGTTGCAGCTCAGTTGCATCGCGCCTCGCTGAGACCGCCTGCGAGCCAACGAGATCCAGACCTCGCTGCAGCAGGTGAACCGTCTCGCTGTAAGCATGCAGCAGCTGGGCGGCCTCCGCCGCGCGGTGGTACCAGGGGATCGCCTGCGAGGCCATGCCGGCCCGTTCGTAGTGCGCCGCGATCGTCGCCGGGGCTCCGTCGCCGGACTGTTCCAGCGCCTCGGCGACGCGTCGGTGCAGCAGGCGACGCCGTGCCGGGTTCAGGCCGAGGTAGGCGACCTCGCGGATCCGGCCGTGGCTGAAGTCGTACGTGTCGGGTCCGAGGTCGCGAACGATCCGGCGGCGCCACAGCTCATCGAGTCCACGTACGAGGGTGTCCTCGGCTTCGCTGGCTGCCGCGGTCAGCACGTCCGTCGTGAACTCCCGACCGATCGTCGCCGCCACCTCCACGAGGGCTCTGGCAGAGCTGCTCAGCTGGTCGAGACGGGTGGCGATCACGGCCTGCACGCGCGGGCTGAGGGGCTGGTCCGCCGTCCAGCCCGCTCTGAGCGCCTCGACGACGAACAGCGCATTGCCCTCGGTCTCGGCGTAGAGGCGCTCCAGGTCTGCCTCCGTCATAGCGGCACTCGCCAAGCCCTTCGCGAGCGCCGCCGTGTCGCTCAGACTCAGTCGGTCGAGAGCGATCTCCGCGAAGCACCCGAGGGCCTGCAGGCCGGTGATCAGCTCGTGGGCGGGGTGCCCGGTGGTGATCTCCTCGCGGCGCGCCGTTGCCACCACGAGCAACCGCGCGTCGCGTTGGACCCGCAGCAGGTAGTGCAACAAGCGGCCGGTCTGGCGGTCAGCGTGCTGCAGGTCGTCCAGCACGAGCATGACCGGGCCGCCGCGCAGCACCACGGATGCGACGGCATCGAACAGCAGCCGTCGCTGATCACTCTCCGGCAAGGGTGTCGGACGCGGCACCCCCGGTAGGTCGATGAGCAGCTCGGGCAGCAGCCGTGCGACCTCGGACTGCTGGGTCGCGTCGAGCAAGCGCAGCCGTGGTCGCAGGGCTGCTGAGCGCAGCCAGGCTGCAACCGGGCCGTAGGCCAGTGAGCCCTCGGCGGGGTAGCAACGCGCGTCCGCGGTAGCCACGCCACGCCGGCTGCACCAGTCACGGAGCTCCTCGATCAGCCGGGTCTTCCCGACCCCCGACTCACCGGTCACGAGCGCTAGCTGCGCCGTCCCGTCGTCGCTGGCCTTCCACAACTCGGCGAGCCGGGCGCGCTCGCGAGCCCGGCCCACCAGCCGTGGGCCCCGGGCGCGCTCCGGGGCGACCTGGTCGGCCTGCCCCTGGTCGAGCAGGGCCTCGTACGCCGTGCGGGTCTCGCCGGACACCTCCACACCCAGCTCGCGCTCGAGGGTGGTGCTGCAGTCGTGGTAGACCTTCAGCGCCCGGGCCCGGTCGCCACGCGCGTTGTGCATGCGCATCAGCTGCCGATAGGCCTTCTCGCGCAAGGGGTCGATGCGCGTCAGCCGCTCAGCGTGAGCGATCGACTCTGCCGTCGCACCCTGGGTTTCGCAGACGTCGGCGAGCTCGGCCAGGGCTTCGAGGTGCAGGCGCCGCAGGCGCTCCCGGTCGCCCACGAGCCACTCGTCCTCGCATCCCTCGAGCAGGTCACCGGCATACAGCCCGACGGCCTCCTGAAGCGCCTCACGGCGGTTCTCGGTGTATGAGTCGTGCGCGATCAGTCGCTCGAAGTCGGCAACGTCGAGCCAGCAGGGGACGTCGGGCCGCCAGCCGATGGTGTGGTGGGTGATGACGAGACAGCGGTCGATCTCGGGCGCGCGGGCTCGCAGCGTGTGGAGGACGTGCCGCAGGTTCGTTCGGGCCTGGCTCTCGGTCGATTCCGGCCAGAGCATGAAGGCTAGGCGCTGACGGGCCGTCGGTGCTCCCTGGTGCAGCAGCAGGTACGCCACGAGCGACTCTGCGCGGGTGGACTCCAGTGATGTCGTCGTGCGGCCGTCGACACGGAGGTCGAACGGCCCGAGAAGCCGGAGCCTTGCGGTCGGTCGCACGGGCCCAGTGTGCTCCGTCCCGCAGAAGTGCGGTTGCGCGTCGCTCTCCCTGGCCCGGCAGGATGGTCGCGTGGTGGACATGAGCCGGGAGGCGTTCGAAGAGGCGGTCAGCGACGCCCTCGACCTGGTCCCGGAGGAGCTGGCCGCGCAGATGTCGAATGTCGTCGTGCTGGTCGAGGACGAGGCCCCTGAGTCGGACCCGCACCTGCTCGGCCTCTACGAGGGGACCCCCCTGACCGAGCGCGACTCGTGGTGGGCCGCCGGCTCGCTGCCCGACCGCATCACGATCTACCGCAACCCGACGCTTGCCGTCTGCGACTCCGTCGACGACGTGGTGGAGGAGGTCGCCATCACCGTCGTTCACGAGATCGCGCACCACTTCGGCATCGAGGACGACCGCCTCCACGAGCTCGGCTGGGGTTAGCCTCGCTGGATGGCCTCCTCCGGCGTGGCTCGGTCGACGGCACCGCCAGCAACCCCGCTGCTGCGAGCCATCCGCAACTCGGTGATCGGTGACGACCAGGTGATGGTCGGCCCGTACGGGGCGCGCCGGGTCACCTACGCCGACTACACCGCGTCGGGCCGGTCGCTGAGCTTCATCGAGGACTTCATCCGCGGCGAGGTACTGCCCCGCTACGCGAACACGCACACCGAAAGCTCGGGAACCGGCCTTCAGACGACCCGGCTCCGGGAGGACGCCCGCCGCATCATCCGCGACGCCGTCGGAGGTGACGACGACACCTGCGTGATCTTCTGCGGTTCGGGCAGCACCGGAGCGGTCGACAAGCTGGTGAACATCCTCAACTTGCGACTTCCACGCGAGCTCGACTTGAAATACGGTCTCTCCCAACAGATTCCGGCGGACGAGCGTCCCGTAGTCTTCATCGGGCCGTTCGAGCACCACAGCAACGAGCTGCCGTGGAGGGAGTCCATCGCCGACGTCGTCGTCATCCCCGAGAGCAGTGAGGGCAGCATCGACGCGGAGGCGCTCGAAGCCGAGCTGCAGCGGTTCGCCCACCGGCCCATGCTGATCGGCTCGTTCTCGGCGGCGTCGAACGTCACGGGCATCATGGCCGAGACAGCCAGGATCACCACGCTGCTCCATCGCTACGGCGCGCTCTCGTTCTGGGACTTCGCCGCCGCCGCCCCCTACGTCACGATCGAGATGATGCCGGACGGAGACCGCCTCGCGCAGAAGGACGCCGTGTTCATCTCGCCGCACAAGTTCATCGGCGGCCCGGGAACGCCCGGCGTACTGGTCGTGCAGCGAGATCTCTTGCGCAACAGCGTGCCTGCGGTCGTCGGCGGCGGCACGGTGACCTATGTGAACCAGACGGAGCACCGCTACCTCGACGACCCGGTCCACCGCGAGGAGGGTGGCACGCCGGAGATCATCGGCTCGATCCGCGCCGGTCTTGTGTTCCAGCTCAAGGACGCCATCGGGGTCGACACCATCCGGGCTCACGAGGACGACTTCCTGCAGCGGGCGGTCGCGTCGTGGCAGAACAACCCCCGCATCCAGATCCTCGGCAGGCTCGATGCGGAGCGGCTGTCGATCGTCTCGTTCGTCGTCCGGGCGCCCGGAGGTCGGTACCTGCACCACAACTTCGTCGTCGCACTGCTCAACGACCTGTTCGGCATCCAGTCGCGAGGAGGCTGCTCCTGCGCCGGGCCGTACGGCCACCGCCTCCTCGGCATCGACCTCGAGCACTCGCGGCGGTTCGAGCGCGAGATCGAGGACGGCTGTGAAGGAATCAAGCCCGGCTGGGTGCGCGTGAACTTCAACTACTTCATCTCCGAGCCGGTGTTCCGGTACGTCGTCGAGGTCGTCCACCTCGTTGCCGACCACGGCTGGAGGCTGCTGCGCGACTACAGGTTCGACGTCCAGAGCGGCCTCTGGCGGCACCGCGACGGGCCCATCGAACCGCCCCTGCGCCTCTCCGACCTCGGGTACGACACCGGCGGCCATCTCCGCTACCCGCGTGAACACCACCGGGCGCCGCTCACGAGCCTGCCGGAGTACCTGGTCGAAGCTCGACGCCTGATGGCGACCGCTCGCTACGTGGCGGGGGACGGCGCGGAAGACCTACGGCCGCAAGGGGTTTCGGACGAGTTCGAAAGCCTGCGGTGGTTCGACCTGCCCGATGCCTGCCTCTCGGCAGCACGGGCCGATGGCGTCAGGAGCTGACGACGCCCCGGGCTGCCTCGAACAACCGAACTGCCGCCTCGAGGGCTCGAGACGCCTCTGGCTTCGCCAGGGAGACGTTCGGGTCTTGCAACGTCGTCCTCAGCCTGAGCAGGCGGCTGAACGTGGGTGCGAGGTCCTTTCCCTCCTCGCCGGACTTCGAGAGCTCTGCGACGGCGTCCTCGTCGCGGTTGCTCGTGGCCGTTCGGCCCACCAGAAACAGGCAGATCGCGTGCTTCGAGCTGATCGCGCTGGTGATCGCGTTCGACGTCGCAGCGTTGAAGAGGTCGAGATCGAGGCACACCTGCGCGGCTTCGAGAAACTCGCGGGCCATGGCCAGGTGCGAGCGACTGTCGTTGAGACGGACTGTCCTCATCGGTCTGAGAGCAACCCCGCGTCGTGGGCCAGGATCGCGACCTGCACCCGGTTCGTGGCACCCAGCTTGAGCAGCAGCTTCGACACGTGCGCCTTGACGGTCGCCTCCGAGAGGAACAGCGTCCGTCCGATCTCGGCGTTCGACAGTCCCCGTCCGACCGCCACCAGCACCTCGCGCTCGCGGTCGGTCAGCACGCGCAGCCGTCCGAGGGCCTCGCGGCGGCGGGAGTCGGCTCCGTCGGCGGCGTAGTGGCCGATCAGGGTGCGAGTCACCGTGGGGGAGAGCATCGCCTCGCCCGCGGCGACGATCCGCACTGCTGCCACGAGCTCGCGGGGCGGCGTGTCCTTGAGCAGGAACCCGCTCGCCCCGGCCTCGAGTGCTCGGAACACGTAGTCGTCGAGGTCGAAGGTCGTCAGCACGACCACCTTCGGGGCCGGCGTCAGCTTCGCGAGCTCGGCCGTGGCGGTCAGCCCGTCCATCTTCGGCATCCGGATGTCCATCAGCACGACGTCGGGACGGTGCAGGCGCACCAGCTCGATCGCGGCCGCCCCGTCCTGCGCCTCACCGACCACTTCGAGGTCCTCGGCGGACGACAGGATCATCGACAGGCCGGCGCGCACGAGCGCGTCGTCGTCGACGAGCAGGACCTTGGTCACGGGCGGGCCTCCAGGCGGGGTATCTCGGACGGGACGGGCGGCGTGCTCGCCGGACCCGCAGGCCAGGGGATCGTCGCGCGCAGCAGGAAGCCGTCCTGCGTCGGCCCTGCCCACACGGCACCGCCGGCCAGCCTGACGCGCTCGGTGATACCGGCCAGACCGGCGCCCGTGCCGGGCAGCAAGGGCTCGATGTCGGTGCCGACCGGACGTCGGTTGGCCACCTCGACGTCGAGCCGGTGCCCCGGCACGGCGCGCACGTGCACGCGGGTCGACGCGCCTCGGGCGTGCTTGTGCACGTTCGTCAGGGCCTCCTGCACGACACGGAACATGGTGCGCCCCAACACGTCTGGAACGACGAGACCTTCGGGGACCTCCCAGTTGAGCGTGACTGCGACGCCGGCTGAGCGCGACGACTCGACCAGAGGCACCACGTCTTCGAGCGTTGGCTGGGGGACCAGCTCGGTGCCGTCCGTCTGGGCGTCGGTGTCGGCGCCGCGCAGCACCCCGAGCACGCCGCGCAGGTCCTCGAGTGCCTGGCGCGCGGTGACCCTGATCATGCCGGCCACGCGCTCCACGTCGGCGGCCCCGGAGTCGGGGCGCACCTCGAGGCCGCCGGCCTGCAGCGTCACGAGCGAGATCTTGTGCGCCAGCACGTCGTGCATCTCCTGCGCGATCCGCGCGCGCTCCGCGAGCCGGGCCTGGTCGCTGCGAAGAGCCTGCTCCGCCTCGGCCCGCTCGGCCCGCTCCCGCAGGTTCTGCAGCAGGTCTCGCCGCGCCCCGATGTACGCGCCGAACGCCACGGCGGCGCCGTACGACGACGACGCGAGGAAGAACCCTGCGCTCACGGGCACGCCCAGGGCCTGCGCCGAGATGATCGAGGTAAGCCACGTCAGGCCGACCACGATCCACAGCACCCGGTCACGTCGCCGGATCGAGAGGGAGAAGATCGCCAGCCAGGCGGGTCCGTCCGCGAACCCGATCGCCACCCCGACGATCGCGGCGACCGCGATCGCGACCGGCCACGTGCGGCGCCAGACGAGGAGCACCGACAGGGCAACGCCGACGATCGATGCCAAGATCCCCGCCTCGACGCTGACCGCCCATGCCGCCGACGCCGAGATGCCGGTTCCGACCAGACCCGCGCCGATGTACACGGCGTGCGCAAGCGGGTCGCGGCTTCGCAGCCACACCGCCTGTGCTCGCTCAACGATCCTCACTGCGTCAGCGTAGGCCGCGCTCCGGGTTCCGGACGTCCGCCGCAGGGTGGGGGGTCACCGTCGCGAGAAGCGACTTTGGTCGAGGGTGAACGAGCCTCCCAGCCGATGAGAAGAGGTGCCCGTGGCACCGATGCTTCTTGGCATGATCACTGTGGAACACCTCACCAAGCGCTATGGATCGCACACCGCCGTCGACGACGTCAGCTTCAGCTGTGCCGCCGGCACCGTGACCGGCTTCCTCGGCCCGAACGGGGCCGGCAAGTCGACCACCCTGCGGATGCTGACCGGCCTCACCTCACCCACGTCCGGAGCGACGTCGATCGCCGGTCGTGCCTACCGCGACCTGCGCAACCCCGGCCGCCTCGTCGGGTCGATGCTCGACGCCGCCGCGCAGCACCCTGGCCGAACCGGACGGGAGACCCTCTCACTCGCAGCCTCAGCCACCCGAGCGCCCAAGGGGCGCATCGACGAGATGCTCGAACGGGTCGACCTGACCGGCGCCGCCGGCCGCCGCGTCGGCCAGTACTCGCTCGGCATGCGCCAGCGGCTGGGCATTGCGCAGGCCCTGATCGGCGACCCGCACGTCCTCATCCTCGACGAGCCCGCCAACGGGCTCGACCCCGAGGGGATCCGCTGGATGCGCGCCCTGGTGCGCGACTTCGCCGAGCGCGGAGGCACGGTGCTGCTGTCGAGCCACCTGCTCACCGAGGTGGAGGCGACGGTCGACCGCCTGGTCGTGATCGGCAACGGCAGGATCATCGCGGACGGGGACCTGAGTGAGCTGCTGAGCACCTCAGGGGTCGTCGTCCGCGCTCTCGACGCGGCTGGCCTGATGTCGGCGCTCGCCGCCGCCGGTCTCGAGGCCCGATACACCGGCGACGGCGCGTTCACCGTCGACGCCGACCGGGAGACCGTCGGCCGCGCCGCAGCCGCCGGCGGGCAGGTCATCACGGAGCTGCGCGACACCGACGGTGCCGGCCTCGAAGAGCTCTTCTTCTCCCTCACCTCGGGCGCCTCGCCCAATGCCAACGCCAACGTCACCACCAGGAGCGCAGCATGACCGTCATCGCCGCCGGGGCGGCCAGCCTCGAGAAGCTGCCTGACCTGAACACCTCCCTCTCGCCGGTGCGCGACGCGAGCGCGGCCCTCGAGGCCCCCGGACCGTCCATGTCGCGCCTGGTGCGGATGGAGCTGCGCAAGAGCCTCGACACACGCTCGGGCCTGTGGGTGATGCTCGCGATCCTCGGGCTTGCCGTTGCGGCGCTGGGCTACCGACTGTTCAAGGCCGACCAGGCGGACGTCGCGTTCACCGGGTACCTGGGCAACGTGACGATCGGGGTGATGCTGCTGTTGCCCGTGATCGGTGTGATGGCCATGACGTCGGAATGGTCGCAGCGCACGGCCCTCTCGACCTTCACGCTGGTGCCTCGCCGCGGACGCGTGATCACGGCCAAGGTCCTGGCCGCGGTGCTGCTGGGCGTCGCTGCCTCGGCGGTGGTGGCGGCACTCACCGCGCTGGGGGTGATCGCCGGAGCTGCGATCACCGGCGAGACGGCCATCTGGGTCGGGAGCGTCGACGCAGTCACCGGACTCGCGATCATGACCGTCCTCAACCTCATGATGGCCTTCGGGGTCGGGGCACTGGCCGGCAACACCGCGGTGGGGCTGGTGGCCTACTACGTGCTACCGACCGGTTGGGCGGTGGCGGGACCGGAGGTGTTCGGCACCAAGTCCGAGTGGCTGGACGTGTGGTCGGCGATGGACCAGATCGCCACTCAGGACATCTACACCTCCGTGCCGAAGATCGCTCTGGCGCTGACGGTCTGGGTCTTCGTGCCGCTGGTTGTGGGGATCGTGCTGAGCATGCGCCGCGAGGCGAAGTAGCCGGCTCGGCAGTCCTCCCCATTCGCCGTCTTCTCGTGGTTCGCGGGTGCGTCCGCACCACGAGAAGGCGGCGAATTGCGGTAGAGGGGTCAGGTCTTGCGGCGTGCGGCGCGCTCGGCAGCCTTCGGGGGTCGCCGCAGCATCGCGAGCACCGCGCGCTCCATGGGTCCGTGCGTCGCGGGCTGCCCGACCGCGGTGTCCTCACCGAGACGGCGCAAGGCGTGGGCGACGGTGGTGCCGTCCTCGAACAGGTCGACCACCCGCGGGTCGACGTAGCTCGACCGGCACACCGCCGGGGTGTTGCCGAGGTACTCCGAGACCTCCGTCATCGCCCTCGAGATCGCCCGGCGGCGAGCGGTTTTCGACGTAGCGCTCTCGGTGGACACTGCGAGGGCGACGGCGGCGAGGACGGTCCCGTGCCACGTGCGGAAGTCCTTCGCGGACACCTCTCCGCCGACGACCTCCTTCACGTACTCGTTGATGTCGTCGCTGTCGACGGCACGCCACCTGGTGCCGTTGCGGTAAGCGAGCAGGCGGTCGCCTCCTCCGCGCCGGCGCTTGAGCGTGCTCACGGCCGCCAGGACGTCCTCGTCGGCGAGCGCCACGTAGCGCTCCTGGCCCGACTTGGCGGTGTACTCGAAGACCACGTCATCGCCTTCGAGGCGGACGTGCTCCTTGCCGATCGTCGCCAGCCCGTAGCTGCCGTACTGCTCGGCGTACGACTCGCCACCGATGCGGAAGAAGCCCAGGTCGAGCAGCCGGAACGCCGTGGCGAGCGTCTTCTCGCGCGGCATCCCGTCCAGGCCGAGGTGCTCGGCCACCTGCTTGCGTGCCCGCGGCAGTCGCGCCGCCACCGTGAGCACCCGGTCGTGCTTGGCCTTGTCGCGCTGCACCCTCCACTCGGGGTGGTACAGGTACTGCCGCCGTCCGGCGTCGTCGGTGCCGACGGCCTGCAGGTGGCCGTTCGGCCACGGGCAGATCCAGACCTGCTCCCACGCCGGCGGGATCACCAGCGCTCGGCAGCGCGCGATCTCCGCGTCGTTCAGGCGGTCACCGTCTGAGCTCAGGTAGACGAAGCCCTTGCCCTGGCGACGGCGTGACCAGCCGGGCTGGCTGGGCGAGGTGCGGCGCAGTCGGGGCATGGGCCGATGGTGCGCCCGGGTGACGACTGCCGCCACCCGACCTCGGGCGTCACGCGTCGCCTATGACAGGTCAGCGGCCCACGCGGCGATGGCGACCTCGGTGGTGACGTCGTCCAAGCCGAGGATGGCGGCGCCCTGCAGAGGCCCGTCGTCGCCGTGGGCCGCGTCAACGACAGGTGGCGGCTCGGTGCGGTGAAAAGCCATCAGCCCGTGGGTGTATGCCGTGTCGAAGGACGTCGCGGCCTCACTTCTCAGAGGGACGGCGAGCCCGCCCAAGGTCACGACGTCGGGGTCGTGCGCGTTGACCAGGCCGGCGACCCCCCGACCCAGCGCGGACGCGACGGTGGACACGGCCTGAGCGGCGCGCGGGTCGTCGGCGCAGCGGGCGAGCACCTGGCGGGCGAAGGTGCGCGGGTCGTCGGGACGCGGGGCGTCGAGATGGCGTGCCAGCGCGCGGCCGTCCACGTCGAGATCCCAACAGCCGTAGGCGCCACAGGGGCACCTGACGCTCGGGTCTCCGAACGGGAGGTGCCCGTACTCGCCGCCGGCGCCGTGCGCGCCGGTGAGGGGCAGCCCGTCGATGGTCACCGTGCCGCCGACCCCGACAGCGACCAGCAGGTGCAGCGCGGTGGTTGCTGCGGACGCCGCGCCAGTTCGCGCCTCGGCCACCCCTGCGAGCGTCGCGTCGTTGCCGAGCAGCAGTCGCACGCCTGAGCCCTTGGTCACGACGGTGAGATCGACTGGGCCCCAGTCGAGTGTGGCGGCCTGCACGAGACGGCCGTCGTGGACGGTGCCGGCCGCCGCGAGGGACACGGCTCGAATCCGGCCCGGGTACCGGCTCGCGGCCCGAGTGACACCCCGGCGAATGGCGCCGAGAACCGTTCGGGGCTCGCGACTTCGGTGTCGGCGTTCCCGAAGGTCGTGCATCCGCCCGTCGATAGTCACCAATGCTGACCTCCAGTCCTCCTGCCTGAGGTCGACCGCCAGAACGAGAGGCCCTTTCGGGTGCGGCTGGAGGACAGTGGTGGGACGTCCGCGTCCATATGGTGGAGCCGGCGTCTCGGTCAGCAGACGTAGCGAACGCAGCCGGGCAGTGACCTCCGTCGCCTGCCCACTCGTCAGCTGCAGCGACTGCGCCATCGACGCGCGAGTGATCTGGGGATGCCGGCGCACCTGATTCAGCACCCGCGCAGCCGTATGCCAACGCGCGGTTCCGGACCGCTCGGTCAGGGGCCTTGCCATCGGAGGGGGTCACCGCCTTATCCTCGTTCCACGAGGATAATAGGAGGTTCGGTGGACGGGTGGAAGATCGACGCCGTACTGCTCGACATGGACGGCACGCTGGTCGACTCCGACGCGGCTGTGGAGCGGGCCTGGCGGTCGTGGGCGGACGAGTACCAGGTCGATGCCGAAGCCGCCCTGGCGATCGCCCACGGCAGTCCGGCACACAGCACCGTTCGCCGGCTGCTGCCGATGCTGGACGCCGAGGCCGTCGATGCGTCGGCCGCCAGGCAGCTGACGCTGCAGTACGACGACCTGTCCGATGTCGTGCCGACCCGCGGCGCGCACGAGCTGCTGGAGACCCTCTCCCGGCTGCGGCTGCCGTGGGCGGTCGTGACCAGCGCCGACATGCGTCTGGCGAAGGCGCGGCTCGGTGCCGTCTCGATCGACCCTCCCGTCCTCGTCACGTTCGAAGACGTCCGCGCAGGCAAGCCGGATCCGGAGGGCTACCTGCGTGCCGCTGAGCTGCTGGACGTGCCGCCGGCGCACTGCCTCGTCGTCGAGGACGCCGAGGTCGGACTCCAGGCGGGACGCGCCGCGGGTGCGAGGACTGCGGCACTGAAGGGACTGGACGGCGACCAGCGCATCAGCGACCTGGCCGCGCTGTCGCGGTGGCTGCTTCGCACCGATTAGTTCCGGCTGCCGTCCCGGTCGGTGAGACATGTCGTTCAGCCGGTGGACTTCGACGCACGCGTCCGTACCCTGGAACCAGGTCATGAGCGCCAGCGTCAAGCCCCGGCTCGCTGGCCGGCAACCCTCCTCCGCGGTGGGGTGCCCCGGGTGACGACCTGGTCGCGCCGTAGGGGCGTGGCAAGTGCGGACCCCGAGGGGGTCCCGGACCACGAGGACTTCCACGATGAGCACGGCTACCGAACTCCACCGCACTCCTTCGACTGCCTCCTCTGGCGCGCCGGTTCCACCCCTCGCTGAGGTGGTGGGAGGAGACCTCCGCGTGCCGCTGGCGACCGGGGGGACCGCCAAGTACGCCAACCTCGACTACGCAGCCAGCGCGCCGGCCCTGCGCGTGGTCGCCGACCGTGTCGAGCAGGCGCTGCCGTTCTACTCCTCGGTGCACCGAGGCGCCGGATGGGCGTCCCAGGTCAGCTCGCGCCTCTACGAGGGCGCCCGCGCGCGGGTGGCGCGCTTCGTCGGAGCCCGTGACGACGACGTGCTGGTTCTCGTCCGCAACACGACTGACGCCCTGAACCTGCTCGCCCGCGCGGTGCCTGAAGGGGCCGGCGACGTGGTGGTGCTGGAGATCGAGCACCACGCCAACCTCCTTCCGTGGACGGCGGGCGCCCACCGCGTCGTCGGGGTGTCGAGCACCGTCGAGCGCACCCTGGCGGCCGTCGAGGCCGCGCTCGCGGAGGCACCCGCCGCACTGGTCGCGGTCACGGGCGCCTCCAACGTCACGGGGGAGGAGCTGCCCGTCGCCGAGCTCGCCGAGCTGGCGCACCGCTACGGGGCGCGCATCGCAGTCGATGCCGCTCAGCTCGCACCTCACCGTCGGATCTCGTTGTCCGGCAGTGACATCGACTACCTCGCCCTGTCGGGCCACAAGCTCTACGCACCCTTCGGCTCGGGTGCGCTCGTCGGTCGCCGCGACTGGCTCGACGCGGCGGAGCCCTATCTGGCGGGCGGCGGGGCTGTGCAGTCTGTCGACCTCGACGACGTGGTCTGGGCCCCTGCTCCCGCACGCCACGAGGCCGGCACACCGAACGTGCTCGGCGCGGTCGCGCTCGCGGCGGCGTGCGACGCCATCGAGGCACTGCCCGACGGTGCTCTCGAGGTGCACGAGTCGGCACTGCGCGAGCGTCTCGTCGAGGGCTTGAAAACGGTGGACGGCGTTCGCGTGCACAGCATCTGGGTCGAGAGCCGTTCGACGATCGGGGTCGTCCCCTTCACCGTCGCCGATCTCGACGCCGGCCTCGTAGCCGCCGTCCTCTCCGCCGAGCACGGCATCGGGGTGCGCGACGGCAAGTTCTGCGCGCACCCGCTGCTGCGCCGCATCGGGCTCGAGGACGGGGCGGTGCGCGCCAGTCTCGGCGTCGGGTCATCGAGCGAAGACGTCGACCGGCTGGTCGCAGCGATCCGTTCGATCGTCGAGCAGGGACCGGCGCTGCGGTACCACCGCGTCGATGGCCGGTTCGCGCCCGTTGACGATCGGCGCGAGCTGCCGGCATGGCTGGACCTGCCGGCGGGCCGGGTCGTCGGCTCACCGTGTGAGGAGCGCTGACCTCCGCAGGCTGACCCGTCGCCGCACGGGCGGGGTCGCTACCGTCTGATCATGTCGGCGTTGTGGGCCCGCCTTCCCTTTCCGGCAGAGCACGTGGTCGCCATGCTGGCCGGACTCGTGCTGCAGTCCCGCACCAGTAGCCATCTACCAGCAAGGGTCTCGCGTCTCGGCTGGCCCTTGCTGGCAGCGGGAGTGGCACTGAACGGCTGGGCGGTCGTGGCGCGAGGTTCCGGCGACATCGAGCACCCGGATGCCCTCGTGACCACTGGCTCGTACGCGCACTCCCGCAACCCGATGTACGTCGGCTGGAGCCTGGTCCACCTCGGTGTCGGGCTCGGCCTTCGTTCTCCGTGGGTGATCGCGACCTGGCCTGCGGCGTTCGGTCTCGTTCACCGGGCCGTGCTGCGTGAAGAGCAGCAGCTCGCGGCCGAGTTCGGCACCGAGGCAACGGACTACGCGAGGCGCGTCCCCCGCTACCTACCCAGGCCGCGACGTGCCCACGTCGGTCATGACTGAGTGACGCGCCGCAGTCGAACCGCCATCGTGACCAGGCAGGGGAACGTCACGAGCAGGATGATCATTCGCTGGGCCAGCCCCGCGTGGTCGTGCAGGGGTGCACCGTCGGGCAGCACCAGGCGGACGAACACGACCACGCCGACCAGAGCGAGGACGCCACACACCGCTGTGTAGGTGGACACTCCGCGCATCCGCGGGTCGTGCGCGAGGCGACGCGACAGCACGAGCAGGGCGATGGACGACCCGAAGAAGAACGTCACGCCGCTGACGAAGTGGCCGCCCGGGTCGTACGTCACGCCGGCGGCGTCCTCGCGCAGCGGGAACGCAGCGGCGAGCAGCATGCCGGTCGACGCCACGCCGAGGATGGCTGGGCCCAGAGCCCCCATCCGGGTGGGTGCGAGGCCACGGTGGAGCCCGACGGCGAACGTCAGCAGCAGCAGCCCGCACACGACGAAGTTGACCTGCTGGACCCAGCCGTTCGGGCCGGCCTCGAGCGCGCTCACCGGTTCGGCGATCGGGTCGAACTCCGCGCGCCGGAATGCTTCCTGCACAAGGAAGGTCAGCGTGAACAGGACCGGGCCTGCGATGCCCGCGATCGCCGAGATGCGGACCATGCGCGGTGCCCGGTCAGTTGGCAGGGACGCGTGCCTGGTGATGCTCGATGCGCTCATGGTCTCCTCCTGCGAGTCGGGACGAGGTCGCCGTGACCCCACATCCCAACGCTAGGAAGACCAGAGGCCCCGTCTCATCGGGCGAGCCGCCCATCCCGCGACCGCCGCCCGTGGGTGCTTTCGCGCATGGCTTCAGATCAGCCGGTGCTCGAAGGCGTATGCCGCGGCGGCGGTTCGCGACGACACGTCGATCTTGCCGAAGATGTTGCTCAGGTGGCGCGCCACGGTCTTCTCGCTGAGCACCAGCTCGGCCGCGATGGCTGGGTTGCTCTTGCCGACCGCGACGAGCCGCAGCACCTCTACCTCGCGTGCCGTCAGTCCGCCCGGCAGGTTCCTCGGCAGCAGGTCTTCCACCTCGCGCAGGCAGGGCTGGGCGCCGAGCTGGGCGAAGGTCGCCCGCGCAGCTGTGAACTCGGCAGTCGCCGAGTCCTCGTCGCCCAGTTCCCGCAGGACGCGGCCGATCATGAGTCGCGCCCGGCCGGCCTCGTACGGTGAGTCGAGCCCGGACCACATCTGCCAAGAGCGCCGTAGTTCAGCGAGTGCGAGGGCGTGGTCACCTTCGGCACGGTGGACGCACCCTGCGCTGTAAGCCGCGCGGGCCCGAAGGGTGGTGCAGCCGAAGGTCTCCGAGATGTGGGCCATCTCCTGCATGGCTGACCTCGCCGCGTCGACGTCGCCATCAGCCAGCAGAACGTCAACGGCGGCAGGAAGGACTTGTGAGCGGTGGACCGGGTTGCCCGTCTCCTGCAAGAGCCGTCGAACCGCTCCGACGGCTGCCGCCTGACGCCCCTGTGCGAGCCAGAGCAGAGCGAGCCCGGGCTGGGGGTCGTGCCCGTAGGTGCTCGCCTGCGAGTACGCGGCATCGGCGTCGCGGTAGTCCCCGATCATCCGAAGGATGTCTCCGCGTTCGGCGAGCGCCAGACCGGCAGCAGGTGGCTGGCCGCGTTGGGTGTAGCGCCGGTACGCGTGGTCGAGTTCTTCGAGCGCTGCGGGAAAGGCCCCGTGCGCGCGCATGACCTGACCTCGATGCACCGCGCACTGCCCCGTGAACGGAACCAGGTCGGGCTGTGACTCGCACCATCGCGTGAGCGCGTCAGTCCACTGCGCGACCCGGGCGAAGTCGGAGATCTCCTGACAGGCTTCGATCATCGAGCAGTACACGGTGCCCGCGGTCACCGGGGTGACCGCGGAGTTCGTGACCTCGACCATGGCCTCGTCCAGCAGCGCGAGAGCTTCCGCCACCCGGCCCGAGTAGAGCACCAGCCGGCCCTCGCTGCACAGGCCAAGGGCGAGCAGGTCCGCGTCCTTGAACACCCGTCCGTACTCGGTGATGCGGGGAGCGATCTCCATCGCACCGGGGAAGTCGCCCTGGCCGATGTGCTGGAACATCTCGTGGACCAGCAGGTAGCCGCGCTCCACGACGTCGTTCGGCTCGTCCGCGAGCAGTCGCTGGGCGCGGGCTACCCAGCCTCCGCCCACCGCGAAGTCGCCCCCGGTGATCAAGACCAGGCCCAGCCAGAACGCGATTCGCACCGCCACGAGCGGCTCGCCGGCGTCCTGCGCGGCCTGGAACGCCTGCTGCAGCGCGCGGACGAAGGCGTCGTCGTCGCCGGACAGGTGGGCGGCCATGGCGAGCCGCAGCATGTCGTCCGAACTGAGCTGCTCGCGGTCGAGAGCGGACAGCCGGTCGTACGCGGCCACCCACTCTCGCCGCTCGAAGGCCTCGCGACCTTCGACAAGCTGGTCGACAACGCTCATCGCGGATCACTCCCGTGGGGAGGATACGCGCCGGCCACTCAGGCCGCGTGGGTCGTCGAACGGTCGCGCGACGCCGCACCGGCGCGGGCGGCGATCCTGTCCGCCAGATAGGCCGCGTCGCGTCCGACACCAGGCAGCACCATCGAGCTGAAGGCGTACTGGAAGGACAGTCCGCAGAAGAAGAGCCCCGGCGCGTCGTCGACGACGCCGCGGTACTCCTTCGGCCAGCCGTCCTCGCCGATGACGGGTGTGTCGAGCCAGTCGAACTCCTGCCGGAACCCCGTACACCAGACCACATTCGCGACATCGAGGTCGCGCCCGTCATCCAGGACGGGCCGTCCGTCGCGCGCGCCGACGACTCGGTTCTGCAGTCGTTCCACCCCGCGCTCGGCCAGGTCTTCACGCTTCACCCGGAGCATCGGGCCACCGTGGAAGCGGACCTCGTTCATCTGCCGACGGCCGATCGGGGTCCTGCGGGTGAGCACGTGACGAGCCATGAAGACCATCACCGGGAACACGAAACGGACCGCTGGGCTGTCCAGGCGGATCGGGATCTGGCCCCGCTCCGGCCCGCACAGGATCGTCGGGTGGGACGTGGCGACCTCGTAGGCCACATCGGTGCCGGAGTGCGAAGCCCCCACGACGAGCACGGCACCGCCCAGCAGCTGATCGGGCCGGCGGTACTCGCTCGAGTGCATCTGCCGGATGCTCGGGTCGAGGTCGGTCGCGAAGTCCGGTAGGGACGGCGTGCGCCCGAACGTGCCCGTCGCCACGACGACGTTGTCCGCCTCGATCCGCTGCCCGCCTGCGAGCACGGTGTACCCGCCCTCTCGGGCCAGCACGCGCTCGACGCGTGCGCCCGTCCTCACCGGAAGGTCGAACCGGCCGGCATATGCCTCGAGATAGTCGGCGACCTCGTCCTTGAGCGGGAACGTCCACGGTGATCCTGGGAACTGCATTCCAGGAAGACCGTCGTACTTCACCGGGGTGTAGAGCCGAAGCGTGTCCCACTGCTGGCGCCACCCGTCCCCAACCCGGGCGTTGCCCTCGAGGATCAGGAAGGGTCGGCCACGACGCTGAAGGTGGTAGCCGGTCGCAAGGCCGGCCTGGCCGGCCCCGATGATGACGGTCTCGATGCGCGTTGTGCCGCTGGATGCGTTGTCGAACTTGATCTCGTCCATCGTGTCCTCCGTGAGTCGAGTCGAGATGCTCACGCTAGGAACGAGGTTCGGGCCTCCGCGTCGGGCGGGACGCCCATCTTCAGCGCCGCCGCATGGGCAGGTTTGCGCATGCTGCGCGCGAACCGCACGTACCAGAACAGCATCAGCGCCGACGAGACCAGGTAGAAGCCGTGCAGGACCCAGATGGGGCCGAAGGGAAGGTGGAAGACGTACAGGGAGTGGACGACGTTTCCCACGTTGGCCAGCAGGATGTTCCCGAGGCTGTACGACGCAAGGTCCTTGGTGACCGCGGCCTTGCGCAGCATCGGGAGCGCACTGCAGGCGAAGACGACCGTCGAAACGGTCCCTGCCATCAGCGCTAGCGAGCTGTCCATGTCCCTGACCCTAGGAATCGCAAGTGTTCAGCCGCGTCGGGACATTCACGCAACCTCATCGCGACCGTGATGGGTGCATCTGGCCATCCCCGCGTCAGAGGGTCAGCTTCATGCCCTCGTGCGAGGCGACGAAGCCCAGGCGCTCGTAGAAGCGGTGCGCGTCGACGCGGGACCTGTCGGTCGTCAGCTGGACGAGGCGGCAGCCTCGGCGTCGAGCCTCGTCGATGGCCCAACCGATCATCCGTGCACCCAGGCCTCCGTTCCGGTGGTTGGTGTGCACGCGGACCGCCTCGATCTGCGCGCGCATGGCACCGCGGCGCGCCAAGCCGGGGAGGAAGCTGAGCTGCATCGTGCCGACGACGGTCCCATCCTCGTCTGCCACCACCAGCAGATGCGCAGGGTCGGAGTCGATGGCGGAGAACGCCCGCAGGTACGGCTCGAGGCCATCGGGTCCGGCGACGCCGTCGCGCTTCGCACCGAGCTGGTCGTCGGCAAGGAGCTCGACGATCACCGGCACGTCCGCGGCGACGGCTCTCCTGAGCACGAGGCGTCGGGCACCGACCGGGACTTCCGCTGGCAACATCACGAGTTTCACCCTGCCACGTGACACCCTGCGGGTCAGTTCGGCACGTTGCGTCCGTTCTGGGGACTTATCACCCATCACTTCCCAGAGTGGCGACGTACGCGCGGTTCCTTCGACGTTGTCGCCCCAGGCCCATCGCGCTGGCCCTGGCGTAGGCGCGACAGCTGGCCCGCACCGGCTCGCCTGTCGGCACCCATCTCGAGCTCGCAGTCTTCACGCTGGCGCTGGGCATCGCTCTGGTCGTCGGTGGCCGTCGCCGGCAACGGGTCGAGAAAAGCGACGTCCACTCAGTCCGAATTGCATTGATGTGACGTGCCCTCGAGCCGAATGAGCCAGGACGGCTCCTCGAGCAGCTCGTGGAGGTCGAGAAGGTCGTCGTGAGTGAGCGGCTCGCCGTGGGGCGGGGACTCGGGGTGCGGCGGAAGGCTTCCCACGTCGGACGTGATCAGCGACGCGCCAACGTCGATGAGCTTCTGCAGCATGTGTGGCGGAACGTCTTGCTCGTCGAGCTCACCGCACTCGAGACAGACCCAGCTCAGGGCGGCGGCCTGGATGTCGAGGAGGACGCCGGCCGCGGGAACGTCAGAAGTGGCTTCGCAGTAGCTGCAGTTGACCAGAACGCTTGACACGGTTCCTCCCTGTCGGCTCGTGCCTCCAGGCGGGTGAGGAGGCTGTCAGAAAGAGGACGAGGGACGTCGCGAAATACCTGACCGCCGGACCGATGCTCGTCGTGGCGGCGACCGGCGGAGCATGCCCGAGCCGAGCCGTATCACCAGCGACTCGCGGTGCTCCTCGCAAGTAAGGCTTCGGGCTGACAGATTGTGAAGCATCCGCAACAATCGGTCTGTCTTACGGCGAGAGGCTTGCAGGATGACGCACATGATGGCCCTGGCCGAATCCACTCGGTCCGTCGCAAACGGATCTGCTTTGCTCCAGAGAGCACTCGCCACGTCGCCTGTTCCCGACCCGCTGATCGTGGAGCGACTCGAAGTCATCGCACGCCGCCGCCTCGGTAGTGACATGCCTGGCCCCCAGCGGTTCGAGGACGCCGAGGATGAGACAGGCCCGGCCGCCGAGGAGGGCGTGACTGAGGACGACGTCCTCGCCGAGGTCCTCGCTGACCTGTCCATCGGCAATGCCCTGCTCGCCGCCGGGCAGGCTCTCGGTGAGGGCGGCGTGGCCAGGGACGACCAGGCACTGGGCGAGGCCGTGACCACGCTGAACAAGGTCGCTGACAGTCTCGACGACCGGGCCAGGCCTGAAGCCCACAGCCAGGGCTTCGAACCAGTCGAGCCCTCGGCCGACCTCACGCAGGCCGCCGAGCGTCTGACCCAGCAGCTCGACGCGACCCTCGAAGAGCTCGCGGAGGCGTCTGCCGGCGTGGTGACCGAGGCCATGACCGCCGTCCTCGCTCGCGCACCGGGCAAGCTCAGCGAGCTGATCGACCAGCTCGGAAGCAAGCTCGACTTCGGCCAGAACGCTCAACGGCTCACGAAGCTGGGTCTCGCGACCATCGACAAAGCCCTGACCGTGCTGACGCGACTCTTCCCCATCAACCTCTTGCGGGAGGCCAAGGAAGAGATGCGCACACTGGCCGCACGCCTGCAGGCGGGCGAGCCCGCGCCGGCGGTGCTCGGCTGGCTGATCGGCGTCGAGGACGTGCGGAAGTACGCACTGCAGCTGCCCCACCCGCAGGCAAGACTCGAACGACTGGACCTCGCGGTGGGTGCCCTACGTGGACTGGGCGAGCGGTACTCGTCGCTGATGAAGATCGCGTCGGGCATCGTCACCGCGATCGGATCAGTGTCAGTTCTCGTGTCGTTCTTGGGGTTTGGCGTACCTCACCTCGCGCTGGTGACGGCCGGTGCCTTCCTCCTCGTGGCTGCCGCCGTCCTCCTGCTGGGCCTGGACTACACCGACGCCCGACCGATTCCTGGTTTCGTTCCGGGAGTGCGCGTCGTGGTGCGCGATGCTTGGGTACCCGCGTGACGATCCCTGAGGCTGAACAGCTCTACGCCGCTCGACTGGCTGTCGAGCTCGACGACCTGGAGCGTGCGGAGGCCTTCCTTGACACTCCGCACCTGCGCGACATCCTGCCGGCCAGCTCCGCGGGTGAGGTCCGCGCTCTGATTCGCGACTGCCGGAAAGACCTGTCCCTGCAGCAGGATGGGGTGGACTGGGTCGCATTCGGCGATGCGCGCAAACGAGCGGCGAGAGTGCGGACGGAGCTCTTCAGCCTCGTCCAGACGACGCTCTTCCGGGAACAGGGGTACGACGGCGCGCTTCTCGACGCCGCCGACCGGCTGGCATCACACCTGCAGGCCCACTCACTGATCCGCCGCCCAGTGGTGCTGGCACTCTCCCCCGACGCAGAGACCATGGATCCGGTCGTGTCGATGCTGCGCCTGAAGTTTCCTGGCACCACTGCTTGGCACCTCCCGGTGCTTGCGCACGAGTACGGGCACCACGCCGTGAGCAACCTGTACAGCATCAACGAAGGGGCCCGAGAAGTCCGACCGCTCTACGACGTCGTCGAGCGTGAGGCTGCCGTCGTGTCGGAGGTCGCCCTGGCCCAGGCGCCGAATGCCCAATCGGCGGCCACGTCACACGCCCGCGCGGCAGCGCTTCGTGCGGCACGGTCACAGGTCAACGAGTACGTGGCGGACATGTTTGCGACCTTCGCCCTCGGCACCGCGTACCCGCTCACGTGCATCGCGCTGCGGATCGACCCGGGCAAGGCGGCGCGCCAGAGTGACAGCCATCCGGTGTGGTTTCGCCGTGTGGAGGCGATGGCCGCGACGCTCGAGGCCATCAGCGCGCGCACCGGCCAAGATCAGCACGCCGCCATGGCGGCTGAGGTCGTCCGGCCCCTCTGGGCGCGCTTCGCCGGCCACCATGCGGACGATCAAGCCGCGATCCTGCGGCAGCTCGCCGAGAGCGTCGTCGTCGAGCTCCTGCGCCACACCGATGGGCTGCTCTACGACGATGCCGACCTTGCGGTCGCGCTGAAGGATCGCCTGGTTGCGGGGGACGGGGCGCCGCGCGAGCTCGAGGAGGCAGGGGTGCCAACGGTGCTCGACGCGGCGTGGCGCTGGCGTCGCGCCAACTGGGCGGCGGACGCGTCTGAGCTACGACGCGTCAACACGACGGTGCTCAGCTGGTGCCGAACCGCAGGGAAGGGTCTGCCAGTGCTCTCTCCCGCAGGGTCCGAGGAGGCACGGAGATGAGCACACCGGCGCAAGAGCTGCTCAAGCTGAGGCTCAGAACCCTGCGAAGTGACGTGGGAAAGGTGCAGACGGCCGTCACGTTGGTCAACGGCAGAGACGTCCAGATCCTCGAAGTCGCGCGCCTCATTGGTATGACCGGTTCGCAGGGTGTTCTCACCCCTCTGAGCACCCTCAGCAATCTGGTGTTCAGCCTCCGGGACCTGCTCGGTGACTATGACGACATCGCGCAGGAGATCAAGAACGCCCAGGGGGCCGTGCCAGGGTCCGTCCTGCTCGAGCGTTTGGAGGTAGCTCCTCAGGAGTTCGAGGGAATCAAGGAGCAGTTGCGCGAAGCTCGCGACAAGCTCCTGGGGATCCAGAAGAACATGGTGGATCTGAGCGGCCGGTCGGCCCAGCTCGAGAACAGCCTCAGTAGCCGATGCGACAAGCTCTACCGGACCATTTCTGTCCTGGAGCAGGATGTGGGCAACGGGTCGGCCGGGGACCAGCGAGTTCTCTGGCAGCGCTTTGAGACGATGCTCGTGGAAGAGGCGCAACCGCTGTTTCGTGAGTACGTCGACTTTCTCGGTGGTCTGACGGTTCGCGACACCGGTCTGGACGACCGCGTGTGCGAGATGACCGAGGTTCTGCTCCGAAGCTTCACCGCCATCGTCACTCACTTCTTCCCGATCCCGGCGGCGCAGGCTGCCCTCAGCAGCGCCATGGACAGCGTGGTCAAGCTCGGCTTCCCGGAGTGGTCCGTATGGGGCATCCCCCTCGTCGCGCACGAGGTGGGTCTTGCGCTGTGCGCGGACAAGAACGAGGAAGGGGTGCAAGGGCTTCTGGGCAAGTGGGGTGGCCAGGACGGATTGGGCGCAACAACCACCTTCTCCGAACTGGTCGGTGACGCCTTTGCTGCGTTCACGATGGGCCCGGCGTACGGCTGTGCAGCCCTCCTCCTGCGCTTGCAGCCCCACCACGACGAGGCGTCGCAACCTGATCAGGCGCGCGACGTCGACCGCGCTCGGCTGATCCTGGGGGTCCTCCGCTCCAACGCTGGGGACCCGGACACCGGATTCGCCACCACCATCCGAAAGCTGGACGGGATCTGGCGCGACGCCGTCACCACGCTCGCAGGCCCGGCGCGTCAGGAAGAGGCAGAACGAGAACTCGCTCCGAAGCCTGAGGAAGACTGGCTCGATGACTTCCAGAGAGACGTTCTCGTCGTCCTCAGATCGAATTTGGCGATCGCAGCGTTCACGGACTCTCAGTGGTCGCAGGTCGTGAAGCGCAAGGTTTCCCTTCTCGGTGGTCAGAAGAGCCCACTGCTGGACAGCCCTGACGACCTTCTCGAGATCCTCAATGCGGCATGGGCCGCTCGCCTGGACAAGGAACGCGAGCCAGACGTGCTGGCAGCCGGCGTGACGGAGATCTGGGAAGGTCGCATTCCCCCCGCCAGGGATCGGCGGACCAGGGATGCAGGAGGCGGATCATGACGGGGCGGGGAGCCCAGGGGGATGCTGTCGTACCCGCTCCAGCCTGGCCGACCAGTCCGCCGTACGCCGCACGGCAGCGCGACCAGGAAAGTGCATTCGACCCCGAGCTGTGGTCCCGCCTCAGCGAGGGAAGGGCCGCCCTCCAAGCTGGAGACCTGGAGCTCGCTGAAGCGACGTCTCTCGAGGTGCTGCGTGAGCTGAGCCCCTCGTCCACCTCCCCGGGGCGACGTCTGCCGGCAGAAGGGCTTGCCCTGCAGGGTTCGGCCTACGTGCTGGATGGACGGGCGCTGGCCGAGCGCGGCGAGGCGGAGCGCGCCCGGGAGGCCTTTGTGAAGGCTCTGCAGGCGTTCGATGACGGCGGTTCGGCCGTTCGGCGTGGCGTCGTGACCTATGCACGGGGCGTCGCGCTGCTGGGCGTCGGTCGGCAGGCCGAGGCGGAGACCGTCCTGCACCTCGCGTTCGAACAAGGCGAGGACACGCCCGACCTGCGTCGCCACCTTGCCACCGCAATCGCCGAGCAGGGACGTCAGCACGAAGCCTACGAGTACCTGCAGCAGGCCGTTCCCCGTGCCGTCCACGACTGGCGGGCGTGGATCCTGATGGCGCGCCTCGCGGATGATCTGGGGGAGAGCGACGAGACGCGGGCAGAGCACTGGCGAGGCGCGTGGCTCGCTCTCGCAGATGCCGACCGGCACGACGCCGCCTTGGACGCCATCCGTCGCGTCCATGACCTGGACCCATCTCCGCAGACGCACTACTGGCTCGCAGTGGCGCAGGCGAGGGCCGGCCACGCGATGGCCGCCCTGGACACCCTCCGAGAGCTGAATGAGATCGAGCCGCAGTCGGCGACGTCAATGCTCGCCGCAGAGATCCTGACGTCTCTTGGACGTCACGACGAGGCCATCGAGGCGTCCTCGGCCGCACTGGACCTCTCGCCCGAGGACACCGACCTGCTCGAGCGGCATGCGTACGTCCTTCAATCCGCTGAGCGGTTCGAGGAGCTGCTGGGTCTCTCCGAGCGAATGGCCGTGGTGGGGCTCCCCGCCGCCGCTGCCTACCGGGGGCTCGGGCTCCTGAGGATCGGTCGAGCCCCGGAAGCCGCCCTGGCACTGACGGAAGCGGCAGAGGTAGATCCCAACTCACCTGTGCTTCGCGGCCTCCTGGGGGAGGCCCTCGCTGAGTCCGGGAGCCACGAGGCGGCCCTGCACCAGTTCGAAGCGGCTGCCGCACTCGATCCATCCCCCTGGAGGCGCGCACGTCGGGCCAATGCGCTGGCTGTGCTCGGGAGTGGCGACCGCGCGCGCGACGACCTGCTGACACTGATCGCGGAACACCCGGAGTATTCCGTTGCCCATGCGCTCCTGGGAAAGCTGCTGCTCGACTCGGGGAACGCGGAGGAGGCGCGCCACCACTTGCGACGAGCCGTCGAGATGGACGCTGGAGCGGCGTGGGTATGGGTCAACCTGGCCCGAGCGGAGGTCGCGACAGACGACACCGCGAGAGCGAAGCACGCGTACGAGAAGGCCCTTGAGCTCGAGCCGGCATCGGTAGCGACCCGCGCAGACCTGGCTGGTCTGCTGCTGATCGAAAAGGACCCGGCATCCTGGACGCGCGCGCAGGAGCTGCTGGAAGCGGCCTTGGAAGTGGACCGATCAGCACCGCTTCTGCACGAGCTTCTCGGCGAGTCACTGCGACTGCAGGGGCGGCTCAAGGAGGCCGTCACCCACTTCGACTCCGCGCTCGACCTCGATGCTTCGGACTCCTACGCCCTCGCCAGCCGTGGTCAAGCACTGCTGGCGATCGGCGAGCGAACCGAGGAGGCGATCAGCAACATCGAGGCGGCCACCAAGATCTCTCCGCAGTCGGTCTGGATGCACGACCTGTTGGTGAACGCCTACCTCGGAGCAGACGACTACAAGCGAGCCGACATCGCCTTGAAGGCGCTGGCCAAGCTCGATGCCACGAGTGCTCGTCCTTGGTTGATGCGCGCCGAGATTCGCAAGCAGGAAGGGCATCCTGAAAAGGCTGAGCGAATGCTCCGCAAGGCCCTTCAGCTGGACCCGGAGCTGCGTGACGTGCGGAACGAGCTCGCGGAGTACCTGATCGACACCGACCGCGCTGAGGAGTCGCGGACCTTCAGCGAGGAGTCGCTGCGGCGCGACGAGAACGACGAGATGGCGAGGTACCTCCACGCCAGTGCCTTGATGAACCTCAAGCAGTTCCAGCTTGCCGGGTCCGAAGCGGAGCGCTTGGCGTCCAGCCCGGAATGGGGAGTCAGAGCCTGGCGCCTTCTCGGTGAGATCCATCGCGTCCAAGGTCACTATGAGGAGGCGTTGAACTGGCTGGACAAGTCCCTGGAGCAGGAGCCGAACTCTGCCTGGGCGCTGGGTTCGCGAGGCGCCGTCCTGAGCTCCCAGGGTGACGCCGAGGAGGGCGAAAAGGCCCTGCGGCAGGCCCTGGCGATCGAACCCAGAAACTCATTCGCTGCCTCACATCTCACCGATCTGCTGCTCGCGTCGGGCCGCGCCGAGGAAGCGGTCGAGGTGTATCGGGCCGCCCTGAACGAGGACGAGCAGGACGCCGACCTCTTGATCAGCTACGCAGGGGCGTTGCGTGGTGCCGGCAGGACCGACGAGGCCTTGGCAGCACTGGACCAGGCCCTGTGGATCAGGCCGGATGACCTGCGAGGTCTGAGTGCGATGGGCTCGGTGCTGACTCTCGTCAATCGGGTCGAGGAGGCCCTGGACTGCTTCCGTCGCGCCGTAGACCTGGCCGAGGCCCTCCCCTCGGGAGGTGGCGTCGAGTCGTTCGTCGACCTCGCCTATGCCCTGCTGAACTCTGGGGACATCGGTGGGGCATGGGACATCTCGCTCCGAGCCGTGAAGCGAAACGAGGACAACCCCGCGGGATGGATCGTCGTCAGTGCGGTGGCTACGCGCGTCGGTGGATGGGAAGAGGCCATCTTTGCCGCCGGCAGGTCCACGAAGTGCGAGTGGCAGCAGCCGAACGCGTACCAGTCCTTGGGCTGGGCACTGGAGCACTCGGATCGGCCGGACAGGGCCACGGCCGCCCTGGAGGCGTACGACGAGGCTCTGCGACTGGACGACGGCGACCTGTGGGCCCGCAAGGGTCGGGCGAACTCGCTTGTCCTGCTGGACAGGCGCGAGGAAGCGCTGGCCGAGTACGAGTCGGTCCTGGGGACGCTGCGGAGGCAGGTCTCCACGGACTGGACCTCGTCCGCCCTCGAAGGTTGGTGCCTTTTCCGGCTGGGCCGGTACTCCGAGGCGGCCAGCGCCCTCCACCACGTGCTCCTCTATGCGGAACAGACCTCCGGCACGCTCTTCGACCTGGCCCTGGCAGCCCTGGGCGCGAAGCAGACGTCACAGGCACGCTCCTACGCCGTCAGGGCGATCGAGGACCTCGTTCGCGAGGTGCCACCGATGAGGAGAGGAACGCTGCTCATCGCCCTCGACGACTTCCTGGTGTCAAGACCGAGCCTCCCGGACGTCACGCAAGGTGCCGCGAGCTGGCTCCACGGACGGCTGCAGGAGGAGCTCCGGCTCGTCGAGTCGGAGTGGAACCACGAGCAGCTGGCCTTTCCCGACGAGCCGCCCTGGGCCACGGAGGTCGACGTCCGACAGGGAGCCGGCGCGAAGTCGTAGGCCGATGTCCTTTCCGTCGTCGGTTGAGCTGCTCGTCCTGCATGCGGTCCGCATCAAGGGCATGGCGGACGAGGACGTCGTCACGCGGCGATACTCGTTGGACCGTGCGGCTGTTCAGGAGCACCTGCTGGACTACGAGGCCGCGGGTCTGGTGCAGAAGGTGGAGTTCGCGGACCTGCGCAGCTGGTCCCTCACGCCGGCGGGACGTGAGCGCGACGAGCGGCTGCTCGCAGGGGAGCTGCGGGAGGCGGACGGCCGTGCCGTCGTTGTCGAGGCGCACGCTGCCTTCGTCCCCTTGAACGCCAGACTGCTCGATGCGATCACTCGTTGGCAGATCCGCCCGACGGCCCGGGATCCCATGGCGTCTAACGATCACAGCGACTGGCCTTGGGACGAGGGCGTGCTCAACGGCCTGGCCGGCCTGTCGCGAAGGCTGAGGCCCATCGAGGAACGCCTGTCCGCGAAGCTTTCTCGCTTCGCGGGGTACGCCGACCGCTTCAGTGCCGCGCTCGCCCGGGTCGACAGGGGAGAACGGAAGTGGGTGGACGAGCCGAAGATGGACTCGTGCCACACGGTCTGGTTCGAGTTGCATGAGGACCTGTTGGCGACCCTGGGTCTGACGCGCGGCGGAAGCTAGCGTGGCTGCATGGCCGTCGCCTTCGACGCCAAACCGCTGACGCCCGGGACCTTGGCCGACCTGGAGGCAGTGTTCGACCTCCCCGGTGGTTCCATCGTGCGTGGCTGCTGGTGCATGTACTACCGCAGGAGCGGGATGGTGTCCGTCAGTGCCGCTGCGGGAGAGGACAACAAGCGGCAGCTGTGCGAGCTCGTCGACACCGGCGTCGTCCCCGGCCTGGTCGGCTACGTGGACGGGTCACCAGCCGGGTGGATCAGCCTCGGTCCCCGCGGTGACTACGAGAAGCTCCGACGGTCTCGGATCATGAAGCCGGTGGACGACAAGGAGGTGTGGTCGATCGTGTGCACGTTCGTGGCCAAGCCATACCGCGGTCAGGGCGTCCAGCACCGACTTCTCCGAGCGGCGGTTCGCTACGCGAGGGAACAGCGCGTCCGGATACTCGAGGCCTACCCGGTCGACAAGCCGGAGCGAAGTCACGACGACTTCATGTTCTTCGGCTCGCGAAGCCTTTACGAGAGAGCCGGTTTCAAAGAAGTGGTCCGCCGGTCTCCCACCCGTGTGGTGATGCGCCGCCAGCTGCGCTAGGCCTCGGACGCCAAGCCGATCCAGCCATCGACCAGGTCGTTGCCGAACTTTCCTGTCGGGTCCGCGTCCACGACCAGACGGCGAAAGTCCGGAAGGTGTGGGTAGAGGCGGGCCAAGGCCGCAGGGGTCATGCTGAAGACCTTTCCCCAGTGTGGTCGCGCCGCGAACGGCTGCAGGCGCTCCTCAACCTCCGCGACTCTCGGGGCAACGGCCATCTTGTCCGGCACCCAGGTGAAGTGGAAGGCGACGCTGGGCAGACCGCCGGTCATGCTCAGCCACATCGAGTCGGGAGCAACGGCGCGGATCTCGGAGATCTGGACGACCGGCCGCAGGAACTCCCGCATGTCGGACAGGGCGTGCCAGGCAGACCCGGCGTGCTCGAGCGGTAGCAGGTACTCGGACTGCAGCTCGTCGCCGCTGCTCGGCATGAACTCGAGGCGAAACAGCGGGAGCCGCTCGTTCCACGGGCCAGGGGCACCGAGCTGAGCCGTCGTGTTTCCTGGGGGCATCCCGGTGATCGGATGTCGCTCGACCTCCGCGGCCCGCCCTCCCCAGAGCGTCTGGCCCTGCCACGCATCTGGCCGGTCGACGCGCTCCTTGACCCAGACCTGGTTCCGCCCTTCTGCGCCCCAGCCGGTGAAGATGCTGACGGAGTATGCGGCCGAGAGGATCGCCCCGAGACCGTCTGCCAGCACCGCGTCGTCGACGTCGTCCACCACGGTCTGGGCAACCTGGAACGTCGGAACCAGATCGAGGACGAGAGACACCACGACGCCCAGCCGTCCTAGTGCAAGGACGACGCCGTCGAACTCGTCGCCGGCCTCCCGTTCGAGGGTGACCACGTCGCCGGAGGCTGTCACGAGTGACAACGCCCGGACGCGCGCCCCCAAGGTCTGGTTGCCGACGCCCGAACCGTGAGTGCCGGTGGCGCAAGCACCGGCCACGGAGATGTGCGGCAGAGAACCTGTGTTGGGCAGTGCCAACCCTCGGCGCTCGAGCTCGTGACCGAGCTCGCCGTACCGCACGCCGCCGCCCACCTCGACCTGGAGGCGATCCAAGTCGACCTCGATGGTGTGTGGCAACGCGTCCAACGACACGAGATCGCCTGTGGTGTCAGCGATCCGGTTGAACGAGTGGCCGGTGCCGAGCGCTCGCACCCTTGCCGCTCGAGCCACGACCCGCTGCAGCTCCGCGACCGACGTCGGCCGCGGTCGCCCGACCGCAGAGAAGGCGACGTTGCCGGCCCAGTTGGTCCCTGCCGTCAACGGGCCGTACCGGTTCCGGGGACGAAACGCGCGGTGTACGTCGTCGCCGTCGCGGGCGAGGTGATGCGGTGGGCGCGCGTGCCGCCGTCGGACCACGACGAGAAGACGTGCGGCACACCGCCAATGGTCTGGTTGAGCACGTTGACCTGCACCGGGCCGCCCACCCACGAGGTGAGTGTCAGCGGCGTCGTGCGCGCTGTCCCTTCGACGAGCACCGAACCGCCGGCCGGCGAGGTGGCGAAGGACAGCGCCACCGTGCGGGGGAGCAGATCCCGGCTCGACGACGTGGTCAGGCCACGGGAGTCGCGCGCGGTCGCGGTCACGAAGATGTGGCTGTTCGCGGCGGCCGCGAGGTTCTCCGGGGCGGGGTAGGTGAAGGTGAACGACGAACCGGTGCGTGGCCCCGCGTACGGATGGAAGTGCGTGCCGTGACGCCGTTGCGCGGTCCACGTGATGGCCGAGCCGGGCAGGGTGCCGTCCTCGGTATCGCGGGCCGTGGCGGTCAGCGTGACGGACTGGCCGACGGTGAAGCGCGCCGTGGTGGCCGGCCATGCAACCGTGATCTCCGGCGGCCACTCTCCGGCATAGACCGGACGGGTCACGGCGGCGGACACGAGCCCCGAGGAGTCCACGACCCGGAGTGTCGCGGTACGCGTGCCGGCCGTTGCGTAGGTGTGGTTGACGGTCGGCGTCGTGGTCGTCGCCGTCGTGCCGTCTCCGAACATCCATCTGTACTCGGCGATGGAGTCGCCCGGGTCGGCGTCCTGGCTCGCGCTGCCGTCGAAGCTCACCTGCAGCCCGGCAGGACGGTTGGTGAAGCTCGCGGTCGGCTGAGTGTTGGTGTCTCCGTAGGTCACACGGTGGATGGCGTTGCCGAAGTAGTCGAGGTAGTAGAGGGCCGTGCCTCCGGTGCCGCCAGTGAACGGCGCGAACGCCAGGTGCACAGCGCCCGCGACGTCAGGAAGGAACGGCTCGCGGGTGTAGCCGCCGCCGGTCGCGGGCGCCATCCGGTAGATGCCGCCGCACACGTAGTCGGCGAAGATGTACGACCCGTTCCAGGGCGCCGGCCAGAGACCCTCGGGCACGAAGGCGCCGCCGGTGATCGACGAGCAGCCGTCGGCGTGGCTGTAGGAGAAGATCGGGTTCTCGTACGGGGTGGCGCCGCAGTTGGTCGTGGAGTCGCGAACGCAGTTGCCCTCACGGACGTTCCAGCCGTAGTCGCGACCGGCCACGAGCGCGTCGACCTCCTCCCACGTGTCCTGTCCCACGTCGTTGACCAGGAAGCTGCTGGTGCCGGGACGCACGGCGAATCGGAACGGGTTGCGGAAGCCCGAGGCGAAGGTCTCGCGGCACCGGCCGGTGCCCGCGGGCACTCCCGCGGGATTCCCGCAGCGACGGCCGCCTGTCGTGGCGGCGAACGGGTTGCTGGCCGGAATGGTGCCGTCGCGCCGGACCCGCAGCACCTTGCCGCTGAGGATGTCGAGGCGCCGGCTGTTGGTGTTCAGTCCCCCGCACGCCGTCGGGCTGCCGATGGTGCAGCCGCCATCCCCGGTGGTGACGTACAGGAAGCCGTCGGAGCCGAAACGCAGGTCTCCGGCCTGGTGGTTGCGGCTGGGCGAGGGGATGTTGTCGACGATCACGCGTTCGGTGCCGGCGACGACGCGGTCGTCGGCCCCCAGTACGAACCGCGTCACGCGGTTCACCGGCGTCTGGGGCGTGCCCTCGCCGCAGAACTGCTGCTTGTTGAACGTCCAGAAGAGATAGATGAACGAGTTCGTCGAGAACGCCGGGTCGACGGCCACCCCCATCAGCCCACGCTCGCCTTCGGCGCAGGCGCGCGGCTGGAGGTTGACGGCGGGGGCGGTGAGCAGCGTTCCGTTGCGGACCACCCGCAGCTGGCCCGCGTCCTGCGTGATGAGCAGGCGACCGTCGGGAGTCGACGCCAGCGCCGTCGGGTTCGTGACGGTGTAGGCAGTGACGTCGCTGAAACCCGGTGGTGGGGCTGCCGCTTGGACGGCCGGAGTGCCGAGAGAGCTCATCAGCGCCACGGCGGAAACGGCGAGCAGTCCCTTGCGCGGCCGGGAGTGTGAGGAGGGCCTGAGCATCGCCTGGTGCAGCATCGGCTGCCGCCCTTCTTCCGGACGGCGTGGCCCTGTGGACGACGGTGTCCGGATGCTGTGAGCACGACTGGACCACGAGGGGATTCGGCCGTCAAGGGTCCGCGGAGTGGCCGAGTTGCAACGCGCAGTGGCTGGCCGGCCTGATCGGCCCGAGCTGGGAGCATGATATTAGGCCAAACGTGTGAAGCCATTCACTCTCGGTCACAGATCGCGCTCGCTGCCCATAGTGTCCGGACGACGTACAGGTACGTGTCTAACCCCGCGAGACGACGCCAGGCCGTGGCGCTCGGCCAGGCGAGAACAGCGATGAGGAGCACGCACATGACGTCACGAATGGCGGTCGACAGCGGCCCGGCTTGGGCGAGCAGGCAATCGAACGACGACAAGGGTGGGGGACTTCGAATGCGCGGAAGCAAGCACATTATCGGTGTACTGACGGGTGCGCTGGTGGCCACGATGGGTGCGGCCGGTCTCGGGGCGGCGCCTGCGTCTGCCGCGATCCACACGGTCGCCTTCAGGGGCTCCACGTCGGCAACCGCCACCGTCGCCACTCAGCGGGTCGTCGTCCCGGCCACCGTGCAGGCGGGCGACGGCATGCTGCTGTTCGCCACGACCAGCACCGTCGTGACCGTCACCGTCGCGCCGGACGGGTGGACGCTCGTCGGCACCCGCCTCTCGAGCAGCGACACCCGCACCAACCTCTACAAGAAGGTCGCCGCGGCCGGTGACGCCGGCACGAACGAGGCCATCACCTACTCGGCCGCGACCAAGGGCGCCCTGAACCTCCTCGCGTACTCCGGCACCGCTCCCGACCCGGTCGAGGCTTTCGCCTCCGCCGGCGAGATCGCGAACCGCACTGCGCACACGACTCCCGGTGCCACCGTTCCGAGCGACGGCTCGATGGTCGTCTCGTTCTGGGCGGACAAGTCCAGTGCGACCACCGGCTGGACACTGCCTGCAGGCCAGACTCAGCGCGCCCTCGCGGTGGGCACCGGCAGCGGTCGAATCACCTCCGTGGCCTCCGACTCCGGCGCCCCGCAGGCTGCCGGTCCCTCGCCGGCTCGCATCGCCACAGCCAGCGCGGCGTCCGCCAAGGCAACGATGTGGACCGTCGTGCTCAAGGCCGGGGAGGATCCGAACATCGCACCGGTCGCGTCCTTCACGACTGACTGCCCCGAGCTGACCTGCACCGTGAACGGGGCTGCGTCCTCGGACGCGGACGGAACCGTGTCCTCCTACGCCTGGAACTGGGGCGACGGCACGACCGGCGACGGCGTCACCGCGACCCACACCTACGCGACCGCCGGCCAGAAGACGATCTCGCTGGTCGTCACCGACAACGGTGGCAAGGCGTCGACGAGCGTCAGCCAGGTGGTCACCGTGACCGCGCCGCCACCGACCGAGCTCCAGGACATCGTCTTCCGTGCTGCTGCCTCGTCGGCGCTGACCAACGCGACTCAGCGCGTGACCATCCCGGCTGCCGTGCGAGCCGACGACGGCCTGCTGCTCTTCGCCTCCACGGCGTCCCTCGTGACCCCGACGACGCCGGCCGGTTGGACGCTCGTCGGCAGCCGCCAGTCGAGCACCGACACCCGCACGTACCTGTACAGCAAGGCGGCCGTGACCGCCGACGCGGGGAACAGCCAGACAGTCGTGTTCTCTGCATCGACCAAGGGCGTCCTGACGGTGCTCGCGTACTCCGGTACGGCCGCCAACCCGATCGAGTCCTTCGCCTCCGCGGCCGAGAGCACGAGCCGGACCACGCACACCACCCCGGGCGGCACGGTGCCGATCGCGGGTGAGTGGGTTGTGTCGTACTGGGCCGACAGGTCCACGACCACCGCCTGGACGCTGCCCGCGGGCCAGACCTCGCGGACCAGTGCCTTCGGCATCGGACCCTCACACGCCTCCGCCGTGGCCTCCGACTTCGGCGGGCCACAGGTTGTCGGTGCCACTCCGGCACGCACGGCCACGGCCAACGTGGCGTCCGCCAAGGCGACCATGTGGACCGTCGTGCTCAAGCGCGGAGTGGTCGCCCCGCCGGACCCGAACGCTCCGGTCGCGTTCTTCACAGCCAACTGCCCCGAGCTGACATGCACGGTGGACGGGTCGGGCTCGACCGACGCGGACGGGACCATCGCGTCGTACGCCTGGGACTTCGGCGACGGCGTGACCGGCGACGGTGTCACCGCAACCCACACGTACGCGACCGCCGGTCAGAAGACGATCTCCCTGGTCGTGACCGACAACGATCTGAAGATGTCCACCGTCTTCAGTCGGACGGTCACTGTCACCGCGCCGCCACCGACCGAGCTCGAGGACATCGCCTTCCGGGCGTCGGCCTCGTTCACGACGACCTCGGCGACCCAGCGCGTGGACATCCCGAACACGGTCCAGGCCGGCGACGGCATGCTGTTGTTCGCCACCACCGCGGTGCTCGTGACCCCGACGACGCCGGCGGGTTGGACGCTCGTCGGCAGCCGCCAGTCGAGCACCGACACCCGCACGTACCTGTTCAGCAAGGCGGCCTCGGTCGACGACGGGGGAACCACCCAGACCGTCGTGTTCTCGGGTACGACCAAGGGCGCCATGACCCTGGTCGCGTACTCCGGAACGGCCGCCAACCCGATCGAGTCCTTCGCCTCAGCGGCCGAGACCACGACCCGGACCACGCACACCACCCCCGGCGGCACGGTGCCGGTCGCGGGTGAGTGGGTCGTCTCGTACTGGGCCGACAAGTCCACGGCGACCACCGCCTGGACGCTGCCCGCGGGCCAGAGCCTGCGGACCACCGGCATCGGCACCGGCCCGGGACACATCACCGCCGTGGCCTCCGACTTCGGCGGGCCACAGCTTGTGGGTGCCACTCCGGGACGCACCGCCACGGCGAACGCAGGGTCCGCCAAGGCGACCATGTGGACCGTCGTGCTCAAGGCGGCGCCGGCGAACTAGACCAGGCGATCAGTCACACTGCACCCGGGCCGCAGGCCCGGGTGCAGTTGTCTGCCTGATGAAGAGGTCTCCTACTCGGCCGGCAGCCGAAGGCGTGCCCAACGCTTCACGTCGTGCCACGTGCGAGGCAGCCGCTCTGAGGCGAAGACGTCGCGGCCGTCGTCTGCCGCGGACTCCACCGTGGCGGAGAGCTCAGGAGTGTGGCGCAGGAAGTGCGGGTCGCGGACCCGGACGGCCGCCCGGACCACCAGGAACGACACCGGGGGCTCAGGGACAGTGCGGCCACGGGCGTCGGCGGCCTGCTCGCCCACCGGGAACTTGCCCACCATCACGCCGACCGGCGCGTACAGGTTCTTCAGCGCCCAGTGCGGCCACGCCAGCACCTCCCGACCGGCGCCGACGACGGCGATGTTCTCGGCCACCAGGGATCCGCGAGGGCCCTTCGACAGGCGCCGAACCTGTTCCGCGACAACAGTTCCCGTCCGGAACACCGCCTCCTCGACCTCCGGGTCGGATCCGGTCGCCTCGTATACCGTCCATCGCGTCAGCCCATGCTGCACGGATGGCTCGAGGTAGGGGCAGTGAGCCGACATCGCGCGCAGGTACTCCGTGAAGTCCACCGTCGTGGGGCTGGTGGTGGGGCTCTCGACCAGGCGGAGTGGCGCGTTGGCCGGCGCGGTAGTCATGGGGGTGCTCCCTTCTCCGACTCACTGGCCTCCGACTGCCGGGCGGCGGGCGGGACGGTGAGGATCGGCTGGTAGTAACCCTTGGGGAGTCCCTCTCCGACCATCTCGTCGTCGGCCTCGACCCAGGCGTGCGCGGCGAACGGGTGAGTCCTCACACCGGTGCACCACGTCGGCCAGACACCGCGGGCCCGGCAGAGCAGCACGGTGGCGAGGGAGCGTTGCAGGCAGTGGCGTCCGGCGCAGCGCAGGCTCACTGACACGACCTCGTCGCAGGCGGTCCGTGCGTGCGTGACGGTGGCCGGCGCAGCCCCGCGACGGACGAGCTTGAGCACCGTGACCAGCCCTGCGGGTTGGAGGCGGGCCAGCGCTCGCGCGAGACCGACTGCCAGCAGCGGCAGGAGCCGGCGGCGCAGCGGTAGCCGATGCCGCTCGGCCAGCGCCATCGAGACGCTCACTGAGTCACCACGAGTCCTGCCGCTTCCAGCTCTTCCATGACGGCGTGGACGTCCTGCGCGGCCAGCCGCGGGTCGATGTCGTAGGCGGCGGCCATGTCGGCGGCCGTCCGCTCGGCGGAGTCTCCGTCCAGCAAGTGCCGGAGGACTCGACTCCCGGTGACGTTCAGCTGCCAGTAGCGGCCGGTGCGGTGATGCAGCAACACGGTGCCGTCGGCGGTTTCCGTGGTGGACACGTCGGAACGAAGTTGCATGTGGGTCAGACCTCCTCGGGTGCGGTGCGGTCGTCGTGGCGGACGTCGCTGGTGGCGCGGCCGCGGGTCGCTGCCCGCAGCCAGGACTCACAGCCGAGCAGGCTCTCGAGCGCCTGCACCGTCGTGTTGTCCGGCTGCGGACGGGACAGCTGTGCTCGGAGGGCGTCGAGATGGATCAGCCCGCGCGCGGCCACCTCGGAGTCGGTGAACATCTCGAGGATGGCGGGGAGGTTGCGACGCATCCCTCTCCTGATGTCCTCACCGAACTCACCCTTCGTGGATCGGGCGCCGATTTCGCCCGGCACGATGTCGCGCATGGCGTCGGCCAGCAACGGCTTGTAGCGCCACGGCCCGCCGCGCTCGTGTGCAGGCACGCGGAGGACGGTCTCGAGTACGGCGTCGTCCAGGTAGGGCACGTCGAGCTCGACCCCGGCCTCCGCATAGAGCCGGGCCAACATCCGATAGCTCGCGGTGTTGGAGCGAACCAGCAGCAGGAGCGTGTGCGTGCCGGCATCCTCCGCAAGGGGCCGCGCGCGATCTGCGGTGTGGCGCAGCGCTTCTCGGGCGAGGTCGACGCCCTTCTCGGTCATCCAGGGCGCCGCGCGCAAGGGACCCATGCCCCAGCCGAGCACGGGACGCCGCCGCGGCGGAGCGGGATCGGTCAGCCGACCCGCCTCGGCACGCCACCAGGACGCGAACGAGTCCGTGTTCGACAGCTCCGTGAGCGTCGCGCCCAACGGCCAGCGGCGCAGAGCGCAGAAGGCCCGCACGTGCCTGAGCGCCGTCACCGGGTGACGTCGAAGCAAGGAATGCAGGTAGGTCGGCATCGGGGCGAACAGCTCGTCGCCCCCATGCCCGGCCAGGTGCCGACGCGAACCGCGCTCGGCGAGCAGTCGGGCGTTGTGGCGCATCCTCGCTGTCCCCCGGGCCAGGGCGATGGGCTCCTCGCTGCTCACCCCCGAGCACTCCGGGTCGGCGAACATCTCTGGGAGATCCTGCTGGGGAACAACCACATGCTCCGCTCCACCGAGCCCCGCCGACGCCCGTTCGGCGTACGTCGCGTCGTCGTTGCCCGCCTCGGCTTCGCCCCATCGGAAGGTCAGCAGCTCGGGTGTGTGTCGGGCGGCGAGGAAGCACAAGGAGGTGGAGTCCAGGCCCCCGGATAGGTCGGCGCTGAGTCTCCCTGAAGAGGGCAGTGGCCTGCGGTCCAGCACGCTGGTCAGCGTGTTCCGCACCTCTGTCGCTGCTTCTCCCGCCGGCCGGTCGGCGACGGGCGGGCTCCACCACTGCACCTCCCGTGTCCGGTCCCCGTCCATCAGCAGGAAGTTCTCCGGGGCAAGCGTTTTCACCCCCGACCAGGTGCTTCGCGCATTCGCCGGGTAGGGCACCTGCAGGCCACAGGCGAGGCGAAGGGCCAGGGCTTCCTCGTCCACCCCGGCACCGGTCATCGACGCGAGCACGTCCGACCGGTCGGCGGCGACGGTCACGCCGTTCACCTGGGCGTAGACCACACGGCGCAGCCCAGAGACGCTGCCCTGCAACCGGACGCGGCCACCCACCGTGGCCGCGACGTAACAGGACCCCGCCAGCATGGGCGCGATCCGGTCGACGTCGGACGTATGGGTGACCCGTTCGGCCAGCCCCTGCACCTGGTCGGGCGTGACGCGCGTCTGCCCGATCACGGCCAAGCGCACAGGGCCGGCGGATGCCGTCATCACGTGACCCGAGGACCAGTCGCCGACAAGCCACGGCCGTCCGGATAGGTGCGTAAGTACCCGGGTTCCGGGGAGTGGCACAAGCGCGCGGGTCCGCGCACCGGCCGCCGTGTCCGGCAGGACGACGAATCCGGCGATCACCGGCGCGTCACCGGGCCCGGCCAGCGAACGCAGATCCCTCGGGTCACGTGATGCGGCGGTCGTTCTACCAGAAGTAGTTGAAGAACCAGTCGGGAGAAGTCCCGTTCCAGTCACCCAACGTGTCCTCGTGGAACCCGCCGACCTCGACGAGCCCTGGTGTCGTGTAGGCGGCGGACATGTGCTGAGTTTGCTCGGTGTTCACGGTCATTTGCATCCTCCTGCAGCTTGTACAGCACGAAGGTTCCACCGTACGTACGAGAAGGGAGCATTCAAGTCAGTTCACCGCCCCGCAGGTTGTCAGGGTGCGCTGCGGTCGCGGGAGGGCAGGCGCCTGCCCACGTTCGGTCCGGCCCGGCTTCCTCCCGGTCAGAGCGGCCGACCACACCGACACTCCCTCTGTCCCAGGGGAGTTCGGCACTCGCGTCTGGCCCGACGCGCCTTGGGATGCGGCTGGGTGAGACTTCGTCCGCCTGTGGGTCGTGCGCGCGCGATGTCCATCTCAGAACGCGGACACCCTGACCACCCAGCGGTCATGCACAGGTAGTTGAGGCTCGAAAGACCTTGTGTGCGTGGCGTCTTCGCTCGGTTTGACCGATCTCAAGGCTGTTGCGGGTTGCTCCGTGGGACGGGCAGTCGCCCAGTGGTCGCCATGGAGAAGCGCAGGCTCGGACGTCTCGAGCACCGCAGTTCGGTTCTGGCCTACGGCGCCGCGGCCCTGAGCGATGCCTCGCAGGACGTGGCGGACCGGTCGATCCAGGAGGCCCTCGACGGAGGCATCAACCAGGCTTCCTGAGTCGTTTCGTTTCGTCGCGCGTCAACCGGTGCTGTCCTTTGCGTTCCGGCGACGTGTCTGCCATGCCTTCTTCGCGGCACGGCTGCGTCTTCGGCGCAAGCGCTCGGCTTCTAGCCGCGTCCGCTCGAGTGCCCGTTGCTGTCGGAGAGCCTGGTTCTGAGCTCGGCGTTCCTCTGCCTCGATGACCGCCTGCGAGCGGACTGGCCACACCGAAGGGAGGTCGTCGGGGGTACCCGGGAACAGCGGGCCGTAGTGCTGAGAGTCCTTGCGCAAGAGCGCGGACCGGTGGCTCCTGTGCATCGCCTCGTCACCGAGCCAAGGTGGCAGCTCGCACGCCGAGACGAGCTCGGTCTGGGTCCGGACGGTGGTGACACCAGCTGCGCGCAGGTCCGTCGCGATCGTGCGGGCGCACGTGTCCGCGAAGCCGAGCTCGGTCCACACTGCGCAGCAGGTGAAGCCGTATCGCCCGAGCGCCTCCTCATACCCCTTCCACATCAGTACGGCCGGGTGGTTTGCCCATCCGTAGCCGGGCCGGGTCAGCGCGCGCACTACCTGAATCGTCTCGACGCGCTGCTTGCCGAGCCGCCTGGGGTCGAGCGCGCGCGCCGAACGTTCGAAGTCGGCGTACGGAAGGAACGTCTGCATCCACTCAGCCTGCCCCGATGTCCGCCGCGCAACCCGTCGAACCTGACCCAGGCGGGTCAGTCCAGCCCGAGACCCCGGCGTCCGATGGCATTCAGGTCGTTGGTGTGGAAGCGGTTCGGCCATCCTTGCTCGTAGTTCTCGTCGGGGAAGTCGCTGGGGCTCGACCCAGTGGTGAAGGCCTGGCGGACCTCTGCCGCGTACTTCTCGTTGCGGGGGCACCACGGCGCGGCGGGGATGTACATCACGTTGCCCCAGCCCTGCTGGTCCTTGACGGGCGCGACGCTGTGGATCATGTCGCAGTGCCACCAGACGCTGTCGCCGGCCTGGACATCGGGGATGCCGCTCAGGGCCTCCATCAGCAGTGGGTGCCACTTCTCGTTGGCGGGGAAGACCTGATTGACCGTGACGCCGCACATGTCGTCGTCTGCGACGTCGTCCAGCAGTGGGCGAAGCAGCAAGTAGGCCAACGCCTCCGGGATCGGGACGGTGTGCAGCACACCCTGGTCGTGCGCCATGTCGGAGAGGGCGGTCCAGCCTTGGAAGGTGCGGAACACCGAGCACATGGTGGTCCCCGGGTACTGCGGTCCGGCGGTGCGGTGCGCGGCGTCGTACGGGTCGTACTGCTCGACGGTGCCGTCGAACAGGTGCCGGAAGGCCTTCTGGTAGGCCTCGGTCATCCACAGGTCCAGGGTGCCGGGATCGAGGTGCGTGCCCAGACCGGCGGAGTCGGCACCCGGGGGGCGGCGGCGGATGCGGTCGGGGTAGAGCGAGTCACGGGTGGGGTCGAACCACTGCACGCCGTCGGACTCGCTGGTCCACTGGCTGTTCAGGAACGCCTGGACGGTGGCCATCCGATCGCTCTGACGGGCCTCCATCTGCGCCGGTGACCAGTAGATCGGGTAGATCTCGGGCTTGGAGCCGACGCTCCCGAAGAAGTCGTCGCCAGGTCCGCGGTAGTTCTCGAAGAACGCGTTGCTCTCGACGTAGTCGACGATGCCCTCGTCCCAGTCGAGCGCCTGCTGGCGCTCGAAGTGCCCGCGCACGACCAGGCAGCCACGCTTGCGCAGCTTCTCCAAAGCCGCGGGACTCACTGTGCCGTCGGCGATGTCGGAGTAGTCGATGACCGGCCACACCGATTCGCCGCGCTCCTTGGCCGCAGCGATGTCCTCCACCTGGGCGCGTACGCGTTGCTCGATGACCGCGAAGACCTCCTCGACCGTGCGGCCGGATGCCTGGATGCGGGCACGCAGGGCGGCCTTGACCTGGCGAATCGCGGCTGGCAGGTCGGCCGGCGTGGTCTCCCAGTGCGGAAGCGGGGCGGGCGTGGGTGTGCCGGGGACAGTGGCGGTGTGGGACACGGCAGCGCTACTCCTTTGGTGAGGACTCCTTACTAGAAGTACTGTAGCGCCCATTTGCCATTTAGGCAAGAGTCCTGACTAGAGTTGCTCTGTGTTGTCACCCAAGCCTTCCCTAGCCCTGCTCCGGTCGATGAGCGACGAACGCGTACTCCGGGCCCTGATGGAGGCCAAGCGGCTGACGCGAGCTGAGATCGCGTCCAGTACAGGCCTTTCCAAGCCGACAGTGTCCGAGAGCGTGCGGCGCCTCACCGATGCCGGTCTGCTGCACGACACCGGCGAGCGGACCAGCGGACGAGGGCGGGTGGGTCTCTACTACGCATTGGCGGACGACATCGGGGCGGCCCTGGTCGTCAGCGTGGCGCCCGAGGGTGTCGTCGCCGAGGTCGTCGACGTGTACGGCACGGTCTTGGGCCGAGCGAGTGAGCGCGTGACGCGGCCTGCACGGCCGGCGCAGGTCAGAAGGGCGCTGGTGGATGCCTCGAGAAGCGCCAGCAGCGACGCACCCGAGGTTCGGCTTGCCGTGGTCAGCGCAGCAGAGCCGGTGGACCGGAGGTCCGGTCGCCTCGTGCACCTGCCGGACGCGCCCTTCCTGGTCGGCGAGCTCGACCCTGTGCGGGTGCTGGCCGGCATGGTCGCGGGACCGGTGACCGTCGACAACGACGTCAACTGGGCCGCGCGTGCCGAACGCGACATGGGCGACAGCTCGCCGCCGGACGACTTCGTCTACCTCTTCCTCGGGGAGGGCCTCGGCCTGGCGGTCGTCGCGGACAGCGACGTGCGCCGCGGCCACTCCGGCATCGCAGGCGAGATCGCCCACGTCGTCACGACCGGCCCGAACGGCCGAGCCATCCCCTTCACCGACGTGTTCCGCGCGCTCGACCTGCGCCTTCCCGGGACGAGTGCCATCGACGTGGACGGCCTGCTCACGACCGTCGGCAAGGGTGACGCGCGGGGCCGGCGCGTGCTGCAGGTACTCGGCCGGGCTGTTGCCGGGGTGCTCGCCGCGGCGGTCGGCCTGCTTGACCCGGCCCGCATCGTCGTCGGTGGCGCATGGGGCACTGACGCGGCCGTCCTCGCCGCCATTGGCGAAGAGTTCGGACGGCTACCGCGTCACACCAGCGTCGAGCCGGCCCGATGCGTCGAAGCTCCCGCCCTTGCTGGCGCACGCAGCCAGGCCTTGACCGACCTCAGGGTGGCGATCGCAACTCGTGGCGCAACGACCGAGCCCTCGTCACTTGACACTCGGCGTACCCACTGACCGCTTCGACGGTCAGGCGCTGCTCTCCTGGGCTTCGATCAGCTGACCCAGGCGGTTCGCCGGGCCCAGCCGGTGTTGGTCGAGCAGGGTGGCGAGGCGGACGACGTCGCGCTTGCGCACGGCGGTCATGATCTTGCGGTGCTCGGCGTTGTTGCGCGTCCTGCAGTCGGGGTCGGAGAAGAACGCCGCGCGGTAGGGGTCGGACTGGTCCCACGTGAGGCTGATCACCCGGGTGAGATGGGGCATGCGAGCGGCCTGGAAGACCGCGAAGTGGAATCGGCGGTCGAGCCGGATCAGGTCGACCACCTCGCCCGCTGCGGACGCTGCTTCCATCTGCTTCAGCACGGACGCCATCTCCGCCAGGTCGTCGGCCCCGAGCTGGGGCAGCCCGCGCTCGACAGCCATCGTCTCGAGCCGAGACCTGATCTCGCAGAGCTCAAGGATGTGGCTGACCCGCTGGGCCACCTCTACGAGTGCTTCGCCGTCCCCGACCCAGGGCTGGTGTACCTCGACGGAAACTCCTTGGGACGCCTTCCGTTTCGCACCAAGGAGCGGATCAGGCAGGTCGTCGAGGAACAGTGGGGTGACCGGCTGATCCGATCGTGGAACGAGGCCTGGCTCGACCTGCCGCGACGCGCCGGCGACACCATCGGGCGCGCTTGTCTCGGGGCCGCCGACGGGCAAGTCGTCCTGGCGGACTCCACCACGGTCAACTTCTACAAGCTGGCGGCTGCGGCGCTCATACACGCGGCACCGCGACAAGTTGTGGTGACTGACAACGGAAACTTCCCGACTGACCGCTACGTGGTCGAGGGACTGGCCGCCGCGCACGGGGCAACGGCGAGGCTGGTCGACTTCGACGACATCGACGGGCCGACGCCCGAGACCGTGGCCGCGGTGCTCGACAGCGACGTCGCCCTGCTGACCCTGTCGGCGGTCGACTACCGCTCTGGGGCGTTGGCCGACGTCGCGGGCATCACCGAGGTGGCCCACCGCGCAGGCGCTCTCGTGCTGTGGGACCTCTCTCACGCCGCAGGGGCGGTGCCACTCGACCTCGACGCAGCCGGAGTCGACCTGGCCGTCGGATGCACCTACAAGTACCTGAACGGCGGCCCTGGAGCGCCTGCCTACCTGTACGTCCGCAAGGAGCTTCAGAGCAGTCTGATGCCCCCCATCTGGGGCTGGTACGGACAGCGCGACCAGTTCGCGATGGGGCCGGGCTTCGCCCCACTTCCGGACATCGGGCGCTTCCTGTCCGGCACCCCGAGCGTGATCGGAGCCGCATGCGCTGAGGAGGGGGCCGCCCTGGTCGCAGAAGCCGGGATCGATCGGTTGCGCAACAAGGGGATGGCCCTGACGTCCATGGCGATCGAGCTGGCGGATGCGTGGTTGGCCGGAGACGGGTTCGTCGTCGTCACACCAAGGGACCCACACCGACGCGGCGCGCACGTGTCGCTGGCGCATCCCGACGCCTACCGCATCTGCAGGGCTCTGGTCGAGTACGCGGACGTCGTGCCGGACTTTCGGGCACCGGACCGGCTACGGCTGGGATTCGCGCCGATGACAACGCGTTTCGTCGACGTCTGGGACGCCTTCGACCGCCTTCGCCGGCTGATGCAGAACGGCGAGCACCTGTCGCTCTCGCGGGAGCGACTGGCCGTGACCTGAAGCTCGGTTGGCTGAACGTGCTGTGTGGCGCAGCACTACGCTCGCTGGATGAGTCGAATCTTCACCACCAGCTTCGCGTCGGTGTATCCCCACTACGTGACGAAGGTGGAGAAGAAGGGGCGTACGAAGGCCGAGCTGGACCAGGTCATCGAATGGCTGACCGGCTTCGACGAGTCAACGCTGAGTGATCATCTGGCCACGGGCACGACGTTCGAGGACTTCTTCGCCGTTGCACGACTCAACCCCCATTCGTCCTCGATCACCGGTGTGGTGTGTGGGGTGCGCGTCGAAGAGATCGACGATCCGTTGATGCAGAAGATTCGTTACCTGGACAAGCTGGTCGACGAACTGGCCAAGGGCAAGTCGATGGACAAGGTCCTGCGGGCGTAACGGGCCGACCTAGAAGACGACCCGGCGAGCGTGCAGACGCTGGTACGCCTCGCGGCAGGTCTCGGCGACAGCCTCATCGTGTGGTGACAGGTCGACCGGGCGCGGCCGCCACGGCTCGAACCCGGTGGAGGCCAGCACGGCCGCGTACCAGTGGGGTGCCCAGACGCCATCGGTGTCGCGGGGACCGGACGGCCAGTGCAGCATCCGGTCGCTGAACGCGATGCCGAGCCAGTCGCACCACCAGCGCAGGTAGGGCTCGGGAGCGCGGAGGAAGTCGGCCGCGTCGATGACCGGCGGGTCCTGGCCGGCCATCAGCAAGGTGTCGAGCAGCCGCTCCTGCTCCTGCAGGCCGATGTCGGCGGGCTCCACGTCCGCACGCGAGCGCACGTACGACGCGACCACCTCGCGCGGCTCGCGGATCAGCAGCACGCAGGTCAGGTCGGTGACCCACCGCGGCACGGGCCCGTCTGGCAGGTGGTGGCACATGTGCTTCTGGTAGTGGACGCGCGTGCCCGCCGGCATCGGCGCGAACAACGAGGTGACGGCGCGGTCGAGGTCGGTCTCGCCGACCGCCAAGACGTGGTCGCGGCCAGGATGGTCGATCCCCGTCCGGGCGAGATAGGCCGCGTAGAGCGGCTCGTCGACGACCTCTGTGTCGGGACGGTTCTCCCACGAGCGCATCAGCGCGGTGGAGATGTTGCGTGGTCCCGACCAGACCGCCAGCCGCACCGGCTGGTCGAGCGGCTCGGTCACTGCGTCGAACCGGACGCCGACCGCGCGGCGACATCGCGGGCCACCAGGTCGGCGTACAACCCCTGGAGCCGGGCGACGACTGGTCCACGCGAGCCGTCCCCGATGCGGCGTCCGTCGACCTCGCGAACCGGCACCACGCCGGCGAACGTGCCGGTGCAGAAAGCCTCCGACGCGCTGTAGACGTCGGTGAGGCTGAAGGTCGTCTCGCGCGCGGTGATGCCGGCCTCGCGGCAGACGTGCAGCACGTTGCCGCGGGTGATGCCGCCGAGGCAGAACCTGCCGTCAGAGGTCCAGACCTCTGGGTCGCCTCCGTCGCGCGGGTCGCCCGGGCGGACGATGAAGAAGTGGGTCGAGTTGCAGGTGGCGACGAAGCCGTGAGGGTCGAGCATCAGGGCTTCGTCGGCGCCGGCTGTGTAGGCCTGGATGCAGGCCAGGATGTCGTTGAGCTTGCTGTGCGCGTTGAGCTTGGGGTCGAGGGTGTCCGGCGTGGCGCGGCGGACGTGTGTGGTGAACAGCGTGATCCCTTGCTCGACGGTGGCCGGCAGCGGCTGCTTGTGCTCGGCGATCATCACGACGGTCGCGGGTCCGGCCGTGACCCGTGGGTCTTGGTACGGGGTGCGCTTCACGCCGCGCGTCACCATCAGCCGCACGTGGACGCCGTCCGTCATGTCGTTGGCTGCGAGCAGGGCGTACAGGTCAGCGGTCAGCTGCTCTCGGGTGCGCCCGACGTCGAGTGCGATCGCGGTCGCGCCCTCGAACAGCCGGTCGAGGTGGCGCTCGAGAAAGACCGGGTGGCCCCCGCTGACCCGCAAGCCCTCCCAGACCCCGTCGCCGAGCACGAAGCCGGAGTCGAAGACCGACACGACCGCCCGGTGTCGCGGCACCAGCCCGGCATTGACCGAGACCAGGACGTGCTCGTTGCGAGGGTCGTCGTCGTAGTCGTGCGTGCCGTGTGCCACAACGCACGAGGCTAGCCGTCGCTCGAAGGAAGTGGCCTGTCCCGCCCGCGAGTGACAAACCTCGCCGAGGGGTCAACGATGTTTCTCTCGGACGTTGACGACGACAGGAGACGGCGCCGTGCTCTTCCACATCACGCAGGACCACACCCCCGAGTTGTGCCCTCGGGACGAGGGCGGGTCCAACACGCTGTACGACGACACGGTGCCCGGGGTCCGCCTCGTCGGGCGCTACGGCGCGAACGCCCAGCACACTCTGTTCTTGGTCGTCGAAGCCGATGACGTGAACGCCCTCCACAAGTTCCTGTGGCCAGGATTCAAGCGGTGCACGAGCACGATCACCCCGGTGAGCGAGGTCCCCGTTCCCAAGGACTGAGCGGCGCACGGCTGATGACCAGGCGTGAGCCGCTGAATGGGCGGCTTCGTCTCCGCGATCGCGTTGAGCCTGTGCGCGAGTGCTGAGTAGTCGGCCTCTGGAGTCGCGCGATTGCCCGACGACTCAACAATCGATGCCTCGGGCCTCGACCGTGGATGGCGGTGTTCATTCAGTGCGGGGTACTCGCGAACCGCGCCGTGGGGTTCCTTGATGCCGGGTCACTTGTGCACAGCTGGACGGCCCAGGTGCCGCCTGGCTCGAACCCCTGGCAGGCCTTCCTTGGGCTCGGCTCGGCAAGGGCAGAAATTGTCAGTTGCACAAAATTGTCCGGTGGGCCCCGTGGGGATCGAACCCACAACCCGCGGAATTGGTCCTGGTGCTCCATGACGGCTGCTGAGTGGCCCTTCCGTGCTCGCCGGGCCGTCACTGCCAACGGTTGTCTGTGGTGGTCCTGGGTCGCGAGTGTGCCCCTACGTGTGCCCTCCAAGCCGCTGTCGGACCGACTCCAGACGCTGATGGCATCGCTCGCCGGAGGTTCGGTACCTAGGCTCGCGGGATGAGCGAGGAGATGAGGTACGCGCACTTGGGCCGCTCGGGTTTGCTGGTCAGCCGGATCGGCCTGGGGACGATGAACTTCGGCTACACGATCGACGAGGCGAGCAGCTTCGCCGTAATGGATGCCGCCGTCGACGCAGGCATCAACTACTTCGACACGGCGGACGTCTACGGCGGCCCGCAGACGCCAGACATGGCCAAGGGGTATGGCATCTCCGAGGAGGTCATCGGCCGGTGGCTGCAGCGCAGCGGACACCGCGACGACATCGTCCTGGCGACGAAGGTGTACCAGCCGATGGGACTGGGACCGAACGACCGCCGGCTGTCTGCCTACCACCTTCGGCGCGCGTGCGAGGCGAGTCTGCGGCGGCTGCAGACCGATCACATCGACCTGTACCAGATGCACCACGTCGACCGGGCCACGCCGTGGGAGGAGATCTGGCAGGCGATGGAACAGCTGGTCCGCGAGGGCAAGATCAGCTACGTCGGCAGCAGCAACTTCGCCGCCTGGGACGTGACCATCGCCCAGACGGCCGCCTCGGCACGACACTTCCTCGGCCTGACCTCCGAACAGAGCCACTACAACCTCGCTGTGCGAACGGTGGAACTGGAACTGATCCCCGCCCTGCGCCACCTCGGCATCGGCCTGATCCCCTACAGCCCGCTGCGCGCCGGCCTGCTCGCCGGGGCACTCGAAGCCGCCAACGAGGGACGCAGCCCGAGCGACTCGATGCTGCTGATCGATGCCCACCGCGACCAGCTCGAAGCCTACGAAGCACTGTGCCGAGACATCGGCGCGAAGCCAGTCGAGGTCGCGCTGGCCTGGCTGCTGGGCAACCCTGCCGTCTCCACAGCGATCATCGGACCGAAGACGACCGAGGAACTCCGGTCCTCCCTCAGGGCGCTGGCCCTGCCGTTGACGCCAGAGGTCGAGAAACGACTCGACGAGATCTGGCCCGGGCCAGGGGAAGCACCGCAGGCGTACGCCTGGTGAGCCGACCTGACACCCCGCGAGGGCCCACTGATCCTGGGCGGAATCGCTGCGGGCTGCGTGTGAGGGCGGGCATGGTGAGCCACCGAGCCGATCGCGGAGCAAAGAGCGCGTCGGAGGTCCGGGTCAAGGGTGGCGTAGCCATCGCATGCGACGGCCGGAGGCCGCCCTGGACGCGGGCCGGAGTCGCGTGGATGCTCGGTGGTCGGGTCGGCGGCGTCGGGTCGCTGCTGACTCAACCTCTGCCGGTGCGGCATGTCCCGTGGTGTAGGCCCCTGCCCTGGTCCCGGGTGCGGGGGTGCGCGTGGCGCGAAGCGCCTAAGCGCGGGGGTCCTTGCGCGGGCACGGTCCGATCTTCCCGAGCAGCTCGGGCGGGTGGCGTGACCGCAGCCTTGTCTGCAAGCACTTGGTCCGGGTCCGGACGGGTACCGAGTTCGAGTGGTTCTCCTCCCACGCGGCGCGCCGGACCGTGGCGACGCTGCTGGACGGTGAGGGGCTTAGTGCTCGCGACATCGCAGACCTTCTCGGGCACTCACGCACGTCGATGACGCAGGACGGGTACATGGCTCGTCGGCTCCCCGGCACGGTCGCGGCGGCGACGCTTGAACTGCTCCTGGGTGGGATGCCCGAGACGTCACGTGACCCGCACGTGACCCCTTGAGGCTCCTGGCGACGTTGAGGTGTCTGGTTTAAGGCGCCTGCCGTGCTCAGATATGTGGGCCCCGTGGGGATCGAACCCACAACCCGCGGATTAAAAGTCCGCTGCTCTGCCAGTTGAGCTAGAGGCCCCGCACCACGATGCCGCGGCCAACCCTACTGGCGAGCCACTGATGACCACCCACTTGCCCTAACGCTGCTTCAGCCTTCAAGTTGAAAGCACGCGAACCGGGACGCAGCGCCCATGCCGTGCGACACTCAAAGCACGGGGGAAGGGGCACCCCTGCCCTGGCAACACCAACGGGGGAGGAGGGGGACGTGTGGAGATGGCACTTCGCAGCCACCTCACGCTCCCGCCCGACCCGCTGAGCGTCCGCCGCGCACGGCAGCACGTCAGCGAGATCCTCGTCGAAGCCGGGCATCCGGAGTGGGTCGATGACGCGGCGCTGGCCGTGACCGAGGTTGTGGCGAATGTCGTCCTCCACGCCCACACCCAGTGCGAGCTCTCCGTCTACGTCGCCGACGATCGAGTCCGGGTCAGCGTCCGCGACTACAGCCGCGACCTTCCCACCCAGCAGCACTTCAGCGCCTTCGCGACCACCGGTCGGGGGCTCTCACTCGTCACCCGGCTGAGCGCCGAGTTCGGGATCGAGGCCCTGGGTTCCGAGCGCGGCACAACGGGCAAGGTGGTCTGGTTCGTCCTGGATGGAATCGAGCGTGAGATCGAGCCCGATGCACCAGGGGAGGAGTGGGACCTGACAGGTCTCGACCTGCTCGACGAACCCGTGGACGAGGCCTCGGCCGTCCTGCTGGCGGGTGTGCCGATGGCTCTCTGGCTCGCCGGTCTGGAGCACGAGACGTCGGTGTTGCGTGAGCTGTACCTCGTGGCAGCGGCTCCGTCGCGAACGTCCGGTGACGTCGCCGTCGACCTGTCGGCAGCCGAGTCGGTTCTGCGCACGCTGTCTGAGGGCAGCGTCCGCGCGATCGAGCACGCTGCTACCGAGCCGAGAATGGCAGCAGCGGTCGCGCGATCGTCCAGCCATCCCGCCACCGGACGCCTGGCGGCGGCCTGGAACCAGCAGGCGGTGCTCGATGTGGTCCTGACGACTGGGTCCGTCCATCGTTCGGACGTCAACGCTTTTCAGGACGCACTCGACCTCGGACAGCGGCTCGCCGGAGAGGGTCGCCTCCTCGTCCGGCCGGCGTTGGACGAGCTGGTGGCACTGCGTGACTGGGCCTGCGACCAGATGGTCGCCCAGGCCGCCGGCATACCCGCGTCCGCCTGGGACGGGTCGACCACGCGCCCGGCAGTGCCTGTCCCGAGTCCCTACCTGTTGCCCGACTGGGACGACACGGCCGTCCGCACGTCGGAGCGCGCCGTCGTGGCAGCTGACGACAGCAACCGCTTGATCGCCGTCAGCCAGGCGGCGGCTGCCGTCCTCGGGGGGACGCCTGACGACCTGATCGGACGTCGCATCACCACGATCATTCCGCCACGTCTGCGAGACCAGCACGTCGCTGGCTTCACCCGGCACCTCGCTACGGGCGAGGCGCATGTGCTCGGCGTCGAGCTGGAGCTTCCCGTGCTGAGGCTGGACGGACGAGAGGTGATGCGGCGCCTGATGATCGAACAGGTCACCGCCCCCGCCGGCCGCCAGGTGTACGTGGCCTGGTTGAGCCCTGTCCCCGACGAGTAGAGGACCCTCCGGGACAGGTCCCAGACCCTCCATAGGGGCCCGCCCGGCCGCCCGAAGGCTCATCCGGTAGAACACGTCCGTGGATCCGACAACGATGTCAGGTGGCGAGGACGAGGTCGCGAGACCGCGTCCGACCATGCGTGAGGTCGCGGCCCTCGCTGGAGTGAGCATCAAGACCGTTTCGCGCGTCGTGAACCGCGAAGCCGGGGTCTCGGAGCAGCTGCGGGCACAGGTGGCGCGAGCCGCCAACCAGCTGGACTACCGGCACAACCTCGCAGCCAGCAACCTGCGTCGAAGCAGCGGCCGCACCGGGCTGATCGGCGCGCTGCTGCAGGACGTCGGTAACAGCTTCTCGGCCACCCTCCTGCGCGCGCTGGAAGATGCTGCTCGCGACCGAGGTGCTGTCGTGCTGGCCGCGAGTCTCGACGAGGAGGGCGAGCGCGAGCGAACTCTGGTGGGCGACCTCGTGAGTCGCCGCGTCGACGGCCTCGTGCTGATGCCGGCCACGCCTCGCCAGGACTACCTCGCCTCGGAGCTGCGCGCCGGCCTGCCGACGGTGTTCGTCGACCGGGCACCGCGAGGTATCGAGGTCGACTCGGTCACGGTCGACAACGTCGCCGGCGCGCGTGAGGCCACCGAGCACCTGCTCGCGCACGGACACCGACGGATCGCGCTGCTCGCCGACCTCAACACGATCCAGACCGCCGAACGGCGGATCGAGGGGTACACCGCCGCACTGACGTCGGCGGGACTGGTGGCAGATCCCTCCCTCGTGGTTCCCGACGTCAGGACCGTCGAGGAGGCGGCGCAGGTCACGACGCGGCTCCTGGAGCTGTGGCGGCCCCCGACAGCGGTTCTCGCGCTGCGCAACGTGCTGAGCGTCGGTGCCATCATGGCGCTCCGCGCGAAGGGGCTGCAGCACACGGTGGCTCTGGTGGGCTTCGACGACTTCCCGCTCGCCGACCTGCTCGACCCACCGGTGACCCAGGTGAGGCAGGACGTGGACCTGATCGGCAACCACGTCACACGCCTCGTCTTCGCCCGCCTGGACGGCGACACCTCACCGCCGCAGCACATCGTGGTGCCCTACACCCTGGTCGTCCGCGGCTCCGGAGAGATCCGCGCCGCCCTGGGCTCCTAGGTGGATTGCCTTTCAGGGCAAGGCTTTTCAGGCGCGCAGCGCGGACGGCAGGAACCGGGCACCCGGCCCGGCCTGGCTGATGCGGTCGCCAGGGTTCGACAGGGCGCAGCGCTGCAGCGACAGGCATCCGCAGCCGATGCAGCTGGTCAGTCCGTCTCGCAGCGCCTCGAGGGCGGCGATCTGCTCGTCGAGCCGTGAGCGCCAGGTTCGCGACAGGCGGGCCCAGTCAGCCTTCGTCGGCGTGCGCGAGTCGGGAAGCGTCGACAGAGCTGAGCGCACCTCGTCCAGCGACAGGCCGACGCTCTGTGCCGCCCGCACGAACGCCAGCCGCCGAAGGACTGCCCGAGGAAACTGACGTTGGCCGCCCCCGCTCCTGGTGGACGAGATCAGTCCCTCGCGCTCGTAGTAGCGCAGCGCCGATGCAGCGACGCCCGAGCGCGCCGCGACTTCGCCGATGAGCAGCAGCTCCCCTGGCACAGTGCGAACCTCGTCTCTTGACCTCAACCTCACTTTAACTTACATGCTCGAGGCATGAACCGCTACGAGAGCACTGCTTCCCGAACCGCCGTCGTCACCGGAGCCTCGAGGGGTCTCGGCCTGGCGCTGACCCGACGACTGGTCGAGGACGGCTGGCACGTCCTCGCCGACGCACGCGACGGTGGCCGGCTTGTCGCCGCTGTCGACTCGCTGCCGACGGAATCCGTGACCGTCGTGCCCGGCGACCTGAGCGACCCGGGGCACCGCGCCCAGCTCGCCGCGGCAGCGATCGACCGCGGAGACCTCGCGCTGCTCGTCAACAACGCCAGCATCCTGGCCGGCAGCCCGCAGCCGCGTCTCGCCGACCTGCGCCCCGAGGACTTCACCCACGTGCTGGCCGTCAACACCGTTGCCCCGCTCGACCTCATCAGGCGCCTTCTGCCCCAACTGGTCAGCAACGGCGGGGTGGTCGTGAACGTCTCGTCCGACGCAGCAGCTGAGGCCTACGAGGGCTGGGGCGCCTACGCCGCGTCGAAGGCTGCGCTCGACCACGCCAGCGCTGTCCTCGCCGTTGAGGAGCCCGACCTCGACGTCTACGCGGTCGACCCCGGCGACATGGCAACCGACCTGCACCAGCAGGCGTTTCCGGGCGAGGACATCAGCGACCGACCGTCCCCTGAGACCGTCGTGCCGGCCCTCCTGAGTCTCCTGACGACCCGTCCGCCGAGCGGGCGGTACCGCTCCGGTGACCTCCTGGCCGCTACCCGTGTCCCCGTCGCGGCGGAGGCCCTGTGAGCGCCATCGACCAGGAGGTCGCCTCCACCGAACGTGCTGCGACGAGGTTCATTCCGCCACCGGGCAGTGACGCTCCCAGCCCGCCGGAGCGTCGTGGATTGACGCGCGACGGCATTCGGCTGCTCGCAGCCTCGCCGACCGACACCAGCCATCACGTGTTCAGTGACCTCCCGAGCCTGCTCGCACCGGGCGACCTGGTGGTGGTCAACACGTCGAAGACCCTGGCTGCCGCCCTGTCCGTCGAGGCGCGCGGTGAGGTCGTTCACTTGCACGTCTCGACCGTGCTCGACGACGGCAGCTGGGTGGTCGAGCCGCGCCTGCCCGACGGCCGCGGCCCCGACCTGCGGTTCCGGCGCGGCGACGTCGTGCGGTTGCCGGGCGGCGGGCAGGGGCGTCTTGTCGAGGCCTATCCCGACTCCCGTCCGCGAGCCAGCCGGTTGTGGCGCGCCAGGGTCTCTTCGGCTCCTGAGCTGGTCGAGTACCTCGCCCGTCACGGGCGCCCGATCGAGTACGCGTACCTCGACGGGCGCTACGACTTGGACGAACGTCAGACGATCTTCGCCCGGCAGCCTGGAAGCGCCGAGATGCCCAGCGCCGGAAGGCCTTTCACCAATGCACTGGTGGTCGAGCTGATGGCAGCGGGCGTGACCGTTGCGCCGATCGTCCTGCACTGCGGCGTGTCGAGCCCGGAGGCCAACGAGCCTCCGACTCCAGAGCGATTCGACGTGCCGACCGATACGGCGCGCCTGGTGCGCAGCGCTACCACCGCGGGACGGCGCGTCGTCGCCGTTGGCACCACCGTGGTGCGTGCGCTGGAGTCTGCCGTTGGCGGCGACGGACGGGTGCGAGCAGCTCACGGCTGGACGGACCTCGTCCTCTCACCTCAGCACCCGGCCAGGGTGGTCACCGGTCTGGTCACTGGACTGCATGCCCCGGAGGCCAGCCACCTGATGCTGCTCGAGGCGGTGGCCGGTTCTGGGCTCGTCGGCGACGCCTACGCGGCGGCGGTCGAGGCCCGGTACCTGTGGCACGAGTTCGGCGACTCGATGCTGTTCCTTCCCTAGGGGTCAGGTGCAGGGCGTTGTGCTCGCGACACCCGTGTCGGAGTTGAGGTACATCGTCTGGTCACTGTCACGATGCTGTGCTGTCATGCAATACGAGGAACTGTCGGCGCTGACGATGGTCAAAGGCACCAACGGGTTCGGGAAGTAGCCCGACTGCAGGTCCGGCACGGTGGTGGCGTACTGCTCACGGTCGCTGAAGTACATCTCCTGAGCCATCTGGGCCGACCGTAGCTCCGTCTCCGCCTCATGATCGTGGATGGTGTCGCGCCGGTCCAGAAGCGCGGGGAGCGCGACTCCTGCCGACAGCAGACCGCCGAACCCGATGTATCCGATCACCAGCCCGGCCATGGCCATCCGGCTCGGAACCGCCCCTGCCCGCCTGGCCTGGCGACGCGAGAGGTGGCCGAACGTGATCGCGAGGAGGCTGCCCAGACCGCCGAACCACCCGATGCTCATGAAGAGGCTGAACACGGCGAAGCCCCGTCCGACGGGTGCCTGCGGTGGGCTCAACGGAGGCCGTTCGCTCAGCCGCAGGGTGTGGTGCCGATCAGACCCGTGCGAGAGTCGAGGTACATCACCCGGTCTGTTCCAGCCGTACTCGCCGCCAGGCAGTACGACTCGTCAGTGCCGATGACGGAGACCGACACGTCGGGACTTGCGACGAATCCGTTGGCCTCCAGGCCGGATGCGGTCGGGGAGTAAGACCCGTTGTTGTCGACCGCGGCCATCTCCAAGGTGATCGCTGCGTTCCTGAGGTCCGAAGACATCGCGCTCTCGTAGCCCTTCTCTCGTTGGCTCAAGAAGGTGGGGATCGCGATCGCGGCCAATAGGGGAAGCAACGCGAGCCCGATGTATCCGATCACGAGCCCGGCCAAGGCCAGGCCGCTCGGCAATGCGCCGGCCCGTCTGGCCTGGTGGCGCGACACATGACCGAACACGACCGCGAGAAGGCTGCCCAGGCCTGCGAGCCCGACCAGGCCGCAGACCAGGCTGGCGATACCGAGGCCCCGGCCGGGGGCATCGTGCGGTGCGTACGGAGGTGGGTACGACGCAACCGGGTTCGGCGTGATCGTGCGGGCGGAGGCATGGTTTTCGTAGGTCACACGCGTACGTCGGCACCGATGGCGCCCGGGTTGAGCGGATTCGTACCCCAGTCAGCCCGCCACAGCGGCTGAGTAACGCCGCGCGAGGCTCGACACCGCGTCGCGCAGCTCAGCCGGTCCCACCACCTCGAGGTCGAGGTCGAACATGCCAAGCCAGGTGGCGAGCCGTTCCCAGGACCACGAGCCCACGACCAACCGGCACCGGTCAGGCCCGATCGCCTCGAGGATGCCCTGCTTGTGAATCCATGAGGGGACCTCTTCCGCGCCGATGTGCAGCACGACCTCGCCCTCGCACGGCCATTCCGACCACGGCCCGGTGAACTGCCGGGAGATGAAGCTGGCGACATCTCCCGTCGGCAGGTCACGCGGCGAGAACCGCGGCCCCGTAGGCGTTTTCGGCACCATCCGGTCCACGCGGAAGGTGCGCCAGTGGTCGCGGACGAGGTCCCACGCCACCAGATACCAGCGGCCGCCCCAGGTGACGAGGTGATGGGGCTCGACCCGTCGCGGCGGGCGCCAGTCGGGTTCGGCCACCTCGCCGCCCTCCTGAGCGGCCCACCACTCGGCGCCGGTGACGTAGTCGAACCGCAGCACCTCGCGCGCCCGTACCGCTGTGCCGACAGCGATCAGGTGCTCGGTGTCGACGCGCGGCAGTTCGCGTCCAGCCCTCTCGACCGTCGTCACCTGCAGTGCGTCGACCCGCTGCCGCAACCGCGCCGGCATCACCTGCCGCACGGTGGCGAGCGCGCGCAGCGCTCCCTCCTCGATGCCCGTGACGCTGGAGGTCGCGGTCTGGAGCGCGACCGCAACGGCGACCGCCTGTTCGTCGTCGAACAGCAGCGGGGGCAGCTCGCTGCCGGCGTCGAGCCGGTACCCGCCGTCGGGTCCCTTGGTCGCGCGGACGGGGTACCCGAGGTCGCGCAGACGATCCACGTCGCGGCGCACCGTGCGCGGGCTCACCTGAAGCCGGTCGGCCAGGGCCTCACCGGGCCAGTCGCGGCGTGCCTGCAACAGGGACAGGAGAGTCAGCAGCCGCGCCGAGGTTTCTGACATGACGTCAGACTGCCATGAGTAGAGGCCAGAACCTGGCCGCTACTGCTGGAAATCTCTTCCTTGCGAGCGACCACAAGGACACAAACCAGGAGGAATCGTGATCAGGACTCATCAGCTCACCAAGGACTTCGAGGTGAGCCGCACCGAGACCGTGCACGCCGTGCGCGGCATCAGCCTCGACATCGCCCCTGGCGAGCTCGTGGCCGTGCTCGGCCCCAACGGCGCCGGCAAGACGACGACGATGCGGATGCTCACCACCCTGATCGCGCCGACATCGGGGGCAGCACAGGTGGCCGGCTTCGACGTGGTCGCGGACGCCGCTGAGGTGCGGCGCCGCATCGGGTACGTCGGCCAGGGCAATGGTGCGGGCCACACCCAGCGAGTTGCGGACGAGCTGCGCACCCAGGGCGTCATCTACGACCTGAGCGGACGCGAGGCGCGGCGCCGCGCCGACCATTTGATGGAGTCGCTGGACCTCACCGATCTGGCGCAGCGCAAGGTGTCCGACCTCTCCGGTGGCCAGCGGCGCCGGCTCGACGTGGCGATGGGCCTGGTGCACGCACCGACACTGCTCTTCCTCGACGAGCCCTCCACCGGACTCGACCCGCAGAACCGGGCCAACCTGTGGGAGCACATCCTGCGCATGCGGGCGGAGTACGACATGACGATCGTCCTCACGACGCACTACCTCGACGAGGCCGACTCGATGGCCGAGCGGGTCGTGGTGGTCGACCACGGTGAGGTCATCGCCGACGACACCCCCGAGACCCTCAAGGCTGACCTCGCCGGAGACCGGATCGTGGCCACGGCGGCGGACGTTGAGGGCGCGAGCCGCCTGGCGCAGCTGGCGGACCGGCTGCCAGGTGCCCGCGAGACGAGTGTCGACGGGCGGCAGGTCGAGGCCAGGGTGTCGGACGGCCCGACTGCGCTCCCCGAGCTGCTGCGGGAGGCCCACGGTTCCGACCTCCAGGTCGTCACGGCCCAGGTCCACCGACCGACCCTCGACGACGTGTTCCTGGCACTGACCGGTCGCAGCCTGCGCGAGAACGGTTCCGGCGCAATCGCTCCGACCGACGAGATCGACAACACCCAGAGCGAGCGGACCCGGAAGGACGCAGCATGAGCACCGTGAGCATCGACATCGCCAACGTTCGAGCCACCGCGACCTCGACCACCGACCGAGCAACCAAGGCGCGACGCAGCCTGGTGCGTGACATCGGCATCGTCCTGGGTCGCGAGCTGAAGCCGACTCTGCGAGACCCGTTCTCGCTGCTGTTCGGCATGATCCAGCCGATCGTGTTCCTTGCGCTGTTCGGCCCGCTGCTGGTCGGGTCGCTCGGAGGCCAGAACGACGCGCTCGGCGGCAGCATCTGGCAGTGGTTCGTGCCGTCGATCCTGGCCATGACAGCGCTGTTCGGCTCGTCGACCGTCGGCGCGAACCTGCTGTTCGAGTTCCAGACCGGGGCTCACGAACGGATGATGGTCACGCCGCTCTCGAGGTCGTCGCTCCTGGTCGGCCGATCGCTCAAGGAGACCGTGACCCTCTCGGCGCAGGCCGTCGTGATCGTGGCGGTCATGATTCCGTTCGGGTTCGAGCTGCATCTCGCAGGCGCGCTGCTGGGCCTCGCCCTGCTGGCTGTGTTCGGCATCGGCCTCGGCTCGCTGAGCTACGCCCTGGCGATCGCCGTCCGCAAGCAGGACTGGATGTTCTGGGTCGTCCAGCAGACGCTCGTCTTCCCCCTGATGATCCTGTCGGGGATGCTGCTGCCGCTCGAAACCGGCCCGGGATGGATGAAGGCCGCGGCGAAGCTCGACCCTCTGGCCTACGTGGTCGACGCCGAGCGGGCGCTGTTCAGCGGTGAGATCGCCTCTGCCGCAGTCGCTTGGGGTTGGGTCGCGGCCGTCGTGACCGCTGTGGTCGGGCTGGTCGTGGGCGTGAGGGCGATGAAGGGCAGCGCCAACTGACCTTGGGTTGTGGCCGGTGGCCGCAGGTTCAGTCGCGACGGCGACGGCCTGCGGCCACCAGCATGCCTGCACCGGCCAGCGCCAGCACCGGGCCGATCACCGCCCACATGGTCTCGCCGGTCATCGTGCTCCCCCCGATCCAACCCAGGCCCTGGCCAGTGAAGAGCAACCCGACGAGCACCATCAACACCCCTGCGACGACCATCACCGACCTCATCGACCCATCCTCTCTGGTCTCCACGCCAGGTGGTCCGTTCTGTACCTGTCGCCGACCTGCCAGCGGGCGTAGGTTGCTGGGCGCCGTCGTCCCAGGCTCGGAGCCCACATGTCGGAGGTCAGCATGGTCCGGTCACTCTGCCTCATGGTGTCGCTCTCCCTCTGCATGGCGCTGTCGCCCGGTGCCGCTCTGGCACAAGGCGGACGAGCGCACTACACCCCAGGCGCACCTGGCATCGGGGACCCGTACTTCCCCTTGGACGGCAACGGCGGGTACGACGTCAAGCACTACGACCTCGGTCTCGAGTACGACCCGGCAACCGATGCGCTCGAGGGTGTGGCCACCATCAAGGCGAGGGCGACCCAGAACCTCTCGTCCTTCAACCTGGACCTCGTCGGTCTGAGGCTCAGCTCGATCACGGTCGACCAGCGCCGGGCGAGGTGGACGAGGGACGGCGACGAGCTGGTCGTCACACCACGCCACGGGCTGAGGAGGGGGTGCGAGTTCACCGTCGTGGTGCGGTACGCCGGGACACCCGAGACCCTGCCGGACGACTCCGGCTTCCTCCACACCGACGACGGGGCTCTCGTCATCGGGGAGCCCCACGTAGCCGCCACCTGGTTCCCCGCCAACGACCACCCGATCGACAAGGCGTCCTACACCTTCAGGATCACCGTTCCCGAAGGCGTCGAAGCCATCTCGAACGGTGTGCTGCGCAGCACGCGGACCCGGCACCACCAGACGACATGGGTCTGGGACGCAAGGGAGCCGATGGCCACCTACCTCGCGATGATGGCGGTGGGGGAGTTCGACGTCCGGGCATACCGAGACAACGGCATCAAGTTCTGGGACGCCATCGACCCGACGCTCTTCGAGCCCGCCGCAACCCCCAGGACCGGGGAGCGGTATGCGTACTCCCAGAGAGGTGACTCGGCGTTCAAGCGACTGAGCCGGACCATCGAGGTGCCGGCTGAGGGCGCCGGCCTGTCGTTCTGGATCGACCGCGACACCGAGACGTTCTTCGACTTCGTGTTCGTCGAGGCGCGGCCCGCCGGCACCGACGACTGGACGACGCTGCCCGAGGCCAGCGGTCTCACGTCACAGGACTCCGCGTTCGTGTGCCCGTCCTGGCTCGAGCTCCATCCGTTCCTCGCCCACTACCAGAGCGACAACGGCGACGACTCGTGCTCGCCCACGGGCGACACCGGCGAGTGGTGGGCGGCCGACGGGGCGAGCGAGGGCTTCGAGGAGTGGTCCTTCGACCTCACCGACCTCGGCCCCGGGCCCGTCGAGGTGTCGATCAGCTACGCGACAGACGAGTCCGTCCAGGCCAACGGCGTCTTCGTCGACGACGTCACCGTGTCCACCGGCGAAGGGACGACCTCCTTCGAGGACGACGGAGACACCTTCGACGGGTGGACGGTCCCTGGAGCGCCGGAGGGCAGTCCGGGCAACTCCAGCGACTGGATCTCGGCCACCGTCGCCGACAACCCGCCGACCCTGGGCGAAGGGGCCGAGAACTCCCTGGCGCGCCAGGGCGAGATCCTCGATTTCCTGTCCGAGAGCTTCGGCCGGTACCCGTTCTCCGCGGCCGGCGGGATCGTCGACAACGAACCGAGAATCGGGTTCGCCCTGGAGAACCAGACCCGGCCGATCTACGCGCAGGTCTTCTTCGGCGACTCGCAAAGCGGCGACAGCGTCGTCGTGCACGAGCTGGCGCACCAGTGGTTCGGCGACAGCCTGGCAGTGGAACGGTGGCAGCACATCTGGCTGAACGAGGGGTTCGCGAGCTACGCCGAGTGGCTGTGGAGCGAGAGGGAGGGTCTGGGCACCGCCCAGGAGATCTTCGACTCCTCCTACGAGGGCATTCCCGCGGACGACCCGTTCTGGGAACTGACGATCGGCGACCCCGGGGCCGACAACCTCTTCGCCGGCCAGGTCTACGAGCGGGGCGCTATGACCTTGCACGCTCTCCGCGTGACCGTGGGCGACGAGGCGTTCTTCACCATCCTCCGCAGGTGGGCCAGCCGGTACGCGGGCGAGAACGTCACTACCCGTGAGTTCATCGCTCTGGCTGAGCGGATCTCGGGCCAGGAGCTCTCAGCCCTCTTCGATGCGTGGCTGTTCACGCCCACGAAGCCTGATGCGCCGGGCACGAGTGCTGCTGCGGCAGAACGCCTTGCGGCCCTCGACAGCACCGGGCAACGGACCTGGGTGCCGAAGGGGCGGCTGGACAAGGTGCCCGCGTCGTAGGGCTGGGGGCCTGACTGAGTGATCGGTGGCGCACGGCTGCTGGGAGGATGCCCGCATGTCCCAGGCTGTCGGCGCTGTCACGGCCGACCTGGTCGACGGTCTCCGCAGAGCTGGCCTGAGCGAGGTCGACGACTCCAACCGCCGCCGTGCTGAGTACTCGACGGACGCCTCGAACTACCGCGTCGTCCCCACCGCGGTGGCCTTTCCACGTCACACCGACGAGGTCGTCGCCGCTGCAGCCGTCGCCCGCGAAGCCGGCGTGCCTCTGACGGTCCGCGGTGCCGGCACGTCGGTCGCAGGCAACGCCGTCGGCACCGGCCTCGTGCTCGACCTCAGCCGGCACCTGAACCGTGTGCTCGAGCTCGATGCCGAGACGCGCACTGCGCGGGTGCAGCCGGGAACGGTGATGGCCACCTTGCAGCGCGAAGCGGCGCCGCACGGACTACGTTTCGGGCCCGATCCATCGACGTGGACGCGCGCCACCCTCGGCGGCATGATCGGCAACAACGCGTGCGGCCCCCACGCCGTCGCCTACGGGCGCACCGCAGACAACGTGCGGTCGCTCGACTGGCTCGACGGACGGGGGCGGCGGTTCACGGCAGCCTCCGGTGCTGGAGCCCTCGGTGCGGTGCCCGGCCTCGATGCACTGGTGCAGACGCACCTCGCGGTGCTGCGCACGGAGCTGGGGCGGTTCAGCCGCCAGGTCTCGGGGTACTCCCTCGAGCACCTGCTGCCCGAGAACGGCAGCCACCTGGCCCGCGCACTGGTCGGCACCGAGGGCACGTGCGGCCTGCTGCTGGAGGCCACCGCCGACCTCGTCGAGATCGCGAGCGCCCCGACCCTGGTGGTGCTCGGCTACACCGACATGCCGTCGGCCGCTGACGCCGTGCCGAACCTGCTGCGCCACCGTCCCCTCGCCGTTGAGGGCATCGACGCGCGCCTGGTCGACGTCGTGCGGCGGGCCAAGGGCGAGGGAGCCGTGCCTGAGCTGCCACCCGGCGCAGGGTGGCTGATGGTCGAGGTCGGCGGTGCGACCGCGGACGAGGCCCTTGCTGCCGCAAGGGCTCTCGCCGCCGACGCCGGAACCGACGCCGTGCGGGTGCTGCCGGCCGGACCGCAGGCGACGGCCCTGTGGCGCATCCGCGAGGACGGGGCCGGGCTGGGTGGGCGGACACCTGCGGGCGAACCCGGGTGGCCCGGCTGGGAGGACGCCGCAGTGCCGCCCGAACGCCTCGGCGCGTACCTGCGCGACTTCGATGCGCTGATGGCCGACCACGGGGTCGACGGTCTGCTCTACGGACACTTCGGCGACGGGTGCGTGCACGTGCGGATCGACTTGCCGCTCGTGGACGCGCCCGAGCGCATGCGCCCCTTCGTTGAGGCGGCTGCCCGCCTAGTGGCCTCGCACGGTGGGTCCTTCTCGGGCGAGCACGGTGACGGGCGGGCGCGGAGCGAGCTGCTGCCGCTGATGTACTCGCCCGAGGCCATCGATGCGTTCGCCGCGTTCAAGCACCTGCTCGATCCTGACAACGCCTGCAACCCAGGGGTTCTCGTGCGGCCCGTTCCCCTCGACGCCGACCTGCGTCGGCCGGCTGCTCGATCCCTCCTGGCAGACGGGGGCTTCGCCTTCGGGCACGACAACGGCGATGTGACGCGGACGCTCCACCGCTGCACCGGTGTCGGCAAGTGCCGGGCCGACCTCTCGGGCGCCGGAGGGTTCATGTGCCCGTCGTACCTCGCCACCCGCGACGAGAAGGACAGCACGCGCGGTCGCGCCCGAGTGCTACAGGAGATGGCCAACGGCACTCTCGTGCAAGGCGGTTGGGCGTCGCCAGAGGTGCACGAGGCGCTCGACCTGTGCCTGTCGTGCAAGGCGTGTGCCAGCGACTGCCCGACCGGCGTCGACATGGCGGCCTACAAGTCCGAGGCGCTCTACCAGACCTATCGCGGACGGGTCCGGCCTCTGCGGCACTACCTGCTCGGGCAGCTGCCCCGGTGGGCCCGCCTCGCCGGGCTGTTTCCACGAGTCGCGAACGCCCTCGCATCGCTAGGGCCGTTGCGGCGCATTGCGTTACGCCTCGGAGGGCTCGATCCCAGACGTGATGTGCCGGTGTTCGCGACGACCCCCTTCCGGCGTCGGCGTCGGGCTGTTGCTGCGGCACTCCGGGCGACGGCCGGCGCAAGGCGGGGGCCAGTGCTGCTCTGGGTCGACTCCTTCAGCGACTCGTTCGCGCCCGAGGTGGCACTCGATGCGGTGACGATCCTGAAGGCAGCTGGATACGAGGTGAGACTGCCTGAGCGACAGGCCTGTTGCGGTCTGACCTGGATCTCGACCGGCCAGCTCGACGGGGCACGCGCGCGCCTGCGCGGGCTGCTCGACGTCCTCGGCCCGCACGCTGCGGCCGGTACCCCGATCGTCGGGCTCGAGCCGTCGTGCACCGCCGTCCTGCGCTCCGACCTGCTCGAGCTGCTCGGGGACGACCCACGTGCCCGCGAGGTCGCCGACGCGTCGCGGACCCTTGCCGAGGTGCTGGTGGCGGCGACCGCCGGCGACGACCCGTGGCAGCCACCGTCGCTCGACGGACTCGACGTGGTCGCCCAGCCTCACTGCCACCAGCACGCCACGAGCGGCTACACGCCGGACACCGCGCTGCTCCGTGAGGCCGGCGCGAGCGTCACCGCCATCGCCGGATGCTGCGGGCTGGCCGGCAACTTCGGGATGGAGGCCGGGCACTACGACGTGTCGGTCGCGGTTGCCGAGAACGGGCTGCTGCCGGCGCTGCGCGACGCGCCGGAGAGCGCTGTGCTGCTCGCGGACGGCTTCTCCTGCAGGACGCAGGCCGACGACCTCGCCGGGGTGCGGGGCGTGCACCTCGCCCAGCTGCTCGCCTCTCGTCTGTGACCTCTCCGTCCGCCCTCAGGAGAAGGGTGGCGGGAGTAGCGTGCCGGCATGAGCGTGACCGGCGTCCTGCAGGTGTTCGTCAAGGTGAGCGATGTCGACCGCTCGCTGGCCTTCTACCGTGACGTGGTCGGGCTCCGCGAGTGGATGCGGGTGCCGAACCAGCCGATGGCGTTCCTCTACGCGGGCGACGTGCGGATCTACCTCGACGGAAACCCCACCGAGGCCGGGTTCAACTCCAGTGTCGTGTACTACCGGGTGGACGACTTGCACGCCGACACAGAGCGACTCAGGGCTGCGGGCGTCCCGGTGACCTCTGAGCCGCACCAGTTGTTCTCGACTCCCGAGTGGACGCTCTGGCTTGCCTTCTTCACCGATCCGGACGGCACGCCGTTCGGCTTGATGGCAGAGGTCGCGCCGTAGTCCCGTACGAGGTCCAGGGGCCACCGATGGCTGCTAGCCTCGCGCCGTCGAGGCGCACTCCACGGGCCGGCCGTGGCGCGCACAGGGAGTGTCGATGGCTCAGCTGAAGACGAACGGACGTCGCCTGCTCGAGGCCCACCTCCAGGGCGACACCGTGCGGGCCATCTCCGGCTCGATGGTCGCCTACGAGGGCAACGTGCAGTTCAAGAGCGCCGGAATGGGCGGCGGAGACGGCCTGATGGCCGGGCTCAAGCGCCGCGCCACCGGCGAGTCGCTGAAGCTGATGGAGTGCACTGGCAACGGCGTCGTCTACCTCGCCGTCGACGCCCAGGACGTGACCCTCGTCGACCTGAACAACGAGACGCTGCAGGTCGAGTCGCAGCAGCTACTGGTGATCTCGGGCCAGCTCAAGACCGACATCAAGTTCTCCGGACTGCGGGGGGCGGCCACCGGCCAGGGCCTGTTCACCACGACGGTCACCGGTCAGGGCCAGGTCGCGCTGCTCTCGGCCGGTGGCCCGCTGATCGGGCTCGAGGTGAGCAGCCAGTACCCCCTCGTCGTCGACCCCGACGCGTTCGTCGCGGCACGCGGCCAGCTGAACCAGTCCTTCGTCACCGACGTCAGCTGGGCGTCGGTGATGGGCGAGGGGAGCGGCGAGCCGTTCTCCCTGCGCTGGGACGGTCAGGGCGTCGTCTACATCCAGCCTGCGGAGCGGTGAGGCAGTCATGACGTTCGAGAAGGTCAACTCCAAGGTCGTCAAGGTCGACCTCTCGTCGGGCGACGTGCTGGCGCGCAAGGGCGCCATGCTCTTCTACACCGGCGACGTGCGGTTCGTGCCGCACGGCCCTGGTGGTCAGGGCGGCGCGATGGGCCAGGTGAGCGGGCTCGTCGGCATGGCCGGACGGGCGATGGCCGGCGAGCACGTCGCGATGATGGCCGCTACGGGTCGGGGCGAGGTCTTCTACGGCCGGGCGGGGCTGCACGTCACCGTCGTCCCCATGAACGGCCAGATGCTGACGGTCGAGGCCAGCCGGCTGCTGGCCCACAGCGCCCACCTGCAGTCGTCCGTCGTCATGCTCGGCCAGCAGGGCGGCGTGCGGTCGATGGTGCGTGGCGCCGTGACCGGCCAGGGCCTCTTCACCACCCAGCTGCAGGGCCAGGGCTCGGTGACGGTGCTCTCGCACGGCGGCACCCTCGAGCTGCCGGTGCGCGGCGGTCAGCCCACGATGGTCGACCCGCAGGCCTACGTCGGCCACGTAGGCAACGTGCAGGTCGAGATGGCGAGCAGCGTGGGCTGGCGCGACGTGGCCGGCCGCGGCTCGGGGGAGGCCATCCAGCTCAAGCTGTCAGGCGAGGGAGTCGTCTACGTCCAGGCATCGGAGCAGAAGCTGTGACCATCGTCGTCCACACCCCAGGTTCGTTGCCCAACAACGACAACGTGCCCGACAACCCCTACGCGTACTCGATCGAGGTCACCGAGCCCTGGTTCATGTCGAAGGGCGCGATGATCGCGTTCTACGGCAACCTCACCTTCCACTCGGTGCGCGGACGGTCTCTGTCGGCTCAGCTGATGACCGCTGTCAGCCAACGGTTCTCGTCGCCTCTGTACGCACAGAACTGGGTGGTGGCCGAGGGACACGGCAAGCTCGTCATCGGTGACCGGGGCTACGAGATCAACTCGTACGACCTCGAGAACGGCAACCTGACGATCAAGGCCTCGAACCTCCTGGCCTTCCAGTTCGGACTCGAGCTGAAGCAGTCGATCGTGCCCGGCTTCGTGACCCTGGTCGGAACCGGTAAGTTCCTGGCGTCGTCGTCGGGTGCGGTGATGTTCGCCGAACCACCGCTGCGCGTCGACCCCGAGGCACTGCTCGGATGGGCAGACTGCCCGGCGCCCAGCCATCACTACGACGCCGGCTGGATGCAGGGGTTCCTCGGCACGGCGATGAGCTTCGCGGGAGTCGTCTCCGGCGAGGAGCGGCAGTTCGACTTCACGGGTGAGGGCACCGTCCTGATCCAGTCGAGCGAGGCGATCCGCTCCGACCGCGACATCGTCCAGACGGTCGAGAGCCAGCTCGGACTGGTCGGCCCTGGCGGGCTGCAGCAGCTGCAGATGTCGATCCAGCAACGGCTGCAGCAGAGCCAGATGTAGCGCTGCGAGTGCTCGAGCGAGTGGTTGCCTAGCGGCAGTCGGCGCAGCGCCCCGACAGGGCGACGTGGCCGGTGTCCAGCTCGAACCCCAGCTCGGCGGCGACCCGGTCGCGCGCCGCGTCCAAGAGGTCGGGCGGCAGGTCGAGGACCCGTCCGCACACTCCGCACCTGGCGTGCAGGTGGGGCTCGCCCTCAGCCGAGGCCAGGTGGTACGCGGTCGTGCCGTGGCTCATGTGCACGTGGGTGACGACGCCGACTTCCGCGAGGGTCTCGAGAGTGCGGTACACGGTCGCGCGGTGCACGCCAGGAGCCGCGCTGGCGACCTCGGCCGCGACCTGCTCGGCACTCGGGTGTCCGGGGAGCCGGTCGAGAGCCTCGACCACCGCAAGGCGAGGACGCGTCACGCGCTGACCCCGGTCTCGCAGAAGGCGAGTGGCCAGGTCAGCGGCGGCGCCCGAGCCCGCTGAGTGCGTCACGTCTCCAGTGTGCCCGTGAAGGCGGGATGCCGGCTCTTCGGACGGCTCGACAGCACCAGCAGGGCGGCGACCGCCGTGGTCAGCGGGATGGCCAGCACCAGGCCGATCGAGCCCACCAGGGTGCGCACGATCTCCTCGGCGATCTCCGCGCTCGTCAGCGTCTGCAGGAGCGGCCGGTCGTACACGCTGATCAGCAGCAGCGTCGGCAGCGCCGCGCCCGCGTAGGCGAAGGCGATCGTGTAGACGGTGGACGCCAGGTGGTCGCGGCCGATCCTCATCCCCGACGAGAAGAGCTCGCGGAAACCGAGCTGCGGCGCGAGCTGGCGCAGCTCCCAGACCGCGGACGCCTGGGTGATGGTGACGTCGTTCAGCACACCGAGGCCGGCGACGATGATGCCGCACAGGATCAGGCCCGACAGGTCGGGCAGCGCCGTGACCTGAGTGAGGTTGAAGCTCTCCTCGGACGACAGGCCATTGAGGTGGCTGGCTCCGGTCGCCCACGTGGCGAGTCCGGCGGTGATGCCGAGCCCGACGACAGTGCCGACGAGGGCAGCCGTGGTCTTGGCGGTGAATCCGTGGGCCAGGTACAGCACCACGGTCATGATCGCCACCGAGCCCAGAAGCGCCACGAGCACGGGGTCCTTCTCCTCGAGCAACGCCGGCAGCATGAAGAGGAACACCGTGAGGTACCCCATCACCAGGCCAGCGATGGCCGCGACACCGCGCAGGCGTCCGACGGCGACGACGAGCAGGGCGAACGCGCCGGCGAGCAGCCCGAGGGGCAGCTCGCGGGAGAAGTCGACCCAGGCCCAGACCGCATCCCCGCCTTCGGGATCCGTGTAGCGCGCCACGTCGACCGTGTCGCCCTCGGCGATCCCGGCAGCGAACACGGGGTAGGGGATGACGACGTCGACCTCCTGCCCGGCCTCCTCGCCCTCGATGCCCTCGTCGAGGGCGACGACGGACGTCGCGCAGCGGGCCTCCAGCGGGATCTCGCCGGACGGGAGGCGGTCCTCGCTCATGCCCGGGCAGGTGTCGGACGTCGTCGACACGACGGAGCCGCGCACGATCTCCACGCCCTCGAAGGCGTCGGCGGCACGCTGGCTCTGGGGCGCGTCGCCGTCTGGCCACATCAGCACCATCCCGGCCACCGTCCCGACCAGGATCACCGCGACGAGGGCTCCGAGCGCGCGGTGCGCCGAGCGGGACAGCGTGGTCATGCCGGACATGCGTTCAGGCCCCGGCGGCGGCCTTCAGCCGACTCCCTGGCGTGGCCTTCACGCCGAAGCCCGCTGCGATGTCGAGTGCCTCGCCGGTGCGTGGGTTGCGACCCGTGCGCGCGGCTCGCTCGACCCGCTCGATGGACAGGATGCCTGGCAGCTGGACCTTCTCACCGCGGCTGACCGACTCGAGCAGCACCTGCTCGAGGGCCGCGAGGAACCCCTCGACCTGATCGGTGCTGGAACCAGTGCGCAGTGCGATGGAGGAGATGACTTCCTTGCGATTCACGGCGGCTCCCGAGGACGGTGCGGATGGCAGAGCAGACGAGCGCAGACTACCCAGACACGAAGAGGCCCCCACCGCGAACGGTGGAGGCCTCTTCGGGGTCTGAGATCAGACGGGGCGGACGCTCTCCGCCTGCGGGCCCTTCGGGCCCTGGGTGATCTCGAACTCGACGCGCTGGTTCTCGTCGAGCGAGCGGTACCCGTCAGCCTGGATGGCCGAGAAGTGCACGAAGACGTCGGCGCCGCCGCCGTCCTGTGCGATGAAGCCGAAACCCTTGTCGGCGTTGAACCACTTGACAGTGCCCTGAGCCATGCTGGCTTACTCCTTGTGTGGGGCGAGAAACTACGGGACAGACACCTCGCCGGTCCCGGGCTGCCGTGCTTTAGTCGCCGTCCACATCCGGGCCAGAGGCCTGGACACAGAAAACGCCCGTCGGAATCACACTCCGCGGGCGTTCTACAACGTGCCACAAACTGCAACTGCAACCGGAGAAGACGTTAGCACACCCCGGCGGAACTGAAATCCCCTCGGCCTGGGCGGTCTGCCCCGGTTCGCGTGCGCGGCCCGGATGTTCGCCGCGGCCCTCCGGAAGTGGGTGCACCGCTCCCTCCGGGATGCCATGATTGATCGTGCAACGACCTTGTGTCGTTCGCCGGCCCCGCCCTCGGGTGACGGGCCGGGCGCCGGCGCCCGGGACGCGGACTCCCCCCTTCTTCGTCCCGGGCGCTTGCGCCGTCCTCGCGCGGTTCGCAGCCAGCCGGCCCGGTGATCGGGGAGGATGGGTCGATGGGCCAGCGCAGCAGGTACCGCCGCGTGGCCCGACGCCTTCTCGCGGGCGTCGCCATCGCTGTGGTGGCCCTCACCGGAGCGGCGATCGGCTGGGCCCTCGCTCCGGCAAGCCATGCTCAGGTCGGCCCCCTCTCGGTGCGGATCGAGACCGTCGTGCTCGGGGAGCACCCCGCCCTCATCGACCTCCCGCCGATCGGTGAGGTGGCGTTCGACAGCCACGCCGGGCCCCTCGGCGTGCGTGCGTCGGTGGTGTCGGTCGACGCCGCCGGGGCCCAGGACGTGCTGGGCTCGGCGACCGGCTTGGCCGAGCTCGCGGAGACAGCGCCCGACGCCGTCCGCAGCGGTGTCCTGCGGGCGTTCGCGTGGTCGGCGTTGTGCAGCGTGGTGGCGGCCGGGCTCGCCACGGCCGTCGTCTACCGGCGTCGGCGTCGGGGCCTCCAGGGTGCGGCGGTCACCGCGGCCCCGCTCGTGGTCGTCGCGGTCGTGGCGGCCCTCACCTTCGACCCCGCCGCCCTCGAGCAGCCCCAGTTCACCGGGTTGCTGTCGAGGGCGCCTTACCTGGCCGGTGAGGGACGGACGGTCGTCGACCGCCTGGAGTCCTACCGCAGCGGCGTGGCCGACATGGTGCGCAGCGTCACCATCCTCTATACGGCCACGGACGAGCTGCCGGTGCTCGACCGCGGCGGGGAAGTGACCACCGTGCTGCACCTGTCCGACATCCACCTCAACCCCCAGGGCCTCGACCTGGCCGAACAGCTGGTCGACCAGTTCGGGGTCGACGTCGTCGTCGACACCGGCGACGTCACGACCTGGGGCAGCGAGGCCGAGTCGGCCACGCTGGCCAGGATCGGCGACCTCGAGGTGCCGTACGTGTTCGTGCGCGGCAACCACGACTCGCAGGCCACGCAGGCCGCGGTGGCGGCCCATCCGAACGGTGTCGTGCTGGACGGCACGACGGCCGAGGTGGGCGGGCTGGTGTTCGCCGGCGTCGGCGATGCCCGCTTCAGCCCGGACGGTGGTGGCCACGCGGAAGGAGAGGGTGGCGAGGAGGAGGTCGACGAGGCCAAGCGGGAGGCGGCCCGTGGATCGGCGGAGGAGCTGGCCGACCTCGTGGGCGTGACGGACCGCGCCGGCGACGACGTCGACGTGGCGCTCATCCATGACCCGAGCGCTCTCGACCCGCTGTTCGGCAAGGTCCCCCTGGTGCTGGCGGGCCACTACCACCGGCGCATCGTCCGGCTCGACGAGTCGGGTACGCGCGTGATGGTGCAGGGTTCGAGCGGTGGTGCCGGTTTCAGCGCGGGTGCGCTCGAGAGCCTCGAACAGGGCGAACCCCTGCCGCTGAGCGCCTCACTCCTGTACTTTGCCGCGTCGGGGGACCGCAAGGGAGAGTTGGTGGCATACGACGAGGTGACCGTCGGTGGGCTCGGGTTGTCGTCCGTCTCGATCGACCGGGTCGTGGTGTCCGGCGACGAGGTAGCCGACCCGGAGACCGAACCGGGCGCGGCTCCGATGGAACCCTCTGTGACGATACGTCCCTGATCCCAGCCCCGTTCGGGCGAATGTGATCAGGATGTTTCATGATTCGCACGTCGGGCACCACCCCTCCGGCGTAGTGTCCGACCCGTGGCACGTGGCACATCTGGGGAAGAGTCATCGGGGCGTGGAGACACGTCCGATGACCAGGAATCGGGGCGTGGAGGCACGCCCGGGGAAGAGGCAGCCGTGGTCGGGGACTCCGCTGCTGCTGCCGAATGGGCGCAGGACGGGGAGCTGGCGGACGAGATCGTCCTGTACAGCGAGGTGATGGTGGCCGCGTCCCAGAGCGAGGAGGACCTGACCCAGAACGAGATCGACACCGCCCTCGGGCTGGACGATCCCTCCCAGGTCTGACGCACGCGTTCCGCGTCACGGTGAGTCCGCCGCCGTGAATGGCACGCGACCAACTGGTGACGACCGAGTTGCATGGATCGGCTGGCCCTGCTCTAGCCTGGTCGCGGTCCGGCGCTCTCCGCCCCTGGAGGCTGCAGGCCCACGCCAAAGCGACCCTCGCTGCGGCGCCACCGACGTTAGCCTCCGGAGCACCCGTGCGACTGCGCCTGACGCCCCAGGAAACCTCGTTCTTCGACGTCTTCGCCTCCCTGGCCAACACCATCGTGGAGGGCGCCAACCTCCTCGCCGAGCTGCTCGGGCAGGACCGCGCCGGACGCGAGCGCATCGCCGAAAGGCTCCGCGAGGTGGAGCACCAGGCTGACGAGTTCACCCACGAGATCATGCGCAAGCTGAACTCGAGCTTCATCACCCCGTTCGACCGCCAGGACATCTACGCCCTGGCCAGCGGCCTCGACGACTGCATGGACCTGATGGACTCGGCGGCCGACCTGATCGTGCTGTACAGGCTCGACGAGCTGCCGGCTGGCATCTCGACGCAGGTGGCCGTGCTGCAGCGCCAGGCCGAGCTGACGGCCGACGCCATGCCGCGGCTGCGCTCCATGAAGGACCTGGCCGACTACTGGGTCGAGATCAACCGGCTGGAGAACCAGGCCGACCGTGCCTACCGCAAGCTCCTGAGCGAGATGTTCGACGAGATCAAGGACGCCATCCAGCTGCTCAAGCTGCGCGAGGTGGTCCAGGAGCTGGAGCACGCCGCGGACGCGTTCGAGAAGGTCGCTCACACGGTCGAGACGATCGCGGTCAAGGAGTCCTGAGTCCGTGGAGCTCGCGCTCGTCGTGCTGGTGGTCGCCGTGGCCCTGGCCTTCGACTACACGAACGGTTTCCACGACGCGGCCAACGCGATCGCGACGTCGGTCTCGACGGGTGCACTGACGCCGCGCGTGGCGCTCGCGATGGCGGCCGTCTTCAACCTCGTCGGCGCGATGCTGGGCGAGGGCGTCGCCAAGACCATCGGCAGCGGGATCATCTCTCCCGGTGAGGGCCGGCACGGTCTCGTCATCGTGATGGCCGGGCTGCTCGGCGCGATCGCCTGGAACCTCATCACGTGGTGGCGTGGCCTTCCGTCGTCGTCGTCGCACGCGCTGATCGGCGGGCTCGCGGGCAGCGGCATCGCGGCGGCGACCACCGTGCACTGGGGTGTGATCGGCACGAAGGTGATCCTGCCGATGATCGTCTCGCCACTGGTCGGGTTCGGCCTGGCGTACCTGTTGATGGTCGGTGTGCTCTGGACGTTCCGTCACTCGGTGCCGGGCAAGACGAACCGGCGCTTCAAGATGGCGCAGACCGTCTCCGCGGCCGCGATGGCGCTCGGGCACGGCCTGCAGGACGCCCAGAAAACCATGGGCGTGATCGTGCTGGCCCTGGTCGCCGGCGGGTACCACAAGGGTGTCGAGATCCCGTTCTGGGTGAAACTGGCTGCGGCAGTGGCGATCAGCGCTGGTACGTACGCCGGAGGGTGGCGGATCATGCGGACTCTCGGGCGGCGCATCATCGAGCTCGACCCGCCGAGAGGGTTCGCCGCCGAGACCGTCGCCGCCAGCGTGCTGTACACGACCGCCTTCGTGTTCGAGGCACCGATCTCCACCACCCAGACGATCACCTCGGCCGTGATGGGCGTCGGCGCCACCAAGCGTCGGTCGGCCGTGCGGTGGGGCGTGGTGCGCGAGATCATCATTGCTTGGGGGCTGACGATCCCCATGTCCGGGTTGATCGCGGCGGCCTTTTACCTGCTGGCGCGCCTGCTGTTCGAGTAGCAATCGGCCTCGTTCGATAAACGAGGCGGCCGGCGACCGTGAGGGGTCGCCGGCCCTTCGTTCGCAGACGTTCAGCAGCAGCCTGTCTCGCAGGAGTTGGTGATCTCGTCGCAGCAGTCCATTACGCTCACCTCCCTCCGCGTCGGCAGGGGGAGCTCAGCTTGCGCAACAGGCGCTCTGGGAGCTGGACCTGTGAGAGGTGACAGCCCCGGCCGCGACCTGCTCGACGTCTGCGCTCGCCTTGCCCTCCAGCTCGGCGCCGGCGTCCGCCAGTACGGTGTAGATCTCCCACCGGTGCCCGGCGGGACCGCTCACCCACACCTTGTCCTGCAGCGCGTAGCAACAGGTGGTGCCGTCCTGGACCTCGGCCTTCATCCCGGCGTCGGTGTAGCGGCGCGTGGCCGCGACGACGTCGTCGGTCGTGGCGACCTCCACGCCGAGGTGGTTGAGGGAGCCGCCGTGCCCAGGGTTCTCGATCAGCACGAGCTTCAGAGCGGGGTCGTCGAGCGCGAAGTTCGCGTATCCGGGCCGGCGCTTCGCGGGCTCGGCACCGAACAGCCGGGAGTAGAAGGTGACTGCCTCGTCGATGTCGTCGACGTTGAGGGCGAGCTGGACACGGGACACGGTGTTCCTCCGGTAGGTGGTGCGGGTGGGTCTCTGGGTGTGCGATCAGGTCACGCGCAGCACTCTGCTGGCGCGCCCGCACGTCGGGGGTGGACGGCAACAGCGACCTGGACGCTGGCCGTCGCCGCCCGAGTGAGACCGAGGAGCAGTCCGGCGCGGAGCCGGGCGGCTGAAGCGCCCACGGCGCTCAGCCCTGTCGTACCGGGTCTCCCTGCGGCGGCCGCCCGGACCAGCCGTGCATCGTCCGCCTCGCGACGCAGGTCGTCGATGTGCGCGTTTGCCAGGGCTGCCAGCAGGTGGGGCGATGTGAACGACACGGGAGACTCCTTCGACAGTCATCTAATTTGTCTGCCACACCATGACCCACTTCTTTGATATATGTCAAGAGGGTGGCATCATGTCTGTATGCCGAAGTCGCTGCCTCTCCTGCTGGACACGTCGCCCATCTGCTGCGACCCGCTCGCTGCGGCGCCTCAGCTGACGCGGGACGATGCGAACGCCCTCGCGTCGAGGCTGAAGGCCTTGGCCGACCCGACCCGCCTCCAGCTGGTGGCCCATCTGCTCGCCGCTCCGGACTGGGAGGCGTGCACCTGCGACCTGGCCCCTGTCGTCGGGTTGAGCGAGGCCACCGTCAGCCACCACCTGAAGCAGCTTTCCCTCAGCGGGCTGGTGACGAAGAGGCGCGACGGGATGAACGTCTGGTACCGACTCGTGCCCGAGTCGCTCACCGCGATCTCGCGCGTTCTGGACCCGGGCTGCTGCTGACGGAGGTCAGTTGCCAAGCTCTGCGACGAGTGCCTCGACGCGCGCCCTGATGTCGTCACGGATGGTGCGCACCGCTTCGATGCCTTGCCCAGCCGGATCGTCCAGGGCCCAGTCCTCGTACCGCTTGCCGGGGAAGATCGGGCACGCGTCACCGCAGCCCATGGTGACGACGACGTCCGACGAGTGAACCACCTCCGTCGTGAGCATCTTCGGTGTGGCAGAGGCGATGTCGATGCCGACCTCCGCCATCGCCTCGACAGCGACGGGGTTCACGCCGTCCGCCGGAGCCGACCCGGCCGATCGGGCCTCCACGGCTCCCTGTGACAGGTGGCTGACGAACCCGGCGGCCATCTGCGATCGGCCGGCGTTGTGCACGCACACGAACAGGACGCTGGGCCTGGAGGTCACGATGGTGCTCCGTTCATCGGGGCGGACGTTGCGGCCGGCGTTGGAGTGGATGTGGCGCTGCGCGGGACGGTCGGGTCGCCGGACCAGAACCGGCGCCCGGCCCACAGAGAGAGATAGACGAGGGCGACCAGCACGGGAACCTCGATGAGCGGTCCGACGACCCCAGCCAGCGCCTGGCCGGAAGTGACCCCGAACGTCGCGATGGCCACCGCGATGGCGAGCTCGAAGTTGTTGCCGGCGGCGGTGTACGCAGTGGTCGTGGACCGTGCGTACGACATGCCGAGTGCCCTGCACAGAACCATTGCCCCGCCCCAGATGGCGACGAAGTACACCAGGAGGGGGACAGCGATGCGCGCGACGTCAAGTGGTCGCGACGTGATGGCGTCGCCCTGAAGGGCGAACAGGATGACGATGGTGAAGAGCAGGCCGTAGAGCGCCCATGGGCCGATGCGCGGCAGGAACCCGGCCTCGTAGGCCTCGCGTCCCCACGTGCGCTCACCCAGCCGGCGCGAGAGGTAACCGGCCGCCAGCGGGATCCCGAGGAACACCAGCACGTTTCCGGCGATGGACCAGACGGAAACTTCGAGGCCCGCGGTGTCGAGCCCGAGCCATCGCGGCAGGACCGACAGGTAGAACCAGCCCAGAAGCGAGAACGTGACCACCTGGAAGACGGAGTTGAGCGCCACCAGCACGGCGGCGGCCTCGCGGTCGCCGCAAGCCAGGTCGTTCCAGATGATGACCATGGCGATGCAGCGGGCCAGGCCGACGATGATGAGGCCGGTGCGGAACTCGGGCAGGTCGGGAAGGAAGACCCAGGCGAGGGCAAACATCAGCGCCGGCCCGACGACCCAGTTGAGCACCAGTGAGACCACCAGCAGCCGTCGGTCGCTGGTGACCGTGTCGAGCCGGTCGTAACGGACCTTCGCCAGGACGGGGTACATCATCACGAGCAGGCCCAGCGCTATCGGCAGGGAGACCCCGGAGAGCTGAACGGCGCTCAACGCGTCGCCGAGGTCCGGCACCACTCGCCCCAAGCCGAGCCCGGCGGCCATCGCAGCCAGGATCCACGCCGGCAGGAACCGGTCCAGCGTCGAGAGGCGGGCGACGACGTGGTGGTCGGCGTCAGGTGTCGCTGTCGGCGTCTGGCTCATCCGGAGAGGGTGCTCGGTCGCTCCTGCGGCTTCGTCGCTCGAACGATCGCGCTGTGCATTCCGGGCGCCGCCTCGTGGGTGAACTCGACCGAGGCGTCAGTGAACCCTGCTGCGCTCAAACCGGACACGTACTCGCTGCGTGACAGCGCGCCGGCGATGCAGCCGACGTAGCTGCCTCGCTCAGCTCGATCGGCGGCTGAGAGGTCATCGTCTGCGACGACGTCGGAGATGCCGATGCGACCGCCTGGTGCCAGTACGCGGAACATCTCCGCGATCACGGCGGACTTGTCCGTGGACAGGTTGATGACGCAGTTGGAGATCACGACATCCACGGAGGTGTCCGGAAGCGGGACGGCTTCGATCGTGCCCTGTAGGAACTCGACGTTCGTCGCCCCGGCTTCATCGGCGTTCTTGCGGGCCAACGCCAGCATCTCGACCGTCATGTCGACGCCGTAGGCGCGTCCGTTCGGACCGACCCGGCGCGCTGAGAGGAGCACGTCGATCCCGCCACCCGACCCGAGGTCGAGAACCCGCTCTCCTGGCTGGAGGTCGGCGACCGCAGTCGGATTGCCGCATCCCAGGCTGGCCAACACTGCTTGTTCGGGTAGCTCGGCCATCTCTGGTGCGCCGTAGAGGCCGGAGCCGAAGGCGCCGTCGGAGGTGAAGGCGGTTTCCGTTGGCCCGCAACAACTCACAGGTGCCACTGCACTGGTGTCGCAGCACCCACCTGGTCGCCCCTCCGTGACGGCCAAGGCCGCAGCGGCGTACCGGTCACGAACCTGCGCGCGCAACTCGTCGCTCATCGCAGAGGCCCCTTGATCGATGGACGTCTATGTCTTGTCTACCCTGGGCTGAGACATCGACACCTGTCAATGCCTTGGTGCATGCTGGTGACATGGCTCAGGGCACTTCATCGACGGTGCTGCGGACTGTGGTCTGCTGCGAGCCGCTGGACTGTGCGCCGATGGACGCCCGCGATGCCGAGCAGCTGGCGCGGGTCCTCAAGGCGATGGCCGAGCCGACGCGTCTGCGGCTCCTCTCGATCGTGGCTTCCACGCCGTCGGGCGAAGCGTGCGTCTGCGATCTGACGACGCCCGTCGGCCTTTCTCAGCCAACCGTGTCCCACCACCTGAAGGTGCTGGTGGATGCCGGTCTGCTGTCGAGGGAGAAGCGCGGCGTGTGGGCCTGGTACTCGGTGGTACCCGAGGCGATGGACGCTGTGGCTGCCCTTCTCAAGACCACGATCCGGGCTTGAGCTCCGCGGCCTGACGGTCAGCCGAACCGGCCGGAGATGTAGTCCTCGGTGCGCTGGTCGGAGGGCGTGCTGAACAGGTTGGCCGTCAGGTCGTACTCGACCAGCTCGCCGGTGCGGTCGCCACTGCCCTCCGCGGCCTTCGCTGTGAAGAAGGCGGTGCGGTCAGCCACGCGAGCGGCCTGCTGCATGTTGTGCGTGACGATGATGATGGTGAAGTCCTGACGCAGCTCCTGCATCAGGTCCTCGATGCGAGCCGTCGCGATCGGGTCGAGCGCCGAGCAGGGCTCGTCCATCAGAATCACCTCGGGACGAACGGCGATCGTGCGGGCGATGCAGAGGCGCTGCTGCTGGCCGCCCGACAGGGAGTAGGCAGACTGCTTGAGCTTGCCCTTGACCTCGTCCCAGAGCGCGGCAGACTGCAGCGCCTCCTCGACGAGGTCGTCCATGCTGTCGACCTTCATGCCGATCACGCGGGGTCCGTAGGCCACGTTGTCGTAGATCGACTTCGGGAACGGGTTCGGCTTCTGGAAGACCATGCCGATGCGCCGGCGCACCTCGATCGGGTCCACGTCCGCACCGTAGATGTCGTGGCCGTGGTAGGCGATCCGCCCCTCGACGCGTGCCCCCACCACCAGATCGTTCATGCGGTTCAGCGACCGGAGCACGGTCGACTTGCCGCAGCCCGACGGCCCGATCAGAGCGGTGATCTCCTTCTTGCCGAAGCCGAGGGACACGTCGTGCACGGCGCGAAAGTCGCCGTAGTAGATGTCGACGCTCTCGCACTCGATCACAGCAGCCGGCTTCTCGGGGAGCGCCCGGTCGCCCTCGGCGTGCACCTTCGCGAGCGACTCCACGTGCCGCTGCTCGCTGGTGCTGGCGTTCGACATCGTGGGCCCTTCGGTCGACATGCGTGTCGTGGACGTGCTCGTGCTCACGGGATCACCAGCGCCTCTGGTAGCGGTTACGGATCAAGATGGCCAAGGCGTTCATCAACAGCAGAAGCACCAGCATGAGGATGATCGCGGCCGAAGCCAGCTCGCGGAAGTCTGCCTGCGGCTGAGCGATCCAGGAGAAGATCTGGATCGGTAGCGCGGTGAAGCCCGAAAGCAGTCCGTCGGGGTCGTACCGGAGCGTGACGGCGCCCCCCAGCAGGAGCAGCGGTGCGGCTTCGCCGAGGGCCCTCGAGAGAGCAAGGATCGTCCCCGTGGCGATACCCGGGACGGCCGAGGGGAGGCTCTGTCGCCAGACGGTCTGCAGCCGGGTCGCGCCCAGCGCCAGGGATCCGTGCCGGATCTCAGTCGGAACGGAGCGCAGCGCTTCCCTGGTCGTGATGATGATGACGGGCAGGATCAGGAGCGCCAGGGCGATCGCGCCCGCGAGCACCACCCTTCGCTCCAGTCCGATGGCCAGCGCGAATCCAGCGGTGAGCATCCCGTAGATGATGGCCGGTATCGCTGCCAGGTTCTGCAGGTTGACCTCGATGATGCGGTTGAAGCGCCCTTCCGGGTTCGCGAACTCCTCCAGGTAGACGCCCGCCGCGACCCCCAGCGGGATCGCCATCAGCGCGGTCGTGCCGATCAGCCACAAGGAACCGAAGATCGCCGCACGAGCACCGCCCGTGCGAGGCAGGACCTGGCTGGAGTAGTTGGAGAGGAGCGCGCCGTCCAGCCTGCCGACTCCGTCGATGACCGTGTCCACGATGAGCACGGCGAGGCACAGGATGGCGAAAGCCAGAGCGACCCACAGCAGCACCAGGAAGGTGATGGACGGAGCGCTGCGGTTTCCGGCCCGCTGCGCCTTGAGGGGGCGGGTGGCGACGGCACCGATGCTGTTCATCAGTAGGCCTCCCGGAACCGACGGACCAGCGCGATGCTGATCAGGTTGATCACCAGGGTGATGACGAACAGGGCCAGGCCGACGGCGAAGAGCGAGTTGTAGGTGATGGTGCCTGGTGTGCTCTCACCCGTGGCGGTCTGGGCGATGAAGCCGGTCATGGTCTGGCCGGGGGACGTCGGCGAGTCGACCATCCTGGCCTGGGTCCCTGCGCCGATCGCGACGATCATCGTCTCGCCGACAGCACGCGAGAGTCCCAGGACGATCGCCGCGGCGATCCCCGAGATGGCGGCCGGGAAGACCACCCGGAGCGTGGTCCGCATTTTGTTGGCGCCCAGGGCGTAGGAGCCCTGTCGGAGGGCGTCGGGCACTGCGTTCATGGCGTCCTCCGAGAGAGATGCCACGGTCGGGATGATCATCACGCCGAGCACCAGCCCTGCTGCCAGCACGCTGTAGGTCCCGACATCGACGCTGAGAATGTCCCGGAGCAGAACGGGTGCGACGAACGTCAGGGCGAAGTACCCGTAGACGACCGACGGCACGCCGGCCAGGACCTCGAGGATCGGCTTGAGCGTCTTGCGGACGCGTGGCGCCGCGTACTCGGACAGGTAGATGGCCGCCCCGAGGCCGAAGGGCACTGCGATGCAGAGGCCGATCAGCGTGGTCCAGGCCGTGCCCGTGACCAGGGGAAGCACCCCGTAGCCCGGGTCGGCGAATGTCGGGGCCCATCGGGCACCGGTCAGGAACTCGACGATCGAGACCTCGCGGAAGAACGCGAGGGCGGGCAGCAGGAGGGCCAGGATGATGCCGACCGTGACGAGTACCGACAACCCCGCGGCACCGCCGATGAGCCCCATCACGACGCGCTCGCCGTGACGAGCCGACTGACGACGCATCGGGTTCAGCGTCAGGTCATCGGTCTGCCCGGTGGCCCCAGAACCCCTGTGGGGGTCCCCCCCGGTGGAGGGACCCCCAGTGGTCGTATCGGTGCTCACGGTTTCGTTTGCGCCCTTCGACAGTCAGGTCGAGCTGGTGTCAGCCGAGCGCCGAGACGGCGTCCTTCAGGGCGGTCGACTGCTGGTCGTTCAGCTGGATGAACTGCGCGGCCTCGGCGATCTCGGCGTCGTTCTCGGAGTAGAACTCGACGAACTCCGCCACCTGGGGCTTCTCCTCCCACGACTTCTTCGACACGTAGATGAACAGCGGGCGCGACAGGGGCACGTAGCTGCCGTCCTCGGCCGTGTCGGAGCTGGGAGCGACACAGCCCTCGCCGCCGTCGATCTCCACGGCCTTGAGGGTCTCCGCGTTCTCCTCGAAGTAGGTGTAGCCGAAGTACCCCAGCGCGTTCGGCGAGCCGGAGACGCCCTGGACGATGATGTTGTCGTCCTCCGAGGCGTTGTAGTCGGACCGGCTCGCGCCGTCCTCACCCGTGATCTCCTCGGTGAAGTACGTGAACGTGCCGGAGTCGGTGCCCGGCCCGTAGAGCTCGATCGGCTCGGCCGGGAAGCCGGGGTTCACCTTGTCCCAGGTGGTGACCGTGCCCTCGGCCTCGGGCGCCCAGAGCGTCTTCAGCTCGTCCACGGTCAGGCAGGTGATGAAGTCGTTGTCCTTGGACGTCACCACGGTCAGTGCGTCGGTGGCGACCTGGAGCTCGGTGTACTCGACACCGTTCTCCTCGCAGATGGCGATCTCCTCGTCCTTGATCGGACGGGAGGCGTTGGAGATGTCGGTCTGCCCCTGGCAGAACTTCTCGAACCCGCCACCGGTGCCTGAGGTGGCCACCGAGACGTCGACGGCCGAGTTCACTTCCAGGAAGAGCTCACCGGCAGCGTCGGTGAGCGGCTGGACGGTGGACGAGCCATCGACGACGACCTCACCCGAGGCGCCGTCACCACCGCTGGCAGCGGCTTCCTCGTTGTTGCCGCCGCAGGCGGCCAGGCCCAGGGAGAGCACGAGCGCCGCGGGAATGGCGATGCGGCTGATGGTGCTGCGCTTCACGTTGCCAACCTCTCGATGGGGGCCCGCCTCGTTGGGGCCCTCGTAGATCCGGACGTGAGCGACGCTAAGGACGGTAGGTGACGTGACCGTCCGGCGCGGGTGAACCGCAGGTGAACGGCGGTCGACCGTTGGTGGTCCCCACCGGGACTTATCGGACGGCGCGCCAGTGGCCAGGCACACTCGCTCGGATTCAGCCCGGCCACAGACAGGCCTCCGACAGGCCTCAGACAGGCCTCAGACCGGCGCCGTGTCGTGCCGCTCGATGGCGACGACCCGGTGGCCACGCCGCGACACGTGCGCGACGAGCAGCTCGCCGGGCCGCAGGAACGGGTCGCGCAGGGGCAGGTCACGCGACCGGCCCGGCTCGGCGGCACCGGCCAGCACCCCCAGCACCGTGCCCAGCACCGGACGGTGCGTGCAGATCACGACGGTGCGCTCCTTGCGGATCTGGTCGGAGACGAGTCGGGCGGTGCCGTGAGGATCGCGTCGGTGCCCGTCCTCGGTGAGTTGCTTCTTCGTCCGCAGCTTCGCCGACGACCGCGCCAGGAACGGCTCGACGGACTGCACGCACCGCTTCCAGGGGCTGCTGAACACCCGGTCGGGCTGCCACGCCGGGAGCAGCTCGGCGAGCCGGATCGCTTGTGCCAGACCGGCATTGACGAGGGGCCGTTCGGCGTTCTCCCGTCCCCACGCGCTCTTGGGCCTGGCGTGGCTGTGACGGAGCACGATCATCGGAAACGTGTCGAGCGACCCGGCGTCGTGCGCGGCACTCAGCGCCGTGAGCTGGGCGCGGTCACCACGCCGGGTCAGGCGGGCGCGTGCCTCGTCGAGGTCGACCCACTCGGTCACGTCGACCTCGTGCGGCCGGGGCGGCGCCGGCGGCGGACCGTCCGGCCCGCGTGCGGCCCAGTAGTGCACGGTCTTGCTCATGCTGTCGCTGAGGCGGTACCGCGCCGTGGGCAGCGGGATGCCGAGACGAACCTGGAGTCCGGTCTCCTCGGCGACCTCCCGCGCGGCTGCGGTCACCAGGCCCTCGCCGGGGTCGCGCTTGCCCTTGGGCCACGACCAGTCGCCGTACCGCGGACGGTGGACGAGCAGCACCTCCAGCTCGCCCCGGCGGACCCGCCAGACCACTGCGCCGGCGGCCTGAACGACGCGAGGATCGGCCTGCGCCACCGTGCCCGGCGCGGTGCCCGGCCCGGAATGGCTCGTCTCGGCAAGCGGGTCGCCGGCGGGCGCCGCTCCAACAGGTCGGCCGACTGCCGAGCCGCTGCGGGGCGGGGTGGGGACCGGGCGCTCGTTCACCGCCGCTGGGAGCCCCGATGCCGCCCCCGCTGGGTGATGAGGTGCTCCTGCAGGTCGAGCAACGGCTCACCCTCGTCGTCCAGGTGGTGACGCGTCCAGCGCCCTTCCGGTCCGAGGTGCCAGCTCGCCGTGCCGGGGTCCATCGAGAGGGTGAGCAGCTCGTCGAGCTGGTGGATCTGACTCGGGTCGGTCAGCTGCGTCAACGTCTCGACCCGCCGATCGAGGTTGCGGTGCATCATGTCGGCGCTGCCGATGTACATCAGGGGCTCGCCGCCGCCGGCGAACGCGAAGAGGCGGGAGTGCTCGAGGAAGCGGCCCAGGATGCTGCGGACCCGGATGTTCTCGCTCAGCCCGGCCACCCCGGGGCGCAGCGCGCAGATGCCTCGCACCACGAGGTCGACGGCGACGCCGGCCGTCGACGCGCGATAAAGCGCGTCGATCACCGCCTCGTCCACGATCGAGTTGACCTTGATCCTGACTGCGGACGGACGGCCGGCGCGGTGGTGCTCGATCTCCTGCTCGATCCGGTCCACCAGCCCGGTGCGTAGCGACCGCGGAGCCACGAGAAGGCGCTTGAAGGACGTCTTCGGGGCGTACCCGCTCAGCTGGTTGAACAACCTGGAGAGGTCGTCGCCCATGTCGGCGTCTGCCGTGAGCAGCCCCACGTCCTCGTAGTGCCGTGCCGTCTTGGGGTTGTAGTTGCCGGTGCCCACGTGGCAGTAGCGGCGGATGCCGTCGGACTCCTGCCGGACCACCAGGCACAGCTTCGCGTGGGTCTTCAGGCCGACGATGCCGTAGACGACGTGCACCCCGGCCTGCTCGAGCTTGCGTGCCCACGTGATGTTGGCCTGCTCGTCGAAGCGGGCCTTGATCTCGACCAGCGCCAGCACCTGCTTGCCCGCCTCGGCGGCGTCGATCAGCGCGTCGACGATCGGGGAGTCGCCGCTCGTGCGGTACAGCGTCTGCTTGATGGCCAGCACGCGCGGGTCGACCGCCGCCTGCTCCACGAACGCCTGCACCGACGTGGAGAAGGAGTCATAGGGGTGGTGCAGCAGGATGTCGCCGCGGTTGATCGCGCCGAAGACGTCGCTGGGCTTGGCGGTCTCCCGTCCTTCGGTCAGGTGGCGGTGCGTGCGGGGTACGAACTTGGGGTAGTGCAGGTCGTGGCGGTCGACGTCGGCCACCGCGTTCAGGCCGCGGAGGTCCAGCGGCTTGGGCAGCGTGTACACCTGCCCCTCGGTGATGCCGAGCTCGCGCATCAGCAGGTCGCGCACGTGCCGGTCGCAGTCCTCGGCCAGCTCGAGCCGGACGGGTGGGCCGAAGCGCCTGCGCAGCAGCTCCTTCTCGAGGGCCTGCAGCAGGTTCTCGGCGTCGTCCTCCTCGACCTCGAAGTCCTCGTTGCGCGTCACCCGGAAGGTGTGGTGCTCGCTCACTTCCATGCCAGGGAAGAGCTGGTCGAGATGGACGGCGATCAGGTCCTCGAGCCCGATGAACCGCGAACGTCGCTGACCGTGCGTACCTGCCGCGAGAGCCGCGGGATCGCCTGTGTCCTCGTCGATCTCGACGAACCGCGGCAGCAGCGGCGGGACCTTGACGCGGGCGAAGTGCTCCGTCTCGGTCGAGGGGTTGCGCACCACGACGGCGAGGTTCAGCGACAGCCCGGAGATGTAGGGGAATGGGTGCGCGGGGTCGACTGCGAGCGGCGTCAGCACGGGGAAGACCCGTTCGGTGAACAGACGCCCGAGGCGCTCGCACTCGGCGGGCGACAGCGCATCCCAGCCGACCAGGGCGATGCCGTGGTCGGCCAGCTCCGGTCGCACGTGGGACGCGAAAACCGCCGCGTGCCGGGTCATCAGGTCGTGCGCCCGTACCGCGATGGCATCGAGCACCTCGCGCGGCTCGAGTCCCGACGCCGCCGTCACCGCAAGACCGGTCGCGATGCGACGCTGGAGGCCGGCGACCCTGACCATGAAGAACTCGTCGAGATTGCTGGCGAAGATGGCCAGGTAGCGCACGCGCTCGAGGAGCGGCAGCGACTCGTCCTCGGCAAGCTCGAGCACCCGTTCGTTGAAGGCGAGCCAGCTCAGCTCGCGGTCGAGGAACCGGTCGTCCGGCAGGTCGGCGAGTGCTGCCGGGTCATCGGGCGTCGTGGGCCACTCGGCGGTGGGGGCTTGTCCCTCGGACGCCGGGATCGTCATGCCTTCACTATGGCAGCAGTGGTCTCCGGAGGCCCTAGGGCGTACTGCTCGTCGACGCCCGCCACCTCGAAGCCGAGCCCGCGGTACACCTTCAGGGCGGTCTCGTTGCTGGCCTCCACGTAGAGGAGCACCTCGCCAAGGGGTTTGTCCTTGTCGTCGCGGACGGTGGCCAGGTGGTGCAGGCCCGCGCGGGTGGCGGCACCTCCGACCCCGCGGCCCTGCGCGCCGGGGTGCACACCGACCACGTACACCTCGCCCTCGGCCAGGCGGCCGGGCGCGGCGGCATGCACCTTGGTCCAGTGGAAGCCGAGGAGCTCACCGGTGGCCTCGTCCTCCACGAGCAGGAAACCTGCCGGGTCGAACCAGCTTTCGCCCATCCGCGCCTTGAGGTCTGCCCAGCGCCACGCTCCCTGCTCGGGGTGCTTGCGGAACGCGACCGCGTTCACCGCGAGGAAGGCCTGCTCGTCCTGACCTGGCACGAAGGCGCGAAGTCGAAGCCCCGCGGGCAGGTCGACGGGTGGCAGCTCGGGCGCGCCGGGACCCGACAGCAGCCGTCGCATCTGCAGCAGCTCACGGACCCGTTCGGCGCCGCTGGACGCCGCCAGCGCTCGGGCGCCCGGGTGCCCGCCGTGCGCCCAGACCAGCGAACCGCCCCGTCCGGCAGTGATCTTCACCCCATCGCGCAGCAGGGCGCCGATGCCGGCCCGTCGATGGGCCGGGTGGACGGCGCCCTCGACGGTCGCGGGCAGCACGGAGGTGTCCACCTGGGCGTATCCGAGCAGCTTCGCGTCCTTGCCGATGACCCCGATGTGCACCACCGAGTCGCGCGGGTGGCGCAGCACGAGCTCTGCCTGCTCGGAGACGGGCCGCACGCCGTCGGCCTGCTCGGCCGCGTCGAGCAGCTCGGGCACCTTGGCCAGGCCTGCCGACGACAGGCGCCGCCACTTCTCAGGTGGGCTCATCCGCCGATTGTGACGCAGTCGGGCCTAGCCGGCGGGTGAGGGCTCGCTCTCGCGCTGGCGCTCGCGGGTGGTCGCCGGCGGCACGAACCGGTATCCGACGTTGCGCACCGTGCCGATCAGCTGCTCGTGCTCGACGCCGAGCTTGGCGCGGAGCCGTCGCACGTGGACGTCGACCGTCCGGGTACCGCCGAAGTAGTCGTAGCCCCAGACCTCCTGCAGGAGCTGGGCCCGGCTGAAGACCCGGCCGGGGTGCTGCGCGAGGTACTTCAGGAGCTCGAACTCCTTGTAGGTCAGGTCGAGTGAGCGTCCCCGCACCTTGGCCGAGTACGTGACCTCGTCGATCACCACGTCGCCGGCGCGGATCTCGTCGGGCTCGTTGCTGCCTTCCGCGTCCAGCCGGGCGCGGCCCGCGGCCAGGCGCAGGCGGGCCTCGACCTCCGCGGGCCCGGCGGTGTCGACCAGCACGTCGTCGATGCCCCAGTCGGCGGCCACCGCCGCGAGGCCTCCCTCGGTCAGCACCAGCAGGAGCGGGGAGGACAGTCCGGTGGTGCGCATCAGCCGGCACAGCGAGCGGGCCGCGGCCAGCTCCCGGCGCCCGTCGACCAGCACGGCGTCCGCCACGGGGGCGTCGACGAGGGCGGCAGGCTCCGCGGGCAGCACGCGCACGTGGTGGGTCAGCAGGCCGAGAGCGGGGAGCACCTCGCTCGACGGCGACAGGGCGTTGGTCAGGAGCAGCAGCTGAGCCATCCTCACCTCCCGCAGCCTGTGGTCAGGTGACCAGGATAGGTGAACGGAGTCGGTCGACCGACTGTCTGCCAGGATGCGGACGTGACCAGGATCGTGCCGTCAGCCGCGGCGGTGGTGCTCGCCGCCCTGCTGGTGGTGGGGGCTATCGCGGGCCCGTTCCTGCTCGCGGCGTCGCTACTCGTCGCCGTCGTGGCGCTCGCCGCCGGGTGGCCGACCCTGCTCGGACTGCCCACGCAACGCGGGAGCACGACCGTCCTCTCGCTCTGCGGTTCCGGCGCGGTGCTGCTGGTGGCGCTGAACCCGGGGAGCCGTGGGCTGAGCTGGCTGGCGGCGGGCATGGCGCTGTCGATCGTCGCGACGTTCGCGCACCAGCTGCTGCGCCGCGACATGCGTCCGCGGCTGGTCGAGTCGGTGACCGGCGTCGTGTCCGGGGTCGTCGTGGTCGAGCTCGTCGCCGGCTGGGTCGCTGCCGGGCAACGCGCCCCGGAGCTCGTGCTCACGGCGGCAGCCGCGGTGATCGCTGTAGCGCTCGCGCTGGCGCTGCCCTTGCGCCTGGAGGTCAGCGTCGCGGTGACGCTCGCTGCCGGCGCTGCCGGTGCGGTAGGAACTGCCTTCTTTGTCACCGGGATCACCACCGTCCCCGCCGCCGTGACGGGGGTGGTGGTCGCCGGCGTGATGAAGAGCTACGACGCTCTGTTCAGTGCCTTGCCGTCGGCCACCTCGCGCCAGGCCGGGGTGGCGATCGGTGCCGCCGGAGTCTGCTCGGCGGGCGCCGTGGCCTACCTGCTGGCGCGGGTGATCGGCTGATATGGAGTGACCGCCTGTCAAGTGGCAGGGTGAGGCGCCCGTCCCGATTGCTCGGGGCGGGCGCCTCGTGGCTTCGTCGGCCTGGCGTCTGGGGTGAGCGTGTCGTTGGCGACGCGCGGTCAGACTGATATTCGCGGGTTGGGTACCGCAGGACGGTGCTGTTCGGCAGGAGCGGGTCCGCGTGTCTAGACATCCCACGGTCGCAAGGTGTCAAGCAGCGGCGGTGCTGGTTTCGGCGGTTGGGGTTGGCCAGGCGGTGTGCTCGTCGTAGGTGTCGTGGTGTCGTAGGCAGCCGTGCAGGATGCCGACGAGGCGGTTCGCCAGGGCGCGGAGGGCTTGGTGGTGGGTAGCGCCGCGGGCACGGTGTCGGTCGTAGTAGTTGCGGGCGCCGGGCGAGCAGGTGAGCGCGGCGAACGCCTGTTGGTAGAGGGCGTCGGCCAGTCTCCGGTTCCGCGCGTACCGCGCCAGGACAACGCGTTTGGTGCCCGACGCCTTGGTGATCGGCGACATGCCGGAGTAGTTCTTACGCGCCTTGGCGTCGGCGTAGCGGTGCGGGTCGTCTCCGAACTCGGCCAGCACCCGGGCCCCGAGGACCGTCCCGAGCCCGGGCTGGCTCAGGTAGATCTCAGCGTCCGGGTGCCGGCCAAAACCCGCTTCCACCTCGCCCCGCAGGGTCTCGACCTGGGTGGCGAGCTCGGCGATCACCGCGACCAGGGCCCTGGCGCTGGCGGTGTAGGCGGCCACCACGCCGGGGTGGGCGGCCAACTGCGGTGAGCGCAGCGCGGCCTGGATCCGCACGGCCGTGACCTCGAGGTTGCGCTGGCGCCCGGCCCGACGCAACGCCGCGGCGATCCGGCTGTGTGACAGCGCCCGTCCCTGCTCGGGTGAGGGCGCGATCGTCAGCACCGCCAGGGCGTCCCGGCCGGCCAGGTCTTCCCCGAACGCGGCCAGCGCGGCCGGGTAGAACTCCCGCAGCATCGAGCGCAGCGTGTTGGTCTGCCGCTGCCTTGACCAGACCAGCCCTTGATGGGTGCGGGCCAGGACCTTGACGTGCTCGGCCACCGCCGAGTCTCCCGCGATCGGGCGGTGGTGGGCCCGATCCAGCCGGACCAGCTCGGCCAGAACGTGGGCGTCACCAGGGTCGGACTTCGCCCCCGAGACGGCGTGGCGTTCGCGGTAGCGGGCCACCTGCAACGGGTTCACCGCGTAGACGGTGTAACCGGCCGCGACCAGTGCCTGCACCCACGGGCCGCGGTCGGTCTCGATCCCCACCAACACCCGCGCGGGATCAGCATCGGCGTGGTCATCGCCGAGGTGATCGGCCACCATCGCGTGCAACCGGCTCAGACCCTCCACGCCCTCGGGCAGACGCCGCCTGGCCAGCAACCGACCCTCAGCGTCGACGATCTCCACGTCATGGTGAGCCTCGGCCCAGTCATCCCCGAGGAACAACATCCGCACCACCTCCTGCATCGAGTCCGACATCCTCGAGCCCGGAGGAGCTCGCCAGCGACCTAATGGATCAGTGCTCGCCCCAAACCGCGGCACGACATCCCACCAGCCATCACGACCTCCTCACCGACCGACGAGGGCACGATCTAGACGTAGACCTGTCATGGCCTGAGCCAAGCAGTGCTCACTCATCGGCGGCTCGGACACCGATCCTGGCCCACGAGCCAGCCGATGCGCCCCCATTAGAGTCGAGCGTCGCTTGCGCCGCAGTGGCATTGGCTGCTCATAGCCGAATCGCGGGTCGCTCCACGCGCTGCTGCCCCTCGGCGTGGTCGACGAAGCCGGCTCGGGGTGGTGCTACTCCTGCAGGACCGCCAGGGACCAGCACCAGCCGGCCAGCTCGCGGGCGACGGCGACGTTGGCGATCACGGGCCTTTTGCGGCGGTCGATGAACCTGACCCAGCGGGCGTGCAGCCGCCGGTTGCCGGCATCGCCGCGGGCACGGGCCGCTGGGTCAGCCAGCTCCCATCGGTCCAGCATGGTCTTGCCGGCGACGTAGCGAGCACGGTGGTGCCAGGCGGCCTCGACCAGGAGCCGACGCACGTGGGTGTTGCCGGTCTTGGTGATCGATCCCTGTGAGCGCGAGGCGCCCGAGGAGTGCTCGGACGGGACGAGCCCGACGAACGAGCCGATGGTGTTGCCGGTGAACCGGTCCCAGTCGCCGATCTCGACCGCCAGGGCGAACCCGGTCAAGGTGCCCACCCCGCGCAGGCACCCGAGCCGATGCAGCACCGGGCTGAACTCGGACTCGGCCGCCATCGTGGTGATCGCCGCGTCGAGGCGGTCCCGGCGCGCCTTCACCATCAGGACAGCCTCGTAGTCGGACTCGAACGTCGTCTGCGTCGCGGGCGAGTCGAACCGCTGCCGGCGCAACCAGCTGTCGTGGTCACGAGTCCAGGCCTGACCACCGCAGTAGACGATGCCCTGCCGAAGCAGCAGCTTGGAGAGCCGGTGCCGGGCCCGCATCAAGTCACCGCGGCAGTCCTCGCGCGCGCGGACCAGGTCACGAGCAGCTTCCTGGTCCACGCTCGGCACCGCCACCGCCGTCACCTCGTCCAGCCGCAGCAGCCGGGCCAGATGGACCGCGTCCTTGGCGTCGGTCTTGACCCGATCACCGGCGGGGCGCTGCAACTTCGACGGCGCGGCGACCACGCACCTGATCCCCGAGGCGGTCAACGCCCGCGACAGTCCGAACCCGGTCGGGCCGGCCTCATAGGTCACCGCCACCGGCCCGGGCAGGGTTCGGACCCAGGCCTGGACCTGGTCGTAGGACGCGGTCAATCTCGCTTGGAACAGCTCTCCCGTGACGCCGTCGATCGCCGCCGCCGCGACGGATCGTGCGTGCACGTCGAGCCCCACGCTCGTACGCTCGGTGAACACCGGGGCCTCCCACACCTGTTGGATAGGCCGAGCAGGCGGCCCCTGCTCGGTAACCCACGAACATGTGTGAGCGAGGCCCCGGCCCGCAACCACTCACCACCGAGCGGTCACTCCATACCGTCTAGTAGACCAAGGCCTGCGTGCCCGGCATCAGCACCTGCTCGACGAACTGGGCCGACCCGGCGATCCGCACGCCGGGAAGCAGGTCGGCCTCGGTCAGGCCACGGCGGGCGGCGCACTGCGTGCAGACCACCACCTCGCCGCCCTCCAGCACCCCGGCGAGCAGCGCGTCCAACGGGGCCGAGTGCTCCAGCACGATCTGCGCCGCCCGTCCCGGCACCGCGAGCCACGCGCCCTCGCCGGTCAGCCACAGCGTCACCTCGGCCCCCGACGCGACCGCCGTGGCTGAGACGGTCAGCGCCTGGTTGCAACGCTCGGGAGCGTCCTCACCGCACGTGGCCTTGACGACGAGTCGCGGGTTCATGGCGGTCAGCGTATGAACCCCGACTGCGATTCGCCCCAGAGGACCCACCGCGTAGGCTGCCGTCATGGGTTTGGAAGCGTTGTTCATCGGGCTGCTCGTGCTGTCGAGCCTCCTGATCGGCTGGTTCGCGGTGTACGTGGTCTACAAGCTCTTCACGGGCCAGCGCTGAAGCGACGCTCGATGCCCTTCGAGATCCCGGACGACCTCCCCCCGCCCCTCGTGCCCGTGGCCTGGCTGCTCGGACGCTGGGAGGGTGCCGGCGTCGTCGGCTACCCGTCGGTCGAGGAGCGGCAGTTCGGCCAGGAGATCGAGTTCCGCCATGACGGCCGACCGTTCCTCCACTACCGCGCCCAGTCCTTCCTCCTCGACGACGACGGCGAGGTGGTTCGTCCGCTGGCCAGCGAGACCGGCTACTGGCGCGTCGTTGTCCCCGAAGGCCAAGGGGCTGCCGAGGCTGCGGCCCGCGAGGCGGCGGGGATCGACGTCGAGGTGCTGCTCGCGCACCCGACAGGTGTGGTCGAGATCTACACCGGCCGGGCCACCGGCGCCAGGGTCGACCTGACCACGGACGTGGTGGCGCGCACGACGACTGCCAAGGAGTACACGGCTGCGCAGCGCATGTACGGCATGGTCGAGGGCGACCTGCTCTGGGTGATGGACATGGCAGCGATGGGCCACCCCCTCACCTCACACGCATCGGCGCGCCTGAAGCGGACGGTGCCGGCATGAGCGAAGCCGCCGTACCAAGCCGGTCGCCGCTGCTGCAGCGGGAGGGCGCTGTCGCCGGTCACGGCCCCGACGCCGACGTCGCGTGGCACTACGGCGACCCCACCCGCGAACAGCGCGCTCTGGTCGCCGGCGAGGCCGTGGTCGACACGTCCCACCGCGAGGTGGTCACGGTGTCGGGCCCCGACCGCCTGACCTGGCTCGACACCCTGTCGACGCAGTGGCTGCGCGACCTCGCCCCCGGCGTGTCGGCGGAGGCCCTCATCCTCAGCCCGCACGGGCACGTCGAGAACGCTCTGCATCTCGTCGACGACGGCGAGACCGCCTGGATCACAGTCGAACCCGGCGCCGGCGCACCGCTGGTGGCGCACCTCGAGAAGATGCGCTTCATGCTGCGGGTCGAGATCGCCGACGTGACGGGCGACTGGGCTGTGCTGTCGGGTGTGCGGGGCGCGGTGATGAAGCATCTCGGCGAAGGACTCGTGGCGTGGCAGGACCCGTGGCCGGCGGTGACGACCGGCGGGGTGGGGTACAGCGTGGTCGACACGGGCGACCACCCCGGCGCCGAGCGTTCGTGGGTGGAGGTGCTCGTGCCACGCGCCGAGATCGCTTCTCTGACAGCTGATCTCTCACTGGCTGGCACCTGGGCGGCAGAAGCGTTGCGTGTTGCCGCCTGGCGTCCACGATTCGGTGTCGATACCGACCACCGCACCATCCCGCACGAGCTCGACTGGCTGCGGACGGCGGTGCACATGGCCAAGGGCTGCTATCGCGGCCAGGAGACGGTCGCGCGGGTGCACAACCTGGGCCGCCCGCCGCGGCGTGCGGTCTTCCTGCACCTGGACGGCTCGGGTCACCAGCTGCCGGAGCCCGGCACACCGCTGACCGCTCCGACGAGCAAGGACGGCGAGCGGCCGATCGGACGGCTGACCAGCGTCGCGCGCCACCACGAGCTGGGACCGATCGCCCTCGCGGTCGTGAAGCGGTCGGTGCCCATCGACGCCGTTCTGGTGGCGGACGGCGTCAGCGCCGCTCAAGAAGCCGTCGTCGCTCCCTGACACCCCCACGCTGGCCTACTTCACGAGGCCAAGTGCCACTTCACGAGGCTCGCAAGCCACGTTAACGGTGGGTTCGCCTCGTTAACGAGGCCAGCGAGGGAGGGTCGCGTGGTCTGGCAGGATGCGCGGCGTGCCCACGACGCTGATCACCGTCGCCCCCACCGGGGCCGAGACGACCAAGGACCAGTGGCCGCAGCTGCCGACCACGCTGGACGAGCTGGTCGCCGCCGCGACCGCGTGCGAGGCCGCGGGCGCCGCCCTGGTGCACGTGCACATCCGCGACGACGAGCACCGTCCGACGCTCGACCTCGGACGGCTGCGCGCCACCGTCGAGGCACTCCGCGAGCAGACCGACCTGGTCGTGCAGCTCTCGACCGGCGGCAGCGTGCACGACCCGATGGAGACCCGCCTGAAGGTGCTCGAGGCCGACCCCGACTCGTGCTCGCTCACGTGCGGCACCGTCAACTTCGGCGACGACGTCTTCATGAACCCGTGGTCGCTGATGGTCGACCTCTACCGCCAGTCGCAGGAGCGTGAGGTCGTCCCCGAGTTCGAGCTGTTCGACCTCGGCCAGGTCGAGTCGCTGCGACGCCTGCTCGACACCTACGGCCTGCCGTATGGCGGACGGGTGCACGTCGACTTCGTGACCGGCGTTCCGGGCGGGATGCCCGGTACCGCGCAGGCGCTTGCCGCCGGCGTCGCGGCGCTGCCGCCCGAGGTCACCTCGTGGTCGGCGACCGGGATCGGGCGCAGTCACCTGCCCGTGATGGCGGCGACGCTGTCGATGGGCGGCCACCTGCGGGTCGGCATGGAGGACAACCTGATGTACGGCAGGGGACGTCCGGTGCAGGGCAACGACGAGCTGGTGGCCCGCGCCGCGCGGCTGTCCACCGAGATGCAGCGTCCGCCCATGAGCACGGCCGACGCCCGCGAGCTGCTCGGCGTGCGCACGACGTGACGCAGCCCACGTCCGCTTGCTGTGGCTAGCGCTTGCATCTGCTAGCAATTGCAAGCAGAGTAGGCGCATGGCCACGTTGAAGGTCACCGAGCTCGGTGAGTACCTGCGCGAGCAGAGGCACGGCGCCAAGCTGTCGCTGCGCCAGCTCGCGGAGGCGGCGGGGGTGTCCAACCCCTACCTGAGCCAGGTGGAGCGCGGCCTGCGGAAGCCGAGCGCAGAGGTGTTGCAGCAGATCGCGAAGGGGCTGCGCATCTCGGCCGAGGTGCTGTACGTGCAGGCCGGGATCCTCGAAGCGCGCGAGGACCGGGCCGAGGTGGAGACGGCGATCATGTCCGACCCCCACCTCACCGAGCGTCAGCGCCGGGTGCTGCTCGACGTGTACGCCTCGTTCCGTGCAGAGAGCCCGCTTGCGGGCGACGGCGCGAGGTCCGCTGCGCCGCCGAGGAAGACGGCGCCCCGCCGGAGCAAGCGCTCCGCGTCCGGGACAACGACCAAGGTCGACGACGCATCCGCGTCGGAGGCCAGCCCCACCCCGAAGCCTGTGCGCCGCAAGGCCACTCGCAAGACCACTGGAGAGTGACATGACGACCCTGACTGACGACCTGAAGAAGACCGCTGTCGACACCGGCTACGTCGTGGTCGGTATGACCGACCTCGCCGTCGAGCGCGTTCGCGCCACCCAGGCGAAGGCCGCCGAGGTCCGCAAGGACGCCCAGGCGAAGGCTGCCGAGGTCCGTGCCGACGTGCTGAAGGCCTACGACGCCGAGAAGATCCAGGCGTCCCTGCAGGAGAGCGCCAAGCAGCTGCCGACCGTGGTGCAGAACCTTCCCACCACCGCGGTGAGCAAGGGCCTCGAGGCCGCCGGCAAGGTGGAGGAGAGCTTCGACGACCTCGCCGCCCGCGGCAAGAGCCTCGTCGAGCGCATCCGCAAGCAGAAGGCCACCCAGGACCTGGTCCAGCAGGGCCGCACCACCCTGAGCCGCACCAAGGCCGCCGTCACCACCGTGCGTCGCGGCGCCAAGGACACCACGACGGCCGCCAAGGCCACCGTGACCACGGCCACCCGCGAGGTCGAGGAGGCCACCACGGCCACCAAGACCCCCGCCAAGCGGACCGCCACCACCGCCAAGACCCGCGCGGCCGCATCGAAGTCCGCGGTCAAGGGCGCGACCACCACCGCCCGCAAGACGGCGACGACCGCCCGCAAGGCCGCCTCCGACGCGGCCGGCAAGGTCGGCTGACCTGCGCTGACGCGCAGCTGAACCGAAGAAGTGGGGCACACCGGATGACGGTGTGCCCCACTTCTCGCGTCCGGGTGCATCCGTGGCACCCGCCGATGCAGTGCGCAGAGGCCCACCGGGGCTGCGGCAGGATGAGCGCATGACCTTGACGATCGGCGTAGTCGGCTGCGGTTACCTCGGAGCCGTGCACGCGGCGTGCATGGCCGAGCTGGGACACCAGGTGGTCGGCGTCGACGTCGACGCCGCCAAGGTCGCCACGCTCGGCAAGGCCTCCGCACCCGTCTACGAGCCCGGCCTCGACGACCTCCTGGCCCGCACCCTCGCAACCGGTCGCCTCAGCTTCACGGAGGACTTCGCCGCGCTCGCCGGCGCCGACGTGGTCTTCGTCTGCGTGGGCACGCCGCAGCGCCGGGGAGAGCTTGCGGCCGACACGTCGCAGGTCATCGCGGCCACGACGGCCGTGGCCCAGCACCTTCCCGAGCGGGCGCTGGTCGTCGGCAAGTCCACCGTGCCGGTGGGCACGGCGGCGACGTTGAAGGCCCTGCTCGCGGAGTCGGCGCCACACCTGGAGCTCGCGTGGAACCCCGAGTTCCTGCGCGAGGGGCACGCCGTGGCCGACACCCTCCATCCTGACCGGCTCGTGTTCGGCGTCGTCAGCGAGTGGGCCGAGCAGCGGCTCCGCGATGTCTACGCGACGACCATCGAGGCCGGCTCGCCGGTCGTCACGTGCGACTTCGAGACGGCGGAGCTGGTCAAGGTCGCCGCGAACGCCTTTCTCGCCACGAAGATCTCGTTCATCAACGCGATGGCCGAGGTGTGTGAGGCGGCCGGCGCCGACGTCACCCTCCTGGCCGACGCGATCGGCTACGACGAGCGGATCGGGCGCAAGTTCCTCGGCGCCGGACTGGGCTTCGGCGGCGGCTGTCTCCCCAAGGACATCAGGGCGTTCATGGCGCGGGCCGGCGAGCTCGGCGCCGACCAGGCACTCACGTTCCTGCGTGAGGTCGACGCCATCAACATGCGCCGGCGTTCCCGCATGGTGGAGCTTGCCCGGGAGGTCTGCGGCGGCTCGTTCGTCGGCAAGCGGATCGCCGTGCTGGGTGCCGCGTTCAAGCCGAACAGCGACGACATCCGTGACTCGCCGGCGCTCAACGTGGCGGCCCAGATGCGGCTCCAGGGCGGCGACGTCGTGGTCACCGACCCGCACGCGCTCGAGAACGCCCGTCGAATGTGGCCCGACCTCACCTACGTGGCGACCGCCGACGAGGCCTGCGAGGGAGCCGACGTGGTGCTGCTCCTGACCGAGTGGCCGCAGTTCACCGGGCTCGACCCGGCCGAGCTGGGTCGGCACGTGCGAGGGCGGGCCATCCTGGACGGCCGCAACGTGCTCGACCCGCAGGCATGGCGCGCAGCCGGCTGGACGTACCGCGCACTGGGCCGGCCCCGCGCCTGACTGTCCGGGATCGGGTCGGTTCCCCGACGCGTCCCCATTAGGCTGCGCTGGTGTCGAGCCCCGCCCAGTCACCCCTGACGCCTGTGATCGCATCGTCGGCCGAGGTGCTGGCGACGGTCGTCCGAGGCGGCGTCGTGGAGTCCGCGCACCATGGTCATCTCGCCGGGGTGGACACGGACGGAACGCCGTTGGTGCGGGCAGGTTCCCCCAACCTCGAGCTCTTCCCGCGCAGCTCGCTCAAGCCCCTCCAGGCCATCGCGATGCTGCGGGCCGGGCTGCACCTCGACGGGCCCCTGCTGGCGCTGGCGTGCGCGAGCCACTCGGGCGAGCCGATGCACCGTGAGGGTGCCTCGCAGATCCTTCGCGACGCCGGGCTGACCGAGGCCGACCTGCAGAACACCCCGGACCTGCCGCTCGACGCGGAGGCGTCTGTGCGCTGGCAGGCGAGCGGCCGCGGACCGACGTCGCTGCTGCAGAACTGCTCGGGCAAGCACGCGGCGATGCTGGCGACCTGCGTCGCGGCGGGCTGGGACACGAGCGGCTACCTCGACCCTGCCCACCCGCTGCAGCGCGCGATCAAAGAGGGCGTCGAGGACCTGACCGGGGACCACGTGCACTACACGGCGGTCGACGGGTGCGGCGCGCCTCTGTTCTCCTGCACCCTCTCGGGGCTCGCGCGAGCCTTCGGGGCGATCGCGCTCGCGGCCTCCACCGCTGGCCCAGGGCGCGTCAACGCCACCAACCACCTGGGCCGCGTCGGGCGCGCGATGAACGCCCACCCCGAGATGGTCGGCGGCACCGGCCGAGACGTCACGGTGCTGATGGCAGGCGTTCCGGGACTCGTGGCCAAGGACGGTGCCGAAGGCGTGTACGCCGCCGGACTGCCCGACGGTCGCGGTGCTGCGCTCAAGATCCTCGACGGGTCCCAGCGCGCCCGGCCGGTCGTGATGGCTGCCCTGCTGCGTGAGCTCGGCCTCGACGCGCCGGTCCTCGACGAGGTCGGCCACGTCGACGTGCTCGGTCACGGCCGACCGGTGGGCCAGATCGTCGCCGTCGTCCCGTCCGGCCGGGTCTGAGGGCGGACGTGCGAGTCGTTCTGCAGCGGGTCACCCGCGCGTCGGTCACGGTGGACGGCGAGGTCGTCGGCGAGGTCGAGGGGGCGGGTAACGACACCGGGCAGGCCCTGCTGGCGCTGGTCGGCGTCACTCACGACGACGGCCCGGCGGAGGTCGCCACTACCGCACGCAAGATCGCGGGCCTGCGCATCCTCGACGGCGAGCGCTCGGCGTCGGACGTCGGGGCGCCGGTGCTCGTGGTCAGCCAGTTCACGCTGTACGCGGGCACCCGCAAGGGTCGGCGCCCGACGTGGAACGAGGCGGCGCCCGGGCCCGTGGCCGAGCCGGTGGTCGAGGGACTGGTCGAGGCGCTGCGCGCCGAAGGACTGACGGTCGAGACCGGACGGTTCGGGGCCCACATGAGCGTCGGGCTCGTGAACGACGGTCCGGTGACCATCCTGCTCGACACGGCAGATCAGGCACGGACGACCTCGGCACCCCGAGCGACCACGTAGGATCGGCGCCGTGGGAGTCCTTGGGTCTGTGCAGTTCTTCATCTACTGGGGTCTGTCCCTGGCAGCGTTGGGAATGCAGGTGTTCGCTCTCGCCGACGCCGGGCGGCACCGCGCTGACGCCTTTCCGGCGAGCGGCAACCAGACCAAGCAGCTGTGGCTCATCATCTTGGGCATCGCGGTCGCTGTCGGAGTCGTGTCACTGCCCAACTTCCTCGGCCCGATCAACATCCTGAATCTCGCCGCCATCGTGGCCGCCGGTGTCTACCTCGCCAAGGTGCGCCCTGCGGTTCGCGCGATCACCGGCGGCGGGTCAGCGGGCGGGTACAGCGGCAGCTGGTAGGCCTTCCCCTTCACCCGTCGATCGCGGACGGGAAAACCGCACGCCAATCGACGCTCACCTCACCGAGCCGCCAGCGCGATGGGCCGCCGAGAACCGGCCAGCCGCCGTCCCTGACCGCGTGGCACGTCGCCAGAAACCGTTGCCGCACACCGAAAGACGCCACCGAGGCCGCTCGCGCCCAGGCCTCGTCGAGGGCTTGCAGCCAGGCATGCACTGCCTCTCCAGGCACGTTGCGGTGGATCAGCACCTTCGGCAGTCGCTCGGCCACGTCGGACGGGTGCTGCAGGTCGCGCAGGCGAAGCGACAGCGTGAGCGACAGCGGTCCTTCGGGACCGAGGGCGACCCAGGCGGCCCGGCGTCCGAGCTCGTCGCAGGTCGCGTCGACCAGTACGCCTCCGGGAGCGAGCCGCGTGGTGACCTGCTGCCACGATGGTGCGACCTCACCAATGTCATACTGCCGCAACACGTTTGCCGCCCGCACCATGACAGGGCGACGCTTCTTGGCAGGACCGAGCTCGAAGCCACCGAGCGCGAAGCGCACGTCCGGCGAGCTGGTGGGCCGTCCGGCCTGAGCCTGCTGGGCTGCCCGAACGCGCTCGCGGTCGATCTCCAGACCGAGCACCTCGACGTCGGCCCGAACGCGGGCGAGCCGGTCGGCGAGCTCGAGGGTCGTGACCGGAGAGGCGCCGTATCCGAGGTCGACGACGAGCGGGTCGTTCGCCGTCCGCAGAGCTGATGCGGCCGGCCCGGCCAGCCAGCGGTCGATCCGCCGCAGCCGGTTCGGGTTGGTCGTGCCGCGGGTGACCGTCCCCACAGGTCGCAGCTGCGCTCCTTGTTGGTCGGTCACGGCTCGTTCCTCGCCGTTTCGCGCGGGCTCTGCCTTCTGGTTCGCTCGCTCCGCTCGCTCACGGCGCCATCCTGCCCGGCGCAGCCGCTGACGCATGAGTTAGCGTCGCAGGATGGGTGATGAGCACCTGGCGCGCCGGGTGGCCATGCTGTCGGTGCACACCTCGCCGCTGGAGCAGCCGGGCACGGGCGATGCGGGCGGCATGAACGTGTACGTGGTCGAGCTGTCACGGCGCCTGGCCGAGCGCGGCACCGAGGTCGAGATCTTCACGCGCGCCACGTCGTCGGAGACCGACCCGTGCGTCGAGCTGTTCCCCGGCGTGATGGTGCGGCACGTGGTGGCCGGGCCGCTGGCCGGCCTCTCCAAGCACGATCTCCCCGGTCAGCTGTGTGCCTTCACGGCCGGCGTGATGCGCGCCGAGGCCCGCGAGCGCAGCGGCTACTTCGACGTCGTGCACTCGCACTACTGGCTGTCGGGCCAGGTGGGGTGGCTGGCCGCGGACCGGTGGAACGTGCCGCTCGTGCACACCATGCACACCATGGCGAAGGTGAAGAACGCGCACCTGGCGGAGGGTGACGTCCCCGAGCCGGCCGGTCGCCAGATCGGCGAGGAGCAGGTCGTGCAGGCCGCCGACCGGCTGATCGCCAACACCGCTGCCGAGGCGCAGGAGCTGATCGAGCTCTACGACGCCGACCCGAGCCGGGTGGCGGTCGTCCCACCCGGAGTCGACCTGGATGTCTTCAACCCCAACGGAACTGGCGCCCGGCAGCGGCTCGGGCTGCCGGCCGACGCCACCGTGATCTTGTTCGCCGGACGGATCCAGCCGCTGAAGGCTCCTGACGTCGTGGTGCGTGCCGCCGCCGAGATGCTGCGTCGCGACCCGTCCCTGCGGCCGCGGCTGCTGGTCGCGGTCGTCGGCGGACCCAGCGGCACCGGCTGCGAACGGCCGGAGGAGCTCCAGGCTCTGGCCCGCAGCCTGCACCTGATGGACGTTCCCGGGGTCCCCGACGTGGTCCGCTTCCAGGCACCGCTTCCGGCGGCCGGCCTGGCCGACTGGTACCGCGCCGCCGACCTCGTCGTGGTGCCGTCGTACAGCGAGTCGTTCGGACTCGTCGCGATCGAGGCCCAGGCGACTGGGACTCCGGTGGTCGCCGCCCGGGTCGGCGGCCTCGTCACCGCCGTCTCGGACGGGCACTCGGGCGTGCTCGTCGACAGCCACGACCCGGCCGAGTGGGCGGAAGCCTTGCACGCGCTGGTCAGCGACCCGGCGCGGCTCGACGGCCTGCGACGCGGCGCGCGTGCCCATGCCGAGACGTTCGGCTGGGACGCCACCGTCGACCGCACCCTGGAGGTGTACGCCGGGGCGCGCGCCGAGCGCCTGGCGCGGCTGCAGGGCGAGACCGTCCCTGCCGTGCCGGCGCCGCAGTCCGCGCCGGTCGGCGCCGTGGACGTCGCCCCGTGACCTCTGACGAGCGCGCGACCCCGACCGAGCGAGCCACAGAGGTCGTGCGCGCGTGGCTCGACGAGGCCGCGGCCGCCGAGCCGACGATGGGCCCGCACGGCCAGCCGGTCGCAGTCGAGTACGAGCTCGGAGCTCGTCCGGGGGAGTTCGTCGTGCAGCTGCCGGGCGAGCGCAAGCTGCGGACGGCGGTGTCGCTGCTGGTGGGCGACCACTCCCTCTCGGCGTCGGCGTTCGTGGTGCGCAACCCCGACGAGAACCGCGAGGGCGTCTACCGCTGGCTGCTGGAGCACAACACCAAGCTGCGGCAGGTGGCCTTCGGCGTCGACTCCAGCGGCGACGTCTACCTGACCGGACGCCTTCCCCTGGAAGGGGTTTCGACCGAGAGTGTGGACGCACTGCTCGGCGAGGTGCTGGCCGTCGCCGACGGGTCGTTCAACGAGCTGCTCGCGCTGGGGTTCCTGTCGTCGATGCGCAAGGAGTGGGCGTGGCGGGTGTCGCGAGGCGAGTCGACGCGCAACCTGGACGCCTTCCGTCACCTGCTCGACCCGGACAGCGCCACCCACGGCGCAGAGTCAAATCAGGGATAGACGGTCGGGTCGGTCGGGCACCCGTTGCGCTCTTGCCACTCGCTCACCTCGACGTCCGGGAAGGCGTCCACGCCCTCGGCCCACGACCGCAGGTACTCATACGGCAGAACGACTCCGCGGCGCACGAACCAGTCGTCGGGACCGCACTCGGCCGGGCTGAGGCCGAGGTGCAGGTGACAGCCGGTGTCCGCCGCCGAGCCTGTCTCGCCCACGGTGCCGACGGGCTGGCCCGAGCGCACGAGGTCGCCGGGCTCGACGGTGACCGTCGCCAGGTGCGAGCCGTAGTAGCGGACCCCGTCCGCCCCGATCAGGGTGAACGACAGCCCGCCGCGGTCCTCGCCGAGGTTGGTGTCCGGGTCCCATCGGTCGACCGTGGCCGTCTGCGAGACCTGCCCGTCGATCGGTGCGACGACGGGGGACCCGCAGTCGGCGAAGATGTCGCTGGCCGGGTAGTCGTGGTGGGCGGACGAGTAGTCCGAGTCGGCTGCGATCGGGAACGTGTGGGTGCCGGCGCTGATGCGGCCCGGCAGCTCGACGAGTGGTGGCCAGGCCGAGAGCCTCTCGCTGGGCACCTCCTGGGAGGTGCGAGTCGGAGGCTCGAGTGCCGCGCCGGCCACCACGGGTGTCGGCGCGTCGACCACCTCCGGCTGGACTGCGATCAGGGCGAGACCGGCGGCCAGGCCCAGACCGCCCACCAGGGTGCCCGTGACGACGACGGCGGCCAGCGCCGCCCGTCCGATCGTCTTGGCCCTCATGCTTTTCATCATCGCCGATGAGGCTCAGTAGGGTGAAACCATGTCGCACACCCTGGTCCTGCTCCGGCACGGCGAAAGCACCTGGAATGCCAAGAACCTGTTCACCGGCTGGGTCGATGTTCCCTTGTCGCAGAAGGGGATCGAGGAGGCCAACCGTGGCGGCGAGCTGCTGGTCGAGGCGGGCGTGCTGCCCGACGTGGTGCACACTTCGCTGCTACGCCGGGCGATCACGACCGCCAACATCTCGCTCGACGTGGCCGACCGGCACTGGATCGAGACCAAGCGCTCGTGGCGCCTGAACGAGCGGCACTACGGGGCGCTGCAGGGCAAGGACAAGAAGCAGACGCTGGCCGAGTTCGGCGAGGAGCAGTTCATGCTCTGGCGACGGTCCTACGACACCCCGCCGCCGCCGATCGACGCCGGCTCCGAGTTCAGCCAGGCCGACGACCCCCGCTACGCCGAGCTCGGTGCCGACCTGCCGGCGAGCGAGTGCCTCGCCGACGTGGTGGAGCGGTTCCTGCCCTACTGGGAGCACGACGTCGTTCCTGACCTGCTCGGGGGCCGGGTCGTGCTCCTGGCCGCGCACGGCAACTCGCTGCGGGCTCTCGTCAAGCACCTCGACGGCATCTCGGACGACGACATCGCCGGCCTGAACATCCCCACCGGCATCCCGCTCGTCTACGAGCTGGGCGAGGACCTAAAGCCGGTCACGAAGGGTGGCACCTACCTCGACCCGGAGGCCGCCGTCACCGCCGCCGCCGCCGTCGCGAGCCAGGGCCGCTAGCGCCTCCGCTCACCAAAGGTCGGGGTCGCCCTCGCCCCAGCTCGGGTCGTCGTGGCTGATCTCGTTGGCGAGGACCTCCTCGGCGGTGATGCCGTGCGTCAGATCGACGTGCCACGTCCACGCCTGGTCGAAGGCGATCAACCGCGGGAAGTCGGCCGGCAGCAGCGATCGGATCCACGCCGCCACCTCGGCGTTCTGCTCGCGCATGCCGTCGCAGCGGATGGAGTCGCCGCTTCGATCGTGGTCGATCTGGAAGCCAGGTTCGCCCGGCCGGGTGACGTCGACGGCCTGGTCGGTGTTCGGCGTGCCGGTGTCGCCGATGACGCGGGCGCTCTGTCCGTAGCGCTCGATCGCAGCGGCCACGAACTCGTCCGCTGACAGCAGGGGCACGGATGTCGGCGATGTGATGATCACGGGGCTCCCTTTGGAACGTGGACGACCTGCAGATCGAAGTTCGGGCCCAGAAGCGAGCGCGCTCGTTGCTCGAGGAACGTGGCGGCCTCGGGGGTGGATGTATACAACCGCAACCGAGAGATGGGGTTGCCCGGGTCTCGGATGACGTCGGCGTAGCGGAGGATCTCGTCGTCGAAGTCCTTCATCGCCCTGTCGACGACGAAGTCTGGAGCGTTCCCCTCGTAGATCGAACGTCCGGGGTTGCGGACGAACTTGGCATCGAGCGCCACGACCCCGTCCGGGTCGACGCCGAGGCCGTCCGCCCAGATCCGGTCGCCCTTCGGGGTGACGAGCCGGATCTCCTCGGCGCCCGTGGTCTGCAGCTGGTACGCGAGGTCGTCGCCCTGCGGGGCAGCGGGCCGGCGCATGCCGTTGTTGCCGAGGTTCGGGTCGGTGTAGCGCGCGTCGACCCACTGCTGGCGTCGCACGGGGTCGTCCCACAGCGTCGGGTCGGTGTGGCGGAACGCAGAGAAGTCGATCGCGCCGCGGTCGCCGCGCATCAGCCCTTGTCGGGCGGCGCGCCACGCGGCGGGGTCACGCAGGTAGTCGTCGACCGCGCTACGCGCAAGGCGTCCACCCGCGGCGCCGGCGAAGTTGCCCGGGGCGAAGGTGAGGATCGCATCGACGGCGTCGAGGAACAGGGACGCAGGTGTGGCGGTGGTGAGGTAGTGGCGGGTAGCGCCGCGGGGGTCACGAGTGAAGTCGGCTGCGCCGTGGCCCTTTTCGAGCAGGAAGGTGGCGACGCCCGAGATCCCGAAGGCCAGCCCGAGGCTGCCTCCGGAGAGGGCCACCAGGGCGGCGATGCCGATGCCGATGGCTATCTGCTGGCCGATGCCGAGACCGTCCCACCAGCTGGCGAGCCCGTCCAGCTGCGCGGCGAGCCAACCGAGCGCGTCGGCACCGACGACCGAGTCACCGATCAGCAGAGCCTGCACAGGACCGACGACCACAGCGACAACGAGCAGTGCCAACAGCGCGGCACTCGCTGCCGCGCGATAGGCGGTGACCGGGCGGTCACCGCGTGCCCACTCGAAGGCCACGTCGCGCGCCGTGCGCTGCATGCCGGCGGCTGCCCGCCCGCGTCGCATCGCCGTCCACCTCGACTCGCCGTCGACCTTCGTGTGGGCTGCCAGCAGCTCGCTGGTGTCGCGGGTGACGACGACCAGGAGTGCCGTCACGGCACCCGCGATGCCGAGGGCCGCGCCGCGCGCGAGCGCAGCCGCGTCGGCCTGCGCGTGTGGCGACTTCGTGGCACTCGCCAGGTCACCACTGAAACGCTCCAGCCAGGACGGTGCGCGCGCTCCGGCGATGCCTTCTGTGGACGACGTGAGCCTCCATGCGTCCACGAGCAGGGCGACGACGAGGAGCAGCACCAGCAGGGCTTCCCTTCCGTGGCCGTGCCCGGTGATCGACCACGCCAGGCGGAGCCCCAGCGGCATCGTGGTCTGGCTCGGGTCGAGCCAGTCGCTGCCGGCCGCGGCCGAAGCGTTCCAGCCCGCGTGGTCCACGACTGCCAGCGCGAAGGCGCCCGCCGGCAGTGCCACCGCGACCAGGCGCCAAGCCAGTTCCGTGATCCGGCCGCTCGACGTGGCGCCGGAGGCCGCGCGAGACGACACGTGGCGCCAGATCGCGACGCCCAGCCCGGCGCAGACCGTGACCGTGCCGGTGGCGACGAAGTGGCCTCCGATCGCACCGTGCTCGCTCTCGCCACCGCTCGGCAGGAGCCCCAGGCCGAATCGGGTCCACGCCGCCGGCATCCCGTCGTCCGAGCCGATGCCGGAGAGCAGACGTCCGAGCTCGCTGAAGAGGCCGGGCAGCTCCCAGTTCACTCGGCGCAGATACTCCTCGACCCCCAGGAACGCTGCGCCACCTGCGAGCCCGAGGAGGAGCCAGTCGACGACCGCGAACCGAGACACGCGACGGGGCGCGAGCAGCACCAGAACCACGACGGGAAGCAGCTTCAGGGCTTCCTCGCTGAACGCGGCGATGCCGATGCCCGGCCCGTCGTCACCGACCTCGCCGACCAGACCCGACAGTGCGGCGGTGGCGGCGCCGATCACCGCCGACCACACCACCGAGACAGAGAAGAACCGCCCGTACCCGGACAGCGTCAGCGTCTTGGTGTGCGCCAGCACGAACCACAGCACCACCAGCCACAGGCACCCGAGCCACGCGCGCATCCCCAGCCGCAGCTCCGGGAAGAACACCAACAGCACGCCGAGCCAGAGGAGGCCGAGCCAGAGCGCCAGGGCCCGAACCCTCGCGATCCACAGCGCCGCCGTGGGGTGGTCGGCGCGCCAGCGGTCTCGTCGGACGGCGATGCGCTCCCACCACTCCGGCTCCACCACGGGCGCAGGCCCGCTGAGGGCGGATCCGCCCGGCGCTGGCTGCACGACCCCCGTCCCCCTCGCATGTGTCCGAATCAGTCTGAACCCATCCAAACCTAGCGATCGGGGACTAGTCGCGGTGCTCCAGGTTCAGCCGAAGCCTGGACAGGTCCGTAGCCCAGGCCGACGCGGCGGCCGAGAATTCTGGGTCGCTGAGAATCACTCGTTCGTGAGCTGGGCCAACTCGTCGACTGCCTCGTCGGCCTGCTGGACCGTGCGGTCGAACTCAAGGTCCAGGACTGCGAAGTCGGCACGGTGTTTGGCAGCGAACGCGGTCAAGTCATCCCTGAGCAGGGTCATGACGAGCGCGTTAGCGTCGGCTCGGCACTCGGCGTCGGCCAGGGCGGCCTTGATCTCCGACGCCTGGACTTCGGCCCACGCCGTTCCCCGCGGAGCCTGGAGTCCTTCGCTGGCCAAGTGGGCGTAGTACCTGGAATCGAAGGAGTTGACCAGGCCGAGTCGCTCGTCGAGCGGGTAACCCGCGTCGGCCATGCAGCGTGGGTACCGCTCCATGTCATCGAGAACTCGCTCGTCCTGTGAAGCGTCCTCGACCATCTGCTCCAAGTCGCCGACGAGCGAGGCGCTCAGCGCGGACGGCTCGCCGAGCTTGTCGTACGAGCTCTGCGGGGGCTCGCACTCAATCGCCGCCGCCGCGTAGGCATCCTTGCCCTTGTCGCCCAGGGAGTCGTAGCCAGGGTTGGGTGGTTCTGCGTGCCAGATCTTCCACCCGCGGTCTCGAGCTTGCTCAGCGCTCAACGCGTCGGCGTCACCCCGGCCGAATCCCTGCGTACTCGCCAGGTCGCGGTCGACGGTTGCCACGGCATCGGTGAAGTCGGGTCCGGTCTCGGGTGGTGCATCATCTCCCGCGCTGTCGAACGGTGGCGGGGTGTAGTCGAATCCCCGCTCAGCCATGCAAGTGACCATCGGTGCCTGGAGCCCGAGGTGAGTGAGCTGCGCCCTGGAATCACGGGTTGCACGGTCTCCGTGGACGTTGACGAACGTCTCTGTGAGCAGTGCCTGCGTTGTCTCGACCTCCACTGGCGACAAGACCCGGTCACCACCAACGGCATCGCCCAGAAGAGCCATGCTGACGACGACAACTACTGCCCCAGCACCTGCCGCGCCAACTGCTCCCCAACTGCGAGCCAGCATCGCGTCCCCCTCCTGTTTCGCTCGGTCAACATGTTGCAGTCGTTGGCGATTCGCCGTTGTGAAACAGCACGGCTCCGCTGCTGTAACGAAGGAACCAACTGCTCGAGCAGTTCGGGTGCTGAAAGCCGCCGGAATCGAGTAAATATTCATCGTTGCCTGGGGATACCCGATGCACGTGCCGAACGTGTTGTTGGCCCCATAGCATGCGCCCAACTTCTGGACGCCGCCGATGGTGCTCTTGGAGTCGCCCCAGTTGCGGCTGGTCGTCGCACCGCTGCGGCATGTACGTACGGCTCGTGCATCGTGGTGCGTGATGGGTGTCAGGCCCCAGTCGAAGTAGGCAGTCTCGCAGTAGTTACTGGCGAGAGTGCCTGCTCTCGCGCTCAGGGTGACGGAGTTGGGGGACGCGTTGGCATTCCACGATCCATAGCCATAGCTGCCGGACGGGCCGACATTGCCGGTCCAGTTGCCGGATGCAGGTCCCGGTCCCGCGTCCGCCGTCGCGGGAGCGGCGACGAACATCAACGCCACGACCCCGCACCATCGGTGATCCCCGTAGCGTCCCCATGGGGCCGAGGTACTTGGCGGATGACACTCATGCGTAGGGCCATCTGGTGGATGCTGCCGTCTCACCGGCCTAGCCGCCGTGTGTGGGCGACAATCCAGGTTCTACGTCATCAGCTGCTGATGGTGCAAACCAGGGCCGCTAGCCGCAGGACAGGTCGACGGCCTCCTCGACGCGCTGCTGCGCCGGTGCCACGCGCTCGTCGGGTGCGGACGAGCTGACCTCGGCCAGCTGCTGGCCGGCAGCCGACACCGTCGCGGGCTCGGCATCGGCGATGGTGATCGTCGCGAGGTCGTCCGCGAGCCCGCGCCAGTACTCGTCGAGCGTGACGAGGTCCGCCTGCAGGGACGCCGGCGCCTCCTCGGTTGCGGCGCCACGGACAGCCGCCCAGTAGCCGGGCGCGGCGACCGACCCCGCGACGAGGGTCACGGTCAGAGCCTGCGGGTCGGTCGGGGTCAGCCCCAGCCGGTCCAGCTCGGCGGACGATGCCTGGGTCAGCGCCTGCTGCGCGTCGGCCACCGCGGCGCAGTCGAAGTAGACCGTGGGTGCCGGCGTCTCGTCGCTGTCGGGGCCGCCGCCGTCGTCACCGGTGCAGCCGGCCTGCGCTCCGAGCAGAAGGAGGCAGGCGAGCAGCGCGGGCGAAGCCGGTGCTCTCACACCGGCGACGCTACCGGCGGACCGAAGGGATCGGTCAGGACGCCTGGCCGGCGCGGTCCCAGTCGCCGGTCACCAGGAACTGGACGCGCTGCGACAGCGAGACGGCGTGGTCGCCGAAGCGCTCGTAGAAGCGGCTGCACAGCGTGACGTCAACGGTGGCCTCGACCGGGTGCGCCCACGTGCCCGACATGAGCACGTCGAAGACCCGTTGGTGCAGGTCGTCGAGGGCGTCGTCGTCCTTGGCGATCTCGGCCGCTACGGCGAGGTCTCGGGTGCTGATCACGCGTCCGGCCTTGAGCGCGAGCCGCTCGGCCACACGTCCCATCTCGGCGAAGGTCTCGGTCAGCTCGTCGGGGATGCTCGCGTGGGGGAATCGCAGGCGCGCCAGCTTGGCCACGTGCCGGGCGAGGTCGCCCATCCGCTCCAGGGTGGCGCTCATCCGCAGGGCGGCCACCACCACCCGCAGGTCGGTGGCCACCGGCTGCTGCCGGGCCAGCAGCTGCACAGCACGCTCGTCGATCTCGCGCTGGATGCGGTCGACCTGTGCGTCTCCGGCGATCACCGACTCGGCAAGGGCGAGGTTCGAGGTCAGGAGAGCCTGGGTGGCGCTTGCGACAGCTGATCCCACCAGCCCGGTCATCTCGACCAGCTGGTCGTCGATCAGCTCCAGCTCGGTGTGGAACACGTCGCGCATGTCGCGGCCGTCCCTTCGTGACCCCGGGTGTCGGGGCGGAGACCATCATGCCCCGGGGGCTCCCGTGGCGCGACCACCGTCGCAGCGCGCGGTGAACGAGAGCGGTGACGCAGGTGAACATCCGACGACGCGGCAGGGGCAGCGTCGTCAAGCGGCCCGGGGCAGCCCGGCGACACGCCTACGCTGATGCTGTGCAGTCCGAAGTCGTGCTCCTCTCCGCGGGTCTCGCCCTGCTGGTGCTTCTCGTCTCGATGATCGCGTTCCGCTGGAGCGAGCGCGAGCCGCGGTCGGCGACACCTGTCCTGGTGCGCGAGATCCCCGACGGTGTCAGCGCAGTGCTGTCGGTGCTGCGATCGGCGGCCGTCGTGGTCGACGTCGCCGACGAGGTGGTCAAGGCGACGCCCACCGCGTACGCCCTCGGACTCGTGCGCGGCCCGTACATCAGCCACCAGGCGCTGATCGAGATGGTCCACGCGGTGCGCCGCGACGGCCAGATCCTCGACCGGGAGCTCGAGGTGCCGCGAGGTCCGCTCGGTCCCGGAACCCTCGTCGTGCAGGCCCGGGTGGCACCGCTGGGCGGGCTGCACGTGCTGCTGCTGGTGGAGGACCGCACCGAGGCACGCCGGGTCGACGAGGTGCGGCGTGACTTCGTGGTCAACGTCTCGCACGAGCTGAAGACACCTGTGGGTGCGATCGGGCTGCTCGCCGAGACGGTGTCCGCTGCCGCCGACGACCCCGAGGCCGTGCGGCGCTTCGCCGGCCGGATGGAGCGCGAGGCCGACCGGCTCGGCGCTCTCGTCCAGGAGATCATCGACCTCTCCAGGCTGCAGGTCTCTGCTGCGCTCGCCGAGCCCGTCATGGTCGAGGTCGACGAGGTCATCTCCGAGGCCGTTGACCGGGCGAGGATGGCGGCGGACGCCCGCGGTGTCGCGATCGACGTCGGCGGACGGACCGGCGCCCAGGTGTACGGCGACCACGCCCTGCTCGTCACGGCGGTGCGCAACCTGGTCGACAACGCCGTCAGGTACTCGCCGGAGCGAACCCGGATCGGCATCGGCGTGACCGTTGGCGGCGACGACAGCCTCGTCGAGATCGCGGTCGCCGACCAGGGGATCGGCATTCCCGACGACGAGCTGGACCGGGTGTTCGAGCGCTTCTACCGGGTCGACCCCGCGCGCTCGCGGACGACCGGCGGGACCGGGCTCGGCCTCAGCATCGTCAAGCACGTCGCGGCCAACCATGGTGGCGAGGTGACCGTCTGGAGCCAGCCCGACAACGGGTCGACGTTCACGCTCAGACTGCCGTCCGCAACATCCGGTCCAGAAGCCCGGAAGGCGGCCGCCGCGGGACCGCTCCCGCAGCAGCAAACCCCACCGAGGAGAGTCAGTACGTGACACGCATTCTTGTGGTCGAGGACGAGGAGTCGCTGAGCGACCCGTTGTCGTACCTGTTGACCCGGGAGGGCTTCGAGGTCGCTGTGGCGGCGGACGGGCACGCCGCGCTGGACGAGTTCGACCGCAGCGGGGCCGACCTCGTGCTGCTCGACCTGATGCTGCCGGGGCTGCCCGGTAATGAGGTCTGCCGCCAGCTGCGGACCCGGAGCACCGTTCCCGTGATCATGCTGACCGCCAAGGACAGCGAGATCGACAAGGTCGTCGGGCTCGAGATCGGGGCGGATGACTACGTCACGAAGCCCTACTCGTCACGCGAGCTGGTCGCGCGGATCCGAGCCGTGCTGCGACGCAGGGGGGAGCCCGAGGACCTGCTTCCGGGCACCATCGAGGCCGGTCCCGTGCGGATGGACGTCGAGCGCCACGTCGTCACCGTGTCGGGTGCGTCGGTCCCGATGCCGCTGAAGGAGTTCGAGCTGCTGGAGATGCTGCTTCGCAACGCGGGACGGGTGCTCACGCGCGGGCAGCTGATCGACCGGGTGTGGGGGTCTGACTACGTCGGCGACACCAAGACGCTCGACGTCCACGTGAAGAGGCTGCGGGCCAAGATCGAGCCCGACCCGAAGGAGCCGCGGTACCTCGTGACCGTCCGAGGGCTCGGCTACAAGTTCGAGCCCTGAGTTCGAGCCTGAGTTCGAGCCCTGAGTTCGAGCCTGAGTTCGAGCCCTGGGTTCGAGCCTGGGTTCGAGCTTGAGGGCTCTCAGCCGTCGGCCTGGGGGCCACCTGTCGGCACGAGGTCCTCGTACTCCGGCAGCGACCCGTCCAGCACCGGCACGTTGAGATTGAGCGGCTCGGCGCCGCCGCCGGTGAACAGCACGCGCAGGTGGCGTCCGGGCACGACACCCACCTCGGTCGCCAGGATGGTCTCGTCGCCATCGGGGCCGAGCGTGACGACCTCACCGGCCGGCACGTCGACGTCCTTGCTCAGGGGGTCGCCCACGATGGTGACGGTGACGTCCTCTGAGCCCCTGTTGACGAGCGAGCCGATCATGGTGCCGGGGCTGTCCTCGGCCTCCGCGACGACGAAGACGTTGCGGATGTCGATGTCGCCGAGGGTGCCCTGCACCCCGTCACTCGGCGCGTACTCGAGGGTCGTGGTCTGCGCGCTGAACGTCGAGCACCCGGCGATCAGGGCGACGGCGGCAACCGTGGCAAACGCGCCGGCGAGGCGTGGGGCGGGGTTCACGCGCACACTGTACCGAGCGGCCGCAAGGGCCGGGGCGCAGCATGGCCACGACCCTCGTGTCAAGACCTTCGCGGGCCCCGGTCGGTGTGGCACAGGGCCTTTGACCTGCGCAAACAGTTCTGGAGTGGTGTCGGTCCCGTCACAGAGCGTGTTACTCTGGAGGTCGGCGAAAGGGACAAGAGCAGATGGCTTTCAAGGTCGGCGAGACGGTCGTGTACCCGCATCACGGGGCTGCATTGATCGAAGAGATCAAGAAGCGCACCATCCGGGGCGAGGAGAAGCTCTACCTCAAGCTCAAGGTGGCACAAGGCGATCTGACCATCGAGGTACCGGCCGAGAACTGCGATCTCGTCGGTGTTCGCGATGTCGTCGGCAAGGAGGGGCTGGACCGCGTTTTCGCCGTCCTGCGTGCCCCACACACCGAGGAGCCGACCAACTGGTCGCGCCGCTACAAGGCGAACCTCGAGAAGCTGGCATCGGGCGACGTCATCAAGGTTGCCGAGGTCGTTCGCGACCTGTGGCGCCGTGACCAGGACCGCGGCCTGTCGGCCGGGGAGAAGCGGATGCTCGCCAAGGCCCGCCAGATCCTGGTCAGCGAGCTCGCCCTCGCCGAGAAGACCGAGGAGGAGAAGGCCGAGGCCATCCTCGACGAGGTCCTCGCGAGCTGAGCCACGACGGCCTCCGCGTCGGCTGCGTCATCGTGGCCGCGGGTCGGGGTGAGCGGTTGGCGGCTGGACGCGCCAAAGCACTGGTACCGGTGGGTGGTCGTCCTCTGCTGTCCTGGGCGCTCCACGGCGTCCGGCAGTGCGGCGCGGTCGACGAGCTCGTCGTCGTCGGGCCCGAGGACGACCGCGACGCCGTCGAGGCGATGTGCGGGCCCGGAGTGGTCGTGGTCGCCGGTGGCGACACCCGTCAGGCCTCGGTCGCCGCGGGGCTCCGCGCTCTGGGTGCTGAGGTCGACGTCGTTCTCGTGCACGACGCCGCGCGCTGCCTCACACCGGCCGAGGTCTTCACCGTCGTCCTCGACGCGCTGGCGGCGGGACATCCGGCGGTGGTGCCGGCTGTCCCGGTCACCGACACCCTGAGGCAGCGCGGCGGGGGAGTGGTCGACCGCGAGTCGATGCTCGCCGTCCAGACACCACAGGGCTTCGCCCGGCACGTTCTCGACGCCGCGCACGAGGCGGCGGCGGTCTCCGGCGCCCTGGGGCACGCGGCCACCGACGACGCGGGTCTGGTGGAGGCCCAGGGCGTGCCGGTGCACCTGGTGCACGGGCACGAGGAAGCCTTCAAGGTGACCCGTCCGATCGACCTCGTCCTCGCCGAGGGCCTTGTGTCCAGAGACCTGTCGTGAGCGGACTACCTCGGGTAGGGGTAGGCGTCGACGTGCACCCGTTCGCCACAGTTTCCGCCTCGAGTTCCGCCTCGAGTTCCGCCTCGAGTTCCGCCTCGAGTTCCGCCTCGAGTTCCGCCTCGCGTTCCGCCTCGAGCTCCGACCGCGACCTGTGGCTCGCCGGTCTCCTCTGGCCGGGCGAGACGGGGCTCGACGGCCACTCCGACGCCGACGTGGCCGCCCATGCCTGCTGCGACGCCATCTTCTCGGCCGCGGGCATCGGCGACCTCGGGGCGCACTTCGGCACGGACCGACCCGAGCTGGCCGGCGCGTCCGGTGTGACCCTGCTGGCCGAGGCCGCGCGGCTGGTCCGCGAGGCCGGCTACGAGATCGGCAACGTGGCGGTGCAGGTGATCGGGAACCGCCCGCGCGTCGGCACTCGTCGCGCGGAAGCCGAGCAGGCACTGTCGACGGCCGTCGGCGCACCCGTGTCGGTGTCGGGGACGACGAGCGACGGGCTAGGCCTGACCGGTCGGGGCGAGGGCATCGCCGCTGTCGCCACTGCCCTGGTGGCTCCGCGCGGCTGACCCAGCTGCTCTCTGCAGGTCGTCCATCACCGTCACCAGCCGCAGCAGCACGGCGCCGAGCAGCGCCAGCCCGCTGGCCAGCTCGAGCACCTCCTCCAGGCTCTGCTGCACCCGTTCGACCTCCACCGACCAGGTCGAGGGGTCCACCGAGTCCAGCCCGACGGCCGCTCCGGCGAGCGCGACTCCGACCAGAAGAACCGTGCGCGACCACCGGTCGTCACGTACGGCGCGCCACACCTGGGGTAGCAGCGCCAGGCCTGCGAGCCCGATCAGCAGCACCAGGAAGTCGCCGGGCGCGACCCACGGCAGCAGCGGTAGGGACACGTCGCGCGGTGCGAGGTAGCCGTCGCGGACCCGCTCGTGCAGCGCGAACCGCTCGTCGAGGGCGAGCGCCGCGAAACCCACGCAGAGCAGCCACCACGGGCGGCCGCCCTTCCTCTCCGGGGAGGAAGGCGCCACCAACGAGGCGACCAGCCCGCTCGCGCAGGCGGCCACCACGAGAACGACCGACTGCAGCCACGTCATCGGCGTCTGCTCCGAGGCGATGTACTCCCAGTAGCGAGGCCACTTCGCCGCAGCGAGCCCCACCGACGCGAGCAGCCACACAGCGCACAGCGCCGCGACGAGACGCGTTCGCCCGCTCATGCTCAGGCGCCCGCCATCCCGACATCGATCGCGCCGGGCACTTGAGTCACCACGTCGACGGGGCAGCCGGCGACCGCAGCGGCGATGGCACGACCGAACATCGTCGCTCCCCGCTCGAGCACCTCGTCGCGCCACCAGGCGCTGTGGCCCGTCTGCAGCACCCGTCCCTCGCGCACCAGGGCGAGGTCCTCGACGGCGGCACTCGCGTCGATGACGACGTCGTCCACGCCGTAGCCGCGCACCCAGCCCCCGCGCACCGCTGCCAGCATCGCCGCGGTGTCGACCAGACCGGGGCGCCCGACGTTGACCACCAGCGCACCGGGTCGCAGGGCGCGGATCGCGGCCGCGTCGAGGACCGGCCCAGCCCCTCGGACGGTGGACGCGCACAGGACGACGACGTCCGAATCTCGCAGGAGACCCGGCTGGCCGACCATCGCCACGCCGCGCCGACCGGCGCGAGCGGCTGCCAGCGAGTCGATGTCGGTTCCCAGCACCCGCATGCCGACCCCGGACGCCATGGCCGCGAGCTGGGTGCCGATCCTGCCGGTCCCGATGATGCCGAGGGTGCGGCTGCCGAGCTCCACACCTCGCAGGGACGTGGTGGCGGGCACCGCTCCGCGGCTTCGGTCGTGGGCCAGGTGCACGCGCGCGGCCAGCGAGAACAGCATCGCGAGAGCGTGTTCGGCGACCGCGACCGTGGCGTAGTCGGGCAGGACGGACAGCCCGACGCCGTGGCGCCGCAGCACGTCCAGGTCGACCTGCTCGTAACCCGTCGCGTAGAGGACCACGTGGCGCAGGTACGGCAGGCGCGTCAGGAGCTGGTCGTCCAGCACGGGGAGGCATGCGTTCGTGCAGGCCAGAACGTCGACGCCGGCGAGCAGACTCGCCGCAGCCGTGGGGTCGGGTCCGTCCTGGCGCTGCAGGAACCGCACGTCGACACCGTCGAGGAGGCCGCTCGGCACACTGAGCCGCCCGGCCCGGCTGATCACGACGACACGGCACCGCTCAGGGTGCCGCCGGTGCGCCAGCGTTGCAGATATCGCGGTCATGTCTGCCCCCGTTTCTCGGATCTTGCACCTCAGACGCCCAGAGCCCCCTGCGCGTTGCCATCCGCTGATCACAGGTGTGTGACGGCGCCGGCGCCTGTGGTCACTCGCCGCACGCGCGGCCCTCGACCAGGGATGATGGGGCCATGGACGACCACCTGATCGCCGCTCTGCAGCGCGCCGTCGACGCCGCTCCCGACGACGTCGAGCTGCGGCTGCACCTGGCCGAGCTGTTGCTGGGCTCCGGTCGTCCGGACGAAGCGGTCACCCAGGTGGGCAGCGTCCTCGGCGCGCAGCCGTCCCACCCTCGGGCGCGCGATCTGATGGCGCGGGCTCTCGCTCCGGTGAAGGCGTCGGAACCTGAGTCCGCCTCTGAATCCGCCTCTGAATCCGCCTCTGGCCCTCCGGCGGCGCCGGATCCAAGACCCACCCCGTCGGCCGCCGGGTTCGACTGGAGCGCCGCCGAGTCGCAGGTCGGTGACATCGCCGAACCGATGTTCGTCGCCGACGACGATGCGGCAGGTGACGTCAGGCCCGACCAGGCCGCCTGGGACGTGGAGCCGGCTGGAGTCACTCTCGCCGACGTCGGCGGCATGCAGGAGGTCAAGGAGCGGCTTGAGGTGGCGTTCCTGGCGCCCCTGCGCAACCCCGAGCTGCGCAAGATGTTCGGCAAGAGCCTGCGTGGAGGTCTGCTGCTGTACGGGCCACCCGGGTGCGGCAAGACGTTCGTCGCGCGCGCGGTCGCGGGCGAGATGGGAGCCAAGTTCATCTCGGTCGGTCTGGCCGACATCCTCGACATGTGGATCGGCAACAGCGAGAAGAACGTGCACGAGCTGTTCCAGCTCGCGCGGTCGCAGGCGCCGGTGGTCCTGTTCCTGGACGAGATCGATGCCTTGGGGCAGAAGCGAAGTCAGACCCGACAGTCGGCGACGCGAGGCACGGTCAACCAGCTCCTGTCCGAGTTGGACGGCGTCGACGGCAGCAACGAGGGCGTGTTCGTCCTGGCTGCGACGAACCAGCCCTGGGACGTCGATCCCGCACTCCGGCGGCCCGGCCGCTTCGACCGCACGCTGCTGGTGCTGCCGCCCGACGGGCCGGCCCGTGAGGCCATCCTGCGCACGCACCTGCGGCACCGTCCGGTCGAGGGCATCGACCTGCACAAGCTGGCCAAGCGCACCGACGGCTTCTCCGGCGCTGACCTGGCGCACCTGTGCGAGGCCGCGTCCGAGAAAGCGCTCGTCGACAGCATGCGGTCGGGCACCGTGCGGATGATCGGGATGCGCGACCTCGAGGCGGCGCTGGGCGAGGTGCGTCCCTCGACGAACGGGTGGTTCGACCTGGCCCGCAACGTCGTGATGTTCGCGGACGGCGACGGCACGTACGCCGACCTGCGCGCGTACATGAAGAAGACCAGGCGACTGTGAGCGACGCGGTCCACGAGCGCGCCCGGCTGCTGCTGAACGCCGGTCGCGAGTCGGATGCCTTGCGGTTGCTGCACACTGCCGTCGCGACCGACCCGCACGACGTCATGACGTGGGGCCTCATCTCGAGGGCGCACCTGGGCCTGGCGGAGTTCCAGAAGGCGCTCGACGCCGCCGGTCGCGTGGTGCGTGACTGGCCCGACTCGACGTGGGGGCACATCCTGGTCAGCTGCGCCTTGGCAGGCCTCAAGCGCCGACCGGAGGCACTGGCCGCTGCGCAGCACGCTGTGCGGCTGGACCCGTCGAACCACGCCACGCACCTGCAGGTGGCCTCCGTCGCGGACGACATGAAGGGCCAGGGCGCGTTGGCATGGGAGGCGGCCCGGCGCGCGGTCGATCTCGCCCCGCTCGACCCGGACACGCACGCCACGATGGGTTCGGTCGCTCTGACGGCGAAGCGCCGTGACGTTGCGGAGCGCGCCTTCCTGGAGGCGCTGCGCCTCGATCCGCAACACGTGCAGGCCCGGCATGACCTGGGCGTGGTGCGCCTGGCTCAGGGCTCGATGCACGAGGCGGCCCGCAGCTTCGTCGACACCGCAGTCGCCGACCCGCGCCAGACCGTCGCCCGTCGCAACCTCGACGTGCTGGTCTTGAAGTGGCTGCAGCGCACGCACGTCGGGTTCTGGATCCTGTGGATCGCGGAGCGGCTTCCGGTGGCGTTGGCCGGTGAGACCCGGGGGTTCGTCGTCCCGGCAATCGTGCTGTGGCTCTTAGGGTTTGGAATCCTGGTCTGGTGGACGAGGCGGACTGTGGTCGCACTCGGCGGTGACCTTCGCCGTGCCCTGTGGCGCGTGCTGCGAGCCTCGTGGGTGGCGTCGATCTGGTTCGGGTGCGTGGCGGTGGCGGGCCTGGCCATCCTGGTGATGGCGTGGTCGCCCGAACCGTACCCACGCGTGATGGCTGCCGTGCTGGCAGGCGGTGCCCTGCTCGTCGGCTGCCTGGTCAGCTGGATCGGCGCCGCGGTGGGACGGATTCGGCCGCGCACCTGACCCTTGCTCCTCCTACCCACATGGTCTGTGTGGCTCGCTCGTGCAGCCCACGCAGACGGGCGACATTCGTGTGGGCTGGACGAGTCACAGGGCGGGCGGCTGGGCTGGACTCGGCCGTCGCAGCCGCTCGGGCCTCGAGGGCGGCGTAGAACCGGCGGGTGTCGATCCGGCCGGCACCGGACACGATGACTCTGCGCGCGAGCGGTGGATCCAGGCAAGTCAGCTCGGCCGGGTCAGGTCGCGCCGCCCTCCTGGTCGACTTAGTGCCCCCGGTCGACCCACTCGTGCAGGTGCGGGGCCTCGTCGCCGATCGTCGTCGGCTCACCATGGCCGGTCAGCACGCGGGTCTGCGGCGGCAGCGCGAGCAGCGTGTCGCGAATCGAGGCGATGATCGTGTCGAAGTCGCTGTACGAGCGGCCCGTTGCGCCCGGGCCGCCGTTGAACAGCGTGTCACCGGAGAACACGGTGCTCAGCGCGGGCGCGTAGAAGCAGACAGCTCCAGGCGAGTGGCCGGGCGTGTGCAGCACGTGCAGGTCGATGCCGGCCACGTGGATCACGTCGCCGTCCTCGAGGTCCCGGTCGGGGGCCGGTTCCGGGTACACCTGGTCCCACAGCACGCGGTCGTCCGGGTGCAGCGCGGACGGCGCCTTGGTCGCGTCCCACAGCCCGCTCACCGCGTTGATGTGGTCGTTGTGGGCGTGCGTGCACAGGACCGCCAACAGTCTCCGATCCCCCACTGCCGCAAGGATCTTCGCGGCGTCGTGAGCCGCGTCGATGACTACGCACTCCGTGTCGTTGCCGACGACCCAGACGTTGTTGTCGACGTCCCACGAGCTGCCGTCCAGCGTGAAGTGACCCGAGGTCACGACCTGGTCGATGCGTGCGCTCATGCCCGGTTTCCCTCTGCCGCAGCGGTTTCGAACTCGACGACAGATCTGAGCACCTCACCCCGGTGCATCTTCTCGAAGGCAGCCTCCACCTCGTCGAGGGCGATCTTCTCCGAGACGAACATGTCCAGGTCGAACCGGCCCTGCAGGTAGAGGTCGACCAGCATCGGGAAGTCCCGCGAGGGCAGGCAGTCTCCGTACCACGACGACTTGAGGGCGCCGCCCCGTCCGAAGACCTCGATCAGGGGCAGCTCGATGGTCATGTCGGGGGTCGGCACGCCCACCAGCACGACGGTGCCGGCCAGGTCGCGCATGAAGAACGCCTGCCGGTAGGTCTCGGGCCGCCCGACCGCCTCGATCACGACGTCGGCGCCGTGGCCACCGGTGAGCTCGCGAACGGTCTCGACGGGGTCGTCGACGTCGCTCGAGTTGACGGTGTGGGTGGCCCCGAGCTCCTTCGCCCACTCCAGCTTCCGGTCGTCGATGTCGATCGCGATGATCGTGGTGGCGCCGGCGATGCGGGCCCCGGCGACCGCGGCGTTACCCACTCCGCCACAACCGATCACGGCGACCGAGTCACCCCGTCCGACGCCACCGGTGTTGACCGCGGCACCGAAGCCGGCCATCACCCCGCACCCGAGCAGCCCGACCGCCGCGGCCGAGGCCGCGGGGTCGACCTTGGTGCACTGGCCCGCATGCACGAGCGTCTTCTCCGCGAAGGCGCCGATGCCGAGCGCGGGCGACAGCTCCGTGCCGTCGGCCAGCGTCATCTTCTGAGTCGCGTTGTGGGTGTTGAAGCAGTACCAGGGCCGGCCCTTCAGGCAGGCGCGGCACATGCCGCAGACGGCGCGCCAGTTGAGCACCACGAAGTCACCCGGTGCGACATCGGTGACCCCCTCGCCGACCTGCTCGACCAGCCCTGCTGCCTCGTGTCCGAGCAGGAACGGGAAGTCGTCGTTGATGCCCCCTTCTCGGTAGTGCAGGTCGGTGTGGCACACGCCGCACGCCTGCACCGCGACCACCGCCTCGCCAGGACCGGGATCGGGGACGATGACGTCGGTCAGCTCGACCGGGGCGCCCTTGCTACGGGCGACGACGCCCTTGACGGTCTGTGGCACAGAGGGCCTCCAAGGGTGAGGATCAGGGACAGGCCCCGACCCTATGCGCACCCTCGACGGCGCCGCTCACTCGGCCGCGATGGCCTCCAGCGGACGGGTGCGCGCTGCCCGGTGCCCCGGCCACAGTGCCGCCAGCACACCGACGACGGCCGCGATCACCAGGAAGAGCAGCGCCTGGCCCCAGGGCACGACGGTGATGTCCAGCCCGTCGTCCGCCAGGCTCTTGACGAACAGGTACCCGAAGCCGAGCCCGAGGGCGAGCCCGATCATGGCCCCGTAGACCGAGATCAGAACTGACTCGACGTAGATGGCCTTGCGCACCTGGCTCCGCAGCATGCCGACCGCCCGCAGCATCCCGATCTCGCGCCGGCGCTCCACCACCGACAGGCCGAGAGTGTTCACGATGCCGAGGATCGAGATGATCACGGCGAGCGCCAGCAGCCCGTAGAGGATCCCGAGCATGATGTCGACCTGCTGGGTCAGCATCGCCGTGAAGGCCTCCCGGTCGTCGACGCTCGTGGTCAGGAACGGCGCCACGGCCTCCTCGAGGTCGGCCTGCAGGCTGCTCGAGCTGACTCCCTCCTCGCCCACGACGAAGGCCTGGAAGCTCATCCGGTTCTCCTCGGCGACCAGGGCCTCGAGGGTCGTCCCGTTGACCAGCCACGGTGAGAAGTACTCGCTGTCGTAGACGCCGGCCACCGTCACGTCGACGGCTCCCTGGCCGGGCGACTCGAGCGTCACGACGTCGCCAACCGCCCACCCGAACTCTGTCGCGCTGTCCTGCGTCGTCAGCATGGTGCCGTCGCCGAGGTCTGCCGTGCCTTCGAGCACCTGGAGGTCGGCGACGCGGTCGAGCTGCCCCGACATCGCCAGGCCGTAGGTGACCTCACCCTGGACCATGACCGGGAGGCCGCTCATCGTGACGACCTCGTCGACGGCACCCACGTCCTCGACCGCCGAGGTGACCCCGGCTGGGATCGGCATCCCCTGCGGCCCGCTGACGACGTAGTCCCACTTCATGCCCGAGGTGGCGACCTGCGTCAGACTCGCCTTCGCCGAGGCGCCGACGATCGAGAACACGGTGACCAGAGCCAGGCCGAGTGCGAGGGACAGGGCAGTGGCAGCGGTCCGGCGCGGGTTCCTGGACGCGTTGCCCTGGGCCATGCGTCCGATCGATCCGAACGGACGCGCGAGCACGGGCCCGATGACCTTGAACACGGCTGGTGCGACCAGCGGTGACATCAGCACCACGGCGGCACCGATGCCGAGGAAGCCTCCACCCAGCCAGACCGTGCTGTCGCTGGCCGAGCCGGTCGCCGTGGCAATGGCCCCGGCCGCAGCCGTGAAGAACCCGAGCACCAGGCGCAACGTGTGGTCGCTGCTCGGGGTGGCGAACTCTCCGCGCATCGCCTCGACCGGCGCGACCCGGCCGGCCCGCCGTGCGGGAAGCATCGCCGCCAGGAGCGTGACTCCGACCCCGACCCCGAGCGTGACGAGGACCGTGGTGGTGCTGAGCCGCTGGCCCGACACCGGGATGCCCGATCCCAGGGCAGACAGGAGCTGCGTCAGCGCCCACGAGAGGCCGAGGCCCGCCAGCAGGCCGATGCCCGACCCGAAGAGTCCGACCACGAACGCCTCGGCGGTGACCGAACGGGTGACCTGACCGCGGCTGGCGCCGACGGCACGCAGCAGGGCCATCTCGCGCGATCGTTGCGCCACCACCATCGAGAACGTGTTGGCGATGATGAAGGACCCGACGATCAGTGCGATCACGCCGAACGCGGTCAGGAAGGCGTTGATGAAGGTCAGCGCCTGCTGGAACTCGCTCTTGCTCTCCTCGCGCAGCTCGGACCCGGTTCGGGCCTCAACGTCCTCGGGCAGGACGGCGGCGATGGCCTGGGTCAGCTCGTTCTCGTCCACGCCAGCGTCTGACGCCACCAGGAAGTCGCTCGCGTGCACGCCGTCCGTGAAGAGGGTCTTGGCCTGATCCGGGGTGAAGCCGATCCCGATGAACCCGCCGAGCCCTGCGACATCGGTGTCGTAGACGCCGACGACGTCGACGTCTTGCGGCCCACCGTTGAGCAGGATGACCTGGGTGGCGTCGCCGACCTCCAGGCCTGCCTTCTCGGCGGCGGAGACGTTGATGATGACCTCGTCGTCGGCACGTGGCTCGCGCCCGTCGGTGATCTGGCCCGCGTCGCTGACCGCTTCGGGCCCTTCGACCCAGCCGAATCCGACCGACGGGGCGCCCCCGCTTCCGACTGCCTTGCCGTCCGCCCCGACCAGCGTGAGCATTCCTCCCATGCTCGGCTCGACGGCTCGCACGCCGTCGACCGCGGCCACCGCGTCGACCAGGTCGAGCGGCACACCGGCGCTGAGCTCGTCGGACGGCACCACCTGGGTCGCCACTCCGTCGCTGGAGAGCTCGACGATGTCGTCGAAGCTGCGCCCCAGCATCTGGGTGAAGATGAAAGAGGCTGCAATGAAAGCGGTTCCGAGCACCACCGAGAGAACGGTGAGGCTGAACCGCACCTTGTGGGCCGCCAGGCCGCGCATGGCGACCTTGCGCATGGCTGACATGTCAGCCCTCCATCGACTTCATGGCGTCGAGCACTGACTCCGCGGTCGGGCCGTTCATCTCGCCGGCGACGCGCCCGTCGGCAAGGAAGACCACGCGGTCGGCCGTCGAGGCCGCGCGGGGGTCGTGCGTGACGATGACGACCGTCTGGCCGAGCTCGTCGACGCTGGCCCGCAGGATGCCGAGAACCTCACCGCCGGAACGCGAGTCGAGGTTTCCGGTGGGCTCGTCGGCGAAGATCACCTCGGGCTGGCTGGCAAGGGCACGCGCGCAGGCGACCCGCTGCTGCTGGCCTCCCGAGAGCTCGGACGGGCGGTGTGCCAGCCGGTCACGCAGGCCCAGCGTGTCGATGATGTTGTCGAGCCAGGCGGCGTCGGGACGGCGGCCGGCGATGTCGAGCGGAAGCCGGATGTTCTCGATGGCCGTGAGGGTCGGCACCAGGTTGAACGACTGGAACACGAAGCCGAGCCGGTCGCGGCGGAGGCGGGTCATCGCCTTGTCGGACAACCCGTTCAGCTCGACGTCACCGATCCGCACCGAACCGCTCGTCACCTGGTCGAGGCCGGCAAGGCAGTGCATCAGCGTCGACTTGCCGGATCCCGACGGCCCCATGATCGCGGTGAAGCCTCCCCGCTCGAAGCTCAGGCTCACTCCGTCCAGCGCGCGCACCGTCGCGTCGCCGCGCCCGTAGACGCGGGTGATGTCGATCGCCTGCGCGGCGGGGGACGCGCCGCGGCTGCTGCCGTCCCCGGCCCGGTCGTGCCGGGCCTCTACGGTGCTGGCCTGCTCTGTCACGGGTCCACCCTCTGCTCGTGTGCTCGTCGTGCTCGCGCTGCTGGTCTCAGTCTCAGTCTGCTGCCTCCGCGACGCTATGTGCGCAGGGTTATGGCCCGATATGGGGGACGACCCTGACCCACCCCTGAGCCGACCCTGGGCCGGACTGCATCCCGGTAGCCTGTCGCGGTGACACTGCGCCTGTACGACACCGCTACCGCCTCGGTACGAGACTTCGTGCCGCTGGTCGAGGGTCGCGCCGGTGTGTACCTGTGTGGGGCCACCGTCCAGGCGCCGCCGCACATCGGGCACATGCGGTCCGGCGTGGCCTTCGACGTGCTGTGGCGCTGGCTCGAGGCAGGCCACGGCTACGACGTGACGTTCGTGCGCAACGTCACCGACATCGACGACAAGACGCTGGCGAAGTCGGCAGAGGCGCGCGTGCCCTGGTGGGCGTGGGCCTACACGCACGAGCTGGCGTTCAACGCCGGTTACGACGCGCTCGGAGTCCGGCGACCCACGTACGAGCCGCGGGCCACCGGGCACGTGACCGAGATGGTCGAGCTGATGCAGATCCTCTTCGAGCGCGGTCACGCGTACCGCGGCGTCGGGGGACGGCCGACCCAGGGCAGCAGCCACAGCGCCGACGTGTACTTCGACGTCCGCTCGCTGCAGGGATACGGATCGCTCACGCGACAGCGGCTGGACGACATGGAACCGGCGGCCGACGCCGACCCGCGCGGCAAGCGCGACCCTCGCGACTTCGCGCTCTGGAAGTCGACCAAGCCCGAAGAGCCCGCGTCGGCCTCGTGGCCCACCCCGTTCGGGCGAGGCCGTCCCGGCTGGCACCTGGAGTGCTCGGCGATGGCGGCCCGGTATCTCGGCGACACGTTCGACATCCACGGCGGCGGCATCGACCTCCGGTTCCCGCACCATGAGAACGAGCAGGCCCAGTCTCACGCAGCGGGTTTCGGCTTCGCGCGCTACTGGGTTCACAACGGCTGGGTGACGACCGGCGGCGAGAAGATGAGCAAGTCGCTCGGCAACTCGCTGCTGGTGACCGAGGTGCTGCAGCGCGTCCGTCCGCTGGCCCTGCGGTACTACCTGGGGGCCGCCCACTACCGCTCGAACATCGAGTACCACGAGGACTCTCTCCGCGAGGCCGATGCCGCGGTCGAGCGGATCGAGGGCTTCGTGGCCCGTGCGCAGCAGGCGGTCGGCGCGACGGCCTCGGCAGCCCGGCGCTCGTACGAGGCGCTACCACAGGCCTTCCGGGCGGCCATGGACGACGACCTCAACGTCTCGGCCGCGCTGGCGGTGGTGCACGAGACGGTGCGAGCGGGCAACACTGCGCTCGCGGCCGGCGACGACGGCGATGCCTCGTCCGCCCTCGCTTCGGTTCTCGAGATGACGGACGTGCTGGGCATCAACCCCCTCGACCCGGTGTGGTCGGGCGGCAAGGCCGGCGACGACCGGGCGGCCGACGCGCTCGACGCCCTCGTCCGCGCTGAGCTCGACGCTCGCGCAGAAGCGCGCAAGGACAAGGACTTCGCCACGTCGGACGCCATCCGCGACCGGCTCACGGGCGCGGGGATCCTCGTCGAGGACGGCCCCGACGGCACGCGGTGGTCACTGAGCTCGGCCGCGGCAGACGCCGCGCCGACCCCCGAGACGGAAGGTGGCCCCTGATGGCCGGCAACTCCCCACGACGCGGAGCGGTGCGCAAGGGCGCGTCGAAGAAGGGGCCGAGCGTGGGCTCGGGTGGCCAGGGCAAGCGCGCCCTCGAGGGCCGGGGACCGACGCCGAAAGCCGAGGACCGCACCTACCACAAGGCGCACCAGCGCAAGCGTCTCGCCGAGAAGCACGCAGCCAAGTCCGGCTCGCGCGGCCGGCCTGCCCCCGGGTCGCGCCGACCTACCGGCCGTGGTGGCAAGGCCAGCACTGAGTACGTGGCGGGCCGCAACTCGGTGGTCGAGGCGCTGCGTGCCGACATTCCCGCGACTGCGCTCTACGTCGCCAGCAGCGTCGACTCCGACGACCGGGTGAAGGAGTCGCTGAAGCTGGCGTCGGAGCGGCAGATGCCCTTGCTCGAGGTCTCCCGCACCGACCTCGACCGGCTCACTGACGGCGCGATTCACCAGGGCCTGGCCCTGCAGGTTCCGCCGTACGACTACGCCGACCTCGACGACCTGCTGGACCGCGCCGCTGCGGCCGGGACAGCGCCACTGCTGGTGGTTCTCGACGGCATCACCGACCCGCGCAACCTCGGTGCCGTCGTCCGCTCGGTCGCGGCGTTCGGAGGGCACGGCGTCGTGGTGCCCGAGCGCCGGGCCGCGGGAATGACTGCGGCAGCGTGGAAGACGTCGGCCGGCGCTGCCTCGCGCGTACCGGTGGCTCGCGTGACGAACCTGAACCGTGCGCTCGAGTCGCTCAAGGAGCAGGGCTGCTTCGTGCTCGGCCTCGACGCGGGCGGTGACGTGCTGCTGCCCGAGATCACCTCGGCGGACGGGGCAGTCGTGCTCGTCGTCGGGTCGGAGGGCAAGGGGCTGTCTCGGCTCGTCCGCCAGAACTGCGACCAGGTGGTGTCGATCCCGATGGACTCCGCCACCGAGTCGCTCAATGCCGGTGTGGCAGCGGGCGTTGCGCTGTACGAGGTCGCTCGAGCGCGGCGCAGCGGCTAGGCACCAGGGCGCCAGCCGTGGCCGACAGTGAGCGCGACGCCGCGGCGGCGCGTGCACTGGCCGCAGAGGTGTGCCGGCGCGTGCTCGGCGACGACGAGCTGGAGCCGTTGTGGCCCGAGGCGCACGGCGGTCTGCGTCGGCTGGAGCATCCTCTCCGCGTCGCGATCACCGGCCGGGGGAGCGCGGGCAAGTCGACGCTGGTGAATGCTCTCGTCGGTGGTCGGGTCGCGGCGACGGGCGAGGGGGAGACGACGACCGTCAACTGCGAGTTCCGTTCTGCCGCAGACTCCGACGAACGCGCCGAGGTACATCTGGCCGGCGCCGACGCTGTGCAGACGGTTGCCGTCGAGGACGTTGCGGGGCTGAGCGGGCTCGACACCCGCGTGCCCATCCCCATTGTGGTTCACCTACGCCATCCGCTGCTCGAGCGGTTGACGGTGATCGACTCTCCCGGGCTGGGGTCGCCCAACGAGGAGGTCAGTGACCGCGCCCTGCAGGTCACAGGGGCCGCGATCCGCGACGCCGACGCGGCGGTCTTCGTCACCTCGGAGCTGCCGGGTCGCGCTGACGAGTACGAGGAGCTCGACCGCTTTCGACGGCTCTTCGGCGACGTGCGGCGCGCACCGACGAACTCGCTCTACGTCTTCAACCAGGCCGACCGCGTCGAGGGCCCGTCGGCGTCCGATCCCGTCGGCTCCGCCAGTCGTCGGCTGGAGCGCCACCGCCACGAGCTGCGCCAGCGCGTGGCCGGAGCCTCGGCGACCGTGGGCATCGTGGCCGAGGCCGCTCGGACGGGGTTCGTCGACGACCCCCTAGTCGCCGATCTCGTAGCGCTCGGCCGGCACGTGGCCGACCCCCGCGACCTCGCCGATGGCGAGCTCCTCGCGACACTCGACGTGCCCGACGTCTCGGCGGAGAGGCGGCGTGAGCTCACCGCCAGGCTGGGCGGCTTCGGGATCGTCGCCGGCGTCGACCTCGTCCACGCCGCAGGCATCACGGACGCTGCTGAGCTGTCCACGCGCCTGTTCGCGCTCTCCGGGATGGCGGCCCTGGAGGACATGCTCGAGCGGGACTTCGCATCCAGATCGGGGTTGTTGCGTGCCGACACGACGCTGGGCGCCCTGCGCCGACGAGCCACCGACCTGCTGGTCGCGGGCGCCCTGAGCAGGCAGGCCCGCGACCGCGTGGATGCCTGGGTGCACGAGTCGTTGCTGCTGCCGGCGGCGTTCCCACTGCGCCGGCTGCACGCCCTGTGGCTCACGTTCGAACCCCGGATCGGTCTCGACGAGGACGCGCTGGAGGAGGTGCGAGACGTGCTCGGCGGTGGGACGGGGCTCGTCGACGACGACTCCGAAGGGAGCCCAGCCGAGAGCCCAGCCGAGATCGCCGCCAGGGCCGCGACCCGTGCCGTGATCTGGCGCAGCTTCGCCGCACGGCTGCCCGAGACCAACCGCCGTGAGGTCGCCGAGGTCGCGGCACTGACCTACCGCCACCTCGCGCGCAGGACTCCGGAGGAGGAGAGCAGAGGATGAGTCCGTTCAAGCGGCGTCGTCGCGACTTGGGGCCGCCTGCCGCGCCGATCGCGAAGCCGGCCGAACCGCCCGTGGCCCCTCCCGCTGAACCCAGTTTTCAGTCGAGACCGCCAGAGCCACAGCGGTTCCCCGAACCGACACCGTTCCCCGAGCCAACGCCGGTCCCGGAGGCTCCGCCTGCAACAGCCGAGTCGGGCGACCGTGCCCGGCTGATCGACGCGTGCATCGAGGTGATCGACGAGACCCGCAGCGAAGCGACGCGGGAGCGCCTGCTGCAGGTGCTCGACGAGGTCGGTGTGGTCGCCCTGCGGCCAGACGGCGAACGCTTCACGCCAGAGAACCACACAGCAGTTCAGACGATCGAGACCGCAGACCCCCACGAGGACGGACTCGTCGCTGCGACAGAGCGTCTCGGTTTCATGGACGGGGGACGGCTGCTGCGCAGGGCCGACGTGGCGGTCTACCGGTCCGGTTCGGGCTAGGCGTTGCGAAGCCCGCGCAGGATGCGCACCATGTCGGCGGACGGGAACCCGACGAAGCCGTGATTCCTACCGTCGATCGTCAGCGCCACGCCGTTCGGCATCGGCCCGACCTTCGTCACCTTCGCGACGGGCACCGCGTGCCCGTCGAGACCGGCGATCGCTCCGACGCGTGCCCAGACCACGCGCTGGGACGTGACCATGAGCGCGGTCGTCTTCAAGACGTCCTGACCCCAGAAGCCCTCGCTGACGTAGCGGCAGTGGGCGAAGGCAAGCAGCACGTCGTCCTTGTGCACGAGGGCGTGCTCGATGTAGTCGCGCCCGTCGACGTGCACGTCCGCCCAGCCGGCAAAGGTGCGGAGCTTCGCAACGTTTCTGACCCAGATGGGTGGGGTCTTCCCCTGGCGCGCACAGATGTACGCGATGTTCTGCTGTGCATGCCAGAGCTTGAACGCATCGTCCTTGCCTGAGACGGTCACGCGGAAGCCGAACAGCCCGTCCGACTCACTGCTCCGTCCGGTGATCTTGGTGATGTCTGCGAAGCGCGCCGTCTTGCCCACGAGTGGTGTGCCGTCCCGCGTCCACACCAGACGCTCTGACGTTGTCAGCAGGGTGGTCTGCTTGTCGTTGCACACCTGCAGCTGGTGGAACTCCTCCGGGGTCGTGGCCGTCGCGACGGCATGCACCAGCCAGGCGCCGCTCTGCGATCCGGACTTGAAATCGTCTGCCTTCAGCAGCCTTCTGAGGATTGCCACCATGGCCGTGCTGTCGGTGGGGGCGCCGGACGGCAACCGCTGACCCACGTAGTCGATCCAGTCGAGGAGGTCGTCGTCGTCGGCAGACAGGAGATAGGTGCGCGTTCCCTTGTCAGAGACGACGCGCATGCCGATCAGCCCCATCGTGGCCGAGCTGACGGGGCGGACGTCCTTGAGTGCCGCCAGCCTGACCTCGCTGTGGTGGGCCTTGCCGTTCGGCAAGACTCCGGACCAGAGCAAGCGAGCCGATGTGACGACGAGTGTGCCGCCGTCGATCGCCGGTGCCGTGACGCCGAGAAGCCCCACATCCACGAGGAGATCGGCGATGTCCTCCTCACAGGGCGAGTTGAGGACGGCGTTGCGGAGCCACGCCTGCGACGACTCGGCGACCTCGTCCCAGTCGTCGTGCTGAACGAGCTTCGTTCCGTTGACCTGGTTCTGGTGTGCACGCCGGGTCGCCTCCGTCTGCGACCGCCACAGCCAGCGCGCAGCACCGAGCGCGACGGCGCCCTTGTGGGGCTGGGCGGTCACGATGCGGATGCCACCCAGCTTCTGGCGCTCGGAGATGAGTCGTCGGACCAGTGGGGTCTGGCTGGCTCCTCCGGCGAGCACGATGGCCGCGACATCGCCTCCTGCCTCGGCGATCCCGGCCTCGAGCAGGTCGATCGTGAGGTCGACGATCGGGTCGGCCGGGTCGTTGATCACGCGTTCGACGTCGTCCCGCGAGATCGACAGCGTGCCCTCCGCGAGGGGAGCCGGCAGCTCGAGACTCGTTGTGCGGCGCTTGGAGAGGGTCTCGCGCGCGCGCCGGACCGAACGCCTCAGTGCACGACCACAGGCGGCCAGCTGCGGGTCGAGGTTCAGCGCCGCACTGGCGTCCGGGTTCGAGTCCGCTCGCAGCAGCTCTCGGGCGCCGGGGTCGTCCACAAGCTCCTCGAGCACGTACCGGTAGAGAAGGTCGTCGAACACCTCGCCACCGATCAGCCGGAGCCCGTGGGTCGTGTGGTCGCTGCGCGTCAGCGTCTCAAGCCGTCCGTTCGATCGCCGCACTACGGCCACATCGGTTGTGCCGCCGCCCATGTCGTAGACCGCCACCGCGGCACCGTCGTCCAGATCGAGTTGCCCGGCGGAAAAGACGTGGTACGCCACTGCCTCCGGCTCGCTCACCAGGCGCGGCTCGAATCCGAGGTGGAACAGGGCTCCCCTCAGCACGTTGTACGAGTCGGTCTCCGGCGTCCAGGCCGCGGGGTGGGTGACCGCGAGCGCGCGCGGCCTGCCATGCAGGTGTTCCTCGGCGAGGGCGACTGCGTGAGCCAGGACCCACTCCACGACGACGCCGATGTGGTGTGGCGCTTCGTCGCCGGGAAAGTGGAAGACGCTGGTTCCGCGGTCGCGGACCTTGTTCTTCGGGCAGCGCAGGACGGCGCCGGCGTGTCGTTGGTCGCCGAGCAGCGCCTCGGCATCTGCGCCGACATACCGGCGCGACACTCCGTCGTCGGTGAAACGTGCTACAGCGGAGGCGAACTCGGGGAGGATCACTGCCTCGCCGCCGTCGGTCATCACCGCGGTGGCTGACCGTGTGGTGCCGAAGTCGACTGCGGCCACGGTCGTGATGTCGTCCATCCTGCACCTACCCCTCAGCCAACAGCCTCGACGCCTCGTCCGAGAGCCGCTGGAGCCGGTCGAGCTCTTGCCGGATCTGCTCCGCTCCACCGGCGCCGGTGACGTCCTCGAGCGCCGCCGCCATCGCCTTCAGGCTGCGCCGCCGGTCCAGGACGGGCGGCTCGACAACAGCGAGAACCCGTAGTCCGGCGCGCTCCAGGTGGGCGCGCAGCTCGTCGTAGTAGGCGAACTGCCGTTCGGTGCTCGCTGCCAGCCAGAGTCGCGCATCGCCCTTGTCGGCGTTCTGCATCGCCTCGCGGTGCTCCATGTACTGGACCGGGAACAGGAGGCCCCAGGACATGAAGGACATCACGATGATCCGCATCCACGAGCGGATCCTCTTGGCAGCCCTCTTCGTCCGCCTGATCTGGCCCGCCGTCTCGGGGGCGTCGCTCGTCTCCGCCTCGACGCCGCCGCCGCTCAGCGCGTAGGCGCGTGCACGCGCGGTGGCGATCTGCGAGGCGCCCTCGTTGACGTCGTTGACGGTCTCCAGCCAGATCTGCTGGAACCGCTGGTCGTAGTCGTTCGGGAGGGACTTGCGCATGCTCTTCTTCCAGTGGAACTCGACGCGGTCCCTGAGATCACGGTTCATCTCCCGGAGTTGGGTCTGGAGCTTCCTCTGTGTGCGCACGTGCAGGGCCTGCATCTCCCGGTCGAGTCTTGTCCGCAACGCATTCTGGTCGGGCAGTGCCGCCAGCTGCCCCTTGATCTCAGCGAGCCGCGCCTGCGGGTCGACGCCCCCTTCAAGGACCGAAAGGCGTTCGCGCTGTGGCTGTGCCAGCTCGAGGGTGATCCTGCGTCCCTCCTCGAGCAACCCGGCGAAGCGATCCCTCTCGACGGTCCCGAGGATGTGGCTGTGGATCGCACCGACCAGCGACCCCATGCCGCTCAGGCCGCCGAGCTCGGCAGACCGGGTGGGATCGCTCTCGACGAGCTCGAGTGAGCGGTCGGCCCGCAGAGCGCTCACGCACACCATCGGCGATGCGCTCAGGTCGGGGGCGTGCCGCGCGAGCCCGTCCCGCAGGAAGCTGGTCATCTCGTCGAGGCTCTTGCCCTGATACATGTCTGTCTTCGTCAGGCAGAAGACGACGGGTACGTCGCTCGACCGCTCCGTGACCATCGAGATGAACTGCAGCTCAGGCTTGGTGATCGGCTTGGCGGCCTCGAGCACCATCACCAGCCCGTCCGCCTGGCGCGTGGCCTCCAGGGCCATCGAGCCGTGCTCGGACACGAGCCCTCCCACACCGGGTGTGTCGAGCAGCTCGATGCCTCGGGTGATCGAACGGCCGTGGATCCGCACGGTGACCGACTGAACCCCCTTGATGTTGCTCGGGTTACGAACCTCCGAGGCGTACTCGTCCAGGTCGTCGAGCGGTACCCGCCGCCCTTGCTTGCCGTCGCCGAAGCGCACCTCGACGTGCTCGTCCTCGTCGTCACCGATGGAGGAGACGACGACGAAGACGTTCGAGGCCACCTCGACTTCGACCGGCAGCAGGCCGGGTCGACGCAGCAGGGCGTTGAGCAGGCGGCTCTTTCCGCGGCTGCGCTCGCCCACGACCGGAATGCGTGCCGGACGCCGGAGCTCGGTTGCCAGCGTCTGCATCCGCCGACACGCCGCCCCGGCGCCGCCCTCGTACGCGGCGTGATAGATGTCCCGCATCAGGGGCGGGGCGTTGACCCGCAGGGTCTCGCTCATCGTGTCGACCACCTCTCTCACCCTTCTCGCTCCCGGCCACGTCCTTGCTCACGATGGACGCGATGAGGCCGTCGGGAGGTTCCGGGAACCACGATCCACCCTCGGAGCGTCCTGGTGGGAGAACGAGGAATGGCGAATTTCGACAGGAGGCAAGGACGATGGGTGCATGGTGGGAGCCAACGGGTGAATGGGACACGGTCGACCTCGACGGCGACGGTGCAGGCGACTACTTCGCGGCCGACGGACCCGAGGGTCCGATCGAGCGGTGGGACGCCGGGGGTGCCGAGATGTTCATCCTCGCGGGCGAGGCCGACGGCGAGATGGCAGCGATCGGGACCGACGAGAACGGCGACGGCACACCGGAGATGACGATGACCGACCCTGATGGAGACGGGGTGCTGGACGCGCTCTCCACCCCGTGGTCGGCGGTCTAGCCGTCTGTCTGCAGGCTGCGCCGCACTGCGTCCTCGACAAGGCGATCGCGGTCCACGCCGCTGACGTCGTCGGCGACGATCTCCTGGAGGCGGCCCGTGAACAGCAGGTCTGCTGCCGGGTCCGGTGGCTCGGGCGCGGACGGAGTCTGGTCGAGCCAAGCCTGGAGCCCGTCGTCCTCGCCCCACAGCCCGGCGAACGGCGACTCGACGTCGAGGTCCGGCGGGACGGCGGCGTCCGGACCCTCGTGATCGGCAGCACGGTCGACGGCGGGGTCGGCGGCAGGCTGCTCCAGGTCGGCGGAGCCCAGAGGGATCAGCTCGGAGCCGACGTCGTCGAAGGGCAGTCCGGTGACATCGTCGCTGCCTGGGTCGGCGTCCGGCGCCAGGTACGAGGGATCGAAGGGCTCGTCGGTCATCGAGCTTCCTTCAACTGCGACCGCAACGCGAAGCGCGCACGCGAGTAGGTGGACTTCACCGTTCCGACCTCCATCTCGAGCGTCTCCGCGACGTCCTTGTAGCTCAGGTCCTCGACCGCTATCAGTATGAGCACAAGTCGGGCACGAACGGGGAGCCTGCCGATGGCAGCACGCACCTCGTCGTCCAGGTCACGAAGCGGCGTCCCGTCGTCGTCGTGGGGTGGCGGCTCGGGGAGCGACTCGACCATGAGCGTGTTGCGCCAGGTCTTTCCCTGGCTGCGCAGGTACGACACCATCGCCCACGTCGCGACCCGTCCGAGGTACCCATCGAGTGGCCCGTCGCCGCGGTAGCGCCGCAGCACCGAGGGAGATGAGATCTTCGCCAGCGCCTCCTGGGCGAGGTCCTCGAGCTCGTTGGTGTTTCTCGTCAGGGCCCGGGCGATGCGCGGCATGCGGTCGGCCTGGCTCTCGATGATCTCGCGCAGGGCGACGGGGTCCTTGGCGGCGGCGGCCTGAGCGAGCTCGTACTCGGCCTGCCGGGTTCTCACGGGTGGAGCCTACGCGCGGCCACGACCAGGACGTGGAACTTTCACGCCGGCTTGCAGCGTCAAGGAGTGAGAGCAGGACTCGGACGATGAAGGAGGACACCATGTGGAGCGACGACACGACCGGCGTCTGGGACGGCGGCGACGCGCAGCAGGACGTCTGGGCCGACACGACCTTCGACCCGACCGTCGACGAGCTGCCCGAGCTGACGCCACTGGACGCTCTCGCGCCCGAGGACGCCACAGACATCCTCGTGGCCCCCGACGTCGCAGTGCCCGCGGCCGACACCACCATGGCCGGCGTGCCGTCCGATCTCGACCTCCAGCCACGCTTCGGCTCTCTGAACGGCCCCGACGGCGTGACCGACGACGCCGCGAAGGAGCCGTACGACTACCTGCACTCGAGCGGCCAGTGGGAAACCCCCAGCGGTCGTGTGATCGACCCCTGGACCGGCGCCGAGAAGAAGTAGCGCCATCAGCCCACTCATCGGGCTGCTCTGCTTCGAAATGCCCTCTATCAGGGGACTTCTGCTGTCCATTGTTGTGACTCTCCGCTGGCAATCGACGAGCCCCTGGTCCAAGCCCCCGATACCGCTACGCCGCACGGGTGAAACTCGTCACTCGACGTTGCCTTAGTACCCCATTCGGCTGACACACCGCGTGCCGTGCCTCCACGCTGAGGTCGTCACCGGCTTCAGCCCTGCTCTTTTCGTCGTCCATCGGAGAAATCGTGCGCTCACGTCGCATTTACGCACTCGCGCTCGCGATGGTCATCGCGATCCCGGTCAGTATGGCGACGTCGGCCAGCGCAGTCGCCGCTCCGGAGGCACCCACCGCGACCCAGGTGGCGGCTGCCGCACTGGCTGAGCCGGACCCCGCCGTCCGCATGCCCAGTGACGTGCCGAGCAGGAAGACCCCTTGGGTGCTCGACGGCGAGGTGACCAAGATCGTCGAGGTCGGCAGCAAGATGATCGCCGCCGGCCTGTTCACCACTGTTGCCGAGCCGATGAACGGCACCCAGTACCCGCGAGCCAACATCTTCGCCTGGGACAAGGCGACCGGGGTCGTCGACCAGGCCTTCAAGCCGACGTTCGACGGTCAGGTCCAGCAGATGCTGGAGGGACCGATCGTTGGCGGGCAGCCCACCGTGTACGTGGCCGGCGACTTCACCAAGGTCAACGGTGTGGGTCCCAACCACCTTCAGCTGCTCTTTGTGAACACGGGTCTGGCGGTGCCCTCGTTCAAGGCACCCTCGACCAACGGTGGCATCCAGACCATCGAGCTGCTGCCGGGCAACCGGCTCTTCATCGGCGGGTTCTTCACCAAGATCGCGGGCGTGAACCACGGCAAGCTCGTCACCCTCAACGCGACGACCGGCGTCCTCGACGCCGCGTACATGAACATCCAGATGGCGGGACACCACAACAACACCGGCTCAGGCGCCCAGGCACCCATCGGCCCGCGTGAGTCGGGAGTCAGCCTCAGTCCCGCCGGCGACCGCCTGATCGTCATCGGCAACTTCAGGACCGTCAACGGCGTGACGCGAAACCAGATCGTCATGATCGACCTCAACGCCACCTCGGCCGCGGTCTCGACGACCTGGGTGACCACTCAGTACTCGCCCATCTGCTCCCAGAACGCGTTCGACAGCTACATGCGCGATGTCGAGATGTCGCCCGACGGCAACTACTTCGTCGTTGCCACCACGGGGGGCCCGCACCCGCCCAACCTCTGCGACACGGCCGCACGCTGGGAGACCCGCGCGGTCGGAACGACGCTGCTGCCGACCTGGAGCGCCAACTCCGGCGGAGACACCCTGTGGGGCGTCGGCATCAGCGAGGCCGCCGTGTACGTCGGAGGGCACAACCGCTGGATGAACAACGTCACCGGAACCGACAACGCGCGGCAGGGGGCCGTTCCGCGGCCCGGCCTGTCCGCGCTCGATCCGACGACTGGCGTGCCGCTCAAGTGGAACCCGGGACGCAACCCGCGCGGCGAGGCGGCCTACGAGGTCTACCCGACCAACGAAGGCATCTTTGTCGTCAGCGACACCGAGTGGATCGGCGACAACCTCTACCAGCGGGCCCGCATCGCGTTCTTCCCTTACAGCGAGGGCTCCAACATCGCCTCGACCAAGGCCGGCTCGCTGCCCGGCAACGTCCACATCGCCTCGCCTGTTTCGAACACCAACGTCCTCTACCGGGTCAACGCCGGTGGCGCCCTGGTAGCAGCGACCGATGGCGGGCCCGACTGGACCGCTGACACGACCGCGGCCCCCAGCACGTTCCACAACACGGGGAGCACAGCAACAGCACAAGGCGCGCTGACGGCGGCCAACCTGGTCAACGTGCCGTCGACCACTCCGCTGGGCATCTGGACATCGGAGCGCAACGACTCGACCACTGCCCCTGAGATGTTGTGGTCCTTCCCAGCCGCGGCGGGTACGCCTCTCACGGTGCGGCTGTACTTCGCGAGCCGATCGTCATCGACCCGCAGGTTCAACGTGTCGATCGACGGTGTTGCCAAGCTGACCAACTACGACCCCAACGTTGACCCTGGTGTCAACAGGGGCACGATGAAGTCGTTCGACATCACCAGCGACGGCACCGTCAACATCGACTTCATCCACGTGACCGGCAATCCCGAGGTCAATGCGATCGAGATCCTGAACCCGACGCCCGTGCCACCCAATGCCACGGCGGCGAACGTCGTCTCCTACGACGGCAGCGCGATCACGTCACAGAACCTCACCACGACCACCGGCTTCGACTGGACCAGCGTGCGCGGCGCCGTGATGGTCGGTCGCAGCCTCTTCTATGGCAGCACCGACGGCATGTTCTACAAGCGGTCTTTCGACGGCGTGACGTTCGGACCCGCCGAGGCGATCAACCCCTATCTCGACCCGCTGTGGAGCACGGTGTTGACCGGGAGCGGCGCAGCGGGCTCGACGTATGCCGGCGTGCTGCCGACCTGGTACACCAGCACGTCGACGGGCACAGCCGGCGGCATCCGAGAGATGACCGGAATGTTCTACTGGAACGGCCGCCTTTACTACACCAAGGCTGGCGTGAACTCGCTGTACTGGCGCTTCTTCACACCGGACAGCGGCATCGTCAACCCCACCGAGAACATCGTGACCGGCGGGAACGTCAACTGGAGTACGACCAAGGGGATGTTCCTCGACGGCAACAACCTCTACACCGTGGCCACCGTCGACGGATCACTGTCGCGGATCCCCTTCGCCAACGGAGCGCCCAGCGGGACCTCGACGATCGTCAACAGCAAGGCCGCAGGCGGCATCGACTGGCGCGGCCGCGCCCTGTTCCTCGCATCGGTTCTTCCCAACGTCGGGCCCTCGGCGAGCTTCACCGAGACGTGCGACGGGATCCACTGCACGTTCACCTCGACGTCGGAGGACTCCGACGGCCAGATCACCTCCTACGACTGGGACTTCGGCGATGGCCAGGGTGCAGGGTCAGAGTCTGCGACCCACGACTTCCTGGCCAGCGGCACCTACGACGTTTCACTCACCGTGACTGACGACCAGGACGCCGTCTCCACGACGACCCACCAGGTCACTGTCGAGAAGCCCAACGAGGGACCGACAGCGGCCTTCACGAGCGAGTGCACCTACCTCGAGTGCGCCTTCGACGGGTCAACGTCCGTCGACGCTGACGGCACAGTCGAAGGCTTCGACTGGGACTTCGGCGACCCGACCTCTGAGTTCAACACCGGCGATGGCGTGTCAGTGGCTCATACGTTCAGCGGTCCGGGCACCTACACCGTCCAGCTGACTGCTACCGACGATGACGTGGCAACGGACGTCGTGACCGGGACCGTCACGGTGAATGCGGAGCCGATCCCGAGCACGGTGGCCTATGTCGGCAGCAGCGCTTTTGCGGGCAACTCGACAACACCCAACGTGACCCTTCCGGCCAACGTCTCCGAAGGAGACCGGTTGGTCATGGTGCTGAGCCTGGCAGCCAGCAACCGGGTGCTCTCCAGCCCGACCGGCGTCACCGGCTGGACCGTTTTCGGCACGTCGATGAACACCGGGATGGCCACGACGACCTACACCAAGCTCGCTGGCGCTGCGGACGCCGGCACCAGGGTCACCGTCCCGATCAACGTGGCGACGAAGTACACGATGACGGTCGCGGCCTACACCGGTGCTCGCACCGGCGACGTGGTGTCCGCACAGCTCGCCGAGACCGTCAATCGGGCCGGTCACGCCACCCCGGTGGTGACCGCACCGCCGGGTGCCTGGGTGGTGTCGCACTGGGCCGACAAGACCTCGCTGACCGCTGGCTTCGAGCTGCCGGGCGGCGTGACGTCTCGCCAGGGGGCTTGCGCGACCTCGACGGGCAGGGTCTGCAGCGTGCTCGCCGACTCCGACGGTTCGGTACCGGCGGGGACCTACGGGAACCTGACGGCGACGGCGAAGGACGCGGTCGGAACCGACTCGCCGACCAACCAGGCGACGACATGGTCGATCGTGCTGCGCACCGTCGATCCCAACGTCCTGCCGCTTGCGGACTTCACGCACACCTGCGTCAGCCTGACGTGTGACTTCGATGCGTCGACCTCGAGCGACGAGGACGGCAGCGTGGCGTCGTACGGCTGGGACTTCGGCGACACCGGCACGGACACCGGCGTCGCGCCGAGCCACACCTTCGCCGACGATGGTGACTACGCGGTAGCCGTGACGGTCACCGATGACCAGGGCGGCCAGACGACGACCACGCACACCATCACGGTGGTACGCACCAACGCGCCGCCGACTGCGGCTTACACGTCAAGCTGCCGCTACCTCGTATGCACCTTCGACGCCTCGGCCTCCACTGACGACGAGACCGTGGACTCGTATGCATGGGACTTCGGCGACGGTGGCACCGACACCGGTGCGACTCCGCTCAGCCACACGTTCGCCGCGACCGGCACCTACCAGGTCTCGGTGACCGTGACGGACAACGACGGCGCGCCGACCACCCTGGTCAAGCCGATCGCGGTGACGGCCGTCAGGCCCATCGCGCGCGTCGGCGGCACGGTCAGCAACGGCAACCTCGCGTCGCCCAACACGACCGTCCCGGCCGCAACGGTGGCCGGCGACCGGCTGGTCATGATCCTCAGCCTGAACTCCGCCAGCCGCGTGCAGTCGGCCCCGACCGGGACGACCGGCTGGACCCTGATCGACACCGCCCAGGCGGGCACCATGGTGACCACCGTCTACACGAAGGTGGCCGCGGCGGGCGACGGCGGCAAGGTGGTGAGGGTGCCGCTCGACCTGGCGGCGAAGTTCACGCTGACGGTCGCTGCGTACTCCGGTGACATGCTGGAGCCCGACTTCGTGAAGGCGTCGGAGACGGTCGTCCGGGCCAACCACACGACGCCGACGACCCTCGTCGACGACGATGCCGTTGCCGGCGACTGGGCCCTGTCCTACTGGGCCGACAGGTCGTCCACCACGACAGCCTTCGCGCTTCCCGGTGGTGTCACCCAGCGTGAAGCCGCATGCGCGCCGACGACGGGCCGAGTCTGCAGCGTGCTGGCCGACTCCGACGGAGGCATCGCTGCGGGTCCGTACGGCGGGCTCGTCGCCACAGCGGACTCCCCGCAGTCGTCCGCAACCATGTGGACCATGATCCTGAGGCAGGACCCGGCTGCGCTGTAGCGCGAAGATCTGGTGAGAGCCACGATGACCCGGTCGCGACTTGCGCGAGCTCGTATTCGGCCTGCGGGTTCCCAGGGCCTGATCTCACGCGCGGCCAGAAGCGGGAACCAGGGTGGAACCTCTGAGCAGGGTGCCGGCGTCAACAGGTGACAGCACCACTCGGACCGCGGAGCAGGACCGGAGAGCAGGAGGACACCATGTGGAACGACGACCCGAGCATCGACTGGACCGGTGACGACCTGCACCAGGGTGACCAGGCGGAGTCGACACCCGACCCCGCTGTCGATGGGCTGCCCGAGCTGACACCGCTGGACGCGCTCGCACCAGCAGACGCCACCGACGTCCTCTCGGCGCCTGACCTCCCTGCGACGACCACCGCATCTCCGAAGACAGGGGTGCCTGCCGAACTTGACGTCGAGCCGCGCTTCGGCGCCTCCAGCACGGTCACCGCTGACAGCGACGCGGAGGAGTTCAAGTACCTGAACTCGACAGGCGACTATCGCGGCCTGACCACCAACCGCGAGATCGACCCGTGGACCGGCACCGAGAAGAAGTAGCGCCATGATCATCAGCGACCCGCTGGAGCCCGAGGACGGCGTCGCCCGGGCCGAGATCGTGTTCTCGGGCGACCGGCTGGCGCCCGCTGAGCTCCACCGCAGGTACGGCCACCTGGGAACCCTCGAGCCGGTGCTGACAGATGAGGACCGCCGTTTGCACGCCCTCGCGGCCGCCGGAGGGCCGAAGGCAGCTGAGGCCGCCTACGAGTTGGGTGGTCGCTACGAACGGGGTGGATGGGACGCCGAGGCGCGGGAGATGTACCGACGCGCGTGGGTGCTGGATGATCCGGAGACCTCGCCCTGGGCCGCTCTGAACCTCGGGCCGTTGGCGTTCGCTGCGGGAGACGTCGCCGAGGCCGAGGCTGCGTTCAGGTGCGCCGCCGGCAGTCAGGACGCTCGATGCAGCTCCAAGGGGTGGGACTGTGTCGGCCTCGTCCTCAAGGAGCGTGGGGACAAGAGCGGGGCCCGCGAAGCCTTCGAAAGGGCCATGGCCACAGGTCATCCCGTGCATGGCGCTGAGGCGGCAACGAACCTTGGCACGATGCTGTTCGAGGACGACGACCTCGCCGGCGCCGACAGGGCGTACTGCGACGCCGTGCGCCTGGGTTCGCTGCCAGCAGTGGGGGAGGCGACGTACAACCTCGCGATGCTCCACATCCGCATCGGAGACGTCGCCGGCGCCGAGCACTGGTTGCGCGCCTCGATGAGCTCCGACGACGTCGACTACGCCGCCGACGGCGCACTCACGCTGGGAAAGCTTTGTTTCGACCGTGATGATCTGACGGGTGCCGAGGAGGCGTGGATCGTGGCCGACGCGCTCGATCACCCCGACTACTCTCCCGTCGCCCGCAAGGCGCTGGGAGTCCTCCGGGGAATGCGCCCCGAGAACAGGTAGAGGGCGCCATGAACAGCGCAGGCGGTCGACGCGCGACCAGAGACCGCCCACTCATCGAGCTCTCCTGCTTCGAAGTGCCCACCATCAGTTCGGTCGTGTGGCTGCTGGTCAGTCGTCTCGGCTGAGCACCGGCATCGCCTGGGTGTCTACGCCCAGCACCGAGGCCTCGTCGGGCTTGTGGGGGAGGACGCCTCCGACGTAGGCGTCGACCGCCTCTCGGAGAGTGACGTCGCGCTTCTCGGTCTCGGCCAGGTACCAGCGGTGCTCGAGCACCTCGTGGTACACCTCGGCCGGCTCGAGCTTGCGCTTCAGGTCGCGAGGCACGGCGCGCACGACGGGCTCGAAGCATTGCGAAAGCCACTCGTGCGCAACGATTTCCTCGTCCTCACCCTGCTGGTCGGTGGCGGCCCGGAACGCGTCGAGGTCGTTCAGGAGGCGCCGAGCCTGGTTGTCCTCGACGTCGAGCCCGGTGAGGCGCAGCAGCCTGCGGGTGTGGTGGCCGGCGTCGACCACCTTGGGCTGGATGTGCACCTTGGTGCCGTCGACGTCCGTACTGATCTCGAGCTCTCCCACGTCGAAGCCGAGGTCGTTGAGCTTCTCGATCCTCGCCGCGACCCGCCAGCGCTCACCGGCCTCGAACGACTCGGGTGCTGTCAGCGCGTCCCAGAGCTCGCGGTAGCGGTCGACGATCTGCTGGCTCGAGTCGATGGGGTCGAAGTCCGCGTCGAGGAGCTCGCCGGCCTGCAGGTCCATCAACTCGCCCGCGATGTTGACGCGGGCGATCTCGAGGTCGTGCTCGCGCTGCCCGTCCGACAGCGTGTTGCGCAGCTCGCCGGTCTCGGCGTCGACCAGGTAGGCGGCGAAGGCTCCGGCGTTTCGGCGGAACAGCGTGTTGGACAGTGACACGTCGCCCCACCAGAAACCGGACAGGTGCAGCCTGACCAGCAGCACGGCGAGGGCGTCAATGGCACGGGTGGCCGTGTCGGGCCGCAGCTGCTGGCTGAACAGTGCGCGGTAGGGCAGCGAGAACTTGAGGTGCTGCGTGACGAGGCAGGGGTCGAGAGGCTCCCCCTGCTTGTCGGCGCGACCGGTGATCACCGCGAGTGGCACGACGCTCGGGATGTCCAGCCTGCCCAGCAGCCGCAGCAGCTGGTACTCGTGCCGGGCCAGCCGCTCGTTGATCTCCTTGATCGCCACGACGTGGCCCGACAGCCGGGCGAATCGCACCACGTGCCGGGAGATTCCGCGGGGCAGGGCGGCCAGCTGCTCGGCGGGCCAGTCCTCGAGCGGGATCTCCCACGGCAGGTCGAGCAGAGCCGGGTCGGGATTGCTGGCCATGATCTGCAGCGCCATGTCGTCGATCCTCTCACTGCCTGAGCACGCGCGTCGCTGCGCGACTGGTTGCGGGATGGCCTCACTAGACCGGTACAGCGTGCCGATAGAAACCGCAGGACCCCGGGGTTGTAGAGCCCGGGGCTCCCTTCGGCGCGCAACCCCCTGGAGAGGGAATGGTCGTGGACGGCAGAGAGCTCGGCAGGCGTGACCGCCTTGCTGTGCCCGGCGCCGCCTCCCATCCGCGGGAGCCAGGACCGGCCTCACCCCCCCAGCACGCCCAGGACGAGGCTGCCCGGGTGGAGCGGCTGGAGAGCATCTTCGAGCTGGCCTCGGCGGGCATCGGGATCGTCCGCAGCGACGGTCGGATGCAGATGACCAACGAGGTCCTGCGGCGCTCGCTCGGCTTCTCCAGCGAGGACTTCGCGGCGATGCCCTTCGTGGCGCTGAGCCACCCGGAGGACGCCGACAGGAACCTCGACCTCTTCGCCCAGCTCGCTGCGGGCGAGATCAACCACTTCGCGATCAAGCGGTTGATGCGCAGCGACGGCCGCCCGATGCTGGCCGAGGTGACCGTCTCAGCGGTCACGGACGCCGCGGGCGAGGTCGCCTACGTGATCGGAACGTCTCGGGATGTCACCGAGAGCCGGCGGCTCAAGGACGACCTGCGCGCCGCCGAGCAGCTCTACCGGCTGCTGGTCGAGCGGACGCCGGCCGTCGTGTATGTGGCCGAACCAGGAGTGGCAGGCGCATGGCTCTACGTGAGCCCGCAGATCGAGGAGATGCTCGGCTTCACGGTGGACGAGTGGCTGGCCGACCCCGGGATCTGGTTGCGGCAGATGCACCCCGACGACCTCGAGGGTGCTCTGGCGGAGGAGGAGCGGTCCCTGATGGCTCGCGACCGCGAGACGTCGTCGGACGTCTACCGGCTGCGCCACCGCGACGGGTCGACGGTCTGGGTCCGCGACGACGCGATCCTGCTCTACGACGGGGAGGGCGAGGCGACCTTCCACGGCGTGCTGGTCGATGTCACCGACCAGAAGCGCCTGGAGGAGCGGCTCGAGCACCAGGCCTTCCACGACCCCCTCACCGGCCTGCCGAACCGGCAGCTGTTCCACGAGCGGGTGGGCCAGGCCCTCGAGCGGGCCCCGTCCCGTCCCGAGCAGGTTGCCGTGCTGTTCATCGACCTCGACAACTTCAAGACGGTCAACGACACCTTCGGGCACGCGCGGGGCGACGAGGTGATCGTCGCGGCGGCGCACCGGCTGCGGGCCTGCATGCCGTTCGGGGAGATGACCGCCCGGCTGGGCGGCGACGAGTTCGCGATCCTCCTGGACGGCGTCACGGCGCCGCAGGTGACGGAGCTGGCCGAGCGGGTCCTGGCCGCGCTGAACGGCCGCCCGCTGGACTGCGCCGGACACAACGTGACCATCGGAGCCAGCATCGGCATCGCCCTGGCCGGACCGGGGGAGACCACAGAGACGTTGCTGCGCAACGCCGACCTGGCCATGTACCAGGCCAAGGTGCACGGACGCGGTCGCCACGCACTCTACGAGCCCGGCATGCACCTCGCCGTCGCCAGCCGGTTCCGCCTCGAGGAGGCCCTGCAGACCGCCGTGGCCGCGGGCGCGATCACGCTCGTCTACCAGCCCATCGCCAGTCTGGGCACCGGTGCGGTGGTCGGTGCGGAGGCCCTGGCCCGCTGGTCGGACCCGGAGCTGGGGAGCGTGCCGCCGTCGGAGTTCATCGCGGTGGCCGAGCAGACGGGTCTGATCCACGAGCTCGGCCGGCAGCTGCTGGAACAGGCCTGCTCAGACATCGTCCGGTGGCGAGCTCGAACCGGCCGCGACGCCTACGTGACCGTCAACGTCTCGCCGCTGCAGCTCGACGACCGCCGGTTTCCCTCCTCCGTGCTGCAGATCCTGCGGAAGCACAGCCTCTCGCCCTCGTCGCTCGTGCTGGAGGTGACCGAGGGGCTGCTCGTGGCCGAACGCAGCCGAGAGTCGCTGCGCGAGTTGCGCACCCACGGCATCAGGGTCGCCATCGACGACTTCGGCACCGGGTACTCCTCGCTGGCCTACCTGCGTCACCTGCCGGTCGACATGGTCAAGATCGACCAGACCTTCCTGCACAGTGACACCGGGGACGCCAGGGACGCCAGCGACACCGGAGACTCTGAGGACCGCGCGTTCCTGCAGGCCATCGTCGGGCTCGCCCAGACACTTCGCCTGGCCACGATCTGCGAGGGCATCGAGACCGAGCGTCAGCTGCACGACCTGCTCTCGACGGGCTGCGGTTTCGGCCAGGGCTACCTGCTCGCCCGGCCCGGCCCGATCGCGGATCTCCCGGTCACCATCACAGCGCTCAGTGCGCCTGCGCCGGACGCCGCCCTGGCCCGGTCATGGCCACCACGACAGCGGCAGGGCGAGATCTAGTCCCGCCCTGCCGCTGACGTCGTAGCGGACTGCTACTTCTCGAGGTTGGCTGTGCCCGAGCCGGTTTCGCCCGCCCTGTCGGCTGTCGTGTCGGACGCCTTGTCGGACGCAGCAGCCGGCAGGTCGGCGCTGGTCGACCGGCCCACCTCGGGCGCCTTCGATGCCGCGCCCTCGCCCAGACGGTGACCGTCCAGTGCGTCGAAGAGGTGCGTGTGGCCCTCCTTGGCGCGCAGGTTGACGAGTGCGCCCTTCTCCGGGGGACGTCGACCGTCGACGCGGGCGATGATCTGGTGCTCCTTGCCGTCCAGGTTGGTGCGGCCGTAGATGTACGCGTCGGCGCCGAGCTCCTCGACGACGTCGACCTCGACCGGAAGGCCGTGCTCGGCAAGCTCGAGGTCCTCCGGCCGAACGCCGACGGTGACGGTGTCGTTGCCGGCCTCCGCCACGACTGCTCGCTCGACGCGGTGCACGCTGTCGCCGAACTTCACGCCCCCTTCGGTGACGGGCAGCGTCAGCAGGTTCATCGCCGGCGAGCCGATGAAGCCGGCCACGAAGACGTTGTCGGGGTGGTCGTACATGCGGCGCGGGGTGTCGCACTGCTGCAGCACACCGTCCTTGAGGACGGCGACACGGTCGCCCATCGTCATCGCCTCGACCTGGTCGTGGGTGACGTAGACGGTGGTGACGCCGAGACGACGCTGCAGCTGGGCGATCTGCGTGCGCGTCTGCACGCGCAGCTTGGCGTCGAGGTTCGACAGTGGCTCGTCCATCAGGAAGACCTGCGGGTTGCGGACGATCGCGCGACCCATGGCGACGCGCTGCCGCTGACCACCCGAGAGGGCCTTCGGCTTGCGGTCGAGGTACGCCTCGAGGTCGAGGATCTTGGCCGCTTCCTCGACGCGCTTGCGGATGTCCGCCTTGGGGTTGCCGGCGATCTTCAGGGCGAAGCCCATGTTGTCGGCCACCGTCATGTGCGGGTACAGCGCGTAGTTCTGGAACACCATGGCGATGTCCCGGTCCTTCGGCTGGATGTTGGTGACGTCGCGGTCACCGATGAGGATCCGACCGGAGTTGACGTCTTCGAGACCGGCGAGCATCCGCAGGGAGGTGGACTTGCCGCATCCGGACGGGCCCACGAGAACGAGGAACTCACCGTCCTCGATGTGGAGGTCGAGCGCATCGACTGCTGGGTCCTCGGAGCCGGGGTAGACCCGGGTGGACTTGTCGAACGTGACGGTGGCCATGATGAAACATCCCTTCACCGGCAGGTACGTGCCGGACGATCCGTAGTGAAGGCGGACCCGGCGTCAGGTGACGCCGAGCAGGTACGCATGCGCGTCCGGGCCGTGGTCCGGCAGCGACAACGTGGCCTCATCATGAATGACGGCGTCGCTCCCGTAAAGGGTCCGGACGTCGGAGAGGTGTTCTACGCCCAGCGCCGCGAGCGGCAGATGGACGGTCGGGTTGGCCTCGCGGGCGACGTGGACGAGCACGTTTCCCGCGGGGTGCTCCCGCACGAAGGTCAGCGAGTCGTCCTGGACGTTGGCCCAGCGCAGACCGCCCCGTCGCAGGGCGACGTGCCCGCTCCGCAGGGAGAACCAGCGCCGGTAGGCCTCGAGGGTCATGGTGTCCCACTCGTCACCGTGGTCCCAGGGGAAGGGGGTGCGCGCGTGCTCGCCGTTGACCCCGGTCAGGCCGATCTCGTCCCTGGCGATCACCGTGGGCACGCCGGGCATGGTCGCCAGCAGTGCCAGGCCGACGAGGTGCAGGTCGCGCGACCCGACCACGGTGCGGAAGCGGGCCGTGTCGTGCGTGCCGAGCTGGGTCGTCGACGCCATGCGGGCACGCCACGGCATCGCGGCGCCGAAGTCGTCGATGGTGTCGGCACAGGCCCGGCCCGGCAGGTGGGGGACCTCGATCGGCAGGCCGAGACAGGTGATGGCGTGCTCGGCGGCTGACTGACGGGGACCGTCGGGGCGCAGCCACGTCCACACCGGACGGTGAAGCCCGTGTAGTTCATCGTGCCGTGCCACCCGTCGCCGGAGAGGTCGTCACTGGCGTCGTTGCCGTGCTCGGCCAGCAACCACGTCGACCGGCCGGTCGTGGCGTCGGCTTCGGCCATCGTGGCTCTCAGGTCCCGGGCCACCTGGTGCGCGTCGTCGGCGTCGGCGTACCGGCCGTCATGTTGGCCACGTCGATTCGCCAGCCGTCGAGGCCGACGGGGTCGTGCAGCCACCGCCCCACCACCGAGTTGCTGCCGCGGCGCCATGACACGGGTGATGCTGCGCGATTCCGTGTTGCGGAGGACGGCAGCAAGATTCTGAAACCGTAGAGGTTCTTGCAGCAAACCCGCGGCATGATTGCGATAGCGTGCAGCCATGCGCGCCCGACTTGCCGACATCGCCACCCATGCCGGCGTGAGTGAGGCCACGGTGAGCCGCGTGCTCAACGCCAAGCCCGGCGTGGCCGACTCCACGAGACAGTCCGTGCTGACCGCCCTCGACGTGCTCGGGTACGAGCGCCCGTCGCGCTTGCGCAAGAAGTCGGCAGGGCTTGTCGGGCTGATCGTGCCCGAGCTGGAGAACCCGATCTTCCCGGCCTTCGCGCAGGTGATCGAGACGGCGCTGGCCCAGCACTCCTACACGCCGGTGCTCTGCACGCAGACCCCTGGTGGCGTCCACGAGGACGACTACACGACGATGCTTCTCGAGCGGGGTGTCTCGGGCATCGTCTTCGTCTCCGGTCTGCACGCGGACACCACGGCGTCGACCGAGCGCTACACCTCGCTGCGGGAGCGCGGCCTGCCCATCGTTCTGGTGAACGGCTACGCCGAGGGGATCGACGCCCCCTTCATCTCGAACGACGACGTCGCATCGATGGATCTCGCTGTGGCACACCTGGTCTCGCTGGGCCACACGAAGATCGGCCTGGCTCTCGGGCCGGCGCGCTTCGTGCCCGTCGTCCGCAAGGTGACGGGGTTCGCGGCCGCCGTCCGAAGCCGACTGAGCACCGACGAGGTGGAGGACAGGATCGAGTACTCGCTCTTCTCGGTCGAGGGTGGCGCGGCGGCAGCCCTGCGGCTGATCGACCGGGATTGCACCGCCATCATCTGCGGGTCCGACCTGATGGCACTCGGGGCCATCCGCGCGGTGCGCGAGCGCGGCCTGAAGGTGCCGGCCGACGTGTCGGTGGTCGGCTACGACGACTCGATGCTGATCGCCTTCACGGACCCGCCGCTGACCACGGTCCGGCAAGCCGTATCGGCGATGGGGTCGGCCGCTGTCAGGGCACTCCTGGACGAGATCCACGGCACGCCGGCTCCGCGCGCGGAGTACGTCTTCCGCCCCGAGCTGGTGGTGCGCGCCTCGACCGGCGCCGCCCCGATCCCGTAGGGGGCTGCGCCAGCCTCGTTAACGAGGCTCCGTGCTACTTCACGAGGCTCGCGCGCCTCGTTAACGATGGGAACGCCCACTTAACGTGGCCAACGAAGCGGGTGGCCGGGCTCCGTGGTGAGGCGCCTCGGCGGCTCAGGGGGCCAGAAGGTCGGCGAGGACGGCCAGCAGCGCGGCGACGTCGTCGGGTGACGCGACGCGGTGCGCGGCGACCGTGTCCCCCGGCCCGACCTTGACCCCGACGTCACCGGCATGGGGCATCAAGGTGGCCAGGGCGTGCTCATCGGTCACGTCGTCACCCGCGTAGAGCACGGCGGCGACGCCCAGGCGCTGTCGCAGGTCGCTGAGGGCGCGGCCCTTGTCGGAGTCGACGACCGACAGCTCCACGACGTCCTTTCCGCGCATCAGGCGCACGCCGGGGCGGCGCGCAGGACCCGACAGCGCCTTGGCGGTGGCCCGGCGCGCGACGTCGGGCGCCGCGCGACGGGTGTGCAGCACGGCGCCTGCCGGCTTCGACTCGACGTGCGTGCCGGGGTGCTCGTCGCTGAGGCGGTGCAGCTCGTCGCTCACGCGGGCCAGCAGCTCGGCGGTCGGCTCGTCGAGCTCGGTGGGGACCCCTTCGAGCTCGGCGCCGTGGCTGGCGACCAGCACCGTCCCCGCCGGCGCCCCCGACAGCCGGCGGAGGTCGTCCATCACACGGCCGCTGACCAGAGCGAGGTGCACTCCTGGCGCACCGGCGAGACGCCTCAGCGCGGCGCTCGACGCCTCGAGGGGCCGCGAGCTGTCGGGATCGTCGACGAGCGGTGCGAGCACCCCGTCGAAGTCCAGTGCCACGAGTACCGGGCGACGGGCCACGAACGACGCGAGCGCTGCGCGCAGGGTGGGATCGAGCCTCGCCGCGCTCACCGACGCACGTTCTCCAGCGCGTCGAGAAAGCCGTCGGCCCAACGGTTCACGTCGTATTCGCGCACCCGTCGGCGGAGGAACCGCATCCTCCGGGCCTGCTCGGAGGGGTCCAGTGACAGTGCCGTGAGCATGGCGCTCTTCAGGCCCTCGATGTCGTGCGGGTTGACGAGGATCGCCTGCCCGAGCTCCACGGCGGCGCCCGTGAACTCGCTCAGCACCAGGACGCCGGTGCCCTCGGTGCGGCAGGCGATGTACTCCTTGGCGACCAGGTTCATGCCGTCGCGCAGCGAGGTCACCACCATCACGTCGGCTACCTGGTAGAGCGCTGCCATCTCGGACCGCGGGTAGGAGTGGTGCAGGTACAGGACGGCCGCGCGTCCGAGAGTGCCGTGCGCGCCGTTGATGCGCCCGACGGCCAGCTCGATCTCGTCGCGCAGCACCTTGTACTGGTCGACGCGCTCGCGGCTCGGCGTCGCCACCTGCACCAGCACGGTGTCGGCGGGGTCGACCTTGCCGTCGTCGAGCAGCTCGCCGAACGCCTTCAGCCGGTGGCCGATGCCCTTCGTGTAGTCGAGCCGATCGACGCCGAGCACGACGTGGCGGGGCGAGCCGAGCTCCTCGCGGATCTCGCGGACCCGTTCCTGCACCTTCGGGGTGCGTGCCAGGGTTTCGAGGCCGGACGAGTCGATCGAGATGGGGTACGACCGGGCGTGGACGACTCGCTCCCCGTCCGGCGTCGGCACCCTGAGGGTCTGCGCGCGTGACGGCAGGCCGACCGCCCGGCGCACCGCGCGCAGGAAGTTGTTCGCGTCCTGGTCGCGCTGGAAGCCCAGGACGTCGGCTCCGAGCAGCCCGTCCAGCACCTGCCTCCGCCACGGCAGCTGGGCGAAGATCTCGTAGGGCGGGAACGGGATGTGGTTGAAGAAGCCGATCCGCAGGTCGGGGCGCCGCTCGCGCAGCATCGCGGGCGCCAGCTGGAGCTGGTAGTCGTGCACCCAGACGCGGGCGTTGGGAGCCGCCTGCTCGGCGGCGGCCTCGGCGAACCGGTCGTTCACCTCGACGTACGCGTCCCACCACTCGCGGTGGTACGCGGGCGCGGCGATCACGTCGTGGTAGAGCGGCCACAGCGTCCCGTTGCTGAATCCCTCGTAGTAGCGGGACACCTCCTCGGCCGACAGGGTGACCGGCACGAGGGTCATGCCGTCGGCGTCGAAGGGCTCGGTTCCGGGACCGGGTTCGTCCTCGTGCTCGTCGGCCGGGGCATCGGCTGCCGTGCCCGACCAGCCGACCCACGCGCCGGACGTGCGCTTCATCACCGGCTCGAGGGCGGTGACGAGACCACCGGGCGAGCGGGCCCACCGCGTGGAGCCGTCGGAGTCCGTGACGTGGTCGACGGGCAGGCGGTTCGCTACGACCACGAACTCGTGGCGGCCTTGGGGGCCGCGCGCGGTCCGGCTCGGCACTTGTGCTCAGCTCCTTGCGTGTCGGTACGTGTGACCCTAGCGAGGGCGGAGCGGACCTGCGCCCCGGACGAGGCAAGCCGAAGATCGAGGGGTGTCGGAGCAGGGGTCGCGCGAGATACCGTCGGGCACGGCGAGCTGCCGGGCGCGGATTCGGACGCCCCGGACCGGAGCAGGTGGAGGTGCATCAAGGTGCGGATCTCGAACGTGCTGCGCAGCAAGGGAGCCACCGTCGTCACGGTCCAGCCCGACGAGACGATCAAGGGACTTCTCGCTCTGCTCGCCGAACACAGAATCGGCGCCATGGTGGTCTCCACCGACGGCCGCACCCTCGCGGGGATCGTCAGCGAGCGCGACGTGGTGCGCGCCCTGCACACCGAGGGCCCAGCGCTTCTCGAGCGCAAGGTCAGCGACATCATGACCGTGGACGTGCACACCTGCGGGCCGCAGGTGCCGATCGACGACCTGATGCGCACGATGACCGACGAACGCGTCCGGCACATCCCGGTCGTGGTGGACGGAGAACTGCGCGGCATCGTCAGCATCGGCGACGTGGTCAAGTTCCGCATCGACGAGCTGACCAGCGAGCGCGACCAGCTCTCGGCGTACATCCAGAGCTGACCCGCCCCCCACGCGTTCTCCACCGTTCGTCCAGGTGCGGTGTCGTACCGTGGCATGCATGGTTGCGGTAGACGGGGGCGGCCCTGTGGGGGGTGGCACGGGCGCGGTCACGGCACCGGGCTCCATCGGCCTGTCCGGCCGCCGACTGGGCCCCTACCGGATCGCCCAGAAGATCGGCGAGGGCGGCATGGGCGTCGTCCACCTCGCGCTCACCGACGACGGCCACGCGGTCGCGGTCAAGGTGCTGCGTCCCCACGTGGCCGGCGACCCGCAGGCACGTGAGCGCCTCGCCCGCGAGGTCGACTCGCTGCGGCGCATCCGTCACCCACGGGTCGCCGAGGTGCTCGACGCCGACGTCGACTGCGACACCCCCTATCTGGTCACCCGTTACGTGCCCGCCTCCCCGCTGGACGACGTGGTCCGCGAGAACGGCCCGCTCACCGGCCTCGACCTGGCCCGACTCGGGCAGGGGCTCGGCGAGGCGCTGGCGGCGATCCACGACGCCGGCGTGGTGCATCGCGACCTCAAGCCGGGCAACGTGCTGATGCTGGACGGCGACCCCGTGGTGATCGACTTCGGCATCGCCCACGTAGCCGACGACATCCGCCTGACCAGTACGGGCCTCGTGATGGGCACCCCTGGGTACCTGTCACCGGAGCTCGTCGAGGGTGAGGCCGTGGCCGATGCGACGGACTGGTGGGGGTGGGCGGCCACCATGACGTTCGCCGCGACCGGCCGCCCTCCGTTCGGACGTGGGCCGCTCGAGGTCGTGCTCGACCGCGTGCGCCGTGGAGCGGCCGATGTCGAGGGTGCCCCTGCGGCGCTCGTGCCCGTGCTGACTGCTGGTCTTGCGGCGAACCCGGCGAGTCGGCCCCGGCCTGGGGCTTTGCGTCGCGCGGTGCAGCAGCTACGCGACGACACGCTCGCCGAGGGCGCGCGCTCGGACGCGCCGACGGAGGTCGTCCGTCCTGCACCTGCTCCGGTGCTGCCGACCGAGGTGGTCGTGCAGCCCGCGCCGCCGACCGAGGTGGTCGTGCCGCCGGCGCCGGCGACCGAGGTGGTCGTGCCGCCGAAGCCGCCGGTGCCGCCGACGGAGGTGGTGCCGGTCCACCGCGTGAACCCGGAGACGCGCGTGCTGCCCGTCCGGCCGCCGCCACACACCGTGCAGCAGTATCCCGTGCAGCCCTACGCCGCGCAGCCGCAACAGGTGCAGCCGTACGCCGCGCAACCGCAGCAGGTGCGGCCCTATCCCGTGCAGCAGCAGCCGGCGCCCCGGCCCTACGCGCCGGCTCCGAACCCGTACCGGTCGCCGCTGATGCCGGCGCAGGCCGTCCGTCCCGCACCTCAGCAGCTGCAGCCACTTCACGGTGACGTCCCCTTGGCGGCGCCCCACCGCTCGGGTCGCAGCGGCACGCTGGCCGCGGGTCTGGTGGCGCTGATGGCCGGATCGACCGTGCTGCCCGTCGTCACCCTGCTGGTGGCTGCGTCTGCCAGCGTCGTCGCCCGCGCGGTCGACCGGAGCCACGGGATGCTGCTGCGCCGGAGGTACGAGCGGGGGAGCCGCCGGGGTGACCTGCCGCTGGCCGTCGTCGCGGCCCCGTGGCACCTGTTCGTGGCCATCCTCTGGTCGTTCCCGCTGCTCGTGCTTCCCCTGTTGGTCAGCGTCAGCACGGTCTTCCTGGCAGGGCTGGTGGTCGACATCAGCGGGTCGGCGATCGGCCAGACCACGCCCCTGGCACTGGGTGCCGCCGCGGGTGCGATGACGGCGTGGTGGGGGCCGGGCGGTTCGTCCCTGCGACGCGGTTCTCGGTCGGTCACGAGGGCGGTCTCGCCGGGCGCGAACGGCGCGGCGGTGGCGGTGCCGCTCCTGCTCTCGATCGCCGGCGGGCTGCTCGTGCTGCTGATGATGTGGCAGTGGGCCCCGCTCTGGTACCCGCTCCAGCAGGCGCCGCTCAGCGACGGCGCGGCGGTGGAGCTGCCCTGCTTTGTCCCTAGAGTGACAGGGTGCTCTTGACACCCTTCTCTCTCTCACGGTTCACGTCTGCCCTGCTCCTCGCCGCGCTGCTCGGCAGCGCGTCGGTGCTCGTCGGCATCGCCCCCGCTCAGGCGCACAACGTGCTGCGCTCGAGCGATCCCAAGGACGGGGCCAGCGTGCCTGCTCCGGCACAGGTCACCCTGACGTTCGACCAGTCGGTGCAGACACTCGGGACGGCCGTGCAGATCGAAGGGCCCAAGGGGGCACTCGAGCTGGCCGCCCCGACCGTGGACGGCCAGACCGTGGTGCAGCCGATGCCCGAGCGGCTGGCGACGGGCGCGTACACGGTGCTGTGGCGAGCCACCTCAGCGGACGGGCACCCGATCGACGGAAACCTGACCTTCACGGCCACGGCAGCCACTCGCCCACCCGACCCGACCTCACCGCCGGATGCGCCCGCGCCGACGACCAGCCAGGCGCCCACCAGCACGCCCCCCTCGGCCACGGCGACGTCCGGCCCGTCGACGTCGAGTCCCTCGACCGAGTCTGGTGATGCGGCGACCGACGACGCCGAACCGGTGTCTGCCGACTCCGACGCGGGCGGGCCGTCGTGGCCGCTGTGGCTGGGTGTCGGTGCCCTCGTGGTGGTGTTGGCCGCCGCTGGGCTGTGGCTGTTCCGGCGTGAGCGTGGGCCCGCCGAGTGATGGCTTCTGCGAGCGCCCGTTGGCACACGGCGGGGCCCTGGGTCGGACTGGTGATCCGGCTCGTGCTGGCGGGCGTGTTCGCGGTCGCCGGTGCCCTCAAGCTGCCTGACACGGGCGCGAGCCTGCGGGCCGTGCGCGCGTACCGGCTGCTGCCCGAGTCGCTGGTGCCGGTCGTCGGCTACGGGCTGCCGGCGCTCGAGGTCGTGCTGGCGCTGGTGCTGCTGGTGGGCGTCGCGACCCGTTTCGCCGCCGTGGTGTCGGCGGTGCTGCTGGTCGCCTTCATCATCGGGGTGGCGTCTGCGGCCGCGCGCGGGCTGTCGATCGACTGCGGCTGCTTCGGCGGGGGCGGCGAGGTAGGGGCCGACGAGACGCGGTACACCGAGGAGATCGTGCGCGACGCGGCGCTGCTTCTCCTTGCCCTGGTCCTCGCCCGCTGGCCACGCACCCGCATCTCGGTGGACGGCTGGCTACACGGCCCGCTCCCCGCCGCGCATGACGACACCGACGACTACGACATCGACGACGACGAGAACGACGAGAACGACACGACGACAAGGACTGTCACGTCATGACCCCGAAGACACCCACCGGTGACCCAACCCAGCAGCCCGGCAAGCTGAGCAAGACCCAGCGCCAGAGCGCCGCGCGCGAGAAGGCCACGCAGATGCGGCTGGAAGCCGAGTCGAAAGCCCGCCGCCAGAAGGGCCTGATCATCGGCCTCACCGTCGCGGTGGCGCTGGCGCTGATCGTCGGCGTGGTCATCGCCGTTCAGTCAGCTCGCAACCAAACCTCCGAGAACGCCGAGGGCCCAGCCGGTCTCAGCGATGTGGGTGGGGTCGTGGTGGGACCGGACGACTCTGACGTGACGGTGAGTGTCTACCTCGACTTCATCTGCCCGGCGTGCAAGGCCTTCGAGACGGAGAGCGGCGCAGCTCTCACGGAGCTGGCCGAGAAGGGTGAGATCAAGCTCGAGTACGTGCCGGTGGCGATCCTGGACGATGCCTCGTCGGGCACCAAGTACTCGACCCGGGCCGCGAGCGCCGCCTACTGCGTCGCGGAGCACGACCCCGACGCGTTCGAGCCCTATCTCAAGGCGTTGTACGACAACCAGCCCGAGGAGGGCGGCAGCGGCCTGGCCGACGAGGTGATCGCCCAGATCGCCGAACTGGCCGGTGCGAGCGATGCGAGCACGCAGTGCATCGAGGACGGCACGTACGCGGACTTCGTGGCGAAGGTGACCGACGACGCGTCGGCGGCCGGGTTGCCGGGCACCCCGTGGGTGAGGGTGAACGGCACCACCGTGGAGAACCCGAGCAAGCAGGGGCTCGAAGACGCGATCAACGCCGCCCGCGGCGGTGAGGGAGAGGGCTGATGTCGTCGCCGGGCGACGCCGGGGGAGTCGCGCTGGTGCGGCCTCCGGTCGAGCGGCTCGCGGAGGGCCTGGTCACGCACATCGAGCGGCAGCCGGTTGACGTCGACCTCGCGCGGCGACAGCACGACGCCTACCGAGAGGCACTGGCCGCGAACGGCTGGACGGTGCGCGAGGTGCCTGCCGCGCCGGATCACCCCGACTCGGTGTTCGTGGAGGACGCGGTGGTGGTCGTCGACGACCTGGCCGTGATCACGCGGCCCGGCGCCGAGAAGAGGCGCGGCGAGACCGTCGCGGTCGAGCAGGCGGTCAGCGACCTCGGTCTGCGTGTCGCGGCCATCGATCCGCCCGGCACGCTCGACGGCGGCGACGTGCTGCAGGTCGGCGACACCGTCTATGTCGGACGAGGGGGACGCACCTCGGGTGAGGGCATCCGCCGGCTCCGCGAGCTGTTGGCGCCGCTCGGACGCACGGTCGTGCCGGTGGAGCTGCGCGCTGTGCTGCACCTGAAGTCGGCCGTCACCGCCTTGCCCGACGCGACCTTCGTCGGCTGGCCGGGCCTGGTCGACCCGGCGCCCTTCGCCCGTTGGCGTGATGCGCCGGAGGAGCCGGGCGCGCACGTCGTGCCGCTGAGTGGCGGCACCGTGCTGATGGCTGCGTCGGCCCCCCGAACCGCCGAGTGGCTCGCCGACCTGGGCTTCGACCCCGTCACGGTCGACATCAGCGAGTTCGAGAAGCTCGAGGGCTGCGTGACGTGCTTGTCGGTTCTCGTCCCCAGCACTGCGCTCTGAGCGTTTCGACGGTCAGTTCCGAGTCGACGGGCAAAGCACCGAGGGCCAGGATCGCTGTAGCGACGAATGGCCCAAGGGTTGCCGACGAGAGGAGGACCAGTGTCCGAGAACGACGTGGGTCCAGACGGCCTGAATGACCGGACGGACGCCGACGAGCGTGTGGTCGAGATCGACGACGAGGACCGCGACGATCCGGATGCGGACATCGATGCGGGTCCGCTCGGCGGTGCCTGAAGGGTTCTAGAGTCGCCCTTCATGAGCGACCTGACTGATGACGAGCTGGCGTTCCTGCAGCGGGCACTCGACCTCGCCCGGGCGGGCGTGACCGACGAGCTCACCCGCCTGCTCGACGCCGGGCTGCCCGCGAACCTGACCAGCGGACAGGGGGACTCGCTGCTGATGCTGGCGGCGTACCACGACCACCCCGACACCGTCGAGGCCCTGCTCGCCCGCGGCGCCGACACCGAGCGCGTCAACGACCGCGGCCAGACTGCGCTCGGCGCGGCCGTGTTCCGGCGGTCGGAGCGCACCGTTCGTGCCCTGCTCGCAGCCGGGGCCGACCCCGACGGTGGCGACAGGTCGGCCCGCGAGATCGCCGTCTTCTTCGAGCTGGACGAGATGCTGCCCCTGCTGGAGGAGGCGGCTACCTAGGCACAGGGCGCGAACTCGCTCAGGGGACCTCAGGCGGCGTGGCGGCCGTCGTGGCAGACGTAGCCGGAGATGCGAGCAGGACGGCGTAGTCCGTCCGCGTCACCGGGGCCTTGATGCGCGCACCCCCCGGGAGTGGTGCGTCGACCGGTTCGCCGTCGCTCAGCAGCACCACCGCGTCCAGCCCCTCGATGGACGTCAGCGAGAGCACGATCTGCCCCACCACCAGCGGCAGCTGGTCAGCGGAGGGCCGGCGCAGGGCCTGAGCGACCTCGACCTCCGCGGTGCGCCCGGTGACCCGCCGGAGGCGGAGCTCGACGCCGGCGGTCAGTGGGCTCGACAGGCCCTCCTGACGCTGCGCGAGCGAGGGTCCGTCCTCGAGGTCGGTCAGCACCTGTCGCGCGACCGCCCCGACAGTGCCTGCGTCGACGGGGAGCAGCACCGGGACCAGCCGGTCCTGGTCGTCCAGCAGGTAGACCTCCGGCGTGGTGACCTCGGGGCCGATCAGAGTCGGCGTCAGCTTGGGCGCGGGTGTCGGGCTCAGCAGCTCGTACGGCACGTCCCCGGACTCGATCGGGCGGCCGGTGCCCTCCTCGGGCAGACCACATCCCGCGACCAGGGCCACCGAGATCGCCGTGGCGCCGAGCAGCGCGAGCCGGCGTCCTGCCGTCATCGCAGACGCTCCGCGGGGGCCAGTGGCAGATGCACGATGAAGCGCGCACCGCCGCCCGGTCGGTCGACGTACCGCACCGACCCTCCGTGGGCCCGCAACGTCTCCGTGACGAGGCTCAGGCCCAGGCCCGTGCCCGGACGCGACCCGCGTGAACCACCGCGCACGAAACGGTCGAAGATGCGCTCGCGGTCGGCTGCGGAGACACCCGCTCCCGCGTCGTCGACCAGGACCTCGGCGACCGGCCAGACACGCTGCAACGTGACGGCGGTGAGTCCACCGCCGTGCATGTCCGCATTCTCGAACAGGTTCACGAGCGCCCGGTTGATCTGGCGCTTGTCGATGCTGACGACGAGACCTCCTCTGTCAGAGGCGAGGTCGACGAGTACCGGCTCGCGGCCGCTCAACCGCAGAGTCTCGTCGACCACCACCCGCAGCTCTACGCGTGTGCGGACCTGCTCCCCGAACGCCGAGTCGAGCCGTCCGAGCTCGAGCAGGTCCTCGAGGGCGGACCGGAACCGCGCGAGCTCCTGGACGACGAGGTCGAGCGCCCGCTGGGCCGGCGGTGGCATCTGCTGACGACGCTGCTGCATCACCTGGACGCTGGTGGTCAGCGTGGTCAGGGGAGAGCGCAGCTCGTGGCTGACGTCGGCAGTGAACCGGGCGTCGCGCTCGACCCGATCCGCGAGCGCGTCGACCATCGCGTTGAAGGAGCCGATGATCGTCACGAGCTCGGGGTCGTCGGTGCTGGGCAGCCGGGTCCGCAGGTCGCCACCCGCGATGCGCGCCGTGGCTGCGGCGACCACGTCGAGCGGCGCCAGCACCCGACGGGCGGACCACCGTCCGAGCACCGCACCCGCAAGGGTCGTCAGCACCGCGAAGACGGTCAGCGTGACCTGCAGGGTGTCGAGGGTCCGGCCGAGCTCGACCGTGCGGGTCAGCTCGTAGAACTCCGCGTCGACTGCCGGCACAGCGGTGCCCACCACGACGGCGGCCTGCCCACCCACCTGTGACCAGGCCAGGCCCGCGCCCCCTTGCTCGACCTGCGTGCGGACCTCCGCGGGAACGCTGTCGCTGGTGGCGATGAGCGACGACGAGTACCACTGGCCCCCGCGCCGCACGAACACGACGGAGTCGGCCGGCGGTGAGAAGTCACTGAGCGCGTCGTTGACCTCCTCGCCGGCGGTGAGCAGCCCCTCGCGCACGAACGAGGCATCCGCGAACGCTTGGCCGATCGCCGACTGCTCGCGCTGCTCGACCAGGAAGTCTCGTGCCACCAGGTAGGTGCCGATCGCCATCACGGTCGAGAGCACGAGGGCACCGGCTGCGAAGGTGAGCGTGACGGTGCCGCGCAGCCCGAGGCGCGGGCTGGGCCACCGTCGTGGTGGACGCGAGCCCTCGGGGGTCACTGCGGGTCCAGCCGGTACCCCAGGCCGCGAACGGTGACGACGAGCTCGGGGTGGCCGGCATCGCGCTCGATCTTGGTGCGGAGCCGGCGCACGTGGACGTCGACGATCCGTTCGTCGCCGAAGAATCCCCGGTCCCAGACGCTCGAGAGCAGAGCCTGGCGGCTCAGGACCCGGCCGGGGGGCGATGCCAGCTCGCTGAGCAGACGGAACTCGGTCACCGTGAGGCGAACGTCCTCTCCGCCGCGGTGCACGCGTCCGGCCCTGGCGTCCAGCACCAGCCGGCCGCCCTGACCGCTCTGCCCGTCCTCGCGCCGGTCGAGCACGAGCACGTCGTCCTCGAGCGGTACGGCCGGACGCGCGGCGCCGGAGCGGCGGCGCAGTGCACGGAGCCTGGCCGTGAGCTCCTTCAGCTCGAACGGCTTGGTCAGGTAGTCGTCCGCACCTGCCTCGAGGGCCGCCACGATGTCGTGGGTGTCGTCACGGGCGCTGAGCACCACGATCGGGGCGTCGTGCCGTGCCCGCACCGCCCGGATCAGCGTGAAGCCGTCCATGCCTCCGAGCATCAGGTCGACGACCATGAGATCGACTGCGGTGACCGCGAGCAGCTCGAGAGCCCCCTCGGCGCTCGCGCGGTCCTCGACCTCGTAACCCTCCTCCTCCAGGGCGAGACAGACGGCGGCACGGATGCCGTCGTCGTCCTCCACCACCAGGAGCCGGTTCCCCACGACGTCATCGTGCCAGCACCGGGCCGCAGCACCCAGCTACGCCGCACGGCCATCCAGTCGTCACACAACCGCAAACTGGAGGACGGGTCCGTCGCAACACGGACCGTGCACCCTGAAACCCACCGGAGGGTCGGACGCCGACGGCGGGCTTCGCAGGGGAGGACCCATGACGCAGACGGCCCACTTCAGCGCGTTGCGTCACCTTGCCGGTGCCAGGCACGACGTCGTGATCGTGCTGGACGACCGCACGCTGCCCGCCGGACTCAGCCGCCTGCGGTCCCTGGTCAGGGACGCCTTCCTCGAAGGTGGTGCACGGGTCGTCGTGGATGTGTCTGGGCTTCAACGGCTCTCGTCAGGGACGGTCGCGGCCCTGCTCTGGGCGAACCGGCACTGTCACCAGCGGGGCGGCCTGGTCGTCCTGCGGTCGCCGAGTGAGAGCAACCTCGATCTGCTGCGGCGCACCGGCCTCGCCGACGTGCTGCAGGTCGAGACCCCCCTGCTTCCCGAGCAGGGCGGGCCACGATGAGCCTGGCCGAGGTGCCGTGGGACGGACCGGCACTCCGGACCGCCCGCGACGAAGGCGAGTGGGTGGTCGAGTCGCTCGTGAGGCCAGGTGGATCCGGCCAGGTACGGCGTGTCGGGACGCGGCTGCACCTGCGCGTCGCCGACGGCGCCGCGCTCGCTGCCGGCGTGGCCCGCATCGACCGGGGCCGAAGCGGCTCGACCGACGCCTGGCTACACGCGGACGGGCGGGTCACGGTGCGCTGCGTCGCCGCACCACCGGGGTTGCACGTCAGCGAGGCCGGATCCCACCTACTGCCCGCGCTCCCCGGTGGCAAGGACCGCCGGACGATGGAGGACGGCGACCTGCTGGTGATGTGCTCGGCCGGGGCCCTCGACCACATGCCCGCCGGTTACGGCGCCGTGCTGGCCCTCTCGCCGCTCAGCCTGGCCGCCACCGACCCCGCGGGCCTTCTCGACCACCTGATGGCCGACTCCGACCACGGCGCCGCGCTGCTCGCCCGGTACCGGGCTCCCACCGCACGTTCCGAAGGGGATCGATGACCATCAGCTCCGCGTTCCTGATCGAGATGGCTGCCCAGGTCCGCGTCGCGCGCCTCGACCTGTCGTCGGCGGAGCATCACGGTGACGAGGCGGGTGCGCGTGTCGCCGTCGCTCGGCTCGACGAGCTCGAGGACATCCTCACCCGTGCCACCGACATGGCGTTGCACTCGGTCCCGAGCCTGCTGTGATGTCGCGCGTCCGGGCTGTGTACCGGTCGCTCGCGATCGTGGGCGCCGCGTGTCTTGCGGTGGGCGTCGTGCTGCTCGTCAGCGCCGGAGGCGGACGACCGGCTGCTGCTGTGTCGTCGGGTGACGTGCTGGGCTCGGCCTTCGTCGCCCTGGCGGTGATGGCGCTCGCGGCTGGTGCGCTGCTGCGTGCCGGACGGCGCTGACCGCCCCTGGTCCGAGCCGCCTCTACACTGGGCACCGCCCGCCGGCATGGCGCAATTGGCAGCGCACCTGTCTTGTAAACAGGCGGTTCCGGGTTCGAGTCCCGGTGCCGGCTCAACGCCCTGACCTGGGACTTTGCAGAGTTGTCTCGCTATGCGGATGGTACGTCTCACGAATGATGCCACCTGTTATCAGAGCGCCAGGAATTCGCTACGAATCTTGCGTACACGCAATACGCGAACCTGGTCGCAAGAGGCTGCGGCAGGGTGAGTCCCCTGGGGTGCGGCTCGATGAGACCCCGGAGTTCCAGGCCGGCGACCGGCAGGACGAGGTCGTGAATGTCCCCCTGTTCCAGGTCTTGCCGTACGAGTGGAAGAGCGTGCTGCTAGTGATCGGCATCGTCGGCGGCGCCTTCACCGCGACGTACTCGTACCAGGCCTCCTCGCTGCCACCCCTAGGCAACACTCTCGGAATCCAGACGGCCATGGGCCCGATCGCCGTGGCGATCGCCGCTGCCCTCGGCATGATCATGCCGCCGGTCGCGCCACCTCCTCAGAGGATCCGTTCCCGCCGGCCCATGCGTCGCGGCGGCGGCGTGCCGGCACGGTACTCACACCTGCAAGGCCCACGCCTGACTCCAAGCCCACGGGCTGTGAGCCCCACAACCATCACGCGAGCCACGCCCACCCCCATGCCCACCTCCACGTGCAGGCGACAGGTCGCCTCCACGTGCAGGCGACAGGTCGCCGAGGCGCGAGATCACGCTGAGCACGCCCCTGGTACCCCGGCAGGGAAGCAAGCCATGAGCGGAGCTCGAGCCAGCATCTGGGGTTTGGGATTGGCAGCGGCTATGCCGGCTCACACAGTGGCTGACGAAGCGGTGCGAGAGAGTCGCAGACTCGCGCGGGCAAGCCGCACCGGGTAACCCACCAGGGCGGTCATCTGGCCGAAGACCTGGACCGGATAGCGATGGTGACGACGGCGCCGGCCCATGCGAGCGCCAGCAGCCCGCCGGTGGTGCCGAGGCTAGAGGGGTTGGTTGGCCACAGAAGGCTGGCGGCTCCCACCACCGTCGCCGCCGCTGCGGCGCTGACCGCCGACAGTTGCCAGCCGGGAGCGCGTAGGGCTGCCACGGCGATGACGGCGATGACGGCCAGTGCCCATGCCGTGGCACCGGTGTAGCCGAAGAGAGCAGCCTGGACGGAGCCACCGGCGCGCTGGGCAGCTGCGGCGGTCAGCGCGTAGGGGACCAGAGGCGCCGCGGCCACGAAACTGAGCGCGAGCAGGGGCCGACTGGTGGTCGTGCCGCGTCGGACGAGAAGGGTCCGGGCCGGAGACAGAGCCGTTCCCGTGATGACCAAACCGCCGAGAACCAGTGTGAACGGGTCGGGCTGGACGGTCAGGGCCATCGTCAGCACGAGAGCGGCCACGACGGCCAGCGCCTGCAGGAAGGCGGCCGGCCGTCGCTCGGCCCGACGCAGAACCGCCAGCAGCGGGACGAGCAGCAAAATCCCCTCGAGAGAGCCCCACGCCAGGTCGTGCACATGGTGCATGCCGCCGGGCCGGCTGTCGGTCCATCCGGTGACGAGTAGCTGCCCACCGAAGGCGGCCACCACCAGGGCCGGCAGGCCCAGGCACACCGTCGATGACACTCGGCGAAGCCGTCCGGGGGTCACGGGTGTGGGGGTAGAAGACGTGTGGGCCAGGCTGGTCATGTGTCCTCCGGTGCAGTCGCGTGGGTGTGCAGCTCGACGCTAGGAGCGCTCTGCCCGGACACGCGTCCGTCCCAAGGTCGGACTTGAAACCGGTGGGGAGGAAGAGGACGGACCACCGGGAGGACCGCGATCCTCCTGAAGGAGGACCCGTCGGGTCGCCCTAGCCCGTACGGTCGGTCCGTGTCCGCTCGCCGCGCCGCCGAGGTAGCGGCCCTTGCCGGCCTCATGGGCGTCGGTGTCGTGGAGGTTGCTGCTGCTTCGGACCGCACTGGTCCGCTCGCGCTCCACGTCTCCGCGATCGTCGTCCTGGGTCTGGCGGTGGCGCTGCGCCGGGTACGACCGGTGGCCGCCACCACCGCCGGAGGGATGGCGGTTGCGGTGCAGTGCGTGGGCGGCTGGGCCGGTTCGGCTGCCGAGCTGGTGCTCTTTCTTCTCCTGGTCCTGGCCGCCGGTGCCCTGCCTGGTACACGGGCGCGTGCCAGCTGCCTGCTGTTGCTGAGCGCCGTCTATGTCGGTGTCCTGTTGCGCGACCCGAGCACGCACAGCTTCGCGTCGGCGCTACCCAGCCTTGTGCTGTTCGCCGCAGCTGCCAGTACTGGTGTGGTGCTGGCTGAACGCGCCGCCTCGGCTGCGGCCATGGTCGCCCGCGCAGAGCGCGCGCGAGCGACAGCGGAGCAGCAGTCGGCGCAGCAGCTGGCGGAGGAACGCAACCGACTCGCCCGTGAGCTGCACGATGTCGTCACTCACAGCCTGAGCGTTGTGGTCGTCCAGGCCGGCGCCGCACGGCTGGACGCGCCGCCGGAGCAGGCCCAGCGGCTTGTGGCCATCGAGGAGACCGCACGCACTGCGTTGGCGGAGATGCGGCGCCTACTGGGCGTGCTGCGCGGTGAGCCCGGGACCGACCTGAGCCCCCAGCCGGGTCTGGAGCAGCTGCCAGGACTCGTCGCCCAACTTCGAGCCGCGGGCATCATCGCGCGGATTCGCAGCACGGGACCGGCCCGTCCGCTGGCGCCCGGCCTCGACCTGACCGCCTATCGCGTCGCTCAGGAAGCCACGACGAACGTACTGACCCACGCCGACGCCCACGAGGTTCTCTTGGCCCTGGACTGGCACCCAGACCGACTGATCATCAGAGTGTGCGACGACGGGAGCCCGGTCCGCGACGCGGCGACCGGCGGCGGCCGGGGACTTGTCGGCCTCGCGGAACGCACCGCCTTGTACGGCGGCTCCCTCACCCATGGGCCACGTCCCGGCGGCGGATACGACGTCCGCGCCGAGCTGCCTCTCGTGGACACACCCACCCCGGCCGAGCTGTGAGCAACAACCGCGCGCGCCTACGGATAGTCGTCGTTGACGACCAGGCACTCGTCCGCGCCGGCTTCAGCTCAATCCTTCAGCGAGAGAACGACATGGAGGTGGTGGCGGAGGCAGCGGACGGCCTCGACGCACTGGAGGCAGTGGCGAACACCCACCCCGATATCGTCCTCATGGACGTACGGATGCCACGGATGGACGGCATCGCCGCCACGCGTCACCTGCGCCAACGGCACCCCTCGGTCAAGATCGTCGTCCTCACCACCTACGACCTCGACGAGTACCTCCTGGACGCCCTGCGTGCCGGCGCCAGCGGGTTCCTCCTCAAAGACATCCGCGCCGAGCAACTGCCAGGCGCCGTTCGCGCAGCCGCCGCCGGCGACGTGCTGCTCAGCGGCGGACCCACCCGCCGGCTTGCCGAAACGTTCATCTCAGCGCCCCGTGCGCCCTCTGCACGCGTCGCCGCACTTCCTCCGCGAGAGAAGCAGGTACTCGAGCTGGTTGCTGCCGGCCACTCCAACAGCGAGATCGCGGGTGCCCTGCACCTCGGCGAGACGACCGTGAAGACCTATGTGAGCAGGTTGCTCAGCAAACTCGACAAGCGCGACCGCGTGGGACTGGTCATCGTGGCGTACGAGGAAGGCGTGGTCACGACACAAGGATCAGCAGGGGTCAGCTGAAGGCGGGCATCACCTCGTCGTGGATGAGCCGCAGCTGCCCCTCGACGGTGGCTTCGGTGCGGCCGGGGTCGTGGTTTGCGCGTGCGGCTCACCAGCTTGACCGCCGCCGCGGAACTCGCCGGGCTCACCGTCAGCGGATTCGCCGCCGAGGCCTCTCAGGGCAGTGGCGGCCTGATTGAGGTTGGTTCCCACCCGGCGTAGGGCGTGGGGGTTAGCGGGAAAGGAGGGCTGGTCAGGTTCCCGGTCGACGCGACGGGGAGGGACGGGCGCGCTGGCATCGCGCTAGGAATGGCACCGGACTGCGCCTCACAACGCGGCACCAGGCGGACGACCTGGCACGACTGGGATGGACGAAACCCCAGGTCAGGGCACCATCGGGCTCCACCCGGCACCGGTCGGACGAGAGCGCACCCGACTTGTAAACAGGCGGTTCCGGGTTCGAGTCCCGGTGCCGGCTCAATACTCTGACCTGCGGCGATGCCCGCAACACCTGGGATCTCAGACGAGATCGCGCACCGTGACTCCGTCTGCGCTTGCAATGCGTTGGTGTACCGCCCATCACGAACCGCGATGAAGCGTGACCCCCTACTCGAGCCCGTTGTCACCCCGGTGACGTCAGCGTCGCATTCGCAGTCGGCGTTCGGGCTGGACCCTCGTGACCAGGTCGGTGGTGGCGTTGTCGACGCGTTGCACGGCGCAGCCGGTCACGGGCAACGACTCGTTGGGAGCCAGGGTTGTGGGGTGCCGGCCTGTGATCCTTTGCAAGCAACGAAGGGAAGGCGACCGCGTGCCCTTCCTGTCGACGGTCAGGCGAGGACGAAGATGGGGATGCTCTCGTGCTCCTCGCCGGCCTGCTCGAACGAGATCGTCAGGCACGCCCCTGTGCTCAGCTCGTGTGGATCTGCACCCGTGACCTGGGACCACCACCACGGCCCTTCGGCGAGCTCGGCGACAACGAGAACGGTCGGGTTGCCAGGTCCGGCGTCGGAGGGACGACCGGGGACGACCGCCCAACTCACGACGGAAGCAGCGCCGGAGGCCGGCATCCAGATGAGGCCCCCGGCTCCACAGGTGTCGCACACGTGGGCGTGCGGGCTGGAGGCATGATCATGAGGGCAGTAGCGGAGCAGGAACTGCCCTTGGGCAGTGCCCTCGAGAAAGGGCGCGGTCTCGTCGTCACGGATCACGGGTGCAACGGGCATGCGGGTCTCCTGGCGAGTTTTCACGCGGGGTTCGGGCTGAGGATGAGGGTGGAGTGGTGGTCGAGCACGCCGCCGTTCCCGCTGACCAGGACGACGTCGTGGTCGGGGACCTGACGCTGGCCGCCCTGGCCTCGGGCCTGGATGATGCCCTCGGACAAAGGCGTCATCCCCCACATGTAGTAGGACGACAGCTGGCCTCCCCCCGTGTTGACGGGCAGCTTGCCGTTCGGTCCCAGGACGCCGGACGCGGCGAACGCGCCCCCTTCACCCTTCTCACAGAAGCCGTAGTCCTCGAGGCTGATCAGGGCGGTGTAGGTGTAGCAGTCGTAGAGCTCGACGACGTCGACGTCATCGACGGTCAGCCCGGCCATCTGGAACGCTGCGGGACCAGACTTCGCGGCGCCGGAGACCAGGCCGAAGTCGTCGCTGCGGCGCAAGAAGTAGCCCGGATGCGACTGCCCCCAACCGAGGACGTGGACCGGCGGCTGAGCGAGGTGTGCGGCGCGCTCGGCGCTGGTGACGATGACCGCGATGCCGCCGTTGGAAACCAGGCAGCAGTCGAACAGGTGGAACGGGTCGGCGATGACGCGCGAGGCTTGGTGGTCCTGCAGCGTCATCGGCGTCCGCATCTGCGCGAGCGGGTTGAGCTGCGCCCACTCGCGCTGGGCGACGGCGATCGCTCCGAGTTGTTCGCTCGTGGTGCCGTAGGTGTTCATGTGTCGCCGGGCGGCGAGCGCGTACATGGGGTTAGCGCCCTGGACACCGCTGGCGAAGAGCAGTCCCATCCAGCCACTCGGCGGGCTGGCCGATGCGTAGGCGGCGCCCGCTCCCCTCTTCTCCTTGAGCGGATCGTCGGCAAAGACGCACGCGATGACCTCTGCGGTGCCGGATGCGACGGCCATCGAGGCGTACTGGACCATTTGCCCTGCCGTTGAGCCGAAGGCCTGCATTTCTGAGAGGACCTTGAGGTCCTTCAGGCCGAGGTTCCGTTGCAGGGCAAGGTCGATGCCGTTCGTGACGCCGGCCGACGTGAGGAGGCCGTCGATGTCGGACACGTTCAGACCTGCGTCCGCAGCGGCGAGCCGGACCGCTTCCCCGGCGAAGTCGGCAGCGCTGCGACCGTAGACCTTCCCGAGGTCCGTCATGCCGAGGCCGGCGACCACGGGCCGACGACTGGCCGCGAACGACCGCGGCCCCATGGGCGTGCTGTTGTCGGTGGTCGGGTTGGCGGTGGTGGTCATCGGGCCTCCCACACCGGCTGACGCTTCTCGCCGAAGGCACGCACACCCTCGCGTGCGTCGCGCGTGCTCATCAGGTGCTTGCCCTCGGCGGCGTTGACGGCCCAGTAGCTGTCGTCGGCGGCGACGTGGCCGTCGACGATGCCGTGCGCGATGCGCTTGCTGACCTGGACGGCAAGGGGTGCGTTGGCGCAGATGCGAGCCGCCATCTGGAGCGCCGCGTCGAGGACTTCAGCCTGGGGGACGACCCGGTTCACCAGACCGAGCTCGTGGGCGCGGTCGGCAGAGATGGGTTCGCCGGTGAGGATCATCTCCAGGGCGAGCTTCTTGGGTAGCTGTTGCGGCAGTCGGAACGCGCCGCCGGCGCCGGCATAGATGCCGCGCTTGACCTCCGGGAGTCCGAAGGAGGCGGTGTCGGCAGCGACGGCGAGGTCGCTGGCGAGGGTGATCTCGGTACCGCCGCCGAGGGCGAAGCCATTGACGGCCGCGATGGTCGGCTTGGAGATGTGGTGGCCTACGTAACCGGCGAAACCCCATGAGGCCCAGGGCTCTTCGACAATGACGAGGTTCTCGCCGCGGGCGACGGCCTTGAGGTCGGCACCGGCGCAGAAGGCCTTGTCCCCGGCGCCGGTGACGATCACCGCCCAGACATCACTGTCGCGCTCGGCCTCGGCGAGTGCGTCGCCGAGGCCGATGGTGACGGCGAGGTTGACGGCGTTGCGCGCCTCCGGGCGGTTGATGGTGGCGATGAGGGTGTGGCCGTGCCGTTCGATGAGGACGGCGGGCGCGCTGTGGGCGGCCGTGACGAGCGTGGGGGTGTTGCTGCTGGTGGTCATGGTGCCTTCCTGACGCGGTCGGTGGCGCTCGATGTCCTAAGCGCCAGTGGACGGCACCAGCGCCGGGTCGGCGGGTGCCGGGTCGGGGACTGTCTCTTCGACGATGCCGTCGGTGATGAGCTGTTCGATCCGCTCGTGTGGTAGTCCGAGGAGGCGACGCAGCACGTCACGGGACTGCTGGCCCAGCAGGGGAGCAGGCTCGAGGGGGGCGTCGGCGATGTGTCCGAACAGGGCAGGCTGGTTCTCCGTCGGAACCGGGTCGGCGATCAGCGGGTGGGTCATGGTCCGGAAGAAGCGCCGCTCGGCGAGGTGCGGGTCGTCCAGGAGCTCGGTGACCCGGTGCATCATCCCGGCCGGGACGCCGGCTTGCTGCAGGGCGGTCGCGGCCTGGCGTGGGGTGAGAGTGCTGGTCCACGCCGCGAGGGCGGCGTCGACCTGGGCGCGGTGCGCCCGCCGTCCCTGCGCTGTGTTGAACAGGTCGTCGCCGGCCAGCTCGGGTCTGTCGATGACCTTGGCGAGAGCGGTGAAGTCGGCGTCGTCGCGGACTGTCACCGCGCACCACTCGTCGTCTCCGGCGCAGGGGTAGATGCCGCGGGGTGCGTCTCCGGGCAGTTCGTTGCCGACTGCATGAATTGTGCCGGGTCCGGCGGACTCGGCGGCGAGCTGGGTGGCCAGCTGGCTCAGGATGACTTCGGCCTGGGCGACGCTGACGGTGCCTCCCCGGCCGGAGTGACGGCGGCGCAGGAGCAGGGCTAGCACGGCGACGGCGCCGACGCGGGCCGCGACGTGGTCGGGGTAGATCGTGGAGGCGTCGCTGTAGCTGCCGTCGACGTCGGGATAGCGCCACAGCGCGGACAGACCCGTCTCCGCGCGGACGAGGGGGCCATACCCCATGCGGCGGCTCCAGGGGCCGGTGGGCCCGAATGCGGAGCTGTCGGCCATCACGATGCCGGGGTTGAGGGCAGAGAGGACGTCGTAGCCGAGCCCGAGAGACTCCAGGGTGCCGGGCTTGAAGTTGGAGAGGATGACGTCGGAGGTGACGGCAAGCTCCTTGAACAGCTCGAGACCGTCGGGGTGACGCAGGTTGAGGCCGACGCTGGTCTTGTTGCGGTGTCCCCAGGCGAAGGAAACCGTCAGAGGGTCACCGGACATGGACTGGCGGCTGCCGTCGGGGAACGCGCTGTTCTCGACCTTGATGACCTCGGCGCCCATGTCGGCCAGCAGCCGACCGAGTTCTGCTCCGACGACGATGACGCCGAGGTCGAGGACACGGAGGCCGTCCAACGGTAGTCGACGCCTTTCGCTCGGTGCGTGTTCAGGCGTGGTGCGTGACCCGGCACGGACTTGGGCGCGGACCTGCTCGGTGTGCTCAGCGGCCAGCGGGGCGGCTGAGCGCAGGCCGGCTCGGTGCCCGTCGACTTCGACCAGTCCATTCGGAACCTTGATGGTGCTTCCCCTGACGGTGGCTGTGGTGAACGCGCCGCGAGCCTCGAAATGGTCTGCGGTCAGCACCTCGGCCAGGTCGAGGAGGGCGGCGGTAGGGACACCGTGGGACTGCCCTTCGGCGGTGATCGTGGCGCGGGTCTTGCCGGCGAACATTCGGCCGATGGCCGGGTAGATGCGTCCGGCGGCGGCGAAACGGTTCCGGAGCGAGGCCAGAGTCGGGTCGGCGAACTCCGCTGGTTCGCCGAGCCAGGCGAACATGCCTTGCCACTGCCTCGGCGCCAGGATGCAGACGCGGACCCAGCCGTCCGCGCACGGGAAGATGGGGTACAGGTGACGGGCGTCGGGGCGACCGCGTGGCCCGTCGGCGGCGGGGACGCCTCCGGTGGCGGACCCGCCGATGCCGAACCCGGGGTCGACCAGCTGGGTGGTGGACTCGAACACGGAGGCGTCGACGTGGTCGCCGGTGCCCGTGTCGAGCCGGTTGAGGTAGGTGACGAGCGCCGACCAGGCGGCCTGGATGCCTGCGGACTCGGTGGCGAGGGTGCCCGGCGGCACGAGCGGGTCCATGTCGGGAAGACCGGAGCGGGAGAGTACGCCGGACATGGCGAGGTAGACGGCGTCCGTGGCTACCCAGTCTCGGTACGGGCCGGACTGGCCGAAGGGCGTCAGTGACACCACGACCAGGTGTGGGAGCCGGGAGCGGAGGGTGTGCGGATCTATGGGGTTGGTGGCGTGCTGGCGCGGTGCGGAGCTCTCGAAGACGATGTCGGCGCTGGAGGCCAGGTCCCAGAAGGCGGCCAGGTCGGTGTCGTCGCCCAGGTCGACGTGCATGGACCGCTTGTTCGCGTTGTGGGTGGCGTGGAAGTACTCGTCCTGAAGGGTGGGGTTGTCGGCTCGCTCGACGCGGATGACGTCGGCTCCGAGGTCGCCGAGGAACCGGGACGCGATTTCACCCGTGCCTGCGCAGAGGTCGAGGACGCGGACTCCGGACAGGGGCAGCGAGGCTGGGGCGAGACTCATGAGCACTCCTTGGGAAGCTGACCGACCGGTTGCGAAGCCCGCCGTGGGCGTGGTGACCGGGTCGATTCGACGCGACCACGGTCACATCACGAGGCGCCCGCTGACCATCGCTGTTTGCCGCAGGAGCACATGCTCGAAGACGCAACATGTTTCGCCGGGCTGACCGCGTCTGTTGACGCGAGGCAACGGTCGTCACAGACTCGCGCCATGGACGTGCAGCAGCTCCGATGCTTCCTGACGGTGGCTGAGGAGCTGCACTTCGGGAGGGCTGCCGAGCGCCTACACCTCACTCCCTCGCCGGTCAGCCGATCGGTGAAGGACCTGGAGAGGGAGCTTGGTGTCCAGCTGTTCGTGCGGCGACACCACCAGGTCCAGCTCACCACCACAGGTGAGCTGCTCGTCGACCGGGTGCGCAGCATCATCGACCAGATCGATGGGCTGAAAGCCGTTGCTAGCGAAGCTATGGGTTCGCCGCAGCGGGTCATCCGCATCGGCGGCACGTACCTGTGCCCGCCCACCGTCATGGACCGCTTCGTATCCCTGATCGAGGAGACGTTCCCGGGGCGGACGGTCGACGTGACCGCGGCGCCGTCCTCCGAGCTCCTGCCCGACCTCGAGCACGGCCGGCTCGACGCTGCGCTCGTCCACCTGCCACTGGAGAGGCCGGACCTGGACAGCCTCGTGGTCGCCCGCTACACCTTCTGGCTCGCGATGCGGGCTGACGACCCCCTGGCAGAGTCCCACGCTCTGTCGCTGGCAGACCTCGCCGACCGCACCATGACCATCGGACCGCCGACACCGCAGCCCGTGGCGATGAACCGTCTCCATGCCTACCTACGCGATGCCGGCATCCGGTCTTTCCACCAGATGGCCGACAACGACGCCACCATGCTGGCCAGCCACATCCGCCGCAGTCGCGGGCTCACCCTCACCCTGGATCCGGCCTCGGGTGGGTCCGCGCGCATCTTCGACGATCCCGCCTTCGAAGTGGTGCCGTTGCACGACGACAACCTCGAGTTCCTCCTGGGCCTGGCCTGGCGTCGTCGTGACGTGGTCACGGACGACGTGGTCCGGGACATCGTGCACGCGGGACGGACCGAGTGGGTCGGTCACACGCTCAACGTCTGACCGGACTGCACAGCCCGGGCTGACGCCTAGGGCACCGGGGTCTCCCGCGCGGACACGTTGCGTTTCGCGACATGTGCACCTCGCGCGATCGGCGATGGTCAGCCCGGCCTGACCGGGCCTACGTTCCACGCACCGATCTCGCAGTTGGGCCACCTGCACTTCATCCGGTGCCAGGCCCTCAGCACCACCTCCATAGGCGGAACCGAGCCTCGGCCGCGGTCTGCCCGAGCTCCGCCACCCTCCCGCGAAGGATGCCAACGATGTCCAACACGTTCACGGCCACAACCAAGCCGGGCCGGGAAGCACGCCCGGGCGGCCAGGCCACCGCAGTGCCACAGCGCGTGTCCGCGCGAAGTGTCGACGCCCGCATCGACGGAATGCCCCGGGTCGGCCTCTCGGCCGGCGCGTGGTTCGCCCTGATGCTGTGCTTCTTCTTCGCCAACTACGACATCTCCGTGCTCGCCATCACGCTGCCGTCGATGCGGGACGACCTCGGCCTCGCCGGCGCGCAGCTCGGGTACCCGATCACCTGGAATTTGGTCGGCTACTGCATCGGCGCCTACGCGTTCGGGCACATCGCCGACCGACACGGACGACAGAAGGGCCTCCTGCTCACCATCGCTGCGCTCGGCCTCGGCGGTCTGCTGACCGCGTTCTCCTGGGACGTGTGGTCCCTGACATTCTTCCGGTTCGTCACCGGCTGCGGCATGGGTGCGGTACTGGCGCTGTGCTCGTCCTACATCGGTGAGCTCGCGCCGAAGAACCAGCGCGGCGCCTACCTTTCCAGGCTCTACATGGTGGGCATCGTCGGTCTCATTGTGGTCGGGTTCGCGTCACTACCCGTGTTGTCGGCGTCACCCGACGGCTGGCGCTGGCTGCTCGCATTCGGCGGCCTCGTTCTGCTCGTACTCCCGTTCGTGAACAAGAAGGCACTGGTGGAGTCTCCGCGGTGGCTGGTCGCGATGGGTCGGCCTGAAGAGGCTGACCGCGTTGTGCGTCAGATGGAGACCCGGCTCGGCATGGTTCCCGGTGGCGCCGCGGCGGCCGAGGACCTTCCTGACCAGGAGACCGAGGTACCCCATGGCGGCGAGGAGAGACTGCCGGTCCTGGCCCTGTTCCGTAAGCCCTACCTGAGCCGCATGCTCATCGTGCTCGGCTTCTGGTTCGTCTTCTACCTGGCGATGTACGGCTACGCCAGCTACCTGCCCCTGCTGCTCGAAGGCATCGGAATCTCCACCTCCGACGCCATCTTCGTGACCGTTCTGTCGCGCGTCATGCCGCTCCTGTCCGTCCTCGCCGCCGTGGTCCTCGTGGAGCGGATGGAGCGCCGCACCATGGTTGTCGTCGGCACTCTGATGTTCGCCGCGTCCCTGCTCCTCATCGCCCTCGACCTCGGAGAGACCGTCGCCACCATCGGCGCGTTGACGTCGTCGTTCGGCATTGCGTTCATGGCCACCCCCGCATACACCTACACCGCCGAGGTGTTCCCGACCAGGGCACGTGGCACGGCGTCAGCCATCGGCGACGGTGTCGGGCACCTCGGGGGCGCCGTCACGCCGTTCGTGGTGCTGCCGGTGTTGATCAACTACGGCGCCCGGCCTGCGGCCTTCGTCATGGTCGCCCTGCTCGTCCTCGCCGCCGGAATCATCCGGCTCGGGGTTCGCACCCGAGACCGTTCGCTGACGGACATCGCGGCCTGATCCAGGTTGCGCGCGCTCGTACGCCCGAACCGGTGGTGCACCCGTTGGCGAACCACCGGTTTCGGCCGCGCGCTGGGAGCTCTGCACGGACAGGCCGTCGGTCACGTGTAGACGGTCAAGTACCGGGTGGTGGCGTGGGGGCGGAAGAAGATCTGTCGGGCGCCTAGGTCGGCGCAGATCTCGCGCAGCGACCAGCGGTAGGCCCAGGCGTTGAGTTGTCATGATTCACCCGATCCGGGTGATGCGGTCGACCGCTCGACCAGCTCTACCTCGCCTTCGCCACGTATTGGTCCCACCACGTCCGCACGCAGTTGCGCGAAACCCCATCGCCGCCGCGATCTGGGACGGGGTCCTACTGGTGCCGCGGAACAACAAGCAGCCGACCCCGGACGGTCAGCCGCGCTCTACCGTGACACGGAGGTTCTCCTCGAATAGCGCGCTGGCATCTCGCTAGGAAATGCAGCGGACTGACCGCCACGGGCGGCACCAAGCTGTCGGCGCCGGACTGACCGGTAGAACAAGGCCGCAGGTCAAAGCGCGATCAAAACCATGACGGCCCTTCCCGGACGAGAGGCATCCGACTTGTCAACAGGCGGTTCCGGGTTCGAGTCCCGGTGCCGGCTCAACGTGTTGACCTGCAGTTTTGCCTCAGAATCTCACTATTTGAGCGACTGCCTCCAACTGGAGCCGAGGAGCTGGTTCCCACAGCTGACAGGTAGTGGTCAAGGCCCTAGGGCCTCAAGCCGAGGGAGAGCCTGTTGAAGCGAGGCAAAGAGGCCTGGACCCTCCCTCACCCGACCCACGCGAACGCGAGACGACGGCGTTGAGTCCGGCCCTCAGGCGCCGCGCTCTGCAGCGAGTCGGCCGTTGTCGACGGCATCCACGAGCGCCTGGTGATCCTGCTCGGTCTGGTCGGCGTACGCCCGGGCGAAGCGGCACATCGCCAGGTCGAGCTTGTCGGAACCGCCGGCGTAGCCGGCGATCATCGAGGCACCGCTCGTCCGCGCATGGCCCTTGGCCAGCAGGCGCCCGCAGATGGCGACGTAGTCGGTGAGGGCAGGTGCGTCGATGCTGTCGAGCGCGACGCTGCCCTTCATGTTGCGGAACTGGCGGACGTAGTACTGACGACCGTTGACGGTCGTCCAGCCGAGCAGCGGGTCGCTCACCGTCTGCAGGGCCTGCTGGTACTCCACCACGCGCTGGCCCTGGTGGGCGTGCCACGCGGAGTCGCCGTGGACGAAGGGGGCGATCACCGAGCGGCGCGCCTGCTTGAGCTGCAGGAACAGGACGTCGTCCGTGCTGCTGCCCTCGCACAGCGCGACGTAGGCCCGGAGTCCGACGCTGCCCACCCCGACTACCTTGTGGGCCATGTCGAGCAGGGTGTAGCCGCCGAGCACCCTGCGCCAGTGGGGAGCCAGCGTCGCGAGGTAGTCGTCCAACGCGACCGCGAGGGACTCATACTCCTTTCCGCTCAGTCTGGTGATCAGCGGTTTCTCCTCGACGATCCGCCGCCGGCCCTGGTGTGCCTCGGTGAAGCGCGGCAGTGCGCGGTCGCTGGTCTTGTTGCGCGCCCGCCGGGCGGCGCGCTCGATCGCCTTGCGCAGCGAGGAGTCCGACGTCGAGGCCTGCAGGCGGTCCAGGTCCAGTCGCTCGAAGGAGCGCGACAGCAGTGGTTGCTCGGCGAGATGGCGGACCTGATGGCGGTACGCGGCGACGCAGGAGGCGGCCGCCCCCTCACAGTCGCTCTCGGACAGGCCGTTCTGCCTGCCCGCCACCCAGATGCTGGCAGTCAGACGGCGCAGGTCCCACTCCCAGCTCCCGGGATGAGCCTCGTCGAAGTCGTTGAGGTCAAGTACGAGCTCGCGCTCGGGTGAGCCATAGAAACCGAAGTTGCCGACGTGGGCGTCTCCACAGATGACCGGGGTGATGCCCGTCGAGGGGAGGGATGCACAGTCCGCCGCCATCACGACCGCCGAACCGCGCAAGAAGCCGTAGGGCGAAGCCACCATGCGGCCCACCCGGACCCGCGCCAGGTGCCTTACACGGCCCTGATGCGAGTTGTTGACTTGGTCCACCGGGTCGCGCCGTTCCGGCGGCGGCGTCCACGTCGCCAACGCAGACCGTGGAACCTGCTGGCGCAGCGCCTTACCCAGGGCGTACCTCTCCGTGCGCGGGGTGGGCCGGCTACGCAAAGATGCGTACGGCTGACCGTCGGCCGAGGCCAGGACCACGTGCTTGGCAGGCGAGTTCACGCGGCACCCCACAGGGTTCAAAGGTGGTGGAACGGCCGGTCAAGACGAGTATGCGCCGTCCGCGGCGGCGGCGGAGGACGCTGTGGCGCCCTTCAGGATCATGGACCCGCCCTCACCGAGGCGCCACGTCGTCCGCGGGTCACCCGCCGCTGCGTTGCGAGTTGATGGCCCGCATGCCGTCTCCTGACTCACGCGAGACCGGAGTTGAGGCTTAACGCTCGGCCGTTGTCGGCACTCTAAGAGGCGACCTCTCCGTGGGACGTCGGACCTCAGGTAGGCCGGGATTGGCACTAGTTGCGTTGTCGGTGGTGGAGCAGCGTCTGGACGCAGTGCGAGCGGTTCTGGCGGGCGCGTCGGTGACGGAGGTCGCGGCCTCGGTGGGGTCTCTCGGGTGAGTGTGCACGCGTGATCCGGCGGTATCTGGCTGAGGGTTGGCGGGTTGGCGGTCCGGTCACGGCTGCCGAACCGCCTCACTGGCCGGCGTTCAGCGACTGCTGCTCGCCTCGGCAGCCGCACGAGGTGCGATGGTGGTAGGTGGTGGGGATCCGCTCTCGGCGCGGCGGGTCAGCGTGCCCGCCGATGCGCTGGAGGATGAGCTCAACCGCGCGCGCGCCCATCGCGGGGACGTCCTGGGAGATCGCGGTCAGGCTGGGCTCGAAGAGGTCCGACCACTCGAAGTCGTCGTAGCAGACCACTGCGATGTCTTTTGGCACCTGCAGCCCCAGTGTGCGCAGAGCGCGAAGGGTTCCGATGGTCATCGCGTTGTTGCCGATCACGAAGGCGTCCGGCCTTTGACCGGTTGACAGCAGGCCCAGCACGGCCCGTTCGGCGCCTTGTACCTGACTGCCCCCGTGAAGAATGAGGGATGAATCAGGGTCGAGCCCGCGCTCGGCGACCACCTTGAGGTGGCCGGCGAGGCGCTCGTCGGTGGAGTGGAGGCCCTCCAGGCCCGCGACCATGGCGATCCGACGGTGACCCAGGTCGGCTAGGTGCGTTGTGAGGAGGGCCGTGGGAGCCTCGTTGTCGGGCGCCACCTGGTCCAGGTCCACGTCGGTGAAGCGGTCGAGCAGAACGGTCGGCACCCCCGTCGAGGCAAGAAAAGGCAGCGCCATGTGGACCGCGTGTGAGCTGGGGACCATGAGTATTCCGTCCACCTGGCGATCGACGAGCTGCTGCACGACCCGCCGTTCCTCTTCCCCGTCCTCCCAGGTGTCGCCCACGATGACGCTGTACCCGGCCGCGCGGGCGCTGGACTCCACGGATCGCACCAGATCGGCGAAGTACGGGTTCGTCGCGGCGCTGCTGGCCAGCCCGAGAGTCATGGTCCTCGCCGTCGCTAGAGAGTGGGCGAGGGCGTTACGCCGGTAGCCGGTGTTCGCGATTGCCTCCAGGACGGCCGCACGAGTCTCGTCGCTGACCACCCGGGTGGAGTTCAAGACGTGGGAAACGGTGGACTGGCTAACCCCTGCCACCGCGGCCACGTCAGCCATCGTCACCATCGGGACCTCCCTGGGTCGCACGCCACAAGGTACAGGATGCCTTGGCGCGAAAGCCCTTGCGCATGCGCATTCGTTTCGCGAAAGCCCTTGCGCATGCGCTTTCCTGCGTCTAGTCTCCACTTTCAGGTGCGGCGAAGCAGCCTGCTTGGCTCATTCGAAGACGAGGAGTTGGGATGGTGGACAACCCGAACGAACTGACCCCCGATGACCTCGTCCGCCGTGTTGACGGCCTTGTTGCGGGTGGACGCCGCGCCATTCTCGGGATCGCGGGTCCCCCCGGAGCCGGCAAGAGCACCTTCGCCGACGCCTTGGCCGACCGCTTGCGTGACCGCCCTCCAGGAGGGATGGGACGGGACTGGGTGGTCCGGGTCCCGATGGACGGGTACCACCTCGCCGACTGCGAGCTGATCCGACTAGGGCGCCTACAGCGCAAAGGGGCGCCGGACACTTTCGACGCCGCCGGATACGCAGCCCTGCTCGAGCGCCTGGCCGACGACGGCGACGAGGTGGTCTACGCGCCGGCGTTCGAACGCGACCTTGAGCAGCCCGTCGCTGGCAGCATCCCGGTCCCTCCGAGCGCACGTCTGGTCATCACCGAGGGCAACTACCTGCTCGTAGAGGACAGCGCCTGGACCAATGTTCGCGGGCGCCTCGACGAGGTCTGGTACATCGACCTCGCCGACGAGGAGCGTCGCCGTCGTCTGCTCGCCCGCCATCGGCGGTTCGGCAAGTCGGAGCTCGTAGCGCGCGAGTGGGTCCACGGAACCGATCAGCGCAATGCGGACGTCGTCACCGGCACCTACGAGCGCGCGGACCTCCGCGTGCCCGGCAGTGTCCTCGGGACACCCCCACCGCGCCGGATCGGGCTGCCGTGAGGCCGTAGCCCTCCGCCCGCTGGGGAGAGGACGCGCCTGACGGGCGGGTGACGTGCGCAGATGGGAACCGGGGCTCAGCGCCTGAGACGGGTGGCACGAGTCGAGCAACTGCAGCTGTCGAGCAAGTGCAGCGGTCGAGCAAGGAACACGTGCCAGACCCAATCGGAAGTCAGCACAGATCTCGAAGGAGACGCACATGAGCCACCCGGCATTCGCCATCAGCGCCGCAGTCCTCTGGTCCTCCAAGCGGTCGCGCTCGGCCAGTACCCGATGGCGGACTGCCACGGGCATTCCAGCGCCTGCACGACGGCTGAAACGTCAAGGCGGTCAACACCGGTTGCTCGCCCGCGCACTGCCGAGGCAAAGGACATCGCCCGCCGAACCCGCGCTGAGCCCACCCGTGGTTGCCCGCCGATGGTCTATCGGAGCGCAGGAGTCAGCAGTTGGCTCGACGACCTGTCCCGGGGTCACCTCCACTCTGGACGCCTCAGCCGACTCGTCGAACCGCAATGTCGACGGTGTCACGACCAACCCGACCACCTATGCGGCTGCACTGAACCACGGTGAGGCCGTCCGCGAGCAGGTCACCGAACTCGACCACCGATCCAGGAGTCGACGACATCACCCTTGAACTGACTGCTGGGGACTCCCGTTGACGTCCTCGGGATGGCAACTGCTCCTGCCCAGGAGGCGACCGGCACCCTGATCGCGATCTCGGGGAGCCGGTGATGTGCCCGACCCAGGCCATGCCGCACCCTGCGCTCGACAGCACGAATGTATTGCTCAATGCTTCGAAGGCAACAACTATCGAGAGGATCTCCAAATGTCTCTTCCCTCCAGGTCACGACGGTCCCGCGCACTCGCCGCGGCCGGCCTGTTGGTTGCGCTCAGTCTCACGGCCTGCGGCGGTGACGACGGTGGGACCACCGGAGGCGGCGATGGCGGCGATGGTGCGGTCATCGGTTTGATTACGAAGACCGACACGAACCCGTTCTTCGTCAAGATGAAGGAGGGTGCCGAGGCGGCCGCTGAGGCCGAGGGCCTCACCCTGCAGTCCTTTGCGGGCAAGCAGGACGGTGACAACGAGGCTCAGGTGCAGGCCATCGAGAGCCTCATTTCAGCCGGCGCCAAGGGCTTCCTGATCACGCCGTCTGACTCGGCGGCGATCGTTCCCTCGATAGACGCGGCCCGCGAGGCGGGAATGCTCGTGATCGCCCTGGACACGCCGACCGACCCGGAAGACGCGGTCGACGCCACCTTCGCCACGGACAACTACCAGGCGGGCCTTCTCATCGGGGAGTGGGCAAAGGCCAAGTTCGAGGCAGAGGGCACCGAAGCGAAGATCGCGCTGCTCGACCTGAACGCGAATCAGGTGTCGGTGGACGTGCAGCGCGATCAAGGCTTCCTCGAGGGCTTCGGCATCGACGTCGGTGACGAGACCCAGATCGGTGATGAGGACGACCCGCGAATCGTCGGGCACGCCTTCACCGACGGCGCCGAGGAGGGTGGCCGGACGGCCATGGAGAACCTCCTGTCACAGGATGACGGCATCAACCTCGTCTACACGATCAACGAGCCTGCTGCGGCCGGGGCCTACGAGGCGCTGAAGGCGGCCGGCAAGGAGAAGGAGGTCACCATCGTCTCGGTGGACGGCGGCTGCCCAGGTGTGACCGACGTCGAGGCGGGCGCGATCGGCGCCACGTCCATGCAGTTCCCGCTGAAGATGGCGTCGCTGGGCGTAGAAGCGCTCGGTGCGTTCGCCGCCGACGGCACGAAGCCGGAGGCGAGCGTCGACACGGGCGTCGAGCTGATCACCGACGACCCGCAGGACGGCGTCGAGTCGAAGGACTCGGCCTACGGACTCGAAAACTGCTGGGGCTGAACCACCCAACCGCCAGCCGGTCCGCCGGAGGAACGCGGCTCGGGGCAGCGTTCGCGCCACCCCGAGCCGCCCCTCGCACGGCATCAGCAGCAGCCACTCTCGACGCACAGAGGAGTAGAGGCATGACCGACGAGAACCCCCCAACTGCTTCCGGTGGTCCCGCCACCGCGATGCAGCCGCCCCCGTTACCCAGTTCCGGCTTCGACGAGCGCAAGTCCGAATCCCTGGGCTTGAAGGTGCAGCATGTCCTGCACAGCCAGCCGACGCTCGGCCCGCTGGCCGTGCTGATCCTCGCGATCGTGGCGTTCGCCGTCTTCAACGAAAGGTTCGTCTCCGCGGCCAACCTGAGCCTCGTACTTCAGCAGGTTACGGTGATCGCGGTGCTGGCACTTGGCCAGACGATCATCATCCTGACGGCTGGCATCGACCTGTCCGTCGGTGCGATCACCGTCTTCTCCTCGATCCTGATGGCCACGTTCGCGACCGACGCGGGAATACCTGGTCCACTGGCGCTGATCGTCGGATTCGTCCTGGGCACCTTGATGGGTCTCGCCAACGGCCTGCTGGTCACCCGCCTGAGGCTGCCACCGTTCATCGTCACCCTCGGCACCCTGAGCATCTTCTTGTCTCTGAACGCGGTCGTTTCCAAGAGTGAGACAGTGCGCGGCTCGGACATGCCCGCAATCATGACGTGGACCGGCGAGTCGGACATCTCCTTCGGCGGATTCAACCTGACCTACGGCTCCATCATCATGCTGCTGCTCTTTGCGGTCTTCTACTACTCGCTGGGCCGGACCGCCTGGGGAAAGCACGTCTACGCCACAGGCGACGACCTCGAAGCGGCGCGGCTAGCGGGCATCCGCACCGACCGGGTGTTGCTGTCGGTCTACACGGTGGCCGGTGCTCTTTACGCCATCGGCGCCTGGATCCTCATGGGCCGGTTGGCCTCCGCGAGTCCCAACGTCGGCACGGAATACAACCTCGACTCGATCACTGCCGTCGTGCTCGGCGGCACGAGCCTTTTCGGCGGTCGTGGCGCAGTGGTCGGCACCCTCATCGGCGCGCTCATCGTCGGGGTGTTCCGTAACGGCCTGCAACTTGCGGGTGTCGACGTCGTCTGGCAGGGCTTCGCCATCGGTCTCCTCGTCCTGGTGGCCGTCTCCATCGACCAGTGGATCCGGAAGGTGAAGGTATGACCGCCACAGAGACCTCTCCCACAGCCGGACGCGGGAGCGCAGCCCGTACCCCCGTCCTTGCCGCCAAGGGCCTCGTGAAACGCTACGGCCGGGTGACGGCAATTGAGAACAGCGACATCGAGCTCTACCCTGGCGAGATTCTCGCTGTCATCGGTGACAATGGGGCGGGCAAGTCGAGTTTGATCAAGGCGCTGTCGGGGGCACTGGTCCCCGATGAGGGTGAGATCTATCTCGACGGCCAGCTGGTGCATTTCAAGAGCCCGATGGACGCCCGGACCGCCGGCATCGAGACCGTGTACCAGACGTTGGCGGTGGCGCCCGGGCTCGACATCGCCGACAACCTGTTTCTCGGGCGCGAAGAACGAAAGCCCGGCCCTCTCGGCTCGGTCTTCCGGATGCTGGACCGCAAGCACATGCGCTCGGAAGCCAAACGGCACATGAGCGAGCTGGGGATCGCCACCCTGCAGAACATCGGCCAAGCCGTAGAAAGCTTGTCCGGTGGTCAGCGTCAAGGTGTCGCGGTGGCCCGAGCGGCCGCCTTCGGCAGCAAGGTCGTCATCCTCGACGAGCCCACCGCGGCCCTGGGTGTCAAGGAGGGCAATCGCGTCCTTCAGCTCATCCGGGATGTCCGGGACCGCGGGCTGCCGGTGATCCTGATCAGCCACAACATGCCGCACGTTTTCGAGATCGCCGACCGCATCCACATCCAGCGCCTCGGCCGGCGAGCCACCGTCATCACCCCCAAGAGCCACTCCATGTCCGAGGCCGTCGCCATCATGACCGGCGCGGCCGCCCCCCCGCCGATCGTCCAAGGCTGAGCGGGGGCGTAGGCAGCGCGTCTTGGCCCAGTGCGCGAACGCACGTCACTGGGTCGAGACGGCGCTGACATCAACGCCTCGGCCAGGCGACCTGCCCGTGCGACCAGAGAGCACCGCCGCGACCCAGGAAGGGGCGGGGCCTAGCATTCGGTCCACCGTTGGCTTCCTAGGCTGCACACGTGGGTTGACCTGGACGCGGCGAAACGGGTCGCGGCGATGGAGTCGCGCGCGGTGGTTCGTCAACGCCTCGGAGGCTGACCAATGAATTGCAAGACGGCCTGGCGGAACAGCTCAGCGGACGGGAGCAGCCGGCGGTTCTGTGACCATGCCACCCCCACGTCGCGATATGCGCCCCTGTCGGTGAGCCGCACGACTCGTTGACCGGGGAGGCCACGGGCCCGTCTGTCGGCTTCTGTGGTGGGAACGACGGCGATTCCTAGTCCAGCAGCGACGAAACCACGGACGACGGACAGGTCGTCGGCCTCGAACACCACTCGAGGGGTGAAGCCGGCGGCGGCGCACAGCTCGTCACAGAGGATTCGCAGCTCCCAGGAAGGGTGGAGCATCACGAAGCTCTCGTCGCCCAACTCACTGAGAGAGATGCTGGCTCGCCCGGCAAGGCGGTGGTCACCTGGGACAGCCAGTTCCAGCGGCTGTGCGAACAGGCGCTCGAAGTGCACGGCGGGGTTGCGTGGACGCCGGGCGGTGAACTCGAGGTCGACGCTCCCTCCGGCGACCAGGGACGACCCCAGAGCGTCGTCGGACTGCTCGAGGCGGAACTGGACCTGCGGGTACTGGCTCCGGAAGCGTCCGATCATGTCGGGTACCAGCCAGGTCCCCAGTGAGGGCTGGAAGGCCACAGTGACCGTCCCCGTCTCCGGTGCGACCAACTGACTAACGGCTGCTAGGCCGTCGTCCAGCCCATGCATGAACGAGTCGACGTGGCGTTTGAAGGCGCTTCCGGCGTGGGTCGGACGGAGCACGCGGCCGCTCTTGTGCAGCAGAGGTGCCCCTACTTCTTGTTCGAGCCGCGCCAGCGCCCGTGAGACGCCCGGCTGACTGATCATGTACAGATCGGCGACCTCGGTGAGGGTCACGCCATCGGCCACCTGTTGAAACCACCTCAGGACGTCCGTCTCCACATGCATAACGCTAGCACATGGGTCTACGCCCTACTATTCACTCGATGTATGAATACGGGTTTCTCCCAGTTGTCAATCTCCAAACCCTGCTGCGGCTTACGCGACGCGGTGCCGGTCGATGATGCGGTGGATATCGGCGACCTCTGCGGGCTCGTACCGGGCGAGCATGGCGTCCAAGTCCATCCGCTCTGCGGGTGTGGAGTAACCAGCCAGCTCCAACTCGAGCTTCTTGCGGGCGGCGTGAGCTGCGCGCCGGGCACGAAGCTCGTGCGTGGCGCCTGCCCAGGTCTGGGGAAGAGATGCGGTGTGGGTGATCTTCATATGATCCAGTCTCCGCAGATCCGATCCATGCGTCCAGTACCTTGAGTGCAAGTGATCCATGCGTAGCAATCATGCGTGGTACCACGATCGCCCTCCGCTGGTCCAGCAGATCGCCGTCGGCGTGACCGTGACCAAGGTCATCGTCAATCTCGCCGAGGCGCAAATCTGCTCGCGGCTTCGGGCGCGGAGTTGGCTTCAGAGCGGTTCCGCACCTCACCGAGCTGCTCTTCGTGGACGCTCGCACAGAAACCTCACTGTGGCTGCGTCGCGGATCGATCCTCCTCGCATTCGAGCAAGTCCTCGGTCCCCTCAACCTGGAAGCCCGGGCCCGGGTTCGGCAGGAACGCGAGCACGAGCACAGGCGGACGTGGTGGATCCCGATCCCCACGAGCGGACGGCGCACATGATGCGGTTCCGCAGCCAGGTCGACGCGCTCGCGCGCTGGCATCGCGCTAGGAAACGCAACGGACGGACTGCACCTCACTGCCCGGTACCAGCCGGATGACCAGGTACGAACGGGATGGACGAAACCGCAGGTCGACGCACCATTGGGCATCACACGCTTCTGGCCGGACAGGAGCCCACCCGACTTGTAAACAGGCGGTCCGGGTTCGAGTCCCGGTGCCGGCTCAACGCTCTGTGTGGTCTCGGTTGATGCTTGACAGCGAGGGTGTCTCCGGCGGGCATCACGGCGTCCCGGTGGCAACCCAGATGCGTTCCGCTCTGAACGGAAAGGCCCCGACAGCGAAGCGCTCGTGCGCCGATGGACGGCCGCGTCCGGTGCTGATGACTTCAGGCGATCGGTCGTCGTAGGACCGTGACCGCCAACGCGACGAGCAACGCCATCATCGCAATCTGCAGGAAGTCGAGCGCGCGCCCGGGCAGCGGGGCGAACTGGGCCAGGACGAGCAGCACGTAGGCCGCCACAGCGGCGACGGGGAGCGCCCTGGCCCGGAAGAGCGCGGTCGCGAGCGTCAGCTGGGCCACGGTGAACAGGAGGAAGCCGGCCATCGTCGCACCCAGCAGGTGGCCGGGGTTGTCGTTGGCGTAGTCGACCAGCGGGCGGCCGACGTCCTCACCGACCTTGGAAGCGAACCAGGTCAACGTCGCGAACGACAGGCCGCCCATCGCGAACAGGATGCCGCCGACGGTGGCCAACAACGCGCCCAGGAGGGCGGCGAAGCGACCGCGACCGCGCGCGAGGTGACAGACGACGAGACCCAGGGAGATGCCGAGGACGGCGAAGGCAAGGCCGTCCGCGAGCATTCCGATCCAGGCGCCGTCTGCCACGGCGCGCAGGCTGTCGTAGGCGATCACCTCGTCGGCGCCGCTGTCGTAGCGGTCGCCCCAAGGCGTGGTGACGAGTAGTCCAGCGACGGTCGCTGCTGCAGCGCCTAAAGCACCGGCGACGACCCGGATGCGGGTGGCGGAAACGCTGTCGGGGAGGGTGTCGGAGTGGGCTGAGTTCGAGGTGATAGTCATAGGTTCACGCTAGGAACGCCGACCCTCCGGCGGATCGTGGCCAACGCCCAGATCGCACCCCGTGCTGGTACGGAGCCGCGCGGGATCGCGCTGTCCCTACAGTGCTTCTATGCCGCGGGCGCGCCGCACGACCCTGGGGGTCGCGCTGCTGGCCGCCCTGCACCTGGTCGCGTTGTGTGTCCTCCTCGCGCTGGCCCCGACCACGGCGTCGTGGGTCGCCCTGGCTCTCGCCGCCCTCGTGGTGCCACTGTCGAGCGGCCTGTCCGTCCTCGTCGCCAGACGGTCCGAAGGGGCAGCCGTTGGCCTGATGCTGGGGCTGCTGTCGCTGGCTGTCGCGCACGTGGCCACCAAGGAGGTCTGGCTCCAGTGGCTGGCGGCGGTAGGTCGGTCCGAGGACTGGGCCTGGCTCGTGGCGGCCACGGCCGAGAACGCCTGGTGGGTGCTGGCCACCTTCGGGCTGCTGCTCCTCATCTTCCCGGACGGTCGCCTGCCGTCGCGGCGGTGGCGATGGGTGCCACCGACCCTGGTAATCAGCGCCGGGCTGGTCCAGGCGTACGGCGCCTTCGAGGCCACGCCGTTCCGTCCGCCGCTGGAGGAGCTCGACCGCCCGTTCGGTCCGCCGCCTGCGTGGTTGGAGATCGGCGGCCTGGCGTTCTTCCCCATGCTCGCGCTGTTCCTGGCCTGCACGGTCTCGATCGTGCTCCGCTACCGGCACTCCAGCGCGACCGAGCGTCAGCAGATCAAGTGGCTGGCGTTGGCCGGCATCGGAATGCCGCTCTACCCCTTCCTGTGCCTGCTCGAGATCCTGATCTGGGGCGAGGCCTTCTGGATCAGCGCGGCCGTCGGGATCGCCTCCTTGGTCGCCACGCCGGTCGCGGCCGGCATCGCCGTGCTGCGTCACGACCTCTACGACGTCGACAAGGCGCTCGCGCTCGCCGCGACCTGGGGGACGCTGACCGCGCTGCTGCTCGCCGTCTACGCAGCCGTCTCCTCGATCGCCGGCCTGGCGATCGGCCGCGACTCACGCGCCGGCGTTGCGGTCGGAACCGCCGCAGCGGCGTTGGTGCTGCTTCCCGGTCTGCGCCTTGTACGGATTGCGATCGAGGCGCGCACCTACCCCTTGCGGCGCGCGGCGCTCGCCGCCGTCGACGATCTGCACCGCGAGGTCAGCGGCGGCCGGGCCCGCCCAGAGGGACTCCAGAAAGTGCTGCGCGAGGGGCTGCGAGACCCTTTGCTGCGGGTGGGCTTTCGCGTGCCCGGCTCTCAGACCTACCTCGACGCAGAGGGGGAGCCGGTGCCGGCCGACGGCGTTGCCGTGGTGCTCGACGACGACCAGACCGGTGTAGTCCTCCCCGGCTCAGGGCCGGCTTCCGCAGAGCTGCTCCGCGAGGTGGCCGGTCGATGCAGCACCCTGGTCGAGGTGGTCCGCCTGCGCTCGGAGGTGGCCCTCGCTCTGAGAGAGGCGCAGTCGAGTCGAACCCGCCTGGTCGAGATCGGCTACGAGGAGAGACGCCGGATCGAGCGGGACCTCCATGACGGAGCCCAGCAGCGGCTGGTCTCACTCGGCATGCAGCTTCGGCTGGCGCAGCGACACCTCGGCGACGGCACGGTCGACGTCGACGGCCTGTTCGACCAGAGCGTCGCCGAGCTCGGCACCGCGGTCGCCGAGCTGCGCCAGATCGCCCACGGCCTCCGGCCGAGCAGCCTCGACGACGGGCTGCCCGCGGCGCTGTCGAACCTGGTCCGCAGCCTGCCGATGACCGTCGACATGGAGATCGACGACAGCCCGCTCCCCGACGCCGTCGCCACCACCGCGTACTACGTCGCGAGCGAGGCGATCACCAACGCGGTCAAGCACGCCGAAGCGACTCGGATCGTGCTTGAAGTCATCCGCCGGGACGGGAATCTGCTGGTCAGCGTTTCCGACGACGGGTGCGGCGGCGCGCAACTGGGCGTGCGGTCAGGGCTGGCCGACCGCGTCGCCGCGCTCGGCGGCTCGCTGCAGGTCGCGAGCCCACCCGGTGGGGGCACCAGGGTGGAGGCCGCGCTGCCATGCGCATCGTGATCGGAGAGGACTCCGCCCTCTTCCGCGAGGGGCTCGCCCGCCTGCTCGAGGATGCCGGTCACGAGGTCGTGGCCCGGGCAGCCGATGCCCCCGCTCTGATGGAAGCCGTCGAGCGCGAACAGCCCGATCTCGCGATCATCGACGTCCGGATGCCCCCGGACGGCACCGACGACGGCGCCCGCGCGGCGAAGGAGCTGCGTGCCCGGATGCCCGAGCTCGCCATCGTCCTGCTCTCCCAGCACGTGGAGACCCGGCACTCGGTCGACCTGGTCATGGGCGGACGGGTCGGCTATCTGCTCAAGGACCGCGTCTTCGACGTCGACGACTTCATGGACGCGTTGCGCCGCGTGGCCGCCGGGGGCTCGGCGCTGGACCCCGAGGTCGTTGCCACCCTGCTGGGCCCGCGGCGCGACGACGACCCGCTCGGGCTGCTCACCCCGCGTGAGCGAGATGTGCTGGCCCTCATGGCCGAGGGCCGCAACAACCTGGGGATCGCGCGGAGGCTGTTCCTCACCGACCGCACGATCGAGACCCACATCGCCAACATCATGGCCAAGCTCGGACTGCACGAGACCGACGAGGAGCACCGGCGGGTACTAGCCGTCCTGACATGGTTGGGAATCCGACAGCGCGGCTAGAGGCCCGCGATGGTTCGAGACGGCTCTACCTTTACGGCAACGGGCGCCGGCCGGCGTCCCACGACCGGTTCAAGGAGAAGGCGCCATCGACCTGCCGAAGAAGCTGCTGGTAGCGAACCGCGGCGAGGTGGCGGTGCGCATCCTGCGCGCGGCCCGGTCTCTGGATGTGCCGACCGTGGGCATCCACTCGGAGGACGACGCGGGGGCGCTGCACGCGCTGCGCTGCGACGAGCTCGTCGCCCTGCCCGGCGTCGGGCCCGCGGCGTACCTGGACATCGCGGCGGTGGTAGGTGCGGCCGTCAGCACCGGCGCGACGGCGGTTCATCCGGGGTACGGGTTGCTCTCGGAGAGCGCGGAGCTCGCCCGCGCCTGTCAGCAGGCGGGCATGACCTTCGTCGGCCCGTCGCCGGAGGTGCTGGACACCTTCGGCGACAAGGCCGAGGCGAGGAGGCTCGCCGAGCAGGAACACGTCCCGGTCGTGCCCGGCACGAACGACGCGACCTCGCTGGAGGCGATGACCGCGTTCGCTCGGGAGCACCTGGCTGCAGCCTCCGGCGCCGTCATGATCAAGGCGCTTGCGGGCGGCGGCGGACGCGGCATGCGCGTCGTGCGCAGCCTCGACGAGTTGCCCGGTGCGTTCGAAGTGTGCCGCGCGGAGGCGCTGAGTGCCTTCGGGCGCGACGACCTCTACGTCGAGCGGCTGCAGGTGGGCGCTCGACACATCGAGGTGCAGGTCGTCGGGGACGGCACCGGTGCGGTCAGCCACCTGTGGGACCGAGACTGCAGCGTCCAGCGACGCCACCAGAAGCTCATCGAGGTCGCCCCGAGCCGCCTGCTGCCGGAGCTCGCCCGTGCGGAGATGCTCACTGCGGCAGTGCGTCTCACCGCGGCGGCGCGGCTACGCGGGGTCGCGACGGTGGAGTTCCTCGCCCTGCCCAGCGGTGAGTTCGCCTTCCTGGAGGTCAACCCCCGCCTGCAGGTCGAGCACACGGTCACGGAGCAGGTCACCGGCGTCGACCTCGTGGCCACGCAGCTGTGGCTCGCGTCCGGGGCGACGCTCGAGGACCTCGGCCTGACCCAGCACGAGGTCGGCCCCGCGGTCGGCTGCGCCATCCAGGTTCGCCTCAACGCCGAGACGACGCTTTCGGACGGATCCCTGCTGCCGTCGTCCGGGACCCTGACGGAGTTCGCACCGGCGATGGGCGCCGGCGTCCGCGTCGACACCGCCGCTCTCGCGGGCACCAGCCTGAACCCCCGCTTCGACTCGCTGCTCGCCAAGGTCGTCGTCCACGACCGCAGCGGCTTCGACGCCGCCCGGCGCTTGGCGCTGCAGGCACTCGAGGAGACGCACATCGTCGGCGTGGCCACCAACCTCGGCCTGCAGACGGCGGTGCTCGAGACCGGCGACTTCGCCGCAAGTCGTTGCGACACAGGCTGGTTCGACCGGCACGTTGCCGCGCTCACCGCACGCCCCGGTGAGCCCAGCCCGCGCGCCGGCACGGCCGAGCATGCCGCCGATCCTCGCGCGGTGCGCGCCGCGATCGGCGGCGTTGTGGTCTCTGTGGACGTCGCACCCGGCCAGACGGTGGACGCCGGAGCGGTCCTGGTCGTGCTCGAGGCGATGAAGATGCAGCATCCCGTCACGACCGACCGGCCCGGTCGCATCGACGCGGTCCACGCACGCCCTGGCGATGTCCTGAGCGACGGTGATGTGCTCCTGCTGATCGACTCCGACGACGGACCAGGCACCGCTGCGACGGAGACCCCGATCGACCTCGACCAGGTGCGGCCCGACCTCCAGGCGATCCTCGACCGCCGCGCCTCGCTCCTCGACGGGGCACGTCCAGCAGCGGTCGACCAGCGGCACCAGCGCGGCGGACGCACCGCGCGGGAGAACGTCGACGACCTCACCGACGCCGGCCTCGAGGTGGAGTACGGCGGCTTCGCGGTCGCGGCGCAGCGTGAGAACCGCAGCCTGGACGACCTCGTCGCCCGGACGCCCGCCGACGGCATCATCACCGGGCTCGGCCGGGTCAACGGCGCGCTGCTTGCGCCCGAGGTGTCGACCTGTGCCATCGCTGCCTACGACGCCACCGTCCTCGCGGGCAGCCAAGGCGTCTGGGGGCACCACAAGCTCGACCGACTGCTCGACGTGGCCCACGCCCGCCGCTACCCGGTCGTCCTGTTCACGGAGGGCGCCGGCGGACGGCCGAGCGACACCGACGTACCCCTCGTTGCCGGACTCCACCTCACGACCTGGGTCAGGCTCGGCGCTCTCAGCGGGCTCGTGCCGACCATCGGCATCGTCAACGGGTACTGCTTCGCCGGCAACGCCGCGCTGCTCGGCACGTGCGACGTCGTGATCGCCACCGAGGGCTCCAGCATCGGCATGGCGGGCCCGTCGATGATCGAGGCCGCAGGACTGGGGACGTTCGCCCCGAGCGAGGTCGGCCCGGCCTCGATGCAGAGCCGCAACGGCGTCATCGACGTCCTCGTGTCCGACGAGGCCGACGCGGTCGCCGCGGCCAAGAAGTACCTCGCGTACTTCCAGGGCGCTTCGTCGACCTGGGAGGCCCCCGACCAACGGTTGTTGCGCCACGCCGTCCCGCAGAACCGAAAACACGTCTACGACGTGCGGACGGTGCTGACGACCCTGTTCGACGCCGACTCAGTGATGGAGCTGCGGGCGGGCTTCGGCACCCCGGTGGTCACCGCGCTGGCTCGACTCGACGGGCAGCCCGTCGGCGTCCTCGCCAACAACCCGGCGGTCCTCGGCGGCGCGATCGACGCCGACGCCGCCGACAAGGCTGCGAGATTCCTGCACCTGTGCGACACGTTCGCCATCCCGGTGGTCTCCCTGTGCGACACCCCCGGCTTCATGGTCGGACCCGAGTCGGAGAAGCAGGCGACTGTGCGGCACTTCTCGCGACTGTTCGTGCTCGCCGGACACCTGTCGACCCCGTACGTGACCGTCGTGCTCCGCAAGGCCTACGGCCTCGGCGCGATGGCCATGGCCGCCGGAGGCTTCCACAACACCTCGATGACCCTCGCATGGCCGACAGCCGAGTTCGGCCCGATGGGGCTCGAGGGCGCGGTGCGGCTCAGCGCAGGCAGCCTCCTCGACGCGATCGACGACCCAGTCGAGCGGCAGCGCACGCATGACGAGCTCGTCGCCCAGGCCTACCAGCGGGGGAGCGCAACCAACACGGCCTCGATGCTGGAGATCGACGAGGTGATCGATCCACTGACCACGCGGGCCGCCCTCAAGACCGCCCTGCTCGCCGGGGCTCGACCGACCAAGGACGGCTGGGTCAACAGTCGGCGCCGGGTGGGCATCGACACCTGGTGAGCCGCCCGCGGGCCTCCCCGCCCGGGTAGCGTTGACAGCGTGGAGGTCAGTGAGAAATCCCTCGACGCCGTTGCGTCAGAAGCGAAGTTCACCGGGCTCGTCAGCATCGACTCCGGCGACGATCGGGTCTTCGACCGAGCCTACGGCTTCGCGCACCGGGCACTCGCTGAGCCCAACACCCCTGCTACCCGCTTTGCTGTCGCGAGCGGAAGCAAGGCCTTCACGGCGCTCGCCGTGATGCGGCTCGTCGAGGACGGCGCCATCGGCCTCGGCGATCGTGTCCGCCCACTCCTCGGCGACGACCTTCCGCTCATCCATGGCGATGTGACGCTGGAGCACCTGCTGACCCACACGTCCGGAATCGGCGACTATCTCGACGAGGACACGGAGTGGGATGCCGCTGACTACGTCCTCACCGTGCCCGTGCACACGCTCGCCGAGACCGAGGGCTTCGTTCCGGCCGTTGACGGCTACCCGCAGGCGTTCTCGCCGGGGGAGCGCTTCAAGTACTGCAACGGCGGGTACATCGTGCTGGCCCTGATCGCGGAGCGCGTCAGCGCCGTGCCGTTCCACGACCTCGTCACACGTGAGGTGTGCGATCGGGCTGCGCTGACGGAAACCGCATTCCTCCGGTCGGACGAGCTGCCCGCCGACGCGGCACTCGGCTACCTCTTCGCCGAAGGGAACCGCACCAACGCCCTGCACCTGCCGGTACGCGGCAACGGCGACGGCGGCCTCTACACGACCGCGGGGGACCTCCACCGGTTCTGGCGTGCATTCGTCGCGGGCCGGATCGTCACACCCGAGTCGGTCGCCGAGATGATCCGTCCCCGTCACGACGTGCCCGAGGAAGGGCTGCGCTACGGGATGGGCTTCTGGCTCCACCGCACCGGCCCGGCGATCGTCCTCGAGGGATACGACGCCGGAGTGTCGTTCCGCTCCACGCACGACCCGGTGACCCAGACGACGGTCTCCGTGCTCGGCAACAGCTCCGAAGGGGCATGGCCCGTGATCGCCGCGCTGAAGGACGTCCACGAGACATGACCGAAAGCGGTTCAGACGCAACCCTTCCCGAGCGGGCGGACGTGGTCGTCGTCGGTGCCGGCCTGATGGGCGCAGCGACCGCCTGGCACCTGGCACGCCGCGCCGTGAACGTCGTGGTGCTGGAGCAGTTCGAGCCGGCCACGATCAACGGCAGCTCGCACGGGTCCGCGCGCATCGTGCGTCGCGCCTACCCCCAGGACGACTACGTGCGGTTGACCGGAGAGGCCTTCGAGCTGTGGGGCGAGCTCGAAGCCCAGACCGGACGGACGCTCCTGCGGATGACCGGAGGCCTCGACCACGGCTCTGCTCACGACGTGCCGGGCATCGCGGCTGCGCTCGAACGGGCCGGCGTGCCGGGAGAGCTGATCAGCGCCGAGGAGGCGCAGCAGCGCTGGCCGGGCATGGTCTTCGAGAGTCCCGTCCTGCACCACCCACAAGCCGGCACGGTGGATGCCACTCGCGCCGTCGAGTGCTTCCTCGACGTGGCGCAACGGGAAGGCTCGCTCCTGCTCAGCGGGGTCACCGTCGAGCAGATCACGCCCGACGGGGACGAGGCGATCCTCGATACGTCACACGGCAGGATGCGGGCAGGTCGCGTCGTCGTCGCGGCCGGGGCGTGGTGCGAGGGCCTGATCGGGGGGCTCGTACCGCTGCCACCGCTGACTGTCACCGAACACCGGGTCTTCCACCTTTCCAGGGCCGACGTCTCGGTCACGTGGCCGGTCACCATCCATCGCGACGTGCTCGACATCTACCACCTGCCCGGTGGGCGGGACGCCGGCCCTGAGGATGGCCGCAAGATCGCTCAGCACACCGGCCGGCCTGCCGACCCGCGGCACCGCGACCCGGCGATCGACGAGCAGGCGCGGGTCACCATCGTCGAGTACGTGCAGCGCTGGCTGCCCGGCCTCGTGCCTGAGCCGTTCGCGGAGACCACGTGCCTCTATACCCGAACTCCCACAGAGGATTTCGTGATCGACCGGGTGGGCCCCCTGGTGGTGGCATCGGCCTGCTCCGGCCATGGGGCCAAGCTCTCCCCGGTCGTGGGACGGCTCGTCGCCGACCTGGCCACGTCGGCAGCGGCACCCCTTCGAAGGTTCGCGCTGGCGACCCACAGTCAGGAGGGGTCTGCTGCGGCCGGGAGGACCTCGTAGAGGTTCATCGAGTGGCCGCGCATCCGGTAGAGCAGGTAGCTCCAGAACAGCGGCTTGGTGGGTCTGAGCACGCCTCGCACGCGGCGCCGTGCAGCACCCTCGATGACTCGGGCGGTTCCGTGGACGGGCTCGTCGAGCGGCGTGCCGCCGGCTGTGCACGGGGCCAGGCTGACCTGGTCGCAGTGTGCGAGTCGCCTGGCCTTGGCACTGTCGGCAGCGGTGACGAAGTAGGCCCTGCCTGACTGAAGCGCAACGCTCACCGGCGTGGTGGCCCCATTTCCGTTGCGGCGGAACGTGGTCAGCAGAGCAGTACCCGATCGCTCGAGTGGGGCGAAGGCTTCCATCACGCCGGGATTCTGCATGCTAGTTGGATATCACCAATAGTTCACAATAGTCAATGATCTTCTGGGCCAAGGATCGGGTAGGTTGCCAGGGTGCCCAAGGCCCCGGAACCTCGTCGTCCGCCCGAGCCGGAGCTGGTCGAGGTGTGGCAGCTGCTGATGGGCCTGGTCCTCGAGCAGCGGTGGCGCTGGTCCGAGGTGTCGGACGAGTTGGGAATCTCCCAGGCAGGCCTACGGGCACTGCTCGCCATCGACCCGGATGATCCGAGACCGATGCGCGACTTGGCGCGCGCGATGAACTGCGACGCCTCTTACGTGACGTCGATGATCGACGACCTGGAACGAGCGGGCCTCGCCGAGCGTCAGCAGGCGCCCCGAGACCGTCGCGTGAAGATCGTGGCCCTGACCGCAGAAGGGGTGTCGGCACTGGGCGTCGCTCGTGACGGGTTGCTCGCACCTCCGCCGGAGCTGGCGCGACTCACCGCCGTGCAGCAACGAGCCCTCGCCCGCCTTCTGCACCGCGGCCTCACCGAACGGCCAGGTCCCTAGGCGGACCTGCCGAGGACCGGCAGGCCTCAGCGCAGGACGCGACCGCCGAGGACGACCTGGCGGCCGGGTGCCTCCGTCCAGAGGACGTCGGGTCGCTCGAGCGGGTTGCCGGGCAGCAGGACCAGGTCGGCAAGCGCACCGGGCCGCACCACACCCCGGTCACCAAGCCCCAGCAGGCGGGCGTTGCGCGACGTCGCCGAGCGAAGGGTCTCGAGCACGCCAAGGACTTCGGCCTGGAGCTTGAGTCCGTTCAGCTGCTCGCTCTCCACGGAACCCATCAGATCCGTACCGAATCCGACGTCCACGCCGGCAGCCACGGCGTGCTCGATCGCCCTGCCGCCGGCCTCGAGGACCTCCGCGTTCTTGGCCCGTGACACCGCAGGGATGCCGAGCACCTCACCCAGTCGACCCATCGCGTCATACGTGGCCAGGGTGGGGATCAGGAATGCTCCGGCATCGGCCATCGCCTGCGCCGCCTCGGAGTCCAGGAGGTTGCCGTGCTCGATGGATCGGACCCCGTTGCTCACCGAGTGGTGGATGGCCTCGGGAGAGTAGGCGTGGGCCGCGACGTAGCTACCGCGGCGGGTGGCCTCGTCGCACGCGGCCCGGATCTCGTCGGCGGAGTACTGCGGAACCCGGATCGGGTCCGTGGGGGACACCACCCCGCCGGAGGTCATGATCTTGATCGCGTGCGCTCCCTGGCGGAACCTGTCACGAACCGCCCTGCGGATGGCATCGACGCCATCCACGACCTCGCACATGTGCGCGCTGCCGCAGAGGCACTCGTCCCACATGGCCGGACGGGCATCGCCATGGCCGCCGGTCTGGCTGAGCGCCGGGCCCGTGAACAGGTAGCGCGGCGCGGGAACCATGCCCTCGCGCAGCGCCGCAGCCAGACCTGCGTCGCCGCCGGCCACGTCGCGCACCGTGGTGAAGCCGCGGCGCAGCGCCGAGCCGAGCCGGGGCACGGCGGCCAGCGCCACGTAGCTCGTTCGACGGGCGGCGAGCTCGATCATGTCGAGGCTGAACCCGTAGGCGTGGAAGTGGGCGTCGATCAGGCCAGGGATCAGCGTTCCGCCTGCGCCGTCGACGATCTCGTCGTCATCGCCCACCGAGCCGGGGTACCCGACAGACTCGATCATGCCGTCGGCGACCACCACCGGTCCCTCGACCAGGTCTTCGGACTCGCCGTCGAAGACCATGACGTTGCCGATCGCGAGCCGGGTCATGTGACCCAGCCTAGGACTGGCTCGGGTCAGCTGAACGCGGGCATCACCTCGTCGTGGATGAGCCGCAGCTGCTCGTCGACGGTGGCGACACCTTCGAGCGCCTGACCTGTGAAGGCCTTGACCAGTGAGGCGTCCGTGATCGCGCAGATCATGTGGTTCACGCCGGTGCCGTCGACCTCGGCCTTGAGCTGGGCGACGACCTCCTCGGGGGTGCCGGAGAACGAGAGCCGTTCGGCGATCTCCGGGTCGGTGAGCTCGATCCCCTTCGCCAGGTCACCACTGCCGATCGCGTCGATGACCGGCTGGAGGGCTGCGGGATCCACCCCGTTGCGCTCGAGCTGCTCCTTGGGCATGGACGACGCGTAGATGCCGACCATCGACTTCGCCGCGGCCTTGGCAGCGGCCGAGTCGCGTCCGACGGCAAAGACGACCCAGGCGCCGATGTCGAGCGTCTCCCAGTCGCGCTTCGCTCGCTCCGCCCCGATCTTGATGTGCTCGACGGCGTACTCGTACGCGGCGCGGGTGTAGCTCAGGGCGTGGTGGCAGCCGTCGGAGTGCTCGCCGGCGACCTCGAAGGACCGTGGCCCTCGCATGGCACCCATCATCACGGGCAGTCGTTCCTGCACCGGCCGGGCGAAGGTGAAAAGCCCCTTGTACGACCAGAACTCGCCCTCGTGGGTGATCGCGCCGTCGTCGAGGAACGTGCGGACGACGTGGAGCGCCTCCTGCACGCGCGACACCGGCTTCGTCTGGGCCCAGTCGATGCCGTGCTGCTGCAGCAACCCGAAGTTGCCCGACCCGAGCACCACCTCGGCGCGCCCGTTCGTCAGCTCGTCGAGCGTGGCCGCGGCCTGGGCGATGAGCGCCGGCTCGCGCAGAGTCACGGCGGAGACGCTCGGGCCGAAGCGAATGTTCTTCGTCTTGTCGGCGGCGGCGGCGAACAGCAGCCACAGGTCCTTGTGCCAGGTCTCGTCTGCGGCGTAGCAGCCGTAGAAGCCGAGTTCGTCCGCGAGCTGGATGGCCCGGAGGGACTCCTCGAGCGGGTAGTCGGGGAGCATCACGTAGCTGAACTTCATGGCCGGTCCCTCCTGGGGGCGGTGTCGTCGGCATCGAGCTGGGTGAGGACCTCCTCACCGGAGACCACCGTCGAGGCCCAGTGGTCGTGCATCCACTGCAGGTGGGCGTGCCTGCTGTGGACGATGCGCAGCGTGTCCCAGTTGGGGAACGACTGCTGGTTGACGTGCTGCGCCATCAGCTTCGGGTCGACCTCGTAGACGTGATCGAAGCGGGTGATGGCGACGTCGGTGACCTGCTCGGCCTCGGGCGGCTCGTTCTGCTCGGCGTAGCGATAGGTCCCCATGGCTACAGCGCCGTCTCGTTGTAAGCCCGGTCCAGCCCGTACTTGCCGGGGTTCATGATGTTGTTCGGGTCGAGAGCCCGCTTGACCTTGAGCATCACGTCGTAGCCGCCGCCCAGTTCCTGTGGCACCAGATCGACCTCACCCTCTCGACACGACCCGTGGCACGCCGAGATCGAGCCCTCCGCGTCGAGCGCAGCCGCGGCGATCTCGCGCTTGGCGTCGACCCACGCGCGCCACATGTCCTCGTCGAGCTGCTGCTCCCAGATGCCGACATCGATCTCGGTGAGGAAGTCGGTTCCGTTGTCGCTGCTGGTGTAGAAGAACATCCCCCAGTCGTCGAAGGTGTCGAACCGCTCGCGCAGGCGTGCAACGGTGGCGTGCCAGGCCGCTTTCACTTGCGGCAGAAGGGTGTACGGGATCGCGGCGTCTTCGCAGTGCCAGCTCATCGGCACCACCTGCCCCGAGCGCGTGCGTCCGTGCAGGGGGGTGGCGTAGCGGTCGTGGCGTGCGGCCCAGTCGCCCTCGGAGATCTCGTCGCCCAGGTAGCGGGCGCCGTTGTCACGGGCGACGCGCATGAGCCGCTTCGCCCCTGCACGCACCTCGTCCTCGTTGCCGTAGGCGACGGCACACACCAGAGAGCGGACGTCGCCGGGCTGAGGGATGTAGGCCTCGTCGTCGCGGCGCAGGTAGCGCACCTTCCACTCGTCGAACAGGACGGCGCCGGCGAACGTGGCCACACCGGCCTTCGACAGCGCACCAAGCGTCCGGTACGCGTCGTCGAAGTCGCTGAAGGCGAAGAACGGCGAGAACTCGGCCTCCGGCTTCGGATAGAGCTTCAAGGTCGCCCTGGTGGCGATCCCCAGGGTCCCCTGGTGCCCCATGAACAGGTGCTTGAGCTGGTAGCCGCTGGAGCTCTTGGTGACCTTGCGTCCGCCGCCGTCCCCGACGGTGATGACCTCGCCGCTGGGCAGCACGAGGTCGAAGCTCAGCACCAGGTCGCGCGAGTGCCCGTAGCGGGCGCCGATCAGCGACCAGCCGCTCGTCCCGATCCTTCCGCCGACCAGCGAGCACGGATAGGACGCCGGGTTGTCCGGGTAGATCAGCCCGTGCGTGGCCAGTACCTCGTTCAGCTTTTGCATGTTGATGCCGGTACCGACTGTGCACGTGCGGTTCTCGAGATCGACCTCCTCGATCTGGTTCATCCGCTTGACGTCGACGACGATGCCGCGTCGCTCCGGCCGCGCCCCGTCGGTGAGCCCGGTACCACCATCCCGCGGAACGATCGGGATGCGATGGGCGTTGGCGATGCGGACGACGGCAGCGACGTCGTCGGTGCTGCCAGGCATCACGACGAGGTCGGGCACATGGTCGGGCCAGCGGTGCACCGGGAACGGTGCCGGCACGCGAGCCCTGTTGAGGCGCGCCGTCTTCGACGTGTGAACGTGTTCCGAGCCGATCGCGCGGCTCAGCTCCTCGACGATCGCGTCGCCCAGCGGTGGCGCGATGGTCATGCCCCTCGCCTCCCCCCGACGTCGATACCGAGCGACTCGGCGAGGATCTCGTGGAGGTCGACGACGTCGATGCTCTGCGCCGACCCAGCCTCTGACAGCGGACGTTCCGACCATGGGCACGCGCTGACGAGGGTGTCGACGTCCAGTGCCGCAGCCTTCTCCATCCGACTCGCGCTGATGCGAGCCGTCAGGTCCGGCTTCTCGATCGGCAGGCCACCACCGGCGCCCGAGCAGTACGACCACTGCGTCACGCGGTCGACGTCCTTGAAGTCCAGACCGGGGATGGAGCGCAGGATCTCGCGCGGCTCCTGCCAGATCCCCTTGCGCTTGTTGAGGCGACAAGGGTCGTGGTAGGTAATCGTCCGCTCGACCGGAATGGACGGGTTGAGGCGGCCGTCGCGGATGAGCTCGGCGAGGAGCTCGACGACCAGCACGATCTCGATGTCGAAGTCGTCGCCGAAGTACGAGGGGTAGTCCTCGGTGAAGCTGATGTAGTCGTGCGGGTCGAGGACGAGCACCCGGCGGGCACCGACCGATCGCCAGTTCGCCAGGTTGTGCTCGGCGAACCTGCGCGCCTGGTCGACGTACCCCATCTCGGCGGCAGGCCCTCCGCAGCACCACTGCTCGGCCATCAGACCGAACTCGTACCCGGCCAGCTGGAGGATCTGCGCCACCGCACGCGGCACCGAGGTGCGATAGAAGGCGGCCTCGCAGTCGACGAACAGGATGGACTCCCCACCGATCGGGATGTCGAGCCCCTCGGCCCAGTCCCTCACCCGCTCCTGGCTCACAGCGACGTCCCCGAGGACGGGTTCGTGCGTGCGCTCGTCCGTGAGCATGTTCCACCGCTGCCAGCCCGGCTGGTGGACGCCCTTGTCGACCGCCAGTGCTCGCATCGCCTTGACGAGATCCACGGTGCGAGTGCGGAACCGGTAGAAGTCGCCGGTGAACAACGTGTTGGGACACCGCAGCTCGCAGGCCCCGCACCCGGTGCAGTTCACGTAGTCCTCGGCGACGTCCTCGACGTCGAGCGCGCCCTGCTCCATCGCCACGACGTTGGCGTGGAAGGCGGTCGGCGTGAAGCGCTCGTCGCGCGTGACCTGCGTGACCGGGCAGACCTCACGGCAGAACTTGTGACCAGAGGAGAAGCAGCCATAGGCCGCGTTTCGCCACTCCTCGACGAACCCGCGCTCGTCTTCGGGACGTTGGTGGCCTGACACGCGCTCGGCCATGAAACGACTCCTCACCGCAGGGGAGTTGCTCTGGTCGCAACTTACGAGCGGATCGCACGCCCGACAAGTGGAAGACCGCCGCCTGTGCCGATTCCTCCTGGTATCTCCGCGAGTCGGATGCCGAGGCCAGCGATGCCAGAGCGGTATCAATCGATGCCGGATGGGTGTTGGACGTGGATCGAAGGGCGTTCCTACGCTTCAGGAGGTCAGCGTCGATTCCGAGGAGCCGCACCGATGTCAGGCATGTCGCCACCCGAGGTCGCCGCACGACTGGGCGCGGGCCTCCTGTCCTTCCCGGTCACGCACCTGCACGAGGACCGCACCTTCGACGAGGGCTCGTACCGCGACCACATCAGCTGGCTGGCGCAGTTCGATGCTGCTGGGCTGTTCGCAGCAGGGGGGACCGGTGAGTTCTTCTCGCTGACACCGGCCGAGGTCGAGCGGACGGTCCATGCCGCCGTCGACGCGGCCCCCGACGGGCTTCCGGTCATCGCTCCTGCGGGGTACGGGACGGCGATGGCGGTGGAGCTCGCCCACGCCGCCGAGCGCGCGGGCGCCGACGGCATCCTGCTGCTGCCGCCGTACCTGACGGAGGCCGACCAGGACGGTCTCGCCGAGCACGTCCGCGCCGTCTGCTCCGCGACCGGGCTCGGCGTGGTCCTCTACAACCGCGCCAACGCGGTCTACAGCGACACGACGGTCGCAAAGCTGGCCGAGGACTGCCCCACCCTCATCGGCTTCAAGGACGGCATCGGCAACATCGAGCAGATGACCCGCGTCTACTGCCGTCTGGGCGATCGGCTGACCTACATCGGTGGCCTGCCGACCGCCGAGATGTTCGCCCTGCCCTACCTGAGCCTCGGCCTCTCCACGTACTCGTCCGCGATCTTCAACTTCCTCCCACAGTTCGCCGTCGACTTCTACGGCGCGGTCCGCCGCCGCGACGACGCCAGCGTGATGAAGGCACTGGCAGACTTCGTGGTTCCCTACTGCGACCTGCGTAATCGGGCTCCGGGCTACGCGGTGAGCATCATCAAGGCAGGGATGAAGGTGATCGGACGGCCGGCCGGCCCAGTGCGTCCGCCGCTCCACGACCTGGACAGCAGCGAGCTCGCCGAGCTCGCGGACCTCGTGAAGAAGGTGAGCTGACGTGGCCGAGGCCGAAGTCGGCGAAACACTCGTGACGGGAAGCTCTCTCCTCGGGGCTGCCGACGTGATCGCCTCGGGTGGCACGTTCCGCGCCGTCGACCCGTCGACGGGTGCCGACCTCGAGCCCGTCTACGGCGAGTCCGGGCCCGAGGAGGTGGACCGTGCGGCGGCTCTCGCGTGGGAGGCCTTCGGGGCGTACCGCCGGACCACGCCCGAGGTGAGGGCACTGTTCCTGGAAGCCATCGCCGACGAGATCGAGAAGGTCGCCGACGTGCTCTCCGAGCGGGTGCAGGCCGAGACGGGTCTGCCCGCAGCCCGGGTGGCGGGCGAGACCGCCCGCACCACCGGCCAGCTGCGGCTCTTCGCGAGCGTCGTTCGCGACGGCAGCTGGAGCCAGGCCCGCATCGACACGCCCGACCCCGACCGGTCGCCCCTTCCCAAACCCGATGTGCGCCAACGGTCGATCCCCATCGGCCCCGTCGCAGTGTTCGGTGCCAGCAACTTTCCGCTGGCGTTCTCGGTAGCCGGCGGAGACACTGCGTCCGCACTCGCGGCCGGCGCACCTGTCGTCGTGAAGGGCCACCCCGCCCACCCGGGGACCTCCGAGATCGTGGGACGGGCGGTCCGAGCGGCCGTGCGGCGGCACCAGCTGCCCGAGGGCACGTTCTCGCTGCTGCAGGGCACCAGCAACCAGCTGGGCAGCGCCCTGGTCACCGACCCCCGGATCAGGGCGGTCGGCTTCACCGGTTCGCGCCGAGGCGGTCTTGCTCTCGTCGACGCCGCCCAGCGCAGGTCGGTACCGATCCCCGTCTACGCGGAGATGTCGGCGGTCAACCCCGTCATCGTCCTGCCCGGTGCGCTCGCGGACCGTGGCCCGGCCATCGGGACGGCGTTCGTCGGGTCGGTGACGGGGAGCGCGGGGCAGCTCTGCACGAAGCCCGGCCTGCTGTTCGCTCTCGACGGCCCCGACGTCGACGACTTCGTGCAGGCGGCCGCCGCGGCCGTTGTCGACACCGTCACCGCACCGATGCTGAACCCGGCGATCGCGCACGCATACGCCGAGGGCGTCTCGAAGGTCGCCTCCTCGACCGGCGTGATGGCCGTCGCCGAGGGGTCGAGGGACCCCGACGTGGCCCACGCCGGCACACCACGGCTCTTCCTCACGACCGGTGACGTCTTTGTCGCCGAGCCGCACCTCCACGACGAGGTCTTCGGACCGGCTGCGGTCATCGTCCGCGTGCGCGACGCCGCCCAGCTCCTCGAGATCGTCGACGGGCTCGAGGGCCAGCTCACAGCCACGGTGCACGCCGCCGACAGCGACCGGGCCCTCGCAGCCGACCTGCTCGACCGACTCGAGCTGATCGCCGGACGGGTGCTGTTCAACGGCTGGCCCACCGGGGTCGAGGTCGGGCACGCGATGGTCCACGGTGGTCCGTACCCGGCTACGTCGGCGCCGGCGACGACCTCGGTGGGCAGCCGCGCGATCGAACGCTTCCTCAGGCCGGTGGCGTACCAGGACGTGCCCGAGGGTGTGCTTCCGCCCGAGCTGCAGGCGGACAACCCGCTGGGCGCCTTCCGACGTGTCGACGGCCAACCCGAGAGACCCTGATGCCGACCCGCGACCGCGTTGCGCACGTGGCGCTGTCCTCGATCACCCTGCCGCTGGCCAACCCGATCAGCGACGCGAAGGTGCTGACGGGCCGCCAGAAGCCGATGACCGAGGTGGCGTTCCTGTTCGCCGAGATCACGACGGCTGACGGTCACGAGGGCATCGGCTTCTCCTACTCCAAGCGCGCCGGCGGACGGGGACTGTTCGCCCATGCCCAGGAGGTCGCGCCGGTCGTGATCGGCGAGGACCCGAGCGACATCGGCAAGATCTGGACCAAGCTCGTCTGGGCCGGCGCGTCGGTCGGTCGTAGTGGGCTCGCCACGCAGGCGATTGCTGCGATCGACGTCGCCCTGTGGGACCTCAAGGCGAAGCGCGCCGGCCTGCCTCTGTCGAAACTTCTTGGCGCACACCGCGACTCGGTCCGCACTTACAACACGTCGGGTGGCTTTCTCCATACGCCGATCGAGCAGGTGCTCGAGAATGCGACGGCATCCCTGGCCAGCGGCATCGGCGCCATCAAGCTCAAGGTCGGTCAGCCCGACTGGCGCCTGGACGTCTCGCGGGTGGAGGCCGTGCGCGCTCATCTGCCCGACGACGTGGCCGTGATGGTCGACGCCAACCAGCAGTGGGACCGCGCCACAGCCATGCGGATGGGCCGCCTGTTCGAGGAGTTCGACCTGGTGTGGATCGAGGAGCCGCTCGACGCGTACGACGCCGAGGGACACGCGAACCTGGCGCGGGCGCTCGACACCCCGATCGCGACCGGCGAGATGCTGGCCAGCGTGGCCGAGCACGTACGCCTCATCGACGCCGGAGCGGCCGACGTGGTCCAGCCCGACGCCCCTCGCATCGGTGGCATCACGCAGTTCCTGAAGCTCGCTGCCTACGCCGAGCACAAGCAGCTGGAGATCGCGCCTCACTTCGCCATGGAGATCCACCTGCACCTCGCGGCCGCCTACCCGATCGAGCCCTGGGTCGAGCACTTCGACTGGCTCGAGCCGCTGTTCAACGAGCACCTGGAAACCCGCGACGGACGGATGTTCGTCTCCGACCGCCCAGGTCTCGGCTTCTCCCTGACCGACCAGGCACGCGCCTGGACGGTAGGAACCGCCGAGTTCGGCGCGAAGCCCTGATGCGCGAGGGCCCAGCGTGACCACGGGATCGCCGGTCGTCACGGGGATGCGCGTCGTGCCGGTCGCCGGCCACGACAGCATGCTGCTCAACCTCAGCGGGGCCCATGGCCCGTACTTCACCCGAAACGTCGTGCTACTGACCGACTCCGATGGACGCACCGGTGTGGGAGAGGTTCCTGGCGGGCAGGCGATCACGTCCACGCTCGAGGAGTCGGTTGGCCTCGTCGTGAACCGGCCGGTGGGGGAGTACCAGGCGGTTCTCGCTGCCGTCCTAATGCGTTTCGCCGACCGCGACGCCACCGGACGCGGCGTGCAGACCTTCGACCTCCGAACCACCGTCCACGTGGTCACCGCGATCGAGGCGGCCATGCTGGACCTGCTGGGGCAGTTTCTCGAGGTGCCGGTGGCTGCCCTGCTCGGTGAGGGCCAGCAGCGCTCCGAGGTTCCGGTGCTCGGGTACCTGTTCTTCGTCGGCGACCGACGCCGTACCGACCTCGCCTATCGGTCCGAGCCCGACGCAGATGACGAGTGGTCGCGACTGCGGCACGACGAGGCCTTGACCCCGGAAGCGGTCGTCGCTCTGGCCGAGGCAGCTCACAAGCGTTACGGCTTCAAGGACTTCAAGCTGAAGGGGGGCGTTCTGCCAGGCCCTGAGGAAGCCGCGACCGTCACCGCTCTCGCGCAGCGCTTCCCCGACGCGCGAGTGACCCTCGACCCGAACGGGGGGTGGCTGCTGGATGATGCCGTCGCCCTGTGCCGCGGCTTGAAGGACGTGCTCGCCTACGCCGAGGACCCGTGCGGAGCGGAGGGTGTCTTCTCGGGACGCGAGGTGCTGGCGGAGTTCCGGCGGGCCACCGGCATGCGGACCGCGACCAACATGGTCGCCACGGACTGGCGCGAGCTCACCCACGCCGTCCAGCTAGGGGCGGTGGACATCCCGCTGGCCGACCCGCACTTCTGGACGATGAGGGGTTCGGTGCGCGTGGCGCAGATGTGCCAGGCCTGGGGGCTCACATGGGGTTCGCACTCCAACAACCACTTCGACATCTCCCTCGCCATGTTCACGCACGTCGCGGCGGCCGCACCCGGTGACATCACGGCCATCGACACCCACTGGATCTGGCAGGACGGGCAACGACTCAGCGCAAACCCGTTGGAGATCAAGGACGGTGCCATCGACGTGCCCACCACACCCGGACTGGGCGTCAGCCTCGTCCACGAACGCCTCGAGGCAGCGCACGAGCTGTATCTCTCCGAGGGTCTCGGAGCCCGCGACGACACGGCGGCGATGCAGCAGCTCCTGCCTGGCTGGACGTTCGACCCCAAGCGGCCGGCCATGGACAGGGATTGAGAATGTCGACGCCCGAGCGAAAAGGCTCGGTGCTGCAGGTGGGCCCGCTGATGCCGTCCCTCGAGTCCGAACTGAGTGAGCGCTTCGCCGCCGTAGTCCTCCCTGAGCCCCCGGACGCATTCCTCGCCGAGCGCGGGGCGGACGTCACGGTCGCGGTCACCTCGTCCGGCACCGGCGTGGGAGAGGCGTTGATGTCAGCGCTGCCCCAGCTCGAGGCGATCGTCAACTTCGGGGTCGGCTACGACACCACCGACATCGACGAAGCGTCGGCGCGCGGCATCACGGTCAGCAACACCCCCGACGTCCTGACCGACTGCGTCGCCGACCTCGCCGTGGGGGCGCTGATCGACGTCATGCGCCGGCTGACTGCCGCCGATCGCTACGTGCGCGCCGGCTCCTGGACGAGTGGGCGTTACCCGCTGACGTCGCGGGTCACTGGCAAGAGAGTGGGAATCCTTGGGCTGGGCCGGATCGGGCTCGCCATCGCGCGGCGCCTCGAGGGGTTCGGGGTCGAGATCGGGTACCACAACCGTCGAGTGCGCGACGTCCCCTACCGGTACCACTCCTCCCTGGTCGAGATGGCGCGAGAGTGCGACGTTCTGGTGGTTGCCGCGGCAGGTGGCGACTCGACGCGCGGACTGGTATCTGCCGAGGTGCTCGACGCACTCGGGCCCCGGGGGTACCTCGTCAACGTCGCTCGCGGCAGCCTCGTCGACGAGAACGCCCTGGTGGCTGCACTGGAGCGTGGCGCCCTCGGCGGTGCCGCGCTCGACGTCTTCGCTGACGAACCGCACGTGCCGAACCAGCTGCTCGACCGCGACGACACACTGCTCCTTCCTCACATCGGCAGTGCGACCCACGAGACTCGGGCGGCCATGGCGCGGCTCGCGCTGGACAACCTGGAGCAGTTCCTGGCCGACGGAACGCTGCTCACCCCGGTGCCGGAGTCAGCCCGGGGTCAACAGCGGCGGCCAGCTGCCGTGGTCAGAGCCGAACGTCGCGGAGCCGGTGAAGCACCTGATGCAGTGCCGGGTTCTGAGATTGCCTGAGCCACAACAGATGAAGCTCGACCGGCTCGCGGGTGAGCCCAGTCAACGGGAGGTACTTCACTCCGTCGATACCGAGGCGGGTGGTCGATGCCGGTACGAAGGCGATGCCCCTGCCCCCGGAGACCAGCCAGACCATGGTCAGTACTTGGCTGACGGTGTGCACGACGTTCTGGTGGGAGATCGGCACCAGGCTGACGACGAGGTCGTAGAAGTACCGCGCCCTGAGCGGCGAGTGCATGATCAGCGGCTCGTTCTCCAGGTCGGCGGCCTCGACCGGACGCCGGAGCTTGGTCAGCCGGTGCCCTTGGGGGACGGCCACCACCATCTCCTCGCGACGCAGGAGGCGGGAGTCGAACACCTCGGTGTCGAACGGCGGTCTGGCCAGGCCCAGGTCGATCTCACCAGCCAGCAGGGCGGCGACCTGCTCGCGCGTGACCATCTCGTACAGGTCGATGTCCACGTCGGGCAACGCGTCCGCGATCTCGTTCAGAAGTGCGGGAAGGACCCCGTAGGTCGACGCCATGGTGAATCCGATGCGTACGGTGCCCGCCGAGCCGGAGGAGATCCGCCGCGCGAGGTCTGGGGCGCCGTCCGCCAGCGCGAGCAGGCGGCGTGCCTCGTCCAGGAAGACCGCGCCCGCCGCGGTCAGCTCCACGTGACGGTTGTTGCGGTCGAAGAGCTGGACGCCGATGGCTCGCTCCAGATTCTGGATCTGGCGGCTCAGGGGCGGCTGGGTCATGTTCAGCCGCTCGGCCGCCCGGCCGAAGTGCAGCTCCTCCGCCACGGCCACGAACCCGCGGATCTGGTCGAAGGTGAACATGATGCCGTGACGGTATCACTCGATACAAGATCGGGCTTAGACAGGCATGAGTTGGCCTCCTAGGCTTCCGAGATGCTGTCGGATCGCCGTCACGGGAACCGCTCTCGTGCATCAAAGGAGATGACATGAACCTGTCGAGTCGCAGCCCCCGGTGGGCGATCTCGGGCGCCGTCGCCGTGCTGGCGCTCTCCCTGGCGGGTTGCGGGGGGAACCTCGACTCGGGAGGCAGCGAGGACGCCGGCGACAACTTCCCCGACGGACCGGTGACGTTGACCATCGGCCAGGACCCCGGCGGCAGCACCGACCTGATCGGTCGCGCACTGGCCGAGGTTGCGTCGAAGGAGCTCGACGTACCGATGCCGGTCGTCAACCGTCCGGGCGCCAACGGTGCCGTCGCCGCCCAGGAGCTGTCGGGGAAGGAAGCGGACGGCCAGAACCTGATGGTGGTCAACGCCTCCCTGATCGCGATCACGCCGCTAGCTGTAGCCGACGACGAGGCAGTCGACATCAACGACTACGAGGTCGTGACGGGAATCTCCCAGGACGACTACGTGCTCGTCGCCAACCCGTCGTCCGGCTACAAGACGGTGCAGGACCTCGTCGATGCCGGCGAGCCCTTGGACTTCGCCACGACCGGCGTCGGCACCGGGAGCCAGCTGTCACAGGAGCTGCTCTTCAAGCAGGCCGGGATCGAAGGATCCGCAGTGCCGTTCGACGGCGGCGCCCCGTCGGTCGTGGCCGTGCTCGGCAACCAAGTCGCCGTCGCGAGCGTGCAGCTCGGCGAGGCCTTCGAGCAGATCGAGGCCGGCGAGCTGACGCCGATCGTCGTGTTCTCCAAGGAGCGCAACAAGTTCCTGCCTGACACCCCGACGGCAGTCGAGGAAGGGTTCGACGTTCCGGTCTCGCAGTTCCGAGCGATCATCGCTCCCAAGGGGACGCCAGAGGCGACGATCGAGAGGCTGCGCGACGCCTTCACAGCGGCCTTCGAGGACGCCGACTACCAGGCGTTCAACGAGAACGGCCTGCTCACGCCGCACGAGATCAGCGGTGAAGAGGTCGTCGACGAGTGGACGTCGTCGCTCGACTCCTACCGGGCGCTGATCGAGGAGCACGGCATCGACCTGGGTCAGGGGTAGTGACCGCCGGCCTGGAGGGCGACCTCACACCTGAAGGGCTTGCCCGCAAGTGGGAGGCCGAGAAGCCCCAACCTGCAGGCCCACTCGCCAACCTGGCTGCGGCGCTGGTGGTCATCGCCGTCGGCGTCCTCGGCGTGGTGGGTTCGGTGTCACTCGGCCTCGGCACGGTGCGGGAGCCGTCCACCGGAACCTGGCCGTTCCTCATCAGCCTCGTCCTGGTCGTGCTGGGCATCGCACTCGCCGCTGTGTGGCGCCGCACCCATGACACCGAGAGGTTCACCGGATCCAGCTGGGTGGTGCTCGCCGGGCTGGGGACGATGGCGGTGTTCGCCGCGCTGATCGGCACGATCGGGTTCGAGATTCCTGCTGCCCTGCTCGCCTTCGTGTGGCTGAAGTTCCTGGGTCGCGAGAGCTGGCGCGTCTCGGTGATCGGCAGCCTCCTGATGGTGGTGGCCTTCTACCTGATCTTCGTCGTGGCGCTCAGCGTCTCGATCCCCCACCTCCTCTAGGGCCAGCAGGGAGCCACCATGGACCTCGCTCCAGTGCTCGACGGCTTCGGCGTCGTCCTGCAACCCGAGAACCTTCTCTACTGCCTGATCGGCGTCATCATCGGGATGCTCGTTGGGGTCCTGCCCGGCCTCGGCCCGGCAGCGACCATCGCGATCCTGTTGCCGCTCACCTTCAGCGTCGAGCCCGTGACCGCGATCATCATGCTCGCGGGGATCTTCTACGGGGCGCAGTACGGCGGAACGATCACCTCGGTGCTGCTGCGGCTACCCGGCGAGGCGTCCTCTGTGGTCACGGTTTTCGACGGCTACGCACTCACCCGGCAGGGCAAGGCCGGTACAGCCCTCGGCATTGCCGCGATCGGGTCGTTCATCGGTGGAACCGTCTCGATCATCGCCTTGACCGTCTTCGCGCCCGTCATCGCGGGTTTCGCCATTGACTTCGGTCCGCCCGAGTACACGGTGCTCGCCCTGCTGGGCATCCTCCTGGTGGCCAGCGTGGGCAACGGTGGCCGGCTCAAGGCGGTTGTCGCCGCCTTCCTCGGCCTGCTGCTCGCGACGCTCGGACGCGACGGCTTCACCGGCACCGAGCGGTTCACGTTCGACACGCTCGCCCTGTCCGACGGTCTCGACTTCGTGCCGATCGCGATGGGCATCTTCGGGCTCGGCGAGATCCTCTACAACCTCGGGGAGCGCGACACCGCGGTGCATGCGCCCCCGAAGGTCGCCAATGTCTGGCCGTCTCGCGCAGAGCTGCGGCAGTCGGCCGGCGCGATCGGGCGCGGCTCCGTGCTGGGCTTCTTCCTCGGCATTCTCCCCGGAGGTGGGGCGACCCTTTCGTCGCTGGCGGCCTACGCCCTCGAGAAGCGGCGGGCGAAGAATCCCGAGCGGTTCGGAAAGGGCGCGATCGAGGGAGTGGCAGCGCCCGAGTCAGCGAACAACGCCGCCGCCACGTCGTCCTTCATTCCGCTCCTGACCCTGGGTATCCCCGCGAACGCCACGATCGCAGTGATCTTCGGCGCACTCCTCATTCAGGGCGTCACGCCCGGACCTCAGCTCGTCGAGGAGCACCCAGACCTCTTCTGGGGCGTCGTGAACTCGATGTACATCGGCAACATCTTCCTGCTGATCATGAGCATTCCGCTGGTGGGACTCTTCGTGAAGATCCTGCAGGTCCGTGGCTCGATCCTCGCCCCGATCACGGTGCTCATCACCCTCATCGGTGTCTACACGGTCAGCAACAGCACGTTCGACATCATGCTGGTCTGCGTCTTCGGCGCACTGGGCTACCTGATGAAGAAGTTCGGTTTCGAGCCCGGTCCTCTCGTGCTGGCCTTCGTGCTCGGCGCCCTTCTCGAGAGCTCCCTGCGTCGTTCACTGATCGTGTTCGGTGGCGACGTCACCGGTTTCGTGACCAGGCCGATCTCTGGGATCCTCGCCGTCCTCCTCGTCTTCGTGCTGCTGTTCCCCCTCGTCCAGCTGCAGCTACGTCGCCGGCGCGAGCGGTCAACCTCCGACCAGGAAGATGTACAGGTATGAACTTGATGCGGGCCGCGTTCGTCCCTGAGCCCAACCGAATCCTGGTGGGGGACTTCGACATCCCCACCCCCAGCCGCGGCGGCGACCTCGTCGTCCGGATGCAGCGGGCTTCGATCTGCGGCTCCGACCTGCACGCCGTCTTCCACGGCTTCCTCAGGCCAGAGGGCGTGAACAAGCCCGGCTACCCGGGCCACGAGGGCGTCGGTGTGGTGGTGGAGAGCCGCTCGGACGCGTTCGCGGAAGGGGACTCCGTGCTGACGGTCCCGGTGGTCGGTGGTTGCTTCTCGGAGTACCAGCTGATCAACGAGGCCTACGCGGTGCGCCTGCCGCCGGGGGAGGACATCGGCCGGCTGCTGATGGCACAGCAGTACGGGACGACCCTGTTCGCGATGCGTCGGTTCTGGCCGGTGGGCGCTCAACACCCCGGTACCGCGGCGATCATCGGAGCTGGCTCTGCGGGTTTGTTCCTTCTGCAGCAAGTGAAGTCACTCGGCTTCGAGGACGTCATCGTCTCCGACCTCGACGCCGACCGTCTGGCCGTCGCCAGGTCACTGGGGGCGGACGTGACCGTCCAAGCGCCCGCCGAGTCACTCGTCGAGGCGGTGCATGACCGAACCGCAGGCGTCGGAGCCGATCTGGTGATCGAAGCCGTCGGCCATGACGTGCTGCGCGCAGACGCGCTCGAAGCGGTCCGCGTTCAAGGGACGGTCGGGTACTTCGGCTACCCCGAGCGCACGGGCATGGCTGAGTTCCCGTTCCTCACCGCCTACGACAAGGCCGTGAACATCATGGTTTCGTCTGCGACACAGGAGGAACCAGGCCTGCGCGCCTTTCGTGACGCCGTCGAACACATTCGAGACGGCGTCATCGACGTCGACTACTGCCTGCGTCCCGTCTACCCGCTGGAGCAGCTGCCGGAGGCCATGGACGTCGCACGCGAGCAGGGGCACGGCGCGGTCAAGCTGTCCATCGATCTGACCTGACGGCACGAAAGCGCAACCGCGTCGGTCACGAGCCAGAGTCAGGTGTCCAGGAAGGTGGTCACGACGTCCAGAACCAGTGCGGTGCGGGCCATCCCGAAGAAGTGCGTGCTGCCGGGGAAGACCGCCAGCTGCGACGAAGGGACGCCGACGAAGTCGCCGTTGACGTCACCACCACGTAGCTGCAGGAACCGTACGGCGTGCTCCAGCTTGACTGCGTCGCAGTCGCCTACGGTGATCAGCGTCGGAGCGGCGATCCCCTCGACCTCGGCGTCGGACCAGCCCGAGACGCCCTTGTCGTACGTCCCCAGCTTGTCGAGCAGGTCCTGCAGCTTGTCCGGGTTCGGCGACTTGGCCAGGTACTCCTGCTCCATCGGGGTGCCGGCGATCATCTCGACCTTCATCTCGCCGACCGCCTCCGTGTTCTCGTGCCGGTCACCGTCGGGGTGGAACGACACGGACGAGATAACCGCCTTGCGGATCAGCTCCGGGTGCTTGATCGCCAGGAACAGCGCCACGGCGCCGCCCACGCTGAACCCGAACACGTCGACCTTCGCGATGCCCAGGTGCTCGAGCATCCCCACGACGTCGGACGCCAGGTCGGCAGTGTTGAGGGAGCGGTCGATGTCGCCCGTCCGTCCGTGTGCCTGGAAGTCCGCGGCGATGACCTGCCGGGTCGCTGCCAGGCCGGGCAGGACCTGCCCGAACTGAAGGTCGATGTTGAACAGCCCGCCGTGCAGCAGCAACAGCGGCGTGCCGCCAGAGCCATGGATCTCGTAGTACATCTGCAGGCCGTTCACCGGTGCGTATCCGGTGGAGGCCACCCCACTTGACTGCTCGGTCACGTGTCCTCCCTTGTTGTGGCCCTCGCTAGCTGCTCGTGCACGCGGCGACGGCGGCGTCGATCGTCTCTGTGCCGCTGACCAGCTCGAGCACCTGGCCGCCCGTTCGTGGCTCGACGACGAGGGCGCCGATCACGGCGGCGACGTCAGCGCGCGGCACCGAGCCGTTCCCGACCGTGGGCTCCAGCCGTACCGCACCTGAGCCTGGGTCGTCGGTCAGGTGCCCTGGACGCAGCACGGTCCAGTCGAGGTCGCTGGAGCGGATCGCGTCCTCGGCGGCGAGCTTGGCGCGCAGGTACGTGGTGAAGGCGTCCTCGTCGGACGCGGGCTCCGATCCGCGCACACGCTCCACGCCCATGGACGACACCAGGACGTACCGGCGGGCGTTCGCGAGGGCGGCCGAGTCCGCGAGCAACACGGCCGCGGCGCGGTCGACGGTGTCCTTGCGGCCTCGGTCGCTGCCCGGTCCGGCGCCGGCGGCGAACACCACGGCCTCGCAGCCGTCGATCGCCGCCACGACGTCGTCGGTCGTGGCGTGCTCGAGGTCGCAGACGACCCCGGTGGCCCCGGAGCGCTCGACGTCGTCGAGGTGGTCCGGGTTGCGCACCAGTCCGACGACCGTGTGCCCGGCGTCGGCCAGAAGGCGGCTCAGCAGCAACGCGATCTGTCCGTGGGCACCCGCTACCGCGATCCTCATCCGGGCATCGTTGCGCATGGTCGGGCCAGCCACCAGCCGGCAAACCGATCAGGATCAGAGAAGCGCCGGTCCCCACACCGCACGTAACGTGACCCTCATGTGCCTCCCCTTTCACGCGACCCTCCACGACTCGACGGTCCGAAGCGAAGACCCAGACGTAGAGCTCGAAGCCGGTGAGATCGAGCCAGGCGATGTCGTCGCGGTCCCCGCCGGCGGCCTCATCCGAGAGCTGGCGACACGATGAGCAAGACCCCGAGCAAGACCGCGAGCAGGACGGCAAGCAAGACGGCAAACAAAGCCACGAAGTCGTCCGCGCTGCACGCTGCCGACACCCACGACCTGATCCGCGTGCACGGCGCCCGCGAGAACAACCTCAAGGACGTCAGCGTCGACCTTCCCAAGCGGCGGCTGACGGCGTTCACCGGCGTGTCCGGCTCCGGCAAGAGCTCGCTGGTCTTCGACACGATCGCCGCGGACTCGCAGCGGCTGATCAACGAGACCTACAGCGCCTTCCTGCAGGGCTTCATGCCGACGCTGGCGCGTCCCGAGGTGGACGCGCTCGAGGGGCTGACGACCGCGATCATCGTCGACCAGGAGCGGATGGGCTCCAACCCCCGCTCCACGGTCGGCACCGCCACCGACGCGAACGCGATGCTGCGAATCCTGTTCAGTCGCATCGGAAAGCCGCATATCGGACCGCCGACCGCCTACTCGTTCAACATCCCGACGCGGACGGCGAGCGGTGTCATGAGCACCGAGAAGGCCAGCGGTCGGGTCGAGCGCGACATCGTGCGCGAGGTCGTGTACATGGGCGGCATGTGTCCCCGCTGCGAAGGCATGGGCGCTGTCAGCGACTTCGACCTCGCTGCCCTGTTCGACGAGACCAAGTCCCTCAGCGAAGGTGCGCTCACCATCCCCGGATACAGCATGGACGGGTGGTACGGCCGCATCTTCGCCGGCGCCGGCTTCGACATGGATAAGCCGATCGGCAAGTTCACCAAGAAGGATCTCGACAAGCTGCTCTACGGGAAGCCGACGAAGATCAAGGTCGAGGGGATCAACCTCACCTACGAGGGCGTGATCCCGAAGATCCAGAAGTCGATGCTGTCCAAGGACGTCGACGCGATGCAGCCACACATCCGCGCCTTCGTGGAACGTGCCGTCACCTTCCAGCCTTGCCCCGAGTGCAAGGGCACCCGGCTCACCAAGGAGGTCCTGTCCTCCAGGATCAAGGGCAAGAACATCGCCGAGGTCTGCTCGATGCAGATCAGTGACCTGGCCGAGTGGGCGCGTGCCCTTGACGACGCGTCGGTGGCTCCGCTGGTGAACGGGCTGCGACACGTCCTCGACTCGTTCACCGAGATTGGGCTTGGCTACCTCTCGCTCGACCGACCGTCCGGCACGCTCTCCGGCGGTGAGTCGCAGCGCACCAAGATGATCCGCCATCTCGGCTCGTCGCTCACCGACGTCACCTACGTCTTCGACGAGCCGACGATCGGCCTGCACCCGCATGACATCGAGCGGATGAACGCCCTGCTGCTGCAACTGCGCGACAAGGGCAACACCGTGCTCGTCGTCGAGCACAAGCCCGAGACGATCGCGATCGCCGACCACGTCGTCGACCTCGGCCCAGGCGCCGGCACTGAGGGCGGCACGGTCTGCTTCGAGGGCACCGTCGAGGGGCTGCGGGACAGTGACACCAGCACCGGGCGCCACCTCGGCTACCGGGCGAGCCTCAAGGAGTCGGTGCGTCCGTCGTCGGGCGAGCTGAAGATCCGCGGTGCCTCGACCCACAACCTCAAGAAGGTGGACGTCGACATCCCACTCGGGGTGCTCTGCGTGGTCACCGGCGTCGCCGGCTCCGGCAAGAGCTCGCTGATCCACGGCTCGGTCTCCACACGCGATGGCGTGGTAGTGGTCGACCAGAGTGCGATTCGCGGCTCGCGACGGAGCAACCCCGCGACCTACACCGGCTTGCTCGAGCCGATTCGCAAGGAGTTCGCGAAGGCCAACGGCGTGAAACCGGCTCTCTTCAGCGCGAACTCCGAGGGCGCCTGCCCCGCGTGCAAGGGTGCCGGTGTCATCTTCACCGAGCTCGGCGTGATGGCCACCGTCGAGTCCACCTGTGAGGAGTGCGAGGGCAAGCGGTTCCTGGCGTCGGTGCTGGACTACAAGCTGGGCGACCGGAACATCGCCGAAGTCCTCGCGATGTCGGTGACCGAGGCCGAGGAGTTCTTCGGAGAGGGCCAGACTCACACGCCGGCTGCGCACAAGATCCTCGACCGGCTCGCCGACGTCGGGCTCGGCTACCTCAGCCTCGGCCAGCCGCTCACCACGCTGTCCGGCGGCGAGCGGCAGCGGCTCAAGCTGGCCACCCGGATGGCCGACAAGGGCGACATCTACGTTCTCGACGAGCCGACCACCGGCCTCCACCTCGCCGACGTCGAGCAGCTGCTCGGCCTGCTCGACCGGCTCGCTGACTCCGGCAAGTCGGTCATCGTCATCGCGCACCACCAGGCCGTGATGGCGAACGCCGACTGGATCGTCGACCTCGGCCCCGGGGCCGGCCACGACGGCGGCGAGGTCATCTTCGAAGGCACCCCCGCCGATCTCGTCGCCGCTCGCTCCACCCTCACCGGCGAGCACCTCGCGGCCTACGTCGACGCCTGAGCGAGGCCCGAGATGATCCGCACCGCACTCGTCGGGTTCGGCACTGCCGGCAAGGTGTTCCATGCCCCCTTCCTGCACGCGAACGACGACTTCTCCCTCGACGTGATCGTGACGGGAAACGCCGAACGGGCGGCCGAGGCGACCAGGGAGTACCCCGGCGCCAGCGTCGTCGGGACGACGGACGACCTGTTCGGCCGCACCGACTCCCTGGACCTCGTCGTCATCGGCTCCCCGCCCGACACCCACGCCCCCCTTGCGCGTCAGGCGGTCGACGCCGGTCTCGCTGTTCTCGTCGACAAGCCACTGGCCGCCTCGGCGGCGGAGGCGGAGTCGCTCATCGAGCGTGCGGATCGGCGCGGCACGGCCCTGACGGTCTTCCAGAATCGTCGATGGGACGGCGACTTCCTCACTCTGCGTGCGCTGTTGGACGAGGGCCTGCTCGGTGAGGTGCGCCGGTTCGAGTCCCGGTTCGAGTGGTGGAAGCCGACTGAGACCAAGGCGTGGAAGGCAGGGTTCACCGTGGCGCAGGGCGGCGGGATCCTGTTCGACCTCGGGACGCATCTCATCGACCAGGCGGTTCAGCTGTTCGGCCCGGCGAAGACCCTCCACGCCGAGTTGCTCATCCAGCGCCCGGACGGGGGCGCGGACGACGACGCGTTCGTCTCGTTGCTCCACGACTCAGGGGTGATCTCGCACCTGTCGATGAATGGTGTCGCCGCCCAGGTCGGGCCCCGGTTCCACGTGCTCGGGTCGCGGGGCGGGTACACGAAGTGGGGACTCGACCCACAGGAGGCGGCGCTGAAGTCCGGCGCACGCCCCCAGGACCCGGGGCTCGCCGAAGAGCCCGAGTCGTCATGGGGGCAGCTCGGCGTCGACGGCTCGCTGGAGAAGGTGCCGACCCGCAGCGTCAGCTACGCCCCGTTCTACCGGCAGCTGGCCGACGCCTTGCTGCGCGGTGGTCCGCTTCCCGTCGACCCGCGCGACGCGGTCGCCGTCCTGAAGACCATCGAGGCCATCCACCGAGACTTCCCGGCAACACGTCGCTGACAGCAGGGACACTCGGGCGCGATGACTTTTCTCGAGACCTGCGGTCTAGGTTGCTGACTCACCCATCCAACCGCGAGGAGAAACGCCATGGGCAAGATCGTCTCGAACTTCTTCATCTCCCTCGACGGCGTCGTCGAGGCGCCCGACCAGTGGCACTTTCCCTACTTCGACGACGCGATGGGTGCCATCGTCGGTGAGGGCATGGGAAAGAGCAGCGCGATGATGATGGGGCGAAAGCTCTACGACGAGTGGTCCTCCTACTGGCCGACCCAGGGACCGGAGGTGCCGTTCGCGGACCACATCAACGGCATCAAGAAGTACGTCCTGTCCACGACGCTCCAGGACGCGACGTGGCAGAACACGACCCTCATCTCCGGCGACGTGGCCGCCGGGGTTCGGCGGGCCAAGGAGGAGAACGACGGCGACATCGCGATGTCCGGCAGTGCCACGACCACGCGCTGGCTGCTCGCGAACGGGCTGCTCGACGAGCTGGCCCTGCTGGTGCACCCGATCGCGGTCGGCAAGGGCCAGAGGCTCTTCGAGGACCCGACCACCTTTCCGCTGGAGCTGCTGTCCAGCACCGCCCTCGACTCGGGGGTGCTGTACCTGCGCTACGCGCCCAAGTCCTGATCGAGCTCGTGGGCCCTCTCCAGGCCGTCGAGTAGCAGGTCCAGCCCGAACTCGTACTCGTCGCCGAAGTCGTAGCCGGGCCGCATGACGTGCTCCAAGGTGAACTCGGCAAGGTGGGGGTACGTGTCGGAGGGGAAGAGCGGCAGCATCACCCTCGCCATCTCCGCCGTCTCTTCAGGTGTGTCGAACGGTAGAGCGCGCTCCTGCAACGCGAACCCGTAGATGTAGCTGTCGAGGGCCGAGTACGCGTGTGCGGTCAGCTCGAGAGAGAAGCCGCCACGTCGCAGGCACCCGATCACCGCGTCGTGGTGCCGCAGCGTCATCGGAGCAGGAGACGTCCGCGAGTCCATCAGGCCGATGGCCCAGCGGTGCCTCGAGAGAACGGCTCGCGTCGAGATCGCCCGCTTGCGCATGGCCGTTTTCCAGCTGTCCTCGGACGAGGGCAGCTCGATCTCGCTGAAGACGATGTCGATCATGCCGTCGAGCAGGTCCTCCTTGTTGGCGACGTGGTTGTACAGGGACATCGCCCCGCCGCCGAGCTCCTGGCTCAGCTTGCGCATGCTGAGTGACTCGATGCCGCCCTTGTCAGCGAGTTCGAGTGCTGCACGCAGCACGCGCTCCCTGGTCCAGGGAGTTCGCGGCCCTGCGCCGGCGTCGGATCGCTCGGCCATCCACTGTCCTTCCATCGCCTTCGGCGGCGGCCCGTCGGCCCGATTGACGAACGTACACCGTACGTGTAACGTACACCGTACGCGTACATCGTACGCCCCATTCCCTGAAGGGGACCCGAGATGACGAACCACACGATCGAGCCGTCCGTGCAGCGCTACCCACGCGTGAGAACGCCCGACACCCGCGAGGGTTCGGGCACGAAGGCGACCCGGTCGGCGAGCCTGGTCGCCGGAGTGTCCTTGCTGGTGATGGCGGTCCTGGCCGGCGTCACCCAGTTCGCCGTGCTGGAGGTGCTGGTGACACCGGACGACGCAGCCCGAACGGCGACCGACATCCTGGGATCCGAAAGCGCCTTCCGCCTCGGGATCGCCAGCCTGTTCCTCGTGGTCGTTCTCGACGTCGTGGTCTCCTGGGCTCTGTTCCGGGTCTTTTCCCCAGTCAACAAAGCCATCTCGATGCTGGCGGCCTGGTTCAGGCTCGCCTACTCGGCCATGTTCATGGTGGCCATCAGTCAGCTGACAGGGGTCCTTCCCCTGCTCGAGAACGACCGGTCACCGGCGTTCGACCCGGGCCAGTCGCAGACTCAGGCTCTGCTCGAGATCGCCACGTTCAAGAACATCTGGGATGCCGGCCTGGTCCTGTTCGGCGTCCACCTGCTGCTCATCGGCTACCTCGCCGTCACGTCGGGCTACGTTCCGCGAGTGCTGGGCGGCCTTCTGGTTCTCGGCGGCTTCGGCTACGTGTTCGACAGCTTCGCCGCGGTGCTGGGTTCCTCGATCGAGATCTCCGTGGTCACCTTCATCGGTGAGCTGGCCCTGGCCTTGTGGCTCGTGATCCGGGGTCGCCGGATCACCCTTCCGGTGCACCATGACCAGGTTGCGTGACTCCGCGATGGTCAGGGACACGAAGTACACGAAGGACGTGACGGACGTGGGCGGCGAGGTCGGTCTGATGCGAGCGCTGGTGCGGGACACCTACGGGTCCTCGGAGGTGTTGCGCTCGGCGGAGGTGGTGCGGCCCGCGGTCGCAGCGGACGACGAGGTGCTGGTGCGCGTGGCAGCGGCCGGTCTCGACCGAGGGGTGTGGCACCTGATGACCGGTCGGCCGTACCTGCTCCGCCTGGTGTTCGGGATCCGCAGGCCGAGGAACCCGGTGCTCGGGATCGACCTCGCGGGCACGGTCGTTGCCGTCGGGTCGGCAGTGACGCGCTTCTCACCCGGTGACGAGGTGTTCGGCATCGGTCTGGGCTCCTTCTCCGAGTACGCCGTTGCGCGGGAGGGCAAGCTGGCCCGCAAGCCTGTGAGCAGCAGCTTCGAGCAGGCCGCCGTGGTGCCCGTGTCGGCATTGACTGCACTGCAGGCGGTGGACGCCGGCCGCGTCCAGCCGGGACACAAGGTGCTGGTGATCGGCGCCTCTGGCGGGGTCGGCACCTATGCCGTGCAGCTGGCCAAGGCCTCCGGGGGCGAGGTGACCGCCGTGTGCAGCACGGCCAAGCTCGATCTCGTGCGCTCGCTCGGCGCAGACCACGTGATCGACTACACCCGCGACGACTTCGCCGTCGCCGGGCACCAGTACGACCTGATCCTCGACATCGCCGGCAACCCGAAGCTGTCGCGACTGCGCCGGGCGCTGACACCGCGCGGCACCGCCGTCCTGGTCGGCGGCGAGGAGGGTGGCAGCTGGACCGGAGGCATGGACCGGATGCTGCGCGCGGCGGTGCTGTCGGCGTTCGGGCGCCAGCGGCTCGTCCCGCTTGTCAGCAAGGAGAAGGCCAGCGACCTCGAACGCCTCGCGGCGCTGATCGACGACGGCACGGTCGTGCCCAGCATCGACCGCACCTACTCCCTGGACCAGGCACCGGAGGCCATGCGGCACCTCGAGGCCGGACGGGTGCGCGGCAAGGTCGCGATCACGATCTGACTCGCGCCCCCTGCGATGGCGGCCACGGCGTCCAGAAGGTCTGGAGTGTCGGGTGAGTGACGCGTGATCCTGCGAACCTGCCCCCGGCCGTGTGCTGCCCTGACACGATGACCGGGGAGGCGACATGATCGTGCTGGCGGTGATGGCACATCCCGACGACGAGACGATCGCGATCGGCGGGACGCTCACGCGGTGGGCCAGTCTCGGGCACCACACCAACCTGCTGGTGATGTCTCCCGGGGGCCAAGGCCGCGGACGGCACCTGCAGAGGTGCAGCGAGATGCTCGGGGTCTCCAAGGTCGCGCTCGCCGACTTCGGGCCCGCGGGTCCGGGGCTCGCCGCCGGCAGAGGGGACGTGCCGATGACCGAGCTCGTGGTCTCGGAGGTCGACTCCGCCATCGACCGAACGCAGCCGAACGTCGTCATCACGCACTGCGTCGCGGAGTCACAGCACCAAGCTCACCGGGTCGTGCACGAGGCGGTCGTCAAGGCGGTCGAGCGGCGGGGCTCGACCGTCCACTGCATGCTCTTCGCGGAGCCCACCTTTCCGAGCAACACGTTCCGTCCCAACGTCTTCATCGACATCACCCAGCACATGGGGGCAAAGCTCGACGCGGCCGCCGTGTACCGGGGCGACATGTCCCGGCGGTACCTGGACCCCGACTTCCTGCTGTATCGCGCCCAGTACTGGGGGATGCGCCTGGCAGGTGCCGGGCGGCTCGCTGAGCCGTTCGAGCTCGGACTGTGGCGCGACGCCGAGCCGTGAGTCTCAGCCCCGCTGGATCTCGTCGTCGTCGGCGGATCGGGGGTCGGGTGTGCCGCTGACGGCTCGGCCGGCCTCGAGGCGGGCGATGGGCACCCGGAAGGGTGAGCAGGAGACGTAGTCGAGCCCCGTCCGGTGGAAGAAGTGAATCGACTCCGGGTCGCCGCCGTGCTCGCCGCAGATCCCGACCTTGAGGTCGGGACGGGTGTTGCGCCCTTCGCGGGTCGCGATATCGACCAAGCGGCCGACGCCGTCGACGTCGAGGCTCTCGAACGGCGACACCGTGAAGACGCCCTTGTCGAGGTAGGCGGCGAAGAACGCTGCCTCGACGTCGTCGCGGGAGAAGCCCCAGGTCGTCTGGGTCAGGTCGTTGGTGCCGAAGGAGAAGAACTCGGCGACCTCGGCGACGCGGAAGGAGGTCAGCGCCGCGCGGGGCAGCTCGATCATCGTGCCGATCGGGATGTTCAGCTCGACGCCCTCGGCGGCACTGACCTCGGCCAGGATGTCGTCGGCCTCGTCGCGCACCAGGTGCAGCTCCATCACCGACCCGACCAGCGGCACCATGATCTCCGGCACCGGGTTGCCCCCGGCCTTGACGCACTGCGCGGCAGCCTGGGCGATCGCGCGCACCTGCAGGGCGAACAGGCCCGGCACGGTCAGGCCAAGCCGCACGCCGCGAAGTCCCAGCATCGGGTTCGACTCGTGCAGTCGCTCGACGGCCGCCAGCAGCCGGACGTCCTCCCCGTCCGGCTCCCCGCGCTCCTTCGCCAGCGCCACCTTCACCATCAGATCGCTTCTGTCGGGCAGGAACTCGTGCAGCGGTGGGTCCAGCAGGCGGATCGTGGTCGGCAGCCCGTCCATGGACGTGAGGAGCTTGACGAAGTCCTCGGTCTGGGGCGGCACCAGGGCGGCGAGTGCAGCCTCGCGCTCCTGGCTGCTGTCGGCGAGGATCACCCGTTCGACGAGCTCGCGTCGGTCGCCGAGGAACATGTGCTCGGTGCGGCACAGCCCGATGCCCTCCGCCCCCATCCTGCGGGCGCGGTCGGCGTCAGCGGCAGTGTCCGCGTTCGCCCGCACCCGCATCCGGCGGACGCCATCGGCGTGGGTGAGCAGCCGGTCGACGGCGCGGACGAGGTCTGCCGTGCCCTCGTCCACCACCTTCAGGGCGCTCTCGATCCCCTCCTCGAGGTACAGCACCACCGGTGAGGGAACGACAGGCAGCTCGCCGACGAAGACCTCACCGGTCGAGCCGTCGATGGACAGCACGTCTCCTTCGGCGACGTCCACCCCGCCGGCGCGGGCCACCTTCTTGGCCGCGTCCACCTGAAGGCTCTCGGCGCCGCACACGGCCGTCTTGCCCATGCCACGTGCCACCACTGCCGCGTGCGAGGTCTTGCCGCCGCGGCTGGTGAGGATCCCGGTCGCCGCGATCATGCCTTCGAGGTCCTCGGGGTTGGTCTCCTTGCGCACCAGCACCACTCGCTCGCCGCGAGCCGTCCACGCCACCGCGGTCGCGGAGTCGAACACCACCTTGCCGACCGCGGCGCCCGGCGATGCCGCCATTCCCTTGGTCAGCACCTTGCGCTCGGCGCCGGCGTCGAACTGGGGGAACATCAGCTGCGCCAGCTGCGACCCCGAGACTCGCTCGAGCGCCTCGTCCATCGTGATGAGCTGCTCATCGACCAGCTGGGTGGCGATCCTGAAAGCCGCTGCGGCCGTACGCTTTCCGACGCGCGTCTGCAGCATCCAGAGCTTGCCGCGCTCGACGGTGAACTCGATGTCGCACAGGTCGCGGTAGTGCGTCTCCAAGCGGCGCATGATCTTGCGCAGCTGGGCGTAGGAGTCGGGGTCGACCTCGGCGAAGTCGTCCAGCGACAGGGTGTTTCGGATGCCCGAGACGACGTCCTCGCCCTGGGCGTTGACCAGGTAGTCGCCGTAGACGCCGGGCATCCCGGTGGAGGGGTCTCGCGTGAAACAGACTCCGGTGCCGGAGGTTTCACCGAGGTTGCCGAACACCATCGTGCAGATGTTCACCGCGGTGCCCAGGTCGTGCGGGATGCGCTCGCGCCGCCGGTACAGCCTGGCCCGGTCGGTGTTCCACGAGTCGAAGACTGCGCGGGTGGCGAGGTCGAGCTGGTGGCGTGGGTCCTGCGGGAACTCACGACCCGTGTGGTCGTGGACGATCTTCTTGAACTGGTCGACGAGCTGCTTAAGGTCCTCGGCGTCGAGCTCGACGTCCGTCTGCACGCCCTTGCGCTCCTTGGCCGCGTCCAGGGCGGACGAGAAGGCCTCGCCCTCGACGCCCAGCACGGTCTTGCCGAACATCTGGATCAGGCGGCGGTAGGAGTCCCAGGCAAAGCGCTCGTCCTTCGACGCCTCGACCAGGCCCACCACGGAGTGGTCGTTGAGCCCGACGTTCAGCACCGTCTCCATCATTCCCGGCATGGAGTACTTTGCCCCGGACCGCACGCTCACCAGCAGCGGGTCGACCGTGTCACCCAGCCGGCGGCCGACCTCGTCCTCGAGGTGACGCACAGCCATGGTGACCTGCACCCGCAGCTGGTCCGGCTGGTGACCCTGCTCGAGGTAGTACCGGCAGGCCTGGGTCGTGATCGTGAACCCCGGTGGCACCGGCAGGCCGAGCCTCGTCATCTCGGCGAGGTTCGCCCCCTTGCCACCCAGAAGGTCCTTCTGGTCCTTGTCACCTTCACTGAACTCGTACACCAGCTTGGTCATCGCGTCAGGTTCGCAGCCCGGGACCGCCCTGTCACCATGTGCCGGCCGACCGACTGGGTCGACCCACCGGGCCGAACCCGCCGCAAGGATCGCGACAGCTGCCCGATGGGGCACAGTGGAGGGCATGACGAACTGGGGGGACTCCACCGATGGACTGGCGGACGCGCCTGCCTCGGGGTCCCGGCAGTCGGCACCCGTGTACGAGCTGCCGTGCCCCACGTGCCGGGCCGAAGGATCGGTCGACAGCCACGAGTGGGTGACCTGGCAGCGTGAGCGACGTGACCTGTTCACCCAGATGTCCGCGGCCACGGAGTCGGTGCTCAAGCAGCTGCTCCACGAGCTGCAGGCGCGGCACGAGCAGAACATGCCCAGAGGGCCGACCCGGGTCGTCTGCGGTCACTGCGGCGGACCCGGAACCATCACGACGGAGGAAGGGCGCCAGCTGCTCGCGTTCCTGCAGCGGCACCTTCACTCATCCACTGGCGCAGCGGGTTTGAGGCTGTCAGGGCTCGGCTAGGGCCGATTGCGGGTCGCTCGCTGTGTTTCGCGCTGTTTCATGGGAGCGGGACGGCGTCCGCCTTGAAGGCTCTGGGTCGGTGCATTCGTGCGCATTCGCCGAGGGCCGGAGCGTAGTGTGCTCACGGACGAGTGGAGGCCGACATGAGTGGTCGCGACCGGGACGCGGACCTCCGTGACGCAGCCGCGGACCAGCGTGACGCCCTGGCCGATGGTCGGGACCGCAGTGCGGACGCCAGGGACGCAACCGGTGACGCCCGCGACGTGGGCAGCTTCCAGGCAGCCTTCGACGTGGACGCGGTGCTGGCGCGGGCGATCAGACGGGACGTGGAGGCCGAGCGTCGGGACCGGGCAGCCGAGCAGCGCGACCTGGAGGCCGAGCGCCGCGAGGGGGCGGCGGTGCGCCGGTTCGCCGGCGTCGGCTGGCGCGGCGAGGGACCCCTCATCTCCATCGACACGACCGTGCGTGGCCAGGCGGCGCTGGACCGGGTGATGGGCGGCAGGGACCGCGACGAGGCTGCTGCAGACCGTGCTGAGCTGATCGCGGCGCTGCGGCGCCTGGTCCGGCGGCGCGACGCCGCTGCCGAGCATCGCCACGACGGGGCACTGGACCGCATGGACTCCGAGGTCGACCGGGTCGGCGCAGGCAAGGACCGCGAGGAGGCTGCCCACGACCGCGAGGACGCGAGGACGGTTCGTCAACAGGCGTCAGTCGCCCGAGCCGGCACCGACCCCGAGCACGACCTGTCATCAGCGGGGTAGCCGGTGTCCAGCGGCAGGGGTGCACGCGGAGTGCGTACGGCTGTCGCGTCCAAGCTGGTTCTCGCCCCGGATCCCCGGGCGGTGCGCGACGCTCGCTCCTTCGTTGAAACCTGCTGCAGGAGTGCAGGTATCGATGGAGATGCTTGCGAGACGGCAGTGTTGCTCACCAGCGAGACGGTGACCAACGCGTTTCTGCACGGACGCAGCGAGGCGCGGCTGGTGGTCACTGTGAACGACGAGGTCGTGCTGGTCGAGGTAGGGGACGACAGCTCGAAGCCGCCCGAGTTCGCCGAGCAGCGACTCGGCGCGCTCCACGGACGCGGCCTGGTGATCCTCGACACCCTCGCCTCGAGGTGGGGGATCACCGATCAGCCCAACGGGAAGACCGTGTGGTTCGAGGTGCGCACGGGAGGGTGAATCCGCATCGCGCGTGCTCAAGGCAGCCCTGCTGACCTCCGATGGTGAGTAGGTCGGCTTGTTGCTCAGAGGCCTCTGATCGCCAGCCCGACAGCGGTGTCGCCCCACCGGAGGCGTAGCCGCTGGACTCGTTGCTGGTGGCCGTCACCGGCGGGTGATCCTGATGGGGAGTGTCCGTGAGCGTGCAGCGTCGTGGCGTGCTGGCTACGCCGGTTGCTGCGTTGACGTCGCTGCTGCTCGTGGTGGTGGCCTGGGCGGTGTGGACGTCTGGTGCCGATGCCAGTGCCGACAGCGCGTTCAGCTCGACGGGTGTGGGGGCGGGGGAGACTCCGACGGCGGTGGTGTCGGCTCAGGCGGTGACGGTGGACTGGGCGGCCAGCATGCTCTCGGACGGCGACCCGGTGGACGGGTACGAGGTGGCGCGCTACGACGCGGGGACGCTGGCGCTGCAGAGCGTCGGCGCTGCGTGTGCCGGTGTGGTCACCGCGACGATCTGCGTCGAGGCCTCGGTGCCGGCCGGCGACTGGGTGTACTCGGTGACACCGGTGCACGCCAGCACCTGGCGGGGCGCCGAGAGCGCGAACAGCAACCCGGTCACCGTGGTCCCGGCCGACGCGACTGCTCCCACGAACTCGGTCACGGTGCAGGTGCTGTCCGGGAACGCCGCGATGACCGGGAGCACGATCCACTACCGCGGTCTGGCTGCCGGGTCACTGACCCTGACCAACGCCGTCAGCGACGCCGAGTCGGGGGCGGCCTCGTCCACCACCGGAGCGCTCGGCAACATCCCGACCAACTGGACGCACGTCCCGTCGACGGTGTCGACCCCTGCAGGTGGGCCATACGTGTCGAACGTCTTCAGCTGGACGGCAGGGGCCACCAGCTCACCGACCGTGGTGGTGACCGGGCGCGACGTCGCCGGCAACACCACCCCGGTCACCGTGACGTTCGTCAACGACTCGACCGCACCGAGCGCGGGCACCGTCTCCGCACCGGCCGGTTACCAGCCCGGACTGTCGGTTCCGGTCACCTTCACCTCGGGCACCGACGGCGGGTCGGGCATCGCCACCCGCCAGCTCCAGCGCCGAAGCGCACCCTTGACGCCGGCCGACACCTGCGTGACCTGGACCGGCTTCGCCAACACCGGCCCGGCCAACCCCACATCTGTCCATACCGACACCACGGTCTCCAACGGCACCTGCTACGAGTACGAGTACGTCGTCACCGACCGGGTCGGCAACACCCACACCGCCACCAGCGCAACGGTTTCCATCGTCGACTACGCCGGTGCGGTCGGCACCACCACCGGTGCCCTCAGCCACTGGCGCCTGGGCGAGGCCTCATCCTCCCTGAGCTCCACTGACTCGCTCACGGGCACCGCGGCATCGGCCCTGACCAGCCACGTCGGCGAGATCGGCGCCACCTGGACGAACCTGGCCCAGTCCGGGTCGGTCAACACCGAGAAGATGAGCTCCGAAAACCGAGCCTTCCGCAGCGGGACCGGCATGTCGATCAACTACGCGTCAGCGACGCCGCCGACTCCGGACTACTCCGTCGAGGCGGATCTCTACTACAGGGCCACACTCGCGAACGACTCGGTCGGTGTCATCACCCGTCTCAACTCAGGATTGCAGAACTACTATCAGGCCCACTGGTATCAGGGCCTCTGGCGCATCGGTGAAGTCACCGGGGGGACCCAAACCCAGCGGGCGGTTTCAGCCGCCCAGCCCGCTCTGGTCGTCGGTCAGACGTATCGGCTGCGGCTGGATGTCAGCGGTAGCGCCTCCACCGTGCTCACCCTCTACGTCAACGGCGTCCAGGTGTCCACCTATACCGACCTCTCGCCGATCACGGCGGCGGGCAAGGGGGGCATCATCGACGGCTACGACACGTCACCGGAGTCGTCTGCCACCAAGAGCGACACGGTGGGGTTGCACTTCGACAACTTCCAGATCACCCCGTCGACGTACCCGCGCGCTGCCGACAGCAAGGGCACCAACACCGGCGACCACAAGAACGGTGTCGTGCTCGGCGCAGCAGGCGCCGTGACGGGCGACGCGGACACCGCCGCCCAGTTCGACGGCGTCAACGACTACGTGCAGGTCATCGGGTCGGCAGGCCTGCCCACCGGTGCGGGGGCACGGTCCGTCGAGGCGTGGTTCAAGACGTCCAGCCCGACACGCCAGGTGCTGTTCTCGTACGGAAGCCTGGTGAGCACCCAGGAGTACGGGCTGGTGATCGAACCGAGTGGCACCACGATGTACGCCTGGGGCTTCGGGGGCATCAACGACAAGACATTCACCATGCCGTCCGCCGTCAACGACGGGCAGTGGCACCAGGTCGTGCAGACGTTCAGCGGTGCCTCGTTCACGCTCTACATCGACGGCGTGGCGCTGCCCGCGCAGGCTGCGACCCGAAACACCGTGATGGACGTGTACGGCTTCGGCATCGGCGCCGTGATCAACCCGTCGGACGGCCCCAACTCCGGCGGCTTCTTCAACGGCTCGATCGACGAGGTCTCCTTCTACACGTCGGTGCTGAGCCCGACCACGGTCACCAGCCACTACCAGCTCGGCATCTCCAACTCCGCCGACATGGCGGGCCCGACCGGCGGCTCGGTCGTCGCCAGCGGCCTGCTCGGCACCGGGTCGCGGTACGCGGCATCGGCCACGCTGAGCCTTGACCTGGCCAAGGGCAGCGACCCGAGTGGCGTGGCCGCGACCGGCGCGACCCTGCAGCGCTCGACCGGCACCCTGACCTCGGACGGCACCGGCGACGGGGTCTGCTCCGCGTTCGGCGGCTACACCCTGGTCAGCGGTGGCACCGACCCGGCCACCCCGAAGACCGACACCGTCGCCGACCAGGCCTGCTACCGCTACCAGTACCTGGTGCCGGACACCCTGGGCAACTACCGCGCCTACACCAGCGCCGACATCAGGGTCGACCTGACCGCACCGGCCGCACCGTCGCTGAGCTTCGGTGGCTTCACCAACACCTACTGGAGCAGCGGCGGCACGGTCTACTACCGCTCGGCCGCGGCCACCGGGTCGTTCACCGCGACCTCCACGGCGTCCGACCCCCGCTCCGGAGTCGCAAGCCATGCCTTCCCGACCCTCGGCACCAACTGGGCCTCGACCCCCGGCGCTCTGGGCGTGAACACCTACTCCTGGAGCGGCGCCCCGCAGGTTCCGGGCGCGAAGACCGTGACCGCGACCAACCACGCCGCCCGGGTCTCCGGCACCACCACGTTCACCCCGACCGCCGACGACACCGCCCCCAGCGCCGGCACCGTGACCTACCCGAACGCCACCCAGACCAGCACCACCATCAGCGTCGGCTACACCACCGGCACAGACGCCGGATCCGGGATCGCCACCCGGCTGCTGCAACGCCAGTCGGCGCCCCTGACCGGCGGCACCAGCTGTGGAACCTACGGCGGTTACACCACCATCAGCGGCGGCACCAACCCGGCCAGCTCGCCGGTGGCCGACCTGGCGGCGTCGGAGAACTGCTACCAGTACCGGTATGTCGTCACAGACCAGGTCGGCAACGCCCACACGGCCACCAGCTCCAACGTCGTCAAGGTCACCAGCGGCACCTCGTACTCCGACGCCGTCTCGGCAACGCCCGGCCTGCTCAACTACTACCGCCTCGGCGAGACGACGATCTCGTCCGACACCTTCACCGGGACCAACGGCACCCTGTTGACGGCGCACACCGGGGAGATCGGAGCCACCTGGGTCCACCTGAACGGCACGGCCAACACGATCCTCACGGGCAACCGGGCACGAAGGAATGGAGCCCAGTACTCCCGGGAGTACACGTCCACGGCGCCGCCCAGCGCCGACTACAGCGTGGAAGTCGACTTCAGGAAGATGTCGACTCTCGCCAACGACAACGTCGGCGTGATGGCCCGTCTCAACACCGCTACGAGCACCTTCTACTCCGGCGAGTACTACGACAACGGTGACGGCACGGTCAACTACGGCATCGGGCAGTACACGAACGGAACGTGGGCCGGAGACGTCGTCCTCCCCTACTCGGCGAACAACCCGCTGGCGGTCGGCGCCACCGTCCGGATGCGCCTGGAGGTCAGTGGCGGCGCGACCACGACGCTCAAGCTCTACATCAATGGCGTCCTCATTCTGAGCGGGACGGACACCTCATCACCGATCACAGCGGCTGGGTTCGCCGGCGTGATGGACGGTGACCCGGGCAACGCCACGACGAAGTCTGCGACGACCGGAGCGCACTGGGACAACTTCGTGGTCACGCCGCGGGCGGCCGACAGCCTGGGCGGCGGCACGGGCTGGTACCTCGACGGTCCCACGCTCGGCCAGCCGGGCGCTTCCTTCGGCGACCCGAACACAGCCGCCCTGTTCGACGGGTCGACCGACCATGTGCGGACGGCGGCCCAGTCGCTGTCAAGTTTCTCCACCGAGTTCTGGTTCGCGTCCACCCAGGGCATCGGCACTGGCACCGCGTGGAAGTCGGGCGCCGCGCTGGTAGACAGCTCGCGGACAGCCACCGCCGCCGACTGGGGCATCTCCTTGCGCTCGGACGGCAAGCTGCTTGCCGGTGCCGGCAACTCCGACGTCACGATCGTCGGGGCCGTCGGCGGCTTCAACGACGGAGCCTGGCACCACGTCGTGTTCACACGGAACAGCACGACCGGCGCGATGGTGCTCTACGTCGACGGGTCGTCCGCCAACGGTGGCAGCGCGACCGGCGCCACCGGCGCGCGGCACAACTACGACATCACCTTCGGTCGCCAGGCCGAGGACTTGTCGCACGCCTACCTCGGCTACCTCGACGAGGTCGCCATCTACAACACCGTCCTCTCGGGCGCCACGGTGAACGCGCACTACGCCGCCCGGTAGTCGCCACACGACCGGGAACACGCGTGCTGCGTGCTCAAGCCGTGCTCGCCTCGGGCCGATGGTGAGTAGGTCAGCTGGGTTCGTCAGAGGCCTCTGATCGCCAGCCGACGGCGGCGTTGTCTCCCGTAGGAGGCGGTGCCGTCCGAAGTATTGCCGGTGAAGCCGCACCGGCAGGCGAGCTGGGGAGAGCCGTCCGTGAACGTGCCGGGTCGTCGAGTGCTGGCTGCGCCGATTGCTGCCTTCACGTCGATGCTCCTGGTGGTCGTGGCCTGGGCGGCGTGGACATCGGGGGCTGATGCCAGCGCCGACAGTGCGTTCAACTCGACGGGCGTCGAGGCGGGGCAGACTCCGACGGCGGTCGTCGCAGGTCCGTCGGTGACGGTGGACTGGGCGGCCAGCACGCTGTCGAACGGTGACCCGGTGGACGGGTACGAGGTGGCGCGCCTCGACGCAGCGACGTTCGCTCCGCAGACGGTCGGAGCCGCCTGTGCCGGGATCGTTGCCGCGTCCACCTGTGTCGAGGCGGGTGTGCCGGCAGGGACCTGGGTCTACGCGGTGACGCCGGTGCATGCCACCACCTGGCGTGGCTCTCAGAGTGCGAACAGCAACCCGGCCACTGTGGCGGCGGCCGACGCGACGGCCCCGGCGAACGCGATCACCGTGTCGGGTCTGACCGGTGGTGCGGCGATGACCGGGAGCACGGTGTACTACCGCGGTCTGGCGGCCGGGTCGTTCACGCTGACGAACGCCGTCAGCGACGCAGGCTCCGGACCAGCCTCGTCGCAGACCGGCGCGCTCGGCAACACCCCGACCAACTGGACCCACACCCCGTCGACGGTGTCGACCCCCGCCGGTGGGCCGTACGTGTCGGACGTCTTCAGCTGGACGGCGGGGGCCACCAGCTCACCGACCGTGGTGGTGACCGGACGCGACGTCGCGGGTAACGCCTCCCCGGTCACCCTGACGTTCGTCAACGACTCCACCGCGCCGAGTGCGGGCACGGTCTCCTCGCCGGCCGGGTACCAGCCCGGCCTGTCGGTGCCCGTCACGTTCACGACCGGCACGGACGCCGGGTCCGGCATCGCCACCCGCCAGCTCCAGCGCCGGACGGCACCTCTGACCCCGGCCGACACCTGCGTGGCCTGGACCGGCTACACCGCTTTCGGCCCGGCCAACCCGACGTCGGTGCATACCGACACAACGGTCATCAACGGCATCTGCTACCAGTACCAGTACGTGGTCACCGACCGGGTCGGCAACACCCACACCGTCTCCAGCGCAACCGTTTCCATCGTCGACTACGCCGGCGCCGTCAACACCACGCCGAGCGCCCTCAGCCACTGGCGCCTCGGCGAGACGACGACCGGAGGCGTGGTGGCGTCCGACACGATGACCGGAGCAGACGGCGCCCTGCTCAGCGCGCACACGTCTGACTCGGGCGACCCCTGGACCTACATCGCAGGGGGTGACAACGAGGTGATCTTCTCCAACCGAATCACCTCGACCGACGGGGCTCGCGCGATCTACTACAACGCCGCAACGCCGACCAGCACCGACTACTCCGTCGAGGCGGACCTGTACGTCAAGGGCATCCTGCCCGGGGACATGAGTGGCGTCGTCGGACGTGCTAGCGGGACGGGTACGCCCATCTTCTACATGGGTCGGTACGAGGAGTTCGACGGCAGCTGGAACATCGTCAAGTACTCCGGCGCCTCGACCGATCACATGGTCTGGGACACCGGCAACACCCTCACGGTCGGTCAGACCTACACCGTCAGACTGGAGATGAGCGGGACCAGCACGACCACGCTACGACTGTTCGTGAACGACGTCCTGACGCTGACCACATCCGACTCCACCGCGCCGATCACGATCGTCGGCAAGGGCGGGTTCATGGAGGGGGAGGCGGCCGCCAACGGAGTCGTCAAGGGCACCGGTACGGGCATCCACCTTGACAACTTCCAGATCATCGACGACTCCGCCAACCCTCCCGCCGCCGACAGCAAGGGCACGAACCACGGCGCGTACGTGAACGGGACGACGGGGCCGGTTGCCGGAGCCCTGAGCGGCGACGCCGACACCGCGGCCCTGTTCGACGGGGTCAACGACTACGTGCAGGTCAGCAGCCCGACCGGCCTACCCACCGGGGCCGGCGTCCGTTCGGTGGAGGCGTGGTTCAAGACCAGCAGCGCTGCCCGGCAAGTGCTGTTCAGCTACGGCAGCCGGTCCAACACCGCGGCGTTCGGACTGTTGATCGACCATGGCGGCGACACCATGATCGTCTGGGGCTTCGGCGCATCCAACGACAAGACGTTCACGATGCCGGCACCCGTCGACGACGGCCAGTGGCACCACGTGGTCAAGACCTTCAACGGCTCCGCAGTCACCCTTTACATCGACGGACAGGCACTCACCCCACAGGCGGTGACCCGGAACACGGTCATTGATGCGTACGGTTTCGGCATCGGCGCAGTCATCCATCCCTCGGACACCTACCACGACGACTACTTCAACGGTTCGATCGACGAGGTGTCCTTCTACACGTCGGCGCTGAGCCAGGCCACCGTCACCAACCACCACCAGCTCGGCACCTCGGTCTCCAGCGACGTCACCGGGCCGACCGGTGGGTCGGTGGACGCGAACGGCCTGGTCGGCACCGGGTCGCGCTACGCGACCTCCACGACGCTGAGCCTGAACCTGGCCAAGGGCTCCGACCCGGCGGGGGTCGCCGCGACCGGGGCGACGCTGTCGCGGGCCAGCGGCACCCTGGCATCCACCGGCACCGCCGACGGGGTCTGCAGCGCGTTCGGGAGCTACGCCCTGGTCAGCGGGGGCACCGACCCGGCCTCACCCAAGACCGACACGGTCAGCGACCAGGCCTGCTACCGGTACCAGTACCTCGTCCATGACGAGCTCGGGTACCCCACCACGTACACCAGCGGTGACATCAAGGTCGACCTGAGCGCGCCGGCCGCACCGTCGTTGAGCTTCGGCGCGTTCACCAACACCTACTGGAGCACTGGCGGGACGGTGTACTACCGGTGGGCCGCGGGTTCCGGGTCGTTCACTGCCACGTCCACCGCGTCCGATGCCCGATCGGGTGTCGCCAGTCATGCGTTCCCCGCGCTCGGCACGAACTGGATCTCGACCCCTGGCGCCCTCGGCGTGAACACCTACTCCTGGAGCGGCCCTCCGCAGGCCCCGGGCGCGAAGACCATGACTGCCACGAACCACGCCACCCGTGTCTCCGGCACCACCACCTTCACCCCCACCGCCGACGACACGGCCCCCAGCGCCGGCACCGTCACCTACCCGAACGCCACCCAGGCCAGCACCACCATCAGCGTCGGCTACACCACCGGCACCGACGCGGGATCCGGGATCGCGAGCCGACTGCTGCAACGCCAGTCGGCGACCCTGACAGGCACCACCTGCGGCTCGTACGGCGGGTACGCCACGATCGCCGGCGGCACCAACCCAGCCGCATCGCCGGTGGCCGACCTGGTCGCCTCTGGCAGGTGCTACCAGTACCGGTACGTCGTCACCGACCGCGTCGGCAACGTCCACATCGCCACCAGCACCAACGTCGTCAAGGTCACCGGCGGCACCGCGTACTATGACGCGGTCTCGGCCAGTGGCCCGCTCAACTACTACCGCCTCGCCGAGACCTGGGGTGGCGGCGGCGCCACCATCGCGTCGGACGACTTCGCGGGGACGGCAACGACACTCCTGACGGCAGACGCCGGTGGCGCCACGTGGGCCTACCTGCAGGGCAGCGGCAACGCCGTGAAGATCAGCACGCAGGGCCGCGCGTACCGCGACGGTTTCGGCTACGCCGTCAACTATGCGACAGAGACTCCGGCCTCCCCCGACTACTCCGTCGAGGCGGACCTCCACGTGAAGTCCTTCAACACCAATGACGCCGGCGGCGTCGTCGGCAGGATGAACTCGCTGACCCACACCTTCTACATGGCTCGCTGGGAGACCGACAACACCTGGGACATCGTCAAGTGGGATGGCTCGTCCCCGAGCTGGCTCGACACGTCCTCCGTCCAGCCGAACCTGGTGGCGGGCACTACCTACAACGTCCGGCTCGAGATCAGTGGCACCTCGACGACGACACTCAACCTGTACGTCAACGACGTCCTGATGTGCACTGCTACGGACTCGAGCTCGCCTCTCACCGGCGCCGGAAGGGCCGGAATCATGGACGGAGACGAGAGCGGAGCCTTCTCGAAGGCTGACGGCACGGGGTTCCACTTCGACAACTTCCTGGCGACGACTCTCGTCGGCCCTGTCGTCACCGACAGCAGGCCGGCCCTCAACCACGGTACGTACCTGAACGGCGTGACCCTCGGCGAGGCCGGGGCGCTGAGCGAGACCGCGAACACGGCAATCCTGTTCGACGGCTCGAACGACTACGTGCGGACGCCGTCCCAGTCGCTCTCCAGCTTCTCCATCGAGTTCTGGTTCAAGTCGACCCAGGGCATCAGCACCAGCAGCGACTGGTGGGACGCCGCTGCGCTGGTCGACAGCACCACGGACAACACGGCCAACGACTGGGGCACGTCCCTTCGGTCGGACGGTCGCATCATGGCCGGCGTGGGCAACCCGAACACCACGATCGTGTCGGCTACAGGTGGCTACGACGACGGCGCCTGGCACCACGTCGTGTTCACACGGAGCAGCTCCAGCGGCGCGATGCTGCTCTACATCGACGGGTCGTCGGCCAACGGTGGCAGCGCGACCGGTGCGACCGGCGCGCGGCACAACTTCGACATCACCTTCGGTCGCGAGGCCGAGGACCTGTCGCACGCGTACCTCGGCCACCTGGACGAGGTCGCGATCTACGGCTCCGTGCTCTCAGGGGCCACGGTGACCACTCACTTCAGCGCCCGCTAGAAGCCCTTTTCGTTGGGGTGAACCTGCGTGGCGCGTGCTCAAGCCCGTCCGACTGCCGGCCGATGGTGAGTAGAGCCTCAATTGGCAGGCGATCCGGGGAAGGGGCTGTCCGTGCGCGTGCAGCTGCTGTCCGGTCGCCGCGTGCTGGCTGCCCCCTTGGCGGCGTTCATGACGTGCGCGCTGGTCGTGGTGGGGTGGGCGGTCTGGACCTCGGGCGCGGACGCCAGCGCGGACAGTACGTTCAGCTCGACGAAGGTCGGCGCCGGGGAGACCCCGACCGCGGTGGTGTCGGGTCAGTCGGTAACGGTGAGCTGGGTGGCCAGCACCTTGTCGTCCGGTGCGGCTGTGGACGGGTACGAAGTGGCGCGGTACGACGCGGGAACGCTGGTCCTGCAGAGCATCGGTGCGGCCTGTGCCGGAACCGTTGCAGCGACGGCGTGTGTCGAGTCCGCCGTGCCGGCCGGTGACTGGGTGTACTCGGTGACGCCGGTGCACGCGACGACCTGGCGCGGCACGGTCAGCGCCATGAGCAACACGGTCACCGTGTTGCCGGCCGACGCGACCGCCCCGACGAACACGGTCACGGCCTCGGTGTTGTCCGGGACGGCCGTGATGACCGGGACCACGGTGTATTACGGCGGTCTGGCTGCCGGGTCGCTGACGCTGACGAATGTGGTCAGCGACGCCGGATCTGGGCCGGCCTCGTCACAGACCGGGGCGCTGGGCAACACCCCGACGAACTGGACCCACACCCCGTCGACGGTGTCGACACCGGCTGGTGGGCCGTACGTGTCGAACGTCTTCAGCTGGACGGCGGGGGCCGCCAGCTCTCCGACCGTAGTGGTGACCGGCGGCGACGTGGCCGGGAACACCGCCCCGGTGACCGTATCGTTCGTCAACGACTCCACCGCGCCGAGCGCGGGCACCGTCTCGTCACCCGCCGGCTTCCAGCCCGCCTTGTCGGTGCCGGTCACCTTCACCACCGGCACTGACGGCGGGTCGGGCATCGCCACCAGCCAGCTCCAGCGCCAGTCCGCCCCGCTGCCTCCTGGTGGCGGCGGTGCCTGCGTGGCCTGGTCGGGCTACGCCAACCTCGGCCCTGCCAACCCGACCTCGGTGCACACCGATACCGCAGTCACGAACGGCACCTGCTACCAGTACCGGTACCTGGTCACGGACCGGGTCGGCAACACCCACACCGCCACCAGCGCAACCGTTTCCATCGTCGACTACGCCGGCGCCGTCGACACCACCACCGGCGCCCTGAGCCACTGGCGCCTCGGCGAGGCCGACAGCAGTGGGCCGGTTGTGGACAGCAAGGGCACCTCCCATGGCACCTACGCAGGGGACCCGACGCTGGCGGCCGCGGGTGCTGTGAGCGGCGATGTCGACACCGCCGTGGCGCTCGACGGGGTCAACGACCGCGTGATCACACCGCCTCGGGTGCTGACCGACCTCTCTGTCGAGTTCTGGTTCAGTTCCACCCAGGGCATCGGGACCGGTTCCCAGTGGCACGGGGGTGCCGCCCTGGTCGACTCCAACGCCGCCGGTCAGGCCAATGACTGGGGGATCTCCCTGCGCTCGGACGGGCGGCTCGTGGCCGGCATCGGCGCTGCTACAGACTTCTCGATCGTCTCTGCGACAGGTGGTTTCAACGACGGCGCGTGGCACCAGGTCGTGTTCACGCGCAACTCCGCGACCGGTGCGATGGTGCTGTACGTCGACGGGACGTCCACCGCCTCGGGAACCGGGCCGCCGGGGGTCCGGGACGCTGGGTCCGGTCTCACCTTCGGTGTCCAGGCGGGGGACGGAACCCACGTCTACGCCGGGTACCTCGACGAGGTCTCCCTCTACGGCGCAGTGCTGAGCCCGACCACGGTCACCAACCACTACCAGCTCGGCACGGCGATCGTCCCGCAGCCGTTGGTCATCGCGACCGTCGGCGACCTCGCCTACGTCGAGAACGGCACCACTGCAGTCGACGCCACCCTGACCGTCGCGGACGCCGACAGCGCCAACCTCACCGCAGCCACCATCACCATGACGACCAACTACCTGAACGGCCAGGACACCCTGGCCTTCACCACCCAGAGCGGCATCACCGGCACCTGGACCCCGGGCACGGGCGTGATGGCACTGTCGGGGACGGCGACCCTGGCTCAGTACCGGACGGCCTTGCGCTCCATCACCTACACGAACAACAGCAACTATCCGACCACATCGACGCGCACGGTGACCTTCGCGGTGAGCGACGGCACCAACACCAGCAACGCCGCCGGCCGCAACGTCACCATCACGGCCGTCAACGACGCGCCTGCCGGTGCCAACAACACCGTGACCTTCAACGAGGACGCGTCCTACACCTTCGCGACGGCGGACTTCGGCATGGTCGACGCCACCGACAACGGGGCCCACACCCTGCTTGCGGTGACCACGACCACACTGCCTGCCGCCGGGCTGCTGAAGCTGAACGGGGTCAACGTCACCGCCGGCCAGGTCGTCCCCGCGGCGAGCATCACGTCCGGGTTGCTCGTGTACACGCCGGCGCTCGACACGAACGGAGTCGCGTCCGCCTCGTTCAACTTCAAGGTTCAGGACGACGGCGGCACCGCGAACAGTGGCGTCGACCTCGACGCCTCGGCCAACGCGTTCACGTTCAACATCACAGCGGTCAACGACGCCCCGGTCAACTCGGTGCCGGCCGGCCAGACGACGACAACGAACACCCCAGAGGTGTTCTCGACCGGCAACGGCAACCTGATCTCGATCACCGACGTGGATGCTGGGTCCGCGGACATGCGGGTCCAGCTGGTCAGCAGCAACGGCGCGACCACCCTGGCGACGCTGTCCGGGCTCTCGTTCACGGTCGGCGACGGAACCGCAGACGCCACCATGACTTTCGACGGGACGGTGGCCGAGTTGAACGCCGCCCTGAACGGGCTGAGCTTCAACCCGACCACCAGCTTCACCGGTGCGGCCAGCCTGCAGATCGTCACCAGCGACCGCGGCAACACCGGCACCGGCGGCACGCTGACCGACACCGACACGGTCACCATCACCGTCGTTCCGACGCGACCAGTGGTCACCACAACCGTCGCGAACCTGGCCTTCACCGAGAACGGCTCGGCTGTCGCCCTGGACGCCGGGATCACGGTCGCCGACTCCGACAGCAACATCACCGGCGCCACCGTCTCGATCACGACCAACTACGTCACCGGTCAGGACACCCTGAGCTTCACCAACCAGCTGGGCATCACCCACAGCTGGAACGCGGGCACCGGAGTGCTCACCCTGACCGGCACAACCACCCCCGCCAACTACCAGACAGCGATGCGCACGATCACCTACAGCAACACCGCGAACAACCTGACGAGCAACAGCCGCAACGTGAACTTCGTGGCCAGCGACGCCCTCGGAGCAGGCAACACAGCGACTCGTCAGGTGGCTGTCAGCGCTGTCAACGATGCGCCGCTCAACGTCACGCCGGCTGCGCAGACGGCCGAGATGAACACCGCCAAGGTGTTCTCCAGCGGCAACGGCAACCTGATCTCGATCACCGACGACGCGACGTCCGGCGACATGCGGGTCCAGCTGGTCAGCACCAACGGCGCGACCACCCTGTCGACCCTGACCGGCCTCTCGTTCACGGTCGGCGACGGCACCACCGACGCCACGATGACGTTCGACGGAACGGTCGCCGAGGTCAACGCCGCTCTGAGCGGGCTCAGCTTCAACCCGGCGACCAACTTCGTCGGCGCGGCCGGCTTGCAGATCGTCACCAGCGACCAGGGCAACACGGGCTCGGGTGGCACCCTGACCGACACCGACACGGTCGCCATCTCCGTGACGAACGACCTGGGCATCTTCAGTGCCGTTGCAGACATCGGAACGACCGGCGGCTCGTCGAGCCACGCATCCGGCACGTACACGGTCAACGGCAATGGCGCCACCATCAGCGTCGCCGACACCACCACGACAGACGAGTTCCACTACCTTTACACGTCTTTGACCGGCGACGCGACGCTCACCGCCCAGGTCCTCTCGGCCGGCAACCTCGACTGCGGAACCAACCGCGGCTGGGCCGGCGTGATGATGCGCAACACCCTGGCCGCGAACAGCATGTACGCGATGGCCGACCAGAGGGAGCCCGCGAACAACAACGCGGACCAGCGGTATCGCGCCACGGCCGGAGCGTCCACGGTCATCAACGCGTCCTCCGCCACCGTGCCCGAGTGGGTGCGCATCACGCGAACCGGCAACTCGTTCACCATGTTCCGCTCAGCGAACGGCACGGCCTGGGCCGCCCTGGGAAGCCCCCAGACCATTGCGATGGCCTCGACGATCTACGTCGGCCTGGGGAGCACGTCGAACAACGACGGCTGCATCGCCGCCGCGACCTTCGACAACGTCTCGCTCGTCTTCCCGGTCGCGCCGGTCCTGGCTGCCAGCGGTGGCACCACGGCACACACGGAGAACGTGCCCGTCGCCGTCGACACGGGTATCACGCTGACCGACACCGACAGCACCAACATGGCGTCGGGCACGGTGACGGTCGGCGCCGGCTACACCGCCGGCCAGGACGTGCTCGCGTTCACCAACCAGCTGGGCATCACCGGTTCGTGGAGTGCGCCGACGATGACGCTGTCGGGCAGCGCCACCAAGGCCAACTGGCAGACCGCACTGCGCTCGGTCACCTACAACAACACCAGCCACACGCCGAACGCCGGCAACCGCACGATCAACTTCGTGGTCAACGACGGCGGCACCAGCAGCAACACGGCCGCCAAGACGGTCTCGGTCGCTGCGGTCAACGACGCCCCGGTCAACTCGGTGCCGGCCGGCCAGTCGACCGCCACGAACACTCCAGAGGTGTTCTCGTCCGGCAACGGCAACCTGATGTCGATCACCGATCTGGATGCTGCGTCCGCGGACATGCGGGTCCAGCTGGTCAGCAGCAACGGCGCGACCACCCTGTCGACCCTGACCGGCCTCTCGTTCACGGTCGGCGACGGAACCGCAGACACCACAATGACTTTCGACGGGACAGTGGCCGAGGTCAATGCTGCCCTGAACGGGGTGAGCTTCAACCCGACCACCAGCTTCAGCGGCGCGGCCAGCCTGCAGATCGTGACCAGCGACCAGGGCAACACGGGCTCGGGCGGCACGCTGACCGACACCGACACGGTCGCCATCACGGTCGCGTCGTCAACCAGCTACTACGACGCTGTCTCGAGCACCCCTGGCCTGATGAACTACTACCGCCTGAACGAGGCGACCACCACGTCCGACACCTTCGGAACAGGATCACCGGGTGCGCAGATCAGCACTCGCACAGGCGAGATCGGCGCCTCCTGGACCGCCTACGGCACGAACGACACCACCACCGTCCTCACCGCCGCCGGGCGCATCCGCAAGGCCGGCACGTCCACGTGGACGAGCCGCTACTACGCCTCCGGCGTGCCGACGAGCCCCCACTACACGGTGGAGGCCAACGTGTACGTCGCATCGGTCGTCGCCGGTGACGCCATCGCCATCCTGGGACGGGTGGACACGTCGAGCGCCGAGGGCACGTACTACTTCGCGCGGTACGAGCAGACGGCCGCCAAGTGGTTCCTCTACCGCGTGAGCAACGGCAGCTGGCAGTGGCTCGGCGAGTCCAGCCAGACCCTCGTGGCCGGCACGACCTACAAGCTCATGCTGGACATGAGCGGGTCGAACATCAGGCTGCTCGTCAACGACGCGCCTGTCGTGTCGGTCGTCGACGCCAGCCCGATCGTGGCGGCAGGACGTGGCGGTGTGAGCATGGGCTACGGCGCCACCAGCACCACGATCACCGACTCGACAGGCATGCACCTGGACAACGTCAGGGTCGTCCCTCGAATGGCCGACTCCGAGGGAGCCACCACCGGTATCTACCACGCCGGAACGACTTTGGGCGCGCTCGGGGCGCTGGGTGAGGCCAACAGCGCCGTCGTGTTCGACGGTGTCGACGATCACGTGAGCGTCAACCGGACGGTGTCCGACGACTTCTCGATCGAGTTCTGGTTCAAGTCGACCCAGGGCCTCGGCGCGGCTGGTCACTGGGCGCAGTACGCCGGCCTCGTCGACGCCAACGTCTCCGGTGGGAACAACGACTTCGGTGTCTCCCTGAGCGCGGACGGCCACGTGATGGCGGGGGTCGGCAACGGCCTCGGTGAGATCGACACGACGATCTCGTCGCTGGCCGGCGGCTATGACGACGGCAACTGGCACCACGTCGTGTTCACCCGAACCAGGTCGACGGCGGGCTTTGCCCTGTACGTCGACGGAGGGGCGGCTGTGACGGGGACCGGCATCAACACCTCGGCCCTCACTGCCAGCTCGGTGATCAACTTCGGGCGGATCGCGACGGGCGTCAACTACTACGCCGGCTCCATGGACGACGTCGCGATCTACACGTCGGTGCTCTCCGGTGCCACGGTCACCGCTCACTACAACGCCCGCTGAACCCCCGTTGTGTCAGACCGTCAACCCGTCCAGGCGGGTGGACGGTCTGACACATCACCGCACGGACGCCAGCAGGTGACGCTCGGCCGCCACGAGGTAGTCGTCGAGCTCGGCGAGGCTGGCGGCGCGGTCTCCCGCGTCGAGCAGCTCGACCAGCCGGTGGTTCCGCCGCAGGTAAGGCTCGTGGAGCGAGCGACGGTCCGGCAGGCGGAGGAAGGCCAGGCGCAGCTCGGCGAGGAGGTGCTCGAACATCGTCGAGAGGTGGACGCTGTCGCAGGCGGACATCAGCAGCCGGTGGAAGTCGATGTCGGCGGTGCCCACCGCGTCCCAGTCGTCGCGCTCGGCCGCGACCTGCGCGGACTCGACCAGCTCGCGCAGCGCCGTGCGTCGGGCGTCATCGCCGATCGTGGCGTCGATGCCGAGCGGCTCGACCAGGCGGCGCGTCGCGTACAGAGCCTTGATGTCGTCGGCGGTGACGATGCGGACGTAGACCCCGCGATGCAGCGTGTGGTCGACGAGGCGCTCGTGGGCGAGCAGCCGGAAGGCCTCCCGCACGGTGTTGCGCGAGATGCCGAAGGCGGCCGACACGTGCTCCTCACGCAGCTTGGTACCGGGCAGGAGCCGGCCCTGGGCGATCTGCAGGCGGAGCATGTGTGCCGCGTGCTCCGCCGTGCTGGCGCGGGGCGGCAGGGCCGGTAGCTCGACCAGCCCGTCTGCCAGCTCGCCCGACGTCACCGGCACACCCTATCCCCAGCTTCGCCTCTTCATTGACATTGCCTCTTGTCGGATTGTTGAACAATCGGTACGGTCTCCCGAACGCGCACCGCAGCGCAACCCCCGAGGAGGGCCTCGATGTCCACGCAGACCCCGACCGCCGACACCACCCCACCCCAGTCGTCCGTGCGCCGTGTCGTCGTGGCGAGCCTGATCGGGACCTCCCTGGAGTGGTACGACTTCTTCATCTACGGCACAGCCGCGGCCTTGGTCTTCGGCAAGCTCTTCTTCCCGGACTCCGACCCGCTGGTCGGCACGCTCCTCGCCTTCGCGACCTACGCGGTGGGCTTCGTCGCCCGTCCGCTCGGCGGGGTCGTATTCGGGCACTACGGAGACAAGCTCGGACGCAAGAACGTCCTGGTGGTGACCCTGTTGCTGATGGGCATCGCCACGTTCGCGATCGGCCTCCTGCCGACGCATTCCGTGATCGGGGTCTGGGCGCCCATCCTGCTGGTCGCCCTGCGGTTCCTGCAGGGGCTCGGGCTCGGCGGCGAGTGGGGCGGCGCGGTCCTGATGACGCTCGAGTCCGGCGGCGCCAAGCAGCGCGGTCTCAACGCCAGCTGGCCGCAGGTGGGGGTCCCCATCGGCCTGCTGCTGGCCAACGGCGTGCTGTCCCTGATGGGTGCCGTCACGTCCGACGACGCGTTCCTCTCCTGGGGCTGGCGCGTGCCCTTCCTGCTCAGCGGCCTGCTGGTCATCGTCGGGCTGTGGATCCGGATGACGATCTCCGAGAGCCCGCTGTTCAAGGAGGTCGAGGCCAAGGACGTCAAGGCCAAGGCGCCCATTGTCGACGTCCTGCGCCGTTACCCCAAGCAGGTCCTGCTGGCCATCGGTGCCCGGGTCGGCGTCGACGTTGCCTTCTACACGTTCATCCTGTTCATCACCACGTACGTCGTCACCTACCTCGAGCTCCCCCGCGGCTACGCCCTCAACGCGGTCCTCATCGCCGCGGGCGTCCAGGTGTTCCTCATCCCGTGGTTCGGCACGCTGTCCGACCGGTTCGGACGCCGCCCGGTCTACCTGTTCGGCGCGGCGGGCGCCGCCGTCTGGGTCTTCGTCTTCTTCCTCCTGCTCGACACCGGCAGCTTCCCGCTCATCGTCCTCGCCGCAGTCGTCGCCCTGTTCTTCCACGCGGCCATGTACGGGCCGCAGGCCGCGTTCATCGCAGAGATGTTCCCGACCAAGGTTCGCTACACCGGCGCGTCCATGGGCTACCAGCTGGCCGGCATCGTCGGCGGAGCGCTCGCCCCGATCATCTCGGTCGCGCTGCTCGACCGCTTCGACTCGTCTGTCGCGGTCTCGGTCTACGCGCTCATCGTCCTGGCGATCACGACGGCCTGCGTGCTGGCGGCTCCGGAGACGTCGCGGATCGACCTGCACGACGACCCCGCGACATGAGCCCGACCATCGACCTCAACAGCGACCTGGGGGAGGGCTACGGCATCTGGACCCTCGGCGACGACGAGGCGCTCCTCGGTGTCGTCACCAGCGCCAACGTGGCGTGCGGGTTCCACGCCGGCGACCCCGACATCCTCCGCCGGGTCTGCCAACAGGCAGCCGAGCGCGGGGTCGTGATCGGCGCCCAGGTCGGGTACCACGACCTCGCCGGCTTCGGCCGGCGTGCCATCGACGTCGCGCCCGGTTCTCTGACCAACGACGTCGTCTACCAGATCGGGGCCTTGGACGGCTTCGCCCGCGTCGCCGGCACCCGCGTGCGCTACGTCAAGCCGCACGGGGCGCTCTACAACACGATCGTGCACCACGAGGCTCAGGCCGCGGCGGTCGTCGAGGCCGTCCGGCTGTACGACGCGTCGCTGCCGGTGATGGGACTGCCCGGGTCGGTGCTGCTCGCGCTCGCGGAGGAAGCGGGCCTGCGCACCGTCACCGAAGCCTTCGCCGACCGCGGCTACACACCCGAGGGCACCCTCGTCCCCCGGTCGCAGCCAGGTGCGTTGCTGCATGACGCGCGTGAGGTCGCGGAGCGCATGGTGCGGATGGTGCAGTCCGGCCTGGTGCGCGCGTCCGACGGTTCCGACGTCGCCGTCCGTGCCGATTCGATCTGCGTGCACGGCGACAGCCCCGGAGCAGTGGAGATGGCCGTCTCGGTGCGGCAGGCCCTGACCACGTCCGGCGTCGACATCGGGCCCTTCGTTCAGTGAGCGCACGCAGCTGGCGCGTGCTGCCCTGCGGCGAGCACGCGCTCCTGATCGAGCTCGACGGGCTCGATGACGTGCTCGCCCTGCACGGCGCGGTGCGCGCGGCGCTCGACACCGGCGACGAGGCCCTTGCCGACGTGGCCGACGTGGTTCCCGGTGCCCGCACCCTGCTGGTGGTGGCGCGCGACGGCGCGGACCTCGGGCCGCTGCGCAGGGCGCTGCCCGACCTGGCCGAGCGGCGTCCAGCCGACTCGCAGGCCGACGTTCCCGAGGGCTCGCAGGCCGTCGTCGAGATCCGCGTGCACTACGACGGCCCCGACCTGGACGAGGTCGCCGAGCTGACCGGCCTGGCCCGGGAGGAGGTGGTCGCCGCCCACACCGGCACGCCGTGGCGCGCAGCGTTCGCCGGCTTCGCGCCGGGATTCACCTACCTCGCCGGTGGCGACTCGCGGCTCCAGGTTCCACGACGCAGCGAGCCCCGCACGTCGGTGCAGGCTGGATCTGTCGCTCTCGCAGGCGAGTTCAGCGCGGTCTACCCCCGGTCCTCGCCGGGCGGTTGGCAGCTGCTCGGGCACACCGAGGCGCCCCTCTGGGACGTCGACCGGGTTCCGCCCGCGCTGATCCAGCCGGGGTCTACGGTGCACTTCGTCGATGCTGACGCCGGCGCCGGCGCCGATGCCGATGCCGACGCCGATGACGCGAGTGGACGATGACCGCGCGCGCGTCGACGCTGGAGGTGCTGGCGACCGGGTTGCTGGCTCTCATCCAGGACCTCGGCCGGCCCGGGTTGGCGTCGATGGGAGTCGGCCCGTCGGGAGCCGCCGACCGGGGCTCCTTCCAGCTGGGGGCGCGGCTGCTGGCCCAGGACTACATGGCCGCCGCCGTCGAGGTCACGTTCGGCGGACTGGCCGTCCGGGCCCACGGAGACGTGATGCTCGCACTCACCGGCGCGCCGGCGCCCGCGACCGTCGACGCCACCGAGGTGGCGCACTACCGCCCGTTCGTTCTCCGGGACGGGCAGACGCTGCGGCTGGGCGTTCCGCGCGTGGGACTGCGCACCTACCTGTCGGTGCGTGGGGGCGTCGACGTCCCCGCCGTGCTGGGATCACGGGCCACCGACATCCTGGCCGGTCTCGGACCCGAGCCACTCCAGGTCGGCGACATGCTCAAGGTCGGGCCGCCTCCCGCACGGTTCCCCAACGTCGACGAGGCGCCCGTCAGGTCGCTCGACGCCGAAACCATCACCGTCCGAGCCCTTCTGGGCCCGAGGGCTGACTGGCTCGCCGACCCGAGTCAGCTGGCCTCGACGCTGTGGACGGTGTCGAGCCGCAGCGACCGCGTCGGCGTGCGGCTGGAAGGCCAACCCCTGCAGCGTCACCCGTCCCGGACCGGCCAGGAGCTGTTGAGCGAGGGCGTGGTGCGCGGCGCGATCCAGGTTCCATCCGGGGGTGAGCCGGTGCTCTTCCTCGCCGACCACCCGGTGACCGGCGGCTACCCCGTCGCCGCGGTGGTCAGGGACGCCGACCTGGATCTCGCCGCCCAGGCTGTGCCCGGCCAGACCGTCCGGGTCTCTCTCGACACCCGCTGAGCCGGAGGCCATCTCAGCGCCATCACAGCGCCATCTCAGCGCCATCCAAGGGTCTGCCCCAAAGACCGGTACGAAAGCCCGTCCCCGGCGCTCGTAAGGGGCATGGGAATCTCAACGACACACCTAGCGCCCCAGCCGTCCGTCCTGCCCGGTGAGGAGGCCGAGAACCACCTGACCATCCGCAACGACGGTCTCGTGGTCGACGCCTTCACGTTCGAGCCGATCGGCGTCCCCGCGCCCTGGATCACGGTGGAGCCCGCAGAGCTCGCCCTGCTCCCTGGTGAGGAGGGTGTCGTCGTCATGCGCTTCACCCCACCGCGTGCCGCGGACGTGGCGCCCGGCATCCACTCGTGGGGCCTGCGGGTGATCTCGCGCGAGGACCCGGACTCGACGTCCGTCGAGGAGGGACAGGTGGAGGTCGGCGCCTTCACCGAGGTCGAGGCAGAGCTGCTGCCCCGTACCTCAACGGCGCGCGGTCGCCGCAGCGGCACGCACGAGGTCGCCGTCGACAACCGGGGAAACACAACCGCCGTCGTCGCGCTGAGCCTCGCCGACCCCGACGAGAAGGTGAACGGCACGATCGACCCGACCTTCGTCGAGGTCGCGCCGGGACGCAGCCAGGTGGCCAAGGTCAAGGTCAGTGGCCGTGAGCGCCACTGGCGCGGCGCCAACCGGACCCTGCCCATCCAGGTGCTCGTCACCCCACCCGACGCCGACACGACCACCCTGTCGGGCAACCTGCTGCAGCGGCCCATCCTGCCGCCGTGGGCCCTGAAGGCGCTGCTCGGGCTGCTCGTCCTGGCGATGCTTCTCGGTGGACTGTGGGTGGCGGTCCTCCGTCCGACGATCGAGAGCAGTGCACGAGAGGCAGCGGTCGAGGAGGCCGAGAAGGTCGCCGACGAGGCCGCGGCCGCACAGGAGGAGGCCGCCGCCGAGCAGAAGGCCGCCATGGACGAGCTCGCCGGCAAGGTCGAGGCGGGTGGGCAGCCGACACCGACGCCGACGCCCACGCCGACCGAGCCGGCAACGATCGACCCCCTCGGTGACCCGGTGGCCACGCGCCTCGCCGCGACCAAGACGAACCAGAAGCCCAGCGCGGTGCTGGACGAGGAGAAGGTCGTCAGCGTCACCGACCTGCTGCTGCAGAACCCTGCAGGCGACACCGGTCTGGTCAGGGTCACCCGTGACGGCAAGACCATCTACGCGGCGCGGCTGGAGAACTTCCGCGACCTCGACCTGCACCTGGTGGCGCAGCTGTCCTTCGACCCCGGCATGAAGCTGGGCCTCGAGGTGACGTGCGAGAACGCTCCCGAGCTGAACCGCCCGTGCACGCCGGGCATCACCGTCAGCGGGTTCGCCCGCACCCCGGCACCGTGAGCGGAAACCTCTGGGCCGCACTGGCTTCCGCAGTACTGGTGCTGGCGCCTGTCCAGCTGACCGGAGGGGTGACCGAGGGACCGGTCGACAGCGACGTGCCGTCCACCGCAGTGCAGGTGTCGCCGTCGCAGGTGGCGTTCCGCCCGGGGCCGTACTCGCTGTACGTCAGCGGCTGGGGTTTCAACGCCTACCAGGTGGGCATCTTGCTCGACGGCACGCCGGTCGGAGACCTGCTCTACACGGAAGAGGACAACACCTTCTCGGGATACGTGTCGCTGGACCAGCTACCGGACTGTGGAGAGCACGAGATCGGCGCGTATGCGACCGACGAGGGGGGCGTGGACTTCCAGGACGATGCAGTGGCCGGCCCGGTCGTCCCCCCGCCGGCCGACGCTTCCACCGACTTCGTCGTCACGTGCCCTGAGCTCACGCTCTCGCCGGGCGCCGTCGACCGGGCCAGCCTTCCCACGCCGCTCACGTGGACGGTCACGGGCTTCACGCCCGAGACACCGGTCGCGCTACGGCTGGACGGCCAGCCCGCAGAGGTCGTGGTCGTCGACGCCGAGGGCTCTGCGACAACGGTGTTGCCGGCTGACGGGCTGCCCTGCGGCACCGTCACCGCCGAGGCGCGAGAGGTGTTCGTACCCCCCGGCCTGGGCATCGTCGCGCCGCCGGCGCCTCCCGCCGAGCAGCCGTCGGCGACGGCGTCCCTGCTCGTCCGATGCCTGCCGCCGCCGGAGCCCGACCCCGAGCCCGAGCCGGCGACGCTCGTCACCAACCCCACCATCGTGGCGGCGGGGGCGACGACACTGGCTCTGGGACAAGGCTTCACACCGGCTGGGACGGTGGCCCTCTCGTGGATGCTGCCGGACGGGTCGGTCACCGCGCCGGTAGCGACCGTCACGACCGGACCGGACGGCGCGTTCAGCACGCCGGCGTTGGTGCTGACCCACTCACTGCTCGGTCCGCGCGAGCTGGTCGCGGGGGAGGCAGCGGGCGGCCAGGCTGCTGCGGCTCCCGTGCTGGTCGTTCCCGGGTCGTCGCAGCCCGGACGGCACGGACTGGTGAACCGCCGATGAGGCGGACGCTGGTCACGGGTGTCCTGCTGGCGACGCTGTGCGCTGCCCCGGCGGCGGCCACCTTGCTACCCGCGTCGGCGGCGCCGGTGCGAGCCCGGCCCGCGGCCTCGCCCGACGCCGCCACGCTGACGGCGGCGCTCGACCTGCAGCAGCAGCACGAGGTGCTGCTGGGTCAGGCGCGAGCAACCGCGGCGCTGCGGGCTTCTGCCCTCGAGCGGGCGATGGCGGCCGAGCTCGTCCCGGCGGTCGGCGCGGCCGTGCCGGGATCGGGTTCGGTTGCTGCACAGGCCGACACGGCCCGGGCTCGGGCGGACTGGCAGGCCGCGCAGGCTGCTGTGGACGCCCTGAGCACCCTGGTCGAGGTGGATGCCGCGCGGGTCGCCGAGGCCCAGAGGCACTCGCGCACGTCCGCGCTGGCGTCGGCCGCCGGCAACGCGTCCATCGAGTTCGTGTCGGGCGGCGGCGCTGCCGATCCGCGTGCCGTCGACGCCGTCAGGTTCGCACTGGCCCAGGCCGGTGAGCCGTACCTCTGGGGGGCAACGGGCCCCAGCCGGTGGGACTGCTCCGGTCTGATGCTCGCGGCCTACCGGTCCGTCGGGGTGTCGCTGCCGCGGGTCTCGCGCCAGCAGTTCTGGGCGGGTGCGCACGTGGCGCGAGCCGATCTGCTGCCCGGCGACCTGGTCTTCCTGGCCAGGGTGCCGGGTGACCCGTCCACCATCCACCACGTCGGCATGTACGTCGGCAACGGCCGGATGGTGCACGCCCCCAAGACCGGCGACGTCGTCCGCGTCGCGAGCGTTCCGATCCGCGGCTACGCCGGAGCCGTCCGGGTGCTGTCCGCGCGGGCGGTCGCGGACGCGCCCACGCCGACCCCGACCCCGACGCCGACGCCCACGCCCACGCCGACGCCGACCCCGGCGCCGACCCCGGCGCCGACCTTGACGCCGACGCCCACGCTGACCCCGACGCCGACCGAGGCGCCGCCGTCGATGCCGACAGAGCCGCCGTCGGATGTATCACCGTGAGCGGATCGGGCTCCTGATCACATCGGGAACGTCTCCATCGAGCCCGGCACCCCTTCGGGAGCACCGCATGACCCTCGAGTCCATACCCCGGCAGGCCGACCGCACCGAGCGGTGGCGAGGCCCGGCATCTCAACGGTCCGACAGCGTCGCCGACCTGGTGGCGCGAGCACGCGATGGCGACCAGGCGGCCTGGAACGCATTGGTGGAGCGGTACACCGGACTGGTCTGGTCCGTGGCCCGCGCACATCGGCTGAGCAGCTCCGACGCCGCCGACGTCGTCCAGACCACCTGGCTGCGTCTGGTCGAGAACCTCGGCTCCGTGAAGGACCCCGAGCGGCTGGCCGGGTGGCTCGTCACGACGTCCAAGCGAGAGTGCCTGAGGCTCCTGAGGAAGTCCGGGCGCGAGGTCGTCGGCTATCTCGACGACACGTCGGAGGACGTCGCGGACGAGCTCGCCGAGACGGTCGACTACGCCCTCCTCCAGGACGAGCGTGACGTCGCCCTCTGGCAGTGCTTCGCCCGGCTGTCCGAGCGGTGCCAGCGGCTTCTGCGGGTGCTGATGGCCGCCGAGCCGCCGGCGTACGTCGAGGTGGCCGAGGCGCTGGGCATGCCGATCGGGTCCATCGGACCCACCAGAATGCGCTGCCTGGAACGGCTGCGGCAGATTACGTGCCAGGCGGGCTACGCCTTCGACACGACCAGCGAAGGGACCGCGTCATGACATCCATTCGGCCCGCCGACCAGGCCATCCTGATCCACCTCGGATCGATTGCCGCCGACGCAGACCCGCCACCTTCGATCGTGTTCGACCTCGGACGAGCGGCCTTCGGCACGCGCGACCTCGACGCCGAGCTGATGCAGCTGGTCGAGGAGATGACCGGCGACCTGGCCGGCGTCCGCAGCACGATGACGCACGCGCGCATCCTGAGCTTCGAGGGCGCGGGGGTTGCCCTGGACCTGCAGCTGACCGTTGACAAGGGCCAGGTGGGCGTCGTCGGACAGGTGATCGCCGCTCCTCACCACGGTGGGGTGGTCAGGGTCGAGTCGGCGGACGGCTCGGTCCGGGTCGCGCGGGTCGACGAGCACGGAGGGTTCGTGCTCCGTGGGGTGCCGGAGTCGACGATGCGCCTGCGGGTGGAGCTCACCCGGCACAACGCGATCACGACGCCGTGGTTCGCCGTGTGACCGTGGCTGTTCTCAGCCTCTCGTCCCGCGCATGATCAGCACGGCCTGGCCGACGTCCGGGATGCGCCGTCCCGTCGCCAGGAGGGCGGCCAGCGCCTGCCGCGGCGTCTGACGGTCCGCCTGCATCCGGCGTGCGACCTCCCCGGCGATCTGCGGCGCGGCGAACGACGTGCCGCTCCAGATCGCCCAGGGGTTCGGGCCGTGCCACTCGTCGGGGTCCGGGTCGAGCACCTCGGACTCCTTGCCCACGACGTAGGTCGAGCAGATCCCCTCGCCGACGGTCGAGCAGGTGACCCAGTGGCCACGCGTCGTCCAGTCAGCCGGCGCGAGACTGGCCGTCAGGGCGGCGACGCCGACGACCCTCCGCTGCGCCGCGGGGAAGCACGGGACGGTGTCGCCGTAGTTTCCGGCGGCTGCCACGACCAGGACCTCCGGATCGATCTCGTGGATCAGCTCGAGGGCGACCTCGATCGCGAGCAGCGGCTGGTCGTCCACGGTCTGGACCCCGAGGGAGAGGTTGATGATCTTGGCCCCGTGGTCGCGCACGGCGCGCACCATCGCCTGCCCGACCGCGACCTCGCTGCCCACGCCGTCGCTGTCGATCGCCCGGAACATCGACACCGCCGCGTCAGGGGCGACCTGTTGGACGATGCCCGCGACCATTGACCCGTGACCGGCGGCGAAGTCGAGGAACTCGTCCGGCTTCGGTTCGATCGGGAAGACGTTCAGCGGGTCGATGGCCGCCGGGCCCGCTGCATCGGCGACCCCCGCGAGCCAGCCGTCCGTCCGGGCTTCCCCGGTGACCCCGGTGTCGACGATCGCCACCTTGACCCGATCGGCCTCTGCGCGCTGCGCGAGTCGGTACTCGTCGCGCACCGTCGTCGGCTCTGCGCCTCCCAAGCCCTTGGCGACGGGACGGAGGGGCGTCACGTACGCCACCGACGCCTCGTGGTTCCAGCTGCGCACGGTGCGGGCGATCTCGAGCAGGTGCTTCACGGGCAACGTGGGGTTCCGCAGGGAGAGCAGCCCCGGGAGGTCGTCGACCTGCGTCGCGCGCACACCGACCAGACGCTCGACGGCCGCCAGGACCCTCGTCCCGATCGACGAGCGCACGAGCAGCTGACCGACGACCATCGGCACGCGTTCACCGGTGTCCTTCCGCCAGACCTCGAACTGGAGGATGTCCTCCCGGATCTCCTTGGTCGCCCGGCGGCGGCGCACCTCGCGCGTCACGATGCGGTCGAAGGCGTCGTCGCGGCGGGACTTGTTCAGTGCGTCGACCTGTCGCCGGACGGCAGCGATGTCCCGCTTCTGCTGCCCCTCGAGACGCGGGTCTTCCAGCCCGCCCTCGTAGCCGCCTGGGGTGTCGTGGTGGGTCTGGTCGTTGGTGTCGTCTGGGCTGTTGGCGGTGTCGCCGGAACTGTCCATGGGCTCATCCTCCTGGCGCGGTAGCGTCGACAGTCAAGCATCCGAGCGGGAGCGTTGCCGATGACCCAACGGGCAGAAGTCACGTCCCTCGTGGCAGAGGCAGAGGCGGTGTACGCCGGTGCCGTCGGCAATCCTGCCCTGTTCGGGCCACGTGCCGCAGCGCTGGTCGAACGAGCCAGGCTGGCCAAGGACACCGAAGCCCTAGTGGTCGCCCTGCACGCGCAGGCCTGGGCCGAGCACGAGGAGATGCACAACGCGACGGCCAAGGCGTTGCTGGACGAGGGACTTCGGCGGGCCTCGCGGCTCGGGCTGACCACGCGGGTGGGCGAGCTGCTGGTCAGTCGGGTGGCCGTTCTGCACGAGCTGGGGCGACGGTCCGCGGCCCAGCGTGACGTCGACCGGGCCTCTGAGATCCTGCCGCCGTCGGGCCAAGCGCGCCTGCTGTTCCAGCAGGCGGTCCTGTTCCACAGCGACGGGGCGATCCAACCGGCCGGCGACCTCTATCGACGGTTGGTCGACAACACGCGGACACCGACGGAGGTCCGGGCCAAGGCTGCGAACAACCTCGCGTACGTCGAGACCCTGAGAGGGCGGCCCGACCGGGTGCTGCCTCTCCTGGACCTTGCCGACCATCTGGCGCCGGAGCTGGGGCCGACGTGGGTTGCGTTCTTCGCCCAGACCCGGGCCTGGGTCACGATGCAGGCCGGACGCCTGGCTCAGAGCCTGGTGCTGTTCGACGAGGCGCGACGCCTGTACGACGAGGCCGCCATGCCGGCCGGCGAGCACTACGCGGAGTACTCCGACGCTCTCACCGACCTCCGGCTGCTGCCGGAGGCGCTGGAGGCGGCCCGTCGCAGCGCGGAACTGCTTGCGGGAGAAGAGGCGTCGCTGATGGCGGCCGAGGCGAGGCTGCGGGTGGCCCGCCTGGAGCTGGAGACCGGCGACCTTCAAGGGGCCCGTTCGACCGCGGGTGACGTGGCTGCCGTTCTGCGTCGTCAGCGGCGTGCGGCGTTGGTGGCCCGTGCCGTGGTGATCGAGCAGCGAGCGCGTGGCGACGACGCCGACCCACGCACGCTGCGACGGTGTGCAGGTGTGCTGGAGAGCGAAGGGCTGGTCGCTGATGCCGTCGACGCGCACCTGGTGGCGGGTCGCTCCGCGGCCAGGGCAGGTCGCACCGAGGCGGCCACCCGGAGCCTGCGCGCCGCGGACAGGTTGTCGCGAGGGGCGCCCGTGCTCGTGCGGCTCAAGGGACGGCTGGCGGCTTCGGAGGCCGGCGAGCTGGAGGGCGACGCCCCTGCCGCCGTGGTGCGGACCTGCCGGGCGGGCCTCGACGACCTGGCCCGCCACCGTTCGGCGCTGCCGTCGATGGAGCTGCGGGCCCTGGCGTCCGGGCACGGTGCCGAGCTGGGGCAGAACGGACTGCGCGCTCTGCTGCGTCCCCGACCGGGAACGTCAAGAGGCTCGCCTGCCAGGGTGCTCGGCTGGTTGGAACGCACCCGGGCGGCGGCTCTCATCGCGGTGTCGTCGGAGGACGCCGGTGCTGCCGAGGAGCTTGCCGAGCTGAGGGCTCAACAGGCGGAGCTCGCCGAGCAAGAGCAGGCGACTGGGACGCGGAAGTCAAACGGGTCAGCGCGGATCGCCTTGCAGGAGAAGTCGATTCGCCGTGCCTCGTGGACCGCGCAGAGCAGCCTGTCACAGGTCGCGCACCACGTCGGGCTGTCGGAGCTGCGGGCGCTGCTGGGCGCAACGGTTCTCGTCGAGTACGCGCTGCTCGACGACCGCCTGCTCGCCGTCGTGGTGTCCGCAGCACCCGTGCGCCTCGTCGACCTGGGGTCGACGGCGGGTCTCGAGGCCGACATCGAGGGCCTCGAGTTCGCGCTGCGGAGGCTGTCGCAGCCCGGCATCTCACAGGTGCGAGCCGCCGCCTTCCGCGCGACGGCCGACGCGGCCCTGACGCGGCTGAGGGAGCGGTTGGTCTTGCCTCTCGGGCTCGACCCGAAGGCTCCTCTGGTGGTCGTCCCGGTCGGCATCCTCCAGCGGGTGCCGTGGTCGCCCATGCACGATGGGCCGGTCGCCGTGGCCCCGTCCGCAGCGTTCTGGGCGCACGGTGCCCGTCCGCGCCCCGCGCACGATGGGTCGGTGGTGCTGGTGGCAGGCCCCGATCTGCCCGGCGCCGTGGACGAGATCGACCGGTTGGCAGGCGTTCACGCGGGGGCGACCGCGCTGGTCTCGCCCTCGGCAGACAGCGCGGCCGTCGTGGCCGCGATGACGGGTTCGCGCCTGGCGCACCTCGCGTGCCACGGCACGGTCCGTGCCGACAGCCCCACGTTCTCGTCGTTGCTGCTGGACGACGGCCCGCTCACTCTCCACGAGATCACCGTGCGCGGCGTGGCGCCCGACCGCGTGGTACTGGCGGCGTGCGAGTCGGCGGTGCAGGTGACGTATGCCGGCGACGAGGCTCTCGGGTTCGTCAGCGCGCTGATGGCTCGCGGAACTCGCGGGGTGGTCGCCAGCACCGTCGTCGTGCCGGACGTGGCCGCGGTGCCGCTGATGGTGGGGCTGCACGAGCGGCTGGCCGCGGGGCACACGCTCGCGGTCTCCCTGCACCACGCCCGTGCGGACGCGGACCTCGACTCGCCCGGTGGCTACGCGGCGTGGTGCGCCTTCACGGCCTTCGGAGCCGCCTGAGTGGCGTTGGGCTACAAGTGGCAACACGCTGCCTGCCGAGCACCGGGTGTCAGGCACGCCGCCCTTTGCTCCGCCCACCCACGTCGTCTCCGTGGCTCACTCGTCAAGCCCACAAAGTCATTCGGCAATCGTGTGGGCTGGACGAGTCCAGGCTAGGCAGCTGGCCACCGCGTCCGGGCCGGCCATGCGACCTGATCCACGATCACGGGAATCGGCGCATTACAGGTTCACGGCCTAGGCGACGGTCATCGGCGCGCCGCCACCTCGCGCGACCGATCTAGCGCGACTGACGGCGGCGCGAATCCGTCCGAGCCCCGAAGACTATGGAGTCGTAGGGACACCGAAGTCTTCACCGGCCAGCTCGGTGCCAACCACTGACTCGTCCAGCCCACACGATTGTCGCCTGTTTGTGTGGGCTGCACGAGCGAGCCATGGGGGCGATGTGGGTGACAGGAGCAAGGGGAGTGGGCCCTTCAGACGACGCCAGCACGTACTGCGACCGCGACCGCGTGCGTGCGGTTGCGCAGGCCGTGGCGCGTGGTCAGGTCGTACACCACGTTCTTGATCGTGCGCTCGCTGTACGCCAGCCTGCGTGCCACCTCGCGGGTCGAAAGCCCATGCGCCAGCAGGCGCAAGACCTCGATCTCACGTGCTGACCACCCCATCACTGTCGCAGTGCGAGTGTCTGGTCCGATCTCGTCCATCGTTCTTACCTCCCCTCACCTCTTGGCGTGGAAGGACACCTCGGTGAGCGAGGCCGCCTCCCCCTGCTGACCCGGATACACGTCCACGACGGTGATGCGCGCCTCGACGACTGCCGAGCCTGCGAGGTCGTACGTCCGGAAGTCCGCTGTGTCGTCCAGCTCCAGTCGCTCGGTGGTGACCTTGCCGGCCACGTCCGTCATGTCGAGCTGCACCGTCCGCAGCCTCGGCTCCAGGGCGTAGTCGGCTCCCGGCGCCCCGTTGAGGACGCCCATCCTGGAGACGTCCGTCGGCGACTCGAACGAGACGGTGAGAACCGCTCCCACGCCTGCGCCCTCGCGACCCTCCGCCCATGCGGTCGTGGTGTTCTGGTCGATCGCGTTCAGCGCAGCACGGCCTTCCACCTCTGAATCGGCCACTGCCCCAGTCGGAGTCACCGGCACGTACTCCGGCGCCACCACGCGACGGATCGACTGGTAGGCCTCGAAGGCCCACGTGGTGGCGGTGGCCCGCAGCGGCGTCAGGCTGAAGCCGAGGAGGCCCAGCGCCATCAACGGGATCGCCAACCGCCCGACGCTGATCCGCTGCGGCATCCGGAACCACCGGCGCTGCGAGGTCCGGGGCTGGCGCGAGAGCCGGTCCCAGCGCTCGGGACGCTCACCCGCGGCGAGCGGCTCGGCCTCGCGCCGGAACATCCCCCGCACAGCTCGGACCAGGCGCCGCCACCATGACAACGTCTCGTCAGCGGGTGTCCCCGCGTCCGCGAGTGCCGAGCCGCAGCGCCGGCAGAAGGACCGTCCGGAGGCGTTGCCCGCGCCGCACGCGCCGCAGAAGAGGTCCGTCGGCCCGGCGCTCATGGCTCGGCGCGGTGCCGGCCTGCGCTCCTCGGCCTGCGGCAGGCGGTGCTCGGGCGGCTCCTCCTCGCCCTGGCTCGGTCCGGGCACCGTGACGGGCACTGGCACCGGTACGGCATCCGGCGCTGGAGCCCCGTCCCACTCGAGGAACGCGCTGCAGGACCCGCAGAACGTGTCGTCCTCGCCGTTCACGCTGCCGCAGTTGGTGCAGGTGATCATCATTGCTCCTCCTCGAACGTCACGACGACAGGCACATGAGCAGGCACGGACCCCCGAACGAGCCGGCGGACGAGCGCGCGGTCGCAGGCCCCCCGGACTGTGACCTGGGCCGACGGGCCGGGCGCCCCCGGCATGCGTCCACCGGAGGTCGCCGTCCAGCTGACACCGCCTGTGTCGCACACCTCCGCCTCGACGCCGGTGACCCTGCGGATCTCCTCGACCAGCGCAGGGGCCGTCCCGCGGCGTGCGCCGAGCGACGCCGCGGCCGGTAGCAACGAGCGCAGCGCCGTCGTGAGGGTGGCGTCGTCCATCTCGTCCAGCGGCGCGGCCAGCCACTGACCGAGCCACCGCAGGAAGTCCGGGGGTGCGGTACCCGGGTCGAGGTACGCGGTCAGGTTGTCGAGGGCACTGACGGCAGGCGCCAGCACGGTGTCCAGCGCGCCGGTGAGCCTGCCGGCGTACTCGTCGTCCGCGTACATGCGCGGCAGCCCGTCCGCGATCGACAGCGGCGTGGGCATGTCGTCCACTAGTCCTCGCATGGCGTCACCTTCACCTGGTGGTCGTAGCCGAAGACCAGGGCGGTCGGCTCGAGCGGGATGGTCCGCGCCGCCTCGCCCCGGCGTCCCGTCACGGGATCGGCAGGGAAGAGGCGTACGTCCTCGACGACGTCGACTCCCCGAACCCGTTGCAGGACAGCGAAGATCTCCCCGTACTGCACCGATCGCCCGAACTCCCAGCCACGGCCGTCGACACCACCGTGCATCGGGTCGTGGTGCCTGTAGAGGGCTTCGAGAGCCGCCTCCAACACGGTTTCCTTGGTGTGCCCGGGAAGCGCGCGCAGATGGGCGACCACCGTCAGGCCGCGATAGGCAGGTGGCTCGACGGCGACCCGCGCACCGATGACCCGGCGCTCGTCCAGCGCGGCAGACACACGGCGCAGCGAGTCGTCGGACGGCTGCAGGTCCTCGAAGGGCCGGCGCGAGACTCCGTCGCCGGTCGCGGGGACGAGGAGCACCCGGACCGCGCCGTCGTCCTCGGGCACGCACCGCACGCGGGCCAGCTCGGGGGCCGCCGCGGCGGCCACCTGCTCGTAGTCCTCGCACGTGACCGCCCGGTGGGTGGCGCGCAGCTGCAGCGGGCCGCGCACCTTGGCGTTCTCGATCTCCTCGGCGGCGCGTCCGCCGCGAGCCGCGACCCGGTTGCCGACCCGCGAGACATACGGGATCGACGAACGGAGCACCTCGAGGCTCAGTGCCCGGACGTTCCCCTCGGCGCCTCCTCCCGTGCGGTAGGCGCGTAGTCGCACGACGGCACCCCGGGCGGGGACGCGCCCGTAGTGGCGAACCCGGCCGTCGGGCTGGCGCACGCACGGCCCGAGCTCCACGGTGCCGCTGACCGCGTCGAGCACGAAGTGCGGGTCGTCGGGTCCGCTGCCGGCGAAGTCGTGCACCTGCCGCCACTCCTTCCAGCCAGCGCCGTCCGGGTCGCCACCGGAGACCTCGAGCACCAGGGGCTCGTCGGTCGGGAGCACCGGCTTACGGCTCACGTCGAACCGTTGGCCCGCAACGCCTTCCGCGGTCCCGAGCACCTCTGCGGTGACGAGCTGGGCGTGAACGGCGTCGACCGTGCCACCGATGGTGAAGGCCTCCGCTGAGTGCAACCTCGGCGACGACGTGTACGTGGGGGTTCCTGGGGGCGGCTCGATGACACGGGCACGGACCCATCCGGCGCGGACCCCGGCCACGACCGACGTCGCATGGCCAGGAGGCATGTGCAGCACCAGGTCTCCGGGCTTGTTGAGCGCTCTGGTCTCGTCCCTCTCCACGGCGCAGCGTCGCCAGCCGCGGGCCGTCCAGGCCTCCCACACGAGCGGAGGTGCGTCGGGGTCGACGCCGATCCCCTCCACCTGGCAGTCCAGCCGGAAGGCGACCGCGCACGACGGCGCGGCCTCCGACAGACCCAGGAGCAGCACGTCGTCGACAGCGGGGACGGGGGAGAAGCAGCGCACCCAGGGCCCGCCGTTGATCTCGTCGGTGTGGTCGACGGCTGCGCCTCCGGCGTCCGCGGTCCGGAGGGCGACCATCCGGGTCGGCACGATGCTCAGTGGGGCGGTGGTGCCGAACACGACCGGCTCGGTGTCCGGGGTCCGCCGCGTCGCCACCTCCGTGCCGGCCGGGACCCGAACCGGCTCTCGCTGCGGGGCCGACAGCCAGAACGTGACCGGTGCGCGGGCTGCGGTCGCTGGGAACAGGCGTACGCCGAGCAGCTCGAGGAACTTCACGTAGTGGTGGTCGGGCACGCGGTTCAGTCGGTAGACGATCTGGTCGGCCATCGCCGCGAACGCCTCGATCAGCGTGACCCCGGGGTCCGAGACGTTGTGGTCGGTCCACTCCGGGCAGCGCCGTTGCACCATCCGCTTCGCGTCGTCCACGAAGTCCTGGAAGCGGCGGTCGTCGAGGTTGGGAACGGGTAGCGCCATCACTCGTGCTCCGGGATCGAGTAGAAGGGGAAGACGAGGTTGCGCTGGTCGTTCGTCGACTTGACGACATAGGAGACGTCGACCAGCAGGGTCGTCGAGGAGCCCGGGTCCGGGATGGCGTCCACGCCGGTGACGGTGACGCGGGGCTCCCAGCGAGTGAGGGCTGCACGCACCTCGTGCGTGACTCGTCCGACCAAGGAGTCGTCCACCGTCGAGAACACGAGATCGTGGATGCCGCAACCGAACTCGGGGCGCATCGGCCGCTCACCGGGCGCCGTGCCGAGGATCAGGAGCATCGCCTGCTCCACGTTGGACGTGCCGCGAACCATCGCCGTGCCGCCCGACGGCCCCACGCCCATCGGGAACGACCATCCGCGGCCGACGAAGTCGGCTGCCTCGGTGCCCATGTCAGCCCCCCACCTGCACGGTGGCTGCCGTGCCCGTCAACGTCGCGCCCGGCATGCCACACGCCGTGCAGGCGTCGCCGGAGCGGGCCACCGGTGTCCCACCGGCGAGGACGGTCGCACTGCCCTGGACCACGACGCCCATCTGGGTGGGGGGCGCCATGAAGGGGTCGGCCGGGTGCAGGCCGACGTGCGGTGGCGTGTTCGTTCCTTGCGCGCCCACGACGACGACCGGCTTGCCACTGACCTGCACGGTCGGGCAGGTGCCGAGGGTGACGGGCGCGCTGAACGTCATCGGTGGCCCGGGCTGCGGCACACCCGACGTCGGGTTGGGCACCAGATGGATGGCGCACGTCGCGGAGATGCGGTCGCCGAGAACGGCTGCGGGGACTCCCATCGGCGAAACCTCCTCTGCCGGTTGATGTGTGGATCATTGGCTTGATCGGACGTGGAACGCGGAGCACAGGATCAGTTGAGCTTGATCACCCCTCCCGACACCTCCACCTGCGGGCCGCCGTCGATCGACACGCCGCCGGAACCCTTGAGCGTCAACGTGCTTCCCGCCTCGAGGCTGATCGACCCGTCGCTGGTGACCGTCACCTCGCTCGACCCGCTGATCGACACCTTGCCGTCCGAAGCGATGTTGATCGTCGTGTCGGACTGCTTCAGTGCGATCCGCAGCGAGTCGTCACCGGTGACCAGCGCGATACCGCTCTTGGGGTCGTCGTCGAGGAACACCAGCCGGTGTCCGAGCCTCGACACGAACCCGCGACGCTTGACCGCGCCGGTCGAGCCGTCGACGAGACCGTCGCCGAGTCGGGGGAGGTCGACGCCGTTGTAGAGGCTGCCGACCACGTAGGGCCGCCGCGTGTCACCGTGCTCGAAGGCGACCAGGACCTCGTCGTTGACCTCGGGGAGCCACACGGCGCCGCGCTGGTCGCCGGCGCCGAGCTGCGCGACGCGCGCCCACCAGCTCTCGTAGTCGTCCGACAGCCAGGGGAACCGCAGCTTGACCCGGCCGCCGGACTCGGGGTCGTCGACGTCGGTGACGAGCGCGGTGACCACGCCGTGGACCACGGATGGCGCGGCGGCGCCGCCGGCCAGTCGCAGCAGCGACCGCTCGTGCCGACCGCTCACGCCGATGAGGGTGCGGTACCCGGCGCGGTCGTACACGTGTCGCGCGGACGTGAGGGTGTAGCGACCGTCGAAGGGCCAGCCCGCGTGGCCGACCGAGACGGCGGCACCGGCCCGCAGCCGGGGGTCGCCGACAGCGACCCCCTCGGCCTCCGCGTGGACGCTCGCGAGACTCTCCGCGAGTGCGGCGGCGGTGGCATCGGCTTCCGTCTGCGACGCCAGAGGCCTTGTGACACACACGTGTTGGGCTGAACCGAACGCCCCGGCCAGCTGCGCCGGCGACAGCGCCACGCTGGCGGCGACGCTCGTGCCGGCGGACCGTCCCACGACGGCGGCTTTGGTCACGGGGTCCCAGGACCGGACCGTGACCTCGTCCACCTGCGACCCGGCTGTGACCCGGGGCCGGAACGAGACGAGGTTCGAGCCGACCGAGAGCTGCAGCGGAACCGGCTCGTCGTCGACGGAACCCGAGGGCTCCGGTGCGTCGGAGGACTCTGTCGGCCGGCGCCACTCCAGGCTGCCGTTGACGACGGCGACCTCGTGACCGGTCTCTCGCGCCCTCGTGTTGAGGAACTCCCAGTCGGTGGCGTTGACCTGGGAAACGTGCTCGTGGGTGGTCGATGTCGCATCCACGCGGGCGACGGCCACACCGGCACGTCCGGCCACCTGCCGCACGACGTCGGCGTCGGTGACGTCGTTGTACGTCGCGGTGCGACGGCCCCGTCCGAGCCGGTGCGACGCGTCGTACCCGCGTAGCACTGCCGTGCAGCCGTGAGGGCCGACATCGCGCTCGAGAGAAGTGATCTCGGCCCTGACGAGCTCTGTCTGCGCCCCGTCACCGAGCCGGGTGGCTGTCACGACGCACTCGCTGCCGATCCGCACGCCGAGACGCTGCAGCACGTCGCGTGCCTCGTCGCGCAGGTTGAGCTGGAGCATGTCGGGCACGTGCAGCGACGTGTCAACGACCACGGTCTCGACCAGGGACACCAGGTCGTCACGCAAGGGTGTGCCGTCGAGGCTGATCACGGGCTGCGCACCGTAGAGCGCGGTCTCAGGCACGGCGCCCTCCCGCCAGCTCTCGGGCCTCGGCCATCGAAGGCAGCAGCAAGGACGTTCCGGCCGGCACACGGCCGGGGTCGTCGATCCCGTTCGCGATGGCGACTGCCCGCCACAGGTTGGGGTCGCCATACTCGCGCTGCGCGATCGTGGCCAGGCCGTCCGCCCCGCCGAGGACCGCGCGACGCCGACCGGTCGGGCCCCCGGACGTGGGGTTGGTGCGCTTCGGCGCACGCGCGGCCTCGGTCAGGCGCATCTTCACCATCGCGCGCAGCGGCACGCCCGATGGCGCGAAGAGCGTGTGATCGACCGTGAGAGAGGTGATGTAGAGCGGCCCGTACTCCTCACCGCCCCAACGGAGCATGAGCAGCGGGGGCTGCGGCGTGTTGCGGCGGCGCGACGTCTCCGACGAGCGGGTCCACTCGAGCAGCTGCGCGACGGCCTTGCCGACGTCACGCGAGGGGTCGTCGATGGCGTCGAGCAGCACGTCCATCGTGAGCGTCACGGGCTCGGTGCCGGTGAACTCCGGCTCCGCGGCGACGGCCGCGCCACGCGTGGGCTCCTGACTCCACCGGGCGCCCGCCTTCAGGGTGAGGCTGGACGGGTTGTAGTGCAGGTCGAGCGCTGGCGAGGAGCCGTCCTCAGGCACCAGCTGCGCTCGTTTCAGTGGGCCTGCGTTCATGCCGCTGTCACCGTGAAACCGTTGTGCGCCAGCTCGATCGTCTCGGTCGCAGCTGTGGAGCCGGATGACGAGAGCTTGGGCCCCGAGTACTTGACCGGCCACACGCCCTGGAGCTCCCAGCGGGCCACCTCGGCGCCGTTGCCGTCGCAGGCGATGATCGTCGCGGTGCTGCGCTTCAGGGTGGTCCGGACCTCCGAGAACCAGGACGCGATCTTGCCGCTGTCGGCGTCAACCGGTCGGGTCAGGCGAACGTTCGTGTAGTTGACGCGAACCGGCAGCTTGTGCACGTAGTCGCGGTTGCCGGCCTCCTTGTACTCCTCGACCTCGTAGGTGGCGTCGAGCCCCTCGCACGCCGTCACGTGCTCGAGGCGGTGGGCGCCGAGCTGGACGGAGAAGCGCAGGGTGAGGGCTGGCTCGAAGGCATCGGGCATGCAATCAAGAGCGCCCTGAGCCCCGGCAGATACACGTCTGCCGGGGTCAGGGGGATGGGCTCCTACACCTGGACGAGCTCCGGCTCAGGCACCTGCTCCTCGGGCGCTCTGTCGCTCCTCCCGGGCAGCCACCAGTTGGCGTCGCCGAGCAGCTTCATCGTCGCCGGCACGAGCACCATGCGGACGAGCGTGGCGTCCACCAGGACAGCGGTCGCCAGACCGACGCCGAACATCTTGGTGGCCGGGTCCGGACCCAGCACGAAGGCGAGGAAGACCGAGACCATGATCAGCGCCGCCGACGTGATCACCCGGCCCGTCTTGGCAATGCCGTTCACGATGGACGTCTCGTTGTCGCCAGTGACGACGTACTCCTCCCGCACTCTGGACAGGAGGAAGACCTCGTAGTCCATCGACAGCCCGAAGAGGATGGCGAACATGAACATCGGGATGTACGAGACGATCGGCACGGTCGACTCGAGCCCGATAAGGCTTGCGCCCCAACCCCACTGGAACACCATCACCATGACGCCGTACGACGCACCGATGCTGAGGAGGTTCAGCAGCACGGCCTTCAAGGGCACCAGCACCGACCGGAACACCAGCAGCAGGAGCACGAACGACATCGCCAGCACCGCGGCGATGAACACCGGCAGCCGGTCGTTGACGCGGATACCGACGTCGGCGAAGTTGGCCGTCTGACCGCCCACGTGCGCCCGCGCGGGACTGCCGTCCAGCGCGCGGGGAAAGACCTGCGTCCGTAGGCGTTCCGTGGTGACGGTCGTGGCCTCGTCCTGCGGGCCCGTGGTGGGGAACGCCACCACCGTCGCGATGCCCGCCGCATCGTTGACGGACGGGGGCGCGACCGACGCGATGCCAGGGTCGGCACGGATCCCGTCCACCAGAGGTGTCATCACCGAGGTATCGCCCGCGAGCTGGACGGCGATGACGAGGGGGCCGTTGCTCCCAGGCCCGAAGCCGTTGGCGATCAGGTCGTAGGCCCGCCGCTCGGTGTGGCTGGTCGGTTGAGAACCGTCGTCGGGAATGCCGACCCGGAGAGCCAGCACCGGTGCAGCCAGAGCCAGGAGCATCACGGTCACGCCGATGGCGTAGACGCCCGCATGCCGGGTCACATGCCGGAGCCACCTCTGCCAGCCGACACTGATCGGCGCGCCGAGGCGGCCGGCACCTCGACCGAGGCGGAAACGGTTGACCCCGTTGCCGACCAGTCCCAGCAGCGCCGGGAGGAGGGTTACCGAGGCGAGCACCAAGATGAGCACCACGAGGGAGATGGCGATCCCGCCGGCGGTCATGAAGGGGACGCCCGCGACAGCCAGACCGAGGATGGACACCACGACGATGCCACCGGCGAAGACGACCGGCTGGCCGGCGGTGGCGAGGGCCCGGCCGACCGACTCGTCGATCTCGAGACCGCAGGTGAGGTACTCGCGATGCCGCGTCACGACGAAGAGCGCGTAGTCGATGCCCACGCCGAGACCAACCATCGCCGCCAGGACGGGCGCGTAGTCCGGCACCACGACCACGTGCGCGAGCAGCGTCAGCGCGCTGGTGCCCACCGCGAGACCGAGGATCGCCATCACCAGGGGGAGCGCAGCCGCGACGAGCGACCCGAAGGCGAGGAAGAGGATGACGAACGCGGCGAGCAGACCCACCAGCTCGCCGATGCCTGCCGCCGGCTCCTCGAACGCGAAGAAGAGGTCGCCGCCCAGCTCGATCCGCAGCGGCGAGGCGGCGGAAGCCTTGGCGCCGAAGGCTTTCAGGTTCTCCAGGTCCGCAGGCGTGAGCTCTGCCTGCGCCGGGTACTGCAGCCTCAGCAGTGCTACGCGCCCGTCCGGCGACACGGAGCTGCCGCCGGCCGCCAGACCGACTCCAGCAGCCACTTCGCCCGCGGGATCAGTGGTGCTCAGTACGTGAGGCAGCGCAGCCGCCTGGCTCTGGAGCTCCGCCAACGCGGCGCGTGCCTCCCCGGAGTCCGAGAACGTTGCCTGGTCGTCGAGGGGCGTCACCACCACCTGGGCGGTGAGGCCCGCCTGGTCCGACCCGGCCTCGGCCATCAGGTCGTTGGCCTGCTGGGAGTCGAGGCCCGGCACGCGGAACGAGGTCTCGAGCTTGGCGCCGAAGGCGCTGGAGGCCCCGACCACGAGGACGGCGACGGCTACCCAGGTTCCGATCACCGCCAACGGGTGGCGGGCTGTCAGCCGGCCGAGTCGGTACAACGCGCGGGACATCATCAGGGCCTCCAGTTCGTGGGCGCATCGGCGGGAGCCGACGCCGGCTCAGCGTGGTGTGGAGGTGGAAGCGGCAGCATCGGCCGCCGAGCCCGTTCGCGCCCGGCCGATGGAAGGACGAGATCGCCGTTCTTTCGGCCGATCCGCTGGGGATGCCGTCTCCCTACGCTGGGACGGTGATGACAGAGGCGATCCGACGGCTGTGGGCGGAGCCACGAGCTCCGCGGCCACCCGCGCCGATGTGGCGCGACTGGGTTCTCGTCGCTGTGCTCGCCTGCTCGGCGGTCCTCGAAGGCGTTCTGCGAGAAAGTGTTCCGTGGCGACCCGTGGTCACAGTGGTCGCCGTCGCGTTGACCTTCACGCTGCCATGGCGGCGCATGCACCCGCTCGCGATGGCGGTGGTCGGCTTCGGGTCCGGCATCCTGATGAGCCTCGCGTCGCTCGTCGTGGGTTCCGAGGGACCGGTCGGCCTCAACACGATGGTCTACGTCCTCGTGCTGCTCTACGCGCTGTTCCGGTGGGGTTCCGGTCGTGAAGCCGCCATCGGGTCGACGGTCATCCTGGCCGCCTTCGTCGTCGGCATGCTCGAGGGCTTCACCACCCTTCCCGAGCTGGTCGCCGCCTTCATGTTCGTGTGGTTCCCGGGCGTGCTGGGAGCGTCGGTCAGGTTCTGGCGGACGTCGCGAAGCCGTGAGCTCGACCAGGTCAGGCTGCGTGAACGCGAGCAGCTGGCGCGCGAGCTGCACGACACGGTGGCACACCACGTCTCCGCGATGGTGGTCCGTGCCCAGGCGGGCCGCATCGTCGCGGCCACCCGTCCGGCCGCAGCGAGTGAGGCTCTCGAGGTCATCGAGGCGGAGGGCTCGCGCACCCTCGCCGAGATGCGAGTGATGGTCGGTGCCTTGCGCGAGGGTGACGATGCCGAGCTGGCCCCGCAGCGGGGAGTTGCCGACATCGAGCAGCTCGCGCGCACGCTGGGCGACCAGCCTCCGGTCGAGGTAGAGGTGTCGGGTGACGTGGACGATCTCGGTCCGGCGGTCGGCGCGGCCATCTACCGCATCGCGCAGGAGTCGCTCACCAACGCGATGCGGCACGCGCGGCACCCCGCCCGGGTCGTCGTGTGTGTCGTCGGTGACGAGCAGTCGGTCCGCATCACGGTGGACGACGACGGCGACCCCGTCTCTGCCGCTTGGGTCCAGGCCGGCTACGGCATCGTCGGCATGACGGAGCGCGCGACCCTCCTCGGCGGCACGATCAGGATCGGCCCGGGACCGGAGCGCGGATGGGTTGTCGACGCGGTGTTTCCGCGGGTGGGCTCTGTCCGATGAGCATCCGGGTGCTGATCGCGGACGACCAGGAGATCGTCCGGACGGGACTGCAGATGATCCTCGACGCCCAACCCGACATCGAGGTCGTGGCGACGGCGAGGGACGGTCGCGAGGCTGTTGACCTCGCCCGCGAGCTGCGGCCAGACGTCTGCCTGTTCGACATCCGGATGCCTGGCACGAACGGGCTCGAGGCGACCCGGTTGCTCGCCGGGCCCGACGTTGAGGACCCGATGGCTGTCGTGGTCATCACCACGTTCGACCTCGACGAGTACGTCTACGGCGCGCTCAGGTCAGGGGCACGTGGTTTCTTGCTCAAGGATGCTGGGCCCGAGCTGCTGATCCAGGCGGTGCACGCAGCTGCGAGCGGAGAGGCCCTGATCGCACCGAACGTCACCGTGCGCCTCCTGTCGACCTTCGCCGAGCTGCGCACCGGGCAGGCACCGAGTCAGCCCATCGACGCGCTCACCGCGAGGGAGGAACAGGTACTGCTCAGCGTGGCCCGCGGGCGGACCAACGCGGAGATCGCCACCGAGCTGCACATCAGTCTCAGCACGGTCAAGACGCATCTCGGGAGCCTGATGGCCAAGCTTGGTGCGCGGAACCGCGTCGAGATCGCGATGTGGGCGTACGAGACGAAGCGCGTCACGACCTGATCGTCGGGCCGGTTAAGGGTCGGCGAGCATCGAGGAGCGCTCACGGTCGACGAGAAGCTCCTGGCGGATCCGTGACCGGACCTGCTCGTAGACCTCGTCCGCCGTCGGCGCGGCCTTCGGCTGGTGTGCGGTCTCGGGGGCGGACGGGGACGCCGTGGGCGACGGTCGCTGCGCGTCCGGTTCGGCACCCGGGACCTGCGGCGGCTGGTGTGCCGCCCAAGGGGCTGGGCCGACATCCCCCCAGGGACTGGACAGGGATTCGGCCATCGGAGCATCGGGCAGACCCGCTGCGGCTGCGAGGGCTTCGAGTCCGCGGCCTCGTTGCGGTGGGTCGTCGCGCGGCGGCCCTGGCGGCCGGGCAGGTGGTGGCAGCGGTGGGCCGACACGGAAGACCCTTCGGCTGCCGGACGGGTCGGACGGTGGCTCGGCAATTTCGCGGACAGGCTCGGTCGTCATGAAGTCGGCCGGCCGGGCGGTGGCTGCGCCGGAATCGGGGACGGGGTCAGGACTGAAGACGTTGTCAGTGTCGAAGACGTCGGGCAGGACGAGGTCGGGGAGCTCGCCGGCATCGGGCATGGCGTCGATGGGCAAGTCATCGTCACCAGAACCTTTGTGCGACACGTCATCCGGCAGGGCCATGGGCCAAGGCACTCGTCGGGGACGTGCGGCGTCCAGGCGTCTCACCGCCGGGAGGTCGTCGTCATCGGATGCCGACCAGGCCTGGTTTTGTTCTGGCGCAACGGTTTCGTGGTTCGTTGCCCCTGGCTCGGAGGCGTCGGGACGGGTGCGCGCGACCCGGTGACTGGCGGCTGCATCGGGTGCGGTGACCGAAAGCCCCGTGAACCACGACGGGACGCCCAGCCCGTCTGCCGCCTCCGGTGCCGGGCCCTGCGCCTGCTGGTCTGCGGTCACTGCTGACGGACTGATCTCTCTCATGTCGGCCGCGCTTGACTTGGGGGAGCTCAAGTCGGCAGGGCCGCGGTCAGCAGACCCCGAGTCGGCTCCTGGCAGGTGGAGTGCGGGCCGCGCCACGGCCAACGGCTGGGTCTCGCCGACGAGAGGACGGTGCGGGCGCGCCTCGATGCTGACTGGCCCGGCCGGATCGGCGCGGCGGGTCGAGACGTCAGCCTGCGCGGGCGTTTCAATGGTCTTCGAGCTGCGCATGTCGGGCGGGGCGAGCGTCACGGCGCGATCGGGCTCGGCTTTGTCGATCGCCGCGTGATCGACTGCGGCACTAGGGTTCTCGGGCTCTGGCTCTGGGCCGGACAGGGGCAGCCGTTCGGTACGTGGCTCGAGAGGCCGGATCGCCGAGAGGTTCGCCCTCACGTCACTGTCGTCACCTCGTCCGGCATCGGTGTTCGCTCTCGCTGTCGGCATCGCCTTCGTCAGGGGTGTGGTGGCCTCGTTGTGGTCCAGGCGCTCAGTGAGCGCAGGGCGCTCGCCGACGACGGGGCGCTCGTGCCCAACGGGCTCGACGTCGCCGGCGCGACCAGCAAGCCCGGCGTGCACATCGAGGACGCGATCGACCATCTCACCTCTCCCGTCAGTCGCTCGATAGGACTGGGACGAAGAGAGTTCGAGGTCGCCTGACTGCTCGCGCAGGCCGTCCGTCATCGAGCGCCGCATGGGCGCAGCCCAGCGCTCGACGTGCTGGTCCTGCTCGTCATGACCGCCTGCGTCGTCGACCGTGGGCCAGACCAGCTCGGGCGGCTCCGGGTACCCGCCCGCGGCAACATCCGCCACCGCCACACGGCCAGTCGGTGCTGCGACGCTCACGTCATGCCGCAAGGGCTGCAGAGCTGGAGCCACGCGCCACCGCGTCGGCAGCGTCGTCACGAAACCGACTGTGTCACTGGTGGTGTGGTCGTCAGCAGCGACCCGCTTCAGAGGAGCCAGATCCCGCCAGGCGGGTCGTGTGGGCGCCGCCAGGGAGTCCGGACGCGCATCAGCCGCCGGCTCAGGGTCCACCTCTCGGCGCTCACGGCGCCACGGCCACCGCATGGCTCAGCGCTCCTCTGACCGGCGCACGATCGCGCCGATCTCGTCCACGAACCGAAGCCGGGTCTGGTGCTCGAGGTCGAGGATCTCCGCCAGCGACCAGTGGAAGTGGTAGGCGACGTACGCGATCTCCTCGTGGAGGCGGTCGACCGCGTACGTCACGATTCCCCCGGGCGGCTCCCGGCGAGGTCGACCTCGAAGTCGTGCTCGCACGAAGGGCAGTGCACCGCAGCGCGAGTGCCGCCCTCCGCGTTCACCCGGCGGTAGTGGTCCTGCAGGAACGCCAGGTCGGTCGCGAACATGTTCTCGACCACGCCGACGGTGACATCGGACAGCGACCCGAGACTGGTGATGACGCGACTGAGCAGGATCACCGTCAGGTACGCCTCGTTGTCGCGAACCCGCGGGTCGCGCAGCGGTGCGATCTCGTCACGGGCCGTGGCGAGCCGCATGACGCCTTCTCGGTGCACCGTTCCCGAGCTGTCGACGAAGCCGCGCGGCAGCGTGAACGGGAACTCGGTGACCAGCCCTTCATGGGCCACGGCGCTTGCGACGGACATCAGCCGACCTCGAGCTGCTCGTGGGTGATCGTGACCGTCTCCAGCAGAACGGTGTCCGTCGCGGCCTGGAGCTTGCCGATCTCGACCTTGCACGGCCAGCCCTGCTTGAAGTTGAAGCGGCTGACCTCGCCGTGCGCGTAGTCGAACAGCACGATCGAGCCGTCCTTGCGGGCCGCGTCGATGGCACCGTCCTGTACCTGCTTGATCCAGGTCCAGAAGGCAGCGTCGCTGACCTTGCCGCGCGACAGGACGATGTCCTCGAAGCGCACCGTGCCCGGCAGCTTCTTCATCACGGGCAGGCTGGTGAGCTTGTTGGATCGGTGCTCGATCACACCGACGGAGATCGACAGGCCGTCGACTTCCTTGAACTGGGCGATGGTGATCCCCTGGATCTCCACGTGGAAGGCATACGAGGCGATCGGGTCGAGTCCGATAGGCATGGCTGGGCTCCTTTACTCGTTCACGGCGGACGTGCCGCTGGGTAGCTGGGCGAGCCGGAAGACGACGAACTCGGCCGGCTTGACGGGTGAGATCCCGATCTCGCAGACGACCTGGCCCGACTCGATGACCTCGCTCGGGTTCGTCTCGTCGTCGCACTTGACGTAGAACGCCTGCTCCGGGGTGGCGCCGAAGAGCGCGCCATCGAGCCACACCCGGTACAGGAAAGTGCGGATCGTGCGCTTGACCCGTCCCCACAGATCCTGGTCGTTGGGCTCGTATACCACCCAGCTGGTGCCGGCGAGGATCGAGCCCTCGACGTAGTTGAACAGGCGGCGCACGTTGATGTAGCGCCATGCCGGGTCGCTCGACAGCGTCCGCGCTCCCCACACCCGGATCCCACGACCAGGGAACGCCCGGATGCAGTTCACACCAACGGGATTGAGCAGGTCATGCTCGAAGCGGGTGATGTTCGTCTGGAGGTCGACGGCGCCGCGGACGACCTCGTTCGCGGGTGCCTTGTGGACGCCGCGCTCGGCGTCGCTGCGTGCCCAGACTCCGGCCATGTGCCCCGAGGGCGGCATGAACACCGTGTTTCCCGAGCCAGGGTCGAGAACCTTGATCCAGGGCCAGTACAGGGCGGCGAACTTCGAGTCGTAGCCGGTGACGTCGACCCTCCAGTCGCGCACGCGCTGGGCGTCGAGGTCGGGTGGCGTGTCGAGAATGGCCATCCGGTCGCCCATCCGCTCGCAGTGGCCGATCAGCGCCAGCTGCACGGCCTTGACCTGCTCGAGGTCGAGGTGGCCGCGCTGGTACTCCGACATCAGGTCGGGCAGCAGCACCATCGTCACGGTCTCGACAGACTCGAGTCCGGCGAAACCGGTGCGGTCGCGGGCGTCTCCGACGTACTGCTCGGGAGCGATGGGTGCCTCGACGGCCGTCGAGTCACCACCGCCGGTGAGCACGACCTGCCCTGCGGCTGGGCGCTCGATGGCGGCCCCCCGGCGCTCCTCGCGCTCGACCAGGCGGATCAGGGTCGACTTCTCGTTGACCGCGGTGACGACGTTGTTGCGCTGGCGGCGGCTCGTGGTGAGGTCCTCGTAGACCTCGTGCTGGTCACCGTGGCGCACCTCGAGCCGGAACGTCTCGGACGACCCGTCGCCATCGGGGTGCTGCACGTCGACCGTGATGCCGCTGCCCGTCTCGCCCGGCAGGAGCGACTCGATCGTGTACGCCTCGAGCGGCCTCTCGCCGCCTGTCGTGAGGGCAGCACGCGCGGGCCGCACGTCGTCGGGGGTCGTGTCCTGCCCGACCCGCACCACGTACGCGGCGCCGCCGCCGTTGTTGAAGTAGGCGTAGACGCTGTGCGCCAGGTAGCACCCCGGCGTGAAACCGCCGAAGGCATTGGTGAACTGGGTCCAGTTGGTGACCAGGGTGGGCGTGTGGAGGGGTCCCTCGGCCGCCAGCCCGACGAACGCGGCGACAGCTGTGCCGACGCCCTCGACGGGGCGGCTGCTGGCTTCGAGCTCCTCGATGTAGACACCTGGGGACAGGTACTGGGGCATCGGTATGCCTCTCTCGTGTGTGCGGGACAGCTGGTATGCGGGCTTCTGGTGCGGGCTTTGGTGTGTGACTCCTGGTGCGGGACAGCAGGTGTGCGGGTCGGGTGCCCCGTCCTGAACTGCTCAGGAGAGGGCTCCCGACCCACACCGGTGGCTAGTTCTCCTCGCGAGCTTCGCGAGCCTCGTGGGCGTCACGGGCATCGCGGACGCCGCTGGTGAAGGCGTTGCCCATCCGGGCGACGAACTTGACTGCGTCCTGGGCCGTCTCGGTGACCGCCCCGACGACACCCTGGTCGCCGGACTGCTGGTTCGAGGCTGCACTGTCAGTGTCGTGGTCGCTCAATCGAGCCACCCCGCCACCGTGTCGTAGGCCTCGCTCGCGGCGTCGTACACGTCGCCCGCGACGTCGCTGGCGGTGTCGTACACCTCGCCGGCGACATCGCTTGCTGTGTCGTACACCTCGCTAGCGACATCGCTTGCTGTGTCGTACACCTCGCTGGCAGTGTCGTACACCTCGCTGGCGACGTCGCTGACGTCGTCGTAGATCTCGCCGGCGTACTCGCTGACATCGTCGTAAACCTCGCCGACGAACTCGGTCGCCTCGTAGGCCGCTTCCCCGAGCTCGTTCCCGACGGTCTCGAGACCGTCCTGGAACACTTCCCTGGTGTCGATGCCCGTGTCCTCCTCGAAGCGGTCGACGACGTGGCTGAAGCCACCGCCGGTGATCGCATCGAGCGCGGAGCTGCTGGCATCGAGGAAGCTGTCAACCGCCTCCTCCGGCTCGCCGGAGACGAGATAGGTGACTGCGGCCCCGGTTTCGTACAGGGCGTCGAGGGCGTCCTCACCCATCGACCCGAACTCCTCCTCATCGGACATGTGCTTGCTCCTCTGCTGGTCGTCTGCCCCATATGGGGCTTGCCGGGAAGAGCGGCGGTGTCGTCGACGGGATACAGGCCGGATCGTCCTCTGCCCCGATGGGCAGCCGGCCGGGTCAGCGCCGGGAGGAACGGAGGGTCACAAGGAAACGAAGCGTGGAGCCTTCTCTGTCTCTGCGACTCATGAAGCTCCGGTCTTCGGACGGAATCGCCTGACAGGTGAAGACTTTGGTGTTGCCAGTGCCCCGAAGTCTTCGCGCGTGGGGCTGGGTCGCCTGCGACTGCCAGTCCGCGCTGCTGTCAGTCGCTCTCGTCGGGTCGTCGCTGCGGCTGGAGGGTGGAGCGTTCTGTGTCGGTGCGACTCATGAAGCTCCGGTCTTCGGACGGAGTCGCCTGACGGGCGAAGACTTTGGTGTTGCCAGTGCCCCGAAGTCTTCGCGCTTGGGGCTGGGTCGCCTGCGACTGCCAGTCCGCGCTGCTGTCAGTCGCTCTCGTCGGGTCGTCGCTGCGGCTGGAGGGTGGAGCGTTCTGTGTCGGTGCGACTCATGAAGCTCCGGTCTTCGGACGGAGTCGCCTGACGGGCGAAGACTTTGGTGTTGCCAGTGCCCCGAAGCGTTCGCGCGTGGGGCTGAGTGCGCCTGCGACTGCCAGTCCGCGCCGCTGTCAGTCGCTCTCGCCCGGCGGCGACGGGGTGGCGCGACGAGCCCGCGCGCGCCGGGGAGCGGATGGCTCCTCGGACGCGGGCTCCTCGGACGCCTGCTGATCGGGGGCCGAACGAGCTGGCTGAGTGGCCGCCGCCCGCTTGGCTGCCGGGCGCCGCGGTAGCGCCTCGGCCGCCGGACCGCGTTGCTGCGCGGCTGGTGCGCTGGGTTGCCCTGCTGCTGTGGGGCCGGGTTGCTGCGCGGCGCCGGGTCGGGTTGCGCCGGGTTGCTGCGCTGCTGGTGCGGAGGGTTGCTGCGCGGCGCGGGGTCGGGTTGCGTCGGGCTGTTGTGCTGCAGTGCGGCCCGGTTGCTGCGCGGCGCCGGGTGGGGCGGCGCCGGGCTGCTGTGCGGCGCCGGGTCGGGCTCCGCCCTGTTGCTGCGCGGCGCCGGGTGGGGTCGCGCCGGGTTGCTGCGACGCCGGACGGCCAGGCTGCGGACCCGATCGCCCGGCCATCGCCTGGGCGATCACTGCCTGGGCCTGGGCAAGGGCCGCCTGTGCCTGTGCTGCCTGCGCCAGCGCGGACCGCAGCGCCGCCATGGGATCGGCGGGACGAGCGGCTGCCGGGCGCTGACCTGCGGGCCGCGCACCGGGACCACCCGGACCCGGCTGACCTGCACCGGGCTGACGCTGGGCCGCGGGCCGCTGCCCGGCCGGCGGACCCTGGCCCGCGCCGGGCCCGCCTGCCCCAGGCGGGCGGCCTCCGCCGGCACCCGGCCCGCCCGCGCCAGGCGGCCTACCCCCCGCTGCGGGCGGCCTGCCCCCCGCGGCAGGTGGCCCGCCCGCTCCAGGTGGCCGGCCTCCAGCGCCAGGCGCAGCCCCCTGCGCGACGGCGCGGGCCACCTGCTCGCGCGACTGAGCCGGGTTCGCGCCCTGGGGGTTCGGTGCGCCTGGCTGCCGGGGCACCGGTGGCGGTGCGCTGCGTCCGCGCACCTCCTCCGCCTGCCCGCCGGGGCCGCTGACCCGCACGTCCATGGGCTGGTCGACGGGTGTCGCGACCGGCAGGTCAACTCTGGCGGGCAGCGGCACGGTCACCATGACCTCGAGCTGCAGCTTCATCTCGCCCGCGAAGTTGCCGGGCATCATCCGCTTCATCCCACTCGCCACGCTCAGATGGAACAGGCCGAGCTCGCGGTACTCCGCCGGAACGAGATCCTCCGGGAACACGTCGTGACGGCCGAGCCCGGCCACGAGGGCAGCGAAGATGTGGTGCTCGAGCTCAGGCGTCGGCGCCCACACCGACAGCAGGTATGCCAGGTCGTACCGACGAGCAGGTGCGCGCCGGCCGACGACGGCGCCGTTGTCGTCGAGCACCAGCTCGAGCATCACATCCCGTCGAGAAGCGTTCTCCCGCACGTCATAAAGGAACGCGTTCACCGTCGGTCCCTGCACCGCGCCGATCCATGGGCGGCTCGGGGCGTCGAAGGACACCGTCACGGACGCGTCACCCAGGGCCTCGCTCCGCAGCAGAGCCTCCAGCGCACCGTCGACCTGCTGGAACATCGGACACCCATCGTCAGGCGGCAGCGCCCGGTGCGCCCCCAGGTGCCCTCATGAGGTCGGCGGGTGTCCTGGTGATACGTGCTGGGCCCCAGTGCGCCCTGACACTGCACCTCGCCTCGACTTCACGTGGTCCCAGGCGTCTCTTCGTCCACGACAACGCGGCGAATCGCGGAGAGGGGGTGGACGGCCGGCCCTTCCAGCACGTCGCCGTCGGCCGTGAACCGTGAACCGTGCAACGGGCAGTCCCAGCTGCGCTCAGCGGCGTTCCAGCGCACCACGCCGCCCAGGTGCGTGCAGGTCGCCGACCGGCGGGTGGTGACACCGTCCACCGTGCAGACGGCTGTCGGACGCAGGCCGTCACGCTCCACCCAGCCCTCGCCCTCAGCGGGCGAAGAGTCCCGTGATGACCCGTGAAGCGAGGGCCGCACGGTGTAACCGGCTGCCAGCTCGGCACCCACGGTGAGGTTGAGCTTGGCCGCCTGCGCAGCGCCCTTGACCTGGCCGACTCGCCAGGGATCCCAGCCCGCGGCCCAGGCCATCTCCCCCTCGAGCAGCGTGCTGGACAGGGCCAGGGCCGCTGCCACCGCGCTCGTCATTCCCCACTTGTCGTAACCGGTGGCGACGAGCACACGGTCGTCGTGCGGCAGCAGTCGACCGACGTAGGGGAGGCCGTCGACGGACTTGTAGTCCTGGGCCGACCAGCTGTGGGTGGGCTCGGCCCCGGGGAAGTGCTTGCGGGCCCAGCTGTACAGGTCCGCAACACGCTTGCGGGTGTCCCCACCACGTCCGACGACATGGCCGTTGCCACCGAGCAGGAGCCGAAGGCCGGCCGCGGTCGGAGCAGTCCGCAACGACCTGGTGGGGGCGTCGGCAGAGATGTACATGCCCTCTGGCATCCAGACCTCGTCCGGCACCGAGAACGCCATCGCGTAGGAGCGACTCGGTTCCAGGCGGGCGAAGAAGCCCCCTCGGTCGAGAATGGGGGTGCCGGTGGCCAGCACTACGCGCTCTGCGGTCACAACGCCCGTGCCGCTGGTGGCTTCGGTCTCTAGTACGCACACCCGACCACGGGTGGGGTGACGCGTGGTCTGCAGCTTCGTCACGCGCGTCCCCGTCCGCACCACTCCGTGTCGCGCTCGCAGGTCACGGGCGAGGGCACGGACGACGTCCATCGGGTCGACTTGTGCCTGGTTGGTCAGCCGCAGCGTGGAGTGCAGGGGGAATGGCACATCGTGCGAGTCCAGCAGCTCGACGTCCAGACCCGCCGATGAGCACGCTTCCAGCTCCTGCTGCAGCTTCCGTTCCTGATCCGCGTCTGCGACGAACGTGAAGGCATCGCGCATCTGCACGGGGACGTCGTGCTCGCCGCAGTACCGCAACAGCCACTGCTGTCCCTCCCGGCTGGCGGTGACGTAGTCCTGCACGGTGCTTGTCGAGTGCAGGCGGGCGAGCTGGGAGAGGCGGGTGCCCTGCAGGAGGCTCACCTTGGCGGTGCTGTGCCCCGTCGTGACTGCGCCGAGGTGGCGCGCCTCGATCAGGACGACTGACACGCCGGTGCGAGCCAGCAGAACGGCAGTCACCAGACCGGTCAGGCCGCCACCGACCACCGCGACATCGGCCGGTGCTTCCGGAGTGGAGCCATCTCCGGGCCCGTCGGCAGGGTCCGGCTCGGCGGGGCGCACTGTGCCGAGCGGCCGCTTGCCACGGGACTCCGGCGCGCCGCTCTCCAGCCACAACGACTCGGTCAGGGGTTCCATGTCCCGGTTCTACTCGCTGGACGGCGTTCGCGCGCTCTGACGTGCCCGGTTGCCAAAGTCCACCTTGGTTTGGTTAGGCTAACCTAACTTCGCTGGACGCCCGAGCCCAGGAGCATCGTGACCAACGCACACCGCCACGCCGAGGATCCCCGGAACCACCTGCTCGACCGATCGTCCGCCGACGAGTATGTCGTCGCCATGTCACAGGCGGTCGAGGCCGTCGCCACCAGGCTGAGGAGCGTCAACAGCCCGTCCTCGGGCGTCACCCCCGACCTGCTCGAGCCGGACGTGCGAGCGGTCGACCTCGACCTTCCGCTCGCCGGCCTGGGCGCCGCGCTGCAGGAGGTCGAGCGGCTCTACCTCGACGACGCCGTCTGGTTCCACCACCCGCGCTACCTCGCGCACCTGAACTGCCCCGTGCTGCTTCCGGCGGTGGCGGCGGAAGCCCTTGTCTCAGCGGTCAACTCGTCCCTCGACACCTGGGACCAGAGCGCTGGTGCGACCCTGATCGAGCGTTACCTCGTCGACTGGACGGTGGGTCGACTGGGGCTGGGACGTCTGGGGGACGGCGTGTTCACCAGCGGCGGTACCCAGTCGAACCTGCAGGCACTGCTGATGGCGCGTGACACGACCCTGCGTCGGCTGGCCGAGGCCGGGCTGCCTGCTGACTCCTCGCGTCTGCGGGTGCTGGTGTCCGAGGTGGGGCACTTCAGCGTCACGACCGCCGCGGAGGTGCTCGGTCTCGGTTCGGACGCCGTCGTCACCGTGGGCTGTGACGAGCGCCGGCGCATGCGGCCCGACCTGCTCGCCGGCCGCCTTCAGGAGCTCGCCGACCAGGGCCTGCAGCCGTTCGCTGTCGTGGCGACCGCCGGCACCACAGACTTCGGAAGCATCGACCCGCTTCCGGCGATCGCCGATCTCTGTGCGCTGCACCAGGTCTGGATGCACGTCGACGCCGCCTACGGGTGCGGGCTGCTGGTCTCGCGACGCCGCAGCTTGCTGGACGGCGTCGAACGAGCCGACTCCGTGACGGTCGACTTCCACAAGTCCTTCTTCCAGCCCGTGAGCTCCAGCGCCGTGCTGGTGCGCGACCGCGCCGTGCTCGAACACGTCACCCACCATGCCGACTACCTGAACCCCCGACGGGCCGCCGAGGCGCGGATCCCGAACCAGGTCGACAAGAGCCTCCAGACCACGCGCCGCTTCGATGCGCTGAAGCTGTGGCTGACCCTCCGGGTGATGGGCCCCGACGCGGTGGGCGAGCTGTTCGACCGCGTGGTCGACCTCGCCGACGAGGCCTGGGCCCTCCTTGTCACGGACCCGAGGTTCGAGGTCGTGACGCGTCCGACGCTCAGCGCAGTCGTCTTCCGGCACGTCGGCGACGGAACCCTCGATGACGACGAGCTCGACCGCGTGAATCTCGCTGTGCGAGAGGCGGTCGCCGCCTCGGGTGCCGCCATGGTGGCGGGCACCACGGTCGAGGGTCGCCACTACCTCAAGCTCACACTTCTCAACCCACGCACGACGGTCGACGACGTCGCCGAGGTGCTCGAGCTGCTGGCGGCGCACGGGCAGCGCCTGACTGTGGCTGCGCCGCGTCCCACCGTGCGCGACCTCGAGGGCGCGATGCCGCGATGAGCCCTGTCCACGACGTGATCGGCATCGGACTCGGGCCCTTCAACCTCGGGCTCGCCTGCCTCACCGAACCGATCGACGAGCTCGACTGCCTGTTCCTCGAGGCGGAGCCGGAGTTCCGCTGGCACCCCGGCATGATGCTCGAGGGCACGACCCTGCAGACCCCGTTCCTCGCTGACCTCGTCACCCTCGCCGACCCCACGTCGCCCCTCTCGTTCCTCAACTACCTCAAGGAGCGAGGACGCCTCTACCCGTTCTACATCCGCGAGAGCTTCTTTCCTCTCCGGTCGGAGTACGACGACTACTGCCGCTGGGCGGCCGGCAAGCTCGACAGCATTCGTTTCGGACGTCGTGTCGACGCGGTTCACCACGACCCGGAGGACGACGTGTACCTCGTGCGGTGCACCGACAACGCGACCGGGCGGCACTCGCTGCACCGGGCCCGTCAGCTCGTGCTCGGTACCGGGACGCCGCCGTACGTCCCGCCCGCGTGCAAAGACTTGCCAGGCGACGCCGTGCACAACTCGCGGTATCTGGAGCACCGAGATGCCTTGCAGCGCAAGGGGAGTATCACCATCGTCGGCAGCGGACAGAGTGCGGCGGAGATCTACCGCGACCTGCTGGGCGACATGGACCGGTGCGGCTACGAGCTGACCTGGCTCACACGCTCGGCGCGGTTCTTCCCACTGGAGTACACGAAGCTGACGCTGGAGATGACGTCACCCGAGTACACCGACTACTTCCACGCGCTGCCCCCGTCCACCCGGGATGTCTTGGTCGCCTCGCAGAAGAACCTCTACAAGGGCATCAACGCCTCGCTGATCGACGAGATCTTCGACCTGCTCTACGCCCACCGGGTGCGAGGAGGGCTCCCCACCCGCCTGATGACCGGCACCGCCCTCGACGACGTGAGGCACGACGCGGCGACGGGTACCTACGAGCTGTCGATGCGGCACGAGGAGACGGGTGAGCCCTTCAGGCACCGCACCGATGGGCTGGTGCTGGCAACGGGCTACCGGCAAGAGGTCCCGGCGTTCCTCGCCCCGGTCGCCGACCTCCTTCGCTGGGAGGGGAGCGGGAGGCTGGACGTGCGGCGTGACTACAGCGTCGACGTCGGCGGCGGACGCGTGTTCGTGCAGAACGCCGAGTTGCACACCCACGGGTTCGTGGCCCCCGACCTGGGGATGGGCGCCTATCGCAACTCGTGCATCATCCGCTCGCTGCTCGGGTACGAGCCCTACCACGTCGAGACCTCCATAGCCGTACAGGACTTCGGTGTTCCGACCTCCCTCCGCCGGACCAAGGAGATGACCTCCGCATGAGCACGCAGACACACGAGGCGGCCTCGGCCAGCCACGCCGATTCGACTGGCGCCGTGGTGTTCTCGCGGACGGATGCGCACCACGGTCAGCTGGCGCTGCGCCCCGTCGACCCGGGCCGAGACGCTGAGCTGCTGCACGAGTGGGTCACCCATCCGCGCAGCGTGTACTGGCAGATGCAGGACGCCGATGTCGACGAGGTGCGCCGCCAGTACGCCGACATCGACTCGTCACCCCTGCACGACGCCTTCGTCGGCCTCAGGGACGGGCGGCCGGAGTTTCTGGTCGAGCGGTACGACCCGGCGGGCGACCCGATCGCGGAGGCCTACCAGGTGCGTCCCGGCGACGTCGGCATGCACTTCCTGGTGGCACCCGCACGCCACCCGCGGCACGGGTTCACCCACGCGGTGCTGGTGACCGTGATGGAGATGCTCTTCGCCGACCCCTCGTGCGAGCGTGTGGTCGTCGAGCCCGACGCGCGCAACAGGCGCGTCCACGCCCTCAACGCTGCTGTGGGCTTCACCGTCGCTGCGGAGGTGCGCCTTCCGACGAAGCGCGCCCTCCTCAGCTTCTGCACGCGGGAGCAGTTCCTGGCCGCTCGCAACGGTGTGAGAACCAGTGCCCCTCAAGACCTGAGCTCGCATCTCGCCCCAGACACGTGGGCGCGCGCGAACCGGCATCTCGTTCGCAAGGCGCTTGCGGAGCTGTCGCACGAGCGCCTGCTCGAGCCCGAGGTGACCGACGGCTCCTACGTCGTGCGCAGCGACGACGGCACGGTCGAGTACCGGTTCAGCGCACGGCTGATGGCACTCGACCACTGGCTCATCGACCCCGACAGCATCGTGCGGACGGTCGCAGGCCGGGAGCAGCCGCTCGACGCGATGGCGTTGGTGCTCGAGCTGCGAGAGAGCCTCGACCTCACCGACGAGATACTGCCCGTGTACCTGGAGGAGATCGCCAGCACGCTCGCCAGCCACGCGTTCCGGTTGACCGGGCCGGCGCCGACCGCCGCCGAGCTGGTGCACGCCGACTTCCAGACCGTCGAGTCGTCCATGCCGGAGGGGCACCCCGGCTTCGTCGCCAACAACGGCAGGCTCGGGTTCGACGCGGCCGAGTACCGCGCGTACGCGCCAGAGGCCGCAGAGCCCGTCCGGCTCGTGTGGCTGGCAGCCCTGCGTGACCGGGCCAAGTTCACCAGCGTGAACGGGCTCGATGCCGAAACCCTGATCTCCACGCAGCTGAGCGAGGCTGAGCTGCAACGCTTCTCGCAGGTGCTGCGTGGAGTGGGGCTGGAGCTGGACGACGTTCACCTGATTCCGGTGCACCCCTGGCAGTGGGTCAACCGGATCGCCGTGACGTTCGCGGCCGACATCGCGCAGCGGCAGCTGGTGTGCCTCGGCCACGGCGCCGACGACTACCACGCCCAACAGTCCATCCGAACCTTCTTCGACGTCACCGAGCCGTCGCGACACTACGTGAAGACCGCTCTCTCGATCCTCAACATGGGCTTCCTGCGCGGGCTCTCCGCCGCGTACATGGCGGCCACTCCGGCGATCAACGACTGGCTCTCCGACCTGGTGGAGCGAGACGAGGTGCTGCAGGAGGCGGGCTTCACCCTGCTGCGCGAGGTGGCAGCAGTGGGCTACACCGACGACCACTACGCGGCGGCCGCCAGCAAGGGGTCGCCCTACCTCAAGATGCTGGCAGCCCTGTGGCGCGAGAGCCCCGTGACGAAGGTCGAGTCCGACGAGAACCTCGCGACGATGGCGTCGCTCCTGCACGTCGACCGCGACGGCAGGTCGCTCGCAGCGGCTCTGATCGATGAGTCCGGCCTCGAACCCACTGACTGGCTACGGAAGTATCTCGACGCATATCTGGTTCCGTTGGTGCACAGCGTGTTCGCCTACGACCTCGCCTTCATGCCGCACGGGGAGAACGTCATCCTCGTACTGAAGGACGGTGTGCCGCAGCGGGTCATCATGAAGGACCTCGCCGAGGAGGTCGTCGTGATGGGCGACCTCCCGCTGCCGACCGAGGTCGAGCGCATCCGTGCCGACGTGCCGGAGGACGCGCGGGCGCTTGCGGTCTTCACCGACGTCTTCGACTGTTTCCTGCGGTTCCTGTCGGCTGTCATGGACGACCAGGGTGTGCTGCGGGAAGAGGCGTTCTGGCGGACGGTGGCGGAGTGCATCGCCGACTACCAGCAGGCCACACCGCACCTTGCCGAGGCGTTCGCGCGGTACGACCTGTTCGCCGACGAGTTCGAGCTCTCGTGCCTGAACCGTCTGCAGCTCAAGAACAACCGACAGATGGTCGACCTCGAGGACCAGGCGTCATCGATCCAGATCGTCGGGATGCTGGCCAACCCGATCGCGCGGCGGGCCCCTTCGGCCAGCCCGGAGAGCTGAGGTCATCCACCGTCGCCGTCCACGCGCAGCGTCGGGTCGGGCGCAGTGCCATCGGTGCGGTGATGCACCCACACGTTGGGCTCGACGTAGGTGGCGTGGTCGTGCTCGATGTCGCACCTGACCGGCACCAGCGCGTGGGGCACCACCACGGCCCCGGACACATCGAAGGGCAGGCCGGTCCACGACCGCCACTGCGCGGGTGTGCCGGTGACGGTCATCGACGTCGGGCACACTCCGACGACTCGGCCCCCGGCGCGCACGTGGACGCGTAGCCACGGGTCGGCCGGCAACCCGTCCGCGCGTTGACGCGCTATGTACTGGCCCATCGGGAGCAGGGGCTCGGCCTCCTTGGCGGTCGGGCGCACCGGCGCGAAGAGGTCCCTGAAACCGAGACGGTGTGCGTTGTCTCGCATCTGCGTCAGCATCCGTACGGACAGGTTGCGTCCCAGGAAGCTCGGCTCGATCGTGATGTCGAGGGCGCTCACGGCTGTCGGGGACGACCCGCGGGCCCGGTCACCGAAGCTCCACCGGACGACGCGGTCCCAGCCGTCCTGCGGAAGACGCTCGCGGCCGACGTCTGCGCCGAAGGCGAAGGGCACGCTGTAGCCGCGGGCGATGGGGCGGTCGGGCTCCGCGCGGGCGGTGGCGACCAGGACGAACTCCGATCGCGAGACCTCGACGTCGGTGTAGTACAGGTCTGCGACCGGGTCCTCGAGCATGAAGTCGGGCCAGCGGTGGGCCATCGCCAGGAGCGACGGCCCCAGCTCAGGCCGATCGGACAGGGTCGTGATGGTGATGTCGTCCCTGTCGTGATCCATCCGGCCAGCATGCACGATCGGTCGACCCGAAGTTCACGCCGACACTTCCGTGAGGCACTCCTCGAGTCGCTGGAGCCCAGCCGGGATGTCGGCTGTGGGGATCGCTCCGTACCCCAGAACCAGACCGGATCGTGCCGGACGGTTCATCGAGAACGACGAAATGGCTTGTGACAGACCGACTCCCCGTCGGCGCGCGAGGCGGACCACCTGCCTGTCGGTCCGCGCTACCTCTGGCCGCAGCAGAGCCGCGACATGCAGTCCCGCGGACGACGGGATGCGGTGCAGGAGACCGCCGAACTGCGTGTCGAGCGCTGACACGATCAGCTCGTGCCGCTCCGCGTAGATGCGCCGCATCCGGCGGATGTGCTTGGCGAACTGGCCCTCGTCGATCAGCTGCGCGAGGGCGTCCTGCGTCGGACCGGTCGTATGCCAGTCGGTGACGAACTTCGCCTTGCGGAGGGCAGGCATCAGGGACGGGGGCGCCACCATGAAACCGAGCCTCAGTGTCGGTAGCAGGGTCTTGGCGAAGGAACCGATGTAGATCACGCGCCATGACTCATCCATGCTCTGCAGCGGTGCGAGAGGCCTTCCGGTGTAACGGAACTCGCTATCGTAGTCGTCCTCGAGGATCACCGCGCCGACGCGCTCGGCCCACTCGATCAACTGGCGACGGCGACTCATCGACATGCTCATGCCCAGCGGAAACTGGTGCGAGGGAGTCACGAACACGAGACGGGCTTCGTCGGGGAGGGCAGTCACGACGATGCCCTCGTCGTCAACAGGAACACCGACGACCTCGAGGCGCAAGGAGCGAAAGAGCATCGCCGGTGGCGGGTAGCCGGGGTCCTCGACGACCACCACGTCGCCCGGCGCGAGGAGGACCCGGGCGATGAGGTCGACCGCCTGCTGCGTCCCGTTCGTGACGAACACGTCGTCGGGCACGGCCCGGACGCCCCGGGACACCGAGACGTGGCGAGCGATGGCCTTGCGGAGTGCTGTCGTGCCTGCCGGTTCGGCGTACGCGCTGCTCGGGAGGGCGGACGGTCGCAGGTGCCGGGCCATCATCGAGCGCCAGACGGCGTACGGGAACTGGTCGCGGGAGGGGAACCCGACGCGTAAGTCGAACTCGGGCTCGGCCGCCGAGAAGTCGACGGGTGCCGCGATCGTCTCCCAGACCGGCTGGGGGACGGGGTAGGCCGACGGCTGTGGTCGGTACGCGCGGTCCGCGACCGCTGCCGGCTCACCGACGAACGCGCCGACACCAGGCCTCGTCTCGACGAGGCCCTCGGCGGCCAGACGGTCGTAGGCCGCGGTGACGGTGTTGCGCGAGACGCTCAAGCGGTCGGCGAGCTCGCGTGACGACGGCAGCATGTCAAAGGGCCGCAGGTGGCCGCCCCGGATCGCCGACCGCAGCTGTCGGTAGATCTGGTCCGCGAGGGAGCCCCGGCCGCTCAGGCTGACGTGAACCTCCACGCCCCCACGCTAGACGGCGACCGGGCCACCCCTCTCAGTCGGTCGTCGCGGGTCCGGTGCGCAGCTCGAGCATCGTGCCCTGGTCCATGATCGCCAGCCAGCGACCACGCTCGAAGTGGTACGTCACGACGGTGAGAGCCCTCTGGTAGTAACCGATCCGTGGGATCTCGTAGATGGCCTCGTACTCGATGAAGGCGGTCTTGCAGCCCTCGACGCGGCGGTTCAGCTCAGTCCACGACCAGACCGCCTCGCGACCCTCGAAGTGGCCCTCCAGGGCGGTCATGATGGCGTCGACCCCTGCGAAGCGGGCTCCGCTCGGGAAGATGCTGACGGCGTCCCGGTCGTGCACCGCTCGGAACGTCTCGGCGTCGTAGTCACGGAACGACTCCATGTCGGCCCTCTGCGCGGCGTCGAACCTGGCCTCGCAGCTGCGACCTGGGTGGTGCCTGACTGCAGCGTCACCGTCCACGGGCTGGCCCGTCGCAACGACGCTCCCCACCGCGAACAGGCCCAGCAGTACTGACGTCACGTTCACGCGCATGACGATCTCCCTTCGGTACCAACTCTTCTGACGCTCTTCTGACGCTCGGATACGTGAACGCTAGTCAGAGGAGGTGGCGACGAAAGGTCCAGTAACGAGGGACTTGCGGTGGGCCAGTGACAGCCACGTCACGGCTCGTGGGCAACCCAGTGGGCAGCCCGAGCTCATCCCGAGGCTCATCCCCCGTAGGGGCGCGTGATGATCTCCAGCACGTGGCCGTCGGGGTCGTCCCAGTACAGACCGCGTCCGCCGTCGTTCGTGTTGATCTCGTTCACCGTCCGGTGATGGGGATCCGCCCAGTACGTCAGCCCACGTTCCACGATCCTTGCGTGGATCTGGTCGAACTCCTCCTCGCTGACCAGAAAGGCGTAGTGCTGAGGGTGCACGCGCCCCGCGTCGATGAAGTCGAGGGACACGTCGTTGTCGACTTGCACGACGAGGAACGGACCGAAGGTCGTCGGAGCCGGCAACCCCAGCATCTCGACGAGGAGGCTCGCCGACGCCTTCTTGTCGGACGCGTTGATGATCGTGTGGTTGAGCTGGACGGGCACCGGTCAGCCTCCTCGGTCGGGACGGTCTCGTTCAGGCTGAACGCCACGCGTCGGCGCGATCATCCGCTCATGGGGTCCGCGTGGTCTCCACCAGCACCTCGCGGGCGGCGCCGCCCGAGCTCTGCAGCACCATCACCGGTCCCACCCCGGGTGCGTAGAGCTTCAGCTCGGAGATCTCCGGCTGGAGGGGAGTCGTGTCACGCGTCAGGAGCGCTCTGCTGTAGGTGCCCGTTGGTGTCTCGACCTGCTCGTCGGTCGACAGCACGATGGCCACGTCCTCGGCCTCGTCGGCCAGGTACTCCTGGCGGTACGTCATTCCCGGCGTCGGTTCGGCCGGCACGGCGATGCCCGCCTGGGCACCGTCCTTGCCGGCCTCCCAGGAGCCCTCGGTCGAGACGACCTTGCCGTTCTCGTACTCCGCCGTCTCCTCACCGAGGTACCAGAGGTTGCCGCTCGAGTCCTGTGCGTACCAGTCGTAGGTGTCCTCGACGACGGAGCCGTCCGCGTCGGTCACCAGGTCGTGCACGACACGCGCCTCGATCCCTGCCGCGACCGTCTTGGTCTCGTCGAGCACCGTCACCTCGACCCTCTGCGTTCCTCCCTCGTCGTCGGTCTCCTCCAACACCCAGCGATCGCCGACCTCCATCGGCCAGTACCGGTTCGTGATCTCGATCGTGAAGTCGGCGGGGTCGAGCTCGACCGGGTCGCTGCCCTGGGGCAGACGTGTTGCGGACGTTCCCGCGCTGTCGAGCGAGGACTCCTGCACACGTGGCGATGTCGTCCCGCCGTCCGACGAGCAGCCGAGAACCGGCGCCACCGAAATCAGCGACACCAGGACGGCGCCGACGCGGCCGTCAGTCCTTGTCGTCGGTGCCACCGTCGTTACCTTCGACCTCGCTCAGCCCCTCGACCACCGCGAACGACTCGTCGAGCTGCACGTCGACCTGCGAGCCGTCATCGAGCGTCACCTCGACCTCGTAGTAGCTCTCCTCGTCGCGGACCTCGGTGCCGGTAACCCTTCCGCCGCCGGTGTGGGCCAGGGCGGCCTCGCTGGCGCGGCTCAGATCGGCACCCTTCAGCGACGGCTCCGTGTCGTCACCCGCGCTGCTGGCCGCGGCTACTCCCGCCCCGCCCACGAGAACCGTGGCGACACCCGTCACCAGGGCGATCTTCCTGCTGTTCGCGGTCATCTCTCTGCCTCCGTCGAACTGGTCCGGTTGCTGGTCTGGCTCTGTCGCAACCACTCTGCGCCACCACACCTGAACGCACGCTGACGGTTCAGCGCGGTGTCAGCGCGGTGTCAGCGCGGTGTCAGCAGGAGAGGACGATGATCTGGAAGGGACCGGGAGGAGGTGCACGGTGAAGCTGCTGCTGGTCGAGGACGACGCCAAGGTCGCGGCCGCTCTGAGGCGCGGGCTGGCGGCAGAGGGTTTCGTGGTGGAGGTCGCCGTCGACGGGACGGATGGGCTCTGGCGCGCTCAGGAGGGTTCGTACGACCTGATCGTCTTGGACGTGATGCTCCCTGGTCGCAGTGGCTACCGGGTCTGTGCCGACCTCCGTGGCGCGGGCGACACCACCCCGATCCTCATGCTCACGGCGAGGGACAGCGCCCGTGACGAGGCCCAGGGTCTCGACACCGGCGCAGACGACTACCTGACGAAGCCCTTCTCGTTCGCCGTGCTGGTGGCGCGGCTGCACGCCCTTCTGCGGCGTGCGGCGCTCGGCGATCCGCCCCCACTGGTCGTGGGTGACCTGCGGATCGAGCCCCGCGCACGTTCAGTTCACCGTCGTGACCGCGAAGTTCCGCTCACCGCACGTGAGTTCGACCTGCTCGCCTACCTGGTTCGGCGGGCCGGCACGGTGGTCTCCAAGCGCGACATCCTTGCCGGCGTGTGGGAGGACGACTTCGAGGGTGACCCGAACGTGGTCGAGGTCTACGTCGCCCGGCTGCGCCGCAAGGTCGACGACCCGTTCGACTGCCACAGCATCGAAACGGTGCGTGGAGCGGGCTACCGGCTGCGAACGCCATGACCGATCTACCGGCGCGTGGACGGGAGGTACTCGGCACTCTCAGGTTCCGTGTCACCGCCCTGGCCACGCTCGCCGTGCTGGTCGTGCTCTCGGCCGTGAGCGTCGCCGTAGTGCTCGCCTCGCGGTCGACGCTCACCGACAACCTGGACGAAGCCCTTGCGCTGCAGGCGGACTCGCTGACCCTCCAGCTCAACAACGGTGTGGACATGCCGCGTGCGTCGGATGACGACTTCTTCTTCCAGCTCGTCGCCGCCGACGGCACTGTCGCGGTGTCGTCTGCAGCCCAGGCGGGCGAGCCGGAATGGAGGGTCGGGACCCTCGGGGAGGGGGTCGTTGTCACGGCCGACCTGCCGGGCGGGGTCGGAGCCGCCCGTGTCCTGTCGCGACCGGTCGTCGACGGTACGATCCACGTTGCGGCAGACCTGGACGACGTCGAAGAGAGCACCACAGCGTTGGCCAGGCCGCTGGCCGTGTCCGTACCGCTGAGTGCTCTGGCGCTCGCTGCGGTGGTCTGGTGGTCGGTCGGACGCAGCCTGCGCCCGGTCGAGCACATCCGCGCCGAGGTCGACCGGATCTCCGGACAGCACCTCGAGCGCAGGGTTCCCGAGCCTGGGACACACGACGAGATCGCCCGGCTGGCGCACACGATGAACGCGATGCTCGACCGGCTGCACGACTCGTCGGAGCGGCAGCGACGGTTTGTCGGGGACGCTTCGCACGAGCTACGGAGCCCTCTGACGCGGATGCGTTCGGAGCTCGAGGTCGACCTGGCGCACCCCGCCACCGCCGACTCTGCGGCGACCCATCGCAGCGTCCTCGCCGAGGTCGCGACCCTCCAGCGGCTCGTGGACGACCTGCTGCTACTGGCGCGCGGCGACGCCGGTGTCTTGGCCGCAGCGCGGTCGGAGCCCGTTGACCTCGACCATGTCGTCGACGAACTGGTCGGGCCGCTCGGCGCCCAAGGCGGCGTGCAGGTCGACCGCAGCGCCGTCCTGCCCGTCCAGGTGAGGGGCGACCGAGCCCAGCTGCGGCGAGCGGTCGGCAACCTCCTCGACAACGCGCTCCGGCATTCGCGAACCGGCATCAGCGTCAGCCTCTCTCAGGCAGACGGAGACCATGCCGTGCTCACGGTCGCAGACGACGGCCCTGGCGTGCCGGTCGACCAGCGCGACAAGATCTTCGAGCGGTTCACCCGACTCGACGAGGCCCGCCATGGCTCGGACGGTGGCGCCGGTCTCGGCCTGGCCATAGCGCGCGACATCGCCGAGCGCCACGGTGGCAGCCTGACGCTCGATCCGGCTGCCGACTACGGAAAGGGCGCGCGCTTCGTCCTCAGGTTGCCGACGACCTCCTGAAGGGTCCGGCTAGGTCCAGAGCCCGGGTCCTCACTTGGTGTGCTGCATTGGTTCCTTGGGCGGCGCATGGGGGCCTCCGACTGCGAATGCGTCCCAGGCCGCGTGAGCCGCATCCGCCGCCGCATGCGCGTGGTGCGCGGCGTCCGCAAGGATCTGGTGAGAGACCTCGTGTGCGAATGCCCCGGTGCCGTGGTTGCCCAGGGCGGTGATGACGAACGCTTCGGCGTGCAACGCCGAACCGGTCACTGCCGATGTGGTCGCGGCGGCCAAGTGCCCCGAGGCCTCCAGCTCATGCGCCTGCACCTCGGCGAGGGCCATCATCAGGTCACCCGCTGAGCTCAGGACCGACTCACCATCCCATGGCATCTGCACGCACCACCCTCGGCTCGAACTTCACGGTTGGTCCTTGCGGCGCCGGCTAGGCGTCACGACGCTTGGCGAGTGCATCGAGCGCCGCCTGTGCGCGCCGGGCGACGTCTTGGATGTACTCGGCGCCGGGGTCGACGACACCGGCGATGTCATCGATGGTCGCGTCGTCCGCCTCTCCCGTGTCCCTCTCGCGCATCCTTCGCGTGTCGACGCTGGACGCGATCTCGACGATGCGCTGGAGATGCCACTCAGCCGCATCTACCCGCACCGACGTTGCTCTCGACGACCTGATCGAACTGCTGACCGCCGCTAGAGATGCGGCCCGCACCAACTGCTCCGAGTCATCGGCCATTGCGAAACCCCAGTATCGATAGTGGTTTGCAGAGTTCCACCTCGCCATACGCTGCCCGCTGCGCGATCGTAGGCCAGGCAGCGAACGCGCCGCAATGAGTACCTGGGCATCGACCGCCTTCCCGACACCGACCTACCATTCCAGCGTGGCCGCCACCGTGAACGAGCGATTCGGCTGGTTCGCGGCACTGGTCGCGGAGCCGTCGCAACGTGGCGGCCTCGGCGTCTTCGCGGCCGAGACTCTCGCTGCCGGCCAGGTGATCGAGCGTTGCCCCCTGCTTCCCTTGACCGGACTGGCTCAGCGCGCGCTCGCCGACTACTGCGTGCGGCTGCCGCCCGGGCTGGCACAGACTGCAGCACTGCCCCTGGGATTCGGTGCCTTGTACAACCACTCCGCGACGCCGAACGCCGTATGGACTGTGGGGTCGGACACGATGACCGTGACTGCCGCGACCGGTATCGAGGTCGGGGACGAGATCCTGATCAGCTACGGAGCCGGATGGTTCTCCAGTCGCGGGAAGGCCGAGCTGGCGTAGGGGCTGGGTTCACCGCGCGCGGTCGCGCAGGATCCGCTCGCTGGCCATCCGGCCGGGTGAGCCGATCACGCAGCCACCTGGGTGGGTGCCGGAGCCGCACTGGTAGTAGCCGTCGATCGGAGTTGCGTACTGGCTCCACCCCGGCGAGGGGCGGAAGAAGTACATCTGCGGGGCGAGGAACTCGCCGGCGAAGATGTTGCCCTCCGTCAGACCTGTCGTCCGCTCGATGTCCAGCGGCGTGACGACCTCGCGCTGCAGCACCAGCTTGCCGAACCCCGGGAAGTGCTCCTCGAGCACCGCCTGCGCCTTGTCTCCGAAGGGCTCCCGCTCGGTGTCCCAGTCGCTGCCCTTGAGCTCGTACGGCGCGTACTGGACGAAGCACGAGAGCACGTGCTTGCCGGGCGGAGCCATGTCGGGGTCGATGACCGACTGCATGGACGCGTCCATGTAGGGCCGCTCGGAGTACCAGCCGTACTTGGCGGCGTCGTAGGCACGCTCGATGTACTCGATGGTGGGTCCGATGTTGAGGAAGCCGCCGAAGGGGTCCGCGGACCCGGGCATCCCGGGGAACTCGGGCAGCCCGTCGAGGGCGAAGTTCACCTTCGCGGAGACGCCGCGGTAGCGGGTACGCCGGACGTTGTCGACCAGGTCGTCGGGCAGCTCGCGCGGGTTGACGAGCTCGAGGAAGGTACGACGCGCGTCGAGCGCCGAGACCACGACCGGCGCCGTGAGCTCGGTGCCGTCGGCCAGAACCACCCCGGTCGCTCGGCCTTCGTGGGTCAGGACCCGGTCAACGTGCGCGTTGAGCTCGATCTCGGTGCCGTGGGCCTGCGCTGCGCGCGCGAGCACCTGGGTGAACCCGCCGTTCCCGCCCTTGTGGAACGCCCACGAGCCGAGGTGTCCGTCGTGCTCACCCATCTTGTGGAACAGCAGGACCAACCCGGAGCCGCCGGACATCGGGCCGATCTGGGAGCCGATGATCGAGGACGACGCGTGGTAGCCCTTGATCGCCTCGTGCTCGAAGTAGTCGTCGAGCCAGTCGGCCGCGCTGCCGGTCAGCAGCCGGACGGTGTCGTGCACCACCTTCTGCTCCAGGCCGCCGAGGTGCTTGAGCATCCAGCCGACGTCGGCCTGGTCCTCCGGGTCGGTGCCGAAGATGTTCGGCGGGGGGTTGTCGAACAGCGGCCGCACCGCCTGGATGACGCGGTCGAGGTCGTAGTGGTAGCGGGTGTACGCGTCGGCGTCGTGCGGCGAGTGCCGCCGGATCATCTGCACGTTCTGCTCGTGGTCGTTGCCGAACAGCAGGTAGTCCCCGTCGCCGGTCGGGTGGAAGTCCGACGGCATCATCAGCGGCATGAAGCCGTGCTCGACCAGGTTCAGCTCGTGGATGATCTCCGGTCGCAGCAGGCTGAGCGCGTAGGAGAACGTGGTGAACGAGAACCCCGGCCGCAGCTCCTCGGTGATGGCCGCGCCGCCGACCAGGTGCCGCTGCTCGAGCACCAGCGTGCGCAAGCCGGACTTCGCGAGGTAGGCGGCGTTCGTCAGACCGTTGTGGCCTCCGCCGATGACGATGACGTCGTACGACGTGCCGGTGCGGCCGCTGGGAGGCGTGTCGGTGGTCCCAGTCGTGGTCTCAGAGGCGGTCGAAGTCATGGCTTGGAGGTCTTCCTGGCTGGGTTGAAGAAGGGCAGCGGGGCCGTGCTGACGGCCACCGTGGTCGTGCTGTGGTGCAGCATCGTCTCCATGTGCAGGCCGGTGCCCGGCTCGGCGAGCGCGGGTGGGACCCGGGCGAAGCCGACGTGACGCTGCAGCACCGGTGAGTAGAAGAAGCTGGTGACGTACCCGACCTGCGCGCCGGTGTCGTCCCGCAGCCACTGCTCCCAGCCCACCGGCTGCTCGTCCTTGGTGGGCAGCTCACCGGCGTCACGGTGCAGCCGGTCCCAGTCGGCCCAGTCGACGACGATCCCGGTCGTCGCCCACCGCGACGGGCCGGCGAGCAGCTCGCGGCGGATCGCCTCGCTGCCGATGAAGCGGCGGCTGCCGTCGCGCACGCCCTTGAGCATCCAGCCCTGGCCGAGCTCACGTGGGGTGACCCGGTCGTGGTCGGTCCAGGCGGTGCGGCTGTCGCGCCACTCCACGTCGACCAGCGGCAGCCCGGCCTCGATGCGCAGCATGGTGAGCGCCTGCTCGCCGAACGGGCGCAGGCCATGGGGGCGACCGGCCTCGAGAACGGCGTCGAGGACGGCGATGGCGTCGTCCGAAGGAACGGTGAGCTCGAACCCGAGGTCGCCGGTGTACCCGGTGCGGGACACCGTGACTGGGGTTGACCCGAGCTTGGTCTCGGCGAGCCCGAAGTAGGGCAGGGCGTTGACCTCGGGCACCAGCCCGGCCAGCACGTCGCGCGAGCGCGGGCCCTGGACGGCGAGCATCGCGTAGCCGTCGGTGACGTCCTCGAATGCGACCCGCTGGCCGTACAGGTGCGATGTCAGCCAGCTCAGCGCCGGTCGCGCGGACGTGAGCACGAACTCGTTGTCGCTCATCCGGAAGGCGACGCCGTCCTGCATCACGAAGCCGCGGTCGTCGCACCACAGCGTGTACGCCGCACGTCCGGGTTTGCACGCGCTCAGGTCGCGCACCACCACCCCGGAGAGGAACTGCTCGGCGTCAGGGCCGGTGATGCGGTACTTGAAGAGCGGCGAGGTGTCGAAGATGCCCACGCCACCCCGCACCGCGAAGTACTCGTGCTTGGGCGCATGGGAGTAGCGCAGTGCGGACAGGAAGCCCTGCCAGTGCGTGTAGAGGTGCTGGTCGTTGAGCTCGGTGAGGCGCTCGTGGAACGGCGTTGTTCGGATCATGGTGCCCCCATTGTCCCTGACAACTGACTCATGGATCAATAACCCTCGACTGGAACTCGGTCGCGATCGCGCCGTCGAGCCACCGGCGCAGCTGCGCGCGGCTCACCGAACCGAACACCTCCGCGGCCACCGACAGCCCGTCGAGCAGGGCCAGGAGGCGTGACACGCTGGCGTCGGGATCGAGGCACGAGATGCTCCCGTCGGCCAGGCCCTCGTCCACCAGCGCCCGAAGGATGCTGCGGCTGTGTGCCTCCAGGAGCCTGAAGTGGGCGGCGATCACGGGTTCGTGCTGGGCGAGGGCCCAGCCGTCGATCCACAGCCGCCACCCCGTGGCGCTGCCCGTCGGCCCGTAGCTGCGCAGCACGGCGCGCATGCGGTCGAGCACGCTGCCGCGCCTCGCGGCCGCCCGATCCATGGTCAGCAGGTCACGCTCGACCGCGTACGTGAACGCCTCGGCGACGAGCTCGTCCTTGGTGCGGAAGTGGTAGAAGACCAGGCCGGTGCTGATCCCCAGCGCTGCCGCGACGTCGGAGACCCGTACTGCAGCCAGGCCGACGCGTTCGACCTCGGCGATCGCGCAGAGGAGGATCTCCTCCCGCCGAGCCTCGACCCGGCGACGCGTCCGGCCCGTCGGCCGGCCCGTTGTCTGGGTCACAGCGGGGTGCTCACAGGACCGCGTCGAGGAAGGCCCGGGTCTCGGGGTGCTCCGGCGAGCCGATCAGCTGCGCGGGCGGGCCCTCCTCGAGGATCCGGCCCTCGTGGAAGAACGCCATGCGGTCGGCCACCTCGCGCGCGAACCCCATCTCGTGGGTGACCACCATCATCGTCATGTGCAGCTCGGTGGACAGGGTCCGCATGACCGCCAGGACCTCGCCGGTGAGCTCTGGGTCGAGCGCGGACGTGGGTTCGTCGAACAGCATCACGTCGGGCTCCATCGCCAGGGCGCGGGCAATGGCGACGCGCTGCTGCTGGCCGCCAGAGAGACGGATGGGGTGCTCGCCCGACTTGTCGGCGAGGCCCACCCGGTCGAGCAGGTTCTTCGCTCGCTGCGTGATCTCCGCGTCGGTGCCGCGACGTGCGCACCTGGCCGCGCAGGTGACGTTCTCGAGCACGGTCATGTTCGGGAACAGGTTGAACTGCTGGAACACCATGCCGACGTGGAGTCGTAGCCGGCGGACCTGGTCCCGCTTCCGCCGGGTGCGGTGCCCACCGGTGAGGCGGATGCCGGAGACCTCGATCGAGCCCTCGGTGGGGTCCTCGATGAAGTTCACGCAGCGCAGCACGGTCGACTTGCCCGAACCGGAGCGGCCGAAGATCACGACGACCTCGCCGCGTCTGACCTCCAGGTCGACGCCGCGCACCACCTCGAGGTGGCCGAAGCTCTTGTGCAGCCCGTCGATGCGAACCACCACGTCGTCCGTCATCCGACGCCCCCGCCGCCGCCGTGCGGCTGGCTCAGCTGGGCCTGCATGGCGCGAGCGACGTGCTCCCGGTCGTAGCTCCGTCCGATCCTGCGCTCGAGCCGGGCCTGGAAGAAGGTGAAGAGGACGGTGAGCCCCCAGTAGATGAGCGCCACGGCGACGTAGGCCTCGAGGTTCTTGAAGTCGGCCTTTCCGACCAGCTGGGAGCGGCGGAAGATCTCCGCGCTCGCGGCGGTCACCCCGAGGAAGGAGACCAGTGCGGTGTCCTTCATCATCGCGATGAACTCGTTGCCGGTGGGCGGGATGATGACCCTGAACGCCTGCGGCAGAACCACTTTGAGCATCTTCTGGCCGTAGGTCATGCCGAGCGCGTCGGCGGCCTCGCCCTGGCCGCCGGCGACCGACTGGATGCCCGCGCGGAAGATCTCCGTCATGTAGGCGCCGTAGTTGAGGCCCAGCGCGATGGTGCCGGCGACCGCGGCATCGAGGACGAGCGCCTGGTCGAAGCCCTCGGGCAGCCACGCGTAGTGCGCGGCAAGGTTGCGACCGACGGGCGGGAGGGCCAGGTAGAGCAGGTACATCTGCACGATCAGCGGAGTGCCACGGAAGAACGACACGTAGAACCCGGCCACGCCGTACGCCACCGAGTTGCGGGAGATCCGAGCCAGGGCGCCGAGGAGCGCCATCACGATCGCCAGCGCGATGCCTCCGAGGGCGATGACCATCGTGTAGCGAAGCCCGCCGACGATGTAGCGGAAGTTGTCGCGGATCCACTGCACGTCGAAGTCGGCCGCGTTGCCCAGGAAGCCGAGCGCACCGAACAGCACCAACCAGACGGCAGCGGTCTTCAACCGGAAGGGCACCCGCGAGAAGGCGAGCTGGACCCGCTCCCAGGAGTCGCTCACGAGCGCGTCACTGCTTGGCGGTGGTGTCCAGGCCGTACCACTCCTCCGCCATCGCGCTGAGCGTGCCGTCAGCGTGCATCTCCGCGACGATGCCGTCGACCGCCTCGAACAGCGACTCGGACGACGGGTCCGAGCTCTTGTCGAAACCCACCGACAGCGGCTCGTAGAAGATGGGGTCGCCGACGATCTTCACCGGGTTGCCGGCGTCGATGTAGCCCTGAGCGATGGTCGCTGCGGTGACCACCGCGTCGAGGCGGCCGTTCGCAAGGTCCTGCAGCGCGGTCGTGTCGGTGTCGTAGCCGGAGACCTTGGCGTCGTCGACGACGAAGTCGAACTCGTATCCCTCGATGTCCAGCTCCTTGTTGAGGAACTGCTCGTAGGTGCACCCGCTGCAGACGCCGACCGTCTTCCCGTCGAGATCGCTGGTCAGGTCGGTCACCGACTCGTCGTCGGCCAGGACCACGACAACGGCAGGGGTGTAGTTGTAGGGCTCGGTGAAGTGGAGGACCTCTTGCCGGTCGTTGGTCGGCGTCATCGACCCGACGGTGGTGTCCCAGCGCCCGTTCCAGCTGCCCGCCGTGATCACGTCCCACTGGGGCGTCTCCCAGGCGACGTCGACGCCGAGCCGGTCGGCAATCTCGGTCGCCACGTCGATGTCGAAGCCTTCGTACTCGCCCGTCTGCTCGTTGAGCGAGGATGCCGGCGGGTACGCCGGGTCGGTGGAGACCTTCAGCACGCCCTCCTCGCAGACCTTGGCGAGCAGGTCGGTGGCATCGGCACAGGCTTCGCCGGCGGCAGCGGTGTCGCCCCCGCCTGGCTCCTCGGTCGTGGTGGGGTCGTCACCTCCGCAGGCGGCCAGGGGCACGATCAGCGCCAGGAGTGCGGCGGCGAGCAGTGGACGAGTGCGCATGGACTTCCCCTCGGGACGGGTCGCTGCGTGCAATATGCCAGATGCAGGCCGCCGCCAGAACCCTGATCCACGGATCAGTTACGGCGGCGCGGCAGGCTGACCGCGTCAGGCTGTCGGTGGCGTGCCGTGGCGTGCCGTGGAGCGCCACGGTGAGCAGGACGACGGCGTCCGTGTCCGCAGTCAGGGAGTGGCGCTCCTGCGGGATCGTCACGAGCTGACCCGGATCCATGGACCACTGGCGAGCCGCCCCGTGCAGGGTGACGTGACCCGCGACCGCAAGGAGCGTGGCCGCGGGCGGTGCGTCGTGCTGGCCCAGCTCGCTTCCGGCGGCCAGGGCGATCAGCGTGGCTCGCATCATCGGGCCTCCGACGAGGGTCTCGGACGCGCGGTGCGAGCTGTGGCTGCGGGCCTGGTCGAGGAGCTGCTCCGCCTTCGCGCCGAGCGTCACGACGTGCGCGTCCGCCTCGTGGTCGGAGGGCTCCGAGCCGGCATCGGTGTCTATCGGTCAACGCTCACCGAGGGGAAGCTGCGCCCGGTGACGGTCTCGGGCTCGATCCTCACGAACCATGGCTTCGAGGCCTTGTGGATGGGCACCAAGGATGTCGGGCTCGCTGTGGACGACGACGGCGAGGCGTCCCAAGGGTGCTCCACGGAGGCGCGACCACGACTCCGAGACGCTCAGGTCGGCCGAGTGAATGTCCTTGTCAGTGTTCATCTTCTGAGCGTCTGGCCTCGCTCACGCCCCCGCCAGGGTCGAAGGCCCCGGGCCGGGGGCCGAAGCCCCTGCCGCCGGGCTGGTCAGCGACGTCAGGGACGCCGGTGCGAGGGTTCGCGACCGGGCGGCGAAGTGGGGGGCGCGAGCAGGGCACGACGTCGGGCCAGCTTGACCGTCGTGGGCTCCCGCGTGTTCAGGTGGACGGTCTCGCCCGCGTGACGGATGGACAGCTCACCGTCCGGACCGTCGCGAAGAGTATAGGTGACGCTGCTGCGGGTCACGTCGACCGTGAGCCGGAACTCCTTCCAGCGCAACCGGAACCGAAGCCGTGTGATGTCGCGGGGCAGCTGGGGGTCGAGTGCCAGCCAGCCCTCGTCGTCGCGCAGCCCGCCGAAGCCGGCCACGAGGGCCGTCCACGCGCCGGCGAGGGACGCCATGTGCAGGCCGTCCCTGGTGTTCTGGTGCAGGTCGCGAAGGTCGATCATCGCGGCCTCGTAGGCGTAGTCGTGCGCGAGCTCCATGTGTCCGACCTCGGCGCACATGACCGCCTGGCTGCAGGCCGACAGCGACGAGTCGCGCACGGTGCGGCGCTCGTAGTAGTCGACGTTGCGGGCCTTCTGCTCGGCGCTGAAGGCGTGCCCCTGCCACTGCATGGCCAGCACCAGGTCAGCCTGCTTGATCACCTGCGCGGGGTAGAGGCGCACGTACGGCTCGTGCAGGAGGAGCGGGTAGGCGGGGTTCGCCGAGAAGTCCCACTCCGCAAGGGTTGTGAACCCCTCGCACTGCTGGTGGACGCCCAGCTCCTCGTCGTACGGGATGTTCACCGCCTCTGCGGCGTCACGCCATGCCGCCGTCTCCTCGGTCGTGACGCCCATGCCGTGCGCCGCCTCGGCGTGCCTCGCGCACGCGTCGGCTGCGCTGCGCAGGTTGCTCGCGGCCATCAGGTTGGTGAAGACGTTGTCGCGGACGACGGCGGTGTACTCGTCAGGCCCTGTCACGCCGTCGATGTGCCACACGCCGTGTCGGTCGTGGTGCCCGAGTGACAGCCACAGCCGTGCCGTCTCGACCAGCACCTCCAGCCCGCACTCCTCCTCGAGCGACTCGTCACCGGTCACGGTGCGGTACCGCTCGAAGGCCATGGCGATGTCCGCGTTCACGTGCCAGGCCGCGGTGCCGGCCGGCCAGTACGCCGAGCACTCCTGACCCCTGATCGTGCGCCACGGGAAGCTCGCCCCCTGGAGGTCGAGCTGGGCCGCGCGCTCCTTGGCCAGGTCGAGCGTCGACGCCCGCCAGCGCAAGGCGTCGGCGGCAGCCTGGGGGACGGTGTAGGTGAGCACAGGGAGCACGAAACCCTCTGTGTCCCAGAAGGCATGGCCGTCGTACCCCGGACCCGTGAGGCCCTTGCCGGCGATAGCACGGCGTTCGGTACGAGCGCTTGACTGCAGCACGTGGAACAGTCCGAACCTCACGGCCTGCTGGATGTCCGGGTCGCCCTCGACCTCCACGTCGGCGCTGTCCCAGAAGTTGTCGAGGTACGCGCGCTGCGCCTCCAGAAGCCCCTTCCAACCGCTGTACCGGGCACCGGTCAGGGCTCCCGCTGCCTGGTCGCGCAGTGCCGGCCGCGACCGCAGGCTCGACCAGCCGTAGGCGAGGTACTTGACGATGCGCAGCCGCTGGCCGGGTCGCAGCCCGCACGTGACGGTGGTGCGGGCCCAGTCCGGGGCGGCGTCGGTCTCGACCTCGACGCGTCCGGGGACGTCGATCTCGTGCTCCATGCCGGCCGCCATCATCAGGCCACTCGCTCGGGTGCGGTGCACCAGAAGGGCACCGCGCTCGCCAGTCTCGTGCTGGACCGCCTCGAGCGGTCTCGACAGGGCCGCCGACACTCGCGGGTCGGCCGACATCCGCGGCTGGTCCTCGTTCGTGACGAGCTCGGACTGCACGCTGACGCGCACGAACTCGTCCACCGCCTCGACGATGTACTCGATGGCGGCGACACCGCGCTGGGCGAAGGACACCAGGCGGGTGGAGCGCACCTTCACCCTCTGACCCGCGGGCGACCGCCATGTGGTGCGGCGGGTCAGCGTTCCGGCGCGGAGGTCGAGAACCCGCTCGTGGTCGAGCAGCTCGCCATAGCGCACGTCGAACGGCTCGTCGTCGACGATGAGGCGCATGATCTTGCCGTTGGTGACGTCGACGAGCGTCTGGCCGTCCTCGGGATAGCCGAACCCCGCCTCTGCGTAGGGGAGTGGCCGCGTCTCGAAGAACGAGCCGAGGTAGGTGCCGGGAAGACCGAAAGGCTCTCCCTCGTCAAGGTTTCCGCGCAGTCCGATGTGCCCGTTGGAGAGGGCGAAGACCGACTCGGACTGCGCCAGCAGGTCGAGGTCGAGCCGTGTCTCGCGCACGTGCCAGGGCTCAACCGGAAAGGCACCGTCGCTGATCATGTGCTCATCACCACCTCACATCAGCGATGTCGGCTCCACTGCGCACGGCGCACCTCGCTCCGGTCCATCGCCGCTGTGGCTGGCTCCACTTCATCACGCCACTGCGGCCCGCCCCAGCCGCCGCGCCGCAGGGCGAGCGGGCCTCGTCAGGCCGGGTGATCTGTCCTACCTTGACCCGCATGACCGCCGCCCCGCCGCCCTTCCCGGGACAGGGCCCCATGGTCGTCCGGCGAGGCCCGGCGCCGTGGGTCGTCGTCCTGATGACCCTGGGCGCCGTCGCCCTCCTGGGGTTCGTTTTCGTCGCCGGCGTTCTCACCGGCGGCTACCTCGCGGGGCGGGGCGAAGAGGTGACTGCTGGACCGAGCGAACCCGGTGGGGGAGGCGGCACCGAGCCGGCAAGCCCGGGAAGCCCGGGCGACCCGGGCAGCGGCGGCACGGGTTCGCTCGACCCGTGCCTGGTGGGCACGTGGGAGGCCGTCGAGCACGAGGAGGACTGGACGACCGAGGAGCACGGGGAGGCGTCCCTGTCCGGGCTCACCCGCACGATGGAGTTCACCAGCGACGGCACCCAGACCGTCACCTACGACGGCGACGAGGGCACGATCACCACCGCGCAGGGCCCACTCCCCGCCGTTTTCGACGGAGTCGTCACCTACCGGACCTCGACCAGCGACGGGACGATGTCGTTCGAGCTGGTCGAGGCCGACGGCACGGTCACGGTGACCTCCGCGAACGGCGAGGAGAAGACCGAGGACCTCAAGCCTGGCACTGGCGACGTCCAATACACCTGTGACGGTGACAGTTTCAGGCAGGAGGCCGACGGCTACCTCTCGGTCTACGAGAAGTCCGGCTGACGCAGGCTGAGCTGACGGACGGGGTCAGCCTGCCTCCGGACCCTCCTCGCGCAGGCGCTGCACCTCGGTGAGCGCGTCGCGCAACTGGCCCAGCCACTCGTCGGCGTTGCTGCCGACCAGGTGGACGCACCAGGCCAGCGCCTCCGACCTGCTGCGGGCGACACCGGCGTCGATCAGGGTGTCGAGCACCACCCGCTCGTCCTGGCGCAGACGGGTCATCACGGGGACGGCGAGCGTCGTGAAGAGCTGCTCGGCGTCGCCGATGCGAACACCCCACGCGATCGTCCGTCCGTAACGGTCCTCCGCCTCCTGCGCGATGGCGATCCGCCGGTCGCGGGTGTCCTCGCGGAAGCGGGAGATGCGTCCGGTTCTCGCTGCGGCAGTGGCGGTCTCGTCACCCTCGACGGCGGTGCCGGACTCGTCCAGTGTTCCCACGACGACGATCTCGTCGCGGTCGACGGTGACCTCGGGTGCCCCGGTGAACCAGTCGCCGGGAAGGCGCCCGCTCAGCCATGCCTCCAGGTCCTCGGTGCCGGGCGGCGGAGGTCCCGGGCGTCCGCGCCAGCCTCCGCCGCGCGGGCCGCGGAAGCCGTGGTGACCTCCGCGCATTCCTCGGGGGCCTCGTCGGCCACCCCTGCCGGAGCGCTCTCCGGCATCGTTCTCGTCTCGTGGTCTCATGTCCACTCCCTTGCTGTGATTACACGCTTACAATGCAACACAACTCTCGGGATGTCCAGCGTGTTCCCGCTCGGTCTGGGTGGGTTCAGCCATCTATGCTCCTGCCCGTGACGGGTCGGAGATCGTGGGGAGTCGGCTGCCTCGCCGTCGCCTCCGTGCTGTTGTCCATCTCGGCCGTCCCCGCGTCGGCGCGCCAGGTGCCGGCAGCGGCGGAGCGTGAGCCGGCCGAGGCGCTGCTCCTGATCGTCGACTTCTCCGGCTCGATGCTGGAGTCGGACGGGCAGGGCTCGACCCGGATCGCCTCGGCGAAGCGGGCCCTTGCCACGATCATCGAGGCCCTGCCCGAGAACCTCGACGTGGGGCTGCGCGTGTACGGCCACCGCGTGCCCAGTGCCGACAAGCCGCGCGCCTGCCAGGACACCGAGCTGGTGGTGCCGGTCGGCCCGCTCGACAGGGAACTGCTCGGGTCGACCGTCCAGGGTCTGGAGGCGCTCGGCGAGACCCCGATCGGACTGTCCCTGCAGCAGGCCGCGGCCGACCTGCCCGAGGGGAAGCCGAGCACCGTCATCCTGGTGTCGGACGGGGCCGACGAGTGCTTCCCCGACCTCGGACCCGACCCGTGCACGGTGACCAAGGACCTGATCGCGTCCGGCATCGACCTGCGGCTCGAGACGATCGGGCTCCAGGTCGAGCAGCACGGCAAGGCGCAGCTCGAGTGCATGGCCGCGGCGGGCGGCGGCGAGTTCACGTCCGTGGAGGACGCCGGCCTACTCGCCGACGCGCTGGCGGGCGCGCGCAACCGAGCCGCCCGAACGTTCGAGCCGCGTGGCACCCCGGTCGCCGGCGGTCCTTCGCTGATCGACGCCGCGGCCGTCGGGCCGGGCACGTACACGGACGGCATCGTCGCCGGGGAGTCGCTCTGGTTCGCCGTCGCGGCCGAGCAGGGCCAGAACGTCACGGCACGCGCCACGGTCGCCACGTCGGGGGTGTCGCGAGACGCGGGCATCGTTCTCGAGTGGCAGGACGAGAACGCGAAGCGTGTCGAGCTCGCGGCGCTCGACGGCCTGACGAGCGGGCAGGCGAACACGCTGGCCGCCTCCACCGGCGAGATCACCGGCTCGCGGTCGCCCTACGGTGCGGTGCGCGACCCGGGCACGTTCTACCTCTCCCTCCGCACGTCCGACTTCCCCAACAAGGGCACGCGTCCGTTCGTCCTCGAGGTGTTCGTCAGCGGCGACGAGGAGCAGGCCGACCCGTCCGCCAGCCCGTCGGCGACGCAGACGCCGTCCAGCACAGCCAGCAGGACCGCTCCCGCCACCAGTGCTCCTCTCGACCTGCCGCCACCGGAGTCAGGTGGCGGCGCGGGCGTCTTCCTCGGGGTGCTGCTCCTGCTCGCGCTGCTCGGTGGGTTCGGCTACGTGCTGTGGCGTCGGCGACAGGCAGCGCTGGATGGTCCACCGCCACCGGAGTACTACTGAGGTCTGCGTGACGTCTGCGTGAGGTCTGCGAGGGCCCACGTGGGCCCAAGGGCCCACGTTCGCCGCCTACCGAGGGATCCGGAGCTCGACCGTCGACCCCTCCGCCAGGTGCCACCGATCGAAGCTGCCGACCGGAGCCTCCAGAACGCTGCGCACGCCGCGAGCCGACATGACCAGCCCGAACGGCCTCAACACGCGCGTTCGCACCACGCGGTGCATCCCCACCGCCGCGCGAGCGTCGTCGCCCACCGGCGCGAGCAGCGCCACCTCGAGGCTGCGGGTCATCCCGACACCGTGCACGCTGCCGCCGGGCAGCAGCAGCAACCCGGCCGGGAGGCTCCGGCGCCCGAGCATTCCGCGGAGGCGGCGGAGGTAGGTGTCGGCCAGTTCGATCTCGGCGACATCCGTCCCGTCGACCGCCAATCGGAGCCTCCGGGACCCTGGATTCTTTGACTCATTCGTCCCATTTGGCACAGGCGCACCATAGGTGCTCACAAGCCGTGATTTATGGGACCACGGGCCCCCTCCACATGGGTCCTCAGTTGCTAACGTCTGGCCCGTTCACCCGTGCGCGTTACGGACGCTGACAGTGCGCGACGACGCACTCGACTTTCCGAGGGGGTCGGACCGTGTGGCGTGCCGTGCTGGCGACGACCGGGAGTTCCGGCCTGCAGGAAGAAGTCGGTGGTGTCACGGTCCTTGACGTCACCGCCCCCTCCTCCTTGGCCGTGGCGACCGAGGACGGTGACGAGCCCGTCGTCGTCGTCTCCCACCCCGTCCACGCGCACGCGGCGAGGGTTGCGTGCGCGACGCTGGCCGGCCACCGCCCGAGCACCCCGGTCACCCACCTCACCTTTTCCCAGGCGCCCCTGGCGAACCTCGTCACCCTCGGGCTGGCTCGCGAGCTGGCCCGCGACGCGGGACACGGGGTCAGCGTGTGGAGAGACCTCTCGATGGCCACCTGGTCGGCAGTGGCCCTGAGCAGCGTCACGAAGCTCACGAGGCCCAACCCGACGGTCCGGCAGCACCTGCGCTCGCTGTTCCCCGGCAGCCAGTTCCTGGTGCGGTTGCACCCCGAGCCCGAGGCCGTCAGGGCCCAGGACCTCCGTACGGCCGTCAACGGCGTCGAACGCGGATCCCACGACCTCTACGTCAGCGAGGCGGCTGCTGACTCGCAGCTCGTGGACGCCGTGGTGGCTGCGGCCGCGCCGCCCAGCGTGCGGCAGCTGGACATCCCTGGCGACTGGCGCGAGCTGTTCGGACGAACAGAGCAGATGCAGCTGGCGATGGTGCCCAGCGACTACAAGCGCCTGCTGCGGCCCAGGGCCGGGACGTGCCGTTCATGCGGCCTGTCGACGGCAGAGGCTGTCTGCGACTTCTGCCGGATACGAACCCGTTTCGCGCCAGGTGAGAACGTGCCGGAGACCCCCGTCCAGCACGTCAGCGTCACCAAGGGCGCCCCGATGCTGAGCGAAAGGATGTCGTGAACCCCCGACAGCGACGTGGACTGATCCTCATGGTGCTGAGCCTGCTCGTGGCCGTGATGGTCTTCGTGATCCTGACCAACTACGTGCGCAGCGTCAGCAGCCAGGTCGGCCCTCTCACGACCGTGTACGCCGCCACCGCGCCGGTGGAGGCCTACACGCCGCTGAACGAGTCGAACGTGGAGGCGATCCAGGTTCCCGAGCGCTGGGCGTCACCGGCCTCACGGCTCGAGCTGCCGGATCTCGACGGGCGGCGCGTCGGCTTCAGGATCGAGGCGGGGACGGTGGTCACGTCCGACATGCTGATCCCACCGTCCGAGCTGAGCAGCACCGAGCGCGAGGTCGCGATCAACGTCGACCCGGTGACAGGTCTCGCCGGCCGGGTCCGGCCTGGCGACCGGGTCGACATCTACACCGTCTTCTCGGACGTGTCGGGGCTGCCGGCGCAGGTACGCGTCCTGGCCAACGACATCCGGGTCGTCTCGATCGGTGGGCGCCAGACCGTCACCGAGGTCGGGGAGGGCGGCGTCGAGGAGGCGGACATCGTCCCCGTGACCCTGGCTCTTGAGCCCGAGGACTCGCTCGCCGTGACCTATGCCAACGCGTTCGCCGAGGAAGTGCGGCTGGTCGCGCTGCCGACCGACATCGGCACCGACCGAACCCAGGACATCGACTCGTTCGACGCCGGCAACCTCGGCGGCACCGCCGTGCCGGAGGGCCTCGAGAGCCTGCCGCCCTCGCCCGACGGGAAGACCCCATGATCACGGTCATCATCGCCGCCGCCGACCAGGCCCTCGGCCAGCAGATCCAGCGCTCCGTGCTGGAGACCGGCGACACCGAGGTCAGCTCGATCGTCTCGTCGAGCACCGAGCTGGTGAACGCGGTGCTGCGCGACGACGCCGACGTCGCCCTGGTCCACGAGGAGCTGGGTCCGGAGCCGGTGCTGTCGACGCTGGCCGACCTGTCCCTGCGGCGCCCGGCGACGGCGATGCTGCTGGCGGCGACGTCGCCGGGGGCCGACCTGGTGGCGGGCGCGATGGAGGCGGGGGCCAGGGGGCTGGTCAACCTGCCGGTGACCTACGGCCAGCTCGAGGGGCGGCTGGTGGCCGCGGCATCGTGGTCGGCGCAGATGCGTCGCGCGCTCGCGCACGGTCCCACCGGCGTCGGCTTCGGTGACGACGACGGGCGCGCCCGGATGATCGGCATTGCCGGCTCCAAGGGCGGCGTGGGAGCCACGACGGTGGCCACCCACCTCTCGATCGACGTGACGCGCACTGTTCCTTCGCTCCAGGTCTGCCTCGTCGACCTGGACCTGGAGAAGGGCGACGTGCCCGGGCACATCGAGGTGCGGCACAGGCTCGGCATCGCCGACCTGGCCAAGGTCGCCGACGACCTGTCTCCCGGAACGATCGCCGACGCGATGACGCAGCACTCGTCCGGCGTCGACCTGCTCCTGGCCCCGCCCGACATCCGCGAGGTGGAGGCCGTCACTCCGCAGGCGCTGCGGCTGGTGCTCGCAGCCCTGCGGCGCCAGTACGACCTCGTGCTCATCGACCTGGGCTCGCACGTCACGCCGGCGCAGGCGACGGCCCTCGAGATGACCGACGAGATCGTCCTCGTGGTCACTCCCGACGTGGCGTCACTGCGAGGGATGCGCCGGACCTTCAGCGCCTGGGAGTCGCTCGGTGTGTGCAAGGAAAGCGAGGTCCGCGTCCTCGTCAACCGCACCAGCAAGCAGCTGACGGTCTCGATGGAGACGGTGAGGCAGCTGACGAAGGCCGGCGTGCTGCCGGTCGGGCTGCCCTCCTCGTTCAGGCGCCTCGAGCCTGCCTTGAACTCCAGGGACCCCCTCGCCGTGCGCAACCAGCAGTGGTGGTCGGACCTGCGGCAGGTAGGAAGGGAGGTGGGTCTCGTGCCTCGGTCGCAGGAGACCCGACGACAGCTGGCTGCCGCCCAGCCGGCGGCGGCGCCGAGAACCAGACGCGGACGTCGGGCGCGCGACGAGGGGTCGATCACGATCGAGTCCCTCGGTGCCATTCCCATGTTGGCGGTGGCCTGCATCATCGTCTGGCACCTGGCGATGATCGGCGCCGGCGCGGTGCTGCAGTCCCACGCGGCGGCCGCCGCCACCAGGGCGGCGTCCATCGGTCTCGACCCGCAGGACGCGGCCGAGGACGCACTGCCCAGGCACTTCCGCAGCGACGTCTCCGTCGACCAGACCTGGAACGGGGACCTCGAGGTGACGATGCAGATCCCGGGCTTCACCGTCGGCGTGCCGGGGGTGCCGACCGAGGTGACGACCACCCGCAGCGTCGTGGAGGAGCCGTGATGAGGATCCGGCGCCCGCGCCGTCCCGACAGCGACCGCGGGGTGGCGTCGCTCGAGCTGCTCGGGATGACGCCGATGGTGCTGCTGTTCGCCGTGCTCGCTCTGCAGGTCGGCGCCTTCCTTTGGGGCATCACGTCGGCGAACGAGGCCGTCCGTCAGGGGGCACGCGCCCAGAGCCTCGGTGACAACGGGTGCTCGGCCGCCAGAGACACCTTGACGGACACTCTGGACGTCGTGTCGTGCTCGGCCAGCGGTGGGTCGGGCCGCAGCTCGGCGTCGGTCAGGCTCGTGGTCGACGTCCCCGTGCTGACACTGGTCGAGGACTTCGTCCCAGACGTCCGCATCACGCGGGACGCGTACCTGCCATGAGGTCGTACGAGGGCTTCGGGGCCGACGGGGTCGCCGTGTCCGCCCGCGCGAACGGCGTGGGCGGCGACGTCGACAAGCCACTGGTGGAGAGGTTCAAACGGCTGCTGCTGGAGGAGGTCGACCTCCACGAGCTCAGCCGTCTCGAGGTCGGCCAGCGTCGCCTGCGCCTGGAGCGGGTGATCGCCCACCTGATCTCGCGCGAGGGGGTCATCCTCACCACGCGTGAGCGGAACCGCCTGGTACGCAAGGTGGTTGACGAGTCGATCGGCCTCGGAGTGCTGGAGCCGCTGCTGGCCGACCCGGCCATCAGCGAGATCATGATCAACGGCCACGACGAGGTGTTCGTCGAGCGGTTCGGACGGCTGGAACGCCTGCCCAGCGGCTTCTCGAGCAACGAGCAGCTGATGCAGACCATCGACCGCATCGTGTCGACGGTCAACCGGCGAGTGGACGAGTCGAGCCCGATGGTCGACGCCCGGCTGCCCCCCGACGCCCGCCTGCCGCGCGGCGCCCGCGTCAACGTGGTGCTGCCACCGCTGGCGCTGCGGGGTCCGACCGTCACGATCCGGTTGTTCCCGAGGGCTCTCGGCATGAAGGAGCTGCTGCAGTTCAAGAGCATCGACGTGCCGACCGCCGAGCTGCTGGCCGCCTGCGTGCGAGCGCGCCTCAACATCGTCGTCTCCGGTGGTACCGCCTCGGGCAAGACCACGATGCTCAACGCCCTGTCGGCGTTCGTGCCGGACGCCGAGCGCATCATCACGGTCGAGGACGCGGCCGAGCTCGTCCTGGTGCAGCCGCACACGGTGAGGCTGGAGTCGCGTCCCGCCAACGTCGAGGGCCAGGGCCAGATCACCATCCGCGACCTGGTCCGCAACTCCCTGCGCATGCGGCCGGACCGCATCATCGTCGGAGAGGTCCGCGGCGGCGAGGCCCTCGACATGCTGCAGGCGATGAACACCGGCCACGAGGGATCGCTGGCCACCGTGCACGCGAACAGCACCGACGACGCCCTGAGTCGCCTCGAGACCCTGTCGGCGATGTCGGACGTCGAGCTGCCGTTCGCGGCCGTGCACGACCAGGTCAACAGCGCGATCGACATCGTGGTGCAGCTGATGCGGACGGCCGACGGAACCCGCCGCACCGTCGCGGTGGACTACCTCTCGTCACATCGGCGCGAGGAGTTCCGGCTGGCCCGCGTCATGCACTTCGCTCCCAAGGGCGGTCCCGAACGGCGGGGTGAGTTCGTGCGCCACCCGATGCCTCGGGCCCTCGCCGAGAAGCTCTGGTTCAAGGACGAGCAGGTGCCGTCCGCCTTCGAGGTCGTGGCCGGTGACGGCGAAGAGGGCGGGGGTATTCCGTGGTCGTCCTGACGGTCCTCCTGCTGAGCGCCGCGATCCTCCTGCTGGTGATCGGCATGGTCGACGTCGCATCGCGCCCGATGGCACAGCGCCAGGCGCTCGGCTCCGTGGTCGACAGCGACGACGCGGCTGGTGCCGACCGACTGAACCGGTTGGACAGGGGATTTCGGCGCACCCGCTTCGGCCGACGCCTGGAGCGCGAGCTCGAGATGGCCGGGATGAAGCGCTCGCCCCTGCTGGTGCTGGCGACCGGGGCGCTCGTCGCGGTGGGGCTGAGCTTCACGCTCTGGCAGCTGTTCGCGCCGGCCTTCGGTGTGCTCGGGCTAGCGCTGGGTGCTGTGCTGCTGCGGGGCTACATCCGTCGCGGCAAGGAGCGGCGGCGCGAGGCGTTCATCGCCCAGATGCCCGAGCTGGCAAGGGTGCTGGCGAACGCGACCCACGCGGGTCTGTCCATCGCCACGGCCATCGCGATCGCCGGGGACGAGCTCGAGGAACCGGCACGCGGTGAGCTGCAGCGTGTCTCGAACAGCCTGTCGTTCGGCAACGACATCGAGACCTCCTTGAACCAGGTACGCGACCGGCTGCCCTCGCGGGAGGTGGCGGTGCTGATGACCACGCTGCTCGTCAGCGCGCGGGCAGGCGGGTCGCTGGTGACGTCTTTGCGCACCATCGCCGTGACGCTCGAGGAGCGGAAGGAGACACGACGCGAGATCCGCTCCACCCTCGCGCAGTCGGTGGCCACCGGCTACACGGTGATCGGGATGGGCTTCGCGCTGCTACTCCTCCTCAACCTCATCAACCCAGGGACGGTCGAGGAGATGACGCGCAACGCGTACGGTCAGGCGGCCCTGGTGTTCGCCGGGACGCTGAACACCATCGGCTTCATGTCGATCCGCCGGATGACGAGCATCGAGCCATGACGGCGCTGCTGACTGCGGTCCCGGCGCTCGTGGCGATCGGGTGCATCGCGATGTTCGTCGCCGGTCTACGCAACCTTCGCACGGACCCGGTCGACGGGCTGGAGGTCGACGACCTCGTCCTGCTGCACGAGTCCAAGCGACGCGAGGCGGCGGGACTGGGGCCGCTCGCGCGCCTGGCAAAGCCACTCGTCCCACTGATCATGCGATTGATGGGACCGGCGCAGGAGGCGCGGCTGCGGCGGATGATCGAGCTGGCCGGGCGGCCGGAGGGCATCGACGTGCAGGCGGTGGCCCTTCGGATGGCGATGTGGTTGCTGATCGTGACGCCTCTGGCCGTCCTGTCGGTGATGCAGGGACGGCTGTGGATGCTGCCCGTGTGTGCCGTGATCGTGGTCGTCCTTCCGCTGGCGCGCATCGCCCGGGCGAGGCGGCTCCGGCAGGAGCAGATCGGCCGTGACCTGCCCGACTTCCTCGACGTGCTCGCCGTGACCGTGACGGCCGGCGTCGGCTTTCGAGCCGCCCTGGACACCGTGAGCGTCCGGTTCGGAGGGCCGCTGTCGGAGGAGGTGATGCTCACGCTCTACCAGATCCGCAATGGCGCCTCGGTGCGTGACGCCTTCCGCCGGCTGCGACAGCGCAACGACTCCGAGCAGCTCGCCTCCTTCGTGACGGCGTACCTGCAGGCCGAGGAGCTCGGTGCGCCGCTCGCCAACACGCTCAACCGGATCGCTGAGGACATGCGCCACGACAGCGCACAGCGTCAGCGTCAGCGCGCCGCACGGGTCGCCCCCCGAGTGACGCTGGTGACGTCGATCGTGCTCCTGCCTGGTGCGCTCGCCGTCCTCGCTGTCGGGTTCGTCCTCGGCATGGACTTCGACTTCGCAGGTCTTCTGGGAGGTGCACTGTGACGGCGTTCGCGGGAACCATCGGTCACGCTGAGCCAGGCGGGCAGGACACGGTCGGCCGGTTGATCCGGATCGCCTTCCTGGTGCGCCTGCTCGCGCTGGCCTTCGCTGTGGTCGCCCTCACCGTCAGCGGCGGCAACTTGCCCACGGCGCTGCTCTTCTGCGGGTTGGCCCTCACCAGCCAGCTCGGCCTGCAGAGTCACTCCGTCCGGCAGCTGGTCGCGCGCCACCCCGCGGTGGCGCTGCCCGACATCCTGCTGGTCTCGTCCGTGCCCTTGCTGACGGGCGCCGACAGCCCGCTGAGCGTGGTGGCCGTCAGCTCGGCCCTGCTGATCGGGGTGCTGTTCGAGCTGAGGACGTCCTTCCCGCTGGCCATCCTGCTCGCGTCCACGTACCTCGTGGCCGACCTGCTGATGAGCACGGGCGGCCAGCTGATGACCGCACTGCCGGTTCCCGTGATGCTGCTGTCGATCACGGCCATCGGCACCGCAGTGCGCCGGATGGCCGAGCAGCAGCGCCAGGCAGAGGCACGGTCGGCACTGGCACTGTCTGCAGCGACCGCCGCCCAGGAGCGCCTGCGCCTGGCCCGCGACCTGCACGACACCGTCGCGAAGTCGGTGCAGGGCGTCGCCCTCACCGCCTCTGCCCTCTCCGGGTGGATCGACCGCGACGCCGAGGTGGCCCACAAGCACGCGCGGCAGGTCGCGCACGGGGCGCGGGAGGCCGTGTCGGCCGCTCGCGACCTGCTCTCCTCACTGCGCCTGGACGACCCGGAGCGTCCACTCGCCGACGTCCTGGAGGAGGCGGTGTACCGCTGGCGGGCGGATCGTGGGCTCGTGGTCGAGCACGACCTGGACGAAGTGCCCGACCTGCCGGCCGGTCATCGTCACGAGCTCGTCTGCGCCATCGCAGAGGCCATGCAGAACGTGTCCCTGCACGCCCCCGGTGCGAGCGCTCGCCTGACCCTCCGGTGCGTACAGGGTGACGCGGCGGGCACGTGGGGCGTGCACGAAGCCGTCGTCGCGACGGTGACGGACGACGGCCCGGGCTTCCCGCCGCACCGTGAGGAGGAGGCCGTTCGCGACGGGCACTACGGCTTGACCGGCATGAGGGAGCGCCTGGCGTCGGTCGGTGGACGGGCAGAGGTCCGCACGGCGCCCGGCTTCGGCACCGAGGTGCTGTTCAGCGTCCCGGTGTCGGGTGCCGCGGTCGCTGCGGGCGCCACCCGTCACGTCGCCCATCGCCGCAAGGGTGAGTTCCTCATTCCGCTGCGACTCCGGTCGAGGCAGAGCGCATGACACAGCCGGCAACCGCCACCATCTCCGTCCTCGTCGTCGACGACAACCCAGTGGTGCGATCGGGACTGCTCGCGCTGCTCGAGCTGGATCACCGTCTGAAGGTGGCCGGTGAGGCCAGCAACGGCGAGCAGGCCGTCCAGATGGCTCGGGCACTCCGACCCGACGTCACGTTGCTCGACGTTCAGATGCCCCGCCGCGACGGCATCAGCGCGGCACGTGAGCTGGCCGACCTCACGCACGTTCTGATGACGACGTTCAGTGACACGCCCCAGGTCATCCACGCCGCCCTCGACGCGGGTGCCATCGGGTACCTGGTGCACGGGACCTTCGCCGAGGACGAGCTCGTGGCCTGCGTGCTCGCTGCGGCGTCAGGCAACGGCGTCTTCGGTGCCCCCGCGATGGCTGCCTTGCGGTCCGGTCGCGAGCCGGTCACTCCGCAGCGTCCGGAGCACGACCTGAGCCCGCGGCAGGTCGAGATCATGGACCACATCGCCTCTGGCAGTAGCAATGCCGACATCGCGCGGACGCTGTACCTGGCCGAGAAGACGGTGAAGAACCACGTCAACCACATCTTCGGGCGGCTGGGTGTGAGGTCTCGGGCCGAGGCCGTCGCGCTCTGGCTGGGGGGTACCACCGTCGACAAGCTCAAGCCGCTGTGAGTGCCAGCGAGGCACCCTGCGACCCGGGCTGGAGATGGGCCCGGCATTGGGCCCGTAGGCCCGTAGCACTTCGGTGACGGAGACATACGTTTCATGTCGTACCGGACAGGCGGTGCACGGAGACAGCCCCCAGGGGGACACGATCCCGGCTAGACCGGGGAAGGAGTCAAGATCATGACCGAGAAGCTGACCCGCATCTATCTCACCGCTCGCGACGACGAGGGTCAGGGCGCCCTCGAGTACATCGGCATCCTTGCTGTCGTCGTGGCCGTCATCACCCTCGTGGTGGCAGCAGTCAACGGTGCGGACGTGGCCACCGGCCTGCAGGACCTGATCAACCAGGTGCTCGGCCAGTGAGCTGGGTCTCATGAACGCCGGGCCGGGCACCGCGAGATCGGTGCCCGGCCCGCTGCGCGACATGAGCCCGTGAGCCCGGACCGGCTCGCTGAGATCGACCGAATGCGCTGAGATCGACCGAACGACAAAGGGGCGCCCGTGCACCGGACCAGAAGCCGCGTGGACCTCCGGGACGACCAGGGCCAGATGATGGCTCCGCTGGTCATCTTCCTCGGGATATCCGTGCTGAGCTTCTTCGCCGTCGCGCTGTTTCCCATCGGCGCCGCCACGAACGAGAAGTCCCGCAGCCAGACTGCCGCTGACGCAGCCGCTCTCGCCGGTGCCGAGGAGATCCGCACCCAGTGGGTCGACGTGTCGACACGTCCGGGTCTGCTGATCTTCCCGCTCGTCCCGATCCCTCCCGTCACCCCGGTCTCGGGGTCGGCGTCCGCGGCGTCCTACGCACAGCAGAACGACGCCCACGTGATCGCGTACTACGCGACGCCCACCCGTGGCCGCACGTACGCAAAGGTCCGGAACAACTACCGTGCCTACGACGACCGCGGCTACGCCGAGAGCGAGGCCACGGCGGAGATGGACGCGAACTTCCTCGGGTGCAGGTGGGACGACTACACATTGCCCTCTCCGCTGCCCTACGGGCCGCCGACGTTCACCCGCACCCTCAACTGCGGGGACTGGGAGGCCACGTACCTGATCACCAACGGCAACGGCTACTACCCGACGATCAGCTACGTGGGCACGACCTCCGAGCGGCTCTTCGACGACCTCGAGCCCCGGCTGGTGGAGTGATGTCCGCCTCGTCAAGGATTGTCCCCATCGCCTAGTGTGCTGCTGCGACCGGATGCGCCACACCGACGAGGGGATCCCATCGAGATGACGCACCCACTCTCCCTGGCGCCCTCACGGGTGCTGGTGGCGATAGCGGTCACGGCCGTCGCGTCGAGCGCGTTCGCGGCCACAGCGACCGCGAGCGGTACGCCGTCGAGCACCACGTCGAGCACCAGCTCGCCGTCGAGCAGCACCTCGTCCGCTCCGTCCGTCGACCTCACGGAGCCGCAGACGTCGTCCGAAGGCGTCGAGGTGAGCACGTACGGCACCGTGCAGGTCCGGCCGTACCAGAAGGCCGAGAACCCGCTCGTGACTCTGGCCGTGCACGGGGTGCAGCGCATCGAGACGGGCACGGTCGTCTACTTCTCCGTTGGCAGCTCCGAGGCGGCGCCGATCGGTCAGGGCCTGAGCGAGCTGGCCGGCGCACAGCTGGGTGACCGCTTCACCTCGGGCGGTTCGGTGGGAACGGTCCGACTCGTCGACCCCGAAACGCTCACCGTGCTGGAGATGCTGCCGCACCCGGAGAAGCAGGACTCCGTCGCCGCAACGCCTTTCACCAGCCCGCTCTCCGCGGTGCCCGACGAGCCGGGCGTGATGGGCGTGATGGCGGCGGTCCTGCCGAAGCTGCCGGCGGAGACCGAGACCGTGGACGTGCAGCTGGTCTTCGGCGCCACCGTGCCGGGAGTTCCGGTGGGGGACGGGGCGTTCGAGCCGGTGGTGCCCGGCGACGAGGTCATCCCCCTGGGAACCGGCTGGCCCCAGGTGGACAGCGAGGAGGTGGGTCGCGTCCAGGAGCCGGACCTGTCGGTGCACGGGCTCGCCGTGGTCACCGAGGCGCTCGACCAGTCGTCCGTGACGACCGAGGACGCCGAGGAGGTCACCATCGACCTCGCCGCCGACGTGCTGTTCGCCTTCGACAAGGCCGACCTCAGCGCCGCTGCCCAGGCGAAGCTCGCCGAGGTGGCGGCTCAGGTGAAGGAGCGGGCCGCGCCCGGAACCCTGACGATCGTCGGGCACACCGACAGCAAGGGCACCGACGCCTACAACAACGACCTTTCGAAGCGGCGCGCCCAGGCGGTCGCCGACGCGCTGACGCCGCAGATCGCCGGGGTCGAGCTGGACATCACGGTCGAGGGCCGTGGCGAGAGCGAGCCGGTCGCCGACAACTCGACCGACAAGGGCCGCCAGGCCAACCGGCGCGTCAGCGTGACCTACACGATCGCGGGGGGTTGATCACCATGCGCGCACACCGCCTGTTGCTGCCGGTCGTCGTCCCTCTGATGGCGATCGGGCTGGTCAGCGGATGCTGGGGCGGCGACGGGGACGACCCGCCCGAAGAAGCGCCCAACGGGTCGTCCTCCGAGTCGTCCGAACCCGAAGGCCCCTCGCCCGAGGAGCTCTCTCAGCAGGTGCTCGACGCAGCCGTGTCGGCGTCATCAGGCGCGACGCCCATCGGAACGGCGACCGGGACCACCAAGGGTGGGCAGCTGCTGACCGTCGACGTCCTCTCCATTCGTCGCACGGACGACGGGACGCTGGTCACGCTGCGGATGAGCGGTGAGGAGACCTACAACCTCGGGATCGGCCTGACGACCGAGCGGTACGCGTCCATCAACTTCGCCCAGGCCCTCTTCCTCGAGGACCCCACCGTGACGAAGACCCGGTTCCTGCCGCTGCAGTTCGACGACGAGAGGACCGGACGTGGGGCGCGCTGCGCCTGCCCGTACATCCCGCTCGAGATCGGCCCCGAGCCGCAGACCGTCACCGCCCTCTACCCCGAACTGCCGGCGGAGGTCACGACCGTCACAGTGCACGCTGCGGACACCGAGATCAGCATCCCGAGCCTGCCGGTCGAGGGATGACGTCGAGGGTGCTGGTGGCGTCTCGCCGTCAGCGCCTCCGGTGCAGTGCCACGCCGACCCCCAACCACACGGTGCCGACGACCAAGGCGACGACCGAGAGGGCCAGCGCTACGACCCCTGCGGTGCGGGCCGTGCCGCGTCCGGTCTCCAGCGCCAGCGGCTCGGCCGAGGAGGCCTGAGGACCACGGCAGGTCACTGAGCCGCCGCTGCTCCGGTCCTCTGTGGAGACCAGGGCCTCGAGCCGTCCGCGGTCGGTCTCCAGGTCCGGTTGCACGTCCGCGCCGAGCCGCGCCCGCTCCTGCCCGGTCGACGACAGCAGGACGCAGTCCATGGCCAGGGTGATCGAGCGGTCGAGGCCGTCGCTGCTGCCGTAGACGACGAGCGGACCGAGATCGAAGAGGCCGCGGTCCGGGACCGGCACCTCTTCGGAGGCCGAGAAGTACACGGGCTCAGCAGGTTCCGCCGACTTCGCGAGGACGGTCCCTCCGATCACGGCCGACCCCAGCCCCATCACCAGGACGACGAGGCCGCCGAGGATCCCGAGCCGTCCGAAGAACGCGCTGGTGGTGGCCGTCATGTTTGGTCAGCAGTCGGTCAGCAGTCGGTCAGCAGTTGGTCAGCAGTTGGTCAGCAGTTGGTTCGGTTGGCGAAGCCGTTCCCGTCCCAGTACTGATGGTTGCTCGCCGTCATGCTGTTCGTCGAGTAGCCGCCGTTGAGTGACAGCTTGGCCCCCGCCGCCACCTCGCCTGCTCCCTCGAACAGGATCGAGTCGTCGGTTACGACGTCGTACCGGGTGAGCTGACCCCGGTCGCGGACGGCGTCCATGAACACGTCGCCCATCGGGTCTGTGACGCCACCCGGGTCACCGTCGACACCGATACCGGCTGGGTTGATGCCGGTGCTGGCCAGCAGGGCGAGCACTGCGTCGCGGTCAGCGTCGGTCTTGACGTCGAGCCGGGCATCGAGCTGCGTTCCGGTCCCGAGGTTGTCACTGAGGACGGCCGAGGCGTCGCCCCCGAAGAGGACGTTCGTCAACCCCTCGCTGTTGCCCGTGGCCAAGGCCGACCGCTCGGCCCGCACGATGTTGCCGTCGGCGTCGACCGTGATCGAGGTGAGCACCTTGGCCTGCCCCCTCAGCCTGGTTCCCGCGGAGTCGGTGCCGCCCGCCAAGGCGGCCATCGCGTCCCCGTCGTAGGTGCTCTCGAAGTAGAAGGTCTTCTCCCCGTTGCCGTCGGGAACGTGGCTGTACCCGAGCAGCTGCGAGGCCGCGACCCTGCCCTTCGCCACCGCGGTCGCGGCCCCGGCGTAGGCGCTGGCCTCCCCCGAGGCGCCGGCGGCCACGAAGATCCGCTGCGGTGCCGGGAACTGCTCGCCGATGCCCAGCTGGTCACGCCCCCACGTCGCGATCCCTCCGAGGATCGGGTTGGCTCCCTCGATCACCGCGTCGAACCGGTCCCAGTTCTCGGCCGACGTGAGCCGGTCGACGTCCTCCCTGGAGTCGACGATCCACTCCTGCCCGGCCTGGAAGGTGACACCGCCGGAGATTCCTGCCGACGCCCCCGCGCCGACCCGGTTGTCGGCGACGGTGAAGGACGTGCTGGCTCCGACCCCAGCGGTGACCCCCACGTTGCCACCGCTGGTCTGTGTGACCTTGTACGTGCCGTCGCTGAGCTCCTGCACCGCGAAGACCCGGTTGCCGCCGACCTTGATGAACGCGATGTCCGCACCGAGGCTGATCCGGTCGCCGCGGGACCCGACCACGCAGGGGGTGGTGGGCTGGCGGCTCTCGGGGGACCCCGGAGCGTCGCCGCACCCTCCCGTGCCGACGGTCAGCACCTTGCAGATGAGGTAGGAGGTGCGTTCGCCGATCAGCGGGGCATTCGCCGTGAAGGCGGCGACGACCGCCGCGATCATCACGACGACGATGGCCAGGGCGCCGATGTGCTCGAGCGCGGCCTGCCCCTGGTCACCACGTACGTGCTGCAGCCGGTCACGCCACCGCGACGGCATCGCCGTCGTACTGCGCGCACGGGTCATGCCGGCCATGCCATCACCGCTGCAGCGAGATGAGGTAGGCCCTGGGGCCTGCCCGAGGGGCCCATCGAGCGGGGTTCGCTTGCTCGCCTGGTGGTGTCCTTGGTGTCGTCAGACCCTCGAGGCCCGGGCACTCAGCAGGCCGAGCAGACCGAGGGGGACTCCGAGGGCGCCGACGCTGTACCCCGCGAGCGGGATCAGGTGACGCCCGTTGGTGCCCGGGACCACGTACAGGGGCGCCGCGGCCATTGCCGCCGGCCCGTTGCAGCCGATGCTGTGGCCGGGCTCGCCCGCGAAGGACACCAGCGGCACCAGACCGCGGTCGTCCACCACGATGCGGTCCTCGCGCAAGGCGTTCTTCGTGGACGCGTCGCCGGATGTGGTCACGCAGCCCAGGGCATCCAGGTCTGGCCGCTCGCCCTCGGGAGGTGCTCCGTACACGACGAGGTCTCCGACGAACGGCACACGGTCGGGGGCGGTGTAGGCCGCGCCGACCTCCAGGAGCTGGGCGTCGCGGCTCTCCGGGTTGGACTGCACCACGAGGCCGAGCGCGATGCCGACCACGCCGAGGGCCAAGGCAGCCACGGACAGGACGATGAGGAGCGCACGTGACTGCGGGCTGGCGCGTCGCCGCCGCCTGCGGGTGAACGCGAAGAGCATCGAGTCGTCAGTCCTCTTGGACAGCAGGCTGGTCACGCGGAGTCCAGGGTCATCGTACGCAGCAGGTCGAGGACGCCGGAGGACTCGAACTCGTCCTCAGGTGCGACCGCCAGGACGTTCGTGATCTGCACGTCGCTGACCTGAAGGCTTAGCTGGGCGAACCGCTGCGTGATCGGGCCCTGCGCCGTGGTGGTCTTCTCGGTCCACTGGACGACGACCGCGTCCGTGGCGCCGGGCCACTCGATCGCTTCACGCTGGAAGTCCTCGACCCCTTCGAGGTCCGCCTTGGAGGCGGCGAGCAGGGCCATCTGCTCCTGCGCTGTCGACGGCGGGTCCTTCTCGTCGAACGCCACGACCTCGATCACACCGCCGGGCTCGTCCGACGGTGTGCTGAGCACGATCATCGGGATGTCGCTCGGACCAGTTCGGGTCGACTGCTGGAACTCGGCCGGCGCGAACAGTGAGAAGGTCGGACCGTCCACCTGGCGTGAGTCTCGGGGCTGTTCCGTGATCGGACCGAGCGACGCGGGCGCACTCGCCGTCGGCCGAGCGTCATCTGTTGCGGCCACGCTCTCGTCCTCCGAAGGGGCTCCGCACGCGGACACGGCGATGACCACAGCCGCCGTCGTCCAGGTCCAGCGGGTGCTCGAGATCCGTCGGATGCTCGGGCCAGTCATTTTCCCATCAGATCACCCGGCGGTGTCGTGCGCGTGGGCCCCAGGGCCCCCGGCTCATCCGTAGGGCGTCGCCGGTCCCGTGTCGAGGTCCTGTTGCGACGCGCCCCACAGCAGCCCCAGCCCGACGACGGCCAGCCAGGCCGGCAGGTCCAGCAGCCAGGTGAGGAACCCTGGCTCCAGCAGCTGCCACCAGAACAACGCCGATCCCGTCCACGCCGACGGCAGCAGGAGGTAGGCCACGGCGGCCGGGACTCCCGTCCACGTGAGGGCCGGCAGTCCACGGCGCAACCCTGCCACCGTCCGCCACCGGACCACGGACGCCACCACCAGCAGACCCAGAGCGGACTGGACGATCACGAACGTCTCGACGCTCCCGGTCGGGCCAGCGATGAAGTAGCCGATCAGGCCGACCAGGTTGAAGGCCACGACCAGGACGACGACGGTCAGCGCGACATGCGTCGCCATCGTCGGCGTCGAAGCCGCCGGGTACGTGGTGATTGAACGCACGTCACGAACGTAGCGCGCTGTGCGCGAACGGGAGTGGGCCTGGATGCCCACTTCTCGCTTCAGGCTCCGAAGACCTCGAACATGACCGATGGCAGGTTGCCGAAACGTGGGTTCGGCGCCGTGACCCAGCCGATCTGACGGCTAGCCTGCTCCTCGACCGGGTCCGGGCTGAGGGCGGCGAGGTACAGCCGGTGCTCGGACAGTGCACGGACCGCCGTCTCGATGCCCTCGCTGACGTCGACGGCGTGCGTCGCCGTGGACATCGAAGCCACTGCGATCCACCGCGTTCCCTGCCAGGGGCCGAGGTGGTGCGTCGTGAGCTCGGGGAAGATCCACTCGTTGGCGGCGTCTGCGACGGCGTCGATGACCGACCGGCCGAGGGCGCGGTGGTCGGCGCTGTTCCACGCTCCAGGTCCCCAGGTCTCGTGGAAGTTCAGGGTCAGCACCAGCTCGGGCTGGTGCCGGCGGATCGCGGCGGCGAGGTCGCGCCGCAGGTCGACCCCCTCGACGAGTCGTCCGTCCGGATGGTCGAGGAACTCGACGACGTGCACGCCGACGACTGCGCTGGAGGCGATCTGCTCACGCGTGCGGGCCGGGGCGGACTCGGCCGGCGGTAGTCCCGCGATGCCCGCCTCGCCTCGGGTGGCGAGCACGTAGCGCACGTCCTTGCCCGCGGCCGTCCACACGGCAACCGCTGCCGAGAGCCCGTACTCGGCGTCGTCGGGGTGAGCGACGATCACCAGCGCACGGCTCCAGTCGTCCGGCATCGGCGTGAGCTGGGCTGGCTGGTCGGAGCCGGTCTCGGTCATGAGAACTCCTGTGCTGGAGGGACGGTTACCGCCGACTGCAAGCCGACACCATGACAGCAACGTGCGTCCAGCGTCTGTTCATGCCCGATCGCAACACGCCAAGGCAGTGGGTTGTGGGGCCTGACAGGTTGCTCGGGCCCAGGCAGTGTCAGGCACCCCGACGCCGAGCTCCTGACGGGGTGCTGAGACGACGCCGTGCGGTCAGACGTCGAAGTCGACCTCGAGCCGGTCCGTAGTGGGCGCCGACTGGCAGGCGAGGGCGTAGCCGGCCGCGATCTCCTCGGGCTCGAGCGCGTAGTTGCGGGCCATCTCGACCTTGCCCTCGCGCACCATCACACGGCACGTGCCGCACACGCCGCCCTTGCAGGCGAAGGGCGCGTCGGCGCGCACCGCCAAGGTGGCGTCGAGCACGGACCCCTCGTCGGGCATCGTGAACGTGCTCGACCGTCCGTCGAGCCGGACGGTGACCTCGCAGCCGGAGTCGTCGCCGGACGCGCGCGGCCGAACCACCCGAGGCGCCTCCCCGTCGACGTGGAACAGCTCGAGGTGGATCGAGGTGTTCTGCACCCCGTGAGCCCGCAGCGTCTCGCGGACCTGCTCGACCATCCCGAACGGCCCGCACAGGAACCAGTCGTCGACCTGGTCTGGGGGCAAAAGGGTTTCGAGCATCCGGTCGAGCTTGGCGGTGTCGATGCGACCGTGCAGCAGGTCGGCGTCGTGGGGCTCGCGCGACAGCACGTGCAGCAGCTGGAGCCGTTGCGGGTAGCGGTCCTTGAGGTCGGCGATCTCGTCGCCGAACATCACCGTGGACGAGTTGCGGTTGCCGTAGACGAGTGTGAACGTGCTCGCCGGCTCGACCTGCAGCACGGCGCCCATCACGGCCATCACCGGAGTGATGCCGCTGCCAGCGACCACGGCCGCGTAGTGGCGCCGGGCTGTGGGGTCCGGGACGCGGCCGAAGCGTCCGGCCGGCGTCATCACGTCGAGCACGTCGCCCACCTCGAGGCCGGCGTTCGCGTGGTCGGAGAAGAGCCCACCCTCGATCCGCTTCACCGCCACTCGCAGCCGCCCGTCGGCCGGAGGCGAGCAGATCGAGTAGCTGCGGCGCACCTCGTCGCCGTCGACCATGGTGCGCAGCGTCAGGTGCTGGCCCGGCGTGAAGGCGTAGTCGTCGGCGAGCTCGTCGGGCACCTCGAACGTGACCGCCACCGCGTCAGGGGTGAGCCGCTCCACCTCGGCCACGCGCAGCGGGTGGAACTCGACCCGGTGACGGGAGGCCGCGACCTGGGGCACGGTGCTGGTCGACGCAGTGCTCATGCTCAGATGGCCTTGAAGTGGTCGAACGGCTCGGCGCAGGATCGGCACTGCCACAACGACTTGCACGCGGTCGAGCCGAAGTGCGACAGCTCTCGGGTGTCGGGTGACCCGCACTGCGGGCAACGTACCGACAGGGTCAGCGCTACGCGTCCGTCGGAGCCGCTGCGGCGGGTACCTGGAGGTGCGACGCCGTACTCGGCGAGCTTGCGCCGCCCGTCCTCGCTCATCCAGTCGGTGGTCCAGGCCGGGGCCAGCACGGTCAGCACCTCGACATGCTCGAAGCCGCTGCGCGACAACGCATCCCGAACATCGGTGCGGATGGCGTCCATCGCAGGGCATCCCGAGTAGGTCGGCGTGATGGTCACCACGACCGTGCCGTCGCCAGTGATCTGCACGTCGCGCAGGACACCGAGGTCGTCGATCGTCAGGACCGGCACCTCGGGGTCGAGCACCGACGCGGCAGCGGCCCGGGCACGCACCAGGTCGGGCTGCAGCTCAACCGCCGGGCTCACCACTGCGCTCACCACTTCGCGTCCGGATGGGCACGGTGCAGGTACTGCATCTCGGCCAGCAGCTCGCCGAGCGCGTGCGAGTGGACCCCGTCGCGTCCGCCGGTGACGCGGGCGGGGCGGTCGGGCAGGGTCAGGGTGGCCTGCGCGACGACGGCGGTAACGCGCTCTAGCACAGGACCCTTCAGCGTCGCTGGGTCGACGGCAACACCGTCGGCGACGAGGGCGGGGTCGACCCACGACGCGTCGAAGAGCTCGGGCACGAGCGGCCAGATCCGTTCCAGCGCAGCCTGCATCTTCTCGTGGCTGACGTCGGTGCCGTCGCCGAGACGCAGCACCCAGGAGGTGGCGTGGTCGAGGTGGTAGTCGACCTCCTTGACCGCCTTGCCGGCGACCCCGGCGAGCGTCTCGTCGCGGCTGGACGACAGCCGCGTGTACAGCTCGAACTGGTAGGCCGCGAACACCAGCAGGCGTGCCATCGAGACCCCGAAGTCGTGGTTCGGGTGCTCGACCAGGTGCACGTTGGTGAAGTCGCGCTGCTCACGCAGGTAGGCGAGGTCGTCCTCGTCGCGGCCGTCACCCTCCACCTCTCCGGCGTAGGTGAGCAGGGTCCGGGCCTGACCGAGCAGGTCGAGGCCGATGTTGCCGAGCGCGACGTCCTCCTCGAGCTGGGGTGCACGCGTGATCCACTCGCCGCAGCGGTGCGCGAGCACCAGCGCGTCGTCGCCGAGCCCGAGGGCGTAGCGGGCCAGCGGAACCAGGGTCGAGGTCGTACTCACAGGTGCTGCACCTCGTCGGGGATGTCGTAGAACGTCGGGTGGCGGTAGACCTTGTCGGCGGCCGGGTCGAAGAACGAGTCCTTCTCGTCCGGGCTCGATGCGGTGATCGCCGCGCTGGGCACGACCCAGATCGAGATCCCTTCTCCCCGACGGGTGTACACGTCGCGAGCGTTGCGCACCGCCATCTCGGCGTCGGGGGCGTGCAGCGAGCCGACGTGCCCGTGCGACAGGCCACGGCGAGGTCGGACGAAGACCTCCCAGAGGGGCCAGTCGCGACGCGTCTGCTCCGTCACGCGACTGCCTCCTGCTGTGCCTTCGCGGCCTGCTTGTCGGCGTAGGCGTTGGCGGCGTCGCGCACCCACTGGCCCTCGGTGTGCGCGCCCAGGCGGTGCTCGATGCGCTCGGCGTTGCAGGGGCCGTTGCCCTTGAGGACGTTGGTGAACTCAGCCCAGTCGATCTCGCCGAACTGCCAGTGCTCACCGTCGAAGCGCAGGTCGGGGTCGGGCAGCGTCAGGTCGAGCACCTCTGCCTGGGGGACGGTCATGTCGACGAAGCGCTGGCGCAGCTCGTCGTTGCTGAACCGCTTGATGCCCCATGCCATCGACTGAGCGCTGTTCGGCGACTCCGCGTCGGGCGGGCCGAACATCATCAGGGACGGCCACCACCAGCGGTTGACCGCGTCCTGCGCCATCTCGTGCTGTGCGGGGGTGCCCTTCGACAGGGTCAGCAGGATCTCGAAGCCCTGCCGCTGGTGGAAGGACTCCTCCTTGCAGATCCGCACCATGGCCCGCGCGTACGGCCCGAACGAGCAGCGGCAGATCGGCACCTGGTTCACGATCGCAGCCCCGTCCACGAGCCAGCCGATCGCTCCGATGTCGGCCCAGGTGAGGGTCGGGTAGTTGAAGATCGAGGAGTACTTCTGGCGGCCCGCGTGCAGCAGGTCGAGCAGCTCGGCCCGGTCGACCCCGAGCGTCTCGGCCGCGGAGTAGAGGTACAGCCCGTGCCCGGCCTCGTCCTGCACCTTGGCCATCAGGATCGCCTTGCGCCGCAGGCTGGGGGCGCGAGAGATCCAGGCGCCCTCCGGCTGCATGCCGATGATCTCGGAGTGGGCGTGCTGGGCGATCTGGCGGATCAGCGTCTTGCGGTAGCCCTCGGGCATCTCGTCGCGCGGCTCGATGCGGGCGTCGGCGGCGATCATCGCCTCGAACGCGCCGTCCGCGTCGGGCGCGGGGGGAGCCGTGGGAGCGGGTGCGGACATCTGAGCCTCCGGAGCAGTCAACCCGACCGATCGGTCGGTTTCTATTGTGGCTGACGGATCGGAACGGGTCAACTGCGCACGTTGCCGAAGGCCATCCGCAGCACGGCGTCGGCCAGGTCGTCGGCGCTGATGCCCATCGGGTCGGCCTGCGCCAGCGGGGTTCCCGGCGGCGGCGGTGGTCGGTACCACTCGACCACCGAGTTCACCATCCCGAACAGCAGCCTGGTCGCCAGACCGGGGTCGATGTCGTCTCGGACGTGCCCCTCCTGCTCGGCCATCGCCATCAGCCCGGCCACGTGCTGGTCGAACTCGCGCCGCCGGCGCAGCGCCCACCGCTCGGTCTCGGTGTTGCCTCGCACGCGCAGGAGAAGGGTCACGTACGGCAGCTGCTGGGTCAGCACGGCGACCGTCCGCCGCACGACGTGCTGGAGGCGCTCGATCGCCGGGCCGTCGGTCGCCCCGGGCTCCTCGAGGACGGCGAACAGGGGCTCGAGCGCCCGGTCGAGCGCCATCCGGAGCAGCTGCTCCTTCGAGTCGACGTGGTGGTACAGGGACGACTTCGAGAGCCCGGCGATGGTGGCCAGGTCGCCCATGCTGGTGCCGTCGTACCCGCGCTCGGTGAAGACCTTCACCGCCACGTCAAGGAGCCCCTGGCTGTCGTACCGCTTGCGCGGCGCGTCCGAGATACGTTCGGAGTCAGCCACTCTGGGTCGCCCCGTAGACGCGCTCGATGACGATCTTCAGCACGAGGCGACGCTCGGAGATCATCGCGGCCCGGAACTCGTCCCAGTCGGGGTGCTCGCCCGCCAGCGACCGGTAGAGGTCGACGAGGTCGTCGGCAGCGGGGTCGGACGGGTCCGTCGTGACCGGGCCCAGCTCGGCGGTGCCGTCGGCCACCACGTAGGCGCTGTCGTCGCGGGCCTTGACCATGTAGGTGGCCCGCGGGTCGCGGCGCAGGTTGCGGGTCTTCGCCCGGTCGTCCGTCACCGAGATGCGCAGAGTGCGCGTGGCCGGGTCGAGATGGTGTCCGACCACCGAGAGCTGCGCTCGCCCGTCCCGCTTGAGAGTGACCAGCACGCCGCGGCGCTGGGTACCGAGGAACGCGATCAGGTCGTCGCTCATCCGCACACCCTAGGACTCCTCCCGAGGTGCGAACGCTTGGTCGTCGGGACCGGACCTGTCGCCGCCTGGTCCTACGCTCGCGCCATCAGCGCACGACCCAGACGAAGGGGACCGAGATGACCGAGCAGCAGTGGCCCGACGTGGCATACCGCGCCCCTCGTGCCGGGACACCGGCCCCGCTCTTCACCCAGACCACCGTCGACAGCGACGACCCGCACGCCCAGGCCGACTTCTGGGCCGCGGCGCTGGGCTACGTCGTCGAGGACACGCAGGACCTGGTCGAAGCCGTCCTGGCTGCGGGGTTCGCGGACCGGGACCGCGACGTCGTCGAGGTGGACGGCCGGCTCGCCTGGCGCACGATGACAGGCATCGTCCACCCGGATGACGTGGACGCCCCGCGAGGCCGCAAGCGCCGGTTCCTGTTCCAGCGAGTTGACGACCGCACGACCGCCAAGAACAGCTGGCACCTCGACCTCAACGTGGGCCGGGAGAACATCGACGCCGAGGTCGCCCGGCTGACCGCGCTGGGCGCCACCAAGCGCTACACGGTCGACGAACCGAGCGGGTTCCACACGACGATGGCCGACCCGGAGGGCAACCTGTTCTGCGTCCAGTGACAGGGCGTCAGCGCGGGAAGTCGCCCGCGGCTCCGCGCATCGACCGCAGCAGGTCGTAGAGCTGGGACGCATCACCGCGGTCGAGCTCGTCGAGCCCGAACCCGTTGTCCTGCAGCGCCTTGGTTGCCTCCGTGACCACTTCGCGGCCGGCGTCGGTGAGCTCGGCCAGGGTGCGGCGCCGGTCCACGATGTCGGGCACCCGGCGCACGAGACCTCCGGCCTCCAGACGGTCGATCGCGTTCGTGACCGAGGTGGGGTGAACCATCAGCCGCTCGCCGATCTTCGACAGCGGCAGCGAGCCTCGCCGGCTGAACGTCAGCAGCACCAGGACCTCGTAGCGGGCGAACGTGACCCCGAACGGCTTGAGCAGCGCGTCGATCCGCGTCAGCAGCATCTGCTGGACGCGCATCAGCGAGGTCACGACCTTCATGTCGACCGGGTCGCCGAAGTGCTCCTGCCACAGCTCAGCTGCCCGGTCGATCGGGTCGAAGGGCAGCTTGGACATGTCGCCGAGCCTAGTGGCGGCCCTGGTGCGCCTAGAGTGGGAGCACGCCGCGCGAGGCCTCCTCAGCGTCCCGCGAAAGGCGTTGGAGTCCTGATGTCCGACAAGTCCCCGCGCAAGAACGTCGCGAAGAAGTCCGGGAAGTCCATCAAGGAGAAGCGGGCCGAGAAGAAGGCCAAGCACTCGGCGGACGGCCACCACGACGTGGTCGCCGAGGTTCGCAAGCGCTGAGGTTGCGGTCCGCTGAGGTTCCGGTCCGCACAGCACAGGTGCGGCCGGTCAGTGGCCGCGAACTCGGCGAGCGGCACACCCTCGCTGCGCCGCGCCCGGCCTACTTCACGAGGCTCCGTGACACTTCACGAGGCTCGCGAGCCTCGTTAACGGTGGTTTCGCCTCGTTAACGAGGGCGGCGAGGAGGGCCGGCCGCAGCACGGGACCAGGTCACGCGGCGCTGACTGGCGTCGCCCGGCTCGTCAGTGTTTTACTAGGACTTCCTAGTAATATCCCTCGCGACCCCTCAGGGAGCGCCAGATGGCCGCCTCGCCGAAGCTCCACGTGCCCGAGCACCCGGTGCGCTTCGTCAGCGCCGCCAGCCTCTTCGACGGGCACGACGCGTCGATCAACATCATGCGGCGCATCCTGCAGAGCCAGGGCGCCGAAGTGGTGCACCTCGGGCACAACCGCTCGGTCGACGAGGTCGTCGACGCGGCGATCAGCGAGGACGTGCAGGGCGTCGCCGTCAGCAGCTACCAGGGCGGCCACACCGAGTACTTCGGCTACCTGGTCGAGCTGCTCGCGGAGCGGGGGGCGGGCCACGTCAAGGTGTACGGGGGCGGGGGCGGCGTGATCGTCCCGTCCGAGATCGAGGTTCTGAGATCCCGTGGTGTGCGGATCTTCTCGCCGGAGGACGGTCAGGCCCTCGGCCTGGCAGCCATGGTCAACACGATGGTCGCCGACTGCGACATCGACCTCTCCGAGACGGGGCCCGCGAGCTGGGACGGCCTGCTCACCGGTGACCGGCTGACCCTGGCGCGCGCACTGACCATGACCGAGGCCGGACGGCTGCCCGACGAGGTGCGCAGTCAGGTCGACGCGGCGACGGCGACGCGCCGGGTGCCCGTCCTTGGCATCACCGGCACCGGCGGCTCCGGCAAGTCGTCGCTGACCGACGAGCTGCTGCGCCGGTTCCGGCTCGACCAGTCGGGCAAGGTGCGGGTGGCCGTGCTGGCGATCGACCCGACCCGGCGGCGCGGTGGCGGGGCACTGCTGGGCGACCGGATCCGGATGAACTCCATCACGGGCGAGGGTGCAGCCTCCGTCTACTTCCGCTCGATGGCCACGCGGGGCCAGGTGGGCGGGCTGCCCGAGCACCTCGACGACTCGATCGCGGTGCTGAAGGCCGCCGGCTTCGACCTCGTCGTCGTGGAGACGCCCGGCATCGGACAGGGTGACGCGGCGATCGTGCCGTTCTGCGACACCTCGCTCTACGTGATGACGCCGGAGTACGGCGCCAGCTCGCAGCTCGAGAAGATCGACATGCTCGACTTCGCCGATGCGGTGGCCATCAACAAGTTCGAGCGCCGTGGTGCCGATGACGCGCGTCGCGACGTGGCGCGCCAGATGGTGCGAAACCGCGAGGCCTTCGGCGTCTCCCCGGACGAGATGCCCGTCTACGGCACCAGCGCAGCCACGTTCAACGACGACGGCGTGACGGCGCTGTACCAGTTCCTGGTCGGCGAGCTCGCCCAGCACGGACTGGCGATGGACGAGGGGGCGCTCGCACCCGTTGCCAGCAAGGTCACGACGTCGACCCATGCCGTCATCCCACCGGCGCGAGTGCGCTACTTGGCCGAGATCGCCGAGGCGGTGCGCGACCACCACCGCACCACCGACGAGCAGGTCGCCGCCGTCCGGCGTGCTTCCGCACTGCGGGAGGCGGCATCGGCGCTCGACGACGCCGGAGCCGAGCGAGGCGGTCTCGACGACCTGCTCAGCGCCGCGGAGCACGCAGTCGACGGGCGCAGCCGTGGTCTGCTCGAGGGCTGGCCGGCGACCGTGCGCGACTACAGCGGCGACGAGCTGGTGGTGGCCGTCCGCGACCGCGAGATCCACACGGCGCTGCGCCGCGAGACGCTGTCGGGAAACTCGGTGCCGCGTGTGGCGCTGCCCCGTCACACCGACGAGGGCGGGTTGCTGCGGTTCCTTCGCTCCGAGAACCTCCCCGGCGCGTTCCCTTACACCGCAGGGGTTTTCGCGTTCAAGCGCGAGGGCGAGGACCCGGCACGCATGTTCGCCGGAGAGGGAGACGCGTTCAGGACGAATCGCCGCTTCAAGTACCTGTCGGCCGACGGTGATGCGAAGCGGCTCTCGACCGCGTTCGACTCCGTCACCCTCTACGGCCGCGACCCCGACACCCGCCCCGACGTGTACGGCAAGGTCGGCACGTCCGGTGTCTCGATCGCGACCCTCGACGACATGAAGGTGCTCTACGACGGGTTCGACCTGACGTCGCCGTCCACCTCGGTGTCGATGACGATCAACGGGCCGGCGCCGACCCTGCTGGCCTTCTTCCTCAACGCCGCGATCGACGCCGAGCTGGCGAAGTTCGCCGAGCGTGAGGGACGGGAACCGTCCGGTGCCGAGGCCGCCGAGGTGCGCGCGGCCACGCTGGCGTCGGTGCGCGGCACCGTCCAGGCCGACATCCTCAAGGAGGACCAGGGCCAGAACACCTGCATCTTCTCGACCGAGTTCAGCCTTCGGATGATGGCCGACATCCAGCAGTGGTTCATCGAGCAGAAGGTGCGCAACTTCTACTCGGTCTCGATCTCCGGCTACCACATCGCCGAGGCCGGGGCGAACCCCATCAGCCAGCTCGCCTTCACCCTCGCGAACGGCTTCACCTACGTCGAGTCGTACTTGGCCCGCGGCATGGACATCGACGACTTCGCGCCCAACCTGTCGTTCTTCTTCTCGAACGGCATGGACGCCGAGTACACGGTGATCGGCCGTGTGGCGCGGCGCATCTGGGCGATCGCGATGCGCGACCGGTACGGCGCGAACGACCGCTCGCAGAAGCTGAAGTACCACGTGCAGACGTCCGGCCGATCTCTGCACGCGCAGGAGATGGACTTCAACGACATCCGCACGACCCTGCAGGCCCTGTGCGCCGTCTACGACAACTGCAACAGCCTGCACACCAACGCGTACGACGAGGCCGTGACCACCCCGACCGACTCGTCCGTGCGCCGGGCGCTCGCCATCCAGATGGTGATCAACCGCGAGTGGGGCCTGGGCATGAACGAGAACCCGCTGCAGGGGTCTTACGTCGTCGACGACCTCACCGACCTGGTCGAGGAGGCGGTGCTGGCCGAGTTCGACCGCATGACCGAGCGCGGCGGCGTGCTGGGCGCGATGGAGACGGGGTACCAGCGCGGTCGCATCCAGGACGAGTCGATGCTCTACGAGCAGCGCAAGCACGACGGCTCGCTGCCGCTCGTCGGCGTGAACACCTTCCTCAACCCGCACCCCGAGGGCGAGGTGCGCGAGATCGAGCTCGCGCGAGGCACCGAGGCCGAGAAGCAGTCGCAGCTGCGCCGTCTCGCTGACTTCACCGAGACGCATCGAGACGGGGCCCAGCAGGCGCTGGCTCGTCTGCGCGAGGTGGCGGCGGGGGAAGGCAACGTGTTCGCCGAGCTGATGGACGCGGCTCGCGTGTGCTCGCTCGGCCAGATCACCGAGGCGTTCTTCGAGGTGGGCGGGCAGTACCGGCGCTCGGTCTGACGTCCTCCTGAGGTCGCGAGCCGAAAGAACCTCGGGCCGGAGGGAACCCCGGTGGCCTGCCCCGCATCTCACGGACAGACACCACCGTGAGGGGGACCATCGATGAGGTACCGCAACGCCATCATGACCGTGGCAGCTGTCTCGGCTGCAGGGCTGCTGGCCACCGGCTGCACGTCAGGCACCGAGACCGCGACCGATCGCGGCTGGGTCGGGGGCGAGCCGCAGTGGACGTCCGACGAGACCGGCGAGTCCGGCGCCTACGCCGAAGCGGACACCGCCGAGGCGGCGGGCCGCCCGGGCGATGCGGCGGCGTCCGAGATCGCGCCTGAGGCGATGACCCAGGCGACCGGGCTCCGCGCGGGCAGCGTCGACGACAACGCCGACTACCAAGGGTTCCTCGACTACCTGGCGCGCCTCGAGTCGTCCGGTATCAGCACCCGTCCCTTCTCTCCCGAGGGACGGATCGTGGTGAGTGTCAAGGGATCTGACGGTCTGCCGGTTCCCGGCGCCGAGGTGGCTGTGAGCGCCGGCGACGACGACGTCGCCACCGTCCGCACGACCGCCGACGGCACCGCTAGGTTCTGGCCGGGGCTGTACGAGACCCAGGCCAAGAGCTACACCTTCACCGTGGACGGCTCCAGCACGGAGGCGGCACCGGGTGGGGAGGCTGTACTCGAGGTTGGCGACGCGGGCGGACGGGAAGGCCCTCTCGCTCTCGACGTGATGTTCCTGATCGACGCCACCGGCTCGATGGGCGACGAGATCGAGCAGCTCAAGACGACAGTCGACACGGTCGCTAGCCGCATCGCAGAGCTCGACGGCTCACCGCAGGCCCGGTTCGGGATGACCCTGTACCGCGACGAGGGCGACACGTTCGTGACCTCGACCTACGACCTGACCGGCGACCTGCCGGCCTTCCGCAAGGCGCTGGCGGACGTGCAGGCGGACGGCGGCGGCGACTACCCGGAGGCGCTCGACGAGGGCCTGGCGGCAGCGCTCGGGGAGCCGAGCTGGGGCGACCCCGCTGACACCCTCCAGCTCGTGTTCCTGATCGCAGATGCTCCGCCCCAGGTCGGTCGGCAGGTCGAGAAGGCTTATCCGCAGAGCATTTCCGACGCGATCGGCCGCGGCATCAAGGTCTTCCCGATCGCCTCGTCGGAGAGCGACGACCAGGCGGAGGCGGTGTTCCGCCAGGTGGCCGCAGCCACCGGGTCGCGGTTCGTGTTCCTGTCGTACGGCGCGGCCGGTGCCGCGACCGGCGCGAACAGTGACATCGCCTCGACGGACTACGAGGAGCTGTCGCTGGACGAGCTCGTCGTTCGCCTGGTTGCCGAGGAGCTCGCGGCGCTCACCGGCTCCGAGGTGCCGGTCCCGCCGACGAGCAGCCCGCCGACGACCCCTCCGGACCAGTGAGGACGGGGGGCTACTCCGGCAGCCCCCAGAAGGGCCCACGGAGCCCGACCTCGTGGAGATAGGCGGTCGAGGCCACCGGGTCGCGACGCTGGTAGCCACCTTCCATTCGGCCGCTGTACCAACCGCTGGCGAGGCGCCACAGAGTCGGTAGGTCCATCACGTATCCCTGCTCGAACCCGTTGCGCTCCAACCAGTTCCGGACGCAGACGGTCGAGCAGAACACGCGCTGGTTGGCGCAGGTGTGCACGACGTCGTCCCACATTCGGGATGCGGGCACGAGGAAGTGGGCGACTTCGTCGCCGGCCGGTGGGGCCTGCCGCCCGACGACCCACGACAGGGCCGCGTCGCAGCCCGGGCACCGGGTGGCCACGAGCACGTCGCTCTCGTCGGTGAGCAGGTGGGGGAGCGCGAAGGAGTCCCAGGCGCACCCTCCCCACCAGAGCGTCGCCCGTCCCATCACCGAGAAGCCGAGGTTCAGCGCCGCGAAGGGGTGCGCCATCACCACGTCACCGTCGTCCGAGAGAACCAGGTGTCGATCGGACGCGAGCTGCTCGAGTCCCTGGCGCACCTGGTCGAGCGTCGCGCTGCACGTCGCGGCCATTGAGCCGTGCGAAGGCGCACGGCCGTCCTGCGCGAAGCCGCGGTAGACGGCCAGCCGCAACGTCTCGACGTCCATGCCGAAGGTTGGGGCGCTCCGGCCGGCCTCGTCAAGCGGTGGGCCGAACGAGCACAGGTGCGGGCAGGTCGGCCCGCGGAAGCGCCTAGCGGCCCGCATGGGCAACACCTGCCCGCATCCGTGCCCACTCCGACGGATGAAAGGGTGAGGTCGTGCGCGTCGTCAGCCTCGTCCCTTCCCTGACCGAAGCCGTTGCGGTGTCTGCGCCCGGGCTGTTGGTGGGAGTGACCGACTGGTGCACCCATCCGGCCGACCTCGACGCCCAGGGGGTCGCCCGCGTGCGCGGGACCAAGAACCCCGACGTCGACGCCGTCGTCACGCTTGCGCCCGACCTGGTGGTGGCCAACGCGGAGGAGAACCGGCCGGTCGACCTCGACCGCCTGCGCGAGTCGGGCCTCGAGGTGCTCGTCACCGACATCCGCACCGTCGACGACGCGTTCACCGGGCTGGCGCAGGTGCTGGACGCATGCGGAGCCACGCGGCCCAGGTGGCTTGACGAGGCCGAGAAGGCTTGGGCTGCAGTCGAACCCGTCGACCCGAGTCGGAGGCTGCGCGCCATCGTGCCGATCTGGCGCCGACCGTGGATGGCTCTCGGACACGACACGTACGCCGGCGACGTGCTCGCTCGGTTGGGCGTCGACCACGTGCTCGCCGACGACCCCGAGCGGTACCCGCAGTTCGACCCCTCAACCGTCCTGGACGGGATCGACGTCGCTGTGCTGCCCGACGAGCCCTATGCCTTCAGCGCCGACGACGGTCCCGAGGTCTTCGCCCCGGTGCCGAGCGCCCTCGTCGACGGCCGGTCGCTGACCTGGTACGGGCCCGCGATGGTCGACGCGCCGGCCCGCCTCCGCCAGGCCATCCGGCAGGCCCTCGCCAGGCGCTGACCCATCGAGCACGGGGTAGTCAGCGACCTACGACTTGCTGGCGCTCGCGTGGTGCTTGGTGGTGTCGATGGGTGCCGTCTCCTCGTCGGTGACCTCGTCCAGCTCGTCGTCGGCCGATGCCTCGATCTCGACGTCGTCCTCGTCAGCGACGTCCTCGTCGACGACGGCCTCACGCGACGAGATCAGGAAGTCGCGGTGGGCCTCGGCGGCTTCGGCAGGCTGCTCGGCCGGCTGCGCACCGTGGTGCGGGTCCATCGGGCCGACGACCGCGGCGATCGCATCGCCCGCAGAGGTGCCCGACAGGGTCGCCAGCATGTGCCGCACGTTGGTCAGCTGCGCGTTGATCGAGTCACGACGTGACGTGGCTGCCAGCAGCTCGCGCTCCGACTCGGCACGCACTCGGTCGGCCTTCGCCCGTGCGGTGGCGAGAAGCTCCTCGGCCTGCGCGCGCGCCTCGGCGATGGCGTGCTCGGCTGCCTGCCCGGCGTCGCCCTCGATCCGCTCGGCCTCGGCCCGCGACTGCTGAGCGTGCCGCTCGGCCTCGAGCAGGGTCTGCTCGGCAGCGGACGACCGCTGCGTGAAGTCGATCTCGGCCTTCCTGCGGCGCTCGGCCAGCGTGGTCTCGAAGTCGGCGGCGGCGGCAGCAGCAGCGGCCCGCTGGTGCTCGTAGACGGCCTCCGCCTCCTCGCGGCGTGCCGTCGCCTCGCGGTCGGCGTCGTCCAGGATGTCGTCGGCGGAGCGGCGTGCCTGCTCCAGCAGCTTCGCCGCGTCGGAATCCGCCGCGCCGCGGGTGTCGGCCGCGTACCGGTCGGCAGCCTCACGCAGCGCGTCGGCCTCCTTCTGCCCGGCCATCCGCTGGACTGCGACCTCCTCGGCCACGCCGGACCGCAGGTCCTCGGCCTCTTCCTTCGCGAGCTTCAGCATCTGCCCGATGCGTTTGCCCAGGCCCTCGAAGTTCGGTTCGGACGGGATGGTGTCCGAGCGAGCCTCGTCTGCCTCAGTCTGCGCGCGCTGCAGGTCGCCGGTCAGGGCGTCCAAGCGGTTGTCCCGCTCGCCCAGCCGGGCGCGGTACTGCTCGGCCTCGGCGCGGGCTTGCTGCAGAGCCCGCTCGAGCTCGGTCAGTCGCTGCTCGACCTGGTGGGGCTCGTAGCCGCGCAGGACGGTGCGGAAGGGCAGTACGTCGTTCATCGGATCCTCTGCATCTGGACGGTGTCCGTGGGGTTGTCGTCGAGCTCGGTGTGGTGGTTCCCGCTGTCGTGCTGGGTGTCGTGCTTCGGCTGGGTGTCGTGCTGGGTGTCGTGCTGGGTGTCGTGCTGGGTGTCGTGCTGGGTGTCGTGCAGCGGCTCGTCGTGCAGCGCGGCGAGGTCGTCGCCGAACGTCTCGTCGTCGGCCAGCTCTTCGGCGGGGATGCGCTCGGGCACCGCGAGGGCGTCGATCACGCCCGAGTACTGGCTCAGCTCTGCCACGATACGGTCCCTGCGCGAGGCGAGTGCCGCCACCCTCGCCTGCGCCTGCTCGAGCTGCTCGCGCGCCTGCGTGCGGAGGGCGTCGACCTCCTGGCGTGCCGTCGTGACGAGGGTCGTCGACTCCTCCCGGGCTGCCTGACGGGTCTGGACGGCCTCGTGCTGGGCGGAGGCCAGGTCGATCGCGCTCTGCTCGCGCACCATCCGCGCTCCGGCCTCCGACTCTGCCAGTCGGCGTTCGGCACGCTCCCGCGCCTCCGACGCAAAGGCCTCGGCATCCTCACGCATCCGCCGGATCTCGTCGCCCTGGCGGGTGCGTTCGCGCTCGGCCACGCGGCCGACCTCCTGCGCGGCCGCCTCGGCCGCGGCCAGCACCTTGGCGGCCTGCTCGGCCGAGTCGTCCAGCCGTCGCTGCGCCTCGGCCTCGACGGCGGTGAGCAGGGCGGTGGCGCGCTCCCGGATCTCGCGGACGAGCTCGGCCGCGTCGGAGTGGCCCTGCGCGCGGGTGCGGTCGGCCTCCTCGTCGGCGGTGGCGAGCAGTGCCGCGATGGTCTCCTGCGTCCAGCGCGTCTGCTCCGCGGCGGCGGCCAGCTCCTCCTCGGCGGCGGCCGTTGCCTCGACACGCGTCTGCTGGGCCGCGGCGAACAGCTGCTCGCGCTCGGCCTCGGCGGCGCGCAGCACACGGTCCGCCTCCTGGCGGGCCCGGGTCGTCGCAGTGGTCGCCTCGTCGTTGCTGCGCGCGCGCAAGGCCTCGGCCTCTGCGGCAGCCTCCGTACGCCACTTCTCGGCCTGCTCGCGCGCGGTCGTCAGCTCGTGGTCGCGCTCGTCCAGCCACAGCGCCCGTCCGGTCTCGGCCTCCTCGGTCGCCTCGGTCAGAACGCGCTTCGCCTCTGCGTGCGCACTGCTGAGCGTCTGCTCGGCCTCCTCGCGGGCGGCGGTGAGCACCTGCTCTGCCTCAGCCCGCTGACCATCGGCCACGCGCTGTGCCTCTGAGAGCACATCCGCGCGCGTCTGTTCCGCCGTCTGGAGGACGAGCCGTGACTGTTCGGTCGCGTCGATCACCAGGGAGCGGGCCTCGGCAGTGGCCGACTCGAGCCGCGCGGTCGCCTGCGCGAGCGACTGGGTGGCGTCGGCGGCTTTGCGATCCGCCTCGTCGGTCATCCGGTCGGCGTGTTCCTGCGCCCGCTGGAGCAGCAGGACGGCCCGGTCAGCGACCTCCTGGTGCCGCTGGGCAGCCTGTTCGGCGACTGCCTCGGGGTGCGGGGCAGGGGGCTCCGCGACCGTCTCGTCGTCGTGCGGGGCAGGCGGTTCCGCCATGGCTTCGATGTGCGGGGCAGGCGGTTCCGCGACGGCTTCGATGTGCGGGGCAGGCGGCTCTGTTGCCTCTGGCGCGTCGGACGTCTCTGCCGAGGTGTAGCGCCCATCGGCGTCGTCGCCGGTGGGCAGGGGATCCATGGGTTCAGCCTCCCAGAACCACCCGTCCGGGGGAACAGCCGGGGCTCGGGTTCCGCCGATCAGGGAGTGTTCGCTCGAATGTCGTTGGTGATCTTCTGCACCTCGCCGAAAAGCTCGGGAGGGGCGGTGAACTCGCTGTAGACGTGGGTGTCGGGCATCTCCCCCCCGACGGGCGAGTAGAGGCGGCTCATCCTGATCCGCTCGTACAGCGGCAGCTCGGGGGAGAAGTCCAGCACCGTGACCGTCGTGTCGTCCACGAGCACCCAGCCGCCGTCGTCGCTCGCCTGGTTGCGCAGCGTCTCCCACTCGAGGTCGCCACAGGGCGGCGGGCAGGGCTCGACCTGCACGACACCGGACGGGGGTGGCAGCCCGTCCGAGTCGTCGAACGCGGTGTCGGAACAGATGTAGCGCACCACCGGTGCCGCCGCCTCGGCGTCCCTCGAGCACTCCCAGCCCTCGGGCACCCGGAACGGGAAGGGCAGGCCGGCGAGCCGCATCTCGACGGCCCTGTCGTCCTCGGTGAAGCTGGGACCCGCCACGCCAGGGCCGGCCTGCAGGCTCTGCGAGGGGGTGCCCTGCGCCTCGTTGGTGGGAGTCGGTGAGCCGGGCTCCCCGCTGGGGGCGGGTGTGGAGCCGCCCGGGGACGAGGTGGTCGCCGACGGTGTCGGCGTGGGGCTGGGCGAGTCGCTCGGGCTCGGTGAGGGCGCCGGCGCGGGATCTTCCCTCGGCCAGCACGCCGACAGGATCAGCAGCAGGACGATGACGGCCAGCACGAGCACAGCGACCAGCCACCAGCTCCGCCACCATGGCCGCTCGTCCTCCGGCGGGGGCGCCAGCGGCGCGAACGGGGTCAACGTCGGGTAGGCCTGCGGACCGTTGCTCCAATGGGGAGAGAAGGCGGGGCCAGGTCCCGGGCTGACACCGGCGCCGGCCGGCAGCGGCGCCTCGAGCAGCGGGCGGGCGCCCTCGGGTCCCGACCCTGGACGCAGCGCGGCCCACGTCAGAGGTCCGTCGGCCTGGATCTCGAGGAGCCGGCCCGGGTGCTCGATGCTCAGGCGCTCGGCGGCCGCCGCGAAGCGGTCCCGCGCGGCCGCGTCCTGCGCTGGCCCGGGTGCCATCAGCACGAGCTCGACCTGCTCGCCGCCCGGACCCTGCGCAGCCAGCACCTGTCCACCTGCAGCGCTGTGCCAGCGGCCCACGACGCTGTAGCGGCCAAGGGTCGTGGGCGTGCCCGAGGGCGGCGGCACGGTCTCGCTCGACACCCCGCCATTCGACCACACCCGCTCGGGAGCCAGGACCCAGCGACCACAGGGACGAGCGGGCTCCGCGCCGCCCGAGCAGGAGTGGTGGAATGGCCCGGTGAGCACCTCCGCCAAGGACCCCGTCACGCCCGGCTCCAACGGGCCGCCGGGGACCGGCTCCGACCTCGACGCGCTGCGGGCCGCGGCCCGTGCGGTCTCCTCCGTCGTGGTCGGCCAGCACGGCATGGTCGACCGCCTGATGGTGGCGCTGCTCGCCCGCGGGCACTGCCTGCTGGAGGGTGTGCCCGGCGTGGCCAAGACCCTGGCAGTCCGCACCTTCGCGACGGTGCTGGGCGGCAGCTTCGCGCGACTGCAGTTCACGCCCGACCTGGTGCCGTCCGACATCGTCGGCACCCGCATCTACCGTCCGAGCGCAGAGACGTTCGACATCGAGCTCGGGCCGGTGTTCGTCAACTTCGTTCTGGCGGACGAGGTCAACCGCGCCCCGGCGAAGGTGCAGGCCGCGATGCTCGAGCTGATGGCCGAGCACCAGGTGTCTCTCGGCGGCCGGTCGTTCCCCCTGCCCGACCCGTTCATCGTGATCGCCACGCAGAACCCGCTCGAGTCCGAGGGCGTCTACCCGCTGCCCGAGGCACAGCGAGACCGGTTCCTGCTCAAGGTCGACGTCCCGCTGCCGCGCGCCCACGAGGAGGCGGAGATCCTCCGCCGGATGAGCGTCGACCCGCCCGTCGCGCACCAGGTGCTCACCAACGAGCAGGTGCTCCGGCTCCAGCGGATGGCCGACCACATCTACGTGCACCCTCTCGTCGGCGACTACGTCGTGCGGATGGTGATGGCCACGCGTGACCCGGCCCAGTACGGCATGCCGGAGCTGGCCGAGGTGGTGGACGTCGGCGCGAGCCCGCGGGCCACACTCGGGCTCGTCGCAGCGGCCCGCGCCCTCGCGCTGGTGCGCGGCCGGGACCACGTGCTGCCGGCCGACATCGCGGCACTCGCCGTCGACGTGATCGCCCACCGGCTGGTGCTGGGCTTCGACGCCGTGGCCGACGGGGTCTCGGCCCGGTCGGTCGTCGAACGGGTGCTGGCGGTCGTGCCGCAGCCGCTGCCGGCCCTGCTGTGAAGGGGTCGACGGAGCGCCTGCTCTCCGACCTGGCACCGCCCGCCGCGCTCCGCTCGCTCGAGCTCACCATCGTGCGGCGGCTCGAGGGGTACCTGCGCGGCGAGCACCTGGGCCTGCTGCCCGGGCCTGGCTCCGAGCTGGCCGAGGCGCGCCTGTACCGGGCGGGCGAGGACGACGTGCGCCACATGGACTGGGCCGTGACGGCCCGCACCACCCAGCCCCACGTCCGCGATGTCGTGGCCGACCGCGAGCTGGAGACGTGGGCGCTCGTTGACTTGTCGGGCTCGATGCGGTTCGGCACGGCCGAACGCGCCACGCGCAGACATCGGACGGTCTGGGCCACGGACGAGAAGGCCGATGTGCGCGGCCCACAGCCTCGCGGCATGGACAAGCGCGAGCTGGCCGTTGCCGCGGTGGCGACGGTCGGGGTGCTGACGGGACGGGTCGGCGACCGCTTCGGCGGGTACCTGCTCGACGAGGACGGGTTGCACCGGCACCCCGCCCGCGCAGGCCGCCTCGCACTGGCCACGCTGCTGCGCTCCCTGCTCGACCAGCCCGAGCACACCTTGGAGCCCGGACGCGTCACGCCCGGCGTCCCGCTCGGCCCAGCAGTCGACAAGCTCTTCTCCGCGCACCCCAGACGCGGTCTGCGAGTGGTGGTTTCGGACTTCCTCGACCCAGGGCTGTCAGCGTGGAGGCTGCCGCCCTCGGCGCCGCCGTCGTGGGCGCGCCCGATCCGCAAGCTGTCGGTGCGCCACCAGGTGCTCGCCGTCGAGGTGGTCGATCCGCGCGAGAGCGAGCTGCCGAACGTCGGTGTGGTCGACATGGTCGACCCCGAGACGGGTGCGGTGCTCGAGGTCGACACGTCACGAGCGGCCGTCCGCCAGAGGTTCGCCCAGGCTGCCGCGACCCACCGCGAGCGGGTCCGCACCGAGCTGCGCCGGGCCGGCTGCGCGCACCTCGTGCTGCGGACGGACTCCGACTGGGTCGCCGACACCGCTCGATTCGTTCTCGCCCACCGCGTGCACGCGCGCCAGCTCCACGCCGTGCGTCGGGGGGCGTGACTGCGGTGGTCCCCGACTCGTTCCTCGCCGGCGGCCGGTTGTGGCTCCTCCTGCTGCTGCCCCTGCTGCTCGGGCTGTACCTGTGGGGCCAGCGCCGCCGGCACGCCTACGCCCTGCGGTTCAGCGCCCTGCCGATGCTGGCGAGCGTGGCGCCGCGCGGGCCGGGATGGCGGCGGCACGTGCTAGCTGCCGGGCTGCTGCTGACCTGCGCGGTGATGGTCGTGGCGGTCGCCCGTCCGGCCGGTGAGGTGCGGGTGCCGCGGGAGCGGGCGACCGTCGTCCTGGCGATCGACGTGTCGCTCTCGATGCAGGCGGAGGACGTCGCCCCGAACCGCCTCGAGGCCGCCCAGGAAGCGGCACGCGCCTTCGCGCGCGACCTGCCGCCGGGCCTTAACCTCGGGCTGGTCACGTTCGCGGGGGCCGCGACCGTGCTCGTCCCTCCGACGACCGACCGCGCGCGTGTGGTGTCAGCGATCGACTCCATCGAGCTGGGGCCCTACACCGCGATCGGTGAGGGCATCTTCACGTCGCTGCAGAGCCTTGAGCAGGTGCCGGAAGAGCCTGGGGGAGAACCGGTTCCGGCGCGCATCGTCGTTCTGTCAGACGGCGAGACGACGGTCGGACGGCCCAACGCCGACGCCGCCGCCGCCGCGGTCGAGGCGGGTGTGCCCGTCTCGACGATCGGCTTCGGAACGCCCGACGGCGTGATCGTGATCGAGGGCATCACCGAGCCCGTGCCCGTCAACGAGGCCGAACTGCAGGAGATCGCCGACGCCACGGAGGGCGACTACTACCAGGCGCAGACGCTGGACGAGCTGAACCGCGTCTACGACGACATCGGTTCGTCCGTCGGGTACGAGATGGAGCCGTCGGAGATCACCCACCGCTGGACCCTGCTCGGGTTGGGCGCGCTGCTGCTGACCGTCGTCGGTTCGCTGCTCTGGTTCGGACGGCTGTCATGAGCCCGCGCGCCAAGAAGCCCGGGGACGGCAAGGACGCGGAGGGACCGGCGGACCCCCCAGTTATCCCGGATCGGTCGAGCGACGACAGCGACGAGGGGTGGGACCGTTCCGGCTCCGGCGACTCTGACGAGTCGGACGACGAGCGGTACCTGCGAGACCGTCCGCCGCACTGGTGACGCGCGGCGGACGGCACCCTCAGGGAGTGCAGCTACCTAGACCTTGGGGTTGGTGCGCAGCAGGTCGCGGATCTCCTCCAGCAACGCGACGTCAGCGGGGGTGCCCTCCTCCTCGGCGGGGAAGAACCGCTCCTTGGCCTTGGTGTAGGGCGTCACCACCAGGAAGTAGACCACCGCACCCATCAGCACGAACGAGACCGCCGCGTTCAGGAAGGCGCCGAAGCTGTTCACCTCGTTCGAGAAGATGCTGGAGGCCGTCTCAGGAAGCAGTGCCGTAAGCCAGTTGACGAACGCGGTGACGACCGCGGCGAACGCCAGAGCCATGATCAGCCCTACCGCGATCTCCACGAGGTTCCCGCGAAGGATGAAGTTCTTGAACCCGGACATGACACTCCTGGTGTGTGCGGAAAGCGCCGTCAGAGCGCCGGACGGGGTCACGCTAGCGTTGCGGAAGTCGCAGTTGGAGATTCAAACGTGGCGGCTGAACGTGGCGGCTAGGGCAGGACGACGGGGCTGAGCCACCAGCCGGCGGAGACCGACGCGAGCGCGGCGGCTTCTTCAGGGCGCACCGACAGCAGAACCGTCCTGGTGCCCTCGACGTCCGCTGTGGCCAGCAGGCCCTCGTCGTCCGGTACGGGCACGTCCAGCACCACGACGTCGCGAGCGACCATGTGAGCGGGAGGCGGTCCGTCGTCGTGGTTCTGGCCGACGTCGAGAACCTCGCTGCGTGAGGCGAGCAGGCTCACCCTCGCCCCGGGAAAGAGCCACCTGGTGGCGCCGGATCGGAGGTCGACGGGCATGGCCACGCGCCCGGTGGCGAGTGCCGAGGCCGGGCCGTCGGACGCCATGCGCCAGTCGGTCAGCGTCTCGCCCGCGCGGACCGGGCCGGAGAGCCGTTGGCCGACCAGCTCGGAGGCGGGCACGACGCCGGTGGGCACGGCGTCCGCCGGTAGGTGCGTGCGCCTCACGTCGCCCTCGGTGACCCGGTGCCCCGACGGCAGGTCGGACGCGGCGACGGTCACCTCGACGCCTTCCGGCGGTGGTGAGGTGACTGCCTCGAGACCGACACCGGCGGCGGCCGCCAGCAGGAGAGCCGCGAGGGAGCGTCGGTGCCGGCCGACCCACCTGCGCGCGGCTCGGGCCCGGGGGGCAGGGCGCCCGCGAGGTGACGGGCCCGCCGCCCCGTCGGACTGGCTGAACCAGCTGAGCGAGAGCATCTCGGCGTACCGTCCAGGTCAGGTCAGGTCAGGGAAGGTCGAAGGGCAGCTTGAGACCGTCGACCGCCCTGCCGCACGGGCAGTCCGCCTGGTCGTCGGGCAGACCCGCGATCGCACGGCCGACCAGCGACTTCAGCGCTTCGACGTTGCGCGCGAACACCTCCAGCACCTCCTCGTGGGTAACGGCCTCGCCACCCTCGACGCCGGCGTCGTGGTCGGTGACGAGGGCGACGGTGGTGAAGCAGAGTGCGAGCTCGCGGGCGATCGCCGCCTCCGGCATCGCCGTCATGCCGACGAGCGACCAGCCGGCGGCCGCGTGCCACTGCGACTCGGCACGGCTGGAGAACCGGGGACCGTTCACGACGACGAGCGTGCCGCCGTCCACTGTCTCCATGCCGTCCGTTCCCCCGGCCGCGGCCATCACCGCAGCCCGGCCGCGCGGGCAGAACGGGTCGGCGAAGGCGACGTGCACGACGGGCCCGATGGCGTCGTAGACCGTGTGCGCGCGCCCCCAGGTGCGGTCGACGACCTGGTCGGGCACCACGACGGTGCCTGGGCCCAGCTCGGGTCGCAGCGACCCGACCGCGCACGGCGCCACGACCTGGCGCACGCCGACGGCCCGCAGCGCCCACAGGTTCGCGCGGTAGTTGACGAGGTGAGGGGGGATGCGGTGGTCGCGGCCGTGCCGAGGAAGGAACGCGACGCGGCGGCCGGCGACCGTACCGACGACCGGAGGCTCGCTGGGCACGCCGAAGGGCGTGTCCACGGTGACCTCGGTCGGGTCGTCGAGGAAGGAGTAGAAGCCGGACCCACCGATCACACCGACGGTGGGAGGGCCGTCGAGCGGCGCGCGGCCGGGCTGGGGCTGGTCGATCGAGGTGGACATGGTCCGGACGCTACGCCCCGGACGGGAGAGCGGCCATCGCCGCTCCGAGTCCTGTGGACAGCGTCGGCCTCAGCGGCCCCTGTGGACGGCGGGCCGCCGCGCCGTCCAAGCCTGCGCCGCCGTGAGGATCAGGTCTTCGCTGCGGCGGCAGCCGGCGAGCGGGAGGACGTGGCGGCCGCCGACTCCTTGGTGCCGGACGACCCCGTGCCGTCCGAACCGGCCGAGCTGCCCGAGCCCTCGGACGTGTTCGAGCCCGAGGAGTCCTTGGAGTCCTTGCCGGACGATGAAGCGCCGTTGCCCGACCCGCCCGGGGCAGTCGCCGACGTCGCCGCGCGCGAGTCGGTGCGGGAGTCGGTGCGGTAGAACCCGGAGCCCTTGAAGACGATGCCGACCGAGTTGAACAGCTTGCGCAGCGTGCCCTCGCACCGCTCGCAGCGCGTCAACGAGTCGTCGCTGAACGACTGGTGCACCTCGAACCTGTTGTCGCAGGAGGTGCACGCGTAGGCGTATGTCGGCACGGGACCCTCAGCTCTTCTGTCGCCTCGGTTGTCGGAGCCTGGCACTCGCTGCTCCTGAGTGCCAATCATAACCGGTCGGCCGAGCGTTTCCTTCCCAACACCGCCAGAGCATCGCCGAACGCGGTGCAGATCACGCCCGGTCACTCCCGGTCTCGAGGGTCCACCTTCCACTGCGCCAGGCGCCCCGCCTCGCTGACGTGACGCAGGCGGCGCTCGGCCTTCTTCCTCACCGGGGAGGTGGCGATCACGAGCAGGTCGTCGCCACGGGCCAGGCGCGTGTGGGGCTCCGGCACGAGGGCGGTGCCGTCGCGTACCACCAGGGCGACGTTCGCCCCTTCCGGCAGGCGCAGCTCGAACAGCTCCATGCCGTGGATCCTCGACGTCGGCCCCACGCTGACCTGCATCACCTGCGCGCCCATCGCCTCGAGGGGCGACGACTCCACCTCGATGTCGACCGGCGCGTCGCCGCGCAGCTGCAGCCTCCTGGCGACGGCGGGCAAGGTCGGTGCCTGCAGCAATGTGAAGACCACCACGAGCACGAACACGAGCTCGAACAGCGCGTCCGAGCCGGGGACGAGACCGGCCACCGGGATGGTGGCCAGCACGATCGGCACGGCTCCGCGCAGGCCGGCCCACGACAGGAACGCCTGGTCCCGCCACCGGTAGCCGAGCCACGAGACCGAGGCGAGCACTGACAGCGGACGGGCGACGAGCAGGAGCACGCTGCCGATCACGAGCGCGGGCACGAGGGCACCGAGCAGCTGGCCCGGGCTGACGAGCAGGCCGAGCAGGACGAACAGGCCGATCTGCGCGAGCCAGCCCAGACCCTCGGCGAACCCCCGCACGGTCTGGCGGTGCGGCAGGTCGGAGTTGCCCAGCACCAGCCCGCAGACGTACACGGCCAGGAACCCGCTCGCGTGGGCGGCTGTGCCCGCTCCGTAGGCGAGGGAGCAGAGGGCCATGGCGGCGATCGGGTAGAGCCCCGAAGACGGAAGGGCCACCCTGCGCAGCAGCTGAGCCCCCAGCCACCCGAGAGCGAGGCCGACGACCGCCCCGGCGGCCAGCTCGACGCCGGCCGCGAGCACCAGCAGCAGAGGCCCGTGCGACTCCTCGCCGGTCGCCACGCCACTGAGCGCCACCACGACGATCACGGCCGGCGCGTCGTTGAACCCCGACTCGGCCTCGAGCATCCCGGCCAGCCGTCGGGGCAGCGGGACACGCCGCAGCACCGAGAAGACCGCGGCGGCGTCGGTCGAGGAGACCACTGCCCCGAGCAGGAGCGCCAGGGTCCACGACGAGCCGAGCAGAAAGTGGGCGGCGATGCCGACGACCAGCACCGACACAGCGGTGCCGACCGTGGCGAGTACGCCGGCCGGCACCACCGACCGGCGGATCGTGCTCCACCGCGTGGTCAGGCCACCCTCGGCAAGGATCACGACCAGCGCGGCGTACCCGAGCACCGTCGTGAGCTCATAGTCCTCGAAGGCGATGCCGAGGCCGCCCTCACCCAGAAGCACGCCGAGTCCGAGATACAGCAGCAGGGAGGGCATTCCGGTCCGTGACGAGATCCGCACGGCCACGATGGCGACGAGGAGGACGAGCGCACCCGCGAAGACGGCCCAGTTCAGGTCGTCGACACTCACGAGGCTCCTCACGGAGAGTGCGGCGACTCCGGACCCGTCTCCGGATCACGGCCCGGTGCGGTCGGGGCGGCGCGCAGTGTGGCTCAGTTTAGGTGGTTACTCTCGGCGGGTGCCCGGACTGAGACGCATCGCCATCGCTGCGGTGGCCCTCCTGGCGGCCGTCGTCCTCGTCCTCACCGTCACCGTGGTGGTCACCGTCCGACGACCGTTGCCCGAGTACTCCGGCGAGGTGCAGGTGGCGGGCCTCGGTGCCGAGGTGCAGGTGCTGCGCGACGAGCAGGGAGTGCCGCAGATCTACGCGGACTCGTCCGACGACCTCTTCTATGCGCAGGGGTTCGTGCACGCGCAGGACCGCTTCTTCGAGATGGACTTCCGCCGGCACGTGACGTCGGGACGGCTGTCCGAGCTCGTGGGCGACAACGAGGAGGCGCTGCAGGCCGACATCGTGGTCCGCACGCTCGGCTGGCGGCGGGTCGCCGAGCAGGAGCTGCCGTTGCTGAACCCGGAGACGCAGCGGTACCTGCAGGCCTACGCCGACGGGGTCAACGCCTACATCGGCGAGCGGTCCCCGTCCGAGCTGTCGGCCGCGTACCCGGTGCTGGCCACGGAGAACGACCTGCGCCGGATCGAGGAGTGGACGCCGCTCGACTCGCTGGCCTGGCTGAAGGCGATGGCGTGGGACCTGCGCACCAACTACGACGACGAGCTCGGTCGCGCGCAGGTCTACGGGGCCCTGGCGATCGACGACGACGCGGCCAAGGTCGCGCGGGTCGAGGAGCTCTACCCGCCCTACGACCCGACGCGTCACGCGCCGATCCTGCCGACGGCGGTCCAGGCGGGGTCATCGCTCGACGGTGCCCTGAATGCGGACGGGGCTGCTGGCTCCGCCACCGAGACGGCTGGGGGCTCGGTCGCGCCCGACCCGGAGATCCAGGCTGCGGGCGACGTGTTCGCCGCGGCGCAGCGGGCGCTCGACTCCGTTCCCGAGCTGCTCGGCCGTGGCGACGGGGTCGGGTCGAACTCGTGGGTCGTGTCGGGGCAGTTCACCGAGTCGGGCAAGCCCATGCTGGCCAACGACCCGCACCTGGAGCCGGGGATGCCCGGGATCTGGTACCAGGTCGGCCTGCACTGCACGGACGTCGGCGAGGAGTGCCCCTTCGACGTCGCGGGGTACTCGTTCGCCGGCCTGCCAGGCATCGTGATCGGGCACAACGCCCAGATCGCCTGGGGCATGACCAATCTCGGGCCCGACGTCAGCGACTTCTTCCTGGAGAAGCTGTCGGGTGACAACTACAAGCGGGACAACGCCCAAGTGCCCGTCGAGTCACGCGTCGAGACCATCGAGGTGGCGGGGGCGCCCTCGGTCGAGATCGAGATCCGGTCCACCGTGCACGGCCCTCTCATCTCGGACGCATCCGAGGCCGTCCGACAAGCCGGGACCAGCCCCCCGCCCCTCGAGGGAGCGCCGTTCGCCGGCGAGGGGTACGAGGTGGCGCTGTCATGGACGGCGCTGACGCCGGGCCGAACCGCCGACGCCCTCTTCGCCCTCGACACAGCGCAGGACTGGGACGACTTCCGGGCAGCCGCCGAGTTCTTCGAGGTGCCGAGCCAGAACCTGGTGTACGCCGACAGGGAAGGACACATCGGCTACCAGACACCCGGGAAGATCCCCGTCCGCCCGACCGGAGAAGGTCTCGGGCGAGCCGACGGCACGTGGCCCAGGGCGGGCTGGGACTCCAGCTGGGACTGGACCGGCTACGTGCCGTTCGAGCAGCTGCCGACGTCGCTCGACCCCATGGCGGGGTTCATCGTCGCGGCGAACCAGCAGGTCACCGATGGGCCCGGCCCGTACCTCACGTCGGACTGGGACTACGGCTACCGGTCCCAGCGGATCCGCGACGTGCTGACGGCGGCGACCGCCGACGGGGGCACTGTGGACGCGCAGGACATGCGTGACCTGCAGATGGACACGACGAACGGCTTCGCTCAGGTCCTGGTGCCGATGCTGGTCGAGGCCCCACCGGCCGACTTCGAGCTCGACCCACGCATGCGCCGGTTCACGGCCGAGGCCGTGGACATGCTGCGCGACTGGGACTACACGCAGCCCGCCGACTCGCCAGAGGCCGCCTACTACAACGCGGTCTGGAGCAACCTGCTGGAGCTGACCTTTCACGACGAGCTGCCCGAGGAGGCACGACCGAACGGGGGAGGCCGCTGGTTCGAGGTGATGCGCGCACTGCTCCTCGAGGAGAACAAGGGCAGCCCGTGGTGGGACAACGCGAGCACGCCGACCATCAGCGAGAGCCGCGACCAGATCATCGGCCAGGCCCTGCGGGACGCCCGTCTCGAGCTGACGACCAGCCTGGGCAAGGACCCCGAGACCTGGGAGTGGGGCAAGCTCCACACGCTGACGCTTCAGCAGCAGCCGCTCGGCGGGGACTCGGTCCCCGGGCCGGTCAGGGCGCTGTTCAACTCTGACCGCACGCAGGTCGGCGGTGGGCCCTCGATCGTGAACGCCACTGCCTGGGACGCCTCCGAGGTCGGCACGTACGAGGTCACCGCGGTGCCGTCGATGCGGATGGTCGTCGACCTCGGCGACCTCGATGCCTCGACGTGGGTCGATCTCACCGGCATCTCGGGCCATCCGTGGAGTCCTCACTACGGCGACCAGTTCGAGGCCTGGGCGAAGGGTGAGAGCTTCGCCTGGCCGTTCTCGCGCGGTGCCGTCGAGGCCAGCTCCCGCGACACGCTGGTGCTGACGCCGTCCGAACAGTAACGGGGACAACGCCGTTCAGCGGACCGTCAGCCACCTGGTCGGAGTGAGCACGGCGTCTACCCGAATGTCGTGCTCCCCCACGGGCAGCGGGTCCGTCCGTCCGTCGAACAGCTCGTCGTCGTGGACCACCGCGACGAGCAGGGGCGGCTTCGTGCCTCCGGCAGACAGCTCGGCGAGGGAGCGGTCGTACCAGCCTCCGCCCTGCCCGAGCCGCGCGCCGTGCGTGTCGGCTGCCAGCGCCGGCATCAGCACGACGTCGACTCCCGCCGGTTGTGCTGCAACGAGATTGGCCGCGACGAGTCCCGTCGGCTGGGGGATCCGGCGTCCGGACGACAGAGCAGGACCAGGCTCCAGATCACCCGACCGGACGGCCCAGCCCAGCACTCCTGGACGGGTGTCGGCAGCGGCCGGCAGCACCGGCAGCAGGATCTCGGCCCCGGCCGCGGCCACGCCGTCGAGCAGCAGCTCCAGGTCGGGCTCGCCCGTCAGCGCCACGTATCCCGCCACCCAGTGGGCCGCGGTCAGCGGCTGCACGGCGAGTCCGGTGCGTCGCAGTCCCTCGGCGGTGTCGGCGCGTTGGGACGGCCCGATCGCGCCGCGGCGGGCGCGGACCCCGCGGCGCAGGGCGGACTTCGCCGCGGCCAGCTCGTCGGAGTTCTGCACCCCTCCATGGTGTCGTCCCGGCTGGCGTGCAACGACCCGGGCGTCCGTACCGTCTTATCGGACGACGACCGTTTCGGACGACGAGGGAGTGACCATGAGCCAGGTGAAGACGTCTGTCGACGTAGGAGCCCTGGAGGTAGAGGAGCAAGTGACCGTGGGAGCGTCGTGCCCGCAGACCGTGCGGCGGGGCAGCTCCGGGTACGTCGTGACGGTGCTGCAGCGGTGCCTCAACGACCGTGGCTCGCGCCTGACGGTCGACGGCATCTTCGGCACCACCACCGAGCGTGAGGTCAAGGAGTGGCAGATGCGTGCCGGGCTCATGTGCGACGGCGTCGTCGGGACCGCGACGTGGGGCTCTCTCGGCCAGTGCTGAGCCGGCCGGCCTGGGAGTAGATAGCCTGCGGGCATGACCCTCCCCGCAGTGCGCAAGGCCGTGATCCCAGCGGCGGGTCTGGGCACCCGCTTCCTCCCCGCGACCAAGGCGACGCCCAAGGAGATGCTGCCGGTCGTCGACAAGCCGGCGATCCAGTACGTGGTCGAGGAGGCCGTGCGGGCCGGACTGGACGACGTGCTCCTGGTGACCGGGCGCAACAAGGGCTCCCTGGAGGACCACTTCGACCACGCCTGGGAGCTCGAGGCGGCGCTGGAGGCCAAGGGCGACTCGACCCGGCTCGAGAAGGTGAAGGCGTCGTCGGTGCTCGCCGACGTGCACTACGTGCGCCAGGGGAACCCTCGTGGTCTCGGCCACGCTGTGCTGTGCGCTCGCCGGCACGTCGGGCACGAGCCGTTCGCGGTGCTGCTCGGCGACGACCTCATCGACGCCCGTGACGAGCTGCTGGAGGCGATGATCGCCGTGCAGGGGGAGCACGAGGGCAGTGTCGTGGCGCTGATGGAGGTTCCCGCCGACCAGGTGCACCTGTACGGCTGCGCCGCCGTCCAGGAGAGCCCGTCCGCCGATGGCAAGTACCCCACCGAGGGCGGTGCCGAGGTCGTCACCATCACCGGCCTGGTCGAGAAGCCCGACCCCGCCGACGCCCCGAGCAACCTGGCCATCATCGGCCGGTACGTGCTGCACCCGGCCATCTTCGACGTGCTCGACCGCACCAAGCCCGGCCGCGGCGGGGAGATCCAGCTCACCGACGCCCTGCAGGAGATGGCCCAGACGTTCGTCGGGGCAGGTGGGGGAGTGCGCGGCGTCGTCTTCCGGGGTCGGCGTTACGACACCGGCGACCGGCTCGACTACCTCAAGGCCGTGGTGCGGATCGCGTCCGACCGCGAGGACCTCGGCCCCGACCTTCGGGCCTGGCTGACGGGCTACGTCGCAGGGGGTTTCACAGGGTGAGGTCGGTGGACGACCACCTCGCTGACTGCCTCGCGCTGGTCAGGCCCCTGCCGCCTCTCGAGCTGTCGCTGGCCGACGCCCTCGACTGCGTGCTGGTGGGCGACGTCGTCTCGCAGGTTTCCTCGCCGCCCTTCGACAACTCGGGTATGGACGGGTACGCCGTGATGACCGCCGACGTCGCACGCGCGTCGGCCGAGCACCCGGTCACGCTGCCGGTCGTGGCGGACCTGCCCGCCGGCGCGACGGAGTCGCTGCCCCTGACACCGGGAACCGCGATGCGCATCATGACCGGCGCGCCGGTCCCCCCGGGCGCCGATGCCGTGGTGCCGGTGGAGTGGACCGACCGTGGGATCGACCGTGTGCGGATCGACAGGGCTCCGGACGAGGGTGCACACGTGCGCCGCGCAGGAGAGGACGTGCTCCCCGGCGACCTGCTGCTGAGGACTGGAACCCGTTTGACACCAAGGCATCTCGGGCTGCTGGCCGCGTCGGGGCTGGGCCGGGTCGCCGTTCGTCCGCGACCGCGAGTTGTGGTGATGTCGACCGGGAGCGAGCTGGTCGAGCCGGGGCGGCCACTGGCCTTCGGGCAGATCCCGGACTCCAACAGCTACGCGCTCGCGGCGGCCGTCACCGACACCGGTGCCATCGCCTACCGCGTCGCGATGGTCGACGACGACCCCCGCGCCCTCGTCGACGCGCTCGAGGACTCGCTGGTGCGAGCCGACATGGTCGTCACCACCGGAGGCGTCAGCGCCGGCGCGTACGACACGGTCAAGGAGGTCCTGTCGCGGTTGGGCACGGTGCGTTTCGAGAAGATCGCGATGCAGCCCGGCATGCCCCAGGGGGTCGGAACGCTCGGCGAGCGCTTGCAGGAGGACGGGTCGGTCGGCACGCCGATCCTCACGCTGCCGGGTAACCCGGTGAGCGCGTACGTGTCGTTCGAGGTGTTCGTCCGCCCCGCGCTGCGCAAGATGCTCGGCGAGACGAGCCTGCACCGGCCGGCGGTGATGGCCACGGCGTCCGAGGGATGGTCGTCGCCGGACGGCAAGCGGCAGTACGCGCGGGTGCGCGTGGAAGGAGCGGCCTTGGAGCGCACCGTACGACCGGTCGGTGGTCAGCGCTCCCACCTGGTCGCCGATCTCGCGCAGTCGAATGCACTCGCTGTCGTCCCCGAGAACGTGACGGCGGTGGCTGAAGGGGACACCGTCGAGTGCCTCCTGCTCGAGCGGGGGCGGCGATGAGCACTCTCGATGACGGCCGAGGTGGCAGCCAAGGGTTGACGCACATCGACGAGGCCGGGAGCGCGCGGATGGTGGACGTGTCGGGCAAGGCCGTCACGGTGCGCGAGGCGACCGCCCGCGGCCGCGTGCTCTGCTCGGCCGACGTGGTCGCGGCGCTACGCGGCGACGGAGTGCCCAAGGGCGATGCGCTCGCTGTGGCGAGACTCGCGGGCATCCAGGGGGCCAAGCGGACCCCCGAGCTGGTGCCGCTGGCGCACCCGGTGGCGGTGCACGCGGTCTCGGTCGAGCTCACGGTGCTCGACGACGGCGTGGAGATCGAAGCCACGGTGCGGACGGCGGACCGCACGGGAGTGGAGATGGAGGCCTTGACCGCCGTCGCGGTCGCAGCGCTTGCGCTTGTCGACATGGTCAAGGCTCTCGACAAGAGAACCCGCGTCACCGACCTGCGGGTGGTGGCCAAGAGCGGAGGGCGGTCGGGTGACTGGCGCGCCGAGTGACGTCGAGCCCAGTGACGTCGAGCCCAGTGACGTCGAGCCCAGTGACGTCGAGCCCAGTGACGTCGAGCCCCCTGACGTCGAGCCCACTGACGTCGAGCCCCCGGACAACAGGTGGCGCGCGCTGGTGGTGACGGCGTCGAACCGCGCCGCGGACGGGGTGTACGCCGACCGCGGCGGGCCCGTGCTCGTCGAGGGGCTGCGCGCACTGGGCTTCGAGGTGGACGGCCCGGTGGTGGTGCGGGACGGTGACCCGGTCGAGGATGCCCTGCGCTCCGCGGTGGACGACGGGTACGACGTCGTGCTGACGACCGGCGGCACGGGCCTGACGCCGGGCGACCTGACTCCGGAGATGACCCGAGTGGTGCTCGACCGCGAGGTGCCCGGGCTGGCCGAGGCGATCCGTGGTCACGGGGTTGCGAACGGTGTGCCGACTGCCGCGCTCTCGCGGGGCCTCGCCGGGGTGGCGGGCGGCACCCTGGTCGTCAACCTGCCGGGGTCGACCGGTGGCTGCCGCGACGGGCTGGCGGTACTGGGCCCTGTTCTGGCGCATGCGGTCAGCCAAGTGCACGGCGGTGACCACGACCAGGTCGCCGACGCCGCGGGCCCATGAACGGCGCGCCCACCGCCTGGCCGGTCGTGCTCCAGGACGAGGGTGTGCGCCTGCGTCCGCTGCGATTCCGCGACCAGCGGGCATGGCACCGCCTGAGGGCGGCGAACAGGGAGTGGCTCGCCCCATGGGAGGCGACCAACCCCGAGGCCGTGGCGCCTCCGCGCGGCTACCTGTCCATGGTGCGCCAGCTCAACCGGACTGCGCGCCGCGGGCTCAGCCTGCCGTTCGCGATCGAGGTGGACGGCGAACTGGCGGGCCAGGTCAGCGTCGGAGGCCTGGTGTGGGGGTCGCTGCGCGGCTGCGCGGTCGGTTACTGGGTCGACCGGGTGGTCGCCGGGCGGGGAGTGGCGCCGACTGCGGTGGCCCTCGTCTCGGACCACTGCCTGTTCACGTTGGGGCTGCACCGGGTGGAGGTGAACATCCGTCCCGAGAACCGCGCGAGCCTGCGGGTCGTCGAGAAGCTCGGCTTCCGTGACGAGGGGATCCGGGAGCGGTACCTCCACATCGACGGGGCATGGCGCGACCACCGGACGTTCGCGTTGACCGTCGAGGACGTGCCGGCGGGACTGCTGACGTACTGGCGAACCGTCCGAACCTCCTGAATCACACCAGTCACTCCAGATATCACCTGTCGCTTCTGCGACACACCGGGGCGGGTGCCGGAGCGGGGACCCGTCGCGCCCTAGCGTTCATGAGCGTGGACAGCAGCCTGATCTTCCTCATCGTGATCGGGCTCTGGATGGCCTACCTGGTGCCCACGTGGCTCCGGCGCCGCGAGCAGATGTCGGCATCACGTGCCGATGACCGGTTCTCCGATGCGATGCACGTGCTGTCGCCCAGACCCGAGCCAGACCGCTCGCACGTCTCGCCCGCACACGCGTATGTGCTGACGCCACCGCCTCTCCCGGTCGCGGAGCCAGACCCTGCCGAGGTGCAGCCGGTGCCCGCCAGAAGGGGCCGCCGCACTCGCCTGCCAAGGGTCGGCCTGGCTGTGGTCGGCCTTCTGGTGGTGTCGGTGCTCGCGGTGCCAGGCTCGGTGGCGCTCGCCGTGCTCGCGCTCGCGCCCGAGTGGTCGCCTGTCGTTCCGTGCGGCGTCCTCGTGCTGCTGGTCGCGGCGCTGCGCCTGCGCGCGCGGCGAAGGTCCACAGGAGCCGGCGCGTCCGGAGTCAGCACGGAGCTGTTCGAGGATTCTGGTGTGACCGAGGTCGAGCGCGACGACGACCATGCTGCTGCGGACGGTGGCCGCACGGCCTCGCTCGACGTGGAGCGCGAGCTGCTGCCCGGCGAGTGGACCCCCGTCCCTGTGCCACTGCCGTCGTACCTGCTCAAGGACGAGGTTCCGCGGCGGCGCGCGTCGGCCCTCGAGTTCGACGAGGTCTCGCGCTGGCACGCAGACTGGCGGGAGCAGCCGGCCGCCACCGAGGCAGCTTCGACGTCGATCCCCGACGTGGACGAGGACGACATCCCCACCTACGCGCCCCCCGTCCGCCGAGCGCTCGGGGCCTGAGGCCGGGCTGCCGGCGCTCCGGCGAGGTGCGAACCGATTACGGTCGTCCGGCGCGCCGGTGTTAGCCTTTCGCACCGATGGGGCTGTGGCGCAGCTGGTAGCGCACCTCGTTCGCAACGAGGGGGTCAGGGGTTCGAGTCCCCTCAGCTCCACCCAACGTTCCTGCCGGTCAGGGCGCTTTCCTGGTGGCACTCACGAGTCCTCGTGGGTGCCATCGGCCTTTTCAGGCAGCGAAAACGCAGCGGCGCCGAGTGTGCAGTTCCGGTTCATCCTTGACCATCGGGTTCCGGTAGGTGGGTTCCAGTTCGCGGACGCGGGTTCGGTTCCTGCGCGACAGGTGTTCGGTAGGTGGGTGACAGTCGTTCCGGTTCCTGGGTGACACTCCGGCCTGTTGCGGCCGGTCCCGGTGGCTCGTTTCGTTGGCCGACAGGTCTGCGAAAGGAGCCGGGATGTTGCGGGAGTTGCTGGTGGCTGAGCAGCGGTATCGGGCGGTGCTGGAGGTCCTGGACGGGGCCACCGTGACCGAGGTCGCCCGCCTGTATGGGGTGCAGCGTCAGACCGTTCATGACTGGCTGCGCCGGTATGCCGCTGACGGCGGCGCGGTGAACTTGGAGGACCGGTCCTCGCGTCCGCATTCGTGTCCGCACCAGATGCCGGCGGTGGTCGAGGCGCGGATCCTGGCGTTGCGTGATGAGCATCCGTTGTGGGGTCCGGACCGGATCCGCTACCAGCTGGGGCGGGAGGCGGTCTGGCCGGTGCCTAGCCGGTCCGGGGTGTACCGGGCCCTGGTCCGGGGCGGCCGGATCGACCCGGCGAAGCGGCGCCGGAAGCGGGCCGACTACCGGCGCTGGGAGCGGGGCCGGCCGATGGAGCTGTGGCAGATGGATGTGGTCGGTGGGATCCATCTGGGTGACGGGTCCGAGGTCAAGTGCGTGACCGGGATCGATGACAACTCCCGGTTCGTGGTCTCGGCGATGCTGGTGGCCCGGGCGAGGGCGCGGCCGGTCTGTGAGGCGCTGCTGGCGGCGTTGAAGCGTCATGGCATCCCGGAGCAGATCCTCACCGATAACGGGAAGGTGTTCACCGGCCGGTTCGGGCCGGGCGGGTCGAGCAGTGAGGTGTTGTTCGACCGGATCTGCGCCGAGAACGGGATCAGGCACCTGCTGACCGCGCCCCGGTCGCCGACCACGACCGGGAAGGTGGAGCGGCTGCATAAGACGATGCGGCTGGAGTTCTTCGGCGCCGCCGACGGCCAGTACCAGGGCCTGGCCGAGCTGCAGGCCGCGCTGGATCAGTGGGTGGCGCACTACAACACTGAGCGGCCGCACCAGTCGCTGGGGATGCGGCCCCCGATTGACCGGTTCGTGCTGGCCGGGCCCGGCACCGCGCAGGGTGACCTGGCCGTGGTCGACCCGGTGCCGGTGTTCGTACCCCGGCCTCGCCTGGACCTGCACCAGCCCGCGGGTCCGCGGCTGCCCGGGGTGCAGCGCTGGGTCGACCAGCGTGGTGTGGTCCGGTTGGCCGGGTTCTCCTACCGGGTCCCGATCGTGCTGGCCGGGGAACCGGTCGAGGCGGTGGTGTCCGAGAACCTGGTCCAGATCTTCCACCGCGAGGTGCTGGTGGCCAGCCACGCCCAGCGCCGAAAGCCCGGTCAGGACACCCCGGCTCGGCCGCGGCAGGGCACCCGGACCGCCCGGACCGCGACCACCGGACCGACCGTGACCAGGATCGCCGACCACACCGGCTGCGTCTCCTTCGCCGGCACGATGTACCGGGCCGGGAACGCCTGGCGGGGCAAGGCGCTGCAGGTCTCGATCGTCGCCGGGTCGGTCCAGTTGGCCTGCGAGGGAGTGATTGTGCGGGTCCACCCGATCCGGCACGACCCCGCCAAAGAGCACGGCGCATTCGCTACCCCGAACGGCCGACCCCGCAAACCACGGAAGGACCCGACGGCCGCAGCCGGTCAGTCATCACTCACCGGATGAGTGTCTGGCGGGAACCGGAACTGTTCCGTCACCCGGGTGCCGAACCTTGACAGCAGCGGCGCCGAGAACACGGTTTGGGGAACACCTCACGACTGGTTCCGACGTGGTGCCGAGACGGGCTCAGACGCACGGCTGCCCGACCTCGTGGGCTCGGCCAGGTGCCGCGAGGATCGTGCGCTTCTGGCACGGCGTTGGCAAGAGCGTCCCTGCGGGCCGGGGACGCGGGCGTGGGTCTGCGGCGGGACGGCCAGCACGAGGCCCAACTGTCGGTCTTTACCGCCCGCCCTTGGACGTACCTCTGAGACAGGTCGTCGCAATGCCTGGCGTCGCTGTTTCCGCTCAGTGCGTCAGCAGGACTCCGTGGGCAAGAGTGAGACCAGGTCGACCAGGTCCAGGCGGACCACCGTGCCGCGCACGTCGAGGTCGATCCAGCCGGCGGCGCTGTCGACTACCTGGCCGCAGGCGGTGCCGCTGCTGGTACTGACCTGCAAGGGGCGTTCCGCATTGGACTGCGGCCACCAGTTGCTGGACGTCGAAAACGCGGTCAAGCCGATCGCGACACCGGTCAAGATGACACCGACCCGGAGCCGGCGGGCACCGGTGGTCGGGTCCGCCGGCGCACCAAGCGGCCACGCCACGAGCGCCACCAGCAAGACCCCGATCGCCGCGACCGCGAGGGCGAGCAGCGCCAGCACGCCGGCGAGGGACTGCAGCCAGATGGGAAGCCGGGTGCCGTTGTCACCGGTTAGCACGCCACAAAGTCCCACGAAAGCCAGGGCAGCGAGCTGCAACTTGTGCCACTCGCGGGCCGAGGCGCTTACCGCATCGGGCGCTGCGAGGTGTGGGGGTTCCTGCTCGGGAGTGTCAGCCATCGTCCATGCACCCCTCGTTGCGGTTGCCTCGACGGTACGTCCGGCGGACCGCATCTGCGATCCCAAGGTGCGTGGTGATCAAGACGCACAGATCGCCGGATGCGGATCCTCCCCAGGGACGACCAGTGACCCTGGCGAGGCGGTTGCCAGTCGCCGGGACTTTCAACGTCCCCGGGTCTCAAGGACCATGTGAGGTCCTGCATGGCTATCCCGGATCCTGTCGCTGGGCAGTCGCCCCCTCGCGAGCCAGGCGAGCCCCTGGCCTCTGAGCATGACCACGTCTTCGTTGAGCAGCGCGTCGTTGACCTCGCAGTTGCCGGGATCCGCAGTTGTCAGTGGGCCAGCCTGACTCAACTCAAGGATGGCGAACTGCAGACGTCTGCAACCACAGGGCCGGGCTTCGACGAGGCCGACGCCGCTCAGTACAGGCTCGAAGAGGGTCCCAGCCTGGACGCGATCTGGGCCGACGACACCTACCACGTGCGCGATGCGAGCACCGAGACCCGAAGGCCCCGATGGTGCCGAGTAGCGCACGCCCTCGGCGTTGGGTCCATGCTGACCGTGCGCCTAGCCACATCCACGCGCAAGGTTGGCGCCCTCAACCTGTACGCATCCGAGTCGAAAGCCTTCGACGACAAGGACATCCAGGAAGCGCACCGCCTCGCTGCCACAGCGGCTGTCGCGCTAGCCAGATCGCGTGAGTTCAGCACCCTGCACCGATCGCTGCAGACTCGGCACATCGTCGAGATCGCGCTGGAGATCCTGATGGACGCTGACCAGCGACTGACGCCGGGCGACGCCTTCCGAGCGCTCTGCCGCGCAGCCGAAGACGACAACATCGGCCTGCGGCGCGGCGCCGAGGTGGTAATCGAGCGCCACGACGCCGCGCTGCCCACACTCCGCGAGGCCACGGTGGACATCACGGACGCTGCACCCGTGTCCGCCGGAGTCAGCGACCCGACCAATCCCGACAGCTCCCGCCGGCCGCATTGACCGTTGCCTCATTCTCGCTGCCGGAATCGCCCGTCCCTCCGTGGGGGCCCCTGCGTGGATCGCGCATGGCCGTCCCTGCCCCGGCTCGGGGCCCGACGGCAGTTGCCCGCTCGTCCGTCTGGGTTCACGGTTGCTCGCAGTCCGTGACCTGGGCGGCGGGCAGGAGCGCCGCTCAGCATCGATCGGCGCAGCCGCGTGCCACCAGAAACCACGAACGCCGCGCACAGCCACCTGACCTGCCGAGATTAGGCCAGGCGGAGGGCATTTCACCCGCGGTAGCCGTTGGCGGCGTAGCGTATTCGTGAGTCGGCCGGGGGGCTCTCGAGCTTCAGAAGCATGTGAGGTGCAGAGTGGACGCTCCAGATCTTCTATCGCCTCCGCGGGCAACCGCAGACAGCTCTCCGACAGCCCGCGTCTTCGTCGGCGACAGCGAACCGACTCACTCGCATAGTTGCGGCCGCCCCAAGTGAGGGCGCCCTGACCGAGGGCGACAGTCCTCCTCCATGACGAGCCGGCTCCGACGCGGGCTAGCCGATGGCTGGCTCGTCCAGCACTTCTCTGATCCGTCGCGCGCGCCGCGCGGCTTCGTCCGCTTCGTCCGCCAGGCGACGCAGCATCCCCACGGCGGTCAGACGGCCGGCCCTCCACTGCGGCGTCCGGAGCTCCGACTCGTTCAGTGGCCCTTCAAGCCTGTCAGCCGCGTCGCGCAGCGCTCCCGCTTCGATGTTCGCGACCAGGTCCGACGTCAGGTCGGCAGGTGTGAGGTGCGGTATCGCGGCCGTCAGAGCGGCCTGGATCATCCGCTCGGAGTGACGCCATCCGAAAGGAGTACGCGACGCGGCGCGAACGGCAGCACTCATGGCCGGGTCGAGGGGCATCACCACCCTCCTCTCGTCGAGGCTCTCACCAGCCGCTCTTTCGACTGGCGCGATCCGGCGTGGAATGGGTCACTCGCGGCGGTAGTCACTCCAACGAACCGGGGGCCGACCGACGGCTTGCTCGGTGAACTGGGACAGGAACCAATGTCGGTAGGACACCAGGTCCGGCGGGCTGGCGAGCGTGAGCAGGTGCTTGCCTTCGCGGCAGTAGTCATCGGCCTCGTCCAGCATCTGACCCAGGGCCCGCGCGGCGCCGGCAGCCGATGGCGGCAACTGGTAGGTCAGGTCGACCGTGTCGGCGCCACTCGCCCGCGCCTCTTCAAGCTGCTCCTCCTGCTCGTCCGACATCCCCCCGTACTGATGGCTGAGTTGCTCGACCAGAGCCACCAGACGGGCCGGAAGTGCGGCGGGGGTCCCGTGCTGGCGCATCCGCTCGGCGATCAAAGTGAGTTCGCGGGTCAGTTCTTCATTGTGCTGCTGAGCCCTGCGCTGCAGCTGAACGGGAAGGCCCAGGACGTGCACGGTCAGAATCGGGTCCTCACCCTGAGCGCCCGGGCCATCGACAGGGTCCACGCTGGACGTCATGCCGCCCAACTCAGGTGGTGGACCGCTCCCGCCAGGCTCAGGTTCGGCAAGCCACCGTGAGGTGGCCCGGAGGCTGTTGGAGAGCCCGGTCCGTCGTGCAAGTCGAAGTCGTCCAGGTCGAAGAGGTCGGCCAGTGGGGTCTCCTCGTCCACCCGCACCGACGCCCAGACGATCTTCCCCGCGCCGTCTGGGGTGTAACCCCAGTCGTCACACAGTTCAGCGACCAGGTTGAGGCCGCGGCCGGTGGTGGCGTCCTGGCCGTAGTCACGACGACGCGGGGGCCTGACGCTGCTGTCATGCACCTCCACCCGCAACTCGCCGACATCGAACGACAGCCGCACCAGATACGGCGGCGGCGCGTACAGGGCAGCATTGGTCGCCAACTCCGTCAGCACCAAGGGTCCACCGAAGTCGAAGCCCTCAAGCTGCCAGTCCTCCAGCATCCCGACCAGGAAGTGACGGGCCTCGCGGACACTCTTCAGTCCATCCCCAAAGGAGCGAACTGTGTCCCGCATCTACTGACAGTACCCCCCCGCAACGGAAGGTATTGGGCAGGAAAGGGACCAATACGTTCGCAATCAGGACCCATGAACCGGAGCAACCAATCGGACGCGCGGCGGCTTGCATAGAGGAGTGTCAGGGACGCCAGGCCTCCTCGTAGTCAGGGTGGCCGGCGTACGGCAGCGCAAGCAGACGAAGGACCAACTGGTGCGCCTCCCAATAGCCCTCCGGAAACCCACCGTCACCCGTCGCGGGTGGTTCGAGCTCCACGATCCGCCGCTTCGCGTCACACTCAGCCAGCATCCGCTCCGCGAGCTTCAACAGCGCGGACCCACCCGTCCGCATGGCGGCCAGCGTCCACCGCTGCTTGTCCTCGGCAATCCGAGCCAGAAGAAACGCAGTGAGCGTCACACCTCAAGTCTGCCCCTACCTGAGCCGCCGGGCCGACCCGATAGCCGAGCACCATGCGACACCACCCCGACGCAAACGGCGCCTCCGGCGTCGCACGTGATGGCCTCGCCACCCTGACCGGAATCCGCCGCGCTCTGTGTGCGCGGTGGCTCATCCTTGCCGCCGTGGCAATCGATCGTTGGTTCGCTCGCCCTCTTGCCTGACGGATCTTCGTGTACTCGGCAGAGGCCCCCATGTGGGGCAGAAGGCAGCGGAAAGGCAGCGAGCCATGGAGTCTCTTGAAACGCGAGGTGTTCGACAGGCTGGGGCATGAACGAGGCGAGGGAGGCACAGCGCGACATCGTGCGGCCGGGTTCGCAACGAGGGGGTCAGGGGTTCGAGTCCCCTCAGCTCCACCCAGGTCAGACCGCACTCATGCTCGGCCGAACCGGCCGGGGCACGGCGAGAGTCAGCCTTCGTGAGCAGGCCCGGCTGCGACGACGTCGTCTTCGAGCAGCCGGCGCACGCGCTCGTCGTAGTCCCCGAGGGTGCGTACACGTACCGATTGAGCGTGGTCAATGCGCGCCTCCGGCGCGCTCCCCCGGCCAGTGGGGGACGCGTTCGACATACGTCTCCGCGAGTCCGCCAAGCATCGGGAAGAAGCCCACCGGGCCGACGAGCCATCCCGCGCCGTCCCCGGGCTGCCGGACGAGGATCGGCAGGCCGACGGTCGCGTAGGTGAAGAACGACACACGATCCATGCGCGAGCTTGAAGTGGCTGCTGACTGGTACTTCTAGGAGTAGGCGGTCAAGACCTGACAGGTTGGGCCGCGCCACGCCCCGCGGCCCGGAGGGATCATCGTCTAGCTGCGGAGCAGATTGCCTGAGGGCTCCGGCTGCCACCGCCCCGCTAGCGTCATTGGTCGGTCACGGGGGAGGATCCTGAGATGTCCCGCCGCTTCGCCGACCTCAAACACGAGGTCTTCGCTCGCCACTCCAACCCGTGGAGTGCCTGGAGTCGCTGGCTGAGCACCCCGCTTGTGCTCGTTCCTCTATGGACACGCCAGTGGAGCCACGCCGCGATCGTCGGTGCCTGGATGGCCGCCAACCCCGTGATCTTCCCGAAACCGGCGGACGAGCACGCTTGGTCCACCCGGGTGGTGCTCGGCGAAGAACTTTGGATCACCGAGCGACCCCGTGACACCGCGATGGCGGTAGACGCGGCGGCCACCCTGGCCGGCATCACCGCAGTGATCGCCGCCCGGCAACGCCGCGCCACACCGGCGGCCGCTGCCACCGCGGTCATGATGGCGCTGATTCTGGTCTACTGGCGGCTCATGGCGGACTACTACAGCCGGCACCGAGACCCAAGCGTGAATTGAGTCGTCCCAGTTCCTCACTGGTTCGTCTAAGGATGGGCGGTCAAGAGCCGACCGTTGGGGACCACCCGCATCAGCGAACGAGGGACGATGCTCAAGGGTGAGAGCGACGGCTCTTCGCAACGACGGGTCAGGGGTTCGAGTCCCCTCAGCTCCACCCGACGTTCCTGTAGGTCAGGGCGCTTTCCTGGTGGCACTCACAAGTCCTCGTGGGTGCCATCGCGAGTCGCACACGTCGACCCACGATCGGGTGTGGTTGGCGACGTAGAGGCAGTCGCCACCGGCACCGGTGATGCCGTTGCCGCGGCCTGTCAGTGGCAGTGGGTCTAGCAGGCGATCGAGCGCGGGCCTGCGCTCAGCCACGAAGAAGCCCCGGGCGGAGCCGCTTGCCACGCAGACGCTGCGGACGGCGCGCACAGTCACCTGGTGTCCCGAGATTGGGCCAGGCGGAGGGCATTTCACCCATGTAGCCGGCGGCGTCGCGTAGTCGTGTGTTGGCCGGGGTGCCGCCCCAAGTCAGGGCGCGCCCTGACCGAGCCCGGTCAGTCCTCCCCGACGACGAACGTGGCTCCGACGCGGGCTAGCCGATTGCTGGCTCGTCCAGCAGTTCTCTGATCCGTCGCGCGCGTCGCGCGGCTTCGTCCGCGTCGTCCGCCATGCGGCGCAGCATCCCCACGGCGGTCAGACGCCCGGCCTTCCACTGCGGCGTCCGGAGCTCCGACTCGTTGAGTGGCCCTTCAAGCCTGTCGGCTGCATGGCGCAACGCTGCAGCTTGAATGTTCGCCACGAGGTCCGACGTCAGGTCGGCGGGAGTGAGGTGCGGTATGGCGGCCGTCAGAGCGTTTTGGATCCTCCGCTCGGCGTGACGCCATCCGTACCGAGTCAGCGATGCGGCACGTACGCCAGCGCGCAGGGCGGGACCTGCGGGGGGCATCAACCCGTCTCCTCTCCTCGAGGTTCTCACCCAGCCGCTCCTTCGGCCGGCGCGATCCAAGCGTGGATTGGGGTCACGCGTGGCGGTAGTCACTCCAACGAACCGGGGGTCGGCCCACGGCTTGGTCAGTGAACTGGGACATGACCCAGCGTCGGTAGACCACCAGTTCCGGTGGGGTGGCGAGGGTGAGCAGGTGCTTGCCTTCGCGGCAGTACTCGTCCGCCTCGTCCAACATCTGTTCGATAACGCGTACGGCGTCGACGGCCGACGACGGCACCCGGTAGGTCACGTCGACCGTGTCGACGCCGTTCACCCACGCCTCTTCAAGCTGCGCCTCCTGCTCGTCCGACACTCCCGCGTACTGGTGACTGAGCTGCTCTGCCAAAGCCATCAGACGGACCGGGAACGCGTCGGTGGTCCCGCGCTGGCGCAATTGCTCGGCGATCAGAGTCATCTCGCGCGTCAGCTCTTCACTGTGCTGTCGAGCCCGCCGTTGTAGCTCAACGGGAAGGCCCAGGACGTACACGGCCAGAATCGGGTCCTCACGCTCAGCGCCCGGGCCACCGACAGGGTCCACGCTGGACGTCATGCCGCCCAATTCAGGTGGTGGACCGCTCCCGCCAGGCGCCGGTTCGGCAGACCGTCGGGAGATGGCCCAGCCGCTGCCGGGGATGCCGGTACGACATCGAAGTCGTCCAAGTCGAAGAGGTCGGCCAGCGGGGTCTCGTCCACCCGCACCGACGCCCAGACGATCTTGCCCACGCCGTTCGGGGTGTAACCCCAGTCGTCACAGAGCTCAGCGACCAGGTTGAGGCCGCGGCCGGTGGTGGCGTCCTGGCCGTAGTCTCGGCGACGCGGGGGCCTGAGGCTACTGTCGTGCACCTCGATCCGCAGCTCGCCGACATCGAACGACAGCCGCACCAGATACGGCGGCGGCGTATATAGGGCAGCATTTGTGGCCAACTCCGTCAGCACTAACGGCCCGCCGAAGTCGAAACCTTCGACCTGCCAGTCCTCCAGCATCTCCACCAGGAAGCGCCGGGCCGCGCGGACACTCTTCAGTCCCTCAGCAAAGGAACGAACCGTGTCCTGCATCTACTGACAGTAGCCCCCCGCGACAGAAAGTAATGGGTAGGAAAGGGACCAAGACCTTCGCAATCCGGACCCTGAACCCGGAGCAACCCCATCGGATGCCTGGCGGTATCCATAGGGGCACTGTCAGGGACGCCAGGCCACCTACTACGAGCGCCCCCTCGCCGAGATCGCCGCCCTGGCCGACTCGGTCTACGTCTCGTTCTACAAGGGGCTCGGCGGGCTCGACCGGCATCTCCCGCAGATGCCTCGCTACCGGGAGCGGCCCCTGACCTTGGCCGAGGCGCTCGGTGGGATTCCCGGCGTGCAGGTCACCCGTCCGCAGACGAATGCCTTCGCGGTATACCTCCCCGGCAGTCTCGAAGAGCTGGAGGAGGCGCACCTCGAGCTCGCCCGTCGGACGGGCGTGTGGCTGTTCAACTCGTTCGCCGTGACCCCGGTGCCGGGGCTCGTGCTGGTGGAGGTGCAGGTCGGCGCGGCAGCCGCCGCCATCCCTGACGACGAAGTCATCGACCTGGTCAGCGAGTTGCTGTCGAAGCAGTCAGCGCCGGACGACGACGCGAGCTGAGGGGCTGGCCCCGTCCGCCACCCGCCTGAAAGGGACGGATGGGACGCCCGTCCCTTCAGGGTGAAGTACCAGGTGCCGATGCACGTTCTATGGAAGTGGGCGAGTCAGGCACGTCGGGGCTGCCCCGGCAAGGCGTCCTGACGCGCCTTGCGTGGGGGATGGTGGCCCTTGGGTTCGTCGTCGGTGCCCTCTTCCCCTTCTTCACCGACCTGCTGGGCGTCCCGCCCGAGCACACCCACACCACCAGGTTCCGCGTCGCCTGTCTGTGTGCGGGGCTGATGCTCGCGGGGCTGAACTGGTTCCTGGCGAAGCGCATCATCGGCGTGCGGCTGCGCGCCCTGGCGTCGCGGCTGCAGACCGTCGCTGCCACGGTGGGTAATCCCGCCACCTGGTCACGGCGGGAGCAGCCGGCCAGCGAGCTGGGCCTTCCCGTGGTGTCGACCGACGATCTCGGCGCGACCGCGGAGGCGTTCAACGCCCTACTCGAGGCGCTCGACCGGGAGAGGCGGTTCCGCTCCGTGGTGCAGGCGACGAGCGACATCATCGCCCTGGTCGACCCCGAGGGGCGCATCTCGTTCGTCTCCGACTCGGTCGAGGACAGCCTCGGCTGGGACCCGAACCGCCTGGTCGGCCGGGCCCTCTTCGACCTCGTGCACGAGGACGACGCTGACGCCGTCGAGGCCCTGGAGGCCCCGGAGGGCACCGCTCAGCTGATCACCATGCGGCTCCCACACGTCGACGGCACGTGGCGCACCTTCGAGGTCGGCACGTCCGACCATCGACTCGACCCGGTGATCGGGGCGCTGCTGCTGACCGGCCGCGACGTCACCGAGAGGTTCGAGCTGCAGCAGCAGCTGAAGTTCAGGTCGGAGCACGACTCGCTGACCGGCCTGGCCAACCGCTCGTCGCTCCTCGTTCACGGTGCTGCGCTGCTGGCGCGGCAGCAGGTGGGCGAGTCTCTCGCCGTCGTGCTGATGGACCTCGACCGGTTCAAAGAGATCAACGACACCCTCGGGCACGGCTACGGAGACCGCCTGCTCAAGCTGGTGGGTCCACGTCTGCGTCCGCTCGTGCGCGACGTCGACGTGCTGGCACGCCTCGGCGGCGACGAGTTCGGGGTGCTGCTGCCACGGGCCACGCTGGCGGGAGCGCGCGCGGCCGCCATCAGGCTGCGTGATGCGCTGACCGAGCCCTTCGAGCTCGACGACCTCTCCCTGGACGTCGAGGCCAGCGTGGGAGTCGCCCTCTCTGACGGCGCCGGCCCCCACGACATCGAGACCCTGCTGCGTCAGGCCGACATCGCCATGTACACGGCGAAGCAGCTGCAGAGCGGCGTCGAGGTGTACAACCGCGACGCCGACACCCACGACCGAAGCCACCTCACCCTCCTCTCCGAGCTGCGCCGCGGGATCGCGGACCGCCAGCTCGTCCTGCACTACCAGCCGAAGGTGTGCCTGCAGAGCGGCGACCCCGTCGGGGTCGAGGCGCTGGTCCGGTGGCAGCACCCGACGCGCGGGCTCCTGATGCCGATCGACTTCCTTGCCGCCGTCGAGCAGACCGGGCTGATCGAGCCCTTGACGACCGCCGTGCTCGACATGGCGATGACGCAGATCAAGGTCTGGTCGGTGCTGGGCATCGACCTCCCGGTCGCCGTCAACCTCTCCGCCCGCTGCCTGGCCCACCTCGACCTGCCCGACCGCATCCTGGCGCAGCTGAAGTCCTACGACATCGCGCCCCAGATGTTGCGCCTCGAGCTCACCGAGAGCGCCCTGATGGCACAGCCCCAGCGCGCGCGCACGATCCTGACCCGCCTGCACGCGGCCGGTGTCGGGCTGTCGATCGACGACTTCGGCACCGGGTATTCGTCGATGGCGTACCTGCAACAGCTGCCCGTTGACGAGCTCAAGGTCGACCGCAGCTTCGTGACCGACATGGCGTCCAATGGCGGCGACGCCGTCCTCGTTCGCTCCGTCATCGACCTCGGGCACAACCTCGGGCTCACCGTGGTCGCCGAGGGTGTCGAGAAGGTGTCGACACGAGACGCGCTCAGCGCCTTGGGATGTGACGTGGCCCAGGGCTACCTCTTCTGCCGTCCCCGCACGGCCGCCGACCTGACCGAGTGGCTCTATGGGGCCACGCGCACCGCCGCCACGGCTCACGTCGCCTTGGGATCGACCAACACCTCCCAGTAGCCGCGACGTCGCCGCGAGTAGCCGAGTCGTCACCGCCCTGAGTTGCGCGGCCGTGCCAGTGGGGCGAGGGTGAAAGTCCCAGCAGCGCAGATCGAGAAGGTGGTTCAGATGAAAGGCAGGCTGGCGTTGGCCGCGGGAGTCGCCTTGGGATACGTGCTGGGCGCACGCGCCGGACGCGAACGCTACGACCAGCTGCGCGACCAGGCGCGCACGATGTGGCGTGACCCGCGCGTGCAGCAGAAGGTCTACGACGTCGAGCACGCCGTCCAGGAGAAGGCCCCTGACATCCGTGACGTGCGCGACTCGGTCACGCACGCGGCGCGCAAGGCCGTCGACACCGCGTCGTCCCGCGTGGGGCGCCACGACCCCGAGGAGCAGCGCGACGGGATGGGCATCTGACCGCCGCTAGACCCAGCTCGGCAGCCACATCCGTAGTTGCCACTGCGAGTACGGGATCACGACACCCGTCCAGATCGGCCAGAAGAACGCCGACACGGCGACGCAGGCGACCACGAATCCACCGGCCACGCCGGCGCCTGCCATGCGTCGCATGGGTCTCGCGTCCGACGAACCGAGCACCAGGCCCAGTCCGTACGCGAGGCCGAGCACCACGAAGGGCTCGAACAGCACGGAGTAGAACGCGTAGATCGTGCGGTCCGGGTACATGAACCAGGGCAGCAGGCCGGCGGCGAGGCCGGCCAGGATGGCGCCCGCCCGCCAGTCGCGTCGCGCGACCCACAGCACCAGGACGACGGCCAGGGCGAGTGTCGCGCCCCACCAGATCAGCGGGTTTCCGAGAGACGTGATCGCGCGCGAACACGTCTCGACCGCGCAGCCCAGCTCGCCGCTCTTCGGGTCCTCGTAGAAGAACGATGTCGGACGTCCCAGCACGAGCCACGACCAGGGCCCGGACTGGTAGGGGTGGTCGGACGACAGGCCCTCGTGGAAGGACAGCATGTCGCCGTGGTAGTGCCACAGCGACCGGATCGAGTCCGGAACCAGACTGCCAGAAGGGTTCTCGCTCGCCCAGTGGCGCAGGTAGCCGTCGTCCGAGAAGAACCAGCCGGCCCAGCTCGACAGGTACACGAACACGATGATCGGCAGCATCGAGATCGCCGCCGGGATGCCGTCCTTGACGACGGCGCCCCACCACCAGCTGTCGAGACCGGCTGCGCGGCGGGCGGACATGTCCCACAGCACCGTCATCAGGCAGAACACGGCGACGTAGAACAGGGCCGACCACTTCACGCCGCACGCGAGCCCGAGGCACACCGCCGCCGCGAGCCGCCACGGTCGGGAACCGAGCCAGGGGCCGGTGCTGGTCAGGCGCCCACCGGCCCTCGCGCTGGCCACGGCGGCAGCGAGCCTGGCGCGCGTGCGATCTCGGTCGACCACGAGGCAGGCGAAGGCGCACAGCACCCAGAACGCGACGAAGATGTCGAGCAGGCTGGTTCGGCTGTGCACCAGGTGGTGGCCGTCCACCGCGAGGAGCAGCCCCGCCGTGCACCCGAGGAGCGTCGAGCCGAGCAGCCGCCGGGCGGTGCGCGCCAGCACCAGGACCATCAGCGTGCCCACCAGAGCGGCCGAGAACCGCCAGCCCCACGACGAGTCGATGCCGAACAGCCACTCGCCGGCCGCGATCATCCACTTGCCCACCGGCGGGTGCACGGCCCGGTCGCCCGCCTCGAGGAAGATGTCGGACTCACCCAGGGTGAATCGCGCGTCGGACTCCTTGGGCCACTGGTTCTCATACCCGTTCTGCCACAACGTGTATGCCTGCTTGACGTAGTACGTCTCGTCGAACACCAGCTGGTGCGGCCGGTCGAGGTGCCAGAACCTCATCGCGCCGGCGACCGCCGTCACGAGCAGAGGCCCGATCCAACCCCAGAGCTGGTCGGACGGACGGTGCCCGAGCAGGTGCCGGCGCAGCCGTCCCTCGCCGGTGCCGACCCGTGACGGGCCGGTCCCCTCCGGGCGCCCCTCTCCCACCGCTGGACGTGCCCCTGCTGTGGCCGGTGGCGCGGCAGCGGACGAGGTCACCGGGGCATCGTAGGTGCCCCACCTGGCAGGATCGGCTCGTGGACCCCACCGGTGCGTCGGACCGCGACGGCGTGGATGCGCCAGAGGGGCGGATCGTGCTGGCCGGCACACCGATCGGCGACCCCGCCGACGCCCCCGCCCGTCTCGCCGGCCTGCTCGCGACTGCTGACGTGGTGGCGGCCGAGGACACGCGCCGCCTACGACGGCTGGCCTCTGCACTCGGCGTCACGATCTCGGGCCGGGTGCTCAGCCACCACGAGCACAACGAGGCAACGTCGGCCCCGCAGCTCGTGGCGATGGCTGCGTCCGGCGCGACCGTGCTCGTCGTGACCGACGCCGGCATGCCGTCGGTCTCGGACCCCGGCTACCGCGTCGTGGCGGCCGCCGTCGAGGCGGGAGTGCTGGTGACAGCGGTGCCTGGCCCGTCCGCCGTCCTCACCGCCCTGGCCGTGTCGGGGCTGGCCACCGACCGGTTCTGCTTCGAGGGCTTCGTCCCCCGTAGGGCAGGGGAGCGCGTGAGAGCCTTGGCCGCCCTCGCCGACGAGCGCCGCACGATGGTCTTCTTCGAGGCTCCGCACCGGTTGGGCGATCTGCTGGGGGCGATGGTCGAGGCGTTCGGGGCCTCTCGCCGGGCCGCTGTGTGCCGTGAGATGACTAAGACCTATGAGCAGGTGGTACGCGGAGGACTAGACGATTTAGTCATTTGGGTGGGTACCGCAAACGTTCGAGGTGAGGTGACATTGGTTGTTGCAGGAGCCGACCCGGCTCCGGTTGACCCGCAGGAGCTGGTTCGCCAGGTCGACGACCTGGTGGCCACCGGGGTGCGGCTCAAAGACGCCACGCGGCAGGTGGCTGCGAGGAGTGGGGCTTCCGCTCGCGAGATCTACGCGGCGGTGGTGTCACAGCGGTAGGAGAGGGGGCGGGGCGGGCGATGGCGTCGACGCGAGCGCCCTCGGCTCCCGACGACCCCCGGCACCGCAGGCTGATCGGCAGGGACCGGAGGCGGCAGCTCGTGACATCGGGTCCCGACCCCTTCAGCCTGCTGTCGGGTCGTGCGACTCAGCTGGTCGCCTTGCTGGCGATCTGCGGCGGCCTGCTCGGCCAGGTCAACCTGTTCATCGACGACATCCTGACGCCGGGCCTGCCGTCGCTGGTCTACGCGGTGACCATGCTCGCGGTGGTGGCTGCCGGACTCGCGCTGCTGCTGGGCGGCGACTGGGCTGCCGGGATGGCGAGGCCCTTCGTCCTGGTGGGCGACGTCGTCTACATCGTGCTTGCGATGACCGTCGTCGACGCGTCGCTCTACGCGACACCCGTGATGCTGCTGTTCTCCGCACTGGCCGCGGGTGTCCTGCTCGGGCCCCGGCTCTTGGCCCTGCACTGCGTGATCGTGGTGCCCGCGATCGCGGTGGCCCTGGCCGGCTCCTACCCGAACCTCGGCGCGCTGGCAGTGCAGGTGGCCGTGCACTCCGTCGTTCTCGACCTCACTGCGCTGGCGATCTTCGTGCTGCGGTACCGCGCGCAGCGACTGCTCGAGCAGACCCGGGCCCAGTCGACCACAGACCACTTGACCGGCCTCCCGAACCGCCGGCACGTCGTCGAGCGGGCACCGGGCCTGATCGCCGACGCCCGCCGCTCCGGCCAGTCGGTCGCGGCGTTCCTCCTCGACCTCGACCACTTCAAGGCGGTCAACGACACCTACGGGCACGCGACGGGCGACGAGGTGCTGCGCGCCGCGGCCTCGACCCTGCGGCGGGTGCTGCGGGACGGAGACATCGCCTCGCGAATCGGTGGCGAGGAGATGCTGGTCCTGGCTCCCGTGCACGGACGGATGGACGCGTACCACCTGGCCGAGCGCCTGCACGGGGCCATGCGGAGTGCCGACGCGCCCGTCCTCACGACGTGTTCCATCGGCGTCTCCATCGGGCAGCCGCCACCGAAGGCCGACGCCGTGGAGTGGCTGTGGCAGCTGGTCGCCGTGGCCGACGAGGCCATGTACCGGGCCAAGGAGACCGGCCGTGACCGGTGGGTGATGGCTCCGGCAGAGCGCCGCGCGCAGACGGTTGTCGTGCTGCCCCGAGACGTCGATGGACACGGAGCCGGGCAACCAGGCTGGACGTGGAATGGCCAGAAGGTAGCTAGGGCCAAGTGATCGGGGGGAGTGACGATCATGGATGCCGCCGATCTGGAGGCGCTGGATCCGGCCAACAACGCGGGCTACGGGAACGCGCGGTTGCCGTGCGGGCGCGACGAGGAGATCGCGGCTTTCGTGCGTCTCATCGACGGTCCCGAGGCCTTCGATGAGGTGAGGGGCGCTCTGGGCGACGGCCACGGGCGAGTCTTGACCGCCTTCGCGGAACGGATGGCCTCGCTGTCGGTGCGCACGGGATCCCTCACGGTGCTCCGCGAAGGGCTGTCCGCGGCACAGCTGGCACTGGCTCTGGTCGACGACTACCGCGACACGCTGCCGGTCCTGAGCCTGCTGTATCGGGCTGCTGAGATCCTGGGCGCGCGTCCAAAGGCGGAGTTCAGGGCGGTGGCCGCGCTTGCGGGCCCCGTGCGCGGCCGGCTGCGGCGGCTCGAGGAGATGCTGCGTCGCTCGGGTCGGCTCGACGACTCGCCGCTGATGGCATTCCTCGACCGCAATGCAGAGGATCGCTCCATCGCTGCCATGGCCTTCATCGAGGCTCAGGACGAGGAGGGGTTCCGCTTCCAGCGGACCTGGTAGACGAGAACCGGGCCCGCCCACAGATAGCCTTCGGCGATGGAGTTCCGCCGCATCCCCGGCCTGCCGCCGTACGTCTTCACGATCATCGACGGCCTCAAGGTCGAGGCACGGCGCGCAGGCCGCGACGTCATCGACCTCGGCTTCGGCAACCCCGACATCCCTTCTCCCGCACTGGCAGTCGAGAAGCTCTCCGAGGCTGCGCACAACACGAGGAACCACCGCTACTCGTCCTCCCGAGGCATCCCCAAGCTGCGGCAGGCGGTAGCCGGCCTCTACCGGCGGCGGTTCGGGGTCGAGCTGGACCCCGACACCGAGGTGATCAGCACCATCGGGGCAAAGGAGGGCTTCAGCCACCTGATGTGGGTGCTGCTGCAGTCGGGCGACGCCGCGCTGGTGCCCTCGCCGTCCTACCCGATCCACATCTGGGGTCCGTACTTCGCCGGTGCCGACGCGCGGCAGGTGCCGATCGGCCCCAAGGCCGACGGCACCGGTGACGAGGACTACGTCGACAACGTGATGGAGGCGTGGGAGTTCGGCTGGCCGAAGCCCCGGGTCGTGGTGCTGTCGTTCCCCCACAACCCCACGACGTCGACGGTGGAGCTGGCCGACCTGCAACGGCTGGTCGACTGGGCCAGGGAGCGAGATGTCGTGCTCGTGCACGACTTCGCCTACGCCGAGACGGCTTTCGACGGCTGGATGCCCCCTTCGATCCTGCAGTGCGAGGGTGCCAAGGAGGTCGCCGTCGAGCTCTACTCGATGACGAAGTCGTTCTCGATGGCCGGTTGGCGAGTGGCCTTCCTGGTCGGCAACCGCGAGGTCGTCGGTGCCCTCGCCAAGCTCAAGAGCTACCTCGACTACGGGACGTTCCAGCCGATCCAGATCGCCGCCACGGTCACGCTGGACGAGGCGGTCGACTACCCGCTCGAGGTGAACGCCACCTACGAGCGCCGGCGCGACGCCCTGTGGGAGGGACTGAACCGCGCCGGCTGGGCGATCAACAAGCCCCGCGGCACGATGTTCGCCTGGGCGCCGATCCCGGAGGCCTACCGCCACCTGGGCTCCATCGAGTTCGCGAAGAAGATCATCACCGAGTGCGACGTCGCCGTCTCGCCCGGCGTCGGGTTCGGCGCCCAGGGCGACGCCTTCGTGCGGTTCGCGCTGATCGAGAACGAGCAGCGCATCGCGCAGGCGGCCCGCCAGCTCAGGAAGGGACTCCCCGACCTGGCCTGACCCCCAACACTTGCTCACCCTGCCCACACGTCGCCTGTGGCGGGCTCACCCAGCCCACACGTTCTGGGCCGAAAATGGTGGGTGGAGTGAGCAAGGCACGGGGGCGGCCGTGCTGCCACGTCCTCCCTTGACATATCGATTGTCGATAGCCCACAGTGTGGGCAGGCATATCGAAAAACGATGGGGGTTCACATGTCGGCGCGCACCCGAAGCTACGTCGGCCACGGCAGCTTCCGGTTCATCATGTTCGCGGTCGGCCTCATCGGGATCGTGTCGGCCGTGGCCGGTCCCGTCTTCGCGATCAGCGGCGCCACGCAGGCGCCCGGCGACGTCAGGGTCTTCGCCACCTTTCGGGCCGGGCACTTCGGGCCGGACGCGACCAGGACGCGTGAGGACGCCGTCCTGACCGTCGACATGCTGCCGGACGGGGTGTGGGTGGAGGACGACTTCGACGTCACTGTCCGAGCGTCGGACTCGACCGTCACCGAGCAGCTGTTGGCGCGTGGTGACCTGGCGGTCATCGGTCTCTCGGTCGGCGCCGGCGCGCTGCTGCTGCTCCCCGTCTTGCGGTCGATCGCAGCCGGCGAACCCTTCGCGCACGGCAACGCGCGGCGCATCGCGGTGGTCGCCGTCCTCGTCGGCGCGAACGGCGCCCTCGTACCGCTGCTGCCGGCGGCCGCCACGGCGATGGTGCTCGGGCGCACCGGTGCGAGCCTGGAGGGGGTCTTCGAGCAGAGCGTCAACTTCCCCCTTCTCCCGTTCGCCCTGGTGGCCGCCCTTCTCGTTGTCGCCGAGGCCTTCCGTCGCGGCGAGCAGATTGCCGACGACGTCGAGGGTCTGGTGTGACGCCCGCTGGCGGTCCGGACGACCAGCACCGCGTCGTGTGCCACCTCGACCGCTTGCTGGCCGAACGTGGAATGACGCTCATCGAGCTCGCGGACCGCGTCGGCGTCACGGTTGTGAACCTGTCGGTGATGAAGAACGATCGCGCTCGGGCCGTGCGGTTCTCGACTCTGACCGCGGTCTGTGATGCGCTGGCTTGCCAGCCGGGAGACCTCTTCAGCGTGGACCCGCCTCGTTGACCCCGTGACGGGCTCACGCAGCCCACACGTTTCGCGGCGGCGATCGTGGGTGGAGTGAGTAGCCCACGGGGGCGGTGTGGGTGAGGTGAGCAACTGAAAGGTGGGTGGACGGCTCTCACTAGGCTGCCCCCCATGACCCACGTCCTGTCTGCCGTCGCCTGGCCGTATGCCAACGGCCCGCGCCACATCGGCCACGTCGCCGGGTTCGGCGTACCGTCCGACGTCTTCAGCCGGTACATGCGGTTGGCCGGACACGACGTGCTGATGGTCTCGGGCACCGACGAGCACGGCACGCCGATCCTCGTGCAGGCCGAGCACGAGGGCGTCTCGGCGCGCGAGCTGGCCGACCGGTACAACCGGGTCATCGTCGAGGACCTCGCGGCGCTCGGGCTCTCGTACGACCTCTTCACCCGCACCACCGCGCGCAACCACTACGCGGTGGTGCAGGAGATGTTCCGCACCGTGCACCGCAACGGGTACATGGTCGAGCAGACCACTAAGGGCGCGATTTCGCCGTCCAACGGCCGCACGCTGCCAGACCGCTTCATCGAGGGCACGTGCCCGATCTGCGACTACTCGCATGCCCGCGGTGACCAGTGCGACAACTGCGGCAACCAGCTCGACCCGATCGACCTGATCGAGCCACGCAGCCGGATCAACGGCGAGACACCGGTTTTCGTCGACTCCCAGCACTTCTTCCTCGACCTGCCGGCCCTCGTCGACGCCCTGAAGGAGTGGCTCGACCGCAAGGCAACCGAGGGGCTCTGGCGCCCGAACGTGATCAAGTTCAGCCTCAACATCCTGGAGGAGATCCGTCCGCGGGCCATGACCCGTGACATCGACTGGGGCATCCCCGTTCCGCTGGAGGGCTGGGAGGACCAGCCCACGAAGCGCCTGTACGTCTGGTTCGACGCCGTCATCGGATACCTGTCGGCATCGATCGAGTGGGCCCGGCGGAGCGGCGACCCCGACGCGTGGCGCAAGTGGTGGAACGACCCCGAGGCGCTGTCGTACTACTTCATGGGCAAGGACAACATCACGTTCCACTCCCAGATCTGGCCAGCCGAGCTACTTGCCTACAACGGCAAGGGAACTCGCGGCGGCGAACCGGGGGAGTACGGCACGCTGAACCTGCCAACGGAGGTCGTGTCGTCGGAGTTCCTGACGATGGAGGGCGCCCAGTTCTCGTCGTCGCGCGGAGTCGTGCTGTACGTGCGCGACCTGCTGTCTCGCTACCAGCCCGATGCGCTCCGCTACTTCATCTGCGCCGCCGGTCCCGAGAATCAGGACACCGACTTCACCTGGGCGGAGTTCGTCCGCCGCACGAACGACGAGCTCGTCGCCGGCTGGGGCAATCTCGTGAACCGGACGGCGAGCCTGATCCACAAGAACCTCGGCGCCGTCCCCGAGCAGGGCGATCTCACCGACGTCGACCGCGCCCTGCTCGCGGCCACCGCCGCCGGGTTCGACACCGTCGGCGGCCTGATCGGGCGGCACCGGCAGAAGCAGGCCATCGGCGAGGCCATGCGCGTCGTGGCCGAGGTCAACAAGTACCTCTCCGACACGGCTCCGTGGGCGCTCAAGAAGACCGACCCGGGCCGGATGGCGACCGTGCTTCACATTGCCGCACAGGGTATTTCGGACTGCAACACGATCCTGTCCCCGTTCCTGCCGCACAGCGCCCAGCGCGTGCACGAGGCGTTCGGCCGGACGGGCGTGATGGCTCCGATGCCCCGCATCGACGAGGTGGAGGATCTCGACGGAGGGCCCGGCTACCCGATCCTGACGGGTGACTACATCGGCGGACCGGCTTGGGCACCGGTTCCGGTGGTCGCCGGCACCCAGGTGCCCCCGCCGTCCCCCATCTTCACCAAGCTGGACCTGAGCATCGTCGACGAGGAGCTGCGGCGGATGCGTGGCGAGGACGACCCGGGCGAGCCGGCCGCGGGGGCCTGAGCCCGTGGCCGAGCGCATGACCCGGGCGGACTCGCACGTGCGCCCCCCGATGCCCGAGCCCCTGCCGATTGTCGGGCCGGACGGCGCCGAGGGCGTCGTCGACAACCACACCCACCTCGACCACGAGGCCGACGACGCCACCGTCTCCGCTCTGCTGCTCGCAGCCGAGCGGGCGGGTGTGCCGCGCTCGGTGCAGATCAGCCACGACCTGGAGTCGTCTCGCTGGACGGTCGGGGCGGTCGACCGATTCCCCCAGCTGGTGGGGGGCGTCGCGCTGCACCCCAACGAGGCGCCCCGGCTGGCGGCGTCCGGACACCTCGACGAGGCGCTCGCCGAGATCGAGGCCCTGGCGAACCACCCGCGCGTGCGCGTCGTCGGCGAGACGGGCATGGACCGGTTCCGCACCGACCACGGCGACCCCGCTGCGGCCAAGGCGCAGGAGGAGTCGTTCCGCGCGCACATCGAGATGGCCAAGCGACTCGACCTGCCACTGCAGATCCACGACCGCGACGCCCACGCCGACGTGCTGCGCGTCCTCGCGGAGGCCGGCGCTCCCGAGCGCACCGTCTTCCACTGCTTCTCCGGTGACGCCGAGATGGCCCGCTTCTGCGCCTCCCGGGGCTGGTACCTGTCGTTCGCCGGCGTGCTCACCTTCAAGAACGCCCAGGACTCGCGGGACGCCCTGCGCGAGGTGCCGCTCGAGCAGGTTCTGGTCGAGACCGACGCGCCCTACCTCACCCCCATGCCGTACCGGGGCCGGCCGAATGCCGGGTACCTGGTGCCCCTCACCGTGCGGGCGATGGCCTCGGTGCTCGACCGTCCGGTCGAGGAGGTCTGCGGTGTGATCTCGGGCACCAGCGACGTGCTCTACGGGCCCTGGTGAGGCACGAGCGACCCCTGTACAACTCGGACACATCGGACCTTCGGCATGACACAAGGTCTCGAATCGGTTACGGTCGACCGGTTGGCCGGGGTCGGGGAAGACTTCGGACGGCGACACAGGCGTGCACGAATGACCTCACAGCCCCCGACGACGGGATGGCTGCGGAGTGCCGCTCCGAGCGTGCGACGGTAACGGGGCCGTCGCACGTGCTCTGTCGCGTCCGAGGATCCGATGCCCGGGAAGTTCTACGTCAGGAACCCTGTGCACTCGTTCATCACCCGCATCATCGGCCGTCCGCTGCGCCTCGCGGCTCAGGTGGGCATCCTCGCGGTCCTCGTCGGCGGAACCGCCGCGTACGCCGCGAACGACACGTCCGTCCAGCTCACCGTCGACGGCAAGACCACCGAGGTACGCACGTTCGGTGACTCGGTCGAGGACGTCCTCGCCGCCGCCGACATCACCATCTCCCCGCGCGACCTGGTCGCGCCGTCACCCGACTCCGAGGTGGAGGACGGCAGCGAGGTGGTCGTGCAGCACGCGCGTGAGCTCACCCTCACGATCGACGGCGAGACAGAGACCTACTGGACCACCGCCCTCACCGTCGACGACGCGCTCGCCGACATCGGCGTCCGCGCCGACGGTGCCTGGCTGTCGGCCTCCCGCTCGGCGCCTCTCGGCCGTGAGGGTCTCGAGCTCGACCTGCGCACGCCCAAGGACGTCACGCTGACCGTCTCCGGCAAGCCGGAGGCTGTCACGTCGACCGGCGCCACCGTCGGTGACCTGCTCGACGAGCGGGGCGTCGACCTGGGCGACCTCGACACGGTCTCCACGCCCGTCGAGACCGAGCTGACCGAAGGCCTCACGGTCGCTGTCACCCGCATTCGCGTCGACCGCGTCACCGAGACCGTCGACGTCGCGCCGCCCGTGGAGAAGCGCAGCGACTCCGCACTGGCTGCCGGTGAGACCAAGGTCCTCGAGGCCGGCAAGGCGGGCAAGGCCGAGCAGGTCGTGCGCCGCACCTTCGTCGACGGGAAGGTGGCCGGCACGAAGGTCCTCTCCTCCCGTGTCCTGACCAAGCCCGTCACGCAGGTCGTCGCCGTCGGCACCAAGAAGGCGCCGTCCGCCCCGACCGTGCCCTCGGGCAGCGTCTGGGACCGGCTGGCAGAGTGCGAGTCCGGTGGCAACTGGTCGATCAACACCGGCAACGGCTACTACGGCGGGCTGCAGTTCTCGCTGCAGACCTGGCGGTCGACCGGTGGCTCCGGCTACCCGCACGAGAACAGCCGCGAGGAGCAGATCAGGATCGCGACGATCCTGCAGGAGCGCTCGGGCTGGGGCCAGTGGCCGCACTGCTCGGCCGAGCTCGGTCTGCGCTGAGCGGAACCACTTCACCTGACGGCCTGCTGGGCCCCGCCGACGTGCGGGACCTGGCAGGCCGTTTCGGCGTGCGGCCCACGAAGACCCGTGGCCAGAACTTCGTGGTGGACCCGAACACGGTGCGCCGCATCGTTCGTCGGGCAGAGCTCGGGCCGGACGACGTCGTGGTCGAGGTCGGCCCCGGACTCGGCTCGCTGACCCTCGGGCTGCTGGACGTGGCCGCGTCCGTGGTCGCCGTCGAGCTCGACCCGGTCCTGGCGGGGGCCCTGGCCGACACCGTGGCCACCCGAAGGCCCGACCGGGCCGCCGCCCTCACCGTCGTGGAGGCGGATGCCCTCGTCGTGCATGAGCTGCCTGGCCCGCCCCCGACCGCGCTGGTGGCCAACCTTCCCTACAACGTCGCCGTGCCGGTGCTGCTCAGCTTCCTGGAGCGGTTCGCGAGCCTGCGATCGGTGCTGGTGATGGTCCAGGCCGAGGTCGCCGACCGGCTGGTGGCACCACCGGGAAGCCGCACCTACGGTGTGCCGTCGGTCAAGGCCGCCTGGTACGCAGACGCCACCCGAGCGGGTTCGATCGGACGCTCGGTGTTCTGGCCGGTGCCGAACGTCGACTCGGCTCTCGTCCGGCTTGTGCGCCGCGACCCACCGAGGTGCCGGTCGACGCGAGGCGAGGTCTTCGCTGTCGTCGACGCCGCGTTCGCCCAGCGTCGCAAGACATTGCGTGCGGCGCTGGCTCCATGGGCCGGCTCGCCGGTGCGCGCAGAGGCCGTCCTGCGTGCGGCCGGGGTGGACCCGACGCTCCGCGGCGAGCGCTTGGACGTGTCCGACTTCGCGCGGATTGCTGACGCGCGCTCGGAGGCGGGCGTCCCCTAGGGTCGGGGTCGTGGAAGGTGCGCGGTGACAGCCGACAACGACGCCGTGTACGTCCGGGTGCCCGCGAAGATCAACCTCTCGCTGCACGTCGGCCCCGCCGGCGACGACGGGTTCCATGACATTGCCACCGTGTTCCAGGCGGTCTCGCTGTTCGACGACCTGGTCGCGTCGCCCGCCGACGAGGTCGTGGTCGAGGTGACGGGCGTCGGCGCGGCCCAGGTGCCCACGGACGACACGAATCTCGCGGTTCGCGCGGCGCGGCTGCTGGCCGACAGCACCGGAACCGAGACCGGGGTGCAACTCCGCATCGTCAAGCGGATCCCGGTCGCCGGCGGGATGGCGGGCGGGTCGGCGGACGCTGCTGGAGCCTTGCTGGCCTGTGATGCGTTGTGGCGCACCGGTTTAGCCCGCGACGAGCTGCGCGAGCTGGCTACCGAGCTGGGCTCGGACGTGCCGTTCGGTCTGCTGGGGGGCACTGCCCTCGGCACCGGTCGTGGTGACCAGCTGACCCCTGCGCTGGCGCGTGGCGAGTACCACTGGGTACTGGCCTTGTCGGGCGACGAGCTGTCGACCCCGTCCGTCTACGCGGAGTGCGACCGGCTGCGCCTGGGTCGACCGGTGCCCGAGCCAGCCGTCACCCCGGCGATGATGCAGGCGCTGCGCTCCGGCGACGCTGTCGCGCTGGGCACGCAGATGACCAACGACCTGCAGCCTGCGGCACTCCACCTGCTGCCCAACCTGGAGCGGGTGCTCGAGGTCGGTTCAGGCGAGGGCGCGCTCGGCTCGCTCGTGTCCGGGTCGGGGCCGACGGTGGCCTTCCTGGTGGCCGACTCCGAGGCGGCACTCGACCTGTCGGTCGCTCTGACGGCCGCCGGGGTGTGTGACCGGGTCGCCCGGGTCACGGGTCCGGTCTCCGGTGCCCGGCTGGTCGAGCCCGTCGTCCACAGAGCGTGAGCCTGAGGGTCCCCCGCACCAACGTTGCAGCGAACGGTTCAGTAGGGCGGACGATCTTCCGACGTACCAGGCATGCCATGCCCTGACGGCGACGGTCTCGTACCCGACGACGCGGCGAGAGGTGTCCGTGGACGCCGTGCCGTGCTCGGTGGTGGCCTGGCGGCTCTCGCCGGGCTGGCCGTGGGAGGTCGCGCGCTGGCCGACGCCAGTGCGCTCGGCACCGCCACGACGGGCAACTCCGGCCTGACCGCTGCGAAGGCAGCCGCGGCACTGGCTGCACCGTCCGCGCCAGCACCGGCTGTCGCAGCGTCCATGCCGCAGGCCGCAGCCACGATGGCGCCCTCGAGCGCCACGACGGCGACGATGTCCACGAACGCGTCCTCGCCGGTCGCACAGTCCTCCACGACCACCTCGGGCCCTCGACCCATGCCGCCGCCGGTCGTGCCCGGCCTCTCCGTCCAACACCTGCTCAAGCGCGCCACCTACGGCCCGTCGGCCGCACTCGTGGCCGAGGTGGGCCGGCTCGGCGCGCAGGCGTGGCTCGACCGGCAGCTGGCACCGGCTTCGATCCCCGACACCATCTGCGACGGGCTCGTGGCTCGCCTCCCTGACCTTGGACGAAGCATCACCGCGACGCGCCAGCACTACGTCGGCGAGTTCGGCACGTGGACGCCGATGTTCTCGGTGGTGCAGGGCCACATCGCGCGGGCGGTCTGGAGCGAGCGGCAGCTGTACGAGGTGATGGTCGACTTCTGGTCGAACCACCTGAACGTCACGTGCCCCTCGTCGGAGGTCTGGGACAACCGGCACGACTTCGACCGGACGGTGATCCGTCCGCACGCCATGGGTCGGTTCAGCGACATGCTCGTCGCCAGCACGCTGCACCCGGCGATGCTCGCCTACCTCGGCAACGACACGTCGAACGCCAGGGACCCCAACGAGAACCTGGGACGCGAGCTGCTCGAACTGCACACCCTCGGGGTCGACGGCGGGTACACCGAGGCCGACATGCTGCAGTCGGCCCTGGTGCTGACGGGGCTCAGCCGCAACTGGGACACAGGGGAGTTCCTCTACCGGAGCGCGTGGCACCACGTGGGCCCCCTGCAGGTGATGGGCTGGTCGCACCCCAACTCGACCGCCGCCGGTGGTGTCGACGTGGCGCGCAGCTACCTCGAGTGGCTCGCCGTCCAGCCGCAGACCGCGCGCAAGATCGCCCGCAAGCTGGCGACCCACTTCGTCTCCGACAACCCGCCTCTTCGCCTGGTGCAGAACCTGGCGGCCGTGTACCGGCACAGCGGCACCGACATCACCGCGGTGCTTCGCGCCCTGTTCGCCAGCCCGGAGTTCCGCTCGTCCGCCGGGCACAAGCTGCGCCGGCCCTTCGAGGACCTGGTCGCGACGCTGCGCGCCCTCGGCACCCCGGCGCCGGCGTCGGGCACCGAGGGGATGCTGAACCTGTACTGGATGACCGGCGACGTCGGACACTCGCCTCTCGGCTGGCACCCACCGAACGGCTATCCGGACGTGGCTGCGGCCTGGGCGAGCCCGTCGATGTCGCTCGGACGCTGGAACGCGCACATGAGCCTGGCCGCGCACTGGTGGCCGACGAGCATCCCGCTCCCTCCCGCGGTCGTGAAGCCCAGCCCGCTGCCGGCGACTCTTGGTGAGCTCGTCGACGTGCTCGGACGGCGGGTACTGTTCGAAGCCGTCCCCGCGCACGTCCGGACGGCTGTCTGCGCCTTCCTCGACGGCACGCCGGCGACGGTGCTCAGAGCCGACTCCGCTGCCGTCGGCTGGCGCCTGCCCTACCTCGTCGCCCTCCTGCTCGACAGCCCGACCCACGCCATCCGATGAGGCCCACCATGAGCAACGCCACGGCTCTCGACGCCACTCTCGATGCCACCACTGGCCTCGAGGACGACGACGACATGACCCGTGCGCTGGCCGGCCCGGGCGCAGGCTGCGGCTGCGCCCACCCGGGCGACACCGACCCCGACAGCCCGGACGCCTACCACCGCGCCGACGCGGTCAGCCGTCGCAGCGTGCTGCGCGCCGGCGTCCTCGCATCCGCGCTGGGCGCCACCATGACGGTGGCCGGCCCAGACGCCTTCACCCGCTACGCGTTCGCCGACGCCGGGTACACCGGTCACACGCTCGTGGTCCTGTCGCTGCGTGGTGGCTTCGACGGCATGGCGGCCGTCGCGCCGGTCGCCGACCCCCGTTACGCGACCGTCCGTCCGACGCTTCGGCTTCCGGTCGGCCAGGCCATCGCGTTGACGTCGGTGTTCGGCATGCACCCGGCGATGCTCCCGCTCAAACCATGGTGGGACGCAGGGCATCTCGGGTTCGTGCACGACGTCGGCCAGGCCGCTCCGACCCGCTCGCACTTCGACGCGATGGCCGAGATGGAGCGCGCCGCACCGGGAACGGGCCTGCGGTCCGGCTGGCTCGACCGAACCGTCGCAGCACGCCCCGCCGGCACGTCGTTCCAGGCCACCCAGGTCGGGTCGTTCGGGGTCTCGCCGGGTCTTGCCGGCCCGACACCCGAGATGGCACTGCGGCGCATCGACGGCACCAAGCTCTCGGGCTCGGGTACGCCCGCCGACCAGCTGAAGTGGACCAACGCACTGCGGGCCATGTACGCAGGCACCTCGCCCCTGCTGGCGCAGCCGGTGACGACCTGCCTCGGCGCCCTGGCGACCCTGGCGACGGTGCAGGCCGACCTCACGCCGCCGGCCGGCGGCGCCGTCTACCCGACGGGCTCGGACGGCAAGCTCACCGACCTGTCGCAGTCACTCCGCGACGTCGCCCGGCTGGTCAAGGCCGGCGTCGGGCTCCAGGTCGCCACCATCGACTGGGGCGACTGGGACATGCACGTCGACGCCGGACGAGTGGGCAGCGGCTGGATGCACGGCAAGCTGGCCGAGCTCTCCGGGGCCCTGGCCGCTTTCGCCGCCGACCTCGGTCCCTCACTGGACACCACCAACGTGGTGACCCTGTCGGAGTTCGGCCGTCGCGTCGACGAGAACGGCTCTGGTGGAACCGATCACGGCCACGGAAACCTGATGCTGCTGCTCGGCGGCGGCATCGTGGGCAAGACCGTCCACGGCACGTGGTCAGGCCTGGCGCAGAGCCAGCTGGTGCAGGGCGACCTGCCCGGCCGCAACGACTACCGGGCAGTCCTCGGCGAGATCCTCACGCGGCGCTGTGGAGCCGCGACGCTCGGCGACGTCTTTCCCGGGTTCGACGGCCACACGCTGGGGGTCGTCCGGGCCTGAGTGTCAGGGCTGGGACGATGGTCGGGCCATGGCCCACCTCCTGAACGCCGAGAACGTGTCGGTCACCCTCGCGGCACGAACGATCCTTGACGCGGTGTCACTCGGGCTCGACGACGGCGCACGCGTCGGGGTGGTCGGACGCAACGGTGACGGGAAGTCGACGTTGCTGCGGTCGCTGACCCGACGCATGCCGATCGACACCGGACGCGTCACGCACTCCGGCGGACTGCGGGTCGGCTACCTCGACCAGGCCGACCTGCAGCACTCGGGCACCGTCCGCGAAGCCGTTCTCGGGCCTGATCGGCTGGCCGCCGCGTCGCACACCTGGGCCGGCGACCCGGCCGTGCGCGCAGTCCTGTCGGGGCTGCTCTCCGACATCGAGCTCGACGTGCCAGGCGGTTTCGAGGCTCCGGTCGACGGGCTGTCGGGCGGCCAGCGCCGTCGCGTCGCGCTGGCTGCCGTGCTGCTGGGCGACCACGACCTGCTGGTGCTGGACGAGCCCACGAACCACCTCGACGTCGAGGGCGTCGCGTGGCTGGCGGAGCACTTGTCGACCCGGTGGCCGGCCGGACGGGGGGCGTTGCTGGTCGTCACCCACGACCGCTGGTTCCTCGACGCCGTCTGCACCCAGACCTGGGAGGTGCATGACGGTGTGGTCGACGCGTACGAAGGCGGTTACGCCGCATACGTTCTCGCTCGGGCCGAGCGGTCGCGCGTCGCCTCCGTCACCGCCGAGCGCAGGGACAACCTGCTGCGCAAGGAGCTGGCGTGGCTGCGCCGTGGCCCACCGGCCCGCACGACCAAGCCCAAGTTCAGGCTCGACGCGGCGGCCGCCTTGATCGCGGACGAACCGCCGCCGCGAGACGGCGTCGAGCTGGCCCGCATGGCAAGCGCGCGGCTCGGCAAGGACGTGATCGACCTGGAGAACGTGTCGTACGCGGTCGGCGAGGGCGACGCGCGAAGGCTGCTGCTCGACCACGTGACCTGGCGTCCCGGACCCGGCGATCGGATCGGGGTCGTCGGCGTGAACGGCTCCGGCAAGACGACTGTGCTGCGCCTGATGGCCGGCGAGATGCCCCCGGACGCAGGCAAGGTCAAGCGTGGTTCGACGGTGCGGCTGGCCGTGCTGTCGCAGCACCTCCGCGAGCTGGAGGAGGTCGCCCACATGCGGGTGCTCGAGGCCGTCCAGCGCGAGCGGAGCAGCGTGGTCGTGGGCGGCAAGGAGGTCAGCGCCACCCAGCTGGTCGAGCGGCTCGGCTTCACGGCCGAGCGGGCCTGGACGCCGGTCGCAGACCTCTCCGGCGGTGAGCGCCGCCGGCTGCAGCTCGTGCGCCTGCTCGTGCACGAGCCGAACGTGCTGCTGCTCGACGAGCCGACGAACGACCTCGACACCGACACGCTGGCGGCTCTGGAGGACCTGCTCGACGGGTTCGCCGGAACGTTGGTGGTCGTCTCGCACGACCGGTACCTGCTGGAGCGCGTCTGCGACCGGCAGGTGGCGATGCTTGGCGACGGCGCGATCCGCGACCTGCCCGGCGGCGTCGAGCAGTACCTGGCGCTGCGGAGGTCGACGGCGGGGGCTGTCGCACCGGGCACCGGACGAGCGGCGGACGCGCCGGCGAGCGATCACGAGACCCGCCGAGACGCCGCCGAGCTGCGGGCCGCTCGCAAGGAGCTGACGCGGCTTGAGCGGACGCTGGAACGCCTGCACCGCAAGGAGTCTGAGCTACACGACCGCATGGCGGCCGTCGCTGCCGACCACACCGCGGTCATCGAGCTGGACGCGGAGCTGCGGTCGGTGACGGCCGAGCGAGAGAAGGTCGAGGAGGCCTGGCTCGAGGCGGCCGAGGTGGTCGGCTGATATGGAGTGACCGCCTGTCAAGTGGCAGGGTGAGGCGCCCGTCCCGATTGCTCGGGGCGGGCGCCTCGTGGCTTCGTCGGCCTGGCGTCTGGGGTGAGCGTGTCGTTGGCGACGCGCGGTCAGACTGATATTCGCGGGTTGGGTACCGCAGGACGGTGCTGTTCGGCAGGAGCGGGTCCGCGTGTCTAGAGTCGAGCGTCGCTGTGCCGCAGTGGCATTGGCTGCTCATAGCCGAATCGCGGGTCGCTCCACGCGCTGCTGCCCCTCGGCGTGGTCGACGAAGCCGGCTCGGTGGGGTGTTACTCCTGCAGGACCGCCAGGGACCAGCACCAGCCGGCCAGTTCGCGGGCGACGGCGACGTTGGCGATCACGGGCCTTTTGCGGCGCTCGATGAACCTGACCCAGCGGGCGTGCAGCCGCCGGTTGCCGGCATCGCCGCGGGCACGGGCCGCTGGGTCAGCCAGCTCCCATCGGTCCCGCATGGTCTTGCCGGCGACGTAGCGAGCACGGTGGTGCCAGGCGGCCTCGACCAGGAGCCGACGCACGTGGGTGTTGCCGGTCTTGGTGATCGATCCCTGTGAGCGCGAGGCGCCCGAGGAGTGCTCGGACGGGACGAGCCCGACGAACGAGCCGATGGTGTTGCCGGTGAACCGTTCCCAGTCGCCGATCTCGACCGCCAGGGCGAACCCGGTCAAGGTGCCCACCCCGCGCAGGCACCCGAGCCGGTGCAGCACCGGGCTGAACTCGGACTCGGCCGCCATCGTGGTGATCGCCGCGTCGAGGCGGTCCCGGCGCGCCTTCACCATCAGGACAGCCTCGTAGTCGGACTCGAACGTCGTCTGCGTCGCGGGCGAGTCGAACCGCTGCCGGCGCAACCAGCTGTCGTGGTCACGAGTCCAGGCCTGACCACCGCAGTAGACGATGCCCTGCCGAAGCAGCAGCTTGGAGAGCCGGTGCCGGGCCCGCATCAAGTCACCGCGGCAGTCCTCGCGCGCGCGGACCAGGTCACGAGCAGCTTCCTGGTCCACGGTCGGCACCGCCACCGCCGTCACCTCGTCCAGCCGCAGCAGCCGGGCCAGATGGACCGCGTCCTTGGCGTCGGTCTTGACCCGATCACCGGCGGGGCGCTGCAACTTCGACGGCGCGGCGACCACGCACCTGATCCCCGAGGCGGTCAACGCCCGCGACAGTCCGAACCCGGTCGGGCCGGCCTCATAGGTCACCGCCACCGGCCCGGGCAGGGTTCGGACCCAGGCCTGGACCTGGTCGTAGGACGCGGTCAATCTCGCTTGGAACAGCTCTCCCGTGACGCCGTCGATCGCCGCCGCCGCGACGGATCGTGCGTGCACGTCGAGCCCCACGCTCGTACGCTCGGTGAACACCGGGGCCTCCCACACCTGTTGGATAGGCCGAGCAGGCGGCCCCTGCTCGGTAACCCACGAACATGTGTGAGCGAGGCCCCGGCCCGCAACCACTCACCACCGAGCGGTCACTCCATACCGTCTAGACCAGGTGGTGCTCGTGGGCGAACACCACGATCTGCACGCGGTCGCGCAGGTTCAGCTTGCGCAGGATCGCCCCGACATGGGTCTTGACCGTCGACTCGCCGGCGAAGAACTGGCCCGCTATCTCGGTGTTGGACAACCCCTTTGCCACCGCGGAGAAGACCTCGCGCTCCTTCTCGGTCAAGGTCTGGAAGTCGGCCGGAGTCGGGCGCCGGCTGCGGAACCGACCCTCGAGCAGCGTGGACAGGTCGGCAGGCGCCAGCACCGCGTTGCCGGTGTACACGGTGCGGATCGCGTCGGTGAGCATCGCGGGCGTGCAGTCCTTCAGCAGGAAACCGCTCGCGCCCTCGCGGATCGCGGTGGCGGCTCGGTCGTCGAGGTTGAACGTGGTCAGCACGATGACCCGCAGCGGGGCGCGCCGCGATGCCGCTCGGGCGGGGGTGAACAGCTGGCGGGTGGCCTCGACACCGTCCATCTCGGCCATCCGGATGTCCATCAGGACCACATCGGGCTCCAGCTCGCCGGCCAGCCGCACACCCGCGGCGCCGTCTGGGGCCGATCCCACCACCTCCATGTCGGGTTGCGCATCCAGGATCACCGAGACACCGGCGCGGAACAGCTCCTGGTCGTCGACCAGGAGGACCCGGATCGGGCGGCGCATCGGATCCGTCATGGCAGCTCCACCTCGTGGGCGCGGATCGGTACCCACCCGGTGGCGGTCCAGATCGGTTCTCCTTCAAGGGATACCTGATGGCTCACGTCCAGCCGTCCACCGACCGACTCCAGGCGGCGACGCATCCCGTCCAGACCAAGCCCGGTGGGGGTCGGCAGCTGGTGGAGCTTGCCGTCCGTACGGTCGGCCGCGCTCGCCACGGCGTTGCGGACCTCGATGCGTAGGTGGTCCTCCCAGTGTCGCTCGACCTGGATGGGGCGGTCGCGTCGTCCGTGCTTGATGGCGTTGGTCAGCATCTCCTGCAGCACCCGGTAGGCGACGAGCTGCAGCTCAGGTGGCAGCGGTCGGGGGACGCCGGCCACGGACGACGTGACGATGTGGCCGCTGGCACGGACACCCTCGACGAGGGAGTCGAGGTCGCCCCCCGCGCTCGGCGGCGCCGCTGCGGTACCGGACACGAGCACGTTGCGCACGTCGCCGAGGGACGTGCGGGCAGAGTGCGCGATGGTGGCCAGGGTGTGCTTGAGGTCCTCGGGACGGTCGTCGCGAAGGAACTGCGCCGACTCGGCCTGGGCCAGGATGACCGCGAGCGAGTGGCCGACGACGTCGTGCACGTCACGAGCGAGCTGTGCCTGCTCTTCCCGAACGGCGGCGAGCTCGACGGCCCGGCTGCGGGCCTCCTCGGCATCGACACGGGCGGCGCGTGACGCCTCGGACTGGGAGCGAAGGCGCAGCGCCAGCCCCGACAGCCAGGGCAGCGCCAGCAGGCAGAAGGCGAGGAAGGCAAGGGACAGAACCGCCCCGACGCGGGTCAGCGAGCCGACCATGGTGACGATGAGGTCGCCAAGCCGTCCCCGGAAGATGCCCGCCGAGCCCCCCGACGCGATCACCCCGATCACGGCCAGCGTGATCACCCCGCCGAGGGGGATGGACAGGCCGCTGGCCCACAGAACGGCCGTGGAGCCGAACCGTGCGGTGCCATAGGCGACCAGGACCACGGACGACTGCACCAGCATCAGGTTGGTGCTGGTCACGACCTGGAACGCCCCACCGAGCCACACCATCAGCAGTGCGAGTCCGGGCGCCTTGCGGTACAGGCCGCCGGCCACCGCGAAGACGAGCGCGAGAACGACACCACGCGAGAACACGCCTGCGAGGGTGTCGACGAAGCCGTATGCCTCGGCGTTGCTCCAGGCTTCGGCGAATCCCAGCGCCGCGAAGACCACCCCGATCAACAGGTCGGGGGCGTGCTGGCCCCATGCCTCAGGACGTGGCGCGGGGCGCGTCATGGGAGGGACCACGGCGTTAGTCTGCGCCGCGCACGAGCTCGTCGAGCAAGGCGGGGTAGGGCATGCCGGCCGCAGCGAACATCCGTGGGGCCTGGGAGTGCGCGGTCATCCCCGGCATCGTGTTGACCTCGTTGAGGACCGGACCGTCGGCGGTCAGGAAGAAGTCGACCCGCGCGAGGCCTGCGCAGCCCAGGCCTTCGAAGACCGCCAGCGCGGCGTCGCACAGTTGCTTGTGCGCGGCGACAGTCAGGTCGGCGGGCACCCGGAAGTCTGCCTCGCCGCCGTACTTGGCCCCGTAGTCGAAGATGCCGTCGGCGACGATCTCCAGGGGCGGGCTCGCGACCAGGTCACCGTCCGACCGCCTGAGCACCGCCACGTCGATCTCCCGACCGTCGACCAGGTCCTCGACCAGGATGCGGTCGTCGTAGGCGAGTGCCATGTCCAGGGCCGCCTCGAACCCGCTCGGGTCCCGCACCAGGCTCACGCCCAGGCTCGACCCGGCGCCGACCGGCTTGACCACCACTGGCCGGTCCCAGGTCAGACCGTCCTTGGTCGAGGCGGTGGCCAGGCGCCCGGGGGCGACCGCGATGCCCAGGTCCGCCGCGACGAGCTTGGTCACCCACTTGTCCATGGCCAGTGCCCCGGCGTGCACTCCGGACCCGACGTAGGGGACACCCGCCAGGTCGCACAGGGCGGCCAGGGTGCCGTCCTCACCGTGGGGTCCGTGCACGACAGGGACGACGACGTCGCAGCCCTGGAGCAACCGCACCGCCGCGGCGAGGCCGAGTGTCCGCTCGCCCGCCCGCCATCCACCGTGGCGGTCGATGGTGAGGCGCACCACCTGGTACGCCGCCGGGTCGAGCGCGTCCGCGACCGACGCGGCCGAGGCGAGCGAGACGTCGTGCTCGCAGCTCGCTCCGCCACCGATGACGGCCACTCTCCGACGGGTCATGACGCCTGCCTCACTGGTTCGGGGACTGGTTCGGGGACCGGTTCGGGGACCGGTTCGTGGACTGGTTCGTGGACTGGTTCGTGGACTGGTTCGGGGACGACCTTGCGGCGCACACGGAGGCCGATGCCGGTGACGATCTCGTGCGGAATGGTGCCGGCCCAGCCCGCCCACTCGGCGACGGTCGGTTCCCCGTGGCGTCCGGGGCCGAAGACGACGACGGGGTCGCCGGGGCGGGCGCCGGTGTCGCCGAGGTCGACCACCGCCTGGTCCATGGAGATCCTGCCGACCACCGGGCAGCGCGTTCCGGCGACGAGCACTTCGGCGCCTGGCGACGCTGACCGCGGCAGGCCGTCGGCGTAGCCGAGCGGGATCAGGCCGAGCCGGGTCGCTCGCGGCGTCCGCCAGGTGTGGCCGTAGCCGACCGGGGTCCCGGGGTTGACGTCGCGAACCGACACCAGCGTGGACTCCAGCGTGAGAGCGCCGTGCAGGGTGAAGCGGCCGGACGGGTCGATGCCGACCAACCCGGCGCCGATCCGCGACATCGTGTGGTGGCTGGCCGGGTCATGCAGGGTGGCTGCCGTGGCCGCCAGGTGGCGATGCGCGGGGCGCAGTCCAGTCGACCGTGCGATGTCGATCGCAGCGCTGAATCGGTCTCTCTCGTGGGAGTTCTCGGGGTCGTCCGGACGTTCGGCAACTGCCAGGTGGCCCATCACGCCGACGACCTCCACGAGACCGGTGAGCTCGGCCCCCCGCGCAGCTCGGCACAGGCCGGGCCACACCTCGGTCGGGGCGCCGTCGCGGGCCAGGCCGCAGTCGACAGACAGATGGACCCGCGCCTTCCGGCCGCCGACAGGGCGGACGGCACGGACCACGGCCGCCAGGTGCTCGCGACTGGGGATCGCGAGGTCGACGGCGTGGCGAACGGCCCAGCCGAAGTCCGCGTCCACCCCGTTGAGCCAGCTCAGCACGGGCGCGGCGAGCCCGGCGTCGCGGAGCGTGGCCGCCTCGTCGAGGCTGGTCACGCCGAGCCAGGTCGCGCCGTGGGTGAGCGCCGCACGGGCGGCATCGACCTGGCCGATCCCGAAGCCGTCGGCCTTGACGACGGCCATCAGCTGCCCGTCGGTGTGAGCAGCGATCGTGCGGAGGTTGGCAGCCACCGCTCCCAGGTCGGCGACCAGGGATGCGATGCCACTCGTCCTCACGCCGCGACCTCGTCGAGGACCGGGCCGTACGGCGCATGTGCCGCGCCGGTCATCAGGGCCCAGTAGCGGTCTCCGAAGCTCCAGTGCCACCACTCGGTCGGGTAGTTGACCAGGCCGGCCGAACCCAGCACGTCGGCCAGCAGCGCGCGGTTCGCGGCCGCCTCCGCAGAGATCCCCGGTGCGGCGAAGAAGCAGGAACCGTGGCTCTGCTCGGGCGTGGCGTCGATGGGGGTGCCCAGGTCGAGCGCCCGGCCGGCTGCGTCGACCAGGGTCAGGTCGACCGCGGCGCCGGCCACGTGCGGCGCCACTGCGAGCGGGGACACGAAGCGGCTAGAGAGCCGGCCGATCTCACCGGACGGCAGACGCGGGTGCCGGGCGCGCAGGTTCGCGGTGTAGTCGTCGATGATCGCCTGCTGAGCGGACGCGCGGCGGTGGCCCTCGGCGACGCCGAGGAACAGGCCCTCCGGCAGCGATGACTGCGCGTGCTCCAGGCGCCGGGCCAGGCCGCTCCGCACTCGCGTGTGCGGCGCCATCGCCAGGACCTCTAGCGGCTCGCCGCACTCCAACACCCTGACGGCGTGGACCCGTGCATCCGAGAGCAGGATCGTCATGGTCAAACGCTAGGAACCCGGACGCTCCTCCGCCTCCGCCCCAGGTGCCGGATCGCGGTACCTGAGACGGAGGCGGAGGCCTTCGATGGTTCTAGTCCCCGAGCTGCGCCACGGCGTCACGTCGGCGCTGCCAGTACGCCAGCGTCGCGGCACCGAGCAGCGGCCCCCACACGGGGAACGGGAACAGCAGCAGGCCCACCATCGTGAAGCCCTCGACGTCCCAGCCCTCGGTGAACGCCTGCTGGACGACCGAGTGGCCCGCGACCGTGATGGCCGCTGCAACGGCGAGGCCTGGCACCACCGCTGCCATCACCGGCACGGGACGGCCACGCAGCACGGGCAGCCAGGCGGGGAACACCACGCCCCACCTGCTGATGAGACCGATGGTGAGCACGCTGCCGCCCAGCGCGGCGAAGCCCAGCAGCAGGCCGAACAGCCTCATCTCAGGCTGTGCCTCCAGCGTGGCCGCGTCGAAGCCGATCGGCCACGGCGTCAGCCACGTCATCCGCAGCAGCGCGTACGGCATCGGGCAGAGGGCGGCGGCGATGGTGATCGGCCGACGCCAGCGCACCAGCAGCTCGGCTGCCCCGCTCCGCTCGGTCTCGTCCACCCGACCCTGCCGGTAGCGACGGACGGCGACGGCGAGCCACAGTGCACCGCTGGCGAGGGAGCCGAGCAGGTAGAGCGGCCCGGTGCCCTGCTTCGTGAACCCCTCGGCGAGTCCCCGTCCGAGATCGGCGAACGTGTCGGGAGCGAAAATGCCTGTGTACGAAGCGATGCCGACGATGCCGGCCACGACAGCCACGGCAACCCAGCGGCTGGAACGGTTTCGCACGGCCCCGGCGAGGAGCACCACCAGCACGGTGAGCGGACCGACCAGCGCGGTCAGGTAGCCGAGCTCCACCAGGACGCGGATGTCGGGTACGACGTACCCGAGCACCAGTACCTGAAGGGCGGCACCGGCGATGACTGCGTGGCGCACGGCGCGCGACGTGCCGCCGAGGCGCGCCATTCCGACGGTCAACAGCCCCAGCAGACCGATCACGATCGCGATCGTGCCGGCCGTGGACGCGCCGGTACCGCCGAGCAGCGACATCGATGCCCCCAGGTCGCTCGGACCGAACGGGTACGTCGAAGGCGCCTGCCGCCAGAGCGCACCGACCGCCGCGACGCCGACGGAGGCCACTGCTGCGAACGGTTCGAGCAGGCTGCCAACTGCACCCTTGCGGTTGTGTGTCGCCTTGGTACGCAAGGACGTTCCGCCGCCCGGTGGGTCGGATCGTCTCGTCTGCTCGTGAGTTGTCACGGTGTCCTCCTGGTCAGCCCGATCGGGCTGGGTCGGCTCGTTGATCGGTCGCGTCCAGCCTCGGGCGCCGATCGGCCGATGCCATCCCGCCACCGAGGGGTTCGCCTCCCCCATGAGAGGGATCTGCGAGGCCGAAGCCCCTGACAGGATGGGAACGTGACCGGCTCGAGGGTGTGGCAGCGGCTGGTCTTCCTGCTGCCCGGCTCGGCTGTGTCGGTCGCCTTCGTCGCCATCGGGGCCGGGCTCGTCGCTGCGCTGGCCGCCGATACCGGTCTCCCGGTCTGGGTGCTGGTACTCGTCGGGGCGGTGATCGGTTTGCTGTCACCGGTTCTCGTGGGCCTGCTGGGCGTCGTCCGCGAGGTCGAGGCGGTGGCGGCGAGCGGGCTGCTCGGCGTTCGATTCCCCGACGGACCGCCCGGCCCGGCCCGCGAGTGGAACCAGCGGTGGCGGTCGGCCCTGTGGTTCGTGCTGCACTTGCTGGCGGGCCTTGTGGTGGCGGTGGCACTGGTCATCGGGGTGCCTCTTGCGCTCATGGTGGCGGTGGCCCCGCTGACCCTCGCCGAAGGCAGCCCGATCCTCGACCAGGTCGGGCCAAGGGTGACCGGGACTCCGTCCGACCTCTGGATGCCGGTCGCAGGGATCCTGGGTCTCGTTGCTGTCGTGGCCCTTTGGACCGGCCTTGCCGCGGGGATGACCAAGCTGGCGCCAGCGCTGCTCGGGCCGTCGCCGCACGAGCGCTACCGCCACGCGCTGACCCGTGCCGACCAGCTGGCCGAGCGGACGAGGCTCGCCCGCGAGCTGCACGACGGCCTGGGGCACGCCTTGAGCCTCGTGGTCGTGCAGGCCGGCGCCGCACGGCGGGTCCACGACTCCGACCCTGCCTTTGCCGCGGGGGCACTCGAGGCGATCGAGACGGCGGCACGCACCGCTCTGGTCGACCTCGACGAGGTGCTCGGGCTGCTGCGCGACGACGGGACGGGTCCGGCCGACCGAGCGCCGACGCGCGACCTTCGACAGATCGCGACACTCGTCGACGCGTCGACCGAGGCAGGGCTCGACGTGCGGCTCGACGTTCGTGGAGATCTTGACGAGGTGCCGGGCGTGGTCTCGCGCGAGGCGTACCGCATCGTGCAGGAGGCGTTGACGAATGCGTTGCGGCACAGCGCGAACGGGCCACTCGACCTGGCTATCGACGCCACGGGGGAGGGGCTGCGCGTGACCGCGGTGAACCCGGTCGCGGGGTCGCCGAAACCCCGTTCGGGCGGACGAGGTCTCAGTGGGGTGCGCGAGCGCGTGGCGACGCTCAACGGGTCGGTGCAGGCCGGGCCGCACGACGGCACGTGGCGGCTGCTCGTCGAACTGCCTCACCCTGGGCAGGTCGCGCCGTGACCGAACCCCTCAGGGTGCTCGTCGTCGACGACGAGCCCCTGGTACGAGCAGGTCTCAGAGCGATCATCAACGCCGAGCCTGACCTCGTTGTAGTGGGGGAGGCCGGTGACGGGGCAGCTGCGGTCTCCGCGGTCGGGTCACTCGGGGGTGGTGTCGATGTCGTCTGCATGGACGTGCGCATGCCTCAGGTGGATGGGATCGCAGCGACACGGTTGCTGCTCGCACGGTGGCCGAACGGGCCAAAGGTGCTGGTGCTGACCACGTTCGAGAACGACGAGTACGTTTACGAGGCACTGGGCGCAGGGGCCCACGGGTTCCTGCTCAAGCGCGCGACACCTGACCAGCTGGTCTCGGCCATCCGCACCGTTCACGCCGGCGACACGCTCTTGCTGCCGGACGCCGTTCGCCGGCTGGTCGGCCGCTACGGCACGGCTGCTGGCGCCGCCCGTCCGACCATGCCAGAACTGACCGACCGCGAGAGCGAGGTGCTCCGCGCGATGGCCCGAGGGTGGTCGAACGCAGAGATCGCAACGGATCTCGTCGTCAGCGTCGAGACCGTGAAGACGCACGTTGCCAACGTGCTGGCCAAGCTGGGCGTTCGAGACCGTACCCAGGCGGTCGTGCTGGCTTACCGGTCGGGCTTCGTCGACGCCTGAGGTTCGCGTGCCTGGAGTCACGCGTCGAAGGGCGCGACCAGGCGGCGGAGCGTGCTGACCAGGTGCTTGTAGTCGTCGGCGGTCAGGCGTCCGAGAAGCTGGTGTTCGCGATCGACGAGGTCGGCCATCGCTGCGTCGACCTGCTCACGTCCGGCTTCGGTCAGTCGCACCAGCACACCGCGCCGGTCGCCGGGGTCAGGCAGCCGATGCACCAGGCCCTGAGATGCAAGCCGGTCGATGCGGTTCGTCATCGTGCCGCTGGTGACGAGGGTCTGCGTGACGAGCTGGCCGGGCGTGAGCTGGTACGGGTCACCCGCCCGCCGCAGTGCCGACAGCACGTCGAACGCCCAGGGCTCGAGGCCGTGGGCGGTGAACGCGTCGCGTCGCGCGCGGTCGAGATGGCGCGCAAGGCGGGTCACTCGCGACAGCACCTCGAGCGGCGACACGTCCAGGTCGGGGCGCTCGCGGCGCCATGCCGCGACGATGCGGTCGACCTCGTCGCTCTCCACGCGCACATTCTAGGTGGCCCATCAAGATTCTTGACGTGGAGACTCTTGATGCCGCCCCAGCCAGTTCGCCAGCCTCGTTAACGAGGCTCCCTGTCACTTCACGAGGCTCCCGAACCTCGTTAACGGTGCATTGGCCTCGTTAACGAGGCTCGCGAACGGGGCCAGCGGTCGGGCGTAGAAGCGGTGAGGCGGAAGAGCGGTCAGACCACCGTCCACGTGTCGCGGCCCAGCAGCAGGGCGTCGATGTCGTCGTCGGTGACGGCGTCGGGGGAGCCGATCCGGCGCGTGACCTGCTCGCGGGCGAGGTCGTCGTACGTCGGGCGCTGGACGGAGCGGAACACGCCGATCGGCACGGCCGCCATCGCGGAGGAGTCGAGGCGGGAGAGCGCGAAGGCCTGGCTCGGGTCGTCGGCGCCCGCGTCGTGCACGACCACCTCGCGGCCCGCGGCCTCGTCGGCCGGCACGGCCTCGACACCACCGCCGTCGGCGGTCCGCACGACCACCTGGCGCGCGTCGTCGGTGCCGAACTCGATCGGCTCGCCGTCGGTGAGGTGCACCAGGCGGGCCTGTGCCTGCTCGCGGTCCTTGAGGACGTCGAACGCGCCGTCGTTGAAGATCGGGCAGTTCTGGTAGATCTCGACGAGAGCCGAACCCCGGTGTGCCACGGCGGCTCTCAGCACCTGCTGGAGGTGCTTGCGGTCGGAGTCGAGCGTGCGCGCCACGAAGCTGGCCTCGGCACCGAGCGCCAGGGAGATCGGGTTGAAGGGCCCGTCGACCGAGCCCGCCGGGGTCGACTTGGTGACCTTGCCGATCTCCGAGGTCGGTGAGTACTGGCCCTTGGTGAGCCCGTAGATGCGGTTGTTGAACAGCAGGATCGTCAGGTTCACGTTGCGACGCAGGGCGTGGATCAGGTGGTTGCCACCGATCGACAGGGCGTCGCCGTCACCCGTCGCGACCCAGACGTTCAGATCTGGACGGGAGACCGCCAGCCCGGTCGCGATCGCCGGGGCGCGTCCATGGATCGAGTGCAGGCCGAAGGTGTCGAGGTAGTACGGGAACCGCGACGAGCAGCCGATGCCCGAGACGCACACGACGTTCTCGCGCCGAATGCCCAGCTCGGGCATGAAGGCCTGCACGGCCGCGAGGATCGCGTAGTCGCCGCAACCGGGGCACCAGCGCACCTCGGCGTCGGAGGTGAAGTCCTTCTTCGTGAGGGTCTCACCGTCCGCCAGTCGCGGCACACCCTCCAGGCCGGTCCGCTGAGTCGGCATCCCGAGGCTGACGCTCGCGCCGTTCGTCGACTCGAGGCTCATGACATCTCCTTCAGGTGCAGCTCGATCTGCTCGAGGAGCTCGGCCGAGCTGAACGGCACTCCTCGCACCCGCGCGTACCCCTGGACGTCGACCAGGTAGCGGGCACGCAGCATCAACGCGAGCTGCCCGAGGTTCATCTCGGGGACGACGACCTTGTCGTACGACCGCAGCACGTCGCCGAGGTTGGCGGGGAACGGGTTCAGGTGGCGAACGTGCGCTCGTGCGACCTCGTGGCCCATCAGCCGCGCGGCGCGGACCGCAGCGGCGATCGGGCCGTAGGTCGACCCCCATCCGAGCACCAGCAGCCTGGCGGGCTCGTCGGACGCGACACCGGGGTCGTCGACCTCGATGTCGGGGACGGTGATGCCGGAGATCTTCTCGTCGCGCAGTCGCGTCATCAGCTCGTGGTTGTCGGGGTCGTAGCTGATCTCGCCGGTCTGGTCGGCCTTCTCGATGCCGCCGATGCGGTGCTCGAGTCCGGCGGTGCCCGGGACGGCCCACGGCCGTGCCAGCGTGTCGGGATCACGGCGGTAGGGCAGGAAGATCGGCTCGCCCGAGTCGTCCTCGGCGTTGGGCTCGGTCGCGAAGTCGACCCGCATCTCCGGCAGGTCGCGCACCGACGGCACCTGCCACGGCTCGGAGCCGTTCGCGAGGTAGCCGTCCGAGAGCAGCATCACGGGCGTGCGGTAGGTGGTCGCGATGCGCACCGCCTCCACCGCCGCGGCGAAGCAGTCGACCGGTGACTTCGGCGCGATCACGGGCACGGGCGCCTCGCCGTTGCGCCCGTACATGGCCTGCAGCAGGTCGGCCTGCTCCGTCTTGGTCGGCATGCCGGTCGAGGGGCCACCGCGCTGCACGTCGACGACGACCAGCGGCAGTTCGAGGGAGACCGCCAGACCGATCGCCTCGGCCTTGAGCGCGAGCCCCGGGCCGGACGTGGAGGTCACCCCGAGAGCGCCTCCGTAGGCCGCCCCGAGAGCAATGCCGACACTGGCGATCTCGTCCTCGGCCTGCAGTGTCGTGACGCCGTGCGTCTTCAGACCCGCCAGCGTGTGCAGGATGTCGCTGGCCGGAGTGATCGGGTACGAGCCGAGCACCAACGGGATGCCGGCGCGGTGGGCAGCCGCCACGAGGCCGTAGGCGAGGGCGGTGTTGCCGGTGATGTTGCGGAACACCCCGGGCGGGCTCGGCGCCGGGTCGACATGGAAGCGGACGGCGAACGTCTCAGTCGTCTCGCCGAACGCCCAGCCGGCGCGGAGCGCTGTCATGTTGGCCTGCAGGATCAAGGGCTTGGCCTTGAACTTCGCCGCCAGGAACGTCTCGGTGGACGCGGTGTCCCGGTCGTACAGCCACGAGAGCAGGCCGAGCGCGAACATGTTCTTGCTGCGCTCCGCGTCCTTGCGGCTGACGCCGATGCCCTCGAGCGCCTTGACCGTCATGGAGGTCAGCGGCAGAGCGTGCACCTGGTACGACTCGAGGCTGCCGTCCTCGAGCGGGTTCTCTCCGTAGCCGACCTTGGCGAGGGCGCGCTTGCCGAACTCGTCCGAGTCGACGATGACCACGCCGCCTCGAGGCAGGTCGGAGATGTTCGCCTTGAGGGCTGCCGGGTTCATCGCCACCAGCACGTCGGGGGCGTCGCCCGGGGTGAGCACGTCGTGGTCGGCGAAGTGGAGCTGGAAAGTCGAGACGCCCGGCAGCGTGCCGGCAGGTGCGCGGATCTCTGCGGGGAAGCTCGGCAGGGTGGCCAGGTCGTTGCCCAGCACGGCGCTCTCGGCCGTGAAGCGGTCGCCGGTCAGCTGCATGCCGTCACCCGAGTCGCCCGCGAAGCGGATCACGACCCGCTCGACGCGTTCCACCGGACGCGCGGCAACCCCCTCGTCACGCGGGGCCTGCTTGCTGCCGGTGAGGTCGGTGCTCATGACGTTCTTCGTCCGTTCCGGGCGGCCCGAGTGAGGTCGCCCTTTCCTCTTCCATCGTAGGTCGCGTCAGACACAAACATCGTGCAGGGGGCCTCGACCGGCCGAGTGATCTTCTGCAGAAGCCGCGGAGAAGGTCGGCAATGTCCCACCCAACCGGAGCACCGGCCACGCACTAGGCTCCCAGCGTGCCGCTCACCCTGGCTTCGGACGTGTCGGCGTCCCCCTCGCCCTACGTCGTCGTCGGGGCGGTGCTGGTGGCCGGGTTCCTGCTGGTTGCGGGTGGCTTCGGGGCCAATGCACTGATGCGTCCGAAGGCCCCGAGCGCCGCGAAGTCGAAGACCTACGAGTCGGGTGTCGACCCGGTCGGCACCGGCTGGGCGCAGGCCAACGTGCGCTACTACCTCTACGCCTACCTCTACGTCGTCTTCGCGGTCGACGCGGTGTACCTCTTCCCCTGGGCGACCGTGGTGGAGGCGTACGGCTGGGCGACGCTGGTGACCATGGCCGTCTTCCTCGGCATCCTCGCGGTCGGCCTGCTGCACACCTGGCGGGCGGGGGTGCTGCGGTGGCGGTGAGCGAGCCCGTTGACGAGGGACGGCAGCCCGTTGCGCTCGGGCTGCCCGCCGTGCGCTCCGCGGTTCCGGCGCCGGCGCCGACCATCGGTGCCGGCCAGCAGCTGGCTCCCGCACCCTTGCGCGTGGTGCTGAACTGGGGACGCCGCTACAGCCTGTGGGTCTTCAACTTCGGGCTCGCGTGCTGCGCCATCGAGTTCATCGCCGCGTCGATGTCGAAGCACGACTTCATCCGGCTCGGGGTGATCCCGTTCGCGCCCGGCCCCCGGCAGGCCGATCTGATGGTCGTGTCGGGCACGGTGACCGACAAGATGGCGCCCGCGATCCGACGGCTCTACGACCAGATGCCCGAGCCGAAGTACGTGATCTCGTTCGGCGCGTGCTCCAACTCCGGTGGCCCGTACTGGGACTCGTACTCGGTGACGAAGGGCGTCGACCAGATCGTTCCGGTCGACGTCTACGTGCCCGGCTGCCCGCCACGGCCCGAGGGCCTGCTGCACGGCATCATCACGCTGCAGCAGAAGATCGCCGACGAGAACCTCGGCAAGCGCTACCCGGGGGAGCGCGACCGATGACCGAGATCGCTTGGCCCCCAAGCCTTTCTGCGCGGACGAGTGACGCCTCGGGTACCGACTGCGTGGACGTGCCGGCAGACCGGTGGGTCGACGCGCTCGTGGCGGCGCGCGACGCGGGATTCACGATGTTCGACTGGCTGTCCGCCGTCGACGAGCCCGGAGGTGACGCTCCCGGCGTCGACGTCGTGGTGCACCTGGTCGCGGTCTCGCCGCTGCGGCACGTGCTGCTGCGCACGCGCGTCGTCGGGCCCGATCTCGAAATCGCCTCGGCGACAGGCACTTTCGCGGGCGCAGCGTGGCACGAGCGTGAGACGTACGAGATGTTCGGAGTCGACTTCACCGGCTTCGAGGACGGCACGACATCCGGCCTGCGCCCACTGCTTCTTCCCGAGGGCTTCGAGGGCACCCCGCTGCGCAAGTCGTTCGTGCTCGCAGCTCGCGCCGTGAAGGCCTGGCCAGGTGCGAAGGAGCCGGGCGAGAGCGACGCCGGTGCGGCCGCCCCGTCCCGCCGCAAGCTGTTACCACCCGGCGTGCCCGACGCGTCATGGGGCCCTCGCGACGCCCGTGCCCCTGGGGCTGACTCAGTGGGTGCCGCAGAGGCTGACTCAGTGGGTGCCGCAGAGGCTGACCCAGAGGGTGACTCCGATGCCTGAGTGGCTCGAGGTCGTGCTGCGCGCCGTCGCCGTGCTGGCGGCGTTCCTCGTGCTGCCCCTGCTGGTCGGCCAGACCGAGCACAAGGTGATGGCGCACATGCAGGGCCGGTTCGGCCCGATGTACGCGGGCGGTTTCCATGGCTGGGCCCAGCTCGTGGCCGACGGGGTGAAGTTCGTCCAGAAGGAGGACGTCACCCCTGCTGCCGCGGACCGCACGCTCTTCCGGCTCGCCCCGGGCGTGGCACTCGTGCCCTACCTGGTGGCCATGGCAGCGATTCCCCTCGGCCCGGGCCTGGTCGCCGCGGACGTCGACGCGGGCCTGCTGTTCGTGCTCGCCGCGTCCGCGGTCGGGGTGCTCGGCACCCTGATCGGCGGGTGGGCGAGCGGCAACAAGTACTCGCTGCTCGGCGGCATGCGGACGGCGGCCCAGCTGCTGAGCTACGAGCTGCCCTTGGTGCTGGCTGCCACGTCCGTCGCGATGGCTGCGGGCACGCTGAACCTGTCGGCGATCGCCGAGGCCTGGGAGCCCTGGTGGCTGCTGTGGCAGGCACCTGCCGCTCTCGTCTTCGGGCTGGCGGCGGTCGCCGAGCTCCAGCGCCCGCCCTTCGACATGCCGATCGCCGACGCCGAACTGGTTTTGGGCCCGTACACCGAGTACGGGGGGCTGCGCTTCGCGTTCTTCCTGCTCGCCGAGTACGCGGGCATCGTGGTGCTGTCGGCGCTGTTCGTGGTGCTGTTCCTCGGGGGCTGGGCGGGCCCGTTCGCCGCCAGCGTCGGCTGGCTGTGGATGCTGCTCAAGGTGTTTGCCGTCTCGGTCGTGGTGATCTGGATCCGGGTGGCGTGGCCGCGGCTGCGCGAGGACCAGCTGCAGGCACTGGCGTGGACGGTGCTGGTGCCGGTTGCGCTGGCGCAGCTGGCCCTCACCGGAGTCGTGGTGGTGGTCTGGTGAGCGAGCAGTCAGCCCACGCAGCACATACACGCGAGGACCCGGGCGCCCTTGCCGGTCTGCGCGGCCTCGCGCGCGGACTCGCCGTGACCCTGCGGACGCTCGGACGCCCGGCCATCACCGGCGAGTACCCCGAGACGACACCGCTGCTGCCGCCGCGCAGCCGGGGCGTGATCGCGCTGATGGAGGAGAACTGCACCGTCTGCATGCTCTGCGCGCGCGAGTGCCCTGACTGGTGCATCTACATCGACTCCCACAAGGAGACGGTGAAGATCGAAGGCGCCGCCCGCGACCGCCAGCGCAACGTGCTCGACCGGTTCGCGATCGACTTCTCGCTGTGCATGTACTGCGGCATCTGCATCGAGGTGTGCCCCTTCGACGCGATCTTCTGGAGTCCGCAGTTCGAGTACAGCCACACCGACATCGGCGACCTGACCCACGAGATGGACCGCCTGCGCGAGTGGATGTGGACGGTGCCCCCGCCGCCCGCGCTCGACCCGTTGGCCCCCGACGCCAAGGAGCTCGCGGCGCCGACCCGCCCGGCCCGGACCGCCCGTGCTGAGCGGCCCGAACGCCCGGCGCGCCCCCCGTCCCCTACCCATCAGTCAGACGCTGGACGGCCGAGCGCAGGTCGAGGTTCTGACAGTTCGGCGGAGCCTCCCGTTCAGTCAGATCCTGGACGGCCGAGCGCAGGTCGAGGGTCTGACAGTTCGGCGGTCGCGGACGAGAAGGGCGACCAGTGACCGGCGTCGACGTGCTGATGGCGGCCTTCGGCGTGCTGGCCCTCGCCAGCGGGCTGCTTGCGGTGACCAGCCGGCAGGTCGTGCATGCCGCGCTGTGGCTCGTCGTGAGTCTCGGCGCGATCGCCGGGCTGTACCTGCTGCTCGGTGCCGAGGTGATCGCGCTCGTCCAGCTGCTCGTGTACGTCGGTGCCGTGGTGGTGCTGGTGCTGTTCGCGCTGATGCTCACGCGGGCGCCGACAGGACCCAGCGCCGACCTCGACTCGCCCCTGCCGGTCAAGGTTCTCGCCGGTGTGGTCGGCGCCGCGACGACGGTGCTGGTCGGTTCGGCGCTGCTGGCCGCTGACCCCGGGCTGGTGGAGCGCAGGCCCGAGCGCGGTGAGGCGCTGCCGCTCGGCGAGGTGCTGTTCGCCAACTGGGTCCTGCCGTTCGAGCTGGTGTCGGTGCTGCTGCTCGCTGCACTGGTCGCCGCGGTCGCCGTCAGCAGGGGACGTGAGGCCGCGTGATGCACCTGACGGTGCCGGCCCTGGTGGCGGCCGGCCTCGCCGGTATCGGGCTGTACGGCGTGCTGGCTCGCCGCAACGCGGTGATGGTGCTGGTCGGTGCCGAGCTGCTGCTCAACGCCGGCGTGCTGCTGCTGGTGATCACCGACCTGGGCGGCTCTGACCCGCTGCTGTCGGGGCAGGTCGGTGCGCTGTTCGCGATCACCGTGGCCGCCGCCGAGATCGGCCTGGCGCTGGCCGTGGTGCTGCTGCTGTTCCGTGCCACCGGCTCGTCCGACCTGCGCACACCGCGCTCCCTCGGTGAGACGGCGAGGCAGGACGGTCCATCTGGCGGTGAGGTGCGGTGACTCCCGTCGACGACTGGGTCTGGCTCGCGGTGGCTGCGCCGGCGCTCGCCGCCGTGATCGGCGCGGCGACTGCCGGCCTGGGCAACCGGAGCCACCGACTGGCCGCCGCGATCGGCATCGGCGGCACGGCCGTCGCCGGAGCAGCAGCGGTACTCGAGGCACTGGGCGTGTGGGGCGGTCAGGGCGAGGTCGCGAGCATCGGGCTGCTCGGCCCTGTCGACACCGGCGTCGCAGGCGCACCTCTCGACCTGTCCCTGCGCGCCGACGCACCGAGCGCGATGGTTGCGCTGGCCGTCACGGGAGTCGCCCTCGCCGTTCAGGTGTACTCCAGCGGGTACCTCTCAGGTCCCGGCACCCGCGACGCGCCGACCCGCTACCCCGCATACGTCGCCACCGTTTCGCTGTTCACGTCCGCGATGCTGGCCGTCGTCCACGCCGATGACCTGTTGCTCATGCTCATCGGCTGGGAGGTGATGGGCCTGTGCTCGTACCTCCTGATCGGACACCACAGCGAGCGGCCAGCGGCCAGAGCCGCTGCGCTGCAAGCGTTCCTGGTGACGCGCGTCGGTGACGTGGGGTTCCTGCTGGGCATCGTCGTGCTGTGGGCGGCGACCGGCACCACGTCGGTGAGCGAGATCCTGCGGCAGGCGGACGACGGCCAGATCGGGGCGGGCACAGCGACCGCCGCCGGTGCGCTGCTGCTGCTCGGCGTGGTCGGAAAGTCGGCCCAGTTCCCTCTGCACGGGTGGCTGCCCGACGCGATGGAGGGTCCGACCCCGGTCTCGGCACTGATCCACGCGGCGACGATGGTGGCGGCCGGAGTCTTCGTGCTGGTGCGGTTCTGGCCGGTGCTCGTCGAGGCGCCGATGGTCCTCGCCGCCCTGGCGGTCGTGTCGTCGATCAGCATGGTGGGCGCCGCGCTCGCGGCTCTGGTGGCCGAGGACCTCAAGCGCGTCCTGGCCTGGTCGACGATCAGCCAGATCGCGATGATGCTGGCGGGGGTGGCACTCGGGACGGCTGCCGGGCGCGACGGTGCCCTGGCCCACCTGATGTCGCACGCCGCCTTCAAGGCCCTGCTGTTCCTGGCCGCCGGGCTCGTGGCCCACCACGCCGGCAGCACGCTCCTGCGCGACCTCGGCGGACTCGGGCGCGTCGCCCCGATGACGGCGGTGGCCTTCGGCGTCGGCCTCGCGGCGCTGGCCGGACTGCCACCCCTGTCGGGCTTCGTCACCAAGGAGGGCGTGCTGACCGCGGCCGAGCACGCGGTCGCCGACGGTGGCGCCGCGCCCGGCTGGGTCGCCGTCACGGTGCTCGTCGCAGGACTGACGACAACCGTCCTCACCGGTGTCTACGCGGCCCGGCTCTTCGTCGTCGTGGTGCCTCAGCGCGACGCGTACGACGAGTGGGTGGACGAGTCCGTCGACGAGCTCGTCGGCGACGGGACGCAGGACTGGGAGGCGGAGGACTGGTCCGAGGCGTACGACGAGGCAGTGGATGACGAGGAGCTGGCGGCCGATCGGCACCGCCCACCGGCGTCCATGGTCCTGCCCGTCATGCTCCTCGTGATCCCCACCCTGGCCCTGGGCTGGCTGCCACTGAGCGGTGCCGCCGCGATCGCGGACTTCGAGATCGACTTGACCACCAGCGCTGTCGGCACCCTGCTCGCGCTCTTCGGTGTGGTGCTCGGCACCAGCGGGGGGCGTCGTCTGGTCAGCCGCGACCTGGCCGACCGGTTGCCCAATCTCCTGCACCGTGCAGCCGCAACGGGTTTCGGTGCGTCCTGGGGTCACGCGCTCGTCGTGCGGGCGGCGTCGGCGGCCGCGCGTGTGGTGACCACCGGCGACGACGTCGTGATCGAGTCGTACGCGCGCGCTCCCGCCGTCGGCGTCAGGACGCTCGCCGCGCTCACGCGTCGCGTGCAGACCGGCGTGGTGACCGGCTACCTCACGTGGGTCACGGGAGCCGCTCTGGCAGTGGCGCTCGGCGCGGTGCTGCTGACCGGCTGGTGGACCGGCGGCCCGGTGAGCGGGGGAGCGCCGTGACGCAGCTGTCGCCCGTCCTCCTCGGCGTGCTGGTGCTGTTGCCGGTCGTCGTCGCCATCCTGCTGGCGGTCGCCCGTCCGTCGCGTGGCGTGGCGGCCGCTGCTGCGAGCGGCACCGCGGCCCTGACGACCATCGCGGCGCTGGCGGTCTTCGCCACCGACCGTCCATGGAGCCGCCAGGACACCGGTGCCGACCTCGACCTGCCGTGGGTTGGCTTGCTGGGCAGCCGGTTCCACCTGGCGATGGACGGGATCAGCGGCCCCCTGGTGCTGCTGACCACGGCGCTCACACTGCTGTGCTGCCTCTACGTCTCGCGCACGGGCGACAACGGCGAGCCCCCCGACGTCGCCCTCCCGGGCGCCCACCCGGTGCTGCTCGCCTGCCTGCTGCTCGTCGAGGCCGGCGCTGTCGGCACGTTCCTCGCGCGCGACCTCCTCGTCTTCTTCATCGCGTTCGAGACCGTGCTGGTGCCGATGTGGTTCCTGATCGACCGCTGGGGTGACGAGAGTCGGCGCCGGGGCGTGGCCGATCCGCTCGCCGCACGCACCGGGGCGGCTGCCCGCTTCGTGATGTACACCGTCACCGGGTCGGCGGTGATGCTGCTCGGGCTCGTGCTGCTCGCCCTGCGCGGTGGCAGTACCGACCTCGACGTGCTGGCCACGACGGCACCTGCCCTCGACATCGGCAGCCAGAGCGCCATCGCCGTGCTGCTGCTGGTCGGCCTGGGCGTCAAGGTGCCGATCTGGCCGCTGCACAGCTGGCTGCCGCCGGCCCACAGCATCGCGCCCACCGTCGGTTCGGTGCTGCTGGCAGGCGTGCTGCTCAAGCTGGGCAGCTACGGGATGGTGCGTCTCGTGAGCGGCCTGGTGCCCGAGGGCCTGGAGCGCTGGGCGCCCGCACTCGCGGTCATCGGCGTGGTCGGCATCGTGTGGGGGTCGCTGGTCTGCCTGGTCGAGCCCGACCTCAAGCGCCTGGTGGCCTTCTCGTCCGTGGCGCACATGGGTTTCGTCGTGGTCGGGGTCGCCTCGGGAACACCGCAGGGCGTTCAGGGTGCGCTGTTCGCCTCGGTGGCGCACGGCGTCATCACCGGACTGCTGTTCTTCGTCGTCGGGATGGTCAAGTACCGCTGGCACACAGCCGATCTCGGCGAGCTGGGCAGTGGTCTGCGTGATCGCGTCCCGCGCCTCGGGTGGGTGCTGGCGCTCGGCGCCGTCGCCGGCCTCGGACTGCCCGGCCTCGCCGGTTTCTGGGGCGAGGTCCTGGCGATCATCGGAGCCTGGGAGGGCGACGACTGGCTGGGGACGGCAGGTGCCCGCTGGACCGCCGTCATCGCCGCAGTCGGCACCGCCCTCGCTGCCGCGTACCTGCTGAGGGTGCTGTTCGTGCTGTGGCACGGGCCGACTGCCGACGAGCCCGGCGCGACAGGTGCGACGGCCCGCGACCTGAGCTTGGTCGAGCGAGTCGTGGTCTCCCCGTTGGTCGTTGCCGCGATCGTCCTCGGCGTGCTGCCGTGGTTGCTGCTCTCGGTGACGGGCCCCGCCGTCCGCCTTCTGATGGGGGTGGTGGCGTCATGAACCGTGTGCAGGACGTGGACCTTCTCGCCCTGGCGCCGGTGCTGGCCCTCGCCACCACGATGATGCTCGTGCTGGTGGTGCAGGCAGCTCTCCCGGTGGCGGCGCGCGGCCGGCGGATGCTGCTCGACCTCGTGGCCCTCGGCGGGGTCGCGCTCGGTGGGTCGGCCCTCGTCGTGCAGGCGCTGCAACCGGCGGGCACCGAGGTCCGCCGCACCTTCTGCACGGTAGCCCCCGAGCGCACGCAGGGTGCATCGGGTCAGGTCTTCGAGAACATCACGAGCGCTTGCTCCTACGTGATGTCGCCGTTGACGTTCGGCCTGCAGGCCGCGGTGCTGATCTCCGCCGCCGTCTGCCTGCTGCTCGCCCTCGACGGGCCGGGTGCGGGCGGACGGCTCAACCGCACGGAGCACCACGCGCTGCTGCTCGCGGCGACCACGGGGGCGCTCGCACTGGCGGGGGCGCGCGACCTGGCCACCCTCGTGGTGGCGCTGGAGACGGCGTCCCTTCCGGTCGTCGGCATGGTGGCCCTGCGGCGCGACCCTGACGGAGCGCAGGCCGCGATGAAGCTGCTGCTCGTCGCGGTCACCTCGTTCGCGCTGCTGGTGCTCGGTGTCGCCCTGCTCTACGCGGGTACCGGAACGCTCCACCTCGAACAGATGGCGGCCGTCACCGCCGACCCGGCAGGGCTAGGCGATCGCGCCCCGCTCGTCGCTCTCGGCGCCGCGTTCGCCGTCGCCGGCATCGGCTACAAGGTGGCGGCCCTGCCCTTCGGCCTCTGGGCACCCGACGTGTACGCGGGGTCGCCGGTGCCGGTCGCGGCGTTCCTGTCGACGGTCTCCAAGGTGGCCGGCCTGGCGGGGGTGGCGCTGGTGCTGGTCGTCGGCCTGAACGGCGTGGTCGCCGACTGGTCGCCCTGGCTGGCTGTGCTGGTCGCGCTGACCATGACGGTCGGCAACCTCGTCGCCTTCGTACAGCGGTCGGCGGTGCGGCTGCTGGCGTGGTCGACGATCGCCCAGGCGGGCTGGGTGCTCCTGCCGCTGGTCGGACTGGTCCCGGGCGGTCTGGTCGCGGCCGGCGCCCCGCTGAGAGCCACGGTCGTGTACCTGCTGGCCTACACGACCGCGACGCTCGTGGTCTTCACCGTCGTGGTGCTGGTGACCCGGCACCACCGGAGCGGCGCCGACCACCTGCTCGAGGACTACCGCGGCCTGGCCCGTCGCGAGCCGGTCGCCGCGGCCGTCCTGGGGCTGGGACTGCTCAGCCTCGCCGGCCTGCCTCCAGGCGTCGCGGGACTCGTGGCGAAGGTCGCCGTGATCGGCCCGGTCGTCGACGCGGGGCTCTGGTGGCTGGCCGTGCTGGCCGCCCTCAACGTGGCCCTCGGGTTGGCGTACTACCTGCGGTGGGTGGCGCTGCTCGTCGCCCGTCCGGTCGCAGCGCCGTCCGTCGACGGCGCGCCGCAGCCGGGCGCGGAGGTCTCGGTGGACCTCGCAGTCGACCTCGCCGCCGAGCCGCGAGCGGCCGGTGCCCAGGTGCTGACCGCGCAGGCCGCACCGGCGGGGCTGACGTGGTCGGTGACGTGGGCCGAGGGTCTTGCTCTCGGTGTCTCCGGCAGCCTGCTCGCCGCGTTCAGCCTGGTGCCCCAGCTGATGGTGTCGCTCGCGGGCTGACCGGCTGCGCCAGCCAGGAGGGGCTGGCGTCGGGGGTGCTGGGCCACCACGTGGACACCTCGAAGCCCGGCGCGTCGACTCGCCACGCGACCTGTCCGCCGGCGCGATCGAGCAGCCGGCGTGCGATCGACAGCCCGAGCCCTGCGCCGGGACGGTTCTGGGTGCCGGGAGCGCGCCAGAACCGGCTGCCCACCTGGGTGAGGTGCTCGGGCTGCACGCCCGCTCCGTTGTCAGCCACCACGACGAGGACGCCCGGGCCGTCTGCGCCGGCCACCTCTCCGGCAGCTCTCGGGAGGCGGGACGCGCTGTGCGGCAACGGGTCCGAGACGCGGGCGCTGACGTGCACCTCGGCTCCTGGGGCGTACTTCGCCGCGTTGTCGAGGAGGATGTCGAGCACCTGCTCGAGCTCCCCGGGTGCGGCGTGGACGACCAGCCCGGGCTCGATCTCGTGCTGCAGCCCGGGTAGGGCGTCGTGCCAGCGCACCGCCACCCCTTCAACCACGGCCGTGGCGTCCAGGGAACGGGCCGGCTCGGCTCGTGCGGTCGCACGCGACAGGTCGAGCAACCCGTCGGCGATCCCGCCGAGGCGCTCGACCTCCAGCAGTGCGGCCCGGGCGCGACGACCCTCCGGTGTCGTGGCGGCCGTCGCGGTCGCCAGCGTCTCCAGGTTCAGGCGCAGTGCGGTCAAGGGATTGCGCAGCTGGTGCGCCGCGTCGTCGGCGAACTGCTGCTGCGACGACAGGAGCCTCTTCACGGAGGTCAGCATCGTGTCGAACGACCATGCCAACGAACGGATCTCGGGGACCACCTGGTCATGCGGCACCGGTTCGTCGAGGGCACCGGACGCCACCAGGGCGGCGTGCCGTTCGAGTGCGTGCACCGGACGCAGGACCCAGAACGCGAGCGGCAGCGACAGCAGTGCGAGGACGGTGAGGATGACGAGCAGCCCGCCCCCCGAGAGCAGCGCGAGGCGCTTGCCGACATCGGTGCGAACCTGGTCGAGAGGAGAGTTGGTCACGACGGCGCCGACGGTCTGCGAGTCGGTGCCGACGGGTATCGCCGACACGAAACTCCCTGAGGTCCAAGGGTAGACGGGACTGACCGGCTCTGGGTCGACACCTTGCACGGCCCGTTCTGCCGCGGTCCGGGTGGCGGCACCGACGTCATCCGACCCCGTCCGTGTGGTGGCAAGAACGCGAAACTCGTTGTCCAGCACCGACACGTGCGCCTGGTAGACCTGGTGGTACGACGCCAGCTCCTGGTCGACGGTGTCCCAGTCGCCGTTGTCGAACGCCCGCCCGGCAAGGCTGGCGAAGCGAGACATGTCGACCTGGCGGGCCAGTGCCAGGTCCTGTGTGCGCTCGGCGGCGAACGACTGCACCAGACCGGAGACGGCCAGACAGACCATGACCACGACGAACCCACCGATCAGCAGGACGAGTCGCCGCGTCACGACAGACGCTCCGGTGGGACGGCGAGGCGGAACCCGACGCCTCGCACCGTCTGGATCGCGTCGCGGTCGCCGAGCTTGGTGCGCAGCCCCGACACGTGGACGTCGAGAGTGCGCGAGTCCTCGACCCACGTGTCGCGCCAGACCTGGGCGCCCAGCCGCTCCCGCGGCACCACGTTGCCGCCCGCCCGCACCAGGACGACTAGCAGGTCCAGCTCCTTGCGGGTCAGGTCCTGCGCACTCTCGGAGACCGTCAGGCGCCGGGCGTCGACGTCCAGCACGGCGTGATGCCCGATCGCCCAGACCTCCGAGGGCTCGTCGCCTGCCGCGGGCGCCCGCCGCAGGACAGCCTCGATCCTCGCGAGCAGCTCCCGTGTGCCGAAGGGCTTGGTCACGTAGTCGTCCGCGCCCGCCTGCAGCGCCTCCACCTTCTGCCGCTCGTCGCCCTTGGCGCTGACGACGATGATCGGCAGCGCGCTCACCTCGCGGATGCTGCGGCACACGCGAAGGCCGGAGCCGTCCGGCAGCCCGAGGTCGAGGAGCACGAGCGTCGGCCAACCTGACCGCGCGTGGTCGATGGCGGCGGCTGCTGTCGAAACGCGCTGCACCGCATAGTGATTCAGATGCAGCACGTCGGCGAGGGCTGACGCGACGCTGTCATCGTCCTCCACGACGAGGACTGACCCACCCATGTGCGCCTCCCTCGGATCGGCGGCCGGGGCCAACGTTACGGCGACGTAAACAATTGGGCCGCCGACGCCAGGGTGCCTGCCGTGGCGACCGTACCTTCCGGTCATGCCCCACACCGAGCAGCGCAGCCCGGTAGGACCGAAGGCCGTCGACGAGTCGTCGCTCGGCTGTGGACTGATCGACGTCCGCAACGACGCGTGGTCTCCCGACGTGGCCGAGCTGGCATCCGAGTTCGAGGAGGAGCGTCCGGCACGGCGACTGCGCGGACGGCCTGCGCTGCTGGTCTCCGGCGTCTGCGCGGTACTCGGCGTACTGGCTCTGGTCCAGGTGGTTCGGCCCCTTCAGCAGGGCAGCCAGTACTACCTGATCGTGGTGCTCTCCATCGCGCTGCCCTTGGTCTTTCTCGCCTACAGACCCCAACTGCCGCAGCGCATTCCGCTCCCGGTGAACTGGCGCGCCCACCTCGACGGCGAGGCCCCGTCCGCGCTTGACTGGGGTCTCGCCGTCCTCTCGCTCGCGGTCGCCGCCTACCCGTTGCTCCCGGTGTCGTTGGGTGGCCAGGGTGGTGGCGGCTACGACGCCTTCCTCGACCGGCAAGGCGCCCTGGTGCCTGTGGACGTGGTGGCGGGTGGCGTGCTGCTCCTGCTCGTCCTCGAGGCCTGCCGGCGCACGACCGGCTGGATCCTGCCGGCCATCTGTGTCGTGTTCCTCGCGTACGCGTACTACGGCGGATTCCTGCCGCAGGGCTGGGACATCGCACACCGGGGGATGGACTTCTCGCAGATCGTCAACGCCCTGTTCAACGACGCCTCGGGCTTCTACGGAACGCCCCTCGACGTCGCGGCGACGTACATCGTGCTCTTCACCGTCTACGGGGCGGTCCTGGACCACTCCGGTGCCGGACGGTTCTTCGTCAACCTGTCGCTCGGCGCCTTCGGACGGTCACGCAACGCCCCCGGCCGGACGGTCACCATGACGGGCTTCCTGCTGGGGACGGTGTCGGGGTCGGGCGCCGCCACCGCAGTGAGCCTCGGCGCCGTCACGTGGCCGATCCTGCGCCGGGCCGGCTACCCGCGGGAGGCAGCGGGAGGGATGCTCGCGGCGGCCGGCATCGGCGCGATCCTCTCGCCCCCCACCCTCGGGGCGGCGGCCTTCATCATCGCCGAGTACCTGCAGGTCTCGTACCTCAAGGTGCTGCTGTGGGCGGTGCTGCCGAGCCTGCTCTACTACCTCGGCATCGTCCTGGCCGTCGAGATCGACGCGCGGCGGTTCGGCACCCGCGCGGTCGACGTCGACGTTCCCGCGCCGTGGCGCACCCTCGCGCGGTACGGCTACCACCTGTCCTCGCTCGCCGTCATGATCGGCGCGCTGGTCGCCGGCCTGTCGGCGCCTCGTGCCGTCCTGCTCGCGATCGGTGCCGCCGTCGTGCTGTCCGTGCTGCACCTGCCCGACGCGATGACGCCTCGCCGGTGCCTGGCGGCGCTCGTGCAGGGAGCGCGCGGCGTGCTCCCCGTGATCGCCGTCTGCGCGGCAGCGGGCATCATCACGGCGACCATCACCAAGACGGGCGTCGGGCTGCAGCTGGCTTCGCTGATGGTGGGGACGGCGGAGAGCTTGGCCAGCAGCCCGAGCACGGTCCTGGCACTCACCGCGGTGATGTCCGCTGTCGCAGTGTCGGTTCTGGGTCTCGCCGTCCCGGTCACCGCGTCCTTCATCATCTCGTGGGTCATCATCGGGCCGGCCCTGGTCGCGCTCGGTGTCAGCGCCCCCGAGGCTGCGATGTTCATCTTCTACTACGCCGTGCTGTCGGAGGTCACTCCGCCGACGGCCCTGGCTGCGGTGGCTGCCGCGGCGGTGACGGGCGGCGACGTCGTCGCGACTATGTGGCGGACGTGGCGATACGCACTCCCCGCGTTCCTGGTGCCCCTGGCGATCGTGCTGACACCTGCCGGCGGAAACCTGCTGATGACGGGCTCTCCGGGCGACGTGCTCGTCGCCGCCGCAGTGTCGGCAGTGGCAGTAGCTGCGCTGGCGGCCGCCACCGGCGGCTGGCTGGTGAGGCGAGCGACGTGGTGGGAGCGCGCGCTCTGCGCGTCCGCCGCCCTGCTCCTGCTCTACATCGAGCCGCTTGCGGTGGCACTGGGCCTTGCGCTGCTGGCCGCCGCGGCCGGCCTTCACCTGGTCCGCCTCCGAGCCCGACCCGCCGACTGACCGCACTGATCGTCCGACTGCACATCCGACTGCACATCCGACTGCACATCCGATTGCACATCCGATTGCACATCCGACAAGGAGCCACCATGCGTCACCGTCCTGCCCTAGCCCTCCTGGCCGTCGCCGCGCTCGCCGTCGGGGGGTGCGGAGGTCAGCAGAGCACCACCTCGAGCGGCCCGGCCCCTTCTGTCGATGACGCCGACCTCGCCTGCGAGGTCACGGAACCCACGCGGATCGGCATCGCGACCGGTAACACCACCGGCGTCTACTACGCCCTCGGTGGCGCTCTCGCAGAACAGCTCTCGGACGCCACCGGTGGCACGGTGAAGGCAACGGCCGCCGAGACGGGCGCCTCGGTGCAGAACATCGAGCAGCTCGTGGCCGGCGACTTCCAGGTCGCGTTCTCCCTGAGCGACACCGCCGCCGACGCGGTGGCCGGAACAGCCAGCTTCTCTCCGGAGAAGCAGCCAGTCCGCGCCCTGGCGAGGATCCACACGAACGTGACGCAGGTCGTGGTGCGCAAGGACGCAGGCATCGAGTCGTTCGCCGACCTGCGCGGCAAGGTCGTGTCGACGGGCTCGCCGAAGTCCGGCACCGAGGTCATCGCGACACGGCTCCTGCTCGCAGCCGGCATCGACCCCGAGGCCGACGTGACGGCCCAGCGCCTCGACCTGACCAAGACCGTCGACGGGATGAAGGACGGTTCCATCGACGCGCTGATCTGGAGTGGCGGTCTCCCGACGCCGGGCCTGACCGACCTCTTCACCTCGGCCGGGGACGACATCGAGCTGCTCGACATCTCCGACCTGCTGCCCGAGATGCAGAAGGTGAACGAGGCCTACGAAGCAGGGGAGGTCCCTTCGGAGACCTACGGCACCGACTCCGAGACGCCGACGATCGTGGTGCCGAACGTGCTGCTCGTGCGCGACGACATGGACCCCGAGCTCGCGTGCGTCATCGCCAAGACGCTGATCCAGCGGGCTCCGGAGATGGCCGAGGTCAACGCCTCCGCTGCCCAGATCACGGCCGAGACCGCGGTGTCCACGGGTGCCGTCCCGCCTGCGACCGGTGCGATGCGCGGTATCGAGGAGGGCGCCGCCGGGTGAGCTGGGCTGCGATGCTGCCGGGCATGCACCGTGCCCGGCTGCTCGCGCTCGCGTTCGGGCTGTCGGGCCTGCTCGCCGTCGCTGGCTGCACCGAGCCGCCCGGCCCGGCGCGCGACCTGGTGCTGACCACCGGCAACACCGGCGGGGTCTACGACGTCTACGGGCGTGCCATCGCGGAGGCCCTGACGGGCGAGGAGATCACCGCAACCGCCGAGAACTCCGACGGTTCGGTGCAGAACGTGAGCCGCGTGCTGGACGGCGAAGCCGATGCGGGGTTCTCGCTCGCCGACGTCGCAGCGTCCGCGGTGGAGGGGGCAGAACCTTTCGCCGCGCCGGGCAGCCTCTGCGCCGTCGCCCGCCTCTACGACAACTATGTGCAGGCCGTGGTGCTCGCCGGCTCGGGTATCGAGGATCTCGCCGGGCTTCGAGGTCGGACGGTCGCCATCGGCTCCCCAGGATCGGGGACTGCCTTCGTGGCCGAGCGTGTCCTGGCCGCCGTCCTCCTCCAGCCCGGCACCGACGTGCAGGTGGTGAACCTGGACGTGGCGGCGGCAGCCACGGCGCTGGCGGACGGTGAGGTCGACGCCATGTTCTGGAGTGGCGGTCTGCCGACCGGACCCATCGGCCAGCTGGCGACCGAGCACGACGTGCGGCTGCTCGACGTGGGATCGGTGGCGTTCGATCTCGTCCAGGCACACGGCAGCGTCTACCGCGCCAGCACGATTCCGGCGTCGGTCTACCGGAGCCGGGAGGAGGTGCCGACGGTCAGCGTGGCCAACTACCTCGTCGTGCGGTGTGAGGCAGCGGACGAGGACGTGCGCGCGGTGCTCGACGTGTTGTTCGGCCCGGCCGGCGTACGTGACGCGCATCCGGAGGCGGAACGGTTGAACCGCCGCAGCGCCATCGCCACCGGCACGGTCCCGCTGCACGAGGCCGCCGTGTTGTGGTTCCGGGACCACAGCAACTGAGGCCTGGAGGCGCGGGACGCAACCCGCGTCCGCCATCTGGACACCATGGTCCCAATCGTCGAGACGCTTGTTACCCTTGGCGACGTGATCGCCAGTCGCAGCGCACACCTCGTGACCCGTCGTCACGTGGATCTTCAGCGCCTGCAGAGCTCCCTCATGTGTCGCCCCGTTCCGGCCTGACCTGGCAACTCCCGCAGGTCCCACCGGATGCGTGTGACCTTGACGCCGAGCGGCGGGAATAGGTCACCGCGTCCCCGTCCCTGAAGGACCCATGACGCTCTCGACACCCGCAGCCGATCCCGTGGCACCGGTGGCGGCGCCGCGCCCGCCGCGGCCGACACGCTCGCGGTCCCACGGCCAGTGGGCCGTCGACGGCAAGGAGCCCCTCAACCACAACGAGGAGTTCAAGGCCGCCGACAACGGGCTGAACGTGCGCGAGCGGATCGAGCAGATCTACTCGCGGCTGGGTTTCGACTCGATCGACCCCGACGACCTGCACGGACGGATGCGCTGGTGGGGGCTCTACACCCAGCGCAAGCCGGGCATCGACGGCGGCCGCACCGCTCAGCTCGAGCCGCACGAGCTCGAGGACAAGTACTTCATGCTGCGCGTCCGCATCGACGGGGGTGCGCTCACCACCGAACAGCTGCGCGTGATCGCGCAGATCTCGTCCGACTTCGGACGGGACACCGCCGACATCACCGACCGGCAGAACGTGCAGCTGCACTGGATCCGGGTCGAGGACGTGCCCGAGATCTGGCGGCGGCTCGAGGCGGTCGGGCTGGAGACGACGGAGGCCTGCGGGGACACGCCGCGGGTCATCCTGGGCAGCCCCGTCGCGGGGATCGCCGCCGACGAGATCATCGACCCGACGCCGGTGATCGCCGAGATCAACCGGCGCTTCATCGGCGACCCCGAGCTGGCGAACCTGCCGCGCAAGTTCAAGACGGCAGTGACCGGGCACCCCAGCCAGGACGTCGTCCACGAGATCAACGACATCTCCCTGGTCGGTGTCGTGCACCCGACACTCGGTGCCGGCTACGACCTGTGGGTCGGCGGTGGCCTGTCGACGAACCCACGGCTCGCCGAGCGCCTCGGCACGTTCGTCACCCCGGAGCTCGCCCCCGAGGTCTGGGTCTCCGTTGTGCGGCTGTTCCGCGACTACGGCTACCGCCGCCTGCGCACCAAGGCCCGGCTCAAGTTCCTTCTCGCAGACTGGGGTCCGGCCAAGTTCCGCGAGGTGTTGGAGAACGAGTACCTCGGTGCGCCGCTGCCCGACGGGCCGGCGCCGCCCTCGCCGACGGGCCCCGGTGACCATGTCGGGGTACACCGCCAGCGCGACGGTCGGTACTACGTCGGCCTGGCGCCGACGGTCGGACGGGTCAGCGGCACGGTGCTGGCCGGGATCGCCTCGGAGGCCGAGCGAGTGGGGTCGCAGCGCGTGCGCTTCACCCCGCACCAGAAGCTGCTGGTGCTCGACGTGCCGCCGAGGCGCGCGGCCGGTCTCGCCAGGCGGCTCGAGGCGTTCGGGCTGACCGCCCGTCCCAGCCCGTTCCGTCGGTCGACGATGGCCTGCACGGGCATCGAGTACTGCAAGCTGGCCATCGTCGAGACGAAGGCGACGGCGGCCACGGCGATCGCGGAGCTCGAGCGTCGGCTCTCAGGTGTGGAGCTCGACCGTCCGATCACGTTGCACGTCAACGGATGCCCCAACTCCTGTGCGCGCATCCAGACCGCGGACATCGGGCTGAAGGGCCAGCTGGTCGCGGGTGACGACGGCGAGCAGGTACCCGGTTTCCAGGTGCACCTGGGCGGTGGCCTGGCGTCCGACGACCGCGAGGAGCCAGGGCTGGGACGCACCGTCCGGGGGCTGAAGGTCACTGCCGACGACCTGCCGGACTACGTCGAGCGGATCGTGCGCCGCTTCCTCGAGCAGCGTTCCGGCAGTGAGACGTTCGCCACCTGGGCACACCGTGTCGAAGGGGAGGTCCTGTTGTGAGCACGATGACGCTGCGCCCCGCAGGCGAGCTACGGAAGGTCGCGCTGGACGCCGACCGGCGCCTGGCGAATGCTCCCGCTGACGAGATCGTCGCCTGGGCGGTCGAGGAGTTCGGCCGCGGTCTCGCCGTCGCCTGCAGCATGGCAGAAGCCGTTCTGCCACATCTGATCTCGCAGTCGCTGCCCGACGTCGACGTGCTCTTCCTCGACACCGGATACCACTTCGACGAGACCCTGCAGACTCGCGACGAGGTGGCCCGCAGGCTGCCGGTCACCGTTGTGAACATCCAGCCCCGGAGGACGGTCACCGAGCAGGACGAGGAGTTCGGCGACCGGATGCACAGCTGGGACCCGGTGCGGTGCTGCGAGATGCGCAAGGTGGTTCCGCTGCGTCAGACGCTCACCCGGTACGAGGCCTGGGCGACGGGCGTGCGGCGTGGCGACGCCGAGACACGCAAGGGCACCAAGGTCGTGGAGTGGGACACCACGAACGCCGTGGTGAAGGTGAACCCGCTCGCAGCCTGGAGCCAGGACGACATCGACGCGTACGTGGCCCAGCACGACGTACCCACGAACCCGCTTCTGCAGCAGGGCTACCCGTCCATCGGTTGCGCCCCCTGCACGAAGCGCGTCCAGTCCGGAAGTGACCTCCGGGCCGGCCGGTGGGAAGGCTTCGACAAGACAGAGTGCGGGATCCACATCTGATGACCGGCTATCCGCTCCTCCTCGACGTCGGCGGCCGAGCCGCGGTCGTCGTCGGGGGCGGGCCGGTCGCTGCGCGCCGAGTCGAAGGCCTGGTCGACGCGGGCGCGATCGTGCGGGTCGTCGCGCCCTGGCTGTGCGAGGACCTGTCCGACATGGCCGCCGCCGGATCCGTGGCGTGGGACCGACGTGGCTACTTCGGGCCGGAGGACCTGGCCGGTGCCTGGCTCGTGCACACCGCGACCGGTGACGCCGACGTGGACCGCCGCGTGTCGCGCGACGCCGAGGCCCTGGGCATCTGGTGCGTCGACGCCGGCGACGCCCGCCGCTCGGCGGCCCAGGTGCCGGCGACAGCGCGCGTGCAGACGCCCGACGGACCACTCACGCTGGCAGTGAGTGCCGGGGGCGACCCGCGCCGTGCCGTGGCGCTGCGCGACGCGGCTGTGTCCTTGCTGCGGGCTGCGCTGGCGGGCGGGCGCCTGCCCCTGCGCCGGCGTCGCCCACGTCCGGGCGCCGGTTGGGTTGCGCTGGTTGGGGGAGGGCCTGGCGACGTCGGCCTGCTGACGACGCGCGCCCGGGAGCTGCTCGCTGCGGCGGACGTCGTCGTCACCGACCGGCTCGGCCCGCGGCAGGTCCTCGACGAGCTCGACCCGGCCGTCGAGGTGGTCGACGTCGGCAAGACGCCGGGGCACCATCCCTGGCCGCAGCACGAGATCAACGCCGAGCTCGTGCGGCACGCGCTGGCGGGACGAGGAGTGGTGCGGCTCAAGGGGGGCGACCCGTACGTGCTGGGCCGAGGCAGCGAGGAGCGCCAGGCCTGCGAGGCCGCCGGGCTCGCCGTCGAGGTCGTGCCGGGCGTCACCAGCGCCGTCTCGGTGCCTGCAGCCGCAGGCATCCCGGTCACTCACCGAGGGCTGTCCCGCGGCTTCACCGTGCTGACCGGCCATGACGAGATCGCCTCGTTGCCAACGGGTTCCGACCACACGCTGGTTCTCCTGATGGGTGTCGCCGGCCTGCGCCGCAACGCCGCCGCGCTGGTCGACGCCGGGCGCAAGCCCGACTGCCCAGTGGCCGTGATCGAGGACGGCTACGGCCCTGGCCAGCGGGTCACTGTCGGCACCCTGGAGAGGATCGCCGACGTTGCCGATGCCGTCGGCATTCAGCCGCCGGCCGTGGTCGTCGTCGGTGACGTGGTGACGCTGTCACCGTCCTGGCCGGGCTAGGAGCTCTTGGCGTCCAGCTCCTGCAGGAGGTCGTGCGCGGCGAGCTCGACGTCCTTGTGTCGCCACTCCGAAGCGCGGTACACGCAGGCGATCAGACCCGTCCGGTGAACACGGCGAAGGTCGCCGAAGACGAAGGCAAAGCGCGCCTTGGTCTCGTCGTTCGCACCGTCGGTGAGGCCGAGGTGCCACTGCCCGTACTCCTCCCAGGAGTGCGTCTCCAGGTAGGCGTTCTCGGCGTCGGCACGGGGCTGGACCTCTCCCCAGTCGCTGTTCAGCACGTACTGGCGGGCCTCGATGAGCCGGCGGGCGTGGGCCACGCCGGCCGCGTTGACCGAGTAGGACGGCATCTCGGCATTCTGCCCGAGACGGCAGGAGACGGCGCGGAACGGTCGGCGCCGCGGAGCCGTTCGCAGTGCATGAGCCCTACGGGACCCCTGGCCGTCGTCCTGAACGTGGTCTGGCTGGTCGTGACCGGCTTCTGGATGGCGGTCGGCTACGTCGTTGCCGGAGTGGTCGCCTGCCTGCTGGTCGTCACGATCCCCTTCGGGGTCGCGGCGTTCCGCATGGCCAGCTACTGCCTCTGGCCATTCGGACGACGGCTGGTGCGGCGCGGAGACGCCGGTCTGGCGTCAGGCGTCGGCAACGTCGTGTGGATCGTGCTGTTCGGCTGGTGGCTGGCCTTGGGGCACATCGTGTCTGGGGTCGCGTTCTGCCTGACGCTGATCGGCATCCCGATGGGGATCGCGTGCTTCAAGCTGGTCGCGGTGTCGCTGACACCGCTGGGGCGCGAGATCGTGCCAGCCGACCTGCCGCTGCCGGCGGGACCTGATCACTGAGGGAGTCGGGCGTCCAACCAGTGCCGGACGCTCGCCCACACCCGCGACGTGGGGTCGAGATGCTCGAAGTGGCCCTCTCCGGCGATCACCACCAGGTCGGCTGCGTCGCCGGCTGCCTTGGCGCGCTGGGCGTATTCCTGGCTCTGTGACGGGGGCACCCTGTCGTCGGCGTCACCGGTCACCAGGAGGGTCGGAACACCCGTCGGCACCAGCGCGGCGGGTGAGGTCACCCGGTGGCTTCCCACGAAGTCGTCGGTCAGGTCCGTGTCGGCGCCGACGTCGAGCAGTGCCGCCACGGCGTCGTTGCCGAGATGGTCGTGGTGGGCGGTGACCAGGTCGTTGACACCGGCCTGGCTGACGACCGCGACCGGGCGTAGTGACCTGCCTGGCAGAGAGCCCGCCGTAGCACCGGGAGCGCCCTCGGGAAGTCGGTGCCGTGCCGCGCCCCAGAGCGCCAGCTGGCCGCCGGCGGAGTGCCCGACGAGCGCGACGCGTCCGGAGGGCAGGCCATGCTTGCGGCACGCTCGCAGCAGCTCGTCGAGGCCCGCCGCGACGTCGTGGAACGTGGTGGGCCACCCGCCCCCGTTGCCGATGGACCGATAGTCGAGGTTCCAGACCGCGAACCCGGCCGACACGAGATCGGCCACCACGGGCTCCTCGAGCGTCCGGTCGTAGTCGGACGACCAGAAACCGCCGTGGATCGTGACGACGACGCCGCGCACGGTGACTGCCGACGGCAGGTAGAGGTCGGCGACCTGGATCGGGTCCCGTCCGTACGCATACGCGATGGGACCCGAACGAGGAGAGCCGGCCATGGTGTCCCTTCCTGCACAGCATCCCGAGAGCGCCCCGGCTCCAGCGCCTGCCGTCAGCAGGCCCAGCCCGGCGAGCGCACGGCGTCTGCTGAGCATCACAGGGTTCGTTGCCGAGTGGCGGCCGGACTGGTGCCGAACTGTGCCAGACCGAGGCGCACCGTGGCTCCATCACCGCACTGTGCGAGTCTGGCTCGATGGGGCAGACCTGGTTCTGGTGGGGTCTCTATGCGTAGCCACTGGGGGACTGGTCTTGTCGTCGGATCCGTCCTGTCTCTAGCGCTACTGGTGTTGTCTCTCATCTTCGCTTCGTCAGGGGACCTGATCAGGGGCATCGCAGCTCCGCTCCCATTGATCGGGGTCGTCGTCGGTCTCCTGGTAGACCGGTGGCGGCGGGGTGACCCGGGCGGTCAGCGCTAGACGTCAGTCTGCGTGAGCACGTGGTCAAGATGTTCCACCTCGGCCTCGGGTTCCAGCAGGAACTCACCGACGAGCAACGGGCAGTCGGCAGAGGAGTCCGGCTTCGGGCGGATGCAGACGGCGCTGGGCACGATCGTGCCGGGGATCCTCGACGGGCATGTGTTCGACAAGGCGCAGTGTCTGCGGGTGTTCGAACAGCACTACGAACGTGCCCGGCGCACCATCCCGCCCGGACTCAGACCGGCGCGGAGGCGCTGACCCAGTACTTGCGCGAGTTGGCCGTGGTGGACGGTCCGGAGACAACCTCGAAGACACCGATGGTGCCGGACGCCGTGGCGCCGGACCACTGCTTCACGAACATGCTCTGGGTGTAGGTGGTTCCGTCGGACCCAGTGAAGCTACACACGCAGTTCTGCCGCAGCGTCAGGTTCCCCGGGCCGACGGCCAGGTCGACGTCGAAGACGCGCAGCTGACGGCCGTCGCGGACCCGCACCTCCGCCACCGTGGCCGTGAGCTGCGCACTGCCATCGCCCGAGACCCTGACCGAGACCGGCCCCGCCGCGACCAGGCGGTGCAACGCGACTCGGTCACAGTCGCCCAGCAGCTGCCCCGGCTCGCAGTCGTAGGAGGTGACGCCGCCGCCGACTTGGGGACCCTCCGGGTTGACGTCGACCCCCACTTGCACCATGTGCACGTTGCCCGCACGTCGGAGTACGTCACCGGGGTCGTCCACCCGGGTGGAGACGTGGGCCGAGTTTCCGGGGCCAGTGGCGGCCGAGGCCGGCGATGCCACCAGGGTGAGGGCGGCCGCGGCGGCAACCGCCGCGACGGCGAGGCGACGACGGGTCAGGGGTCGAGGGAACATGCGCGGACCTCCAATGAGACGACCGGCACAGACAGCGCCTGGGGCAGGCTAATCCGGCCACTGGCGTCGTCGTGGCGGAATGGCAGAACTGCCTCGCGAACGGGCCCGCCCGCGCTCGACCAGCGCGCTGAGAGCTGTGGTCAGCGGTAGTTCACGAAGAGTAGGCACCGGGACCGGGGCCGGAGTCGCGCGGATGCGTCGCGCTCGGGTCGACGTAGGTCGGTACCTCGTGGCCCAATTCGCGGGTCTTGACCGCCCAGCCTTGGAAGTACCCTCGCCGCTGTTCTTAGGGCCCTGGTTAGGCCGGTGGCCTGCCGGACGTTGCCAGGCTCGCAACTCCCGGCGTGGCGCGAACATCGGGTAGTCCCCGCTGGAAACGGCTCACACCCCCCCGTCAGCCAACTCCTGGAGGACGGTCGCGGTGCCGACGGGGTCGAACAGGTGGGGGTCGTGCGGAGCTGCCAGCTCGCGGTATGCCCAGCGCTCGGCCTGTGCGCGGGCCGCCATCGGCGCGATGGGATCGTCGTCGAGACCGCCGCCACCGGTGCAGCGAACGAACGCGCGGGGAAGGTGCTCGATCGCTCCTTGGAGGTGTATGGGTTCGGTGAACGTTGCGACGGGATGAGGCCGCAACCGGCGGATGTAGCGGGCCCGTTCCTCCTCCGGGATCAAGCCCGCTGGTGGCAACAGCTCAGGCGGGATCGGCAGCCAGCCGTGGCCGCGGTCGTTGGCCGCGGTCCGCACCATGTCACCGAACGCCTCAGGCAGTAGATCCAGGGCTGACTGACCGTCGCGGGGCACGAGGGCGTCAACGTAGACCACCTGTGCGACTCGGTGATGGGCCCGATCGGCTGCGCCGGTGACGGGTATGCCCCCATAGCTCGCACCGCACAGCACCACGCCATGCAGCTCCTCATACTCGAGTACTGCCACCACGTCCGCCACATGAGTGGCCGTTCCCACCTCCGGTCCCAGGTGCTCGCGCTCGCCCATGCCCGTCAATGTGGGCGTGATGACGTCGTGGCCCGCGTGGCGAAGGAGGCCGGCAACCGGTGTCCACTCCCAGCCGCCACCAAAGCCACCGTGCACGATCACGAACGTCGCCATTTCGAGAGTCTCCCACCAGCGGCGGGAGGTCTCACTGAGCTGTGCCTCTCCTGTCTCGGCGTCCCAACCCCGCACGTCACCCGTCCTCGTGCGCCGTCGCGATCCAGCTCGAGTTCATCCCCACCGTGCTCGCAGCGCCGGTCGGGACGGGAGGACTGCCGGAGAGTCGCGGAAGGCAGCCGCAGCCGGGCCCCCAGTGGCGAGACCACGCTCGATTCGGTCGCCACATGACACGACCCGACACTCGACCCAATGAACGCCGACCCCCACAGCGCCACCACATACCCCCAGGCGCCCGCGCTCACCGACAAAGAGCTGCAGGACCTTCTGGCCACAGCAGAGGTCGCGCGCATCGCGACGCTGAACGACGACGGCACCGTCCACCTGGCTCCCATGTGGTTTCGGTATGACGCCCCGGACATCCTTCTGGGCACCCAGGCGGTCACCCGCAAGGTCCGCAACCTGGAACGTGACCCGAACGTCACCGTGCTGGTCGACGTCACCACCCCCCAGTTCGTGGGCGCCGTCATGTATGGCCGTGCGTACCTTGAGCGGGACGACGCGCAGGCACGTCGCGTCGACATCTTCCGTCGCTTCATGGACCACGACGCCGCTCAGGCTTTCGCGGCGCGACCTGCCAAGACCTGGGAACCAGTCATGATCCGATTTCATCCTGAGCGGGTCGTCACTTTCGATGACCGCAAGGGCTCCCCCGTCTGAGGTCACTCCGCCCCCAAGCCCGCGGCTGCCCGGCGGCGCGGTGGCGCTGTCGGTATCGGCCGACGGCTCCGGCGGGTCGCCGACGCGCCGTGCTTCGGTGTCACGGTCCGGTTGGAGTGGTCGGCGCGGTCTGCGGCTTCCTCAGGACTGAAGCGATCGGTCTTGACCGCCCCTTCTTGGGGGTACCTCAGGCACGCTGCGGCCGGAGCACCGCAGCCCGGACCAAGCCGACCGGCTGATGTGGGCGGCCGGAGACGCGGCGCAGTGCGACTTGTGGTGTTGTGGCCCGTCCACGGAGCTGATCGCGAAGCTGTGGCTCGTCGAGCCGTGCAATCTGAGCACCGCGACCGTGCTCTCAACCGTCGGCGTCGTTGTCACCGGGACAGGGGACCACGACCCACGACGATCGGCACCACTACGCGAGCGTCCTGCTCGCGGCGGGGGAGTCCGTGGTTGCGGTGGCTGAGCGTCTGGGCCATGAGAACGCGACGCTCGTCCTTTACGACCTACGGTCACCTGATGGCCGACTCCGAGGTACGCACGCGGCGCGCTGTCGACGCTGCCTGGAGTGCCCCCGATGTGCCCCGAGAGGTCGAACAGGCGCGCTGACCTGCGGAAAGGCGCTGCGGTCAGCGGTAGTTCACGAACTGCAGCGCCACATCGAGGTCGGAGCCCTTGAGAAGCGCGATCACGTCCTGCAGGTCGTCTCGGCTCTTCGCCGACACGCGTAGCTCGTCACCGTGGATCTGGGCCTTGACGCCCTTCGGACCCTCCTCGCGGATGATCTTGGAGACCTTCTTCGCGTGCTCCTGGTCGAGGCCCTCCTTCAGCGTGGAGACCTGCTCGTACTCCTTGCCTGACTGCTTCGTGTCGCCCGTCTCGAGCGCCTTGAGGGACACGCCACGCTTGACCAGCTTCGTCTGCAGCACGTCGAGCACCGCGGCCACCCGCTCCTCGGAGTTGGCGTTGATCACGATCGCGTCGCCGCTCCACTTCACCGAGGCGCCGGTGTTCTTGAAGTCGTAGCGCTGACCGACCTCCTTGGCGGCCTGGTTCAGCGCGTTGTCGACCTCCTGGCGGTCGATCTTGCTCACCACGTCGAACGAGGACTCGTTGGCCACGTCGTCTTCCCTTCAGGTCTGCGGTCTCAGGTCTGGCGGTCTCAGGTCTGCAGTCCGGCGCCTTCCGGCGATACGGCGTTGGGAGCAGCCGTCGGCTGTTGCTATCCTTCCACCGCCGTCGGCGACCGGGGAACCGGGGACGCCGCGAGCATGGCAGCTTGCCCGAGTGGCCAATGGGAGCGGACTGTAAATCCGTCGGCGTAGCCTACGTTGGTTCGAATCCAACAGCTGCCACGCACGAGGGGCGTCCCGCACAGCGGGGCGCCCCTCGGTCGTTCTCGGCGTCTCAGAAGTCGTACATGGAGACCTCACTGACGCGGAACTCAGCCCCCTGGATCGCCTCCGTGTCGAAGACGAACTGGAACATGTCGTGCTCCTCGGAGGCGCCCGGCTGGATGAGTTCCGTGAACGCTGTGTCGGACTCGACGACTGACCCGTTCACCACCGCCTCGATGGTGACGTAGAACGTCTTCTCGGTGTCGCCCTTGTTGGTGAAGGTGACGGGCAGGTTCGTGTCGGGGAAGCTGGGGTCTCCGGTCACCTCGAACGTGCCCATGGTGACGTCGAGGTTCTCGGCCAGGATCTGGTCCATGTCGCTGCTCATGCCGGGGTCGAAGGACTCGAGCGACTCGAGCGACTCGCCGAGTGCACTGGCACTGTCGTCGATGACATTCCAGAACACGACCGTGGCGACGATCGACAGGATGATCGAGACGACGCCGAGGATCAGCCCCGAGATGGCCAGCCCCTTGCCGCTCGCCTTGCCCTTGCCGACCTGGACCAGGCCGATGGCGCCGAGAATGATGGCGGCGAGCCCGAAGAAGCCCGACCAGAAGATCCCGAAGATCGGAACCCAGAACAGGATCAGCGCCAGCACGCCAGCAATCAGGGAGAGGATTCCCAGCACCTTGCTGGGCCCCGACGGGGTGCCATAGAGCGGCTGTCCGTACGCCGGCTGCTGCCCGTACGCCGGCTGCTGGCCGTACGCGGCGGGCTGCTGTCCGTAGGCCTGGTTTCCGTAGCCGGGCTGCTGGCCGTACGGCGTTTGATCGCCATACCCAGGCTGCTGCGCGTACCCAGGCTGCTGGCCGTACGCCGCCTGGTCGCCGTACCCAGGCTGCTGCCGTCGCCGCCTGGTCGCCTGCCAGGCTGCTGGCCGTACGCCGCCTGGTCGCCGTACCCGGGCTGCTGGCCGTAGGTGACCTGGTCGCCGTACCCCGGAGGCTGGGCGTAGCCGGGCTGCTGACCGTAGGCGGCCTGGTCTCCGGACCCGGCTTGCTGCACGGGGCCGGGCTGCGCGTAGTCGGGCTGCTGCGAGAACCCCGGCTGCTCGGGAGCCGCGTAGCCGGACTGCGGCAGGGGAGTGGTCTCGCCGTAGGCCGGCCCGGGCGCAGGAATGGCCTCGGTCGCGTCGGTCGACGCGTCGGTCGTCGCGCCGGTCGGCTCCGTGGGCTTCTGCAGGTTCGGACCGGCAGCGCCCTCGGCGGGCTCGCCCTCCGGTGGGGGCTGCTGCCCGTCCGGAGGCTGCGGTGCGTTCGGGTCGGTCATGGGGGTCCTCCGAGGTACCGGTCGATGGCCGAGGCGGGTCTCAGGAGTGATCCGGCCGGTCGATGCACCCCCGTGCGGTCCGGTGGATGGCCGCCCGTGACAGCGTAGACGTCCCCTTCGCGGGTGAGGATCCCTGCGGTGAACGGATTTCTCAGCCCCTCCCGCCGCGTGTACGCTGACCGACGCGATGCCCCCTTAGCTCAGTCGGTAGAGCGTCTCCATGGTAAGGAGAAGGTCTACGGTTCGATTCCGTAAGGGGGCTCTCAAGTTGCGGTGGCGGTCCAGTGGACCGCCACCGCAGCCCAGGCGGGATAGCTCAGTTGGCAGAGCAAACGGCTCATAATCGTTGTGTCGCGGGTTCGAGTCCCGCTCCCGCTACCGGCGATTCGACGCGCGCCACCCGTCCGCCGTACCCTGCTGTGTCGGCGTGCTCGTGCGCGCCGCCCGATTCGTGTTCAAGTTCGTGCCCACACCCGTGCGAGAGAAGGCTGTCCCGTGGCCAGCAAGTCCGCTGACGTCCGCCCCAAGATCACGCTGGCCTGCGTGGAGTGCAAGGAGCGGAACTACATCACCAAGAAGAACCGGCGCAACGACCCGGACCGCCTGGAGATGAAGAAGTACTGCCCCCGCGACGGCCGTCACACCGTGCACCGCGAGACCCGCTGAGCGGGGAGCGCGCACCACACCTTCGACAGCGGGGCCGTCCTCGGGGCGGCCCCGCTGTCGCACGTCCGAACGCGTTGCACACGTCCAGCCCGAAGCACGTCGGAGCCGAGCGATAGCGTTGCGACCATGACTGTGAACGAGAGCTTCGTCGGCCGGGTGTACCCGCCGGACGCCGTCTACGAGGTCGGACGGGAGAAGATCCGCGAGTTCGCGGAGGCCACGTCCGGCGGGCTGCCCGTGCACCCCGCGCACACGGACCCGGAGGCCGCCCGCGCGCTAGGCCACCCCGACGTGATCGCGCCCCCGACCTTCGCCGTGATCGCCGCGCAGCGCAGCGACGCGAGGCTGGTCCTCGATCCCGAGGCGGGCATCGACTACAGCCGTGTGGTGCACGGCGAGCAGCGCTTCGTCCACCACCGTCCGATCGTCGCCGGCGACCGGCTCTTGGCCGCGCTGCACGTGGACTCCGTCCGATCAGCAGGAGGGCACTCGATGGTCACCACCCGCAGCGAGCTGACCACCGAGGGCGGGGAGGCGGTCTGCACTGCCACCTCGACGATCGTCGTGCGGGGGGACGCGTGACCGGCCAGATGACCGGGCCAGTGACGGCCCGCCCGGCGCTCGCCGACCTGAGTGTGGGCCAGGAGGTGCTGCGTACCAGCACGTCCCTGACTCGCGCCGACCTCGTGCGCTACGCCGGAGCCAGCGGCGACCAGAACCCGATCCACTGGAACGCCCGCTTCGCCACGGAGGTCGGGCTGCCCGACGTGATCGCCCACGGCATGCTGACGATGGCCGTGGCCGTCGCCCCCGTGACGGCATGGGCGGGCGACCCGGGAGCCGTGGTCGACTACGGCGTCCGGTTCACCAAGCCGGTCGTGGTTCCCGATCCCGGCGAGGCAGTGGTCGAGACGGTCGGCACCGTGGCCCAGCTGGACGCCGAGGCGGGCACCGTCCGCATCGACCTGACCGTGACCTGCGCAGGTGTCGGCGTCCTCGGAAAGGCTCGGGCGCTGGTCCGTCTGGCCTGACGCTCTTCAACCTCGTGGCCGGAGACCCTTGAGCATCCCTACGCTCGCGCCCGACACGGTCGTGGCCGCACGCAACGGCGTGGCGGCCGTGTTCGCGCTCAACGGCGTGGCGTTCGCGACCTGGGCGTCCCGCATCCCCGCCGCCCGCGACGCGCTGGACCTGACGCCCGGCCAGCTCGGGCTGGTGCTGCTGTGGCTGTCGGCCGGCGCCGTCCTGGCCCTGCCGTCGGCCGGCTGGTTGAGCAGCCACATCGGTGCCGCTCGCGCTGTCGCGCTCGGTGCGGGCGTGGTGGCGGTCGGGCTCGTGGTGGCCGGGATCGGCGCCAGTGGCGCCGGAGTGGTGCCGATGGGTCTGGGCCTGTTCGCCTTGGGCCTGGGCTCGGGGACGTGGGACGTGGCGATGAACCTTGAGGGCGCCACCGTCGAGCGACATCTCGGCTACACGATCATGCCGCGGTTCCACGCTGCCTTCAGCCTGGGAACCGTCCTCGCGGCCGGGGTCGGGGCTGCCGCGGAGTACGCCACGGTGCCTGTCTGGGCGCACCTGTCCGTGCTGTCCGTCCTCGTGCTGATGGGCACGCTGGTCTCCGTCCGGGCGTTCCTCCCGGCCGTCGTGGAGTCGAGTGGCTCGGCCGCGGATGGCGACGTCGGCCCTCCGGTCGGCAAGCGACACCCCTTGAGGGCTTGGACGGAACCGCGCACCCTCCTGGTCGGCCTCATCGTCCTGGCAGCCGCATTCACCGAGGGCACAGCGAACGACTGGCTCCCGGTGGCCCTGGTCGACGGCTACGACACCAAGGCGTGGGTGGGTGTCTTGGGCTTCGTCGTCTTTGTGTCGGCCATGACGCTCGGGCGCGTGCTCGGCCCGGTCTGGCTCGACCGGTACGGGCGTGTCCCAGTCCTTCTCAGCGCCTTCGTGCTCGCCGCGCTCGGTTCGGTGCTCGTGGTGTTCGGGACGCCGGCCGGCGTGTGGCTGGCCTTCGTCGGGGCGGTGATGTGGGGCGTGGGTGCGTCCCTCGGCTTCCCGGTCGGCATGAGCGCCGCCGCCGACGAGGCTGAGCACGCCGCAGCGCGCTTGAGCGTGGTCGCGTCCATCGGCTACACCGCCTTCCTGGCCGGACCTCCGCTGCTCGGCTTCCTCGGAGACCACGTCGGCATCCTGCACGCGCTGCTGGTGGTGGGAGCGCTGGCCCTGCCGGCGATGCTCGCGGTGCCGGCTGCGCGGCCGCCGGAGCACGGCAAGGCAGCGCCGTGAGCGGGCCGGTGCCCCTCGCCGAGCTCACGACCCTGCGCGTGGGCGGCCCTGGGCGGCGGATCGTCGAGGTCTCGGACGACGAGGCGCTGATGGACGCCGTCGCATCGGCGGACGCTTCGGGCGATGCGGTCTTGCTCGTCGCCGGAGGCTCCAACCTTCTCGTGGACGACGGCGGCGTCGACGCCGACGTGGTCCTCGTCCGAACCCGTGGAATGCGCTGGGAGCCGGACGATCGGGGGTCGTCGGGCTCGCCGGAGGCGGTCTTGTTGACTGCGGCTGCGGGGGAGCCGTGGGACGCGGTGGTGGCCCAGGCTCTGGACCGGTCGCTGCGGGGGATAGAGGCCCTGTCGGGGATCCCCGGCTCGGTCGGCGCGACGCCCGTGCAGAACGTCGGCGCCTACGGCCAGGACATCGCCCAGACCCTGGTGTCGGTACGGGTGTGGGACCGTCGGGCGCGCGAGGAGCGGCTCTTCGACCGGGACGAGTGCGGCTTCGGCTATCGCCACTCGCGCTTCAAGGCCGACCCCGCCGGGTTCGTCGTGCTGGACGTGACACTGAGACTCGAGGTCGGAGCGGAGTCGGCGCCGGTGAGATACGCCGAGCTGGCCCGCACGCTGGGGGTCGAGGTCGGCGGAGTGGCTCCCTCGGTCGACGTGCGCGAGGCGGTGCTGGGCCTTCGGCGAGGCAAGGGCATGGTGCTGGACGTCGGCGACCACGACACCTGGAGTGCCGGGTCGTTCTTCACCAACCCGGTGCTGCCTTCGGCTGCGGACGTTCCGGACGGGGCGCCGACGTTCCCTGCTGCCGAGGGGGTCAAGACGAGCGCTGCGTGGTTGATCGAGCACTCCGGTTTCTCCAAGGGTTTCGGACTGCCTGGACCGGCTTCGCTGTCGACGAAACACACTCTGGCACTGACCAATCGGGGCAACGCGTCGTCGGACGACCTGCTCGCTCTGGCGCGGACCGTTCGCGACGGCGTGCGCGAGCGCTTCGGGATCACGCTGGTCAACGAACCGGTGCTGGTGGGCTGCTCGCTCTGAGTGGGGCAGCATCGGGCCATGGGAGCACAGAGGCAGCTGGTCAGCTCGGGGTCGCCGCTCGAGCCACGGATCGGTTTCTCGCGCGCGGTGCGGGTGGGGGACCAGGCATTTGTCGCTGGAACGGCGCCGATTGGCGAGGACGGCTCGACGGTGGGCGTCGGCGACGTCTACGCCCAGACGGTGCGGTGTCTGGACATCGCCGAACGCGCGCTCGCTGATGCGGGTGTCTCGCTGTCGGACGTCGTGCGGACTCGCATCATGCTGACGGACGTCGAGACCTGGCAGGAGGCTGCGCGCGCCCACGGTGAGCGCTTCAGCGCCATCCGTCCGGCATGCACGTTCGTCGAGGTCTCCAGGTTCATAGACCCGCAATGGCTGGTCGAGATCGAAGTGGATGCAGTGGTTCTCCCGGCTTAGGTGGGGGCGTACTTGTCACCGACAAGGTCCCGCACGGGGGCGGTGTCGTAGACGATCGTCATGAGTTGGATGCGAGGTGTCTCAGGTCCTTTCGCAGCCTCGTTGTCCGGGCCGAAGTCGAACACATCGCAGCAGTCGAAGCGCAGGACCGTCCCGTCGCGGAGAGTCCAGCGGTAGTTGAAGTAGCCGACCGCCCGAGGTGCACCTTGCGCCGAGACCAACACGTCGAAGACGTCGATCTCGCTGCTCAGCGAGGTGTCGGTGAGCTTGGCGAAGAAGGCCGATGCGGGCATGCGGCCCAGGAACGGGGAGATCACCCCACCGTCGGTGGAGAACAGGGCGACGATCCTGTCCGGGTCGCCACTTCGCAGCGCGTCGAAGTACGCGTGGACGGCGGCCACGTAGTCGTGGTCTCGATCTGGCGTGGTCATCAGCGATCCTTGGGGTGGGCGACTGGTCTCGGCCCAGTGGAGCACGCTAGGCACCCTCGGGTGGCGGCGTGGGCATCCCGCGAGACCTCATGAATCGCACCATCGCCCAGGGTGGATGGGACACCTTGTGAGGTCTCGGTAGGCGAGCGGGGCGGGTCAGGCGGCTGGGGCTTCGGTGTGCCGGGGTTGGGCACACCAGGGGGACAACGGCTCCGATGTCGGCCTCGGCGCTCCGAAACGCGGCTGCAGTCCCCCACTTGTGCCCGCTCATCGGTGGTCGCGAGGGACCTCAACCCCGTAGCGCACAATCTGACTGGCCTGGCTCGAGTCCCTCGCGAGATCTCGCGGGTCGCACCATCGCTCGCGTGGAAGCGACACCTTGCGCGGTCTCGATGGGATGTCAGGCAGACGAGACCTGCTACGTCATCGCGGATGTCAGGCGCTGATCGCCGCGTCGAACCGGTCGAGAACGACACCCACCAGCCGGGAGTCGATCTGCGCCACCCCGCCGGCACCCACGAAACACAGTGGGGCGGTGACGATGTCGGCACCCGACCTACCCAACACAGACCAGAAGTGGCCTGGCGCCAACAGGTACGAGGCCACCAGCACGCGAGCGCCCGACCTGCGAGCCGCCGCGACAGCCTCACCCACTGTCGGCTCCGCGCTGCTGCCGAAGCCCACAGTCACCGGCCCTGGCCAGCGCCTGGCGAGGGCATCGGCAACGGCGCGGACGTCGTCGGACGCACGCGTGTCGCTCGACCCGGCCGCAGCCACCACCACAGCGTCATCGGGCCGTCCACCGGCCTCGGTCAGCCGGTCGACGAGCAGCTCCACCAGACGAGGGTCGGGGCCTAGCGCAGGTGTCGCGAACGCAACCGGGTGCGCATCAACGGCTTTCGCGATGTCGACGTGCACGTGGTAACCACCCGAAAGCAGAAGCGGCACCACCACCACAACGAGCGGCACCTTCATCAACGGCAGCAGCGACCACGTCGGCGACGGCGGGCTCCTGCACGTCCACAAAGGCTTCGCGCACGTCCACTGAAGGACGAGCAGCGCGCACGGCATCGACGAGTGCGGTGACGACCCGCCGACCATCGGAGTCGGCAGTGCCGTGCGAGCAGCACACCAGCACCTCGCCCCCGGCTGAACGCGTCGGCACAGTCAGCCGGCCCGAAGCCCGGTGACGTCCCAGCGGTGGTGCTCGATGTCGTGCAGGTAGTACCGGGCGATGCTGTCGACGGTGAACACGGAGCCGTTCGAACGGCGTCCCGGGCGCTGCCACTGTTCCCCTGACACGCCGGCGAACTGTTCCGCGGCGACGGCCGCAGCTGAACGCAGCTGATCCGAGACGGTCGCGGGATCCTGCCGCCCGTAGTCGCCCTCCGCGGCGGCCTCGTCCTGGTCCCAGTTGGCGAACTGTGGGTCGTCCTCCGCCAGCATGGCTCGGACGCGCTCGGTGAAGACCACGTGCACGTCGCGGACATGACAGCCGTACTCCAGCTTCGACCAGCGTGTCGGCTCCGCGCGAACCGCGGCGTCGGCAGCCGCCAGAGCAGTTTCCCAGGCCACGGCGTTCGCTGTGATCCGGCCGGGTAGGTCTGCCACGTCAACGGCACGGGCATCGAAACCGCACTCAGGGCATGGCTTTTCGAGGACCCAGGTCCAGTCCTTGGTGTCGGGCGTGATGGTCACGAGGTCCTCCAGGTGTCGTCGCTGAGCCAGGCATCGATGTCGGAGAGCAGTCGTTGCTTGATGTCGGGCGGGGCACGCGACACCCGCACCGAGTCGGCGGCCAGTCGGGCGACGCCAGGGTCGTCGAAGCCGTGGTCCTCACGCGCGCTGACGTACTGGTCGAGGAGCCGCGAACCGAACAGCAGCGGGTCGTCCGCCCCGAGGGCCAACAGCGCACCAGCCGAGACCAGTTGCTGCAGAGGAACTTTCGACGGCGTCGGGTAGACTCCCAACGACACGTTGCTGCCTGGGCAGACTTCCAGTGCGATCCCCGCGTCGACGATGCGCGCCAGCACCTCGGCGTCCTCGACGGACCGAACGCCGTGGCCGAGGCGGTCGGGCGCTAGGTGGTCGAGGGTGATCCTCACGTGGTCGGCGCCCAGCAGCTCGCCACTGTGGGGCACGCTCGCGAGGCCGGCCCGGCGCGCGATGTCGAAGGCTGCGGCGAAGTCGGCCGTCCAGCCACGCCGTTCGTCGTTGCTGAGCCCGAAGCCGACGACTGTTCCGGGCCCTTCGCCAGCGTGCCGTGCCGCCAGCCTGGCCAGCGTCCGCGCGTCCAGGGGATGCCGAATGCGGTTCGCAGCCACCACGACAGCCACGCCCGTCCCGGTGGCCTCGGTCGCGGCGCGTGCCTCGTCCAGAACGATCTCGATGGCGGGAGTGATGCCGCCGACGAACGGCGCGTACGAGGTCGGGTCGACCTGCATCTCGAGCCAGCGAGATCCCTCGGCGGCGTCGTCCTCGGCCGCCTCCCGAACGATCCGGCGCATCGCGGCCTCGTCGCGAACGACGGCCCGCGCGGCGTCGTAGAGCCGCTGGAACCTGAACCAGCCCCGCTCGTCGGACGTCACCTGGACGTGTTCGCCCTCCCGCAGGACGGCGGGTAGGGCGACTCCATGGGTGTCCGCGAGCTCGATCAGCGTGCCTGGCCGCATCGACCCCGTGAAGTGCAGGTGCAGGTGGGCCTTGGGCAGGGTGCGCAGGTCGCGTGCCGACTGCCCTCCACCTCCCATGCGCCGAGTCTGCCAGCCCGGACGCCACAGCCCGCCCTCGCACCGCATGCGCGATGCCCCAGCCGGGTGCGCGATGATGGCTCCGTGAGCCAGCCGCCCGTGACTCCTTCGCCCTGGGAGCCCGCCGAGCCGCTCCCCGGCGTCGTTCCCAGCCGCCTCGGTCAGCCCCCGCACCCGTCGCGCCCGGGCGAGCACCTGACGGGGCCGGCGCTGCTGACCCCGCCGCATCCGGTCGGCCAGCCGTACCCGCACCCGCCTGTTCATCCGGGCCTGGCTGCGACGCACTTCGCGGTCGAGCCGGGCTACCTCGACACCGCGTCGGTTGGCGTCCCCCCTGTTGAGGCCGTCGCGGCGATGCATCAGGAGCTGTCGAAGTGGGCTGCTGGACAGGCGAAACCGCAGGACTACGACGGATTCGTCAGTGCCGGACGCGCGGCCTTCGCGCGTCTCGTGCACGTCGACGAGGAGGACGTCTGCGTCGGCAACCAGGTGTCGCCTCTCGCTGGGCTTGTCGCCGCGTCGCTGCCCGACGGGGCGCGGGTCGTCGCCGTCGAGGGGGACTTCACGTCCATCCTCTTCCCCTTCCTGGCCCAGGCCGACCGCGGGGTGGACGTCTCGCTGGTGCCGTTGGGCGACCTCCCCGGCGAGATCAGGCCGGGGACGGACCTCGTGGTGGTCAGTGCCGTGCAGTCGGCGACCGGGGAGCTCGCCGATCTCGACGCGATCACTCGTGCTGCCGACCACCACGGCACGCGGACGTTCGTCGACGCGACTCAGGCGTGCGGCTGGCTACCCCTGGACGCGGGACGTTTCGACTACCTCGTCTGCGCCGCCTACAAGTGGCTGCTGTCGCCTCGGGGCACGGCTTTCATGACCGTCCGGCGCCAACGCCTCGACGAGATCCGTCCGAGTGCCGCCGGCTGGTACGCCGGCGCGGACATCTGGTCGTCGATCTACGGCGGCCCCCTGCGCCTCGCGACGGGTGCCCGTCGGCTCGACGTGTCGCCTGCCTGGTTGTGCTGGGCCGGGACGGTGCCCGCCCTCGAGCTCATCGAGCGCGTCGGCGTCGACACGATCCGCGCCCACGACGTCGGACTTGCCAACCGCGTGCGCGAAGGACTGGGCCTGCCGCCCGGCGACTCCGCGATCGTCAGCGTGGACGCGCCCGCCGCAGAGGAGAACCTGGCTGCGGCAGGCATCCGCGCGAGCGTCCGCGCCGGAGCCGTGCGCCTGGCGTTCCACCTCCACAACACTCCCGCCGACGCCGACCGGGTGCTGGAGGTGCTGGTCGCCAGCCGGTGACCGGCCCTCAGCTCGGCGGTCTGATCAACCCACGCTGGAGGGCCACCGTGACCGCACGCGTGCGGTCGTCGACCCCGAGCTTCGCGAACACGCGCAGCAGGTGCGTCTTGACCGTCGCCTCGCCGATGAACAGCTCTCGTCCGATGTCGGCGTTCGTCAGACCGCGCGCCACACCCGAGAGCACCTCGAGCTCGCGCGGCGTCGGAGTGGGCAGCTCCGGCTCGCGGGCCCGCTGCACGAGCCGGCCGGCCACCGTCGGCGCCAGCACGGTCTGGCCGCGCGCGGCGGCACGCACCCCGGCCAGCAGGTCCTCGCGTGGCGTGTCCTTCAGCAGGTACCCGGTCGCCCCGGCCTCGATGGCCCGCACGATGTCGGCGTCGGTGTCGTAGGTCGTCAGCACCAGCACGACGGTGCCGGGAAAGTCACGGACGATGGCCTCAGTCGCTCCCGCCCCGTCGAGAACCGGCATCCGCAGGTCCATCAGCACGACGTCGGGCAAGGCTGCCGTTCCGCCTGAAAAGACCAGTGCTGCAAGGGCTTCCAGCGCCTGCTTGCCGTCGTCGGCCTCGCCGACGACGACGATGTCGGACGCGGTCTCGAGCAGCGCCACCAGCCCGGTTCGCACGACTGGGTGGTCGTCGACCACCAGCACCCGCACCGGCTGCGGCGGGTCGGTCACGGCAGGCTCACCCGAACCCGCGTGCCGCGGCCGGGCGCCGAGTCCACAGAGATTCGCCCTCCGGAGGCTTCGACGCGGCGGCGCATACCGTCCAGCCCGAAGCCGCCACCGGCGCGCGCCTCCGCGGGGTCGAAACCCACTCCGTCGTCGACCACTTCGAGCGCCGGTGTCGGTTCCGTCGCCAGTCGCAGCACCACTTCACCAGCCGACGCATGACGCCGCACGTTGGCCAGCGCCTCCTGCGAGGCCCGCAGGAGCACCACCGCCTGCGCGGTGCTCACGATGGCGCCGGAACCCACCCCCTCGACCCGTACCGGCACCCCCGTCTCGGCCGTGAAGCGCGCGGCGAGCCGTCGCAGCGCCTGCTCGATATCGGCCCCTTGCAAGTCGACCGGCGCGAACGCGGCGACGAGAGCCCTTGCCTCGGCGAGGTTCTCGCGGGCTGTGGCCTCGACCACCTCAAGGCGGGGCGCGGCGTCGCCTGCCGTCTCCAGCCGCACCCGCTCCGCCTGGACCAGCGCGATGATGCTCGTGAACCCTTGTGCCAGCGTGTCGTGGATCTCCCCCGCCAGGCGCTCCCGTTCGGCCACCACGCCTGCGGCGTGCTGCGCCTCGCCCAGCTCGGCGCGCGCACGCTCCAACTCGCCGATCAGGTCGGCACGGTGCTTGCTCTGGTCGATCACCTGGCCGATCCAGAGTCCGAGCAAGAGCGACACGGCGAGTGCGACCCCCATGGACAGCGCCACGTCGCGCACGGAGTCGGCGTCGGTGCCTTTGGCAGCGAGGATGGCTCCTGTCACCACCACGGTCAGCGCGGCCGACCACAGCGCCCCCTTGCGGAACGTCCCCGAGAAGAACCACACCTGAGGGAACGCCACGAACAGGATCAGCGTCATCTGGGGGCCGCCGAGAACGATCACGACGCCTGTCATCGCGACGAGGACGGTGAGGTACGCGGTCGAGCGCCACGTGCCTTCCCGGTGTGCGGACGAGCGACCGGTGACCCCGTAGGCGACGGCCAGCACCAGGATCGCGCCCAGTGCCCACCAGCGCTCGGCGCCCGCCTCGGCGTCGGTGACGAGCACCAGCGCAACCACCACCAGTCCGGCCGCGAAGGTCAGATGCCAGCCGAGCACGGTCCGTTCCCAGACCGAGCGGCTGTCCTTCGAAGCGGCCGGACCAGTGAGGGTCATGCCCGCATCATCCCGCGTCGCGCCGCGTCCAGCGGAAGGTCTTCAGGCAGAGCGCGACGCCGGCGGCGACCCAGACCGCCAGCACGAGGGCGACCCAGCCGAGCTGCCACGAGCCCGCGGTCTCCGCCACGACGGCGCCTTCGGGCAGGAAGACCGACCTCATGCCCTGCGCCATCCACTTCAGCGGGAACACCGACGCCGCTGACTGCATCCACTCGGGCAGCTCGGCGAACACGAAGTACACCCCCGAGATGAACTGCAGCACGATGACGAGCGGCGTGACGATCGCGTTCGCCTCCGTGCCAGACTTGGGGAGCGCTGAGACGCCCACTCCCAGAACGCATCCTGCCGCAGTGCCAAGCAGGTACACCCATGCGAACGTCAACCACTTCGACGGCTCGGACGGCAGGTCGACGCCGAAAGCGACCACCGCCACACCGAGGGTCAGTGCCGTCTGCACCAGGCCGGTGACCAGTACCAGGCCGACCTTGCCGATCAGGTAGGCCGAGGGCGGCATCGGCGTGCCTCGCAGCCGCTTCAGGAGCCCGACGTCGCGCTCGTCGGCGATGCCGAGGGCAAGGTTCTGAAAGCTGGAGAGCATGATGCCGGTCGCGAGGATGCCGGCGACGAAGTACTCGAGGAACGTCACGCCGGGCCCGATCTCGTTGTCGCCGAACACCGATCCGAAGATCATCAGCATCACGACCGGGAACGCGAAGATGAACGCGACTCCCATGCCATCACGGAAGAACTGGCGCAGCTCGACCCCTGTACGGCGCACGCCGAGAACCAGTGCGCTGGGCCGCGTTCCGCTCCGTGGGGCAGTGCCGGCTTTCGTGGTCATGGTGGTCATCGCAGCGCTCCTTCGATGCGGACGGGGATGCTCTCGTCCGCAGGCCCGGCCGCGTCGCCGACCATCGAGAGGTAGACGTCTTCGAGCGTCGGCCGCACGACCTGCAGGTCGGCCACCTCGGCGCCACCCGCGGCGGCCAGCAGGTCGGCGACCACGGCCGTTGGTGTGTCGGTGCGCACCGCGTGGGAACCCGTTGCGTCCGACCACGACACGGTGGCCCCGCGCTTCAGCCGTCCGCCCAAGGTTGCCGGTGTGGAGACCTCCACCAGCTCTCCGGACGCGATGACGCCGACGCGGTCGGCCAGCTTCTCGGCCTCGTCCAGGTAGTGAGTGGTGAGCAGGATCGTGGTGCCCCCGTGGGCGAGCCCCGCGATCAGGTCCCAGAAGTGCCGCCTGGCCTGCGGGTCGAACCCGGTGGTCGGCTCGTCGAGGAACAGCAGCTCCGGGTCGCCGACGATGCCCAGCGCCACGTCGAGCCGCCTCCGCTGCCCGCCCGACAGCGAGCGCGCCCTGGACTTCGCCTTCTCCCGCAGGCCGACCGCGTCGATCACCTCGTCGGGGTCGCGTGGATGCGGGTAGTAGCCGGCGAAGTGGTGCACCAGCTCGGAGACGGTCAGCGCGGCGCTGTCGGCCCCCGACTGCAGCACCACGCCGATGCGCGCCCGCCAGTCGAGGTCGGCGTGCTGGGGGTCGGCCCCCAACACGGTGACGTCTCCGCTGTCGCGGCGGCGGTGGCCTTCCATGATCTCGACCGCCGTCGTCTTGCCGGCGCCGTTCGGGCCGAGCAGGGCGAACGTCTCACCGCGCTCGACCTCGAGATCGACCCCTCGCAATGCCGGTTGGCCGCCGTACGACTTGGTCAGGCCACGGACCTGGATCGCCATGTCCTTCAGTGGTGTGCTCATGATTCCAGCGTGGCCGTGCTGCAGCTACCGGCGGGAGCATCGGACGGCCGACTGCCGCGTCCACCGTCCGGTGGACGGACGGGTCAGTCGGCTTGCACACCCACTAGCGAGTAGCCGCGCTTGACGACGGTGCGGACGAGGTCACGGCGTGCTCCGAGCGCGTCACGCAGCCTGCCGACGGCGACCTCGGCGGCATGCGGGTCGGACGAGCCACCCGGGAGGGCACCGAGCAGATGCTGTCGTGGCACGACCGCCCCGCGTGCCTCGACCAGCACTCGCAGCACCGCGAGCGACGACGGCGAGAGCGCCAGCACCTCGCCGTCCAGCACCGCGGCCGTCCGCTGGACCCGCAGCACTCCTGTGGCCGTCTCCACGGCCGGGCCCTGCCGCTCGTCCAGGGCACAGCCGAGGGCACGCACCAAGGCGCCGAGCCTCGCTCGGTCCGGGACGACGGGCGTGATCCCGGCGTCGAGCAGCGGCTGGGCCGTGACCGGACCGACGGCTGCTGCGAGCACACCGTGCGTGGCGGCACAGGCCTGGACGAGCTCGTGGCTCAGCCCGAGCCGGGCGGCTGCCTCCAGCCAAGCGACCGCGCCGGGTGCGGACGTGAAGGCGACGGCGTCGCATCGCCCCGCCGCGACACGCCGGACCGCCGCCTCGACCGCCTCGGGCTGGCGGGTCGGTCCCCAGCGGTAGACCACGAGCGACCGCACCTGAGCCCCGGCTCGCACGAGCTCGTCGTCGATCCCGTCAGCACCTGAACCGTGGTGCTGCACAGCGACTTTCAGGCCGGTGACACCCTCGCTCAACAGGACGTCGCAGATCTCCTGCGACGTCTCCGACTCCGCCACCCAGTCGGCCTGCAGACCGGCCGCCTGGATCGCTCCGCGTGCCTTGGGGCCGCGGGCGATGATGCGGGCCTGCTCGAGCACGGTGTGCAGGTCGTGAGCCAGCCCCGCCGCGTCGGCCGCCTCCATCCAGCCGCGGAACCCGATGCCGGTGGTGACGACGACGACCTCGGGCGGCTCGGCCACGAGCTTGGCCGTCACGGCCAGCAGCTCGGCATCGTCGACGTGCGGAACGATCGACATCACCGGCGCCTGCACGATCTCGGCGCCCCGCCGCTCCAGCGCAGCCCCCAGCTCGGCGGCCCTGCGCTCCGCGGTGATGACGACCGACATGCCGAGCAGCTGACGGCTCAGCAGGGGCACCGGCTCGCTCACGGCGCACGCACCTGGACCAGCCCGTCGTGCTCACGAACCGTCCACGTGCCGAGCCGCACTGCCGGGTCGCCGAGGCATCCACCGGTCCTGAGGTCGAAGGCCTGCTTGTACATCGGGGACGCGAGCGTCGGCACCACCTCACCGTCGACGGTGGCGGTGCCGACGATGCCCCGCGACATCACGTAGGCGCCGCTGAAGGGGTCGAGCTGGTCGACGGCGTGCAGGGTGTCGTCGACCAGCCGCACCAGGGCCACCTGCCGTCCGCCGACCATGGCCGCAACGCCGCGCTCGGGCAGCAGGTCTTCGAGGCGGCACACCGTGAGCCACGTCGACTGCCGCGCCTCGACCGTTGTCACCGGCGCACCTCCAGCGTCGGGCCGGCGACCAGCAGGGCCCCCGATGCCTTCTCGTGCTCGGTGGCTGGGCGCCGCTGCCCACGCTCGGCCACGTACGCCAGCGACGGGTCGGGCTGGTCTGGCGCGTTGACGTACGACGCGAAACGGCTCAGCGTCGCTGGGTCGTCGAGGGCCGCGCGCCACTCGTCCGAGTACTCCGAGACGTGCTTGGCCATGGCTGCGTCGAGGTCGGCAGCGATGCCGAGCGAGTCGTCGAGGACGACGGCGCGCACGTGATCGAGGCCGCCCTCGACCGACTCCAGCCAGGGAGCGGTGCGCTGCAACCGGTCAGCGGTGCGCACGTAGTACATGAGGAACCGGTCGATGGTGCGCACGAGGGTCTCGGTGTCGAGGTCCTCGGCGAGCAGGACGGCGTGCCGCGGCGTGAAGCCCCCGTTGCCGCCGACGTACAGGTTCCAGCCCTGGTCGGTGGCGATCACCCCGACGTCCTTGCTGCGCGCCTCGGCGCACTCTCGCGCGCAGCCCGAGACGGCGAGCTTGAGCTTGTGCGGCGAGCGCAGGCCGCGGTAGCGCAGCTCGAGGGCGACGGCGAGGGCCACGGAGTCCTGCACGCCGTACCGGCACCAGGTGGAGCCGACGCACGACTTCACCGTCCGCAGTGCCTTGCCGTAGGCGTGGCCCGACTCGAAGCCCGCGTCGACGAGCCGCCGCCAGATCAGCGGCAGCTGCTCGATCCTGGCCCCGAACAGGTCGATCCGTTGCCCGCCAGTGATTTTCGTGTAGAGCCCGAACTCGCGAGCCACCTCGCCGATCGCGATCAGCCCGTCGGGCGTGACCTCGCCGCCGGGGATGCGGGGGACCACCGAGTAGGAGCCGTCCTTCTGGAGGTTGGCCATCACGTGGTCGTTCGTGTCCTGGAGGGACGCTCGCTCACCCTCGAGCACGTGGCCGGCGTGGAGGCTGGCGAGGATGGACGCGACGACCGGCTTGCAGACGTCACAGCCGCGCCCGCGCCCGTGCCGGGCGACGATGTCGCTGAACGTGCGAAGGTCCTGCACCCGCACCACGTCGAACAGCTGAGCCCGCGACAGCTCGAAGTGCTCGCACAGCGCCGAGCTGACGGCCACCCCGGCGGCTTCGAGCTCCGCCCCCACGAGCTGCTTGACCAACGGCAGGCACGATCCGCAGCTGCTGCCGGCCCGGGTGCAGGCCACAACGCCTTTCACATCGGTGCAGGCCTTCTCCGTGACAGCGCAACGGATCTCGCCGGCCGACACGTTGTTGCACGAGCAGACCCCGGCGTCGTCGGGGAGGTCGCGCGAACCCACCGTGGCGCCGGTGCCTTCCGGGGCGACGTAGGCCGCCGGGTCGGCGCCCAGCGGACGCCCGAGCATCGGTCGCAGCGCGGCGTAGGCACTCGCGTCGCCGACCAGGATGCCGCCGCGCAAGGTGCGCGCATCGTCCGACAGAACGAGCTTCTTGTAGACGCCCGCTACCGGGTCGGCGTACACGACCTCCAGGCCGCCGGGCTCTGCCGCGAAGGCGTCGCCGAAGCTCGCCACGTCGACGCCGAGCAGCTTGAGCTTGGTCGACGAGTCCGCACCGGGGAACGTCGCGGCGCCCCCCAGCAGGCGGTCGACCACGACCTCGGCCATCGCGTAGCCCGGCGCGACCAGTCCCCACACCCTGCCGTCGATGCAGGCGACCTCGCCGACGGCCCAGACCGAGGGGTCGGACGTGCGGCAGGCGTCGTCGACGATGACCCCACCTCGCTCGCCGACCTCGAGGCCGGCAGACCGAGCGAGCTCGTCGCGCGGGCGAACCCCGGTCGCGAAGACGACCACGTCGGTGTCCATGCGTTCGCCGTCAGCGAACTCGGTGCGGGCTACGCGCCCGTGCCGGGCCGAGGTGACCCGGGCCGTCGCTGTACCCGTGCGCACGCGTACCCCAAGACTTTCGATCAGCCGCGCCAGCGCCTGCCCGCCGCCCTCGTCGACCTGCAGCGGCATCAGCCGTGGCGCGAACTCGACCACCGTGGTCTCGGTGCCCATGGCCTGCAGCGCGCCGGCCGCCTCGAGCCCGAGCAGCCCGCCACCGACCACGGTGCCCCGGGGCCGCCGGTCCGGCTCCTGCTCGGCGACGCCCTCCACCCACGTGCGCAGCGCGGCGACGTCGTCGACGGTGCGGTAGACGAAGCAGCCCGGCAGGTCGTGGCCGGGCACGGGCGGCACCGAGGCACTCGACCCGGTGGCCAGGACCAGCGCGTCGTACGTCAGCGTGCCGCCGTCGGACAGCGTCAGCAGCCGCGCGTCGCGGTCGACCGACGTGGCTGCCACGCCACGCCGCAGCCGTACCAGCGGGTCTCGCCACAGGGCCGGGTCGCCGAGCGCCAGATCGTCGGGGTCGCGTCCGGAGAAGTAGGACGTCAGCGCCACCCGGTCGTAGGGCGCGCGCGGCTCCTCCGCTAGCAGGGTGACCGACCAGAGCCCCTCGCGGTCGCGCGAGCGCAGTGCCTCGACCAGGCGATGCGCGACCATGCCGCCGCCCACCACCACGAGGTGCCGGTCGGCGCGAGCCGTCGGAGATGACATGGCACCGACGCTAGGAGGTGCGCGTTTCCCCAACGCTCGCCGGATGTTTCGTGCAGGAAACATCGGACTCGCCGGTTCGCCCGACGGGTTGTGAGGACGGTGATGGTGGTGGGGTGTCGGGGTCGACGCGGGCCAGCCAGTCGAGGATGCCGGTGACGGCTCCAGCACACCCTCCACATCCGGTGCCGGCGCGCGTGGCCGCGCCGCATGCAGGTGCGGTACGCGCGCCGTCGTGCCAGGCGGCGACGATCGCCCGCTTCGTCACGCCGTTGCACCGGCACACCGTCGCGTCGTCGGGGATGTGTGTGGGGTTGGACGCCTCCGGCACCGCCGCTCCGCCGCCCCGGACGAGGAGGTGCGCGGGGTCGGTCGGTACCGGGGTGCCGCGCTCGCAGGCGACGACCAGGTCTGCGGCCAGCGCGCCGGCGCCGACGCAGGTGGCCGCAACGAGCCGGTCTCCCTCGACCACGACCTCCACGGCTCGCCGCCCCACCGGGTCCGACAGGCTGAGCGTGCGGGTCATGGCGGGGTCGGACGGAGGCCTACTGACAGTCACGACGTCGAGGCCGGCGGCCTTGAGGCGCACGAATGTCGGCGCCGATTCTCCGACAATCGTTGGTGGACGGTCACTTTCGCCACTCATCAGACGGGCGAGCAACTCTGCCTGCTCCCAACCGGGTGCCACCAGCCCGGCCATGTCGGCACCCGGCAGGCCCGAAGCGGGCTGGGCGCAGTCGCCGATCGCAGCAACACGGGGGTCGCCGGGGCTCCGGAGGTCGTCGCCCACCAGCACGCCACGGTCGACCGGGAGCCCCGCCTCGGCGGCCAGGGCTGTCCTCGGCTGCACGCCGACCGTGAGCAGCACCAGGTCCGCCGGCACGAGTTCCCCGTCCGACAGCTCCATCGCACTGCACCGCCCGTCCGGCCCCGTGTGCACCGCCACGGCCCCGGCACCCGTTCGCAGGTCGAGGCCCAGGTCACGCACGGCGTCCGCCAGGGCTGCGGCTGCGCCCGGCTCCAGCTGCCGCTCCATCAGGTGCGATGCGGCGTGGACGATCGTGACGTGCAGGCCGCGACCCGCCAGGGCGCATGCTGCCTCGACGCCGAGCAAGCCGCCGCCGAGCACGATCGCGCGCTTCGCGGTCGCTGCCGTGGCCAGCAGGTGCCGTCCGTCGTCGACCGTGCGAAGTGCCATCACACCGTGCGGCAGTTCGTCGCCCGTACAGCCGCCCATCGGCGGCACGCGGGGAGCGGCGCCGGTCGCCAGCACCACGGTGTCGAACGGGTGCGTCTCACCTGTGTCGTCGACGACATGCCCCGCTGCCCGGTCGATGCGGACGGCCGCCGTCGAGCTCAGAACCGTGACGCCCGAGGGAGTTTCGGGCATCGCCAGCCCGGCTACCTCGGCCCTGCCGGCGACGACCTCCGACAGCAAGAGCCGGTTGTACGGGTGGTAGGGCTCGTCGCCGAGCACCGTGACTCGCACTGCGCGCGACTCGGCCCGGTTGCTGTGACGGGTGACTTCCTCGACGAACCGGTGCGCGACCATGCCGTGCCCGATCACCACGACTCGGTGCGCACCTTCCCTGGCCGGGGTCACGAAGCCACCTCCGCCGGCACGGGCGCGCGCCGCACGTCCACGGCACAGACCTTGAACTCGGGCATGCCGCTGATCGGGTCGGTCTCAGGGTTCGTCAGCTGGTTGGCGCTCGCGTCGCCCGGGAAGTGGAACGGCATGAAGACGGTGTCGGGACGTGTTTCGCCGCTGATGCGGGCCGCGGCGAACGCGGTGCCTCGCGATGACGTGACCTGCACCCGGTCACCGTCCTCGATGCCGAGGCGGCCAGCCAGGTGCGGGTGCAGCTGCACGAACCCACCCGGCGAGGCGGCGAGAAGCTCTGGTACGCGCCGTGTTTGGGCGCCGGACTGGTAGTGCTGCAGCACCCGGCCTGTGACCAGGTAGACGCGTGCGTCGGCGCGCAGGTCGTCGTCGACCCCCCTGGCCTCGACCGGCACCATCTTGGCCCGGCCGTCGGGGTGCGCGAAGCGGTCGAGGAACAATCGCGGCGTGCCGGGGTGGGACGCGTCTCCGGCAGGGGTCGACGGGCAGGGCCAGAACAGCGCCTCGCCGGCGTCGAGCCTGGAGTGGCTGATGCCGGAGTAGTCGGCAGGTCCACCGGCCGACGCGCGGCCGAGCTCGTCGAAGACCGCCTCCGGATCGGTCGGAAACGCTTCTCCCAGACCCCTTCTGGCCGCGAGACCGTGCAGCACCTCGAGCTCGGTCCGCACGCCCGGCGGAGGTTCGACCGCGCGGCGCCGCCGCACCACGCGGCCCTCGAGCGTCGTCATGGTGCCGTCCTCCTCGGCGAACTGGGCCACCGGTAGCACGACATCGGCCAGCATCGCGGTCTCGGACGGCACGAGGTCGCAGACCACGAGCAGGTCGAGCGAGCGCAGCCGCTCACGCACCCGTCCGGCGTCAGGGGCTGAGACGACGAGGTTGGCGCCATGGACGAGCAGGGCCCGTGGTCCGTCGGCGGTGCCGAGTCGGTCGATCAGCTGCATCGCCGGCACCCCGGGACCGGGCAGGTCGTCAGGCTCGATGCCCCACACCCCGGCCACGTGCGCTCGCGCCGCGGGGTCGCTGATGCTGCGGTAGCCGGGCAGCTGGTCGGCCTTCTGCCCGTGCTCCCGTCCGCCCTGCCCGTTGCCCTGGCCGGTGATGCACCCGTACCCGCTGCCGGTCCTGCCGGGCAGTCCGAGTGCGAGTGACAGATTGATCGCCGCCGTCACCGTGTCGGTGCCGTGCGCGTGCTGCTCGGCGCCGCGCCCGGTCAACACGTACGCGCCGGGCCCGAGCTGGGTTCGTGCCGCGGACGCGAGCAGCCGTGCCCCCTCTCGCAGGAGGGAGGCGGGCACCCCGCTGACGCGCTCGGCCCGCTCGGGCCACCAGCTCGACACGGCGGCTCGAACCTCGTCGGCGCCGTTGACCCGCTGCGCCAGGTACTCGTGGTCTGCCAGGCCCTCGTGCCAGACGATGTGCAGCAGTGCCATCAGCACCACCAGGTCCGTGCCCGGCAGCGGCTGGAGGTGCAGGCCGGCCCCGTCGTCCGTCAGTGCCGCCGTCGGTGTGCGGCGCGGGTCGACGACCACCAGGCCACCACGGCTGCGGACACCCGAAAGGTGTTGCACCGCAGGCGGCATCGTCTCGGCCAGGTTGCTGCCGACCAGCATCACGGCTCCCGCGCCGGCGAGGTCGGTGAGCGGGAACGGCAGCCCACGGTCGAGTCCGAAACCTCGCAGCGTCGCCGCGGCAGCCGACGACATGCAGAACCGGCCGTTGTAGTCGATGTACCGCGTCCGCAGCGCCATGCGCGCGAACTTGCCTAAGGCGTAAGCCTTTTCGTTCGTCAGCCCGCCGCCGCCGAACACCGCGACGGAGTCGTTGCCGTGCCTCGCCTGCAGGTCGGCGAGCCGGTCGGCGACCAGGTCGAGCGCGACGTCCCAGCCAGCCGGTGCCAGCACGCCATCGGCGCCACGCACCAGGGGAGTGGCCAGCCGGTCCGGGGCCCCGAGCACCGCCGCCGACGTCCACCCCTTCTGGCACAGGCCACCTGCGTTGGTGGGGAAGTCCCGTCCCGACACCACCGGGCCCTGCTCGGAAGGGGTGAGGTCCATCGCGCACTGCAAGGCGCAGTAGGGGCAGTGCGTCGGGACCGGCCGCACCGGAATGGCTGAAGCGACCGGCACGCCGTCAGACCTTCGCCGCGGCCAGAGCCGCACCACGGCGGCCGTAGACCGCCCAGGTCAGCACCGCGAGCAGCAGGTAGACCGCCACGAAGACGTACAGCGCCGGGATCAGGCTGCCGGCGAGTTCCTTCGAGAGCGCGAACCCTCGAGGAACCAGGAAGCCGCCGAAGGCGCCGATCGCGCCGGCGATGCCGATGCAGCCGGCCGCCATCTTGCGTGCGCGGTTCACGTCGCCCCCGGTGCCCGCAATGTCCGCGGCGAAGATGGCAGGGATCATCCGATAGACCGAGCCGTTGCCGACGCCGGTGAACACGAAGAGCAGCAGGAACGACCCGAGGAACAGTCCGAAGGAGTGCCGGCTCAGGCCCTGGGTGGCGCCGATCGCGCCGATCGACATCACGGCGAACGAGACCAGCGTGACCGGCGTCCCGCCCCAGCGGTCGGAGAGGATCCCGCCGAGCGGACGGGCCAGCGACCCGACCAGGGCGCCGAGGAAGGCCACGCTGACGGTCACCTCGGGGAACGCGGTGGCGAGCAGGGTCGGGAACGCGCCGGAGTAGCCGATGAACGAGCCGAAGGTGCCGATGTAGATCACCGAGATGATCCAGGTGTGGCGGTGGCCGGCCGCCGCCACGAAGCTGCGGTGGTCGGCCTTGGCGCCGGTCAGGTTGTCCATCCAGCGCCAGGCCAGCACGGCGGCCAGCAGGCACAGCGGTACGAAGATGAGCCCGGCCCTCTCGAGCGTCACGCCTGTGCCGATCACGATCACGACGGGCACGGTGAACTGGACGAAGGCCGTGCCGATGTTGCCGCCTGCAGCGTTGAGCCCCAGCGCCCGTCCCTTCTCCCGCTCGGGGTAGAAGAACGAGATGTTGGCCATCGACGACGCGAAGTTGCCGCCGCCGAACCCGGCGAGGGCGGCGACCATCAGCAGCACCCCGAACGAGGTGGAAGGGTTCGAGATCGCCCACGCCAAGCCCAATGCGGGCAGCAGCAGGAGCAGGGCCGACACCACGGTCCAGTTGCGGCCGCCGAAGGTCGGCACCGCCAGCGTGTAGGGGATGCGCAGGGTGGCGCCGACCAGGGCCGGCACCGAGACCAGCCAGAACATCTGGTCGATCGTGAGCGCGAAGCCCACGCCGTTCAGCTGGGGGACGACGATGCTCCACAGCGCCCAGACCGCGAACCCGAGGAACTCGGCGAAGATCGACAGGACCAGGTTGCGGCGGGCGACGGCGCGGCCGCCGTTCTGCCACAGCGTGTTGTCCTCGGGGTCCCAGTGGTCGATCCAGCGGCCGCTCCGGTGCGCGACCCGTGCCTCGGTGACGGCGCCTTCGGTGGTGCCGGCGGTCTGGATCGTTGGGGTGGCCATCGCGAGCCTCCGTGGACGGCCCACCACGGTGGCGGGCGTTCGGAGGCGACGCTAGAGACGGCGTGTTTCGCCCCGTCGCGCCTGTGTTACCGCGGCGACAACAGTCCCGCACGCCCCCGTCCGGACGCTGTGAGAACGGGTTTGCCTACTCCGCGAGCAGCCGCTGGATCCGTCCGACACCCTCGACCAGGTCGTCGTCACCGAGGGCGTACGACAGCCGGAGGTACCCGCTGGGTCCGAAGGCCTCGCCCGGCACGACGGCGACCTCGACCTCGTCCAGGATCAGCCCGGCCAGCTCGGCCGAGGTGTTCGGTACCCGTCCCCGGATCTCGCGTCCGAGCACTCCCGCCACCGACGGGTAGGCGTAGAAGGCTCCCTGAGGGGTCGGGCAGGTGACGCCGTCGATCTCGTTCAGCATCCGCACCATCGTGCGGCGGCGCCGGTCGAAGGCCTCGCGCATCTTCGCCACGGCCGACAGGTCCCCGGTCAGAGCGGCGATGGCCGCGCGCTGCGACACGTTCGCGACGTTCGACGTGGCGTGCGACTGCAGGTTGGTGGCCGCCTTGACCACGTCGGCGGGACCGAGCATCCAGCCGACCCGCCAGCCGGTCATCGCGTACGTCTTGGCGACGCCGTTGAGCACGACGCAGGTGCTGGCCAGCTCGGGTACCGCCACGGGCAGCGAGACTGCGCGGGCGCCGTCGTAGAGCAGGTGCTCGTAGATCTCGTCCGTGACCACCCAGATGCCGTGCTCGAGCGCCCACTCGCCGATGGCGTGCACCTGCTCGGGCGGGAAAACGGCACCCGTCGGGTTGGACGGGGAGCAGAACAGCAACACCTTCGTGCGCTCGGTGCGGGCCTTCTCGAGCTGGTCCACCGTCACCAGGTACCCGGCGTCCTCGCCGGCGAAGACCTCGACCGGCACGCCGTCGGCGAGCTTGATCGCCTCGGGGTAGGTGGTCCAGTAGGGAGAGGGCAGCAGCACCTCGTCGCCTGGGTCGAGCAGGGTGGCGAACGCCTGGTAGACGGCCTGCTTGCCGCCGTTCGTCACCAGGACCTGGCTGGCCTCGACCTGGTACCCGGAGTCCCGCGCGGTCTTGGCGACGATCGCGGCCTTCAGGTCGGGCAGACCGCCGGCCGGGGTGTACCGGTGGTTCGCCGGATCGGCGCAGGCAGCTGCGGCGGCCGCCACGACGTAGTCGGGAGTCGCGAAGTCGGGCTCGCCGGCCCCGAAGCCGATCACGGGGCGTCCCTGTGCCTTGAGCGCCTTGGCCTTGGCATCCACGGCCAGCGTGGCCGACTCGGCGATAGACCCGATGCGGGCCGACACCCTGCGCCTGGACCCTCCGGTGGTGCTGGTCGTCGTCACGGTGATCGCCTCTGACTCGCGTACTGTGCCGCTTCGCTCGTTCACGACCTGAATCCTGTCACTCGGAGGAGTGCGTTGGTGAGTCAGGTCCGTGTGATGGGACGGGTCGTGCTGGTTCGACCTGTCCCAAGCGGGTGCGTACACTCGGTCCCGGTGGTTGACGACCGCCATGCTCCGGCCTGCCCAACCCCAGACCGGTCGTGGACGGGTGTCGACCCCGAAGGGCAGTGGCGCAATTGGTAGCGCACCGGTCTCCAAAACCGGCGGTTGTGGGTTCGAGTCCCTCCTGCCCTGCGGCTCAGCACGACGAGACCGACCAGCCACAGCCCAGACCAGAAGCCAGACCAGCCGATTCCGACCAGCGAGGGACCCAGACGTGACCCAGACCCGCGCGGGTGAGCCCGGCGGCAACGACGAGACCGCGAGGACCTCGCCGGCCCGGCGTGGCGACAGCTCCGCCGCCGTCGAACGACTCGGCCCGTACGCCCGGCTGCGGCGGTTCCTGCGGCAGGTCGTCTCCGAGCTGAAGAAGGTTGTCCGTCCGACCCGACAGGAGCTGCTGACGTACACGTCGGTGGTGCTCGTGTTCGTCCTCGCCGTGATGGTGTTCGTCTCGGGTCTGGACTTCAGCTTCGGCAAGCTCGTGAAGTGGGCCTTCGCCGGCTGAGCGCCTGCGCGAACGCGCTCGCCGTCCGCCCGACGTACCACCTCGAAGTCCACAGAAAGCAGGTCCGCACCGTGTCCCAGCAGTTGCCCGAGCAGTCGCCGCAGTTCAGTGGCGGCGTCCTCGACCCCACCACCGAGCAGTCGACCGGTGAGGTGGACGAGGAGCGCGCGAGCGACCCCGCCGACTCTGCTGATCTGTTGACGGTGTCGACGCCGTGACGCCGGACGAGGCTCCCGCTGACGAGGCTCCGGTCGACGAGGCTCCCGCCGAGGACGCTCCGGTCGACGAGGCTCCGGCGGACGAGGCCGAAGGGACGGAAGCCGAAGAGGCCGAGGTGGACCCGGTCGAGGAGTTCAAGGCCAAGCTGCGGAGCGAGCCCGGCGACTGGTTCGTCATCCACTCGTACGCGGGGTACGAGAACCGGGTCAAGGCGAACCTCGAGAACCGCATCTCCTCCCTCAACATGGAGGACTACATCTTCGCCGTCGAGGTGCCCATGGAAGAGGTCACCGAGATCAAGAACGGCGTGCGCAAGCAGGTCCGCCGCGTGCGCATCCCCGGCTACGTGCTCGTCCGGATGGACCTGACCGACGAGTCGTGGGGCGCCGTGCGCCACACACCGGGTGTCACCGGATTCGTCGGGCACACCCACCAGCCGGTGCCGCTGAGCAACGACGAGGTCTTCTCCATGCTCGCGCCCACGCTGGCGCCGAAGGAGACCGGCAAGCCGGCCAAGGTCGAGACCACGATCGTGGAGTTCGAGGTCGGTGAGTCGGTGACCGTGATGGAGCCGCCGTTCGAGACCCTCCCGGCGACCATCACGGAGATCAACCCCGACTCGCAGAAGCTCAAGGTGCTGGTGTCCATCTTCGGACGCGAGACGCCGGTCGAGCTCGCGTTCAACCAGGTCGCCAAGATCTGACCCACCACTCCGGTGGCGTGCCCACTGCCACCGGTGACCCGCAGCATCGAAGAGAGAGAACGAAGGACCCGAGACATGCCCCCCAAGAAGAAGGTCGCCGGCCTGATCAAGCTCCAGATCAACGCCGGTGCCGCCACTCCGGCGCCGCCGATCGGCCCCGCGCTGGGCCAGCACGGCGTCAACATCATGGAGTTCTGCAAGGCGTACAACGCGGCGACCGAGTCGCAGCGCGGCAACGTCGTGCCGGTGGAGATCACGGTCTACGAGGACCGCTCCTTCACCTTCATCACCAAGACCCCGCCGGCCGCCGAGCTGATCAAGAAGGCCGCCGGAGTCGCCAAGGGCTCGGGCGAGCCGCACAAGACCAAGGTCGCGCGGCTCACCCGGGCGCAGGTCCGGGAGATCGCCCAGACCAAGCTCGAGGACCTGAACGCCAACGACCTGGACGCAGCGTCCAAGATCATCGCCGGCACCGCCCGCTCCATGGGCATCACCGTCGAGGGCTGAACCAGCACCACCAAGAAGGACAGCTCAGCAAGACAGCTCAGCAAGACAGCTCAGCAAGACAGTGGCAGGGCCCGCGCTGGCCCGCTGACCACGACTGCCGAACAACCAGACCCACGAACAAGAGAGCAGGAACCATGCGCAGCAAGAGCTACCGCGCCGCCGCCGAGAAGATCGACCGCAGCCGCACGTACGCGCCGCTCGAGGCCGTCCGGATCGTCAAGGACACCGCCGCGGCGAAGTTCGACCCCACCGTCGAGGTCGCGATGCGCCTCGGCGTCGACCCCCGCAAGGCCGACCAGATGGTGCGCGGCACCGTCAACCTCCCGCACGGCACCGGCAAGACCGCTCGAGTCCTGGTCTTCGCCACCGGTGACCGTGCCGATGCGGCCCGCGCAGCCGGCGCCGAGTTCGTGGGCTCCGACGACATGATCGAGAAGGTCGCGGCAGGCTTCACCGACTTCGACGCCGCCGTCGCCACCCCCGACCTGATGGGCAAGGTCGGCCGCCTCGGCAAGGTGCTCGGCCCCCGCGGCCTGATGCCGAACCCCAAGACCGGCACCGTGACGATGGACGTCGCCAAGGCCGTCGAGGAGATCAAGGGCGGCAAGATCGAGTTCCGCGTCGACAAGCACGCGAACCTCCACTTCATCATCGGCAAGGCCTCGTTCAGCGAGACCCAGCTCGTGGAGAACTACGCAGCGGCGCTCGACGAGGTGCTGCGGCTGAAGCCGTCGTCGTCCAAGGGCCGCTACGTGGCCAAGGCGACGATGTCGACGACGATGGGCCCCGGCATCCCGGTCGACCCGAACCGCACCCGCAACCTGCTGGTCGAGGAGACCGCCGAGGTCTGAGCCCCTCTCTCGCAACGCGTTCGACGGCCCGTCCCCACCAGGGGGCGGGCCGTCGGTGTGTCCACCGCCGCTCGGCTGTCAGGCCCACCACCGCCCCGAGTGGGTTGTGGGCCCGACACGGGTCTCGGTTAGGCCCCCGGGCCCTGGCGGCGCCGGGCTGCCCTCGACCACGCTTCTGCCGTGGACTCACAGACCGCACCACACGCCTACAGCCCCTCCCGTGGCGCCGGCCCGATGCCCGGGCCGGTTCGCGCCGCCAGGGTGGCTCTGCTCATCGGCGCGGGCCTGACGGTGCTGACCGTCCTGGGCTACCTGGCGACTGTCGGGGGCAGCAGCGAGGCGGTCGGGCGTGCGATCTGGGTGTGCGTGCCGGCCGTGATCGCGTGCGTGGTGGCCGTGCGGATGGGGCAGGGCGGGATGCGCCTGTTCTGGTGGGCCGTAGCGGCCTGTGGCCTATGGCTTCTCGGGGCCCTGGCAAGTGTCGGACGTGGTGACCCCCGAGGACTGACCCAGCTGGTGATCCCCGTCGTGGTGCTGGTTCTGCTGACGCGTCCGTCGGCCCGCCGGTTCTTCCGCGGGTGGACGTGATGCTGCGCGCGATGGGGCGTGGGCCGGCGGAGCGGCGCCAGCGCGCCCGCGAGCAGGGCCAGGGCAGCATGGAGTACATCGGGTTGATCGCTGCCGTCGTGGTGGTGATCGGCCTGGTCGCGGCGTTGATGGCTTCGCCGTCGACGCGGACCCAGGTGTTCGAGGGGACGCAGGCGCTGATCTGCGAGGTCGTCGGTGACCCCGGCTGCGGCTCGACCTCGCCTGGATCGGACGGGGCCTCCGACGACGGCTCCGGCGACGACGGCTCCGGCGACCAGGGCTCCGGCGACCAGGGCTCCGGCGACCAGGGTTCCAGCGACCAAGGCTCCGGCGACGACGGCTCCGAGGACGAGGGGTGTTCAGGGTTCTGGGGGTGCGCGTGGTCGGGAGTGCAGCAGGTCGGTAGCGCGGTCTACAACGTCGGCAAGGGTGCGGTCGACGACGTGGTGGGGATCGTCGACCTGATCCGTAACCCGGGTTCGATCATCGATGCGGCGAAGTACATCTGGGACAACCCGGGTGACGCGTTGCGGCAGATGGTCTGGGATGACGAGTCGGGTGGGATGTGGGACCGCGGTGACCACGGCGGCGCGATCGGGCGGACGATCTGGAACGTGGGGTCGTGGTTCATCCCGGGCGTGAACATCGGGAAGGCGGCGGGCAAGTTCGGCAAGCTCGGCAAGCTGGGCAAGCTGACCCGGATCGTCGACGACCTGGCCGACCTGGGCAGGCTCGCGGACGACGCTGCTGCCGCGGCGCGAAGAGCCAAGGAACTCGCTGCCCGTGGCGACCTGGACGGGGCGGCCAGGGCGGCACGAGAGGCGCGGGAGAAGGCGGACGAGGCGGCGGAGAAGGCACGCAGGGCCGGCTGCCCGATCGCTGCTCGGCTGCCCGGGCAGGACGCGAACAGCACCGTGCTGGCCGCAGGCGTCCCGGGGGAGACCGGCGGCGGTCCGGTCCTGTCCGTGACCGTGGTGCCGTTGGTGATGGACCGGCTGCTGGCCGCGGCACCCGACTGCGACGCCGCGCAGGCCGCCGCCCGTCAGGCCGACGAGGCCGCCGACGAGGCGGAGGCCGTTGCCGACGCGGTCGCGGTCAACCGTGCAGGCAACCCCTACCCTGAGGTCATCGACCCCCGGACGGGCGAGCCGATCCACTTCCCCGGCGAGGATCTGCAGAAGGTCCCCGTCTCCGAGAGGGTCACGTGGGGAGCCCAGGAGCGCGGCGCCTTCATCAAGGAGTGGTACGACCGTGGGTACCCGACTCCTGAGGGCGGCTGGTCCGGGTACGACATCCACCACATCCAGCCACGGGAGTACGGGGGCACGAACGACTTCGACAATCTGGTGCCGGTCCCCCGTGACGTGCACCAGCAGCAGTTCAACCCGTGGTGGAGGGAGTACTGATGCGTTCTCTCGCGGAGGTCCTCGACGCCTGCAGGGAGTGGCGGCAGCCAGCGGGCGGGCACAACCCGTTCAAGCTCGGCTGCCGCCTCGAGGCCGGAGCGACCCGTGATGAGCTCGATGCTGCGCCTGACGCCACGAGTCGCCCGGAGCTGCACGAGCTGTGGTCGACCTGCCGGGAGGCCTGGCTGTTCGAGGACTCCGAGTACGGCCAGTGGGGGCTGCACCTGCTCTCCCCGGCCGAGAGCAGCCGTCGTACGGCAGCAGAGCAGAGCGCTCGGCCGGACGACGTCCGCGCTGACGACGTTGTCGTCGGCGAGTTCCTGGGCGACACGGAGCTGCTCGTGCTCGCCCCGTCGGAGGCGGCCGAGCGCAGGTACCTCGTCGCTCTGCCGATGGACCCCCGAGCCGACTGGTACGCGGTCGGCTCCTCGGCTGCCGAGTTCCTGGAGCGGTACCTCGCGAGCGACGGCGAGAAGTTCTGGGAGCAGCGGTCGTCGTAAGCCGACGCCCGCGACGGCGATTTGGTCGGACGGGTGACGCGCACGTACGCTGACACCTGCCGAAGACCGCCGGTCGTCGCCCTGGCTCGCAGAGTCCCAGTACGGGTGACCGAAGGCCCACGAACAACGTGGTGGCCAGCGCAGGTGCGAGGAGTGCTCACCACACACGACCGTGGTCCGTGCCCCGTGCATCTGCGCGGGGCATTTTCGTTGTCCGGGGCCGGACCAGACCGGCGCACCCACCACGGAAGGAGGGCCATGGCGAGGCCAGACAAGGCAGCCGCGGTCGCCGAGCTGACGGACCGGTTCCGCGGTTCCAACGCCGGCGTGCTCACCGAGTACCGCGGGCTCACCGTGGCTCAGCTCAAGGAGCTGCGCCGCTCACTGGGTGAGAACGCCGTGTACGCAGTCGTGAAGAACACCCTGACCACCATCGCGGCGAAGGAGGCCGGCGTCGACGCGTTCGACGGCCAGCTCACCGGACCGTCCGCGATCGCCTTCATCACCGGTGACCCGGTCGAGGCGGCCAAGGGTCTGCGCGACTTCGCCAAGGCGAACCCCCAGCTCGTCATCAAGGGCGGCTACATGGAGGGCAAGACGCTCTCCCCGTCCGAGATCACCCGCCTCGCGGACCTCGAGTCCCGCGAGGTCCTGCTGGCCAAGCTGGCCGGTGCGATGAAGGCGTCGCTCAACAACGCCGCGTACCTGTTCGCTGCGCCGCTGTCGCAGGCCGCTCGCACCATCGACGCCCTGCGCGTCAAGCTCGAGGCGGAGGCTCCCGCGCAGGCTGCGGCCGCCGAGGTCAGCGACACGGCGGTCGAGGCCAGCACAGAAGAAGCCGGCCCAGAAGAAGCCAGCACAGAAGAAGCCAGCACAGAAGAAGCCAGCACCACCCAGGACTCTCCCGCCGAGGGCGAGAACACCGAGGGCTGACGCCCAACCCCCGGTGGGCCGTCCGGCACACCGATCCTCAGCTAGAAGGAAGGACCGCCACCATGGCGAAGCTCAGCACCGACGAGCTGCTCGACGCGTTCAAGGACATGACCCTGATCGAGCTCTCCGAGTTCGTGAAGAAGTTCGAAGACACCTTCGAGGTCACCGCCGCCGCCCCCGTGGCCGTCGCCGCTGCCGGTGGCGCCGCAGGTGGCGCCGCGGCCGAGGTCGTCGAGGAGCAGGACGAGTTCGACGTCGTCCTCGAGGCCGCAGGCGACAAGAAGATCCAGGTCATCAAGGAGGTTCGCTCCCTCACCAGCCTCGGGCTGAAGGAGGCCAAGGACCTCGTGGACGGCGCTCCCAAGCCGATCCTGGAAAAGGTCAACAAGGAGGCCGCCGAGAAGGCGAAGGCCGCCCTCGAGGGCGCCGGCGCCACCGTCACGGTCAAGTGACCCCCGCCGGCCCTCCGTCCAGGGGTGGCCGGTAAGCACGACCTGAGCACGAAATGCAGGGTGAGGGCGGGGTGGACCGTACTGGTCCGCCCCGCCCTCGCGCGTTCCCTCTGGGTTTCGCTCGGGCGCCCCGTTGGGGGCTCGCGTCGACCCCCTCGACGGGCTACCGGCGCGTAACCCGGAGCGAACTCCCCCGTTAGTCTCCCGAGGCCCCGCCCACGACCGTGGGCCCGGGCGGAAATGGAGCGTGTCCACGTGGGTGTCGAGATCACCGTCGAAGGGCTGACCAAGTCCTTCGGTTCTCAGCTGATCTGGAACGACGTGACGCTGAACCTGCCCGCCGGCGAGATCTCGGTGATGCTCGGCCCGTCCGGCACCGGCAAGTCGGTCTTCCTGAAGACGCTCGTCGGCCTGCTCAAGCCCGAGAAGGGCTCGATCATCATCGACGGCCAGGACATCACGAAGCTGCGGGAGTCGGCCCTCTACGAGGTGCGCAAGCTGTTCGGGGTGCTGTTCCAGGACGGCGCCCTCTTCGGCTCGATGAACCTCTACGACAACATCGCCTTCCCGCTGCGCGAGCACACGCGCAAGTCGGAGTCCGAGGTCGAGGCGGTCGTCACCGAGAAGATGGAGCTCGTCGGTCTCACCGGGGCCGAGGACAAGCTTCCCGGCGAGATCTCCGGCGGCATGCGCAAGCGTGCCGGACTGGCCCGTGCACTGGTGCTCGACCCGCAGATCCTGCTCTTCGACGAGCCCGACTCCGGTCTCGACCCGGTGCGCACCGCCTACCTGAACCAGCTGATCGTCGACCTGAACGCCAAGACCGACGCCACCTGCCTGATCGTGACCCACGACATCAACACGGCGCGGACGGTGCCCGACAACATCGGGCTGCTCTACCACCGGCACCTGGCCATGTTCGGGCCCCGCGAGATGCTGCTGTCGAGCGAGGAGCCCGTCGTCCGGCAGTTCCTCAACGCGCAGCGCATCGGCCCGATCGGCATGAGCGAGGAGAAGGACGCCGACGAGCTGGCCGCCGAGTCGGGCCAGGAGCTTCCCCCGCTGCCGCCGATCCCCCGCCAGCTCGAGCCGAGCGACGGCTCGCACCGGATGAGCCAGCGGATGCCGGGGGAGTGGTGCCGTGAGAACGGCATCACGCCGCCGCACGGATCGTTCGAGGGCGAGCCGCAGATGGCGGGCACTACCTGATGGCGGTCTCGGGATCGGTATCAGCTTCGGGGATGGCGACCGGTGCGCTGCGCCAGTCGGGCAACCTCTTCGCGATGATGCTGGACGTGCTGCGCGCGCTGCCGCGTCGGCCGTTCCAGGGCCGCGAGTTCGTGCAGCAGTCGTGGTTCATCGCGTCCGTCACGATCCTGCCGACGGCATTGGTCTCCATCCCGTTCGGCGCGGTGATCGCCCTGCAGCTCGGCAGCCTCACCCGCCAGCTCGGTGCCCAGTCGTTCTCGGGCGCCGCCAGCGTGCTGGCCGTGATCCGTGAGGCCAGCCCGATCGTCACCGCCCTCCTGATCGCGGGCGCCGGGGGCTCGGCGATCTGCGCAGACCTGGGCGCCCGCAAGATCCGCGAGGAGATCGACGCGATGGAGGTGCTCGGCATCTCGCCGATCCACCGGCTCGTCGTGCCCCGCGTCCTCGCCACCATGCTGGTGGCGGTCTGCCTCAACGGTCTCGTCTCCGTGGTCGGCGTGGCCGGCGGGTACTTCTTCAACGTGGTGCTGCAGGGAGGCACGCCCGGTGCCTACCTGGCGTCGTTCACGGCGCTCGCCCAGATCGAGGACCTGTGGGCGGGCGAGCTGAAGGCTCTGATCTTCGGGTTCATCGCCGCCATCGTCGCCTCGTACAAGGGGCTGACCGCCGGAGGTGGGCCGAAGGGGGTCGGTGACGCCGTCAACCAAAGCGTCGTCATCACGTTCATGCTGCTCTTCGTCGCCAACTTCGTGATGACCGCCATCTACTTCCAAGTCGTCCCGCAGAAGATCTGACCGATGGCCACCTCCGAGACAACGACCACGCAGCGCCTGGCGGCGACCGCGCTCGCGCCCGCCCGCGCCGTCGACCGCGGTGTCGTCGCGATGGGCCAGCAGATGCGGTTCTACGTGCGCAGCATCGGCTGGGTGCCCAAGACGCTGACGCGGTACAAGAAGGAGGTCACCCGCCTGCTGGCGGAGGTGACCCTCGGCACCGGCGCGCTGTCGGTGGTCGGCGGAACCGTCGGGGTGATCGCGTTCCTCGCGTTCTTCACCGGCACCGAGGTCGGCCTGCAGGGATACCAGGCACTCGACCAGCTGGGGTCCGGCGCGTTCACCGGCTTCGTGTCGGCGTACTTCAACACCCGCGAGATCGCGCCGCTGGTGGCGGGTCTCGCCCTCGCGGCGACGGTCGGCTGCGGCTTCACCGCCCAGCTGGGCGCGATGCGCATCTCCGAGGAGATCGACGCCCTCGAGGTGATGGGCATCCCGAGCCTGCCCTTCCTGGTGACGACCCGCATGGTCGCCGGCTTCATGGCGGTGATCCCGCTGTACGTGGTGGGGCTGCTGTCGTCCTACGCCGCGACCCGCCTGATCTCGACGGGGTACTACGGCCAGTCCAGCGGCACCTACGACCACTACTTCAACCTGTTCCTGCCACCGGGCGACGTGCTCTGGTCGTTCGTCAAGGTGATGGTCTTCGCCGTCGTCATCATCGCCATCCACTGCTGGTACGGGTACACCGCGAGCGGCGGTCCGGCCGGCGTCGGTGTCGCGGTGGGACGTGCCGTCCGGATGTCGATCGTGGCCATCAACGTGGTCGACTTCTTCCTCTCGCTGGCCATCTGGGGCACGTCCACCACCGTCCGGATCGCGGGGTGAGCGGCCGGTGAAGGGCTTCGTACGTGGCATGTCCGACCGCGCCGCCGGGGTGGCGTTCCTCCTGGTTCTCGCCCTCGCCGTGGCCATCGCGATCGGTGCCTACGCCAAGGTCTTCACACCGGTCGTGCGCGTCACGCTGGAGACGGGACGCATCGGCAACCAGATGCAGGAGCTGGCCGACGTCAAGATCCGCGGCGTCCTCGTGGGAGAGGTGCGCTCGGTCAGGTCGGACGGGGAGACCGCGACCCTCGACCTGGCCCTCGACCCCGACCACGTGGAGATGATCCCGGCCGGCGTCGAGGCGCGGCTGCTGCCGAAGACGCTGTTCGGTGAGAAGTTCGTGTCCCTGGTCGTGCCCGAGCAGGCGACGGAAGGGCACATCCGCGAGGGTGACGTGATCACCCAGGACCGGTCCGAGACCGCGATCGAGCTCGAGCGCGTGCTCGACGACATGCTGCCGCTGCTGCAGGCCGTACCGCCGCAGGACCTGGCCCTGACGCTCAACGCCCTGTCGACGGCGCTGGAGGGCCGAGGCGAGCGCCTCGGCGAGAACGCCACCCTCGTCAACGACTACTTCACCGAACTGAACCCGGCCATGCCGACGATCCAGGCCGACATCTCCGGGCTGGCCGACGTCGCGTCGCTCTACGCCGACGCCGCCCCCGACCTGCTGCGGATCCTGCAGGCGCAGAGCGTCACCAGCGCGACCCTCGTCGAGAAGCAGGATGTGCTGGCGTCGTTCCTCGCCGGAACCGCCGGGTTCGCCACGACGACGAACCAGGTGCTCACCGAGAACGAGGCGCGCATCATCCGGCTCGGCGAGGTGAGCCGGCCGACCCTCGAGGTGCTCGCGAAGTACTCACCGAACTACCCGTGCTTCCTGAGTGGTCTTGTCGAGTGGAAGCCGCGGATCCGAGAAGCGTTCGCGGACAACGGGTTGACGATCACCCTCGAGGTCGTGCCACAGCGTCCGCCCTACGAGGTGGGGGAGGAGCCCGCGTTCGAGGAGGACCGGATGCTCGGCTGCTACGGCCTGCCGAACCCGCCGGTCCCGTTCGCCGGTGAGGTCAACAAGGACGGCAGCGACAACGGCGGCCACAAGTACGTGTTCTCCGGGGTGCCGAGCGCCCTCCTCGGCCCCACCAGTGGAGTGGCCGGGTCACCCGAGGAGCAGGTCGTGGTCGGTGGGCTGCTGGGCCCCCAGCTGGGCGTGGAGCCGACCGAGGTACCCGACATCGCAACGCTGCTGTGGGGCCCCGTCGCCCGCGGCACGGAGGTGAACCAGTAGTGCCCCGCCCTGTCAGCAAGTCGCAGCGGATCGGCTCGTCGGTGGTCAGGCTCAGCCTGTTCATCGTCGTGACCATCGCGGCGTTCGCGCTGCTCGCCACCACGATCTCCAACACGCGATTCGGTGAGAAGTCCGACTACGCAGCGGTTTTCACCGATGTGACGGGTCTGATCGCGGGCGACGACGTGCGCATCGCCGGGGTGCGGGTCGGGGAGATCACCGACATCGAGGTGGCCGGCAACTCGGGCGAGGAGCGCAAGCAGGCGCTCGTCCATTTCACCGTCGACCGCACGGTGGTGCTGACCGAGGGCACGACGGCACTGATCCGCTACCGCAACCTGATCGGCCAGCGGTACCTGTCGCTGGCGCAGGAGCAGGGCTCGTCGAGCCAGCTGCCGATCGGCTCGACCATCCCCGTCGATCGGACGAAGCCCGCCCTGGACCTGACCGCCCTGTTCAACGGCTTCAAGCCGTTGTTCGCTGCTCTCAACCCGGAGGACGTCAACCAGCTCGCGTTCGAGATCATCACCGTGCTGCAGGGCGAGGGCGGCACGATCGAGCACCTGCTGGCCTCGACCGCGTCGCTCACGACGACCCTGGCCGACAAGGACGAGGTGATCGGCCGCACGATCGACAACCTCAACGTCGTGCTGGCCACCGTCGCCGACCGCAGCGAGCAGCTCGACCAGCTGCTCGTGCAGCTGCAGCGGTTCGTCAGCGGGCTGGCCGAGGACCGCGAGGCGATCGGTGCGTCACTGACGAACATCGCCGACCTCGGCGAGTCGACGGCCGGGCTGCTCGAGGAGGCTCGTCCGCCGCTGAAGACGGACGTCAACGCCCTCGGCGACCTGTCGGCCAACCTCGACGCCGAGCGCGACACCGTCGACGACTTCCTCGACACGTGGCCGGGCAAGATCGAGGAGATCACCCGCACCGCCACGTTCGGGTCGTGGTTCAACTTCTACGTCTGCGACTTCACCGGCCAGGTCGTGCTGGGTGCGGACGCCGAGCCCCTGCCGGTGAACTACGAGACCGGGACGGCGAGGTGCAAGCCGTGATCCCGTTCCGTGAGCGCAACCCGGTCCCGATCGGCGCGACCGGCCTGCTGGCCCTCGGGCTGGCACTGCTGCTGGCGTTCAACATGGACGCGATCCCCTTCCTCGGTGGAGGCGACCGGTACTCGGCCGCCTTCAGCGAGGCGGGCGGGCTGCAGGCCGGCGACGACGTGCGGGTCGCCGGGGTCAAGGTGGGTGAGGTCGACGCCGTCGAGCTCGACACGGGGCACGTGCGGGTCGATTTCAGGGTCGACCAGCCGGCGGCGTTCGGTGAGACGACCGGGGCGAGCATCCGCATCCAGACCATCCTCGGCAAGAAGTTCCTGTCCCTCGAGCCCGACGGCGACGGCCAGCTGGAGCCGGGCAGCGAGATCCCACTCGACCGCACGGTCTCGGTCTACGACGTGATCTCCGCGTTCAGCGACCTCACCGAGGTGAACGAGGGGATCGACACCGACCAGCTGGCAACGTCTCTCGACACCCTGGCCACGGAGTTCCGCAACACCCCCGAAGAGGTCCAGGGCTCCCTCGAGGGGCTGAGCCGACTGTCGGAGACCATCGCCTCCCGTGACGACGAGCTTGGCCAGCTGCTCGAGAGCACGCGTCAGGTCTCGCAGGTGCTCGCCGACCGCGACGCCGAGCTGGAGCGCCTGATCAACGACGCGAACCTGCTGCTCGACGAGCTCGAGAAGCGCAAGGACGACATCTCCCGGCTCCTCGACGCCACGGTCGCGCTGTCAGATCAGGTCAGCGGCCTCGTGGAGGACAACCGGGCCGAGCTGAAGCCCACGCTCGACAAGCTGAACGCGGTGCTGACGCTGCTCGAGGACAACAAGGCCGACATCGAGAAGGGGCTCGAGCTGATGGCGCCCTTCACGCGCGTGTTCGCCAACACCCTCGGCAGCGGACGCTGGTTCGACACGTACATCTCGAACCTCCTCGTCCCCGTCGGCGCCCCGACCCTGGCGGGGGTGACACCGTGACCCAGCCGCCGTACTCGTTCTTCGGCCCCGACGGCGAGCCGCTGCCCGTCGAGCCCGCTCCGGTCCGGCGTGGCAAGGTGGCCGGACGCCGCTGGCTCTCACCGCGTCGCGAGGCGGCCCAGGCTCGGGCGAGCGCGGCCGCCTATCGCGCCGGACGCGCGGCGGCAGCGGCCGGTGCCGCAGCCGCAGCCACCGGTGCTGCAGCCGCTGCAGCCGGCCGTGTCGCCGCGGCCGGCGGTGTCGCTGCGTTCCGCCGGCTGCCGGTGCTGCTGAAGGTGGTGGCGGGGGTCGCTGTGGTCGCCCTCGTGGCGGCGCTCGTGCTCTTCTGGCCAGGGCAGCAGCGCACGGAGGTGACCGCCTACTTCACCCGTGCGGTCGGCCTGTACCCCGGGTCCGAGGTGCGCATCCTGGGCATCCCGGTCGGCCGCGTGCTCGCGGTCGAGCCGGAGGGCGAGTCGGTGCGGGTGGACCTTGAGTTCGACTCCGAGTACGACGTGCCGGCGGACGCACAGGCGGTGGTGATCTCCGGGTCCGTTGTGAGTGACCGGTTCGTGCAGCTGACGCCGGTCTTCACCGACGGCCCCACCCTCGAGGAGGGGGACGAGATCCCCCTCGAGCGCACTGCCGTTCCGGTGGAGCTCGACCGCGTGTTCGGGAGCCTCGACGAGCTGGCGGTCGCGCTCGGGCCAGAGGGAGCGAACTCCGAGGGCGCGCTCACCCGCGTGCTCGACACCGGCGCCGCCAACCTCGATGGCCAGGGCGAGAACCTGGGGGACACGGTCGAGAACCTCTCGCTGGCGGTCGACGCGCTGGCGAGCGAGGACGACGACCTGTTCACCACCGTCGAGAACCTGCAGACCTTCACGACCACGATGGCCGAGAACGACGGGCAGGTGCGCACGCTGAACGCCAACCTCGCGACCGTCTCCGACCAGCTGGCGGGTGAGCGGGAGGACCTCGCACTGGCGCTGTCGAACCTTGCCGTCGCCCTCGAGGACGTCTCGACGTTCGTCCAGGAGAACAGCACGGTGCTGACCGAGGACGTCCGCCAGCTGGAGACGGTGACGGCGAGCGTGGCCTCGCAGAAGGACGCCCTGGCGGAGACCCTCGTGACGGGACCGACCGCGGTCGGCAACCTCGCGAACGCCTACAACGCGCGGGCCGGAACGCTCGACACCCGCGCCAACATCCAGCAGAGCCACGACCCGATCGGCGTGATCTGCGGGCTGCTCGCCGGCATCACGTCCGAGGGTGCCGCGCCGCTCGGCGAGCTGGGCTGCGAGCCGGGTGGCGCGCTGAACCCGGTGGCCACGCTCGTGCGCGACCTGCTGGCCGGCACGCCGCTCGGCGCACAGGGGTCGCGCATCCCGGCCGAGGGCACCGGACTGGTCACCGCCTCGCCCGGCACGTCGCAGGCGCCCGACCTGTCACTGGCAGGCGTCCTGCCCGGAGGTGACCGATGACCGGGCGGCGTTCGAGTCGGCGCTGGGGCGCACTGGCGGCCGTCCTGGCTGCCGTGGTCGCGCTGACCGGGTGCGAAGGCGCCTACGACCTTCCGCTGCCGGGTGGGGCCGCCCGGGGCGACGACGTGTACCGGGTCACGATCGAGTTCGCGGACGTGCTCGACCTGGTGCCGCAGTCGGCGGTCAAGGTCGACGACGTCACGGTCGGCGCCGTCGAGAACATCAAGCTCGATGGCTGGCAGGCCCGGGTCACCGTCCGGCTCGAGAACGGTGTGACCCTCCCCGACAACGCCGAGGCCAGGCTGCGCCAGACCTCGCTGCTCGGCGAGAAGTTCGTCTCGCTGTCACCCCCTGCCGACGACGAGGCGGCCGTCGGAGACCTGTCGGACGGCGACCTGATCCCGCTCGACCGCACCAGCCGCGGGAGCGAGGTCGAGGAGGTCCTCGGCGCGCTGTCACTGCTGCTCAACGGTGGTGGCGTGGCGCAGCTGCAGCTCATCAACCGAGAGCTCAACGACGCGATGGAAGGCCGCGAGTCCGACGTGCAGGGCCTCATCACCCAGCTCGACGTCTTCGTCACCGGGCTCGACGAGCAGAAGGACGAGATCGTCCGCACCCTCGAGGCCGTCGACCGGCTCTCGGCGACCCTGGCCGCTCAGCAGGACGACATCTCGACCGCTCTCGACACGATCCCGGGCGGGCTCCAGGTGCTGGCCGACCAGCGTGAGGACCTGACGGCGATGCTGACGGCGCTGTCGGACCTCGGCGTCACGGCGACCCGGGTCATCGACGCCTCCCAGGAGAACACCGTCGCGAGCCTGCAGGCCCTCGACCCGGTGCTGACGCAGCTGGCCGCGTCGGGCAGCGACCTGGCCAACTCGCTCGAGCTCCTGTTGACGTACCCGTTCCCCGACAACGCCACCGACGGCATCCGCGGCAACTACACGAACCTCAACGTCAACCTCCAGGTCAGCGCGGCGGACCTCACCGGCCTGCTGCCACCGCCGTCCGCGGAAGGGCCGGCCCCGCCGGCGCCGCCGGTTCCACCGCTGCCGACCATCCCGTCCCTGCCCCCGCTGCCGCCCGTCGTCGCCGACCTGTGCGAGCAGCTGGGTCAGCTGCCGGTCAACTGCGACCTGCCGCCGCTGACCGAGATCTGCGCGGACCTGGGACTTCCGGTCGGCTGCGACGTCGCCGACGGGCTCTGCACCGAGCTCGGCCTGGACGAGGGCTGCGACCTGCCTCCGCTGGAGGAGCTCTGCCAGCAGACGCCGATCCTCGGTGACACGCTCTGCCCGTCCGGGCCGGCTCCCCCCGGCGGTGGCGGCGGCGGTGGAGGCGGCATCTGCATCCCGCTCCTGACCTGCAGCCGGGTCCCCGATGCGCTGGCGCAGGGCACCTACGACGACGAGCTGGCCCGGCTGCTGCTGGGAGGGGTGTCGTCATGATCAGCCGCTCCACCATCATGCAGCTCGTCGCGTTCGCCCTGATCAGCGTGATCGGCGTGACGTACGTCAGTGCCCGGTACCTCGGCATCGGTGACCTGCTGAGCGGCCGTTCGTACGTGGTCAGCGTCGACCTTGCGGAGTCGGGCGGCATCTACGAGGGCGCCGAGGTGACGTATCGCGGCGTGACGATCGGCCGGGTCGACCAGATGCGGCTGGCCGACGACGGCGTGCTGGTCGACCTGCGGATCGACGGCGACCGGCGCGTGCCCGCCGACACCGACGCGGTCGTCGAGAACCGGTCCGCCGTGGGCGAGCAGTACCTGGACCTCCAGCCCGCCACGTCGGAGGGGCCCTACCTGGCCGCCGGCGACACCGTCGCCCGCGTCCGAACCCGCACCCCGGTGCCCACCGACACGCTGCTGCTCGACCTCGACCGGCTCGTCAACTCGGTCGACCAGCAGGACCTGCGGACGGTCGTCAGCGAGCTCGGCAAGGCGTTCGCCGGCGGCGGAGAGGACCTGCAGCGGCTGCTGGACGCCGGCGACCGCCTGACCCTGGCCGCGACGGACGCGCTGCCCGAGACCCTCGCCTTGATCCAGGACGGCGAGATAGTGCTCGACGCGCAGCGCGACACCGGGCCCGCCATCAAGTCCTTCTCGGCCGACCTGGCGGACCTGACCGAGACGCTCGCCAGCGACCAGACCGACGGCGACCTGCGGACGGTGCTCGACCGGGGTGTGGTCGCATCGGGCGAGCTGGACGGCCTGCTCACCGAGAACCGTCCGGCCATCGCCGGCCTGCTGACGAACCTGGTCACGGTCGGGGAGGTGACGGTCGTCCGCCTCGACGGCGTCGAGCAGGTCCTGGCCACCTATCCTTCTGTCGTGGCAGGTGGGTACACGGTCGTGCAACGCAACGCCGAAGGCCGGTACGCAGCCCGGTTCGGGCTCGTGCTGAACCCGAACGACCCGCCACCGTGCACGAGGGGCTACTCGAACCTGTCCGACTCGCGTCCGGAGGGGCAGGACGGGCAGGTCGGGGAGACCAACCTCGGCGCCATGTGCGCCGAGGCGCGCGGCAGCGGCATCAACGTGCGTGGGTCGCAGAACGCGCCGTACCCCAGCTCGTCCGCCGGGTCGGGCCTGCCCAGCAGCTACCTGTTGGGGCCGTCGACTCTCGGCGCCCCCGGCAGCTCCGCTCCAACGGTCGTGAGCGGCTCCGCGCCATCGGGCCTCTCCGGCTCGGCCGCACTCGAGCACCTGCTCCTGGGGGGCAGCTCGTGAGCGCGGCGACGGACCGGGTGCGCCGCCCGAGCCGTCAGGCCGTCACCCTGGGCGCGCTGGTCGTGACCGTGGTCGCCCTCGTCGCGTCGGCCGTCGTGCTGGCGACCAACCTCCCCGGTGTGCTCGACCACCGCGCGGCGGAGGAGCGGCGGGGCGAGGTGCTGCAGGAGGCCAAGCAGCACGCCGTGAACTTCACCACCCTCGACTACCGCACCTTCGACGAGGACATCGAGCTCGTCCTCGACGGGGCGACCGGCAGCTTCCGGGACGAGTTCGGGTCCGGGGTCGAGGAAGTGCGAGAGCTGGTCACGCAGAACGAGTCCGTGTCGAAGGGATCCGTCTCGGAGGCCGGGCTCGTCAGCGTGGACGACGACAGCGCGACGGTGATCGTGGTCGCCGACACCGAGGTCAGCAACCTGGCGAGCCCTGAGCCGCAGCCGCGCCACTACCGCATGCAGCTCGACCTGACCCACACCGGTGACCGGTGGCTCGTCAGCGACCTGACCTTCGTGTCGAGCTCGATCGAAGGGGCTCCGCCGTCCGGCGAACCCACGACCCCGGCGCCCACGCCCACGGGAGGGACCCCGTGACCCCGGCGAGCCCTGGCGGGCGGCGTCGCGTCGCAGGTGAGCGCGGCCGCGGCAGGACCTCGCCACCGGTCGAGCCGACCCCTCCCGTACGGACGTCGCTGCGCAAGGAACCTGCTGCCGCTGCGAAGACAGCAGCCAAGCGGGCGTCCTCCGCGTCACCGTCATGGCCGGCGGCACCAGCATCTTCGGCGCCGCCGTCCCGCGTCAGGGTGGCGCTGCTGGCGGCGCTGGTCCTGCTGACCGTCGCGGCTGTGGCCGCGTCCATCGTGGTGCTCGCCGTCGACCGCCGGCAGCAGCGACTGGCCGACTCGAGAACAGCGGCCACCGAGGCAGCACGGTCCGCCGCCGAGGTCGTGCTCTCCTACGACTACGAGACGCTGGACGACGACTTCGCTGCGGCCGAAGCGGTTTCGACGGGCGCCTTCAAGGAGGAGTACGCCGAGACCAGTGAGAACGCGATCCGGTCGGTGGCCACCGAGACCCAGGCGCAGGTGAGCGCCGAGCCTCTGTCGGCCGGCATCGTGTCGGCCACGTCCGACCAGGTCGTGGTGCTGCTGTTCGTGGACCAGACCACTCTGTCCAACCGGCTCGACCAGCCGAAGACCGACCAGAACCGGGTGCGGTTCACGATGGTGCGCACGGCCGTCGACGGTCAGGACCGCTGGCTCGTGTCGGAGGTCGACGCGCTCTGACGCCTCCCCTCTCGGAGGCGAACTCTTGACGCGGAGCCCCAGGAGGGTCACCATCGGTGCGCGGACCGGTGCTTGTGCGGCCTGGCCGTCCTGAGTCGCCCCCCATGGGGCCCGGGATGGCTCCCGAGGACCGGCTTGGACAATCGCGCCCTGCGCGAGTAGGCTGACGCTTTGCGCTGCCGTGTGCCCCTCCCGTTGACCGCCAGGCCTGTTCGTGCTGTGCCGTCTCGCGGGTCACTCGGCGTGTCTTCGTAACACCCCGCAGGCCCGTGGAAGGACCCCTCTTTGGCCGCCTCGCGCACCGCGTCCGACGTCAACCCCGGCACCACCTCTTCGGCATCTCGCCGAATCTCCTTCGCCAAGATCCGCGAGCCGCTCGAGGTCCCCGACCTCCTGGCTCTGCAGACCGAGAGCTTCGACTGGCTCCTCGGCAACCCGGTCTGGCAGGAGAGGGTGGCCGCTGCCACCAAGGCGGGACGCACCGACGTCCCGACCACCTCGGGTCTGGAGGAGATCTTCGAGGAGATCTCCCCGATCGAGGACTTCTCAGGCTCCATGTCCCTGTCGTTCAGGGACCACCGCTTCGAGCCCGCCAAGTACTCGCTGGACGAGTGCAAGGAGCGGGACATGACCTACGCGGCGCCGCTGTTCGTCACCGCTGAGTTCATGAACGCCACCACCGGCGAGATCAAGAGCCAGACCGTCTTCATGGGCGACTTCCCGCTGATGACCCAGCGGGGCACGTTCGTGATCAACGGCACCGAGCGCGTCGTGGTGTCCCAGCTGGTCCGCTCGCCGGGCGTGTACTTCGAGCGCAACCCGGACAAGACCTCGGACAAGGACATCTACACCGCCAAGGTGATCCCCTCGCGGGGCGCCTGGCTGGAGTTCGAGATCGACAAGCGCGACCAGGTCGGCGTCCGCATCGATCGCAAGCGCAAGCAGTCGGTCACGGTGCTGCTGAAGGCTCTTGGCTGGACCGAGTCGCAGATCCTCGAGGAGTTCGGCGACTACGAGTCGATCCGGGCGACCCTGGAGAAGGACCACACCGCCGACCAGCGCGAGGCGCTGCTCGACATCTACCGCAAGCTGCGGCCGGGCGACCCGCCGACCGAGGAGGCCGCGCAGAACCTGCTCGACAACCTCTACTTCAACGGCAAGCGCTACGACCTGGCCAAGGTCGGCCGCTACAAGATCAACAAGAAGCTGGGGCTGAGCGAGCCGCTCTCGTCCAGCGTCCTGTCGATCGACGACATCGTGCGGGCGATCAAGTTCCTCGTCACCCTGCACGCCGGCGGCGAGACCATGCCGGGCACCCGTGACGGCGAGCCGGTCGACCTGCGCGTCGAGGTCGACGACATCGACCACTTCGGCAACCGCCGCCTCCGCAGCGTGGGCGAGCTGATCCAGAACCAGGTGCGTACCGGCCTGTCCCGGATGGAGCGCGTCGTCCGCGAGCGGATGACGACTCAGGACGTCGAGGCCATCACACCGCAGACCCTGATCAACATCCGCCCCGTGGTGGCGTCGATCAAGGAGTTCTTCGGCACCTCGCAGCTGTCGCAGTTCATGGACCAGACCAACCCGCTCGCCGGTCTGACCCACAAGCGGCGCCTGTCGGCGCTCGGCCCGGGTGGTCTGTCCCGCGACCGCGCCGGCATGGACGTCCGCGACGTGCACCCCTCGCACTACGGCCGCATGTGCCCGATCGAGACCCCGGAGGGCCCGAACATCGGCCTGATCGGGTCGCTGTCGAGCTACGGGCGGATCAACCCGTTCGGGTTCGTCGAGACCCCGTACCGCCGCGTCGTCGACGGCGTCGTCACCGACGAGGTGCACTACCTCTCGGCCGACTCCGAGGACGAGCACGTGATCGCCCAGGCGAACGCGCCGCTCACCGACGACAACCACTTCGCCGAGAACCGAGTGCTGGTGCGGGCGAAGGGTGGCGAGACCGAGTTCGTGCCGGGCAAGGACGTCGACTACATGGACGTCTCGGCCCGCCAGATGGTGTCGGTCGCGACCGCGATGATCCCGTTCCTGGAGCACGACGACGTCAACCGCGCCCTGATGGGCTCGAACATGCAGCGCCAGGCCGTCCCGCTGGTGAAGGCCGAGGCTCCGCTGGTCGGCACCGGCATGGAGCGGCGTGCCGCCATCGACGCCGGCGACGTGCTCGTGGCCACGAAGTCCGGTGTCGTGACTGAGGTCTCGGCCGACCTGGTCAGCGTCGCCAACGACGACGCCACCACGACCAGCTACCGGCTCTCGAAGTTCAAGCGCTCCAACCAGGGCACGTCGTACAACCAGCGGGTCATCGTCGACGAGGGCGACCGGATCGAGGCCGGCGGAGTGCTGGCCGACGGCCCGTCCACCGACAACGGTGAGCTGGCACTGGGCAAGAACCTGCTCGTGGCGTTCATGTCCTGGGAGGGTCACAACTTCGAGGACGCGATCATCCTGTCGCAGCGGATCGTCCAGGACGACGTCCTGTCGTCGATCCACATCGAGGAGCACGAGGTCGACGCCCGCGACACCAAGCTGGGCGCCGAGGAGATCACGCGCGACATCCCGAACGTCTCGGAGGAGGTGCTGGCCGACCTCGACGAGCGGGGCATCATCCGCATCGGCGCCGAGGTCGTCCCCGGCGACATCCTCGTCGGCAAGGTCACGCCCAAGGGCGAGACCGAGCTGACGCCCGAGGAGCGGCTGCTGCGCGCGATCTTCGGCGAGAAGGCGCGCGAGGTGCGCGACACCTCGCTCAAGGTCCCGCACGGCGAGTCGGGCACCGTCATCGGGGTCAAGCTCTTCGACCGCGACGAGGGCGACGAGCTGCCCCCGGGCGTGAACCAGCTGGTGCGCGTCTACGTGGCCCAGAAGCGCAAGATCACGGACGGCGACAAGCTCGCCGGCCGGCACGGCAACAAGGGCGTCATCTCCAAGATCCTGCCCGTCGAGGACATGCCGTTCCTCGAGGACGGGACGCCGGTCGACATCGTGCTCAACCCGCTCGGCGTGCCGGGCCGGATGAACGTCGGCCAGGTCCTGGAGATCCACCTCGGCTGGGCCGCGTCGCGTGGCTGGAAGATCGAGGGCAACCCCGACTGGGCCAAGGGGCTCCCGGAGACGCACCGAGAGGTCGCGCCGGGCACCCCGGTCGCCTCGCCGGTGTTCGACGGTGCCGCCGAGGACGAGATCACCGGTCTGATGGGCTCGACCCTGAAGACCCGTGACGACGTCCGCCTGATCGACAGCTCGGGCAAGGCGAAGCTCTTCGACGGACGCTCTGGCGAGCCGTTCCCGGAGACCGTCGCCGTCGGCTACATGTACATCCTGAAGCTCCACCACCTGGTCGACGACAAGATCCACGCCCGTTCGACCGGCCCGTACTCGATGATCACCCAGCAGCCGCTCGGCGGTAAGGCTCAGTTCGGTGGCCAGCGGTTCGGCGAGATGGAGGTGTGGGCCCTCGAGGCCTACGGCGCCGCGTACGCGCTGCAGGAGCTGCTGACCATCAAGTCCGACGACGTCTCCGGCCGGGTCAAGGTCTACGAGGCGATCGTCAAGGGCGAGAACATCCCCGAGCCCGGCATCCCCGAGTCGTTCAAGGTGCTCATCAAGGAGATGCAGTCGCTGTGCCTCAACGTCGAGGTGCTCTCCAGCGACGGCACGTCCATCGAGATGAAGGACTCCGACGACGACGTCTTCCGCGCAGCGGAGGAGCTCGGCATCGACCTGTCCCGGCGCGAGCCGAGCAGCGTCGAAGAGGTGTGAGACGCACGGGGCGCCCCGGCCGACGGTCGGAGCGTCCCGCGCACCTCGCCCGCACTCGCAGAACCACATGAGTAGAAAGCAGGAAACGTCTTGCTGGACGTGAACTTCTTCGACGAGCTACGGATCGGCCTGGCCTCGGTCGACGACATCCGCACCTGGTCGCACGGCGAGGTCAAGAAGCCGGAGACGATCAACTACCGCACGCTGAAGCCGGAGAAGGACGGACTCTTCTGCGAGAAGATCTTCGGCCCCACCCGTGACTGGGAGTGCTACTGCGGCAAGTACAAGCGGGTTCGCTTCAAGGGCATCATCTGCGAGCGCTGCGGCGTCGAGGTCACCCGCGCCAAGGTGCGCCGTGAGCGGATGGGCCACATCGAGCTGGCCGCTCCCGTCACCCACATCTGGTACTTCAAGGGCGTCCCGAGCCGCCTGGGCTACCTGCTCGACCTGGCCCCGAAGGACCTCGAGAAGGTCATCTACTTCGCGGCCTACATGATCACGTCGGTCGACGAGGAGGCGCGTCACCGCGACCTGCCCTCGCTGCAGGCGCAGATGGACGTGGAGAAGAAGCAGGTCGCCGACAAGCGCGACTCCGACGTCGAGGAGCGTGCCCGCAAGCTCGAGGCCGACCTGGCCGAGCTGGAGGCCGAGGGCGCCAAGGCCGACGCGCGCCGCAAGGTCAAGGACGGCGCCGAGCGCGAGATGAACTCGATCCGCCGTCGTGCCGACGCGCAGATCGAGCGTCTCGAGCAGGTCTGGGACCGGTTCGCCAAGCTCAAGGTCTCCGACCTCGAGGGCGACGAGATGCTGTACCGCGAGCTGCGTGACCGCTACGGCCTGTTCTTCGAGGGCTCGATGGGTGCCGCCGCGATCCAGCGCCGGCTGGAGTCGTTCGACCTCGAGGCCGAGGCCGAGTCGCTCCGCGAGATCATCGCCACCGGCAAGGGCCAGAAGAAGACCCGGGCGCTCAAGCGCCTCAAGGTCGTCTCGGCGTTCCTCACCACGACGAACTCGCCGCTGGGCATGGTCCTGGACGCGGTGCCGGTGATCCCGCCGGACCTGCGGCCGATGGTCCAGCTCGACGGTGGCCGGTTCGCCACGTCCGACCTGAACGACCTGTACCGGCGCGTGATCAACCGGAACAACCGCCTCAAGCGGCTGCTCGACCTCGGCGCGCCCGAGATCATCGTCAACAACGAGAAGCGGATGCTGCAGGAGGCCGTCGACTCGCTGTTCGACAACGGTCGCCGCGGGCGTCCGGTCACCGGCCCGGGCAACCGGCCGCTGAAGTCGCTGTCCGACATGCTCAAGGGCAAGCAGGGCCGGTTCCGCCAGAACCTGCTGGGCAAGCGCGTCGACTACTCGGGCCGTTCGGTCATCGTCGTCGGCCCGCAGCTGAAGCTGCACCAGTGCGGTCTGCCCAAGCAGATGGCCCTCGAGCTGTTCAAGCCGTTCGTGATGAAGCGTCTGGTCGACCTCAACCACGCGCAGAACATCAAGAGCGCCAAGCGGATGGTCGAGCGTGCCGGCGGCAACAACGCCCGCTACGGCCACGTGTGGGACGTGCTCGAGGAGGTCATCACCGAGCACCCGGTGCTGCTCAACCGGGCACCGACGCTGCACCGCCTCGGAATCCAGGCCTTCGAGCCGCAGCTGGTCGAGGGCAAGGCCATCCAGATCCACCCGCTGGTCTGCGCTGCCTTCAACGCCGACTTCGACGGTGACCAGATGGCGGTGCACCTGCCGCTGTCGGCCGAGGCCCAGGCCGAGGCCCGCATCCTGATGCTGTCGAGCAACAACATCCTCAAGCCGGCCGACGGCCGGCCGGTGACCATGCCCACCCAGGACATGATCATCGGGCTCTTCCACCTGACGGCGAACCGCAAGGGCGCCGACGGTGAGGGCCGGGTGTTCAGCTCGGTGTCCGAGGCGATCATGGCGTTCGACGCTCGCAAGCTGGACATCAACGCCACCTGCCGCATCCGTCTGCAGGGCATCGTGCCGCCCGCCGGCACCGAGCTGCCCGACGACTGGGCGCAGGGTGACGCGCTCCTGGTCGAGACGACTCTGGGTCGCGCGCTCTTCAACGAGACGCTGCCCGAGGACTTCGTGTACGTGAACGACCAGGTCGACAAGAAGCGCCTGTCGGGCATCGTCAACGACCTGGCCGAGCGGTACCCGAAGGTGCAGGTGGCGGCGACGCTCGACGCGCTCAAGGAGGCCGGGTTCCACTGGGCCACCCGCTCGGGTCTGACCATCTCGATCTCCGACGTGGTCACCCCGCCCGGCAAGGCCAAGATCCTGGACTCGTTCGAGGACAAGGCCGAGAAGGTGCAGCAGCAGTTCGAGCTGGGCCTGATCACCGACGACGAGCGCCGCCAGGAGCTCATCGAGATCTGGACGCAGGCGACCAACGACGTTGCGGCAGAGCTGCAGAAGTCGATGCCCGAGGACAACTCGGTCTACCGGATGGTCACCTCGGGTGCCCGCGGCAACTGGATGCAGGTCCGTCAGATCGCCGGCATGCGCGGTCTGGTCGCCAACCCGAAGGGCGAGATCATCCCTCGCCCGGTCAAGCACAACTTCCGCGAGGGCTTCTCGGTGCTGGAGTACTTCATCTCCAGCCACGGCGCCCGCAAGGGGCTGGCCGACACCGCGCTGCGCACCGCCAACTCCGGGTACCTCACCCGGCGTCTGGTGGACGTGTCGCAGGACGTCATCGTCCGCGAGGAGGACTGCGGCACCGAGCGTGGCCTGAACCAGGTCATCGCGGTGCAGGGATCCAAGGGCCTCACCCGGCACGAGGACGTCGAGACCAGCGTCTACTCACGCACGCTGTCGAGCGACGTCGAGCACGACGGCAAGGTGCTGGCCACGGCCGGCGCCGACGTCGGCGACGTGCTGATCGACCAGCTGGTCGCGGCCGGCGTCACCCAGATCAAGGTGCGCTCCGTACTGACCTGCGAGTCGAAGGTCGGCACCTGCGCCAGCTGCTACGGCCGCTCGCTGGCCACCGGCAAGATCGTCGACATCGGCGAGGCGGTCGGCATCATCGCCGCCCAGTCGATCGGCGAGCCCGGCACGCAGCTGACGATGCGTACCTTCCACACCGGTGGTGCTGCCACCACCGGCGGTGACATCACCCAGGGTCTGCCGCGTGTGCAGGAGCTGTTCGAGGCCCGGACGCCGAAGGGCATGGCCCCGATCGCCGAGGTCGCCGGACGGATCAGCATCGAGGAGACCGACAGGTCGCGCGTGCTGGCCATCACGCCCGACGACGGCTCGGACGTCATCGAGCACGCGCTGTCGCGCCGCTCGAGGCTCCTGGTCGAGGACGGCCAGCACGTCGAGGTCGGCGAGCAGCTGGTCGCGGGTGCGATCGACCCGAAGCAGGTGCTCCGCATCCTGGGCCCGCGCGCGGTGCAGAAGCACCTCGTCGACGAGGTGCAGGTCGTGTACCGCAGCCAGGGTGTCGGCATCCACGACAAGCACATCGAGGTGATCGTCCGGCAGATGCTGCGCCGGGTGACCATCATCGACGCGGGTGACGCCGACCTGCTGCCCGGCGAGCTGGCCGAGCGCGGACGGTTCGAGACCGAGAACCGCCGCGTCGTGGCGGAGGGTGGCCAGCCGGCCGCCGGTCGTCCCGAGCTGATGGGCATCACCAAGGCCTCGCTGGCGACCGACTCGTGGCTCTCGGCGGCCTCCTTCCAGGAGACCACCCGGGTGCTGACCGAGGCGGCCCTCAACGGGCGCAGCGACTCGCTGCTGGGCCTGAAGGAGAACGTCATCCTCGGCAAGCTGATCCCGGCCGGGACCGGCCTGGCGCGCTACCGCAACGTCAAGGTCGAGCCGACCGAGGAGGCCAAGGCGGCGATGTACGCGATGCCCGGCTACGACGAGATCGACTACCAGCACTTCGGTGTCGGCTCGGGCCAGGCAGTGCCGCTCGAGGAGTTCGAGACGGGTCCGTTCCGCTGATCAACCGCTCAATCTGAACGACGAGGGCCGGTCACCATCTGGTGGCCGGCCCTCGCTGTCGTGCGGCGGTCTGTGGTGGAGGGGCTGCTACCCGGCCGCGGCGACGGCCCCGCCGACGGACGCGCCGCCGCCGTCGGACCCGTTGTTGCGCCGGCGGGCGAGGTCGAGTGCGACAGCCACCGATGCGGCGAGGCGCCCGTCGACCCGGCCGTCCCGAACCTCCACCAGGTAGGAGTCGCGCAGGCCAGGCCGGCGTCCGCACACCAGGACGACCTGGTGGTCGCGGTCCAGCAGCTCGAGGTCGACGAACGGCGCGCGGCCCCGCGTCCGACGCCAGAAGGCCGTCAGGCCTGCGACCTGCTGCCCGGCGGCCGACACCGTCTCGGCGTCCAGCTGCCAGCTCGGCGGGCTCAGCAACGCTCCGTGCCGGTGCAGCGTGCCGAGCGGGACGTCGTCGCCGTCCTGCACGTCGTAGGTCGCGCTGACCAGGATCACGTTCCGGGCCCGCATGGAGTACGCGGGCACCTCGGGGGCGACGTCCGAGAAGAACGTGACCTGCTCATGGAAGGCGAAGGCCTTCTGCTGTGCCGACGCAAGGATCCTCCCCGGCTCGCCGTCGGTCCCGAGGTCCCGGATCTCGTAGCGGTTGGCCAGGCTGAACGGCTTCGTGACGAGGAGCCGTCGCGACGTCGAGAGGGTCGGGGTGCTCATATGGCAATGATCGGCAGATCTCCAGGCGCTGAACAGCGTCCCGAGGATGACCGCCGTCACCCGCCACAGGGATGACCAGAGGGAGGGGTCTCAGCTGACGAGGACCTGGACTGTGCTGACCGCTATCTCGGTCGGCGAGCACACGCTGGACCAGTAGCGAGCCCTTCCCGCGTGGGCACACCGGGAGGAGCGGCACGCCGGATCAGCCCACCAGCGCGGCTTTCCGTCCACGACTCCTCCCGCTGTGCACGCTGCGCGCTCGTCCCGCCCTTCAGCTGGTCGAGACCGTCGCCTGGGCCCGGCAACGGGCCCGACACCGGGACTCCAGGCCCAGGGCACTCTCGCCAGGCCCGGCCATCCTCGCGGGATGGCGCGCACTTGCTTGGCGCGGCGCGAAACGGGCAGCGCCGCACTCGAGTACGTCGGCGTGCTGGTGGTCGTCGCGCTGCTGATCGGCATCGTCGTGTCGGCCTTCGCGTCCGTCGCGCCCGAGGTCAGCCAGCAGGTCGCGTGCGCCGTCCGCTCGGTGACGACCCAGGAGGGGTCGTGCGGCGGCGACGACTCGCCGACGGAGTACGGGGCCGGCGACGACTCGGATCGTGAAGAGGTCGACCCCACAAGGGTTTCCGACGCCCTCGACCAGATCCGTGACGACCTCGACGGCGGCTGGAACGGCGTCCGCAGCGGCGAGCTCGACAGCATCTTCGACACCCTCGGCGGCCTCAACGGACGTGAGATCGATGCGGTCGTGGCCGAGCTGTCCGACGACGACCTGCGGCACCTCGTCGACGAGATGGACGACGGCTGGCTCGGCTCCGGCTGGGACCGGGAGCGGCGTCGCCAGTTCTGGAACCTGTTGGCCGAGCGCGCCTCGCGCGAAACCCTCGAGAGGCTGGCCGATTTCACGTCCGAGCTGCAGCCCGGGTTCGAGAACGTCGGCGGCGACGACGCCCGCGACGACCCTGGGAGCACCGCGAACACCGCCGAGTACGGCGACCTCGACTTCGACCTCTTCGACGTCGACGGCGACGAGCCGGCAGTGCACCCGGAGGACGTTCGCCAGGGCGCGATCGGCGACTGCTGGTTCATCGCCTCGATGATGGCCGTCGCCCAGACCCACCCCGAGCTGCTGGAGCGCAACATCCGCGAGAACCCGAACGGGTCGTTCACCGTCACGCTGTACGACGACGGCAGCCCGGTGGAGGTCACGGTCACCCCCGACATGGTGCTCAAGCCGGACGGGACCCCGGCCTTCGTGGACGACCCGCGCCGCGGGAGCGAGGCCGAGCTGTGGCCGCTCGTGCTGGAGAAGGCGATGGCGCTGCACGCCGGAGACTTCGCCGACCTCGAGGGCGACTCGCCTGCGCGTGCTCTCGACGCGCTGACCGGGCAGGAGACCTCGAGCATGGGCGGCGACGACCTGCCGTCGATCGGCGACCTCGACCGGCTGCTGGACGGGGGCGGCGCGATCGCCCTGAGCAGCCTGTCGGACGGCGACGACCACCCGCGCTACGACCGCGACCCCGCCGACGGCGGCCTGGTCACCGGGCACGCGTACTACGTCAGCGACATCGACGCCGAGGCAGGCACGGTCACGGTGGTGAACCCCTGGGGCATCGACGACTACCCTCCGATCACGATGAGCTTCGAGGACTTCACGAGGGACTTCCGCGAGTTCCACCTGAACGAGGTGACGCCGTGAGGCCTCGCTCCGGGCGAGCCGTTGTCCTCGCCGCCGTCGTGGTGCTCGCGGCGGGCGTCCTGGCCGCCTGCGGCGGCGACGGCGAGACGGCGCCGCTCGCGTCCGAGGACGGTGCGGTCGTCCTGGTCGAGACCCAGCCCCAGAACCTGGGCGCCGTGCGCGTGGTCGCGTCGAACGTCAGTGCCGACTCCGCTCGCGTGAGCGTCACCGGCGACGACGCGGAGGGTGGCGTGGTCGCCGTGGGCGACACCGTCACGATCGACGGGGAGACGTGGGAGGTCATCGACATCCGCCCCGGCGAGGAGGGTGAGGTCGAGCCCGGCTCCAAGACCGGGCGCGTGGTGATCGCCCCGCGCTGACCGCGTTTTGACGCTCGCCGGAGCACAGCGATACGCTGGGTTCTCGTGCCCGGCATGCCGGGCCCTTACGTGCGCGTGGCTCCTGTTGCCTGACCGGGCGGGGGCGGCCAACACACCGACCTCACGGACCCAAGGGCCACACGTGGCCACTCAGGTCGACACGCCCGACCTCGGGGGGCGAGATCGGGCTCGTGAGCGAGAGTTCCACCACGACGACAGACGGAGACGTAGTGCCCACGATCCAGCAGCTGGTGCGCAAGGGCCGCCAGGACAAGGTCGCGAAGCAGAAGACCCCTGCCCTGAAGGGGAGCCCCCAGCGCCGCGGCGTGTGCACCCGCGTGTACACGACCACCCCGAAGAAGCCGAACTCGGCGCTGCGCAAGGTGGCCCGCGTGCGGCTGTCCAGTGGCATCGAGGTCACGGCGTACATCCCTGGTGTCGGCCACAACCTGCAGGAGCACTCGATCGTGCTGGTCCGCGGCGGTCGTGTGAAGGACCTCCCGGGCGTGCGCTACAAGATCATCCGCGGCTCGCTCGACACCCAGGGCGTGAAGAACCGCAAGCAGGCCCGCAGCCGTTACGGCGCGAAGAAGGAGAAGAGCTAATGCCGCGCAAGGGACCGGCCCCGAAGCGGCCGCTCGTGATCGACCCGGTCTACAACTCGCCGCTGGTGACCCAGCTGGTGAACAAGGTGCTGTCGGACGGCAAGAAGTCCACCGCCGAGCGGATCGTGTACGGCGCCCTCGAGGGTGCCCGCGACAAGACCGGCGCCGACCCCGTCGTCGCGCTCAAGCGCGCCATGGACAACGTCCGTCCTGCCCTCGAGGTCAAGAGCCGCCGCGTGGGCGGCGCCACCTACCAGGTGCCGGTCGAGGTGAAGCCCGGACGGTCGACCACCCTGGCTCTGCGCTGGCTGGTCGGGTACGCCCAGGCGCGCCGCGAAAAGACGATGACCGAGCGCCTCATGAACGAGATCCTGGACGCCAGCAACGGGCTCGGTGCCGCCGTGAAGCGGCGCGAGGACGTGCACAAGATGGCCGAGTCGAACAAGGCCTTCGCGCACTACCGCTGGTGACCGCGGCGGCTGCCCGCCCCGCGTGGGGCGACATGCGGCCGCCCCACTGACACGCTGAGAGAAGAGGCTTGACCACCGTGGCACAGGACGTGCTGACCGACCTCACCAAGGTCCGCAACATCGGCATCATGGCGCATATCGACGCCGGCAAGACCACCACCACCGAGCGGATCCTGTACTACACCGGGATCAACTACAAGATCGGTGAAGTCCACGACGGCGCAGCCACGATGGACTGGATGGAGCAGGAGCAGGAGCGCGGCATCACCATCACGTCGGCCGCGACGACCTGCTTCTGGGAGGGCACCCAGATCAACATCATCGACACCCCGGGCCACGTCGACTTCACGGTCGAGGTCGAGCGGTCGCTGCGGGTGCTCGACGGTGCGGTCGCCGTCTTCGACGGCAAGGAAGGCGTCGAGCCCCAGTCGGAGACCGTCTGGCGGCAGGCCGACAAGTACGACGTGCCGCGCATCTGCTTCGTCAACAAGATGGACAAGCTGGGTGCCGACTTCTTCTTCACCGTGAAGACGATCGTGGAGCGCCTCGGCGCCAAGCCGCTCGTCATCCAGCTGCCGATCGGCGCCGAGAGCGAGTTCGTCGGCGTCATCGACCTGGTCTACATGCGCGCGCTGACCTGGCGCGGCGACACCGACAAGGGCGAGGCCTACGAGATCGAGGAGATCCCGGAGAACCTGCGTGCCCAGGCCGACGAGTACCGGCACACCCTGCTGGAGACCGTCGCCGAGTCCGACGAGGTGCTGCTCGAGAAGTACCTCGGTGGCGAGGAGCTCACGCCCGAGGAGATCAAGGGCGCCATCCGCACGCTCACGGTGTCGAGCGAGCTCTACCCCGTGCTGTGCGGCTCGGCGTTCAAGAACAAGGGCGTTCAGCCCATGCTCGACTCGGTGCTCGACTACCTGCCCTCGCCGCTCGACGTGCCGCCGATGATCGGCCACGACGTGCGCGACGAGACCAAGGAGATCATCCGCCGGCCCGAGGCGACGGAGCCCTTCTCGGCCCTGGCGTTCAAGGTCGCGACGCACCCCTTCTTCGGCAAGCTGACCTACGTCCGCGTGTACTCAGGCCGCATCAAGGCCGGCTCGAACGTCGTCAACTCGACCAAGGGACGGAAGGAGCGCATCGGCAAGCTCTTCCAGATGCACTCCAACAAGGAGAACCCGGTCGACGAGGCCATGGCCGGCCACATCTACGCGATGATCGGCCTGAAGGACACGACGACCGGCGACACCCTGTGCGACCCGCAGGACCAGGTCCTGCTCGAGTCGATGACGTTCCCGGAGCCGGTCATCTCGGTCGCGATCGAGCCGAAGACCAAGGGCGACCAGGAGAAGCTGGGCACCGCGATCCAGAAGCTCGCCGAGGAGGACCCGACCTTCCAGGTCCAGCTCGACGAGGAGACCGGCCAGACCATCATCAAGGGGATGGGCGAGCTCCACCTCGACATCCTGGTCGACCGGATGCGGCGCGAGTTCAAGGTCGAGGCGAACGTCGGCAAGCCGCAGGTGGCCTACCGCGAGACGATCCGTCGTGCCGTCCCCAAGATCGACTACACCCACAAGAAGCAGACCGGTGGGTCGGGGCAGTTCGCCAAGGTCCAGGTCTCCATCGAGCCGCTGGACACATCCGAGGGCGAGATGTACGAGTTCGTCAACAAGGTCACCGGTGGCCGTGTCCCGCGCGAGTACATCCCGAGCGTGGACAAGGGAATCCAGGACGCGATGGAGCTCGGCGTCGTCGCCGGCTACCCGCTCGTGGGCGTGAAGGCGACGCTCCTCGACGGTGCCTACCACGACGTCGACTCCTCGGAGATGGCGTTCAAGATCGCCGGCTCGATGGTGCTCAAGGAGGCCGTCAAGCGGGCCGACCCGGTGCTGCTCGAGCCCGTCATGTCCGTCGAGGTCCGCACGCCCGAGTCGTACATGGGCGAGGTCATCGGCGACTTGAACAGCCGCCGTGGACACATCCAGTCCATGGAGGACGCCAGCGGTGCCAAGGTCGTCCGGGCCCTGGTTCCGCTGTCCGAGATGTTCGGCTACGTCGGTGACCTGCGGTCAAAGACCCAGGGTCGCGCGGTGTACTCGATGCAGTTCGACAGCTACGCCGAGGTCCCCCGCATGGTGGCCGAGGAGATCATCAAGAAGACCAGGGGTGAGTGAGGTCCTGCAGACGCAGGGTTGACCGAGCCCAACCTCAAGCACCGTCGCCGAGACAACGGCGACTACACTCCCCCCTCGTTCGATCCGACTGCGATCCGGCAGCGGACGGCGTACACGACAAGCTCCAAGGAGGACCCCCAGTGGGTAAGGCGAAGTTCGAGCGGACCAAGCCGCACGTCAACGTCGGGACCATCGGTCACGTCGACCATGGCAAGACCACGCTGACGGCCGCGATCAGCAAGGTGCTGCACGACAAGTACCCCGAGCTGAACCCCTTCACGCCGTTCGACGAGATCGACAAGGCGCCGGAGGAGAAGCAGCGCGGGATCACGATCAACATCGCGCACGTCGAGTACCAGACCGAGAAGCGTCACTACGCGCACGTCGACGCCCCCGGCCACGCGGACTACATCAAGAACATGATCACCGGTGCCGCCCAGATGGACGGCGCGATCCTGGTGGTCGCCGCGACCGACGGCCCGATGGCTCAGACGCGTGAGCACGTGCTGCTCGCCCGTCAGGTCGGCGTGCCCTACCTGCTGGTGGCCCTCAACAAGGCCGACATGGTCGACGACGAGGAAATCCTTGAGCTCGTCGAGCTCGAGGTTCGCGAGCTGCTCTCCGCGCAGGAGTTCGACGGCGACAACGTGCCCGTCGTGCGCGTGTCGGCTCTGAAGGCCCTCGAGGGCGACCCGGAGTGGGTCAAGTCGGTCGAGGCGCTGCTCGAGGCCATCGACGACAGCGTGCCGGACCCGATCCGCGACGTCGACAAGCCCTTCCTGATGCCCGTCGAGGACGTCTTCACGATCACCGGCCGCGGCACCGTGGTGACCGGCCGTGTGGAGCGCGGTGTGCTCAAGGTCAACGAGGAGATCGAGATCGTCGGCATCAAGCCGACCTCGGCTAAGACGACCGTGACCGGTGTCGAGATGTTCCGCAAGCTGCTCGACGAGGCCCGCGCGGGTGAGAACGTCGGTCTGCTGCTGCGCGGCACCAAGCGCGAGGACGTCGAGCGCGGGCAGGTCATCGTCAAGCCCAACTCGATCACCCCGCACACGCAGTTCGAGGCGAACGTCTACATCCTGAGCAAGGACGAGGGCGGCCGCCACAACCCCTTCTACGCCAACTACCGTCCGCAGTTCTACTTCCGGACGACCGACGTCACCGGCGTCATCACGCTGCCCGAGGGCACCGAGATGGTCATGCCTGGCGACAACGTTGAGATGACGGTCGACCTGATCCAGCCGATCGCCATGGAGGAGGGCCTGCGCTTCGCCATCCGCGAGGGCGGCCGCACCGTGGGTGCCGGCCGGGTCACCAAGATCCTCAAGTAAGTCCAGCAGCCGATCAAACAGCTGATCAACAGCTGATCAACAGCTGATCAACGCGGTGGGCGCCGCCTCAGGGCGGCGCCCACCGGCGTGATCACACCCGCACCAGGCCGTCGTCACGAGGCCGGTGCGGATTCGCCAAAGGCCTCGGGCCTCTGGCACTATGGACAGGTTGTCCGGCGCACGCGACGACTGCGAAGTGTGCGGTCGCGTGGGGGAGCAGGTGCCCCAAGTGCCGGCGCCCGGGTCATCGCAGTACAGCCGGGCCGACCATCCGACGAGGGCAGCACCGCACAGGTGCGAGCGTGAACGTGCGCCGCGAAGTGCGACACACCCGAGCGCGGGGGTCGGGACGCCAGCACGATCCGGGACCACAAGCAGCGGTACGACGAGAGAGAGTCAGACGACGCCATGGCGGGACAGAAGATCCGCATCCGGCTCAAGTCCTACGACCACGAGGTCATCGACAGCTCGGCGCGCAAGATCGTCGACACGGTGACCCGCGCTGGCGCGACGGTCGTGGGGCCGGTGCCGCTGCCGACGGAGAAGAACGTTTTCTGCGTCATCCGGTCGCCCCACAAGTACAAGGACAGCCGCGAGCACTTCGAGATGCGCACGCACAAGCGGCTCATCGACATCATCGACCCCACGCCCAAGGCCGTCGACTCGCTGATGCGACTCGACCTGCCGGCCGACGTGAACATCGAGATCAAGCTCTGAGGAATCCCTGATGACTACCGCTACAGACGCCTCCGCGGGCGCCGACGCCGCCACCGGCACCGTCACCGGGCTCCTGGGCACCAAGCTGGGCATGACCCAGGTCTGGGACGACGCCGGTCGGCTGGTCCCGGTGACCGTGGTCGAGGCCGGGCCCTGCGTCGTGACGCAACTGCGCACCGCCGAGAACGACGGCTACTCCGCCGTCCAGATCGCCTTCGGCGCGATCGACCCCCGCAAGGTCACCCAGCCACTCGCCGGGCACTTTGCCAAGGCCGGGGTCACCCCGCGCCGGCACCTGGTCGAGCTACGGACCCAGGCCGTCGAGGGCCTCGAGCTCGGGCAGGAGCTGACGGTCGACGTCTTCTCCGCCGGGCAGGTCGTCGACGTCACGGGCACCACCAAGGGCAAGGGCTACGCGGGCGTGATGAAGCGCCACGGCTTCCACGGCGTCGGCGCCTCCCACGGTGCGCACCGCAACCACCGCAAGCCGGGCTCGATCGGTGGCTGCGCCACCCCGGGCCGCGTCTTCAAGGGCATGAAGATGGCCGGACGGATGGGCCACGAGCGCCAGACCACCCAGAACCTCACCGTGCACGCGGTGGACACCGAGCGCGGTCTGCTGCTGGTCAAGGGAGCGATCCCCGGCCCGCGCGGCGGGGTCGTCCTCGTGCGCGTCGCCGCCAAGACCGTGAAGGGAGCCTGAGATGGCCACCGCCACGAAGAAGAAGAGTGAGCCCACGGTTGAGGGCGCAGAGATCGACGTCGTCGACGCCAAGGGCAAGAAGAGCGGCACGGTCGTGCTGCCCGCCGAGGTGTTCGACGTGCAGACGAACGTCCCCCTGATCCACCAGGTCGTGGTGGCCCAGCTGGCTGCCGCCCGCCAGGGCACGCACTCCACCAAGAGCCGCGGCGAGGTCCGCGGCGGTGGAGCCAAGCCGCACAAGCAGAAGGGCACCGGCCGCGCCCGCCAGGGCTCGTCCCGCGCCCCGCAGTTCGCCGGCGGTGGCATCGTGCACGGCCCGACGCCGCGTGACTACAGCCAGCGCACCCCCAAGAAGATGAAGGCCGCCGCACTGCGCGGTGCCCTGTCCGACCGGGCACGCCACGGTCGCGTGCACGTGGTCAGCTCGCTGGTCAGCGGCGACGCCCCGTCGACGGGCGACGCCGTCAAGGCACTCGCCAACGTCGCCAGCCGCAAGAACGTGCTGGTCGTGCTCGACCGCCGCGACGAGGTCGCGTGGAAGAGCCTGCGCAACGCCGACCGGGTGCACCTGCTGGTCAGCGACCAGCTGAACACCTACGACGTGCTGTGCTCCGACGACATCGTCTTCACCGAGGACGCCCTGAAGGCCTTCCTCACCGGTCCGACCACCGGCAAGGGCGCCAAGGCGGTCGCGAGCGAGTCCGAGGTCTCGGCGGACGGCGAGGCCGAGGCCGTCAGCACGAAGAAGACGCCCAAGGCCGAGGAGGGCGACAAGTGACCACGCTGTTCAACGTCCAGAAGGACCCGCGCGACATCCTGCTCGCGCCGGTCGTCTCGGAGAAGAGCTACGGGCTCCTCGACCAGGGCAAGTACACGTTCCTGGTCGACCCCCGCGCGAACAAGACAGAGATCCGGCTGGCCGTGGAGAAGATCTTCGGTGTCAAGGTCGCGTCCGTGAACACGCTCAACCGCACCGGCAAGACGCGCCGGACCCGCTTCGGCACCGGCAAGCGCAAGGACACCAAGCGCGCAATCGTCACGCTCCGCGAGGGCACCATCGACATCTTCGGGGGCCCGGTCTCCTGACCGGGTGCTGCGAAACCGAGAACTGACGAGGACTGACTCCCATGGGAATCCGTAAGTACAAGCCGACGACACCGGGCCGCCGCGGCTCGTCCGTCGCCGACTTCGTCGAGGTCACCCGGTCCGAGCCGGAGAAGTCGCTGGTGCGCCCGCTGACCAAGACCGGCGGCCGCAACAACTCCGGCCGGATCACGACCCGCCACCACGGTGGCGGTCACAAGCGCGCCTACCGGGTGATCGACTTCCGTCGGCACGACAAGGACGGCGTTCCGGCGAAGGTCGCGCACATCGAGTACGACCCCAACCGGACCGCGCGGATCGCGCTCCTGCACTACGCCGACGGGACGAAGCGCTACATCATCGCGCCGACCCGGCTGAAGCAGGGTGACACCATCGAGAACGGCCCCGGCGCCGACATCAAGCCCGGCAACAACCTGCCGCTGCGCAACATCCCCGTCGGCACCGTCGTGCACGCGATCGAGCTCCGCCCGGGTGGCGGCGCGAAGATCGCCCGCTCCGCCGGTACCTCGGTGCAGCTGGTCGCCAAGGAGGGTGTCAACGCCCAGCTGCGGATGCCCTCGGGCGAGATCCGCAACGTTGACGCCCGCTGCCGCGCCACCGTCGGCGAGGTCGGCAACGCCGAGCAGTCGAACATCAACTGGGGCAAGGCCGGCCGGATGCGCTGGAAGGGCCGTCGCCCGACCGTCCGCGGTGTGGCCATGAACCCGGTCGACCACCCGCACGGTGGTGGTGAGGGCAAGACGTCCGGTGGACGCCACCCCGTCAGCCCGTGGGGCCAGCCCGAGGGCCGGACCCGCAAGCCGGGCAAGGCCAGTGACCGACAGATCGTCCGACGCCGCCGCAAGAAGCGCTGACAGGAGCCCATCACATGCCTCGCAGCCTGAAGAAGGGCCCCTTCGTGGACGACCACCTGCAGAAGAAGGTGGACGTGCAGAACGAGAAGGGGACCAAGAACGTCATCAAGACCTGGTCCCGGCGCTCGATGATCGTGCCGGAGATGCTCGGTCACACGCTCGCCGTGCACGACGGCCGCAAGCACGTCCCGGTGTTCGTCACGGAGTCGATGGTCGGGCACAAGCTCGGCGAGTTCGCCCCCACACGGACCTTCCGTGGCCACGAGAAGGACGACCGGAAGAGCCGTCGCCGCTGACCCCCGGTCAGTGACGACGAGCGACTCCGGCGAAGAGACGAGAAGGTAGGACAAGCGATGGAAGCCAAGGCGCAGGCGCGGTACGTCCGTGTCACGCCCCAGAAGGCTCGGCGCGTCGTCGACCTCATCCGTGGCCGCCAGGCAGGCGACGCGCTCGCGGTGCTCGAGTGGGCACCGCAGGCAGCGAGCGAGCCGGTGTACAAGGTGGTCGCCAGTGCGATCGCCAACGCCAGGGTGAAGGCCGACCAGGCATCGGTCGCCTTCGACGAGCGCGAGCTGGTCGTCCACACCGCATACGTGGACGAGGGACCGACGATGAAGCGGTTCCGTCCGCGGGCACAGGGTCGCGCGTTCCGCGTCCGCAAGCGCACCAGCCACATCACCGTGGTGGTCGGTGGGCCCGACGACGGCGTGAAGGCCACCAAGCCCCCGGTCACCGGCTCGGCCCGCAAGCCGGCCCAGAAGACCACTGCCAAGAAGGCCACGGCCAAGAAGGCGCCGGCCAAGAAGGCCACCGCGCAGAAGACGACCGCCAAGAAGGCGCCGGCCTCCAAGGCCACTGAGAAGGGGAGGAACTCCTAGTGGGACAGAAGGTCAACCCGCACGGGTTCCGGCTGGGCATCACCACCGACCACAAGTCGCGGTGGTTCGCCGACAGCACCAAGGCCGGCCAGCGCTACCGCGACTACGTCAAGGAGGACGTGGCCATCCGCGCCCTCATGGCGACGGGCATGGAGCGCGCCGGCATCTCCAAGGTCGAGATCGAGCGGACGCGTGACCGCGTTCGCGTCGACATCCACACCGCGCGTCCGGGCATCGTGATCGGCCGCCGCGGCGCCGAGGCCGACCGCCTGCGTGGCGAGCTCGAGAAGCTCACCGGCAAGCAGGTGCAGCTGAACATCCTCGAGGTGAAGAACCCCGAGACCGATGCGCAGCTCGTGGCCCAGGGCATCGCCGAGCAACTGTCGAGCCGGGTGTCGTTCCGTCGTGCCATGCGCAAGGGCATGCAGACCTCGCAGCGCGCCGGTGCCAAGGGCATCCGCGTGCAGTGCTCGGGCCGTCTCGGCGGCGCCGAGATGAGCCGCTCGGAGTTCTACCGCGAGGGCCGGGTGCCGCTGCACACCCTGCGCGCCCAGATCGACTACGGCTTCTACGAGGCGAAGACCACCTTCGGCCGCATCGGCGTGAAGGTCTGGATCTACAAGGGCGACGTCACCGCGAAGGAGCTCGCCGCCCAGCAGGCCCAGGCCCCGCGCCCGCCGCGTGGACCGAGCCGCGACCGGGCCGAGCGCCCTGCGCGTGGCCGCCGTCCCGAGGCGGCGTCCGCGCCCGCTTCAGCATCGGCCACGACGGGCGAGACCGCCGCGGCCAGTGCAGCACCGGCCGGCGAGGCGCCGGCAGCCGCCCCGAGCACCGGATCGGAGGGCTGACCCGTGCTGGTTCCCCGTCGGTTGAAGCACCGCAAGCAGCACCACCCGAAGCGTTCGGGCGCTGCGAAGGGTGGCACCGCGATCGCCTTCGGCGACTACGGCATCCAGGCTCTTGAGCCGGCCTACGTCACCAACCGCCAGATCGAGGCGGCGCGAATCGCGATGACCCGTTACATCAAGCGTGGCGGCAAGGTGTGGATCACCGTCTACCCCGACCGTCCGCTGACCAAGAAGCCGGCCGAGACCCGGATGGGTTCCGGCAAGGGCTCGCCGGAGTGGTGGATCGCCAACGTCAAGCCCGGACGCGTGATGTTCGAGCTGGCAGGTGTCCCGGAGGACGTGGCTCGCGAGGCGATGCGCCTGGCGATCCACAAGCTCCCGATGAAGTGCCGCTTCCTGCGGCGCGAGGGTGGTGAAGGGTAATGGCGGTCGGATCCAAGGACCTCACGGCCGAGCAGCTGCGCACCTTCGAGTCCGAGCGACTCGTCGAGGAGCTGCGCAAGGCCAAGGAGGAGCTGTTCAACCTCCGCTTCCAGTCGGCCACCGGCCAGCTGGAGAGCCACGGGCGGCTGCGCGCGGTACGCCGCGACATCGCCCGCATCTACACGATCATGCGCGAGCACGAGCTGGGGATCGGCGTCCCGGCGAGCGAGTCGAGCAGCGCAACCAGCACCCCGAGCGAGATCAAGGGTGGTGCCAAGTGAGTGAGGACGCAGTGACGACCGAGCAGAGCACGGCCGAGACGGCCGAGGCCGCAGAGCACGAGCGCGGGTACCGCAAGACCCGCCGCGGCTACGTGGTCAGCGACAAGATGGACAAGACCGTCGTGGTCGCTGTCGAGGACCGGGTCAAGCACCCGCTCTACGGCAAGGTCATGCGCCGCACCAGCAAGGTGAAGGCCCACGACGAGCAGAACCAGTGCGGCATCGGCGACAGCGTGCGGATCATGGAGACCCGCCCGCTGTCGGCGGCGAAGCGCTGGCGCGTGGTCGAGATCCTCGAGAAGGCCAAGTAGCTCGAGGCAAGCAAGCGGTCGGGTCCGCGAGAGCGGGCCTTGATGACAGCCCAGACAGCCCAGACAGCCCCATTCGTTCCGCCAGGCTCTTGAGCAGAGAACCGGCGCGACAACAGGAGTGAGACAGTGATTCAGCAGGAGTCGCGACTGAAGGTCGCCGACAACACGGGTGCCAAGGAGATCCTCTGCATCCGCGTTCTCGGCGGCTCCGGCCGCCGCTACGCCGGCATCGGTGACGTCATCGTGGCGACCGTCAAGGACGCCATCCCCGGCGGCAACGTCAAGAAGGGTGAGGTCGTCAAGGCCGTGATCGTGCGCACCCGCAAGGAGCGCCGCCGTCCCGACGGCTCGTACATCCGCTTCGACGAGAACGCGGCCGTGATCCTCAAGACCGATGGCGACCCGCGCGGCACCCGCATCTTCGGGCCCGTCGGCCGCGAGCTGCGGGACAAGAAGTTCATGCGGATCATCTCGCTCGCACCGGAGGTGCTCTGACGATGGCGAAGCTCAAGATCAAGAAGGGTGACCTCGTGCAGGTCATCACCGGCGCGACCCCCGACCGCGGCGGCGACCGAGGCAAGACGGGCAAGGTCATCTCGGTCGACACCGAGCGCAACCGGGTGCTCGTCGAGGGCGTGAACCGCGTCAAGAAGCACAAGAAGGTCGGCTCGACCGGCCGCGGCGCACGCACCGGCGGCATCGAGACCCACGAGGCCCCGCTGCACATCAGCAACGTGATGCTGGTCGACCCGAGCACCAAGAAGCCGACCCGGGTCGGCTCCCGCACCGACACGGTCGAGCGTGACGGCCGCGAGCGCACGGTTCGTGTGCGCGTCGCCCGGCGCTCCGGTAAGGACATCTGATGAGCGAGACCACCACCACCGACTACGCCGGCCCCCGGCTCAAGGCCCGGTACCGCGAGGAGATCGTCCCCGCGTTGCGCGGCGACTTCGGCTACGGCAACCCGATGCAGGTGCCTGGCCTGGTCAAGGTCGTCGTGAACATGGGCGTCGGCGACGCCGCCCGCGACTCCAAGCTGATCGAGGGCGCCATCCGCGACCTGGCCACCATCACCGGCCAGAAGCCGCAGGTGACCAAGGCGCGCAAGTCCATCGCTCAGTTCAAGCTGCGCGAGGGCATGCCGATCGGCGCGCACACCACGCTGCGCGGCGACCGGATGTGGGAGTTCCTCGACCGGCTGCTGTCGCTGGCGCTGCCCCGCATCCGCGACTTCCGCGGCCTGTCGCCGAAGCAGTTCGACGGCAACGGCAACTACACGTTCGGCCTCAACGAGCAGTCGATGTTCCACGAGATCGACCAGGACCGCATCGACCGGGTCCGGGGCATGGACATCACGATCGTGACCACCGCGACCTCGGACGACGAGGGACGGGCGCTGCTGCGTCGCCTCGGCTTCCCCTTCAAGGAGAACTGACGTGGCGAAGACCGCCCTGATCAACAAGGCGAACCGCAAGCCGAAGTTCGCGGTGCGCGCCTACACGAGGTGCCAGAAGTGCGGACGCCCGCACTCGGTGTACCGCAAGTTCGGGCTCTGCCGGGTGTGCCTTCGCGAGATGGCACACGCGGGCGAGCTGCCCGGCGTGACCAAGAGCAGCTGGTAGTCCCTCTGTCGAAGAAGAACCCAGCGCCGCAGGTCCCTGCCCGTCCCGGGCGGGAAACCACGGCGAGGAAGGGCGGAAGAGCCCGATGACCATGACCGACCCCATTGCGGACATGCTGACCCGTCTGCGGAACGCCAACTCGGCGTACCACGACGAGGTCGCGATGCCGTACAGCAAGCTGAAGTCCAGGATCGCGGAGATCCTCCAGGCCGAGGGTTACATCGCGGGCTGGAAGGTCACCGATGCCGAGGTCGGCAAGACCCTGACCATCGACCTGAAGTTCGGCCCCAACCGCGAGCGCTCGATCGCGGGCGTGCGCCGGGTGTCCAAGCCGGGCCTTCGTGTCTACGCCAAGTCCACCAACCTGCCCCGCGTGCTGGGCGGCCTGGGCGTGGCCATCATCTCGACGTCGTCCGGCCTGCTGACCGACAAGCAGGCCAACAAGCAAGGTGTAGGCGGGGAAGTCCTCGCCTACGTCTGGTAACCGGAAGGAGCAGAGCAGCATGAGCCGCATCGGCAGGCTCCCCGTACCGGTTCCGTCCGGCGTCGAGGTGAGCATCGACGGTCAGCACGTGACCGTGAAGGGCCCGAAGGGCACCCTGAACCACACCGTGGCCGAGCCCATCGTGGTCGCCAAGGGTGACGACGGCACGCTCGAGGTCAAGCGCCCGAACGACGAGCGCTCCTCGCGCTCCCTGCACGGCCTGACGCGCTCCCTGCTGGCCAACATGGTCACCGGCGTCACCGAGGGCTACGAGAAGAAGCTCGAGATCGTCGGCACCGGCTACCGCGTCATGGCCAGGGGCTCGAACCTCGAGTTCGCCCTCGGCTTCAGCCACCCGGTACACGTCCCCGCCCCTGAGGGCATCACGTTCGCCGTCGAAGGAACCACCAAGCTGTCGGTGCAGGGCATCGACAAGCAGCAGGTGGGCGAGGTCGCCGCGAACATCCGCAAGCTGCGCAAGCCCGACCCATACAAGGGCAAGGGCGTCCGGTACGCCGGCGAGCAGGTCCGCCGCAAGGTCGGAAAGGCTGGGAAGTAATGGCCAACTCACTGAGGACGAAGGGCACCGGCTCGGTCCGGGCCCGGGGTCGTCGTCACCTTCGCGTGCGCAAGAAGCTCGCCGGCACCACCGCGCGTCCGCGCCTCGTCGTGAACCGCTCCACGCGCCACCTGTTCGTCCAGGTGGTCGACGACACCGTCGGCAAGACGCTGGCCAGTGCCTCCACCATGGAGGCCGACCTGCGCTCGCTCGACGGTGACAAGACCGCCAAGGCCAAGAAGGTGGGCGAGCTCGTTGCCGAGCGCGCCAAGGCCGCTGGTGTCGAGGCCGTGGTCTTCGACCGCGGTGGGAACCGCTACCACGGCCGAGTGGCCGCCGTCGCCGAGGGAGCCCGCGAAGCCGGGCTCACCCTCTGACGGTCGACCCGAGACTGCGAGAGAGAGAGAAAGCCAACATGCCTGGAACCCAGCGCCGAGGCGCGGGCGGCCCCAACACGGGGACCGGTGCCGGCGGCAGCGACCGCGGTGGTGAGCGCGGCGGCCGCGGTGGCCGCGACAACCGTCGCGGCGACGCCGGTGAGAAGAACCAGTACATCGAGCGCGTGGTGACCATCAACCGCGTCGCGAAGGTCGTCAAGGGCGGCCGGCGCTTCAGCTTCACCGCGCTGGTCGTGGTGGGCGACGGCGACGGTTCCGTCGGCGTCGGCTACGGCAAGGCCAAGGAGGTGCCGGCCGCGATCGCCAAGGGCGTCGAGGAGGCCAAGAAGAGCTTCTTCAAGGTCCCGCGCATCCAGGGCACCATCCCGCACCCGATCCAGGGTGAGGCCGCTGCCGGCGTCGTGCTCCTGAAGCCGGCGTCTCCAGGTACCGGCGTGATCGCCGGTGGCCCGGTGCGAGCGGTTCTCGAGTGCGCCGGCGTGCACGACGTGCTCAGCAAGTCGCTCGGCTCCAGCAACGCGATCAACATCGTGCACGCCACGGTGGCGGCGCTGAAGGGGCTCGAGCGGCCCGAGTCGGTGGCGGCACGTCGTGGCCTGCCTCTCGAGCACGTCGCCCCGGCCGCACTGCTGCGCGCCCGGGCGGCGGGGATGAGTGGCTCGTGATGGCACGGCTCAAGGTGACCCAGACCCGCTCGGGTATCGGCGGGAAGCAGAACCAGCGCGACACGCTGCGCACCCTCGGGTTGAAGCGCATCGGCGACGTGGTGGTCAAGGAGGACCGTCCCGAGATCCGCGGGATGGTCACGACGGTGTCGCACCTCGTCGCCGTCGAGGAGGTGGACTGAGATGGCCAAGAACGTCAGCACAGCCAAGAACGCCAAGGGCACGGACGTCGACCCGGAGGAGACTTCGGGCGAGAAGGTGCACGCCCTGAAGGTGCACCACCTGCGTCCGGCGCCCGGTGCCCGCACCGCCAAGACCCGCGTCGGTCGCGGACAGGGCAGCAAGGGCAAGACGGCCGGCCGAGGCACCAAGGGCACCAAGGCCCGCTACCAGGTGCCCGACCGGTTCGAGGGTGGCCAGACGCCGCTGCACATGCGTCTGCCGAAGCTGCGGGGCTTCAAGAACCCGTTCACGACCGTGTACCAGGTGGTGAACCTCGAGCGGCTCTCCGAGCTGTTCCCCGAGGGCGGCACCGTGTCGGTCGACGAGCTGGTCGCGCGCGGGGCCGTCCGCAAGGGCCAGAAGGTCAAGGTGCTCGGTACCGGCGACATCTCGGTGTCGGTCGACGTCACCGCGCACGCCTTCTCGGCCACGGCCCAGGACAAGATCGCCGCAGCTGGGGGCTCGACCACCCAGCTGTGACCCGGGGGCCGGCGCTGGGCGGTAGCCCTGCCGGCACGATCCTCCGCTTCGCGCCCCCGGCCGCGCCGCAGGCACTGCCTGAGGTGCGGCCGGGGCCGCGATAAGGTCCAAGTCATCGACGAAACGTCCGCCTCGAACGGGCGGAGCAGGAGGACCCGTGCTCAGCGCATTCGTTCGGGCGTTCAAGACGCCCGACCTGCGGCGCAAGCTGCTGTTCACCCTCGCTGTGATGGCGCTGTTCCGGCTGGGGTCCTTCGTCCCCACGCCCGGTGTGAACTACGCCAACGTGCAGTCCTGCCTCGACCCCTCGAGCGGGGGCGAGAGCAACGACCTGCTCGGCCTGGTGAACCTGTTCAGCGGTGGCGCGCTGCTGCAGCTGTCGGTCTTCGCGCTCGGCATCATGCCGTACATCACGGCGAGCATCATCGTCCAGCTGCTGACCGTGGTGATCCCCCGGTTCGAGACCCTCAAGAAGGAGGGGCAGTCGGGCACCTCGAAGCTCACGCAGTACACGAGGTACCTCACGATCGCCCTGGCGATCCTGCAGTCGACCACGTTCGTGGCCGTGGCCCGCTCGGGCAGCCTGTTCCCGAACTGCCCGCTGGCCACCGAGATCATCCCCAACGACTCGCTCATCACGATCGGCCTGATGGTGATGACGATGACCGCCGGCACCGGCCTGGTGATGTGGCTCGGCGAGCTGATCACCGAGCGCGGCGTCGGCAACGGCATGTCCCTGCTGATCTTCACCTCGATCGCCTCCGGGTTCCCCAGCTCGCTGATGGCGATCGGCCAGAACCCCAACCTCGGCTGGGGGATCATGGCCCTGGTGATCGCGATCGGTCTGGTCATCGTCGCGCTCGTGATCTTCGTCGAGCAGTCTCAGCGCCGGGTGCCGGTGCAGTACGCGAAGCGCATGGTCGGGCGCAAGATGTACGGCGGCTCGAGCACCTACATCCCGATCAAGGTCAACATGGCCGGCGTCATCCCGGTCATCTTCGCCTCGTCGCTGCTCTACCTGCCGGCGTTGATCGCCCAGTTCAACACCCCACCGCAGGGCGAGGTGCCGGCTGACTGGGTGGTGTGGATCAACGACACCCTGGTGCGCGGCGACCACCCGATCTACATCGCGTCGTACTTCGCGCTGATCGTCTTCTTCACGTACTTCTACGTGTCGATCACCTTCAACCCCGACGAGGTGGCCGACAACATCAAGCGGGTCGGCGGCTTCATCCCGGGCATCCGGGCCGGCCGTCCGACCGCTGAGTACCTGGCCTACATCCTGGACCGGATCACTCTCCCGGGTGCGCTCTACCTGGGCGTCGTCGCGCTGATCCCCCTGATCGCACTGGTTCTGGTCGACGCCAACCAGAACTTCCCGTTCGGGGGCACCTCGATCCTCATCATCGTGGGCGTCGGACTCGAGACCGTTAAGCAGATCGAGTCGCAGCTTCAGCAGCGGCACTACGAAGGGTTCCTGCGCTGATGCGACTGATCATCCTCGGGCCACCCGGTGCCGGTAAGGGCACGCAGGCCAAGAAGATCGCCGAGCACTACGGCATCCCAGCCATCTCGACCGGCGACATCTTCCGTTCCAACGTGGCCGACGAGACCCCACTCGGCGTGCGGGTCAAGGAGATCCTCGACACGGGTGGCTACGTGCCCGACGAGATCACCAACGACCTGGTCCGTGACCGGCTCAACGAGGACGATGCCCAGAAGGGCTTCCTCCTGGACGGGTACCCGCGCACCGTCGACCAGGTGCGCGAGCTCGACGAGATCCTCGAGCAGCAGGGCCACCCGCTCGAGGAGGTCCTCGAGCTGACCGTCGACACCGACGAGGTCGTCTCCCGGCTGCGCCTGCGGGCCGTGACGGACGGCCGCAGCGACGACACCGAGGAGGTCATCCGCGCCCGCCAGCAGGTCTACGCGGAGCAGACGGCACCCCTGGTGGACCTCTACCGAGAGCGTGGCCTGCTGGTGCAGGTCGACGGCCTCGGTGACATCGATGAGGTCTCGGAGCGGATCTACGCCGCTCTCGACATCGCCGACGCTCTGCAGCGCAAGTCCTGAGCTGTCCTGGGCGACACGGTGTTCGGACGCGAGCGGATCGAGTACAAGACCTCCGACCAGATCAGGGTGATGCGTCGCGCCGGCCTGGTGGTGGCCGACGCCCTCGCTGCTGCCCGACTGGCTGCGGTACCCGGAGCGACGACGGCTGACGTGGACTCCGCTGCCGCCAAGGTCATCGCCGACGCCGGCGCGACGTCCAACTTCCACGGTTACGGGCACCCTCCGTTCCCCGCCGTGACCTGCGTCTCGGTCAACGACGAGGTGGTGCACGGCATCCCGGGGCCCCGCGTGATCGAGCCCGGCGACCTGGTCTCGATCGACTGCGGAGCGGTCGTCGACGGATGGCACGGCGACGCGGCCGTGACCGTGCTGGCGGGCCCGCAGGACGCGGTCGACCCGGCGGACGCCGAGCTGTCGCGCATCACCGAGGAGTCCCTGTGGGCGGGAATCGCCGCGCTGGCAGTCGGGCGGCGTCTCGGTGAGGTCGGCGCCGCCGTCGAAGGTGCGGTGACGGCCGCAGCCGGCGACCGGCTCGCCATCGTCGAGGGGTACACCGGACACGGCATCGGCACCGCCATGCACATGGCCCCCGAAGTGCTGAACCACCGAACCCGCGACCGGGGCCCCACCGTGCGGGCGGGCCTCTGCGTCGCGGTGGAGCCGATGCTGACGCGTGGCAGCCCCGACACCGACGTGCTGGACGACCAGTGGACGGTGGTGTCGGTGGACGGCTCGCGCGCGGCGCACTGGGAGCACACGGTCGCCGTCACCGACGACGGGCTCTGGGTCCTCACCGCTCCCGACGGGGGAGCGGCCGGCCTGGCGCCGTTCGGCGTCACGGTGGCGCCCCTGGACTGAGCGCGTGGGCGCGGGCCTCGATTTCGTGCTCAGGGTGCCGATGCCGTAGGCTGATGCGTCGGCTCACGAGCATTCTCGTCCCGCCCGTTGCCCCGCGGCTGGTTCGGCGCGGCAGGACGTCTGTCACACGTGCGCCAGTGCTGGTTCCCGAGTGGATCCGGCAGGTTCAACTCCACCAACCCCCCCGGTGGGTGGGACGAGCCTTCACACCGGAACCCGCTACGGCGGGCTGAGCAGTAAGCGGAGGACATGGCCAAGAAGGACGGGGTCATCGAGATCGAGGGAAGCGTGGTCGAGGCACTGCCGAACGCCATGTTCAGGGTCGAGCTGTCCAACGGACACAAGGTCCTGGCCCACATCTCGGGCAAGATGCGCCAGCACTACATCCGGATCCTCCCCGAGGACCGGGTCGTGGTGGAGCTGAGCCCGTACGACCTCACCCGCGGCCGCATCGTCTACCGCTACAAGTAACCGTCGGACCACTAGCACCCGGGGTCACGGGTCGCGGCAGCAGCCACGGCACGAGGCACGGGCGAGGGACAGCCATGAAGGTTCAGCCGAGCGTCAAGAAGATCTGCGACAAGTGCAAGGTGATCCGCCGCAACGGTCGGGTCATGGTGATCTGCGAGAACCTGCGCCACAAGCAGCGCCAGGGCTGACCAGACACAGCACCAGCACTAGCACCAGCAAGAAGGCACGACCCACCGCAGCACCCGACCCCCACCGCCCACGGCGGAGCGGGACGTCACCCCCGGCCCGGAGGCCGGGGACCTGGTCACCCAGGACCGGTGCTGCACCAGACCTCCGGACGGCTACAGGAGACACACAGAACGATGGCACGCATCGTCGGCGTCGACCTCCCCCGCGACAAGCGGCTAGAGGTGGCGCTCACCTACATCTACGGCGTGGGCAGGACCCGAGCCAAGGAGATGCTCACCGCGACCGGCATCAGCCCCGACCTGCGGGTCAAGGACATGGGCGACGCCGAGCAGGTCGCACTCCGTGACTACATCGAGACGAACCTCAAGGTCGAGGGTGACCTGCGTCGCGAGGTGGCCGCCGACATCCGCCGCAAGGTGGAGATCGGCTGCTACGAGGGACTGCGCCACCGTCGTGGCCTGCCCGTCCGGGGTCAGCGGACCAAGACCAACGCTCGTACCCGCAAGGGCCCGAAGCGCACCGTGGCCGGCAAGAAGAAGGCCGCCCGCAAGTAAGCACCAGCCTCTGTCACGCCTCTGTAGCCGAGCCCACCCTGCATACCGAGGGCTCACCCGGATCCTTCAGGAGAGAACCAGCCAATGCCCCCCAAGAGCCGCCAGGCTTCCGGTGCGCGCCGCCCCCGCCGCAAGGAGAAGAAGAACATCTCCTTCGGTCAGGCGCACATCAAGAGCACCTTCAACAACACCATCGTGTCGATCACCGACCCCGCCGGGGCCGTGATCTCGTGGGCCTCTGCCGGACAGGTCGGCTTCAAGGGCTCGCGCAAGTCGACGCCGTACGCCGCGCAGATGGCCGCCGAGGCGGCTGCGCGCCGTGCCCAGGAGCACGGCATGCGCAAGGTCGACGTCTTCGTCAAGGGTCCCGGCTCCGGCCGCGAGACCGCGATCCGCTCGCTCCAGGCCGCAGGCCTCGAGGTGGGCTCGATCCAGGACGTCACCCCCAGTCCGCACAACGGCTGCCGCCCGCCCAAGCGCCGGCGCGTCTGACCCGCGAACGCCTCGAAGGAGATCTGAGACACCATGGCGCGATACACCGGCGCTGACTGCAAGCGATGCCGTCGCGAGAAGACCAAGCTGTATCTCAAGGGTGCCAAGTGCGACTCGCCGAAGTGCCCGATCGAGATCCGGCCCTACCCCCCGGGTGAGCACGGACGGGCCCGCACGAAGGAGAGCGAGTACCTCCTTCAGATGCGCGAGAAGCAGAAGTGCGCCCGCATCTACGGCGTGCTCGAGAAGCAGTTCCGCGGGTACTACGAGGAGGCGAACCGCCGCCAGGGCAAGACGGGTGAGAACCTGCTGCGCATCCTGGAGTCGCGGCTCGACAACGTCGTCTACCGCGCGGGCTTCGGCAAGTCGCGCGACATGGCCCGCCAGGTCGTGCGCCACGGCCACGTCCTCGTGAACGGCCACAAGGTCGACATCCCGAGCTTCCGGGTCAGCGAGAACGACATCGTCGAGATCCGGCAGAAGTCCTGGGAGATGACGCCTTTCGTCATCGCCCGCGCGGAGGCCGGCGACCGTACTCCGCCGGCGTGGCTCGAGGTGCAGCCGGAGAAGATGCGAGTGCTCGTGCACGCGCTGCCGGCACGCCAGGTGATCGACACCCTGGTGCAGGAGCAGCTGATCGTCGAGCTCTACTCGAAGTAAGGGCACTCCCGGGGGCTCTGCCCCCGGGATCCCGGAGAGCGTGGACGGGCTGGCGCCCGGCTGCCTTCTCCAACCCGATCGGGCAGACAGACGCCCGGCCGGTTTGTCAGGGTCAAATAGCGGGCCCTGCAGGAAAGGAAGAACACAGTGCTGATCGCCCAGCGCCCCTCGCTCTCCGAGGATGCGCTCTCCCAGTACCGCTCGCGGTTCGTGATCGAGCCGCTCGAACCCGGCTTCGGATACACGCTCGGCAACTCGCTCCGCCGGACGCTGCTGTCCTCCATCCCCGGTGCCTCGGTGACGAGCATCCGCATCGACGGTGTGCTGCACGAGTTCTCGGCCGTCAACGGGGTCAAGGAGGACGTCACTGAGCTGATCCTCAACCTCAAGGGCCTCGTGGTCTCGTCCGAGCACGACGAGCCCGTCGTGATGTACCTGCGCAAGCAGGGCCCCGGCGCAGTGACCGCTGCCGACATCGCGCCCCCCGCTGGCGTCGAGGTGCACAACCCCGAGCTGCACATCGCCACGCTGAACGGCAAGGGCAAGCTCGAGATGGAGCTGACGGTCGAGCGTGGCCGTGGGTACGTCTCTGCGGTGCAGAACAAGTCCAGCGACGCCGAGATCGGCCGCATCCCGGTCGACTCGATCTACTCGCCGGTCCTCAAGGTGACCTACAAGGTCGAGGCGACCCGCGTCGAGCAGCGCACCGACTTCGACCGGCTCGTGGTCGACGTCGAGACCAAGCCGTCGACGATGCCCCGCGACGCCATGGCGAGCGCCGGCAAGACGCTGGTCGAGCTGTTCGGCCTGGCCCGTGAGCTCAACGTCGAGGCCGAGGGCATCGACATGGGCCCGTCGCCCACCGACGCGGCCCTGGCCGCCGATCTGGCCCTGCCGATCGAGGAGCTGGACCTGACCGTCCGGTCGTACAACTGCCTCAAGCGCGAGGGCATCCACACCGTCGGAGAGCTGGTCGCGCGCAGCGAGGCGGACCTGCTCGACATCCGCAACTTCGGTGCCAAGTCGATCGACGAGGTCAAGGCCAAGCTGGTCGGCATGGGTCTGGCCCTCAAGGACAGCCCGCCCGGGTTCGACCCGAGCGCCGTGGTCGACAGCTACGACGACGACATGTCCTTCGCCGAGGACGAGCAGTACTGACGCCCTGAGTAAGCCGCTGGCTCTCTCACACCGAGGGCCTGCTCACCGAGGAGACTGAACACCGATGCCCACTCCCACCAAGGGACCTCGCCTCGGCGGCGGACCGGCGCACGAGCGGCTGATCCTGGCCAACCTGGCCACGCAGCTGTTCGAGCACCGCTCCATCACCACGACCGAGGCCAAGGCCAAGCGGTTGCGCCCGCTGGCCGAGCGGCTCATCACGTTCGCCAAGCGTGGTGACCTGGCCTCGCGGCGCCGGGTGATGACGGTCGTACGTGACAAGTCCGTCGTGCACTTCCTGTTCACCGATATCGCCCCCGCGATGGCGGAGCGGCAGGGCGGCTACACGCGCATCACCAAGATCGGACCGCGCAAGGGCGACAACGCCCCCATGGCCGTGATCGAGCTGGTGCTGGAGCCGCTCTCGCCGAAGCAGGCGACCGTACGTGAGGCCGAGTCGGCGACCAAGCGATCCGTCAAGGAGAGCGCGTCGGCGAAGAAGGCGGAGGCTGCACCTGCCGAGGGCAGCGCGGACGAGGCGCCGTACGGCGACGGCTCGCACGCCCCGCTGGCCGACGGCAGCGCGCCGGAGGGCTTCGACATCAAGGGCAACGAGAACTCGAAGAAGTACCACACGCCCGAGTCGCCCTGGTACGACAAGACCGAGGCCGAGGTGTGGTTCGCCTCGCAGGAGGCGGCCGAGGCCGCAGGCTTCGAGGCCCCGGGCTCCATGCCCGACGCCGAGGAGGCGTCCGACGACACCGCGTCCGACGGCACCGCGTCCGACGGCACCGCGTCCGACCGCCGAGTCGACGGCACCGCGTCCGACAGCACCGACGACACCAAGGCCTGAGTTCGCGGGCCCTGGCGTCCACCGTGGCACCCGACGAGCCCGGTCTCTCCGTTCACGGAGGGGCCGGGCTCGTCCGCGTTCGGCTCGACCTCGCGTACGAGGGCTCCGGTTTCTCTGGCTGGGCAGCCCAGCCGGGACTGCGCACCGTCGAGGGTGACCTCACGCACGCGCTCGCCGTGGCACTGCGCCTCGCACAGCCGCCCCGCCTGACGGTGGCCGGCCGCACCGACGCCGGCGTTCACGCGCGCGGCCAGGTGGTGCATGTCGACCTGCCCGAGCCCGAGTGGGATGCACTGCCGGGCCGGTCGTCGCACTCGCCGGCAGAGTCGCTGGTGCGAAGGCTCGCCGGGCTGTTGTACGACGATCTGGTCGTCTGGAGAGCCGCGCTCGCCCCTCCGGGCTTCGATGCTCGCTTCTCCGCGATCTGGCGGCGCTACGTCTACCGCGTCGCCGACGCCGATGCACCGCGCGACCCCATGCATCGGGGTCACGTGCTGTGGCTCAGGCATGGACACCGGCTCGACGTCTCCGCGATGGACTTCGCCGTGGCAGCCCTCGTCGGCGAGCACGACTTCCTGCCGTTCTGTCGTCCGCGCGAGGGTGCCACCACCATCCGCACGGTGCAGGCGCTGGGGTGGGAGCGTGCCGCCGACGGGCTGGTGGTGGCTCACGTGCAGGCGGACGCTTTCTGCCACCACATGGTGCGTGCACTGGTCGGTGTCTCGCTCGCCGTCGGTGAGGGTTCCCGGCCGCCCACGTGGCCGGCCGAGATCCTTTCTGCCGGACGGCGTGACAGTGCTGTGCCCGTCGTCGCTGCGCACGGGCTCACCCTCGAGGAGGTCGGCTACCCGCCGGACGACCTTCTGGCAGAGCGGGCTTCGGCAGCCAGGAACCGTCGAGCGTGAGCGGTGCACTGCGGTGGCTCTGGCTGCTCAGTGGGGTGGTGGCGCTGGTCCTGGGGGGCATCGGCGCCGTCGTTCCTGGGCTGCCCACCACGGTGTTCCTGATCGTTGCTGCGGCGTGCTTCGCCAAGTCGAGTCCGCGGCTCGAGGCGTGGGTGCTCGGGCTGCCGCGGTTCGGGCCGATGATCCGCGACTACCGTGACGGTCTGGGCATGCCGCGCCGTACGAAGGCTGTCGCGGTGTCAGCCCTGGTGGTGGCGGTCGGAGTCTCCGCACTGCTGATCGACGGTTGGATCCTCCGCTCGGTGGTGCTCGCGGTCGGCGCTGTGGGGGCGGCCTGGATCCTGTGGCGAGTGCCCACCCGCGAGGTCGTCGAGGAGCAGCGCCGCCACGACTCCGGTTGATCGGTCGGCTCACACCGGCCTGATGCGCTCGAACGGCTCGAGGGCGAACACGAACTCCACCGGCACCTCGAAGTGCGCGGCGATCCGGAGTGCGAGGTGCAGGCTCGGGCTGTACTCGCCCCGTTCGAGGTAGCCGATGGTTTGGTAGTGCACGCCGAGGGCTTCGGCCAGCTCTCGGCGGGAGACGCCACGCTCCACCCGAAGCATCGCGATCCTGTTGTGGACTGCTTCGGACTGGGCGCCGGCAGCGCCGACGGTCGAGGGCTCAGACACGACGCAGAGCCGCATCGCGGCGCTCGGACACCGCGGAGCCGGACTCCCGCCGGGCCATCCTGCGCAGGAGAACCGGGGCGAGGAGCAGCCCGACGATCGCCCACGCGCCGAGCACCCCGATCGTCTCGAGGATGCGCCAGCTCTCCCCGATCTCCACGGCCACAGCCGAGTCCGGCAAGAGAGACGCACGCATCCCCAGGCCCAGCCAGTACACCGGGAGGAGCTGCGCCAGGGGATGCAGCCAGTCGGGCAAGGTCGACAGCGGCTGAAAGAGACCCGACACGTAGAAGAGGCCCCCGATCAGCAAGAAGCCCCAGCCGCCGACCGTTCTCGGGTTCTTGAACACCGAGCCGATGACGAAGCCAAGGGGCAGGCACGCGAGCAGACCCAGACCGAGCATTGCCAGCGCTCGGAGGGGACTGACGAGGCCACCCCGCCACACCGAGTCGAGGATGAAGGTCGCGGGCACGCTCACGATCGTGGCGCTGAACAGCACCTCGAGACAGGTGCGCACCACCTGGCCGACGACGTAGCCACGCATGCCGTGAGGCACCGACTTCGCGCGCAGCAGGGTCCCGTCCTCGCGTTCGGTGGCGACCAGGGTTGCCAGGCCGTAGACCGCCGAGAACACGATCACCAGCGCGAGCGCGCCGGGAAACAGCAGCTCGCCTGTCGTGAGACCGGCGCCCGGGATCTCGTTGTCGCGATTGAGGAAGATCACGACGACGAAGATGCCGATGCCAACGGCGTAGTAGGCAAGCTCCGAGGGCGTCTGAAGGCTGCGGGTGAACTCGCGCAGGCCTCTGCGGGCGCCCGCCTTGATCGCGGCGTCGCGTGTACTCACGGGGTCACCTCCAGCATGTCGGTGCCTGGCGCGTCTCCGGGGCGCGAGGACAGCTCGCGGCGGGCGACCATGGACAGGTACGTGTCCTCCAGGGTGGCGCGGTTCACCTCGAGGTCCTCGACCGAGTCGCCGAACTGGGCGAACAGCTCGCGGACGAAGGTCGTTCCCGACGCCGTGCTGTGCACGTGCCGCTGCCCCGACTGAGTCCAGCGCACCTCCGTGGTGCCGGCAACGCGGCGGGCCAGCAGTTCGGCGCTGCCGTCGGCGACGATGGTGCCGCCGTCCAGGATGAGGATCCGGTCCGCCAGCTTCTCCGCCTCGGCCAGGTCGTGCGTCGTCAGCAGGATCGACGTGTCCTCCATGTCGGAGAGGCGGTGCACCAGGTCGTGGAAGTCACGGCGTGCCACTGGGTCGAAGCCGGCCGTTGGCTCGTCCAGGAACAGCAGCTCTGGTCGGCCGACGATGCCGATCGCTACATCGAGCCGGCGACGTTGCCCGCCGGACAGGGTCATCACCTTCTGGCCGGCCTGGCTCGTCAGCCCGACCCGGTCGAGCAGCGCTTCGAGCGGGTACGGGCGAGGCCTCTGCGGAGTCGAGTAGGGCTCGTAGTAGGCGCCGAACTGCTCCAGCAGCTCGCGGACCCGCCAGCGGCCGTGGTCGCGCCAGGACTGCAGGACCACTCCGACACGTGAACGCCAGTTCTCGTCGGCCGCCGCCGGGTCGCGGCCCAGCACCGAGACGTCGCCACCTGAACGGGCCCTGAAGCCCTCGAGCACCTCGATGGTGGTCGTCTTGCCGGCACCGTTGGGGCCGAGGAGTGCGACGACCTCGCCGCGCCGGACGGTGAAGTCGACGCCCTTCAGCACGTCGTTGTCGCCGTAGCGCATCCGCAGGCCGCGCACGTCGACCACGGGCTCGAGGTGCTCGTTGATCACTGCCATGGCTGACCTCTCCCGCTGTCGTCTCACAATGCATCGTAGTACACCTACTATCAACTGCCGAGTGGTTACTATCGCGGAATCTGGATGACGGCTCTCAGTCGAAGCGAGAGACTGGGCCCTGTGGGCCACATCGACGTCAACGGCATCGGCTACGACCTTCCGGACGGCCGTCCGCTCCTCGACGACGTCGGCCTGCGCGTCGGCGACGGCTCGCGGACGGCGCTCGTCGGCCCGAACGGCGCCGGCAAGACGACCCTGCTGAGGATCATCGCCGGTGATCTGCCCGCCCAGCGTGGGGCGGTCACCCGGAGCGGTGGCCTCGGCGTGATGCGCCAGTTCGTCGGGTCGGTGCGCGACGAGACCACAGTGGGCGAGCTGCTCGTCTCGGTCGCGCCGCCGGCCGTGCGCGCAGCCGTCCACGCCGTAGACGTCGCCGAGCTCGCGATGATGGAGGACGACGACACCGACACCCAGATGCGATACGCGCAGGCACTCGCCGACTATGCCGACGCAGGCGGCTATGAGGCCGAGACTCTTTGGGACACAGTCACTGTCGCTGCTCTGGGCGTCCCGTACGAGCGGGCGCGGTGGCGGGAGGTGCGTACCCTGTCCGGCGGGGAGCAGAAGCGGCTGGTACTCGAGGCGCTGCTGCGCGGCCCCGACGAGGTGCTGTTGCTCGACGAGCCCGACAACTACCTCGACGTCCCGGCCAAGCAGTGGCTGGAGGAGCGACTCGTGAGCTCGCCGAAGACGGTGCTGCTGGTCAGCCACGACCGCGAGCTGTTGCACCGCGTCTCGACCCGCGTCGCCACCCTCGAGCCGGGAGCCGCGGGCAGCTCGCTGTGGGTGCACCCTGGCTCGTTCGGCGGGTGGCACGAGGCGCGCCAGGCACGCTTCTCCCGGCTGGACGAGCTGCGCCGGCGGTGGGACGAGGAACACGCCAAGCTGCGCACCCTGATGCTGATGTACAAGCAGAAGGCGGCGTACAACGACTCCATGGCGTCGCGCTACCAGGCGGCCCAGACCAGGCTGCGCCGCTTCGAGGCCGCCGGCCCGCCGGAGGCCAGGCCGCTGCAGCAGAAGGTCACCATGCGCCTGCGCGGTGGACGGACGGGCAAGCGCGCGGTGGTCGCCGAGCAGCTCGGCCTCACCGGGCTGATGGAGCCGTTCGACGCCGAGCTCTGGTTCGGCGACCGGGTCGCGGTGCTCGGGTCGAACGGGTCGGGCAAGTCGCACTTCCTGCGCCTGCTCGCCCGCGGAGGTTCCGATCCCGACCTGGAGCACCGTCCGGTCGGCGACGTCAGTATCGAGCCCGTCGAGCACACAGGGACGGTGCGCCTGGGCGCTCGCGTGCGGCCCGGCTGGTTCGCCCAGACACACACGCGTCCGGACCTCTTGGGGCGGAGCCTGCTCGACGTCCTGCACCGTGGCGACGAGCACCGGGCCGGAATGGGACGCGAGGAAGCCAGCCGGGCGCTCGACCGCTACGAGCTGGCGGGCGCAGCAGACCAGACCTTCGACACCCTCTCCGGTGGCCAGCAGGCGCGGCTTCAGATCCTGCTGCTCGAGCTCTCGGGCGCGACCCTGTTGCTGCTGGACGAGCCGACGGACAACCTCGACCTCGAATCAGCCGAGGCGTTGGAGGCGGGGCTCGGAGCCTTCGAAGGCACCGTCGTGGCCGTCACGCACGACCGCTGGTTCGCTCGCGGCTTCGACCGGTTCCTGGTGTTCCGAGCGGACGGGCAGGTGGTGGAGGCGACCGAGCCGATCTGGGACGAGGGACGCGTGGCCCGCACCCGCTGAGCACGGTCGTCCACCCGAAACGGCTTGCAGAGGTTTCTGAAATTTCTTGCGATGAGGTCTTCTCCTTTCAGGCGCAGGGGCGTACGTTCTGACCGATTCCCTCCCCGGACAGCGCCGTCACCCTGGAGCACGCCATGACCGCCGCTCGACACCACGTCCCCCGTCGTCTCGCTCGGTCGCGTCGTGCCCTTGGATCCGTCAGTGGCGCCGCTCTCGTGGTTGCTTTGCTGTCGGCCGTCGGGCCTTCCGTGGCGGTGGCCGACCCGCTGCCGGACCAGGTCACGCTGGTCGGCTCGGTGCAGTCGGAGCTCGGGTGCGCGGCCGACTGGGACCCGACCTGCGAGGCGAGCGAGCTGGAGCACGACGCCTCGACCGAAGGCTCGACCGTCTACCGCACGGCGTTCGATGTCCCAGCGGGCAGCTACGAGGTCAAGGTGACGATCGGGGGCGGCTGGGAAGAGAACTACGGCGCGGACGGCGTGGCCGACGGCGCCAACATCCCCCTCGTGCTGCAGGGCCCCGCGAGCCTCGAGTTCAGCTACGACCACGTCACCCACCGGCTGGCGATCCGTCCGACCGAGCTGTCGGGCCCGCGAGACCCGGCCGACAAGAACCTGGTGAGTGACTCGCTGCGCGAGCCGCTGACGCAGGAGCAGTTCTACTTCGTGATGGCTGACCGGTTTGCCAACGGCAACACCGCGAACGACGCCGGCGGGCTGTCGGGCGGGCCCCTCGAGACCGGTCTCGACCCAGCTCACAAGGGCTTCTACCACGGTGGTGACCTCGACGGGATCACCAGCCGGCTCGACTACATCGAGGGACTGGGGACGACCGCGATCTGGCTCACGCCGTCGTTCAAGAACCGTCCCGTTCAGGGCTCGGGCGCGAACATCAGCGCGGGCTACCACGGGTACTGGATCACCGACTTCACGCAGATCGACCCCCACCTCGGCACGAACGAGGACATGGAGGAGCTGGTCGACGCCGCTCACGACCGAGGCATGAAGGTCTTCTTCGACGTGATCACCAACCACACGGCCCACGTGATCGAGTACGAGGGGGGCGTGTACGACTACGTCTCCAAGGAGGACAGGCCCTACCGCGACGCCGCTGGAAACGAGTTCGACGACCGCGACTTCGCCGGTAGCGACGACTTCCCGCCGCTCGACGCGGACACCTCGTTCCCGTACGTGCCCACCTTCGACCCGCCGGCCGACGCCACGGTCAAGGTTCCTGCGTGGCTGAACGACCCGACGATGTACCACAACCGTGGCGACACAACGTTCGTCGGCGAGAACAGCGAGTACGGCGACTTCTTCGGGCTGGACGACCTTTTCACCGAGCGGCCCGAGGTCGTCGACGGGATGACCGACATCTACTCGACCTGGGCCGAGTTCGGAATCGACGGGTTCCGTATCGACACCGTCAAGCACGTGAACATGGAGTTCTGGCAGGAGTTCTCACCCCGAGTCCTCGAGGCCGCGCGCAACGCGGGCAACGACGACTTCTTCATGTTCGGCGAGGTCTTCGACGCGAACCCTGAGTTCATGAGCCGGTACACGACCGAGGGCAAGTTGCAGTCGACCATCGACTTCGGGTTCCAGGCTCGGGCCGCCGGCTTCGCCAGAGCCGATCCGACAGTAGGGATTCGCGACCTGTTCGCGGGCGACGACTACTACACCGACACCGACTCCAACGCCTACCAGCTGCCCACGTTCCTCGGTAACCACGACATGGGCCGCATCGGCTCGATGCTCAGCCAGGCGGGCTACACGGGCGACGAGCTGCTGGCGCGCGACCAGCTAGCCCACGAGCTGATGTACCTGATGCGCGGGCAGCCAGTCATCTACTACGGCGACGAGCAGGGCTTCACCGGCGATCCAGGTGGAGACCAGAACGCTCGCCATGACATGTTCGCCAGCCAGGTCGCGTCCTACAACGACGACGTCGTGATCGGCGACCCTGCTGGTGGCAGCAAGGACCGGTACAACACCAGTCACCCGCTGTACCAGTCGATCTCGCAGATGAGCCAGCTGCGCAAGGACCACCCGACGCTGGCCGACGGCGCCCAGGTGCATCGGTACGCCTCCAACGAACCAGGCATCTTCGCGGTGAGCCGCGTCGACGCCGACAAGCAGGTCGAGTACCTCGTGGTGGCGAACAACTCGAACGAGCCGAAGACGGCGACCCTTGCGACCTACCAGCGCAAGGGCACGTTGAAGCCCCTGTTCGGCACGGACGAGAGGCTCCGTACCGACGCCGAGGGCAGGACTCCGGTCACCGTCCCACCGCTGTCGGTCTCGGTGTGGAAGGCCAGCAGTCCACTGCCCCACCGGAAGTCTGCACCTGCGGTCTACATGACGTCGCCGTCGGCAGGCGGCGTGGTCGGCGGTCGCGCTGAGATCGGTGCTGCCGTGCCCGAGAACGCCTTCGCGCAGGTGACCTTCGCCTACCGTCCCGTCGGCACGACCGAGTGGACGCGCTTGGGAACCGACGACAACGCGCCGTACCGCGTCTTCCACGATGTCAGCGGCGTGGCCGATGGCACCCTGTTCGAGTACCGGGCCGTGCTCGAGGACTCGAGCGGAAACCGCTCTGCCACCAGCAGCTACGGCGTGGTCGGCGACCCACCCCCGCCCACCGGTGGTGGCGGGGGAGTCGAGCCGGTCGAGCAGCCCGGCGAGGTCGCGGTGCCGGGAGACCACAACTCCGAGATGGGCTGCGCGGCAGACTGGGATCCGACGTGCGACCAGGCGCAGCTCTCGCTCAACCCTGAAGGCGCGCACGACGACATCTGGCGGGGGACGTACGACCTGCCGGCCGACTCCTTTGCCTACAAGGCGGCCCTTGAACGCTCGTGGGACGAGAACTACGGAGCAGGGGGCGCCCGCGATGGTGCCAACATCCCCTACGAGTCACCCGGCCCACCCGACCAGGTCACCTTCTTCTACGACGACCGAACGAACTACGTCACGTCCGACGCCGAGGGCCCGATCATGACCCTGGCGGGCAGCTTCCAGTCCGAGCTGGCGGACGTCGCGGGGGTGACAGACCGCTGCACCGACTGGGACCCGAACTGCTTGCGCAGCTGGCTGATCGACCCCGATGGCGACGGCACAGCCACGTTCGCCACCAGCCAGCTGCCCGCCGGCAGCTACGAGGTCAAGGTGACGCACGGACTGTCCTGGGACGAGAACTATGGCGCCGGCGGCGAGGCCAACGGCGCGAACATCCCGTTCAACTCCGCGGCCGGCTCCGTCGTGCGCTTCAGCTACGACATCGCCACGCACGTGCTGACGATCACCAGCGCCGCCCCGGGCGCGACGCCTGACCTCACAAAGGCCAAGGCGCAATGGGTTTCGCGCGACCTGGTGGCATGGCCCGCTGACGCGATCCCGCCGGGCACGGACCCGCGGACCCTCCGCTGGCGCCTGCACTGGGCGTCGGAGGGCGGACTCGGCCTGGACGCGGAAGCGGTGACCGGTGGTGACAGCGCAGCTCTCACCTACGACCCGAAGGGATTGCCGCGCAAGGTGACTGACCGGTTCCCGCACCTCAGCGGGTCCTTGGCACTGAGAGTCGACCGCGACACATCTCGCAAGGCCGGTGCGATCCTCACCGGGCAGGTCGCGGTCGGCCAGTACGACAGCCTCAACCGCCTGCGCGACGCCACCGGCGTGCAGGTGCCCGGCGTGCTCGACGACGTGTACGCCGGCGCCGCCGACCGCAGCCTCGGGGTGACGTGGAAGGGGCGCGACCCGTCCTTCGCGCTCTGGGCGCCGACCGCCAAGGACGTCGACCTGCTCGTCTGGTCCTCTGGCTCCGAAGGCGCTGAGCCGCAACGGGTTCAGGCCACCCGAGACGGCGACGGCGTCTGGACCGTCCGCGGTCGGAAGCAGTGGACGAACGCCCAGTACCTGTACGACGTGACCGTCTACGCACCGTCCACCGGCGAGGTCGAGACGAACCGCGTCACCGACCCGTACTCGGTGGCTCTGACACTGAACTCGACGCGCTCCGTGGCTGTCGATCTCACCAACCCTGAACTTGCACCACAGCAGTGGCGCACCACCGCGTCGCCCAAGCTGCCCCGCGCCGTCGACTCGAGCATCTACGAGCTCCACGTGCGCGACTTCTCGATCGGTGACACGTCCGTGCCCGAGGCCCACCGCGGCACGTACCTCGCGTTCGCCGACGACGGCGACGGCCGCGAGCACCTGCGCACGCTGGCCGACGCGGGGCTGAACACCGTCCACCTGCTGCCGACCTTCGACATCACGTCGGTCGAGGAGGACCGCTCTCAGCAGGCCACACCGCAGTGCGACCTGGAGTCGTTCGCGCCCGACTCTGCGGAGCAGCAGGCATGCGTCACGGCAGTCGCCGCCGAGGACGGCTTCAACTGGGGCTACGACCCCTACCACTGGATGGCGCCCGAGGGCTCCTACGCGACCGAGGCCGACGGCGGCGCGAGGGTGGCCGAGTTCCGCACCATGGTGGGCGCCCTGCACGCCGACGGGCTGCGGGTCGTGCTCGACCAGGTCTACAACCACACGACGTCGTCGGGGCAGGCCGCGAACGCCGTGCTCGACCGCGTCGTACCCGGCTACTACCACCGACTCAACGCGAGCGGCGTGGTCGAGACCTCCACGTGCTGCCAGAACATCGCGACCGAGCACGCGATGGCCGGCAAGGCGATGGTCGACGCGACGGTGCTGTGGGCCAAGCAGTACAAGGTCGACGGCTTCCGGTTCGACCTGATGGGCCACCACTCGAAGCAGAACATGCTCGACGTGCGTCACGCGCTCGACCAGCTCACGGTCAAGAAGGACGGCGTGGACGGCAAGGCCGTCTACCTCTACGGCGAGGGCTGGAACTTCGGGGAGGTCGCGAACAACGCGCGGTTCACGCAGGCGACCCAGGGCCAGCTCGGGGGCACCGGCATCGGCACGTTCTCGGACCGGCTGCGCGACGCCGTGCGTGGCGGGGGGCCCTTCGACGAGAACCCGCGCGTGCAGGGGCTGGGCTCGGGCCTGGCCGGGTCACCGAACGGCGACCCCGTCAACGGCGACGCCGCGACGCAGGCGGCGACGCTCGCCCACGTCACCGACCTCGTGCAGCTCGGCCTGGCCGGCAACCTTCGGGCCTTCACGTTCACCGGCTCGGACGGTGAGCCCGTGCGCGGTGACGAGGTCGACTACAACGGCCAACCGGCCGGATACGCCGACCAGCCCGTCGAGGTGATCACCTACGTCGACGCTCACGACAACGAGACCCTCTGGGACGCCCTCACGTACAAGCTCCCTCAGGACACCCCGATGGACGCGCGGATCAGGATGAACACCCTCTCGCTCGCCACCACGACGCTGTCGCAGACTCCGTCGTTCTGGCACGCGGGCGCCGACCTGCTGCGCAGCAAGTCGCTCGACCGCAACTCCTACGACTCGGGTGACTGGTTCAACACCCTCGACTGGACGGGCGAGGACAACGGGTTCGGCCACGGGCTGCCACCGGCACCTGACAACGAGGCCAAGTGGGACTTCCAGCGGCCGCTGCTCGCCGACGCGTCGCTCAAGCCCTCGGCCGCCCAGGTGGCTACGGCGTCAGCTCAGGCTCAGGACCTGCTGGAGCTGCGGAAGCAGACACCGCTGCTGAGGCTCGGCGCCGCCGACCTGATCCAGCAGAAGGTCACCTTCCCGGTCAGTGGGACGGACCTCGCCGCACCCGGCGTCGTCGTGATGCGCATCGACGACGAGCCGGGCCGCGACGTCGACCGCCGGCTGGACGGCGCCCTCCTGGTGTTCAACGCGAGCCCCGACTCGGTGACCCAGGCGGTGCCCGGCCTCGCCGGGGAGGCGCTCAGCCTGTCGCCGGTGCAGGCGAACGGCTCCGACCCGGTCGTCAAGACGACGACCTGGGACATCGCGGCGGGCTCCGTGACCATCCCGGGGCGGACGGTGGCCGTGCTGCTGCAGCCCTGACACGATGCACACGGTTTTGACCCCGTGCGAGGCCCCCAGGTAGTCTGACGAGTCGTTGTGCCCCCTGGCCACGTGCGTGTGGGGGGCCGCGACTCACCTCCCGCAACGGAACGAAGGCCTACGACTGTGCGTACGTACACCCCCAAGCCCGCCGACGTCGAGCGTCAGTGGCACGTCATCGACGCGTCCGACGTCGTGCTCGGCCGGTTGGCGGCGCAGACCGCCACGCTGCTGCGGGGCAAGCACAAGCCCGTCTTCGCGCCGCACGTCGACACCGGTGACTTCGTCATCATCGTCAACGCCGAGAAGGTCGCCCTGACCGGCAACAAGCGTGAGCAGAAGCTCGCCTACCGGCACTCGGGCTACCCGGGTGGCCTGAAGGCGGTCGGCTACACGCACCTGCTCGAGGACAACCCGGCCAAGGCTGTCGAGAAGGCGGTCCGCGGCATGCTGCCGAAGACCACCCTCGGTCGCCAGATGCTCCGCAAGCTCAAGGTCTACGCGGGTCCCGAGCACCCGCACACGGCCCAGCAGCCCAAGGCGTTCGAGATCACCCAGGTCGCGCAGTAAGCCTCGCGCACCCGGCACACCAGGCAGACCCAGCACAGCCCTAGAGGAGAACCGTGGCCGAGCCCACCGCAGCGCCCGTCGATGGCGGCACAGTCGTCGTCGGTGACGACATCGACGACACCGTCGACGGTGTCGACGACGCCCCCAGCAGCTACACCACCGCCACCCCCGGCACCAAGGGAGGCGGCACCTCGATCACCGCTCCCGGCGCCGCCACCGGCCGCCGCAAGCAGGCCGTGGCCCGCGTCCGGCTGGTGCCTGGCACCGGTCAGTGGACGATCAACGGCCGGGAACTGGCGAACTACTTCCCGAACAAGGTGCACCAGCAGTCGGTCAACGACCCGTTCACCCTGCTCGAGCTCGAGGGCCGCTTCGACGTGATCGCGCGCATCGGTGGCGGTGGCCCGTCCGGCCAGGCCGGGGCCCTGCGCCTCGGCATCGCCCGCGCGCTGAACGAGATCGACATCGAGGCCAACCGCGCCAGCCTGAAGAAGGCCGGCTTCCTGAGCCGCGACGCGCGGGTCAAGGAGCGCAAGAAGGCCGGTCTCAAGAAGGCCCGCAAGGCCCCGCAGTACAGCAAGCGCTGACCTGACCCTGCCCGTAACAGGCGGCGGGAACTCCGCACCGCGACGGCCCCGGGAGTACGCTCCCGGGGCCGTTCGCGTGCAGCGAGAAATAGGAGGAACACCCGTGGGACGACTCTTCGGCACCGACGGCGTGCGAGGCCTGGCCAACGTGGACGTCACGGCAGAGCTGGCACTCGACCTGGCGGTCGCAGCGGCCCACGTGCTCGGTGAGGTCGGCCAGTTCGAAGGGCACCGTCCGCTGGCTGTCGTCGGGCGCGACCCACGGGCCTCCGGTGAGTTCCTCTCGGCCGCCGTGACGGCGGGCCTGGCGAGCGCCGGGGTCGACGTCGACGACGTCGGCGTTCTGCCCACTCCGGGCGTGGCCCACCTGGTGGCAGCCCGCGGTGCGGACCTCGGCGTGATGCTCTCGGCGTCGCACAACCCGATGCCCGACAACGGCATCAAGTTCTTCGCCGCCGGTGGGCACAAGCTGCCGGACGCGATCGAGAACGCCATCGAGGCGCGGCTGCGCGAGCCGTGGAAGCGGCCCACCGGTGCGGCTGTCGGCCGCCTGCGCGTCGTCGACGACGCGGCCGCCACCTACGCCGACCACCTCGTCTCCACCCTGACGCACCGCCTCGACGGGCTCCGTGTCGTGGTCGACTGCGCGCACGGAGCGGCGAGCCGGGTCGGTCCCGACGCGCTTCGGGCCGCAGGCGCAGACGTGGTCGTGATCGGGGCAGAACCCGATGGCCTGAACATCAACGAAGGCTGCGGCTCCACGCACCTCGGCCCGCTGCAGCAGGCCGTGGTCGAGCACGGCGCCGACGCCGGTATCGCCTACGACGGCGACGCCGACCGCTGCCTGGCCGTCGACGCCGACGGGCAGGTCGTTGACGGCGACCAGATCATGGGTGTGCTCGCCGTCGCCCTGGCCGACAGGGGAGGGCTCGTGGAGTCGACCCTGGTCACCACGGTGATGAGCAACCTGGGCCTCACGCTGGCCATGCAGGCAGCCGGCATCGTGACGGTGCAGACAGCCGTCGGCGACCGCTACGTGCTCGAGGAGATGCGCCGAGGCGGCTACAACCTCGGCGGAGAGCAGTCGGGCCACGTGCTGATGACGGACCACGCCACCACCGGCGACGGGGTGCTGACCAGCCTGCACCTGCTCGGCCGGCTGGCCGAGAAGGGCACGTCGCTGGCCGAGCTGGCATCAGGTGTTCAGCGCCTTCCGCAGGTCCTTGTCAACGTGACGGGCGTCGACAAGGCGCGCGCCGGCAGCGACGAGCTCGTGGTCGCGGCCGTCGCCGAGGCCGAGCAGCGGCTCGGTGGCACCGGACGGGTGCTGCTGCGCCCTTCGGGCACCGAGCCACTCGTGCGCGTGATGGTCGAGGCGGCCGAACAGGCCGAGGCGGAGGCGACCGCTGCCGTCCTGGCCGACGTGGTCAGGACCCGGCTGGCTCTGTAGCGCGCAGCCGGCTCGAGCGGCGCCGTCCGATCACCCGTCCCGACCACCGCTGCACCAGCAGGGTGGACACTCCGGCGACGACCATGCCGGAGAGGTTGAGGCCCAGTTGAGCGGCGGAGCCGGTGATCTCCGACCCGTTGAGGAAGGCGAGCCCGAGACCCAGGTTGCCGGCGGCCGGCACGGTCGTGACGGAGATGAACACGCCCACCAGCACGTTCCCGCGTCCGCTCGTCAGTGACAGCACTCCCGCGACGCCGGCCAGCACTGCGACGACGAACGACCAGCGGTCGGGGTGCCAGATGAAGTCGGTCTGCGGACGGGGAGCGAGCACGTCGTCGAGGGTCACCCACCCGGCGCCGCGGGCCAGCAGGCTGAGCACCAGGGTGACGACGACGGCGACGGCCAGACCGGTCACGAGCAGCACCAGGGCCCTCCGGGCGAGGACCGGTCGGCGCAGTACGACCGCGACGGCCAGCGACATCACGGGTGCGAACTCAGGCCCCAGCACCATCGCCCCGACCACGAGGATCGACGAGTCGAGCACGACCGCGATCGCCGCGAGGGTCGTCGCCAGCGAGAGGAAGACGAAGAACGACCACGAACGGCGAGCGCCCTCGGAGGCCTGCTCCTCGACGATCGGCCAGACCACGCCGTCGTCCGGAGCACCGAACGCCTCGTGCTCGGCTGAGCGGGCCCGCCGGTTGGGCGCGGCGTCGACTGTCTCGAGCGAGAGAGTTCCGTGGTCGGTGACGCCGACAGCCTCGAGCCGGGCCAGCAGCTCGGTGGCCCCTTCACGCGCGACGTCGCACGAGACGCCGTCGCCCTGCGGCTGGCGTGCGGCGCCGGGCATGACCACGAGACCGGTCACTCGAGGGTCGTCCAGAACGTCCAGCACGCGCTCGGTGAGGTCGGTCGGCAGGGTCATCCGAACGTGCAGCACGCGCTCATCGTGCCGTACGCAGTCAGGCTCGCTCGCGGTCCTGCCAGGTGCAGACGCAGATCTCGTTGCCCTCGGCGTCGGCAAGGATCCAGAACGCGCGGGCGGCCTCGTCGCTGACCAGCGCGCCGCCGGCGGCGAGGGCCGCCTGGATGCGGGCCTCCGCCTCGTCGTGCGGCACCGTGATGTCGAAGTGGATGCGGTTGCGCTGTCGGCGTGGCTCGTCCATCTGCTGGAACCAGATCGCCGGTCCCTGCCACGCGGGGTCGACGATCGCGTCCTCCGGACCGTCGCGGCCCGGCTCGTCGGCGTACGCCAAGACCGCCTTCCAGAACGGCCGGATCGCGGGGATGTCCATCGCGTCGATCGCGATCTCGAGCATCTGCGTCGACCGCCGGTCGCCGCGCGTCATCACCCCCGTGGTCGCCAGGCCCAGGGCACTGACCGCATCGGTGATGCGCCGCGACAGGGCGATGTCGGCCTCGGTGAGGCCCGCGACGGCAGCCGTCTGCAGGCTGAGCTCTACTCGGCCCGGTCGCAGGTCGACGCGCAGGTGCCCGTCGGCGCCATCAGCCCCGGCACCGCACGCGGAGATGGCTGCGTCCGCGACCTGGAGCGCCTGCGCCGCTGAGTCGACATCGACGGAGGTGCCGATGGTCCCGAGCAGGTAGCGCCACGCTGTCTCGGCGATCGCGGCGGAGGCTTGGGTGCGGGTGTTCATGGCGGCACCTTCCCACCCGCCCCCGACAACGCCTCACACCCCTGCCAGGCCTCTGACACACCTGGACGCGCACGACGCGTATCAAAACGGGGGGTGTGACTGTCCTTCTGGTGTTCCGCAGACGGGTCCTCTCGCAGGGCTCGCCGGTCACCGCAGCAGGAGGCGACGCACCGCATGACCCACGAGACGCTTGCCGGGGGATCAACAGGACTCGAGCAGACCCGACGTGATCTTCGGCGCCAACGTGCGGGCCGCCGTCCGGGTTTCCGCACCCGGACACGAGCCGTCGTGGGCGGGTCGGTGACGGCTCTGGGTGCCGCCCTGGCCCTCTGGGTGTCGGGCGCCATCGGCGCAGTCGGCGCCGCCGAGGAGGCCGGTGACTCCTGCCCGAGCGGACCGCGGGCGCTCACCGTCGCGGCCGCCCCCGAGCTCGCCACCGTGCTGGCGGCAGCCACCAGCACCAGCTCCGGCAACCTGCTGGGGAGGAGTGGTGCCTGCATCGACGTGCAGGTGCGTGCCGCCGATCCGGCCGACGTGGCCTCGACCGCGCGCGGCGTTGCGGCCGATGGACCGCATGTCTGGCTCTCGGACTCCTCGCTGTGGTTCGAGGCACTTCCGAAGGACGCACTGGGTAGGCGTGTGTCGACGGCTCAGTCGCCCGTCGTGTTCGCCCTCTCGGATGCCGTCGCGAGCACGCTCGGGTGGCCCGCCGCCGCACCTGACGCGGTCGAGGGCATGACGTCCGGACGCGAGACCAGGCTGGCGCTGCCCGACACCGACCGTTCGGCCGCAGCCCGCGCCGGGCTCCTCGCCCTGAACGAGCTGGTGCCTCCGCAGCCTGATGGGCGGCAGCGTCTGGCCACGGTCTTCCGAGCGGCAGAGCGTTCGGCGCCTGACGGCGCCGACTCGCTGCTCGAAGCGGTCAAGGGGCCGGGATCGTTCGCCGTCCCGACGACCGAGCAGGTGGTCTGGGCGCACGGGGCCAGGACCGGTGAGCCGTCCGTCGTCGCGTCCTACCCCGACGGTGGCTCGGTGCTCGACTACCCGCTGGTGGTGCTGACCGACGACGAGGTGGCGAAGGCGAACGCCGAGCTTCTTCTGCAGGCGGTTTCCAGCCCCGCGTGGGCGAAACTCGTTCAGGCTGCAGGGTTCCGGGCAGCGGACGGTTCTGCTGGGCCCGAGCTCGCGACGCAGGCCGGTGTCGAGCCGAGCGCCGGCCGCACCGCCCTGCCCGCTGACCCGCGCGCCGTTCAGGAGGCGGTCCGGGTGTTCGACGCGATCACGGCGGGAAGCCGTCTGCTGGCTGTCGTCGACGTATCGGGCTCGATGGGTACGAGGGTGCCGGAGGTTCCGGGACGGACGCTGATGGACCTCGCCGTCGGAGCAGCAGGCAACGGCTTGGGCCTGTACCCGGACGACGCATCCGTCGGGCTCTGGGCCTTCTCCACGAACATGACGAAGACCAGCGACCACGTGGAGCTGATGCCCATCGGGACTCTGGGCCTGCAGCCGGACGGCTCGCGGGGCCGTGAGCGGCTGGCCCGAGCCCTCTCCGGAGTCACCGTCGTCCCTCACGGCGACACCGCCCTGTATGACACGGCGCTCGACGCAGTACGAGCGGTGAGGGAGGACTGGGACCCGAAGAGCGTCAACTCCGTCGTGCTGCTGACGGACGGCCGCAACGACGACGACAACGGCCTCTCGCTCGAGCAGCTGCTGTCCGAGCTGAGCAAGGAGCCGGCGGCCAAGCCGGTGCCCGTGATCGGCATCGCCTTCGGACCCGACGCCGACGTCGAGGCGCTGCGTGAGATCAGCCGCGTGACCGGCGGGACGACGTACGAGGTGCAGGACGTGCGCCGGATCCACGAGGTGCTGGCGGACGCCCTGTCGCAGCGGCCCTGCCGCCCGAACTGCTGACGCGAGGGCCCAGCGGGTCAGCGCCCAGAGCCAGAGGCAGTACCGACGAAGAGGAGCGCCTCGCGGGCCAGGTCGTCCCAGAGATCGCCGTGATCGACGTCCACCGAGACCCACTCGCGCATCGGGCGGCCCTTCCCGGCACTGAAGGGCCCTCCGGTGCCGTCCGCGAGCAGCTCCGTCACTCGCGCCGCCGGTAGCTTCACCACCAGCCGGCCGTATGCCAGCATCGCGAAGATCGACCCCTTCACCTTGAGCGCGTTGGACCCGAAACCCCTTGCAGGAGAGGCGCCGGGCGGCGTGACGCCCTGCTCCTTCGCCAGGGTGTCGACGAGGGCATCGAAGCGCTCCTCGGCGGTCATGGCGTCAGGTGCTCGCCGTGGACGGCGTGAGCACGGCAACGGGGATGGCGCGCCCGGACTTCTTCTCGTACTTGGCGAAAGACGGTGCCCGGGCGAGCACGACGTCGCGCCAGATCCGGTCGCGGTCAGCGTCCGAGGCAACGTGCACGACGACGTCGAAGTGCTTCGCACCGAGTTCGACGTGTGCGCTGGGGGCGGCGCGCAGGTTGCGGAACCACTGCGGCTCCACCTTCGAGCCGCCTGCTGTCCCGGCGACCACGTAGCCACCCTCGGCCTCGAAGTAGCTGACCGGGGCGGTGCGCGGTGCCCCGGTCTTTCGGCCAGGAGCGGTGAGGAGCAGCACGGGGGTCCCGCCCCCTGCCTTGCCGCCGATCCGCCCGTTGGACCGGCGGTAGAGCGAGACAGCCATGCCGTTGCCGGCTCGCATGAGCTTCTTCATGAAGGCTTCGTTCACCCGGGGCTCCTTCCCTCGCCTGAGCATCGCCCTGGGGCAGGGGGAGGTCAAGAGACCTCGAAACTGATGGGTTCAGCGGCGCACCTGCAGGAACGCGGGAAAGTCGATGCGGCCGATGATCGTCCGCTCGAGCCGTCCTGAGGCAGCCGCGAGAGCAACGTCCGTGCCGACCAGCTGTGGGTCCGTCACGGGGTGCTCCACGCCCTTCCACCGCATGACGCACCCGCCCGCCGCCAGCACGTTCTGCGCCCAGTTGGTCTGAGGTCCCCAGGGCAGCCCGATGACGAACGTGTCCGGCGTGACGAGGACGGCCACGGGGATCGCGTACTCACGACCGGACTTCCGTCCGCGATGCCGAAGAACCGCCCACAGCGGAAACCAGCGCCGACCGGCGATCTGGCGAGCGACCGGGCTGGTCACCTTCATCAGGCGGGCGGGGGGCTTGCGGTTCGATGCAGGTGCAGGTACCGGTGTCGTCATCGCCCCAGGATTCCCTAAATCCTCACGTGAGGAAAGAGGGCTGGTCGCCTACCTCCTACAAACTCGCCGACGCCGACTGAACGACCGGCCGGTCGTGCCGCAACGACCGAGCACGAACGGGTTCGGGGGCGGGGGAGGCGACGGGTGGCACGGGCCGTTCGGGTCCGGGCCCTTCGTGCAGCCCGATCCGCTGGTGGACGGCGCGCAGCAGCGGCGGCGCCCACCAGTTGAGGCGTCCCGCCAGCCTCATCACGGCGGGGACGAGGATCGCCCGGATCACGGTCGCATCCATGGCCACCGCGAGGCCGAGCCCAACTCCGACGAGCTTCAGCAGGCTGATGTCGGACGTCGCGAACGCCACCATCACGATCACGAACAGCAGCGCGGCGTACGTCACCAGCCGTCCGGTCTTCTCGAGTCCGGCGGCGACGGCTGCAGTGTTGTCGCCGAGCCGCGCGTACTCCTCCTTGATCCGTGAGAGGAGGAACAGCTCGTAGTCCATCGAGAGGCCGAAAGCGACTGCGAACACGAGGATCGGCGTGGTCAGCTCGATCGCACCAGTGACCTGGAAGTCGCCGAGGAGCCACTGCAGATGGCCCTGCTGGAAGATCCACACCGCGGCCCCGAAGGTGGCCGTCAGGCTCAGCAGATTCAGCAAAACGGCCTTGATGGGGATCAGGACGCTGCCGGTGAAGAGGAAGAGCAGGACCAGCGTCGAGCCCGCCACGATCGTCAGGGCCCAGGGCAGGGCCTCGCTGAGCGACGCCTTCGTGTCGACGAGGAGGGCCGCAGTGCCTCCCACCAGCATGGGGGCCGGCGGGTCGAGCGACCGTACGGCGGTCACGATGTCACCGGCGGCCGCACCCTGCGGGTCGCCCTCGATCCCCACGCTCACCCAGGACGCGTCCTGGCCGTCGAATGCGGCGGCGGCGAACGGGGTGGGCGGGGCGACCTGGGCGCCGCCGGCGAAGGTGCCGGCGGAGGTCTGGACCTGGGTCACGCCCTCGACCGCCGACACTGCCTCGGCATAGCTGCGCGTCTCGTCACCGTCCAGCCGCTGCTCCGCAGAGACGATGTACATGGCGTCGGTGGTCTGCTGGGGCCAGTCCTCCTTGAGCTGCGCGGCCACCTGGTTGCTCTCGCTGTCCCTGGGGAGGTTGGCGACACCAGGCAGGGCGTAGCGGGCGTCGAGGAACGGCAGGCCCAGCACGACCAGCACTGTCACCGCCGTGACGATCAGGGGGATCGGGCGCCGCATCACGAAGAGCGCGAGGTCGTGCCACCGGCCGGCCCCCTCGCGGCTCAGCCGTCCCCCCGCGACCGCGGTAGTGCGCCGGTGCCGACGCCGTTCGCGGTGTCGTCCGCCGGCGTGGCCTCCGATCCGGGCAAGGGCCCTCACGAGGTCCCAGCGGTCGACCCGGCGACCCAGCAGCATCAGCGCGGCCGGCAGCAGGATGACGGCACTGAGCGCCGCGAACCCGACCACCGCGATGCCTGCGTAGGCGAACGAGCGCAGGTGGTAGAGCGGGAACACCAGCAGCGACGACAGCGACAGGGCGACCGTCAACGCCGAGAACATGACCGTTCGGCCGGCCGTTGACAGCGTGACGCGCAGGGCCGCGGCGACTGTCGCGCCCGTGTCGAGCTCCTCCCGGAAGCGCGTGACGATGAACAGCCCGTAGTCGATCGCCAGACCCAGGCTGAGCGCCGTCGCGATGTTGAGCGAGTACAGGGACACGTCGGTGAACAGGGAGAGGATCCGGAGTGTGATCATCGTGCCGACAATCGCTGTCAGACCGATGATCAGAGGCAACAGGCTCGCTGCGATGCTCCCGAAGACGAGCAGGAGGATGACGGCGACGATGGGGGTGGCCAGCATCTCGAGTCGGTGCAGGTCCTCCTGCCCCTTCTCGGTGACCTCCCGCTCGAAGGCGGGCTGCCCACCGATGGTCAGCGACAGCCCCTCGTGCTCACCGTGGATGCGTGGGTAGATGCGCTCGATCGTGTCCATCCGCCGGTCCTCGTCGCCGTCCACGCGCGCCAGGACCAGCGCAGCCTCGCCGTCCTCGGATCGCAGGGCAGGCGCTTGTGACGGCCAGTAGGACACGACAGACGAGACTCCCTCTGCGCCGCTCAGGTAGTCCGTGAGGGCCGCGCCGGAGGCGCTGGCCTCCGCAGACCCGAGCCCGTCCGGGTCGATCGCCTTCGCGATGACGACGAGGTTGTGCGGTCCCGCCGGCAAGTCGTCGAAGGCCTCGTCGGTCAGGGTGGCATCAGCCGCCGGCGGGTAGAAGCCGCCGACTGACAGGTGGTCGTTGACGTCGGCCGCGAGCGCACCGCCGCCGAGCAGGACGACGAACCCGGCGACCAGCACGATTTTGTGACGACGCTCGATGGCGGCCGCCAGCCGGTTCAGCATTCTCACTCCGGTGGCTCGTCAGGGTGGTGGGGTGGTCCTATGTCGAAGAGCATCTGGGCGTGTCAGTGATACGTCCGCACCAGCACGGCTCACCTAGCTCGCAAGCTCCATGAAGCTGCGGTCGTGCCACAGCAGTGGGCGGCCCGCGCTGACGTGAGCCGACGCAACCCGTCCGATCACGAGCGTGTGGTCGCCGTAACGGTGCTCGGCCTCGAGCAGGCACACGGCCCAAGCCAGGACATCGCCCAGGACGGGCGCGCCGAGCACCTTGCGGTGTGGCACGTCGCGAAAGCGCGGCCCCGCGCTGCTGGCGAAGCGCTCGGCCAGGGCACGCTGGTCGCTGCGCAGCAGGTGGACGGCGAAGGCTCGCCGGGTGCGGATCGCGGCCAGCGTCCTGGACTCCTGCGCCAGCGAGACCAGCAGGAGCGGTGGGTCGAGCGAGACGGAGGTGACGGACGAGGCCGTCATGCCCGTCGCGCCGTCCTCACCCTGCGCAGCGACGACGGTCACGCCGGCGGCCAGTCGGCTGTACAGGTCGAGGCAGGCCGTCCGGCCCGGGCCCGAGTCGTCGGGAAACTCGAGGAGCGTCATGGCGAGGCTCCCAGTGCACCGACGGGGGTGAGCTCGTCCACGCGGCCGACGAGCCCTTCCACGATGACCAGGATGTTCTCCCGCAGTGCTGCCTCCGCGATCGGGTCGAGGATCGCCTCGAGACTCGCCATCCCCAGGTCGAAGGTGGCGTCGAACATGATCTCGGTGCCGCCCGGCTCTGCGGCCGACAACCGCCACTCGCCCCCGAAGGTGTGGAAGTCTCCTCTGAGCTGCGTGAAGGTGATCGTCTGCTCGACCGGGTCGAGGACGTCGCGCTCGGTCCAGTTCAGCAGGCCGCTGCGGAACTTCACGGTCCAGGTGGAGACGACCGACCCGTCGGCGGCCGGCTCCTCGACCACCACCTGTCGGACCGTGTCGGTCATGGCGGGGTACCGGGCGAAGTCGCTCAGTCGCCGGTAGGCCTCGGCTGGAGCCAGGTCGTGGGCGTGGAGGTTGATCGTGACGTTTCGCATGATGGTCCTTTGTTCTCAGGGGGTCTCAGAGTGCGGCGACAGCCGCGCGGAAGGTTCGGAGGAAGTGGTCGACGTCGTGCGCGGTCAGCACCGCTGGGGGCGTGAGGCGCAGCACGTGCGAGGAGTTGAGGGAGTGGCACGAGAGCACGCCGCGCTCGATGAGCTGAAGCGCCAGCTCTCCCACCGCACCTGGCTCGGCGAACTCGATCCCGATCAGCAGGCCACGACCACGGATGTCGACGAGGCCCGGAGGACGGACGTGCTCGCAGGTCTCGCGGAGGCCAGCGAGGAGCTCGTGGCCGAGCGACGCCGTCCGGTCGACGATCCGCTCGCTGCGGGTCACCTCGATCGCCGCATTCGCGGCGGCGCTGGCCAGGGGAGACCCGGCGAAGGTCGAGGTGTGCAGGAACGGGTCCTTGGCGAAGGGGGCGTAGGCGCGCGGCGTGGCGACCATCGCCGCGACCGGGACGACGCCGCCCGAGAGCCCCTTGCCGACGAGCATGATGTCGGGCACGACCCCTTCGGCGTCGACTCCCCACCACGAGCCCAGCCGGCCCATCCCGGTCTGGATCTCGTCGACGACGAGCAGCGCGCCGTTCGAGGCGCACAGCTCTGCGACGCCGCGCAGGTACCCAGCGGGTGGGATGACGACGCCGCCCTCACCCTGCACCGGTTCGACGATGACCACGCCGCTCCCGTCCGTCAGCGCGAGGGCGGCCCCCATCGCCTCGAGGTCGCCGTAGGGCACCACGGAGACTCCGGGCAGAAGCGGCTGAAAAGGGTTCTGGTACGTGGGGTTTGCCGTGACGCTGAGCGCCCCCATCGTCTTGCCGTGGTAGCCGCGAGCTGTCGTGATGACGGAGGTGTGCCCTTGGCAGCGAGCGAGCTTCAGCGCCGCCTCGGTGGCCTCGGCCCCCGAGTTGACGAAGTGCACGAGGTCGAGGTCGCCCGGTGTGGTGGCCGCGAGAGCAGCGGCTGCCGCGGCGCTGACCGGCTCGAGGAGCGTGCGGGTCGCCATCGGGTGCCGGTCCAGCTGCCGGTGGACGGCGTCGACGACCACGGGGTGACGGTGGCCGAGCAGGAACACCCCGTAGCCGCCGAAGTCCAGGTAGAGCTTCCCCCCGGCAGCCTCGACCCAGGCTCCCTGGGAGGAGATCTCCTCCACCCCTCCGAGGAACTGGCCGAGTGCGGCTCGCCCGGCGCCGAAGTGCCGTCGGTAGGTGCTGACGACGTCCACCTCTTCGGCCGGACGGACGGAGGGGTCTGTCGTGAGCGTCACGATGCAAGCTCCCTGTCGAGCTCGTACTCGTCGGCGTCCGCGGCGACCGTTTCCGGCAGCAGCCCCTTGGACCGCGCCCAGAACTCCATGGACAGCTCGAACGCCTTGCGCAGGCGGGCTCGGGTGACCTGCTCGCCGAGACCAAGTGCCGGCAGCGACGTCGGCAGCGCGGCCGGGGCCTGGAACAGCCACGTCATCTCGAGAAGCTCCTCGAACATCGCGCGCAGTCGTGGCGAGACGACGTCGTCGAGCATCGGCACGATCAGCCGGTCAACGGCTTCTGCGGCGATGAAGCGCGGGGCGTGGGCCCCGAGCCCTGCGTGCTGACCAAGAGCGACGGAGGCGGCGACGATATCGCCTGCGGTCATGGCGGACTCGCCTGCGGTCAGCCAGAACTCGCCGCCCTGCACGCTTTGGCGGATGAGCTTGCCTACCGCCGCTGCGACGACGTCTTGGGGCACCGTGTCGACCAGGACGTCCTCTTCGCAGGCGACCATCGGCACCTTGCCGCGGGCGATCATGCCGGCTACCCGGTGCAGGCCCTGGAAGCTGGCCATCCGGCCGTCTCGCGAGTCGCCGATCACCACCGACGGGCGCAGGATCGACGACGGCACGTCGCTGTCGCGGGTGAGCTGCTCCGCCTCGACCTTCGAGTCGATGTACGACCGTGCACCCTCGTGGCGCGAGCCCTCGGCGCTCGGCGGGTTCGCGACGTACGCGGTGCTGACGTAGAAGAGGGGCGCACCGGCTCGGCCGGCGAACGTCAGCATGTTGCGCGTTCCGCCGACGTTCGTCTCGCGGATCTGAGCCGGCGTGGCCTTCCAGCTCGTGTTGGCCGCGGCGTGGAGGACGACGTCCACCTCGGACGCGATGGCGGAGTAGTCGTCGCGGGAGAGGCCGAGCTCCGAGCTGCCGAGAGAGCCGGCGAGCTCGGTCACCCTGGGGTCGGACACCGGCGTGCGGTGCCGCAGGCAGATGATGTCGTGGTCGTCGCTGAGCTCGTCGATGAAGGCCCTGCCGAGGACGCCGGCACCTCCGGTGAGCAGCACGGTCTTTCTGCGTGGGGACATCTGGGCCTCAGACAATCTCGAGTGGTGCGCCGGCCAGGTACCCCAGCAGGGGGCCGGCCATCTTGGCGCGCGACGGTGGGTGGAATCCGAGACCGTTGACGGCGGCTGCCAGGTAGGCGACGTCGTCCGAGCTGATGAAGCTGAGCCCGCCGAGCAGCTCGACGGCGAGTGGCACGACGCGGGCGATCGCACCTTGCACCGCATAGCGGGCGAACAGCGAGTCGGCGAGCAGCGCGCGGTCGCGCTGGTGGTCGCTGACCTGACGGGCGATGTTCTCGACGGCGCCCATGGCGCCCTCGAGGTCGACGACCAGTCGTAGCCGCTCCGACTCGCTCACGCGGTCCAGGTCGAGGACCCGCTCGACGAGCGCCGAGGCCGCGCCGAGGTACGACCCCATCATCAGCAGCTCGAACCAGACGAAGCCCACGTTCTGCACGTCGTCGATCAGCTCACCTGGCGCCAGCTCGGTGCGCACGAGCAGCTCCGCCGGAACGAGCACGTCGTCCACGCTCACCTGCTCGCTCTCGGCGCCGGCCAGGGCAAACGAGCTCCAGAAGTCGGACACCTGGATGCCCTCGCTCTCCGCCGGGATCAGCGCCACGGCCAGCTGGCTTCCGTTCCCGTCGAGGCGAGGGACGCGGACGCTCGCCGTGAGGAGGTCCATCGACCGGGCGAGGCTGCAGGGACGCTTGACTCCCGTGACCCTCACGCCCTCGTCGGTCACCGTCGCCGACATCGTGGGGTGCAGGATGCCCCCGTCCGTCCGGCCCTCTGCGAATCCTGACGCGAGCAGGAGGTTGTTCTCCGCAATCGCTTCCAGCAGAAGCCATTCCGCCCCGCCGGCGATGTCGCTGAGCGCGACCAGGCTCGCGACGGAGAAGTGGTGCATGGTCGTCGCGACGGCCAGGGACGGGGAGCGGGCGCCGATGGCCCGCTGCACCCGAACCGCGTCGAGGGCGGAGGCGCCTCGACCGGTGTGCTCGGTGGGCACCAGAAGGGGCACACCACCGTGGTCGCGGAACGCCGCCACGCCCTTGCTGCCAGGCTTCTCCAGATCGGCAAGCGGGACCCCGGCGAGGAACTCGTCGAGGCCAGGCATGTACGTCGAGAGCGTCGCGCGCTCCTTCTCCAGCAGTCGCATTGTCATCCCTCGCTCGAAGGCCATGTCTCGATGGCCATGTGACGACGAAGAGGGGTAGCGGAGCCGCGGTGATACCGGGGACGCCGCGTGTATCACCCGGTGAGCGTTCAACTCCTTACCAGCACGCCACCCGAAGTCCGTTCGAGGACATCGCCGAAGGAGAAGTTCATGCCCACCACCGAGACCAGCACGGCGACGAAGACCGCCCAGCCCGTGCAGGCCACGCCGGACATCCACGCGACCCCGACAACCCTGAGGCGCGCTGCCCAGGTCTTCTTTGCCAAGAAGACGGTGTCTCGCAAACAGCCTGCTGTGCTGCGCGACCTCGCCGAGTACGAGTCGTCCGACTTCGTCTATGACACAACGTCTTTGGATAGGGTGCAGCGGCTCATCGACGCGGTGCCCGCTGACTCGCGCGGCATGCGTTGGGTGCACGACGGCGAAGCGGTGCTGTTCTACGTCGAGCACGACCTCGACGCGCCCTACGACGAGTTCGTCTCCCGGGTCGACATCAGCCACGTCGGCTTCACGTTCAGGGACGTGCTGGGCATCACGACTGCCGTCGCGCGCCGTGACGAGGAGGGCAGGTCAACGCTCCAGCTCGAGCGGATCGCCGCCATCGCGCAGCCCAACTACACCGCGTTCATGGGCAAGGCCGAGCTGGACGTGTACAAGCTCGAGCGGATCGACTACGGCCCCGACGAGCAGCGCAACTGGATGCGCACCGTGCACAGCCCGAACGGGTCAGCCGTCTGTGACGACGGGTACCTGGCGTTCGTCCGCGGCCCGAGCGGCGGCACGACGATCAGATTCCTTGCGTGCCAGCAGTTCCCGGTCCCGCCGATGATGAAGCTCCTCCGGGTGGATCGTTGGAAGTGGCTGCGCAGGCAGCTCACCGAGAGCGCCTACCGACGCTTTTACGGCACGACGATGACGAACCTCATGGCCAGCTACCACGGGATCGACTTCCGCGTCGGCAAGGCACCACGGCCATGAGCGCGGCGACAGACGAGTTCCCCTACGCCTTCCACGTCGCCTTGGACGGGAACGGCCTCAACGGGCTGGAGGGTCGGGCGGGGGTGTGCATCTTCCGCTACGACCCGGTGTCCGGGCGCTACGCCTACAACATCGAGTACTACGACGGCGTGGCCGGCGGCCACGCGGTCAGCGTGAGCCCCGACCGCAGGGTCGGATTCCTCGGCAACACCGGCCAGCACATGATGTTCTACGACACCGACACGCTGGGCGAGGTCGACCGGATCTCGACGCTCCGGTTCGAGGCGACCGACTCCTCCATCAAGGGGAGCACTCACGTGGCCTGGCTGAACGAGACGCAGCCGGTGACCGCCATCGGCGAGAGCCTGTGGCAGATGGACCTGAACCGCCTGGACAAGGGGGAGCGCCTCGGGGGCCACGGCGTCAAGGCGCCGCATGCCATCAAGAAGACCGCGTCCGGTCGCTTCCTCGTCTACGGAGGCATGGACCATCCGGGACGGGGAGAGGCCCGCGAGGTCGGCATCTTCGACATGCACACCCGCACAGCCCGTCGCGTCGTCCTGCCTGCCACTTGCTGGCACGTGGTCGCGCACCCGCGCGAGGACATCTTCTACGCGCTGTCCTTCCGGGTGCAGCCTCAGGACGGTCGGGACTGGCACGAGTGGAGCATGGCCTACCTGAAGGAGTACGTGTTCGAGATCGACGCCGAGACAGGGCAGGTGCTTCGGCACTGGTCCGCGGGACAGGACACGCCTGGCCACATCAACTCCGATGTCTGCATCTCCGACCGCGAGCTGATCTACTGCAACGGCGGCAGCGGCACCATCATGATGATCGACCTGGAGAGCTTCTCCTCGTACCGCATCATCGACGAGCGCCCCGGGCTGGTGAAGCAGCTGCGTGCCGGCCGCCAAGGCCTGCGCAACTCCATCGATGCGCTGACCCGGGGCTCGGTGCTGACGAACAGTCACCAGTTCATTGCGTCCCAACGGGTTTCACGGGGCAGCCTGGTCGACTCCGTCTACGCCTGCCAGATCTCCGCGGACCAGTCCCTGCTGTTCACTGCCAACCGCGGGCTCAACGCCATCACCATCTACAACTACCCCGACAACACCGTTCGGCTGCGGGTGCCGATGCCGGAGATCCAGGACTTCGACGACCGGCTCCGCTGGTGGAGCGACCCGCGCCTGGGCTTCCACCACAGCACGCTGCTGAGCCCGCCGTCGACCGCGAGCGACCTGGCCGCCTGAGCGCAACAGGTCTGGTTCTTCCTGGCCGCCAACCGTTCTCAGACTGTGGACGGGGGCGGCCAGGACGCTGCCCCGAGCTCGCGGGAGAGCGCACGTGCCGTCTCGCGCACCGTGGCACTCCCGTCGTGCCCGACCGGGGACTCCCCGGACGGGAGGACGATGCCGATCGCACCGACAGCCGTGCCCCAGGTGTCGAAAACCGGGCTGGCGATGGCGCTCTCGCCGATCACGGCCTCGTCCTGCTCGATGGCGATGCCGGTCGACCTCACGTCGTCCAGCTGGGCGCTGAGATCCTCCGACGACGTGATGGTCTCGCCGGTCATGCTGCGCAGGCCCCCCGACGCCAGCACGCGCTTCGCCTCGTCGGGGAGGAACGCCAGCATGGCCTTTCCGAGCGCGCTGGCATGCACGGGAATGACGATGCCGACCTCTGGCATCTGCCGGCTGCCGTCGGGGCGGGGCTCGTGGTGGATGATCACGACGTCGTCGACGAGCAGGACGCCGGTGCGGACGGCGAGGCCGGTGCGCCTGGCGAGGTCCTCGGCCCAGGGGATCGTCTTGGACCTGAGCTCCAGGGTGTCGAGGTAGACGTTGCCGAGCCGCAGGACTGCCGGCCCCAGCTGGTACCTGCTGGACCCTCGCTCCTGCACGACCATGCCGTGCTCGACCAGGGTCCGGACGATTCCGTGTGTCGTCGACGGCGCCAGGTCCAGGCGGGACGCCAGCTCCGAAAGGCTCAGCCGCCGGGCACCCTGAAGCACCGTGAGGACCCGGATCGCGCGGTCCACCGACTGAATCACGACATAACCCCCAAGCTCTCGAGTCATCCAAGAAAAGTCTTGCGGATCAGTGAATCACGGGTGTAGCGTCCGCGTCACATTCGACTATGCCGAATAGAATTCGGCGACAACGTACGGAGGGAGCAGGACATGCTCGACGAGACCAGCACGGTCCAGCGGCTCGGTGCCGAGGCCATCGGAACGGCCTTCCTGGTGTTCATCGGCGTCGGGTCCGTGCCCGCCACGCTGATCGTCAACGGTGACTCGCCCTTCACGATGGCCGACCTGGGGGTCATCTCCCTGGCGTTCGGCACCGTGGTCGTGGCCACCGTCTACGCCCTCGGGCACATTGGTGGCAACCACATCAACCCGGCGGTCACCCTTGGACTGGCTGCCTCGGGCAAGTTCCCCTGGAGTCAGGTGCCGGCATATCTCGGCGCTCAGGTGGTCGGCGCCATCGTGGGCGCCGCCGCGATCATCGGCGTGCTTGGCCAGAAGGCGAGCGACGTCGGCCTGGGTGTTGCCTCGTACGGTGACATCAGCTGGGTCCAGGCGTTCACCGCCGAGTTCGTCGGCACGTTCATCCTGGTGTTCACCATCTTCGGCGTGATCCATCGCAAAGCCGCGGCCGGGTTCGCCGGTGTCGCAATCGGACTGGTCGTCTTCGCCGCGATCATCCCTGTCGCCCCCGCGACCGGCGCGTCCATCAACCCCGCTCGCACCGTAGGCCCGATGCTGGTTCAGCAGATTGCCGGTGGCGAGGTGAAGTGGGACCAGCTGCCCGTCTACCTGGTCGCCGAGCTTCTCGCCGGCGTCGTCGCCGCGTTGCTCTACGGGGCCATCACTCGGACCCCCGCAGACAGCCACACTGCCGGCGCCGGAGTCGACCTCGGAGACCCGGACCTGGACGCACTCTCAGCCGCCGAGGTGCGCTGAGCTCGCACCCACTACAGCATCAGGACCGAACCACGATGAAAGGGAAGACCATGAAGAAGCTGATCAACGACCCGAACGACGTCGTGGTCGAGGCACTGCTGGGGATCGAGGCGGCGCACCCCGACCTGCAGGTCGACCACGCCAACAAGATCATCTATCGAGCAGGCGCCCCCAGCCCGGGAAAGGTCGGCATCATCTCCGGTGGCGGCTCGGGTCACGAGCCGCTCCATGGTGGCTTCGTCGGCCTGGGGATGCTCGATGCGGCTTGTGCGGGTGAGGTATTCACCTCTCCCGTGCCTGAGCAGATGCTGGCTGCCACCAAGCTGGTGGACGGTGGCGCGGGGGTCGTCCACGTGGTCAAGAACTACACAGGTGACGTGATGAACTTCGAGATGGCCGCCGAGCTGGCAGCTGCGGAGACTGGTGCTCGTGTCGTCTCGGTGGTGACCGACGACGACGTCGCGGTTCAGGACAGCACCTGGACCGCGGGCCGGCGCGGTGTCGGCGTCACCGTGCTGCTGGAGAAGATCGCCGGCGCAGCGGCCGAGCAGAAGCGGACGCTCGAGCAGGTGGTTGACGTTGCGCGAGCGGTGAACGCCAACGGCCGGAGCATGGGTGTCGCGCTCACCTCGTGCACGGTGCCGGCGGCAGGGAAGCCGACCTTCGACCTCGGTGACGACGAGATGGAGCTCGGCGTCGGCATCCACGGTGAGCCCGGACGACAGCGACTCCCCCTTGCCACTGCACAGGAGATCGCGTCGCTGCTGGTCGAACCGATCCTGGCCGACCTGCCGTTCTCGTCGGGTGACGGGGTGATCGCGTTCGTCAACGGGCTCGGTGGTACCCCGCTGATCGAGCTCTACGTGATGTACAACGAGGTGAGCAAGATCCTGGCCGGGCACGGCGTGCACGTGGCCCGCTCGCTCGTGGGCTCGTACATCACCTCCCTGGACATGGCCGGCTCTTCGGTCACCCTGCTCAAGGTGGACGACGACCTGCTGTCGCTCTGGGACGCTCCGGTCAAGACGCCAGCATTGAGATGGGGAATCTGAGACATGAACGAGAACGTGACCACGGCGGTCCTCGACGAGTGGGTGCGCAGGTTCGCCACCCTGGTTGCCGAGAACCGGGACCACCTGACCGAGCTCGACGCAGCGATCGGCGACGCCGACCACGGGTCGAACATGGATCGGGGCATGACGGCCGCCGTGGTCGCGCTCGACGAGACCCGACCGGCTACCCCGGGCGCTCTGCTCAGCAAGGTGGGAATGACGCTGGTCTCCACGGTCGGAGGTGCCAGCGGGCCACTGTTCGGCACGCTGTTCCTTCGCATGGGCACATCGTTCGGCGACGCGAACCCCGGCTCACCGGAGCAGCTGGCGGCCGCTCTGCGGGCCGGGCTCGAGGGAGTGGTCGCACGGGGCAAGGCCGAGTCGGGCGACAAGACGATGTACGACGCTCTGGCTCCGGCCGTCGACGCCCTGCACGGTGCCCTCGCCCGGCAGGAGAGCCTGTCCGAGGCGCTGAAGCTGGCCAGCAGCGCGGCCACGGCGGGGCGCGACACGACTATCCCGATGCTGGCTCGAAAGGGCCGGGCCAGCTATCTGGGGGAGCGGAGCGTCGGCCACCAGGACCCGGGCGCCACCAGCATCGCCCTGCTGCTCGAGGCAGCCACGCAGGCAGCGTTCTGAACGCCGACTCTCACCCGAGGAGCTGAATCGAGATGGCACACCAGCAAGGGGTCGGACTCGTCGTCGTCTCGCACAGCCGCGGCCTGGCGCGCGCAGCGATCGCGCTCGCCTCGGAGATGCTGCACGGCCGCCCCGTCGGCATCGAGGCGGCCGCGGGCCTCGACGACACCACCTTCGGCACGGACGCGGTGCGCATCAAGGAGGCGATCGAGAAGGTCGACGGGCCCGCGGGGGTCGTCGTCCTGATGGACTTGGGCAGTGCCGTCCTCAGCGCCGAGCTCGCCCTCGATCTGCTCGACGACCCCGCAGCGCGTGATCGTGTGATCCTTTCTGCGGCACCGATTGTCGAGGGTCTCATCGTCGCTGCGGTTGCGGCAGCTGGAGGCGCTGGCCGCGTTGAGGTAGCAGCGGAGGCCAGCGGAGCGCTCCTGGGCAAGGCGGCTCACCTTGCCGCTCCGGTCGAGACGGGTGATCCCCTTGCCGAGCGGGTAGCGGTGGACGAGATCGTTGCCGCCTTCACGGTGGAGAACCAGCACGGTCTGCACGCGCGGCCGGCTGCCCGGCTGGTGAGCCAGGTTCGCGAGCTGGACGCGTCCGTGCTGCTCCTCAACCTCACGACCGGTGTGGGGCCGGTGCCTGCCGCAAGCCTGAGCAGGGTCGCGACGCTCGGTGCCTTGCGAGGGCACCAGGTCGAGGTGCGCGCATCGGGCCCGCAGGCGAGGGAAGCGGTCGACCACCTTCTCGCCCTTGCCGGGAGACGGTTCGACGAGGCCGAAGAGCCCGAGGGGCCCGTCGGCCCCGACGAGGCGGGCAGGACACCGAAGCTCTCAACCGCCTCGGCATCGGCCGGAGCCCTTCCCGCGTCGCCAGGAATCGCGATCGGTGCGGTCCGCAGGCTGACAACGTCATCCGTCGACCTCGACCAGGTCGAGTCCGAGGTGGTCGGCGACCCGGCATCTGAGTGGCGTCGGATCGTCAAGTCGGTCGCCGACGTGCGCCGCGACATCGAGCACGTACGTGTCCAGACGCTACGCGAGGTGGGGCCCGAGGAGGCAGGTATCTTCGACGCCCACCTCACACTGCTGGGCGACTCCGAGATCCTCACGGACGTCAAAACCCTTGTCGGCGAAGGCGTCAGCGCCACCCGCGCCTGGGCACAGTCGCTGGCCGAGGTCGAGCGCCAGTGGGCAGAGCTCCCCGACCCGTACCTGCGCGAACGAGCCGCGGACGTCGCCGCGCTGGCTCAGCAAGTGCTGCGAGCACTGACCGGGGCACCGGATCGCCGAACGTCGACGGAGGGCATCCTCCTGGCGCGGGACCTGACTCCTGCAGATGCGGCCGCGCTCGACGGCGCGCTGGTCAAGGGCGTGGTTCTTGCCTACGGCAGTGCGAGCTCGCACGCAGCGATCCTCGCGCGCGCCCGCAACATCCCGATGGTCGTTGGTGCCGGCAGGGACGTCCTCAACCTTGCCGAAGGCACGCCGATCATCATCGACGGGAGCTCGGGGGAGCTGTACATCAGCCCGAAACCCGATGTGCTGCAGGTTTTCCAGGGGCGGGCACTTGAGCTTTCCGAGCGCCGGGAGCACGACCTTGCCCAGGCCGAGGAGCCCGCTGTGTCGCAGGACGGAGTCCAGCTGCACGTGGTTGCCAACCTCGGCTCCGTCGCGGACGCCCGGGCCGCAGTCGCAGCCGGTGCAGATGGGGCCGGGCTCGTCCGCACGGAGTTTCTCTTCCTCGGACGAGGCTCAGCTCCCGACCTGGCCGAGCAGCAGGAGGAGTACGGCGCGATCGCCGGCGCAATGGCCGGCCGACGCATCACGCTTCGCACCCTGGACGTCGGCGGAGACAAGCCACTGCCCTACCTCCCGGTGCCGCACGAGGAGAACCCCTTCCTCGGGCTTCGAGGAATCCGGCTCAGCCTCGAGCGCCGCGAACTGCTGCGCGAGCAGCTGGAAGCGGTGTGCCACACTGCACGACAGTTCCCGACCAGCGTGATGTTCCCGATGATCTCGACGATCGACGAGCTGCTCGAGGCCCGCCGGGCGCTCGCCGATGCGGCGGGACCCGATGGGCCACCAGCGGGCCTGCGTGTCGGGATGATGGTCGAGGTGCCGGCCGCGGCGCTCAAGATCGACGCCTTCCTTCCCCATCTGGACTTCGTCAGCATCGGGACCAACGACCTCACTCAGTACACGCTGGCGGCCGAACGGGGGAACCCGGCCGTCGCGGCGCTGTCCGACGCCCTGGACCCCGCGGTGCTCCAGCTCATCCGTCGTGTGTGTGACGCAGCGCAGGGGCGAGTGGACGTCGCGGTCTGCGGTGAGGTCGCGTCGGACGAGCTGGCCATCCCCGTGCTGGTCGGTCTGGGCGTCCGCGAGCTGAGTGTCGCTCCGCACGCCGTTCCCGGCGTCAAGGCCGCCATCCGAACGCTCGACGTCGAACGGTGCCGTGCCGTTGCCCTGGAGGCCCTTGACCTGCCCAGCCCGGCCGACGTGCGCAAGCTGGTGCTGACCACGCTTCCCGAGACGTCGCCCTGAGCCTGCGCGCTGTCAGGTGTCAATCAACCCTCAAGATCAGATCGTGCAGGCCGATGCCACTGATGGAGCGGTCTCCCGGCCCGCCGCTGCCCTGATTCGTGTGCACTGGCCGCAGGGGAGGCGCGATGGTGAAGACCGCATCGCTGCCGACCCGCGCCCGCCGCGCTCTTCACCCGCTTGCGGTGGCGCCCTGGGCGGTGGCGCTCACCGGGCTGGCCTCGCTGCTCATCCTGCCCGGCTCGTCCGAGGGCACCGCGGTCCGCACTGCCCTGCTCGTCACGCTGGGGGCCTTCTTCGCGGTGCTGATCGTCAGGCTGCTGGTGACGGCCGCCCGCGAGCCGGCCCGCAAGGTGCCGATGCTGCTGCTGGCGCTCGGCGTCTCGTTGTGGGCCGCCGGGTCAGCCACGGTGAGCGCCAGTCAAACCGTCGACACGGTGGCCTTCCCCGCTCCTGGCGAGGTGCTCTACCTGGCGTCCTACCTCGGCATCGCCGCATTCCTGCTGCTGGACGTTCCCCGGCAGCGCATGCCGGCGACCGTGGTGTGGCTGGAGGCGGCGGTCGTCTGCACCGGAGGCGCGTGCCTGGCAGCGTTCGCCGTCCTGACACCCCTGTCCTCGTCGTTGGAGGGCGACGGCGTCCACGTGCTGCTCGCCCTGCTCTACCCGCTGATCGACGTGCTCCTCGGGGTCGTGGTGCTCGCCCAGCTCATGTTGCGACTTCGCGGCCGGACGGTGCGGACGGCGGCGTTGGTGTTGGGTTTCCTCGGTCTCGCGGTGGCCGACAGCAGCCTCCTCGTCCACAGCGTCGGCGGGGGGACGTACTCGTCCAACCTGCTGCTCGATGGGCTGTGGGGCGGCAGCTTCGCTGTCATCGTCGCCGCGGCATGCCGGGCGCCCGGGCTGGAGCACCGCTTGCCCGCACGGCACAGCGCCCGGCTGCTGCTGCTGGCCGCCTCGGTGGCGCTGGTCGTGCTCACGCTGCGTCCGGAGGGCCCGATCGAGCCGTACGTCATGGTGCCCGCGATCGTGGCGCTCGTGTGCACGGGCGCCCGAATGCTGATCGCTCTCCGCGAGGCTCAGGGGGCCGCCGAGGCACTGCGCCTGTCCCTGACCGACGAGCTGACGGGCCTGCCCAACCGGCGGGCCCTGCTCGCAGCGGCCGACGAGGCGTTGCACGGTGACGGCGCCCTGGGGCTGCTGCTGATGGACCTCGACGGCTTCAAGCACGTCAACGACAGCTTGGGGCACCGAGTCGGCGACCAGGTCCTTGTCCTCCTCGCGCAGCGGATGCACGAAGCGCTCGGCCCGAAGGTCCTGGTGGCGCGCCTGGGCGGGGACGAGTTCGCGCTCCTCGTTCGTGGGACGGACGAGATCGCACTCTTCGAGATCGCCCACGCCGCAAGGGCAGTGCTGCGGACACCCATGCGGATGGACGGCGTGGACCTCTCCCTCGACGCCTCCATCGGCATCACGGTTCGGGCCGCGGGTGACACGTCCACGGAGCTGCTGCGTCGAGCAGACATCGCCATGTACGAGGCCAAGGCGTCCGGGGCCGGGACCCTGCTGTTCGACAGCGCGCAGGACGGCTTCTCGCGCGACCGTCTGCGCCGAGGGGAAGAGCTGCGCCAGGCGATCGCCGACGGCCAGCTCGTCGTCTGGTACCAGCCGCAGATCGACGCCCGCACACGGCATGTGGTGGCGGTGGAGGCGCTCGTTCGCTGGCAGCATCCGACGGATGGGCTGCTGGGACCGATGGAGTTCCTGCCGGACGCACGACGCGCCGGGCTGATGCCCTTCCTGTCGGAGACGGTGACACGGCGGGTGGTGCAGGACGCACGCTCGTGGATGGACGAGGGCTGCACCTTTCGCGCTGCGATCAACTGGGCCCCTCCGGAGCTACTGGGTGGGCAGCTCCTGGCCGGGTTGTTCAAGGCCCTCGACGAGGCAGGGCTGCCCGGTGGCAAGCTCCTCATCGAGGTCACCGAGGACTCGTTCGTCGCCGACCCCGAGCGCGCACGGGAGGTGTTGGCGCTCCTGCGTGACCACCAGGTGGAGACCTCGATCGACGACTACGGAACCGGCTTCTCCTCGCTGGCGTACCTCCGCGACCTCCCCGTGGACGAGCTCAAGATCGACCGCTCGTTCGTTTCGACTCTCGTGCAGGACGAGCGCAGCGCGATGATCGTGCGCACGACGACGCAGATGGCCCATGGCCTGGGGATGCGGGTGGTCGCCGAGGGCGTGGAGGACCTGGCGACGGCGAACGCCCTCAGAGCCATCGGAATCGACGTCTTGCAGGGCTACTACATCGCCAGGCCGATGCCTGTCCACGAGGTGCTCGGCTGGGTGCGGCAGTGGCAAGGGGTCGGATCGCGCGGGTCATGCGGCGAGCCCCACCTTGGCGTAGCAGCCGGTCGTCAGGACCAGCGAGAGTCGTGAAGCTCTGTGCCGACCCTCGGCGCAGGGAGGACGATCGCGGGCGCAGGGCTGGTCAGGTTGACGTTCGTCAGCACTGGTCGCTGCAACCGGAACTGCTCGGGTGGAGGAACCGCCACCCCGTCGAGGCCGGCTCCCAGCGTCACCAGCCGGTAGGCGTCGGGGAAGCTCCGGCGCTGGTTGTCCCTCATCGCCGCGTAGTGCGCGTAGACAGGCGCACTGGCGGCGGAGCCGAGGTACGGCGCTGGGCTCGTTCCCGGCAGCGCATGGGTCAGCAGGCCGACAGAGCCGAGGAGCCGGCGTACCCGCTGGTCGAGGATGGCGACGAACGAGGTCGTGTCGTTCATGCGAGCGCCCGTCATGAGCCCGTGGTAGAGCGCGAGCGACAGCCGTGCGCCTCCCGCGGCTGAGCCCGTGCGGGCTCCGAGCGTGGCGATCTCCCAGGTCGAGGACATGTCGATGGCAACCGCGGCGGCGGCCCGGCGCCCGTCAATGCCCCACGGGCTGGCACCCACGTCGGCAAGGGTCTTCAACCCGGCTCGTCCGCCCGGCGCGATCAGTCGGACCGCCGCCAGGACATCGTCACCCTCGTCGGCGACAGCAAGGAACACCGTGCTGTCCTCGTACGGGCCGTACTCGTCCGCCAACTGCTCGCGGGTGTTGCCGAACCAGGTCAGGAAGACCTCGGCCTCGCAGTCACGAGCAGCATCCAGCACCGCGCCGGTGGGGTCGAAGACGAGGCGCAGCGGTGATGCCATCAGAACCCCTTGCAGACGACGTCGGAGGCGTCGAACCACTCGCGGGTGAGCTCGACGACGGCCTCGGCCGAGAAGGGCTTGCAGGCGTAGACGTCCACGCTGAAGAACAGCCGGGGGACGTCCCAGGCATAGAAGTGCGCGCCCGAGGTCTCCCAGTGGATCCAGCCGGCCCAGCCGTACAGCGGCGACTGATGGGTGACGGGCTCCGTCAGCGTGATCATGTCGATGGTCTTCGACAGCTGCGTCAAATAGGAGGTGATGGCCGCCGCGTCGATCGGGGCCGAGCACAGCCCCTCGACGACCAACCGCTGGCGACAAATCTCAGGCGCAAGGTCCAGCACGTCATTTTCTCCACTCATCACGCCCATCAGCGGTTTGACGGGGTTCCCTTTAGGCTGACATTACGCGCCACTTCTTGGGGCGAAATCACAACAGACAGCCACATTCCCATGGTTGGCGCCACGAATGGGCCAACGGCCATTCGCCCAATGGCGTGACGGATCCCGTGCTCCCGTGTGCGCTGTGCGGACGACCTCGCAGACCCGGACGAGTGGCATGTGGGTGGGGCGTCGAATGGCCGAGCTGCCGACCGGTCGGCTAGTTGGTCAGGACGGCGTCGAGGTCGACCCGGGTTCGGCCGGGTGTGGCCTCGTTGACGATCCTGATCGTGGCGTTCCCTGCTCCGACGCCCCCAACGGCGGTCTGCCACACCACCATCCGTGGCTGAGACGTTGCCGCGTAGGTGTCCACCGTCCCCTTGAGGGTGCCGTTGACGTAGACCTTGAACTTCCCTCGGTCGGGCCCCTTGTGCATGACCAGACCCACGTGCGTGTACGAGTTGGACACGCCGGCAGGGAACTGCGTGAAGGGGAGCGGCACGACGATCGTGGCCGCGGCGCCTGCGGCCGTTGCCTTGTGGACGTCGCCATGAGACCAGCAGGCACACGACGAGGTCCGCCAAGCGCCGGTGTAGGTGATCTGGGGCTTCGTCGCGTACTCGGCGAGATCCGCGAGGTTGCTGTCCTGGGTCAGCCGCACACGTCCGCCGTAGACGTTGCGCGTGGTGGCGTTGCCGGCCGCGTCGCGCGCGGTCAGGTTCCACTCGTAGATCGAGTTGCTTCCGCCACCGCACCACTGGTCGTCGTTCGTGCCGAGGCCGTCACCGGAGTAGCTCGTCTGCGAGCTGTTCTGAAAGACGTCCTCCGCACCAGCCGCACCGGTGTTCTGGACGAGGTCGTAGTGGACGGTGCCGGAGTTGTCGGAGCCGGTCCACGTGAAGTTCTCAGCGAACATCATCCGGAGGTCCCAGGGCTCCCCGTCACCACAGAACGGGACTGTTCCCACCGGAATCTGGCGCCCAACGGTGAACGACGACTTGAGCGGCGCATTCAGGGTGGGCGGGGTCGTATCCGCAGCAGAGTGTGCAGGCGCTGGGACGAGCGCGACTCCGAGAAGCAGCGATGAAATCAGCAGGCCCCAGGTGGTCCGGGCTCTCATCACAGGGGCGATCTCCTACGCGTGCGTAGTTGTTCTTGGCAGGGACGCCTGCTGTGCCGCGACTCGTGCCAGGCAATCACCCGCACCCCATTTCCACAATGGCCCGAAATGACTAGCACGCGGTGAAATGACCAGAGGCGGTCACGTTGAGTGTGCGGACCGCCGTTTGCGTGAGCGTACGTGTGGTCCGGGCGCATCGCCCTCAAGAGGCTTTGCGGCCCCGACGACGTCTGTGGGGAGACAGGTCCGCAGCACGGTCATCCACCCCCCGGAGTTCCGATGTCCCCCCGCAGCCACGCACAACTCGCCTCACGAGCGCTCCTGGCGCTCGCCGTCTCCTCGGTAGCAGGTGGCGCGCTCGTCGCGGTCGCCGCTCCCGCGTCGGCAGCGCCCCCTGGCGTGCGGATCGGGATGGCCACCCCTGTTTCCGAGTGGAGCGGCAGCCTGGCCGCGACCGGTGGTGTCGACAGCCGCCGCATCTTCGACGACCTGGGCAGCCCCGACTCGGGAGTCAAGCTTGCGACCTCCGAGGTGGCCGCCGGCCGGATGCCGATCCTGTCGTTCAAGGTGCCCGGAAACGACTGGGCCGGCGCCGGTAGTGGCGCGTACGACGCCCAGCTGAGGGCCCTGGCGACCAGGCTCGACGCGATCAATGGGCAGGTCTTCGTGACACTGCACCACGAGCCGACCGGTGACGGCACCCCGGCCGCCTACGCGGCGATGATGCGCCGGGCGCTGCCGATCCTTGGCGCTCCCAGCAACGTCGACGCCGGACCGATCGTGAACGGGTTCTGGTTCAGCAAGACCAACATGGGCTACACCGACGCCGAGATCAACGCATGGCTGCCCGCCAACGTCCTGAGCGTGTCCGAGGTCGTCGCCTCAGACACCTACCAGGGCGGCGACGCCTCCGCTCCGGGCGAGAACGCCGGCGTGAAGATCAGGGGAATGTCGGCCTGGGCCTCTCGCGTGGGTGTCACACGCCTCGGCATCGGCGAGTACAACGGCGTCGACGCTGCATCCATCACCGCGGCCGGCGACGCCATCCTTGCCGATCGGAGATTCGTCTTCGCGGCGATCTACAACTCGAGCGTCAACAACCGCGAGGGCATCGACTGGAAGCTGTCGGGCGACCGCCTGACGGCCTTCAAGGCGACCGTGGCCAAGGCCCGCGCAGGTGGCGGTGGCTCCGCAGGAGTGGTCTTCCGCGACTGGAACGGTGACGGAAACGCTGACGTGCTCGGGATTGACGCAGACGGGGACATGAACCTCTACCCGGGTGACGGTGCGGGCGGTTTCGGCGCCATGCGTCACGTCGGCATCAACTGGGGCGGCAAGCAGCTGGTCACTCAGGCCGGTGACTGGGACAGCAACGGCAAGCCCGACATCGTCGCTCGCGATGGTGGCTCGCTCTGGCTCTACACCGGCGACGGAACCGGAGGGTTCGCCTCGAGCCGCCAGATCGGTATGGGTTGGGACGCCTTCAGCACGCTCGTGGCCCCAGGTGACTGGACCGGCGACGGAAACGACGACATGCTCGCGATCCGGGCCGACGACGCCACGATGTGGCTCTACCCCGGCAACGGCCAGGGCGCGTTCCTGTCCGGGCGTCGCGTAGGCCACGGCTGGGGCAGCATCTCCGGACTCACCGCGGTCGGTGACTTCGACCGCAACGGCACCAACGACCTGATGGCGCGTAGCTCCGCCGGGGAGCTGCGCCTCTACCCGGGCAACCGAGCCGGCGGGTTCAGTGCCATGGTCGCCTACGGCAAGGGCTGGAGCAGCTTCACCGCGATGACCGGGCCTGGGGACTGGACCGGAGACGGACGTCCTGACCTGCTCGCCCGCAACGGCACCGGCGACCTGCTGCTGTACCGCGGCAACGGCGCGGGCGGATTCAACTCCGGCAGCACGCAGGTCGGTCACGGATGGACGAGCATGCGAATCCTCGGCTCGACCATGGGCTGACACCCTGCTGACACCTTGCTGACACCTTGCTGACCATAGAGACCCGCTGAGCTGCCGGCCCGGGACGGAACCCTCCACGGGTTCCGCCCCGGGCCGCTTGCTTCACTGGTAGAGAACCGCCGCGATCTCGGGATCCTCGATGTTGGTCTTGTCGTACCAGTAGAAGCCCGTGTCGATCGACTCCGGCAGGTCCTCGCCGTCCATGGCCTTGACTGCGGCCTTGACCAGTTCGGCGCCCATGCCCACGGGGTTCTGGGTGATCGCCCCGGCCATCAGGCCGCTCGTGATCGCGTCGATCTGGGCCTGACCGGAGTCGAAGCCGATGACCACCACGTCGCCCTGCTTGCCGCTCTCCTCGATGCCCTTGACGACGCCGATGGCGGAGCCCTCGTTGGCCCCGTAGATGCCGGCGACGTCGGGGTTGGCCGCCAGGATCGACTTGGTGATGTCGGCCGACTTCGCCTGGTCGCCGCCGCCGTACTGCACGGGCAGGAGCTCGATGTCGGGCGCGTTGGCCTCCATCCACTCGGTGAAGCCGTCGCGTCGCTGCTGCCCGGTCAGGCTGGTCTGGTCGTGCACCACGAGTGCGACCTTGCCCTTCCCGCCGACCAGCTCGGCCATGTGCTTGGCCGCTTCCGCGGCGGCTGCCACGTTGTCGGTCGCGGCGGTGGTCAGCGGGATGTCGCTCTCGACGCCGGAGTCGAAGGCGATCACTGGGATGCCGTCCGCCTCCGCCTGCTCGAGCAGGGGGCCAGCGGCCTGGCTGTCGAGGGCCGCGAAGCCGATCGCGTCGGGGTCCTTGGCCAGCACGTTGCTGAGCATGGTCATCTGGGCCTCGACCTCGGCCTCGGTGGCCGGACCCTCGAAGGTGATCCGAACGCCCTGCTTCTCGGCTTCCTCCTCCGCGCCCTGCTTCACGGCCTGCCAGAACTGGTGCTGGAATCCCTTGGAGACGATGGCGACGTACCGCTCCGCCTCGGGTCCGTCGCCACCTTCGGTTCCTGCCTGGTCTCCGTCGCCGCCACAGGAGCTCACGGCGAGCGCCAGGGCGACCGCGGCGATGGCGGCGCCCACTCGTGTCATTCTCATTGTCGCGCTTCCTTCTGTCGGTCATGGTTGGGGACGTGGTGCTGGCTGGGCAGTCAGGCCTCCCTCTTGCGGATCATGTCCGCGTAGACGGCGACCAGGATGACCAGGCCGAGAATGACGTTCTGCCATTCCTGAGGGATCGACATGATCTGAAGGCCGTTGTTGAGAACGGAGATGATCAGTGCGCCGATGAGCGTGCCGAGAATGGAGCCCTTGCCGCCGGCCAGCGAGGTGCCACCGATGACGACCGCAGCGATGGCCTGCAGCTCGTACCCCATGCCGGTCGCGGGCTGAGCCGACCCGAGTCGCGCCGAGATCATCACTCCCGCAAGCCCGGTGAACAGCCCCGCCAACGTGTAGATGATCAGCTTCCACTTGCGGACGTTGATGCCGGAGAGGGCTGTCGCGGGCTCGTTGCTCCCGATCGAGTAGGTGTAGCGACCGAGGACCGTCTTGCTCAGGAGCACGCCGGAGACGACCGCTGCCAGCAGCAGGACGAGGACTGCGTTCGGGAACTCCAGTCCGGGAACCAGGTTTCCGGTCGAGATGCTCCGGTAGCTCGGGGCATCGGTGAAGTAGATCGGTGCGCTGTGCGAGATCACCAGAGCCAGTCCCTGGGCCACCAGCATCATCGCCAGCGTCGCGATGAAAGGAGGCAGCTTGAGGACGGCGACATTGAAGCCGTTCACCAGGCCGATCAGGCCTCCGAACGCGATCGCACCGAGAACACCAACCGGCACCGGGAGACCGATGTTCACGATGAACACGCCAGACATGACCGCGCACAGCGCCATCCCCGTTCCGATCGACAGGTCGATTCCGGCGGTGACGATCACGAACGTCGTACCCAGGGCCAGTGTGCCGATGACGACAGTGCTGAAGAGGACGCTCGTGATGTTCGAGTAGGTGAAGAAGTTCGGGCTCGCCAAGGAGAAGAAGGCGACGATCACGAGCAGGCTGGCGAAGGCCAGCAGCTGCTGCAGCCGGTCCTTCGCTGCTGGAATCCACGAGCGCCCGGCTGTCGAGGTGGCCGTCGCGTCGACTGGTGTCATCGCTCTCTCGCCTTCCCTGCGATGGGTGGTGCCGTACTCGCGGCTGCTGAGGCGGCTGCTGCGGCTCCGGCTTCTGTGGCGTCGAGGAGCCCGAGCTCGGCGGCGTCCTCGACGTTCTCGTCGGGCCGCAGCGTGGCCAGGTGCATGACGGCCTCCTGGGTGGCCTCGCCGTGCTCGAGCACGCCGCTGACGCGGCCCTCTGTCATGACCACGATGCGGTGGGACATGCGGAGCACCTCGGCCAGCTCCGAGCTGATCATGATGATCGACTTGCCTTTGGCCGCAAGGTCGTTCAGGAGTGCGTAGATCTCTTCCTTGGCCCCGACGTCGATGCCCCGGGTGGGTTCGTCGAAGATGAGGATGTCGCAGTCCTTGACGAGCCACTTGGCGAGGACGACCTTCTGCTGGTTGCCGCCCGAGAGGTTCTTGACCGTCTGGCGCACGGACGGGGTCCGGATGCCCAGTGTCTGCACCATCTGCCTGGCGGCACGCCCGCTGGCCGGCGTGTTGACGAAACCCCAGCGGCTGAACCGGTCTCCCAGCGCCGGAAGCGCGATGTTCGCCGCCACATCGTGTTCGACCAGCAGGCCCAGCTGCTTGCGGTCCTCGGACAGGTACCCGATTCCGCGCTTCACTGCGTCGGCCGGGTTGCGCACCGTGATGTTGCGGTCACGGAGGCGGACCACCCCGGCGCTGGCTCGGTCGGCGCCGACGAGCGCGCGGGCCACCTCGGTGCGTCCAGCGCCCATCAGCCCTGCAAAGCCAAGGATCTCGCCTTCACGGAGCTCGAAGGCCACGTCCTTGAGCAGGTCCTTGGTGCAGAGCCCCTCGACGCTGAGGAGGACCTCCCGGTCGCCGCGCACCCCGACCGGCTTCACCTCGCTCTTGATCGTGCGCCCCACCATCAGGGACACGACCTCCTTCATCGTGGTGGCCGCTGTTTCCAGCGTCTCGACATAGCTGCCGTCGCGGATGACCGTGACGCGGTCGGTGATCGACTTGAGCTCGTCGATGCGGTGCGAGATGTAGATGACCCCCGTCTCCTCGCGCACGAACCGGCGAATCAGGTCGTGCAGCGCCTCGACCTCTGCGTCGTTGAGCGCGGCGGTGGGCTCGTCCATGATCAGCACGCGCGCGTCGAACGACAGAGCCTTGGCGATCTCCACCATCTGCTGCTTCGCGACGGTGAGGTTGCCCACGAGAGCGCGCACGTCGAGGGGGAGGCCCAGCCGGTCGACGAGGTCGCCGGCCGCCCGGTTCAGCGCCCGCTCGGACAGGAACGGGCCGGTGCGCGGCTCACGTCCGATCAGGATGTTCTGGGCGACCGTCAGGTGCGGCATCAGGTTGAACTCCTGATGGATGATGCTGATGCCGGACTCCTGGGCGTGCCTCGGGTTCGCCGCCACGAACGGCTCGCCGAGGAGGCGGAAGCTGCCCGTGTCGAGGGCGTAGATGCCGGACAGCAGCTTCATCAGCGTCGACTTGCCGGCGCCGTTCTCACCCACGAGGGCGAGCACCTCACCCTTGCGCAGGGTCAGGTGCATGTTGTCGAGCGCGACGACGCCAGGGAACTCCTTGCGGACGCCCTCGACCTCGAGGAGGACGTCGCTCATGGCGTGAGTCCGTAGACGGCAGTGGCGGTTTCGCAGAGCAGCTGGTTCTGCTCCGCCTCGGACAGCTCGCCGATCAGCTCGGAGACCACCTGCCAGTGCGCGCCGTAGCCGCCCTGTGGCACGGTCATGGGCCAGTCACTCCCGTACATCAGGCGATCCACTCCGAACGCGTCGAGAGCGATGTCCAGCAGCGGACGCAGCTCCGCGCGCGTGAAGGGCTGGCTCGGCATCTGGAGCCCTGAGAGCTTGGCTGCAGTGTTCGGGTGGCCGGCAACGCGGCGCAGCTGCTTCTCCCAGACGCCGAGGTCGTCACTCCCGCGGGGTGGTTTCGCCAGGTGGTCGACCACGACGGTAAGGGTCGGCAACGCCTCGGCGAGCACGGCAACGGAGGCCAGGTGGCGTGGCCAGGCGTCGGGCACGTCGAGTGGGAGGCCGTGCTCGACCAGCAGGCTGAGCGATGTGCGGACGCCGGGAAGCTCGAGGAAGTCATCGCGGGGATCGTCGTGCACGAGGTGGCGCACGCCGCGGAAGAGGGGGTGCCCTCCATACCGTTCCAGCTGCTGGGCTGCAGTCGTCGGGTCGTTCAGGTCGACCCAACCGACCACTCCTGCAACGAATTCGAACCGGTCGGCGACGCCGAGCATGTAGTCGGTGTCGGCCGCGGAGTCCTCCGCCTGCACGAGGACGGCGGCCGTGACGCCTGCGGCGGCCAGCTGGTCGGCCGCCTCCTCGGGAGGAAAGCTGCGGTGGAGGGGGCCGTGCTCAGGGCGCAGCCAGGCGTAGTCGCTCACCTGTAGGTCCCAGACGTGCAGGTGGCTGTCGATGACCGTGCGGCTCATCGCGTCACCAGCTCGTCGGACCTCAGTCGTTCCCAGCACTCGGCGGGCACGTCGACCGACAGGTGCGCGACGTTCTGCCGGATCTGTTGCGGCGTATCGCCTCCGACGACCACGCACCGCACCGCTTCATGGCGCAACGGGTACTGGAGGGCCGCGGCCGCGACCGGCACGTCGAACGCCTCGCAGACGGCCGCGATCCGCCGCGCCCTGTCTAGGACGTCGGGTGGCACCGCGCGATAGTCGAAGATCGACTGCTCAGTGGGAGTGGTGGCGAGCAGGCCTCCGTTGAACACAGCGGCGGCGACGACGTCGATGCCGTTCTCCTCGCAGGCCGGCAGCACCTGCCCGGCGGCCGACTGGTCGGCCAGCGTGAGGCGACCGGCCACCATGATCTCGTCGACCGATCCGGAGCGAGCGCCGGCCAGCAGGGCGTCGGTTGCCATCGAGGCCACGCCGATCGTGGCCACGACACCTTCTGCGCGAAGGCGTCTCAGCGCCGCCAGCCCCTCGTCGAGTGCCTGCTGCAGGTGCCAGCGTTCCGGGTCGTGCACGTACAGGACGTCCACGTTGTCGAGGCCCAGGCGAGTCAGGGACTCGTCGAGGCTGCGTCGGACACCCGCCTCGGTGAAGTCCCACGTCCGCCGCAGATCGGCCGGCACGACGAAGTCCTCTTCGTCGAGGCGTCCGTGCGCACCGGGGTTCGGATCCAGCAGCCGGCCCACCTTGGTGGACACGACGTACTGGTCGCGCGGCTTCGTGGCGAGGAACGCCCCCACTCTGCGCTCCGCGAGCCCCAGCCCGTAGTGAGGAGCGGTGTCGAAGTGGCGGATACCGCTGTCCCACGCGGCTTCGAGCAGCGCGCGCGCCTCATCGTCGGTGACGGCTCGCAGGTGGTTGCCGATGCCCGCAGCGCCGAAGCCGAGTCTGGTGACATCAGGCATGGGAGGGGTGACGGTAGGCCTCGATGGAGGCGGCCAGCATCTCTGCGCCGGCGCCCGGTGCGAGAGGAGCCACGTAGCTGCCGCTGCGGATGGCCACCGGACTGACGAAGTGCTCGTGCAGGTGGTCGACGAACTCGACCATCCTGCCCTCCGTGGTCGTGGAGACTGCGACGAAGTCGAACATGGCCAGGTGCTGCACGGCCTCGCACAGTCCGACACCGCCCGCGTGCGGGCAGACCCGTACTCCGAACTTCGCTGCAAGGAGCAGGATTGCGATGTTCTCGTTGACGCCGGCCACGCGCGTCGCGTCGACCTGAAGGACCTCGAGGGCGCCTGCCTGCAGGAACTGCTTGGCCATCACACGGTTGGCGAGATGCTCTCCAGTGGCCACGGGGATCGGCGCCACCGCTCGCGCGATCGTCGCGTGGCCGAGGATGTCGTCGGGGTTGGTGGGCTCCTCGATCCAGGCAATGTCATACGGCGCAAGGGCTTTGATCCAGTCGATGGCCTCGGCGACCTCCCAGCGCTGGTTGGCGTCGACAGCGATGGCGACGTCGGGTCCCACGACCTCGCGAGCGATCTGCAGGCGGCGCATGTCGTCCGTGAGGTCGGCACCGACCTTCAGCTTGACCTGGGTGAAGCCGTCGCCGACCGCCTCGCGGCAGAGCCTGGCCAGCTTGTCGTCCTCGTAGCCGAGCCAGCCGGGTGTCGTGGTGTAGGCCGGGTACCCACGCCGCAGCAGCTCGTCTTCGCGGGCCGCACGTCCGGGCTTGGCCTGCTCCAGGATCGCCAACGCCTCCTGGGGAGTCAGGGCGTCGGTGAGGTAGCGGAAGTCGACCAGGTCGACGAGCTCGGCCGGGCTCATGGACGACAGCAGCTGCCAGAGGGGTCGTCCGGCTCGCTTGGCCTTGAGGTCCCACAGGCCGTTCACGACCGCGCCGATGGCCATGTGCATGACGCCCTTCTCAGGGCCTAGCCAACGCAGCTGAGAGTCGTGGACGAGTGACTTCCAGAAGCCGCCGAGGTCTCCCAGCAGCTCGTCGACGTCGCGCCCGACGACGTAGTCGGTCAGGCTCTGGATCGCCGCCAGCTGAACGTCGTTGCCGCGTCCGATCGTGAAGACGAAACCGTGTCCGGAGTGCCCGTCCGCGTCATCGGTGACGAGGCGCATGTAGGCCGCCGAGTAGTCCGGATTGGGGTTCATCGCGTCGGACCCGTCGAGCGACTGCGACGTCGGGAACCGCACATCGGCCGTGTCCATCGCGATGATGCGACTCACGCGCAGCTCCTCGTCGGGCGATCATGGGTGACGGTCGTGCCACCCTAGACATCCGATGTTTGCTCAGTCAAGATGTTGTCCTGAGGCTGTGACCTGGCCGTGACGTCGGCCTTCGAACTGACGAGAGGTCCGATATCTGTGCAGCGTTACCTACCCGAAGGAGGCTCTCGTCCATGAAGTTTGCACGCCTGGGGCCGATCGGCGGAGAACGTCCCGTCGTGCTGGCGAATGACAGTGCTTTCGACATCGGCGGGCTCACCGCAGATCTCGACGCCGACTTCTTCGCCTCTGGTGGGATCGACCGGGTGGCGTCCGCCCTGGACGCCGGGTCGCTGCCGCAGCTGGAAGGCGCCGCCGGTCTGCGTGTCGGCGCGCCCATCGCCAGGCCGAGCGCTGTGGTCTGCATCGGCATGAACTACGCCGCGCACGCCGCGGAGTCCGGCTCCGCGCCGCCGGAGAGTCCGGTCATCTTCCTCAAGGTGCCGAACACGGTTGTCGGCCCCAACGACGACGTGCAGATCCCGCGTGACAGCACGAAGACGGACTGGGAGGTCGAATTGGGGGTCGTGATCGGCCGGCGTACCTCGTACCTGGACTCGCCGGCGGAGAGCCTCGCCCACATTGCCGGCTTCGTGCTGGCAAACGACCTGTCCGAGAGGACCTTTCAGCTCGAACAGTCCGGCGGTCAGTGGAGCAAGGGCAAGTGTGCCCCCGGCTTCAGCCCCGTTGGACCGTGGCTCGTCACGCCCGACGAGGTCGAGCACCAGAACCTCGGTCTGCGCAGCTGGGTCAACGAGCAGCCGCGCCAGGACTCCACCACCGCCGACCAGGTCTTCGACGTCGCCTTCGTGATCCATCACCTGAGCCAGTACCTCGCCCTCGAGCCCGGTGACCTCGTCCTCACCGGTACCCCCGCGGGAGTCGCTCTCTCAGGCCGATTCCCCTATCTCGCACCGGGTGACGTGGTCGAGGTGGAGATCGACGGTCTGGGCCGGCAACGCCAGCAGATGGTGCCGTTCTCCAAGGTGAGCCGCTGATGGCCGGCGAGTACGACGGGCTGGTATCCGTCGTCACGGGAGGTGGGTCCGGCCTGGGCGCCGCGATCGTCGAGGAGCTGCTCGAGCGAGGGGCTCGTGTTGCGGCGCTCGATCTCGACCCGGTGGGGTGCCCCGAGGGCGCCTTCGCCGTTCTGTGCGACGTCACTGACGACGCTTCTGTCGTGTCTGCCGTGGATCGCGTCCTCGAGGAGTTCGGACGGCTCGACGTCCTGGTGAACAACGCCGGCATCGGTGCGCAGGGGGCAGTGGATGCCAACGACGACGCAGAGTGGCAACGAGTCTTCGACGTCAACGTGATCGGCATGGTCCGCATGAGCCGGGCAGCCTTGCCCCACCTACGGCGCTCCCCGTCCGCGTCCATCGTCAACACGGGATCCATCGCCGCCACAGCCGGTCTCCCGCAACGGGCGCTGTACAGCGCGACGAAGGGGGCGGTCCTCGCCCTCACCCGTGCGATGGCGGCGGACCACGTCAGGGAGGGCATCCGGGTCAACTGCGTGAATCCGGGAACCGCCGACACCCCTTGGATCGACAGGCTTCTCGCCGCCGCGGACGATCCGGCTGCGGAGCGAGCGGCACTCAACGCCCGTCAGCCACACGGCCGCCTCGTCGACGCCCATGAGGTCGCGACAGCAGTCGCCTACCTGGCGAGCCCCCTGTCCGCCTCCACTACGGGCATCGGTCTCGCCGTCGACGGCGGAATGCAGAACCTGCGTCTCCGCCCAGTCGAAGGTTCGTGAGCCGTGGCAACCGTGGCACTGCACACCGTGCTCAAGGTCGGACGGGAGCACGAGTACGACGCGCTGCATCGCAGCATTCCCCGCGAAGTGGTGGATGCCCTGCGCGAGAACGGTGTCAGCGACTGGCGCATCTGGCGGGACGGGCAACACGTGTTCCATCTGGTCGAGGTCGACGACTACCAGGCGATGCGGGCAGCGCTGCGCGACCACCCGGCGAACGTCGCGTGGCAGCAGCAGGTGGGGCCGCTCTTCGACGTCGCCGACAGCTATGAGGGCGGCGACTCCGGCATCGCGTTCCTCTGGAGCCTCGCGCGTCAGGCGTCGAGCGAGAGGGCGGACTGAGCCGTGGCCGTGACCGACGACGCGATCGAGGCGATCAAGCAGATGATCGTCGTCGGTGAGCTGCGGCCCGGGGACCGGCTTCCCCGTGAGGCCGACCTCGCCGACCGACTCGGCCTGTCCCGCAGCTCACTTCGCGAGGCGGTCAAGGCGCTGACGCTCATCAAGGTGCTCACGGTGCGCCAGGGCGACGGCACCTACGTCACGAGCCTCGAGCCCGGCATGTTGATGGATGCCATGGGGTTCGTCGTCGACTTCCACCGCGACGACAGCGTTCTGCAGTTCCTCGCAGTGCGGAAGATCCTCGAGCCCGCAGCGGCGGCGATCGCTGCGATCGCCATGTCGGACGAGGACATCACGGAGCTTTCGAGACTGCTGGAAACGCTGCCAGACGACCCCGACGTGGAGACGCTCGTCGCCAATGACGTTGAGTTCCACAGCCGTATCGCCGCCGCGTCCGGAAACCCCCTGCTCTGCTCCCTCCTCGAGACCCTGTCGAGCCGCACCCAGCGAGCCCGATCCTGGCGCGCGATCACCCAGGAGGGAGCCCTGCAGCGGACTCTCGCCGAGCACCATGCCATCCAGCGTGCTCTTGCCTCGCGCGACCCGGAAGCCGCTCGCTCCTGGGCCACCGTTCATGTGGCCGGTGTCGAGGAGTGGCTGAGGCAGGCGCTCAGCGAGAACGCCTGAACCGCGTCTCCGCAGTGGGCCCGACAATGAGACGTCAGGATGCGCCTTCTCGTCCTCCAGAAAATTGTCCGCTTTGAGCCCCGCACGGTTTGGAAAGAGTGCCTGCAGCCTCTATGTTCACGAGGACAGGTAGGAATCACGGACGTGAAGGGACTCAGGAAGATGGCAGAAAAGATCACGGTGGAGCTCGTCTCGGACCTCTCACAAAAGCAAGCGGATGGTATGGAGCGGGTGACGTGGGGGCTCGATGGCACCACTTACGAGATCGACCTGACCGGCACCGAGGCCGCATCCCTTCGCAAGGCCCTGGCGAAGTACCTCGCCGCATCCCGCAAGAAGTCCGGTTCCACAGGTGGGCGCGGGCGTAGGGCTTCAGGCCGGCGCGGTGGCTCGAGCTCGGACCTGAACAGCGTGCGCGAGTGGGCGCGGGGCAATGGGTACCAGGTGAGCGACCGTGGCCGCGTCAGCAACGCCGTCATGGAGGCGTACAGCGCCGCACACTGAGCGACCATCTCGCGAGAGAAGCGCGAGAGAAGCGCGAGAGAAGCGCGAGAGAAGCGCGAGAAGCCCCGGCCCCTACGAGGGCCGGGGCTTCTTGGTTGCGCGGGTCACGCCTTTCGCTTGTCCCGGATCAGGACGATCTGACCTTGCCTCTTGACCTCGAACAGCTCGGTGGCCTCGATCAGGTCGCTCAGCTTCCGGTAGCCGTAGTTGCGAGCGTCAAAGGACGCCTGGTTGCCGATCTGGCTGCCCACTTGTCCCAGGTGTGCCCATCCATCGTCTCCGCTGGCTGCGTCCACGGCATTGCGGAGCATCTGTACCAGGCGGGTGTCACCGCGCAGCTTCTTCTGGTCGCTGGGCCTCAGTGCCGGCTCGTCGGGTGTGGCGGACGGCTGCACCAGCCCTTCGACGTAGGTGAACTGTGAACAGGCATTGACGAAGGGTTCGGGGGTCTTCTTCTGCCCGAAGCCGTACACCTTCACGCCGTCCGTCAGGATGCGCATGACGAGCGGTGTGAAGTCCGCGTCGCTCGAGACGATGGCGAAGGCGTCCACGGTGCGTGCATACAGCAGGTCCATCGCGTCGATCACCATGGCCATGTCTGAGGCGTTCTTGCCGCTGCTGTAGGCGAACTGCTGGATCGGCCGAATGGCGTACGCGTGAAGCGTCGCCTCCCACTGCTTGAGGTTGGGACTCTTCCAGTTGCCGTACGCCCGTCGAACGTTGGCGGCGCCGTGGCGCGCAACCTCCGCCAAGATCACGTCGATCTTCGATGCCGGCGCGTTGTCGGCATCGATCAGCAACGCGATTCGCTTCTCGCCAGCGTCCATGAGGCCAACCCTAGGGGCCCAGCAGTAGGCCGAAGGCCGCACTCAGGTGGGGCAGGTCGAAGTCGACGATCTCCGCGATGCGCCCGTTCTCGAGGCGGAGCAGTTCGAGCGCCGTGAGCTGGAAGTCGGCGCCGCCCGGCGGCTTGAGGTAGATCGCCACCGCAGGCTGGTGGTTGGCGCGGGTGGCAACGAGCCTGTACTCGCCCGGCGGGGCGAACTTTCGACTTCCGACGACGAAGTCCTCTCGCCCTGCACACCACATCCCCATCTGGGGGTACGACACCCGCACGTCCTCGAGCAGCAGGTCGGCGAGAGCCCGCACGTCGTCGCTCTCGTGGGCCTCTACGTAGCGCTGCAGGATCACACGCTCGACGACGCCGGGGTCCTCGTCCGGTGTCCAGTCGTCACGGCGGGCCGGCAGATGCCGGCGCAGCGCCGGCCGCGCCCGCTGAAGCATGCTCTTGACGCCCGTCTCCGTCATGTCGAGCAGCTCGGCCGTGTCCTTGGCGGGCCAGCCGAGGACGTCACGGAACACCAGGACGGCCCGTTGCCGCGGCGGCAGGTGCTGGATGGCTGCGAGGAAGGCGAGCTCGATGGTCTCGCGGGAGATCACCGCGTCCTCAGGGTGGTCAGCGCGGCTGGCGAGGAGATGCTCGGGATACGGCTCTACCCAAGCGTTTTCGCCGCTTGCGAAGGACGGCGCGTCCGGGGTGGACGCGGGCACGACGTCGTACGGCATGACGCGCTGTCGGCGCTGCGCGAGTACGTCGAGGCAGGCGTTCGTGGCGATCCTGTAGAGCCACGCCCTCACGCTCGACCTGCCCTCGAACCCGTCGAGTCCACGCCAGGCTCTCAGGAACGTCTCTTGGACGAGGTCCTCCGACTCGGTGAACGAGCCCAGCATCCGGTAGCAGTGGACCTGAAGCTCCCGTTCGTGGCGGCGCACGAGCTGGCTGAAGGCGTCCTCGTCTCCGGCCCGCGCCGCTTCGACCAGCTCGGTCATTGGCACACGCTAACGGCGTCCGCCACCCAGACGATTCCTTTTCCGGGGCGCACCCGTCTCAACGTGCATCACCCAGAGGACCCTGCCGCTTCGGCGGCTTGGGCCACCAGAGAAAGGAATCGCCATGTCCGAGCTCCCGAGGCGCGTCGCCCCCGCCCAGATCGCTGTTGGTGGGGCCGCGCTCTTCGTCGTTCTCCTGCTGACACTGCACGTCATCAAGCCCGAGCTGGACCCGTCATGGCGGTTCATCAGCGAGTACGCCATCGGGCGGCACGGGTGGGTCATGGTCGCTGCCTTCCTGTCACTGGCCGCGGGCTACCTGGCGCTCTTGGCAGCTCTGCGCCCGCTGCTGGGAGGCGGGAGCGGTTGGGTGGCGCGAGCTGCGCTCGTCGTCAGTGCCACGGGACTGGTCATCGGCGCGGCGTTCGTGACCGACCCCATCACCACGCCCCCGGACGCCGCCACGGTGACCGGCACGGTTCACAGCATCGGCGGGACGCTGGGGCTGGCCATGCCGGTCGCCATCGCGATGGTCGGGTGGAAGCTGGTGCGCCACCGCCGGCGCTCGGACCGGCCGAGCATCGGGCTGGCCGTCGTCACTGCGGCAGCCCTGGTCGCGTTTGTGGGCTCGGTGGCGATCGTCGGCAGTCTGGCCGCACAGCACGGCGGAACGTTCGGGCCCGACGTGCCGGTGGGATGGCCCACCCGGGTCGAGATCCTCGCGTACAGCCTCTGGCTGCTCGTGGTCGGCTTCGCTGCGGCCCGTGACGCTGTCCTCGACGCTCCTGCCGGCGTGCGCGACCGTCAGCCGGCCTGAGCGGCCGCGGCCGAGATCCGCTGGGCCGCAGACGCCTTCATGGGCTGCCCCGGGTCCCCGCTCGAACCGGCTAGTTCGCGTCGTCGATGCGGAAGCCGACCTTGAGCCCGACCTGGAAGTGACCGAGAGCGTTGTCCTCGAGGTGGCCACGGATCTCGGTCACCTCGAACCAGTCCAGGTTGCGCGTCGTCTGAGCCACCCGCGCGATGCCGTTGCGGATCGCCGCGTCCACGCTCTCCGGTGAAGACCCGACAACCTCGATGACCCGGTACACGTGATCAGACACCAGCATCTCCCTCCGCCGCACCGCCGCGAGCCGGCGGCTGACTAAGCAGTAGCACGAACAGCTGCACCGCGACGAGAGCAGCGCAGGGCGCGAGCCAGTACAAACCCAGGTCGAGTCCGAGGGTGATGGCCAGCGCCAGCAGCGATACGACCGCCACTGCCACAGCCACGCCGCCGACCAGCGGTGACGGTCTGCTGCGGACAAGGCACCAGACCACGGGTGCCCACCCGAGCAGCGCGAGCCCTACACCCACGAGGTCGAGCGCCGCCGGGCCATGGGTGTCGCTGATGGTCAGCACGCGGACGTCGTTGTCCGGTAGGGCTATGACGACCGCTCCGACTGCTGACCAACCGAACCACCAGAGGATGACGCGAGCTGGGGTCAGTGAACCGGGCAAGCTCACACGCCAGCCACGACGCATGAAGACTTCCGTGTCATGGCGACACCGAAGTCTTCACGGGTCACCACCGTGACGGCTCAGCCCAGGAACCGGAAGTGCGTCATCACGCGTCCGGAGTCGTCGACGACATGCAACGCCAGACCCGGCGGCATCGCGTGGTTCACGCGAGGCCCGGCCTCACCCGGCAGCACGACCGTCGACGCCACACCGGGCGCGACCAGCAACGGCAGCCCGGCGAACGTGGTCGCCGCCGCGGTGTGCGCGTGACCGACCAGCACGGCGACCACCACGCTGGAGTGCCGCGACAGCACCTCGGCCAGAGCGTCCGGGTTCGTGAGCCTGATCGGGTCCATCAGCGGAATGTGCACGTCGACCGGCGGGTGGTGCATGGCCACGACGGCGCGCTCGTGCGGTGACATTCCGGCCAGCGTCAGGTTCAGCCACGCCAGGGTCCGGTCCTCGACCAGCCCAGGGTCGACCCGTTCGCCGTCGCGCGCGGGGATGGACGAGTCGCAGAGCACGAACAGGGTGTCGCCGACGAGGTGCGCAGCATCCACCGGGCCGCCGTCCCAGCTCGTCTGCAGCAGCTCCTCGGCGAAGGGGCCACGGGCGTCGTGGTTGCCCGGCAGCACGAGCACGGGGTGCCGCGCAACCAGCAGCTCGCGGGCCTCGCGGTACTCGTCCGCCAGACCGTGGTCGGCGATGTCGCCGGTGACCAGCACGACGTCGATACGTGCGGCGTAGTCGTCGAGGTACGACATCACGGTGCGCACCCGGGCGGCGGCGCGCTCCGTCCCGTCGACATGGGTGTCGCTGACGTGCGCGATCGTGAACATCGTCAGATCTTCCGGAGCCGCACGCGTTGGACGACGTGGTCGCGGCCCTTCGTCAGCACCAGCGTGGCCCTGGCACGGGTGGGCAGCACGTTCTCGACCAGGTTGCGCTCGTTGATCTCGGCCCAGATCTTCTCCGCCGTCGCGACGGCCTCCGCGTCGCTGAGGTCCGCGAAGCGGCGGAAGTATGACTCCGGACGGTTGAACGCCGTCTCACGCAGCCGCAGGAAACGGTCGACGTACCAGGACTTGACGTCTGTGGTGCGGGCGTCGACGTAGATCGAGAAGTCGAAGTAGTCGCTCACGGCCATGCCCTGACGGCCGTCGCTGCGGGGCCGCGCCGGCTGCAGCACGTTGAGCCCTTCGACGATCAGCACGTCCGGCTGGCGGACGACGATGTCGGCCCCTGGGACGATGTCGTAGGTGAGGTGCGAGTAGAGCGGCGCGCGTACCTCTGATGCGCCGGACTTCACGTCCGAGACGAACCGCATCAGAGCCCGTCGATCGTAGCTCTCGGGAAAGCCCTTGCGTTGCAACAGGCCTCGTCGCTCGAGTTCGGCGTTGGGGTAGAGGAAGCCGTCTGTGGTGACCAGTTCGACGCGCGGCGTGTCGGGCCAGCGCGCGAGCATCTCGCGCAGGATGCGTGCCGTCGTCGACTTGCCGACCGCCACCGAGCCGGCGATGCCGATCACGAAGGGCGTGAGGGCCGGCGCCTCGCCGAGGAACGTGGTCGTCGCCGAGTGCAGGGCCGCCGAGCCCGCCACGTACAGGTTCAGCAGGCGTGACAGCGGCAGGTACACCTCCTCAACCTCGGCCAGGTCGATGATCTCGCCCAGGCCCCGCAGTCGGGCCACGTCGGTCTCGGTCAGCGGCAGCGGCGTGGCGGCCGCCAGCGCGCTCCAGGCAGGGCGATCCATCTCGACGTACGGGGACGTACCGGCCCCCTGTCCGGAGGACACCGTGGTCGAGGTCACGCTCGGCATTGTGCCCTGCCACCCCCGGTTAGGCTCTCGGCCATGTGCGGAATCGTGGGATATGTGGGTCGCCCGCCGGTCGACGGCGCCGACTCGCGGAGCAACGACCGGGCGCTCGACGTCGTGATGGAGGGCCTGGCCCGGCTGGAGTACCGCGGCTACGACTCGGCCGGCGTGGCCCTGGTCACGGCGGACGGGCTGGTCACCGCCAAGAAGGCGGGCAAGCTGGCGAACCTGACCGAGCTGCTGGCGGCGGAGCCCATGCCGTCCGCGAGCACGGGCATCGGGCACACCCGCTGGGCCACCCACGGCGGGCCGACCGACCGCAACGCCCACCCGCACGTCGGGGGCGACGAGGGCGGCCTCGCGCTGATCCACAACGGCATCATCGAGAACTTCGCCTCCCTGAAGGCCGGGCTGGTGGCGGACGGGGTGGCGTTCGAGTCCGAGACCGACACGGAGGTGGCCGCGCACCTGGTGGCGCGTGCGTACGCCGACACCAAGGACCTCACCGAGGCGATGCGCCAGGTGTGCAACCGGCTCGAGGGTGCTTTCACCCTGCTCGCCGTGCACGTCGACCAGCCCGACACCGTGGTCGGCGCGCGCCGCAACTCCCCGCTGGTGGTGGGGCTGGGTGACGGTGAGAACTTCCTCGGATCGGACGTGGCCGCGTTCATCTCGCACAGCCGCGACGCCGTCGAGCTCGGGCAGGACCAGATCGCCACGATCACCCCCGATGACGTGAAGATCATCGGTTTCGACGGAGAACCGGTCGAGGGCAAGCACTTCCACGTCGACTGGGACGCGGCGGCCGCGGAGAAGGGCGGCTTCCCGAACTTCATGTCGAAGGAGATCCACGACCAGCCCCACGCGGTCGCCGACACGCTGCTCGGGCGCACGGACGCGGACGGCCGCCTGGTGCTCGACGAGCTGCGCATCGACGAGGACGTGCTGCGCCAGATCGACCGCGTCGTCGTGCTGGCCTGTGGCACAGCGGCGTACGCGGGACAGGTGGCCAAGTACGCGATCGAGCACTGGACGCGTATCCCTGTCGAGGTCGAGCTGGCGCACGAGTTCCGCTACCGCGACCCGGTGGTCGGTCCGCGCACGCTGGTGGTGTCGATCTCCCAGTCGGGCGAGACGATGGACACGCTGATGGCCGTCCGGTACGCCCGCGAGCAGGGCGCCACGGTGGTGGCGATCTGCAACACGCACGGGTCGTCGATCCCCCGCGAGAGCGACGGCGTGCTCTACACGCACGCGGGCCCTGAGATAGCGGTGGCGTCGACCAAGGCGTTCCTGGCCCAGATCACCGCGTGCTACCTGCTCGGCCTCTACCTCGCCACCCTGCGCGGCGGTTCGCGGTCCGAGGACGTGAACGAGGTGATGCGCGAGCTCGCGCTGATGCCCGACAAGATCCAGCAGGTGCTCGACCGGCTCGACCACGTCCGCGAGATCGCGCACTGGATGACCGACACCCGCTCGGTGCTGTTCCTCGGCCGGCACGTCGGGTTCCCGGTCGCGATGGAGGGTGCGCTCAAGCTCAAGGAGCTGGCGTACATCCACGCCGAGGGCTTCGCGGCGGGCGAGCTCAAGCACGGTCCGATCGCGCTCATCGAGCCGGGCCAGCCGGTGTTCGTGGTCGTCCCCTCGCCGCGCGGCGAGGACTCCCTCCACAGCAAGGTGGTCTCGAACATCCAGGAGATCAGGGCCCGAGGCGCCCGCACGCTCGTGATCGCCGAGGACGGCGACGAGGACGTCGTCCCCTATGCCGAGGAGGTCATCCGCATCCCGCAGTGCCCGCCGCTGCTGGCTCCTCTGCTGGCCGTCGTTCCGCTGCAGGTCTTCGCCTGCGAGCTGGCGGCGTCCAAGGGTCTGGACGTCGACCAGCCCCGCAACCTGGCCAAGTCGGTCACGGTCGAGTAGCTGTGATTGTCGGCGTCGGCATCGACGTGGTCGACATCGACCGCTTCACCGCCCAGATGGAGCGCGTGCCGGCGCTCGCCGACCGGCTGTTCACCGCGGAGGAGCAGGGCCTTGCGCCGGCCTCGATGGCGGCGAGGTTCGCGGCCAAGGAGGCCGTGGCCAAGTCGCTGGGTGCGCCGGTCGGGCTGGTTTGGACCGACGCGACGGTTCGAGTGCTCGAGGGCGGACGACCGGTGCTGCACGTGCTCGGCACCGTCGCTGCCCGCGCCGCCGAGCTGGGTGTCACGTCCTTCCACCTCTCGCTGAGCCACGACGCGGGCATCGCGTCCGCCGTCGTGGTTGCCGAGCGTGCCGACCCCGTGCCTGGCCCTGCCGAGCCCGTCGGCCTGCCGTGATCGAGGCGCACGAGGTCGAAGCCGTGCGTCGCGCGGAGGCGGCAGTGATGAGGGTCCTGCCCGACGGTGCGCTGATGCAGAGGGCCGCTGCGGCGCTGGCGAGGGTGGTGCTGCAGGTGCTCCGCGACCGGACCGGCGCGGCCTACGGGCGGCAGGTCGTGCTGCTCGTCGGGCCCGGGGCCAACGGTGGCGACGCCCTGTGGGCCGGGGCTCGGCTGGCCTCTCGCGGGGTTGCCGTGCGGGCGGTGCTGGGGCACGAGAAGCCGCACGAACGGGGTCTTGCGGGGCTGGTCGGCGCCGGGGGCCGGGTCATCGATGCGACCGCGGCCGGTGGCGAGGCCGTTGCGGTCGAAGCGATCTCGGGCGCCGACGTGGTGGTGGACGGCCTGCTGGGAATCGGCGGCCGCGGAGGGCTGCGTGGCGTCGCAGCCACCGTGGTCGAGGCGGTAGACCGACTCAGGTCAGCCGTCGTCGCTGTGGACCTGCCGAGTGGCGTCGACCCTGACACCGGGGCGGCTGACGGGGTGCACGTGCGTGCTGATGTGACGGTCGCGTTCGGTACCGCGAAGCCGTGCCTGCTGCTGCCCCCCGCGTCCGAGGCAGCCGGGTCTGTAGAGGTCGTCGACATCGGGCTCGAGCCCAGCGACCTGGGATCGCCTGCGGTGCAACGGTTCGAGGTGGCTGACGTCGGTGCGCTGTGGCCGGTGCCAGGACCGGCCGATGACAAGTACTCCCGCGGGGTGCTGGGGGTGGTGGCAGGGGGCGCCACCTACTCGGGTGCGGCAGTGCTGTGCACAGGGGCCGCGGTGCGGTCGGGTGCCGGCATGGTGCGGTACGTCGGACCGGCGCCTGCGACAGACCTGGTGCGTGCGTCGTGGCCCGAGGTCGTGCCGGGTGATGGACGCGTGCAGGCATGGGTGCTCGGCCCTGGCGTCGACGCCGACGACGCTGGGCAGGTCGACGCGGTGCGCAGGGCACTGGCCGGCCAGGAGCCGTGCCTGCTCGACGCCGGCGCCCTGCAGGTGCTGGCTCTGGCGCTTCGCATCGGCGAGACGGTGACACCGCCGCTGCTCCTGACCCCGCACGCGGGCGAGCTGGCTCGTCTGATGAGTGACCTCGGGGTCGGCTCGCCCTCGCGGGCGGACATTGAGGCGCAACCCCTTCGGTACACGCGCGCGGCCGTAGACGCTACGGGCGCAACGGTTCTGCTCAAGGGCGCCATCACTGTGGTCGTGGCGTCCGACGGGAGAGTGCTGGGTCAGGACCACGGTCCGCACTGGCTCGCGACGGCCGGTTCGGGGGACGTGCTCGCGGGCATCGCCGGGACCCTGCTGGCCGCCGGGCTCGAGCCGATCGACGCGGCGGGCGTCGCCGTCGTGGTGCACGGGCTCGCCGGCGCCCACGCGTCAGGCGGGGGCCCGGTCAGTGCGGGTGCGCTGCTGGACTGTCTCCCGTCCGCTATCGCCAGCGCTCTGCAGTTCGGCGCCTAAACGGCCCGACCGCCCCGTTGCTCGCGTCACCCACACGTCGCCTGTGGGGTGCTCACCCAGCCCACAGATTTCTGGCCGAAGTGTGTGGGCAGGGTGAGCCCGCCACAGGCAGCGTGTGGGCTGGGGGAGCAAGAGGGACGGGGGCTCAGCTCAGCGCTCGGACCACTGCAGAGTCGGTTCTGTGAGCGGGCCGGCGGGGTCGTGGACGATACACACGACACCCTCGCTGCCCAGCTCCCACGAGGTCTCGGTCGGGTACAGGTAGAGGACCCCGAGCATCGACTCGTCGTAGGGGATGCCGATGTACCCCTCGAACCCGCCAAGGCATCCGACTTCAGCCTCGGCCACGACCTGAGCATCACCCGGGAACGAGGAGGCCGAGATGCCGAAGGTCGCGAAGATCTCGCCGTAGTGCGACTGGGAGCAGGGCGCTACATCGACGTTCGTCACCTCGGTGACGAGACCTGGATCGTTGACGCAGTCACCCGGCCTCAGCTGGCTGAAGTGGACGACGCCGTCGTCGGTCAGCGCGCCAGTCGCGTCCCGGTCGGGGGCGAAGGAGGTCGTGGGGAAGGTGACGGCGACGACGGCGATGCTGCACACGAACCACACCCCAGCAGCCGCCATGCCGCCGATGGCCATCCCGCGTCCCTTCTGGCCGCTCGCCTTGATCTGGGAGAGGGCGATGAAGCCGAAGACCCAGCACAGCAGCCCGACTCCCAGCAGGCCAAGCACCAAAGCGGCGATGGCGAACCTGTCGGTGCGCGGCGGTGGGGGGTGCCACGGGGACGCCCCCTGGTGCGGGAATCCAGGTGCTGGCGTGTACACCGGCATGCGCGACGGGTGCGCCGGGGCCAACGGAACTTCCCACGGCGCGGCCTCGAGGGGCGACGCCTTGCGCGGCGCATCGCCTGACGTGCTCATGTCGTCCCCCCGCGCCTCGACGGCAGTCTGGCAGTGCCAGCGTGCGGGACGACATGGCTGACAGTCGCCTATCTCGGCGCTGTCACCCTCTTGCTCGCCCCACCTACACCCGACCGGTGGCTGGCTCAGCCTGCCCACACGCTTCTGGTGGCTTCGTGTGGGCAGGGTGAGCCCGCCACAGCGTGGGCGTAGGTGGGGGGAGCAAGGGAGGTTCATGGTGGGTTGTTGACTGTCGTCACAACAGAGTCATACCGTGCAGCATGGACCTCTCGCCGTCCGCGCACGTCGACACGTTCTGCCGTGAGCACCTGCCGCCGCCGGACCAGTGGCCCGAGTTCCGGTTCGACGTGCCCGAGGTGCACTACCCAGACCGCCTGAGCTGCGCGACCGAGCTGCTCGACGCCATGGTCGCCGAGCTCGGCCCCGACCGGCCGTGCCTGCTCGCGCCGGGAGCGCAGGCGTGGACGTACGGCGACCTGCTCGCGTCGTCCAACCGCATCGCGAACTTGCTGGTCGATGAGCACGGCATCGTGCCGGGCAACCGCGTGCTGCTCCGCGGCCCGAACAACCCCCTTCTCGTCGCGTGCTGGTTCGCGGTGCTGAAGGCGGGGGCGGTGGTCGTCACGACGATGCCGCTGCTGCGCCCCAAGGAGCTCGCCACCATCGACGAGATCGCCTCGATCGACCTGAGTCTCTGCGACCACCGGTTCGTCGATGACCTCGAGACAGCCGGGCTCGCTGCCAGGACCCTGGTCTACGGCGGGGCGGACGCCGACGACCTCGTGGCGGCGTCGGCCGGTCGCTCCGACTCGTTCCAGAACGTCGAGACTGCAGCGGACGACGTCGCGCTGCTGGCCTTCACCTCGGGTACGACCGGACGGCCGAAGGCCACGATGCACTTCCACCGCGACGTGCTGGCCAACGCCGACACGTTCAGCCACTACGTGCTGAAGCCCACCAAGGACGACGTGTTCACCGGCACCCCGCCGCTGGCCTTCACCTTCGGGCTGGGCGGTCTGGTGGTGTTCCCGCTGCGCGTCGGCGCCGCCACGCTCCTGATCGAGAAGGCCACCCCGGCGGAGCTCGCCCAGCACATCGACGACCACCAGGTCACCATCTGCTTCACGGCTCCGACCGCGTACCGGGCGATGCTGGCGGGTGGCGACGAAGGCCTGCTGTCGTCCCTGCGCGAGGCGGTGTCGGCCGGCGAGCACCTGCCGGCCGCGACCTGGCAGGCCTTCGAGGCTGCCACGGGCGTGAGACTCATCAACGGCATCGGCTCCACCGAGATGCTGCACATCTTCATCGGGTCGTCCGGTCACGAAATCCGCCCTGGCTCAACGGGTCTCGCGGTGCCAGGGTTCGTCGCTGCGATCGTCGACCCCGACGGCGAGCCGCTGCCCCGTGGTCAGGTGGGACGCCTCGCGGTGAGGGGTCCGACTGGATGCCGCTACCTCTCCGACTCGCGCCAGCTGGCCTACGTGCAGAACGGCTGGAACATCACCGGCGACACCTTCAGCCAGGACGACGACGGGTACTTCTGGTACCAGGCGCGCAGCGACGACATGATCGTCTCCTCCGGTTACAACATCGCCGCCCCAGAGGTCGAGGAGGCGCTGCTGGCGCACGCAGATGTGGCCGAGTGCGGCGTCGTCGGGGTCGCCGACGAGGCGCGCGGTGCGATCGTCAAGGCCTTCGTCGTGCTGCGTGAGGGTGCGGACGCGGGCGACGCCAAGGTCCGCGAGCTGCAGGACTTCGCGAAGGCCCAGATCGCGCCGTACAAGTACCCGCGTGCGGTCGAGTTCGTGGACGAGCTACCGCGCACCGCCACCGGCAAGCTTCAGCGATTCCGACTGCGCGACAGCACGATCGGCGCCTGACGGGTGCTCGACCTCCCTCCGCGACAGCTCATCACGTCGCTCTACGGGCTCTATGCCAGGGCGGAGCACGACTGGCTGTCGGTCGCTTCACTGGTGCGGCTGATGGCCGACCTCGACGTCGACGCGGCCGCCGTCCGCTCGTCGGTGTCGAGGCTGAAGAAGCGCGACGTGCTCCGCAGCGTCAAGGTCGACGGCCGAGCCGGATACGCGCTGGCGCCGCACACGCTGGAGATCCTGCGCGAGGGGGACCGGCGCATCTTCTCGCGTCCACGCGCGACCGCGGACGACGGTTGGCTGGTGGTCGTCTTCTCCGTCCCCGAGGCCGAGCGCGAGAAGCGGCACGCCCTGCGCTCGCAGCTGGTACGCCTCGGGTTCGGCGCCGCTGCGCCGGGGGTCTGGGTGGCGCCCGGCACGCTCTACGACGAGGCGGTGCGCGCGCTCGACCGGCTCTCTCTCACCGAGTTCACCGAGTTCTTCCGCGGTGACTACCTCGGCGCCGGTGACGTGCGGGCGCGGGTCGAGTCGTGGTGGGACCTCGACGAGCTGGAGTCGCTCTACGAGCAGTTCCACGCCACGTACTCGCCTGTGCGCACGAGCGTCCGCCGCCGAGAACCCTTACCGGAGAACGCGTTCCGCACCTACGTGCCGATGCTCACCGCCTGGCGGCGGCTGCCGTACCTCGATCCGGGCCTCCCGCTCGAGTTCCTCCCCAAAGACTGGCTGGGCGTTCGTGCCGGCGAGCTGTTCTCCGACCTGGACGGCGTGCTCCGTGAGCCGGCCGCCGAGCACGCGCACGCCGTCCTGCACGCCTAGTCACCTCAGAGCGGCCTGGTGACTCGTCAGCCCACTGCCTTCTTCACCAACGCGCCGATCCTCTTCTCGTCGGCGGCGGTCAGCTTCGTCAGGGCGAAGGAAATCGGCCACATGGAGCCCTCGTCGATGTTCGCCGGGTCGTTGAAGCCGAACGTCGCGTACCTCGTCTTGAACTTCTGCGCGGGCTGGAAGAAGCAGACGACCTTGTCGTCCTTGGCGTACGCGGGCATCCCGTAGTAGAGCTTCGACGAGAGCTCTGGGGCGCTGGACTTGATGACGGCATGGATCCGTTCAGCCATCGCGCGATCCGACTCCGTCATCTCGGCGATCTTCGCGAGCACGCCGCTTTCCTCGTCAGCGGCCTTCCCGCGGCGCTTCTCCGCCTTCAGCTCCTCGGCGCGGTTCTTCATCGCGTCCCGTTCCGCGTCCGTGAACACCTGGGTCTTCTTCTCGGCCGGTGCGGTGCTCTTGGCTGGCTTCCGCGTCATGGCGATGTTCCTCCGAGAGTGTCGTTGGAGACGACACCGATGCTGGGCAGTCGCCGCCGCGGCGGACTTCTCCGAAACTGATCGATCGTCAGGTGAGCGAGGCCGCTGCGTCGTTCTCGGAGAAGAGGGTGAGCTGGACGCCCTCGTGTGTGGCCATCCGGGCGTTGAGGCTGTTCCACTCCGTGACCACAGCTGCGCCCAGCCGCTCGACGCCGGCCTGAGCCAACCGGTTCGCCGCGGCCTCGGCGTCGTCGACCTGCAGCGCGACCCGGACGGTGCTCGGCATCGGCCGCCCGACCTCGGTCTCGTCGACATGGGCGGCGTGGCCCGGCTCGAGCAGCTCGAGCGTGGCGCGGCCGGCGTCGAGGACCACGCCCCGACCGCTGGGGTGGTCCCAGGAGGCGACCACCGTCATCCCGAGGGCGTCCCGGTACGAGGCGACCGAACCGTCGAGGTCGTCGACCGTCAGGGCGAGGCGCAGCTCGCTGACCCCCGACTCGGGGCCGCTCTCTTCACTCGCTTGCTCGATCACGGCGGCACCCTGCACCTCGACCAGCGCCTCGGCGTCCCACAGGCGAGACACACCGATACCCGCCATTGCCGGATAGTCGTTGCCTACCAGGCGTTTCCAGACCTCGCCGATCTCGCGCGAGTGGGCGCGGTAGTCGTCCATGTCGACGACGTACACCGTCATCGTGACCAGATCCGCCGGCCGCCCACCCGCGGCCTGCAGTGCCGCGACCAGGTTGCCGAGTGCCCTCTCGAACTGCTCGACGACGCCGTCTCCGACGATGACGCCTGACGCGTCCAGCGCCGTCTGGCCCGCCAGGTGAACGGTGCGGCCGCCGGTGACACGGACCGCGTGGCTGAACCCCGCCGGCCTGGCCAAGCCCTCAGCGTTGATGCGTTCGCTCACGGCTCGTGCCTCGCCGTTTCGCGCGCCCTGTGCCCTCTGATTCGCGCGCTCCGCTCGCTCATGACTGCACAGCCCCTCCGTCGACGTTGATGCCCTGCCCGTTGATGCCGCCGTTGCCGACCAGCAGGGCGACGACGTCAGCCACTTCGTCCGGGGAGATCAGCCGCCCGATCGGCTGGCGGGCTGCGAGCTTGGCGCGTGCCTCGTCCGCCGTGAGGCCGGTCCGCGCCGCGACCGCCGCGACGGATGCGTCCGTCATCGGCGTGTCCACGTACCCCGGACAGACCGCGTTCACGGTCACTCCGCGGCGGGCGACCTCGGCCGCCGCCGAGCGCACCAGGCCGAGCACGCCGTGCTTGCTGGCCGAGTAGGCGGCAACCCGAGCCTCACCGTGCTTAGCGGCCACCGACGCCACCACGACGACCCGCCCCCATCCCTGGTCGAGCATGGCCGGCAGCGCGCGGCGCATGCAGCGAAAGGGTGCCGTGAGGTTCAGGTCGAGCATCCGCTGCCAGTCGTCGTCGCTGGTGTCGACGACTGGAGCGGCGGTCCCCGCCCCGGCTGCCGCGACCAGGACCTCGACCGAACCCCAGTGGGCCTCGGTCGCAGTGAAGGCGGCGTCGAGCTGTTCGGGATCCGTCACATCGGCCGGGACGACGAGCGAGGGTCCCTCGATGGCCGCTCCCACTCGGTCGAGCGCAGTCCGGTCACGGCCGAGGAGGGCGACGCGGTGGCCTTCGCGCGAGAGGCGCCGCGCTGTCGCTGCGCCGATCCCGCTGCTGGCGCCGGTGACGAGGGCGGTCCTGGGCGGGACCTGCCCGATGCCGGTCACCGGAAGGCGGGGATTCCGGTGACGGCGGCGCCGATGCTCAGGGTGTGCATCTCCTCGGTGCCCTCATAGGTCATCACCGTCTCGAGGTTGTTCATGTGACGCATCACCGAGTGGTCGAGGGTGATGCCGGCGCCACCGAGCATCGACCGCGCCGACCGCGCGACCTCGACCGCGGAGCGCACGTTCGCCAGCTTGCCGTAGCTGACGTGTGCCGGTTCCAGCCGTCCTGCGTCCTTGAGCCGGCCGATCTGGAGAGCCGCGAGTGAGGCGTTGCCCACGGCCACCACCATGTCGGCGAGCTTGCGCTGCGACAGCTGGAACGCGGCCAGCGGCTTGCCGAACTGGGTGCGCTGCAACGAGTACTCGAGGGCTTCGGCGTAGCAGGCGCGCGCCGCACCGACCGCTCCCCAGAGGATGCCGAAGCGAGCCTCGTTGAGGCAGGTGAGCGGTCCCTTGAGGCCTCGCACCTCGGGGAACACGGCGTCACCCGGCAGACGCAGGTCCTGGAACGAGAGCTCGGCCGTCACGGATGCCCTCAGAGAGAGCTTGCGGTGGATCTGCTGAGCGCCGAAACCCTTGGTGTCGGTGGGGACGACGAACCCGCGGATGCCCTCGTCAGTCTGCGCCCACACCACCGCGACGTCGGCCAGCGTGCCGTTGGTGATCCACATCTTGCTGCCGTTCAGCACCCAGTCGTCACCGTCGCGGCGTGCCGACGTGCGCATCGAGCCCGGGTCGCTGCCCGCGTCCGACTCGGTCAGCCCGAAGCATCCGAGCGCCTCGCCCATGGCCATCCTCGGGAGCCACTGCTCGCGCTGAGTCTCGGTGCCCCAGTGGTGGATCGCGAACATCGCCAGCGACCCCTGCACCGAGACGAAGCTTCGCAGTCCCGAGTCGACGGCCTCGAGCTCTCGGCACGCGACGCCGTAGGCGACCGCACTGGTGCCGGCACAGCCGTACCCCTCGAGGTGCATGCCGAGCAGGCCCAGTCGGCCGAACGTGCCGGCCAGCTCGCGTGGCAGCTCACCCTGCTCGTACCAGTCGCTGATGTGAGGGGCGAGCTCTGCCTCGGCGAGCTTGCGCACGGTGTCACGGATGTCGCGCTCGTCGTCGGACAACAGGTCGTCGACGGCGAGGAAGTCGAGCGGGTTCATCAGCGGCCCTTCCACTGCGGGGGTCGTCGGTCGGTGAACGCTGCGTGGAACTCCGCGTGGTCGGCGGTGGTCATCAGCAGTGCCTGGGTCATGGCGTCGAGCTCCATCGCCGCGTCGAGCGGCATGTCGAGTTCCCGCGTGATCAGCGACTTGGTCTGGGCGTACGCCAGGGTCGGTCCATCAGCGAGGCGCCGCGCGAGCCGCTCCACGGTACCGGCGAGCTCGTCGTCGTCCACCAGCTCGCTGACCAGGCCGTAGCGGTCCGCCGTCTCGGCGTCGACCGTGTCGCCGAGCATCAGCATCTGCGTCGCCCGTCCCGCGCCGACGACTCTCGGCAGCAGGTACGCCGCGCCCATGTCACCGCCCGACAGCCCGACCTTGGTGAACAGGAAAGCGAACCGTCCGGATCGACTCACGACACGGAAGTCGGACGCGAGTGCGATCACCGCGCCAGCTCCCGCCGCGATCCCTTGCACCGCAGCGATAATCGGCACCGGGCACGTGCGCATCGCGGCGATCACGTCGCCCGTCATCTTGGTGAAGCCCATCAGGTCGTGCGCGTCCATGGTCAGCAGCTCGCCGATGATCTCGTCGACGTCACCACCGCCGCAGAACCCCTTGCCCTCACCGCGGATCACCAGCACCTTCGTGTCGCCACGGTGCGGCAGCTCGCGCAGCAGGTCGCGCAGGTCTGCGTAGCTCTCGAACGTGAGGGGGTTGAGCTTCTCGGGCCGGCTCAGCGTCAGGGTCGCCACGCCGTCCGCGACAGCGAAGTCGAAGTGGTCCCACTGCTCGGTGAGCGGTGCCGACGACCGGTACCTGGTCATGGCCCGTCCCTCCCTTCGAGCGTCTCTCGGACGACGGCCCGCCCGATGATCGTGCGCTGTACCTCCGAGGCGCCCTCGTAGATGCGGGGCGCTCGCACCTCACGATAGAGACGTTCCAGCAGGTGGCCGCGCTGGAGGGCCCGCGCACCGTGCAGCTGCACCGCCTGGTCGACGACACGCTGAGCGGCCTCGGTCGCGAAGAGCTTCGCCATGGCCGCCAGCTTGGTCACCTCCTGGGCGGGCGCGCCGCGGTCGTGCGCGGAGGCTGCGGAGTGGACCAGCAAACGCGAGGCGGCGACCTGGGTGGCCATCTCGGCCAGGGCGTGCGAGACCGACTGCTGCTGGTGCAGCGGCTCGCCGTGCACGTGCCGCGTCGTGCTGTGCGCCACCGCTGCGTCGAGGGCCGCCTGGGCCATCCCGACCGCGAACGCTCCGACGCTGGGCCGGAACAGGTCGAGCGTGCGCATCGCCACCGCGAAGCCATGGTCGACCTCGCCGAGCACGTCGCCCGGCCCGACGCGGACCCCGTCGAAGACCAGCGTTCCGATGGCGTGCGGCGCCAGCAGGTCGAGGTGCTCGCCGCTCAGACCTTCGGCGTCGCCGGCGACGACGAACGCCGTGACACCCTTCGCGCGCGAGTCCGGGGTCGTGCGTGCGAAGACCGAGTAGACGTCCGCCTCCGGGGCATTGGAGATCCAGGCCTTCTCGCCGTACAGGCGCCAGCCGTCCCCCTCTGGTTCCGCCCGGAGGGAGAGGGCCGCCGCGTCCGACCCGGCATCGGGCTCGGAGAGCGCGAACCCGGGGACGACCTCGCCGCTCACGACTCCGGGGATCCACCGGTCGACGGTCTCGGGGGTACCGGCCTGCAGAATCGGGTAGCTGCCGAGGCCCTGCAGGGCGAGGGCGGTCTCGGCCTCGGTGCTGACGCGGGCCAGGTTCTCGCGCAGGAGGCACAGCTGGACGGCGGCCGCGTCGCGCGGCTCGCCGTCGGGGCCTGAACCGAAGAGTCCTCGGAGCAGGCCCTTGTCGCCCAGGGCTCGCACCAGCTGCCGGTTCACGGCGCTGCCGTGTTCGGCGGACGGCGATGCGAAGTCGTGCTCGGCCGTGCGGCGTACCCACTCGCCGTACGCGACCTCGTCCTCGGTCAGCCCGAACATGGCCGCCAGCGTATGGCGGGTTGACAACGTCCGTCAAGAACGCAATATAGTCGAGGTGGACGCGAGAGGAGACCGCCGTGCGCATCGCCGTGGTCGGGGGAGGGCCGGGAGGTCTGTACTTCTCGCTGCTGGCCCAGCAGCTCGCACGCCAGCTCGGCCAGGAGCACGAGATCACGGTGTGGGAGCGCAACGCCGCCGATGACACGTTCGGCTTCGGGGTCGTGTTCTCCGACGAGACCCTGGGCGGCATCGAGCACGCCGACCCCGTCGTCCACGACCAGATGCAGGCCGAGTTCGCCCGATGGGACGACATCGACGTCCACTTCAAGGGCGAGGTCGTCACGAGCGGTGGCCATGGATTCGCGGCGATGTCGCGCCGCCGCCTGCTCGAGATCCTGCAGGACAGATGCACGGAACTCGGTGTCGCGCTGCACTTCTCGACGCCGGCACCCGACGTCGACCAGCTCATGCGCGACCACGACCTGGTCGTCGCTGCAGACGGCCTGAACTCGGCGGTGCGCGGCCGGTACGCGGAGTCGTTCGGGCCGACTCTCGACGTGCGCGACTGCAGGTACATGTGGCTGGGCACCGACAAGGTGTTCGACGCCTTCACGTTCGACATCCGCGAGACGCCTCACGGCGTGATGCAGATGCACGGGTATCCCTTCGACGAGAAGGGCTCCACCTTCATCGTCGAGATGAGCTCGAAGGTGTGGCGGGCAGCCGGCTTCGAGCCCTTCGCCTCCGCGGACTTCGCGCCGGGGGAGTCGGACGAGCAGTCGATCGAACGGGTCAGGCAGCTCTTCGGTGACGCGCTCGACGGACATGCGGTGCTGTCCAACAACTCTCGCTGGGTCACCTTCACCACAGTGCGCAACGCGACGTGGCGGCACGAGAACGTGGTGCTCCTGGGCGACGCCGCCCACACCGCGCACTTCTCGATCGGTTCGGGCACGAAGCTGGCGATGGAGGACGCCCTCGCGCTCGCGGCCTGCATGCATGAGTTCGCGGATGTGACAACGGCTTTGGGGGCGTACGAGGCCGAACGCAAGCCAGTGGTCGACTCGACCCAGCGCGCCGCCCAGGCGAGCCTCGAGTGGTTCGAAGACCTGGGCCAGTACACACACCAGGAGCCACTGCAGTTCGCGTTCAACATCATGACGCGCAGCCGGCGAGTCACCTACGACAACCTGCGCCTGCGCGACCCTGAGTTCGTCGACCGCGTCGACCGCTGGTTCGCCGACCACGAGCGCCGGGCCGGCAACGGCACCGGCGACGTCCGTCCGCCCATGTTCCAGCCGCTGCGGCTCGGGGGGCTCGAGCTGCAGAACCGTGTGGTCGTGTCGCCGATGGACATGTACGTGGCCGTTGACGGCCTGCCCGGCGACTTCCACCTGGTGCACCTGGGCGGCAAGGCGCTCGGAGGGGCAGGCCTGGTGATGACCGAGATGGTCTGCGTGTCACCGTCCGGTCGCATCACGCCGGGTTGCACCGGGCTCTGGAACGACGAGCAGCGGGACGGCTGGCGGCGCGTCACCGAGTTCGTCCACGCCCAGTCGAGCGCGAAAGTCGGTGTGCAGCTGGGGCACTCGGGCGGCAAGGGGTCGACCAAGCTGATGTGGGAGGGAATCGACGAGCCTCTGGACGAGGGCAACTGGGAGGTCGTGGCGGCGTCGCCGGTTGCCTACCAACCCGGCGTGAACCAGGTGCCGCGCGAGCTCGACCGGCGGCAGATGGACGAGATCCGCGACCAGTTCGTCAACGCGACGCGTCGTGCCGCCGAGGCAGGGTTCGACCTGGCCGAGCTGCACTGCGCGCACGGCTACCTGCTCTCGGGGTTCATCTCCCCGGTGACCAACGTGCGCACCGACGAGTACGGGGGACCGCTCGCGAACCGGCTGCGCTTCCCGCTCGAGGTCTTCTCGGCGATGCGGGAGGTGTGGCCGTCCGGGAGCCCGATGACCGTGCGTGTCTCGGCGACCGACTGGCACGACGGCGGAATCACGCCGGAGGAGAGTCTCGAAGTGGCACAGGCGTTTTCGGCTGCAGGTGCCGACGCCATCGACGTCTCGACGGGACAGGTGACGTCGGCCGAGCAACCGGCGTTCGGGCGCTCCTACCAGACGCCGTACGCAGACCGGATCCGCAACCGCACGGGCATCAGCACGATCGCCGTGGGCGTGATCTCGTCGTACGACGACGTCAACTCCATCGTGCTGGCCGGACGTGCCGACCTGTGCGCTCTCGGCCGCGTGCACCTCTACGACCCCAGCTGGACCCTGCACGCTGCGGTCGAGCAGGAGTACGACGGGCCCGGTGTCACCTGGCCGATGCCCTGGCGGGCGGGACGCCGCAAGCCGCAGGCAGGTCGAGCGGACGGGCCCAGGCCACGGCTCGAGCTGGTCCGTACGGGCGGGCAGGTCGAGCGCCACCGTCGCTGGAGGCCCTAGCCGGCAGTCTGCTGCGCCTCCGTCAGGTACTGCGACGGCGTGACGCCGACGACCTCGCGGAAGTCGCGGCTGAAGTGCGCCTGGTCGAACCAGCCGAGATCGGCTGCGAGGGTGGCCAAGTCGGTGACCTCGCCGGCATCGATCGCGGCGGCCGCGTCCTGAAGCCGGTAGCGGCTCAGTACCCACTTGGGGCCGATGCCGACGTAGCGGCGGAAGAGCCGTTGCAGGGAGCGAGGAGTCATCGAGGCGCGCTCGGCCACGTCGGCTGCTCTAGTCAGGGTGCGGTCGTGCACCATCTCGGCCAGGAGCTCGAGCAGCTCGAGGTAGGCCGCATCAGGCTCGGGAGCCAGCCCCTCGAGGAACGTGTCGGCGACCGCGGCCCGGCCGGCGTCGTCGGGCTCGGCGAGCACGTCGCGGACGAGACGCTCACCGGCGGCGCCGAACAGCGCTCACGAGGGGCACCACGACGTCGCGCTCGGTGCGCCGTCCGGTGAACGCGGTGAACCCACCCGGCCGGAACTTCACGCCGAACACCCGTCCGACCCCGGTCAGGTCGATGGTGAAGCGCCGGCTGACCAGGCCGTGCACGAGGCCGGCGGGCATGTCGAAGCCGTGGCGGCGGTCGGTGGGCGACCCTGCGGACTCCACTGCGAGGTTCACGCAGGGGTGCGTGAGCACCTCGGAGCGGAAGGGAGTCTGGCCGGTGCGGTCCCAGCGCACCGACCAGTAGCGCTCGACGAACGGGGAGATTGACGGGGCGACCGGGTAGCGCTGCAGGTCGAAGTTCGCCGCTGCCTGGCCCCCGCGCAGCACGCCCTTGGTGGTGGTCGTGCTCGCGACGACCACCGGGTCGGGGGTCGTCGCATTCGTCCAAGACGCCACGTAGCCAGCGTAGGCACAGTGGGCGACATGACGATCCACGACGGAAAGCCCGAGGGCTACACGGCCCTGACCCCCTACCTGGTGACGGAGCCCGCGAGCCGGGCCATCGACTTCTACTCGTCCGTCTTCGGGGCGGTTCTGGTTTCGAGGATGGACGGCGAGAACGGGTCGGTGATGCACGCCGAGCTCGACTTCGGTGACGGACGGCTGCAGCTCAGCGACCCGGTCCCGTCGATGGGGCTGGTGGCGCCGGACGGGACCAACCAGGTGAGTCGCTCCACGTGCCTGTACTGCTCCGACGTCGACGCCGTCTTCCAGCGCGCCGTCGAGGCCGGCGCCACCGTGTTCGAGGAGCCCTCGACGTTCGTGACGGGGGACCGGTTCGCATCCGTCCTCGATCCCTTCGGCCACCGCTGGGCGATCATGACGAAGGTCGAGGACGTGGCCCCGGACGAGGCCGAGCGACGCGTGGCGGAGTGGGCCGCGGAGCAGGGCGTCGGTGCGTCCTCTGACTGAGCTTCCGACTGAGCTTCCGACTGAGCGGCAGTGACCTACCTGACACGCTGAGCACGGCGGGCCGACTGTAGTTACCGGCGGGTCACCCGCCTTTGCGACACTGGTCGCCTTATGAGCAGCACCAAGGCCAGTCTCGCGCTGCACCCCGGCCAGGTCGTCGTCGACCTGGATGCCGTGCGGTCGAACGTCGCGGTCCTGCGCGAGCGCGCCCGAGCCACCGGCGCAGCGGTGATGGCAGTCGTGAAGGCGGACGGGTACGGCCACGGGCTCGTCCCGTCGGCCCGTGCTGCGGTCGCCGGTGGTGCTGCCTGGCTTGGCGTCGCTCAGGTGCACGAGGCGCTTGAGCTGCGGGCTGCCGGAGTGGACGTGCCGGTTCTGGCGTGGCTCTACTCGCCGTCGGTCGACCTCGGACCTGCGGTGGCCGCTGGCGTGGACGTGTCGGTGAGTGCTCTCTGGGCGTTGGATCGGGTCGTGGCCGCGGTCGGGGCCGTCGGGCGCCCGGCGCGGGTGCACCTGAAGGTCGACACCGGCCTGGCCCGCGGTGGCGCGACACCGTCCGACTGGGACGAGCTGGTCAGGGCCGCCGCAGCCGCTGAGGCCAGCGGAGCCGTCCAGGTGGTCGGGGTCTGGTCGCACATGGCGCGGGCCGACGAGCCCAGCCACCCGAGCGTGCTGGCGCAGGTCGAGGTGTTCGGGGAGGCACTGACCGTCTGTGAACGGCACGGTCTGCGCCCGGTCGTGCGGCACCTGGCGAACTCGGCGGCGACGCTGACCGCGCCGGGCACGCACTTCGACCTCGTCCGTCCGGGAATCTCGGTATACGGACTGTCGCCGGTGCCGCAGCTGCAGTCGCCTTCGCAGCTGGGAATCCGTCCGGCCATGACCCTCGAGGCAGAGCTGGCGCTGGTCAAGGACGTCGGTGCGGGACAAGGCGTCTCGTACGCGCACGCCTACACCACACCCCAGCCCACGACGCTCGGGCTGGTGCCGCTGGGGTACGGGGACGGCGTCCCGCGCCACGCGAGCGGGACGGGGCCGGTGCAGGTAGGGTCGCTCCGCACCGCCGTCGCCGGCCGGGTCTGCATGGACCAGTTCGTCGTAGACCTGGGACCGGGTGCGTCGGGGCACGTACGGGCTGGGGACCGCGCGGTGCTCTTCGGGCCTGGCGACGCCGGCGAGCCGAGCGCGCAGGACTGGGCAGACGCCGCCGGAACCATCAGCTACGAGATCGTCACCCGCGTGGGTAGCAGACTGCCGCGCACCTGGGTCGGCGCCGACGCAGTGGAGTGGACGCGATGAGCCGCCGCACGTCCCTGATCACGCTGGGGCTGGGTCTCGCCGCAGCCGGAGCCGGCGCCGCAGCCGGTCTGGCCGTCGAGCGCCTCGCCGTGGGACGCCCTGTGCTGCAGAGACTTCCGCAGGACGAGGACGAGGTGCCCCTCGGGTCGATCCGCGAGGTTCCGATCGAGGTCGCTGCGGACGACGGCACGATGCTGCACGTCGAGGTCGACGAGCCCGAGGAGCCGGACCCGGACGGCCTGACCGTCGTGTTCAGCCACGGCTACGCCCTCAACCTCGACTCCTGGCACTACCAGCGGCTGGCTCTGCAGGGACGGGTGCGCACGGTGTGGTGGGACCAGCGGGGCCACGGGCGCTCGGAGCGCGGTCCGGTCGGGTCGGCGACCATCGACCAGGTCGGCGCGGACCTCGCGGCCGTCATCGCGGCGGTAGCCCCGTCCGGCCCGCTGGTTCTGGTCGGGCACTCGATGGGCGGCATGACCGTGATGTCGCTGGCAGCCGAGGACCCGGAGCTGTTCAAGGAGCGCGTCGTCGGGGCAGCGCTGGTGTCGACGAGCGCGGGAGGGCTCGAGAAGGTCGACCTCGGGCTCGACCGGCTGGGGTCGGTGCTACGCCGGGTCGCCCCCGCGGCACTCAATCTGCTCTCACGGCAGCCGATGCTGGTGGAGCGCACGCGCCGGATCGGCAGCGACCTGGAGGAGGTCATCGTCAAGCGATGGTCCTTCGCCTCGAACGTCGACCAGGACCTCGTCGACTTCACCGCTCGCATGATCGCCGCGACGAAGATCGAGGTGGTCAGCGACTTCCTGCCGGCGTTCGGGGTGCACGACAAGAGGGAAGCGCTGTCGAGCCTGGGTGACATCGAGATGCTCGTGCTGGTCGGTGACAGCGACCTGATGGTTCCGGCCGAGCACAGCGAAGAGATCCACCGGGCGCTGCCCCACGCCGAGTTCGCCCTCGTGCGCGACGCCGGCCACCTGGTGATGCTCGAGCACCCCGAGATCGTGACGCCACACCTGGTGGCGCTGCTGCACCGGGCACGGCGACGGATCGACGGCTCGCAGGGGCCCGAGATCACCGCGCGGCCGCGCATCCGCCGTCCGAAGGTGATGGCCAAGGCCAAGGAGAAGGCCCGCGGTCTGGGGCGGTCTCGCGAGCAGCGCTCGTCGTGATGGAGCAGCCGCCAGCACCGGCTGCTCCAGCGTCGGTCGGACGGCTGCACATTGCCTCTGCCGACGACATGCACGCGCTCGGCGTGCGGCTGGCGCGGCTGCTGGGACCCGGTGACCTGGTACTGCTCACGGGTGAGCTCGGCGCTGGAAAGACCACTCTCGCAGCAGGTATCGGCGAGGGCTTGGGCGTGCGTGGACGGGTGACGTCGCCGACGTTCGTCATCGCGCGTGAGCACCCTTCGCTGGGGACGGGGCCCGTCCTCGTGCACGTGGATGCCTATCGACTGGGCGGGCTCGCCGAGGTCGACGACCTCGACCTCGACTCCTCGCTGGACGAGGCCGTGATGCTGGTGGAGTGGGGGCACGGTCTCGTCGAGGACCTGGCTCAGGATCGTCTCGAGGTCACGATCGTGCGTGCCACTGGGGGGACGGTGGGGCTTGACGCGGACGTTCTCGACCCTCGCGACGTGGTGCTCGAGGGCTACGGAGCGCGCTGGGCCCTGATCGCCCTACCTCCAGGCTGACTCCTCACCGCAAGACTCCTCACCGCGATTCGCTGTGTTCTCGTTGGCGGAGACGCTGTCCCGACCACAGAACACGGCGAAACGGGAGGGTGGACGTCGGTGAACCGCACGCGCGACGGCTCGTCGAGCGTCACGCCTGGTCGTCGGTCTCGGGCCAGCTCTCGGGCCAGCCGTGGATGAGGGGTCGCACGGTGCGGGTGTAGGTGCGGCCGGTGGGGCTGGTCCAGATGAAGGTGCCCGGGGTGGGTTGGGAGAGCGCCCAGCCCCCGTGGGTCTTGGCGTTGTGGATGCGTTCGCAGGTGCTGCCGAGGTTGGTGTGGCTGGTGCTGCCGGGTTGTCCGTGGTCGTCGGCCTCGTCGTAGTTGACGGTGTGGTCGGCCTCGGTGCCGGTGGCCGGGTGGTGGCAGGCGGGTCCGATGCAGGTGGCGTCGCGGGTGTGGAGGTGCCGGCGCAGCGCTGTGGGGGTGCGGTAGGTGTCGGTGCCGTGGTCGAGTCGTGCCGGGGTGACCGGGTCGGTGAGGAGCCGCTTCAGTCTCGGGTCGGGTGGTACCTGTTCGGGCTCAACTAGTTCGGGCTCAACTAGTTCGGGCTCGAACTAGCTCGGGCTCAACTAGTTCGGGCTCAAGCGGTTCGGGTGGTTCGGGTGGTGTGGGTGGGGGCAGGGTGCGGGGGTCGATGTGTTGCAGGGTGCCGGTGGCGGGGTCGGCGATGAGTCGTCGCCAGGGCTGGCGGGTGGCGAGTTCGCGGGCGGTGTCGGGGTCGATGGGTCCGACGCCGGGGATCGATGCGGGTAGGTCGTGGGTGCTGGTGAGGGTGTCGGCGGCGACCACGACCTGGACTTCGACGTGGCGGGACAGCTCGGCCGGGGTCGGTACCAGAACCTGGCCGCTGGGGTGGTCGCCGCTGGCAGGGGTGGGCGGCGTCGCCTGGCCGGTGAGGACGGCGGTGAGCAGGTCGGCGCGTAGCTGGGCCAGGGTCCGCTCATCACTGCCACCCTGGCTGCCGCTGGTGTCCGTCTCGCTGTTGGCCATGTTGGCCTTGTTGGCCTTGTTGGCCTTTTGCTAGTTGGCCTTGTTGGCCTTGTTGGCGCTGGTGGCGTGGTTGCGGCGGGCGGTGCGGGCGGCGCCGTTGAGGGCGAGCCAGGCGGCGTGGGCCTGGTCGGTGGGCAGGTCCGCGACCAGCCGCCGGCACCCGGCCAGTGGTGAGGTCCGCAGCTGGACGTCCCGCTCGGTCACGCCGTGCTCGACCATGTCGGTGGCGTGGGTGGGGTCGAGCCGGATCGCTTCGGCGGCCAGGGCGGCGTCGAGCTGTTGGCGGGTCCGTCGTGGTGCCCACCGCACCGCCGCCGCCTCCAACACCCGCTTCGCCGGGGTGGGCAGGTGCCGGGCGTGCGCGTCCAGGGCCCGCAGCTGGGACGGGTCCATCCGGCCGTCGGCCAGCGCGTCCATCGCCGCCGGCAGGTCCTCGCACCGGCGTACCAGCGACACCAGCGCCGACGCCGCCCGCGGCGCCATCCCCAACGCGGGCGCCAGCTCGTCCGCGGTCCGCCGCACCGGGCAGGTCCGCCCCGGCGCCGCGTACGCGTCCCTGTCTGCGTCTGCGCGCTCGCCGGCACCAAGACCAGGGTTGAGGGCTTGGTCCAGCTCAGCGATGGCGACGAACTGGCCCGCGGTGGCCAGACACGCCACCTTCTTCCACGCCGCCGTCACCTCGACCCACTCCCGCGCGGTCAGGTCGGTGCGCGCGGTCAACGCCGTCAACGCGGTCACCAGCTCCGGACCCGGCGCCGCCGACACCGCCGAGGCCACGAACCCGCGCAGCACCTTCGCCCCGACACCGGGCTCGGCCCCGTCGTCGAGCGACTCGAGCGCTTCGACCGGGTGGGCTGCCATGACGACAACTCTCCCAGCCACCACCGACAGTCCCACCCTCATCCACAGCGCCGAGTCCGTATGTTGGACAACAGTTTTCATCCCACCACTCGAGGACAACCGACTGCGGTACCTGGTGCTCCCAGAGTCGTGATGGCCCGAGTGCGCCGCGAAGCACCCTCACTCATGAAGTACCCCCGCGGTGACGAGGTCCTCGTCGAAGGTCGGTGAGCGCCCCGAACATCCGGTTCCGGACCCCACATGAGCTCAGGCACCGGCGCCATCGGGCCCATGGTTGCTGGGATCATCTGCTGGCCGCGCCGCTGTGGCCGATGCATGGCATCAACCTCGGGACCCTCCTCCGGACTTGCGATGCGGTGGGTGCCTGCATGGTCGTGCCGCGTCTGCCGTGGGTGCCTGAGGCACTGGCTCGTGGAAACACCCTGAACCGCCAGCCGTGCGTTCACTGGGTCAAGGGCGATCCGTGCAGATGGCTTGCCGCTCAGCGCGATGCGGCGAGCCACATCGTTGGCGTCGAGTTGGCGGAAGAGTCCATCCGTCTGGCGGACCTGACGCCGGCCCGGCGACGGTGATGGTGCTGGGCAACGAGAGAACCGGAGTCCCGCCCGAGGCTCTTGACCTTTTCGATGCGGTCGTGGAGATACCGAGGGTGGGGACGGGTCAGAGTCTGAACGTTGCGGTAGCCGGGTCACTTGTCCTCTACAGGCTCGCGGGCCTGTCGTAGGGCTCGTCACTAGCATCTAACGTCTCCTGGCGGCACCTCGCGTGGCGTCGTCGCCGCCATCTGTTGCTGCGACACACTCGCTCGGGTGGTGGACAGGTAAAGGTATGAGTCAGTTATCGCGTGCTCGTGAACGTGAGCACATCTTCAGGTCGTTGTACGAGGGCGCGTATTCGGACGTCTTGAGGTTCGTTCAGCGCCGCGCGCACCCAGATCACGCCGAGGACGTTGTCGCAGAGGCCTTCTTGGTGGTGTGGCGTCGCCTGGATGACCTGCCTCGCGGCGAGGGCGACCGGCGGGCATGGGTGTTCGGCATCGCGCGCCACATCTTGCTGAACAGCCAGCGCGGTGAACAGCGGCGCGTCGCTCTTGGCGTGCGTCTGGCGGACGCCACTGCCGGCCAGCACGCCGACGCGGGCGCCGATCTGGTGCTCAGCCGGGTGGACCTCGCACGAGCGTGGCGTCTTCTCTCCGAGGTCCATCAGGAGGTCTTGGGCCTGACGGTCTTCGAGGAGCTCAGCGCGCCGCAGGCAGCCGCCATGCTCGGCATCTCACCGGTCGCGGTCCGGTTGCGCCTGAGCCGCGCCCGCCGAGCGCTGCGACTCCATGTTGACCACCCGCCCCAGCCGTCCGGCACACCGAGCGCCGTCCTTGAGAGGACCACCACACCATGACCCGAGTCCGCGTTCTCGACCGCGACATCAGCACCGCCCTGCGATCGCTGGACGCCGCCGACCGCCACGGGCACACCCCCACAGATCGAGCCCGCGCCGACCTCCAGACGATCCTGGCATCGGACCCGCTGCAGGTGCCTCCGTCGGCGTTGGCCTCCAGGCCGGCCGCCCGCGCCGACCGGCCGCGTCGCGCCCAAAGCACCACGCGCAGAGTCGTGTTGGCCGGAGGAGTGGTCGCAGCAGTGACTGCTCTGATGGTCGCGCTACCGTCCCTGACCGGCGGCGACCAGGCATTTGCCAGCTGGACGCCCGATCCCCGCGGGTTGTCGGCGCAGGAAAGTGCTGACGCAGTCGCCGGTTGCCGCCAGATGCAGGAGGACGGAGCGGGAGCCGAGCATGCAGCCGATCTCAAGGCTGCTGAGCCGGTCATTGCCGAGCGCCGCGGCGTGTGGACCACTGTGGTCCTGGCCGGCACGAACGGCTTCTCGGCGATGTGTGTGAGCGACGACTCCGCCCACCTGTTCGCCAAGGACGCGATCGGCTCGGTCGGCCGAGTGACCGACCATGCGGCGCCCGCACCTCGTGACGTCACCGCGACAGACCTGGGCGTCGGCACCATGAAGGCGGGCGACCTCTCCCTGGCGGCCGGCGTCGCTGGCTCCGACGTCGCCGGCGCGGTGTACCACAGCCGAACTCAGGGCGACGTGACAGCAACCGTGTCGGGTGGACACTTCGCCTTCTGGCTTCCCGGCGACGAGCTCGAGGACGCCTCGACAACCGGGGTCGAGGTCGAGGTGACCTACCGCGACGGCGGGACCGGAACGACCCTGCTGACCCTGTAGCTGGCATACCCTCGGCGAGTGCTGCTCGCCCTCGACACCTCGGCCGCCGTCACCGTCGCCCTGCACGACGGTACGGCGGTCGTGGCGTCGCGCTCGACGTACGACCCCCGCCGCCACGCGGAGCTGCTCGTGCCGATGATCGACGAAGTCATGACCGAGTCAGGGATCACCAAGCCGGAGCTCACCGCGATCGCCGTCGGGCGAGGTCCAGGTCCGTTCACCGGCCTGCGGGTCGGCCTCGTCACGGCACGCACCCTCGCCCTGGCGCTGGGACTCGAGGTCCACGGCGTGACAAGCCTCGACGCTGTGGCCCTGCAAGCCGTCGATGCCGGGATCGCCACTGTCGGAACGGACTTCATCGTCGCCACTGACGCGCGTCGCCGTGAGGTCTACTGGGCTCGTTACCACGCCACCGAGACGTCCAGCGGCCTCTGGGCCGTCCCCGTCACCCAGCCGGACGTGTCACGACCGCACGAGCTGCCCTTGAACAACCTGCCATGCGCCGGACGCGGGACCCTCCTCTACCCCGACAGCCTGCCGCCTTCGCCCATCGAAACCGTTGCGGCACTGCGTGACCCGTCCGCAGAAGCGATCGCACGCATTGCGCTGGCCGAGACAGCTGACGGACGTCGACCGCGTGACCCTGAGCCGCTGTACCTCCGCCGCCCCGACGCAGCGGAACCGGGGGGAGCCAAGAGCGTTCTCACCGGACGCGCCGGCTCCCGGACGCCGTGACCGGCCCAACCGAGGTCACGCCAGACCCCTCGGCCGTGACGATGTTCCCGATGCGCTGGTGGCACGTGGAGCCGGTCCACCGGCTGGAGGTGCAGCTCTTCACGCCCGACACGTGGTCGCAGGAGACGTTCTGGTCGGAACTGGCTGCGCCGCAACGCTGGTACACGGTCGCCACGACCGAGGACGGCGAGGTCCTCGGCTACTGCGGCCTCGCGGTGTCAGGCGCCGACGCCGACGTGCAGACCATCGCCGTAGCCCCAGAAGGCCAAGGCCAAGGCCTCGGACGGCGGCTGCTCACGACACTGGCCGACCAAGCACGCGAGCAGGGTGCGACCTCGCTGATGCTCGAGGTCCGCGCCGACAACGAGCCGGCCATCGCCCTCTACCGCAGCTTCGGGTTCGACCGCATCGCGGTGCGTCGCAGGTACTACCAACCGGGTGACATCGACGCCCACATCATGCGGCTTCGCCCGATTGCTCGGCGCGCCTTAGAGTGCTGGGGTGGCACTGACCGAAGCCCCATTGGTTCTGGGCATCGAGACCTCGTGCGACGAGACCGGTGTCGGACTCGTCCGCGGGGGAGAGCTGCTGTTCGACGCGGTCGCGAGCAGCGTCGACGAGCACGCCCGCTTCGGTGGCGTGGTGCCCGAGGTCGCCAGCCGCGCCCACCTGGAGGCGATGGTCCCGACCATCGAGCGTGCCTGCGAGCGGGCCGGCGTGAGCCTGGCGGACGTGGACGCCGTCGCTGTCACCAGCGGACCTGGACTGGCAGGCGCCCTGCTGGTGGGCGTCGCGGCCGCGAAGGCACTCGCCTACGGACTGAGCCGTCCGCTCTACGGCGTCAACCACCTCGCCGCCCACGTCGCGGTCGACACCCTCGAGCACGGCCCGCTGCCCGAACCCTCGATCGCGCTGCTGGTCTCCGGCGGCCACTCCTCCTTGCTCCTCGTCCCCGACGTGACAAACGACGTCCGCCCGCTCGGCTCGACCATCGACGACGCTGCCGGGGAGGCGTTCGACAAGGTCGCCCGGCTGCTCGGGATGCCGTTCCCCGGTGGCCCGCACATCGACCGTGCGGCACGGGACGGGGACGCGAGCGCGATCCCGTTCCCCCGCGGGCTCACCTCCCAGCGCGACATGCAGCGGCACCGGTACGACGTCTCGTTCTCTGGGCTCAAGACGGCCGTCGCACGATGGGTCGAGCAGCGGCGGGCGGACGGAGAAGCGGTCCCGGTGGCTGACGTGGCGGCGTCGTTCCAGGAGGCCGTGGTCGACGTGCTGACCCGCAAGGCCGTGCTGGCCTGCCAGGAGCAGGGCGTCGACACCATGCTCGTGGGTGGTGGGGTGGCGGCGAACTCCCGGCTGCGCGCCATGGCCGAGGAGCGTTGCGCGACAGCCGGTATCACTCTGCGCGTGCCCCGCCCCGGCCTCTGCACCGACAACGGGGCGATGGTTGCAGCCCTCGGGGCGCAGATGCTTGCGCGCGGACGGGAACCCTCCGGCTCCGGGCTCTCGGCTGACTCGTCGATGCCCGTGGAGCTGGTTCAGGCGTGACCCGCCTCAGGCCCTCGGCCTGGCGATCCCGGACGACGGCGGTCGCAGCCATCCTGCTCGCCTGCTCGCTCAGCGGGTGCTCCGCCGACGAGCCTCGCCGCCCGGGTGACAAGCCTGCCACCCCGAGCATCGAGGGGGACGAAAGCGCCACGGCTACAGGCAGTCCCACCCCGGAGCCTCTGAGCTGGGGGCCGATGCCGGACGAGCTCACAGACGCCGCAGACCTGGTCAGCACCTGGACACCCGAGCAGCTCGCCGGAGGTGTGCTCGTGGCCCGCTACGGCGGCACTGACCCCAGCACGCCCGCGGCGCTGGTGTCCGAGCTGCACCTCGCGGGCGTCATCGTGATGGGCGACAACGTGGCCGGCGCCGACCAGGTGGCCGCGACGGCCGCTGCAGTACAGCAGGCAGCCGTGGACGACGGGCGTGACTGGCCGGCCATCGTGTCCGTCGACCAAGAGGGCGGGCGCGTGGGCCGGTTCACCGGTGAGGTCACCGCGTTCCCGACCCTGATGACGGGCGGGGCAGCGGTGGCCGGCGACCCGGACAACGGCGCGCAAGCCGTCACCCGGGCCGCTCGGGCATCGGGCGCACAGCTGCGGGCGCTCGGCTTCACCTGGGTCAACGCCCCGGTGGCCGACGTCACCGTCGGCCCGTCCGACCCCACGATCGGCAGTCGATCGCCCAGCGGCGACCCGGCTCTCGCCGCCGAGGTCGTGACGGCCGCCGTCGAGGGGTACCGCGACGCGGCCATCGTCCCGGTCGTCAAGCACTACCCAGGGCACGGCAGCGTGACGGTCGACAGCCACGAGGCGCTGCCCGTCCAGAGCAGATCGCTGGACGACCTGAAAGCGCGAGACCTGGTGCCGTTCAAGGAAGCTGCGCGAGCCGGGGCGCCGGTCGTGATGATGAGCCATCTCGCGGTCGACGCGTTCGAGTCCGGAGTTCCGGCGACACTCTCGTCGGCCGCTTACGCCTCCCTGCGGTCCGACGCAGGCTTCGAGGGCGTGGCCGTGACCGACGCCCTGGACATGGCCGCCGTCGTGGCCGCCCACGGCCCGGACGCCGCGGCCGTCAAGGCCCTCGCCGCCGGCGCCGACGTGATCCTGATGCCGTCCGACGTGCGCGCAGCCCACGCCGCACTGGCGGCCGCGATCACCGATGGCACGGTGCCACGCGCTCGCGCCGAGGAATCAGCCGCGAAAGTCATTGCGCTGCAACGCTGGCAGGCTCGTCTCGCCGCCGAGCAGCCCCTCGTGGCAGGCAGCACCCTCAACAACTCGGCCAGGCAGGCGTCGCGCGCCCTCTCGGCGGCGGGCATCACGCGCCTGGGTGGTCCTTGCGCCGGCGTGCTCGTCGACAAGCCGCTGCAGGTGGTCGGAGGTGACCGCTCCGACCGGCGCCTGCTCACCGAGGCCGCAGAGGCAGCCGGGCTCCAGGTCGTGGCACCCGGCGGTCCGGGCGCCGTGGTGCGGCTGCTGGACGGTGACGACACAGCCGGTTCCGGCGATGTGCTGGTCGCCCTCGATGCGCCCTACCCCTTGGCCTCGGCCCGGGGGAGCCGCGCGACCCTGGCCCTGTACGGGCGGTCACCATCCGCCTTCGCGGCCCTGGTGGACGTGCTGACCGGGGCGGCCGCAGCCCCAGGCGCTCTGCCGGTGTCGGCGGACGGGCTGACCACCGACCCTTGTTGAAGGCGACCCCTCAGGCGGCCTCGGGCCGTGCCTCGAGAATCGCCCGCCTCAGCGCGTCGAGGCTCACACCGCCGTCCACCAGGATCTTCGCCGCCAGGCCCTCGCCCTCCCGCAGCAGTCCGAGCAGCAGGTGCTCGGTGCCGATCTCCTTGTGCCGCAGGTGAATCGCCTCACGCAGCGACAGCTCGAGGGTCTTCTTCGCACGCGGGGTGAACGGCCTGTGGCCAGCATGACCACGGTGCCGCCGCAGCCATCCGCGCCGGGAACGCCGGGGCTCCGGACAGCTCGGTGCCAGTGCCTCCCGCCCGAGAGTCTCCTCGATCCGTGAGATGACGGCCTGCAGGTCGATGCCGATGGCGCGCAGGGCGGCCGCGTCCTCGTCGCTCAGGGCGCCCGGGGAAGTGTGACCCGAGCCCACGTGCCGTGCGATCTCAGCCCGGACGTGCTCGGCGTCCACCCCGGCAGCGCGCAGCACCGTCGACGAGACGCCGGCCTGGGGCGACAACAGTGCCAGCAGCAGGTGCTCGGTGCCGATGTGCGCATGGCGCAGCTGACGGGACTCCTCCTGGGCGCGCACCACGACGTCGCGTGCCGCGCCTGTGAATCGCTCGAACACCTAGCCCTCCCCGCGTCGGCCCGCCGCTGCGCGGCGGGCGTACTTCTTGTGGACTGCCTGCTTGCTGATCTCGAGGGCGTCGGCGATCTCCTGCCACGACCACCCCAGGCGGCGGGCGTTGTCGACCTGCGACCTCTCGAGGGTCTCGGCCAGTCGGCGCAGCGCCAGGGCTGCCCTCAGGCCCGTGCCGGGCTCCGCGCTCGTCGCGCTGCTGGCCAGCTCTGTCACCGTGCTCATGCGTCAACCATGGATGACAAACCACGTGGTGTCAATAGAGGTTGACGAACTACTCCAAGGGCCGGCACACCAGGACGGACTGCTGCCCCGCCACCCGGGTCAACACGATGGTCGCCTCGGACGGACCGCTCAGCCGTAGCTGGCGACGCAGCTGCTCGGGCTCGATTGCCGTCCCGCGCTTCTTGATCGTCAGCCGCCCGACGCCGGCGTCGCGCAGGTACGTCCGCAGCCTCTTCAGGCCGAACGGCATCACGTCCAGCACCTGGTACCCCCGGGCGAGCGGCGTGGGTGCCGGGGCATCCGTGGTGACGTACGCGATCGTCCGGTCGACGAGCCGACCGCCGACCGCGACGGCGACCTGCCCCACCAGGCCGGCTCGCAGCACGGCCCCGTCCGGCTCGTAGAGATAGCCACCGACCGGCCCTACCTCGGGGACCGGCTGGTCGCGGTCGTCCACCACGGTCGCCTGCGACGTGCCGTCGGGGCCGGTCGCGAGCACGACGGCCGACCGCCGGACCCCCTCGTGCGCCAGCAGCCCGAACCACAGTCCGGCCTCGACGACGTCACCGTCCACCGAAACCCACTGGGCCTCTGCCTCGTCGGGTACGAGTCCGTGCGGGATCCCCGGGGCGACCTTCGCTCCCACGGCGGGCAGCCGCTCCGCCACCGCCTCCACGAACGACAGCGGTGGCTGGGCCTGTCGGGGGTCGAGCACGCGGCGGCCCGACGTGGTCCTCCGCGCCGGGTCGAGGAACGCGCCGCCGACGCCCGTCAGGTCGGTCCGGGTCGCGTCCTCGTGCCGCACCACCGCTTCGGGCCAGTGCCGCAGGTTGACGGTGGCGACGGCAGCCGTCGCCTCGTCGAGCTCGACCGCGAGCACCTCGCGGTCGAGTCCGGCCAGCGCCATCGCGTCGCCGCCGATGCCGCACCCGAGGTCGGCGACGCGCTCGATGCCTGCCGCGGCGAAGCGCTGGGCGTGCCGAGCGGCGACCTCGAGCCGGGTGGCCTGCTCGAGCCCGTCCGCCGTGAAGAGCATGCCGGCCGCGAACGGCCCGAACTTCGCCCTGGCCCGGGCCCGCAGGCGTGACTGGGTCAGGGCCGCCGCCACGAGCGCCGGGTCGAAGCCCTCGTCGCGCAGACGCTCTCCCAGCCGCATCGCCGTCGCCTCGTCGTACTCCGGCAAGGCCTCCAGCAGCTGCCACCCCGGCGGGGTCATCAGCGCCGCGAGTCCCTCGGTGTCCATGTGTCGATCCAATCACCTGCTGTCTGGGCGTTCCGCGAGCCTCGTTAACGAGGCTGACTCACCGTTAACGAGGCTCGCGAGCCTCGTTAACGGTGCCTAAGCCTCGTTAACGAGGCTCGCGAGAGAGGGCGAGACCAGCCCGACACTGGCACTCAGGTTGACCGAGTGCTAACCGCGGTCCTAGAGTCGCACTGGCACTCTCCCTAGGTGGGTGCCAGTGCTCCGGAGGCGTCACCGGCACCCGCGACGACGGCGGCGCCACCCCGGCGGCACGCACAGTCCACTGCATCAACCACCCGCGAACTGCGAAGGGGAGGTCCACTCGTGTCGGTCTCCATCAAGCCGCTCGAGGACCGGATCGTCGTCAAGGCCATCGAGGCCGAGAACACGACGGCTTCCGGTCTGGTCATCCCGGACACCGCGAAGGAGAAGCCCCAGGAGGGCGAGGTCCTCGCGATCGGTCCGGGCCGTGTCGACGACAACGGCAACCGCGTCCCGCTGGACGTGTCGGTCGGCGACAAGGTCATCTACAGCAAGTACGGCGGCACCGAGGTCAAGTACGGCGGCGACGAGCTGCTGATCCTCTCGGCCCGCGACGTGCTGGCCGTGGTCGGCTGAACGTCCTCACGGACGTGAACGCGGTCATCTCCATCCCGACCGCCGACGAGCGCCCCGGTCGCGCCGGCTCTGCCGGACCGACCGGGGCGTCGTCGCTCAGCAGCCCCAGCTCCAGCACCCGACACCCAGAAGGACGGACATGGCCAAGACCCTGAAGTTCGACGACAACGCCCGCCGTGCGCTCGAGCGCGGCGTGGACGCGCTCGCGAACACGGTCAAGGTGACCCTCGGCCCGAAGGGCCGCAACGTGGTCATCGACAAGAAGTGGGGCGCCCCCACGATCACCAACGACGGCGTCACCATCGCCCGAGAGATCGAGCTCGAGGACGCGTACGAGAACCTCGGCGCCCAGCTCGTCAAGGAGGTGGCGACCAAGACCAACGACGTGGCCGGGGACGGCACCACGACCGCCACCGTGCTGGCTCAGGCCCTGGTGCACGAGGGTCTGCGCAACGTGGCGGCCGGGGCTTCCCCGACCGGCCTCAACAAGGGCATCAACGCCGCGGTCGAGGCCGTCTCGCAGGCCCTGCTCGACGGTGCCCGCGAGGTCGACGGCAAGGGCGACATCGCCCACGTGGCGACCATTTCCGCGCAGGACCCGAGCATCGGTGACCTGATCGCCGAGGCGTTCGACAAGGTCGGCAAGGACGGTGTCATCACCGTCGAGGAGTCGTCCAGCACCGCGATGGAGCTCGACTTCACCGAGGGCCTGCAGTTCGACAAGGGCTACCTGTCGCCGTACTTCGTCACCGACGCGGAGCGGATGGAGTCCGTCGTCGAGGACGCGCTCGTGCTGATCCACCAGGGCAAGATCTCGTCGGCGCAGGACCTGCTCCCGCTGCTGGAGAAGGTGCTCCAGGCGTCCAAGCCGCTGTTCATCGTGGCCGAGGACGTCGACGGTGAGGCCCTGTCGACCCTGGTGGTCAACAAGATCCGCGGCACGTTCACCGCCGTCGCGGTCAAGGCTCCTGGCTTCGGCGACCGCCGCAAGGCCATGCTCGAGGACATCGCCACGCTGACCGGCGGCCAGGTCGTGACGCCCGACGTGGGCCTCAAGCTCGACCAGGTCGGCCTCGAGGTGCTCGGCTCGGCCCGGCGGATCGTGGTCACCAAGGACGACACCACGATCGTCGAGGGTGGCGGCGACGCCGACGCCGTCAGCGCGCGGATGTCCCAGATCAAGACCGAGATCGAGAACACCGACTCCGACTGGGACCGCGAGAAGCTGCAGGAGCGGCTGGCCAAGATGGCCGGTGGCGTCTGCGTGATCAAGGTCGGAGCGTCGACCGAGGTCGAGCTCAAGGAGAAGAAGCACCGCATCGAGGACGCTGTCTCCGCGACCCGCGCCGCGATCGAGGAGGGCATCGTCTCCGGCGGAGGCGCCGCCCTCGTGCACGCAGCGTCGGCGATCGACTCACTGTCGCTGACCGGCGACGAGGCCACGGGCGCAGCGATCGTGCGCAAGAGCGTGGTCGAGCCGCTGCGGTGGATCGCCGAGAACGCGGGTCTGCAGGGCTACGTCGTCGTCGACAAGGTGCGCTCGCTCGGTCCTGGCCAGGGGCTCGACGCCGCGACCGGCGAGTACGGCGACATGATCGCCGCCGGCGTCATCGACCCGGTCAAGGTGACGCGGTCTGCTCTGCGCAACGCCGCGTCGATCGCCTCGATGATCCTCACCACCGACACCCTCGTGGTGGAGAAGAAGGAAGACGAGGCCGACGACGCCGGTCACGGCCACGGCCACGGTCACTGACCGAACCGCACCAGCGCACATCAGAAGGGCCGCACCCCGTGGGTGCGGCCCTTCTGCGTTGGTCTTGCTGTGGCTCCGGTCAGCTCGCTGTCGGCATCGCCACCGGCTCGCGACCCGCCAGGATCGCCTCCCGGTCGTCCTCGGTGAGACCGCCCCACACCCCATACGGCTCGCGGACGGCGAGCGCGTGCTCGCGGCACTGCTTGATCACGGGACAGGTGGCACACACGGCCTGAGCCGCCGCGTCACGTCCCCGGCGGCGAGGCCCGCGCTCGCCCTCGGGGTGGAAGAACAGCTCGTCCCCGGTAGATCGGCACAGGCCCTGGTACTGCCACTCCCACACGTCGGCCACTGGGCCCGGCAACCGTGAGATCTCGGCCATGTCTGAGCAACTCCTCGTCGGTCGGTCGAATGGGCGCCCGCGCTGCTTGAGGCACCGTCTTCGTCGTCGTCGTACACCCCGAAGTCGTCTCGCTCGGCACAACGTACAACCGCGCCAAGAGTTGTTCAAGATGCGGTTCAGAAGTTCTTCACACATCATCGTCGGTGGACGAGGGGACGACGTCGTCACCCATCCGCCGACGACTCTGGGGGTCGAGTGGCTGATGCTCTGCGTGGCCCCCAGACTGTTGCCATGTCGCCGAGGGGCGAGAGGGTGAACTCGTCGCCGGGTAGCGCGTCCCAGCCGACACTGAAGGTTGCGGCAGTGGCACGACGCCTCGGTGTGGCCCCGGCCACCCTGCGCACCTGGGCCCGGCGCTACGGGCTCGGGCCATCGGCGCACACCGCCGGCTCGCACCGTCAGTACTCGTCGGAGGACCTGGCTCGCCTGGTGGTGATGCGGCGGCTCACTCTCGAAGGGGTCGCACCCGCGGAGGCGGCCCGCGTGGCCGTCCACACGGAGGTCGCGCGCGCGGTCAGCACGCCGGGCTCGAGTGGGGCAGGCAATCGGTCGCGGGGCCCGCTCTCGTGGGCGGCCCGAGGCGAGGCGGCGCCCGAGTGGGCCCAGGAACACGACTCTCCGGAGAGCGGCGACGGTCCCGAGCGGGGAGAGGCGGGCGACGAGAGTCGCACGGCAGCAAGGAATCTCGAGGGCGCGCGTCGGCGCTACGCTGCCCAGTCAGCTGCACTCCTCGACGCGGCCCGCGCACTCGACAGCCTGGCCTGCGCCGGTCACATCGGGCACCTGATCTCCGAGCACGGCGCGGCGGTCGCATGGCAGCGCGTGCTCGCGCCCACGCTGGCGACGGCCGGTCGTCACTGGCAGGACACCGGCGAGGGGGTCGAGGTCGAGCACGTCCTGAGCGACGTCATGACCGCGGAGCTGCACCGCTCGAGCCCGGTGGTCACGGGAGACGCCGGCGTTCTCCTGGCATGCGCCGACGACGAGCAGCACGCCCTGCCGCTGCACGCCCTGGCGGCAGCCCTGGCCGAGCGCGGTGTCGGTACGCGGGTGCTGGGCGGGCAGGTGCCGACCCGGGCCCTGACCGCTGCCGTCGCCCGCACCTCGCCCAAGGTGGTGGTGCTGCTGGCGGTGATGCGCACCGCAGGCACCGAACAGCTGACCGCGCTGACGACGCTCGTCTCTCCCAGGGGCGCCACGCAGCTGTTCGCGGCCGGGCCCGGCTGGGAGGGGCAGCGGCTCCCCGACGGCGTCGGTCGGCTCCCGACCATGGCCGACGCCCTGGGACGCCTGGAGCGCCACCTCGCGTCCGTGCGGTGACGACGGTGCGTTTCATCCCCTTTTGACGCCTTCACCGGTATCCTCTGCCATACGCTCACGTTGAGGCCCGAACGTGCCGACACCACTTCTGGTGGCACATACCGGGCCGGGGTGTCGCTGTGACTGATCGTTTGATTCAAAGGCCGGCCTGAGAGGTGGTACCCGTGTCGACGGTGCTGGTCTGCGACGACTCCTCCGCTGTGCGTGACACCCTCAAGCGTGGCGTCAGCGCCGTGCCGGGGGTGACGCGTGTCGTGACCGCGTCCAGTGGCGAGGAGTGCCTCGCCCGTTGGCCCGTCGAGCGCCCGTCCGTCGTGCTGATGGACGTTCGGATGCCCGGCCTCGGTGGAGTGGAAAGCACCCGCCAGCTCGTCGAGCGCCACCCTGAGGCCTCGGTCGTCATGCTCGTCGGCTCCGAGGACGGCGACCAGATGGCCCGGGCCGTGATGGCCGGAGCGCGCGGCTACGTCGCCAAGGACGCAGCCCGCGAGGAGCTTTCAGCGGCCGTGCTGCACGTGATCACCGAAGGACGTCGACAGAGCGTCGTCGACCCGCGGCCGGGCAGCGACGTCACCCCGCCCGACCTGACCGAGCGCGAGATCCAGGTGCTCACAGGCATGAGTCGCGGACGCAGCAACGCCGAGATCGGCCGCGACCTCTTCCTCTCCGAGGACACCGTCAAGACCCACGCCCGCCGGCTGTTCCGCAAGCTCGGTGCCGCTGACCGCGCCCAGGCGGTCGCCGTCGGCTTCCGCGCCGGCGTCGTGCGTTAGACCTCCCTCTCGACTCGACAGCCCGGGGGCACATCTGGTGCTCTTGGGGACGTGACGTGGGGCTACGCGAACGGCGACGGTGTCCCTGTCAGCACACCCACGCCGACGACGGCGACGAGCCAAGGCGGTCTGCAGGAGGTGGCCACCCGCGCCTCCTCGGGGGATCCGGCGGCGGTCGAGCAGCTGCTCAACAGTGTCCGCAAGATGGTTCACCGCTACTGCCGCGGACGGTTGGGCTCGCTGCCCGGTGCCGAGCATGCCGCCGAGGACGCGGCGCAGGAGGTCTGCGTGGCGGTGCTCGACGCACTGCCGCGCTACCGCCACACGGGCCGGCCCTTCGAGGCCTTCGTCTTCACGATCGCGTCGCGGCGCGTCGCTGACGCGATGCGCGCGGCTTACCGGGCCCCGGTGACCGTCGAGGAGGTTCCCGACCAGGTCGACGAGGCGCCCACCCCCGAGGACGTGGCCCTGCGCCGGGCGGACGCGGAGGAGCTCGGCGAGCTGCTGGACCAGCTGCCCGAGGCCCAGCGCGAGCTGCTCACCCTGCGGGTCGCCGTCGGGCTCTCGGCGCAGGAGGTCGGGCAGGTCCTGGACATGAGTCCCGGCGCGGTACGGGTGGCGCAGCACCGCGCCCTCCAACGGCTCAGGGCGCTCGTGGAGGAGAGATCGTGACCGATCTTGACGCCGCGCCGCTCGACCTGTCGGCAGTGCACCGCGACGACGCGCTGCTCGACCGGCTCGGTGCGGAGCCTGTCGGGAGCCCCCGGCGGCACGAGACCACCGATCCCACTGAGCGGCTCCTGGCCGCGTGGGTGCACGAGACACGCCGCCCAGAAGCGCCCGCTCGCACTGTGGCGCCGGATCCTTTGACCCGACGCCCTCGCAGGGTTCTGGCCATGCGGCAAGCCGTGATCGGCGCAGCCGTTCTGGCCGGGACGCTGGCAGGCGGGACGGGCGTGGCCGCTGCCGTCGCCGGCGACCCGCTGGCCGGGTTCTCCCGGCTGCAGGAGACCGTGATCGCCGCGGCGTCTCCCGAGGACCACTCCCCGCTGCTCCGCTCCGAGGACGGCGCCTCGGCGCAGCACCAGCTCGACCGTGCACGCGAGCTGCTCGCAGCCGGCGACGTCGAGGGCGCGCGGAACGTGCTGGCCGCCGCGTCGGGGCTGGTGGGCAGCCTTCCGCAGGACGAGCAGGCGCTCATGCTCGACGACCTGTCGACGGCCAACGACCTGCTGGCCTCGTCGGTCGATGACGGCGCAGGCACCTCGGGCTGGCACGACGACAGCCAGGGCCACGCTCACGGCGACCGAGGGCAGCCTCCGTCGAGCCCGGGTGGCCCGACGGGCACGGGTCCGACCACTGGACCGACCGATGGGTCGACCGATGGGCCGACCAACGGACCGACCGATGCGCCGACCACTGGGCCGACCAACGGGCCGACCAACGGGCCGACCAACGGGCCGACTACGGCACCGACGACCGCGCCGACGGGTCAGCCCACCGGCACCGGCCCGCCCACCGATGGGGGCTCGGCCACCTCGAGCCACCGTCCGCCGGCGTCCGGCAGCCCGGCCCCCGAGCCGACGATCTCGGCTGAGATGGGCCCGCCGCACGACCCGCCGGGTCAGGGCAAGGACAGGAAGCCCAAGAAGCCGGCGGCCACGTCCTCACCCACCCCGTCCTGAGCCCGCCTGAGCCTGATGTGAGCCTGATGTGAGCCTGATGTGAGCCTGCCGTGAGCCTCTGGGGCACAGCGTGCTGATCCGACCCGTCGAGCTGGAGCAGATCCTCGCGGGCGAGGTGGATCTGGCGTTCCGGCGCTGGGACCGTCCCCGGCTCCTGGTCGGGACGAGGATGCGCACGGCGATCGGGCTCGTGGAGGTCACGTCCGTCGACGAGGTCGACCTAGACGCGGTCACCGACGACGAGGCGCGCCGCGCCGGCGCGAGCTCCCGGGACGACCTGGTCGCCCGGCTCGCCGCGCATCCCGAACGGCCCGTCTTCCGGGTCAGGCTGCGGTTCGCCGGGCCCGACCCTCGAGTCGCCTTGCGCGAGAAGGCCGACCTCGGCGACCACGACCTCGACCAGCTGCGTCGGTCCCTCGACCGCCTCGACCGGTTGTCGCGTCGTGGACCGTGGACGCAGCAGACGTTGGACGTCATCGACCGGTTCCCCGCCACACGGGCCCCCGACCTCGCCGAGGGGCTCGGGCGCGACACGCTCAGCTTCAAGCGTGACGTCCGCAAGCTGAAGGAGCTGGGCCTCACCGAGTCGCTGGCTGTCGGCTACAGGCTGTCGCCCCGTGGTCGCGCGGTCCTGGAGGGCATTCCGAGGTGAAGCAGTGTCCGAGCAGGCCGGACCTGCCGGATACGATGGCCTTCAGGCGATCCCGCCCTCGGTGCGAAAGGTCTCTCGATGCCCTTCAGCTCGACCGGCTCCGGCCACCCGTTCGACCGACTCGGCCTCACGTTCGACGACGTGCTCCTGCTGCCTGGCCAGAGCGACGTGATCCCGAGCGAGGCGGACACCTCCACCCGGCTGTCGCGGCGGATCGAGCTCGCGGTGCCCCTGGTGTCGAGCGCGATGGACACGGTCACCGAGTCGCGGATGGCGATCGCCATGGCGCGCCAGGGCGGCATCGGCGTGCTGCATCGCAACCTGTCGATCGACGAGCAGGCACATCACGTCGACGTGGTGAAGCGGTCCGAGGCCGGCATGGTGTCCGACCCGGTCACGACCACCCCCGACGCCAGCCTCGCGGAGGTCGACGCGCTGTGCGGCCAGTACCGCATCTCGGGCCTGCCGGTGGTCGACGGCGCAGGCGTCCTGGTCGGCATCATCACCAACCGCGACCTGCGCTGGGAGCAGGACATGTCGCGTCCGGTGTCTCAGGTGATGACGCGGATGCCGCTGGTCACGGCCCCCGTCGGCGTCGACCGTGACACCGCGATGGACCTGCTGCGCCAGCACAAGATCGAGAAGCTGCCGCTGGTCGACGCGTCCGGACGGTTGAAGGGCCTCATCACCGTCAAGGACTTCACCAAGAGCGAGAAGTACCCGCTGGCCACGAAGGACCCGGCCGGCCGCCTCCGCGTGGGTGCCGCGATCGGCTTCTTCGACGACGCGTGGAAGCGGGCGATGACCTTGGTCGAGGCGGGCGTCGACGTGCTCGTGGTCGACACGGCGAACGGCCACTCCACCGGCGTGCTGGACATGATCGCCAGGCTGAAGGCCGAGTCGGCCGCGGCCGACGTCGACGTGGTCGGCGGCAACGTTGCCACCGGCGAGGGCGCCGCGGCGCTGGTCGAGGCAGGGGCTGATGGGGTCAAGGTCGGGGTCGGCCCGGGCTCGATCTGCACGACCCGCGTGGTCGCCGGCATCGGCGTGCCGCAGGTGACGGCGATCTACGACGCGGCGCAGGCCTGCAAGCCGGCCGGCGTACCCGTGATCGGGGACGGCGGGCTGCAGTACTCCGGCGACATCGCCAAGGCGCTGGTCGCCGGCGCCGACACCGTGATGCTCGGGTCGCTGCTGGCCGGCTGCGACGAGAGCCCCGGCGACCTGGTGTTCATCAACGGCAAGCAGTTCAAGTCGTACCGGGGGATGGGCTCGCTCGGCGCGGCCCAGTCACGCGGACGCGGTCCGTCGTACTCGAAGGACCGGTACTTCCAGGGCGGCGTCACGGACGACCACTTCATCCCGGAGGGCATCGAGGGTCAGGTGCCCTACCGGGGGCCGCTCTCGGCCGTGGCGCACCAGCTCGTCGGCGGTCTGCGGCAGTCGATGATGTACGTCGGCGCTCCCAGCGTGCCCGAGCTGCAGGCGCACGGGAAGTTCGTCCGCATCACCTCGGCCGGTCTGAAGGAGTCGCACCCGCACGACATCCAGATGACCGTCGAGGCTCCGAACTACAGCGCACGCTGACGGTCACGGTCGTTCTCAGCCAAGTACCTCGTCCGCGTCCGGCATCCGCGCTGTTCGGAACGGGGAGAGGGTGAGCAGCAGTGCGGCGCCTGCCAGCCCCCCGATCCCCATGGCGATGAGCGGGCGGTTCCCCCAGGTCGCCGCGAACCACCCGGCCAGCGGTGCCGACACGGCGATCGACCCCCAGTTCAACGACCGGATCGTCGCGTTCATCCGCGCTCGGAGCCGGTCAGGGGTCACGGCGTTGCGGTAGCTCATCTCGAGCGGACCCTTGAGGCCGAGGCCGAGCCCGAAGAGCAGCTGCCCTGCCACCAGGCTGACGGCGCCTGCCGCCCCGTCCGGCGCCAGCAGGACGAACACGAACGCGACCGGGTACGACCAGTCGCTGACCACGCACACGACGCCCAGCCCGAAGCGCTCTCCCGCCCGGGGTGCGAGACCTGCACCGATCACCCCGGTGACGCCCCCGCATGCCAGCACGAGACCAATCGTCAGGGGATCGAGGCCGAGGTCGCGGGCAGCGAAGAAGACGTAGATCGTCATGATCCCCGAGCTGAAGAAGAACCAGAGGTGCAGCGAGATCGCGTACGGCGCGAGGGTGCGGTGACGGTAGACCCAGCGGGCTCCCTCCTTCAGCTCGCGCCACAGGTGCCTGTCCTCGTGAGCTCCGGGCGGCTCCTCCACACGAATGGTGCACAGGAGCACCGCGGAGACCGCGAAGGTGAGCGCGTCGACGAGGATCGCCAGCGGCGCGGACAGGAACCTGACGAGCGCGCCCGCCGCGAGCGGACCCACCGACTGGGCAGCCGTCAAGGTCTGCAGGATTCGCGCGTTCGCGACCGGGAGCAACGTGACGGGAACCAGGCGCGGTAGGAACGACTGGTTCGCGGCGACGGAGACCAGCGGACGCCCGCGAGCAGACCGAGAGTCAGGCTGGGCAGCCACTGGGCTGCACGGACGACTCCGAGCGCCGCCTGGTCGGCGTTCATCGTCTCGATCATGAGGAACTGAAGAGCCAGCGCCGAGATGAAAGTGCCCAGCGCGGAGACGGTGTCGGCGATCCACAGACGCACGAACGCCGGGTACGCCAGGACCTCCGACGCCCCCATCGCTCCAGTCAACCATTCTCGCTGCTCGACCCCCTGGCGCTGGCCGATAGCCTGACGCGGTGATGAGCGAGATCGAGATCGGCCGGGGCAAGCGGGGCCGTCGGGCCTACTCCTTCGACGACGTGGCGATCGTGCCGAGCCGGCGCACGCGTGACCCCGAGGAGGTGTCGTGCGCCTGGCAGATCGACGCCTACCACTTCGAGCTGCCCGTGATGTCTGCGCCGATGGACTCGGTGATGTCGCCGACGACAGCGGTCGCGCTCGGGCAGCTGGGTGGCTTGGGCGTGCTCGACCTCGAGGGCCTCTGGACGCGGTACGAGACGCCGGAGCCGCTGCTCGCGGAGATCGTCGGCCTCGACAAGGACCAGGCCACGAGGCGCATGCAGGAGCTGTATGCCGCCGACGTCGATCCCGACCTGATCGTGGCGCGCATCCGCGAGATCCGCGACGCCGGAGTCACTGTGGCCGGCGCGCTGACCCCCCAGCGCACGCAGGACCTCTGGAAGACGGTCGTCGACGCAGGCGTCGACCTGTTCGTCATCCGCGGCACCACCGTCTCGGCCGAGCACGTCTCGGGCCGCGTCGAGCCGCTGAACCTCAAGCGATTCATCTACGAGCTCGACGTGCCCGTGATCGTTGGTGGCTGTGCGACCTACACCGCCGCCCTGCACCTGATGCGAACCGGCGCGGCGGGCGTGCTGGTCGGCTTCGGCGGCGGCGCGGCGCACACCACGCGGCAGACCCTGGGCATCCACGTGCCGATGGCGTCCGCCGTCGCCGACGTGGCCGCCGCGCGGCGCGACTACATGGACGAGTCGGGCGGTCGGTACGTGCACGTCATCGCCGACGGCGGTGTCGGACGGTCGGGCGACCTGGTCAAGGCCATCGCGGTCGGTGCCGACGCCGTGATGCTGGGAGCCGCCCTCGCCCGCGCGAAGGAGGCGCCCGGGCAGGGTTGGCACTGGGGGCCGGAGGCACACCACGCCGAGCTGCCCCGCGGCGTGCGCGTGCAGGTGGGCACCGTCGGCCCGCTGGCCGAGATTCTGCTCGGCCCAGGGCGTTACGCCGACGGCACGACCAACCTCGTCGGTGCCCTGCGCCGCGCGATGGCCACGACCGGCTACTCCGACCTCAAGGAGTTCCAGCGAGTCGAGGTCGTCGTCTCGCCCTACCAGCCGACGTGACGTGCGGATTGTCGAGCCCAGTTGTCGAAATCGGCCCGGCTCGACCGTCATCGTGGTGAGGAACGCAGCTGGCGATCCCGCACCGACCGGAAGGACACTCCGATGAGCACCGAGTACGCGGTACTACTCCCCGGCGACGAGGACGGCTGGGCCAACGCCACGCCCGACCACCGCAACGCCATGTACGCCAAGCACACGGAGTTCATGCGACTCCTGGGAGAGCGCGGGCACAGGATGACCGGTGGCGCCGAGCTGACGCACTCGCGCGAGGCGAAGGTCGTGCGCGGCGGGCTGGACGCCGTCACCGTCACGGACGGTCCCTACGCCGAGGCGGCGGAGCAGCTCACAGGCTTCTACCTGGTCGAGACCGACGACCTCGACGATCTCCTCAAGGTGTGCGGCCTGCTCGCCGGCGACGAGGCCATCGAGGTGCGCGCCACCGTCCCACAGCCCAGCGCACCCTCCGCGGAGACGTCGGTCAACGTCTCAGCCGACGCGTCGGCAAGGGTGTAGGTGCGATGAGGTACCTGGTCCTGCTCTACCAGGACGAGCAGGTCTGGGCCGACGCCACCAGCGACGAGCGGCAGCAGGTGATGGCGGCGCACGAGGCGTTCGACAAGGCGGTGCGCAACCAGGCGAGTCTCGTCGGGGGCGAGGCCCTTGCCAGCGAGGGCGAGACCACGACGCTACGCCACGAGCAGGGTCGGCCGGTGCTGACCGACGGCCCGTTCGCCGAGTCGGTCGAGCAGATGGGCGGGTTCTACCTCGTGGACGCGGACGACCTGGACACGATGCTCGCTCTCGCGAAGCTGCTGCCGCAGAGCTACACCGTCGAGATCCGAGCCACCGTCGACGTCGGGTGAGCGTGGCAGGCGACGTCCTCGGCCAGGTCTGGCGGGACGAGTGGGGCCGGTTGCTGGCCCTGCTCGTGGCGCGGTACCAGCGCCTTGACCTGGCCGAGGACGCGCTCGCCGATGCGTTCGAGACCGCTGCGCGTCGATGGCCGGTCGACGGCACGCCCGACAACCCGGCCGCGTGGCTGCTGACCGCCGCTCGTCGTCGGGTGCTCGACAAGTTGCGGGGCGAGGCGGTCGCTGCCCGCAAGGAGCCCCTACTGCTGGTGGAGGCCCGGCGCCGGGACGAGGCGGGGGAGCGCGCGTCCGACCCGGCCGGCCAGGTCGGTGGGGACCCACCAGAGCTGGGTGACGAGCTGCTTCGGCTGGTCCTGCTGTGTGCCCACCCGGCGCTCGGGCCGGAGGCGGCCAGCGCCCTCACGCTTCGCCTCGTGCTGGGCGTGCCGACGTCCGACATCGCTCGGCTCTTCCTCGTGCCGGAGGCGACGATGGCGGCGCGCCTGACCCGCGCCAAGAGGAAGCTCGTGCGAGCCGGTGTCGCGCTGCGGGTTCCGGAGGAGAACGAGCTGCCGGAGCGCGTGGCGGTGCTCGCCGACGTGGCGTACCTCGCCTTCACCGCCGGCTACGCACCGGCGACGGGGGCTGACCTCGTGCGCGTCGGGCTGGCCGGCGAGGCGGTGCGGCTCGTGCGGCTGGTCGCCAGACTGCTGCCCGAGCACGACGTGCTGAGGGCGCTGCTGGCTCTCGTGCTGCTGCAGCACTCGCGGCGCGATGCTCGCACCGACGACACCGGACGGCCGGTCCTGCTGCCCGACCAGGACCGAACCCGTTGGTACACAGGCGAGATCACCGAGGCGCTGGCGATCCTGCAGTCACTCGTCAGTGACGATGTCGCTCGGTCCCGAGCCGACGCCGGAGGTGAGCCCGAGAGTCGACTCGAGCAGTACCTGCTGCAGGCCCTGATCGCCGCCGAGCACGCCATCGCCGCGGACGCCGCGAGCACGCGGTGGGACGTCATCACCACCTACTACGACCGGCTCGAGGCGCTCACCGGCTCACCGGTCGTACGCCTCAACCGCGCTGTGGCCGTGGCGGAACGCGACGGCCCCGCCGCGGGCCTCGCGCTGCTCGAGGGCCTCGACTCCGACCTCCCGCACTCGCATCGCCTCGCCGGGGTGCGCGCCGAGCTGCTGGTCCGTGCCGGCGACCCGGCTGCGGCCCGACGCTGGTTCGACGAGGCCGTGGAGCGATGCGGCAACGAGGTCGAGCGTCAGTACCTGCGGGCGCGCCGCGACGAGGTCGGTCCCACGGCTCCGTGACACGGCCCTGACAGACTGGGAGGCATGTCGCCGGAACCGCTCTCACCGTCCGACATGAGGTCTGGACGGATGGGACCCGCGGAGCGCGAGGCCGCACTCGAGGAGATGGCGTCGACGGAGGTCGACGTTCTCGTCATCGGCGGCGGCGTGGTCGGCGCCGGCGCCGCGCTGGACGCGGCGACGCGCGGACTGACGACCGCGCTGGTCGAGGCCCGCGACTGGGCGAGTGGCACGTCGTCGCGCTCGTCCAAGCTGATCCACGGTGGACTGCGGTACCTGGAGATGCTCGACTTCGGGCTGGTGCGCGAGGCGCTTCGCGAGCGCGGGCTGCTGCTGCAACGGCTCGCGCCCCATCTGGTGCGCTCGGTTCCGTTCATCTACCCACTGCGACACCGGCTTTGGGAGCGCCCTTACGTCGGAGCGGGCCTGACGCTCTATGACGCGATGGCGCGGACGAGTGGCACCGGCAGCGGTCTGCCATCGCACCGGCACCTCACGCGCACCCAGGCGATGCGCGTCGTGCCGAGCCTGCGCAAGGAGGCCCTGGTCGGCGCGGTTCAGTACCACGACGCAGGTGTCGACGACGCCCGGCACACGATGACACTGGTCCGCACCGCCGCGACCTACGGAGCCCTGGTGGCCAGCCGCGCCCGCGTCGTCGGGTTCCTGCGCGAGGGCGAGCGAGTGGTCGGCGCTCGCGTCCGCGACATGGAGCACGGACGCGAGATCGACGTGCACGCGCGGCAGGTGGTCAACGCGACGGGCGTATGGACGGACGAGACCCAGGCGATGGTGGGCGAGCGCGGCCAGTTCAAGGTGCGCGCGTCCAAGGGGATCCACCTCGTCGTGCCCCGCGACCGCATTCAGTCGTCGTCCGGCTTGATCCTGAGGACGGCCACGTCTGTCCTCTTCGTCATCCCCTGGGGACGGCACTGGATCATCGGCACGACCGACACGGACTGGCAGCTCGACAAGGCGCACCCCGCGGCGTCCAGCAGCGACATCGACTACCTGCTCGACCACGTCAACCGCGTGCTCGTCACACCGCTGACGCGAGAGGACGTCGAGGGCGTCTACGCCGGGCTGCGGCCACTGCTGTCGGGCGACAGCGAACTCACGTCGAAGCTGTCGCGCGAGCACATCATCGCGCACCCTGTTCCGGGGCTGGTGGTGGTGGCGGGCGGCAAGTACACGACGTACCGGGTGATGGCGGCCGACGCGATCGACGAGGTCTCGCGTGGGCTCGACTTCCACGTCGCGCCAAGCTGCACCGACCGCATCCCGCTGGTCGGTGCCGAGGGCTACCACGCCGCCTGGAACGCGCGCCGGCGCACCGCGGATGCGAGCGGGCTGCACGTCGCGCGGATCGAGCACCTGTTGGGGCGCTTCGGGTCTCGGCTCCCCGAGGTGCTGGGCCTGGTGGCCGCCGACCCGTCGCTCGGCCGTCCGCTCGACGGTGCCGAAGACTACCTCGCGGCCGAGGTGGTCTACGCCGCCTCGCACGAGGGCGCCCGTCACCTCGACGACGTGCTCGCCCGCCGCACCCGGATCTCGATTGAGGCCTGGGACCGCGGCGTCACGAGCGCCCCGCAGGCCGCCGCCCTGATGGGCGGCGTGCTCGGGTGGAGCGAGGAGCAGTGCGCCAAGGAGGTCTCTCACTACTTCGCGCGCGTTCAGGCGGAACGCGAGTCGCAGCAGATGCCCGACGACGAGACCGCCGACTCGGCTCGGATGGGCGCCCCCGAGATCGTCCCGCTGGCCTGACCTACTCTTGGGTAATGAGTTCTCGGAGCACCACCGATGCTGCTCGACGGCCCGACGCAGACCCCCGTGACCCGCGCCTGGACGAGCGAAAGGTCGACCGCCTGCTGACGCGGCTGGTGGCCGCGCCGAACGCGTCGACGCTCACCGCACGGAGCCCCTTCGGAAGCCGTCTCGCCGAGATCCCGCAGTCCACACCGGACGACGTCGTGCTGGCTGTCACCGAGGCCCGGGCGGCGCAGCGACGGTGGGTCGAGACGCCGGTCGCCGAGCGGTGCGCGGTGCTGCTGCGCCTGCACGACCTGGTGCTCGACCGCCAGTCCGAGGTGCTCGACCTGATCCAGCTCGAGAGCGGAAAGGTGCGCGGCGACGCCTACGAGGAGGTCGGCGAGGTTGCGATCGTCTGCCGGCACTACGCACGTCGCGGCGCGCGCTACCTCGCGACCCACAACCGACTCGGCCTGGTGCCGTTCCTCTTCGACACCACCGACGAGCGCCGTCCAGCAGGCGTCGTGGGGGTCATCGCGCCGTGGAACTACCCACTGACGCTGGGGATCTCGGACGTGCTGCCCGCCCTGGTGGCGGGCAACGCGGTCGTGGTCAAGCCCGACTCGAAGACAACGCTGACCGCGCTGTGGGCGGCCGACCTGCTGCAGCAGGCCGGGCTGCCCGAGGGCGTGCTGCAGGTGGTGGCCGGGCCTGGCGAGGAGATCGGTCCCGCACTGATCGGCGAGGTCGACTACGTCTGCTTCACGGGGTCGACCGCGACCGGCAAGATCGTTGCAGCACAAGCCGCTTCGCGGTTGGTGGGCTGCTCTCTCGAGCTTGGCGGCAAGAACACCTTCTACGTCGCGGACGACGCGCCGATCGAGATGGCCGCCGAGTGTGCCGTGCGCGCCGTGTTCTCCAGCGCCGGTCAGCTGTGCGTGGCGATGGAACGGCTCGTCGTGCACTCCGACGTCCACGACGAGTTCATGAGCGCCTTCCTGCGCCGGGTGGGCAAGATCCGGCTGGGCTCCGGGCTCGACTACAGCGCCGACATGGGGTCACTCGTGTCGGAGGACCAGCTTCGGACGGTGACCCAGCACGTGGACGACGCCGTCGTGAAGGGCGCCACCGTGCTGGCCGGTGGCAAGCCACGCCCCGACGTGGGTCCTCTGTTCTACGAGCCCACCGTGCTGGCCGACGTGCCCATGACCGCAACGTGTTACGCCGAGGAGACCTTCGGGCCGGTCGTCGCTGTCTACACCGTCGAGTCCGACGACGAGGCGGTCGCGTTCGCCAACTCGACCAGGTACGGCCTGAACGCTGCCGTCTGGACGTCCGACACCTCACGCGGGCGCCGGCTCGCGCGTCGGATCGACGCGGGCACGGTGAACGTGAACGAGGGCTACCTCGCCACCTGGGCGGCGATGGGAGCACCGATGGGCGGCATGAAGCAGTCGGGGCTCGGCCGGCGCCACGGCAAGGAAGGCATCACCAGATTCACCGAGGCTCAGACCATCTCGGTGCAGCGCGGCACGACCCGCGGCATCGGGATGGGCAGGCTGTACGACTTGCCCGCTGAGAAGTGGACGACAGCGATCACCGCCTCGCTGCGCGCCATGAAGGCGCTGCGCCTGCCATGAGCTTCGACCACGACGTCGTGGTCGTCGGGTCCGGCTTCGGCGGGTCGGTCGCCTCGTTGCGACTGGCGGAGAAGGGCTATGACGTCGTGCTGTACGAAGCTGGACGTCGCTTCACCGACCTCGACCTGCCGAAGACCTCGTGGGACCTCCGCAACTACCTGTGGGCCCCGGCACTCGGGCTGTTCGGCATCCAGCGGATCCACAAGCTGCCCGATGTCGTGATCCTGGCCGGAGCCGGCGTCGGAGGCGGCTCGCTGAACTACGCGAACACCCTGTACGTGCCGCCGTCCCCGTTCTTCGACGACCCGCAGTGGGCGCACATCACCGACTGGCACGCCGAGCTCGCGCCGCACTACGACCAGGCGTCGCGCATGCTGGGAGTCGTCACCAATGCGTGCGAGGGCCCCGTCGAGCAGGTGATGCGGGAAGCGGCCGACGACCTCGGTGTCGGCCACACGTTCCGCATGACGCCGGTCGGCGTGCTCTTCGGAGACGCGGTCGGAACCGGTCCCGGCCGCGAGGTCGCCGACCCGTACTTCGGCGGGGCCGGCCCGCGTCGCACGACGTGCACCGAGTGCGGCTCGTGCATGACCGGCTGCCGCGTCGGGGCCAAGAACACCCTGGTCAAGAACTACCTCGCGCTCGCCGAGCGCCTCGGCGTGCGCATCGAGCCGCTACGGACCGTCGTGGACGTGCGACCGCTCGACAAGGGTTCGGACTCAGCGGGTTTCGCCATCACCACCCGTCGCACGGGCGCTCGCGGACGGCGTCATGCTGATGAGCGGACGGTCACCGCACAGCACGTCGTGCTGGCCGCGGGCACGTGGGGTACCCAGTCGCTGCTGCACGACCTGGCGAGACGTCGTGTGCTGCCTCGCGTCTCGGCGCGCCTGGGACATCTGACCCGCACCAACTCCGAGGCGCTCCTCGGCGCGCTGGTGCCGAAGGTCGACCCGCAGGTGGACGCCTCGCGCGGGGTGGCGATCACGTCGTCCTTCCACCCCGCCGACGACACGCATATCGAGAACGTCCGGTACGGCAAGGGTTCGAACGCGATGGGCCTGCTCGCCACGCTGCTCGTCGACGGTGGCGGACGGGTACCTCGCTGGGCCAAGTTCCTGCGCCACGCTGTAGCGCACCCGTCCGAGCTGTTGACGGCCACGTCGGTGCGGCGCTGGAGCGAGCGCACCGTGATCGGCCTGGTGATGCAGACGCGCGACAACTCGATCGTCGTCTCGGGTCGTCCACGCCGCCTGGGCCGAGGGGTGCGGCTCACGTCGCGGCAGGGCCACGGCGAGCCGAACCCGTCGTGGGTCCCGGCAGGGCACAGGGCGATCCGCGCGGTCGCCGACCGTCTCGGTCGACGAACGGGCCAGCAGGGGTTCGCCGGTGGTGCGTTGGGGGACCTGCTCGACGTGCCCATGACCGCGCACTTCCTCGGCGGCTGCCCGATCTCGGAGGACGCGTCCACCGGCGTGGTCGACCCGTACCACCGCCTGCACGGCCACCCCGGTGTCAGCGTCGTCGACGGGTCAGCGGTCTCGGCGAACCTCGGGGTCAACCCGGCCCTGACGATCACGGCACAGTCGGAGCGCGCGTTCTCGCTGTGGCCCAACAAGGGTGAGCCCGACCCGCGCCCGGCGCAGGGCGCGCCCTACCGGCGGGTGGAGCGTGTCGCGCCGCTGAGCCCGGCGGTGCCACCCGGTGCCGTCGCCACCCTGCCCCTGACCGTGCTGCGCGGCTGACGCAGGATGGTGACATGGACGCCTCCCACCTGCGGCTAGCCGCGGCCCAGGCACGTGCCCGTCTCGACGCGATCCCGGACGACGACTGGACGCGGCCGGTCCCCGACCTCGACTTCACGGTCGCGAGCGTCGTCGCCCACACCGGCGACGGGCTGATCTGGTACGCGTTCGACCTGATCGCCGGCCCGTCGGAGCTCGACGCGACGCAGGTGGGGGTCAAGCCCGACACCCCGCCGTCCGAGCTGCGCCGGGCGGTCAGCACGTACGCCGAGCTGCTGGCACGGGCGGTCGAGGGCTCGTCCGACGACGAGCGCGGTTGGCACCCCACCGGTCTGGTGGATGCGTCGGGATTCGCTGCCATGGCCTGCGACGAGCTGCTGGTGCACGTGTCCGACGCGGCCCGGGGTGTCGGCCAGACCTTCACGCCCGCAGCGCATCTCGCGACAGCCGTCCTCAACCGGCTGTTCCCGTGGATCAGCCTTGATGACCTGCCGACCGACGATCCCTGGACTGCCCTGCTGTGGGCGAACGGGCGCATCGACTTGCCGGGACTGCCCCGCCGGCGCCACTGGCAGTGGCACTGCGCTCCACTCGCGGACTGGGACGGAAAGACCCCCGACGCGTACCTCTAGAGCGTCAGCCGGACCGGCGCACCACCAGACGCGTCGGCAGGGTGACGGGGTCGCCGGGTGGCTCACCGTTGATCTGGGCCAGCAGCATGTCGACCATCGTCCGCGCGGTCTCGGCAGCCTCCTGGCGCACGGTGGTCAGCGGCGGGTCGGTGTGGGCGGCCATGTCGATGTCGTCGAAGCCGACCACGGCGACGTCGTCGGGCACGCGCCGCCCAGAGGCGCGGATCGCCTCCATCGCGCCGATGGCCATCAGGTCGCTGCCCACGAACACCCCGTCGAGATCGGGCTGTCGGTGCAACAAGTCGACCATCGCCTTCTCGCCGGACGCGCGGGTCCAGTCTCCGTAGGCCACCAGGTCGGCCGGATGACCTGCCTCGGCGAGCGCTGCCCGGAAGCCGCCGAGCCGGTCGCCGGCGGCGGGCATGTCGGCGGGTCCGGCGACGGTCGCGATCCGGTGGCGGCCGGTGCTCAGCAGCCGCTCGGCCGCTGCCCGCCCGCCACCGACGTTGTCGGCGTCCACGCACATCGCGCCCGGCAGCCGGCGCGACGTCCGTCCGCCGATGACGAGCGGCACCCTGGCCCGCACGAGCTCGGACGGCAGCGGGTCGCCGTCGTGCGCGGACAGCAGGATGACGCCGTCGACGTGACCCGACCGCACGTACTCGACCAGCCGGGCGTGCTCGTCGTCGTCCTGCGCCATCATCACCATCAGCTGCATGCCGGTGCCGATCAGCGACTGGCCGGTCGCCACGACCATGCTGGACAGGTACGGGTCGGCGAATCCGAACTCAGCCGGCTCGCGCATCACCAGCGCGATCGAGTCGGTGCGCCGGGTGACGAGGCTGCGAGCCGCACGGTTGGGTACGTACCCGAGCCGCGCGATCGCGTCCTCGACGCTCGCCCTGATCTGCGGGGAGACGGTGGTGGAGTCGTTCACCACCCGCGACACCGTCGCCCGCGACACACCGGCGGCCGCCGCCACGGTCTCCAGGGTCGGCGGCTTGCGCGCCCCTCGTGACTCGCTCATGCCTGCATCATGACCGCCGGGTGCTGGCCTGTCGCGCTTGCCTGGTGAGCACGGAACCTCCTGTGGTCTCGACCGCCCAGTACAACGGCATCCAGGTGCATTCGGACGGCGTCTGGCTGGAGGGCACCGGACAGCTGGTCTGCGTGGGCGGACCGCTGCTCGCGCGGCGACCGCCGCCTCGTCGACCGTCAGCTGGTGCAGGTCCGCTCCGTGCAGGCGACGCTCGGCCGGGGCCAGCACGTCGGCGGGAACGCCCTGCCCGAGCTCGGGGGAGTGGTGGCGGCGTCGAGCCTGCTGGACACCGGTTTCGGGTTCGGCACTTCCAGGCGCAGCACGTCGGAGCCACCTCGTGGTACCTGCTGGGTGCGCTCGGCGGGAACCCGTACCAGTACCGCGGCCTTGGTTGACTTGTGCTGTCATGAAGCTGACATGAGGCTGAGATGAACAGACGGCCCCGACGCGATGCGTCGGGACCGTCCGAAAGCCGGTGTGTCGCAGCTTAGGAGCTGCGAGCCTCCCACAGGAGCGTCGCGTTGGCCGACTTGTCCTGGGCGGCGTCATCGTCCTGGAGCGTGTACGTGAACCGGTAGCTGCGCACGCTGTCGGGCACCGTCGGCGCCCAGGTGCCGAAGCCGGTCGCGTACGTGCCGTGGGTCGTGGTGAACGATGCCAGCGTGCCGCTGAAGGTGCTGGGCACTGCCAGTGATGCGAATCCGGCGCAGGCCGCGTTGGTGGCGCCGGTCCCGGCCTCGACGGTGAGGTCCACGTAGGGCGCGAGCGTGCCGCCAGAGGCGCTGACGTACAGCTCGACGTCGGCAGCCACGTCACCGTCGTACTCGACGTTGATGCACTTGAACCCGGTGTCGCCCGGGGCCATGCCCGACACGTTGAACAGGGCCACGCCACCGTCGTCGTCCGACAGGACGACCTTGCCCGAGTCCCAGTTGTTCACGCCGTTGTCGGTCTGGGCGGTGAACGCTGCCTGCGACCCCTGCCAGATCAACGCACCGCTGACGACAAGGCCAGCCGCTGTCGCCACCGCGATGTAGGTCGCGGGGTGACGCCGGTTGCGGGTGTCGGTCATGTCTGCTCCAGAGGCCAAGGCGGCGCAGCCACCGTCGGTGCGCGGTGCTACCCCTCTCTATCGAGCCAACTCGGCCCGACCTTGAGCGGTTCTGCAGGGTCCCCGGTGTTCAGCGCGGCCCTTTGCCAGCCGAAGAAGCCAGTACGACATCGCCAGAGGAGTGGACGTGCAGCGACTGGGGTTCAGCACCACCGCGGCGATTCGTGCTGCCGCGGTGCTCACGGTGCTGCTCGCCTGCCTCCAGCTCGCACTCCTTCGCGTGGAGGCCGCCGCGGCCGTCACGGCGACGGCTACCGCGTCCCTGTTCGACGACGACGACGGGGCCGCTCTCTTCGACGGCGCGCAGCCCCTCGTGCCCGGACGTCCCCAGACCTCATGCCTTGCCGTCGGGACTACGGCACCACCGTCGGACTCGACGGTGGCGGTGCGCGCCACCGACCTGACCGGCAACCTCGTCGACCACCTACGCCTTCGCGTCGAGGTCGGCTCGGGGGGCGACTTCGGTGACTGCTCAGGCTTCGTCGGTGCCGATGTCTTCGACGGCCCGATCGCCGACCTCTCCGCCGCCGGAGGGGTCGACACAGGTTGGCAGCCCTCGTCCGACGAGGTGCGGACGTTCCGGCTGACCGCCTCGGTCGACGACACCGGCGCCGACGCCGGTGCCCAGGGCAACCTGGTCTGGGTGCTCAGCGCACCCGACGTCCCGCCCGTCGACCCGCCGGTCGACCCGCCGGTCGACCCGCCAGTGACTCCGACGTCGGACCCGACGTCACCCGACGACGGACCCGACGCCGACGACCGACCCGACCACCACCGCTACGGCAACCCCGTCAGCCAGCGAGCCGGCGGCGACGGCGAGCCAGACGGAGGAAGCGGTCGTCCCCCTCGTTCCCAGCGGCCCGGCCGGGCCTGGCACCGAGGCTGCGGCGGATGTCGTCCTGGAGCGTTCCATCGTGGACGCGATCCTGGAGACGTCCATCCGGATCGCGGAGTCGCTGGGGTACGCGCTCTGGTGGCTGCTGATGATCATCGCCTTCCTGGCGATCCAGCACCGTCTCGACAAGGGCGACCCCAAGCTGGCGCTGGCCTCCGTCCGCCGCGCCGCGCAGCTGAGATTCACTCACCCGCACCGTCCCGAGGAGTCCTGATGTCGCGCACATCACCGGAGCGCGCCGAGATCGTCCCGCTCACCGAGCGGGTCCTCTCCATGCAGGTGTTCCGGCTCGTCATCACCATGGCCACTCTGGTGCTGACCACGCAGGCACGTGACTCGCGGTTCGACCTCGGTCTGCTCCTGGTGGGGGTCGCCTACCTGGTGCTGACCTCGGCGATCAGCTCCCTCGTGCTGCGGGGCAGTCGCAGGCTCGGAGTCTGGTCGTTCGGCATGTGCCTGCTGGTCGACGGCGTGTACCTGGCCGGGAACATCCACTTCGCGGGCGGCGTCGGGGAGCCCCTGGCGTATCTCGTCGCGGTGCACGTGGTGGCGGTCTCGCTGCTGGCCTCGTTCAGGACCGGGCTGAAGATCGCCTTCTGGCACTCCCTGCTGGCCCTGGTGCTGTCCCGCGCGCAGGAGACCGGGCTGCTGGAGATGCTGGGTGTGCCTGCGGCCGGGTCCCACAGCAACCGTTCCCTGATGACCTACCTGGGAGTCGTCTGGCTGGCCACGATCACGACCACCACGTTCGCGGCGGTCAACGAGCGTGAGCTGCGCCGTCGCCGGTACGACGCGGAGGCGCTGCAGAGACTTGCCGGCGTGCTCCAGGGTGTCGAGACGCCGATCTCCGTGGCCCACGAGCTCGTCACCTTCGTCCGTGACGAGCTGGGCGCGGGACGGGTGATGGTCGCCCACATGACGCCACAGGGGCTCGACTGCGTGGCCGGTCACGGACTGATGCCCGTCGGTCCACTGGCGGACCCCACGACGTCGTCGGCCCTGAACCAGTCACGGACGCTCGGACGGCGACTGGTCACCCACCTCGACCCTGAGACGGACCACTGGCTGACCGAAGCCATGCCCGAGAGTCGCCGCGTCGTCGTCGTCCCGTTCGACCGCGGCGGCGAGCCGGCCGGGTACCTCGTCTTCGAGCACCCTGCACGCCGGGGGAGCCGCGTCGAGCTCAGGATGGTGACGACCGCCGAGCAGGCGGTGTCGCACGCGGCGCAGGCCGAGGCCCGTACCACCGTGCTGGCGCGCCTCAGCGTCGCAGCGCTGACCGACGGCCTGACCGGCGTCGCGAACCGCCGGTCCTTCGACGAGGTGCTGGCACGCGAGGTGCTCGCGGCGACCCGTGAGGACATGCCGCTGAGCCTGCTGCTGCTGGACCTGGACTACTTCAAGGCACTGAACGACGTGCACGGCCACCAGGTGGGCGACGACGTGCTCAGGGCGGTCGGCCTTGCGCTGAAGACTGCTTGCCGCCCGGGCGACCTGGCGGCGCGCTACGGCGGTGAGGAGTTCGTCGTCGTGCTCCCCGGCGTGGCGACCAAGGGAGCCGTCGTGATCGCCGAGAGGCTGCGAGCGGCGATCGCGGAACTCGAGGGCTCCGTGCCGGTGACGGTCAGCGTCGGGGTCGCGTCCCTGCCGAGTGACGCGACCACCCCCGACGCGCTCATCGTCGCCGCCGACAGGGCCCTCTACACGGCCAAGCGCCAGGGCCGCGACCGTGTGGTCGCCACGCTCGAAGCCAGCGTGTTGGGTTCCTAGCCGGTTCGACGGTCGCGCGCGGACGGTGTGAACACCAGCACGGTCGCACCCAGGGTCAGCGCGAGCAGGCTCAGAGCACCGGTCCGGTGCTCGTCGTCCCACAGCACGACCCGGCCGACGAGGGGGACGAGCAGCCTGGCCTGTCCGTGCACCGATGACGCGGGTACCGGGGCGACGTCGTCGCTCGCGTTGGCGTCGCCCTTCGTCGTCAGGGTGTTGTCGGCGTTGACGGCGCGGACGCGGTGGGACAGGAGGGTTCCCGGGCGATCAGGATCGTCCGCGAGCACGATCCGGCCCGGCGTGACGGCATCGGCACCGTTCTGGTCGAACAGGACCACGTCTCCCGCTCGCAGGGACGGCTCCATCGAACCCGAAAGGATCACGGTGGGCGTCCAGCCGGCGAGCACCGGGACCACCGACCACGTCAGCAGCCCGGTGGCAGCCGCCAGGTACGCGGCGGCGGCGCAGCGCGAGACCGTCATCGCCACGTCCATGGCCGGTCGCAGCCTGGTGGGGGGCATACCTGTTCATCGGGGCCGGACGGCGTCCGCTTGAGCGACCCCGCTCGTTCGCGGACGGAGCGAGGGGGCCACAGCATCTCTGCCATGACCCCCTCGGTCTCCCCTCCCCGGGGTCTGTTGCTCGTCGTGGCCGACCCCCGCCGGCCGCGACGACCCCGACGCGTCTCCCCGTCGCCCTCCTACCCGGCCCGGACCGCGGTGGCGGCCCCCACCACGTCGACCAGGCCGGTCCCCTTGTCATAGGACGATCCGTTCCCCGCGTAGGGCGCGCCGTTCGTGTACTTGTGCGTGGTGCTCTTCAGTGCGGCCTCGATCTCGCCGGGTGAAGCGTTCGGGTCGGCCTCTGCCAGCTGCGCCACGATGCCCGCGATGTGAGGGGCAGCCATCGAGGTGCCGCTGATCGTGTTGAACGTGCCGATGTCGAGCAGGCCCGGGCCGTTGACCGGCTGCAGGCCCGTCGCGCAGATCACCAGGTACAGGCGGCACGAGGACGTGATGGCCTCACCGGGAGCCGACAGGTCCGGCCAGGTGCTCGGATCGGTCTGCAGGCCTCGCGACGAGAAGTCGCTGACAGTGCCCGCGCGGGTGCCGGTGCCCTGGTCGAAGTACGAGGCCACCGACAGCACGCCGCCGGTCGGGTCCTGCCCGGGCGGGTTCGTCAGGCTCGCCGACCCGTCACCGCCGTCGTTGCCGGCAGCCCAGACCGTCAGCACACCCTCCGCTGCCAGCGCGCGCTGCAGCTTCACGGTCGCCGAGTTCGGGTCGAACGCGCCGCCCCCGGTGGGGCCGTACGAGTTGTTGGTGACCCTGATCGGCGGGCAGGTGGACGCGGGAACGCCTGCGCCGCAAGGGGCCTCGTGGTTCTCGAGCACCCAGTTCAGCGCCGCGTCGGCGCCGATGATGAACAGCACGGCTCCGGTCGAGATGGAGACCAGCTTCGCGCCGGGAGCTGCGCCCTGCACGGTCGTCCCGTCCGAGATCGCCGTCGGGCGACCAGCGACGATGCCGGAGACGTGGGTGCCGTGCCCGCCGACGGACAGCGTGTCGGTGTCGACGTTGTTCGGCAGTCTCACCACGCAGTCGGTGCCGGTCGTGGACTCGTCCAGGCACAGCGACTTGAGGTTGGCCACCACTGCCGACGAGCCGTCGGCCTCCTTGAAGAACGGGTGGGTCGGGTCGATGCCGGAGTCGATCACGGCGACGGAGACGCCGCTGCCATCGAGGTCGGAGCCATCGGGTCCGTTGAGGGTGCTGACCGCTTCGGCACCACGAGTCGCGACGTTCGACGTGGCGAGCGTGAACTCGATCGGGGTGTTGCCTTCGAGGTACGTGACCCCCGGCTGCGTTCTCGCGGCGGCGATCTCGGACTTCGTGCCGGTGGCGACCGCGACACCGATCTTGTCGAAGGTCGTCACCAGGTCGAGGCCGCTGCGGCTCACCGCGGTCCTGGCCGCCGTGATCGACGTGCCGTGCACCATCACCTCGGTCTGGCCGAGCTTGGGCAGACCGGCCAGCTCACCGGCGAGCAACGACTGGACGGGTGCCAGCCCGGTCGTGCGCGCAGCACCGGCGCTGGGGGCGAGTGCGGCGCCCGTGAGGGCGGCAGCGGCGAGGGCGCCGGCCGCCAGGGCAGCGGTGCCACCACGGCGGCCCAGCCGCGGGAAGGTCGTCGGGTCCGTGCGCATCGGCATGCGTCCTCCAGTCGTCGCAGCGAGCAGTGCTGCTGCCCCAGGGCAACCGGCCCGCGGAGCCAGGCACCGGGGGTGGACGGCCCGGCTCCGCGGGTCAGCACTCTTCTCAACGGCCGACTTGGCGGCGGGTCACGGACTGGTGACCAAGAATTTCCAGGAGGTTCGAGCTGTCAGGCCTCGTTCATGCCTCGTTCATGCTCGGTCATGACTCGGTCATGACTCGGTCATGAACGAGGAGCCGGGATGCGCCCTGCCGTGCTGGCACGGGGGTCAGGCGCATCGGGGTCGTCGCTCCACGAGCGCCACAGCGCGGCGTAGGACCCGTCGGCCGCGACGAGCTCGGCGTGCGAACCGATCTCGGTGATCCGTCCGTCCTCCACCACCGCGACGCGGTCGGCGTCGTGCGCCGTCTGCAGCCGGTGCGCGATGGCGACCACGGTGCGGCCCTCGAGCACCGCCGAGAGCGACCGCTCGAGGTGGCGGGCAGCCCGGGGGTCGAGCAGTGACGTGGCCTCGTCGAGCACCAGGGTGTGGGGGTCGGTCAGCACCAGTCTGGCCAAGGCCAACTGCTGGGCCTGCGCCGGTGTGAGCAGGTGGCCACCGGAGCCGACAACGGTCGCCAGCCCTTCCGGCAGGGTCTTGACCCAGTCGAGGGCGTCGACCGCGTCGAGGGCGCGCAGCATCGTGTCCTCGTCGGCCTCCGGCGCTGCCAGCTCGAGGTTCTCGGCGACCGTGCCGACGAACACGTGGTGCTCCTGGGTGACGAGTGCCACCTCGCGGTGCAGCCGATCCAGGGCGAGGCCGACGATCGGCACGCCGCCCACCGTGACCTGACCCTCGGTCGGCGGGTGGATGCCCGCCAGCAGCTTGCCGAGGGTCGACTTGCCCGCGCCGGACGGGCCGACCACGGCCAGGCGCTCTCCGGGACGAAGGTCCAGGTCGACACCGTGCAGCACGTCCTGACCGGCCCGGTAGGCGTATTTCACTCCCTGCGCCGAGAGCCGGCTGTCGCGCGGCAGGTCACCGTGCTCGGTGCGGTCCGGCGGCACCTCGTCGATGCCGATCATCCGTGACAGCGCGACAGCACCGATCTGCAGCTCGTCGAGCCACTCGATCAGCTCGATCATCGGCTCCACGAGGCGCACCCCGTACAGCGCCACCGCGGTCACCTGACCGATGGTCACGTCGACCCCGATCGACGGCCCGTTCGCCACCAGCCAGCCGCCCCAGGCGACGGCGACCACAGCGGGCAGCTGGTAGGCGAGCTCGATCACCGGGTACCAGCGCGTGCGGATCGAGAGCGTGTACCGCTCGGCCACCAGGCAGTAGCGCAGCACGTCGTCGATCACGGTGCGGCGGTGCCGCCCCAGCGAGAGGGCGTCGATCGTCCGTCCCCCGTCGACCGTCTCGGTGATGGCGCCGTTGAGGCGGGCGTACGCAGCCATCTCACGCTGGTAGCCGGGACCTGCCTTGCGCAGATACCAGCGGGTCGACACCCAGAGCAGCGGGATGCCGGCCAGCATCGCCAGCGCGACCAGGCCGCCGGCGAAGAACGCGCCTCCGATCGTCAGCACGGTCGCGACCGCGGCGACCAGCATCCTGGGGACGGCGAACCTGACCGACCACGAGATCGCCTCGACGTCGTTCGTCGTGCGGGCCACCAGGTCTCCCGTGCCCGCGCGCTCCACCGTGGAGAGCGGCAGCGCCATCACGCCGGTCATGAAGCTCTCGCGCAGCTCCGCGAACACGCGCTCGCCGAGCACCATCGCCGACCGCTTGGCGAGCCACGTGAAGACGGTCTCGGTGAGCAGGAACGCGGCCAGCGCCAGCACGATCAGGTCCACCGTGCCCAGGCTGGTGCCCGAGCCGATCTCGTCGACGAGGCGGCCGATCAGGAACGGCCCACCGAGGCTGGCCAGAGAGGAGAGGGCGAACAGCACGACGGTGCCCGTCAGGGCGGTGCGGTGGCGGTTCAGCAGCAGCATGGCGTGCGCGCGGACGGCCGGGCCGCCGGCGATCGGCAGCCGGTGTCCGGGCGTGCTCGCGATGTCCTGGACGGTCATGCGTCCTCCTCCCCTCGGGTCACGGTGTGGCGGTAGGCGGCTCCGACGGCGTCGTCGCGCCGCAGCAGCTCGTGGTGCGTGCCGTACGTGGGCTCGGCGCCGTCGGGACCGAGGAACACGACGGTGTCGGCTCGGTCGAGCAGCAGCGGGCTGGCACTCACGACGACGGTCGTGCGGCCCGCGCGGGCAGCGTTCAGCCGGTCGGCGATCACAGCCTCGGTGTGCGCGTCGACCGCGCTCGTCGGCTCGACCAGCACGAGGGTCTCGGCATCGGTCAGCAGGGCTCGGGCCAGCGAAAGTCGTTGGCGCTGACCGCCTGACAGCGACCGTCCCCGCTCGTTGACCTCGTCGTCGAGTCCCTTGGGCAGACCGTCAAGCACGTCGTGCGCGGCGGCGGTGTGCAGCGCGTCGAGGAGAGTGGCGTCGTCGTGGCGGCCGGACGGGTCGAGCTGGCTGCGCACCCAGCCCGTGAACAGACGTGGGTCCGAGTCGGCCAGCACCACGCGCCGGCGCACCTCGTCCGCACGCAGCCGGTCGACGGGAACGCCGCCGAGACGCGCTGAGGGCAGCCGCTTCTCACCGTTCGGGCGGTCGGTCAGACGCGTCAGGCGCTCGGCCAACGCGGCAGTGTCGGCGGGACGTGCGCTCACCAGCACGCTGAGCCTGCCCGGCTCGATCCTGACTCCGGTCGCCGGGTCGTCGAGCGCCGGGTGGGGTCCGGGCGAGCGAGCGGGGTCGGCCGGGTCGCTCACCGCGGGCTCGACCGCGAGCACCGCAAGGACCCGACTTGAGGCGACGTGCCCGCGGGTGACCTTCTGCAGCATCTCGGTGGCCGTGCGGACCGGCTGGACGAGGAACGCGGCGTACCCGTAGAAGGCGACGAGCTCGCCGGCGCTGATGTTGCCGCCGACCGCCGCCCGGGCACCCAGCCACGTCACGAGGACGATGAACCCGCCGGGGAGCAGCACCTGCAGCGCATCGAGGCCCGCCTGCACTCCGGCCACCCTGATGCCGGCCTCACGCACCTGCTGCGACCGGCTGGCGTAGCGCCGCATGAACACCTGCTCACCCCCGACGCCGCGCAGCACCCGCAGCCCGGCGACGGTGTCGGCGCCCAGCGTCGTGAGGGCTCCGGCGGCCTCGCGCTGTGCTGCCTGAGCCTTCTGCAGCGGTCGGATGACGAACGCCAGCAGCGACACCAGGACGGGCACGCCCACGGCCACCACCAGGCCGAGCGTCAGCGAGCTGCGCAACAGCAGCACGGTGACCACCGCGTACGCGACGACCGACCCGGTGAAGCGCGCGGTCACGTCGTACACGTCGCCGAGCCGGATCGCGTCGGACGCCACCGTCGAGACGACCTCGCCGGTCGCCAGCTTGCGGGGCATCGCCACCCCGGTGCGGGACACGTGGTGACCGACGACGCGCGACGAGCCGAGAGCCGCCTGCACCCAGTTCCAGACGGCCTGCCGGTGCCGCAGAGTTCCGGAGATACCTTGTGTCGCAGCGAGTCCCAGCAAGACCAGAACCCACGGCCACAGGGTTGGCAGCGTCGCGTCGACCTGCTGGCCGGCCACGCCCTGGTCGGCGATGCCGGCATCGATCGCCCGTCCGAGCGCGTAGGGCATCAGCGCCTGGCAGAGCATCCACACCACACCGAAGGCGGCCCCGCCGAGCATGGTTCGCCACTGCCGCCGAGCCAGCCAGCCCATGTACCACCAGGGACCGCTGAACGCGGGTACGACGAGGTCACCGCGCGGGGTCCAGGGGACGCGCAGGTCGAACGCCAAGGGCTTTCGGGGCACGACAACTGACGGTACGCCGGGTAGGTCCCTGAGCCGTAACGCTTTACGGCTGTGCACACGGGGAGGACTCGCTGGCTGGATGCGCCAAGTCGGCGCGCGCAAGGCCGACGAGTCCTCCCGCTGTGCGCATGTGGCCGCGGTCTACCGTGACAGAGTGCTGCGCAACGCTCTGAGACCGCGCTGGCTCGCGCTGCTCGCGCTGGCCCTTGCGCTCGCGTCGGTCTTCGCGTGGCTCGGCAGCTGGCAGCTCGACCGCGCGCGCTCGGAGTCGGGGTCCGGCGCCGCCGAGGCGACCGACGGCTCGCCCGTGCCCCTTGACGACCTGCTCAGCCCGCAAGAGGCCCTGACCAGCGAGGCGGCCCTCGCGACCGTCGAAGTCACAGGTGAGCTGGAGCCCGACCGTGCCGTCCTGGTCGCCGACCGCGATCTGGATGGGCGGTCCGGCCGATGGCTCGTCGCGCCCCTGGTTGTCGACCGCGCGCGCCTGCCCGTCGTGCTGGGCTGGCTCGCTGCTGACGAAGAAGTGCCTCCGTCGTCCGACCTACCGACCGGCGGCACGACCTTCACTGGGAGGCTGCAGATCTCGGAGGCGCCGGTGGGCCTGCCCGCCGACGGGGAGCCTCTCGCCGCGCTCAGCTCCGCCGACCTCGTCAACGACTGGGGCGCGCCGGTCTATGCGGCGTACCTGCTCGCGGCTGAGCCCGTCGCCGGGCTGACCGCCGTCCCTGTTCCGGAGACCGAGGGTGGCGCCGGCCTTGCGCTGCAGAACCTGTCGTACGCGATGCAGTGGTGGGTCTTCGCCGCCTTCGCCGTCTTCCTCTGGTGGAGAGTGGTCCGCGACGACCACCTCGACCGCCAGCACGCGTCCACCGTCCCCGAGATCACCCGGAGCGCCACCCCGTGAACGAGACCACCACCGCACGGACGCCGACCCCGCGCCGGCTGGGCCCAGCACTCGGCAGGTACCGGGTGATGGCGTACGTGACCGGCGGTTTCCTGCTCCTGCTGTGCCTCGAGATGGTGCTCAAGTACGTGGTGCAGGTGAACGGGCGAGAGGCGGTCATCGGCGACTGGGTCGCCGTGGTGCACGGCTGGATCTACGTGCTCTACCTGGTCACCGTCGTCGACCTCTGGTCGAGCCTGCGCTGGCGGTTCGGACGACTGCTGGCGCTGGTGCTGGCCGGCGTGGTGCCGCTGCTCTCGTTCTGGGCCGAGCGGCGCACGACGACGGACGTCAGGGAGCTGATGGCCGAGCGGGGCGAAGGCACGCGCGGTGAGGTCGCGGCTCCCCACTAACCTCTCGGGCATGAGTGATGCGCTCGACGCCCGCGTCGCACCGGCAGCACCACCCGCGACCGCGGAGGCCGGCGTGACCGACCACCGGCCGGTGCTGGTCATCGACTTCGGTGCCCAGTACGCGCAGCTCATCGCTCGCCGGGTGCGTGAGGCTGACGCCTACTCCGAGATCGTGCCCTGCACCCTGCCCGTCAGCGAGCTGCTGGCCCGCAAGCCGGCGGCGGTGATCCTCTCGGGCGGTCCGTCGTCCGTCTATGCCGACGGCGCGCCCGCGGTCGACCCGGCGCTGTTCGAGGCTGGAGTTCCGGTGCTGGGCATCTGCTACGGCTTCCAGGCGATGGCGCTGGCCCTGGGTGGTGGTGTCGCCCGAACCGGCTTGCGCGAGTACGGCGGCACGCAGGTCGCGCTCGAGCTCGGCGAGAGCGTGCTGCTGCGAGGGCAGCCCGACACGCAGAGCGTGTGGATGAGCCACGGCGACGCCGTGCAGGCCGCGCCCGAGGGCTTCACGGTCACTGCGTCGTCGCCGGGCTCTCCGGTCGCGGCCTTCGAGAGCGAGCGGCGCCGGCTCTACGGCGTGCAGTGGCACCCCGAGGTCAAGCACTCGACGTTCGGCCAGCAGGTCCTGGACAACTTCCTGCGCCACGGCGCAGGCCTCGGTCGCGACTGGACGACCGGCAACGTCATCGCCGAGCAGGTGCAGCGCATCCGCGACCAGGTTGGCAAGGACCGGGTGATCTGCGGCCTCTCGGGCGGCGTCGACTCGGCCGTTGCGGCGGCGCTCGTGCACGAGGCGGTCGGCGACCAGCTCACGTGCGTCTTCGTCGACCACGGCCTGCTGCGAGGGGGCGAGGCCGAGCAGGTGGAGCGCGACTACGTCGAGGCCACCGGAGTCGACCTCGTCGTGGTCGACGCCGAGCAGCAGTTCCTCACCGCGCTAGCGGGCGTCACCGACCCGGAGACCAAGCGCAAGATCATCGGCCGCGAGTTCATCCGCTCGTTCGAGGGCGCGGCCCGCGACCTGGTGGCCAGGGGCCACGTCGAGGCGGAGACCGACCCCGGCCACGGCGGCGAGGTGCGGTTCCTCGTCCAGGGCACGCTGTACCCCGACGTGGTCGAGTCGGGCGGCGGCGAGGGCGCGGCCACGATCAAGAGCCACCACAACGTGGGCGGCCTGCCCGACGACCTGCAGTTCGAGCTGGTCGAGCCGCTGCGCACGCTGTTCAAGGACGAGGTCCGCGCGGTCGGCGCCGAGCTGGGCCTGCCCGACGCGATCGTGTGGCGACAGCCGTTCCCCGGCCCGGGGCTGGGCATCCGCATCATCGGCGAGGTGACGGCGGAGCGGCTGGAGACGCTGCGCACCGCCGACGCGATCGTCCGGGAGGAGCTCACCGAGGCAGGGCTCGACCGCTCCATCTGGCAGTGCCCGGTCGTGCTCCTGGCTGACATTCGGTCGGTCGGGGTTCAAGGTGACGGACGGACGTACGGCCACCCGGTGGTGCTGCGCCCGGTGTCCTCCGACGACGCGATGACTGCCGACTGGTCACGCCTGCCGCACGACCTGCTGGCGCGTGTGTCCACACGCATCACCAACGAGGTCGAGGGCGTCAACCGTGTGGTGCTCGACGTCACGAGTAAGCCACCCGGCACCATCGAGTGGGAGTAGGGGTCACTCTGGGAGAGCTCGACCGACGGAACGACCTGGTCGCCCGTCGGCGGCGCCACCAGCAACACCCTGACCCTGCCGGACGTCGCCTACGCCGACGACGGCCTCCTCGTCCGAGCGCAGTACACGAACGCCGAGGGCACCCAGCCGACCGACTCCGCCGAGCTGACCGTCGAGCCGCTCGCCGCGGGCGTTACTGGCCCGGCCGACGTGACGGTCACCTCGGGCGACGACGCCACGTTCACCGTCACCCGTCACCGGTGACCCCACACCCACCGTCCAGTGGCAGTCGTCGACGGACGACGTCGTCTGGACCGACGTCGTCGGCGCTACCGGCACCGACCTGCTGCTCGAGGGCGTCACCACTGCGGACGACGGTCTGCTCGCTCGGGCCGTGGTCACCAACGCCGGCGGCACGACGGAGAGCGAGCCGGCCCTTCTCAGCGTCGGGCTCTTGCTCCGTCCCTCACCGGACCCCACGACGTGACCGTCACCTCGGGCAAGGACGCCACGTTCAGCGTCACCGTCGAGGGAGAGCCGACCCCGACGATCCAGTGGCAGACATCGGTGGACGAGGTCACCTGGACCGACGTCGACGACGCCACCGACGCCGAGCTCGTGCTGGCGGGCGTCACGACGGGCGACAACGGCTTCCATGCGCGCGCCCTGGCGACGAACGGCGGCGGCACCGTCGCGAGCACGACCGCGCACCTGTTGGTCGAGGCCTCGGTACCGTGATCGTCACGGCGCCAGTGGCTGTGACCGTCGATGCCGGCGACGACGCAAGCTTCACCGTCGCGGCGTCGGGCGACCCCGCCCCGGCGATCCAGTGGCAGATGTCCAGCGACGAGCGCCGTCTGGTCCGTCCTCGCGGGTGAGACGGGCACCACCCTGACCCTCGACAACGTCAGGTCGACGCAGGACGGTCTCTGGGTGCGTGCCTTCGTCGAGAACGACGGCGGCGCAGTGGCTTCCAACGGCGTGGAGCTGACGGTGGTCTCGCCTCGTGCGGTCGTGAACTGGACTGCCCGCGCGGCTCGCGCTGCGCTGGCGGCCACGGGCGCTCCCGTCACGGCTCAGGTTGCGCTCGCGGGCATCCTGCTGATGGCTGGTGCCGGTGCGGTGGTGGTCGCCACGCGGAGGCGGCCCACCCTCTGACGGCGAACCCCGGGAATCGGTTCGACGGCTGTGCCGAGTCCCGACACAGTTGCGCACCATGACCAACAAAGAGCTCGTGACCGCGGCGGACGTGGAGCTCATGCAGGGCCTGGCGCAGCGGGTCACCGCCGTCCGCCCGGACCTGGTGAACAGCGACGCGTCGTTCGGTGAGCTGGCCTGGATCTGGGGCAAGGGGCACGCCAGCCACGGCTCAGGCTGGCTGCGTCGGCTGTGGTCCTCCGGCGGGGATCTGGTGGCGTGGGGCTGGACCTTTCTTCCGCACCAGGTGAGGCGGAGCGACGGGTCGGTGAAGGACGTCACGGGCGCCCTGCTGACGTATCAGGTCCATCCCGACCACGCTGGGCTGCTGGACGAGATGATCGACTGGTACGACGTCACGGCGGGGGACGCCGAGCGCGCCGTGACGCCAAGCGGCGCCGACGAGTTCGCCCTGAAGCGGTGGGCGGCTCACGGCTACGACACCGACCCGGCCTCGCTGGGCGACACCGGGTCATGGACCCAGCTCAACGAGCGGGACCTCCTCGACGTGGAACAGCCGCTTCTGCCGGACGGGTTCCGGTTCCGCACCGCCGACGAGGCCGGGCCGGAGGCCGCGGTCCAGGCCCATCTGGACGCCTGGGCTCCGTCGACGTACACGGCGGAGGGCTACGAGGGTGTCCGGCAGGCGGCGGGGTATCGCGGCGACCTGCACGTCCTGGTGGAGGCGCCCGACGGGACGATGGCGTCCTCGACGATCATGTGGCTCGACGAAGCGAACAAGACCGCCCAGTTCGAGCCGGTCGGGACGCATCCGGACTACCGGCGTCTGGGGCTGGGACGGGCGATGCTCCTGCACGGGATGCAGCTGGCGCGCGCAGCCGGGGCCACCCACATGACGGTCGTCTGCCTGGGTGCGCCTGGGCATCCCAACGCGCGTGGGCTGTACTACAGCGTGGGGTTCCGGGAGCTCTCGCGCGACGCGCCGCTCATCAAGACCACGAACTCCGGCTGAGGACTGGTCGTCACCCCCCTTGCTCCTCCCACCGACATCGTCTCTGTGGCTGGCTCGTGCAGCCCACAGAGTCAGGCGATGGTTGTGTGGGCTGGACGAGTCACACCTTGGGCAGTTGGTCGGTGCGTCGGTGGGTCCGCGGTGGGGCGTGCCGACGCGGGCGGTGCAGTGTCCAGGTCCGGCTGGTCGCGGCTACCAAGATGCACAGATCACTGGCGACCGGCGTACGTCCCCTTGCTCTTGCTGCCCACGTCGTCCCTGTGGCTGGCTCGTGCAGCCCACACAGTCGGGCGATGTTTGTGTGGGCTGGACGAGTCCAGGGTGGGTAGTTGGTCGGTGCGTCGGTGGGTCCTGGTGATGTGCGTCGGCGTTGGCGACGCTGTGCGCTGGTCCGGCTCGGAGCGGCCGCACGCGGGCCGGTCACCGGTCGTCTCGCACCTGCCGTCCCTCGCCAGCCGGCCCGCTGTGGAGAACTTCCCCGGTTGTCGGGACGGACTGATAGTGTCGTACACATGTTCGAGCAGGATGCGAAAACTGTTGCACCATTGGACTCCGCCGAGTTGCGGTCCCTGACGGCGCAGCTCGGGAACGTCGCCGCGATCGAGGTGGACGAGGTGGACGATGGGGAGCGGATCGATCAGATCGCGGCGCTGGAGCGGTTGAAGCGGGCCGCGGCGGCGGCGCAGGCGCGGGTGACGGCGGCGTTCGCGGCGTCCCAACGCGCCGGCCAGGAAGCGGCCGGGGTGCGGCGGCAGCGGCTTGGTCGTGGGGTCGGTGATCAGGTCGCGTTGGCGCGGCGGGAGTCCCCGGCTCGCGGTGGCCGGCTGCTCGGGTTGGCGGCGGCGTTGACGGCGGAGATGCCGCACACGTTGGCGGCGTTGAGTCGTGGTGATATCGGGGAGTGGGCCGCGACCTGCCTGGTCCGTGAGACCGCGGTCCTGTCTGTGGCTGATCGGCGGGAGGTGGACGCCCGGCTCCGGCCGATGCTGGCCGCGCCGGGGATCGGGGAGCGGGCCCTGACCCGGGCCGCGCGTGGGGTGGCGCAGGAGCTGGACCCGGCCGCGGCGGCGGCGCGGGCGTCGAAGGCGGCCAAGGACCGGCGGGTCTCGATCCGGCCGGCGCCGGACACCATGACCTGGCTGACCGGGCACCTACCCGTCGCCGAGGGGGTCGCGGTCTACGCCGCCCTGGACGCCGCCGCCAAGACCGCGGCCGCATCCGGTGACGCCAGGACCCGGGGGCAGGTGATGGCCGACACCCTGATCGAACGGGTCACCGGCCGCAGCCACGCCGACCCGGTCCCGGTCAAGGTGCAGCTGGTGATCACCGACACCACCCTGTTCGCCGGCGGTGACCAACCCGGCAGCGTCCCCGGGCACGGACCGGTGCCGGCACCAGTAGCGCGGGCCCTGGTCGCCGCCGCCACCGAACGCGGCACAGCCTGGATCCGGCGGCTCTACACCAACCCCGACCGAACCCGGCTGGTCGCGCTCGAGTCCCGACACCGACTCTTCCCCAAAGGCCTAGCCGACCTGATCACCCTGACCGACCAAACCTGCGCCACCCCCTGCTGCGACGCCCCGATCAGACACCACGACCACATCCGGCCGCACCACCACGGCGGCCCCACCACCCTGGCCAACGGCCAAGGACTCTGCGAACACTGCAACCAGACCAAGGAAACCCACGGCTGGACCACCACCCGCACCCACGACGACCAGACCGACACCAGCACCGGCACCACCGTGGTCACCACACCCACCGGCCACACCTACCACTCCACCGCACCACCACCACTCGGATACCCAGAAGCGCCACGCGAGAACCCGGCAGGAGCAACACGTCTGCAACGTGCAATGCGGATCGACCTGGCCTCATCAATCGAGGCGCGCATCGAGCTTGCACTACGCCACCACGCTGCCTGACCCAGAAGGCGACGCAGACGGGTTCACCGGAGGGCAACGTGTCAGCACCCGAGGAGGTGTGCCGGGTCAGCGGAGGGCCGCCCCCTACGCTGAGCGCCGTGGACGAAGGCCTGGTGGGGCGGCTGAGCCTGGCGGACGCCGAGGCGACCGGCGCCCTGCGCGAGGACCTGGTCGAGCGCCGGGGTGACCTGGCGCGGCTGGCTGAACTGCTCGACCCGCTGGCGGGGCTGGCGGCCGAAGGGGACCGCACGGCCCTCGAACTCGTGCTGTGGGCCGTCGACGCCCTCCGCCTGGCGCGCCCGACGATCATGGCGCTCGTGCTCGACGAGCCAGACGCCGACGACGTGAACCAAGAAGTCCTCATCGCGGTGGCCGAGAGCATCGGCTCGTACGAGGGAAAGAGCCGCTTCACCACGTGGCTCCACCCGATCGCCCGCAACAAGGCCGTCGACGCACTCCGTCGCCGCCGCCGGTCGGCCACCCTCACCGACGACATGGGTGACGTCGCCCGCATCTCGTCCGTCATCGCGACGAGAACCGTTCTGGACCAAGCCATCGCGTCGATCCCCGACCCGTACCGCGAAGCGGTTGTGCTCCGTGACATCGAAGGCCTGACCTACGAGCAGGTGGCAGACCGCCTCGACGTCAAGCTCAACACCGTCCGCACGCGCATCGCCCGAGGCCGCGCCATGGCGGCGGCCATGCTGTCCTCCGCCGACCACGGGACGAGGTCGTGACTCCAGGCGCCGCACGCGGCGGCCCGACGCTGCCCGAGAGCATCGGCGCCTACCGCGTCGACGCGCTCCTCGGCACCGGCGGGTTCGCCACCGTCTACCGGGCACACGACGAGCGGCTCGACGCGGTCGTTGCCGTCAAGGTGCTGGCCGAGAACCATGCTCACGACCCTGACTTGCGAGAACGGTTCGTCCTCGAGGGCCGGCTGCTGCGCCGCGTCGCCAGCCCCCATGTGCTCGACGTGCACGCCGTGGGACAGACCGAGCGAGCACAGCCCTTCCTCGTGCTGGAGCTGGCCCACGGTGGCGACCTCGCCTCCCGTGTCGGACAGGCCCGCAGCGAGGGCCGCCGTCCCACCACCGAGGACGTGCTCACCGTCGTCGACGCGGTCGCGGACGCCCTGGGGGCCATGCACCGCGGACGAGTCGTCCACCGTGACCTGGCCCCCGCCAACCTGCTCCTGGTCGGCAACGGTGCAGCGCACGACGAGCCGGCCACAGCCGAGCCACCCCAGGGCGGGCGCGTGCTGCGCCCGGACGAACGTGTCTGCGTCGCCGATCTCGGCCTGTCCAAGGACCTGGCCCGCGCCTCCGGGCTCACGGTCTCGGGAGGCACCGCCGGATTCACCCCTCCCGAGCAGCGCGAGAGGGGCAGCTGGGTCGACGTGCGGGCCGACATCTGGTCGGCCAGCGCCCTGGTCGTCTGGCTCCTGACCGGTGAGGCACCAGGCGACGACGGTGGCTGGCGCCAGACGCTGGAAGCCGGAGATCTCCCCGTCCCCGTCCGCTCCGCTCTCACCGCCGCGCTCTCGCGAGGGCTCAGCCGCAGCCCCGACGACAGACCTGCGACCTCCGAGCTGTGGCATCGCGAGGTGACCGCAGCCTTCACTCCCTCGCTCCCACAGGCCCCGACAGAGGGCGCGGAACAGCCCGCGCGGCCGGCCCCGCGCCGGTGGACCTCGCTGGTAGCAATGCTTGCGGCCGGGGTCGTCGTGGCAGCCCTCGCAGCGTTCGCAGGCTGGACGCTCGGACGGTCGACCGGCGACGACGGCTCGTCGACCCGGACGACGACCGAGAACGGCGAGGTCCGGGTGGAGACGAGCCAGCGCGACGCCACGGTGGTTCTCACCGGCCCGCAGGAGCTGGAGGTCGGTGTGCCGGCGACTCTCGAGGTGGAGGTCGACGGAGTGGCCGACTGGGTGTGGATCACGCCGGACGGCAACACCTACCCGAACACGCGCTCCGTGGAGGTGACCCTGACCTCCCCGGGCACCACACGCGCCGTGCTGGTCGCCCGCGACGAGGACGGCAGGATGCTCGACGCGAGCCTGACCCTGACGGCCGTTGACGAATGATCCGGGGCCGCCGGGAACTTTTCGCCTGGCCGCTACGACTGATGGGGCGACCGAGACCCAGGAGGTAGTCCCATGTCCAGCACCCGCGCGTCCCACCGCCTCATCTCGCCCGCAGCGGCAGTCCTGGTCGCAGCCTGCCTGGCGCTGACCGGCGGCTGCGGCCTGGTCCCTGCCGACGACGACCGGGTGCCTGGTTCCGACAGCCGGGCCCTGGAGGGGAGCGCCGGCTCCACGTCCACCGTCACCTCGCCGCCCGAGAGCCCACCCGAACCCATCGCGGCGGAGGAGAACCCGGCCTGCGCGCCCGGCGACGGCAAGGAGGTCGAGGACCTCCCCGACCTTGAGATCCCGGCGGTCTCGGTCGAGGACTTCAGCGCTCCGGAACAGCGGCTCGGTGACGCCGTGATCCCAGGAGTCCGCGTGCCGGGTTTCGCCCTGCCGGCCATCACCGTGGACGGCGGCTGCATCATCCGGTACGAGGCGCCCGGAGCGTGCTTCGGCGCAGTCGAGATCGTCGATGCCGAGCTACCGGGCGCCAGGATCCCCGGCGCCACCCTTCCGCCGGTGGTGGTGGACGGCGAGGAGCTGTTCGCCGGCGAGCAGGCCGAAGGGGACGCCGCGGCAGGCGACAGCGTGGCCGGCGAGCGGGTGGAGCAGCAGTGCCAGGAGCAGCCGGCCGACGGCACCGACACGTTCGTCCCCTCGGTGTTCCGGGAGTCGGTGTTCAGGGAGTCGATGTTCCGCGCGTCGATGTTCCGCGAGTCCCTCTTCCGGCCGAGGATCTGCCTCGAGGTCGACGGCTCGCAGGAGTGCACTCCCAGCGTGAGCGTGCCGTCCGCGAGCGTGCCCAGCGTCTCGATGGCCTCTGCGTCCGTGGAGAGCGCGAGCATGCCCTCGCGCACGCTGGAGGGCACTGACACGACAGTCCGCGAGGACGAGACCCAGCAGGCCTACGTGACCCCGGCCGAGGTGCTGTTCGAGTTCGACAAGTCCGACATCAAGCCGGACGCGATGCCCACCCTCCAGGCCATCGCCGCCGAGATCGCCAAGGCGCCGGCGGGCTCCAAGATCACCGTCGAGGGACACACCGACAGCAAGGGCACCGACGCCTACAACCAGTCGCTGTCGGAGGACCGCGCTGCCTCTGTGGCCACGTGGCTGCAGACCTCGGGTGGCATCGACGCCTCGATCCTGAGCACCCGCGGCTACGGCGAGAGTGCCCCAGCCGCGCCGAACGACACCGCGGAGGGCCAGGCCGAGAACCGCCGGGTGGTCATCACGCTGCGACTTCCCTGACGCTCGGGCACCCTGGGACCCGCACCGTTTCCCGGACGAAGGAGGCCGTGATGGCACCGAAGCGCACGCCTGGGCCCAGCGTGAAGGACCCCAAGATGTACGAGGAGCTGCGCAAGCAGGGCAACAGCAAGGAGAAGGCTGCGCGCATCTCCAACGCCGCCGACAACACCTCGCGTTCCAAGGTCGGGCGCAAGGGCGGCAAGAGCGGCAGCTACGACGACTGGACGGTGACCGACCTGCGCAAGAAGGCTGCCGAGGTCGGCATCGACGGCCGCTCGTCGATGAAGAAGGCAGACCTCGTCAGGGCGCTGCGCAACCACTGAGCGGACGTTCAGCGGCACTCACGGACGGGTGACCATCGCGATGCCCAGGCACATCTCGTCCGTCGTGCCATCGCCCCACACCACGTAGCGGTCGGGCTGGCCGTCGAAGGCGGGAAGCATGTCGCGTGTCGCCTGGTCGTGACGACAGGTGACGCGCAGCACGTCGCCCGGGTTCAGCACCGCGGGCTCGTCGAGGCCACGCGCGCCCTGGTCGTCGAAGTTCCAGATCGGCACGTCGAGGAGCAACCGCGCCCGGTCGGTGCCGGGATTCGCCTCGATGGTGATCGACCGTCCGAGCAGGTGCATGTGGCCGGCCACGGCGCGCACCGTGGTCGCCTCGCCGATCTGGCGGTCGCAGGTCTGAACCGGGCCCGGCGTCGCCACGAAGTCGCCGTCGCCGCACAGCAGCTGCAGTCCGGCGGCCGTGCCACCGGCGTCCTGGCCGAAGCGGCTCATGACGTCGAGCAGCGCGGCTTCTCGGTCGCAGAGCGGTCCGTCAGCATGCTCGGCACGGCACGGCAGCTCGACCGGGGCCGGAAGCAGCACGGTCTCGAGAGGCGTGAGATCCGCTGTGCCATCGGTCATCCGAAGTCGGGCGCTGCTGACGTCGTCGCCGTCGCCGGCCAGAAGGTTGTAGTGCACCTGCATGACGACGCGGCTGCCCGCTTCGAGCGGGATGCCCACGTCGTCGGCCAGCAGGCGCTCACCTCCGCCCGGCGCCCACGCACCCAGCCACGGGGCGCTGCTCAGCTCGGCACCGGGGCCGCCGTCCTGCCCGATGCCGGTGCCCCCGAAGCAGGTCCAGCCCTGCCCCGGCTCCGAGGCGTCCTTGGCGGCCGCCGCGTCGAGCCGTTCAGGCGGCACGCGGAAGAGGATCACGTGGTGCACGAGGTCGCTGCGCCCGGGCAGCACGTCGACCCCCGTCACGAAGGCGGACGAGGTCAGGCCTGGGTCGAGCAGGAAGCAGCGGTAGTCGTCGGTGCCCTGGCCCGTCGGTGCCCGTGGGGTGTAAGCCGCGGGCATCGCCAGGTCGACGATCCGTTCCAAGGCTCTCAACGGCGTGCTGGGAGGTGCCTTCGCCGTGTGGTGTGTGGTGGGGTGTTCTGCTCGGTCGCCGTGATTCGCGTCCTGCGCAGGAACCCCTGACGGCGTGCAAGCAGCCAACAGCACTGCTGTCGCGACGCCGAGGAGGGTTCCTCTCACTTCGACAGCATACGAGCGCAGCGCCCCTCAGAGAGGCGGGTCAGCTGTCGCGTGCCACCAGGCCGATGTCGGGCTGGTCGGTGAAGAATCCGTCGATGCCCGTCGACAGGTAGGCGTCGATCTCGTCGACCACCCGGCCGTACGCAGCCGCGTCGGCTCCCGTCCTCAGCGCCGACGGCAGGAAGCTGTTCTCGGCCCGGAACGTGTACGGATGCACGACGAGGCCGGCGCGGTGCGCGTCGCGAACCAGGGTCGTCGGAGTGCCCAACTCGCCGGTCGTCGTGGCCGGGATGACCTGCGCCTTCGCTGGGCCGACACCATCCACGAAGCGTGAGATCGACTGCAGCCCACTCGGTGTGGTGAGGTCGGCGTAGGTGCGCGGGTCTCCGGTGGCGACCAGGTCGTAGGGCGCGCCCGATGCCGACGTGAGGAACACCAACGGCACCCGGAGTCGCTGGTCGAGCCGCTGCAGGTTGGTCAGCTCGAACGACTGCACGAAGACAGGTGCGCCCCGGCGGTCGAGGCCGTGATGCCTGAGATCGCGCACCAGCGGGGTCTCCAGCTCGAGCCCGATGGAGGAGAAGTACGTCGAGTGCTTGGTCTCGGGGTAGACGCCGATCGTCCGTCCGAGCTCGCGCTCGAGCCGGCGCCGCAGCTCGAGCACCTCGGCGAACGTGGGCACCTGGTAGCGGCGGTCGAACAGCGTGTTCTCTTGTCGCACAGCGGGAATCCGCTCCATGGCGCGCAGGGTCCTGAGCTCGGCGAGGGTGAAGTCCTCCGTGAACCAGCCGGCCAGCGCCGTCCCGTCGATCGTCTTGGTGGTCCGCCGGTCGGCGAACTCAGGGTGGGACGCGACGTCGGTGGTGCCTGAGATCTCGTTCTCGTGCCGGGCCACCAGCACGCCGTCACGGGTGATCACGAGGTCGGGCTCGATGTAGTCGGCGCCCATCCGTGCCGCCAGCTCGTAGGAGGCGAGCGTGTGCTCCGGACGATAGCCACTGGCGCCCCGGTGCCCGATCACCAGGGGCTTCGCCTGCCGCTTGCCCTCCACCCCGACCGTCTGGCGCGCAGCGGACTGCGCGACCCCGGTGCCCTGCGCCAGCGGCTGGGCGAGCAGGGGCCCAGCAAGGGACAGCGCCGTGGCGGCGATGGCCAGCAGTTTCAGCGTGTGCTTCATGTGCTCACCTCACCGCGCATCGCACCGAGGTGGGTGACGGACACGCGGACGGACGGTGACGGCTCGGCCAACACTCAGCGTCCGGGCTCGCGGGCCTCCACGGTGATGCGGTGGGTGCGGTCGCCGGCGCGGACCACCTCGACAAGGTCCTCGTCGGGTCCGACCCAGGCGCCGTCCCACACGACCGACCGCGTCAGGCGCCCCTCGACCACCGCGCCGGCGCCGACCACCGACTCCCCGCCGCTGGCATGGAGGTTGGCCCGCAGGTACGCAGGCGCCGTGCCGCAGTCGATCGCCACACCGTCGAATGCCCACAGGTCCAACAGGTTTCGTTCGTCGAGCTCGCGCCACAACTCCTCGTACAGACCGCTCGGCGTCGACGGGAGCCCTGCGACGACATCCCCCGGAAGCACGGACGCGCCCAGGTACGCCCAGTCGCCGCGCGCGTCGCTGAAGTCTGGCCGCAGGGCCCGGGGTGACCCGCTCGCCGAACGACCGGCCGGGGCGACCAGCAGGCGGCACCGCTCCCCGTCCCACCCGTCGACGAGCGCGTCGAGCACACCGTCGACAGGGCCGGCATGCGGGGCCAGGTACGCGTCGCCGTTGGCCAGCAGCACGGATCGGCCGCCCAGCCACGACGCCAGGCGGCCCAGTGCGCCGGCGGTGCCCAAGGCCTCTGCCGCCTCTACCGAGACGTGCGCCCGATCGCCGACGTGCGCCACCACCTGGGCGGCCAGGTGGTGCGCGTTGACCGCGACGTTCCCTGGTCCGCTGCCGGAGTGCGGGGTCACAGCCTGAAGGGCGCGGTCCAGCAGGGCAGTGCCCCCGACCGGGCACAGCGGCTTGGGACGGAGGCTCGTCAGCGGCCGGAGACGACGTCCCTCCCCGGCCGCCAGCACCACACCGGCCAGCTCCGGGCCGGGGCGTGCGGCAGCGGTCACGTGCCCTCGACCAGCCGCCCGGTCATCTGCTCGGCGTCACGGGTCCGCTCGAGCACGTCGAGGATCTCCTGGGTCGAGGCGTCTGCCTCCGGCAGCTCGTCGAGCCGCATCCAGCGGTGGTCCTTGGCCTCGCCGCCCACCCGGACGGGAGGCTTGTGGTCGACCAGCAGCCGGTAGATCACGTCCACCCGGCGGACCCGCGCGTTCACCTGGCAGGTCAGCGGCAGGCCGACCTCGATCGTCAGGCCGGTCTCCTCCTGGACCTCGCGCACCACCGCCTCACCGGGGCGCTCGCCCCGGCCGAGGAGGCCACCGGGCAGCGACCAGCCGGCGCGGTGGGGCTGGCGCAGGAAGAGGATCTCGTCACCGCACTCGATCGCCACGACGGCACCGACGGTGAAGCCTGGGGTCCCGGCGCGCACCATCGTCCGGCGCACGGGCGCCGGCAGGTGCCGGAAGCCCAGCAGCGCCGCTGTGTACCCACGACGGCGGACGGTGGCGACCCAAGACATGGGCCCAACCCTACGAGGCAGAAGGCCGGGTCCATCGACGGCTACCCTCCCGCTGGTGACGACGTCCGGTCGGGAGGGCATGGAGCAGGTCGTGCGGCGCCAGCGGGTCGGCGCCTACGCGGTGTGTCTGCGCGACGAGGCCGTGCTGCTCGCCCAGCTGTCGCATCGCACCAGCTGGCCCGGTGGCTGGACCCTGCCCGGGGGAGGCGTCGACCACGGGGAGCACCCCCGTGAGACCGTCGTCCGCGAGGTGCACGAGGAAACCGGTCTCGTGGTGGAGGTGCACGAGCTCCTGGACGTGGACTCGATCCACTTCACCGGCCACGCCCCCGACGGCACCCTGGAGGACTACCACTCGATCCGGCTGCTGTACCGGGGCCAGGTGACCGAGCGCCACGAGCCGCGCGTCATCGAGGTCGACGGCAGCACCTCGGCGTCGGCGTGGGTGACGCTTGCGGACGTGCGCTCGGGAGCGGTCGACATCGTCAACCTGGTCAGGACGGGCCTTGCGGCCAGCGGTGTCGTGCTGCCACCCCCGACCGACCCGGACACGGCAACGCGGTCCGGACGCGTGCGCCAGAGTCGCCCGGCCACTGATCCTGCCTAGGCGGCTCTGCGCACAGCTACAGGGTCAGCGACGCTTCCCGTCGGGACGAGGGTCGTGCAGGCGAGGCTTGGCCTCCAGGGCCGACAGCCCGTTCCAGGCCAGGTTCACCAGGTGGGCGGCCACCTCCTGCTTCTTGGGCTTGCGCGAGTCGACCCACCACTGGCCGGTCAGCGCGACCATGCCCACCAGCATCTGCGAGTACATCGGCGCGAACTTGGTGTCGAGCCCGCTGCGCTTGAAGGCCGCGGCGAGGATGTGCTCGACCTGGGTGGCGACGTCGGAGATCAGGCTGGCGTAGCTGCCGGTGGCCTGGGTGACCGGCGAGTCGCGGACGAGGATGCGGAAACCGTCCGAGGAGCTCTCGATGTAGTCGAGCAGGCCCAGAGCCGCGCGCTCGGCCAGGATCCGCGGGTGCGCGTCCAGGGCCAGGGCACCGGTGATCGACTCGAGCAGTGCCGAGATCTCGCGGTCGACGACGACGGCGTACAGGCCTTCCTTGCCACCGAAGTGCTCGTACACCACGGGCTTCGAGACTTCCGCACGGGCTGCGATCTCCTCGACGCTGGTGCCTTCGAAACCCTTCTGCGCGAACAGCTTACGCCCGACGTTCACGAGCTGCTCGCGGCGCTCCTTGCCCGTCATGCGGGCGCGGGACCGGGTGCCCGAGGGCCTGGTGCGGCTCGAGGCGCTGGTCACACCGTCGTCGGGTTGAACGGCTGCAGTCACCCCTGGGCGGCGAGCCGCTCGGCCTTGCGGGCTGCCGCCTCCTCGCGCTTCGTGACGAACTTGGTGGCCTGGTCGTCGAGCCGTCCGAGGAAGAGCGCGAGCTCGTCGCGCGCCTGCTCGCCGGTGGCGCCGAGGTCGGTGCGCTCGAACACCTTCCAGTACTTCAGGACGGGCGACAGCACCTCGTCGTGGTGCAGCTTGAGGTCGTAGATGCCGGCCTTCGCAATCGTCATGGCGTTGCGGCCGTAGTCGGGCATCGTCGCGCCCGGCATCTCGAAGGTGACGACCTCGTCGCGGATCGCCTCCATCGTGGCGTCGGGCTCCCGGTCGAAGGCGGCCGCGAGCAGGTTGCGGTAGAAGACCATGTGCAGGTTCTCGTCCTGCGCGATGCGGGCCAGCATCCCCTCGGCGACGGGGCAGCCGGTGGCCTTGCCGGTGTTGCGGTGGCTGACGCGGGTGGCGAGCTCCTGGAACGAGACGTACGCCAGCGTGCGCAGCATCGACTTGTCGCCCGAGTCGTAGCCAGCGGTCATGTGGATCATCCGCAGCTCCTCGAGCTTGACGGGATCCACGCCACGGGTCACGACGAGGTAGTCGCGCATCGCCACTGCGTGCCGGCCCTCTTCGGCGGTCCACCGTCCGACCCACGTGCCCCACGCGCCGTCGCGGCCGAAGCGCTCGGCGACCTCGCGGTGGTAGCTCGGCAGGTTGTCCTCGGTCAGCAGGTTGACGACCATCGCGGTCTTCGCGACCGGGTCGAGCTTGCTGTCGCCCGGCTCCCAGTCGGTGCCGCCGAGGTACTTGAAGTTGCGGCCCTCGTCCCACGGCACGTAGTCGTGGGGCATCCAGTCCTTGGTGATCTTCAGGTGCCGCTCGAGGTTCTCCTCGACGACGGGCTCGAGCTCGTGCAGCATCCTGCTCTGCAGGTCGGTCGTGTCCAGTGCAGTCATCAGGGGTCCCTCCGGGACGGCAACAAAGATGGCTACGCCACCGTAACCTACGAGAGCGTAAGTTGCCAACGCTGGCACACTGGCCCACGCCAACAACACCATTCCCCCGTCGTCCAACGGCAGGACAGCGGTCTTTGGAACCGCGAATCGAGGTTCGAGTCCTCGCGGGGGAGCCCCACTACTGGCCACGACTGGCGCCGACCAGCCGAACTAGCCATCCCAACCGGCCGGTAGCATGAGCGACCGATCGGCCCCCCGCACTCTCGACGAGGAGATCGTCCGCGTGAGCTCGAGCCGTCCGGCAGCAGCACTGGTCCTCGCCGCTGGCGAGGGGACCCGGATGAAGTCGTCCACCCCGAAGGTCCTGCACCCGATCGCCGGCCGCAGCCTGCTCGCCCACGCGGTGGGCGCGGTCAGGGCCCTCGACCCCGAGCACCTGGTGCTGGTGGTGCGGCACGAGCGTGACCGGGTCGCGGCGCACGCCACCGAGCTCGACCCCGCCGCGGTCGTCGCGGACCAGGACGAGGTGCCCGGCACGGGCCGAGCCGTCCAGTGCGGGCTCGACGCCCTGGCCGCCGCACGCACCGCAGCAGGTGAGCACGGGCCCCTGGCGGGGACGGTGGTCGTCACCTACGGCGACGTGCCGATGCTGACCGGGCAGACGCTGACCGAGCTGGTCGAGGCGCACGAGGCGGGAGGGCACGCGGTCACCGTCATCACCGCCGAGGTCGACGACCCGACCGGCTACGGGCGCATCGTCCGCGACGAGCGCGGCTACGTCGCGGGCATCGTCGAGCACAAGGACGCCGACTCCGCGCAGCGGACGATCGCCGAGATCAACTCGGGTCTCTACGCTTTCGACGCTCAGGTGCTCGTCGACACGCTCGCGCAGGTGGGTAGCGACAACGTGCAGGGCGAGGTCTACCTGACCGACGTGCTGGCGCTCGCCCGGGCAGCCGGCGGCACGGTCGCCGCCCACCGCATCGCCGACGTCTGGCAGACCGAGGGTGTCAACGACCGCGTGCAGCTGGCCCGGATGGGCGCCGAGCTGAACCGGCGGATCCTCGAGGGCTGGATGCGGGATGGCGTCACGGTCGTCGACCTGGCCACCACGTGGGTCGACTCTGCCGTGTCTCTGGCGCGCGACGTCACGCTCCTGCCCGGCGTCCAGCTGCGGGGCGCCACCACGGTGGGGGAGGGGGCGACGGTCGGCCCCGACTCGACGCTGACGAACTGCGAGGTCGGTGCCGGGGCGTCCGTCGTCCGCACCCATGGCGACAGCTCGACGATCGGCGAGGGCGCCACCGTGGGCCCCTTCAGCTACCTGCGACCGGGCACACGGCTCGGGGCCAAGGGCAAGATCGGCGGCTTCGTCGAGACGAAGAACGCTGTGATCGGCGATGGTTCGAAGGTTCCGCACCTGTCCTACGTGGGCGACGCCACGATCGGGGTGGGGACGAACATCGGCGCCGCGTCGGTGTTCGTCAACTACGACGGAGTGGCCAAGCACCACTCGACGATCGGCGACCACTGCCGCACCGGCTCCGACAACATGTTCATCGCGCCGGTGACCGTCGGCGACGGCGCGTACACCGCGGCGGGCTCGGTGATCACGCAGGACGTACCGCCCGGCGCGATGGCCGTGGCCCGCGCCCGGCAGCGCAACGTCGAGGGCTGGGTGGCGCGCCGCCGTCCGGGCAGCGCCGCGGCCCAGGCCGCCGCCGAGGCCCAGGCGGCTGCTGCTGAGGACACCGCCGAGGTAGCAGACCAGGGAGCGGGGGCCAACGCATGACCGGCATCACCACGACGAGCGAGAAGCGGCTGGTGCTGATCAGCGGCCGGGCCCACCCCGAGCTGGCCGAGGAGGTGGCGGCCGAGCTAGGCGTCGAGCTCGTCCCGACCTCGGCCTACGACTTCGCCAACGGTGAGATCTACGTGCGCTTCGGCGAGAGCGTGCGCGGGTGCGACACGTTCGTGCTGCAGAGCCACTGCGCGCCGATCAACCAGTGGCTGATGGAGCACCTGCTGATGGCCGACGCGCTCAAGCGCGCCTCTGCCAAGCGCATCACGATGATCGCGCCGTTCTTCCCGTACGCGCGCCAGGACAAGAAGCACCGTGGCCGTGAGCCGATCTCGGCCCGGCTGGTGGCAGACCTCTACAAGACCGCCGGCGCCAACCGGCTGATGAGCGTCGACCTGCACACCTCGCAGATCCAGGGCTTCTTCGACGGGCCCGTCGACCACCTGTGGGCGCTGCCGCTGCTGGCCGACTACGTCCGCACGCGCGTCGACCGGTCCAAGCTGACCATCGTCTCCCCGGACGCGGGACGCGTACGCGTCGCCGACCTCTGGTCGGACCGTCTGGGCGCTCCGCTGGCGATCATCCACAAGCGCCGCGACCCGGCGGTGGCGAACCAGAGCAAGGTCCACGAGGTCGTCGGTGACGTCGCCGGACGCACCTGCGTGCTCGTCGACGACATGATCGACACCGCCGGCACGATCGTGCAGGCCGCGGAGGCCCTGAAGGACAAGGGTGCCGGCGACGTCATCGTCACCTCGACGCACGCCGTGCTGTCGGGTCCGGCGGTCGACCGGCTCAAGAACGGCCCGATCTCCGAGGTGATCGTCACCAACACGCTGCCGATCCCCGAGGAGCAGCACTTCCCCACCTTGACCGTGCTCTCGATCGCGCCGCTGATCGCACGCGCGATCCGCGAGGTCTTCGACGACGGCTCGGTCACCAGCCTCTTCGAGGGCAATGCCTGACCGTCGAGCGAGCCCTCCGTGCGGTTGACCGCGAAGGTCGACTACGCACTGCGTGCGGCGTGCGCCTTGGCGGCGGCCGAGCCGGAGAGCTTGACGAGCGACGCCGTATCGGCCGGGGAGGGCATTCCACAGCGCTTCCTCGAGGGCATCCTCCGCGACCTGCGACGGGGTGGCCTGGTCGACTCCCGACGCGGCCCCGACGGCGGCCACCGGCTGGCCGTGCCGGCGAACGAGCTGAGCATCGCCGACATCATCCGCGCGGTCGACGGTCCGCTCGCGACCGTCCGCAACACCCGGCCTGAGCAGCTCGACTACCGGGGTGCGTCCAGGCACCTGGTCGAGGTCTGGGTCGCGCTGCGCGCCGCCGAGCGCCACATCCTCGAGCGCACGACCGTCGCCGACGTCGTCGCCGGCACGCTCCCGGAGGACGTCGCGGCCCTGCTGCCCCGGCTGGACTGAGTCACCCGCACATCACACCGGACCCACCCGATCGGGTGCACCGGATGTCCATCGACCGGGTGACGCGCGGCACGAACGGTGTCCGACCTGCCCGGGTCTGGGGGCACCACCGCGTCCGCTGGACGGGAATTTCGCCGATCCGGTGGTGGGCGCCGTACCCGACCTGAGACGATTCATCAATCCCGACCGGATCGATCGACATTGTGCGTAACGAGTCCCCAGAGGTCCGGCAGGGACGCACCGGAACTGTATTGCCGGTGGTGTCCATCGAGAAGATAGGAAATCCGTTGCCCAGCATCTCCTTCACTGCCCGCCCGACCCGGCGGGGGTTCCGCCACCAGGCGCTCGGCCTGCTCGCGAGCCTCGCCCTCGTCTCCCTCGCCGCCTGCTCGGGTGGGGTCTCAGAGGCGACCGCCCCGGAGGATGCCGCGACGGGTGATGGGGCCACCGCCCCCGAGCTGCGCCTCGGCTACTTCGCGAACGTGACCCACGCTGCGGCCATCGTCGGCGTCGACAACGACCTCATCACCGAGGAGCTGGGCGACACCAAGCTGTCGACGCAGATCTTCAACGCCGGCCCCGCCGCGATCGAGGCGGTGTTCGGAGGGGCCATCGACGCCACCTACATCGGACCGAACCCCGCCATCAACGCCTTCGGGCAGAGCGACGGTGAAGCGGTCAGGATCGTCGCGGGCGCCACGTCGGGCGGCGCGCAGCTCGTGGTGCGTGAGGGCATCGACTCCGTCGACGACCTGAAGGGCACCACCCTGGCGACCCCGCAGCTGGGCAACACGCAGGACGTGGCCCTGCGGGCCTGGCTGACCGAGAACGGCCTCGAGAACAGCGTCGACGGTGGCGGCGACGTCACGATCTCCCCCACGGGCAACGCCGACACGCTCACCCTGTTCCAGGCCGGTGACCTCGACGGCGCCTGGGTGCCCGAGCCGTGGGCGTCCCGACTCGTGCTGGAGGCGGGCGCCACCGTGCTGGTGGATGAGAAGGACCTGTGGCCGCAGGGGAAGTTCGTGACCACCCACCTGCTGGTGCGCACCGAGTTCCTGGAGGAGTACCCCGGCACCGTCGCAGCCCTGCTGCGTGGCCACGTCGAGGCCGTCGAGTGGATCAACGCGAACCCGGACGAGGCGAAGAAGGGCGTGAACGACGGCATCGTCGCGCTGAGCTCGCAGGCCCTGGCGTCTGAGGTGCTCGACCGTGCCTGGGAGTCGCTCGAGATCACGAACGACCCGGTGGCCTCGTCGCTGGAGAAGTCGGCGTCCGACGCCTTCACCGCCGGCACCGCCGAGGAGGAGGTCGACCTCAACGGGATCTACGACCTCACGCTGCTGAACGCGATCCTGTCCGACCGCGGGCTGGACGAGGTATCTGCTGGAGGACTGGGAAATGACTGACGTATCGCTGGCCAAGCCTTCGGTCGACTCCCCGGGATACGGGCCGCCGGCCGCGAGGACCGCCCACGCACCGGCACCCCGCAAGGAGATGTCCAACGGCGCGTCGTCGACGTCAGCGGCCGTCAGCGTCCGGTCGGTGACGCAGGTCTTCGACCCCACCGTGCCGCCGGTGCTCGACGGCATCGACCTCGAGGTCGAGCCAGGCGAGTTCGTCTGCCTGCTCGGCGCCTCGGGCTGCGGCAAGTCGACCCTGCTCTCGATCGTCGCCGGCCTGCAGGAGCCGACGGGCGGCGAGGTCAGCGTGTCGGCGAGCCGGCCGGCCCTGATGTTCCAGGAGCCGGCCCTGCTGCCCTGGCTGACCGCTGGGGCCAACATCGAGCTCGCCCTGCGGGCACGCGGGGTGCCGCGCAAGCAGCGCCGCACGGATGCGGAGCGGCTGCTCGGCCTGGTGAACCTCCAGGGCCAGCACGGCAAGCGCGTGCACGAGCTGTCGGGCGGTATGCGCCAGCGCGTCGCCCTGGCGCGCTCGCTCGCCCAGGACAGCTCGGTGCTGTTGATGGACGAGCCCTTCGCGGCGCTCGACGCCATCACTCGCGACCTGCTGCACGAGGAGCTCACGCGGGTGTGGCGTGAGCAGAAGCTGACCGTCATGTTCGTCACCCACAACGTGCGCGAGGCCGTCAGGCTCGGCCAGCGCGTGGTGCTGATGGGGTCGCGACCAGGCCGGATCGTGCGGGAGTGGCGGATCGAGCTCGACCAGCCGAGGTCGATCGAGTCGCCCGGGGTCAGCGCGCTCGCCGCGGAGATCACCACCCAGCTGCGACAGGAGATCAGCCGCCATGGCCGTTGAGACGAGTGACCTCGCCGCGGGCCTCGATGCCCTCGATGCCCCGCCGCTGGTCGGCGGACCCGAGCGCGGTGCCGGCCGGACCTTCGTCCGGTCCGTGCTGCCACCGATCGTGGCGACCGCCGCGCTGATTGCTGTCTGGCAGCTCGCCTACCTGGCCGACCTCAAACCCAGCTTCGTGCTCCCGAGCCCGATGGACGTCGCGACGACGTTCATCGAGCTGGTGACTGACGGGCGTGCGTGGACCGCCGTTGAGACCAGCGTCTCCCGCGGCTTCATCGGCTTCGCGGCGTCGCTCGTGGTCGGCACCGCGCTGGGCCTGGCGATGTGGCGCAGCACGTGGCTGCGCAGGGCGATCGGTCCGGCGGTCAGCGGGCTGATGAGCCTGCCCTCGGTCGCCTGGGTCCCCGCGGCCATCATCTGGTTCCAGCTCTCCGACTCGGCGATCTACGCGGTCGTGCTGCTCGGGGCCGTGCCGTCGATCGCGAACGGACTGCTGTCGGGCTTCGACCAGGTGCCTCCCCTGTTCGACAAGGTCGGGCGCGTGCTGGGCCTGAGCGGCGTCGGCCGGGTCCGCCACGTGATGCTGCCTGCGGCGCTGCCGGGGTACATCTCGGGCCTCAAGCAGGGCTGGGCATTCGCCTGGCGCTCCCTGATGGCCGCCGAGCTGATCACCTACTCGCCCGCCCTGGGGATCGGGCTGGGCCAGCTACTGAACATCGGCCGCGAGCTGAACTCGATGAAGCTCGTCATGACGGCGATCATCCTGATCTTCCTGGTGGGCGTCGGGATCGAGCTGCTGCTGTTCGCACCGCTCGAGCGGAGGGTGCTGCGCCAGCGCGGGCTGACCGTCTCCTCGAAGAAGTAAGAGGTCAGCCCGGATTCGGGGAGGCAGCCTGCTGTCGGCTAAACTCAGCAGGTTGCCTCGGCGAGGGACGTCGCACGGCCCGGTACTCACCGGTTCGACGTCCGTGATCGACGCGGTGGGCAGGGCCTGTAGCGGGTCTGCTCGCGTGCCGTCACCGTGCCGCGTCCCGCGTCGAGGCCGACTCCGTGGAAAGCACCGTCCCGCGGAGTGACCCACCGACCCGAGAGCACGCTCCCCCCGAACACCTGGAGTTCCACAGTGTCCGAGATCAAGCTCGCCGCCCAGCCGCGCACCGAGTTCGGCAAGGGTGCTGCGCGCCGCACCCGCCGCGCCCACATGGTTCCCGCCGTCGTCTACGGCCACGGCCAGAAGCCGCAGCACATCTCGCTGCCCGGCCACGACACCATGCTGGCGCTGAAGCACGCCAACGCCCTGCTCTCGATCGAGATCGACGGCGCCAAGCCGATTCTCGCTCTCGCCAAGGACGTTCAGCGCGACCCCGTCCGCCAGGTGATCGAGCACGTCGACCTCGTGCTCGTCCGTCGGGGCGAGAAGGTTCAGGTCGACGTCCAGGTGCACGTCGTCGGCGAGGCCGCTCTGGAGACCTTCGTCACCGTCGAGAACCAGACCCTGCTCCTCGAGGCCGAGGCCACCCACATCCCGACCCAGATCGAGGTCTCGGTCGAGGGCCTCCGCGCCGGCACGCAGATCACGGCCGGCCAGATCACGCTGCCCGAGGGCTCGACCCTGGCCGTTGACGCCGACGTGCTGGTCGTCAACATCACCCAGGCGATCACCGAGGAGGCGCTGGAGGCCGAGCTGGCCGAGGCCGAGGCCGAGGCGGGCATCGAGCACGAGCTTCCCGACGCCGAGAAGGCAGAGGCAGCCGAGGCGGCCGAGGCTGCCGAGGGCTCGACCGACACCGCGCCCGCCGAGGACGCCGCGAAGGACTCCGAGTAACAGACTGCGAGTAGCCGTCAGACGTGGACGAACGACCCTGGCTGGTGGTGGGGCTCGGTAACCCCGGGCCCCACTACGCCGGCAACCGGCACAACGTCGGGCAGATGGTGGTGGACGAGCTCGCCACCCGCGCCGGGCAGGCGTGGCGTGCCCACAAGGGCCGGGCCGCGGTCGCGGAGGTGAGGCTGGGGGTGCTGCCCGGCGGGGCGCCCGGTCCTCGGGTGGTGCTGGCCAAGCCCTCGTCCTACATGAACCTGTCGGGTGGGCCCGTCTCCAGCCTGCTCCAGTACTTCTCCGTCGAGCCCGACCGCGTGGTCGCCGTGCACGACGAGATCGACATCCCGTTCGCCGAGCTCCGCCTCAAGCGGGGCGGAGGCGAGGGCGGGCACAACGGCCTGCGCGACGTGACCAAGGCGCTCGGCACCCGCGACTACCTCCGGGTGCGCGTCGGGGTGGGCCGCCCGCCGGGGCGTCAGGACGCCGCTGACCACGTGCTGCGCGACTTCTCCCCCTCGGAACGCAAGGAGCTGCCGCTGCTCGTCGCAGAGGCCGCCGATGCCATCGAAGACCTCGTGCTGCTCGGTCTCGAGGCCACCCAGCAGCGCGTGCACAGCCGTCCCTGACCCGATCGGAGGCCTCTGTCGCCCTCTGGGCGGACCAAACGTCCCCATCTGCCCGGTCTTGTGACCCGAATGCGGCCAACTTGCGGGAATCGCCTTCGCGGGCCGTCACTGATCGTTAGCCTCGCTGTATCGGATGGCCGGGGTAGACAGGGTGGGGGCTTGGTGAGCGCGGAAGCGTTGAACGGAGCAGCGAAACTGCCCGTGGAGCAGGACGTGGTGATCGACCTCGTCTCTGCTCACCGTGAGATCGAGCGCCGCGCGGCGCAGTCGCAGAGGCGACTGTCGTGGGCGGCTGGCACGCCCTTCGTGGTGGACGGCGACGAGGCTGCAGACGTCGCCACGGTCGCTGCGCGGGCCGACGCCCGCCGAGCGGCGCAGAGCAGGCCGCTCCTGCGCAGGATCTTCCTCACCGACCTGGTGATCGCCATCGTGGTGATGAGCGCCTCGATGTTCTCGCTGCCCCGTACCCAGCCGTTGACGGCCATGGTCGCGCTGGTGACGGCGATGTCCTGGGTGGCGATCCTGGCCATGGTCGGTGGCTACGACCGGCGACGCCTCGGCGACGGTCCCGAGGAGTACGGCTCCGTGCTCAAGACGGCCGTGATCGTGGTGGCGCTCGTCGGGCTGTTCGCCTACTCGTTCGACCTGATGCTGCCCCGTCGAGTCGTTCTGGTCGCGGTGCCGCTGGCCGCGATCCTGACCGTCCTCTCCCGCTACATGTGGCGACAGTGGCTGCACCGCCGCAGGCGCGCAGGCGTCGGGGTGATGCGCACCCTCGTCGTGGGCGAGCGGGGCGCTGTCGAGTCGGTCGTTGCCGACCTGCGCCGCGAGAGTCACCACGGCCTGCTGGTCGTCGGTGCCTGCCTCCCCATCCGCGCGGAGGGTGGCGAGGTCGACGGAGTCCCGATGCTCGGCCTGATCTCCGAGGTCCCCCAGGTGGTGGTCGACCACGAGGTCGACAACGTCCTGGTCGTCGGGGCACAGCTGACCGGCCAGCCGCTGCGGCGCCTGTCGTGGGCGCTGGAGCACACCGGGGCCGAGCTGATGGTCGCGCCCGGTCTGGTCGAGGTCACCGGGCCCTACGTCTCGCTGCACCCCGTGGCCGGCCTGTCGCTGTTGCAGGTCGAGCGACCGACCCAGAGGTCGGGCCGCCTGCTCGCCAAGGCAGCTCTGGACCGCGCGCTCGGCATCGCGATCTTCGTCTGCTCCGTCCCGGTCATCGCGGCGGCAGCAGCCGCCGTCCGGCTCACCAGCGCTGGTCCGGCCTTCTTCCCTCAAGAGCGGGTCGGGCTGGACGGTGCCGAGTTCCGGATGTGGAAGCTGCGGAGCATGGTCGTGGACGCGGACGCCCACGTCGCGGCACTCGCCGACCACAACGACGGCAACGGCCTGCTGTTCAAGATGCGCAGCGACCCCCGTGTCACCCCGGTCGGCGCCGTGCTGCGCCGGCTGTCGCTCGACGAGCTGCCCCAGCTCTGGAACGTCGTCAAGGGCGACATGTCACTGGTCGGGCCCCGCCCACCACTGCCACGCGAGTACGCGAAGTACCACGACGCCGTGCACCGCCGGCTCCGTGTGAAGCCTGGCCTGACAGGGCTGTGGCAGGTCAGTGGCCGCTCGGACCTCTCGTGGGAGGAGTCGGTGCGGCTGGACCTGCGGTACGTCGACAACTGGTCGCCGACCATGGACCTCCAGATCCTGTGGAAGACGATCCGCGCCGTCATGACGGGTTCAGGGGCCTACTGAGGCTCCCTGGCCGAGGCTGGCTCGAGACCGCTCTGGCGGCAGCATGATCAGCAGAGCAGCAGAGCAGTAGACAACGACAAGAAACCCCGGGGACCATGTCCCCCGGGGTTTCTCGGCTGAAGCGAGTCGGCTGCTCAGCCGGCGTGACGGCCCTTGCGCGAGACACGCAGCAGCAGGGCGCCGCCACCAAGGAGCAGCACGCCAACGCCTGCGGCTGTGGCGATCTCGGCGCCGGTGCGCGGCAGCGGGTCGCCCGGGTCGGCCCTGGGCAGCACTCGCTGGCTGGGCGTGACCGTCTGCGACACCTCGGGCGGGGTGGTCGGAGGGTAGAGAGGATCGGCAGCGGCCGGGGCCGCCGCGGACATCGCGATGATCACTGCAACGCCGGTTCCGGCGAGGATGCGTCCCATGGTCGTGCCCCCTGAACAGCCGGACTGGCCGACTCTCGAGTTCTGCTGACGAGTACCGCGCCAGCGTAACGGCCGGTGACGCCTCATGAGGCCCGAATGGCGGATTCGGCGTTGTTTGGTGGCGCATTACCCCACAAGGGGGTCACCGAGGGTGTAATCGCCCCCCGAGGTGCGGCCGAACAGGTGAAGGGGACGGCTCACGACCCGCAGGTGCGACGCCCCGGTGGTGGCTGCTGCACGTCGGCTTCCCTGGTGAGGGGCTGCGTGACCAGCAGCGGGCGGTCGTCCCGTCCCGACAGGGTCCAGCGCATCTCGCTCGTCGTGCCTGCCGCCAGGTCGACGGTGGTGCGGACGACCGTCCATCCGCGCTCGTTGCCGCTGGCGACGGCCTTCGGGGCGCCGGCGACCGAGAGCCCGTCCAGGCCACGGGTGGGGGGCAGGTAGAGCGCGACCATCAGCCGGTGGTCGTAGGGGTCCAGGTCGTCGAGGTGACTCTGGCTGTACCGGGGGAGGCGCTCGGGTGGGTCGTTGGTCAGGCGGGCCACGAGCTGTGGGCTCGCGTCCGTGCACTCGGTCGAGACCGACACGTCGAGGAACTGGTCGAGCTTGGAACCGTCCGCGTTCGTGAGGTGGAGCCTGACCGTCGGTTCGTCGGCGTCCGGCTCGGGCAGCTCACCCGCGGCCCCGAGCTCGACCAGCAGCTCCTGGGTGCCCTCGTCGGCCGACCACATCTGGATGTGCCGGTCGGTGACGGAGCTGCCGATGGCCCGGCGCAGGTCGGGGCTCGTCCAGTCGGACCGCACCAGGGCGTCGAAGACCGCGCCCATCACGTTGCCGAGATAGGCCTGTCGCTCGGCGGTGCGACCGTCGAACGTCCGGTACACCTCCTGCTGCACGACCCGAACGAGGTTCTGCCGGTCCAGGGTGGGACCGCCGCGCGCCTCCACGGGACCGGTGGACCCGAGCAGCCTGGCGAGGCCGACCGGGTCGACGCCGATCACACCGTCCGGGGCCGGGCGGCCCTGGGCCGTCCAGAGGCCGCCGAGCAGCTGGGCGCCCAGCGGGAAGTCGGGGCTGAGGTTCACGTTCTGGCTCAAGGCGAGTGACTGCCCGTACATCGCCTCGACGTCGTCGGGGAGGTCAGGCAGGCCACCGACCAGAGCGGCCAGGTCGTCGTTGACGCCGGTCTCCTCGAGGCGGATCACTCCCTGGTCCGCGCTGATCAGGGCCCACGAGCCGATCAGCCCGCCGGTCGGCCTGGCCTCGGCGAGGTTCTGAGCGGCGAGGAGGTAGGTGCGGGGCCCGTCGCCGCCGAGTGCGAACACCCCGGCGGAGATCGACTGCTCAACCGTGCCGACCCGGTCGTCCAGCTCTCGCAGGGCCTCGGCTGCCTCCCTCACGGGGGCGCGCAGTGGCGGGATGAGCTCGACGGAGTCCACCCGGTCGGCGATCTCAAGCGCGCGCCCGGTCACCTCGTCGGCCTGCTGAGCCGTCGTGCCCGCCGAGCGGAGGGCGTCGACAGCGATCACGCCGTCGGGCGCTGCCTCCTGCGCCTCGAGCACGTCGACGGCAGACTGGGTCAACGGCACGACGGCGTCGGCGACCACCTCGTTCAGGGCTCCGGTCAGCGAGCGAAGGGCGCGCACGTCGTCACCGAGGATCGGCAGCCTGCTGGCCAGCCGCAGAGGGACCGACTCGGCGGAGCCTCGGGCCGCGGCCAGCTCCGTGGATGCGTCCCTGGCCAGGTCGTTGGCCAGCACCAGGTCGCCGTCCTGCAGCGCCCTGCCCGACTGCTCGAGCGACCGCTGCGCCGACTTGCCATCGAGCATGGCCTGACGTGCCTCGACGACAGCCCAGGCCGAGAGGGCAAGGAGGAACAGCAGCACGACGAGCCACGACCAGCGCACGACCCGGCGCCCGTGGTGCTCCCACGGCGCTCGGGTGAGCCGCACGTCGACTGTCGGTACCGCCACTGAACTGCCCCCTCGTCCCGGGTCGCGGCGATATGTTTGCCCGCGAGATCGGCCCGCCGGACCGCCCGGCCAAGCGTAGGACGGCTGTCGGTGCGCGGTACACGAAATGGCTAGGACGCCGACGCGGTACCGCGTCGGCTGTTCACCCGAATGGCAGCCGACGAGGTCGCTCGAACCGGATCTGATCGGCCGAACGTGTGGCCGACGACGGATTGTGAGAACACCCAGTGAGCGCCGCCGCGGGCGGATAGCCTGGATTCGCAGCACCCAGGGGGCCCGAAGACGGAGCCGAACTGACGGTGCGACCACGAGTCAGCCCAGCAGGGGGTACCAGCATGTCGATGCTTGACGAGGACGAGGCGGGAATGGCCATGGACACCGTCACGCCATCGTCGCTCACCGATGCGGCGCTCGCGCTCGCACTGGCCGAGGCGGCAGGCACTCGGCTGCTCGAGGTCCGGGCAGAGCTCACGGCGCAAGGGGTCGACGGCGCAGATCTCAAGGCCGCCGGGGACCGAGCCGCCCAGGACGTGCTGTCCGCGCTCCTCTCGCAGGCCCGGCCGGGTGACTCCGTGCTGAGCGAGGAGGCCACCGACGACCGCACACGCCTGGGCGCCGAGCGGGTGTGGATCATCGACCCCCTCGACGGCACGCGCGAGTTCTCCGAGGCCGGCAGGGTCGACTGGGCCGTCCACGTGGCACTCTGGGAGTGCGGTGATCTCGTTGCCGGTGCCGTGTCGCTGCCGGCGGCCGGGATCGCGTACGGCACGGAAGTGCCGTCGGTCGTGCCGTCCTTCCACGGCGGCCCGCTGCGGCTGGCCGTCAGCCGCACGAGGCCACCGGCGTTCGTGGCGGAGGTTGCCGCCGAGCTCGGTGCGGAGCTCGTCCCGATGGGATCGGCCGGCGTGAAGGTCACGTCGGTGATACGCGGAGAGGCCGACGCGTACGTACACGCCGGCGGCCAGTACGAGTGGGACTCCGCCGCACCCGTGGCCGTCGCTCGCGCGGCCGGCCTCCACACCAGCCGGGTGGACGGGAGCCCGCTCGTCTACAACCGCGAGGACCCGAAGCTGCCCGACCTGCTGGTGTGCCGCCCCGAGCACGCCGCCCGGATCCTCCGGGCGATCGACGTAACGACCACGGCCGCCGAGGCCGGCCAGGCCACCCAGGAGGTAGCACCGTGACCGACGGCCCGCTGTACCAGATGACCCAGCTGGACGTGCTGGAGTCCGAGGCCGTCTTCATCATGCGAGAGGTCGTGGCCGAGCACGAGCGGCCGGTGCTGATGTTCTCGGGTGGCAAGGACTCCATCGTGATGCTGCACCTGGCACGCAAGGCGTTCTACCCGGCCCGGATCCCGTTCCCCGTGCTGCACGTCGACACCGGGCACAACTTCCAAGAGGTCCTCGACCACCGAGACAGCACGGTCCAGCGGCTCGGCGTCGACCTCGTGGTGGGCAGCGTGCAGGAGGCGATCGACAACGGCTCGGTGACGGAGCCGCCGGACGGGACCCGCAACCGCATCCAGACGCCCGTCCTGCTCGACACCCTCGAGAAGTACGCCTTCAGCGCCATCTTCGGCGGGGCCCGGCGCGACGAGGACAAGGCGCGTGCCAAGGAGCGCGTGTTCTCGTTCCGCGACGAGTTCGGCCAGTGGGACCCCAAGAACCAGCGCCCCGAGCTCTGGAACCTCTACAACGGACAGGTCCACCTGGGCGAGAGCATCCGGGTCTTCCCCCTGTCCAACTGGACCGAGCTGGACATCTGGCGGTACATCGCCAGGGAGACGATCGCGCTGCCGAGCATCTACTACGCGCACGACCGAGAGGTGTTCGAGCGCAACGGGATGCTGTTCGGGGTGCACGAGGTCTGTCGTCCGCGCGCCAACGAGACGGTCTTCACGGAGAAGGTCCGGTACCGCACGGTCGGCGACGCAAGCCTCACCGCCGCGGTCCGTTCTCACGCCGACACGGTCGAGAAGGTCATCGACGAAGTGACCACCACACGCATCACGGAGCGGGGCCAGACGCGCGGCGACGACAAGTTCAGCGAAGCCGCAATGGAGGACCGCAAGAAGGAGGGGTACTTCTGATGATGGACATTCTGCGGTTCGCCACAGCCGGCTCGGTCGACGACGGCAAGAGCACTCTGATCGGACGGCTCCTGTACGACACCAAGAGCGTCCTGCAGGACCAGATGGACGCGGTCGAGCGCGTCAGCCGCGACCGGGGCGACGAGTACGTCAACCTCGCGCTGCTCACCGACGGCCTGCGGGCCGAGCGCGAGCAGGGCATCACCATCGACGTGGCGTACCGCTACTTCTCCACGGCGCGGCGCAACTTCATCATCGCCGACACCCCTGGGCACATCCAGTACACGCGCAACATGGTCACCGGCGCCTCGACCGCGGACCTCGCGCTCGTCCTGATCGATGCCCGCAAGGGGATCATCGAGCAAAGCCGCCGCCACGCGTTCCTCGCGACGTTGCTGCAGGTGCCGCACGTCGTGCTGTGCGTCAACAAGATGGACCTTGTCGACTACTCCCAGAAGGTGTTCGAGGACATCCGAGCGGAGTTCGCCCAGTTCGCGGCCCGACTGAGGATGCCCGACCTGACCGTCATTCCGGTGTCCGCGCTCAAGGGCGACAACGTCGTGACCCGCTCCGCGAACATGCCCTGGTACGAGGGGTCGAGCCTGCTCCACCACCTCGAGAACGTGCACGTGGCGAGCGACCGCAACCTGATCGACGTCCGCCTGCCAGTGCAGTACGTGATCCGCCCGCAGTCGGACTCGTGGCACGACTACCGCGGCTACGCCGGGCAGGTCGCCGGCGGCGTGCTCAAGAAGGGGGACGAGATCATGGTCCTCCCATCGGGTTTCACGTCTCGCATCGCCTCGGTCGAGACGGCGGACGGGGAGGTCGAGGAGGCGTACCCGCCGATGTCGGTCACCGTCCGGCTCGAGGACGCGATCGACATCTCGCGCGGCGACATGATCTGCCGGCCGCACAACAAGCCACAGGTCACGCAGGACGTCGACGCGATGATCTGCTGGATGGACGAGTTGAGCGCGCTGAAGGTCGGCGGCAAGTACTCCATCAAGCACACCACGCGGACCGCACGGACCATCGTGAAGCAGCTGAACTACAAGCTCGACGTCAACACGCTGCACCGCGACGAGAATGCAACGAGCCTGTCCCTCAACGACATCGGCCGCGTCCGCCTTCGCACCACGCAGCCGCTGCTGTGCGACGACTACAGCCGCAACCGCTCCACTGGTGGCTTCATCCTCATCGACGAGGCGACCAAGCGGACGGTGGCCGCCGGCATGATCAGCGAACCGGCCGGCTGATGCCCACTTCGCCGGTGGGGGAGGACGGCGATGCGCTGGTGCTCATGGTCTGCTCGAGCGGGGGGCACCTGGCGCAGCTGATCTCCCTGGACGCCTGGTCGACCCGGTACCGCACACGTTGGGTCACCTTCGCGACGTCCGACGCGCTGTCCGCCCTCGAGGGCCGTGACGTGGTTCCGTGCTTCCACCCGACCACGCGCAACGTGCCGAACCTGTTGCGCAACACCCGGTTGGCGTGGCGAGTGCTGCGGTCCGAGCGTCCGGCCGTCGTGATCTCCTCGGGTGCAGCCGTGGCCGTCCCCTTCTTCGTCATCGCCCGCCTCCTGCGCGTGCCGACGGTCTACATAGAGGTCTTCGACCGGATCGACTCGCGGACGCTGACCGGACGTCTGGTGCGGCCCTTCACGTCGCGCTTCCTGGTGCAGTGGGACGAGCAGCGTGACCTCTACCCGGGGTCCATCGTCGTCGGGGCACTGCTGTGACCGGCGCGTCGGAGCGGCTGCTCCTGGTGGTGGTGGGGACCGACCACCACCCCTTCGACCGCCTCGTCGGGTGGGTCGACGAGTGGCTCGAGGCTCAGCCCGACCCACCGCGAGCCGTCGTCCAGTACGGCACGTCGTCGAAGCCCCGGCTCGCACAGGGAGTGCCGACGACCGGTCGCTCCGAGCTCGACGAGCTGATGCGCGAAGCCGACGTCGTCGTCACCCACGGGGGACCGGCCACGATCACCGAGGTGCGCCGGTTCGGCAAGCTGCCCCTCGTCGTGGCTCGCGACCCACGCCTGGGCGAGCACGTCGACCACCACCAGCAACGGTTCACCCGCCGGATGGACGCCTCGGGCTTCGTCCGCGAGTGCGCCACCCGCGACGACCTGCACCTGCAGCTCTCGTCCGCGGTCGCCGACCCTGCCACCGTCGCAGTCGACCCGGACCTCGACCAGTCGCGCCTGGCGGCATCGGTCGCCCGGGCCGGTGACGTGATCGATACGCTGATCGCCGCCCAGCAGGCACGGTCGCCGGGCCGATCCCACCGCAGGCGCCTGCTGCCGACCGTGCTCAGGCGCGCCTCGCCACCGGGGACGCAGTAATGCAAAACGCCTCATGCCGTCACTCGTCCCCGCCTAGCATGAATGCGGGCGCCGGTCCGGTGGAGCTCATCGAGAGAGACGACTCACGTCCCAGGAGACCGCATGTCACGCACGACTAAAGCTTCCGCCCGGTCGCAGAAGGCGACCCGATGGCTCGCCGCAGCCGCCTGCGTAGCCCTCGGTGCGGGAGCCGGCCTCTGGGTGCACTCGCTGTTGCCTCGCACCTACGCGTCCAGCACGTCACTGCTCGTGCTCCCCACCGTCGCCGGGCTCGAGTCGAGCATCACCGGCAGCCGGACGACGGGCCAGGTCGAGATCGAGACCGAGGTCGAGCTCGCGCGCTCGGCGCAGGTCGCCCAGCTGGCCTCCGAGCAGCTCGACGGACGCCTGTCGACCTCGAAGCTGCAGGCCAGCACGACCGTCACGGTGCCCACCAACAGCACCGTCCTCGTCGTGCAGGTGCAGGCCAACAGCGCCGAGCTCGCACGCGATGCAGCCACCGCGGTCGCCGATTCGTATCTCTCCCGGCGCCAGGCCCAGGCCGACGCCGAGGTGAAGGGCGTGGTCGAGTCCCTCACCAAACAGGTGACCGAGCAGACCGCCCGGCTGCAGGAGAACTCCGAGGTCATCAACGCCCTCAAGGCCGACGACACCGGAGCCCGGGCGCTTGCCGACTCGCAGCGGACGATCCTGGTCGCCCAGCTCGCGGACGTGAACAGCCGGCTCGTGGCCCTGCAGTCCGGGACGGCAGCGGGCGGTGAGGTGATCACGGCGGCCGGGCTCCCGAGCGCGCCGATCTCACCCAAGCTCTGGGTCAACGTCGGCGCCGGCCTGCTGGTCGGTGTGCTCCTCGGCGGGGCGCTGCTGCTGGTGCTCGAGCAGCGCGGGCGGATGAGGACGGCTGCGCTGCGGCGCGGCGCGGTCCTGCGCGACCTCGGCACTCTCGAGCTCGAGCCGTACGCGGGCCATCTGTCGGACGGGCGCGCGCGCCCTGCCTCCCCGCAGCTGAGCCGGCTGATCAGGCACATCGACTCCTACCGTGGCGGGCGCGACGGTCCCGAGGTGGTCGTCGTGGCCGGGGCGCCGCACCAGGTGCAGCTGCTGGTCACCACGCTCAACTCCGCATGGGTCCAGGACCGCGGCGGCAACGTCATCGTGGTCGCCCAGCACGGCGTGCTCGAAGCGCTGACGGAGGACCACGCCGAGGGGGTCGCCGAGGTCCTTCGTGGCGAGCTCGAGCCGTCAGACGTGATCCATGACCTCGGTTCGATGCACGGCAGTCTCGTCAGTCCCGGCCAGGGCAGCGCCCAGCTCGCGCCGTCCGCGCTGCGCACGGGCCTCGCTCGCTTCTGGGCCGCCATGCGCGGCGAGGAGCAGGGCGTGCTCGTGGTCCTGGTGCCGCCGCTGGACTCCGTCGAGGCCCAGAGCGTGCTGCGCACGGCCGGCCGCATCGTGGTCGCGGTGCCGACATCGGTCAGCGACGAGGACGAGGTCGCCGGGCTGTACGAGGACATCGACTTCCTCGGTCTGTCCGAGCTGCTGGTGGGGACGCTCGAGGTGATCGCCCCGACCAGCCCGTCCGGGACGAGTCAGCCCACTGCCCCGGACGTCGCCGAGGCCCGTCCCGCAGAGACCAGCCCTGCCGAGACCAGCCCCGCCGAGACCAGCCCCGCCGAGACCAGCACGGGCCCGAGCTTGCGCAAGGTGCCTGTGACCAGCGGTCGGGGCCTCGTGCCTGCGCCGGCGGGCAGCAGCCGTCGCTCCGAGGCCATCGAGCGAGCGGACTTCGTCTGGACCGCGGGCAGTCCTGACGCCGATGGGTCGGACGATGCGCCACCGCGGTACACGAACGGTGCGAAGTCTCCCGAGTCTGCCGACTCCGGCGAGGCCGAGCGCCCGGAGACGTCGGCACCCACTCCGCAGAGGGCGGGGTCGAAGTGACCGCCCAGGACACGTCGCAGGAGGTGAGCGACACCCCGTCGGCCACGGAGTCGGCCACGGAGTCGGCCACGGAGCCGGCCACGGGGTCGGCTCTGGAGTCGGCTCTGGAGTCGGCTATGGCGGAGTCGACCCGCCTGCCCCACGTGACCGTCGTGCTGCCGACCCGCGGCCGTCCGGAACTCGTCCGGCTCGCGGTCGCCAGCGTGCTCGACCAGCGCTACGACGGCCCGATCACCTGCATCGTCGTGCACGACCAGGAGGAGCCGAACCTCGAGCTGGCTGACCTCGTCGGTGGTGAGGGCAGTGCCTATCCCGCCGGGGGAGACCGCGCCGTCGTGGTGATCGCGAACGACTCCGGTCCTGGCCTGGCCGGCTCGCGCAACGCCGGGCTGGCGAGGGCCACGACCGACATCGTCGCCTCCTGCGACGACGACGACACCTGGTTGCCCGACAAGCTCCGGCTACAGGTCGAACGGTTGCTCGCCGAGCCCGACCTGCTCGTCGTGGGTGCCGGAATCCGGCTGCACATGGGACCGGGCCACGACGTCGACTGGGTCGGTCCGTCCGACCTCGTGACGCTTCCCGAGCTGGTGCGCTCGCGCCGCAAGGAGCTGCACTCGACGACGCTGGTGATGCGCCGTGAGGTGTTCGAGCGGGTCGGCGGCTACGACGAGCTGCTGCCCAACAGCTACGCCGAGGACTACGAGTGGCTGCTGCGGGCCGTCCGCCTCGGCCCGGTGGGAGTCGTCCGGGAGCCCCTCGCGGTGATCAAGAAGGACGGCCAGTCCTGGTTCCGGCAGCGCTCCGAGGTCGTCGCGGACGCACTCGAGTACCTGCTCCGGACCCACCCCGAGCTCACCCTGTCGCCGCGTGGGCACGCCCGCATCCTGGGCCAGATCGCCTTCGCGCACGCCAGCCTCGGCCACCGCAGGGTTGCGCTGCACTGGGTCAAGCGGTCGCTGCGACGCTTCCCGCTCGCGCCGCAGGCGGCCCTCGCGATGGCGCAGGTCGTCACGCAGGGCGACCCCCAGTCGCTGTTGAAACACGCGAGACGGTTCGGCCGTGGTCTCGCCTGAGAGCGCTGTGCGGGTGACTGGCCCCGGCCGTGTGCCGCGGCGGCCCGTGCTGGTCACTGGCGTCCCGAGATCCGGAACCACCTGGCTGGCCCGCGAGCTGGCCCGGGCCGACGGCGCCGGCCTCGCTGGGCGTGAGCCGATGAATCCCCGCTCCGGCCAGTTCGGCCTCGGTGGAACCCTCTCGACCTGGGTCCAGCTCGACGAGCCCACCGCGCAGCAGACCCGGCTGCTGCGGCGCTGCTACGCCGGTCGCGAGCCGCGGGTGCTGAGCCGCTACGGGTCGCGGCAGCTGCGGTCCGTCATGCCGTGGACCACGACCGTCGTCAAGGACCCCTTCGCCCTGCTGTCCGTGCCGGCCGTGGTCCGCGTGACCGGCGCCGTGCCCGTGGTCGTCTACCGCCCTGCAGCCGCCGTGCTGGCCAGCTACCGCCGGATGGGGTGGCGGGCGGACACCGACGAGATCCGTTCCCTCCCAGGCGGACCGACCGGCCCTCCTCCTCGCGACGACCTGGAGGCGATGGCCGAGTTCTGGCTGCACCTGCACGAGGCCGTGCTGGACTGGCTGCCCCGCGTGCCCGACGCGGTGCTGGTCTCCCACTCCGACCTCAGCAGCGGTGGGGAGCAGGCGCTCTCGCGGCTGTCGCGGCTGTGCGGCCTCGGCTCGCGCACCCCTGCCTCGTCGGACGGGGTGCGCGCCGGCACGCGCCCCGGGCGGCGCGCCGGGCTGCACGACTTCCAGCGAAGCGTCGAGGACGTGACGAGCGGCTGGCGCAGCGGTCTCGACCCCGACGACGAGCGCCGCCTGAACGAGGCGACGGCGACGGTCTGGCAGCGACTCGAGACCCTGCGAGTGAGAGTGGACGAGGAGTGAGCGTGCGACGTCCGAACTTCATCTACACGGGACCGGACAAGGCCGGCTCCTCGTGGTTGCACGAGGTGCTGATCAGGCACCCGCAGGTCTTCATGCCCGAGGCCAAGGACCTCTACTTCTTCGACAGGTACTACGACAAGGGCATGTCCTGGTACCTGAAGCACTTCGAGGCTGCTCGTCCCGAGCACGTCGTGGTGGGTGAGGTGACCCAGGACTACCTGGCCGACCCGAGGTGCCCGCAACGCATCGAGGAGTCGCTCGGCCAGGTCCGCACGATGGTGACCCTGCGCGACCCGGCCGACCGCGCGTTCTCGTCCTACCTGTACATGCTCAAGCACGGAGAGAAGCCCGGGACCTTCCTCGAGGCTCTGGAAGGGCGACCCGAGCTGATCGAGCACGGACGGTACGGCGCCGGCCTGATGCGCTACATCGAGCTCTTCGGGCGCGACAGCGTGCACGTGGCGGTCTTCGACGACCTCGTCGCCGACCCGCAGACCTTCGTCGACGAGCTGCTGGCCTGGCTCGGCATCGACCCGGTGACTCTGGACGAGGAGATGCTGCAGGCCCGACTGCCGGCCAGCCGCGCCCGGTCGGTCACGCTGGCCCGCCTGGTGCGATGGGGAGCGGTCGTGACGCGCGCCGCCGACGGCGCCAACCTGGTGGGGCGCATCAAGCGGTCCCGCGCGGTCCAGCGGGTGCTCTACCGTCCCCTGGCCGGTGACCGTCCCGAGATGACGGACGAGGAGCGCAGCGCGGTGCACGATGCTCTCGCCGACGACCTCGCCCTGCTCGAGCGTGAGCTGGGGCTCCGGCTGGCGAGCCGCTGGGGCTGGCCGCAGCACGGGCTCGAACCGAGGACCGCGTGACACTGCTGGAGCAGCGCTCCAAGCCGGTCGAGGGAGAGCGCAAGGGCGTCGAGGAGCAGACCGAGTCCTTCCTCGTCCGCACCCTCGGGCCGGCATGGCCGCTCAAGATGCTGCTGCTCGGGTTCCCTCTGTGGTGGGCGTTGGGACTGGCGAGCTTCGTCTTCCTCGGTGCTGCCGTGGCGATGGCCGCCCAGCTCATCTCCCGCCGACAGATCAAGCTGCCAGTCGGTTTCGGCGTCTGGGCCCTCTTCCTGGGCTGGATGCTGATCGGCGGCTTCGTGCTCTACGCGCACGCGCCCAACACGCTCGACGGCGGCGGGCCGGAGCGCATGGTCGGCTTCGTCTACCGAGCCGCCTGGTACCTGGCCGTGACCGTGGCGATGGTCTACGCGATGAACCTGCCCGAGCGGCAGGTGCCGGCCATCAAGGTGATCAAGTGGATGGGATTCCTGTTCCTGGTCTCCATCATCGGCGGGCTCGCCGCCCTCGTCGTCCCTCGGTTCGAGTTCCCGTCACTCGTGGAGCTGGTGGTGCCGGTGGGCAAGAGCGGCTTCATCTACACGAAGGTGCACCCGTCCCTCAGCACGGTGAGCGACTTCCTCGGGTACGAGCAGGCAAGACCCAAGGCGCCCTTCACGTACGCCAACACGTGGGGCAACAACGTGGGCCTCCTGATGCCGTTCTTCGCCTACGCGGCCGCGAAGGCGCGTCAACGGTGGCAGCGCGTGGCCGGCCTCGTCGTCCTGCTGGCCTCGGTCGTGCCGATCGCCTACTCCCTCAACCGGGGGCTGTGGCTGGGCCTCGGCGTGCTCTGCATCTACGGGGCGGTCGTGCTCGCGAGGATGCGGCGGTTCGCGCTGCTCTACTCCGCGCTCGCGGTGCTCACGGTCGGTCTTCTGCTGGCGGCCCTGTCGCCGGCCGGGCAGACGGTCGCCCTGCGGCTCGAGACCCCGCACAGCGACGGTCGCCGGACCACGGTGGCCGACGTGGTGGTGCAGACCACGTGGGAGGGCTCGCCGCTGGTCGGCTTCGGCACCAACCGTCAGGTGATCGGAAGCTTCTCGTCGCTGGCCGGCGGGGGAAGCCCCGACTGTCACTACTGCGCCGCGCCACCACTGGGAACGCAGGGATTCGCCTGGCGCCTGGTGCTGACGACCGGCTTCGTCGGGACCGCTCTCTTCGCCCTGTTCATGCTGATCCAGCTGCTGGCGCACATTCGGAGCCGTGACCCGGTGATCGTGCTGGGGTGCATGGCCGTCGTGCTGTCGTGCTTCTTCTTCATCGTCTACGACTCCCTGGAGTCGCCGCTGTTCATGATGATGATCGCGATCGGTCTGATGAACCGGCGCCGCCTGGCGGAGGACGCCAGCACGGTGCTGGCCGAGACATCAAGGGAGACAGAGTGACGTCGCTGAAGCAGAGCGCTCCGCAGCCGGTGAAGCGGCTGGGGCGAAAGGCCTCCGTGCTCGTGGGCGCGCGCACGTCCGGGCTGCGGATGCTGCCCTCCTTCGTGATGGCGGGAGCCCAGCGGTCCGGTACCACGTCACTCTTCCGCGCGCTCGTCGCTCACCCAGCCATCCTGCCGGCGGTGCACCACAAGGGTGTCAACTACTTCGACATCAACTACGACAAGGGATCTCGCTGGTACCGGGGCCACTTTCCGGTGGAGGCTGCCGCGCGCATCCGGACACGTGGAGCCGATGAGCCGGCACAGACCTTCGATGCCAGCGGCTACTACCTGTTCCACCCGCACGCCATGCGCCGGCTGGCTCACGACCTTCCGGACGTGAAGGTGCTGGTCATGCTGCGAGACCCGATCGAGCGCGCGTGGTCGGCGTACAAGCACGAGCTGGCAAGGGGTTTCGAGACCGAGACGTTCGAGCGGGCCCTCGAGCTCGAGGACGAGCGTGTCGAGGCCGACCTCGACAGGATGCTGAACGACGAGTCGTACCAAGGGTTCAGCCACCGTCACCACGCCTACCGACGCAGGGGCCAGTACGCCGAGCAGCTCGAGCGCATCCTCGAGCACGTGCCCCGCACGAGCCTGCACGTGGTCGACAGCGAGGACTTCTTCGCCCAGCCGGAGGCTGAGCTGACGAAGGTGCTGGAGTTCCTCGGGGTGAGCGTGCGCATGCCCGCGAGCTTCGGTCGCTGGAACGCCCGTCCCGGATCGGACCTGCCGGAGGCCGCGCGGCAGATGCTGGTCGAGAACCTCGAGCCGCACGAGGTCGCCCTGGCCCGGATGCTCGGCGCCGAGCCGAGCTGGCGGCGAGGCTGAGACACCGATGCGCCCGCCTCTGTTCGTCGTCGGAACCGACCCCGTACTGGGCCGGGTGCGAAGCCATTCCATGCTGGTCATGGGCGGGGCGGTACTGGGACTCCTGGCTGGGTTCGGCGTGTACCAGCAGAGCCCGGAGACGCACACTGCGACCGCGGCGGTCGAGCTCACCAGCCTGCGCGAGCAGCTGGACCTGAACCCGGTCGGCCAGCGTGCCCAGTGGGTGACCCTCGACACCGACGCGCAGCTCGCCCACTCCGACGCCGTCGTGCTCGCGGTGGCGGCGCAGCAGCAGCGTTCGACCCTGGCTGTCGCGCAGTCCCTCTCGGTCACGGCGCGCCCGCAGAGCCGCGTCCTGCTTCTGCACTACCGGGCGAAGACCCAGGAAGCGGCCCGGCAGGGCGCCCAGACCGCAGCGGTGAGGTACCTGGAGGAGAGGGACCGGCTGTACGTGCAGCCACATCGGCGGTTCGTGGACGACGTGGGCCGGACCACGGAGGCGGTCGACCCGGCGTTCGACCTGGTCGTGACGTCCGGGGTGATCCCGGGCCGCGAGACCCTGCGTCGCCGTGCGTTCATCCGGGGGATGGGAATCGAAGGGCCAGGACGCCTCGCCGAGGAGGCGCGCATGACGTCGGTCGCCGACCGCGGCGACATCGAAGTGCCACTGACGTCAGGAGTCGCCACCGGCGCCCTCCTCGCGCTCGGCCTGGGCATGCTTCTCGACCGGCGGCAACGTTCTCTGCCGGCCCCCTCCTCGCTGGCCGTGGACGCGACCCGCCATCGTCGAGTCCGCACCCCGCGGCGGGGGCGGGTGCTGGCCGGCGCCGCGGTGATGGTGATCCTCGGGACGGGCCTCGGCGCGCTGGGAGCCAAGCCCCTGCTGCGACCGGACTACGACGGGGTTGCGCGGGTGCATGTGCCGCCGATGATCGGCAACGCCTTCACGTCCCGCGGGAGCGCCATCCAGGAGAGGGTCGACTTCGAGACCGAGGCCAGCCTCGCGCGGTCCGACGAGGTGCTGGGCAGGGTTGCCGACGACCTCGGCACCGGGGTGACCGTCGATGCCCTCCGGGCGCGCACCAGCGCGGGCCCCGCCGGTCGCGCCGAGGTCCTGCTGATCAAGTTCCGCGCCTCCGACCGCGACAAGGCTGAACGCACGATCGGGCTGATCGCCGAGCACATCGTCGCTGTCCGTCGAGACCGCAACGAGGCGGCGTTGAAGGCACGGCGGGCCGTGGTCGAACAGAGCGCGAAGGACGCCCAGTCGGACCTGGAGGCTGCGCTGGGGCCGGTGGGAGATCGTGACATGGTCAACGCGCTGAACCGGCGACTGACGTTGCTGCGATCTGACTCGCGGAACCTGCTGAACACCCCGACCGAGTCCGGGTCGGTGATCGAGGTGCGTGTCTCCCGCGACCCGATCGGCACCTACATGGCGCTCGGCGTGCTCGGCAGCGGCGCCCTGCTCGGGCTCACTTGCGCCGTGTTCACCAGCGGGGGGACACGACACGTGCCTCGGCTCTCCCGGTTGGCTCGACTGCCCCTGCCCCTGCCTCCTCGGCTCCGTCGACGCCGCGCCGTTCCTGTGCCCGCCACACCTTGACCAGGACCCCGGCCGCCCTGGCTCTGCTGGTGGCGATCGTCGTGCTCTCCTCGTGCACGCCGGAGCCTTCGCCGAGCACCCCCACGCCGCGCGACAGCGCGTCCACGGCTCAGACATCCGGTAGCGAGCCGTCGCCGCCGACATCGAGCCCTCAGGACACGACGCCGCAGGACGGCGGGGCCACCCTGTTCGGTGCGGCGTTCCAGCGGAAGTCGGGGGAGAGCTATCGCGAGGCGCTGGCCCGAGCGGACCGTTCACTCGGGTTGGAAGTGGTCCGCGTCTTCTACCTGGGGGCCCCGCAGGCCTGGCCAGGGGTGGCGCCTGGCCACGACGTCGTCGTGTCGTTCAAGCTCCCTCCCGACGCCGTCCTGTCAGGCGAGCACGACGAGCAGATGTCGACGTGGTTCCGAACCGCGCCGAAGGATCGCACCGTCTACTGGGTGTACTGGCACGAGCCCGAGGACGACAGCGAGACAGGGCAGTTCACGCCGGAGGAGTTCCGTCAGGCCTTCGCGCACCTCGACGCGCTCGCCGACCGCGCCGACAACCCGGCGCTGCTCTCCACCGTGGTTCTGATGTCCTACAGCCTGGATCCCCAGAGCAAGCGGGAGCTGGAGCCAGTGGTTCCCTCCCGCTGAGTCCGTGGACGTGCTGGCTTGGGACGTCTACAACCGCGGCACCGGGTCGGAGTTCTACCCGCCGCCCGAAGAGCTCCTCGGTCCCCTGCAGGAGGCCTCCGCGTCCGTCGGAAAGCCGTACGCCATCGCGGAGCTGGCCAGCCCCAAGGCGGACGGTGACCACGGACGCGCACGCGCCGAGTGGCTGACGTCGGTCGGCTGCCACCTCGTCCAGGAGGACGCGCTCTTCGTGGCCTACTTCGACTTCCTCTGGAACGACGGGCGCGACGACTACCGACTTCGCGACAGACCCTCGAAGCAGGCCTGGCGCGCGCTGGGCAGCCTCACGTCCGACGACCCGCGATGCCCGCCGGCCTGAGGCGAAACGCCCACCGAGGCGTCGGGGTGCGATCTACAGTGAGGCCGACACAGAGGAGTGATCAGATGCGGGGCGCGACAGGGATGCTGGTGGTGAGTGGAGCCCTCGTGCTCGCTCTCAGCTCATGCGTCCAGCCCCCTGACGACGACCCCGGAGTCTCCGTGACGTCGCCGCCGGTCGAGCAGGTCGAGGACAGGCTCGAGCAGGTGCTCGCGGTCGACTTCGACGAGGCCTCCGGCAGCCTGTCGCAAGGCGCTCCCGTGGCGGACACGAGCGGGCACCACCTCACCGGCACGATCACGCTCGGCGGTGAGCCGCTGCAGCCGTTGCAGGCCGTCGAGGGCCGCGACGGCATGGCGCTACGGTTCGCCGGCCGCTGCGACTCCCAGAAGGACCCGTGCCCCAAGGGGATCGTGGAGTTCCCGTCGTCCGCCCCGCTGAACCCCGGCCCCAGCGACTTCAGGTTCGGGGCGAGCGTCCTGATGACCCCGGAGGAGACGTCCGACGGCGCCAACGTCATGCAGAAGGGCTTCAACACCGGCGGGGCCAGCCAGTGGAAGCTGCAGGTCGACGGCGAGGCCGGCCACCCGAGCTGCGTCGTTGTCGGCACCAAGAAGGACGAGGACTTCACGGTGACCGCCAAGGATGGTGTGGCAGACGGCACGTGGCACGACGTCGAGTGCGCCCGGATCGGCACCAGCCTCATCGTCAGCGTCGACGGCGTGGAGAGCAACCGGAAGCCGATCACGCCTGGTGCGGTGATCGAGCCACCGAGTGCTGTGCGCCTGGGCGGCAAGAGCGTCAAGACCGACAACGACCAGTTCTTCGGTGTCATCGACAACGTGTTCGTGTCCGTCGTCCGCGACTGAGTCGAACGTGCTCGCCCATTCGTGCCAGGCAGCGGACACATTGCGCGCTGTGTCACGATACGCGCTCATTGGTCACCCGATCGGATGAGTGAATGTCGCGGAATCTGAGACAGGACAGTCACTGTCGGTGTTAACTCCCGATAGCCGTGCGGAGGGGTCTGGTCCGCTCGGCCTGCTTGACGAGCACCAAACTAGGGGACGCCATGCGCGCAAGGGCACTCATCACGGCTGCGTCGGCCGTCGCGCTGGTGGGCCTTGCGGCCCTCCCGGCAGGCGCCGCCACCCCCAACACCCTCGGCAACTGGCAGATGAACGAGGCGGCCGGGGCCACCGTGATGCAGGACTCGTCGGGCAACGGGCGCCACGGCACCATCGGCTCAGAGATGTGACCGGGGTGACCGTCAGCGGAGCCCGCGGCTACCGGTTCGCGCTGCACCAGCCGAACGTGGTTCCGCCGCACCTCAGCCACAACGTCGTGGTGCCCCACAACAACGTGTTCAACTCGAACAACCGGGCCGAGTACGCCGTCGAGATCCGGTACCGCACCACCCGTCCCTTCGGGAACATCACGCAGAAGGGCCAGTCGGGCAACAAGGGCGGCTACTGGAAGATCCAGCTGCCCCAGGGTGAGCCGTCCTGCCTCTTCCGTGGGCCGACCGGCGTGACGAACGCCGTGCGCGCACGGGGCCTGCCGATCAACGACAACCAGTGGCACGTGCTGCGCTGCGTCGCGACACCGACGAACGTCAAGCTGTACGTCGACGGCGTCTTCAGGGGCCGCAACACCGGGACCACCGGCTCGATCGCGAACATTGTCCCCCTCCAGATCGGCGGCAAGCTCAACTGCGACCAGGTCGAGACGACGTGTGACTACTTCTCGGGCGACGTCGACTACATGCGGATCGAAAGCTCCTGAGCCTCAGGAGATCTACCAGTCGTCGGAGAGCCTGACGAGCTTCATGCAGTGCGAGGAGATGGTTCCGATGAGGGTCATCAGGTTGCTCACGGTCGCGGTGGTGACTGCCGCGATGGCTGTCTCCGGGGCCTCGACAGCATCAGCCGCCGAGCCGGGCACTGCGTTCGCCTCTGGCGCAGACAACTTCGGTCAGCTGGGCACTCCCAGCTCCGGCGGGAGCACTACCCCCGTCCAGGTCGAGATGGTCGATCCGGTCGCCATCGCCAGCGGCCGCGACCACTCCTATGCCATCGACCCGGGCGGCCGGGTCTGGGCGTGGGGCATCAACGACAAGGGCCAGATCGGTGACGGCACCATCACCAACCGCACCACCCCGGTGCAGCTGCCCCTTCCACTCGACAACATCGTCGAGGTCGAGGCGGGCCACTACCACGGCATCGCGCTGGACACGGACGGCAAGGTGTGGACCTGGGGGTTCGGGACGCTCGGACAGCTCGGCGACGGCACCATCAAGAACCGCAGGCTTCCTGCGCAGCTGACGACCTTGCCCGCCATCGCGCACGTCGCGGGCGGCCGCGACATGAGCTACGCCGTCGGAGTCGACGGCTCGGTGTGGGCATGGGGCAACAACGTCCTCGGCGAGATCGGTGACGGCACCAGTACGCGTCGGACACGGCCGGTGCAGGTCAGCGGTCTGACCGGCGTGGTCGAGCTGGCCGCCGGGCGCAACCACGCACTGGCCCGCACCTCGTCCGGTGCGGTCTGGGCCTGGGGTGACAACCAGTACGGCCAGATCGGTGACGGGACGACGACGCGCCGCACCCGGCCGGTGCAGATCGCGACCAGCGGCATCTCGCATGTCGACGCCGGCGCTCATCACTCCCTGTCGGTGACCACCGCAGGAGCCGTCATGACGTGGGGCCGCGGGTACCGGGGCCAGCTCGGCAACGGCAGCACGGCGGGACGCACCCGCCCTGCAGTTGTCACCGGGCTGCCGGTGGTGGCCGACGTCGGCGACGGCCGTGACCAGTCGTTCGCCGTCACACCCACGGGCGACGTGTGGGCGTGGGGGAACAACGCGGTGGGTCAGCTCGGGGACGGCACCGTCATCCGGAGGACCCGCCCGGTCAAGCTCGCCCTGACCGGCGTGACCGTCGCGCAGGGCGGCTCGGAGCACACGATCTTCTTCCAGCCGTAGGCGCCGGAGCGTCAGCGGCCCAAGTGTCAGCGGCCCAAGTGTCAGCGGCCGAGGTAGCCGTACCGAGCCAGTCCAGCGAGTCCGACCACCGTTGCGGTCCGCCGGTCACGCGGGCGCATGGAGCTGCGCCACTTCTCGTCCAGGCGAAGCTCCTGTGGGCCGGTCTTGAAGCGCGAGGGGTTGCCGCCGATGCCGTGACTCGTGCCCAGCGTCACGGTGCTGCCGTCCAGATGACCGAGCGCCGACGCCGGCTGGGGGAGGCCCAGCCGGTCGAGCGCATCGCTGACGGTGACAGCCGGGTCGCCGACGAAGTCCTCGTAGCGCACCCGCTGGTAGTGCGGCACCGTCCGTCCGATGATCTCGGCCTCGGTCTGGCAGGCCGACCACCGGACCGCTGTGCGGGCCGCCGGATGCACGTCCATCGTCGGCCGCGACTCGGTGGCGTGCGGTCGCGCCATCCCGCTCTTGGCGCTGGAGAACGCGACGCCGCGCAGGTCTCGCACCAGGTGCAGGAGCCGGACGTCCAGGTCCGGCGAGTAGGCCACGGCGAGGCCCTGGGCGGGCCACTTGCTGGCGTCGACGACGACCGAGGCGCCACCGACCTCGGCGATCGCGGCGTACAGCTTGCGGTAGTGCTCCTGGTACTCGGCCAGCTCGGGTCCGATGCCGCGGCCACGGGGTCTCGTGAGCAGCTGAGGCAGCCGACGCTGCCGCGCCACCCGCCGTTGCAGCGACGCGATGGCGGAGACGTTCTCAGGGGTCCAGCCCCCGTAGGCCAGGCGACCCACCTCAGTCCAGAACTCGCACTGCGAGAACGGGTCGCCGCATCCGCACTTCTCGTCCGAAGGGGCGATCCAGCGGAAGAGGTCGACGAGCTCACCCACGTTGACGAACCCCGGAATCCCGCCCAGCACGCGCTCCAGCAAGGTGCTGCCGGAGCGGCCCGAACCGGTGATGTAGAGCACGCAGGTGCCGCTCGAGGCGGGGGCCTCGAGGGGTGCCGGGTCGACCACCGGGTCCGAGTTCGTCACCACGGCAGTCTTTCACGCACGCGCCGTGCGCGAGCCCGGTTCCGAACAGCCGTCCGCCCCGCGCGGTGTCGGCGGAAACGGGTCCGGCCGCCCGGGCGTCGTGGGACGATGACGGCCCCGGGGGCACGTCGTTCCCCACCCAAGGCCGAAGGGCGCCCGTGTCCGTTCTGATGCGTTCTGCCGACCCCTACCCGCTCGAAGTGGTCCGCCAGCTGTGGCCCGGCCACCCCGATCCCGTCCTGGTTCGCCGTCCTGGCCGGCGGCCGCCGGGCACGACCCAGTGGTGGATCCTCCCATCCCTCGGCCGGGCCCGGCTGCTGGTGCCGGTGGGCAGCCCCTGGGCAGCGACCATGCTGAACCGACACGGCGGCGGGGCGAAGCGCGTCGGACGCTCCCTCCTCGCCGCCGCCGTACGGACCGGCGTCCTGAACCTCCTGCCGGTAGCCCGGTTGCAGGTCTCAGCCGCTGAGCCAGCAGTGACGGACGCGTCGGTGGCCTCGCTGCTCGCCCAGGTCCTCGGCCGTGAGGTCTCGACCGGCCTGATCCTCGGCACGCCGCGAGTCAACCGCAAGCCCGTCCTGCAGGTGTTCGCGGACGACGGCTCCACCATGGCGTTCCTCAAGGTGGGCACGGACGACTTCACCCGAGAGCTGGTGCAGCGCGAGGCCGCGAACCTCAGTGACGTGCACGCGGCAGAGCTGAACGTGGTCAAGCCACCGAGGGTGCTGCACGCGGGCCGACTCGGTGATCTCGAGCTGCTGCTGCTTGCTCCCCTGAGCTCCAGTCAGGCCGGCGCCAGACAAGCGGCTGCCCCGCCTCCCCTGGAGGCGATGGCGGAGGTGGCCTCCGCGCGTGGTGTCACGTCAGAACGGTTGTCGGACAGCGTGTTCTGGAAGACGACTGAGGACGCGACCGCGGCGATGACTGACCCCGGTCAACGCGCGCGCCTCGCGGAGGTCGTCGACTCGGTGGCGAGGAGTCATGGGTCCACCGAGGTCGTGATGGGGGCCTGGCACGGTGACTGGGCGCCCTGGAACATGGGCCTGTCCGGCGGCTACGTGGAGGTGTGGGACTGGGAGAGGTTCACGTCGCCGGTGCCGTGGGGCTTCGACGCGGTGCACTACCTCGCGCAGCGTGTGCGGCTCGACTCCGCCGAGGTGGCCGACCAGGAGCAGGCATTCCTGCGACAGGTGCCCGACACCCTCCCGACGATGGAACCCCATGGCCGACAGCAGGACTCGACGCTGGTGCTGCTCTGCTACCTGATGACCATGTGCCTTCGCTTCAGTGCCCGCACGCCGACGGGCGACGGGACGAGCGGGCAGCAGACGAGTTTGCACCCGCGGGGGCAGTGGGCCTTGGACCTGGCGGAGCGGGTGCTCGGCGCGGGGGTGCCTGGCGACAGGCGCACTGCATGACCGACCAGGTCGCCCCGGCGATGCACGTGCAGCGGATCGCCCGCTCCGGCGGGCTCAACGTCGTCGGCGCCGGGGTCGGGGCGCTCACGGGCTTCGGCATCACCCTCGTCCTCACGAACCTCCTGGCCCAGGACGTGGCAGGCACCGTGTTCGCCACCACGTCGCTCTTCCTCATCGTCACGGCGATCGTGCAGCTCGGCACGGAGTCCGGCCTGGTGCGATGGCTGCCGGTCAAGCTCGCCACCGGTCGCGCGCACGAGCTGAATGCCGTGCTGCGGGCGGGACTTCTCCCCGTGCTGCTCGCCTCGACTGCGGTGGCCGTCGCCGTCGCGGTGACCGCGCCCCAGGTGGCTGACCTCGTCGTCGACGAACCGTACGTCGGGACGGTCACCACCCAGGTCCGCATCCTCGCCGGCTTCCTGCCGTTCGCCGCCGCCCTCAACGTGGTGCTGGCGGCGACCCGCGGGCTGCGGACGGTGCGACCCACGGTGCTGGTGGAGTCGGTCGGCCGGAGCGTGCTGCAGCTGGTGGTGGTCGCGGCTGTCGCCGCGCTCGGCGGCACCGCCCCGATCGTGGTGCTCGCCTGGGCGGGGCCCTACGTGTTGGCCTTGCTGGTGGCCGTCGTGTGGATGCTGTCGCTGGTCCGGTCATTGCTCAGGCGCCGTGAGACCCAGCCGGACGAGGCCGTGGGCGAGGGCGCCGGTGTGACGCGGCAGTTCTGGGCGTACACCGGGCCACGGGCCCTGGCCACCATCGCCCAGACGGTGCTCAAGCGCTCCGACGTCGTCCTGGTCGCGGCCCTCAGGTCGCCAGCCGAGGCCGCGGTGTACGCCGCCGCCAGCCGGTTCGTCACGCTGGGCCAGGTCGGCGTCCAGGCGCTCCAGCAGGCCCTGAGTCCGCAGCTCAGCGGCATGTTCGCCCGTGACGAGAAGGACGAGGCGCAGGAGGTCTTCCAGCTCACCGCGGCCTGGTCGATCATGATGGCCTGGCCGGTGTACCTGGCGTGCGCCGTGCTCGCGCCGACCGTCCTGCTCGTCTTCGGTGAGGGTTACGACGCGGGGTCCACGGTGGTGGTCGTGCTGTCCGCCGCGATGCTGGTCGCCGTCGCCAGTGGCTCGGTCGACACCGTGGTGCTGATGTCGGGCCGCAGCTGGCTGAGCCTCGGGAACACGGTCGCCGCCCTGGTGGTGAACGTCGGACTCAACCTGTTCCTGATCCCACGATGGGGAGTGCTCGGGGCCGGAGTGGCGTGGGCGGTGGCGATCGTCGTCCGCAATGCCTTGCCGCTCATCCAGGTCCGGCGCTCGATGGGCATGTCGCCGGTCGGGCCTCCTGCGATTCGGATGGCCGTGGTGTCCCTGGCGTGCTTCGCGGTCGTACCCGGAGCGCTCGCCCTCGTCGGCGTCTCGCAGTGGCTCGTGCTGGCCGCACTGCTCGTTGGTGGCCTCGTCTACGTCTACCTGCTGTGGCGATCCCGGCGCCTGTTGCAGCTCGACGACATGCTGTCCGCCATGCGTCGGAAGGGAAAGCGCTAGGACGACATGCTGTCCGCCATGCGTCGGAAGGGAAAGCGCTAGGCAGGCGCGCTACTTGGCGAGGCTGACCGCATCTTCCTCGTCGCCTGTGTCGTCAGCGTCGTCTGCGTCGTTCTTGTCGCCCCTTCGGGCCAGCATCGGGAACCCGTGCCGGCGCCGGACCACCATCCACAGCGGTGGTGCGACCAGCGCGAGGGCCAGCAGGATCCAACCGGTGTTCTCGTTGCTGACGTTGAGCAGCTTGAGCGCGGAGGCCAGCAGTACGAACGCGAGCACCCGTCGCACCAGCCCGCCCGGCGCTCGCGCCGACAGCTGAGCCCCGAGGAAGACGCCGGGCACGCTGCCGATCAACAGGGCAGCCGTCAGCTCCATCTGGAAGTCGCCGAAGAAGATGTGGGCGATCGCCGCCGACACGACCAGCGGCACTGCCTGCACGAGGTCGGTCCCCACCAGCTGGCTGGCGCGCAGACCGGGGTACAGGCCCATCAGGGCGATGATGATCAGTGAGCCGGAGCCGACTGACGTCATCCCCACCACGACACCGCCCAGCATCCCGACGAGGATCGTCGGGATGGGCCGGGCGACGACCTTCGGCGGTCCTTGCGGGTCGCGACCCAGCCGACCGTTGCGGCGCCGAGCCCGCTCGAGCAGACGCGAGTAGGCGCGGAGCGCGAGCCCTGCCGCGGCCAGCAGCAGGGCCACACCCAGTGCGGTCTTGATGATGCTCTGCACCTGCTCCCCGTCGCCGAGAGCACGCGCGATCAGCACCCCGCCGAAGGCCGAGGGCACCGACCCGACGCACAGCCACTTGACCAGGTCGAGGTTCACCGTGCCCCGGCGCAGGTGCACGAACGAGCCGACCGGCTTCATCACGGCGCTCGCGACGAGGTCGCTGGAGACGGCGGTGAGCGGGGGGACGTTGAAGAACAGCACCATCATCGGGGTCATCAGGGCGCCGCCGCCCATGCCGGTCAGCCCGACGACGATCCCGATCGCGAAGGCGGCGATCGCCATCACCCAGTCGATGTCCATCAGAAGCTCTCCTCCGGGGGCAGCCAGTGACCCGATCGCAGGTGGTCGAGCACGCGGGACAGGGCCTCGTCGGGCGTCAGCTGTGACGTGTCGACGACGACGTCGGCGTCGTCCGGCTCCTCGTACGGGTCACTGACTCCCGTGAACGCCGCGATCTCGCCTGCCCGTGCGCGTGCGTACAGGCCTTTCAGGTCGCGTCTCTCGCACTCCTCGATCGGGGTCGACACGTGCACCAGCACGAAGTCGCCCACCTGTTGAACCATCTCACGGACCTGCTGCCGTGTGCTGGCATACGGGGCGATCGGCGCACAGACGGCCATCCCGCCGTGCCGGGCGACCTCGGTGGCCACGAAGCCGATGCGCAGCACGTTGAGCTCGCGGTCTCGGCGCTCGAACCCCAGACCGGCCGAGAGCATCCGGCGGACGATGTCGCCGTCGAGCAGGCTGACCTTGCGTGCCGTGCTGGCCTCGACGTGCTCGGCGAGAGCCCTTGCGAGCGTCGACTTGCCGGAGCCCGACAGCCCGCTGAAGAGGACGACCAGACCACGACGATTCGGGGGCGGCCACCATCTGTCGAGCTCGGCGAGCAGCGCCTCCTCGCCGGACGCCCCGTGCGGCGCTCGGCCGGCGCGGTGGTCCGACAGGAGCGCGCTCCACGCGGGATCGGAGGCGGCCCCGCCGCCGAGGATCTCGACGTCGGACGCCGAGAGCGCCTGGCCGACGTGCTGCACCAGGTGGGTGTCGGAGGCGGCGTCACGCCAGTGCAGGGTCGCGGCCACCAGGGTGACGCCCGTCCGCCCCGAGCTGCCGGAGGCGAGCCGCAGCATCACCGGGACGGGCAAGCCGTCGGACGAGGGCCCTGACACCGGCACCACCAGCACGACCTGGCGACCCGCCTGCACCTGCTCGGCCATGCGTGCCTCGTCCGCTGTGAGAAGGGGCCGGCCCACGACGACGACCAGGCTGTCGCGCGGGACGCCGACCTCCGCGGCGCTCGTGAGGGGTCGAGCTCCGAGCCTGAGGCCGTGGCCGGGCCCGGTGCTGAGCCGTCCCGAGCCGCTGAGCACACCTGACAGCACGACGAGGTCGTGGTCGCCGGACGGCTCCGCAGTGATCGTGGGAGAGACCAGGTCGGCCACGGGGATCGCCTCGGCGTCGGCCACGATGAGCCGGCCCGCGGCCACCGCCAGCGACGCCGTCGCGGCGTCGACCGTCACGGAGGCTGTCCCTGGCTGCCCGGTCCCGGGTGGTGGGACGGGCCCGCCCAACGGCTCCTCGTGCGACAACAACCCGTCCACCGCCAGCGCCAGGTCGGCGAGCACCACGTCGTCGAACGTGGCGACGGGCACGACCGGCACCCCTTGCATGTCAGCTCCCACAAGCTCCCCTTCGTCTCCGGGTCGATGATGGCCGACGACGGCGGTGGACGTCCGACGAACGGCTGAAGGCGGTGCCCTCGTCGGCTCCGCGTACGCTGAGCCTGCCGAGCGGGGCCCAAGAGGGACGCGCCTTGTGTCGGTGCGGCGGCCTACCGTCCTGGATGCCAACCCTGCCCTGCCACCTCGCCCGAAGGAACCATGACCCTCCACGGCCTGCTCGACGCTCTCACCGCCGACCCGGCACTGCAGGACGCGATCGACGCCGCCCGCCGGGGGGACGTCCGGCTGCTCGACCTGGCTGCGGTCCCCGGCACCCGGGCCGCCGTCCTGGCGATGCTCGCCGCTCCGTCCCCGGCCGGTGCCGGTCGGCCCGTCCTGGCCGTCACGGCCACCGGACGTGCCGCCGACGACCTCGTCGCCGATCTGCGCAGCTTCCTGCCCGAGCACGCCGTCGCCCTGTTCCCCGCGTGGGAGACGCTGCCCCACGAGCGGCTGTCGCCACGCAGCGACACCGTGGCCCGGCGCCTGGCCGTGCTGCGCAGGCTGGCGCACCCGGGTGACCCGACCGACCCGCGCACCGACCCGGTCAGCGGGCCCGTGTCGGTGCTGGTCGTGCCCGTGCGCGCGCTGCTGCAGCCGGTCGTCCGTGGGCTCGGCGACCTGGAGCCGGTGACGCTGCGCCCGGGCGACGAGGCCGACCTCGAGCAGGTGGTGCAGGCGCTCGCCGACGCTGCCTACATGCGTACTGACATGGTCGAGCGCCGAGGCGAGTTCGCCGTCCGGGGCGGCATCCTCGACGTCTTCCCGCCAACCGTCGACCACCCGCTGCGCGTGGAGTTCTTCGGCGACGAGGTCGAGGAGGTGCGCTCCTTCTCGGTGGCAGACCAGCGCAGCCTCGAGCTGGCCCCCGACGGCGTGTGGGCCCCGCCGTGCCGAGAGCTGCTGTTGACGGACGCCGTGCGCGAGCGGGCGCTGGGGCTCAAGGCACGGTTGCCCGGCGCGGCCGAGATGCTGGACCGGATCGCCGCCGGGATCGCGGTCGAGGGGATGGAGTCGCTGGCCCCCGCCCTCGTCGACGGGATGCAGCCGGTCATCGAGCTGCTGCCGCGGGGCACGCACGTGGTGGTGCTCGACCCCGAGCGGGTGCGGGCCAGGGCCCACGACCTTGTGGCCACCACGCACGAGTTCCTCGCCGCGGCCTGGTCCAACGCAGCCGCGGGCAACGCGACGCCGGTCGACCTGTCCGAGGCCAGCTTCCACACGCTCGGGCAGACCCGCGGGGACGCGCTTGCCGCTGGGGTGCCGTGGTGGTCCCTGACGAGCTTCGAGGCTGACCTGGAGCTCGCCGGCGACGGCACCGGGAGCGTCGAGGGCGACGACGGGGCGACCGAGGTGCTCAACCTCGGCGCGCGCGCCGTCCGCGGGTACGCCGGTGACGTTCCAGCGGCGCTCGACGACCTCCGCGTGATGGTGAACGAGGGTTGGGCCGTCGTCGTCACCACACCGGGTCACGGCCCGGCCCAGCGCATCGTCGAGCTGCTGTCGGGCGCCGACATCGCGGCCCGGCTGGTCGAGCACCTGGACAGCGCGCCCGAGCCAGGGCTGGTGCACGTCACGACCGCACCGGCGACGGCGGGCTTCGTGTCCGAGCCGCTCAGGCTCGCCCTGCTCACCGAGACCGACATCGTCGGCCGCGGTGGCGTGACCGCGTCCACCCGCGACATGCGCCGGATGCCGAGCCGACGCCGCAACCAGGTCGACCCGCTGTCGCTGCGCCCCGGTGACTACGTGGTGCACGAGCAGCATGGCGTCGGGCGCTTCGTCGAGATGATGCAGCGGACCGTGGGCTCGGGCCGCGAGCAGGCCACGCGCGAGTACCTCGTGATCGAGTACGCCCCGGGCAAGCGTGGGCAGCCCGGCGACCGGCTGTACGTCCCCTCCGACGCGCTCGACCAGGTGACCCGCTACGTCGGTGGCGAGGCCCCGACGCTGAACAAGCTGGGCGGCTCGGACTGGGCGAAGACGAAGGGCAGGGCTCGCAAGCACGTCCGCGAGATCGCGGGCGAGCTGATCAGGCTGTACTCGGCCCGGATGGCGACCACGGGACACGCCTTCTCGCCCGACACGCCCTGGCAGCGCGAGCTCGAGGACGCCTTCGTCTACGTCGAGACCCCCGACCAGCTCGCCAGCATCGACGAGGTCAAGGCCGACATGGAGAAGCCGGTGCCGATGGACCGGCTGATCTGCGGCGACGTCGGCTACGGCAAGACCGAGATCGCCGTGCGCGCAGCGTTCAAGGCGGTTCAGGACGGCAAGCAGGTGGCCGTGCTGGTTCCGACGACACTGCTCGTGCAGCAGCACATGGAGACGTTCACCGAGCGGTTCGCGGCGTTCCCGGTGAACGTCAAGGCGCTGTCGCGGTTCCAGACCGACTCCGAGGCAACGGCTGTCGCGGAGGGGGTCGCCGACGGAACCATCGACGTGGTGATCGGCACGCACCGGCTGCTGTCGGGATCGATGCGGTTCAAGGACCTCGGGCTGGTCGTCGTCGACGAGGAGCAGCGCTTCGGTGTCGAGCACAAGGAGACCCTGAAGCAGCTGCGCACCAACGTCGACGTGCTGGCGATGAGTGCGACGCCGATCCCGCGCACGCTGGAGATGGCGGTGACGGGTATCCGCGAGATGTCCACGCTCGCAACGCCTCCGGAGGAACGCCATCCGGTGCTGACCTTCGTGGGTGGCTACGACGAGAAGCAGGTCACCGCGGCGATCCGGCGGGAGCTGCTGCGTGAGGGTCAGGTCTTCTACATCCACAACAAGGTCGAGACCATCGAGCGGACGGCGTCGCGACTCAAGGACCTGGTGCCCGAGGCCCGCATCGCCACCGCGCACGGCAAGATGGGCGAGCACCGCCTCGAGGAGGTCATCGTCGACTTCTGGGAGAAGCGGTTCGACGTGCTGGTGTGCACGACCATCGTCGAGACCGGGCTCGACATCTCCAACGCCAACACGCTGCTTCTCGAGCGGGCCGACCTGCTGGGGCTCAGCCAGCTTCACCAGCTGCGCGGACGTGTCGGACGTGGACGGGAGCGCGCCTACGCGTACTTCCTGTACCCGCCGGAGCGCCCCATGACCGACACTGCGCACGACCGCCTCGCCACGATCGCCCAGCACACCGACCTGGGCGCCGGCATGCAGGTGGCCATGAAGGACCTCGAGATCCGCGGGGCCGGCAACCTGCTCGGTGGGGAGCAGTCGGGTCACATCGCCGGAGTGGGGTTCGACCTCTACGTGCGGATGGTCGGTGACGCCGTGGCCGAGTTCCGCGGGCTGAAGGAACGAGACCCGCTGCCGGAGATGAAGATCGAGCTTCCTGTAGACGCGCACCTGCCGCACGACTACATCGCGCACGAGCGGCTGCGGCTGGAGGCCTACCGCAAGCTCGCGGCGGCGGAGACGGAACAGGTGCTCGACGAGGTGAGGGCCGAGCTGGTCGACCGCTATGGGGAGCCACCCGAGGCGGTCGACAACCTCTTCGCGGTCGCCCGGTTCCGCGTGCACGCCCGAAAGGCAGGAGTCGCCGAGGTCAGCGCGCAGGGCAACCACATCCGCCTCGCGCCGGTGAACTTGCGCGAGTCGCAGGTGCTGCGACTCAAGCGTCTCTACCCCGGCACGCTCGTGAAGCCGGCTGTTCGCACCATCCTCGTGCCTCGGCCGAGCACAGCCCGGGTTGCCGGAAAGCCGTTGCGCGACACCGCCGTGCTCGACTGGGCGCGGGCGCTGATCGACGCGGTGCTGCTCGACGACATCCGTGCCGGGGCGTCCGTCAGCGCTGACAGGGGCGCGGGGGTCGACGCGGCGCAGGCATCGAGGTGACCGGGCGTCTGATGCTGGTGGGCACGGGTGCTCATGCTGTCGCCGGCGTGCTGACGTGGCCTGCGTGGCAGTCGCTGCGTGAGGCGGAGCACGTGCTGGCGCGCGAAGACCTCGACCCGGTGTGGCTCCAGGCGCTCGGCGACGCCGGGGTCTCTCTCACACTGAGCCCTCCACGGCAGCCGGCTGAGCTGGCGAGCGGCCTACTGGCAGAAGCCGACTCAGGCGACGTGGGGTGGCTGGTCTCGGCGGACGGTGACCCTGGCCTCGGCGACGCCCTGACCCGTGAGCTCGTCGCCCGCTCGTCGGCCGGGCGCGCGATGCCCGAGGTGGAGATGGTGCTGGGCTCGTGGGACCCGCCCGGTTCGGAGCTGCTCGCGCTCGTTCGCGTGATGGACCGGCTGCGCTCGCCCGGTGGATGCCCGTGGGATCTGGAGCAGACCCACGAGTCGCTCGTGCCCTACGCCCTCGAGGAGGCCTTCGAGCTGGCAGAGGCGGTCGAGTCCGGCGATCGAGCCCACCTGCGCGAGGAGCTCGGAGACCTGTTGCTGCAGATCGTCTTCCACGCCCGCGTGGCCACCGAGCACCCGGACGACCCGTTCGACGTGGACGAGGTGGCGGCGGGCATCGTGGCCAAGCTCGTGCGTCGGCACCCGCATGTCTTCGCGGACACGGAGTCAGCTGATGCCCCGACTGCGGCGCACGTCGAGGCGAACTGGGAGCAGATCAAGCGTGACGAGAAGGGACGCGCCTCGGTGCTCGACGGCGTGCCCGTCGCCCTGCCCGCGCTCGCGCGAGCCGACAAGGTGCTCGGACGGCTGGAGCGCGCCGGTCTGGCCCGGGGGATGCGGCCCGAGATGACGGACGTGCCGCTGCCTGACGATCTCGGCGCGCACCTGCTGGGACTCGTCGCGTCGGCCCGCCGTTCCGGCATCGACGCCGAAGGCGCTCTGCGCCAGGCCGTCCGCGCCATCGAGGACGCAGCTCGGGCCGCCGAGAAGGGCTGACCGGTCCCTACTCGCCGCCGAAGAGCTTCTTGCCCTGCTCGATGAACGTCACCACCGAGAGCGAGCCGAACAGCAGGACGGACCAGACCAGCACTCCCAGCCGCACGCCGCGGATGCGGATCGGCCCGGGAAGCAGGCGGCGGTTGATGAGGATCAGCAGGCCCGAGTACCAGAACATCATGAAGCCGCCGACGCAGGCCGAGATGACGAGCAGCACGATGGGCTGGCTGAAACCTGCTGCGAGGACGACGATCCCGATGGCGACCAGGCCCCACACGAGCCGGAAGTAGACCTTGCTCTCGTTGGCGTCCTGGGCGTAGGTGGTCTTGATGACGTCCGCCGCGAGGCGGCTCGTGTAGTCGACGATTCCGAGGGCCGACGCGAAGAGCGAGAAGGCACCGATCGCCCAGAAGAAGTACTGGAACCACGACCCGACGCGCTCGGCCAGCACCTCGCCCTCCGTCTGGATGAACGAGATGTCGCTCGCCAGCCCCTCGCGTCCGAAGACCGTCGAGTAGGCCAGCAGCGAGGTGAGCAGGATCGTCAGCAAGGTGATGAGCACGAACGTCGTCAGCTGCTCGATGCTGGCGAACCTCCACCAGCCACGCCACCGCGACAGGTTCCGTTCGGTCGGCTCGAACACGAAGCCCGTGCTCGGCACGGCCTCGGGCTCTCGCGTGATCGGGCTGACCAAGCGCGGCACGTACTCGCCCATCCCGAATCCCTTGTCGCGGATCCAGTTGGACTGCACCAGGTTCTGCCCGCCTCCAGCGCCCGCGAAGGCCAGTGCGCCGAGCAGGAGAGCGAAGCCGAGCTCGGCCGCCGGCAGCTTGGGACGCGTGACCACCTGCGGCAGGTCGGCCCACGCGTCGGCGCCGATGGCGAAGATCACGGCCACCACGAACAGCAGGCCGACCGCCGCCACCTTGAGCATCTGGGCTCGCTCCAGAGCGACGTACACGACGGGCGCGAGGGTGAGGATCAGACCGATCGCGACCAGCATGCCGATGGCGATCCAGCTGGGCTCGCCGCCGAACAGGTAGGTCACCAGGGTGGCCGAGCTCGTCACCCAGCCGGGCCACAGGTTCGCGAAGTACGTCAGGGCTGCGAAGAACAGGCCCCAGTGGCGCCCGAAGCGGCTGAAGCCGGTCAGCGCCGTCTCACCCGTGGCCAGGGTGTAGCGCTCGATCTCCATGTTGAGGTAGTACTGCGTCCCCAGCCCGACGACGGCGGCCCAGACGAAGACGAGGCCCACCTGGGAGGCGATGAACGGGTAGAGGATGAACTCGCCCGACGCCAAGCCGACGCCGGCGGCGATGATCCCCGGACCGATCAGCTTGCGGTACTTGACCGGCGCGTCCGGCATGTCCTTGACCTGGGGACGCGGGTGGTGACGCGTCGGGAAGACATCGGCGACGGAGGTCACGTCGGTCATGGGGCACGCTCCTGGCTCGTTGCGGACAGGGCACGCTCGAGCGCGAGCGCGGTCAAGAGCTCGGAGGCGACGTCGCTCGGCGACCCGGCCCCGGACACGGCAGTGCCGGGCTCGTCGGGTTCGAGGTCCTCGAGGGCTTCCAGCTGGCTGCCGAGCAGCGAGGGCGGCATGTAGTGGCCGGCCCGTTGCTCGACGCGTTCGCGGATCAGGTCGGGGTCTGCCGTGACGTGGGCGAACCAGACCGACGGGTGCCCGTCGCGGAGCAGGTCGCGGTATTGGCGCTTGAGGGCGGAGCAGGTGACGACGGCGGACGTGCCGGCAGCCTCGTGCTCGCCGACCCACGATGCGACGGTCCGCAGCCACGGCCAGCGGTCGTCGTCGTCCAGCGGCTGTCCTGCCCGCATCTTGGCGACGTTCGTGGGCGGGTGGAAGTCGTCGCCCTCGGCGAAGTCCCAGTCCAGCCTCTGGACCAGCTCGGCGGCGACGGTGGACTTGCCTGACCCCGTCACGCCCATCACCACGATGGTCGACGTGACGCTGTCCATGCGCCAGACCGTATGGGCACCTGGCGTCGGCGGCCACCGGACTTCCACACCGGCTCAGCCGGAGGCCTGCCGAGCCGGTGTGGAAGAACGGTTCTCATACCGCGGGTTCTGCGGTCAGATGGCCCGCACCCAGCGGCTGCCCCACCGGTGCTGCTCGGTCTCGGCCGGGGCGGGACGAACGCTCGAGCGCGAGACCGACGCAGCGGTCTCCCTGGACGGGGTCGACGACGTCGTCGTGGCGCTCGTGGCGGGGCTCGCTCCGATCTTCGCTGCCAGGCCAGGTGAGCGCAGGCTCGCCTTGAAGGCATCCAGCTTCGCCTGCGACTCCCACAGCAACCAGTTGTTACCGGAGTTGTTGTGGGCCAGGCTGTTGAAGTAGGCGATGGCACCGACGCGGTTGGCGTTGGCCGTCGCGAACGCCCACGAGCTGGTCCACCAAGCGGCTCCGCTCGGCGACCCGTACGAGTTGGTGGCACCTGTCTCGCCGATGCCGACCATCTTGGTCGTGTGTCCCTTCGCGTCCATGTAGTCGAAGACGTTTCCCAGTCGCGAGTCGTACGTCGCGCCATTCTTGGTCTGGTACACGTCGAGCCCCAGGAAGTGGGCCCGGTCAAGCATCGGTCCGGTGACGTAGTCCTCCGGGTTGTGCTGCTTGTTGATCGGGTTGAACACCCACTCGCCGATGATCGGGGCCGATGCGACGTTCTTGAGGCCGGTCGCCGACTTCATCACGTCATGGATCCGGATCCAGGCCTTCACGAACTCGGCCGGGGTCCCTGCGGCCTTGTCGGTCTGCGGCTCGTGGTTGAAGGTCACGATGACCGGACCGCTCAGGGCCGCGTAGCGCTGGGCGCGGGCGCGGATGTCCGCGTCGTACTGGCCGGAGGCCACAGCCGCCCAGCCACCGCTGCTGACAGGAGGCTTGAACGAGACCCACGGCAGTCGGCCCGCCGCGTGGTTCGCCTTGATCACCTTGTCCTCACGGCTGCCGTCGTTCCACCGGAAGAAGGCTCGTTGCAGGCCGAGGGCACCGGTACGGGCCACGGTCGAGTCGAAGCCGTGCGCGCAGGCTCCCAGGAAGACCTTGCCGGGGACGTGACCCGGCCACTGGGCGGCGGGTGCCGCATGTGCGGGGGCTGCCCCGAGTGCCTGGGGCAGGGTGAGTGCGGAGACGCCGGCGGCCGTGAGGCCGCCGAACTTGAGCAGGTTGCGACGGCTGAGGCCGGCCTCGAAGAGGCTCTCAGGCATGGAGGGGGGAGGGTGCAGCGACAATGCGAGATCTCTCTCCGACGCCTGCGAGGTGAGCTGTCGGGTTCGGGCTGGAGTTGCCCGGCCGCACGTTCACGGCTTCACCCCAAGGGCGTCGTGGGACGCCCGCTAACCTGGGTCCCCCGCTCCTGCCTCGGTTCTGTGTCTGGGGATCCCTCGCGGGGCAGGACTCGGCGTTCGCGAGAGATAACGGACCGATAACGGACACGTCGGCTGCACCATATGGGTGAACTAGCGATGTTTTCAAGTGCGACGCCCCGAACGATCTGCTAGCAGTCTGCAGCTTGGTGCGCTGCGGCGCCACGACCGAGGCTCGCAGTGAACAGTCTGTGACGGTTTGCCGGGGTCAGCTGTGACATCCCCCACCACCGGCGCCAGCACGTGAGACGGTCCTCCGGACCAGCGGTGTGGGGTCGAGGCTGTGCGCCGCACCGCCATTACGCTGACCCCGGCAGCGTCGCCGCAACCGCTTGGCACAGCAGACCCAGTGCGCAGACCCAGCGTGACCAGACCGAGTGTGAGACACCCACTTCCCCAAGGAGCATCCGTGGCCAGTATCGAGGCCGTCGGCGCCCGCGAGATCCTTGACTCGCGCGGCAACCCCACCGTCGAGGTCGAGGTCGCACTCGACGACGGCACCGTCTCGCGAGCAGCCGTCCCGTCGGGCGCCTCGACCGGCGCGTTCGAGGCGTCCGAGCGACGTGACGACAACGCGAAGCGCTACCTCGGCAAGGGGGTGGAGGGCGCCGTCGACGCGGTGCTCGACACCATCGGCCCGGCCCTCGTCGGCTACGACGCCCACGAGCAGCGGCTGGTCGACCAGGTGATGCTCGACCTCGACGGCACGGACAACAAGTCGAACCTCGGCGCCAACGCCGTACTCGGTGTCTCCCTCGCCGTGGCGAAGGCGGCCGCCGAGTCGGCGCGGCTGCCGCTCTTCCGCTACCTCGGCGGCCCGAACGCCCACGTGCTGCCGGTTCCGATGCTGAACATCCTGAACGGTGGGGCGCACGCCGACTCAGGCGTCGACATCCAGGAGTTCATGATCGCCCCGATCGGCGCCCCCACCTTCCGGGAGGCCCTTCGGTGGGGCGCTGAGGTCTACCACTCACTGAAGGCCGTGCTGAAGAAGCGCGGGCTCTCGACCGGTCTCGGCGACGAGGGCGGCTTCGCGCCGAGCCTGCCGAGCAACCGCGAAGCGCTCGACCTGATCGCGGTGGCCGTCGACAGCGCCGGCTTCTCGCTCGGCAGCGACATCGCGCTGGCGCTGGACGTCGCGGCGACCGAGTTCTACGCCGACGGCGCGTACACCTTCGAGGGAGCGAGCAAGACCGCTGACGAGATGACCTCGTACTACGCCGATCTCGTGGCTTCCTACCCGATGGTCAGCATCGAGGACCCTCTGGCGGAGGACGACTGGGCGGGCTGGGTGGCGATCACCAGCCAGCTGGGGACACAGGTGCAGCTGGTCGGTGACGACCTGTTCGTGACCAACCCGACGCGGCTGGCACGCGGCATCGGCGAAGGCGCTGCCAACTCGATGCTGGTCAAGGTGAACCAGATCGGCACCCTGACGGAGACGCTCGACGCCGTGGCTCTTGCGCACCGCAGCGGCTACAGCTGCATGATGAGCCACCGGTCGGGTGAGACCGAGGACACCACCATCGCCGACCTCGCGGTCGCCACCGACTGCGGCCAGATCAAGACCGGCGCCCCGGCTCGTTCCGAGCGGGTCGCCAAGTACAACCAGCTGCTCCGCATCGAGGAGGAGCTCGACGACGCGGCGCGCTTCGCCGGCGCAGGTGCCTTCCCCCGCTTCTCCAACAGCGGGTCTCAGGGCTGAGGGCCAGGTCGTGGCCGCCCGTCGTCCCACGCCTCCCCGGTCCGGAAGGACCGAGGGGGCATCGGGGCGCCCACCGAGGCCGCGCGCGGCCCCCAAGGCCCCGACCCGCCCTCAGGGCCGCAAGACACGTGGCGCCCGCACTGCCGAGGTCGCGGGTGGACGGTCCCGCGCGGGCGGCGGCACGCCGCCTCGCGGGCTCTCCCGCCGCGCGGCGATCCTGGCGGTACTCCTGCTGGCGATCGCCACGGCGCTGTCTCCCTTCGTGCGCGCCCTGGTCGAGCAGCAGAGCAGGCTCAGCGCGCTCGAGGCCGACGTGGCCGAGCGCGAGCAGCGCGTCGACGAGCTCACGGAGCAGCTGGAGCGGTGGGAGGACCCGGCCTTCGTGGTGGCGCAGGCCCGGCAGCGCTTCACGTACGTGATGCCCGGTGAGGTCGGATACGTGGTGCTCGACGAGAGCCGTGCCGACCAGGACGCCGAGGATCCCAGCCGGGCTGCCGCCCGCGAGGTGGCCGACACCGAGGGTTCGTGGTTCGGCAACCTGTGGACGTCCGTCCAGATCGCGGGCGAAGCTCCGTCCGAGCCCGTCACGCCGTGACCTCGCCGCACCATCCGGGGCGGCGCGTCGACGAGCCGTTCAGCTCCGACGACTCCCGCGACGTCGCGGCCCAGCTCGGCCGGCCGATGCGCGGCGAGCACGCTGCGGCACACCGATGTGGTTGTGGCGCAGTCGATGTCGTGCGTACCGCGCCACGGCTCGACGACGGCACTCCCTTCCCGACGACGTTCTATCTGACCTGCCCCCGCGCAACCGGTGCCGTCAGCACCCTCGAGTCGCAAGGGGTGATGCGCGAGATGGCGGAGCGGCTGGCCGACGACCCGGAGCTGGTGGCGGGGTACGCGGCGGCGCACGACGACTACCTGGCCCGCCGCGCCGAGCTGGGGGTGGTGCCGGAGATCGACGGCATCTCGGCGGGCGGCATGCCCGACCGGGTCAAGTGCCTGCATGTGCTCGTCGCGCACGCCCTGGCGGCGGGGCCGGGAGTCAACCCCCTGGGCGATGACGCGCTCGCCCTGCTCGACGACTGGTCTGGGCGCGGGCGCTGCGTCTGAGGTCTGGGAGAGTGAGCCCATGACCCGAGTGGCTGCCTTCGACTGCGGAACCAACTCCCTGAGACTGCTCGTCGCCGAGGGAGACTCCAGCGGCGGCGCCCCGGTCGACCTGGTGCGGCGGATGGAGATCGTGCGCCTGGGGCAGGGGGTCGACCGCACCGGCCGGCTCGACCCGGAGGCGATCGCCCGGACGCTGGCGGTGGCCGCTGAGTACGCGACCGTGTGCGCCGAGCTCGGCGTCGAGAGAACGCGTTTCGTCGCCACGTCCGCCACCCGCGACGCCGAGAACGCCGACGAGTTCGTCGGGGGAGTGCAGGGGCTGCTGGGCGTCGTGCCCGAGGTCATCACCGGCGACCAGGAGGCGCAGCTGTCGTTCACCGGAGCCACGGCCGGACTCGCCGAGCACCACGCCGCACCGTTCTGCGTGGTCGACCTCGGCGGTGGCTCGACCGAGCTCGTGATCGGTGGCCGGCAGTACGAGGCTGCGTGGTCGATGGATGTCGGCTGCGTCCGCATGACCGAACGCCACCTGGTCGACGACCCACCCACTGACGCCCAGATCGACGCTGCTGCAGCGGATGTCGACGCTGCGATCGACGTGGCCGGCCGCACTGTGGCGCTTGCCCGCACGGGCACGCTGGTGGGGGTGGCCGGTTCGATCACCACGATCACAGCGCACGCGCTCAGCCTCCCGAAGTACGACGCGGAGAAGATCCACGGAGCGGAGCTGCCGGTCGAGCAGGTGCTCGAGGCGTGCGACAGCCTGCTGCGGATGCCACGAGCCGAGCGCGCAGCCCTCGGGTTCATGCACCCGGGACGGGTCGACGTGATCGGCGCCGGGGCACTGGTCTGGGCGCGCGTGGTCCGCCGGGTGGCCGCCGAGAGCGGCGTGACGAGTGTGGTCACGAGCGAGCACGACATCCTCGACGGGATCGCCCTTTCACTGCTCTGACCCACCACCCCGCTTGCTCCTCCAACCCACACTCCTCCCGTGGTGGGCTCCTCCTGCCCACACTCTCAGCGCGGTTTCGTGTGGGCTGGACGAGCACCCCACGGGCGACGTGTGGGTGACATGAGCACGCCACGGACTACAGCGCGCCGACCGCGCCCGCGCCCCCCGTCCTCCGGCCGGCGCCACCCACGACCTCCCCGTGAAGGCTCTCGAGGGAGGACGGCATGATCGCTGGATGACCTTCGTGCGGCCGGGCTCCGGATGGCCCGGTGACCCGGCCACGCCGCGGACGACGGTCGCTCGCGACGCCGGAAGGGCTCAGGCGCTGGCGGCTTCAACAAGGACGCTGGGCACGCTCGACGCGCGCGTCTCGGTGTGCTGCGCGTGCCCGCGCCTGGTGGCGTGGCGAGAACAGGTCGCGGTCACCCGTCGGCGCTCCTTTGTCGACGAAACCTACTGGGGCAGACCGGTTCCCGGGTTCGGCGATCCGGCCGCGTCGCTGCTGGTGCTCGGGCTCGCTCCTGCGGCGCACGGTGGCAACCGCACCGGCCGCGTGTTCACCGGCGACCGCTCCGGCGACTGGATCTTCGCTGCCCTGCACCGGGCCGGCTACGCGAACCAGCCGACCAGCGTCGACGCCGCGGACGGGCTTCGCCTCGAGGGAGCGCGGGTCGTCGCCGCAGTGCGCTGCGCGCCTCCCGACAACGCCCCGACTCCAGTCGAGCGCGACACCTGCTCGTCATGGCTCGACCGCGAGCTCGAACTGCTGCCGAACGTCAGCGTCGTGCTGGCCCTCGGCGGATTCGCCTGGGCGGCAGCGCTGAACGCGGCTGTGCGCCAAGGCTGGGCGGTCCCCCGTCCGCGCCCGAAGTTCGGGCACGCAGCCGAGGCGGTGCTGGAGCGACCGGGCCAGCCACCCGTGCACGTCATCGGCAGCTACCACGTCAGCCAGCAGAACACCTTCACCGGACGGCTGACCGAGCCGATGCTCGACGCCGTGCTCGCGCGCGCCCGCGCGCTGGCCGACTCTGCGGACAAGGCTCGGTAGCCTCACCAGTGCCGAGCGGCCGCCCGGCCGATCGGCCCCTGTAGCCCAACCGGCAGAGGCAGGCGCCTTAAAAGCGCCACAGTGCGGGTTCGAATCCCGCCAGGGGCACCCTCAGCGGTTCGGGTTGCCGAACGGCGGCGGGCCGAGGATCTCGATCGCACCGGTCTGCTGCGCCGCGTCGCGGATCCGGCCGAAGTCGACCGGAGCCGGGGGCTCCCCGTCGACGACTGGCTCGCTCGCGATGCGGAAGAAGGCCTCGCTGTTGCCTGGCGTCAGGAAGGTCAGCATGCGCGCCGTCGACGTCACCATGAACGCGTGCGGGACCCCGCGGGGCATCACGACCACGCCGCCCGCGTGGAGGGGCCGCTGCTCGCCGTCGATGTGGAGCAGGATCTCGCCCTCGAGGAGGTAGAAGGTCTCGTCGGTCTCGGGGTGCACGTGCAATGGCGTCACCTTGCCGACATCCATCTCGTCCTCGAACAGGACGAAGGCCCCGCCGGTCTCCTCAGCTGTCGCCTTCCAGGTGATGCGACCGCCGCCGCAGAACCAGCGCTGCTCGCCCTCGTCGCTCTCGCGCACCGTCACAGCCAGCGTCTTCATCGGAGACCTTCCATTAGAGTTATATGGGACTCAAGTCCCATAACGAAACTACGGTACCGTGAGAGGCATGTCAACGGCCTACGAGCAGTCGGGACGGACACAGCAGAAGGCCCGGACCCGCAACGAGCTCGTTGCCGCCGCGCGCGCACTGGTGGCGCGCGGCGGCGCGGCGCCGACAGTCGAGGAGGCCGCGGCCGAGGCCTCCATCTCGCGCACCACCGCCTACCGGTACTTCCCCAGCCAGAGAGCCCTTCTCGCAGCCGCGCATCCCGAGGTCGACGCCACCTCGCTGCTGCCACCCGAGGCCGGCGACGACCCCCGCGCACGTCTGCTCGCGGCCGTCACGACCTTCACCCGCCTCGTGATGGACACCGAGCAGCAGCAGCGCACCATGCTGCGTCTCTCTCTCGAGCCGGACCGGCACGCCCAGGAGCTGCCGCTTCGGCAGGGCAGGGCCATCGGGTGGTTCAAGGACGCGCTCGCGCCTCTCGAGCCGCAGCTCACCGAGGCCGGCCTGCACCGGCTGGCCGTGGCCATCCGCAGCGCCGTCGGCATCGAGGCGCTGGTCTGGCTGATCGACATCGCCGGCATGACTCGCGACGAGGCGGCCGAGCAAGTGCTCTGGACGGCAGAGGCCTTCCTGCAACGAGCGCTCACGGATGGCCTACCAGGCGGCGAGTAGCCGGCCCCGGGAACCAATCGGACCCCATGCGCATTACTCTGATAGCGACTCCCGTCCCGGGCAGCGGGCCCGTCGAGGGAGTCGGTGAGACCGACGCCAAGGAGCGCCATGCAGAGCAAGAACCCCGTGTTCGCACGCCGCGAGGAGTTCGCGCGCGCGAACCCGCAGGCAGCGCAGTACGGGCAGCCTCAGCAGCCTTACGGCCAGCCGCAGCAGCCGTATGGCCAGCCCCAGCAGCCGTATGGCCAGCCCCAGTACGGGCAGCCACAGCAGTACGCCACGCCCGAGCAGCTCGGGCAGATGTACCGGGCGCCGTCCGCCGGCCCGCTCCAGACCGGCCGGATGACGTACGACGACGTCGTGATCCGGACGGGCATGATGTTCGCGGCCCTGCTCGCGACGGCCGCGGTGACCTGGTTCGTGGTCACTGGCAGCCCGGAACTGGTGTTCCCGGTCTGGATCGTCTCCATGCTGGTCGGGCTGGGCCTCGGCCTGTTCATCTCGTTCAGCAAGAAGATCCGGCCGGCGGCGATCCTTGCGTACGCGGCCGTCGAGGGTGTGTTCCTCGGGTCGATCAGCTTCGCCTTCGAGAGCATCTTCGGCCTCGACGGCATCGTGTTCCAGGCGGTGCTCGCCACGCTCGGCGCCTTCGCCGCGATGCTGCTGGCCTACAAGACCAAGGTGATCCGGGCGACACCGAAGTTCACCCGCTTCCTCATCATCGCCACCATCGGGTACGCGGTGTTCTCGTTGTTCAACTTCGTCGCCGTGATGGTGTTCAACGTGCCGAGCGTCTACAGCATGGGGCTGCTGGGCGTAGGGATCAGCATCCTGGGTGTCGGCCTTGCCTCCCTGAACCTCATCCTCGACTTCGACTACATCGAGCGAGGCGTGAATGCCGGTGTGCCGCAACAGCAGGCGTGGGTCGCAGCCTTCGGGCTGGTCGTCACCCTGGTATGGCTCTACATCGAGATGCTGAGGCTGATCGCCATCCTGAGGGGCAGCGACTGACCAGCCAGACCGACGACGACCCGGCGCGCGAGCTGCGCCGGGTCGTCGCGCGTCTCGCCTCTCTCGGGTCACGCGCGCCGACCGACGTGGTGCACCCCGAGCTGCAGCACCTCGCCGACATCGCCGCCGACGCCGAGGTGCGCGACCACCGCGCGGTGCCACAACTCGCCCCGCACGCGCTGGCCGACCAGCTGACGGTGCTCACCGACGACGCGCTCGCCGTCGCCAGCCCCGAGACCGCGGCCGACATCGGCAGGCGCCTGGCGGCGCTGCGCCGTTCTCTCTGAACCTCTTTCGCTCGGAATGGGGGACGGGCCTCAGCGCAGGTGCGCCACGTGCTCCCATCCCGGGTCGGCAGCCACCGACACGCGCACCGGCCCCTCGGCCCAGCCACCGACCGCCGCGCGCACCTGCTCGGCGGCCGGGGTGGTCGAGTCGACGTACAGGTGCAGCGTCCTTCGTCCGGACGACGTCTCGTGCGCGAGCACAGCCCCGCTGTCGCCGACGCGGCTAGCCAGGTGGTCCTCGAGGGCTCGAAGCCGTTGTAGCGCAACAGGTCCGGGTAGCCCGTCGTCGGTCCGGTCGGCGAACCCGACGTCGACCCGCACGTGGGTGTCGAGGTGGGGGGCGGTCATCGGCTTGAGCGGCATCGTCGACATGGCCAGCAGGAGGCCTCCGTCACGTGACCGGCCCTCCAGGATCTGCCAGACAGGCTCGCCATCGGAGACGAAGGTCTCGGCGAACCGGCTGATCGCCTCGCGCAGCGCGGTCAGGGGCACCGCCTCCGACGTCGCCGAGGGCGCTTCGGATCCCACGTGTCCCGCGACCGAGATGGCACCCAGCCACGTCTCGACCGCCTCCTCGCCGAGCACCTGGTCGAGCAGCAAGAACACTGCCTTCAGGGCGGTCTCGCGCTTCATGCCGCTCAGGGACGGCGCCGCGACCAGCACGTCGACCTGCGCGCGCTTGCGGTTCTCGTCGACCCAGACCGTGACCTCTCGCGCATCGACGGCGTGGCCGTCGATCTCGAGCACCCCCGCACCATCGACCGGCTGACGCGTGTCGTGGTACTCCCAGGTAGCAGTGGGGGCGGGCGCCGCCCGGCGCCAGCGACGAGCCAGCGGTCGCAGGTCGGGGTCTCCCGCGGCGGTCACCACCAGACTGTGCCGGCTGGTGCGGCCCTCCCCGAGCTCCCAGTCGAGGTTCGGGTTGATCCGGCGAACGGCCGACGCGAGCGACCCGACGACGGGGGCGAAGTCGCCGGTGCCGATGCAGCGCTCGACCTCGTCGTCGGCGCCACCCGTCCACCACTGCCAGAACTCCTGGACGCCCACCACCTCAGGCGCGACGCCGGAGTTACGGGCAAGAGCGCCTCTCCGACGGAAAAGACGCATGGGGACGGGTTTAGCTCAGTCGCTCGAAGATGATCGCCATGCCCTGCCCGCCGCCGACGCACATCGTCTCGAGGCCGAACTGCCCGTCGTGGATGCTCAGGGCGTTCAGCAGCGTGGTGGTGATGCGGGCGCCGGTCATGCCGAACGGGTGACCCAGGGCGATCGCGCCACCGTGCACGTTGAGCTTGTCGCGGTCGATGCCCAGCTCGTCGGCGCTCGGCAGCACCTGCGCGGCGAAGGCCTCGTTGATCTCCACGAGGTCGATGTCGTCGATGGTCATCCCGGCGCGTGCGAGCGCCTGCCGGCTGGCCTCGATCGGCCCGAGACCCATGATCTCGGGCGACAGCGCCGAGACGCCGGTGGAGACGACCCGCGCGAGCGGGGTCAGTCCGAGCTCGGCCGCCTTCGTGTCGCTCATGACGACCAGCGCGGCGGCGCCGTCGTTGAGGGGACACGCGTTGCCTGCCGTAATGGTTCCCGTCTCGCGGAACACCGGCTTGAGGCCGCTGACGCCCTCCAGCGTGGTGCCGGCGCGGGGGCAGTCGTCGGTGTCCATCACGGACCCGTCCGGCAGCGTCACCGGCGTGATCTCGCGGGCGAAGACTCCGTTGGCCTGGGCCTTCTCGGCACGGTTCTGCGACTCGACGCCCCACTCGTCCTGCGCCTGCCGGGACACGCCCTTGAAGTGGGCGACGTTCTCTGCCGTCTGGCCCATCGCGAGGTACACGTCCGGCAGGCCGCCCTGCTCGCGGGGGTCGCTCCACGGCGAGTTGTCGACCGCCGTGCGGGCCGTGAGCTCGCGTGCCGAGGCGAAGGCGGGGTTTAGCCACTCCTCGTTGCTCTGACCGGCACCCTTGAAAGCCGCGTAACGCGAGACCATCTCGACACCTGCCGACACGAACACGTCGCCCTCGCCGGCCTTGATGGCGTGGAAGGCCATCCGCGTGGTCTGCACGCTCGAGGCGCAGAACCGGTTCACGGTCGAGCCCGGCAGCCCGTCGTGGCCCGCCAGCACCGCGACGACGCGGGCCATGTTCGACCCGTGCTCGCCCCAGGGCTCGGCGCACCCGAGGTACAAGTCGTCGATCTCCGCCGGGTCGAGCCCGGGAACCTTCGCCAGCGCGGCGGAGACGATCGTGGCCGCGAGGTCGTCGGGGCGCACTCCCGTCAGCGAACCCTTGAAGGCGCGCCCGATGGGGCTCCGGGTGGCGGCGACGATGACGGCCTCGGGCATGGCTCCTCCTGAGCTGGTCCTGCTGCGGACTGCGGTCTGTGCTGCGACCGAGCCCTGACTCTACTGGCCGGTAGCGGCCTGCTCTGCTCGCGGGTCGCCGCCGTCGTCCTCGGCCGGCATGACGTCCGTCACCTCGGAGGACTCGTCCCCTTCGGGCTCCTCCTCGTGGGGCGCCTCGGCCGCCGGCATCGGCGTGCGCCGCCGACGCAGGGTCATCGCCCATCGACCGAACGGCCCGCGCTCCGACCCCGCCACCCTCGTGGGTGCCACCTCGGTTCCGGCGTCCTCAGCGGCCGCGACCGCGGCCTGGGCGATCGGCGACACGCCCTCGCCGCGCCGGCGGTCGGGCAGCGGGTCGGCGTCGCCGTCCGTCCACACCCCGACAGCAGCGCAGACGCTCGGCAGAAGGGCTGCCGCGCACCGCGCGTATCCCGCGGCGCTCGGGTGGAACCCGTCCTCGCTGAACATCTCGTGCGGCGACGCCTCGAACTCCGGGCCCAGCAGCGAGCCGAGGGACACCGTCCGCCCGCCGACCGAGACCACCCCGATCGTCTGCGCTGCAGCCATCTCCCGGCTGAGGCGGCGACCCAGGGACCGCAGCGGCTGGGGGACGGGAGCCAGGGTGCCGAGGTCGGGGCACGTGCCCACGACCACTTCGGCGCCGGACTCGCGCAACCGCGTCACCGCCTCGACGAGCGCGCGGACCGCGATCGAGGGCCGCACCCGGTGCGTGACGTCGTTGGCGCCCACGAGGATCACGGCGACGTCGGGCGCCCCCACCTCGTGGAGAAGCTGGTCGACCTGGGGCTCGAGACCGGTCGACTCGGCGCCGACGACGGCGACGTTGTGCAGGCGGACGCGCCTGCCCGAGAGCGCCGAGAGGCCGCTGGCGATGATCGCCGCACTGGTCTGCTCGGGCGACTCGGCACCGAGGCCGGCGCCCGACGAGTCGCCGAGCATGGCCAGCTCGATCGGCTGACCCGGCCCGTGCCCGTAGGTGCCTGACGTGAGAGGGCCGACCTGCCCGAAAGGCTGCCCGATCAGGCGTCGCGCCATCCTGGCTTCGGCCGTCAGAAGGCCGATCCCTGCGACCGTCAGGAATGTCAGGCCCCCACCCCCGTAGGCAGCGGCGGCCGCGATGCGGCGTGCTCTGCTGGCTCGTGACATGCATTGAGGCTAACCAACGCAACCTCTGCGACGATGACCCGCGTGAAGTACGCGAACACAGTCCTCGACCTCATCGGCGGCACACCCCTCGTGCGGCTCAACCACGTCACAGACGGGATCGCCGCCACCGTGCTGGCGAAGGTGGAGTACCTCAACCCCGGCGGGTCGGTGAAGGACCGCATCGCGGTCAAGATGGTCGATGCCGCCGAGGAGTCCGGCGCTCTGAAGCCTGGCGGGACCATCGTCGAGCCGACGTCCGGCAACACGGGAGTCGGCCTGGCGCTCGTCGCCCAGCAGCGCGGCTACCACTGCATCTTCGTCTGCCCCGACAAGGTCAGCGAGGACAAGCGGAACGTCCTGAAGGCCTACGGCGCACAGGTCGTGGTGTGCCCGACGGCGGTAGAGCCCGACCACCCCAGCTCGTACTACTCGGTCAGCGACCGTCTTGTCCGCGAGACCGAGGGGGCGTGGAAGCCCGACCAGTACTCGAACCCGATGGGTCCGGCGAGCCACTACGAGACCACCGGGCCCGAGATCTGGGACGACACCGACGGCAAGGTCACGCACTTCGTGGCCGGCGTGGGCACCGGTGGCACCATCACCGGCACCGGGCGGTACCTGCAGGAGGCCTCCGGCGACCGCGACCCGGGTTCTGGCGGACGGGTGCAGGTGGTCGGCGCCGACCCCGAGGGCTCGGTGTACTCCGGCGGCACCGGCCGCCCGTACCTGGTCGAGGGTGTCGGCGAGGACTTCTGGCCCACCGCCTACGACCCGTCCGTGCCCGACCGCATCGTCGCCGTCAGCGACGCCGACTCGTTCGACATGACGCGGCGCCTCGCACTCGAGGAGGGCCTGCTGGTGGGTGGCTCGTGCGGGATGGCGGTCGTGGCGGCGCTCGAGGTCGCGAAGGACCTCGGACCCGACGACGTCGTGGTCGTCCTCCTGCCGGACTCGGGACGGGGCTACCTCGCGAAGGTCTTCAACGACGGGTGGATGGCCTCCTACGGCTTCGCCCGATCCGAGACCACGGTCGCCACGGTCGCCGACGTGCTGCGCGGCAAGTCGCGCGACCTCCCCGATCTGGTGCACACCCACCCCACCGAGACGGTGCGCGACGCGATCGAGATCCTGCACGAGTACGGGGTCTCGCAGATGCCGGTCGTCAAGGCCGAGCCGCCCGTGATGGCGGGGGAGGTCGCCGGATCGGTCAGCGAGCGCGACCTGCTCGACGCGGTCTTCTCGGGCACCGCGAGCCTCGCCGACCCGGTCGAGCGGCACATGGCAGCGCCCCTGCCGCTGGTCGGTGGTGGCGAGCCGATCGAGACGGCACGTGCCGAGCTGCAGAAGAGGGACGCCGTGATGGTCGTCGTCGACGGCAAGCCGGCCGGGGTGCTGACCCGCGGCGACCTGCTCGCGTACCTGGCGTCCTGACCGGCGTGGCACCCGGCGCGGGCCCTCCGCGCCGACTCGTCCGCCGCTTGGTACAGCTCTACGCCGGGCTGGTCGCCTTCGGTCTGAGCATGGCGATGATCCTGCGGTCCGAGCTCGGCAACATCCCCTGGGACGTGCTGCACCAAGGCGTCGCCGACAGCACCGGCCTGACGTTCGGGACGGTGACGATCCTGACCGGGGTACTGGTGCTGCTGGCGTGGATCCCGTTGCGGGAGAAGCCAGGGCTCGGCACCGTCAGCAACGTCCTGGTCATCGGTGTGGCCGTCGACGCGGCCCTCGCAGTCATCCCCGACGTCGTGGCGGCGGACGGTGACCCACGCTGGCTGCTGCGGGGCGCGCTGTTCGCGGGCGGCCTGCTGCTCAACGCGATCGCGACCGCCGCCTACATCGGCTGCCGGTTCGGCGCCGGCCCGCGCGACGGGCTGATGACCGGCTTCAACCGTCGGACGGGAGCCTCGATCCGGCTCGTGCGCACCCTGCTCGAGGTCGCCGTGGTCGCGGCGGGGTGGGCGCTGGGTGGCACCTTCGGCGTCGGCACCGTCGTGTTCGCGTTGACGATCGGCCCGCTCGTGCACTGGTTCATGCCGCGCCTCGAGATCAGGCCTGGGCGGGTCTAGGTCTCTAGGCGCCGGCCGGGCGTCCCGGCCTCTGCGCCACCAGGACTGCCTCGTATGCCGTTCCGTCAGGAGTGCTGTGCGCCACCTCCGCGGCGCGCAGCACCCGCAGGCGCGCACCGGTGGCACGGGCGGCGAGGTCGACGTGGTCGTGGTGCAGCCGTGGGTCCTTCGGGCCGCCGACGCCCTCCCGCAGGTTGCGCTCGGAGTGGCCGACCACGACGAACAGGCCGCCCGGCCGCACCCACCCGGTGGCGCGCACGAAAACGTCGCCCAGCTGCACGAACGACATCAGGACGAGGTCGTAGCCGTCCACCGTCGGTTCCCATGCCCTGAGGTCGGCCAGGACCCAATCGACCCGTACGCCGCGCCGGTCCGCAGCCGCCGACGCACGCCGCAGTCCCTCTCGGGAGAAGTCGAGACCGGTGACGCGCCAGCCGTTCTCAGCCAGCCACAGGCTGTGACGCCCTGTGCCGCAGGCGATGTCGAGCGCGCGGCCAGGATGCGTGACGTCTACAGCCTGGACGACGACCGGGTGCGGCTCGCCCGGAGCCGACTCCTCGGCGGCGTACCTGGCGTCCCAGCCGTCGACACCGCGGCCGGGTGCGTCGCCTGAAGCAGAAGGTCTCACGATGCGACCTTAGCGATCTGCGTCCACTTCGACTCGCTACTGCGTGTTTTCCGGTGTCCGCGGGCGCCCGTCAGACCGCGAACTCGCCGTTCCGTGATGGGCACTGGAAGACTTGCTCCATGAGCTGGCTCGACCTGGTGGCGGCGCGAGCCGAGACCGCACGATCTGCGGAGGTTCCCGAGACGGCGGCGGACCCACGTCCGAGTCTCGGACAGCGGTTGCGACGGCTGTTCCGACTGCGCGACAGACAGTCATCATGACCGACTCGCCCGAGATCCGTTGGATGACAGCCTTTCTCGACCTCCCGCAGGAGGTCGCCGACGCCGGTGTCGAGTACTGGCAGGAGGTGACCGCGTCGACGCCGTCTGCCTGGCGAGGTGACCACCAGTTCGTCACGCTGCGACCGAAAGCCGGAGACGCCTACCTGCGCGTGCAGGCCTCGCGGCTCGGCCCGCCGGGGTGCCACCTCGACCTGCACGTCGAGGACGTCATCGCTGCGTCGGAGGCGGCCGAAGCGCTCGACGCCAGCATCGTGTTCACCGAGCCCGGGCTGGTCGTGCTGCGGTCACCGGACGGGATGCCCTTCTGCTTCGTGGACCACGACGGCGAGGCACGCCGTCCAGCCCCGGCGCGGTGGTCGTCGGGTCATCGCAGTCTCGTCGACCAGCTGTGCCTCGACATCCCGCCCGCCCGGTACGACGCCGAGTGCGCCTTCTGGGCCGGACTCACCGGGTGGCAGGCGAAGTCGGCGTCGTCTCACGAGTTCCGGTACCTGGTGCGGCCGAGTGGCATGCCCCTGCGGCTCCTGCTCCAGCGGCTTGACGACGTGCCCGCAGGTGGCTCGACGACGGCCCACCTGGACCTCGCGAGCGACAGCGTCGCTGCGGAGGCGACCCGCCACGAGGCGCTCGGCGCGACCGTGGTGCGCCGGAGAGACGCGTGGGTGACGCTTCGCGACATCGCCGGGCTCGAGTACTGCATCACCGGACGAGACCCGGGGACCGGGCTCCGTCCTCAGGCCTGAGGCGCGGTTTGCTCCCGCTCGGCGTCGCTGCGCAGCACGCAGAACTCGTTTCCCTCGGGGTCAGCCAGCACGGCCCATCCGGTGCCGTCGTCGTTGCGGCGGTCGTCGAACATGGTCGCGCCCAGCACGAGGAGCCGCTCCACCTCCTCGTCGCGCGTGCGGTCCGCGGGCGTCAGGCACAGGTGCGCGCGGTTCTTCACGGTCTTGGCCTCGGGCACCTCGAGGAACAGCAGGCAGGTGCGCCCGCCCGGGCCGACCAGGCCGCACTCCTCGTCGCCCGGGCTGTCGGGGTTGTCGGGGTCGGGGTGGAAGTCGAGGAGCACCTGATCCCAGAACATGGCCTGGGCGTACGTGTCGTGGGCGTCGAAGCTGATGTTCTGCAGATGGGAGCTCATGGGGCACGATCCTGTCCGCCAGCTCCGGCGTCGCCAAATCCGTTTCCGCGCCACACTCACTGCATGACATCCACACGGGACGAGACCGAGGCCGCGCTGGAACGGGCTGTGGAGCACGCGCGCACCTGGCTGGCGAGCCTGGACAAGCGCGACGTGCCGGCACGCGCGTCGATCGCCGACGTCGCGGCAGCGCTGGGCCCGGAGCTGCCGGAGGGCCCGACCGCGGCGGGTGACGTCGTGGACACCCTGGCGCTTGCCTGCGAACCCGGCCTGGTGGCCATGCCGTCCGGGCGCTTCTTCGGCTTCGTGATCGGCGGCAGCCATCCGGCTGCGCTGGCCGCCGACTGGCTGGTGTCGGCGTGGGACCAGAACAGTGCGATGCGACGCGTGACCCCGGCGCACTCGGCGGTGGAGGACGCTGCGTCGGCGTGGGTCCTCGACCTCCTGGGCCTGCCCTCGACGTGCGGCGTCGGCTTCGCCACGGGTGCCACGATGGCGAACTTCACCTGCCTCGCGGCAGCTCGTCACTCAGTACTGCGCTCGGTGGGCTGGGACGTTGAGTCGCAAGGACTCTCGGGTGCCCCCAAGGTGCGGGTCATCATCGGCGCGGACGGGCACGTGAGCGTGGACCTGGCCTTGCGGTACCTGGGCTTGGGGGCGCCCGAGAGCGTCGCCGTGGACGAGCAGGGCCGCGTCCGCGCCGACGCCCTGGAGGAGGCGCTGCAGGTCGGGGACGGGGAGGCCCCGACGATCGTGGTGCTGCAGGCGGGCAACATCCACTCCGGGGCCTTCGACCCGTTCACCGAGGCGATCGCAGCCGCCCACCGGCGCGGGGCCTGGGTGCACGTCGACGGCGCGTTCGGCCTCTTCGCTGCGGCGTCGCCGACCTACCGGCACCTCATCGCCGGCTTCGAGGCGGCTGACTCGTGGGCGACCGACGCGCACAAGACCCTGAATGTTCCGTACGACTGCGGCATCGCGATCGTGCATGACCGGGCAGCGCACATGGCGTCGATGGCCGGACGTGGTGCCTACCTCATCAACGACGAAGAGGGTGACTCGTACGAGCTGGTGCCAGAGATGTCTCGGCGCGGTCGGGCGGTCCCGGTCTGGGCCGTGCTGCGCTCGCTCGGTCGCCAAGGGGTCGCCGACCTGGTGGACCGCTTCTGCGCACACGCGCGAACCCTGGCCGACGGCCTCTCGGCGCTGGACGGCGTCGAGGTGCTGAACGACGTCGTCTTCACGCAGGTGTGCGCGGCGATGAAGGACGACGCCAGCACCCAGAAGCTCGTCCAGCTGATCCTGGACGACGGCGCCGCCTGGATGTCCGGGTCGCGCTGGCACGACCGCGCCGTCCTGCGGATCTCCGTGAGCAACTGGTCGACGTCGGATGCGGACGTCGAACGGAGCCTCCAAGCGTTGCGGCGCGCCGCGCAGGCGGTCTAGGGCGAGGCGCTGATCCCGGCCAGGATCGCGTGGGCGACCTCGCGACCTGCCACGTTGCTGTGGTTGGCGATGAACGTGTCGGCGCGCAGGTTGTAGCCCTTGCCGGCCGCGAGCGTGTAGCTGTCGGAGCGAGGCAGGAGCGTCGACGCCTTCACGCCGGGAGTGCGCTGGGCGCCGTTGGCACCGATGCCGCCCCACCGGCTGTCCGGCCCGCCGACCTCGGCGGCCACCTGGTTCGCGATCCGCGACGCCAGGGCGTACGCGATGCCGACCGCCCGGTCGTTGCGGGTGTGGGTGATCAACAGGGGACCGCCCAGCCGGCGGCCTGACAGCAGGTTCCGAAATGCGCCGTCCTTGCCCGGCTCCCAGTCCTGCGCGAACCCGTAGTGCGAGAACGCCGCTTGCAGCAGCACGACGGTGCCGAGGCGCCCGACCCCGTCACGGGATGCTGCCGCGGCAGTGACCAGGCGCCCGCCGAAGCTGTGGCCGACCAGGTGCACGCGCGCGCCCGCCTGGTCGACGGCGCGCAGCAGCGGCGCCACGGCGCGCTCACCGATCGTTCCGGCGCGTGCCTTCATCTGGTAGTAGGTGACGAAGTTCAGCAGGCGCTGCGCCGCCCGGATCTTGCCCGCGAAGTCGAAACCCGCCGCGCCACCGGAGGCATGCGCAGGTCCGACGCCGTCCATCGTGGCGGCGCCACCGTCGTGCCCGGTCTCGATGCCGGCAGGGGGAAGGTCCATGGTCGGGTCGTCCAGCGTGGGGTCGTCCAGCCGGGCGAAGAGGGCCTCTGCCTCGATGTCGAGGAACAGGTTGGTGGCGTCCTCGTCCTCGCCGGCATCGTGGGGGACGACCATGCGGAGCAGGTCGACGAAGGCCTGCCGGGCAGAGGGCGAGTCCTCCAGGCGCGACACCAGCGCAGCGGCCTCGTCGATTCGCCGCGGCGCATCGTCGCTGTCGAAGACATCGCGCACATCCTGAAGCCGGTGCGCCAGCAGGTCGGACGCCTCCGTGCCGAACGACGCGGCGCCACCGGGGATGAGGTCCTCGTCCGCGAACTTGATCGAGGGCCACAGCACGCCGAGGAGGCCGATCCTTCGGCCGCTGACCAACGCGCGGTCAGGGCCACCCTGCTGTGCCCGCATGGACGAGGCGAGATGGTCGAACAGGCTGCGCGCGTCGTCCATGTCGTTGTTCCACCCGTGGGCCAGAACCACCAGGTCGGTCAGGTCCTCGTCCGCGATCATCGCCTTCAGGTCGTGCCGATCCCGGGCATCGATCAACTTCGCCGACTTGTCGAACCGCGCCTCGACGTACGGGTAGCCGTTGAGTTTCTTTGCCATCGTCCACAGCTCCTTCGCTGACGCGCCTCACACCGACTGGATGGCCCGCATCAGGTCGACCAGGCCAGCGCCTTGGAAGTCGCGCGTCCGGCCGAGATCGGTTGCGGTACTGGTGAAAGTTCGCTTGACGGCCTCGGGTCGGCCGATGAACTCCCGACGCACCGACAGGAAGGCCGCAATGACGCCCGAGACGTGCGGGGCCGCCATGCTCGTGCCGCTGTTCTCGACGTACTGTGCGTCGACGCCGGTGCTGGTGGCGCGCTCGCGGAACGTGCCGGAGGCGGCCGAGAGGATCTTCTCCCCGGGCGCCACCAGGTCGGGCTTGGCCCGACCGTCACCGGTGGGGCCCTTGGAAGAGAAGTACGAGACGCCGTACAGGTGGGGCATGTCGCGGTGCGTCGAGCCCACGGTGATGGCGAGATCGGCATTGCCCGGGTCGTTGACCGTCAGGGCGCGCCCGGCGGCGATCTGGGTCTGCTTGCCGCGGTCCATGGCATAGGCGTACCCGGTGTTGCCGGCAGCGGCGACCACGATGACCCCGGAGCGCACCAGCCGGTTCACCTCGACGCACAAGGGGCTCTGTCCGCAGGCGAACCACTCGGGGTCGAACTCGTAGCCCACGCTGAGGTTCACCCCGTGGATCTTCAGGGTTCGGCCGTAGTTGTTGACCCGCTGGATCTCGTCGAGGGCGGCCAGGATCGCACTCGAGCTGCCGTTTCCGCGGTCGTCGAGCACCTTGTAGCTGACGATGCGGCACTCCGGTGCGATGCCGGACAGCTCCTGCATCGGCAGCTCCGTGTAGGTGGCCTCGCCCCGCTCGTCGAGCCGCCGTCTCACCGCCCGGAGTGGCTGGGACTTCCGCGCGGCCTTCGCCGAACCGGCGAGGATGGCCGCGACGTGGGTGCCGTGGCCATAGGGGTCCTTGGTCGCGTCACCCGTGTCGGTGAAGTCGAGATGCTCGAGCGGGGCGGCCAGCTCGAGGTTCTGATGGCGCTTGAAGTGCACGTGCGTGGCGTCCACGCCCGAGTCGAGGACGGCCCAGACGATGTCGCGTCCCGCGGCTGCGAAGGACGCGCGGGCAGCGTCCGCCTTGACCGTCGCGCTCGAGCGGTTGATCAGCGCGTGCACCTCGAAGTCCGGCCAGATGTGGAAGATCGCCTGCTGCCGTGGTCCGGGCCGGCCGCCGTCCAACGCCACCAGCCGCTGGATCACCGCCAGCTCCAGGCTGGTGATGATGTACTGGCCGCCCGGCCGTCCCTGCACCCGTCCTTGTGCGAGACCTTCGGTGCCCGCCTCAGCGACCGCCAGCTCGATCAGCTCTCGGACGCGCTTGGCCGCACCCTCACGGCCTTCGACGAAGTCGTAGTTCAAGTCGATGACGACCCGAACCCGTTCTGGCACAGCGTCGGTCGAGCCCGTCCCATCCTGCGACGCGCTGACCTGCTCGAGCAGTGGACCGGCGATCACCGAACGGTCGAGGCGCCGCTGCAGCTGCTCGTGCTCCTCGAAGCCGTCCGGTGTATCGCTCATCGCCGGGCCTGTGTGGTGTGTCCTACGGTGCCATCACGAGTCCGACACCGCGGTCGGCCACGTCGACCTCGACGGCCAGGGCCGCGATGTCCGCGTGTGCCAGAAGGCGGGACGTCACCGTCGAGGCGAACGGAGGCAACGGCGACGCCTGTACCTCTTCCCACCACAGCGCGGCGACACCCGCGACGTGCGGCGTGGCCATCGAGGTGCCGTTCAGGCTGCGGGTGCCACCACCGACCTTCGCCGACACGACAGCCACGCCGGGCGCGCTGACCTGAGGGAAGGTGTTGGAGAAGGGCGCGATGGTCAGCCCGTGGTCGGACTGCCCCAGCGCGCCGACCGAGACCACGCCCTCGGCCGCTGCAGGCAGCGACACCCCGATCTCGAAGTCGGGGTCTGCCACGCGCTTGCTCTCGTTACCCGCGGCGGCCACCACGACCGTTCCGGAACCGAAGGCCGCCTGGCTGCGGATCAGCTGCATCAGCGCGTCGAACATCCGTAGGTTGCCCCGGTAGGCCTCCAGGGCGGCCGATGTGGCCAGCTCGACCGGCCAGCCTTGCTGCACGAGGCGGGCCACGAGGCCGGGGAAGTCGAAGCCCAGCGACATCGAGATCACGTGGGCACCCTGCTGGACTGCCCACTGGATGCCGCGGAACAGCATGTCGGAGCTACCGTTCCCTTCGTCGCCGAGCACCTTGCCGATCAGGGCCTTGGTCACGCCCGGCGCGACACCGATCCGCATGCCGTCGACATCCCGGCCGAAGATGGTTCCTGCGCAGTGGGTTCCGTGACCCTGCACGTCACCGTTACCGGACCCGGAGAAGTCCTCCTGGATGATCTCGACACCGGCGAACGCCGGATGGGTGGCGTCGATACCGGTGTCGAGGACGGACACGACGATGCCTGCACCGGTGCGCTGCGACACGTCCGCGCCGACGGCATGCACTCCCCACGTCGGCCCTGTGGATGTCGGGGCGTCTGCGCCGTCGCCGGCCTCGTCGTCGGCCACCGGGAATATCAGCGTGGTCGGCATCACCGGTGCGACAGCGCGCACCTCGGGGTCGCGTGCCATCTCCCGCATGTCGGCCGCATCGAGTTCGACGATCTCGATCGTCGGCTCCGGTGGAGCGGCGGCCGTGACATCGATGGAGGCGGCGCCACCACCGAACGGCTCGCCCGTGATGGGGTGGCTCAGATCCCGCAGGACTGCGTACTCACGTGTCATGACTGCCCCTCGCCTTGGTTTGCGGAGATCACATCAGGTGTGCAGATCCACTCTTCTCCGGTGATGAAGCAATGGCCACCGAAATGCCCCAAGAGGCGACGCCAAAATCTCCCCGGTTACCCGCAGAAATCACCACAGAAAGGGCGTGCGATCACCCAGGGAGTTCTGGGTGAGTCGGTCAGACCGGTGGCAGCACGTCCTGCTGGGCGGGCACCTGGTCCTGCCGCACGATGCCGACGGGGCACGTGAGCCCGTTGGGGCCGTGGTTGCAGTAGCCCCCGGGGTTCTTGTGCAGGTACTGCTGGTGGTAGTCCTCCGCGTAGAAGAACTCGCCCGCCTCCGACGCCGGGCGCAGCTCGGTGGTGATCTCGCCGAGCCGGTGCCGCTCGAGCTCGGCGGCGAACGCGTCGCGGGTGGCGAGCACCGCGGCCTCCTGCTCGGGCGTCGTCCAGTAGACGGCCGACCGGTACTGCGAGCCCATGTCGTTGCCCTGGCGGTCACCCTGCGTCGGGTCGTGGTTCTCCCAGAACGCCTTCAGCACGTGGTCGTGGGGCAGCACCTTCGGGTCATAGGCCACGAGCACTGCCTCGGCGTGACCCGTCCGGGCAGTGCAGGTCTCCTGGTACGTGGGGTTCGGCGTGAACCCTCCTTGGTAGCCGGCCGCTGTCGTGACCACACCGGGGAGCTTCCAGAAGATCCGCTCCGCGCCCCAGAAGCAGCCCATCGCCAGGTACATGACGGCGGTCCCTTCGGGCCACGGGCCCTGCAGCGGCGTGCCGAGCACCGCGTGAGTGGCCGGCACGTCGTACGGGCGCACCTCACGTCCCGGCAGCGCGGTCTCGGCGGTGATCGGGCCTCGGGTGCCGAACAGTCCCATCAGGTGCTCCTCCTCGGGGCAGTCTTCTGCCGGATGTCTACAGGGTGCGCAGCGGGCGCACATCACCTTTCAACCACGACCGGTCCCGCGGCGTTCCCGTCGCGACGGCCGGTGTGCGAGGGTGCGGCGATGAGAGCGCGCCGCATTCCTGCGGTACCGGCGCTGGCCGTGCTGGTGGTGCTGCTGCTCGCCGGTGCCACCGCGCTGGTCGTCACGGCAGGCCCCGTCCAGTTCGGCACCGACCGGCTCGGGGGATGGGTCAGCAGCGAGCTGGTCACCCCGACGCCGGAGGGCACCGCGACGGGCTCGCCCGCGATGGAGGAGCCCGAGCCGCGGCTCCAGGCGCCCGACTGGGTACCCGCGCTGTCAGTCCTCCTGGTCTCGATGCTGGTAGCGCTCGCCGTCCGGTCACTGCTGCGGGTGGCGCGGACACCGGAGGAGCGGGCACCCGAGCGGCCTCCCGGTGACGCGGCAGGCGACGCCGCCGCCACGCAGCTCGGCATCCTGCGTCGCGCGCTGAGCGACGGGGCGGTGCGGCTGCGCTCCGGCGAGCACTCGGGGGTCGCCGACGAGGTGGTGCGCTGCTGGGAGGTCCTGGAGCGCAGCGCGGAGGCCCGGGGCATGCCGCGTCCGCCCCACCAGACACCCAGCGAGTTCAGCGCCGACGTCCTGCGCGAGCTGGGGGCCGACGCCCAGGCGACCGACGATCTGCTGCACCTCTACCACCGGGCGCGGTTCTCGTCCGCTGCCCTGCCCGACCTCGCGGCGCAGAGGGCCGCCGACGACCTCGACGCGATCGCCGGGTCGCTGCACGGCTCGGTGCGCCATGCATGAGCGACCGACCCGGCTGCTCGGCGCCGGCGTGCGGGCGGCGATCGCGTTGGTGCTCACCGGTTTTGCCGCGTGGTCTGTCGGGATCGACACCGGGCACCTGGTCGCGCTCGCCCTTGCCGTCGGAGCCGTCACGCTGGCCGTTCAGGTGGTCGCGCCGGCGCCGGTCGTCGGCTGGACCATCGAGCCGGAGCTCGAGCTGGGAGTCGGCTGGCACCAGGTGCTGCTCGCCGACCGTGCGCTCGAGCAGCTCGACGCCGAGCCGGAGCGCGTGCCCCGCACACTGCTGCCGCGGCTGCGCGAGCTCGCCGCGGGACGGCTGCACCGACTCGGTGTGCCCGCCACCAGCCCTCGCGCACGCGACCTGCTCGGCGACGAGCTGTACGACCTGCTGGGCGACGCTCCGGGCCACGCGGCGCGCCCGGGCGCGACCGACCTGACCCGTCGGCTGCTCGATCGACTTGACGAGATCGACCCACCCGAGGAGACCGATGACCGAGCCGCTCGTTGACCACCTCAGCGCACAGGCCACCCCAGTCCCGTCCGTCAAGCCGGCTTCTCTGGACGAGGTCGCGCGCGCGTCGGCACGCACCCTCGACGCGGTCGGCGCCGTGGTGGTGGGCCAGCTGCCCAGCCTGCGCCTCGCCCTGGCGGCCGTGCTCGCCGGAGGGCACGTGCTGATCGAGGACGTGCCGGGCACGGGAAAGACCCTGGCGGCGCGAAGCCTGGCGGCGGCCCTCGGGCTCGACTTCCGCAGGCTGCAGTGCACGCCGGACCTGCTGCCCGCCGACGTGACCGGGTCGTTCGTCTACGACCCCGCCGGGGCCGAGTTCGTCTTCCACCCGGGGCCGGTGATGGCGGGTCTGCTGCTGGCGGACGAGATCAACCGCACGCCGCCGAAGACGCAGTCGGCGTTGCTGGAGGCCATGCAGGAGGGGCAGGTCACGGTGGAGGGGCGCACGTTCGCCCTGCCACGCCCCTTCCACGTGCTCGCCACCGCGAACCCGATCGAGTACGAGGGCACTTACCCGCTGCCCGAGGCGCAGCTCGACCGGTTCCTGCTGCGGCTCGACTTCGGCTACCCCCGGGCGGAGGAGGAGGTCGACGTGGTCGGGCGGCGGCTCGCACGGCGGCAGGAGGCCACCACCGTCGAGCCCGTGGTCGACGCCAAGGGGCTCTCGGAGCTCCAGGCCGGGGTCGAGCAGGTGGACGTCGACCCCGACGTCGTGGCGTACGCCGTCTCCCTGGCACGTGCCACCCGCGGGCACGCGCAGGTCGAGGTCGGCGCGTCGCCTCGCGGGTCGCTGGGGCTGGTTCTGGTCTCGCGCGCGATGGCCGTCATCGACGGCCGAGACGTCGTGCTGCCGGAGGACGTGAAGGCCTGCGCCACAGCCGTTCTCGCCCATCGGCTGACCCTGGCGCCCGAGACCTGGTCAACGGGTACGACTGGCGCCGAGGTCGTCGCCGACCTGCTCGACCGCGTTCCGACGCCCAGCACGCGGCGCGGCGGCCCGTGACCTCAGCCGTCGTCGACGCAGCGCCGCGCTGGCAGGGAGCGCGGTCGCTGCGCCGCGCGGCGTTGCTGTGCCTGCTGCTCCCGGGTCTCGGCCTGGTGACCGGCCGTGCCGACCTGCTCGTGCTCGCGGCGCCGATCGTGCTCGGAACGGTGCTGGCGATGACCGCGGCGTCGTCGCGGGCATCGCGGCGGGACGGCGGCGACGACGATGGAGTCTCCGCTCTCGTCGACGCGCCGGTCCAGGCAGGGCAGGGCGAGGAGGTGACCGTCGCCGTCGAGGTGGGCGTGCCCCCGGGCACGGAGGCTGCCGTCGTGCGGCTGCCGGACGCCGAGCGGATGCCGTTCGGGATCGAGGCCGTCGTCGCACCGGCGTCGGACGGATCCCGGAGGCGGCTCTCGGAGCGGGTCAGCCTTCCGCTGTGGGGCAAGGTCGTCGTGGCACGTCCCGACGTGCGCGCCGTTGGCGCCGACGCCCTCGTCGTGGCCGAGCCGACCGTCGGGCGGCAGCACACCGTGCGGGTCCTGCCGGCGCCCGACCGGCCGGCGCCGGCACCGCTGCCGCCGAGGTTCGCCGGCATGGTCGGGGCGCACCGGACGCGTCGCCCTGGGGAGGGCGGTGACCTGCTCGACGTCCGGGAGTTCCGCACCGGCGACCGGATGCGGCGGATCGACTGGAGGGTCAGTGCGCGGCGCGGCACCCTGCACGTACGCCGCACGGCGATCGACGCCGACGCCGACGTCGTGCTCCTGCTCGACACGCGCCTCGACGTCGGCGCAGAAGTGGCGGGCTGGCCCAGTCCGCCGGGCCCGGGCGGAGTCGGAACCAGCGCCCTGGGCTCGAGCCTGGACCTGACGGTGCGGACGGCGGTCACGCTCGCCCGGGCCTTCCTCGACCAGGGGGACCGGGTCTCGATGATCGACCTGTCGCGGCCCCGGCTGTCGGTGCCGCCGCGAACGGGTCGCCGCCAGCTGCGGCGCCTGCGAGGTCAGCTGGTGGAGGTCGGCGTCTACGCATCCGCTCGCCGTCTCCTGCTCCGGCAGGGCGTCGTCCAACCGGGGATGGTGGCGGTGCTGGTGTCGCCCCTTCTCGACGAGGCGGTGGCCGAGCTGGCGACCCGGCTCCAGCGACGTGGGTCCCAGGTGGTGGCGGTCGACGTGCTCCCGCGGGGGCTCGACCTTCGCATGCGGACGGCCCGCGAGCGGGTGGCCGCGCGGCTGGTCCTCGCCGAGCGCGCCCAGCGGCTCCATCACCTGCGCGCTCTCGGTGTCACCGTGGTCGCAGGCGACCCCGCGAGTGTCGCCCGGACGCTGCGCGACCAGGCCCGCCGACGTCAGCGAGTGCGTCGATGAGCCCACGGATGAGCCCACGGATCAGCCCACGTAGCAGCCCACGAAACACCGTAGAGCGTTCCCGCCGAACGGTTTTCGAGCTGGTGGTGCCCAGCTGGACGGTCGACGGCCACCCGCCGGGACCCGTCGTCTCCGGCGTCCAGCTGCGCCTTGTCGTCGGGACGCTCGCGCTAGCCCTGCTGCTCGTGGTGACGCTCGGTGCGGGCGCGGACCGGCTCGGTCCGGTGACCGGCGCGATCGTCCTCGCGGTCGCCATCGGGGCTGCCGTCCTGCCGACGTCACCCCTTCCGACCGTTCTCGCCCTGGTGGTGGGGCTGATGGTGCTCGATGCGCCGGTGCCGGCATGGCTGGTGCTGCCGGCCGGGGCACTGCTGCACGCCGTCCACGTCGGTGCCTCATGGTGCGCCGTGGTGGCCCCGCGAGCCCAGCTCGAGGCCAGGGTGCTGCTGCCCAGCCTGCGCCGCTGGGCCTTGACGCAGTTGCTGCTCCTGCCCGTCGCCGCCGTCCTCCTGACCGGGCCCGCTCTTCGGGATCTCGGTCTGGACGGGCTGCGCGGTCTCTCGTCGACCATGGCCGGGGTAGTGCTCGCCGGCCTCGGCGTCGTGCTCGTGGTGCTGACCGTCGCGGTCGTGCGGCGGAGGGACGTCTAGGCTGCCGCGGTGAGTGCCGAGAGTCCCGAGAGCCCTGTCAGCAGCCAGCCCCAGTCCGGATTCGAGAAGTCCGGCTTCTCGACGCGCGCGATCCACGTCGGCTCCGATCCCGATCCCACCACCGGCGCCGTGATCCCGCCGATCTACCAGGTCTCGACCTACGCGCAGGACGGTGTCGGTGGCCTGCGCGGCGGCTACGAGTACTCGCGCTCGGCCAACCCGACCCGCGACTCCCTGCAGGAGTGCATGGCCGCCCTCGAGGGCGGCGCACATGGGTTCGCCTTCGCGTCGGGGCTTGCCGCCGAAGACACCCTGCTGCGCACTGTCTTGGTGCCGGGTGACCACATCGTGCTGCCCGACGACGCGTACGGCGGCACGTTCCGGCTCGTCGACAAGGTCGCCACGCGATGGGGTGTCGAGCACACCCCGGTGCACCTCAGCGACCTCGACGCCGTGCGCGCAGCCGTCCGTCCCGGCTCGACGAAGGTGCTGTGGTGCGAGACCCCGACCAACCCGCTGCTCGGGATCTCGGACATCACGGCGCTGGCCGAGATCGCCCACGCCGCAGGCGCTCTGCTCGTCGTCGACAACACCTTCGCGACTCCGTACCTCCAGACCCCCCTTGCCCTCGGCGCCGACGTGGTCGTGCACTCCACCACCAAGTACTGCGGGGGACACTCCGACATCGTCGGCGGTGTCCTGGTGGTCGGCGACGGCGGCAGGGTGCCCGGTACAGGCGAAGGGCTCGCCGACCGGATCGGCTTCCACCAGAACGCACTTGGCGCAGTCGCCGGCCCGTTCGACGCGTGGCTCACCCTCCGCGGGCTGAAGACCCTTGCCGTGCGGATGGACCGGCACTGCGACAACGCGGAGGCAGTCGTCGACTTCCTGCAGCACCACCCGAGGGTCACCGAGGTCTTCTACCCCGGCCTCCCGACCCACAAGGGCCACGAGGTCGCAGCCCGGCAGATGAGCCGCTTCGGCGGCATGGTCTCGTTCCGGATGGCCGACGAGCGGACCGCGCTCGACATGTGCGCCCGCACGCGCGTCTTCATCCTCGCCGAGTCCCTCGGCGGCATCGAGTCGCTGATCGAGCACCCCGGCCGGATGACCCACGTCTCCGTTGCGGGCTCGGAGCTCGAGGTGCCGAGCGACCTGGTGCGACTGTCGGTCGGGATCGAGGACGTCGACGACATCGTCGCCGATCTCGCAGCGGCTCTCGAGGGGTGAGCAGCTCGCCAACGGACCCGGGCCCGAAGGCTCTGTGCGTGGACGTCGGCTCGACCTTCACCAAGGCCGTCGCGGTCGCGCTCACCGGCCCGGACGCTGGGCGGGTGCTGGGCACGGCGGTGCACCGCACCACCATCGAGACCGACGTGCTGGTGGGTCTGGACGCCGTCGCCCGCGAGCTCGCGGCGCACACGGGTCCCGACCCCGACCTGAGGGTCTGCTCGAGCGCCGGGGGAGGGCTTCGCCTCGCCGTCGTCGGGTACGAGCAGGCAGTGACCGCCGAAGCCGGTCGACGCGTCGGCCTGTCGGCAGGCGCCAAGGTCGTGCACGTCGCCTGCGGCCCGATGGACGGTGAGGGCGTGAGAGCTCTGCGCGCCTCCCGTCCCGACGTCGTTCTGCTCGTCGGTGGGACGAACGGCGGCAACGCAACGGTGTTGCGGCACAACGCTTCCCGGCTCGCGAGGGCGCGGGTCGGTGCGCCCGTCGTCGTCGCGGGCAACGAGGACGCCATTGGCGACGTGATGGCGACCCTCACGTCGACCGGACGGTCGGCCGTCGCGGCAGCGAACGTGCTGCCGCGCATCGGGACGCTCGAGCCCGAGAGTGCACGGTCGGCGATCCGCGAGGTGTTCCTGCGGCACGTGATCGGGGGCAAAGGGCTCTCGCGCGGGCCCCGCTTCGCCTCGCTCGTGCGAGCCGCAACGCCTGACGCCGTCCTCAGCGGCGTCGAGGTCGTCGCCGACGGCGCCCCGCAGCACGGTGTGCCGGCTCTCGGTGACGTTCTCGTCGTCGACGTCGGCGGCGCCACGACCGACGTGTACTCGGTGATCACCCCGCAGGGCGAGGACGCGACGCTGCGCAAGGAGGTGGTCGCGCCCATGTGGCGGGCGCGCACGGTCGAGGGCGACCTCGGAATGCGCTGGGGCGCAACGGCAACGGTCGAGGCTGCTCTTGCTGAGAGGCTGGTTGAGACCGCCGACGCGCAACGGCTCGAGGCCGCCGCGCGACGGCGGGTGGCCGAGCCGGGATGGCTCCCCACCACCTACGAGGACGTGTCGGACGACCTGCACCTCGCTCGTCTCGCGGTCACCGTGGCTCTACGGCGCCACGCCCGTCCGCCGTCGGAGACGAAGGGCGGCAAGGATCTCCGTCGGGTCGTCGCGGTGATCGGGTCGGGCGGTGTGCTGCGCTACGCCGACCGCGCCGGACGCGACACGGTGCTGGCGCCGGCGACCGGCGACCACGCAGGCGGCTGGCGCGTGCCCGAGCAGCCCGTGCTCGCCGTCGACGAGCAGTCGGTGCTGTGTGCCGCCGGCCTGCTGCGCGACGACCACCCGCGCGCCGCGGCCCTCCTCGCACATGGGCTGGTGCGATCGGGAAGACTCACGCGCATGAGGGCGGACCCATGAGCCCGGGAGAAGACCCGGGCGCTCGGCGCGACCGTACCGACGCCGCGGACGGTGTCTCGATGCCGGTGCGCCTCGCCGCTGCCTGGATCTGGCGCCTGATCGTCATCGGGGCCGGCGTGTACCTGTTCTTCCTCCTTCTGAACCGCGTGCAGGTGCTGGTGGTGCCGGTGCTCGTCGCCGTGCTGCTGAGTGCGCTGATGATTCCCCTGGTCTCCCTCCTCGTCCGCCACCACGTGCCCCGGTCGCTGGCGGTGGCGGCCACGATGGTCGTCGGGCTGCTCGTCGTGGGCAGCCTGTTCACGCTGGTCGGCACCCAGCTCGCGTCGGGTCTCGCCGACCTCGGCCGGCAGGCAACGGCCGGTTTCGGCGAAGTCCAGGGGTGGCTCAGGGACGGTCCTCTCGGCCTCGGCACGGAACAGATCGACCAGTACGTGGCCCAGGCGCGAGAGCAGCTGTCGGCCAACAGCGAGGAGATCGTGTCGCGTGCGCTCGAGGCCACGGCGACCGCGGGTGAGATCGTCACCGGAGCCGTCCTGACCCTGTTCGCGCTGGCCTTCTTGCTCTACGAGGGCGAGAAGATCTGGGGGTGGCTGGTGGCCCTGTTCCCCCGCGGAGCGCGCGAGCGCATCGACACCGCGGGACGGGCCGGCTGGCTCACGCTGACCGCCTACGTGCGGGCGACGATCGTGGTCGCGACCGCCGACGCCGTCGGCATCGGAGTGGGCGCGGCACTGCTCGGCGTGCCGCTGGCCATCCCGCTCGGAGTGCTGGTGTTCCTCGGCGCGTTCGTCCCGATCGTCGGGGCCCTGCTCAGCGGGTCGGTCGCAGTCCTGGTCGCGCTGGTCGCGCTCGGCCCCGTCCAGGCCCTCATCATGCTGGCCATCGTCGTGGGGGTGCAGCAGGTCGAGAGCCACGTGTTGCAGCCGTTCGTCCTCGGACGAGCGGTCTCCGTCCACCCTCTCGCCGTGGTGCTGGCCATCGGGGCGGGCCTGATCGCGGCCGGCATCGTCGGAGCTCTCTTCGCGGTGCCACTGGTGGCGGTCGGCAACACCGTGTCGCACTCCCTGCGCGGCACGAAGGACACCAGCGTCGAGGAGCTCCGCAGGCCGGAGCTGCGGCGTCCCCAGATCAAGGTCGACCTGCGACGTCACACTGAGCGGGTCCGGCGCCGGGGTGCCCGCAAGGGCTGAACCCCGAGCAGCCCTGGCTCTGGCAGGATCAGCGACCATGGCCACCCCGTCCACGCCGTCGACACCGTCCACCAAGAGGCAGCTGCCCGTCACCCTGGACGACATCGAGGCTGCGCGGCTGCTGCTGCGCGACGTCATCCGGCCGACACCGCTGGAGTTCAGCCGGGCGCTGTCGTCACGCGTCGGCGGCGACGTGTTCCTGAAGTGCGAGAACCTCCAGCGCGCAGGGTCTTTCAAGATCCGCGGTGCGTACACACGGATGTCGCGGCTGAGCCCGGACGAGCGCGCCGCGGGTGTGGTCGCTGCCAGCGCCGGCAACCACGCGCAGGGCGTGGCCCTCGCGGCATCGCTGCTGGACATCTCCGCGACCGTGTACATGCCGACCGGCGCCCCGATCCCCAAGGTCGCGGCGACGCGGGGCTACGGCGCCGAGATCGTCTTCCACGGCCACACCGTGGACGAGTGCCTGGTGCAGGCCCGGGCGCACGCCGAGAAGCACGGTTCGGTGCTGATCCATCCCTTCGACCACGTCGACGTCGTGGCCGGCCAGGGCACGTTGGGTCTGGAGCTGATCGAGCAGTGCCCCGAGGTGCGGACGGTGCTGGTCTGCACCGGCGGCGGCGGCCTGCTGGCCGGGGTCGCCGCCGCGATCAAGGCGCTGCGCCCCGAGGTGCAGGTGATCGGCGTCCAGGCCGAGGCGGCGGCCGCGTACCCGCCGTCCCTCGCCGCCGGCCAGCCGGTCGCGCTGACCGAGATGGCGACGATGGCCGACGGGATCGCCGTCGGGTGTCCCGGCGAGGTGCCGTTCGAGCTGGTGGAGGCGCTCGTCGACCAGATCGTCACGGTCGAGGAGGAGTCGCTGTCGCGCGCGCTGCTCTTCCTGCTGGAGCGCGCCAAGCAGGTGGTCGAACCGGCCGGGGCGGCCGCCGTCGCGGCACTGATGGACGCTCCCCAGGCCTTCGAGCCACCTGTGGTCGCCGTGCTGTCGGGCGGCAACATCGACCCCCTGCTGATGATGCGCGTGATCCGTCACGGCATGCAGGCCGCCGGCCGCTACCTGCAGTTCCGGGTCCGCGTCCCCGACAAGCCCGGCTCGCTGGCGCGGCTGATGGCGGTGCTCGCCGAGACGGACGCCAACGTGCTCGAGGTCGGCCACGTGCGCACCGGAATCCAGCTGCGGGTCGACGAGGTCGAGATCGGCGTGCAGCTGGAGACCAAGGGGTCGCAGCACTGCGACGAGGTGATGCAGCGCCTGCGCGCTGCCGGACTGCCACCTCGCTTCCACTGACTCGGTGTGGGCGGGTGAGGGCCGAAGGGCTGGTAGGGGGCTGGTGAACGGGTCCGCCCGGTGCCGGCTCTCACCCTCTTGCCGGGCGAAGCGCCACCCGTGTGGAGTAGTGCGCGTACGCCAACCGGTCACTCTTCGTAAAACGTGGGACGACATCGGTACAGATGCTCCAAGGTCGTCAAATGCTCAGTAATCGGGGTGGGGCGGGGCTCCCCACCGTGAGCGCGGCGGGGGCCCGACAGTGGTGGCGGTACGGGCTGTCGACACGGCTCCGCTGCGCGATCGTCGTGCTCAGCCTGGTGAGCGCTGCGTTCGAGGACGTCCTCCTGGTCGTGGTGCCTTCGGCAGTAGCCCTGGTCGCGCTCGAGCTGGTTGCCGACAGGAGCCCGAGCCACAGGACCCGGCGGCTGTTGCTCTGCGCCTCCACCGCGCTGGTGGTGCTGACGATGGCCCTCGCTCTCGACCACACCCTCGCAGTGCTGCCGCTGCTGCTCGTGCCGGCCTACCGGGCCGGTGAGCTGCACGGCGCCCGCGTAGCCGCCCTCATCACCCTCGTCCTGGGCGTGGGACTCGCCGGCGTGACGTGGCAGCTGGGTGGCACCCACGTCCTCCAGGCCATCCAGTGGTGGGCGCTGGCCCTGGGCCTTGCCACCTTGGGTGCTTGGAACCGACGGCTCGAGGCCGAGCGGGTTCGGCCAGGTTCGGCTGCCGCGCGTGAGGCGGGCCACCTGCTCGGGCGGCTGCGAGACCTGACGCGTCAGCTGCCGACGGGTCTCGACGTGGCGGCCGTCGCCACGATGCTCATCGACGAGGTCTCGTCCGCGGTGGGGTGCGACCGCGCGGCGGTACTCGTCCACATGGGCGACGACCGCGTCACCCCCGTCGCGCTCTCCGGTGTCGAGCGCGTGCCGTGGCGTGACCCCGTCCGGTCGCCCGGGACCCCGCACGACGCCTGGACGCAGCGAAGGGTGGTGCACGACGTCCGTCCGGTGGATACCACGGGTCGGCGGCTCGGATCCGCCACCCTTGCCGTGCCGATCGCCGACCGGGACGACGAGCTGATCGGCCTGCTCGTGATGGAGCGCACGACGTCACGACCCTTCACCGACGACGACATCGCCGCGGTCGTCGAGTCGTCCGACCGGCTGGCTCCGCACCTCCACGCGGCCCTGGCGTTCGACGAGCTGCGTCACGTGGCCGAGGTCTCCGAGCGTGACCGCCTGGCGCGCGAGATGCACGACGGTGTCGCCCAGGACCTGGCGGCGCTGGGCTTCTCGCTCGACGCCGTCACCAAGCGCGCCTCACTCGTCGATCCCGCGACCGCGAGGCTGCTCGTGGATGTGCGTGCAGAGGTGAACCGCACCATCCGGGGAATCCGCCTGTCGATCTCGGACCTGCGCTCGTCCGTCCGGCCCGAACGCGGTCTGGGAGCGGCCATCTCGAGCAACGTCCAGTCCCTGGGGGCGCTGTGCGACGTCGCCGTGACCGTCAGGCTGCAGGAGTCGCCCTTCCGCCTGCCCCTTCACCACGAGTTCGCGCTCCTGCGGCTCGTGCAGGACTTCCTCGGCGACGTTCGCACCCGTCGGCACACGTCCTCGCTGACCGTCGAGCTCGAGACCCACTCCCCGAGGGCGCTGCTCAAGCTCACTCGTGACGGAGGCGGCGGCTGGGTGCCCGACACGGTGCTCGTCCAGGCCCTCCAGTCGCTGGACGGCCAGATCGACGTCACCGAGCTGGGTGGCGTCGTCGTGGCGAGCATCGAGATCGGCACCAGCCGTCACCAGGTCGCGAAGACCACTGCCGCGGACGGCAACCCACCCAGGGTGCTCCAGCCGTCTTGGGCGTCCTCGACCGACAGGCGTGTCTCATGACACGGGTCCTGCTCGTCGACGACCACCGTGTGGTCCGGGGTGGCCTGCGCCAGGTGATGGACGCGGAGCCGGACCTCGAGGTGGTCGGTGAGGCCGACTCAGTGGCCGAGGGCACCAGGGCGGTGGCGATGCTCTCCCCGGACGTCGTCGTCTGCGACGTGACGATGGCGGACGGGAGCGGAATCGACCTGGTGCGCACCTGCAGGCTCGAGGATCCTGCTCTCGGGCTCGTGGTGCTCACCATGCACGAGGACGACGAGGTCCTCTTCGCCGCACTCGACGCCGGTGCGTCGTCCCTCGTGCTGAAGAGCGCGCACCTCGACGAGCTGCTCGACGCAGTCCGCCGCGCAGCCGTTTCCCCCGACATGTTCTCCGCCGCAGGGATGGCCGCCGCGATACGTCGTCGCTCGACCAGCCCGAGACCGATGCTCACGCCCCGCGAGACCGACGTGCTGAACCTCCTGAAGGACGGCCTGTCCGTCCACCAGGTCTCGCGCAAGCTCTTCCTCAGCGACTCGACGGTGAAGACGCACGTGGCGAAGCTCTACGACAAGCTCGGGGCGACCAACCGCACGCAGGCGATCATGATGGCGATCAAGCTGCGCCTGGTGGACACGGAGTCCTCGGCGTAGTCAGGCTTGGTCACTCCCAGGTCAGCAAGGGTCAGGCGAAGCGCTGCAGTGCCCTGGCCAGGTCGCGTCGTTGGAGCGCGGATGAGAGTGGCCACCTCCAGCGCTCGACGAGGCCGACCGCTGCCTTGACGTCCGCCTGGTCGAACGGGCCCTCGGCTCGACCGATGACCAGCAGCACCGGCAGCGGGAACACCAGCGCCACCAGCAGGCACCGCCGACTGGCCAGGGGCGCCCCGATCAGGTCCGACCTGATCATGTCGGTGTCGGGCACCACTGCGACGGGGTGCTGCTTGGTCCCCAGGCCGACCACGGCGTGGTCGTCGTCGACGACCAGCCCGAACTCGAGCTCGCGCAGGCCCACGCCCGCAGCCACCGGCCACGTGGCGTCGGACTCTCGCACCAGGAGGCACGCGGAGGGCCCCAGAGCCGGGGCGGCGTCGTCGACAACCGCCTGCGCGACCTCCTTCCAGGAGGGGCGGGCGTGCAGTCCTGCGAGGACGGCCGCGGCGTGAGCTGCCCAGTCGAGGGCCGGAGCCTGCGGGGCGGTGCTCGCAACCTCTGCAGGCGCGTCGTCCGGGACGTGCCGTCGCCGGCCGAAGCGCCGCTCTCTCACTGGCGATACGTCCTGCTCGGGCTGTGTCGGCACTGGGTGCCTGGGAGGCCCAGGCTTCGGGTGAGCGGGGGGTTGGGGCAGTAGCGAAAGCCCAACCGGCAGAGGGGGTTCCGTCGCCGGAGCCGGTGCCGGGGGTGGGGGAGGGGGCGATGCAGCCGGGGCTGCGACGGGGGGCGCGGCAACTGGTTCTGGGACGGGGGGCGCAGCGACAGGAGGCGGCTCGGCCGGTTGGGACTCCGCGGGCGCCGGCGCCTCGACGAAGTCGTCGATGGCCGTGGCGACGTCCTGGCCGCGGATCGGGGACCGGAGGATCCGCATCTGGGTGCCCAGGGCGGCCGGCGCGGGGGTCTGCTCGTCCAGGAGGACCACCACTGCTGCCTTCTCGACGTGCCGGCCGACCGTCGCCAGGAGCTCGGCCGCGGCCGTGTCACCGTCCAGGGCGTCGATGATGACGATGCCCGCTGCCCCGAGGACCGGCGCCCCGCTGAGCGCTGCAGGCTCCGCCTGACGTACCTCGAGCCCCAGCCGGCGCAGGTCCAGTGACCTACGGGGATGCCGCGAGATCAACAGCACCTCGGCGGTGGGGACGGGCGCGACCATCGTGATGACTTCCTTGTCCGGACATGCAGGCTTCGCACACGGTACCCGCAGCCCCGAGCATCGGCCGTTCGGACGATACAGGTCGGGTGAGCGGCTGAGGCGAGGGACTGATCCCCACCAGGATGATGAGGTGGTGACGGACTACCCGCGAAGGCCGCTCGGCCGCTACCCGGTGCCCGACAGGGCCTATCGGCGGCGTGCGCTGCTCCATGCCGTCGCCGTCGGGATCTTCGCTGCCGCCCTGGGCCTCTCGATGATCGGCCTACTCGTCTCGCCGTGGTGACCACCGGAGAACCCAGTTCCCGGTTGTCGGTGCCCCTCCCTAGGGTGGGCGTCATGACGAGCAAACACGGGGAACATGGGGACACCGACTTCGCGGTCCGAGCCAGGGGACTGGTCAAGAAGTACGGAAAGGTCACTGCCCTGGCCGGCGTCGACCTCGACGTCAAGAAGGGAACCGTCCTGTCGCTGCTGGGGCCCAACGGCGCCGGCAAGACGACCGTCGTGCGGGTGCTGAGCACGCTGCTGCAGCCCGACGCCGGCACTGCCGAGGTCGCCGGCATCAACGTGCTGTCCAACCCCCGCGGGGTGCGACGGCACATCGGCCTGTCGGGCCAGTACGCGGCGGTCGACGAGTACCTGACCGGCTTCGAGAACCTCGACATGATCGGACGGCTGTACCACATGGGCCGTCAGCGCTCCCGCGAGCGCGCGCGTGAACTGTTGGCGCAGTTCAACCTGGAGGACGCTGCCGACCGGCCCTCCAAGACCTACTCCGGCGGCATGCGGCGGCGCCTCGACCTCGCTGGCGCCCTGGTGGCCGATCCGCCGGTGCTCTTCCTCGACGAGCCCACCACCGGCCTCGACCCGCGGGGCCGCACCGAGATGTGGGAGGTCATCTCGACCCTGGTGGCGGCCGGCACGTCGCTGCTGCTGACCACCCAGTACCTCGAGGAGGCCGACCGGCTCGCCGACGAGATCGTGGTGATCGACCACGGCAAGGTCATCGCCAAGGGCACGGCCGACGAGCTCAAGGCCCAGGTCGGCGGCGAGCGGCTCGAGATCACGGTGTCCGACGGTGGGAGGCTGGCCGAAGCCCGCGACCTGTTGGCCCGGCTGTCGGTCGGCACGCCCACCGTGTCGGACCACACCAGAGGCTTGCTCGTTCCGGTCTCCGGCGGCGCCTCGGTACTCACCGACGCGCTCCGCGAGCTCGACGCGGCGGGCATCAAGGTCGACGACATCGGGATCCGCCGTCCCACCCTCGACGACGTCTTCCTCTCGCTCACGGGTCACGCCGCCGAGGTCGAGGACGAGGCGGACACGTCGGGATCCGACGGCAAGCCCGGCCGACGACCACGCGAACTCACGAAGGAGGGCAGCCGATGAGCGCCTCGACCGCCATGAGCGACAGCTTCATCGTCGCCAAGCGCAACCTGATCAAGATCAAGCGCGTGCCCGACCTGCTCGTCTTCACCACGCTCTCGCCGATCATGTTCGTGCTGTTGTTCGCCTACATCTTCGGCGGGGCGATCGGCGGTGACGCGGGTGCCGGGGAGTACCGCGAGTTCCTGATCGCGGGCATCTTCGCGCAGACCGTGGTGTTCGGCGCCACCATCACCGGGGCCGGTCTCGCCGACGACGTCAAGAAGGGGATCATCGACCGCTTCAGGTCGCTGCCGATGTCACCGTCGGCGGTGCTGACCGGTCGCACCCTCAGCGACGTGTTGAACAACGTGATCGTCCTGGTGGTGATGTCGCTGACCGGCCTGGTCGTCGGCTGGCGGATCAACACGTCTGTGGGCGAGGCCCTCGTGGGCTTCGGCCTGCTCCTGCTGTTCGCCTATGCCGTCTCGTGGATCTTCGCCTGGGTCGGGATGCTGGTGCCGAGTGTCGAGGTGCTCAACAACGCCTCGTTCATCGTCATCTTCCCGCTCACGTTCGTGGCGAACACGTTCGTCCGTCTCGACACGCTGCCCGGTCCGCTGCAGACCTTCGCCGAGTGGAACCCGGTGTCGGCGGTGACGCAGGCTGCTCGTGACCTGTTCGGTAACCAGTGGGAGCGTGCGCCGGTCTCTGAAGCGTGGCCGTTGCAGAACCCGGAGCTCTACACAGTGATCTGGTCGGTGGTGATCCTGGTGCTGTTCGTCCCGCTGGCGAACTGGCAGTACCGGCGGGCAACCAGCCGCTGAGGGCTCACGCCCGGCCGTGAACGCAGGACGACGAGGCCCCCGCACCGAGACGGTGCGGGGGCCTCGAGTCCCGTGCCGGGCCGAACGTGGGCCGGGCCGAACGGGGGAGGTCAGGCGCGGTAGGGCTCCGCCGAGGTGATCGTCACTTCGACGACCATGCCGTTGGGGGCCTTGTACTCCGCGCTGTCCCCGGCCTTCTTGCCGAGGATCGCGGCGCCGAGGGGCGACTGCTCGCTGAAGACCTCGAGGTCGGTGCCGTCGGCGATCTCGCGGCTGCCAAGCAGGAAGTGCAGCTCCCGTCCGGCCACCTGGGCGCGGACGACCATGCCCGGCTCGACGATGCCGTCGTCGGCCGGCGCCTCACCGACCTTGGCGTTGCGCAGCAGCTCCTCGAGCTGGCGGATGCGGGCCTCCTGCTTGCCCTGCTCCTCCTTGGCGGCGTGGTAGCCGCCGTTCTCCTTGAGGTCACCCTCTTCGCGCGCCGACTCGATGCGGCGGGAGATGTCGAGCCGGCGGGGGCCGGCGAGCTCGGCGAGCTCGGCGCTGAGCCGGTCGTGCGCCTCCTGGGTCAGCCAGGCGACCCTCTGGGTGGTCTCGGTCATGTCTCTCCTCAGTACTGGTGTCTCCGCGTGCGAAGGCCCCGCAGTCCGGATGGACGGTGCGTGGGAGTCAGCGACGCCTCACGTCGTTCGGGATCCCTCGGGGGATCCTCGGGGGACGTGGAAAGGAACCAGCCTAACAAGGTGCCTGTCGGGCGTCATCTTTGTCAGCGCGTCCGGCACTCCTTGACGCCTGCCGTGGTCGCCTGCTCCTGCGTGAGCACGCTGGCCGTGCGGCGCACGGTCCCACCTCCGGTGCCCTCCACCGGCACGTCGACCCGGCCGACGACCACGTATCGAGAGCTGAGCGCCTCGATCGTGCAGGTCACCCGCGCGGCGCCCTCGTCCGCGTAGACGGTGACCTCGAACGTCACGTCGACCGTGGTGGCGTCCTGCACGTCGAAGCCGACGTCCTGCCACCGCACGTCCCGCTGGGCCAGACCCAGCCCGGCCCACACCACCCAGCCCAGCGCCACGAGGGCGAGGGCGGCCGTCAGCACCCGGGCCAGGGTGCGGTGCCACTGCGGGCGGTCCTCGCCATATCGTTCAGGTGGACGGCCGGTGGGGGCCTGGGTCACCGCGGTCCTCCGGGGGCGTCATGATGGGGTCGCTCCATCATGACCGACCGCGACGGGTGGCCCGGCTCAGGCCCCACCAGCGGACAGGATTGATCGACAGCTGATCGACACTTGGTCGACCATCGATCGACAGGAAAGGGACGACGGTGACTGCGCCTGCTGCGGACTCATCCTTCGACGAGCCGCTGCGGCTGATGTGCGTGCACGCCCATCCCGACGACGAGTCCAGCAAGGGCGCGCCGGCGATGGCCAAGTACCTGAGCGAGGGTGTGCAGGTGCTCGTCGTGTCCTGCACCGGCGGTGAGCGCGGCGACATTCTGAACCCGAACCTCAAGGACGACCCCGAGGTGCTGCGCGACATCACCGAGGTGCGCCGCCGCGAGATGGCCGCTGCCGTAGAGATTCTCGGCGTGGAGCACACCTGGCTCGGCTTCGTCGACTCGGGCCTTCCGGAGGGCGACCCCCTGCCGCCGCTGCCCGAGGGATGCTTCGCGCTGGAGCCGCTGCACATCGCGGCGGAGCCCCTCGTGCGGCTGATCCGTGAGTTCCGTCCACATGTGATGACGACGTACGACGAGAACGGTGGCTACCCCCACCCGGACCACGTGATGTGCCACAAGGTCTCCATGGAGGCGTTCGACGCGGCCGGTGACCCCGAGCGGTACGCGGGGCACGGTGAGCCCTGGCAGCCCCTGAAGATCTACTACAACCAGACCTTCAGCCGGTCACGGCTCGTGGCTTACCACGAGGCTCTGCTGGCCGTGGGCCGCGAGTCGCCCTACGCCGACTGGCTCGCGCGATGGGAGGACCGCGAGGAGCGCCCGGTGCACGCCCGCATCAAGTGCGCCGAGTACTTCGACGTGCGCGACCGCGCGCTGCTCGCCCACAGGACCCAGATCGACCCCGACGGCCAGTTCTTCGCCCTGGGTACCGAGCTGCAGGCCCAGGTCTGGCCGTACGAGGACTACGAGCTCGGCAAGTCCCTCGTCGAGACGAGCTTCCCCGAGGACGATCTGTTCGCCGGAATCCGGCCGGCCCTCAGCCGTGGTGCGCGCGGATGATTCTGCTGCTTTCTGCCAGGTCGGCCTTCGCGTCGACCCTTTCATCGACACCGTCGCCCACCGGAGACGAGCTCGACCCCACGTCGGTCAGCCCGGGGGTGCTCGGGTTCCTGGCCACGTTCGGGGTCGTCGTGGTCTCCGTGCTGCTGATGATGGACATGGTGCGCCGCGTCCGCCGGCTCCGGTACCGCGAGCTGCAGACCCGCGAGGCCGAGCAGGCCCTGCGGGCAGAAGGGCCCCCAACGGGGGTGAGTGGAACGGACCCTGCAACCGAGGAGCCCGAACCCGAGGAGCCCAGATGAGTGGAACCACGCAGGGGTCGGGGGCGCAGCAACCCGTCCAGCGAGGCAGCCTGGCTCGGCGCTTCTGCGCGCCCCGCTGGTCAAGATATTCGGCGGGTCAGTGACCCTGGACGAACCGGCGGTACTGGTTGGCCACCTCCCGTGCGGTCGCGGCCCGGTCGAGGAACATCAGGCTGTCCATCCGGCAGTTGCAGGGATTGCGCTCGAGCGTGTTCTGCGGGAATGAGCCGCCGATCTTGATGCCGCGCGGCAGGGTGTCCGACGTACCCGTGCCGTCGACCTGCCACGGGTCGGCGGGGTTGGTGTAGAACCCGGCCAGCGGCTTACCGTTGCGGTAGAGCGCCATCTCGCCCGTGGTGTAGTCGAACGTCGCCGCCAGGTGCACCCACTCACCCATCGGGAGCAGCTCGCGCCAGTCGGTCGAGGCGGCGAACGTCTGCGACGCAGCCCCGTCGATGCGGCGGCCGAGTGCGACCAGCCGCAGCGTCCCGTTGACCTCGATCAACTCCAGGAGCGCGCGCACCGCGTGGCCGTCGGAGTCGCCCGACAGGACGCCGGCCAGGCCGATTGCGTTGAAGCGGTCGGTCGGGTCGGCGGTGGTGGAGTTGAGCGCCGGCCCGTCCATGTTCATCTGGAACCACCCGGCCACCGTGATCTGCTCGACACCGGCGAATGGTGCCAGCGAGGGGACGCCGTTCTGGTTCCAGACACCGGCCTTCCAGTCGTCGTTGCCATTGACGGTCGGGTTCACCTGCTGGGTCTGCAGCGAGTTGTTCGAGCGCGAGAAGGCGCCCTCGTCGGCCCACATGTCCTCGCCGCCGTTGACCATGCCGAGCAGGGTCCGCGACGAACCCTGGTCCTCCTCATGCCCGCCGGGTGCGAACGGGTGCTCGAAATCCCAGTAGGACACCAGATTCCGTTCGACGGATCGCTCGACCTCCGAGGGCCACGGCACGTGCTTGGTCCGGACGACCTTCCACACCATCCCGTTGGCCTTGGCCAGCAGGTAGAGGTTCCTGTCGGAGTCGGTGCCGAACCGCAGGTCGACCCGTGGGTCATCCACGAAGTCGGGCATCCTCAGACGGTTGCCCTCGGTGTCGAACAGCTGCATCTCGTGGAGGGTCGCCTCCCGTCCGGTCTCCTGGCGCATCTGGTCCGCATGCGTCCAGAGCACCTCACCGGTCACCAGGTCACCGAAGACGTACTTCCCAGCAAGGGCCGGCAGGTCGTTGCCCCGGTAGACGAGGCCGCCGCTGATCGCGTGGCCGCTGTCGGAGCTGCACGGCCAGCCCGCGGGCGGGTCGTGGTCGAACGAGGCGACGGGGAAGACGAAGCCAGAGGTGTCGAAGTCGTCCGGGATCGTGTACAGACTGCACTCGTCGGCGTTGTCGTAGAGGTGGCGGCCCTCGATCACGCTCCAGCCGAGGTTGTCACCGGGCCGGACCTCGTAGACCGCCTCGATGGCGTGCTGGCCGATGTGGCCGAGGAGCAGCCGGCCCTTCTTGGCATCCCATGAGAACCGGTGCGGATCACGCATGCCGTACGCGTAGATCTCGCCGACGACGCCCGCCTCGCCGACGAACGGGTTGCTCGCGGGGACGCCGTACTGCCCGTTGCGGCCGTTGGTGCCGAGCGGGTCGATCCGCAGGATCTTGCCGTAGGGGATGCTCAGGTTCTGCGGGTCGTCGGTGACGACGCCGATCCCGCCGTCACCCGCGGCGACGTAGAGCAGACCGTAATCCTCGTCACCGGGCTTGGCGGTCGGGTCGAAGTCGATCTGCTGGATGCCGTGGATCTGACCGGCGAACGCGAGCCGCATGACCTCCCGGCGGGTACCGGAGAAGGTGTTGGCCGACGGGTCGTCGGCCTGCCACTCGGTGATGACTCCGTGCGTGCGGCTGCTGCCCTGCCGCTGTTGGGCAGGGAACGTCGGCTCCTTGGCGAACGCGCCGAACCGCTCGGTGTGGACCGTGTAGAACAGCCCGTTCGCCTCGAACTCCGGGTGGAACGTGATGAACCCGGAACCACTGCCCAACCCGGCGCCGGACCAGAAGTCCGGGAACTCGGTCCGTACGTCGAGGTAGAGGTGCCGCTCGTCCCTGTCGAGGAGGTACATCGGACCGTTGAGGTCGGGCACGTAGAGGCGGCCTGAGCCGTCGGGGACCTCACCGATGCCGTTGATCCTCGCGTGCCGGACCAGGCGTTGGTCGGTCGGCGGGGGTGTCGGACTGGACTGCGGGAACTGGTGGAACTCCTCGAGCACCAGGCCGAGGGAGGACCGCACCGGGTCCTTGGGGATCGGGTCCGGGACAGGTTCACTGCCCGGAGGCGCGCTCTGCGCGGACGGCGCGAACAGTGGGGCGACCAGAGCGCCTGCCGCGGCGGCTGCCCACCATCGTGAATTTCCCATCAGGGACTCTCCCTTCCTCCCACGGGTACCGTGGGGCTCCTTTGATGAGGAATGCCGCCTTTGGCCGCCGGTGGTGGCCGCCGGCGACCGGCGTGGTTCAGGGGTTCATTGGTCTCCTAGCTGGTACGTCGGCTCATCGGTGGCGTACGCCGGCGACGACGACGTCCCGGGCCCGCCCGATGTTGTCGAAGGACCCGAAGCCGATCCGGCCTCCGCTGAAGGTGGTGTCGGTCGCGGTGATCAGGGGCTCGGTGGCGTTGTCGATGAACACCTCGATCCGTCCGGTCTCGGCGTCGTAGTCCAGGCGCACGTCGTGCCACTCGCCGTCCCTGATCGCCGGCGGTGCGCCGACCGTCCCGTTCCACTGGTCATCGATGCGCAGCCGGTCGGCGTCGTTGACCACGAAGATCCCGTTGTGGGGATAGATCGTGTTGTCCATCGACAGGTGCGCGTAGTAGAAGCGGGTCGGCGACTGGTAGTTCCAGATCAGGACCACGTCGTGGTTGCTCGGCACGAGCGGAGGGTCGAGGCGGACCTCGGCCCGGTAAGTGAGCGTCTCGAACTCCGGACCCTTCGTGACGATGGCGTACTCGAACGGCCGTCGCGGGCCGGGCGGCGGAGTGCCGGCCTGGGTCAACACGACCTCGCCCTCACCGATCGCCCACTTGGCGTCCGTCAGGGGATCCCAGTCGCACAGCGACGCGCGCGGGCGCACGACCGCGGAGCCAGGCCCGTCATGGCCGTTACCGGGGATCGTCGCACCAGCTGGAAGGGCCGGTGTCGCGAGTACCGCCAGCACCGCAAACGCGCCGGCAGCTGTCTTCCATCTCATGTGCGTTCCTTCCCGGACCAGGGCACGTGAGGGCTCACCCTTCGGGCGTGATCCGCCGACCCACACGCGCCACCTGCGCTAGCAACGTCGCTGCTCCTCGTCTGCGTAAGCGTTTACGTAAGCGCTTACGTAAACGGTTACAGTGACGCTACCCATGTCGCCGGATGTCTAGCAAGGGTCACACCCTTTCGAATCTCGAGACCGTCGGAAGTGAGGGGCCGTCATGACGAGACAAGGCACTCAGCCACGGCTTGTCGACGTCGCCGCAGCTGCGGGCGTGTCGATCGCGACCGCATCGCGCGCGCTCGCCGGGAACACCGGCGTCAGCCCCACGGTCGCCGACCGGGTGCGGGCGGCGGCCCGCGAACTCGGGTACGTCGTCAACCCGCACGCCCGCTCGCTGGCCAGCGGGTCGACCGCGACCGTCGGCCTCGTCGTGCACGAGATCGGCGACCCGTACTTCTCCGAGATCGCCAGCGGTGTGCTCAAGGTGGCGACCGACCGAGGCCGCACGGTGCAGATCTGCCACACCGGCCGAGACCCGGACGCCGAGTTCCATCAGATCCGCGGCCTGGTCGCCAATCGGGTGGGCGCGATCCTGGTGGCGGGCTCGGGGTTCGTCGATCCCGCCGTCGAACTGCCGGTCCGGCAGGAGCTGGAGCGCTACACCGAGCGTGGCGGCCGCGTCGCCGTCATCGGCCGCCACAACCTCGGTGTCGACGCCGTGCTCCCCGACAACACCGAAGGCGGCCGGGAGATCACCGAGCACGTCCTCAGCCTCGGCCATCGGCGGATCGCGGTCGTCTCCGGCTCCACACGACTGACCACCGTCGCCGACCGGCTCGAGGGCGCCCGCACCGCCATGCGGGCGGCCGGTGTCGATCCCGACACGGTGCCGGTCGTCGAGGCGGCGTTCACGCGGGAGGGCGGACGCGAGTGCGCCCAGCGGGTGCTGGCCGAGCATCCCGGAACCACGGCGATTCTCGCCCTCAACGACGACATGGCGATCGGCTGCCTGTCCGTGCTGCGTTCCGCCGGCGTCTCCGTTCCTGGCCAGGTGTCAGTGACCGGCTTCGACGACGTCGCCGTGGCCGGCGACCTGTCCCCAGGCCTGACGACCGTGCGACTGCCGATGGGCGAGATGGGGGCGCGGGCCCTCGCCCTGGCTTTGAAGGAGCCCGGGCGGCGGCCGCGTCGGCAGCGGATGGCTGCGACGCTGGTCGTCCGCGACTCCACGGGACCGGTGGCATGAGGCCCTCGGGCGGCTCCCGCGTCGCGGCACGACGTGACCGCCAGCGGGCTGCCTTGGGCTTGCGGGATCATGGGTCTCATGAACCGGCTTAGCGCTGCGACAAGTCCGTATCTCCTGCAGCACAAGGAGAATCCGGTTGAGTGGTTCGAGTGGGGCGACGAGGCCTTCGAGGCCGCTCGCGAGCGAGACGTGCCGGTCCTGCTCAGCGTCGGATACGCCGCCTGCCACTGGTGCCACGTGATGGCCCACGAGTCGTTCGAGGACGAGTCCACAGCGGCGGTCATGAACGAAGGCTTCGTGAGCGTCAAGGTCGACCGCGAGGAGCGCCCTGACGTCGATGCCGTCTACATGGGGGCGACGCAGGCCCTGACCGGCCAGGGCGGCTGGCCGATGACCGTTTTCCTCACACCCGACGGTCGCCCGTTCTACGCGGGGACGTACTTCCCGCCCCAGCCCCTGCACGGGCGTCCCTCGTTCACCGACGTGCTGGCGGCGGTGAGGCAGGCGTGGACGGAGCGGCGCGACGACCTGCTGGCGGCGAGCGAGCGCATCAGCGAGGCAGTGGGCGGGCGGTCGGCCCCCACCGGCGAGCGGCCCCCGACGGCCGACGACCTGGCGTCAGCGGTCCGTGCCCTGGCTCGCGAAGAAGACCGCCAGCACGGGGGTTTCGGTGGAGCCCCGAAGTTCCCGCCGTCGATGGTGTGCGAGTTCCTGCTGCGGCACGCAGCGGCCGGAGATGACGAGACTGCTTCTCTCGCAGCAGATCTGGCCAGCCGTACGCTGACAGCGATGGCACGCTCCGGCATGTACGACCAGATGGCCGGCGGCTTTGCCCGCTACAGCGTCGACGCCGCGTGGGTGGTTCCCCACTTCGAGAAGATGCTCTACGACAACGCGCTGCTGGCGCGGGTGTACCTGCACTGGTGGCGCCTGACCGGCGAGCCCACCGGCACCCGAGTCGCCCAGGAAGTGTGCGACTTCATGGTCGCCGACCTGCGCACAGCCGAAGGGGGCTTCGCCTCGGCGCTCGACGCGGACACCGCCGGGGTCGAGGGCGCGACCTACGTCTGGACGCCGTCCCACATCGCCGAGGTGCTCGGCGCTGACGAGGGCGAGTGGGTGGCCGACCTGCTGGGCGTCACCCCGTCCGGCACCTTCGAGCACGGGTCGTCGACGGCGCAGTTGACACGCGACCCGTGGGCCTTGGGCGAGGGCGAGCGGTGGGAGCAGGCACGAGCGGCGCTGATGGAGCGCCGACGCCAGCGGGAACAGCCGACCCGCGACGACAAGGTCGTGCTGGCCTGGAACGGTCTGGCCGTCGCCGCCCTCGCCGAGACGGGTGCGCTGTGCGAGCGGCCCGACCTGGTCGAGGCGGCGACCCGATGCGCCGAGCTGCTGGTGTCGGTGCACCGTGACGGCGAGGGGCGCTGGCGACGGGTCTCCCGCGACGGCGTCGTCGGCGCACCGGCGGCAGTGCTGGAGGACCTGGGGGACCTAGCCGAGGGGTTGCAGGCCCTGGCCGCCGTGACGGGCGAGCAGCGGTGGAACGACGTAGCCGACGCGGCACTCGCGCAGGTGCTGGCCGAGTTCGGTGACGGCGCAGGGGGTTTCTACGACACGGCGGCCGGCGACACCGACTCCCGTCTGGCGACGGTCGGGCGCCCGCAGGACGTCACGGACAACGCCTACCCGAGCGGGCCGTCGGCTGCCGCGGGGGCACTGGTGACGGCGGCCGCGCTGCGTGGCGACACCCAGATGCGAGTAGCCGCCGAGCAGGCGCTGTGGCCTGCTGGGGTGCTGGCCGAGCGGGCGCCGCGGTTCGTCGGGTGGGCACTGGCCGTCGCGCAGGCGCTGGTCGACGGCCCCCGCGAGGTCGCGGTGGTCGGTGAGGCCGACGACCCGCTGCGCCGCGACCTGCACAGCACTGCGCTCGCCGGCACGGCACCCGGCCTCGTCGTTGCGGTGGGCAGCCCGGGTACCACCGAGCCGGCGCTGCTGGCCGAACGGGGTCTGGTCGACGGTCGGGCAGCTGCCTACGTGTGCCGTGGCTTCGTGTGCGACCGGCCGACCAGCGACGTGGCGGAGCTGGCCGATGCGATCGGCGTGAGCCTCAGGGCAGGGCTGTGACCGCGGCGGCGGCCGCGTCCGCGCCGTAGACCGTGATCGAGATGCCCACGTAGTGGGCAGCGAACGCCGCGACAGTGAAGGCGTGGAAGATCTCGTGGAAGCCGAACCAGCGGGGGCTCGGGTTGGGCCGCTTGAGCGCGTAGATCACGCCGCCGGCCGTGTAGAGGAGCCCGCCGACCACGACCAGGGCGAGCACAGCACCTCCGCCGTTGCGGAGGAAGTCGGGCAGGTAGAAGACAGCGGCCCAGCCGAGCGCGATGTAGATCGGGGTGTAGAGCCAGCGCGGAGCCCCCACCCAGAAAACGCGGAACAGGATCCCGCCGATCGCGCCGCCCCAGACCAGCAGCAGCAGGGTGCGTGCCTTGCCCTCGGGCAGCAGCAGCATCGTCAGCGGTGTGTAGCTGCCCGCGATGATGAGGAAGATGTTGGAGTGGTCGAAGCGCTTGAGCAGGATTGCGACCTTGGGCGACCAGTTGCCGCGGTGGTAAAGAGCGCTGGTGCCGAAAAGCATTGCGGCACTAAGGCCGAAGATCGCACAGGCCAGTCGTGCGCGGCCGGGAGGCGCCAGGACGACGAGCACGATGGACGCAGCCAGCACCAGGGGGAACGAGCCGAGGTGGATCCAGCCGCGCAGCCGAGGCTTGATCGCCTGAGCGAGTCCCGACGCCATCTCGTGGGCACGGTCGACGACATGCTCAGCCTTGTCGGCGACCTGGTCGCTGAAGGACTCATTCATCGCCTCAGTCTAACCTACGGAGGGGTAACTTACGAGTCCGTAGGTGGGCGGCCGTGAAGGTTGTGTGGGAGGTCACCACCCGCCCGCGTGGAGCCTGCCCGACGGTGCCCCCGGCGAGTAGCGTTTGGCCCGCACCACAGCCACCCCCACCGCCAACGGAGCACTGATGCGCCTGCCGCACCCGCTGTATCGCCTCTACGAGCGGCGGTTGGCCTCGTCGCTCGACCCGACGGCGGTCCCTCGTCACATCGGGATCCTGCTCGACGGCAACCGGCGCTGGGCGAAAGCATCCGGCGGTGACACCAGCCACGGGCACCGTGCAGGGGCGGACAAGATCTTTGAGTTCCTCGGCTGGTGCGAGGAGGCGGGCGTCGAGGTCGTGACCCTGTGGATGCTCTCGCCCGACAACCTGCAGCGCCCACCGGCGGAGCTCGGGCCCCTGCTCGGCATCATCGAGGACGCCGTCAAGCGGCTCGCGGCGACCGGTCGATGGAGGGTGCACCCGGTCGGCGCCCTCGACCTGCTGCCTGCCGAGATGGCAGCGCGACTCAAGCAGGCCGAGGACGCGACCCGCGACGTACCGGGCCTGCACGTGAACGTGGCGGTCGGCTACGGCGGACGCCGGGAGATCGCGGACGCCGTCCGCGCGATGCTCACCGAGCACGCATCGCAGGGAACGAGCATCGAGGAGATGGCCGAGCTGCTCGACGTCGAGCACATCGCCGAGCACCTCTACACCAAGGGCCAGCCAGACCCTGACCTCGTGATCCGCACGTCGGGCGAGCAGCGACTGTCGGGCTTCCTGCTGTGGCAGAGCGCGCACTCGGAGTTCTACTTCTGCGAGGCCTTCTGGCCCGACTTCCGGCGCGTCGACTTCCTCCGCGCCCTGCGTGACTACGCCGGACGGGAGCGGCGGTACGGCTCGTAGTCGGCTGCTCGGGTGAACGACGGGCGACCCAGGTGAACTCGACGTGACACCAATGGCGAGAAAAGCGTGTCGGGCCATCTGCCGCCATCGCCTCGCGTAGCGTCAGTCGTGCCGCAGGTCGGATGCCGGCGGCTCGGGAGGCCCGACGATGCTGCGACCTAGGTCCACTGAGGATCTACTCGCGCGGACGGGGCCGGAGTCGGCTCCGACGAGTGTCGGAATGGCGTTCCGGACCTTGACCCGCGAGTGAACTGGGACGCGTAGCCGTGCGCGCCCGGGGCAGGGAGTTCTCTGTGACTTCTGACAGCAGTGTGGCCCGTGACAGCAGCCCGAAGCGTCGCACCTTCGTCCTGGACACGTCCGTCCTCCTCTCTGACCCCCGTGCCATGCTGCGCTTCGCCGAGCACGAGGTCGTGCTGCCCGTCGTCGTGATCACCGAGCTCGAGGCCAAGCGGCACCACAGCGAGCTGGGCTACTTTGCGCGGCAGGCACTGCGTCTGCTCGACGACCTGAGGATCGAGCACGGACGCCTCGACGCGCCGCTGAACCTCGCCACCGGGGGCATCCTCCGGGTCGAGCTCAACCACACCGACGCCACCACGCTCCCGGCCGGATTCCGGTTGGGGGACAACGACACTCGCATTCTCTCCGTGGCCAAGAACCTCGCTGACGAGGGCAGGCTCGTCACGGTCGTCTCGAAGGACCTGCCGATGCGGGTCAAGGCGTCGGCTGTCGGCCTCGACGCGGAGGAGTACCGCGCCGAGCTCGCCGTCGACTCCGGCTGGACCGGGATGGTCGAGCTCGACGTCAGCGAGGCTTCCATGGCCGAGCTGTACGAGACCGAGCGGGTTGACATGGCCGAGGCTGCCGGCCTGCCCTGCCACACGGGTCTCGTGCTGCTCTCCCCCCGCGGATCGGCGCTCGGACGTGTCGGCCCCGACAAGCAGGTGCGCCTCGTGCGCGGGGACCGGGACGTGTTCGGTGTGCACGGCCGCAGCGCCGAGCAGCGGATCGCCGTCGACCTCCTCCTCGACCCCGAGGTGGGCATCCTCTCCCTGGGCGGACGGGCGGGCACCGGCAAGTCCGCACTGGCGCTCTGCGCGGGCCTCGAAGCCGTGATGGAGCGGCGCCAGCACCGCAAGGTCGTGGTGTTCCGTCCGCTCTACGCCGTCGGCGGCCAGGACCTCGGGTACCTGCCCGGGTCGGAGTCCGAGAAGATGGGCCCCTGGGCGCAGGCCGTCTTCGACACCCTGGGCGCCGTGGTCAGCACCGAGGTCGTCGAGGAGGTCATGGACCGCGGGATGCTCGAGGTGCTGCCGCTGACCCACATCCGCGGGCGAAGCTTGCACGACGCGTTCGTCGTGGTCGACGAGGCCCAGTCCCTCGAGCGCAACGTGCTGCTGACGGTGCTCAGCCGCATCGGCCAGAACTCCCGGGTGATCCTCACGCACGACGTCGCGCAGCGCGACAACCTGCGGGTCGGCCGCCACGACGGCGTGGCGGCGGTGATCGAGGCGCTCAAGGGCCACCCGCTGTTCGCGCACGTCACGCTGACCCGGTCCGAGCGCTCGCCGGTCGCGGCCCTGGTCACGGAGATGCTGGAGAACGTTCAGCTCTAGGCTGCTACGTCCCGAAACGTCCCGTTACAGCGCACGGACGTGATGAGAGGCCTGTCACGTTCAAGGTCACAGATTGGACACGGCGACCCGTAGCGGTCATGGTGAATACGCAAGCACCCCTGGGCGGTCACCCATCGTCGTGGACCGCAAGACCCGTGCATCTCTTGCCGCGACGCACCCGTCGCCGGTCTGTGACGGGGGTGATCCAGAGCGTCGTGTGTGGATGTGAGCACATGGCGCAGACGAAGGGTTCTTTCTTCAGTGCTTCGCCATGTCCTCCGACGGCCGCTCTTCAGCGCAGCCGCCACCCTGACCGTACTGACCGCAACCGGTGCCCTGTACAGCAGCAGCGTCGCCGACCCGCACGTCGCCCAGGTGTCCCAGCAGGCTGCCGCCCCGCTGCCGGCGGACGCGCTCGCCGCGGCCTCCGCACAGGCCAGCGCAGATGCTGCCGACCACGCCTACTCCGACACTGCTCGTGAGCGCGCCGAGCAGCTCGAGCGCGAGAAGAAGGCAGCCGCCGAGGCCGCTGCCGCCGCCGAAGCCGCCGCCGCCGCCGAGGCGGAGCGCCTCGCCGCCGCCGAGGCCGCCCGCGATGCAGCCCGTGAGGCCGCTTCCCGCGATGCGCAGCGCGACCCGCGCGCGCTCGCGCAGATCATGGTCGCCGACCGCGGCTGGAGCAGCGAGCAGTTCTCGTGCCTCGACAGCCTCTGGACCAAGGAGAGCAACTGGCGCTGGAACGCCGACAACCCCTCCTCGAGCGCGTACGGCATCCCGCAGGCCCTGCCCGGCTCGAAGATGGCCTCCGCGGGCAGCGACTGGGAGACCAACCCCGCCACGCAGATCGAGTGGGGCCTCGGCTACATCGAGGGCCGCTACGGTGACCCGTGCTCGGCGTGGTCGCACAGCCAGTCCAACAACTGGTACTGAGTTCCCCTTGCCCCTGACGGGGCGAGCACAAACGCGGGCAAGTTCGTCCGTCCCAGCCACTGACGGGCCGGGCCGGGCGTACTTGCCCGCACTTGTGTCACCCTGGTGCCGATTCTCGGGCCCGACCGCAACAACAGCTGTGCAGTCCGCCATGGGACGTGCAGGACTGAGAATCGCTCTGACGTGTGCTGCCCTGGTCCTCGCGACCGCGCAGCCCGCCTACTCCGCCCGGCCAACGCCGGTGTCCATCCCGTCGGGCGACGAGACCGCACCGGTCGCACACAGCGGCGATGCGGCTGACGATCCCGCGATCTGGGTCGACCAGGCCGACCCTGCACGGTCCCTTGTCATCGGCAACGACAAGAAGGGCGCCCTGGAGTCGTCGACCGCGCTGTACGCCATCGTCATCGCCAGGGCAGGCGAGTCGAGGACGCGGCAGCACGAGCTGACCGACGCGGACAGTGACGGGCTGCTGGCTGGGACGCTGCGACGCACCTTCTACGTGGGATCGGAGGCCGAGGCCTGCGCTGTCGACGACCAGGGGGCTGCGCTGTACGTGCCGCAGGAGGACGTGGGTCTGTGGCGCTACGGTGCGAACCCCACGGGCGGCTCGGCGAGGGTGGCGGTGGATCGCGTCGTGTCGGCAGGCGGGCGGCTCGCGCCCGGCATCGAGGGTGTGACCGTTGCCGGCAACCGCATCATCGTCTCCGCCCAGTCGACCCGAGCGGTCTCTTCGTCTGCCAGGACGGAACGAACCAGTCGCCGTCCGGGAGACAGGACTTCGAGTATGTCAGCTGGGCAAAGCTTCCCTGACGGTTCGAGTACTGACGTCAGCGGCCCGTCATCGAGCGGACGTCGAGTCCCGCGTCGAGCTGCTCCTCAGTGAGCTCGCCACGCTCCACGAAACCGAGGTCGAGCACGGCCTGACGGACCGTGATCCCTTTCGCCACAGCGTGCTTGGCGATCTTGGCAGCGTTCTCGTAGCCGATCAGGCGGTTCAACGGCGTGACGACGGACGGGGACGCCTCGGCGTAGTGCAGGCAGCGCTCGATGTCGGCCTCGATGCCGTCGACGCACCGGTCGGCCAGAAGCCGGCTGGCGTTCGACAGCAGGCGCACCGACTCCAGCAGGTTGCGGGCCATCACCGGCATCATCACGTTCAGCTCGAACGTGCCGCTCGCCCCAGCCCAGGCCACCGTCGCGTCGTTGCCCACCACCTGAGCGCACACCATCAGAACGGCCTCGGGTACAACGGGATTGACCTTGCCCGGCATGATCGATGACCCGGGCTGCAGGTCGGGCAGCCGGATCTCGGCGAGCCCCGTGTTGGGGCCAGAACCCATCCAGCGCAGGTCGTTACAGATCTTCGTCAGGCTGACCGCAACCGACCGCAGTGCACCTGACGCCTCCACCAGCCCGTCGCGCGCGCCCTGCGCCTCGAAGTGGTCGCGAGCACGGGTCAGCGGCAGCCCGGTTCGCTCGGCGAGCAGCTCGATCACCCGGTCGGCGAACCCGTCCGGAGTGTTGATGCCGGTGCCGACGGCCGTGCCGCCGAGTGGCACCTCGGCCAGGCGCGGCAGGCTCGCCTCGACGCGCTCGATGCCACGGCGCACCTGCGCGGCGTACCCGCCGAGCTCCTGCCCGAGCGTCACGGGCGTCGCGTCCATCAGGTGCGTGCGGCCCGACTTCACCACGTCGGCATGCTTGCTCGCAGAAGCCTCGAGAGCGGCGGCGAGGTGGTCGAGGGCCGGCAGCAGGTCGCTCGTGACAGCAGCGGTGGCTGCCAGGTGGATCGAGGTGGGGAACGTGTCGTTGCTGGACTGAGAGGCGTTGACGTGGTCGTTCGGGTGCACCGCGCGGCCGAGCGCCTTGGTGGCAAGGGCCGCGATCACCTCGTTGGCGTTCATGTTCGACGACGTGCCCGAACCGGTCTGGAACACGTCCACCGGGAAGTGGTCGTCGAACCCGCCGTCCGCGATGGAGTCGGCCGCCTGCTCGATCGCGGCGGCCACGTCGGCGTCGAGCACGCCGAGCTCGCCGTTGGCGTGGGCGGCCGCCGACTTGATGCGGGCCAGGGCGGCGACGTGGCCGGGGTCGAGGGGCCTTCCGCTGATGGGGAAGTTCTCGACGGCCCGCTGGGTCTGCGCGCCGTACAGCGCGTCGACCGGGACCTCCACCTCGCCCATCGTGTCGTGCTCGATCCTGACCTCTGGGGAGCCCTCGGGCTTGTCCTTGCTCACCTCGCCAGTCTGGCCCTCATCAGCCGGCGGCGCGTACCGGGCAGCCCTGCCACAGTTGGGACATGCCCGTCCCCGGCACGGACCCTCGCGCCCTCCTGATCGTCGGGGCCCAGTCCGTCGCGCTCGCGGCCCTCGCCTGGCCCGGCCGTGCGCGCTGGCGCCTGCATCCGGCAGTCAGTGCCGCTGCAAGCGCTGCTGCCGTGGTCGGGGTGGGAGTAGCCGTCGCGGCCGGCACCCGGCTCGGCAGCGACCTCACGCCGCTGGTGGAGCCTCGGCTGGGAGCGCGGCTGCACACCGACGGCTTGTACCGGTTCAGCCGCAACCCGCTCTACGCCGGGGTCCTACCGGCGGCGGCGGGCATCGCGGTGCTGCGGCGCCGGCCCGAGCCACTCGTCGCCGTTGCGGCGCTGTCCCTGGTGTTCCACGTCAAGGTGGGTGTCGAGGAGTCCAGGCTGCGCGCCAGGTTCGGCCCGGAGTACGACGCCTACGCAGCGCGCACCGGCCGGCTTCTGCCCCGGCTGCGGCATCTCGCGGGGACACCGCCCCGCGCGTCGACCTGACTCGAGCGTGGCAGGGTGAGTGCCATGACCGAGATCGTGAGACGGGACGAGGGCCCCTTCGACCAGTTCATCACCCAGGTCGTCAAGGCGGCCATCGAGGGCATCGGCCCGTTCAAGGGCGCCCGCGACCTCGTCGACCCGTTGCGCCGCAAGGGGTACTCGACGTCAGCGGTGATCGATCGGGTCGTGCGAGGCCAGGTCACGCAGGCCGCGGTCCAGGGTGCGGTCTCGGGGCTCGGCGGGCTGGTCACGATGCTCGCGGGCCTGGCGCCGGCCACCGCCGCTTCGATGTTCGTGCAGGCCCGCGTGTCGGCGGCGATCGCCTACGCGCACGGGCACGACCTCGACGACCCCCGGGTGCGTGAACGTATCTCCCGGATCGTGACGGGCAGCTCGATGTCGAGCGGCATGCAGAAGGCCGGACGCGAGGTCGGCGAGAGGGCGGCGAAGTCGCTGATCCCACGCGTTCAGGCGAAGGCGGTTTCGCGGGTCGCCGCCAGGAGCGCCGCCGGCAAGTCCGGCGGCGTCATCGCCACCCGCGTGGCCGGTACGTCCGCGGGCAAGGCCGTTCCGATCGTCGGAGCCGTCGTCGGTGGCGTCGTCGACCTCGCCATCACCCGCCGCGTTGCGAACGCCGCACGACGGGAGTTCGAGCAGCAGCTGCCGGTGCGCGAGTACGGCACGCCCCACTGAGCACTGTCAGGCCCACCACCGCGCCTGGTGGGTTGTGGTTCCGACAAGTCAGGGGTTTGGGTCTAGGCGTCGACGTCGGGGCGCCGCGAGATCGTCATCACGAGCGGCTTCGTGGTCTCGGCGAAGAAGTCGTTGCCCTTGTCGTCCACGACGACGAACGCGGGGAAGTTCTGGACCTCGATCTTCCAGACCGCCTCCATGCCGAGCTCGGGGTACTCCAGCACCTCGACCTTCGTGATGCAGTCCTGCGCGAGCCTCGCGGCCGGGCCGCCGATCGAGCCGAGGTAGAACCCGCCGTGTGCGGCACAGGCCCTCGTCACCTGGTCGGACCGGTTGCCCTTCGCGAGCATCACGAGCGAGCCGCCAGCGGCCTGGAACTGCTCGACGTACGAGTCCATCCGTCCGGCCGTGGTCGGGCCGAACGAGCCCGACGCGTAGCCCTCCGGGGTCTTTGCCGGCCCGGCGTAGTACACCGCGTGGTCGCGCAGGTACTGCGGCATGGGCTGGCCGGCGTCGAGCAGGTCCTTGATCTTCGCGTGGGCGATGTCGCGTGCGACCACGAGCGGTCCGGTCAGCGACAGCCGCGTCTTGACCGGGTGCCGGCTCAGCTCGGCGCGGATCTCGTCCATCGGACGGTTGAGGTCGATCTCGACGACCCCCGCAGCGGCTTCGTCGAGGTGCTCGTCGGTCGTGTCGGGCAGGAACGAGGCGGGGTCGGTCTCGAGCTTCTCGATGAACACGCCCTCGGACGTGATCCGCGCCCTGGCCTGCCGGTCGGCCGAGCACGAGACGGCGATCGCCACCGGGCACGAGGCCCCGTGGCGCGGCAGCCGCACCACCCGCACGTCGTGGCAGAAGTACTTGCCCCCGAACTGCGCGCCGATGCCGAGATGGCGCGTCAGCTCGAGCACCTGCAGCTCGAGGTCGAGGTCCCTGAAGGCGTGCCCGGACGGTGACCCCGACGTCGGGAGTGCGTCGAGGTACTTGGCGGACGCGTACTTCGCTGTCTTCAGGGCGAACTCGGCGCTGGTGCCGCCGACGACGATCGCCAGGTGGTACGGCGGACACGCCGAGGTGCCGAGGGAGCGCAGCTTCTCCTCGAGGAAGGCGAGCATGCGGTCGGGGTTCAGCACCGCCTTCGTCTCCTGGTACAGGAACGACTTGTTCGCCGACCCTCCGCCCTTGGCCATGAACAGGAAGTCGTACTGCGCCTCGTGCCCTGCCTTGGTGTCCGCGTACAGCTCGATCTGGGCCGGCAGGTTCGAGCCGGTGTTGCGCTCTTCCCACATCGTGATCGGAGCGAGCTGCGAGTAGCGCAGGTTCAGGCGGGTGTAGGCGTCGAAAATGCCTCGGGCCAGGGCTTCTTCGTCCGTTCCAAAGGGGTCGGACGTGGACCGCAGCACCTGTCCGCCCCGCTTGCCCATCACGATCGCCGTACCGGTGTCCTGGCACATCGGCAGGATCCCGCCGGCGGCGATGTTGGCGTTCTTCAGCAGGTCGAGGGCGACGAACCGGTCGTTGGGGCTCGCCTCGGCGTCGTCGACGATGCGGCGCAGCTGGGCGAGGTGCGCCGGCCGCAGGTAGTGCGCGATGTCGTGCATGGCGGTCTCGGCCAGCATCCGCAGGGCCTCGCCGTCGACCTCGAGGAACGTGCGCCCACCCGGCCCGTCGACGGCTCGGACGCCCTCGGCGGTGAGCAGCCGGTACTCGGTGCCGTCGTCACCGACGGGCAGGAGGTCGGTGTAGTCGAACGAGGGCTCTGACACGGCGGTCTCCAGGCGGTCGGGGTCGCGGGTCGGGACGCGGAACCACCAGCGTAGAAGGGTGCGCCGGCGCAGGCGGATACCGGCTCCGGGGGCATTCGGTCAAGTAGTGCGCTTCCGGCGCAAAGGGAGTAGGAAACACCCTACGAAGGGCCGGTCGCGGTCCGTACCCGACGTGGACGGAGCAGCGCAGTGGGACATCGCAGGAGAGGAAGGGCGTTCGCGGGGGTCGCTGCGGTTGTACTGACCGCGAGCTTGGCGGCGTGCAGCAACGACGACGGCGGGCCGCCGTCCCTGACCTGGTACATCAACCCCGACGACGGAGGCCAGGCGGAGATCGCGAAGATCTGCACCGAGGAGGCCGCAGGGGCGTACACGATCGAGACGTCGCTCCTTCCGCGCGACGCTCCCGGGCAGCGTGAGCAGCTCGTCCGGAGGCTCGCCGCCCAGGACACGAGCATCGATCTGATGAGCCTCGACCCGCCGTTCGTCCCCGAGTTCGCCGAGGCCGGATTCCTCGCCGACATCCCCGAAGAGGTGGAGACGGAGGTAACCGACGACGTGCTGGAGGGCGCACTCGCGGGCGCCACCTGGAAGGACGAGCTGGTCGCGATCCCGTTCTGGGCCAACACCCAGATCCTCTGGTACCGCACGTCGGTCGCGGAGGCGGCCGGGCTCGACGTCGACGCGGGCCCCGTGACGTGGGACCAGATCATCGAGGCCGCGGAGTCAGAGGAGGTGACGATCGCCGCCCAGGGCATCCGGGCCGAGTCGCTGACCGTCTGGATCAACGCCCTGATCGAAGGCGCCGGCGGCCAGATCATCGAGAATCCCGGAGGCGCCGGCCGACCAGGTCAAGCTGGGGCTGACCTCCGATGCCGGACGCGAGGCCGCCAGGGTGATCGCGGCCGTGGCGAACTCCAGCTCCGCACCAGCGGGTTTCACGACGGCCAACGAGGGCTCGTCGATGCTGTCGTTCCGGGCCGAGGACGCCGGCTTCCAGGTCAACTACCCGTTCGTCTGGCCCGCCTCCAAGGCAGCGGTCGAGGAGGGCGCGTACGACCAGGCGGCGCTCGACGACTGGGGCTGGGCGCTCTACCCGGCGACCGTCGAGGGCGAGGACCCGGCCCCGCCGCTGGGCGGCATCGACATCGGCGTCAGCGCCGTCAGCGAGAACGTCGACCTGTCGTTCGAGGCCGCTCGGTGCATCGTCAGCGAGGAGAACCAGAAGCTGTACTTCATCACCAACGGCAACCCGGCGGCCAAGGCTGCCGTGTTCGACGACCCCGAGGTGCAGGAGGCCTTCCCGATGGCCGACGTCCTGCGCGAGTCGCTCGAGCTGGCCGCACCGAGGCCTCAGACCGCCTATTACAACGAGGTCTCCACCGGGCTCCAGAAGACCTGGCACCCGCCGTCGTTCCGTCGACCCGGAGAGCACGCCGGAGGACGCGACCGACCTGATCACCGGCGTGCTGAAAGGGGAGAGGCTGCTGTGACCTCGACAACGACCCCGGCGGCGGCGGAGGCCGCCGCGCCCGCCAAGCCGAAGAGACAGCGAGGATCCGACCGCAGCCGGTCGGAGGCCAAGCTCGGCTGGATGCTTGCGGGCCCGGCCTTTGCGGTGATGCTTCTCGTCACCGCGTACCCGATCGTGCAGGCGTTTTACGAGTCGCTCTTCTCGTACCGCCTGACCGCTCCCGACGACCGCAAGTTCGTCTTCCTGAAGAACTACATCGTGATCCTGACGGACGGCGTGTGGTGGACGCAGTTCGGCACGACGGTGCTGATCACGGTCGTCACGGTCGGCGTCGAGCTGGTGCTCGGCTTCGCCCTGGCGATGGTGATGAACAAGGCCATCGTGACCATCCGTGGCCCGCTTGCGCACCGCGATCCTGATCCCCTACGCGATCATCACGGTGGTCTCGGCGTTCGCGTGGGCGTTCGGCTTCAACGTCAGCACGGGCTTCGTCAACGGCTGGTTCGGTACCGACGGCAAGGACTGGTTCAGCTCGTTCGGCACCGCCGTCTTCGTGATCTGCCTGACCGAGATCTGGAAGACGACGCCGTTCATCTCGCTGTTGATCCTGTCGGGTCTCGCGCAGGTGCCCGAGTCCTTGCAAGAAGCCGCGAGGGTCGACGGTGCCACGTTCTGGCAGCGACTGTGGCGGGTCACGATCCCGAACATGAAGGCCGCGATCATGGTGGCGGTGCTGTTCCGCACCCTCGACGCGTTCCGCATCTTCGACGCGGTCTTCATCATGACGAACGGCGCCTCGGGGACGGCAACCTTGTCGTTCGGCGCGTACGCCCAGACCATCAGCCGACTCGAGATCGGCCTGGGCAGCGCCTACGCGGTGCTGCTCTTCCTCTCGGTGCTGATCATCTGCGTCGGCTTCATCAAGTTCTTCAAGGTCGACCTGGCGCAGGCTCGAGGGGAGAACTGAGATGAGCACCCGCGAGAAGGTTTCCTGGTACGTGGCGGGCGCCGCGATCTTCCTCTACGCACTGTTCCCGGTCGCGTGGATCATCTCGCTGAGCTTCAAGAGCCCGAGCGACCTGACCACGGGCAAGTTCCTGCCCACGGCGTGGGTGACCGAGAACTACAACGAGATCTTCGTCGGCGGCGCGTCCGACCTGTTCCTGCCGGCGCTGCGCAACTCCATCGGCATCTCGCTGATCGCCACGCTGCTGGCGGTCATCCTGGCGATGTTCTGCGCCTACGCGATCGCCAGGCTCGACTTCCCGGGCAAGAAGGTCGTGCTGACCACGGCGCTGGCCGTCTCGATCTTCCCGGTGATCTCGATCGTCACGCCGCTGTTCAACCTGTGGCGCACGATCGGGCTCTACGACACGTGGCCGGGCCTGATCATCCCGTACCTGTCCCTGACCCTGCCGCTGTCGATCTGGACGCTGTCGGCCTTCTTCCGCGAGATCCCTTGGGAGATGGAGCAAGCCGCCCAGGTCGACGGCGCCACGAACTGGCAGGCGTTCCGCAAGGTGATCGTGCCGCTGGCCGCGCCGGGAGTGTTCACCACAGCGATCATCGCGTTCTTCATCGCCTGGAACGACTTCGTCTACGGCATTTCGCTGACCTCGACCGGGGCGTCCCGCCCGGTGCCGGCGGCGCTGTCAGCGTTCACCGGTGCCTCGCAGTTCGAGAACCCAACCGGCGGCATCTCGGCCGCCGCCGTCATCGTCACCATCCCCGTGGTCATCCTCGTCCTCGTCTTCCAGCGACGGATCGTGGCCGGCCTGACCAACGGCGCCGTCAAGGGCTGAGAAGGAGCGAACTGTGTCTGGCATCACGCTGAAGAACATCGTCAAGCAGTACGGCGACGGCTTCAAGGCCGTCAACGACGTCAGCCTCGACATCGCCGACGGGGAGCTGATGATCCTCGTCGGGCCGTCGGGGTGCGGAAAGTCGACACTGCTGCGGATGATCGTCGGGCTCGAGGACATCACGTCCGGCGACATGCTCATCAACGGCCAGAGGGTGAACGACAAGGCGCCGCGAGACCGCAACCTGTCCATGGTGTTCCAGAACTACGCGCTGTACCCGCACCTGACGGTCTTCGAGAACATCGCGTTCCCGCTGCGCCTTGCCAAGGGCAAGCAGGACGAGGCGGAGATCAAGCGCCGGGTCACGACCGCGGCCGACATGCTCGAGCTGAAGGACCACCTCGACCGCAAGCCAGCCAACCTGTCGGGTGGTCAGCGGCAGCGCGTGGCGATGGGTCGCGCCATCGTCCGCCAGGCCGACGCCTTCCTGTTCGACGAACCGCTGTCGAACCTCGACGCCAAGCTGCGCGGGCAGATGCGCACCGAGATCTCGCGCATGCAAAGGCGTCTCGGCACGACGACGGTCTACGTCACGCACGACCAGACCGAGGCGATGACGCTCGGCGACCGGGTTGCGGTGCTCAAGAAGGGCAACCTCGAGCAGTGCGCAAGCCCGCGCGAGCTGTACGAGCAGCCGGTCAACCTGTTCGTCGCCGGCTTCATCGGCTCGCCGCCGATGAACTTCCTCCCCGCGCGGCTGAACGGCACCTCGCTCGAGTTGCCCTTTGCCACAGTCGAGGTCAGCCAGGACGTGGCCGACCGTGCCGGTGGCGTCGACCTGCTGATCGCGGGCATCCGTCCGGAGCACTTCGAGGACGCGGCGGTGATGGACGAGCGCAAGGCGGCCGACGGCGTCACCTTCGAGATCGACATCGACGTCACCGAGTGGCTCGGCAACGAGCTCTACGCCTACGTGCCCTTCGATGCGGACGACCAGATCAAGGCCAAGCTCGAGGAGCTCGACCACGACCTCGACGGCGAGGGCATGCGCACTCAGATGATCGTCGCCCTCGACGCGATGAGCCGCGTGCGCGAGGGCGCCCGGGCGAAGCTCTGGTTCGACCCGCGTCGCATGCACCTGTTCAACCCGCAGTCCGGCGAGAACCTGACCCGCGACGAGGCGAAGGCCAAGGAGATCCAGGAGCAGAACGAGGTCGAGCGCAAGGAGTCGCTGGAGCGCGCCTCGAAGGAGAACGAGCCGATCGCGACCACCAAGGACTAGCAGCCCAGTTCGACTGCCCCAGTTCATCTGTCAGGCCCACAAACCCACTCGGGCGGATTGTGGGCCTGACAGGTCAGTTGGCTGCGGTTACCGTCACCGGGATGCCGTTGAGGACGGCGTTGCCCGACAGGGGGTCGAGCGCCTGCGGGTCGGTCAGCAGGTTGGTGTTGACACCCGGTCTGGCAGAGGCGACTTCGGTGCGCATCCCCGACGCCGTGTGGCCCCAGCCGTGGGGCAGGCTCGCCACGCCCGGCATCACGACGTCCGTGACCTCGACCGGCACGTCGATCTGGCCGGTGCGACTCGCGACGCGTGCCACCTGACCGTCCTCGAGCCCCAGGTCGGCGGCCGTCTTGGGGTGCAGCTGCAGGGTGCAGGTGTTGCTGCCCGAGTTCAGCACCTTGAGGTTGTGCATCCAGCTGTTGTTCGAGCGCATGTGCCGCCGCCCGATCAGGACCAGCCCGTCCCTACGCTCGTCCAGGGCCTCGCGCAGCCGGGGGATGTCGGCCGCGATGGTGGGCGGGCAGACGTCCACCTGACCCGTCGTCGTGCGCAGGACCTCGGGGATGCGGGGCTGCATCGGGCCGAGGTCGATGCCGTGCGGCGCATCCAGCAGCCGTGCGAGAGAAAGGCCTTCGGGGTTCGCGCCGAACCCGTCGCCGTACGCGCCGAGGCGCAGCAGCATGTCCAGCCGACGGTCGGTCGGTGTGTCGCCGGTCAGCGCTGCAGCGAGCTCGGCAGGGTCGCGGCCTTCGACCGGCGACCCGGGATCGGCGACCGCCTTGGCCAGCGTCTTCGCGACGATGCCGTCGTCCAGTGCGGACGCCGGGGTGCTCGCCTGCTGCCCGGCAGCGATCAGTGTCAACCTGGCCAGGATCGTGGCCTCTTCGAGCTCGCCCTCCTGCAGCGCCACCACGGCAGGGGAGTAGCGCGCCACGTTGCGTACCGAGAGCTCGGTGAAGGCGATGTCGTAGTGGCCGGACCGGGTGGGAGGCGGCGGCGGCAGGATCACGTCGGCGCGTCGCGTCGTCTCGTTCAGGTAGGGGTCGACGCTGACCATGAACTCGAGGCCGGCCAGCGCCTCGTCGAGGGCCGCGCCGTCGGGCGTCGACAGCACCGGGTTGCCGGCGACCGTGATCATGGCGCGGATCTGACCCTCGCCGGGCGTCGTGATCTCCTCGGTCATGACGGCGGCCGGCATCTCGCCCTTGACCTCCGGGAAACGCCGGACGCGGCTGTGCCAGCGACCGGTCGACCAGCCGCGGCCGGCGCCCTTGCTGCGCCGGCGGTGTGGAGGGAGCGGGAACATCGCGCCACCGGGCCGGTCGAAGTTGCCGGTCAGGATGTTGACGACGTCGACCAGCCAGCTGGTCACGGTGCCGAACTCGACGGTCGACGTGCCGATGCGGCCGTAGACCACGGAGGTCTCGGCAGCGGCCAGATCCCTTGCCAGGGAGCGGATGTCATCGGCCTCGATCCCGCACGCACCAGCGACGGCCTCTGGTGAGAAGTCCTCGGCGAGGGGTGCCAGCCGCTCTGCGCCAGCGAAGTGCTCGCCGAGCGACCCGGTGTCGACGAGTCCCTCACCCAGCAGCACGTGGACGATCGCCATCAGGAACAAGCCGTCGGTGCTCGGCCGGATCGCCACGTGCTGCTCTGCCAGCGCCGCCGTACGGGTGCGCCGCGGGTCGACGACCACCAGCCGGCCACCTCGGGCCTTGAGCGCCTTGAGCCGCCCCGGGAAGTCGGGCGCCGTGCACAGCGAGCCGCCGGAGTCGACCGGGTTCGCACCGAGCATCAGCAGGAACTGCGTGCGGTCGATGTCGGGAATGGGGATCGCGTTGGGGTCGCCGAACATCAGGCCTGACGACACGTGCTTCGGCATCTGGTCGACCGAGCTCGCGGAGAACACGTTGCTGGTGCCCAGGGCTCGCGCCAGACCGCCCGGGTACAGACCACCGGCGATGTTGTGGACGTTGGGGTTGCCCAGGTACAGCCCGACCGACTGCTTCCCGTGCTCGGCCACGACGGCAGCCAGCCGCTCGGCGACCACGGCGAACGCCTCGTCCCAGGTGACCTCGCGCCAGTCGTCCCCCGAACGCACCATCGGACGGCGCAGCCGGTCGGGGTCGGCATCGAGGCGGTCGAAGGCCGCTCCCTTGGGGCAGATGAAGCCGGCACTGAACACGTCGTCCCGGTCACCCCTGACACGGGTGATGCGGTCGTCCACCACGGTGAGCGTGAGGCCACACGTCGCCTCGCACAGCGGGCAGATCCGGTAGGCGGTTCGTGACTCTGGTCCAGCAGTGGGCGCGATGCTCACAGCCACCTCCTCGTGATCGACCGACCCTAGTCCAGCTCAGCGCGCGTGGGCGGGTCCGCGCCAGCCCGAGAGACCGTGATGGCTGCCACACGCGCCGCGTGGGAAACGACTCGTTCGAGCACCGGCAGCGCGATGGCGCACAGCGCCTCTCGGCGGTCGGCACCGAGGAGATTCTCGCTGCCGAGGGCGTCGATCAGGGCGCCGCTGAACGAGTCTCCGGCCCCGACCGTGTCGGCCACGGCCACGACGACCGGCGGCACCTCGACCCGTCCCGCCGCGCAGAAGGCCACCGCGCCGTCGCCGCCCCGGGTGAGCACGACGACCCCTGGCCCACGCGCCTCCTCACCGCTGCCGAGCCAGCCCGCTGCGAGCGCCTCGGGGTCGGTGCCGGGGGAGAGCCACGAGGCGTCCTCGTCGCTGAGCTTGACCACGTCGGCGCCCGCGACGAGCTGCTCGACCTCGGGCCGCACCTGCTCGGCCGTGCCGATCAGTGACGGCCGCAGGTTCGGGTCGTAGCTGATGGTCGCGGTCTGACGGGCGGCCGCACACCACCGGGCCACCTGGTCTGCGCCGGGAGCCAGCAGGGTGGCGATCGACCCCGTGTGCAGGCACACCGTGCCGGTCGGCAGCTCGGGCAGCGGCTCGGGCAGCTCCCACTGGAGGTCGAAGACGTAGGTCGCCCCTCCGTCCGCGCCCAAGCGCGCCAGCGCGGTCGACGTGCGGCCACTGGCCATCGAGCCCGGCACCAGGCGGACTCCCGACTCGTCGAGGTGAGCGGCGACCCGCGCGCCACGTGGGTCGGTGCCCAGGCGCGTCAGGAGGTACGTCTCGATGCCGAGCCTGGCCAGCGTCAGCGCCACGTTCGCAGGGCTGCCGCCGGGGTGCTCGGCCGCGGTGATGGAACCCGGCCGCTCGATCACGTCGACCAGGGCCTCGCCGACGACGGTGACGCTCATGCTGCGCCCCCGGTCGTGCTCCGCAGCCAGCCCAGGACGGCCTCGGCGTCCTCGTCGGGCGGGAACACCGGGTACCGGACGTGCTCGATGACCCCGTCGGTGACGACCAACGTGAGCCGCCTCAGCAGGGTCATGCCACCGGCGTCGAACGATGGCAGGCGCAGAGCTGAGCGCAGCAGGCCCTCGGCGTCGGAGAGCAGGGGGAACGGCAGGTGCAGCCGGTCGGCAGCCTCACGCTGCTCCGCCGTGTCCTGGGTCGACACCCCCAGCACGCGCGCCCCCAGCAGGGCGATCTCGGCGGCATGGTCGCGGTAGCCGCACGACTGGGGGGTGCACCCTCGGGCTCCCGGGATCAGGTCCCACTCGTCGACGAGAGGGGGCTGCCCGGGCTGCCCGGTGCGGGGGTAGGCGTACACGACCGTGCGTCCGGGTGTCGCCGAGAGGTCCTGGTGTGAACCGTCAGTGGCGGGCAGAACGACTGCAGGCCAACGCATTCCGGTCAGGTGGTCGGCGGCGCCGTCGTCCTGCGGGACGGGCAGGTCCGCCGGCACCACCATCGGGTCGTGCGACACGGCTACTCGCCACCGAAGTCGACGGAGGCGTATGCGCGCAGCTTCGAGAGCTGGTGCTCCGAGTCGACCACCCGGATCGTGCCCGACTTGGAGCGCATCACGAGCGACTGTGTTCGCACTGTTCCGGCGCCGTACCGCACGCCCTTGAGCAGCTCGCCGTCAGTGATGCCGGTGGCGACGAAGAAGGAGTTGTCGCTGCGCACCAGGTCGTCGGTCGTGAGGATCGCGTCGAGGTCGAGCCCGTGGTCGACCGCCTTCTGCCGCTCGGCGTCGTCGGTCGGGCTCAGCTTGCCCTGCAGCACGCCGCCCAGGCACTTGATCGCGCAGGCGGCGATGATCCCCTCGGGTGTACCGCCGATGCCGAGCATGAGGTCGACGCCGGTGCCCTCGCGGGCGGCCATGATCGCGCCTGCCACGTCGCCGTCGGTGATGAACTTGATGCGCGCGCCCGCGTCCCGGATCTCGCGCGCCAGCTGCTCGTGACGCGGCCGGTCGAGCAGCACGACGGTCACGTCCTGCGCCGAGACCCCCTTGGCCTTCGCCAGGCGGCGCACGTTCTCCTTGACCGGCAACCTGATGTCGACGACGTCTGCCGCGGCACGTCCGGTGGCGAGCTTGTCCATGTAGAAGACGGCGCTCGGGTCGTACATCGCCCCGCGGTCGGAGACGGCCATCACGCTGATGCCGTTGGGCATGCCGAGCGCGGTCAGCCGGGTGCCGTCGATCGGGTCGACGGCGACGTCGCAGTCGGCGCCGGTGCCGTCGCCGACCTGCTCGCCGTTGAACAGCATCGGCGCCTCGTCCTTCTCGCCCTCGCCGATCACGACGACGCCGTTCATCTCGACGGTGTTGATCAGCGCGCGCATGGCGTTGACCGCCGCCCCGTCCGCACCGTTCTTGTCGCCGCGCCCGACCCACCGGCCGGCCGCCATCGCCGCGGCCTCGGTGACCCGGACGAGCTCGAGACCGAGGTTGCGGTCCGGTGCCTCTCGGCCGACGGCCAGGGTGGGAGGGATCCGCGCCCGGTCGGGCTCGGCGGACAGGTCCTGCGTCATCTGCTCACCTCTGGCTCACCTCTGGCGCGTCGTCGGGAACGGTCGCCTGGTGCCGGTGATCGTATCGGCGTCGGCGACTGGGACCATGGGCCTGTGTCCGCGCCCGTAAGCCAGACCACCCCAGCGACGTCGCGTGGCCGGAAGACAGCCCTCGACATGGTGCGGTCGCTCGTGGCCATCGGGGCAGCCGTCGCCGTGGTCGTGCTGCTGGTGCCGCGCTCCGACCAGCCGGTGGTGCAGCCGGTCGACCTGGACGCCGCAGTTCAGGCAGCGGAGTCCGCCGGTGACGTGCCGGTCGTGAACCCCGACCTCGACGACGACTGGCAGCTGACCAGCGCGCGCCGGGAGCGGCCCGACGGGCAGCTGCCGGCGACCTGGCACCTGGGCTGGCTGAGCCCGGAGGATGAGTACGTCGGACTGGAGGCGGCCCTCGAGTCGACGCCCGACTGGGTGCGCGAGGTGACGTCGGCCGGTGAGGAGACGAGCACCCTCGACGTCGCAGGCCGCCCGTGGACGGTCTACACGTCGCCGGAGGGCGAGCGCGTCAGCCTGCTGCTGGAGACGTCTGACGGCGTGCTGGTCGTGACGGGTTCGGCGGTGCTCGACGAGCTGGCCGAGGTCGCGGAGGCAGCCTTCGCGGCTGCTCGCTGACCTCAGGTTTCAGGGTCGTCCGCGCCTGCCCCGCCACGTGCGGCATCGAGACGCTCCCGCGCGCCGTCGAGCCACTGCTGGCAACGGTCGGCGAGGGCCTCGCCGCGCTCCCAGAGGGTCAGCGACTGCTCCAGCGGGACGCCCCCCGACTCGAGCTGCTGCACGACCGCGACGAGCTCGTCGCGTGCCTGCTCGTAGGTGAGCGACGCCGGGTCGGCCACTGGGTCGGCCGCTGAGTCGGACGGAGGCATGGCGCTCACCCTACGAGCCGGCCCCGACCGTCGGCGCCGTCGGTGTCTCGGTGACCTCCGCGCCCAGCTCGCCGCCCGCAACACGGACCCGCAGGGCGTCGCCCACCTCCACCTCGGCCGGGTCGCGGAGCACTGCACCTGTCGCCGTGCGGACCACGGCGTACCCGCGCTCGAGCGTGGCCAGCGGTGACAGCGCACGCACCTGTAGCCGGAGGTGCTCGACCTGGTCGACGGCACGGTCGAGTCGTGCAGCCACTGCCCTGCCGGCACGGTCGCGGAGGGCCGTGACGGCAAACCCCTGCTCATCGAGCCCACGACCGGGGTGCGCGAGGGCAGGTCGTGCCCTCAGCAGGTCGAGCGCCGCCTGCTCGCCGTCGAGCCGTGCCAGCACGAGGCGCCTCAGACGGTCACGGGTGGCGAGCACGCCTGCCTGCTCCTCCGCGACGGCTGGCACGACGAGCTTGGCCGCGTCGGTCGGTGTGGAGGCGCGGGCGTCGGCCACCAGGTCGAGCAGCGGGGCGTCCTCCTCGTGCCCGATGGCGCTGACAAGGGGTGTGCTGCAGGCCGCGGCCGCCCGCACGAGCGACTCGTTGCTGAACGGCAGGAGGTCCTCGAGCGACCCGCCGCCGCGCGTCACCACGATCACTTCCACGCGGTCGTCGCCGTCCAGCTCCGCCAGTGCCGCGCACACCTGCTCGACGGCCGACGTGCCCTGCACGGCAACACGCCGGATTTCGAAACGCACTGCAGGCCAGCGCTTCTGCGCGTTGACCACGACGTCGTGCTCGGCCGCGCTGTCACGTCCGCACACCAGCCCGACGACTGCGGGAGCGAACGGCAGTGACCGCTTGCGATCACCGGCGAACAGGCCCTCCGACGCGAGCAGCCGCCGCAGGTGCTCTACCTGGGCGAGCAGCTCACCGACCCCGACCGGACGGATGTCGGTGACCGCGAAGCCGAGGGTGCCTCGCTTCTCGTAGAACTCCGGCGTGCAGCGGACGACGACGCGGGCGCCCTCCACGAGGGGGGCGACCATCGCGTCCAGGACCCGCCGAGGCGCCTTCATCGGCAAGGACATGTCGACGGCAGGGTCACGGAGGGTGAGAAACACGGTGGGACCGTCGCCACGGCGCGTGACTTGCACCACTTGGCCTTCGACCCAGACGGCGGGCATCCGGGCGATGTAGGTCGAGACCTTGCTGGTCAGCACTCGCACGGGCCACGGGTGCTCCGCCGTGGTCTCACCTGCCGTCGCCGGCAGTGGGGGCCGGCGACCGTGCTGCGCGGGGGAGCTCACCCGGGCGACCTTACGATGGAGGGGTGACTTCGACCCCTCAGCCGACCCTCCAGCCCGACCAGACCGAGCCGCCCGCCGCACAGGCGACGGGACGCCGTGTGCTGCTCGCCGCGCCGCGTGGCTACTGCGCCGGGGTCGACCGTGCGGTGGTGGCGGTCGAGAAGGCGCTCGAGCACTACGGCCCCCCGATCTACGTCCGCAAGGAGATCGTGCACAACCAGCACGTGGTCGCCACTCTCGAGCGGCGCGGCGCGATCTTCGTGAACGAGACCGACGACGTGCCCGAGGGCGCGACCGTGATCTTCTCCGCGCACGGCGTCTCGCCGGCGGTGCACGCCCAGGCCGCGGTGCGCCAGCTGAAGACGATCGACGCCACCTGCCCGCTGGTCACGAAGGTGCACAAGGAGGCGGTCCGGTTCGCCGATGCCGACTACGACATCCTGCTGATCGGTCACGAGGGGCACGAGGAGGTCGAGGGCACAGCGGGGGAGGCTCCCGACCACGTGCAGCTCGTCGACGGGCCGGCCAGCGTCGAGGCGGTCACCGTCCGCGATCCCGAGAAGGTGGTCTGGCTGTCGCAGACCACGCTGTCTGTCGACGAGACGATGGAGACGGTTCGCCGTCTGCGAGAGCGGTTTCCGTCGCTGCAGGACCCGCCGAGCGACGACATCTGCTACGCCACGCAGAACCGCCAGGTCGCCGTGAAGAAGATCGCGCCGCAGGCCGACCTGGTGATCGTGGTCGGCTCGGCCAACTCGTCGAACTCGGTGCGGCTGGTCGAGGTGGCCCTGGAGCACGGCGCGCAGGCGAGCTACCGGGTCGACCACGCCCTCGAGATCGACGAAGGCTGGCTCGACGGGGTGACCACGGTCGGGGTCACGTCGGGGGCGTCGGTGCCCGAGGTGCTGGTGCGTGACGTGCTCGCGTGGCTGGCAGAGCGCGGCTACGCCGACGTCGAGGAGGTGCGCACCGCGGAGGAGGACCTGCTGTTCTCGTTGCCGAAGGAGCTGCGCCGCGACCTCCGGACGACCCCTCCGACCTCGGCCTGCTCGACCACCTGAGCCGCCTCACGACGACCTTCGTCGGCGTCCTCGAGCAGCTCGACCGCGGTCAATGGGCGCACCGTCGACTCCAGAGGCTCGGGACCGCTGAGCTCGGTGTCGGTGACCTCGAGGTCGTGCAGGCGGCGCGCGCTCACCAGCACGCGCCGCTCGAGCCCGCCGACCACCGCGTTGTAGTCCTCGACCGCCCGGTGGAGGGTGCGGCCGAGCTTCTCGACCGACCCGCCCAGCCCCGCCAGCCGCGCGTACAGCTCGCGGCCCAGCTCGAACACCTCGCGGGCGCTGCCGGTCAGCGCTTCCTGCTGCCAGGTCAGGGCGACGGTGCGCAGGAGCGCCAGCAGGGTCGTCGGCGTGGCCAGCACCACCCGGCGGGCCATCGCGTGCTCGAGCAGCGCGGGATCGGCCTCGCACGCCGCCGCAAGGAATCGACTCGCCGGGAACGAAGCAGACCACCAGCTCGGGTGTCGGAGTGAAGGCGGTCCAGTAGCGCTTGGCAGCGAGTGACTCCACATGAGCCCGCAGCGCCCGGGCGTGGTCGGTGGCCGCCACCTCCCGCCGGCGAGCGGCGACGCCGGCCGCCTCTCCCGTCCGCTCCGACTGCGAGGCCTCGAGGAACGCAGCGAGCGGTGCCTTGGCGTCGATCACGACGGACTTGCCACCCGGCAGCCGCACGACGGCATCGGGCCGGACGGTCGCGCCGCTGTCGGTGCGGCCCGTCACCTGCGTGTCGAAGTCGACCCGCGCGAGCATGCCCGCGTGCTCGACCACCCGCCGCAGCTGCACCTCGCCCCAGGCGCCTCGCACGTTCGGCGAGCGCAGCGCCCCGGCCAGCGCGCCGGTCTGCTGTCGCAGCGCCTCCTGCGTCCCCTGCACGGCCAGCAGCTGCGCGTCGAGCCGCCCCCACTGCACCGAGCGCTCGCGCTCGAGCTCGCCGACGTGCCGCTCGACCCTCGCCAGGCTCGAGGTCAGGGGCGCCAGCGCGAGCGCCAGCTCGGCGTCGTCCTCGGCCGCGGCGCCGAGCTCGGCCACCCGGTCGGCCAGCAGGTCGCGCTCGGCGACGACGGAGGCGTGCCGTGCCGTGGCCGCGGTTCGCACAGCCCACGTGGCCACCCCGGCACCGACGGCGGCACCGACGAGGAGGCTCAGGAGCACCGGCAGCACTGTTTCCATGCCTCGACGGTCGCAGCCTGCGCCGACAATGGGCCGGTGAACACGCCTGACACGCCGGGTGATGGCCCCGTCCCGCCCGTCCGCCGTCCGCAGAACCGCTGGATCGCGGAGACCGGAGGGACACGCGGGCCCCACTACGCGCGGCGGTTCGCCGAGCTTGCCCGCAGCGGCAAGGACGTGCACGGCGAGGCTGACTTCGTCGACGGCCTCCTCCAGCCGGGATCGAGGGTGGTCGACGCCGGGTGCGGCACCGGCCGCGTCGGTATCGAGCTCGGACGGCGTGGCCACCGCATCGCCGGTGTCGACCTGGACGCCTCGATGCTCGCCGAGGCCCGCTCTGCCGCACCCCGGTTCACGTGGCTCGAGGCGGACCTGCTCGAGGTCGACGTCGCCCAGGTGAACGGTCCCGCCGACTGCGTGGTGATGGCTGGCAACGTGATGGTGTACCTGACGCCGGGCACCGAGCCCGACGTCGTCGGGCACCTGGCCGGCTGGCTCGCGCCGGGTGGCCTTCTCGTCGCGGGGTTCGCCGCCGACCGCCATGTCGGCGTCGACGACTACCGCGGCTGGTGCGCCGCTACCGGGCTCACCGAGGTGTCGGCGCACAGCGGCTGGGACGGCAGTCCCCTCGGTGCTCGTGGTGGCGAGGAGGCCGATCCGGCGTACGCGGTGCTCGTCCACCGCCGCTAGGCTCTGCTCCCCGTGGCCCTCACCATCGGCATCGTCGGACTGCCCAACGTCGGCAAGTCCACCCTCTTCAACGCGCTGACCAAGAACGACGTGCTCGCGGCGAACTACCCGTTCGCGACGATCGAGCCCAACATCGGCGTGGTGGCACTGCCCGACGCGCGTCTCGCGCGTCTCGCCGAGATCCACGGCAGCGCGAGGATCCTGCCGGCGACCGTTTCGTTCGTCGACATCGCGGGCATCGTCCGTGGCGCCAGCGAGGGGGAGGGGCTGGGCAACAAGTTCCTGGCCAACATCCGTGAGGCGGACGCGATCTGCCAGGTGATCCGGGCCTTCGACGACCCCGACGTCGTCCACGTCGACGGGCGCGTCGACCCGCGCGCTGACATCGAGACGATCGACACAGAGCTGGTGCTCGCCGACCTGCAGACGCTCGAGCGCGTGGTGCCACGGCTCGAGAAAGAGGTCAAGGGCAAGAAGGCGGACGCCGGACTGCTCGACGCAGCGCGAGCCGCGCAGGCCGTCCTCGACACGGGGCAGACCCTGTACAGCGGCGGCGCGGGCATCGACCCCTCATACCTGCGCGAGCTGCAGCTGCTCACCACGAAGCCCTTCATCTACGTCTTCAACGTCGACACCGACGAGCTGTCGGACGAGGCGCTCAAGGACCGTCTGCGGGCGCTGGTCGCTCCGGCGGAGGCGGTGCTCCTGGACGCCAAGACCGAGTCGGAGCTCGTCGAGCTCGACCCCGAGGAGGCCGCCGAGCTGCTCGCATCCGTCGGGCAGGACGAGTCGGGGATCGACCAGCTCGCCCGCGTCGGCTTCGACACCCTCGGCCTGCAGACCTACCTGACGGCCGGGCCGAAAGAGGCTCGGGCGTGGACGATTCGCCGCGGGTGGACAGCGCCCCAGGCCGCCGGTGTGATCCACACCGACTTCCAGAGGGGCTTCATCAAGGCCGAGGTGGTCTCGTACAGCGACCTCGACGACGCCGGCTCGATGGCCGAGGCGAAGGCGCGCGGACGCGTGCGGATCGAGGGCAAGGACTACGTGATGGCGGACGGCGACGTGGTGGAGTTCCGCTTCAACGTCTAGCTCACCGTGTAGTCGGGGGGCCGTTCGACTGCCCAAAGAGCAACGCCCCGGGCATTGCGAGATCCGTTGCGGGAGCGGGATGCTGAGCGCCCGCGTGGACGGAGACCACCATGACCAAGTTCGTTGCCGTGAGAGTCACCGTGGAGAAGGAGTCGTCGACGCCAGGCCCCTTCATCCCCGATCCCTGGCTCGAGCGAGCCGGGGCCGTTGCGACGGACTACTGGCGGGACATGTCCGGGGGGCGGGAGCTGGTGGAGTGGGGTCTTCCACGTGACGTCGAGCTCAAGATGACCCAGGCCGAGAAGCAGGCCCTCTCGGCGGCAGACCTGGTGACGGCAGTCCGCGCCGCCGCCGCTGCCGACGGGCAGCCCTTCGAGGACGTCGAGCACCTCGTCGTGGTGATGAACGACCCCGGGTCGGGCATCGGCATCTGCGTGACCGACCCGATCGTCCGTGCCCTCGACGTGGACGTCGCGATCATCACCCACGAGATGGGCCACTTCTACCAGCACGCGAACAAGCAGCCCGGCAGTCACGCGAACCACTTTCCCGGCTTCAGGACCATCCAGTACGCGGACAACACCTGCATCATGGGCGCCGAGGGCGCGAAGTTCTCGTTCCAGGACACCACCCTGGCGGTGACGGGCGATCCGGGCCATGAGGACGTCGGTCCGGCGATGTCCCCGCCGATGACGACGCAGACCGGGTGGCTGGAGCTCGGAAACCCCCGTGTCGCCGTGGACTTCACGCAACGCCTTCCCCTCGACGTGGAGCTCGCGACGTGGAACGGCGCACCGGCACCGGGGTACGCCGGCAAGCCCGTCGTCCTCTTCGGAGACGGCTTCGCGCCCCACGGGGCCCGCGTCTACCTGTCGCTACGGTCGCCGAGCGCGCCCTGGGACGCAGGCTTTCCCGTGGTCCCGCCGAACCCGGGGGAGCCGCCGAACCCGCCCGGTAGCGGGATGGTCGTCGCGCAGGAGCTGACGTCGAACGGGAGCAGCCTCCTCGTCACCAACTGCGCGGCGCTGCCTCGAGCGTCCATGCGGCTCGGCCGCTCGCCCTTGCGGGTCGACGTCCTCGACCTCACCGGCGAGGGAGCCGTGGTCCGGGTGTCGCACGACCCCTGGCGTGCCTGGCGGCCCCTGCGCAGTCCCCAGCTGCACGAGGCGGCGCGGATCGCGGCCGTGGCGCGGGGCCAGGTGATCGACGCCTTCGTGGTCGCACGTGACGGCATCGCGTACACCGCGCCCTACCGTCAGGGCGTGTGGCGCGACTGGACACCGCTGACCGACGCCGGCTTCTCCCCGACCGCAGGCATCGCCGCGGCGGCTCCGAGCCCCGACACCGTCGACCTCTTCGTCGTCGGGCTCGACGACGAGATCCGGCGGCGCCAGCGGGTCGACGGGCAGTGGTCGGGCTGGGACGTCCTCGACGGCGGCAACCTGGACCAGGACTCCTACCTGGCCGCGACGGCCACGGGGCAGGACCAGGTCGAGCTGGTCGCGTCGGACCGGGACGGCCGTGTCGTGCACACCAGGGTCGTCGGCGGGGTCCGGGGCAGCTGGACGGTGCTGCCGGAGCTCAGGCGGGCGCGGTCCGTCGCCGCAGAGACCCTGGGCGACGGCATCTTCCAGGTGCACGCCGTGTCGGAGGGGCCGGACTCGAGGCTGTGGAGCATCGGCTGCGTCAACGACGTCTGGGACGACAGCTGGACGCCGCACGCTCCCGAGACGTTCTCCGAGACGGCGGGTATCGCCGCGGCCAGCCCGGCCGCCGGCAACGCGGTCGTGGTCGCCGCGGCCAACCCCCTGCTCGTGCGGACGTTCGACACCGGCTTCTGGCTCGGGCAGTGGACGTTCGTCGACGGGCTGGAGATGTCCGACACGAGCACCGTCGCGGTTGTCTCCCGCGATCCCTCCTCGCTCGACGTGCTCGCCATCGGCAGGGACGCCCAGGTGCACGTCATCACGCGGTCGCTCGATCCGAACGCCACGCCCGCCGGCCGGCAGGCGATCGACAGCTACCAGGCCGCGATCATCTCCTCGGACCAGCAGTTCCTCTCGGCCAAGCCCGGAGGCGCGATCCTCGCCGACCGGCAGGCCATCGGGGAGTGGGAGACCTTCACCGTCCTGGAGCTCGAGGACGCGAGCGAGAACGGCATCACCAAGACGCTCGTGGCCGTGCAGTCCCACACGGGCCAGTACCTGTGCGCCGAGTCCGGCGGCGGGAACTGGTTGCTGGCCAACCGCGGTGAGGTCCGCGACTGGGAGCTCTTCAAGATGTTCTCGCCCTCGGACGACGTCGACAAACGGGTCTTCCAGGCGCTCGGCGGGCACCTGTGGTGCGCGGAGCGCGGCGGCGGCTCGTGGGTCACCTGCTCCCGCATCAACGTCGGAGCCTGGGAGAAGTTCACCGTCGTCAAGCTCGGCGAGTAGCCGCCCATCGTGACGGGAAGGCTTGTGTCACAAGCAGGTCACGACCGCAAGATCGCCCGGACTCCCGCCGGACACCTGTGGGTCTCATCTCGATAACACCGCATCCGTCCTCCTTGCGGTACCTCTCGCGCTGGTGTTCGGTGAGGCTCGACCCAGGCACGTCCGGTGTGGGCAGCAACCCTGCCCGCACTGCCCGCGGCGGTACAGCACCACAGCGGGCTGTGCCCCCAACCCGAGGAGGACCTCACCTTGAGCACATCGCGCAAGGGCGCCAAGATCCTGGCGCTGCTGGCCGGCGGCTCCATCGCCCTGGCTGCTTGCAGCACCGGCGGCAACACCCCGGATGAGCCCGACGCTCCCGCAGCGGAGACCAAGGACATCACCATCACTGTGGCGCACGAGCAGGAGTTCAACGCCTACAACAACAACACCGGCGTCGACAACGCCATCAAGAACACCGTTGTGCTCAACCAGGTCCTCGGGGACTTCTGGGACTTCGGCCCGGACGGATCTGTCGTCCCCACGCCCGAGTTCGGCACGTACGAGAAGACCAGCGACGACCCGCTGACGGTCGAGTACAAGTTCCACGAGGACGCCGTCTGGTCCGACGGCGAGCCGATCGACTGCGACGACTACGTGCTGATGTGGGCCTCGACCTCTGGCGCTTACGACGAGGGCGACACGGTCCTGTTCGACCCCGCCAGCAAGACTGGCTTCGAGCTGATGAAGAAGCCGACCTGCGAGGACGGCGACAAGGAATTCACCATCGAGTACGAGCAGCCGTACGCCGACTGGATCGCCGGCACCACCGACATGCTCCCGGCGCACATCGCCGAGCAGAAGTCGGGCGTCGCTGACGTCATCGAGGCCGTCAAGGCCGACGACAAGGCGGAGCTGACCAAGGTCGCCGAGTTCTGGAACAACGGGTGGCGGTTCGACCCGGGCGCCATCGACGAGACCATCACGCCGTCGTCCGGTCCGTACAAGCTGGGCACCTGGGAGCCGGGCCAGTCGATCACCCTGGTCGCGAACGACAAGTACTGGGGCACCCCCGCGGTGGCCAAGAACATCGTGATCCGGTTCATCGTGCAGGAGGAGCAGGCTCAGGCCCTGCAGAACGGTGACGTCCAGATCGCCGAGCCGCAGCCGAACCCCGACATCATCAGCCAGCTGGAGGCGGTCGGCGACACGATCACGATCGAGCAGGCCGACGAGTTCACGTTCGAGCACCTCGACTTCAACTTCAAGACGGTGTTCGCAGACGCGAACCTGCGCAAGGCGTTCGCGCTCTGTGCGCCGAGGAACGAGATCGTCGACACGCTGATCAAGCCGGTCAACGAAGAGGCGCAGATCCTCCAGTCGAGGTACCTGATGGCCTTCCAGCCGGGGTACGAGGACATCGTCGATGAGATCCAGGACGGCAGCTATGACGCACCGGACATCGCCGCGTCCAAGGCTCTCGTCGACGCCGCCGGCGCCGCCGGCACCGAGGTGCGGATCGGCTACCAGACGCCGAACCAGCGCCGCACCAACGAGGTCGACCTGATTCGTGCATCCTGCGAGCAGGCCGGGTTCAAGATCACCGACGCCGGTCAGGCCGACTTCTTCGAGGTTGGTCTTGACGCGGGCAACTTCGACGTGGCGCTGTTCGCCTGGTCGGGTTCCGCACTCGTCTCCGGGAGCAGCTCGAACTACGAGACCGGTGGCGGTAACAACAACGGCGAGTACACCAACACCGAGGTGGACGAGCTGCTCCAGACGTTGAACGTGACGCCTGACCAGGACGCCCAGCTCGACCTGATCAAGGAGATCGAGACGATCCTCTGGGACGACCTCGCGACCATCCCCCTGTTCGCCTTCCCGGGCGTGGCAGCGTGGGAGAACACGGTCGAGAACGTGCAGTTCCAGCCGTCCTCGTCGTCGATCACGTGGAACATGCACCAATGGGACAGCGCGTCCTGACCCTGCACAGCTCAGCACCGCGGTGACCTGACCTCACGTCAGCTCATCTCGGGAGGGGGCCGGGAGCCACGGCTTCCGGCCCCCTCTGCTGAGCGCTCGCAAGGCCCTACCCTGCCCCGCTTCGGGGCAGCCCAATCGTGACCCGTCCGATCGTTCGGTTATGGTGTCGCCCGCGCTCTGCCGACCACTAGTGTCGGTCCACGATCACGCACGACGACGTGTGTGACCCGACGGATCCCGTCGCTCGACCAAGGCCCCACCCGGGCCCGACAGACCCGAGAGGTGAGACGTGCTCGTCTTCATCATCCGCCGGCTGATCGTCTCGGTCTTCGTGCTTCTCGCCGCGACCCTGATCGTGTACGTGCTGACGGCGAACGCGGGCGACCCGCTGTTCGACCTGCGACAGGACCAGACGCCGAGCAAGGACCAGAAGATCGCGGCGCGGACAGAGATCCTGCAGCTCGACACGCCCGTGCCGGTGCGTTACCTCAACTGGCTCAAGGGCATCGGAGGCTGCGTCCTCCCTCTCGCGAGCTGCGACCTCGGAACGAACCGGGTCGGCCAGGAGGTCTCCGTCCTGCTCGGTCAGGCGTTCTCGTCCACGATGCGACTCGTGGTGACGGCTGCTCTGGTGGCCATCCTCCTCGGCATCACGATCGGCATCATCTCCGCGCTGCGCCAGTACAGCGGTTTCGACTACACCATCACCTTCGCCTCGTTCCTGTTCTTCTCACTGCCGTCGTTCTGGGTCGCGGTGCTGCTCAAGCAGTACGGGGCGATCAAGTTCAACGACTGGCTGGCCGACCCCGTGATCCCCCCGCTCGTGGTCGTCGGGCTCTCGGTCGTGTCGGCCCTGTTCTGGATGGCCGTCCTCGGCGGGAGCGTGCGTCGAAGACTCACGTCGTTCGGCGTGGCTGCACTGGCGACTGCTGCCGTGCTCGTGTACCTCTCGGTGACTCGCTGGTTCGAGACCCCCGGGCTTGGGCCGGCCGTGATCCTGGTGTTCTCCCTGGCCGTCGCTGTCGGCGTCACCGTCCTCATCTCGGGTCTGGCCAAGCGCCGCGTGCTGTACGCCGCCCTTGCGGCGGCCGTCGGCGGCGGGATCAGCTACGTCGCAACGGGACCGGTGCTGATCAACCCGAACTGGTGGATCCTGATCGGGCTGGTCGTCCTGACCGTCGCCATCTGCGTCGGCATCGGCTACGCCATCGGTGACATCGAGCGCTCCGCGGCGATCAGGGCGGCGGTGCTGACCGGGTTCATCTCGTCGCTGCTGATCTTCGTCGACCACGTGATGAAGGAGATCCCGACCTACAGCAGCCGGGTCAGCGGACGCATCGTGTCGACCATCGGGTCGGACACCCCGAACTTCACGGGTGACTTCTGGCAGCTCTTCATCGACAAGCAGACGCACATCGTCCTTCCGACGACGGCCCTCATCCTGATCTCGTTCGCCACCTACACCCGGTTCACCCGCGCGAGCATGCTCGAGGTCCTGAACCAGGACTACGTGCGCACGGCCCGGTCGAAGGGCCTCACCGAGCGGACGGTGATCATGAGGCACGCGTTCCGCAACGCTCTCATCCCGGTGACCACCCTGATGGCCTTCGACTTCGCGGGCATCGTCGGCGGCGCCATCATCACCGAGCGCGTCTTCGGCTGGAAGGGGATGGGCAGCCTCTTCAACGACGGGCTGAACACGGTCGACCCGAACCCGGTGATGGGCTTCTTCATCGTCACCGGAACGGCCATCGTCCTGTTCAACATGATCGCCGACATCATGTACGCCTATCTGGACCCGCGGATCCGGTTGACCTGATCTGGTGAGATCGCCGCGTGGCGGTGACGGAATGCAGGAGCGGTACCGACGAGGACGGGACTGATGACCCAGATACCACCAGAGGGACCCACCCCCACAACGGGTGACCCTCACATCAAGACAGAGACGGGCAGTACGACTGCCCAGGGGATGACCATCAAGGCTCGGAGCCAGGCCGAGCTGGTGCGGTTGCGGTTCTTCCGGCACCGAGGCGCCCTCGGCGGCATGGCCGTGCTGATCGTCGTCGTGCTGATGGCCTTCACGTCCATCGGCTACGCCGGCATCCCGGGCTGGTGGGACAAGACGTACACGGCCACGGCCACGATCGTGAACAAGGGCGCGCCGACCCTCGACCTCATCCCGTGGCTGGACGGTGACGGGCTGGGCATCGGGGCGAACCCCTTCGGCCAGGACAACGTCGGCAAGGACTACTTCGCGCTGACCATGCGCGGCGCCCAGATCTCGCTCATCATCGCGTTCGTCGTCGGGCTGACCTCCACCACGGTCGGCACGGTGGTGGGCGCGGTGGCGGGCTACTTCCGCGGGTGGATCGAGTCGGTCCTGATGCGCTTCACGGACGTGATGATCACCATCCCGATCATCGTGATCGCGGCAGTGCTCGGCCGTCGGTTCGGCCAGGTCGGCGTGATCCCGCTCGCCCTGGTGCTGGGGCTCGTCACGTGGACAGGTCTGGCCCGTCTCGTCCGCGGTGAGTTCCTCTCGCTGCGCGAGAAGGAGTTCGTCGAGGCGGCGCGGGCGATGGGCGCGAGCAGCGGGCGCATCATCTTCCGGCACATCCTGCCCAACGTGCTCGGCGTCATCATCGTCTCGGCCACGCTGGCGGTAGCTGCCGCGATCCTCCTCGAGACCGCGCTCAGCTACCTCGGGTTCGGGGTCAGACCACCGGACGTCTCACTCGGCTCGCTGATCAGCAGCTACCAGAGCGCCTTCCTGACGCGTCCCTGGCTCTTCTGGTGGCCCGGTCTGTTCATCATCGCCATCGCCCTGGCCGTCAACTTCATCGGTGACGGCTTACGAGACGCCTACGATCCCCGACAGACGAGGGTGCGTGCCTGATGACCGACCTCCCCTCTCCGCAGTCGGCCGCTGGCCCCGACAGCGTGCTGCGACCGATCACCGAGACCGCCGCCAGCGTCCACTCGACGCATGGCTGGGGCAGCGGTGTCGACGCCCCCCAGAAGGGCGAGGAGATCCTGCGCGTCGAGGACCTGACGGTCGGCTTCCCGACCGAGGACGGCGTCGTGCAGGCGGTGCGTGGTGTCAGCTACGCCCTGCGCGAGCGCGAGGTGCTCGGCATCGTGGGCGAGTCCGGTTCCGGCAAGTCGGTGTCGTCGATGGCCGTGATGGGTCTGCTGCCCCCGTCGGCCCGCATCACGGGCTCGATCAAGTACCGGGGCAAGGACGTCCTGAAGATGTCGCAGAAGGAGCAGCGCGGACTGCGTGGCCGCAAGATCGCCATGATCTTCCAGGACCCGATGACCGCGCTGAACCCCGTGTACTCGATCGGCGACCAGCTGGCTGAGGCCGTCCGCTCGCACGAGTCCGTCTCGCGCAGCGTGGCCCTCAAGCGGGCGGAGGAGATGCTCGACCTGGTCGGCATCCCGCAGCCGTCGCACCGGGTCAAGAACTACCCGCACGAGTTCTCGGGCGGCATGCGCCAGCGCGCGATGATCGCGATGGCGGTCATCAACAACCCCGACATCATCATCGCCGACGAGCCGACGACGGCGCTCGACGTGACGGTGCAGGCCCAGATCCTGGAGAAGCTGATCGAGGTGAAGGACGCGGTGAACGCGGCCATCATCCTGATCACCCACGACCTCGGCGTGGTGGCGGGCATGGCGCACCGCGTCCTGGTCATGTACGCGGGTCGGCCCGTCGAGCTGGGTGGCACGGACGACGTGTTCTACCGTCCTCGGATGCCCTACACCGCAGGCCTGCTCGGCTCGATGCCCAGCCTTGACGGCAAGGACTCACGGCTGCGCCCGATCAAGGGCACGCCACCCTCGCTGATCAACCTCCCCAGCGGCTGTCCGTTCAACCCGCGCTGCCCCCTGGCCACGGCCGTCTGCAGCGATGCCGAGCCGTCTCTCGAGCTGACCGACGACCACGCCCACTACGCTGCGTGTCACCACTGGCAGCGCATGGCGGAGTCCGAGGACCCGACGGCCTTCTTCCGTACCGAGAGTGAGGTGGCTCGGTGACCCAGCTGTCCAAGAGCACGCCCTACGAGCCCGGGGAGGGAGAGAAGGCCTCTCCCCAGTCGGCTCACGAGAAGGCCGACAGCGACTCGCACCTGCTCACGGTCACCGACCTGGTGATGAACTTCCCGGTCAAGGGTGGCGGCCTGCTGCGCAGCATCGTCGGCTACGTGCAGGCCGTGTCCGGCGTGTCGTTCCACATCGACGCCGGCGAGACCCTCGGCGTGGTGGGCGAGTCGGGCTGTGGCAAGTCCACCACCGGCCGCGCGGTGCTGCAGCTGCACACGCCGACGTCGGGCTCGGTGATGTTCGACGGCAAGGAGCTGACCTCGCTGTCGAAGTCGGACATGCGGCACGTGCGGCGTGAGCTGCAGATCGTGTTCCAGGACCCGTACGCCTCGCTGAACCCGAAGATGCCCGTCAACGACATCGTCGGCGAGCCGCTGAAGGTGCACGGCCTGTGGAAGAACGAGAAGCACGGGAAGGCCCGTGTGGCCGAGCTGCTCGCGCTGGTCGGGTTGAACCCCGAGCACGGCAACCGGTATCCCCACGAGTTCTCCGGCGGGCAGCGCCAGCGCGTCGGCATCGCGCGCGCTCTGGCACTCGAGCCGAAGATGCTCGTGCTCGACGAGCCGGTCTCCGCCCTGGACGTGTCAGTGCAGGCCGGCGTCGTGAACCTCTTCGAGGACCTGCAGGACCGGCTCGGTCTCGCGTACATGTTCATCGCCCACGACCTGTCGGTGGTACGACACATCAGCGACCGGGTCGCGGTGATGTACCTGGGCAAGGTCGTCGAGATCGCCGACAAGGACGAGCTCTACGAGCGGCCGATGCACCCGTACACCCAGGCGCTGATGTCGGCCGCACCGTCGGCGAACCCCGAGCTGGAGCGCAAGCGCGAGCGGGTCATCCTCACCGGCGACGTGCCGAGCCCCCTCAACCCTCCGTCCGGCTGCCGGTTCCGTACCCGCTGCTGGAAGGCCCAGGACATCTGCGCCACCGAGGAGCCGCCGCTGGTGCGGCACGAGGGAGCGAGCGAGAGTCACGCTGTCGCATGCCACTTCGCGGAGATCAACGTCAAGATCGTTGTGTGACCTAGTCTTTCGGGTCATCCATCACGCTCGCGCCCGCCGCGTTCGCCAGGTCGGCGATCCGGTGAGCCAGTTCGACGTCGAGCTGGGTCACGCCTCCCTCGGAGTGGGTCGACAGTTCGAAACGCACACGTTTCCAACGGATGTCGATGTCGGGGTGGTGGTCCATCTCCTCGGCGGCCAGCGCCACGTCGTCCACGAGGCGGATCGCCGCGAGGAAGTCGGGAGCGTCGTAGCGCGCTGACAGGGTGCGGTCGAGCAGGTGCCAGCCTGGGAGGTCCTCGAGCTGGCGGGTGATCTCGTCCACGTCCAGGAGTCGGCTCATGCTCCGACACTAGGGCCCGTGGCAGGGTGACCGCTGTGCAGACCGTGCGGGTGGTGGGTGCCGCGGTCGTCGACGACCTGACGGCCCCGACCCGGCTGCTGGCTGCGCGGCGCAGCGGGCCGCCGCACCTGGCCGGACGGTGGGAGCTGCCCGGCGGCAAGGTCGACCCTGGCGAGACGCCCGAGGAGGCCCTGCACCGCGAGCTGGACGAGGAGCTCGGCGTGCGGGTGGAGCTCGGGGCGCGGCTGGCGGGTGGCTCGGATGGCTGGTGGCCCCTAGGACCGGGACTGGTGATCGCCGTCTGGTGGGCGCGGGTCTCCGCCGGGGTGCCGACGCCGCTGCAGGACCACGACGAGCTCCGGTGGCTGACGGCCGGCCGGTGGCACGAGGTCGACTGGCTCGACGGCGACCTCCCCGTGGTGGCTGCCCTGACCTCGGCGGCGCGCGGCGGCGTGTGACGGCCGCCCGTCCGATCGAGTGCTGAGAAGCCGGGCGATCGCGAGGCCGCATGGACCGCTTTCTCAACACTGGCGCCGTACCCAGGGTGCCGGCGGGCCACGTTTGTCCACAGGTGCGCCGCATCGGCGTCAGTGGGAGCGGGATGCCGCGAGGCTCCCCGCATGCCCTCACCGCGAGTCGCCCTCCCTTCGTCCCTCGCCTCTCGTCCCTTCACGGTGAAGGAGGCGCGTGCCCTCGGCGTCAGCCCGGACGTCCTCCGTGGCGGTGCCGTTCGCACGCCGTTCCGCGGCGTCCGCGTACCCGCCGATCTGCCCGACACGCTCGCGCTGCGGTGCCTCGCGGCGTCGCTCCTGCTCCCAGGCGATGCGGCCTTCGACGGCGCAACGGCCGCGGCGTTGCGAGAGCTCCCGATCCCCCGCGGGCTCGAGCCTGCGGCGCCCGTCGTCGTGCGCGTCCCTCCGGGAACGTCGAGGCCGCAGATCAACGGGATCAGAGTGGCGGTTGGAGGCGTGCGGGTCAGCGGGCGCCCACGACCAGGCACCCTGCGCGTCGTGTCGAGCGCGCAGATCTGGGCGCACCTCGCCGGCGAGGCCACGATGCAGCTGGACGACCTCGTGGTCCTCGGGGACGCCGTCGCCCGGCGTCGGAACGGGCTGGTCCGGCTGCGCGAGGTGACAGCGGCCTCGGCCGGACGGCGGGGGGTCGCGGCGATGCGGGCCGCCCTGCCGCTGGTGCGCGAGCGGGTGGACTCACCGCAGGAGACGCGCGCTCGACTCCTCCTGCTGCGCGCCGGCATCCCTGAGCCCGAGTGCGGCAAAGACATCTTCGGCGACGACGGAACGGCATGGCTCGCACGTCCCGACCTGTGCTGGATGGACGCCAAGGTGGCGCTGGAGTACGACGGCGACACGCACCGCACCGACCGCAGGCAGTGGCGCGACGACATCGCCCGCAGAGAGGTTCTCGAAGACCACGGCTGGACGCTGGTGGTCGTGACCGCCGACGACCTGCGCCACCGGCCCGGAACGATCGTTCGGCGGGTCGAGCGCCGCCTCGTCCGCGCCGGCCTTCGGTGGTAGTCCCGCGCTGGAAGCACAGCCAATGTCGAGAAGTCGGGCCATGCGGTCTCGGCATGGCCCGACTTCTCAACACTCGATCGAGCGGACGTCGGAGTTCCAGCCTGCGTGCTGGTCGGCCCGACGGGTTCACGCGCCTACCATGAGGTGACACACCCTCGACCGGAACGAGCGCTCCTTCATGCCCACGCGCACCCGCGACGACATCCGCAACGTCGCCATCGTGGCCCACGTGGACCACGGCAAGACCACCCTCGTCGACGCGATGCTCTGGCAGTCGGGCGCATTCGGCGCGCACCAGCACGTGGACGAGCGTGCGATGGACTCGGGCGACCTGGAGCGCGAGAAGGGGATCACGATCCTCGCCAAGAACACCGGGGTGCACTACTCCGGGCCGTCGGCGCCCGACGGCGGCGTGACGATCAACATCATCGACACCCCTGGCCACGCCGACTTCGGCGGCGAGGTCGAGCGCGGGCTCTCGATGGTCGACGCCGTGTGCCTGCTGATCGACGCCAGTGAAGGTCCCTTGCCGCAGACCCGCTTCGTGCTCCGCAAGGCGCTCTCCGCCCGGCTGCCGGTCGTGCTCGTGGTGAACAAGGTCGACCGGCCGGACGCGAGGATCGCCGAGGTGGTCGACGAGACCTACGAGCTGTTCCTGGACCTCGACGCCACCGAGGACCAGATCGAGTTCCCGATCGTCTACGCCAGCGCGCGCGCTGGCCGAGCCTCGCTGACCCGCCCCGAGAACGGCGGGATGCCCGACAGCCCGGACCTCGAGCCGCTCTTCGCCACGATCATGAACACCGTCCCGGCGCCGGTCTACGACGACGAGCACCCCCTGCAGGCGCACGTGACCAACCTCGATGCCTCGCTCTTCCTCGGCCGGCTCGCGCTGTGTCGCGTGCACCAGGGGACGATCCGCAAGGGCCAGAACGTGATGTGGTGCAGGGCCGACGGAAGCCAGAGCCGGGTCAAGATCACCGAGCTGCTGATGACCGAGGCGCTCGACCGGGTGCAGGCCGACCAGGCCGGTCCGGGCGACATCGTCGCGATCGCGGGCATCCCGGAGATCACCATCGGCGAAACCCTTGCCGATGCGGAGGACCCCCGTCCGCTCCCTCTGATCACCGTTGACGAGCCTGCGATCTCGATGACGATCGGTACGAACACCTCGCCGCTGTCGGGCAAGGTGAAGGGCTCGAAGGTCACCGCCCGGCTCGTCAAGGACCGCCTTGATCGCGAGCTCGTCGGCAACGTGTCGCTTCGCGTGCTGCCGACCGAGCGACCCGACACGTGGGAGGTGCAGGGACGTGGCGAGCTCGCGCTGGCCATCCTGGTCGAGCAGATGCGGCGCGAGGGCTTCGAGCTGACGGTCGGCAAGCCGCAGGTGGTCACCCGGCAGATCGACGGCAAGACGTTCGAGCCGGTCGAGCGCCTGACCATCGACGCGCCCGAGGAGTACCTCGGCGGCATCACCCAGCTCCTGGCCGTGCGCAAGGGCCGGATGGAGCAGATGACCAACCACGGCACCGGCTGGGTGCGGATGGAGTTCCTCGTCCCGTCGCGCGGCCTGATCGGGTTCCGCACCGAGTTCCTCACGGACACAAGGGGAACCGGCATCGCGCACCACGTGTTCGAGGACTACGAGCCGTGGTTCGGTGACCTGCGCACCCGTCCATCGGGCTCCCTGGTGGCCGACCGCTCCGGCATTGCCACCGGCTACGCGATCGCCAACCTGCAGGAGCGCGGCACCCTGTTCGTGGCGCCGACCACCGAGGTCTACGAGGGCATGGTCGTCGGCGAGAACTCGCGCGCCGACGACATGGACGTCAACATCACCAGGGAGAAGAAGCTCACCAACGTGCGCTCCAACGCCGACGAGCTCGAGCGGCTGGTGCCCGCCCGCGCGCTGTCGCTGGAGCAGTCGCTGGAGTTCTGCCGCGAGGACGAGTGCGTCGAGGTGACCGCGTCATCCGTGCGCATCCGCAAGGTGGTGCTCGACCAGAACGAGCGGGCCAAGGTCTTCTCCCGGGCCCGTCGCGGCTGAGACGTCAACCGAGGCAGCCTCCGTGACCGACCCGAGTACGCATCCGGCCGACCGTCGCCTGCTCCTGGTGCACGCCCACCCCGACGACGAGACCATCACCACGGGCGCGACCATGGCCAGGTACGCCGCCGAGGGTGCTGCCGTCACCCTCGTCACCTGCACGCGGGGCGAGCGCGGGGAGGTGATCGGTGCCGAGCTGGCGCACCTGGCCGGCGACGGGCCGGCGCTCGCTGCCCACCGAACCGGTGAGCTCGCAAGCGCGATGGCTGCGCTCGGTGTGAGCGACCACCGCTTCCTCGGGCAAGACGCGACGGGCGCGGACGGGCGACCGGTGATGTACGTCGACTCTGGGATGGTCTGGGGCAGTGAGGGTCTCGCGGTCGCGCCACCCGACATGCCGCCCAACGCCTTCGCTGCGGTTCCCGTGGACGAGGCCGCCACCCACCTGGCCAGGGTGCTTCGCGACGTGCGACCGCAGGTGGTCGTCACGTACGAACCCGGCGGTGGCTACGGCCACCCCGACCACGTTCGGGCCCACGACGTGACGATGCGCGCGGTCGAGCTGGCCGCCGACAAGGGCCTCGAGCTGCCCGGACGGCACGGCAACCTGCCGTGGCAGGTGGCGAAGTTGTACTGGGTGGTCGCACCCCGGTCGATCCATACCCGCGCAGTCCGGGCCCTGGCCGACCGGGGCTTCGTGGTGCGCGACCAGCAGGCATCGCCGATGACCATGCTCGTGCCGGACGAGGAGGTCACCTGCCGCGTCGACGCGGAGGTGTACCGGCCCACCAAGGCTGCCGCCCTGCGGGCGCATGCCACACAGGTCGTCGTCGCTCCCGACGAGACCGCCTTCGCGCTGAGCAACGAGGTGTGGCAGCCCCTTTCGGCCACCGAGTTCTTCCGTCTGGCCGTGGGACGACCCGACACCGCCGTGGGTGCACTTCGCGAGGACGACCTGTTCGCCGGGGCCGCAGGCGACCACCGGCAGGCCGCGCTGCTCGCGCCCGGGCCGGCAGCGGGACACACCGGCGGCCCGCGGACCGCCGCCCGGACCTCGCCACCGCTTCTCGCGCTCGGCGTGGTGTCAGCCCTGGTGGCCGGCGGCCTCGCCGGGCTGAGCGGGGTGGTGTGGCACCACGTGCCCTGGTTGATGGGCAGCCTGCGCTTCCCGTTCGGGCTGGTCGTCACGGTCGCGTTCCTGGCGGCTCTGTCTCTGTGCGTCGGGCTGGCCTCGCGCCGAAGCAGGCTGCCGCTGCTCGCTCTGGTCGTGGGCTGGGCGGCTGCCGTGATGGCGGGCGGCGTGCGCGGCCCGGGCAACGACGTGCTCATGACGACGGATGCCTACGGCCTCGCGTACACGGTGGCCTCGGCGGTGGGGATCGTGCTGTGGGGTGTCGTCGTCCCCCGAATCTGGTCGCGTGCCTCGCGCCGCGGAGCCGGAACGCCGGGGGCCCTGTGACAGCGGCGATCCCCGTCGACGAGGCGTTCCGCCGCGCGGTCGGCCGATTCGCGACCGGCGTGTGCGCCATCACCAGCCTGCTCGATGGTCGCGACCACGCCATGACGGCGAACGCGTTCGCCTCGGTCTCGCTCGACCCTCTGCTCGTGGTCGTGTCGGTGGCCGAGGACACGCGCTTCCTCGAAGCCGTGATGGGGTCGGGCGTGTGGGGCGTCAGCGTGCTGCCCGGCAGCGCGCGTGACACTGCGGAGTGGCTGGCCTCGCCTGGTCGCCCGCTGATCGGGCAGCTCGACCGGGTGCCGAACCATCGGGGGCAGCAGACCGGGGTGGCGCTCGTCGACGGTGCCCTGGCCACCCTGGAGTGCCGCACCGCCGCCCTGTACCCCGCCGGGGACCACCGGCTCGTGCTCGGCGAGGTCGTCGGCATCGAGACCGCCGACGTGCCCGAAGCGCCTCTCGTCTACCACCAGGGCCGCTACCGGGTGCTGGGCGACCGCTGACCCGGCTCCCACGCCGGCAGAGCCGCCGCTGACACAGCGTGAGCGGCCGGTGCACATGTCCGATATGCCTGGGCCGTCCGGGGTGGCGGGGGGTCCGCAGGGCAGGCCTGATCGGGTGAGCGGCGCTGTGCGCGGGGTGACGGCATCGCTGGTTGGTTCCGGACAGCCCCTCGCGGCGGTCTCATGGGGGTGTCAGAACCACCGGAGCGCGACCAGAGGAGACCACCGTGGCGCCATCGGCCCTCGGCCCCGCCCGACCCAAGTCACTCCTGGTCCGCGACAGCGCCGACGTGGGACGTTCGCGAGAGCGCACCCGCCAGCGCCGCCTGCTGAAGGTGGCGCTCCTGATGTCGCCGCTCGCGCTGTACCTGTGGTTCCGGCTGCTGACCGGTGACCCGGCCGGCATGCCGGCGCTGCCAGCGATCGACCCCATGTACCTGATGGCCGGCGCCTTCTTCGGCGTTCTCATCGTGGTGCTGCTGGGCACCACGCTCGTCGCGGGACGCTCGCCGCACGTGACCTACCGGCCCGAGCAGATCTCCGTCCGGATGGACGACGTCAAGGGCCTGGACCCGATCAAGGAGGACGTGGCCCGCTCGCTCGACCTCTTCCTCGCCGGACGGACGTTCCGCCGCGACATGGGAGGCACCCCCAGGCGTGGCCTGCTGTTCGAGGGCGCGCCGGGCACCGGCAAGACGCACATGGCCAAGGCGATGGCGGCCGAGGCGGGCGTGCCGTTCCTCTTCGTGTCGGGCACGTCGTTCCAGTCGATGTACTACGGCGCCACGGCCCGCAAGATCCGCGCCTACTTCAAGGCGCTGCGCAAGGCCGCCCGAGCGGAGGGCGGCGCCATCGGCTTCATCGAGGAGATCGACGCCATCGCGACCGTCCGTGGCGGCATGAGCGCGACCCCCGCTCCGACCGGCCTGGCTCCGTCCAGCGGGCTGGCCTGCTGCGGCGGACTCGAGGGCCTCCCGTCCGTCGGGGGTGTCGTGGCCGGCTCAGGGGCGTTCGCCGCCTCGGCCGGCGTCGTCGTCAACCGCAACGTCAACTCCGAGGGCGTGGGCGGCGTGGTGAACGAGCTGCTCGTCCAGATGCAGTCGTTCGACGAGCCGACCGGCTGGCAGAAGACCGTCGGCAAGGTCACCGACGGCATGAACCTGTTCCTGCCGGCGCACCGCCAGATCCCGCGCCCGCGGCACGAGCCCGTCGACGTGCTGCTGATCGCGGCGACGAACCGGGCCGACAACCTCGACCCCGCCCTGCTGCGCCCCGGCCGGTTCGACCGGCGCCTCACCTTCGACCTGCCTGACAAGGCCGGACGGCGCGAGCTCGTCGACCACTTCCTCGACCGCAAGTCGCACGAGGCGGAGCTCGACGACCCGGAGCGACGTGACGCGCTGGCCGGCGTCACCCAGGGCTACAGCCCGGTGATGATCGAGCACCTGATGGACGAGGCACTCGTCAACGCGGTGCGTCGCCTGGCGCCCGGGATGAGCTGGCGCGACCTCGAGCAGGCGAGGCTGGTGGTCGAGATCGGGCTCGGCGCGCCCGTCGCGTACACCGACTACGAGAAGCGCCTGATCGCCACTCACGAGGCCGGCCACGCGACCGTCGCCTACCTGGTGGCACCGCAGCGCCGGCTCGAGATCCTCACCATCGTCAAGCGGGCCAACGCCCTCGGACTGCTGGCGCACGGCGACGCCGACGACGTCTACACCCGCTCGCGCAGCGAGCTGACCGGCCTGATCAGCATCGCGATGGGCGGCCAGGTCGCCGAGGAGCTCTTCTTCGGGGACGTGTCCACCGGTCCGAGCGGAGACCTGCACTACGCCACCGGCGTCGCGGCGCAGATGGTCGGCGCCGCCGGGATGAGCGAGACGCTGATCTCCTTCGCGGCGATCCAGGGTTCGGCCCTCTCGGCCGAGAACCTGGTCGGACGGGTGCTCAGCGACACCGAGGGCCGCCGGATGGTCGAGCAGCTGTTGCGCGGCCAGAAGGAGTACGTGCGTGGGCTGCTGGGTCGCAACCGCCACCTGGTCGTGGCCCTGCGTGACGCCCTGCTCGAGCGGCACGAGCTGATCGGGCACGAGATCACCGACGTCCTCTGGGCGGCAGGGCCGCAGGACGTGGACGTGGCCTCCGCCGAGCGCGACGCCGTCCCTGGTCACCCGTCCTCGTAGGATGACCCCAGCCGCCTCACCGACCGGGGGGCGCGCAGGGGTGACGGGGGCGTGGAGGTCGAGTGGCGAAGCGGAACCGTTGGCCCGCCGGTACGAGTCGGCGGGTGTGGGTACCCGTTGTGGTCCTGCTGGCTGCGACAGCCGGTTACACCCTGCTGGCCTGGTGGTCGTCCACGCGCGTGGCCTCGGGCGTGACCGTCGCGGGGGTCGAGATCGGCGGGCACTCAGAGCGTGCTGCCAGCAGAGCGCTGGAGGAGGGTCTGGCCGAGGCGGCTGCCCGTCCGGTCGACGTGACCGTCGACGGCGTCGAGAAGACCTTGGACCCCGTGAGCGCCGGCCTGGCCGTCGACGTGCCGGCCACCGTCGACGAGGTGATCGGCTTCAGCTGGGACCCGAGAGTCGTGTGGCGCCAGTTCGCCGGTGACGAGGCGGTGCCCCCCGTCCGCACCGTCGACAGCGAGGCGCTGCAGGCTGCCGTGCAGGCGTTCGCCGACGAGGTCGACGCCGAGCCGGCCGACGGAGCGATCACGTTCGCCGACGGGGCGCCGGTCGTCTCGCCGGCCGTGCGGGGCGTCGCCGTCGACGTTGCGGACGCGACCGCGACCGTCGCCCGCGACTGGCTCGCCGTGCCGGGGTCGATCGAGCTTCCCGCCGACGTGACGCCACCTGAGATCGAGCAGGCCGAGGTCGACGAGGTGATGGCGTCGTTCGCGACCCCGGCGACCGCCGGACCCGTCACGGTCGCCGTCGGCAAGCTGTCCGTCGTCCTGCAGCCGGCGCAGCTCGCGCCGGCGCTGGCCGCAACTCCCACCGACGGCGAGCTCGTGCCGAGCGTCGTGCCCGACAAGGTCGTCGCTGCGCTGGTCACTGCCGACCCCACGGTGCAGACCACCCCGAAGGACGCGACGGTGACTCTCAAGAAGGGCAAGCCCGTCATCGTGCCCGCCGTGAACGGGGTCACGGTCGACGGCGACGCCCTTGCGGCGGCCGTGCACGAGGCCATCGGCACCGACGAGAGGGCCGCGGCCGTCGAGGCGGTCGTCGCCGAGCCCGAGGTGACCACCGCCGAGGTGGAGGCACTGGGCGTGAAGGAGGCGATCTCCGAGTTCTCGACCAACCTGACCCCGGATTCCGGACGGACAGAGAACATCACGATCGCCGCGCGCACCGTCAACGGCACGCTGCTGCTGCCCGGAGAGACGTTCAGCCTCAACGGGGTGCTGGGGGAGCGCACGTCGGCGAAGGGGTACAACGAGGCTCCCGTGATCCAGAACGGGCGGCTCACCAGGGGCACCGGCGGGGGCGTGTCGCAGGTCGCGACAACCCTGTTCAACGGGATGTTCTTCGCCGGCCTGAAGGACGTGGAGCACAAGCCGCACTCGTTCTACATCTCGCGCTACCCGGAGGGCCGCGAGGCCACGGTCAACTACCCGACCGTCGACCTCAAGTTCACCAACGACTCCACGTACGGCGTGCTGATCGAGATGTACGTGTCGGGCGGTCAGGTGCACACGCGGTTCTGGAGCACCAAGGTCTGGGACATCGAGGCCACGAAGGGCCCGCGCACCAACGTCACGGCTCCGGGCACCGACACCGGGTCCGGCCCGGACTGCGTACCGCAGATGCCCCAGTCGGGCTTCGACGTGACCGTCCAGCGGATCTTCTCCCGGGCGGGATCGGTGGAGAAGACGGAGACGTTCAAGACCCGGTACATCCCGGAGGAGAAGATCACCTGCACGCCCTGAACACACTTGGGTGACAACGGTTTTCAGGCAGGCGCGGTGCGGTAGTGGTAGCGGTGGTGGGCTGTGAACCCGGCGGCGCCGTAGAGGCCGACAGCGGGTGCGTTCGCCTCGAAGACCTGCAGGTAGCCGAACCGGGCGCCCTGCAGCACGCCAAGATCCAGCAGCGACTCGAGAGCCGTTCTGCCCAAACCCATTCGACGATGGCCGTCGTCGACCTGCATCGCGGTCACACCGGCCCAGCCATCCGCCACCGCGACCCTGCCGACGGCGACCGTCGCGCCCTCAGCCGCCAGCCGAAGCGACAGGAACCGCTGCCACGGTGCGGCGGTGAGCACCTGCGCGGCGACCGCCGGCAGCCCGGCACCCCGGTAGCGGTACAGGCTCAACCACGCCGGGTCGGGCTCGGAGGCGACGTCGAGCCGAAGGCCTTCCGGCAGGACGGGCGCGTCGGTGGACGAGCGCGTCCTCAGGTCGGCGGTCATCAGCAGGGTCGGCGGGTCGCACGTCCAGCCTCGGTCTGCCAGCTCGGAGTCCAGGCCGGGGGCGGGGTCTGCCGGGCCGTCGACCGGGAACGGCACCTGGATCCGGGCGGGGAGGTCGCGCTCCGCGTAGAACCGCAGCACCGCCTCCAGTGCCTCGTCGGTCGGCACGCCCGGGTCGCCGACAGCCATCGCGGAGTTCGCCCGTCCGGTGAAACCGCCTGCAGCCCGGAGCACCCAGCCACCCAAGCGCTGGCGCTCGAGGCCGGGCCACCCCAGGGCCGCCACACGCTGCACGGCCTCGACGCTGGAGGTGGGCCTCACCGTGCGCGGTGGCACCACCTTCGCCGCGACCACGTCGGCGCCGGCCACCCGGCGCAAGGGACCGTTGTCGGGCTGCACCTGCAGGCCCACCTCGTCCAGGGCGACCAGCTCACCGAGATGGTCCGTCGCCGACCCGTCGGGCAGCAGGCTGCGAACGACGACACGGTGACCCACGTCACGCATCGAAAGCCACCTGTTGGACATGTCCCACCCTGCGTTACCAGCCCGGCCGAATGTCCGCGATACTAGTTCCGACCGAGCATCACCAGCCCCTCCAGGGGCGTAGGAGGCACCCGACGTGACATACGTGATCGCCCAGCCCTGTGTCGACCTCAAGGACAAGGCCTGCATCGAGGAGTGCCCGGTCGACTGCATCTACGAAGGCCAGCGGTCGCTCTACATCCACCCGGACGAGTGCGTGGACTGCGGTGCGTGCGAGCCGGTGTGCCCGGTCGAGGCCATCTACTACGAGGACGACACCCCCGAGCAGTGGGCCGAGTACTACAAGGCGAACGTCGAGTTCTTCGACGACCTCGGGTCGCCCGGTGGCGCCGCCAAGCTCGGGCTGATCCCCAAGGACCACCCGATCATCGAGGCACTGCCCCCGCAGGAGCAGGCGGCGCACTGACCCGCCTGCTGGTTGACCTGACGTGACGACCAGCCGGGAACGGCAGCTTCCCGACTTCCCGTGGGACACCCTCGTCCCGCACAAGGCCATCGCGTCCGCCCACCCCGAGGGCATCGTCGACCTGTCGGTGGGCACACCCGTCGATCCCACGCCTGCGCTGCTGCGTGATGCGCTGGCCGGGGCGTCCGACTCACCCGGCTACCCCACGACACAGGGCACGCGGGCACTGCGCGAGGCGGCGGCCGCCTGGTTCGCGCGCCGACGCGGCGTGCCCGGCGTCGACCCCGACGCCGTGCTGCCGACGATCGGCTCGAAGGAGCTGGTGACGTGGCTCCCGACCCTGATGGGTCTCGGCCCGGGCAACCGTGTCGTGATCCCCGAGATCGCCTATCCCAGCTACGACGTCGGCGCTCGCTTGGCGGGCTGCGACGTCGTCGTCGCCGACGGGACGGCCCAGCTGGGCCCTGAGCGCGTCGACCTCGTCTGGGTCAACTCGCCCTCCAACCCGACGGGTCGTGTGCTGGGGACGGAGCATCTCGCCAAGGTGGTGGCGTGGGCGAGAGAGCGTGGCGCTGTCGTGGCCAGCGACGAGTGCTACGCCGAGCTGAGCTGGGCCGGCTCGCCCGTCCCGAGCGTCCTCGACCCCGCTGTCTGCGGTGACAGCCACACGGGTCTGCTCGCGCTGTACTCGCTGAGCAAGCAGTCGAACCTCGCGGGCTACCGCGCGGGTCTGGTGGCGGGCGACCCCGCGCTGGTGCGCGGGCTGCTGGAGGTCCGCAAGCACGCGGGGATGATGGTGCCCGGGCCGGTCCAGGAGGTGATGCGGGTGGCGCTGGGCGACGACGAGCACGTCGCCGTCCAGAAGGAGCGCTACCGGGCGCGCCGTCACGCCCTGCAGCCGGCGCTCGCCGCTGTCGGGCTGCGCGTCGACGCACCCGACTCCGAGGCCGGTCTGTACCTGTGGGCGACACGCGACGAGGACTGCTGGGACACCGTCGCGGCGCTGGCCGAGCGCGGCGTGCTCGTGGCTCCCGGCTCCTTCTACGGCGCGGCAGGACGGCGCCACGTGCGCGTCGCGCTGACCGCGAGTGACGAGCGGGTCGCCGAGGCAAGGCGCCGCCTCACCGGCTAGCGCACGCGAGCCGAGGCCTGGTTGGGCCGTTCGAGCGACGTTCGCCCGAGTGATGTGGCAAACGGGTGCCACGTCCGGCGTTCTGTCACGGAGCGGCTCAAGCCGGGTGGGTTCGAGTCGATGACCCCTTCAGGCGTGAATCACGCCTGTGGCGAGGTCCCGCTCGAGGACCCCGCCGCCTGGTCGCTCTGGAGCCGTCATGCGCCTGCGTTCGTCACTCGCCGTCTCTACCTGTGTCGCGATCGCCGGCACCCTCGCCGTCGCCCCTTCCGCGTCAGCCGCTACGTCCAGTGACCTGGCCGCCGCGATCCTGACGAACGGCGCCTTGGTCACCGGTTCGCAGTTGCTGAACGGCCCGGCCAGTGCCGTGTCGTCTCTCGCAGCGACGACCCCGCTCGCCGGCTTCCCTCGTGCAGGGAACAGCTTCGCGATCCTGTCGTCCGGTGACGCGTCGCTGGCGTACGGAGCTCAAGGCGACTTCCGGGACGTCAACCACGGCCTCCTCGGTCGCGCCGGAGGATCTGACTTCGACGCGACCGTGCTCCGGATCGACGTCAACGTTCCTGCGAACGCGAACTGCCTCCTCGGGGTCGAGTTCCGCTTCCTCTCGGAGGAGTACCCGGAATACGTCGGGGACGTGTACAACGACGCCTTCATCGCCGAGGTCGACGAGACCACGTGGACCAGTGTCGGCACGACCATCACGGCCCCGGGCAACTTCGCCAAGGACCCGAACGGAAACGTCATCAGCATCAACGCAGCCGGGGAGGCGGTCCTCAACGCGAGCAACGCCGCTGGCACGTCCTACGACGGTGGCACCGACATCCTTAGTGCTGCAACGCCTCTGACGCCAGGTCCACACAGCCTGTTCTTCACGATCTTCGACCAGGCCGACGGCGGGTACGACTCCACCGTGTTGATCGACAACCTGCGGATCGGACGCGTGTCGGACCTGGACGACTGCCAGCCGGGCGCCGAGGAGGCACCCGACGAGCCGCTCGTGCCCGTCGCGCCGGCCCCGGTCACCTTCGCCGACCCCTACGGAACCTCCTCCGACACCTACACCGTCCCCACGACGACCGGCGTGACCTACCAGGTCGGCGGCGTCACGGTCGCAGCGGGAACGTACCCAGGCTCCGGCACGGTGGTGGTCACCACCGTCGCGCAGGAAGGGTACGAGCTGACGGGCACCACCGAGTTCACCCACACTTTCACCGACATCAACCCGGTCGCGGCCGAGGCGCCGACTCAGGTCGACACGTGGGGCACGGATGACGACACGTACACGATCCCGTCGGTCACCGGCGTCCGGTACGAGGTCGGCGGTGCCACGGTCGCGGCCGGCACGTACCCGGGCCTCGGGACCGTCGTGGTGAACGCGTTCGCCGAGAGCGGCTACGTGCTCACCGGTGCGTCGTCGTTCTCGTTGCCCTTCACCGATATTCGCCAGGTCAGCGCCGAGGCGCCGACGCAGGCCGACACCTGGGGTACCGCCGACGACACGTACACGATCCCCTCGGTCACCGGCGTCCGGTACGAGGTCGGCGGTGAAACGGTCGCGGCCGGCACCTACCCGGGGCTCGGGACCGTCGTCGTGAACGCGTTCGCCGAGGCCGGGTACGTGCTCACCGGCGAGTCGTCGTTCTCGCTGCCGTTCACGAACATCCTCCAGGTCAGCGCCGTGGCACCGTCGCAGGTCGACACCTGGGGCACGGTGGACGACACGTACACGATCCCGGTCGTCGAGGGCGTGCGGTACGAGGTCGGCGGCGTCACCGTCGTGGCCGGGACGTACCCGGGCACCGGCACGGTCGTGGTGAACGCGTTCGCCGAGCCCGGCTTCGAGCTCGAGGGCGAGGACGAGTTCACCCTCGTGTTCACCGACATCCGCCAGGTGAGTGCCGAGGCGCCGGGCCAGGTCGACACCTGGGGCACGGCTGACGACACGTACACGATCGCGTCGACGACAGGTGTGCGGTACGAGGTCGACGGGGCCACTGTCCCCGCGGGCACCTACCCGGGTGCGGGCACCGTCGTGGTGACCGCCGTCGCCGAGACCGGCTACGTGCTCACCGGCGCAACCGAGTTCACGCTCGTCTTCACGAACATCCTCCAGGTCACGGCGGAGGCGCCTGGCCAGGTCGACACCTGGGGCACGGCCGACGACACGTACACGATCCCCGCGGTCGAGGGCGTGCGGTACGAGGTCGGCGGGGCCACGGTCCCGGCGGGCACCTACCCGGGTGCGGGCACCGTCGTGGTGACCGCCGTCGCCGAGAGCGGTTACCTCCTCACGGGCGCCACTGAGTTCACGCTCGTGTTCACCGACATCCGTCAGGTGACTGCGGAGGCGCCTGCCCAGTTCGACACCTACGACACCGCCGACGACACGTACACCATCCCGGTGGTCGAGGGCGTCCGCTACGAGATCGACGGACTCACGGTGCCACCGGGCACCTATCCCGGCAGCGGCACCGTGGTCGTCAGCGCCGTCGCCGAGACCGGCTACGTCCTGACCGGCGCGAGCGAGTTCACGCTGGTGTTCACCGACATCCACCAGGTCACGGCGGATGCGCCGGGTCAGTTCGACACCTACGACACCGCTGATGACACCTACACGATCGCATCGACGACCGGTGTGCGGTACGAGGTCGGCGGCGTGAGCCTCGAGGCCGGCACGTACTCGGGTCTGGGCACCGTCGTCGTGACGGCGTTCGCCGAGGTCGGCTACGAGCTGACGGGCCAGGACGTCTTCACGCTGGTGTTCACCGACATCCACCAGGTCGCAGCCGAGGCGCCGGGCCAGTTCGACACGTACGACACCGCTGACGACACCTACACGATCGCGTCGACGACCGGTGTGCGGTACGAGGTCGGCGGCGTGAGCCTCGAGGCCGGCACGTACTCGGGTCTGGGCACCGTCGTCGTGGCGGCATTCGCCGAGGTGGGCTACGAGCTGATGGGCGTCGACGAGTTCACGCTGGTGTTCACCGACATCCACCAGGTCACGGCCGAGGCGCCGGGCATGTTCGACACGTTCGACACCGCTGACGACACGTTCACGATCCCTGTCGCCACCGGCGTGCGGTACGAGGTCGACGGGGTGCCGACGGTGCCGGGTACCTACCCCGGCGCGGGCACTGTGGTCGTGACGGCGTTCGCTGAGGTGGGCTACGAGCTGCAGGGTCAGGACGTGTTCACGCTGGTGTTCACCGACATCCACCAGGTCACCGCCGAGGCGCCGGGCCAGTTCGATACCTACGACACCGCCGACGACACGTTCACGATCCCGGTGGTCGAGGGTGTGCGCTACGAGGCCGACGGGGTCCCGGTGGCCGCGGGCACCTATCCAGCTCTGGGCACCGTCGTGGTGACCGCGTTCGCCGAGGTTGGCTACGAGCTGACGGGTCAGGCCGAGTTCACTCTGGTGTTCAGCGACATCCACCAGGTGACCGCCGAGGCGCCGAGCCAGTTCGACACTTACGACACCGCCGACGACACCTACACGATCCCGACGGACACCGGGGTTCGCTACGAGGTCGACGGCGTCCCGACCGCCGCGGGCACCTACCCGGGTCTGGGCACCGTCGTGGTGACCGCGTTCGCTCAGCCCGGCTACGAGCTGCTGGGTGAGGACGAGTTCACCTTGGTGTTCAGCGACATCCACCTGGTCACCGCCGAGGCGCCGGGCCAGCTCGACACCTACGACACCGCTGACGACACGTTCACGATCCCTGTCGTCACCGGTGTGCGGTACGAGGTCGACGGGGTGCCGACACTGCCGGGTACCTACCCCGGTGCGGGCACGGTCGTGGTGACCGCGTTCGCCGAGGTGGGCTACGAGCTGACAGGCGTGGACGAGTTCACGCTGGTGTTCACCGACATCCACCTGGTCACCGCCGAGGCGCCCGGCCAGCTCGACACCTGGGGCACGGCCGACGACACGTTCACGATCCCTGTGGTCGAGGGTGTCCGCTACGAGGTCGACGGCGTCCAGCTCGATCCCGGCACGTACCCGGGTGCCGCCACCGTCGTGGTGACCGCCTTCGCCGAGGCCGGCTACGAGCTCGAGGGTGTGGACGAGTTCACGCTGGTCTTCACCGACATCCGCCTGGTCACGGCAGACGCACCGGATCGCGTCGACACCTGGGGCACCGCGAACGACAGCTACACGATCCCCTCGGTCGTGGGCGTGCGGTACGAGGTCGGCGGGGTCCCGAGGGGTCCCGGCACCTACCCGGCGGTCGGCACCGTGGTCGTGACGGCATTCGCCGAGCCCGGCTACGTGCTCCAGGGCCAGGACGAGTTCCTGCTCGGCTTCACCGACATCCGCCAGGCGAGGCCGCTCGCTCCGCCGTCGACCGACGGCAACGGAACGGCGAACGACACGTACACCATCCCCGACATCTTGGGGGTGACGTACTGGATCGACGGCCGCATGGTCGCTCCCGGAACCTATCCCGGGAGTGGCACGGTCGTTGTGCACGCCAGAGCGGCAACGGGTTACGTGCTCAGCGGACCCAGCGTGTTCAGCCTGCAGTTCGACGCCACGTGGGTCCCACGCGAGACCCGCGAGCGTGGCGACGGCGACCGGTCGGCGAGGGCCGCGCGGCTTGCGAGGACCGGGTCGGAGGCGCTGCGGATCGGGTGGGTCGGGACCATGATGTTGCTCGCCGGGGTCGGGGCCGTAGCGCTCGCTGGCCGCGGCCGGCAGCAACGGTGACCGCCGCTCACCAGTAGTGCGCTGAACACGAGCTGAACACGAGCTGACCGCCACGTGCCGATGGCCGCCGGGGCGGCCGTCGGCGCAGTCAGGTGCGGGGGCAGGATGGCGGGGTCGAGGTACCGGGCGGTAGTTTCGACTACAGGCCAGCGTCCTGACCGGGACGAACCGTCGAGGGCTCGCCGCCGGCACCGAACGTGCCGAGGTGGTGACCGGACAGGAGTGGACGACGTGAGCGACACGACCCAGACAGAGGCCAAGGTGGAGATCCGCACCGAGTCCACCACCCCAGCAGCCCTGAAGCTGAGCCACCCTGGCGGCACTCTCGACCTGCCCCTGGTGACCGCGACCGAGGGCAACCACGGTTTGAACGTGTCGAACCTGATGAAGGAGACAGACCTCGTCACGCTCGACACGGGGTTCGTCAACACTGCGTCGTGCAAGTCGGCGATCACGTACATCGACGGCGACGAGGGGATCCTGCGTTACCGCGGCTACCCGATCGAGCAGCTCGCCGACCAGTCGTCGTTCGTCGAGGTCAGCTACCTGCTGATCTACGGCGAGCTGCCGAACGCGTCCCAGCTCGCCGACTTCGACCAGCGGATCCGCCGGCACACCCTGCTGCACGAGGACCTCAAGGGCTTCTTCCAGGGCTTCCCCCGCGACGCCCACCCGATGCCGGTGCTCTCGTCCGCCGTCTCGGCTCTCTCGACCTTCTACCAGGACAGCCTCAACCCCTTCGACGCGGAGCAGGTCGAGATCTCGACCGTGCGGTTGCTGGCCAAGCTGCCGACGATCGCGGCCTACGCGTACAAGAAGTCGGTGGGGCAGCCGTTCCTGTACCCCGACAACAACCACGGCCTCGTCGAGAACTTCCTGCGCATGACGTTCGGCTTCCCGGCCGAGCCCTACGAGCTCGACCCCACCATGGTCAAGGCGCTCGACCAGCTGTTCATCCTGCATGCCGACCACGAGCAGAACTGCTCCACGTCGACCGTGCGGATGGTCGGCTCGGCCCACGCCAACCTGTTCGCTTCGGTGTCGGCCGGCATCAACGCCCTGTTCGGCCCGCTGCACGGCGGAGCGAACGAGGCCGTCCTGAGCATGCTCGACGAGATCCAGGCCAGCAGTGACGACGTCGACACCTTCGTGAAGAGGGTGAAGAACAGGGAGGACGGCGTCCGCCTGATGGGATTCGGGCACCGGGTCTACAAGAACTACGACCCGCGCGCCGCCATCGTGAAGAAGACCGCCGACGAGATCCTGTCGAAGCTGGGCAAGGTCGACGAGCGCCTCGAGATCGCGATGCGGCTCGAGGAGATCGCCCTGTCCGACGACTACTTCGTCGAGCGCAAGCTCTACCCGAACGTCGACTTCTACACGGGCCTGATCTACAAGGCGATGGGCTTCCCGACGCGGATGTTCACCGTCCTGTTCGCCCTCGGTCGCCTGCCGGGCTGGATCGCCCAGTGGCGCGAGATGATCGAGGACCCGCAGACCAAGATCGGCCGCCCCCGGCAGGTCTACACGGGCGCCACGGAGCGCGACTACAGGCCCCTCACGGAGCGCTAACTCTCCCTTCGAAAGCCCTACTGGCCGTTGGCGACGGTGACGTTCACGGTGCCCGCACCGGGGGCTGCGTCGCTGGCGACCCACGCGCCGTCGGGGCCGCGGTCCCATCGCTGACCGTCGGTCTCCACCGCCACCACCTCGAGCGTGTCAGCACTCGCCACGGCCCACTGCGCGAGCGCCCAGCCACGCCGGGCGCTCTCCCCGCCCTCGAGCTCGAACTGCACGGTGGCTCCGTCGTCCGCGCCCGCATCGGCCCGGACGTCACCGAACTCGTTCTCGGCTGTCCTGAGCACGTCCGACGCCCGCGGGGTCAGGCCGCCGTCGGCCGGCTCCTCGGTGTCGGTCGCGGCCGGCGGGCGGAGCCTGCAGGTGAGCGCGGCCGGTGAGTGGCCGGTGAGGGCGGACGCGAAGGCGCGACCCTCCGGCTCGTGGTCCGCATACGCCTCCGGGAAGCCCGAGCGCTGGACCCGTTGGGCCGCTTCGGTGATCTCCATCGACTCGTAGCCGTCGATGTTCGCCAGGGCGTCGTAGAACGCGTTGGCGGAGTAGACCGGATCGAGGATCTGCTCGACCGTCCCCCAGCCCTGTGATGGGCGCTGCTGGAACAGGCCGACGGAGTCGCGGTCGCCGTAGTCGATGTTGCGCAGCTTCGACTCCTGGATCGCTGTGGCGATCGCGATGGTGGCCGCTCTTGCCGGCATCTCGCGCTGCACCGCGATGGCGCTGATCAGGGCGGCGTTGCCGGCCTGGTCGGGTGCCAGCGCGTGCGTGGCGCCGTTGGCGCTGGCGACGCAGCTCTCTGAGATCAGCGCGGGGCGGCGGTCGTTCGAGAGGGCCACGACGACGCTGATGGCGATGACGACGAGGGCCCCCCCGGTGACCCACAGCGTGCGTCTCCTGGACCCCTCATGCTTCGACATCCGTTCGGGCTCAGTTGGTGTGCAGCGCGGCGTTGAGCTCGACCGCTCCCGAGGTGCCGGCCCGGGGAAGGGCCTCGACGGCGCCCGTCAGGGAGTTGCGGCGGAGCAGCAGGCCGCTGCGTCCTGAGAGCTCGGACGCCTTGACGACCTGCGCGTCGCCCGAGCCACTGCCGTCCGAACCACTCCCCTCGGCGCCCAGCACCCGCACCTTCGTGCCCGCGGTGACGTACAGCCCGGCCTCGACGACGCAGTCGTCACCGAGGCTGATGCCGATGCCGGCCTCGGCCCCGATCAGGCAGCGCTCGCCGACCGAGATCACCGCCGTGCCGCCGCCCGAGAGAGTTCCCATGATCGAGGCGCCCCCGCCGACGTCGGAACCGTCCCCAATCACGACGCCGGCCGAGATGCGGCCCTCGACCATCGCGTGCCCGAGCGTGCCGGCGTTGAAGTTGACGAAGCCCTCGTGCATCACGGTGGTGCCTTCGGCCAGGTGCGCGCCGAGACGCACCCGGTCGGCATCCGCGATGCGCACGCCGGACGGCAGCACGTAGTCGGTCATGCGCGGGAACTTGTCGACACCCTGCACCTGCACGGCACCGTGACGGGCCCGCAGCCGAACACGCGTCTGCTCGAAACCCTCGACAGCACAAGGGCCGGCGCTGGTCCAGACGACGTTCGGCAGCACACCGAACACGCCCTCGAGGTTCACCCCGTGCGGTCGGACGAGGCGGTGCGAGAGCAGGTGCAGCCGCAGGTACGCGTCGTGCGCGTCGGCGGGAGGGGCGTCGAGGTCGACGACCGTGAGCACGACCTCGGTGCGCACGCCGCGAGCCGGGTCCGCGCCCGCGAGGGCCACCAGGTCGGCGGGGGCGTCGGCCGCCGTGGCGCCCTCGGCGGGGTCGCCGAGCACCGGTGCCGGGTACCAGGTGTCGAGCACCTGCCGCTGCGTGGTCTCGTCGCCGGCCGGAGCCACGAGTGTCGCCAGCCCGTACGCCCAGGCGGTGCGGGAGGTCGTTTCGCTCATGGGGACAGCCTAGGTGGCGCCCGGAGGCGCCCCAGTAGGGTGGGTGAGCGTGACCGACTCCACCGTGGCCCCACGCACCCCGTCCGCCCCGCCGACCGGGCTCGACCTCGACACCGACGTGGTCGACCTGACGCAGGCGATCTGTGACATCGAGTCGGTCAGCGGCAACGAACGCGACCTGGCAGACGCGATCGAGACGGCGTTGCGCCGCTACCCGCACCTCGAGGTGCTGCGTGACGGCGACACCGTGCTCGCCCGCACCGGCCTGGGCCGCGCCGAGCGGGTGGTGGTCGCCGGCCACATCGACACCGTGCCACTGCGCCGTCCGGAGCCGAACCTGCCGACCGAGGTGCGCGGCGACGACCTCCGCGCCGAGGGCGGGGCTGACGAGCGGGTTCTGTTCGGACGCGGCACGGCCGACATGAAGTCCGGTGTCGCCGTGCAGCTTTCAGTGGCGGCGGCAGTCAGCGAGCCGATCCGCGACGTCACCTGGGTGTTCTACGACAACGAGGAGGTCGAGGCCACGAAGAACGGGCTCGGCCGTGTCGCCGGCAACCACCCCGACTGGCTCACAGCCGACTTCGCGGTTCTCTGCGAGCCGTCGAACGCGGTCATCGAGGGTGGCTGCAACGGGACCATCCGTGTCGAGGTGGCCGTGCCCGGTGTCGCCGCTCACTCGGCGCGAGCATGGATGGGGCACAACGCGATCCACGCAGCCGGTGAGGTGCTGTCGCGGCTGAACGCCTACGAGGCAGGCGAGGTGGAGGTCGACGGTCTCGTGTACCGGGAGTGCCTCAACGCCGTCGGCATCCGCGGCGGCATCGCCGGCAACGTCATTCCCGACGAGTGCGTGGTCACGGTCAACTACCGGTTCGCCCCCTCGCGTTCGCTCGCCGATGCCGAACACCACCTCCGCTCGCTCTTCCACGGCTTCGCGGTGCGGGTCACCGACGGCAGCCCCGGGGCGCGGCCTGGTCTCGAACACCCCGCTGCCGCAGCGTTCGTGCAGGCGATCGGCGGGGAGCCGCGCCCCAAGTACGGGTGGACGGACGTGGCCCGCTTCTCGGCGCTCGGGGTTCCTGCCGTGAACTACGGACCCGCCGAGCCGTCGCTGTCGCACACCGACGACGAGCACTGCCCGGCGGCGGCGATCACCCGCTGCCGCGACTCCCTGGCCGCCTGGCTCACCCCGTAGCCAGCTGTCGTCAGATGTCGTCGGCAGTTCAGAGGTACCCCTTCGCGCGCAGGAGGTGTGCGTCAGCCGCGTGCAGCAGCTCCTCCCCGGTGTCGCGGGCGGCCTCCGCCCCGACCGAGACCGTCACGTCGAGGCCCGGGGCGATCTCCGACCACGGGTAGCCTTCGATCGTCCCGCGGATGCGCTCAGCACACGCGGCCGTGGCGGCGGGCGTGGTCAGTGTCAGCAGGACCACGAACTCGTCTCCGCCGTAACGGAACACGTGGTCACCGGACCGCAGGCAGTCGCTGATGACAGCGCTGGCGCGGCGCAGGACGACGTCACCGACGGGATGTCCGAAGGTGTCGTTGATCGCCTTGAAGCGGTCGATGTCGACGATCACCAGGCCGGTGGTGCGCGGCTCGGCGTCGATGAGGTTGGTCATCAGCTCCTGCAGGTACTGACGGCTGCCGGCCCCCGTCAGCGCGTCGCTGCGGGCGTCGTCGACCAGGCGGGAGTTCTCGACGAGCAGCGACTCACCTTGGCATCGCGCACGCGAAGCGGCGCTGAGGGCGTGCCGCAGCTGGCGCAGCACGGTGGCGTACTGGCCCTCCCGCAGGGCCAGCACGTGGTCGACCAGATCGGCGCGGTCGTCGCCACTGCGCTCGCGAACGGCTATCTCGAGGGCGAGCCGCTCGGCGCTGATCGCCAGGTCGAGGCTGCGCAGCCGGTGGTCCGACGGCAGCTGGTCGTGCAGCCAGCGGGCGCGCGCCAGCTCCTCATCGCTCACCTCGGCCGACTCGGCGAGCCCGTGCATCAGGCCGGCGATCGCGACCCGTCGCACCACCGAGGGCAGCCCGACGTCCGCCCACTCGATCGTCGCCAGTCCTGAACGGGCCGTCCTCTTCGGTGTCGCGTCGGTGGCGGTGCAGTACGCGTCGACCACCCACGCCAGCACATCCACCGAGAGCGCGGCACCGTCCACGAGTCGGTCGTCGGCACGGAGGACCTCGACCTGGGCGCGCAGGTGCGCCAGGCTCTCTGGCCCGAGCGGCTCGCCCCACGTGCGGTCGGTCAACAGGTTGCGCAGGGTGGCGAGGGCGACGTTGAGCCTGCTGAAGCCGTGGTCGACGGCCCGGGGCACCGACGGCGCTGTCGCCTCGTCGAGCCTCGTCGCGGCCGCACGCAGATCGGCCGCCTCGTCGTCGAGGCCGAGCATCTGGCTGGCCCGAGCCAGGGAACCGAGGCCGAGCATGTACAGGCGCTTGCCGAGCAGCACCTGGGGAGGCAACGCAGGCAGCATCGCCCGCGCTCGGGCGTGCTCGCCCACCGCCTGCCACACCTCGCCGGCCACGCACAGCACCTCCGAACGCTGTGCTCGCGCAACGGCCTCGACCAGCCGGTCGGACGTGTGAGCCGCGCGCTCGACCACCGCGTCCAGCGGCGCCAGCAGGTGCTCCGGGTCGTCGCCGCGTCGTCGCCGCAACGAGAACTCGACCAGGTCGACGACGTCCAGCTCGGTGTCGTGCACCGCCCTCTCCCGGGCCTCGGCCAGGTCCCTCAGTGCTTCGGCGACGTCGCGCTGCTGTCCGCTGGCGAGCAACCCGAGGGCCTCCCACGCCACCACGTCGGGCTCGATGCCCTCGATCGCATCCCAGTCGCGCACTACGCGTCTCCTCCGGGCGGGGTCTGGCCCCGCGTCCTCGTGGCTAGTGTGATGCCATGTCCGACCCGACGCCGCGGCCAGCCACTGCCAGCCCGGCTAACACTGCCAGCACCGGCCGGTCCGACGCCCCGACGGCCGGTGAGCCGGGTGCCGTGCCGGCCACGGACCCGGTCAGCGACCCGGAGGAGCCGTACGAGGGCTACCAGAAGGGCCCGGTCACCTTGCGGCGCGGCCTGGTGCCCGGCTCGACGACCGACCAGCGCCTGCTGGACAGCACGGGGTCGTCCGACTGGGTGCACACCGACCCGTGGCGTGTTCTCCGCATTCAGAGCGAGTTCGTCGAGGGCTTCGGCGCGCTGGCGGAGCTGGGTCCGGCCATCGGCGTCTTCGGCTCGGCGCGTACGCCCGTGGACGGGCCCGACTACCTCGTTGCGGTCGAGGTCGGACGGCGGCTGGCGCAGGCCGGGTACGCGGTGATCACCGGCGGTGGGCCGGGAGCGATGGAGGCCGCGAACAAGGGGGCCTGCGAGGGCGGCGGCGTCTCGGTCGGTCTCGGTATCGAGCTGCCGTTCGAGCAGGGGATGAACCGCTGGGTCGACCTGGGCGTGAACTTCCGGTACTTCTTCGCGCGAAAGACGATGTTCGTCAAGTACTCCCAGGGGTTCGTGGTCCTCCCCGGTGGTTTCGGCACCTTCGACGAGCTGTTCGAGGCGCTCACCCTGGTGCAGACCCGCAAGGTGACCGACTTCCCGCTGGTGCTCGTCGGTGTCAGCTACTGGCGCGGCCTGATCGACTGGCTGCGCGGCACCGTGCTCGAGTGGGGCGCGATCGCTCCCGGCGACCTCGACCGGCTCCAGCTCACCGACGACCCGGCCGAGGCGGTGCGGATGGTCTGCGGCCAGGCGCCTCCGGGCGAGGCACAACCGCACGACCTCGGGGCGAGGGCCCGGCGCGACCCGGCCTGACTTGCTCTGGACGGGGTGCCACATCGTCCCCACAATGGGCCTATGGCAGTGACGCCGGCCCCCGAGCACGGGGGAGTGGTACTCGGCCGGGACCGGCCGGGCAGAGCGCTGCGCGTGTCCGCCCACCCCGAGCTCGGTCGTGTGGTCCTCAGTCTCTGGGACGGGGCCCGGTGCATCGGAACCTTGCGGGTGGCGCCCGACGACGTTCCCGACATGGTGCGCGCCCTCACGGGGGCGGCCGTCGCCGCGGCCACTCGGCTCGACCCGCCACCTTCGACGGTGGACCTGGTCAAGCCGCCGGTGCCGCCCTCGTCGGCGCCTCACCTGGTGATCGTACCGCCGCTCGACTGACCACTGCCTGGCCACTCCCTGACCCCTCATCGGGCACTCCTCGGCGCCCAGGAGCCCCGGTCCTCAATCGAGCTGCGCCGCTGGCAGGATGCGGGGGGTGGCGGCGATCTGCGTGTTCTGCTCGAGCTCGGACGGCATCGAGGCCCGGCATCTCGAGCTGGCCGGCGAGCTCGGCTCGGTCATCGCTGCACGTGGGCACAGCCTGGTCTCCGGCGGTGGGCGCGTGTCGATGATGGGTGCGGTCGCCCGGGCTGCCCGCGCCGGCGGCGCCACCACGCTCGGAGTGATCCCGCACGCCCTGCGCGGCCTGGAGGTCGCCGACGACGACGCGGACGAGCTGGTCGTCACGTCGGGCATGCGTGAGCGGAAGGCACTGATGGACGACAGCTCGGACGCGTTCGTGGTGCTGCCCGGCGGAATCGGCACGCTCGAGGAGCTCTTCGAGATCTGGGTGTCACGATCACTCGGCATGCACGACAAGCCCATCGTCCTGTGCGACCCCACCGGTCTGTTCGAACCGCTGCACGCCCTCGTCGACCACCTGACCAGGGCCGGCTTCGTCCGCCCGGAGGCGGCCCACGCCCTGCACTGGACCTCGTCCGCGCAGGAGGCGGTCGAGGCCGTCGAGGCAGGGCTCGCGCGCGACCGTCACCTGCGCCCCGGTGCCGAGGTCGTCGAGTGATCGTCGCAGCCGCCCTCGTTCCCCAGGCCCCGCTCATGCTGCCCGGTCTGACCGGCCGTGACGACCCGGTCTCTGAGATGCGCTCTGCTGCAGCCGATGTCGTGGACGAGCTGGTCCAGACAGATCCTGACGAGATCGTGTTGCTGGCCTCCGGCAGCCGCACGGGCGAGCTCCCTGTGCGCGACCGGCTCGGCTTGCACCGGTGGGGAGTCGGTGCGGGTACTGACCGCCGTGACGGCGCGCAGTCGGCAGCCGACGAGGTGCCGCTGCCGTTCGCGGTCGGCACGACCCTGCTCGACGCGGCGGGCTGGAGCGGGTCGCGCCGCTGGCACCAGGTCGGCTGGGACGACGCCGGGGGCGCTGCGCTCGCCGCGGGCTCGGACCTGGCCGCGACTGCGGGGCGGGTCGGGCTGCTGGTGCTCGGAGACGGGAGCGCTCGCCGCACCGTCAAGGCGCCAGGGCACCTCGACGAGCGGGCCGATGGGTTCGACGCCGCACTCCTGGACGCTCTCCGCGGCGAGCCGCGCCGGCTCGTCGACGTCGACCCGGCGACGGCGTCACAGCTGATGGTCACGGGGCTCCCGGCTTGGCAGGCGCTGGCGGGTGCGCTGGTCGGTGCGCCGTCCACCGCCGGGCGCGCGGAGGTACCAAGCCGACCCGTTCAGGTGCGATGGAGCGGTGACCCCTGCGGGGTGCTCTACCTGGTGGGCTGGGTCGGCGCTGCCTGAAGGCGTTGCGCGAGAACCGGTTTGCTCAGGCCAGTCCGCGCACCGTCAGAGCCGGCGCCAGGTCTCCCCGGATCACCGAGACCATGTCGAGCACCTGGCGCGTCTCGGCCACCTCATGCGCCCGGAACACCATCGCACCCTGCCATGCGCTGACCGCGGTCGCAGCCAGCGTTCCGGTGAGCCGTTCGGAGAGCGGGCGTCCGAGCGCCTCGCCGACGAAGTCCTTGTTCGACAGCGACACCAGCACCGGCCAGCCGGTCGCCACGACCTCGTCGAGCCGGCGCGTCACCTCGAGGGAGTGCCAGGTGTTCTTGCCGAAGTCGTGGGCCGGGTCGACCAGCAGCCTGGACGGGTCCACGCCTGCCGCGACGGCGCGGGCTGCAAGGACACTCGTCCGCGAGATGACGTCGGCCACGACGTCGTGGTACCCGATGCGATGCGGACGGGTGCGAGCCACGGCGCCCCCGGCGTGCGCGCAGACCAGGCCAGCGCCGAACTCCGCTGCGACATAGGCGAGTTGGGGGTCGACGCCACCCCACGTGTCGTTCAGCAGCTCCACCCCCTCGCCGCACACGGCCCGCGCCACCTCGTGCCGGTAGGTGTCGACGCTGATCAGGAGATCGGGATGACGGGCCCGGACGGCGGCGACGAACGGAGCCGTCCGCTCGATCTCCTCGGCCACGCTCACGTCCCCGCCCGGCGCTGCCTTGACCCCGCCGACGTCGAGCACGTCGGCGCCCTCGGCGACGACCTGGTCGACTCGGTCGAGCGCGGCCCCGACGGCGTAGGTGGCGCCGCGGTCGTAGAACGAGTCGGGTGTGCGGTTCACGATCGCCATCACGAGCCGCCGGTCGCGACCGAACTCGTGCCGACCGATGCGCAGCGGGGCCAGCCGCAGCGGGTTCAGCTCGTCCACGCCTCGCAGCCTAACCACGAGCCGCAGGGCAGCCGACACCGATCGTCCAGGCGCACATGGCACGATGCCCCGCATGGACCTGCTGCTCCTCCTGCTCGCCGTCGGCCTCGTCGGCGTGGTCGCGGCGGTGGCGACCGGACGGATCCGGGGTGGTCTCGACGAGCCTGCGCGTGGCCGCCCGGACCGCGCTCTGCCGGACGGGCCCCTGAGCGCGCGAGACATCGAGCGCGTGCGGTTCAACCTCGCGCTGCGGGGCTACCGGATGGACGAGGTCGACGACGCCCTGGACCGGCTGCAGGCGGAGCTCGATGTCCGGGACGCCCGCATCGCCAGTCTCACTACGCAGCTGGGCGGCGTTCTCGACCGTCCGGCCGGCGACCTCGTCGACGACCGGGTCGACGTGCACGGCTTCCAGCAGCCCGTGGTGCTGCACAAGCCGGCTGCCCCTGAGAAGCAGACGGCCGACACCGGACGGGGCGAGACCACGGCGGAACCGGCGACGTGAGCTCCTTCGACGTCCGGGTCGACACGACGCTGACGCCTGAGCAGGCGTGGCGGGCGGTGACCGATTGGAGCGCGCACTCCTTGCACATGCCCTTCACCCAGGTCGTCGTCACGCGTTCCGTCGGCGGCCTCGGCGACGAGTTCGTGGCGACCACGCGGATCGGGCCGCTGGTGGTCGAGGACACGATGGTGGTCACGGGCTGGGTGCCCGTCGTCGGCGCCTCCACCGGGACCTGCGAGATCACCAAGACGGGCGGACGGGTCGGCGGCGGAGCCCGGATCACGGTCAGCGCGCACCCAGGCGGCGCCCACGTCGACTGGAACGAGCAGGTCACCCTGACCCCGACCGTGCTCGACGCCGTCAGCGGCCCGGTGGTCGGCCTGGCAGGCAGGCTGCTGTTCGGCCGCGCCGTCCGAGGGCTGCTCACGGACGCAGCGCGTGCGCTGGACGGTGCCGATGGCTGAGGGTCTGGTGACGGGCGACGACGGCATCTCCCGCTGCGGGTGGGTGACGGACGCGCCGGACTACGTCGCGTACCACGACGACGAGTGGGGTCGCACCGTCCACGGTGAGTCGGCGCTGTACGAGCGGGTCAGCCTCGAGGCTTTCCAGTCCGGCCTCTCGTGGCTGACGATCCTGCGCAAGCGCGAGTCCTTCCGGGCTGCATTCGACGGCTTCGACCCGGAGCGGGTGGCGCGGTACGGCGATGCCGAGCGGGAGCGGCTGCTGGCCGACGCGGGCATCGTCCGCAACCGCGCGAAGGTCGACGCGACGATCTCGAACGCGAAAGCCGTTCTCGCGATGCGGGACTCGGTCGAAGGCGGCCTCGACGCGCTGGTCTGGTCGTTCGCACCCGACCCCGTGCGGCGCCCGGCACCGCGCACGCTCGCCGACCTGCCGCCGACGAGTCCCGAGTCCGTGGCGCTCGCCAAGGCCCTCAAGCGGCACGGGTTCGTGTTCGTCGGGCCGACGACCGCGTACGCGATGATGCAGTCCTGCGGGCTGGTCGACGACCACCTCGTCGGATGCGTGGCGCGCCCTTGAGCATGCAGACGGCCACCGGGACACGCACCCGCCGTGGCACCGCCCTGGGCGCCGTGCTCGAGCGCATCGTCGCCCTGCCGGGCTGGGGGCTGGCGCTCGGCCTCTACCTGCTCACCCGGCTGGTGGTCACGGTCATCACGCTCTTCGCTGCCGACCGCCAGCTCGCGAACCTCTGGACGCCGGCGTCGCCGACCTACACCGACTTCGCCTCGATGTGGGACGGGGACCGCTACCGCGTCATCTCGGAGCAGGGATACCCGCTGCCCCTGCCCGTCGACCCGTTCGGCGCGCCCACGCAGAGCGAGTGGGCCTTCTTTCCCGCGTACCCGGCCGTTGTGCGGCTGGTGCGCGAGATCACCGGCCTCGGCTTCGACGTCGTCGCGTCCGGCCTGAGCTTCGTGTTCGGTTGTGCCGCAGCCGTTGTCATCTACCGGCTGTTTCGCGGACGGACGTCACGCAGCACCGCTCTGGCCGGTGTGGTCATGGTCGGCGTGTTCCCGACGGCGGCCGTGCTGCAGTACGCCTACAGCGAGTCGCTCTGCCTGCTCGCCATCGCGGGCGCGCTGCTGCTGCTCACCGAGCGTCGCTACCTCGCCGCGATGGCCCCGGTCATGGTGCTCGGACTGGTGCGTCCCGTCAGCGTGCCGATGGTGCTCGTGGTCGTGGTGCACCTCGTGCTGCGCTGGCGTGACCGCGAGGGCGACCCGTTCGGGCTCCGCGAACGCTGGAGCCTGCTCGGGCTGCTCGCGGTCTCCGCCGGATCGGCGTTGGCCTGGCCGGCTGCAACCGCGGTCGCAGCCGGCCGCGTCGACGGGTATGCCGCCGTCCAGGTCGCGTGGCGGGTGTCGGACAAGATGGAGTACTTCACGCCCTGGGTCTGGATGTCGCGGTACCTGTTCGACGGCTGGGGGCCTGTCGTGCTGTTGGCGCTCGCAGCGGGCTTCGCCGGTCTGCTCGCCGCGCCGGTCACGCGCCGGCTCGGACCTGAGATGTGGACGTGGTGCGCGGCGTACGCCCTCTTTCTCGCGGCCGTGCTTGACCCGTTCACGTCGGTGTTCCGCTTCCTCGTGCTCCTGTTTCCCCTCGGTCTGGTCGTCGCCTCCGTGCTCCGTCCGCTCTGGGCGCGCGTGGCCTGGGTCGTGGTGTCTGTGGCCGGCCAGTGGTGGTGGGTGCAGGTGCTGTGGGTGTTCGCCCCGCCGAGCGACTACCCGCCGTAGGCGCGGGTCAGCGCCCGTGTGCCCTGGTGCGCAGGCCGTAGCCGAAGGGGTAGAGCGGGTCGTAGTCGGCGTCACCGACGTTGATCGGCTCCTGCTCGAGCGTGCGGGGCCAGGTGACCGGCAGCTTCCCGGTGAAGGGCCGCTCGCCGAACAGCGTGTCGGCCACGCCGGCTCCCTCGCTGCCCGGCAGCCACGCGGCCACGAGAGCATCGATAGTGCTCAGCCGCGCCGGGTCGATGACGAGCGGCCGACCTGACACGACCACGACGACACACTTCTTGGCGGTGCTGCAGACCGTGTCAACGGCAGCGCTGTCTGCCGCCGAGAGCAACATGTCCTTCTCCGGACGGGGGACGCCCTGATCACCGGGGTCGTATGCCCACAGGGGACCGCCGACGTCACCGAAACCCTCGGCGTAGGGCGTCTCGCCCACGACCACGATGCCGACGTCACTGCTGTGGACCGGTGCGGAGGCGTCGGCGCTGAACGTCACGGGTGATTTGCCGGCCGCATCCTCGATGCCCTCGAGGATCGTCGTACCCGGGATGACGTTCGTCGAACCGCCCTGCCAGGTGATCGTCCACCCGCCGGCCTGGTTGCCGATGTTGTCGGCGTTGCTGCCGGCCACGTAGATGCGGCCGTGGCCATGGCTGCTGATCGGCAGAGTGCGCCGGTCGTTCTTGAGCAGGACCTGCGACTGGGCGACGGCCTGGCGGGCCACCGCCCGGTGCGCCGGGCTGCCGATCTCGTCGATGTTGCGCCGGTCGGTGAAGGGCTTCTCGAAGAGCCCGAGCTCGAACTTCGCGGTCAGGATGCGCGAGACCGCGTCGTCGATGCGCCTCTCCGAGACCCGTCCGGCCTCGACCTCGTCGATCAGGGAGGTGATGAACTTCTGGTAGGTGTTCGGCTCCATGAACATGTCGGTGCCGGCGTTGACGCCTGTGCGCACCTGCGTCGGCCAGTCGCCGGGGATCTGGTGAATGCCTTCCCAGTCGCTGATGACGAAGCCGTTGAAGTCCATCGACCCCTTCAGGGCGCCGGTGATCAGCTCCCGGTGGGCGTGCATCTTGAGCGGGTTGCCGAGCCCGTCCTCGGTCCAGTCGACGCTGGAGAACGACGGCATCACGGAACCGACGTCGTGCTTGCGGACGGCAGGGCTGTACTGCTGCAACGAGGTTCGCCAGAAGTCGCGCCGACTGGTCTCCGTCACGCCCTGGTCGATCTGGTAGTCGCCGGCAGCCGAGCCGTAGGTGGTTGCACCGTCCCCGGCGTAGTGCTTCGCAGTGGCGAGCACCCGGTCGGGGTCGTCCAGGTGCCCGCGTGGTCCCTGATAGCCGTCGATCGCGGTCTCCATCGTGATCGCGAGACGCGCGTCCTCCCCGAAGCTCTCGTACGTGCGGCCCCATCGGTCGTCGCGGGCCACGCAGATGCACGGCGAGAAGGTCCACTGCGGTCCGGTGGCGCGGGTCTCCTCGGCGGTGATGTGTGCTGCCCGGCGGACCAGGCCCGGATCACGCGTGGCGCCCATGCCGATGTTGTGCGGAAAGATCGTCGACCCGAGCATGTTGCCGTTGCCGTGCACCGCGTCGATGCCGTAGATGAGCGGGATGCCGAGGCGGGTGTCGAGGGCGGCTTGCTGGAAGCGGTCGACCATGTCGGCCCACGCCTCCGGTGTGTTCTCCGTGGGGGTGGACCCCCCGCCCGACAGGATGCTGCCGAGGGCATGCGTCGTGATCGGAGTGGCGTCGTCGAACACCTGGTACCGCTCGGTCTGCGTCATCTGCCCGACCTTCTCCTCCAGCGTCATGCGCGAGAGGAGGTCGGCGACCCGCTGCTTCACCGGAAGGGAGGGATTCCGGTACGGCAGGCGCGTGGCGGACGCGGCGTCACCGGTGGAGGCCACGACAGTTGCCGTGTCGTCGGCAGCGGCCGTCGTGCTGCTCATCGCCATGCCGGCGCCGACCACCGCGGCGACCACCGCCGTGGCGGCGCGACGCGACCGGCGCCGAGGGCTGCGACCTACAGGCAGGGACGGTGGGAAGGTCATGGCTGCCTCCTCTGCCCGGACGTGTACCCGAGCGGTAACTTCGATATCGAAGTTACGAACGCTAGGGGTCTGACCGAATTCGGTCAATAGTTCGTTGTGTCGCATGGAAGAATCGCTTCAGCAGGTGACTCAGGCGTTCAGGCATTCGTGCGGTGGTGACGGAAGGAGCGGACATGACGACCGAGACAAGGCTGTCCGCGCCCTCCACGGGACGACCTGCTGCGAGGCAGATCCTCTTCGCCGCCCTGAGCGAGTCCGGATCGCTCAGCCGCGCCGACCTCGCCCGACGCACCGGTCTGGCCGCCTCCACCGTCTCGACGGTGACGGCCGAGCTGATCAGGGACGGCCTGGTCGGTGAGCTCGACCGCGGCGACGACTCGGACCGTGGCGCGCGCAGCGGCCGCCCGCCCACTCTCTTGGCGCTGAACCGGTCGGCCGGTCTGGTGATCGGCATCGACTTCGGCAAGCAGCACCTTCGGGTCGCGGTCGCCGACAGGTCCCACGACCTCGTGGCCGAGCGCGTCCGTCGGGTCGCCCCCGAGCGACGCGCCTCTACCGACGTGCGGTGGGCGGTGCGGCTCGTCCACGACGCCCTCGACGAGGCCGGGGCGGGCATCGACGACGTCGTCGGTATCGGCATGGGCCTGCCGGGCCCGATCCACGGCGCGAGCGGCGAGGTCGGCGACTCGACGATCCTGCCCGGCTGGGTCGGCGTGCCGGCCGCAGAGGCGATGTCGGAGGCGCTCGAGCATCCGGTGCTGGTCGAGAACGACGCCAACCTGGGCGCGTTGAGCGAGTGGATGTGGGGCGCGGCCCGGGGTGTCAGCGAGGTGGTCTACGTCAAGGCGGCCACGGGTATCGGCGCGGGCCTCATCGTCAACGGCCAGCCCTACACCGGCGCCGGCGGCACGGCCGGCGAGCTCGGGCACGTCGTCGTCGACCCCGGCGGGCCGATCTGCCGGTGCGGCAACCGCGGCTGCCTGGAGATGGTCGCCGGCGCTCCCGCCGTCATCGGTGCGCTGCAGCAGACCCACGGCGACCTCGTCGTCGCCGACGTCCTCCGCCTGGCCCGGTCGGGAGACACCGGCTGCCGGCGTGCGCTCGCCGACGCGGGCCGGCACATCGGCTCGGCCCTCGCCATGCTGTGCAACCTCGTCAACCCGGCTCGCGTCGTCGTGGGGGGCGAGCTCGGAGCGGCCGGCGACCTCCTGCTCGCGCCGATGGAGGTCGAGCTCAGGCGCGGGGCGATCCGGTCGGCGAGCCAGGACGTCGAGCTGGTCCAAGGCAGTCTCGGCGAACGCGCGGAGGTGCTGGGTGCGGTGGCTTTGGCCCTGACCAGGCGGCCTCTGCAGGCGTGATCGTCAGCTGCCCGTGAACCGGGCAGATCGCTTGGCCAGGAACGCGTCCACCGCTTCAGCGTGGTCAGCGCTGGCTCCCGTCCGCTCCATCCACTGGCCTTCGAACTCAAGGGACTCGTCGAGGCTGTGGGTGAGCGAGTACGCGCTCACCTCACGTAACGCCGCGTACGCCAGAGTCGGGCCCGCGGCCAGCTCGACGGCGACTGCCCGCGCTCGGTCCGCCAGCTCACCGTCCGGCACCACCTCGGTCGCCAGGCCCAGCGAAAGGGCCTCGGCAGCGCCGACGGTGCGTGGACGCAGCAGCAGGTCCCTCGCCCGTCCGAAGCCGATCAGACGCGGCAGGTACCACGAGGCCCCGGTGTCTGCCGACAGGGCGATGCCGGCGAACGCAAGGTTGAAACCGGCCGACTCGGCGACGATGCGCAGGTCGGCTGCCATCGCGAGCGACGCGCCGGCGCCCGCTGCCACGCCGTTGATCCCTGCCACGAAGGGCTTGGGCATCGTCGCGAGCGTCCGCGCGATCGGGTTGAAGTGCTCCGGGACCGTGCGCCACAGGGACTCGTCGCGGCTCGCGAGCAGCTGCACGTGCTCGCGAAGGTCCTGCCCGACGCAGAAGGCCCGGCCCGTGCCCGTGAGCAGCACGCAACGCACGGCCTCGTCGTGGGCCGCCGTGGTCACGGCGTCCAGCAAGGCGACCTTGGTCGGGGTGTCGAGCGCGTTCATCTGGTCCGGACGGTCGAACGTGATGGTGCCGACCCCTTCGGACACCTCGTACCGCACGGTTCCAGGCGTCGGTTCCACGGCCGGGCCAGACCCTGTGGCCGAGTCAGACTCGGTCGTTGCTGCTGGTGCGGACTGCTCGCTCACGGGACCTCCAGGACGCGGGATCGGGGTCCGGTCGGACCCCCTGGGGCCAGTGTGGTTTCGCAGACAGGCCCGTTGACGGGATAATGGCGCAGATCACGCTGCGAACACCGGCTCTGCCGTGGGCGTTGCTGACCGACGACCACGGGTCGCGCGGCGACCGTAACAGGAAGGGGTACCGCTGATGGCGGCCATGAAGCCGAGGACGGGTGACGGCCCGCTCGAGGTCACCAAGGAGGGGCGCGGCATCGTCATGCGGATGCCTCTGGAGGGCGGTGGCCGGCTCGTCGTGGAGATGACACCCGATGAGGCGACCGCCCTCGGAGACGCGCTGCGGTCAGCGGTGGGCTGACGGTTCGCCCTCTGGCCCCTGGGCATGCACGACCGAGCCCGGTGCGGGAGCAGATCCCGGCACCGGGCTCCGTCGCGCCGGTACCCCAGCCGGCGTCCCTCGAGCGAGAGCGCCGGCGCTCCGTCTCGATAGGTTGGCACGATGTCTTCAGCGTCCGCTTCTGACCGCCGCGCCGAGGCTCCCGCCCGCGCCGCTGCTCCGCCGCTGACCGAACGCGACCTGCCGAGGCTCCGCGCGATGCGCTCGGGGGCGCTCACGCGAACCCGGGGCGCCGACGTGCTCGCCGTGCCGGTCGGCCCGCCCGCGTCGGGAGATGGCTCGGCGGAGCCGGGGCCAGGCACCCGACTCGCCCTCCAGGCCGCCGGCCTCGACCTCGACGAGGTCTGTGGCCCGTCCCGATTCCGGGGCGCAGCAGGCGCCGTGATGGCGTTCCCCGTCACCCACGTGGGCGCCGACGACGACGGACCGCGTCGCTCCGACAAGACAACCGAGCCGTACCCCGGTCGCCTGGTTCTGGTCGGCACCGGTGACGGTGCCCCGACCGCGATGCGCCGGGCCGGTGCCGCGCTGGCGCGTACGTGTGCCGGGTCCGAGCGTCTCGCTACGACCGTCGCCTCGGGGCTGACGGCCTCTGCCGCACAGGCTTTCGCCGAGGGCCTGCTGCTCGGCGCCTACACGCCCCCTCGGGGGGGAGTCGACGACGGCCCTCCCGCTGCTGTGAGGACGGTGGACCTCCTCGGGGTGCGCCACGAGTCCGTGGTCGAGACGGCGAACGAGGCCGCGCGCGCCTCGTGGCTGGCGCGGGACCTGGCGGCCACGCCGTCCTCGACGAAGACACCGCTCTGGGTGGCTCGGTCCGCGCAGGCGCTGGCCCGCTCGGTACCCGACCTCGAGGTGGAGGTGCTGGAGCGGCCGCAGCTGGTGAAGCAGGGCTTCGGAGGCCTGCTGGCAGTCGGCGCCGGCTCGGCCAGTCCGCCTGTCCTGGTGCGTGTCACGTGGCCGGGCAGGTCCGGGGGCCGGGCAGACGCCCGTCACGTCGTGATGGTCGGCAAGGGGATCACCTTCGACTCGGGAGGCCTCTCGATCAAGTCTCGCGAGCCGATGGTCCCGATGAAGACCGACATGAGCGGCGCGGGCGTCGTGCTCGCGGCCGTGCTCGCCGCCGCGCGCCGTGGCGTCGCGTACCGGGTGAGTGCCGTACTCGCCTTGGCGGAGAACGCTTTTGGCGGGTCCTCGTACCGTCCCGGCGACGTCGTCACGATGTGGGACGGCACCACCGTCGAGGTGGCCAACACCGACGCCGAGGGCCGGATGGTCCTCGCCGACGCCCTCTCCTGGGCCGACGCCACTCTGGGTCCCGACGTGCTGATCGACGTCGCCACGCTGACGGGTGCCGCCTCCCAGGGCCTCGGACGGCGTCACGCCGCGCTTTACACCGCCGACGAGCGCCTGGCCACCAGCCTCGCCGCCGCCGCCGACGCGACGGGTGAGCGCGTCTGGCGGATGCCGCTCGTCGAGGACTACGGCCCGGCGCTCGAGTCGGAGGTGGCCGACCTGCGCCACGTTCCGGCCGACCAGCGCTTCGGTGGCGGCGGGTCGATCACGGCCGCGCTGTTCCTGCGCGAGTTCACCGGCCGGCGCCGCTGGGTCCACCTCGACGTCGCGGGCCCGTCACGGGCGGACCGCGACGAGCACGAGGTCTGCAAGGGCGCCACCGGCTACGGCGCCCGCCTACTCGTGCGCTGGCTCTCGTCCCACCGCTGAGGGGTTTGCTCACGTCACCCACAATGCTCAGCCAGCCCACCAGTTCGTCGCCGAATTGTGTTGGCAGAGTGAGCAACTCACAGAGGGCGTGTGGGTGGGAGGAGCAAAGGGGGTCTAGCGCTTGACGGCGACGAGCAGCCCGTCACCGACCGGCAGCAGCGCCGGCACCAGACCGTCGTTGGCCTTGACGTGCTTGCCCATCTCGCGGATCGCAGTGGTCGACTCGTCGCGCTGGGCGGGGTCGGCCACCTTGCCGTGCCACAGGGCGTTGTCGACGGCCAGCACGCCACCGGGCTTGAGCAGCCGCAGGGCCTGCTCGACGTAGGCGTCGACGTCGGTCTTGTCGGCGTCCACGAGCACGAGGTCGTACGCGCCGTCGGTGAGGCGGGGGAGCACGTCGAGCGCCCGACCGGTGATCAGTCGGGCGCGCTGCGGTCGGACGCCTGCCTCGGCGAAGGCGTCCTTCGCCGCGCGCTGGTGCTCCGCCTCGATGTCGATGGTCGTCAGCACGCCCTCGTCGCCCATGCCCTCGAGGAGGTACAGGCCTGAGACTCCGGCGCCCGTGCCGACCTCGACCACGGAGCGGGCGCCGATGGCAGCCGCGAGAACCCGCAGCGCAGCGCCGCCGCCGGCGCCGATCGGCACGCAGCCGAGCTCCTCAGCTCGGGCGCGTGCCCTTTCGTGCACATCGGACTCGGGGACGAACTCCTCCGCGTAGGCCCAGCTGGCGGGCGTTGAAGCGCTGATGACGGCCTCCTGAGGACTGAGTTTTCGTGCCGCGCGCCAGCCTAGCGGCGGACCGGGCGCTTGCTCCCAGGTTGTTCCCAGCCATCTCGTGAACCCTTGGCGGGAACCCTCCAGGCCCGGCGGGTGTTGGATCAGGAGAGGTGGGCGACATGACCCCCGCACAGCAGGTGCACCAACCGCCCACCCGCGGCGACCGCCGCCACGAACAGGACGTGATGACGTACGTGACCCAGAGCATCGATGAGCGCTCCGGCGACCCAGGAGTCGACCCAGGATTCGACCCTGGCGTCGACCAGGCTGCCGCCTGGACCCCGCCGTCGTGGGAGGACATCGTGCGCGACCACTCCGCGCGGGTGTACCGCCTGGCGTACCGCCTGACCGGCAACCAGCACGACGCCGAGGACCTCACCCAGGAGGTCTTCGTCCGCGTGTTCCGCTCGCTCGGCACCTACACGCCGGGCACGTTCGAGGGCTGGCTGCACCGCATCACGACGAACCTGTTCCTCGACCAGGTCCGTCGCAAGTCGCGGATCCGCTTCGACGCCCTCCCCGACGACTCAGGCGACCGCCTGCCCGGCCGTGAGCCGGGGCCCGAGCGGGCCTTCGAGCACCTCAACCTCGACCTGGACGTGCAGGCGGCTCTCGACCAGCTGCCGCCGCAGTTCCGCGCCGCCGTGGTGCTGTGCGACATCGAGGGGCTCTCGTACGAGGAGATCGCGGAAGCCCTCGACATCAAGCTCGGCACCGTGCGCTCCCGCATCCACCGGGCCCGGGCGATGCTGCGCGAGTCACTGGCCGACCGCGCGCCGAACCCGCCCTCGGCGCCTCCCGCCCGCCGCCGGCGGCTGGCCAGCCGGGTGCCACGGCTCTCGAGGGGAACCGCGTGACGACGCTGCACACAGCAACACGGTCAGCCACCAGCCCGGTCGAGCCGGTGGGCAGACGATGACCCTGCTCGGTCCCGGGCCGCACGTCGGTTCCCGAGCCAGTGACCTCCTCGACGGACGCCTTTCGGGCGCCGAGGAGGTCACCCTGCGCGGTCACATCGGCAGCTGCCGTGACTGCGCCGCAGCCGTCCACCGCGAGCAGCAAGTGCGCGCCCTGCTGCGGGCCGCACGCGCCGACCAGCCTCGGCCGACGGGCGACCTGATGGCCGGGCTGATGGCACTGGCCGCAGGGGAGCAGGTTCGGACTCAGCAGGCGCAGCAGGAAGAGCTCGTCGTGATGCGGAGCTCGGCCTTCCGCCTTCCCGGCGCTCAGTCGTCGACGTTCCGCCGGGGCAGCACCGTGCTGATGGGCGCGGCTGTGCTCGGGACGGTCTCGCTGGCCTCAGCCGGCGTCCTCGGTGTCTCGGCGCTCCCGGGCCCGGCGACGGCTGCAGTGGGATGGGGAGGCGCCGCGACCGCGAGCTTCACCCAGGCGACGCCCACGGTCCGGACGGCGAGCACGGTCGTCCGCACCGGCGCCGGAGCCGTCGTGCTGACCGGAGGCCGGGTCGAGGGCAGGGACGCCGCGACCTCCCCCTGAGGCAGACCGACTCGGGCACCGGGTGGGCGTCGGGTCGCCGGGTGCGGCAGGCTGGTGCTGACCGTGCGCGGCGGTCGCAACGGGACCGTGGTGCAGGAGGAGCGATGAGCCAGGAGCCGGACAGCGGGACGGGTCGTCCCGTCAGCAGTCCTGACGCCAGCGACCCCGAAGGGATCTTCGCCCCACCGTCCCCGGACGCCGAGCATGCGGCTCCCCAGGCCCAGGGTTGGAACGACACGGCGCCACTTCCCGTGCAGCACGACACGACCCCGATGCCCACACAGCCGGCGCAGTCCGTCGGGCTCGGGTCGTTCGGGTCGCCGGCCGGCCCGGACGTCCAGCCAGGCCCCGACAGCCAACCAGGCCCCGACAGCCAACCAGGCCCCGACAGCCAACCAGGACTAGACGACCAGCCAGAGTGGCTGGCGTCGCTGGGCTGGGGCGAGGCGACCAGCCCCGAGCCGCTCGGGCCGACAGCCGATGCCGCGTCGTGGGGACCACCCACGACCGCACCCGCAGCGTTCCCGCCTCCCCAGGGGTGGGTTGCGGCTCCGGGTGCTCAGGGCCAAACCCGTAGGGGGCGTAGGGCACTCGGCGTCACTGCCGTCGTCGTCGCGGCCTTGGCGGCCGGGCTGGTCGGCGGAACGGCGGGGGCCAGCCTGCTCGACCGCTTCGTGCAGGACGAGGTCACGATCCCGGTGCCGACGGGCACGACTCAGCGGTCCGACGACAGCGTGGCCGGGGTCGCGGCCCGCGTGCTCCCGAGCACCGTGTCGATCGAGGTCAGCGCGCCGGGCATCGAAGGCTCCGGCTCGGGCTTCGTGCTGCGCAAGGACGGGCTGATCGTCACCAACAACCACGTCGTGGCCGACGCGGACGACAGCGGGGGCGACATCCAGGTCGTCTTCTCCGACGGGTCGCAGGAGGAGGCCGAGGTGGTGGGCCGCACGAGTGACTACGACCTCGCCGTGATCCGGGTCGACCGCAACGACCTGGTGCCGTTGACGTTCGGAGACTCCGACTCGGTCGTCGTGGGTGACGCCGTGATCGCGATCGGCGCCCCCCTTGGCCTCGAGGCCACCGTCACGACCGGCATCGTCAGCGCCCTGAACCGTCCCGTGGTCGCGGGGGACTCCGACGAGAACGCCTTCATCAACGCGATCCAGACCGACGCTGCGATCAACCCGGGCAACTCCGGCGGACCCTTGGTCAACTCCGCCGGCGAGGTGATCGGCGTCAACTCGGCGATCGCGCGCAACCCAGGAACAGGCGAAGGTCCTTCCGGCAGTATCGGTCTCGGCTTCGCCATCCCCTCGCAGCAGGTAGCGCGTACGGCCGAACAGCTCATCGAGACGGGCACGGCGACCTACCCGGTGATCGGGGTCCTGCTCGACCGCTCCTACACCGGCGAGGGCGTCAAGGTGGCTGATGACGGCGAAGAGCTCGCGGTCGTCGCGGACGGTCCCGCCTTCGAGGCCGGCATCCTGGCCGGCGACGTGATCACCGAGTTCAACGGCAGGCCCGTCACCGAGCCCGACGAGCTGATCGTCGGCATTCGCGCCCAGGTGCCCGGTGACACCGTGCGGCTCAAGGTCCGCACGGGCGACGAGGAGCGGGAGGTCGAGGTCGTGCTCGACGAGGAGGACAGCAATTGATGGGCGTCAACGGTGGCGAGCTCCTCGTCATCGCCCTGCTGGCCCTCCTGGTGATCGGGCCGGAGCGCCTGCCGCGCTACGCCGCGCAGCTCGGCCGCCTCGTGCGCGAGGCACGGCGGATGGCCGTCGGCGCGCGTGACCAGGTGAAGGCCGAGCTGGGCCCTGAGTTCGACGACGTCGACTGGCAGAAGCTCGACCCCCGCCAGTACGACCCCCGGCGGATCGTCAAGGACGCCCTGACCGAGGTGTGGGAGGACGACCCGGAGCCCGCAGAGACCCGCGCGGGCGCCTCGAAGGGAACTCACCGCGATGGACCGGATCTGATGAAGCCAGCCGGTCGCGCAGGTGCTCGCCCCGGCGGGGGAGCCTCACGCCCCGGCGACACCGTCGGCCCGGCACCCTTCGACACCGAGGCGACCTGACCGCAGACGGGGCGCTGGCACCACCCTGAGCCAGTCGTGGCTCAGGGTGGTGCCAAAGAGGCTTGTGTCTGAGCCAGAATGGTGCCATCATGGCGCCATGGATCTCACCACCTACGTCGACGCCCTCCGCCACGAGCTGTCCGTGGCTGCCGGGGCTGGAGGCGACGAAGCCCGGGCGCTCGCCGAGCGGCTGACCGCGCCACTCGACTCCGCCACCCGGCTCGTCCTCCTCGAAGCTCTGACGGCCGCTGCGGACGAGATCACTCGCGACCTCGCACCGGGTTCGGTCGAGGTACGCCTCCGCGGACGGGACCCCGGCTTCGTCGTCACGCTCCCACCGTCGGAGGAGGCGTTCGAGGCCACGGTCGAGATCGCGGACGGCGACTGGGCGACCTCCGTGAGGAACCGGTCGCCTGATCCGGCGCCGCAGCCGGCTCCCGACGAGGGCGCCACCTCGCGGATCAACCTCCGCCTCCCGGACTCCCTCAAGTCGCGCGCCGAGGAGGCGTCCGGCCGCGAGGGTCTCTCGCTGAACGCCTGGCTCGTCCGGGCCGTGGCTGCCGCTCTGGACCCGGTCGAGCGCGAGGCTCCCCCGCATCGGCGCAGCCCGCGAGGCGGGGAGCGCTACACCGGCTGGGTGCGCTAGCCGGCGGCCGCTCCCGCCCGGCACCGCTGCCGCCCACCTCACCTCAAATGCACCTGACCACTCCCGCCGAGTGGACCGAGTCACCACCCAGAAGGGCACTGCCATGCCAACTTTCGACACTCCCGAACCCATCTCGGTCACGCTCGCGATCGGGGTCGGCGACATCCGGGTCACCGCGAGCGAGCGCACCGACACCGTCGTCGTGGTCAGCCCGAGCGACGCCACCTCCGGCGCCGACGTGAAGGCTGCGGAGCAGACCCGCGTCGAGTTCTCGGGCGGCCGGCTCCAGGTCAAGACCCCGAAGAAGTGGAAGCACTACACGCCCCTCGGAGGTACGGAGTCCGTTGACGTGGCGATCGAGCTGCCGGCGGGCTCGCACGTCCACAGCGAGGCCGCGATGGCCGACTTCCGCTGCGAGGGGCCCCTCGGGGAGTGCCGGATCACCACCGGCGCGGGGAACATCCGGCTCGACACCACCGGCCCGCTGCACCTGGTGACCGGTCTCGGAAGCCTCACCGTCGACCGGGTCGTCGGTCGAGCCGACCTCACCGGGTCGGGCCACGTCCGCATCCGCGTGATCGACGGCCCCGCGGTACTCAAGAACCTCAGCGGCGACACCTGGATCGGTGAGGTCACCGGTGACCTGCGCGGCAAGTCAGCCAACGGCGACATCACCGTTGACCAGGCCCACGCCACGGTCGTCGCCAAGACCGCCAACGGCGACGTGCGGATCGGCGAGGTCGTGCGCGGCACGGTCGTGCTCGAGACGGCCTCAGGCGAGCTCGAGGTGGGCATCCGAAAGGGCACGGCGGCCCTCCTGGACGTGCGCTCGCAGTTCGGCAGCGTGCGCAACTCGCTCAGCGCCTCGGACGGACCGGAACCGTCCGACGAGACCGTCGAGGTGCGGGCCCGAACCCCTCACGGCGACATCGTGATTCGCCGCTCCTGACACGTCCGACCACCCGGCACCCAACACCTGACACCTGACACCAACGGAGAGAACCATGACCAACGCCCCGCCCCAACCGGCGATCGTGGCCACCGGACTTCGCAAGTCCTACGGCGGCACAACCGTTCTCGACGGAATCGACCTGACGGTCCCCGAGGGAACGATCTTCTCGCTGCTCGGCCCCAACGGCGCCGGCAAGACCACCACCGTCCAGATCCTGTCGACCTTGATCAGCGCGGACGGTGGCGAGGTGCGGGTCGCGGGCCATGACCTGAGCCGCGACCCCGATGCGATCCGCTCCGCCATCGGTGTCACCGGCCAGTTCTCGGCCGTCGACAACTACCTGACGGGCGAGGAGAACCTGGTCCTGATGGCCGACCTGCACCACCTGGGCAGGCGCGCAGGCAGGCAGCGGGTGGCCGAGCTGCTCCAGCAGTTCGACCTGGTCGAGGCCGCGAAGAAGACCCCCGCCACGTACTCAGGGGGGATGCGTAGGCGGCTCGACCTCGCGATGGGCCTCGTCGGAGCCCCCCGCATCGTCTTCCTGGACGAGCCGACCACCGGTCTCGACCCGCGCGGACGCCACACCATGTGGCAGATCATCCGCGAGCTCGTGGCAGGCGGCGTCACCATCTTCCTGACCACGCAGTACCTGGAGGAGGCCGACCAGCTCGCCGACCGGATCGCCGTCCTCGACCATGGACGGCTGGTCGCCGAGGGCACCCCGGCCGAGCTCAAGCGCCGCATCCCCGGGGGCCACGTGCGCCTGCAGTTCGCCGACGCGGGTGGACTCGAGTCGGCCACCCGGTCGCTCGGCGGCGACGTGCTGCGCGACGAGAGCGCCCTGTCGCTGCAGGTCCCGAGTGACGGCAGCGTCCGATCTCTCAAGGCGCTGCTGGACCGGCTCGACGGCGACTCGATCGAGGTCGACGAGCTCACCGTGCACACGCCCGACCTCGATGACGTCTTCCTGGCGCTCACCGGCCAGCCCACGAACGAGAAGGTGACCACATCATGAGCTCCCTCACTGACGCTGCTCAGGACTCGGCGACGATGCTGCGGCGGCAGCTCCGGCGCCAGGTGCGCTACCCGGTGATGCTCGCCGTGGTCGTCGGCGTACCCGTCGTCTTCCTGCTGCTGTTCGTCTTCGTCCTGGGTGAGACCCTCGGCGCCGGGCTGGGCGGCCCTGCCGGTGGACGAGCTGACTACGTCAACTACGTCATCCCCGGAATCCTGCTGCTCGGTATCGCGAGCGGCGCTCAGGGGACGGCGATCGCCGTCGCCATGGACATGAGCGAAGGGATCATCGCGCGATTCCGCACGATGGCTATCGCACGAGTCTCGGTGCTGACCGGACACGTCCTCGGCGCCGTCATCCAGACCATGGTCGGCATGGCTGTCGTCGTCGGAGTCGCGCTGGCCTTCGGGTTCCGGCCGTCCGCCGGTCCGGTCGAGTGGGTGGCCGCGATCGGCCTGATGACGTTCCTCGCGACGGCGATCACCTGGGTCTCGGTGGCATGCGGCCTGGTGACGAAGAGCGTCGAGGGCGCGAGCAACCTGCCGATGCCGTTGTCGCTGCTGCCCTTCTTCGGCAGCGGGTTCGTCCCCGTCGACTCCATGCCGACCGCCCTGCGCTGGTTCGCCGAGTACCAGCCGTTCACGCCCGCCATGGAGACGCTGCGCGGTCTGCTGCTGGGCACCCCGATCGGCAACAGCGGCATCATCGCCGTCGCGTGGTGCGCGGCGATCACCCTCGCCGGCTACCTCTGGGCCAAGGCGCTGTACAACCGCGGCCCGCGCCCATAACGGGGAGGATCAAGCAGGCGCTCAGCGGCCGGCAGGAGTGAGTCCCAGTGACCGCCCTGCCAGGCCGCGAGCCCTGTGCCCGAGCTGGCGCGCGACCGCCCGCAGCGCGACCGCACCCGCGGAGTCGGGGTGCGAGAGCACGACGGGGACCCCGGTGTCGCCGCCCTCGCGCAGGGCGACGTCGATCGGCACCTGGCCCATCAGGGGTACGGCAGACCCGACCGAGCGCGTCAGCGAGTCGGCCACGCGCTGACCACCGCCGGCACCGAACAGCTCGTTGCGCGAGCCGTCGGGCATCTCCAGCCACGACATGTTCTCGATCACGCCGACCAGCTGCTGGTGGGTCTGCAGAGCGATCGCCCCGGCGCGTTCCGCCACCTCGGCAGCGGCCTGCTGGGGCGTCGTCACGACCAGGATCTCGGCCGTCGGCAGCAGCTGCGCCACGCTGATCGCGATGTCGCCGGTGCCCGGCGGCAGGTCGAGCAGGAGCACGTCCAGGTCGCCCCAGAAGACGTCCGAGAGGAACTGCTGGAGGGCCCGGTGCAGCATCGGGCCGCGCCAGACGACGGGCTGGTTGCCCGGTACGAACATGCCGATCGAGATGACCTTCACCTCGTGGGCGATCGGCGGAAGGATCATGTCGTCCACGCGGGTGGGTGCCTGCTCGACGCCGAGCATGCGAGGTACGGAGAAGCCGTAGACGTCCGCGTCCACGACACCGACGCGCAACCCGTCCGCAGCCATCGCCGCGGCCAGGTTGACGGTCACCGTCGACTTGCCGACGCCCCCCTTGCCGGACGCGACCGCGTACACGCGGGTGAGCGACCCAGGCTTCGCGAACGGCACCTCGCGCTCGACCTGGCCCCCGCGAAGCTTGGTCTTCAGCGCCTCACGCTGCTCGGGGTTCATCACGTCGAGCTCGACACGCACCTCGCTGACCCCACCGAGGGCCGTGACAGCGGACGTGATGTCGGCGCGGAGCCGGTCCTTCATCGGGCAGCCGGACACGGTCAGGTAGATCGCGACGTCCACGCCACCGGCGTCGTCGACCTCGACCGACTTGACCATGTCGAGCTCGGTGATGGGACGACGGATCTCGGGGTCCTGGACGCCGGTCAGGGCGACTCGGACGGCCTCGACGGTGGGTGCAGGCATGTGGCCAGGGTACGTCCGCGACGGCAGGTGCCCTGCCAGGGCGGGTCTCGACCGCCGCCGACGGCAGTCAGCAGAGGGCAATCAGCCGGTGGCGGCGCCGCGCTCCTTGGCGGCTCCGTCTCCCAGCTTCTGCACGGACGCGCTGGGGGCAGCGGTGCGGCACCACGGGCACACGGTCCAGTCGTGCTCGCGGTGGCGGCGACAGCCTGAGCACTGGTCACCGTCAAGTGCGGTGGCGCACCACGGGCAGGCGACCATGTCGTGCTCGACGCTGCGCTCGCACGTCGGGCAGTGCCTGGCCGCGCTGTAGTCGCTGTGGGTCACCCTGACGACCTCTTCGAAGGTGGTGTCGCCTCGGCGCGCCTTCTCGAGCGCCGACGTGCGCAGGGTTGCCGTGCGGGTGGCACGGGCCTGGGCGCCGACCGCCGACTCGGTCGGGTCCTTGACGAGGATGCGGCGCATGGCTGCGTCGACCTCGAGCACCTCGTAGACCCCCGTCCGACCGACGTAGCCGCTCTGTGCGCAGAGCACGCACCCGGCGCCCTTGCGCGGTGTGGCGTCCTTGAGATCGGCGTGGGTCAGCCCGAGGAGCATCAGCACGTCGTCGTCGGGCATGTACGGCACGGCACAGCCGTCGCACGGGACGCGCACGAGCCGCTGCGCCACCGACAGCGTCAGCGACGACGCGACCAGGAAGGGCTCGATGCCCATGTCGACGAGCCGGGTCAGCGCAGCCACCGCGGAGTTGGTGTGCAGGGTCGTGAGGACGAGGTGGCCGGTGAGGGCCGCCTTGAGGGCCAGCTCGGCGGTCTGCGGGTCGCGCACCTCGCCGACGAGCACGACATCCGGGTCCTGGCGCAGGACGGCTCGCAGGCCCTTCTCGAAGGTCATCCCGGCGCGCTCGTGCACCTGGACCTGCGTGATGCCGGGCAGCTGCACCTCGACCGGGTCCTCGAGGGTGACGACGTTCTTATCGGGGGAGACGATCTCGGCGATGGCCGAGTACAGCGTGTTGGTCTTGCCGGAGCCGGTGGGGCCGGTGATCAGCACCAGTCCCTGCGGCGCCGTCAGCACCGAGCGGAACAGCGCGAGCTGGGAGGGTGAGAACCCGAGGGCGTCGAGACCCGACACCTCCGCGCCGCGGCTGAGCAGCCGAATGACGACCTTCTCGCCGTGGACGCCGGGAACCGTGGACACGCGGCAGTCGACCGCTTCGCCGTCGACGGTGATCCGGGCGCGGCCGTCCTGCGGCACGCGTCGCTCGGCGATGTCGAGGCCCGAGACGATCTTCAGGCGGCTGATGACGGCCGGCGCCACCCTGCGCGAGGTGGTCATGGCCTCCCGGAGGAGCCCGTCCACGCGGTACCGCACACGCAGTGAGTCGCGCTGGGTCTCGACGTGCACGTCCGAGGCCCGAGCGCGGACCGCCTCCGAGAGGATGCGGTTGACGAGCTGGACGATCGGTCCGTCGTTGGTGCTGGTATCCGTCGGGTCGGCCGCGTCGCGGGCCTCGGAGCCCATGGTCTCGACGATGGCGGCGACGCCGGAGACGTCCTCGTTCAGCGACCACGCACGGGCGACCTGGTCGGCGATCTGGGTGGGCGTCGACACCAGCACCGTCAGCGACTTGGCCCGGGTGTGCAGCTTGATGTCGTCGAGGGCCAGCACGTTGGTGGGGTCGGCCATCGCGATGACGAGGCCGTTCTCGGAGAACTCGACCACCAGGGCCTGGGCGCGCTCGGCGACAGCCCGCGGCAGCAGACGGATCACCTCGGGGGAGGGCAACCGCCGGCCGAGGTCGAGCATCGGGAGCCCCAGCTGGGCGGCCAGGGCCTCGGCAATCTCGTCCTCGCGTGCGAAGCCCATCTCGACCAGCATCACACCGAGCCGTTGCCTGGTGCCCGTGCCGGTGCCCTGCCTGGCCAGCACGTCGGCCAGCTCGGCCGAGGTGATGACCCCAGCCGTGATCAGGACGTCGCCGAGCCGGACCCTACCCATCGCGTCACGCGCGATGGCAGCCCTGAACACGGCGCCCGGTTGCGCTTGTTCGAACGTCATGGCGCTCTATCGGCAGGTAGGCCCTCCGGGTGAAGGCCGGTCGAGGGTGCCTGATGAGGCCGCGTGCCTCGCGCCTCACCGGTGCGGTCCGCGACCTTCGGCGGCGGTGGCTCGGTCGGACGTGCCTGCTCGAGATCCGCGAGCAGGTCACGCAGCTCCGAGCGGAGGAAGTCGCGGGTCGCGACCTCACGCATCGCCACCCGCAGGGCGGCCACCTCACGGGCCAGGTACTCGGTGTCGGCGAGGGTGCGGTCGGCGCGCTGGCGGTCCTGCTCGAGCGACACGCGGTCGCGGTCGTCCTGCCGGTTCTGCGCCAGCAGGATCAAGGGCGCGGCGTACGAGGCCTGCAGCGACAGGATGAGCGTCAGGAGCGTGTAGTTGAGCTCCCGAGGGTCGAACTGCAGGTCGGACGGGCCCCACGTGTTCCAGACCAGCCAGGCCATGACGAACGCCGACATGTAGACGAGGAACTTGGGCGTGCCCATGAACCGGGCGAAGCCCTCCGAGGCGCGGCCGAACGTCTCGGGGTCGACCCCGGGGCGTCCGATCCGCCGGCGGCGCTCGCGCGGCGTGTCCAGCCCGGCCCGAGGCGCTCGCCGTGTGCTCGGGGCACGCGGGCGGGACCGGTCAGCCACGACCCGGCTCCTCGGCGATCGTGGTCTGCCCGTCGACACGGATGTGCTGGTCGGCGTCGACCGCGTCCTCGTCCTGCTCGCGCCAGTCCTCCGGCAGGAGGTGGTCGAGCACGTCGTCGACGGTGACCGCACCGACCAGGCGGTCGTCGGGGTCCGTGACCGGGATCGACACGAGGTTGTAGGTCGCCAGGCGGCGTGTCAGGAGTCCCAGCGGGGCGTCGGTTCGGACGGACTCGATGTCCGAGTCGATGATGGTGCCGATGGAGACGTGCGGCGCCTCGCGGAGCATCCGCTGCAGGTGCACGACCCCGAGGAACCTGCCCGTCGGGGTCTCGGTCGGCGGGCGGCACACGAAGACGGCTGCGGCCAGAGCGGGAGAGAGCTCGGCTCGCCGCACCAGGGCGAGTGCCTCTGCCACCGTGGCCTCGGGGCCGAGCACGACGGGCTCGGACGTCATCAGCCCACCGGCGGTGTGCTCGTCATAGGCGAGCAGGCGTCGCACGTCCTCGGCCTCGTCGGGTTCCATCGCACCGAGCAGCCGCTCCTGCTCGGCCTCCGAGAACTCGTTCAGCAGGTCGGCGGCGTCGTCGGGCTGCATGGCCTCGAGCACGTCGGCGGCCCGGCCCTGGTCCAGGGTCGACAGGATCTCGACCTGGTCGTCCTCGGGCAGCTCCTCGAGCACGTCGGCCAGCCGCTCGTCGTCGAGCTCGGCGGCCAGCTCCTGGCGCCGCTTGCCTGTCATGTCGTGCAGCAGGTCGGCGATGTCGGCGGCCTTCATCTCGGAGAACTGGGCCGCGAGCAGGCTCGCCGACTGCGCACTGGCGTGCTCGGCGAGCCCCTCGACCTGGTCGACACCGAGCAACAGCGTCTCGCCTCGGCGACGAAGCCGTCCCGACAGCCCGCGGGCGCCGGTACCACGCCGCACGAACACCTTGGTGAGCTCCCAGTCGCGGTTGCGCTGCTGCTCGATCGCCGCGTCCTCGACGACGGCCTGCCCCGACCCGTCGCGCAGGGTCACGGTCCGCTCGAGCACCTCGGCGATCATCAGCGTCTCGATCGCGCGCTTCTCGAAGCGCCGCAGGTTCACCAGACCGGTCGTGATCACGTGGCCGGCGTCCATCGCCGTGACCCGCGTCATCGGCACGAAGACCCGCTTGCGGGCCGACACCTCGACCACCAGGCCCACGGCCCGCGGCCTGCGCTCGCCCCGGAACACCGCGACGATGTCGCGCACCTTGCCGACCTGGTCGCCGAGCGGGTCGAACACGGGCAGCCCGACCAGCCGCGCCACGAAGACCCTGCTCGGGGGATTGCTCACGGCTCGTACCTCGCCGCGAGCCCCGCGCAGGGCTTTTTGGTTCGCTCGCTCCGCTCGCTCACGAGAGTTCAGGCTACTTGCCCATCCTCGCCCGACGCGGGACGTTAGGTTGGGCCGATGAGCGATCCAGGTCCCGGCCTCCTCGAGTTCGAGGTGGTGGACGTCTTCACGGACACCGCCTTCACCGGCAACCCACTCGCCGTCGTGTACGGCGCCGAGGAGCTGGCGACCGGCCAGATGCAGGCGCTGGCGCGCGAGTTCCACCTCTCCGAGACGGCGTTCCCGATGCGTCCCGACGCCGACGAGGCTGCACGCGGGGTCGACTACCGGCTGCGCATCTTCACCCCGGCCGTCGAGCTGCCGTTCGCGGGCCACCCCAGCGTGGGCACGGCGTGGACGCTGGCACGGCGTGGCTGGCTGCGACCCGGCACCGTCGTGCAGGCCTGCGGAGCAGGTGACCTACCGCTCACGATCGGTGAGGACGGGGGACCGGTCACCCTGACGGGTGGCGCCCCGACGCTCGGGCCCTCCGGCGACGGCACCGGCCTCGACGCCGAGGCCCTGGCGGCGGCGGTCGGGCTCGGGACGGAAGACCTGGTGGGCCTGCCGTGCGGCTCGGCCGGAACGGGCAACGAGTTCGCCTACCTGTACGTGCGGCCCGAGGCCGTGTCGCGGGCACGTCCGCCGGACCTGTCGACGTTCGACGTGCCGGCCCTGTACATCGTGGGCTGGCCGCCCGAGGGATCGGCTCAGGGTGAGCCGGCGCTCGCGCGCCTGTTCGGGGCCAGCCTCGGTGTCGTGGAGGACCCGGCGACCGGCTCGGCGGCACTCGGTCTGGCCGTGCACGCCGTCGCCTCCGGCCTGCTGCCGGGCGACGGCACGTCGTCGTTCACGGTGTCGCAGGGCACCGAGCTGGGTCGCCCGTCCACGCTGCGCGTCGGGGTGGACGCGGCCGATGGGCGGGCGGTCGTCACCCGCGTGAGCGGCGACGTGGTAGCAGTCTCGACCGGAGTCGTCGCCATCCCCGTGGCCTGACGTCCTCGATGTCGACGCTGACCTGACCCATCGGGGCTGACGACTCCGCACCGATCGTGGCGTCACCCTTCGGTACCAGGCGCAGCACCCTCGACTCCCGAGCCCAGGAGTCGAGCTGGCTCGGCGCGTCGGTGGCGTTGAGGCGGCTGGCGCTCAGCGCTGCGGTCGTGGCGGCCCAGCGCTCGTCGTCCGGCCGCACCTGGTCGACGGCTGCCTCGGTCTCGACGAGGTGGGCGCGCGTGTCCTTGCTCGGAACGAGCAGCTGAACGACCGTCGCCTCGCCCACCGGGTCGGGCTGCTCGCGTCCCCCGACGACGACCGCGACGGCGCCCTCGTGCCACTCGTGCCAGAGCGACTGGGCGGGACGGCCCCCGGCGCTGACCCAGACCAGGCCGGCCTTGCCTGCCGCGGCCGCCACGACGGCCTCGGGGCTGGGCGGAGCGGGCGCGGGTGCGGGGGCGGCGTGTGCCGGGTTTGTCGGCGTGGCCTCGGGCTCCGTCGTCACGCCGACACCCTCCCACGACCTGTGAGATCGTCCACCCCTGCGCGCGGGTGCACGGTCTGACACAACGGTGGGGTGGGCGACTCAACCTTTGGCGTCCCCCGTCCCTCTTGACTGGTGTGAGTACCGATGCGCCGGCTCGCCCCGCGCGGCCGGCCCGAGCCGTGGGGGCGGACGTCGCAGCGCACGAGAGCATGGGGGTCGTGACGGGGCGCGGGCGGACGGGGGACGCAGAGGTGGCGGACTTCGTCCGCGCCTCCTGGCCGAGGCTGCACCGCACCGCGTACCTGCTGTGCGGTGACGTCCACGAGGCCGAGGACCTGGTGCAGACGGCTCTCGCCAAGGTCGTGCAGCACTGGTCGCGCATCGAGCGTCGCGACGTACCCGAGGTCTATGCCCGGCGGGTGATCGTGAACCTCGTCAACAGCCGCTGGCGGCGGATGAAGAGGCACGCCGAGCTCACGGCAGGCGACACCGGTCCACCTCCGGTCGCCGACCCCGCCACGGCCGTGGTCGTGCAGGACGCGGTCTGGCGTGCGCTGGCTACGCTGCCGCCCAGAACGCGCTCGATCCTCGTGCTGCGCTTCGTCGAGGATCTCAGCGAAGCCGACACCGCCGCCGCGCTGGGATGCAGCGTCGGCGCTGTGAAGAGCCAGGCCAGTCGCGGCCTGGCTCGTCTGCGTGAACGCCTCGACCGACACGACCTCGCCCTCGAGCCGTCCGCTCCCGACGCGACCCGCCCGCACCGCGGAGGCACCGATGTCTGACCCAGCAGCCCTTTCTGACGGCCGCGGCGAGACGGCCCTGCTCGACCCGACAGCCCGGCTGCTCCACGAGACGCTGAGCGCGCGCCCCATCGAGCACACGTCGTCATCCCTCGGTGCCGGTGACCCCTGGCCACTGGTGCGGCGCGCCGTGGCGCGGCGACGCCGGCGACAGCGCGCCGTGGTGGTCTGTGCCGGCTTGGCAGTGGCGATGGGCGTCGGCGCTCTCGCGGTCGCGCTGCCGTGGGAAGGCACGGGAACCGACTCGAACGTGGCCGACCGCGGCGACCGCTGGGCCCTTGGTGACGACGTCGCACGCGGCGACCTGGCCGCCGACCCCAGAACGGCCGGGGACCTGCAGACACAGATCGCCGAACTCCTCAGCGGCAGCGAGGTGCAGGGCGGTTCGATCCTGCCCCCGCTCGACGCCGCGGACGTCCACCTTGCGTACGCCGACGACCTGGGGAACCACCGGGTGGTCGTCGCTGTGCTGAGGGCAGAGCTCGCGGGCGCCCCGGCCACGGTGAAGGTCGAGCTGACGGGCACGACCGGAACGGCCGGGAGGGGCCTCGAGCCCGCGCAGGTGCAGGTGGTCGACGAGTCCGTCGCCCCCGTGGTCACGGTCGCCTACGTCGCCGAGAGCGAGTCACGTTTGTTCGGCCTCGTGCCAGAGGGCGCTCGGGTCGAGGTCTCACCGCGGGCGGTCATCGACGCAGATGGGGCCGTGTCGCGCGAGTGGTTCGACGCCGAGGTGTCGCCCGACGGCGAGGTGGATGTCTCGCTCGGCCAGGGCGGCGACGGCCGCGGTGGTGGACTCGCAGTGCTGCGTGTCGTCAGTGCCCCTGGGTTCCCGGAGGGGGCGCCGGTAGCGGAAGACATGGTCGCGTGGCCGGCCTCGGGCTCTCCGTCCGCCGACCGCCTGGCTGTCGAGGACGCGGCGAGGCAGGTCGCCGAGCGGGAGATGGAAGAGCGCACGTCAGCGGGCGAGGCCGACCCGGGCGTGCCCGTGCCGACCGATGTCATTGCGGACGACGTGACCGTTGCGTTGGAGGGAGTCGGCCCGGTGGACGCCGACGACGTGCGCCTGCTGTCAGCGACTTCGGGCGGCGCCGATCCCGCGATGGGCGAGGGAAGCACGTCGACGCTGGTCACCGTGATGCAGGGAGGGGGGTCGCTGCTCAGGTGGACCCTGCACGACGCCTCGGGGGGCGTCATGGGCGCCTACTCGTCGACCATCCCTGCGGGTGCGGAGGACGACGGGCAGCTTGCGTGGCGAGTCGACCTGCCGGATGGCCGTCATGTCGTTGCCATCTGGAACCCGATGGGTATGAGCGAGGCGATCACGGTCGATGGAACCGAACCCTTCCTTCCTCTGGTGGACGCGTTCCGGTGGCTTCCGGTCGAAGCGTCCGCGACGGTGCTCTTCAACGGCGTGGAGGTAACGGTCGACGAGCCCGCCCCGAGCGCGAAGTCGTGGCCGCTGCCCGGTGAGGACGGCGGACCCGACCCGTACTTCCCCCAGTGAGGCATCGAGGGGTGGGCGTGGCAGGGTGCGCTGGTGAGCACTGCCGAGACGGACGGTCCTACCGGGCCAGGTGACGACGGGCCGCTGCTGACCTTCGTGCTGATCGGGGTCGGCGTCCTGGGGGTGTCGCTCGCAGCACCGATCGGCGCCGCGACGGCAGCGGCCGGACTGGCCGTGGCGTTCTGGCGGACGGCGATGGCGTCGGCGGTCGGCGTCCCGTGGACGCTGGCGCGCCCCCGTCCGAGAGCAGAGATCTCGGGTGTGGCAGGACGGAAGGCGTTGCGGCACAGCGTGATTGCCGGGGCATGGCTGGCATTGCACTTCTCGCTGTGGATGCCGAGCCTTCGGCTCACGTCGGTCGCCGCCGCTACCGCGCTCGTGTGTACGACGCCGGTCTGGACCGTCGTGTGGTTCCGGTTGCGCGGACGGACGGTGCCACGGGCCGTCGTCGCAGGGGTCGGGCTCGCGGTCGCCGGCGTGGTCGTCATCACCGGTGTCGACGCGGGCGGCTCACGCGACGCGCTGCTGGGTGACGCGATGGCGATCGCGGGCGGCATGGCCGCGGCCGGGTACGTGCTCGCCGGCGAGAAGGCACGCGACCACGTGTCGACCAGCACGTACACCGCCGTGGCGTACCCCGTGTGTGCTGTCCTTCTGCTGGTCGGTTGCCTGGCCACCGGCACCGCACTGCTCGGCTACGAGACCGACACGTGGGTCGAGCTCGTCGTGCTGACCGCCTCGGCGCAGCTGCTGGGCCACTCGGTGCTCAACCGCACCCTGCGCACCGTCGGGCCCACGACGGTCTCGCTGGCCACGTTGCTCGAGGTGCCCGGCGCGGCCCTCGTCGCCTGGGCGTGGCTGGGCCAGGTGCCTCCGATCGCGGTGCTGCCCGGCGCGCTCCTCGTGATGACCGGCCTGGCGGTCGTGGTGCTCGCCGGCGCACGAGCGCGCAGCCGAGAGCAACGTCACGCCGGTGCACCGGTGACGGGTCGTCCTGCGGCTCAGTAGGTTCTGAGCCCATGAGCGACGCCACCACTACGACCGACAGCACCGCCCGCACCCTCCGTCCGCGCCGGTCGAACCTCGCCGTTCCCGGTTCGAGCCTCAAGATGCTCGACAAGGCACGGGGGCTGGGCGCCGACCAGGTCTTCCTCGACATCGAGGACGCCGTGGCGCCGCTGGCCAAGCCGGAGGCTCGCCGCAACATCGTGGCCGCGCTGAACGAGGGCGGCTGGGGCGAGAAGGTGCGCACGGTCCGCGTGAACGACTGGACCACGCAGTGGACCTACGCGGACGTGGTCGAGGTGGTCGAGGGCGCCGGCGCGAACCTCGACTGCATCATGTTGCCGAAGGTCCAGACCGCCGAGCAGGTCGTCGCGCTCGACCTGATGCTGACCCAGATCGAGAAGTCGACCGGGCTGGACGTCGGCCGCATCGGCATCGAGGCGCAGATCGAGAACGCCCGTGGACTGATCGAGGTCGACGCGATCGCGAAGGCGAGCCCCCGGGTCGAGACCATCATCTTCGGGCCGGCTGACTTCATGGCGTCGATCAACATGAAGAGCCTCGTCGTCGGTGAGCAGCCCCCCGGCTACGACGTGGGCGACGCCTACCACCACATCCTGATGTCGATCCTGATGGCGGCCCGCGCCAACGACAAACAGGCGATCGACGGGCCCTATCTGCAAATTCGTGACGTGGACGGGTTCCGCCGGGTGGCCGGCCGCTCGGCCGCGCTCGGCTTCGACGGCAAGTGGGTCCTGCACCCCGGTCAGCTCGACCCGGCGAACGAGGTCTACAGCCCCAGCCAGGAGGACTACGACCATGCCGAGAACATCCTCGACGCGTACGAGTTCTACACCTCGGAGGCCGGCGGCAAGCTGGGCGCCGCGATGATGGGCGACGAGATGATCGACGAGGCGTCACGCAAGATGGCGCTGGTCGTCTCCGGCAAGGGGCGCGCGGCCGGAATGAGCCGCGGCGAGACCTGGAAGCCACCGAGCGACTGACTCTTGGCGTCTTGCGGGCTGTCAGGGACCGGTTCGCGGAGTCTCCGGTTCGAGGGCCGCCGACGCGACCGGCACGCTGTCACGTCCGGCCCGGGCGAAGGCCCGCACGAGCGCCGTCTCTGCCGCGCCGCGCCAGATCAGGGCCCACTGGCACGGAGTGGCGTCGAGGATGGGGATGTACACGATGCCCGGCCAGGGGTAGTAGCGGCTGGCCTCGGCCTGGATCGGGAGGACGGCATCACCTGCGGCCACGACGGCCAGAACCTCTTGCCACGTAGCGACTTTCGGCCCGCGTTGGACTGGCCGACCGCTGGGCGTGTGGAAGGGGACGAGAGCCTCTTCCCAGTAGGCAGGGATCGGCCGTGCCGACTGCGTCACGATGCAGTCGCCGAGATCCTCCAGAGACACCGTGTCGCGGTGCGCGATGGGGTGTGTCTCGGCCGCCATCAGGTGCAGAGGCGAGGTGCGCACGACGGGTCCCACGGTGAGGTCGGGTTCACGCACTGGCAGCCACAGCAGCGCGATGTCGACCTCGCCCGCCCGCAGGGATCCGAACGGATCGCTCGTGCGAACCTCCCGGAACTGGAGGTCGCACGATGGATGCCGGGTCTTGAAAAGGGCTATCACGTCTGCGATCTCGTGGGCCAGGGCACCCATCGTGCCGATGGTGAGGCTGCCTCCGACGCCGCGAGCGGCAGCCTTGGCCGCGTCCGTGCCGTCCTGGATGCGCTGGTAGCCGGCCTCGAGGTCCTCGCGCAGCTGGAGGCCGATCGGAGTGAGAGTGACCTGCCGACTGGTCCGTTCGAACAGCGCGGCCCCGATGTGGCGCTCCTGCTTGGCGATCGACTGGCTGACCCGGGCCTGCGACACGTGCAGTCGCTCGGCGGTACGACCGAAGTGCAGCTCGTCAGCCAGCGTCAGGAAGATCTCGATGTCGCGGAACTCCACACGCACCCCCTCGGTCGATCGATAACCAGGACCTTATCGACCCTTGCTGGATCTGCCGTTGTTCCGACTCGGGGCTGGACACGACGCTGAACTCGGCCGTCGAAACTCCCCAGGCGGCAACCAGATCCACTACAGGAGGACGATCATGCAGACCCGGATGGCGAACCCCGCGGCAGTCCTGCCCGACGCCATGAAGGCGATCCAGTCGCTGTACAAGGCGACGCACAGCACGGATGTCCCAGCGGCGACGCTCGAGCTCGTGCACCTGCGCAGCAGTCAGATCAACGGCTGCAGCGCGTGTGTCGACTCCGGCGCACGCGGGGCCAAGAAGGCCGGCGAGACCGACCAGCGGTTGTTCTCGGTGGCCGCCTGGCGCGAGACGCCCTACTACACCGAGGCCGAGCGCGCCGCCCTGGCACTGAGTGAGTCCGTGACCCGCCTGGCCGACCGTGCGGACCCGGTGCCCGACGACGTATGGGACGAGGCGGCAAAGCACTACGGCGAGAAAGGACTTGCCGCGCTGGTCCTGTGGATCGCGACCACCAACTTCTTCAACCGACTCAACGCGACCACACGGCAGCCCGCGGGCCAGGACTGGGGCTGAGCGGCCATGGCAGTCGTCAGGATCCACCACTACCAGGTCGACAGCGCCGACACGGAGGAGCTGCTGGCCCGTCGGGCGACGCTGGTCAGCGCCATCCGTGCGGCTCACCCTGGCCTTGCTGAGGCTCGGTTGACCCGTCTCGATGACGGCAGCTACACCGACGCCTGGCGCTGGGACCGCCCCGAACAGATGGTGGCCGCGTTCGAGGACGCGGCGTCGTTCCCTGAGATCGGCGCGGCGATGGCATTGACGCGAGACGCCACAGCCCAGACCGGGGTGGTCGTCGACGAGCGGTAGCGCAGCGAGGCACAACCGTGACCTACCCCACGCAACCTCGGGCACGCGTCAGGAGTCCTCAGTGTGTGACAGGACTTCACGGCAACCGGCAGCAGCAGATGTCGTACCGACGGTCGGAGGGTCGGCAGGGCAGGGCACTGGCCTCGATGGGGCTGGTGCTCGCCCTGCTCTCGCTGGGCGCCTGCGCGGACACCCCGGGCGAGGACCCTGGGTCGACGGTCTCGTCCAGCCCCTCGGCGCCGACCACGACTCCGCCTTCGAGCACCACACCGCCCCCGACCACTGCGCCTCCGACCAGCGCGCCTCCGACCAGTGCTCCGCCCACGAGCGCGCCGCCGACGAGCGCCCCTCCCACGACGCCGCCGCCCACCAGTCCGCCGCCGACCGCCACCACGCTGCGGCCCGGCAACTCCGGCCCGGCGGTGCTCGCGCTGCAGCAGCGGCTGACCGACCTCGGCTACTGGCTCGGCACCCCTGACGGCACGTACGGCTCGCTCACGACCCAGGCCGTCTACGCGCTGCAGGGCGTCGCCGACATCCACCGCGACGGCCGGGTCGGTCCTCAGACGCGCGCCGCCCTCCACGCGGGAACGCGTCCGACAGCACGCAGCACGTCAGGCACGGTGACCGAGATCGACCGGGCTGCAGGTGTCATGAGCTTCGTGCAGGACGGCAAGGTCACGCTCGCACTGCACACCTCGACCGGAACCTTCGAGAAGTACACGCACGACGGTCGAGCCATGCTGGCCGACACCCCCGAGGGTCACTTCTCCGTCGCCTGGTCCCACAACGGTTGGCGCGATGGCGATCTCGGACGGTTGTACCGCCCCCGCTACTTCCACCCGGACGGCATCGCCGTGCACGGGTACGCCAGCGTTCCCGCGTTCCCGGCATCGCACGGCTGCGCCCGCGTCAGCATCGCCGCGATGGACATGGTGTGGTCACGTGACCTGATGCCGCAGGGAAGTGCTGTCTGGGTGCTGTGAGCAACCGGACCCGAGGGTCACACCTGGTCGGACGGAACCTCAGTCTGCTGGTAGAGGGCCAGACGCCACGCGTCCCCCTGCCGCACGTAGACGCTCGACATCGCACCGACGAACGCCGGCTGCTCGTCGTCGCGGTCGGCGGTGCCGAGGTACACGAGCGCCGCGGCGTCCGAGCCGAGGCGCACCACCCGCACGTCGTCGATCTCGAAGGTGCGCCAGGGTGGCGCCTGGCTCAGCGCCTCCACCACCCCGGAGCGATCCATCACGGCGCCGTTGGCGAGGACCATGACGCCGTCGTCCGTCATCACACGTCCGTAGAAGTCGGCACCGGTGCTGTCGCAGAGCGAGTCCCAGCCCTGGCGCTCGAGACCCAGGAGGCTTGCCGTCAGCTGCTCGTCGTCCATCGCTAGACGCTAACCGTCAGGCGAGATCCTCGCCCAGGAAGGGCCAGCTCGTCGGGCAGCATGGATTTCGAGTAGTCAAGCGAGTGGTCACCGGCGCCCGGCACGCCTGAGGGGGCCGGGTCCAGACCGTCGACGAAGGCTTTCGTTGCGGCGCTGAAGGGGTCATCGTCACCGCAGTCGATGCGAAGCGGGATGCGCGAGAGCACGTCACGGCGGGCGAAGACGTCGTGCGCCACGAAGTCGTCACGGTCGTCGAACGCGCCGGCCGCGCTGTCGCCGGGCTGCTGCCACAGTGCCGGGCTGGCCGCCGACACCGCGGCGACACGGTCGGCGCCGAGCTCGGTGGCGAGGAGCGGTGCGCCGTACCCACCCATCGACCAGCCGTGCAGCGCAAGGCGATCCACGGCGACATCGCGGTCGGCGACCATGGGCAGCAGCTCGTCCGTGATCATCGCCACAGGGTTCGTCGTCCGCCTGGCCCGCGGTGGCACGTCGTGGATGCCAGTACGTCTCTCCGCCGTCGACGCTGAGCAGGGCGAGCGGCGGGCCACCTCCCTCCCGCAGCGCTCCGAGCGCCTCGACGGCGCCGACGTGCTCGACGGCGGTGGAGTGGTCGTCATCCCGACCGTGCAACGAGAGCACCAAGGGCGACGGACCCGTGGCGCCGGGCCCGTTGAAACGCGCCAGCGTCCAACCGACGTCGCGACCTCCGCGTGCCGCCGACCGGAACGTGCCGCTCTCGACGTCAACCGACTCGTCGCCAGGGATCGCCTCGCAGCCGGCGAGGGAGAGGGCTGCGGATCCCGCCAGCCCCGTCAGCAGAGAACGGCGCGAGAGCATGAGCACGAGTCTGCCGTGGGCAGGCTCACAGCCCGGGAAACTGCCTGATCGAGGCGTGGCTCGACATACTCGTCGGTATGGGACGCCTGCAGCACACCGAGGGACTGACCGACGACCAGCGCGAGCTGCTGAAGTTGGTGCGCCAGTACGTCGACGAGCAGATCATCCCCAGCGCACAGGCGCTCGAGCACGCCGACGAGTACCCGTCCGAGATCGTCGAAGGCATGAAGGAGATGGGGATCTTCGGCCTGATGATCCCCGAGGAGTACGGCGGTCTCGGCGAGTCGCTGCTGACCTACGCGCTGTGCGTCGAGGAGCTCGCCCGGGGCTGGATGAGCGTCAGCGGGATCATCAACACCCACTTCATCGTGGCGTACATGCTGCTGCAGCACGGCACCGACGAGCAGAAGCAGCGGTACCTGCCGCGGATGGCCACGGGCGAGGTGCGGGGCGCCTTCTCGATGAGCGAGCCGGGCTGTGGCTCGGACGTTTCCGGCATCAAGACCAAGGCGGTTCGGGCGGACGACGGCACGTGGACGGTCAACGGCCAGAAGATGTGGCTCACCAACGGCGGCTCGTCCACGCTCGTCGCGGTGCTGGTGCGCACCGACACCGGAGCCGACTCGGTCTACAAGAACATGTCGACGTTCCTGGTGGAGAAGGAGCCCGGTTTCGGTGAGACCGCACCGGGTCTCACCGTTCCGGGGAAGATCGAGAAGATGGGCTACAAGGGAGTCGACACCACCGAGCTCATCCTCGACGGCTACACCACGACCGACGACCAGCTGCTCGGCGACGGCCCGGGGCGCGGTTTCTACCAGATGATGGACGGCGTCGAGGTGGGCCGCGTCAACGTGGCGGCACGCGCGTGCGGCGTGGCCATGCGGGCGTTCGAGCTCGGGACGGCGTACGCGCAGCAGCGAGAGACGTTCGGCAAGAAGATCGCCGAGCACCAGGCGGTGCTGTTCCGGATCGCGGAGATGGCCACCAAGGTCGAGGCGGCGCACCAGATGATGGTGATGGCCGCCCGCAAGAAGGACGCCGGCGAGCGCAACGACCTCGAGGCGGGCATGGCCAAGTACCTGGCGTCGGAGTACTGCAAGGAGGTCGTGGAGGACGCGTTCCGCATCCACGGCGGCTACGGCTACTCGAAGGAGTACGAGATCGAGCGCCTCTATCGCGAGGCCCCGATGCTGCTGATCGGAGAAGGCACCGCCGACATCCAGCGGATGATCATCGGGCGCCGCCTGCTCGAGGAGTACAAGCTCAAGGGATGACGCGCGCAGTGATTCGGGCGGACGTCCAGGTGCCGCCCAGGTCTCGTCCAGGCGCCCATGGGACGATGCCGACATGTCGAACCTGAGCCCCACCGGCAGCCGCAGGGGTCGCGCCCCTGCGCCGCCGCCGGGTCGCCCGATCGCTTCGTACCGCGATTATCTCGAGGCGCAGCGCGCGGTCGACTTCCTCTCCGACGAGAAGTTTCCGGTGCAGCACGTGTCGATCGTCGGCACCGACCTGAAGATGGTCGAGCGGGTGACCGGACGGTTGACGTACGGCCGGGTGGCCGTCGCGGGACTGTTCTCCGGCGCGTACTTCGGCGGCTTCGTGGGGCTGCTGCTCGGGTTGTTCGCCGAGTCGGAGCAGTTCGGCTCGACGCTGTTGTTCGGCGTCCTGATCGGCGCGGGCTTCGGGATCATCTTCGGCGTCATCTCGTTCGCGGCGACCGGCGGCCGCCGTGACTTCACGTCGACCAGCCAGATCGTCGCCGGCGAGTACGCGGTGTGGTGCGCCGACGGGCACGCCGTCGAGGCGACGCGCGTGCTCTCGGGACTCGGCGGCAGCGGCGTGGTGCGGGTGACACAGCCGCAACCGGTCGACACCGTGAAGACACTCGGCGACGTCCAGCAGGACACGGGTGCCGAGCCCGGAGGGCCCACGTACAGCGAGATGATCGCCCGGCAGAAGGCTCAGCGGCTGAAGGACGCGGCTGCCGAGGAGGCGTCGCGCGAGCAGGAGCAGCGATCCGATGAGCCTAAGAACCCGGCCTGACGGGCTGAGCCTCGACTCCGGGCACGGCCGTGGCGCGGCGCACGCCGTCGCGCACCGCGAGCTCGACCGCCGAGGCAGCAGCGGCCTGCACCGCGACCAGACCCTGCAGAGCGGCTGCGCCAGGCCATCGCGCCTCCTCTGCCTCCGGAATCGCTGCGGCTGAGTCGATCTCGCCGGTCGCGAGGACGAAGACGACGTCGCCGTCGACGAGCGTGTGGACGGGGTCGATCGCGCGAGCGAGACCGTCATGGCCCACGTCGGCCATCCGTGTCGCTGCCGTCACGTCGAGCCGGGCGTTCGTGGCGACGACGACGAGCGTGGTGTTCATCGGGGAAACGTCTGTCGTAGCGCCGGTCGCCGGGGGCCCAGCCTGGTCGCCCCGGAGGGCTCCCGCGGCGTTCACCACGGCCAGGGCGCCGACGACGACGCCGCCTGGTAGCCGGACGCTGGCGCTGCCCACGCCGCCCTTGGTGCGCCCCGCGTCCAAGACAGCGCCCGTGGCTGCCCCGACCGACCCGAGCTGGGGCGGCTCGTTACTGGCCGAAACCGCTGCGGCATAACCCATCTCGGCATCGGGCCGCGCACGCGGGTCGCCCCCTCGTCCCAGGTCGAAGAGGGCGGCGGCCGGCACGATCGGCACCACCAGCCCGGGTGCGACGGCGAAGCCGCGACCCTGTTCCTCGCACCAGCGCTGCACGCCGTGAGCACTGACCAGCCCGTACGCGCTCCCACCCGTCAGCACCACCGCGTCAACCGTGTCGACGAGCGTGCCCGGGGCCAGGGCATCGGTCTCGTGCGTGGCAGGCCCGCCACCGCGCACCGCCACCGCACCCACCGTGCCCGGTGGAGGCAGCACCACCGTGACCCCGGTGGCCCAGCCGTCGCCGACGCGCGACGCGTGTCCGACCTGCACTCCGGGAACGTCGGTGATCATGCGCCCACCCTTGCTCATCCACCCCACGCGCGGGCTGTGGGGTGCTCGTCCCACCTACACAGAACGCGTCCTGATGTGTGGGCAGGGAGAGCGAGCCACGGGGGGAGTGTGGGTGGGGGGAGCAACTCAGAAGAAGGTGTAGGTCTTGCGGGAGATCGAGAAGCCACGGCCTGTCGCGGTGTTCTCGCAGCGCATACCGGCCTCGCTCGATGCGCAGGTGAAGGTGCCCTCGGTGACGCTGCGGCCGTATCCGAGCACCGTCTTCGAACCGAGCACCGACCCGCGCGTGCACGTGATCGCGGCCTCCTTGGCGCCGACCGCAGTGCCCTGGCCCCAGGTCTTCTTGCACGTCGCCGGCGGCGCGCCCGGCTCCCAGTCGCGCTCGGCGATGTCGCACCGGGCCACCTCGGTGCTGATCACACAACCGATGTTTCCGGACGGGGACGAGAACGCGGTCAGGGGTGCGGGCTCTGCTGGTGCGGTCGGCGACCCGGAGCCGGATGGCGGCGGCGTGGCCCCTGCGCCCGGTGCGCTACCGAGCTCACCGAACGGAGTCTCGCTGCCCTCGCCGATGCTGCTCAGCGAGTTCGCGGCCAGCACGACCGCGACGATGCACACCACTGCCGCAAAGGCCATGGCGATCATCGTGTTTCGCTTCTTCATGTGCTCGCGCTCGTCGATGAGCGGGGTCGTGGTCACTGCTCCGGTCCCCCGGACGCAGGCGCACCCGACAGGGACTTGGCACGCAACGACGCCATCCACGCCTCCACGTCGCGTGAGGCACGGGGCAGGCCCGCCGACAGGTTCTCGGCACCGTCCGGCGTGACCACCACGTCGTCCTCGATCCGCACGCCGATGCCGCGCAGCTCGGCGGGCACGGCCTCGTCGTCCTCCTTGAAGTACAGGCCCGGCTCGATGGTGAACACCATGCCGGGCTCGAGCACCGCGTCCAGGTACATCTCGCGCCGCGCCTGCGCGCAGTCGTGCACGTCGAGACCGAGGTGGTGGGACGTGCCGTGCACCATCCAGCGGCGGTGGTAGCCGCCCTTCTCGGTGTCGAGCGACTCCTCGGCACTGACCGGCAGCAGGCCCCACTCGGCCAGCCGGCGCGCGATCACGACCATCGCGGCGTCGTGCAGGTCACGGAACTTCGAGCCGGGCCGCGCGACCGCGAACGCGGCGTCGGACGCTTCGCGGACAGCCTCGTACACGCGGCGCTGGTCGTCGGTGAACGTGCCGTTGACCGGCAGGGTGCGCGTCACGTCGGCGGTGTAGAGCGAGTCCACCTCCACCCCGGCGTCGACCAGGATGAGCTCGCCGTCGTGCACCTGGCCGTCGTTGCGGATCCAGTGCAACGTGCAGGCGTGCGGGCCGGCGGCGGCGATGGTGTCGTATCCGGTCCCGTTGCCCTCCCGGCGTGCGGTTGACCCGAACACCGTCTCCACCACCCGCTCCCCACGCTCGTGGTCGACGGCTTCCGGCAGGGCGACGACGATCTCGGCGAAGCCGCGCACGGTGGCGTCAACGGCGCGCCGCATCTGCTCGATCTCCCACTCGTCCTTGACCAGCCGCAGCTCCGACAGGGCCTCGGCCAGCGCGGCGTCGGCGGCGGCGTACTCCTCGTCGCTCAGCCCGCACGCGGCACGAGCCGTGGCGACGGTCTCTGCGACCGCGCCGTCGGCGCGCGGCACGACCCGCACCTGAACACCGTCAGCCCCGACGTCCTTGCGCAGGGCGTCGCCCAGCTCGTCGATGTGAGCGCAGCGCAGACCTAGCTCGGCCTCGACCTCGGCCAGGCTCGGACGGACGCCCACCCACAGCTCGCCGTAGCGGGCGTCGGCGTAGAACTCCTCGGTGTCTCGCTCGGCACGCGGGCGGAAGTAGAGCACTGCCTCGTGGGTGCCGCCGTCGGCGTCACCGTCCGAGGCAAGCCCGTCGTCGACGGCTCGCGGGTGCAGCACCAGAACCGCATCGGGCTCGCGGTCGGTGCCCAGGCCCGTGAGGTGCGCGAAGGCCGAGTGCGGACGGAACCGGTAGTCGCTGTCGTTGCTGCGGGTCTGGAGCGGTCCGGCGGGCAGCACCAGCCGCTCACCGGGGAAGCGGGCGCCGACGGCCTGTCGCCGTGCCGCCGCGTACCGCGTCACCTCAGCCTTGGACGGCAGAGCCTCCGGTCGAGGGGACCACCCGGAGGCGATGAACTCGCGAAAGGCCGCAGATGTCGGGCGCTGGCTGCGGTTGTCGCCGCGCTCGGTGATCGGCTGGGTCTCGTCGGTCATGGCGGGATCTTCCCACGTGACCGACCCCACGCCCCGACCGTGTAGGCCCACCCGCCCCCACGCGGCAGGATGGCGGGCGTCCAGCAGGCAGTCGGGTACCAGGAGGTCCCATGCAGTTCGGTCGCACCTACGAGGAGTTCGAGGTCGGAGCCGTCTACAAGCACTGGCCGGGCAAGACCGTCACCGAGTACGACGACCACCTGTTCTGCCTTCTCACGATGAACCACCACCCCCTGCACCTCGACGCGAACTACGCCACGACCACGCCGCAGGGCAAGAACGTCGTCGTCGGCAACTACGTGTACTCGCTGCTGCTGGGCATGAGCGTGCCGGACGTGTCGGGCAAGGCGATCGCCAACCTGGAGGTGAAGTCGCTCAAGCACGTGGCGCCCACCTTCCACGGCGACACCCTCTACGGCGAGACCACGGTGCTCGACAAGCGCGAGTCGGCGAGCAAGGACGACCGCGGCGTGGTGCACGTCGAGACCCGGGGCTACAACCAGGACGGCGTGCTCGTCTGTGTCTTCCAGCGGGCGGTGATGGTCCCGAAGCGGAGCTACCTCGACTCCCGTGGCGGCGAGCACCCCGGACGGCCGGAGCCCGCGGTCGGCTGACCGCGGCTGGGCCCACCGACCCTTGCGCGTCGGGTCGGGTCGGGTACTTTGCCGGATATGTCGGAGGGGGCTCGCGACGGACGTGTGGTCCTGCTCGGCCTCGTGCAGATAGCGCTGGACGGGCGGACCGTGCCCCTTACGCCGTCGGAACGCTCCCTCCTGGCGGGTGTCGCCGTCCACCGCGGCCGCACAGTCTCGGCTTCTGCTCTCGCGGAGTGGATCTGGGGCAGCCACTTCCCGTCGTCCCCGCGCAACCGCGTCCAGGCGCTGGTCTCCGGTATCCGTCGCAAGACGGCAGGAAGCGCTGACGTGCTCCTCACCGACGGCAGCGGCTACCGGCTTGCGCCGGGAGTGACCTGCGACCTCGACGAGTGGCAGTCACTGCGACAGAAGCTTGCCGGCACCGGTTGCACCGCCGAGGAACGCCGGCAGCTGCTGCAGGAGGCGACGACCATCGGCAGCGGCACGCCCCTGGACGGATGCCACGACAGCCCCGCCGTGTCGCAGCAGCGGCGACACCTCCAGGAGATCCAGCTCGAGCTCCTGGGCGAGCGGGTCGATGCGGACCTCGCAGCCGGCCACCACCGGGGACTGGTGGCCGAGCTGACCTCCCTGGTTGAGGCGAACCCGTTCCACGAGACGTTCGCTGCGCAGCTCATGCAGATCCTCGCCCTGGGGGGTCGTCAGGCGGAGGCCCTGGGGGTCTACCGCCGCACCTACCGGCTGCTGGACGAGGAGCTCGGCGTGCAGCCGGGCAGCAGGCTCCGGCAGACCCAGCTGCACGTGCTCGACGGGGGGTACGCCACCGACCCGGCGCTCGGCGGCAGCGCCGCCGACGAAGGGCCGGCCGAGGCAGGGTCAGACGCGAGCAACGGCGATGAGGCGACCTCCGAGCCACCGCGCAGACCCCGGCCGCACCCACGCACGGTGCCCCGCCCCATGGCCGAGCTCGTCGGGCGCGACCGCGAGCTCGCCGGGATCATGGCCGCCGCCGAGTCGGCGGGCTCGCGGCCCGCGGTGGTGAGCGTCACCGGCCTGGGCGGCGTCGGCAAGAGCACGCTCGCCATCGAGGCGGCACACCGGCTGCGGGACCGGTTCCCCGACGGCAGTCTCTACCTGGCGATGAACAGCGAGACCGGGCGCGCCGGGGCAGGAAGCGTGCTGGAGCTGTTCCTCGGCCTGCTGGGCGTGGGACCGGCGGGCATCCCCGCCTCCCGCGACGCGCGCGCCGCGCTGTTCCGCTCGGTGCTCGACGAGCGACGTGCGCTGATCGTTCTCGACGACGTGCCCGACGGCTTCGATGTCAGCGACCTGCTGCCCGCACGTCCGACCTCGATGGCGATCATGACCAGCCGACGTCCGCTGACGGCGGCCGAGCCCACGCTGCACGTGCGCCTGACCAGTCTCGGGGCCGACGACGCGGTCGCCCTCCTTGCCTCCATCGTCGGCACCGACCGGGTCGACGCGAGCACCGAGGAGATGGGAGCCCTCGCCCGGACGTGCGGCGGCCTGCCGCTGCTGCTGCGCTTGATCGGGCAGCGCCTCGCCCGTCGGCCCGACGTCCCGCTCGGCAGCGCGGCACTCGGCCTGGCCGACGAGCTCACCGACCAGAGCGACGCACGGGACGGCGAGCGGATCCTCGAGGCCGGCCTCGGCCTGGCAGAGGCCCCGCTGCCCGAGAGCACCCGGGTCGTGCTGCAGGACCTCGCCGCCCTGCCGTTCCCACGGGTCAGCCGCTGGGTCTTCGCGGCGCTCGCGGGGAGCGAGTCCGCCGGCGAGCGGGCCCTGGACCAGCTGGTCGACGCCGGCTTCGTCGACCCGGTGCTGCATGACGGCTGGCAGGCGCAGTACCAGCTGCACGACCTGGTCCGGCTGCACGCCCGCCGCTCGGCCGCCACGTCCGACCGCTCGTCGTTCGCGGCCGGAACCACGGTCGCAGCCGTCGCCGGCCGGTTCCTCCAGCTGGCCCGCGAGAACGCGGCCGCCTTCCCCGCGCTGCTGCTGCCCCTCCCGCCCGACGAGCACGGGGAGCGGCCCCCAGAAACCGATGGGGCCGGGCCGACTCCCGACGAGGCCCTGCGGTTCTTTCGCACCGAGCACGACGACCTCCAGATCTGTGCGCGAGCAGCGGCGCGCGCGCACCCCTCCACCGCGTGGCGCCTGCTCGCCCTGGCAGGCAACTACGCTCGCGGAGCCATCGAGCCGACTCTGTGGTGCTCGATCACCGCCGACGTGCGCGCGGCCCTCACGACCGCTGGTCGCGACGGGGAGCGCGGCCGCGCCTACCTGGACCTCGCCGAAGCCCTGTTGCGGCACGAGTCCGCCGACTCGGTCGATGCCATCCCGCTCGCGCGGCGGGCCCGCCGAGCGATGGTGCTGGACGGCGACACCCCCGGGGCACTCGCCGCGGCCGTGGTGCTCGGCCGCGCGCACCGGGCGACCGGCGAGGGCGCGGAGGCCGAGGAGGCTCTCGACTGGGCCAGCCGGTCCGCCGGCCCGGACGTGCCGACCACCACTCGGGCCTACATCGAGCTCGCCTGGGGCAGCCTGCACGACGACTACGACCGGCTCCTGACGGCACGGGAACACCTGCGCCGGGCCCTGACCGGATTCGAGACCACCCAGGACTGGTCGGGACTGGCGACGACGCAGTACGCCCTCGCACGGGTGCATCGCCGTCTCGGCGAGTACCGCGAGGGCCTCCCGCTCGCGGACTCGGCCATGCTGTGGTTCGACCGGCTGGGCGACCAGAACGGGCACACCGCGGCCCTCGACACCCGGGCCGACCTCCTGGTCTACATGGGCGACCCCGTCGCCGCGCTGCCCGACGCCGCCGAGGCGGTGGACCGGGCGGGGCAGCGTCGCGACGAGTTCATGCTGCACCGCGCCCAGCGCACGCTCGGCCGCGCGCAGGCCGGCCTGGGACGGCTGGCGGACGCTGAGCGAGCGTTGTGGTCCAGCGCCGAGGGGTTCGAGCGTCTGGGCCGCCCGCTCAGCCTGGCCGCCACGCTGCGCGACATCGGTCTGGTGCTGCAGCGGCAGAACAGGGTGGACGAGGCGCGGACGGTCCTCGTCCGGGAGCGTGGGTGTCTCATCACCGCTGGGGTGCAGGACCTTTCGGAGCTCGACGCGCTCGTCGGGCGGCTGGAGCACAGCCGCACCGACGAGCGTTTCGAAGCGATCGGAGCCACGTCGCACGAGGGTCAATGAGCTCTCTTGTACTCCTCCCACGTGGTGAGGTTGCGGCTGTTCGCGTCGCTGGGACGCCCGGTGCAACCGCCGAGGCCGTCGTCGAAGAACTTGAACTCGAAGGTCTGGCAGTAGACCCGGTTCACGCGAACCGGCAGGAAGGGGTCGCTGATCGCGACGGCATGAATGTGCCGGTTCCCGGCCCAGTCGCGGAACCATGCGGCGAAGCCGACGGTACGCAGCGCGCCGACTCGCGCATCGATCTGCGCCTGCGTCAGGTCACCGCTGCCGTCGGCCTGCCTGACGCTGATGTCGATGACCCCTCCGCCGAGGTGGGTCCCGTCGGAGGCCGGCGCGTCACCCCAGCCCTGGGTGATGCGCATGTTGCCGCTGAGGTCCTCGGCCTTGTGGAACATCGCCTTGGTGCGCCCGTCGACCTTCTCGCCGTCCTCGGTGGTCCAGCCGCCCGACTCCACGACGCGCTCGAGGGTGAAGCGGCCACGCCCCAGATCGCGCAGCTCGCTGAAGCCGGGGAACGAGTTCATGACGGCCGGGCTGCGGTCGCTCGCGGGGTGCACCTTGAGCTCCCACCGGTGCCAGGCGTCAAGGGTGGCGGTGCCGAAGTAGCCGTCGACGCTTGCTGGGGCCAGGCCCGCCTCGGCACGCAAGGCCCTCTCGACGCGTAGGACGGACGCCTTCGCGCCCGGAGTCGTCACGTCGTCCGTGCGGTAGGGGTCGAGCTGGGCGGCGATGAGCACCCGCTCCATGTCGACCGTGGGCAGGGCGACGGCCTTCTCGGCTGTCTGGGCGCTACCGGGATCGGCGCTGGCCGCCGTAGCCGCAGCGGGGAGTGCGGCGGCGGCCAGGGCGAGCGCCACCGTGGCGACGGTGACGAGTCGATTCCTCGTGCTGAGCATGGTGTTCCTCCGAGTTCATCGTGCTGGGATGCGGTGCTGGGATGGTTCAGCCAGGACTGGTCCGTTGGGGGAGAGGCGATCTCACTCGCGCGAAGTGAAGCCGGTGACACGAAGGTCGCCTCGCCTCAGCCCCGCGCGCGTCCAGTCGAAGATCTTGCGGGCGATGTCCTCCCCGTCGACGTTCCCCTCGATGGTGTGGATCCGCCGGGCGTCGGTGTCGACGACGGTCACCACGCCCACATGCCCGTGCGAGGGCGACTCCTCGCTCTGCCAGACCACGACGTCACCTGGCCGTGGCATGCGGTCGGCCGAGAAGTCGTGGTAGTTGGAGCCGGTCTCGGTGCGCCACGCCTGGGAGCTGGCGTAGTTGCGCGGGATCCGCGGGAAGTGGTCAGGGTCCGGCTTGTTGTGGCCGGTCCAGATCGCGGCCGCGAAGTCGCCGCACCAGTCCTCGGACCTGAAGCCGGTGTACACGTTGATGTTCGCGTTGGACGTTCCGGTGCCGAGGGTGTTGTGGGGGTGACGTCCGCCCACCGGCGAGCTACGACGGTTGTCTCCCGTCTCGCTGAGCCGGTAGGTGCGGGGGCTGGTCAGCGCTTCCCGGGCCCGGTCGACGGTCCGCTGGCGCAAGGAGCTGATCTCGACCTGCTCCTCGGCAGTGTCGGAGGCAGCGACGGCCGGAGCCAACCCGGTCAACGCGAGTGCGAAGGACAGGGCCCCTGCTGCGAGCCCGAACGCGTGTCTCCTCATGTGCCAACCCCTGTTCTGGCTGCGGGCGCTCCGTGATGGCCCGTTGCGAGCACCGTGCCGGGCGCCGCTGCGATTCCGCTGCGATCCCGCACCGCCGGGTGGTCCCGGCTCGAAGCGGGTGCGCAGCCGGCTTCGGCAGGTTGGGTCACGGGGAACGGCGGCCCGTACGGCGGACAGCCCCTGATCGCCAGCCTCGTTAACGAGGCCAACGCACCGTTAACGAGGCTCGCGAGCCTCGCGAACGTGCAGTGCGCCTCGTGAAGTAGGGGCGCGCTGTGAAACGACGGACGCTGACTGGAAGCTGAGAGGAAGAGATCATGAAGCACAACAGGATTCGCCCCGGACGGATGCGAGTCGGGGCAGCGGTGCTCGGCACCGTCATCGCGATCACCACGCTGACCGGCACCACGGCCACGGCCGAGACCTCGACCGGCACCGATACGAACAACACCCTCCACGGCACGGCCGGCAACGACGTGCTGAACAGCCAGGACGGCATCGAGGGCGACGTCACGTGCGGCGAGGGCGGTGACGACCTGGCCATCGCCGACTGGGCCGACACGGTAGACGCCAGCTGCGAGCGCGTTGTCCGGCCCGACATCACCTACCGGGACCTGAACCAGATGTTCAGCCACGGGGTCGGCGACCGGGCCACGGTGGTGCGTGGCCTGGACAGCCTGAACAACCAGATGCGGGTCGGCAAGATCAACAACGCGCGTCGTGCGTCGGCCTTCCTGGCCACGGTGCTGAACGAGTCGGGTGTGCGGTACAACGCCCTGCAGCCCGGCACCTCGCCCTACCGCGGTCGCGGCTTCATCCAGCTGACCGGCGACTTCAACTACGACGATGCCGGCGACTTCTTCGACGAGAACTTCGTTGCCGCGCCGGACAAGGCACGCAGGCTGGCCTGGAGCTCGAAGATCGCGCGCTGGTACTGGTACAACAACCGTCACGCGAACGGCCCGGCCGACCGCATGGACATGGGCCGGATCTCCACGCTGATCGGGTACGCGCCCAGCGCCACCGAGGACCGGGAGCGGTGCGAGGACTTCAAGGACGCGATGAAGCACCTCACCGGCCACCGTCCGGCGGACCGCGACGTCACCTGCCTCCGCCACTGACTCGCTGGACGTCGCCTCGCCCCGTCCGGCGAGCAAATTACGGGCTGAGCAGACCCGAACGGCCCTGTTCAGGCTCAAAGGGTTGCGCCCGGCGGAGAACCGTCAGAGGTTGGACGCGTGCAGTCACCGACCAGCGGCAACGGCACCTCGTCACAGGGGGCGCAACCCCAGCCAACGACACAGGCTGCACGCGTGCTGCGACTGCGGCCCCGCCTTCCTCGCATCCCCTTCCGTGTGCCCACCCGCCACCTCCGCGCCCTGGGCGCTGCCGCCGCCGCAGCGGTGCTCGCCACCGGACTCACTGCCAGCGCCGAGCAGCCCGGATTCCCTGCGAGACAGGGCGACACGGCCTCGCCTGCCCGGCCGGCAACGGCTCAGGTCGTCGCCGCGGGCTGGGCGGGCCTGACTGGCTCGCCCGATGAAGGGTCAGGCTCCCTCACCGGCGTCGTCGGCCTGACGGGGTTCTCGCCCGCCCCGTCGACGGCGTTCGGCCCGGTCGGCTCGATCCGTGGCATCCCCGCGCCGGTGCTGGCCGCCTACCGCAGCGCCGCCGACCGGATCGCGGTCGACGACCCGCGCTGCGCGCTGCCGTGGTGGCTGCTCGCGGGCATCGGCAAGATCGAGTCGGGCCATGCCAGGGGCGGACGGGTGACGCCCGACGGGACGACTCGTGGTCGCATCCTCGGCCCTCGCCTCGACGGGACGCTCGCCGGCACCGCGGTGATCCGCGACCGCGACGACGGTGCCTTGGACGGGGACGCCGCCTACGACCGCGCCGCAGGCCCGATGCAGTTCCTGCCCGGCACCTGGGCGCGTTGGGGCGCGGACGGCAACAGCGACGGACGGGTCGACCCGCACAACGTGTACGACGCGACGCTGGCGGCGGGCCGGTACCTCTGCCATGGCGACCGCGTGCTGACGAATCCGGATGACCTGCGCCGCGCGATCCTCAGCTACAACCACTCCGACTCGTACGTGCGAGCGGTGCTGACGTGGGCCACCTCGTACCGCGACGGTGTGCTGGCCGTGCCCGGGCAGGAGGGCTCGGCCGCGGGCAGCGCGTCGGCGGCTCGCCGCACGCAGCCCGGACCGTCGGCGCCGCCGCCACCGCCCGCGTCGCCGACCCCGACTCCGTCACCAACCACCACCACGGCGCCGCCCACGCCCTCGCCGACCGAGACGCCGTCGCCGACCGGCACCACGCCACGACCGACCGGGACGCCGACGGCCACACCGACGAGCACGTGTGGGCCGACCGAGTCTCCGACGGAGACTCCGACCGAGACGCCCACGGAGACACCGACCGAGACGCCGACGGAGACACCGACCGAGACACCGACCGAGACGCCCACGGAGACACCGACCGAAACGCCGACGGGGACACCCACGGCGACACCCACCGGGTCGCCGACGGCCACCCCGACCGACACGCCGACGCAGTGCCCCACCGGGCCCGGACCCAGCTCGTCACCGAGCAGCACCGCTACCGGCGAGCCGACAGCGCCGGCCACCAGCCCGACCGCGGCCCCGCCGCTGACGAGTCCCTGAGGCGACTGGCTCTTGGACCTATCTCCCCTACTGCAACGCTTGGTCGGCGAAGACGCTGGAAAGCCACTCGCTTTGCCACGCGAGCGCTTCGTACTGCAGCGCGTCCTCGGCCTCATCCGTTGCACGGAGACGTCTCGCGCAACAGACCTTCGCCACCTGGCCGTACCTGCTTCCCGATCGCGATCCCGGCCGCCAGCGTCTGTGGCGTGACGCAGTCCATGCAGCGTTCCCCAACCGCACGCGCCCAGGTCCGCAGCTCGCAGGCTCCGTCGAGCACATCTATCGGCTACGTAAACGTCGTCGCGCACCTCGAAACCACTCCTGCACACCGCGACCGTCTCCCGGGAACTAGCTGGGATGCGGATAGGCCTGGGAGAGATCGACTTCCACGCAGAGCAGTGGCACCTCGCACCAACGGGTCTCACGCTGCGGAGGCAAGGGCCGGCCATGGCCCCCTCCGAAAACATTCTGCCCGCGGGCCGTGATGCCGGCCGAGGCGCCGAGTGTGGCGGGGACGACGGTGTCGGCGGGCACGTCGTGGACCACGACGTCGACCTGGCCGGTGCCTGTGGTGGCTGGGTCGATCTCCAGCCGGTAGGTGCCGGTCTCGGTCAGGGTCCGGGTGTTCAGGAAGGTGTTCGGCCCCAGGCCGCGCGGCGTGATGACTTCCTGCCCCGACGGCCCGACCAGGCGCACCTTCACCGTGAACGGGTTCGCGAACGTGACCCGACAAAGAGAACGCGACCCGCTGCCCGCTCGTACCGGCGAACGTCACGGCAGTGTCCTGCCCTGGCGCGGTCACGGCCGCGGTGACAGCGGACCCCCCCGGTACGGCCGCTTTGGCGGCGTCGGCAGGCACCACGAGCGAGGCCACATCGACATCGCCCACCGCGTTGCCGACAGGATCGACCAGCACCGTGTACGTACCCGAGGAGGCGACGGAGAACGGCTCCACCCATGGTCCCGGGTCGGTGAACCCGACCGGGCCATGCACCACTGCACCGCCCGGGCCGTGCACCGTCAGCGACGACGTAGCGGCGCCCTCGGCGTTGACGCCGAACGTGCCGCCGGTCAGGTGCAGAGCGAGCCGTTCGCCCGCCACGGCGGGCACCGTGATCAAGGAGACGTGCCCGGGGGCGTTGACGCGGGCGACCACCGGGCCGGCGCCCGGAGTCGCGCGCCGTGAGGACGACACCTGGGCCGCCGTCCACGGGGCCGGCGGCACGTACACGTCCTCTACCCACTGCACCGTTCCGGCCGAGGTCACCACCTGCACAGGGCCGCTCGTGGCGCCCCGCCGGCACAGTGAACTTCAGCTGGTCCACGCGCGACTGCGTCAACGACACCGCCACGCCGTTGACCGTGACCGTGTTCTGCGCCGCGGTGGTGGAGAACCCGCTGCCGCGCACCGTCACTGTCGCGCCGACATCAGCCACCTTGGGGAAAGCCGTCGTGATCGTCGGCGGGTCGGCCGCATACGCAGGCGAGACCATCCCCGCAACGCACGCCGCCGCCACCCCAAGCACGAGCAGTCCCCGGCCGCGCCAGCCTCGTCCGCTCCTGTGCATCATCCCCGTACCCCCGCTCGACGGGACGGATGCCCCAACTGCGCACGATCCTCAGCGAACACCGAGAGGCCTAACCCCTGCCCTAAGTCGGAGTTCGTCGAGGACCGGCCGGTGCTGATGCGGCCTGTGTGAGTCCCGTACCGCGCGCGATTGGTCCGCCCTCCCTGACGAATGGTCAAGTGACATGCAGGCATTTATCGATGAGCGTTCAACTACTGGCCCTCTCCTCGGCTTACGGCGGCGGCGCGACCGATGTGGCGACCACGAGGACGGTGACCCAGAACATGACGCACCCGATGATCAGGACGAGTCTTGCTGTCATGGCCCGGCCGCCCTTGATCGCGATCTGCACCGTCTTGCAATCTGTGAGAGAGAGTTTCATCGCGCTGCGCGCCCCTACCCTGAGCGCGTGCTGATCGACCTCCACACCCACTCGAACGCGTCCGACGGCACCGGCGCACCCGAGGAGGTGGTGGCGGAGGCAGCCGCAGCGGGCGTCGACGTGCTCGGCCTGACCGACCACGACACCACCGCAGGCTGGGAGCCCGCGGCACGCGCCGCCGCCGTGCACGGGGTGGCGCTCGTCCGAGGAACCGAAATCTCGTGCGCGCGTTGGGGAGTCAGCGTCCACCTGCTCGCGTACCTGCACGACCCCACCGATGCGGCACTGCTCCGCGAGCTCACCGCCGCGCGCTCATCACGCGCGCGCCGGGCGGAGGCCATGGTCGCGCGGCTGGCCGAGGACTTCCCGATCACCTGGGAGGACGTGCTCGAGAGCGTGAGCGGCGACGCGACCATCGGACGTCCGCACCTGGCCGACGCGATGGTGGCCAAGGGCCTCGTGGCCGATCGCGACGAGGCGTTCGCGACGGTGCTGGCGAAGGGGTCTCGGTACCACGTGTCGCACTACGCGCCCGACCCCGTCGACGCCGTCCGCATGGTCGTCGCGGCCGGTGGGGTACCGGTCTTCGCGCACCCGCTGGCGTCGAGCCGCGGCTACGTCGTGGGCGACGACGTGATCGAGGAGATGGCCGACGCGGGGCTGGTGGGTCTGGAGGTCGACCACCGCGACCACGATGCCGCTGCCCGCCGACGGCTACGCGAGCTTGCCGCCACTCACGACCTGCTCATGACCGGCTCGAGTGACTACCACGGGGCGGGCAAGCCGAACCGGTTGGGCGAGAACCGCACTGACCCAGAGGTTCTGGAGCAGATCGATGCGCTCGGGCGGCTCGAGGTGCTGCGTCCGTGAGCGCCATCGACTCGGTCGTCAACCTTCGGCTCCTGGGCGAGACCTTCGTGACGCTCTTCGTGATCATGGACCCGCCTGGCACCGTGCCGATCTTCCTCGGGCTGACGTCGACGATGACGTCGTCCGGGAGAAGGCGAGCGGCACGCCAGGCGGTGCTGGTCGCGCTGCTGGTGATCAGCCTGTTCGCGCTGTTCGGGCAGGGGATCCTGTCGTACCTGCACATCACCCTGCCGGCGCTGCAGGGCGCCGGTGGCCTGCTGTTGCTCCTGGTCGCCCTCGAGCTGCTGACCGGGCACGCCGACGACCCGTCCGCGCGCGCCGACGTCAACGTGGCGCTCGTCCCGCTCGGAACGCCGTTGCTGGCGGGGCCGGGCGCGATCGTGGCCACGATGGTGTTCGTCCAGCGGTCCGAGGAGGTGGCTGACTATGTCGCCGTCGCGCTGGGCATCGTGCTGGTGCACGTGTCCCTGTACCTGGCGATGCGCTTCGCCGGGCAGATCCACCGGGTGCTCGGCGAGGGCGGGGTGGTGCTCGTGACACGGATCGCCGGGCTTCTCCTGTCGGCGATCGCCGTTCAGCTCGTGGCCGACTCCGTCCGCGCCTTCATCGAGGCGGGGTAGAGCGGCTCACTCACTCGCGGTCGCGAGTACGAACCAGACCTGCTTGCCCCGTTGGTGGGGGCCCCAGCCCCACCCGTCGGCGAGCACCTCGACGATCAGCAGCCCGCGGCCGTCCTCGTCGTCGGGTCCCGGCTGGTGCAGCTCCGCCCCGTCCTCGACCCGGTCCTGCACTTCGATGCGCAGGCTGCGGTCGGCGATGCCGGCGCGCAGGAAGACGGGGGCCGCACCGTGCCGGATGGCATTGGTGACCAGCTCGCTGGTCAGCAGGATCGCGACCTCCGCGCTGTCGCCGTTCACGCCCCACTGGTGCAGGACCCGCGCCAGGGCACGCCGAGCGCGGCTGACCTCCCGGGGGCCGGAGCCCAGTTCCGCGATCAACTGCACGGGGGGATTGTTCACCATCACGGCCCGCGGGGCAGAATGCTTCGGAGGGGAGCCATCGACCGGGCAGCAACGGCGGCATCAACGGGGCAGTGACGGCGCAGGACCAGTCGGACGAGAAGAGGAGCCTGTGACCCGGGTACTGGCCGTGGCCAACCAGAAGGGCGGAGTGGCCAAGACCACCACTGTCGCTTCCCTCGGCGCCGCCTTCGCCGAGCAGGACCTCCGCGTGCTGCTGGTCGACCTCGACGCTCAGGCGTGCCTCACGTTCAGCCTCGGCGTGGACCCCGACGGGGTCGAGGCCAGCCTTCACGACGCGCTGGTGGGGACCGTTCCTGTCGCCGACCTCCTGGTCGAGGTCGCCGACCGCATCGACCTGATGCCGGCGTCCATCGACCTGGCCGGCACCGAGGCGCAGCTGCTGGCCCGCCCGGGCCGGGAGTACGTGCTGCGATCGCTCCTGGAGCCGCTGCGCCCCGGCTACGACGTGGTGCTGCTCGACTGCTCGCCGTCCCTCGGCGTGCTGACCCTCAACGCGCTGACTGCAGCCGACGAGGTGGTGGTGCCGCTGCAGTGCGAGATGCTCAGCCACCGCGGGGTCGGCCAGCTGCTCGACACGGTCGCCGACGTGCAGCGCATCCTCAACCGCGACCTGCTCGTCCGTGGACTGCTCCCGACCATGTTCGACGGACGGACGTCGCACGCGCGTGCAGTCCTGGCCGACCTCGAGGACCGGTACGGCGTGCCGGTGCTCTCGCCGCCGATCCCGAAGTCCATCCGGTTCGCGGAGGCCCCGGCCCTGGGTCGCTCGATCCTGAGCACCGCCCGCTCGTCGAAGGGTGCCGCGGCCTACCGCGAGGTCGCCGAGTCGCTGGTGTCCGGCTGGAACGGGGAGGCCCCGCTCTAGGCGAGCAGGCAAGCAGACCGCGACCAGGCCGCGACCGCGGCCGGCCATCGTGTTCACATGTCGCGCCACCACGATTCGCCGTACCGTTCCAGCGTGGACTTCGCCGTCCTCGGCCCGCTCGTGGTGCTCGGACCGGATGGGCCGATCGACATCGCCGGGGCGAAGGAGCGCGCGCTCCTCGCGCACCTCCTCGCGTCGTCGGGCCGGATGGTCTCCACCGAGGAGCTGATCGACAACCTCTGGGGTGACGACCCTCCGCGCACCGCGACCAAGTCGCTGCAGAACTACGTGCTGAGACTGCGGAACACCCTCGAGCCCGACCGTGACGGCCGTCCGCGCGTGCTCCTGACCGACGGCCCCGGGTACCGGCTCGAGATCCCGGACGAGGCCGTCGACGCCCGCCGCTTCGCCCGGCTGGTGTCCCTCGGACGGCAGGCCGTCGCCGACAGCAGGCTCGAGACCGGGTCGTCGATGATGGCCGAGGCGTTGTCGCTCTGGCGTGGTCCTGCGTACGCGGGGATGAGGGAGAACCGGGTCTGCGGAGCGGAGGGCAGGCGCCTCGAGGAGCTGCGCGCCGCGGCCGTGGAGGACAGGGTCGCTGCCGACCTCGGGCGTGGCCTCGCTCGCGAGGTGCTGCCGGAGCTCGAAGGGCTCGTGCACGAGCACCCCCTACGTGAGCGGCTGTGGTTCCTGCTCGTGCTCGCGCTGTACCGGGCGGAGCGACAGGCCGACGCGCTCGCGGCCTACGCCCAGGCACGGCAGGTCCTGCAGGACGAGCTGGGTGTCGAGCCGGGCGACGAGCTGAGGCGCCTGCACGCCCAAGTGCTCTCGCACGACCCCTCCCTTCGCCCTGCTCCCTCGGAGCGGTCGGTGCCACGTGAGCTCCGTCCGGGCTCAGGGCCGTTCGTCGGCCGGTCGGGTGAGCTCGATGCCCTGCTGGACGGCTGGGCTGAGGTCGGCAACGGCGCGGTTCGAACCGTCGTGCTGCGCGGGCCGCCGGGCTCCGGGGCCCGACGCCTCGCCGCGGAGCTCGCGCGGGTGGTCTCGCAGCAGGGCGCACCGGTGGAGCACCTGACGGCCCCGCCGACCACGTGGCCGCCCGTCGAGTCGGCGACACTGACGGTGGTGGACGCCCGCGATGTGCGGAGCATCGAGGCCACGACCGCGCACCTCACCGACGCAACGGGACCGCGGCTGGTCCTCCTGCTGCACGCCCCAGCGCGAGTCGTGCTTCCCGACGCGATCGAGGTCGTGCTCGCTGCGTTGGACGAGGACGGCGTGCGCGAGGTGCTCGCGTCCTACCTGCCGTCCGGTCGCGTGACCGACATCGACGACGAGACCGTCCGCGAGCTCCTGCGCACCTCCGGTGGCGTGCCCGGCCGTGTCCACGAAGGTGCTCTGGCCGTGGCCCGGCGTCGGGCCCACGAGCGCGTGGGGGAGCGGGCCGAACGCACCACCCGCATCCATACCGCCCTGACCGAAGCCAGGGAGGCACTCGTCGAAGGCGTCGAGGAGTACCGCACCCAGAGCGAGAAGGCGGTACCCGTCGATCCGGACGTGTGCCCGTGGAAGGGTCTGGCCGCCTACGAGGTCCGCGACGCACCGTGGTTCGCGGGGCGGGAACGGCTGGTCGCCGAGCTCCTGGCCAGGCTCGCGTCCGCCCCCCTCCTGGCCGTCGTCGGGGCGTCGGGCAGCGGCAAGTCGTCCTTGGTGCGCGCGGGCCTGCTGGCGTCACTGGCGTCCGGGGCTCTCCCGGGCAGCGAGGGCTGGACACAGCTGGTGATGCGACCCGGCCGGCATCCCCTGCGCGAGCTCGCCCGCGTGGCGCTGCGCGGACGCGACAGCAACCGCGACGAGGTGGCGGACCTGCTCGAGCGGCTCGTGTTCGGCGACGGCGACGACGGCGACCGCGGCACCGTGCTGGTCGTCGACCAGCTGGAAGAGGTGTGGACCGCGTGCACCGACCCGGCCGAGCGAGAGGCCTTCCTCGATGCGCTGTCCGACGTCGTGGAGTCGCCGGCCCCGTGCCGGCTGGTGCTCGTCGTCCGCGCCGACTACCTGGGCGAGCTGGCCGTCAACCCCGTGCTCACCGGTGCGATGGCCGATGCAACCGTGCTCGTCGGGGCACCGACCGAGGCCGAGGTGCGCCGCGCGGTCGAGCAACCGGCCGCGCGCGCCAGGCTCGACCTCGACACCGGGCTCGCGGACGCCATCGCCGCGGACGCCGGGCAGGAGCCCGGTGCGCTACCCCTTCTCTCGACTGCCCTGGCCGAGCTGTGGGAGCAACGGACGGGCGACCGGCTGACGCTGGGCGCGTACGTGTCGGCCGGCGGCCTGCGGGGTGCTGTGGCCCGGATCGCCGAGCGTGCCTACGGCGCCCTCGGTGTGGCTGACCAGGCGGCGGCCCGGATCCTGCTGCTACGGCTCGCCGGCCCGGGCGAGAGCGACCGCGCGACGCGGCGCCGTGTGCCACTCGCCGAGCTCGCTGACCTCCCGGACCCGCGCGTGCGAGAGGTCGTTGCTCCGCTCGCCCGCGCCCGGCTGCTCACGGTCGGCGCGGACCACGTCGAGGTCGCGCACGAGGCGCTGTTCCGCGAGTGGCCGCGGCTGCGGGGCTGGCTCGAGGTCGACGCCGAGGCGCGCGCGGTGCAGCGCCGGCTCGTGGTGGCCGCCGCGGAGTGGGAGGCCGGTGGCCGTGAGAGCGCCGAGCTGTGGCGCGGTCCCCGGCTGGTGGCCGGGATGGACTTCGCGTCGTCGCACCCGGACGAGATCACCGAAGTGGAAAGGGCTTTCGTCGAAGCTGGCCAGGCGCTGCAGGACGCCGAACGGCGCGAGACTGAGGAGCGTGCTGCGTCGACGGCGCGTCACAACCGACGGCTGCGCCGGCTGCTGGGCGCGGTCGGTCTCCTGCTCGTGCTCGCCCTGGTCGCCGGCACGCTTGCGGTGCAGGCACGCTCGCGTGCCGAGCTGGAGGCGACGGCCGCGACGGCCCGCGCCCTGGCCAGCGCGTCGGTAGCCACCACCACGACCGACCCTGAGCTCGCCGTGCTGCTCGCGCTCGAAGGGGTGGAAAGGGGTCGTACGGTGGGGGGCACCGCGTTGCAGGAAGCGGAAAGCGCTCTGCACCGGGCGATGTCGTCGTCGCGGATCGATTCGGTCGTCCCCGGGATCGGGGCGTCGCTGGACGCCAGCCCGGACGGCGAGACCTACGCGACCCTGGGAGCCAAGGGGTCCGGGCGGGTGGAGATCCGCGACGTGGCGACCGGGGAGCCGGTGCGGGCGTGGGACGCGCACGAGCGTGACGCCCTCGACGTCGCCTTCAGCGCGGACGGCGCGATGCTGGCCACGACGGGGAACGACGGGGCGGCCAAGGTGTGGGACCCCCGGGCCGGAACCCTCCTGCACGAGGTCCGAGGTCTGCCCACCGCACAGGTGGTCGGTGTGTCGCTCAGCCCGGACGGCAGGCAGCTCGCCGCGGCTTGGGTGGACGAAGCCGTCGTGCGTGTGTGGGACCTCCTCAGCGGGAGGCTCGTGCACGAGCTCGACACCGTGCCAGAGGTCGAGGAGGGAGAGGCGCCCGGCGAGGAGGGCCGCGTCACGGCGTTCAGCCCGGACGGCTCGCAGCTCGGCTACACGATTGACGGCATGCCCAGGGTGTTCGACCTGGCCTCCGGCCGGACGGTGCACGACCTGGTGGGCCAGGTGTTCGGCGTCAACGACATCCAGTGGAGCCCCGACGGCACGCTGATCGCCGGTGGCGGCGCCGATACCGAAGTCCGGGTCTGGGACGCCGTCACCGGTGTGGAACAGTCCCAGCTGCCGCAGCCCAGCATGGTCGAAGAGGTGGCGTGGAGCCACGACGGGAGCCTGCTGGCGACCGGGGGGCGCGACGGGGTGACAAGGGTCTGGAAGCTCGCCGACACCGGTCCGGTCGAGGTGATGACCCTGTCGGCGCTCAGCACCAGGGCGGGGGTCTTCGGGCTGGCCTTCTCACCAGACGGCGACCGTCTGCTGACTGGCTCGGACACGACCACGGGGAGCAGCGTCACCACCTGGGACCTCGGGATCGGCGGCGACGTCGAGTGGGCCGGGCACCCCGGCGACGGCTTCGGGTACAGCGGCCTCGACTACTCCTCCGACGGAACGGTGCTCGCCGCCGGGAGCGGCGCTGGGGCGGTCCGGCTGTGGGACGCGACCACGGGTGAACCGCTCCAGGTGCTCGGACCGCCCCGCGGCATGCCGGCGGATGCCCCCAGCGCGGTGTACGGCGTCGAGGTCAGCCCAGACGGTTCGATGGTCGCGGCGACGTCCGGGGACGAGGCGGCGACGGTGTGGGACCGGGCGACGGGCGACGAGCTCTTCTCCTACCGGACGTCAGGGTGGCCCGACAGCGTGGCGTGGACCCCGGACGGGCGGCACCTCGCGGTCTCGAGCTGGGGAGCCGTTGTCGCCGGGGGGGAGGTCGTGGTGCTCGACCTCAGCGGCGCAGTCGTCGCCACGCTCAAGACCGTGGAGGGCGAAACCCTCAGCGAGGTCGACGTCGGTCCCGACGGGACGATCGCGGTCGTCGACGGGCAGAACTTTGGCTACAACGGCACCCCGCTGGGGGCGACTATCTGGGACTGGCGTCGGGACGACGTCTTGCTGGAGGTGGAGGGCGACTACCTCTCCACCGAGCTGAGTCCGAGCGCAGAGCGCGTCGCCATCGCGGGCCTGACCTCGACCGCGGTGCTCGACGTCGAGAGCGGTGACGAGCTGGTGAGGATGACCGGTTTCGCCACACCGGCACTGGACGTCACGTGGAGTGCGGACGGCTCCCGGATCGCCACGGCGCACGAGGACGGTGAGGTGCGGGTCTGGGACGCCGGGACCGGCGAGTCCCTGGTCGTCCTGGTCGGCCACCACGGCGCGGCCAAGCGCGTGACCTTCAGCCCCGACGGCACTCGGCTCGCGTCGTCGCAGGGTGGCCAGGATGTCCGGGTGTGGGCTCTCGACCTCGACGACCTGGTCGGCCTCGCCCGTGACGAGGTCACCCGCTCGCTGACCGACGACGAGTGTCGCGAGTACCTCGCCGTCGAGTCGTGCGAGGGGTCGTCCGGGTGACCCTTCGCGCTCGCGAGCGGTTCGCGACCGGACCGCGACCGGGTCGACCAGGATGCGACTCGACCTGAGCACGAACCGCGAGGGCTGAGCGGAAACGTCGTTCCTGGCGCTCCGGAGATGCCGGAGTCGACCGGGACCGCAGCGCCGGTCCGGAAAGGTTCCTCGATGTCCACGATCACCCACACATCGGCGCCGTCCTGGGTCGCCGTTCACCGCACCCTGATCGTCTTCCTGGCTGCGGTCGGTGCCGTTCTGCTGGCCGTGACGATCACCGTGCTGTACTCAGGCGACGCCGCACCGACGCCTACACCGCGCTTTTCTGCCCCGTCGGAAGGATTCGAGCCGTCTCGTCCAGACGGTTCGGGCTACTCCCTGTGCAGGGAGCGTCTTGCTCAGGAGCCCAGCGCCTGCTGAGCAGCAGCGCGTCAGCAAGTCGTTAGCAGGCCGGACCCAGCCGTGGGTTCGGCCTGCTGACGTCTGCCGTCGTGAATGCGGCCGTCGGATGCGGTCAACCGCGCGTGATCACCGTGCAGACCACCACATCCACGACCACACCCATCGGCTGGGCGGACGGGCGTCAGCTGGTGGAGGAGGTGGGCGCCGAGGCGCCGCCCTGGCCGCCCTGGCTGGCACCACCGGAGCGACGACGGCGACGGCGGCGCTGACCGCCCTCACGCGTGCCCTCCGTGCTCGTGGCATCGCCCGTCTCGGCCCGCTGACCGGAGGCCTGCGCGCCGGCCTCGGCGGGCTGGCCGCTGCGGGTGCGTCGGCGGTTGCGCTCACGAGGCGGACGCTGCCCGTCCTGGGGACGGGTGTCGCCGTCACGGCTCTCGCCACGTGAGCCGGCACGGCCCCGGCTCTCACGGCCGCCGTCGCGGCTCTCACGTCCACGCCCGCCGTCACGCCCGCGTCCGCCGCCATCGCGACCGCCATCGCGACCGCTGTCGCGCGGGCCACGGCCGCCGCCGCTGCCGGCCGCCTTGCCGGTCTCGCCCAGGTCCTCGAGCACCTCGGCGTCGAGGCCGGCGCGCGTCTGCTTGCTGCGCGGGAGCCGTCCCTTCGTCCCCTCGGGAATGCCCAGGTCGGTGTACAGGTGGGGTGACGTCGAGTACGTCTCGACCGGCTCGGGGATGCCGATGTCGTGGGCCTTGTTGATCAGGCCCCAGCGGGGCATGTCGTCCCAGTCGACGAAGGTGACGGCTACGCCCTTCTTGCCGGCGCGTCCGGTGCGGCCGATGCGGTGGACGTAGATCTTCTCGTCCTCGGTGCACTGGTAGTTGATGACGTGCGTGACGTCGTCGACGTCGATCCCGCGAGCGGCGACGTCGGTCGCCACCAGCACGTCGACCTTGCCGTTGCGGAACGCGCGGAGCGCCTGCTCGCGAGCGCCCTGACCCAGGTCGCCGTGGATGGCACCGGCCGCGAAGCCACGCTCGATCAGGTCGTCGGCGACCTTGGCGGCGGTGCGCTTGGTGCGGGTGAAGACGATCGTCAGACCCCGGCCCTCGGCCTGCAGGATGCGTGCGAGCACCTCGACCTTGTCCATCGCGTGGGCCCGGTACACGTGCTGCTTGATCGCCTTGACGATCGCGCCGGCGTCGTCGGGCTCGCTGGCCCGGATGTGCGTCGGCTGGCTCATGTAGCGGCGAGCCAGGGCCACGACGGCGCCCGGCATTGTCGCCGAGAAGAGCATGGTGTGCCGTCCTGCCGGCGTCATCGACAGCAGGCGCTCGACGTCCGGCAGGAAGCCGAGGTCGAGCATCTCGTCGGCCTCGTCGAGCACGACGGCGCGCGCGTGGGCGAGCGAGAGGTGGCCCTGCTGGGCCAGGTCGAGCAGCCGGCCGGGAGTGCCGACGACGACCTCGACACCGCGCTGCAGGGCCTCGACCTGCGGCTCATACGCCCGGCCGCCGTAGACCGTCAGCACGCGGGCGGCTCGCAGAGCACTGGCCTGGTCGAGGTCACCGGACACCTGCACGGCGAGCTCGCGCGTCGGGACGACGACCAGCGCCTGCGGCTTGCCCGGGTCGGCCAGGTCGTCGAAGCCCTCCTCGCCGGGGCCGATCACGTTCTGCAGCAGCGGGATGCCGAAGCCGAGTGTCTTTCCGGTACCGGTCTTCGCCTGGCCGATGATGTCGTGCGACTGGAGGGCGACGGGCAGGGTCATCGCCTGGATCGGGAACGGGTGGACGATGCCGACCCGCGCGAGCGCCTCGACGATCTGCGGCTGTACGCCGAAGTCGGCGAAGGTCTTGTCGGGGGCGACGGGCTCGACGTCGGCCGCGTCGATCATCTCGATGGTGTCGGGAAGCTCACTGGTGGAAGGGGACAGTTGTTCGTTGGGCAGGGTCACGCATACCTCATCGGTATCTGGCGGGGCCTCACGCCGGGGTGTCGTACCGCCGACGGGCCGCTCCGCATCGGGTCGGTAGCCGACCGGGGCTAACGACCGGGCAACCGTGGGAACTTACCCAGTGTAGCCCGCCGAGTCGTTCCGTGACCGGGCTAGGCTCCCGGCCCATGACGAGCGAGCCGGCTACCCCGGAGTCGACCCTGCAGCCGACCCCGCCACAGTCACTGGACTCTGCCGTGTCCTCCGACGCCGTGGCCGACCTTCTCGGGGTGCTCGCGTACGCGGAGCTCACCGCGTTCGTGCGCGTCGCCGAGGACGCGGACATGGCGCCGACCCTGTCGGCGAAGGCGGCTCTCGGACGGATCGCCGTGACCGAGTTCGCCCACTACGAGGCGCTCGTCGCGGGCCTCGAGCAGCGAGGAGCCGATCCGGAGAAGGCGATGACACCTTTCGTGGCGGCGATCGACGCGTTCCACACCCGCACCGCTCCGAACGACTGGCTGGAGAGCCTGGTCAAGGCGTACGTGGGGGAGGGCATCGCCACCGACTTCTACCGGGAGATCGCCGAGTACGTGGACGTGGGCACCCGCGAGCTCGTGCACCAGGTGCTGGCCGACACGGGGCAGGCCGAGTTCGCAGTCACGACCGTCCGGGCCGCGATCGAGCAGGACCCGACCGTGTCGGGACGGCTGGCGCTGTGGGGTCGGCGCCTCGTCGGTGAGGCGCTGAGCCAGGCGCAGCGGGTGGCGGCCGACCGCGACGCGCTTGCGCAGATCATGGTCGGCGCCCCCGGCGCCCCGGGAGCCGACCTGGTGGAGATCGGCAGGATGTTCAACCGGCTCACTGCGGCCCACGCTGAGCGGATGCAGATGCTCGGCCTGACGGCCTAGGGACGGGCACTCCGGACGGGCACTCCGGACGAGCTCTCCGGACGAGCTCTCCGGACGAGCAAGGGCCGTACCGCCGGTGCGGTACGGCCCTTGCTGCGCGTGCCTGGTGCTGTTCTGTGCTGGACGGACGGGTCAGCGAATCGCTTTGCGCCCGCTCATCGAGCCGTAGACCGTGACGAGGACCGCGGCCGCGGCGATCGAGATGATCCAGCGGATCCAGTCGATGCCCGACGTCGGGCCGTTTCCGATGGCCCCCCAGACGAGGTAGCCGACGACGGCCCCGATGATCCCCAGGACCACGGTCATCACCATGCTGATGTTCTGCTTGCCGGGCAGAACCAGGCGCGCGAGCACGCCGATGACGGCGCCGAAGATGATGGTGCCGATGATGCCGCCGATGCTGAGCTCCATGTGACGTGTCCTCCCCGAGGGCGTTCGGCCCTCGTCTCGCTGGGCGTCCGGTTCGGACCCCGATGCTCCACCAACGCTCCCACGCGTGCCGCCCGTCCGCCCGTCGAGGCACCACCCCCCCGTTGCTCTTCCCACCTACATCGCTGCTGTGGCGGGCTCATCCAGCCCACACAGTTCGGGCCGATCTGTGTTGGCTGGATGAGCACACCACGGGGTGTGTGTGGGTGAGGCGAGCAAAGGGATGGTGGACGGGCGGCTGTCAGGCGCCGCCGAAGCCGACCCGGCGTGACTCCTCGGAACCGATCTCTACGTAGGCGAGCGCCGCGCTCGGCACAACCAGGACCCGGCCCTTGTCGTCCGTCAGCTCGAGGGCTCCGTCACCCTTCAGCGCAGCCGCGACGGCCTTCGACACTTCCTGGGCGCTCTGGCTCGACTCCAGGACGATCTCGCGGGCGACGTTCTGCACCCCGATCTTGACCTCCACGACGTTCCCTTCTCCTCGGCTGACGTGCTCTGGTGTCCCGCAGCCGAATCTAGCTGCCCTGCTCGGCTCCGTCGCCGCTGTCCGCGGAGGGCGAACTCGTCTTGGGGAACGCCCGGATTCCACGCCACGACAGCTGGGCGATGAGGTCGGCCGCCGCCTCGCGGGGGATGCGCCGCTGCGACTGCAGCCAGTAGCGCGCGCTGACCTGGGCCATCCCGGCCATGGCGACCCCGAGCAGCTCGGCCTCGGGCCGGGCGAGCCCGGCGTCCTCGGTGATGATGTCGGCGATGGCGTGCGAGATCGTCTTCTCGACCAGGTCGACCCGCTCCCGGACCCCCACGTCGTTGGTCAGGTCCGACTCGAAGACCAGCCGGAACGGGGCGTCCTCCCGGTCGACGAACTCGAAGTAGGCGCTGATCGTCGCCGCCACCCGCGCCCGGTTGTCGTCGGTCGCGTCCATCGCCGCCTTCACGCCGGCCAGCAGCTCGGCGTTGTGCAGGTCGAGGATCGCCAGGTACAGCTCGAGCTTGCCGGGGAAGTGCTGGTAGAGCACCGGCTTGCTGACACCGGCGCGGTCGGCGATCTCGTCCATGGCGGCGGCGTGGTAGCCGTGCTCGACGAACACCTCCTGCGCGGCGCTCAAGAGCTGGACCCGACGGGCGCTGCGCGGCAGCCGTGCCCCACGGGCGCGGGCGTCCTGTGTCGTCACGCGTCCTCCTGCTGGCGGAACGGCGGCCTGTCTCGCATGTCTCGAGCAGGGCGCCGGCGGGGTCGTGTCTCCCCGCTGCGCGCGCCAGCCTACCTGCGAGTAGCCACGCGGGATCGGCGCGCCGCGATGCCGACCTGGGCGCGTGGTCATGGCATCCTCGAACCGTGTCCGTCCGCGCTGCCGTCCGCCCCGTTGGGGGACGGCTCCCACTGCCGGCACGCCTGGTGGCCATCACCGGCCTGACCCTGGCCCTCGCAGGCGTCGCCGGCTGCGGCGGTCCCACCGACGAAGTCGACGGCGAGGGCGACGGAGCCGTGACGTCCCCGACTGCCGAACGAGGTCAGCCGTGGGAGATCACGCCCTTCGGCGACCCGGACTCGGTCGGGGACGGCGCGACGGCCCCGGCGACGGAGTCCCTGCCCTCGCCCGAAGCCGTGGCGGGCGTGCTCTCTGCGGAGGTGCCCCAGGTCGGCGACGGGCGGCTGAACGTCGTGCCGGGATCCCTTGCAGCACCGGTCGAGGACGCCGACCGCATCGACGTCGCCGTGAGTGTCGAGGGTGGTCTGGCCGTGGACGGCCCGGCCTTCGCCGCGTTCGTGATGAGCACGCTCAACGACCCGCGCAGCTGGGCGCACGACGGCTACAGCTTCGCCCGCACCGACGAAGACCCAGACGTCACCGTCGTTCTCGCCAGCCCCGACACCTCTGCCGAGCTCTGCCGTCCCCTGCAGACCAACGGCACCCTGTCGTGCCGCAACGGCGACAAGGTCGTGCTCACGTGGTACCGGTGGGTCAACGGCATGGAGGAGTACGGGGACGACCGCACGAGCTACCGCCAGTACCTGGTCAACCACGAGATGGGTCACTTCGTCGGCCACGCGCACGTCGGGTGCCCCGGACGCGAGAAGCCCGCGCCGGTGATGATGCAACAGACCCTCGGCCTCCAGGGGTGCTCGCCGAATGGCTGGCCCTACCCGTGAGCCAGCCTGACGCGTGAACCAGCCTCACCCGTGAACCGCCCACGACGCGCGAACGACCAAGAACGTGGGACGGACGACGCACTGCCCGACTTCGCCGAGGCCGTGCTCGAGGTGGTGGCGTCCATCCCGCCCCGCCACGTGATGACCTACGGAGACATCGCCGAGTACCTGGGCATGGGTGGCCCGCGCGTGGTCGGCAGAGTGATGTCGCGATTCGGCTCCGATGTGCCGTGGTGGCGCGTGCTGCGTGCCGGGGGGCTGCCGCCGTCGGGGCTCGAGGCCCGGGCGCTCGAGCGGTACCGCGTGGAGGGGACGCCACTGCGTCAGGACGGTCGTCGCGTGGACCTGCGACTGGCCAGGTGGGACGGTTCGGCTGACGACGAGGCGACACCCTAGAGCGGCCCTGATGAGACTCGTGGCGGACGGCGCCCAGCAGTCAGAGCGTCGTCACCGGTGGTGTCGGTCGGGTGTGGTGGGATCGTCTGTGTGCCAACCAGACCCCTCGTCGCGAGCCCCATGACGCGCGTCGAGAGGTCCGGGCACTCGCTGCGGCTGGCCCGGCGAGAGGTCATCGCGTCCGGCCCGCCGGACCTGGACGCCTCTCAACAACAGGTTGTCGACCTCGGGACGGGCAGTGGTGGCGTGCTCGTCCTCGGCGCTCCCGGCACCGGCAAGACGACGACCCTCATCGAGGCGGTGGTCGCGCGCGTGGAACGCGACGGCCTCGACCCGGGTCGTGTGCTGGTGCTCGCGCCATCGCGTTCGGCGGCGGCATCACTGCGCGACCGGGTCACGGCGCGGCTGTCGGCGACGGTCACCGAGCCGTTGGCTCGCACCGCGGCGTCCTACGCGTTCGGGCTGCTGCGGCGGGCACGTGTCCGTGCAGGGGTCGAGGCGCCGAGGCTGATCTCCGGCCCCGAGCAGGACCTGGTGCTGGCCGAGCTGCTCGCCGGCCACGCCAGCGGGGAGGGCGTCGACCCCGGCTGGCCGGACGCCGTCCGACCTGCCCTGGGGCTCAGGGGTTTTCGCGATGAGCTGCGCGACCTGCTGATGCGGGCGATGGAGCGTGGGCTGACTCCCGACGACCTCGAGAGGATGGGCCGGCGGCACGCCCGCCCCGAGTGGGCTGCGGCGGCGCAGATCTACCGCGAGTACCTCGACGTCACAGCGGTCTCGAGCCCTGGCGCCTTCGACCCGGCGGCGATCGTCGATGCCGCCGCCGTGCTCCTCGACGACGACGAGCTGCGGGCCGCCGAGCGTGAGCGCTGGCAGCTCGTGGCGGTCGACGACCACCACGAGTCCGGCGAGGCCATGGCCAGGCTGCTCGACCACTTCGCAGGGCCAGGCCGCGACCTCTTGCTCACCGGCGACCCCGACGCGACCACGCAGGGTTTCCGCGGAGCCGACCCGACGCTGGTGGCCGGTGTCCAAGACCGCTACGACGCCCGGCTGCTCGTGCTCGGCACCCGGTGGCGCACCGGTGACGACCGCGCGCTGGGTGACGTGACCCGGCGGGTGGCGGAGGGCATCGGCAGCGTCGGGCTGGTGGAGCACCGGGGCCGTCCGGTGGCGTCCACCTCGGTACAGGACGACAAGGACCTCGGGCGCGGACGTGCCGTCACCACGGCGGTGGTGCGGTCGCACGCGGCACTCGGCGCCTACGTCGCGTGGACCCTGCGGGAGGCGCACCTGATCGACGGCCTGCCATGGCACCGGATGGCCGTGGTAGTCCGCGGGGCCGGCCAGACCGTGCACCTGCGACGCGCGCTCCTCAGTGCCGGCGTGCCGCTGTCGAGCCCCAGCGCGGAGGTCCCGGTGCGCGACGAGCCGGCCGTGCGCCCGCTCCGCTGGGCCGCCCGGGCCGCGCTCGACGCCGACTGGCTCGACCCCGCCGCCGCGGTTGCCCTGGTGACCTCCCCGATGGGAGGCGCCGACGCGCTGGCGCTTCGCCGCCTTCGGCAGGCGCTGCTGGTCGAGGAGCGGTCCGGCGGTGGAGGCCGCGCCAGCGACGAGCTGCTGGTCGAGGCCCTCGGCGACCCGATGCGGCTGGCCACGTTGCCCGACCGTGCAGCGGAGCCCGGCCTCCGCGTGGCCCGCGTGCTGGCTGCGGGCAGAGCCGCGGCCGCAGTTGATGGCGCCAGCGCGGAGACCGTTCTCTGGGCAGTGTGGGATGCGACCGGGCTCGCGGACGAGTGGCGCCGCCGCGCCCTGGCCGGGGGCACCTCCGGGCGCCGGGCGGACCGCGACCTCGACGCCGTCGTCGCGCTGTTCGAGGCCGCGGCGCGGTTCACCGATCGCATGCCGGGTGCCGGGCCGCGGGCCTTCCTCGACCAGGTCGAGGCGCAGGACGTGCCCGCCGACACCCTGGCCGAGCGCGCGCCGCAGGACGACGTCGTCTCTCTCGTCACTCCACAGGGCGCGGCCGGCCGCGAGTGGGACCTGGTCGTCGTCACCGGGCTGCAGGACGGCAGCTGGCCGAACACGCGGCTGCGCGGTTCGCTGCTCGGGGCGCCCGACCTTGTCGACGTGGTGGCCGGTCGCACCACCGACGACGGCGCTCAGGTCAGCGCCCCGGCCATCCCCGAGCGACTTCGAGCGGCCCGGGCGGCGGTGTTGTTCGACGAGCTGCGGATGCTGCACGTCGCCGTGAGCCGAGCCAAGCTGCGGCTGGTGGCCTGCGCCGTGTCGAACGCCGACGAGCGCCCGTCCGACGCCCTCGACCTGATCGACCCCCGCAACGGCGACGACGTGCGGCCGATCACGACTGTCCCCCGGGCGGTCTCGCTGCCCGCGGTCGTGGCCCAGCTGCGCCGCGAGCTCATCACGGACGGTTCTGACGGAGCCCGTGGACCCCTCGCCGCACGTCACCTCGCGGTGCTCGCCGCTGAGGGTGTGCCAGGAGCCGACCCCGACGACTGGTACGGCCTCCCGCCGCTCTCCGACGACGGGCCCCTGAGGGCGGACGGGGAGACGGTGACGGTGTCACCGTCCACGATCGAGTCGTTCGAGCAGTGCGGCCTGCACTGGCTGCTGCGGTCGAGCGGTGGCACTGCGGGTCAGGCAGCCGCTGCGGGTGTCGGGTCCCTCGTACACGACGTAGCCCAGCGGCTGCCGGACGGCACCGAGGCCGAGCTCGTCGCCCTCGTCGACGAGCTGTGGCCGTCACTGGGACTGCCCGGCGGCTGGAGCACCGAGCGTCAGCGGGCAAGGGCGCACCAGATGGTCCGGCTCCTGGCTGCCTACACGAAGGAGCTCTCCCGCCGACTGGTGGGTGCGGAGGTCGCCTTCGAGGTGCGGGTCGGTTCGGCGGTGCTGCGCGGACGGGTCGACCGCCTCGAGGTCGACGCCGACGGTCGGCTGTGGGTGATCGACCTGAAGACCGGGAGCACGCCCCCAGCCGAGAAGGACATGCCACGCCACGCCCAGCTCGGTGCCTACCAGGTCGCGGTCGAGGCGGGCGCCTTCGACGAGGCGGCACCGCCGACGAAGGGCGCCGAGGGTGACGACGGCGTGACCCCGCGCGGTGGCGGCGCGCTGATCGTCCAGCTCGGTGGGCGGCGCGCGGGATACGGGCTGCGCGTGCAGCCAGCGGTCGCGTCCGACCCTGAGCCGGCGTGGGCCCACGATCTGGTCGCCCGCACCGCAGAGGGCATGTCGGGGTCGGTATTCGTTGCGCGCGTGCAGGAGTCGTGCAACTACTGCCCCGTACGGTCATCGTGCCCGGCCCAGGCCGAGGGCCGGGTGGTCGGACGATGACGCCACCACGCTTCAGCTCGACGGAGCTCGCCTCAGCACTCGGGCTGCACCCGCCGACGCCCGAGCAGACGGCCGTGATCGAGTCGCCACCGTCGCCGCACCTGGTCGTGGCCGGTGCCGGTTCGGGCAAGACGGAGACGATGGCCGCACGGGTGGTGTGGCTGGTCGCGAACGGTCTGGTCGCCTCCGACCAGGTGCTCGGGCTGACCTTCACGCGCAAGGCGGCGGCCGAGCTGTCCGACCGGATCGGCCTGCGGCTGCGCACGCTGGCGCGGCGCGGAGTCGGTCCGCCACAGCAGCCGGGGGCGCGGGCCGAGGTCTCCACCTACAACGCGTACGCCGCCTCGCTGGTCGCCGACCACGGCCTGCGGCTCGGGGTCGAGCCGGGCTCGCGCCTGCTGGGCGAGGCCGCCAGCTGGCAGCTCGCCCACGACGTCGTGGAGTCCTGGGACGGCGGGGGCCACCTGCCCGGGGGCGGCAGCGATCTCGCCGCCCTCGATCTCGGCGTCGACTGGCTCGTCGCCGCGACTCTGTCGCTGGCAGGTCAGTGCGCCGAGCACCTCGTCGAGCCCGTCGACCTGCTCGACCTGCTCGACGACCTGCAGGAGGGGGTCGGCGTCCTTCCGAAGGACGGAAGAGGCGGCGCTGCGGCCACGCCGACCAAGGGCAGCACGCTCTCGTCGGTGCTGGCGTCTGTGCAACAGCGCCGGGCTCTGGTGCCGGTGGTGGAGGCCTACCTACGGCGCAAGCGCGAGGTGGAGACCCTCGACTTCGGAGACCAGGTACGCATGGGGGCACAGCTGGCCGCCTTGCCGGACGTCGCGGCCGGCGAGCGGGCGCGGTTCGGCGTCGTGCTGCTCGACGAGTACCAGGACACGTCGCATGCACAGCTCTCGCTGCTCAGGTCTCTGTTCGCCGACGGGCACGCGGTGACGGCAGTGGGCGACCCGCACCAGTCGATCTATGGCTGGCGGGGTGCCAGCGCGGCCAACCTCGACCACTTCCCCCGGCACTTCCCACTCTCGGACGGCAGCCCGGCGCCGGTGCTGTCGCTCAGCACCTCATGGCGCAACGACCGGGCCGCCCTTGACGTGGCGAACACGGTCTCTCTGCCGCTGCGCGAGCGTGCCGTGGTGCCCGTGCCGGCTCTGGTGCCTCGTCCCGACGCCGGCGAGGGCGTGGTCGAGATCGGCTGGCACGCAACGCAAGACGACGAGGCGGCTGCGGTCGCCGCCCGCATCGCGCAGCTCTGGCGAGCCGGCACCAGACCGACGGTCGCGGTGCTCTGCCGGCAGCGCAAGCAGTTCCCGTTGCTGGAGAACGCCCTTCGGGCCGAGGGACTGCCGGTGGAGGTGGTAGGGCTGGGAGGCCTGCTCGACCGACCCGAGGTGGCCGACGTGATCGCCACGCTGCGAGTGCTGCACGACCCAGCGCGCGGGGACGCCCTGGTTCGCCTGATGACCGGACCCCGCTGGCGGATCGGTCCGCGCGACCTGGTGGCACTGGGAACCTGGGCGCGGTCACTCGCGGCTCGGCACCGCGGGTCGGGCGGTCCCGAGACCGAGGTCGTGGCCGACCCCGACGTGGTCGACGAGTCGAGCATCGTCGACGCGCTCGACACCCTTCCGCCGCCAGGCTGGGTGCCGGCCAGGGGGCCGGGTCTGTCGCGGGAGGGCCACGACCGCCTGGCACGGCTCGCCGCTGAGCTGGCCGGGCTGCGCCGCATCGCGTTCCTGCCGCTGGCCGAGCTGGTGGGCGAGATCGAGCGGACGCTGCTGCTCGAGATCGAGCTGGCGAGTGCGGCCGACTCCGACGACGCGGCGTTTGCGCGCGCCCAGCTCGACGCCTTCACCGACGTGGCTGCTGGCTTCGCCGACACCGCGGACCGGCCCTCCCTGGGCGGGTTCCTGTCGTGGCTCGAGGCCGCGGCCAAGCGCGAGCGCGGCCTCGAGCAGGAGCAGGAGGAGCCGGTCGTGGCCGGCGACGACCTGTCGGCCAGCACTACAGCGGTGCAGCTGCTCACCGTGCACGCGGCCAAGGGACTCGAGTGGGACGTCGTGGCCGTGCCTGGGCTGGTGGAGCGCAAGTTCCCTTCGGGCACACCGGCAAAGGGCCACGACAGCGCCAGCGGGTGGCCCACGACGATCGGTGACCTCCCCTACCCGCTGCGTGGCGACCGCGACGCCCTCCCGACGTGGCGCTGGCACGACGCGGCCCACCTCAGGGAGCTCGAGCAGTCGCTCACCGCGTTCAAGCGCGACTGCGGGCAGCACGAGGTCGCCGAGGAGCGTCGCCTGGCCTACGTGGCGTTCACCCGACCCCGGCACACCCTGCTGCTCTCGGGTTTCTGGTGGGACGACACCAAGAAGCCGCGCGAGGTGTCACGGTTCCTGCGCGAGATCGTCGACACCGTCGACGCGTCGCGTGACGCCCAACGGGTGCGCCTGGTCGGCGTCACTCCGGCCGAGCTGGCGTCACCGCCCGTCGACGAGCCGAACCCCGTCCGCGACCGGGTGGTCACCAGCCCCTGGCCGTACGACCCCCTCGGCGCGCGCCGTGACCAGGTGGTGGCCGCGGCTGCCGCAGTGCGGGCGGCGGGCCCCGCCGGGCGCGGCGACCTCGTCGACGAGGGATTCGGCCCAGAGATCGGCTCGGAGATCCAGCGGCTGCTGGCCGAACGCGACCTCGCGGTAGCGGACGGCAGGAGCAGGCCGGTGCTGCTGCCGGCCCACCTGTCGGCGTCGCGGGCGGTCCAGCTCGCGGCCGACCCCGACGGCCTTGCCCTGGCCCTTCGACGGCCGATGCCGAGCGAGCCCCGCCCGAGCACCCGCCGGGGCACGGCGTTCCACGCGTGGATGGAGCAAAGGCTTCGGTCGGATGCGCTGATCGACCTCGATGACCTTCCGGGTGCCGGCGACGACGGCGCGGCGGACGACGACGAGCTACCCCGCCTGCAGGAGGCGTTCGAGGCCAGCGAGTGGGCATCGCGCGAGGTGGTCGCCGTGGAGGTCGACGTCGAGACGCCGGTTGCGGGCTTGGTGTTGCGCGGACGGATCGACGCCGTGTTCGCGGGGACGCCGGTCTTCGGGACGGGCTCGTGGTCCGAAACAGGCTCATCGGCAACGGGCTCCGGACGTCGAGCACGCGCACCGAACATCCAGCCCGAGCTGCTCGGCGAGGGCTATGACGTCGTCGACTGGAAGACGGGCGCGCCACCGACGGGGGAGCGGCTCCGCGCCGCGGCGGTGCAGCTGGCGGTCTACCGGTTGGCCTGGTCGCGGCTGACGGGAGTGCCGGTCGACCAGGTCGGCGCCGCGTTCTTCTACGCCTCGACGGGCCAGACCCTGCGCCCTGCAGGCGATCTCGACGAACAGGCGCTGATAGACCTGGTCACCGGTGTCGAGCTCGACACCGGCGACCAGGCCTCGTGAGGGTCAGCTGGGCTGTGGGGTGGCGCTACCAGCGGTGAGCCACATCCACGACCATGCGGCTGTTGTCTCCGGGACCGTCGAGGAGGAAGACCCGGAACGGTAGGCGGGCCCGAACGCCCAGCCCGGTGGTGGTCTGTCCCTCGAAGCTGCCGGCGTACGCGACCTGGCGGAACGTCCGGTACCCGTTGACGTTGGCGACGTCGTCGCCGTTGCCGGTGAAGAAGGCGTCGGTGGCCACGATCGGGACGCGGGCGATGACCTCGAGGCGCGCGCCACCGGCCAGCGGGACGACACGCCCCGAACCGTCCCGCGCGACCTGCGAGACGTACTGCACCGTGTAGCCGGCCACATCACCGTCGACGTCGATCACGAGACGGTCGAAGCACGGGTGCTGGCCGGTCCGGAAGTCGACGATCTGCCCGTTGGCTCCGGGGGAGAGCTGCTTGGGCAAAGAGCCCCAGTAGAGGCCGCAGTAAGGGCCCGCCGCGGACGCGGGCTGAACCAGTGCTGTGCCGACCATGCCGAGGAGCAGAGCCAGAACTGCGAGGAACCTTCTCATCTCACACCTCCTGGTGCGCTTGTTGTTTGATGCCTGCTACACGCGCGCCGAGCCCGCCTGGTTGTCACCGGTGGCTAGGCTCCGAAGGGTGGAGACTTTCGGGCAGGTTCTCGTCGGCGTCGTGGCGCTGATCCACGTGTACATCGTCGTTCTGGAGATGGTGCTCTGGACGACGCCGCGTGGGCGGGCGGCGTTCGGCACGACCCCCGAGCAGGCGGAGGAAACCAAGGTCCTGGCCGGCAACCAGGGGCTCTACAACGGGTTCCTGGTGGCGGGGCTGGTGTGGGGCATGCTGCTGGACGACCCGATGCGCTGGCAGGTGGAGACGTTCTTCCTGCTGTGCGTTGCCGTCGCGGGCCTGTACGGGGCTGCGACCGTCAGCCGGCGCATCCTGCTCGTGCAGACCGTGCCTGCCGCGCTGGCGCTCGCCGTCGTTCTGATGGCGCGCTGAGAACCCTTAGCCCGCAACGGGTTACAGCGGGTCGTCCCGAACGTCCAGGTCGAACGCCTGCAGCATCCCCACCGCGTCGTCGACCACGCTCGAGTCGTCCGCACGAATGCCGTGGAGCAGCCAGCGGGCCAGGGCGAACTCACCTGCCAGCCGTGCCCGGAACGGCAGGTGGCGGTCGGGCTGGTCGGCTCGCGCCATCGAGTACGCCTCGAACACCGAGTCGAGGCTCGGGCTGGCCGCGCTGACGGCGATCCACGCCAGGTCGTCCGCCGGGTCCGCGACCTTGGCCTCGGCCCAGTCGAGGACCCCGACCACGCGCCCGTCGTCGACGAGCACGTGCTCGGCCCAGAGGTCGCCGTGCACGACCGTCGGCTGGAACCGCCAACGCCCGACGTCCTCGAGCGCTCGCTCCCACCGGGTCAGCAGAGGCGGTGGCACCTTGCCCGTCGCCGCCGCCCGGTCGAGCTCGGCGATCCGTCGCAGGCGGTACTCGTCCGCCTCGTAGACGGGAAGTCCCGAGTCCTCCACCACGCTGCGTGGCACCTCGTGGAGGGCAGCGAGCGCGGCCCCCAGTGCGGCGGCGAGGCCCGGGCCCGGAGCCAGCTCGGTCGGGTTCAGCGGCTTTCCGGGCAGGTAGGGGTACACCATCGCCCGTCCGCCCTCGGGAAGGTCGACCGTCGTGGCCGGGTCGGGAACGGCGAACGGCAGGGCCGACCGCGCAGGGTCCCGCAGACCGCGGAGCAGGGTGAGCTCGCTCTCGAGTGCGGCACCCGCGGCGACCGAGACCGGGGCCCGCACCACCCAGTGGCGGTTCTGGTCGTCCGTCACCACGGCAGTGTCGAAGTCGGCTCCCGAGGCGGAGGTCGGCCGCGTCACCACCGGCACCAGGCCGGGGCTTGCGCCGCTGGCCAGGGCAGCGAGGACGAGGGGGGAGCGGGGCACGCTCTTACGGTACGGCGCGGAGGTCCCGGTCCATGGTGGGGCGCGGTCGGCGGGCGCGTCGCGGGCCCGTACGGTGACGGGGTGGCCACCGGCGAACCGACCAGCCCACCCCTGGTGGACGGTGCGCTGGGCCGGCTCGCCCTCGCCCGCGGGAGGCTCGACCGCAGAGCCGAGGTCCGTCGCGACCCACGGCTGGTCGAGCGTCTGCGCGCCAACCCGGCCACCCGCGTGCTCTCGCTCGTCGGAGCGCGCGTCGTCGTGGTCGACGAGGGCCAGTCGGTGCGGCTGGACCTGCGCCCGGCTGACGACGTGGGCGACGCCGACGGCCGGCTCTGGTTCTACCTGGGACGCGACGCGTCCGGCACCGACCACCTGGCTGCCGCCGACCCCGTGCCCGACGACGACCAGCGGCCGGAGTCGTCAGAAGGGCCGTCGACGACGGACGGAGCCACCCGGCTGGCGGGGCTGCGTGAGGTCGGCCTGGTGCTCGACGACACCGGGGCGGGGTTGGTCACGAGTGCTGTCGCCCTGTCGAACTGGCATGCCACGCACACACGGTGCCCGCGGTGCGGTGCGCCGACGGAGCCCGAGCAGGGCGGCTGGGTGCGGCGCTGCACGGCGGACGGCACCGAGCACTACCCGCGCACCGACCCGGCGATCATCGTCACGGTCACCGACGCCGACGACCGGGTGCTCCTGGGCCGCAACCCCGGCTGGCCGGAGGGCCGGTTCTCGACACTGGCCGGCTTCGTCGAGCCGGGGGAGTCGATCGAGGACGCCGTGCGGCGCGAGGTCGCCGAGGAGGCCGGGGTGCGGGTCGGTGAGGTCCGCTACCTCGCGAGCCAGCCGTGGCCGTTCCCCGCGTCCCTGATGATCGGCTGCAGTGCGCTCGCCCTGGACCCGGCGATCACGGTGGACGGGGTGGAGATCACCGAGGCCCGCTGGTTCAGCCGCGACGACCTGCTCGCGGACTGCCGCTCAGGTCGCCTGCTCATCCCGCCGGGCATCTCGATCTCCCGGCGTCTCGTCGAGCACTGGTTCGGTGGGCCGCTGCCGACCGAGGGCACGTGGCGCTGAGCTGACCCTGTGATGACACCTGGCCCGATGAGAGTTCTCCTCCTCGGCGGCACGGGGGAGGCCCGCGCGCTGGCGGATCGCCTCGCGGAGAGCGGTGTCGACGTCGTCTCCAGCCTGGCCGGCCGAGTGTCACGGCCGGCGCTACCCGTCGGCGATGTCCGGTCCGGCGGTTTCGGCGGGGTCGAGGGCCTGGCGCGCTACCTCGACGCCGAGGGCATCTCAGCCGTGGTCGACGCGACGCACCCGTTCGCACAGCGAATCTCGGCCAACGCGGCAGCCGCCTGCTCGGCGGCTGCGGTTCCGGTCCTTCGCCTGCAGCGCCCCGGGTGGCAACGCCATCCGCTCGCGGACTCGTTCGTCTGGGTCGACGACGCGGACGGCGCTCGTCGAGCAGCGGAAGGGCGGGCACTGCGCCCCTTCCTGACGACGGGACGGCAGAGCCTGGAGGCGTTTGCGCCCTGGGGGGACCGCTACGTGCTCGCTCGGGTCGTCGACCCGCCGGACTGGGACGTGCCGGCATCTTGGGATGTCCTGCGAGCGCGCGGCCCGTACACCCTCGAGGCCGAACGCACTCTGATGGACGACTGCCGGGTCGACGCCGTGATCACGAAGGACTCCGGAGGGGCACTGACCGAGGCGAAGCTGCAGGCCGCACACGACCTCGGGATCCCGGTCTTTGTCATCCGTCGACCACCCGTGGCCCATGCCGGCGACTGCGCCGAGACGGTCGACGACACGGTCGCCTGGGTACTCAGGCGAGGACGTCGAGGGCCGCAACCTGGCCGATGACGGCGACGGCGGGTGGTTCCAGACCCTGCGCGGCACAGACCCGTGCGATCTCTGACAGGGGAGCGCGCACGGTCCGCATGCTGGCCAGCCCGGCGTCCGCCACGACGGCCGCGGGGGTGTCGGAGGCGAGACCCTGCTCGATCAGCTCACGGGTGATGGCGGGCAGCGTCGCGACGCCCATCAGGACGACGAGCGTGGTGCCGCTCCTCGCCAGGGCGCCCCAGTCCAGGGTGCTGCGCGGGTCGCCAGGCGGTACGTGCCCGCTCGCCACCGTGAATCCCTGAGCCAGGTCTCGGTGGGTCACCGGGATGCCGGCCAGCGCCGGTGCCGCGATGCTCGACGAGACGCCGGGCACGACGATGACAGGGACGCCGGCCTCGCGGCAGGCCCGCGCCTCCTCGCCCCCGCGTCCGAAGACGAAGCCGTCGCCGCCCTTGAGCCGCACGACCGCCTGGCCCCGTTGCGCGTGTTCGACGAGCAGGGCGTTGATCCGCTCCTGCGGCGTGAAGTCGCCCCGCGGGAACTTCCCGACGTCGACGATCTCCGCGTCGGCGCGGGCGTGGGCGAGGGCCGCGAGCGGTGCCAGCCGGTCATGGACGATGACGTCCGCAGTCCGGATCGCCTGGAGACCTGTGACGGTCAGCAGGCCCAGCTCGCTCGGCCCACCCCCGATCAGCGTCACAGTGCCGGTCGTTCGAGGGGCTTCGCGCTCCGGTGTGGGGGTACTCCGGACCGTGACGACGGCCGGCCCGCGCGCGGCGAACGCGTGGACGGCGTCGGCGAAGCGCTGCGCGACCGCCGGGTGACCGGCCCAGTGGACGTGGAGGTACGACGCGTGCAGCGTGGGTGTGCCGGTGGCCGCCGGGTCGAGCGAGACGCCGTCGGCGCGGCCGTCCAGGAGCCAGCCGGGAGCGACGCCCTCGTCCGCGAGTTCCGTTGCGGTGCGGTGGAACTCGTGGCCAGTGACGCGCATGCCCGCCTCGGCGAGCAGGCTGTTGCCCGTCGCCACGGCGGTGCGGTAGCTGAGGGAGAGCCGCGGCCCCATCGTCGCGGTCGCCCGGATCGCACCCACCATGGGGAGGCCGTCGACCGACTCGCACAGGTACAGCAGGCCGGCACACTCGGCCGCGGTGGGCAGGCCGAGGTCGATGGCGTGCCGGATCGCCGTCCGCAGCGCGGTGTTGCTGGTCAGCTCAGCCGCATGCACCTCGGGGAAGCCTCCCCCGAGGTAGAGCCCGGCTGTCCCGCTGGGCAGAGCGGCGTCGGTGAGGGGGTCGAAGACCACCGGCTCGAGGCCGGCGGAGCGGAACAGCTCCTCGGACTCGGCGTAGCGGAAGGTGAAGGCCCGGCCCCCGGCGATCGCGACGACCGGACGGGGGCCGCCCGACCCTGCGGGGGCACGAACGACGGCGGACGGACTCCACGGCGCCTCGTCGAGGTCGGGCGCGCTGTGCGCGATCTGCATGATCGCGCCGAGGTCCACGAGCTCGGCGACCTGGCTCGCCAGCCGGTCGACGGTGGCGACGGCTTCGTCGCGTTCCTGGGCCGGCACGAGCCCGAGGTGCCGAGACGGAACGGTCACGCCGACATCGCGGGGCAGCACGCCGACGACCGGGACCCCGGTCGCCTCGAGGGCGGACGACACCTCGCGGGTGTGTCGATGCGAGGCGGCCTTGTTGAGGATGACGCCACTGATCCGCACATCCGGGTCGAAGGTCGTCAGGCCGTGGACGAGGGCCGCGGCAGTTCGCGACGTGTGGCTGATGTCGAGCACGAGGACGATCGGGCTGCGCGTCAGCGTCGCGACGTGTGCGGTCGACGCGAACCCGTCCCCGCCGATCTGCCCGTCGAAGAGCCCCATCACGCCCTCGATGACGGCGACGTCCGTCGGCCCGCTGGCCGCGGCGCCATGGAGGAGGAGCGGCGCCATGAGCTGCTCGCCGCAGAGGAACGGGTCGAGGTTGCGTCCCGGACGGCCCGTCGCGAGCGAGTGGTAGCCCGGGTCGATGTAGTCGGGCCCGACCTTGAAGCCCGACACGTCGAGGCCCTCACCGCGCAGGGCCGCCATCAGCCCGGTCGCCACGGTCGTCTTGCCGTGGCCGGACCCGGGGGCGGCCACGACGAGCCGGGGGAGGGCGGACGCTGTCACCACTCGATCCCGCGCTGGCCCTTCTGGCCGGCATCGAAGGGGTGCTTGACCTTCGTCATCTCGGTGACGAGATCCGCGAGGTCGAGGAGCGGCTCCGGGCAGCGGCGCCCGGTGACGACGACGTGCTGGTCTCCGGGACGTTCGGCCAGCGTCTTCACGACGTCGTCGACGCCCACCCAGCCCCACGCCATCGGGTAGGTGAACTCGTCCAGCACGTAGAGCCGGTGGGTCTGCGTCTGCAGCCGGCGCTTCACCTCGGCCCAGCCCTCGGCAGCAGCGGCCGCGTGGTCCTCCTCGGTGCCCTCCTTGCGGGCCCACGACCAGCCGGCGCCCATCTTGTGCCACTCCATCGGCGCTCCTCGCCCGGTCTCTCGGTGCAGCTCGGCGAGGGTCTCCACGGCGGTCTGCTCGCCGATGCGCCACTTGGCGCTCTTGACGAACTGGAAGATGCCGATCGACCAGCCCTGGTTCCAGCCGCGCAGTGCGAGGCCGAAGGCGGCGGTCGACTTTCCTTTCCCGTCACCGGTGTTCACGATCAGCAGCGGTCGGTTGCGCCGCTGCCTCGTGGTCAGTCCGTCGTCGGGGACGCTGGTCGGCTGACCCTGCATCAGGCCACCAGATCCTTCACGACGTCGCTGATCGTCCCCCCGCCGACGTCGCCGACCGGGATGTGCTCGGCGCCGAGGTGGGCAGCGAGCCGGCCCGCGAGACCGAGCCGAAAGCGCCCGGTCTCGCAGTCGATGACGACGGCGTCGAGTCGCTCGTTGCGCATGTGCTCGGCGACGGCATGGGCGCGTTCGAGTGCGTCGTGCCCGGCCGTGGCGCGGCCGTCGGTGACGACCACCAGGAGCGGCCGCCGCCGCGGGTCGCGAATTCGCTCGAGACGCAGTGTCTCGTAGGCCGTCAGGAGGCCTTCCGCGAGCGGCGTGCGCCCACCGTGGGCAAGGTCCTCGAGCCGCCGGGCCGCCACCTCGACCGACGACGTGGGCGGCAGGACGAGGCTGGCGCCGGTCGCGCGGAACGTCACCATCCCGACCTTGTCGCGGCGCTGGTAGGCGTCGAGGAGGAGCGAGAGGACGGCCGTCTTGACCGCCTCCATCCGGCGTCGCGCTGCCATCGACCCGGACGCGTCGACACAGAGGAGGACGAGGTTGGACTCGCGGCCCTGCCGGATCGGGCGCCGCACGTCCGACGGCTGGAGGAGCAGCCGGCCGCCGACGCGGCCGCGCTGGTGCTGGTGGGGGGCCGCGACCCTGATGGTGGCGGCCAGGTGCAAGCCCCTGCCGGCGCTGGGTGTCGAGCCGACCGCGCGTCCCGCCTCGGTGTAGGCGCGGCTGCGACGTCCGGACTCCCCGTGGCCCGTGCCCTTGGCGACCAGCAGCCGTGCGCGGTAAGGCGCGCCGGCAGTGGCCGTTCCGATCGGGGCGCCGTGGTCGACGTCGCCGTCCGGCTGGGCCGGGCCGTCGTCAGTGCTGTCAGGGGGGTCGCTCGGAGGGGTGGATGCCGGGCCGGTCGGGTCGTCGGCCGCGGCGGAACCGTCACCGGACCGAGCGGGGTCCGGGCCGTCCTGCTGCTCGGGCTCCGGAGCGTCGCCGGGCCCCTGGTCGCCGCCCGGTGGGCCGCCGGGCTCGTCCGGCCCCCCGGGATCAGTGTCCGGGTCCAGCTCCGGGTCCGGCTCCGGGTCCGGCTCGGGGTCCGGCTCCGGGTTGTCCTCACCGAGGATGCGGTCGAGCATCTCCTCGTCGAGCCCTGGCGCGTCGAACGGGTTGCGGCGCCTACGGTGCGGCAGCGCGAGCCGGGCGGCTGCCCGGATGTCGGCGCGGGTCACCCGGTCGCGGCCCTCCCAGGCGGCGTGCGCGACGGCGGCCCGGGCCGTGACGATGTCGGCGCGCATGCCGTCGACCTCGAAGGCCGCGCAGACTGCCGCGATCACGGTGAGCAGGTCCTCGGGAAGCTCGACGGAGGCCACCCGGTCGAAGGCGCGGATGATCCGGTCCCTCAGTGCCGCCTGGTCGGAGGCGAAGCGGTCGGCGAAGCCCGCCGGGTCCTTGTCGTGGGCGAGTCGCCGACGCACGACCTCCGCCCGCAGTGCGGTGTCGCGGGGGGCGGCGACCTGGACGGTCAGGCCGAACCTGTCGAGCAGCTGCGGGCGCAGCTCGCCCTCCTCGGGGTTCATCGTTCCCACGAGGACGACGCGAGCCGCGTGGGAGACGGAGACGCCGTCGCGCTCGACCGTACAGCGGCCCATCGCGGCCGCGTCGAGGAGGAGGTCGACGAGATGGTCGTGCAGGAGGTTGACCTCGTCGACGTAGAGGATCCCGCGATGGGCAGCGGCGAGCAGCCCTGGCTCGAACGCGGTGACGCCGTGCCCGAGCGCCTGGCGCAGGTCGAGGGAGCCGACGACTCGGTCCTCGGTCGCTCCGACGGGGAGCTCGACGAGGCGGGCGGGGCGCGTCGACGGCTCGGCGGCGGAGTCGTGAGGGCCGTCCGGACACGTGTCGTCAGGTGCCGCGGGGTCACAGCTGAAGCGGCACCCGGCCACCACCGGCTGCTCCGGGAGGAGCCCGGCGAGGCCCCGGACCGCAGTCGACTTCGCCGTGCCCTTCTCGCCTCGGACGAGGACGCCACCGACCTCCGGAGAGACCGTCGTGAGGATGAGTGCGAGCGCCATGTCGTCGGAGCCGACCACGGCGGAGAACGGGAAGACGGTCACCAGGGCCTCCTGCGGGTGCCTCGCCCGCGTGGTTGACAGGACCGGGTCCGGCAGACCGGGTCAGCGCGGGGAGACGTCCTGGCTTCCACCGGTGCTCGTGGCCGTGGTGGTTCACAGTGGCGGGACCGCTCCGGACTCGCACCGGATTCCTCTCCTCGCGCCGTGGGCAGTGTGCCAGACCCTTCGCCCGCGGCGGCGGGTGGTCCGCGTCGCGGCGCTAGGGTCGCCGGCGTGATCGAGGTGATCGAGGTGATCGGTGTCGGCGCTGCGGGCGTGGCCTCCCTCGGCTCGGACGAGCGCGCGCTGCTGGACGCCGCGGAGGTCGTGCTCGGCGGTGACCGGCATCTGGCGATGCTGGGACCCAGCGGTGACCGGGAGATCGTGCCTTGGCCGTCGCCGCTCCGATCCCACCTGCCGGCCGTGGTCGAGCGTGTGGCCGGGCGGCGGACGGTCGTCCTCGCCAGCGGTGACCCGCTGGTCTCGGGTGTGGCCTCGACGCTGATCGACCTGCTCGGCCCCGACGGTGTCCGCGTCCACCCGGCCGTCTCGTCCGTCGCCCTGGCGCGGGCGCGCATGGGCTGGGGGGCGGACGAGTCCGACGTCGTGACCCTGGTGGGCCGTCCCTTCGACCGGCTCAGGCGCGACCTCAGCCCGCGGGGCCGCCTCATCGTGCTCACCCACGGCGACGACGCCCCAGCCCGCATCGCGGCGCTGCTCACCGAGGAGGGTTACGGCGCGAGCCGCCTCACCGTGCTCGGTGACCTCGGCACGCCGGCCGAGTCGCGCACAGCCGGGGTGGCCGGCGCGTGGGCCGGCGGTCCAGCCCCGCGGCTGCACCTCGTCTGCGTCGAGTGCCGGGTCGCCCCGGGGGCGGTGCCGAGGTCACTGACCCCCGGGCTCGACGACTCGGCCTACGAGCACGACGGGCAGCTGACCAGGCGGGTCGTGCGCGCGGCTGCACTCGCCCACCTCGCCCCTCAACCGGGCGACGTGATGTGGGATCTCGGCGCGGGAGCAGGGTCGGTGGGGATCGAGTTCGCCCGGCACCACCCATGCATTCGCGTGCTGTCGGTCGAGCGCGTCGCCGAGCGTGCCGCCCGCATCCGGCGCAACGCCGACCGGCTCGGTGTCCCCTCGCTCCAGGTCGTCACGTCAGCCTCCGCCGACGCGATCGGCGACATGCCCTCTCCCGATGCCGTTTTCATCGGGGGAGGGGCCACCGCCGAGCTCGTCGAGGCGGCGTGGGCAGCGCTGTGCTCGGGCGGCCGGCTGGTCGTCCACGGCGTCACGGTGGAGACCGAGGCGGTCGTGCTGGCGGCCCATCGGCGCCACGGTGGGTCGATGACCCGGATCGGCATCGAGGAGCTCGAGCCGATCGGTTCTCGGACGGGCTGGAGACCCGCCCGGACGGTCACCCAGTGGGCAGTGAGGAAGACGGAGAGCGCGTGACCGTCCACTTCATCGGTGCAGGGCCCGGCGCCGGAGACCTGCTCACCCTCAGAGCAGTCCGGCTCCTGGGCGAGTCCGCGGTCTGCCTCTATGCCGGCACGTACGTGGGTGACGAGGTCCTCTCGCACTGTGGCCCGGGGGCGCTGCTGGTCGACACCCAGAACCTCGACCTCGACGAGATCATCGACCAGTGCGTGGCCGCCCACGAGCGCGGCCACGACGTGGCCCGGCTCTGCTCCGGTGACCCGTCCATCTACTCGGCGCTCGCCGAGCAGACCCGTCGGCTCGACCGAGCCGGGGTGCCGTGGGACGTCACCCCGGGCGTGCCGGCCTTTGCCGCTGCGGCCGCGCTGATCGGACGCGAGCTGACCGTTCCCGAGGTGGCGCAGTCCGTCGTGCTGACCCGTGCGCAGCGCGACTCCACGCAGATGCCCGAGACGGAGTCCCTCGCCTCCTTCGCCCGCACCCGAGCCACTCTCGCGCTCCACCTCGCGATCCGCCGGACCCGCGAGCTGGCGGCCCAGCTGAGCGAGCACTACGGCGCGGACTGCCCGGTCGTCGTCGTGGCCAACGCCGAGCAGCCCGGTCAGAAGATCCTCTCGGGCACGCTGGCTGACATCGGCGAGCAGGTCGAGGCGGCGGGGCTGCGGCAGGCCGCGGTCGTGCTCGTCGGGTGGGCCCTCGCCGCGGAGGACTTCACCGAGTCGCACCTCTACGGGTCTCGGGTCCGTCGTCCGACCGGCTGACCGGGCGCTTCACCCCGGCACGAAGCGGGGTGTCCAGACCTGGCCCTGTGCGGTCACGCGCGTGCCCGTCGCGCAGACCATGACCAGGCACTTCATGTCGATCTCGGACGGATCGAGCCCGCCGAGGGTCGTCACCGTGAGCGACTCTTCGGTGCGGCCGACGTCGCGCCCGACGACGACGACCGTCTCGGGCCCGCGCACGTCCAGGAAGATGTCCCTGGCCGCGCTGATCTGCTCGGTGCGGCTGCGCGAGGCCGGGTTGTAGAGGGCGACGACGAGGTCGGCGGCGGCCGTCGCGCGCAGCCGCTCCTCGACGACCGGCCACGGCTTGAGCCGGTCCGAGAGCGACATCACCGCGAAGTCACCTCCGAGCGGCGCGCCGGCTCGTGCCGCGACCGCCTGGGCCGCCGTGAGGCCCGGCATCACCCGGATGGGGACGTCGGCGTAGGCCGGCTGCTCAGCCGCCTCGAAGACGGCTGCTGCCATGCCGAACACCCCGGCGTCGCCGCCGGACACGACGGCCACGCGCTCGCCGGCGAGGGCCAGGTCGAGGGCGTCGCGGGCGCGGTCGAGCTCGACGGTGTTTCCCGAGGCGTGGCGGGTGAGGCCCTCCCGCTGCGGCACCCGGTTGACGTACGGCGCGTAGCCGACGACGTGGCCGACGTCGGCGAGGGTCGCGCTGACCTCTGGGGTCAGCCAGCAGTCCGGCCCGGGGCCGAGGCCCATCACGACGACCTCCCCGGGCGTGGGGCCCTTGAGCTGACCAGAGCCGTCTGGCGCCGGTGCACGCTCCGTGGCAGCCAGTGCGCGCCCGGCGGCGTCCGCGCGCACGTCCCTGCCGGGCACGACGACCATCGACATGTAGGGGACGGTCGTGGGGTCGACGTCAGCGACCGGCAGGACCAGCTCCGCGTCGGACGTGGCGCGCTCGACGTACCTGGCCTCGTCGAGGCGCCCGGCCTGGCGCAGTGCCTCAACGACTCCCGGAAAGGTCCGTCCGAGCTTCATGATCACGGCCGCCGACGTGTCGGCGAGCCGGCGGGCGAGCTCGGGCACCGGCAGGGTGGCGGGGAGGATCGTCAGGACGTCCTCGTGCCGGCAGAGGCCGGTCGCGAGCGCCGCGGCCGAGCCGCTGACCGACGTCACCCCCGGCACCACCGCCGTGTCGTAGCGGTCGGCGAGCCGGTCATGCAGGTACATGTACGTCCCGTAGAAGAGCGGGTCGCCCTCGGCCAGGACGACCACGTTGCGGCCGGCATCGAGGTGGGCCGCCACGCGAGACGCCGACTCGTCGTAGAAGTCCGCCATCAGCCCGTGGTAGCCGAGCGCGTGGTCGGTGGAGCCGGTCGTGACGGGGTAGGCGAGCAGCTCCTCGACGACACCCTCGCGGAAGTACCCGGCGGCGATGCGGCGGGCGATCGAGTCCCGCTTGGCCCCGGAGTGGAACGCGACGACGTCGGCCGTCCCGATCAGGCGCGCCGCCTTGACCGTGACGAGCTCGGGGTCGCCAGGGCCGACCCCGACGCCCCGCAGCCAGCCTCGTGGGCTCTGCTTAGTGCTGGTCACAGCTCGTCCTCGCAGGCCAGGGCGTTCACCGCGGACGCGGCGAGCGCGGACCCGCCTCGCCGTCCGTGCACCACGAGCCAGGGCACGCCGAAGGGGTTCTCCGCGAGCGCGACCTTCGACTCGGCAGAGCCGATGAACCCGACAGGGGTGCCGATCACCGCGGCGGGCCGAGGTCCGCCGTCGGCGATCAGCTCGAGCAGGTGGAACAGGGCTGTCGGGGCGTTGCCGATGGCCACGACCGCGCCCTCGAGCCTGTCGGCCCACAGCGACACGGCAGCCGCTGACCGTGTGGTGCCCCACCTCGACGCCAGGTCCGGCACGAGTGGATGGCGCAGGGTGCAGATGACCTCGTTCTCGCGCGGCAGCCGCGTCCGCGTGATGCCGGCGACGATCATCGTCGCGTCGCTGAGGATCGGAGCCCCGGCACGCAGGGCGCTCCGCGCCACCTCGACCAGCCGAGGATGGACGGCGATGTGCTGAGCGAGGTCGACGTCGCCACTCGCGTGCACCATCCGCACGGCGACGACCCGTGCATCGCTGGGCAGGTGGTCGAGCCTGGTCTCGGACCGGATCGTCGCGAAGGAGCGACGGTAGATCTCCTGGCCGTCCGTCTCGTAGGCGTAACGCCGTTTCGGCTGTGTCAGCTGTGTCGGCTGTGTCGGCTGTGTCAGCTGTGTCGGCTGTGTCAGCGGAGTCGAATCGGTCATGTTCGGCTGCTGAGGACGAGGTCGAGTGCCTCGTCGGTCGACGCGGGCGCGAGGAGGTCTGCGAATGCCGTTTGCGGTGCGCCGCAACGGCGCTCGCACCCGCTGATGTGGACGGGGAGGGTGCCCGCGGGTAGGCGCGGTGCGAGGTCGTGGGCGAGGGCGCGCGTGTCGATGGCCGAGCGCGAGCAGCCCGGCCGGCCGGTGCAGGCGTGCAGTCGGAACCACGGCGACGCGGTGTCGGTGACGAGGCCCGCCGCGGCGAGCCGGTCGAGAGCGACCGCCCCCTTCTCGATCACGAGACTGCGCCACGGCGTGACGCCGACCCGGCTGGTCACCGATGCGAGGGCGTGGAGGTGCTCGGTCGTGAGCAGGCCGAGGGGCACGCCGACGACGGCATGGTCGCCGACGACGCCGATCGGCCGGGCCGGTGCCTGCGGCACGGTGATGCCGGTGTCGCGCTCGGGCCCGATCGCGACGGGCAGCTCGTCGACGTGCCAGGCGTCCGAACCCGCGGCGTCGCGCGCGGCCAGGAACTGGTGGGCGAGCCCCAAGAGGGCCGGCACGGCTTGGTGCAATGGCGTGCGCCAGCCCCGGTGCGTCGTCCCTGCGAGGACGACACCCCGCTGCGGGCCGGTCGCGAGATAGGCCACGTCGAACGCCTCGTCGATGACGTCGCCGCGTCCGTCGTCAAGAGCGAAGAGGAAGCGGCCAGGGAGCCGGGCGAGCTCGGGCGACCTGCACAGCCCCTCGTCGAGCGCCGCGACCACAGGACGGAGGTCACACGTCCCGCCACCGTCGAGTCCGGTCAGCGGCGAGACGACGACGTTGCGGACGAGCTCATGGCTCGGTGACGGCACGAGCCCGGTCGCGGCGATCGCGGCGCGGGTGCGCTCCGGCAGCGGATCGGGCAGGCCTCGCACCTGCAGCGCCCCGCGAGACGTCAGCTGGATGCAGGAGTCGGGTTGTCTCCCAACGCCATCCATCAGCTTCGTGAGCGACTCCACGGAGACCGGCAGGCCGCCTGTGCGGAGGCGGACGATCGAGCCGTCGCCGGCCACGAAGGGCCGCGACACGCCGGGGCACGCATCCCCCGAGGCGCGCCTGGCCGTCGGTGGCTGGCTCACGGCGCACATCGTAGAGGTGGTCGCGGGCGTCGGACCCTGCCGCCCGCGCTACCTTGGGCCGGCGTCGTCGACCAGGAACCCGGTGCGAGTCCGGGACGGTCCCGCCACTGTGAGCCGGTCCCTGCGCGCGAGGGTGCGGTGAGTCAGGAACTGCCGACCTCGCCTCACACCCGACCGACCGCGGGGCGCGGACCCCGCCGAGGAGACCTCGATGACGCGCATTGCCCTGCTGTCCACCTCGGACACCGACCTGCTCCAGGCAAGAGCCAGCAACGCGGCGTACCTGTGGGCCAACCCCACTCGGGTCTCCGACGCCGACCTCGCTGCGCTCCTGGCCGACGCCGACCTGGTGGTCTTCCGCTTCCTCGGCTCGGTGCAGTCCCTCCCGAGCACGTTCGAGGCCGTCCGCAGGTGTGGGAGGCCGTTCGTCGTCCTCGGGGGCGAGCAGGCTCCGGACGCTTCGCTGATGGAGCTCTCGACCGTTCCGCTCGGGGTCGCGTCCGAGGCGCACACGTACCTCGCCCAGGGTGGTGCAGCCAACCTGCGCCACCTGCACGGGTTCCTCGCCGACACAGTGCTGCTCTCAGGGGACATCTTCGAACCGCCTGTGGCCCAACCGAACTGGGGACTTCTGAGTTGCCCCACCCCTCGCCCGACCGGCAGTCCGGCAGCCCAGGGTCGGCATCATCTTCTACCGCGCGCAGCAGGCGGCTCAGAACACGGCCTACGTCGAGGCCCTTGCTGACGCGATCGACGCTGCGGGCGGGATCGGCACGCCCATCTTCGTCAGCTCTCTCCGGGACGCGCCCGCAGACCTGCTCGAGCACCTGCGGGAGTACGACGCGCTCGTCACGACCGTGCTCGCGGCCGGCGGCACCAAACCGGCAACGGCGAACGCAGGGGGCGACGACGACGCGTGGGACGTCCACGAGCTCGCCGCTCTCGACGTCCCGATCCTGCAGGGCCTGTGCCTGACGTGGGACCGGGCGACGTGGGAGGGGCGCGACGAGGGGATGAGTCCGCTCGACGTCGCGACCCAGGTCGCGGTGCCCGAGTTCGACGGCCGGATCATCACGGTTGCCTTCTCCTTCAAGGAGACTGACGCAGACGGTCTGCCGCACTACGTGCCCGACGCCGAGCGGTGCGCCCGCCTCGCGCGCCTGGCGGTCAACCACGGCAGGCTCCGCCACATCGCCCCGGCCGACCGCCGGCTCGCCATCGTCCTGTCCGCCTACCCGTCGAAGCACTCGCGCATCGGCAACGCCGTGGGCCTCGACACCCCCGTCTCCGTGATCCGGCTCCTGCGTGCACTTCGGGAGGCGGGCTACGACCTCGGCGACCCGGGGGAGATCCCCGGCACCGGTCCCGCTTCGCACGTCGAGGGCGAGTCGCCGGACACGACGGCCGGCAACACCCTCATCCACGCGCTGATCGCGGCCGGCGGCCAGGACGAGGACTGGCTGACGCACGAGCAGCTCGGCGGCCAGCCGGTCCGGATCCCCGCCGCCGTGTACCGCTCATGGCTGGACGAGCTGCCGAAGGATCTCGTGGACGAGGTGACGCAGCACTGGGGCGCTGCCCCGGGTGAGGTCTTCGTCGACCGGCAGACGGACCCCGAGGGGGAGATCGTCGCGTCCTCGATCCGGGCCGGGAACGTCGTCATCCTGATCCAGCCGCCGCGGGGCTTCGGCGAGAACCCGATCGCGATCTACCACGACCCGGACCTGCCCCCGACGCACCACTACCTGGCCGTATACCAGTGGCTGGAGCGCGGTTTCGGCGCCCACGCGATCGTCCACATGGGCAAGCACGGAAACCTCGAGTGGCTGCCGGGCAAGAACCTCGCCCTCTCTGCGGCCTGCGGGCCGGACGCGACGATCGGCTCGATGCCCCTCGTCTACCCGTTCCTCGTCAACGACCCCGGCGAGGGCAGCCAGGCGAAGCGCCGGGCGCACGCGACCATCGTCGACCACCTGGTCCCGCCGATGGCACGGGCGGAGTCGTACGGCGACATCGCCCGGCTCGAGCAGATGCTCGACGACTACGGCAACGTCTCGGCGATGGACCCCGCCAAGGCGCCCGCGCTGCGGGGCGAGATCTGGGCGCTCATCGAGGGCGCCCGGCTGGATCACGACCTGGGTCTGACCCAGCGCCCGGACGACGAGGCCTTCGACGAGTTCGTCATGCACGTCGACGGCTGGCTCTGCGAGATCAAGGACGTCCAGATCCGCGACGGGCTCCACGTTCTCGGCGAAGCGCCGCAGGGGGAGTACCTCACCAACCTGGTCCTGGCGATCCTGCGGGCCAACCAGGTCTTCGCGGGCGCTGTCGGCGCTGTCCCCGGGTTGCGCGCGGCTCTCGGTCTCGCGGACGACGAGATGGCCCGCGTCCACGTCGATCGGGCCGAGGAGCTGGCCCGGGCGCTCGTCGAGGGGGTTGCGGCGGCGGGGTGGAAGGCCGTAGCCGTGCCCTCCGTCGTCGAGCGGGTGCTCGGACGGAGCGACGAGCCCGTCACCCGGTCGCTGTCCTTCGCCTGCGACGAGGTCGTGCCGAGGCTGGCCGGCACCGCCGGCGAGATCGACGCCGTCCTGCACGCTCTCGCCGGTGGCTACACACCTGCCGGTCCGTCAGGCTCCCCGCTGCGAGGCCTCGTCAACGTCCTCCCGACCGGCCGCAACTTCTACTCGGTCGACCCCAAGGCGATCCCGTCCCGGCTCGCCTGGGAGACGGGACGGTTGATGGCCGACTCGCTGCTCGAGCGGCACAGAGCCGACACCGGCGGCTGGCCGCGCTCCGTAGGGCTCTCGGTCTGGGGCACGTCGGCGATGCGCACCTCGGGAGACGACATCGCCGAGGTGCTCGCGCTCATCGGCGTCCGGCCCCGATGGGACGAGATGTCGCGCCGGGTCGTCGGCCTCGACGTGATCCCCCTCGCCGAGCTCGGACGGCCGAGAATCGATGTGACAGTTCGGATCTCGGGCTTCTTCCGCGACGCGTTCCCGCATGTGATCGCCTTCCTCGACGACGCCTTCCGTCTCGTTGCCGGTCTCGAGGAGGGCCCGGAGGACAACTACGTGCGGGCCCACGTGCAGGCGGACCTTGGCGACCATGGCGACGAGCGCCGCGCGACGACCCGGATCTTCGGCTCGAAGCCTGGCTCGTACGGCGCCGGGATCCTGTCCCTCATCGAGGCCGGCAACTGGCGCGACAGCGCCGACCTCGCAGAGGTCTACGCCACGTGGGGCGGGTTCGCCTACGGTCGCGAGCTCGACGGCGTACCGGCACGGGCCGACATGGAGCGCCGGTACCGGCGCATCGACGTCGCGGCCAAGAACGTCGACACCCGCGAGCACGACATCGCCGACTCCGACGACTACTTCCAGTACCACGGCGGCATGATCGCGACGGTGCGCGCCCTGACCGGCAAGGCGCCGCTGGCGTACGTCGGCGACTCGACCGTGCCCGACAGCGTGCGCACCCGGACGCTGACGGAGGAGACCGCGCGGGTCTTCCGCGCGCGAGTGGTCAACCCCCGGTGGATCGCCGCGATGCGCAGGCACGGGTACAAGGGCGCTTCCGAGTTCGCCGCGACGGTGGACTACCTCTTCGGCTTCGACGCCACCGCAGGCGTTGTCACCGACTGGATGTACGACCAGCTCGCCCGCACGTACGTGCTCGAGAAGGAGAACCACGACTTCCTCCGGCACGCCAACCCGTGGGCGTTGCAGTCGATGATCGAGCGGCTGCATGAGGCGGTCGACCGCGGGCTGTGGGAAGAGCCCGACCCCGAGCTGGTCGCCGAGCTGCAGCGGGTCTACCTCGACGTCGAGGGCGACCTCGAAGACTGAGTCGGCCGCAGCAGGTAGGTGTCCATCACCCAGCCGTGCCTCTCGCGTGCTTCGGCACGCAGCCGGCGGACGTCGTCGATCACGTCGACGAGACGGCCCCGCACCAGCAGCTCGTTCGGCGAGCCGAGGTAGGCGCCCCAGTAGATCTCGAGGTCAGGGTGGCCCTCGACGAGCCCCGCGCAGGCAAGGTGCCCGTCGAGCATGACCACCACATCACCGAGGCTCGGGTCGTAGTCGCGGACGAGCCGTCGACCAGTGGTGATGTGGATCGGAACGCCGATCCGGTTCAGGGGGATGCGGTGCCGGGCCGCGAGCAGCTGCACCGCGCTGATGCCGGGGATGACGTCGTGCTCGAACGGAAACCGCTCGGCGAGCGCGTCGACGACCCGGATCGTGGAGTCGTAGAACGCCGGGTCACCCCAAACCAGGAAGCCGACAGTCTCCTCGTGCGCCTCGAACGACTCGATCACCGAGGCGTACGCGTCGACCCGAGCCGCATGCCAGTCCCGGACCGCATCGCCATAGGCCGCCGAGTCGCGTTCGGCGTCCGGCCCACGTGCCGGGTCGGGCACCGCGACGAGCCGAAAGGCCTTGTCCCGCAAGTATGTCTCGCAGATCCGCCGGCGCGTCTCGACCATGTCAGAGGTCGCCTCGCCCTTGTCGGCGACGACGAAGACGTCGACCGTGCCCAAGGCCGCGACGGCCTCACCCGTGAGGTGGCCAGGGTCGCCCGTCCCGATCCCGATGACGCGGACCCTCTTCAGCAAGGCCCCTCCGGACTCCGGCCGTCGGGGGTCGGCTCAGGCACGGACCGGAGCGCCCTGCCCCTCGACCTGCGCTCTGGGGGTCGGCGCGACCATGCGCTGGGCCAGTTCGGCGAGGGTGACGCCGAGAGCGGCCCAGAGCGCCAGCTGGGTGAGCAGGCTGGCCATCCGGAAGTCGAAGAGGAGCTGGGCCGGGAAGTCCGCGCCCACTTCGATGTAGGTGGGCATGACCGCCGAGGTGACGACCATCGCCACGACGTAGCCGCCGATGCCGAGAAGCGTTGCGTACCAGCCACCTACCTTGCCTCGCAGGCGCGTTCCGGCGACGACTGCGGTGACGGCACAGGCGACGGAGATGGCGAGCACGCCGAAGAAGAGACCGGTGCGCTGACCGATCGTGTCGCTGCTGCCGACGGCGGGTGGGTTCGGCGGGTAGACCAGGTACGGCACGAGGAAGACCACGACGAATCCGCTCGCCGCCACCCACAGCGCCGTCGCTCTGGCGGAGATGCGCCCGAGGCGGCCGATACCGAGAGCGGTGACGACCCCCGCGAGACCGCCCAGGACAGAGCCCATCACAGTTGTGGCCGTCAGCAGGCCGAAGGTGGACTGCTGGCTGCGAGACACCTCAGCGACCTCTTCCTCCTCGCCAGCGGGTTCCGCGTGGGAGTGGTCCGTGCCGGTCTGGGCCGAGCCCTCCGGGTCAGCCGCCGCCGCCTCTTCGAGGGCGATGGCCTGGTCGACGGACGGCTCGCCGAGGAAGTAGGACACGCCGAAGGCCACGAAGCCCGCCACGAGCCCCGCGAGCAACCCGCGAACGAGAAAGTCTCGAGTCGTTGTCATCTCAGACCCCGCTCAGTGGCAGGGGAAGCCGAGGAGGTGACGACCATCGTGCACCCACTCATGGACGCCCGTTCCCGAGAGCAACGACGTGGCACCCTGCTCGGCTCCGACGAAGTACAGCCCGACGATGGTCAGCAGCGCCGCGAAGACGAGCCAGGGCAGCACCTCGCGAACAGAGATGACAGGGACGGTGACAGCGGCGACAGGGGGGACGGCGATCTGCGACATCAGCTCTCCTAGTGGGCTCAGGCGGCCCGTCGTGGCGGAGTCAGCGTGGGGATGGGTCTGGCTCGAGCGCCGGGAACCGGGGCTCATCACAGTGGCGCGACCGCGTCGGAGTCTCACCGACTTCCATGCACCCACACGAACGCGCTCAACCTAGCGAGCCCCCGGCTCGACGGGCAATGCAGGTCCAGCCCGGACGAGCCTCTGGCGGCGGCTCGGATACCGTCCGAGCGTGTCCGATCTGTGTCCGACGGTGAAGGTGTGGGACCGCGAGTGCGCCTGACCCTGGTCGCGCACGCCGAGACGGTGCGCTCGCGCGAGCTCCTGTTCGGCGACACCTCCGTCCTGGTGCCGGACCCGCGCGTGCACGGCTGGCGCGCAACGAGACTCGAGTGCTTCAGCGGGCCTGAGCCTGCGTGCCGGCAGACCGCGGTGCTGCTCCATCTCGGACCTCCCACCGTTTTGGCAGACCTCGCCGGACCGGACTTCGGCGGCTGGGCCGGGCAGGCCCTCACGGACGTTCACGACAGCGACCCCGCCGGCCTGTCCGCTTGGATGGGCGACCCGGATGCTGCCCCACACGACGGTGAGTCCCTGACTGCGCTGTCGCGCAGGGTCGGGCGCACTCTGGACGAGGAGGCGTGGCCGGCTGCCGGCGCGGTCGTCGTGGTCACGCCACTCGTCGCGCGTGCCGCACTGGCCCACACCCTGGGCGCCCCCGCTTCCGCCATGCTGCGCGCCGAGGTGGCGCCGCTGGGCCACGTGACGATCAGCCGAAACGCAGGAACCTGGCGGCTTCTCTCGCTCGTCCGGCAGTGATTCACGCGAGACGCACGCGCGCTGACGCACGCGTGACCCCGTCAGGCGAGACTCAGGTGAGCACCAGCGCGGGTCGCTCGGGATGGTCGGCACGCACGACCAGGTCGGCGCGGTCGTGCGGCCACGTCTCGTCGAGGTAGCGCTGCCAGGCCCCGGTCACTCGGGCCCGGTCGGCCTCGGGCACGCGGCGCTCGACCGCTGCGGCGGACGTCTGCAGGTGCGCCGTGACGTCGAAGGCGTCCGCGATCTCCCAGCGGAGCAGGAACGGGCCGTCGACCACCACGACAGATCCGGGTGGCGCAGCACGTCGTGGCGACCGGGTCGCGCGGTCCGTCGACGGGTTCCACAGGTCGGGCAGCCACCACCCGTCGCCGTCCGGGCCGAGGGGGTCGAGCACCTCACGTTGCAGCGCCAGGTGGTCGACCCATCGCTCGTAGCCCGAGTCGGGGTCGTCCTCGCCGTGCTCGAGGCGCACCGAGCGTGGGCGCAGGAAGTCGTTCGCGTGGACGCGCAGGACCGGACGCCCCAGGTCGATCAGGTGTGCGGCGACGCCGTCCGCCATGGCCCGGGAGTCCGCGTCCACGGCGCCGTCCACGGCGACACGGGCGATGCGCGCGCCGGAGGCCAGGACCTCGAGGGCCAGCTCGGCGACCCGGGCGTGCACGACGCCCGGCGTCACCGGTTCGATCTGCGGACCCGGTGTCATTCGAAGGCCGGGGCCGATCTCAGGCTCAGGCGGCCAGCCGAGCCCTGACCTCGGCGGCGGACGGGTTCGTGACCGACGAGCCATCCGGGAAGAGCACGGTGGGAACCGTCTGGTTGCCGTTGTTCACGGTGGTCACGAAGTCTGCGGCGTCGGGGTGCTGCTCGATGTTGACCTCGGAGTAGGCGATGCCCTCGCGGTCGAGCGCCTTCTTCAGCACCCGGCAGTATCCGCACCAGGTGGTGCTGAACATCGTCACGGTGCCGGCGGCGGGCTGGTGGTGCATCGAGTAGTCGCTCCCAGAGGTAGGCATGCCGTGGGCATGCGTGTACAGACGTTTCGTCCGATTCAACCAGACCCTGTAGTCGCGTCTTCCGCACTGAGTCGTGTCCTTGGTCACCATCCGCCCGCCCGCGGACGGGTCCCGCGGTCCCGGTGTCGGAGAGGATGGCCAGGATGACCGACGTGGTGACTGTGACGTGACCGTGGAACCGACGGGTGCCGATGCCGTGCTGGCGGCCCTCGACCCAGAGCAGCGTGCTGTGGCGACGACCCTGCGCGGTCCCGTGTGCGTGCTGGCGGGCGCGGGCACCGGCAAGACCCGCGCGATCACGCACCGCGTCGCGTACGGCGTCCACAGCGGGGTCTACACGCCGACCCAGGTGCTGGCCGTCACGTTCACGGCGCGCGCGGCGGGCGAGATGCGCACCCGCCTGCGCGAGCTGTCGGTGGTCGGCGTCCAGGCCCGCACCTTCCACTCCGCCGCCCTGCGGCAGCTGCAGTACTTCTGGCCGCAGGCCGTCGGAGGGTCACTGCCCCCGTTGGCCGACCACAAGGCGCGGCTCGTGGGGGAGGCGGCGTCGCGGCTGCAGCTCCCCGTCGACCGTGCGACGGTGCGCGACCTCTCGGCGGAGGTCGAGTGGGCCAAGGTCAGCATGCTCACCCCCGACGAGTACCCCGCGGCGGCGGCAGCGGCCCATCGTGGCAACCCGGCGGGACTCGAGCTCGCGACGGTGTCGCGCGTGCTGCGCTCCTACGAGGAGGTCAAGACCGACCGTGCCGTGATCGACTTCGAGGACGTCCTCCTGCTGACGGCCGGCATCCTCGAGGAGCGGCCTGACATCGCGGCCACCGTCCGCGCGCAGTACCGCCACTTCGTGGTGGACGAGTACCAGGACGTCTCCGACCTGCAGCAGCGTCTGCTCGACCTCTGGCTGGCCGACCGCGACGACCTGTGCGTCGTGGGCGACGCCAGCCAGACCATCTACTCGTTCGCAGGGGCAACTCCTCGGCACCTGCTGGGGTTCCGCAGCAGGTTCCCCGAGGCCGAGGTGATCAAGCTCGTCCGCGACTACCGATCGACGCCACAGGTGGTCGGTCTCGCCAACCGCCTGCTCGACAAGGCGCCCCCGCACGCCCGGACGGCGCGGGTCGAGCTGGTGGCACAACGCCCACCGGGTCCGGAGCCCGAGCTCACCGAGTTCGCGGACGACGTCGACGAGGCCGCCGGCGTCGCCCACCGCATCGCCGACCTGGTGGCCGAGGGCACGCCGGCCGGGCAGATCGCCGTCCTGTACCGCACCAACGGTCAGTCGCAACCGCTCGAGGCAGCTCTGGCCGACGCCGGCGTCGGATACCTGCTGCGCGGCGGCGAGCGGTTCTTCCAGCGCAAGGAGGTGCGAGAGGCGATCCTCCTGTTGCGGGGGGCGGCCCGCGCCGACGACGGCTCCGTCCCCCTGGGTGACGGGGTACGCGACGTGCTCGCCTCCGGTGGGTGGACGCGGACCGCCCCGGCTGCCACCGGTGCGGTCCGTGAGCGCTGGGAGTCGTTGCAGGCCCTGGCCGCGCTCGCCGACGACGTGGCAGCGGCCCGGCCCGCTGCCCGCCTCTTCGACATCGTGGCCGAGCTCGACGAGCGTGCCGCGGCCCAGCACGCCCCCTCCGTCGACGGGGTGACGCTGGCATCGCTGCACGCAGCCAAGGGGCTGGAGTGGGACGTGGTCGCGCTGGTCGGGCTCTCGGAGGGGCTGCTGCCGATCTCGTTCGCCGACAGCGAGGCGGCAGTCGAGGAGGAGCGACGGCTGCTCTACGTCGGCATCACCCGGGCACGTGAGCGGCTGCTGCTGTCGTGGACGCTGTCTCGCACTCCGGGCGGCCGAGCGAGCCGGCGTCCGTCGCGCTTCCTCGACGGGCTGCGGCCGGTGTCGGCGTCGGACCGGCGCCCAGGACGGGGTGGCGCTGGCAGCGGCAGCACCGACGGCAAGCGGGGGCGTCGGGGCCGCCGCTCGTCCCTGCACAGCACCTGCAGAGGGTGTGGCATCTCGCTCAGCACGGGCGCGGAGCGCAAGGTGGGGCGCTGCGCCAACTGCCCGCCCGACTACGACGAGCAGCTCTTCGAGAGCCTGCGCGGCTGGCGCGCGGGCATCGCAGCCGAGAGCAAGGTGCCTGCGTACGTCGTGTTCACCGACGCCACGCTTGAGGCGATCGCCTACACGAAACCCGCTGACCCGCAAGCCCTTTTGTCGATCTCGGGCATCGGCCAGAGCAAGCTGGAGCGCTACGGCGAGCAGGTTCTCGCCCTCGTTGCGGACGCTTGAGCAACTTTTTTCACGAACCGCCGTAATTCGATTGCCCCCGGCGCCGCACGCCGCCTAACCTGTCATCACAGCCCGGGCAGGGCTGTGCGACGTGACCGGCATCCGGCTGTGTGTGTGACACGAGCCGCGACAGTGAGAGGAGGGTGACAGATGGAGAACTACACGAACCCGCAGAGCAGCATCGCTTTCGCGTGCCGTGACCGCTCCTACGCAGTCACCTCCGTGCTCACGGAGATGCGGCACGTTGGGAGCGATCTGCGCGCGGTCAAGGGTGAAGTGCGCCTTCTGCCGTCCGGCAAGGCCATCCCCGATGCCCGCACCCGCCCCTTCACGGGAGCCGTGAAGCCTGGGGGCCCACCGGTTTAGGTCGACCACGAGTCGACCGGAGTCGTCGACTCGCACCGGAGCCACCAGGCCGCGGAACCCACCAGGGATCCGCGGCCTTCGTCGTCCGCGGACTTCCCACCAGACGTCCCACACGACCCTCGCTCCAGGCCACCACGAGTGGCCCGACCTTCAGGAGGTGCCCGCGATGCAGCTCGCGGCACTGCTCGATCGGCTCGACGAGTCGAAACAGCCCACTACCGGCATCCCCTGCCGGGACAGCGACGGCGAGCTCTGGTTCGCCGACCGTCCCGCCGATGTCGAGTTCGCCAAGTCCCTCTGCGGGGCGTGCCCGGCCAGGGACGCCTGTCTTGCAGGGGCCCTCGAGCGGCGCGAGCCGTGGGGGGTCTGGGGCGGCGAGCTCTTCGAGGCGGGAGTCGTGATCCCGCGCAAGCGTCCCCGTGGCCGTCCACGCAAGGACGACCCCCGCTACACCCAGGCGCACTCCGCTGCCTGACCACCCCACCGACCATGAGACTCGTAGGAGACCCACGATGTACCACGTCAACGAGCAGCTGGCTCGGGAGCACCAACGGCGCACCGAACAGCACTCCGAGCACCTGCGGCTCGTCCGCGCCCTCCGGGCGCAGCGGCGTGCCAGCCGTCAGGTGCACGTTGCCAACCGCGCGCTCGCGCAGGCCGGCTACACCGCCCGCCTTGCCAGCGCCTGACCCGGGCGTGATCCGCGGCTCACGAGAGCCCTGGAAGCAACCTCCGCCCGCAGACAGTCGGACCCACCCGCGCATACGGCGCCGGTGGGTCCGACTGTTTCTGGCCCCTGAACGGGAAGAGGTGTGGACCTCAGCGCTGCATGTGCTGGTAGTCGGGATTCGACCAGGTGCCGCCCCAGGTGAACCCGTTGTCCGTGAACGCTTTCAGAGCCGGTGAGCCCGAGGTGATCATCCCGGGCCTCTCGTCGTCCCGGTCGGTGTACTTGGCCCCGCCGGGCGGCAGCACCTCGCCGTCGAGGATGTACGGGTTGATCAGCGGGTTGACGTCGATCGCCCGTCCGTAGGCATGCTTCGACCAGCTCGTCGGCCCGTTGTTCACTGCGGCCCGGCAGTTGAACGCCGAGGTGTTGTCCGCAGCCATGGAGCGGTCGTCGTCGCCGTCGAACTCGTCGACGGGCCGGATGCTGGTGATCGGGAACTTGATCTCGAACAGTCGGGCGAAGGCGCGCCGGGTCGCCGCTTCCATGTCTTCGTGGATGACGAGCACACCGGTGCTGATGCCGCCGCTCATCGCGTGGTACCCGACGGTGACCGCCCGCAGCGACGACGGTGCGACTGGGCAGCCCTCGCGCCACGACGAGGGCAGGTCCGACGCCGAGACAGACGCAACACGCCACGTGAATCCGGCGGGCAGTCCCGGTGCAGCTGGCTTCGAGACCGGCGGCGGGGCAACGGATCCCACGCCTCCGACCGGCGCAGGCTGACCCTCGGGCGCGGCGGCAGCGGTCACCGCGACACCTGGAGTCTCGGAGGCGCTGCTCTCATCTGCTTCTCCCTGGGAGTCCGGGGCAGTGGTGACCGGGTCGGCCGAGCAGCCCCCGAGCAGCCCGGCCGCGACGGCGACCACGCCGACAACCCGGAGCGCCCTTCGACGTCCGGCCGGAACGCTGGAGCCCCTCATCGGATCACGATCACCGCACCGGACTCCTGCCAGCGCATCAGGTCGAGCAGGGCCGAGGTCGCGACGGAGACGCACCCGGCGGTCGGCCCCCCGGTGGAGACGTGCAGGAAGATCGCGCTGCCGCGGCCCGGAGTCGCCGCCTCGTTGTACCCGATCACCTGGGCGTAGTTGTACGCCGGCGCGTTCGCGAGCGGCTCGGCGCTGGACCACCGGCCGTCGGCGGGCAGGCGCTGCTGCGTGTTGTAGAGCGAGGAGTCCGGGTCGTCGACCCACACGTCCGACGAGTCGACGCGGTCCCAGCCCTGCGCGAGACCGGGGTCGGAGTTGATCCCGAACCCGCCACGCAGGGGGTAGACGCCGGCAGGGGTGGCGCCGTCGCCCTCGCGCTTCGAGCTCGCGGAGCTGACGCCGCTCCGGCCGACGTAGCCCGAGAAGGGTCCGAGGTCGCGCTCGTAGTCGCCGCCCGACGTCCGTGAGCACGCCTCGACGCTGGCCCGGGTACCGGACGAGTCCACGACCACGACCTGCTGGGCGTCGGCCGACCCGACGTCGCACGCCGCCCCGGAGGAGCCGCCACCCGTGGACCCGGGCGGACGGGACGTCGACGTCGGCGCCGGGACGGCCACCAGCGCAGGAGCCTGGCTCGTGGGTGCGGGCGCCGTGGCGGCGACCACCGGCGACGCGGTCTTGAGCGACTCGTCGGCGGCCCGGAAGCGCTCTGCCGCGCCATGGCCGGTGACGCCCTGCGCGACCGTGACCACGACCAGCGCGGTGACCGCTGCTGCGGCGAGGGCGACCAGGGTGCTGCGGCGCCGCCCCCCAGCCCGCCGCAGCGCGCTCCGACGAGCCACAGCTGTCTCCTCCAGATCACGTCGGTTCGGCCGGCCCGCCAGGGCCGCTGATGCTGGCAACGACCCTAGCCGAGGGACGGGTGGCACAGACACGTCGCAACTGCCTGCCGAGCGCGGCCCCCGGTGGCTAGTCTCCCCGTGTGCCGAGTTCTGCCGTGACCTGCCAGGTCTGCGGAACAGTGTCGCCGTCCGACCCCCCGCCGCTGGGCTGGTCGGGAGGCTCGTCGAGCAGTGACTCGGGGCGCACGACATGGATCTGCGAGTCGTGTGCCCGGCGCAACATGCGCGGCATCGAAGGCAAGCTCGACCCGGAGTGGTGGTAGGCACCACTTCGGCCGTTCGCTCAACCGTCCCGAGGGGGAACGATGCGCAGTCAGCTCTTCGACCAGGTCAACATGCAGCAGCAGAGCACCGACCGCTGGTCCCTGCAGAACAGCAAGCTGCTGCGGGTCGGCCTGGGCCCGGACGTCCTGGCCGCCAAGGGCGCGATGGTCGCGTACCAGGGCCAGCTCACCTTCGCGCACGAGGGCGCGGGGAGCATGGGCCGCATGATCCGGCGGATGGTCAGCTCGGACGACGCGCCCCTGATGCGCGTCGCCGGCCAGGGCACCTGCTGGTTCGCGCGTCTCGCCGAGGACATCTTCACCCTCCAGCTGGAGGGTGACGGCATCACCGTCGGCGGGGCACACATCCTGGCCTTCGACGCCGCCCTCAACTGGGACATCAAGCGGGTCCAGGGCATGGGCGCGATGGCGTCTCAGGGCCTCTTCAACACCGTGATCAACGGAACCGGGACGGTGGCGATCACGACAGACGGCCCGCCCATGCTGCTCGACTGCTCGCAGCAGCCCACCTTCGTGGACCCCCAGGCGGTCATCGCCTGGTCGGTCAACCTCGTTCCCAGCGTGGTCAACTCGATGAACCTGCGCTCGATGCTGCGCGGCGGCACCGGCGAGGCGTTCCAGCTCGCCTTCCACGGGCCCGGGTTCGTCGTGGTCCAGCCGAGCGAGGGCATCGCTCCGCCCGCCGGTGGCGGCGGCGGTGGGGGCCTCGGCTCGCTCTTCGGCTGACGGTGCCCGTCACGCGGGCGGCGCGTCCGTTCCGCTTCCTCGCCGAGGCTCGCGCTCCCGCCAGCGGGCGCGAGCTCGGCGAGACCGCCCGCCGCGCAGAGGGTTCCGGCATCGACGTCCTGGTGATCCCCGACCACCTGGGCGACCAGCTCGCGCCGGTCGCGACGATGGCGACCGTCGCCGCGGCCACCAGCACCCTGCGGTTCGCAGCCTTCGTGCTCAACAACGACCTGCGCCACCCTGCGGTGCTGGCGCAGGAGCTCGCCAGCCTCGACGTGCTGAGCGAGGGTCGGCTCGAGGTCGCCATCGGTGCGGGGTGGAACCGGGCCGAGTACGAGGCGATCGGCCTCCCGTTCGACCCGACGCCCGTGCGCCGGGCGCGGCTCGAGGAGTCGGTGGCCGTGCTCAAGGGCTGCTTCGCGCACGGGCCCTTCAGCTACACCGGCGAGCACTACACGATCACCGACTACGACGCCGGGCCCGTCCCCGTCCAGCGCCCCCATCCGCCGTTCTTCATCGGTGGTGGCGGCCGGGGCACGCTCTCGCTGGCCGGACGGGAGGCCCAGACCGTGGGGCTTGCGCCGCGCCTGTTGCCCGGCCCCAGTGCCGACCCGCGCAGCATGACCTTCGAGGCGGCGGCCGAGAAGATCGCGTGGGTGCGGGAGGCGGCCGGTGACCGCTTCGACGACATCGAGCTGAACATCTATCCCTCGTCGAGCCCTGTGGTCGTGACCGACCAGCCGCGGCCCCACCTGGTGGAGGTCGCCGCCACGCTCACCGCCCGTAGCGGCATCGCGATCTCCGCCGACGAGCTGGCCGACTCGCCCCACGTGTTCATCGGCTCGGTGCAGGGCCTGACCGAGAAGCTCCAGAGGCTCCGCGAGGAGCTCGGGATCAGCTCGGTGATGGTCGGCGAGGTCGGCGAGCTCGCTCTGGTCGTGGAACGGCTCGCGGGCACCTGACCCGCGCTCGGCACCTCCATCCCGTGGGGTCAGTCGATCGTCGGCAGCAGCTGTGGCGGACGGCGCACGTCGGTGGCCTGCTCGAACGAGTACGCCAGGCTCATGATCCGGGCGTCGTCCCAGCGGGTGCCGAAGAAGCTCAGCCCGACGGGCAGCTCGCCGCTGTAGCCGGCGGGGACCGTGGTGTTGGGATAGCCCGCGACGGCCGCCGGTCCCGACGAACCGAACTTGAAGTCGTCGCCCTCCCCGAGGGTCGTGAGCCAGGCAGGGCTGTTGGTCGGGGCCACGATGGCGTCGAGGTCGTGCGCCGCGAGGGTCTCGTCGATACTGCGCCGGGCGGCGTCCGTCGCGGCCGCCCGTGCCTGCTGGGCCTCGGCCGAGTCGGCGTCGGGCGCCTCGAGCGCCAGCTGGAAGATCTCCTGGCCGAAGGGCTCCAGCTCGACGGGGTCGGCCTCGTTGAAGGCGATCAGCTCGGCGAGGGTGTCGGGGTGACGGCCCGGCGTGGCGGCCAGATAGGTCTCGATGTCGCGCTTGAACTCCGAGAGCAGCGCCGGGAACTCGTTCGCGTCGACGATGTCCTGGTAGGGCAGCTGCACGTCGACCGTGGTCGCGCCGGCGGCACGCAGGGCGGCGACGGCCTCCTCGGTCACGACGTCCGTCTCGGGCGACGTGGTCTCCAGCCGCCACACGCCGATGCGGGCTCCCTGGAGCGAGTCCTCGTCCAGCGCCTTCAGGTAGTCGCGCGTCTGGCCGGCCGGGATCTCCAGCGTCGCCGGGTCCTTCCTGTCCCTGCCCTGCAGCACGTTGAGCGTGATGGCCGCGTCGACCATGTGACGCGCCATCGGGCCCGCGGTGTCCTGCTCGGCCGAGAGCGGCACGATGCCGTCGCGGCTGACCAGCCCGAGGGTCGGCTTCGAGCCGACGATGCCGTTGGCGCCTGCCGGGCAGACGATCGAGCCGTCGGTCTCGGTGCCGACGGCAACCTGCGCGAGGGACGCGGCCACGCCTGCGCCCGAGCCCGACGACGAGCCGCAGGGGTTGCGGTCGAGGACGTACGCGTTGTTCGTCAGGCCTCCGACCGCCGACCACCCGCTCGACGAGTTGGTGGAGCGGAAGTTGGCCCACTCCGACAGGTTCGCCTTGCCGATCACAACGGCACCGGCGTCGTGCAGCCTCTTCACGATGTGCGCGTCGTCGGGCCGTGACCGCAGGAGGGCCCGCGAGCCGGCGGTGGCGCCCTGTGCCTTCGTGTCGACGTTGTCCTTGAGCAGCACGGGCACGCCTTCCAGCCGTGACCGTTGGCCGTGCCGAGCCCGGTGAAGGTCGCTCTGCCAGGCCTCGTACAGCGCATGGCGGTTGACCTCCAGCACCGCGCCGAGGTCGTCGTCGTAGCGGTGGATGCGGGCGAGGTAGGCGAGCGTCAGCCGGGTGGACGTCAGCCGTCCGGACCTCATCTGCTGCTGGAGCTCGGGGATGGTCGCGCCGTCGAGACTCGGGACACCCGGGATGTGGCGGTCGAAGCCCTTCGCCGCTGCATCCGCTGCGGCGACGGCGACGCCCTCGCTGGTGGTGGGCGCAGTGGTGGGTGCAGCAGGGGTGGCCGCGGAGCCCGCACCGGAGGCGGGTGCCGCCGTCAGCAGCAGGGCGACGGCCGCGACGGCGGCGAGGGGACGCAAGCGGTGGGCGCGCACAGGGGCCTCCAGGAAGGAACGAGCGACAGGCTGCCGACTGCTTGACCGCCGTTTGTCGCCGTCCACAGAACCACCACCCGGACCCGCGGGGAAGGGGTGCGACCTGGTCAACGGATAGTCTGCGCCCGTGGCTGCTGTCGACTTTCCCGCCGAGATCCGTGCCCTGCGCCAGACCCTCCAGTCCATCATCGACGTGACGGACGTCGAGGGCCTGCGGGTGCGCATCGCCGACCTCTCGGACCAGGCGTCGGCGCCCGACCTGTGGGACGACCCCGAGGCCGCGCAGAAGGTCACCAGCGCGCTCTCGCACCTGCAGTCCGAGCTCGAGCGCGTCGAGGTGATGGGGTCTCGCATCGACGACCTCGAGGTGCTCGTCGAGATGGCGACCGAGGACGGGGCCGACTCGGGAGCGGCGGCCGCGCTGGTCGAGGCCGAGGGCGAGCTGACCTCCATCCGCAAGTCGCTCGGTGACCTCGAGGTGCGCACATTGCTCTCGGGTGAGTACGACCCGCGCGAGGCGCTGGTGACCATCCGGGCCGAGGCGGGCGGTGTCGACGCCGCCGACTTCGCCGAGATGCTGCTGCGGATGTACCTGCGCTGGGCGGAGCGCCACGGGTACAAGACCGAGGTCTTCGACACGTCCTACGCCGAGGAGGCCGGCATCAAGTCGGCCACGTTCCGCGTCTCGGCGCCCTACGCCTACGGCACGCTGTCGGTCGAGCAGGGCACGCACCGGCTGGTGCGCATCTCGCCGTTCGACAACCAGGGTCGCCGCCAGACGTCGTTCGCCGGGGTCGAGGTGCTGCCGGACGTCGAGGAGACCGACCACATCGACATCCCCGAGGGCGACCTGCGCACCGACGTGTTCCGCTCGTCCGGCCCGGGGGGACAGAGCGTCAACACGACCGACTCGGCGGTGCGCCTGACGCACATCCCGAGCGGCATCGTGGTGTCGTGCCAGAACGAGAAGTCGCAGCTGCAGAACAAGGCAGCCGCGATGCGCGTCATGCAGGCGAAGCTGCTCGAGCGGGCCCGCAAGGAGCGCCAGGCCGAGCTCGACGCGCTCAAGGGCGACGACTCCGGCAGCTGGGGAAACCAGATGCGCTCGTACGTGCTGCACCCGTACCAGATGGTCAAGGACCTGCGCACCGAGCACGAGGTCGGCAACACCGCCGGCGTCTTCGACGGCGACATCGACGACTTCCTCGAGGCGGGCATCCGCTGGCGGCGCCAGACGGAGAAGGCGGCCGGCTAGGTGTGATGTCCAGGTAGCGGTTCCCGCCGTCCGACACGCATCTTCGCTGTATCCCGGCGCTCACAGGCAGCGGACGTAGACTCGGATCCCGTGATCAAGTTCGAGCGCGTCTCCAAGGTGTACGACGAAACGTCGCGCCCCGCGCTGAGCGACGTCACTCTCGAGATCGAGCGGGGCGAGTTCGTCTTCCTGGTCGGCGCCTCGGGATCAGGCAAGTCGACGTTCCTGCAGCTGGTCCTGCGCGAGCAGAAGGCGACTCACGGAACCGTGCACGTGGCCGGGCGCGACCTGGCGCAGCTCTCGTCGTGGAAGGTTCCGCACCTGCGGCGCCAGATCGGGGCGGTGTTCCAGGACTTCCGCCTGCTGCCGAACAAGACCGTGTACGAGAACGTCGCCTTCGCCCTGCAGGTGATCGGCAAGTCGCGGCACGTCATCGCCCAGACCGTTCCCGAGACTCTCGAGCTGGTGGGGCTGGCGGGTATGGAGCAGCGCCGTCCGCACGAGCTGTCGGGCGGCGAGCAGCAGCGGGTCGCGATCGCGCGGGCCTTCGTCAACCGGCCCGCGATCCTGCTGGCCGACGAGCCCACCGGCAACCTCGACCCCACCACCAGCGTCGGGATCATGAAGCTGCTCGACCGCATCAACCGCACCGGCACCACGATCGTGATGGCCACTCACGACGACGACATGGTCGACCAGATGCGCAAGCGGGTCGTCGAGCTCGACGACGGCCAGATCATCCGCGACGAGTCCCGGGGCGTGTACACGATCAAGCGCTGACGCGTCGAACGATCCGCCGGAACCTCCGACGAAACACCGTCCGACACAGAAGGTTTCCTCGAAATGCGACTGCAGTTCATTCTCAGCGAGATCGGGATCGGTCTTCGCCGCAACCTGGCGATGACGGTCTCGCTGGTGATCGTCACGGCCGTCACGATGCTCTTCGTGGGCGGCGCGTTGCTGCTGCAGCGGCAGGTGGCCACCGTCCAGGACTTCTGGTACGACAAGGTGCAGGTCTCGATCTTCCTGTGCACGCCTGACAGCGAGGCGGCGACGTGCGCGTCCGGCGAGCCGTCGGCGGCGGTGCGCGACCAGATCCGGGAGGACCTCGAGTCGCCCGCCCTCGCTCCGTACGTGGAGGAGGTCTTCTACGAGTCGAAAGCCGACGCGTTCAAGCGCTTCCAGGAGGACTACAAGGACTCGGCGATCGTCGACAACGTCACCGAGGACCAGATGCCGGAGTCCTACCGCGTCAAGCTGGAGGATCCCGAGAAGTTCCAGGTCGTCTCCCAGTTCTTCACCGGACGCGAGGGAATCGAGGAGGTGCAGGACCAGCGCGAGCTGCTGGACCGGTTCTTCGCGATCCTGAACTTCGCGACCCTCATCGCGGTCTGCATCGCGGCCCTGATGCTCGTCGCAGCAGTCCTTCTCCTGGCCACCACGATCAGGCTCGCAGCGTTCAACCGCCGCCGCGAGACCGGCATCATGCGTCTCGTCGGCGCGTCCAACAGCATGCTCCAGCTGCCGTTCATGCTCGAGGGAGTGATCGCCGTCGTCCTCGGTGCCGTCGTCTCGGTGGCGGGCCTGTGGGCGATCGTCCGGTACTTCGTGGAGGGTTTCCTTGCCGAGGAGCTGCCGATCTTCGAGTACATCGGGACGGGTGAAGTCTGGGTTGTGGCCCCTATCCTCTTCGTGATCGGCATACTGCTTGCGGGCGTGTCGTCCGTGATCACGCTGTCGCGATACCTCAAGGTGTAGAGGGAGAAGCTGCCGAAGGTCCTGGGAACAATGCCGCCGCCCGGTGGCGCCGACGAGAAGGAGCCTGCTCGCCCATGCGACGTCCGCGCACGGCTTCACTCGTGACCACCGTGCTGACCGCCGTCGTTGCAGCCTCTCTGCTCGCCGCCGGGGGCCCCGTCTATGCCGGGCCACGCGACGAGAAGGCCCGGGTCGACGCCAGCATCAACGACCTCAGCGAGGACCTCGAGGGCACGTCGGCCGAGCTGACCGCCGCCTACGCCGCTCTGACTGCGGCACAGCAGGCGCTCCCTGTCGCGCAGGCGGCCCTGGCCGCCGCGGAGGCGGCCGAGGCCGAGGCGGAGCGCAAGGACGTCGAGCTGGCCGGACGGCTCGTCGCCGCCCAGGAGTCACAGGCAGAGGCAGAGGCCGATCTGGCTGAGAGCGCCGAGGAGATCGAGGACAGCGAGGCCGCGATCGGACGGCTGGCCGCAGAGGTCTACCGCAGCGGCAACGAGTCCGCCGAGATGCAGGTGGCCCTCGGCTCGACCACCCCCGACGAGTTCGCCACGCGCGTCGTGCTCGCCGACGCGGTGATGCGCAGCCGGGGCGGCACGCTGGCCCGGCTGCAGGAGACCCAGGCACTGCAGAGCAACGCCGAGGCGCGGCTCGAGGCGGTCCAGGTGCAGGTCGCCGACCTGCGCCAGCAGGCGGCCGACAACCTCGTGGCGGCGGAGGCGGCGCGCGCCGAGGCGGCCGAGCGCAAGGCCGAGGTCGACGCGCTGATCGTGGCGCAGACGCAGGCGACCGCGACGATCGAGGCGCGCAAGGCAGAGGAGACCGCACGACTGGCGGCGCTCGAGGCCGAGCAGACGCGGCTCGAGGAGGAGCTGCGCCGCATCGCGGCAGCCGAGCGGGCGGCCGCTGCGAGGGCGGGGCGTTCCGGCGGCGGCGGGGACACCAACGGCACGTTGCAACGGCCGGTGAGCGGACCGGTCACCTCCGGCTACGGCTACCGGATCCACCCGATCTACGGGACCAAGCGGCTGCACCGCGGCACCGACTTCGGCTCGCCCTGCGGTACGCCGATCCGGGCGGCGGAGGACGGCAGGGTCGTGAGCGCCGGCTGGGCGGGCGGCTACGGCAACCGGATCGTCGTGAATCACGGCGTGCTGCGCGGTGTGGGGGTGGCGACCAGCTACAACCACATGTCGGGGTACAAGGTGCGGTCAGGCTCCGTGTCGCGGGGCCAGATCATCGGGTACGTCGGCACTACCGGGTCGTCGACCGGGTGCCATCTCCACTTCGAGGTGTACGTCAACGGCAGCACCGTCAACCCGATGGGCTGGCTGTAATCCCGCAGCCCGTCCCGCACACCGCACGTAGACTTGCCCGATGCCCAAGAAGGACCCAGCAGGCCGTCAGGTCGTCGCCAGCAACCGCAAGGCGCGGCACGACTATCACATCGACGACGTGTACGAGGCCGGCCTGGTGCTGACGGGGACCGAGGTGAAGGCTCTCCGGATGGGTCGCGCGTCCCTGACCGACGGCTGGGCGAGCATCGACGACGGAGAGGCCTGGCTCGAGGGCGTGCACATCCCCGAGTACACCCAGGGCACCTGGAACAACCATGCTCCGCGGCGCAAGCGCAAGCTGCTGCTGCACCGCGAGCAGATCGACAAGCTGGCCAGCCGCGCCCACGACAAGGGCTACACGATCGTCCCTCTGTCCCTGTACTTCTCGGGCGGCCGGGCCAAGGTCGAGATCGCCCTGGCTCGAGGCAAGCGGGAGTACGACAAGCGGCAGACGCTGCGCGAGCGGCAGGACAACCGTGAGGCGGAGCGGGCCATGTCGCTGAGGCAACACCGCGACTGACGCCCTCGGGCGCGAAAGTCGTTGGACGGCAAGCCAACGGACGCCGCATCCTGGTGACGTCGTCGCGAGCGGCGCGCCGGCAGTCGCCCGGCCGTGTCCCGCGTGTGTGTGGCGGCAGTGCCTTTCGGTGGCAAGCGCTCTGGACGCTCAGCGGTTCAAATCCGCGTCAACAGGTGACGGCTGCCGTGCCGTGCCGCCCGGGTCCGCCCGTGCGGCGCTCCGGCAGGTGCTCTGCGGGCCAGGCTCGGTTCGCCGAGTCGAGGCTCCCGCACCCGCCGATGGGCGCGGCAGTCGTCGCCGGGCGGTTGGGGTGGGAAAGGCGCTGTGCGAGACGGCGAAGCGGACGAGAGGACGAGGAGGCAGCGAGATGGCGAAGATCACCGTTCAGCAGGGCTGGCGCGCTGTCGTGCTTCGCGACGCCGAGGTGCGGGCCGTCCTCACGCCCGGCCGCCACCGGCTCCCTCGCTGAGGGTGGGATCGGCGTCGACGCCGTCGCCGTCCGTGACGTCGTCGTGCCCGGTGAGCTGCGCCGGGCAGCCCTGGCGGTCGCCACGTCGCGTCAGGAGGGGCTGGCTGCGCTCGAGCGGGCGAGGTCTGAGACGGCTGCCCTGCGGGCACTGGCCAGCGGCGCCCGCGTGCTCGAGGACCACCCCGACCTGGCGCGGCTCCGGCTCGCGCAGGCGGCCGGCGAGACCGGCGGCACGGTCGTCCTCAAGCTGCCTCTGTGAGTGTGCGACCGAGCGTGCGGCGCCGGAGTCTCGGGACTCCGGCGCCGCATCGGGGAGGCGGCGTGGGGATTCCGATGCGTCGCCTGGCCGTTGTGCGGGTAGCCTGGCAGGTGTTCGGTGAGCGGCTGCCGGGCGTGCACGTTTGAAAATTCCACAGGGGGTGACAGGTTTCGACGTCGGATGTCGAACTAGGGGAAGCGGGTCGAGGACGCGGGGTTATCTCGTAAACGCCCTCCGCACATCACAGGTGCCGATTCAACTCGCACCGACTTCGCACTCGCCGCCTGAGCGAGTCCTGAAGTCCGTCAGCCCGGGAGTGCTCCCGACCCGGTAGCTGGCGTCATCAAGGGGGCCACTGCTCTCAGCACTCGTCGTCGGTGCTGAGGGGACTCTTAGACGACTGGGCCCGTCAGCGAACTTGCTCGCGAGAGCGCTGGGGCCGAGAAAATCCATAGCGAGCTGCACCCGGAGAAGCCCTAGGGGTACGACGACGGACGCGGGTTCGATTCCCGCCACCTCCACGGAAGACACGAAGGGGACTCCCGCAGCTGCGGGAGTCCCCTTCGTGCGTTCGGTCCAACCGCTCGCCGCCGTCCGAGGGACGGCACTCGGCTGCCTCGGCGAGCCGCCCACCGCGTCGTCGGCGACGAGGTCGTCGGCGACGAGGTCGTCGGCGTCATTGACTGGTCCGAGGGGGCCCAGGGCGACGCGCTCTTCGACCTCGCCACCCTCACGCTCGGACACCCGGAGCACCTTGGCGAGGTCATCGCCGGCTGCGATCCCGGATGTGAGGGCGGGTGGATTCGACATGACGCCGCGCGGTTGTCGCCCACCGTTCCTATGCTGACCGCGTGGACCTGGAGTTCAGCGGGGAGGTCTGGTACTGGCGGGGCCCGGCGCCCTTCCACTTCGTGACCGTGCCCGAGGAGGAGGCAGCGGCGCTCCATGCGACGTCACCGCAGGTGACCTACGGCTGGGGCATGATCCCGGCCGAGGTCCGGATCGGGTCGACCCGGTGGACGACGGCGCTCTGGCCCAAGAACGGGGGATACGTCGTTCCGTTGAAGGACAAGGTCCGCAAGGCCGAGCGGATCGACCTTGGCGACACGGTGACGGTGGGTCTGGCCATCGACGTCTGAGCCGTCGGGGCATCGGATCGGGCACCGGCCAGAGATCGTCCGGAACTGCCTCTACGCTCCCGACCATGGCGACGGTCCACGAGCTCAGTCGAACCGAGACGCGACGCATCGCCGTCCGGGCTCAGCTGCTGGCGAAGGACCGTCCGGCGGATCTGCTCGAGACGGTCCGGCAGCTGTCCCTCTTGCAGCTCGACCAGACCAGTGCGGTCGCCCCGAGCGCCGAGCTGGTGGTGTGGAGTCGGCTGGGTTCCGCGTTCTCGCCGCAGGAGCTGTGGGACGCCGTCGACGAGCAGAGGCTGATCGAGCTGCGGGGGACGCTGAGGGTGGCCGACGACATCGCGCTCTACCGCGCCGAGATGGCCGAGTGGCCCGGCACCGGTGAGGTGCGCGACTACAAGCACGCCCAGAGTGACTGGGTCACGGCCAACAACGAGTGCAGGCTCGACATCCTCGACCGGCTCCGCGCCGACGGGCCGCTGCCCATCCGCGAGCTGCCCGACACGTGCGTACGGCCCTGGAAGTCGACAGGCTGGAACAACAACCGGAACGTCACGATGCTGCTCGACCTCCTCGTGCAGCGCGGGGAGGTTGCCGTTGCCGGGGGGACGGGACGAGACCGCCTGTGGGACTTGGCATCTCGGGTCTACCCCGACGACGGCGACCCCATCCCGTCGGAGGAGGCGCGGCGGCTGCGCGACGAGCGCCGGCTGAGCGCCCTCGGCATCGCGCGTCCGCGTGGACCGGCCTGCCCGGTCGAGCCGCTCGACGTCGGCGAAGCTGGGGAGCCGGCCGTCGTCGAGGGGCTCCGCGGCCAGTGGAGGGTCGATCCGACCCTGCTCGGCCAGCCCTTCTCAGGGCGTGCGGCGCTGCTCTCGCCGTTCGACCGGCTCCTGCACGACCGCAGGCGCATGGACGACGTCTTCGAGTTCGACTACGCCCTCGAGATGTTCAAGCCCGCAACCCAGCGTCGGTGGGGCTACTACGCCCTGCCGATCCTGTACGGCGACAGGCTGGTCGGAAAGCTCGACGCCCGGGCGGACCGCAAGGCCGGGGTGCTGCGCGTCACCGCCGTCCACCGGGACGTGCCCTTCGGCAAGACCATGACGGCCGCGGTGGACCGGGAGATCAACGACCTGGCGCAGTGGCTCGACCTCGAGCTGGTCATGCCCGACTGATCCGAAGGATCCCGCAACGTGCAGGACGGCTGCTCTCGACAAGCCCACGCACCGCGCCCATCCTCGTCACATGCTCTCCGACAGCCTCACCTGGCTTGGGGTTCTCGCGTTCGCGCTGAGCATCGGTGTGTGGTTCAGATGGTGGGCCCGCCGGGTGTCGGACGAGGACGAGCCACCGATGCGGCTGATGTGGCCCCTCGTCATCACCGGGGCGTTCGTGTCTTCCTGCTGGGCGCGGTGGTCACGTACCAGTCGGCCTGACGACACACGGGTCTGCCGCTGAGGCTCCAGGCGGCGTCAGGACGCCTGGCGCTGAGTCCCGGTCCGACGGAACAGCCGGATCAGCACTGCGGCGACCACGAGGTGCATGGCTGCGAGCACGATGGTCGTTGTGGTGGTCAGCCCACTCGTCAGCGGTCCGGCCATCGACAGCGCAGCTGCTGCAACGGCGATGACCGTCCAGACCCGAGCCGGACGTGCGACCAGTCGCTCGAGGACTGCGAGCAGTGCCCACCCCGCCAGCGAGGCGATCACTGCGGTTGCGATCACGGAAACGGGCCCGACCTCCATGGGGGAGGCGTCTGGTCCCGTCTGGACACGCAGGCTGTTGCCCAGGACCGGGCCGGCCACGACCCAGACGACGAGAGCCGCGGCGGTCGCGGCTGCGACGGCGACCAGCCGGCTCCGCACGCGGGTACCTCGATCGGCCGGTCCGGCGACGGCTGGGGACTGGGTGGTCTGAGTGGTCTGAGTGTCCTCCTTGGGAAGAATGTCTATGCGTGCGCAACGCTACATCAGACCTATGCATGCGCAAGTATCTTTGGGCGACTAGCATCGTGCGATGACGCCCAGAGCCGCCAAGGGATCGAAGCACGCCCCGGCCGACGCGGGCCCGGTCCGGGTCCCGCGCGACCGAGCGCTGGCCTTCCTGGGGCTCGTTCGGGCGGGCGAGGTGCTGGCGCACGACCTCGACGCGGACCTTCAGGCGGCTCACGGACTGGGACTGCGTGCCTACGAGATCCTCCTGCACCTGGCTCTCTACTCACCGTCCAACAGCCTCCGGATGACGAGGCTCGCTGAGCAGGCCCCCCTCAGCCAGAGCCGGGTCTCGCGACTCGTCGCCGAGCTCGAGAGCAAGGACCTGGTCCGGCGGACGCCCGCCGCCGACGACGCCCGCGGTATCGACGTGGCCATCACCGAGCGCGGCCTGGCCGTCTTCGCCGAGGCCCATCCGACGCACCTCGAGAGCCTCGAGCGACTCTTCTTCTCACGCCTCACGAAGGCGGAAACGGCTCAGCTGGGGAAGATCACGGCGAAGCTGCTGCGCGCACCCTTGCTGCTCGACCCCGAGCCACCGTGAGTCGACGAACGGCTCGCGGGCACAGCTGCGGGCAAGTACGTCGGTATGACCGCCCTGCGGGCGTAGTGGCGCCGACCTGCCCGCGGTTGTGCCCGGCGGAGTGCCTCAGGGCCGAGGGCGGTCGCAGTTCCAGTAGCCCGAGTACGTGATGCGGTTGCGAGAGACGCCGACCTCGCGCATCAGGTGGCTGCGGATGCGGGCGACGGAGGTCGCCTCACCGCACACCCAGGCATAGTCGGGTCGCTCCGGGGCGGCGGCCCGCAGTGAGGCCCGCAGCTCGTGACCGGGAGCGGCCCCCTGCCGCACGACCCAGGTGAGAGTCGCTGTGGTGTCGAGATCCTGGATGTCGTCGGCGTCGGGCACCTCGATGAACGCACGCGTCCGCGCGGTGATCGTGCCCGACTCGAGGATGGCCCCGAGCGCAGGCAGGGCGGTCTCGTCGGCGGTGAAGAGCTGGGTGCCCGCATCAAGTGGCGGCGCGTACAGGTATCCGCACTCGATGAAGCCGGCCTCGTCACCGACGCGCACGCCCTCGGCCCACTGCGAAGCCCGGCCGTTGTCTCCGTGGGTGACCATGTCGACGTCGAGCTCGCCGAGCTCGGGACGGTGGCCGCGCACGGTGTACCAGCGCAGGTGCGGACGGGTCCGCCGAGGCAGTGCAGCCACGGCCGCGCGCGGGTCCTCGGAGTCGTCCGCGATCAGTTGAACTCCTTGTCCCGCAGGCGGAATGAGCAACCCGAAGTACTCGTCGAGGCCGAAGCGCCGGTAGGTGGTGAGCGCCTCGCCGCCCAGGGTGATGCGCCGTAGCGTCGGGCTCAGCTGCCGAATGCCGACGACTCTCACGGAGAAGCATCCGTACGTCTGTCGGACGGGGGGCGTCTGCGGGGCGAGGGGCACCGTTGGCGTCATGGCCATTAGGTTAGGCTACCCTCACCACTCGTGACCACAACCATGGCTCCCGCGGAGCCAACGGCGCCGCCTGTGGCGCCCGGCCTCCTGGGTCGCGGGCTGAACCTCAGCTACCACGGTGACGCGGTGGTTCACGACGCGTCCATCCGTCTCGTGGCCGGCGAGGTCACGGCACTGGTCGGCCCCAACGGAAGCGGCAAGTCCACGCTGCTGCGGGCTCTCGCTCGGCTCCATCGTCCCGCCTCGGGGGAGGTGCTGCTGCCCGACGGCACCTCGGCGCTGGCTCTGAGCACCAAGGCTTTCGCCCGCCAGGTGACGTTGCTGGCGCAGAGCCGCCCCACACCGAACGGTGTCAGCGTGCGCGACGTCGTGGAGTACGGCCGCCACCCGTATCGCGGACGGTGGCGCACGGACGACCCAGGCGGGTGCGCGGCCGTCGATCGCGCGATGGACGTCACGGGAGTCACCGAGATGGCTGCCCGCGGCGTCGACGAGCTGTCCGGCGGTGAGCTGCAACGGGTTTGGTTGGCGACGTGTCTCGCGCAGGACACCGGTGTGCTGCTCCTCGACGAGCCCACGACGTTCCTGGACCTGCGCTACCAGGTGGAGGTCCTCGACCTCGTCCGCGAGCTGGCCGACGACCACGGCGTTGCCGTGGGCCTGGTCCTTCACGACCTGAACCAGGCAGCGGCGGTGGCCGACACCGTGGCGCTGCTCGACCGCGGACGGGTGCGCGCCACCGGCCGACCTGGCGACGTTCTGACCAGCGAGGAGCTGACCGAGACGTACGGCATCCGCATCGAGGTCGCCCTCGACCCGCACACCGGCCGCCCGGTGACACGCCCGGTGGGCCGCCACACGCACCGTTTGGCCCCCATCACCACCTGACCCCCCGAACCGCCTCACCCCACACACGAGGACGACGATGAAGACTGCGTACATCCCTGCCCTGGTCGCCTCGCTGGCCATCGGCCTCTCAGCCTGTGGCAGCGTCGAGGAGCCACAGACAGAGGCTGCTGCCAACGAGCCCGGCAAGCCTGTTTCCGTGACTGACGCACGCGGAGAAGCGATCTCGCTCGACGCCCCGGCGACCGAGGTCGTGGGACTCGAGTGGGGCGTGGTCGAGAACCTCGTCAGCCTCGGCGTGATGCCGGTCGGCGTCGCCGACGTGAAGGGATACACGAACTGGGTCAGCGCGGCGCCCCTGGACGACGGCGTCACCGACGTCGGCATGCGGGGCGAGCCGAGCGTCGACTCGCTGGTCGCGCTCGACCCCGACCTGGTGATCACCACCAGCGACCTGCCGGCGAACATCGTCGAGCAGATCGAGGAGTTCGTGCCTGTGCTCGTGGTGCGTGGTGCCGACGCGGCCCAGCCCATCGAGCAGATGAGGGAGAACCTGAACCTGGTCGCCGAGGTCGTCGACCGCACCGACGAGGCCGATGCCCTGCTCGAGGACCTCGACGCCGCACTGGCGGAGGGTGCTGAGGCGGTGGAGGCAGCTGATGCGACGGGGAAGGGCTTCGTGCTCGCGGACGGCTGGATCGACGGCAGCACCGTCTCGATCAGGATGTTCACCCCGGGTTCGCTCGCCGGGGCCATCGGCGAGGAGATCGGCCTCGAGAACACCTGGACCGGCGAGGGCGATCCCGACTACGGCCTGGCGCAGACCGACGTCGAGGGGCTGACCGTGTTGACGGACGTCGAGTTCCTCTACTACGCGAACGACGCGAGTGACGGCGACCCCTTCGAGAAGGGCCTGTCCGGCAACGCGATCTGGACGTCCCTGCCCTTCGTGGCCAACGGTGACGTGCACCGGCTGCCGGACGGCATCTGGATGTTCGGTGGGCCCCTGTCGGCCGAGCAGCTCATCGACGCCACGGTCGAGGCCGTCACGTCGTGACCCGGCTCGCCGAGTCGCTCGTGCCAGGTCCGCGGGTAGCGGACCGGGTCGAGCTCTCGGCGGAAAGGCCTGGACGGCGTGTCGGCGTGGCGGTGCTGTTCGCGGTCGGGCTGGCCGCGACCGTCGTGGTCGCCGGTGTCCATCTCACCCAGGGGACGTCGACGGTCGGTGCTGTCGACCTGCTGCGGCTGGCCTCCGGCCAGGGGACCGAGGAGTCGGCAGCCGTGCTCGTCGCCTCCCGACTGCCTCGTCTGCTCGCGGGTGCCCTGGTCGGCATCGCGCTCGGGGTCGCCGGCGCCGCCATGCAGTCGCTGGCACGAAACCCCCTCGCATCGCCAGACACGCTCGGCGTGAACGCGGGCGCCTACCTGGCCGTGGTGACCAGTTCGGTGTTCGGCTTGGCACTGCCGGTGCTGGGCTCGGCCGGCCTGGCATGCATCGGGGGGCTCGCGGCGGCCGCCCTGGTGATGGCTGTGTCAGCCGGTGGCTCCGGCTCGACCCGGCTGATCCTGGCCGGGTCGGCCATCGCGATGGCGCTCTTCGCGGTGACGACGCTGCTGCTGCTGATGTTCCCGGAGTCAACGATCGGGCTCTTCGCCTGGGAGAGTGGGTCTCTCATCCAGAGTGACCTCAGTGCGGTGACGAGGCTGGGGCCCGTCGTCCTGGTCGCCGTCGCCTGCGTGGTGGTGCTGGGTAGACGCCTCGACATCCTGGCCCTCGGCGATGACATGGCGTCGGTCCTGGGCGTCCACGTCCGCCGGACGCGGGTCCTGGTGGTGCTGATCGCCGTTCTGCTGAGCGCCGTCTCGGTGACCGTTGCCGGGCCGGTCGGCTTCGTCGGCATCGTCGCGCCTGTGCTGGTGCGCCTCGCCGGCACCGTGGTGCCAGGCGTGCACAGACACCGGGCCCTGTTGCCTCTCTCGGCGATCGTCGGCGTCCTGGTGGTGCTGACCGCCGACGTGCTCCTGCGGAGCGTGCTCGGCGGCCAGGCGGGGGTGGACATCCCGACCGGCGTCGTCACGACGGCCTTCGGTGCGGTCCTGCTGGTCTGGCTCGCGCGCCGCTACCGCGACGCAGGGCCGACTCGGCAGCCACCTGGCGCACGCGGCCGCCTGCGCAGCGGGCGCACAGCTGCTGTCGTGGTCGTCGTCGCGTCCGTCCTGCTGCTGGGAGCGGTTCTCGTCGGGATGCTGGCCGGTGACATGTGGGTGCTCACCGGCGACCTCGCGAACTGGTTCAGTGGACGGTCGGGCCGCGCCATCACGTTCGTGCTCGACTCGCGCATGCCCAGGGTCCTCGCGGCCGTGCTCGCAGGGGCCGCTCTCGCGGTGGCGGGCACGACCGTGCAGGCGGTGTGCCGCAACCCTCTCGCCGAGCCAGGGATTCTCGGCATCACGGGTGGAGCAGGCGTCGGGGCGGTGCTGGTCATCACCCTGCTGCCTTCGGCCGGCATCTGGGCATTGTCGGGTGCAGCGGGTGCCGGTGCGCTGCTGGCCTTCTCGGTCGTCTACGGGCTGTCGTGGCGGGGAGGCCTCAGCTCGGACCGGCTGGTGCTGGTGGGCATCGGAGTCTCGTCGGGGGCGATGGCGGTGATCACGTTCATCATCGTGCTGACCGACCCCTGGAACTCGGCGCTCGCGCTGACCTGGCTCTCGGGTTCGACGTACGGCCGCACGCTTCCGCAGCTGGCACCCGTTCTCGTCGCGCTGCTCCTGCTCACCCCTCTGGCCGTGATGCTGCGTCGCGAGCTCGACCTGATGTCTTTGGACGACGACACGCCGCGGGTGCTCGGCGTGCGGCTGGAGCTGACCCGCATGGCGGCGCTCGCCGCGTCGGCGCTGCTCACCGCCACGGCTGTCTCGGCGATCGGCGTCGTCGGCTTCGTCGGACTGGTCGCGCCGCACCTGGCCAGGGCTCTCGTCGGCTCCCGCCACGCGCGCGTGCTGCCGGTCGCCGTTCTGCTCGGTGCCCTGCTGGTCAGCGTGGCCGACACGATCGGTCGCAGCGTGATCGCTCCTGCGCAGATCCCGGCGGGTCTGGTGACGGCCATGATCGGCGCGCCGTACTTCGTGTGGCTGCTGTGGCGGTCGCGGGCGACCACCCAGTAGTCGAGCGCCCAAGCAGCAGCTTGACTACAGGAAGCGGACGGGGTCGAACTCCTCCAGCGGGATGATCCGGACGCGAGGCAGCATGCTGGTGAACGCACCCACCTCGTTCTCGAGGTCGAACATCTCCAGGCCGTTGGCGCCCAGCGCGGAGAACCCGGAGTTGAAGAACTCGCGGAAGCCCAGCAGTCCGACCCTGCGTCCGGCACCGAGCAGCTTCGTGACATGCGGCAGGAAGTCGCCGTCATGGCTGGCGAGCAGCACGTCGCCGTCGCGGGACCCGATGGCATCCAGCGTGCGCTGGATGCCGATGTCGACCACCTTCTCGCTCGCCGCACCGGCCAGGGGGATCGGCCGGTACTCGAGGGCAATCAGAGCCTGCACGAACGACATCGGCAGGTGGCCGGACGAAGCATTCAGGAAGAACAGGCCTTTGACGGGCTGCTGCCAGACCTCTTCGGCGAAGTCGCGGACGCGCTCCCACCGAGGCCGCTCGTCAGGGTTGGGCCGGCGGCCGAGCACCGAGACCCCGAGGGTGGCGTCGATGTTCTCGCCGTCCACGATGAGGTAGGTGCTCTTGCCCTCGGGCGTGTCCATGAGGGCACCATAGGCCCCCGTCACTCGACGGTCGTCACCTCCAGGCCGCCCTCGGCGTAACGCTGGCGCAGCACCTTCTTGTCGAACTTGCCGACGCTCGTCTTGGGCACCTCCTCGATGAACGCCCACCGCTCGGGCAGCTGCCACCTCGCCACCTTGTCGGCCAGGAAGTCGCGGAGCTCGATGACGGTGACCTCCTCGGTCACGACCACTGTGGCCAGCGGGCGCTCCCCCCACTTCTCGTCGGGAACGCCCACGACACTGGCCTCGCGCACCTTGGGGTGTGCCATCAGGGCGTTCTCGAGGTCGACCGACGAGATCCACTCGCCGCCCGACTTGATCACGTCCTTGCTTCGGTCTGTCAGCCGCAGGAAGCCGTCGTGGGTCAACGAGCCCACGTCACCCGTCCGCAGCCATCCGTCGTCGAACTTGTCGAGGTCGTCGTCGCGGTAGTAGGAGCCCGTGATCCAGGGTCCCTTCACCTCGAGCTCGCCGACTGCCTCACCGTCCCAAGGCATCTCGGAGCCGTCAGGGCCGATCAGTCGACCGCTCACCAGGGAGGCCAACCGCCCCTGCGACTCGCGGTACCTCCAGGCCAGGTCGCCTTCGACGTGGACGGGGGGCACCGCGATGGTGCCGAGCGGCGACATCTCGGTCATGCCCCAGGCGTGCAGCACGCGGATGCCGTGGCGCTCCTCGAACGCCCTCATCAGGGCTGGGGGGCAAGCGGACCCGCCGACGATGACCTCGCGCAGGCTCGACACGTCGACCGGGTCGCCCTTCTCCTTCTGCTCGTCGAGGTGGCGCAGCAGGTCGGCCCAGATCGTTGGCACGGCGCCGGCGCCCGTCACCTTCTCGGCGGTGATCATCGCGGCCAGTGGCTCCGCCTGGAGGAACCGGTCGGGCATGATCAGCGAGGCTCCCGCCAGCAGGGAGCCGTAGGGCAGCCCCCACGCGTTGGCGTGGAACATCGGCACGACCGCGAGCAGGCGGTCGCCCTGCCGCACCCCGAGCGCACTCGCCATCACGAGCTGCATCGAGTGCAGGAAGTTCGAGCGGTGCGAGTAGACGACCCCCTTCGGGTTGCCCGTGGTGCCGGACGTGTAACACATTGCGGCGCCGAGGTTCTCGTCGAGCTCTGGCCACTCGAACTCTGGCTCTTCAGCGTCCAGGATCGAGCGGTAGTCGTGCACCTCGCACCCGGTCTCGCCCAGCGACTGCCGCACGTCGTCGGGGACAGGGCCGTTGACGATGACGTGCTTGACCGTCTTGAGGTGGGGGAGCAGCTTCGCGAAGGGCGCCGCGAGGCTGTTGTCGACGACCACCAGGTAGTCCTCGGCGTGGTTGGCCACGTACACCAGCTGGTCGGGGAAGAGCCGGATGTTCAGGGCATGCAGCACGGCACCCATGCTCGGCACGGTCAGGTAGAGCTCGAGGTGCTCCTCGTTGTTCCACATGAACGTGGCGACCCGCTCGTCGCCGCCCACGCCGAGACGCGCGAGTGCGTTGGCCAGGCGCTTGCAGTCCTGTCCCATGTCGCCGTAGCTCGAGCGCCGCGGGCCGTCCGGTGTCCAGGTCACCACTTCCGAGTCCGCGTGGACGGTGGTGCCGTACTCGAGGATCTGCGAGATGAGCAGGGGGTGCTCCTGCATGGTGCTGCGCACGGGGTCTCCTTCGACGGACGGCCAGCGGATCAGACGTATCGTCGCCGCTCGCCGGGCAAAGGGCCAGTGGGTCCCTGGTCCAACCCCTTGTGGTTCGGAGCCCGGCATGCTCCGATTGTCTGGATCACCCGAGATGACCCTTTTCTACCCATCCAGGGATGAGGACTCCTGTGCCGCAACACACCCACTCGGCGCCACCACCTACGACAAGACCCCCCCTCGCGATGAGTCGACGGACCGCGCTGGCCGGACTCGGAGCCGGGGCAGCGATCGTGTGGTTGCCGGGCCCATCGGGCGCGACATCGAGCACTTCCCCGCGCATGACCGCGTCGGCCGACGACGTGCGTGATGCCGCAGCCGGTTTCGGCCAGGACGCAGCCGAGAGATCGTGCCTGGTGCTTCGCGACAACGGGTGGGTTCTCGTCGACGTCGACGGCACCGAACGCGCGACCACGGGTCTGGAGGGCGGCACCGTCGCTGCCGTCGCTGCGGACCCCCAGGGCCGCACGAACACGGCAGTCGGGTGGTCGACCGCGGAGAGCTCCGACGCGTTGGCCGACGTCGCCCGGCTGTGGACCTCGCCCGACGGCATCGCCTGGTCACAGGTGCCGACGACCGGTGTGCCCGCCGCTTCGAGGCTGACCGCGGTGGCGACCTCCGCCGAGGGAGCCGTGCTGGCGCTGGGGGCCACGCTCTCCCGGGAGGGTCACCCGCAGCAGCTGCTGAGCGTGGTCGCCGACAGTGCGTCCGGCACGACGCGCGCGGCGCGCGTCGAGGTGGGTGGCCAGCTGGCCGGCTACCCCGAGGCGGTCGCAGCCACTGGAAACGGTTGGGCTGCAGCGGTAGTCACCGCACAGGGCAGCACGCTGCAGTCGTCGACGGACGGACGGACGTGGCAAGCGCTCGCCGGTGGCCTCATAGCCGGGGTGGCAGTTGCCGACCTTTCCGCGACCGGCGCCGACGAGATGGCGCTCACCCTGGCCGGCAACGACGTGGTGGACACGCAGCCGGTGCTTGCCGACTACGTGGGCGGCCGGCTCGCTCGACGGACGCCACCGGTCGCCGCGCCGGCCGTCGCACGCGCGGTCGCGCCGACCACGTCGGGCGGGCGCCAGTCGGCGTGGCTGCAGTCCGACCGACTCGACGTCGTCACGAGCTGAGGAGCCCACGTTGTCCCCGACCGAAAAGGCCTTCTCCACCATCGACGGCACCCCCGTCTACTACTGGCGCAGCACGTGGGGCAACACCACGCCGCGCACCTGGTACTGCACGAACGCCTTCTACGACTCGCTCGTCGTGTGGGTGCGAGCGCTGCGCTCGGCGTCGTCGGCCTACGGGAGCCTCAGCTACCTCGTCTCAGCCGGCTTCTACGTCAACAAGACCGGCCAGCACGGGGCCGGCACCGCCATGGACCTCGACTACCTGGCGTGGAGCGGCGGTGCGGTCTCGTCACCGATCCAGCAGCACCACGTCGCGTCACAGCAGCTCGCACGCCGCTACCTGGCGGTGGAGGCCACCACGCGCCGGTACTTCAGGTACGTGCTGGACGGCTGGTACCCGAACCACTCCGACCACATCCACGCCGACTTCGGTGGCCTGCCGGTGCTGTGCCAGAAGGCGTCGGAGGCGGACACGAAGTTCGTGCAGGGCCTGTGCAACAACCACCTGGGCTCCGGTCTCGTGATCGACGGCGTGTGGGGTCCGCTGACGCAGTCGGCCTTCAACACCGCGATGTCACGGCTCGGCATCAGCGGCGATCCGCACACGAGCTCGACCACCTGGCGCGCGTTCCTGGTCGCGTCGTCCCAGCGGGGGTTCGCGAACCAGCCGTTCTAGCCTGTGGACAGCCGCGCCGGTGGGTCCAACGGGTGCACTTGGATGTCTGACGTGAGATACGCGGTGGACCCGGCGGCCGTGCACACAGCAGCGGGACGCGCCGGTGAGGCGGGGGAGGCCGCGGCGAGGGCGCGCGGTGAGATCGTCAGTGCGGCAGACGCCCTCGACCGGTGGTGCCCGACGGAAGTACGAGGCACGGTGCAAGCAGCCGTCGACGCGCTCGCCACGGCTGCCCTCGTCGCGTCGGCGCACGCCCAGGTGACGGCCGCTCGCCTCACGCATGCTGCCGAGGGCTACCAGGCGGCCGACGGGCAGCGTCCGGTCTGACCCACCGACGTCCCACTGACGTCTACTGACGACCACGACGCACCGATGCCCGGGTACCGCGGGGTAACCCGCCACAATGGGCTCATGTCTGCCCTTCCGAGCGTGTCGTACTCGATCACCGTCCGGCTGGAGCTGCCGGCCCGTCCCACCGCCGTCAGCGAGCTCACCTCGGCCATCGAGCAAGCCGGAGGCATCGTCACCGCCATCGACGTCACGGCCTCAGGGTCGGACCGGGTGCGGATCGACCTCACGTGCGCCGCGCGCGACTCCGACCACGCGAGCGAGCTGGTCGAGGTCCTGCGCCAGCGCGATGGCGTCGAGATCGGCAAAGTCTCCGACCGCACGTTCCTGATGCACCTCGGCGGCAAGCTGTCGGTGGAGTCGAAGGTGCCGATCCGCAACCGTGACGACCTCTCCCTGGTGTACACGCCTGGTGTCGCGCGCATCTGCCAGGCGATCGTCGACAACCCACACGACGCGCGCAACCTCACGATCAAGCGCAACACGGTCGCGGTGGTGACCGACGGGTCAGCCGTCCTCGGGCTGGGCAACATCGGCCCTCTGGCGGCGATGCCGGTGATGGAGGGCAAGGCCGCCCTCTTCAAGCGGTTCGCCGGCATCGACGCGTTCCCGCTCTGTCTCGACACCCAGGACACCGAGGCGATCATCGCCACGGTGAAGGCGATCGCGCCCGGCTTCGCGGGCATCAACCTCGAGGACATCTCGGCGCCGCGCTGCTTCGAGATCGAGGAGCGGCTGCGGGCCGAGCTCGACATCCCGGTGTTCCACGACGACCAGCACGGCACCGCCATCGTGGCCGTGGCAGCACTCACCAACGCCCTCAAGGTCGTGCACAAGAACCTCCCCTTCGTGCGCATCGTGATGGCCGGCGCGGGCGCCGCCGGCACGGCCATTGTCAAGCTGCTGACGGCGGCCGGTGCCACCGACGTCGTGGTGAGCGATGTCAACGGCGTGATCCACGCCGGCAGAACGGATCTCGACGAGACGGCTGACTGGATCGTCGAGAACACGAACCCCCGCGGGGTGACGGGAACGCTGCGCGACTCGCTGGCCGATGCCGACGTGTTCATCGGCGTCAGCGCACCGAACATCCTCACCGGCGACGACATCGCCACGATGGCCGAGGACGCCGTCGTGTTCGCGCTGGCCAACCCGGTGCCTGAGGTCGACCCGGTCGCGGCCTCCAAGCACGCCGCTGTCGTCGCCACCGGGCGCAGTGACTTCGCCAACCAGATCAACAACGTGCTGGTGTTCCCGGGCGTATTCCGCGGCTTGCTGGACGCGCAGTCGCGCACCATCACCCCGGCTGTGCTGCTCGCCGCCGCAACCGCCCTCGCCGGGGTCGTCGGCGACGACGAGCGCAACGCCACCTACATCGTCCCGAGCGTCTTCCACCCCGACGTGGCGACCGTGGTGGCGCACGCCGTTCAGGCCGCGGTCAAGGAAGGTGGGCCAGCCGTCAGCGACCACCCGTGACGTCGCGCCGGTGGCTGGGTGTCGCCGCTGCGGCCCTCGTGGTGCAGCTGGTGGTGCTCTACTGGCCCCGGCCCGACGTGCCAGGCGGAATTGCAGGTCTCGACCTCGTCGTGCACGCCCTCGTGTTCGCGGCCGTGGCGTACCCGTCCCTGCGCGCGGGTCTCCCGGCCCGACCGGTGCTCGCGGCACTGGCCGCTCACGCAGTGGTCAGCGAGCTGCTCCAGCACACCGTGGTGCCAGGACGCCGCGGTGACGTCACCGACGTCCTCGCCGACCTCGTCGGGCTGACGCTGGCTGCACTCGCCGTCGGCCGATCGCGAGCCGGCGGCGACGGTGACCGCAGCCCGTCCGATCTGATGTAACTTAGGCTTACCTAACGTCCAGGGCCCTCTTGCCCGCGGCCCAGTCCCCAGGAGATCCAGCCGTGACCACCACGCCCTCCCGTCCGTTCGCCCGGTTGAGCCGTGCCGCGTGCGCCGCCGTCCCGGCCGTGCTGCTGGCAGCGGGACTGACAGCGTGCGGAGGCGACGACGCAGGAGGGGAGGGCGGGTCGGACGACGCGCTCGTCATCTACTCGGGTCGCAACGAGAACCTGGTCGGTGGTCTCCTCGACCAGCTCGAGGAGACCGTCGGCACGCCAGTCGAGGTGCGCTACGGAACCTCGGCCGAGCTGGCGGCGCAGCTGCTCGAGGAGGGGGACGCGACGGAGGCCGACGTCTTCTTCAGCCAGGACGCCGGCGCCCTGGGTGCGCTCGGCCGCGCCGACCTGCTGACCGACGTCGACCCGTCCGTCACCGGGGCCGTCGACGAGCGCTTCGTCGACGCCGGGGGCAAGTGGGTCGGCACGTCGGCCCGTGCCCGGGTGCTGGCCTACGACCCGACCCAGGTGCCGGACGTGCAGCAGATCACGTCCATCGACGCGGTGCTGGAGCCCCAGTACAGGGGCAAGATCGGCTTCGCGCCGACGAACGCGTCGTTCCAGGCGTTCGTCACCGCGCTGCGCGTCGACCGTGGCGAGGACGGCGCGCGCGAGTGGCTGACGCGGTTCTCGGAGCAGGAGCCGGTGGCCTTCGACAACAACCTGCTGGTGCTGGACGCCGTCGACGGCGGTGAGGTCGCCCTCGGCCTGATCAACCACTACTACTGGTTCGAGAAGGTCGCCGAGGTCGGCGTGGACGAGGTCAACGCCCGGCTCCACTACCTCGACGCTGACGACCCGGGCGCGCTGATCAACGTCGCCGGTGTCGGGGTGCTCCAGAGCACCGACCAGCAGGAGGCCGCCGACAAGGCTGTGGAGTTCCTGCTCTCCGACACGGCGCAGCAGTACTTCGCCGACGAGACCGCCGAGTACCCGGTCGTCGCGGGCATCACGACCACCAAGCACGACCTCGTGCCGCTGGCCGACCTGCAGGGCTCGTCCATCGACCTGAACGACCTCGACGACCTCGAGGGCACGCTGACCCTGCTCGACGAGGTGGGGCTGACCTGACCGCAGGCCCACTCGTCGCACGCCGAGGTGCCCGGCCGCCGCTCGCCCTCGCCCTCGCGGCGGGTGGTGCGGCGGCCCTCGCCGTGCTGCCGATCGGCTACCTGCTGGTGCGCACCAGCGAGGCGGGCGCCGGTCAGGTCGCCGACCTGCTGCTGCGCGACCGAACGGTCTTCCTCGTCGCGCGCAGCCTCGGGCTCGCCGCCGCTGTCACCGCGTGCTGCCTGGTGGTGGGTATCGGCATGGCCGTGCTGGTCACCAGGACCGACCTGCCGGGCCGCCGCGTGATCGGCGTGCTGGCCGCCATGCCGCTCGCGATACCGAGCTACGTGGCCGCCTACTCGTGGATCTCGGCGTGGCACCAGGTCGCGGGATTCGGTGGCGCCGTGCTGGTCCTGACTGCGTGCACCTACCCGTACGTGTACCTGCCGGTGGTGGCGGCCCTTCGCGCCGGAGACCCCGCGCAGGAGGAGGTGGCGCGCTCACTGGGACGCGGCCCCCTCGCGACGGTGATCTCGGTGACGGCGCGGCAGGTGCGGCCGGCCGCGGCCGCAGGCGCACTGCTCGTAGCGCTCTACTCCCTCAGCGACTTCGGCGCCGTCTCGCTCCTGCGGTACGACGCGTTCACGCGGGTGATCCACACCTCGTACCGGGCCAGCTTCGACCGCACACCGGCCGCCGTCCTGGGCTTGCTGCTCGTGGCCGTCACCGTGGGCATCACGCTGGCCGAGTCGCGTGCCCGAGGTCGCGCCGAGCAGGTCAGGGTCGGGGCAGGCGCGTCACGTCCGCCCGCGCTGCTGCGGCTCGGTCGCGCCCGGCCCCTCGCGACCGGCGCCGTCGGTGTCGTGCTGTGGGTCAGCCTGGGGTTCCCGCTCGTCAGCCTCAGCTACTGGCTCTGGCGAGGTCAGGACGCGGGGCTCGACCTGGCGCGGCTCGGCTCGTCGGCTGTCGCCACCGTCGGCGTCGCCGCCCTCGGTGCCGCCGTCACGACGGTTCTGGCTGTGCCGGTAGGCGTTCTGGCCGCGCGCTACCGCAGCCGCACCAGCAAGGTCATCGAGCATGCCTCCTTCGCCGGGCATGCGCTGCCGGGCATCGTCGTCGCGCTCTCCCTGGTCTTCTTCGGCATCAGGGTCGTGCCGGGGATCTACCAGGAGGTGCCGCTGCTGGTCGTGGCGTACGTGGTGCTGTTCCTGCCTGCGGCCGTCGGGGCGGTGCGGTCGTCCGTCGCGCTCAGCCCGCCACGACTGGAGGAGGTCGCCCGGTCGCTCGGACAGAGCCCGGCCAGCACCCTGCGCCGCGTGACGCTGCCCCTCGCGCTCCCCGGTGTCGCGGCCGGCGCCGTACTCGTCATGCTGACTGCGATGAAGGAGCTGCCCGCGACCCTGCTGCTGCGGCCCACCGGCATGGACACGCTCGCCACCAGTCTGTGGACCCAGACCGGCTCGGGCTCCTACGCCGCCGCCGCGCCGTACGCGGCTGCGCTCGTGCTGCTCGCTGCCGTCCCCACGGTCCTTCTCACCGTCATCACCGGACGGACACGGCGACCGCGCGACAGCGCACCGCAGGAGCTCGTGGCGCCATGAGGGAGCGGAGCGAGCGAATGAGAAAGCAGGGCGCGGGCGAAATGGCGAGGTACGAGCCATGAGCAGGCTTCTGGTGGAAGGGGTGCACCAGTCGTACGGGAGCACGACGGTGCTGCGCGGCGTCGACCTCGACCTGCCCAGCGGGCTGATCGCCGCGGTGCTCGGCCCGTCCGGGTGCGGCAAGACGACCCTGCTGCGGGTGATCGCCGGCTTCGAAAGGGTCAGTGCCGGAACGGTTCGCGTCGGCGACGACCTGCTCTCCGGACCGAGCGTCCACTGGCCCCCGGAACGCCGACGCGTCACGGTGGTGCCCCAGGAGGGCGCCCTCTTCCCGCACCTCGACGTGGCCGCCAACGTCACGTTCGGGCTCCCGCGGGCAGCGCGGTCGGCACGCCGAGCGGACGAGCTTCTCGAGCTGGTCGGGCTGGCCGGCTTCGCGCGACGCCACCCGCACGAGCTGTCCGGGGGACAGCAGCAGCGGGTAGCACTGGCGCGGGCGCTGGCCCCCGAGCCGCGTCTTGTCCTGCTGGACGAGCCCTTCTCCGCGCTCGACGCCGGCCTGCGTGCGAGCGTGCGGCACGACGTTCGCGAGGCGCTGCACGCCACCGGAGCCACCGCCGTGCTGGTCACGCACGACCAGGAGGAGGCGCTCAGCACGGCCGACCTGGTGGCAGTCATGTACGAGGGAACGATGCTCGACGCCGGCACCCCCGAACGCGTCTATCGCTGGCCGGCTTCTGCGCGCGTGGCGAGCCTGGTCGGCGAGGTCGTCGCACTGGAGGGAACGGCGGCGGATGGCGTCGTGGAGACGGTTCTGGGTCGACTTGCGCTCTCCACCAACGGTTCCGGCGGCACTGACCCAGCGCAGACCGGACGGGGGACCGCGGTGCTGCGGCCGGAACAGGTGCACCTCGGCGACCCGGCCCCCCAAGGCGGAGCGACCGGTGCCCGCACAGCAGTCAGCGGCACGGTGCTGGGCACGCACTTCTACGGTCACGACGCAACCGTCGAGGTCAGGGTCGGGAAGGGCGACTCGGCCACGGTCCTCGTGTCGCGCACGCAGGGGCCGCTGCCGACCGGGACGATCGTGTCGGTGTCCGTTGAGGGTCCTGTCGGGTTCTTCGCGTCGGCGAGGTCCGGGAACGCCGGGACGCCCGGGAACTCCCAGGACCCCCAAGAACACTGACATCGCGCCATGATGTGCGCATGACGACCTGGCTGACCGGCAAGCTGCTGGTGGCCACGCCTGCGCTGGAGCACCCGACGTTCCGCCGGACCGTCATCCTGCTGCTCGACCACTCCGAGGACGGGGCCCTCGGCGTGGTCGTCAACCGTCCGTCCGGAGTCGACGTCGAGGCCGTGCTGCCCGGGTGGCAGCCCTACGCGACGGTGCCGGGACGGCTGTACACCGGCGGACCGGTCAGCCAGGACTCGGCGCTCGGGCTGGCTTCGGTGCCCGGTGACGACGGGGACCCGCCGGGAATCCGCCGGATCATCGGCTCGCTCGGCGTCGTCGACCTCGACGCCGAGCCCCGCGACCTGGTCGACAGCCTGGGCGGGCTCCGCATCTTCGCCGGGTACGCGGGCTGGAGCACGGGGCAGCTCGAGAGCGAGATCGTCGACGGCTCGTGGTTCGTCGTCGACTCGGCGCCACGCGACGCCTTCACGGACGACCCCGAAGGGCTGTGGCCCCTCGTTCTGCGGCGGCAGGGGGGCGATCTCGCGCTGGTGGCGACGTATCCCGACGACCCGATCCTGAACTGACCGTTTCGGCCGACCTGCTGCGCCCCACCGGACGCACGTAGAGTTGCGGCATGAGCGAGCCGCTGCCGTCCCCGTCCCCAGAACCGCTGTCGGAGCCCGAGCCTCAGCGACAGACGACCGCCCTGCTGGAGCGGGAGAAGGTCGAGGAGCTGGTCGAGCCCGGCGACCACGAGCGCTTCGCGCACTACGTGCGCAAGGAGAAGATCCTGTCGTCCGCGCTCTCGGGTGAACCGGTGATCGCGTTGTGCGGCAAGGTCTGGGTGCCCGGACGAGACCCCAAGAAGTTCCCCGTCTGCCCCCTCTGCAAGGAGATCTACGACGGGCTGCGCGCACCGAAGGACAGCGGGCCCGGATCGGAGCAGTGAGAAAGGCCGCCGTCGAGCCGGGACCGCTCTCGGCCCCCTACCGACTGGTGACCCTCGCCCTCGTCGGCGTGATCACCCTGATCGCCTTCGAGGCATTTGCCATCGCGTCCGCGATGCCGGTGGTGGCGCGCGACCTGGACGCCGTGCGCAACTACTCGCTCGCCTTCTCGCTGTTCTTCACCGCCAGCCTGCTCGGGATGGTGGTGGCCGGCGCGGTCTGTGACGTGCGGGGCGCGGCCGGGCCTCTGGTCGCGGGGCTGGTCCTGTTCGCCGGGGGACTCGTGCTGTGCGGCACCGCGGGCACGCTCGTGCAGTTCCTGGCGGGTCGCGTCGTGTCCGGCGCCGGAGGCGGTGCTCTCGTCGTCGCGGCGTACGTGGTGATCGCCGCGGTCTACCCAGAAGCCATGCGGCCCAGGGTTTTCGGCTGGACGAGCGCGGCCTGGGTGATCCCGTCGGTGATCGGTCCGCCACTGGCCGGTTGGCTGGCCAGCGACGTGTCATGGCGGCTGGTGTTCCTGGCCGTGCCCCCGGCCGCGGTGGTGGCGCTCGTGGTGATGGCCCCGCAGCTGCGCGGGCTGGCAGCCCCGGCGGCGGCTGGCGTGGCGGCTCGTGCCCCGGTGCGCGCGCGCATGCTGGCCGGCCTCGTTCTCGCGGTCGGCGCGGGGCTCGTCCAGTGGGTCGTGCAGCAGGTGCGCGACGCGACGGCGCCCGTGGTCGTGGCCGGTCTGGTCGGCGTCGTGCTGGTCGGGCTGTCGCTGCCTCGTCTGGTGCCGACGGGCACGCTGCGGCTGGCGCGTGGGCTCCCGTCCGTGATCGTGGTGCGCGGCCTCTTCACGGCCTGCTTCTTCGGCGCCGAGACCTACGTTCCCCTCGCGTTGCACGCAGAGCGTGGGCTGCCGCTTGCCCTGGCCGGGTTGGCTCTGACGGGCGGAGCACTCGGGTGGTCTCTTGGGTCTTACCTTCAGGGTCGGCCAGGGATGCGCCTGCAACGCGCGACGCTGCTCAGCGCGGGCGGGTTGGCGGTGTCCGTTTCCGTTGCGGCACTGTCGGTCTCGATGCTCGACGTGGTGACGCCCTGGGTCGTGGTGCCGATCTGGGCTCTCGGAGGGATGGGCATGGGCGTGGCGCTGTCGAGCACCAGCGTCCTCGTGCTCAGCCTCTCGGCCCCGGGCGAGGAGGGTCGCAACTCGGCGTCGCTGCAGGTCGGTGACGCCCTCGGTTCAGTGTTCGGCGTCGGCGCCGCGGGCGCAGTCTTCGCAGTCGGCCACACGACGGCCGGCCAGGACCACGGTCTGTTCGTCGGCATCTGGCTCGGGCTCGCCGCGGTCGGCGTGCTGGCGGCGCTCGTCGGCCAGCGAGTCCGCACGCGCGAGGACGCGCAGGTGCCGGTGGCGGCCGCCTGACGTTCGCGGGGTGGCAGGCTGAGGGCAACGAACAGGGGAGGTCGCTCGGTGCTCCAGAACGCGGTGCGGTCGATGCTCGAGCAGTCGGGCGGAAGGGCTCCGTCCCACGACGCCTGGGCGCTGGTGCTGGTGGCGGCCGGGGTCGACCCGGCTCAGGCCGTCACGCTGCCGCAGCGTCTCGGCTACGTCTTCCACATCGGTCGTTACGACGAGGACGACGTCATCACGCAGATCGACGCCTGGGCCGCCGCTCTCCAGGTGCGCGCCCAGCCCGAGACCGCCGACCTGGTGGAGGCGGCGGCACGGCGGCTTCGCGAGGAGCCACGGCTCGTGTCAGACCCACAACCACCGCGAGTGGGCGCTCACGCTGACACGCAACGCGACCCCTTCAGGCCACCGCAGCAGCAGCCGGCCCGAGTGTCAGGCCCCCAACCCCCACGAGTGGGCCAGCACCCTGACACTCGGCGGGCCTTGCCTGGTGCGCCAGCGGGGCCCGGTCGCGGTGGACCGGCGACGTCGAAGGGCCCCGGGCCGGTCGTCATGGCCGTGGTCATCGGACTGGTCCTCGTCGGCCTCTGCGTGGTCGGCCTGTTCGCCGCCATGATCGGTCTCGGCTCCTGAGACGGGCCGATGACCTTGCCGATGACCTTGCCGATGACCTAGCCGATGACCTAGCCGATCATGGGGGCCGTTGCAGTTCAAGGCTGTTCGGTCGACTAGCCTCGACACCATATGAGCTCGTCCTTGCCTGCCGGTCGTCGACCGCGTGCCGGTCATGCCAGTTCGGGCCACCAGCACGTGAGCGCCGCGGCAGCGTCACACCTGCCGCCGGCATTCCCTGAGCGCGCGGCCTGGGGCACGGCCTCGAAGCTGCGCGCGTGGCAGGCGCAGGCGGTCGAGCAGTACCTGAGCCTGCTGCCGCGCGACTTCCTGGCGGTGGCGACTCCCGGCGCCGGCAAGACCACGTTCGCCCTGCGGGTGGCTGCCGAGCTGCTCTCGACCGGCCGCATCGAGCGACTCACGGTGGTCGCGCCCACCGAGCACCTCAAGAGGCAGTGGGCCGACGTCGCAGCGCGTGTCGGCATCCAGCTCGACCCGTCCTTCCGCAACAGCCAGGGCACCCATGCGCCCGGGTACGACGGCGTGGCGCTGACGTACGCCCAGGTCGCGGCGCGGCCGAAGCTGCATCGGGCCCGCACCGAGGCGGCTCCGACCCTGGTGGTGCTCGACGAGGTGCACCACGGCGGCGACGCGCTCTCGTGGGGCGAGGCCATCCGTGAGGCGTTCGCCCCTGCGCCGCACCGGCTCTCGCTGACCGGCACGCCGTTCCGCTCCGACACCGCGGCGATCCCGTTCGTCGAGTACGTCGCAGACGGGCAGGGCATCCGCCGATCACGCGCCGACTACACCTACGGCTACGAGCACGCCCTGCGCGACGGGGTCGTCCGCCCGGTGATGTTCCTGGCCTACTCCGGCCAGATGCGCTGGCGCACAAAGGCAGGCGACGAGATCAGCGCCAAGCTCGGCGAGCCGCTGACGGTCGACCAGGTCGCGCAGGCGTGGCGCACGGCGCTCGACCCCGACGGCGAGTGGATCGCGTCGGTGCTGGCCGCCGCCGACACCCGGCTGAGCCAGGTGCGCGCCCACGTGCCCGACGCCGGCGGCCTGGTGATCGCCTCCGACCAGGTCACCGCCCGCGCCTACGCCTCCGTGCTGCGCGGTGTCACCGGCGAGCCGCCGGTGGTCGTGCTCTCCGACGATGCCGGCGCCTCGTCGCGGATCGAGGAGTTCGCGACGGGCGACCAGCGGTGGATGGTGGCGGTGCGGATGGTCTCCGAGGGCGTGGACGTGCCGCGCCTGGCGGTCGGCGTCTACGCCACGTCGGCGTCCACACCCCTCTACTTCGCCCAGGCGGTGGGACGTTTCGTGCGGGCCCGGCGTCGTGGCGAGACGGCCTCGATCTTCCTGCCCAGCGTCCCGCCCCTGCTCGAGCTGGCGTCGGCGCTCGAGCTGGAGCGAGACCACGCGCTCGACCGTCCGACGACCGACGACAGCGCTCTCGACTGGACACCCGAGGACGGCTTGGTCGCCCGCGCCCAGGCCACCGAGCAGGCCAGCGCCGACCTGCTCGGGTCGTTCGAGGCGCTCGAGGCACAGGCGTCGTTCGACCGCGTGCTGTTCGACGGCGGCGAGTTCGGCACCGGCCACGAGGTGGGCAGCGCCGAGGAGCAGGACTACCTCGGCATTCCCGGCCTCCTGGACCCCGATCAGGTGTCAACCCTTCTGCGACAGCGCCAGTCGGAGCACTCGGCTCGTCGCCGGCGAGCGGGTGGCAGCGGTGACCGGTCCGGCGAGCTCACACGCCCACCGACCGGAGCCGCGACCCACCGGCAGATCGCGGCTCTGCGCAAGGAGCTGAACGGTCTGGTTGCGGCGTGGTCGCGCCGGACGGGAGAGCCCCACGGTGTAGTGCACGCCGAGCTGCGCCGCACGTCCGGCGGAAGCGAGGTCGCGCGAGCGAGTGCCGAGCAGATCCAGCAGCGCATCGACCTGCTGAGGTCGCGCTTCGTCACCCGCCGCTGACCCGCCGGCCGCGCGGGCTACGGTTCACCGGTGAGCCCAGCGCAGCAGCGCACCAGACCGGCCGAGACGTCCCAGACCCTCGACCGCGGGCTGCGCGTGCTCGAGCTGCTGGCGGCGGACGGGTCCCGCACGGTCACCGAGATCGCGGCCACCCTCGGCGTGGCCCGACCGATCGTCTACCGCCTGCTGACCACCCTCGAGCAGCACGGCCTGGTCGGACGCGGACCCGGTGGACGCGTCGACCTCGGCCTCGGCGTGCTCCGGCTCTCCCAGCGCGTACAGCCCTTGCTGCGACAGGCCGCGACACCCGTGCTCCGCGAGCTCGCGGAACGTGTCGGCGCGAGCGCACACCTCACACTTGCGGACGGCGACGAGGCGCTCGCGGTCGCGGTGGTCGAACCCACCTGGACCGACTTCCACGTCGCCTACCGCGTCGGCTCGCGGCACCGGCTCGACCGCGGCGCCGCCGGCCGGGCGATCCTTGCCCTGCGGTCCGGCAGCACCGCGGTCGTGCACACGGACTCGGAGCTGCAGCAGGGGGCCTGCGGGCTGGCGGCGCCGGTACCGGTTCCCGGTCAGGCGCTGGAGGCCAGCGTCGGTGTCGTCTGGTTGGGGTCGCTGCCTCGTGGGGCGGCCCAGGCGCAGGTGGAGGCAGCCGTGGCCCTCGCCGCCGAGCAGGTGGCGGCGGCCCTGGCGACACGGCTGGGCACGGCCGGCGCGGTCTCCGGCTGAGATCGGCTGTCGCAGAAGGTCAGTGGGGCCGTCAGGGGGCGTCGGCTCGCGCGACGGACTCCACCAGGGGCAGGGTGCGGAACGGGATCACGTCGTGCAGCGCGATCACCGTCGAGGTACGGCTGACGGCGGGGTCGGCCACCACGCTGTCGATCACGCGCTGCAGGTCGTTGTTCGACCGCGCCACCACGCGCACCAGCAGGTCACCCGCGCCGGTGATCGTGTGCGCCTCGAGCACCTCGGGGATCTCCGCCAGGTGCCGCTCGACGTCCGCCCGTCCCCGCTCCTGCCGCAGCTCGAGGGTCAGGAAGGCCGTCACCGGGTGGCCGATCGCCGCCGGGTCGACCTGCGGGCCCTGGGCACGTACCAGTCCCTCGCGCTGCCACCGCTCCAGACGGGCCTGAACGGTGCCTCGCGCGACCCCCCGCCGCCGGGCGAGCTCGAGCACGCTGATGCGCGGCTTGGCGTGCAGGTCGACGAGCAGGGCAGCGTCGAGGGCGTCGATTCTGTGCGCCACGCGGTCTCCCGGGGGGGCGAGGACTGACACTGGACAGTCTGCCCAGTAATTGCCGGATCAGATGGAACAGAATGTACACACTGGCCAGGCGCTCAGCCCACAGTTGTCCGATCGGCCCTGGTCGGCCACAGTGGCAGGTGTGCCCGCGGGCTGTCGCCCGTCCGCGATCGACATCGATCAACTTTACGAACTACTCAGGAGTCGCCATGACGATCGAGCTCACCCCCCAGGAGCGCCAGGCCGAGCTGGACCTGACACAGCTGAAGCAGCTCGTCGGGCTGGTGGAGTACGACGAGAGCGCCGACCGCTTCCCTGTCACCGGGTGGGACGCGATCGTCTTCGTCGTCGGCAACGCCACGCAGACCGCGCACTTCTACCAGTCGGCCTTCGGCATGGAGCTGGTCGCGTACGCGGGCCCCGAGACCGGCCAGCGCGACCACAAGTCGTTCGTCCTGCGGTCCGGCTCGATCAAGTTCGTCGTCAACGGCGGCGTCCACCCGGACAGCCCCCTGCACGACCACCACCGCGCGCACGGCGACGGCGTCGTCGACATCGCCCTCGAGGTGCCGGACGTCGACCGCTGCATCGACCAGGCACGCGCGGAGGGCGCACGGGTCCTGGAGGAGCCGAACGACGTCACTGACGAGCACGGCACCGTGCGCCGCGCAGCCATCGGCACCTACGGCGAGACGCGGCACACGCTGATCGACCGCTCCCGGTACAGCGGCCCGTACCTGCCCGGCTACGTGGCGCGCTCGTCCACCTTCACCAAGCGCGAAGGCGCACCGAAGCGGCTCTTCCAGGCGCTCGACCACATCGTCGGCAACGTCGAGCTCGGCAAGATGGACACCTGGGTCGCCTTCTACAACCGCGTGATGGGCTTCGTGAACATGGCCGAGTTCATCGGGGACGACATCGCCACCGACTACTCGGCGCTGATGTCGAAGGTGGTCGCCAACGGCAACCATCGCGTGAAGTTCCCGCTGAACGAGCCGGCGGTGGCCAAGAAGAAGAGCCAGATCGACGAGTACCTCGAGTTCTACCGCGGCCCCGGCGCCCAGCACCTGGCGCTCGCGACCAACGACATCCTCGCCACCGTCGACGCGCTGCGCGCCGAGGGCGTCGAGTTCCTGGACACGCCTGCGTCGTACTACGAGGACCCCGAGCTGCGCTCTCGCATCGGCAACGTGCGCGTGCCGGTCGAAGAGCTGCAGAAGCGCGGCATCCTGGTCGACCGCGACGAGGACGGCTACCTGCTGCAGATCTTCACGAAGCCGCTGGGCGACCGTCCGACCGTGTTCTTCGAGATGATCGAGCGGCACGGGTCCCTCGGCTTCGGCAAGGGCAACTTCAAGGCGCTGTTCGAGGCGATCGAGCGCGAGCAGGACCTCCGCGGCAACCTCTGACCCCTCAGCCCCCCGGCCGGTACGACCGGGCTAGGAGTCCCCGGAGGAACCCGTCGCCAGGTCCTGCGACAGCAGGCCGGCGGCGGTCGTCAGCAGGGGTACTGCTCTGGTGACCACCTCGGGGGTCATCCGCGGCGCAGGTCCGGAGACCGACAGCGCGATGGGCGACGGCGCACCGGGAACCGCCACCGCCACGCAGCGCACACCGATCTCCTGCTCACCGTCGTCGACCGCGTACCCGTTCTCGGCGACTCGCGCCAGCTCGGCCTTGAACGCCAGCGGGTCGGTGATGGTGTGCTCGGTGTGCGCCTCCATGCCGGTGCGGCGCAGCAGCGCCTCGACCTCGTGCGAGGGAGCCTCCGCCAGCAAGGCCTTGCCGACCGCCGTGCAGTGGGGCGAGACGCGGCGGCCCACCTCCGTGAACATCCGCATCGAGTGCCGCGACGGCACCTGGCCGACGTAGACGATCTGGTCGCCGTCCAGCATCGCCAGGTTCGCGGTCTCGCCGAGGCCGTCGACCAGACCTTCCAGGTAGGGGCGCGCCCACGTACTGAGCATCTTGGCCGACGTCTCGCCGAGGCGGATCAGGCGCGGGCCGAGCGTGTACTGGCGCGACTGTTCCTGGCGGACGTACCCGAGGTCGACGAGCGTGCGCACCAGCCGGTGGATCGTCGGCAGGGGCAGCCCCGCGTCATTCGCCAGCCGCGACAGCCCGATCGTGCCGCCGGCGTCCGCCATCGTCTCGAGGATGGTGAACGCGCGTTCGAGCGACTGCACCCCGGGGGAGCGCGCGGCCGTGACCTTCGCGGCAGGGGACACCTGAGTAGCCATCAGGGGGTCACCTCCATCCCACTCGGTGGAAGTCTACGGTCGGGGTGCCGGGTCGGTGACCGAGTGCTGATCAGACCGTTGACTGACGCGAGCACCTAGGCATAGCGTTTCGCTGCGAAAAAGACGGTTTCCACAATGCGGAATCATTGCTGGAGGGTCGTTGACTCAGGCAACAGCAGTCCAGATCACCGGGTCCACCCAAGGCCGGTTCGCCGAGGTGCTCACCGACGCAGCCGTCGAGTTCTTGGTCGCGCTGCACCGTGAGTTCAACCCTCGGCGGCTCGAGCTGCTCGAGGCACGCACGGCGCGCTACCAGCAGCTGGCGAGAGGAGGGACCCTCGACTTCCTCGCCGAGACCGAGGCGATCCGCGAGGACCCGTCCTGGAGGGTGGCCGATCCCGCGCCCGGCCTGACCGACCGTCGCGTGGAGATGACCGGCCCGACCGACGCGAAGATGACGATCAACGCCCTCAACTCGGGCGCGAAGGTGTGGCTCGCCGACCACGAGGACGCGAACACCCCGCTCTGGGAGAACATGCTGCAGGGCCAGCTCAACCTGCGCGACGCCGTCGACAGGACACTGCAGTTCACCTCACCCGAGGGCAAGAGCTACGCGCTCGGTGACGACCTTGCGACGATCGTCATGCGTCCTCGCGGATGGCACCTCCCGGAGAAGCACCTGCTCGTCGACGGCGATCGGACGTCGGGCTCGCTCTTCGACTTCGGCCTCTACTTCTTCCACTGCGCCACAAGGCAGCTCGAGCGCGGGTCGGGACCGTACTTCTACCTGCCCAAGATGGAGAGCCATCTCGAGGCCCGGCTGTGGAACGACGTCTTCGTGTTCTCCCAGGACTGGCTCGGCATCCCGCCGGGGACGATCCGCGCGACCGTCCTGATCGAGACCTATCCGGCGGCGTTCGAGATGGAGGAGATCCTCTACGAGCTGCGCGACCACTCGGCCGGCCTCAACGCCGGCCGCTGGGACTACATGTTCAGCGTGATCAAGTGCTTCCGGACGCGTGGCGTCGACTTCCTTCTGCCCGACCGCAACTCGGTCACCATGACGGTGCCGTTCATGCGCGCCTACACCGAGCTTCTCGTGCGCACGTGCCACAAGCGCGGTGCACACGCGATCGGTGGGATGGCGGCGTTCATCCCGAGCAAGGACGACACGGTCAACGAGCAGGCGTTCACGAAGGTCCGCGACGACAAGACCCGCGAGGCCGGCGACGGTTTCGACGGGTCGTGGGTGGCGCACCCCGGCATGGTCGACCTCTGCCGCGAGGTGTTCACCAGCGTCCTCGGCGACAAGCCGGACCAGCGCGACAAGCTCCGTGACGACGTCGACGTCAGCGCCGCCCAGCTCCTCGACGTCGCCTCCACTCCGGGCGAGGTCACCGAGCAGGGACTGCGCAACAACATCAGCGTGGGGATGCAGTACCTGGAGGCGTGGGTTCGGGGCAGCGGCGCCGTTGGGATCAACAACATGATGGAGGACGCCGCCACGGTGGAGATCTCCCGGTCCCAGGTGTGGCAGTGGCTCCACGCCTCCACCGAGCTCGCCGACGGGCAGACGGTCACCCGCGACCTGGTGCGCCGGCTGATCGGCGAGGAGCTGGACAAGATCCGGGAGTCCCTCGGCGCGGAGGCTTTCGGGCAAGGAGGCTGGGACGAGGCCCGGTCGCTCTACACCGAGGTGGCGATCTCCGACGACTACGCCGACTTCCTGACGCTGCCGGCCTACGAACGGATGCCGTGAGCAACGGTGGACGTTGAGGGAGTGGCACAGGGAGTGGCACAGGGACGTGGCACAGGGACGGGCACAGGTACTGGCGCAGAGGCTGCAAGCTGAGATCGGCCGCGCGAACGTCCTGACCGATCGCGCCCAGCTGCGCACCTACGAGTGCGACGGGCTCGCGGTCTACAAGGTGGTGCCCGCGCTCGTCGCGCTTCCCGAGACCGCCGACCAGGTGCGCGCGGTCGTCCTTGCCTGCGCCGACGCCGGCGTCCCGTTCGTCGCTCGCGGCTCGGGTACCGGCCTGTCCGGGGGTGCGCTCCCGCACGCCGATGGCGTCCTGATCGTCACCTCGAAGCTGCGGACGATCCTCGAGGTCGACCCCGACAACGAACGGGCCGTCCTCGAGCCCGGCGTGATCAACCTCGACGTGACCCGGGCCGCTGCGCCGCACGGCTACTACTACGCGCCCGACCCGTCCAGCCAGCAGATCTGCTCGATCGGGGGCAACGTCGCCGAGAACTCCGGGGGAGCGCACTGTCTCAAGTACGGCTTCACCACCAACCACGTGACCGGTGTGCAGCTCGTCAGCCCGGACGGTGAGGTCGTTCACCTCGGAGGGAAGGCCCCGGACCCACCGGGCTACGACTTGCTCGGCGCCTTCGTCGGCTCCGAGGGCACGCTCGGCATCGCCACCGAGGTGACCGTGCGGCTGATGCGCGCGCCCGAGTCGGTGCGCACCCTGCTGGCGGCGTTCCGGTCGACCGACGACGCCGGAGCCGCAGTCTCCGCGATCATCGGCGCCGGCGTGATCCCTGCGGCGATCGAGATGATGGACGCACTCGCCATCGAGGCGGCCGAGGCCGCCGTGCAGTGTGGGTACCCCGAGGGCGCCGGAGCGGTGCTGGTCGTCGAGCTCGACGGGCCGGCGAGCGAGGTCGAGGAGCAGTTCGCGCAGGTCGAGATGCACTGCGGCGTCACGGCATTCGAGATCAGGGTCGCGGCGGACGACGCCGAGCGGGCGCTGTTCTGGAAGGGCCGCAAGTCGGCGTTCGCCGCCGTCGGACGCATCAGCCCCGACTACATCGTGCAGGACGGTGTGATCCCGCGTACGGCGCTGCCGGATGTGCTCCGCCGGATGGGAGAGCTCTCCGCTGAACGTGGCCTGCGGATCGCCAACGTCTTCCACGCGGGCGACGGCAACCTGCACCCGCTCGTGCTCTTCGACGATGCGGTCGAGGGAGCGGCGGAGAGGGCCGAAGAGCTGTCCGGCGCGATCCTCGACCTCTGCATCGAGCACGGCGGCTCGATCACCGGTGAGCATGGCGTCGGCATGGACAAGGCCAAGCACATGCCGCGGATGTACACCGACGACGACCTCGACACCATGCAGCTGCTGCGCTGCGCGTTCGACCCCGGGCACCTGTCGAACCCGGGCAAGATCTTCCCCACACCACGGTTGTGTGGCGAGGTGCCCGGGCGGCACAAGGGGGCGCATCCCCTGCAGGAACAAGGCCTTGCCGAGGTGTTCTGAATGGACGTCGCGGTTCTCGACGACCTGGCCAAGGTGGTCGACGGACGTGTCCGTGCGGCCGAGGCAGGCGACGAGATCGACGGTGTGCAGGCGGCATACGTGGCTACGCCTACGTTGACCGACGAGACCGCCGAGCTGCTGCGAGTCGCCGCTCAGCACCGGCTCTGCGTCGTCGCGAAAGGGTCTGGTACTAAACAGAACTGGGGCCTGCCGCCGGACCGGGTCGACCTGGTTCTCGACACGACCGCGATGGCCGGTGTCGTCGAGCACGCCGCCGGCGACCTGATCACCGTCGTCAGAGCCGGGACGGTGATGAGCGACCTGCAGGCCGTTCTGGCAGAGGCCGACCAACAGCTCGCGCTTGACGTCCCGATCCCGTCGGCGACCGTCGGTGGCACGGTCGCCACCAACTGCAGCGGCCCGCGGCGCGTCCTCTACGGCACGCTGCGCGACCTGCTGATCGGCATCACGTTCGTGCGCGCCGACGGCGTGGTCGCCAAGGCCGGCGGCAAGGTCGTCAAGAACGTGGCCGGCTACGACTTCGGCAAGCTGCTCACGGGCAGCTTCGGCACCCTCGGCGTCATCACCGAGGTCGTCTTGCGACTGCACCCCTTGCCGAGAACCCGACAAGCAGTGACGATCTCGGTGCCCGACGCCGACGCCGCGGCTGAGGCGGCGCTCCGGGTGCTCAGGTCGCAGATCGTGCCGGCCGCCGTCGAGGTGGACCAGCCTGGTGACGGTCCGGTGACCGTGCTCGCGCTGATCGAGGGAGTCGAGGCGGGCGTGGGGGCGCGTGCGGAGGCGACGCGGCGCCTGCTGGGCGCCGCGAGCGAGATCGGCGACGCTCCAGAGTGGTTCGGCCGGTTCCCGTTCGGCACCTCTGAGGTCGGGCTCAAGCTCACCACCACCCTGAGCGGGGTCGGGCCGATCCTCTCGGCGACGCGTGACCTCGGTCGGCGCCACCGAGTGCAGATCTCCGTCCGTGGGTCGGCGGCCGGTGTCCTGTACGCCGCGATGCCGGCTGACACCGACCCTGCAGACGTGGCGCACGTGGTCGACGAACTGCGTTCGCAGGCAGCGACATTCGGCGGGACGGTCGTCGTCCTCACCGCACCGGCGCATCACCGCAACACGCTCGACGTCTGGGGACCGATCGCCGGGCTCGAGCTGATGAGACGGCTCAAGGACCAGCTCGACCCGAACCACCGGCTCTCCCCGGGCCGATTCGTCGTCGAAGGGAGGGACAGGCCGTGACTCGTGAACCCGAGAACGACACCCCTGCCTTCGACGGCCACCGTCCGCCCTCGCTGGATCTCGTCGGAGACTGCGTGCACTGCGGTTTCTGCCTGCCGACATGTCCGACGTACTCGATCTGGGGCGAGGAGATGGACAGCCCGCGCGGCCGGATCTACCTGATGGAGGTCGGCCTCGCGGGTGAGCCGATGACCGACACCATGGTCCAGCACTTCGACGCGTGCCTGGGCTGCATGGCGTGCGTGACGGCGTGCCCGTCCGGCGTGCAGTACGACAAGCTGATCGAGGCCACTCGCGCGCAGGTCGAGCGCAGGCACGAGCGGTCCCTTCGCGAGAGGCTGCTGCGCCGGGCGATCTTCGCGCTCTTTCCCTATCCGCAACGGCTCCGGCTGCTGCGTGGGCCGCTTCGGCTCTACCAGCGCACGGGCCTGGAACGTGCGCTCCGGCGTACCCGGGTGCTCGAGCGGCTGCCGCGGATCGGCGCACTGGAGTCGCTCGCGCCGCGTCTCGGGCGACGGGTCCGGATCCCCGAGCGGATACCGGCGTCCGGTCCGAGGAGGGCGACGGTCGGCCTGCTGCTGGGCTGCGTGCAGCGTGAGTTCTTCCCCGACGTCAACGCCGCCACCGCGCGTGTCCTGCAGGCCGAGGGCTGCGACGTCGTCGTGCCCAGGGGACAGGGCTGCTGTGGAGCGCTCAGCGTGCACAACGGACGGGAGGCGGAAGCACAGCGCTTCGCCCGTGCGGTCGTCGACACGTTCGACCAGGCCGGCGTCGAGCACGTCGTCGTGAACGCGGCAGGCTGCGGATCGGCGATGAAGGAGTACGCCGACCTGCTCGCCGACGACCCGGCCTACGCCGACCGGGCAAAGGCGTTCTGCGGCAAGGTGCGTGACATCAGCGAGTTCCTCGTCGAGCTGGGCACCGTCGCACCCAGGCATCCGTTGCCGGTCACCGCGGCCTACCACGACGCGTGCCATCTCGCCCACGCCCAGGGCGTGCGACGCCAGCCCCGACAGCTGCTCGCCGGTATTCCGGGGCTCGAGGTCCGCGAGATCGCGGATCCGGAGATCTGCTGCGGCTCTGCCGGCATCTACAACGTGCTCAACCCCGACCCCGCCCGCGAGCTCGGCGACCGCAAGGCCGCCGCCGTGCTCGCGACGGGGGCGCAGGTGCTGGTCACTGCGAACCCCGGCTGCCTCATGCAGGTCGCCTCGTCCATCGAGCACAGCGGCGGATCGATCGCCATGGCCCACACCGTCGAGGTGCTCGATGCCTCGATTCGGGGCGTCAGCCTTCCCACCTCACCCCACAAAGGAGATTGACCGATCATGTCCGAGTCGCCAGCAAGGGCAGGAGGCACGGAGAGCGTCGCGACCGAGATTCCCAGCAAGCACGTCGCAGCGGTCATGTACGCCGACCTCCCCGAACCGCTTCCCCTGAAGAAGGTCCTCGGCCCCAGCGTGCTGCTGCTCGCCGGTGCCATCGGATCCGGTGAGTACGTGCTGTGGCCCTACATCACCTCGCAGGTCGGGCTCACCCTCGTCTGGCTGACACTGCTCGGTGTCCTGACCCAGTACTTCCTCAACATGGAGATCGAGCGCTACACCCTGGCCACCGGTGAGACCGCCGTCACCGGCTTCACGCGGCTCTGGAAGCCGTGGGGCGTGCTGTTCGTGATCATGACGATCGTGCCGTGGGCCTGGCCCGGATGGGCGACGGGTGGCACTACGACCCTCAGCTTCGCCCTGGGCTTCTCGGCCGATGTCGTCCCCTACGTCACGATCGGCGTGCTGATCCTGATCGGCGTCGTCCTGACCGTGTCGCCGGTCGTCTACCAGACGGTGGAGAAGATCCAGTTCTTCATGGTGGCGCTGATCCTTCTCTTCGTCTTCTACGCGTTGTTCTTCCTGCTCGGTGGTGAGGGGTACGCGGCGCTCGGGCGCGGGTTCGTCGAGGTAGAGAAGATCCCCGACAGTGTCTCCACGATCGGAGCCGCGACCCTGCTCGGCGCGATCGCGTTCGCCGGTGCCGGCGGGGCGCTCAACCTGGTGCAGTCGAACTGGGTCCGCGACAAGGGCCTGGGGATGGGTGCTCGGCTGCCGAGGGTCGTCTCGCCCTTCACCGGCGAGGAGGTCGCCGCGCCGACGACCGGCTTCATCTTCCAGCGCGACGAGGAGAACATGCGCCGCTGGAGGGGATGGTGGAAGGTCGCCAACCGCGAGCAGTTCACGACCTTCTTCGTCCTCGGCGCGATCACGCTGTTTGTCTTCATGACCCTGACGTTCGTCACCGTCGGCACCGGGATCGCGGAGGAGAGCTTCGACTTCATCCGGGTCCAGGGCGAGGCGCTCTCGGACCTGCAGGGAGCGTGGCTGGGGACGACGTTCTGGCTGATCGGCAGCGCCGTGCTCTTCTCGACGAACCTGGCCGTGCTCGACATGGTCGGGCGAGTGACGGCAGACGTGCTCAAGACCGGCGCCCTGCGCGACAACACCACCTGGACGGAGAGCCGTCTCTACTTCGCGACCGTCTGGCTGGAGATCGCCTTCGGATCGGTGATCCTGCTCTCCGGTGTGACCCAGCCCCTGGTGCTGCTGGTCATCGCCTCCTCGTTGAACGGTCTCGTGATGTTCGTGTACTCCGTCCTGCTGATCCAGCTGAACCGGGGCGTGCTGCCGCGCGAGATCGGGCTGAAGGGTGGTCGGCTGGTGGCGATCGGCTGGGCGGTGCTCTTCTACGGAGGGTTCTCCGTCATCCTCCTGATCGACCAGTTCAACAAGCTGTTCGCCTAGGCGCTGGCCTCGTTAACGGTGCGAAGGCACCGTTAACGAGGCTTGCGAGCCTCGTGAACGTGATCGCAGCCTCGTGAAGCTGCGCTGACAGCTGGAAGGGTCCCGTCCGCATGCCGGGACGTCGTGCGGCCGTAGGGTGGACACGCGAGAAGATCGGCGGGCCCGGGCAGGGTGCCCGGCAGCATCCCTCGGCGGCTCGCGACATCCGTGCCACGACCGCCCGACGACGGAGGACCGTGTAGTGGCTGAGCAGGTCGGTCCCGACGCCCGGACGCCTTCAGGTGCGCGCCCGGTGCGGGTGGCTCTGCTCGGCTGCGGCGTCGTGGGCACCGAGGTCGCCCGGCTGCTGACCGCGAGCTCCAGCGACCTCGCGGCCCGCGTCGGGGCACCGCTCGAGCTGGTCGGCATCGCGGTGCGCCGCCCGGCGAGGCGACGTGACCTCGACGTCGACCCGAGCCTTCTCACCACCGACGCTGAGGCGCTCGTCGAGAGGGCGGACGTCGTCGTCGAGGTGATCGGCGGCATCGAGCCGGCGCGCTCACTGATCCTGCGAGCGATGGAGCACGGCGCGTCGGTCGTCACCGCGAACAAGGCCCTGCTCGCCGAGGACGGCCCGACGCTGTACGAGGCCGCCGCGAAGTACGGCGTGGACCTGTACTTCGAGGCCGCCGTCGCGGGGGCGATCCCGCTGGTTCGGCCAGTGCGCGAGTCGTTGGCCGGCGACCGCATCACGCGGCTGCTCGGCATCGTCAACGGCACGACGAACTACGTGCTCGACCAGATGGACTCCACCGGAGCGGGTTTCGACGAGTCGGTGCAACAGGCGCAGGCGCTCGGCTACGCGGAGGCCGACCCGACGGCGGACGTCGAGGGCTTCGACGCCGCGGCCAAGGCCGCCATCCTCGCGTCGCTCGCCTTCCACACCCGCGTAGCTGCGGCCGACGTGCACCGCGAGGGCATCACGGGAGTGACCGCGACGGACGTTGCCGCTGCGGCAGCCTCCGGCTGCGTGGTCAAGCTCTTGGCTATCTGCGAGCTCACCCAAACCGCTGCGGGACAGGGAGTTTCGGTGCGCGTGCACCCGGCGATGCTGCCGCGTGAGCACCCTCTCGCGGCAGTGCGCGGGGCCTACAACGCGGTGTTCGTCGAGGCTGAGGCGGCCGGCTCACTGATGTTCTACGGTGCCGGTGCCGGCGGGCAGCCAACGGCCAGCGCCGTTCTCGGCGACCTGGTCGCGGTGGCGCGACACCGCGTCGTCGGCGGACGGGGTCCCGGCGAGTCGACCTACGCAGACCTGCCGGTGCTGCCCATGGGTGATGTGCTGACCCGCTACCACGTGCGACTGGACGTGGCTGACCGTCCCGGCGTGCTCGCCCAGGTGGCCCAGGTCTTCGCCGACCACGGTGTCTCGCTCGAGACGGTCAGCCAGCGACTGCTGCCTGTCGACCCCGATGACGACCAGGCCCCCGGCCCGTCCGGCGCGGCCCTCGTGCTGGTCACCCACACCGCGCCCGACGCGGCGCTGGCAGCGACCGTCCGGGCGCTCGCCGAGCTCGACATCGTCGATGCCGTGGCGTCGGTGCTGCGCGTCGAGGGCGCCTGATGGCCCACCTGTGGCGCGGCGTGATCGAGGAGTACCGCGAGCGGCTGCCGTTCGCCGCCGGGACGAAGCCGGTCACGCTCGGCGAAGGCGGTACGCCACTGGTGCGCGCGGCGCACCTGTCGGACCTCACCTCGTGCGACGTCTACGTCAAGGTCGAGGGGATGAACCCCACGGCCTCGTTCAAGGACCGTGGCATGACAACGGCGATCACGAGGGCCGTGGAGCTGGGGGCGAAGGTGGTGGTGTGCGCGTCGACCGGCAACACCAGCGCCTCGGCCGCCGCGTACGCGACCGCGGCCGGCATGACCTGTGCGGTGCTGGTGCCGGACGGCAAGATCTCGCTGGGCAAGCTGAGCCAGGCGATCGCCCACGGGGCAAGGCTTCTGCAGGTCGACGGCAACTTCGACGCGTGCCTCATGGTGGCCCGAAAGCTGGCCGAGGCGTACCCGGTCGAGCTGGTGAACTCGGTGAACCCGTACCGCATCGAGGGGCAGAAGACGGCGGCGTTCGAGATCGTCGACGCTCTCGGTGACGCGCCCGACATCCATTGTCTGCCAGTCGGAAACGCCGGAAACATCACCGCGTACTGGAAGGGTTACACCGAGTACACGTCCGCGTCCGAGAAGCCGGGGCCGGCCACGCGCACACCGGCCATGTGGGGTTTCCAGGCGGCCGGCGCCGCGCCGATCGTCCTCGGCCACCCCGTCGACGAGCCGGAGACGATCGCCACTGCCATCCGGATCGGCAACCCTGCTTCGTGGCAGCAGGCCGAGGCGGCGCGCGACGAGTCGGGCGGGGTGATCGAGGCCGTCACGGACGACCAGATCCTCGCTGCGCACAGGCTGCTGTCGAGCCGCGACGCCGTCTTCGTCGAGCCGGCCTCTGCTGCGGGCGTCGCCGGCCTCCTGGCGCGCCACGAGGCAGGCGAGCTGGAGCCCGGGCAGCGTGTCGTGGTCACCGTCACGGGCCACGGCTTGAAGGACCCCCAGTGGGCGATGCGGACCGCGGACGGCAGCGAGGTGCAGCCGGAACGCGTCTCGGTGGACGTCGTCAGCGTCGCAGATGCGTTGGGGCTGTGAGTGTCTCGCCCTAGCTTGGCCGACCGGGTGGGTGAGCCGGCGCAGGTTCGCCTCGGGGCGGCGGTCAGAGTCCGGGTGCCCGGATCGGCCGCGAACCTCGGGCCCGGCTTCGACTGCGCCGGCATCGCGCTCGGCTACTACGACGATGTGCGGGTCGAGGCTGTCGACACCGCCGGCGACGCTGTCGCGGAGGTGACCGGCGAGGGCGAGGCCTCGATCGCCCGTGGTGAGACGAACCTGGTGGTGCGGTCCGTCCGCTCAGCGCTCGATCGCGTGGGTGCCAGCCAGCCCGGGCTGCGGCTCGTCTGCCACAACGGCGTTCCGCACGGACGTGGGGTCGGCTCGTCTGCGGCGGCTGTGGTTGCGGGTGTCGTCGCCGCGCGGGGACTGCTGGCCCGGCCCGAGCTGCTTGACGACCTCACGGCGCTGGAGATCGCCAGCGACCTCGAGGGCCATCCCGACAACGCGTCGGCGTCCCTGCTCGGTGCGATCACGGTCGGCTGGTCCGGGCCCGGCGGCGCCCGGGCGGTGCGGATCGAGCCCCACCCGGACCTCGAGCCCGTCGTGTGCCTGCCCGCCACCGAGCTGTCGACCGCCAGGGCACGCGCGATGCTTCCCGCCACGGTGCCGCACGCCGACGCCGCCTTCACGGCAGGCCGGGCGGCGCTGCTGGTCGAGGCACTGTCGCGCCGGCCCGAGCTCCTCCTCGCGGCGACCGAGGACCGCCTCCACCAGCCCTACCGGGCCTCGGCGATGCCGGCCACGGCGACGCTCGTGCTGACCTTGCGCGCGGAGGGCCTCGCCGCCGTCGTGGCCGGGGCCGGCCCATCGGCGCTGGTGCTGGGGCAGCGTTCCGCCGGCGTGCTCGCTCGGGTGCAGGCGGTCACCGGCGAGGGGTGGACGGTGTCCGCGCCGGGCATCGACCCCACGGGCGCTGTGCTGACCACGGACCGGTAGCCGCCGAACCCGCGGCAGCCGGGAGCGGCTCGCGGCCGGGACATGCCCACCATCCCGCAAGGGGAAGCGACGGCGGTCGGACGGTGTTATGGTGAACACGCTCCCGCATCAGCGCCCGGCCGTCGGCCGGAAGTTCCGCCCGGATGAGGGCAGCAGCCGTCACGTGATCCGCCACTCGGTGCTCCGCACTGGTAGCCGGACGCGATGCGGCACCCACTTCACCGGCCTGAGTGCCGGACACCCGGCTGTGACCAACCAGCCGCTGACGAGGGGGAAGGATCCTTCGTGACAGACACCACCACCACCGCCGCGCTCGCCGCGGGAGCCACCACACCCGGTGCCTCCGGCGCATTGTCCGGCCTGCGACTGCCACAGCTGCAGGCCCTGGCCAACGAGCTCGGCGTCAAGGGCACCTCGAAGATGCGCAAGAGCGACCTGCTCGAGGCCATCCGTGCCCACCAGAACGGCGGCGCCTCGGCGCCGACGCGCGCGGCTCGACAGCCGCGCGCAGCAGCCCAGCCCGCGTCCGACGCGGCGCAGGCCGCGCCCCAGCACGTCCAGACGCAGGCCGCAGAGCCGGCCACCGAGGCACCGGCACGTCAGGCGGACGCCCAGCGCGACGCCGAGCCCGGAGCTGAGCGAGAGGGACGCCGGCGCGAGCGACAGTCCGGCCGCGACCGTCAGGAGTCCTCGACGCGCGACGACCGGAACGACCAGGTCGGCGACGCCCAGAGCCGTGATGCCCAGAGCCGTGATGCCCAGAACCGTGACGGACAGCGCGAGGGCCAGAACCGTGAAGGCCAGAACCGTGACGGCCAGAACCGCGACGGCCAGAACCGTGACGGACAGCGCGACGGCCAGAACCGTGACGGACAGCGCGAGGGCCAGAACCGCGAGGGCGGCCAGAGCCAGGGCGGCCAGAACCAGGGCGGCCAGAACCAGGGCGGCCAGAACCAGGGCGGCCAGAACCAGGGCGGCCAGAACCAGGGCGGCCAGAACCGCGACGGCGAGGGCAACCGCAACCGCAACCGGCAGGACCGCCCGAACCGCGACAACCAGAGCGGTGGCCAGAACCAGGGCGGTGGCCAGAACCAGGGCCAGCGCCAGAACCGCGACAACGGCCCGCGCGACGACGAGGACGACGAGGGTCCCGGCGGTCGTCGTCGGCGCAACCGCTACCGCGACCGCAAGCGTCGTGGCGGCCGCGGCAACGACCCGATGGGTGGCATGGGCGACGAGCCCGAGCTCCGCGAGGACGACGTCCTGATTCCGGTCGCCGGAATCCTCGACATCCTGGACAGCTACGCGTTCGTCCGCACCTCGGGTTACCTGCCCGGGCCGAACGACGTCTACGTCTCGCTGGCGCAGGTCAAGAAGAACGGCATGCGCAAGGGTGACGCCGTCATCGGGGCCATCCGCCAGCCACGGGACGACGCGCAGGGCCAGCGCGCCAAGTACAACGCGCTGGTGCGTCTCGACTCGGTCAACGGCCAGACCCCCGAGCAGGCACGTGCGCGGATCGAGTTCGGCAAGCTCACGCCGCTCTACCCGCAGGAGCGTCTCCGGCTGGAGACCGAGCCGAACATCTACACGACCCGCATCATCGACCTGGTCGCGCCGATCGGTAAGGGTCAGCGAGGCCTGATCGTCTCGCCGCCCAAGGCCGGCAAGACCCTGGTGCTGCAGGCGATCGCGAACGCGATCACCACCAACAACCCCGAGGCCCACCTCATGGTCGTGCTCGTCGACGAGCGCCCCGAGGAGGTCACGGACATGCAGCGGACGATCAAGGGCGAGGTCATCGCCTCGACGTTCGACCGTCCGGCCGACGACCACACGACCGTCGCCGAGCTGGCGATCGAGCGCGCGAAGCGGCTCGTCGAGATGGGTCACGACGTCGTCGTGCTGCTCGACTCGATCACCCGACTCGGCCGCGCCTACAACATCGCGGCGCCCGCGTCCGGCCGCATCCTCTCCGGTGGCGTCGACTCGTCGGCGCTGTACCCGCCGAAGCGCTTCTTCGGCGCCGCACGCAACGTCGAGAACGGCGGCTCGCTGACCATCCTGGCGACGGCCCTGGTCGAGACCGGGTCGAAGGCGGACGAGGTCATCTTCGAGGAGTTCAAGGGCACCGGGAACATGGAGCTGCGGCTCTCCCGGTCGCTGGCCGACAAGCGCGTCTTCCCGGCGGTGGACGTGAATCCGTCCGGCACCCGCCGTGAGGAGATCCTGCTGGGCCGCGAGGAGCTCTCGGTGATGTGGAAGCTGCGCCGGGTGCTGACCGCGCTCGACTCGCAGCAGTCCCTCGAGCTGCTGCTCAACAAGCTGAAGGACACCAAGAGCAACGCGGAGTTCCTGATGCAGGTCCAGAAGACGTCGTCGGCGCCCGGCGCGGACGACTGACTCAACACCTGACGGAATAGCAGAGCACGATTTCGTGCTCAGGCAGTGCCCTGGCACACTCGTACACCGGTTCCGGTTCACGTCCCCACACGGGTGGGCACGACCCGGCGACCATCACAAGGGAGCTCGAAGTGAAGCCTGACATCCACCCCACGTACGTCGAGACGTCGGTGACGTGCACCTGCGGCGCCACGTTCACGACCCGCAGCACCGCAAAGTCCGGCCACATCAGTGCCGACGTGTGCAGTGCCTGCCACCCCTTCTACACCGGCAAGCAGAAGATCCTCGACACCGGTGGCCGCGTGGCCCGCTTCCAGGCGCGCTACGGCAAGAAGGCCGCCGCTGCGCAGCCTGTGGCCGACGAGAAGGCCGAGGCCAAGGCTGAAAAGAAGGTCGACGCCGACAGCAAGTAGCTGCTCAACAGCGCCGGTCCTCCCACGGGAGGGTCCGGCGCTGTCGTCTGTTCGAACCGTTGGCCTCGTTAACGAGGCGAAAGCACCGTTAACGAGGCTCGCGAGCCTCGTTAACGTGGGGAACGCCTCGTTAACGTGGCTAGCGCGAGGGGAGCGAGACCGTCCGAAGGAGTCGCCGTGTTCGAGGTCGTCGAGCCGCTCCTCGCCGAGCACGCCGACCTGGAGCGGCAGCTGGCCGACCCGGCGGTGCACACGAACCAGGGCAAGGCGCGGGTGCTCGGACGGCGCTACGCCGAGCTGGATCGCGTCGTCAGCGCCCACCGGGCCTGGCGAGCGGCGCAGGACGACGTCGACGCGGCCACCGAGATGGCGGTCGACGACACCGAGTTCGCGGCGGAACTTCCGGCGCTCGAAGCCCGGCGCGACGCTGAGGTCGAGCGCCTGCGAGAGCTCCTGGTGCCGCGCGACCCCGACGACGGCCGCGACGTCATCCTCCAGGTCAAGGCTGGTGAGGGTGGCGACGAGTCCGCCCTCTTCGCAGCAGACCTGCTGCGGATGTACCTCCGGTACGCCGAGCGGCGCGGGTGGAGCACCGAGGTGCTCGACGCCACCGAGTCCACCCTGGGTGGCTACAAGGACATCTCGGTCGCGGTGAAGACGCGGTCGTCGGGTCCGCCCGAGGAGGGTGTCTGGGCCCGGCTCAAGTACGAGGGCGGCGTGCACCGCGTGCAGCGGGTTCCGGTCACGGAGTCCGCGGGTCGCATCCACACCTCGGCCGCCGGCGTGGTGGTGCTGCCCGAGGCCGAGGAGGTCGAGGTGACGATCGACCCGAACGACCTGCGCATCGACGTCTACCGGTCGTCCGGACCCGGCGGGCAGTCGGTCAACACGACCGACTCGGCCGTGCGCATCACGCACGTGCCCACCGGCATCGTCGCCTCCTGCCAGAACGAGAAGAGCCAGCTTCAGAACAGGGAGCAGGCGATGCGGATCCTGCGCGCCCGCCTGCACGCCGCGGCCCAGGATGCGGCCGACGCCGAGACTGCCGCCTCACGCCGCTCGCAGGTCAGCACCGTCGACCGCTCGATGCGGATCCGCACCTACAACTACCCCGAGAACCGCATCAGCGACCACCGCACGGGTTTCAAGGCGTACAACCTCGACCTGGTGCTGGACGGCGAGCTCGACCCGCTGATCGAGTCGGCGGTCGCAGCCGACGAGCAGGCCCAGCTCGGTGCGGCCGACTCGCAGTGATGGCCCGACCATGACGCTTGCGGACGCGCTCCGGTCGGCCACAAAACGGCTGGCGGACGCGGGCATCGCCTCTGCCCGCGTCGACGCCGAGCTGCTCGCCGGGCACCTTCTCGGTCTCGGACGCGGGGCGCTCCAGGCGGCTGCCCTGCGCGGAGCGCCGGCCCCCGACGGGTACGACGCGCTCGTCGGCGAGCGAGCCCGTCGCATCCCCTTGCAGCACCTGACCGGCACGGCTGCCTTCCGCGGGCTGACCCTCGCAGTGGGGCCGGGGGTGTTCGTCCCCCGTCCGGAGACCGAGGAGGTCGCCGGCGCGGCCGTCGAGGCGGTTCGGCGGATCGCGGCGTCCGGCCGCGTGCCGCTCGTCGTCGACCTGTGCACCGGGTCGGGGGCGATCGCGGGCGCGATTGCGGACGAGGTGCCGGGTGCCGTCGTGCACGCCGTCGAGGTCGACCGCCAGGCGCACGCCTGGGCCGAGCGGAACCTCGCGGGAACCGGAGTCGTGCTGCACCTCGCCGACGCCACCCGTTGGGACGGCTCCGGCAAGGCAGGCACAGAAGGCACCAGCCTCGACGGTGTTGTCGACGTGGTGGCGTGCAACCCGCCGTACATCCCCGACGGCATGGTGCCGGTGGACCCAGAGGTCGCCGACCACGACCCGGCGGTCGCGCTCTACGGGCTCTCGTCCGACGGTCTCGCCGTTCCCCGGGCCGTGCTGGCGCGTGCGGCCGGGCTGCTCGTCGACGGGGGAGTCGTCGTGATGGAGCACGCCGAGACCCAGCAGGCGGCGCTGCTCGCGACGCTCGCGGCCACAGGTTGGGAGCGCGTCGAGGGCCACCGTGACCTGACCGGTCGTCCGCGCTGGGTGACGGCCGTCCGACATCGGGACCAGCCCGCAGCGGGTGGTGCGACGCGGCACTCGGCCGCCGGTGACAGACTGGCGCCCGTGAGGGAGCGGAGCGAGCCGTGAAGCTGTTCGACTGCCGCGACGACGCGCAGCGTGACGAGGGCCTGAAGCTGGCTGCCGCCGCGATCGGGCGCGGCGAGCTGGTCGTGCTGCCGACGGACACCGTCTACGGCATCGCCGCCGATGCGTTCGACCCCGAAGCGGTTGCCCGGCTGCTGAAGGCGAAGGGACGCGGACGCCAGATGCCGCCACCGGTCCTGATCAGCGGCGCCGACGTGCTGCCGGCCCTCGCGACCCACGTCAGCGACGACGTCGCTGCTCTCACCGAGAGGTTCTGGCCGGGTGGGCTGACGGTGATCGTCTGGGCCCAGTCGTCCCTGTCGTGGGACCTCGGCGAAACCGGCGGCACGGTCGCCCTGCGCATGCCCGACCACCCGATCGCGCTCGAGCTGCTCCGCTCGACCGGGCCGCTGGCGGTGTCGAGCGCCAACCTCAGCGGCCGCCCGCCCGCGATGACAGCGGCCAGGGCGCAGAGCCAGCTGAGCGGCGTCGAGGTCTACCTCGAGGCCGGCCCCGTCGGCGGCCACCCGTCCGAGAAGGGCCCGGCTCTGCCCTCCAGCATCATCGACGCGACCGGTGAGCTACCGCTGCTGGTGAGGGCCGGTGCGGTCAGCCTGGCCGACCTGCAGGCGGTCGTCCCGGACCTGCTGGACGGTGTGGGCGTCGCTGACCCTGAGACCCCAGAGAACCCTGAGACCCCTGAATCAGTGAGCACGTCGACCCAGGAGGCCGACAGCGGCGGATGAGCGGCTACCTGCTGGTCATGCTCGTCGCCGCGGCGTTCACCTACCTGGCGACGCCGGTCGCGCGACGGATCGCGGAGCGCACGGGGGCGATGACACCGTTGCGCGAGCGCGACGTTCACTCCGTGCCGACACCACGCCTCGGTGGTCTGGCGATGTTCGCCGGGCTCGTCGCGAGTTTCGTTGTCGCGGACGCGGTTCCGTTCTTCGACCCGATCTTCGACTCCTCGCAGGGCCCGTGGGGAATCCTCGCGGCCGCCGGGCTCGTCGCGCTGATCGGCGCGCTGGACGACATCTGGAACCTCGACTCGATCACCAAGCTCGCGGGACAGGTGCTTGCGGCGGGACTCCTTGCCTGGCAAGGGGTTCAGCTGGTCACGCTGCCGCTGGGCGGCGTCACGGTCGGCTCAGGTGGCCTCTTCCTGTTCCTCACCATCGCCGCCGTCGTGGTGACGATCAATGCCGTCAACTTCATCGACGGTCTGGACGGTCTCGCCGCGGGCGTGATGGCCATCGCTGGCGGTGCCTTCTTCGTCTACACGTACATGCTGACCGTCGAGGCCAGCCCCGGTGACTACTCCAGCCTCGCCGCGGTCGTCGCCGCCGCGATGGTCGGTTGCTGCGTTGGCTTCCTGCCGCACAACATCCACCCGGCGCGCATCTTCATGGGTGACTCCGGCGCGATGCAGCTCGGGCTGCTGCTCGCGGCGTCCGCGATCGCCGTCACGGGTCAGGTCGACCCTGCGGTGGTGTCCGAGGCGCGGCTCGTGCCGGCCTTCTTCCCGGTGCTGCTGCCGCTGGCCGTGCTCGTGGTGCCGATGGCCGACCTGCTGCTCGCCGTGCTTCGGCGGGTCAAGGCGGGGCAGTCGCCGTTCGCGGCCGACCGGCAGCACCTGCACCACCGCCTGCTCGACCTCGGCCACTCACACCTGCGGGCGGTCGGCGTGATGTACCTCTGGACCGCCGTGCTCTCGTTCGGCGCCATCTCGGGCGGCTTCATCCCCCTCAGGATCTGGCTGCCCAGCTGGCTGGCCGTGGCCCTGGTCGCCATCGCGCTGACGCTCGGCCCGCTCGGCCTCGGTCGCGGAATCGGCCGAGGCGTCGGCCGTGGTGTCGGGCGAGGTGTCGGGTGGGGTGTCGGCCGGTTCGGCCGTCGCCGGGAGGCCGATCCGCCCCCGAAGGGGCAGGCTGTACCGGTGCCGCCGCCGCCCCGCACGGAGGAGCCGTTGAAATCGGACGAATCGGTCAGAAAGGACCCTGCTGAGCGCTTGTGATAGCATTCACAAGCGTTCAGAGACCCCGAGATGACCTCCCGGCGACCCGCCACAGCACCGGCGACGCCTGCCACAGGAAGGCCACCACGTGAGCCCCGCAGCCACCCCCGACGACCCGTACGCAGCCATGCTGCGCGGGCCGCTGGTCCCGACGGTCGCCGTCGGTCTCGTGGCCGCCGGAGTGGCTTTCTGGCTGCAGGATCTCCGCGGCCTGTGGGGCAGCCTGCTGGCCGTCGCGGTCGTCGTCGCGTTCTTCTCCGCCAGCCTGATGGTGATGGGCCGCACCGCCCGCGTCGCGCCGGCGAACGTGATGGCCGTCGCGATGCTCACCTACGTCACGAAGGTCGGCCTGCTCGGGCTGATGCTGATCCTGCTGCAGGACGCGACCTGGCTCTCGGGCGAGGCGTTCGGCCTCACCGCACTGCTCTGCGCCTTCGTCTGGATTCCGCTCGGCATCAGGTCCTACTCGAGAGCGCGCACGCTGGTGTTCGACGAGCCGGACGCTGCCTCCGCCGGCAAGGACCCGTCATGACGGAGTCGAGCCCCAAGCAGCCTGCCCCCCAGCGCCGCTTCCGTATCTCCACCGCCATCGCCCCCACACCCGGCCCGCTCCCCGAGTCGGTCGCGTGGGGTGCCGTGAACACGATGATGAGCGGGCTGATCGCGTTCGGCGGTCTGGGCTGGCTGCTCGACCTCTGGCTCGGCACCAGCTGGATCGTCCTGGTCGGTCTGCTGGGCGGAATGGCCGTGGCGTTGACCATCGTCTGGTTCCGGTACGGTACCGACCGTTCGGCATCGTCGCCGCCGGCTGAAACGCCTGTCCCACACGCTGAGGGCGGCGCCGGTGAGTCCTGCACGGAGCCTGGCCCCGATCGACCTGCTCCCCGTTCCGACGACCTGCCCACGGAGGACAGCAAGTGACTGTCGACGTGCTCGCCACGAAGGTGCTCGCCGCTGAAGGCGAGGCCGAGGGCTTCCACCCGCCAGGCCCCACCGACTTCTGGCTGCCGATGTTCGGCACCGACGGCGGCTTCGCGTTCACCAAGGCGATGCTCATCATGCTGGTGACCACCGCGCTGGTGATCGTCGTGTCGCTGCTGGTGACGCGCCGGATGGCGGTCGTGCCCGGCAAGGGGCAGTGGATGTTCGAGTCCACCTACGGCCTGGTCCGCAACTCGATCGCGCGGGACATGATCGGCGAGAAGAACTTCCGTCCGTACATGCCCCTGCTGTTCTCCGTGTTCCTGATCATCCTGGTGAACAACTTCGCCGGCGTTGTCCCGGTCGTGCAGTTCCCGACGATGTCGCGGATCGGGTTCCCGGTCGCGCTGGCGCTGTTCGTCTACATCCTGTACCTGGCGATCGGCTTCCGCCGGAAGGGCTTCGTCGGCTACTTCAAGGGGCTCGTGCCCGAGGGCCTGCCGGTCTTCGTCGTGCCGATGCTCTTCGTGCTCGAGATCATCACCTACTTCTTCACGCGCCCCGTGACGCTCGCACTGCGACTCTTCGGCAACATGTTCGCCGGGCACATCCTGCTGCTGCTGATGGCACTCGGCGCGGAGTACATGCTCGTGGACGGTGGACTGGCGCTGAAGTTCATGTCCGTCGGCCCGATCGTGATGTACGCCGTCCTGACGGTCTTCGAGATCCTGGTCGAGTTCCTGCAGGCCTACATCTTCGTCCTGCTGTCTGCCTTCTACATCGCCGACAGCCTGGCCGAGCACCACTGACCCACCGCACAGTCCCGCACCATCCCCGACCTCGTGACGCACGGCGCGGCACGGATCGAAAGGAAGAGTAGGAACCATGGACGGAAACATCGCGATCCTGGGCTACGGCCTCTCGGCCATCGGCCCCGGAATCGGCGTCGGCCTGATCTTCGCCGCCTACATCAACGGTGTCGCGCGCCAGCCTGAGGCCCGCGGGATCCTGCAGCCCCTGGCCATCCTGGGCTTCGCGCTGACCGAGGCGCTCGCGATCTTCGGTATCGCGCTCGCCTTCGTCTTCCGCGGCTAGTCGACGCACGAGACCTGACCCCCTGAGCTCGAGGAGTCACAGTGGATTTCGCAGCAGCCGCGGTCACCGCGGCCGGTGAGGCCGAGAAGGCGCCGATCATCCCTCACCTCGGTGAGCTGATCCTCGGTGGCGTCTGCTTCGCCGTGCTTCTCGTCGTCTTCACCTGGAAGGTCGTCCCGGCACTGGAGAAGATCCATGCCGAGCGGACGGAGGCCATCGAAGGCGGGATGCAGCAGGCCGAGAAGGCGCAGGCCGAGGCCGAGCAAGCGCTCAAGGAGTACCAGGAGCAGCTCGCCGCGTCCCGCGCCGAGGCGACGACCATCCGCGAGGAGGCCCGCGTGGAGGCGGCGGCGATCGCCGCCGAGATCCGCGAGAAGGCTGCGGCGGACGCGCAGCGCATCACGGCGTCCGCGCAGCGGCAGATCGAGGCGGAGCGCCAGCAGGCGATCACGTCACTGCGCACCGAGGTCGGCCGCCTGGCGACCGACCTGGCCGGCCGGATCGTGGGCGAGTCCCTCGAGGACTCAGCGCGCCAGTCGCGTGTCGTCGACCGCTTCCTCGAAGAGCTCGAGACGGCGGACGCCGGCACGGTGCGGGCCGGAGCGACCGGCAAGGGAGCGCCCCAGGCCGAGGAGCTGTTCTGATGCGTGGCACCAGCGGGCACTCCCTCGCGGGGGCGCTCGAACGGGTCGAGCCGCTGCTGTCCGGCGGCGAGACCGGCCGCCTCGGCGAGGAGCTGTTCCTGGTGGCCAGCGTGCTCGACAGCTCGGTGGCGCTCCGGCGCGCGCTGACCGACCCCTCGCGGGACGGGGAGGCCAAGGCCGACCTCGTCGGTCGGCTGCTGGGCTCGCAGGTGTCGGGCACCACGGTCGACGTGGTCTCCGGGCTGGTTCGCGACCGCTGGTCCAGCGCTCGCGACCTGGCTGAGGCATGCGAGCAGCTGGGCGTGCTCGCGGTGCTCGGTGCTGCCGAGCAGGCCGGCACGCTCGAGCAGGTCGAGTCGGACCTGTTCCGTTTCGGCCGCATCATCGACGCGGACCCCGCGCTGCGGGCGGCCCTGTCCGACCGCCGGGCCCCCGTCGCCGACAAGGCCGAGCTGGTCGACCGCCTGCTGACCGGCAAGGTCTCCGACGAGACCCTGGTGCTCGCACGCCGAGGCGTCGCCAACCCCCGAGGCCGGCGCATCGAGGCCGTTCTCGACGAGCTCGGGCAGGCCGTTGCGGCCCGGCGTGACCGGGCCGTCGCCCGGATCACGTCCGCGATCCCGCTCAAGGCGGCCCAGCGCAACCGCCTCGCCGCGGCGCTGGAGCGCGTCTACGGACGCACCGTCCATCTCGACATCGACGTCGACCCTGACGTCGTCGGCGGCCTGCGCATTCAGGTGGCCGACGAGGTCATCGACGCGACAGTCGTCGCGAGGCTGGCCGCCGCACGGCGCCAGCTGGCCGGCTGAGCACCACCCTTCAGACCACGTAGCAGAACCGAAGAACCGAGGAGAGCACGCAGATGGCGGAGCTGACGATCCGACCGGAGGAGATCCGGGACGCGCTGGACTCGTTCGTCCAGTCCTACGAGCCCGGCGCCGCGTCCCGCGAGGAGGTCGGACGGGTCACGGAGGCCGGCGACGGCATCGCCCGCGTCGAGGGCCTGCCCGGCGTGATGGCCAACGAGCTGCTGACGTTCGAGGACGGCACGCTCGGCCTGGCGCTCAACCTCGACGTCCGCGAGATCGGCGTCGTCGTGCTCGGTGAGTTCTCCGGCATCGAGGAGGGTCAGGAGGTCAAGCGGACCGGCGAGATCCTCTCCGTGCCAGTCGGTGACGCGTTCCTCGGACGCGTGGTCAACCCGCTGGGCGAGCCCATTGACGGGCTGGGAGACATCGAGTCCAGCGAGACGCGTGCCCTCGAGCTGCAGGCTGCCGGCGTGATGGACCGCAAGTCGGTGCACCAGCCGCTGCAGACGGGCATCAAGGCGATCGACTCCATGACCCCGATCGGGCGCGGCCAGCGCCAGCTGATCATCGGCGACCGCCAGACCGGCAAGACCGCGGTGGCGACCGACACGATCATCAACCAGAAGGAGTTCTGGGACACCGGCGACCCGGAGCTGCAGGTGCGCTGCATCTACGTGGCGATCGGCCAGAAGGGCTCGACCATCGCGGCTGTCCGCGGTGCGCTCGAGGAGGCCGGCGCGCTGGAGTACACCACCATCGTGGCCGCTCCGGCGTCCGACGCCGCAGGCTTCAAGTACCTGGCCCCCTACACCGGTTCGGCAATCGGCCAGCACTGGATGTACCAGGGCAAGCACGTGCTGATCGTCTTCGACGACCTGTCGAAGCAGGCCGAGGCGTACCGCGCCGTGTCGCTGCTGCTGCGCCGCCCGCCGGGTCGCGAGGCCTACCCGGGTGACGTCTTCTACCTGCACTCGCGGCTGCTCGAGCGCTGCGCCAAGCTCTCCGACGGGATGGGCGCCGGCTCGATGACCGGCCTGCCGATCGTCGAGACGAAGGCCAACGACGTGTCGGCCTACATCCCGACCAACGTCATCTCGATCACCGACGGCCAGATCTTCCTCGAGTCCGACCTGTTCAACGCGAACCAGCGCCCCGCAGTCAACGTCGGCGTCTCGGTGTCGCGCGTCGGTGGCGCCGCCCAGGTCAAGGCGATGAAGACGGTCGCCGGGTCACTGCGAGTCGACCTGGCCCAGTACCGGGCGCTGGAGGCGTTCGCGCTGTTCGCGTCCGACCTCGACGCTGCCTCCCGTCAGCAGCTCTCCCGCGGCCAGCGGCTGATGGAGCTGCTGAAGCAGGGCCAGTACACGCCGTACCCGGTCGAGGAGCAGGTCGTGTCGATCTGGCTCGGTACCACCGGCGCCCTCGACGACGTGGGTGTCCGTGACGTCCGCAAGTTCGAGCGCGAGCTGCTCGACCACCTGCGACGCGCCGACGTGGTCCTGCCGACCATCAAGGAGACGCAGAAGCTCGAGGACGACACGATCGAGACGCTGAAGTCCGAGCTGGCGAAGTTCAAGAAGAGCTTCCAGACCGAGGAGGGCAAGAACCTCGTCGAGGCCGGCCACGAGGAGTCGGAGGCGCTCGAGGACGAGTCCGTCGAGCAGGAGCAGATCGTCCGCCAGAAGCGCGGCTGACGTACTCGAGACCGAGCAGGGAAGGAGGGGACCATGGGCGCCAAGCAGCGGGTCTACCGCGACCGCATCGGCTCCACCACGAACCTGAAGAAGATCTTCAGTGCGCAGGAGCTGATCGCGACGTCGCGCATCTCGAAGGCGAGGCAGCAGGTCCAGGCGTCGTCGCCGTACGCGCGGGCGATCACCCGGGCGGTGTCGGCCGTGGCGACGTTCTCGAACACCGACCACCCCCTGACGACCGAGAAGGAGGAGGTCCGCCGGGCCGCCGTCCTGATCATCACGAGCGACCGCGGCATGGCCGGGGCCTACTCGTCGAACGCCATCAAGGAGGGCGAGCGGCTGAACGAGCTGCTCCGCGGACGTGGTGTCGAGCCGGTGCCGTACCTGACCGGGCGCAAGGGCATCGCGTTCTACAAGTTCCGGCGCCGCGAGGTCCAGCAGGAGTGGAGCGGCTTCAGCGAGGCTCCCACCTACGACATCGCGCGCGAGATCGGCGACGTGCTCGTCGACGCGTTCATGAAGGGCTCCGAGAACGGTGGTGTCGACGAGATCCACGTCGTCTTCACCCGGTTCGTCAACATGGTCACCCAGAAGCCCGAGGTGATCAGGCTGCTGCCCCTCGAGGTCGTCGAGGGCGTCGAGGAGCCCAGCGACGAGGACCTGCTGCCGCTCTACGAGTTCGAGCCGAACGCCGAGCAGGTGCTCGACACCCTGCTGCCGCGCTACATCGGCAGCCGCATCTTCAACTGCATGCAGCAGGCCAACGCCTCCGAGCAGGCGGCGCGGCAGCGAGCGATGAAGACGGCGTCCGACAACGCCCAGGAGCTCATCCGCATGTACACCCGGCTCGCCAACCAGGCACGCCAGGCCGAGATCACCCAGGAGATCAGCGAGATCGTCGGCGGCGCCGACGCCCTCGCCTCCGCCGGAGCCGAGAACTGAGAGTGAGTGAGAGAGATGACTGCCACCGCCACTGAGAAGACCGCGGACGCCGGCTCCGCTGGTACCGGCCGCATCGCCCGGGTGATCGGCCCCGTGGTCGACATCGAGTTCGCCGCGGGCTCGATGCCCGAGATGTACAACGCGCTCGAGATCGACTTCGAGCTGACCGGCGAGTCGCGCACCCTGGTGCTCGAGGTCGCCCAGCACATCGGCGACAACATGGTGCGCGCCATCGCCATGAAGCCGACCGACGGCCTCGTCCGCGGGCTGCCGGTGCGCGACACCGGCAAGGGCATCTCCGTGCCGGTCGGCGACGTCACCAAGGGCCGCGTCTGGAACGCCACCGGTGAGTGCCTCAACGGCGAGGAGGGCGAGAAGCTCGAGATCACCGAGCGCTGGCCGATCCACCGCAAGGCGCCCGCCTTCGACCAGCTCGAGTCCAAGACCGAGATGTTCGAGACCGGCATCAAGGTCATCGACCTGCTCACGCCGTACGTGCTCGGCGGCAAGATCGGCCTGTTCGGCGGTGCCGGTGTCGGCAAGACCGTGCTGATCCAGGAGATGATCGCCCGCGTCGCGAAGGACCACGGCGGTGTGTCCGTCTTCGCCGGCGTCGGCGAGCGGACCCGCGAGGGCAACGACCTCATCGCCGAGATGGAGGAGGCCGGCGTCCTCGGCCAGACCGCCCTCGTCTTCGGCCAGATGGACGAGCCGCCCGGCACCCGACTGCGCGTCGCCCTGTCGGCGCTGACGATGGCCGAGTACTTCCGCGACGTGCAGAAGCAGGACGTGCTGCTGTTCATCGACAACATCTTCCGGTTCACGCAGGCCGGCTCCGAGGTGTCGACCCTGCTCGGCCGGATGCCCTCGGCCGTGGGCTACCAGCCCACGCTCGCCGACGAGATGGGCGTGCTGCAGGAGCGCATCACGTCGACGCGCGGTCACTCGATCACCTCGATGCAGGCGATCTACGTGCCGGCCGACGACTACACCGACCCGGCCCCGGCCACCACGTTCGCCCACCTCGACGCCACGACCGAGCTATCGCGTGACATCGCGTCGCTCGGCATCTACCCGGCGGTCGACCCGCTGACCTCGACGTCGCGCATCCTGGACCCCCGCTACATCGGCCAGGACCACTACGACACCGCGGTGCGGGTCAAGCAGATCCTCCAGCGCAACAAGGAGCTGCAGGACATCATCGCGATCCTCGGCATCGACGAGCTGTCCGAGGAGGACAAGATCCTCGTCAACCGGGCCCGTCGCATCCAGCGGTTCCTGTCCCAGAACACCTACGTGGCCAAGCAGTTCACTGGTGTCGAGGGCTCGACCGTCTCCGTCGGCGACACCGTCGAGGCGTTCTCGAAGATCGCGGACGGCGAGTACGACCACGTCGCGGAGCAGGCCTTCTTCATGTGCGGTGGCCTCGACGACGTCGAGAAGAAGTGGGCGAACATCCAGAAGCAGACCGGCGAGTGAGCCGGACGCGCTGACTCAGCAGCGCAGCGACGCAGGCCCGCACCGGTTCGCCGGTGCGGGCCTGGTGCTGTGCCAAGCGCGGGCACAACTGGGGGAAGGTTCGACCGTCGCGACGCGAAGGAGCGCTCCAGCGCAATAGTTGCCCCCAGTTGTGCTCGCTTGGTGGCGACGCGGAGCTTGGGGGTGGAACCCGTCCACAGGGCCGGGGGCGCGTGCTGGACGGCACCGTCCAGCCGGTAGGCTGTGGCCTTGCGCGGCACCGTGATCCGGTGCCCCCGAAGCGAAAGGCAGGCCCGTGGGCACTCTGCACGTCGAGCTGGTGGCGACCGACCGCACCATCTGGTCCGGTGACGCGTCCATGGTCCTGGCCCGCACCCTCGACGGCGAGCTCGGCATCCTGCCCGGCCACACCCCGTTGCTGGGTGTCCTCGCCACCGGCGAGGTGCGCATCACGCCCGCCGACGGCCAGGTGGTCAGCGCCGAGGTCGACGGAGGGTTCCTGTCGGTCGAGAACGACCGGGTCCTGGTGGTGGCCGAGAAGGTCGACGTCGAGGGTTCCACGACGTCCCGCAGCGGCGCCTGACAACGCGCGGCGTCCCTGGTGGGTGGTCTGAGCGCCTCGCTCCAGATCGCCGCGGGGCTCGCGCTGCTCCTGGTCGCCGGCGTGCTGCTGTTCTCCGTGCGCCGGGTGACCCTCGCACGCCGCCTCGGGTCCTTCGACTGCTCCGTCCGCATGGTCGCGGAGGGCCGGCCCTGGATGGTGGGCGTCGCGTGCTACGGCACGGACCGGCTCGACTGGTACCGGGTCTTCTCGCTGGCACCGCGGCCTTCACGCAGCTGGGAGCGATCACGCCTCGAGGTCGTCGGCCAGCGGGTTCCCGTCGGGGGAGAGGTCGCCGTCGTCGTGGTCCCTGACCTCTCCGTGATCAGCTGTCGCTACGACGGTGACGAGCTCGACCTGGCAATGAGCCCCGATGCCTACACCGGGCTGGCGTCGTGGGCCGACGCCGGACCTCCTCGTCAGGTCGGACGGGTCACCTAGGGCGTGCGCCCGCCGCCCGGCTGCCACAGGGCGTCATCACGGCCGGCCGCCACGTTGACGTAGCGCGCCAGCACGAACAGCAGGTCGGAGAGCCGGTTCAGGTACTGCGCGGCCAGCGAGTTCACCCCGCCGTCCACGTCGGCCCCGTACTCCTCGATCGCCGCCCACACCGACCTCTCGGCGCGGCGGGACACCGTCCGGGCGAGGTGCAGGTGCGCCGCCTGGGCGGTGCCACCGGCCAGCACGAAGGTCGTCAGCTTCGGCAGCTTGTCGTTGTAGCGGTCGATCGCCTCCTCGAGCTCGCTGACCCACTCGGGCCGCACCCGGAGGGGCTCGTAGGCGTACTCCTGCGCGAGGGGGAGGCACAGGTCGGCGCCGACGTCGAACAGGTCGTTCTGGATCCTCTGCAGCAGCACCGCGACGTCGTCGGGCAGGGCGCTCGTGGTGATGGCCACCCCGAGGACTGCGCCCGTCTCGTCGGCGTCGGCGTAGGCGGCCAGCCGCACGTCGGTCTTGCGGGTCCGGCTGAAGTCACCGAGCCCGGTGCTGCCGTCGTCGCCGGTACGGGTGTAGACGCGGTTGATCCTGACAGCCATGCGGCTCAGCCTAGGTCAGCGGTCGTGGCCCCGAGACTGGCGGCCATCTTGTCCAGGCACTGCTCGAGACCCAGCCGCGACATCGAGTAGGTCTCCTCGGACGTGTACCCGTACTCGGTGACCGTCATCTCGGTCGCGTCGCCGTCGACGGGAGTCAACGTCACGACGTGGCGAACGGGGACGGGGATGTCCGGTGGCAGGCCGAGGTCGGCCGGGTGGACGACGCGTCCGGTGTCGTCGCAGAACTCCATCGTGAACTCGAGGCACTCGTGCGGCTGCACCACCTGGTACGTCCAGAGGTTGAAGAGATCGTGTCCATCCGGCGTGCGCATGCACACCAGCGAGGAGCCGCCGACCCGCGGGTCCATCCGGGCGGTCGGCGCCGTGAACCCGGAGGGGCCCCACCAGCGCCTCACGTCCTCCGAGCGGGTCCACGCACGCCAGACGCTGTCGATCGGCGCAGCGAGCGTGCGGGTGACGACGATGTCCCGGGGCTCCGCGGCTCCACTCACAACAGGCCCCGAACCACGGCGTCGAGCCTGTCCATCGAGTCGCGGATGCCCGTGTCCATGTCCGTCGGGATCCACCCGTCGCGGTCCTCGACAGAGCCGAAGAGGCTGACGCTCGTGAAGCGCGTGGCACCTTCGACCTCCTCGAACGTGTCCGTCACGAGCTGCAGGTATCCCGGTCCTCCCGGCTCGAACTCGAAGGTGGCGACGATCCGCTGCGCCGGCACGACCTCGTGGTAGACGCCGCGGAACGCGTACTCCGTGCCGTCGACCCTGTTGCGCGTGACGAAGCGCCAGCTCCCGCCCGTCCGCACCTCCATCCGGTCGACCTCGGTGCTGAACCGGGCCGCACCCCACCACGCGGGGACGAGGCCTGGGTCGGTGTACGCCGCGAAGACCACATCGGGCGGTGCGTCGAACGTGCGCCTGATGACGATGTCCTGCCTGCCTGGCTCGAAGATCACCTCGGTGTCAGCCATGCCGCTTGCCCTTCTGGTTGCGTTGGATCCGTTGAATCTCCTGGTCGAGAAGGTCGAGCCGTTCCTGCCAGACCTGCCGGTAGCCCTCGATCCAGGTCGACGCCGTGTCGAGCGGCGCGACCTCCAGGCGGCACGGTCTCCACTGAGCCTCGCGACCCCGGCTGATCAGGCCTGCGTGCTCCAGCACCTTCAGGTGCCGGGAGATCGCCGGCAGGCTCATCGTGAACGGGGCTGCCAGCTCGTTCACGGTCGCCTCGCCTTCCGCCAGACGAGCCAGGATCTCGCGCCGAACGGGGCTCGCCAGCGCGGCGAAGGTCAGGCTCAGCTGGTCGGAGGGCACTGGACTTAACCACCTCGTTAATTAGCGATGTGGTTAAAAGTGCCACGCCATCGTTGTGCCGTCAACCCCAGGTGCGGGGACGGGTCACGCCGTGAGGGCGAGCGCGGCGATCGCGTCGACCGCGAGGGCGACTTCCGGGCGGTCGCCGACTGGTTCTCGGGGCTGACCGGCGACGAGGTCGAGACGCTGTGCCGGCTGGCCGATCGCGTGCTCGAGCGACTGGACCCCTAGGCTCCGCTCGTGGAGTGCTTCCGGGTGGTCGGCGGCGCGCGGCTGGCCGGTGAGGTCACCGTCGCGGGCGCCAAGAACAGCGTGCTCAAGCTGATGGCGGCCGCGCTGTTGGCCCAGGGGCGAACGGTGCTCACGTCGGTGCCCGACATCGTCGACGTCGGCATCATGGCCGAGCTGCTGCGCAGGCTCGGCTGCGACGTGCAGCACGACAAGGACCTCGGCGTGGTCGAGATCGACGTGCCGGCCGAACTGGGCCACCGTGCCGACTACGAGCTGGTGCGGGCGATGCGGGCATCGATCAGCGTGCTGGGCCCGCTGGTGGCACGCACGGGACACGCCGACGTCGCCCTGCCCGGCGGTGACGCGATCGGCTCGCGCGGCCTCGACCTTCACATCGAGGGGCTGCGGGCGCTGGGCGCCGAGGTGCACGTCGACCACGGGTACCTGATCGCGAGCGCGCCCCCGTCCGGCCTTCAGGCTGCGGTGGTACCCCTGGCGTTCCCGTCCGTCGGAGCGACCGAGAACCTTTTGATGGCAGCGACTCTCGCGCGTGGCACGACCGAGCTCGACAACGTCGCGCGCGAGCCCGAGATCGACGACCTGGCCAGGATGCTGATGGGGATGGGCGCCCGCATCGGCGGAATGGGAACCACTCGACTGCTGGTGACCGGGGTCGACCGGCTGCACCCGGTGAAGCACGCGGTGGTGCCGGACCGCGTCGTGGCCGGCACCTGGTGCTACGCGGCCGCCACCACGAGCGGCGACGTGCTGGTGCGCGGCGCGCACCCACAACACCTGCGGACGACGCTCGACAAGCTGCGGATGGCCGGCGCCGAGGTGGAAGTCGGCGACGCCGGCATCCGCGTGCGCGGCCCTCGGCGGCCGCGTGCTGTCGACATCGCGACGCTTCCCTATCCAGGCTTCCCGACCGACCTCCAGCCGTTCGCCCTCACTCTCGGGGCGATCGCGGAGGGGTCGGGGGTGATCACCGAGAATCTGTTCGAGGCACGCTTCCGCTTCGCCCACGAGCTGGTTCGTCTGGGCGCCGATCTCACGATCGATGGTCACCACGTGCTCGTCCGCGGCCGCCCGGGCCTGTCGGGTGCCCCGGTCGAGGCCAGCGACATCCGGGCCGGTGCCGCCCTCGTGGTGGCCGGCCTGGTCGCCGACGGCGTGACCGAGGTGGCCGGCGTCGACCACGTCGACCGCGGCTACGCCGACTTCGTCGGCAAGCTGCAGGCGCTCGGCGCCGACGTGACCCGGCAGCCGGTGACACAGAGCCGCTTCGGCTGAACGGCACTACAGGGACCAACGCGGGTCAAGGGCCGCTGCTGAGCACGTGCTCGGCGAGCACCCGCTCCGACCGGAACACCATCACGCGCGGGCCGTCCGTCGTCTCGGCGAGGGTGGAGCGGATACCGGCGTCCTCCAGGCGTCGCCGCATCATCTCGGCCTCGATCACGGAGCCTGGCGAGGCCACAGGAACCAGCAGGCCGTACTCGTCCGTCCGACCTGGTCGGCCGGGCCGGCGGACCAGCGACCCACCACGCGAGAAGGCCCACCGCAGCAGCACCATCAACACCAGCAGGACGGCGACCGTGACCATCGGGCCGAAGAGGAACCCGTAGCTGCCCCAGTTGGCCACTGACGGTTCCTCCCTCGCTTCTGCACGGATGAACGGCTGAGTCCAGTGTGCGGCGGACGGGCCCGGTCAGGCGAGGGGGGACGTGGGAGAGGATGCCGTCATGACCTTCGCCCTGGTGCTCGTCAGCATCGTGGTCACCGTGCTCGCCGGCACGGCCGTTGCCACGCGGCTGCGCGTGCCCGCGCCGATGCTGCTGACCGTGGTCGGCGTCGTGATCAGCTTCATCGAGTTCATCCCCGACATCGTGATCACCGACGACGTGGTCCTGGTCGGGCTCCTGCCACCCCTGCTCTACTCGGCCGCCATCCGGACGTCGCTGATCGACTTCCGGGCCAACACCCGTCCGATCGCCCTGCTGTCGGTCGGTCTCGTCATCTTCACCACGCTGGGTGTCGGGGTCGTCGCACACCAGCTGCTGCCGATCAGCTGGGCAGCCGCCTTCGCCATCGGTGCGGTGGTAGCGCCGCCCGACGCCGTGGCCGCAACGGCCATCGCGCGGCGGGTGGGCATGCCGCGCCGGATCGTGACGATCCTCGAGGGCGAGTCGCTGATCAACGACGCCACCGCGCTGGTGTGCCTGCGTACCGCCGCCGGAGCGATCCTTGCGGGGTCGGCGGCGGCCGGTGGTGGGGACGACGAGTCGCACGAACGCGCTCAGGCGGTCAGCTTCGACCTGCCCGGGCTGGGGGCGATCACGCTCGACTTCCTCTTGGCGGCCGGCGCCGGTGTCGCGGTCGGCGTGGTCGTCGCCGTCCTGTTCAGCAAGATCCGGAGGCGGCTGACGGACACCGTCAGCGACACGACCCTGTCGCTGGTCGCGCCCTGGGTCGCCTTCCTGCCGGCCGAGCACATCCACGCCTCAGGGGTTCTCGCGGTCGTCGTCGCGGGGCTGCTGATGGGGCACAAGGCACCGGTCGTGCAGAGCGCGGCGTCGCGGATCTCCGAGCGCACCTACTGGAAGACGATCGCGCACCTGCTCGAGAACAGCGTCTTCCTGCTGATCGGGCTGCAGGCGTTGCCGATCCTCAGGGAGGTGGGCGACAGCGAGCTGTCGACTTCGACGATCGTCGCCGCGTGCCTCGGGGTGCTGGCCGCGGTGGTGCTGCTGCGCCCGGTGTGGGTCTTCCCGGCCACCTACCTGCCACGCATGCTGTCTCGTGTCATCCGGGAGAGCGACCCGCCGCCACCCTGGCAGTACCCAGCGGTGGTCTCCTGGGCCGGCATGCGCGGTGTGGTGACCCTGGCGGCGGTCTTCGCGCTGCCCGACCGGACGCCTCACCGCGAGGTGCTCGTGCTGGTCGCCCTGGTGGTCACCTTCGCCACGCTGATGCTGCAGGGCGCCACGCTCCCGTGGGTGGTGCGCCGACTCGGCGTGCGCGGACCCGACCCGCTCGAGGACCGGCTGCAGGAGGCAGCGGTGCTGCAGGATGCCACCGAGGCGGGCTTGCGGATGCTGGACGGGCTGGCACCGCCCGGCTCCGAGCCCGACCCCGACGGCACGCTCTCGCTCCTCCGCCTGCAGGCGCAGCGCCGCACGCACCTGGCCTGGGAGCGGCTCGGCCAGCGGACGGCACAGGACGAGACGCCGACGCAGCGCGCCAACCGGCTGAGGCTGGAGATGCTCCGTGCCGAGCACGAGGAGGTCCTGAGGATCCGCGACGGCGGGACGGTCGCGCACGAGGTGCTCGAGCGCGTGATGGCCCTGCTGGACCTGGAGGAGTCCGTCCTCGTCAAGGCCGGCGAGGCCGCCGAGGAGATGGACGCCCACGACGGCGACCTGCTGGCCCCCGAGCGTCCGGGCGGCCTCTGCGATCACCTGCAGGCGGCACCGGCGGCGATGGTGCCGGCCACACCTGGGGTGTGCCCCGACTGCATCCTGATGGGCATCACCTGGGTGCACCTGCGAATGTGCCTGGACTGCGGCAACGTCGGGTGCTGCGACTCCTCGCAGGGCAAGCACGCCGACCAGCACTTCCATCAGACCGGCCACCCGGTGATGCGGAGCGTCGAGGCCGGCGAGGCATGGCGCTGGTGCTTCCGCGACGCGGAGCTGGGGTAGGCGGAGTTGGGGTGGCGCAGCCTGGGCTAGCAGGTGAGCAGCCTCACGCCTCCGCGTCCTGTCTGGGCGTAGTGACCCGCGGGTAACCTCGCAAGCACTGCGAGGAGGCACAGTGAGCGAGCGAAGCGAGCGAACCAGAGGGCACAGTGTCCCTGTCGCGGCGAGGAACGAGCCGTGACCGAGCAAGACCCCAGCCAGCCTGCGCGTCCCGAGCGGGACCGTCCGTGGGTGATGCGGACGTACGCGGGTCACTCGTCGGCCGCCGAGTCGAACGCGCTGTACCGGCGCAACCTCGAGAAGGGACAGACCGGTCTGAGCGTCGCGTTCGACCTGCCGACCCAGACCGGCTACGACCCCGACCACGTGCTGTCTCGCGGGGAGGTCGGCAAGGTCGGCGTCCCGATCAGCCACATCGGCGACATGCGCCAGCTGTTCGCCGACATCCCGCTGGCCGACATGAACACCTCGATGACCATCAACGCCACCGCGATGTGGCTGCTCGCTCTCTACGAGGTGGCGGCGGAGGAGCAGGGCGCCGACCCGTCCGCACTCTCGGGCACCACCCAGAACGACATCATCAAGGAGTACCTCTCGCGCGGGACGTACGCGTTCCCGCCGGCGCCGAGCCTGCGGCTGATCACCGACATGGTCGCGTACACAGTCAACGAGATCCCGAAGTGGAACCCGATCAACATCTGCAGCTACCACCTGCAGGAGGCGGGCGCGACACCCGTTCAGGAAGTGGCCTACTCGCTGTGCACGGCGATCGCGGTGCTCGACGCTGTGCGCGAGACCGGGCGGGTGCCAGAGGCGCGTTTCGGGGAGGTCGTTGCGCGGATCTCGTTCTTCGTCAACGCGGGGGTGCGGTTCGTCGAGGAGATGTGCAAGATGCGCGCCTTCGTCGAGCTGTGGGACGAGCTGACGCGCGAGCGATACGGCGTGACCGACGACAAGCAGCGCCGCTTCCGCTACGGAGTGCAGGTGAACTCGCTCGGGCTCACCGAGGCCCAGCCCGAGAACAACGTGCAGCGCATCGTGCTGGAGATGCTCGCCGTGACGATGTCGAAACGCGCTCGCGCGCGGGCGGTTCAGCTGCCGGCGTGGAACGAGGCGCTAGGACTGCCGAGGCCGTGGGACCAGCAGTGGAGCCTGCGGATCCAGCAGGTGCTGGCCTACGAGTCCGACCTGCTGGAGTACGACGACCTCTTCGACGGCAGCCCGGTCGTGCAGGCCAAGGTCGACGAGATCGTCGCCGGCGCCAATGCTGAGATCGACCGGGTGCTCGAGATGGGCGGCGCGGTCGCGGCGGTCGAGACCGGGTACATGAAGCAGGCGCTGGTCGCGTCACACTCGGTGCGCCGCCAGCGCATCGAGGCGGGTGACGACGTCGTGGTCGGGGTGAACCGGTTCACCACGTCGGAGTCCAACCCGCTCACGGCCGATCTCGACGCTGCCATCCACACGGTCGATGTGGACGTCGAAAAGCTCGCTGCCGCAGCGGTTATCGCCTGGCGTACCGAACGTGACGCCGATCCAGTCACCCGTCGGCGCGCAGCGGACGCCCTGGCCCGTCTCACGACCGACGCCCAGTCCGGCGCGAACCTGATGCAGGCCACCCTCGAGTGCGCCCGCGCAGGGGTCACCACGGGCGAGTGGGCGCACGCGCTGCGCCAGGAGTTCGGGGAGTACCGCGCGCCGACCGGTGTCACCGGCGCCGTCGGGGCGGCCGGCGGCGTTCCCGGCGCGGCGACCGACGCCCTCGCTGCCGTTCGCGAGCGGGTGCGGTCCACCGGCGAGGAGCTGGGCTCACGCCTGCGGTTCCTGGTGGGCAAGCCCGGACTCGACGGGCACTCCAACGGCGCCGAGCAGGTCGCCGTCCGAGCCCGCGACGCGGGTTTCGAGGTGGTGTACCAGGGCATCCGGCTGACGCCCGAGCAGATCGTCGCCGCCGCCATCGCCGAGGACGTGCACGTCGTCGGGCTCTCGGTGCTGTCGGGCTCGCACATGGACCTCGTGCCCCAGGTCGTCGACGGCCTGCGCGAGGCAGGTCTCGACGACGTGCCGGTCGTGGTCGGCGGCATCATCCCGGAGAGCGACGGGGTTCGGCTGCGCGAGCGTGGCGTCGCGGCCGTCTTCACCCCCAAGGACTTCGGGCTCACCGACATCATGGGCGCCGTCGTCGACGAGATCCGACGGGCGCACCGGCTCGAGGTCTGACCCGAAAGCTTGCATCCGTCGGTTTCTAACCAAAGGATATGAGCGGATCCTTTGTTAAGTTGGGTCCATGACAAAGGATCCACCAGCCAGTGACCAAGCCAGGTGGCGCGTCGGCTGGGAGAGCCGACCATGGTCCGGGAGCGACGACTCGCTCAGTCGGAGGCAGCGACTGGCATCGCGTGGTCCCTATCAGGCGGCGGTACCGATCGAGCTCGCCGACATCTCGGTACAGCTCCCTTCGTGGGTCGTCGCAGAGTCCGCTGAGGCGACAGCCGCGATCGCCCGTTTCGATGCTGAGATCGCCGATCTGATGCCCGATGCCGGCCCCGGTGCCGAGGTTGCACCCATGGCTGCCGTCCTGCTTCGCACTGAGTCGGCGTCGTCGTCCCAGATCGAGAACATCACCGCCGGCGCACGGGCACTGGCGCTGGCGACTCTGCAGGAGACGAGCGGCCCGAACGCGGCACTGGTGGCGAGCAACGTCGATGCGATGCAGAGAGCGATAGCGCTGGCGGACAACATCGACGAAGCCAGCATCCTCGCCGCCCACGGCGCGCTGCTAGGAGACTCCGCCCCCGGGATTGCAGGCCGGTGGCGCACCGAGCAGGTGTGGATCGGTGGACGGGGAAACTCCCCGCACTCCGCCGTCTTCGTGCCGCCGCACCATGACCATGTCGCGGCCGCGATGCGAGATCTGGTGCGGTTCTGTGCTCGGACGGACGTGGCGCCGTTCACGCAGGCTGCGATCGCTCATGCTCAGTTCGAGACGATCCACCCGTTCCCCGACGGCAACGGCCGGGTGGGCCGCACCCTGGTCCACGCGATGCTCCGCCAGGCCGGGGTGACCAGACGGCTGACGGTTCCGGTCTCAGCTGGGCTCCTGACGGACACGGCGTCGTACTTCGGCGCACTCACGGCGTACCGCGAGGGCGACGCGTCCGCCATCGTCGTGCGGTTCAGCGACGCGGCTCATGTCGCAGTCGACAGCGGGCGCCGCCTGGTTTCCGACCTCGTGCAGGTCCATCAGGCGTGGTCCAGCGTGATCAGAGCACGCCGGGACGCAGCGGTGTGGAAGGCGCTCGGTCATGTCCTGCGCCAACCTGCGATCACCGTCCAAAGTCTTGCCTCAGCGGTCGGTGTCACAGCTCCGGCCGCACAGATTGCCATCGACCAGATGGTTGACGCCGGCATTCTGACCCAGGTCAACAACGCGCGGCGCAACCGCGTGTGGGTGGCGCCTGCAGTCCTGGCGGTTCTCGACGACTTCGCCGAGAAGTCGCGCCGCCCTCCGTCAGCGTGAGCCTTACTCAGGCTGGCCCAGTGGGGGCGTCACACGACACCCGTCGGTCTCAGGCCCAGGCGCTCGCCAGGCGGACGACGATCTCTCGCAGGCGTTCCGGCGACGTCGCGATGTTGACGCGGACGTGTCCAGCGCCACCGGCGCCGAAGTCGTCGCCTCCGCTGACCCAGACGCGTCCGCGCTGCTGGGCGACACGAGCAGGCTTGTCGTGGCCGTAGGCACGAACGTCGACCCAGGCCAGATACGTGCCCTCGAGCGGACGGATGCGGGCCAGAGGCAGGTGCTCCGCGACGAGCTCGGCGAACAGGTCGCGCTGCTGCGCGAGCCGCTCACGAAGGGACGCGAGCCACGGCTCACCGTGCGTGTACGAAGCCACCGCCGCGATGACCCCGAGGGGGGAGAGCCCGTGGTTGGCCACCAGCGGTACGGCGCGAAGGGTCTGCGCAGTGGCGCCGTCACCCGTCACGATCTGGGCGCACTTCAGGCCCGGCGTGTTCCAGGCCTTCGACGACGCGGTCACGGTGACGGCGTGGTCGGCGGTGCCGTCGAGTGTCAGGTACGGCACGTGCGGGGTGCCGTCCAGCGCCAGGGGGGCATGGATCTCGTCGCTGATCACACGCGCTCCGTGCCTGACCACCACGTCGCGCAGCCCCTCGAGCTCGGACCGGTCGAACACCCTGCCCCACGGGTTGTGCGGCTGGCAGAGCAGAACGGTGCGCGCGCCTTCGGCGAGTGCGGCGTCGATGGCGTCGAGATCGAGTGCAGCGCGAGTCGAGTCGGGGTCGAGGGGAACGTCGACCCTCTTCCGTCCGGTCAGCTCGGCCACGTCGAGGAACGGGGGATAGGCGGGCGTCGGGACGACGACCGGCCCCGGCTCGCTCAGCACGTCGAGGGCCAGGCTGACTCCCGACATCACGTCGCCGCACAGCACGACGTTCGCGGGGTCCATCGCCCAGCCCCACTGTCGGCGAGCGAACCCAGCCAGCGCCGGCCCGACGGCCTTGTCGGAGCCGAGGGCCGGGTACCCGGTGATCCCCCGCAGCACGGCGTCGGTGAGCGCGCCCTCCACCACGGGGTCGAGCGCGTAGTCCATCTCGGCGACCCAGGCGGCGAGCCAGCCGGGCTGAGCCGCACCCCACTTCAGCACCAGGGCGTCGCGAAGGCGCTCGTCGGGCAGATCGACGATCGGGGGGGCGGACGGGGGACCGCTGCCGGTGGGGGTCACCGTTCCATCCCACACCACCGGCGGCAGCCCGCCCAACAGTGCCCCGGCTAGGGTCGGTGGCATGAGCGACCTGCAGTGCGCGGCGACCCTGCTCGTCGTGCGCCACGGCGACGCCGAGGACGACGGACCCGGCCTGGTCAGCGACGCCGACAGGCAGCTGACGGCGCTGGGGCAGCAGCAGGGTCGCGATCTCGGCGCTCGCTTGGCCGGCGAGCGCGTGGCGGCCGTGTACACCTCGACTCTGCAGCGTGCGTCCGCCACCGGCGCGGAGGTCGCCGTCGTGCTGGGCGTGGACGCTCGTCCGGTCGAAGGGCTCCAGGAGTTCTCCGTCGGGGGGTTCGCCGGCCAGCCGGAAGGTGCGGACGGCGTCACCGCGGTGTTCGCGCGGTGGCTCGACGGTGCCCTCGCGGCGGCCTGTCCCGGCGCGGAGTCGGGTGCTGACGTGCTGGCCCGCTATCGCGCGGCTCTCGGCGACATTGCCGACCAGCACAGGGGCGAGACGGTCGTCGTCGTCAGCCACGGCGGGGTGATGTCGCTGTGCTTGCCTCTGTTGTGCGACAACGTCTCCGACGACCTCGCTCGCGCGCGGTGGATCCCGAACTGTGGCATGGCCACCGTCCTCGTCGATGCGGACGGGTGGGTGCTGCGCAACTGGCCCGGTGTCGAGCCCGTTCCGCCGCACGACGGCCCGCCGCCGGTGGCCGAGGCGCCGGCCGCTGTGTCGGCGTCGGAGTAGGTCGGACTAGGGCGCCAGCACCCGCAGCAGTCGGGCGACCTCGGCAGTCACGGCCTCGCGCCCCGGGCCGAGGTACTTGCGCGGGTCGACCAGGTCGGGGTCTGCGTCCAGTGCCTCGCGTGCGGCTGCGGTGAGCGCCTTGTTGAGGTGCGTCGCGATGTTCACCTTGACCATGCCGCTCTGGACGGCAGCGCGGAGGCCTTCGTCATCGACACCGGACGACCCGTGCAGCACGAGAGGGACGGGAACCCGCTGCCGCAGAGCCGCAACCAGGTCAAGATCGAGGACGGCGTCACGGGTGAGCATCGCGTGAGACGAGCCGACGGCGACCGCGAGGGCGTCGACACCGGTCTCGGCCACGAAGGCAGCCGCCTGGTCGGGATCTGTGCGCACGCCCGGCGCGTGGGCACCATCCTTGCCACCGACTTCTCCGAGCTCAGCCTCCACCCACACGCCGCGGTGATGGCACCACTCAGTGACATCGGCTGTGGCGGAGACGTTCTCGGCGTATGGGAGCGCGGCGCCGTCGAACATCACCGACCCAAGCCCGAGGTCGACTGCCTCCTCGACCAGCTCGCGCCGGGTGGCGTGGTCGAGATGCACGCACACGTCGACCCCGCTGTCGGCGGCGATCCGCAGGCACGCGAGCGCAAGGGGCGCGAGCCCGCGGTGGTAGTCGGCGGTGTTCTGTGACACCTGAAGGACGACAGGACGGCCGGCCTGCTCCGCCCCCGCCACGATCGCCTCGGCGTGCTCGAGGGCGATGACGTTGAACGCACCCACGCCCTGGCCGAGAGATGTTGCGGCGGAGACGATGTCGCGAGTCGCAACGAGGGTCACGATGGGTCCACCACCCAGTCGCCGTGCACGAGGACTCCCACCGGCACGAGGTCGTCGTCCGTCACCAGCACGTCTGCGGCTAGGCCCGCTCGCAGCGACCCCACCCGGTGGTCGATGCCGAGAAGCCGGGCCGGGGAGGCGCTGGCCGCCGTCACCGCCGCGTGCAGGCCGTGGTGTGCCGCCGCCCGCCTCACGACGTCGATGAGTCGTGCGGTGCCGCCTGCGATGCTTCGCTGCTCCTGCGGCTCTTCCCCCGCGAGGCGCGCGACGCCACCCCGCACATCCACTGCCCGCCCACCCAGTACGTACCGGCCGTCGGGTTGGCCGGCCGCGGCCATGGCGTCCGTGACCAGGGCGACCTGGTCGGGTCCGACCAGGTCGAGCACCGCCGCCACCGTGTCGTCGTGCAGGTGCACGCCATCGCCGACCAGCTCAGCCACGAGATCGCCGCGACCGGCAGCCGCCAGGCACGCACCGACCGGCCCGGGGGAGCGATGGTGCATCGGCGGCATCCCGTTGAAGAGGTGGGTGGCCGAGACACGCGCTCCGACACCGACGGCGTGGTCGATGAGCGTCGTGGTCATGGCCGAGTCGGCGTCGGTGTGACCGATGCTCACGACGGCACCCGCGCCGGCGAGAAGGTCGACAAGCGTTGCCGCGTAGGCGGTCTCGGGTGCAAGCGTCATGCTGCAGACGGTGCCGCGCCCCAGCTCGAGCCACGTCGACAGAGCCTGCGGGTCACCGGGAACGAGCGCCCCCGGGTTCTGCGCGCCGCACCGCGCGGCCGACAGGAACGGCCCCTCCAGGTGGATGCCGGCCAGCACGCCCTCGTCCACCAGATCGGCCAGCAGGCGCAGCCGCGAGTCCAGCTCGCGGATGGGGGCGGAGACGAGGCTGCCGAGCAGTGTGGTCGTGCCGTGCGCGCGGTGGAACGCCGCTGCCACGCGCACCCCGTCGGGGTCGCCGTCCGGGAAGCCCGCTCCTCCGCCGCCGTGGCAGTGCACGTCGACGAGCCCGGGCAGAAGCGTCCAACCGCGAGAGGCCGGGAGCTCCGGGCCGTCGGCGGGCGCATCGGCGACCGCGCCCACCCACTCCACGCGACCGTCACGGCACAGCACGAGGCCGTCGTCGTGCACGCGGTCGGGTCCGACGACGCGCCCCCGCAACGCCAGGACCTGCCCCTGTGCCGACTCGGTCACGACACCGCCTGCGACGCACCCGCAGCGTCGGCAGGGCTCGTGGGAGCGAAGACGGTGGCGGCCTCGTCGGCAGCCAGCAGGGCGGCGCCGATCACGCCGGCACGCGTGCCGAGCGAGGCGGTCACGAGGTCTGGCACCACGGCAATCCGCGACTGGGCGTCCATGGCCTCGCGCAGAGGGGTCAGGAGCACCTCACCGGCCGCTGACAGCCCGCCCGCCACCACAACCCGCGACGGGGCGACCAGCACACAGGCGGCGAGCAGACCCTCGGCGAGCCCCTGCACGGCGCGTTCCCAGACCTGCTGTGCCAGAGGGTCTTCGGCGAGCCGGGCCACGACTTCGTCAGCCCCTGCCACGCTCTGGCCGCTCAGCTCGGTGTAGTCGCGTGCGATCGCTCGGGCGGAGGCGAGGGTTTCCAGGCAGCCGAGCTGCCCACAGCCGCACAGCCTCTCGCCCGCCGACGGCACGCGAAGGTGGCCGAGCTCGCCGGCCTGGCCGACCCGTCCGTCAGCGGTGCGGCCGCCGGTGAGCACCCGTCCACCGCTGACAATCGTCGCTGCGATTCCGGTGCCGACGGCGACCACCACCACGTCGTCGACGCCGCGCCCGGCACCGAGCCGGTGCTCGGCCAGCCCGGCCGCCGCGACGTCGTGGCCCAGGACGACCTGCAGGCTGAGGCCGTCCGCGAGGTCCTGGGCGACGGACGGCGAGGGCCAGCGGACGTTCGCCGCAAGGCGCACGACCCCCGTCGCGGGGTCGACGAGGCCCGGGACGACGACGCCAGCGCGCTCGACGACCACGCCACTCGCACGGGCCTTCTCGACCAGGTCGCGCCCGAGGGCCACGACCGCGTCGAGCGCACCGGTGCCCGTGTCGGTCGGCGCGCGTCCGTCGACCACCACGTGGCCGGCGGCGTCCAGGACCTCGGCCTTGACGTCCGTACCGCCGACGTCGACGGCGAGCAGGGGGGAGTGCACACCCACAGCCTGCCCGCTGAAGGCGCGTCCTGGCACGGCGCCCTACCGCGTGAGGATGATCGAGCGCGAGAGCGACCGCGGGTTGTCCGGGTCGACGCCGGCGCCCGCCGCCCGCACCACGCACAGCAGGTGGACCCGCAGCAGGTCCGCCATCGGGTCGATCGAGGCGTGCTCGAAGTGGGCGCCGGTGCGCGCCACGTCGTCGGCCAGCCCGACCGGGACCTCGCCGAACGCCCACACCACGCGGCCTGGAGCGGAGATCGAGATCGGCCCGTGGCGGAACTCCATGGCCGAGTAGGACTCGGTCCAGAGCTGGGCCGACTCCCGCAGCTTCAGCGCTGCCTCCTCCGCGATGCCGACGCCCCAGCCCCGTCCGACGAACGTGATCTGCTCGGCGGTGCGGGCGGGCCCGAGGCTGGCGTCACCGGCTGCGAGCACGGCCCTGGCCTCGTCGGCGAGCGCGGCGACGTCGTGCCCGAGCCCAGCCCTCAGGAGGGCGAGGGTCGTGGTGGCGAACCGCGTCTGCACGACGGACTGCTCGTCGACCTCCGCGAGGATCAAGGGGTCGGCGAGGTCGACCACCGGTGTCGCAGCGTCCGCGGTGATGACGGTCGTCGGTGTCGGGCCGCCCTTCAGGGCGCGCAGCACCTCGACCACCTCGGTCGTCGTGCCGGAACGGGTGATCGCGAGGATGCGGTCGTAGCCGCGCTCGAGACGGTGCTCGCTGGCCGGCCACGCGTCGGTCAGGCCATGCCCCGCCTGCTCGCGCAGGGCCGCGTAGCACCGCGCCATGTACAGGGACGTGCCGCACCCGACGACCGCGACCCGCTCGCCGGCCGAGGGAAGGAGGTGGGCCACCTCGGGCAGGCGTCGCACGACGGCGTCCCAGTCGTCCGGCTGGGTCGCGATCTCGCGCGCCAGGTGTGTCCCGGTGGTGCTCATGGTCGTCATCTGGTCCTCGTGTCGGTGCTCTGCTCGGTGCGCATCTGTCTCAGTCCTCGCGTCGTGGGCCGTTGAGGCGATGATGGGCTGGGGTGACTGTCCCTGTCAACTATTAGACGGTATCGAGCAGTATCAGTCATGCGACGGAGTGACTGAACGTTCGTTAGCGGCAAAAATCAGTCACCGTTGAGCCATTGACGCACGGGACATAAGCGGCAACGATGACCTGCGGCGGTGGGTCTGTGAGCGAACCGCACCTGAATCTGTCAGGTTCGATCATTCAAGTTGGCGACAAGCGGATGGCGCCCTCAGCGGTGCCGAGGTGGAGGCAGACAGTGGGTAGGACGACACAAGGCCGTGGCAGGGGTCCCGTCAGGATCAGTGGGGTGGCCGCGGCCGGCCTGGTGGGGTCCCTGGTGCTGAGCGGGTGCGGGTTCGGCGGCGACTCCGGCGGCGGCGGCGACGATGGAGGCGACGGGGGCTCCACCGAGCTCTCGCTGATGGTGCCCAGCTACAGCGACCAGACCAAGTCGCTCTGGGAGGGGATCATCTCCGACTTCGAAGCCGAGAACGACGACATCACGGTGAACCTCCAGGTGGAGTCGTGGGACAACATCAACGACGTCATCACCACGAAGGTGCAGTCGGACGACGCTCCCGACATCCTGAACATCGACGCCTTCGCAGGCTTCGCCGCCGACGAGCTCCTCTACCCGGCCGAGGAGGTGCTCTCGCCGGAGACGCTGGAGGACTTCCAGGAGTCGTTCGCGCAGAACGCTTCCATCGACGGCACGATGTACGGCCTGCCGCTCATCGCCTCGGCCCGCACGATGTTCTACAACGAGGACCTGCTGGCCCAGGCGGGCGTGACGGCGCCGCCGACGACCTGGGACGAGCTGCTCGCCGCATCCCAGAAGGTCAACGCGCTCGGTGGTGGCCTCTACGGGTACGGGATGCCGCTGGGCAGCGAGGAGGCGCAGGCCGAGACGTCGATCTGGACGTTCGGGGCCGGAGGCGACTGGGGCGACGCCGAGGAGATCACCGTCGACACCCCGGAGAACCTCGAGGCGGTCGAGTTCATGAAGAAGATGATCGACTCGAACGCCACGCAGCCTGACCCTGGGGCGACCGACCGCACGCCGATGCTCGACGTGTTCATCCAGGGGAAGATCGCGATGGTCGAGGGCCTGCCCCCCACCGTCGGGCAGATCGCCGAGAAGAACCCGGCACTGAAGTACAAGACGGCCCCGATCCCGACGAAGGACGGTGAGCCGGTCACCCTCGGTGTGGCCGACCACCTGATGGCCTTCAAGAACGACGACGACAAGGCCGACGCGATCACGAAGTTCCTCGACTACTTCTTCAGCAGCGAGGTCTACACCGGGTTCGTCGACGCCGAGGGCTTCCTCCCCACGACCCAGTCGGGGGCCGAGGCACTGGCCGACAAGGTGGAGATCGCCACCTTCCTGGAGGCTCTGCCGGACGCGAAGTTCTACCCGAGCACCAACCCGAACTGGTCGGCCACCCAGGGCGCCCTCCAGAGCCTGGTCGGTCAGATCGCTCAAGGCAGCGAGCCGGCCGCGGTGATGCAGGAGATCCAGGCCAAGGCGGACGCCGGCAGCTGAGCCGTCCGATCCGGCCGGGCCGCACTCGCGGCCGGGCCGGATCGGCACGGTCCTGCCAGCCCTGCCAGCCCTGCCAGCCCTGCCCGAACGACGTCACGGAGCCCACATGACGGACCTGAGTCTGCAGCTGCGGCGGCCCGGCCCCTCGCCCCTGCGCCGGCTCGCCTCGGCGGTGCCGTGGCTCGCGCCGGCGACACTGCTGATCGTCACCGTGGTGATCTTCCCCGCGGGGTACATGGTCTGGTCGTCGACGCGTGACATCTCGCAGTCGGGGGTCGACAGGGGCTCGGCGGGATGGGCCAACTTCCAGCGGGTGCTCGACTTCGGGGCCCTCGACAAGGTGCTCGTCAACACGGCGGTCTGGACCTTCGGGGTCGTCGCCGTGACCGTTCTCGTCTCGATGGGGCTGGCGCAGTTCCTCGACAAGGCGTTTCCCGGTCGGCGCCTCGTGCGGCTGGCCGTGATCGTGCCGTGGGCGGCAAGCGTCGTGATGACGACGACCGTCTTCTACTACGGCCTCGACCCGTTCTACGGCGTGATCAACCAGTTCCTCGTCGACATTGGGCTGCTCGACACCGGATTCGGGTTCACCAGACGTCCGGTGCCCGCCTTCCTGGCATCGATGGGCATCGCGGTCTTCGTGTCCCTGCCGTTTACGACCTACACCCTGCTGGCGGGGCTGGCGACGATCCCGTCCGAGCTGCTCGAGGCGGCCCAGATGGACGGCGCGGGTCCCTGGCGCAGGTACCTGAGCGTGATCCTGCCGAGCCTGCGCCCGGCGCTGGCGGTCGCCGTTCTGATCAACCTCATCAACGTCTTCAACTCCCTTCCCATCCTCAAGGTGATGACAGGCAGCCTCCCCGGCTACGACGCCGACACGACCACGACGCTGATCTTCAAGTTCATCCAGTCCGACCGCCAGATCGACACGGCGAGTGCGCTTTCAGTGCTGAACTTCGTGATCGTCCTCGTGGTGATCGCGATCTACCTGAAACTCGTCAAGCCGATGCAGGAGGTGGACCGGTGACCGCCGTCGCACCCGTTGCCGGGGCGGTCGGAGCTGCGGAGGCCACGCCCCAGCGGGGTGCCGGTCGGCGCGGTCGCGGTCCCGATGCCAGGTCGGCAGGGCAGGGGAGCACGCCTCGCTGGGTGCTGACCGTCGCCGGCGCCGTCGTCGCGCTGGTGTTCCTGCTGCCCTATCTGATCATGGTGATCGGGTCCTTCAAGCAGCGCTCCGAGATCCTGCGCATCCCTGCCACGTACCTGCCGGAGGAGTGGACTCCGCAGAACTACGTGACGATGTGGTCGACGCCGGAGACACCGCTGCCCTACAACTTGGTGTCGACCATCGTGATCGCCGTGATGGCGACGCTGCTCGTGCTCGCGGTAGCCCTTCCTGCGGCGTACTACACTGCGCGACACCGGTTTCCAGGCCGCATGGTGTTCCTGCTGCTGGTGCTGATGACCCAGATGCTGCAGCCGACCGTGCTCGCGTCGGGCCTGTTCCGCGAGTTCCTGAGCGTCGGCATCAACGACACCTGGGCGGCGATGATCCTGGTCAACGCAGCCTTCAACCTGAGTTTCGCCGTGTGGATGATGCACTCGTTCTTCGCCTCAGTGCCGGTCGAGATCGAGGAGGCGGCCATGCTCGACGGCGCCTCGCGGCTGCAGACCCTGCGGCGCATCACGCTGCCGCTCGTCTGGCCCGGCGTGGTGACCGCGATCATCTTCACCTTCGTGGCCTGCTGGAACGAGTTCGCAGCCAGCCTCGTCATCCTGACGACGGCCGAGAACCAGCCGTTGTCAGTGGCATTGACCAAGTTCGTGGGTCAGTACGACTCCGCCTGGCAGTACGTGTTCGGTGTGTCGGTCGTCGCGATCGTGCCCGTCGTCGTGCTCTTCGCAGTGATCGAGAAGCGGCTGGTTGCGGGTCTCACCGCCGGCGGCGTGAAGTGAGTCGCGCGTGACGAGCGATGCGCCCGGTGGCCCCGATGCAGTCGCTGGAGACGGGGCCGACGTGGTCGACGTCATCGAAGTGGGCACCGAGCACCCGGACCGCTCGCAGCGCTGGCGGCGGTTGCTGGACGTGCTGGCCGACCAGGGGCGCCTGTCGGTGACGGAGGGCGCCGCCCTGCTCGGGGTCTCGGAGGCGACGGTGCGCCGCGACTTCACGTCGCTGGCCTCGCAGCAGCTGGTCACGCGAACGCACGGGGGTGTGGTCGCGACGTCTGTGGCGTACGACCTGCCGGCCAGGTACCGGCCAGGCGGCGACGACGCCAAGGACCGGATCGCTGCCGCCGGGTGCGAGATGCTCTCTGTCGGAACGGTGGTCGGCTTTAACGGGGGCACGACGACGTCGGCAACTGCTCGCCGGCTGGCGGCGAGGGCCGACCTTGCCGCATCGAGTGTCCGTCCGTCGATGACCGTCGTGACCAATGCGCTGAACATCGCCACCGAGATGGTGCTGCGCCCTTACGTACGGACGGTGACCCTCGGTGGTGTGGCGCGTCCGCAGTCGTACGAGCTCACGGGACCGTTGGCCAGCCTGGTGCTCGAACAGCTCTGGCTCGACGTGCTGGTGCTCGGAGTGGACGGCTTCGACGCAGCGGGCGGGGCCTCCTGCTTCCACGAGGGCGAGGCCGGGGTCAACGCCCAGATGGTCGCGCGCTCTGACCGGGTGATCGTGGTGGCCGGGGCGGAGAAGCTCGGCCGGCGTGCCTTCGCCCGGATCTGCCCGATCTCGAGCGTCGATCTCCTCATCACCGACACGGGTGCCGATCCGGAGCGCGTCGAGGCCCTGCGCGCAGCGGGTGTCGAGGTGCGGCAGGTCTGAAGCCGAGGCAGGGGAGGACGAGCCCTCAGCGGGAGACGAGCCGGAGCACCTGGTCGAGCTGGCCTGCCATCCGGTCGAGGTCCGTGGACGGGAAGAGCCCGATGTGGCCGACTCCCTCGGCCTCGAGCGCCGCGACGTGGGCTGCCGCGTCGTCGAGGGTGCCGATCGCACCGAGCTCTGCCCACCACTCCAGCGGGATCGACTCCAGGCCGTGTACGCCCTTCGCCTCGTAGAGGGTGCTCAGCTCCGCGTGGAAGGGGAGGTGGGAGAGCGGAGGGATGGCCTGGTCGAGCATCCTCGCCAGCCAAGGCGCCATGTGGCGGTAGGCATCTCGGCGATCTGCCTCGATGCACAACACGGTGAACGCGACGACCTCGAAGCCATCGGGACGGCCCGCTGTGTCAAGGGCCCACCGCACCGCGGACGGCGAGGCCGGCTCGGCCAGCACGACCCCGTCGGCGACCCGACCGGCCAGCTCGAGCGACCGCGGCCCCTGCACCCCGGCGATCAGCCGAGGCGGCTGTGCCGGGGGCTGCACGAGCTGGACCGAGTCGAGGAACACGTGCCGGCCCTGGACCGTCACGCTCTCGCCGGCCAGCAGTCGCCGCAGCGCGACGAAGACCTCCTCCAGGGTGGTCAGCGGCGACGGCGTGCGAGCGCCCATCTGCCCCATCCAGTCCTGCACGCCGTGACCGATTCCGGGCAGCACACGCCCTGGGGCGAGGCCGCACAGGGTGGCGATCTCCATCGCGGTCACGGCCGTGTTCCTGGCGACTGCGGGCAGGATGCCCAGGCCGACGGTGAGCCGCTCGGTCACGGCCAGTGCTGCCGCCGCCAGGCTGACTCCTCCCGTGTAGAAGCAGTCCTCGATGACCCACAGCTCGTCCGCGCCCCCGCGGTCGAGCTTTGTCGCGACCTCGGTGACCAGTGCCGGTGGGAAGGTGCGGTCGAAGCAGAACCCGATCGCCGATCGTCCTGTGCTCGTCATGGACGCGACCGTAGCCGCGCCGACCGCCGCGCTCTACACCACCGGCTCGGCCGAGCCACGGACCAGCGCCAGCACCTCGGTCGCACACCCCCACGCCAGGGTGATGCCGGCGCCGCCGTGGCCGTAGCAGTGCACCACCGTGCGGTCGGCCTCCTCGACGCGCTCCAACCTCACTGTCGGGCGGACGGGACGCAGCCCCACGCGGTGGGCCAGCACCTTCGCCTTACGGAGCCGGGGCTCGAGGGCACTCGCCCGAGCCAGGATGCTCTCTGCCACAGCGGGTTGGGGAGTCAGGCCGAACCGCCCCCGCTCAGCAGTGCCACCGACCACGACGTGGTCGCCGCGGGGCAGCGCGTACAGCGGGCCCTCGGCCTCGGTCTCATCTGCCCACCAGGTGTCGAGGCCCGGGTTCTCCACCACGACCACCTGACCGCGCACCGGCGTCACCAGAGCATCGCCGGCGACAGAGCGCGCGCTCACCCCCGTGGCGTTGACGATGAGCCCGCGTTGTGGCAGCGCCGACAGGGGCATCCGGGTGATGGTCCCGCCGGCGAGGGTGAGGCGGTCGGCGAGCCACGGCAGGTAGGCGGTGGTCTCCACGATCGGCACGGTCACCGTCCAGCCCGACGGGTAGCCGGGCTTGGGTTCGTCGACGCGCCGCACATCGAGTGCCAGCCCGTCGTGGTCGGCCCACGACGGGCGCGGGGGGTCGGCCTCGCGGTACAGCAAGACCCCGGGCGTGATCCTCACGCCGCTGTCGGGCACCTCGGTGGCCAGGCGTTCGAGCTCGGCCAGAGTCGCTGTGGCCCAGCGGTTCACATCTGTGACCGGCTCGGCAAGGTACGGCAACCACAGGCCTCCGGCGACAGCGGACGTCGTCTCCAGCGGCAGGTCACGCGCCAGTACGTGCGTGTCGTACCCGGCCTCCGCCAGCTGCACGGCGCACGACAGGCCGACCACACCGGCGCCCACGACGATCACGCGGCTCATGCAGTCATCCTTGCAGGCCGGAGGTTCGGGCCGGATAGTCGGTGGACCGGCCTGCAGGGCCTGCGTAGCGTCCGCGGAGTGACCCCACGCCAGCCAGGACCCCAGCGCCAGCCAGCCCTCCACGTCCGACATGAGCGACCCGACGACGCCGACGCCGTCCGCGCCCTCATCGCCGAAGCCTTCGGAGACGAGGTGGTGGCAACGCTCAAGGACGCGCTGGTGGCGTCGCCGGCCGGCGTGGACGGGCTGTCGTTCGTAGCGGTCGCAGACGACGCCGTCATCGGGTACGTGCTGTACACGCGCAACGTGCTCGACGCCCCCCGTCGAATCGTCGACGTGCTCGTGCTCAGTCCGGTGGCGGTGGCACCCGCCCATCAGGGCCAAGGGCTCGGTTCGGAGCTGATCCGACGGACCCTGGACTCGTTGGCGGACAGCGAGTTTCCGCTGGTCTTCCTCGAGGGCTCACCGCTGTTCTACTCGAGGTTCGGGTTCGTGGCGGCTGGTGACCTCGGCTTCCGCAAGCCGTCGCTGCGGATCCCCGACGCAGCGTTCCAGGTGCTAGCCCTGCATGGCCGCGAGCCGTGGATGACCGGCACGTTGGTCTACGACCAGGTGTTCTGGCAGCTCGACTGCGTCGGGCTCCGCGACGCGGAGGCCTGACGACCGCGATTGGGTCGGCCACTGGTACGTCTGCACCATGCGTGGCGTCGTGCAGCCGGACGAGCATCGGGTGACCGTCTACCCCGAGGAGCCGCCATGACCACCGCACCGCCCGTTTCGACATCGACAGGGTCCGCCGCCGAAGCCAGCGCTCCGGCTCCGCCCTTCTCGCGCCTCATCCGCCTCGCCGCAGGAGCAGCGTTGTGTCTCGCCGGGCTGCTCAACGGGTTGCCGCAGTACCTCTTCTCGGCGCTGGTGGGCGATATGAGCTTCGTCGACCAGGCCCAGTGGGGCATCGAGCACCTCACGGCCCAGCGGCTGGAACAGGGCTCGCTCGTGGTCAGCGCGCTGTTCATGCCACTGGGGCTCCTCGGGGTGGCGCAGGTGACCCGCTGGCGAGCGCGGCGGCTCACCGCCATCGCCGTACCGCTGGTGCTGTGGGGGATGTGGGGCTTCCACAACATCCTCAGCATGGGATACGTGGCGGGAACCGTTGCCCCCCAGATCATGTCGATCGAGCAAGCGGTCGCTCTCAACGGCGCTCTGCCGTCCGATCCGGGTGTTGTTGCCGTTGCTCTCGTCCCTCATCTGGTGGGTTCGTTCCTTGGCATCCTGGTCCTCACGGCAGCAGCCTGGCGCTCGGGTGCCTTTCCACGCCTGGCCTGCGTGCTCGTCGTGGTCTTCCTCGTGTGGGACTTCCTCTTGCCCTCCGCCGGGCCGTTCGAGCCGCACCTGCTCCTGGCCGTCGGTTGGGTGTGGCTGGGCGTGAGGATGATGCGGATGGGTGACGACGCCTGGCGGGGTGGTCGTCCGGCCTGAACGATGAGCCGGTCAGTGGGGGCGCCGCCTGCCCATACTGGGTGGATGAGGTGGGACGGGCAGGCGCTCGCGGGCAGGGCCGTGCTCGTTGCATGGGTCGGTGCCGCCGTCGCCGTGTTCGGTGCGGTGTCTGCCGCCGGTCTCGTCGTGTCGCATGCGGGACTCGAGGCCGTGCCGTGGAAGCAGGTGCTGATCCCTCTCGTGTGGGCCCTGCCCGGCGCACTGCTCGCAGCCGGCCGACCACGGAACCCGGTCGGCTGGCTGCTGCTCTCGGCCTCCCTGGTCTTCGTCGGTGTGAGCCTCGCGCAGGCGCGCGTGCAGGCGAGCGCTGCGGACGGCACGGTGACGACCACCGACGCGTGGGCCGTCTGGTTCACCGACCGGTTCTCCGCCGTCATCGCGGTGCTGGGTCTGTTGCTCCTGCTCCTGCTTCCGGACGGGAGGCTGCCGACGCGGCACTGGCGTAGTGCGGTCGGGAGTCTGGTCGCGGTCCAGTTGCTGGTGCTGACGGCGTTCTGCCTCGTACGTGGACCCGCCGCGGGACCCGACAGCGAGTGGCCGCCCGACGCTGGCCGGCTGGCGAACCCGATGGGGACGCTCCCGGCGCGGGTCGGAGACCTGGTGGACGGGCTTGACGTCTGGTTCTTGCAGGTGCCTCTTCTGCTGGTGCCGGTTGCCTTCGCGATCAAGTTGCGACGGGCAACCGGCGACGAGCGCCCACGCATCGTTGGAGTGCTGCTGGCAGGTACGTCATTCGTTCTGTTGTCCGTACTGGGACACGCGTTCTGGCACGCAGCCGCAGATGTGCTCGACGTGGCCGGCAGCGCGGTGCTGGCGGTGTTGCTGACCGGGTCGATCCTCAGCCGACGCCTGCCCGAGATCGAGCTCGCCGTACACCACGGCGTCGTGTACACGGTGCTGACGCTCGCCATCGGGCTTGTGTATGTCCTCGTGTCGGCGTCCGCCGCGCGGCTGGGGCACGAGCTCCCGCCGCTCGGCGCGGGTCTCGTGGCAGCGGTGATGGCACTGGCGCTCTTGCCGTTGCGAGGGGTGTTGCAGCGCCAAGTCGGGCGCCTCATGTACGGCGACCGCGGTGATATCTCGAAGGCCTTGAGGCGGCTCGCCGATCGGGCCCACGACGCCACGAGCCTCGACGCCGTCATGACCCAGGTCGCCGTGACGGCGGGACACTCGCTGCGGGCCGTTTGGGTCGCGGTGGAGGCAGGCTGGGAGGTCGTCGAGTGGGGCCACCGAGAGGGGGCCGGCGTCACGACGCAGGTGCCGCTGGTGGCTGGCGAGACGGAGATGGGCCACCTCACGGTGGGGCTCGGCACCGGCCGCACCCTGCACGCAGACGACCAGCGCCTGCTGAGCGAGCTGGGCCGACACGGTGGTGTCGTCCTCCAGGCGGTGACGCTGGCCGACGAGCTGCGGGCCAGCCGCCAACGACTGGTCGTGGCGCGCGAGGAGGAGCGCCGCAGGGTCGGGCGTGACCTGCACGACGACCTCGGGCCCACGATCGCCGCGCTCGCCATGCAGCTCGGAACGGTGCGCAACCTGGTCGCGTCCGATCCCGAGACCGCCTGCGACCGCCTGGCGAAGCTCGAGGTCGCGGCTCGTGACGCCGCATCCCAGGTCCGGCGGGTGGCGCGGGAGCTCCGTCCTGTGGCGTTGGACCAGCTCGGCCTGGTCGAGGCACTGCGGCGGGTCGGGGAGGGACTCGGGCTCGACGCACGGGTCGTCGGCCCGGATGACCTGAAGCTTCCCGCCGCGGCGGAGGTGGCGGCGTACCGCATTTCCAGCGAGGCACTCACGAACGTCGCCCGCCACAGTGACGGACACCGCGTGGACCTGACGATCACGATGCTCGACGGGTTCCTGGACGTCAGGGTGACGGACGATGGCCACGGGATCGCCGACCTGCGGCCGGGTATCGGCCTGGCCGCCATGCGCGAGCGCGCCGAGGAGGTCGGTGGCAGCTGCACCGTGGCCTCGGGCCCGACGGGCACCGTCGTCAGCGTTCGGCTCCCGGTGGCGCCCGACGCGGCCGTGGCTCGGCCATGACGCCCACGAGGCTGTCTGTGGTGCTGGCAGACGACCACCCCATGTTCCGCGAGGGGCTGAGGTTCACGCTCGAACAGGCAACCGACGTGATCGTCGTGGGCGAGGCGGCGGACGGTCAGGCCGCCGTCGAGCTGGTGGAGCTGCACCGACCGGACGTCGTGATGATGGATATCGGCATGCCGGTCCTCGACGGGTTACGCGCCACCAGACTCCTCGCCGATCGCGGCGCGGCGACCCGGGTTCTGATGCTCACGATGTACGACGACGACGCGAACGTCCTCGCGGCGCTCGAGGCCGGCGCCCTCGGGTACCTGCTCAAGGGCTCGGGCCCTGAGCAGGTACTCAGCGCCCTGCGCGCCGTTGCTGATGGCCACGCTGTGCTCGGTGCCGGCGTCGCATCGAGAATCCTTCTCGCGCATGGTGAGAGCCGTCCCACGACCGCAGAACCGGAGGCCGGGAGGCGAAGAGGCGCATCCCTCGCCGGCCTCTCGGTGCGGGAGACGGAGGTGCTCGAGCACTTGGCCCGCGGTTGCTCCAACCAGGAGATCGCCCGGACTCTGTTCATCTCACCGATCACGGTGCGCAACCACGTCAGCGCCATCCTCACCAAGCTGCAAGTCAGCAACAGGAGGGAGGCGATGTTGCGCGCCATCGCCGAGACGCCCACGCAGGACACGTGACTCGCCCCCCGGCCGCGTCAGCGAGCTCGGGTTCCCCGCTCCACCGCAACCGCGAACACTGAGAAGAAGACGGCGGTGACGAGGCATCCCCACCACATCACGTTCGAGAACATGAAGGCCGCGTAGCCGCCGACGACAGCGACCGGAGCCCACCACCGCACCACCCCGCCCCGCCATGCAGCCAGTGCCGCCAGGGGCAGCGCGAGGAGGAATCCCGCGGTCCCGGGGATCGCGAATGCCGGCACTCCCCACATCGAGCCCATCAGGCCCTCGACCGCCTCCGCCCCGTCAGCGCCGTAGAGCTGCCCGATGGCCGAGTCGTAGAAGTCGACGAACAGCAGGCCGGGCATCGTCGTGATGCCGGCGAAGCCGAGGAACGCGGCGACGTTCGCGAGCCAGGCACCCCGGCCGCCGACGTAGCCGGCGAGCAGGAGGGCCGGCGCGATCCAGAACGCGTAGGACCAGTGGAAGCCGAGTGACTTGAGCTGCAGCGGTTCGGGATTCGCGGCGTAGAGCTCGTACAGCTCGCGGCCGGAGATGCCGGCGGCAGGGTCCGCGACCGAGCCTACGACGGCAAGAGCACCGGCGAGAACGGGCGACGCCACGAGGAACCACCGCCGGGCGGCCAGGGCACGACGTGCGGTCGGGCGCACGTCTGCCGGAGCGGAAGGCACGGGCGCCGTGCCAGTGCCGCCGTGCTCGGTACGGGCGGCGTCGGTACGGGCGATGGTCATGGGGGCTTCCTCCTCTGGAACGGGTGTTGTTCCACGGTGGCTCCCGCGGACCTCAACCGGATCGGCCGCCGGAACGAGAAGTGGCTCAGTCGTGCGAAGGAAGTTCGCCCGGGCCTGGCTCGCCCACGCGGACGACACCCTGCTCGTAGGCGAAGATCACTGCCTGTACCCGGTCCCGCAGGCCCAGCTTGGCCAGCACGTTGCTGACATGGGTCTTGGTCGTGGCCTCGGAGACGAACAGCGTGGTGGCGATGTCGAGGTTGGACATTCCGCGGGCGAGCAGCCCGAGCACCTCTACCTCCCGCCGCGTGAGCCGGGACAGCCGCGGGTCGTCGGGTCTGGACGCCGGAGTGGGACGCCTGACGAACGCGTCGACGACTCGGCGTGTGACCCCGGGCGCCAGGAGAGAGTCACCGGCGGCGACGACGCGCACAGCGGCTGCCAGGTCCTCGGCCGGCGCGTCCTTCAGCAGGAAGCCGGACGCACCGGCTCGCAGGGCCTCGAAGACGTACTCGTCCAGGTCAAACGTCGTCAGTACCAGGACCTTCGTGAGTGTCCCTTCGTCGACGAGCGTTCGCGTGGCTGCGATCCCGTCGAGGACGGGCATCCGGACGTCCATCAGCGTCACGTCGGGCCTCAGCCTCCTGACGACCTCCAGCGCCTCCTCGCCGTTCGACGCCTCGCCCACCACGTCGAGGTCATGCTCCGAGTCAAGCAGGGAGCGCAGTCCTGCGCGCACCATGCCCTGGTCGTCGGCGATGACGATGCTCGTCATGGAGACTCCACGACCGGCAGGCTGGCGACCAGGCGAACCCCGCCCTTCGGGCCAGGGCTCAGATCGAGGGTGCCGCCGTAGAGGGCGACCCGCTCGCGGATCCCGACCAGCCCGTGTCCGCCGTCACTGGGCTCAGCCATGCCATGGCCGTCGTCCTCGACTTCGACAGACAGGGCACGGGGGCCGTACCGCAGGCGGACCGCTGCGCCGGTGGCTGTCGAGTGCTGCAACGCGTTCGTGAGTCCTTGCTGGACGATGCGGTACGCGGCTAGGTCCACGCCGGGAGGCAGGACGTAGGGCTCACCGTCGACGTCGACCTCGACAGACATTCCGGACGCTCGCACCTGCGCGAGCAGGCGGTCGAGTTCGCCGAGTCCCGGTTGCGGTGCAAGAGAAGCGATCTCGCCGTCATTGCGCAGGACGCCGAAGAGCCGTCGCATCTCCGCCAGCGCGTCGCGCGCCGTCGCTTCGACCGCGGCCAGGTCGGACGCCTCGGCTGACTGCTCAGGACCGAGGCGGCGGCGCACGGCCTGGGTCTGGATCGTCACGACGCTGAGGGAGTGCGACACGATGTCATGGAGCTCCCGGGCGATCCGGGTGCGTTCCCGGGCGACTGCTGCCGCGGCCTGCGCCTCCTGCTCGCGCTCCAGGCGGTCGGCGCGCGCGATCGCGTCACGGGCGCGGATCGTGCGTTGCCGCAGAGCCGTTCCGACGACCCATGGCCCGACAAGGAACACCAAGGCGGCGGCGACGTCGCTGGGTTCCAGCCCCTCGGCGACCATCCCGGCCATGAAGGGCACCAGCAGGATCGCGAGCCCGACGTGACTGCGTGGACGGTCGGTCTCCGACCCCACCGTGTAGGAGACCAGAACGAGTGCGAGGAGGGTCGAGAACTCGTCGCGCGGGTTGGTGACGACCGTGGCGACGATGACCAGCGCCGCGACCGTCAGAGGGTACTGCCGCCGCCACGCGAGCGCCGCCAGCGCTATCCCGGCCACGAGTAGGTGGACTGCGGGAGAGCGGACCCCTGGGCTGAAGAGCACCTCGCTGAGCGTCAGCACGACGAAGGCGCCAGCAAGCACGATGTCGAGCGCGGGCGGAACTGACGGCCATCGCCCGGTCGACTCGTCGTTGCGTCTCGTCAGCAGGTGCTGCACAAGAGTTGACGGTAGGCGACGCGACCATGGTCGACATCGCTCTTGCGGACGAGATCCAGAAGGGCGAGCGAGCTCAGAACAGCCGTGACCCGCTGTCGTCCACTCCGCGCAAGGCGTCGTAGTCGAGCACGAGGCAGTCGATGCCGCGGTCGTTCGCGAGCACGCGCGCCTGAGGCTTGATCTCCTGCGCCGCGAACACTCCGCGCACCGGCGCCAGCAGTGGGTCGCGGTTGAGCAGCTCGAGATAGCGGGTCAGCTGCTCGACACCGTCTATCTCACCGCGCCTCTTGATCTCGACGGCCACGGCCACGCCGCCCGGGTCGCGGGCCAGGATGTCGACCGGCCCGATCGCGGTCGGGTACTCGCGGCGCACCAGGGTGTGGCCGGACCCGAGCAGCTCGATCTGCTCGGCCAGCAGGCGCTGGAGGTGAGCCTCGACCCCGTCCTTGACGAGCCCGGGGTCGGCGCCGAGCTCGTGCGCCGAGTCGTGCAGCACGTCGTAGAGGCTCACGACCAGCCGGTCGTCGGTCTTGGCGTGCTGCACCGTCCAGACCGCCACCATGCCGGCCTCGGTCTGCTCGTCCGTCGGGACGCTCTCGGTCAGCGAGCAGGGCGGACTCATCCAGTTCAGCGGCTTGTACGACCCCCCGTCCGAGTGCACGAGCACGCTGCCGTCGGCCTTGACCAGCAGCAACCGCGTGGCAAGGGGCAGGTGGGCAGTCAGGCGGCCCACGTAGTCCACGGAGCAGCGCGCGATCACGAGACGCAAGGCCGCCTGTCCCTTCAGGAGTGGGTGGACCCGCCAGGACGGTTCAGGTCCTCGCCGATGCTAGAGGGCGCTCATCGACGACATGGGGTCGGTAGGCCCTGACCCGCCTTCACTCGCGATTCTCCGTGTTCTCGGGTTCACAGGCGGGTGTCCGGACGTTGAAGCGCCTGCTCGGGAATGCTCGAAAAGTGTTGTCCAGCATACGGACTCGGCGCTGTGGATGAGGGTGGGACTGTCGGTGGTGGCTGGGAGAGTTGTCGTCATGGCAACCCACCCGGTCGAAGCGCTCGAGTCGCTCGACGACGCTGAGCCCGGTGTCGGGGCGAAGGTGCTGCGCGGGTTCGTGGCCTCGGCGGTGTCGGCTGCGCCGGGTCCGGAGCTGGTGACCGCGTTGATGGCGTTGACGGCGCGCACGGACCTGACCGGGCGGGAGTGGGTCGAGGTGACGGCGGCGTGGAAGAGGGTGGCGTGTCTGGCCACCGCGGGCCAGTTCGTCGCCATCGCTGAGCTGGACCGAGCCCTCAACCCCGAGGTGGGGGCAGATGCCTACGCCGGTCCGGGGCGGACGTGCCCGGTCCGGCGGACCGCGGACGAGCTGGCGCCGGCGTTGGGGATGGCGCCGCGGGCGGCGTCGGCGCTGGTGTCGCTGGTGCGCCGGTGTGAGGACCTGCCGGCGGCGATGGACGCGCTGGCGGACGGGCGGATGGACCCATCCCAGCTGCGGGCCCTGGATTCGCACGCCCGGCACCTGCCACCAGGTCCACGGCGGGCGTTGGAGGCGGCGGCGGTGCGGTGGGCGCCGCGGCGGACCCGCCAACAACTCGACGCCGCCCTGGCCGCCGAAGCGGTCCGGCTCGACCCCACCCACGCCGGCGACATGGCCGAGCACGGCGTGTCCGAGCGGGACGTCCAACTGCGCACCTCACCACTGGCCGGGTGCCGGCGGCTGGTCGCGGACCTGCCCACCGACCAGGCCCACGCCGCCTGGCTCGCCCTCAACGGCGCCGCCCGCACCGCACGCCGCACCGCCAAGGACCGCGGCGATGAGCGGACCGTGGGTCAGCTGCGCGCCGACCTGCTCACCGCCACCCTGACCGGTCACGAACTCACCACCGAGGGCGGCGTGACGGCGGTGCCGAGCCCGGCGGAGCTGTCCCGCCACGTCGAGGTCCAGGTCGTGGTCGCCGCCGACACCCTCACCGGCGCCCGGGACCTGCCCGCGTCGATCCCCGGCGTCGGACCCATCGACCCCGACACCGCCCGCACCCTGGCCACCCGCCAGCCCTGGCGACGACTCATCGCCAACCCGGTCACCGGCACCCTGCAACACGTCGACCCCCGCACCCTGCCCCCACCCACACCACCCGAGCGACCCGAGCCACCTCAGCTACCTCAGCTACCGGGTCCAGATGGTTCTGACGGCGCTGCGCTGGAACCGATCCCGCCCGACCCACGGCTCGCGCGGCTGCAGACCGACCCGGTCACCCCGGCACGACTCGACTACGGCACCGACACCTACCGGACCCCCACAGGGCTGCGCCGGCACACCCACTGCCGCGACGCCACCTGCATCGGACCCGCCTGCCACCATCCGGCCACCGGCACCGAGGCCGACCACACCATCAACTACACCGAGCCCGGCCCCGACGGCCAGCCCGGCACTACCAGCCACACCAACCTCGGCAGCACCTGCGAACGCATCCACAACGCGAAAACCCACGCCGGCTGGGCACTTTCGCAACCCACCCCGGGCACCTTCATCTGGACCAGCCCCACCGGACGCACCTACACCCGCGCGATGCGACCCCTCATCCACGGCTGGCCCGAGGCCTGTGCCGACACTGAAGACCAAGCTTGACGTCCGAGCGGCGGCGATGCCCACGCCGATTCGCTGAGGAGTCAGACGGATGCCAGTACGAGCACTCAGCGAGTCGTGACGGCGAGCCGACCGGCGAGCGCGACGAACGAGCCCGCGAACACGCGACGGATCCACGCCATCACCCGAGGACGCGTGATGACGCGGTGGCGCACCGCCGCGGCGAACACCCCGTACACCGCGAAGATCACGAACGTGGCCAGCATGAACACCCCGCTGAGCAACACCATCTGAAGCAGGGCGTTCGGCTGACCGGTGCTCACGAACTGGGGCAGGAAGGCGAAGAAGAAGATCGTGAGCTTCGGGTTCAGCAGGTTGATCAGGATCCCGGACGTGATCACCTTGATCGCCGAACGAGGGGCGACATCGTCGTCCGCCACGGTGAGAGCGTCCTTGTCGCGCAACGTGTTCCACGCCATGTACAGCAGGTAGGCCACGCCGAGGAACTTCAGCACCTGGAATGCGGTCGCGCTGGCGTGCAAGAGCGCCGCGAGCCCGGTGATGGCAGCCACCATGTGGGGGACGATGCCGACGGTGCACCCGACCGCCGCGATCACGCTGGCTCGTGCGCCCCGTGACAGGCCTGCCGCCAGCGTGTAGAGCACTCCGGTTCCCGGCGTCGCCACCACGACCAGGGTCGTCAGCAGGAACTCGACGCTCACAGCCACCTCCTCGTCCGTGGCCTGCCGGCAGGCCGGTCAGTCCTCAAAGTACGTGACCTCGTTGACCACGAGAATGCGGACTCCCGTGCCGGCTTCGAACGCGGCATTGACGTCCGCCACCTCGCCGCTGCCGTCGGACCAGTCAGCGAAGACGGGGTCCGGTAGCACGATCGGGGAGTAGCCGAGGGCGCTGATGCCGACCCGAAGAGAGCTGTCGGGCGCGTCCTCGCCGAAGCGGAGGACGGCCTCCTGCGCTTCGTCGTTCGGCCCGGGCGTGGACGCGGGCTCCCAACCCTGTGCGAGCACCGCCTCCTCGACGGCGCGGACGACATCGTCGAACGCCGCCTGCCGGGGCAGCTGGATCGCCGTCGCCGCGGTGCGCGAGCAGCTCAGGGTGTAGCCGTCGTGGTTCTTCCAGTCGTTCATCCCCTCGCGGCACATATCGACGTCGGTGGTGGCGAGCACCGTGCCGTCCGAGGCGCTGAGCACCTGGTCCACGGAGTCGGCGTGCAGCGAACGAGTGCGATCGGCCGAGCCCGTCCGTGCGCTGACGACATCGTCGTCGGTGGGCTGCGCAGCCGGGCGGATCCCGTCCCAGCCGCCGGAGAAGGACCAGACGAAGATGCCGCCCGCGACCAGCGGCACCGCCACGACGACGGCCACGACTGCGACGACCACGGGCCAGCGACGTCGGGTGCTCGGACGGGGAGAGCTCATGACCCACTCACCGTACCCACGCAGCACCTGGCCAAGCAGAACCACGTGTGACCACCGCGACGTTCCCGGTGGCTGTTGGTGCGGTGGGGGCTCTGCGAGGATGCGGGCAGGTCAGGGCGAGGCGCCCGTCGTGCGTGTCGCGGCGCCTCCCACAGCAGAGCAGCAGCGAGGAGACGTGATGGCGCGCGAGTTCGCCAGGGTCGGTGTGGTCGGTCTGGGCACGATGGGGGCCGGCATCGCCGAGGTCTTCGCCCGCAACGGGCTGCAGGTGGTGGCGTTCGAGCCCGACGCCGACGGCCTCGACCGCGGACGAGCGCACCTGGAGCAGTCGACGGCGCGGGCGGTCAAGCGCGGCAAGCTCACCGACGAGGCGCATGCAGAGCTGCTCGGCCTCGTCACCTTCACCACCGACATGGCCGACTTCGCCGACTGCGAGCTCGTCGTGGAGGCCGTACCCGAGCACCTCGACCTCAAGCGGGAGATCTTCGCGGCTCTCGACGGCATCGTGAAGCCCGACGCCGTGCTGGCCACGAACACGTCCAGCCTGTCGGTCACCGAGATCTCCGTCGCGACCCACAACCCGCGGCGCGTCGTCGGCATGCACTTCTTCAACCCGGCGCCGGTGCTCAAGTTCGTCGAGGTGATCCGCACGGTGGTCACCGAGGACGACGTCGTCGACGACGTGAAGACGCTCGCCGCACGCATCGGCAAGATGCCCGTCGTCGTCGGTGACAAGGCCGGCTTCATCGCCAACGCGCTGCTGTTCGGCTACCTCAACCACGCTGTCTCGATGTACGAGTCGCGCTACGCGACCCGCGAAGACATCGACGCGGCAATGACTCTCGGCTGCGGCCTGCCGATGGGTCCGCTCGCCCTGATGGACCTGATCGGCCTCGACACCGCCTACGAGATCCTCGACACGATGTACAAGCAGGGACGCGAGCGCCTGCACGCCCCGACGCCGATCCTGAAGCAGCTGGTGACGGCCGGCCTCAAGGGCCGCAAGAGCGGGCGCGGCTTCTACACGTACGCCGAGCCCGGCTCGTCGCAGGTGGTGCCGGACGCGGCGACCCCGGACGAGGGCCCGAGCTCCGGCGAGCCGCTGCGCTCGATCTCGACGGTCGGTGTGGTGGGCTCCGGCACGATGGCGACCGGCATCGTCGAGGTGTTCGCGAAGGCCGGCTACGACGTGGTCGTGGTGGCTCGCAGCGCCGAGAAGGTCGCGGCGGTGCAGGCGCGCATCGCGAAGAGCCTCGACAAGGCGGTCGGACGAGGCAAGCTCGAGGCTGCCGACGCCGATGCTGCGCGCTCCCGCGTCACGGCGACGACGTCACTCGACGACCTGGCCGACGCCGACCTGGTGGTCGAGGCCGTCGTCGAGGACCTCGACGTCAAGCACACCCTGTTCTCCAACCTCGACGACATCTGCAAGCCGGGCGCGATCCTGGCGACCACGACGTCGTCCCTGCCCGTCGTCGAGTGCGCGGTCGCGACCGAGCGTCCGCGCGACGTCATCGGCATGCACTTCTTCAACCCGGCCCCGGTGATGAAGCTGGTCGAGGTGGTCCGCACGGTCTCCACGGCGGACGACGTCGTCGACACCGTGGTCGACCTCTGCCGCAAGCTCGGCAAGCACCCCGTGAAGTGTGCGGACCGGTCCGGGTTCATCGTGAACGCCCTGCTGTTCCCGTACCTCAACGACGCGGTCAAGATGCTCGAGGCCCACTACGCCGGCGCCGACGACATCGACACCGCGATGAAGACCGGATGCGGCTACCCGATGGGTCCCTTCGAGCTGCTCGACACCGTCGGCCTCGACGTGTCGCTGGCGATCGAGCGTGAGCTGTACCTGGAGTTCCGCGAGCGCGGCTACGCGCCCGCGCCGCTGCTCGAGCAGCTCGTCACCGCCGGCTACCTGGGACGCAAGTCCGGCCGTGGGTTCCGCACCCACACCTGAGCCAGCACCGGACCACCGGTCTCGTCTCACGGGCCTGCCCGATACGGTGGGTCTGCCTGGTGTGCAACGCCGGGCCGCCCGGGTGCGTCGTGAACGTGTGGGGATAGCGCTGGCGGATCCGGGGTCGGCGGTGCCCGTCGACGCCCTGACGGGGCGACGGGCACCGCGGATGTACGTGACGCGTCCTGACCGGGGGAGATCCGCAGCGGTGGTGAACCAGCGCCAGGACTCGCGGACAGGCACGGTCGAGGAGTTCATCGCCTCCCGTGGTCCGGCGCTGGTTCGCCTGGCGCGGGGCCTCCTCAAGGATCCGCACCACGCCGAAGACGTGGTGCAGGACGTGCTGGCGAAGATCTGGGTCTCGTGGTCCCGCATCGAGCGCGCCGACGACCCCGACGCCTACGTGCGCCGCATGGTCGTGAACGCGTCCACCTCGTTCTGGCGTCGCGCCGCACGCCGGGAGCGCCCGACGGAGAACGAGTGGCTGCCTGACGCCTCGACCACCGACCGGGCGGGCGAGCATGCCGAGACCGACCGGATGCTGGCACTGCTCCGCCGCCTCCCGGTCAAGCAGCGGACGGTGTTGGTCCTACGCCACTACGAGGGCCTGCCCGACGCCCAGATCGCTGACCTGATGGGCTGCTCGGCGGTCACGGTGCGCAGCAACGCCCACCGCGGCCTCGCGTCGCTGCGGTCGATGTTGGCGGGTGGCGACAGTGGCTGACCGTCAGGCGCCGGGTTCGGGGGACGGGGACGCCGTGCCTCGCGACCCCGGGTTCGAGCCGACCGAGCTCGGGTCGCTGCTGGGCCTCGCGCTGCACGCCCGGCTCGACGGCACCGCCGTTGACGAAGGGTCGCTGCTGGAGGGCGCCCGGCAGGGAGCGAAGACCCGTCGACGGCGGCGCCGAGCAGCACTGGTCGTCGCCGCAGCAGCGGTGCTGCTGGTGCCGGCCGGCGTGATCGCCGCCCAGGGGATGCAGCGCGACGTGGGCTCCGTGACAGCCGACGCGGGCGACGTGCTCCTGCGCGAAGGCGATCACCAGCCGCAGCCGGGCGGAACGCAGTCGGACGAGCCGCAGGCGACCGCGTCCGACGACCCCCTTCGACCGGGTAGCGAACCCAGCTCAGCAGCCTCCGGCGCCACCGGCCCGACCGGCGGCGCTGGTGCCGAGGAGCCGACGACGCCCACCGGTCAGGATGGGTCCCTGCTGACCGCCGGTCCGGGTTCCATCCCCGCTCCGTTGGTCGAGCCGGAGGACCTGCCGGTGCCGATGGAGCTCGAGTTCAGCATGACGACGGCGAAGATCCCGTCGTTGCCGGGCCAGGTCTGCAACGAGAACCGGCCCGGCCTCGCGCCGTTCGACGGGCAGACCGAGTCGTGGGCCGAGGAGGGTGACAGCCCCGACCAGCAGTCGGTCAGCGTGTCGGTCACTCGGTGGGCACCGGGGGAGAGCGCACTGGCCTTCGACGAGGTCCAGCAGGACACCGGGCGCTGCCGGTTCCAGGACGAGGGCGAGGTGGTCACGTGGCACCCGTCCCATGGTCAGGAGGGGCTGCAGCGCAGCCGCGAGTACCAGGGCCTGGACTTCTCCGCCTCGCTGCTGCGGACAGGTGACCTGCTCGTCGGCGTCGAGCTCGTGGGACCGGACGGCACCGAGGATCTGCAGGAGGGGTCAGCGGATGTCGCCGAGGCGGTCGCCCTCCGCCTCGACGAGGCCGGCGCTGTCGGGCCCGAGAGATGACCTGCCTGCCGTCTCCCGGTTGGCGGCATCCCCTCGGTCGGCGACCACACCGTGCAACGCGGAGCGGGGTCGGCTGCGTCCCTGCTGTGGGGCCGAGGGAGCGTGGAGCCGATGGACGAGCGTGATGTGGAGGCACGGCTCCACTCGGCTCTCGGCGACGGACTCTCCGGTCACGTCGACGTCCTCACCCTGATCGACGGGGCCCGGGCAGGGGCTGTACGGGTGCGCCGCCGTCGGCGCGTGGCGGCCGGAGCGGCGCTGCTGGTCGCGTTCGCCGTCCCGGTCGGAGCCGCGGTGTGGAGCGGGCAGCAGCAGGGCAACGAGGGTGTGCGCGTCGCCGCCTCCCTGCCCGATGCCCCGTCCGTGTCGCTCGTCCCCGACCCGACCCCGATCGAGACCGAGCAAGCGCCGCCCGCCCCCGAGGTCGACCCGTCGACCCTGGAGCCCGACGAGAACGCCGTCGAGATCCCGCTCGAGGTGTTGCCGACCGCGGCCGACCTGCCGGTGCCGATGGTGCAGCTCGATGCCATGGCCTACCGGCTGACTCCCGTCGTGATGGGGCAGGGCTGCAACGAGAGCCGGCAGCGGATGGAACCCATTGCGGGCGTGAGCGACATGTGGGCCGAGGAGAACAGCAACCGCGAACAGCTCGGTGTCAACACGAATGTCACCGCCTACTCGCTGGGGCAGGGGGAGAAGGCGTTCACCGAAGCCAGGACGGACGACGGAAAGTGCCGCTGGGTCAACCCGGGGGAGATCACGGACTTCACCTCGCAGACGGGCCCGGCCTTCACACGGGTCCTGGCTGACGGCGCGCCGGTGGAGGGCACCCAGACGGTGGTCGTGGTCGGCGACCTGCTGGTCGGCGTCGAGATCACCGGCCCGGGCGCACGCGAGCTGGCCTCGGTCGGGAGGGACCTGGCGGAGACCGTCGCGAAGCGCCTCGTGGAGGCCCGGGTCCCCGGCAGCGCCGGCTGAGCGGCAGACTGCCGTGGTGCCGCGCAGCAACCGTCCACGACGCCCTTCTCGCTCGACGCGGCCGGTGCGCCACGGAGCGCCCGAACCGGAGCAGGACAGCCTCGAGACGTCCCTGGCAGGCCTGCAGCGCAGCGAGACGCACCCGGACGGCGAGTGGGTCGTGCGGCGTGTCACCGGCGCCGGCGCCACGCGCGCCTACCTCTGCCCGGGCTGCTCGCAGGAGATCCCGCCCGGCACACCGCATGTCGTGGCGTGGCAGGCGGACGGGCTGCTGGGCCACGACGCCGCCCTTGAGCAGCGCCGGCACTGGCACACGCCGTGCTGGCAGCGGCGTGCGCACCGCCGTCCGGGCTGAGCCAGCCACCGCTGGGCGGTTGGTCGAGCTGTCGGTCGGCTCTCTCTTCGTTGCCCTCGTTAACGGTGCGAACTCACCGTTAACGAGGCTCGCGAGCCTCGTGAAGTGTCACGGAGCCTCGTGAAGTAGAGGCGGTGGCCGGAGTCAGCCGGGGGTCAGCAGACCTGGCGGAGCCGTCCCGAGTCGAGGTCGTAGACGAACCCGCCCACGGCGACGTTGACGAGGTAGGGCCACGAGCGCACGCGCTGCACGTCGGCCCTCAGGCTCGCCTCCTGGTCCTGGCTGGTGAGGAACGCGATGCTCCTGGTGTCGGGGCCACCGGCCTGGTGGATCGCGTCGTGGATGTCCTCCTCGGCGCTCCCTGCCATCGCGCATCCGGTGTGGGCGACGACCATCACTCGGTCGACCCCCAGCAGGTACGACGCGAGCACGAGGGTGCGCAGGACGTCCTCGGTGACGCGGGCACCGGCGTTGCGCAGGATCTTGGCGTCGCCGGGCACGAGGCCGAGCATCGCCAGGGGGTCGATGCGGGAGTCCATGCACGTGAGCACCGCCAGGCCCTTGGCTGCCCGTGCCTCGAGCTGGGGCAACGAGACGTGGGTCGCGAAGGACTTGTTGGCGGCCAGCACGTCGTCGAAGGCCCCGTTGCTGGACGGGTCACTGGGCACGCGGTCACTGGTCACGCGGTCACTGGTCACGCGGTCACTGGTCACGCGGTCACTGGTCACGCGGTCACTGGTCACGCGGTCACTGGTCACGCGGTCACTGGTCACGCGGCGAAGCCTAGTGAGCGCCCGGCCCACGGCTCGCCCCGGTCAGCCGCCCGTGAGCCGGCTCACCAGCGCGCCGAGCGGCGAGCGTCCGAGCACGCGCTCCTGGGCGTCGGCGGCCGAGGCCGCCCGCAGGCCGGCGTTGATCCCGAGCCAGCGGAGGGGCTCTGGCTCCCAGAGCGGCGACCGGTGGCCCACCCACGGCAAGGCGGTGCGTTCGGTCTCCTGGCCGGTGAGCAGGTCGGCCAGGGTGGCCCCCGCCAGCTGTGCCAGCGCCACTCCGCGCCCGACGTACCCGCCCGCCCAGGCCGTGCCCTGCTCGCGGTCGTACCCGACGCTCGGGTGCCAGTCGCGCGGGACGCCGAGCGGACCGCCACACGTGTGGTCGACGGGCACGTCCGCCAGCCGCCCCCTGCCGCCTCGCACCTCGGCGAGCACCGGGAACAGCTCGACGAGAGCGCCGGCCACCGCGAGGTGCACGCGTGCGTCCTGGTCGAAGCGCGGCGAGATCGCCGAGCCCCAGTGGTACGGCGCGCCACGTCCCCCGAAGACCAGCCGGCCGTCGGCCGTGCGCTGCCCGTAGACGATGAGGTGCCGGTGGTCGGAGAAGGTCTGGCCGTTCGCGAGACCGATGCTCTCCCAAGCCCACTCGGGCAACGGCGACGTGGCCAGCACCAGCGAGTAGACCGGGGCCAGCGCCCGCCTCGGCCCCTTGCACCAGCGGGGTGTAGGCCTCCGTCGCCCTCACCACCTGGTCGCACCGCACGGTGCCGCCGTCGGTCACCACAGATCGGCGGCCGACCCGCAGCGCCCGCGTCCGCTCGTTGATGACCGCCCCACGCCGCTCCGCCGCCGCCGCGAGGCCGTGCACCAGCTTGGTCGGGTGCATCCGGGCGCAGTCGGGGTTGTAGGTGCCGCCGAGCACCCCCTGAGTCAGCACGTGCTCGGCCGCGCCGTCGGCGTCGAGCAGCTCGACCCGGTCGACACCCCACCGGCCAGCCTCGGCGACCTTGTGCCGCGCGCCAGCACGACGGTGCCGATCGAGGCCTTTCGCATCTCGATCGCCGCCGAGTGTCCGTGACGTTGCACCAGGGCGGCGGTCGAGACAGGGAACATCCCGGAGCACCAGCCCCCGTTGCAGCCGCTCGCGCCGAACCCGACCCGGCCGGCCTCGACCACGAGCACGCGCCGGAAAGGGTCCAGGGACAGCAGGTGGTACGCCGTCCACAGGCCCGTCAGGCCACCGCCGACGATGCAGGCGTCGACGTCCGTGTCGCCCTGCAGCCTCGGCCGCAGCCGACGGAGATCCGGGGAGAGGTTGGCTTCCCACAGCGACCGCGACGACGCGCGATCGCCTACGGTCACAGGCGCTTCCAGGCCTCGCTGAGTACCGAGCGGAGCACGGATTCCATCTCGTCGAACTCGGCCTGGCCGCAGATCAGCGGTGGCGCGAGCTGCACGACGGGGTCTCCGCGGTCGTCGGCGCGGCAGTACAGACCCGCCTCGAACAGCGCCTTGGAGAGGAACCCCCGCAGCAGCCGCTCGCTCTCGTCGTCGTCGAAGGTCTCACGGGTGGCCTTGTCCTTCACCATCTCGATCCCGTAGAAGAAGCCGTCGCCCCGCACGTCGCCGACGATCGGCAGGTCGAGCAGCTTCTCGAGAGTCGCTCTGAAGGCGGGGGCCGTCTCGTGCACGTGCTGGTTCAGGCCCTCGCGCTCGAAGATGTCGAGGTTGGCCATCGCCACCGCGGCCGAGACGGGGTGGCCACCGAACGTGTAGCCGTGGGCGAAGCTGGTGGTGCCCTTCGAGAACGGCTCGAAGAGTCGGTCGGACGCGATCATCGCGCCGATCGGCGAGTAGCCCGACGTCATGCCCTTGGCGCACGTGATCATGTCCGGCACGTAGCCATAGTCGTTGCAGGCGAACATGTCTCCGATCCGCCCGAACGCGCAGATCACCTCGTCGCTGACGAGCAGCACGTCGTGCGCGTCGCAGATCTCGCGGACCCGCTCGAAGTACCCCGGCGGCGGCGGGAAGCACCCACCGGCGTTCTGCACGGGCTCGAGGAACACGGCGGCGACCGTGTCGGCGCCCTCGAACTCGATAGCTTCCTCGATGCGGTCGGCGGCCCAGCGTCCGAAGGCCTTCTCGTCGTCGCGCAGGTACTCGGGGGCTCGGTACGCGTTGGTGTTGGGCACCCGGAAAGCCCCTGGTACCAACGGTTCGAAGGCCTCCTTGAGCGACGGGATACCGGTGATGGAGAGGGCTCCCTGAGGCGTTCCGTGGTAGGCGACGGCCCGCGAGATGACCTTGTGCTTGCCGTGCTTGCCCATCAGCTTCCAGTACTGCTTGGCCAGCTTCCAGGCCGTCTCGACAGCCTCACCGCCGCCGGTCGTGAAGAACACGCGGTTCAGGTCGGCCGGGGCGTAGGCGGCGAGCCGCTCCGCCAGGTCGATCGCGGCGGGGTGCGCGTACGACCAGATCGGGAAGAACGCGAGCTGCGACGCCTGCCGAGCGGCCGCCTCCGCGAGCTCGACGCGACCGTGGCCGACCTGCACGACGAAGAGCCCCGACAGGGCGTCGAGGTAGCTCTTGCCGTGCTGGTCGAAGACCCGGGCACCTTCGCCGCGCACCATCACCGGCACCGGGGAGCTGTCGTAGACGGAGTGCCGGCTGAAGTGCATCCAGAGGTGGTCGCGTGCGGCGTCGGTGCGCTCGGCACCGGTCGGCGTCTGAGTCTGAGTCGGAGTCGGAGTCGGAGTCGGAGTCGGAGTCGGAGTCGGAGTCGGAGTCGGAGTCGGAGTCGGAGTCTGCGTCATCGGGTTCCCCAGTTGTAGAGCTGCTTTCGCAGCTTCAGGTAGACGAAGGTCTCAGTGCTGCGGATGCCTGGTACGGCCCGGATCCGTGAGCCGATCAGCTCGAGCAGGTGGTCGTCGCCGGTGCACACCACCTCGATGATGACGTCGAACGACCCCGCGGTGACGACGACGTAGTCGACCTCGTCGATCTCCGCGAGACGGTCGGCGATCTCGGACGGGTCGCCGTCGGCGTGGATGCCGACCATGGCCTGCCGGGCGAACCCGACCTGGACCGGGTCTGTGACCGCCACGATCTGGATGACGCCCGACTCGACCAGCCGCTGGACTCGCTGCCGCACGGCGGCCTCGGAGAGCCCGACGGCCCGACCGATGGTGGCGTACGCCCTGCGGCCGTCCTCCTGCAGCTGCTCGATGATGCGCTTGGACGCATCGTCGAGCGCGGCGACCCTGGGGCTGGAGGACATGCGACCGATCCTGACAACCGAGTGGGCCGATGGCAAGCGATTCCGTCGCTGACTGACTTGTCGATCACTGATTCGTGATGCGTTCCCCCAGATTGCTGCGGATCCGGCTACCGCAGCGAGATCACGCTGGGTACGCTCGCCGCGGGTACCCGACGGAGGGTGGAGGCAATGAGCGAGACGGTCAGGCAGCTGCGCAACTTCGTGGCGGGGGAGTACGCGGAACCGCTCACAGATGACCGATTGGAGGTCGTCGACCCTTCGAGCGGCAAGGTGGTGGCCTCCGCGCCGAGGTCGAGCCAGCAGGACGTGGACGCCGCGTACGAGGCCGCCGACCGGGCTTTCGCCGGCTGGAGCAGGACGACTCCGTCGGAGCGACAGCGCGCGCTGCTGCGCTTCGCCGACGCCATCGAGGGTCGGGCACGCGAGCTGATCGAGCTCGAGGCGTCCAACACGGGCAAGCCGCACGCGCTGACCGCGTCCGAGGAGATCCCGCCGATGGTCGACCAGATCCGGTTCTTCGCGGGTGCTGCGCGTGTGCTGGAGGGCAAGTCGGCCGGTGAGTACCTGGCGGGCCACACGTCGTACGTGCGCCGTGAGCCGGTCGGCGTGATCGGCCAGGTGACCCCCTGGAACTACCCGATGATGATGGCGGCCTGGAAGTTCGTGCCGGCGGTCGCCGCGGGGAACACGGTCGTGATCAAGCCGTCCGACACCACGCCCGAGACCACGCTGCTGCTGGCCGAGATCGCATCCGAGTTCCTGCCACCTGGGGTGCTGAACGTGGTCACGGGCGACCGCGACACCGGGCGCGCCGTCGTCTCGCACGGCCGGGCCGACATGGTGTCGATCACTGGCTCCGAGCGGGCCGGCATGGAGGTGGCGGGCGCCGCCGCCACGGGCCTCAAGCGGGTACACCTCGAGCTGGGCGGCAAGGCCCCGGTGATCGTCTTCGACGACGCGGACGTGGAGGCCGCCGCGGAGGGGATCGCCGGCGCCGGCTACTTCAACGCGGGTCAGGACTGCACCGCGGCCACGCGGGTGCTGGCCGGGCCCCGCGTGCACGACGACTTCGTCGTGGCACTGACCGAGCAGGCTAGGGCGGCCAAGGTCGGACTGCCGGACGACGACGACGCGGCCCTCGGCCCCGTCAACAGTCAGGGCCAGCTCGACCGGGTGACCGGCTTCCTCGACCGCGTGCCGGCGCACGCGCGGGTCGAGGTGGGAGGCGACCGGGTCTCCGAGCTCGGCGGCGGGTTCTACCTGCGGCCGTCCGTGGTCTCGGGCCTGCTGCAGGACGACGAGCTGGTGCAGGACGAGGTCTTCGGACCGGTCATCACCGTGCAGCGCTTCTCGGACGAGGACGAGGCGCTGAGGTGGGCGAACGGCGTGCGGTACGGGCTCGCGTCGAGCGTCTGGACGCGCGACCTCGGACGCGCCATGCGGATGACCCGTGGCCTCGACTTCGGCTGCGTCTGGGTGAACACGCACATCCCGCTGGTCGCGGAGATGCCGCACGGTGGCTTCAAGCACTCCGGCTACGGCAAGGACCTGTCCATGTACGGGCTGGAGGACTACACGCGCATCAAGCACGTGATGATCGCCATCGACTGACGGAGCGACTGGCCGGCGGCTGGCTAAAGGCCTCCGCGCGGGGGCTTTCCGGTGTCCGGCACGAGGATCGGCGTGTCGGCGTTCAGCGTCTCTCCGCGGAAGAACGCCCTCAACTTGAACGCACAGGCCAACATCAGCGGCACCCCGAGCGCGAGCATCCCGACGCCGATGACGAAGACGCCACCGAGGGAGCCGAACGTCGTGTAGCCGTACTCGGGGTCGGTCATGTCGCGCGCGCTGACCACGAACGCCCACGTCATGCCGAGCCCCCCGAGGAAGGGCAGGATGCCCCGCAGGAACAGGTTTCGCGCGCTCCTGGTGAGGGTGCGCCGGAAGAACCAGACGCAGGCGAACGCCGTGATGCCGTAGTAGAACGCCACGGCGAGGCCCAGCGAGGCGATCGAGTCGGCCAGCGCGTTCTGGCTGACGAACGACAGCACCAGGTAGAAGAAGATCGCCGTGGCGCCCATCACCGAGGTGCTGAACGACGGCGTGTGGAAGCGCGGGTGGACGGTGGCGAACTTTTTCGGCAGTGCTCCGTAGACCGCCATGGCCAGCGTGCCTCGGGCGGTCGGGAGGATCGTCGACTGCGTGGACGCGGCCGCCGACACCGCCACCGTCAGGAGCAGCGCTCCGCCCATGAAAGCCCCGGCCACCGGCTCACCGAGGACGGTGAGGACGTCGTCGACGTTCTCCTCGTTGGCTAGCCCGATGCCCGTGTCGCCGAAGCCCGAGAACGCCTGCACCGCAACGGCAACCAGCAGGTAGGTGGCCAGCAGGATGACCGTCGAGACGACGGCTGCCTTGCCCGGGATCGAGTCGGCGTCCTTCGTCTCCTCCGTCACGGCGAGACACGAGTCCCAGCCCCAGTAGATGAACAGGCACAGGATGATCGCGGCCGCGGCGTTTGACGAGCTCACGCCGGCCGGGCTGAACCAGTCGAGGCTCGGGGTCACCGCCTGGTCGCCGGCACCGTTCGAGTACACGAGCCAGAGTGCGCCGACACTCAGCGCGACCAGGACGGCGAACTGGATGACGACCAGGACCATCTGCATCCGCTCGGAGATGAGGATGCCGCGGTAGGCGACGTACGACATCGCCACGATGAAGACAACGCCGAGCAGCACGCGCACGGGCAACGACTCGGCGGCCGAGTCGAGCCCGAAGAGCCGCAGCATGTAGATCGCCGCGATCTCGGCGACGTTCGCCAGCACGATGATCGCCGACACGGCGACTCCCCAGCCGCCCATCCAGCCGACCCAGGGCCCGAAGGCCTTCGTGCCCCAGGTGAAGGTCGTGCCGCAGTCTGGGGCGGCGCTGTTGAGCTCGCGGTACGCCACCGCGGTCAGCAGCATCGGGATGAAGGCGAGGATGAACATGGCGGGCGCCTTGGTGCCGACCGCTACCACGACGTACCCAAGGGTCGCGGCGAGGCTGTACGCCGGCGCGGTGGAGGCGAGTCCGATCACGACGTTGCCCCACAGACCGAGGGCGCCGGCCTGAAGGCCCTTGCTGCTGGTCTCGACCTGGTCTGTACTGGTCATCGCGTGGCCACCCTGCCTCGTCCCGTCGCGCCGGCGGCACGTGTGTCTACGTGCTGCGTCGAAACTACTGATTCCGCAGTCGATGGACAACAACCTTCACGGATCTGTTGCCGAGACCGGTTTCGGCGCTAGATTCCGATGTCATGCGGATACTCCTGGTCGGGTCCGGCGGAGTGGGGGACGCCTTCGTGCGGATCGCGGCGCGGCGCGACTTCTTCGAGGCATGCGTGGTGGCCGACTACGACGAGGCTCGGGCGCGGCGCTCGGTCGAGCAGGTGGTCGCGCGGCACCCGGGCGAGACCCGGTTCGTGGCTGCGCGCGTCGATGCCTCCGATCCCGGTGCGGTGGCGGCACTGGCGCGCGAGCACGGCATCACCCACGTGATGAACGCCGTCGACCCGCGCTTCGTGATGGGGCTGTTCCGAGGTGCCCTCGCGGCGGGTGCCGACTATCTCGACATGGCGATGTCGCTCTCGACCCCGCACCCCGACCAGCCGCACGAGCTGCCTGGCACGAAGCTCGGCGACGAGCAGTTCGCCGCTGCTGGGGAGTGGGAGGAGTCGGGCCGGCTAGCGCTCGTGGGCATCGGCGTCGAGCCCGGGCTCTCGGACGTGTTCGCGCGGTACGCGTCCGACCACTTGTTCTCGGAGATCGACGAGCTCGGAACGCGCGACGGGGCGAACCTGGTCGTCGCCGGCGCCGACGGCGAGCCCGCGTTCGCGCCCTCGTTCTCGATCTGGACCACGATCGAGGAGTGCCTGAACCCGCCGGTCGTGTGGGAGGCGGACCGGGGGTGGTTCACGACGGCGCCGTTCAGCGAGCCCGAGGTGTTCGACTTCCCCGCGGGGATCGGGCCGGTGGAGTGCGTCAACGTCGAGCACGAGGAGGTGCTGCTGATGCCCCGCTGGGTCAAGGCCAAGCGGGTCACCTTCAAGTACGGCCTCGGCGACGAGTTCATCTCGGTGCTGCGAACCCTCAACGCCCTCGGGCTCGACCGCACGACGCCGGTGTCGGTGCCCTCGTCGGCGGGACGGGTCGAGGTGTCGCCTCGTGACCTCGTTGCTGCGTGCCTGCCCGACCCCTCCACGATCGGCGACCGCATGAGCGGCACGACCTGTGCGGGGCTCTGGGTCACCGGCACCGGCAAGGACGGCAGCCGTCGCGAGGTGTACCTGTACCACGCGGTCGACAACGCGTGGTCGATGAAGGAGTACGGCTCGCAGTGCGTCGTGTGGCAGACCGCGGTGAACCCGGTCGTCGCGCTCGAGCTGCTCGCTTCCGGTACATGGTCGGGCACAGGCGTTCTGGGCCCCGAAGCGTTCGATGCGATGCCGTTCCTCGACCTGCTGTCCAAGGGCTACGGTTCCCCGTGGGAGATGGAGGAGCGCACGCCCAAGGAGGAGCGATGACCCTGAACGAGCGTGAGGCGAAGGCAGTGCAGGCGGCGCCTACCGACCTCTTCATCGGTGGCAGCTGGCGCGGCACCGGAGACCGACGGATCGACGTCGAGGACCCCTCGACCGGCGAGGTGATCACGTCCGTCGCCGATGCCGATGTCGCCGACGGCCGTGCCGCGCTCGATGCAGCCGTTGACGCGCAGGCCGAGTGGGCCGCCACGCCACCCCGCGACCGTGGCGAGATCCTTCGAGCGGCTTTCGAGCTGATCACCGAGCGGATCGACGACCTGGCCCTGCTGATGACTCTCGAGATGGGCAAGCCCGTCGCCGAGTCGAAAGCCGAGATCACCTACGCCGCAGAGTTCTTCCGCTGGTTCAGCGAGGAGTCGGTGCGGATCTCGGGGCGCTGGTCGGTGGCGCCGAACGGAGCGACGCGCTTGCTGACGATGCGTCAGCCAGTCGGTCCGTGCCTCTTCATCACGCCCTGGAACTTCCCGATGGCGATGGGCACCCGCAAGATCGGTCCGGCGATCGCGGCCGGCTGCACCATGGTCGTCAAGCCCGCGTCGGCCACGCCGCTCTCGATGCTCGCCCTGGCTGCGCTTCTCACCGAGGTGGGGCTGCCCGGTGGTGTGCTCAACGTCATCACGACATCGCGCACTGGCGACGTGATCGAGCCGTTGGTCCGCGACCCGCGGCTGCGCAAGCTGTCGTTCACGGGGTCGACCGAGATCGGGCGTCGGCTCGTCGAGCAGTCGGCCGAGCAGCTGCTGCGGGTGTCGATGGAGCTCGGCGGCAACGCACCCTTCGTGGTGTTCGGTGACGCCGACCTCGATGCCGCGGTCGACGGCGCCATGCTCGCCAAGATGCGCAACACGGGCGAGGCGTGCACCGCGGCGAACCGGTTCCTGGTGCACGAGAGCGTCTCTGACGACTTCACAGCCCGACTGGCCGAGCGGATGGGCTCATTGAAGGTCGGACGGGGGAGCGAGGAGGGCACGGAGGTGGGCCCGCTCGTCGACGCCGCGACCCGAGACAAGGTGCGCGACCTCGTCATCGACGCCCGCGACCGCGGCGCCCGCGTCGTCTGCGGCGGGTCGGCGTCCGACGGACCGGGGTACTTCTACCCTCCGACCGTGCTCGCCGGCGTCACTCCCGAGGCGCGCATCCTCTCCGAGGAGGTCTTCGGGCCGGTGGCGCCCGTGGTCTCGTTCACGACGGACGACGAGGCGATCGCGGCCGCCAACGACACCGAGTTCGGGCTGGTGGCCTACGTTTTCACCCGCGACCTGAACCGTGCGCTGCGGGTCGTCGAGCGCCTCGAGTCGGGCATGGTCGGGCTCAACGTCGGGGTCGTCTCGAACCCGGCCGCGCCCTTCGGTGGGGTCAAGCACAGCGGTTTCGGACGGGAGGGCGGCGCCGAGGGCATCGACGAGTACCTGGAGACGAAGTACGTGGGAATCGGCCTGTGACGCGGTACGGATCGCAGTTCGGCCCGGACATCACGTTCCTCGGTGTGCCCCGCGCAGACCTCGACGATCCCGCGACGTACTCCGACGCCGACGTCGTCGTGGTCGGCGCGCCGTTCGACGGCGGCACCTCGCACCGTGCGGGGACCCGGTTCGGTCCGCAGGCGATCCGGGCCACCGACTACCTACCGCACGACGGCTCGCGCCCACACCTGGCCCTGCGCTCCGACGGGCTGCGCGACCTGTCGGTCGTCGACTCGGGTGACGTCGAGATGCCTCCGGGCGAGATCGAGCGAGCCCTTGCCGCGCTGCGCCACGCGGTGGCGACTGTCGCTCGATCGGGGGCCGTGCCAGTGGTTCTGGGCGGCGACCACTCGATCACCTTCGCGTCCGCCAGCGGCGTGGCCGACGCGCTCGGCCAGGGGCGGATCTCGATGATCCACTTCGACGCGCATGCCGACACCGGCGACATCGCCTTCGGGTCGCTGTGGGGCCACGGGCAGCCGATGCGTCGGCTGATCGAGTCGGGTGCCCTGCGGGGTGACCGGTTCCTGCAGGTCGGACTGCGCGGCTACTGGCCGCCCCCGGACGTGCTGTCGTGGATGGCCGAGCAGCGGATGCGCTCGTACGAGATGACGGAGGTCGTCAGGCGCGGCCTCGACGCCTGCCTGACCGAGGCGTTCGAGATCGCCCTGGACGACTGCGAGGGCGTCTACCTGTCGGTCGACATCGACGTCGTCGACCCCGGGAGCGCGCCGGGCACCGGTACCCCAGAGCCGGGCGGCCTCTCGGCCCGCGCGCTGCTCGACGCCGTCCGCCGCATCGGGCTCGAGCTGCCGGTGGTGGCCGTCGACGTGGTCGAGGTGTCACCGCCCTACGACCACGCCGACATCACTGCGGCACTGGCGAACCGTGTGGTGCTCGAGGCGCTCTCGGCGATGGCCCGGCGGCGCCAGGACGCACGCGACGGCACGGCATGGGACCCCGATCGGCCCCTGCTGGACGGCCGCTGAACCCCTGGTGGCGCCAAGGCATTTCAGCCAGTATGTGCTGGTTGTTCGCCGCCGTCCGAGGGAGACGTAGTGCCCGACCCGACCGACCCGACTCCTTCCTCCGAGGGTCAGGTGCCGCCCGAAGGGGACAGGCTCGTCCCGCTGGCCGGTACCCAGTGGTCGGTATGGGGGAGCGCGATCCTGCGGTCAGCAGGCTTCCCGGTGGGGGGTCTCGACCTCTTGTCAGCCGCCTCACTGGCTGCTGTCGCCGACCGGTTCCGACACGGTGACGCCCCGCGCGAGGAGTACGACGAGGCGTTCGACGCGGCCACCGCCGATCTGGGTCGCGCGGTCTTCCAGATCTGCGAGAACCCCCGCTTCCGAGCCGCGGTGACCTGGCAGAACCCTGGCGTGCTCATCGCGGTGAGCTCGATCGTGCGGGACGGCCCCGACGCGCGCCGCAACGAGCGGCGCCGTCACCGCGAGGAGGCCATCGCGAAGTACTGGCAGCGCTACTGCGGCAAGAACGACTCGGTGGGCTTCTTCGGGCCGTTCTCCTGGGCCAGCTGCACCGATGCGCCGGAGCCGGTCCGGGCCGTCCCAGGTCCAGAGGTCGTCCGCCGGCAGGAGGTCTCCTTCGAGCGCTGGGCACTCGTGGCCCTCGCCCGCGCCATCGAGTCCGACCCGGCCACACGGCCGTGGCTCCCGGTGGCGCTGCAGCCTCACCTGACCCTCGACGGGTCGACCCTCCTCGACCCGACGGCAGACCCGCGCGAGCTCTCCGCGGGAGCGGTGTCGGTGTTGGTGCACTGCGACGGACGGACGAGCGCGCAGAGGGTCGCCGAGCAAGCGGTCGCCACCGGCGCCTTCCGCCGCCACGACGACGCGATGGCACAGCTGGAGGAGCTGTCGGCCTCCGGCGTGATCACGTGGGGGGTCGACCTGCCCTACGACCTGAGCGCCGAGAAGGCACTGGTGGCGCACCTGGACGCGATCGACGACGGCCCTGCCCGGGCTCGGGCCGTCGCGATGCTGGTCGAGCTGCAGGCCGCACGCGATGCGGTCGCGACGGCGGACGACGCGAGCCTGCAGGAGGCGATCCAGTCACTGGAGGTCTGCTTCGAGCGGGTCACCGGCCGGCCCGCCAGGCGCAGCCCGGGCGAGACCTACGCGGGCCGCACCATCGTCCACGTCGACGCCATCCGCGACGTGACGGTCGAGCTGGGCGCACCGGTGCTGGACAGGCTGGCCGCTCTCGAGCCGCTGCTGACCTCCAGCCGGTGGCTGACGACCCGGCTGGCCGAGGAGTTCACCGCCATGGCGGAGTCGGTGTTCGACGACGTCGTCGCACTCGGGGCGGGCGACAGCGTGCCCTTCGCCGAGCTGTGGTTCCCGATGCTCAACGACGTGGTCGGTGCGTCGAAGCTGGCAGACGGCGTGGTCGAGGAGTTCGCGCGTCGCTGGGACCGGGTGCTCGACATCGGCGAGCCCGACACATCGGTCGAGGTCGTCCGCAGGACGGCAGCCGAACTACAGCACCGGGTGGAGCAGGAGATGCCGGCGGTCGCTCCCGGCTGGCCGGGCGCGCGGATCCACAGCCCCGACATCCACGTCTGTGCATCCGGCCCAGAGGCGTTGCGACGCAAGGAGTTCTCTATCGTCCTCGGGGAGATCCACCTCGGCATGGCGACGTTCGACACCGCCTTCTTCAGGCTGGGCCACCCGCACCCGGAGTCGCTGGCGAGGGCGTGGCAACGGGACGTGCCGACCGGCGTGGTCAGGCAGCTCAACCCCGACGGCTGGCCGCGCACCTCCGCCAGGAACGCGGAGTGGATGAGCCACCCGGACGACGTGCAGCTGGCGTGGGGGCCGGGACCCGGGGTCAACCGCGACACTCTCGTGCCGATCACGTCGCTGACGGTGCGGCGCGGCCCTGACGGACTCGTGGTCTCCGAGCGCTCGGGGAGGAGCTGGTCTGTGGCAGAGACGTTCTCGGGCATGCTCGGGCTCTCGGCGTTCGACTCCTGGAAGCTCGCCGGCGGGCGTGCGTACACACCGAGGGTCGAGGTGGACGACGTGGTGGTGCTGCGGCGTACGTGGCGCTGCCAGGTGGCCGAGACGGGCTTGGCCGACGCGGTCGGGGAGCGTCAGCGCTACCTGGCGGTGCGAGCTTGGGCAGAACGGCTCCACCTGCCGGAGCGCGTGTTCGTGCTGGTCGCGACCGAGCTCAAGCCCTGTTACGCCGACCTCACGTCGCCCGTCTTCGCGCGGGTCCTGTGCAACCTCGTCCGCGGGGCCAGGGAGCGGGCCGGCGACGAGGTCGAGATGGTGGTGAGCGAGATGTTGCCGGGGGTCGAGGACGCCTGGCTGACCGACAGCGAGGGTCAGACGTACTGCTCCGAGTTCCGCCTGCAGATGGTCGACCCCCGGCTGGCTCCAACGGCTGGGGGACGGGTCACGCTCGACGGCGAGCGGCTCGTCGGCTCATCCGGCTCGACGCGTCCGTGATCGCCGGGGTGGTGGCCGAAGTGACGTCCTCCCGGTCCAGGTGCGCCGCCAGGTCGGCGATCGTCGGGTGCGCGTAGAGGTCGGTGAGCGGGATCCGCGTGCCCAGCTCGCGGCTGAGGCGGTGATGAGCCTGCGCGACCATCAGCGAGTGCGCGCCGAGCTCGAAGACCGGGCGGTCCCTTGGCACGTCGAGCGTTCCGAGGAGCCCGGACCAGATCGCGGTCAGCCGCTCCTCCGTCGGGTTCCTGCGCAGGCCCCCGGCGTCGTCGGCGGGTGCGGCCTCGGACGGGGTCGCGAGCAGTGCGGAACCGTCCACCTTGCCCGTGGGTGTCATCGGCAGGTCGGGCAACACCTGGACCGTTGACGGCACCATGAACTCGGGAAGCCGGTCGGCAACAGCCGCGCGCAGGCGCATCGGGTCGAGCGAGGCCTCGCCGAGCGGGACGACGAATGCACGTAATCCGAGCTCGTCACCGACGGCCAGCACGGCAGCGTTCGCGACTCCCGGCAGCGACCTGAGAACGGCCTCCACCTCGGCCGGCTCCACGCGGTTGCCGCGGATCTTCACCTGGCGGTCGCGGCGACCCAGGCAGACCAGGTTCCCGTCCGGGAGCCTGCGGGCCAGGTCGCCGGTGCGGTAGCGGCGGCGCCCCACAGGGTCGGTGTCGAACCGAAGGGCCGTCTCCGCCGGCTCGTCCCAGTAGCTGGCGAGATGGTCGCTGACGACAGCGATCTCGCCCTCCTCGCCGCGCTCCATGCCGTCGGCGTCGAGCAGGCTCACCTGCATTCCCGGCAGTGGACGGCCGATCGGCAGCACGGCAGCGGGGTCCGCCGTCGTCTCTGGCCCGTCGCCAGACATGGTGTCGGACGGGGTGTAGCGCAGATGGTTCTGCACGACGAAGCTGACTTCCGTTGCGCCGTAACCGTTCACGAGCACCCCGGTCTCGGACGCGTGCCGGCGGCAGCGCTCGAGGTCCTGCGCGACCACTGGCTCACCACCCAGGACCACGACCCTCAGGGCGTCGAGGCGTTCCTCGGGCTCCCACGCCAGCGCGGTGCAGAGGTGACGGAAGACCGTGGGTGTGGAGTGCAGGACGGTGACGGCGTTCTGCCGCAACGCGTCTGCCAGTGCGCCCAGCCCCGCGCCGCGGGCGTCGACGGTGACCGCAGACGCTCCCGACAACAGGGCTGAGAACGTGTCGGTGACGGCCATGTCGAAGGCGAACGACGACGCGACGCTCAGCCTGTCGTCGGGCCCCAGACCGAGTCCCTCCGTGTGCAGACGCACCTGGTGGAGGACGGCGCCGTGGGTCTGCACCACTCCCTTCGGACGTCCGGTGGAGCCGCTGGTGTGCAACAGGTAGGCGGGCGAGTCGGGGCCTGTCGCGCGTCTCTCGGGCTGCCGATCCGAGCCACAGTCTGGCTGCCAGAGGAGGAGGTCGGTGTTCGCCGGGCTGCCGTCCGCCAGACGAGAAGCGAGCGGCAGGTGGGCCTCGGTGGCCACGAGCCGTGAGAGCCGCGACTGCTCGACGACCTGTGCGAGACGTGCCGGCGGGTACCCGGGATCCAGCGGCACGTAGATCCCACCTGCGCTCAGGACGCCGAGCATCCCGGCCACCATGTCGGCGCCATGGTCGAGCAGCAGCCCCACCGGAGAGCCCATCGTGTCGCCCGCCCTGTGCAGCGCCTCGGTGAGGCCCGCGGCGCGGAACGCCAGCTCCGCGTAGGTCAGCGTCGTCGTCCCGCCGAACCCGGTCTGCCGCACGGCAACTCGGTCGCCGTGGTCTCGGACGGCGCGCCACCAGGCCTCGTCGATCGTCGTCACGCGGCCGCCACGAGGTCGGGCTTGCGGTCGCGGCCGTCCTGTGGGGCGTGCGCGGCCTGGGCGCCGAGGAGGTCGTCCGGAACCGAGTCGGGCACGTCGGTGTCGAACCTGCTCAGGACCCGAACGCGTAGCGCGATGGCCACCAGCGCCAGCATCGCCAACCCGCACAGCAGGCACATTGCGCCCATTCCGCGGCCCTCACCGGTGCCGACCAGAGCGCCGAGGGACGGGGCCAAGGCTCCTCCGGGCTGCATCAGGGGTTCGAGCAGCTCGGAACCGAAGGGGGCCAGCAGGCCGTACCCGATCGGCAGAGCCGCCCACGTGATGGCCTGGTTGATCGCCAGCACCCGACCGTGGAAGCGCTGGGGCACCTTGACCTGGATGATCGTGTAGTAGATGCCACCGGCCAGCGACAGGCCGGCACCGATGCCGAACACGCCGACGAGCACGACGACCAGGTCGGGGCGCAGGCCGACCAAGATGCAGCAGACGGCCGCCATGCCGTTGAACCCGATGAGCGTGACCATCCGGCGCCGCACCGGGCCGCCCCACAGCCCCATCGCGATACCGCCGAGCAGGGCACCGAGGGCCTCGACGGACGACGCGACCCCGACGTCCGAGATGTCGCCGAACGAGAGCACGACGGGGACGACGAGGATCATCGGGACGGCCAAGAAGACGTTCAGCGACGAGAACAATACGAGAGTCGCCCGCAGTGCGCGGTGTCGCAGGAGGTAGCGGAAGCCCTCAACCACCTCAGCCAGCAACGGTTCTCGGCGGACCGCGCCGAGAGTTGCCGGGAAGCGCACCAGGGCCAGCACGGTCAGCGCCACCGCGTAGGAGAGGACGTCGATGAGGAGGATCCGACCCAGCCCGATGACGGCCAGCGCACCGGCGGCCAGGAGCGGCATGACGAGCGTCGCGGCACCGACGACGACCTGGTTCACGCCGTTGGCGTGGCCGAGATAGTGCTTGGGCACCAGCTGCGGGATCGCCGACATGAACGCGACCCGTTGGAACGGGGAGAGCAACGACAGGCACACGATCATCGCGAACGCGTGCCAGGTCTCCAGCCCGACGGTGAAGTAGACGACCGCCATCACCGCCTCGACGGCTGCGGACAGCACGCCCGCGACGGCCATCACCCGCCGCCTCGAGCTGCGGTCGACCACGGCGCCGGCCACTGGGAGCACGAGAAGCCCGGGAACCATGGCCAGCACGCTCAGCAGCCCGTAGGAAACCAGCGAGTCGGTCTGCAGGAGAAGCCAGATCGGCAGTGCCCAGAGGGTGAGGGCGGTCCCCGTCATCGAGACCAGCTGGCCCGCGGTGACCGTCAGGAACCGTCGCATGCTCGGCTTGACCTCGTCGGTACCGACGGCGCGTGCGCCGTCCTGACGATGCAGCCCCGCCAGCCGCCACCGTCGGTCGGGGGACGCCAGGCCGGCCGTGGTGTCAGTGGTGTCCGGGGGGTCTGGCTCGTCCTTCGCCTGGACGCGCTCGGGCAGGCTGCTCACGATCTCCGCGAGCTCGTCGGCCCGGTACTTCAGGAAGAAGTGGCCCGCCTCCGGCAGGACGGCCACTGCCGCTGTGTCCGTGAGGAAGTGCCACTCCCGGTAGCGCTCCATGTAGTAGTCGGTGATGACGTCTCGGTCGCCGATGACGGACACGATGGGGGCAGCGAGGCGATCGACCCCTCCGTCCAGCAGCCTGCTGAAGAGCGCTTCGGCGCGGCGTGAGTCCTCACGCATGTTGGTGACGATGCGGTCGGCCTGTTCTGCGTCCAGCTCGTCCATGTCGACGCCGAGCGACTTCAGCCAGGCCACCTGGTGACGGTTGGACTCCATCCGGTGGAACCTGTCCAGCGCGCGTGTGAGCAGTCCGCTGGGGCGTGCGAACGGGAAAACCGCACCGGTGTAGACGATCTCGAGGGCGCGGCCTGCCGCTTCCAGCCGGCGGGCGAGCTCGATCACGAGGGCGCCGCCGACGCCGCAGTGCCCGTAGAGCGCCAGCGGCCCGTCCACCCGCTCCAGGATCTCCTCCGTGCACCGCTCGGCGAGCTCGTCGAACGCCAGGGCCTCCTCGTCCAGCCCCACGTCGTGCCCGGGGATGGCCACCGAGAACAGGCGGTACTCAGGGGGCAGTGCGTCGGCGAGCGGCTGGTAGACGACGGCGCTGCCTCCGCCGTACGGCACGCAGACGAGGCTCATGGCGCGTTGCGCGGGCGGCACGGGCTTGGTCAGCTCGTGCAGCAGACGGCGTGGCCCAGCCTGGTCGGAGCCGTCGATGAACGTGGCCAGGGCTTCGACCGTCCGGTGCGTGAAGAGGTCGATCACGCTCACGGACCTGCCGGTGCCCTGCAGCGCTGTGCGCAGGCGTGCGACCACCTTGGTGGCGAGGAGTGAGTGGCCGCCGAGGTCGAAGAAGTTGTCGTGGGCGCTGATGGGGGTGGTGGTGGTGAGGACTTGGGCCCAGGTGGTGGCGATGAGGTGTTCGGTGGGGGTGCGTGGGGGTGTGGTGTGGGTGCTGGTGGGGGTGGTGGGTTGGGGTAGGGCGGTGCGGTCGAGTTTTCCGTTGGGGGTGGTGGGTAGGTGGGGCAGGGTGGTGATGGTGGTGGGGATGAGGTGTTCGGGGAGTTGGGTGGCCAGGGTGGTGCGGGTGGTGTGGGGGTTGGCGGTGCCGGTGATGTAGGCGGTGAGGCGTTGGTCGCCGGGGGTGTCTTCGCGCAGGATGACGGCGGCGTCGGTGATGTCGGGTTGGCCCCGGAGGGCGGTTTCGATTTCGCCGAGTTCGATGCGTTGGCCGCGGAGCTTGACTTGGTGGTCGGTGCGGCCGAGGTAGTCCAGGGTGCCGTCGGGTCGCCATCGGGCCAGGTCGCCGGTGTTGTAGAGGCGTGAGCCGGGTGGGCCGTAGGGGTTGGGGGTGAAGCGGTCGGCGGTCATGCCGGGGCGGGCGTGGTAGCCGCGGGCCAGGCCGTGGCCGGCGATGTGCAGGTGGCCGGTGACGCCGATGGGTTGGGGCTGGCCGGTGTGGTCCAGGACCAGGATCTGGGTGTTGGCGATGGGTGCGCCGATGCTGACCCCGGCTGCGGGGTCAGTGATTTCGGTGATGTGGGTGGCGGTGACGTCGATCGCGGCTTCGGTCGGGCCGTAGAGGTTGTGCAGGGCGGTGTGGGGCAGCCGGGTCAGGGCGGTGGCGGCGGTCGCGGCCGGTAGCGCTTCGCCCGAGCAGACGATCCGCGTCAAGCTCGGCAACAAGCCTGTGTTGTTGGGTGTTTCGGGGAGGTCGGCCAGGAAGGCGGTCAGCATCGAGGGGACGAAGTGGCAGGTGCTGACCTGGGTGGTCTGGATCAGCTCGCGCAGGTAGGTGGGGTCCTTGTGTCCGTCCGGGCGGGCCATCACCACGGTGGCGCCGGTGGCCAGGGGCCAGAAGAACTCCCAGACCGAGACGTCGAAGCTGGTCGGGGTCTTCTGCAGCACCCGCTCACCAGGGGCCAGGTGCAGGTAGTCCTGCATCCAGGCCAGCCGGTTCACGATCGCGTGCTGGGTGTTCACCACCGCCTTCGGCTGGCCGGTCGACCCGGAGGTGTAGATCACGTACGCCGCCTGCTCCGGGTCCACCAGCACCGGCTCGGCCGGTTCGGCATCAGAGCAGCCCGCCCACCCACCCGCACCATCCAGCACCCCGTCCAACACCACACTCTCCACCGCGAACCCAGTCTCAGCCGCGGACAGGGCCGCGGAGAGGGCGGCGGTGACGGTGTCGGTCAGGTCCTGCTGGGTCAGCACCACCCTCGCGCCGGCGTCGGCGACCATGAACCCCAACCTGGCCGGCGGGTACCCCGGGTCCAACGGCAAGAACGCCGCCCCGGCCTTGACCACCCCCAACAACGCCACCACCAGCTCCACCGACCGCCCCGCACACACCCCCACCACCGACTCGCCACCCACCCCCAACCCCGCCAACCGGTCCGCCACCCGGTTCGCCGCCGCATCCACCTGCCCGTACGAGTACTCCACCCCCGCCGACACCACCGCCACCCCACCCGGCCCCGCCACCTGACGGCCGGCAGCCAACAACCCCGGCAACGACCCAGCCCCCACCCCAGCCCCAGCACGATCCGGCCGACCAGATCGAGCCGACCAGTCCACCCCGGTCGCGTTGAACCCCGACACCACCAACTCACCCTCACCAGCCACCAACACCGGCAACCCCGAAACCCGCACCCCACCACCACCAACCACAGCCCCCAACACCCCAACAAACCGCTCCGCCAACCGCGCCACCGACCCCACCGAGAACAACGCCGACGAGAACACCAGCGCGCACCGAAGGCCTTCGGGCAGCTCGACCGCGTGGAGCTCCAGCTCGAACCGGGTGGACGGTAGGTCGACCGGGTTCCACCGCACGCCGGTCGTCCGGGCCGACGACGACTCCGACAGGTCACCCATCTCGTAGTTCTGGAGGGCGAACATCACCTGGAACAGCGGCGGACGGGCGGTGTCGCGCTCCAGGTCGAGGGACTGCACGAGGTGCTCGAACGGCACGTCGGCGTGGGCCATCGTCTCGAGGAAGTCGGCGCGAGTGCGCCGCAGCAGCTCGCTGAACGTGGGGTCGTCGGACAGGTCGGCCCGCATCACCAACATGTTGACGAACATGCCGACCAGGCCTTCGACCTCGGGGAGGTTCCGTCCGGCCACCGGTGTGCCGACCGTGAGGTCGTACTGCCCGCTGCAGCGGCTCAGGGTGGCCTGCCACGCGGCCAGCAGGCACATGTACAGCGTGGCGTCGTGCGCCCGTGCCAGCTCGCGCAGCTGCGCCAGCAGGGCCGGCTCCAGCGTGAACGTGTGCCGGCCCCCGTCGAACCGCTGCCTGGCCGGGCGGGGGTGGTCGGTGGGCAGGTCGAGGGGAACCACACCGGACAGGCGGTTCCGCCAGTACTCGACCGAGGCAGCGGCGCCGGACTCCAGCTCACGTCGCTGCCAGGACGCGAAGTCCGCGTACTGCACCGGCAGCGCGGGCAGGTTGGCCGGACGGTTCCCACAGCGAGCGTGGTACAGCGCGACCAGCTCCTGGAGGAGGATCTCGGTGGACCATCCGTCACCGATGATGTGGTGCATCCGCAGCACCACGCTGTCGGTGACGCCCTGCGTCACGCCGTCCACGCTCGCGGTCGCACCAACGCGCAGCAGCGTTGCCGTGAGCAACGGACCGCGGGCCAGGTCGAAGGGGGCGCAGACCAGCTCGTCGAGGCGCTCGTCGAGGCGCTCGGGATCGTCGACGTCCAGCACGTCGAAGGTCGCCGGGCCAGGCGGCTCGATGACTGCGCTGGGCGTTCCGTCCGCGTCTGCCGGGAACCGGGTTCGCAGCGTCTCGTGCCGAGTCGTCAAATCCTGCAACGCGTCTCGGAGCGCCTCCGGGTCGGCGTCCGGCAGCTCGAATCGCAGGGCGATGTGGTACGAGGTGGTGCCCGGTGCGTACTGCTCCATGAACCACAGGCGTTCCTGCGCGTACGACAGCGCCAGGGGCTCGTCCGGGCTGCGGGGTCGTACCGTCGCGGCGCCCAGCCGGCCGGCTGCGCGGGCCAGTCGCTCCTGAAGCCTTCGCTGACGCTCCGGCGAGACGGCTGTCTGTTCGGCAGTCATCGACCCTGCACCCCCGACTCGGATTCGGCGGTCTCGGCGTCGAGGTCCTCGATCAGCAGCCGCTCGACCTCGGCGGCGAGTGCCTGCACCGTCTGGTGCGCGAAGAGCAACCCGAGCGGGATGCGCAGCTCCAGGGCGTGGGACAGCCGGCTGGCCGCGCGGGTGGCGAGGAGTGAGTGGCCGCCGAGGTCGAAGAAGTTGTCGTGGGCGCTGATGGGGGTGGTGGTGGTGAGGACTTGGGCCCAGGTGGTGGCGATGAGGTGTTCGGTGGGGGTGCGTGGGGGTGTGGTGTGGGTGCTGGTGGGGGTGGTGGGTTGGGGTAGGGCGGTGCGGTCGAGTTTTCCGTTGGGGGTGGTGGGTAGGTGGGGCAGGGTGGTGATGGTGGTGGGGATGAGGTGTTCGGGGAGTTGGGTGGCCAGGGTGGTGCGGGTGGTGTGGGGGTTGGCGGTGCCGGTGATGTAGGCGGTGAGGCGTTGGTCGCCGGGGGTGTCTTCGCGCAGGATGACGGCGGCGTCGGTGATGTCGGGTTGGCTGCGCAGGGCGGTTTCGATTTCGCCGAGTTCGATGCGTTGGCCGCGGAGCTTGACTTGGTGGTCGGTGCGGCCGAGGTAGTCCAGGGTGCCGTCGGGTCGCCATCGGGCCAGGTCGCCGGTGTTGTAGAGGCGTGAGCCGGGTGGGCCGTAGGGGTTGGGGGTGAAGCGGTCGGCGGTCATGCCGGGGCGGGCGTGGTAGCCGCGGGCCAGGCCGTGGCCGGCGATGTGCAGGTGGCCGGTGACGCCGATGGGTTGGGGCTGGCCGGTGTGGTCCAGGACCAGGATCTGGGTGTTGGCGATGGGTGCGCCGATGCTGACCCCGGCTGCGGGGTCAGTGATTTCGGTGATGTGGGTGGCGGTGACGTCGATCGCGGCTTCGGTCGGGCCGTAGAGGTTGTGCAGGGCGGTGTGGGGCAGCCGGGTCAGGGCGGTGGCGGCGGTCGCGGCCGGTAGCGCTTCGCCCGAGCAGACGATCCGCGTCAAGCTCGGCAACAAGCCTGTGTTGTTGGGTGTTTCGGGGAGGTCGGCCAGGAAGGCGGTCAGCATCGAGGGGACGAAGTGGCAGGTGCTGACCTGGGTGGTCTGGATCAGCTCGCGCAGGTAGGTGGGGTCCTTGTGTCCGTCCGGGCGGGCCATCACCACGGTGGCGCCGGTGGCCAGGGGCCAGAAGAACTCCCAGACCGAGACGTCGAAGCTGGTCGGGGTCTTCTGCAGCACCCGCTCACCAGGGGCCAGGTGCAGGTAGTCCTGCATCCAGGCCAGCCGGTTCACGATCGCGTGCTGGGTGTTCACCACCGCCTTCGGCTGGCCGGTCGACCCGGAGGTGTAGATCACGTACGCCGCCTGCTCCGGGTCCACCAGCACCGGCTCGGCCGGTTCGGCATCAGAGCAGCCCGCCCACCCACCCGCACCATCCAGCACCCCGTCCAACACCACACTCTCCACCGCGAACCCAGTCTCAGCCGCGGACAGGGCCGCGGAGAGGGCGGCGGTGACGGTGTCGGTCAGGTCCTGCTGGGTCAGCACCACCCTCGCGCCGGCGTCGGCGACCATGAACCCCAACCTGGCCGGCGGGTACCCCGGGTCCAACGGCAAGAACGCCGCCCCGGCCTTGACCACCCCCAACAACGCCACCACCAGCTCCACCGACCGCCCCGCACACACCCCCACCACCGACTCGCCACCCACCCCCAACCCCGCCAACCGGTCCGCCACCCGGTTCGCCGCCGCATCCACCTGCCCGTACGAGTACTCCACCCCCGCCGACACCACCGCCACCCCACCCGGCCCCGCCACCTGACGGCCGGCAGCCAACAACCCCGGCAACGACCCAGCCCCCACCCCAGCCCCAGCACGATCCGGCCGACCAGATCGAGCCGACCAGTCCACCCCGGTCGCGTTGAACCCCGACACCACCAACTCACCCTCACCAGCCACCAACACCGGCAACCCCGAAACCCGCACCCCACCACCACCAACCACAGCCCCCAACACCCCAACAAACCGCTCCGCCAACCGCGCCACCGACCCCACCGAGAACAACGCCGACGAGAACACCAGCCGCCCGCGCCGGCTGGTGAGCTCCAGCGACAGGTCCTCGGCGGCGGCTCCCTGGCTCGCGCCGACCGACGTCAAGGGAAGGTGGTTGAAGCCCAGCTGGTAGAGGGGCGCCACGGCCAGCGAGCGTCGGGGTGCCAGTGCCTCCACGAGGCGCTGGAGGGGGAGGTCCGAGTGGTCGAGGGCGTCGAGCATTGTGCCGAGCACGCGCCGGCACAGCTCGGTGAAGGGCGGGTCGCCCCGCAGGTCCAGCCGGACCACGACGGTGTTGACGAACATCCCCACGACGGACTGCAGCTCGGCACGATCGCGCCCGGCCACGGGGACACCGAACGCCACCTCGTCCGCGCCCGACAAGCGATGCACGAGAGCTGCCCATGCGGCCATGTACACGGCGAACGGCGTGACCGCGAGCTCGCGTGCGAGCCGCGCGACCCCGTCCGACAGCTCGGGCGGTAGGTCGAACAGCACGTCGTCGGTGGCGTAGTCCGGCATCGCAGGACGGGGTCTGTCCAGTGGCAGAGAATGCTCGGGCGGCATGCCGTCCAGCGTCCGCTGCCAGTAGTCGAGCAGCTCACGCTCCCGCTCGGCGGTCAGCTGATCGCGTTGCCAGACAGCGAAGTCCGCGTACTGGACGTCGAGCTCGGGCAGCGTCCAGGCTCTCTGCTCCGCCAGAGCGGTGCAGATCTCCAGAAGCTCCCGGTAGATGATCCGGCAGCTCGTCCCGTCACAGATGGCGTGGTGGAGCACCAGGTGCACGATCCAGGAGTCCGGCGCGAGCCGGACCAGCTGACCGCGCCAGAGCGGAAAGCCCTCTGCCGCAATGGGAGCGGCGGCGAACTCACTGATGGCACTCTGCAGCAGGCCATCTCGCTCGTACTCGTCGACGCCGGTGAGGTCTACCTCGGGTAGGTCGGCAACCAGTGACGGCACCACCACCTGCTGCAGCGTCTCGTCGCGCAGCTGAAGGCCGGTGCGCAGTGCCTCGTGACGCTCGCAGAGGGCTGTGACGGCCCGGCGCAGGTCACGGGCATCCAGCGGCAGGTTGACCTCCATCGGCATGTCGACGTTGAAGACGGGAGCCGACTGCGCGACCGCGGCTGCCAGCCAGAGCCGCTCCTGCCCGAAGGAGGCGCGCGCCGACCAGGCCCCGGCGAGTGCACCGGGGGCTGTGGGCGCGTCCGAGCTGGTCACGGCCGGTCGGCCATCCGCTCACGCAGGCTGCGCGGGCGCATGTCGGTCCACACCGACTCGATGTAGGCCAGGCACGCGTCCCGGCTGCCGGGCTCGCCTTCCGGGTACCAACCTGCGGGCAGCGGGCGCGCCGCCGGCCAGACGGAGTACTGGTCCTCGTCGTTGCGCACTGCCAACCACTGCTCGTCGTCCACCGTCGCTCCCTGTCTCATTGGTTCGATGTCATCGGTCGGCTCTCATCGGTTCGCTGTCTTCGGTCGGCTCATCGGTCGGCTCATCGGTCGGCGGCTGCATGGCGGTCCAGCCTCGGAATGCCTGCCCGGGAGCCGTCAGCAGGCACCCCGGTCGCGTCGGTGGCGTCGGTGGCGTCGACCAGGGCAGGCTTCTCCGCGGCAGCCTCGGACTGCGGCGGCTCCGCCGCCTGTGCCGCCTGCTCGGCCAGCGCCTCGGCGCGTGCCGCGACACCGGCGACCGTCGGAACCTCGAAGAGCACCCTCATCGGCAGGCGGACGCCGAGCGCCGTACGCATGCGGGCGATCAGCTGCACCGCGACCAGGGAGTTGCCGCCGAGGTCGAAGAAGTTGTCGTCCACGCCGACCGCGTCGACGCCCAGCACGTCCTGCCAGATGGTCGTCAGGACGCTGACGACGTCGGTGCCCGTATCGGGTACGCCGCCACCGAGAGCGCCGTCAACGGCGTCTGCATCGGCGCTCTCGTCACCCGCGGTCCCGCCGGCGAAGACGTGCTCGCGGTGGACTACCTCGTCGATCGGTGTGGCGGAGTACACCACCTGTTGGCCGATGTCGTGACGCATCAGCGTCACCAGGGCAGCAGTTCCCTCAGCGACCGAAAGACCCTTGCCGACAACGCTTTTCGCGACTGCCACTGGCGTGGTTCCGTCCACCGCGTCGGACGCCGCACTCCGGTCGACCCGGCGCAGCACGAACTCCGTGATCTCGACGAGCACCGAACCGGCACTGTCCACCAAGGTCAGGTCGGCCGAGATCACCTCTGTGCCACCGGAGTCGCGGAACCTCAGGTGGCTGTAGAACTCCCCGGTGAGCGGGTGGTGGACTCGAAGAGTCCCATAGCCGAGGGGCAGGTACGCCTCCCCGCCACGACCGCTGCCGAACGACGTGGCCACATCGAGGAGCGCGGGGTGCAGGTGCCAGGTCGTCAGGTCACCCGACGCCGCGTCGCTCGCCCGAAGCAGTGCCAGCTCCTCTCCGTCCCCACGCCAGGCCCGAACCAGCGCATCCCAGCGGCTGCCGAACACCACCAGGCTTCGCCCGGCATCGGCCTCGTCCTCCGCGGGCGCCTCGACCATCCGGCCGACCAGCTGGGCGAGGTCGACCGACGCAGGCGTCGGCTGCACCCTTCTGGCCTGGGCGCGCGTGTGCTCGACGGGACCGCTCTCCCCCTCGCCGATCAGCACCACGTCCACGAAATTGCTTGTGCCAGCCGTCATCTCGATCCGGATCGGCAGCACCGACCCGTCGCGAACCGACACGGGTGACAGGAAGGCGACGTCGGTCAGCTCGACGTCGCCGGCGCCGTCCAGCACCGCCTCCGATGCGGCGACGAGCAGCTCGAGCTGCCCGGTACCGGGCAGTACCGGGACCCCCGCGATGCGGTGCTCGTCCAGCACCCACTGGGCCTCGGGGTCCAGTCGACCGCGAACGGTCCAACCGTCACCCCGCCGTGTCCAAGCCGCCAGCACCGGGTGGTCGACGGCTCGGGTCTCCGCGGGGACCCACGGCTCGGCGGGCGGCGTCTCGACGGCCATCCCGACCTCGTCCCAGGCTCCCCAGGCCACCGACAGCAGCCGGGCGCGCCATCCACCCGCGGCCGCCGCCGCATCCATGAAGGCGTTGGCACCGCAGTAGTCGACCTGTCCAACGCCACCGCTGACGGCCGTCACCGACGAGCACAGCACGACCACGTCGATGTCCGCGTCGCCGAAAGCCGCCTGGAGTGCCTGGGTACCAGCGATCTTCGGCGCCATCACGCGCCACGCCTCGTCCGGGTCCTTGACCGCGATCATGCCGCCGCCGGGCAGCCCGGCCGCGTGGATGATCCCGTCCAGCCCGCCCCACTGCTGGTCCAGGCTCGCCCGCACCTCGCGCAGAGCCGCCGGATCGGTGACGTCGGCCGCGATGACTTGCACGTCGCAACCGGCCGCCCGCATGCGCGCGACCGCACCGCTCACTCGTTCGTCTCGGACGCTGCCGGAGTGCTCCGGCAGCCGGCGGCTGAGGAGCGCGATGCGCCGCGCCCCCCGCGTGACCAGGTCCTCGGCGACGCTGATCCCGATCCCGCCGGTGCCGCCGGTGACGAGGTACCGATCGCCGGACAGCACGAGCTCTGGGCTCGTGGAGATCATCTCGGAGGGGCCAGACGGGTCAACCGACTCCTGCTGCCACCGCGCCCAGCCGCGGGCCCACCGCCTCCCGCCGCGCAGCGCCACCAGGGGGTCGTCGCCAGCGGCCGGCTGTCGCCGCAGCTCTGCCACCACGTCGGATGCAGGTGTGCCCGCGTCTGCCAGGTCGACCTGGCGGGCAGTCAGTCCCGGCACCTCGAGCGGCGCGACCCGGACCACTCCGGCCACCGCAGCCTGCTCGGGACGCACGTGCTCGCCACCCAGCACGTCCTGCGTCGCTCGGGTCAGGACCGTCAGCTCGAGCGCGGGCTCACCGGCCAGCTCGGCCCATGCCTGCACGAGACCGAGGAGGCTGAAGAACCCCCCCAGCTGCACATCCCGCTGCGCATCCGCACCGTCGCGGAACGCCGCGACGCCGGCCAGGGGCCAGGCGTGCACGATGCGTTCGGGCAGCAGGTCGTTCTGCGCGCACCACGCCAGCACGGCCTCGAGGTCGGCCCGCTCGCCCGGGCGCGCCACGGCCTCCCGTCCGACCTCAGGTGTGTCGCCGGCACGCACGACCAGTACGTCGGAGCCGGCATCCCGCAGCTCTCGCACGACCTCGTCGCCGATCTGGTCGGCAACCAGGACCATCCACCGCTCGCCGGCGGTCAGCGGGGCGGGCGGAGTCGGAGGCAGCTGCGACCACATCGGCAGCTCGAACGCCGGTGCCGCACGAGTCTCAGCGTGCGGCCGACCCGAGCCCGTCGTCGCGACAGCCACCGCGGCGGCACCCGGCGTCGGGTCGACCCAGCACCGGGACCGCTGGTACGGGTACCCGGGCAGACGCACTCGGGCCCCGCGGGTGGTCGGCTCCACCGGCACGCCCTCGGTCCACAGGGCTCCGGCGGCCGACAGCAGCACCTGCCGCTCGGACCGCTTCTCGTCCGGGCCGGGAATGCTGTGCAGGGGACGGACTCCGCGTGGGAGCTGGATCCTCGCCAGGTTGCTCAGCTGCTGTCCGGGGCCACACTCCAGCAGGCGGTAGTCGCCGTCCGCGAGAAGGGTTGCGACACAGTCGCCGTACCGCACCGGCTCGCGGAGGTGGCGCGCCCAGTACGCCGGGTCACAAGCCTGCTCGTCGGTCATCCAGGTACCGGTGACGTTCGACATCATCCGAGCCTGTGGGGCGGACGGGGCGGCACCTGCGACGAGCTCCGTGAACGGTTCCACCACCGGGTCCATCATCGCCGAGTGGAAGGCATGCGAGGTCTTCAGCTGCTTGCAGCCCAGGCCGTCGGCACGCAGCTTCTCGGCGAACGCCGACAGCTCGTCGAGGGGTCCGGCAACGACGCAGGTGCCGGGCCCGTTGACGGTGGCGACGCCTAGCGAGGTGCCGCCGAGATCGGCCAGGCGAGAGAGTGTCTCGTCCTCGTCTGCCGTGACGGCGAGCATGCCCCCGGCCGGCATCGACTGCATCAACGCACCGCGTGCCGAAACCAGCTGCAGCGCGGCCGGCAGGGTGAAAACCCCTGCGAGAGTGGCCGCCACGTACTCGCCGATCGAGTGGCCGATCATGGCCTGCGGGCGAACCCCCCAGCTCTCCCACAGCCGCGCGAGGGCGTACTCGACGCTGAACAGCGCCGGCTGCGTGTACGCGGTCCTGCGCAGCAGCTCGTCCGCGGTCGAGCGCGTCTCATCGCCAGCCAGCACCAGACTGCTCAAGTCGATGTCCAGGTGACCGGCCAGGTGGGCCGTGCACTCGTCGAAGGCGTCCCGGAATGAAGGCTCCTGCCGGTAGAGCTCGCGGCCCATACCCGCGTACTGGGATCCCTGCCCGGAGAACAGCATCGCGACCTTCGGCGGGTCAGTCGCGAGTGCCGTGGGCGTCTTGCCGTCTCGCAGCGCGCGGACCGCTTCGGCGCGGTCACGCGCGACCACCGCCAGGCGGTGCGGGTACTGCGAACGCCCCTGTCGCAGAGTCGCTTCGACGTCCTCCAGCCCGACGTCGTCGGATCGTTCGAGGTGGTCGGCGAGCCGCTGCGCGCTGTCAGCCAGCGCCTGCGGCTCGGCGGCGGACACCTGGAGCAGGTGGGCGTCCCTCTCATCCGGTGTCGCGGGCGTTCTCGCGGCACCCACCGGAGCCTCCTGCAGCACCACGTGCGCGTTGGTGCCGCCGATCCCGAACGAGCTCACCGCCGCCCGCCGCGGCTCCTCCGAGCGCCGCCACGCGGTCAGGGTGGAGGCCACGTAGAACGGGGAGCTCTCGAAGTCGATCGCCGGGTTCGCGCGCGAGTAGTTGATCGTCGGGGGGATCATCCCGTGCTCGAGGCTGAGCACCGTCTTGATCAGGCCGACCACGCCGGCCGCCTGGCTGAGGTGACCGAAGTTCGACTTGACCGAGCCGACGGCGCACCACCCCTTGTCGTCGCTCGACCCGCCGTAAACCCCACTGAGCGCTTGGATCTCGATCGGGTCGCCGAGCGCGGTCCCGGTGCCGTGCGCCTCGACGTACGAGATCGTCCGCGGGTCGACGTCGGCGACGCTGAGCGCCTGCCTGACGGCTGCCGACTGACCCTGCACGCTCGGCGCCGAGAACCCGACCTTGGCCGAGCCGTCGTTGTTGACCGCGTCGCCGAGGATCACGGCGCGCACGGAGTCGCCGTCGGCGATGGCGTCCGACAGCCGCTTGAGCGTCACGACGCCGACGCCGCTGCCCCAGATCGTGCCGTCGGCCTGGGCGTCGAAGGGTCGGCAGTGGCCGTCGCCGGACGTGAAGCCCGGCGAGCTGCGGTAGCCCTTCTCCAGAGGCAGCTCGACGCACACCCCACCGGCGAGCGCCATGTCGCACTCGCCCGAGCGGAGGGCCTCGCACGCCAAGTGCACCGCGACGAGTGACGTCGAGCAGGCGGTGTGCACCGTCATGGCCGGACCCGTCAGGTTCAACCGGTAGGAGACCGTCGTCGCGATGTAGTCGGGGTTGTTGCCGACCGAGAGGCCCAGCTCACCGGCGCCGTCCGCCACCTGAGGGTTCTGGCGCAGGTTCTGCCACTGGTAGACGCTGGGTGCCGAGCCGCCGAAGACCGCGATGTCGCCGTCGAAACGCCCTGGGTCGCAGCCCGCGTCGACGAGGGCGGCATGGCACTGCTCGAGGAAGAGGCGTTGCTGAGGGTCGGCCAGCTCGGCTTCACGGGTGCTCATGCCGAACAGTCCGGGGTCGAAGTCCTGAGCACCCTGCAGCACCGGTGTAGCCATCACGAAGTCCGGGTCGTCAACCTCCCACTCCTCGGCCCCGTTCACCAGCTGGTGGCCCCGGTCGAAGAAGGTGACGGTCTCGGTGCCGTCGACCAGGTTGGACCAGAACGCCTCGAGGTCGTCGGCCCCCGGTACCCGGGCCGACATCCCCACCACTGCAACAGCTTCCGGATGCGGGTCGCTCTGGTGCGCCTCTGGCCCCTGGGGGTGCTGGTCGGTCATCTCGTCGTCATCCGATCTCTCGATGTGCGCTGGAGCCTCGCCGTGCCGCGTGGGCGCGCCGCTGCCGGCGCGCTGCGGCGCGCGCCTGGCCACGGTCGGTGGAGCTCTGGGACGTCGGGGTGCTGCCGTCGAGGTGTGCGGCCAAGCTGCGCACGGTCGGGAACCGGAACAGGTCCACGAGTGGCACCTGCTGGCCGAGCCGGTCGACCAGGCCGGCCTGCACGCTCAGTGCTGCCAGCGAGGTTCCCCCGAGGTCGAAGAAGTTGTCGGTCACGCCCACCGGGCAGTCGAGCACCTCGCGCCACACGGCGGCGACCGCGACCTCCGACGGCGTGCCGGGGGCGGCGCGGACGGCGGCGGGCCCCTCGCCGTGCGACGGCGTCGACTGCCTGAAGCCGGCGCGCAGGGCGGCAAAGGCCACGTGCACGTTGCCAACGGGCACCTTTGGGTTCGAGCACAGTCGCATCAGCAGGTCGCGGTAGGCCTCTACGAAGGTGTCCATCCGCTGCCGGTCGAACAGGTCCGGGTTGTAGACGAGCTCCAGGAGGTATCGGTCGTCGCGCGCGGCGACGTACACGGTCAGGTCGAAGGGTGAGCCGGGCGGCTCGTCGTCGAGCCTGCGGTCGGCAACACCGGGCAGGTCGAGTCCCGACTCGGGGAAGGTGAAGGCGTTGAAGAGCACCTGCACCAGCGGCTGCCTGGACGGTGACCGGCGCAGGCCGAGCGCCGCGACCACGCTCTCGAAGGGCGCGCTCGGGTGGCCCAGTGCCTCGGTCATCGCAGCGGAACGGTCGCGCACCGCATCGTGGAACGTCCGCTCGGGTCGCCTGCGGAAGCGGACCGGAACCACCTCGACGAAGAAGCCGACCAGGTCCCAGAAGGACTCGTGCCGACGGTCGGCGACGGGCGTGCCCACCACCAGGTCGTCCTGCCCGCACACCCGGTGGCACAGCTCGCCGAGGGCCGTCAGGAAGAGCGCGGGCGCCCCGACTGCCCAGGTGGCGGCCAGGTCGTCGATCTGCTGCCGCTCGGCCGGGTCGAGCCAGGTCGCGACTCGTTGCCCTCGGTAGGTCTGCACCGGGGGCCTCGGCCGGTCCGTGGGGACGTCGGTGACTTCCGGTGCGCCGGAAAGCTTCTCGACCCACCACTGCACGTCGTCGGCCCCGCGGGCGGCGTCGCGACGGCGCTTCCACGCCACGTAGTCGGCGAACGTCGCGGGCAGGGGCGACAGGGCTGGGCGGACGCCGGAGGCCGCCTGCCGGTACGCGCTCGCCAGGTCCTCGAGCACCGGACGCTCGGACCAGCCGTCGAACACCGCGTGGTGGAAGGTGAGGGCCAGCACGTGCGCGTGGTGCCCGGTCCGCCACAGCGAGGCCGCCCACAGGGGTCCATGCGTCAGGTCGAAGCGCTGCGACGACTGTTCCGCGAGGCAGCTCGCAAGGCTCCTCGCACCGGGCTCGGTCAGGTCGTGCAGAGCGAGCGGGACCTGGGTGGTCGGTGGTGCCACGTCGACGGCCCCGAGACCGTCGTCCGTCTCGCGGATCCGCCAGCGCAGCACCTCGTGGCGTTCCTGTACGGCGGTGAGCGCAGCCGCCAGGGCGCCGGCGTCGACCGGTCCGGTGAGCTCGCGCAGCACGTCGATGTTGTAGGCCGAGGTGTCGTCTGCCAGGCGGTCGAGGAACCACAGGCGACGCTGGGGGTCCGAGAGCTGTGGTGCGGACCCGGACGGCACGGCGTCGCCGTGGTCACGTTCCGCCGCAGTGGCGCGCTCGGCGATGCCTGCCACCGTGCGGCCGGAGTACACGTCCTCGACCGACACGGCCCGACCGAGCCCCTCGCGCAGCAGCGAGGCGAGCTGCATCGCGGCGATCGAGTGTCCACCGTGGTCGAAGAAGTCGTCCGAGGAGGCGTTGATCGGGTGGCCTAGCAGCTTTGACATCTCCGCTGCGACAAGGGATTCCGCCGCGGACAGGGGATCGAGAGACTGATCGACGTCCGCTTCCTCGGTAGGGCGTGCGAGGTCGACCATCGCCCTGAGGGCCGTCCGGTCGATCTTGCCGGACGCTGTGAGCGGCAGGGCGTCCAAGCCGACGACAGCCGCGGGCACCATCGACGCGGGCAGCCGATCGCGGCACCACTCGACCAGGTCGTCGGCCGGGGCGTCGGCGGGGGTGCAGAAGGCGACGAGGCGACGCGCGGACGGTGACCCGTTCGGCGACACTGGCTCCACTGCAGCCGAGGTGACCAGCGGGTGCGCGGTCAGTGTCGCCTCCACCTCCGCCGGCTCGACACGCTGTCCCCGGATCTTGACCTGCCGGTCCACCCGGCCGAGGAAGGTGAGCGGCCCGGCCGGGTCGCGCGAGACGAGGTCGCCGGTGCGGTACAGCCGTCCGTGCGACCGACCGGTCAGATGGTCCGGAACGAACCGCTGGGCGGTGGTCACCGGGTCGCCGAGGTACCCACGCGCCACGGCTTCGCCACCGATCAGCAGCTCTCCGGCCACTCCGTCCGCCACCAGCTCAAGCGCCTCGTCGACGACGAGCGCGACGCAGCCGTCGACGGGGTACCCGATCGGCACCGGTCCGTCGGCGGCGTCGGCGCTCTGGTGGATCAGGGAGGTGACCACGGTCTCGGTGGTGCCGTACCCGTTGAGGAAACGCCGTCGTCGTCCACCGGTTTCGGACAGTCCCGTCCAGCGCGCCACCTGTTCGGGTGCGGGCGACTCCGAGCCCGTCACGACGGTGTGCACCGACGGCAGCGACGCGGGATCCAGCAGCGGAAGCATGGCTACGGGCAGGTTGACGACGCCGACTCGGTGGGCGGCCACCATCTGCTCCAGCAACCGCGGGTCGGCGCGTGCGGCCTCATCGGCCATCACGACGGTCGCACCACACGAGAGGGGCAGCAGGATCTCCTCGACCGAGACGTCGAAGCCGAAGGCCGAGAAGGCGAGACTGGCGCTGTTCTGGTCGATTCCGAGGATCGGTGCCACACCGTCGAGGTACGCGCCGAGCGCGGTGTGCTCGACCACCACAGCCTTCGGGACGCCGGTCGAGCCGGAGGTGCAGAACACGTACGCCGCGCTCTGGGGGTCGATGGCCAGGACGGGCAGAGCCCGTCGGGGCGAGCCCTCCAAGGTGTCGCGACCCAGCACGCTGAGGTCGACCGTCGCGGCTCCCGCCAACCCGTCCAGGCCCCGCGTTCCCTCGTCGACGACCACGAGGTCCAACCCGGCGGCGGCCCGGACGGCGGCGCGACGTGACGGCGGCCAGGCCGGGTCGAGTGGCACGACCGCTGCGCCGGAGGCCAGCACCGCGACCCACGCCGTCGCCGCGTGCGGGCGCCGGGTGACGCAGACCCCGACACGCACCTCCGGTGCGGCGCCCAGCACCCGTAGGTGTGTCGCCAGGGTCGACGCAGAGGCGACCAGGTCGCCGTACGTGAAGCACTCGCCGTGCTGACGGACGGCGACCGCCTCGGGCGCCGACGCCGCGTGGGCCGCGATGCGTGCGACCACGTCGCGCCGCTTCCTCGCCTCGGTCATCGTGCGGCCCCCTCGGCCGCCGCCACCGGGTCGACCAGCTGCAGCCTCAGCTCGCTGAGGTACCGCGCTCCGGCAGCGTCGGCCACCCACGCGTGCTCGGGCGCGGGCAGCATCTCGCTGACGACGACGGCCGCTGACCCGTGTCGGCTGCGCGCCGAGCGCAGGACGACGCACATCGCCGAGACCAGCAAGGGGCTGGAGAAGTCCACGTAGAACGGCTTGGTCTCCCCAGCCACCTTGACGAACACGCGCTCGGGGAAGCCGCACTCGGCGCGCCAGCCACGGGCCTCGATGAAACGGTCGCGCAGACCCTGCACGCCGAGCCAGGTGAGCGCGTCGGTGCTCGTACGCCAGGTCTCGCGGCTCACCACGACGCGCCCCACCGTCAGGCGAGGTGTGTGTGGACGGTCTGTCACCAGCTTGAACGCGTCGACGGCGTGCATGGCGATGAGGTCCGAGAACGCTTCGACCAGAGGCCATCTGCGCCCATCAGGTGAAACCACGATCCGCCCGGACGTTGTCCGCTCGACACGCATCGAGGTGACCGGGAGCAATCTCTCGGGGTCGGCACCCGGTGCCTCCGTGAATCCGAGCTGCACGTCGTCGTGGCCATCCAGGCTCTGGGACACCCGGCCCGTGTACCGAGGCCAGCCCACCGGCACGAGCGGGTGGATCCGCTGCCCCCCGAGGTCGGCGCGCAGGTACTCGCGCAGGGCCTCCGGCTCGTCGTGCATCACGGTCAGAGCGGAGCAGTCGAACGTCGCCCAGGCGGCGTGCATCTCGCCGAGCACCCAGAAGAAGTCCCCTGCGTCGACCGCCTCCGCATCACGTGCGCACAGGTGCAGGTCGGGGCTGTGCAGCCGACCGGCGGACCATCCCGGACGCTCCGCCAGGAACAGCGCCGCCGCCCTCTCGGCGAAGGTGTCCGCCGAGAGCTCCAGGCGCGCCTCGGTCGTGGAGTCGTCGCCGAGACCGACCAGCTCGGCCCACCGGGCGGCGAAGTCCTCGGCGACGTCGTCCACGGGCCGGGCGCCGGTTCCGAAGAGCGGACCCTGCGCGAGGAACCAGACGTCAGCGAGCGAGCACGGGTCGTCCAGCTCGTCGGCCAGCGACTCGAGCGAGCCGCCGTACGCCTCGACCAGTCGCTGTGTGAGCCAGCGGGCCGCCTGCAGGAGCGGCTCGAGAACCGGTGTGAGCGAGTCGACCACGTCGGCGCCGATCCGCACCTGCAGGTCACGGGTCGTCTCCTCGTGGCAGAGCGTGCGTCCGCCGTAGGCCTCGCCCGCGTGCTGGCCACCCGCCCGTCCGGTGAGGGCGGTGAAGCCGTCGTGGAGGTGCGACAGGGCACTCGCGAGCTGCTGGGGGTCTCCTGCGGCTGCGGCCACCTGCTCGCGGCGATGGCACAGGTCGCCCCAGGCCCTCATGGCTGTCTCCCCGACACCCGCAGGCAGGCCGTCAAGGAGATGATCGAGTACGAGTTCCGCATCCAGCGTCTGCGGCAGGTCGGCCTGCCAGCGCAGCAGACCGCGCTCGCGCAACCGGTGCAGGAGCAGGGTGACGTCGTCGGCATCTCGCAGGCCGCTCGTGGGGTCGGCAGCCACCTCGGCGGCGACGAGCCCGGCCGACCTGCGGCCGTCACAGTGCTCGAGGACCCTCTGCTCCTCGGCCCGGAGCCCAGCGGGTGCGGCAGCCGGACGCAGGACCTGTCCCCCGTCAAGGCCGAGGTGGGGGTGCAGCCGCGGCACCAGCAAGGGAAGTGCCGTCGGGTCCGTGTCGAGCAGTGCCGCAACGGCGTCCAGCACCCAGTACTCGAAGAAGACACGGCGCCTCGACGTGAGGTGCGGCCCAGGGACGCTAACCAACCCTGAGGCGTCGTCGATGAGGCCCCAGCACACCGGCCCGAAGAACCCGATGGTCTCGTTCTTCGAGCAGTAGCGCTGCCAGTAGCGAGCCACGACCTCTTCGCGCTGACGGCGCCGCGAGCCAGGGTCCGCGACCGGCCCTTCACGAACCAGCCGGTCCAGGGTGGAGAGCACGCCGGGGTTCTGCCAGGTGACGGCCTCCCTGAAGAGCGCGTCGGACGCGACTCCGACGGCCGCCCGCGAAGAGTCCGCGACAGCGGTGCCAAGCACCTGCTCGATCTCGTCCCGCCCGCACCGGTCGGCCAGGAAGTCGTCCACCGCGGACGCGGCTGCCTCGGAGCGGAACTCGTCGAGCCGGTCAACCGGGAAACCGGTCGTGCGCAGCAGCACGTCGCGCCACACCCGCCATCCATGGGTACCGAAAGGCACGCTGTGGGAGGGAGTTTCGCCGATGGCTGGAACTGGAGCGCTGGTCGGCTCGGCCGAGACCGTCGTCATGTAGCGCCCTCACCGAGCTCGGACGCGTCCGTCACCGTGAGCCACGGTTCTCGGTCGTGGGTAGCGACCGCAGCGAGCGCACCGTCCAGGTCGAGGTGGTGCACCCACCAGTCCCGCAGGCGCGCGACCCCAGGGGGAACCACGGCTCGCCACGGTTCCGAAATGACTGAGCCACGGGCCCGAAGGGCCCGCGCGCAGTCCGCGAAGCACACGTGGTCCGGCTCGACCGACAGGCCGTCACCGCTCGCCTTCAGCACCGCTTCCTTCGCTGTCCAGAACAACAGGCAGAGCCGGTCCGGGTCAGGGTCGGACGACAGCACCTCACGCTCCGCCGCCGACAGCGCTCCATCGGCGAAGGCCTGCGGGTCGGGCATCGGCACGTCGCGCTCGACGTCCACCCCGATGCCGTCGGCGGCGATGGCCATCACCGCGACCCCCTGCGAGTGCGCGACGCTGAACTGGGGCGAGGACCCTCCGGGCAGGTAGGGCTTGCCGCGCGATCCAGTGGCGAACTCCTCGGTGCCGGGCGAGACACCGTAGTGCTGCAGAAGCCGTCGAAGCAGAGCCGAGCGTGTCAGAAAGCGCTTTGCGTGCAACGGGTTTCGGAGTCGAGCCGCTCTGGCGCGCTCCGAAGGCGACACGAGGTCGCCCACGGTGCCGGGCTCGATCGAGTCGAGGTCCGCGTGCCACAGGTGCACGGCCCGCTCGGCCGGCAGCGCCAGTGGGGTACGGCCAGTGGCCAGGAGATCACGCCTGACCTGCTCGGCGATGCGGTCACGGTGGCGATGCAGGAAGAAGTGGTCGCCGGGCACGACGTGGAGCCGGAACCTGGCGCTGGTGTGGCGGCGCCAGCCCCCCAGATAGCGGGCCGGCACGACGTGGTCACCGCTGCCGCCGAACACCGTGAGCGGGACCGGCAGCGGGGTTTCGACGCCGTAGCGGTAGGCGTGCAGCCAGCCGAAGTCCATCCGCATCGCCGGGAGCGCGAACTCCAGCAAGTCGCGGTCGGCGGCGAGCGCGGCGGGGATGCCTCCGAGGCCGACCAGACGGTCTAGCAGCTCCGCGTCGGGAGCCGAGGCCACGGTCGACAGTGGTTCGTCGAGGTCCGGCGGCCGGGTCGCCCCGAGGTAGACGTGCGAGGGCAGGCGAGACCCGCGGCGCCGCAGCTCGCGCGTCACCTCGAAGCAGAGCCGGCCCCCGAGCGAGTGCCCGTACAAGGCGTACGGCCGGTCGGCGCGTGCCGTGATGGCGTCGGCGATCTGTGCCACGTCGAGCGGGCCCTCGTCGCCGTACCGCCGCTCCCGGCCTGGCAGCACCACCGGCTGGACCCCGATCTCGGCGCCCAGTGCCTCCTGCCACCCGGCGAACACGCTGGACCCGGCCCCCGCATACGGCAGGCAGAACAGGAGCACCGGCGCGCGAGTGTCGCGCGGCCGGGCGAACCAGCTCGTCTCGTCGACGGCGCCTGCCGTCGTGGTGGGGTGAACGGTCACGGGCGCCCGACCAGTTCCGGCAGCGGGATCCAGTGCCTGGTCCGTGCGAACGGGTACGTCGGCAGTGGCACCCTGCGCCCCGATGACGGCTCGCTGGCTCCGACAGATGAGTGCTCGAGCTCGCGGCCATCGGCCGTCGCCTGCAGCCCCTGGAGGGCGGACGGCAGGTCGACGCACTCAACGGCCGTGCTGACCGGCAGACCGGCTCGACCGGTCCGCAGCGTGTGCTCGACGTCGTCGAGCGGCAGGTCGGGGTGGGCCGCGAGGTGGTCGTGCAGGTCCTGTGCCACCAGCCGCAGCTGTCCCGCGCTCATGGCGCTCAGCGGCAGCGTCCACCGACCGCGCGAGGAGGGTCGCGGGGCCAGACGTGCCGGGGGCTGCTCGACCACCACGTGCGCGTTCGTCCCGCCGAGCCCGAAGGACGAGACTCCCGCCCTGCGGACCTCGTCCCGCCGCCACGGTGTCGTCTCCGCCGGGACGACGAACGGGCAGTCGGCACCCTGCAGCGATGGCGCGGGGGTCCGCAGGTGCAGGTTCGCCGGGACGATGCCCTCCCGCACCGCCATCACCGCCTTGATCAGGCTGGTCACCCCTGCGGCCGCGTCGAGGTGGCCCACGGACGTCTTGACCGACGTCAGCGCGCATGACGCCGCCGGCAGGTCGGGCATGGCCGCTCGCAGGGCGTGCACCTCGAGGGCGTCGCCCACCGGCGTGCCCGACCCGTGCGCCTCCAGCATCCCGATCGCGCTGCCGGGCAGCTGCGCGGCAGCGAGGGCCTCGGCGACGACAGCGCTCTGCCCGTCGGCGCCCGGGGCCGTGTATCCCGCCCGGTGCCGCCCGTCGTTGGTGACTGCGAACCCGCGGATCACGGCGTGCACCGTGTCGCCGTCATCGAGCGCGTCGGTCAGCCTGCGCAGGACGACCACGGCCGCGCCGCTGCCGTAGCCGGTCCCTGTCGCGCTCGCGTCGAAGGCCCGGCAGCGCCCGTCTACGGACACCAGACCACCCGGAACGTGCCGGTACCAGGGCCACGTCACGGCCGACGCCCCGGCCACGGCCATGTCGCAGCGGAAGTCGAGCAGGCTCTGCGCCGCCTGGCACACGGCCACGAGACCGCTGGAACATGCCGTCTGGGTGGCCACGGCCGGGCCGGTCAGTCCGAGTCGGTAGGCGACCTGGGCAGGCAGGTGGTCCGGCGTCCAGGGGCCCGAGATGCGGGCCTGCCAGTCATGCCAGTCGAGACCGCCGGACCCGCCGGAGGCCCCCAGCCCGGTCCGGCCGAACAGGTGGTACAGGAAGTACCGGTTCACGCTGGTGCCGGCGAAGACCCCGACAGCCCCAGCGCCGTCACGCGGCCGATACCCGCTGTGCTCCAGCGCTGCCCAGGCCTGCTCGAGGAAGATGCGGTGCTGCGGGTCCGCCTCAGAAGCCTCGGCCGCGGAGAACCCGAACAGCTCGGCGTCGAAGCTCTCCACTCCCTCGATGCGCCCGCCCGACGCCACGTAGCCGGGGGTCTGCACCAGCTCCGCGGGCACCCCGAGGTCGGCGAGCTCGTCGCGGCTGTAGTCGTGCACGAGGTCGACACCGTCGACCAGGTTGCGCCACAGGGCGTCGACGCTGGGGGACTCGGGGAACCTGCCCGACATCCCCACGATGGCGACGTCGTCAGCCAGGTCGTGCTCGGCCTCGGTGACACTCACGCGTACCGCCCGCCCGGTCCTTCGGTGGCCTCCAGTGCGGGGAGGAGGGCGGCTGCGATGTCGTCCACGTTCTCGACGGGCGTCAGACCTTGCTCGGGGACGGGCGCGTAGTCGTCCGTCGAGTACCAACCGGACCCGTGCAGCACGACCTCGTCCGCGTCCACCAGCCCTCGGTCGATGGCGTTGCAGACACCCGTGTACGCCATCACGAGAGACCACTCACGCAGGCAGCGCGGGTCGGCCGGCAGCGGCCGGGTGCCGGCCGGCATCCGCTCCCGCAGCTGTGGGTAGCGCTCGAGGCACTCCGCCAGCGACACGACGACGCCGTCACCACCGTGCCGCCCGATGATGGCGTTCATCTCGGGTGACGTGACGGGGGCGTGCGTGTAGAAGGTCGGGTCGAGCACCTCGTCGGTCGCGTGCGTCCTGGACGGGTAGTGCGGGTCCTCGTCCTGGTGCAACAGGCCGTCGTCCCCGCGGGTGTAGGCAGGCAGCCCCGCGCGGTCGACCGAGCCGTTGCGGAGGCTGAGCACCATGTCGGGTGTCCCGAGATGCTGCACCAGCAGCGTGCCCGGCCGGTCCTGCGGACGAGCGTCGCCGCGACGCTCCAGGACGTCGCGGCCGCGATGATAGCCGAGCATGCCGAAGGCGCTCGAGACCGCGTGCGCGTGCACCCGCCGCGACTGTCCGTCCGTCGGATCCAGCCGCTGCTCGGCGTGCGCCCGCATGGTGTCGGCGACGAGGTAGTTGGGAAGCGCGAGCGAGTACCAGAGGCGCGGGCCGCCGTTCGAGGTGAGCCGGTCGGCGTAGCCGTCCACGAACGCCTTGCCCACGGCCTTCACCTGCTCCGAGGGCCCGTCACCGGTGTAGAGCAGCAGCGGGTTCAGCTCACGCAGGTCGGGGTCCGACATCAGGGCGCTGTCACGGAGCTTGTCGCGGCAGTCCTCCGGGGCGAGCACCGCCACTCGCAGCTGGTGCGGCTCCACCAGCCCGCAGTCGATGGCCCGCAGCACGGCATCGCGCAGGGCAGTGCCCTTGTTCGCCGACGTCGGCGAGAAGATCATCAGCGACTCGCCGGTCGCCTGGATGTGGGCGACCGCCCTCGCGACGATGAGCAGGGACGGGAAGGTCTTGGTCGTGTGCGTGCCGGGGTTGCCGGCCAGGTCCATCAGCACCAGGCGGCGTCCGCGGTACTCGCCCAGCTCGTGCCATCCGGCCTGGGCCACCTCCAGGTAGGCGAGGACCGCGGGGTCGAGCGGAGGGACGTCGAACCCGGGGCTGAAGGACGCTCCCACGCCGGGCGACGTGTCGGCGACGCACGCGGCGATGCTCGCCGGCAGCTCGTCGTAGAAGTCGGCCAGCAGGTTGACGTACCTGCCACAGCCAGATGTCGGCCCAGATGTCGGCCCAGATGTCGGCCCGAGATGTCGGCCCAGATGTCGGTCCAGATGTCCGCCCAGATGTCTGCCCTCGAGACTCCGACGTCGTGAGGGTCGGCTCAGCCGTGAGAGTGGGAGGCTGCTCGGTCATCGGGTCCCCTCGACGAGTGCTGGCGCCGGCACGCCGGCCGGCAGTGCGCGCAGGCGTTCGCGCAGGTCGTTCAGCAACTGGGTGACGGACGGCAGATCGGCCACCGCGAAAGCGGTGGGCAGGTCGCCAGAGTCCTCGCCGAGCCCGGTGAAGCGGACCCGGTCGCGTTCCACGACAACCCCGTCGCGCACGGCTGCTTCCTCGTTGAGGAGCAACGCTTCCTGCTCCGTGATACGTCGCGGCAGACGAAGTTGGACGATTCCCCGTCCGGCATGGACGGGGTAGCCGCCGGGCAGGCCGAGCGGGCCAGGGCAGTGGTCGGGTCGCATCTCGTCACCCAGCAGGGCGAGCAGCAGCTGTGCGGTCGTCAGCCCGGTGATGTCGTTGAGGCGCTCCCCGACGGTCGAGCGGCCGGAGGCCAGCAGTGCACCGACGTCCGTCTGGGGCACCTCGTCGAGCCAGACGCGCGCCTCCCCCTGGTCGTCGGGGTGCAGGTGCCGGTGGTGTGCCACGACGTGCAGCCGAGCGGGGTCCGCGACCCCGAGGGCCAGGCGCAGGTGTGCAGCCAGGATCGCCACGTTGCCCGGCCCGCAGAGCACGGGCAGGCCGAGTCGGTTCAGCAGCGGGTTCACGGCGTCCGGGAAGCAGGCGTTGACCAGCCAGGCGCCGCAGTCGCGGGCGGCCTCGGCGAGCGGGATGGCCAGCTCGGTGTGGAACGGCAGGGTCACGCCGAAACCCACGCGGCCCAGCAGATCGGTCCACGCCGAGGGCGAGGTAGTGCCCTCCCAAGGGGACTGGGTCGACGAAGCGAGCAGCACCCCGGCAGGCCTCAGCCGCGCCAGCACCTCTGACCAGGTGCGCGGATCGGGAGCCACCTCGCCGTCGACCTGCACCGGCGCCCCGATCAGGCGTGCCCGCACTGCCGACGCGTGGACGAGGTCGTTGACCTTGGACGCGGTACGCCCGACGACGACCAAGCGCAGCGGCCGGTCGACAAGGAGGCTCATCGCCAGGCAGGTCGAGCGCGCGAGTGACCCGGTACCGACCACGACCAGGACCTCCGCGGGCGACCGCCCGTGGTCAGCGGTCAAGATCCTGCCCGGTGTGCTGGATCGTGTTGGCCTCGTCGACGAAGACCACGCGCGGGACGATGCCCTTCGCCTCCTCGTCCGCCACCATCGCGTACGAGATGATGATGACCAGGTCGCCCGGGTGCACGAGGTGGGCGGCGGCGCCGTTCACGCCGATCACGCCCGAGCCGCGCTCGCCCTCGATGACGTAGGTCTCCAGCCGGGCGCCGTTGGTCACGTCGACGACGTGCACCTGCTCGCCCGGGAGCAGGTCGGCGGCGTCCATCAGGTCACGGTCGACCGTCAGCGAGCCGACGTAGTGCAGGTCGGCCCGGGTCACGGTCGCCCTGTGCACCTTCGACTTGAGCATCGTGCGGAGCATGTGAACCCCCAGCAATCGCGCAGCCCCGCACATCGTTGTGCGATTCAAGGAGAGGCTGCAGCATCGTCCGCGGTGACTGTAGTTGAGCGGATTGATGTTGAATAGACCCGTTTTTTCAGCCATGTGGGGGTTGGGCAGCAAGTTCGGCACACACTGGGTGACCGCGCAACGAAAAGTCGTACCGACCACGACGGGGGAGACTGGTTCCGTGACACAGATTGCTCTGCTGGGCTCGACCGGGTCGATCGGCACCCAGGCCGTCGACGTCGTCCGCGCGAATCCTGACCGGTTCGAGGTCGTGGCACTGGCCGCCGGGGGCGGTGACGCTGGGCGTGTCGACCTGCTGGCCCGCCAGGCCGTTGAGCTGCGCGTCGAGCGGGTGGCGGTCGCTCGGGCGGGCGCTCGTCCGTCCGTCATGGAGGCGATCTGCGCCCACGCCCGAGAGGCGGGGATGGACGGGTACGCGCCCGAGGTGCTCGACGGGCCGGACGGGGTCGTCGAGGTCGCTGGGGCGGGCACCGAGGTGGTGCTGAACGGGGTGACCGGGTCGATCGGGCTGCGGCCCACTCTGGCCGCGCTGCAGGCGGGAAGCACCCTCGCGCTGGCCAACAAGGAGTCGCTCATCGTCGGCGGACAGCTCGTGGTCGACGCCGCGCGCGCCGCCGGCGGCATGGGTCCGGGCGCCACCGACCGCATCCGGCCGGTCGACTCCGAGCACTCGGCGCTGGCGCAGTGCCTGCGCGGCGGCAGCGCCGGCGAGGTGAAGAAGCTGGTGGTGACGGCATCGGGTGGACCGTTCCGCGGACGCTCGCGCGCCGAGCTGGAGCAGATGACCCCCGCCGACGCGCTGGCACACCCGACCTGGGCAATGGGACCCGTGATCACCACAAACTCGGCGACACTGGTCAACAAGGGCCTCGAGGTGATCGAGGCGCACCTCCTCTTCGGGGTGCCGTTCGAGCAGATCGAGGTCGTCGTGCACCCGCAGTCCGTCGTCCACTCGATGGTCGAGTTCGTCGACGGCTCCACGCTCCTGCAGGCCTCGCCGCCCGACATGCGCCTGGTGGTGGCCCTCGCCCTCGGCTGGCCCGACCGGGTGCCCGGAGCCGCCGCCCCGTGCGACTGGACCGAGGCCGCGACGTGGGACTTCCTGCCGCTCGACGACGACGCGTTCCCGGCCGTCCGGCTCGCCCGCCAGGTCGGAGCGGAAGGGGGCACGTACCCCGGCGTCTACAACGCGGCGAACGAGGAGTGTGTGGACGCATTCCTGGCCGGGGACATCACTTTCACCGCGATCGTGGACACTGTAGGGAAGGTGGTCGCCGACTGGTCGCAGGCACCGGAGCGCGAGGACCACCCCCGCGACGCCGACCTCGACCGGGTGCTGGCCGCGGAGACCTGGGCCCGCGCACGGGCCCACGAGCTGCTCGAAGGAGGTCTGCCGTGATCGACGGGCTGGAGTACGCGCTCGGGGTGCTGATCCTCGTGACCGTCCTCGCGCTGTCGATCGCGCTGCACGAGATCGGTCACATGGTCCCCGCCAAGCGGTTCGGCGTGAAGGTGACCCAGTACATGGTCGGCTTCGGTCGCACCCTCTGGTCGACTCGTCGCGGTGAGACCGAGTACGGCGTCAAGTGGCTGCCGCTGGGTGGCTACATCCGCATGATCGGGATGTTCCCTCCCCGTCCGGGTGAGGACGAGCACCACTTGCGCGCGTCGTCGACCGGCACGTTCCAGTCCCTCGCCGAGGACGCGCGCGCCATGAGCGCCTCGGAGATCGAGCCCGGCGACGAGCACCGCGTCTTCTACAAGCTGCCCGTGCACCGCAAGGTCATCATCATGCTCGGCGGTCCGCTGATGAACCTGGTGATCGCGTTCGTGCTGTTCGCCGTCCTGCTGGTCGCTTTCGGTGACCCGCGAAACCCGGTGTCCACCACCACGATCGACACCGTGAGCGCTTGCATGCGTACAGCGGACGAGGGCCGCGAGCCCTGCACCGACGCCGACGAGCCGACCCCCGCTGCAGAAGCCGAGGTGAAGCCGGGCGACCGCGTCATAGAGCTCGGTGGTGAGCCGGTCACCAGCTGGTCGCAGGTCCAGCAGCTCGTGCGGGCACGGGCGGGGGAGGAGACCACGCTGGTGGTCGAGCGCCTCGACGGCGAGACCGCGGTGCTGACCATCACCCCGGTGGAGAACGAGGTCGTGGAGCTCGCCGACGACGGCACGGCGGTGCTCGGCGCCGATGGCGAGCCGCAGACCGTGACGGCCGGCTTCGTCGGGGTGACCCCGACCCGCGAGCTGGGACCGGCTTCGGTCGCGGACGTGCCGGCCTTCACCGCCGACGCCTTCGCGCGCACCGTCGGCATCGTGGTGAAGCTCCCCGTGCGGATGGTGGACGTGGTGCAGGCCGCCTTCGGCACCGAGGAGCGCGACCCGAACGGCCCGATCGGCCTCGTCGGCGTGGGGCGCATCACCGGCGAGATCGCGTCGTACGACGAGATCACGGTGGGCGACAAGGTGTCCCAGCTGCTGGGCGTGCTCGGCTCGCTCAACATGGCCCTGTTCGTCTTCAACCTCCTGCCGCTGCTGCCGCTGGACGGCGGGCACGTCGCCGGCGCTCTCTGGGAGGGGCTGCGGCGCCAGATCGCCAAGCTGCGCAAGCGTCCCGACCCGGGACCGGTAGACGTCGCCAAGGCGCTGCCGCTCGTGTACGCCGTGTCGGGGGTGATGGTCGTGATGTTCGTGATCCTGCTGTACGCGGACATCGTCCGGCCGATCTCCATTTACGGCTGAGGTCTACGGCTGAGCGATACTGGAGTCATGTCGACCCCGGTTTCGCTCGGTATGCCTTCCCTGCCACCGCCTGTGCTGGCGCCACGCCGTCCCACCCGCAAGATCAAGGTCGGCAAGGTCGAGGTGGGCGGCGACGCGCCGGTGTCCGTGCAGTCGATGACCACCACCCCGACCACCGACATCAACGCGACGCTGCAGCAGATCGCCGAGCTGACCGCGACGGGCTGCGACATCGTGAGGGTCGCGTGCCCGAGCCAGGACGACGCGGAGGCGCTGCCGGCCATCGCGCAGAAGTCGCAGATCCCCGTGATCGCCGACATCCACTTCCAGCCGAAGTACGTCTTCGCGGCGATCGACGCCGGCTGCGCCGCGGTCCGCGTCAACCCGGGCAACATCCGCAAGTTCGACGACCAGGTCAAGCAGATCGCCGACGCCGCACGCGATGCCGGGGTCTCGATCCGGATCGGCGTGAACGCCGGGTCGCTCGACCCGAGGCTGATGGCCAAGCACGGCAAGGCCACCGCTGAGGCCCTGGTCGAGTCGGCTGTCTGGGAGGCGTCGCTGTTCGAGGAGCACGACTTCCACGACTTCAAGATCTCGGTGAAGCACAACGACCCGGTCGTGATGGTGCGGGCGTACCAGCTGCTCTCGGAGCGGGGTGACTGGCCGCTGCACCTCGGGGTCACCGAGGCGGGCCCGGCCTTCCAGGGCACGATCAAGTCGGCCACCGCGTTCGGAGCGCTGCTCTCGCAGGGGATCGGGGACACGATCCGGGTGTCGCTGTCGGCGCCGCCGGTCGAGGAGGTCAAGGTCGGCAACCAGATCCTGCAGTCGCTGAACCTGCGGCCCCGCAAGCTGGAGATCGTGTCGTGCCCGAGCTGTGGGCGGGCGCAGGTCGACGTCTACACCCTCGCCGAGCAGGTCACGGCCGGCCTCGAGGGCATGGAGGTACCGCTGCGCGTCGCCGTGATGGGCTGCGTGGTGAACGGGCCGGGGGAGGCGCGCGAGGCCGACCTCGGCGTCGCGTCCGGCAACGGCAAGGGTCAGATCTTCGTCAAGGGCGAGGTGATCAAGACCGTCCCCGAGTCGAAGATCGTCGAGACGCTGATCGAGGAGGCGATGCGCATCGCCGAGTCGATGGAGGGCGACAGCGACTCTGCCGCCGACAGCTCTGCGTCCCCCGCGTCAGCCGGGGCGCCGACCGTCACCGTCGGCTGACCTGATCAGCAGAGCGGCAAGTACCGTCTGCGCTGTGTCAGCCCGACGGTCCCCGGAGCAGTCGTGCTGACCCGACCCTCGCGCAGCAAGAAGCAGCCATGCTGACCCGACCGTCGGTCAAGGTGCTCGGCCCCGGCGACGTGCGTGGAGTGCTCGCGCTGTGCGAGCGCGACCCGGTGGCCAACGTGTTCGTGGCCGGACGCGTCGAGACGGCCGGTGTCGACGCCGGCCGGACGGGCGGCCGGCTCTGGGGCTACTTCGAGCGCGGCAGCCTGGTCTCGGCCTGCTGGGCGGGCGCCAACATCGTGCCGGTCGAGGCGACGCCTGCAGCGGTGCAGGCCTTCGCCGAGAAGGCGCTCGCGCACGGCCGCCGCTGCTCGTCACTCGTCGGCCCGGCCCCGGCCGTGCTCGACCTGTGGCGCCTGCTGGAGCCGGAGTGGGGCCCTGCGCGCGACGTGCGTCCTGTGCAGCCGCTGATGCAGCTGGAGACCGACTCGCCGTGCCCGGCCGACCCGCGGGTGCGCCTCAGTACGCGAGACGACCTGGACCTGCTCCTGCCCGCCTGCATCGCGATGTTCACCGAGGAGGTCGGCTACTCGCCCGTGACCGGCGACTCCAGCGGCTCGTACGAGGCGCGCGTCAGGCAGCTCGTCGACACGCATCGCTCGTTCGTGCGGATCGACGACGTGCCCGGGCAGGGCCGCGAGATCGTGTTCAAGGCCGAGCTGGGCGCCTTGAGCCGCCGCGTCGCACAGGTGCAGGGCGTGTGGGTCGCCCCGCGCCACCGCGGGCAGGGGCTCACCGCACCGGGCATGGCCGCGGTGGTCGCCGCGACCCGCCGCGCCGTCGTACCGGTGGTCAGCCTGTACGTGAACGACTACAACGACCGCGCGCTCGCCGCCTACCGCCGCGCCGGGTTCTACCGCGTCGGCACCTTCGCGACCGTGCTCTTCTGACCCACACCACCGGGCACACCAGGGGGACAACGCGAGTCGAGGCGCGGGCTGGCGCGGTCCACAGGCCAGTTGTCCCCCAGTTGTGTCCACGGCCGGGACGAGCGGGCACACCAGGGGGACAACGCGAGTCGAGGCGCGGGCTGGCGCCGTCCACAGGGCAGTTGTCCCCCAGTTGTGTCCACGGCCGGGACGAGCGGGCACACCAGGGGGACAACGCGAGTCGAGGCGCGGGCTGGCGCCGTCCACAGGGCAGTTGTCCCGCTGGTTTGTCCACAGTCTCCGGGTCGGCCCTGTCGGTGACAGCCGGTGGGCAAAGAGGCTCAGCGGCATGGACAACGACTCAGTGGTCAGAGCCGCGATGCTCTGTGGCGGAACGGCAACGTGGGCGCGACTTCGACAGGACGTGCCGCGTCGAGCGATCGAGCGTGCGGTGCGCGACGGCGACGTGGTCCGCCTCGGTCGCGGCAACTACTCCTTGCCGAAGTCGCCGGATGCGCTGAAGTCGGCACTCGTTGTGCGTGGTGTGGCCTCGCACGAATCCGCTGCTCGGCTGTGGTTCATGGACACCCTGGTCGAGCCCAAGGTCGCCCATGTGACGGTGCGCAAGCGCGCCAACGCCTCCGCGTCTGACGGCGTGCGCCTGCACTGGGTCAACTTGGACGAGGGCGACGTGCTCGGCCGCGTGACGAGCCCGCTGCGAACAGTCCTCGACTGCGCACGCAGCATGCCCTTCGAACAGGGCCTCGCCATCGCCGACTCGGCGCTTCGCCGCGGGCTGGTGGGCCGTCGTGAGTTGCAGCGCGCTGCCCTAACCAGCCGAGGCAAGGGCGTCGCGACTGCCCGGCATGTGGCGGCGCATGCTGATGCTCGCGCCGCCAACCCCTTCGAGTCGGCACTGCGGGCCATCACGCTCGACCTCGGCCTGAGCGACTTCGTCCCCCAGCTCGCCGTGAGCACCCCTGGCCTGAGGGGCTACGTCGACCTGGGCGACGCGGAGCGCAAGATCGCACTCGAAGCAGACAGCTTCGAGTGGCACGGCACTCGGGCAGCGCTCGATCGCGACTGTCGGCGGTACGACGAGCTGGTCCGGTCGGGGTGGTTGGTGCTGCGGTTCTCGTGGGAGCAGGTGATGTTCGAGCGGACGTGGGTCGGTGAAGTGATTGCCGACACGGTGGCGCTCAGGCCGCGTGGGCACAAGAGGGGGACAACGTGGGGCGTGAACGCCCGGTCGGCATGAGAACCCACAGTTGTCCCCCTACTGTGCCCGGCGGAAACCCGTGTCAGAGCAGGCCAGCAGCGTCGATAGCCTGGCGCGCATGATCCTGCGGATGTCGTCACTGTTCCTGCGCACGCTGCGCGACGACCCGGCCGACGCCGAGGTGCCCAGCCACCGGCTGCTGGTGCGGGCCGGCTACATCCGCCGCACGGCACCCGGCATCTACTCCTGGCTGCCACTGGGCTACCGCGTGTACCGCAACGTCGAGCGCATCGTCCGCGAGGAGATGGACGCGGCCGGGTTCCAGGAGGTGCACTTCCCGGCGCTGCTGCCGCGCGAGCCCTACGAGGCCACGAACCGGTGGACCGAGTACGGCGACAACATCTTCCGGCTCAAGGACCGCCGGGGCGCCGACTACCTGCTCGGACCGACCCACGAGGAGCTCTTCACCCTCCTGGTCAAGGACCTGTACTCCTCGTACAAGGACCTGCCCCTGGCGATCTACCAGATCCAGACCAAGTACCGCGACGAGGCGCGTCCGCGAGCGGGGCTGCTGCGCGGACGCGAGTTCGTGATGAAGGACTCGTACTCGTTCGACGTCGACGACGCGGGCCTCGAGCGGTCGTACCAGGCGCACCGCGACGCCTACATCAAGACGTTCGACCGGCTCGGCCTCGAGTACGTGATCGTGGCGGCGATGTCGGGCGCGATGGGCGGGTCCGCCAGCGAGGAGTTCCTGGTGCCGGCGGTCAACGGCGAGGACACCTTCGTGCGCTGCACCACCGGTGACTACGCCGCCAACGTCGAGGCCGTGCAGGTGCCGGTCCCCGAGGACATCCCCTTCGACGACGCACCGGCCGCCCACGTCGAGGACACCCCCGACACCCCGACCATCGACACCCTCGTCGACCACCTCAACTTCCACTTCGCCCGCGAGGACCGGCCCTGGCAGGCCGCCGACACCCTGAAGAACGTGCTGGTGGTGCTGCGCCACCCCGACGGCACGCGCGAGCCCCTCGCCATCGGCGTGCCGGGCGACCGCGAGGTCGACGACAAGCGGTTGGCCGCGCAGGTGGAGCCGGCCGAGGTCGAGCCCTTCACCGAGGAGGACTTCGCGGCGCACCCCGAGCTCGCCAAGGGCTACATCGGCCCGGGGGTGCTGGGCAGCAAGAACGCCTCGGGCATCCGGTACCTGCTCGACTCGCGCGTCAGCGTCGGCAGCCGCTGGGTCACCGGTTCCGACGAGCCGGGTCACCATGTCGTCGACCTCGTCGCCGGCCGCGATTTCCCGGCGGTCGGCCAGGACGACTCGGACGGCACGATCGAGGCCGCCCAAGTACGTGACGGCGACGCATGCCCGAGCTGCGGTCACCCGCTCGAGACGGCGCGAGGCATCGAGATGGGGCACGTCTTCCAGCTCGGACGGAAGTACGCCGACGCGCTCGGCCTCAAGGTGTTGGACGAGAACGGCAAGCTGGTCACCGTCACGATGGGCTCGTACGGCATCGGCGTGTCCCGTGCCGTCGCGGCCATCGTGGAGAACTCCCACGACGAGCTCGGCATCGTGTGGCCGCGCGAGGTCGCACCGGCCGACGTGCACGTGGTCGCGACCGGCAAGGACGCGGACGTGTGGGCCGCCGCCGAGAAGCTCGCGACCGACCTCGACGACGCCGGTGTGCGAGTGCTCTTCGACGACCGCTTCAAGATGAGCCCCGGCGTGAAGTTCAAGGACGCCGAGCTGATCGGCGTCCCGACGATCGTGACGGTGGGAAGGGGCCTCGCGGACGGCGTCTTCGAGATCAAGGACCGCCGCAGCGGCGAGCGCGAGGGCGTGCCGGTCGCAGAAGCGGTGCACCGGCTTCGCCAGGTGTGCGGGCTCGACGCGTGAGCCTCGACGTGGGCAAGAACCGCGAGCTCGGCCCGGTCGAGGCGGTGATCTTCGACTGGGGCGGCACCATCACGCCCTGGCACGAGATCGAGCTCACCGCGCAGTGGCAGCGCTACGCCGAGGCCCACCACGGGCACGCCCACGAGGCCAGCGACCTGGCTGCGCGCATCTGGGAGGTTGAGAGCGCGGCCTGGAAGGTGGGGCGCGAGGAGAGGGCCAGTGCGAGGCTCGGGGAGATTCTGGCCGCCGCGGGAGCACAGCTTGACCACGAGGGCCACGAGGCGGGACTCGCTGCGTACCAGGAGTTCTGGGAGCCGCACACCGTCACCGACCCTGACATCCCCGAGCTCTGGCGCGGCTTGCGCGACCGGGGCCTCAAGGTCGGCGTTCTGTCCAACACCATCTGGACGCGTGAGTACCACCGGGCGGTGTTCGAGCGCGACGGGGTGCTCGACCTCGTCGACGGCGACGTGTACTCCAGTGAGATCCCTTGGACCAAGCCGCATCCCGAGGCGTTCATCGCAGCACTCGACGCCGTCGGCATTGCCGACCCAGGGCGCGCGGTGTACGTCGGTGACCGACCCTACGAGGACATCCACGGTGCGCAGCAAGTGGGCATGCGGGCGGTTCTCGTGCCGCACTCCGACATCCCGATCGACCAGCAGGTGGCGGGGCACGGGCACGACGACACCGAGCCCGACGCGGTGGTGCATCGACTGATCGACCTGCTGGCCGTCGTCGACGACTGGCGCTGATCGGTCGATGGGCGGCCTGCTCGCCGATCTCTTCGGCGGTCTGCCCTGGTGGGGCGTCGCCCTGCTGCTGTTGGCCGCTGTCACAGCGGGTTTCGTCGACGCGGTTGTGGGAGGCGGCGGTCTGGTCCAGATCCCCGCACTGCTGCTGGTGCCCGGAATCAGCCCGGTGCAGGCGCTGGCCACCAACAAGATCGGGAGTTTCTGCGGCACTGCGACGAGCTCGGTGACCTTCTACCGGCGCGTGCATCCCGACCTGGGCACCGCTCTGCCGATGGCCGCTCTCGCGGGGGCCGGATCGGTCGGGGGAGCGGTGAGCGCGAGCCTGCTGCCAGCCTCGGTCTTCCGTCCGATCATCGTGGTTGCCCTTGTCGCCGTGGCGATCTACACCCTGGCGAGGCCGTCGATGGGGGAGGTCAGCGAGCTGCGCTTCGAGGGACGAAGTCACCACGTGGCCGCGGGGCTCGCCGGTGCCGCGATCGGCTTCTACGACGGCATCCTCGGCCCTGGTACCGGCTCGTTCCTGGTCTTCGCCCTCGTCGGCCTGATGGGGTACGCCTTCCTCGAAGCCAGCGCCAAGGCCAAGATCGTCAACTTCGCCACCAACCTCGGCGCGCTGCTGGTGTTCGTGCCCCAGGGCGCCGTGCTGTGGGGTCTGGGCGTCGGGATGGGGCTGGCGAACATCCTCGGCAGCTATCTCGGTGCGCGGACGGCGATCTCACGGGGCAGCCGGTTCGTCAGGATCTTCTTCCTCGTGGTGGTCGGCGCCCTCGTGCTGCGTCTCGGATGGCAGGTCGTCACGGGCGGCTGAGCCCGACAATGCCTGAGCTTCAGGCGAGCTCGCTCATTCCCGGGAATGCTGGGAGGGGTGCCCAGATGGTGGCGACGAGTGCCGCGGTGACGAGCTGCTCCACCCCGATGCTCCTCAGCTCCGCGATCTCGGACGCGACCAACGCCGCCCCGGCGTCGGCGACGTCGAGCTCGAGCCTCGCGGCCAGGGCTACAGCCGCTGGGGCGTCCGCGACAGCCGGCAGCTGGTAGGCCGGAGCAGCTGGGGGCAGCTCGATCCCGACCTTGGCCGCGGCAGAAGTCAGCGCGTCGGCGTCCGCGCGGTGCCGGCTGATGGCCCCGACAGCCCTGTCGCGAGAAGAGCCTTCGAGTCGGACGGCGAGCACCCCGTAGGCGTACGAGGCGGAGTGGTGCGCGGCGACGACTGCCTCCAGCGCGGTCCGGTCAGCGGGCGAGACGTCGGCGAGAGCCTCGCCGGTGGCCTCGGCCAGCGACGCGGTGGCTGTGCCGGACACCAGGGGCGCCGGTGCCGGGGAGCCTGCGAGCGCTGCCAACGCAGCCCCCCGCGCCCCGCACGAGGTGGCGATCGACGCGAGGAGCCTGGCGAGCGCGCCCCCGGTCTCGCCGACCCGGCCGAGCAGGTCGACCGCGCAGGCGTTCTCGGCGTCGCCCAGCACCCGCGCACTCGCCTCACCGGGCTGTGCCGTGGCCGTGTCGCTCGGCCAGCCCTCCGGCGTGGACGACGGGGCAGGCACGGGCCCGGGCAGCGGACCGAGCTGCTCGAGGTGCGCCGTGTGGTCGGCCTGCGCGGCGGTCGCCTGCCCCTGCGCCGGCGGCGTGCCGGTCGCCAGAGCAGACGCCAGCTGCTGCAGCCCCGTCAGTCGTTCGATCGCCGCGAAGCGCGCCAGGTCGTCGGGCCCCAGCACCGGCGGTGTGGGCGTCGGCACGTCGTCCAGCCGAACGTCCGACAGCTCGAGGCCGCACCCCGCCAGCAGGGGAGAGGTGACGAGAACGCCTCCCCACACGAGGAGAGACCGCCGAGTCACAGGGGTCACGGCGGGGATGTCGGCCGGCATGCGGGCGATCCTCGCACGGGTAGGGTTGCCCTCTACAACACCACAATGGGAGGTCGGAGATGGCGCAGCAGCCTTCGAAGGCGTCGAGTGCGGCGAACGAAGCCGTCACCTCCCTGGTCGGCCCGGTGATGACCGCGCACGGCCTGGTGCTCGAGGACGTGACGATCACGCCGGCCGGCAAGCGCCGTGTGGTGCGTGTGGTGGTCGACCTGCCGTCGGGACCCGGGAGCCTCGACCTCGACGCGGTCTCCGAGGTGGCGCGGGCCGTGTCCGAGACCCTGGACGCGGCCGAGGACGGATCGGGGCGCGGCCCGCTCGGCGGGGCCCCCTACGTGCTGGAGGTGTCCTCCCCAGGGGTGGACCGACCGCTCACGGAGCCGCGCCACTGGTCGCGCGCGACCGGTCGCCTGGTGCGCACCACGGTCGCGGGCGAGACGGTGGAGGGACGCGTCGCGAGGGTTGACGACGACGGCGTGCTCCTGCAGGTCGACGACCCAGGTTCGGGTCGAGCCGTCGCCTGGCATGACCTGGGGCCCGGCGCGGTGCAGGTGGAGTTCAGCCGCCGCGACCCGACCAGCCCCGACGAGCACGAGGAGGAGTGACATGGACATCGACCTGAGCGCGCTGCGACTGCTCGAGCGGGAGAAGGACGTGCCCTTCGACGTGCTGGTGCGCGCCATCGAGGCCGCCCTGCTGGTCGCGTACCACCGCACCGAGGGAGCGCAGGAGAAGGCCCGCGTCGAGCTCGACCGCCGCAGCGGCCACGTCGTCGTGTGGGCCGCCGAGGTCGACGAAGACGGCAACGTGCTGCGCGAGTACGACGACACCCCAACGGGTTTCGGACGGATCGCCGCCACGACAGCTCGACAGGTGATCATCCAGCGGCTGCGTGACATCGAGGACGAGCAGGTGCTGGGCGACTATCGCGACCGCGAGGGTTCGGTCGTCTCCGGCGTCATCCAGCAGGGTCCCGACCGCCGGATGGTGCATGTCGACCTCGGAACCGTCGAGGCCGTGCTGCCGCCCCCGGAGCAGGTTCCTGGCGAGGACTACAAGCACGGAGCCCGCATCCGCGCCCTGGTCGTCGCCGTCCGCAAGGGCATGAAGGGGCCGTCGATCACCGTCAGCCGGACGCACCCCAACCTCGTGCGCAAGCTGTTCGAGCTCGAGGTGCCCGAGGTGGCCGACGGCACCGTGGAGATCGTCGCGCTGTCGCGCGAGGCGGGGCACCGCACCAAGATGGCGGTCCGCTCGACCGTGCCGGGCGTCAACGCCAAGGGCGCCTGCATCGGCCCGATGGGCCAGCGCGTGCGGGCGGTGATGACCGAGCTGCACGGCGAGAAGATCGACATCGTCGACTGGGACGACGACCCCGCCGTCTTCGTCGGCCACGCCCTGTCGCCGGCCCGCGTGCAGAGCGTGGAGGTCGTCGACGCCGAGGCCAGGGCCGCCCGCGTGATCGTCCCCGACTACCAGCTCTCGCTCGCGATCGGCAAGGAAGGGCAGAACGCGCGCCTCGCGGCCAAGCTGACGGGCTGGCGCATCGACATCCGTCCCGACACCGAGCCGACGGGTGCTGCGCCGGTCGGCGACGCAGAGGGTGCCGCGGAGGGAGCCCCAGAAGGCGAGGCAGAGGGTGCCGAGGAACCACCCGGTGCCGAACAGGGCTAGACTGGACGACGCCGGACAACGTCTTCGGCGGACCCCGCGTGCTCGTGACACCGGTGGGACCCCCAGCAGTGGGGAGCCCGACGGCCCGAAGCGCACGTGCGTGGGGTGCCGTCGCCGCGGTGACCGGTCGCGATTGCTGCGCGTGGTCGCGGTTCGGACGGACGACTTGCCCGGCAGGGTGGTCGATCTCGTCCCGGACCCGAGGGCCCGGCTGACAGGACGAGGTGCGTGGTTGCATCACGATCTGGACTGCCTCGACCTGGCCGTGCGCCGCCGAGCGTTCGCACGGGCCTTGCGGTTGCAGGGACCAGTGGAGCTCGCGGCGGTGCGTGACCACCTCACGCAGGCGTCACCAGCACACGCACCACCAGCACCACCAGCACCATCCACACCGTCGAGATTCGGAAGCGGGTCAGACTCTGATGGGCATCCAGTGAGCACCCAGCAATGAACGCCCCCCAGCACTAACGACGGTTCGCGCCTGTCTGGCCCGGACCGCAGACAGGAGAGACGTGGCAAAGGTCCGGGTCTACGAACTCGCCAAGGAGTTCGGGGTCGAGAGCAAGGCCGTCATGGCCAAGCTCGAGGAGTTGGGCGAGTTCGTCCGGTCGGCGTCGTCGACCATCGAGGCGCCCGTCGTCCGCAGGTTGAAGGACGCCTTCCCTGCCGACGCAGCCCCACCACCCCCGAAGAAGACGGCTGCCAAGCCGGCCGCCAAGAAGGCGGCTGCACCGGCAGCCCCCCAGCCAACCCCCGCCGACGCGGCGACCTCGGAGCCGGCCAGCCCTTCGGCACCGGCGCCCGCTCCGGCCGCGCCCGAGGCTCCTGCCGCGGATGCCCCGGCTGCCGCTGCCGCTGCGGAGGCAGCCCCGACGAAGCGAGCGGCCGCCTCGGCTGCCGACCCGACGACGGCTGCGCCGGCACCGGGCCCGGCCCCCACGCCGGCAACACGAGCGCCGGCAGCGCGTGCCGGCAACAACCCGTTCGCCACCAGCCAGGGCATGCCCCGGCCCGGTCAGCGTCCGGCCCCCAGCACCGAGCGGCCGGCCGGCGAGGGTCCTGCAGGCGAGCGTCCCAGCGGCGAGCGCGGCGGCGGTCCCCGTCCGGGTGCCGCGCGCCCCGGCAACAACCCGTTCGCGACCAGCCAGGGCATGCCCCGGCCGGGTCAGCGTCCGGCCCCGGGCGGCGAGCGCGCCGGTGAGCGCCCAGGCGGGCCCCGTCCCGCCGCGGGCGCCGGCGGTCCGCGTCCAGGTGGCCCCCGTCCGAACCCGGGCATGATGCCCGGGCGCTCCACCGTGGGGCGTCCTGCCCCGGGTGGCGCACCCGGCCGTGGTGCTCCCGGTGGCCGTCCCGGCGGTGCCGGTGGTGGCGCCGGTCGTCCCGGCGGTGCCGGCGGCGGTGGCGGCTTCGGCGGCGGCGGCGGCCGTCCCGGCGGTCCCCCCGGCGGTGGCTTCGGCAAGGGCAGCCGCGGTCGTGGCGGTACGCAGGGCGCCTTCGGGCGCGCCGGCGGACGTCCAGTGCGTGGCCGCAAGTCGAAGCGTGCGAAGCGCCAGGAGTACGAGGCGATGCAGGCTCCATCGGTCGGTGGCGTCACCGTTCCGAGGGGTGACGGCACGACCGTCGTCCGCATCCGCCGTGGCTCGTCGCTGACCGACTTCGCCGAGCGCATCGACGCGAACCCCGCCAGCCTGGTCACCGTGCTCATCCACCTCGGTGAGATGGCCACGGCGACCCAGTCGCTGGACGAGGACACGTTCCAGCTGCTCGGTGCCGAGCTCGGCTACCGGATCGAGCTGGTGTCTCCCGAGGACGAGGAGCGCGAGCTCTTCGAGTCGTTCGACATCGACCTCGAGGGCGAGCTCGACGCGGAGGGCGACGACCAGCTGGTCGCACGCCCGCCGGTCGTGACCGTGATGGGTCACGTCGACCACGGAAAGACCCGCCTGCTCGACGCGATCCGGCAGGCCGACGTGCTCTCCGGCGAGGCCGGCGGCATCACCCAGCACATCGGCGCGTACCAGGTGAGCAAGCAGCACGAGGGTGTCGATCGTCCGATCACCTTCATCGACACCCCGGGTCACGAGGCGTTCACCGCCATGCGTGCCCGTGGTGCCCGGGTGACCGACATCGCGGTGCTCGTGGTGGCGGCGGACGACGGCGTGATGCCCCAGACGATCGAGGCCCTCAACCACGCGCAAGCGGCACAGGTGCCGATCGTGGTGGCGGTCAACAAGATCGACAAGGAAGGCGCCAACCCCGACAAGGTCATGCAGCAGCTGACCGAGTACAACCTGGTGGCCGAGGAGTACGGCGGCGAGACCATGTTCGTGCCGGTGTCGGCCAAGCAGGGCGACAACATCGAGGCCCTGCTCGACGCCATCCTGCTGACCGCCGACGCGGCGCTCGACCTGCGGGCCAACCCCGACAAGGACGCGCGCGGCGTGGCGATCGAGGCGCACCTCGACAAGGGGCGTGGCGCGACCGCGACGGTGCTCGTCCAGACCGGAACCCTGCGCGTCGGCGACTCGATCGTGGCGGGTGCCGCTCACGGGCGCGTCCGCGCCATGCTCGACGAGCACGGCGAGAACGTCGAGGAGGCGCTGCCTTCGCGTCCGGTGATGGTGCTGGGTCTGCAGTCGGTCCCGGGTGCCGGTGACACGTTCATCGTGGCTCCGGACGACCGGACCGCGCGGCAGATCGCCGAGCGTCGTGAGGCTGCCGACCGCGCTGCGGTCCTGGCCAAGCGCCGCAAGCGCATCAGCCTCGAGGACCTGACGGCCGCACTGGCTGCCGGCAAGGTCGAGACCCTGAACCTGATCCTCAAGGGTGACGGCTCGGGCTCGGTCGAGGCGCTGGAGGAGGCGCTGCTCAAGATCGAGGTCACGGGCGAGGTGGAGCTGCGCATCATCCACCGCGGCGTGGGCGCGATCACCCAGAACGACGTCAACCTGGCCACCGTCGACGACGCCATCATCATCGGCTTCAACGTGCGGCCGGCCGAGCGGGTGGCCGAGCTGGCCGACCGCGAGGGTGTCGACCTGAGGTTCTACTCGGTCATCTACCAGGCGATCGACGAGATCGAGGCGGCGCTCAAGGGGCTGCTCAAGCCGGAGTACGAGGAGGTGCAGCTCGGCTCGGCCGAGGTGCGCGAGATCTACCGTTCCTCGAAGTTCGGCAACATCGCTGGTTGCCTCGTGCGCTCGGGTCTGGTGCGCCGCAACGCCAAGGCGCGGCTCATCCGCGACGGCAACGTGGTGGCCGAGAGCCTCGCCATCGAGTCGCTGCGACGGTTCAAGGACGACGCCACCGAGGTGCGCGAAGGCTTCGAGTGCGGAATCGGGCTGGGGTCGTTCAACGACATCCGGGTCGAGGACGTCATCGAGACCTACGAGATGCAGGAGAAGGCTCGCGCCTGATCCAGCCCGACAGGCGGCGTCGGCCCGTGTTCGCGGGAGCGACGCCGCCTGCCGGTGGCGGGAAGGTGATCGCGTGGTCGTGGGCTCGCTGCGGCTGGACGTGCTGCTCGGGGACGTCCACTCGCTCAAGGGCAAGCGGTCGCTGGTCCGCCCTGTGCTCGCGGAGCTGCGCCGGCGGTACGAGGTCAGCGCCGCCGAGACCGGAGCGCACGACCTGCACCGGCGGGCCGAGCTGGGCGTGGCGCTCACCAGCGCCGACGCCGAGCACGTGCGGTCGGTCCTGCAGGCGTGCGAGCAGCTGGTCGCGGGCCGGCCCGAGCTGGAGCTGCTCGCGGCCCGTACCCGGGTCTGGAACGACGAGGACGAGTGATGTGCTGTTCGATGGGGCCGGGGAACCGGCCGGATGAAGGGATGCGTCATGGCTGACACAGCACGGGCACGCAAGGTCGCCGACCGGATCAAGGTGGTGGTTGCCGAGTCCCTCGAGCGTCGGGTCAAGGACCCGCGCCTGGGGTTCATCACGGTCACCGACACCCGCGTGACCGGAGACCTTCAGCACGCCACCGTCTTCTACACCGTCCTCGGGGACGAGACCGAGAAGGCCGCCACCGCAGCGGCCCTGGAGAGCGCGAAGGGAAAGCTGCGCTCCGAGGTGGGCAAGGCCATCGGCATCCGGCTGACCCCGTCGCTGGAGTTCGTGGCAGACGCGATGCCCGAGACGGCAGCGTCGATGGCGGAGCTCCTGAGGGTCGCAGCCGCTCGCGACGCCGAGGTCGCGGCGCTCGCCGTCGGCAAGACCTACGCCGGAGACGAAGACCCCTACCGGCATCCTGATCTCGAGCAGGTCGGCCTGGACGACGACTCCGACGCGTACTCCGACGACGACTCGGACGAGGACTCCGACGACGAGGACGACGACGAGGACACCGCGGTCGCGGGACGCGGCTGACCATGGTGGCGTGGACCGACCCGGGACCCGTCGCCTTCACAGCAACGATCGAGGCCGCCCGTGACGGCTCCGGTGGCGGCTGCTGGGTGCGGTTCCCCCACGACGCAGCCGAGCTCTTCGGCACCCGTGGCCGCGTTCCGGTGACGGCCACGTTCGACGGAGTCGAGTACACCGGCAGCCTGGTGCCGATGGACGGTGGCGCGCATGTCATCGGCGTCCTCAAGGCCATTCGCGAGCAGCTCGGCAAGCAGGTCGGTGACAGCGTGGACGTCGTCCTCACGCTCGACCCCGGGCCGCGCACCGTCGACGTGCCCGCCGACCTGGCTGCGGCGATCGCGGCCTCGACGCCGGCCGCAGACAGCTTCGCGTCGCTGTCGCACAGCCACCGGCGCGAGTACGCGCAGTGGGTGACCGAGGCGAAGCGCGACGAGACGCGCCGGCGTCGCATCGAGCAGACCGTGCAGATGCTGTCCGAGGGCCGGAAGCGCCGGTGAGCGGCGCGCCACCTCGGGGCGACCGCCCGTCGGTCGGCGACGGTCTCGTCGTCGTCGACAAGCCATCGGAGTGGACGAGCCACGACGTCGTCGCCCGCACGCGACGCCTGGCGGGCACGCGCAAGGTCGGCCACGCCGGCACCCTCGACCCGATGGCTACCGGCGTCCTGGTGCTGGGTGTCAACCGGGCCACCCGGCTGCTCACGTACCTCGTCGGGGCCGACAAGACCTACACAGCGACCATCAGGCTCGGGGTGGCGACCGTCACCGACGACGCTCAGGGCGACGCGACCGCGGTCACCGATGCATCTGGTGTCGCCGATTCGGCTGTACGCCAAGCCGTTTCGCGGTTCACCGGCGTGATCGACCAGGTGCCCAGCTCGGTCAGCGCGATCAAGGTGGACGGGAAGCGCTCGTACGCCCGGGTCAGAGCGGGCGAGGACGTTCAGCTGGAGGCACGCCCGGTCACCGTGCACCGGTTCGACGTGCTCGCCACCCGTCCGGCCGAGCACGAGGGCACGCCGGTGCTCGACGTCGACGTCGAGGTGGACTGCTCGTCGGGCACCTACGTTCGGGCGCTGGCACGTGACGTCGGCGACGCGCTCGGGGTCGGAGGCCACCTGACCGCGCTGCGGCGCACCAGGGTCGGTCCGTTCCTCCTGGCCGACGCGGCCACGCTCGACGACATGGCGGAAGGCCTCCGGCTGATTCCGCTCGCCGATGCTGCCCGGGCGCTCTTCCCGGTGCGGAATCTCGACGCCGGCGAGGTCGTCGAGCTGGGCTTCGGACGGCGCCTGGCCTCGGAGCCTGCGGCGGATAGCCACGAACGTCCCGTCGTCGCTGCGGTCGCACCCGACGGGCGCCTCATCGCGCTGCTCGCCGAGCGCGACGGCACCGCGCGTCCGCTCGTCGTCTTCGAGCCGGGCTGACCCCTGGCCCTCGCCGTCCTGACCCAAGGGTCGGCTCAGGGTCGTCACCCATTCCGTTGCGTCGCCGCGTCCGACAGCCTTGCGCCCATGAACACGGTCGAGGTCGTCTCACGCAGGGTCGTCGATCCCCTCCGCGACGAGGTCGTACGCGGCTGGCGGACGGGGGGCACGCCGGTCAGGGTCGCGGCGGTGATCGGGCTCGCGCTGATGGTCGTCGGCCTGTTGCACGGCATCGCCTTCCTTGTTGCCGGCGGTGCGTGGCAAGGGCCGGTGGCTTGGCGCAAGCCGTTCGCGTTCGGCCTGTCGTTCGGGCTGACCACCGTGACCGTTGCCTGGATCGTGTGGCGCCTCGAGCTCGGGCGGAAGCTGGCATGGCTTCTCCTCGTGCTGTTCTCGACCGCGGCCACGATCGAGGTGGGCTGGGTCAGCCTGCAGCGCGCCCGTGGCGTGGCCTCCCACTTCAACGACGACACGGCCGCGGACGCGCTGGCCTTCAGCCTGGCGGGAGGCGTCTCAGTCGGCTTCATCGCCGTCGTGCTCACCGTGCTGTTCGTCCTGTCCTGGCGCAGGACGGCACCGCCCGCCCTGGCGACGGCCATCCGCTCCGGCCTGGCGATCCTGCTGGTGAGCCAAGCGGTGGGTTCCCAGATGATCTCCCGCGGGATCGCCTCGCTCGAGGACGGTGGACCGGCGACGCACGCCGTCGCGCCCGCCGGTGACCTCAAGGTGTCGCACGCCGTGGCCATGCACGCGATCCAGGTGCTCCCGGCCCTGGCGCTCTGGCTGACGGCCGCCACGCCGGCCTCCCCGCGGGCGCGCCTCGTCGTCCGCCTGACGGCTGTCGCCTACGCCCTGCTGGTCGCCGCCACGCTGGCTCTGGCCGCGTCCGGGCGCGCCGTGACCGACCTGATTCCTTGGTCCTAAATACCCCATTTCGCCCCACTTTGAGGTAGGAATTACCGCGGACGAGAACCCTCGTCCGCCCTCCTCACGATGGAGATCACATGATGATCCGCAGAAAGCTGGTCGGCGTGCTCGCGGCCGGCACCCTCGCCGGTGCCCTGCTCGGACTACAGCCGGCGGACGTCGGTGGCGAACCCGCCGATGCCAGCAGCAGCGTCACCGGGGCCATCGCACCGGTCACCGCACAGACCGTCGGCTACCTGCCGAGCTCTGCCGACGACGCCCAGAACTCCCGGCTGCGAGCGCAGCTGGCGCAGGCGCTCGCGGCCCAGGGTGGTGAGCTCAAGCAGGGCGACGCCGCAACCAACGAGGCCGACTCGATCGTGTACTTCGACGCCTCGCAGGCGCCGAGCTTCATCGGGGAGATCCGGCAGTCCGCCTCGATCTGGAACTCCTCGGTCAGCAACGTCCAGCTCGTCGAGGGCAGTCCGGCCTCGCTCGACTACTACGAGGGCAACGACTCTCGCGGCTCCTACGCCTACACCGACGGTCGCGGCAACGGCTACATCTTCCTCGACTACGCGCAGAACGAGGTCTATGACCCGCTGCGGGTGACGGCGCACGAGACCGGGCACGTGCTCGGTCTGCCCGACACCTACAGCGGCCCGTGCAGCCAGCTGATGTCGGGCGGCGGGCCCGGCCCGTCGTGCACCAACCCCTACCCCGACGCGACCGAGCGGGCCAACGTCGAGGCGATCTGGTCCAGCGCGTTCGCGGAGTCGCTGGGTCTGGCGGCGTTCGCGCACTGACACGTCACCTCGCTCCAACCCTGAGCACAGGAGGGGGACGACGGCGCCGTCGCGGCCGGTCTCACCGTCCAGCGGCCGTGTTGTCCCCCTCTTGTGCCCGGCCCGCGGATCCACTCGACTGGGCTCGCCAAGCCGGCCCGTACGCTGTCGGCCGTGGAGCGATGGAACGGGCTGAGCGACGTGCCGCAGGACTACGGCCCGTCGGTCGTCGCGATCGGCAACTTCGACGGTGTCCACCGCGGGCACTGGTCGGTGCTGACGCGGCTCGTCGACGAGGGCAGGGCGCGCGACGCACAGGTCGTCGCCATCACCTTTGACCCGCACCCGCTCCAGCTGCTCTACCCCGACCGCGCGCCGAAGCTGATCACGGGCCTCAGCACGAAGCTCGACCTGATGAGCAGCACCGGCCTCGACGCCACGCTGGTGATGCCGTTCACCCGTGAGCTGGCGGCGATGACGCCGCGGGAGTTCGTGCAGCAGGTGCTGGTCGACGTGCTGCGCGTGAGCGCGGCAGTGGTGGGCCACGACATCAGGTTCGGCGTGCGCAACTCGGGCGACCTGTCGACCATGCAGGGGCTCGGCAAGGAGCTGGGGTTCGAGGTCGTCGTGCTCGAGGACGTGACCGGTCCGGTGCACGGTGCCCCGCCAGAAGGCCGCCGCTGGTCGTCCTCCTGGGTTCGCGAGCTGCTGGCCGCGGGCGACGTGCCGGGCGCCGCTGACGTCCTGGGTCGTCCGCATCGCGTCGTCGGGGAGGTCGTGCACGGCGACCACCGTGGGCGGGGGCTCGGCTTCCCGACGGCGAACCTCGGCCAGGACTCCGAGGGCCTCGTGCCGGCCGACGGTGTCTACGCGGGCTGGATGGTGCGGCTCGACCTGGACGAGTCCGCTCCCGACCGCGTGCTGCCCGCGGCCATCTCCATCGGCACCAACCCGACCTTCCACGGCCACCAGCGAAGGGTCGAGGCCTACGTCCTCGACCGCACCGACCTCGAGCTCTACGGCGAGCGGGTGGCGTTGGAGCTCGTCGAGCGACTGCGCGACACCCTGACGTTCGAGTCCGTCGACGACCTGGTCGAGCAGATGCACCGCGACGTGGCGACCTGCCGTGAGGTCCTGGCCGTCGTGTCCCAGGGCTGATGGTGGACGGGGAACCGCAGCAGCACGACGACCGAAGCGCCCACGCCGACAACGGGATCGATGCCGACGTCGCGGCGGCGGAGCTGTGGTTCACCCAGCACGGCCTGCCCTGGTTCGTCGAGGCCGAGCACGACCGGGTCGGCCGCCTGCTCGGCCCCGGCCGGCTGACGCGGATCGCCTTGATCGCTGCCGTCCCCGCACTGGCGCTCGGGATCGGGCTCGGACTGTGGAGCCGCGACGTCTCCAACGGGCTGGCCGTGTTCGCGACCGTCGTCGGGATGGGTGTGCTGGCCTGGGCCGGCTGGCGGCTGCAGGCAGGCACCGTCTTCCGCTGGGCGCGGACGCGCACCCACGGGCAGCTGCGCCTGCTGTTCCACCTGGTGACCCGCGCGCTGCCCCTGCTGCTGATCTTCACCGTCTTCTTCTTCATCAACACCGAGGTGTGGCAGGTCGCCTCGTCGCTCGAGCCAGGAGTGCTGTGGCTGTCGGTGCTGTTCTTCGCGGGCCTGGCCGTGCTGTTCCTGGTCGCCCGTCTGCCCGAGGAGGTGGACCGCGTGGTGGCCGAGGTCGACGGCGACGGCGATGGCTCGCGGCTCGTCGCGGTCTGTCAGGGAACACCGCTCGCCGACCGCGCAGCCCGACTGGTCGCCGACCTGACGGCGCACCAGCGGGCGACGCTCGAGGTCCCGCTGACGCGCCTGCAGCGCGGCAACCTGGTCCTGGTGCTGCTGCTGATCCAGGGCGGCCAGGTGCTGCTGCTCGCGCTGTCGGTGTTCGCGTTCTTCGTGGTCTTCGGCATGGTGGCCATCCGTCCGGAGATCATCACCTCGTGGGTCGGCGAGGCGGCGCCGCACGGGTTCCCGTTGAGCGTCGAGCTGCTGCAGGTGGCGATCTTCCTCTCCGGGTTCTCGGGCCTGTACTTCACGGTGTACGCCGTCAGCGACCCGAACTACCGCCAGCAGTTCTTCACCCAGCTGAGCACAGAGCTCGAGCGCGCCGTCGGCGTGCGAGCGGTCTACAGCGTCCTGCGCCGGCCACACGGACCGGAGGCCCGTCCTGAAGCGTGAGTCCTGACGCGTGAGTCCTGACGCGTGAGTCCTGACGCGTGCGTTGACAGGGGCCGTCCGCGCACCGGGCGCAGGCGACGATTCGGTCGCGGGGTCGTCGCGCTGGTAGCCTGACGGACGCCGTCAGAACGGCCGCGGACCCAGAGAGCCCGGGTGGAACAGCCCCGGAGCGCCGCGCAACGACATCACAAGGAGACCTGTGCCCCTCGACGCCGCCACCAAGGCGAAGATCATGACCGAGTACGCGACCGTCGATGGCGACACCGGCTCCCCTGAGGTCCAGGTCGCGATGCTCACCCAGCGGATCAAGGACCTGACCGAGCACCTGAAGGAGCACAAGCACGACCACCACAGCCGTCGTGGTCTGCTCCTGCTCGTCGGTCAGCGCCGCCGGCTGCTGCAGTACCTGGCCAAGAAGGACATCACGCGCTACCGATCGCTGATCGAGCGGCTCGGCCTGCGCCGATGACCACTGACGCGGTCTCTCCCCTCGGGGAGGGGCCGCGTCCTGCTAGACCCCCTGTTCGCCCCTAGACCTGCCACCCAACAACAACTGAACGAACCACATCAGGAGCGTCGGCCCCAGCCACCGCGCGGTCCTCGGTAGTGGCCTCCGGGAGTGTCGCCGCACGGCGACCCGAGCCCGTGGGCCTCGATCGAAGACCGGCACAGCCCGGCCGGGACGCCCGCGCTCCGCGAACGAACGGAGTGTGACCCAATGGAGGGTCCCGAGATCACCTTCGCCGAGGCCGTTATCGACAACGGCTCCTTCGGCACCCGCACCGTGCGCTTCGAGACGGGCCGCCTGGCCAAGCAGGCCGCCGGCTCCGTCTCCGCGTACCTCGACGACGACACCATGCTGCTGTCGGCCACCACGGCCGGCCGCAGCCCCAAGGACCACTTCGACTTCTTCCCCCTCACGGTGGACGTCGAGGAGCGGATGTACGCGGCCGGCAAGATCCCCGGCTCGTTCTTCCGCCGCGAGGGTCGCCCGTCCACCGACGCGATCCTGACCTGCCGCCTGATCGACCGTCCGCTGCGGCCGTCGTTCGTGTCGGGCCTGCGCAACGAGGTCCAGGTCGTCATCACCGTGCTCGCGCTCAACCCCGACGACCCCTACGACGTGCTGGCGATCAACGCCGCGTCGCTCTCCACCCAGATCTCCGGCCTGCCGTTCTCCGGCCCGATCGCCGGCGTGCGCATCGCGCTGATCGACGGCCAGTGGGTCGCATTCCCGCGGCACAGCGAGCTGGAGCGCTCGGTCTTCGACATGGTCGTCGCCGGCCGCGTCGTCGGTGACGGCCCGGATGCTGACGTCGCGATCATGATGGTCGAGGCCGAGGCGCCCGAGGGTGCCTGGAACCTGATCCAGTCGGGCGGGCAGAAGCCCACCGAGGAGATCGTCTCCGCCGGCCTCGAGGCCGCCAAGTCGTTCCTGGCCCAGCTGTGCGCCGCGCAGCAGGAGGTGGCCGACAAGGCCGCGAAGGAGACGCAGGAGTTCCCGCGGTTCCTCGACTACCAGGAGGACGCGTACGACGCCGTCAAGACCGAGGTCCAGGCCGACGTCGACCAGGCGATCACCATCGCCGCCAAGCAGGAGCGCGAGACGCGGCTCGACCAGATCAAGGAGTCCGTCAAGGGCAAGCTGGCCGAGCAGTTCGAGGGTCGCGAGAAGGAGATCTCCGCAGCCCTCAGGTCGATCACGAAGGCGGCTGTGCGGCAGCGCATGCTGCGCGACAAGGTCCGCATGGACGGTCGCGGGCTGGCCGACATCCGCACCCTCTCGGCCGAGGTCGAGGTGCTCCCGCGCGTGCACGGTTCGGCGCTGTTCGAGCGTGGCGAGACGCAGATCCTGGGCGTCACCACGCTGAACATGCTGCGGATGGAGCAGCAGCTCGACACGTTGTCGCCCGAGTCGCGCAAGCGCTACATGCACAACTACAACTTCCCGCCCTTCTCCACGGGGGAGACCGGCCGAGTCGGCTCGCCCAAGCGGCGCGAGATCGGTCACGGTGCGCTCGCAGAGCGGGCGCTGATGACCGTGCTGCCGAGCCGCGAGGAGTTCCCCTACGCGATCCGGCAGGTCTCCGAGGCGCTCAGCTCCAACGGGTCGACCTCGATGGGCTCGGTCTGCGCGTCCACCCTGTCGCTGCTGAACGCCGGTGTGCCGCTCCGCGCCCCGGTCGCCGGCATCGCGATGGGCCTGGTGTCCGACGAGGTCGACGGCGAGACCGAGTACATCGCCCTGACCGACATCCTCGGCGCCGAGGACGCGTTCGGTGACATGGACTTCAAGGTCGCCGGCACGCGGGAGTTCGTCACGGCGATCCAGCTCGACACCAAGCTCGACGGCATCCCCGCGTCCGTGCTGACCGGCGCGCTGACCCAGGCGCGCGACGCCCGCCTGCACATCCTCGACGTGATGAACGAGGCGATCGACGCTCCCGACGAGATGAGCCCGTTCGCCCCGCGCGTGATCTCGGTGCAGGTGCCGGTCGACAAGATCGGCGAGGTCATCGGCCCGAAGGGCAAGATGATCAACCAGATCCAGGAGGAGACCGGCGCCCAGATCTCGATCGAGGACGACGGCACCGTCTACATCGGCGCCACCGACGGCCCCTCGGCCGAGGCGGCCCGGTCGATGGTGAACGCGATCGCCAACCCGCAGATGCCCGAGGTGGGCGAGCGGTACGTCGGCACCGTGGTGAAGACCACGACGTTCGGCGCATTCATCTCCCTCACGCCGGGGCGCGACGGCCTGCTGCACATCTCGCAGATCCGAAAGATGGTCGGCGGCAAGCGCATCGACGCTGTCGAGGACGTGCTCTCGGTCGGCCAGAAGGTCCAGGTGCAGATCGGCGAGATCGACCAGCGCGGCAAGCTGTCGCTGGTCCCCGTCCTCGACGAAGGTGCCGAGGGCGCCGAGGGCTCGGCTCAGACGGTCGACACCACCCAGGCAGCGGACGCGAACGCCTGACGTGACGGACGCGTCCCGGCTGTCCACCGCCGGAGGCTCGGCCGGCGCGCCTGCGGACACGCAGGTGCGCCGGTCGGTCCTGCCCGGAGGAGTCCGCGTACTGACCGAGTCGATGCCCGGCCTGCGCTCGGCCACGGTCGGTGCGTGGGTGGGCGTCGGCTCGCGCGACGAGGCGGACGGTCACCACGGGTCGACGCACTTCCTCGAGCACCTGCTGTTCAAGGGGACGTCGCGGCGCAGCGCGCTCGACATCGCCGAGGCCTTCGACGCGGTCGGCGGTGAGGCGAACGCGGTCACCGGCAAGGAGCACACCTGCTACTACGCGCGGGTGCTCGACGCCGACCTGCCGATGGCCGTCGACGTGATCGGCGACATGGTCACGTCCGCACGGCTCGACCCCGAGGACCTCGACGCCGAGCGCGGCGTCATCCTCGAGGAGCTGGCGATGAACGACGACGACCCGTCCGACGTCGCGCACGAGCAGTTCGCACGGATCGTGCTGGGCGACAACCCGCTCGGACGACCGATCGCCGGCACGCCCGAGTCGATCCGATCCGTTCCGCGGGACGCCGTCTGGGACCACTACCAGCAGCACTACCGACCCGAGGGGCTGCTCATCGCGGCGGCCGGCGGGGTGGACCACGACCAGGTGTGCGCCCTGGTCGCCGAAGCTCTTGCCGCCGCCGGATGGCCCGCAGACCCCGCCCAGGGGCCGCTCGCTCGGCGCGTCAGCGGCGACGCCGCGGGCGGACTGGTGCCCACCGGCGCCGAGCAGGGGTCCGTGCTCACCGTCCGTCGGTCGACCGAGCAGGCCAACCTGCTGCTCGGCGGTCTGGGTCTGCTGGCCACCGACCCTCGTCGCTACACGATGTCGGTCCTCAACGCCGTGCTCGGTGGCGGCATGAGCAGCCGGCTGTTCCAGGAGATCCGCGAGAAGCGCGGCCTGGCCTACTCGGTCTACTCGTTCTCGGCGGGGTACGCCGACTCCGGCTACTTCGGCCTCTACGCCGGCTGCACGCCGGGCAAGGTCGCCCAGGTCGTCGAGCTGCTGGCCCACGAGTGGGAGCGGATGGCCACCGAGCCGATCTCGGCAGATGAGCTCGAGCGCGCACTGGGGCAGCTCAGCGGCGGACTGGTGCTGGGGATGGAGGACACCGGCTCGCGGATGTCGCGGCTCGGCAAGGCAGAGCTGGTGTACGGCGAGTTCGTCAGCATCGACGAGTCGCTCGAGCGCATCCGTGCGGTCACGGCCACCGACGTCAGGGACCTCGCCGCCGAGCTCTACGCCCGGCCGCGCTCGCTGGCCGTCGTCGGGCCGTTCGACCACGACCCGGTGAAGTCCATCTAGACATCCCACGGTCGCAAGGTGTCAAGCAGCGGCGGTGCTGGTTTCGGCGGTTGGGGTTGGCCAGGCGGTGTGCTCGTCGTAGGTGTCGTGGTGTCGTAGGCAGCCGTGCAGGATGCCGACGAGGCGGTTCGCCAGGGCGCGGAGGGCTTGGTGGTGGGTAGCGCCGCGGGCACGGTGTCGGTCGTAGTAGTTGCGGGCGCCGGGCGAGCAGGTGAGCGCGGCGAACGCCTGTTGGTAGAGGGCGTCGGCCAGTCTCCGGTTCCGCGCGTACCGCGCCAGGACAACGCGTTTGGTGCCCGACGCCTTGGTGATCGGCGACATGCCGGAGTAGTTCTTACGCGCCTTGGCGTCGGCGTAGCGGTGCGGGTCGTCTCCGAACTCGGCCAGCACCCGGGCCCCGAGGACCGTCCCGAGCCCGGGCTGGCTCAGGTAGATCTCAGCGTCCGGGTGCCGGCCAAAACCCGCTTCCACCTCGCCCCGCAGGGTCTCGACCTGGGTGGCGAGCTCGGCGATCACCGCGACCAGGGCCCTGGCGCTGGCGGTGTAGGCGGCCACCACGCCGGGGTGGGCGGCCAACTGCGGTGAGCGCAGCGCGGCCTGGATCCGCACGGCCGTGACCTCGAGGTTGCGCTGGCGCCCGGCCCGACGCAACGCCGCGGCGATCCGGCTGTGTGACAGCGCCCGTCCCTGCTCGGGTGAGGGCGCGATCGTCAGCACCGCCAGGGCGTCCCGGCCGGCCAGGTCTTCCCCGAACGCGGCCAGCGCGGCCGGGTAGAACTCCCGCAGCATCGAGCGCAGCGTGTTGGTCTGCCGCTGCCTTGACCAGACCAGCCCTTGATGGGTGCGGGCCAGGACCTTGACGTGCTCGGCCACCGCCGAGTCTCCCGCGATCGGGCGGTGGTGGGCCCGATCCAGCCGGACCAGCTCGGCCAGAACGTGGGCGTCACCAGGGTCGGACTTCGCCCCCGAGACGGCGTGGCGTTCGCGGTAGCGGGCCACCTGCAACGGGTTCACCGCGTAGACGGTGTAACCGGCCGCGACCAGTGCCTGCACCCACGGGCCGCGGTCGGTCTCGATCCCCACCAACACCCGCGCGGGATCAGCATCGGCGTGGTCATCGCCGAGGTGATCGGCCACCATCGCGTGCAACCGGCTCAGACCCTCCACGCCCTCGGGCAGACGCCGCCTGGCCAGCAACCGACCCTCAGCGTCGACGATCTCCACGTCATGGTGAGCCTCGGCCCAGTCATCCCCGAGGAACAACATCCGCACCACCTCCTGCATCGAGTCCGACATCCTCGAGCCCGGAGGAGCTCGCCAGCGACCTAATGGATCAGTGCTCGCCCCAAACCGCGGCACGACATCCCACCAGCCATCACGACCTCCTCACCGACCGACGAGGGCACGATCTAGACGTAGACCTGTCATGGCCTGAGCCAAGCAGTGCTCACTCATCGGCGGCTCGGACACCGATCCTGGCCCACGAGCCAGCCGATGCGCCCCCATTAGAGTTGGTGCCCTTCGAGAGAGGGGCGGGGCCGGCCATGACGCACCAGGGGACGGACCAGGCTGTTCGACGCGGCACGCCGCTGACACTCGCTGCGCTCCTCGCAGGGGCTCTTGTCGCGGTGGCGCTCGGCGTCTACGGCGCCCAGCACACGCCGACCGGCGAGGTCATCAGCACCTTCGGTTTCGGCAGCATGATCGCGATGAAGGTCTGGCTCGGGTTCGTCGCGGGGGGACTCGGCCTGGTCCAGTTGCTGACGGCGCTGTGGATGTACGGCAAGCTCGGCCGTCCGGCACCGAGCGCAGTGGCACCGATCCACAAGCTCTCCGGTGCCTTGGCGGTCCTCGTCAGCCTGCCGGTGGCCTACCACTGCCTGTGGTCACTGGGATTCCAGAACTACGACACGAGGGTGCTCGTGCACTCGCTCGCTGGGTGCGTTCTCTACGGCGCGCTGGTCACGAAGGTGATGACGCTGCACCGGTCGGGAGCGCCGGGCTGGCTGCTCCCGCTCGCCGGGGGGACGGTGTTCACGGCGCTGGTCATCGTCGTGCTGACGGCTTCGGTGTGGTACGTGAACGAGATCGGGTGGCCGGTCGTTTCGGGCTGAGGTCCGACGTGGTCTGAGGGCTGCCTCCCTGGCTGTCTTCGGGTTTGACTCTGTGGGGCAGCGTCTCGCGGTACTCGGACCAGCGGTCGAGCATGGCGGTCATGTCGTCCTGGATGAAGGCGAAGAACTCGCGGGTCTCGAATACCCGCCGGCCGCCGGGTTGGTCCGTGCCGATCATGTCGAGCACGTCGTCCATCGCCGTGACGAAGTGGTCGATCATCGGGATCCGGGCCCTCATGATCTTCGCCCACACGTCGCCGTCGTACACGGTGTACAGGTCGCCACGACGTCCGGGCTCGCGCTCCTTGAACAGCAGCCGGGCGTCGACCAGGTAGCGGACGGCCCCAGAGATCGCAGCGGGACTGACGCGCAGGCCCTCAGCCAGCTCCGCCGCCGTGTAGCGGTTGGAGTCCTCGGCCAGCACGTAAGCGAACACGCGCGCGGCCATCCGCGGCATCCCCGAGCCCTCGAGGGTCTGGGAGAAGCGCTCGACGGCGCGCAGCAAGTTTTCGTCAGCCACTCAAGCATCATAGCGTTCAGAACGTTCACAAGTTTCTGAATCGGGTGTACATTGCTCAGCATGACCACAGCAATCCATCTCAAGAGCCTCGTCAAGACCTTCGGTCGCACGCGCGCACTGGACGGTCTCGACCTCGATGTCGCCACCGGAGAGGTGCACGGCTTCCTGGGCCCCAACGGATCTGGCAAGTCGACGACGATGCGCGTGCTGCTCGGTCTGCTGCGCGCCGACTCCGGGGACGCCACCATGCTGGGTGGCGACCCCTGGTCGCAGGCGGCCCAGCTGCACCGCAGGATCGCTTACGTGCCAGGCGATGTGAGCCTCTGGCCGAACCTGACCGGCGGCGAGGTGATCGACCTGCTCGGACGGCTGCGCGGCGGCATCGACCAGGCCAAGCGCGCGCTGCTGCTCGACCGCTTCGAGCTCGACCCCACCAAGAAGGGACGCGCGTACTCCAAGGGCAACCGGCAGAAGGTCGCCCTCGTCGCTGCGCTCGCGTCCGACGCCGAGCTGCTCCTCCTCGACGAGCCGACCTCGGGGCTGGATCCGTTGATGGAGGCGGCTTTCCAGGAGAGCATCGGCGACGTCAAGCGCGAGGGGCGCACCGTCCTGCTCTCGAGCCACATCCTCGCCGAGGTCGAGGCGCTCTGTGAGCGCGTGAGCATCATCCGCGCGGGTCAGACCGTGCAGAGCGGGACTCTCACCGAGCTGCGTCACCTCACGCGCACCACGGTCATCGCCGAAACCATCCGTCCCGCAAGCGATCTGGGGACAGTTGCGGGCGTCCACGGCATCGAGCTCGTCGACGGCAGGGTCTCGTTCGACGTCGACTCCGACCACCTCGACGACGCGATCGCGCACGTCTCGGCGCTCGGTGTTCGCAGCCTGGTGGCGCACCCGCCCACGCTGGAGGAGCTGTTCGTGCGCCAGTACGGTGACGAGGTGACCGTATGACTGCCCACTCGGCGGCCGGGTCGAGCTCTCTGACCGGCACCCGCACCCTGATCCGCCTGATCCTGCGGCGTGACCGCGTCCGGCTGCCGGTCTGGATAGTGGCGATCACGGGCCTCGTCGCCCTGTCGGCGTCGCAGGTGCAGGAGCTCTACTCGAGCCCGGAGCAGATCGCCGGCTATGCCGCCACGATGGGCAGCAGCGCGGCGACCGTGATGATGAGCGGGCCTCCCACCGCCCTCGACACGATCGGCGGGATCACGATCTTCGAGATCAACACCTCGGCGCTGATTGCGACCGCCCTGATGGCCGTCTTCCTCGTCGTGCGTCACACGCGCGCAGAGGAGGAGACCGGTCGCACCGAGCTCATTCGCTCGACGGTCACCGGACGGCACGCGCCGACGGCGGCAGCGGTGATCGTCGCCTCGTTGGCGTGCCTGGTCGTAGGGGCCGGCATCGGTGCCATGCTGCTGGGGAGCGGCCTCGAGACCTCCGGCAGCCTGCTCTACGCGGCGTCGGTGGCAGCGCTGGGCATCGCGTTCGCGACGGTGGCCGCGTGCGCCGCGCAGATCACGGCCGGCGCGCGGAGCGCTCTCGGAATCAGCGGAGCTGTCATCGCGGCCACGTTCCTGCTGAGGGGGATCGGTGACGTCCGCGACGGGACCCTCAGCCTGTTCACGCCGTTCGGCTGGGCACAGGCCGCCAGGCCGTTCGGCGACCAGCGGTGGTGGTGGCTCCTCGCCCTCCCGGCCTTCGGCGCCGCCATGCTCGCGCTCTCGGGCTGGCTGGCCTCGCACCGCGACTTCGGAGCCGGGATCGTGCAGGCACGACCGGGGCCGGAGCACGCGTCACCGCGTCTCGGCTCGGCGACCGGTCTGGCAGCCCGGCTTCAGCGCGGAAGCATCATCGGGTGGTCGGTCGGGCTGTTCACCGGCGGCGTCGCGATCGGCTCGGTCGGACGGGAGGTGACGGCGATGGTCGAGGGAAACCCCAGTCTCGCAGAGCTTTTCGCTGAGTCTGGCACCACGATCGTGGACAGCTACTTCTCCCTGACCATGACGATCATGGCGCTGATCGCGGCCGGCTTCACGGTGTCGTCCGTGCTGCGCCTGCGGTCCGAGGAGGACTCCGGCCGTGCCGAGCCGTTGCTCGCCACGACACTGACCCGTGGACGGTGGGCGTTCGGCAGCCTGCTGGTGACAGTGATGGGCACGACGGTGGTGGTGGGCGCCGCCGGGCTCGGTACAGGACTGGCGCACAGCCTTACGACGAGCGACTTCTCGCAGCTGCCCCCGCTGCTGGGGGCCAGCCTCGCGTACGTCCCTGCCGCGCTGCTGCTCGGTGGGCTCGCGGCGGTGCTGCACGGTTGGCTGCCCCGCTGGTCTCCGGTGGCCTGGGCGGCAGTGGCCTTCTGCTTCGTCGTCAGCTATCTCGGCGTGCTCCTGGACATCCCGCAGGCGATCCAGGAGATCTCCCCGTTCACGCACGTGCCGGCGATGCCGGCCGACCCGATGACCTGGGCACCACTGCTGGTGCTCGGCGCCATCGCCGTGGCGGCTGCAGTGGTGGGTGGCGTCGGCCTGCGACGGCGCGACATCGCCTGAGACTCAGGCGATTACGGGATATTCTGGGTTAGCACGGGGTTAGCACGGGGTTAGCGCGGGGTTAGCGCGGGGCTACTGCGGCTCGGCCGGCACCACGTGCGAGAGCACGTAGCGCGAGTCGACGTCGCCCTCGACCAGGGAGGCGCGCACGTCCACCCACACCGCGTGCCCGTCCGCGTGCAGGAACCGCTTGCGCGTCTGGTGCCACCGCGAGTCGCCCGAGTAGAGGTCCTCGATGCTGACGGCGTCCGCCGCACGGTCGTCGGGGTGGGTGACGTCCTGGTGGCGCAGCCACAGGAGCTCGCCACCGCTGCGACCCAGGTACCCGGCGAAGGCACGGTTGACACGGAGGAAACGCCCGTCGCGGTCGTACAGCGCCATCCCGATCGGGGCCTCGTCGAAGACCTGGCGGAAGAGCCCCTCCGACTTGCGCAGGGCCTGTTGGGTGCGGACGTTCTCGGTGATGTCGTGAGCGACCCACACCAGCGGGCCGTCACCGTCGCCCGTCGGCCCGGGCAGCCGCTGGGTGGTGGCACGGACCCACCGGGCCGCCCCACCGGGCTCGCGCACGCGCAGGTCGCGCCGCCCAGGGGCCAGCAGGTCGCCCTCGACGACCTCGTCGAGGGTGCGGCCGGTCAGGTCCTGTGGGGCGACGCCCAGCACCTCGATCGTGCCGGCCGACGCGTAGGTGACTCGCAGGTCGGGCTCGGCCAGCACCACGGCTTCGGCTCGCGCGCCGAGGGACAGCGGCGGTGGCTGTCCGGACGAAAGCCCCTCGACGAGCGGTCCCCGTCCGAGCAGCAGTGCGTCGAGGCCGGGACCGGGCGCAGTGGGACGGCCGAAGAGCCAGCCCTGGCCGAGGTCGCAGCCCATCGACACGAGCTGCCTGGCCTGGGCGTGCGTGGCCACCCCCTCGGCACACGTGCGCTGGCCGAGGCTGTGCGCCGCCTCGATGATCATGCGCACCAGCACGGCCTCCGCCGGCTCCCGGTCGACGCGCTCCACGAACGACCGGTCGATCTTGACCACGTCGAACGGGAGGTCACGCATCAGGCTGAGGGAGGAGTAGCCGGTGCCGAAGTCGTCGAGCGCGATCCTCACGTCGAGGGCGCGGATCGCGGTGAGCTGTCGACGCGCCGACTTGAGGTCGGTGAGCGCCTGGCTCTCGGTGATCTCGAGGCAGAGTCGGCCCGGGGCCAGCCCGGTCTTCTCGAGGACGGCGGACACGTGCTCGGGAAGGCGCCCGTCGCTGAGCTGGTCGGCGGACACGTTCACGCTCACCGACGGGCCCGACCCGTCCAGGGACGTGCAGCGCTGTGCCTGCTCGCAGGCGCGCTCGAGCACGTAGCGACCGAGGTCGTCCATCAGGTCCGCACGTGCCGCGACGGCGACCATCGCGTCAGGGGGGACGAGCTCGGCCTCCGGCTCGCCCGCCCGACGGAGGGCTCCGGGCGACAGGGGCGCCTCGGGCCAGCGGACGAGCGCCTCGCACCCCACGACGCGGCTCGAGGGCAGCGTGACGATGGGCTGGTAGTGCACCTGCAGCGTGCCGGTGGAGAGCGCCTCGCGCAGCCGCGCGCCGACCAGCACGTCATCGACCCGCGTGGCAGTGCCCACGGTGTCGTCCTCGTCCTGCTGCTCGACCACGGTCCGCCCGGTTCTCCCGTTGTGCGCCGGCCCGCGACCTCGCTGCGGTGCGCCGAGCGCCAGCATGGCACGCACCTGTCCCTCGTGGACACGTCCTGCCGCTGGGTCCGCCCGGTCGGCCCACCGTGTGACGCCCATGACACCTGGGTCTGTGACAGCCCGAGCCGTTGCGCCTCTGCCCGGCGCGCGTGTAAGACTGGCCGGAGCAGAGACAGATTCTGCGCGTGCTCCGGGGTCGGTGAAATTCCGAGCCGGCGGTGACAGTCCGCGACCCGACCGCAGCCAGCGGCCGGTTGACCTGGTGGAACTCCAGGACCGACGGTGAGAGTCCGGATGGGAGGTAGCACGCCGCGGGAGCGACACGTCGATGCCGTGCCCCCATCGGGGCACGGTCACGGTGTGCGTCCCCGTCGCACCCAACCCCCGGATCCGCGCCAGAGCGGACGGAGCGGACGGTGCCACCAACCGGGCCACTGATCGGGCCACTGATCGGGCCACTGATCGGGCAGAGCGGCTGGGCCCTCGAGACCCAGGCGATGCGTCGCGCCCTGCTGCTCGCGTCCGACCCCTCGATCCGGCCTGGTGCCAACCCGAGGGTGGGCTGCGTCCTGGTCTCGTCGACCTGGCGCGTCATCGCCGAGGCCGCCCACCTGGGCGCGGGGACGGCGCACGCCGAGACCGCCGCCCTGGCCGCCGCAGGCGACCGCGTCGACGAGGTCGACACCGCGGTGGTCACCCTGGAGCCCTGCAACCACACGGGCCGTACCGGTCCGTGCGCCCAGGCGTTGATCGACGCCGGAGTACGGCGTGTCGTGTACGCGGTCGACGACCCGACGGCCCAGTCGACGGGTGGCGCCGCACGCATGCGCGCGGCCGGCGTCGACGTGGTCGGCGGGGTGCTGGCGGACGAGGCGGCGGCGGTCGACGAGGAGTGGTTCGCCGCCGTCCGCTTGGGCCGACCGCACGTCACGTGGAAGCTGGCGGGCACGCTCGACGGCCGCGTGGCGGCAGCCGACGGCACCAGCCGCTGGGTCTCCGGACCCGAGTCGCGGCTCGACACCCACCGGGTCCGCGGGCAGGTCGACGCCATCGTCGCGGGGACCGGAACGATCCTGGCCGACGACTCGCAGCTCGTGGCCCGTGACGCCGACGACAACCCCCTTCCGGCCGACCGACAGCCGCTCAGGGCGGTGATGGGGTTTCGCGAGATCCCATCGGAGGCAAGGGTCCTCGACAACTCGGCGTCGACGCTGCTGTTGAAGACGAACGACCCTGGCCGCGCCCTCGCCACGCTGTGGGACCGGGGTGTGCGACGTGTGTTGCTCGAAGGTGGCCCGACACTCGCGGCAGCCTTCTGGCGGGCCGGCGTGATCGACCGGGTGACGCTCTACCTCGCCCCGTCCCTGCTCGGCGCGGGGTCGGCCGCAGTCGGCGACCTCGGCATCCCCACCATCTCCGGCCAGGCCCGGCTGCGGTTCACCGCGGTCGAGCCGTGCGGTGACGACCTGAAGATCACCGCGGTGCCCATGCGTGGCGCCGACGACGAGGAGGACCACTGATGTTCACCGGCATCGTCGAGGAGCTCGGCACCGTGGTGCGCCTGGAGCGGCTTCCCGACTCCGCGCGTCTCACGGTGCACGGCCCTCTCATCACTGCCGACGCGGTGCACGGCGCGTCGATCTGCGTCAACGGCGTCTGCCTCACGGTCACCGACGACTTCGGCGCCGGCGGGAGCCCGGACGGCACCTTCCGCGTCGACGTGATGGCCGAGACGATCGACCGCACGACGCTGGGGCGGCTGGCTTCTGGTGACCGGGTCAACCTCGAGCGGGCCATGGCCGCTGACGGACGGTTCGGCGGCCACGTCGTGCAGGGGCATGTCGACGGGGTCGGCACCGTGGTCGAGCGGGTGGCCGGACAGGCTTGGGAGAGTGTCCGTTTCGCGGTTCCGCGGGGTCTCGACCGGTACCTCGTCGAGAAGGGGTCGGTCACCGTCGATGGCGTGTCGCTCACCGTGACCGGCGTGAGTGCCCCCGGCGCCGAGCAACCCTGGTTCGGGGTCGGGCTGATCCCGACCACCCTTGGGGCGACGACCCTGGGAACTCGTGCCGTTGGGGGGCTCGTGAACCTGGAGGTGGACGTGCTGGCCAAGTACGTCGAGCGGATCGCGTCCTTCGCCCCGGTCGGAGCAGTCCGGTGAGCGCGCAGGCGGTCGGCCACGGCCAGGTGCGCACCGACGACATCGAGGCGGCCCTCGCCGCGCTCGCAGCCGGGCGGCCGGTCGTGGTGCTCGACGCCGCGGACCGCGAGAACGAAGGCGACCTCGTGATGGCCGCGCAGCACGCGACGCCACAGTGGATGGCGTTCTTCGTGCGGCACGGCAGCGGGTACGTGTGCGTGCCGATGGAGGCGGCGCGAGCCGACCACCTGGGACTTCCGTTGATGGTGAGCCACAACGAGGAGTCGATGTCGACGGCCTTCACGATCACCGTCGATGCGCGTGAGGGAGTGGGCACGGGCATCAGCGCCGCCGACCGCGCCCGCACGGTCGGCCTGCTCGCCGACCCGCAGGCGAGCGCCGCCGACCTGGTGCGCCCCGGCCATGTGCTGCCGCTGCGTGCCAGGCCTGGAGGCGTGCTGGCCCGTCCCGGTCACACGGAGGCAGCAGTCGACCTCTCCAGGCTCGCCGGGCTCGACCCGGTCGGGGTGATCGTCGAGCTCGTCGACGACGACGGCTCGATGCGAGACGGGCTGTCGTGTCGTGCCTTCTGCGACGAGCACGACCTGCTGCTGGTGACGATCGAGGACCTCGTGGCCTACCTGGGCGGACGTGTGGCGCGCCCCGTCGCGCCGGTCGGCTCTCCGACCGGTCCCGCGCGCCTCGAACGCCTCGCCAGCACTCGCCTGCCCACGTCGTTCGGCGTGTTCACCGCGCACGGGTACCGGGAGGACACCGGCACGGAGCACGTCGCGCTGGTGCTCGGTGACGTCTCAGCCTCGGCCGACGGCGGCGACGACGCCGTGCTGGTGCGCGTCCACTCGGAGTGCCTGACCGGCGACGTGCTCGGGTCGGCCCGCTGCGACTGCGGCCCCCAGCTGCAGGCCTCGCTGGACCGCGTCGCCGAGGCCGGCAGGGGCGTCGTGGTCTACCTGCGGGGGCACGAGGGACGTGGCATCGGACTGGTGGCCAAGCTCGCTGCCTACGCGCTCCAGGACGTCGGGCACGACACCGTGGACGCCAACCTCGAGCTCGGTCTGCCTGTGGACGCGCGCGACTACGCCGTTGCCGCAGCCGTTCTCGCCGACCTCGGGGTGGGCCCGGTGCGCCTGATGACCAACAACCCGGCCAAGGTCAACGGGCTCGGTAGGCTCGGCGTCGACGTCCGCGAGCGCGAGGGCGTGCTGGTCGACGCCACTGTCGAGTCGGTCGACTACCTGCGCACGAAGCAGGCGCGCATGGGGCACGACCTGCCTCACCTGCCCAGCACGGCGATGCGTCTGACCACTCGTCCGACCACCTACCCACACGGAGCAGCCTGATGAGCGGAAGCGGCGCCCCCACGATCCACACGCCCCACGCAGCCCACCTGCGCGTCGCGGTCGTGGCCGCTCAGTGGCACGCCGAGGTGATGGACGGGCTGCTCGACGGCGCCCGTCGCGCACTGGACGAGGCGGGCGTCGAGGACCGGACGGTCGTGCGGGTGCCGGGGACCTTCGAGCTGCCGGTGGCTGCAGCCAGACTCGCGCTCGACGGCTTCCAGGCCGTGGTGGCGCTCGGGGTCGTGGTGCGTGGCGAGACGCCGCACTTCGACTACGTGTGCTCTGCCGCGGCGTCCGGGCTGACGCAGGTCTCGGTCAACACGGGCGTGCCGGTGGGCTTCGGCGTGCTCACGTGCGACGACGAGGCCCAGGCGCTCGACCGGGCCGGATTGCCCGAGTCGCGCGAGGACAAGGGGTTCGAGGCGGCCCAGGCGGCGGTGGCGACCGCGATGACCCTGGCAGGATTCGGGGATGGGCTCAGACACCGCACTTCCTGACACAGCCGAGGTCGTCGTCATCGGCGGTGGCGTGATCGGCGTCAGCACGGCCTTTCACCTGGCCGAGGCCGGGGTGCGCGACGTGCTGCTCCTGGACCGCGGACCGCTCGGTGCCGGCTCCACCTGCCGGTCGGCGGGCGGCGTCCGCGCGCAGTTCTCCGACCGGGTGAACATCGAGCTCGGCGCACGTGGACTGGAGGCGTTCCGTCGGTTCGGGGAGCGTCCGGGGCAGGAGATCGACCTGCACCAGGTCGGCTACCTCTTCCTCCTCGACGACGCAGCGACGGTAGCCCGGTTCGAGCGCAGCATCGCCGTCCAGAACGAGCTTGGTGTCCCGAGCAGACTGCTGGAACCAGCTGAGGCGCAGCGCCTCTCACCGCTGATCACCACCGACGGGCTGCTGGCGGCGGCGTTCTCGCCCACCGACGGCCACTGCTCGCCCGAGTCGGTCGTGCTCGGGTACGCGACGGCGGCTCGCCGGCACGGCGCGCGCCTGGTCACCGGCTGCGACGTGACGGGCATCGAGCGCGAGGGCTCTTCCGTGACAGGGGTGGTCACTGAGCGAGGGACGGTGCGGACCTCAGTGGTGGTCTGCGCTGCGGGAGCCTGGTCGCAGCAGGTCGGCGAGTGGGCGGGTGTCGACCTGCCGGTCACCCCGTTCCGGCGGCAGGTGCTGACGACGCCGTCGGGGCCGGCCGGTGCGCCGCTGCCCGACGACCTGCCGATGACGATCGACTTCGCGACGTCCTTCTACTTCCACCGCGAGGGTCCTGGCCTGTTGCTCGGTATGTCGGACCCCGACGAGCGCCCCGGCTTCGACACCCGGCGCGACGACGGTTGGTTCCCTCGCCTGAGCGCCGCGGTGGAGCGGCGCGCGCCCGGGCTGCTCGACGTGGGGCTGTCGGGCGGCTGGGCCGGCCTGTACGAGATGACGCCCGACCACAACGGGCTGGTGGGGGAGGCCGAAGGGGTCTCGCGGTTCCTCTACGCGACCGGGTTCTCGGGGCACGGCTTCCTGATGGGACCCGCGGTCGGCGAGGTGATGCGAGACCTGGTGCTCGGACGTCCGACAGCCGTCGACGTCTCCGCCCTCGATGTCTCGCGGTTCGCCGCGGGGGCCCACCAGCCTGAGCTCGCCGTGGTCTGAGCCCTCTGATCGCCCCGTCGCGAAGAGGCAGAGCCGAGACTCGGTCGCTTCGCACCAGCCTCAGGGGCCGAGGGTGCCGATGGGGAGCACGGTGACGCCGTCGGGCCGGCGGTAGGCGAACCCGGTGGAGGTGATGACGCCCAGCGCGGCCGGCGGGCCAGCCCTGCCCTGGTCGACCTTCTCAGCGAAGGACAGCAGGGAGGTCGCCGCCTTGTCCGCGTCGGCCGGGTTCATCTTCACCTCGAACGCGCCCCATCGACCGTCGGGCAAGGTGACGACGACGTCGACTTCGTTCTGGTTCTGGTCTCGCCAGTGGTGGATCTGCCCCCCGAGCTTCTGTGCGTAGATGCGGACATCGCGGACCACGAGGTTCTCGAAGAAGAAGCCAGTGGCGTTGAGGTCTCCCAAGAGCTGGGTGGGTCCCTGGCCGAGTGCTGCGACTGCGAGGGAGGGGTCGACGAAGTAGCGGGCGGGTGACGACTGCAGCGGGGTGGCCGAGCGCATGTGTGGCGCCCAGGCGGGTGAGTTCTCGGTCAGCCGCAGTCGGAACAGCGAATCGAGGTACTGGTTGACGGTGGCCCGCGCGACCGGGCCTTCTGCCCCGCCGACGTCCTTGGCCAGCGCGGTGACCTTCGCGGCGGTGCCTACGTTGCGGGCCAACGAGTTCAGCAGCCGGCGGATGTTTTCCGGATCGCGTCGCCGTACGCCGAGCCCTTGGATGTCGACCAGCACGATCTGGTTGAGGTAGTCGCGCAGCCACGTGCCGGCGTCCTGGGAGCTGGCGTCTAGCAGCGCCGGCCAGCCACCGATGCAGATCCGGTCGATGATGTCAGGAACGGTCACGCCCGAGTCCTGTGCGGTGACCTTGTCACCGGCAAGCACCGCCTTCAGTGACGCCTGCCCGGAGGAGTGACCTGACTCCATCAGGGACATGGGCCGCATCTGGATGATCGCGATTCGGCCAGCGCCGGAGTGCCGGTTGATGTCCTCTCTGGGGGTCGCCGACCCGGTCAGGATGTACAGCCCCTTCGCAGGGGCGCGGTCGTCGACGGCACGGCGGACCTGGTCCCACAAGGCGGGGACGACCTGCCACTCGTCGAAGAGCACCGGGCTAGGACTGTCGAGCAGCAGGTCAGGCGCGAGGCTGGCTGCGTTACGGGCCGCCGGGTCGACGTCGAGCCGGAAGGTAGTACCTGCCTTCCGGATCGCGGACTCGGTCTTGCCGCACGCCTTCGGACCCTCGATGAGAACAGCACCGATGGCGCTCAGCCTTTCATCGAGCTCGCCGTCCAGGACCCGCTCGCGATACGCGTCGCCCGCTCCCATCGCCTACGCTCCTGCCTTCGCCACGCCGGGGTTGGTACTACATCTCGGGTCTCTGATCTTACAGAAACCATAACGTTAATCTTACAGATTCCATAATGCCGGCGCGCGACCCCTGGGGTCAGCGCCATGCCGCGAGCCAGCCTGGCGGCTGCGTTGGAGCGCCTCAGTTCGCTGGCCACGTTAACGAGGGGAACTCACCGTTAACGAGGCTCGCGAGCCTCGTGAAGTGCACCGGAGCCTCGTGAAGTAGGCCACTCGCCGTGGCCAGGACCCCAGGTGCGTGTCGTCGACCCCTCGTTGGCCCGCGTACCCTCGTTGAGGCTGCCACGCACCCCGGCGAGCCCCCGACCACCGCTCTGGAGACCCTGTGAACGACGCCACGCCCGCCACCACTGCGCCCGTGGGAACCGACCTGGCTGTCGAGCCGGACGTCGAACCAACGTCCTCGGACAAGGGGCAAGGGAGCCTGCCGTCCGCCGACGAGCTGGCACGCCTGGCCACGGACCGCCTGCGCCGCTGCGGTGTCGACCTGAAGGCCGTCACCGGTGACCAGCCGGCGAACACGCCGCTGACCGGCACGCAGCTCGTCGCCCTGAAGTGGGCACAGCCCGCCGAGGTCGACGAGGCCGTGGCCCGGGCTCAGACGGCCTTCGAGACCTGGCGGACGACACCGGCTCCGGTCCGGGGGGCGCTCATCCGGCGTCTCGGCGAGGTGCTCACCGAGCACAAGAGCGACCTGGCCGACCTGGTCAGCCTGGAGGCGGGCAAGATCCGCTCCGAGGCGGCGGGCGAGGTGCAGGAGATGATCGACATCTGCGACTTCGCCGTCGGGCTGTCGCGGCAGCTCTACGGCCGGACGATGCCGTCGGAGCGCCCGGGACACCGCCTCGCCGAGACATGGCACCCCTTGGGCGTCATCGGCGTCGTGACCGCCTTCAACTTCCCGGTCGCGGTGTGGAGCTGGAACACCGCGCTGGCCATCGTGTGCGGCGACCCCGTGGTGTGGAAGCCCTCCGAGACGACACCACTCACCGCGCTCGCCTGCGCCGCGCTGTTCGACCGTGCCGCAGCGGATGTCGGCGCACCGGCCCATCTGAACCAGGTGCTCGTCGGCGGACGCGAGGTCGGCGAGGCGCTGGTCGACAACCCCGGCGTCGCCCTCCTCAGCGCGACCGGCTCGACTCGGATGGGACGTGAGGTGGGCCCGCGCGTGGCCGCCCGCTTCGGTCGCTCGCTGCTCGAGCTCGGCGGCAACAACGCCGCCGTGGTCGCGCCCAGCGCCGACCTCGACCTCGCCGTGCGCGGCATCGTCTTCTCCGCCGCCGGCACGGCCGGCCAGCGATGCACCACCCTGCGTCGCGTCATCGCCCACACCTCGGTGGCGGACGAGCTCGCCGAGCGCCTCGCCGAGGCCTTCGGGCGGCTGCCCATCGGCGACCCGCTCGCCGACGGCACGCTGGTCGGCCCGCTGGTCGGCCGGGCGGCCCACGACGCGATGTCGAGCGCGCTCGAGCGGGCGCGGGCCGACGGCGGCGAGGTGCTCGTCGGTGGCGGACGCCGGCTCGCCGACGAGGCCCCCGACGCGTACTACGTCGAGCCCGCGGTCGTGCGGATGCCGTCACAGACCGAGGTGGTGCGAACCGAGACCTTCGCTCCCGTCGTGTACCTGCTGCAGTACGACGAGCTTCCCGACGCGATCGCGCTGAACAACGCTGTGCCACAGGGGCTCTCGTCGTCCATCTTCACGAGCGACCAGGCCGAGGCCGAGCGCTTCCTGGCTGCCGACGGGTCGGACTGCGGCATCGCCAACGTCAACATCGGTACGTCCGGAGCCGAGATCGGCGGAGCCTTCGGCGGAGAGAAGGAGACCGGCGGCGGGCGTGAGTCGGGAAGCGACGCGTGGAAGGCGTACATGCGCCGGGCGACGACGACCGTGAACTACTCCGGCGAGCTGCCGCTGGCGCAGGGCGTCGACTTCTCGGTGTGAGTGCTCGCCCTAGGGTGACCCGGTGACCGAGACCAGCATGGACGTGACCAGGGTCGCCGTGATGGGCGCGGCCGGCCGGATGGGCAGTGCGGCATGCGACGCCGTCGAGTCGGCTCCGGATCTCGAGCTGGTGGCACGGGTCGACGTGGGCGACGACCTTCAGCGGATCGTCGACGCCGGAGCCCAGGTGGCGGTGGACTTCTCGGTTCCCGCTGCGGCACCGGGCAACGTGGCCTTCTGCGTCGGGCACGGCATTCACGCGGTGGTCGGCACCACCGGCTGGACGGACGAGAGCCTGGAGGCCGTGCGGCGGCAGCTGGACGGGGCCCCGGGGGTTGGTGTGCTGGTCGCGCCCAACTTCGCCCTCGGCGCCGTCCTGGCGATGACGTTCGCCACGGTCGCAGCGCGCCACTTCGAGTCCGTGGAGGTGATCGAGCTGCACCACCCCAACAAGGTCGACGCCCCGTCGGGAACGGCACGGCACACGGCCGAGCTCGTCGCGGCGGCGCGCCGGGAGGCCGGGCTGGGTGACCCGCCCGACGCGACCGAGTCGGGTCTGGAGGGAGCGCGCGGCGCGAACGTCGACGGCGTCCGCGTTCACAGCGTGCGACTGCGAGGCCTCGTGGCCCACGAGGAGATCGTGTTCGGTGGCCCCGGCGAGCAGCTCACGATCCGGCACGACTCGTTCGACCGCTCGTCCTTCATGCCCGGTGTGCTGCTGGGGGTTCGGACCGTCGGCTCCCGGCCCGGCCTGACCGTCGGGCTCGCCGACTACCTCGACCTGTGACGCGTCCCGTCGTCGGCCGACGACCGCACAGATGAAGGCGAAGTGGGTCGCGTTCCTGCTCACCGGGCTCTGTGGCGTGTACCTGGTGGTGGCGGGCATGCGAGCGTGGACGCTGATGACGTCGGGGCACGCGCAGGGAGTGCTGCTCGGCGTCGGGGTGCTGCTGGTGCCCCTGTTGGTCGCGTGGGCACTGGTGCGCGAGCTGCACTTCGGCCAGGTGACCGAGGCGATGGCACGCGAGCTGGAGAGCTCCGGAGGGCTCCCGGTCGACGACCTGCCACGCAGCCCGTCCGGCCGAGTCGACCGCACGGCAGCCGCTGCCGTGTTCGAGCGCTACCGCGCCGAGGTCGACCAGGCGCCCGGGGAGTGGGACGGCTGGTTCCGGCTCTCGTGCGCGTACGACGCAGCTGGCGACCGCCGTCGCGCCAGGGCAGCGATGCGGCACGCGGCAAGCCTTCGCCGCGGGAGCTGAAGGTGCTCCCGTCCGTCGAGCAGGCAGCCGCAGAGAACGCTGCGTGGTGCGGCCTCGTGTGCGCGACCCACGGCATCCCATCGACGACCACCCCGGCCCTCTGGTGGGCCGCCGACCGCGCGCCTGACCTCTACCCCGACGCCTGCACCCTGCACCCGGAGACCTCGGCGGCGGACGTGCTCGAAAGGGTTGCACAAAGGCGCGAGTGCAGTGTCAAGGACTCCTTCGCCAGGATCGACCTGGCGGGCGCCGGGTTCGGCGTGTGGTTCGTGAGCTCCTGGGTCGGACGTCGTTCCGACCCGGCCGTTCCCGACGAAGGGATGGAGTGGCGAACGGTCGACGACGCTGAGGTGTTGGCCAAGTGGGCACAGGCGCACGGGGGAGGCGACGTCCTCCGGCCCGGGCTGCTGGCCTCGCCTGATGTGACGGTGGTCTCGGTGATGCATGGCGACGCTCTCGTCGGCGGTGGAATCGGACACCGAAGCGGCGACCTCGTCGGGCTCTCGAACGTGTTCGCCGTCTGGGGGCCGGTCGAGCGGGTGATGGCGGCGACGGTCCGAGCCCTGACAACGATGTGGGGGCCGACGGCGATGGTGGGCTACGAGAGCGGTGAGTACCTGGAAGCGGCTGTCGCAGTAGGGTTCGAGCCGCTCGGCCCGCTGCGTGTCTGGGGTCGTTCCTAGCCCTGCCACGAGCATCAGCGTGCCCTCCCCCTCACGAGGGCGAGACGACTACGGATGCGGCGAGGAGGGCCGTGGCGACGGGCGTGCGGCCTCCGTTGCGACCATCGCGGCCATGGACTCGAGCGGCCCGCGCCCGCTGAGGTGCCGGACGCGTGCGCCCACCCGCCAGAGCGTTGCCAGGGCCAGGGCGACCAGTACATGGGTCACCCACGTGCGCACGTCGTGCGGCGCTGACCCGTGCGTCGCCGCGAGCGCCACCACGTGGCCCGTGTAGAGGGTCAGCGTCATGGCCCCCGCGGCCGGGAGCGGCGTCAGTGTGGCTGTGCCCCAACGCGACCGGCCCGCGGCCCACGCGACGACCAGGCAGATTCCGATCACCAGCAGCGCGGTGCCAGTGCCGTGAAGCAGGTCGAGCGGGGTGCCGTGGTGAGGCCCGCTGGTGGCGAGCCACCACCACGAGGTCGTCGGCGTCGTGCCGTAGGTGCTGGTGACCAGAACGGTGTCGATCGGAAGGCCGCGAACCGGTGAGCCAGTGGGGATCTCGAGATGCGCCTTGCCGCCGGCTACGTCCAGCAACAGGGCCGAGACAGCCTTGGTGGCGACAGCCGTCCCGGCGCCCAGACCGGCGAGGGCGAGGCCTGGCCGCCAGCCGCTCGTCGCGCGCTGGAGGAGCGGGCTCCGACCGACGGCCAGCCCGACCAGCAGGTAGCCCGTCCAGGTCAGAACGGGGTAGTACCCGGTGAGCAGCACCGTGCGCACGAGCTCGATCGGGTCGGCCAGCGAGAGCCATGACGGCACGGGCCCCGGGCCAGGCGGCACGAATCCGCGAAGCAGATGCGAGACAACGGGTGTCAGCACGAGCCATGCGACACCCCAGGAGGCCAGAGTCCGCCATCGGCAGCCCAGCCACGGCAGCGCGGCAACGAACAGGAGGGCGTAGTTCACCAGGATCACCGCGACGCCCGACTGGAGGACTCCGAGCACCAGGCCGACCAGGAGCACCACGCTCGCGCGTGCCGCGACCGACCGCCGCGCCGCCGTCAGGTCCGGTCCGGAGAGTGGCGCGGCCCTGCCGCTGACCAGCGCCAGCGCCACCCCGGCGAGTACCGCGAACAGCGCTGAGGATCGTCCCCCGAACACGAGGTACAGGGGATCGACCACCGGGTCGGTCGCGCCGGGTTCGAACCGGGTCGAGGGAATGATGTGCACGGACATCATGCCGACGAGGGCCACGCAGCGTGCGACGTCGAGGCCGACGATGCGGCCGTTCATCGTGCGATGGTGGCCGAGTCGTCCGCCGCACTCCCACCGGGCAGAGCCGCGACCAGCCGCACCTCGCGCAGGCCGGCCATCGCGCCGGGCACCTCGAGCTCGCGCCAGGCGCCGTCCGGCCCGAGACCTGCCGAGGCGAAGAACGCCCGGCGTGCGGGGTCGGTGACCGGCGCCCAGGTGCTCACCTCGTCCGCCCCGACCGTGCGGAGGTGGTCGACGGACGCCGACAGCAGGCGCGAGCCGTGTCCTCGCCGCTGGTGGGTCGGGTCGACGAGCAGTGACACCACCTCCCCGGAGGGTTCGACCGCTGCGAAGCCCACGACCGTCGGGCCCGCGCACGCCACCAGCACCCTGTGCTGCGGCGACGGGGGAGAGGTCACCGCGCCGCGCCATGACTCCGACAGCACCTGCGGATCGAGCGCAGCGAGCACGTCGTCGGGCAGCGAGTCGGCGTACGTGGCACGCCACGACCGGGCGTGCACGGCCCCGATGGCGTCGACGTCGGCGGCTCTCGCGACGCGCACCGTCGCGTCGGCCGTGCCGGCGCCGAGCACGTCGGAGGTCTCCACGGGGCCATCCTGTCAGCCGGGCGCTGCCTGCCTGTTCGTAGCCCGGCTCGTAGCCTGGCGCCGTGACGCCTCCTCACGCGCTCTCTCGCTCGACCTTCGACGCCGTGCTCCTCGACCTCGACGGAACCCTGGTCGACTCGACCGCGACGGTCGTCAGGAGCTGGCTGCGCTGGGCCGACGAGGAACGGGTCGACCCCTTCCTGCTGGACGGGTTTCACGGCGTCCCCTCGTCCGGCATCGTCTCCGCCCTGCTGCCAGGCGAGCGACACGCCTCGGCGCTGGCGCGGATCGACGCGCTCGAGCTGGCCGACCTCGACGGCGTGGTCGCCCTGCCCGGTGCGGTGCGGGCGCTGGCGGCGCTGTCCTCCACCCGGTCGGCCATCGCCACGTCGTGCGGCCGGGAGCTGGCGGCCGCGCGGATCGCGGCGTCCGGGCTGCATGCGCCGGACGTCGTCGTCAGCGTCGATGACATCGAGCACGGAAAGCCCGCACCAGACCCGTACCTCGAGGCCGCGCGACGCCTCGGCATGGACGCACGCCGGTGCCTGGTCGTCGAGGACGCACCGAGCGGGCTGCTCTCGGCCAAGGCGGCCGGCTGCGCCACCCTCGCCGTCACCACTACGACGCCAGCAGAGCGGCTCGACGCCGACGTCGTCGTCGCGACGCTCGACAGCGTGCGGTTCGTCGCGTCGGCTGACGGGGTTCGCGTCGAGCTGGTCTGACTGCTGCTTCGGACGACCGGGCACAGCAGGGGGACAACGCGCACTGTCCGGCGCCGTCGGGCCGCGGGCGGCCCTGTTGTCCCCCTGCTGTGTCCGCCGCCCTCGACTAGGCTCGCCGCGTGATCTTCATCTTCGGCACCAAGGGCTACGTCACCGTGATGGGCGTCGTGACGTTCGTGTGCGGGCACTGCGGCAACCCCGCCGCGCAGCGGATCGAGAAGTGGGTCACGAAGTTCACGCTGTTCTTCATCCCGCTGTTCCCGGTGTCCACCAAGTACGTGGTGCAGTGCGCCATGTGCGGGTCTCAGAGCCGCCTCGAGAGGGCCGAGGCCGAGCGCCTGACCGGCGACGTGGCCGGGACCTCACGCCCGGGCGGTTTCCCCGCGACGGGCGCCGTGTCGGGGCCGGAGGACAAGCGCCCCGCTGGCTAGGCTCGACCGGGTGAGTGAGCAGACCCCCACCGCCCCGCAGGACGCCACCTTCCGCTCCGACGTCACGGTCGAACTGGTCCGATCCTCGGCCCAGGACGCCGACGTGCTGTTCGCGGCGCGCGTCTCGACCAAGGGTGAGTCGAGCCTCGAGGACGTCGACGCAGACGCGAGCCGGTCGAGCGGTTTGATCAACTACCTGATGCGGGACAGACATGGATCCCCGTTTGAACACAACTCGATGACCTTCTACGTGCAGGCGCCGATCTTCGTGTTCCGCGAGTTCATGAGGCACCGGATCGCGTCGTACAACGAGGAGTCGGGGCGCTACCGCGAACTGCGACCGGTCTTCTACGTGCCCGGGCCCGAGCGGCGCCTGGTGCAGGAGGGCAAGCCAGGGGCATACACCTTCGTGGACGGGACCCCCGAGCAGACAGCCCTGGTCGACGCGGAGACTCGCTCGGTCTGCGAGCACGCGTACGCGTCGTACCAGAAGATGCTCGATGCAGGCGTGGCGCGCGAGGTGGCGAGAATCGTTCTGCCAGTGACGATCTACTCGTCGATGTACGTCACCATGAACGCGCGCTCGCTGATGAACTTCCTGTCCCTGCGCACCAAGCGCGACAGCGCGGCATTCCCGTCGTTCCCGCAGCGCGAGATCGAGATGTGCGCGGAGAAGATGGAGCGCGCCTGGACCGAGCTGATGCCCTTGACGCACGCGGCGTTCGAGAAGAACGGACGCGTGGCTCCCTGAGACCTGAGTGACACGTCAGTCGACGAGGGCGGCCCACCCCTTCGAGCGCGCGACGGCCGCACGCCAGCGGCGGTAGCCGGCCTCGTCGCGGTCGCCGGGCTCGAAGCGCCGGTCGAGCTGCCAGGTCTGGGCGAGCTCGTCCTGCGACGACCACACTCCCGTCCCCAGGCCCGCCAGGAACGCGGCGCCCAGACCGGTCGTCTCGAGCACCTTGGGGCGCTCGACCACGACGCCGAGCTGGTCGGCCTGCCACTGCATCAGCACGTCGTTGCCGCTGGCGCCACCGTCGACGCGCAGCACCGGCACCTTCTGCTCGATCGACGACACCACGTCGCGCACCTCGTACGCGATGGCCTCGAGCGTGGCCCGCACGATGTGCGCGCGGGTGGTTCCCCGGGTGATGCCGATGATCGTGCCGCGGGCCTGCGGGTCCCAGTCGGGAGCGCCGAGCCCGGTCAGCGCCGGGACGAACACCACGCCTCCGGTGTCGGGCACGGTGCTCGCGACAGCCGCTGTCTCGGCAGCCGACCCGACGATCTGCAGCCCGTCACGCAACCACTGCACGGCCGCCCCGGTGACGAAGATCGACCCCTCCTGCGCGTACGTGAGGTCACCGTCCGGGCTCATCCATGCCACCGTTGAGAGGAGCCCGGTGCCGCCATCGCCCAAAGGTGCCGGGATGGGCGTGTCACCAGTGTTGACGAGGACGAAAGACCCTGTGCCGTAAGTGCACTTGGCGTCGCCGACGCCGTAGCACGCCTGCCCGAACAGTGCCGCCTGCTGGTCACCGGCGATGCCCGCGACGGGAACGTCCAGTCCGAGGAACGCGGCTGGGTCCGTGCGGGCCACCTCGCCCCAGCTCGGCACGACCTCGGGCAGCATCGCGCGCGGGACGCCGAAGAGCTCGCACAGCTCGTCCGACCACTCTCCCGACTTCAGGTCGAAAAGCAGTGTGCGAGAAGCGTTCGAGGCGTCCGTCAAGTGGCGTGCGCCGCCAGAGAGGCGGGCCACGAGGTACGAGTCGACGGTGCCGACGGCGACCGACCCGTCGACGACGCCCTCCCAGGCGCGGGGGTCGTGCTCGGCCAGCCAGGCGAGCTTGGTCGCCGAGAAGTACGGATCCAGACGCAGCCCGGTCAGCTCGGCGATGCGGTCCTCGTGCCCGGCCTCTCGAAGGCGATCGCAGACGCCCGCGCTGCGGCGGTCCTGCCAGACGATGGCCCGATGGGGCGCGGCCAGGGTCTGCTTGTCCCAGAGCACGACGGTCTCGCGCTGGTCGGTGATGCCGACGCTGGCGACCTCGACCGAGCCTCCGGGCTCCGCGTCAGCGGCGCCCAGTGCGTCGCGGCAGGCCGAAAGCGTTGCCTGCCAGATCTCCTCGGGCTGGTGCTCGACCCAGCCCGGCCGCGGGAAGTGCTGCGGGAACTCGCTGTAGCCCTTGGCGAGCACGCCGGCGTCGTCGCCGACCACCAGCGCGGTGACCCCTGTGGTTCCTTCGTCGATCGCGAGGACGGCGCGGCGCGTGCTCATGCACCGGACCCTACTGTCGGTCCCTTTGAAACGCGGCCGGGTGCTCTTGACTCCGGCACCGATCACGTTGCATGGTTACCTACATGACTAATGAACCAAGCAACCTGCGTCGCGGGTCGGGGGACCCCAGCTAGTGGATGCCACGCGGCCCCTGTTCCTCCAGATCGCCGAGCAGGTCGAGGCGTCGATCCTCGACGGCTCGCTGCCCGAGGAGAGCCAGGCGCCGTCCACCAACGAGCTCGCGGCCTTCCACCGCATCAACCCCGCCACCGCCGCCAAGGGCGTCAGCCAGCTGGTGGCCGACGGCACCCTCTACAAGAAGCGAGGTATCGGCATGTTCGTCTCCGGCGGCGCCCGCAGGCGCCTGCTGCAACGCCGACGCGACGAGTTCGAGCGCGAGTACGTCGAGCCGCTCGTCGGCCGGGCCCGCACCCTCGGCCTGACCACGGACGACGTGCAGTCGATGGTCGCTCGGGCCGGTCTCGAGGTGCTCCGGTGAGCGCGGCCGGCGAGTCCGTCGTCTCCGTGCGCGGGCTGACTCGGCGGTACTCGCGCGTCACCGCACTCGACGACGTGAACCTCGAGCTCGCCGCCGACACCATCCACGGGCTGCTCGGACGCAACGGCGCCGGCAAGACCACCCTTCTGCAGATCCTGGTCGCGCAGCGCTTCGCGAGTGGCGGTCACGTGCGCCTCTTCGGGTCGGACCCGTACGAGAACGACGCTGTGCTGCAACGGGTCTGCATGATCCGCGAGAGCCAGACCTTTCCCGACAGCTTCAGGGTCAAGCACGTCGTCAAGGCCGCCGCGATGCTCTACCCCCGCTGGGACGGCGACTTCGCCGAAGAGCTGCTGCGTGACTTCGACCTGCCGTCCGACCGCTCGATGAAGAAGCTGTCGCGCGGCATGCTCTCCGCCGTCGGTGTGGTGGTGGGCCTCGCCTCGCGCGCCGAGCTGACCCTCTTCGACGAGCCCTACCTCGGGCTCGATGCCGTTGCGCGCCAGCTGTTCTACGACCGCCTCCTCGCCGACTACGCCGAGCACCCGCGCACCGTGGTGCTCTCGACGCACCTGATCGACGAGGTCAGCGGGCTGATCGAGCACGTGGTGCTTCTCGATCACGGACGGGTGGTGCTCGACGCCGACAACGAGGCACTGCGCGACGACGCCGCGCTCGTCACCGGGCCGACAGCGTTGGTCGACCGCTTCGGCACGGATCGCCGCGTACTGCACCAGGAGTCCCTGGGAGGTGTGAGTCGCGCCACCGTCACCGGCCGCATGGGCTCTGCCGGGCGTGCCGAGGCCGTGGCTCTCGGACTGGAGGTCGAGCCCGTCACGCTGCAGCAGCTCGTCGTCCGCACCACGTCGGGAACCCGGTCCACCGGCCCGAGCGAGGCGGCGAACGACCTCGAGCATCCCGACAACGGCCGCGACGACGGCCGCGACGCCAACACAGCGCTCAGCACGGCAGCAAAGGACCAGTCATGAACCGCGTGCTCGACGTCGCCCGCATCCAGCTGATTGCCTGGCCGGCCGCGATCGGTTGGCCGTTCGGCGTTCTCGCGATCGCCTTCGTGGCCAACCTCGCCGTCTTCGGCACCATGGGCGGGGCACCCGACGACTCGACCACCGGTGGGCTCCTCTCCATCTACGTCGTGGTCTTCGTGGGCTGCGTGCAGTCGGTCTCCCAGGTGTTCCCGTTCCTCGCAGGGCTGAGCGTCACTCGGCGGGCGTTCTTCGCGGGGACGGCGCTACTCATCCTCGCGGAGTCGCTGGCGTTCGCGGCGGTGCTCGTCGTGCTGCGACTGGTCGAGGACGCCACGCGAGGCTGGGGCCTCGGCCTGGAGTTCTTCGCCATGCCGTACCTGCGCCACGACAACCTGCTCGTCCAGCTGGTGGTCTACGCGGTGCCCTTCATCGCCTTCTCCTTCGTCGGCGTCTTCTGCGGTGTCGTGCACAAGCGCTGGGGCTCGAACGGTCTGTTCGCGCTGATGGTGCTGTCCATCGCGCTCGGCGGCGCCTGGGCCACTCTCGTGACATGGCGCGACGCCTGGCCGTCCGTCGGGCACTGGTTCACGAGCACGTCTCCACTGGCGATGGTTGCCGGCTGGCCGCTGCTCGTGGGCGTCACCCTGGCCGGCGTCGCCTACCTCGGGTTGCGGCGAGCCGTGCCGTAGGGCGCGCCCACCATGTGACCGGATTCACCAGCAGGCCATCCAACCCCTAGAGTCGTCGCGCTCGGCCAGCAACACCACAACAGTGCGATCCGGCAACGGCGCCGCGACCAGCACCTCACCGAGACACGACGATCTCTTCGAGGAGGACACGCCATGCGCGTAGGCGTACTCACCGGCGGCGGCGACTGCCCCGGACTCAATGCCGTGATCAGGGCCGCAGTGCTCAAGGGCACCAGCGAGTTCGGGATGGACTTCGTCGGCTTCCGGGACGGCTGGAAAGGCCCCCTCCAGCGGCTGACGATGACCTTGGACGCCGACCGGGTGCGGCACATCCTGCCGCTCGGCGGCACCATCCTCGGGTCGTCACGCACCAACCCGGTGAAGATCGACCGCGGGCTGGAGACGATCGCGGCCACGCTCGCCGACCTCGGCGTCGACGCCCTCCTCGCCATCGGCGGCGAGGACACCCTCGGCGTGGCCACCCGGCTGCACGAGGCCGGCACGCCCGTGGTCGGCGCGCCCAAGACGATCGACAACGACCTGTCGGCGACCGACTACACGTTCGGCTTCGACACGGCGGTGCAGATCGCCGTCGACGCCTGCGACCGGCTCGCCACCACCGGCGCGTCGCACCACCGGACGATGATCGTGGAGGTGATGGGTCGCCATGCAGGCTGGACGGCCCTGCACACCGGCATGGCGTCGTCGGCGCACGTCACCCTGCTGCCCGAACAGCCCTACGACCCCGATGAGGTCGCGGAGACCGTCAGGGGCGTCATCGGACGCGGGGAGGCGCCGCTCATCGTGATCGCGGAGGGCGCCCACCCGACCGGAGGCACCCTCACCACCACGGAGGCCGAGCTCGACGCGTTCGGTCACGTGCAGCTCAAGGGAGTCGGCCAGGCCCTGGAATCGATTCTGCAAGAACGCATCGAGGGCATCGAGAGCCGTGTCACCGTGCTCGGTCACCTGATGCGCGGCGGCACCCCAACGGCTTTCGACCGCATCCTCGGCACGCGCTCGGGACTCTCGGCCATCACCGCGATCCACGAGGGCAACTTCGGAACGATGGCCGCGTTGCGTGGCACCGACATCGTGCAGGTGCCCCTGGGGGAGGCGACCGGTGTGCTGAAGACCGTCCCCGCCGAGCGCATCGAGGAGATGGGCTCGGTGTCCGGCTGACGGACGCGGCGCCGGGGCGCTGAGAGCACGGGCCTACCCTGGGAAGGTGAGCACCGTGTCCGATCCGCGCGCCGTGGCGACTTCAGCCGAGTCGGCGACGCCGTCCGCCGCGACCACCCCGATGGCGGGTCTTGACAGCTGGCGTGCCTTTCCCGCCGCGCAGCAGCCGATCTGGGCCGACGCCGAGGCGCTCGCCGCGACGGTCGAGGAGCTGGCGGTACTGCCGCCGCTGGTCTTCGCCGGTGAGTGCGACCTGCTGAAGGGCCGGCTGGCGGACGCGGCCGCGGGCAAGGCTTTCCTGCTCCAGGGTGGCGACTGCGCGGAGACCTTCGCGGGGGCCACCGCGGACCAGATCCGCAACCGCATCAAGACCGTTCTGCAGATGGCGGTCGTGCTGACGTACGGCGCCAGCCTGCCGGTGATCAAGATGGGCCGGATGGCGGGGCAGTACGCGAAGCCGCGCAGCAGCCACGACGAGACCCGCGAGGGTGTCACGCTGCCCGCCTACCGCGGCGACGCCGTGAACGACTACGCGTTCACGCCGGCCGCTCGTGCGCCCGACGCGCGAAGGCTGTTGCGGGCGTATCACACGGCGTCGGCGACGCTGAACCTGATCCGCGCCTTCACCACCGGCGGTTTCGCCGACCTGCGCCAGGTGCACGAGTGGAACCGGGGCTTCGCCGGCAGCGCCGCCAACTCGCGGTACGAGGCGCTCGCGGCCGAGATCGACCGTGCGATGGCCTTCATGGACGCCTGCGGCGCCGACTTCGATGCCCTGCGAACGGTCGAGTTCTTCGCGAGCCACGAGGCGCTGCTGCTCGACTACGAACGAGCCCTGACACGCATCGACTCGCGGACGGGACTGCCGTACGACGTGTCGGCGCACATGGTCTGGATCGGCGAGCGCACGCGCCAGCTCGACGGCGCCCACATCGAGTTCGCGTCGCGCATCCGCAACCCGATCGGCGTCAAGCTCGGCCCGGGCACCACCGCCGACGACGCGCTGGCGCTGATCGACCGCCTCGACCCGACTCGCGAGCCCGGGCGGCTGACGTTCATCACACGGATGGGCGCAGGCCACATCCGCGACGTGCTGCCCGGCCTGGTCGAGAAGGTGACGGCCTCAGGGGCTCAGGTGCTGTGGACGTGTGATCCCATGCACGGCAACACGTTCAGCTCTCCCAGCGGCTACAAGACCCGTCGGTTCGACGACGTCATCGAGGAGGTGCGCGGGTTCTTCGAGGTGCACCGAGGTCTGGGGACCGTGCCCGGCGGCCTGCACATCGAGCTCACGGGCGAGGACGTCACGGAGATCCTCGGCGGCTTCGAGGAGATCTCGGACGCCGACCTGGCGACGCGCTACGAGAGCCTGTGCGACCCGCGGCTGAACCACCAGCAGTCGCTCGAGCTCGCGTTCCTGGTGTCCGACATGCTGCGTGGCCACTGACGCAATGTCGTCCGCCCACCCGACCGTCGACCTGCGCTCGGACACGCTGACCCGCCCTGTGCCTGGAATGCGCCAGGCGATGGCAGACGCCGAGGTCGGTGACGACGTCTACGGCGAGGACACCACGGTCAACGCCCTCGAGCGCCGCGTGGCGGACCTGCTGGGTCATGAGGCGGGCCTGTTCACCCCCACCGGCTCGCTCGCGAACGTCCTCGGCGTTCGACTGCTGGTCGAGCCGGGCCGAGAACTCTTGTGCGACAGCCTGGCTCACCTCGTTCGAGCCGAACTCGGAGCACACGCCGTCACATCGGGCATCACCACCCGCACCTGGGACGCCCAGCCTCCCGGTAAGCCGGTCGGCCTGCTCGACCCCGAGGTGCCGCTGGCGATGATGGTGCCGGACGGGGGTCCGTACCTGGTGTCGACGGGTGCGGTGGCTGTCGAGAACACCCACAACTTCGGCGGGGGCACCGTCCAGCCCCTGGCTGCCCTGAAGCGGGTCCGTGAGGGCACGGCCGACGCGGGTGTCGCGGTGCACCTCGACGGGGCCAGGCTCTGGAACGCGCACGTGGCCGACGGTGTGCCGCTGACCGAGTACGGCGCCCTGGCCGACACCGTCTCGGTCTGCCTGTCGAAGGGTCTCGGGGCGCCGATCGGCTCGGTGCTCGTGGCCTCGTCGGAGGGCATCGCCCGTGCCCGCGTGTGGCGCAAGCGGATGGGTGCCGGGATGCGCCAGGTCGGCGTGCTCGCAGCCGCCGGCCACTACGCGCTCGACCACCACGTGCGACGGCTCGCCGACGACCACCGGCGAGCCAAGCATCTCGCCGAGGCCCTCGCGGTCGTGCTGCCGTCCGCCATCGATCCTGCTCAGACGCGCACGAACATCGTCGTGCTGGACCTCCGTGCAGCGGGAATCCCGGCAGCCCCACTCGCGAAAGAGGCTGCAGCAGAAGGCGTCCTGGTCTCGGCTCTGGGGACGTACGCGCTCCGCGCGGTCACCCACCTCGATCTCGACGACGCCGCTGTCGAGCGCGCCACCCAGGTGCTGTCGCGTGTCGTCGCGCGCGCCCGCGACGAGGCGTCGTCCAGGAACGAGGGCGTCGGCGCGTGACCGAGCCGCACTCGCACGACGCCGCCCCTCGTGTGCTCCCGCCGGGGCAGCGGCGGGCCACCCGCCACAAGGCGCAGCACTACGGACGGGTTCCTCGGTCGAGACCCGACACGTGGCGCCTGGCCGTGACAGGCGCGACGGCGACCGGTGGCCCCCGCGAGTTCACTCTCGACGAGGTGCGAGCCATGCCGCGCACGACGGTTCGGGGTGACCAGCACTGCGTCTCACGCTGGACCCAGGTCGATCGTGTCTGGGAGGGCATCGCCTGCCGATCCCTCCTCGAGCTGGTGCCGCCCTCCGATGACGTCACCCACGTGCAGGCGTGGGCCGAATACGGCTACTCGAGCACGCTGCGCATCGAGGACCTCGCCAGTCCACGCGCCCTGCTGGCCACCCGCGTCGACGGCGCCGACCTGACGCCAGAGCACGGCTGGCCGCTGCGGCTCGTGGTGCCGCACCTGTACGGGTTCAAGGGCCCGAAGTGGCTGCGCGGCATCGAGTACCTGACGGAGCCGGTGAGGGGCTTCTGGGAACAGCGCGGCTACCACTTGGTGGGCGACCCGTGGCGCGAGGAGCGGTACTCGTACCAGGAATGACGTCCTGGACCTCCCCAGGTGGTGCGGTTTTGGTACCATCCAGGGCATGGCTCTCAACATCCGTCTGACCCCGGAGGCCGAGCGCGTCCTCGCCGAACTGGCCCAGTCCGAAGGCATCAGCAAGAACGATGTGGTGAATCGAGCCGTCCTCGACCACGGCAGCCGGGTGCTGCGTGAACGCGAGGTACGCGAGTTGGCGCGCAGGGCCATCGCCGACTACCGCCCCTTGCTTGACCGCCTCGCCCAGTGACCGTCTACCTCACGACCGAGGACATCCTGGCGATCGTGGACGAGCTCGGCGGGCTCGCAGTCCGCGACATGGGTTTGCTGGACGCAGCGGCACACCGGCCCGCGGCATCCGCCTTCGGGGACGATGCGTACCCCGACCTGGACCACAAGGCTGCGGCCCAGCTCGAGTCCCTGGCGCGCAACCACCCGCTGATAGACGGCAACAAGAGGCTCTCCTGGGTTGCCACCGTGGTCTTCTACGGCTTGAACGGGTTGCAGCTCGCGGCGCCCGAGGATCCTGCGTACGAGTTGGTGATCGGGGTGTGCGAAGGACAAATCGGTCTCGATGAGCTGGTCGAACGGCTGGGTGCGTGGACACGCAGGTGATCCACTAGAGGTTGACTCTAGTGGTTCACTATAGTTAAATCGCGCCATGGTGGCCGCGCGGAAGAGTCTGAGTCGGAGCGAGCGCGCAGCCCAGACGCGCGCGCGGATGATCGACGCCGCCTTCGACTCCTTCTCGCAGAACGGCTATCAGGGCACGACGATGGCCGGAGTCGCAAAGGCTGCCGGTGTCGCCGAACAGACGATGTACTTCACCTTCGGCTCCAAGGCGTCGCTGTTGCACGAGGTGATGGTGACGAAGAGGGGCGCGCCGGACGAGCCGACAGACATCATGGAGCGCGCCTGGGTCTCGGAGGCTGTCGGCGAACCCGACCAGCGCCGGGTGATCGCGATCATGGTCGAGAACGGCACCGAGATCTTCCGGCGACTCGCTCCCATCGCTGACGCGATGACGGCGGCGGGACTGACCGATCCCGCTGTCGCCGATGCGCTCGAAACGATTGCCGCCCAGCGCCGCCAGGGGATGTCTCGACTCGTCACCGTGCTCGCAGAGCGAGGGCGGCTCGCGACATCCGCCATCCGGGCGGTCGACGTCATCGACGTCGTGCAGAGCATGTCGACCTACAACGCCTTCTGTCGCGGTTGCGGCTGGTCCACCGAGGAGTACAAGGCGTGGGCCTACCGGACGATCACTCAGATCCTGCCGCAGGCCACCCCGGCGAAGGCCCGCGCGCTCGACGCGGCGGCAACCCGAGGCTTCGGCTTCCACGAACGGATCACAGGGCCCGACACCACCCAGACAGGACGAAGGAGCTCTCGATGACCACGATCACGAACACAGCGCTCATCCAGCGCAAGCCTGAGGAGGTGTTCGACTACTGCGTCGACATGCGCAACGAGCTGGAGTGGAACCCGAGCGCCCAGTCGATGGAGAAGATGACCGACGGCCCGCTTGGGGTCGGCACCCGGTTCCGAGCGAAATGGAAGCAGAGCCAGCTGATCGACGTGGAGTGCACCGCGTTCGACCGCCCGAAGGGCTGGACCTACGTGAACGGCGGCCCGGTCGTGATCACCGTGACGATCCGCCTCACGCCGACGGACTACGGCACCGAGCTCCACACCTCCTTCGACGCAGTGCCTCGGGGCTGGTTCCGACTCGCCTTCCCGATCTTCGTGCAGGTGATGAAGCGCGAGGAGCGCGCCAACATGACCCGGATCAAGGACGCCCTCGAACGTCGCACGTAGCGCCCCAGTGGAGTCGGAAGACATTGGGTTCTATTGACAAATCATACTGTCAATACGATTCTTTGGACGTGACCCAGCGAGTGAGCTACCTCGAGGAGCCGGAGCAGGTGCGCGCCGCCCTGTCACCGCTTCGACGCCGCCTGCTGAACCTGCTCCAGAAACCGGCGTCGGCGACGCAGCTGGCGGCCCTGCTCGAGATGCCGCGCCAGCGCGTGAACTACCACCTGCGCCAGCTAGAAGACGCCGGCCTGGTCGAGCTGGTCGAGGAGAGGCAGCGCCGCGGCTGCGTCGAGCGCATCCTGCAGGCCACGGCGGGCGCGTTCGTCGTCGACCCATCGGTGATGAGCTCGGGCGAGGAGCAGGCCTTCACCCGACTGCACGACCAGTACGCCGCCGAGCACCTGGTCGACGTCGCCGCGAACACCGTGCGCGACGTCGCCCGCATGCAGGCCGGCGCCGAGGCGGCCGGCAAGAGGCTGCTGACGTTCACCATCGAGGCCGAGGTGCGGCTCGCGGAGCCCGCAGACCTCCACCGCTTCACCGACGCGCTGGCGGCCGCCGTCCAGAAGACCGTCGACGAGTTCGACACCGGCGGAGGCAGGCCGTACCGCCTCGTCGCCGGCAGCTACCCGAGCCCCGCACCACCGACCAGAGGATCAGCGTCATGACCGAAGAGACACCTCGCATCGTCGTCACCGTCGCCGCGCCGGTCGACGAGGTCTGGAACGCGTTGCGCGACAAGAAGAAGATCCGGCACTGGTTCGGCTGGGAGTACGAAGGGCTCGAGGCCGAGATCGACCTGATCTGGTTCACCCACTTCACCGAGGACGCGGAGACGCACACCCTCGACGTGCAGGGGGGCGACAAGTTCGAGATCGAGCCGTTCGAGGGTGGGTCCCGCATCACGCTGACCCGTGCGGCGCACAGTCCGGACGCCGAGTGGGAGGCCTACTACGACGAGATCACCGAAGGCTGGGTCACGTTCGTGCACCAGCTGAAGTTCGCGGTGGAGCGGCATGACGGCCAGCCGCGCCGGACCCTCTTCTACGGCGGCGCCGGCTCGACGTCCCCCGTGCAGGAGCTCGGCCTCAACGAGGCGGTAGCCGCAGCCGTCGGCACCGCGTACCAGGCAGACCTGCGCGGAGAGCCTGTCGGCGGCACGGTCTTCTTCCGCTCCGAGCACCAGGTCGGGTTGACGGTGGATTCGTGGGGCGACGGTCTGCTCGTCCTCAGCCACGCGGAGCCGTCCGACGCGAAGCCCGCGGGAGCCGCGATGGCCGTGCTCACGTTCTACGGGGCCGACGACGCCACGCGCGACGCGGTGAACGCCCGGTGGGAGTCGTGGTGGGCCGAGCGCCATCCCGCGCCACAGCCGGTCGACTCGGCCTGAGGGCTTCGACCGGTCACACGGACAACCGCCATCGGGATGGTGCGCGCCGTGAGCTCTCGCCGCCCCGGGGGCGCCGCCGTCAGTCATCGTCGATGACCCCGCCGTGGTCATCGTCGTCGCCGGTGTTCGTCTCGATCTGAGATCGGCCCGCGGACGAGCCCTCACGAGAGAGCGGACGGGTGGCGCCCGCCAGCAGTCGAGTCACGATAGGCGACACACGGTCACGGAGGGTGACTACAGCTCGTGGTGGAGGATCTCCGCGGGTGGGTCGTCGGCCGCCGTCGGCGCACGGGCGCCACCAGCGGCGATGGCGGCTCTGCCGCCGGCCCGCCGCGGCGCCAGCTCGACGAGGTACATGGCGGCGAGCACCATGGCACCCCCGAACAGCACGCGCGGCCCGAGGCTCTCGCCGCCCAGTCCAACCGCGAAGAGGGCAGCGAAGACTGGCTCGGTCGTCATCACGATGGCGGCGCGCGTCGCGGTCATGTGCCCCTGCGCCCAGGTCTGCACGACCAGCGCCCCGGCGCCGGCGACCAGTGCCATGTACAGCACGGCACCCCACGCGGACGGCCCACTCGGCACGGTGAGCCCGTCGGGCACCGCCGCGACCGAGCAGACCACGGCGATCACGAGCACCTGCACCGTCGACAGGCCGAGTGCGGCGCGGGGGTGCGACCAGCGGCCGAGCCCGACGATGTGCAGCGCGTAGACCAGGGCCGCCAGCAGGGTGACCGCCTCTCCGGTGCCGGCGGACAGGCCGCGAAGGCTCAGCACCGCGAGCCCGACGGTCGCGAGGACGACAGCCACCCAGGTGCTGGCCGGCGCCTTGTGACGGAGCAGCAGGACTCCGAGCACCGGCGTGAGCACGACGTACATGCCGGTGATGAATCCCGAGACCGACGCGTCGGTCGTGGCCAGACCCGCGGTCTGCAGCAGCTGCGCGACGCCGTACAGAAGCCCGAGCACCGCGCCGCGACGCCAGCCGCGGCGGTCGAGACGCCGCAGCTGGGGCCAGAACGCCACCACCATCACGACGGCCGCGATCCAGAACCTGACCGCGAGGAAGTCGGCGACCGGAAGCGTCTCCAGCACGTCCTTGATCAGGAAGAACGTCGAGCCCCAGACAGCGGTCATGGCGGTCATCGCCAGCGTCGGGAGCAGCGACCGCTCAGGCGGGTCGGTGCGGGCGGCCTCGGGCGTGACGGCGCTGCCGGACGGAGGGGTCATGGGGACGGCAGGGTCAGACGATGGTGATCGTGATGGTGGAGCCCTTGGGCGCCTCACCGGACGGGTCCTGCGAGCGGACGGTGCCGAAGTACCCCCCGAGGACCTCGTGCTCCTCGACCGTGAAGCCGGCCCCTTCGAGAGCGGCGCGCGCCTCGGGGACCTGGAGGCCCACGACGTTCGGGACAGCAACGAGGGGTGGGCCCTGCGAGACGACCAGCGTCACCGTGTCGCCGCCGAAGAGCGTCCCCTCGGCCGGGGCCTGGCTGATCACCAGGCCCTTCTCCACGGTCTCGCTGTACTCGCCGGTCACGTCGGGCACGAGGCCCGCCTCGGTCACCGCGGCCTCCGCGTCCGCCTGCTCCGCCCCGGTGACGATCGGTACCTCGATGGGCTGGCGCCCCTTGGACAGCACGACCTCGACCGTGTCGCCGCGCCGGATCCGCTCGCCCTCGGCGGGCGCCTGGCTGATGACCTGCCCCTCGGCCACGGTCTCGCTGAACTGCGGCTCTCCCTCGCCGACGACGAGGTCGAGCTCATCGAGCGCCGCCGTGGCCTGCTCCAGCGTCAGCCCCGCGAGTGCGCCGACGACCGTGAACTCGGTGCCCTTCGACACGAAGATGTCGACCGTCGCGCCCTTGCGTACCTGGTCGCCGGCTGGCGGGTCGGTGCCCAGCACGGTTCCCGCAGGCTGGTTCTCGTCGAACTGTTCGAGCACCCGTGCGCCCAGACCGGCGGCATCGAGGGTGGCCGTGGCCTCCTCGGCCGTGCCGCTGACCGCGGGGGTGACGGTGTAGGCACCGGGGCCGGACGTGAAGAACCACGCGACGGCGGCGATCACCGCAGCGGCGACGAGGGTGGCCACCATCGTCCACAAGCCACGTCGCCGCCGCCGTCCGCCGGGCCCGTAGCCCCAGTCGCCCTGCTGTGGCGTGTCCTGGCGACTGCCGAGCACGTCACCGGTCCGGCTGGCGCGCACAGCAGCACGCCCAGCGGCACCCCGGCCAGAGGCGTCGGCGCCGAGGGGCTGCACCACGCGCGTCGCGTGCTGAGTGCTGGTCGGGGTCGCGCCATCGGCGACCGCGCTCGCTCTCGGAGCCTGCGGCACCCGGTCGAGGGTGGCGTCGTCGAGGTCGGTGCGCAGCCTGCGGACGTCGGCGACCAGCTCGCGGGCGTCACGTGGCCGCTCGTCGGGATCCCTGGCCGTCGACCACGTCACGAGGTCGTCGAGCTCGACCGGCAGACCCGGGTCGAGGGACGACGGGGGAGGCACCTCGTCGTTGACGTGCTGGTACGCCACCTGGATCGGCACCTCGCCGACGAAAGGCTGCCGCCCGGTGAGCATCTCGAACAGCATGATGCCGGCGGCGTAGACGTCGCTGCGGGCGTCCGCCACCCCGCGCGTGACGAGCTCGGGCGAGAGGTAGGCGGCGGTGCCCATCAGCATCCCGGTGGTGGTGCCGGTCTGCGAGGCGCTGGCGGCCCGGGCCAGGCCGAAGTCGGCCACCTTGACGCGGCCGTCGTCGGTCAGCAGCACGTTCTCCGGCTTGACGTCCCGGTGCACGACGCCGGCCCGGTGCGCGGCGCCCAGAGCATCGAGCAGCGGCTCCAGCACGCCAAGGGCCTCACCGGGAGTGAGGGCGCCGCGCTCGCTGATCAGGTCGCGCAGGGTCGTGCCCGCCACGTACTCCATCACCAGGTACACGACGTCGTCGCTCGTCCCCTGGTCGAAGACGGCTACCACGTTGGGGTGCGACATGCGCGCCGCCGACTTCGCCTCGCGGTGGAACCGCGCGATGAACTGCTCGTCGTCGGCCAGGTGGGGGTGCATCACCTTGACGGCCACCTCGCGGTCGAGGCGCCGGTCGGTGGCGAGGAAGACCGTCGCCATCCCGCCCCTGGCAATGCGAGACGTGACCTCGTACCGGCCGTCTAGCACGAGGCCGACGACCGAGTCCAGGGACGCCCGCATGCTGACGAGTGTACGAACCGTTCCGCCGGGCACGGCGCAGGCTCGCGGCGCCCGTCCGAGCGCCTGAGGGGTGCGTCTCTGCCCTGGATGTCGGGCGGCGGTGCCGTGTCTAGCGGTTGCCTAGCGGTACTGGCCCATCAGCGTCTGCACGTTGGCCACATACCGACGCGTGTCGGCGAACATGCCGTTTCGGCGCACCGACGACATGCCCTGGTAGTACGCGGCGATCACCGTGGACTGGTCCGCTCCAGTGCGGCTGTGCGCCCTCAGCAGGAGTACGCCGGCAGTGGCGTTGTCATGCGGGTCGAGCAGGTCCAGCTGCCGCCCTGCCATCTCCGACGTCCACTGGCCGGACGAGGGGACCACCTGCATCGCCCCGACCGCGTTCGCGGGGGAGACGGCTCGCATGCTGAAGCCCGACTCCTGGAACGCGATCGCCTGCGCCAGTGCAGGATCCACGCCATGGCGGCTCGCCGTGGCGGCGACGATCGACTGCATCTCGGACCGGGACGGGACGGCTCGGGCGGCGAGGGTCGCACGGTTGATCCCCGCCGAGCGCACCGTGGCGTCCGGGTAGGTCCGTCCCAGGAAGGTGTTCGGCATCGGCTGGGACGACGCCGAGCCCGGGATGGCGAGGCGCTGCCCGATCTGCAGGCTCGCCGCCTTGTCGAGCGACGGGTTGGCCGCCCGCAGCGCCGAGACGCTCGTGCCGGTCCGCGCCGCGATGTGGCTCAGGGTGTCCCCGGCACGCACGGTGTATCCGGCCGCGCTCGGCGTCGCGGGCTGAGCGGACGCGCCGCCACCCGACCGGCCCGATCCCGGGAGACTGAGACGCTGGCCCTCGCGGATGAAGCCGTCCGAGCCGAGTCCGTTGGCAGCGACGACGCCGGCGACGGTGGTGCCGTGGCGAGCGGCGATGCCCGACACGGTGTCGCCCCGCCGCACGGTGTACGAGCCGGCGGCCGCCGTCCCGGGCCCTGACCCGGTGGCCGCGCCGGCACTCGCCTCGCGACCCGGCAGCACGAGGGTCTGGCCCTCGGTGATGAAGGCGTCCTTGCCGAGCGCGTTCGCGGCGACGATGGCGGCGACGGACGAGCCCGTGCGCTGGGCGATGTGCGACACCGTGTCGCCGGCCTTCACCCGGTAGGTCGACTGCACGGCTGCGCGGACGGGGGCGGCGAGCACCTCCAGCGGTGGCGATGTGACCGGGGCAGTGGCGGGCTCAGCCGCCGCCTGGGAGGTACGACTGCCGCTCGGGGCGTCCGTCTCGTCCGGGGCGCTGGCTGCCGCGGAGGGTGCGCCCGACGCCAGAGCACTGCTGCCCAGTGCGGTCGCCAGCATCAGGGGGACGCCGCGTCGCCGTCGCCGGGACGCGCCGCTGGCGGGTGCTGGGTGTGAACGCTGCTGTGACTCGTGCTGTGACTCGTGCTGTGACTCGTGGTGTGACATGAGGCCTCGACTTCGGAACGTACCCGGGTCCGGCCGGGGTCAACGGATGGTGACTGGTGTGACTGGTGTTACTGGTGTGACTAACGGGACGGGAGCGAACTTACATGACCCGCGCTCTTGTGGGTCGAACTACAGCCGTGTAATTGGCCGCGTGGGCCGGTTGTGCCGGGCCGGCACGGCGGCGACGTGCCGCGTTCGGCGTGACCCTTGGGGCCGTGCCACCCTGTGCGGGTGAACGAGAACACGAGGGGGAGCGCCCCCGCCGACCTGCGCCCCGACGCTGACATCGAGTCGCTGCTCGGAACCGTCGACGCGCTGGTCGGCGAGTGGCTGGCGGTGCCCGACGTCGCGGACCGGCTGGGCGTCGACATCAGCCGCGTCCGGCGCCTGCTGGACGACCGCGACCTGGTGGCCGTGCGGAGAGGCCGTCCTCGCGTGCTCTCGGTGCCACTAGCCTTCGTCGAGCCTGACCTGCTGCCCGCACTCGGCGGCACCCTGTCGGTGCTCGCCGACTCGGGCTACGGCGACCTCGAGGCGCTGCGCTGGCTGTTCAGTCACGACGACGTCCTCGAAGACACCCCGGTCGGCCAGCTGCGCAAGGGCCACAAGACCGAGATCCGGCGTCGGGCACAGGCTTTGGCGTTCTGAGTGGTGTTGGTCGCCGTGTCGCACCGCTCCCTCGTCGGGGTGGTGGCGATGGGGCTTCTCGTGGGCGCCACCGCCTGCACTTCCACTGACGCGCCGCCTTCGTCGAGGTCCACGGCACCCGAGGCGACGACTACGACGTCCGAGGCCGCCCCCGACCCGCCAGCCGCACCGACCGAACCAGCACCGCTGCAGGTGCCCCTTGACGACCGGATCGAAGTCCGGCTCGAACGAATAGGTGCGCCTGACTGGCTGGCAGCCGGGTTCGGCTCCGTCTGGGTGAAGGAGGACTCCGGGACGGTCGTGCGGATCGACCCTGCCACCAACGCGGTCGTCGCCGAGATCGCGACAGGAGACGACACCGCACCGCTGTGCCAGGGGCTCGGGGTCGGTGCAGAGGCGGTGTGGTCCTGCAGCGGGACGGACCTGGTGCGGATCGACCCGGCGACCAACGCGGTGGCGGAAACCCTGCCGATCGGGAAGTCGTCCGACCAGGGGCAGCTGGCGTTCCACGGCGGCCGCGTGTGGGTGCTGCTCGGCGACGGGACGACGATGGTCGGGGTCGACGAGGCCACGAACCGTCCAGGCCCTCCGGTCACGCTGGGAACCCGGTGCACCGAGCTCGCCGCCGGCCTGGACGCGATCTGGGCGGCCTGCCCGGTGGACGGTGTCCTGCTCGGCGTCGACACCGAGACCGGTGAGGTTCTGGGTGAGGCTGCGCTGCCGGACGCCCGCACCGTGGCCGTCGGCGAGCAGGTCTGGGTCGGCTACGAGCAGGGACTGGCCCGGGTCGACCCCGGCACGTTCGAGGTCCTGTCTGTGACGGCGGGCGCCGGCAACGGCGGTGGAGCCTGGGCGGGGCCGGAGGGAGTGTGGGTTCGTGCCGCGGGCACGTTCCTGCAACGCCTCGACCCGGCGACGGGACGGGTCATCGAGCAGGTCCCCGCTCCCGACCTGCCCAGCGGAGGGAGCGTGTTGGCCGCCTACGGCTCGCTCTGGGCCACGGCCTTCGACGATGCCGCGCTGGTCCGCCTCAGTCCCGGTCCCTGACTCCCCGCTCTCGCGCCCGGTGCCGCCGCTCGCGCCGCGCAGCGAGCAGGGCCGGGAGGGCGACGGCCGCCCGGCGGACCCGGGGCACCGTCACCCTCCGCGTCAGCACGGGAAAGTCACTCGCCTCCACCCGCTCGAGGATCTCCCGGTACAGGACGAGCGCGGCCCGGATGGCCGGGCGGGCGACCGGGTCGAGGCGTTCCACGCCCGGCGCCGCCTCGTCGTAGAGCCGCCGGCAGCGCTGCGCCTCGAACGCCAGGAGCGCCCGCAGTGAGTCGGTCATCGGCGCGCCGCGCCTGACCGCGAGCAGGTCGTCGCGGGTCACGCCGAACCGGTCGAGGTCCTCGGCGGGCAGGTACACCCGTCCGAGATCAAGGTCCTCGCCGACGTCACGCACGAAGTTCGTCAGCTGGAACGCCTCGCCCAGCCGACGTGCCGGCTCCTCCAGTTCGCCCGGCGTGACGTTGCTGTCCGCGCTGAGCAGGGGGAGCATCCAGAGGCCCACCACTTCGGCGGAGCCGTACATGTAGCGCTGGAGGTCGGCATAGGTGGCGTACGAGGTGACGTCGAGGTCGGTCGCCATCGCCTCCAGGAACGCGTCCACCTGGGCCGGCGGGATGTGCCAGCGACGGCAGGTCGCGACCATGGCACGGGTGACGGGGTCGCGGCCCGGCGCCCCCTCGAGGGCGGCGCGCACCTGGTCCGACCACGCGAGCAGCGTGGAGCGGTCGGGCTGCGGACTCGAGTCCACCAGCTGGTCCGCGGCGCGGGCGAAGCCGTACAGCGCCCACACCCACGGACGCCTTTCGGCCGGCAGCAGCCCGGTCGCCAGGTAGTAGGTGCGGCCGTACTCGGCGTTCAGGCGCCGACAGGCCTCGAGGTCGCTGCGCAGCTGCGGGTCGGTGATGCCGGCGGCGTCGATGACCCGGGCTGTGCGGGGGGCCGGTTGGGGTCCGGGGCCTGGCCCGGGGAGAGGGGTGTTCACGGCCATGCCCGGGAACGATACGACGGGTCCGGCCCCGTGACCCGTTCTGCTGCAAGGCGTCCGGAGAGCAGGACCATCGGCACACCGACCCCAGGGGTGGTGCCCGAGCCCGCGAATGCCACGTTGTGACCCCAGGTGTTGCCCGGCCGGAACGGCCCGGTCTGGGTTGCGGTGTGGGCGAGCGCGAACGGGGTGCCCTGCTCCATCCCGCGGGCCTGCCAGTCCAGGGGAGTGGTCACGATCTCGGTCTCGATTCCCTCGCGGAAGCCCGCATACCCCCGAGCGTCCAACACTCCGAGCACGTGGTCGCGGTAGCGAGGGGCCGCGTGCTCCCAGTCGATGCCCGGAGTCGCACCGAGGTGTGGCGTCGGGGCGAGCACCGAGTAGACGTGCCGTCCAGGCGGGGCCAGCTCTGGGTCGCCGACGGTCGGCTGCGACACGAGCAGGCTGGGGTCGCTCATCAGGCGACCGGTGGTCAGCTCGGTGAAGGTCTGCTCCCAGGCCTGGCCGAAGAGGATGGTGTGGTGCGCCGGCGGTCCCGGCTCGCGATGCTGTACGGACGATCCGGCGAGCAGCAGCCAGCACGAAGGGCTGTACGTGAGCCGGCGGGTGAGCGGCTCGCCCAGCAGGTCACGGCGGGCGACCGGCAGGTCAGGGGTGAGCACGAGGGCGTCACAGGGCACGCGGTCGCCGTCGGCGGTGACCACTGCGCGTGCCCGTCCGCCACTGTGGTCGATGCTCGCGACCTCGGTGGAGTACCGGATCTCGACCCCGTGATATTGCGCGGCGGCGGCGAGTGCCGTCGGCAGCGCGTGCATGCCCCCCCGTGGAAACCACACTCCTGCAACGGAATCCATGTAGGAGATCACGGCGTAGATGGCCAGCGCCTTGGTCGGGGCGACACCGGCGTAGAGCGACTGGAACGAGAACACCCGACGCGTCCGGTCGTCCTGGAGGAAGCGCTCGACCGTCGGCGCCAGCCGCCGCGCCGCTCCCATCGCGACGAGCCGGCCCAGCGACCCCGTGAGCAGGTCGGTCGGGCGGTCGAGGTTGCGGTCGATGAAGTCACGCATCTCGTAGCGGTAGAGCGTCGTCACGAAGTCGACGTAGCGCTCGTAGCCGGCCGCCTCGTCGCCGCCGCAGAGGGCGGCGACTGACGCCGACATCTGCTCTCGGTCGGCCACGACGTCGAGGTGGCTGCCGTCCGCGAACCTCGCCCGGTACAGCGGGTCGACGCGCTCGAGCGTGAGCCAGTCGGCCATCTGCTCGCCGATGGCGTCGAAGCAGTCCTCCACCAGCTCGGGCATCGTCAGCACCGACGGGCCGGTGTCGAAGCGGTACGAGCCACCGGGCGTGGACACGGTCGCCAGCCCGGCCCGTCCACCCGGCACCGGCTCGCGCTCGAGCACCGTGACCTGCCGGCCCGCGCCGGCCAGCCGCATCGCTGCGCTCAGCCCCGCGAGTCCCGCCCCGACGACGACCACGCCGTCGGCACCCGGCATCCCCTGCTGGCGTCGGGGGCCCCGGGAACCCCAGCGGGTCACCCGACTCGCCGGGTCGAGGTCTCGACGAGCGCCCTGAGCACCTCGTCAGCGGGTGGTTGGACATCGGCCTCGTCGAGCGCGGTGTGCGCCTGCTGCACGAGGTCGCTGACCATTCGCTCGACCTCGTCGAGGGCGCCGGTGGCGACCATCACCTCGCGGACGCGATCCACACCGTCGTCGTCGAGACCGGGCGAGCCGACCAGGGCGTCGAGGTCGTGGCGCTGGCGCGGGTCGGCGCGCTGGTGGGCCAGCGCCAGCAGCACGGTGCGCTTTCCCTCCCGCAGGTCGTCGCCGCTGGGCTTGCCGGTCAGCGCCGGGTCGCCGAACACGCCGAGCACGTCGTCGCGCAGCTGGAACGCCTCACCCAGTGGCAGGGCGTACCGGCTGTAGCCGGCGAGAAGGTCGGTGGAGGCGCCCGCGAGGTGGCCGCCGAGCAGGAGCGGGTGCTCCACCGTGTACCGCACGGTCTTGAACCGGATCACCTGACGGGCCCGCTGCACGGCGTCGCCTCCCATCGGGCGCGCCTGGGTCAGCACGTCGAGGTACTGGCCGCCCATCAGCTGGGTCGACATCTGGTCGTAGACGGCACGGCCGGCATCTCGTCGGTCGGGCGCGAGGTCGGCGCCTGCCCGTCCCAGCAGCTCGACGCTCCAGGTGAGGCAGAGGTCGCCCGCCAGCACGGCGGCGGCCATCCCGAACCGGTCGGCGTCACCGTCCCAGCCCTGCTCGAGGTGAAGGCCCGCAAACCGTCGGTGAGCGGACGGGCGACCGCGGCGCGTGTCGGACCCGTCGATCAGGTCGTCGTGCAGCAGTGCGGCAGCCTGGAAGAACTCGAGCGCCGCCGCGGCGTGCACCGCCCGCTCGTCGTCGGGCCCGCCGGCGCCGCGCCAGCCCCAGTAGCAGAACGCGGGCCGAAGGCGTTTGCCACCGGCGATCAACGCGGTCACGGCTTCGGCCAGCGGTACGCAGCCGGCGTCGACGTCGGCGAGCACCGAGCCGTGCCGGGTCATCGCCTCGTCCAGCACGGCCTGCACCCGGTCGCGCAGGTTCTCGGCGTCCAACGGGGACGCGGGGTCCATCGGTCCTCCAAGTAGGGAGCGACCGGCGGTTCGCTGGGTCTCGCGATGGCCCGGCCGGTCCGGGGTTGACCCCATTGTTCAGTGCGTGGGCTCGTGTCCGCACGGTGGAGTGCTCCCCTTACCCTTGGCCCCATGTCAATCGGACCCTCACACACGGGCGGGACCTCCCGTGGCTCCATGACGGTGAGCGAGCTGATCGCCCACGGTGACCGGTCCTACTCGTTCGAGTTCTCGCCGCCGCGCGACGCCGAGGCGGAGGCCCAGCTCTGGGCGGCGATCCGCCGCCTGGAGGGACTGGCTCCCACGTTCGTGTCCGTCACCTACGGCGCCGGGGGGTCGACCCGCGACCGCACCGTGCGGATCACCCGGCGCATCGCCGAGGAGACGACCCTCACTCCCGTGGCACACCTGACGTGCGTGGCGGCGACCCGCGACGAGCTGCGACAGGTGGTGGGCGCGTACGCCGGGGGCGGTGTCCGCAACATCCTCGCCCTGCGCGGCGACCCGCCGGGTGACCCTGGTGGCACGTTCGTCCCGACGCCGGGTGGCCTGGACCGTGCCGACCAGCTCGTCGCGATGATCCGTGGGCTCGGGCAGTTCTGCATCGGGGTCGCGGCCTTCCCGGAGGTGCACCCCGAGTCGCCCGACCTCGACCACGAGGCCCGTGTCCTGGTCGCCAAGGCCGAGGCCGGCGCTGAGTTCGCCGTCACCCAGTTCTTCTTCAACGCGGACGACTTCTTCAGGTTGCGCGACCGGGTGGTGGCCCTCGGCTGCGACATGCCGATCCTGCCGGGGCTGATGCCGGTCACGAACATCGGGCAGATCGAGCGCTTCCGCCAGCTGAACGGCAAGGGCCTGCCGACCGACCTGTCCGACCGGTTGCGCGCCGCCGACGACGCCGCCGAGGTGCGCCGGATCGGGATGGCATCGACCACGGCACTGGCCGCGCGGCTGCTGGACGAGGGCGCGCCCGGCTTGCACTTCTACACGCTGAACCGCTCGACCGCGACGCTCGAGATCTACCGGACGCTGGGGCTCGACACCGCCACACGTCCGGCCGCAACCGTCCCGGCGTCCGGTCCTCAGTGAGCTCGGGATCCCGGTGAGTTCGGGACCAGGGGACGACGACTGGGCGGTCCCCCGTCGCAGCGTCGTCGTGACCGGCTCGGGGTCGGCCGCCGGAGTACCCGACGTGGTGCGCCTGCACGTCAGCGCGAGCGTGGTGCGCCCGAGCGCCGGCGAGGCCGTCGATGCGACCGACGCGTGCGTACTCAGGGTGCGGGAGGCGCTCGCAGCCTCCGCTCCGGCAGGCACCACGGCGGAGAGCACCGATCTCTCGCTGAGCACCGACGAGTCCTGGGAGGTCGACCCCCGCACTGGTCGTAACACCAGGAGCCGCAACGGCTTTCGAGCCGGCCACGGGCTGGTCGTGCGCGTGGGATCCCGCGACGCGCTGAGCTCGGTGCTCGGTGCCGTCCTCGGGGCAGGCGGCGACGACCTCGCCGTCCACCACGTCGAGTTCGCGGTGTCCGACACGTCCGTCCTGCGTGATCGGGGCCGCACGCTGGCCTGGGAGGACGCGCGTCACCGCGCCGAGGCGCACGCCACGGAGGCGGGCGGCCGGCTGGGCAGGGTTCTCGAAGTCGTCGAGGACGGCCCGGGCGGCGTACGGCCGATGCCTGCCATGCGCGCGATGTCGGCAGAGGCCGGCTCCACGCTCGAGCCGGGCTCGGTCGAGGTGACGGTCGCCGTCACCGTGCGGTGGGAGCTGCGCTGACCTTCCCGCCCGACCGGCGGTCTCGACTGGACGCCTGGTCGCGGCTGCACCCGGGGATCGACCCCCACACCGGCCTGGTCGGTGGGTGGCTACGGGTCGTGGACCGACTTGCTGCCCCTCTTGCCGCGGCCCGCGTGCCCCCCGACCTCGTCACCGCCCTAGGCCTGCTGGCGGCAGGGGGCGCCACCCTTGCCGCGTCGGGGACGGGGGAGCGACGCGGGGTGGTCGTTGCCGGGCTGGTCGTGCTGTCAGCCTTGATGGATGGCCTGGACGGTGCCGTCGCTGTCCGGACGGGGCGGGTGACCGACCGTGGAGCGAGGCTGGACGCTGCCGCGGACCGTGCGGGGGAGGCCTGCTTCGGTGGCGCCCTGTGGCTGCTGGGCGCGCCATGGTGGCTCGCGGCGGCCGGGGTCGCGGCCGGCTGGGCGGTCGAATTCGTGCGGCACCGGGCACGGCGTGGCGGCCGTCCCGACGTCATGGTCGTGACCGTGGGGGAGCGGCCGACGCGAGTGGCTGTGACGGCCATGTTCGCCCTTGCGACAGCCGTTCTCACGGCTACGGATGGTTGGGCGGCACCGGAGACGTGGGCGACCGCCGGTGCCGGCGCACTGCTCGTGACCGGCCTGGTGGCGACCGCGCAGCTCGTGCGCGGACGCCACCGCGAGGCGCGATAGGCCGCCACGACACCGAAGCGCGAAGACTTCGGGGCCTCACCGACACCGGAGTCTTCGTGCGTGGGGCCTCACGCCGGGCCGATCAGGCCCGCCACGATCTCGGCCGAGATGCCGACCAGGGGGAGGCCACCGCCTGGGTGGGTCGTCGCGCCGGCCAGGTAGAGACCCGGCACGGGCGTGGCGTTGGCCGGCCGCCGGAACGCTCCTCGCATGCCGTGTGCGGCCAGGCCGTAGAGCGCGCCGCCAGGGCTGCCGGTGCGGCGCTCGAGGTCTGCCGGCGTGAGGTGGGCGCGAGCCCGTACCCGTGGCCGCAGGTCAAGGCCCCGGCCAGCCAGCAAGGAGAGCACGTGGTCGCCGTACGCGTGGGCGACTCCCGCTGCGTCCCAGTCGATCCCGAACCGCGAGTTGTCGGGACGGTGCCGAGGCGCGTTGACCAGCACGAAGACCGCCTCGCTGTCGTCGTCGGGCCGAGACCTTGGGTCGTCGGGAGCGCTGAGGTAGATGGTCGGGTCGTCGACGGGCCGGGGACGTCCTCGGTGCTCGCCGGTGCCGAACACCGAGTCGAACTCGTCGTCGTAGTCCTCGCCGAAGAGCACGCGATGGTGCCCGAGCTTCTCTGCGCCCGAACGCCGTTCGAGCCCGAGCATCAGCACGTAGCCCGAGAGGGAGGCGTCGGCCCCGGGGTCTGCAACGGCTCGCCGCGCACGCTCGGTGGCGTGACCGAGACCGGAGGGCAGCAGGTCGCGGTAGAGGTGCGTGGCGTCGGCCGCGCACACCACGACGTCGGCCTCGAGAACCTGGCCGTTCTCCAGCTCGACGCCGCACGCGCGAGCCTGACGAGTAACGATGCGCACAACCGGTGCGGCCGTGCGGATCTCGGCGCCTAGTTGCTCGGCACGGGCGGCGACGGCGAGCACAAGCTGGTGGATGCCGCCCCGGACCGTCCACGCGCCGAAGGTCTGCTCGACGTACGGGATGGAGGCGAGGGCCGCCGGGGCGCGCCGGGGGTCGGACCCGGCGTACGTGGCGTACCGGTCGAGCAACGTCCGAAGGTGCGGGTGCTCGAGCTCCGCCTCGCCGAGCCTGCGCAACGAGGTGAACGGTGCGATCGTGCGCATCCCCGCCGTGCCGGCACGTCGGGCCAGGCCGAGGGCCGCGCCCGGCCCGGTGAGGGGCCTGGTCAGGAACTGGTCGCGCGTCGCCTCCCAGATCTCGCCCCCGCGACGCAGCAGTGCCAGCCACTGCTCGCCCGCGCCCACGCCGAGCGCGGAGTCGACCGCGCCACGGATCGCCGACCGCGACACGTTGGGCATCGTGAGCTCGACCCCGTCGCTGAACTGGTAGCGGCAGACCGGGTCGACTGCGACGAGCTCGACGGCGTCCTCGAGTGCCGGTCCGGTGGTGGCGAACAGGTCGCGGTACACCGCCGGCAGGGTCAGCAGGCTGGGTCCGGTGTCGAAGGTGAAACCGTCCACGGTCGACCGCCCGGCCTTGCCGCCCACCTCGTCGGCCTGCTCGCAGACCACCACTCGGTGCTTCGCGGCTGCGAGCCGCACGGCCGTGCTGAGCCCTGCAAGCCCTGCCCCAACGACTACGACGTCCGCCACGGTGCCAGCCTAAGAGTCAGTCGCCACCACCACCGTTACTCGCCCCACCCACACGACCCCTGTGGCTCGCTCCCGGTGCCCACACTGCAGGCGCCGAAATCCGTGGGCAGGACGAGCAAGGCGGGGGGACGAGGGGCGTTCAGGGCAGGCTCCGGCCCTTCCAGGTCAGCGTGCCGCGCCGGTGCCCGCGCCACGAGCGCGCGCCAAGCCACAACAACAGTGCCACCGAGACCGGGTGGGCGGCGGCGTCCGGTACGACGCGACCCCCGGTCCGGTGTGCCACGACCGCCCGGCCGGCGACACCCGCGGCGTATCCGACCAGACCCGCGCGCGAGCCGAGCAGCGCGGCCGCAGGCGGCAGCAGGTACGTGAGTGCCAGCGCAGCGCCGATCCCGCAGGCGGCCGCCGGCGAGCCCGTCGCTGCCCACAAAGACTTGCTGTAGCCGTCCACGAGATCGGTTGGCGTCCGGTACATCCGGCACGAGGCGAGGTCGGTGCCGTCGGCGACGCCACCCCGTCCGCCGACCACCTTGACCGCGCGGAGCAGTGCGATGTCGTCGAGTACCTGGTCGGCGACCGTCGCGTGGCCTCCTGCCCGCCGGTACGTAGCCGCGTCGACAGCGAGCAGCTGGCCGTTGGCTGCCGACAGTGAAGGACGGGGTGATCGTTCGGCCCACCGCAGCGGAAGCGTGCTCGCCCACGACCACTGCAGGAGAGGCTGAACCAGGCGCTCCAGGGAGCCGACGGCCTCCTGCCGGGGATAAGGACTGACCAGGTCGAGCCGGTGGCGGCGCAGCAGGTCGACCGTTGCCGCGACGGCGTGCGGCGCGAGCCGCACGTCCGCGTCGACGAACACGAGCACCGAGCCGCGCGCCTCACTGGCCAGTTGCTCGCAGGCGCTCGGCTTGCCGAGGTGTCCCGGCTGTGGCCCCACGCCCTCGATCACCCGGAACCGACTGTCGCGCAACGAGAACTGGCGTGCCAACTCGCCAGTGCCGTCGCTGCTGTCGTCATCGAGCACGAGCACCTCGAGGTCGCTGACACCGCTCTGGGCGAGCAGGTCGCCGAGCACCCCACCGAGCCGGTCGACCTCGTTGCGGGCGGGTACGAGCACGCTGACCGTCTCGGCCACCTCGGGCGGCGTGTGGACGGGCCTGCGCAGCAGTGCCGTGTTCACCGCCGCGTGCACGGCCAAGACCACTGCGGCGGACGAGCCTACGCGCGTGAGTATCCTTGCAGCGGAAGCGATCACGCGCGTTCGCGCCACCAGATCCGCAGTGCTGGCAGGACCAGCGGCGCCATCACCAGCAGACCCCACAGGGCAACTCCCGGCCGTCCCCAGAAGGCGCCGTGGGCCAACGCCGAACCCAGCCAGGTCCACGACAGCAGCAGCGCCGGCGCCGCCGTGTTCTCGGGAAGGCAGGCCTTCGGCGACGGCAGTGTGCGGTGGAGAACGGCCTGAACCAGCAGGGCCACCAGAACCCAGCCGGCCAGGTTGGTCAGCGGGATGCCGTCAACGCCGGGCAGGTGGGGCTCAGGGTGGTGCCAGGTCCAGTGCCCCGCCGCGACCATCTGCGGGTCGAGGTACAGGTCCCAGCCGACCAGCCCGAGCGCGGCCAAGGGGACCGTCGCGTAGGAGCGGCTGCGGCACACCGCCCGAGCGGCCAGCAGAGTCGGGTAGGCCATCATCGTCCAGGCCAGGGCGACGACCACCGGCACGCCGAGCAGCCGCCACCCGAGCGAGTCGGCGTAGTCGTAGGAGCCGAACGGCAGGCCGGTCGCCACCCCCACGGCCTCGGCCAACAAGGTGAGTCCGGCCACGGCAAGCAGCGCGAGCGCAGCCCGACGGCCCCGCCACACGACGGCATGCGCCACCATCGCCGCCACGAACAGCACCACGGTCGCGACGGTCAGCCCTGCCAGCGCCCCGTTGGGAGCGAGCGGGTAGGCAATCTGCGCCAGGACGGTTGCGGCGGCCAGCGCGACGGGCAGTCCGCGTGCAAGGCGCCCCGGCACGCAAGCCGGTGACGCGGCACCGCTGGTCGAGGGCGCGCCGGAGGGCCGGGCGAGGGTCACGGTGCTGGGACGTCGCCGATCGCTGGAGCCCTCGAGTTCGTCCCGGCCCGCTCCCGGCGTCGGCGCCGCCAGGCCATGATGCGGCGCATCAGCACGATCACCACGGTCATCCCGACGAAGAGCAGAACAGCGGCGATCCCCGCCGCCACCCAGGGGGCGACGATCGCCAGGGACACCACCGACGCGACGGCGACGTCCTCACCGGCGCTGACTGCCACGTTGCTGGCGGGTTCGGGAGAGGTGTTGACGGCGGCACGCAGCCCGGCCTTGACCGCGTGGCTGGCGAGGGCGGTGACCCCACCTGCCGTGGCCGCGATGGCCTGCTCGAAAGTGCTCGCGTCACCGGCGATCAGGGCGCCGATGGCTGCGCCGATGGCTGGCCGGATCGCCGTGTGGATCGCGTCCCAGGTGGAGTCGACGTAGGGGATCTTGTCGGCCACCGTGTCGACCAGGAACAGCACGCCCGCGACGATGAGCACGTCCGTACGGGCGAGGGCATCGGGGATCTGGCCGAGCTGGAAGAAGCGGTCGGCGCCACCGAGGATGAGCACCACGAGGTAGGCGTTGATGCCGCTGGCCCACCCGGAGGTGAAGACCCAGGGAAGCATCTCCATGCCGGTCCCCTCCTTCTGCCGTGACCGAGTCTAAGCGTGCGGGTCAATGTGCGGGTCAATGTGCGGGTCAATGTGCGGGTCAATGTGCGGGTCAATGTGCGGGTCAATGTGCGGGTCAACACGTCGGGCGGCGATCGACGAGGAGACTGTCGGTCATGGCGACTGCGCTGCTGTTCGGGTTGCTGGCGAGTTCGAGCTTCGTCGTGGGCGTCATGCTCGGTCTGTTCACGTCACCACCCCGTTGGCTGCTCGGCGGCATCATCGCCTTCGGGGCAGGGGTGCTGCTGTCGGCGTTGACTTTCGACCTGATGCGTGAGGCTTTCGACACCGGTGGTCCCGCCTTTGCCATCGGCGGGTTCATGGTGGGCGCGGTCATCTACGTGGCCGCCGACGTCGGCCTCGAGCGGATGGCAGCCGCCTCACCCAAGCGCATCGGACGCGACCCCCGGCACGTGGTTCCCGACGCGAGCTCGACTCCTGAGGCGCCGAGAGTCGCCACCGTGGCAGGCACCGCCTTGCTCGTGGGCGCAGTGCTCGACGGCATTCCGGAGAGCATGGCCACGGGCCTCAGCCTGCGCGCTGGAGGCCCGGCTCTTGGGTCGGTCCTGCTGGCGGCGGTGTTCTTGAGCAACGTCCCCGAGAGCATGGTCAGCGCTGCGGCGATGCAGGCGGAAGGCCGGTCGCGCAGGTACATCGTCGGCGTCTGGGCGGGTGTTGCACTGGTGTGCACGGCGGCGACTGTCGCCGGTTTCGCGATCATGTCGGGACTGTCACCCGAGCTGACCGGCGGCATCCTCGCGCTCGCGGCGGGAGGCATCCTGGCCATGCTCGCCGACACGATGTTCCCTGAGGCGGTCGAGCGGGGCGGCCCACTCGTCGCGCTGGCCACCGCTGTGGGGTTCTCCTGTGCACTGCTCCTGAGCGAGCTGACGGGGGCCTGACCCTCATCCGACCGAGCGGCCCTCGTAGGTGCCGGTCGCGGCGACAACGGCGAAGCGCGCGAAGAGCTCCTCGGCGTACCAGCGCTCGGCGGGCGTTCGGCGGACGACGGCCGCGTGCGGTGCGGCGCGGTAGGCGAACGCCGCCAGCGATGCGGTGTCGTCCCAGAGACTGACGGTGCCCTGCAGGCCCACCGGGGACTCACCGACACCGACGGCCAGCCGCAGGCCGCCCGCGCGAGCGAGGTCGGCCGACACCGGCGGAACGGCCTGCCGGAACGAGCGGCCGTGGCCGACCCGGATGCGGGCCCGGGTGATGGCTGCGACGGGGGCCTGTGGATCGAGCGGGCGATCGGCGTCCCCGTCCGGCCGTCCGAAGGGCTCCTTCCCGCCCCACCGTCCGCGGCTCGACAGGGGACGGAGCTCCAGGCGCAGCCGCTCGGCGGCGATGCCGTCCCAGCCCGCGACCGTCCGAGACCGGTCGAACGCGGTGGCCCCAGCCGCGTCGGGCCAGCAGGTCAGCAGTGCCCAGTGCCGGGGGTCGGCGTCCCGAAGACCGAAACCACCGGCCCGGCTGGTGCCGAGCAGGCGGTGGAACGTGCAGCCGCTCCCGCGCAGGGGAACGCGGTCCCAGGCCATCCGCCCGAGTGCCCTCGGGACCCCGCGGGAGGTCACCGCCCAGAGGTGCAGCACCACCACAGGCAGGGTTGGGCTGGACGGGTGCACGTCGGCGAGCGTAGGGCCGACCGGGTTGGGCTACGCGCCATCCCTCAGGTGGCCGGTTCACGGTGCCGATGATCCGAATTGTGAGCATCACCCAGCTGTCGCTGAGTACCTGTCACGGACGACCTGAGTAGCCGACTGGGTCACCGGGGGGGCCGGTCTGGCCGACGGTGTGGAGGTGTTCACACCGCGAGGCAGCCGGCGCATCGTCGTCGAACGCCTTTCCGGGGCCCGCGATCATGCGCCAGCCTGGTTCCAGGGGGGAATCCAGGGTGGTCCGGTCGCGGGCCCTGCGCGTCGTCCCCGTGAAGCCCGAACCGCCACAGCCGGCCAGCGTCCCCACCGCTCAGGAGAGCCGATGTCGACCCCGACCTTCCCGAACCACGCGGCCGGCGTCGCCGCCGTGGTGGCAGCGACACCTGCCACCCGTGACCGCTGGGTCGACGCCCTGCGGGTCGGAGTCCCTGCTGGTCGTCGTGGTCGCGCACTGGTTGATGGGGGCGCTGACGGCCGACGGCACGGTGAGCAACGCCCTCGTCGAGGTGACCTGGCTGCAGCCGGTCACGTGGGTGCTCCAGGTGATGCCCCTGTTCTTCCTGGTCGGCGGCGTCGCGCACATGCACTCGCTCGAGTCGGCCGACCAGGTGGCGGGCACGTCAGCCGGACGCTACGCGGCCTTCGTGCGAGCCCGGGCAGGACGGCTGCTGCGTCCCACGCTCGCCTTCGTCGTCGTCTGGGTCGGTGCCGGTCTGGCGATGCGGGCTGCAGGCCTCTTTCGCGAGGTGGACGGCGGGGCGCCGAACCCGTTGGTGCCGGCAGCTCTCGTGCTGTCGACCCAGCTGCTCTGGTTCGTCGGCATCTACCTCGGGGTGGCGGCGCTCGCGCCGGCGATGCGGGCGTGGCACCGCCGCCACGGTCTCGTCGTCATCGTCGTCCTGGTGGCGGCAGCCTGCGCTGTCGACCTGGTGCGGTTCACGGGTGTCGAACTGGTCGGCTCCCTGAACTTCGCGTTGGTGTGGCTGGCCCTGCACCAGATCGGCTTTTGCTGGAAGGACGGCCTGCTGACCCGGCGCGTGGCCGCCGGAATGGTGGTCGGCGGGTTCGCCGCCCTGGTGTTGGCCGTGACGGTCGGCCCCTATCCGATGAGCATGGTCGGCCTTCCGGGAGAGGCGATCTCGAACATGGCTCCTCCGACGGTCGCACTCCTGGCGCAGGGGGTCGCACTGTGCGGCGTGGCCGTGCTGGCGCGCGGGCCGATGACGCGGGTGCTGGCGCGGCCACGCGCCTGGCGCATCGTGGTCGCCGCCGGCGCCGTCGCGATGACGACGTTCCTCTGGCACCTGACCGCGATGATGCTGGTGCTGATCGGCACCAGGGCACTCGGTCTCGGCCTCCCCGAGGCAGGAACCGGCGTGTGGTGGGCGACGCGGCCGGTGTGGATCGCCGTGCTGCTCGTGCCGACGGCCGTGCTCGTGGTCGTGTTCCGTCGCTTCGACACCCCTCGTGCGGCGCCGAAAGCCGCTCTCGCGCAGCCGAACCGGTGGGTGGACGTGGTGGCGGGTGCCGGCGTGCTGGTCACCGTCCTCGGAGTGATGATGGTGTCGATCACCGGCGTCGACGTGGTCGGAGGGGCTGCCCGCACGTTCCTCGTCGCGCCGGTGACGCCGGGGGCGGCGATGGCCGTGCTCGCGGTGGGGTGCGTGATGGTGTTGATCGCCCGACCACGCCGTGCCGCCGAGCACGTGTCAGAAGCTGAGGTCGGCCTGACGCCGTGAGCATCTGACTCGCCGTAGATGGCCTACTCGACCTCGACCGGGTGGCCGGCGGTGATCCGCAGCAGCTCGTCGTAGTGGGTCGGGAAGACGGCTTTCGGGTGCCCCCCCGCTGCCCAGATCTCGTCGTAGCCGGCGAGGGTGACGTCGACGAGGGTCTGCAGCGGGTGCTTGTGCCCGACAGGTGCAACGCCGCCGATCGTGAAACCTGTTCTGCTCCGGACGAACTCGGGTCCGGCGCGATCGAGTCGCTCGACAGCAAGGATGTCGGCGAGGTGCGCGGTGTCGACCCTGTGCGCGCCGGACGTGAGCACGAGGAGGGCGCGCTTTCCGCCGTGAGACTCGTGGTCGGGCACCTCGAACACGAGCGAGTTGGCGATCTGGCCGACCTCGACCCCGAGTTGCTCGGCCGCCTGGGCGGCGGTGCGTGCCTGGTCGGGGAGGATCCTGATCCGGCCGATGGCGCCGAGCGAGGCCAGGGTCTCGCGGACGCGTGACACCGCGGGGTGGGCGACGACCTCGTCGCCGTCCGGGCCTGCGCCGGTGTCGCGGAACATGAACGGAGCGTAGTGACGGTGCGGCGCCCGCGGCAGCCCGTTCGGGTGACTGGGTGAATGGGGCGTTGTCAGTGGTGGGTGCTGGGATGGCGACGCCGGGGACTCACCCGTTCGGCTCTGCGTTCGAGTTCGAGAGCAGATGCCTTGACGGACAGTCGGAGGCCCGGTGTAGAGTCGAGGTATTCGAACACATGTTCGAGTTGCAGGAACGGTGACGGAGTCGCGACCTCACCGTAGGCACCCGGCCGGGCAGGGCGAACTCGACCCCGCCCTCCCGGTCGGTGCCCCTCGTCCCTGGGTCGAGCAGGCCGGCCGCCGCACACCGGTGGCCCCTCGCACGGAGGTGCTCGATGACTCGTGGGTACGACGACACCGTGCAGGTGCGCACGACGCAGGCCGACGAGCCGGCGCAGTTCCTCTGGCGAGGCCGCCTCTACGTGGTCCGGGAGGTGCTCGGACGGTGGCGCGAGCGCCAAGCCTGGTGGTCGCGGCCCCGCGCCCTGGCGGTCCACGGCGTGGGGGAGAGCGTCGGCTCGAGCGCGATCGGCCCGATCGAGTCACGGGCAGGCGTGGGCCTGGCCGACGTCAACACCGACCGTGAGGTCTGGCGGGTCGAGGCCACCGCCGGCCGGATGGCCGGCACAGGGGTCTACGACCTGTGCCGGGAGACGGTCGACCCGTCCGAACCCACGTGGCTGCTGCTGCGGGTCAGCGACTGAGTCAGCGACTGAGAAGGAAAGAGACGATGAGCCCCCAGGTGCTGGACCGACCCCCGACCTCTGTCCCGACAGCTGCCCCCACGGCTGCCCCGGCAGCTGCCCCCACGGCTGCCCCGGCAGCTGCCCCCACGGCTGCCCCGACAGCTGCCCCCACGACCCCTGCCGCTGCCTCCTTCTCCGCGCGGGTCGCCGCACCCGTGCCGACGGCCGCGCTCGAGCTGCTCGACCGGTCCGCCGACGGCCTGCGGCTGGCCGAGCGCTGCGACGACGCGGGGGACCGGTTCGTCGCCGCTCACCTGGCTGCGCTGCGCGCTGCCGCCGCGGTGCTCGCGGTCAGAGGACGGCCCAAGCGCGCCTCGGGGGCGCTCAACGTCTGGCAGGTGCTGCCGCGGGTGGCACCCGAGCTGGGGGAGTGGGCCGCCTTCTTCGCGGCCGGAGCAGGCAGGCGCTCGGCGATCGAGGCCGGCCGGGTCCACGTCGTGACCACCCGCCAGGCCGACGACCTCCTGCGCGACGCCACCGCCTTCGCCGGCATCGTCGCGGAGAGCCTGGGAGTGCTGCCACCTCCATGACCGGCTTCACCCACCTGCACGTCGCCTCCGGGTACTCCCTGCAGTACGGGGCGTCGAGCCCCACCGCGCTGGTGGAGCGAGCCGCCGACCTCGACCTTGAAGCACTCGCCCTGACCGACCGAGACGGCCTCTACGGCGCGGTCAAGTTCGTCACCGCCTGCAGCCAGGCCGGAGTCGCCCCCTTGCTCGGCGTCGACCTCGCGGTCGATCCGTCGGGGCTGCTCGCCGGGCTGCCGGCCTGGGCCGACCCGTCGGTGGCCGCGGCTCGCAGCCTGGCCCGTGGCACCCCTGCTCGTGGCGGCGCCGTGGTCGACCTGCGGCTCCCCCGAGTCACGGTGCTCGCCCACGGTGGCGGCTCGACGAGCCGCACGGAGGACAGCGTGGCCCCCGGCTGGTCAGGGTTGTGCCGTCTGGTCTCCGCCACCCACCTGCGCGGTGAGCGAGGGGTCCCGGTGGCCACTCCCGAGCTGGTCGCCCGGTACGCCGACGGCACCGGCGGTGCTGATGAGGGAGCCCTGACCGTGCTGCTCGGACCCGGCTCCGAGCTGGGCCGGGCGCTGCTGGCGCGGCGCACCGACCTGGCCCGGGCCGTGCTGGCCCGCTGGTACGACCTGATGCCGCTCGGCTCGCTGGCCGTCGAGGTGGTCTGCCACGACGGCCCGGAGAACACCTCGGGCAGCCTCGGCCACGCCGCCCGGATGCTCGGCTTCGCCCGCGAGGCCGGCGTCCCCGCCGTGCTCACCGCCGCCGTCCGCTATGCGACGCCGGACGGGGCCGCCACCGCCGACGTGCTCGACGCTGCCCGCCGGCTGGTCCGGCTCGACACCCGCCACCTCGACCGCACCACCACGTCCGGCTACCTGGCCGGTGCCGGCGAGATGGCCGACACCGCACGGCGGGTCGCCACCGCGGCGGGGCTCGGCGTGCGGGAGGCCACCGACCTGCTGCGCAGCACCGAGGAGGTGGCGCGGCGCTGCCGCCTCGACCCGGGAGCCGACCTCGGCATCGGCCAGGTGCACCTGCCCGAGCCGTCACTGGTCACCCGCGGCGAGGCCACCACCCACGCCGAGGCCGACGCGGTCCTGCGCCGCCGCTGCGAAGCGGGTATCGGCCGGCGCTACCCCGGGGCGTCCTCGGCCCACCTGCAGGAGGTCGCTGATCGCCTCGACGACGAGCTCGCCACCATCGCCACGCTCGGCTACCCCACCTACTTCCTCACCGTCGCCGAGGTGTGCGACCTGATCCGCGACGGCGGGGTCCGGGTCGCCGCCCGCGGCTCCGGCGCAGGCAGCCTGGTCAACCACCTGCTCGGCATCTCCGGGATCGACCCCCTGGCGCACGGCCTGCTGATGGAGCGGTTCTGCACCCCGCAGCGGGCCGAGCTGCCCGACATCGACATCGACGTCGAGTCCGACCGGCGCACCGACATCTACGAGTGGATCCTCGAGCGGTTCGGCGGCGACCGCGTCAGCTGCGTGTCGATGATGGACACCTACCGCATCCGGCACGCCGTCCGCGACGTCGGCGCGGCACTCGGGCTGCCCCCGTCCGAGATCGACGTGATCGCGACCTCGTTCCCGCACATCGCGGCCCGCGACGCCCGCTCGGCGCTGGCCGAGCTGCCCGAGCTGGCCCGCAGCGGCCTGACCGCCTCGCGCTTCGACCTGCTGTTCGACCTGGTCGAGCGCCTCGACGCGCTGCCCCGGCACATCGCCCTGCACCCGTGCGGGGTGCTGCTGAGCAACGCCACGCTGCCGCACCGCAGCCCGGTCGAGGCCAGCTGGCTGGGCTTCCCGATGAGCCAGTTCGACAAGGACGACGTGGAGGTGCTCGGGCTGCTCAAGCTCGACGTGCTGGGCATCCGGATGCAGTCGGCGATGGCGTACGCCGTCAAGGAGATCGTCCGCGTCGACGGGTCCGACGCCGTCCGCGCCGGCCGCCACGACGAGGAGGCGCCGTACCTGGACGCGGACACCGGCCGGATCGACCTCGACGCCGTCCCGTTCGACGACGAGGACACCTACCGGCTGATCCGTTCCACGCGCACGCTCGGCTGCTTCCAGATCGAGTCACCGGGGCAGCGCGAGCTGGTCGGCAAGTTCGCTCCTCAGGAGTTCGCCGACCTGGCCATCGACATCTCGCTGTTCCGTCCCGGGCCGGTGAAGTCCGACATGATCACGCCGTTCCTGCGCGCACGGCACGGGTGGAACGCGCCGGAGTACCTGCATCCCTCGCTGGTGCCGGTGCTGGCGGAGACCTCCGGGGTGGTGGTCTACCACGAGCAGCTGATCAAGATCGTGGACGTCGTGACCAAGATCGGGCTGGCCGAGTCCGACGAGGTGCGCCGCCGGATGGGCACGAAGGACGGGCAGCGGGAGGTCGAGCCGTGGTTCCGGGAGGCGGCCGCCGCGAACGGGTACGAGCCGCGTGACATCGAGCAGATCTGGAAGGTGCTCGCGGCCTTCGCCTCCTTCGGCTTCTGCAAGGCACACGCCGCCGCGTTCGCGCTGCCGACCTACCAGTCGGCCTGGCTGAAGGCCCACCACCCGGCGGCGTTCATGGCGGGGGTGCTCACCCACGACCCCGGCATGTACCCCAAGCGGCTGATCCTGGACGACGCGCGCAACCTCGGCATCGCCGTGCTCGGGCTCGACGTCAACGCCTCCACGGCGGTGTACCGGGTCGAGAAGATGGCTCCCTGGGACGAGCCGCCACCTGCCGTGCTGGAGCAGGTCCACGCAGGACCCGGCAACCCCGACTCCGGACCCCGCCAGGTGGTGCCTGCCGACCCGGTGCGGCTCGAGGTCAGCCTCCCCGCGACCCACCTGCGCCTCGACGCCGCCGTTCCCGACGGCCGCGCCTACGGCATCCGGCTGTCGCTGGCCGACGTGAAGGGCATCAGCGAGGCGGAGGTGGAGCGGATCGTCGCCGGCCAGCCCTACCACTCGCTGGCCGACTTCTGGCACCGTGCCCGTCCGAACCGCCCGACAGCCGAGAGGCTCGTGGTAGCAGGGGGTTTCGACAGCCTCTACGGCATGGGGTCGTCGGTGCCGGTGCGCCGTCGCGGCCGCGTCACCCGACGTGACCTGCTGCTGCAGGTGGCCGACCTCGACCGCTGGTCGCGGGCCACCGCCAGTGCCGCCCGCAAGGCCGGAGTCGCCGGCGCACGCGCTCGGTCGCGGGTGGCGGTCGCCACGCAGGTCGCCCCGTCGGGGGCAGCGCGGCCGGGGCCCGACGACGTGCGCGCCGCCGCCGCCCGCCAGTCGCAGGCGGCCGCACCGGTCCAGCCGGCCGCCGAGCAGACCGTGCAGCTGGCCCTCGACCTCGGCGACGCCCCTGAGGAGGCGGTGTCCAGCGGGCTGCCCGAGATGAGCGGTACCGAGCGGGTCCGGGCCGAGCTCGACGTGCTGGGTCTCGACGCCAGCCGCCACGTCGTCGAGTTCTACGTGCCGTTGCTGCGCGCCCTCGGGGTGGTTCCCTCACGCGCCCTGCGCCAGCAGCGCAGCCGGGCGGAGCTGCTGGTCGCCGGGGTGAAGGTCGCGACGCAGACACCACCCGTCCGCTCCGGACGGCGTGTCGTCTTCCTCACCGTCGACGACTCCACCGGCCCCGTCGACGCCACCTTCTTCGAGGACGCCCAAGGGCCTTATGCCGCAACGGTCTTCGGGTCGTGGCTGCTCCTGGTGCGCGGCGAGCTGCGACGCACCGGTCCGCGGGGGGTGTCGCTGCGGGCCACGGGTGCGTGGGAGCTTCCGCTGCTGTGGGACCTGTGGTGCGAGAGTGGGCTGGACGCCGTGCTGGCCGAGATCGCCGCCGGGGAGCATCCCGGGCAGCGGGCTGGTGGGCGTCCCGTGGGAGCGCCGGCCCGCACCCAGGGCACCGGTCGCGACGACGGCTCTCTGCGGGGTCCGGTCGCGGCGCAGGGACCCGAGGCCGAGCGCGCCGCGGCTGCCGCCCGGAGGCAGGCGGTGGCTGCCAGTGCCGGGCGGGTGCCGGGCGACCCACCCGTTCTCGACCCCAGCGACGAGCCCCGCGAGCCCAGCGAGCAGCGCGACCCGCAGGTGCTCGAGCCCCATCCGCAACAGCAGGAGGAGCAGCGGCAGGGGAGGCGAGTTCTGGTGCATGCCAGCGGTTTCCGGCAGTCGCCGTACGCCGACGTCAGGCCACAGGGTGACGACGTGCGGTCCACCCGGGGCATGGCGGCGACGTCGGAGGAGGACGCCGAGGAGCGTCGCCGACGCCGGCAGGCTCCTCGCCATCTGTGGCATGCCAGCCAGGGGAGCTCGGGACGATGACAGGCACGATGAAGGCCCCGGTGAAGGGCACGACGAAGACCACTAGCGCGCCCATCTGGCCACCTGGCCCACCGCCATTAGGCTGGCGACGTCGGCATCCGCCGCGCTCCTCACCGTCCCGCCGGAGGTTCTCGTGGACTCCCCGCCCGCCGTCTGGTCGGGCAGCGTGCTCGCCGCCGGCATCGACTGGCTGCTCACCCGCTGCGGCCCGGCAGGCGAGGACGACACCGCAGACCCCACAGCAGCCGCAGCCCCCGTCGACCCCTCACGAACGCCCTCACGGCTGGTCCTCGACCTGGGGGGAGGCACCGGCGGACAGGCGGTCCGACTGGCCCGGGCAGGCCACCGGGTCACGGTCGTCGACCCCAGCCCCGACGCGCTGGCGGCGCTCTCCCGCCGGGCCGACGAGGCCGGGGTGGCCGACCTGCTCCGCGGCGTCCAGGGTGACGCCGAGAACCTCGCCGACCTGGTGCCCGAGGCGAGCGTCGACCTGGTGCTCTGCCACGGCGTCCTCGAGGTGGTCGACGACCCGGCCGAGGCGCTGGCGGCCGCCCGCAGGGTCCTGCGTCCCGGCGGTCGCCTCAGCCTGCTCGTCGCGCAGCGGCACGCCGCCGTGCTCGCCCGCGTCGGAGCAGGCCACCTCCGCACCGCCCTGCACCTGGCGCGGGATCCCGACGGTCGCTGGGGTGCCGGCGACCCGCTGCAGCGCCGCTTCGACCTCGACCAGGTCGCCGACATGCTCGAGGCGGGTGGCTTCGTGGTCGAGGAGGCCGAGGGGGTGCGGGTCTTCGCCGACATCGTGCCGCGGACGGCGCTCACCGACGGTGCCGCCGTCGGCGTGCTGGCCGAGCTCGAGCACCATGCCAGCGGTACCGACGCGTTCCTCGACATCGCCGCCCAGCTGCACGTGCACGCGGCGCCGGCTCCGCCTCCGGCCTCCGCTCCCGACCAGGCCCAGTAGCCGCGAGTGAGTCGCCAGTGAGCCGCGACCAGCTCGGGCGAACCGGCACCTCCGCCGAGGGTTCGGCCCTGTCGGGTGACGACACCGGCTGCACGGTGCTGCACGTCGACATGGATGCCTTCTACGCGTCCGTCGAGCTGATCGACCGTCCGCACCTGGTAGGGCAGCCGGTCATCGTCGGGGCCGGTGGTGGCCGCGGGGTGGTGCTGTCGGCCACCTACGAGGCGCGGCGCTTCGGGGTCCACTCGGCGATGCCCATGTCACGCGCCCGCAGGCTCTGTCCCGCCGCCGAGGTGATCGCCCCCGACCATGCGCGCTACACCGAGGTGTCGAAAGGCGTGATGGAGGTCTTCCGTGCGATCACCCCGGCTGTCGAGCCGCTCAGCCTCGACGAGGCGTTCCTCGACGTGTCGGGTGCGGTCCGCCGACTGGGCAGCCCGCGTGAGATCGCCCAGCGCATCAGGGCGCAGGTGAAGGCCGAGCAGCGCATCACCTGCTCCGTCGGTGTCGCCTCGTCCAAGTTCGTCGCCAAGCTGGCTTCCGCGCGCTGCAAGCCGGACGGGCTGCTGGTGGTGCCGGCCGACCAGGTCGTCACCTACCTGCACCCGCTGCCCGTCGGCGCTCTTTGGGGGGTGGGCGAGAAGACCGCCGAGCAGCTGCACCGCCTCGGCCTGCGCACCGTGGGCGAGATCGCGCACACGCCGCAGCTCACCCTGCGCCGGGCTCTCGGCCAGGCGGTCGGCGAGCACCTCTACAACCTGGCCTGGGGACGCGACCCGCGCCGGGTCGACACCGAGCAGGTCGAGAAGAGCACCGGCGCCGAGGAGACCTTCGGTGTCGACGTCGACGACCCCGAGGTCGTGCTGCGCGAGGTGCTGCGGCTCTCCGAGCGGACCGCTCGACGCCTCCGGTCGGGCGGGATGTCGGGCCGCACCGTCGTGCTGAAGGTGCGGTTCGCCGACTTCACCACGATCACCCGGTCGCGGACGTTGCGAGAGCCGACCGACGTCGCCCGCGACATCTACGCCTGCGCGCGCCAGCTCTACGACGCACTGCACCTGGAGCGCGCCCGGATCCGGCTGGTCGGTGTGCGGGTGGAGGGGCTGGTCGACACCGGTGGTCAGCACCGCCAGCTGCTGCTGGACGAGCGCCCCCAGGGTTGGCGAGAGGCGGAGCAGGCCACCGACCGGGCGGTGGCCAGGTTCGGGTCACACAGCGTGCGGCCGGCCAGCCTGATCGACGCGGCGCGCGTCCGGCATCCCGATGGCCACTCCCCGGGCGACGACGAGTCCCCGACGTCCCCCGGCGCCCCTCCGCCTTGACCCGGCGCGACTGGCCATCGGTGCCCTTTGGGGAGCGTTCGAGGCTCCGCGTCCGCCCGCAGGAGAACGGATGTGGACGTCCGGGTTTCGCACCCTGACATCGCGACCTATCCTGAGGTGGTCTACCGGTGCACGTTGCCCGTCGACGCGACCCGAGGAGGCCCAGGTGCCGCTGTCCGATCATGAGCAGCAGCTGCTCTCGCAGATGGAGCAGCAGCTCCTGGCTGACGACCCGAAGTTCGCGTCCACGATGGAGGGGTCGGCCCGTCACCCCCGGGCGGGAAGCCGGATGCTCCTCGGCGGACTCGGGCTGGTCATCGGGCTCGGGCTGCTCTTCCTCGCCCTGGTTTCCCAGCAGATCTGGCTCGCTGCCCCCGCCTTCCTCCTGATGCTCGCGGGCGTCACGTACGGGCTCTCCCGCCCGTCGGCCCGCGGCGGCCCGGTGGGCGTGGTCCGCGAAGACGGCACCGCGCAGCGCCCCAGTGCGGCGCGCGGAGGCCGCGCGGGCAAGGGCTTCATGGACCGCCTCGAGGAGCGCTGGGACCGCCGCAACGGCAACGGCGGCAGCTGGCGCTAGGCCATCGCCTCGGTCCTTACCGAGGTCATTGCCGAGGTCATTGCCGAGGTCATTGCCGAGGTCATTGCCGAGGTCATAGCCCGGTCAGGGTCACTGGCCGCGACGTCGACGCAGCCCGCGACCCAGGCGTCCAGCGAGCGCACGGTCCCACCGGTCGGCTGCGAGCCCGAGACCCTGAAGGCCGCTGCGCAGGTGGTTCACGCCCGACTCGGGCATCAGCCGAGCACGCCACCGTGCGCCCGGCCCCCGCAGGGCGCCCACCGCGCGCACGACCGTGGCCACGTCGTGGCGCAGTCCTCGGTCGCTCATCGGGTCAGGTGTGCGCCCGGTCGCCGGGTCGCGCGGGGGAGCGTCCAGGTCGAGCACGGCGATCGACGGGACACCGCCACCACCCGAGGTCCCGCCAGGCCCCCGGCCGTCCGAACCGCCCCCGAGCGGCGCGCTGCCGAGCGGACGGGCGTAGCGCACCCGCTCGACCGCCGCGCCGATGCGCGTCAGCGAGACGTGCGCGTCGCTCTCCAGGTCCTCGCCGATCTGGCGACAGGCCTGCCGCACGGTCGCCGACGCCGGCACACGCATCCCCAGGTCACCGAGCGCCTCGACCATCGAGGTCCAGGCGGCCTCGGCACGTGTGTCGGGTTCCCGGGCCCGGTTCCACCGCCGCCGCCTGAGCACTCGGGTCGTGATCGTCGGAGCGGCCAGGCTCGCGAGGACGAGGAACAGGGCCAGGACCACACGCCAGGGGATAGCCGCGAGCCAGGCGACGACGTCCGAGAACGAGAGGTTCTCCTCACTGGAGCTCTCCAACGGGCCTTCCTGCTCGTCGGCCGGCAATGTCGCCGAGGCCGTCGGGGTCACCGAAGGGGCGTCGGTCGGCTCGGGCCCGGGGGCCAGGGCCCAAGGAGGCACGGCGCCCACACGCTGCGGCGGCGTCGGCTCGAAGCGCACCCACCCGGCGCCCTCGAAGTACAGCTCCGGCCACGCGTGCGCGTCGTTCTGGGTGATCTCGTACTCGCCGGACGGCAGCTGCTCCCCGGGCAGGAACCCGACCGCGACGCGCGCCGGGATGCCGCGCGACCGTGCCATCACGGCCATCGTCGACGCGAAGTGGACGCAGTAGCCCCTCTTCTGGACGAGGAAGTCCGCGATGGCGCTGGAGCCGTTGCCGTCCGGGGCTTCCTCCGAGTAGAGGAAGCCTCCGCCGGCGCGGAGCCACGACTGCAGTCGCGTGGCCTGGTCGTAGTCGTTGCCGCCGCCGGCCACCTCCTCGGCCGTGGCGGCGATCTCCGCCGGGAGGTCGTCGGGCAGGGCAGTCCACCTCGTCCGCACGCTCTGCGGGATGGCACCTGCCCCAGCCAGGAGCTCTGGTGTCGGCTCGACCCGCAGGTGGTGCACCGTGTACGACAGCCCCGGCTCGGTCTGGGTGCCGTCGTCGCCCACCACGTTGAGCGTGCTCTGGTCGTACAGCCAGTCGCCGAGGATGTCGACGCGGCGAGGTGGGTAGGGAACGGGCAGCCACCCCTGCTTCAGCGAGATGATCGAGATCTGGGTGTTCGCCTCGGGGAAGACCACCTCGGACGACAGGCCCGGCGGGTCGTCCATCTCCTCCGACGCGCGCCGGCCGCGGTCGACAGTTCCGTAGGTGGGCTCCCACTTGTCACCGTCGAAAGAGTCCGTGGTGACCAGGCGCAGCGGGTCGGGGGTCGGGTCGGTGGTCGTGTACCGCAGCACCGGCGCATCGCTGGCGGAGTTGAGGTCCTCGTCCAGTGTCAGAATCGGGTTCAGCACGGTGATCGTCCCGTCGCCCGGACCGCTGCCGGGGCCGCTGCCGGGCAGCAGGCTCTCCGCGAGACCGGGGATCAGGGCAGGGATCAGGACGGCTCCGGCCAGAGCCACGGCGCCCACCCGCCGCCCGGTCGCCGCCATCGGGGCGCGGTCGTCGGGCTGCCCGCCGCGGCCGGAGACCACACGACCCCAGCGGCTGACGCGGTCACCCGAGTCCGAGGCGACCAGCAGCAGGTAGCCGGTCCCCGCGAGCACGAACCACCACCAGGCCAGCCCGTCCGGCGTGAGTGCCGCGGGCACGCAGTACACGGCCAGCAGCGGCAGTCCCGCGATGGCCGGGCGACGCAGCAGGACGGCGATCAGGTCCGCGATCCAGGCGACGAGCCCGAGCCCAGCCACCGTCAGGAGCCGCACTCCAGGTGAGTCGGGCACCGGCGCCGCCGACTCGACCATCGTGACCCCGCCCTGGCCCGCCAGCTCGGCCAGCCGGAGGACCGACTCGGTGCCGGGGAGGACGCCGAGCCACGCCTCGGGCAGCGCGTACCACCACGTGATGCCGAGCAGAAGGGCGACGAGGTAGGCGAGCGATGCCCAGACGGCTCCGAAGAAGAAGCGCCGGGTCAGCGCCGCCGCTCCGGTTCCGAGCAGCACGACTGCGGTCAGCTCCACCAGCCAGTTGGTGCCGTGGATCAGGGGAATGCAGGTGGTCGCGGTCAGCAGCACCGCGACGGCAGCGAGCAGCCGCGCTCGCAGGTGCCGGCTCATCGCCAGGCTCCGGCGTTGCTCGCTGAGCGACGACCAGCGTGGTGGCGGGCGACGAGGGCGTCCCACGCGCGCGTGACACTGACGCGAGCGTCGACCTCGACGGCGCTCCACCCGCCGACCTCTAGGCGCCCGATCGCCTCCTCACGAGCTGTGTCGATCTGGGCCGCCCGACGCGGCGGCAGCATGACCCAGCCGGTCGTGCGCTGCACCAGGGCGAGGCCGACCGTGCCGCGCCGGCTCAGCGCGGCCAGGGGATGCACGTCATCGGTGTCGACTTCCCCGAGCACGGCCACCACGAGCCCGTCGCCCCCCGCGCGCGTCAGGAGGCTGGTGGCCGCCGAGAGCTCCCTCGGCCCGCCGAGGTCCATCACGGCGAGCCGGTCGAGCAGCGGCCCCACCCCGCCGGCGTGCTCGCGACCCGTCCAGCCGATCTCCAGGTCGTCGCTGATCATCCGCACGCCGTAGCCCGCCTGCACGAGCAGGTGGCAGACCGAGGCGGCGGCGCTGACCGCCCACTCGAACGACGAGGCCGGCCCGTCGCCGCGGTGACCGACGGCACGACGGTCGACGAGCACGGTCGCCTGCATCTGGTGGGGCTGCTCGTCGCGCCGGACCATCAGCTCCCCGCGCCGAGCCGTCGACCTCCAGTGCACGCGACGCAGGTCGTCGCCGTAGCGGTACTCGCGGGTGGCCACGTCGTGCTCGCCGGACGCCGCAGCGGTGCGTGTCACCGAGTCGCCGGCACCACGCCAGCTACCGGCGGCGTTCAGGGTGGCCAGAGGATGGACCTTGGGCACGACCGTCAGCGGGTCGGTCGCCGTGAAGGACCGTGTGACCTCGCACATCCCGAAGGGGTCGGTGAGCCGCAGTCGGACTGGGCCGATGTCCCAGCGACCCCGCACGTCGCTGCGCAATGAGTACGTCACGGCCGCGCGTCCCTGCGGGTCCAGGCGGTCGACGACGAATCGCGGACGGGCACCCAGCACGTAGGGCAGCTGCTCCTCGGCGAGCAGCACACCGGTCGGCACCCGGGAGAGGTTCGCCAGCTCGAGGCGCACCGACGCCGACTGACCGGCTGAGACCCGGGCCGGCGACACCGTGCGGGAGAGCTGCACGCGGTACCGCGAGCGCGCCACCAGCAGGACGCTGACGACCGGCACCAGGAGCAGCAGGGCTGCGATCCGCAGCAGGTCACGCTGGCCGAGCACGACGGCGCATGCGGCCGTGGCCAGCCCGGACGCCATGAAGGCGCGGCCGCGGACGGTCAGGCCCGAGAGCGCGCTCGGCAGCGCGGACGACCAGCCGCCGCTGCCCGGACCACCCGGACCACCGGGGCCGCCCGGGGCGGGCTCTGCCATCGAGTGCCTCTCAGCGCTTTCCGGCCGGGACGGGAACTCGCGCAAGGACTTCCGCGAGAACGTCCTCGACCGTGCGCCGGGCCAGCTGCGCGTCAGCCGTGGGCAGCAGCCGGTGCGACAGCACCGCCGGCGCCAGCAGCTTGAGGTCGTCGGGCAGCACGTGGTCGCGCCCGTCGAGGGCGGCGTGGGCCTGCGACGCGCGCAGCAGCTGCAGGCTGGCGCGGGGGCTGGCGCCGAGGCGCAGGTCCGGGTGGGTGCGCGTCGCGGTGACGAGGTCGACGAGGTACTGCTTGACGGCGGGAGCGGCGTGGACGGTGCGCACCACCTCGACCAGCGCTCGCACGGTCGCTGCGTCGGCCACCGCGGTCAGGCTGTCGAGCGGGTCGACCTGGTCTCGCGAGTCCAGCATCTCGATCTCGGAGGCGGACGCGGGGTAGCCCATCGACACACGGGCCATGAACCTGTCGCGCTGCGCCTCCGGCAGCGGGTAGGTCCCTTCCATCTCGATCGGGTTCTGCGTCGCCACCACGATGAAGGGCGGTTCCAGCACGTAGGTGATGCCGTCGACCGTGACCTGGCGTTCCTCCATGCACTCCAGCAGCGCTGACTGGGTCTTCGGTGAGGCGCGGTTGATCTCGTCCCCCACCACGACGTTCGCGAAGACGGCGCCGGGCTTGAACTCGAAGTCGCGGGTCTCCTGGTTGTAGATGCTCACACCGGTGATGTCGCTGGGCAGTAGGTCGGGCGTGAACTGGATCCGCCGCACGGAGCAGTCGATCGACCGCGCAAGGGCCTTGGCCAGCATCGTCTTGCCGACGCCCGGCACGTCCTCGACGAGGAGGTGGCCCTGGGCCAGGAGCACGGTGAGCGCCGTGCGGACCGCACCGTGCTTGCCCTGGATGACGGACTCGATCGCGCGCTGGATGGCACCGGCGTGGTACGCCAAGTCGTCCAGGTTGCGCGGGGCCGTACCGGTCGTCGTCAAAGGTGCTCCTCGGGCGTTCGATGGGCGCGGGTGCGCAGCCTGATGGCAGACGTTACGTGAAGAACGGTGGTGTGGGGGAGGCGTCGGGGGTCACCGCTCGGTATCGGTAGGCACCTCCAACCCCCACCGGCCTCCACGACTCGATGCACGACCTGCATGCCGGCCCCCACTTCACCCCACTGGGACGCTGCCCGGTCGCCATCGGTTGCTTCACGAGGCCAAACCACCGTTCACGAGGCTCGCACGCCCCGTTGACGAGGGCTACGCCACGTGAACGAGGCTCCGGCACGTGACCGGGCCCTGGCAATCCCTCCACCGTCCGCCCACCCATTTGACCTGCGGCTTTGCCTCAAGTCGACGGCCCGAACTACCGAGATCACGTTGACTGTGGAGTGAAGTGGGGTAATGTGGAGGCTCTCGGAGCACGGGGGTTCCGGGCTGCAACGGGATGGGAGGGCGTCGATGTTTCTCGGTACTCACTCCCCGCGCCTGGACGAGAAGGGCCGGCTGATCCTTCCCGCCAAGTTTCGTGACCAGCTCGCGCCCGGCCTGGTGGTCACCAAGGGCCAGGAACGCTGCCTGTACGTGTTCACGAGCGCCGAGTTCGAGCGCATGCACGAGCGGCTCAGACAGGCACCCGTGGCGAGCAAGCAGGCCCGCGACTACCTGCGGGTGCTGCTCTCGGGCGCCTACGACGAGCTGCCGGACAAGCAGGGGCGGATCACGATTCCGAGCCAGCTGCGCACCTACGCCAACCTCGACCGCGACTGCACCGTGATCGGCGCCGGCTCGCGGGTGGAGGTCTGGGACGCGACCGCCTGGGACACCTACCTGTCCGAGCAGGAGCCCGAGTTCGCCAGCACCGCAGAGGAGGTCGTCCCTGGACTCTTCTGAACCCTCCTGAACCCTCCTGAACCCCTCTGAACCCCTCTGAACCCCTCTGAACCCCTCTGAACCGAAATGGCCCGGCCGACCGCACGGCCAGGTCTCCAGCCGTCCGCGGCGTCCTGACACACCTTCCCCGGTGCCAGGCCGCGCCGACGGATGGGGACCTGGCCGGGCGGGCAGCCTCCGTGGCCGCCTGCGGCGAGCGGATCCCCCCAGCCCGCTGCCCACCAGACGACGACGACAGACGAACAGCCCCCGCTCCCAGACCACCACCGACGTCCACCACAGAAGGCCGGTCGCGACCCGGCCCCACCAGCTCCACCAGCTCCACCAGTCACACAGGCTCACCAGCCACTCGAATCGTCGAAGGGTCGAGATGTCCGAGGACGCAGCAGCGCGGCACGTGCCGGTGCTGCTCGAGCGCTGCGTCGACCTGCTCTCCCCTGCGCTGGGTGAGCCGGGCGCGGTCGTCGTCGACGCCACCCTCGGCATGGGTGGTCACAGCGAGGCCCTGCTCGTGGGCTGTCCCGCCGCGCGACTGGTCGGCATCGACCGCGACCGGCAGGCGATCGCGCTCGCGGAACGGCGGCTGGAGCGCTTCGGCGACCGCATCTCACTCGTACACGCCGTGTACGACCGCATCCCGGAGGTCCTGGCCGACCTGGGCCTGCCGGCGGCTCACGGCGTGCTCTTCGACCTCGGCGTCTCGTCGCTGCAGCTCGACGAGGCGGAGCGCGGCTTCGCCTACCGCACGGACGCCCCGCTCGACATGCGGATGGACGCCGGCACCGACCTCACGGCAGCGGACGTGCTCAACACCTACCCGGCCGCCGCACTCGCCCGCGTGCTGCGCGAGTACGGGGAGGAGCGCTTCGCCCGCCGCATCGCCGACGCCGTCGTGCGGGAGCGAGCCACCGAGCCGTTCCACCGCAGCGCCCGGCTGGTCGACCTGGTCAGGGCAGCCGTTCCCGCAGCGACGCGTCGCACCGGCGGCAACCCGGCGAAGCGCACGTTCCAGGCGCTGCGCATCGAGGTCAACGGCGAGCTCGAGGTGCTCGAGCAGGCGCTTCCGGCGGCGTTGGGCGCGCTGGCCGTCGGGGGTCGCATCGTGGTGATGTCGTACCACTCGCTCGAGGACCGGATCGCGAAGCGAGCGCTCACCCACGCTGCCCGCAGCACGGCACCGGAGGGCCTGCCGGTCGAGCTGCCGGAGCACGCCCCTGAGCTGCGGCTGCTGACCCGCGGCGCAGAGACCGCCGGCGAGACCGAGGTCGCGCTCAACCCGCGCGCTGCGTCAGTGCGCCTCCGTGCCGCCGAGCGACTGCGCCCGCCACCCGGGAGGGCGGCGTGACTCCCGCGGCCGCGCGCGCCTTCGCGAAAGCACCTCAGCGGCAGCGCCGACCGGCCGGCCGAGCCCCGGCGCCGGGCCCACGCCTTCGGGTCCTGACCGCCCCGGTGCGGGTCACCTGGCAACCGTCGTTCGTGGCGGCCTGTGTCGCGATCCTGGTCGCCAGCCTCCTCGCGGTGCTGGTGATCAACCTCGTGCTGTCTCGGGGCGCCTACGCCGAGAACCAGCTCGAGCTGCGCCAGATCGCCCTGACCGAGACGGAGCAGGCGCTCGCGGAGGACCTGGCCGTCCAGTCGTCGCCGTCGACCTTGTCGGCCCGGGCGCGGCAGCTGGGGATGATCCCGAACGGCAGCCCGGCCTTCATCCGACTCGCCGACGGCCAGGTGCTCGGCTCGCCGACTCCGGCCGACCCCACGAAGCTCGCCGCCTTCTCCGACCTGCCGGGCCTCGCCAAGGCTCCACCCGGTGTCGTGAGCGAGGAGGACGCTGTCGCCGCCCAGGCTGCCGCCGATGCCGCGGCGGCGGCCGCCGCCGAGGCTGCCGGCTCGGTCGCCGACGACGCCGCGGGGACGGGCGCGAGCGTGGCACCTCCGTCCGACACAGCGACCATCACTCCCACCGAGCCGCCACCCGTCGACCCGGGTGACGGTGCCGTGCCGAGGGGAGGCGCCGGGTGACCGTCACCGCACCGACTCGCCGCCGAGACAGTGCTGACCGCAGGGACAGTGCAGACCGCAGGGACAGTGCCGACCGCCGGGCAAGGGCCCGACCGGCCGGCACACCTCCGCGTCCACCGAGGGTCCGCGCCGAAGGTCGCGGCCTGCGCACTCCGCCGCCGGACCGCCGCGCCCGGGGTCTCGTGCTCGTGATCATGATCCTGGTCAGCCTGTTCGCGGCCCGCCTGGTCCAGATGCAGGGCCTGGACGCGACCGCTCTCGCGGAGGAGGCGCTCGGCAACCGGCTGGTCAAGGCACCGCTGCTGGCCCACCGCGGCGAGATCACCGACCGGGAGGGCGTTGCCCTCGCGGCCAGCGTCGAGCGTCGGAACATCACGGTCGACCAGACCCTCGTCCACCTCTACGAGTCGAAGGACGGTGGTCCCGGGGGTCTCGACGGCGCCGCCGCCGACATTGCCGCGATCACCGGCCAGACCCCAGCAGAGGTGCGCACCGCGCTCGACGGGGAGCGCCGGTTCGCGTACGTGGTCAAGGGCGTGACGCCTCAGGTATGGCGCGACGTCCAGGCCCTGGGCGTCACCGGGGTGCTGAGCGAGAAGACCAGTGCCCGCAGCTATCCCGCCGGTGCGGTGGCCGGAAACCTGATCGGCTTCACCGGCGCCGAGGGGAAGGGGCTCGCCGGCCTCGAGATGAGCATGGAGTCGGCCCTCGCCGGCAAGGACGGCTACCGCCACTACGAGCGCGGCGGCGAGGGGCAGATGATTCCCACCGGCGCGATGGCCGAGGTGTCGGCGGCCGACGGCCGTGACGTCCGCCTGACGATCGACCGCGACCTGCAGTGGTACTTCCAGCAGGCCATCGCCGCACAGGTGGCGGCCTCGGGAGCCGAGTCGGGCAACGTGTTCGCCATCGAGGTCGAGACCGGCAACATCCTGGCTCTGGCCGAGTCGCCGAGCGTCGACCCCAACGACCCCGGCGCAGCCACCGCCGAGGACCGCGGGAGCCGCGCCCTCTCCGACGTGATCGAGCCGGGGTCGACGGCGAAGGTGATCACGGCGGCCGCCGCGATCGAGGAGGGCATCGTCACACCGGAGAGTCAGTTCGTGGTGCCCGACCGGTACACGACCAGCAACGGCCAGACGTTCCGGGACTCGCACCCCCACCCGCAGCAGAAGCTGACCTTCGCGGGCATCCTCGGGGAGTCGTCGAACACCGGAACGGTGATGGTCGGCCAGCAGATGACGCGCGAGAAGCGCCACGAGTACCTGCAGAAGTTCGGGCTCGGCCAGCCCAGCGGACTCGACTTCCCCGGCCAGACCAACGGCATCCTCGCCCCAGCCGACAGCTGGGACGGCCGTCAGCAGTTCACGGTGCTCTTCGGCCAGGGTGTCTCGGTCAATGCCCTCCAGTCGGCCCAGGTGTTCGCGACGATCGCGAACGACGGCAAGCGGATGACGCCGCGGCTGGTCGATGCCGTCGCCGACGAGAACGGGACGATGGTCCCGACCCCCGCGTCTGAGGGCACCCAGGTGGTCAGCCCCGAGACCGCCCAGCAGGTGCGGTCGATGCTCGAGGGCGCCGTGACCGAAGGCACCGGTGGCAACGCGACGGTCCCTGGCTACCGGATCGCGGGCAAGACGGGTACGGCGCAGGCGCCCAAGGACGGCGGGTACAGCGGCTACACCGGGTCATTCATCGGGATGGCGCCCGCGGAGGACCCCAAGATCGTCATCGGGGTCACCCTGCAGCGGCCCGTCAACGGCTACTACGGCGGCACCGTCGCGGCCCCCGTCTTCCGCGACGTGATGTCGTTCGCGCTGCAGGACCTCGCGATCCCGCCCTCCGGCGAGAAGGCCAGCCTGTATCCCCTGACGTACGAGTGAGCCTCGCCACGTGGCCCGGGACGGGGTGCGTGCCGGGTCGGGGCGCGCAGAGCCGCGGCGGTAGCCTCCCGGGGTGCGCGACGACCCCGGCCAGCAAGCCGCCCAAGGCTCGGGGGGTGCCTCGGGGAGTGCCTCGGGGGATGCGTCGGTGGAGCCCGTGACCGGAGCCTTCCCGCGTCCGAAGCACGTGCCTGGCGCAGCACTCGACCGCACGGTGGACGGCCTGCGCCGGCTGCTCGGTCCGGATGCTGCTGCTCGCGGCGGCGAGGGACGTGACGACACCGAGCTCACTGGTGCGACCCTCGACTCGAGGGCCGTGCGGCCGGGTGACCTCTATGCCGCGCTGCCAGGTGCACGGGTGCACGGGGCGCGCTTCACCAAGGACGCCGCGGCCGCGGGCGCCGCCGCGGTGCTGACCGACCCCGAAGGGCTCGCGCTCTGCGAGGGCACCGATCTGCCGGTGGTCGTCGTCGGCGACCCCCGGGGCGTGCTGGGACGGGTGTCCGCATGGGTCTACGGCGAGCCGGCGGAAGACCTGCTGATGCTCGGTGTCACCGGCACGAACGGCAAGACCACCACCTGCTACCTGCTCGAGGCAGCGCTGCGCACCGATGGCCGCGCGACGGGCCTGATCGGCACGGTGGAGACGCGGTTCGGCTCGCACCGGGTGCCCAGCCCGCGCACCACGCCCGAGTCGCCCGACCTGCACGCCCTCCTGGCGGTGATGCGCGAGTCGGGGGTGACGGCGTGCGCGATGGAGGTCTCGAGCCACGCCCTGGCTCTGCACCGGGTCGACGCCGTGCGGTATGACGTCGCGGGGTTCACGAACCTCTCCCAGGACCACCTCGACTTCCATCCCGACCTCGAGCACTACTACGCGACGAAGGCCGCCCTGCTCACTCCAGATCGGGCGCGGCGCGGCGTGGTCTGCGTCGACGACCACTGGGGCGTGCGGCTGGCCGCCGAGGCCGACGTTCCCGTGGTCACCTTCCGCACCCCCCTCAGCACTGTCGATATGGTCGAGACAGACTGGGAGGCAGTCGATCTGGCCCCCACGGCCGACGGCGTGGGCACCGAGTTCACCCTGCGGCACCGCGACGGCCACGGGGTCGACCTGCTCAGCCCCCTGCCCGGTGACTTCAACGTGGCCAACACCGCGATGGCAGCTCTGATGCTCGTCGAGGCGGGCTTCGACACCGACGGCCTCCGGGACGGCCTGGCCGCCGGGGGCCAAGTGCCCGGGCGCATGCAGGTCGTGAGCCGGCCCGCCGACGGCTGCCCACTGGCCGTCGTCGACTACGCCCACAGCGCCGACGCGGTGGCTGCCGCCCTGCGTGCGCTGCGCCCCGGCACGACCGGACGTCTTGTCGTCGTCCTCGGCGCCGGGGGAGACCGCGACGCGGGCAAGCGCGAGGCGATGGGCGCCGCCGCAGCCCGGGGAGCCGACCTCGTCGTGGTGACCGACGACAACCCCCGGGGTGAGGATCCGGGCGCCATCCGCGCCGCCCTGGTGGCCGGTGCGAGAGCCGCCGCCGGGCCGGGCGTCGAGGTCGTCGAGGTGGGCGACAGGGCCGACGCCATCGCTGCCGCGGTCGCCCGCGCGACCGGTGACGACACGGTGCTGGTGGCCGGCAAGGGGCACGAGCAGGGCCAGGAGGTCGCCGGCACCGTCCACCCGTTCGACGACCGCGAGGTGCTGGCTGCCGCGCTCGCTGCCCGGCTCGGGGTGAGTGGCCCGTGATCGTGGTCAGCCTCGCCGAGGTCGTCCGGGCAACAGGGGGGCGCCTGGTCACCGGTGGTGACCGGGCCGACACCGCAGCCGAGCAGATCGTCGTCGGCGGGCCCGTCGTGACCGACTCCCGGCTCTGCGGACCGGGCGGGCTGTACCTCGCACGCAGGGGCGAGCAGGCCGACGGCCATGACTACGTCGCGGCGGCCCGGCAGGCCGGTGCCGTCGCTGCCGTGGTGGAGCGCCCCGTCGACGACCAGCTGCCGCAGGTGCTCGTCGACGACACCCAGGAGGCGTTCGGACGGCTGGCGCGCTCCGTGGTCGACGCCGCGGGCGATGCGCTCACCGTCGTGGCCGTCACCGGTTCGTCGGGCAAGACCAGCACGAAGGACCTGCTCGCGACGCTGCTGGCCGACCTCGGCCCGACCGTCGCCGCCGAGCAGTCGTTCAACTCCGAGATCGGCGTGCCGCTGACGGTCTGCCGCATCGACGAGAGCACGCGCTACCTCGTCGTCGAGATGGGCGCACGCGGCATCGGCCACCTCAGCTACCTGACCTCGGTGGCCCCGCCGAACGTCTCGGTGGTGCTCAACGTCGGGTACGCCCATGCCAGCGAGTTCGGGTCGATGGAGGCTGTCGCAACAGCGAAGTCAGAACTGGTGCAAGCTCTTTCGGACGACGGGGTCGCGGTGCTGAACCTCGACGACTATCGCGTGGCTGCGATGGTGGCCCTCGCGCGGGGCGTCGTGCTCGGCACGAGCGCCTCGGGCGATGCGCGCGCCGCCGTCCGCGCCGAGGACGTCGAGCTCGACGCACGTGGGCGAGCCCGCTTTCGGCTGGTCAGCACCATCGCCGGAGCCGAGGGCACCGCCGCGGTCCAGCTGGGCCTGCACGGCGAGCACCACGTGTCGAACGCGCTGGCCGCAGGGGCCGTGGCCCTCCACCTGGGCCTTGCGCCGCAGCGGGTTTCAGAGCTTCTGTCGTCCGCCGTCCCCGCGAGCCGGTGGCGCATGGAGGTCGTCGAGCGCGCCGACGGAGTCACGGTCGTCAACGACGCCTACAACGCCAATCCCGACTCGGTTCGGGCAGCCCTCAAGGCCCTGGTCTCGATGGGCGGCGGCGGCCGAACGTTCGCGGTGCTCGGCGAGATGCTCGAGCTGGGGGAGCAGTCCGCGACCCTGCACGACGAGATCGGCCGGCTGGCCGTCCGGCTCGACGTCTCCCAGCTGGTCGCCGTCGGCCCGGGGGCACGCCCCGTCCACACCGGCGCGGTGATGGAGGGCTCGTGGGGTGGTGAGTCGGTCTGGGTGCCGGACGCCGACGCCGCCTTCGAGCTGCTGCGCGAGCGGCTGGCGCCCGGAGACGTCGTGCTCTTCAAGTCGTCGCGTGACAGCGGCCTGCGGTGGCTGGGCGACCGGGTGGCGTCCGACACGCAGCAGACCCCAGCCCGGGGGTCCGCTGAAGCGCCGACCGGGACTGCCACCCTTGGACCCGTGAACGCGCAGCCCGGCGAGCCCGCGGCCCCGTCGGAGGGGGCCCGATGAGAACCGTTCTGGCGGCCGCTGCCCTCGCACTCGTGTTCTCCCTGTTCGGAACTCCGCTGTACATCAGGTTCCTGGTGAAGCGCGGCTACGGACAGTTCATCCGTGACGACGGCCCGACCTCGCACCACACGAAGCGGGGCACGCCCACGATGGGCGGGGCGGTGATCATCGGGGGCAGCCTCGCCGCCTACGCGCTCGCGCACCTGTTCACCATGTCCGAGGTCACCGTCTCGGCGCTGCTGGTCCTGTTCCTGATGACCGGTCTCGGCGTGGTCGGCTTCCTCGACGACTTCATCAAGATCTCGCGGCAGCGCAGCCTCGGCCTGCGCAGCGGGCCGAAGCTCGCCGCCCAGTCGCTGGTCGCCATCGTGTTCGCCGTGCTCGCCCTGATGTTCCCCAACGAGGGCTACCGCACCCCGGCATCGACCGCGATCTCGGTGATCCGCGACACCGGCCTCGACTTCGCCTTCGCGGGTGCCGCCCTCGGGCTGCTGCTGTTCGTGATCTGGGCCCAGCTGATGATCGCCGCCACCAGCAACGGGGTGAACCTGACCGACGGGCTCGACGGGCTGGCCACCGGCGCCTCGACGATGGTGGCGGGTGCCTATGTGCTGGTGGGCATCTGGCAGTCGAACCAGTCGTGCCAGAACGTGGCCCAGGCCGGACCACAGTGCTATGAGGTCCGTGACCCGCGCGATCTCGCGGTGGTCGCCGCCGCCCTGATGGGTGCGTGCTTCGGCTTCCTGTGGTGGAACGCCTCGCCGGCCAAGATCTTCATGGGAGACACCGGGTCTCTCGCCCTCGGCGGCGCCCTCGCCGGGCTCGCGATCACGACCCGCACGGAGCTGCTGCTGATCGTGATGGGCGGGCTCTTCGTGCTGATCACGCTGTCGGTGATCATCCAGGTCGGCTCGTTCAAGCTCACCCGACGGCGGGTCTTCCGGATGGCCCCGTTGCAGCATCACTTCGAGCTGGCTGGGTGGGCCGAGGTCACCATCGTGATCCGGTTCTGGATCATCGCCGGGCTGTTCGTCGCGCTCGGCCTGGGGCTGTTCTACGCCGAGTGGGTCGTCACCCTGTGAGCGGTCCCGCCGAGGGCGCCGTTCGGACGGCAGCCCTCACGCACGCTGGCGCGGACTGGGCCGGGCTGAGAGTCGTGGTGGCCGGCCTCGGCCTCTCGGGCTTCGCCGCGGCCGACGTGCTGCTGCAGCGAGGCGCCCGGGTCGTCGTCGTCGACGCCCGCGACACCGGCGACCCGTCGCACGGGGCGAACCTGCGCCGCGACCGCGAGCTCGTGGATGTTCTCGGCGGCAGCAGCCTGCTCGGCCCGTCGACGGCGACGTCCCTTCCGGCTGTCGACGGCGGGCTGCCCGACGTCGTCGTCACCTCGCCGGGGTGGCGCCCCGACGCGCCCCTGCTGGTCGAGGCGTCGCGGGCAGGGGTGCCGGTGTGGGACGAGGTGGAGCTCGCCTGGAGGCTGCGCCCGGCTGCCGGCGCCACCCCGTGGCTCACCCTGACCGGCACGAACGGCAAGACCACGACGGTGCGGATGCTCGAGAAGATGCTGCTGGCCGCCGGGCTGCGGGCTACGGCAGTCGGCAACGTCGGCACACCGGTCGTCTACGCGGTCGTCGACCCTCAGCCCTTCGACGTTCTCGCAGTGGAGCTGTCGACGTTCCAGCTCCACCGGTCGCCTTCCCTGGCGCCACGGGCCAGTGCCTGCCTCAACGTCGCCCGTGACCACGTCGACTGGCACGGCTCGCTGGAGGCCTACGCAGCGGCGAAGGGCCGCGTGTACGAGGGCACCGAGGTCGCCTGCGTCTACAACGTCGAGGACCCTCTGACCGAGCAGCTGGTCGAGGCCGCCGACGTGGTGGAGGGCTGCCGCGCGGTCGGCTTCACCCTCGGGGTGCCGAGTCGTTCCATGCTCGGTGTCGTGGACGACGTGCTCTGCGACCGCGCGTTCACCGAGCATCGCGGGTCGAGCGCCCTCGAGCTGGGCACGATGGCCGACCTCGAGCAGGCCGGCGGAGGCGTGGTCGCGCCGCACACGGTCGCGAACGCGCTGGCGGCCGCGGCTCTCGCGAGGGCGCACGGCGTCGCGCCGACAGCCGTGCGCGACGGCCTGCGCTCGATGCTGCCCGAGCCGCACCGCATCCAGACGGTGGCCAGCTCCGGCGAGGTCACGTGGGTCGACGACTCCAAGGCCACGAACCCCCACGCGGCGGCGGCGTCGCTGCGCGCCTTCAACTCGGTCGTGTGGATCGCTGGAGGCCTGCCGAAGGGAGCCGACTTCGACGCGCTGGTGCGCGAGCACGCGGGGCGGCTGCGCGCGGCGGTGCTGATCGGCGTCGACCGTGCGCCGCTGCGTGAGGCTCTGGCGCGACACGCACCGGATGTCCGCGTGGTCGAGGTGGACGCCACCGAGACTGAGGGCATGCCGGTGGCTGATTTCGTCATGCACCGGGCCGTTGCGACGGCCGGCGACCTGGCGCGCCCCGGAGACGTGGTGCTGCTCGCCCCGGCGAGCGCCTCGATGGACCAGTTCACGACGTACGGCCACCGCGGCGACGCCTTCGCGTCAGCCGTCCGTGCCCAGCTCGACGAGCGGGGCAGCGCCGGGTACGGAGGGCGCTGACGTGGCTGCCATCACCCCGGGTGTCCGAGAGGACGGGCCCGGCAGGTCCTCGGGGCTGGCGGCCGACATCGGACGCCGCGTCAGCGAGCGCCTGGCGGTCTGGGAGACGCCAACCACCAGCTACTACCTGCTGCTCGGCTCGACCCTGGTGCTCGTGGTGATCGGCCTGGTGATGGTCCTGTCGAGCTCGAGCGTGGACGCGATCGAGGAGGGGGGTTCGCCCTTCGCGGTCTTCGGCAAGCAGGCGGCCTACGCAGCGATCGGCGTGCCGTTGATGGTGGCCTGCTCGCGCGTGCCCGTCCGCGTCTGGAAGGCCATGGCGTGGCCGCTCGTCGTGCTGGCGGTGACGGCTCAGCTACTGGTCTTCACGCCCCTCGGCTTCGGGGTGAACGGCAACCTCAACTGGATCACCCTGGGGCCGATCTCCGCGCAGCCGTCGGAGGCCGCGAAGGTCGCCCTGGTGGTCTGGTGCGCCACGATCCTGTCGACCAAGGCGCCTCTGCTGCACAGGTGGCAGCATGTGATCGTGCCGGTCGGGCCCGTCTCCGCCCTCGTCATCGCGCTCGTGCTGGCCGGCCGCGACCTCGGCACCGCGCTCGTGATCATGATGCTGGTCGGCGTGATGCTCTACGTAGCCGGCGCGTCCGGACGGCTGTTCGCGATGACGCTGGCCGCCGGCGCCGTCCTCACCGGCTTCCTGGTCATGTCCAGCAAGAACCGGGTGACGCGGATCCAGACCTGGCTGGGTGGCGCGGAGTGCGACCAGATGAACGAGTGCTGGCAGTCGACCCACGGCACGTGGGCGCTGGCGTCGGGCGGCTGGTGGGGCCTCGGCCTGGGCGCGAGCCGCGAGAAGTGGTCGTGGCTGCCCGAGGCACACAACGACTTCATCTACGCGATCATCGGTGAGGAGCTGGGTCTGCCGGGCACCTTGACGATCCTCGCGCTCCTGGCGGTGATCGCCGTCGGAGGCCTGCGGGTCGTGCTGCGCCACGACGACCTGTTCGTCAAGATCGCCACCGCCGGAGTGCTCGGCTGGGTGGTCGGGCAGGGCCTCCTCAACGTCGCCGTCGTGCTGGGACTGCTGCCGGTGGTCGGGGTGCCCCTGCCGCTGGTGTCGAGCGGAGGGTCAGCCCTGCTGACCACCCTGGCGGCGCTGGGGATGGTGCTCTCGTTCGCTCGCACCGAGCCCGGCGCGCGTGCCGCTCTGGCTGCCCGGCCGGGCGTGGTGCGTCGCTCGCTCGCCGTGGTGGCGTCTCGTGGCAGCGCGTGGCGGGAGCGCCGGTGAGCACAGCAGTCCCGCGCAGTGGTCCGCTGTCGGTCGTCCTGGCGGGGGGTGGCAGCGCCGGCCATGTGAGCCCGCTGCTGGCCCTGGCCGACGCCCTCGTGCGCCGCGACCAGGAGACGCGGGTGCTCGCACTCGGCACCGACGAGGGCCTGGAGTCGCGACTGGTGCCGGCTCGCGGCTACGCCATCGTCACGATCCCCAAGGTGCCCCTGCCACGACGACCCTCAGGTGCGCTCCTTCGGGTGCCGGCGCGGCTCAAAGCGGCGGTCGACCGTGCGGCAGAGGCGATCTCGTCTGTGGACGCGGACGTCGTGGTCGGCATGGGCGGCTACGTCAGCCCACCCGCGTACCTCGCGGCTCGACGCCTGGGCGTGCCGATCGTCGTCCACGAGCAGAACAGCAGACCCGGTGTGGCCAACCGCCTCGGCGCCCGGCTGACGCGCCATGTCGCGGTGACGTTTCCCGGCACCCGGCTGGCGCACGCGGTGCGGGTCGGCATGCCGCTGCGGCGTGAGATCAGCACGTTGCACCGCAGTGCCGTCCGCGACGAGGCACGCCGGCACCTCGGCCTCGACCCGCACGCACCGACCCTGCTGGTCACCGGAGGGTCGCTCGGCGCCCAGCGGCTCAACGACGCCGTGGCCGAGGCACTCCCGGCGCTGACGTCGGCAGGCATCGGCGTGCTGCACCTGACCGGGGCCGGCAAGACGGGCGCCACACCGAGCGAGCAGACCGTTCCGGCGTACGTCGCGATGGAGTATTCCGACCGGATGGATCTTGCTTACGCCGCAGCCGATCTCGTGCTGTGCAGGGCCGGAGCCAACACGGTCTGCGAGCTCACGACGGTAGGGCTGCCGGCCGTCTACGTGCCGCTGCCGATCGGCAACGGCGAGCAGCGACTGAATGCCGAGCCGGTCGTGGCCGTCGGTGGCGGGCTGCTGGTCGACGACTCGGATCTCGACGCCGAGTGGCTCCGCGAGCACCTCGTCCCCCTGCTGGTCGACCCCGAACGCCTCACCGAGATGACCGACGCGGCAGCCGGCGCTGGTGTGCGCGATGCCGACGAGCGCCTCGCCGACCTGGTCGTCAAGGCTGCCTCAGAACACCCTGGGCGGTCGTGATGCCCACTGCCGGACCGCGTTTCGACCTGAGCGCCATGGTGGCTCCCGCAGTCGACCTGGCCCCCGTGCATTTCGTCGGCGTCGGCGGCATCGGCATGTCGGGCATCGCTCGCATCATGCTGGCCCGCGGTCTCGACGTCTCGGGCAGTGACGCCAAGGACATGCCGGTGCTCGCCGCCCTGCGCGCCGTCGGCGGGCGCGTCGACGCCGGCTTCGACCCGACGCGGGTCGACCGTGTCAACACCGTCGTGGCGTCGTCGGCGATCCGTCCGGGCAACCCCGAGCTCGTCAGGGCGGGGGAGCTGGGCGTGACGGTGCTGCACCGGTCGCAGGCGCTGCACGCGCTGATGCAGGGCTACCGGGGTGTGGCGGTCGCGGGCACGAACGGCAAGACCACGACCTCGTCCATGCTCACCGTCCTGTTGCAGAGCGCCGGTCTCGACCCGTCCTTCGCGATCGGCGGCGAGCTGGTCGGAGCGGGCACCAACGGCCACCAGGGCTCGGGAGACGTGTTCGTGGCCGAGGCCGACGAGTCCGACTCGTCCTTCCTCGTCTACACCCCGGTCGTGTCGGTCGTGACGAACGTGCAGCCCGACCACCTCGACCACTACGGCACGGCCGAGAAGGTGGTCGAGGCGTTCGAGGCCTTCGCCGACCGGCTGGGGCCGAGCGGCACGCTGGTGGCCTGCGGCGACGACCCGGGGTCGGCCGCGCTGGCCGCACGCTCGCGCGCCGCCGGTCGCTCGGTGGTGGTCTACGGCACCGGCGAGGACGCCGACGTGAGGGTCACCGACCTCTCCTTCGACGCCGGCTGCGCGGACTTCGAGCTGCGCGCCCCAGGCGGGTCGGGTCGCGTCCGCCTCGCCGTCCCGGGACACCACAACGCCCTGAACGCGGCCGGTGCGTTCGCCGCCGCGCTGGCGCTGGGTGTCGATCCTGACGCGGCCAGGGCGGGGCTGGGTGCCTTCACCGGCACCCGGCGCAGGTTCGAGGCCAGGGGCGAGGCTGACGGCGTCCGCGTGTACGACGACTACGCGCACAACCCGGCCAAGGTCGCCGCCGCAGTGGCCACGGGCCGCCAGGTCGCCGACGCCGGACGTCTTGTCGTCGTGTTCCAGCCCCACCTCTTCAGCCGGACGCTCGCGTTCGCCACCGAGTTCGGCCAGGCCCTCTCAGGCGCCGACGAGGTCGTCGTGATGGACGTGTACCCGGCCCGGGAGGACCCGGTACCGGGTGTGACCGGCGCGCTGGTGGCGAACGCGGTCGACCTGCCCGGCGACCGGGTCACGTACGTGGACTCCTGGTCTGCGGCGCCGGCCGAGGCAGCGCGCCGCGCCCGGTCAGGTGACCTGGTGCTCACCGTCGGCGCCGGTGACGTGACGATGGTCGGCCGGGAAGTGCTGGCGCTGTTGCGTTCTCGCGAAGACTCCGCCGCGCCGAGCCCGCCCGTCGCGGCGGCGGTTCAGCCCCCCGGGGCCACTCCGTGAGCCGGCGTCCGCCCCACCCGGTGAGGCGTCAGATCGCCAAGCCACCACCTCCGCCCGTCGAGTCCAGGGCGCCAGCGCCGGTGACGACGGCGCGCTCGCCGCGCCACCCGGCCAGGGCGACCCGTGACGAGCGCCGCCACGGCGCATCGGGAGGCAGCCGCCCGGCGGAAACGGTGACGCCACAACCCGGGCGGAGGCGCTCGACGCCGTCCGCGTCGCCGACGCTGCCGGTGTTCCCTGCCCCGTCCACGGCACAGACACCGCGCGTGTCGAGCTCGTCGGTCCGACGCTTCGCCGAGCGGTCGAAGCGCCGGCGGCGGTCGGCATGGCGTCCGGCGGTGGCGCTCGCCGGCGTGCTGGTGGCCGCCGCCGTCCTCGGCTGGCTCGTGCTGGCATCGCCTGTGCTGCAGGCCCGGGAGGTCCAGCTCGTCGGTGGCGAGCGGCTGGGCCTCGCCGAGGTGGAGGCGATCGTGACCGGCGACCTCGGCAAGCCTCTGGCGAGGGTCGACACCGCCCGGCTGGCCGAGCAGATCGAGCGGCTGCCGATGGTCGCCGACGTCCAGGTGCTTCGGGTGTGGCCGGCCACGATCGAGGTTCGGGTGACGGAGCGGGTGCCGGTCGCGGCGTTCGCGGCGGACGGCGGTTTCGCCCTCGTCGACGCCGAGGGTGTGCGGCTTGCCACCGAGCCGGAGGCGCCGGGCGACCTGCCGCTGGTCTCCGCAGCGACGGTTGCAGCCGGCGACCGTCCGCTGCAGGCCGCGACATCCGTGCTGCAGAGCCTTCCCACCGAGCTGCGGGCCGAGGTGGCTGGCACCGAGGCGCTCACACACGACAGCGTGACGCTCACCCTGCGGTCGGAGTCGACAGTGGTGTGGGGGAGCCCCGAGGACTCGACGATCAAGGCCGAGGTGCTGGGCGTGCTGCTGCAGACGCCCGCGGACGTCTACGACGTCTCCGCACCGAGCACCCCGGTCACACGCTGACCCTCGCCTGACCCGCGCTCTCGAGCACTCAGGCACTCCCACGCAGAACCCTTGCCAGCACGAGCAATTCGTCGACAGATCGCGCGACACGCCGCGCGCCTCCTTGGAGACCGACCCGTCGCGGCTTAGCGTCGCCGCACGACCAGTTGACATAACTATAACCCTCTAGTTGAGGGTGAAGGTCCATCAGGTCCCATCCGGCACCCAGGGAGAGGCGCTCACCGTGGCAGCACCGCAGAACTACCTCGCGGTCATCAAGGTCGTCGGCATCGGCGGCGGCGGCGTCAACGCCGTCAACCGGATGATCGAGGTCGGCCTCAAGGGCGTGGAGTTCATCGCCATCAACACCGACGCACAGGCCCTCCTGATGAGCGATGCCGACGTGAAGCTCGACGTCGGTCGCGACCTGACGCGCGGGCTCGGCGCGGGTGCGGACCCCGAGGTCGGCAAGAAGGCGACCGAGGACCACGCAGAGGAGATCGAAGAGGTGATCAGGGGCGCCGACATGGTGTTCGTGACCGCCGGAGAGGGCGGCGGCACGGGCACGGGCGGCGCACCGGTCGTGGCCCGGATCGCCCGCTCGCTCGGTGCCCTCACCATCGGCGTGGTCACCCGTCCGTTCACCTTCGAGGGACGGCGGCGCGCGACCCAGGCCGATGTCGGCATCGACGGGCTGCGCGAGGAGGTCGACACCCTGATCGTCATCCCGAACGACCGGCTGCTGTCGATCAGCGACCGGGCGGTCTCCGTGATGGACGCGTTCAAGGCCGCCGACCAGGTCCTGCTCTCCGGTGTCCAGGGCATCTCCGACCTGATCACGACGCCGGGCCTGGTCAACGTCGACTTCGCGGACGTGAAGTCCGTCATGCAGGGAGCCGGCTCCGCCCTGATGGGCATCGGCTCGGCGCGTGGCGAGGACCGCGCCGTGCAGGCCGCCGAGCTGGCGATCTCGTCTCCGCTGCTCGAGGCGAGCATCGACGGCGCCCACGGCGTGCTGCTGTCCTTCCAGGGCGGTTCCGACCTCGGCCTGTTCGAGATCAACGAGGCCGCCCGCCTGGTGCAGGAGGCCGCGCACCCCGAGGCCAACATCATCTTCGGGACGGTCATCGACGACGCCCTGGGCGACGAGGTGCGGGTCACCGTCATCGCGGCCGGGTTCGACGGCGGCAGCCCGCACCGGCGACGCGACGAGCGGGCTCTCGGGCAGGTGAGCGGACGGACGCAGACCCGGGTCCCGCCCGCAGCGACCGCGCCGGCCCCGACGATCGGTCACCAGCCGGGCGCCGCCGAGCGCTCCGCACCGGTCTCCCCGGACCTCGACCTCAGCGGCGACAAGGCCTACGAGCCGGTTCCCGCCGGGGTGGCACGCTCGAGCAACGGGCAGGGCAGCGCCGTCCCGCCGCGGGTGGTCGACGAGGAGCACGGCCGACGTCCGACGCCCCGGTCGGTGGCCTTCGACGACGACGACCTGGACGTGCCTGACTTCCTCAAGTGAGCCGACGCTGCGCCGGAGCCCCGCGGTGACCGGACCGGGACCCCGCGACCCGCTGATGTGGGTGCGGGGTCTCGGCGCGCCGGACGGCGACGTCGGCGCTGCCAGCGTCCGGACGACGTTCGCATTCACCGACCGCGGGCGGGCGGCCAAGGATGCCGAAAAGCCTTATGGGACAGCGAATCTGGCTCGCCACGTCGGCGACGACGATCGCTCGGTCGACACCGCCAGGCACCGCTTGGCTGAGCGACTGCGAGTCGCACCCGACCACCTGCTGTTCGTCGACCAGGTGCACGGCACCGACGTGGTCGAGGCCGTCGGTCCGTGGGCCGGACCCGCCCCGCAAGCGGACGCCGTCGTGACGAACCGGCCCGGGCTGGCACTGGCCGTGATGGTCGCCGACTGCGTGCCGGTGCTGCTGGCCGACCCGGGCCGTGGCGTCGTCGGGGTGGCTCACGCGGGCCGAGTGGGCATGGCGGCGGGCATCGTCGACGCGACCGTGGCGGCACTGCGCGACCTCGGTGCCCGCGACCTGGTTGCCGTCGTCGGTCCGTCGATCTGTCCGCGCTGCTACGAGGTGCCGGCCGACCTCCGCGACGAGGTCTCCGGCCGGGTCCCGGTGACGGCGGCCCGGACTCGAGGTGGCACGCCGTCGCTCGACCTGGCTTCCGGTGTGATGGAGCAGCTGTCGGCCCACTGCACGTCGGTGGAGCTGGCCCCGGGCTGCACGGCGGAGGACCCGCGCCTGTTCTCGTACCGGCGTGACGGACGCACGGGACGGTTCGCCGGCCTCGCGTGGATGCTGCCCTCGAACGGCTCGGAGCAGGCGTGACGGATCGCCGAGCCGAGCTGGACGCGGGCCTGGACCGGCTCCGACAGCGAGTCGCCGGCGCCTGCGCCGCGCACGGTCGGGACCCCGGGGAGCTGACGACGGTCGTGGTGACCAAGACGTACCCGGCGAGCGACCTCGAGCTGCTCGCCGACCTGGGCGTCGTCGACGTGGGCGAGGCCCGTGACGCCGAGGGCCGCGACAAGCGCGGCCGGCTCGGGCACCTCGACCTGCGCTGGCACTGCATCGGGCAGGTGCAGACCAAGAAGGCGGCGTCGGTGGCCGCATGGGCCGACGTCGTGCACTCGGTCGACCGCGACAAGCTCGTCCGCGCCCTGTCACGTGGTGCCCAGGCCGCGGGCCGCTCTGTCGACGTGCTGGTGCAGGTCGACCTCGGTCCGGCCGGCGACACGCCCGGGCGTGGCGGAGCGCCGCCCGACCAGGTGCGCGCGCTCGTCGACCTGGTCGCCGAGCAGGAGGGTCTTCGTCCGCGCGGCGTGATGGCGGTCGCACCGCTGGGCGCAGACCCGGAGGAGGCGTTCACCCGGCTGCGCGAGGTGGCCGAGCGCGTGCGGGTGGACCACCCCACGGCACAGTGGATCTCGGCGGGGATGAGCGCAGACCTCGAGGCGGCAGTCGGACTCGGCGCGACACACCTGCGTGTCGGCAGCGCGGTGCTCGGTTCGCGACGACCGGGCGGGTAGCGTCGATGTCGCAGCTACTCGCACGCTATCCAGACCCTCGCACTCACTGCGGGAGACGCACCGGAGGAGAGCACCCATGGGCGGGGCCTTGCGCAAGACGATGGTCTATCTCGGCCTGGCCGAGGAGGACGACCGGTCCGAGGGGTACGAGTCCCACGGGTCCGAGCCGGCCGGATCGTGGGTCGAAGACCACCACGAGGATCGGAGGGCCGAGGTGACGCCGATCAAGCGTGAGCGCACTGCGTCACGGGTCGTCGCCGAGCCGATGGGCGGTGAGCTCACTCGCATCTCGACGATCCATCCGCGCACGTACAACGACGCGAAGACCATCGGGGAGAACTTCCGCGAGGGCATCCCGGTGATCATGAACCTGACCGACATGGACGACGCCGACGCCAAGCGCCTGGTGGACTTCTCGGCCGGACTCGTCTTCGGGCAGAGGGGCTCCATCGAGCGGGTCACGAGCAAGGTCTTCCTGCTCTCGCCCGCACACGTGGAGGTGAGCGCGCCACCGGCGACGCCGGCGCGGCAGGGTACGACCGCCGGCTTCTTCAACCAGAGCTGACGGCGGAGCGCGACCGCACCATGGTGGTCTTCCTGTCCCTGGTCTACTTCCTGCTCTGGATCTTCTTCCTCCTGATGATCGGACGGCTGGTCTTCGACCTGGTGCGCTCGTTCTCGCCGGACTGGCGGCCCAAGGGCTTCGTCCTCGTTCTGGCAGAGGTCATCTACACGCCCACGGACCCGCCCCTCAAGGCGCTTCGTCGGGTGCTCCCGCCCCTCTCCCTCGGGCCGATTCGGCTCGACCTGGCCTTCCTGGTGATCATGCTCATCCTGGTCGTGCTGATGAACGTGGTGGACGCGCTACGCAGAGGACTGGCCTGATCCACCCCGCCGACCGCAGGGTAGGGCTCGGCGGTGACCGCGCTGTTCCGCTAACGTGGCGGCGGTGATCCCCCGAAGGGATCAGCGCTCCACACCATCGCGTATGAGGTGACCACATGGCGTTGACGCCTGAAGAAGTTGTCAGCAAGACGTTTCAGCCGACCAAGTTCCGCGAGGGATATGACCAGGACGAGGTCGATGACTTCCTTGACGACGTCGTCAACACGCTCCGTGCCCTCCACGCGGAGAACGACGAGCTGAAGGCGAAGCTGGCCGCCTGTGAGAGCCGGGTCGGCGAGCTGAGCCGCGCCGGCGCAGCCGCCTCTTCCACCCCGGCGTTCGAGAAGGCTCCCGAGCCCGCACCAGCGCCGGAGCCCGAGCCCGAGCCGGAGCCCGTCCCCGTGGCGGCCGCGGCTCCGCCTCCCCTGGCAGCCGTCGCCGCGTTCGGTGGTGGCGGCAACGGCCCGGTTGGCCCCGAGGCCGCAACGGGCATGCTGGCGCTGGCGCAGAAGCTCCACGACGAGCACGTGCGCAGCGGCGAGCAGCAGCGCGACCAGCTGATCGCAGAGGCCGAGACGCGCGCCGATGCGCTCGTCCGCGAGGCCGAGCAGAAGAAGGCGCAGACGCTGGGCGCACTCGAGCAGGAGCGCTCGCTCCTGGAGCGCAAGATCGACGAGCTGCGCATCTTCGAGCGCGACTACCGCACACGGCTGAAGGCGTACCTCGAGGGTCAGCTCAAGGACCTGGAGGCCAAGGGGACGATGGTCCCGGGCCGTCCGGGCGAGGCGGGACACCCGCTGGGCGGGCAGAGGTAGGCACCTCCTGCCAGACGGAACGGGGGGTCGGCACCGGCGGGTGCCGACCCCCGTTCCGTCTGGCAGGATGCCGCTTCGGCGCGTCGCGCGTGCGGCGTGTCGCCGCCTACGCCTATCCTCAGCGGCACCACGAGCCCCCCGCTGGCGGAGGAGACCGAACTATGGCTGCTGCTAAGAAGGCTGCACCGAGCAGGAAGGCCACCGCGAGCCGCGCCGGGTCCACGAAGTCCGCCGCACGCAAGACCCAGGCCGCGCCCACCAAGGCCGTGGGGAAGAAGTCCGTGGCCAAGGTCCCGGCGAAGAAGGCCCCCGCGAAGAAGGCCCCCGCGAAGAAGGCCCCCGCGAAGAAGGCCCCCGCGAAGAAGGCCCCCGCGAAGAAGGCCCCGGCCAAGAAGGTGCCGGCCAAGGCTCCGGCGAAGAAGGCTCCGGCGAAGAAGGCTCCGGCGAAGAAGGCCCCGGCGAAGAAGGCCCCAGCGAAGAAGGCCCCAGCGAAGAAGGCCCCAGCGAAGAAGGCCCCGGCCAAGAAGGCCCCGGCCAAGAAGGCCCCGACCAAGAAGGCCCCGACCAAGAAGGCCCCAGCCAAGAAGACCCCCGCCAAGAAGACGAGCGCCAGGCCCGCCTCGACGAAGACCTCCGCGGCGAGCCGCCCGGCCAGCACGAGGACGGCCGCGCGCAAGGCTCCTCCGCGCAAGGCTGCGTCGAGGTCGTCCGGTGGGCAGGTCGAGGCGGCCGAGCTGCGGCTGTCCGTCCGCGAGGCCGAGTCGCCCTGGACGAAGAGCGAGCTCCGTGCGGTCAGGCAGCAGCTCATCGACGAGGTGGCGCGGCTGCGGGGCGAGCTGATCGTCGCCGACGACCAGCTGGCCGAGCTGATCCGCGACTCCGCCGACGCCGTGGGCGACGACCAGGCCGACACGGGGTCGAAGGCGTTCGAGCGGGAGCACGGCATCAACATCGCGAACAACGCGCGCGACCTGGTGCAACAGAACCTCGTCGCGCTGCGGCGCATCGACGACGCGAGCTACGGCATCTGCACGTCCTGCGGCAAGCCGGTGGGCAAGGCCCGGCTGCTCGCGTTCCCGCGGGCCACCCTGTGCATGGAGTGCAAGCAGCGCGAGGAGCGTCGCTGACACGTCCGGGGTCTCCCCGAGGCGAGTGACCTGGCCTCCGCCGTCGAGCCGACGCGACGTGAGCCTGGTACGGCCAGTGGTCAGGAGCGTGGGAGGCTGTCCCGCAATGTCCTCCGATCCTGCTGCCCCCGCCCGCCCGCGCCCTCCCGGCTCCCGGTGGAGCGGCCTGCACACGCTGGTGGCCTCCATCGCCGTGCTGGGGCTGGTCGCCGACCAGGTCACGAAGTGGCTCGCCGTGAGCGCGCTCTCGGACGGGTCCGTCGTCCCACTCGTCGACGACGTCCTCAGCCTCCGGCTGATCCGCAACTCGGGAGCCGCCTTCTCCGTCGGGGAGGGCACGACCTGGCTCTTCACGGTGGCGGCGGTCGTCGTCGTGGCCGTGATCATTCGGGCCTCGCGCCGGCTCGGCAGCCGCGCCTGGGCGGTGACCCTCGGCCTCCTCCTGGCGGGAGCCGCCGGCAACCTCACCGACCGCCTGTTGCGGCAGCCCGGCCCCGGTCGGGGTCACGTCGTGGACTTCATCGACTACAACGGCTGGTTCGTCGGCAACGTCGCCGACATCTTCATCGTCGGCGCCGCGGCTGCGGTCGCGCTGCTCGGGCTGCGGGGTGTCTCGGTCGACGGGAGCCGCCACAGCGACCGCACCGAGAAGCAGGGTGACAAGCAGGGCGAAAAGACGGACGCGAAAGAGCCACCCGGGACCGCTGATGCCTGAGACGAGGCGCCTGCCGGTGCCCGACGGACTCGAGGGCGAGCGAGTCGACGCCGGGCTGGCCCGGATGCTCGGGCTCTCTCGCACGGTCGCCGCGTCCCTCGCCGCCGACGGGGCCGTCCAGGTCGACGGCCGCGAGGTCGGCAAGTCGGACCGCCTGACCGCCGGCAGCTGGGTCGAGGTGGAGCTGCCCGGCCCCGCGGCGCCCATGGCGGTGGTCGCCGAGTCCGTCGAGGGCTTGAGGATCGTCCACGACGACGACGACATCGTGGTGGTCGACAAGCCGGTCGGCGTCGCCGCGCACCCCAGCCCGGGCTGGTCAGGCCCCACCGTGGTCGGCGGGCTGGCCGGTGCGGGCTACACGATCGCGACGTCGGGAGCGGCCGAGCGCCAGGGCGTCGTGCACCGCCTGGACGTCGGCACGTCCGGCCTGATGGTCGTGGCCAAGAGCGAGCGCGCCTACTCGCTGCTCAAGCAGGCCTTCCGGGAGCGGACGGTCGAGAAGGTCTACCACGCGGTCGTCCAGGGACACCCTGACCCGCTGACCGGCACCATCGACGCCCCGATCGGCCGGCACCCGTCGGCCGACTACAAGTGGGCGGTCGTGACCGAGGGCAGGCCCAGCGTCACCCACTACGAGCTGCTCGAGGCGTTCCGCGCGGCCAGCCTGATGGAGATCCACCTCGAGACCGGTCGCACCCACCAGATCCGGGTCCATTTCGCCGCCCTGCGGCACCCCTGCGTCGGCGACCTGACCTATGGCGCTGACCCCACGCTCTCGGCTCGCCTGGGGCTGACGCGCCAGTGGTTGCACGCCCTCCGGCTGGGCTTCGAGCATCCCGGAACGGGGGAGCGCGTCGAGTACTCGAGCACGTATCCGGACGACCTCGCCATGGCTTTGGAGCGTCTCGGCGAGGGGTGAAGGCGTGGTCGGACGAGGCACCTAGACTCGCTGCATGCCCTCTGGCTCCACCCGTTCGACCGACCAGTTCGTGCACCTCCACGTGCACACCGAGTACTCGATGCTCGACGGCGCGGCGCGGGTGGGCGACCTGTTCGCCGAAGCCGAGAAGATGGGCATGCCGGCGATCGCCACCACCGACCACGGGTACCTGTTCGGTGCCTACGACTTCTGGAAGACAGCGCAGAAGCACGGAGTCAAGCCGATCGTTGGCATCGAGGCGTACTTGACGCCGGGCACGCACCGCACCGACAAGACCCGGGTCAAGTTCGCGGACGGGGGGCGTGACGACGTCTCGGGCTCCGGCGCCTACACGCACATCACGCTGCTGGCGCGGAACAACACGGGCATGCACAACCTGTTCCGGATGGCGTCGCTCTCCTCGCTGGAGGGGTTCTACTTCAAGCCCAGGATGGACCGGGAGCTCCTGCGCACGTACGGCTCCGGCCTGATCGCGACGACCGGCTGCCCGGGAGGCGAGGTCCAGACGCGGCTGAGGCTCGGCCAGTACAAGGAGGCGATCGAGGCCGCCGCCGAGTTCCAGGACATCTTCGGCGCCGAGAACTACTTCTGCGAGCTGATGGACCACGGTCAAGAGATCGAGCGCAACGTCCGTGACGACCTCCTGAAGCTCGCCCGCGACCTGAAGATGCCGCTCGTCGCCACCAACGACCTGCACTACACCTACGCCGAGGACGCCGGGGCACACGCCGCACTGCTCTGCGTGCAGTCGGCGTCCACCCTCGCCGACCCGAACCGGTTCAAGTTCGACTCGGACGAGTACTACCTCAAGACGCCGGCGGAGATGCGGCACGTGTTCCGCGAGCTGCCCGAGGCCTGCGACAACACGCTCCTGATCGCGGAGCGGTGCGACGTCTCGTTCACCGAGGGCGAAGGCGCGTTCATGCCGCGCTTCCAGTGTCCCGAAGGCGAGAGCGAGCAGTCGTGGTTCGTCAAGGAGGTCGAGCGGGGCCTGCACGAGCGGTACCCGGACGGGGTACCGGGCGAGGTGCGCGCCCGGGCCGACTACGAGACCGACGTGATCGTCTCCAAGGGCTACGCCGGCTACTTCCTGGTGGTCGCCGACTTCATCGGCTGGGCCAAGGCGCACGGCATCCGGGTCGGCCCCGGCCGTGGCTCGGGCGCCGGCTCGATGTGCGCGTACGTCATGAAGATCACCGACCTCGACCCGCTCCAGCACGGACTGATCTTCGAGCGGTTCCTGAACCCCGAGCGCATGTCGATGCCCGACTTCGACGTCGACTTCGACGAGCGCCGCCGAGGCGAGGTGATCCGCTACGTCACCGAGAAGTACGGCTCGGACCGGGTGGCGCAGATCGTCACCTACGGAACCATCAAGGCGAAGCAGGCGGTCAAGGACGCCTCCCGCGTCCTCGGATACCCCTTCGCGATGGGCGAGCGGATCACGAAGGTGATGCCCCCGCCGGTGATGGGCAAGGACGTCCCGCTGGCGGGCATCTTCGACCCGAAGCACAAGCGCTACTCCGAGGCGTCCGAGCTGCGCGCACTGCACGCCGAGGACCCCGACGTGGCGAAGGTGGTCGAGACCGCACGAGGGTTGGAGGGGCTGAAGCGGCAGTGGGGGGTGCACGCGGCCGGCGTGATCATGTCGAGCGAGCCGCTGCGTGACGTCATCCCGATCATGCGGCGCGAGCAGGACGGGCAGATCATCACGCAGTTCGACTACCCGAGCTGCGAGGCCCTCGGCCTGGTCAAGATGGACTTCCTCGGCCTGCGCAACCTCACGATCCTGGACGACGCGCTGAAGAACGTGACCGCCAACCGCGGCGCGGAGATCGACCTCGACGCGCTGAGCAAGGACCCGAACGACCCGCTCACCTACGAGCTGCTGGGTCGCGGTGACACCCTCGGCGTGTTCCAGTTCGACGGCGGCCCGATGCGCGCCCTGCTGCGGTTGATGAAACCCGACAACTTCGAGGACATCTCGGCCGTCGGTGCCCTGTACCGCCCGGGCCCGATGGGCGCCGACTCGCACAACAAGTACGCGTTGCGCAAGAACGGAAAGCAGGACATCGAGTACCTGCACCCCGAGCTCTCCGACGCGCTGAAGCCGATCCTCGGCACCACGTTCGGCCTGATCGTGTACCAGGAGCAGGTCATCCTGATCGCGCAGCAGCTCGCCGGGTACTCGCTCGGCAAGGCCGACCTGCTGCGCAAGGCGATGGGCAAGAAGAAGCGAGAGGTCCTCGACGCCGAGTACGTCGGCTTCGAGGCGGGCATGAAGGCGAACGACTTCAGCCCCGCCGCGATCAAGGCGCTGTGGGACGTGCTGGTGCCCTTCTCCGACTACGCCTTCAACAAGGCGCACTCGGCCGCCTACGGGCTCGTGTCCTACTGGACGGCGTACCTCAAGGCCAACTATCCGGCGGAGTACATGGCCGCGCTGCTGACCAGCGTGCGCGACGACAAGGACAAGTCGGCGCTCTACCTCGGCGAGTGCCGGCGGATGAAGATCACCGTCCTCCCGCCCGACGTGAACACCTCGATCGGCGTGTACGCAGCCGTCGGTGACGACATCCGCTTCGGGCTCGCCGCCATCCGCAACGTCGGGGTCAACGTGGTCGAGGCGATCGTCAACGCGCGCCAGGAGAAGGGGGAGTTCGCCTCCTTCCAGGACTTCCTGCGCAAGGTGCCGGCGGTGGTCTGCAACAAGCGGACGATCGAGTCGCTCGTCAAGGCCGGCGCCTTCGACTCGCTCGGGCACACCCGGCGAGGCCTGTCCGCCATCCACGAGATCTACGTCGACGCGATCGTCGACGAGAAGCGGCAGGAGGCCATCGGGCAGGACTCGCTCTTCGGTGGCATGGACGACGACACCGGAACGGTGCTGGCCGCACTGCCGCCGATCCCGGCGTTCGAGTGGGAGAAGCGCGACAAGCTCGCGAGCGAGCGCGAGATGCTGGGCCTGTACGTCTCCGACCACCCGCTGTTCGGCGTCGAGCACGTCCTGGCCAACGCCACCGACACCTCGATCGCGTCGCTGCTCTCCGACGACTCGCGGCCCGACGGATCGATGGTGACCGTCGCCGGCATGATCACCTCGGTCACCCGCAAGATGACCAAGAACGGCAACCCCTGGGCGATCGCCGCGGTCGAGGACCTCGCCGGCTCGATCGACGTGCTGTTCTTCCCGCAGACCTACGCGACCGTCTCGCACGAGCTGCACGAAGACGTGGTCTGCGTCATCCGCGGCCGCCTGTCCCGTCGCGACGAGGTGCCCAACCTGCACGCGCAGGAGATGAGCCTGCCCGACGTCTCCGAGGGACCGCGCGGTCCCGTGACCATCGCGCTGCCCGCGATGCGCTGCACCCCGCCCGTGGTCGGACGGCTCAAGGACGTGCTGGCCACGCACCCAGGGGTGACCGAGGTGCACCTGCGGCTCACCAGCGGCGGTGGAGACAAGGCGACGGTGATGCGCCTCGACGACGCCCTGCGCGTCACGCCGTCACCCGCGCTCTTCGGCGACCTCAAGGCCCTGCTGGGCCCGAGCTGTCTGGTGTGACCGGCCCACCGACCGGGCGCGCGCGGGCTCCGTGGTGGTTCGTCGCCGCCGCCGGTCTGCTGCTCCTCGCAGTCCTCGTCGGCGTCGGATGGTGGTGGTGGTCCCCGCGCGAGCCGGCCGTGCTGGTCGACGGCGTTCCGACGACCACGGGCTCGGACGACTTCGCGGCCGTTGGCGACGCCGTCTTCTCGGCGCTGGCCGCAGTGGCCGGGATCCTGAGTGGCCTGGCAGTCGTGCTCCGTCCCGGACGGTCGGCGGTCGCGCGGGCTGCCGTCGTCGTGGGCGGTGGGCTGCTCGCCGCGCTCGCGGCGTGGCAGCTGGGCGTCCTGCTCGGCCCTCCGTCCATTGCGGCACAGGAGTCGGCGGGCCTGGACCCTTTGACCACCCCCGTCGCGCTGTCTTCGCCTGTCCCCCTGCTGATGTGGCCCGCGATGTGCACGGCCACGATGTTCTTCGGCCTGCTCGTGTCGTTGATGGTGCGGCCGCCTCCGTACTCCGACGACGAGTCGGTCTGAGCCGTCGGCACCGCCTTCGCTGCTAGCTGAGTGCGCTGACCGGTCGCCCGAAGGTGACGGCCTCGAGCACCGGCGCGGGGGCCGCCTCGACCAGGGCTCGGTCGGGTCGCGCGCCCAGGGCGTCGTTGACCGTGGAGAAGGCGATGCGGAGGGCGACGAAGACGGTGATCGCAGCGATCTGCGCGTCGTCGTACCCGGCGTCGCGTAGTGCCGCGACGTCTCGGGCATCCGTGGAGTTCGGGTCGCGGGCGAGCTTGCGGGCCCAACCGGAGAGGGCCCGCTCGGACGTGTCCAGTTCGGCGTCGGTGCCCAGCAGCACGGAGGCGGCCAGGTCGGCGTCCGTCGCAGTGGCCAGCTTGCCGCCCCAGGCGAGCGAGCAGTACGAGTCACCGAGCGCGGAGGCACACGCAGTAATGAGGATGCCCCGCTGCCGGACGTTCAGCGAGGCCGCCAGGGCGGCCTGCCCGATCAGCTGGTTGAGCCCGTCGTTCAGCGGCGGCTGGTGCGCCCAGACCCGGGACAGGTTCATCACGTAGCCGCGCTGCGCGATGTCGTCGTCGTAGATCCGCTGCACGGCTTCGTTCGGCTCCGGAGGGTTCAGGAACCCGGCATCCGAGGGGCTTCCGTCCTCGAGCTTCGTCATGCTCGTTCCTCCGGGATCTCTTGCGGGACAACGGCGAGCTCGGCCCCTGCGGCCCGGAGGGTGACCACGAGGTTCGCCATCACCTGGCGGGCCTGCCCGGCCGGGTCGCCGACGGCAACGGTGTTGCCGTCGGCGTCCAGCGGGCAGGCACCGGCGGTGAAGATGGTGCGACCTGGCCCGGTGGCCGTCGCGTAGGCGTAGGGCGCCCCGCCGAAGAGGGAGCTCGGGCGTACGAGGGTGATCGTGGCGTCGGATGGCACGTGGCCATGATCACCTACTCGTGGGTGTGCCCGCCTCAGATCGGCTGTCCCTGTGGCATGCCCGTGAGTGCACCGTCGGGGACGACGCCGATCCCGTCCCACGAGAAGCCCTGTGCCTCGAAGACGGCTGGGCTGGAGATGTGGCGCAGCTTGCCGCCCTCGACGACGTAGACCGGGTCGCTCGAGAGCTCCTTGAGCAGGGTGCGGTCACGCGGCACGGTCGGCAGCCCCGCGACGGAACCGTCCGGGATCTGGTGGACGGCGTTCCAGTCCAAGCCGAGTGCGTCGAACACCGCGGGCGACGTGACGTGGAACGCCCGGCCGCCGTAGGTCACGTAGATCGCGTCAGCCGAGCGCTCCTTCACCAGCGTGCGGTTGGCGGGGAAGGCGGCAACGTGGCCCATCGACCCGTCCTGCGCCTCCAGCACCTCGCTCCACGAGAACCCGCCGGCGTCGAACTCCTGCGGCGAGGGGATGTGGAACCGTCCGCCGCCTCGCACGACGTAGATCTTGGGGTCGCTGCGGTCGGAGAGGAGCTTGCCGTTCGCGAGGAACCACGGCTGGACGGGGGAGTAGTTCTCGACGAAGAAGCCTCTCCACACCTCACCGGTGCTCTGCGTGATCTCCCGCTCGGCGGGGTCGTACGACGACGTCAGCTGCAGACGCACCTCGAGGCCCGGGTGGTTGTTGTCGTAGACCAGCACGTACGTGTACCGCGCGTCGGTCTCGTAGCCATAGGCCACCACCTGGTGGTCGGAGCCCAGAGCATCGATCGACCGAGCCTGAGTGACGCCGAGCAGCACAGGCTTTCCGGCGTCGAGCGCCTCCTTCAGTCTCGGCACCTCCTGCTCACGCGTTGCGCGCGCGACACCGATGCCGTTGAACCACGTGGGGTGGTCGGGAGTGAGCATGATCTGGAAGTTCTTCCAGCCGTTGGCCAGGATCGTGTCCATCAGGCGGGCGTAGATGTAGTCGGCCAGCAGGCTGCCGTCGGCGGGGAGCGATGCCTGGGTGGGCACGGCAAGTCCGGCGTGCCAGTAGTCGACGGACGCGGCAGCCATGCCGCCGCAACGTCCGCCGGTCGTGAAGTCGATGCCGAGGGCCGGGATCCTGATCACGTGGTTGGTGAAGTTGTTCGCGAACGCGAAGCCGTGCTCCTGAGGGTTGAATGCGATGCGCATGGTGCTGCCTTCCTCGAAGCGGACGGCGGCACGTTGTCACCGACTCACTGCGAGATAGAGCGCGCCGAAGTCGACACAGATACTCGAGGACCCGCCGGCCGGCACCGGCCGCATCGTGGTCGTGCTGTGGCCCTGCTACCTGCGCACCGACCTCAACGACCACGCCGAGGCTGCTACCCCTCTGGCACAAGCGATCCCGCGGCCGGATGGTACGCACGTCGCGTGGTGGGTCGTGGTGATCAGGGGCTCGCAGACCTCAGTTGGGCGTGGGTTGGTCCCACGGGTCGGTACGCGGGAGAGCACCGAGCCGTTCGACGAGGTGCCGCTCGCGGGTCAGGAGCCTGACCTCGGCGGCGAGTCGACGTGCCGTGTCGGGCTGCTCGAGGAGTGCCTGCCGGTCACCCAGCTCGAGCATCATGCCCGCAGCCACCAGGTACGACAGCACCCGTGCCGACGACGGGAGGTCCGGTGGTTCGAGCCCCAGCGTCTCCCGGTACCCGCTGTACGCGGCCGAGACCCGGTTGGCCAGCGCGACGACGTGGCGGTCCTCGTCCTGGCCGGCATCGGTGAGGGCCGAGACCATACCGGTGAGGTAGGGCGTGCCGGCCGATTCGTCGAGCCCGTGCAGGCGGAACCGCACAGCCCCGCTGGTGACCAGCTCGTACGTCCCGTCGCCGTTGTCGCTGACGTGGCGGATCACCGCCGTGGTGCCGACCTCGTGCAGGGCCGTCGCGGCGCCCTCACCGACCTCGTGACCAACCTTGATGGCCACCACGCCGAAGACCCGCTCGCGCTCCGGACGCTCCATCAGGTCCTCGACCAGGGTGCGGTAGCGGGGCTCGAAGACCCGCAGGGGCAGAACGAGTCCCGGCACCAGCACGGTGCCCAGCGGGAACAGCGCCAGCCGTTGCACGCCTCGAATGTAACCCGGCTGGTGGGCGGGCGAGGGCGGGTCGGGGCGGTTGGGTCAGCATGTCGGCGTTCATGCGGACGATGGGCAGTCATTAACGCTTGACGTATATAACACTGACAAGATATACAGGGCGCCATGCACGCGTTCGACATCCTCGGCGACCCGGTCAGGCGGCTCATCCTCGAGCGCCTCGCCGACGGCGAGGCGAGCGCCGGCGAGCTGACCGGACTCGTGCAGGCCGAGTTCGCGATCACGCAGCCGGCTGTCTCGCGCCACCTGCGGGTGTTGCGGGAGAACGGGTTTGCCGAGGTACGCGCAGAAGGGACCCGTCGGCTCTACGCCGTTCGCACCGAGCCCCTCCAGGAGGTCGACGTGTGGATGGAGCGCTACCGCAGGTTCTGGAGCAACCGGATCGACGCGCTCGAGACGGAGATCGCGCGAGGGCGACGGGAACGTCGCCTCACACCGGACGAGACTGCTGAGGGAGAGAGCGATGAGTGAGACGGCGACCGCCAAGGGCGAGCTCGGGGCGATGCGGTGGGACGACGGCAGACCTGCTGCGCGCTTCGAGCGGAGGTTCGCGACCGATGCCCACGACCTCTGGGCGGCCATGACCGACCCGAAGCGGATCGGCCGCTGGATGGCCCCTGTCGAGGTACATGGCGAACCGGCCACCGGCACTCGGTACTCGATCGACTTCGGCGAAGGCGGCATCACGCAGGGTGCCATCACGACGTGCGATGCGCCGCAGAGGTTTGAGGTCACGTGGGAGCACGACGACGAGCCGCCGTCGTCGGTTCTGGTCGAGATTCGCGCGGACGGCGATGGGGCGGTGCTGGTGCTCGACCACCGGCGCCTGCCACTCAACCAGGCACACGGCTACACGGCTGGCTGGCACGCCCACCTCGACCGCTTGGATGCCGACCTCTCCGGCACCGAGCAGCCCGACTGGGACACGCGCTGGTCCGAGCTCCTGTGGCAGTACCGCGCCGCCGGCCCCAAGGGGGAGGACGGTACGACGGGTGTCCCGCCTGACGTCGTCACGACGGGCGTGCAGCCGTCCGGTCACCTGCTGGGCAGTGCCGAGCAGCCGGTCGTGGTCCTTGAGCGCGAGCTCGGTGCAACACCCGCGGAGGTCTGGGACGCCTGGACGAAGCCGGAACGCCTCGTGCGGTGGCTCGGCGCCGTCGAGGGGTCCCTCGACCGGCCCGGCGTACCGGTGCGGGTCGCCATGACGGCCGACGAGCTGCCGTCCGAGCTCGACGAGGCCGAGCTCCTCGCGACGTTCACGGTGCAGGAGGCCAGCCCACCGGAGGGGGAGCGCGCCGGGCGACTGACGTTCACCTTCGACGACGAGGCCGACCCGGGTGGCACCGTCACCGTGCTTCTGTCGGCCGTCGGCGCCGACCGGTGCCGCATCGTGCTGCGGCACGCGCTCAAGCCGCTCGACACCGCCGTCACCCAGGCGCCCGGTTTCGGCGCGGGCTGGGAGGGCTTCCTCGACTGGTTGGACGCAGCGGTCAGCGGCCACGAACGCGGCGAGGACCCGTACGAGGCGCTTCTGCCGTCCTACGAGGGCCTCGGTCGACGCCTGTCGCTCGTTCACCGGGGAGCCATCCTGGACGTCGACGGCCAGCTCGGCGTGAGTCACGAGCGGCTGGTCAGCGCTGCGCCACAGGCGATCTGGGATGTCCTGACCTCGTCCGAGAACCTGTCGGCATGGCTGGGGCCGGTCCAGTCCGGCGGGCTCGCTGGGCCGGGGTCGACCGTCGACGTGCTGATGGACGGACGGCCTGACGACCCGGCGGCCGAGCACGTGGTGTGCACGGTGACGTGTTGGAACCCGCCCGAGCGACTGACCCTCGACTGGGACTACACGGGTGAGCCGACGTCACGCCTCGAGGTCACCCTGGCCCCCGAAGGGGAGTCGACACTCCTGGTGCTCCAGGAGTGGGGTGTCGAGAAGGTCGACGACTACCTCGCCGGGTGGCACGCCCACCTCGACCTGCTGGTCGCGATGGCCGAGAGCCGTCCTCGACCGCCGTGGGACGAGGCGTTCGCGGCCGCGCGGAGCCTGGTGGGCTGACCCACCCAGACCCATCCAGGCTGCGCGCTGCTCAGCCGCTGTAACGGATCTCGACTCGTCGGTTGGCTTCGCGTCCCTCGGGCTTGCCGTTCGACTCCACCGGGTCGCTCTCGCCAAGGCCCTCCACCGTGAGCACGAGGTCGGACCGAGCGGCCGTGACGGCAGCGGCCACCGTCGCGGCGCGGTCCTTCGACAGCTCGAGATTGTCGGCGTCCGTTCCGATGTCGTCGGTGTGGCCGGTGACGGACACCGCTGCACCCTCCGGGACGTCGGCCACGAGCTCGGCGATCTTCGCCGCGGCACTCGGTGGCATCTCGGAGCTGCCGAACGCGAAGAGGATGTCGCTGTCGAGGCTGAGAACCGTCTCGTCGCCATCGGTCTCGGTGGACTCGATCGGCTCGACGTGCCCAGTCGGATCCCAGACGTGAATGGAGTCGGCAATCTGCTCGGCCGTCGGCTCGCCGAAGTCGGCCGGGTCGGTGGGGTCCGCCGCTACCGAGGTGTTGAGTGCGAGCAGCACGCCGCCAGCTGCCAGGGCAGCGGCCGTGGTCGTCCGCAGAGTGCGCCGCATCGCCGTCACCGGGTGATCGGGACGTCGGTGAACTCGGGCCACTGCTCGTGGAGCACCACGTCGACCGTGTCGATGTCGTCCTCAGGAGCCGCGAAGACGGCGAAGGCGTGCATCGGCTCCCCGTTCCTGCTGCTGACCTCCTCCTTGGCGCTCGCCCACCAGTCGCTGTTGCCGTGGATGACCGAGTACTCCTTGAGGTTCTCCCGGTCGAGCAGGCGCAGCGTGACGCCGAAGAACTCGACGCCGCCTCCCATCGCGTCGTCCAGATCCAGCTCGTCACTGTCACTGACAGAAGCGAACTCGGGCGTGACGACCAGGCGCAGCACCGTCGTCTTGCCCTCGACGGTCAGGGACTGGATCCCCATCGTCACGGTGTCGTCCGGCTTCTCAGGGTCAGGGACCACGGTCTGCTCCACGATCGCCTCGGCGTCGCGGTCCTCCACGCCGGCTCCTGAGTCACCACCGTCCTGGCCCGCGCTCGTCGGGTCGGTGTCCGGCTCGTCGCCGGTGCATCCGGCGAGGAGCAGGGCGGCCGCCGCCAGCGCGGCGCTCAGCATTGTCCTGTTTCGTAGCATATATCCCCCTTCAGGAACGGCAGAGCCTACCGAGTCGGACGCAAGCCGGCCGTCACCGCGGTTCTGGGGACTCGTCCAGACCCCCGTAGCCTTGGACACGTGATGCGCACGCTCGACCTCCGCGGCTCCCGGCTCTCCGCTCGCGAGCTGCGAGCCCGCATGCCGCGCGCGGATCTCGACGTCGAGGCTGCCGCCCTGCAGGTGCGTCCGATCGTCGACGACGTGAGATATCGAGGCGCGGCAGCACTTCGCGAGCTGGGTGAGCGGTTCGACGGCGTTCGGGTCGATGACCTGCGGGTTCCGGAAACGGCTCTCGCCTCGGCTCTCGCTGAGCTGGACCCACGGGTGCGGTCCGCGCTCGAGGAGTCGATCCGGCGGGCTCGCCTGGTGCACGCCGACCAGCGGCGCACCGACACGACGACGCAGGTGTCCGAGGGCGGCACCGTCACGGAGCGCTGGGTTCCCGTGGACCGGGTCGGCCTCTACGTGCCGGGCGGTCTGGCGGTCTATCCGAGCAGCGTGGTGATGAACGTCGTACCGGCCCAGGAGGCAGGCGTGCCGTCCCTCGCCGTCGCCTCGCCGCCGCAGCGTGACCACGACGGCCTGCCGCACCCCACGATCCTGGCCGCCTGCGCACTCCTGGGCGTCGACGAGGTCTACGCCGTCGGGGGCGCGCAGGCCATCGCGATGTTCGCCCATGGCGCAGACGAGACGGACGGCGATCGGGTCGGTGAAACCGTCTGCGAGCCAGTCGATCTCGTCACCGGGCCGGGCAACGTGTACGTCGCCGCAGCCAAGCGCCTGCTGCGGGGCTTGGTGGGCATCGACGCGGAGGCCGGCACTACAGAGATCGCCGTCCTGGCCGACGAATCGGCCGACCCCGTTCACGTCGCGGCCGACCTGGTCAGCCAGGCCGAGCACGACCCGAACGCGGCGTCGGTGCTCGTCACGGACTCGGTCGAGCTGGCCGACGCAGTCGCCCGCGAGCTCGCTGACATCGTTGCGGCCACCAAGCACACCGAACGGGTGCGCGCAGCCCTGTCGGGCCCGCAGTCGGCCGTCGTGCTCGTCGATGACATGGACGCCGGCCTCAGGGTCGTCGACGCGTACGCCCCTGAGCACCTCGAGATCCAGACCGTCGACGCCGCCGACCTCGCTCGCCGGGTACGCAACGCCGGCGCCGTCTTCGTCGGCCCGTACTCACCTGTCTCGCTGGGGGACTACTGCGCCGGGTCGAACCACGTGCTGCCCACCGGCGGCTGCGCCTGTCACTCCAGCGGGCTGTCGGTGCAGACCTTCCTGCGTGGAATCCACGTCGTCGAGTACGACAAGGCCGCCCTCGCGGAGGTGGCCGACCACGTGGTGGTGCTGGCCGGGGCTGAGGACCTGCCCGCCCATGGCGACGCGGTCTCGGTGCGGTTCCGCTCCTGACGTCTCCCTAGACTCGGCGCGTGACCTCGCTCGACGACCTTCCGCTGCGCGACGACCTGCGCGGTATCTCGCCCTACGGCGCGCCGCAGCTCGACGTCGCCGTCCGGCTGAACACGAACGAGAACTCGTACCCGGTCCCGGACGCCGTGGTGGAGCACATCGCGTCCGAGGTGGCGGCCGTGGCGAAGTCGCTGAATCGGTACCCGGACCGTGAGTTCACCGCCCTGCGAGGCGATCTGGCCGCGTACCTGTCGAGCACAGCCGGGGTCGAGGTGACGTCCGAGCAGGTCTGGGCGGGCAACGGCTCGAACGAGGTGCTGCAGCAGCTGGTCCTGGCGTTCGCCGGGCCCGGACGCACCGCCACCGGCTTCACGCCGTCGTACTCGATGCACCCACTGATCTGCAACGGCGTCGGCACGCGCTGGGTCGACGGGCCGCGCGAGCCCGACTTCTCGCTCGACCCGGGGCATGTCGCCGGCCACATCGCATCCATGGCACCCGACGTCGTCTTCCTCTGCTCGCCCAACAACCCCACCGGCACGGCCCTGCCGATCGACCTTCTTGCGGCGGCCTACGACGCCGCCCCCGGCATGGTCGTCGTCGACGAGGCGTACGCGGAGTTCGCCCGTGCGGGAACGCCTTCCGCCCTGACACTGCTGCCCGGCAGGCCGCGGCTAGTCGTCACTCGCACGATGAGCAAGGCGTTCGCGCTCGCGGGCGGGAGGCTCGGGTTTCTGGCAGCCGACCCCGCCGTGACGGACGCGCTTCGGCTGGTGCGTCTGCCGTACCACTTGTCGAGTCCGACGCAGGCGGTCGCTCGCGCGGCGCTTGCTCACGCCCACGCGCTGCTCAGCACCGTCGAGGCGATCAAGCTGCAGCGCGACCGCATCGTCGACGAGGTGCGGGCACTCGGTCTCCGTCCGGTGCCGAGCGACGCGAACTTCGTCCTGTTCGGAGGGCTTACCGACGAAAAGGCCACCTGGCAGGGCCTTCTCGACCACGGCGTGCTGGTGCGCGATGTGGGGCTGCCCGGCCACCTTCGCGTGACGGCGGGCACTCCCGACGAGACCACCGCCTTTCTCACCGCCCTGGGTGAGACCCTGACCAGACGCCGGAGCAGAAGCCGGCCACGGCCCGACCCCCAGCAGGAGACCTGATGAGTCGCACCGCCCGGATCGAGCGGACCACGAAGGAGTCCGCCGTGCTCGTCGAGATCGACCTCGACGGCACGGGCACCGCCCGCATCGGCACGGGAGTCGGGTTCTTCGACCACATGCTCACAGCGCTGGCCAAGCACTCGCTGATCGACATGGTCATCGAGGCGCAGGGTGACACCTACGTCGATGCTCACCACACCGTGGAGGACGTGGCGATCGTCCTCGGGCAGGCGTTGCGAGAAGCGTTGGGAGACAAGCAAGGCATCTCCAGGTACGGCGACGCCACGGTGCCCCTCGACGAGACGCTCGTGCAGGCCGTCGTCGACGTCTCCGGGCGGCCCTACTGCGTGCACACCGGGGAGCCCGACGGCCAGGCCTACGCCCTGATCGGCGGCGGCGGCGGCGGTGTGCCCTACGCCGGGTCGCTGACCCAGCACGTCTTCGAGACGATCGCCCACCACGCGGCCATCGCCGTGCACGTGCGCGTACTCGCGGGTCGCGACCCCCACCACCTGGTCGAGGCGCAGTTCAAGGCGTTCGCGCGCGCGCTGCGCGCTGCCATCGCCGTCGACCCGCGCGTCGACGGCGTGCCCAGCACCAAGGGCGCGCTCTGACCGAGATCGACCCTCCCGCGGAGCCCGCAGACGAGGAGAGGTTCGAGGACCCAGGCCTGGCGGCGCTGCTGGTCCCTGTGGCGCAGGTGGGCCGGCTGGCGGCGGCCTGTGGTGCCGTCGGGATAGCGGGTCGTGTCGTGCCGACCGCACAGGGCGGAGCCCCTGCCCCGTGCCTCGTGGTTCTCGACGACCCGGGCACGAGCACCACTGCCGCACAGCGACTCTCGCGCATCCTGGGCAGGGCGGCAGTCATCCTGCTGCGACAAGCAGGTGGCCAGCTCGAGGCCGAGCGCTGGCAACGCGGACGCCTCGTCGACACCCCACCGGCCGGGCTGCTCGTCCAGGGGCTGCCCGACCTGGTGTCATCGGTGCTGGTCGGCGGCGTCGAACCGCAGGCGGTGCCGGGGAGCGTCGAGATCACTCCGGGGCGCCTGACCGGCGCCAGGGGTGTCGGCCGACAGGCTGGTGGGTACCTGGACGCCGAGCGGGTCGCGCGCCGGCGTCGCCTCGACGAGCTCAGCTCATGGGTGGTGGTCGCCGTCCTGTCGCTGCTGGCCGTGACCGAGATAGTGCGCGCCCTCAGCTCTGACGGCTCCTGGCTGGTCGTCGCGGTGGCCGTCGTGGTGGCCGCACTGGTCGGCGTGAGGGCTCGCAGGCTCGGTAGGCGGACGGCGCCAGAGCGAGCCGACCCACCCTCGTAGGCTTGCGCGGTGCCCAGGACCCCCCGCGTGGTCGTTCTCGACTACGGCTTCGGCAACGTGCGCTCGGCCGTCCGCGCCTTGCAGCGGGCCGGAGCCGATGTCGAGCTCACCGCCGACCGGTCGGCAGCCGAGAAGGCGGACGGTCTGGTCGTTCCCGGCGTCGGGGCCTTCGCGGCCTGCGTTCGTGGGCTGCTGGCGGTACGCGGCGACCAGATCGTCGACCACCGCCTGGCGGGCGGTCGGCCGGTGCTCGGGATCTGCGTCGGCATGCAGGTGATGTTCGGCGCGGGCGTCGAGCACGGCACGCGGGCCGATGGGCTCGGGCAGTGGCCTGGCACGGTCGAGCGGCTCGAGGCGCCGGTGGTGCCGCACATGGGCTGGAACACCGTGACACCGTCCCCCGGCACGAGGCTCTTCGCCGGTATCGAGAACGAGCGCTTCTACTTCGTGCACTCGTACGCGGTGCGCCAGTGGGAGATCGAGGTTGCCCCGACCTCGCGGATCGTCGCCCCGCTGGTGACGTGGGCCGACCATGGCGGGCCGTTCGTCGCAGCCGTCGAGAACGGGCCGCTGAGCGCCACCCAGTTCCACCCCGAGAAGTCGGGCGACGCGGGTGCACATCTGCTGCAGACGTGGGTGGGCTCGCTGCGATGAGCAAGGAGCGCAGGCGTCGCCGCGCCGAGCGAGAGGCTGCCGGGCAGGTAGCCGCCGCGCGGCAGGCGAAGCGTGCGGCCCGCGTCGCGCGCCGCAAGGAGGCGCTGCGCCCGGTCGCTGGTCCGTTCGAGCGCCTGGCCCGCCGAGTGAGGCCGCACCGGCGCCGACGCCCGGACTCGGTGCTGGCCCCTCGTCGCAGGAGGCAGAACCTCGCCCTCGTCGCCGTCCTGCTCGCCCTCAACGTGCTGCTGTGGGCGCAGGTGCCCGACCCTGGCCTGCGGGCCGGGGCCGCCATCCTCAGCGTGATCGCGTGGCCGGTCCTGGTCACCGTCATCTTCGACCGGAGGTCCTCGTGAGCCCGTCCACCCAGCCCGACCGACTGCAGCTGCTGCCGGCCGTCGACGTCAGCGACGGCCAGGCCGTGCGGCTCGTGCAGGGGGAGGCCGGCACCGAGAGCCACTACGGCGCACCGCTCGACGCCGCGCTCGCGTGGCAGTCGGCCGGGGCCGAGTGGGTGCACCTCGTGGACCTCGACGCCGCCTTCGGCAGGGGCTCCAACGCTGACCTGCTGGCGGACGTCGTCGGCCGTCTCGACGTCGACGTCGAGCTCAGCGGAGGCATCCGTGACGACGAGTCGCTCGCGGCGGCACTCGCCACCGGCTGCCGGCGCGTGAACCTGGGCACCGCCGCCCTGGAGGACCCTGAGTGGACCGCTCGCGTGATCTCCGAGCACGGCGACCGGATCGCTGTCGGTCTCGACGTGCGCGGTACCACCCTCGCGGCGCGCGGCTGGACCCGCGAGGGCGGTGACCTGTGGTCGACGCTGGAGCGGCTCGACCGCGACGGGTGCCCACGCTACGTGCTGACCGACGTCACCAAGGACGGCACGCTGACAGGGCCGAACACCGTTCTGCTGCGGGAGTTCTGCGGACGCACCGACGCACCGGTCATTGCATCGGGTGGTGTGTCGAGCCTCGACGACCTGGCCGTCCTTCGAGACCTGGTGGTTCTCGGCGTCGAGGGTGCGATCGTCGGAAAAGCCCTCTACGCCAAGGCTTTCACCCTCGAGGAGGCGCTCGCAGTGGCGTCTGGCGCGGCAGCGTGAGTCTGGTGGTGAGTCAGCCGTGACAGGGCTGCTGACGCCGAACGAGTTCGCGGGCGACGACGGACAGGCAGACCCCGCACTGTCGGCGGCGCTGTCGGCGGTGGCCGGCGCCGCGGACCCGTCCGAGCGGATGGCCCGCCTCGAGCGCGTGGTGGAGGCGCTGTCGGCTTCTCGGCTGATCGTTCCCGTCGTCGCGGTGCTGGGGGAGAGCGGCGAGTCCAGTTTGACCGGCCTCGCGTCCGACAAGAGCGCCGACATGGCGCTGGTGACGTTGACAGCGCCGGACGGCCGGAAGGTCCTGCCCGTCTTCTCCGGCGCAGGCGCGCTCGCCGCCTGGGACGACCGAGCCCGCCCGGTGCCGGTCAGCACGCGCCGAGCCGCGCTGGCGGCGGTCGAGGAGGGCTGCGAGCTGTTCGTCGTCGACCCTGCGAGCACGGCGGTGGTCGTGCCGCGCCCGGCGGTGTGGTGCCTGGCGCAGGGCGAGACGTGGGTGCCGTCGCCACGGCATCCCGAGGTGGCCGGGGCGGTGGAGCACGCGGTGGCCGGGGAGCCGTCCGTCACGTCCGCCCGCAGCGAGCCGGGCGGCGGCCCTGGCGGCAGGGGAGCGGAGCTGGTGGTGGTGCTCACCGTCCGGCCCGGCCTCGACCGCCCGGCCCTCGACCTGCTGACCGCGCGCGTGAGCGCTGCGCTGGGCGCCAGTGACGCTGTTGCCGCACTGGTCGACTCCGTCAGGCTCAGGCTCGAGAGCGCCTGACCTACGCTGCGCAGGTGAACCGCACGGACCGGCTGTACGCGCTCGTCGAGGAGATGCGAGCGGTGTCGCCCCGGCCCGTGTCGGCCAGGCGGCTGGCCGACCGCTTCGAGGTCAGCCTGCGGACGATCGAGCGCGACATCAGCGCCCTGCAGCAGGCGGGCGTGCCGATCTGGGCCGAGCTCGGGCGGCGAGGCGGGTACGTGCTCGACCGCGAGACCTCGCTGCCTCCGGTGAACTTCACCGCGTCGGAGGCGACCGCGCTCGCCGTGACCCTGGCCCACGTGCCGGAAGGTCCCTTCGCTGCCGCGTCGCGGTCGGCGCTGCAGAAGGTGCTGGCTGCCATGCCGTCGCGCGACGCCGCGGTCACGCGCGCGGTCGCCGGCCGTGTCCGGCTCATCGACGGGCACCGTCGGGACTCCGAGATGCCCCGCGTGCCAAGCGAACTGAGTGCTGCCCTGGCAACTGGTCGGTGCGTGCACCTGCGGTACGAGGACCGAGGCGGCCAGGCGACGGCGCGCGTGGTGGAGCCGCTCGTCCTGCTGGGCGGGCCGACCGGCTGGTACGTGGTCGGCTGGTGCCGGCTCCGCGACGCCGGGCGGGCGTTCCGCCTTGACCGCATCCGCGAGGTCTCCCTCGTCGACGAGCGCGTGCTGCAGCGAGACCTGGCCACGGTGATGCCACCGGACATCGAGCGGCAGCTTCGCGAGGTCGGCCCGGTCTGAGGCTCCGCGGTGAAACCCGCTCGGAAACACCGACAGGACGCTGTCGCTGACGTCCCCGAGCGTGGACCCGAGCCGGCCACGGGGCCGGCAGGGAACCAACGGACCAGCAGGAGGACACCATGACCACCACCACGCCAGACACCACCACTGCCACCCAGCCGAGCCCACTGGCCGGCCCACTCGCAGGCCCACTCGCAGGCTCAGTCAGCTGGTTCGAGGTCGGCAGCCCCGACCCGGCCGCAGCCCAGGAGTTCTACGGCTCCCTCTTCGGTTGGACGTTCCGCAGCCTCGACATCGGCGTGCCGTACTCCGACATCACGACCGGAGCGGATCACCCGATCAGGGGCGGTATCGCCGACACCGGCGGACAGGCACCCGCCTACGCCGTCTTCTGTGTCGTCGTCGACGACGTCGCAGCCACAGTGGCACGCGCCGTCGAGCTCGGTGGCCAGGTCGTCATCGGCCCGCTTCCCCTCGACACCGGGATGGTCGTCGGCTACCTGCGCGACCGCGACGACAACCTGTTCGCGGTCTACTCGCCCCCGCCCGGCCAGGTCTCGTGAGCGCCTCCCCGACCTGACCACCGCAATTCGCCGTCCTCACCCGACCTGACCACCGCAACTCGCCGTCATCTCGTGGTCGCCGTGCCTCGGCGGACCACGAGAAGACGGCGAAATGCGGTCCTGGACTGTCGGTGCCGAGTGAGACGATTCGTCCCATGTCCTTGGCCCCCTACCGTCGTCTGCTGTCGCGGGGGGACGTGCGAATGCTCCTGCTGTTCGGGGTCGTCGCGCGCGTCCCTCACACAGCAGCGGGGCTGGTGCTGACGCTGCACGTGGTGCAGACGCTCGAGCGGGGGTACGCCGCGGCCGGGACGGTTGCTGCGGCGTTCACGATCGGCGCGGCGCTCGGGGCGCCGTGGCGTGGCCGCGCGATCGACCGGAGGGGGCTGCGCCGGGCCCTGGTGCCGTCGATCGTCGGCGAGCTGGCGGTGTTCGGCGTCGCGGGGTTCCTCCCGTTCGGCTGGCTGGTGGCCGCAGCAGTGGTCGGCGGCGTCATGGGTGTGCCGATCTTCACCGTGATGCGGCAGTCGCTCAGCGTCATGGTCCCGGCCGAGCAGCGGCGCACGGCCTACGCCGTCGACTCGATCGCCGTCGAGCTGTCGTTCATGGCCGGCCCGGCGCTCGGCGTCGTGGTGGCCACCGGGTGGTCGACGCGCGCCGGGCTCCTGCTCGTCGCGGCAACCGCAGGCGCGGCCGGCCTGGGGCTGTGGCTGGTCGACCCCCCGACGCGGTCCGAGCAGCTGGTCACCCCGGGGTCGCTGCCCGAGTCGTCCGCCCCGGCCGCTGCCGCGGCTGCCGCTGTCGAAGCGGGCGACCGGGGCTCGACCGGCTCGCTGACGATCGCCTCCGGTCACCAGGACGCCGATCAAGGTTCGCGCACCTGGGTGAGCCCGGCCTTGCTGGCCGTCCTCGTCGCCAGTGCCGGCGCGACCCTCGTTCTCTACGGCACCGATGTCGGGGTGATCGCCCAGCTGCGCGAGATCGATGCCATCGCCCTGACCGGCCTGGTCTTCGGATTCTGGGGCCTGGGGTCGATCACCGGTGCCCTGGTCTACGGCCAGCTGCGCCGCGGCATCCACCCCTTGTGGCTGCTGATGGGTCTCGGCTGCTGCACCGTGCCGCTGGGCCTCGCGCACTCCGTGTGGGCACTCTGTGCCCTGATCCTGCTCGCCGGCGCCCTCTGCGCTCCCGTGATCAGCTCGACCGCGGAGGAGGTGGCCCGGATGGTGCCGGAGGCCTCGCGCGGCGTGGCCATGGGGTGGCACGGGTCGGCACTCACGGTCGGCGGCGCCGTCGGTGCACCGCTCGCCGGCTTCTGTATCGACCGGGTCGGGCCGTGGGGCGGGTTCGCCATGGTCGGGGGTGTCGGAGCGGTGCTGGCCGTCGCCGGGCTGGTCACGCTGCGGGTGCGGCGCGGGCCGCGTCCCGTCGTCCGAACGAACCGCGGTCAGACCACCGACCCGGTGAGCTTCTCCCCAGGCCCCTGACCGGGCGGGTCGGGCACCACCGACGCCTCGCGGAAGGCGAGCTGGAGAGTGCGCAGCCCATCGCGGAGGGCGCGTGCGTGCTGGCTCCCGACGTCGGGAGCAGCCGCGGTGACGAGCCCCGCGAGCGCGCCGATCAGCACCCGCGCCTCGGCGAGGTCCATCTCGTCCTCGGCCGGGACGCCACGCGGGGAAACCTCAGGGTCGTGAGCCCCGAGACCGCACTTGACCGCCGCAGCGCTCATCAGGTGCACGGCTGCCGTCGTGATCACCTCGACGGCCGCCACCTCGGAGATGTCGCGGATCGCTGCCGCCGCGCGCTCGTCACCTCGGTCGTCGGCACCGTCGCGATTCTGTCCGTCCGCGGTCATGCTGGTAGCCTGTCAGACGACTGACCGGACCACGTGCGCCCTCCTTTTTCGAGGCGGAACGCGAGGTCCGGTGCGCGAAGCGGAGATCACACTCCCACCCGTTCCACCGCCCCAGCAGGACAGCAGTTCCAGGTGGCCGGGTTCTCGGTTCGGGGCACGTCCCCGACCAGCCCTCGTGTCGGTCGTCGGCGACCAACGCCGGCCATCGCCGACGTCCCGGGCGACCGATGTGGCCTCCGTCCAGCGACCGTGGACGGGGGCCTTTCCCGTTCGCGGCGGACACCACGACGTCACGAGGAGCAGCACATCAGCGAGCCGCGCATCAACGACCGGATCAGGGTCCCCGAGGTCCGTCTGGTCGGCCCTGCTGGCGAGCAGGTCGGGATCGTCCGTGTCGAGGACGCCCTCCGGCTGGCCCAGGAGGCCGACCTCGACCTGGTCGAGGTGGCCCCCAACGAACGGCCACCGGTCTGCAAGCTCATGGACTTCGGCAAGTTCAAGTACGAGGCCGACATGAAGGCCCGTGAGGCCCGGAAGAACCAAGCCAACACGGTCCTGAAGACGATCCGCCTGCGATTGAAGATCGACCCGCACGACTACGCGACCAAGCGTGGCCAGGCGGAGAAGTTCCTCGCCGGCGGCGACAAGGTCAAGGTCATGATCATGTTCCGCGGCCGCGAGCAGTCGCGCCCCGAGATGGGGTACCGCCTGCTGCAGCGGATCGCGTCCGACCTGGGTGAGCTCGGCTTCGTCGAGAGCTCACCTCTGCAGGACGGTCGCAACATGGTCATGGTGATCGGCCCGCACAAGAAGAAGGCCGAGGCCAAGGCAGCAGCCCGGGCGACGGCCAAGGGCGGGCGTCGCCGCGACCGCGACGGAGCCGACGCAGGCGGCGCCCCCGTCCAGAGCCAGCCGCAGACCCAGACCGACGCCCCGGCCGAGACCCCGGCCGAGACCCCGGCCGAGACCCCGACCGAGACCCCGACTGAGACCCCGACCCCGGTGAAGGCCCAAGCGCCGACCCCGGCACCGGCCGAGACAGTGGCCGAGGCTCCCGCCGAAGCTCCCGCTGGGGCCCAGGAGACCCAGGCCGAGGCGCCGGCAGAGGCACCGACCGAGGCCGTGGCTGACGCAAAGCCCGCAGCTCCGGCCAAGGCCAAGCCCAAGCCGAAGGCAGTCCGCAAGCAGACCGTCGAGAGCTGACAGCACGACCCGCACCACCCGAGGCAGCACCCGGCACCACCCGACGAACGACCACGAGGAGAGCGGCAGCCATGCCGAAGATGAAGTCGCACAGCGGCACCAAGAAGCGCATCAAGCGGAGCGGCTCCGGCAAGCTCATGCACGAGCAGGCCAACGGCTACCACGGCGCCGAGCAGAAGAGCAGCCGCCGCAAGCGCCGCCTGAGCATGGACCAGCCCGTGGCCGCAGCCGACGTCAAGAAGCTGAAGAGGCTCCTCGGCAAGTGAGCTGACCCGACCCCGGTCGGCGACGGTCCAGCCCCTGGCTGGGTCAGGCCGCCGACCACCGACGAGCACGACCTGAGGAGCACCACGTGGCACGCGTGAAGAGGGCGGTCAACGCCCACAAGAAGCGCCGGGAGACTCTCGAGCGCGCCAGCGGCTACCGCGGACAGCGGTCCCGCTTGTACCGAAAGGCGAAGGAGCAGGTCACCCACTCCCTCGTCTACTCCTACCGCGACCGCAAGGCGCGCAAGGGAGACTTCCGCCGGCTCTGGATCCAGCGCATCAACGCCGCTGCCCGCGCCAACGGGATGACCTACAACCGCTTCATCCAGGGCCTCGGCCTGGCCGGCATCGAGGTCGACCGGCGCATGCTCGCCGAGCTGGCCGTCAACGACGCAGCCGCCTTCGCCACCCTGGTGAAGACCGCGCAGGCGGCACTCCCGGCGAAGGCCGAGGGCTCCGCGGCCTGACCGCGGCTCCCCGCCGGCATCCAGCTGAAGCTCACCACGACCAGCACCGAGCAGCACCGAGCGCCCGTGACAGAGGTGCTGTCCAACCCCCGCAGTGAGCGGGTGCGGACGGTCGCCCGCCTGTCCGGGCGCTCGGCGCGTGCGCGGGCCGGCCGGTTCCTCGCGGAGGGACCGCAGGCCGTGCGTGAGGCGGTCCCCGCCGGTGCGGTGACCGACCTGTACGCCACCGAGGAGGCAGCCGCGCGGCAACCCGAGATCGTCGCTGCGGCAACGACTCAGGGCGTGACGGTCCGGTGGTGCACCGACGAGGTGCTCGGTGCGATGGCCGACACGGTCACGCCGCAGGGCTGGCTGGCGGTCTGCCGACCCGTTGACCAGCCGCTGGAGCAGGTGCTGGCGCGCCGACCGCGGCTGGTGGCGGTGCTCGCGCACGTGCGTGACCCGGGCAACGCCGGCACCGTTCTGCGCACCGCCGACGCGGCGGGGGCCGACGCGGTCATGCTCACGGAGGCCAGCGTCGACGTCCACAGCCCGAAGTGCGTTCGTGCCACGGCGGGCAGCCTGTTCCACCTCGACGTGGTGACGGGCGTGACACTCGATGACGCGGTGCGCGGACTGTCGGCGGCGGGCTCTGCGGTGCTGGCTGCCGACGGCGCCGGCGACACCGACCTCGATGCCCTGCTCGACCAGGCGGAGCGCGGCGAGGGGCCGCTGCCGGGGCCCGTCGCCTGGGTGTTCGGCAACGAGGCCTGGGGGCTGACTCCGGACGACCGCGCACTGGCCGACGCTGCCGTCCGTGTACCGATCTACGGGAGCGCCGAGAGCCTCAACCTGGCGAGCGCGGCCAGCATCTGCCTGTACGCCACGGCCCGCGCCGCCCGCAGAATGCCCAGCCCCTAACCCCTTGCTCCCCTCACCCACACCTCCGCCGTGGGGTGCTCAGCCAGCCCACACAGATCGGCGGCTGAAGCGTGGGTAGCAAGAGCACGGTGTGGCTGTTTGGCGGGCGTCGAGCTCGAGGGTGACCATCGGCAGCACCAGCGCCAGGCCCGCGGGCACGACGACCACCAGCATCATCAGCTCGGCCCGCTCCACGCGCAGGCGGTGGATCTCGCACCGCAGGTCGTCGGGCTCAGCGTCTCCCGTCACCGGGTCCGGCGCGGGGTCGCGTCGCGCGCGCCCGGTGCCAGCAAGGCGATGGTCACAACGGTCAGCACGGCACACGCCAGCGCGACCGGTTGGGTCGTCAACGGGGCCTCGTCCTCGGCGATCCGCACAAGCGTCGGGATGAGGATCCACCAGGTCGCGGTGGCGCTGAGGGCGAGCATCACTCCCACAGCGGGCAACGCGCGCACGACCCACTCGGGCTCGTAGACCGGATAGGTCTGGTCCCATCTGAGGTTCAGCAGGACCCAGGCGGTTCCGACCAGCACCACGAGGAGCACGACCGCAGTCACGACGAGACCGACGCGGGTGGGCAGTGCAGAACGGCAGCGCCAGCAAGCCTCTCATCGCCTGGCTCACACCGTTAACCGTCGCGCTCACCTGCACGACGTCCCCCGTCCTCACGATCCCCTGCCTTCGCCGTCCGCCAACTGCCCCGCCCGCCAACAGCCCTACAACCGGGCTCGTTCGCGCCGCGAGGCTACCCTGCGGGGATGGACAGCTCGGCGGACGGGGACCGGGCGTTTCCAGAGGTTCGGCTTGACGACCTGCCCGACGGGCTGGTCGTCACGGATGGCTCCGGCCTGATCCTCTCGGTCAACGCCGCGGCGGCGCGCTGCATCGGAGTTTCTGCCGACGGCTTGCTGGGCCGCGACATTCGCACCGCGCTGCCCCTGCAGGACACGAACGGACGCCGGTGGTGGGACTTCGCCGACCCGTGGTCGGGGCTGGCGATCCGCACCGGCCACCGCGAGCGGCTGCTCCTGCTTCCCGGTGGGCGCGAGCTCCTGGTCACGGCCCGCTACGTGCGGGAGACGCGACTCGGCCCCGTCACGCGCCTGGTGCTGGCGCTCCGCGACACCGAGTCACGCCGCCGCGCCGAGACCGACCACGCGGGCCTGATCTCGACGGTGGCCCACGAGCTGCGCTCGCCGCTCACGTCGGTGAAGGGGTTCACGTCCACCCTCCTGCGGCGGTGGGACCGCTTCACGGACGACCAGAAGCGGCTGATGCTGACGACGGTGGAGGCGGACGCCGACCGCATCACCCGCCTCATCACCGAGCTGCTGGACATCTCGCGCATCGACGCCGGACGGCTGCAGGTGCGCCGCCAGGTGGTCGACGTGGGCGAGGTCGTGGTCGGCCAGCTCCAGCGCCGCGTCGCTGCAGGGACGGACGCGGCCCAGTTCCGGATCGAGGTCCACGACGACCTGCCGGAGATCTGGGCCGATCCCGACCGGCTGGAGCAGATCCTCGGCAACCTGATCGAGAACGCGCTGCGACACGGTGAGGGCCGTGTCCACGTCTCCGTCCGCCCCGACGCCGAAGGCGACCACACCGGCGTCGAGGTCGTCGTCGAGGACGAGGGCGAGGGCATCCCGGCCGAGCACCTCGGTCTGGTGTTCACCAAGTTCTGGCGTGGGGCGCGTCGCGGCGGAACCGGCCTCGGGCTGTACGTCGTGCGGGGCCTCGTCGAGGCTCATGACGGACGGATGAGCGTCGGACGCTCCGAGCACGGCGGGGCGGCGTTCCGCTTCACGTTGCCCGCGGGGGCGCCCGACCACCTGTCTTGATCCGCGTTAATGCTGGGTTGATGCTGACTCCTAGACTGTCGACCCATGTCCGCTCCGAACTCCCAGTACGACCCTGTCGAGGTCGCGGCACTGGCACCTGAGGCCGTGTCGGCCGCCCTCGACGAGGCGCTCGCCGCAGTCGCCTCCGCCGCCTCGCTCGACGAGCTGAAGTCGGCGCGGCTCGCCCACGCCGAGGAGCGCAGCCCACTCGCCCTGGCCAACAGGGAGATCGGCGCGCTACCGCCTGCGGCCCGCGCCGAGGCAGGCCAGCGCGTTGGCCAGGCCCGCGGACGGCTGCGCGCGGCCATCGCCGAGCGCCAGGCGGTGCTGGAGGCCGAGCGCGACGCGCGAGTGCTGGTCGAGGAGACCGTCGACGTCACCCTGCCGACCGGTCGCCGTCAGCGTGGCGCGCGACACCCCCTGCCGGTGCTGATGGAGCGGATCGGCGAGATCTTCACCGCCATCGGGTGGGAGATCGCCGAAGGGCCCGAGGTGGAGACCGAGTGGTTCAACTTCGACGCGCTGAACTTCACGCCCGACCATCCTGCGCGGCAGATGCAGGACACGTTCTTCGTCGACCCGGTGGGCTCCGGCCTCGTGATGCGAACGCACACGTCCCCGGTGCAGGCCCGCACGCTGCTCGAACGCGACCTGCCTGTCTACGTGATCTGTCCCGGCAAGACGTTCCGCACCGACGAGCTCGACGCGACCCACACGCCCGTCTTCCACCAGATCGAGGGCCTCGCGGTCGACAAGGGCCTGACGATGGCCAATCTGAAAGGCACCCTCGACCACTTCGCCGAGGCCGTGCTGGGTGAGGGCATCACCACCCGGCTGCGCCCGTCGTTCTTCCCGTTCACCGAGCCGAGCGCCGAGATGGACCTGCGCTGCTTCGTCTGCCGCGGCGACGACACGGCCTGCCGCACGTGCGGGGGGACGGGCTGGATCGAGTGGGGAGGCTGCGGCATGGTCAACCCGGCAGTCCTGCGCGCCTGCGGTGTCGACCCGGACGTCTACTCCGGCTTCGCGTTCGGGATGGGGGTCGAGCGCACGCTGATGTTCCGCAACGGCGTGGAGGACATGCGCGAGATGGTCGAGGGCGACGTGCGGTTCAGCACCTCACTGGGGATGGAGGCCTGATGCGCGTCCCGCTGGGGTGGCTGGCCGACATGATCGAGCTGCCGGACGGGATCACCGCCGAGAAGGTCGCCGCCGAACTGGTGTCGGTCGGCCTCGAGGAGGAGGGACTCGACACCGGCGACCTGACGGGCCCGCTCGTGGTCGGCCACGTGCTGTCCGTCGAGGTCGAGTCCCACAAGAACGGCAAGACGATCCGCTGGTGCTCCGTCGACGTCGGTGCACACCATGCCGCCGAGGGTGGCGGTCCGCGTGGAATCGTCTGCGGGGCACCGAACATCAGCGTTGGCGACCTCGTCGTGGTGGCCCTGCCGGGAGCCGTCCTGCCAGGTGGGTTCGAGATCGCTGCCCGCCGCACCTACGGCCACGTCTCCGACGGCATGGTCTGCTCGGCGAAGGAGCTGGGCCTCGGCGACGACCACACGGGCATCATCGTGCTGTCGACGCTCGGGCTGCAGGCGGAGCCGGGCACCGACGCGATCGGGCTGCTGCGCCTCGACGAGGCCACCATCGAGGTCAACGTGACACCGGACCGCGGCTACTGCTTCAGCATGCGCGGCATCGCACGCGAGTACGCGCACGCGACCGGTCGCACCGACCGGTACCGCGACCCCGCGGATCTCTACCGCCGCCCGTCCGTCGATGCTGCGCCGACGGTTGCCGGCTACCCGGTGCGGGTGGACGACACGGCACCGATCGAGGGTGCGATCGGGTGCGACCGGTTCGTCGCCCGCATCGTGCGCGGGGTGGACCCGACGGCGCCGACGCCGTTCTGGATGCAGCGCCGTCTGCAGCAGTCGGGGATGCGTCCGATCTCGCTCGCCGTCGACGTCACCAACTACGTGATGCTGGGTCTCGGGCAGCCGCTCCACGCGTACGACCTGGCCACCCTCGGTGAGGCGATCACCGTCCGCCGGGCCGGCGCAGGTGAGCAGCTGGTCACGCTCGACGGCGTGCGGCGCGACCTCCACGCGGAGGACCTGCTCATCACCGATGGCCCCGAGGACGGCACGGGCGAGCGCGTGATCGGGCTGGCCGGCGTGATGGGCGGAGCCACCACCGAGGTGAGCGCGTCGACGACCGACGTGCTGGTCGAGGCGGCCCACTTCGACCCGATCTCGGTGGCGCGCACCGCCCGTCGGCACCGTCTGCCGAGCGAGGCCAGTAAGCGGTTCGAGCGCGGCGTCGACCCCCGGGTGTCGGACGCGGCCGCCGAGTGGGTGGTCCGGCTGCTGGTCGAGCTCGGCGGGGGCACCTCCGACGAGCGGGTCACCGACCTCGACGAGACCCGTCCACCTGGCTCTGTCGAGATGCCGGCGGACCTGCCGGCCCGGCTGGTCGGGGTGGGCTACGACGCGCCGACGGTGGTCGGCCGGCTGAGCGAGATCGGCTGTCGCGTCGAGCATGACGGCCCTCTGGAGCCTCAGAGCGTGCTGACCGTCTGGCCGCCGACGTGGCGACCGGACCTCCGTGTCGGGGCCGACCTCGTCGAGGAGGTGGCGCGCCTGGAGGGGTACGGCGCGATCCCGTCGGTGCTTCCTCGTGCTCCGGGCGGACGGGGTTTCACCGACCAGCAACGCCGCCGCCGCAGCGTGTCGCGGGCGTTGTCGGAGGCCGGCTGGGTCGAGGTGCTGAGCTACCCGTTCGTGTCGGACGAGGTGAACGACGTGCTGGGCCTGCCCGACGACGACCCGCGGCGGGTCATGGTGCGGCTGGCGAACCCCCTGTCGGAGGAAGCGCCCCACCTGCGCACGTCGCTGCTGCAGAGCATGCTCGAGGTGTTGCGCCGCAACGTCTCTCGGGGTGCGACCGACCTCGCCGTCTACGAGGTCGGCACTGTGACGCGCCCGACCCGGTCGCCGGAGGTGGGCGACGCGGCCCGGCTCACCGTCCAGGAGCGTCCGTCCGACGACGACCTCGACCGCCAGCGGGCAGCCGTGCCGCCGCAGCCGCTCAGGGTCGCCGGGCTGGCTGCAGGACGCTTCGACCCGGTGGGCTGGTGGGGACCCGGGCGCGTCGCGGACCACGCCGACGCGGTCCAGGCGGCCCGCACGGTCGCCGACGAGCTGGGCGTCGACCTCGTCGTGGCCGCCGACACCCACGAGCCCTGGCACCCCGGACGCTGCGCTGTGCTGCGGCTGCCCGACGGCACGCTGGTCGGCCACGCCGGCGAGCTGCACCCGGCGGTGTGCGAGCGAGCCGGCCTCCCGGCTCGGACGGTCGCCTTCGAGATGGACCTTGGGATCCTGCTGGCCGCCGCGTCCGCCGCCGGGCCCGTTCAGGTGCAGCAGATCAGCACGTACCCCGTCGTGAAGGAGGACGTCGCCCTGGTGGTGCCGGACTCCGTGCCGGCCGGCGAGGTCGAGCAGGTGCTGCGCGCGGCCGGTGGCGACCTGCTCGAGGACGTGCGCCTGTTCGACGTCTACTCCGGCGAGCAGGTGCCGGCAGGCCACCGGTCGCTCGCGTTCGCGCTCCGCATGAGGGCCCCGGACCGCACCCTGACCGCCGACGAGTCGGCCACGGTCCGAAGGGCGGTCGTCGAGGCTGCGGTCGACCGGTTCGGCGCGGTCCTGCGCGGGGTCTGAGCTCTTGCCGGAACAGGCGCCGTGCCGCACCGCCCTCGTGACCGGCGGCTCGCGGGGCATCGGCGAGGCCCTCGCGCTCGGGCTCGCTGCTGCAGGACTCGACGTGGCCGTGCTGGGTCGCTCTACCGAGCGTCTCGAAGGCGTGGCCGGCCGGCTGCGGTCCCTCGGCGCCCGCGCAGGCGCCGTGACCGCCGACATCACTGACCCGGCCCAGGTGCTGCGCGCGGTCGAGCGGGCCGAGGCGGAAGTCGGCCCGATCGACCTGCTCGTCAACAACGCCGGAGTGATCGAGCCGACCGAACAGCCTGTCTGGCAGGAGGATCCAGCTGTCTGGCGCCAGGTCGTCGAGGCCGACCTCCTTGGCCCGATGTACGCCGTCCGCGCGGTGGTGCCGGGAATGGTGGAGCGCGGCCTCGGCCGTGTGGTCGACCTCAGCTCGGGAGCCGGGACGGCCGCCCGCACCGAGTACACCGCGTACTGCGCGGCCAAGACCGGGCTGATGCGGCTCAGCGGTCACCTCCACCTGGCCGGGCACGACCTGGGCCTGCGGGCGTTCGAGATCTCGCCCGGCGTCGTCGCCACCGAGATGACCGCGGCGATGGCAACGCACACCGGCCGCTCGGAGTGGACCCCGACCGAGGCCATCGTCGACCTCGTGGTGGCGGTGGCACGGGGGAGCCTCGACGCGTGGTCCGGACGCTTCCTGCGCGCCGGCGTGGACACGGTCGACTCGTTGACCGCCGCCGGCCGTGCCGGACTCGACGACAGCGCGCGCACCCTCACCGTCGTCCCCTACGGACCGGAGGACCCACTGGCGACCACCTGACCGCATGACCATTCGTTCTCATGTATGATCATGCACATGGTGACGGTGGCGGTGGCAGGCGCAAGTGGCTACGCGGGCGGAGAGCTCCTGCGGCTGCTGCACGGGCACCCAGAGGTGCGGATCGGAACTCTGACGGCGCACTCGTCGGCCGGCTCCCTTCTGGCCCAGCACCACCCGCAGATCGTTCCGCTGGCCGACCGCGTGCTGGAGCCCACCGAGGTCGAGCGACTGGCCGGCCACGACGTCGTCGTGCTCGCGCTGCCCCACGCCACCGGCGGGCCCGTGTCCGACGCCCTACCTGACGAAACCCTGGTGATCGACGTCTCCGCCGACCATCGCCTCGTCGACGAGTCGGCCTGGACGTCCTTCTACGACGGACCCCACCTCGGCAGCTGGCCGTACGGGCTGCCCGAGCTGGTGCATGCCGACGGCTCGCGTCAGCGCGACAAGCTGTCCGGCGCGCGCCGGGTGGCCGTGCCCGGGTGCTACCCGACCGTCGTCAGCCTCGCCCTCGCACCCGGGCTGGCAGCCGGTGTCGTGGCGCACGACGACATCGTGGTGGTCGCCGCGTCCGGTACGTCGGGCGCAGGGCGCTCGAACGCCGCTCACCTGGCGGGTTCCGAGGTGATGGGTTCGATGTCGCCCTACGGCGTTGGTGGTGTCCACCGGCACACGCCCGAGATCGATCAGAACCTCTCTCTCGCAGCGGGTTCGGATGTCAAGGTCTCGTTCACCCCGACTCTCGCCCCAATGGCACGCGGCATCCTGGCGACGTGCACGGCGCGGCTCGCACCAGGGCTCGACGCCGCCGACCCCGGCACGGGCGACGCAGTCCGCGAGGCGTGGCAGGCGGCATACGCCGACGAGCCCTTCGTGCACGTGCTGCCTGCGGGGCAGTGGCCGCGCACGGCCGACACCCTCGGCGCCAACACCGTTCTGCTGCAGGTGGCAGTCGACGAGAGAGTCGGCCGGGTGGTCGTCGTCGCGGCCGTCGACAACCTCACGAAGGGCACCGCTGGCGCGGCTGTCCAGTGCATGAACCTGGCACTCGGCTTCGGAGAGAGCACGGGGCTGTCGACCGTGGGGCTGGCCCCGTGAGCGAGCGGAGCGAGCGAACCAGTGGGCAGAGGGCGGGCTTCATGGCGAGGTACGAGCCGTGAACGCCGGCTGGACACTGAAGGCCCACCCCGAGCCGGTGTCGGTCGTGCGACTCGCCGCCGGCAGTGCGGTGCCCGACTGGGCCGTGGGACCGCCGCTCGGCTCGGTCACCTGGACGCAGAGCGAGACCAGCGTCGTGTGCCCGACCAGCCAGGTGCCCGACCCCCTGCCGGGCGTGGTCGCGGGGCCTTTCACCGCGTTCGAGGTGGCCGGACCCCTGCACTTCTCGCTGACCGGGGTGCTGTCGCGCCTCCTGACGCCTCTGGCCGACGGTGCAGTCAGCGTCTTCACCCTGTCGACCTTCGACACCGATTGGATCCTGGTCGCAGCGCAGTCCGGGGCGGAGGCCACCGCGCTCTGGGCGGCTGCCGGTCACGAGGTCGTGGCGGCATGAGTGTCACTGCCGCAACGGGTTTCGTCGCATCGGGTGTGACCGCCGGCCTCAAGCCCAGTGGTCGGCCCGACGTCGCCCTCGTCGTCGGCACCGGCCCAAGGGCCGCGGCCGCCGCCGTCTACACGTCGAACCGGTGCAAGGCCGCCCCGGTGCTGTGGAGCGAGCAGGCCAGCGCCGACGGAGCCGTGCGGGCCGTGGTGCTCAACTCGGGTGGGGCGAACTGCTACACCGGGGCGGACGGGTTCGCCACGACACATGCCACCGCCGAGCTGGTGGGTGAGCTCGCGGGTGTCGGCGCCGGCGACGTCGTGGTGTGCTCCACCGGGCTGATCGGCGTGGCCTTCTCGCGCCAGCGGCTGCTGGCCGGCGTTCGCGCTGCGCACCAGACACTCTCGCCGGACGGAGGCGACGCGGCCGCCACGGCGATCATGACGACGGACACCGTTCCCAAGCAGGCGGTGGTGCGGGGCGACGGCTTCACCGTCGGCGGGATGGCCAAGGGCGCGGGCATGCTGGCACCCGCGCTCGCGACGATGCTGGTCGTCCTCACGACCGACGCCGACGTCGACGCGGCGGGGTGCGACGCGGCGCTGCGGGCCGCCACGGCCGTCACGTTCGACCGCGTCGACTCCGACGGCTGCCAGTCGACCAACGACACCGTGGTGCTGATGGCGGGCGGCGCGTCGGGCACCGTCCCCGAGCCGGCTGAGTTCGCGGAGGCCGTGAGGGTCGTGTGCCACGACCTCGCCCAGCAGCTGGTGCGCGACGCCGAAGGTGCCGAGCACGACATCGCGATCGAGGTGCGCGGCGCGGCCGCAGAGGCCGACGCGGTGACCGTCGGACGGGCGATCGCCCGCAGCAACCTGTTCAAGGCGGCGGTCTTCGGTCGTGACCCGAACTGGGGCCGCATCCTCGCGGCCGTCGGCACGACGGACGCCGCGTTCGACCCGCTCGACCTCGACGTCGCGGTCAACGGGGTCTGGGTGTGCCGCAGCTCGGAGCCCGCCGACGACCCCGCCGCCGTCGACCTCTCCGGCCGCGACGTGCAGGTGACCGTCGACCTCAAGTCGGGCGGCCACCAGGCAACTGTCTGGACCAACGACCTGACGCACGCCTACGTCCACGAGAACAGCGCGTACTCGACATGACCGCCGACACGAACGACCAGCAGCCCGCCCCGAGATGGGGCACCACGCGGGTGATGCGCCCCGACGACCCCGACCGCGACGCCCGCCGGGCCGCCGTGCTCACCGACGCGCTGCCGTGGCTCAAGGAGTTCCACGGCCAGACGGTGGTGATCAAGTACGGCGGCAACGCGATGGTCGACGAGGGGCTCAAAAGGGCCTTCGCCGAAGACATGGTGCTGCTGCGCTACGTCGGCATCCGGGCGGTCGTCGTCCACGGTGGCGGCCCCCAGGTGACCTCCATGCTAGGCCGGCTCGGCATCGAGAGCGAGTTCCGTGCAGGCCTTCGCGTCACCACTCCCGAGACGGTCGACGTCGTACGGATGGTGCTGGTGGGCCAGGTCGGGCGCGAGCTCGTCGGGCTGATCAACGAGCACGGCCCGCACGCCGTCGGGCTGTCGGGCGAGGACGCCGGACTGCTCAGGGCGGAGCGCACGTACCCGATCGTCGACGGCGAGCCCATCGACGTCGGCCTGGTCGGCGACGTCGTCCAGGTCGACCCGGCCGCGGTGCTCGACCTCGTCGCGAACGGGCGGATCCCCGTCGTGTCCACGGTCGCTCCCGATCCCGCCGGCCAGGTGCTCAACGTCAACGCCGACACCGCCGCCGCCGCCCTGGCCGTGGCACTCGGAGCCGTGAAGCTCGTCGTCCTCACCGATGTGGAGGGGCTGTACAGCTCGTGGCCCGACCGCTCCTCGCTGGTCCAGCAGATCGGGGCCGACGAGCTCGAGAGCGTGCTGCCGCAGATCGACTCCGGGATGCTGCCCAAGATGAACGCCTGCCTCCGCGCCGTCCGGGGTGGCGTGCGCCGCGCCACGGTGGTCGACGGACGGCTGCCGCACGCGCTGCTGCTGGAGATGCTGACCAGCGAGGGCACCGGAACGATGGTGGTCCCGTGAACGAGGTCAACACCACAGCAGGGGTTCCCGCGCCCGACGGGCAGACCGTTGACATCCTGGCCCGGTACACCGGGTCGATCATGAACACCTTCGGCACCCCGTCGCGAGTTCTGGTGCGCGGCAACGGGTGTGAGGTCTTCGACGCCGACGGCAGGCGCTACCTCGACCTGCTGGCAGGCATCGCTGTGAACGCCCTCGGCCACGCCCACCCGACGCTCGTCGGAGCGGTCAGCGCGCAGATGGCGACCCTCGGCCACGTCTCCAACTTCTTCGCGACCGGGCCCCAGGTGGCCCTCGCCGAGCGGTTGCTGCACCTGCTCGCTGCCCCCGAGGGTTCACGTGTGTTCCTCTGCAACTCGGGCGCTGAGGCCGTCGAGGCCGCGGTCAAGATGACCCGCCGCACGGGAAGGACGCGCATCATCGCGGCCGAGGGAGCCTTCCACGGCCGCACGATGGGCGCGCTGTCTCTGACCCACAAGGCCGCGTACCGCGAGCCGTTCGAGCCGCTGCCCGGTGGCGTGGAACACGTGCCGTTCGGCAACGTCGACGCGCTCGCCGCCGCGGTCGACGACAGCGTCGCGGCGGTCGTGCTCGAGCCGGTGCAGGGCGAGGCGGGTGTCCGGCCGGCGCCGCCTGGCTACCTGGCGGCGGCACGTGAGATCACCTCGGCCGCAGGGGCTCTCCTCGTACTCGACGAAGTGCAGACCGGAGTCGGCCGCACCGGTGAGTGGTTCGCGCACCAGCACCCGCACCTCGGTGGGGACGGGCTCCTGCCCGACGTCGTGACCGTCGCCAAGGGCCTCGGAGGCGGCTTTCCCGTCGGTGCCGTCATCGGGCTCGGCGCGGGACCCGGGGGACTGCTCGGCCCGGGTCAGCACGGCACGACGTTCGGCGGCAACCCCGTGGCCTGCGCAGCGGCCCTGGCCACCCTGCACGTCATCGAGCGCGACGGGCTGCTCGAGCACGCTCGCACGCTCGGCGCGGCCTGGCGCGCCGACCTCGTCGGCGCCGACCCGCTCGTCCGCGAGGTGCGCGGCGAGGGGTTGCTCCTCGGGATCGGCCTGCACCGTCCCGTGGCCGCCGGACTCGCGGCTTCAGCCCTCGACGCCGGCTTCGTCGTCAACGCGGTCGCCCCTGACACGATCCGGCTCGCGCCGCCTCTGGTCCTGACGGCGGCGCAGGCGGCAGAGTTCACCGCCGCACTGCCCGCCCTCTGCGCCGCCGCGACGAGCCAAGGAGCCCCCGAATGACCCGGCACTTCCTGCGCGACGACGACCTCAGCCCCAGCGAGCAGGCCGAGGTGCTGGCGCTCGCCGTGAGGGCCAAGGCCGACCGACTCTCGCTGCGGCCGCTCGAGGGGCCGCAGGCCGTAGCCGTCATCTTCGACAAGCCCTCCACGCGCACGCGTGTCTCCTTCAGCGTCGGCATCGCAGAGCTGGGCGGCTACCCGCTCGTCATCGACGCGCAGAGCAGCCAGCTCGGCCGCGGTGAGCCGGTCGCCGACACCACGCGCGTGCTCGACCGTCAGGTCAGAGCGATCGTCTGGCGCACGTTCGAGCAGTCCCGCATCGACGAGATGGCCTCTGTCAGTGCCGTTCCCGTCGTCAACGCCCTCACCGACATGTTCCACCCGTGCCAGATCCTTGCCGACCTTCAGACGGTCGCGGAGCACAAGGGCGACCGCGCCACCGGGTCCGTGGCCGGCCTGACCCTCGCCTACCTGGGCGACGGCGCCAACAACATGGCGCACTCCTACGCCCTGGGTGGCGCGACCGCCGGCATGCACGTGCGCATCGGGACGCCCGCCAGCCACCTGCCCGACGCCGCGGTGGTCGCCGACGCCGAACGCATCGCCGCCTCCACGGGTGGTTCGGTGACCGTGACCAGCGACCCTGCAGCTGCTGCCGACGGCGCCGACGTGCTCGCGACAGACACCTGGGTCTCGATGGGGCAGGAGAGCGAGAAGGAGTCGCGCTCAGGAGGTTCCAGCCCGTTCGCTTCGTTCGCCGTCGACTCGCAGGCACTGGCACGCGCCGCCGACGGCGCGATCGTGCTGCACTGCCTGCCCGCCTACCGCGGTCTGGAGATCTCCGCTGACGTGATCGACGGGCCCGCGTCCGTCGTGTGGGACCAGGCGGAGAACCGCCTGCACGCCCAGAAGGCGCTGCTCACATGGCTTCTGGCGCACGCGTGACAGCCATCCCCGCGACGAAGACCGCCAGGCACGCCCGCATCGCGGACATCCTGGCGCGGCACTCCGTCCACTCCCAGCCCGAGCTCGCGAGCTTGCTCGCCCGCGACGGCGTCGAAGTCACCCAAGCCACCCTGTCGCGCGACCTGGTCGAGATCGGGGCCAGCAAGGTCCGCGCAGCCGGGGGTTCGCTGGTGTACGCCGTCCCCGCGGCCGGGGTCGACCGCACCCCGCGTGCGGCCGTTCCCTCAGAACAGCTCGACGCCCGCCTCGGACGGCTGTGCGAGGAGCTGCTGGTCACCGCCGAGGCGTCCGCCAACCTCGTGGTGCTGCGCACACCTCCCGGCGCCGCGCAGTTCCTGGCCTCCGCCGTCGACCAGTCGGTGCTGCCGCCGGTGCTGGGCACCATCGCGGGCGACGACACCGTCGTCGTCATCGCTCGCGACCCACGGGGCGGTCCCGCTCTCGCCCACCGTTTCCTCGCGCTGGCCGCCGGCCGCGACGAGGCCTGAACCACGACCTGCACGAGCACCCCGCGATGCAAAACCTGAAGGAGCACCAGTGAGCAAGGTCCTGACGTCACTGCCGGTCGGTGAGCGCGTGGGCATCGCCTTCTCAGGCGGTCTGGACACGTCCGTCGCCGTGGCGTGGATGCGCGAGAAGGGCGCCGTCCCCTGCACCTACACCGCTGACATCGGCCAGTACGACGAGCCCGACATCGACGCCATCCCAGGGAGGGCGATGCAGTACGGTGCCGAGCTCGCGCGGGCCGTCGACTGCAAGCAGGCCCTCGTCGAGGAGGGGCTGGCCGCCATGACCTGCGGCGCCTTCCACATCCGGTCCGGCAGCCGCACCTACTTCAACACCACGCCACTTGGGCGGGCGGTCACCGGCACGCTGCTGGTGCGTGCCATGCACGAGGACGGCGTGGACATCTGGGGTGACGGCTCGACCTTCAAGGGCAACGACATCGAGCGCTTCTACCGCTACGGACTGCTCGCCAATCCGAACCTGCGCATCTACAAGCCGTGGCTCGACCGCGACTTCGTCACCGAGCTGGGCGGCCGGTCCGAGATGAGCGGGTGGCTGACCCAGCGCGAGCTGCCCTATCGCGACAGCGCTGAGAAGGCGTACTCCACCGACGCGAACATCTGGGGCGCCACCCACGAGGCGAAGACCCTCGAGCACCTCGACGTGTCGCTCGAGATCGTCGACCCGATCATGGGCGTGCGGTTCTGGGACCCGGACGTCGCGATCGAGACCGAGGACGTGACCGTGCGCTTCGAGCGCGGACGCCCCGTCGCGATCAACGGCACCACCTACCCCGACGACGTAGCCCTCGTGCACGCCGCGAACACGATCGGCGGACGGCACGGCCTCGGCATGTCCGACCAGATCGAGAACCGGATCATCGAGGCCAAGTCGCGGGGCGTCTACGAAGCGCCGGGCATGGCCCTGCTGTGGGCTTGCTACGAGCGGCTTCTGAACGCCGTCCACAACGAGGACACGATCGCGAGCTACCACGCGCAGGGTCGTCGGCTCGGCCGGCTGCTGTACGAGGGCCGGTGGCTCGACCCGCAGTCGCTGATGCTGCGTGAGTCCATCCAGCGCTGGATCGCGTCGGTCGTCACCGGCGAGGTCACCCTGCGGCTGCGCCGCGGCGAGGACTACACGGTCCTGCGCACCGACGGACCGGCCTTCTCCTACCACCCCGACAAGCTCTCGATGGAGCGCACCGAGAGCGCGGCGTTCGGCCCTACCGACCGCATCGGGCAGCTGACCATGCGCAACCTCGACATCGCCGACTCGCGCGCCCTCCTCGAGCTCTACGCCGACCAGCCACTGGACCAGGGCCACGTCCTCGTCGAGCACGGCACGCTCTTCGGCGCCCTCCCCGCTGGCGGCGCCGACCGGATCACCGCGAACCCGGCGGTGCTCGGTGACGAGGAGCTGGCCCTCGAGAACGCGGCGATGGAAGTCGGGACGGACTGATGGGCCCGAGGGCCGAACGCACGACGCCGTCCGGCGCGCTCTGGGGCGGCCGCTTCAGCGGCGGCCCGGCCGACGCGCTCGCCGCCCTGTCCAAGAGCACCCACTTCGACTGGCGGCTGGCCCGCCACGACATCGAGGGGTCGCGGGCGCACGCCCGCGTGCTGCACTCCGCGGGCCTGCTCGACGACGACGCCCGGGCCGGGATGCTCGACGCGCTCGACCGGCTGGACGGCGACGTGGCGTCCGGCGCTTTCGTGCCGGCCGAGTCCGACGAGGACGTGCACTCCGCTCTCGAGCGGGGGCTCGTCGAGCGCGCGGGCGCCGACCTCGGCGGACGGTTGCGCGCCGGCCGCTCCCGCAACGACCAGATCGCCACGCTGGTGCGGATGTACCTGCGCGAGAACGCCCGTCGCGTCGCCGGGGGAGTCCTGGACGTCGTTGAGGCCCTGGTCGAGCAGGCCGCCGCGCACCCCGATGCGCCGATGCCCGGGCGCACCCACCTCCAGCACGCCCAGCCGGTGCTGCTCGCCCACCACCTGCTGGCGCACGCCTGGCCGCTGCTGCGCGACGTCGACCGCCTCCGCGACTGGGACGTCAGGGCAGCACTGTCGCCGTACGGGTCAGGGGCGCTGGCCGGCTCGTCGCTGGGGCTGGACCCCGCCGCAGTCGCGTCCGACCTCGGATTCGACGGACCCGTCCAGAACTCGATCGACGGGACGGCGGCCCGCGACGTGGTGGCCGAGTTCGCGTTCGTCGCCGCGATGGTCGGTGTCGACCTGTCGCGCATCAGCGAGGAGGTGATCGTCTGGGCCACCAAGGAGTTCTCGTTCGTCACCCTCGACGACGCCTTCTCCACGGGGTCGTCGATCATGCCGCAGAAGAAGAACCCCGACGTCGCCGAGCTCGCGCGTGGCAAGGCCGGTCGACTGATCGGTGACCTGACCGGGCTGCTCGCCACGCTGAAAGGGCTGCCGCTCGCGTACAACCGCGACCTGCAGGAGGACAAGGAGCCGGTGTTCGACGCCGTCGACACCCTCGAGGTCCTGCTCCCCGCGGTGGCCGGCATGGTGGCGACCCTGACCTTCCACACCGATCGGATGGCCGAGCTGGCACCGCAGGGCTTCGCGCTCGCGACCGACGTCGCCGAGTGGCTGGTGCGCGAGGGCACGCCGTTCCGGGTCGCCCACGAGGTCGCCGGCGCCTGCGTACGCGTGTGCGAGGAGCGCGGCATCGAGCTGTGGGACCTCTCCGATCACGACCTCGCCGCGATCGACCCGGCGCTCACGCCGGCCGTGCGCGAGGTCCTGACGGTCGAGGGCTCGCTCGCCAGCCGCGACGCCGTCGGGGGTACCGCGCCGGTACGGGTGGCCGAGCAGCTGGAGCAGGCGCGCACAGCGCTGGCCACTGCCCGTGCATGGGTCGGCTGAGCGCCAGCGAGCACGGCGTTCATTCTCGGTGTCAGGTTCAGCGCCGCCGCGAGTGGGTTGTGGGCCCCACACTGCGAGGACGGGATCGCTGTGGGCCCCCTCCGTCCGCCGCGGATCCTCCCCTGTGTACAACTGCTCCTATCAGCGACACATCACGCGCGCCAGGCTTGTCCTGGCCCCAGGGTCTCGGCAGACTGCGCGAGTCGGTCCGCGACGCGGCGGACCAGGAGGGTCGGATCGACGGATGCGGATGAACCCATGACAGCAGAGAGCGACATCGCGCACGCCCGCTCGCTGGTCGCCGACCTACGCCGGACGCTGCTCTCGCTGAGCGCCGACTACGGCGACACCGTCGACGTCCACCGGCTCAAGGACGACGTCGCTCGGCTGGCTGCCGACCTGAACCTGCTGGCGGAGTCCGCGCCGCGCCGTGGCGCTGCGGGAGACACCGAGGTCGTGTACATCTCCGACGACGACTACTCGTCCGACTTCTGGGCCGACTCCGACGACGAGGGCCTCGGGGCCCCCGGTCGCCGCTGACCCGCCGAGCCCGGGAGCCCACATGACCACGTCCTCTACCGACAGCAGCGCGCCGGTCGGCGTGGCGGGCGTCGGCGCTCCGGGCCGGGCCCGCATCGACCGCCGCACCCTGCGCACCGACCGCTGGTGGGTGTCGCCGGCCCTGACCGTCGGTGGCCTGCTGTTCTTCCTCGTCTACGGCCTCGCGCGCACCGCCAGCCAGAAGAACTACTGGGTCGACGACTACCACTATCTGACGCCCTTCGTGTCGCCGTGCGTGAGCGAGACGTGTGTCGAGGGATCGGCCCACTTCGGCGAGTTCCTGCCGGCGTTCCCGCCCCTCGTCCCGCTGGCGATCCTGTCGCTGCCGTTCCTCCTGCTCTTCCGGCTGACCTGTTACTACTACCGCAAGGCCTACTACCGGTCCTTCTGGCTGTCGCCGCCGGCGTGCGCGGTCGCGGAACCTCACGGTGCCTACACCGGTGAGACGCGGTTCCCGCTGATCATCCAGAACATGCACCGCTACGCCTTCTACGCGGCGCTGGTCATCTCGGTGATCAACACGTACGACGCGATCCTCGCGTTCCACTCACCGAGCGGGTTCGGCTTCGGGCTCGGAAACGTGATCATCGTGGCCAACGTCGTGCTGCTCTGGGGCTACACGGTGTCGTGCCACTCGTGCCGGCACATCGTGGCGGGCAAGATCAACAGCTTCTCGAAGCACCCGGTGCGCTACAAGGCCTGGCAGCAGGTCTCGCGGCTCAACGGCCGGCACATGGAGCTGGCCTGGATCACCATCGGCAGCCTGATCGTCACCGACGCCTACATCGGCCTCGTGGCCGCGGGCGTCATCACAGATCTGAGGTTCATCGGTTGACAGAGGTGGAGCGGCATACCTACGACGTCTTGGTCATCGGTGCCGGCGGTGCCGGGCTGAGAGCCGCCATCGAGGCCCGAGAACAAGGGCTGAGGACGGCGATCATCTGCAAGTCGCTGTTCGGCAAGGCGCACACCGTGATGGCGGAGGGCGGCATCGCGGCGTCGATGGGCAACTCCAACCCGAAGGACGGGTGGAAGGTCCACTTCCGCGACACCATGCGGGGCGGCAAGTTCCTCAACAACCCGCGGATGGCCGAGCTGCACGCTCAGGAGGCACCGCAGCGGGTCTGGGAGCTGGAGACCTACGGGGCCCTCTTCGACCGCACCGCCGACGGCCGCATCAGCCAGCGCAACTTCGGTGGGCATGAGTACGCGCGGCTGGCGCACGTCGGAGACCGCACGGGCCTCGAGCTCATCCGCACCCTCCAGCAGAAGATCGTCTCCCTGCAGCAGGACGACCTGCGCGAGCACGGCGACCTCGACGCCCGCATCCGGGTCTTCGCGGAGCTCACCGTCACCGACCTGCTCAAAGACGCCGGCGCCATCTCGGGTGCCGTCGGGTACTGGCGTGAGTCGGGGCGGTTCGTGGCCTTCGACGCTCCCGCCGTGATCCTGGCCACCGGAGGGATCGGCAAGTCGTTTAAGGTGACGTCGAACTCCTGGGAGTACACGGGCGACGGCCACGCGCTCGCGCTCCGTTCGGGGGCGACGCTCCTCAACATGGAGTTCGTCCAGTTCCACCCGACCGGCATGGTCTGGCCGCCGTCCGTCAAGGGGATCCTCGTCACCGAGTCGGTGCGAGGCGACGGCGGCGTGCTGCGCAACTCCGAGGGCGACCGCTTCATGTTCTCGCACGTGCCCGAGGTGTTCCGCGCGCAGTACGCCGACACCGAGGAGGAGGCGGACCGCTGGTACACCGACCCCGAGAACAACAAGCGCCCACCTGAGCTGCTGCCGCGCGACGAGGTGGCCCGCGCGATCAACACCGAGGTCAAGGAGGGACGGGGATCGCCGCACGGCGGTGTGTTCCTCGACGTCTCCACCCGCCTGCCCGCCGAGGAGATCGTCCGCAGGCTGCCCTCGATGCACCACCAGTTCAAGGAGCTCGCGGACGTCGACATCACGGCGGAGCCGATGGAGGTCGGACCCACCTGTCACTACGTGATGGGCGGCGTGGAGGTCGACGCCGACACCGCGGCGTCCACGGTGGCCGGGCTCTACGCGGCGGGCGAGGTCGCCGGCGGGATGCACGGCTCGAACCGGCTCGGGGGGAACTCGCTCTCCGACCTCCTGGTCTTCGGACGGAGGGCCGGCGCCGGCGCGGCGGGCTACGTCCGCAGTCTCGGTGAGAACCGTCCGGCCGTGAAGGACGAGGACGTCGACGGGGCGTGTCAGCGAGCCGTCGCGCCGTTCCAGCCCCGCGAGGACGCCGCACCGGATGCGCCCCTCGAGAACCCGTACACGGTGCACACCGACCTGCAGCAGACGATGAACGACCTCGTCGGCATCATCCGCCGCGAGGAAGAGGTGCGCGAGGCGCTGGAGCGGCTGGACGAGCTGGAGCGCCGAGCCGACCGCGTCGTCGTCGAGGGCCACCGCCAGTTCAACCCCGGCTGGCACCTGGCGCTCGACCTGCAGAACATGATCCTGGTGTCGCGGTGCATCGCGGCGGCTGCGCTGGAGCGCACCGAGAGCCGAGGCGGCCACACTCGTGAGGACCACCCCGGGATGGACGCGCAGTGGCGCGGCATCAACCTGGTCTGCGAGCTCGGGCCCGACGGTGTCAGCCTGCGCAGGCAGCCGGTGCCGGCGATCCGGTCCGACCTGCTCGAGCTGTTCGAGGACTCCGAGCTGGGCAAGTACCTGACCGACGACGAGCTTCCCGACCGCACCGCCGAGCGAGAGGGAACGCCATGACGACCTACACGGCCAAGTTCCAGGTGTGGCGGGGCGACGCGGACGCCGGCGGGCTGCAGGACTACGACGTCGAGGTGAACGAGGGCGAGGTCGTCCTCGACATCATCCACCGGCTGCAGGGCACCCAGACCCCCGACCTCGCCGTCCGCTGGAACTGCAAGGCCGGCAAGTGCGGGTCGTGCAGTGCCGAGATCAACGGACGGCCCGCGCTGCTGTGCATGACGCGGATGAGCACGTTCTCGCAGGACGAGGTCGTGACGGTCACGCCCCTTCGTGCGTTCCCCGTGGTCAGGGACCTGGTCACCGACGTCTCGTTCAACTACGAGAAGGCCCGCGAGATCCCGGCGTTCGTGCCGCCGGCCGGCGTCGAGCCGGGCGACTACCGGATGGCACAGGTCGACGTGCAGCGCTCGCAGGAGTTCCGCAAGTGCATCGAGTGCTTCCTGTGCCAGGACGTGTGCCACGTGGTGCGCGACCACGAGGACAACAAGGAGTCGTTCGCGGGCCCGCGGTTCCTGATGCGGATGGCCGAGCTCGATATGCACCCGCTCGACGCCCACGGCAGCCGGGCGGTCGAGTCGCAGGAGGAGCACGGGCTCGGGTTCTGCAACATCACCAAGTGCTGCACCGAGGTCTGCCCTGAGCACATCAAGATCACCGACAACGCGCTGATCCCGCTCAAGGAGCGCGCGGTCGACCGTAAGTACGATCCGCTCGTGTGGCTGGGCTCGAAGATCCGTCGTCGCGCCTGACCCCGTTGCTGGAGCGCCCAGCCCTGGTGGTCGCGCCGCGACTGCTCGGAGCCCTGCTCACGCACGAGTCGGCGGGTGGCAGGGTCACCGTCCGGATCACCGAGGTCGAGGCGTACGACGGCGCGAACGACCCCGGTTCGCACGCGTACCGCGGACGGACGCCTCGCAACGCGGTCATGTTCGGGCCGGCCGGGGTGCTCTACGTCTACTTCAGCTACGGCATGCACTGGTGCGCCAACGTGGTGTGCGGCCCCACGGGCCGCGCGTGCGCGGTGCTGCTGAGGGCGGGCGAGGTGGTCGATGGTGTCGAGCTTGCGCGCGCCCGCCGTCCCGCCGCCCGGGTCGACCGCGACCTCGCGCGCGGGCCCGCCCGACTGACGGAGGCCCTTGGGATCGACGGGTCGCACGACGGCGCGCGCCTGACCGGCCCGGCCCTGCGGCTGGACCCGCGGCAGCGCTCGCACCCACGGCGGACGATCTCCAGCGGACCTCGAGTCGGGGTGTCCGGTGCGGGCGGCGATGCGGTGCTGCACCCCTGGCGGTTCTGGCTCGCTGGCGACCCGACGGTCTCGGCCTACCGGCCCGGCGCCGCCAGGCCCGGATCGCGTCCCAGACCGCGCCCGTGACCACGCCCCAGGGTCAGGCTCCCGGGTCCGCGCGAAGGCGCAGCCGCAGGGACTCGACGGACTCTCGGAGGGCCTCGACGTCTCCGGGCCGGGACATCTCACGCTCCGCGTCCTCGAGCAGCTGGCCAGCGGCCCGGCCGAGGACGTCCCGTCGATCCGAGCCTGGGGGGAGCATCGAGGCGCAGGTGCGCAGGAGGCGAACCAGCGCCATCAGGACAGTCAGGTCCTTGGCCCCGTAGCGCCCGACCAGCCCGCAGATGAAGAAGATGTAGTCACCGAACGTGTTGGCAGGAACGATCACGGCGCCCCGGCCGGACCGGTCGGTCAGCGTGCTGGTGCCCAGGGGCGTGACGGCCAGGTCCGCGCACACCGCCGCCAGGTGGTCGATGGCCTGCACGGCGGTGTAGGGGTCGTTGATCGCCGCGGAGAGGGCCTTCGACGCGATGTCGATCAGCTGCCGCATGCCGAACGCGACGTCCTGCTCGAGGGTCCTCTCGAAGCCGATCCGAACGTCGGCGTTGACGGCCTTCTCGAAGGGGCCCCGATCGGGTGCCGGGTCCTCCTCCGAAGCTGCCCAGACCCACGCGAGCGTGGTTTCGGCCACGACGTGCTGCCCGACCCGAGGGCGCAGGCAGATGGTGACGCCTCGCCGACTCGCCAGCGGGAGCAGGAGCTCGGGGTGGATGGTCTGCACGTAGCCGGTCTTGCCGGCCGAGATCGTGATCGCCCAGCCCGGCGCGCGGGGTGGGGCGTCCGTCACGTTCATCTGGTGCTGACGTGAGATGGCGCGTCGGGTGTTTCGCTCCACCAGCTGAGTGATCGCGTCGATCTGGACGGAGTGGACGAGGTGGTCGGCGAAGTAGACGACGGCGCCCAGGCTGGCGAACAACAGCACGATCGCACCGCTGATCGCGAGCCTGGGGTAGTCCTCAGTTCTCTCGCCTTGCTCCAGGCCGACCGTGAAGAGCCCCGCGGCGCAGTACACGAACGTGGCGATGAAGACGCTGAGCACCGCCTGTGTACCGCGGTCGCGAATGAAGTTGCGTAGCAGTCGGGGTGAGAACTGCGTCGACGAGAGCTGCAGCGCCACGACCGTGAGTCCGAGCACGAGCGCGATGACGGTGACCACCGTGCCGGAGACCTCGGTCAGCAGCGTGCGGGCATCGTCAGCCGTCCCCTGGAAGGCGAAGCGAGCCAGGAACGTCCCCGGCTCCACCCGGATCTGCGACATGGCCCAGCCCGCGACCAGTGCGACCAGAGCGGCGCAGCTCGGCATCACCCACAGCGCGCCGCTGGCGTACTCGCGCACGCTCTCCCAGAACAGCGTCCGTCGCCTGCGGCGCCCTCGCTCGCCGACGGGGAGGTCGGGTCCCGGCCCTGTCATCTCGCGCAGGCTAGCGCGCGGACGCGGAGCGGGCCGCCCGGCGGAACCCACTCGTCGCGCCGGACCTCGATCCGGCAGGCTGTGGCGTGGCTCGCGATCTGGCGGGCGCCGGACGACCAAGGAGACCACGTGACCGACATCCTCGACGAGCTGCAGTGGCGTGGACTGGTGGCGCAGACCACCGACGAGGCCGCGCTGCGCTCCGCCCTCGCCGAAGGACCGATCACGGCCTACTGCGGCTTCGACCCGACGGCGCCGTCCCTGCACTTCGGCAACCTCGTCCAGCTGGTCGTGCTGCGGCACCTGCAGCGCGCCGGCCACCGGGTGATCTGTCTGGTCGGCGGGTCGACCGGCTTGATCGGTGACCCGCGTCCGAGCGCGGAGCGCGTGCTGAAGACCAAGGAGCAGACGGCGGAGTGGGTGGCCCGCATCGCCGACCAGGTGCGCCCCTTCCTCGACTTCGAGGGGGAGAACCCGGCCATCCCGGTGAACAACCTCGACTGGACCGAGCCGATGTCGGCGCTCGACTTCCTGCGCGAGATCGGCAAGCACTTCCGCGTCAACACGATGATCCGCAAGGACGCCATCGCGGCCCGGCTGAACAGCACGGAGGGGATCAGCTACACCGAGTTCAGCTACCAGCTGCTGCAGGGACTGGACTACCTCGAGCTGTTCCGGACCTATGGCTGCACCCTGCAGACCGGTGGCAACGACCAGTGGGGCAACCTCACCGCAGGCGTCGACCTGATCCACAAGGTGGAGGGTGCTTCCGTACACCTCCTGACCACACCGCTGCTGGCCGACGCGTCCGGCGAGAAGTTCGGGAAGTCGATGGGCAACGCCATCTGGCTGGGTGCCGAGATGACCAGCCCCTACGCCTTCTACCAGTACTGGCTCAACGTGGAGGACGCGTCTGTCGTCGGTCTGCTCAAGGTCTTCACAGACCGTTCGAGGGACGAGATCGCGGCGCTCGAGGACGCCGTCGCGACGCGCCCCTTCGCCCGGGAGGCACAGCGCACCCTCGCGCGTGACGTCACGACCCTGGTGCACGGTGCCGACGCCACTGCTGCGGTGGAGTCCGCGTCGGCGGCGCTGTTCGGCCGTGGCGAGCTCGCCGCCCTCGACGAGCAGACCCTGCGCGACGCGACCCGTGAGCTGGAGATGGCCGCCGTCACGCCCGACGAGATGCACGTCATCGACCTGTTCGTGGCCACCGGTCTGGCACCCAGCCGCTCGGCCGCACGACGGACCGTCGACGAGGGCGGCGCCTACGTCAACAACGTCAAGGTCACCGACCCGGAGGCCACCCTGGCTCCGGCCGACCTCCTGCACGGGCGGTACGCGGTGCTGCGTCGTGGGCGCAAGACCCTGGCGGCGGTCGAGCTGCGCGACTGAGTGGGACACCAACGCCCCCAGAGTCGTTGGACTGCAGCGTGTCTGGGTCTGCCAATGGCGTCCTGACACGCCCGGAGCCGCTCGATTTGACGCGGGTCACGCCGCCCGCCTAATGTTCTCGACGTCAGCCCGACAGGGAGCAACGGACACCGACACGGTGGCCGGTCCCGCAGGGCGACCCCCTCTTCGCAAGGGCCGAGAAAAACGGTCGATACGACCATGACCCGGTGCTAGCGTCGAGGGCCGATCTGAGCGACGACGTCCAGGTCTGCCGGCACGATGCGGCGGGTTTGACGGAGTAGCAGCAGACGGGTAAGTTTGCAGGGTTGCCCCGAGGCCGGACCCGAGAGGGTTTGGATCGGTGCGCGTCCGCTCCTTGAGAACTCAACAGCGTGCCAAAAGTCAATGCCAAAACCCCGTTAGCGGGTGGCAGCGCGGCCGACACTCGTCGGTGAGCGAGCTTCCTGCGCGGAATTCCTTTGGTATGACAGATGATCAGTTATGTAACACTACATAGCTAGCGAGAATCTGCTCAGCCAGATCTAAGAACGGTGCCTGCCTCGGCAGGTGCCATCTCTATGTGTCGGCGCCCACGGTTCGCCGTGGACGCCTTAAGACATCAACGGAGAGTTTGATCCTGGCTCAGGACGAACGCTGGCGGCGTGCTTAACACATGCAAGTCGAACGGTGAAGTCAGTGCTTGCACTGGCGGATCAGTGGCGAACGGGTGAGTAACACGTGAGTAACCTGCCCCTGACTCTGGGATAACCCCGGGAAACCGGAGCTAATACCGGATACGAACCGCTCAGGCATCTGAGAGGTTGGAAAGATTTATCGGTCAGGGATGGACTCGCGGCCTATCAGCTTGTTGGTGGGGTAACGGCCCACCAAGGCGACGACGGGTAGCCGGCCTGAGAGGGCGACCGGCCACACTGGGACTGAGACACGGCCCAGACTCCTACGGGAGGCAGCAGTGGGGAATATTGCACAATGGGCGAAAGCCTGATGCAGCGACGCCGCGTGAGGGACGAAGGCCTTCGGGTTGTAAACCTCTTTCAGCAGGGAAGAAGCGAAAGTGACGGTACCTGCAGAAGAAGCACCGGCTAACTACGTGCCAGCAGCCGCGGTAATACGTAGGGTGCAAGCGTTGTCCGGAATTATTGGGCGTAAAGAGCTCGTAGGCGGTCTGTCGCGTCTGCTGTGAAAACTCGGGGCTTAACCCCGGGCCTGCAGTGGGTACGGGCAGACTAGAGTGCGGTAGGGGAGACTGGAATTCCTGGTGTAGCGGTGAAATGCGCAGATATCAGGAGGAACACCGGTGGCGAAGGCGGGTCTCTGGGCCGTAACTGACGCTGAGGAGCGAAAGCATGGGTAGCGAACAGGATTAGATACCCTGGTAGTCCATGCCGTAAACGTTGGGCGCTAGGTGTGGGGCTCATTCCACGAGTTCTGTGCCGCAGCAAACGCATTAAGCGCCCCGCCTGGGGAGTACGGCCGCAAGGCTAAAACTCAAAGGAATTGACGGGGCCCCGCACAAGCGGCGGAGCATGCGGATTAATTCGATGCAACGCGAAGAACCTTACCAAGGCTTGACATGCAGGGAAATCTCACAGAGATGTGAGGTCCGCAAGGGTCCTGCGCAGGTGGTGCATGGTTGTCGTCAGCTCGTGTCGTGAGATGTTGGGTTAAGTCCCGCAACGAGCGCAACCCTCGTCTTATGTTGCCAGCGGATAATGCCGGGGACTCATAAGAGACTGCCGGGGTCAACTCGGAGGAAGGTGGGGATGACGTCAAATCATCATGCCCCTTATGTCTTGGGCTTCACGCATGCTACAATGGCTGGTACAAAGGGCTGCGAGACCGCAAGGTGGAGCGAATCCCAAAAAGCCAGTCTCAGTTCGGATTGGGGTCTGCAACTCGACCCCATGAAGTCGGAGTCGCTAGTAATCGCAGATCAGCAACGCTGCGGTGAATACGTTCCCGGGGCTTGTACACACCGCCCGTCACGTCATGAAAGTCGGTAACACCCGAAGCCAGTGGCCCAACCCCTTGTGGGAGGGAGCTGTCGAAGGTGGGACTGGCGATTAGGACGAAGTCGTAACAAGGTAGCCGTACCGGAAGGTGCGGCTGGATCACCTCCTTTCTAAGGAGCATCTGGCGCCGGTTCGCCGGCGTCCAGGCCCACGCTCGAGTCGTATGTACTCGGGGTGGTGCTCAAGGGTGGAACATTGACTAGTTGGCCGTCGCTATCGCGACCCTCGTCAGTACGACCGGCTTGCCGGACGGAACCTCGTGGGAAGGATGGAGGCGGCCTCGGCGCGCTGTTGGGTCCTGAGGGAACGGGCGATGCCCCCCTCTACGCACGGACCAACCCCTCGACGAACCGACCACTGACGTGGCCAGGCGCCGGGAACGGGGTTAGGGACCGCCCGTAGCTTGAGAACTGCACAGTGGACGCGAGCATCTTTGATATCTGTAGCCAAGTTTTTAAGGGCATACGGTGAATGCCTTGGCACTAGGAGCCGATGAAGGACGTAGGAGCCTGCGATAAGCCTCGGGGAGTTGGCAACCGAACTGTGATCCGAGGATTTCCGAATGGGGAAACCCGGCTGGATTCATCTCCAGTCACCCACGCCTGAACACATAGGGCGTGCGGAGGGAACGAGGGGAAGTGAAACATCTCAGTACCCTCAGGAAGAGAAAGCAACAGCGATTCCGTTAGTAGTGGCGAGCGAAAGCGGAAGAGGCCAAACCGTACACGTGTGATAGCTAGTAGGCGTTGCGTGTACGGGGTTGTGGGACCCGTCAGTCTGAGCTACTACTCAGGCAGGGAGTCAAAAATGCGCGTCATAGTCGAAGGGCATTGAAAGGCCCGGCACAGAGGGTGCTACCCCCGTAGACGAAATGGCGCGCACTCCCGATGGGTATCCCAAGTAGTACGGGGCCCGAGAAATCCCGTACGAATCTGGGGGGACCACCCCCTAAGCCTAAATACTCCCTAGTGACCGATAGCGGACAAGTACCGTGAGGGAAAGGTGAAAAGTACCCCGGGAGGGGAGTGAAATAGTACCTGAAACCGTGTGCCTACAAGCCGTTGGAGCTGAGCCTTGTGCGAAGTGACAGCGTGCCTTTTGAAGAATGAGCCTGCGAGTTAGTAGTACGTGGCGAGGTTAACCCGTGTGGGGAAGCCGTAGCGAAAGCGAGTCCGAATAGGGCGAATCAGTCGCGTGCTCTAGACCCGAAGCGGAGTGATCTACCCATGGCCAGGTTGAAGCGCGGGTAAGACCGCGTGGAGGACCGAACCCACCAGGGTTGAAAACCTGGGGGATGAGCTGTGGGTAGGGGTGAAAGGCCAATCAAACTCCGTGATAGCTGGTTCTCCCCGAAATGCATTTAGGTGCAGCGTCACGTGTTTCTTGCCGGAGGTAGAGCTACTGGATGGCTGATGGGCCCTACAAGGTTACTGACGTCAACCAAACTCCGAATGCCGGTAAGTGAGAGCGTGGCAGTGAGACTGCGGGGGATAAGCTCCGTAGTCGAGAGGGAAACAGCCCAGAACACCAGCTAAGGCCCCCAAGCGTGTGCTAAGTGGAAAAGGATGTGGAGTTGCACAGACAACCAGGAGGTTGGCTTAGAAGCAGCCACCCTTGAAAGAGTGCGTAATAGCTCACTGGTCAAGTGATTCCGCGCCGACAATGTAGCGGGGCTCAAGCACACCGCCGAAGCTGTGTCATTCACACAACAGCCAGGTCGCCTAGCGATCCAGGCGTGTGGATGGGTAGGGGAGCGTCGTGTGGCGAGCGAAGCGGCGGGGTAACCCAGCCGTGGACGCCACACGAGTGAGAATGCAGGCATGAGTAGCGAATGACGGGTGAGAAACCCGTCCGCCGAATGACCAAGGGTTCCAGGGCCAGGCTAATCCGCCCTGGGTAAGTCGGGACCTAAGGCGAGGCCGACAGGCGTAGTCGATGGACAACGGGTTGATATTCCCGTACCGGCGAAGAACCGCCCATGCCGAACCTGGTGATGCTAAGCGCCTGAAGCTGGTGAGTCCTTCGGGACGATCCGGTGGAGCGCGCGACCCGAACCGGTAGTAGGCAAGCGTATTAACAGGGGTGACGCAGGAAGGTAGCCCAGCGTGGCGATGGTTGTCCACGTCCAAGGGAGTAGGGCGAGGTGTAGGCAAATCCGCACCTCATGAAGCCTGAGACCTGACAGATAGTGCGAATGCACGAATTGGGTGATCCTATGCTGCCAAGAAAAGCCTCGACGCGAGGTTCTAGCCGCCCGTACCCTAAACCGACTCAGGTGGTCAGGTAGAGAATACTAAGGCGATCGAGCGAATCGTGGTTAAGGAACTCGGCAAAATGCCCCCGTAACTTCGGGAGAAGGGGGGCCTGAGGGGTGACGGCACTTGCTGCCCGAGCCTTTGAAGGCCGCAGAGACCAGGGAGAAGCGACTGTTTACTAAAAACACAGGTCCGTGCGAAGTCGCAAGACGATGTATACGGACTGACGCCTGCCCGGTGCTGGAACGTTAAGGGGACGGGTTAGCCGCAAGGCGAAGCTCAGAACTTAAGCGCCAGTAAACGGCGGTGGTAACTATAACCATCCTAAGGTAGCGAAATTCCTTGTCGGGTAAGTTCCGACCTGCACGAATGGCGTAACGACTTCTCCGCTGTCTCAACCGCGAGCTCGGCGAAATTGCACTACGAGTAAAGATGCTCGTTACGCGCAGCAGGACGGAAAGACCCCGGGACCTTTACTATAGTTTGGTATTGGTGTTCGGTACGGCTTGTGTAGGATAGGTGGGAGACTGTGAAGTCGGCACGCCAGTGTCGGTGGAGTCAACGTTGAAATACCACTCTGGTCGTTCTGGATATCTAACCTCGGTCCGTGATCCGGATCAGGGACAGTGCCTGATGGGTAGTTTAACTGGGGCGGTTGCCTCCTAAAGAGTAACGGAGGCGCTCAAAGGTTCCCTCAGCCTGGTTGGCAATCAGGTGTCGAGTGTAAGTGCACAAGGGAGCTTGACTGTGAGACTGACAAGTCGAGCAGGGACGAAAGTCGGAACTAGTGACCCGGCCGTGGTTTGTGGAAACGCGGTCGCTCAACGGATAAAAGGTACCCCGGGGATAACAGGCTGATCTTGCCCAAGAGTCCATATCGACGGCATGGTTTGGCACCTCGATGTCGGCTCGTCGCATCCTGGGGCTGGAGTCGGTCCCAAGGGTTGGGCTGTTCGCCCATTAAAGCGGTACGCGAGCTGGGTTTAGAACGTCGTGAGACAGTTCGGTCCCTATCCGCTGCGCGCGCAGGAAACTTGAGAAGGGCTGTCCTTAGTACGAGAGGACCGGGACGGACGAACCTCTGGTGTGCCAGTTGTTCCGCCAGGAGCACGGCTGGTTAGCTACGTTCGGAAGGGATAACCGCTGAAAGCATCTAAGCGGGAAGCCTGCTTCAAGATGAGGTTTCCATGGGGCTTGCCCCGAGAGGCTCCCAGCTAGACTACTGGGTTGATAGGCCGGATGTGGAAGCGAGGACTAAAGACTCGTGAAGCTGACCGGTACTAATAAGCCGATAACTTGACTACATTTTCTTGCTTGCGTCCACTGTGCGGTTCCCGAGGTGCGGTCGATCTTCGACCCTGACATCTCCATAGAGTTTCGGCGGTCATAGCGTTGGGGAAACGCCCGGCTCCATTCCGAACCCGGAAGCTAAGCCCAACTGCGCCGATGGTACTGCGAGGGGGACCTCGTGGGAGAGTAGGACGCCGCCGGACATACTTTCGATGACGGCCACCCCTTCGGGGGTGGCCGTCATCGGCATTTGTGCGCTGTGACAGGCTTGTCGATGAGGGTCGAGCGCCGCGCAACCGCTAGCAGAAGGAGCCGATGGTGGCACAGGGAGCGGGAAGCGACCGATCTGGCGCAGACCGTCGCGGAGGCGGCGAACGGGGCCGCCGCGACGGCGGAAGCACTGGCGGCGCGGGTCGAAGTGGCCGTGGCGCAGGAGGAACCGGCCGCGGTAGCGGAGCCGGCGGAAGTGGCCGTGGCACAGGAGGAACCGGGCGCAGTTCCGGAGCCGGCGGCACTGGCCGCGGCTCGGGAGGAACGGTGCGCGGCACTGGTGCAGCGAGTGGAGGATCCGGTACATCGGGTCGCGGCGGCGGGGGAGCGAGCCGCGGTTCCGGGTCAGCGGGGCGTGGCGCCGGTGCCACTGGCCGCGGTACCGGTGGTTCGGGCGGACGAGCTGGTGGACCGTCCGGAGAGCCGTCGCGCAGCCGCACCAGCGGCCAAGGTGGTCGAGCCGGCAGCGAGAGCAGCCGTCCCTCACGGGACGGCGGTGCCGAGAGGCGTAGCCCGGCGGCTGGCGCCTCGGGACGCGGTCGACCAGAACGCTTTTCGGGCCCTTCGGGTGGCACACGCGGCGGTCGTTCCGGCTCGTCCGACGGCGCCGGCCGCAGCGACGACCGACGCGGGCCGGGCGCGGCCGGTGGCTCCGGCCGCGGAGGAACTAGTAGCGGGCGTCCGACTCGCGGCGGCCAGGCGTCCGGTCGCCCCGAGCGAGGAGGGGCTAGGGTTTCCGGCCGGCGAGGCGATGAGACCGGCGGGCGACCAGGCGGCCGGGGCGCCGCTGGGAGTGCGCGCTCCGCTGGATCCCCGAAGGACGGTACGCGTGGCTCGGTCGCGCGCCCGCCGCGCGATCTCGACGCAGACCGGTCGCTACGGGCCAACGACCCGGCACTGCCTGCGGATGTGACGGGAGACGAGCTGGACCGTCAGGTACGCGGAGAGCTCGGCACCCTGTCGCGTGACAACGCCACGTCGGTCGCGCGTCATCTCGTGATGGCAGCCCGCCTGCTCGACGACGACCCGGAGCTCGCGTACGCGCACGCCCAGGCGGCACAGCGCCGAGCTGGGCGAGTGGGCCTGGTGCGGGAGGCGCTCGGGATCGCTGCCTACCAGGTCGGCCACTACGAGGAGGCGCTGCGTGAGCTGCGCACCGCTCGGCGGCTGACTGGGTCGTCCGAGCACCTGGCAGTGATGGCCGACTGCGAGCGCGGGCTGGGTCGACCCGAGCGCGCGCTGGACCTTGCGAGCTCTGCCGAGTCCAGGACGCTCGACCGGGCGGGGCAGCTCGAGATGTTGATCGTCGCGTCGGGTGCCCGTCAGGATCTGGGCCAGTTCGACGCCGCGGTCATCATGCTGCAGGTGGCCGAGCTGGAGGTGCCGCCGACTGCGGGCTCGGGCCCGGCTCGTGCAGCACGTGCTCGCCTGATGTCCGCCTACTCCGACGCCCTCGAGGCGGCGGGGCGACCGGACGATGCGCGCGTCTGGCTCGAGCGAGCCGCCGCCGCCGACGTCGACGGACTCACCGGTGCCGCGGAACGGCTCGGCTGGGAGGGCTTGGAGCCCGGCGAGATCATGGACCTTCTGGGCGACGACGACGAGCCGGCGAACGGCGAGGACGAGCCCGTCACCACTGCTCCGGCGAACACTGACCTAGCCACCACGGACCCAGCCAACGCAGACCCAGCCAACGCAGACCCAGCCAACGCAGACCCAGCCAACGCAGACCCAGCCAGTGCCGAGCAGCCCGCCGCTGGGTCGCACCCAGGGACGGCCGAGGTGTCGGACCCCGACCGGGACAGCCCGGCGCGGTGACGGCAGCGTCGCAGACCGTGCCGGCGCTGCGGGAGCAGTACGACGCGTTGCTGGCGGACCTCGACGGCGTCGTGTACGTCGGCCGCGACGCCGTGCCCGACGCGATCGAGGCGCTGGTCTCCGCCCGGCGGGCCGGACTCGCGGTCGCCTACCTCACGAACAACGCGTCGCGTCCAGCACGCGACGTCGCCGAGCACCTGCGGGAGCTCGGGCTCGAGCTCACGGACGACGACGTGGTCACGTCGGCCCAGGTCGCGGCCCAGATGGTGGTCGACCGCTGCGGTCGTGGGGCCAGTGTGCTGGCAGTGGGTGGTCCCGGAGTGGCCGAGTCGCTTCGGGCCGTTGACCTGGTGCCGGTGACTTCGGCGGAAGACGACCCGGTCGCCGTCGTCCAGGGCTACGGCCTCGGCGTCGGCTGGGCCGAGCTGGCGGAGGCGACGTTCGCGGTGCGAGCAGGCGCACTCTGGGTGGCGACGAACACGGACCTGACGCTCCCGACCCCGCGGGGCATCGCGCCCGGCAACGGCACCTTGGTCGCCGCCGTCCGCACGGCGGTCGGCCGAGATCCGCTGGTTGCGGGGAAGCCACGACCGGAGCCCCTGCTGCACGCCGCGGAGCGGCTCGGGGCGAGGCGGCCACTCGTGCTCGGCGACCGGCTCGACACCGACATCGAGGGCGGCCGGGCCGCAGGCATGGACACAGCGCTGGTGCTGACCGGGGTCCACGGGTTCGTGGATGCTGCCGAGGCACCCGTGGCGCGCCGCCCGTCGGTCGTCGTCCGCACGCTGCGTGCACTGGAACAACCGGTTGCGCGGGCCTTCGTCGAGGGTGACCGTGCCAGGTGCGGTGACGCTGTCGTCGGGCTGGACGGCGACCGGGTGCAGGTCCACAGCGCTGGTGCGGACGCCCTCGACACGGCACGCGCGGCGCTGGCGCTGGTCTGGGCGGCCCGCGACGCAGGCCACCCCGTCCCCCCGCCCACAGAGCTGTTCACAGACGGACGGCTCCTTCTGTAGCGACCCGGTGCGGACGGTAGCGTGACCCCGTCGAAGGAGGCAGTGATGCTCGAAGGTCTGCGTGGGTACGTGCAGTTGGCAAGTGGCTTGACCGAGGCGACGGCGGCGAAAGCCCGTGAGGTCGCCCAGGCGCTGGTCGCCCAGGGCGGCGTCGGCGGCATCCCTGCGAACGCCTCGACGATGGCGGTTCAGATCGCCGGCCTCGCCGAGGACCTGATCGAGACCGCCCGCAGCAACCGCGGGGTGCTGGTCGACGTCGTCCGCACGGAGGTCGAGCGTGCCGCCGCCGCGATCGGGGCGGGCAGCGCAGCCGAGGTCGAGGCGCTCCGACGTCGCGTCGCCGACCTCGAGTCGGCTCTGGCCGAGACTCGGCGGGCCGCGTCCGCGCCGAGCTCGCCGGCGTTCCCGAAGAAGACGGCCGCCAAGAAGGCGACCGCCAAGAAGACAGCGGCCAAGAAGACGACCGCCAGGAAGACAGCGGCGAAGAAGACGGCCGCGAAGAAGACGGCTGCTAAGAAGACGACAGCACAGAAGATGACAGCACCGGGAACGACGTAGACAGGAGAACGGTGAGCGAGCAGACGAACTCGACAGGTGAGGATCTGCCCCAGCGTGAGCCGCGCTGGGAAGGGGTGTCCGAGCGGTCCGACGGTACGAGCGTCGACCTGACCGGTGACCCTGGGGTGGACGCCGCCATGGCGCATCTGGCGAGCATCGACCCCTACCTGGACCCCGCGAGCCAGCTGCCCGTGCTGGTCGAGATCCACGAGGCGCTGCAGCAACGGCTGTCGTCCACCGAGGGCTGACGGTGTGCCACCCCAGGTGCCACGTCGTGTGCGCCTCGACGCCGAGCTGGTCCGCCGCGGACTGGCACGTTCGCGCCAGCACGCCGCCGAGCTCGTCGACGGCGGACGCGTCAGCGTGAGCGGCCGCACCGCGGTCAAGGCGGCGACGCAGGTCGAGACCGCTGCGCCGATCGTGGTGTCCGAGGCGGCCGAGGGGCCGGACTACGTCAGCCGGGGTGCACACAAGCTGGTCGGGGCCCTGGATGCGTTCGGCGACGTCAGGGTCGCCGGCCGCCGATGCCTTGACGCGGGTGCGTCGACGGGTGGCTTCACCGACGTCCTGCTGCGTCGCGGAGCCGAGCACGTGGTCGCCGTTGACGTCGGGTACGGGCAGCTCGCATGGTCGCTGCGCAGCGACCCGAGGGTGACGGTCCTGGACCGCACGAACGTGCGCGCACTGCAACCCGAGGACGTCGCGCCCGCGCCGGGACTGGTCGTGGCCGACCTGTCGTTCATCTCGCTGCGCCTCGTGCTCGCGCCACTGGCCGCCTGCAGCGCCGAGGACGCCGACCTGGTGCTGATGGTGAAGCCCCAGTTCGAGGTGGGCAGGGAGCGGCTCGGCGCCGGGGGCGTGGTTCGCGACCTCGACCTCAGACGTGACGCCGTGGTGGCTGTTGGTGAGGCGGCCCGCGAGGTCGGTCTCGGAGTGCGGGGCGTGCAGGCCAGCCCGCTGCCGGGGCCGAGCGGCAACGTCGAGTTCTTCCTGTGGCTCCGTCGCGACGCCGACGGCCAGGGGTACCCGTCCGACCAGCTCGTCGAACGCGTCACGGCGGCCGTGGCCGCGGGACCTCGAGGAGGGGCCCCGTGATCCGCGTCGTGTCGGGTGACGTTGAACCCGAGCGGCTCCCGGACGAACGACGGGACCCGGCGCGCGAGCGCACCGTCCTGGTCCTCACCCACACGGGTCGGCCTGAGGCGGTCGCCGCCACCACCGAGCTGCTCAACCGGCTGGTCGAGGTCGGCTTCGCGCCCGCGATGCTGGCCCACGAGGCGGCCCACATCCCCGACGCCCCCGAGTCAACGCGTGCCGTCGGCGATCCCGCGCAGGCGGTGCGCGACGCCGAGCTCGTGATCGTGCTCGGGGGTGACGGCACGATCCTGAGGGCCGCAGAGCTGGTGCGCGGCCACCCGGCTCCGCTGCTCGGTGTGAACCTCGGGCACGTCGGCTTTCTCGCCGAGAGCGAGCGGGAGGACCTGGCGGAGGCTGTCGACCGGCTGGCGGCGCGTGACTACGTGGTCGAGGAGCGGATGACCCTCGACGTGCGCGTGAGCGTGCGGGGCGAGGAGCTGGCGCGAACCTGGGCTGTCAACGAGGCCAGCGTCGAGAAGTCGAGTCGTCAGCGGATGCTCGAGGTCGTCACCGAGGTCGACGGGCGCCCGGTGTCGACCGTTGGCTGCGACGGCGTGGTGATGGCCACTCCGACCGGGTCGACGGCCTACGCGTTCTCGGCGGGTGGACCCGTGGTCTGGCCCGAGGTCGAGGCGCTGCTGATGGTGCCGATCTCGGCTCATGCACTGTTCGCGAGGCCCCTGGTCGTGGCGCCGACGTCCGTGCTGGCCGTCGAGGTGCTCGACCGGGCGTCGACGACCGGCGTGCTGTGGTGCGACGGCCGGCGCACGGTGGACCTGCCTCTCGGCGCGCGGATCGAGGTGCGGCGGTCGGACGAGCCGGTGCGGCTCGCGCGCCTGGCGACCGGCCCCTTCACCGACCGCCTGGTGGCGAAGTTCCGCCTGCCGGTGACCGGCTGGCGCGGGCCGGCCGACCGATGAGCCCTCGCCCGCAACCGGATCGGGTGGCGCCGTGATCGAGGAGATGCACCTGCGGGGTCTCGGCGTGATCAGCGAGGCAGTGCTCGAGTTCAGCCCTGGCCTGACCGTCGTCACCGGAGAGACGGGGGCGGGCAAGACGATGGTCGTGACCGGTCTCGGCCTGTTGCTGGGCGGCCGGTCCGACACGGGGTCGGTCCGGGCGGGGGAGACGTCCGCCGGGGTCGAGGGGCGTTTCGTCGTCGACCTCGATGGGTCGGTCGCTGCCCGTGCTGAGGACGCGGGAGCCGATCTCGACCCGCTGCCCGAGGGCCGGGGGGAGCTGATCGTCAGTCGCACGGTCAGTGCTAACGGCCGTGGGAGAGCGCATCTCGGCGGTAGAGGCGTCCCGGTTGCCACGCTGGCCGACCTGGCCGACGACCTCGTCGCCGTGCACGGCCAGTCGGAGCAGATCCTGCTGCGGTCACCCGAGCGACAGCGCCAGCTGGTCGATCGGTTCGGTGGCGACGCAGTGGGCGGGCCGATGCACGCCTACCGTCACGCCTGGGAGCGCTTCAGCGCCGTCGACTCCGAGCTCACCGACCTCACCGAGCAGGCCGTAGCCCGCCGGGAGCAGGCAGAGATGCTGCGGACCGGCCTGAACGAGGTGGAGGCGGTAAACCCGCAGCCGGGCGAGGACCACGAGCTCAAGGCGGTGTCCCAGCGGCTGGAGCACGCGGAGGAGCTCAGGCGTGCCACGGCCACGGCCCATACCCATCTCGTCGGCGAGGAGGACGCGGCCGAGAGCGTGGCCGACGTCAGGCAGCTCGTCGAGGCAGCTCGTCGCGAGGTCGAGGCGGCCTCCGTCCACGATCAGAGCTTGTCGGTCCTCGGCGCCAGGCTGGCCGAGATCGGTTACCTGACAAGCGATGTCGCCGCAGAGCTGGCCGCATACCTCAGCTCGGTCGACGCTGACCCCGCGCGGCTGTCGACGATCCACGACAGGCGGGCGGAGCTGAGCACGCTCACCCGCCGGTTCGGCGACGACGTCGACGAGGTGCTGGCCTGGGCCAAGACCGCGGCGGAGCGGCTCTACGAGCTCGACGGCGACTCCGGCCGGCTGGGCGACCTCCGTGAGGAGCACCGCCGTCTCGACGCGGAGCTGACCCGTCTCGCTGCCGAGCTGACCGCGGCCCGCGCGGCGGCGGGCGAGCGCCTCTCGTCCGCGGTCGCGCACGAGCTGACCCACCTGGCGATGGCCGGCGCGCGGCTCACCGTCGACGTGAGTGCCCGCGAGCGGGGTCCGCACGGTGCGGACGACGTGACCCTGCTGCTCACGGCGCACTCGGGGGCTCCGCCGCGTCCACTGGCCAAGGGCGCCTCCGGCGGCGAGCTCTCGCGGGTCATGCTCGCGCTGGAGGTCACCCTCGCCGGGCTGGACCCCGTTCCCACGTTCGTCTTCGACGAGGTCGACGCCGGTGTCGGCGGCAAGGCCGCCGTCGAGGTCGGGCGTCGGTTGGCGAGCCTGGCCAAGACCGCCCAGGTCGTCGTCGTGACGCACCTAGCCCAGGTCGCGGCATTCGCCGACCGGCACCTGGTGGTGGTCAAGTCCGACGACGGACGGGTCACCCAGAGCGACGTCACGACCGTCGAGGGAGAGAGCCGGGTGCGCGAGCTGGCGCGGATGCTCGCCGGCCAGGAGGACTCCGACACGGCGCAGGCCCACGCCGCTGAGCTGCTCGAGCAGGCACAGCGTCGCTGAGCGCGGTCCCACCGTGGGCCTGGCGCGTGGTGGTGCCGCTGCCACGGGGCAGCATGGGACTATTGGGGCGCCATGAGAAGACTCCAGCTGCGCCGCAGGCCGCAGGTCATCGCGCCCGGCGCCGTCGGCACCGCCCGTGTCGACAAGCGGACGAAGAACCTCACCAAGCGTCTACGGCCCGGCGACGTGGCCGTCATCGACCACATGGACATCGACCGGGTCTCCGCGGAGGCACTGGTCGCCTGCCGTCCGGCAGCCATCGTCAACGCTGCCGCGAGCACGTCCGGCCGCTACCCGAACATGGGGCCGCAGATCATCCTGGACGCGGGGATCCCGCTCGTCGACCGTGTGGGATCGGCGGTGATGACGGAGCTCGACGAGGGGCACCGCGTTCGCGTCGACGGCGGCCGGGTACTGGACGGCGACCACGCCGACACCGTGCTCGCCGAAGGCACGGAGCAGACGGTGGACACCGTCGAGGCGTCACTGCAGGAGGCACGCGCCGGGCTGGCCGTGCAGCTCGAGTCCTTCGCGGCCAACACGATGGAGTACCTGCGCAAAGAACGCGAGCTGCTGCTCGACGGTGTCGGCGTGCCCGACATCAAGACCGACCTGGAGGGGCGGCACGCCCTCATCGTGGTTCGCGGGTACCACTACAAAGAGGACCTGGCCACGCTGCGGCCCTACATCCGCGAGTACCGGCCGGTGATGATCGGCGTGGACGGGGGCGCCGACGCGATCATCCAGGCGGGGTACACCCCGACGCTGGTGGTCGGCGACATGGACTCGGTGTCCGACGCGACCCTCACCTGCGGCGCCGAGATCGTCGTGCACGCCTATCGCGACGGCAAGGCGCCCGGTCTCGAGCGGGTGCAGGCCCTCGGTGTCGACCCGGTCGTCTTCCCGGCCACGGGAACCAGCGAGGACGTGGCCATGCTGCTGGCCGACGACAAGGGCGCGGAGCTGATCGTCGCCGTCGGCACGCACGCCACCCTCGTCGAGTTCCTCGACAAGGGCCGCTCGGGCATGGCCAGCACGTTCCTGACCAGGCTGCGGGTTGGCGGCAAGCTGATCGACGCCAAGGGCGTGTCACGGCTCTACCGGCAGAGGATCTCCAACCTGCAGCTGGCCGTGCTGATGCTCGCGGGGCTCTTCGCCCTGGGGATCGCGCTGGCATCCACGAGCGGGGGGCAGGCCTTCTTCGCGATCGCGGGCGGGTGGGTGGACGACGCCGTCACCGTGGTCGTGGACTTCTTCCGAGACCTGGGCGGCGGCTGATGGCGGGGCGCCGTAGGCCAGACTCCCAGCGAGACCCAGCCCTGTACCCCCAGACGAGGACGGCCTCACGGTGATCGACTTCCGCTACCACCTGGTCTCCCTGGTGTCGGTGTTCATGGCCTTGGCCATCGGCGTCGTCCTCGGCGCCGGCCCGCTCAAGGAGTCCATCGGCGACACCCTTACCAGTCAGGTGCAAGGGTTGCGCGAGGACAAGGACGCGCTCCAGCAGGCCGTCGACAACCGCGACGCCGCCCTGGTGCAGCGCGACGAGGCCATCACGTCGCTCGGCTCCTCGGTCTCTGCGGGGGCCCTCACCGACCGCTCGATCGCGGTCGTCACGCTCCCGGGCACGGTGCTGGCCGACGTCGAGGCACTCGTAGCCCAGCTGACCGAGGCGGGGGCCACGGTGACGTCCACCGTCGCCGTCCAACCAAGCTGGAGCGAGCCCGAGCAGGAGGCGGCCCGCACTGAGTTGGCTGACGGCCTCCTGCAGTACCTGTCGGGTGGTGAGACAGCGGACCTGGAGCCGCCGGAGCAGCTGGCCGCGCTGCTGAGCCGGGCGATGCTCTCGAGCGCTGGAGACGAGCGCGACGAGGACGGTCAGACCGTGCTGGACGCCCTCGTCGGCGACGAGCTGGTCACCGTCGACGAGGAGCAGCCTCGCCGAGCGGACCTGGCCGTGATCGTCACGGGCGCGGCTGCCGACGCGGCGGGTGCCGGCACCGACGAGTGGAGGGAGGCCGAGACGGCCTCCACGTTGGCGCTCGCGATCGCGGCCGACGAGGCCTCCGACGGATCCCTCGTGACAGGCCCCTCCTCGTCCGCGATCGACGACGGGGTGATCGCCGCCGTTCGCGGCGACGCCGACGTCTCGGGTGCGGTCTCGACGGTGGACGGGCTCGATGCGCCGATGGGCCGGTTGGGTGTGGTGCTCGGCCTGGTCGAGCAGAGCGGAGGGGGTGTCGGCCAGTACGGAGTGGGACCGGACGCCAGCGGAGTCCTGCCGCCCGTTCCCGCCGAGGTCGGTGCCACCACGCCACCCACGACGGGGAGCGGCGGGTGAGCGGCGGGCAGCGCGGTCGCCTGGTCACGGCGCTCGCTCCGGTGGTGCTGGGTGCGGTCGCGGCGGCCGCCGGATGGGCCGCTCACCGCGTCGCCCCGGGTGGGTCCGACCGGTGGGAGCGGACAAACCACCGAGGCGAGGCGGTGACCCTGTTCGAGGGACCCGCCTGGGCCGCCGGCGCCGCCACCGCCCTGGCGCTGGCTCCTGGCGTGACACCTCGCGTGCGCGCCGGCGCAGTCGTCGCCACCACCGGTGCCGCCGTCTTCGGGGCTGTCGACGACCTGACCGAGACCGGCTCTGCCAAGGGTCTGCGCGGACACCTCGGCGCGCTCGCCCACGGCGAGCTGACGACGGGCGGGCTGAAGGTGCTCGGCATCGGGGCCACCGGCATCGCGTCGGCGGCACTCCTGCTCGAGCGCGACGAGCACACCGGGCGCCTTGCTCATCTGGCCGACGTCGTGGTCGCCGGGGGCGTGGTCGCCGGTGCCGCCAACCTCTTCAATCTCTTCGACCTCAGGCCCGGACGCGTGCTCAAGATCGTGCTGGCACACGCTCCCGCGGCGCTCGTCGCCGGGCCGGGCGGCCCTCTTGCGGGAGCTGCGGTCGGTGCGACGCTGCCGCTGCTCGCTCCCGACCTCGCGGAACGGTCAATGCTCGGCGACTGCGGTGCCAACACGGCAGGCGCGGTGCTGGGGGCCCACCTGGTGACGGCCACGTCGAGCGGCCCACGGGGGCGCGTGGTCCGTGCACTGGCACTCGCGGGGCTCGTCGCCGCGACCCTGGCCAGTGAGAAGGTCAGCTTCACGCGCGTGATCGAAGGGACCCCCGGTCTGCGCGAGCTGGACGCCCTCGGACGCCGACCGGCCCAGCCCTCAGTGTGAGCCGAGGGTGAACCCAGGCGTGAACCCGGGCGTGATCCCAGGCGTGATCCCAGCGTGAGCCCAGCCCGCCGCCTCGGCGCCGGCATCGCCGCGGGCGCGGGCGTGATCGCGGTCATCACGCTGGTGTCGCGCGTCGCAGGCTTCGGCCGGTGGCTCGTCTACTCCGACTCGGTCGGCGCGCAGTGCGTCGGCTACGCGTACAGCGTGGCGAACCAGCTGCCCAACGTGCTGTTCGAGGTCGTCGCCGGAGGCGCGCTGGCTGGCGCGGTCGTTCCGCTGCTCGCCGGCCCACTGGCTCGGTCAGAGCGCTTCGAGGCCGACCGCATCACGTCCGCCCTGCTCACCTGGACCCTGGTCGTGCTGGTGCCCCTGGCGCTGCTGCTGGCCCTGTTGGCCGAGCCGCTGACCGGCCTGCTGGTGAACGGGGAGCGGTGCGAGGGGGCGGAGCAGCTGGCGGCTCAGATGCTCGTGGTCTTCGCGCCCCAGGTCGTCCTCTACGGTCTGGGCATCGTGCTCGTCGGCGTGCTGCAGGCCCATCATCGATTCGCCTGGCCGGCTGTCGGCCCGCTGCTGTCGACCGTCGTGGTGATCGGCGCCTACCTGGCGTTCGCGGCAACCGTCGGGTCCTACGCGGACGACCCTGCCGGTCTGCCTGACGCCCCCAGGGCGTGGCTGGCGTGGGGCACGACGGCCGGCGTGGCGGCGATGACGCTGCCGCTGCTGGCGCCTGTGCTCGGAACAGGTACGCGGCTGCGCCCGACACTGCGCTTCCCACCGGGAGTTGCCCGGCGGGCCTCCGTGCTCGCCGGTGCCGGGGTCGTCACGCTGCTCGCGCAGCAGGCGTCCGTGCTCGCGGTGGTCAAGCTGTCGGAGGAGGGTCCGACGTCCACCCTGAACGTCTTCCAGTACACGCAGGCGGTCTACCTGCTGCCCTACGCGGTCTTGGTGGTTCCGTTGGCCACCAGCGCGTTTCCCCGCCTCGCGGCCAGTGCGGCGACCGGCGACGACCAGGCCTTCGCCGCAACGTCGGCCCGCACCACGCGCGCCGTCGTGCTTGCTGCCGCGGCCGGCACTGCTCTGCTGGTCGCCGTCTCCGAGCCGATCAGCCGGTTCTTCGGGTTCCTCGACTCCGGAGACGTCAGTGCGATGGGGCCCGCGGTCGTCGCGATGGCTCCCGGCCTGGTCGGTTTCGCACTGATCGCACACGTCGGCCGTGCGCTCTACGCCCTGGAGCGCGGTCGTCTGGCCGCGACCGCCACGGCAACCGGTTGGGCCGCAGTCGTGGTCGCGATGACCGTGCTGGCGAGTCTCGTCGAGCAGCGCGCCCAGGTGGTGGCGCTCGCCGCCGGCAGCAGCATCGGCATGGTGGTGGCCGGGGTGGCGCTGCTGGTGGCTCTTCGACGGGTCTCCGGGCCGGCGGCCCTGACCGGGCTGGCGCGAACGACCGCCGGCACCGGAACCGCGAGCGTGCTCGCGGCCGCCGCGGGGTGGTGGGTCGGGACTGTGTGCGTCACGGCCTGGGGTGACGGGCTCCTCGGGGTCGTGCTGGCGGGAGTCGCCGCGGCCGTCGTCGCACTGGTGGTGCTGGCCGTGGGTGTGGCCGTGCTCGACCGTCCGACGCTCGCGTCCGCACGACAGCTGCGGGCCCGCCCAGAGCCGGGCACACCTACTGTGGATGTCACGTCGGAGCAGGGGGTTCTGTGATGAGAGTGCTTTTGGTACAAGGGACTTCGGCTGGAGGGGTCGGCCGACACGTGGCTGCCATCGCGTCGGGCCTGGCCCGAGCCGGCCACGACGTCGTGGTGGCCGGTCCCTCGACGGCTCTCGACGACTTCGGCCTCGCCGCGACCGGAGCGCGTTTCGCGCCGGTCGAGATCGGCGACCGCCCGTCCGGCGGCCGCGACCGTGCCGCCGTCTCCGAGCTACGCAGACTTGGCCGTTCAGCCGATGTCGTGCACGCCCATGGGCTCCGGGCAGGCGGAATCGCCGCGCTCGCCCTCGGGTCACGCTGGCGGCGCCGTCGCACACCCCTGGTCGTGACGCTGCACAACCTGCCGGTCGGAGGCGGCAAGGTGCAGCGGATCAGCGCGTTCCTCGAACGGCTGGTCGCGCGCCGGTCTGCGGCCGTGCTCGGGGTCTCCGGCGACCTGGTCGAGCGGATGGTCGAGCGCGGGGCCGTCCGGGCTGAGCGGGCCCTCGTCCCCGCCCCGCCCGGTGTGCCGTCGGGGGCGCCCGACGAGGTGCGCGCGAAGCTGCGCGGCGAGCTGGGGCTGTTCGACGCGCCGACGGCGCTGATCGTGATGGTGGCGAGGCTGGCCCTGCAGAAGGGCTTGCCGCTGTGGTGCGACGCGCTCGGCGAGCTGCGGCGGTCGCGGCCCGACCTCGACGTGCTGGCCGTCGTCGCCGGCAGCGGCCCCTTGCATGACCAGATCGAGCAGCGTGCTCGCTCGGAGGGCCTCCCCGTGCGCCTGCTCGGCCAGCGGTCCGACGTGGCAGACCTGTTCACTGCGGCCGATGTCGCGGTGTCGACGAGCGTGTGGGAGGGCCAGCCCCTGAACGTGCAGGAGGCGCTGCGCCAAGGGGCGCCGTTGGTGGCCACCGACGTCGGGGGCACGCGCGAGGTCGCCGGCGACGCAGCGGTGCTGGTGCCGTACGGAGACGCGGTGGCGCTCGCTGCTGCGATCGCCGCCCTGCTGGACGACCCCGCCGAGCGCGCCCGGCGCCACGAGGCCGGACTGGCCCGGGCGGCGACCTTCCCGACGGACGGCGACGCGGTCCGGCAGCTGGACGACCTCTATCGCTCCCTGGTCTGAGCCCCTTCTCGCGAAACGGCGTGTTCCCGGTCTTCGCCGCGCACGGCGAGACCGGGAACGCGCCGTTCCGGGAGGGGGTCGGTCGGCCTGTCGGTCGGCGCTGACCCTGGGCGCTGCTATCGTCGAAGCCCGTGGCAGAGCGGACACTCGGATACCGAGATCAGGCCAGGCAAGGCGGGTCCGCTGCGACCCGACACATCTTCGTCACCGGTGGGGTGGCGTCCTCACTGGGCAAGGGCCTGACCGCCTCCAGCCTCGGCCACCTTTTGCGGGGCAGGGGTCTGCGGGTCTCGATGCAGAAGCTCGACCCGTACCTCAACGTCGACCCCGGCACGATGAACCCGTTCCAGCACGGCGAGGTCTTCGTCACCGACGACGGCGCCGAGACCGATCTCGACATCGGCCACTACGAGCGGTTCCTCGACGTGAACCTCGACGCCGCCGCGAACGTGACCACGGGCCAGATCTACTCGGACGTGATCGCGAAGGAGCGCCGTGGGGAGTACCTGGGTGACACCGTCCAGGTCATCCCGCACATCACCAACGAGATCAAGTCGCGCATGCGGGCGCAGGCTCAGCCCGGCCCGGACGGCAAGGTGCCGGACGTCATCATCACCGAGGTCGGCGGCACCGTCGGCGACATCGAGTCGCAGCCCTTCCTCGAGGCCGCCCGTCAGGTGCGCCAGGACATCGGCCGCGACAACGCGTTCTTCGTGCACGTCTCGCTGGTGCCGTTCATCGGCCCGAGCGGCGAGCTCAAGACCAAGCCCACGCAGCACTCGGTGGCCGCGCTCCGTTCGATCGGTATCGCGCCCGACGCGATCGTGCTGCGCTGCGACCGCGACGTGCCCGAGTCGGTGAAGCGCAAGATCGCGCTGATGTGCGACGTCGACTTCGACGCCGTCGCCACCGCCAAGGACGCGGTTTCGATCTACGACATCCCCAAGGTCCTGCACACCGAGGGCCTGGACGCCTACCTGGTGCGCCGGCTCGATCTGCCGTTCCGCGACGTCGACTGGACCCAGTGGGACGACCTCCTGAGGCGGGTGCACCACCCGGCGCACGAGGTCGAGGTGGCCCTGGTCGGCAAGTACATCGACCTGCCGGACGCGTACCTCTCGGTGACCGAGGCGCTGCGGGCCGGGGGCTTCGCCCAGGACGCCAAGGTGAGGCTGCGCTGGGTGGCGTCGGACACCTGTGAGACCCAGGAGGGCGCACGCAAGCAGCTGCATGGTGTCGACGCGGTTTGTGTACCAGGCGGTTTCGGGGTGCGCGGCATCGAGGGCAAGGTGGGCGCACTGCGGTGGGCACGCGAGAACCAGGTTCCCACTCTCGGGCTCTGCCTGGGGCTGCAGTGCATGGTGATCGAGTTCGCACGCAACGTCGTGGGGCTTGCAGGCGCGTCGTCGTCGGAGTTCGACCCAGACACCGACTTCCCGGTGATCGCGACGATGGACGAGCAGAAGGCGATCGTCGCGGGTGACGGCGACCTCGGCGGCACGATGCGGCTGGGCCTTTACCCGGCAGACCTGCTGCCGGGCTCTCTCGTGGCCGGTGCCTACGGCGCCGACCGTGTCGACGAGCGGCACCGGCACCGGTACGAGGTCAACAACGACTACCGCGAGCAGCTCGAGGCTGCCGGCCTGGTCGTCAGCGGACTGTCCCCGAGCCGGGCGCTGGTCGAGTTCGTCGAGCTGTCACCCAGCGCGCACCCCTACTACGTGGCCACCCAGGCCCACCCGGAGTTCCGCTCTCGACCGCACCGCGCGCACCCGCTGTTCTCGGGTCTGGTCGCTGCTGCACTGCAGCGTCAGCGCGAGGAGCGGCTGATCGAGGTCGAAGGCCCCGTGGTCGACAGTGCAGCCACCGCACCGGCCCCGGTGTGATCGACGAGACGCCTTCTGGCGCACCGCGTTTCGCGGACGGCGACCAGCTCGCCCCTCGATCGGTCACCGAGTCGGAGGTCGTGCACCGAGGCCTGGTGTGGGACGTCGTGCGCGACACGGTCGACCTGGGCGAGTCGGGAACCGTTCGGCGAGAGTACGTCTCGCACCCAGGAGCGGTCTGCGTGCTGGCGCTGGACGAGCAGGACCGGGCCCTCTTCGTCCGGCAGTACCGTCACCCCGTCCAGCACGATCTGTGGGAGCTGCCGGCAGGCCTGCTCGACGTGCCCGGGGAGCCGCCGGTGGGCGCAGCCCAGCGGGAATTGGCCGAGGAGGCCGACCTCACCGCCACGCGCTGGGACGTGCTGGTCGACTGGTTCAACTCCCCGGGTGGGCTGGACGAGACGATCCGGCTCTTCCTGGCCCGCGACCTTTCGCCGGTCGCCCTCCACGACCGCTTCGAGCGCGAGCACGAGGAGCGCGACATGGTGACCGAGTGGGTGGCCCTCGACGTCGCGCTCGACGCCGTGCTGCAGGGCCGCGTCCACAACGCCTCCGCCGTGGTGGGTGTCCTCGCGGCGTGCGCGGCCAGGGACAAGGGCTGGTCGACGCTGCGGCCCGTCGACACTCCATGGCCGGAGCACAAGGCGTACCGCTAGGCCCCGCGCGGTCAGCCCTTTGCATCCGACCAGCGGTCGACGACGGTGACGTCGGCGACGAAGCGCACTCCCGAAGTGCTCCAGCGCGCAGCGGTCGACTCGAGGTCGGTGACGACTTCACGCGCCACCTGGTCTGCGGCCTCGGCACGAACGTGCAGCAGCAGCTCGTCGTGCAGGCACAGCACCACAGTCCCGGTCCGCTCGTTCGCCAGGCGCGCCCGCACCGTCGCCGTCCAGGCCTTGAAGAGCTCGGCCGCCGACCCCTGGACCACCGCGTTGCGAGCGAACCGACTCCGCCCGGCGAGGACGGCTCGGTAGGGGCGCAGCAGCGCCTCCCCGGCGTCCTCGGGGACGGGGTCCACCGGCCACATGCGGACCCGGCGTCCACCGAACGTGAACACGTCTCGACCCGCCCGGCCGTCGTCGTGGGCCTTCTGCAGGTGCCGCATCGCCACCGGGTAGGCCCGTTCCATGTCCTTGAGCGCCTCGCCCGCGGTTCCGGACGTCTGCCCGTACATCGCTGCCAGCACGGCGATCTTGGCCACCGGGCGTTCGCAGCGCAGGGCAGCCGCCACGTCGGCGTAGAGGTCGTCGGCGCGCGCCGCACGGGCGAGGGACGGGTCACCGGACACTGCTGCCAGCACGCGCGGCTCGACCTGGCCGAGGTCGGCGCGGACGAAGCGGTGGCCCGGCTCGGCGACGACCGCGACCCGCAGCTCTCGGGGCATCGAGTGCAGGCCGGCCTGGGCGGTCATCCGTCCGGCACCGCCGTCGCTGCCCGACCAGGCGCCCCGCAGCCGTCCGTCGTCGCCGAGGTGCTGGTCGAGCCACCTGTACCCGTAGGTCGTGGCGATCCGCTCCGCCTTGCGCCACTCGAGCAGGGCATCGACCAGCGGGTGCTCGCCGGCGTGCTGCTCCAGCCGCCACGACCTGGTGTCGGGTAGGTCGAAGCCGTGCTGGGCCAGCATCGTCTTGACCTGCGCGGGGCTCCGCAGGTCGACCCTGCCGGAGCGTGGCGCGGTCGCGAGCACCACGGCGTCGCGTTCGGCGCGCAGGGCCTTGGCGTCGCCTTCGTCGCGAGGACGGCGTCCCGCGACCGCGCCGATCACCGACTCGGCAACGCCGCGGTCGACCGGCAGCCCGTCGCGGGCCAGCTCGACGCAGAGCAGCTCGGCGGCCGACTCCGACCAGGCCGTGTGCAGGACAGGGCCCGTGGTATCGACGGAGGCGGCCGCGGCGAGGTTCGCCCTCTGGTGAGCGGCCACCTCGAGAGCGAGCTGCGCCCAGCGCAGGGCGCGGTCGGGCGACGTCGCCCACGAGCCCGCCGCCCAGTCGGGGCGCAGGTGCCCGTCGGGCCGCACGGGGTCGGCGGGGGTGCCGTCGTCGTCACCCAGGCCAGCGGTCGTCAGCACCGCGCCGCCGGGGTCGAGGAGGTCGAGCTGCCCGCCGCGGGGCAGGCTGTTCGCGTCGAGACTCTTGACGGCCGCCCACACGCGCGCAGCGTCGTCCGCCCAGCCGCCCTGCTGCAGCCGGTGGATGGCGGCAAGGTCCCAGCACCTGCGCAGCCTCAGGCCCGGCTGCAGCTCCACCAGAGGCGCGGCAGCGTCGCGAGCCGCCCACCACACCCAGCGAGGACCGACCTCGACGTCGAGGACCGCGCAGTGGGCGGGGGCGTCGATGAGGGGAACCGACCAGTGCGGCCCGCCGCCGTCGGCCGCCAGCACCGCGACGTCGGCGGTGACGACCAGCGCCAGTGGTGACCCCGGCACCAGCCCCTCGGGCACCGGCGCGGCGTTCAGCTCAGCCGCCCAGCCACCGCGTCAGGGACGCGACCGCCGCGGGGTAGGCATCGAGCCGGTTAGCGCGCTTCGCGAGCCCGTGCCCTTCGTCGTCGTACACGCGCAGCTCGCACTCGACCCCTCGCGAGCGCACTGCAGCGACCAGCTGCTGGGCCTCGGAGAGTGGCACGCGGGGGTCGTTGGCGCCGTGGATGACGAAGAGCGGCGCGCGCACCTCGTCGATGCGGCCGAGGGGCGACGCTTCCTCGAGCAGAGCCCGGTCCGTCTCGAGCCGCCCGTACTCCCGCTCTCGGTAGGCCCGCCGGTACGCCGAGGTGTTCTCCAGAAAGGTGACGAGGGACGAGATGCCGACGATGTCGACGCCGGCTGCCCACAGGTCGGGCTGGAAGGCGAGGCCGGCGAGGACCATGTAGCCGCCGTACGAGCCACCCCACAGGGCGGCCCGCGCAGGATCCAGGCCCTGGCTGGGCAGCCACGCGTGCAGTGCTGCCAGGTCGGCCACCGAGTCGAGCCGCCGGGGACCGTCGTCGAGCGAGTACCACCGGCGTCCGTACCCGGTCGAGCCGCGCACGTTGGGTACCAGCACGGTGTGGCCGGCGGAGGCCAGCGCCTGGGTGATGGGAGCGAACGTCCTCATCGACTGCCCCTCCGGGCCACCGTGGATGACGAGAACCGTTGACCCAGGCCCGCTTCGGGTGTCCTCGCTCGCCCGAGTCGAGGTGTAGACGAAGCACGGCACCTGCTCACCGTCCGGCGTCGGCACGAGGTGCGAGACCGGCTGGCTGACCTCCAAGCCGGTCGGCAGCTGCGCGGCCGAGTCGGTCAGCGCCGTGAACCTGCCCGTCGCTGCGTCCAGCAGCAGCACGTCACCTGGCACACCTGGCGCGGCGAAAGAGACTGCGACAGTGCGCGAGTCGGGCGACCACACCGGAGGGGGCAGCGTGTATCCGACCTGACCTGCGGCAGCCGTGCCCCCGCCGGGCAGGTCGACGGCGTGGAGCAGCCGTCCGGTCACCGGGTCGTGCAGGCCCAGGCGCGACTCACCGTCGACGAGCGTCTCCGCCAGCAGACTGCGGCCGTCGGGCGAGAGCCAGCCCTGAACGTCCCACTCGTCGTGCGCCACGATCGCGCTGAACGTGGTGCTCGTCAGGTCGTGCCGTCCGACCAGTGTCGTGTCGAAGTCGGAGTCGGTCGCGTAGAGCAGTGACGCGCCGTCAGGGAACCAGGCCACCGCCTCGTGCCGTCCGGCGATGTCGGGGTTGGTCACCGCAATGGGATCGGCTGCCGCGTCAGCCAGGTCGACGAGCAGCAGGTGTGCACTCATCGGCAGTGCCGGGGAGTCGAGGCTCAGCACCACCCGCCGGCCGTCGGGCGACACCGACGCGGCGTCGACGGAGCCGCCCCGGTCGAACACCACTCGTGAGTCACCCGACTCGAGCTCGACCAGGTGCACGTCGAAGTCGACGCGGTTCCGCGCGTTGCTGGCGTACAGCAGCAGGCCCGGCTTCACGTCGAGCAAACGGTGCATCACTCCCGTCTGGCGCACCAGGGGCTCGAGGGCCTCTAGATCGGCCGGCGCGCCCGCCAGCCATGTCGACCCGTCCCCGTCCAGCCTCAGGAGGGACAGCTGCGCGTTCTCGTCACCGCCGTCGTCGTGGACGACGACCACCGCGCGTTGCCCCGGGACGTACCGGCCGGTGACGGCGCCGGGCAGCGCAGTCAGGGGTGTGGCGCGACCGCTCTCGCTGTCGATCTCGACCAGCTGCACCGACCCGCTGTCGTCGTGCCCGGCCAGGACGTGGCCGGCGTCGTCGACGTCGAAGGCCCTCCAGGTGCGCAGCTCCAGCCAGCCCTCCACCGATGGTCGGTGCGCGACACCGGCGCGTGGGTCGTCCATGCGGCCACCCTGTCACGATGGGCGGACGGTCCTCCCACGGGGCACAATCGCGGTCGAGGGCATCGGGCCGGACGGGCGCGAGCAGCAGAGGGAGGACGGCCGATGGCCAAGGATCTGGAGAAGGCCATGGGGCCGCGTGACGAGCAGGGTGGACGTTTCGAGCGGACGGCCACCACTCTCGTCGCCAAGCTCGTCGACGCCGGCATCGACGGCATCGGGCCGCTCGACCCCGCCTCGGCGGTCGCCGACGGCGCGCGCGCCCGATCGGTCGGCACCGAGGAGGCGATCGACGAGCTCATCACGTCCCACGGCCGGCTCGCCGCGGCCGGTGGCTTCGTCACGGGTCTCGGCGGGTTCTTCACGCTGCCTATCGCCCTGCCGGCGAACGTCGCCGGGTTCTACGGCATCGCGACGCGGATGGTGGCCGGGATCGCCCACCTGCGTGGCTACGACCTGTCCAAGCCGGAGGTCCGGTCGGCGGTGCTCCTCACCCTGGTAGGGGCCGATGCCAAGACCCTGCTGCACAAGACCGGGGTGAGCCCGACCGGCAAGATCGCCGACCTGGCCCTGCGCCGACTCCCCGGCCCCGCACTGATGGTGCTGAACAAGGGCATCGGGTTCAGGCTGCTCTCGCAGTTCGGCAAGAAGAGCCTGTCGCGGCTGGGACGCGGGGTGCCGCTGGTCGGCGGCGCCGTCGGAGCAGGGCTCGACTGGTGGCTGCTGCGCAAGATCGCGGACTCGGCCCGGAAGGAGTTCGTCCCCGTCAGCTGAGCAACCGGGAACGCCGCGCCGACGCCGGTCGTTCGGGAGATCGAGGTACCCGCCAGGGTGCGTCTGGAGGAACCATGGGACGGATGTCGGCCTTCGCGGCCCTCTGGCAGGCCCTGCGGGGCCGGCGTGGCCCCGATGCCCCACCGCTGGGTGACCAGCTGATGGCGCTGCCCCGGCTGGTGTCGATGACGCTGCGCGGCCAGTACCCGGGGCTCGACCGAGGACGGCTGCTGCTGATGGCGACGGCTCTCGCGTACGTGGTGAGCCCCATCGACCTGATGCCGGAGGCGCTCCTGTTCATCGTCGGGCTCGGCGACGACGCGCTCGTGCTCGGCTGGCTGGCCGGCGCCGTCCTCACCGAGACCGAGGCCTTCCTCGCGTGGGAGGCCGAGGGGTCGAGCGTGCGGTCCGGCAAGCCGCGCGGTTCGGGTGGTGGCCGCACGATTCCCGGCGAAGTGGTCTGACCCCGAGGCTGGTCTGACCCGATGCTGGTCTGACCCGATGCTGGTCTGACCCGATGCTGGTCTGACCCGAGTAGGTCCGTCGCTCAGTACCCAGGCTCCAGATCGGGCCCGTTGTCCACAGGTGCGGCCGACGTCCTGGCGCCCGCCGCCTTCGGCCCCGAAGGTCAGGGACATGCCGAGCGCCGAGCCCTCCGTCCCCGTCCTGCGCGTCAGCGAGCCGCGCGACCTCGTTGCGATGGTCCCGTACCGGATGGGCTTCAAGCCCACCCGGTCACTCGTCCTCGTCAGCCTGCGGGGTCCCCGCTCGCGCATCGGTCTCGTGCTACGCGTGGACCTGCCGTCCTCCGACGACACCGAGCTCGTCGCCGACCAGGTCACCCAGTACGTGCGGGACGACCGCGCCGACCGCGCGGCGGCGATCGTGTACGACGAGCCGGGCGTCGACCACCACCGGCTGGTGGACGCCTTGGAGACGTCGATGTGGCGGGAGGGGATCGACCTGTTCGACGTCTGGCTCGTCGGGCCCGAGCGCTTCCGGTCGCTGACGTGCACGGACAGCTGCTGCCCCTCCGACGGCTGGCCCGTGAGTGACCTTCAGGCCAGCACGATGAGCGCCGAGATGGTCGCCCGGGGCTTCGGCGTCGCGCCCAGCCGCGCCCAGCTCCTGCCTGACCTCGCGCCGGTGGACTCTGACGACCTGGTTGCCGTGGAGCAGGTCGTGCGCGCGGGTGCCCCGGCACCTGGCGACGACCTGGCCGAGTGGCGCACGCAGGGCATCGTCGCGTGGCGGGAGCTCCTCGATGCGCAGCTGCGTGAGCAGGTTCCCGGCGAGCCGGTGGCGGTCCGGCCCTTCGACGGTCTGCGGCGCCGGCAGCGCGTCGGCACCGTGCTCGCGCGGCTGGACGATCCCTGGGTGCGCGACGCCCTGCTGCTGACCGCCGTCCCCGGTGCCGGTGAAGCCTCCGAGTCGATGGTTGCCGACGGTCCGAACCCTGGAAGCCGGCGACTCCTCGACAGCGTCTTCGGGCCGGACGAGCCAGCCTTTCCAGACCCCGACCTGCTGCTCACGGCACGTGGCGCCCTGGCCGTTCTGGTCAGGCACGCGACCGGGCCTCGCCGCTCTGCCCCACTCGCAGTGATGGCGTGGGCCTCATGGTGGGAGGGCGACGGCGCGCGGGCCGGAGAGTTCGCCGACCTGGCCCTGGAGGCCGACCCCACGAACCCGCTGGCCCAGATCATGGAGTGTGCAGTGCTCACGGGACTGGCCCCACCGTGGGTCGAGGTCTACCGCGAGTCGGACCTGGACGGCACCGAGCGCACCGCCTGACCTAAGCCGTGCCCAAGTCGTCTCACCCATCGGCGGACGGTCTCGCATCGCGAGATCACCATGCGCGGTCTTGGCGGACGCCCGAGGGATCCCTACCCTGGTGGCAGGTCATGAGTGCCAGCGATCAGCCCCGGCTTGCTGGCCGGCAACCCTCCTCCGCGGCGGGGTGCCCCGGGTGATGACCCGGCCTTGCGGACGAACTGTCGCAGGGCAAGCGCGGGCCCGGGCGGGCCCTCCGAGGTACCACGGGAGAACCGATGAGCGACAGCGGCTCGGAGTGAGCAGCGAATGAGCAGCGTTTGGCGGGACGGCGACCCGCGTGGCCGTCGCCAGTTCGCCGACCTTGGGTCCCAGGAGCTGGAGGTGGGCGGCGAGCTGCCCACGGTGCGGGTCGCCTACGAGACGTGGGGCGAGCTGTCACCGGCGCGCGACAACGCCGTCCTGGTGCTGCACGCCCTGACGGGCGACAGCCACGTCACCGGCCCCGAAGGGCCCGGCCACCCGACGCCGGGCTGGTGGGAGGCCCTCGTCGGTCCCGGCCGCCCGATCGACACCGACCGCTGGTTCGTGGTGGTGCCCAACGTCCTGGGCGGCTGTCAGGGCACGACCGGTCCGTCGTCCCCCGCTCCCGACGGACGTGCCTGGGGGAGTCGCTTCCCCTTCGTGACGGTTCGCGACCAGGTCGCCACCGAGGCGGTGCTCGCCGACCGGCTGGGCATCGAGACGTGGGGCCTGGTGCTCGGGGGGTCGATGGGAGGAATGCGAGCCCTCGAGTGGGCCGTGACGCATCCGGAGCGGGTCGCCCGGCTTCTCGTGCTGGCATCGACCGCTGCGGCGAGCGCCGACCAGATCGGTTGGTGCGCACCGCAGCTGCATGCCATTCGCAGTGACCCGGAGTACCGCGGGGGCGACTACTACGACGTCGGCGACGGCCGTGGACCGGTCGACGGCCTGGGCGTGGCACGGCAGATCGCGCACGCCACCTACCGCAGCGCGAGCGAGCTCGACCTGCGCTTCGGACGGGACCCGCAGCTCGGAGAGCAGCCCGTCGGCGGCGGCGGACGGTACGCGGTCGAGTCGTACCTGCAGCACCATGGCGGCAAGCTCGCCGCGAGGTTCGACGCAGGTTCGTACGTGGTGCTCACCGAGGCCATGAACTCGCACGACATCGGCCGTGACCGCGGCGGCGTGCAGGCGGCACTCGCGCGGGTGACCGCTCGCACGGTGGTCGCGGCGATCGACTCCGACCGGCTCTATCCGGTCGCGCAGTCAGCCGAGCTGGCTGCCGGCATCCCGGGCTGCGACGACGTCGTCGTGATCGGCTCGCCGTATGGCCACGACGGGTTTCTGATCGAGGCAGACGTGGTGGGCAACCTGGTCGGCGGGCTGCTGAGCAGCTGCCACCAGCCGGCGACGAGCTGAGTCGAGTCGCTGGGTATTGCGCACGACGGGCCGCGCAGAGATCTGCGCGGCCCGCTCATCGCCCCGTCAGAGCGATCAGGTGCGGCACGAGCTGCTGGAGGAGCGCGGGACGTTCTGGTAGGTCGCCGTCGCGACCCAGCCGGAGTAGGTGTACGTGTAACCGTTCCACCTGGCCACCTCGACCCAGACCTGCCATAGCGTTCCCGTTGTGGCCGGGATGCGCGCCTGCGGCAGCCCGCTCGTGCCGTACGTGGTGGTCTGGCCCCAGCTCGTGGTGGCGGTCGGCACCAGGACCGAGGACGACCAGCCTGAAGTCGTGTTGTGGCCCCGTGTGCTCGTCAGGTGGTAGCGGTAGCTCATGAACTGGCCGTTGGCGTAGCCGTTCTGCACGGACACGAACGGGTCGATGTACATGACGCCCGGAAGGCAGCTGACCTGGGGCTGGACGACGCCCGGGGTGCCGAAGGCCTGTGCGGGTGCGGCGATGCCGACCATCGCGGCCACGGTGGCCAAGAGAACGAGGATCCGGCGGGTCCAGCTGTGGGTCCTGGTGCTGTTCATGGCTTCTCCTGTCTCAGGGCCCGTGTGCCGGGCGATGCAGTGACTGTGCGGAACCCCGCTTAAGAAGCGCTTAGAGCCTGCAAGACTGCGCTTCATGCTCCGGGTCAGGCTGCTCGGCGCCGTCAGCGCTGTCGGGGCCGGCGGCGACCGCGACGACGTGCCGCTCGGAGGACCCAAGCCACGCGCCGTGCTGGCCGTGCTGGCCCTGGCTGCGCCGCGGGCCTGCTCCTACGACCAGATCGTCGACAGCCTCTGGGGCGAGGAGCCTCCTGCGAGCGCGCGCAACGCCGTCCAGGTCAACGTCACCGGCCTGCGCAAGGCGCTGCGGTCCCACGGCGTGGAGATCGAGCGTGTCGGCGACGGCTACGCCCTGCGCGGACCGGTGTCGGTCGACGTCGACGAGTTCGAGAAGCTCGTGTCCGGGGGACGTGCGGCGCTGCGGTCGGGCGACGTCATCCGCTCGGCCGAGATGTTGAGCGCCGCTCTCGACCTGTGGGGCGGACGCCCCTTCGGCGGAGTCGAAGGGGCCCCCTTCACCGACAGCGCGCGCCCGCTGCTGGACAGCACGCGCAGCGCGGCACTCGCGGACCTCGCGGAGGCGCAGCTGCGCTCGGGCGACACGCACGCGGCCGTACGCGCCGCGCAGGAGCTGCTCAGGGAGCATCCGTATGACGAGCGCGGATGGGTCGCGCTGGCGACGGCCCAGTACTGGGGCGGCCAGCAGGACCTCGCCCTGGAGACCTGCCGGCGCGCCCGCGGCGTGCTCCTCGACGAGCTGGGGATCGACCCCACGGCGGCGCTCGCCGAGGTCGAGACCCAGATCCTCAACCACTCCCTACCCGACCGGTCGGCCACGGTGGACCCGACCCCGGCCGCGGAGGAGTCGAGGCTTCCTGCCCTGCCTGGGCTCGTGGCCGGACGTGACGAGCTCGTCGGCGACGTGCTGGCGCGGCTGACCGGCGGGCAGCGGCTCGTCAGCCTCGTGGGCATCGGCGGGATCGGCAAGACGACCTTGGCCCTGGCCACCGCCCACCGGCTCGCCGACCGCGGGCAACGGGTGGTCTTCTGCCCGTTGGAGACCGACCGCGACGCAGGTGGCGCGATGAGTCGGGTCTGCCAGGTGCTCGGCATCGAGCCTGAGGACGATCCCGTCGCGGCACTCGCAAGAGCCTTGCCGGCGGGCGTTCTGGTGCTCGACAACGCCGAGCAGGTGGCCGGGTTCGGGAGCGCCCTCGACCAGCTGCTGAGTGCGGCACCGGAGGTCGTCGCACTGGTGACCAGCCGTCGTCCGACCGGAGCACGGCTCGAACACGCGGTCAGCGTGCCCCCTCTGACCTCGGAGCCCGCGGAGCAGGTGTTCCTCGAGCATGCCGAGCGGGTCCGTCCCGGCATCGGGGCCGGCCAGGCGGGCCCGGTTCGGGCTCTGTGTGCACTGCTCGACGGGATCCCGCTCGCACTTGAGCTCGCTGCCGGGCGGGTGCGCACGCTGACACCGCAGCAGCTGCTGAACCGCATCGAGGACCAGCGGGCCTCGATCCTCGAAGGCTCGTCGACCGTGGCGGTCCCCGACCGGCAGGCGAGTCTGGAAGTCGTTCTGCAAGAGGCGTTCGAGGCCCTGACCGCGCCTGGGCAGCGGCTCTTCGAACTGCTCGGCTCGTACGACGGCTGGGTGTCGATCGAGCTGCTCGAGGGATCGGCGGAGGGCTGGGTACACGCCTTCGTCGAGACTCTGGACGAGCTCGTCGCGTACGGGCTCGTCTCTCTTGACCTGGACGGCCGCGCCCAGATGCGCAAGCCGATCCGCGAGTTCGCCCACAGGCTCGGGCCCCGACGCGACCTGGACGCCCGCGTGGTTGCGCAGGCCGTCGCCCTTGCCGCGAACTCGGCACCCCGGCTCTTCGGTGCCGAAGCCGGGCGCGCCCTGGGCGAGCTCAACCGCGACGACGACGCCCTCGTGGTCGGACTGACCCTGGCGGCCGAGGTGGGCGACGCGGAGTCGGTCGGCTCTCTGGCCCTCGGACTCAACCGCTACTGGCTGCTTCGTGGGCGGCTGACGGAAGGCAACCGCTGGATCCGACGCGCGGCCGCCACGGAGGGGCACTCGCCCGGCACGTCGGCCCGGCTCGCTATCCTGGCCGGCACCTACGCGAGCTACCTCAACGACCCTGGCACCGCTGCCGCGCTCACGAACGCGTTGGCGCAGGCGGAGCGCGTCGGCCTCCCCGTCGACCGCCTGATGGTCAACGGCTGGTGCTGTCTCGCGGCGTACGCCGCGCACCACGGCGACTTCCCCACCGCGGACCGCGCCGCGCAGGAGGCAGGAAGGCTGGCCGCTCAGAGCGGCGACCCTGGTCTGGTGGCGCTGGCTCGCGACATCGACGGCCACGTGGCTGCCTACCTCGGCGACCACGAGCGCTCGCTGGTCGCGAACCTCAGCGGAATCGCGGACGCCCAGCGCTCGGGCGACACGTACGACCTGGTCAACCTCCTGGTGAACACGGCCGTGGACCTGATGTACCTCGACCGTCTCGACGAGGCGATCGTCTACTCCGACGAGGCCTTCGACCTCACCGCCAGTCTCGACGTCGGGCCTCTGCTCGCCTCGGTCCTGCTGGTCCGTGGATCCGCGCTCGCCGCCGCTGAGCGGACGGCCGCCGCTCGGGGCAACCTCTTGGAGGCGCTGCTCATCGCCCGCGACCGCTTCCCCGACCCACTCGCGACGGCCGACATCCTGTACGGACTCGGCGCCTGCGCCACGCAGGAGCTGCTGGACTCGGAAGCATGCCGGTGCTTCGGAGCCGCCGAGACGCTATACGCCGAGCACGGGCTGACTGCCACTGAACGCGTGACCGCTGCGATCGTGCGGACCCAGAGGGTGTTGCGCGAGAGGCTCGGCGATGACCGCTTCACCACGCTGGCGGCGCTGGGGTCGACCGACCCGGACCGTGCCATCGGGCTGCTGCTCGGCGAGGTCAGCCGGTGACGCGAGCGCCGGCCGGTCGACCGGGGGAGCGGCCGGCTCACTGCCCCGGACGGTGACCAGCGGTCAGGTGCAGGACCGCTGACGCCACGCTCGGCCAGCTCGTGGCGAACCCCGGGTGCAGGTCGAGTGCCGCGACCCGTCCGACGCCGACCCAGCGCACGGAGCTCGACTCCGCGTTCGCGCGGAAGGGGCGCACGGTGCCGACCGTCGTCGCCAGCACGAGGTGGTACCGCCAGTCGGAGTGGTCGGCGCTGACGAGCACGTCGTGAACGCGGATGTCGGCCGCGGCGATCCCCGCCTCCTCCTCGGCCTCCCGCAGGGCGGCTTCCACGGGCGACTCGTGGCTGTCGATGGCGCCGCCCGGTGCTGCCCATGTGCCGCCCTGGTGCACCCAGGGGGCACGCAGCTGGAGCAGGACCTCGCCGTCCGGCTCGGCGGGGCGGCACAGCAGCAGTCCCGCGGCTCCGTAGATGCCCCAGTGCCGACACCCGCAGCGGCACGCCACCCAGCCGTTGCCGTCTGCCGTACCCATGCACGCCACGCTACGCAGGCCGCGCAACCCAGCGAGCGGTGGTTCCGGTAGCGTCGCCTCGCACCGTGTCACCGGCGAGCGGTCCCGTCGCCGGTGCGCGCCCCCCATCAGCACACCGAGTCGAGGAGGCCGACGATGGCGATCGTGGTCGGGTACGTAGCCACCAAGGAGGGCCGGGCGGCCCTGGACGCCGCCTCCAGCGAGTCCCGCCTTCGCAATTCACGCCTGGTCGTGATCAACAGCAACCGCGGAGGCAAGGACCTCGATCTCGAGGAGGCCACCCGCTACGAGCGGGAGCTGGCGGAGATCCGCGCGCGGCTCGACGAGGCCGGGATCGAGCACGAGGTCCGGCAGCTGGTTCGAGGTGTCGAGCCCGCGGAGGACCTGGTGAAGGTCGCCGAGGAGATCGACGCCGAGCTGATCGTGATCGGACTGCGCCGTCGCACCCCGGTCGGCAAGCTGATCCTCGGCTCCAACGCGCAGCGCATCCTGCTCGACGCTCCGTGCCCCGTGCTGGCGGTCAAGGCATCGGAGTAACGCCGCGCCGAACAACGCCGCGCCGAACAACGCCGCGCCGAACAACGGAAGCGACGCGTCCGCGGCCGACGGTCTCGCCGACCAGCGGCGCGCGGGAGGTTTGGTTCGAGGTCTCGCTGGGCACATGTCACAATGGAGTGCTTGACGAGACCCTTGCCGCCGCATGCCCGCAGACCGGAAACCGTGGGCATGGTTCGGGTCTCACGAGCGTTGTGAACAGTGCCGTCCACGGCCACGCGACGACGTCGCGGCCCGTGCCGGTGGGGTTCCCCTCCGAACATGACCCCGGTTGTAGCCCCAGCCCCCGTATGACGAAAGGCAGTCTGTGTCGTCGGTTGCGTCTTCCCGCCCCCTTCCGCCCGAGGTCTCCCACCCCGCACTGCAGAGCCTGTTCGAGGCTGCCCGCACGCGTGGGTTCGTGGCGGCAGCCGACCTGCGCGACGCCTGCGAGTCGGCGCAGGTACCGATCGCCCGGATGCGCGGCGTGCTGCGGGCCCTCGACGATGCCGGGATCACCGTCGTCGTCGAGCCGGCCCAGGGCGTCGGCGTCGCCGCCGCGACGAGCACGCGTTCCGCGCGGACGACCGTAGCCACCGCCGCCAAGCAGGCCAGCGCCAAGAAGGCTCCTGCCAAGAAGGCCGTGGCCAAGAAGGCTCCTGCCACGAAGACCGCGGCCGCGAAGGCTCCCGCCAAGAAGGCCGCCGAGCCAGCGCCTGCCGCCGAGGCTGACGCTCCTACGAAGAAGACCGCGGCGAAGAAGGCCCCGACCAAGAAGGCCCCGGCGAAGAAGGCTGCCGCGTCGACGACCGCCGAGGCGCAGCCGGACGTGGACGAGACCGCCGAGGTGCAGGCTGCGGAACCGGTCGGTCCGCAGACCCCCGAGGAGATCGAGGGTGTCGCCGAGGAGGGCCCGAAGAAGGACGAGGGGTTCACGCTCGCCGAGGACGACGAGGAGGACGCGCCCGCGGTCCAGGTCGCCACTGCAGGGGCCACGGCCGACCCGGTCAAGGACTACCTGAAGCAGATCGGCAAGGTCGCGCTGCTGAACGCCGGCGAGGAGGTCGAGCTCGCGAAGCGGATCGAGGCGGGCCTGTTCGCCGAGGAGAAGCTGAACTCGGGCTCGAAGATGAGCGCCACCGCGAAGCGTGAGCTGCAGTGGATCGCCCACGACGGCCGCCGCGCGAAGAACCACCTGCTCGAGGCGAACCTCCGCCTGGTGGTGTCCCTGGCCAAGCGCTACACCGGCCGTGGCATGCAGTTCCTCGACCTGATCCAGGAGGGGAACCTGGGCCTGATCCGTGCGGTCGAGAAGTTCGACTACACCAAGGGCTTCAAGTTCTCCACGTACGCCACCTGGTGGATCCGGCAGGCGATCACCCGGGCGATGGCCGACCAGGCGCGCACGATCCGCATCCCCGTGCACATGGTCGAGGTCATCAACAAGCTCGCCCGCGTGCAGCGCCAGATGCTGCAGGACCTCGGGCGCGAGCCCACTCCGGAGGAGCTCGCCAAGGAGCTCGACATGACCCCGGAGAAGGTCGTGGAGGTGCAGAAGTACGGCCGCGAGCCGATCTCCCTGCACACCCCGCTCGGCGAGGACGGCGACAGCGAGTTCGGCGACCTGATCGAGGACTCGGAGGCCGTGGTACCCGCGGACGCGGTGTCGTTCACGCTGCTGCAGGAGCAGCTGCACTCGGTGCTCGACACGCTCTCCGAGCGCGAGGCCGGCGTGGTCTCGATGCGGTTCGGCCTGACCGACGGCCAGCCCAAGACGCTGGACGAGATCGGCAAGGTCTACGGCGTGACCCGCGAGCGGATCCGCCAGATCGAGTCCAAGACGATGTCGAAGCTGCGGCACCCGTCTCGCTCGCAGGTCCTGCGCGACTACCTGGACTAGACCGTCCACAGAAGAGGCCCGTACCCGCCGTGACCGGCGGGTACGGGCCTCTTCTCTTGTCGTCCAGCGACCCGCGTTCTCGTCTGTCCGTAGATCCCTACTGCTGGGCCTGGCGCATGCCTCAGTGGCATAGCGGTGACTCAGCGCCGCCTTCGCTGCTCTCAAACCACCGCACTCTGGCGCGTCCGCCCGCACTCGCAAACACGCTCCGTAGGGGTTGTGTCATTTCCGTGACCACTTGGGCCTGCGGACCTCAAGCGACTCCGGCGGAAGGACGACGCCTCGGGGGAGATAGATCCCGCAAGTTCCCCCAGGTTCCGGAGCCCCTCTGATGTCCCCCCCAAACAACACACGCAGCGCCTGCCTGGCGCTTTCAGCCCTCGCACTCTCCACAGTGGTGGGCAGCGCGCTGCTCGCCGCGGTCCCCGCGACGGCAGCGCCGTCCACCGTCAACGCCACCACCTCGACCGTGACGGTCGCGTCGAGCGACGACGCCCACGTCACGTCCGCCTTCCCCAACGCGAACCACGGCACTCTCGCGAAGGTCGTGGCGAGCCAGGTCAGCGGCACCACCAAGCTCGGCCTGGTGAAGTTCAGCGTCCCGGCCGCGCCAGCCGGTGGCGTCCTGAGCGCTGCCAAGCTCGAGTTCACCAGTGCGCGTAGCCTGCCGGCGCGGATGGACCTGCGGCGGCTCTCATCGTCCACGTGGCGCGAGGCAACCGTGACCTACAAGAACGTCTCGGCAACGACCACCGTCGCGTCGGTCACGTCGACCAGCGCTGCAAGGACCCTGTCCTTCGATGTGCGGACGGCCGTCACGCCTGGCACAACGGAGGCGTTCGGTCTCACCACTCCCGCGGGGACGGCTGAGCTCGTTTCCAAGGAGGCCGGCGCTGGCGCACCGCGCCTGGTGCTCACCTACACGGTGAACACTCCGACCCCGACCCCGACCCCGACGCCGACCCCAACCCCGACCCCGACGCCGACCCCGACGCCGACCCCGACGCCGACTCCCACCCCGACTCCCACCCCGACCCCGACCCCGACGCCGGTCCCCAACGGAGTCCAGATCGGAATGGCCACCCCTGTTTCCGAGTGGAACAGCAGCCTGGCCGCGACCGGTGGTGTCGACAGCCGCCGCATCTTCGACGACCTGGGCAGTCCCGACTCCGGGATCAACCTGGCGATCTCCGAGGTGAACGCCGGCCGGATGCCGATCCTGTCCTTCAAGGTGCCGTCCAACGACTGGGCCGGTACCGGTAGTGGCGCGTACGACAGCCAGCTGAGGGCCCTGACCACCAGGCTCGACGCGATCCCCGGCCAGGTCTTCGTGACCCTTCACCACGAGCCGACCGGTGACGGCACCCCCGCCGACTACGCGGCGATGATGCGACACGCGCTGCCGATCCTGGGCGCGCCGAGCAACGTCGACGCCGGACCGATCGTGAACGGGTTCTGGTTCAGCGAGACCAACATGGGCTACACCGATGCCGAGATCAACGCATGGCTGCCCGCCAACGTCCTGAGCGTGTCCGAGGTCGTCGCCTCAGACACCTACCAGGGCGGCGACGCCTCTGCTCCCGGCGAGAACGCCGGCGTGAAGATCAGAGGGATGTCGGCCTGGGCTGACCGCGTGGGTGTCACACGCCTCGGCATTGGCGAGTACAACGGCGTGGATGCTGCATCCATCACCGCCGCTGGCAACGCGATCCTGGCCGACGACCGGTACGTCTTCGCAGCGATCTACAACTCGAGCGTCAACAACCGCGAGGGCATCGACTGGAAGCTGAGCGGTGACCGGCTGGAGGCCTTCAAGCAGACCGTTGCGAGGGCACGCGCCGGGAACTGACCCCACAGCTCCCAGATCGAGTGCCCGTGGCCGTAGCGACTCGTCGCTACGGCCACTGGCGCGTTCGGAGGGGATCTGTGGGGGTGGGGCGACCTGCGGTGTCTGGTCAGGCGACGAGGGAGAGGCCTGAGCCAACCATTGAGTCGACCAGGTCGCGTCCCGCGGTCTCGTGGTAGCCCGGGACCGGCTGTGCCGGGCACCGGCACTCGGTCGAGCAGGGCAGGTAGGAGTGCCGCCCGTGGCCGCAGGCGGGGCACGGGATGTCGTGCGAGAGGTGAAGCGTTGTCGTGTGCTGCTGCGTGTCCCACATTGTCCTGCTCCCTTCGGGCTGACTGCCGGCTGTTGTGCTGCTGACTTCATCTACACGGCTACGAGCTGCGATCGGTTCACCGCGACGTGCTCTTGATGTACAGAGGGGGTGGGTGCCTCTGCAGATACGACCGCAGGATCACCAAGAACTCATCTGTCCTGTGAGGAGTCCGAAGGCTGGCGCCGGGGCCGCCTGAGTGGGACCGTTCGAGTGTTCGGTCTGCCCGCCCGAGGAGGTCCCGATGCATGCCTTCCACCGGATCCGATGGGAGTGGGTCGTGGCCGGCGTCAGCCTGGCGCTCTTGCTGACCGGCTGCCCCGGTGGTGACGGCGGCGGAGGCGGCGGCGGCTACTAGGCGACCGCGGGGGACAGCCACTGACGAGTGAGGTCGATCGCCGTGGAGCTGGCGGAGCAGGTACGCAGCCCCCTCGCGCTCGTGCGCGACCTCCCGTCCATCGACCGTCTCGAGGCGCTGGACGGCTACTGCCGAGAGCTGACCGAGTCGACCGCACGCCTGCTCGACGACGGCGTCGACGCACTCCAGGTGACGCAGGTGGTGGCCGGTGTCAACGACGTCCTCACCTCTCGTGTCCTGGACCTCGCCGAGCTCCGGCTGGGCCCACCGCCGTGCGCGTACGCGTGGCTGGCCCTCGGGTCGCACGGACGGGGCGAGCAGGTGCTCTCCAGCGACCAGGACAGTGCTCTCGCGTACGGCGGTCCACGTCCGGCCGACGCGGACGTGGAGGCGTACTTCGGCCGGCTCGCGACGCTCGTGGTCGACGCACTGGCCCGCGCCGGCATCCCCCGCTGCACCGGCGGCTACATGGCCACCGAGTGGTCACACCCCTTGGGCACGTTCGTGGAGCACTTCCAGCGCTGGGTCGACCACCCGCTCCCTGCCGCACTGCTCAAGGCAGAGGTGTTCCTCGACGTGCGGCCGGTGCATGGAGTCCTGGACGTCAGCAGTCTCGACGACATCCTCGTCCGCGGAGGGCAGCGCGGCGTGTTCGTGGTGCAGATGGCACGGGCGGCCGTGGCTTTCAAGCCGCCCCGGGGACGGTTCGGCAGCATGCGCACCGACGAGGGCCACCTGGACGTCAAGCGCGCCGGCACCGCCGCGATCGTCCTGCTGGCGCGCCTGTACGCGCTCGCAGCGGGATCCGGCGCTCGCACGACCGTGCTCAGGCTGCAGGCCGCCGGCGACGCGGGGCGGCTCAGCTCTTCGGCGGTCGAACAGCTCACGGACGCCTACCGGTTGCTGACCGAGTTGCGCCTACGGCACCAGGTCGAGCAGGTGAGGCGAGAAGTCGCGGTCGACAACCGCGTAGCGGTCGACGGGCTGTCGCCTGCCGACCTGCTCAGGCTGCGTGCCGCGATTCGCGCGGTGCGAGTCGTGCAGCAGATCACCGCCAGCCGGTACGCGACCCATACGGTGACGTGATGTCTGACGTGAAGGCGGTTCGACGGTGAGCGAGCAGCGGACGAGCGCACGTCTCGTCGCCCTGGCCGTGCTGGCGTTCCTGCTGTTCAACTACCCGCTGCTGCGTCTGTTCGACGTGAACGTCATCGTGCTCGGCGTCCCGCTGGTCTGGCTGTACGTGTTCGTCGCCTGGGGTGCGCTCATCGCCCTGGTAGGGCTGACCATGCGGGACCGCTGAGATGGTCGACACCTGGGTCGTCGTCGCGGTCTCGATGGCCTACCTGGGGCTGCTGTTCGCCATCGCCTACTACGGGGACCGGCGCGCCGACCGTGGCCGCAGCATCATCAGCAACGGCTACATCTACGCGCTGTCGATCGCCGTCTACGCCACGTCGTGGACGTACTACGGCAGCGTCGGCAGTGCGTCGAAGGGCGGGATCGCCTGGCTTCCCATCTACCTCGGGCCGCTGGTCGTGGTCACCCTGTGGTGGGTCGTGCTGCGCAAGATCATCCGGATCTGCAAACGCGACCGCATCACGTCGCTCGCCGACTTCGTCTCGTCGCGCTACGGCAAGAGCCAGTTCCTCGGCGGGCTGGTCACGATCATCGCCGTGCTCGGCCTGATCCCGTACATCGCCTTGCAGCTGAAGGCGATCTCGACCACCTTCACGATCCTGCGCGGGGACTCGACTCCGGTGGGGACGGGGGTCACGGACACCGTCCCGATCCTGCAGGACACCGCCCTCTACGCGGCGCTGGTGCTGGCCGCGTTCACCATCGTGTTCGGCACCCGCCACCTCGACGCGACCGAGCGTCACGAGGGGATGGTGGCGGCGATCGCGTTCGAGTCCCTGGTCAAGCTCGTTGCCTTCCTGGCGGTGGGCTTCTGGGTGACTTTCGTTCTCTTCGACGGGTTCTCAGACATCGTGGGTCGGGCCGCACGGCAGCCGGAGCTCGCCGAGCTGTTCACGCTGCGCGCCACGACCGGCTACGGCACCTTCTTCTGGCTCACTGTCCTGTCGATGCTTGCCTTCCTGCTGCTCCCACGGCAGTGGCAGGTTTCGGTGGTCGAGAACGTGGACGAGCGCCACGTCCGGACCGCGATGTGGGTGTTCCCGCTGTACCTCCTGCTGATCAACATCTTCGTGCTGCCGATCACGCTGGGCGGCCTGCTGACGTTCGGCGAGGGGGGTGCGGACGCCGACACCTTCGTGCTCGCGCTGCCGATGGCCGACCAGCAGCACCTGCTGTCCCTCGTCGTCTTCGTCGGCGGTCTGTCGGCGGCCACCGGCATGGTCATCGTCGAGACGATCGCGCTGTCGACGATGGTCTCCAACTCCCTCGCGATGCCTCTCCTTCTCCGCAGCCGCACCGCGCTGCGTGGGCGCCGCGACCTCGGCCGCCTGGTGCTCGTGGTGCGACGGGTGACCATCGTCGGCCTGCTCCTGCTGGGCTTCGTCTACTTCCGGGTCGCCGCTGACGCCCTCGGGCTCGTGCAGATCGGCCTGGTGTCCTTCGCCGCCGTCGCGCAGTTCGCCCCAGCCGTCCTCGGCGGCCTGTACTGGAAGGGCGCGACGAAGGCCGGTGCCGTCGCGGGCCTGATGGCCGGCATCGTCGTCTGGGGCTACACGCTCCTGCTGCCGTCCTTCTCCGAGTCGGGCTGGCTGCCGCGGTCCATCCCTCTCGAGGGGCCCTTCGGCATCGAGCTGCTCGCCCCGTACGCCCTCTTCGGGCTCGAGGGCCTCGACCGCGTCAGCCACGCGATGGTCTGGAGCATGCTCGTCAACGTCGGGCTCTTCGTCGTCGTCTCCCTGTCCGGTCGGCGCGGTCCGGTGGAGCACGTCCAGGCCGCCGTCTTCGTCGACGCGATGCAGCGGCAGTCGGGGCAGCCCGACACCCCGCTCTGGCGCGGATCGGCGACCGTCGGGGCGCTGCGTGGCCTGCTGGAGCGTTTCGTCGGGCCGCAGGGCGCGCACGACGCGCTGGCCGCCTACGCGTCCAGCACCGATGCCGACGTGACTCCGAGCGCCGCGGCGGACGTCGAGCTCATCCAGCACGTCGAGACGATGCTGGCCGGTTCGGTCGGGTCGGCATCGGCCCGCGTGATGGTCTCGTCGGTCGTCACCGAGGAGCCCCTCGGGATGAGCGAGGTGCTGGAGATCCTCGACGAGGCGTCGCAAGTGCGCGCGTACAGCCATGCGCTGGAACGGAAGTCGCAGCAGCTCGAAGAAGCCACCGCCGAGCTGAGGCAAGCGAACGAGCGGCTGCAGGAGCTCGACCGGCTCAAGGACGACTTCATGTCCACCGTGACCCACGAGCTGCGGACGCCACTCACGTCGATCCGGGCGTTCTCCGAGATCCTCATCGACAACCCCGACCTGGACACCGACGAGCAGCACCGCTTCCTGCAGCCCATCGTCGACGAGACGGAGCGACTCACCCGCCTCATCAACCAGGTGCTCGACCTGTCCAAGCTGGAGTCCGGCTCGGGGGAGTGGCTGGTCGGGCCGATCGACCTGCGCGACGTGGTCACGGCCTCGACCGACGCCACCGCACAGCTGTTCCGGGACTCGGGTGTCCGCCTCGACATCAGCGTGCCCCCGTCGATGCCGCCGGTCGCCGCGGACCGGGACCGGGTCGTGCAGGTGATGCTCAACCTTCTGGGCAACGCGGTGAAGTTCGCCGACCCGACCGACGGACAGGTGCGGGTGGAGGTCGGGATCGCCAACGGTCACGCGCGCGTGGACGTCCATGACAACGGCCCCGGCATCCCGGAGGCCGACCAGGGCGTCATCTTCGACAAGTTCCAGCAGGGCGGCGACACGCACCGCAACCGGCCGCCGGGTACCGGCCTCGGCCTGCCGATCAGCCGCGAGATCATCAACAGGCTCGGTGGAAGGCTCTGGGCCACCAGCGTTCCCGGGGACGGCGCGACGTTCTCCTTTACACTCCCCGTGGCCGGGACGGAGGGCTGATGACGAGCCGGATCCTGATCGTCGACGACGAGCCGAACATCGTCATGTCCCTCGAGTTCATCATGCGCAAGAGCGGTTTCGAGACCGCGGTGGCGCGCGACGGGCAGCAGGCCCTCGACGAGGTGGAGCGGTTCCGGCCGCACCTCGTGCTGCTCGACACGATGATGCCGGAGCGGGACGGCTACGAGGTGTGCCAGACACTGCGAGCCTCGGGCTGGAACGACCTCAAGATCGTGATGCTCACCGCGAAGGGCCGTGACACCGAGGTGGCCAAGGGCCTCGCCGTCGGGGCCGACTCGTACGTGACGAAGCCCTTCTCGACCCGAGAGCTCGTCGAGCACGTGACGCGTCTGCTCGCGGGTGAGGACGGATGACGGGGCTATCCCTGAGCGCGCGCCAGTCGTGGACGGTCGCGGCGATCACGGTCGGAGCGGTCCTGGCTGCCGCAGGCCTGACCGCGCTGGTGGTCTCCGGAGCGGACCCGCTGGCGCTCGCTGTGCTGGCGGTTGCCGCGGTCGCCGGACTCGTCGTCGTCCTCGCACGAGCTCTGAGTCGCGCCACCCTCTCCGCGCGGCGGCTCGCCGCCGACACCCTGGTGATGGCCGACGCCAACCCGGCCGGCCGACTCGACCCGAAGACTGCCGGCGACCTCGCCGGGCTGGCAGACGCCGTCAACCGCCTGGCTGACCGACGGGAGACCGCGGAACGGGAGGTCGCCGACCAGGTCGAGGTGGCGCGACGCGACATGGAGGCGGAGCGCAACCGGCTGGCTGCGCTGATGGAGCAGCTGACCGTCGCCGTGATCGTCTGCAACGTCGAAGGCCGCATCCTCCTGTACAACCCGGCAGCACGCTCACTGGTCGGAGACGACGCTCCGCTCGGGCTCGGGCGCTCGGTCTTCGGCATCGTCGACCGAGGGCTGATCGCGCACGCCTACGACCGTCTGGCGTCAGGCTCTGAACCGGTGCAGACCGCGACGACACTTCGCGGCGAGCAGCTCTTCCGGGTGCGCGTCGCGCTCGTCCGCGAGCAGGACTCCGGGGCTTCGTCCGGATTCGTGCTCGTGCTGGAGGACCTCACGCGGCAGGTGCGCGCCAGCGACCAGCGAGAACGGCTGCTGCGTCGGCTCACGGAGAGCACGCGAGGCTCGCTCGGCAGCATGCGCGCCGCGGTCGAGAGCGTGCTGGACTTCCCGGACCTGACCTCCGCCGAGCGGGCGAGCTTCCTGGAGATCGTCCGCGAGGAGGCGGACACCCTCGGCCGGCGGGTGGAGGAGTGGGCCGGGGAAGCCGCCTACCTCGGTGACGACAGGGTGCTGACCGACATCGCGGGAGGCGACCTGCTCGACGTCCTGCAGCGCGAGCTGGCGCGTGTCGGCGTGGTGGCGACCACGTCCCCGTCGGAGGATGACCTGTGGGTCCGGGCGGACAGCCATGCGGTCGCCCAGGCGGTCGCACACCTGGCCACGAGGCTGCGGGACAGGGACGGGGTCGTCGAGCTGTCCCTCGCCGTCGCGGGGGTCGGCCGGCACGGCCAGGTCGACGCGAGCTGGAGCGGCAGCGCCCCCTCGGCGTCCGTCGTGGAGGGCTGGCTCGACGAGCCTCTCAGTGAGGGAGGCTCGGCCACGGTCCGCGACGTGGCGGAGCGGCACGGGGCCGAGGTCTGGTGCGGCAACGGGGCCGGCGGGTCGGCCTACCTGCGCGTGCTGCTGCCCCGGGCGGCCGACGACGGCCGCCCGACAGTGGTCGGGCCCCGTCCCGAAACATCGAGCCGACCCGAGTTCTACGACTTCGACCTCTTCACCCCGCGCCCGCAGAGCCAGGGCTGGGACGACCGGCGTCTGGAGGACCTGTCGTTCACCGTGTTCGACACCGAGACAACGGGTCTCGACCCCGTCGGTGGTGACCGCATCGTGTCCATCGGCGCAGTCCGGGTCGTCAACGGGCGGGTGCTGCGCCAGGAGACTTTCGAGCAGCTCGTGCAACCGCACCGCTCGGTGCCGCAAGCCTCGACGGCCATCCACGGGATCACCTCGGAGATGTTGCAGGGCCAGCCGACGATCACCGAGGTCCTGCCCTTGTTCTCGCGGTTCGCCGAGGACACCGTCCTCGTCGGGCACAACGTCAGCTTCGACCTGCAGTTCGTCAAGCTCTCCGACGCGCCCGCCGGTGTCGGGCTCTCCCAGCCTGCGCTCGACACGCTCCTGCTCGACGCGGCGCTGCACCCCGACCACGAGGACCACACGTTGGAGGCCATCGCGGCGCGGCTGGGAGTCAGCGTCATCGGCCGGCACACGGCGCTCGGTGACGCCCTGCTGACGGCCGACATCTTCGTCGGCCTGCTGTCGCTGCTGCGACGCCGGGGGATCGGCACGCTCGGCGAGGCCATCGAGGCCGCACGCGAGACCTACCACGCCCGCGTCAACGACACCCTCTACGGGGCGTGAACTCAGCCTTGATCTAGTCCCGGACTCAGCCGGAGGCGTCGAGGAAGAGGACGGCGCCCAGCCAGGTGGCGGCGGCCAGCAGGGCGGCGCCCAGCTCCACCATGATCCCGATCCCGACCGCGCCGAGGGCGGTGAGGGACGAGCTACGCGCAGCCCGCCAGTCGCGGAGCCGGTAGTACTCTGCGGCCCCCAGGCCGACCACGAAGCCGACCACCAGGCCGATCACCGGAATGGCGAAGAATCCGACGATGCCGAGCAGTCCGCCGGCCACCAGAGACATGTTCGGCACGCCGCTCGACACCATCTTCTTGCCGGCCGTCAGGTACTTCAGGACGGCACCGGCGGTGATGAGGAGGACGACGGCCACGAGGACCAGCCAGCCGGCCAGCGTCTGCACCACGATCGCCCAGATCAGGACGGCGACAGCGATCAGCACGCCTCCGGGCAGGATCGGCAGCACGGTGCCGATGAGGCCGACGAAGATGGCGAACCCGCAGATCAGTGTGATGTCGTCCTTCAGCGGGCCCACCCGCGGACCCTACCTGTGGTGGAGCCGGCGGACGTTCGCCTGGGCCTGCTACCCCAGGGTCACGCGACGGGATGCTCGTCACATACACAACGGACCAGGACCTTGGTCGGTCCTGGCCCGTCGGGGCTCTTGGTGGTGCTTGGGCCGTGCTTCAGGTGCTCAGTCGGTTGCGGCCGACTGCAGGCGCGAGGTCGCCGGGTTGAGGCGCTCGCGCTCGTCCGTGATCGCAGCGGCGACCTCCCGCAGCTTCGTCTCGTGCGTGCGCCCGTGGTGCGCGCAGAAGAGCAGCTCCCCGCCCGACGTGAGCATCGCTCGCACGTAGGCCTGGGCGCCGCACCGGTCACAACGGTCAAGGGCGGTGAGGCTGTCAGTAGCGAGAGTGGCGGTCACGTGATCCCTTCCTTGGAGCTGTTGTTGTCACCAGGTGCAACCATCAGACCACACCGTGTACTTCCCTATCGGCACGTTGACCTCGGTTCACTAGCCGCGTAACGGATTTGTTGTGAGACGTGTCACCGGACGGGTGAAGTTCCCTCCCGGCACCACCCGCGCGCCGGGCAAAAGGGTGTCGCCGGCCGCGGCTAGTCTCGGTGGGTGCCCCCCAGCAAGACCGCTCCCACACCCGTCCGGGCAGCGAACGGACGGACCGCATCAGACCCGAAGGCCTACACGGCCCGGCACCTGTCCGTGCTCGAGGGGCTCGAGGCCGTCCGCAAGCGCCCGGGCATGTACATCGGGTCGACCGACTCGCGCGGCCTCATGCACTGCCTGTGGGAGATCATCGACAACGCGGTCGACGAGGCGCTTGACCACCACGCCTCCGCGATCTCGGTGTTCCTGCACCCCGACGGATCGGTCGAGGTGCACGACGACGGCCGAGGCATCCCCGTCGACGCCGAGCCGAAGACCGGCCTGAGCGGCGTCGAGGTCGTGTTCACCAAGCTTCACGCGGGCGGCAAGTTCGGCGGCGGGTCCTATGCGGCGTCGGGTGGGCTGCACGGGGTGGGGGCCAGCGTGGTGAACGCCCTCTCCGCACGGCTCGACGTCGAGGTCGACCGCGGGGGCAAGACGTACGCCATGAGCTTCCGGCGCGGCGAGCCGGGCGTGTTCGACGACGTCGCCGGCGGCCCGAGTCCGAACGCCCCCTTCCGACCCTTCACCGAGGGGTCGGAGCTGCGGGTCGCCGGCAAGACCAGGCGGGGGGTCACCGGAACTCGCATCCGGTACTGGGCCGACCCGCAGGTCTTCATCCGCGACGCCCAGTTCGTCTACGACGAGCTGGTCACCCGCACCCGCCAGACCTCGTACCTGGTGCCCGGGCTGCGGCTGCTGGTGCGCGACGAGCGCGCTCTGGCGGGCACGCCCGGCGCCGACGGCCCGCACGAGGAGGTGTTCCTGCACGACGGGGGCATCAGCGAGTTCGTCGAGCACCTCGCGGTCGACCCGCCCGTCACCGAGGTGTGGCGCGTGCACGGGTCGGGCACGTTCCACGAGACGGTTCCCGTGCTCGACGCCCTCGGGCACCTCGAGCCCACCGAGGTCGAGCGCGAGTGCGTCGTCGACGTGGCGCTGCGCTGGGGCACGGGGTACGAGACCGACGTGCGCACCTTCGTCAACATCATCGCGACCCCCAAGGGCGGAACCCACCTGGCCGGGTTCGAGACGTCGATGCTCAAGACGTTCCGCAAGGTCGTCGAGACCAATGCGCGCCGCCTCAAGGCCGGCAACGACAAGCTCGAGAAGGACGACGTGCTCGCCGGCCTGACGGCGGTGCTCACCGTCCGGCTGCCCGAGCCGCAGTTCGAAGGGCAGACCAAGGAGGTGCTCGGCACGTCGGCGGTCCGCGGGATCGTGGCGAAAGTCGTCGAGCGCGAGCTCGGCGCCCTGCTGAGCTCGTCCAAGCGAGGGGAGAAGCAGCAGGCCGCGCTCCTGCTGGAGAAGGTCGTCTCCGAGATGAAGTCGCGCATCAGCGCGCGCCTGCACAAGGAGACGCAACGACGCAAGAACGCACTGGAGACCTCGTCCCTGCCGGCCAAGCTCGCCGACTGCCGCACCGACGACGTGGAGCGCTCCGAGCTGTTCATCGTGGAGGGTGACAGCGCGCTCGGCACCGCGAAGCTCGCGCGCTCGTCCGACTACCAGGCACTTCTGCCGATCCGCGGCAAGATCCTCAACGTCCAGAAGGCGTCGGTCACCGACATGCTGAAGAACGCCGAGTGTGCGGCGATCATCCAGGTGATCGGCGCCGGCTCGGGCCGCACGTTCGACCTCGACGCCGCGCGCTACGGCAAGGTCGTCCTGATGACCGACGCCGACGTCGATGGCGCCCACATCCGCACGCTCCTGCTGACGCTGATGTTCCGCTACATGCGGCCGCTGGTCGACGACGGCCGGGTCTACGCGGCCGTCCCGCCCCTGCACCGCGTGGAGATCATCGGTGCGGGACGGGCGAAGAACGAGCTGGTCTACACGTACTCCGAGGCGGAGCTGCACGCCCTGCTGAAGAAGCTGGAGAAGAACAGCAAGCGGTACAAGCAGCCGATCCAGCGGTACAAGGGCCTCGGCGAGATGGACGCGGACCAGCTGGCGGAAACCACGATGGACCCGCGCCACCGCACCTTGCGACGCGTGCGCATCGCGGATGCCGAGGTGGCCGAGCGCACCTTCGAGCTGCTGATGGGCAACGACGTCGCGCCCCGCAAGGACTTCATCGTCGACGGGGCGAACGCGCTGGACCGCGGTCGCATCGACGCCTGACCCGTCCTCTCGCCGGGGCGAAGTCCGGCCGCCGAGACCAGCGTGCCCGGTTGTGAACCTGCGCGCGGCGGAGGAAAGTGTGCCCTCTCACACGAGGGAGCGTGGCGATGACCGATCTGCGCAAGGACGACAACACGTCGAACGACCCGGTCGCGATGGTGGAGTCACAGCCTGAGCTGAAGCGGGTGATGGGCCCGAGGTTGCTGCTCCTGTTCATCGTGGGAGACATCCTCGGGACGGGCATCTACGCCCTGACCGGTCAGGTGGCCGCCGAAGTCGGCGGAGCGGCGTGGTTGCCGTTCCTCGTCGCCTTCGGCGTTGCGCTGCTGACGGCGTTCAGCTACCTGGAGCTGGTGACGAAGTACCCGCAGGCCGCGGGTGCTGCGCTCTACACGCACAAGGCGTTCCAGATCCACTTCGTGACCTTCATGGTCTGCTTCACGGTGATGTGCTCGGGCATCACGTCGGCGTCGACGGCGTCGCGAGCCTTCGCGGCCAACTTCGCCAAGGGCCTCGGGATGGCCGAGCCGGACCCCAGCATGATCCTCGGGGTCGCCCTGGCGTTCATGGCCCTCGTGATGCTGGTCAACTTCCGTGGCGTGGGGGAGAGCGTCAAGGCGAACGTGGTGCTCACGCTCGTCGAGCTGTCGGGGCTTCTGCTCGTGATCATGGTCGGCCTCTACGCGATCACCGCCGGTCGAGCCGACTGGTCGCAGGTCGTCGCGTTCGAGACGCCGGACGACAAGCACGTCTTCCTCGCGGTCACGACGGCGACGTCGCTGGCGTTCTTCGCGATGGTGGGGTTCGAGGACTCCGTGAACATGGCCGAGGAGACCAAGGACCCGTCCAAGATCTTTCCGAAGGTCATGCTCACCGGCCTGACGATCACGGGCATCATCTACGTGCTGGTGTCCATCTGCGCGGTGGCGCTGGTACCCCTCGGCGAGCTCGCCGGTAGCGACACACCGCTCGTCTCCGTGGTGGAGGCCGGGGCGCCCGGCTTCCCGATCGGCGACCTCCTGCCGTGGATCTCGATGTTCGCCGTGGCCAACTCGGCCCTCATCAACATGCTGATGGCCAGCCGGCTGCTCTACGGGATGGCCAAGCAGCGCGTGCTGCCGCCGCCGCTGGCTCGCGTCCACCCGACCCGACGCACGCCGTGGGTGGCGATCCTGTTCACGACCGCGCTGGCCTTCGGCCTCATCACGTACGTGTCCTACGCGAGCGCCGACGCCATCGCACTGCTCGGGGGCACCACGTCACTCCTGCTGCTCGCTGTGTTCGCCGTGGTCAACGTGGCAGTGCTCCGGCTGCGCCGCAGCACGGTGGAGCACGAGCACTTCGTGACGCCGACCGTGCTGCCGGTGCTGGGCGCGATCGTCTGCCTGTATCTCGTCACGCCCCTCTCGGGCCGCCCCACCGACCAATACAAGATCGCCGGCATCCTGCTCGTGATCGGACTGGTGCTGTGGGCGCTCAACTGGGCGGTCAACCGGGGCGTCTACGGCAGTCGCACCTTCATGCGGGACCCGACGGACCTCCACGGCTGAACGGCGGGTGAGCTCGGCGCCATCGCGTCGAAAATCCGGCGACACCGTGCTGCGGGCGGCCCTAGGCTGCGCGCCATGCCAGAGCCGCGACTGCCCTCGTCCGACCTCGGTCTGGCCTGGCGCCCGATCACCCTCGACGACATCGACCTGTGGCTCGAGCTCGAGCTGGCGATCGAGGCGCATGACCAGCCCAACGAGCGGCTCGACCGTGACGACCTCGTCGAGGAGCTGACGGAGGGGTCGCACAAGAACCCTGCCCGTGACTCCCTGATCGGCATCGACAGTGACGGTGTCGCGCGGGCGTTCGGACACGTCTACGTGCTGCCCGGCGAAACGCTGCGCCGGGTGTTCCTCTGGGGCGGTGTGCATCCCGACCTGCGCAAGCAGGGGATCGGGCGCGAAGTGCTGCGCTGGCAGACGGAGCGGGCTCACCAGGCACTCGCCGAGCAGGACGCGGCTTCCGGTGAGGCCCCCGTCCCCTGGCGGCTCGCGGTGTCGCACCTGGAGAAGCTTGCCGACCGCAGCAGGCTCTGCGAGGCAGCGGGGTTCACAGCCATCCGCTGGTTCTACGACATGGTGCGCCCGCTGTCCGGACCCGAGGCGCCGCCCATTCCCGAGCTGCCCGTGCCGGAAGGGCTGGAGCTGGGCCCGTTTTCGGACGACCTCGACGAGGCGGTGCGGCTCGCGCACAACGAGGCGTTCGCCGGGCACTGGGGCTCTCAGCCGCGCGATCTGGAGTCGTGGCAGAACTGGACCGTCGGGCACCGCACGTTCCGCCGCGACTGGAGCAGGCTGGTGCTCGACCGCACCGCCACCAACGCTGAGGGACGGCCCGAGGTGGCGGCCTACGTCATCTCGCACGCGTACGTCCAGGACTGGGAGGCGCAGGGCTACTCGCAGGGCTGGATCGGCCTGATCGGTGTACGGCCCGCGTGGCGCGGGCGCCGGCTCGCCCCGGCGCTGCTCGGCGCCGCGATGCGCGCCTACGCCGACGACGGGATCGAGACCGCCGGGCTCGGCGTGGACACCGGCAACTCGACCGGCGCCCTGAACCTGTACACGGGCATGGGTTTTCGCGTCGAGCACACGATGGTCTCGTGGGCGATCGAGAGCCCGGATGCAGCCGGCATCTGACCGCTCGCGCCGACCTGTTTCACCGATCCCCCCAACGCTGGCCTCGTTAACGAGGCGAACGCACCGTTCACGAGGCTTGCAAGCCTCGTGAAGGTGCACGGAGCCTCGTGAAGTACTCCCGGTGCGCGACCCGGGTCCCGTTGTTGTGACCGAAACTCGGTGTCCAACATTTGGATTCGCAGGTCGACCCGACCCGGGGCTGTCGGTGCTGGTCTCTAGGGTCGGGGTATGTCGATCACCGAAGAGCGCGGGCGGCACGATGTGCTGGCCGGGATCGGCATGGTCCGTCAGGGCCTGGACCTGCTGCTCGGCGCGGACGGACGGGCGTGGTCACTGACCGACGCTCAGGTCCATGACGCGATCGTTGACCTGAGCGTGCAGGCCAACCGGCTGGAGGCCGCCCGCCTGTCTTTGGTGCGGGCTTCGGTGGCGCGTGAGGACGACCCGAACGCGCCGCGGGCGACGGTGCAGGTACTCAAGCGTCGGTGCCGGCAGACCGGCGGGCGATCACGTGCCGACATCGACAACGCCGCCCTGACCTGCCCCACCTCCGGGACGCTGCGATCCCTGGGCGCGGCGCTGGCCCAGGGAGCGGTGACTCCCGCGCATGTCGATGTGGCCCGCCGCTGCCTGACCCGGATCCCCACCAGGCTGGTGACGGCACACCGCGAGCTGGTCGACGCCGAGCTGACCCGCCGCGCCCGCGACTGGGACAGCGGCACCGCCGAACACCTCGCAGCCCACCTGCTGTCGCGGATCGCCCCACACGCCTCCGACCGGTACGACCCCGAGGCCCTGCACCGCCGCCAGCTCGCCACCGCCACCGACTCCACCGGGATGCTGCTGATCCGCGGCCAGCTCGACCCAGCCGGCGGCGCCAAGGTCCGCTCCGTGCTGGACCACCTGTCCAACCTCAACCGGCACCTCCCCACCCCCGACCACAACCGCAACACCCAGACCGACCGACCGACCAGACCAAAAGGCAGACCGGGCAGACCGGGCAGGCCGAGCTGGTCGTGCCGGACCTGCGCACCCTGGGCCAACGACGCGCCGACGCCCTGGTCACGATGGCCGCGCTGGCCGCCGAGCAGCTGAACCTGACCACCGACCCCGAAACCGGCCACCACACCCAGGGCCTGCGCCCGGCTAGGGCGGTCCCGCGGATCGTCGTCCAGACCACCCCGGACCAGCTCGCCTCAACCCAGCCAACGCTGCGGGTGACCACGCGGCCCCGGTGGCTGCACGTACTCAGACGGCGGTCTTCTCGACCCAGGCACCCTGCAGCGGCTGGCCTGCGACGCCGTCATCGACCGAGTGCTCCTGTCCCCGACCGGACGCGTCCTGCGGATGGACACCCTGGGCCGGCTCGCCACCGAGGCCCAGCTCACCGCGCTGGCCACCCGAGACGGCGGCTGCGTCTGGCCCGGCTGCGCTGCGCCGGCGTCGATCTGCGAAGCGCACCACATCACCTGGTGGTCACGCGGCGGCAAGACCGTGATCGAGAACCTCGCCCTGCTCTGTCCCGTCCACCACACCCGCATCCACGCCGAACCCGACGACCGAACCGGCTGGCACATCACCATCCAAGACGGCATCCCCTGGTTCATCCCACCCGACCACGCCGACCCCCACCGAACACCACTCCGCAACACCCTGCACGACGCCGTCCACGACACCAGACGAGTCGGCGACCAGCTCCGCCTCACCCTCAACGACACCTGGGCATGGACCGCCGCCGTCGATCCTCCGCACCCGGCCAGCTGAGTGCCCCTACTCACGTGCTCCGCTGAAGCGCGCGGCGGCACTCCCAAAGGCGGGGTCAGGTTGGCTGGAGCGGGCCAAAGATGGCCGAGACGGGCTGGGGGAGAGGCGTTCCCGAGCCGTCGCGACGTCCGGTGGGTGGCGGCAGCTCGACCGCAGCACCGCTGGAGGCGCTGGCCATCGCCGGCGCCGGCCCGACCCAGGCGGCGATCAGCTCGTCCTCGCCGCGCAGGAACCGGTGGCACCGGACCCCGCCGGTGGCCCGTCCCTTGCCGGGGTACTCCGACAGCGGCGTGACCTTGGCCGAGCCCGTCTGCGTTCCGGGTAGGGCGGACGACGAACCCGCGATGGTCACCGCGACACCGGCGCCCATCGCATCGGGCGGCACTGCGCCGAAGAACGCGACCCTGGCGCCGGTCGACAGCTTCACGCCGGCCATCCCTCCGGCTGAGCGACCCTGCGGGCGCACCTTCGACGCGTCGAAGTGCAGCAGCTGGGCGTCGCTCGTGACGAACACCAGCTCGGCGTCGTCCGACTGCAGCTCTGTCGCGCCGACCACCTCGTCACCGTCCCTGAGCGACACGACGTCCCAGTCGGCACGAGACGGGTAGTCGGTCGTCACCCGCTTGACCACACCCTGGGCGGTGCCGAGCGCCAGGCCGGGCGAGTCCTCGTCGAGCGAGCAGATGCCGACGACGCGCTCGCCCGGCTCGAGCGTGAGGAACTCCGAGACCGGCGCACCGCCCGAGAGCGAAGGCGGTCCGGCCGTCGGGGGCAGCGCCGGAGTGTCGACGACGCCCAGACGCATCATCCGGCCGCGGCTGGTCACGGCACCGATCTCGCCGCGCGCGGTGGTGCGCACGGCCGCCGCGACGACGTCGTGGGCTCGCCGCTGGCCGCCGGACGCGAAGCCCTCCGGTGTGTCCTCGCCGGCGGTGCGCGCCAGCAGGCCGGTGCCCGACAGCAGCAGCCAGCAGGGGTCGTCGCTGACCTCGAGCGGTGCAGCGGCAGCACGAGTCGAGGCCCCCGAGCTCTCCAGCAGCACCGTGCGGCGGGGGGTGCCGTACGTCGTGGCCACCTGTGCGAGCTCGTCGCTGACGACGGTTCGCAGCAGGGCCTCGTCGCCGAGAATCTCTTCCAGAGAGGCGATCTCGGCGAGCAGCTGCTCCTGCTCGGTCTCCAGCTCGATGCGGGAGAACTTCGTCAGGCGCCGCAGCCGCAGCTCGAGGATGTACTCGGCCTGCGGCTGGCTGAGGTCGAAGACGCCCATCAGGCGTGACCTGGCGGCGTCGGCGTCGTCGCTCGCCCGGATCACCTGGATCACCTCGTCGATGTCGAGGATGGCGACCAGCAGACCCTCGACCAGGTGCAGGCGCTCGCGCCGCTTGCGCAGCCGGTGCTCGCTGCGCCGGCGCACCACCAAGAGGCGGTGCTCGACGTACACGGCGAGCAGCTCACGCAGGCCGAGCGTGCGCGGCTGGCCCTCGACCAGGCACACGTTGTTGATGCCGAACGAGTCCTCCATCGGAGTCAGCCGGTACAGCTGCTCGAGCACCGCATCCGGGTTGAAGCCGGTCTTGACCTCGATCACCAGGCGCAGGCCGTGGGCACGGTCGGTGAGGTCGGTGACCGCCGAGACGCCCTGCAGCTTCTTGGCCTGGACGGCGTCCTTGATCTTCTCGATCACCTTCTCGGGGCCCACGGTGTACGGCAGCTCGGTGACCACGATGCCCTTGCGGCGGGCGGTGACGTTCTCGATGCGGGTGGTGGCTCGCGTGCGGAAGCTGCCGCGCCCGGTCGCGTAGGCGTCGCGGACCCCGTCCAGCCCGACGATCTTGCCCCCGGTCGGCAGGTCGGGGCCGGGCACGAACCGCATCAGGTCGTTCAGGGTCGCGTCGGGGTGCTTGATGAGATGCCTTGCCGCAGCGATCACTTCGACCAGGTTGTGCGGGGCCATGTTCGTCGCCATGCCGACTGCGATGCCGCTCGCGCCGTTGACGAGCAGGTTGGGGAACGCCGCGGGCAGCACCTCCGGCTGCGTCAGCTGGTTGTCGTAGTTGGGCACGAAGTCGACGACGTCCTCGTCGAGGCCACCGGTCATCTCGAGCGCTGCGGGGGCCAGGCGAGCTTCGGTGTATCTCGGCGCTGCCGGTCCATCGTCCGGAGAACCGAAGTTTCCGTGCCCGTCGACGAGCGGCAACCGCAGCGAGAACGGCTGCGCCATGCGGACGAGCGCGTCGTAGATGGCGGCGTCACCGTGCGGGTGGAGCTTGCCCATCACCTCGCCCACCACGCGCGAGCACTTGACGTGCCCCCGGTCGGGCCGAAGACCCATGTCGGACATCGAGTACAGGATCCGTCGCTGTACGGGCTTCAACCCGTCGCGCGCGTCGGGCAGGGCGCGAGAGTAGATGACCGAGTAGGCGTACTCGAGGAACGAACCCTCCATCTCCGTCGAGACGTCGATGTCGACGATCTTCTCGTCGGCGGGCGGCGGGGGAGGGGCGGTCGGTGTGCGGCGGGCCATGCGGCGATTGTCGCGCAGACGCGATCAGCGACGCGTTGGGCGCGCACATCGAAGAGGTACTTGGCACGACTCGTCACCTTTGACAGGATTGCCCCGAGGCCCCCGTCACCCGGGGCCTCTTTCGACGAGCCACCGCCGGCCCTGCCATCCAGGTGCTCTGAGAGTCCACATCACACGTCAAGGAGTTCTTCATGGCCGCACCACCCCGGGCACGCCTCCGTTCACGGAGTCGGTCGCTGTCGCCAGCCGCCATCGCCATCCTCGCGCTGCTTCTGGCCGTCGGTGGCTTCGCCGGCCTGGCCGGACCGGTGGCGGCGACGCCCGGCGGCTCGGACTGTGTCGACCCGGGGCCCGACTCGGTGACGCACACCTTCGACGGCGCGCGCGCCGGGGTGATCACGGTGGACACCAAGCTGTGCCACCCGCTGTTCGTCAAGGCCACGACGTGGACGATGGACAACCCCGAGGAGAGCGCATGGCCGCAGACGTACGCGGCGGCGAACGGCTACGAGGTGCAGGAGGTCGGTGAATACCCTTACGAGGCACCGGCTGTCGACACCACGTGCGTCCAGCACGACATCTACGCATCGCGCGACCAGGCCGACCTCGACCCGATCACCGACGGCGCGGTGCTCACCGGTTCGGGTCAGCCGTACGAGCCGGAGTTCCTGCACGACCTGTCCAGCGGGACGTCGCCGACCTACTCGCAGGGCGACCGCTCCGACTGCAGCACGCCCCCCACCGAGGTGCCGGTGGAGGAGGAGCCCAGCGCCACGCCCCCGACCTGTGACGCCGACGGCGCGCTGGTGGTCCCCGAGGACACCGACCAGATGACCTGGTCGGTCTCGCCGGAGTACACCGGCGAGCCGGGCAGCTACACCGTGACGGTGGCGCCGGTCGGAAACGTCGTGCTGGTCGGCAATACCGGTCCGTGGACGATCGAGGTCGAGGAGCAGCTCACCGGGTCGGAGTGCGAGCCGCCCTCCGAGGAGCCGACCGCCGAGGTCGAGCAGGAGTGCTCGGTGACCAGCGCCGGCGCCGCGGCGGTCCAGGGCACGCTGACCGTGACCAACCCGTCGGACGCCGAGATCACCGCGGTCATCGACTTCGGTCCCGAGGGCGCCGAGACGACGTCCGAGCTGGTGGTCCCCGCCGCGACCGACGAGGGTCCCGGCACGGCGACGTGGGAGTACGAGTGGTCTGACAGCGTCAACGACGCGCAGCTCTTCGTGACCGTCGGCTCCGTCGTCCTCCTGGACGAGGTCGTCGCGGTCGACTGCGAGGAGCCGGTCGATGAGGAGCCCGACTCCGACGTGCGGGGAGTGGTGGTCAGGCCCGCAGCTACTGGGGCCGACCCGGATGCGCTGGCGTTCACCGGTTTCCAGACCGGAACGGCGATCGGGCTGGCAGCGCTGCTGGTGACTGCCGGTGCCGCGATCATGGTGGCCACGAAGCGGCGTCGCCGGCAGGTCTGACTCCCTCGTCCGACCCGACAGTGACGAAGGCCCCGCCGGTCGACCGGCGGGGCCTTCGTCGTCCGGACGACAGTCGTCAGGGAGCAGGGTGGTCAAGTAGCAGGGTCGTCAAGTAGAAGGGTCGTCAAGTAGCCGGGTCGTCACGTAGCAGGGGGCGCCCAGGCGACGCCGAAGCGGCCGGCATGGGCGACCTGCTCGGGACCGCGCCGCCCCCGCTTCAGGCTCGGGCTGCGACGGTCGGGCGCCGCGTAGCCGATGCTCACCACACCCACAGGCGTGCGGGACGACGGGACGCCGAACACGTCGCGGAAGCCGTCGAGGCGCTCGGGCGGCACGCCGAAGAAGCATCCGGCCAAGCCCTCGTCGACTGCCGTCAGCAACATCAGCAACGCCGCCATCCCGGTGTCGACGTGCCAGTAAGGCACGGGCCAGCGGGCCTCGTCGCGGTCGCTCCAGCCCTTGTCGGGTGCGGCGTACCGATCGAGGTAGGCGTCCTTGTGGCTCAGGCACACCACCAGCAGCGGCGCAGTCATCAGGCCCACCAGCCACGGGTCGGGCTCATCGGCGGGGTCGTCGCGGGTCGAGTCCCAAAAGCGTTGCCGGTCAGCGGGTTCGGTCAGCACCAGGAAGTCCCAGCCTTGGCTGAACCCGGCCGACGGCGCCCGGACTGCGTGGTCGAGCAGCCGCTGGACCACCTCGTCCGGTACAGGCCGGGCGGGCTCGTACGCCCTGACCATCCGGCGCCGGCGGACGACATCACGTAGCTCCATCACTGAAGCGTCCCACCCGATCGCCAGCGGCCTGATCGGCGTGGCAGCGATCGTCTACGCGGGGTGCCTGTTCTTCGCGCCGACGGAGAGCGTCTGGATCATGCCGTACCTGCTCCTCGTGCCCGTCATCGTCCTGTTCCAGGCGTTCCGCAACCGCAACAGAGGCCCCCAGCGCGCCTAGTTCGCGCCACGGTACGGACCGACCGTCCGTCTGCCCTGGACCCGGCCCTAGCCTGTGCCCATGGCGGACGCGGTCGGGCACCCCGACTATCCCGGCCACTGGGCCGCGGACGTGGTGCTGCGCGACGGTGGTACAGCACACCTGAGGCCGATCACCGGTGACGACGCCGACGCGCTGCAGCGCTTCCACCTGGCGCAGTCACCGGAGTCGATCTACCTCAGGTTCTTCGCGCCGATGCCACGCCTGTCGGAGCGCGACCTCGAGCGGTTCACGCACGTCGACCACCACGACCGGGTCGCCCTGGTCGCGGAGATCGGCGACCGCATCATCGGCGTCGGGCGCTACGACCGCACCGGCTCCGACGAGGCCGAGGTCGCTTTCAACGTCGCCGACTCCCAACAGGGACGCGGGCTCGGATCGGTGCTCCTCGAGCACCTGGGAGCCGCCGCCCGTGAGCGCGGGATCCACCGGTTCGTGGCGGAGGTGCTGCCGCAGAACCGCAAGATGGTGCAGGTCTTCCGTGACGCCGGCTACGAGGTCACGCACGCCTACGACGACGGCGTGATCTCCCTTCACTTCGACATCGACCCGACCGAGCGATCCATCGCCGTGATGTCGGCGCGCGAGCACCGCGCCGAGGCGGCCAGCCTGCACGCGCTGCTGCACCCCTCGTCGGTGGCGGTCGTCGGAGCCAGCGCCACCGACTCGTCAGTGGGCCAGGCGCTCCTCGACAACCTGCTCGCCGGCGGGTTCACCGGCTCCGTCTACCCGGTCAACCCGGGCGCCGAGTCGCTGGCGGGGCTCCCTGCCTACGAGTCGGTTGCGGACATCGGCACGCCCGTCGACCTCGCGGTGGTGGCCGTACCGGCGGAGGCTGTGGAAGCCGTCGTCGCCGACTGCGCAGCCGCTGGGGTCAAGGGCCTCGTCGTCGTCTCCAGTGGCTTCGCGGAAACAGGGTCGGCCGGGTTGGAGCTGCAGCGAGAACTGGTGAGAACCGCACGGGCGCAAGGGATGCGCGTGGTGGGGCCGAACTCGTTCGGCATGCTGAACACCGACCCCGATGTGCGGCTCAACGCGTCACTGGCGCCAGAGCTGCCCGTCGCCGGGGCACTAGGTCTCTTCAGCCAGTCCGGAGCGCTGGGGGTGGCCGTCCTGTCCTCCGCCTCGCGTCGCGGACTGGGCGTCTCGAGCTTCGTGTCGGCCGGCAATCGTGCCGACGTCTCCGGCAACGACTTGATGCAGTTCTGGGGGGAGGACAGCCGGACGCTGGCGGTCGGCCTCTACCTCGAGAGCGTCGGCAACCCGCGCAAGTTCTCCCGCGTCGCCCGCCGGCTGTCGCGGCGCAAGCCTGTGGTGGTCGTCAAGTCCGGGATCAGTGGGTTCAGCGTTCCGCCCGGTCACTCCGTGCGGCCGTCGAGGGTTCCCCGCGAGGCGCTCGACGCGATGCTGCGCCAGGCCGGAGTGATCCGCACCGAGAACATCCACCAGCTCTTCGACGTGGCACAGCTCTTGGTGCACCAGCCGCTGCCTGCTGGGCAGCGCGTGGCTGTGGTCGGCAACTCCGACGCCCTGGCCGCGCTCGCCGCCGACGCGGCCAGCAGCTGGGGCCTGGAGGTGGCGCCCCCGGTGACCGTTCCCCCTCAGGCCGGCGCAGCAGACTTCAGGGCCGCCCTCCAGCGCGTCTTCGACGACAGGTCCATCGACTCGGTGATCGCCAGCTTCATCCCACCGCTCGGCGCCTTTGACCATGATGTCGTGGCGGCGCTCGCCGAGGTGTCGGCCGGGTCCGAGAAGACTTGTGCCGCATGCTTCGTCGGGCTGCGAGAGGTCACGCACGAGGGCATGCACGGGACGGCGACGGTGCCCGCCTTCCCGACGCCGGAGGACGCGGCCCGCGCGCTCGCGGCGGTCACCCGCTACGCGCAGTGGCGCCGGCGCGACCCGGGCACGCCGGTCGACCCCCCGGGCTGCGACCCGGCAGCAGCGCGTGCACTCGTCGACCGCGAGCTCGGCGACCGGGTCCCGGCGAACGGTGACCAGCCGAGCAGCGTCACTCTGGGGGAGGACCGGGTCGCCGAGCTCCTGGCGTGCTACGGCATCGAGGTGTGGCCCGCCCTGCGGGTCTCCGACGCCGACGAGGCGGTCGCCGCAGCGGAACGACTCGGCTGGCCGGTCGCGCTCAAGTACGCGGACCGCACCCTGAGGGAGCGGCGCGACGTCGAGGGAGTGCGGCTACACATCAACTCGGAGCCGGAGCTGCGCGCCGACCTCGACCAGATGCACTCTGCCGTCAGGGATCCTGCAGTCGAGCGGGGATTCGTCGTCCAGCCGATGGCCCGGCCGGGCGTACCGGTGGTCGTGCACGCGATGGAGGACCCGCTCTTCGGGCCGGTCGTGTCGTTCGGCCTGGGCGGCGACGCCAGCGAGCTGCTCGGTGACATGGCTCACCGCATCCCTCCGCTGAGCGACGTCGACGTGTCCGACCTGGTGCGGTCGATCCGCGCCGCCCCTCGGCTCTTCGGGTACCGGGGCACACCGGCCCTGGACGTCGCGGCTCTCGAGGACATCCTCGCCAGGGTCTCCAGGCTGGCCGACGACCTCCCCGAGGTGGCCGACCTCGAGCTGTTCCCGGTGCTGGTGGGGCAGAGCGGGGCCAAGGTGCTCGCGGCGACGATTCGGCTGTCGCCGCCTCCCGGCCGGTCGGACGGTGGAACGCGGCGCACCCTCGGCGAGTCCTGAGCCGGCAGTGCCAGGATGGACGCATGAGCCGCCGACCCGTGAGTGCGCAGCCCCTCCTGCCATCCCCGCTGACTCAGGACATCGACCGCGCGGGGTACTACCCGGCCCTGGTGGCGCAGGTCGTCGACACCGCGGTTGCGGGCGAGCAGGTGCACGCCCACCTCGTGCACCAGGAGACGACGTTCGACTCCGAAGAGGTGCGGCGTCACATCACGGTGCTCGTGGTCACCGGCAGCCGCCTCGTCGTCGCGCACGCCGACGACCACGGACCCGACGAGGGCAGCCCGACCACCTACGCCTCCGCGTCCACCGAAGCCGTTCCGCTGCACCAGGTGCGCACCGTCGTGCTCCAGCACCTCGTGCCCGAACCGGCTCAACACAGCATCGGCACGCTTCCGCAGGAGCTCAGCCTCACTGTCGGTTGGGGCTCTGTGCACCGGCTCGACCTCGAGCCGGCCGTCTGCGCCGACCCGGAGTGCGAGGCCGACCACGGCTACACCGGCACCATCGCGGGCGACGACATCGTCATCCGCGTGACCTCGGCGGCTGAGGGCGGGGACGCCGTCGCCGACGCACTCGCCTTCGCGCGTGCGCTGTCAGCGGCGACAGGTGGGCGTCTGCCCGGTGCCGCCGCGGCGCAGTCCCCATGACCGCGCAGTGACCGCAGCGTCCATCGGTGACCTGCGCGAGGTCTTGCCGGCGACTGCTGCGGCGCTCGGCGTGACCTCGCTGGCGCCCGACGTCGTGCAGCCGGGGTGGACGCTGCCGGCGTACCCAAGGGTGGTGGTCGTGCTCGTCGACGGCCTGGGCGACCTGCTGCTGGCCGAGCGAGTTGCCTACGCGCCGTACCTCTCCGGTCTGCGCGAGCGCGACGGGCGTGTGCTGCGCTCCGGCTTCCCCTCCACGACGGCCACGTCGATGGGGTCGTTCGGCACCGGCGTGGCGTCGGGGGAGCACGGCATGGTCGGTTACCAGGTGCTCGACCCGGACACCGGTCTGCTGCTGAACGAGCTCTCGTGGGAGAACGGACCGGACCCCCGCGTGTGGCAGCCCCGTCCGCCGGTGTTCGAACAGGTCGCCGCCACCGGGGTCGACGTCGTGCAGATCGGGCCCTCGTTCTTCGGGGGGTCCGGGCTCACCGAAGCCGCCCTACGCGGTGCCCGCTTCGTCGCCGGCGGCACCCTCGACCAGCGCGTGGACGCCGCCGCGACGGCGGTCCGCAGCGCGCCGCGCACGCTCGTCTACCTGTACTGGGGCGACATCGACAAGATCGGCCACGCCCACGGCTGCGGGTCCTGGGACTGGTGCGACGAGCTCGCGTCGGTCGACCTGGGGCTGCGGACGCTGGCGGCCCGCCTCCCGTCCGACGCCCTGCTGGTGGTCACCGCCGACCACGGCATGGTCGACGTCCCGATGACCGGGCGAACGGACCTCGCGGACGCCGAGATCGACCCGATGGCACGGGAACTCGCACGCGGTGTGCACCTGACGGGCGGTGAGCCGCGTGCCCCCATGCTCTACTGCGAAGCCGGCGAGGCGGATGCGGTGGCGGCGCGGTGGCGCGCCGTGCTCGGTGACGACGCCGACGTGCTGACGCGCGCCGAGGCGGTCGCCGCCGGGTGGTTCGGCCGCGTCACCGACCTGGCGCTCCCACGGATCGGCGACGTCGTGTGCGCGCTCACAGGGCCGCGCGCGGTGCACGACTCCCGCGTCCAACGGGCCGAGGGTCGCACGCTGATCGGCTTGCATGGGGCACGCACCGAAGCCGAGGTGCTGGTGCCCCTGCTCGTCCACGAGCCGGGAGACGACTGACCGGCTGCGAGCCTCAGTCCTTGCGAGACCCGAAGACGATGTCGTCCCAGCTGGGCACCGTGGCGCGCTTGGGCCGGGTGGCGCGCTTCGGGCCGGAGACGCCGACCGGCGCAGGCGCCTCGGCGGCGGGCTCGGACGTCTTGGGCCGACTCTTCGAGGGAGCTCTACTGGCCGACTTCGGTCCCTTCGCAGGCGATTTCGAGGCAGCGGGCTCCGGCAGGGCGAGGATCTCGGCGTCGGTGGCCTCGTCGGGACGGGAGGCCGGCGGGTGTGCTGCCGGCGCGTCGCCCCGCTCGAGCAGGTGGTCGACCAGGTCGGTCTGGGTCGGGACGCTCACCCCCGCGACCGGTCCGGCATCGTCAACGGGCTGGCGCCGTCCGCGCCGTCCACGCAGGGCGTCGAGGATGTCGACCGTGCGGGGTTCAGCCGGGTGGTCGGCGGCGCTCTCCCGCACGCCACCGTCCGCCTCGATGTCGTAGACGCGCTCGAAGACCTCGTCATCGACGCCATTGACACCATCGACACCGTCGGCCCCATCGGCCCCGTTGTCACCGGGTCCCCGCACGGCGCTGAGCCGGCGCACGCCGAGCGGCCCGCTGTCGGCGCTCGCGCGGCCTGACAGCCAGCGTGCCTCGTCGTCCAGGGGGTCCAGGGTTCGGGCCACCGGGTCGAAACGCCACTGCGCCAGCCGCTGCTTCGACGCTGCCGTGAACTCGACGTGCACCGTCCAGGCGCCGCCCGACTCGTCGCGCCACGCGTCCCAGGTGCGGTCGGCCCCGACCCCGCGCACCGCCATCCTCTGCGCCACGAGGTCGTCGAGCAGCTGGTCGCCGCCTGCGCCCCGGAGCGTCACGGTGTTGCGGGCACGCCGCGCGATCTCCTCGCGCTCCGCCAGCACGGGCCCCTCGTAGCGGCGAACGTGCTCGAGGGGAAGCCCTGCCAGCTCGGCGATCTCGGCGGCGCTCTGCCCGCCGCGGATGCGGGCCTGGATGTCGCGCGGACGCAGGCCCCCGTCCATCGCGATCTGCAGCTGGCCGAGCCGGGCCCGGTCGCGGCGCACGGCAGCGCGGAGCGGCTCGTTGATCGACAGGAGGTACTTCGACCCGTCGTGACCGGTCAGCATCACGTGCTCCCCGTCGTCGTGCACCCCCACGAGCTCCAGGTCCTGCATGGCCACCGGTCTCCCTCGTCTGGCACGTCCCGATCCCTGCACCGGCCACTGTAGGACGGGAAGGGTCGTTCTCCTGGGAGCCGTGCCGCGCGCCGCGGCAGTAGCCTGCGGGCCGTGCCGACCCTGCTCGGGGCCTCCCCGACCACGCTGCTGGTGCTCGACCTCGTGGGCGTCTTCGTGTTCGCCCTCTCGGGCGGCCTCGCCGCCGTCCGTCACCGGCTCGACCTGTTCGGCGTCCTGGTGCTGTCGTGCTGCGCGGGGCTCGGGGGCGGTGTCTTGCGCGATGTCCTGATCGGGGCGGTGCCTCCGGTCGGCATCAGCGACGGGCGCCTGGTCGCGACCGCCTGCATCGCCGGCCTCGTCACCTTCGTCCTGCACCCGCGGATGGGGAGGCTTCGGCGGGCGGTCCTGCTGCTCGACGCGGCCGGCCTGGGCCTGTTCGTCGTGGCGGGCACCCTCAAGGCCCTCGAGTCGGGCACGAGCGTCCTGGCCGCGGTGGTCGTCGGCATGATCACGGGCATCGGCGGAGGCGTGGTGCGCGACGTGCTGACCGGCCAGGTGCCAGAGGTGCTGGCGCAGACCGAGCTCTACGCGACTCCCGCTCTGCTGGGCGCGGCGGGATTCGCGCTGGCCTGGAAGGCCGAGATGGCAGGGCCCGCCGTCACGGTGGCGGCGGTCCTCGCGGTGGTGGGGATCCGGCTGTTCGCACTCCGCTTCAAGATCACGGCGCCGGTGGCTCGTCAGTCGCCGAGGAGCCCCCGCACGTAGGGGGTGCTGAAGACCCGCTTCGGGTCGACGCGGTCACGCACCGCGCGGAACGCGTCCCACTGAGGTAGGTCTGCGGCGAAGTCAGATGCCTTGCGCGAGTGCAGCTTTGCCCAGTGGGGACGGCCATCGTAGGCGACGAACAGTGCCTCGCAGTCGGCGAACCACCCCTCGTGGTCGACCCGCCTGAAGCTGTGCACGCTGACGTAGACGCTGTCGCGCGCGTACGACGGGGAGAGCCAGAGGTCGTCGGCCGGACCGAAGCGCACCTCGACCGGGAAGCCGACCTCGTGGCGCCGGCCGAGCTCTCGCAGCTCGCGCAGCAGCGCCGTCGCGGTGGAGCGCGGCATCGCGTACTCCATCTCCACGAACCGCACGCGTCGCTGCGCCGTGAAGGCCAGGTGTGCGTGGTCGACACGGGCCCTGCTGCCCGAAAGGCGCACTGCCAGTGCGTTGATGGCGCCACGGCTGCGCGGTGCAGCTCGCTGCGTGGCGCCCATGAGCGCCAGCGCGCCGTTCTCGACCACGTCCCGCGACCCGCGGGCGAGCCCACGCCGCCACGGGCCGGGAGCCTCGGCCTCGGTGTGGTCGCGCGTCTTCAGCTGGACCCCGTCGGTGCCCGGGAACCAGTAGAGCTCCGGGTGGTCGCTGCTGGCGACGAAGGAGTCGAGGTCGTCCAGCACCGCGTCCAGCTGTCCGGCCCGGTCCTCTGCCGTCAGACGGAAGGCGGGCACGGTCGCCAGCGAGATGCGGGTGACGACGCCCAGCGCGCCGAGGCCCACGCGAGCGGCCGCGAACAGCTCGGGATCCGTTGCCGCGTCGGTCGAGACGAGGCTCCCGTCGGCCAGCACCATCTCGAGCCCGACCACGGATGCGCTGATCGTCGCCGGCACGTCGCGGGCGGTGCCGTGCGTGCCGGTCTGCGTGGCTCCGACGGCGCTCTGCGCGTCGATGTCGCCCAGCACCGGCAGCGCCCGGCCACGCGCGAGCAGCTCGGGGCTCAGCCGTCGCAGCCCGGTCCCGCCCGAGATGGTGACGACTTCGGTGGCCGGGTCGAGGTCGAGCGCGTCGGGCAGTCCCTGTGGCAGCACGACCACGTCGTCGCAGGCGGCCAGCGGTGTGAACGAGTGCCCGGTGCCGACGGCCCGCACGGTGCCGCCGCGCCCGGCCGCTTCGCGGACCGCGTCCTGGATCTCGGCGGCCGACGTCGGCCGGACGACCTGCCGGGGTCTCGTTCGCACGGTGCCGGCCCAGTTGCCCCAGCGCTCCTGCCGGGTCACACCGACCAGCCTCCCGGTGCTGCGCGTTCCCGCCGGCATTGCGACGATGGGCGCATGAGCTCCGCCCCAACCAGCACGACCGGCACGACCGCACCCTACGACGCCCTGTTGCTGCTGTCGTTCGGCGGCCCCGACGGGCCGGACGACGTGCTGCCGTTCCTCCAGAACGTGACCCGCGGCCGAGGGATCCCGGACGAGCGGCTCGTCGAAGTCGGCGCCCACTACGCGCTGTTCGGCGGTCGCAGCCCGATCAACGACCAGAACCGCGCTCTGCGTGCGGCGCTCCAGAGCGAGCTCGTCCGCCGCGGCCTCGACCTGCCCGTGCTCTGGGGCAACCGCAACTGGCAGCCCTTCGTGACCGACGTGCTGCGCGACGCCCACGACGCCGGCCACCGTCGTGTGCTGGCTCTCACCACCAGCGCGTACTCCTCCTACTCCGGATGCCGCCAGTACCGGGAGGACCTCGGCGAGGCACTGGTCGAGCTCGCCGCGGAGGGGCGTCACCTCGTCGTCGACCAGGTGCGCCGGTACTTCAACACCCCCGGCTTCGTGCGCGCGAACGCCGACGCTGTGATCGCCGGGGTCGAGCGGCTGAAGGCTGCTGGGCACGAGCGCCCCCGACTGGTCTTCGTGACGCACTCGATCCCCGTGTTGATGGCCGAGGGGTCGGGCCCGCGCGGTGGCGAGTACCTGGCCCAGCACCTCGACGTCGCCGCGACCGTGGCCGAAGAAGTGGCCCGTGCCGTGGGCGGTGGCCCTCCGGCGTGGACCCTCGTGTTCTGCTCCCGGTCCGGCCCGGCGACCCAGGCGTGGACCGAGCCCGATGTCAACGACCATCTCGAGCGACTGGCGGCGGACGGGTGCCGCGCCGTGGTGCTCGCCCCGATCGGGTTCGTGAGCGACCACATGGAGGTCGTGTACGACCTCGACACCGAGGCCGCCGCGACAGCCGAGCGGCTCGGGCTCGCGGTCGACCGGGTGCCCACGGCGGGCACCCACCCGGCCTTCGTGGGTGGACTCACCGACCTCGTGCTCGAACGGGCCGCGGTCGCTCGGCGGAGAACCGAGCGGGTGGGTGCAGAGCCGCCGGTCCCCGGCGGACCCGAGCGTGTGACGCTCGGCGAGCTCGGGCCGAGTCACGAGGTGTGTGCTCCCAGTTGTTGTCCCGGACGGGGGACCGCACGCCCGGCGGCCTGCGGCGCTGACTGGCACGCCCCGACGCTGGTGGTGACCCCGTGACCGCGCTGTCGGCCGGAGACCGCGACCTGTCAGCCCTGCTCGCGGTGGCCGAGCAGGCCGCCCGCGCCGCCGGACGGCTCGTGCGCGACGAGCGTCCGGAGGACCTCGGTGTCTCGGCCACCAAGTCCAGCCCGGTCGACGTCGTGACGGCGATGGACACCGCCGCCGAGGAGCTGTTGCTGTCGACCTTGCTGGCCGCCTGTCCCGACGACGGCATGTTGGGTGAGGAGGGCGGTCTGCGGTCGGGAACCAGCGGTCTGACCTGGGTCGTCGACCCGATCGACGGCACCGTGAACTACCTGTACGGCATCCCGGCGTACGCGGTCAGCGTGGCCGTGGTCGAGGGCCAGCCATCCCCGCAGTCGTGGCGGGTGCTCGCGGGGTGCGTGCACAACCCGGCGACGGAGGAGACGTGGACGGCAACGCTCGGAGGTGGCGCCCATCTCGATGGGGTACCCCTCCGGGGGCCGGCTGACGTGCCTCTCGAAAAGGCCCTGCTGGGAACGGGTTTCGGCTACACGGCCTCACGTCGTCGTTCGCAGGCGCGCGTGCTGGCCTCGTTGCTGCCGAAGGTGCGGGACATCCGGAGGATCGGGTCGTCAGCGCTCGATCTGTGCGCCCTGGCGACCGGCCGGCTGGACGGCTACTACGAGCGCGGTCTGCAGCCGTGGGACCACGCCGCCGGTGCACTGGTCGCCTCCGAGGCGGGAGCGCGGGTGACCGGTCCCGGGGGCGTGGCGCCCAGCGAGGAGCTGGTCATCGCAGCCCGTCCCGCACTGCACGCACGGCTCGTGGAGGAGCTCGGCATGCTGGGCGCGGCCCGCGACGACGAGGCCTGATCGTTCAGGGCCGCCAGGGCCGCCAGGGCCGCCAGGGCCGCCAGGGCCGCCCCCAGGGGCCGCTTCGAGTGTCAGGCCGGACGCGCGGTGGGCAGGTCCTCGGTGAGGTCGATCTGGATCGGGCCGGTGGCCGTCAGCGTGCTCTCGGGCAGCTCGTTGTCCTCGATGCGGCCGTACCTCGCCAGCGTGTCGGCGACCGTCGGCAGCTCGAGGCCGTTGTCCTGCGCGACGCGCGCCAGTGACTCCAGCTCGCCGAGCCGCACCTCGACCAGGTAGTCGTCCCCGGCCACCTGGGCCTCGGCCAGGGAGGTGCTGGCCTCGTCGACCCGTGCGTTCATCTCGTGCGCGAACTCGCTCATGTTCATACACCTCCGTTGGGCGGCCGGCACCGCTTACCCATGGGCAGGCCCGGGCTGCGAGAGCAGTGCCCGGACCGTCGTCACCACCGACCCTAACGCGGGTTCGGCCGATCGCCCACGTGATGGGGAAGCGTCAGCCAGATGATGGTCCGACCGGGGCACTGCGTCACGGCCAGTGACCACCGCTGACGGTCCGCCTCTAACGACTGCCTGCCTTTGACCACAAACCCGCACGAATCGGACGCCGGACGACACTTCTCGAGCCCAATCCGCGAGCCGGTGACCCGGCACCGTCCCACGTGAGGCACAATCCCCCGGCAGCGGGCACAAAACGGGGTCCAGCGACGTTGACCAGTCGCGCCACCCCTCACCCAGCCGCACAGACCCACCAGATCACCCGCGACACCCGGAGCGTGACCACCACGATGGCGACCGACTACGACGCGCCCCGCAAGACCGACGACGAGCTGAGCGAAGACTCGATCGAGGAGCTCAAGGCACGCCGCGCCGACAAGAACTCGGGCAAGGTCGACGAGGACGAGACCGAAGCCGCAGAGGGCTTCGAGCTGCCCGGCGCCGACCTGTCCAACGAGGAGCTCTCGGTACGGGTCCTGCCCCGGCAGGACGACGAGTTCACCTGCACGAGCTGCTTCCTCGTCCACCACCGCAGCCAGCTGGCCAGCAGCAAGAACGGCAAGCCGATCTGCAAGGAGTGCGCCGCCTGAGCATCTGCTCTGCTCGACCCTGCCCGACCTTCCGGCAGGCATGCGCGACGAGGGGACCGTCCGCCGGCTCAGCCGGGAAGGGCGGTCCCTTCGGCGTTCCCTCCGGGGCTGGCTTCAGGGTTTTCTGCAGGGTTTCCGTCGGTGCTGAGCGCCGCCGCCAGCGCCTCCGGGTGGCGGGTGGAGACCAGCCAGTACGGCGTTGGGTCCTGCGGGTCGGTCAGCCCGATCCTGACCACAGGGTCGACCCAGCCGCGCAGGACGAGGAAGGCGCGGGCGTCGAGCCGCGGACCACGCTCCTGGCGGGCCTCCTCGCCGACGAATCCCTGCACCCGCCCGAGCAGTCCCAGCGGGATCTGCGCCCGGCCGGCCCGTAGCTCGCCATCGGTCACGACGATGCAAGGCGACGCCTGCAGCAGCCCGGCGACGCACAGGACGAGCACCACGCAGGCCGCCGAGAGGGCGACCGCCGGCCCGACCGGCCACAACGAGAGCGCGACCCCCACGCCGACGAGCGGTACGACCAGCCAGAAGCCGGCGGACGGCCACAGCCGCTCGCTGTAGGTGGGCCGCGCCCCTGGTGTCGGCACAGGCGCCGGCCCCGCGGGGCGGTCGTGGCCCGGTGCGGCGGGAGTCGTCACCGGCCCAGGGTGCCACGCGGGGCGGGCGTGGCCCCACGCCGGGGAGGCCGCGCCGGCCGGTGCTGTGGCCTGGGAGGGGAGTGCTCCGATCCGGGACTAGAGTTTCGGTCCGTGAGCCATCCCGACCTGGGGGTCCAGGTGCTGCTGCAGCGGCTCGACCCCGACCTGCCCGTCCCGGGCTACGCGCACCCAGGCGACGCCGGGGCCGACCTCGTTGCCGGCGCGGACGTCCTGCTGCCGCCCGGCGGGCGCGCAACCGTCGGCACCGGCACCGCTATCGCCCTGCCGTCGGGGTATGCGGCCTTCGTCCACCCCCGTTCGGGTCTCGCGGCCCGTCACGGAGTGACGATCGTGAACGCGCCGGGCACGGTCGACGCCGGGTACCGCGGTGAGATCCGCGTGACGCTGATCAACACGGACGTGGACCAGTCGTTCACCGTGCGTCGCGGCGACCGGATCGCTCAGCTCGTCGTCCAGCGCGTGGAGCGCGCAGACTTCGTCGAGGTCGAGCGACTCCCCGGTTCCCAGCGCGGCGACGGCGGCCACGGTTCGACCGGCGGGTTCTCCGGCTCGGGTGAACCTCCCTACTCAGCGACCCCCTCGGGTCCACACGACAACTCACGGCGGCCACGAACCGCGGGAGGGAACCAGACATGAGCTGGCTACGACGCAAGGGCAAGACCGACCCCGAGGGTGACTCTGAGGTCCGTGACGACGGCACAGGGCCGGACGAGACCACCTCCGGGACCGACGACGCGGACGCACCGTCCACCGGCAGAGGGAGCAACGGCCGCTCGGACGTCCGCGAGGACGCCGCCGCGGCCGACGCCGAGACCCGGCGCCTGGAGCAGGGCCCGTTCGACCTGACCGAGGCCGAGGCCGACGAACGACGGATCGACCTCGGTGCGCTGCAGATCCCCGGCAGGCAGGGGATGGAGCTGCGACTCGAGGTCGAGGACAGCACGAAGCGTGTCATCGCCGTCACCGTCGCCATGAACGGCTCGACCCTGCAGATGCAGGTGTTCGCGGCACCCCGCACGTTCGGTGTGTGGGACGACGTCCGCAGCGAGATCGCCGCCGAGGTGACACGCCAGGGCGGAACGGCTGACGAGGTGCCCGGCCCCTTCGGGCGCGAGCTGATCGCGCGCATCCCCGTCCGCACGTCGGACGGGCGCAGTGGCCACCGGCCCAGTCGATTCATCGGCGTCGACGGACCGCGCTGGTTCCTGCGTGGTGTGTTCGGCGGGCCGGCCGCGCACGACCACGCAGCCGCGGCTCCCCTCGAGGACGTGCTGCGCTCCGCGGTCGTGGTGCGCGGGACCGAGGCGATGGCCCCACGTGACCTGCTCGTGCTGCGACTGCCGTCAGGAGCCTCGCCCGCGCCGGGGGCCGAGCCCGAATCGGGTCAGGCAGCGCAGGAGTCGACGCGGAGCCAGGACGACCTGGCGCCTTTCGAGCGCGGGCCGGAGATCACCGAGAGACGCTGACCACACCTGTGGGGTTCGGCCGAGGTGAAACAACGCCCAGGCGTAGGATTGAAGCGTGAACGAGTCGACGAGCCTGGCCCCCCTTCGGTCGGTGCTCTCACGCTGGACCCGCTCGCAGTCAAGCGTGCAGGCCGGTGAGGAGAGCGACCGTTCGCGGGCGCTCGGCGGCACGCCCTGCGGTGAGCTGACCGGTCGCCGCCGGGTGCAGCTCGCCGGGGCGCTGCAGGCTGTGACGCTTCGCCCCCGGGCAGGTGTGCCGGCGCTGGAGGCGGAGCTGTCGGACGGCACCGGCTCGGTGGCGCTGATCTGGCTCGGACGGCGCGAGATCCGGGGGGTCGAGACCGGACGATGGATGCGGGTCGAGGGCCTGGTCTCCTGCTCCGACGGCCGCAAGGTGATGTACAACCCGCAGTACGAGCTGCTGACCGGCCCCACGACGTGAGCGAGTCGTCGCCGACCCGGCGGCAGCTCCGCGAGGCGGCCCGGGCGCAGCGCAGCCGCGGCCTTGCCCAGGCCGGCAAGGCCGACTTCTCGCTCGCCCAAGCTGTCGGTGGACCCAGGGGTGTGGTCGAGGCGGTGGTGCCCGGCCTCCTGTACGTGGTGGTCTTCACCGCCACCCGCGAGCTGACTCCCGCGATCGTGGTCTCCGTCGGGGCCGCTGTCCTCGCCGTGCTGGCCCGCGTCGTCACGCGCTCGTCGCCCTCGCAGGCGCTGGCGGGCGTTGTCGGAGTGCTGGTCTGCGCCTTCTTCGCGGACAGCACGGGTGACGCGCGCGACTACTACGTTCCGGGCTTCCTCGTGAACGTCGGCTCCTGCCTCCTCTACCTGGCGTCGACCATCCGCTTCCCGGCCTTCACCCTTCCCGGCACGTCGGTCAGGCTCGGGCCGGGACCGTTCCCGGTGCTCGGTCTCGTCATCGGCCTGCTCACAGGTGAGAACCTCCGCTGGCGACAGGACCCCGCGCGGTTGAGGGCGTACCAGCGCGTGACATGGCTGTTCGCAGCGCTCTTCGTGGCGCGCCTTCTCGTCCAGGTGCCCCTGTACCTCGCCGACATGGTCGGTGCACTGGGGATCGCGCGCCTCGTGATGGGTGTGCCGCTGTTCGCCTTGGCCGTCTGGGTCACCTGGGTGGTCCTCAAGGCGGTGCCCCCGTCCCGCCCCGATGTCGACCCCGATGTCGACCCGTCCGACGCAGACGTGGTCTCCCTGCAGAAGGAGCCTGAGGTCAGCCGCGACCAGGGGTCAGTAGCGTCCTGAGCTCGTCCTCGACCTCGGGCACGGTCAGGAACAGCAGCTCGTCATGCGCCTCGAGCACGTCGTCGGTGCTCGGAGGGATCGGCCGCTCCTCGCGGATGATGGCGACGAGCACCGTGTCGAGGGGCCACTCGACCGAGCCGACACGGGTACCCACCAGGGGCGAGTCGTCCGGCAGTGTGAACTCGGCCATGTTCGCCTGCCCCTGCTGGAAGGTGAAGATCCGCACGAGGTCGCCGACCGAGACGGCCTCCTCGACGAGGGCGGTCATCAGCCGCGGGGTCGAGACGGCGACGTCGACGCCCCACGCCTCGCCGAACATCCACTCGTTCTTCGGGTTGTTGACGCGGCCGACCGTGCGTGGCACGCCGTACTCCGTCTTCGCCAGCAGCGACGTCACGAGGTTGACCTTGTCGTCACCGGTGGCTGCGACGACAACGTCGGCGGTCTCGAGACCCGCCTCCGTGAGGGAGGCGATCTCGCAGGAGTCGGCCAGCAGCCAGTCGGCCTCGGGCACCGACGAGTGCTTCATCGCGTCGGGTGCCTTGTCGACCAGCAACACCTGGTGCCCGTTGGCCAGGAGCTCGCGGGCGATGGACCGGCCGACGCTGCCGGCCCCGGCGATGACGACGCGCATCGAAGACTCCTGATCTGGGAGGGAGGTCAGTCGGCAGCCGGCGGCTTCGACAGCCGTCGCTCGACGGTCGGCAGATCGTCGACCTGGATCATGAGATGGACGAGATCGCCCTCCTGGTAGACGGTTTCGGCAGTTGGCAGGACTCCCTTGCCCAGTCTCGTCAAGAAGGCCACCCGGCTGTGCGAGGCCCGCTCGAGCTCGGTCAGTGCGCGCCCGACCCACGCGGCGTGCACGCCGACCTCCGCGAGCTGGAGGTGGCCGCTGGGGTCGGTGTATGCCGGGGCAGCGCCGTGGGGCAGCAGGCGCCGCAGCATCTGGTCCGACGTCCAGCTGACCGTCGCGACGGTCGGGATCCCCAGTCGTTGGTAGACCTCGGCCCGACCCGGGTCGTAGATGCGGGCCACCACGTTCGAGACCCCGAACGTCTCACGGGCGACTCGCGCCGCGAGGATGTTGGAGTTGTCTCCGCTGGAGACCGCCGCGAACGCGTAGGCCTCCTCGATCCCGGCCTCGGACAGCGTGTCTCGGTCGAAGCCGACGCCGGTGACCGTCGTCCCCTCGTAGCCGGCGCCCAGCCGCCGGAACGACTCGGCGCTCTGGTCGATGACCGCCACCGAGTGCCCGCGCTTCTGCAGCCCGCGGGCCAGCGACGACCCCACACGGCCACATCCCATGATCACGAAGTGCACGCCCGGAACGCTACACGCCGAGGGCGTGTGCCTAGCATGGTTGCTCGTGGGCATCACCGACGGCGTCAAGCGGATCCTGGTCGGGCGACCGTTCCGCAGCGACCGTCTCCACGAGACCCTGCTGCCCAAGCGCATCGCCCTGCCGGTCTTTGCCTCGGACGCGTTGTCGTCGGTCGCTTACGCCCCGAACGAGATCTTCCTGACCCTCGCGGTCGCGGGCGTTACCGCCTACACGTTCTCGTGGCAGATCGGCGTCGCGGTCGCCGCAGTCATGCTGGTCGTCGTCGCGTCGTACCGGCAGAACGTGCGTGCCTATCCGTCCGGCGGTGGCGACTACGAGGTGGCCACCGTCAACCTGGGACGGTCCGCGGGGGTCACGGTCGCCAGTGCCCTCCTGGTCGACTACGTGCTCACCGTCGCGGTCTCGATCTCGTCCGCCGCGCAGTACGTCGCGTCGGCCATTCCCCAGCTGCGGGGGTACGAGGCGGGGGTGGCGGTTGCCGCAGTCGTCGTCCTGACGGCGTTGAACCTGCGGGGAGTCCGCGAGTCGGGAACCTTGTTCGCGATCCCCACCTACGTGTTCATGGTCGCGATTCTCGGCATGGCCCTCTTCGGTCTCTTCCGTTGGGTGACCGGCTCGCTCCCTCTCGCCGAGAGCGCCCAGTTCACCACCGAGGTCCAGCCTGAGTACGCCGAGGGGCTAGGGACAGCGATCGGTGTCTTCCTGCTGCTGCGGGCCTTCTCGTCGGGCTGCGCCGCTCTCACCGGTGTCGAGGCGATCAGCAACGGAGTGCCGGCCTTCCGCAAGCCCAAGAGCGCCAATGCGGCCGCGACGCTCGCCATGCTCGGTGGGCTCGCGATCACGATGATCATGTCGATCATCCTGCTGGCACGGCAGATGGGCGTGGTCTACGTCGACGAGTCCCATCCGTGGGAGGAGCTGCAGCTCGACGGCCGCCTCGGTGAGCCGGGCCCGGGCACGTCCGTGGTCTTCGAGAGCGGCCTCGAGTACCACCAGCTGCCCATCATCGGTCAGCTGGCCGATGCGATCTTCTCGGGCTTCGACCCCGCGTTCTGGCTCGTGACCGGCTCGACGGGCCTGATCCTGGTGCTGGCTGCGAACACCGCCTTCAACGGCTTCCCGGTGCTCGGCTCGATCCTCGCGAAGGACGGGTACCTGCCGCGCCAGCTGCACACCCGCGGCGACCGGCTGACGTTCAGCAACGGCATCATGATGCTGGCGGCGGCCGCGATCGTCCTGATCCTGGCGTTCGACGCCGAGGTCACCCAGCTGATCCAGCTCTACATCGTCGGAGTCTTCGTCTCGTTCACGATGAGCCAGACCGGCATGATCCGGCACTGGACGCGGCACCTGCGGCTCGAGACGGAGCCCTCGAAGCGGGCCCGGATGCAGCGCTCGCGGGTGATCAACGCCGTCGGCCTGGCGATGACCGCGGTGGTGCTCGTCGTCGTGCTGATCACCAAGTTCCTGCTCGGTGCCTGGATCGCCATCCTCGCGATGGTGGCGCTCTTCGTGCTGATGCGCGCGATCCGCACCCACTACGACCACGTCGCGCGCGAGCTCGACTCGACCGGTGACGACGTCGCCGAGGACGCTCGCGCACTGCCGTCGCGCGTGCACGCGATCGTGCTGGTCTCGAAGCTGCACCTGCCGACGATGCGGGCCCTCGCGTATGCGCGGGCGTCGCGCCCCTCGACGCTCGAGGCCATCACCGTCGACGTCGACGCTGAGGCCACCGACGCGCTGCGGCGCGAGTGGACCGAGCGGGGCATCCCGGTTCCCCTCAAGGCGCTGCACTCGCCCTACCGCGAGATCACCCGCCCGATCGTTCGCTACGTCAAGAAGATCCGCCGGGTCAGCCCTCGCGACCTCGTCGTGGTCTACGTGCCCGAGTACGTGGTCGGCCACTGGTGGGAGCAGGTGCTGCACAACCAGAGCGCGCTGCGGCTGAAGTCGCGGCTGCACTACACGCCGGGTGTCGTCGTCGCCAGCGTGCCGTGGCAGCTGCACTCGTCGGAGGGCGTCGAGGCACGGCTCGACGGCCAGGTTCCCGGCGCAGTACGTCGGGGGACGTCTCGCGACGACGTCGACGCAGCAACCGACCCTGCGCAGTCCTCGGCCTCGGGGGAGGTCGATCCGTAGGTGAAGGTCGCCGAGCCTGACCCGATGGTGGGCACCGACCTCGAGGTCGACGTCGAGCGCGTTGCGCACGGCGGTCACTGTGTCGCCCGGTACGAGGGCCGCGTGGTGTTCGTCCGGCACACGCTGCCGTCCGAGCGCGTGGTGGTGAGGCTCACCGAAGCCGGTGCGGGACAGCGGTTCTGGCGAGGTGATGCAGTTGAGGTCGTGACACCGTCGCCCGACCGCGTTGCCTCGGCCTGGCCTGCGGCTGGACCGGGCGGGGTCGGGGGTGGCGAGCTCGCCCACGTGGCGCTGCCGGCCCAGCGCGGGTGGAAGGCCTCAGTGGTGGCCGAGCAGCTGTCGCGCCTGGCCCGTCAGGAGTGCGAGGTGGAGGTCGAGGCGGCGCCCGGTGACGACGCGCGCGGAGGTCTCGCCTGGCGCACCCGGGTCTCCCTGGTCGCCGACGCGTCCGGACACGCAGGCATGCACCGGCACCGCTCCCACGACGTGCTGGCACTCGACGACATGCCGCTCGGCACCGAGCACGTCGCGGCTCTCGGCCTGTTCGAGCGACGTTGGCCGGCCGGCAGCCGGATCGAGGTTGCCGCGCCCGCCGGCGGTGACCACACGGTGCTGCTCGTCGACGGGGTCCCGTGGCGCGACGGGCGTCCCGACACCCGGCGCACCGCCCGCACATCGGTACGGGAGAACGTGCTCGCAGGCGACGGGTTCGAGCGCCGGTACCGGGTGGCCGCGGCCGGGTTCTGGCAGGTGCACCGCGAGGCGCCGGCGCTGCTGCTGGACGCGGTGGCGGCGGCTCTGCGCGAGGACGATCTCGAGGGGGCGTCGGTGTTCGACCTCTATTCCGGCGCAGGGCTGTTCACGCCTCTGCTCGCCGGGCTCGTCGGACCGAAGGGGCGTGTGCTCGCCGTCGAGGGAGACGCGCGTGCCGCGGCAGACGCCCGTCGCAACGCCCACGACCTGCCCCAGGTCGAGCTGGCCGCCGGTGAGGTCGGGCACGCCCTGGAGACCGCACCGGTCGACCGAGCGGCAGCCGTCGTGCTCGACCCGCCGCGGGTGGGTGCCGGGGCTGCGGTCGTCGGTCAGGTCGCCGCGCTGCGCCCGAGTGTCGTCGTCTACGTGGCCTGCGACCCCGCGGCGCTGGCGCGCGACGTGTCGACCTTTGCCTCGCACGGCTACCGGCTCGACGGGCTGCGAGCCTTCGACCTGTTCCCGATGACGCACCACGTCGAGTGCGTGGCGCGACTGGTGCCGAGCAAGGCCACCACGGCGAACGCGGCGAACACGGCGAACACGGCGAACACGGCGAACGCGGCGAACACGGCGAACACGGCGAACACGGTCCATCCGTCGACCCCTCCGGGACCGGTATCGGTCAAGATCGGGCGTCCAGTGCCGACACTCTCGAAGTGACTTCACGACGACGGCTCCTGGCCGGCCTGCTCGCGTTGCCGGCCGCCGCCGGTGTCACCGCGTTGACTGCGAGGTCTGCCGAGGCCCTGCCACCGGTCCTGGTCACGTTGGGCTGCGCGGTCCGGCTCGACTCGCTCTTGGCCGGGCCAACGGTGCTCGCGAACGAAGGGCACGTCCCGCTGGGGATGGTGCGGGCTGAGGTCGTCGGCGGTGACGTTCACGTCCACTTCGAGCGGCCTCTGCAGAGCATCGTGACGTCGTGGGTCCAACCGGACGAGCAGATGGTGACTCGTGCCATCACGATCGGGCCGTCGGTGGGGTTGGACCGGGTCGTGCTGCGGTTCGCGGTCGCGGGCAAGTACGTGACCGGCCTCGACACCCGGCTGTACGGCCGGAACGTCAACTTCTTCGTCGGTGTCATCGGGTACGCCAGCCCAGTGGCCTGACCCCCGGCAGATGTGCTCGCGACCGGCTCGTGGCACCGTTGGCGCGGCCTGAGGGACCGTAGTATCTTGACGTCGAGATACTTTGCCAGGGGACGAGGAGAGGATCGAGCGTGAGCAGCATCGACAGCTTCGGCGCCAAGGACACCCTGCAGGTGGGGGAGAAGTCCTACGAGATCTACCGGCTCGCGGCGGTGGAGGGCGCTGATCGCCTCCCGTTCAGCCTCAAGGTCCTGCTGGAGAACCTGCTGCGCACGGAGGACGGCGCGAACATCACCGCCGACCACGTCCGCGCCCTCGCGGGCTGGGACCCGGAGGCCCAGCCCGACACCGAGATCCAGTTCACGCCGGCCCGCGTGATCATGCAGGACTTCACCGGCGTGCCCTGCATCGTCGACCTGGCGACCATGCGCGAGGCGGTCGCCGACCTCGGTGGCGACGCGTCCAAGATCAACCCCCTCGCTCCCGCCGAGCTCGTCATCGACCACTCCGTCATCACGGACGTCTTCGCACGCCCCGACGCGTTCGCCCGCAACGTCGACCTCGAGTACCAGCGCAACGGGGAGCGCTACCAGTTCCTTCGCTGGGGCCAGACCGCGTTCGACGACTTCAAGGTCGTCCCTCCCGGCACCGGCATCGTGCACCAGGTCAACATCGAGCACCTCGCCAAGGTGGTCTACGAGCGTGACGGAGTGGCGTACCCCGACACCTGCGTCGGAACCGACTCGCACACCACGATGGTCAACGGCCTCGGCGTTCTCGGCTGGGGTGTCGGGGGCATCGAGGCCGAGGCGGCGATGCTCGGCCAGCCCGTGTCGATGCTCATCCCGCGCGTGGTCGGTTTCAAGCTGAGCGGTGAGATCCCTGCCGGCGCAACGGCAACCGATGTCGTGCTGACGATCACCGAGATGTTGCGGCAGCACGGCGTGGTGGGCAAGTTCGTCGAGTTCTACGGCGAGGGCGTCGCAGCCGTACCGCTCGCGAACCGCGCCACGATCGGCAACATGAGCCCTGAGTTCGGTTCAACCGCAGCGATTTTCCCCGTCGACGACGTCACCCTCGGCTACCTGCGACTCACCGGGCGAAGCGACGAGCAGGTCGCCCTGGTCGAGGCCTACGCCAAGGAGCAGGGCCTCTGGCACGACCCGTCCGTCGACATCACGTTCTCCGAGTACCTCGAGCTGGACCTCTCGAGCGTCGTGCCGAGCATCGCCGGTCCCAAGCGTCCGCAGGACCGCATCGCGATGACCGACGCCAAGGCCGCGTTCCGCGCGGCCCTCACCGACTACGTCAGCGACGACCCCGAGGGTGTGGTCGACGAGGCCGGCAAGGAGTCGTTCCCGGCGAGCGACTCGCCCGGGTTCCACCGCCAGACCGACGACGAGGTCGCCCAGGACGCACCTCGCGACAGCCACGCGGTGCCCTCGGCCGAGGGCCGCCCGAGCCAGCAGGTCGCCTTCACGACGGCCGACGGCACGGAGACCGAGCTCGACCACGGGCACGTCGCGATCGCGTCCATCACCTCGTGCACGAACACCTCGAACCCGTCGGTGATGGTCGCGGCGGCGCTGCTGGCCAAGAAGGCGGTCGAACGCGGCCTGACGGTCAAGCCGTGGGTGAAGACCTCACTGGCGCCCGGCTCGAAGGTGGTCATGGACTACTACGAGAAGGCCGGACTCGTGCCGTACATGGAGAAGCTGGGCTTCCACCTGGTCGGCTACGGGTGCACGACCTGCATCGGCAACTCGGGGCCACTGCCCGAAGAGGTGTCTGCGGTCGTGAACGAGCACGACCTGTCGGTCGTCTCGGTGCTCTCCGGCAACCGCAACTTCGAGGGTCGCATCAACCCCGACATCAAGATGAACTACCTCGCGTCGCCGCCCCTGGTGGTCGCGTACGCGCTGGCCGGCACCATGGACTGGGACCCGGACAGCGACCCGATCGGCACCGCTGAGGACGGCACCGACGTCTTCCTGCGCGAGATCTGGCCAGAGGCAAGCGAAGTGGCACGCGTCGTCGAGGCGTCGATCACCCAGGAGATGTTCACCACCGACTACGCCGATGTCTTCGCCGGCGACGAGCGCTGGCAGTCACTGCCGACGCCTGAGGGCAACACCTTCGAGTGGGACGCGGAGTCGACCTACGTGCGCAAGCCGCCGTACTTCGACGGCATGCAGCGCGAGCCGTCGCCGGTGACCGACATCAGCGGCGCGCGCGTGCTGGCGCTGCTGGGTGACTCTGTGACCACGGACCACATCAGCCCGGCCGGCTCGATCAAGGCCGACAGCCCCGCTGGCGTGTACCTGTCGGAGCACGGTGTCGAGCGCAAGGACTTCAACTCGTACGGCTCGCGACGTGGCAACCACGAGGTGATGATCCGCGGCACTTTCGCCAACATCCGGCTGCGCAACCTGCTGCTCGACGACGTGCAGGGCGGCTTCACCCGCGACTTCACGGCGAGTGGGGAGCAGACGAGCATCTACGAGGCGGCCCAGCACTACGCCGAGTCGGACACTCCCCTCGTGGTCCTGGCGGGCAAGGAGTACGGGTCGGGCTCGAGCCGCGACTGGGCGGCGAAGGGCACCGCGCTGCTCGGCGTGCGAGCCGTGATCGCGGAGTCGTACGAGCGCATCCACCGCTCCAACCTGATCGGGATGGGCGTGCTGCCCCTGCAGTACCCGCAGGGAAAGACAGCCGAGTCGCTCGGGCTCGACGGCACCGAGAGCTTCGACGTCTCGGGCGTGACCGCCCTGAACGACGGGTCCACCCCGTCCACAGTGAAGGTCGTGGCAACGCGTGAAGGCGGCGAGCCCGTCGAGTTCGACGCGGTGCTGCGTATCGACACCCCGGGCGAGGCCGACTACTACCGCAACGGCGGCATCCTGCAGTACGTGTTGCGCTCGCTCGTGAGCTGAACGGCGCTCGAGACTGGCTGAGGCTCAGCCCTTCTCGGCGCCTTCGGCGGTGCTCATGATGTGGCGCTGGAAGACGAAGAACATCAGGGCGACCGGAATCGTCATGAGGGCCGATGCCGCCAGCTTGAGGGGGAACTCCTGGGCCTGGCTGCGCCCTCCGGCGGTCAGGGTCGCGACGCCCTTCGTCAAGGTGTGCAGCTCAGGGCTCTGGGCCGTCACCACGAAGTGCGACAGCTCGTTCCAGGATCCCTGGAACGACAGGATCACCAGCGTGATGAGGGCCGGACGGGCGATCGGCAGGACGACGGACCAGAAGGTGCGGAACACGCCGGCTCCGTCGATACGCGCCGCCTCCTCGACGCTGACCGGGATCGACTCGAAGAAGTTCTTCATGATGAAGACGCCGGTCGCGTCGACGATCAGCGGGATGATCATCCCCGCGTAGCTGTCGTAGATGCCTAGCTGGTTGACCACGAGGAACTTGGGGATCAGCAGAACGACGGGTGGCACTGCCATCACGGCGATCAGCCCGGCGAAGAGAGCACCCCTGCCACGAAAGTGCAGGCGCGCCAAGGCGTATCCCGCCATGGAGCAGAACAGCACTCGGCCGGCCGTGACGAACAGGCTGACGATGACGGAGTTCATCGTCCACGTCAGGAACGGCAGGTCGCCGGCGAAGAGCGTCTGGTAGGTCGCCGACGTCCACGTCTCGGGGATCAGCGTCAGCGGGTTCTGTGTCGCGTCGCTGTCGGTCTTGAACGACGTCGAGATCTGGATCAGGAACGGGAAGACGTACATGAGGGCGATGACAAGGAGGAGCGCGTACCCCAGTGAGGTGCTGAGCATCCGACGGCGAGCGCTCACCGGGCGCTCCCTGTGCTGCTCATGGGGCCAGCCGGCACGTAGCGCTTCCGCTGCGGCACAGTGGTGCGCTCGCGCAAAGCCCATCGCTGCAGGAGAGCCAGGATCACGATGATGAAGAAGAGGATGAAGGCGATGGCCGCGCCCTGACCCCAGTTCTGGTGCTGGAGCGATGCGGTGTAGCTCAGGTACGCAGGAGTGATCGTGGTCTTGGCCGGACCGCCCTGCGTGCCCACGTAGATCTGGTCGAAGACCTGCCACGTACCGATCAGCCCGAGGGTCAGCACCGTGAACATCGTGGGGCGCAGCATGGGGAGGGTGATGTGGCGGAACCGCTGCCAGCCGGTGGCGCCGTCCATCATCGCCGCCTCCTCGACCTCTCCCGAGATGTTCTGCAGCGCAGCGATGAACAGCAGCATGAACGTGCCCGACGTCGTGAAGACCGCCAGCAGCACCAGGGCACTCATGGCCACGCTCGGGCCGGCGAGCCAGTCCCACCACGAGAGCGACAGGAACCCGTGGTCGACCAACGGGCCGGGACCGTCGTCCACGCCGACCACGCCCAGCAGTACGTGCAGCACGCCCCGCGGGTCGGCGAACCAGTTCGGCCCGTTGATGCCGAGCCACGACAGCACCCTGTTCACGGCGCCGCTGCCGCTGAACAGGAAGAGGAAGACCAGCACGATCGCGACCGAGCTGGTGACGGACGGGAAGTAGAAGACGGTCCGGAAGAGACCCCGTCCGCGCAGGATCTTGCGGTTGACCAGCACGGCCAGCGTCAGGGCCGCGGCCGTCTGCAGGGGAACGACAAGGACCACGTACCAGAAGTTGTTGCGTAGGGCCGTCCCGAAGTCCCTTGCCTGCAGGCCGCCCTCGCTGGTGAGGACGTGGCGGTAGTTGTCGGTTCCCACGAAGCCGACCGTCGAGGCGAACGGGCTGCCGCGCCCGTTCCAGTCGCTCACGCTGACCCAGGCGGCCATCAGCACGGGGACCACCAGGAAGAGGCCGAGGATCACCAGTGCGGGCGCCGTGAAGAGCCAGCCCGCAGCCGCCTCGTGGCTCCGGACCCCCGAGACTCCCGTGTCACGGGAGCCTCGGGAGCGCGACCGCGTCACGAAGCTCCCAGCACGGCCTCGAGGTTGGTCTGCGCGGAGTCGAGGATTGCCTGCGGGTCGCCGGACGTCAGGCCTTCCAGCTGCGCGTTCAGGTCGGCGACGACGTCGGAGATGCCCTCGTTGTTGGGGATGGCAACGGCGTAGTCGGCCTGGTCGAGGAACGCTGTGGCGTCTGGGTTGTCGGTGCGCCACTGATCAGCGGCCGACTCGACCGACGGCATCACGCCGAAGGCCTTGGCGAACGCCATCTGCTGCTCGCTCGAGGTGAGGAACTCGACCATGTCCCGGGCAGCGTCCTTGTTCTCGCCGTCCGCTGCGATGCCCCAGCAGTTCGTGAACGAGAACGTGCCGGCTCCGGCCGGTCCCTCGGGCAGCGTGGCGATCCGGTAGTCGACGTCGGGCCAGTCCGCGCCGAGCGCGCCGAGGATCCAGTTGCCCTCGATCGTCATCGCCGCCTTGCCTGTGCCGAATGCCTCGCCCGCCCAGCCGGCGTCGAGGTCCACCGCGAACTTCATCGAGCCGGCGGAGAGCATCGACTGGACGTACTCGAGCGCCTCGATGTTCTCGCTGCTGTTGGCTGTCGGCTCGCCGTCGGTGACCAGCCCGCCCCCGGCCTGCGCCATGAACGCGCCGAGGCGCTGGAACTCGGTGCTGGTCGTCAGGCCCACCTGGGTCGGCGTCGTCAGCTTCTGGGCAACGGTGCTCAGCTCCTCCCACGTCGTCGGGATGTCGTCGTCGGTGAGGCCGGCCGCCTCCCACGACGCGTTGTTGATCACCAGCGCCAGGGTCGAGAAGTCCTTGGGAGCGCAGTAGTACTCGTCGTCGACGGTGAACGCCTCACGCAGGTTGGGGTAGAAGTCGTCGGCGTTCTCCATGTCGGCTGCGTACGGCTCGAGCGAGCCGTTGGCGGCGTAGCTGGCCACCAGGTCGGAGCTGACGTAGAAGACGTCCGGGGGAGACCCTGCGGCGAAACCCTGGCTGAGCTGCTGGTTGAGGTCCTGCGCCGCGATCACCTCGGCGGTGTTGCCCGACTCCTCGGCCCACGCGTCGGCCGCCGCCGTGACGGCCTCGGTCTCGGCCGGACCACTCGAGCCGATCATGACGGACAGCTCGACGGGACCGGACTGCTCCTCCTCGGGCTCGGCGTCCTCGTCGAATCCGCTGCCCCCGCAGGCGGAGAGGGTCAGCGAGAGCGCAACGACCACACTCAGCGCGGTACTGGGTCGGTGCAAGCGGTTCATCAGGGTTCTCCTCGTTCAGCTGCCGGAGGGTGCCGCAGCGGGGGTGGACGATCGGACGGTGAGGGTCGGCTCGAGCAGCAGCTGCTGTGACGCCCGGGCCCTACCGGTGATGACCTCGAGCACCTGCTCGAAGCACGCTGCGGCGGCCGGAACGACCGGCTGCGCGACGCTGGTGAGCCCGACGGCTCGTGCCACCGGGGTGTCGTCGAAGCCGATCACCGCGACTGTGGGGTCGACGTCGTGGGCGCCCAGTGCGAGCGAGTCGCTCGCACAGACCAACGCGGTGGGGGGACGGGGACGCGCCAGCAGGCTCGACGCCGCCGCACGGCCTGCGCGGACGTCGTCCTCCACCCAGGCCTGGAGGCTGCGGGTCGCCGGGAGGCGTGCCTCACGCACAGCCGATTCCCAACCGGCTCGGCGGTCGTCGCCGACGCCCGATCCGCTCGGCCAGCCGATGAACCCGATCCGTCGATGACCGAGAGACGTCAGATGCTCGACGGCGGCACGCGTGCCGGCCGCGCCGTCCACGTCGACCCAGGAGTGGTGCTGGTCGACGGCCCCCCATGGGCGGCCGAACGTGGAGAACGGGATGCCGCGACTGGCCAGCCACGACGTCCTCGGGTCGCCGTGGTGGGTGCTGGTCAAGAGGAATCCGTCCAACTCGCTGGACGCCAGCAGGTCTGTGTACGAACCGATCTCGTCGTGGTCGGAGTCGGCCGTGAAGAGCACGACGCGGTACGACACACGCTGCGCGACGTCGACCACCGCGTGCAGGAACCGGTCGAGCAGGGCCCCGTTGATGCCGCCGCGGTCGGGCTCGAGGCGCAGCCCGAGCAGCATCGAGCGTCGCGTGCGCAGCTGGCGTGCGGCCCGCGAGGGCTGGTAGCCCAGCTGGTCGATGGCTTGCTGGACCCGACGGGCCGTGTCTGCCTGGACGCGGTGGGGGGAGTTGATCACGTTGGAGACGGTCTGGCGGCTGACCTGGGCGCGCTTGGCGACGCTGTCGAGGGTTGCCCTGACTGCCACCTCGCACCTCCGCCGCGTTGTTTCGTCGTGCCGACCGGAGGCTGGACCCGCGGTCAGGCGGTGTGATTTGATCGATAAAACGGAACACAACGCACACTGCTCCGAGTGGGCGGTTCCTGTCAAGATGTCGCGTCTGTCGGACTGGCCGAGGGGAGGACGGTGATGAGCCTGGCCCAGCGGGGCGACGCGACCGACACCGGCAGGTCGCTGCAGCCGGCCCTGCACGAGCTGGCGATCTGCCTGCGGGCACCGACCCTCGCGTGTTCCTCGGCCGACGGTCAGGTGCGAGGTCACGGGGCCGAAGGCTTGCTGCACGGGGACGTCCGGGTGTTGTCACGAGCCGTGGTGCGAGTCAACGGTTTTGAGCCCGAGGCAATCTCGAGCGCCCGACAAGGGGTGGACGGGTACCGGTTCACGGGGCTCCTGCGAGCACTCGGCGACGCCGGCCCTGATCCCACCGTGCGACTCGACCGGGTGCGCACGGTCGTGGCCGGTGGGTGCACCGAGCGGCTGGCGCTCTCGTCGACGGCGACCGAACCGGTGCCGGTGGAGGTCGAGGTCGAGGTGGCGGCGGACTTCTCCGCGATCGATGTGCTGAAGGCCGGCCGCGCCAACGCGCTCGTGAGTCCTGAGCGGCATGACGACGACACGGTGCGGTGGCAGCGGGGCGGCACCGTCAGCCACCTGACGTTCGTCGCACCGGTCGCGGGCGCGACTCTGGAGCTGAACGGGGAGTCGGCCGTGTGGCGCTGGCGCACCGACCTGGCCCCGCGCACCGACACGCCCTTCGGGTGGACGGTGGAGGTGCAGGATCCAGGTGGCACGGTGATGGCCGCCCCGACCGGTCACGCCAGCTGGTCGACCCCGGTGGTGCACGTGGACGACCGGCGCATGGCCGCGTGGCTGGAGGCCTCTCTGCAGGACCTGAGCGGCCTGCGCATGGTGACGGCCGACCGTCCGGAGGACGTCTTCGTGGCGGCCGGTACCCCCTGGTACTTCACGCTTTTCGGGCGCGACAGCCTGTGGGCTGCACGGATGGCGCTGCCGCTGGGCACCGAGCTGGCAGCGGGCACGTTGCGCACTCTGGCCGCACGGCAGGGCACCGCGCACGACAGGCCGAGCCAGCAGCAGCCGGGCAAGATCCTGCACGAGCTGCGGCGCGCCGCGACGGTCGTCGACGACACCGGCGCGCACCTGCCGTCCAGCTACTACGGCACGGTCGACGCCACGCCCCTGTGGGTCTGCCTGCTGCACGACGCCTGGCGCTGGGGGATGCCCGCGGACCAGGTGACGGACCTGCTGCCCGCAGCGCGAGCGGCCCTCGACTGGCTGCTGCACTGGGCCGACCCCGACGGTGACCACTTGGTCGAGTACGTCGACAGCGAGGGCACCGGCCTCGCCAACCAGGGGTGGAAGGACAGTGGCGACTCGATCCGCTTCGTCGACGGCTCGGTTGCGCGTCCACCGATCGCCCTGGCCGAGGTGCAGGGGTACGCGCACGAGGCACTCGTCCGGGGGAGCGATCTGCTGGAGGCCTTCGGCGACACCTCCACCGAGCCGTACCGCCGACAGGCAGCGCTGTTGAGAACGGCCTTCTCGCAGCAGTTCTGGGTCACCGACGAGACCGGAAGCTTCCCGGCGCTCGCGCTCGATGCCGGCAAGGCGCGGGTCGACACGCTCACGAGCAACATCGGTCACCTCCTGGGCACGGGCATCGTGGGCGCCGACGAGGAAGCCGAAGTCGCCCGGCGCCTGAACGACCCGACGATGAGCTCTGGCTTCGGACTGCGGACGATGTCATCGGCGGCGGGTGGCTACTCGGCACTCAGCTACCACTGCGGGTCCGTCTGGCCGCACGACACGGCGATCGTGCTGCTCTCCCTGGCTCGGGCCGGTCTCGCCGAGCAGGGTCGCGACCTCGTGGAGGGCCTGCTCGCCGCCGCGGCGGCCTTCGACTACCGCCTGCCGGAGCTCTGGTCGGGCGACGCTGCTGCTCAGGTCGGGCGTCCTGTGCCGTACCCGGCGGCCTGCCGGCCGCAGGCATGGTCGGTGACGTCAGCGGTCGCGGTGCTGCGGGCCGTGCTGGGCCTCGAGGTCGACGTGCCGGCGGGCACGGCGCGGCTACGTCCGATGCGCCCGTGCCCGGTCGGACGGTTGCGGGTGGAGGGCCTCGTCGTGGGTGGCTCGCGGGTGCTGATCGAGGTGGACGGCGCTGGTACGGTCCTTCGGGCAGAAGGTGGGGATTTGACCTGGTTGACGGCCTGAATCGTTGCCAAATCGAAGGCGAACCTGGACTTGACGAGCACGACGGCCGTCCACTTACATTCAACTCGTGAAGGCAAAGGCGCCAGGATCGCCCTCGTCGCTTCGGGTTGCTAACCGTGAGCGCGTTCTGTCGGTCCTGCGTCTTCACGGCCAGCTGACCCAGGCGGAGGTGGCGCGCGAGACGGGTCTGTCCGCTGCCACCGTGTCGACGCTGGTCCGCGAGCTCACCGACCAAGGCCGTCTGGTCGTGCTCGCCGACGGGGCGGGGCGCCGCGGTCGCGTGCTGGGCCTGGCCCGCGAGAACGGCCTGATCGTCGGCGTCGGCGTCGGCCACACGCACGTTCGCGTCGCCGTAGCAGACATGACTCACCGCGTCCTGGGCGAGCGCACCCTGGACCTCGACGTCGACAGCTCCGTCGACGCCGTGATCGTGGCCAGCCTCAGCCTCGGCGACGACCTGCTGGCCGAGCACGGCTCGGGTCACGACGGCGTGCTCGGCGTGGGTGTGGCCGTCCCCGGCCCGATCGACGACCGCACGCGCAGCGTCGGCTCCCCGGCGATCCTGCCCGGCTGGGTCGGGATCGACCTGCAGGCCCAGTTCGAGGCCGCCTGGGGGGTTCCCGCGCTGGTCGAGAACGACGCCAACCTGGGCGCGCTCGGCGAGACCATGTGGGGGGCGGCACGCGGCCGGCGCCACGCCATCTACCTCAAGGTCGCCTCCGGGGTGGGCGCCGGCCTGATCCTCGACGGGCGCCTGTTCCGCGGTGCACACGGCACGGCCGGCGAGATCGGCCACGTCACGATGGACGAGGCGGGCAGCGTGTGCCGGTGCGGCAACCGCGGGTGCCTGGAGACGATCGCCGGCAGCGGGCACCTGCAGCGACTGCTCGCGCCAACGCAGGGTGATCTCGACGTCGACGCCATGGTCTCTCGCGCGCGGGCCGGCGACGCCGGCTGCATGCGCGTGCTGGGCGACGCAGGCCACGCCATCGGCCTGGCTGTGGGCCAGCTGTGCAACGTGCTCAACCCCGAGATGGTGGTGGTGGGTGGCCAGCTCGCGGAGGCCGGTGAGATCCTCCTCGGGCCGGTCCGCAAGGCTGTGGAGCGGATGGGCACGCCCAGCACGGTGGGGCAGGTCGAGGTCGTCCCCAGCATGCTGGGCCGCCGGGCCGAAGTTCTCGGGGCCGTCGCGCTGGTGCTGGCCTCGGCACTGCCCTCCAAGGTCGGAGGACAGGCCGGCACGAGCTTGCCCGCGCAGTCGGCGGGGCTGGTTGAGCCTGCCGCCAAGGAAGGGGCCATCCTGTGACATCGCGTAGACCATCGGCCAGCTACTGCGAACCCACGACCCAAGGAATGGAGACGCATCCGTGAACGGTCCGGTCATCCTCGAGATGCACGCCATCACGAAGACCTTTCCCGGCGTCAAGGCACTCTCGGACGTGAACCTGAGCGTCAGGCGTGGCGACGTCCACGCCATCTGCGGCGAGAACGGCGCGGGCAAGTCCACCCTGATGAAGGTGCTGTCGGGTCTGCACCCGCACGGCACCTACGAGGGCGACATGCGGTTCAACGGCGAGGACATCCAGTTCGCCAACATCCGCGACTCCGAGCACGCGGGGATCGTCATCATCCATCAGGAGCTCGCGCTCGTCCCCGAGCTGTCGATCGCCGAGAACATCTTCCTCGGCAACGAGACGACCCACCGCGGAGTCATCGACTGGGTGGCGACCAACAACCGTGCCCGAGAGCTGCTGGCGAGGGTCGGCCTGCGCGAGGACCCGGAGACGCCGATCAAGAACATCGGCATCGGCAAGCAGCAGCTGGTCGAGATCGCCAAGGCGCTCAGCAAGGAGGTCAAGCTCCTCATCCTCGACGAGCCGACGGCCGCCCTGAACGAGGAGGACTCGCAGCACCTGCTCGATCTGATCCGGGGGCTGCAGGGCAAGGGCATCACCTCGATCATGATCAGCCACAAGCTGAACGAGATCGAGGCCATCGCCGACGCAATCACCATCCTTCGCGACGGGCGCACGGTGGAGACGCTCGACGTGCGCGCCGGCGAGGTCGACGAGGACCGCATCATCCGCGGCATGGTCGGGCGCTCGCTCGAGTCCCGGTTCCCCGACCACAGCCCGTCCGTCGGCGAGAAGTTCTTCGAGGTCAGCGGCTGGACCGTCGCTCACCCGCAGGTACCCGACCGGCTGGTCTGCAAGGGTTCGGAGTTCTTCGTCCGGCGCGGCGAGATCGTCGGTTTCGCCGGGCTGATGGGTGCCGGTCGGACGGAGCTGATGCGCTCCATCTTCGGCCACTCCTACGGCAACTGGGTCTCCGGGCGCATGGTGCTGAACGGCAAGGAGGTGCAGCTGCGCACGGTGCCGGCGGCCATCGACGCCGGCATCGGCTACGTCACGGAGGACCGCAAGCTCCTGGGCCTGAACCTGCTCGACGACATCAAGTCGACCACGGTCTCGGCGAAGCTCAGCAAGATCGCCAAGTACTTCGTCGTCGACCGTCGCGCCGAGCACTCGGCGGCCGAGGACTACCGCAAGCAGCTGAACACCAAGACCCCGTCGGTCGACCACGGCGTCGCCAAGCTGTCGGGCGGCAACCAGCAGAAGGTCGTGCTGTCGAAGTGGCTGTTCACCGACCCCGACCTGCTGATCCTCGACGAGCCCACCCGGGGGATCGACGTCGGCGCGAAGTACGAGATCTACGGCATCATCCAGCGCCTGGCCGAGTCGGGTAAGGGCATCATCGTCGTCTCGTCCGAGCTTCCTGAGCTGCTCGGCCTCTCCGACCGCATCTACGCCATCTCCGAGGGCGCCATCACCGGCGTCGTCGACAAGAACGAGGCCAACCAGGAGTCACTGATGCGCCTGATGACCATGGGCTCACAACGAGGCCCCCAGCGAATGGCGAAGTCAGCATGACCAGTCCATACGAGCAAACCAGTCCAGCCCCAGCGGGCGACGCCCGCCCGACGCCCTCCGGGAGCATCATGAACAAGCTGAAGGACGTCTTCGGAGGCGACACCCGCCAGTTCGGGATGATCTTCGCCCTCGTCGCCCTCATCGTGCTCTTCCAGTTCCTGACAGACGGTCTGACGCTCCAGCCCCAGAACGTCATCAACATCTTCCAGGGCAACTCCTACATCCTGGTGCTCGCCATCGGCATGGTCCTCGTGATCATCGCGGGACACATCGACCTGTCAGTCGGCTCGATCGCCGCCTTCGCCGGCATCGCCGTGGCGATGGCGATGCGCGACTGGGGTCTGCCCTGGTGGGCGGGCATCCTGTTCGGGCTGCTCCTGGGTGCCGTGATCGGTGCGTGGCAGGGGTTCTGGGTGGCCTATGTCGGCATCCCCGCCTTCATCGTGACCCTGGCCGGAATGCTCATCTTCCGCGGCGCGAACCAGTTCGTCGGCAAGTCGCTCACCGTGCCGGTCGGCGACGAGTTCCAGGAGATCGGCGCGGGCTACCTGCCCGAGGTCGGTCCCGACATCGGATACAACAACCTCACGCTGCTCCTCGGAGTGGCACTGTGCGCTGCCATCGTCTTCGGCGCGCTGCGCACACGGCGCAACCAGCTCAAGATCGGCGCCGTCCTCGAGGACCAGCTGACGACCTGGCTACGTCTAGGGCTGATCTGCGTGGCGATCCTCGCCGTCACCCTGCTGATGGGGTCCGGCCGTCCGGGCACCTCGGCTCCGATCTCCGCCCTCATCCTCGGCGTCCTGGTGCTCTTCTACGGCTTCGTCGCGACCCGCACGATCATCGGCCGCCACGTATACGCGGTCGGCGGCAACCGGCACGCTGCGGCGTTGTCCGGCGTCCGAAGCAAGAACGTGGACTTCCTCGTCATGATGAACATGTCGATCCTCGCGGCTCTGGCCGGAATGATGTTCGTCGCCCGGTCGAATGCCTCAGGCCCGTTCGACGGAGTCGGGTGGGAGCTTGATGCGATCGCCGCCGTGTTCATCGGCGGTGCCGCCGTCACCGGCGGTGTCGGAACCGTCGTCGGCTCGGTCGTCGGTGGTCTCGTGATGGCCGTGCTCAACAACGGCCTGCAGCTGCTGGGCGTGGGTGCCGACATGACCCAGATCATCAAGGGCCTCGTTCTGCTCGCCGCCGTGGCCTTCGACGTCTACAACAAGAGCCAGGGACGGCGCTCGATCACCGGCCTTCTGATGCAGAACTTCGGGGGCAAGGACAAGACACCTCCCCCCTCCTCCACCTCGGAGAGCACTGCCGAGGTCAAGGCGTCCGAACGGATGCAAGACACGATCCGGCAGGAGGTCTGACAGCAGGCGCCCGCATGCGCCGCCCCGTTACCCACTCGATCACCCGCAGAACCCTGAGAAGAAAGTAGAACAACAGATGCGAACACTCGCCAAGGCGGTAGCGGTCACCTCCGTCATCGCGCTCGCGCTGACCGGTTGTGGACGCGACGAGCCCACCGAGCCCGGCGGCGAAGGAGAAGAGGCTGCGGAGGCGTTCCCGGCCGACTCCATCATCGGTGTCTCCCTGCCGCAGAAGACTTCCGAGAACTGGGTTCTCGCCGAGCAGCTGTTCAACGACGGGCTCGCCGAGGCAGGCTTCGAGGCCGACGTGCAGTTCGCCAACGGCGGTGTGTCGGAGCAGCAGAACCAGATCCAGTCGATGGTGACCAAGGGCGCGAAGGTCATCGTCGTCGGGGCCATCGACGGTTCACAGCTGGGCAGCCAGCTGGAGGCGGCGAAGGACTCCGGCGCGGTCGTGCTCGCCTACGACCGGCTGGTGAAGGAGACCGAAGCGGTCGACTACTACGTGGCGTACGACAACTTCGAGGTCGGCGTCCTGCAGGGCAACGCCCTGCTGGAGGGAATGGCCGCCAAGAAGCCGGAGGGCCCCTACAACATCGAGCTGTTCGCCGGCTCGCCGGACGACGCCAACGCCCAGGTGTTCTTCGACGGCGCGATGAGCGTGCTGCAGCCGAAGATCGACGACGGCACCCTGGTGGTCACGTCCGGTCAGACCGACTTCAACCAGGTCGTCACCCAGGGCTGGAAGGCCGAGAACGCGCAGAAGCGCATGGACACCCTGATGACCGGTAGCTACACCTCGGCCGAGCTGCACGGTGTGCTCTCGCCCAACGACACCCTTGCCCGGGCAGTCATGCTCTCCGTCGCGGACGCCGGGAAGCCCAACCCGGTCGTGACCGGGCAGGACTCCGAGGTCGAGTCGGTCAAGTCGATCATGGCCGGCGAGCAGTACTCGACGATCAACAAGGACACCCGCGCCCTGGTTGCGGCGACCATCGAGATGGTGCAGGCGTTCCAGAAGGGTGAGGAGCCGGAGATCACCGACACCGAGTCGTACGACAACGGCGTCAAGGTCGTTCCGGCCAACCTGCTGCCGCCGCAGATCGTCACGAAGGAGAACGCCAAGGAGGCCTACAAGGACGACCCGACGCTCTCCGAGCTGACGGGCTGACCCAAGGCCAGCAGTAGCACTACCCCCGGCGGGCTCGGGTCACTTCGGTGGCTCGGGCCCGCCGCTCTGTGCGAGCGTGCCCGACCGCAGCGCGGTGGCGAGCGAGGGTGCCAGCCGAAGGCGCGGGACCAGGGTCGCCTGGACGGCGTGGTAGACGTCGGGCTTGCCCTCCCAGACCGTCGCGGCGGGACGGTTGGCGTGGTCCAGCTCGTGGTGCCACGAGCCGAGGTCCCGGTCGAGGAACAGCCGTTCGGCGTGGTCCCACCACTGCTCGTACGCGTCTGCATAGGCACGATCGCCCGTGGCGTGGTGGAGTGCGGCGGCCGCCGCGATGGCCTCAGTGACGACCCAGTGCAGGCGGTCGCGCACCACCGGGGCGCCGTCCCAGTCGACCGTGTACACGAACCCTTCCGCGCCGTCGACGGACCACCCGAGCCGCACGGCGGCGTCGAACATGTCTCGGGCGTCGGCCAGCAACCATCCGGGCGCGTCTTGTCCGAGGGACGCGGCGACGTGCAGCGCGAGGCGCGCCCACTCGAAGAGGTGCCCGATGGTCACGCCGTACGGACGGAACGGGTGCGCAGGCTCCTCGCGGTTGTACTCCAGCACCGGGGTCCAGGACGTGTCGAAGTGCTCCGGCAGCAGCCACTCGTTCTGTCTGGCCCAGCCGTGGACGACCCGCTCGACGATCCGCAGGGCCCGCTGCCGCCACACGTCCTGACCGGTGACGTCGGCCGCGGCCAGGAACGCCTCGACCGTGTGCATGTTGGCGTTGACCCCGCGGTAGTCCTCCAGGTTCTGCCACGTGCTGTCCCAGACGTCGACGACCAGGCCGTCGTCGTCGCGCCAGAAGCGACTCTCGACGACGTCGAGCGCCTCGGCCAGCAGCACCTCGGCAGCCGAGTGCCCCGCAGCGGCGGCGCTCGACGCGGCCAGCACCACGAAGGCGTGCTCGTAGGCGCGCTTGTCGTCCAGGGTCGGTCCGGAGTCATCGACGGCGGCGTACCAGCCGCCGTGGGCGGCGTCGCGCAGCCGTCCCTGCAGGGCGGCGACCCCGTGGTCGACCAGTGCCTGGTACTCGGTGTTCCCGGAGCCCCCGAGCAGCTCGCCCAGGGCGAAGACGTGCGTCATCCGGCAGGTGATCCAGGTCTCTACCGGACGGTCGAGCAGCGGTTGCCCCCGCTCGCTCAGCCAGGCGAAGCCACCTGCCGGGTGTCTCGAGGGCTGGGCGAACCTCAGCAGCCGGTCGCACTCGGCTTCGAGCAGTGCGCGCCCGCGCGGGTCGCTCGCCAGGGCGGTGACGGGGCCATCGGCCGTCGGGCCGGACGTGTCGTGGGGGAGCATTCTGCGGAATCTACCGGGTGCCACGACACTGGCCCTGTGAGCGTGTACCTGCCTCCGGGCTGGCCTGCCGAGGTGCCGCCGCCCGGCGCGTACGGGTGGGAGCGGCGAGCGGTGGCGTGGCTGCTCGACCTCTGCCCGCACGAGTACCGGGGCTATCCGGTGCTGCAGCGCCATCCCCTGCTCGTCGTACGCCTGGCCGCCCGGCACGTGGCGGCGCAGCAGGCGGGCATCGTGACCGCCGTGGCCCAGCTGCGCGCCGACCTGGCCGGCTACCTGCCCGAGGCGGTGGTCACCGAGGGGCTCGACGTCCTGGAGACCGAGCGACTTCGGCTGAGGGCCGCAGCGCATGCGGTGATGCTGGTGGAGCAGGCCCTCCGCGGGCAGGTGTTCGTCGCGAAGCTGTGAGTCTCGTGCACGGGGTGTGGGCAAAGGGTGAGGGCTAGGGGGTCCGGGGGAGGTGGGCCGGCAGCCGCACCTAGACTCGGGGCCTGGTCAGGGGCGAGGTGGGACGTCCTTTGTGTCTGAGAGTGAACCCGACAGGGAACCGAGAGCTACGACGACGGGAGCGCGGGATGACGTTGCTGGCGGGGATCCGCTCCCCGGAGGACGTCAGGGCGCTGTCCGTCGCCGAGGTCCCCGAGCTGGCTGCGGAGATCAGGGCGCACCTGATCGCCGAGGTGGCTCGCACCGGCGGGCACCTGGGCCCGAACCTGGGGGTCGTCGAGCTCACGATCGCCATGCACCGTGTCTTCGAGTCTCCGCGCGACACCCTGGTCTTCGACACGGGCCACCAGTCGTACGTGCACAAGCTGCTGACCGGGCGCCACGACTTCTCGGGTCTGCGGACTCGCGGGGGCATGTCGGGGTACCCGTCGCGGGCCGAGTCGGAGCACGACGTGGTCGAGAACTCGCACGCCTCGACGTCGCTCTCGTGGGCCGACGGCATCGCCCGGGCCCGCTCCCTGAACGGTGAGACCGACCGGTACACCGTCGCCATGATCGGAGACGGCGCACTCACCGGGGGGATGGCCTGGGAGGCGCTGAACAACATCGCCACCGGCCGCGACCGCAGGCTGATCGTGGTGGTCAACGACAACGAGCGCTCCTACGCGCCGACCATCGGCGGCATGGCCCACCACCTGGCGACGCTGCGGACCACGCGTGGCTACGAACGCTTTCTCGAATGGGGCAAGCAGACGCTGCAGCGCAGTGGCCCACCCGGCCGGCTCGCCTACGAGGCGCTGCACGGGATGAAGAAGGGCATCAAGGACATCGTCGCGCCGCAGGGGCTTTTCGAGGACCTGGGCCTGAAGTACATCGGGCCGGTGGACGGCCACGACACCGCCGACGTCGAGCACGCCCTTCGCCGCGCCCGGGCGTACGGCGGACCCGTGATCGTGCACGCGCTGACCCGCAAGGGCAACGGATACCCGCCGGCGATGAACGACGAGGACGACCAGTTCCACGCGGTCGGCGTGATCGACCCCGAGACCGGACGGGCGATCAAAGCCGGGGGCGCGTCGTGGACCTCGGCCTTCGCCGACGAGATGGTCCAGATCGGCCGGGAGAGAAGCGATGTCGTCGGAGTCACGGCCGCGATGCTGATCCCCGTCGGGCTGCACAAGTTCGCGGCCGAGCATCCCGAGCGGGTCTTCGACGTGGGCATCGCGGAGCAGCACGCCGTCACCAGTGCGGCCGGCATGGCGTTCGCCGGCCTGCACCCGGTGGTGGCCGTCTACGCGACGTTCCTCAACCGCGCGTTCGACCAGGTACTGATGGACGTGGCCCTGCACAAGGCGGGCGTCACGTTCGTGCTCGACCGCGCCGGCGTGACCGGGCCGGACGGCGCCTCGCACCACGGCATGTGGGACCTGGCGATCCTCCAGGTCGTGCCGGGCATCCGCATCGCCGCGCCTCGCGACACGGCGCGGCTGGTCGAGGAGCTGCGCGAGGCGGTCGAGGTCGACGACGCCCCGACCGTGCTGCGGATCGCGCGCGACGCCGTACCTGCCGACATCGACGCGGTGGAGCGGGTGGACGGGGTCGACGTCCTCTACCGAGGGTCGGCCCCGGACGTGCTCGTCGTCAGCGTGGGGTCACTGGCCGTCACGGCCCTCGATGTGGCGAAAAGGCTTGCGGCGCAGGGGATCGGGGCGACCGTGGTCGACCCACGGTGGGTGCTGCCCGTCAACCCTGTCGTCGTCGACATGGCGCGGCACCACCGGCTGGTCGTGACCCTCGAGGACGGCGTCCGCGTCGGAGGTGTCGGCGCGCGGCTGAGCCAGTGCCTGCGCGATGCGGGAGTGGGTACGCCGGTGCAGGAGGTCGGCATCCCGTGCCGCTTCATCGACCACGGCAGCCGCAGCGACGTGCTCGCCGAGATCGGCCTCACCGCACAGGATGTCGCCCGCGACGTGGTCGGCCGCATGGCCGGTCTGGACGCCGACACCCACCAGGAGTCCCGGCTCAGCCCGTAGGCCCTTGCTCGCCTGGCCCACATCGCCCCCGCAGCTCGCTCGTCACGCCTACACAGATTGCGCCGCTGTCTGTAGGCACCGCGAGCAACGTGGGGAGGACGAGCAAGCCAGGTGGTCCGCGCTCAGCCGGCGGTGACGTCCACCCGCCCGATGTCGAGACTGACGCGGTCACACGGCTCGTTGCCCCCGGCGCGCGACCGACCGTCACGACTGGGCGGGCACAACTGGGGGAAGTTGTGCCGAAATCGGCCACGTCCAGGCCGAAACCCGCGAGTTGTCCCCCAGTTGTGCTCGGTGCCCGGGCCCACCTCAGCCAGCGGTGACGTCCGACCGCGCGATGTCGAGGCCCACCAGGTGCGCGCCGCGCAGCACCGGTGCCTGCGGTACCTGCGTCGGCACCACGCGAGGGTGGACGGGCGCCATCGTCGCGACGGCAGCCGCGACGCGGTCACACAGCTCGTTGCCGCCGGCGCGCGCGAGAGGACCTGCGAGCACGACCAGGCCGGGGTCCACGACGGCACACACTGCCGCGACGCCCACGGCGAGCCGGTGGGCGATGTCGTCCAGCAGCGCTGGGTGGTCCGAGACGGCACCTCGGATCGCCTCCTCGACGTCGTCGGTCGAGATCCCGTGTGCTGCAGCGGCACTGAGCACGGCGTCCTCGCCGGCGAGCCGCTGGAAGGCGCCCTTGTCACGGCGGCTGATGTGTCGTGGGAGGTCGACCCCCGGCACGGGTAGGTAGCCGAGCTCGCCGGCTGCGCCCGATGCCCCGCGGTGCACCTCGCCGCTGAGCACGATGGCCGAGCCGATTCCGCGTCCGACCCACAGCAGCACGAAGTCGTCTACGTCGACCGCTGCACCCTCGCGGTGCTCGGCGACGGCGGCGAGGTTCACGTCGTTGTCGACCACGACAGGAACGCCGAACGCCGCCGCCAGCTCGAGTCGCGCCCCCGCGTGCCACTGCGGCAGGTCGAACGAGAACGTCACGTCGCCGCTGGACGGCTCGACCAGGCCGGGCATCCCGACGGTGACGGCACGCAACCGATCGGGAGGTGCGCCGGCTGCAGACAGGGCGTCGGCGACCACGCGGCGCACCGACCCGACCGGGTCCTGCACGGTCGCGTCGGGGTCGACGGGCAGGTAGACGCGCGGACCCTCGCTGCCGACGAGGTCGCAGACCGAGGCGGTGAGCCCGTTCGGCCCCACGTCGACGCCGGCCACGTAGGCGGCGGACGGCACCACCCCGTAGACGTCGGCGTTCGGGCCACGGGTGCCCGTCCGCGAGCCCACGACGTCGACGAGCCCGAGCTCGGCGAGCCGGCCGAGCAGCTGGGAGGCGGTGACCTTCGACAGGCCGCTGACCTTGCCCAGCTCGGCCCGCGACAGGGGGCCGTGCTCGAGCAGCAGGGCCAGCGCGGCGCGCACGTTCATCTCGCGCAGCAGGCTGGGCGTCCCAGGTGCCCGCGCCGGCGTGCTCATTCGTCCACCTCGTCCAGCTTGTCCATCCGTCCACTCTGCCTGAAGGTCACAATTAAGGAAAGGCCCTTTCCGAAAACAAGGTTCGCTGTTAGGTTACCGCCCATCGGCCGTCGCCGACACCTTGCAGGGTGCCCCACCTGGGGTCCACGCGGGATGCTGGACACGACGGTCGTCCGGCAAGAGCCCGGCACCAGGACGAGGGTCCTGGGCCGTCACGAGGAGGACGATGTGAAGCAGCGGTGGATGGTGCCCGTGGTGGCGGCCACGGTCGGGCTCGCCCTAGGGCTGAGCGGTTGCGGTGGCGACGGAGGCACGGCGGAGCCGTCTGAGGCCGGCAACGCGGCGGCCGAGGAGAACCAGGAGCTCACGGTCTGGCTGATGGACGGTTCCGTCCCGCAGCCGGTGATCGACTCCGTGAACGCCGACTTCGCGAAGGACCACCCGGACGCCAAGGTCACGGTCGAGATCCAGCAGTGGAACGGCATCCAGGACAAGCTCACCACGGCGCTTGCCGGCAACAACCCGCCCGACGTGATCGAGATGGGCAACACGCAGAACGCCCACTTCAGCGCTTCTGGCGCACTGCTCGACCTCACCGACCGCGGGGACGACCTCGGTGCGGGCGACTGGTCGGAGGGCATGGCCGCCTCCGGCGAGTGGGACGGCCAGACCTTCGGCGCACCGCTCCTCGCGGCCAACCGCGTCGTGGTCTACCGCACCGACCTCTTCGAGGCTGCCGGCGTGACTCCTCCGGAGACCTTCGACGACTGGCTGACCGCCACCGAGAAGCTCAACGCTGCCAACGCCGCCGACCCCGCCTTCCAGGGCATCTACCTGCCGGGGCAGAGCTGGTACGTCTACGCCGGCTTGCTGTGGGACGAGGGTGGCGACCTGGCCGTGCCGGACGGTGACGGCTGGAAGGGTGCGCTCGACACGCCCGAGGCCGCCGCGGCGATCGGCCGGTACGCCGACCTGCAGGCGCTCTCGAAGGCGCCGAAGGACGCCGACGAGGCAACGCCCCAGCAGTTCGAGGTCTTCGCCGAGGGCAAGGTCGCGCAGATGATCGGCCTCACGTGGGAGATGGGCTCGGCCGTGACCGCGAACCCCGACCTCGAGGGCAAGGTCGCCGTGTTCCCGATCCCCGGCAAGGAGGCCGGCACCACCGGTTCGGTGTTCCTCGGCGGCTCGAACGTCGGCGTCTCGGCGGGCAGCGACTCGCCGGAGCTGGCGACCGAGTGGCTCGGCCTCCTGACCGGTGAGAAGGCCCAGACCGAGCTGGCGCTCGCGTCCAACATCGTGCCGAACCGCGACGCGCTGGTGGGCGAGCTCACCGACGAGACCGCCAAGATCATGGCGGGCGCCGCGGCCAACGGAAAGGTGACGCCGGTCGACCCGCGCTGGGCAGCGGTCGAGGCCGGAGCCAACCCGATCAAGGACTACATGACCGCCGTGCTGACGGGTACCGACCCGCAGAGCGCCGGTGAGACGGCCAGCGCGGAGATCACCGACCGCATGAGCGGAGCGCTCTGACCACGGGGGTCGCCGGTCCCCCTCGATCTGCCGCGCCGCCCCCGGGCATCCGCCGCCGGGGGTGGCGCGGCGAGGGTCGCCGCGCCCGCGGCGGACCCGGGGGGCGTGGCGGACGAAGCGGCGGACTCCTGCCCCTGTTGCTGCTGACACCAACGCTCGTCACCCTCGTCGCCCTGATGGGGTGGCCGCTCGTCAACAACGTGCTGGTGTCGATGCGACAGCTCACGCTGCGCGAGCTGATCAGCCGCGACGTGGTCTGGGTGGGTCTCGAGAACTACCGCACCATCACCGCTGATCCCGACTTCTGGGCGGCGACGACGCGGTCGGTCGTCTTCACGGCCGTCTGCGCCGGCGTGACCATGCTCGTCGGGGTGTTGATCGCGCTCCTGCTGGTCCGTCTACCGACGGTCCTGCGGGTGGTGCTCTCGATCTGTCTCGTCTTGGCCTGGGCCACACCGGTTCTCGCGGCGACGACGGTCTTCCAATGGCTCTTCGACACCGACTTCGGGGTCGTCAACTGGCTCGCGGTCCAGCTGGGCTGGACGCAGATGGAGGGGCACTCGTGGTTCAGCACCGGGGCGTCGACCTTCTTCGTGGTCGGGACCCTGATCGTCTGGCAGGCGGTGCCGTTCGTGGTCTTCAGCGTGGCCGCCGCCCTGGCGACGGTGCCGGAGGAGATCCAGGAGGCGGCCATGATGGACGGCGCGTCGGCCTGGAAGCGCTGGTGGTCGATCACGTTCCCCCTGGTGCGACCGCTGATCGGGGTTCTCGCCTTCCTGCAGGTGATCTGGGACTTCAAGGCGTTCACCCAGATCTACGCGATCCGGCAGGGTGGCCCGAACTCGTCCACCACGACGCTGCCGATCCTGATCTACCAGGAGGGCATCGCGTCGAGCCAGTTCGGGGTCGCCGCCGCCGCGTCGGTCGTCACGGTGGCGATCCTGTTGGTACTGCTCGCGTTCTACGTGCGTTCCGCCGTCAAGGCCGAGGGAGTGCAGTGAGGACGCGGCGCCTTCCGGCGGCGGCACGCAACACCGTGGCCGTGGCGCTGTCGCTCGTCTGGGCCTTCCCCGTCTACTGGATGTTCGTCACCGCGGTGAAGCCACGCGAGGACGTCGTCTCACGCGACCCGGTCTTCCTGCCGACGGACCCGACCTTCGCTCACGTCGTGACGGCGGTGAACGAGGCAGGCTTCTGGCAGTTCGCCCGTAACAGCGTGCTGCTCACCGTCGGTGCTGTGGTGGTGGCGCTGATCATCGCCCTCGCTGCGGCCTGGGGGAGCACCCGGTACATCTTCCGCGGACGCAGGGCGTTCGTGATCGTGATCCTCGCAGCGCAGCTGGCCCCATGGGAGGCGATGCTCATCCCGATCTTCCTGGTGTACCGCGACACCCACGGGCTGGACGTGATGGCCGCGCTGCTGCCCCTGTACATGGTGATGGTGCTGCCGTTCACAGTCTGGACCTTGAGGGGGTTCGTCGCGGCAGTGCCCGTCGAGCTCGAGGAGGCGGCGCTGGTCGACGGCTGCTCGCGGGCACAAGCGTTCCGCCGCATCGTGTTTCCGCTGCTCGCCCCAGGGGTGATGGCCACGTCGCTGTTCGGCTTCATCACCATCTGGAACGAGTTCGTCTTCGTCAACGCACTCATGCAGTCAGAGGGCAACAGCACTCTGCCGCTGTGGATCTCGGCCTTCCAGACCGTGTTCGGCACAGACTGGGGAGCCACCATGGCTGCCGCTTCGCTCTTCACCCTGCCCGTGCTCGTCGTCTTCGCCGTCCTCCAGCGACGCGCCGTCGGTGGCCTGGCCGCCGGTGCCGTGAAGGGCTGACAACCATGCCCCTCGAGACGTCATTGAGAAGGGATCTCCCGTGACCTCCGACTCGACCCACCTGTGGAAGCTGGCTCTCAGCGTGCTGCAGCCCGGCTTCACCGGTCTGACCCCGCCGAGCTGGCTCCTGCGCCGGCTGGAGGACGGCCTGGGCGGTGTCGTGCTGTTCTCCCGCAACGTGGACACGTCCGCACAGGTCGCAGAGCTGACCGCGCGGGTGCACGCCGTGCGGCCGAACGCCCTCGTGGCCATCGACGAGGAGGGCGGCGACGTCACGCGCCTCGAGCACGCCACCGGGTCGTCGTGGCCGGGCAACCTGGCTCTGGGTGTCGTCGACGACGTGGCGCTGACCGAGCAGGTCGCCGCCGGGATCGGCGCGAGTCTCGCGGCAGTCGGCATCGACCTCGACTACGCGCCCGACGCCGACGTCAACGTCGACGCCTCGAACCCCGTGATCGGAGTGCGGTCCTTCGGCGACGACCCCGCACTGGTCGCCCGGCACACCGCGGCGTGGGTGCGCGGGCTGCAGGGCGCCGGCGTGCTGGCCTGCGCCAAACACTTTCCAGGACACGGCGACACGGACGTCGACTCGCACCTCGAGCTGCCGGAGATCGAGATCGGCGACCCCGCAACGAGCCCGTGGCTCGCGCCGTTCCGGGCGGCCGTCGAGGCGGGTGTCGCCGCCGTGATGAGTGCCCACGTGCGCGTGCCCGAGCTCGACCCGCGCCCGGCGACGCTGGCACCGGCCGTGATGACCGGGCTCCTGCGTGACGAGCTCGGCTTCACCGGCCTGACGCTGTCGGACGGTCTCGAGATGGGGGCCGTGGTGCGCACCACCGGACTCATCGAGGGCGCGGTGCAGTCGATCGCCGCCGGGGTCGACGCGATCTGCATCGGCGGCGGCCTGGCCGACGAGCAGACCGTCGACGCGCTGGTCGCCGGCCTGGTGGCGGCGGTCATCGAGGGGCGCCTGTCCGAGGAGCGCCTGGCAGATGCCGCCGCCCGGGTCGACGCCGCCGCAGCCCTGCGCCGCAGGTTGCGCTCCCAGGTGCGGCCTGACGGCGCGGACCCCCGCGCCGCAGGCCTGGTCGCCGCTCGTCGTGCGCTCCGCTGGACCGGTGAACTGCCCCCGGTCGAGACGGCGCCGGTCCTGATCGAGCTGTCTGCGCCCTACAACATCGCCGTCGGTGACGTGACCCCCCACGGCGTCTCGACCGCTGCGGCCGCGCGCTGGCCCGGACTGCGCACCCTTCAGCTCGGCCCGGACGACGACCCCGGCCCGGTGCTGGCCGCCGCCGAGGGATCGCCCCTCTGGCTCGTGGTGCGCGACCCCCACCGTTACACGTGGATGGACCAGGCCGTCTACCGCGTGGGTGCTTCCCGTCCGGACGCAGTGGTGATCGACACCGGGTGGCCGGGCTGGGAGCCGCCGCGCCGACTCGCCCATGTCGTCACCCACGGCGCCTCGTGGGCCTGCGGGCAGGCCGTCGTGGAGCTGCTGGCTCCCGCGACGGTTCCTCTCGCCGGCGCCTGAGCGCCTGAACGCCTCTGAGCCTGAACGCCTCTGAGCCTGAACGCCTCTGAGCCTGAACGCCTCTGAGCGAGAGCGGCGCTAGCGGTAGCGCACGTTGCGAGCGAACGGCGACGCAGCGGCGGGGTCCGCGAGCACCGACGCGACGGTGCCGCCACCCTCGGGCGCCAGCACGACCTCGTCGGCGGTCACCAGCAGTGGCCGTCGCAGCCCGCGGTCCCACTCGTCGGTCGCCGACCAGGCGGCCGCCACGAACGCCGGATCGATCCGGGCCAGGTCGTACCACCCGCGACTGCGCATCGGTGCCGCCATCGCGCGCATCCCGGAGCCGTCCGACGTGGCGAGGTACTGACGGACCGAGCGCGTGGTCATCAGGGTCAGCACGTCGACTCCGCCGACCGGGCGGAGAACGGCTTGTGCGTCGGTGGCGGTCTCCCCGTGCAGCGTGTTGCGGTGGTGGTGGTCGCGGCGCAGCCGGTTGACGGCCAGGTGTCCCATCCCGTCGGCATGCGCCACGAGGTGCGGCCACCACGCACCCAGGTCGACACCGGCCGCCGACGCCACGGACGGCGGCAGGGGCACCACCTCGTCCGAGTCACCAACCAGCCCGACGACACCCACGCCCGCCTGCAGGGCGCCCCCGATCGGCCTCTGCCGCACCCAGCGGGCCCCCGGGTGGATCGCGTGGTCGCGGGGGAGTGCGAGCGCTCGGGCTGACTGTCGCAGCACGCTCGCCGCGTCCGGCCCGAGCTCGGCCACGAGGAGGTGCAGCTGGAGGCACGTCGACAGCCGGCGGTGTCCCGCAGCGGATCCCGCCGGTCCCGGTCCGATCGCCGCCGCCACGACGCGCCACGACAGCCTGGTCGACATGGCGCCAGGTGGCCCGTCCAGCACCACGCCGCGAGCCCGTGGGCTCACGTCGATGTCGTCGAGCACGCTGACAGCGAGCACAGCGCGTCGCAGCTCCACGGCGACGTGCTGAAACGGCCCCATGCGACTCACGGTAAGCGGCCGTGCGCGCTCGCCTGATGATGCGGCAGTTCATGACACCCGGACGGCGGCACCCACCTCTTACCGCACGCCCCGACCGGCGTAACGGATGGAAGGATGCTGTCCGTGCTGGACGAGGCAGGAGCGTGAGCGGTGGACGAGGCGAAGACGGAGTACGGCGACCGCGAGGCGGCCCTCGGCGGCGAGATCCTGCGGAGCGTCGTGGGTTCCGGTGTGCACGGCATCGCCATCGCCGGCACGGACGACCACGACGAGATGGGCATCTTCGTCCAGCCGCCGGAGCAGGTGCTCGGACTGACCCCTCCGACCGAGCACTACGTCTTCAGGACCCAGCCTGAGGGGCATCGCTCCGGTCCGGGGGATGTCGATCTCGTCGTCTACTCCCTGCGCAAGTACCTCAGGCTCGCCGTGCAGGGGAACCCGACGGCCCTGCTGCCTCTCTACGCGCCACCGGAGTCGTTGGTCTTGCTGACCCCGCTGGGCGAGGAACTTCGTGGGCTGGCTCCTCGGCTGCTGTCGCGTCAGGCGGTTCGGCGCTTCCTCGGCTACATGGACGCGCAGCGCCGCCGGCTGCTCCCGGCAGCGGACGGCTCGGCTCCCAAGGGTCGTCCCGACCTGGTCGAACGACACGGCTACGACGTCAAGTACGCCTCGCATGCGCTGCGTCTGGCCTACCAGGGGCTCGAGGTGGCTCGCGACGGACGGCTGACGCTGCCGATGCCGGACGACGAGCGCGAGCGCGTGCTGTCGGTGAAGCGAGGCGACGTGACGTCGCTGCAGGAGGTGGTCGACGAGCTGAGGGAGCTCGAGCGGCAGGTCGAGCACCTCCTGACCTCCGACGCGTCCCCGCTGCCGGAGCGCGCGGATCTCGAGACAGTCTCTGCCTGGTCGACCCGCGCGCACCGGGAGCACTGGGGCTGGTAGGTGGACGCCGAAGGCTGTTGCGCCAGAAGGCAGCTCAGCTCGAGGCCAGCAGCTCGTCGAGCCGCTCGTAGCCTTCGACGATGCCTGTCTCCATCCCGCTCGAGACGAGTCCGTCCCTTGACTCGATGGAGTCGAGCACCGACGTGGCCGTCAGGCGCGTGCGCCCGCCGATGTCCTCGAACCTCGCGATCTCGAGGCTCACGCCGTCCGGAAAGCCCTCGTACGTGAAGGTCTGGACGATCCGGTCGTTCGGACGGACCTCGTGGAAGGCACCGTAGAACCGGTGGTCGACCCCGTCGTCGCCGGTGTGCACGTACCGGTAGGCACCACCGGTCTGGGGGTCGAACCGCTCGATCGTCATCGTCAGCCCGCGTGGGCCGAGCCACTGCTGCACGAGCTCGGCGTCGGTGTGCGCGCGGAAGACCGCTTCGACCGGTGCGTCGAACTCGCGGACGATCTCGATCGTCGGCAGGTCCGGGTTCGCGGTCACCTGGGTCTCGGGGTGGCTGGTCGTGGTCATGATGCTGCTCCTTGGTCGGTCTGGCTGTTGTTGTCGTCGTGCTGTATCTCGCTCTGGGTCTCGCTCTGGGTCTCGCTCTGGGTCTCGCTCTGGGTCCCTCTGTCTCGCTCTGGGTCTCGCTTTGGGTCATTCCTGCCAGCACGTGGTCCAAGCGCTGGTAGCGCGCCTCGGCCTCCCGCCGGTACCGCTCGATCCACTTCGTCATCAGGTCGAACACCTCCGCTTCGAGGTGGACGGGCCGACGTTGCGCCTCACGGGTGCGACTGACGAGCCCGGCGTCCTCGAGCACCTTCAGGTGCTTCGACACCGCCTGCACGGTCACGTCGTACGGCTCGGCGAGGTCGTTCACCGTCGCGTCGCCTACCGCGAGCCGCGCAACCATGTCGCGTCGTGTCGGGTCGGCGAGTGCCGAGAACACCCGTGAGAGCTTGTCGTCCGTCACCGTCGCCTCCTTGATCAACCATTCGGTTGAATAGAAGGTAGGAGTAGCCGGATCCCGTTGTCAACCCTTTGGTTGAATAAGGATCGTGACTCAGCCGGAGGCGGTGTCGCCGAGCACCTGGCGCAGGCGCAGCGCGAGCTGCAGCTCGAGGCTCCGCGCCGGGTCGTGCCAGTCGTGCCCGAGCAGTGCCCTGACGCGGTCGAGTCGCTGGGTGACCGTGTTCACGTGCACGTGCAGCACGGACGCGGCACGCCGAGGCGAGCCGCCACTGGCGAAGTACGCGTCGAGGGTCGCTGCCAGGTCGGTGCCGCGCTGGGTGTCGTAGTCCAGCACCGGGCCGAGCTGGGCGCGCAGGTACCCTGCCACGTCCGGGCGCTCCCCGACCACCAAGCCTGCGAAGCCGAGATCCGCTGCGGCAGCGCCGCGTCCGACCGTGCCCATGGTGCGCAGTGCCTGGGAGGTGCGCCGCGCCTCGGCCCAGGCAGCGGCGAGTCCGTCGAGCGGCACCATCGGCCCGGCGACGCCGACCGTCACGCTGCCGCGCCCCGACAGGCGGCGGGCCAGCCCGGTGGCCGCCGCCGATGGGCCACCCTCCGCGAGCGGGGACTTCTGCGCCACCAGCAGCACGACGTCGCCGCGGTGCTCGGCAACGAGTCCCTGCCCGTGCACGATCGACGACGCCGAGAGGGCCAGCGAGCGCGTGGTCATCGGGGGCTCCGGGTGGCAGACGGCGACGAGGTAGGCCTCGTCCAGGCCGATCGCGAGCAGCCGGGCGCGCTCGGCGAGGGCAGCGCGCTCCGGACCCCGTCCGCCGTCGTGGGTGAGGAGGTCGGACAGCAGGTCCGTCCGCACCCGCTGCTCGGCCTCCGCCGCCTGCCGGCGGAAGAGCAACACCAGCGCAGCAACGACGCCGGCCCGCTCGACGATGCGCCGTTCGCCGGACGTCAGGGCTCCCCGCCCGCCCAGGACCAGGGTGCCGAGCCGCTCCCCGGACGCACTGACCACGCTGGCCGTGACCCCGTCCTCGGTGGCCAGTCGCCCGGTGCCGGCCGACGCAGCGACTGCGGGGTGGTCGGCCAGCGGGTCTGGGTCGCCCGGCGCGCGGGGGACGGCTTCGGGGGCCTGACCGTGCTCGGCCGTCCGCCGACCGTCGGCGTCGAGCACGACGACCCACCCGCCGAGAAACTCGCGCAGGACCGACGTGACGTCACCGACGCCACCTCCCTCGAGCACCACCGAGGCGAAGCGGTCGTGCGCCTCCGCCGCCTGCTGGACGGCTGCCGACGTGGCGCGCGTCTCGGCGAGGGTCCGGGTCTGCACGAGCGACACCGCCGCGAGCGCAGCCAGGCTGCCGAGCAGCGACACCTCAGCCGCGCTGAACGGTCGCCGCACGCGGTTGCTCGCGTACAGCACGCCGACGAACTCGTCCCCGACCAGCAGCGGGGTGCCGCAGATCGCGACCAGGCCCTCCTCGTCGACGGCCGAGTCGATCTCGCCGGTGTGTCCGAAGCGCTCGTCGTGGAAGTAGTCGGCCGTCCAGTAGGGGCGCCGCGTCTGGGCGACCAGCCCGCCCAGGCCCGCACCGAGTGGCAGCCGGAGGGACTGGAAGGCCGCCGACACGGAGCCCGAGGTCGCTCGCATCATGATGTCGCCGCGCTCGGGGTCGTAGAGGGTCAGGTACGCGACATCGGTTCCGACCAGACTCCGCGCGCGTCGGACGATGGCGTCCAGCACACCACCCGGGTCGCGCAGCGATGCCAGGTCGCGGGCCGTCTCCACGAGGGCGCCGAGGCCTTCCTCGCGCCGCTTTCGGCTGTCGAGCAGGTCCTTGACGCGCACGGCCAGCTCGCGGGCCCGCTCGGAGGTGACGGGGTCGCCGACCACGAGCTCGCGCGCCCGCACCTCGACGGCACTGACCGGCGCGTCCTCGGCGAGCAGGCGCAGGAGTTCGAGCGCTGGAGGGTCGGACACGCCCTGATACTGCCACTGTGCGGCATTCGCACTGTGGATGTTGCGCCTACTTCTCGGTGAACGAGTGTGTGGCCTGCCCCCATGAGCGTGCCCTTGCGCCGGGCCTAGGGTTCCGTGAGGGTGTTCTGCGGGCAACGAGACAGCAACGTGAGGATGGGTCGTGGCCGGGACCGGTGCGCACGAGGCGGGAGGCGTTGTGCTCGACGAGCCAGCGGGCCGGGCCGCCCTGCTCGAGACCCGCGCGCTGACGAAGGTCTTCCGGGGCTTCACGGCGGTCAACGGCGTCGACCTGACCGTGGACGAGGGGACCATCCACGCGCTGGTCGGGCCCAACGGTGCCGGCAAGACGACGCTGTTCAACCTGCTCACGGGGTTCCTCGCGCCGACCTCCGGCACCGTCCTGCTCGGCGGACGCGACGTCACCGGCCTGGCGCCGGAGCGGATCGCTCACCTGGGAGTGGCCAGGTCCTTCCAGATCACCAGCCTGTTCGACCAGCTGACGCCGCACGAGCACGTCGAGCTGGCCCTGCAGGGCACGACGCGGCAGGGCTACCGCTTCTGGCGGTCGGACGCGCTGATGCGGCGCTTCGACGGCCGCGCAGCGGAGCTGCTGGAGGAGGTCGGGCTGTCGGCGATGGCCGAGCGACCCGCGGCCGTGCTGGCCTACGGGCAGAAGCGCGCACTTGAGCTCGCTCTGGCGCTGGCTCTCGACCCACGCCTGATGCTGCTCGACGAGCCCACTGCCGGAATGGGTTTGGAGGACGTCGCGCGCACGATCGAGCTGATCCGCCAGGTCTCCGTCGGACGCACGGTCGTCCTCGTGGACCACAACATGCACGTGGTCGGCTCGCTGGCCGACCGGGTCACGGTGCTGCAGCAGGGTCGTGTTCTCGCCGAGGGCACGTACGACGAGGTGCGCACCGACGATCGAGTCATCACCGCGTACCTCGGGGAGGACAGCCATGACTGAGGCCTCCGGGCTGAAGGTCGCCGGCCTGTCGGCCTGGTACGGGGAGGCGCAGGCACTCACCGACGTCAGCCTGGACGTCGCGGCCGGCGAGGTCGTCACCCTGGTCGGCCGCAACGGTGCCGGCAAGACGACCCTGCTCCGCTCGCTGATGGGACTGCACCGCCAGCAGCGCGGACAGGTCAGCTTCGACGGTGCCGACCTGAGCTCGATGCCATCCCACCGCCGCGCGCGTGCCGGGCTCGGTTGGGTCCAGGACGACCGAGGCGTGTACGCGACCCTCACCGTCGAGGAGAACCTCCTGCTGCCACCACGGATCGGCGAAGGCGCCTGGTCGGTGGAGCGCGTCTACGAGACCTTCCCGGTGCTGGCCGACCGGCGCGCCGCGCCCGGAACCACCCTCTCCGGCGGCGAGCAGCAGATGCTCGCGATCGCACGGGTGCTGCGGATGGGCGCCCGCCTCCTGCTCCTCGACGAGCCGACGGAGGGACTGGCGCCGGTGATCGTCTCCCGGATCGGCGAGATCGTGCGCGCCGTCTCGTCCGAAGGCGTGGCAGTGCTGCTGGTCGAGCAGAACGTCCGCTTCGCCTCGAAGGTCGCCGACCGCCACTACCTCCTGGCGCAGGGCCGGGTCGTCGAGCACCTCGACAACGCCGACTTCGGGCGCCGCCGCGAGGAGCTGATGGAGTACCTCGGCATGTAGTGAACCCGTCCGACCCACCAGACCCGACCAGACCTGACCAGACCAGACCAGACCTGACCAGAACCGGTATGGATCGTCAACGGCTCGAAAACAGCTGACAACAGGGAGAGAACACCGATGCGCAGAACAACTCTGGCGACCTGGGCCGCGCTGGCGTCCACGACGCTGCTGGTCACTGCCTGCGGCCAGGGTGGGCCGAGCAGCACCAACGAGGGCGGGCTGACGGACGACAAGGTCGTGCTGGCAGTTCTCAACGACCAGTCCGGGGTCTACAAGGACCTGTCCGGTCCCAACAGCGTGACTGCCGTCGAGATGGCCGTCGCCGACTACCAGGAGAAGTACGGCGACGACGCGGTGGCGAGCGAGATCGAGGTGATCACCGCCGACCACCAGAACAAGCCCGAGATCGCCAACACCAAGGCGCAGGAGATGTACGAGCGGCAGCAGGCCGACGTCATCCTCGACGTTCCGACCTCGTCGGCCGCACTGGCCGTCGCGGGCCAGGCCAAGACCCAGGAGAAGCTGTTCCTCAACGTGGGCGCGGCCACGACGGAGCTCACCGGCGCCCAGTGCAACAAGTACACGTTCCACTGGGCCTACGACACCTACATGCTGGCCAACGGCACGGGCGCGACGGTGACCGAGCAGGGCGGCAAGAACTGGTCGATCATCTACCCCGACTACGCCTTCGGCCAGGACATGAACAAGTCCTTCACGGCGGCGATCGAGGAGTCCGGCGGGACGGTCTCCGAGGCGATCGCGACCCCGTTCCCGAACGACAACTTCGCGACCTTCCTGACCAAGGCCGGATCGGGCTCGCCTGACGTGATCGGCACCATGCAGGCCGGTGGCGACCTCATCAACCTGGTCAAGCAGTACAACCAGTCCGGGCTGCGTGAGCAGGGGGTCAGCCTGGCCGTCGGCCTGATGTTCATCACCGACATCCACTCCCTCGGCGTCGAGCAGTTCGCCGGGACGACCTTCACCGACGCCTGGTACTGGAACCTCGACGACGAGACGCGCGAGTGGGCCGACCGGTTCACCGAGGAGACGGACACGCGGCCGTCCTTCGCGCACGCGGGCAACTACTCCGCGGCGCTGCAGTACCTCGAGGCGGTCCAGCGCGCCGGCACCGACGGCTCCGACGACGTCGTCGCCGAGCTCGAGGGCGCCGAGATCGAGGACGTGTTCCTACGGAACGGTTCGGTCCGCGCCGAGGACCACCGTGTGGTGCACGACGTGTACCTGGCCGAGGTGAAGACCGCCGACGCCGTCGAGGAGGACTGGGACTACGAGGAGATCCTGGAGACGATCCCCGCGGAGGAGGCGTTCCGGCCGGTCGAGGACTCCGCCGCGGCAGGCTGCGACCTGGGCTGAGTCTGAAGCTGAGTCTGAAGCTGAGTCTGAAGCTGAGTCTGAAAACCAAGTCTGAAAACTAAGTCTGAAGCTGAGTCTGAGGCTGAGATGAACGAGATCCTTCAGTACGTCGTCCAGGGGCTCGCTGCCGGCAGCTTCTACGCTCTCGCTGCCCTCGGCCTGGCCGTGATCTTCGGCGTGCTCGGAGTGGTGAACTTCGCCCACGGCGCCTGCTACATGCTCGGCGCCGTGGTCGCGGCACTGCTGCTGGACGGCCTCGGGCTCGGGTTCTGGCTCGCGCTCGCGGTCGTCCCGCTGATCATGTTCGTCTTCGGCGTGCTCGTGGAGCGGCTGCTGGTCAGGTGGCTGGTCGCCCTGGACCCGCTCTACAACTTCCTGCTCACCTTCGGCATGACCCTGCTCCTGGTCGACCTGGTCAAGCGGAGGTACGGCGTCTCGGGTCTGCCCTACACCCGGCCGGAGTCGCTCAACGGACAGGTGGCGGTCGGTGGCGTCCAGCTGCCCGTCTATCAGCTCTTCGTCTTCGGCTTCTCGATCCTCGTCTGCCTGGCCGTGTGGCTGCTGCTGACGAAGACCCGGATCGGCATGATCGTGCGGGCCGCCACCGAGCGTCCAGAGCTGGCGGGAGCTCTCGGCGTGAACGTACGTCGTTGGGTGACACCGGTTTTCGGGTTCGGGATCGCCTTGGCCGCGCTTGCCGGCGTGCTGGCAGCACCCTTCCGCGCCATCACGGCCGACATGGGGAGCAACTTCGTGATCATCCTGTTCGCGGTGGTGGTGATCGGCGGGCTCGGGTCGATCCTCGGGGCGGTCGTCGGTGGCTTCCTGGTCGGGCTGGTGGAGGCGTTCGGCCAGGCCTACGCGCCGGCGTTCGCGCAGATCGTGATCTTCGTGCTGATGGCCGTGGTGATCCTGCTGCGACCTGCGGGCCTGCTCGGACGGGAGGAGTCCCGGTGAGCGTGGCACCGAGCACGACCTCCATCGCGGCGGTGGCGGCGCGCGGAACTCGGCTGGGGCAGTGGCGGCACCGCTCGAGCATCCGCTGGCTCCTGCTGGCAGTCGGGCTCGTGTCAGCCCTCGCCCTGCCGTGGCTCATCTACCCGCCGGTGGCGCTCGACATCGCTGCGTGGGCGCTGTTCGCCGTCGCGCTCGACATCCTCCTCGGCTACACCGGTCTGCTCTCGTTCGGGCATGCCGCGTTCTGGGGCGGCTCGGCGTACGTCACGGGGCTGGTGGCGGTGCACACCGGAGTGCCGTTCCCGTTGGCCGTGCTGGCCGGTGCGGTGTTCGCGATGGTGATCGCTGTCCCAGTCGGCTACCTGTCGGTGCGAGCCAGCGGCATCTACTTCGCGATGGTGACGCTGGCCTTCGCCCAGATGCTGTACTTCATCGCCAACCAGGCACGCGGCCTGACCGGTGGCGAGAACGGTCTGCAGGCCATCCCGCAGAACGCCTTCGGAATCGAGCTGGTCGAGACCGAGTCGTTCTACTTCTACTACGCCGCACTGCCTTTCGTGATCGGTGGCATGTGGATCGCCTGGCGGATCGTCCACTCGCCCTTCGGTCGGGTGCTGGTGGCTATCCGTGACAACCCGGCTCGCGCGCAGGCACTGGGCTACGACGTGCAGAAGTACAAGCTGATCGCGTTCGTGCAGTCCGCCGGCCTGGCCGGTGTCGCCGGTGGCCTGTTCGCCATCAGCCACGGGTTCGCGTCATTGCAGGAGCTCTACTGGACGACGTCCGGCAAGGTCGTGCTGATCACGGTGCTCGGCGGGATCGGCACGCTCTGGGGTGGCCTGCTGGGGGCTGCACTGGTGATCATCCTGGAGGACTACCTGGCCTCGTCGGGCTTCGAGGGCACCGGAATCATCACCGGCACGGTCTTCGTGGTCGTCGTCCTGTTGTTCAGGCGCGGCATCTGGGGCACGGCGCGAGACCTGTTGCAACGGTGGAGACCTCGTTCAGCGGAGGCAGCCGAGCACGAGGCCGACGGCGACGACAAGGAGCCGACGAAAGTCGACGCCCCGAAGACCCTCTAGAGACTGACCCTTTAGAGATTGACGAGGGTGCCGGCGTCCGCGCGCTCCGCGGCCGCCAGCACGAGAGACGCCGCTGCCGCGTCCTGGACCGCGACGCCGACAGACTTGTAGAGGGTGATCTGCTGCTCCGACGTGCGGCCCGTCGCGCTTCCGTCCACCAGCTCCCCGATCTCGGCGACCACACCGATGTCGACCCCGGACTCCAGCGCCGCCACGAGCTCCAGGGCACCGGCTGGGCCCGGTGCCAGTGCGGACTCACGTGACTCGACCGCCACCAGAGCGTCGGCCACGGTCGCGGCGTCGACCTCCCGCACGCCGAAGCCGACGGAGTTCACGTGCGTCCCCGGCGACAACCACTCACGCCGGACGACCGGGTCGGGGGAAAGCGTTGCCGCGCAGACGATGTCGGCACGGTCGAGAGCTTCCGCGTAGCTCCCTGACGCGTGGACGGGCAGGGAGAGTGCCTCTGCCAGCTCGTCGGCGAGAGCCTGTGCCCGGGACTGGCTCCGGCCGGCGACGCGGATCTCCCGTACCGGTCTGACCTTCGTCATCGCTGCGGCGTGCGACCGCGCCTGCGTGCCGGTGCCGAGCACGGCGACCACCCCGGCGTCGACCCGCGCCAGCAGGCGGGTGGCCAGGGCCGAGCCCGCTGCGGTCCTAGCAGCCGTGAGGTAGGTGCCGTCCAGGACCGCGCGAGGAGCGCCGGTCGTGGCGTCGAAGGCCACCACGACGGCATGGTGCGTGGGCACGTCGCCGACGTTGTGCGGGAAGAGACTGACCGCCTTGATCGACAGGCTGCCGGTCGACGGCAGGTACGCGGGCATCACGAGCAGCACGCCGTCGCGCTCGGGAACCTGTGACCCGATCCGCGGCGGCATCGACGCTGTGCCGGCGCTCAGCTCGACCATCGCGGCCGCGAGCGCGTCGACCAGGTCGCCGGTGTCGAGGAGCGCCTCGACGGTCTCTGCGTCGAGGATCCTGACCTGTGAGCTCACGCGGACGATCCTGCCACGCGCCGGCGCCCTACCTCGGGCGCACCCGGCCGGGGTCAGTGGGCCGTCCAGCCGCCGTCGAGGGTGATGGCCGACCCGGTGATCGAGTCGGTGCCCGGGCCGCACAGGAAGGCCACGACGGCTGCCACCTCGTCGGGTTCCACGAGTCGCTTGGCGGCGACCGGCGCAAGCATCACCTGCTCGACCACCTGGTCCGCGCTGATGCCATGAGTGCGCGCCTGGTCGGCAATCTGCTTCTCCACCAAGGGCGTCCGCACGTACGCGGGGTTGACGCAGTTGCTGGTGACGCCATGCTCGGCGCCTTCCAGGGCGATGACCTTCGACAGCCCTTCGAGCCCGTGCTTGGCGGTGACGTACGCGGACTTGAAGGGGCTCGCGCGCAGGCCGTGGACGCTGGAGATGTTGACCACCCGTCCCCAGCCCTGCTCGTACATGTGCGGCAAGGTGCGCCGTGCCAGTCGGAACGGCGCCTCCAGCATCACCCGCAGGATCAGCGAGAACGTGTCGACGGGAAACTCGTGCACCGGTGCGACGTGCTGCAGTCCGGCGTTGTTGACCAGCACGTCGACGTCGGCAGGCAGCCGGTCGACCGCGTCGAGGTCGGACAGGTCGCAGGTGATGGTTCTCAGGCCTTTGCCGGCCTCTGTGCCCGCCTCGGTGCCGGCGGCCAACTCCTCGAGCCCGGAGCTGTCGACGTCGACCGCCAGCACGGTTGCGCCGAGCCCGGCGAGGTGGCGCGCGCACGCGAGGCCGATGCCGCTCGCAGCGCCGGTCACCAGCGCCGTGCGCCCGTGCAGGCCGGGCCCACGCGCGGTGTCGGTCGCTGCGGGGGAGTCGTCCACCACGCCGACGCTAGGCCCGCGAAGGCCGCGGCTCTGTGTGGTGTGCGACCACAGTTGCGGCTGGTCGTGTGGCGTCGTGGGCACCGTGGCGCGCCGAGACTCCTCGCGATGCCCGCACTGGCGCGACTGACCGTCAGGCTCGCTGTTCGGACGCCCTGCCCACGAACGCGGCGACCACCACGACGATGGCACCGAGGATCGAGAGGACGTTCGGGACGCCGTCGGTGCCGAGCGAGAAGAGCTCGGGCGTGGTGTGCCCCGTGAGGATGAGCTGGAGGACCCACAGCAACAGACCCACGAGTCCGGCCAGGCCTCCGAAGAGCACGAGCTGCCAACGCCGCGTCCACAGCCCTGCGGTGGCGACGGCGACGAGCAGCAGCGATGCGCCGGCGCGGATGCCCCACATCTCGTCGTGCCATCCACGGACGACGAGGGCCCCCCAGACCAGGACCACGAGGATGCCCGCGGCGGCGGACAGCACAGGCGGTGACGTCAGGAAGGACGTCGGAGCGGCGCTCGAAGCGGGCTGGCGCGACCCGCCCCGACCCGGTGCCGGGTGGGTGGGGGTCGCCCGTTGCCGCGGCTGGGGCCGGTCCGGTGTCTGGCCACCGTCGGGAGACTCCCAGCGTGTGGCTGCGTCTCGGGCTTCCTTGACCGCGTCGATCAGCCCTCGCACGTCAGCCGGGAACCGCCTGTCGTCGATGACCGCGGCATTGCGGTAGGCGAGCTCCTGCAGGGCGTCCGGCAGCTGTGGGGCGACAGGCATGGCGGCGCCGCCGACCAGGACCGGGATGACCCGAACGTCTTGTGCCTGCAGGGCTGCCGCGACTTCGGCTCGGTGCGTGTCCCTCTCGTCGTCCAGCCGGCGGCGGCCGGCATGGTCGGTGGCGTTCACCCAGCTCGGGCCGATCACCACGAGCACCGTGTCGCTCACGTCCATCGTGCTGCTGATGGCTTTGCGGAAGTCCTCACCGGGCGCGATGGCGTCGATGTCCATGAAGACCTCGTCCGGTCCCCACTCGCGCACGAGGTACTCGTACAGCCGACCCGCCCAGCCTGCGGCGTCGTCGCGGCGGTAGCTCAGGAAAGTGCCGCTCATCGGGTGCCCCTTCGCTGTCTGGACCCTGCCTGGACGTCGTGCGCGCGACCTCGACGCTCCATCCGCACTCAGCTCGCGTATTCGGCTCGATCCATGCTCCACCCGTCCTTGCGGCCACACAAGATCACGGAATGGGACGAAGCGGCCCGAATCGCAGGGCGATTGACAGACGTGCGCTGTTCGGAGCACCGTTCTCGACGCAGACGTCGTCAACGGGGCGATGGTCGCACGCGCGTTCCTCACAGGTTGGTGGTGCCTGCAATGACAGTCGAGATCGGGCCCTGGGACGAGGATCTGGCCCCCGAGGGCGCTGAAGACGTCTGCGACGGAGTGGGCGACGAAGGGCTCGAGGGGGTCGGCACGACACCGCGCTCGCGCGGCTGGGGCAACGGCTGGCCCAACTGCCAGACGAAGCAGCTCGTCACCATCACGGTCTCGCCCGTCCGCCTCAGCGTCCGCAAGGAGATCGCCCCTCTGGTCGCGTGGCTCAGCCAGCAGACCGTCTCGCGCGGATACGGATTCCGGAAAGGCCAGTGCTGGGGCTTCGCCTGCCGGGCGATCCGCGGGAGCAAGACACCGAGCAACCACTCGTGGGGCCTGGCCGTCGACATCAACTCGCTCGCCAACCCGATGGGACCGTCCCTCAAGACGGACATGCCGTCATGGATGCCGAAGCTCTGGACGCAACACGGGTTCCGTTGGGGTGGAACGTATACCACCCGCAAGGACGCGATGCACTACGAGTACATGGGTACGCCACGTGACGCCGCGCGCACCATCGCGGGGCTCGGGGTCGCGCCCGCGCCGGTCGCCGCAGCGTCAGGAGGTGCCGCCGCTCCGGCTCGAGCAGCTGCAGCAAAGGCTCCCGCGTTTCCCCTGCCCAGCGGCCACTACTTCGGCGAGGGCACAGCCGCGCGCTGCCACAACGGAAGCGTGCCGGCCGACCGGGCGCACGTCCGCACCTTCCAGGGCCGGATGATCCAGCGTGGGTGGAACCTGGGCAGCTCCGGTGCCGACGGACACTTCGGAGCGAAGACCCATGCAGCCGTCACGAAGTTCCAGCGCGAGAAGGGACTGACGGTCGACGGTCTCGTCGGGCCGGCCACGTGGCGTGCGGCGTGGGAGGCTCGCGTCACCTGAGAGGGGGGTGGGCTTGATGGCCCATGTCACGTTCGTGCACGGCATCAGCAACAAGCCGCCGCGCGAGGATCTCGTGCGTGCCTGGGTCTCGGCACTCGCCGACGACCAGGGGATCGACCTCGACTACGAGCACGTCAGCTACGAGCTCGTGTACTGGGCCGATCTCCTGTACGCGCAGCCACTTCCGGGGGGCCAGGCCGAGAGCCTGGAGGCAGTCGACCTGGCCGGCGCGTCGGACGTCGACCTGACCTGGCTCGGCGGCGCGGAGGGCGAGGAGGCGGAGCTGATGACCAGCCTCGCCGCGCGGATGGGTTTCATGGTGGCGACGACGCCGGCCGACACGGCGGCCCCCGAGCCGGACCCGGCAGTGGACGAGTCGCTCGAGCTGTTGCCGCCGCCGATCGCCCGCCGCGTGATGAAGACCTTCCTGCGCGACGTGCACCACTACCTGTTCAACGTCAGCTTCAGCCCGCGTGCCGGCGAGGAGTACGTGATCCAGGACGTCATTCGGCAGAGAGTGGTCGAGGCGTTCGCACGGGGCGCGGAACGCGAGCCTCCTCATGTCGCGGTCACCCACAGCATGGGGACGGTCATCGCCTACGACTGCCTGCAGCGTGTGTCCGACTGCCCCCGCATCGACGGACTGATGACCGTCGGCAGCCCCCTCGGCCTCGACGAGGTGCAGCACTGTTTCAAGCCAGAGTGGTCGCGGGACAACGGCTTTCCCACCGCGAAGCTCGGCGGTGCGTGGGTGAACGTCTTCGACCGGCTGGACGTCGTCGCGGCCGCCGACCCCTACATCGCCGGCGACTACCGCCGAGCCGGCTCTGACGCGGTCGTCGACGTCAACGAGCCCAACTGGGGGCGGTGGCGCCACGACATCGGCAAGTACCTCCACGGCACCCAGCTGCGCAGAAGCCTGGCGGATCTCCTTCGCCTCGAGCGGCCATGACCGAGGTGGACTGGGCCGGGCTGTGCAGCCAGCTGGCGGCCGCCCTCGATCGCTCGGACGACGTGGTCGCGGACAGGGTCGTCAACACGTTGGTCGACGCGCTTGACGACGTCGAACCCAGCACGGTGCCAGCCGTGGTGCTCGACGTGCTCGCCCTCCTGCGCCGCTACCGCCGATTCGCTCTTCTCGAGCGCGTCGCCGAGGCGGCACTGCAGGTCGGTGACGAAATGCCCACTGCGCGAAGGCAGTACGCGCAGGCATTGATCGAGCGTGGTGCCGTCGTCGCCGGTCTCGACGTCCTCTCGGAGCTGTTGAAGGACGACGACGCCGGCCCGGAGGCGATCGAGGCGCGTGGCCTGCAGGGCCGGGCGTTCAAGGAGCTGTTCGTCGGTGCGGGAGACGACGCCACACGCCGGCGCGAGCGATGGCTGAACAGGGCCATCCGGGCCTACGGGGCGGTGTACGGCTTCGCGCCCGACAGCGCGTGGCACGGCATCAACACCGCGGCACTTCTGCTGCGCGCTGCTCGAGAAGGCATCCCGGTGCAGGGGTTCGACGACCCGCGCGCCTCTGGCCTTGCCATCGCGGCCAAGGTCGCAGCGCAGATCGAGCGCCGCGGGGCGGCCCTCGATGCCTGGGACTGGACGACCGCCGTCGAGGCCGACATCGCCCTCGGCGACGTGGACGGTGCCCTCGTCCGGCTCAACCGGCAGGAGGAGACGGTCAGCACCGGTGCCTTCGAGCTCGCCAGCCTGCTCCGGCAGCTGGTCGAGGTCTGGCAGATGTCGCACCCCACCCCGCCGGGGGCGACGATCCTGCCTCCTCTGGAGGCACTCCTGCTGCAGAAGCAAGGAGCCGTCCTGACTCTCGGGCCGATGGTGGGGTCGCATCCCGCCACGGTGGTCGACAACAGTTTCGAGAAGGTCTTCGGTGCGGAGGGCGCCCAGACCCAGGCCTGGTTCGAGGACCTGCTGCGGCGCTGCCGTGGCGTGGCGCGGGTCGAGGACGCGTACGACGAGGCGTGCGGCACGGCCTTCGTCGTGTCCGGCAGCGAGCTGCACCCGTCGTTCCCCGCGCTCGTGCTGGTCACCAACGCGCACGTGATCCCTGACGCGGTCTCGGCTCCGGACGCGGTCGTCACGTTCCGGGGACTGCCCACGGCAGGTGGGACAGCGAAAGTGCCACTCGGAGACCAGCTCTGGACGTCGCCTCCCCACGAGCTCGACGCGACGGTGATCGGGCTGACGAACGTGCCCCCAGGTGTCGAGCACAGTCCGCTGGCCGGCCGGATGCCCCTGCTCGACGCCGCTGAGCCTGCCCGCGTCTACGTGGTGGGCCATCCCCTCGGTGCGTCGTCGGTCAAGATCTCGATCCACGACAACGACCTGCTCGACTACGACGACGTGCGAGCCCACTACCGCGCCCCGACGCAGCCGGGCAGCTCCGGCAGCCCGGTTTTCGACAAGCGGTGGCGCGTGCTCGCACTGCACCACGCGGGCAGCGACCACATGCAACGGCTGCACGGGGACGGGTTCTACGCGGCCAACGAGGGCATCCGCATGGACCGGATCAGGGCAGCGATCGCGACCGACCTCGCTGAGACGGCTACCGCCCCAGTGGTGACCACCGTCCGGGTGCAGGAGCCGTACCACCTGCGAGCGGCCCTCGCGACGGTGCTCGCCGACGGGCAGCACCCCGTGGTCGTCCTCGTCGGGGGCGCAGGGGCGATGAGCCAGGAGCACTTCGAGCCCGTGACGAAGGCGCTGCGTGATCGGCTGCTGCCGGCGCTCGAGCGGTGGGACGCGGTCGTGGTCGACGGCGGCACCGACGCCGGCGTGATGAGGCTCGTCGGCAGGCTGCGGCAGTCGTCGGGTGCCGGCTTCCCGCTCGTCGGCGTCGCCGCCCAGGGGACCGTCGCCGGCCAGGAACCGGACGACGCCCCCGTCGAGGGAGCCGAGCTGGAGCCACACCACACGCTGGTCGTCATGGTCCCCGGGGACCAGTGGGGTGACGAGTCGGCCTGGCTCGGTGAGGTGGCAGAGGTGATCGCGGCGGGCCGCCCGACGATGACCCTGATGGTCAACGGGGGCGAGACGACGCACGACGACGTGGCACGGAGCATCGAGGAGAGGCGGCCGTTGGTGGTCCTCGGAGGGACCGGTCGGCTCGCCGACGCCATCGCTGCTGCAGCGGCGGGCGACGAGCACGACGAACGCGCTACCAAGATCGCGGCCTCACCACACACCACGGTCGTGGACCTCGATGACGGGCCGCTGCTGACCTCCGTCCTGGACAGGATCCTCGGTGGCGCCACCACCAGCCCAGCGGGTGAGACCCGAGAGCACTGAGACGATGTCGGACGACCCGTTCACCCACCTGCAGACGCCGAGGCTGCGACTCCGCCGCTTCCGCGAGTCCGACGCCGAGGCCTTCGCCGCCTACAGGTCCGACCCGGCGGTGGCGCGGTACCAGGGCTGGGAGGCGCCTTTCTCCCTCGACCGGGCGCGGGCGTTCGTGACCGAGATGGCGACCGCCCCGGTGGACGTACCGGGCGAGTGGCTCCAGATCGCCGTGGCGCTGGCAACGGACGACTCGCTCGTCGGCGACTGCGCCTTCGCACCCGACGCGGACGAGCCGAGGACCGCCGAGATCGGGTTCACGATCGCTCCCGAGCACCAGGGGCGTGGCCTCGCGCGCGAGGCCGTCACCCTGCTGCTCGGGTTCCTGTTCGAGGATCTCGGCAAGCACCGGGTGACGGCCTCGTGCGATGCCCGCAACGCACCGTCGGCCAAACTGCTTGCGGCCGTAGGGATGCGCCGCGAGGGACACCTGGTCGAGGGCACGTGGGCGAAGGGCGAGTGGACCGACGACCTGCTCTTCGCGATCCTCCGGCCCGAGTGGTCACGCTGACGCGCTGACCGAGACGAGATGCCCGGAGATGAGAAGTCGGGCCATCGCGACAGGCGATGGCCCGACTTCTCATCATTCGATGCGGGCCTCAGGCGGGGACGGACGCGATCCCCGGCTCGAGGAAGCGGCGGCCGGTGACGCGCTCGCTGACACCGGAGCGGTCGAGCAGCGGCGTGATGCCGCCGTTCCAGAACGAGAACCCGGTGCCCGTGATCATCGCCAGGTCGATGTCCTGTGCCGCCTCCACCACGCCCTCGTCCAGCATCAGCCGCACCTCCTCGGCCAGCGCAGCCAGCGCACGCTCACGCACCTGTCCGCGGTCGAGCACGACGGGCTCGGCCGGCTTCTCGAACAGCGCGTCGACCTCCGGGTCGAGCACGGGCGTGCCCTCAGGCCACAGGTAGAACCCGGTCTTGCCGGCCTCGACCACGCGACGCAGGTTCTGGGACACGCGGAACCGCTCGGGGAACGCGCGGTTCAGCGTCTCGCTGTTGTGCAGCGCGATCGCCGGGCCGACGAGCCCGATCAGCACGAAGGGAGGCATCGGCGCGAGCCCCGCCACGGACGAGTCGGCCACGTCGATCGGCGTGCCCTCCTCGACGACCTGCGCGATCTCGCCCATGAACCGGCCGAGCAGCCGGTTGGCGATGAACGAGGGGGAGTCCTTGGCGGCGATGGCGGTCTTCTTCAGCGCCTTGCCGGTGGCGAACGCCGTCGCCAGCGTGGCGTCGTCTGTGCGCTCGCCGCGGATCACCTCGAGCAGCGGCATCACGGCCACCGGGTTAAAGAAGTGGAAGCCCACCACCCGCTCGGGATGCGTTAGCTGCGAGGCCATCTCGGTCACCGACAGCGACGAGGTGTTGGTGGCGAGAACGCACTCGGACGAGACGACCGCCTCCACCTCTGCGAAGACCTGCTGCTTGACCGACATCTCCTCGAACACCGCCTCGATCACGAACTCGGCGTCGGCGAAGCCGTCCTTCGAGGTCGAGCCCGTGACCAGCGCCTTGAGCCGGTTGGCCGCGTCGGGTGAGACGCGCCCCTTGGCCGCCAGCTTGTCGACCTGGCTGTGCACGTACCCGACGCCCTTGTCGACGCGGGCCTGGTCGAGGTCGGTCAGGACGACCGGCACCTTCATGCTGCGGGCGAACAGGAGGGCGAGCTGGCTCGCCATCAGGCCCGCACCCACGATGCCGACCTTGGTGACCGGACGGGCGAGCGCCTTGTCGGGCGCACCCGCAGGCCGCTTGGCCCGCCGCTGCACGAGGTCGAACGCGTACATGCTGGCGCGGAACTCCTCGCTCATCATCATGTCCGCGAGCGCCTCGTCCTCGGCGGCGAACCCTGCGTCGCGGTCGTTCGTGCGGGCAGCGGTCACGAGCTCGATCGCCCGGTACGGCGCGGGCGCGGCACGCCCGGTCTTGCTGTCGGCGAGTCGCCTTGCCGCGGTGGCCGCTGCCGTCCACGCCGCCTCGTCGCCGGTGTGGTCGGCGCGCTCGACGGTCGTCGCGCCCGACAGCACGGACGCCGCCCACCGCACGGACTGCTCGAGGAAGTCGGCCGCCTCGAACTGCGCGTCAGCGATGCCGAGGGTGAAGGCCTGTGCGCCAGACAGCATGGTGTTCTGGTTCAGGGCGTTGCCGACGATCACCTCGAGCGCCTTGGCCGGGCCGACCAACCGCGGCAGCAGGTACGTGCCGCCCCAGCCGGGGACGAGCCCTAGGAAGCACTCCGGCAACGCGACGGCCGGCGCCGAGGTGGCGATCGTGCGGTACGTGCAATGCAGCGCGATCTCGACGCCGCCGCCCATCGCAGCGCCGTTGACGAACGCGAAGGTCGGCACCGCCAGCTCACCGAGCCGTCGCATCTGCTCGTGGCCCAGCCTCCCCACGGCCAGGGCCTCCTCGCGCCGGGAGACGTTTCCGAAACCCTTGAGGTCGGCGCCGACGGCGAAGACGAACGGCTTGCCGGTCAGCCCGACGGCGACGATCTCGCCTGCGGCAGCGCGGTTCTCGACCGCATCGAGGGTGGCGCGCAGGTTGAGCAGGCTACCCGGGCCGAACGTGGTCGGCTTGGTGTGGTCGAAGCCGTTGTCCATCGTGATCAGCGCCATCGTGCCCGCCCCGCCGGGCAGCGAGACGTCGCGCACGTGGAAGGCGGTGACGCGCTCCTTGGTGGCCGCGGCCGCGAGGGCCTCGGGGGTGATCTTCACGTCGTTCTGGGTCGTGGTGCTCATCAGGCTGCAGCCTCCGTGCCGTAGTCGGCGTGATGGGGGTTCTCCCAGATCACGGCCCCGCCCATGCCGATGCCGATGCACATGGCGGTGAGCCCGTACCGCACCTGCGGGTTCTCCTCGAAGTGGTGCGCGAGCTGCGTCATCAGCCGCACGCCGGACGACGCCAGTGGGTGGCCGGTCGCGATCGCGCCTCCCCACGGGTTGACCCTCGGGTCGTCGTCGGCGATGCCGAAGTGGTCGAGGAACGCCAGCACCTGAACGGCGAACGCCTCGTTCAGCTCGAACAGCCCGATGTCGTCGATGCCGAGACCGGCCTGCCTGAGCGCCTTCTCGGTCGCGGGGACCGGTCCGATGCCCATCACCTCGGGGTCGACGCCGACGAACGAGTACGACACCAGCCGCATCCGCGTCCGCAGGCCAAGCTCGTCAGCCGCCTGCTGCGAGGCGAGGATGCAAGCGGTGGCGCCGTCGTTGAGGCCGGCGGCGTTGCCGGCGGTCACCCGTCCGTGCGCGCGGAATGGGGTCTTCAGGTCCGTCAGGTCGGCGAGGGTCGTACCCGGACGCGGCGGCTCGTCGGCGGTGGCGAGGCCCCAGCCGAGCTCGGCGCTGCGCGTGGCGGTCGGCACGAGGTCGGGCTGGATCCGGTCGTTCGCGTAGGCCTTGGCCAGCTTCTCCTGGCTGCCGACCGCGAACGTGTCGCACCGCTCCTTGGTGATGCCGGGGAACCGGTCGTGCAGGTTCTCGGCGGTCGAACCCATCACGAGCGCGGACGGGTCGACGAGCTTCTCGGCGAGGATGCGCGGGTTGGGGTCCGCGCCCTCGGCCATCGGGTGCCGGCCCATGTGCTCGACGCCGCCGGCGATCGCGACGTCGTAGGCGCCGAAGGCGATGCCGGTCGCCGTGGTCGTCACCGCGGTCATCGCGCCGGCGCACATGCGGTCGACCGAGAACCCGGGGACGGTCTTGGGCAGGCCCGACAGCAGAGCGGTCATCCGTCCGAGGGTCAGCCCCTGGTCACCGATCTGGGTGGTGGCGGCGATCGCCACCTCGTCGACCCGCTCGGGAGGCAGCTGCGGGTTGCGGCGGATCAGCTCGCGAACGCAGTTGATCACCAGGTCGTCGGCGCGGGTCTGTGCGTACATTCCCTTGTCGCCGGCCTTGCCGAAGGGGGTGCGGACGCCGTCGACGAAGACGACCTCGTTGGCAGTGCGGGGCACTCTGGCCTCCCAGTGGGGGACGGTCTGGACGCTGGCCATGCTACTTGCGGGTAACACGTCGAGGGCCCCCTCGCGGACGTGGCGCCCGTCACTCAAGTCGAGCACCCACAGCGCCGAAAACATGGGGAGAACCTGGGCAGAAGACGTCGTCGGGCGGAGGCACCATGCACGGAATGGTGAACCAGGGCGTCCGCGACCTGGCGATCGAGCTCGGCGGCGAGCAGCTGTGGCAGAAGATCGCTGCCGCGGCGGGAGTCGGCCACGAGCCCATCCTCAGCGCGAGCGTCTATCCGGACGAGGTCACCTATCGACTCGTCGACGGCGCCAGCCGCGTCCTGGGCATGACCACGGACGAGGTCCTGCAGGCGTTCGGGCGGCACTGGATCCTCTACACGGCCCGGCGCGGGTACGGCGCGATCTTCGACACGATGGGGAGCAGCCTTCCCGGCTTCCTCGCCAACCTCGACGCCATGCATGCCCGCATCAGCCTCAGCATGCCCGAGCTGACGCCTCCGACGTTCGTCTGCGAGCAGCTGGCCGACGATCGGCTGCGCCTGGAGTACTGGTCGCATCGGCCCGGACTGGCCCCCATGGTCGTCGGCCTCCTCCAGGGGCTGGGCGAGTACTTCGGGCTGGCCATGTCCGTCGCCCAGACCGTCGCCCGCGCCGACGGCGCCGACCACGACGAGTTCGAAGTCGACTTCCGCCCCGCCGAGCCTGAAGGTGCGGCGAGCGACGAGCGGCCGTCCGCGAACGATGCTGCTGCCCGTGCCAGTGCTCCTGCCTGACCAAGGGTGGGCCCTCCGGCCGGCGCAGGTGGAAGCGGTGTTCCCCTTCCACCTGGTGCTCGACCGCGACCTGCGCGTCCTGCAGGCCGGCAGCTCGGTCCGGAGGCTGCAGGGCGACGGCCTGGTCGGCGCCACGTTCACCGACCAGTTCCGCGTCACGACGCCCCGAGTGGCGATGACGTTCGAGGCGCTCACCGCGAAGCCCCGGTCCCTCTTCCTGCTCGAGTCCCAGGCCACACCCGGCCTGCTGCTGCGCGGGCAGATCCTGCACGAGCCGGGGGCTGACTGCCTGTTCTTCGTCGGCTCGCCGTGGATCACCGAGACGGCCAACTTCGTCGCACTCGGCCTGACCCTCGACGACTTCGCAGCCTCGGACGTGGTCGTCGACTACGTCCTGCTCCTGCAGAACCAAGCGTCGGCCCTGGTCGAGGCGAAGGACCTTGCAGCCCGCCTCCACGCGACGGCCGAGCAGCTCGAGCACCTAGCCCACCACGACACGTTGACCGGGCTACCCAACCGGGCACTGCTGCGCAAGCGACTGGAGCGCAAAGGTCCGGATGGAGAAGAGCCTGCGCCCACTGCGGTGTCCGTGCTGATGCTGGACCTCGACGGTTTCAAGGCCGTGAACGACAGCTACGGACACTCGGCCGGGGACGGGGTCCTGCAGGACGTTGCCGAGCGACTGCGGGCTCTCGCACGTGAGGACGACATGGTGGCGCGCTTCGGCGGAGACGAGTTCGCCCTGGTGCTCGAGGCGAGGGCGGGCAAGGAGCGCAGCGAGACGTCGGCAGCCAAGGTGGCGCAGCGCGTGATCGAGGCGCTGAGCCAACCCTTCCCACTGCCCTTGTGCCCCGGGGTCTCCGTCACGCTGTCCGCCAGCATCGGCATCGCCCACCGCCACGGCATCGAGTCGGCGGAGGACCTCCTGCGCAACGCCGACCTGGCCATGTACGCCGCCAAGGCGGGCGGGAAGGCACGGTACGAGCGGTACACGCCGGTTCTGCACACCGTCTCCCAGCACCGCCTCGACCTGGCCAGCGAGCTCGGTCAGGCCCGTGAGCGCGGCCAGCTCAGGTTGGACTACCAGCCGATCCTGCGCCTCGACAGCGATCGCTTCGCCGGGGCAGAGGCCCTGCTGCGGTGGGAGCACCCCACCATGGGGCTCCTGGCTCCGATCGAGTTCATCGAGATGGCGGAGGAGACCGGGGCCATCGTCGAGATCGGGGCCTGGGTCCTCGACGAGGCCTGCGCAGAGCTGCGCACCTGGCGCGAGGCGTACACGGGCCCGGAGTCTCTGGGCGTGGCCGTGAACATCTCCGGCCGCCAGCTCGGTCCGCACCTCGTCGCGACGGTCGCCGCCGCACTCGGCCGGCACGGGATCGACGCCGGCTGCCTGACCCTGGAGATCACCGAGGGGGTCATCGCGGACGGCGATCGCAGGGCCCACAAGTCGCTTCGTGACCTCAAGGCGCTCGGGGTGTGGCTCGCCATCGACGACTTCGGCACCGGACACTCCTCGTTCGGGAGGCTGCGTGAGTACGACTTCGACAAGCTCAAGATCGACCGGACCTTCGTGAAGGACCTCGACAGAGGTGACCCGACCCTCGTCGCGGCGCAGATCGGGCTGGCACACGACCTCGGCATGGCCGTCGTGGCGGAGGGGGTGGAGACGCGGGCGCAGCTCAGGTACCTGAGAGAAGCGGGCTGCGAGCATGTCCAGGGATTCCTGGTAGCCAGACCTGTTGCAGCAGAGCAGGTTCGGTTGCTGCTCGCGGGAAGCGCCATCTGGTCCGGCGCGGCGGGAGGGGTTGCCGTGAAGCGTCCCTTCCCTGTTCAGCGGAGGAGTGTGTCGCCCCAGTAGCCGTCGCGAGCCACGCCGGGCGGGACCGCCCAGACGCCAGACCCGGTGTGCCGCAAGTACTCCACCATCAGCCGGTCGTCGGCGGCCATCGCCGACTGCACGGGGATGAACGACTTGCCCAGGTCCTTGGAGTAGGCCAGGAAGAACAGCCCGGCGTCGAGGTGGCCCAGTCCGTCGCTGCCGTCCGTGAAGTTGTACCCCCGGCGCAGCATGCCCGGCGCGTCGCCACGCGCCCGCTGGGCCACCGCGATGTGCGACGCGGCCGGCAGCTCGCTGAGGTCGACGTCGTCGCGCTCGCGCGCCTTGCCCAGTGGAGCGCCGACGCCCTTCGTCCGTCCGATCAGCGTCTCCTGCTCGCCCAGCGAGGTGCGGTCCCAGATCTCGATCAGCATGTCGATGCGCCGGGCGACCAGGTAGGACCCGCCGGCCATCCACGACTCCTGCGGGGAGGCGACGTCGGCCTCGCCCACCCACACCGTGCTGTCGAGCTCGTCGGTGTCCGAGCCGGAGACGTTGTTGGTGCCGTCCTTGAAGCCGAAGAGGTTTCGCGGAGTCGGCTGGTCGGGGTCGGTCGAGGCGGCCTTGCCGTAGCCGAGCTGTGCCCAGCGCACGGCCGCGCGGCCGGCAGCGATGCGCGTGAGGTTGCGGATCGCGTGCACGGCCACCTGCGGGTCGTCGGCACACGCCTGCACCGCCAGGTCGCCACCGCACCGAGCCGGGTCGAGCGTGTCGCCCGGGAACGACGGGAGGTCGACCAGGGCCTTCGGACGGTGGTCGGCCAGGCCGAACCGGTCGTCGAACAGGGTCGGGCCGAAGCCCACGGTCAGCGTGAGGCGGTGGGCGGTCGTGTCAAGCGCCTCACCGGTGTCGGACGGGGGCGCGAGAGGGTTGCCGTCGACGGCGCCGCCCTCCCCGAGCGTCCTGCCGGCTGTGAGCGAGCGAGCCGCTTCGGTCCAGTCGCGCAGCAGCGCGACGAGGGCCTTGCGGTCGGTCGTCGTCACGTCGTAGGACGCGAAGTGCAGGTGGCTCTGCACGCTGGTGGCGATGCCTGCCTGGTGCGGGCCGTGGAAGTCGACCAGCTGGTCTCGCTCGGCCCCTCGGCCGTCCGCCGCCGCCGACCCGTCCCGGCCCGCAGCCACGCCGACCCCGATCAGCGCCGCACCGGCCGCTCCGGTGCCGAGCGCGCCGAGCAGTCCACGCCGGCTGACTCCGGCTGAGGGGCGCGGGGCCGGCGTCGTCATCAGGCGTCGCCGGCCGCTGCCGCTGCAAGGTTCGACAGCGGCTCTCCGAGGCCGTCGACGGCCCGCGCGAGCGTCTGCCGTGCCGGCTCCTGCACCGTGTCGTAGGAGACGTAGCCGTCACCGCTCGCGTGCACCGCGAGCGCTGCCTCCACCGCGGCGAACTGGGTGTCGAGGGTGGGTGCCAGCTCCGGGTAGTTCTGCTCCACCAGCGGGCGCAGCACCTCGAAGCCCTTCTTCGCCCCCGCGAGGTTCGCGTCGAAGTCGACCAGGTCGGTGTGCGAGAACGCCTCTTCCTCGCCGGTGATCTTGCCGGTGGCCACCTCGTCCAGGAGCTCCTTGGAGCCGTTGCCGATCGAGACGGCCGTCAGCGCCGCGTTGGGGACGCGCTGGGCGAGCTCGTTCACGTCGGCGAGCAGCTGCTCGGCGACCGGCACCATCGGCGCGAGGTCCTCGCCCGTCCAGAGCGCCTTCTCGATGCGGTGCCACCCGGTGAACTCCTGGCCTTCCTCGAGGTCGGCCTCGCGGATGTCGATGCGCGGGTCGAGGTCGCCGAAGCTCTCGGCAACCGGCTCGATCGCCTCCCAGGGCTCGCGTGAGGGTGCGTAGATCGCCATCGCGGCCTCACGGTCATCGGCCTTGATGGCGTCGAGCAGCGCCTGCACCATCGGGGGCACCTTGTCGGCCTGGGCCTGCACGTACTCGCGGTAGTCGGCGACGGCCTGGGCCGCGAGCGGGTCCTCCTCGACCGTGGCGTCGGCAGCGGCGACGGTGACATCCGTGCGGATGCCGTCCCCGACCATGCCCGGCTTGCACGCCACCTGGTATGCGCCCTCGATCAGGTCGACGGTCAGCTCGTAGCTGGTGCCGGGTCCGATGTTCTCCTTCTCGGTGACGATGCGCTCGTTGTCGTAGACGTACACCTCGGTCACCTGGCTACCGGAGTTCGTGATCGCGAACGTGGTGATGCCGGCGGTCAGCTCGGTGGAGGACAGGTCGCACGCGTCGTCCTGCGCCGAGATCTCGACGGGTCCGCTGCTCGCGCCGCCGTCTCCGTCTCCGGCAGCGGGCTCGGGGTCGGTCGAGCAGGCGGCGAGCAGCCCGAGGCACACCAGCGGCAGGGTCAGCGCGGCGAGCCGTCGACGAGCCGTGGCGGCCGCGAATGCGGAGCGGTCGGGAAGCAGAGTGGACAACGGGTTCTCCGGTGGGCTCGGGTGGTGTGAGGGTCAGGAACGAGTGGGGACGGGGTCCGACGCCGGCGAGGGCGCGGCCGGTCGGGATCTCTGGGGACGCAGGAAGGCGGTCATCATCACGGCGACGTAGGTCAGCCAGGTCACCGCCTCCAGCCAGGTCGTGGCGGGGGAGAAGTTGACGGTCCCCTTCAGGAGCGTGCCGTACCAGCTGGCCGGTGGGACCTGCTCGCTGACGTCGAAGGCGAGGGACGTCAGCCCGGGCAGCACGCGCGCCTCCTGCAGGTCGTGGATGCCGTAGGCGAGGACTCCTGCGGCGATCACGATCAGTGCCACACCGGTCCAGGTGAAGAAGCGCCTCAGGTTGATGCGCAGCGCTCCCCGGTAGATCAGGTAGCCGAGCACGACGGCGATGACGAGCCCCACCGAGGCGCCGGCGATCGGTGCCCACCCGCTGCCGGTCGCCTGGATCGCGGCCCACAGGAACAGGGCGGTCTCGAGCCCCTCGCGACCGACAGCCAGGAACGCGGTCAGGGCGACCGCGCCGGCTCCCATCGCGACGGCGGCCTGCATCTTGCCGTCGAGATCGGCCTTCAGGTGCCGCGCCGCCTTGCGCATCCACAGCACCATCCAGGTCACGAAGGCGACCGCCACGATCGACAGGGTGCCGCCGAAGGTCTCCTGCTCCTCGAACGTCATGTTGCGAGAGGTGAAGGTGATCAGGGCGCCGAAGGCGAGGCTGACGGCCACGGCGGCGCCGACCCCGAGAGCGACCCAGCGCAGCTGGTCACGTCGCTCCACCTTGACGAGGTACGCGACGAGGAGGCTGACGACGAGCGCGGCCTCGAGGCCCTCGCGCAGGCCGATCAGCAGGTTGGCGAACACGACAGGAGGTTAGCCTAACCTCAGGCTGCTGGGTCCCCACCGTCCGCAGCCGCATCGAGGTCTTCGATCCCTTCGATCCCTTCGGCCGCGAGCGCGGCCTCCGCAGCGGAGAACGCCGCGGCGAGGTCGCCCGCGAGCAGCTCGACCTGCCAGCGACGAGCGCCCATCGCGACGAGGGCCTCGCCGAGCCCTTCCGCGCTGGTGTCGTAGGGCGGGCGCCAGCACAGCCGGCGCAGGGCGTCCGGAGTCAGCAGGTTCTCGACCGGCACGACCAGGTGCTCCGACCGCTCCGCGACCATCGCCCGGGCCAGGGCCAGCCGCTCGGCGGCCAGCGGGTCGCGCTCGCGCCACGTGCGCGGGGGTGGCGGCCCGTCGCCTCGCAAGGTCGCTGCAGGAAGCTGGGTCTCGGGCAGCTCCTTGCCGCGCTGGACGGCCTGCACCCAGCGGTCGGCAAGACGCCTGTTCGCCGGGCCGGAGAAGACCGGGAGAGCGGCGAGCTGCTCCGCGCTGGACGGCAGGGCGGCGGCGGCCGAGACGAGAGCCCGGTCGGGCAGGATGCGTCCCGGGGCGATGTCGCGGCGGCGGGCCATCTGCTCGCGCTCGTTCCACAGCTCGCGCAGCACGGCGAGCTGGCGACGCGTCTTGATCTGGTGCAGCCCCGACGTCCTGCGCCAGGGGTCGCGCCGAGGCGGCGGGGCGGGGGCGTCGCGGACGGCTGCGAACTCCTCCCTGGCCCAGGCCAGCTTTCCCTGGTCCTCGAGGATCAGGCCGAGCGCGTCACGCAGCTCGATCAGCACCTCGACGTCGAGGGCCGCGTACCGCAGCCATGGCTCGGGCAGCGGACGCGTGGACCAGTCGACGGCCGAGTGCTCCTTGGCCAGCTGCCAGCCGAGCAGGCTCTCGACCACCGCAGCCAGCCCGACCTTCTCGAGGCCGGCCAGGCGCGCCCCCAGCTCGGTGTCGAACAGGTCGCCACCCGGCCGTAGCCCGACCTCGGCGAGGCAGGACAGGTCCTGGTTGGCGGCGTGCAGCACCCACTCGGCGTCGCCGAGCGCGTCCCCGACCACGGAGAGGTCGTCGAGGGGAACAGGGTCGATCAGCACGGTGCCCACGCCGGCACGGCGCAGCTGCACGAGGAAGGCCCGCTGGCCGTAGCGGTAGCCGGAGGCACGCTCGGCGTCGACGGCGACGGGACCGGAACCCTCAGCGAGGGCTGCAGCCGCCTCGGCCAGACGGTCACGGGTGGTGACGAGCTGCGGAACCCCGTCGCGCGGGTGCGTCAGGGGACGCGGCTCAGCCGACTGCATGGCATCCACCGTACGGCCATTCGGGTGATGGACCCCCGCAGCGAGGAGCCGGCGGGGGTGGCGTCACGCTCCGTGCACGGAGCGCGGACGGGGAAGTCAGCGGATCGCGCCCGCGCGCAGCGCCATGACCACCATCTCGGCGCGGTCGCCCGTGCCCAGCTTGCGCGCGATGCGCGCCAGGTGGCTCTTGACGGTCAGGGCTGACAGGCCGAGCTGCTCGCCGACGTCGCGGTTGGAGTGCCCGTCCGCGACGAGTTGCAGGACCTCGAGCTCGCGGTGGGACATGCCGGCGAGGTTGCCGCCCGCGGCTGTGGTCGCCGACGCCGCGCTCGGACGGGTGATCAGGAAGCAGCGCAGGCCGACGGACATGGCTGCGCGGGCAACGGATGCGGCCTCTGCGGTCGCGACGACGATGACGCGCTGCCAGCCGGCGGCGCGCAGGTCACGGGCCAGGGTGACACCCGAGCCGTCGGCCAGGGTGGCCTCGACGACGCAGATCTCGCCGGGTCGGCCGACCATGGCGCGTCGGGCTTGGGCGATGGAGGAGGCGGCCAGTACGTCGGTCGCGCCGAGGGCACGCAGGATGCGTACGGCGGCATCGCGGGCGGCAGGCTGCTGCACGGTGACGAGGGCCGTGTACCGGCCCTGTCGCGGCGGCAGTGCAGCGGCGGTGCGCTCCACAACAGATGTCACCCGTGCCTCCTGGAAGGTGGCCCACGGTGGGCCTTCTTCCCCCTATCGGCGCAATGGTCTCGCGACTGTAGGTTCGGCGCGACCGACTCGCCGGATTTTGCCGCTGCGGCACTCCCGGCCGGACCAGTCAGGATCAGCCGATCCCGCGGCGAAGCGGGGACACGCCCTCCGGAAGCGGGGGGAGCCCGGCGACGGTGCACAGAAGCGTCGCCCAGCCTTGGAGGTGAGGGCCGAGGTCGGCGTCCTGGGCAGTCCATGAGGCACGCACCTCGATCTCGACTGTCGGCTCGCGATCGGCCAGCGCGCCGTGGGAGTCGGAGAGCACCCGCGTCACGGTGCCGCCGAGCTCGGCGAACCCGGCGGACTGACCGGTGAGGCCGTCGACCAGCCACGTCCAGGCGACCTCGCTGAGCAGGGGATCGCCGGCGAACTCGGGCTCGAGAGCGGCGCGGACGTAGGTGACCGCGCGCATCGTCCCCTGCCACGCCTCCTGGCCTTTCGGGTCGTGCAGGAGGACGAAGCGACCGGTTGCGAGCTCGTCGTCGCCGTCCAGGACCTCGCCGGACAGCGCGAGTGCGTAGGGGGCGATGCGCTGGGGGGCCGGAACCTCTGTCAGATGCACCTGAGGGCGCAACCGGGCGGCACGGAGCGACTCGACTGCCTGGCCGAAGGCCGCGGGCACTGCCGCGGGCAGGTCGCGCGCTGCCACACCCGCAGAGTACGTCGGTGCCGGCCCCACCAGGGCTCACGCGCGCCGGACCGGCGCGTCGGACCCCTGCCCCGCACCGGCGACGAGGGGGCCATAACCTGCGCACATGTCCGAGTCCTTCGCCGGTCCAGGCCTCGCCGTGCTCTCCTCCGGGCTGTGGGGGACGGCCGACTTCGTCGGTGGCGTCGTCTCCAAGCGGATGCAGGCCGTGCTGGTCGTCGCCTGGTCGCAGTCTGCGGGGCTGCTCGCTGTCTCGATCGCCGCGGTGGTCATCGGCGCCACCGACGACCCGACCGGCTGGGTGCCGTGGTCGCTGCTCGCCGGGGTGGCCGGTGCGACCGCGCTGGTCGCGTTCTACGCAGCCCTGGCCACCGGGACGATGGGCGTCGTCTCGCCGATTGCCGCCCTCGGGGCCGTCGTGCCGGTGATCGCGGGTGTGCTGTCGGGCGAGCGCCCCAGCGCGCTGCAGGTGGTGGGCATCCTGCTCGCGCTCGCAGGGGCAGCCCTGGCGTCCGGCCCCGAGCTGTCGCCGGGAAAGGACGGCGAACGAGGCGGGCCCCGGTCGGTGCTGCTGGCCCTACTCGCGGCGGTCGGCTTCGGTGTCGCGCTGCTGGCGATCAGCCGAGGGTCCGAGGACTCCACGGTGATGACGCTGGTCGGCATGCGTGCCACCAGCGTGACGGCCTTCGTGATCGCCGGCGTGGTGATCCTCGCGACGCGGGGCTGGGGTCGGGGTCGTGAGCTCGTCGTCGCCCGGCCGCGCGACCTGCCGGTGCTCGCCGGGATCGGTCTGGCCGACGTGGGGGCCAACCTCACGTTCGGGATCGCGTCCACGCTCGGGCTGCTCAGCCTGACCTCGGTGCTGGGCTCGCTGTACCCGGTGGTGACGGTGCTGATGGCGCGTTTCGTGCTGCACGAGCGGCTCCAGCGCGTGCAGGTGGCCGGCATCGCGGCGGCGTTCGTGGGCATCGGGTGCATCGCGCTGGGTGGCTGAGCCTGCGTGGGACGATGACGGCGTGAGCCTGCGTCCCCTGTCCAGCCCGCCCGACCTGTCGCGCGCCCCCCGTCCGAGCACCAGCCCGTTCCTTGCTGCCTGTGCCGGACAGCCGGTCGACCGGCACCCGGTCTGGTTCATGCGTCAGGCCGGACGGTCCCTGCCCGAGTACCGCCGGGTCCGCGAGGGCATCGCCATGCTCGACGCCTGCCGCACGCCCGACCTGGTCACCGAGATCACGCTGCAGCCGGTCCGCCGGTACGGCGTCGACGCCGCGATCCTGTACTCCGACATCGTGGTGCCGCTGCACGCCGCGGGCATCGACCTCGACATCGTGCCCGGCATCGGGCCCGTCGTCGCGGAGCCCGTTCGGACGTCCGAGGCGGTCCGCGCCCTCCCCGATCTCGACCCCGGCCAGGTCGACGACATCGCGCAGTCAGTGCGCCAGGTCGCGTCGGAGCTGGGGGAGACGCCGCTGATCGGGTTCGCCGGTGCGCCGTTCACGCTGGCCAGTTACCTCGTCGAGGGTGGGCCGAGCCGGCACCACGAGCGGACCAAGGCGCTGATGTACGGCCAGCCGGAGGTGTGGGACGTGCTGATGCGGCGCATCGCCGCGATCACTACGACGTTCCTGCGCGTGCAGGTCGAGGCCGGTGCGTCAGCCGTGCAGCTGTTCGACTCCTGGGTCGGTGCGCTGCCCGAGCGCGACTACCGCCGGTACGTGATGCCGCACTCGACCGCGGTGCTGGCCGGTGTGGCCGACCTCGGCGTGCCGCGGATCCATTTCGGCGTCGGCACCGGAGAGCTGCTGCGCGCGATGGGGGAGGCCGGCGCCGAGGTCGTGGGCGTCGACTTCAGGGTGCCTCTGGACGTCGCCGCCACGAGGGTCGGACCCGAGCACTCGCTGCAGGGAAACCTCGACCCGGCAGTCCTTTTCGCGCCGTGGGACGTCGTCCGCTCCCAGACGTTGGCCGCCCTGCGAGCCGGTCGTGCGGCACGCGGGCACGTGTTCAACCTGGGTCATGGAGTGATGCCCGAGACGGACCCCGACGTGCTGGCCCGGGTGGTCGACCTCGTGCACTCCACCGACGTGGGTGTCGAATCAGGAGTTCACGCAGCGGGCGACCACCCGGGCTGACCGGGTCAGGGTGCCGGTTCGGCTGCGGGTGTGCCGGCGGGACGGCTCCGTGTGCGGCGGCGGCCCCGGACCACGCGGTAGACCGGGTAGCCGATCAGCGCTCCGACGAACGCGAAGGGCAGCAGCGCCCCGACGATCGTGAGCAGCACCGAGACGCTCGCCTGCAAAGCGTCCCAGCCCGACGACAGCCCGCTCATGAACCCGGTCGCCTCTTCCTCGGCCGCCTGCACGCGCTCCGCCGTCCGCAGAACCGCTGTGACCGTGGACATCTCAGCCTGCTCGGCGATCGATGCCTGCCGCGACTTCAAGGACTCGAGCTCCGCTGTCCTCGAGCTCACCTCGCCCTCGAGGGTCACGATCTCGGTGAGCGTGGTGGCGCGGCCCATCAGCGCGGTGATGTCCTGGACGCTCTTCGTCTGGGTCGCGATGCGACTCTCGAGGTCGACCAGCGTCAGCTCGACATCGGTGTCGCTCTTCCAGCGGCTGACCTCGTCGCCGAGCGCGGCGATCTCGTTCATCCCGTTGGTCGTCGCCTCCGGTGGAAGGCGCAGGGTGAGGCGGGCCTCGCCCGGGCTGGCGGCCTGGATGTCCGGTGCCTCCTGGTCGGACTGCGTGCCCGAGTCGTCGGTGCCGTCCCGCCTCCCCGCCTTCTGTGCCGTCATCCGACCCCGGGAAGCTGGCCTGGCTGATGCCGATGCTCTCGTCCGACACGTATCCGCCCAGCCCGGCGGCGAGGTCGCGCACCTGGTTGGACGCCTTGTTCAGGTCGTCGACCTCGACAACGACCTCGCCGCGGCTGATCCTGCGCGGCTGGAAGGCCGTCGACGAGTCCACACCGCCTGGGGCCTGCGGCGCAGTGTTTCCCGCGCCGGCTTCGTCGTCCTGCTCGACCGTTCCACCCGAGTCGGCGCCGTCCGCCGCCGCTTCCTCCGGGGCGGCTGCCGCCTCGGTGCCGCCGCCCATCGAGCCACATCCTGTGAGCGTCAGCAGTCCCAGCACGACGGCTGCGGTGATGACGACGAGTGGCCGTCGTACCGTGCGACGCGCGTGTCGGTCGGGTCGTCGGGTGAGAGTCATCGGATCCTCCAGGTCGTGGCGTGCCGGCTGGTGCTCGGTCTGCCTGGACCTGCGACGGGTCCGGGTGCCTTGAGGTTCCTGTGCGCAGGTCTCGGTCAGGTCTCGTTCCGGCACCGACCTGACCCTGCAGGTCACGATTGGGCCGCTCTGCGAGGCTGGGACCGTGAGCGCAACCCCCACCGACCACTCGGCGCCCGTGGTCGTGGTCGGCGGGGGCATCAGCGGCCTGGCCACCGCATGGCGGGTGGTGCAGCTGCTGGGCGACCGTCGCGGCCGCCCGCACGTGGTCGTGCTCGAGCAGCGAGAGCGCACCGGCGGTGTTCTGCGCCAAGGCTTTCTCGGGGACGGAACCGCCGGGCCCCCAGGCGTGCTCGTCGACGTCGGGGCCGAGGCGTTGCTGGCGAGGCGTCCCGAGGCGCTGCGCCTCATCTCCGAGCTGGGTCTCGATGACGACGTGGTCCACGCTCGCGTTACCCGGGCGGCCGTCGCGTCGCGAGGCCGGCTGCATCCCTTCCCGTCCGGCACCGTGATGGGTGTGCCGTCCGACCCCGAGGCGCTGGTCGGGCTGCTGACAGCCGACGAGGTGGCGCGGGTCGAGAGCGAGCGCGGACGTTGGTTCGCGGGTGTGGGGGAGGACGTCTCGGTCGGTGACTGGATCGGGGAGCGGGTGGGCGCCGCCGTCGTCGACCGCTTGGTGGAACCGCTGCTCGGCGGGGTCTACGCCGGCCACGCGGCGCGCCTCTCGCTGAAAGCAACGATGCCCACGCTGTGGCCCGTGGCCAGCGAGGGACGGGGGCTGCTCGACGCCGTGGCTGCCCAGATGGCCACGGGCGCAACGGTTGACGGCCAACCGGCGCCGGTCTTCGCCGGGCTGAGAGGCGGTGTGTCGCGGCTCGCGGACGAACTGCGCGACCAGCTGTCCGCAGCGGGGGTCGTCGTCCGAACCGGGGCGTGCGTCCGGCAGGTCGAGCGCTCCGGTGCCGCAGGTGCCGGGTGGCGCCTGCACCTGGGACCGGCCGGTCGCGGCGAGGTGCTGGACGCGCAGGCGGTGGTGCTGGCCGTTCCTGCCCCGGCGACGAGTCGGCTTCTGGCAGGTGTGACCCCGAGCGCGTCCGCGGCACTCGCGACGGTCCACGTCGCATCCACTGCGCTGGTCAGCGCCCTGCTCGACGACGGCGCGCTCGACGACGTCACCGCAGAGGAGATCTCGGGAGTGCTGGTGCCCCCCGTCGAGGGACGACTGGTGAAGGCCATGACGTTCTCGAGCCGCAAGTGGGAGTGGGTGCGCGAGGCCGCCGGTGGCCGTGACGTGGTGCGGCTCTCTGTCGGCCGGGCGGGGGAGGTCACGGCGCTGCAACGTCCGGACGAAGACCTTGCCCTGGCAGCGCTCGCCGACGCCGAGAGCCTGCTCGACCGGGTGCTCCCCACGGCCGCCGTGACGGTGACCCGGTGGGGAGGAGCGTTGCCGCAGTATGGCGTTGGTCACCTGGACCTGGTCGACGAGGTGCTGTCTGCTGTCGCCGAGCTGCCGGGTCTCGCCTTGGCGGGGTCGGTCTACGGCGGGGTCGGCGTGCCGGCGTGCATCGCGACGGCGGACGCGGCAGCGCAGCAGGTGCTGGACCACCTCGGATGACTCCGGCTGCGTCAGTGGGAGACTGGCGCCATGTCTGAGTCGCCGGAGTCGCCCGAGTCGCCCGAGTCGCCCGAGTCGCCCGAGTCGCCCGAGTCCCCGAAGGTCAGTGCGCGCGAGATCAACGAGACGATCCGCTACACGATGTGGTCCGTCTTCGCCGTCAAGGATCCGCTCGGCGACGACCGCCAGGCCATGGTCGACGAGGTGTGGACGCTGTTCGCGCACGCCGCCACCGATGCGGATGTCGTGGTGCGCGGTGTCTACGACGTCGCGGGTCTGCGCGGTGACGCCGACCTGATGGTGTGGTGGCACGCCCCGACCGTGGAGGGACTCCAGGACGCGTACCACGCTCTGCGCCGCACGGCCCTGGGGCGGAAGCTGCGGCCGGTCTGGTCACAGGCAGCGGTCCACCGTCCGGCCGAGTTCAACAAGGGCCACGTACCCGCCTTCATGGCCGGGGAGGAGGCGAAGGCCTACATCTGCGTGTACCCCTTCGTCCGCTCGTACGACTGGTATCTGCTGCCCGACGACGAGCGGCGCGACATGCTCGTCGAGCACGGCAAGGCCGCGCGCGGGTACCCGGACGTGCGCGCCAACACGGTCTCGTCGTTCGCACTCGGCGACTACGAGTGGATCCTGGCGTTCGAGGCCGACCTGCTGCACCGCATCGTCGACCTGATGCGCGACCTGCGCGCCACCGACGCGCGCCGTCACGTGCGCGAGGAGGTCCCGTTCTTCACCGGACCACGCGTGGACCTCGGCGCCCTGGTCGCGCGCCTGCCCTGACTGGGCCCGGACTGGGAGCTAGGACTCCAGCAGGTCGCGGTCGGCGTCACGGGCACCGGCGCGGCGAGGGTCCAGTTCGGGCTCCTCCTCCGCGAGGCGCTCGTCGAGGGTCTCGTTCGCCTCCGTGTTGGGGGCGTCCTGTGGGGGCTCCCAGCCGTCGTCGTCGGGGTCGCGCTCCAGCCCGTCGGTGGACAGCGCATCGGGGTCGTCGACCTCCGACAGCTCGCGGTCGGCCGTGGCGACGTCGGGGTCGTCGACCGACGGGTCTTCGGCCGGGTCGACGTCTTCGGGCCGTTGGTCGTCGACCGGGTACATGACGATGGGTGGCTCCGCTGTGTACTCGCTCATGCGTCCACCCTCGCGCGTCCTGAGCGGCTCCGCCATCGCGGGTACCGAGCCCCCCGCGCCGGCCCGGCGCATCGGCACGTGCGGGATGCCGTCGTCGTCGACATACTCGGCTCCGCACACCTCGAAGCCCAGGGCGGCGTACATGCCCTGCACGACCGACTGGGCGTCGAGTACCAGCAGCTCGTCGCCATGGGCGTCGAGCACGCTCTCCATCAGCCGGCGCGACAGGCCCTGCCCACGCGCGTCGGCGCGCGTCACCACGCGCCCGACGCGTCGGCCGCCGCCCGGCTCGACCAGCACCCGCAGGTAGCTCGTCGGGCCCGACGCGTCATCGGTCCACCAGTGCTCGGTGTCCGCGTCCGGGTCACGCCCGTCGAGCTCGGGGTATGCGGCGCGCTGCTCGACCACGAAGACGTCGACGCGCAGGCGCACCAGGTCGTGCAGGGTCTGCGGGTCGAGCTCGTGCCATCCCGCCTTGTGTACGTGCGGTGGCAGGTGGCTCACGCCGGGTCGGGTACCTGCGTGAGCGCGATGCCGTTGATGCAGTACCGCTGGTCGGTCGGGGTGCCGTAGCCCTCGCCCTCGAACACGTGACCGAGGTGCGAACCGCAAGTGGCGCAACGGACTTCGGTGCGCACCGAGCCCATCGAACGGTCCTCGATGTACTCCACTCGGTCCTCGGCCAGGGGTGTGTAGAACGACGGCCAGCCGCAGTGGGAGTCGAACTTCGTCTCGCTCCGGAACAGCTCCGTGCCGCAGGCCCGGCACGAGTAGGCGGCGGCCGTCTTGTCGTCCTCGAGAGGACTGGTGCCCGGGCGCTCGGTGCCGGCGCGCCGCAGCACCTCGTACTCCTCGGGCGACAGCTCGGCCCGCCACTCCTCGTCGGACTTCGTCACCGCGTAGTCGCGTCCGGTCGGGTCCAGCCTGCCCATCGGGGCCTCCTCGTCACGTTTTGTCTGCCGTGCCTGCACCGGCACGCCGCACACACTCAACCACTGCACGGCCCGACACGTTCCCGGTAGCGTCCAGGAGTGGCCAGACCCGCGATCGAGCTCGACGTCCCCGGTTCACCCGAAGGCGGCACACGCGCTGTGCGTCTCTCCAGCCCTGACCGGGTGCTGTGGCCCGAGATCGGCCTGACCAAGCGCGACCTCGCGGAGTACATGATCGCGATCGGCCCGGCCCTGATGGGGGCGCTGCGCGACCGGCCGGTCACCCTGCAGCGCTTTCCCGACGGGGTGGACGGGGAGGCCTTCTACTCCAAGAACCCGCCGAAGGGCGCGCCCGACTGGGTGCGGACGGTGATGGTCACCTACCCCAGCGGCCGCAAGCACACCCAGCTGGTGGTCGACGAGCCGGCCGGCGCGGTCTGGGCCGTGCAGATGAACTCGATCACCTTCCACCCGTGGCCCGTCCTCAGCGGCGACCCCGACCAGCCCGACGAGCTGCGCATCGACCTCGACCCGCAGCCCGGCCGTGGATACGCCGACGCGGTGGAGGCCGCGCGCCTGCTGCGAGACCTGCTGGTCGAGCTGGGGCTGACCGCCTGGGTCAAGACGTCGGGCAACCGCGGGGTCCACGTGTTCGCGCCGATCAAGCCGGAGCACGAGTTCCTCGACGTGCGCCACGCGGCGATCGGGGTCGGACGCGAGCTCGAACGGCGAGCGCCCGAGTTGGTCACGATGGCGTGGTGGAAGGAGGAGCGCGGCGAGAGGATCTTCGTCGACTACAACCAGACGAACCGCGACCGCACGATGGCGTCCGCGTACAGCCCGAGGCCGCTCCCGCACGCGCCGGTCTCGACCCCGGTCACCTGGGACGAGCTGGGCGACCTCGACCCGGCCGAGCTGACGGTGCGAACGGTCCCTGGTCTCATCGAGCAGCGAGGCGACGCCTGGAGCGGAATCCACGACGCCGCAGGCGATCTCAGCCCAGCGCTCGAGCTCTGGCGCGCCGATATCGAGGAGCGCGGGCTCGGCGAGCTGGCGTTCCCGCCGGACTACCCGAAGATGCCGGGGGAGCCGCCGCGGGTGCAGCCGAGCAAGAAGAACCCCCAGAACTGGGAAGACGCCTGAGGCGCACGTGACCGCCGAGCAGCCGGGGGAGTTCGGGGCTGAACCGCTGTGGGCCGTCGCGGTCAACGTCCCCGATCCCGGCACACCTCACTTCCGCGGCGGTGCCAAGGTCCACGCTCTGCCCCCGACGTACTCCAGCGGGGCGCTCTACGTCGTCGGGCCCCACCGAGGAACTGGTGCGTACGTTCGGCTCGTCATCCCATGGTCGCTGCTCCTGCTCAATCCACGTGCCCGGCTGGTCTACCAGCCGGCCGTTCTGGCGCGGTTCAGTGACCACCTCGCCGGGGGCTTCCCCCTCTGGGCCGACCAGAACGAGGCGGCCGCCTTCGCTGATCTTCTGGCCGCGCGGCTGCGGGGCGACAGGAGGGCATGGTTCCTCGACCGGGACGGGCCGAACGGCGCCGGCTGGGTTCCTGACCCTGCGCCCCAACGACTGATTCGCAACGGTCGCTCGTGGCACCTGCTTCCCGACCCGAGAGGGTTCGGTCACATCCGGTACGGCGTCGACGGGGCAGAGCACTTCGTCGAGGACGACGTGCCGAGCGATCCGATCTGACGCTGGTTCCACCCGGGCTTCGGGAGCGGCCAAATCCTCAGAAGTCTGGCGCAACGTCCAGGCCAGGTGGTCGCGTCTCACCGGAGTAGGAAGGGCCGCGGCGCCGGGGAGGGGACGGTACCGCCGGCCCTTCCACGTGTCGTGAGTGTGTTCCCGTGGATGCGTCAGTCGGTCCGATACCGCAGGAGCGCGATGCCGGAACGGAACTGGCGGGTCTCGACCAGGCGCAGCGCCGGCACCTTTGTGGCGTCGGCGAACAGGCGTGTGCCCTGGCCGACGACGACCGGGTAGACGAACAGCCGGTACTCGTCCACCAGACCATCGGCGACGAGAGCCCGCACGAGCTTCATGCTGCCAGTGGCGACGATGTCGGTGCCCGGCGTGGCCTTGAGCCGCTCGACCTCCTCCACGAGTGGGCCCCGGAGCACCTCTGAGTTCTCCCACTCGGGGTCCTGCATGGTGGACGAGACGACGTACTTCGTCGTCCTGTTGAGGTAGTCCGTGATGCCTGTCGTGTCATCGGTCTGCAGGGGCCAGTAGCCGCGCATGTCCTCGAACGTCACCCGTCCGAGAAGAACCGCGTCGGCGGCGTCGCGCTGCTCCTTGATCGCTGCCTGCAGGTCGGACTGGTCGGTGCCGTCGCCGCCCGGGTCGAACCACCCTTCCGCCATGTCGATGACGCCGTCGAGGGTGGTGTTCTCGGTGACGATCAGCTCTCGCATGCTCGACGTCCTCTCTGCGCTGGCTCGGTGGTGGTGGTCAGCCCAGGAAGGTCGTGCCGGCGTACACGTGCAGCACCGGGACGCCGACCACCTCGCGTGCTCGAGACGCCCAGTCACGGTGGAACGTGTCCTCGACGGCGTGCGGACGGGTGACGACGATGACCTCGCGGGCGTCGTGCTGGCTCACCGCCGTCAACAGGGCGGGTATCGGGTCGTCGTCGGTGACCTCGCCGGCCGCCGACATGCCGCGACCCTCGAGAGCGGCCAGGGACGCCTCCAGGGCCTCGGTCGCGGTCAGCCGCGCCTCCCTCTGGCTGGGGTCGCCGCGGAACTCGCGCAAGGCCTTCCGCAGCTCGAAGAGGCTGAGGTGGTTCAGCACGTCGACCAGCAGGTTGCGCTGGGTGTCGGCCGGCACCAGCACGCGGTAGTCGAGCACCTCGCCCTCGTGCAGCGCCGCTATGCGCGCGGCATCGTCCTCACCCAGCGCCTCCTCGGTGAGGACGACGATCCGAGTGCGGTCGTCGTCGGACGTGACGTCGGGCTGGGCCCCAGTGGTTTCGCTCACCGCGTCAGGTTATCGGCGGGGACGGCCCAGGTAGAGGGTGCGCCGCTCGGGGTCGAGGCGCTCGATCGCGTAGCGCAGCGTCACCCGTGGCATCCGCGGTCCGTGCTGGTCGAGAAACCCCTCCAGGGTGGCGACGTCGCGGTTGCCCACCTCCCGCAGCATCCACCCGAGGGCCTTGTGGACGAGGTGGTGCGGGTCGCCGAGCAGCCGCTCGCCGAGAGCCAGGGTGTCGGCGAAGTCGCCCCCGCGGATGAACGCGAACGTGCTGACCACCGCCGTGCGCCGGTCCCAGACGCTGTCGGCCGAGGCCATCGCCTCGAGGAGCTCTCGTCGCTCCACAGCCCGGTCGGGACGGAGCAGCCAGGGGCCCAGCACCGCGGGTGCCCACGCGTCGACGAGGTCCCAGTTGTCGATCCGCTGCCGGTGGGCGAGCACCAGCCGCACCACCTCGTCCTGGCGCGGGCCGTCCGACCGCTTGAAGATCTCGTGCACGAGGAACAGGGCCGTGTGTCGCTCCTCGTGCCACCGGCTGCCAAGGAGGCTCACCAGGTCGGCGTCGTTGACCTCGCGCCGGTACCGCCTCGCCAGAGCACGGCACTGGGGGACGGTGGCGCCGACGAACTCGTCGCCCTCCGCGTATCCGCCGGGAGCAGCCTGCAGGTACTTCGCCTTGCCAGGCACCGTCGTCGGGTCGGCCACAGTCCGCAGAGACCCGGCCACCTGGGCCGCGACCGATCCTTGGGCGTGCTCGGCTCCAGCGTCGGCCACGGCTCGGACGCTACCGTGAGCAGGTGCGCCTTCCTGTGATGCCTCCCGTCAAGCCGATGCTGGCGAAGCCGGCCGGTGAGATCCCCGCGGGGCAGCTCTACGAACCGAAGTGGGACGGGTTCAGATCCATCATCTTCCGGGACGGCGACGACGTCGAGATCGGCAGCCGCAACGAGAAGCCGATGACGCGCTACTTCCCCGAGGTGGTGGAGGCGGTCCTGGAGAACTTCCCGCCTCGGGCGGTGGTCGACGGCGAGATCATCCTGGCCGACACCGAGCGCAACACCCTCGACTTCGAGGCGCTGCAGCAGCGCATCCACCCCGCCGTCAGCCGCGTCACGATGCTGTCGAAGAAGACCCCTGCGAGCTTCGTCGCGTTCGACCTGCTCGCCCTCGGCGAGGACGACCTGATGGGGCGACCCCTCGAAGAGCGCCGGCGTCTGTTGGAGGAGGCCTTCGCCGACGCCGCGGCGCCGGTGCACGTCACACCCGCGACGACCGACCTCGAGGTGGCGCAGCGCTGGTTCGAGCAGTTCGAGGGCGCGGGCCTCGACGGACTGATCGCCAAGAAGCTCGACCTGCGCTACCAGCCCGACAAGCGAGTGATGACGAAGGTGAAGCACGAGCGCACCGCCGACTGCGTGGTCGCCGGATACCGGGTCCACAAGTCCGGGCCGGATGCCCTCGGCTCGCTGTTGCTCGGGCTCTACGACGACGAGGGCGGACTCGCATCCGTCGGCGTGGTGGGCTCCTTCCCGATGGCACGGCGCCGCGAGCTACTGATCGAGATGCAGCCGTTGGTAACGGATTTCGACGACCACCCGTGGGCGTGGGCGCGGCAGGAAGAGGGCCAGCGCACGCCGCGGAAGTCGGAGACGAGCCGGTGGAACGCCGGCAAGGACCTCTCGTTCACGCCGCTGCGCCCAGAGCGGGTCGTCGAAGTGCGGTACGACTACATGGAGGGCGACCGCTTCCGGCACACAACGCAGTTCGTCCGTTGGCGTCCTGACCGTGACCCTCGCTCGTGCACGTACGAGCAGCTCGAGCGCCCGGTGCGGTTCGACCTCGCCGACGTCCTGACCGGATCCTGACCGCGCCATGCAGCAGCCGTCGACCAGGAAAGGCAGAATCAGGGGTGTGAAGACGCCAGGTGCGAGCTGGAAGCTCTTGTCGGCCGTACTGGCGACGAGCGGCGTGCTGCACTTCGTCAAGCCCAAGCCGTACGACCGGATGATCCCCAGGTCTCTGGGCGCCCCGCGTCCGTGGGTGCAGGCGTCCGGTGCGGCTGAGCTCGCTGTGGCCGCTGCGCTGCTCCACCCCGTGACGCGGCCGTTCGCCGGCTGGGCAGCGGCGGCACTCTTCGTCGGCGTCTTCCCGGGCAACGTCACCATGGCTACGCGTGCCAACAGCTCGGCGCGTGCGTCGACGACGACGAAGGCCCTCACGGTCGCTCGCCTACCGCTTCAGGCGCCCCTGGTCTGGTGGGCGGTCGGCGTCGCGCGGCGGGCGAGGGACCAGTGACCGGCCCGCGGCACCCGGTCGCCAAGGCAGCGGTGATCGGCGCCGTCGTCGGGGGCGGCGCAGCGGTGCTCGCCGGTGCTGCGGTGTCGACGGCGGCCGCGTACTTCGCCCGCCGGGTGGTCACTCCCGACCGCGTGAAGCCCGACGACGTCGAGGTACTCACCGTCGGCGCGGGCACGCTGACGATGGCGGTGACGCCCGAGACCGTGGCGCCGGGCCGGTACGGACTCTGGCTGGCCAAGGGCGAGGGGCATGCTCGGGTCGGCGAGGTGCTCGAGAAGGACCTGCGGGCCGGCACCGTGACGCGCCGCCTCGAGCAGGTCGACATCGGCAAGCTGGCCGCCGGACCGGCGCGGTGGAACCAGTACTACTTCTCCGGCACCCCGACCACCGCCCTGGGGCTGCCGCACCAGGACGTGACGGTGACGTCGGACGCGGGCGAGCTGCCGACCTGGTACGTCCCGCCGTCCACCGACGTGGCCCGCCGCGACGTCTGGGCACTCCTCGTCCACGGACGAGGGGGAACGCGCGAGGAGTGCCTGCGTGCGATCCCGCTGCTGCACCGCCTGGGTGTGCCCGTGCTGGTGCCGACGTACCGCAACGACGCCGAGGGCCCGGCTACCCACGGTGGCCGGATGAGCCTCGGTGACACCGAGTGGCAGGACGTCGAGGCCGCGGTTCTGCATGCTCTCGACGCCGGAGCCACCGAGGTCGTGCTCTTCGGCTGGTCGATGGGCGGAGCCATTGTGCTGCAACACGTTTCGCGGTCATGGACGGCCGACCGTGTGCGCGCCCTGGTGCTCGACTCGCCGGTGATCGACTGGCTCGACGTGCTCGACCACCACGCGCAGCTCAACCGGCTGCCGCGTTCGATCAGCCGGCTCGGCCTGATGATGATGGCCGACAAGGCGTGGCGGCGAGTCGTGGGCACCGACGCCCCGGTCGACCTGCGCCGTCTCGACTGGGTGACCCGGGCGTCCGAGCTCAAGCTGCCGGTCCTGCTCGTGCACAGCGATGACGACGAGTTCGTGCCGTCCGGTCCGTCGCGCCGGCTGGCGCAGGCACGGCCCGACCTCGTCACCTTCGTCGGCTTCCCGCACGCCCGGCACTGCAAGGAGTGGAACACCGACCCCGACCGCTGGGAGCGAGAGGTCGCGCGTTTCCTGCTGCAGCACCTGTGAGGCCTACGCGAAGAGGGCTCGCGGGTCGGTGGGGCCGCCGGGAAGGGGCACCGGGTCGAGCAAGTAGTCGGAGAACGACACACCCGCAGCGTCTTTCGCCGAGAGTCGGCTCAGGTCACCGCCATGGGCGGTCCAGTCGACGCCCAGATCGGGATCGGTCGGCGAGATGACTCGCTCGGAGCCTGTGGCGTAGGGCCCGTCCATCCAGTAGAGGTAGACCGCTGCGTCAGTGGCGTTGACCAGGGCGTTGCCCCAGCCCGCCGGCACGACCACGGCGGTACCGGGGCGTAGCGCCATGGCCTCGTGCTGGCCGTAGTGCGGCGACTGCGGGTCCAGGCAGACAACGACGTTGGTGAACCGGCCGACTGCCGTGACGTACTTGAGGGTGGTGCCGACGTGGACCCCGCGAACGGTCCCGGCACGGTCGCTGACCGACAGGTTGGTCTGCACCAGCGGGGGAAGCCGAAGGCCCGCAGCCGCCAGCTCACCTGCGGAGTAGGGCACAGCGAACAGGCCGCGTGGGTCGGTGTCGCTGAACCAGAACGTCACGACCGGAACGCCCAGAAGCTCACTGGTCCGGACGGTTACGCGGGACACGGCGCCGCCCCGGCGCCGCCCCCACGGTCAGTTCGTGACATTGCGTCTCGTCTCGTCGGCGACGCGGACCGTGCTGTTGAGCTCCTCCATGATGTGGTACGCGGGGTGGCTGCGAGCCTCGTCGACGACCCGGCCCAGGTAGGCGCCCATCACGGCGACGACGACGAACAGCGCGAAGAACATCACGGCGACCTCCAACGACAGCATGGTCGATGCCGTGACGCCTCCGCTGCCGTCGAGCTGGGCCACGGCTGCGGCCAGCCCGCGGGTGACATTGAGGGCGCTGGCGGCGAGGCCCAGCCACGTCACGACCCGCAGCGGGTGCCGTGAGGTGCTCACGACGAGATCCCTTGCCGCACGGAGCGACTCGCGGGCCCGTCGGGCCGTCTCGCGATCCGGCGTGTAGCGGAGGTCGTCCGTGCGAAAGCCGACCTGCCTGCTGACTGCGCGCAACGGCCGGTTGCGGCAACTGCTGCGGGTGACCGCGTTGACCGCCCGGCGGTTGAGCCCGACCAGGTCAGTGGCACCGAGCGGGAGGTCGAGGCCGAGTGACCTGCGGCAGTACCACCGAAACACGGCGGCGCCCAGGCGGTTCAGCGGCGATCGCGGTGGGGGAGCTTCGCTCAGCCCGTAGACGATGTCGCTGCCGCGCCGCAGCCGTCCGACGACCTCGGGGACGACGCCCGGAGGGTCGACACCGGGGGTCAGTACGACGACGTAGTCGCCGATCGCGGTGTCCAGTCCAGCGCACGACATCACGTCGCGATGGACCGGCCGGGAGAGCCGCACGACGCGGATGCACGCGACATCGGTGAGCAGGTCGACCAGCTCGCCGATGACGTCCTCACCGGCATGGCTGTCGACGAGCAGGAGCTCGTAGTTGGTGTAGCTCTCACGGAGCATGTCGGTGGTCGCGACGACGAAGTCAGCGATGCCGTCGCGCTCGCCGTTCAGGGGTGCCACGACGGTGACGAAAGCGTCCAACTTAAGACGTGAGCTGTTCATTCGCGCCCTGGCCCCCCGCGCGGATCGTGTAGCGCGACAGCTCGTCGAACACGTCGTAGATGTTGTCGATCTTGCCGCCCATGACGCACGTGTAGCCGGGCAGACCATGGTTGGTCCTGAACAGGATCGGCCGACTGTCGTCGTGCTCACTTTGTGGGAGAACGGTTTTGACCTCGAACAGCGACTCGACGTGCCTGCTCTGCACTAGGCACGGGAGGTACCGGCGGGCGTCCGCGAGCATCTTCGGAAACGCCGACACCGGCGTGCCCAGCGTCAACGGTTCGTACGCCGGCGAGGCACGGCCCGGCGCCGGGTCGCGCCACTCCGCGTGCGGCGTGTAGCGAACGTGCGTGCAGCTGTACAGCCCTCGCGACGGGAACGGCATCGTCGAGAAGAACGGCCCGCACATGACCGTCACGCCGATGCCGGCCAGCTGCGGCGGGGGTTCGATCAGGGCGACCTCGGCGATCTCGTGCTTGAGCGGGATCTCGGGCAGGCCCGACGCGCGGTTCAGCGTGTTGATGCCGGAGTAGGTGCAGTTGATGACCTCGATCGACTCGACGGACTCGGTGACGCCGTCGAGGCTGTACTCGACGCACAGCGACCGGCCCTGTCGGCTGATCCGCTGGACCGGCGCGTCGAGGAGGCAGTGGACGCCGGCCTCGGCCATCTCCCCGAGCAGCCGGTTCTTGATCCGGACGGAGTCGAAGGCGTACTCCTCGACCTCGAAGACCTCCTCGACGAGATCCGCGTCGAAGAGTCGTTGGACGCTCTCTGGTGCCTGCCGGACCGGCGCCTGGATCCGCTCGCAGAACTGCCGGAACTGCTGGTGGGAGATCTTGGAGAGGGCTCCTGCGATCGCGTAGTACTGCGTGAAGCTGCGGTCGAGGCAGTCGTCGTACTCCGCCGAGAACGCGGGCAGGTTCATCTTGGATCGCAACGCCGTGAGCAGGCTGCGGGGGTAGTGGTAGCCACCGTGCACCCGAGCCTGGTTGACGAGCGACGCCCGTTGCATCACGTCCGAGGCGGCTTCGAGCAGCAGCACGCGAAGGCCCTGCCGGGCCAGCTCGACGCTGATGCGGCAGCCGAAGAAGCCGCCGCCGACGATGACGACGTCGGGCCGCCGACCGCGCGTCTCGTCGAGGTGCCCGTGCATCGGTCGGTCGGCGAAGCTGTCCCGACCGGGCGCGGCGGTTGCCAGCACGCCTACCGGCTCTCGTCTCTCGGATCGGGCCGGTAGGCGCGTCCGCGGTCGACGACCGGTTGCCGCAAGGCGATGGCGTCGGGTTCATCGGCGTCTGCATGGACGGGGATCGCCGCGCGGCCGTGGTAGCCGATCCTCGCGGCGACGTGCGGGTTGAGGAAGTACGCGCCCGCGACCACCTCGCCTACCGCGGCGAAGGTCTCAGGCTGCTCGGTCTGCAGGGTCAGGACCGCGCGCTCGGCCGAAGATGCCCGGGCAACGAGCTCAAGGGCAGTGCGCAGCGGCGCCAGCAGGTCGGGGCGGACGCTGAGCAGGTAGTCGACTCCCGCATCGGCGACGCCCGCGCTGCTTGCCGACGGCATCCCGTCTGCCTCCGGGATCAAGAGGTCCGCGATCTCTGCGAGCCGCACTCTGTCGTCACTGCTCAGGTCGAGCAGCGTCAGCGTCTCCTCGCTCATGCCGGGACCACCTGCTCGCGCCGGAGGTCGATGAGGCGCTCGGTGAACCGCAGCGACATGGCCGCGATCGTCGCGGTCGGGTTCATCCCGGCCGACGTCGGCCAGGTGCTGCCGTCGAAGACGTACAGGTTGGGGATGTCGTGGCTGCGGCCCCACTCGTCGACGACGGACGTCGCTGGATCGGTGCCCATCTTGGCCGTGCCGAGCTGGTGCCAGCCGGTCTGCCTGATCTGCGGCGCGACCACTGTCTGGTAGGCACCCGCGGCCGTGAGCGACTCCGCCGCGCGCTCGAGGTGGAACTCCATCATCCGGGTGGAGTTCTCGCCGACGCGGTACTCGATCTTGGGCGCCGGGACGCCGTCGGAGTCGGTCAGCGTGTCGTCGAGCACGACGCGGTTGGACTCCTCGGGGAGGTCCTCCGCGATGATGCCCCACATGGCCGAGTGTCCGACCCGGGCCTGGACGTTCCGGTGGAAGTCGGCCCCCCACACCGGGTTTCGCTCACCCCAGGGCCAGCCGCGGGTCGCGCTGACCGGTCCGCCGGTTGGTTGCAGCCCCCACTTGGCCCCTCGCACGAACCCGCGATCGGTGTCTGTCTCGTAGAACTCCAGCGAGTGCAGATGCTGTCCCCAGGGCCCCTGCGAGCTCTGCAGGTCGTCGTCGAACAGGCCAGTCACCACGCCGAAGGGGTGCAGCATCAGCCGCTTGCCGACCAGGCCGGACGAGTTGGCCAGCCCGTTCGGATGACCGGCCGTGGCCGAGAGCAACAGCAGGCGGGGGGTGCCGATGCCGTTGGCGCACAGCACCGTCACGCCGGCCCTGGTCACGTGCTCGCCGCCCTCGCGGTCCAGCCAGAGCGCGCCCCCGACGAGTCCGTCGGCACCCATGAGCAACCTGCTCACCCGGGCGCCCGTGATCAGCTGAACCCCGGCCGACACGTTCTGCGGCCAGTGCGTGCGGTCGACGCTCGCCTTCGCACCGTCCACGCAGCCCCAGAGGCAGGCCGCACGCTGCACGCACGGCCGCAGGGCGCCGTACGGCTGGGTGGCGATCGCGTTCGGGCCAGGCCACCAGTGCCAGCCGAGATCGTTGTGCGCCTTCGCGACTCGCCGGCCCATCCGACCCAGCGGTACCGGTGGCAGCGGCGGTCCCTCGCCCTCCGGGAAAGCCGGGTCGCCGGCCAGGCCGGAGACACCGAACGCCCGCTCGACCCGCTCGTAGTAGGGCATCAGGTCGCGGTACGTCAGGGGCCAGTCATCGGCCACGCCGTCAAGGGTGCGCACACAGAAGTCCGACGGCATGTTGCGCTGCCAGTGAGCGGCGTAGACCACGGTGCCACCGCCAACCGCGTTGTAGCAGAGCACGTCAATGTCGGACTCGGCCGTGTTGATCGGGTAGTCGGCGTCCCGGCCCCGGACGTTGGGATCCCACGCCCACTCCGCGCCGCTGTTGGACTCGAAGTCCGGCTGGTCGCCCCGGGCTCTGGTGTAGTCGGGCCAGTCGCCTTGCTCCAGCACCACAACTCGGAATCCGGCGTGGGCCAGCCGGTCCGCGGCTACCGCTCCGCTCGGCCCTGCCCCCACGATGCAGACGTCAGGCGCGTCCGGTGCAGCAGGGGATCTGGTCATCGGCACTCCTCGCGGCGTCGTGACCGGATTGTAGTGAAGCGACGCATACCTGCACAGGGGGTCCTCTGAGGACTTGAAGGTGTCCTCGTGCACTGACGGCGACTGAGCGCCGAGGATCGTTGGGGTCAACCGAAAGGAGCCATAGCTTTCGCCACGCGGGGCCAGCGGGATAGTTGTTGTGCAATGCAAACCTGAGCGGCGGGCTGTTTCCTTCGCTTAGATAGCCTTGCCCGATGGACGTCCGCCCTGGTGCTGGACCTCTCGACCCACCACGGCGACGGAACGCCCGGCGGGGTCTTGCTCGTCGAGATCAGTGACATCAAGGGATTTCACCGCGAGCTGCACTCCAAGGACTACCCCTTCATGAACCCCGGGCTCGATGAGGGGCCCGGCGAGAAGATGCTGTCGACGGAGCTGATCGACCCGTTCGAAAACCTCATCCGCTTCTTCGAGCGCCACGTCTCAGCCTGACGTGCGCCCTCACTGAGGCAGCAGCCGGCAAGCGGAGGAGGTCGAACGCTCGACGCTCTCTCACGCTGCCGGCTCGCTGGCCACTATGCGGTCCGGCTGTCCCACGCCTCGTCCGAGAGTCGCGAGATCGCCGCCGATGCCGCGGCGAACCCGACGGCGTTCATGCCCCATGCCGCCAGGTCCAGCTCTGGGCTGGCGACGATGATCGCCGCGACGAAGTGGAGTGGCTGCGAGATCGCGACCGCGACGGCTGCCCACCGAGGAACGGCGTGCGAGCGCCACATGGCGATGCCGAGCAGGACGGTGCCGATGACGTGCCCGATCACGAACATCACCTCGGCGATCGCGATGGTCGGGTGCAACGTGCCGAACAGCGACGTCAGCGTTGCCTCGCCGATGCCGCTGCGGGCTCCGGCCAGCAGCAGGGCGTCCCCGGCGCACAGCCAGCCGAGTGCCAGGTACCCGGGCACCATCAGGAGCATCGCCGCCGCCGTCAGACGGGGCGCGCCGCGACGGGTCAGCCGTCCGACCCACAGCACGCCCGGAACGATCGTCAGCGCTGCGACGAACGCCATCCAGAGCACCAGTGACTGCGACGCTGGGTCGGCGATCACCTTGCCCACGATCGTCGCGGGCTCGTCGACGGTCGAGTAAGGCAGCACGTACCGCAGGACGGCCACGGCGGCAGGCCCGACGGGGATCAGCAGGGCCGCGAGCCAGCGCGTGTGCGGGCGCAGGTCGTTCGACGGACGTGTCCCCTCGCGAGCAGCGAGAGTGGCGCCGGTCATCGCGCTGCCGCCACGCTCGGCTGCCGAATACCGGACAGCACGAGAACGACGCCGACGACGCTGAGACCGACCAGCGCGGCCGCCGCGCCGAGGGCCGCCGGAGGCACATCCAGGACGAAGAAGGCCGGGAGCGCAGTCAGCGCCGAGATCAGGCGAAGGACGACGAGTGGGATGACTGCGCGGGTTGTGCCGCGCCATGCCGCGACGACGAGGCCGATGCTCACCAGCCCGATGACGGCGCCGATGACGGCGATGGCCATGGGCGGGTGCTCCCCGTCCGTCAGCAAGGGTCCGAACAGGTCGAGTACGGATAGTGCGCCCAGCACGATGAGCCCGACGCGGTAGGAACGAGACACATTGACCTCCAGAGGGTTTGACACGTCGGCCGACCCGACGAGCTCACCGTGGGTCCCTGGCGCACCTGTTGGTCAGGGGCGACGCTCCTGCAAGGGCGGGTGATTGCCCGGCGTGTCCGGGAACCCGATCCCGGTACGGCGGGACGGTCACGAGAGCACACTGGCGCCATGGCAGCAGCCAGTGCAGACGAGCGCTGGGCCGACGGGCGCTGGGCCAAAGGGCGCTGGGCACCGTGGCTTGCGGCCCTTCTCGGTGCCGTGGTGGCCGTGGAGGTCGTCGCTGCGGTCTGGCTGTGCGTCAGCGTGGAGTGGTTGTGGCGCGACGCCCTGGAGGCGTTCGTCGTGACGAACTCGGTGATGGGCGTGGCCTTCGCGGTGTGCGGCGCGATCATCGCGTGGCACCGGCCGAGCAACCCGATCGGGTGGCTGTTCGTCGCCGCCGGCCTGGCGCACGCCACGTCCGCGCTGGCGGCGCCGCTGGCCGAAGCGCTGCACGACGCCGTTGCTCCGGTGGGCGCGGTTCGTCTCACCGTCACGGTGTTTACGCTGGCGTGGCCATGGTCGATCGGGTTGTTCCTGCCCCTGGCGCTGCTGCTGTTCCCGGACGGTCGGCCGGCCTCTCGCGCCTGGCGACCGGTGGTGCTCGCGGTCGTCGTGACCTCGCCCCTCTTCGTGGTCGAGATGGGCAGCGCCGAACCGCCCGGAGGGAGCCTGCCGTCCGGGTACTTCCGAGTCCCGTCGTTCGACTCCCTCGAGGCGCTGTGGCTCGTCAGCGAGATCCGTGTCCTGGCGACGCTCCTGCTGGCGGTCGTCGCGATGGTGGTGCGCTACCGACGCGGCGACGAGCAGCAGCGACGGCAGCTGCTCTGGCTGCTCCTGGCCACGGTCGTGGCGCTCGCGTTCATAGTGCCCTGGTCCTTCGTCGCGGGTACGCCGATCGTCGTTCTGTTCGCCATCCCGCTGATCCCTGCCGCGGTGACCGTCGCCATCGTGCGCTACCAGCTGCTCGACATCCGGCTGGTCGTCTCCCGCGCCGTGGCATGGGCGCTCCTGTCGCTCGCGGTCGTCGTCACCTACGTCGTGCTCGTCGCCCTGCTCGACCGGATCATCTCGGAGCAGGTCGGCCGGTCGGTGGTTGCGACCCTGGTCGTGGCGTTGCTGGTCGGGCCACTCCTGCCCAGGCTCCAGCGACTCGTCGACCGCGCGATGTACGGCGACCGTCGCGACCCTGCGCTCGTGGCTTCGCGGGTGGGGCGCCACCTGGCGGCAGCATCGGGTGGTCTTTCGGGTGTCGCTCCCGCTGTGCGTGCCGCGCTGCGCATGCCCTACGTCGCGGTGTCGACGCCCCGTTCCGTCGTCTCCGTCGACGGCGAGATGGTCGACCACATTCGTGCCGTGGCCCTGACCTACGGCGGTGAGACGGTCGGTGAGCTGGTCGTGGGACTGCGGCCGGGAGAGAGCGAGCTGGCGGATGCTGACCGCAACGTTCTGCAGCTGGTCGCCGCCCCGCTGGCGGTCGCCGTCCACGCGACAGCCCTGACAGCCGAGCTGCAGGCGTCGCGGGAACAGATCGTCGCAGCGCGCGAGGAGGAGCGGAGACGGCTACGCCGTGACCTGCACGACGGTCTCGGCCCGGCTCTCACCGGTCTCGCCTTCGCCGCCGACGCCGCCAGCAACCTCGTCGACAGCGACGTGGCGCGCACCCGCGAGCTGCTGGCGGCGCTGGGAGCCGATGCCCGAGAGGCCCTGGCCGACGTTCGCCGGCTGGTCGACGACCTGCGCCCACCGGCCCTCGACGAGCTCGGCCTGGTCGGAGCCCTCAGACGCCAGGCAGAGCGGACGACCCGTCGTGCGGACGGGGGAGCGGTCCAGGTCCAGCTCGACGTGCCCAGCGGGCTGCCGGCTCTTCCTGCCGCGATCGAGGTGGCGGCCTACCGCATCGCGACCGAGGCCTTGACCAACGTCGTACGGCACTCCTCCGGCTCGGCGGTCGTGCTCGCGCTGCGCTGTGGCGTCAGCCTCGATGTCGAGGTGCTGGACGACGGGACGCCGAACGGCGCCTGGAAGACGGGAGTCGGCCTGCAGAGCATGCGCGAGCGGGCCGCCGAGTTGGGCGGCCGGTTCGAGGCAGGTCCCTCGCCCTCCGGTGGCCGGGTGTACGCGTGCCTTCCCCTGGTGGCGACGTGACCACCCTCCGGGTCGTTCTCGCGGATGACCACCCGGTCGTCCGCGCAGGCCTGAGTGCGCTGCTGTCGTCCCTTCCCGGTGTCGAAGTGGTTGGGGTGGCTGCCAACGGGAAGGACGCGGTGAAGGAGATCGTCACGACCAGGCCGGACGTCGCCGTCGTCGACCTGCAGATGCCCGAGCTCGACGGCTTCGCCGTGACTCGCGAGATCGCTCGACTGGCGCCCGACGTCGCGGTGCTGGTGCTGACCATGTTCGACGACGACGACTCCGTGTTCGCCGCCATGCGTGCCGGGGCCCGGGGCTACCTCGTGAAGGGCGCCGAGCAGGACGAGATCGCGCGCGCGATCCACGCAGTTGCCGCGGGCGAGGCGATCTTCGGACCCGGCGTGGCGCAGCGGGTGCTCGGCTTCTTCTCGGCGACCCAACCTGTGGCCAGCACCGAACCGTTTCCCGAGCTGACGACCCGCGAGCGACAGGTTCTCGACCTCCTTGCTGCCGGCATGTCGAACTCCGCGATCGCGCACCGGCTCGGGGTGGCGTCCAAGACCGTCGCGAACAACGTCTCCGCAGTCTTCGCCAAGCTTCGAGTGGCCGACCGCTCGCAGGCCATCGTGCGCGCCCGCGACGCCGGGCTGGGTTTCAGCTGAGGAGCCACCGCGCCAGCAGGGTTCCGTCCGCCTCGAGCAGGTGGCGCAGCCGCAGCGACCGCTCCGCGGGAAGGTTCTTGCCGACCAGCATCCGGCGGCCCGTGCCACCTGCCAGCACCGGCGAGGTGGTGTGGCACAGCTCGTCGACACGTCCGAGAGCCGTGAGCTGGGCGAGCAGTGACGGTCCGCCCTCGCAGAGCACACGCGGCATTCCCCGCTCGACGAGCGCGTCCACGGCTTTGTCGAGGTCGACCCGCCCCTCGCCGGCGATCACCAAACCGTCATCGCCGAGAGCCGCCATCAGGGCCGACAGGCGTTGCGGGTCAATGGTCTCCGTCGTGATCACGATGGCGCTCCAGGAGCCGTCATGACGACGTGAGGAGGAGGTCACCAGGGTGTCGGGGACGAGGCCGCTCGCGGTGACCACGGCCACGCACGGTGCCGACGTCAGCCCCAGGCCCGCTCTCAGCTCGGCGAAAGCGGGGTTCGTTACGGGCACCCGGTACCGCTCGGTGCGGGCGGTTCCGGCGCCGACGAGCACGACGTCGGCCAGCGCGCGCAGCAGTGCGAAGACCTCCCTGTCGGCGGGCGAGCTGACCGAGCCGGAACGCCCGTCGGCGCCGGTGACCGACCCGTCGACCGAGGTGACCATGTTGGCCCGCACGTAGCCGCCCTGCGGTAGCTGCTCGGGGTAGGCGTAGAGATCGTGCAGCGCCGATGCATCGACCTCCGCTGCGTCGCCGAGGTCAAGGAGGTCCGGAGCGACGGCGTCGCCGACGAGTAGGCGCACGCTAGAGGCCGGCCTTCTCGCGCACCTGCCGCTTGATGCGCCCGAGCATTCCCGCCATCCCACGCAGCCTCAGCGGGCTGACTGCCTCACCCAGCGAGAGGCGGTGCGACAGGTCGTCCGGCACGTCGAGCACCTCCTCAGCGGTCATCCCGTCGAGCCCCTCGGCCAGGATGCCAGCGAAGCCGCGGGTCGTCGGAGCCTCCGGAGGAGCCGAGAAGAACACTGACACAGGGGCTTTCGGTCCCTCACCCTCGACCTCCGTGACCACGAAGATGGGGGACTGGCACTCGGGCACCGGTTCGAGCAGCTCCGGATGCTCCGTATACCGCTCGGGCAGCGCGGGCAGGCCTCGACTGAAGTCGAGCAGCAGCTGCAGCCGGTCCGGTGCGGTGAGCGCGGCGAAGTCGCCCGCAATCTCGTCGAGGACGGGCGGCAGCGGTGCCGCACTCTCGGTCACCTGCCGACCCCACCGCCCGTCACGATGCCTGGCTCGTCACCCTTGACGATCGGCACCCGCACGACGTTGCCCCACTCCGTCCACGAGCCGTCGTAGTTGCGGACGCGGTCGAAGCCGAGCAGGTGGGTCAGCACGAACCACGTGTGGCTCGACCGCTCGCCGATGCGGCAGTAGGCGATCACGTCGTCGTCGTGAAAGAGCCCCTGCTCCTCCTGGTAGATCGCGTCGAGCTCCTGGCGCGACCTGAAGGTGCCGTCCTCGGCGGCGGCGCGCGCCCACGGGACCGACAGCGCGCCCGGGATGTGACCGCCTCTCAGGGCCCCCTCGTCCGGGTAGTCGGGCATGTGCGTGCGCTCGCCCGAGTACTCCTGCGGGGAGCGGACGTCGACCATCGGCTGGCCCAGGTGCGCCTTGACGTCGTCGATGAAGGCCCGGATCGGGGCGTCGTCGCGCTCGACGGTCGGGTAGCTCGTCGCGGTCGGGCTGGGTACGTCCGTGGTCATCTCGCGGCTCTCGGCCTGCCACTTCGTGCGCCCCCCGTCGAGCAGCCGCACGTCCTCGTGTCCGAACAGGCTGAAGACCCACAGCGCGTAGGCCGCCCACCAGTTGTTCTTGTCGCCGTAGATCACGACGGTGCTGTCGCGGTCGATGCCCTTGCGAGACATCAGGTCCGCGAACGCCTTGCCGTCGACGTAGTCACGTGTCACGGGGTCGTTCAGGTCGAGGTGCCAGTCGACCTTCACCGAGCCGGGGATGTGTCCCGTCTCGTACAGCAGGACGTCCTCGTCGCTCTCGACGACGACGAGCCCGGGCTCTCCGAGGTGCTCGGCCAGCCACTGCGTGCTGACGAGGCGCTGAGGGTTGGCGTAGGCCGTGAAGGCCTCGCTGCTGTCCGCGGGAAGGCTCATGCCGCCATCCTCCCACCGTGGCGGAGGCGCGCCGAGGTGGGTCTTGACTGACGGACCGGGGTGAGTGCGCCGAGACATTCCCCGTCCGGCGCGGCAGAGTGGGCCCTTGTGACGACGGACGCGGACCTGCCGGCCGATGGCCTGGGTCTGCGTGCCTTCAACGGCATGCCCTCGGACGAGGCGGAGCGGCACCTCCGCTCGGCCTGCTCGTCACCGGCCTGGGCGGAGGCTGTGGCGGGTCGACGTCCGTTCAGCAGCGCCGGGGATCTCTTCGGGGCCGCCGACGCCGAGCTGGCTGCCCTGAGCGAGGGCGAGGTGGACGCGGCCCTCGCCGGCCACCCGCGGATCGGCGAGCGGCCCCAGGGTGCTGGTGGCGTCCAGTCGCGCCGGGAACAGAGTGGCGTCGAGGGGGCGCACGAGGCGACGCTGGCCGCCATCGCCGGGGGCAACCAGGAGTACGAGAGCCGGTTCGGTCACGTGTATCTGGTCTGCGCGACCGGTAAGAGCGCGGACGAGCTGCTGCGGATCCTCCGCGACCGCCTCGGCAACCCGCCGGCGACCGAGCGGCGGGTCCTGCGCCAGGAGCTGTCCAAGATCAACCGCATCCGGCTCGCACGGATGCTGGGGGAGGGAGACGAATGACAAGTGCCGTCACGACTCACGTCCTCGACACGGCGAGAGGCGCTCCGGCGCAAGGGATCCGGGTGCGGCTGGAGAGGCACGACCCGGTGGGTGGCGCGCCGGAGCCGGTCGCGGACGGTGTCACGGACGGCGACGGCCGCATCAGCGCGCTCGGCCCGGCACGGTTGGAGCCCGGCACCTACCGGCTGGTGTTCGACACCTTCTCGTACTTCGCCGCGCAGGGAGTGGAGTGCTTCTACCCCGAGGTCGTGGTCACGGCCCTTCTGAGTGACCCGGACCAGCACTACCACCTGCCCCTGCTGCTCTCGCCCTTCTGCTACTCGACCTACCGGGGGACGTGACGCCATGGGAATCGTGCTCGGCCCCAACCAGTACGGGAAGGCGGAGACTCGCGTCGTTCGGGTGTACCGCGACGCGCCCCGTCACGAGATCAGAGACGTGAACGTCTCGACCTCTCTGCGAGGCGACTTCACGGACGCCCACATGAGCGGCGACCAGGCGCACGTGCTGCCGACCGACACCCAGAAGAACACCTGCTTCGCGTACGCCAAGGAGAAGGGCATCGGCGAGATCGAGGAGTACGCGGTCAGCCTGGCCACGCACTTCGTCGACGACGTCGAGCCCGTCAAGGGCGCGCGCATCGACGTCGAGGAGTTCTCTTGGGAGAGAGTCACTGTCGACGGAGTTCCCCACGACCACACGTGGGTCCGCAACCAGCAGGAAGTGCGAACGGCGACGGTCACCGTCGAGGGCGAGGGCGCTGAGCAGCAGGTCACGGTCACCGCGGGCCTCAAGGACCTCGTGCTGCTGAAGTCGACTGGCTCCGAGTTCCGGGGCTTCCTGACGGACGAGTACACGACCCTGCCGGAGACCACGGACCGTGTGCTGGCGACGTCGCTGGTCTCCGGGTGGCGCTACGTCGGCACCGACGTGGACTGGGGTGCGGCCTACGCCGATATCCGACGCATCGTGGTCGAGCAGTTCGCCCGGGTGCACAGCATGGCCCTGCAGCAGACTCTCTGGGCGATGGGGACCGCCGTCCTCGAAGCCCATCCCGACGTGGCCGAGATCAGCTTCTCCGCGCCCAACCGCCACCACTTCCTTGCCGACCTGTCGCCGTTCGGGCTCGACAACCTCGGTGAGGTCTTCCACGCGGCAGACCGGCCCTACGGGCTGATCGAGTGCACCGTCGTACGCGACGACGAGGGTGCGCCGGGGCACACATAGAGTGGCTGGGGGATGGCCCGAGGCACTGCGGAGAGAGGACGACGGTGGACTTCCTGCAGCCGACGACGTGGTCGGAGGCGCTGGCGATGAAGGCCGCGCACCACGACGCGCTGCCGATCTGTGGCGGCACCGACGTCATGGTCGAGATCAACTTCGACTCGCGCCGCCCGTCCGCCCTGCTCGACCTCACCGCCGTCGAGCACCTCGACGAGTGGCACGACGATGCGGGGCGTGTGCGCCTCGGGGCGGGCGTCACCTACGCGCGGGTCATCGACGAGCTCGGCGGACGGCTACCCGGTCTCGCGATGGCCTCCCGCACCGTCGGCTCCCCCCAGATCCGCAACCGGGGGACGGTCGGGGGCAACCTGGGCTCGGCGTCCCCCGCCGGCGACGCCCACCCGCCCCTGCTCGCAGCCGAGGCGGTGGTCGTGGCGGAGTCGGTGCGCGGCGTCCGCGAGATCGCTGTGGACGCCTTCTTCACCGGCGTGAAGAGCAACGCGCTCGAGCCGGACGAGCTGATCTCCGCCGTCCTCATCACCCCTCCCAGCGGCCCACAGCAGTTCTGCAAGATCGGCACCCGCAACGCGATGGTGATCGCCGTCTCGGCGTTCGGGCTGGCGCTGCACCCTGACCGCAAGGCGGTCGGCACCGGCATCGGCTCTGCCGCCCCGACCCCGCGGCGCGCCACCGACGCGGAGGAGTTCCTGGCGGGCGAGCTGGAGGGTGCCGGGCTCTGGGAGTCGCGCGGAGATCTGCCCGCGCCGCTGGCTCAGGCGTTCGGGGAACGGGTCAGCGCGGCAGCGTCGCCGATCGACGACGTCAGAGGCAGCGCCGCGTACCGGCTGCACTCGCTCACGGTGATGGCCAGGCGATCGCTGACGTGGGCGTGGAACGACTACCGGAGGGCGGCCTGACATGAGGGTGACGGCGGTCGTCAACGGAACGCGCCAGCACGCCGACGACGTGTGGGAGGGCGAGAGCCTGATGTACGTGCTGCGCGAGCGGATGGGGCTGCCCGGGTCCAAGAACGCCTGCGAGCAGGGGGAGTGCGGCTCGTGCACGGTCTACCTCGACGGCACTCCCGTCTGCTCGTGCCTGGTCGCTGCCGGCCAGGCGCAGGGCCGTGACGTCGTGACGGTCGAGGGTCTTGCCGGTGCCGGCGAGCTGCACCCCGTCCAGCAGGCGTTCGTCGAGGCGGGCGCCGTGCAGTGCGGCTTCTGCACCCCGGGCCTGCTCGTCGCAACCCACGACCTGATCGCTCGCAACCCGCACCCGACAGACCCGCAGATCCGTGAGGCGCTTGCCGGAAACCTCTGCCGCTGCACGGGTTACGAGAAGATCCTGGACGCGGTTCGCCTTGCCGCAGAGCGCCTTTCAGCTGACGGCAGCGCCGAGGACCTGCCGTGAGTGGTGTCAACGCTGACGCCGTCACCGTGGTCGGGGGCTGCGCCATCGTCACGATGGACGGCGCACGCACCGAGCACACCGAGGGCCACGTGGTCGTGCGCGGCAAGCACATCGAAGGGGTCGGGACGGGACCGGCGCCGCACCTCGCCGGGGCGACCGTCGTCGACGGGCGCGGTTGCCTGCTGACCCCGGGACTCGTCAACACCCATCACCACCTGTACCAGTGGGTGACACGGGGAATGGCCGTCGACGACACCCTGTTCGGGTGGCTCACCCACCTCTATCCGGTGTGGGCCGGCATCGACGCCGAGACCGTGAATGTCGCTGCGCGTGGGGCGCTGTCGCGCCTCGCCCTGAGCGGCTGCACGACGAGCACGGACCACCACTACGTCTTCCCGCGTGACGGTGGCGACGTTCTCGGGGCGACGATCGAGGCAGCCGAGACCGTGGGAGTGCGGTTCCATCCGTGCCGCGGGTCGATGGACCTCGGACGGAGCGACGGCGGGCTCCCGCCCGACGAGGTCGTCGAGGACCGCGATGCGGTGCTGGAGGCCAGCGAGGACGCGGTGGACCGCTGGCACGACCCCGCCCCCGACTCGATGCTGCGGATGGCCCTGGCCCCGTGCTCGCCGTTCTCTGTGACGGGTGAGCTGATGAAGGAGTCGGCAGAGCTGGCTCGCCGCAAGGGCGTCATGCTGCACACGCATCTCGCGGAGACGACGGACGAGGACGAGTTCTGCCGCGCCCGCTTCGGTTGCGACCCCCTCGACTACGTGGAGAACCTCGGCTGGCTGGGCGACGACGTCTGGTTTGCTCACGCGGTCCACATGAAGGACGCCGACGTGAAGCGAATGGGCTCTACGGGAACGGGTGTCGCACACTGCCCTTCGTCCAACGCGAGGCTCGGCGCGGGCACCGCCCGGGCGTGCGACCTGCGTGACGCCGGCGTGCGCTTGGGCCTTGGCGTCGACGGAGCTGCGAGCAACGAGGCCTCGAGCCTGCTCGAGGAGGTGCGGCACGCGCTGCTCTTCGCGCGCGCGGGCGGGGGTCCGCAGGCACTCACGGTCCGAGGTGCTCTGGAGATGGCGACGGTCGGCGGTGCCGCCGTGCTGGGCAGGAGCGCCGAGATCGGGTCGCTGGAACCGGGCAAGCTGGCCGACCTCGCGCTCTGGCGCCTCGACACCCTGGCACACGCCGGAGTCGAGGACCCCGTGGCGGCGCTCGTCCTCGGATCGCCGCCACCGATCGAGCTGCTGATGGTGAACGGCAAGGTCGTAGTCGAGCGCGACGAGCTGCGCACGCTGGACGAGGGGGCGCTGGCGCTGGAGACCGCCGCGGCCCACCGCAGGCTGATGTCGAGGGCGGGGTGAGCCGGGTGAGCTGGCTGAGCGGGGTGAACGGAGGGCCCGGCAGCGGCACCAAGGTCCCGACCGGCGCGCCGGCTCGGACCGAGACCCGCGGTGACGGGAGGGTCGGCGACAGTCCGCAGCGGCCGGACGGCGTACTCAAGGTCACAGGTGCCTTCGCGTTCTCGTCCGACCTCTGGATGGACGACATGCTCTGGGGCGCCACGCTGCGCAGCCCGCACCCGAGTGCGCGGATCGTGTCGATCGACATCGGGCCGGCACTGGCCACGCCCGGCGTGTACGCCGTGCTGACAGCAGAGGACGTGCCTGGCATCAACGCGGTGGGCCTCGAGCACCAGGACCAGCCCGTTCTCGCGGACGGTGTCGTGCGGTACGAGGGGGAGGCCGTCGCTCTCGTCGCCGCCGAGCACCCTGACATCGCGCGCCGCGCCGCCGGCAAGATCGTGGTGACCTACGACGAGCTGCCCGCTGTCACCGATCCGCAGAAGGCTCTCGACCCGGGCTCGCCGAGGGTGCACGACCACGAGAACCTGGTACGGCACCTGAAGATTCGGCGCGGTGACCCGAGCCCGACGGCCCCCGTGGTCGTCTCGGTCGACGTCGAGGTCGGGATGCAGGACCAGGCGTTCCTCGGTCCGGAGTCTGGCCTGGCGGTGCCCGCCGACGACGGTGGCGTCGACCTCTACGTCGCGACGCAGTGGCTGCACGTGGACCAGCGGCAGGTGCAGCGCGCCCTGGGCCTGCCGGCCGACAAGGTGCGGCTGACGCTGTCCGGCGTCGGTGGCGCATTCGGCGGCCGCGAGGACCTGTCCATGCACGTGCACGCGTGCCTGCTCGCGATGCACACCGGCAAGCCGGTGAAGATGTCGTACGGGCGCGAGGAGTCGTTCTACGGGCACGTCCACCGCCACCCGGCTTCTCTCACCTACGAGTTCGGCGCGGAGCGCGACGGGCGCCTCACCTACGCGCGATGCGAGCTGCTCTTCGACGGTGGCGCCTATGCCTCGTCGACCAGCGCCGTGGTGGGCAACGGCGGCACGATGGCGGTCGGTCCGTACCGGGTGCCCAACGTCCACGTCGACGCCTACGGCGTCTACACCAACAACCCACCCTGCGGCGCAATGCGCGGATTTGGTTGTGTGCAGGCCGCTTTCGCGCACGAGGCCGTGATGGATGCGTTGGCTGCCGAGCTCGGGATGGACCCGGTTGAGCTTCGCCAGCTCAATGCGCTGCAGGAGGGCGACGCCAACATCACCGGACAGGTCGTCGACTCGGCGGCGCCGGTCGCTGAGCTGCTGCAGATCGTCAAGGACATGCCGATGCCGCCGGAGCGCTCGGAGTCCGGTGGCGACTCCGGGGAGGCTGACCTCCTGTCGATGCCCGGCGGCGTCTCCAACACCACGCACGGCGAGGGCGTGCGGCGCGGGGTCGGCTACGGGGTGAGTCTGAAGAACGTCGGGTTCTCGGAGGGCTTCGACGACTACTCGACCGCCAGGGTGCGGCTGGAGGTGGTCGCAGGGGAGCCAGTCGCGTCCGTCTACACAGCGGCTGCGGAGGTCGGCCAGGGACTCGTCACCGTCGAGCAGCAGATCTGCCGGACCGAGCTGGGTGTCGAGCGAGTCGTCGTGCCGCCCAAGGACACCCAGGTCGGCAGCGGCGGATCCACATCGGCCTCGCGCCAGACCTACATGACGGGCGGGGCAGTGAAGGCAGCCTGTGAGGCCGTGCGTGGCGTCGTGCTCGACATGGCCGCTCGCAGAACGGGTCTGGCGGTCACGACGCTCGCGCTGGACGGCGCGCGAGTGGTCGCGGCGTCCGGTGAGGCTGTCGTCAGTCTCGAAGAGCTGCTCGGCGACGGGGCCGTGGACGAGACGGTCGAGTGGCGCCACCGTCCCACCGACCCCGTTGACCCCGAGACCGGGCAGGGCAATGCCCACGTGCAGTACGCCTTCTCCGCGCACCGAGCGGTGGTCGACGTCGACATAGAGCTCGGCCTGGTCAAGGTCGTCGCCCTCGACACCGCGCAGGACGTGGGCAAGGCAATCAACCGCGACGCCGTCGTCGGCCAGATCCACGGCGGGTCGGCTCAGGGGATGGGACTGGCCGTGATGGAGGAGGTCGTGGTGGTGGACGGCAAGATCAAGAATCCTTCGTTCACCGACTACCTGATCCCGACCATCCTCGACATGCCGCCGATGAGGGTGGAGGTTCTGGAGTACGCCGACCCGCACGCGCCGTACGGGCTGCGCGGCGTCGGTGAGCCGCCGACGATCTCGTCGGGCCCCGCGGTGGCAGCGGCTATCCGGCAGGCGTCGGGGGTCGCCCTTCGCAGGGTCCCCATCCGTCCCGAGCACATCACGAAAACGTGAGGGAGACAGCGGTGACCGACATCCGAGTGACCGCGGGGCCCGTCGCGCGCAGCGACGAGGTGCTGACGCCCGACGCGCTCGAGCTGGTCGCCTCGCTGCACCGGCGCTTCGGTGGGCGGCGCGACGAGCTGCTGGCCGCGCGGCGCGTGCGCCGCGACGAGATCGCCAGGACCGGCCGCCTCGACTTCCTGGACGCGACAGCCGGTGTGCGAGCGGAGGACTGGAAGGTCGCCGACGCCCCACCAGACCTTCGCGACCGACGCGTCGAGATCACCGGTCCGACCGAGCGCAAGATGGCGATCAACGCCCTGAACTCCGGCGCGTGCGTCTGGCTGGCGGACCTGGAGGACGCGAACACCCCGCACTGGCGCAACGTCGTGTCGGGCCAGGTCAACCTGGCGGACGCCGTCCGGCGCACGATCAGCTTCACCTCGCCCGAGGGCAAGGAGTACGCGCTCAAGGAGGGGGCTGACATCCCGACGATCGTGCCGCGGCCCCGGGGATGGCACCTGGACGAGCGCCACGTGCTGGTGGACGGAGTGCCGGTGGCCGGCGCGCTCGTCGACTTCGGCCTGTACTTCTTCCACAACGCACGCGAGCTGCTCGCGCGCGGCAGCGGACCCTACTTCTACCTGCCGAAGATGGAGTCCCACCTCGAGGCGCGGCTGTGGAACGACGTGTTCACGGTCGCACAGGAGAAGCTCGGGGTGCCTCACGGCACGGTCCGCGCCACTGTCCTGATCGAGACGATCACCGCTGCCTTCGAGATGGACGAGATCCTCTACGAGCTGAGGGACCACGCGTCCGGGCTGAACGCCGGGCGCTGGGACTACCTGTTCAGCATCATCAAGAACTTCCGCGACGCCGGGCCCCGATTCACCCTGCCCGACCGCAACGCCGTGACCATGACGGCGCCGATGATGAAGGCGTACAGCGACCTGCTGGTCAGCACGTGCCACCGCCGCGGGGCCTTCGCCATGGGCGGCATGGCGGCGTTCATCCCGAGCCGTCGCGATCCCGAGGTGAACGAGCGCGCGTTCGCGAAGGTGCGCGAGGACAAGACACGTGAGGCGACAGCGGGTTTCGACGGCTCATGGGTGGCGCACCCCGACCTGGTGCCCCTGTGCCGTGAGGTCTTCGACGGTGTGCTGGACGGGCGTCCGAACCAGCTCGACCGGCAGCGCGACGACGTCGACGTGTCGGCTGACGACCTCCTGGCCGTGGACGCGACGCCCGGCGAGGTCACCGAGCAGGGGCTGCGCGACAACATCAGCGTCGGCCTGCAGTACGTGGAGGCCTGGCTGCGCGGCAACGGTGCGGCAGCGATCAACAACCTGATGGAGGACGCCGCCACGGCGGAGATCTCCCGGTCGCAGATCTGGCAGTGGGCGCACAACGCGGTGCGCCTCGACTCCGGCGACGTTGTCACGCCTGATCTCGTCGAGGCGCTGGTCGAGTCCGAGTACGAGGCCCTCCAGCAACAGCTGGGCGAGGCGTTCGAAGCAGGGCTGTGGCCACTCGCGCGGCAGGTGTTCGTGCGGACCGCCCTCGACGACGACTTCGTCGACTTCCTGACCATCCCGGCGTACGACCTGGTCGTCGCGCAGGAGGGTGCATGACAGCACTCGACCTGGATGCGCTGGTGGTGGAGCTGGACGTCCGGCTCGCCGGCGCCGACGAGCGGCTGTCACGGCTGTACCCAGGCGATGCGGCCGGACGCCAGCCGGTCCACACCGTCTACGTGCCCGCGGACCGGTACGACGCCGACCTCCCACGCCGCTGGGGAGACACGGCCCTGCAGTCGATGACCGACCACGCGGGCACCCCGAGCGAGTGGGCGTCGGCTCTCGGCCTGCCGTCTGCCGTAGCAGACACGGTGTACGAGCGGGTTCGCGGCAAGCTCTCCCGAGAGCCCATCGAGGACCTGCGCATCGACTTCGAGGACGGCTACGGCGATCGCGGCGACGAGGCGGAGGACTCCGACGCCGTTGCGGCCGCCCGGGCACTCGTCGCGGCGGTCTCCGCCGCCACGTCGCCACCGTCGGTCGGTATCCGCTTCAAGAGCCTCGAGGCGCCGACCCGTCGGCGTGGCGTACGCACGCTCGGCCTGTTCGTCGACGCGCTGCTGACAGAGGGCGACCTGCCGCGGGGTTTCGTGGTGACCCTGCCGAAGGTCACGTCGGTCGAGCAGGTCGAGGCGATGGTGACGACCTGCGGACGCCTCGAAAAGGCCTACGGCCTGGATGATCTCGCGTTGCGCTTCGAGATCCAGGTCGAGACGCCGCAAGCCGTCGTCGGTGCAGACGGAACGGCGCTGGTGGCTCGCATGATCCACGCAGCCGCTGGTCGGTGCACCGGCCTGCACTACGGCACGTACGACTACTCGGCGTCGTGCGGCATCGCAGCCGGCTACCAGAGCATGGAGCACGCGGTCGCCGACCATGCCAAGGCCGTGATGCAGGTGGCCGCCGCTGGTACCGGTGCACGCGTCAGCGACGGCTCGACGAATGTCCTCCCTGTGGGTAACCGCGACGCCGTCACGGCGGCGTGGCGGCTGCACGCGCGGCTGGTGCGGCGCTCCCTCGAGCGCGGCTTCTACCAGGGGTGGGACTTGCACCCGGCGCAGCTGCCCAGCCGGTACGCGGCGGTGTACGCGTTCTTCCGCGATGGTCTGGGAGCAGCCACGTCACGCCTGAGCGACTACGCGCAACGGCGCGAGGCCGGCGTGCTCGACGAACCGGCCACGGCTCGTGCCCTGGCCGACTTCGTCATGCGCGGCATCGAGTGTGGCGCAGTCGATCTCGACGAGGTGACCGAGCGTTCGGGCATCGACCGCGACACGCTGGCTGTCCTAGCACGGCGCCAGCCGGAGCACTGACGCCCGTGCCGGACCTCGACGTGGTGTTCCGGGCGAGGCGGGTCATTGCGTCCGGGGTCGAGGCGCCTCTCTGCGTCGGTGTGGCGGGTGGCCGCGTCGTCGCGATCGAGCCGCTGAGTGAGGGTTTGGATGCGTCCCACGTCGTCGACCTCGACGACAACACCGTTCTGATGCCGGGCCTGGTCGACAGTCACGTCCACCTGAACGAGCCGGGACGCACTGAGTGGGAGGGATTCTCGAGTGGCACGCGCGCGGCGGCTGCCGGGGGCGTGACGACCCTGGTCGACATGCCGCTCAATTCCATCCCGCCGACGACGGACGTCGAGGCGCTGCGCGCGAAGCAGGACGCAGCGCGCGGCCAGGTCCACGTCGACGTCGGGTTCTGGGGCGGCGCGGTGCCGGGGAACCTCGCCGACCTGCGCCCTCTGTACGAGTCCGGTGTGCTCGGTTTCAAGTGCTTCCTGGTTCCGTCCGGAGTCGACGAGTTCGGCCACCTGGGGGCACGTGAGCTTGACGAGGCTCTCCGCGAGATCGCCTCGTTCGACGGCTTGACGTTGGTGCATGCCGAGGATGCTGTCGTCATCGACGGTGCTCCGCCGGTGAGCGGCAATTCGTACCAAGGCTTCTTGGACTCTCGTCCGCGAAGAGCCGAGAACCTCGCGGTGGAACGGGTTCTGGCGATGTCGCAGGCAACGGGCTGCCGCGTCCACATTCTCCATCTGTCCAGCTCGGATGCCCTTCCACTGCTGGCGTCGGCGCGCGACAACGGGACGTCCGTCACGGTGGAGACGTGTCCGCACTACCTGGCCATCACCGCGGAGGAGGTGCCCGACGGCGCGACGCAGTACAAGTGCTGCCCACCGATCCGCGAGGCGGAGAACGCGGAGCTGCTGTGGCGCGCACTCGCAGAGGGAGTCGTCGACAGCGTCGTGTCCGACCACTCCCCGTCCACCGTCGATCTCAAGGCCCTCGACACCGGCGACTTCGGTTCTGCTTGGGGCGGTATCGCCTCGTTGCAGGTGGGCCTCTCAGTGGTCTGGACCGCTGCGCGCGCCAGGGGATTCGCGTTGTCGGACGTGGTCCGGTGGATGGCGGAGGGTCCGGCCAGGACGGCAGGCCTCGACCGCAAGGGACGCATCGCCGTCGGCGCCGACGCCGACCTGGTCATCCTCGCGCCCGACGAGGAGTACGTCGTCGACGCAACGGCGCTGCACCACCGCAACCCAGTCTGCCCGTACACCGGCCGCCGGCTGTCGGGGGTCGTGCGCAGCACCTGGCTGGCCGGTCGCCAGGTCGACATCGATGCCGAGCCGCAGGGCCGGCTCCTGAGCAGAGGGATGGCATGAGAACCCATGACCAGCACTGACTTCACCAGCCTCCCCGACCTTGCGTCGCGCGCACTGGCTGGCAGCGTCGTCCACGCCAACGACGAGCTGTTCGCGCAACGCGAGAACCTGATCCGGCCCGACGCCGCGGTGTCGGTCGCCGACTTCGGGCACAAGGGCAAGGTGTACGACGGGTGGGAGACCCGCCGCCGGCGCGAGCCGGGGCACGACCACGCCATCGTGCGGCTCGGTGTCGCGGGCATCGTCCGCGGCGTCGTGGTCGACACGGCCTGGTTCACAGGCAACTACCCGCCGTTCGCGTCGGTCGAGGCGACCAGCGTCGAGGGCTACCCGTCGCCCGACGAGCTCGCCTCGGCCGTGTGGGAGACGCTCGTCGAGAAGTCCCCGCTGAAGGGGGACGCGCGCAACGCCTTCGCGGTCGACGTGCAGCGACGCTTCACGCACGTGCGGCTGAGCATTTTCCCGGACGGCGGGGTCGCCCGCCTGCGCGTGCACGGCGAGCCCGTTGCCGATCCACGGTTCCTCGCAGGCACGGTCGACCTGGCTGCGATCGAGAACGGCGCCGACGTCGTCGGCTGCTCGGACCAGTTCTACTCGTCCGCGCGCAACCTGCTGATGCCCGGACGTGCGCGCACGATGGGCGACGGCTGGGAGAACGCGCGGCGGCGAGACGGGGGACACGACCACGTGACGGTGAGGCTGGCGGCGCGCGGGCAGGTCGACGTCGTCGAGATCGACACGTCGTACTTCGTGGGCAACGCCGCCGGGTGGGCTGAGGTCACCGGCTTCGACGGCAGCAGTGGCGATGTCGGCGACCGAGGTGTGGGGCTCGTCCCAAGAACCCGCACGCAGCCCGACACACGCCACTTCCTGCGGGTCGCTGCTGACTGGCCGGTGACGCACGTGCGCCTCGACGTGTACCCGGACGGAGGGCTGGCGCGGCTGCGCGTCAACGGTCGTGTCACGGACGATGCACGCCGCGACGCTTTGACGAGGTGGCTCGACCTCCTGCCCGAGCCTCATGCACTGGAGGTGCTGACGGTTGACGGACACCTCGACGCGGACACGGCACGAGACCTGTTGACTCGCAGACCCTTTGGCGGCACGTCGGCTCTGCCCGATGAAGTCGTTCGGCGACTGGGCGGCTGACGAGGTTCAGGCAGCGGGTCTGCGCAGCTGGTCGACGGCCGATGGCACGCCGTGCTGGAGCTCGCGGGCGCGCCTGACGCCGGCAGCGAGGGCGCGGTCCGCCAGCGGCCCGGGGCGGCACGCGACCATCCGGTCGATGAGCTGCTCGGCATCGCGCAGGTCGCCGAGCACGGTCTGGACGCGCTTGGCCGCTGTGACTGTGGCCTTGGCGGACGACGCGGCCGCCGAGGGACCTGATGCGCTCTCGTTGGTCGCCCGGAGGTGGGCCTCCGCCGTGTAGCGCAGGCGTTTCGCCGCCTTGCGCACGTCGTGCCAGGCCTCCGGGGTCTGGGCGCCATCGGCTCGGCGCAGCACGCGCTTGCGTTCCGACTCGACCTGACAACCGAGGTCGTCGAGGCCGGCGTTCGTGGCCTCGGTGTGCGCGTCGGTGTACGCGTGGGTGTGCGCGTCGGTCGAGTCGTCGCTCGGGTCGGCCAGGGGGTCACCTGCCGAGGCGGCCACCGAGGCCAGGGCGCGAATGTCGCCGGCCAGTGTCAGGGCTTCTGCGAGGTGCTCGGGCGGGATAGTTTGCCCGCTGTCCGCGGTGGGGTTCGCCTCATGGTGCAGGCCGATGTCCGACAGGAGCTGGGCGAGGTCGCCATCGGACCAGCCACCCTCTTCGGCGAGCTCCCTCAGCACGTCGGCGGCGACCTCGTCGTCGCGTGCGTCCGACAGATGAGAACCCAGGTCGCGGCAGCGCTCCACCAGGGCAGGGAGGCGCTCGTCGGTCTCCGGCCACAGTGACTGGCAGGATCTCATCACGCTGCGGATGCGGCGGCAGGCGACGCGGAGGTCGTGCACGTCGCCGCGGCCTGCTGCGTCGACCAGCTCGCCCGCGCAGTCCCGCAGGTAGGGGTGGACGGCAACAGCAGGGGGAGGGGTCACGAGGTCAGCATCCCACCCTCGCTGGCTACCCTCGCTGCCCGTGACCCGTCCCGTACCCGAGCTGGCAGCGCGACGGCCGACGTTGAGTACGGACCGGCTCCTGGCCGACCTGGTGCCGCCGCCACACTTCGCGCAGGTCTCCTTCGACTCGTACCGTCCCGACCCCGACCAGCCGTCGCAAGCTGCTGCCGTCGCGACGTTGCGCTCCTTCAGCACATCGATGACGGAGGGTCGGCACGGAAAGGGCGGCATGCTCGGGTGGTTGCGCCGGGGGGACGGGACGCCGTCCGTGCGTCCGGGTGTCTACCTCGACGGCGGGTTCGGGGTCGGCAAGACGCACCTGTTGGCGTCGCTCTGGCACGCCGTGCCTGGCCCCAAGAGCTTCGGGACGTTCGTCGAGTGCACGAACCTGGTGGGGGCGCTGGGGTTCCGCGAGACCGTGCAGGTGCTCTCGGCCAACCGGCTGGTGTGCATCGACGAGTTCGAGCTCGACGACCCAGGCGACACGGTGCTGATGGCTCGGTTGCTTCGCGAGCTCGTCGACGCCGGTGTGAGGCTGGCGGCCACGTCCAACACCCTGCCCGATGCGCTCGGCGAGGGCCGGTTCGCGGCCGATGACTTCGTGCGCGAGATCCAGGCGGTGTCGGCGCACTTCGACCTGGTACGGATCGACGGCGACGACTACCGGCACCGCGGTCTGCCGGTGCCGCCCCGGCCACGCAGCGACGACGATGTCGAGAGCTACGCGGCGTCGACGGACGGTGCCGTGCTCGACGACTTCGACCGGCTGACAGGGCATCTGGCCGACCTGCATCCGAGTCGGTACGGCGCTCTGCTGGACGGTGTGAGGGCTGTCTGTTGGCGCGGCGTGCGGCAGGTCGAGGACCAGAGTGTCGCCCTTCGCCTCGTGGTGCTGGCCGACCGCATGTACGACCGTGACCTGCCCCTTGTGACGAGCGGCGAGCCGCTGGACACGCTCTTCACCGACGAGATGCTGGCAGGCGGGTACCGCAAGAAGTACCGCCGCGCGCTGTCGCGTCTCACGGCCTTGGCACGCTCAGATCCCGCGTAGACCCCAGGAGCCGCTAGCGGAACATGTCGCGAGCCTCGCTCATGCCGGTCACCGCGATGTGCGTGCGCTCGACTGCGGCCCAGCGATCGACGGTCAGTCGCAGTCGGTCTGACACGACGACTTCGCCGTCTCGCGGATCGCGGGAGATGCCGTCGGGTTGGTAACCGAGCTTGCGTGAGACGCCTTGCGACGAGTGATTGTCTGGGAAGACCTCAGTCGTGGCGTCGGTGGCTTCGAGGTGGTCGAAGGCCAACGTCAGGAGTCCAAGCCGCGCCTCGGTGCCGAACCCCTTCCGCTGGTGACGAAGCCCTAGCCAGGAGGCGGTAGCGACCTCGCGTGTGACGGCGAAATCGCTTGAACGAAGGGTGAACACGCCCAAGGGCTCACCGGACGTGGAGCGGAAGGCACCGAGGCCGAGACACCAGTCGGTGGGGCTCCATGACGACAGGCGCGACCAGTGTCCGCGCACCACCGACCGGGCACGCTCCTGAGGGCTTCCTTCGGCCCATGGGGTCAGGAACGGGCGTTCGTCCAGGCGGTGGACCCCTTGCGCGGCGAGCTCGCCCAGCTGCGCCAGCTCGGTGTCGTTCGGAAGGCGCAGCGTCAGTCGAGGTGTTGATACGCGGATTGCGAAGGTGGGCCAGATGTCAGCGAGCACCTGGGCAGTCTGTTGGGCTGGCTACCCCACGAGCAAAGGGATATCAACGAAGCGACGCGTCCAGCTGACGGATCAGCTCTCCGACCCGCCCACCACCGGGCGGGGCGGCCGGGTAGCGCCTCAGGACGTCCACCACGACGGGTTGCGCAAGGTTCCGTGCCTGCGCGATCTGGTCTGCGCCGACGCCGGGATCGTCGTCGGCTGACAGCTCGAGCGCTCGAGCGGCATGTGCGGCGGATCCGAGGATGTGCTTGACCTGGGTTGCATTCGCCAGGGGGTGGAGGAACGCCGCACCGACCGCGTTGCCGGCCGCCCGCGCAGCGTCGCTCGCCGCAGCATGTCCGGCATCGCGCGTCTCCTGAGCCGCCCGGTGCGCTGCCCATGCGCCGTCGCGCATGGCCTTGGTGCGCTCGCCTCCGTCCGCGAACGCCTGCGCAGCGTCGATCGCGGCTCGCGGGCGCGGATCGTCAGGTCGCTCACGTTCGAAGATCGCCAGCACGGGCCGCGCGCACGCCACCGCATAGGCGGTGACCTCGCGGAGCTCGGACCGGCTGAGTTCGATCGTCACTGAGTCATCAGTCACGGTTCAATCCTTGTGCACCGAAGGGCTCTCGACCAACCGACCGGGGTTCAGGGGCCCTAAGCGCCGACACGCACCACGGCAGCGGAGTGTCCAGGCACCCTGACCCCGTCGCGCTCGAGCATGGCACCGTCCCAGGCGAGTGCCGTCGACACGGGCGCGGCGTCGAGCGTGACCGCGCGGGCCTCGGGGGACAGGTTGCAGACCACCCTGAACGCTCCGCGCCGCACCACGAACCAGCCCAGTTCTGCGTCGTGGTCGACCTGCACCTGGTCGAGCCGGTCGTCACGCAGGTCGGCCTCGCGGCGGCGCAGGGCGAGGAGCTCGCGATACCAGGCGAACAAGCGCTGGTGGGGCTGCGCCGCGATCTCCTGCCAGTCGAGCACGGAGGCGTCGCGCGTCGCGTTGTCCTGTGGGTCAGGGATCTGCTCCGCGTCCCATCCGGTGTCGGCGAACTCCCGCCGCCGTCCCTGCCTGATCGAGTCGGCGAGGTCGGGATCCTCGTGGTCCGTGAAGAACTGCCAAGGGGTGGCGGCACCCCACTCCTCGCCCATGAAGAGCATCGGCGTGAACGGGCTCGTCAGGGTGATCGCGGCGGCGACCGCAGACTGACCCGGTGACAGGCTCGTGGTCGGACGGTCACCGGTTGCGCGGTTGCCCACCTGGTCGTGCGTTGCCGTGTACGCGAGGAACGCGTGGCCGGGCACGAGGGCCGTGTCGACCGCTGCGCCCCAATCGCTCTCGCGGAAGCTGGACCAACCGCCGTCGTGCACGAACACCCGCGTGAGCGCCTTCTCCAGTGTCTCCATCGCCCCGAAGTCGGCGTAGTAGCCCTGTCGCTCATCGGTGAGCAGGGCGTGCAGAGCGTGATGGAAGTCGTCGTTCCACTGCGCGGTCATGCCCAGACCGCCCTCCGAAGTGGGCGTCACCATCGTCGCGTCGTTGAGGTCTGACTCGGCGACGAGTGATAGGGGACGTCCGAGATCCTTTGCCAGTAAAGCCGTTTCGTCGGAGAGCTGAGCCAGCAAGTGTGTGGGGGAGTCATCTGCCAGGGCGTGCACCGCGTCGAGCCTCAGGGCGTCGACGTGGAAGTCACGCATCCACCGCAGGGCGTTGTCGACGACATACCGGCGGACTGGCTCGGCGTCGTCACCGTCCAGGTTGACCGCCTGACCCCAGGGGGTGTGGTGCCGGTCTGTGAAGTACGGCCCGAACCCGTGCAGGTAGTTGCCGTTGGGCCCGAGGTGGTTGTAGACGACGTCGAGGCAGACCGCGAGTCCGCGGCCGTGGCAGGCGTCGACGAAGCGCTGCAGTGCTGCTGGGCCGCCGTACGCCTCGTGCACCGCGTACAGGTCGACGCCGTCGTACCCCCAGCCCCATCGGCCCGGGAATGCCGCGACCGGCATCAGCGACACCATGTCGACGCCGAGCGACACCAGGTGCTCGAGGCGCGCGTGGGCTGCGTCGAGCGTCCCCTCAGCCGTGAAGGTGCCGACGTGCAGCTCATAGAGGACGGCTCCGCGCGCGTCGCACCCCGCCCAGCTCGCGTCGCTCCAGGCGTGGCGGTCGGTGTCGAACACCCGGCTTGCGCCGTGCACGCCGTAGGGCTGCCACGCGGATCGTGGGTCAGGCACCGGGTGGGCGCCGTCGAGGCTGAACAGGTAGTCGGTGCCGTGGCCGGCCTCGTCCACCGTCAGCGACCACCAGCCGCCGTCCCCCTTCAGCATGGGTAGTCGACGCCCGCTCAGGTCGACGTCGACGGAGGTGGCGGACGGGGCCCAGACGGTGAACTCGTGCACACGGCCACCCCACCAGTCGCGGGGGGTCGGTGTCACATCGGTCTCGCCCGTGCCGTCGACTCCATGACAGCTGTCTCGTTCCGCAGCACCACAAGCACCGACCGGATGGAGCACCCCGTGCCACGCGTGAGCACCGACCCCCGATCCTTCGACCGACGCCCTGGGCTACTCACCCGCGGACTGCTGAGGTACGTGCGTCGAGCCTTCGGCGTGGACCTCGACACCGTGACCGTGATGGCGCACCACCGCGGCGTCCTGGTTCCGTGGACCCTGCTCGAGGGCGCGACGAAGCGGACGCGGAGCGTCCTTCCCGGGCACCTGTCAGAGCTCGTCGTCTTCGTTGCCGCAACCCGGCTCGGCTGCTCGTGGTGCGTCGACTTCGGCGCCTCGCTGTGGGAGCGAAAGGGCCTGGATCCGGCCGTCCTTCGGGCCGCCGTCTCGTGGCGCGACAGCGACGTGTTCGACGACGACCAGCGCGCGGCGTTCGCCTACACCGAGCTGGTCTGCGCGGACGTCACTGAGGTGGACGACGCGATGACCGCAGACCTGGTGGAGCGGTTCGGCGAGGCGGGACTGGTCGAGCTGACCTACTGGGTGGCGCTCGAGAACATGCGCAGCCGGTTCAATGCCGCGCTGGGGCTCTCGAGTCAGGGCTTCAGCTCGGGTGACGCGTGCGCTGTTGCGGCGGCTGCCTGGTCAGGCTGATCGGCGGGTGATGCCGTACTCCCGTCCCTCGTAGGCGGCCAGGATGTTGTCGATCGTGTCGTTGAAGAAGCGCCGGTAGGCGCGCTCGGTCAGCCGTTCCTTGAGGGACGAGAGCTTGTCGATCCCGGCTGCAGCGAGCACGCGGGGGGTCGGGAAGGTCTGGCAGGCCACGAACCGCAGTCGGGCTCCGCCACCCGGGCCCCGCACGAAGGCCATGTAGCCGTCGTCACAGATCGTCGAGCCGTTGGGGCTGCCGACCGCGAACATCCAGAAGCGGTGCTCGTCGGGGTCGTAGTCGATGCGCTCGAGCTTGTACACGTCCAGCTCGTCCTTGCCAAGGAACGTGGAGTAGCGCGGCTGGGCCAGCGCGACGATGCGCTGCATCTGCAGGGCCGGCCTGCCCTGGTCGTCCCGTGACACGACCTCGGTCTCGATCCCCAGCACGTCCTGGAACATCAGCCCGACGTCCCGGATGTCCACGCGCGATGTCAGGTCGTCGAAGGGCACGTGAAGATCGCGCTCGACGTGGAACAGCACCCGGTCGCGACCGTGGATCCAGCGCATCCCATGTTCATCGGCGGGCGAGGCGAGGAGCCGGCGCTCCACCTCCTCCAGCGCGGTGGTGTCGTACGTGAAGTCAGGCGTGCCGAACTGGGCGACATCGCAGAGGACCGGGGGACGCTGGGGAGAGGCCTTCGCCCCCATCAGGACCCGTGCGGCCCGAAGCCAGGCTCGCGGCCGGACGCCGGGCGCGTTTCCGCGGTTCGCGACGATCGGCGGGATCGCGCCGGACGGAGTGCCTGTGCCGGACTCGTTCTTCTGCGTGTTCGTTCTCTGCATGGTGCTGTCTCCTGCGATGTCGACCTCAGTGCCACCACCGGCGGTGGAGAGCGTGGGAATGGTCCTGACAAGAGCCGGCACCGACCGCGCTGATACTGCGCAGAGGGGCAACGGTCGCTGCGCGACACGGCTTCGAGTCCTTGGACGGGACGAGCACGTTGAACCGTGTTGGCGACGAAAACTGTTGTCCAGCATACGGACTCGGCGCTCGGGCGCGGGTGGGACTGTCGGTGGTGGCTGGGAGAGTTGTCGTCATGGCAACCCACCCGGTCGATGCGCTCGAGTCGCTCGACGCCGGGGCCGAGCCCGGTGTCGGGGCGAAGGTGCTGCGCGGGTTCGTGGCCTCGGCGGTGTCGGCGGCGCCGGGTCCGGAGCTGGTGACCGCGTTGATGGCGTTGACCGCGCGCACCGACCTGACCGCGCGGGAGTGGGTCGAGGTGACGGCGGCGTGGAAGAAGGTGGCGTGTCTGGCCACCGCCGGCCAGTTCGTCGCCATCGCTGAGCTGGACCAAGCCCTCAACCCTGATCGGCGGCGACGCCGACGCCTACGCCGGTCCGGGGCGGACCTGTCCGGTGCGGCGGACCGCGGACGAGCTGGCGCCCGCGCTCGGGATGGCGCCGCGCGCGGCGTCGGCGCTGGTGTCGCTGGTACGCCGCTGCGAGGACCTGCCGGCGGCGATGGACGCGCTGGCCGACGGCCGGATGGACCCGTCCCAGCTGCGGGCCCTGGACGCCCACGCCCGGCACCTGCCCACCCCGGCGAAGCGGGTGTTGGAGGCGGCGGCGGTGCGGTGGGCACCACGACGGACCCGCCAACAGCTCGACGCCGCCCTGGCCGCCGAAGCGATCCGGCTCGACCCCACCCACGCCGCCGACATGGTCGAGCACGGCGTGTCCGAGCGGGACGTCCAGCTGCGGACCTCACCACTGGCCGGGTGCCGGCGGCTGGTCGCCGACCTGCCCACCGACCAGGCCCACGCCGCCTGGCTCGCCCTCAACGGCGCCGCCCGCACCGCCCGCCGCAACCACGCCGAAGGAAGTGACCCCGAGAGCGGCGGGGATGAGCGGACCCTGGCCCAGTTGCGCGCCGACCTGCTCACCGCTGTGCTGACCGGGCAGAGCCCATCCGGCGGCGAGGACCCCGGCGGGCAAGTGGTGGTCCCGACCCCGGCCGAGCTGTCCCGCCACGTCGAGGTCCAGGTCGTGGTCGCCGCCGACACCCTCACCAGCACCCACGACCTACCCGCATCGATCCCCGGCGTCGGACCCATCGACCCCGACACCGCCCGCGAACTCGCCACCCGCCAGCCCTGGCGACGACTCATCGCCGACCCCGCCACCGGCACCCTGCAACACATCGACCCCCGCACCCTGCCCCCACCCACACCACCCGAACCACCCGAACCGCTTGAGCCCGAACTAGTTCGAGCCCGAACTAGTTGAGCCCGAACAGGTCCCGCCCGACCCACGACTCGCGCGGCTGATGACAGACCCGGTCACCCCGGCACGACTCGACTACGGCACCGACACCTACCGCACCCCCACAGCGCTGCGCCGGCACCTCCACACCCGCGACGCCACCTGCATCGGACCCGCCTGCCACCACCCGGCCACCGGCACCGAGGCCGACCACACCGTCAACTACGACGAGGCCGACGACCACGGACAACCCGGCACCACCAGCCACACCAACCTCGGCAGCACCTGCGAACGCATCCACAACGCGAAAACCCACGGGGGCTGGGCACTCTCCCAACCCACCCCGGGCACCTTCATCTGGACCAGCCCCACCGGACGCACCTACACCCGCGCGATGCGACCCCTCATCCACGGCTGGCGCAAGACCGACGACCCTCGGGCTTAGCCGAGCAGCCAACGTCGCAGCAGCGGCAGGACAGCGTCGGCGTGCATGGCCCCCATGTGGTCGTGACCGGGCAGGATCTCCACAACCCATCCGCTGGCCTCGAGATCCTCTCGGTGCTGCTGGATCGCGTCGGCGATGACCACGCGCACGTCTCCCCATAGCGGCCCGTACTCGATGTTGTCGAGCTCGCCGGCAAAGCAGAAGCGGGGGACGCTCAACCCGCGGGCGGCTTCGATGTCGTCGAAGTCTTGGAGGTCCTCGTACAGCGTGACGAACTGTCCCGTCTGCTCTGGGGTGGTCTGGATCTGGGCCGCGTCCCAGTCGCCCGGAGTGATCTCGGGGGCGGACGTCTCACCGGGCGAGTCATCCTCTGCGTCACCGTCCGCCGCTTGCGACCGAGACGCAGCATGCGCGGCGCGCGTGACCGCCAGCATCGCCGAGTACGGCCCGCCCATCGGCGGGAAGCCGCCCATGACCAGCCCGTCCAGGCGGTCGGTGCGGACGGCAAGCTGCATGGCCGACAGCGCCAGCCAGGAGTAGCCGTAGGACCAGAACCGCTCGGCACCGGCCGCATCAGCGATGGCCAGCAAGTCAACGGCGATGTTGGCGGGCGTCAGCGTCCCCGGCGCGGGGTTCGCCATCCGGTGGGCCTCGTAGTCGGCGGCGACCACCGTGCAGCGGTCGGACAGCTCGCGGATCAGGGTGGGCCCCGCGTCCGGGTCCGCCCCCCACTGCCGCATGCCGGCAGCGGTCGCCTCGTCGTACGGTTCGGTCCGGACCGGCAGCAGCAGATGCTGTCCGCTGCCCAAGACCTGGACCTCGATCTGTGAGCCGTCGTGCAGCCGTGCCGTCCGCCGTTCCGCCTCTGCGATGTCGTTCGCTTCCGTCGTCATGCCTTCAACCCTGCCATTCAAGGCCTACTTGAGACTTCGGCGCGGCAAGTATGTGCACGACGCCCCGCCGGGGGGTAGAACTCTCAAGACGCGGATGAGGGTGATGGCACGAGCTCATGTAGCGGAGCGGCACCTCCGGCCCGTCGACCTTGCCCGCGCCGCCGGCGTCTCGACCCAGCAGGTGCGCAACGACGAGGCCGCCGGTGTGCTGCCGCTGGTCGAGCGCACCCCGAGCGGCTACCGCCGCTACTCCGAAGAGCACCTTCAAGCGCTGCTGACCTACCGAGCCCTGGCACGAGCACACGGTGCCCCGGTGGCGCGCCAGATCATGCGGGCCGTCCACGCCGAGCAGGTCGCCGAAGCACTGGAACTGCTCGATGTCAGTCATGCCGAGCTGCAGCAGCAGCGCCTCGCACTCCGCTCGACGCGGGCCGCGCTCCTCGAAGTCGCCTCGGACCCCATCGTCGACGTGCGACGTGAGGACCACATGCTCATCGGCGAGCTGGCCGCTGTGCTGGGAGTCCGCAGCTCCACCCTGCGTTCATGGGACGAGGCAGGCCTGATCAGACCGGCTCGCACCGTCCCCCAGGGTTACCGCACCTACTCACCGATGGACGTCCGCGACGCCCGTATCGCCCATCAGCTGCGCCTCAGCCACCACGGGCTCGACCAGGCGCGCCAGGTGCTCACGGCGCTTCGCCGTGCCGGTGACACTCGCGCCCTCCACGCTGCGATCGATCGACGTGAGGAGACGATCGCCGGACGGGCGCAGCTGATGCTCCTCGCCGCCGCGGCACTGTCGGGCTACCTCGGCAACTGAGAACGGTTCAGGCGTAGCGCCCGACCTTGTCGGGTGCCAGCACCGCGTGCACGGCGCAGATGCGCCCCTCGCGCAGGGTGAACGAGTACACGGCGACCTTGGGGTCCTGCGGACGCAGGCTCGCGAACCGCATCAACATGCCCGGAACTCCGTTGACCAGCACCGGTTGCAGCGTGAGCGCCGGGTCGTCCAGCCCCAGCCGCGCGAGCCCGAACAGGAAGCGCGTGACTTCCTCGGGGCCATGCAGGGGACGCCGTGCCGCGGTGACCCGGCCGTTGCCGTCGCTCACGAACACCACGTCATCGGTGAGTAGCGCGCCGACCCGTTCCGCGTCGCCACTGCGCAGGGCTGCGGTCAGGCCGTCGAGCACTGCGAAGGCCTCGGGTGGCGGCGACGGCGGAGGCGGGGCCGCGTCCGCCAGACGGCGCCTCCCGCGGACGGCGTGCTGGCGCGCAGCCTCGACGGTGCAGCCGATCGCCTCGGCCACCTGGTCGAACGGCAGGTCGAGTGCGTCGTGCAACACCACGGCTACGCGTTGCTCGGGCGTCAAGGTGTCGAGGACGACGAGCAGCGCCATCCGCACGCTCTCGTCCATCACGACGACGTCGGCCGGGTCGCCCTCAGCCGCCGACGGAAGCGGACGTCCGTCGAGGCCTTGCAGCACGGGCTCGGGCAGCCACGGGCCGACGTACTGCTCTCGCCTCGCACGCGCCGAGCGCAGCTCGTCGAGCGCGATCCGGCTGACCACCGTCGTCAGCCACGCAGCCGGGTTGCGCACGGTGTCCGCATGCTCCCGCCATCGCAGCCACGCCGTCGAGACCACGTCTTCGGCGTCGGCCCAGCTACTCGTCAGGCGGTAGGCAACACCCAGGAGTCGGCCTCGCTGCTCGTCGAACACGCGGGCGGCTTCGTCGTCATCAGTGGGCACACCACACCTCCGGACGACTGACGGGACAGGGGGTGACAGCGTGACAGGGAGGCATCGTGGGCAGCGGGTCAGGGTCCTGCCGCACTAGGGTTCCGGGATGGCTGGCAAGAGCACGTCCCAGAGCAAGGCCAAGGCAACGACCAAGGCCAAGACAGCGACCAAGTCGACCAAGGCAGCGACCAAGACAGTGACCAAGGCCGCCAAGATGACCAGGGCCAAGGACCCGAACAAGGCACGCGCCACCGCACGGACGAAGGTCGCCGAGGCCGTCGCCGCGACAGCCGAGGCGACCGCGTTGGCGAAGGACGCCGCGCGCGCCAAGGAGATCGCCCAGGCCTCCGCTGAGGAGGCCGTGCGGGCGAGCGAGGTAGCCGCGACCGTCGAGGCAGGAGACACGATCCCGTCGTCGGCTCCGGTGCATCACCTGGGCGAGGCGCTGCGCGTCGGCCCCGGGTTCCGCCTCGAACGTGTGGACCCGCGGGCCACACCGGGTTTCGACGGTGGCAAGAAGAAGGGGCAGAAGGCGCTGGAGCGTGGCGTTGCCGAGCTCTCCGAGCTGCAGGAGCGGCTCTTCGCACAGGGTCGTAGCGGCGACCGTCGCTCGCTCTTGCTGGTGCTCCAGGGCATGGACACGTCCGGCAAGGGCGGCATCCTGCGGCACGTGCTCGGCGCGGTGGACCCGCAGGGCGTGGCCATGACGGCGTTCAAGGCGCCCACAGTCGAGGAGCGATCCAAGGGCTTCCTCTGGCGGATTCGTCGGGCGCTGCCGGCGGCCGGCCAGATCGGCGTCTTCGACCGCTCGCACTACGAGGACGTGCTCGTGGTCCGGGTGCGCGGGCTCGCGCCCCGGGCCACCTGGCAGCGCCGCTACGCGACGATCAACGCGTTCGAGAAGTCGTTGGCGGCCAAGGGCACCACGGTCGTGAAGGTGATGCTGCACATCTCGAAGGACGAGCAGCGTGGCCGGCTGGCTGAGCGGCTCGACCGTCCCGACAAGCACTGGAAGTACAACCCGCGCGACGTCGACGAGCGCCTTCTGTGGGACGACTACGCCGAGGCGTACCAGGTCGCCCTGACCCGTACCTCGGTCGAGGCTGCGCCCTGGTACGTCGTGCCGGCCGACCACAAGTGGTACGCCCGGTGGGCCGTGCAGCAGCTGCTGCTCGACCACCTCGCTGCCATCGACCCCCAGTGGCCGACAGCCGATTTCGACGTCGAGGCCGAGAAGGCGCGGCTGGCGAGCAGCTGATGGCGGGCAAGCACGCGACCGTCGACGACTACATCAAGAGCTTTCCCGAGGACGTGCAGGTCGTCCTCGAGAGGATCAGACAGACGATCCTGGACGTGGTGCCCACGGCCGGCGAGACGATCAAGTACGACATGCCCACCATGACGTTGGACGGCAAGTCCCTCGTGCACTTCGCGGGGTGGAAGCACCACGTCAGCATCTACCCGATGGCGAGCGGCGACGCGGCATTCGAGCGCGACATGGCGTCGTACGCAGGAGACAAGGGAACGGTGAAGTTCCCACTCCGAGAGCCGATTCCGTACGACCTCGTCGCGCGCCTCGTGGCTCTGCTCGCCGAGCGACACACGTCAGCCGCGGACGAGTAGCGCCACCGGGTACCGGTCCAGCACGCCCGCGACGGCCACGGTCCCGGAGCCGATCTCGCGTCCGGTCAGCCGGTCCGTCCAGGTTCCCGCAGGAAGGGCGACCGTGTGCTCTCCCCAGCCTCCGAGGCGCTCCAGCTCGACGGGCAGGCGTGTCGCCAGAGTCACGACGGACGCGCCGTCGGCGTCGCCTCGGGCGAAGGCGACCAGATGCCCGGTGGTGGTGGGAAGCGGTGCGTACGTGGCGTTCTCGCCCACGAACACCTCGGGTCGTTCACGCCTCAGCCGCAAGGCCCGCGACGTCACGAGCATCTTCTCGTCGTCCAGGTCACGAGGCGCGGTGCCCTCGTCGAGCCGAGCCAACCGCTCTGACCGCTCGGCGTAGTCCACAGCCCGGCGGTTGTCGGGGTCGACCAGCGACGTCTCCTCGAGCTCGGTGCCCTGGTAGACGTCAGGCACCCCGGGCATCGTCAGCTGCACCAGCTTCTGGCCCAGCACCGAGACCCTCGCGGTGGGCTGGATCGAGGTCACGAAGGCTCGCAGCGACGACATCAGGGTGTCCCTCTCGACGACTGCGGACGCGAGCCCGAGCACCTGCTCCTCGTACTGGGTGTCTGGGTCGTGCCACGTGGTGTGCACCTTGGCCTCGCGCACAGCTTTCGTCAGGTACTCGTGCAGCCGGGCCTGGCTGATCGGTGCGTTGCCCCCCAGGTCGTACGTGGCCACCAGGGTCTGCCACAGCAGGTACCGGGTCGGGGCGTCGACGCGACGCCCCGCCAGCGGCGCGGCCTCCGCCTCGAGCTCCGTGACCGCGGCCTCCCAGGCAGTCGGCACCTGAGACAGCACGGCGAGACGTGCTCGGGTGTCCTCGGCGCGCTTGGTGTCGTGGGTCGACAGGGTCGTCATCGACGTCGGCCACTGCCGCAGCAGCCGCTCGCACCAGGCATGGAACTCTTCGGTCGGGATCCCGAAACGGTCCGGGTTGCCGCCCACCTCGTTCAGCGACGCCAGCCGGTTCCACCGGTAGAAGGCGGTGTCCTCGACACCCTTGGCCATCACAGGGCCGCACGTCTGCTGGAACCGGACGACCAGCTCTGCTCGGGCACGCTCGTCGAGCCGGCCGGCGCTCCCTGCCTCCCGGCCCAGCAGCAGGTCGCGCACCAGCTCGAGCGTGTCGTGCCGGTCGTCCGCCAGCCGGTGGCGTGCCAGCTCGACCGCGTGCTCGAGCACGGCGACCTGCTCCGGCGGGGCAGGCTCACCGGGCACGACGTACGCCCGGTACCGCTCGAAGGCGACGAGCAGCTCGACCACGACATCCGAGAATGCCCGCCGGGTGTGGTCGCGCAGCCGCACGTCGGCGTGCGTCACCTGCGCGAGCAGCTCGACCAGGCGGTGCACCTCCGCGTACAGGGAGCCCGCCACCAGCGTGCGCTTCGCGTGCTCGACCTCAGATGCGAGATCGGTTGGAGCGGTGGCGAAGTCGCGGCTCTCGGACGCCATCCGGTTCCACAGCGCCGTCATCGGACCCGCCCCGGACGGGTCGACGAAGAGGCCGCCGACTCGCATCAGCGCGTCGTAGCCGGTGGTGCCCGCGCAGGGCCAGTCGGGCGGCAGCGTCTCGTCGCCCTCGAGGATCTTCTCGACCACGACCCACGACCCGCCGGTCGCCTCCGCCAGCCGGCGCAGGTAGCCGCGCGGGTCGGCCAGGCCGTCGGGGTGGTCGATCCTCAGGCCGTCGAGACGGCCCTGGCCGATCAGGTCGAGCAGGAGCCGGTGGGTCGCCTCGAACACGTCGGGGTCCTCGACCCTCACGGCGGCGAGCGTGTCGACGTCGAAGAAGCGCCGGTAGTTCAGCTCCTCGTCCGCGACCTTCCAGTGCGCCAGCCGGTACCACTGGCGGTCGACCATCTCGTGCAGCGGCAGCGACTCCGTGCCGGGGCGCACCGGGAAGACGTGCTCGAAGTAGCGCAGCACCGGCTCCGAGGCGCTCGGGTCACCACCGCGGTCGAGCGTGATGTCACCGCGAGCCAGCACGGCGCCGATACGGTCACCCAGGACGGGCATCAGCAGCGCGTGGTCCTCGGTCAACCAGTCGACGTCGAACCAGTGCGCGAACGGCGAGGCCGGCCCGTCGCGCAACACCGACCACAGCTCGCCGTTGAGGTACGCCGGCGTGGGCACGGCAACGTGGTTCGGCACGACGTCGGCGATCGCGCCCAGACCGTGCTGCCGCAGGACGTCGCTCATCGCGTCGAAGGCCGCCCGTCCGCCCGCGTCGTCGGAGAGCCGGCTGTGGTCGACGACGTCGTACCCGTGCGCCGACCCGGGCGTCGCCGCCAGCACCGGCGAGAGGTAGACGTGACTGACCCCCAGCCGGTCGAGGTATGAGGCCTGCGCAGCAACGTCGGCGAACCCGAACTCGGCTCGCACCTGGACTCGGTAGGTCGACACCGGCACCGGGCGCCCGGGCGCCGGCCGCCGCGCCTGCGCCCCTTGCTGCTCGCGCTGGCCGACCTGCTCAGGCTGGCCGACCTGCTCGCGCTGGCCGACCGGCTCCTCGGACGGTTCCTGCACTCTCAGGCTCGCCGCAACACGATCGTGCTGCGCGAGACGGCGCGCAGCGACTCCATGGCGGCGATCTTCGCGCCCTCCTCGGTGCGTCTGCCGGTGTCGATCACCACTTCCCAGCTCGCCCCGTACTCAGCCTCGGGCAGCGTGAACTCCATCACCTCGTGATGCGCGTTGAACAGCACCAGGAACGAGTCGTCGACGACGCGCTGCCCGCGTGGCCCGGGCTCCGGTATCGCGTCACCGTTGAGGAACACCATCACCGACCGGGCGTACCCATTCGTCCAGTGCTCGTCTCCCATGTGCTGACCGGTGGGTGTGAACCACGCGATGTCACCGAGCTCGCTTTCGCCGCCGTGGCTTGCGTCGCCCTTGAAGAACCGGCGTCGGCGGAAGACGGGATGCTCCATGCGCAGGGCCAGCACTCGGCGTGTGAACGCGAGCAGGTCGGACTTGGACGCGTCGAGATCCCAGTCGACCCAAGCGATCTCGTTGTCCTGGCAGTAGACGTTGTTGTTGCCGTGCTGAGTTCGGCTGATCTCGTCGCCGTGGGCGATCATCGGTACGCCCTGGCTCAGCAGCAGGGTCGTGAGGAAGTTGCGCTGCTGCCGGCCCCGCAGCTCGAGCACCGCGGCGTCGTCCGTTTCGCCCTCCACGCCGCAGTTCCACGACCGGTTGTGGCTCTCGCCGTCCTTGCCGCCCTCGCCGTTGGCCTCGTTGTGCTTCTCGTTGTACGAGGCCAGGTCTCGCAGCGTGAAGCCGTCGTGGGCGGTGATGAAGTTGATGCTGGCGATCGGGCGCCGTCCGTCGTCCTTGTACAGGTCCGACGATCCCGTCAGCCGGGATGCGAACTCCCCGAGGGTGGCCGGCTCCCCACGCCAGAAGTCGCGGACGGTGTCGCGGTACTTGCCGTTCCACTCGGTCCACAGGGGTGGGAAGTTGCCGACCTGGTAGCCACCGTCGCCGAGGTCCCACGGCTCCGCGATCAGCTTCACCTGGCTGACCACCGGGTCCTGCTGCACGAGGTCGAAGAAGGCACTCAGCCGGTCGACTTCATGGAACTGGCGGGCGAGGGTGGCCGCCAGGTCGAAGCGGAACCCGTCCACGTGCATCTCGAGCACCCAGTACCGCAGAGAGTCCATGATCAGCTGCAGCACATGGGGATTGCGCATCAGCAGGCTGTTGCCCGTGCCCGTGGTGTCGTAGTAGTGCTCCGGCTCGCTGTCGACAAGGCGGTAGTAGCTGGCGTTGTCGATGCCGCGGAAGCAGAGCGTCGGGCCGCGCTCGTTGCCCTCGGCGGTGTGGTTGTAGACCACGTCGAGGATGACCTCGATGCCTGCCTCGTGCAGGGCCTTGACCATGCCCTTGAACTCCCCGACCTGCTGCCCGCGGGTGCCGGTCGACGAGTAGCCGTTGTGCGGGGCGAAGAACCCGATCGTGTTGTAGCCCCAGTAGTTGTTGAGCCCCTTCTCCTGAAGGTGCGTGTCCTGCACGAACTGGTGCACGGGCATCAGCTCGATCGCGGTCACACCGAGCCCGGTGAGGTGCTCGACCATCGCGGGGTGGCCGATCGCGGCGTAGCTGCCTCGCACCTCGTCCGGGATGCCGGGATGGGTCTGCGTCAGACCCCGCACGTGGGCCTCGTAGATGACGGTCTCGTGGTACTCGTGGAAGGGACTTCGGTCGTTGCCCCAGTCGAAGAAGGGGTTGATGACCACCGACAGCATCGTGTGCCCGAGGCTGTCGTCGTCGTTGCGCTTGGTCGGGTCCTTGAACCGGTACGAGAACAGGGACGGGTCACTGTCGATCTGGCCGTCGATCGCCTTCGCGTACGGGTCGAGCAGCAGCTTGGACGGGTTGCACCGCTGGCCTCTGTCGGGGTCGTACGGGCCGTGGACGCGGTAGCCGTAGCGCTGGCCCGGCCCGACGGTGGGCAGGTACGCGTGCCAGACCCCACCGTCGACCTCGGTCAGGGCGATGCGGGTCTCGTTGAGCTCGTCGTCGACGAGGCACAGCTCGACCAGGTCGGCCACCTCCGAGACCAGGGTGAAGTTGGTGCCCGTGCCGTCGTAGGTGGCGCCGAGTGGGTACGGCCGTCCGGGCCAGATCTGCACGTGCTGCTCCTTGGTTCGTGTGACGTCAGGCCGAGACGGCACGGTCAACGATGGCACGCGTGGTGCGTTCGCCGACCGGCAAGGTACCCAGCGTGAGGCCACCACCGCGCTCTATGCGGGTGGAGACGTACGCGTCGGTGACGATGGACGGGCTGTAGCGCGCCAGAAGCGATGCCTGCAGCAGGACGGCGAGGCGCTCGACGACCCACCTGGCCGCTCCCGCCACCGACTGGGGGTCCTTCGTCGCCTCGCGTGCTGCCTCGCGCAGGGTGGCGATGCCCTCGCCGAGTGCCGCGTCCAGGCGCTTCGAGGCGCCTTTCGCGGACTCGAGCTCGGTCACCAGGGCGTCGACGGACGCCTCGTTCGTGCGCAGCACGCGCAGCACGTCGAGGGCGATCACGCTGCCGGAGCCCTCCCAGATGGAGTTCAGCGGTGACTCGCGGAAGAGCCGTGCCAGTCCGTTCTCCTCGACGTAGCCGTTTCCGCCCAGGCACTCCAGCGCCTCGGCGACCAGGGTCGGCGCACGCTTGCAGACCCAGTACTTGCCGACCGCCACCGAGATCCTCGAGAAGTCTGACTCGGTCTGGTCGCCCGCCCAGGCGCCGTCCGCGGCGGCGGCCAGCCGCATCCCCAGCAGGGTCGCCGCCTCCGACTCGACGGCCAGGTCGGCCAGCACGTTCGACATCAGCGGGCTGTCGACCAGCAGCGCGTCGAAGGCTCGACGGTGCCGTGCGTGGTGGACGGCCGCGACCAGGCCCGATCGCACCGTGGCGGCCGACATCACCACGCAGTCGAGCCGTGTCGCGGCCACCATGTTGAGGATCGTGCGGACCCCTGCGCCCTCGTCGCCGAGGCGCACCGCCCAGGTGCCGTCCAGCTCCACCTCGCTCGAGGCGTTGGACCGGTTGCCGAGCTTGTCCTTGAGCCGCTGCAGCCGCCAGGTGTTGCGGCGTCCGTCGTCCAGCACCCTCGGTACGACGAAGCAGGTCAGGCCCGCGTCGGCGCGGGCCAGCACGAAGAAGAGGTCGCTCATCGGGGCCGAGCAGAACCACTTGTGGCCGGTCAGACGGTACGTCTGCCCGCCCTGCAGTGGTCCCGCGGGCACGGGCACGGCGACGGTGCTGGTGCCGGAAAGGTCTGAGCCGCCTTGCTTCTCGGTCATCCCCATGCCGGCCAGGGAGCCCGCCTTCTCGGCCGCCGGTCGCAGACCGAAGTCGTAGTCGGTGGATGCCAACCTCGGCAGCCACAGGTCGGCCAGCGACGTGTCGACACGGAGGGCGGGCACGGCCGCGCCGGTCATCGAGAGCGGGCAGAGGTGGCCCGCGTCGGTCTGGCCCCAGATGTGGATGGCGGCCGAGCGGGCCAGGTGTGCCCCCGACCCGCGCGGAGCGATCCAGGCCGATGCGCCGAGACCGTGCTCGACGGCCACCTGCATGAGCTGGTGGTAGGCCGGGTGGTACTCGACCTCGTCGATGCGCTCGCCGCGGGCGTCGTGCGTGCGCAGCACCGGGTGGTGGCGCTCCGCCTGCTCGGCCCACGTCTGCGCCTTCGCGCCTCCGGCGAGCTCGCCGAGCTCGGTCAGGCGACCCGTGTGGGCAGACGCGCCGTAGCGGTCGACCGCCTCGCGCAGCGCGATGTCACCGAGCCACGGGCCAGGCCCGGTCGATGGTGGGACCTGGTTGGTCACCCTGTGCGTGATCGACACCCGGACACGGTAGTCGTCCCTCGCGCCGACCTGTGACCGACGTGTGAGTGACGCCGCAACCGTCCCGAGGTGCGGGCAGCGGGCCGGGGGACACCGACGTGGCTACCGTGTGGTGCGTGGCCACGCCGGGTGCGCAAGAGCGGGCGGTGACGCACACCGACTCGGCGCTGCGCCGCCGGGCCAGGACCCTGGCACGGCACCGTCCCGTCCGGCACGCCTGGAACCTCGCCCGCGAGACCTTGCGGGTCTGCCTGCGCTACCGCGTGACCGGCCTGGCGGCTGAGGCCGGGTTCTTCGCCCTGGTCTCGCTGCCACCGCTCGTGCTGGGCCTCGCGGCTTCGGCAGCCTGGGTGGGATCGGAGCTGGGCACCGACACCGAGCTGCAGCTGAAGAACGGGCTGCGCGACTACCTGTCGCCGTTCCTGACGTCGGACGTCGTCAACAGCGTGATCATCCCCACGCTCGAGGACGCGATCGACACGCCCCGGATCGACCTGATCTCACTGGGTTTCGTGCTGTCCCTGTGGTCGGGGTCGCGCGCCATGAACGTCTACATCGACACCATCTCGATCATGTACGGCCAAGGTGGCCACCGTGGCATCTTTCGCACGCGCATGCTGTCGTTCGGCCTGTACGGCATGACGCTGGTGCTCGGTGCCGTGACGGTGCCGCTGGTGCTGGTCGGCCCGTCGCTCCTGCGCAGCGTGCTGCCGGGGGCGCTGCAGCCGGTGATGGTTCTGTACTGGCCCGTGGTCACGGTGCTGGGCATCGCGTTGCTGACCAGCCTCTACCACGTCAGCGCGCCACTGCGGACGCCGTGGCGCCGAGACCTGCCGGGCGCCCTGCTGGCTCTCGTGATCTGGGTCCTGGCCAGTGCGCTGCTGCGGCTCGTGCTCACCATCTCCCTCTCGGGCACTGGCGAGGCCGGCACCCGCAACTTCTCGATCTACGGCCCTCTGACCACGCCGATCGTCGTGTTGCTGTGGCTGTACTTCCTGGCGATCGCCGTGCTCATCGGTGCAGCGCTGAACTCTGCGGTCGACGCACGCTGGCCGGCCCGGTCGCAGCCGACCGGCGAGCCGCCCGCGGGCGGTGGGCCGCCGCTGACGCCGGTGCGCGACACCGAGGCCGAGCAGTGGCAGCGGCACTCAGGCAACTACCCGCAGGGTGCCGCCGCGGCGGTGACGGTGAGTAAATCGGATGACGACCACGAGGAGGCGTCCTAGCCTCGTGGACGAGCCGGGCAGTGTCGATGACCAGGCCTGGGCAGTGCGGGTGAGAAGGAGGTACGGGCGATGACTGTGCACCTCCGTACGGAGACCCCCACCCACCCGCACCGCGCCACGGGCTGAGCAGACGCTCGCCCCGCACCGCGGTGCACCCCCGAAGGGCACCACAGTGACGAACGACCCCAGCACTCTCGGCAACACCACGAACACCAGCACCCCTGACACCCGCCCCATGCTCCGGCCGGCCCTCCGCCTCCTACGCGACGCTGGCTGGGACGACGACTGGGCACGGACGGCCGCGCCCGAGAACCTGCACCCGGCGCGCGTGCTGCGCGCGGACCGCGGAGCGAGCGAGGTCGTGCTCGACGACGGCCCGCTGACCGTGGGCTGGGGGCCTGACCTGCGGCGCGCGGTCGACGACGACCCGGTCGAGACCCCCGCGGCGGGCGACTGGGTCCTGGTCGACCTCGGCGACCCGGTCGCGGGTGTCGAGCCCACCCTCGTCGAGGTACTGCCGCGACGGACCGCGGTGGTACGCCTCCAGACCGGCAAGTCCTCGCGCGGCCAGGTGCTGGCGGCGAATGCCGACCTCGTCTGCGTCGTCGAAGGGCTCGACCCCGATCCCGACACGGGCCGCATCGAGCGGCTGCTGGCCCTGGCGTGGGCATCCGGTGGCCAGCCGGCCGTCGTCCTGACGAAAGCCGATCTCGTGCTCGATGCCGAGGCGATGGTGGCTGAGGTCGCCGAGTGCGCGCCGGGATGCCCCGTGTGGGCGGTCTCGATCCACGACGGGTACGGCCTCACCCCGCTGCGCGAGGCCCTCGCCCAAGGCCGCACCGTGGCTCTGCTGGGCGCCTCGGGCGTCGGCAAGTCGACGCTGCTCAATGCCCTGGTGGGCGAGGAGGTCATGCGCACCCAGCCTCTCGGCTCGATGAACAAGGGCCGGCACACGACGGTCACCAGGGAGCTGCACCTCGTGCCCGGTGGGGGAGCGGTGCTCGACACCCCGGGCATGCGCAGCGTCGGCCTCGCCGGTGCCGAGGACCTCGACGAGGTGTTTCCCGAGGTCGACGCCCTGGCGGCGCTGTGCCGCTTCGACGACTGTGCCCATGTCGTCGAGCCCGGGTGCGCGGTGCTTGCTGCCGTGGAGGCAGGCGAGCTGCCCGAGCGCCGGCTGTTGTCGTACCGCAAGCTCTTGCGCGAGCTCGAGTACCAGGCGGCTCGGGTCGACGCCCGGGTGGCAGCGCAGCGCGCAGGCCGGTGGAGGGAGATCCACCGCGGCCAGCGCGAGCGCCGCAAGATCGAGGGCCGGCGCGGCATCCAGCGCTGATCCGCCGCGCTCTCTTCCCGATTTGCCGACCTCTCGTGGCTCCGCAGCGCCGTTCGACCCCGACAACGCGGCGAATTGCGAGGAAGGGGTGGAGTCGACGAAGGGCAGGTCAAACCCGTCCGTGCCGCAGTACCGTTGATGTGTGCTGCGCGTGCAGTTGCTCGGGGGATTCCGGGTGGCGCTGGACGACATGGAGCTAGAGCCACCCGTGAGTCAACGCGCGGCGTCTCTGTTCGCCTGGTTCGCCTTTCATCCTGGCTTGCACGCGAGAAGTGCTGTCGCAGCGACGTTTTGGCCTGACCTCGTCGACAGCAGCGCGCACGCCAGCCTGCGCACCACACTGTGGACACTGCGCGCTTCGTTCGGCCGTGCCATCGAGGACTATCTGGACATCGGACGCGACCAGATCGGCCTGCGGCCCGGCGCACCGGTGAGCGTTGACCTCAACGAGTTCGCGGATCGAGTCGACGCCGGGCAGTGGGCGGAGGCGGCGGACCTCGGAAGCACCGGCGAGCTCCTTCCCGGGTACGAGGACGAGTGGGTGATCGACGCGAGGAACGAGCACCGCGCCCAGATGGTCCAGGTTCGTGAGCATCTCGTACCGAGTACTCAGGACGCCGAGCGCGTCGACGTGGAGCTCGATCTGGCTGAGATCCCGCCGGAACGCGCCGCGCTGCCGCCGACCGCCGCGGCACCCTGGCCGCTGGTCGGCCGGGAGCAGGATCTGGCGCGGCTCGTGGCCGCATGGCAGTCGGTGCGGCGTGGGCCGGCTGCGGCGGTGGTCGTGACCGGTGATCCGGGAATCGGCAAGAGTCGCCTCGTCACGGAGCTGCAGCAACAGGCCGAGCGACTGGGCGACCACTCGGCGTCGTGCACGGCGATGACGCTCGCCGGCGCAGCGCCGCTGAGCGTGCTGGCCGAGCTGATCGGCGAGCTCACGATGTCGACCGGGCTGCCCCCGGACGACGCCACCTGGCCCGCGGCGCTCGCACCGCTCGCGCCAGATCTCGCGGCGCAGGGGGAGCCGCGCGCCCGCGCCAGCGGCTCGCCACCGAGCCTGGAGCGCGCCCGGGTCTTCGAAGGCACCGTCAGCCTGCTGACGTGGGCATCCCGACGTCCCCTCGTGCTGGTCTTCGAGGACGTGCACGCCGCCGACGCCGCGAGCCTGGAGCTGATCGCCTACATCTGCCGGCGCGCCGCGCGGCTTCCGATGCTCGTCGTGCTGACGCGCCGTCCCCTCCCGCCCAGGGCACAGGTCGACGAGCTTGTCACAGCACTGCGGGCCCGACAGTGCCTGGCGGACGAGATCGTGCTCGGGCCACTCGGTGCAGACGACACGGCCCAGCTGGTCGGCGCCGTCGCACCGCTGGACGACGAGGTCGCGAGCCGGGTGGCGGCGGCCTCGAACGGCAACCCCCTGCTCGCCGTCGAGCTGGCCGCTGCCCTCGGTCGCGGCGAGGACGAGCCCCCGGGCAGCCTGCGGTCGGTCGTCCGCCGCGCCCTGGCTCAGCTGCAGGGCGAGGCCCTGCGGCTCGCGCAGCTGCTGGCCGTCGCGGGGCGAGACCTCGACCGGCGCGAGATCCTGGCGCTCCCCATCGCGTCGCCGCTCGACGCGACCGAGCTGGTCGCCGAGTGTGCCCTGTTCTCGACCTCACGGGGCCGCATCGGGTACCGGCACGCCCTGCTGCGAGACGCCGCCTACCGCGACCTCTCGGAGCCGCTGCGGTCCGGTCTCCACGAGGCGGTCGGCGTCGCTCTGTCGTCGGCCGCGGCGCACGTCGCGGGGGAGGCGGCGCGCCACCTGCGGCTGTCGGGTCGTGACGACCTCGCGCTGGGCCAGCTGCCGCGTGCCGCTGGCCACGCACGGTCAGTCGGCGCACTTGACGACGCGTCCGCCGCGCTCGCCGACGCGGTGGCGATCGCCCCCGACGACCCGGCACTCAGGGTCGAGCTGGCTGAGGTCGAGGCACTTCGGGGCCGCGCCGACACGTCCGACAATCACTTCGCCATTGCGGCAGAAGGGCTCTCGGACGAACCGCAGGCCTTGGCCCGCGCGTGGGTGCGGAGGGCGCGCTGGTACCGCAGCGTGCTGATCAACCCCCGACGAGTGCTCGCCGCGGCACGCCGCGCGACCGAGCTGCTCGATGCCGTTGCACCCGAGGCCGTTGCACCCGAGGCCGTTGCACCTGACAGCGCAGCCGACCAGCAGCTGACGAAGCTCGAGGCGCTCGCCCACTGGGCATGGGCCGAGGCCGTCGCGGGTGATCCGGAGGCCGCAGACGCCCTGCTCGCGCGCCTGCAAGGGCTGCTCGACGGCCAGAGCGCGAGCGACGTGCTGACCCACACCGTCGGGCACGCCCGCGCTCTCGCCCTCGTGCGCCGCGGACGCTTCAGGGAGAGCTACCCGGCCCAGATCGCCGCCGCCGAGGCGAGCCAGCGCGCCGGCCGAGCCGACCTGTCGCACGGCTCGTGGCTGAACGCCGCGTCCGCGGCGACGTGTGCCGGCGACCTCGACCGGGCACTCGAGTTCACCGAGCGTGGGCTCGCCGCGGTGCGGGGCAAGGGGCTGCCCGCTTCCGAGGTGGACCTGCTCGCGGGCCGCGCACACGTGCTCGCGCGACTCGGGCGGGTGGCGGAGGCGCTGACCACCTCCGACGAGGAGGCCGAGGTCGCCGAGTCTGCCGACAGCCCCAGCCTGGTGGCGACGAGCTGCCACGACCGCGGCCTGCTCGCTCTGACTCTCGGTGACGCGGAGACCGCGGAGCGGATGCTCGCCGACGGACTGTCCGCGGGCAGCCGCGGCAGCAGGCCCCAGTCGAGGCTCTCGCGAGCGGAGGCACTGGCCCGCCTCTCGCGTTTCGACGACGCCGAGCGGGAGCTGCGTGCGGTGGTGCTCGAACCCGTCGGGCCGGGCGACATGCCCGACACGCTGGCGCCGCAGATGGCGCGGCTGCAAGGGCTGATCGCTGCGGGCCGCGGTGACCGGGCCCTGGCGGCCAGGCGGCTGCGCGAGGCTGCCGCCACCTGGCGGTATCTCGTCGACCGCACCCCTGCAGGCGAGCGGTACGTCTCGATGCTGGTGGACTTCGGCCGTCCGCCCGTCGTCGGTCTCGTCGAGCCGGAGGCGGAGCTCGCCATCCTGACGGCCGAGCTGCGGGAGCTGGACCCCGTTTGACGAGGCGGCCTCCCGTCGGAGGTGCGGGCGACGGCATGATGCGGGGGTGACCACACCAGCCGTCGTCTCCCGGGACGTCCTGAACCGCACACTCCTGCAACGGCAGTTCCTCACCGAGCGCGTCACGCGTCCGCCGATCGAGGTCGTCCGGCGCCTGGTCGCGCTGCAGGCCCAGGAGCCCAACTGGCCGTACGTCGGCCTGTGGACGCGCGTGGAGGGCTTCCGCCACGACCAGCTGACCGCCCTGCTCGACGACCGGACGGTGGTGCGCTCGACCGCGCTGCGAGTGACCCAGCACCTCGTCGCTGGTGACGACTTCCGCTGGCTGCGCGCGGTCGTGCAGCCGACCCTCGACCGCCAGTCGCGCGGGGCCTACTACGCGAGGCAGAGCGTCGGCGTGGACCTGGCACGTCTCACGTCCGAGGGAAGGGCACTGCTGGGCGAGCGTACGGTGCCGCGCCGGGAGCTGGCCCAGGCGCTCGCCGGGACGTATCCGGAGCACGACGGGCGCATCCTCGCGAGCATCGTCGAGCTGCAGGTGCCACTCGTGCACGCGCCGGCGACCGCGGCGTTCGGCGGATGGGGCACGCGCGGTGGAATCTCGGTGACCCTCGCCGAGGCGTGGCTGGACGGCGAGCCGACCGCCGAGGCGGATGCCGCGAGCCGGCTGGCGACCATGGTCCGCCGGTACCTCGCGGCCTTCGGTCCTGCCGGTGTGATGGACGCGCAGACGTGGTCGGGCGTGACCCGGCTGCGAGAGGTGTTCGACGACATGCGTTCCGAGCTTCGAGTGCTGCGTGACGAGCACGGACGCGAGCTCTTCGACCTGCCCGAAGGGGAGCTCGCGCCTGCGGACTCGCCCGTCCCGGTGCGATTCCTGCCCGCCTTCGACAACGTGCTGCTCGGCCACAAGGACCGCACCCGTGTGATCAGCGACGACGACCGCCGAGAGGTCATGCCCGGCGGCGCCATGGTGCTACCGAGCTTCCTCGTCGACGGCTATGTCCGCGGCGTCTGGGAGCTGGACGGGTCCACGTTGCGCGTCAAGCCGTTCCGGCTGCTGTCAGACCCGGAAACCGCAGCCGTCCTCGACGAGGCCCACCGGCTCCACTCCTTCGTAGACCGCGGGGCGGCGGCGGCGACGGTCGAGATCATCTGAGCGCGTGATCGCCACCGAGAGAAGGGATCAGGGGCTCAGCACACCGGAGTCGATGGCCCGCTGCGGGTCCGACCAGATCGCCATGGCCGTGTTCATCCGCAGGAACCCGAGCTTGACGTAGAACGGCTCAGCTCCGGGGTTCGCATACAGGAGGATCTTCTTGTGCCCTTCCGCCTGGCGGACGAGCTCGCGGATCACGCCGGTTCCCAGGCCCTTCCCCTGGTGGTCGGGATGTACTGCGACGTCCGCGATGTACGCGCAGTCGAGCCCGTCGGCGATTGCGCGACCGGCTCCCACGAGACGTCCGTTCTCTGTCACGAGGCACACGAACATGCTGTTGGAGAACACCGTTGCCAGTGCTGCCGGGGGTTTCTCACCCAACGGGGCGATCCGGTAGAGCTCGGAGAGCTCCTCCCAGTCGACGCCTTCGGTGTCCAGGTTCCACGAGTATCCGCCCATGCTCGGAGCCTTTCACAGGGTGTCGTGGTCGCCGCCTTCCGCTCGCTGTTGCGCGTCAACCGATGAGCATCGGCGGCGGAGCAAGTCTGACCTGGCACGAGACGACGAGAGGGAGACAGATGACGTCGGTCAAGCTGGGTGTGCACCTTCCGGTGGCGGGTCGAGGTGCCTCACCCGAGGCCATCGCGCAGGTCGGGGATGAGGCTGAGCGGGTCGGGTTGGACTCGGTGTGGTCCTGGGATCGGCTGATGCGGCCGACCGTGCCGATCGCGATGGGCGGCCCGGGCGGCCCGGTGATGGATGCGCCCGAGGACTTCGGCACGGTGTACGACCCGGTCGAGACGCTCACGTACGTCGCGGCCCGAACCAGCCGGATCGCCCTGGGCACCAGCGTGCTCGGCGCGCTGTTCCAGAGCCCGGTCATCCTCGCGCGCCGACTGGCCACGCTGGACCGGTTCAGCGGAGGTCGGCTGATCGCAGGAATCGGCCAGGGCTGGATGAAGGAGGAGTACGACGCCGCGGGCGTCTCGTGGAAGCGGCGTGGCGCGGGTTTCGAGGAGCACCTCCTCGCCATGCGGGCCGTCTGGGGTCCCGACCCGGTGCACTTCGAGGGCCGCTTTTACCGGATCCCCGAAGCCGACATCGGCCCGAAGCCGGTCCGCCCAGGGGGCCCACGCCTGGTGGTGGGCGCCGGTTCACCGTCGTCGCTCGAGCGCGCCGCACGACTCGGTTGCGGGCTGACCACGGTGATCTTCGACTGGGACACGACCCGCGCGAGCATCGAGGCCTTTCGTGCGGCGGCCGAGGCCGCCGGCATCGACCCCGACACCCTGCCGGTGATGGTCCAGGTGAACGGCAACGTCACCGCCGAGCCGCAGGACGAGCGCGGACCCCTGACCGGTTCGCCCGAGCAGGTTGCCGCCGACATCGACCAGGCTGCAGAACTGGGCGTCGAGCACATCTACTGGATGACCGCCGACGACCCGCTCGGCCAGGTTTCGCTGGTGGCGCAGCTGCGCCGCGGCTGACCACTGCCTGTTCGTTCAGATCTCGAACCGGTATCCCACTCCAGATTCCGTGATGATGTGCCGCGGGGCTGCTGGGTCCTTCTCCAGCTTGCGGCGCAGCTGGGACACGTACACCCGGAGGTAGTTGGTCTCGGTGCCGTAAGACGGACCCCAGACCTCCTGGAGCAGCTGTCGCCCCGTGACGAGCTGTCCGGGATGGCGCGCGAGGATCTCGAGCAGGTGCCACTCGGTGGGTGTGAGTCGGCAGTCGTGACCGTTGACCGTGACACGGTGGGCGCCGATGTCGATGGTGAACGAGTCGGTCTCAACGACCGGAGAGGTCGCCGGGCTCGGTGATCCTCTTCGAAGGGCGGCGCGCACTCGGGCCAGGAGCTCGTCCATGCCGAAGGGCTTGGTCACGTAGTCGTCTGCGCCGGCGTCGAGCGCGGCGACCTTCTCGACCTCCGTCTGGCGTGCGGAGAGAACGAGGATGGGGGACTGGAGCCAGGCTCGCAGGCCGCGGACCACGTCGATGCCGTCCAGGTCGGGGAGCCCGAGATCCAGGATGACGAGGTCGGGTGGGTTGACGCGGGCCGCGGCGAGGGCCTCAGCGCCGGTGCCGGCCACTTCGGACGTGAAGCCGTGTGCGCGCAGGTTGATGGCAAGCGCACGCGCGAGGCCGGATTCGTCGTCGACGACCAGGACCCGCTTCACCGGTCGCCGCCCTCTCCGCCAGGTGAAACCCCTTGTGCTCGAGGCAGAGTGAGCGACATCGTGAGCCCGCCCCCGGGCGTGTGGGCCGGCTCGAGGGTCCCGCCCATGGCCTCGGTGAACCCGCGAGCGATGGCCAGTCCAAGGCCGATGCCGGTGTCGCTGCGATGGTCGTGCAGGCGTTGGAACGGGACGAACATCTGCTGCCAGTCGCCTTCCGCGACACCGGGTCCGCGGTCCACTACCGAGATCACCACTCTGTCATCCACGCGGCGTGCGTCGACGATGACCGGAGAGTCGTCGGGTGCGTGCTTCCGGGCGTTGTCGACGAGGTTCGCCAGGACGCGCTCGAGCAGACCCGCGTCGGCGAGCACGCGGGCCTCGTCGTCCGTGATCCGGTTCTGCACCGCGTGTGCCTGCCGGTCGATGAGGATGCGTCCGACGACCTCGTCAAGGGAGACGGGCTCCAGGTCGACTTTGAGGGCGCCCGCCTCCAGCCGGCTGAGGTCGAGAAGGTTCGCGATCAGGTCCGTGAGTCGGTCAGCTCCCGACTCGATGGTGGTCAGCAGGTCGTCGCGTTCAGCGTCGTCGAGGTGGATGTCCGGCTGGTGCAGCGTTGCCGCCGCCGCCTTGATGGCAGCGAGGGGAGTCCGTAGGTCGTGCCCGACCGCGGCAAGCAGTGCCGAGCGCAGTCGGTCGACCTCGGCGAGCTCGCGGGCTCGCGAGGCCTCACCGGCCAAAGCGCGCGCGTCGACTGCCCGACTGGCGGCGTGTGCGAGTCGTCCGAGCAGGCGCCGGTCTTCCGCGAACAGCTGCCGCCCGTGACCGTGGAGCATTCGACGTCCGCCGGCCTCGATCTTCACAGTCGGCGCCGAGTCGGTGACCGGGCCGACCCGGGCCACGACGGTCTGACGTGAGTCCTCCCGGTCGAGCAGCACGACGCTGTCGAGGCCGAACGTGGTCGCGACCTCCGCGAGAACGTCTTCGGCTGAGCTTCCGGCCAGGGGTTCGGCAGTGAGTCGAGCGAGCAGAGCGCCCTCGGCCTCGCTGCGGACCACCGCCGCCTGCCGGCGCGCTGCGACGTCGACGAGGACGCTGACGGTGACCGCGACCCCGAGGAACACCAGCAGGGCGATGACGCTGTCTCGATCCTCGACGACGAAGGTGTGGAACGGCGGGGTAAGGAAGAAGTTCGCCATCAGGAAGGACGCGACGGCGGCTGCCGAACCGGCGACGATGCCCCCGACGACCGAGATCGCCACGACGGCAACCAGATACAGCAGCAGCACGCTGCCCAGCGCGAGCTCTCCCCGCACCGCAACGAGAACACCAGTCAGGGCAGGCAGGGCAGCCACCCCGAGCAGGAGACCGCCCCCTCGCCGGCGCCGGGTCAGGCCGCGTCCCAGCTGCGGCAGCGCTGCCCCTCGCCTGGCGTCTGCCTCGGTCACTTCCCAACTGTCACACGAGAACGCGTGTCGGTGGCATGGTCACGCGCAACGTTGCGGTCAGCCGAGCGAAGCTGCCACGGGACGCTGGTGACCATGACGCCCGACCGGAACAGCAGACGTGCCTTCAGCCGCAGCGCACTCTGGTTGTGAAGGAGGTGCTCCCACCAGTGCCCGACGACGTACTCCGGAATGAACACCGCGACCACATCTCGGGGACTCCGGCGGCGGACGCCTGCGATGTAGTCCAGGACCGGCCCCGTGACGTCGCGGTAGGGGGAGTCGAGGATCACGAGACTCACCGGGATGTCCCGCTCCGCCCACTCGCGCTGGAGGGCCCGGGTCTCTTCGCTGGAGGTCTGCGACGTCACTGCCGTCAGGCTGCTCGGCCGGGTGGCACGGGCGTAGGCCAGAGCCTGCAGGGTGGGGGCGTGCAGCCTGGAGACCAGAACCACCGCATGCACTCGACTCGGGAGCGTGGCGCCGCCGGCCGCCGGTCGCAGCTCCAGTGAGACCTTGTCGTAGTGGCGCTTGATCGCGCGCATCAGGATGAACAAGGTCGGCATCGCGATCACGACCAGGTAGGCGCCGTGAGTGAACTTCGTCAGCAGCACCACCACAAGGACCAGCGCCGTCAGGGCAGCGCCGAGCCCGTTGATCGCGCGTGCCCGCAACATCTGCCCTCGCCGCGGGTCGTCACCGGGTCGGCCCAGCTCTGTCGTCCAGTGTCGGACCATTCCCCACTGGCTCAGGGTGAAGGACACGAAGACGCCGATGATGTACAGCTGGATCAGCCGGGTGGTGGAAGCGTCGAAGGCAAAGATCAGGGCCCCGGCCAGCACCGCGAGAACGATGATTCCGTTGGAGAACACGAGCCGGTCACCGCGACGGTGGAACTGGCGCGGCAGGTAACCGTCCGCGCTGAGGATCGAGGCCAGGATCGGGAACCCGTTGTATGCGGTGTTCGCGGCCAGGATCAGGATGGCCGCCGTAAACCCTTGCACGGCAAAGAACATGACCGACCCCGTACCGAAGACCGCGCCTGCGTTCTGCGCGATGACCGTGCGCTGCACGTAGTCGGCGGGAGCGCCCACCAGCTGGGAAGGATCGTGGGCCACATGGACGTCCGCGACCAGCGCAAGCGCCGTGATGCCGACGAACATCGCGATCGTGAGGCCACCCATGATGGCCAGCGTCGCTGCCGCATTGCGAGACTTGGGCGGACGGAAGCTGGGCACGCCGTTGGAGACCGCCTCCACCCCGGTCAGGGCGGTGCAGCCGGACGAGAACGCTCGCAGCACCAGCGCGATCAGCAGCAGCCCGCTGACCTCGTGTTCCTCCGTGATCACGAACGAAGCCGACTCCGCCACCGGGGCATCACCGGTCAATGACCGGAAGGCGCCCATGCCGAGCATCAGGAAGACCGTGACGAGGAACCCGTAGGTCGGGATCGCGAAGACGGTGCCGGACTCCTTCGTGCCACGCAGGTTCATCACCGAGAGCAGAGCGACGAAACCCAGCGAGATGCCGACGGCATGAGGGGCCAGCTCGGGGAAGGCGGACACGATGTTGGCCACCCCAGCGGCAACGGACACCGCAACGGTGAGGACGTAGTCGACGAGCAGCGCGCTCGCAGCAACCAGTGCCGCGTTGGGCCCGAGGTTTGCTCGGCTGACGGCGTAGGCACCCCCACCGTCCGGGTATGCGCGACACGTCTGCCGATAGGACACGACGACCACGACCAGCAGCAGGACCACGGCCGCGGCGACCCACGGGGTCAGGTACAGCAGCGCCAGCCCACCCATGCTCAGCATGAGCAGGATCTCCTCCGTCGCATAGGCATTGGACGACAGCGGGTCGCTGCAGAACACAGGGAGGGCGAGCTTCTTCGGGAGGAGGGTGTCGCCGAGTCGTTCGCTGCGAAGCGGGCGTCCCACGAGGAGTCGCTTCGGGACGGTCAGCAAGATGCTCATGACGATTACTGTTGGCCGTCCGCGATCGCCTGCGGTCCACCTTGACGGGGTTCTGACGCCGTCGTGGAGATTCCTGACGCGTTCTTGACGCGGGCGGACCAGAGCATGACGGAGCGATGCAGCGGCGCGCTTCCTTCGACTAGCGTGGTCGGCGGTTAGGCTCGGTGGCCGGTGGCCGCGCAATGTCGGGCCGGAGGGCGGGTTGGCGCGACGAGGCGGGTGACGTCGAATGACACGGGTGCCGAACACGGTCGCAGGGGTGGTCGCCCGGTTGAAGAAGATCCAGCGCGGCCTGTCGCCCGGCGACGGTGTGGCGGTGTTCAACGCCATGTACCTGCGCGTGACCGAACGAGTCGCGGCCGAGCTGAAGACGGGCACGACGTTTGCGGACCCGGAGTTCATGCAGGAACTCGACGTGCGCTTCGCCGGACTGTGGATCGCCGCGTGTGACGTGGGCGTCGGGGGCGGCAAGGTGCCCTCCGCGTGGGCGCCGCTGTTCGAGGAACGCGACACCCGAGGCATCTTCCCGATCCAGTACGCCCTCGCGGGGATGAACGCCCATATCGAGAACGACCTCCCGCTGGCTGTGGTGGCCACCTGCAGGTCCCGCGGCGTCACTCCTGGCCGCAGGTCGGTCCGTCGGGACTACGAGGCGGTCAACGATCTGCTGGCCGAGGTGGAGTCGGAGATCCGGCGTTCCTTCCTCACCGAAATCGGGCAGCTCGTGGATGAGGAGGTGGACCCGCTCGTCCATCTGGTCAGCGCCTGGAAGATCGAGAAGGCACGCGACCTGGCCTGGGTCAACGTCGAGACTCTGTGGGCGACGGGGCCACTGGACTTCTTGGCCGCCCGGTACGTGGCCATGCTCGGGCACACCGTCGGGATGGCCTCCCGGTGTCTGCTCACCCCCGTCGGCCGCCGGCTCTTGCTGGGACCGGGCTCGCCGCCCCGAACGTCGAGAAGGCCCTCACCGCACAAGCGGTGAAGGCCTCCGACCTGTGGTGCTGGTGGGCGATACTGGGATCGAACCAGTGACCTCTTCCGTGTCAGGGAAGCGCGCTACCGCTGCGCCAATCGCCCGTGCGGTGTTTCACCTGCCGTGCTCGCGGCACCGCAGTGGATCCGTGCAGAGAGGTGGAGACGGGATTTGAACCCGTGTAGACGGCTTTGCAGGCCGTTGCCTCGCCTCTCGGCCACTCCACCGCGAGACAGGCTGCCGTCTCGACAGTGCCTCCGAGCGGACGACGGGATTCGAACCCGCGACCCTCACCTTGGCAAGGTGATGCTCTACCAACTGAGCCACGTCCGCACGATGCCGCGCTCCGAGGAGCGTGGCGTGCTCGGGAACTCTAACCGAGTGCGCGCGGGGGAGTCCAACCGGTACCCGTGTGCGGCGTGGCTCCGAGAGCGAGCGTTCCCCAGTCATCCCGGCGGCGTCGCGGAGAGGCCGGCACAGTCCCGGATCTCGTTCCACGAGGCGGTGTCGGCCACCGAGTCCGCACCCGTGCGCAGCACCGGGACGCCGTCGTCCGCGATCCGCATCGGCGTCCACGTCGCGGCCGTCACCGTCCCCGAGTCGGCTGCGTCATTGGCAGGAGGCTGGCCGTCCGCCGCCGGTGCGGGGAGGGTCAGGGTCAGCACGCCCGTCGTGACCGAGACCTCGTCGTTGGACCGCCACCAGACGAAGTTGCCCAGCCCGTAGGCGACGTAGGCGCTGTTGCCGGCGTCCGTCGAGTACCAGCCCATGCCCTGCAACTGGTGCGCGTGCGCGCCCACCACCACATCCGCGCCGGCGTCGACGAGTCGGGGAGTCACCGATCGCTGCAGGGCGTCGGGACAGCCGGTGTAGTCCGTGCCCCAGTGCAGGTACACCACGACGACGTCGGCCTGGGTCGCCGCTGCCTCGACGGCTTCCACGAGCCGGTCGGGGTCGCGGGAGACCGCCACGCCCGGCTCGTCGTCGTCGGCCTTCCACGCGGCGGCGGTGTGGTCGGGCACCTGGGTCGCGGCGAGCACGGCGACCGTGGTGCCGCGGGCGTCGACGATGGCGGGCGCGTACGCCTGGGCTGCGTCGGCCCCGATGCCGACGATCCCGACCGGACCGTCGGCGACCGCGGCGAGCGTGTCGTCGAGCCCGACCTTGCCGTAGTCGACCCCGTGGTTGTTGGCCATGCTCACGACGTCGACCCCGGCCCCGGCGAGCGCGTCGAGGGCCGTGGTGGGCACCCGGAAGTGGAACTGCTTCGGCTCCGGCGACCCGCGCTCGGTGATGGCGGCCTCCAGGTTGACGACCGTCACGTCGGCCGCCGAGAGGGTCGGGCGGAGTGCGGCCAGGGCCTCTGCGGGGTCCCCGTCCGCCAGCAGTGGCTCGAGCCGCCCGGAGAAGTGGACGTCACCGGCGAAGGCCAGGGTCACGGGCTCGGGTGGGTCGGGGATTGGGCTGGGTGTCGGTGACTTCGCGCCACTCGACGGGCTCGGAGTGCTCGAACCCGGTTCTCGGACGGACGGGTCCGAGCAGGCGGCCACAGCCGTCAGCAGCCCGCACACGATGAGGCTCGCAACGAGGCGGGGACGTGGCACACGGGGACGGTACCTGCCCCCTGACCTGCTCCGACGCGCCCCCGTCGTGCTTCGTTGCCTCAGCGCGAGCCGCGGAGGAAGATCGCGCAGGGACGCCTGCCGGCCCGGCTGTCGTCTCACGCGAGGAGCCGATGAGCCGAAACCGTGCGCTGACGGCGGTCTTCGTGGTCGTCGGGCTGCTGACCTCCTGCACCGGCGACCCGACGGAGCCCGATGACCAGCGCGACGGGCGACCGGTGCAGACCAGTCCGGCCCCGCTGATGCCCGAGCCCGGAACGGATGCGGCACCGTCGCAGATCGCCATCGCCCTGCAGCAGCTGCTCGACGAGGTCGTCGCCACCGGTCAACGCGTGCCCGGCCTGAGTCGCGGGGCACCGGGGATTGCCGTCGCCGTCGTCACCGATGAGTGGACGTGGACGGGATCGGCCGGGGTGGACGGCGTCGGTCAAGCGGTGCAGCCCGACTCGATGATGGCCATCGGCGGCATCACGAAGACCCTCGTGGCCGCCGAGGTCCTGCATCTCGCGTCCGAGGGCACGCTGGACCTCGAGGCCCCGCTGTCGCGGTACGTGGACCACCCAGCTGTCGGCGACGCCGCCATCGTGGAGCAGGCTCTCGGCATGCGAGCCGGGTTCCGTGACGAACCCGTTCTGGCAGCTAGTGCATCGGCCGACACTACCCAGCACTGGGAGGCACGGGACGTCATCGACCTGCTGGCCGGACCGGCCGCCGCACCCGCCCAACAGCCCGTGCTGTCCGACGTCGGCTACGTGGTGCTCTCGGTCATCGTCGAAGAGGTCACCGGTGGTTCGCTCGCCCAGGCGATCACGTCGGACCTGCTGGAGCCGGCCGGGCTGGAGCGGCTGGTCGTTCAGGACGAGCAGCAACCGGTCGCGCCGATCGCGCGGCCGGCGTCCGACCACGAGCTGCCGCCTCCGGACGGGTACCTGCCTTACCGCTCGTTGGCCAGCCTCTCGGGAGGCGCGGGCGGCATGGCAGGGGACGCGCCGACCCTCGCTCGGTGGGGGTACCTGCTCTACGGGGGTCACGTGCTCGAGGACTCGTCGGTCGCGCGGATGACGGACCCGGCAGAGCCTGACGTTCTCTTTCTGCCCAGAGTCGGCTACGGGCTCGGCACGATGGTCGTCTCGACGTCGTTCGGGCACCAGGCCGTCGGTCACGTGAGCGACCTGGACGGCTACAGCGGTGCGCTGTCCGTCGTGCCGGAGCGAGGGCTGAGCATCGCTGTTCTCGCGGTCGGCGACGGCTTCGCGAGTGGTGGACTCGTCGAACGGCTGACAACCGTGGCGCTTCCGGACGGGTGACGCCGGCTGCCCGCGCAGGGCCGTCGCGATGGGGGTGGTCACGTCAGCCAGGTAACGTCACGCCGTGCCTGCCGCCGCCACGCCCGAGCCGGCGCCTTCGACCCCAGGGGCCAGTCACGGGGCCAGTCACGGAGCCAGCGCCTGGTGGGGCGGCGTGCTGGCCACGGACACCGTCGAGACCGTCGACCTCGCAGTCGATCCCGGTGCCCTGGACCGCGAGGGCTGGTGGGCGGTGGTCCAGCCCTTCGAGGGCGGCGGACGGGCGGACCGCTTCGCCACCCGGCGGCGCACGCCCCTGCCTCAGCCCCGTGACCGATGGCGGGGCCCGCGGGCCGCCGAGTGGTCGACCTCGATCGACCGAGAACGCTACTGCGACGGCGTCCGACGGATCCGCGAGCTCGTTCGCCAGGGCGAGGTCTACCAGGTGAACCTGTGCCGAGTCCTCAGCGCGCCGACGGCCGAGCGACCGGACCCGTGGGCGCTGGCCGCGCGCCTGGCCGCCGGCAACCCCGCTCCCTACGCGGGAGTCGTCGACCACGGACCGGACGCCGGCTGGGTGGTGTCGGCGTCCCCCGAGCTCTTCCTGCGCCGGGACGGTGACAGGGTCGCGTCCGGCCCGATCAAGGGCACGGCCCCCACCGCTCGCGAGCTGCTCGACAAGGACCGCGCCGAGAACGTGATGATCACCGACCTCGTGCGCAACGACCTGAGCCGGGTCTGCCTGCCCGGCACGGTCGAGGTCGACGGCCTGCTGCGCGAGGAGGCCCACCCGGGCCTCGTGCACCTCGTGTCGACGGTGCGCGGCACCCTGCGTACCGGCGTCGGCTGGGAAGGGCTGCTGGGAGCCACAGCGCCCGCGGGGTCTGTCTCCGGCGCGCCGAAGAGCACTGCGCTGCAGGCGATCTCGGCGCTGGAGCCGGTGCCGCGCGGACCCTACTGCGGCGGTCTGGGGTGGGTGGAGGGGAACCACGGCGAGCTTGCCGTCGGGATCCGTTCCTTCTGGTGGACGCCGGAAAGGGCCGACGGGACGGATGGTGGAGTGCTGAGGTTCGGTACCGGGGCCGGCATCACGTGGGGCAGTGACCCGGACGCGGAGTGGGCGGAGACCGAGCTCAAGGCGGCCCGCCTGCTGGCGCTGGCGTCCGCAGGTAGTCATGGCAAGGTGGACGGATGAACGGCACTACGACGTCCACGCCACTTGCGGTCTGGGTTGACGGACGGGTGGGTGACCCGTCGACGGCGACCGTGTCGGCTCTCGACCACGGGATCACGGTCGGCGACGGGGTCTTCGAGACGTGCAAGGTCACCGCGGCCGGCCCGTTCGCCCTGACACGGCACCTCCGTCGGCTGGCACGGTCGGCCGCCGGGCTCGGCCTGCCGGCACCCGACGACGAAGAGGTGCGCGGCGCCGTCGAGGCAGTCGTCGCGGCCCTGCCGATGGACTTCGGGCGGCTTCGGATCACCTGGACGGGTGGGCCCGGCCCTCTGGGGTCGGAGCGCTCGGGCGACCGCGGCACGCTCGTGGTGGCCGCGTCACCCTCCGCGCCATGGGTCGCGGCGCCCGCCGCGGTCAGCGTGCCGTGGACGCGCAACGAGCAGGCGGCAACCGCGGGCCTGAAGACGACGTCGTACGCCGAGAACGTGATCGCCCTGCAGTACGCCAAGGAGCGTGGTGGCAGCGAGGCACTGCTGGCGAACACTCGCGGCGAGCTGTGTGAGGGGACGGGCTCGAACGTGGCGGTGGTGGTGGGCGACGAGCTCCTCACCCCGCCGCTGGACTCAGGCTGCCTCGCCGGCATCACGCGTCAGCTGATGCTCGAGTGGTGCGCGGCGGAGGGCCTGCCCTGCCGCGAGCAGTCGCTGACGATGGATGTGCTGGGGGAGTGCTCGCAGGTGGTGCTGACCTCGTCGACGCGTGACGTGCAGATGCTGGCCCGCGTCGACGAAAGAGCTCTTGACACAGGTGGTCTGGCGGCTCAGGCGGCCGAGCTGTTCACGCGCAGAAGCGCGGAGGACATCGACCCGTAGGGGTCAGGACTCGGCCAGCAGCTGCGCGAGCTCGGCGTCGAGGTCGATGACCGTGTGCTCCTGGCCGCGCGGCAGCACCTGCTCGGTCCGCGCGAGGAAGTCGCGGACGTCGTCGGCGTCAGCCTCGAGCTCGGCCTGCCCGTCGGGGGAGGCCAGGCCGATGATGAGCACTTCACCGTTCGGCCCTGGCTCCGGACGCACGGTGACGTCGCCCTCACCACCGGGCGCCAGCAGGCCCTCGGCCAGCAGGTCGCGCGCGAAGACCCAGGTGACCACCTCGTCGGGGCCCTGGAACGCGACGCTGACCGCGTAGGGGTCGTCGGAGCCGTACCGCAGCTGGACCGGCAGCGGCAGCACCTGCTGCTGCGGCACCCTGAGCCGCAGCTCGATCGGCACGGCAACCACGGTGCGTTGGCTGGGTGTCACGAGATGCCTCCTGGGCGGTCCATGTGCGGGGTCCCACAACAAGTTGGTACCCCCGTGGGGTCTAGCGAAACATGCTGCGCCGATTGGCGCTCGGCCCCCGGGGCGATTTGACCCGGAGCGTCCCGCACTCGTTGGGCCGGTGTGAACACGGATCACCCGTCTGCCCTAGCAATGGCGCACCTACACTGCGCAGCGTGACCGTGGCCCTGACCGTGGCCACAGCCGCACGGTGCCGGCCCACTGTTCGGGTCACGGTCCGTCAAGCTTCCGCCTAGGCTGAGGACATGGACCGCACGGACACACGCTCGACGTCGCGAGACGCGCCGGCTGCGCCGTCCGGTCCCATGCCATCGAGTCCCCCCGACAAGGTGCCGTCCTCCGCGAGGGACCACGCCCGCCACGACGGCACGCCCCAGCATGCACACGAGGACCGCTGGGCCTGGCGTCGCAAGGTCAAGGCCGATCCCACGACCCGGATGCTGTACCGCTTCGCCGTCGGCCTGGTCGGGGTCGCACTGATGGTGATCGCTGTCCTGACCGGCTGGCTCCCCGGACCCGGCGGCATCCCGCTCTTCCTGATCGGACTCGCTGTGCTCGCCAGCGAGTTCGAGTGGGCGCACCGCCTGCTGCACTGGGCCAAGGACAAGTTCCGCGACCTCAAGCACTGGAGCGACCGCCAACCGGTCTGGATCCGCTGGGTCTCGGGGCTGGGAACCCTTCTGCTGGTTGGACTCGCAGCCTGGGGCACCCTCGTCGTCCTCGACGTGCCGACCTGGTTCCCCGGCATCGCCACCGACTTCCTGAACCAGCTGCCCGGCGTCGAGCCGAAGGGCTGACGCGGGCGCCAAGCCGGTCGAGTGCGCGTTCTGGCATCGGGTATGGTGATGCCGCGCCAAGGGCGATTGGCTCAGTGGTAGAGCGCCTCGTTCACACCGAGGAGGTCACTGGTTCGAACCCAGTATCGCCCACCAGCAACACGTCTCGGCTCGCGGCGGCCTGTTCCACGGCCCCAGCACCAGCCCCGTCCATGGGACGGGGCTTTGGCGTCTCCAAGGCTGCGGCCGGCGTCAGGGAGGGCGCACCGCCGACGGTCCGACGTAGGCTGCAGGACATGAACGGGCAGCAGGGGCTGGGTGAGGTGGTCGGACGGGTCGCACGCCTGGCCCGCTACCCCCTTCGGGCGGCGGCGGCCGAGCCGCTCGACGAGGTGCTGATCGGGCCGGCGGGACTTCTCGACGACCGCAGGTGGGTCGTGCTCGACGAGGATGACGAGTCACTGTCGAGCCGTGACGCCCCATGGCTGAGAGACGTGTCGGTCAGCGTGGTCGATGGCGAGCTCACCATCGACGTCGGCGACGGTGACCTGGTCACGCGGGGGAACGCCGAAGCGGCCCTGAGCGGTGTCGCGGGCGCTACGCAGTCGGGACTGGCCGTGACCACCGTGCGAATCGCCTCAGCGGCCGGGCGACGTGCAGGTGTCGAGCCGGTGCACCTGGTCAGCACCGGTGCGCAGTCCGCCGTGGACGCCCCCGAGGGGTGCGACCCCGACCCGCGCGCCAACCTGGTGGTCGACCTCGAACGGCCTGGGGCAGAGCGTGACTGGGTCGGCCTGCGCATCGGGGTCGGAGAGGTCGTGCTGGAGGTGACGGGCACCCCGAAGCGGTGCCTCGGCGTCTACGCCGGCGTGGTTCGGCCGGGACTGGTGCGGGCCGGTGACCCGGTCGTGATTCTGGACGAGCAGCCGCCGCCCGGCGAGCGGCTCGCCCGCAGCGCGGAAACCGCCTGACCCCCACCGGGCCTGCGCCGATAGCATCGGCGAGGCGGCAAGCCGCCGCCGGTGACCACACACTCGAGGAGAATCCTGTGCCTGCCCAGATGACCGTATCCATCGCCGGGAGCGAGCGATCGGTCGAGCCGGGTACGACGGCTGGGGCGGCGATCTTCGACGCCGAGGCCGGCGCTCAGCACGGGCCGCAGGCAGTCGTGGTCGCACGGGTGAACGGAGAGCTGCGCGACCTCGCCCACGGTCTCGTCGAGGGTGACGTGGTGGAGCCCATCATGATCGGCTCGGACGACGGGTTGGCGGTGCTGCGGCACTCGACGGCGCACGTGTTGGCGCAGGCCGTGCAGGAGGTCTTCCCCGACGCCCGGCTCGGCATCGGCCCGCCCGTGACCGACGGCTTCTACTACGACTTCGACGTCGCGGAGCCGTTCACCCCGGAGGACACCAAGCGGCTCGAGAAGGTGATGCAGCGCATCATCAAGGAGGGGCAGTCGTTCTCGCGGCGCGTGGTCTCCGACGACGAAGCGCGCACCGAGCTGGCGGCCGAGCCGTACAAGTGCGAGCTGATCGGGCTGAAGGGCGCTGGCGACGCGGCTGACGTGGCCGAGGGTGCCGGGGCCGAGGTGGGCGCGGGCGAGCTCACCATCTACGACAACCTCCGTCGCGACGGAGCCGTCGCGTGGAAGGACCTGTGCCGCGGGCCTCACCTGCCGACCACCCGACTCATCGGCAACGGCTTCGCCCTGACCCGGACGGCAGCCGCCTACTGGCGTGGCAACGAGAAGAACCCGCAGTTGCAGCGCGTCTACGGCACCGCCTGGCCGACCAAGGACGAGCTCGTCGCCTACAAGGAGCGGCTGGCCGAGGCCGAGCGTCGCGACCACCGGCGACTCGGTGCCGAGCTCGACCTGTTCTCGTTCCCCGACGAGATCGGTTCGGGGCTGGCGGTTTTCCACCCCCGCGGGGGCATCATCCGCCGCGAGATGGAGGACTACTCGCGGCGTCGCCACGAGGAGGCCGGCTACGAGTTCGTCTACTCGCCGCACATCACCAAGGCCACCTTGTTCGAGACCTCCGGCCACCTGGACTGGTACGCCGACGGCATGTTCCCGCCGATGCACATGGATGCCGTCACCGGTGCTGACGGGGAAGTGGTCAGGCCCGGCCAGGACTACTACCTGAAACCGATGAACTGTCCGTTCCACAACCTGATCTTCCAGGCCCGGGGGCGGTCGTACCGCGAGCTGCCTCTGCGCCTGTTCGAGTTCGGGACCGTCTACCGGTACGAGAAGTCAGGTGTCGTGCACGGTCTGACCCGGGTGCGCGGTCTGACGATGGACGACGCCCACATCTACTGCACCCGTGAGCAGCTCAAGGACGAACTGGCCGAGACCCTGCGGTTCGTGCTCAACCTGCTGGCCGACTACGGGCTCGTCGACTTCTACCTCGAGCTCTCGACCAAGAACCCCGACAAGGCCGTCGGCTCGGACGCGATCTGGGACGAAGCCACGCAGATTCTTGCCGAGGTCGGCCAGGAGTCAGGACTCGAGCTGCGTCCGGACCCAGGGGGTGCGGCCTTCTACGGGCCGAAGATCTCGGTACAGGCACGTGACGCCATCGGCCGCACGTGGCAGATGTCGACCGTGCAGCTCGACTTCAACCTGCCGGACCTGTTCAAGCTCGAGTACACCGCGGCCGACGGCTCGCGGCAGCGGCCGATCATGATCCACCGTGCGCTGTTCGGGTCCATCGAGCGGTTCTTCGGTGTACTCACTGAGCACTACGCAGGGGCCTTCCCGCCCTGGCTCGCGCCGGTGCAGGTGGTCGGCATCCCTGTCGCCAACGACTTCGCCGACCACTTGCACGCTGTGGTGAAGCTGTTGCGAGAGAAGGGAATTCGAGCCGAGGTCGATGGCTCGGACGATCGCATGCAGAAGAAGATTCGCAATCACACCAAGCAGAAGGTTCCCTTCCAGCTGATCGCCGGGGCCGACGACGTCGCTGCTGGCGCTGTCTCATTCCGGTATCGCGACGGCCGGCAGGACAATGGTGTGCCGGTGGACGAGGCCGTGTCGCGGATCGTCGAGGCGGTCGCGACCCGAGCCCAGGTGTGATCGAGCCTCTGCCGTCACAGTCGTTCCACGCCCACTACGAGCTGGGGCTGGAGCTGGGTCGTCTCAGGTCGGAGCCGAGCCTCGAGCTGGTGCGCACCCTCGATGTGATCGAGCGCGTGGTGCCTGCCCCGCCCGGTCGCGTGCTGGACGTCGGGGGAGGACCTGGTACCTACGCCAGTGGGCTGTCGGCCCGCGGCTACGAGGTGGTGCTCGTCGACCCGGTGCCGCTGCACCTGGAGCAGGCACGCGCTCTCTCGCAGTCGGGGCCAGGGGCTTTCGAGGTGCGGGAGGGCGATGCCCGATCCCTGCCGTTCCCCGACGCGCACGCGGACGTGGTGCTGCTGCTCGGGCCGCTGTACCACCTCACCGATCGCGATGACCGTCTGACGGCGCTGAGGGAGGCGCATCGCGTCCTGCGCCTGGGAGGTGTGCTGCTCGCCGCTGCGATCAGTCGCTGGGCATCACTGCACGACGGTCTGTGCAGGGGTTTCGTCGACGACCCGGCCTTCTCCTCCGCCGTCAACCGCACGCTGGTCGACGGGCAGCATCGCAACGACGGCAACAACCCGGACTGGTTCACGACGGCCTTCTTCCACACGCCCGACGAGCTCGCGGGCGAGCTGCGGGACGCGTCGTGGGCCGAGCACCGACTGGTTGCTGTCGAGGGGGCAGCCTCGTGGCTGCCCGGGGCGACCGAGAGGCTGGCGGACCCTGGCCGTCGCGCCCGGATGCTGGAGCTGCTGCGGCAGGTCGAGTCCGAGCCGGCGCTGCTCGGCGCGAGCGCTCACCTGCTGGCTGTGGCGACGCGGCCGGCGTGAGAGACGATGGCCTGATGGACTCCGAGCCCGAGGACGAGCGGACCCACCCGGGCGGCCCTGACGGTTTCGAGCGCCTGTGGACCCCGCACCGGATGGTCTACATCGCGGGCGGTGACGGCTCCGACAAACCGGTCGACGACGGCGCCGGACCCCAGTGCCCGTTCTGCCGGGTCGTCGACAGCGACGACGAGACCGGCCTGGTCGTGGCCCGCGGACGGGACTGCTACGCGGTGCTGAACCTGTACCCCTACAACCCCGGCCACGTGCTCGTCTGCCCGTACCGGCACGTCGCCGACTACACCGACCTGACGGGCGCCGAGACCGTCGAGCTGGCTGAGATGACGCAGGCCGCGGTGCGCGTGATCCGGTCAGTGGGAGCCCCGCACGGCTTCAACCTCGGCCTGAACCAGGGGGCCGTGGCCGGCGCGGGCATCGCCGCGCACCTGCACCAGCACGTCGTGCCGCGGTGGAACGGCGACTCGAACTTCCTGCCGATCGTGGCCCGTACGAAGGCGCTGCCCGAGCTGCTCTCGGACACCCGACGGCGGATCGCCTCGGCGTGGGCAGGCAGTTCCGTCGGCGACCGAGAGGAATGAACGTGACGGCTCGACGCTTGGTACTGCGGTGACCGAGGACGTGTCAGACGTCCGCACCGACGAACCCCGTCCGGTGCTGATGACGGTGGACGACGACCCCGCCGTCTCGCGGGCCGTCGCCCGTGACCTGCGGCGCCACTACGGCGAGCACTTCCGGATCGTCCGTGCCGAGTCAGGACCCGACGCGCTGGAGGCCCTGCGCGAGATTCGCCGCCGGGGCCAGCGGGTGGCGGCCCTCCTGGCCGACTACCGGATGCCCGACATGAACGGCATCGAGTTCCTCGAACAGGCAATGGACCTGTTCCCGATGGCTCGCCGGGCCCTGCTGACCGCCTACGCAGACACCGACGCGGCGATCGCCGCCATCAACGTCGTCGACGTCGACCACTACCTGCTCAAGCCGTGGGAGCCGCCAGCCGAGAAGCTCTACCCGGTGGTCGACGCCATGATCGACTCCTGGCGCGAGAGCCCTGACGCCGCAGCGCGCGGGTTCAAGGTGATCGGCCACCGATGGTCGCGTCCGTCGTTCGAGGCCCGCGACTTCCTCGCTCGCAACCAGGTCCCCTACAAGTGGTACGCCGTCGACGAGCCCGACGGGCAGCGGCTGCTCGAGGCCGCGGGTGCCGACCCCTCCGACGTACCGGTGGTGGTGGGTGAGGACGGGGCCGTCCTGCGTTCGCCGTCCATCTCCGAGCTCGCGCAGCTGGTCGGCCTGAACACCGCGGCGAACAGAGACTTCTACGACGTTGTCGTCGTGGGAGGCGGACCGGCCGGGCTCGGAGCGGCCGTCTATGCCGCGTCCGAAGGTCTGCGGACGGTGCTGGTCGAGCAGCGGGCGACCGGCGGGCAGGCCGGGCAGAGCTCACGGATCGAGAACTACCTGGGCTTTCCCGACGGGGTCTCGGGTGGTCAGCTCACCGACCGCGCCCGTCGTCAGGCAGTGAAGTTCGGGGCCGAGATCCTCACGGCACGAGCGGTTTCGGCTCTCGATGTCGAGGGCCCGAGCCGGGTGGTGCGATTCGACGACGGCAGCGAGATCGCGGCCCACGCGGTGGTGCTGGCGACGGGAGTGGCCTACCGCAACCTCGCAGCAGAGGGGGTGGAGGACCTGATCGGTCGTGGCGTGTACTACGGCTCGGCTGCTGTCGAGGCACAGGGATGCGTCGACAAGCACGTCGTCGTGGTCGGGGGTGCCAACTCGGCCGGCCAGGCAGCTGTGTTCTTCTCCCGCTACGCGAAGAAGGTCACGATCGTGGTCAGGGGGGACTCCCTCGCCCGTGGCATGTCGCAGTACCTGGTCGAGCAGGTGGAGTCCACCGACAACATCGAGGTGCGGACGCGCACCACGGTGGGCCGGTGCACCGGCGACAGCCACCTGGAGTGCGTGGCCCTGCGCGACGACGACTCCGGTGAGGTGACCGAGATGACGACGTCCCACCTGTTCGTATTCATCGGCGCCGCGCCGCTGACGAGCTGGCTGCCGGAGCGGATCGCCCGCGACGCAGCGGGTTTCGTGCTCACGGGCACCGACCTGCTGGTCGAGGGCAAGCGGCCGCCCGGCTGGGACCTCGACCGCGACCCAGGGCTGCTCGAGGCCAGCGTGCCTGGTGTGTTCGTGGCGGGCGACGTGCGGTCGCAGTCGGTCAAGCGGGTCGCATCGGCGGTCGGTGAGGGCGCCATGGCGATCTCCCTCGTCCACCGGTACTTGGAAGGGCGGTGAACCCTCGTGGCTGAGCACGACGACGACAGCGCGGGTCTCGCGGCGGACGAGCCGGTCGAGCGGCTCACGCCTCATGAGCTGGCCGAGCTGTTCCTGTTCGAGTCGCTGAACGCCGAGCAGATGCAGTTCCTCGCCGACCACTCGCGCGTGCAGCACTGGAGCGCGGGGGAGACGATCTTCCACGAGGGTGATCCCGCCACCTGCTTCTACGTGCTGCTCGAGGGCACGATCTCCATGCGCCGCAACGTGCAGGGCGCAGAGATCGAGGTGAACCGCAGCAGCCAGCGCGGCGTGTACTCGGGTGCGACGCAGGCCTATGTCGCCGCCGAGCGTGACATGCCCTATCGCGGCACCCTCGTCGCGATCACCGATGTCAGCTACCTCGTGATCGAGGCCGACACCTTCGCCGACGCGATCAGGTCGTGGTTCCCGATGGCCATGCACCTGCTCGAAGGGCTGTTCGCCGGCATTCGGGCGAGCGACGAGATCGTGGGCCGCCGTGAGCAGCTGCTGGCTCTGGGTCGTCTCTCTGCGGGTCTGACCCACGAGCTGAACAACCCCGCGGCGGCCGCCGTGAGCGCCACCGAGTCGCTGCGCGAGCGGGTCGGGGCCATGCGCAACAAGCTCGGCCACCTGGCGAAGGCCAACCTGGACCCCGACACGCTCAAGGGCATGATGCGCTTGCAGGAGAGCGCGATCGAGGCCATCCCCAAGGCTCCCCAGCTGACGCCGATGGAGGCAGCGGATGCGGAGGACGAGGTGAGTGACTGGCTCGACCGCAACGGCGTCACCACCGCGTGGGACCTCGCGCCGATCCTCGTCGGCGGGGGAGTGCGCACCGACCTGCTGGACAACCTCCACGAGGTGATGCCGCCGGACAACCTGGAGACCGGGCTCCGCTGGCTCACCTACGCGGTGGAGACCGAGCTGCTGATGAACGAGATCTCGGACGCGGTGAGCCGCATCTCGGCACTCGTCCACGCGGCGAAGCAGTACACCCAGGTCGACCGCGCGGCGCACCAGTTCGTCGACCTGCGTGAGGGTCTCGACAGCACGCTGACGATGCTGGGACGCAAGATCTCCGACGCAGGTGTGCGCGTGGTCACCGACTACGACCCCGCTCTTCCAGCCGTGCCCGCCTACGCCGGGGAGCTCAACCAGGTGTGGACGAACGTCATCGCCAACGCCATCGACGCGATGCGCCCCGACGGCGGCACCTTGACGATCCGCACCCGCCACACCGACACGGACGCCTTCGTGGAGTTCGGCGACACCGGTCCGGGCATCCCGAAAGCGTTGCAGCGCAAGATCTTCGAGCCCTTCTTCACCACCAAGGGGGTGGGCGGGGGCACGGGTCTCGGGCTGGACATCTCGTACCGCATCATCGCCCAGCGACACCACGGGGAGCTCACCGTCGACTCACAGCCGGGCGACACCCGCTTCGTCGTCCGCCTGCCCCGCAACGAGACCCCGGAGCTCGGTCCCGTCCCGACTGACGAGGTGCCCCCGCCGGAGTGAGTCTCAGCCCTGGGTGAGGCGGTCGCACACGTGCGGCGGCGCCGGGGCGTGGGAGACGTAGCGGCGCGTGAACGTGCCGGTGCCGTGGGCGACCGCGCGCAGGTCGACGGCGTAGCGGGTCAGCTCGAACGCGGGCACCTCGGCGTGCACGGTCGTGCGGCCGGACGTGCCGGGTTCCGTGCCGGTGACCCGGGCACGGCGTCCGGACAGGTCGCCCATCACCGAGCCGACGAACTCGTCGTCGATCTCCACCGTGACCTCGTCGATCGGCTCGAGGAACGCGATGCCGGCCTTCTGGGCGGCCTCGGAGACCGCGAGCGCGCCGGCCGTGGCGAACGCCGCGTCCGAGGAGTCGACGCTGTGGGCCTTGCCGCCGGTGAGGCGGACCCTGACGTCGACGAGCGGGTACCCCGCTCTCACTCCCTTGGCCAGCTGTGCCCGGACGCCCTTCTCGACGCTGGCGATGTACTGGCGGGGGACGGCGCCACCCGTCACCTCGTCCACGAACTCGATGCCGCTGCCCTGCGGCAGTGGCTCGACCTGCACGTCGACCACCGCGTACTGACCGTGCCCGCCACTCTGCTTGACGTTGCGGCCGTGTCCTGCGCCGGCGCCCGTGACGGTCTCGCGGACGGCGACCTTGACAGGCGCCGTCACAGCCCGCACGCCGCTTCGCGAGGCCAGCCGGTCGAGGAGCACCTCGAGGTGGGTCTCACCCATGCACCAGAGCACCTGCTGGCCGGTGTCGGGGTCGACCACGACGCGGGCGGTCGGGTCCTCGGCCTGGAGCCTCATGAGGGCATGGACCAGCTTGTCCTCCTGCGCGGAGGATGGAGCCGAGATGGCCACGGGCAGAAGGGGTTCGGGCAGGATCCACGGCTCCATCAGTGCCGGGTCCTGTGGGCTCGACAGGGTGTCGCCCGTCTCGGCGTGCATCAGCTTGCTGACCGCGACGAGGTCACCGGCCACGGCACGCGGCACCGCGGTGAACTGTCCACCCTGCGGCAGCGAGACCGCCGCCGCCCGCTCGTCGATGTCGTGCCCTGGCGGCACGGCACCGGGGCGGATGTCGGTGCCGCTAGGGGTGAGGTGCCCGCTGACGTGGACCTCCGTGCTCGGGTGCAGGGTGCCCGAGAAGACCCGTACCAGGCTGATGCGCCCGACGTAGGGGTCACTCGTGGTCTTGACGACCTCGGCGACCAGAGGGCCGGCGGGGTCGGCAGTGACGGCGCCGCGGGGGTGCCCGTCAGGGGTGGTGACACGGGGGACGGTGTGCTCGTCGGGCCCCGGGAGCCCTCGCACGAGCACCTCGACGAGCTCGCGGATGCCCAGACCGGTGGTCGGCACGCACGGCAGCACCGGGTAGAAGGTGGCACGGGCGACGGCCGCCTCCAGATCGCTCACGAGCTGGTCGTAGGACACCCGCTGGCCGGCCAAGTACCGCTCGAGCAGGTCGTCGTCCTCCGACTCGGCGATGATCCCCTCGACCAGCGCGTCGCGCCGCCCGCCGGCGGCCTCGATGTGCTCGGGGTCGGCCGGACGTGCCTCCAGCTGGCCCGACGACGTGTCGAAGACCGTCCAAGACAGCAGGCCGATCAGTCCGGCGGGGGTGTCGTCGTCCGCGAGCAGGGGCAGGTAGAGCGGCTGCACCGTCTCCTGGCCGAACAGCCGCTGGCAGATCTCCAGCACCGTCTCGAAGTCACCGCGGGGCAGGTCGATGTGGGTGACGACGATGATCCGGGGCATGCCCACGGCGGCGCACTCGTCCCAGGCGAGGCGGGTGGCGCCGTCGATCCCGTCGACGGCCGAGACCACGAAGACAGCGGCGTCGGCGGCACGCAGCCCCGCCCGCAGCTCGCCGACGAAGTCGGGGTGGCCAGGAGTGTCGACGAGCGTGAGGCGCACCCTCGTGCCCGGCTGCGCCGGGTGCTCGACGTGGGTGTGGGTGACGGTGAGCGAGACCGAGCGGCCGAGCCGCTTCTCGACGTCCTCGTGGTCGCTGACTGTCGTGCCTTCGGCCACGGACCCGGGTCTCGGGATCGCGCCGGTCTCGGCCAGGAGGGCCTCGACCAGGGTCGTCTTCCCAGCGCCGGTGTGCCCGACGAGCACGATGTTGCGAACCTGCTCGGTCTGCGGGCCAGTCATCGTCAGGCGATCCACCTTCGTCGGCGCGGCTCGGGTGGGGCCCACTCTGGCGCGCCTTCAGACCTCGCGCAACGGTCACGCCCGACGGAGCCGAAGGAGAGGCCGAAGGAGAACCGGAACGGGACGCGCTGAGCGGCCGACTAGGCTTGCTGCCGGGCGGACCCGCCCCGGTCACGGGCGGAGCCGCCCAGTTGCCAGCCAGTTGCTCACCCAAGACCCCGCCCGGGAGCCATGCTCAACCGCTACGCCCGTGCCTTCGCCGCCCGGCTGCTCACCCCTGTGGCCAGCCTGCTGCTGCGCCTCGGTGTCGGCCCCGACGCCGTCACCGTCCTGGGCACTGTCGGCGTGGTGGGGTCCGCCCTGTGGTTCTACCCGCGCGGCGACCTGTGGCTGGGCACTGTGGTGGTGACCGTCTTCGTGCTCAGCGACTCCGTCGACGGGCTGATGGCGCGGGCGCTGCGTGAGCGTGGTGTGAAGCGCTCGGCGACCTGGGGCGCGTTCCTGGACTCGACCTGCGACCGGGTGGGCGACGCCGCTGTATTCGGTGGGCTGGTGGTGTGGTTCACGGGCGCCGGGGCCGACCGTCCGAGTGCCCTGCTGGCCTTGCTGTGCCTGGTGCTGGGGTCCCTCGTGCCGTATGCGCGGGCCCGTGCGGAGGGCCTCGGCCTGACCGCGAACGTCGGCATCGCCGAGCGGGCGGACCGGCTGCTCGTCGTGCTGGTGGCGACCTTCGCCATCGGCGTCGGGGCGCCGACCGTCGTGCTCACGGTGGTGCTGGGCCTGCTCGCCCTGGCCAGCGTGGTCACCGTGTGCCAGCGGGTGCTGACGGTGCGCCGGCAGTCCGCGATGGCCGAGAGTGATACCCAGAGTGAAGCCCAGACCGAACAGGAGGTCGAGCCGTGAGGCACAAGCTCTCGGCATGGGCATACCTGCTCGGGTGGCGCGTCGTGCGACTGCTGCCTGCTCGCGTGGCCTACGGCCTCTTCGCCCGCATCGCCGACCAGATCTGGCGCCGGCGCGGCCCGGGTGTGCGACGGCTGGAGGCGAACCTGGCTCGCGTGCGTCCCGACCTGGGACCAGTCGAGCTCCGGCACCTGTCACGCGCCGGGCTGGCCTCGTACCTGCGCTACTGGTGCGACTCGTTCCGCCTTCCTTCCTGGTCGGCCGACGAGGTGCGAGCGGGCGTCCGGATCGAGGGCGACGACGCCGTGCGGGAGGCGCTGGACGCCGGTCGCGGGGTGGTCGCTGCCCTGCCGCACCAGGGCAACTGGGACCTCGCCGGGGCCTGGGCGGCGTACGACCTGTGCGTGGTGACGACCGTCGCCGAACGGCTCGAGCCCGTCGAGGTCTTCGATGCGTTCATGGCGTACCGCACCTCGATCGGCATCGAGGCGCTGCCACTCGGCGACCCCGGCGTGTTCACGACGCTGATGCGTCGTCTGCGGGACGGTCGGCTGGTGCCTCTGCTGATGGACCGCGACCTGAGCCGCTCGGGGCTGGAGGTCGACCTGTGTGGGCACCCGGCCCGCGTGGCGGCGGGTCCGGCCACCCTCGCCGAGATGACAGGCGCCAACCTGCACCCGGTCAACATCTGGTACGAGCCGGCGCCCGAGCTGCCGTCCCGCCACCGCGTGGTGATCAAGTTCCACCCCGCGCTGCCCCGGCCCGACCTGCCTACGCGCGACGCGCGCATCGCCGCGCTCACCCAGGCCTGCGTCGACGTCATCGGCGCCGGTCTCGCCGAACACCCGGAGGACTGGCACATGCTGCAGCCCGTGTTCTCGGCCGACCTCGACCCGGCCCGCCTGGCTCGCACCGAAACCCGACCTGAGACCCGTCCGGAAAAGGGCACGGAGAAGGCTGCTCCCCGATGAAGGTCGGCATCGTCTGCCCCTACTCCCTCGACGTGCCTGGGGGCGTCCAGTTCCACATCCGTGACCTCGCGGAGCACCTGATCGGGCTCGGTCACGACGTCAGCGTTCTCGCGCCCGCCGACGACGACACCCCTGTCCCGCACTACGTACAGTCGGCCGGACGCGCGCTGCCGGTGCCCTACAACGGGTCGGTGGCCCGGCTGACCTTCGGGCCGGTCACGACCGCCCGGGTGCGGCGATGGCTCGCCGACGGGCAGTTCGACCTGGTGCACCTGCACGAGCCGACGGTCCCGAGCCTGGCGCTGATCGCACTCTGGGCCGTCGATGACGAGCCGGTGGTCGCCACCTTCCACACCTCGATCCCCAGATCGCGTGCGCTGCAGGCGGTTTACCCGCTGATGAGGCCGTCCCTGGAGAAGATCCTGGCGCGCATCGCCGTCAGCGAGGACGCCCGACGCACCCTGGTCGAGCATCTGGGGGGCGACGCCGTCGTCATCGCGAACGGCGTGGCCTGTGACACCTTCGCCGGCGCTGTTCCCGACGAGCGGTGGATCGGCGGTCCCGACTCGCCCACGCTCGCTTTCCTCGGACGCATCGACGAGCAGCGCAAGGGGCTGCAGGTGCTCGCCGACGCCTTCGGGCGGATCCGTGCGGAGGTGCCCGGGGTGCGGCTGTTCGTGGCCGGTCGGGGCGACGTCGACGAGGCGAGGGAGCGCTTCGGGGCCGATGCCGAAGCCGTGACGTTCCTGGGCGAGGTGAGCGACGAGGAGAAGGCCTCGCTGCTCTCCTCCGTCGACGTGTACGTGGCCCCGCACACCGGCGGCGAGAGCTTCGGCATCGTGCTGGTCGAGGCGATGAGTGCCGGTGCCGCCGTCGTGGCCAGCGACCTCGGCGCGTTCGCGAGGGTGCTCGACCACGGGCAGTGCGGGAGCCTGTTCCCGGTGGGTGACTCCGCCGCGCTCGCCGACCAGGTGGTCACCACCCTGCGCGACCCGGCGGGCAGAGCGGCGATGGTGGACCGCGCCTCGGTGTGGGTGCGGCGCTACGACTGGTCGACGGTCGCAGCCCAGATCCTCACCGTCTACGAGATGGTCGCTCCCGAGGCTCGTTCGGTCACCCTGCCCAGCGCGCGAGCGTCCTTGCTGTCGAGGTGGCGGCGATGAGCTGGGAGCTGTGGGCGCTGCTGGGCCTCGTCATCGGCGTGCTGCTCGGGTGGTACCTGCTCTTCATCGCGAGCAGGCTCGACCGGTTGCACCGTCGGGTGGAAGGGGCGCAGGCCGCACTCGACAACCAGCTGCTGCGCAGGGCCACGGCCGCGACCGAGCTGGCCGGGTGCGGTGTCCTCGACCCGGCGAGCTCGCTGCTGGTGGCCGGCGCGGCCGTCCAGGCGATCGAGGCCGGCGAGGGACGAGCCGCGCAGGTCGCGCTCGACCCCTTCTCGGGAAGTCGCATGGACGAGCACGACGCTGATCGCGAGGCAGCAGAAAGCGATCTCACACGTGCGCTGCGGGCCACCCTCGACGAGCTGCCCGAGGACCACCCGGCAGTGACCGGCGACCACCTCGACGCGCTGGCTGCTGTGTGCCACCGCGTCTGCCTGGCTCGCCGGTTCCACAACGACGCCGTGCTGCAGGCTCAGGCGGTGCGGCGCAAGAGGGTCGTGCGGATGGCGCGGCTGCAGGGGCGGGCCCCGATACCCCAGACGGTCGAGATGGACGACGAGCCTCCAAGGATCCTCGTCAGCCAGGGCGTACCGTCCGCAAGGTGACGACCCGCAAGGTGACCACCCGCAAGGTGACGACCCAGCGTGCCAGCAGAGGCGGCGTGCGGCCGAGCCGAACGGTGTGGGGCGTCGCGCTTGCCGTGGCCGTCGCGGTAGCAGGGTGCGGCGGGTCGGACCCCGAGCCTCAGGAGTCCTCGGCCGACGAGACGCCGGTGACGGCCGGTCCCGCGCCACCTCCGCCTCCGCCTCCGCCCCCGCCGACCTCTCTCCTGACGGGGTTGCCCGGCGTCGACGGCCCGGCCCTCGCGGTGAAGATCGACAACACCTCTGACGCCCGGCCCCGCATCGGCCTCGCATCGGCGGACCTGGTCTACGTGGAACCGGTCGAGGGCGGGCTGACCCGGCTCCTGGCGGTCTTCTGCACGCAGATGCCGAGCGAGGTCGGTCCCGTGCGCAGCGCACGCGAGTCGGACGGGCGCATCCTCGACGGCTGGACCGGCGTGGCGTTCGCCGACTCCGGGGCGAGCCGAGTGACGAACTCCGAGCTGCGGGCCGCCGACTTCGAGCGGGTGAGCAACGACACCTCGGGAGAGGGCTACCGCAGGGACCGCTCCCGGCGCGCGCCCTACAACGTCATCGGCGACACGTCCGAGCTGGTGGCTCGCGCCGGAGGAAGCGCGACACCGCCCGACGTGGGATTCCGCTTCGGAGCGACCCCTGCCGGTGGCACGTCGGCCAAGAGCGTGGACGTGAAGTACCGGGCCAGCCGCATCGCCTTCGGCTGGTCACGGAGCGAGAAGCGGTGGCTCCTGACCACCGACGGCAGGCCGGACGTGGCCCCCGACGGCACGCGGCACGGCGCTGCGACGGTCGTGGTTCAGACGGTGAACGTAGTGGCGTCCAGGCAGCGCGACGTGAACGGCTCCCCGTCGCCGCTGGTCACCGTCACCGGGTCGGGCACGGCCACGGTGCTGCGGGACGGACAGTCGTTCGCGGCGGGCTGGAGTCGACCCACCGAGGGCGCAGTGACGACCTTCACGACGGGCTCCAGGACGGCCCGAACGCCTCTCACGTTCGCGCCCGGCCCGGTGTGGGTGGTGCTCGTCTCGTCCCGGGAGACGGTGCGGGTCAGCTGAGGGTCAGCTGAGGGTCAGCTGAGGGTCAGCGGACGACCGCGGACCGGGACGGTGGACCGAGCACCACCCGGCACGATCTACCCTGGAGGGGACCACTTCTCCCTGCCCCGAGGTGCCCCGTGTCCAGCCAGTCCAGCCCCCTGTCCCGCCCCGACGCGCCGCAGTCCGAGCACGCCGTGGGAACCGCCCGCGTGAAGCGGGGGATGGCCGAGATGCTCAAGGGCGGCGTGATCATGGACGTCGTCACCGCCGAGCAGGCCAAGATCGCCGAGGACGCCGGCGCGGTCGCGGTGATGGCGCTCGAGCGCGTGCCCGCAGACATCCGGGCGCAGGGTGGCGTCTCGCGGATGAGCGACCCCGACATGATCGACGGCATCATCGCCGCCGTCTCGATCCCGGTGATGGCCAAGGCGCGCATCGGCCACTTCGCCGAGGCGCAGGTGCTGCAGTCCCTCGGCGTTGACTACGTCGACGAGTCCGAGGTGCTCACCCCCGCCGACTACGCCAACCACATCGACAAGTGGGAGTTCACCGTCCCCTTCGTCTGCGGGGCAACCAACCTGGGTGAGGCGCTGCGACGCATCACCGAGGGCGCGGCGATGATCCGCTCCAAGGGTGAGGCGGGCACGGGCGACGTCTCCAACGCCGTGACCCACATGCGCACGATCCGCGCCGAGCTGAGCCGCCTGCGGACGCTGGCGACCGACGAGCTGTACGTCGCCGCCAAGGAGCTGCAGGCGCCCTACGAGCTGGTCCGCGAGGTCGCCGCGGCCGGCAAGCTCCCCGTCGTCCTGTTCACGGCCGGTGGCATCGCCACCCCCGCCGACGCGGCGATGATGATGCAGCTGGGCGCCGAGGGCGTCTTCGTGGGCTCCGGGATCTTCAAGGCGGGCAACCCTGCCGAGCGCGCCGCGGCCATCGTCAAGGCGACCACCTTCTACGACGACCCCGACGTCGTCGCCAAGGTCTCTCGCGGACTCGGTGAGGCGATGGTCGGCATCAACGTCGATGAGATCCCCGTCCCGCACCGCCTGGCCGACCGGGGCTGGTAGTCAAAGGTTCTCGCGCAGGAAGGCGATGTCGTCGGCCATGCCGTCGGCCGGCGTCTCGCAGATCACGGGTGCGCCGGCCTCACGGATGATGGCCAGGAGCACCTCGGGGTCGATGCGTCCGTCCTGCAGGTTGGCGTGTCGGTCAGCGCCTGAGCCGGCCTCGTCGCGGCTGTTGTTGCAGTGCACCAGGTCGATGCGGCCGGTGATCGCCTTGACGCGTGCGACGACGTCGATCAGGTCCTCGCCGCCCGCGTGAGCGTGGCAGGTGTCGAGGCAGAAGCCGACGTCGTGGGGACCGATCACGTCCCACAGCCGGGCGAGGGTGTCGAAGCGGCGTGCCATCGCCCGGTCTCCACCGGCGGTGTTCTCGAGCAGCACCGGTAGGGCGTACCCGCCATCGGCCGCCTGCCTCTCGACGGTCTTGCGCCAGTTGTCGATCCCCACCTCGACGTCGGCTTCGGCGGTGACGTGGCCACCGTGCACGATCAGCCCGCGGGCACCGAGATCGGCTGCAGCCGTAGCGTGCTGAAACAGCAGCTTGCGCGAGGGGATGCGGATCTTGTTGTTCGTCGACGCCACGTTCACCAGGTAGGGAGCGTGCACGTAGACGCCGACCCCGGAAGAGCGGATGTCATCGGCGTCAGCTCGCGGCTTCGGTGCCTTGTAGCCCTGCGGGTCGGTCAGGAAGAACTGAACGAGGTCCGCCCCGACCTCCTTAGCGGCCACCAGCGGGTCGTCGTCGCGCACGTGCGCCCCGATCTCGGTCATGGTCGTTCAACCTAGACCCCGGGTCCGACACGTCGGCCTCCGCGGGGTCGCCTCACGAAACGCGGATCAGGTGACGTTCGCGCGGACGGACCAGCGGTCGTCGAGATGCTCACCCTCGGCCAGCACACCGGCGAGCTGCTGGGTGGCCGTCAGGACATCGGCGTGGGACAGGTACAGGGGCGCGAAACCGAGGCGCACGAAGTGGGGCTCCCGGAAGTCGCCGACCACCCCGCGCTCGATCAGCGCCTGCACGATGCCATAGGCCTGGGGGTGCGCGAGGGAGACCTGAGAGCCGCGGCGTGCGGAGTCCGTTGGTGTCCCGACCGCGATGCCTGGCACCAGGGTGGAGACGCACTCGAGGAAGAAGCCGGTGAGCGACACCGACTTGTCGCGAGCCGCAGCGGGCGAGATGTCGTCATACGCGGTCAGCGCCGCCTCGAGCGCAAGCATCGACAGCAGGGGCGGCGTGCCCACTCGCACACGGTCGATGCCTTCGGCCGGACGGAAGGTCGGCGCCATCGCGAACGGCTCCGCATGCCCGTGCCACCCCGACAGCGGCTGGTCGAAGTCGGCTTGGTGGCGGCGCGCCACGTACACGAAGGCGGGCGCGCCGGGGCCGCCGTTGAGGTACTTGTACCCGCACCCGACCGCGAGGTCGACGTCGTGCTCGTCCAGCCCGATGGCGAGGACCCCGGCGCTGTGGCACAGGTCCCACTGCGCGAGCGCGCCGACGTCGTGGGCGGCACGCGTCAAGGACGGCAGGTCCCACAGCTCACCGGTGCGGTAGTCGACGTGCGACAGCGCCACCAGCGCGACCTCGTCGCCCCTTTCGGCCAGAAGGTCCGGCACGTCGGGCGGTGAGGCCAGCACGACCTCGAGCCCGGCGAGGCGCGCTGCGCCCTCCGCCACGTACAGGTCCGTCGGGAACGACGCGGGGTCGGTGACGAGGACCGTCCGTCCGGGCCGCAGCCGGGCGGCCGCGACATGCAGCTTGAACAGGTTGACCGACGTCGAGTCACCGACGAGCACCTGACCCGGTGCCGCACCGAGCAGCCGGCCGACAGCGTCGCCGACCCGTTGCTGCGCCCCCCACCAGTCGTGCGTGTTCCACGACGCGATGAGGTCGGTGCCCCACTGCCGGTGCACCACGTCCGACACCGCATCAGGAACGCACGACGGCAGGGCGCCGAGCGAGTTGCCGTCCAGGTACACCAGGCCCTCGGGCAGCGTGAAGCGCTGTCGTGCATGAGCTATCGGGTCTGCGGCGTCGAGTGCGGCCGCACGATGGGCCAGGTCGGAGTTCGTCACGGGCAGACCGTAACGGTCGTCGACTCCCCGGGGTCGAGGACGCCATGTGTCCTCTGCTCCCCCTAGGGTCGCCGTCATGGAGATGAAACTGGAGCTGGTCAGTGTCCCGGTGACCGATGTCGACCGGGCCAAGGAGTTCTACGTCAAGGCGGGGTTCAACGCCGACTTCGACCACGCGGTGAGCGAGGAGATCCGCTTCGTGCAGCTCACCCCTCCCGGGTCGGCGTGCTCGATCGCGATCGGCACGGGCCTGAGCCAGATGGAGCCAGGCTCGATCGAGGGTCTGCAGATGGTCGTGGCGGACGCGGACGCGATCCACGCCGAGCTCGTGGGTCGCGGTGTCGAGGTCAGTGACGTCGACGACCAGCCCTGGGGGCGCTTCGTCTACTTCAGCGACCCGGACGGCAACCGCTGGGCCCTTCAGCAGCTCCCTGCGTGGTCGAAGGGCGCCGGCGGCGAGGGGTCCGACCCGGACGCGTAGAACGCCCTAGCTGGCTCAGGGAGCGGGTGCCAGCACGATCGACCACGTCGTGGCCTTGGACGATGGCGCGTTGGTGGTCGCCGTGATGCCGCCGTTCGGGCCCGCGGGCACCACGTCACCGGAGTCGGCGAACGCGCTGCAGATCCGGCCGGCGTCAGCGTTGCATGCTGTCCGACGGCTCGTCACCGATGCCTGCGTCGTCCAGGAGGTCGTCGTGCTGGACTTGTCGGCCCAGTACGACACGACCCAGGCACCCGCGGGAGCGGTGACGGCCGGCGTGACACGTGCTGCGTGGTTCGCGGTGTCGATGGCGCGGGTGAAGACCGGCGGCGAGGTGTCGACGCCGGTGTAGGCCGCAACGGTCACCGTGTACTTCGCGGAACCACTGAGCGGCACCGAGACGGTGGCCCCGGGGTCGCCGGACTGGACCACCTTGGTCCAGACGACGGTCCGCATGTCGTCGGCGACCAGGTTGTCCATCTGGGTCCAGCCCGTGACGCCGCTGGGAGCGGTGAAGGTGCGAGTCGTGTTGTTGAGACTCAGCGCCAGGATCAGCCGGTCGCCGACCGCCGCACTCGCCGGTACCACGACTGACGGCGTGGCGTTGCTGCCCGCGGTCACCGCCGAGCCGACGTAGTCCACTGGGCTCTCGACGACCTCGTCGTCGACCTCGAGGCTCTGCGTCACCGTGTCGGGCGCGCCGTCGTTGTCTGTGACGGTGAGCGTGACGTCGTACGTGCCTGCCGCTCCATACGTGTGCGCCGGATTTGCCTGTGTCGACGTCTCTCCGTCGCCGAAGTCCCACAGGTACGACGTGATGGTGCCGTCCGAGTCCTCTGAGTCAGAGGAGTCGAAGTCGCAGTCCAGCAGCGCGCACGACGACGAGAAGTCAGCGGTCGGAGGCTGGTTGACAGGCGGCTCGCCCGTCGACGGTGCGAGCACGAACGACCACATGGTCGCGGCGTCCGAGGGCGCATTCGTGGTCGCCGGGATGTTGCCGTAGCTCGAAGGGGGGAGCGGTGTCCCCGAGTCGGCGAGGGCACTGCAGATGCGGCCCCCGTCGGCACCACACGCGGTCTCGCGGGTCGCCACCGCGCCGTCCGGAGTCCAGGCGGTCGTCGTGCTGGACTTGTCGGCCCAGTACGACACCACCCACGAACCGGCGGGCGCGGAGACGGCGGGAGTGAAGCGGGTTTCCGTCAACGACAGGTCCGTCCCGTGGGCGAAGGCAACACCGGGTGTCTCCAAGACACCCGTGTACGACGCCAGCGAGATCGTGTACTTGGCGGAACCGCTCAGGGGAGTCACGACAGGTGTGCCCGGGTCGCCTGGCTGCACGACCTTGGTCCAGGCGACCGAGCCCATCGAGCCGGCACTGACACTGTCGAGCCGGGTCCAGCCAGTGACGCCGGTGGGAGTCAGCACGGTGCGGGCCAGGTTGTTGTACCCCAGGACCATGACGAGACGGTCCCCCGGCGCAGCCGCGGCCGGGACGGTCACGGTGGGCTTGGTGTTGTTGCCGGTGGCAACCGCCGAGTCGACGAACTCAACCGGGCTCTCGACCGGTGGCGCCTCTTCGACGGTCAGCTGCTGGGTCTCGTTGTCCGAGGCAGCCTGGTTGTCCGTCACGGTCAGGCGGACGTTGTACGTGCCTGGCGCCGCGTAGGAGTGGGACGGGTTCGCCGACTCGGAGGTCTGGCCGTCGCCGAAGTCCCAGAGGAACCTCGTCAGGCTGCCGTCTGCGTCGGCGGACGCTGAGGAGTCGAACCCACAGGTCAGGCCGTAGCAAGACTTCGTGAAGCTCGCAGTCGGCAGCAGGTTGGCCGCCTTGGTGAGCTTGAGGTAGTCGATCTGACCGGAGAAGTAGTCGCAGGTGACCTCGACCTGGTCGCAGTTGATCTTGCCACCGATGGTCATCGGGATGCCGTTGTTGATCGTCCCGGTCGCGCCGTTCTTGCGGTTCTGGTAGACGCCGTCGACGTACATCGAGACGCCTGTGGACGTCAGCACGCAGGTGAGGTTGTGCCATGCGTTGTCGTTGAGCGCTGACTTGGCTTGGGTCGCCACCTGGCCGCCCGACCCCTTGAACAGGCAGGACGGAATCCCTCCGGGCGACTGGATCTTCCACTGGCCCCCGACCGACGCGGCCTGACCCTTCTGGGTGATGTTTCCGAACTTCTCCTTCGACCGGTACCGGAGCTCGATGGTGAACGGGCCGTTCCCTGGCTCGAGCAGGAGGTTGTCGGGGATCTGGATGACACGTTCGGGTGATGGCGGCGCCTGCTCCGGCGGACGGAAGGCCCAGTTGTAGCCGGTCGCCCCGTCGTAGGCCTGGCCCGAGTCGATGCCGGTGGGGTCGACGGGGGCGTTCAGCCCGTTGGGGCCGCTGTCGTGCATCACCGTCGTGCCGAAGGCCTCGTTCATCTCGTAGAAGGCGGTCACACCCGGCGCGAGCGCCACATTCGCCTCGGCCAATGCGGCGGGCCGAACGGCTGCCACGGGTGTGGCAGCGGCCTGAGCCGACAGCGCAGTGCCCGTGAGCAGACCGACCGTGGCGCCAAGGGCGACGACGACGTGAGGGAAACGCAAGGGAGCCTCCGTGTGGTGACGCGGTTCGACTCCGTGACCGTCACAGCGCGACGTGGTCTCCGGAGGCGAATGCGCTCACGCTAAACCCGATCGGAGGAGGCCGAGTGGGTTTTCAAGAAGGCCACCCAGTTGCTCACAGTTACCGTGGGGTGCATGCCAGGCGTCGTCTCATTGCTGCCCTCCGCCACCGAGTGGGTCTACGCGCTGGGTCAGCAGCACCGCCTGCAGGGCGTCACGTTCGAGTGCGACCAGCCCGCCGGTGCTCGCGCCGACCACCGCGTCGTCGTCACCGGCCTCGAGACAGCGGGACTGTCGCCGGGCGAGATCGACGCCCTGGTCCGGTCCAGGGTTGCGGACGACCTGCCGCTGTACTCCCTCGACGACGCGGCGATGTCGGCCATCGCGCCGGACGTGGTGCTCACCCAGGACCTGTGCCGCGTCTGCGCGCTCCCGGCGTCCGAGGTCGACCGCGCCCTCGCGGCAACGGGATGCCCGTCCGTCGTGGTCACCCTCGACCCACACCGGCTCGACGAGGTGCTCGACGGTGCCACCGACGTCGGGTCCGCACTCGGCGTTGCTGAAGCCGGAGCCGCTCTGCGACAGCGACTCTCGACCCGTCTCGCGACAGTGGCCGAGTCGGTGGACGGCCGCACTCGTCCGCGGGTTCTCGTGCTCGAGTGGACCGACCCGCCGTTCGTCGCCGGCCACTGGGTGCCCGATCTGGTGACGGCTGCCGGAGGCGAGCCCGTGTTGGCGGCCCCGGGCGCACGCTCGACCACCACCACGTGGGCCGAGGTCGAGCGCCAGCAGGTGGATGTCGTGCTGGTCGCGCCGTGCGGGTTCGGCGTCGACGACGCGGTGGCCCAGGCGAGGGACTTCACTGGCCGGCTGCCGCAGGGGCCGGCGGTCTGGGCGGTCGACGCCGGCGCGCTCGTCACCCGTCCGGGCCCGAGGGTCGTCGAGGGCGTCGAGGCGATCGCGCACGCCCTGCACCCAGGGCTTGCTCCGGAGCCCCCAGCCGGGCGCGTCGCCCTCGTGCGCCCCGCATACCCTCTGGGCTCGTGAACAGCACCCCCACCGTCGGCGTCCTCGCCCTGCAGGGCGACGTCCGCGAGCACCTGCGGGTGCTGGAGGCCGTCGGCGCGCGGCCGGTCACGGTGCGCCGCCCGTCCGAGATCGAAGGCTTGGACGGGATTGTCCTGCCCGGTGGCGAGTCGACCACGATGGACAAGCTGGCGCGGGCGTTCGAGGTGCGCGAACCGCTGGTCGCCGCGCTGCGCGCCGGACTGCCGGCCTACGGCTCGTGCGCGGGCATGATCCTGCTGGCCGACCGCATCCTTGACGCGCCACCCGACCAGCAGACGTTCGGCGGACTCGACGTCACCGTCCGCCGCAACGCCTTCGGACGGCAGGTCGACTCGTTCGAGGAGGACCTCGAGTTCGAGGGTGTAGCGGGCGACCGGGTCCGGGCGGTGTTCATCCGGGCTCCCTGGGTCGAGGAGGCGGCCGACTCCGTCACCGTGCTCGCCCGCGTGGGGACCGGACCGGCCGCAGGTAGAATCGTGGCCGTTCGCCAGGGCCCACTGCTTGCCACGTCGTTCCACCCGGAGGTCACGGGGGACCACCGGGTGCACGGGCTGTTCGTCGAGATCGTGAGGGGTCAGAAGGCATGAGCGGCCATTCCAAGTGGGCGACCACGAAGCACAAGAAGGCCGTCGTCGACGCCAAGCGCGGCAAGATGTTCGCCAAGCTGATCAAGAACATCGAGGTCGCCGTCCGGACCGGCGGGGGAGACCCAGCGGGCAACCCGACCCTCTACGACGCGATCCAGAAGGCCAAGAAGTCGTCGGTTCCGAACGACAACATCGACCGGGCCGTCAAGCGCGGTTCGGGGCAGGACGCGGGTGGCGCCGACTACCAGACGATCATGTACGAGGGCTACGGGCCGAACGGCGTCGCTCTGCTGGTCGAGTGCCTGACCGACAACCGCAACCGCGCAGCGTCCGACGTGCGAGTCGCGTTCACCCGCAACGGCGGCACGATGGCCGACCCGGGCAGCGTGGCGTACCTGTTCACGCGCAAGGGCGTCGTGATGGTTCCGGCCGAGGGTCTGGACGAGGACGACGTGCTGGCCGCCGTCCTGGAGGCTGGCGCCGAGGAGGTCAACGACCTCGGCGAGTCGTTCGAGGTGGTCAGCGAGGCCACCGACCTGGTCGCCGTCCGCACCGCCCTGCAGGCCGCCGGGATCGACTACGACTCGGCCGAGGCGCAGTTCGTGCCGGCCACGCAGGTCGACCTCGACGCGGACGGCGCAGCCAAGATCTTCCGCCTCATCGACGCCCTCGAAGACAGCGACGACGTGCAGAACGTGTACGCGAACTTCGACGTGTCGGACGAGGTCATGGCCGAGGTCGGCTGACCCGGTCCGTGCATTCGGGCTCGCTGGCCCGCGTCACTCAGATTCCGGCAAGCCCGATTCGCGCTAGCCAATCACGTTCTGCGTCAACGGGTTCCAGATCGGAGGGGTCGCGCACAGGACGGCCCTCGACGACGTCGTCCGGTGCCACCCGAAGAGGCAGCGACCTGAACCGCTCAGCGCCCTCGGCGACCCGATCGGCGAGGTCGTCCGCGCCGACGGGGCGCGCCTCGATCTCGACGCCCCTGACCGTGTGGCGGATGCTCATGGCCTCCGTGTGCGGTCGCCTGACCGGGATGTCACGCGTGGTCTGGGCGCACGGCCCCGAAGTGGTCCCGCAACGCACGTAGCCGACGGCTGGTCTCGACGCGAAACGCCCACTGCGCCAGGGGTTCGATGACGGGCGCAAGTGGGCGAGGACGGCAGGTGAAGGTCAGCGTGTAGGTGGCAGTCGACGTCCGGTCGCCCTCGTCGCGGTGCCGGATCGAGGCCGCCCAGGCCGCGAACACGAAGACCGGCTGCACCAGGGTGACCGCCGCCAGGGTCGGCCGCTCGAACGTGACGTACCGCGTGCGGAAGGCGTAGCCACCGAGGAACCAGCGCGCCGTGCAGACCGTCTCGATGTCACGGCCGGGCGGGTCGTCGCCGAGCACCTCCGCCCTGCGCAGCAACGTGTCCCACTCGAGTCGCCGCTCGTAGTCGTGGACCAGGTCGAAGACGTCCGCGGCGGGCGCGGGAATCGACTGCGTCACCACCGCGTGCCCGCTCATGGCGGCCAGGCTACGGGTGTCGCTCAGGGGGCCACAGCGCAGCGGGTGCGAGGGTGGAGGCGTGCGAGTCCTCGGCGTAGACCCCGGCCTGACACGCTGCGGCATCGGGGTCGTGGACGGCCGACCCGGGCGGCGGGCCGTGCTGGTGTCGGTCGAGGTCGTGCGCACTCCCGTGAACGCCCCGTTGGCGGACCGCCTGATGGCGGTCTGCGACGGCATCGAGGCGGCGATCGCGCTGCACCGACCTGACGCGATGGCCGTCGAGCGGGTGTTCAGCCAGCACAACGTGCAGAGCGTGATGGGCACCGCGCAGGCGAGCGGTGTGGCGTTGCTCGCGGGGGCACGGGCAGGGGTGCCGGTCACCCTGCACACGCCGACCGAGGTCAAGGCAGCGGTCACAGGGTCGGGACGAGCCGGCAAGGAGCAGGTGGCCGCCATGGTCGTCCGCATCCTCGGCCTCGACGCGGCCCCGCGTCCGGCCGACGCAGCCGACGCCCTCGCCCTCGCGATCTGCCACCTCTGGCGCGGCGCCCCGGCCGCCGACCAGCCCGCCGATCACCCCCTGGTCACGGCGCCTCCGACGGCTGCCCAGCTGGCCTGGGCCGAGGCCGCTCGCGTGGCCCGAACCCCTCAGACCGCAAAGGCACAGGAGGGCGGACGGACCACGCCCACCCAGCGCGCGGCGCGCCGGGCCTGAGCTACCGGGCGACGTCGCCACGACCGGATACGGTGGCAGCGGTCGAACAGGTGTTCGCCCGGGCGGCCTCACGGGCGGCCCGACAGAGCAGATCTGAGGAGTGCCGTGATCGCGTCGGTGCGGGGACGGGTGGTGGCGCTGCGGCTCGACGCCGCGGTCGTCGAGGTCGGTGGTGTGGGGATGCTCGTGCAGGCGACGCCGGCGACGCTGGCCGGGCTGCGCACCGGCAGCGAGTGCGAGCTGGCGACCAGCCTGGTGGTGCGCGAGGACTCGCTGACTCTGTTCGGGTTCACCGACGCCGACGAGCGCGACGTCTTCGAGACGGTGCAGACCGTGTCGGGCATCGGCCCACGGCTGGCGCTCGCCATGCTCGCGGTGCACACCCCCGACGGGTTGCGACGCGCGGTCGCCGAGGAAGACCTCACCGCTCTGTGCCGGGTGCCCGGCATCGGGCGCAAGGGGGCGCAGCGCATCGTGCTCGACCTCTCCGACCGGCTTGGGACGGGCGCGGCGACGCCGGTGTCGGCCCAGAGCGCCGCCTCCAACGGTGGGCGAACCCCTGCGGTCGTCCAGGCGCTCGTCGGCCTCGGGTGGAACACCAAGCAGGCCGAGGCTGCGGTTGGTGTCGTCACCGCGGACGAGCCCGGTGCTGACGTCGCGACCCTGCTGCGGGCCGCGCTCAGGCAGCTGGGCCGAGGTTGATGGGAACGGTGTTGACGGGAAGTGGGCTGATGGGAAGTGTGCTGATGAGGAGGTTGACGCCGTGGACGGCATGACGCGGCACGACGACGGCTCGGTCGAGGTCGAGGCACGCGAGGAACGGCTGCCCGACCGCGGCCGCGACGACGAGCCGGACCTCGGCACCCGCATGGTCGCTGTCGGCGCCGACCACATCGAACGCGCCGCAGAGGCGGCGCTGCGACCGCGGCGGTTGGACGAGTTCGTCGGGCAGGTCGTCGTCCGCGACCAGCTCTCGCTGATGCTTCAGGCCGCCACGGCCCGCGGCGCGGTACCCGACCACCTGCTGCTCTCTGGACCGCCGGGCCTGGGCAAGACCACGCTGGCGATGATCGTCGCGTCCGAGCTGGGCTCGCCGATGCGCATCACCTCGGGACCCGCCATCCAGCACGCCGGCGACCTGGCCGCGCTGCTGTCCTCGCTCGAGGAGGGCGAGGTGCTCTTCCTCGACGAGATCCACCGGATGGCGCGCCCCGCCGAGGAGATGCTCTACATGGCGATGGAGGACTTCCGCGTTGACGTCGTCGTCGGCAAGGGGCCTGGCGCGACGGCCATCCCGCTCGAGCTGCCTCCGTTCACGCTGGTCGGGGCGACCACCCGTGCGGGGCTGCTGCCGGCACCCCTGCGAGACCGCTTCGGGTTCACGGCGCACCTCGACTTCTACTCGGCCGACGAGCTCGAGACCGTGCTGACCCGCTCGGCCGGGCTGCTCGACGTGGTGCTGAGCCCTGAGGGAGGCCGGGAGGTCGCGGGACGGTCGCGCGGCACGCCCCGTGTCGCCAACCGGCTGCTGCGCCGGGTGCGCGACTGGGCACAGGTCCGGGGGAACGGTGTGGTCGACCTGGCGTCGGCTCGCGCCGCCCTCGAGGTCTACGAGGTCGACGAGCGAGGCCTCGACCGGCTCGACCGGTCGGTGCTCTCCGCCCTGTGCCGCAGCTTCGGCGGCGGCCCGGTCGGCCTGTCGACGCTGGCTGTGGCAGTCGGCGAGGAGCCCGAGACCGTGGAGAGCGTGGCGGAGCCCTTCCTCGTCCGGGAAGGGCTGATCGGACGGACACCACGCGGACGGGTCGCCACCGCGAGCGGCTGGCGCCACCTGGGCCTCCAGCCGCCTCAGCACAGCGCGGCGGCGCAGCTGGGGCTGGACCTCGAGACGTGACCTGGAGACGTGACCCGAGACTTTGCCCCGGCGTTCGGGTGTGGGGGAGATTGTCCGCTCTCAGGAGCCTCGCCTAGACTCCGCTCAGGCCGCACACCCACACACGGGTGAGCCGTGGTCAGATGCCGCCCGGACGTCCCCGGAGTCGGCTCACCGTGCAGAAGCCGACGACGGCTCTGCGGAAGGAACGTGAACTCCTCGATGGACCTGCTGCTCCCGCTCATCATCCTGCTGCCACTGGCCTTCCTGATCTTCCAGCAGCGCAAGCGCCAGAAGGCCTTTGCCGAGCAGCAAGCGCGCGTGGCGGTCGGCCAGACCGTGATGACCACCGCGGGCCTGTACGGGGAGGTCGTGGAGATCGACGGCGATCAGATGGTGCTCGAGGTGGCGCCCGGGGTTCGCCTGCGCTGGAACAGGGCAGCAGTCGGCAAGATCATGACCGCCGACGAGGCGGACGGGGGCTTCGACGCCGAGGCCGCTGAGCCCGTGGCCGACGGGAAATCCGGCCCCGACCTCAGCAAGAGCTGACCTCAGTAGAGCTGACGGGCCCTAGGCCGTCCGCACCGATTCGAGAAGAGACCTTCCCTTGGCTGGTTCCACCCGTTCGAAGCGCCCCCTGCTGACCCTGCTCGTGCTCGTTGTCGCGATGGCCGGTGCTCTCGGCGCCGGCGTTCAGTGGGCGTCGGCGGCCTGGACCCCCAACCTCGCCCTCGACCTCGCCGGGGGTACGCAGATCATCCTCGAGCCGCGGCCCGACGAGGAGGGTGCGCGCGTCGACCAGCAGATCATCGACGACGCCATCGCGATCATCCGCCAGCGCGTCAACTCCAGCGGCGTCTCCGAGGCCGAGGTCAGCAGCCAGGGTGGGCAGAACATCCTCGTCGACCTGCCGGGCGACCCGGAGGAGCAGCGCGAGGCGCGCGAGCTGGTCAGCCAGTCGGCTCAGATGCGGTTCCGGCCTGTGCTCGTCGAGCAGGCGGGAGCGCCGCCCCCCGAGTCCGGCGAGCCGACCGAGGGGGCCACGCCGACCGAGGGAGTGACGCCGACCGAGGGAGTGACGCCGACCGAGGGAGTGACGCCGACGGAGTCGGCCACGGACAACCCGACGACGCCGGCCCCGACCACGAGCGCCACGACCAACGGCCGCGCCGTGCCGCCGATCTTCGCCGCCGGAACCGCCCCCGCCACCACCGCCCCGGCAGTGACCCCGCCCCCGGTCGACCCGTCGGCCCCGGTCGACCCGTCGGCCCCGGTCGACCCGTCGGCCACTGCGCCACCGGTTCCGGGACCCTCGGCCACGGACCCGTCCGACCTCGCGCAGATCACCGAAGAGATCGGCGCCGCCTTCACCGCGCTCGACTGCACCGACCCCGAGAACACCGTCGGAGGACTCGCGGACGCGGCCGACGAGCCCCTGGTCACCTGCTCGCAGGACGGCGCGGCCAAGTACATCCTCGGGCCGGTCGAGGTGGAGGGCGCCCGCATCGACAGCGCTTCGTCAGGCCTGGTGCAGAACAGCCAAGGAGCCACGACGGGTGAGTGGGGCGTGCAGCTCGAGTTCGACGGCGACGGCGGCAAGCAGTTCCGCGCGGTCACCGAGCGGCTGATCGCCCTGCAGCCGCCCCAGAACCAGTTCGCCATCGTGCTCGACGGACTGGTCGTGTCGGCTCCCCGTACCAACCAGGTGATCACCGACGGCCGGGCCGAGATCACCGGCAGCTTCACGCAGGAGTCGGCAGCCAAGCTCGCCAACCAGCTGAAGTTCGGCGCGCTGCCGATCTCGTTCGAGGTCCAGACCGAGGCGCAGATCTCGGCTCTGCTGGGTTCCGAGCAGCTCGAGAGCGGACTGCTCGCCGGCCTGATCGGGATGGGCCTCGTGATCCTCTACTCGCTGGTCCAGTACCGCGGGCTGGGCCTGGTCACGGTCTTCTCGCTGCTTATCGCGGCGGGTCTCACCTACCTGACGATCACCCTGCTGTCGTGGTCGCAGGGCTACCGGCTGAGCCTGCCCGGGGTCGCCGGCCTCATCGTCGCGATCGGCATCACGGCGGACTCGTTCATCGTGTACTTCGAACGCGTCCGAGACGAGGTGCGCGAGGGGCGCACCCTGGTCGCCGCGGTCGAGGCGGGCTGGAACCGGGCCAGGCGCACCATCATCGCCTCGGATGCCATCAACCTGCTGGCAGCGGTCGTCCTCTACGTGCTCGCCGTCGGCGGGGTCCGCGGCTTCGCGTTCACCCTCGGCCTGACAACGGTCATCGACCTGGTCCTTGTCTTCCTGTTCACGCACCCGATCCTGCAGGTGCTCGCGAGAACGAAGTTCTTCGGCCAGGGCCACCGGCTCTCAGGCTTCAGCGCGGAGCAGCTCGGGCGCCCGGTGGCCTACGCGGGCCGTGGCCGGGTACGCCCCCCGGCGGAGCGTGAGGAGGCCGCGAAGAAGGGCCGCATGACGATCGCCGAGCGCAAGGCGGCCGCCGCTGCGGCGGCAGCCGGGCCTGCCGAGACGGGTACCGAGGCAGGCGGCACGGAGTCCGAGGGCACCGACGACGCGGGACGCGTCAGCGTCTCGAAGGAGAAGTGAGATGGCCTTCAGCTTCGCGCGGTTCGGCAACGACCTCTACAGCGGCAAGCGCTCGTTCGACTTCGTCGGCACGGCTCGGTACTGGTTCGCCATCGGCATCGTGCTGTGTGTCGCCTCGGGGCTGATCCTGTTCTTCAAGGGCATCAACCCCGGGATCGAATTCCGCGGTGGCTCCGAGTTCCGGGTGGAGGACGTCGCGACCACCGACCAGAGCATCGCTACCGACATCGTCACCGAGGCCCTCCCTGCCGGTGAGAGCCCGCGCGTCTCTGTCGTCGGCAACGACGGCATCCGCGTGCAGACCGAGCGGCTCAGTGACGACGAGACCAACCAGCTGCGCGACGAGCTGGCCGCCGGGTACGGCGTCGAACCGTCCAAGGTCACCTCGTCGTTCGTCGGAGCCTCGTGGGGCGCCGACATCACCAAGAAGGCTGTCACCGGCCTGGTCACCTTCCTGGTTCTGGTCGCGCTCGTCATCGCTCTGTACTTCCGCGCCTGGCAGATGGCTGCCGCAGCAGTGGTCGCGCTTCTGCACGACCTGGCCGTGACCGCGGGCGTGTACGCCCTCACGGGGTTCGAGGTGACCCCGGCGACGGTGATCGGCTTCCTGACGATCCTCGGGTACTCGCTGTACGACACCGTCGTGGTCTTCGACAAGGTGCGCGAGAACACCGCGCACGTGATGGGCAGTGCTCGTCGCACCTACGGCGAGGCCGTCAACCTCGCCGTCAACCAGACCCTGGTGCGCTCGATCAACACCACGGTCGTCGCGCTTCTGCCGATCGCCTCGATCCTCTTCATCGGTGCGTTCCTGCTCGGGGCCGGCACGCTCAAGGACATCTCGCTGGCCCTGCTGATCGGTGTCTTCGTGGGCGCGTACTCGTCCGTGTTCATCGCGCCTGGCTTGCTGGTCCTTCTGCGTCAGCGCGAGCCCGCCATCGTCCAGCAGGAAGCGCGCGTGGCGAAGGCGCGGGCCGCAAACGCCAAGAGCCGCAGCACTTCTGACGACACCGATGCGGCGAACGGAAGCGACGATGGCGCCGACGAGCTCGTCGCGGCCGGTGCCGGTGGGTCCTCGTCCGCCCCGGTGGCCGGGCGATCGACCGGCCCGGCACGCCCGACCGGGCCCCGCAACCAGCCGAAGCGCGCCAACCGCAAGAAGAAGCGCTGACGTGAGCGCCGGCGCGCCCGTTGCGCCCGGTCCGGACGAGCTCGGCGCCGCCGAGCTGGCCCGGCGTGACCTGGTGCTGTCGCTCGTCCGTGACGTCCCTGACTTCCCCACTGCGGGAATCCTCTTCAAGGACATCACGCCGGTCCTTGCCGACCCGGCCGGTCTGCGAGCCGCCGTCGAGGGGATGAGCGCACTGCTGGACGACCTCGAGATCGACGTCGTGGCCGGAGTGGAGGCGCGCGGCTTCGTGCTGGGCGCTCCGCTCGCGCTGACGGCCGGAGTGGGGTTCGTCCCCGTCCGCAAGGCCGGCAAGCTGCCCACCACCACACGGTCCGTCACCTACGCCCTGGAGTACGGGACGGCCCAGATCGAGATACATGCCGACGCCTTCACTCCGGGCCAGCGGGTCGTGGTCGTCGACGACCTGCTCGCCACCGGTGGCACCGCGGCCGCGGCGTGCGAGCTCGTCGAGGCGGGCGGCGCCGAGGTCGTCGCCGTGGTCTTCCTGCTGGAGCTCGGCTTCCTGTCGGGACGAGAGCGCCTGCCCGGCCGCGACGTCCGGTCGTTCGCGGTCCTGTGAGGCCCTGACCAGGACTGATGGCCCTGGCGCCTAGACTGGTTGTCTAGCGCGGGAGGTGGTGTCGGTGAGCGAGGGCGTCGAGTCCGTCACGCCGCGGCCATCCGCTGCCGCTGCCCGCGCCGACACTCAGGCCGATGCCCCGGTGGGCGCGGCGACGGGTGCTGACATCCTGCCCCTGGCTGTCCCGACCCTGCGGCCGGGCGAGACCGGCCCGATCGGTCTGCGGGCGAGGATCGCGCGGTTCGGCAACCGCAGCGGGTCGACGTCCCCCGTGCTGGAGCCCCTGCTCCGCTCCGTGCGCGCCAACCACCCCAAGTCGGACACGGGAATGCTCGAGCGCGCGTACGAGGTGGCCGAGAAGGCTCACCGTGGGCAGCGCCGCAAGAGCGGCGACCCGTACATCACCCACCCGGTCGCGGTCGCCACGATCCTGGCCGAGCTCGGCATGACGGTGCCGACCCTCGCGGCGGCCCTGCTGCACGACACGGTGGAGGACACGAGCTACAGCCTCGACGCGATGCGCAAGGACTTCGGCGACGAGGTCGCGATGCTCGTGGACGGCGTCACGAAGCTCGACAAGGTGACCTACGGCGACGCGGCGCAGGCAGAGACCGTCCGCAAGATGGTCGTCGCGATGGCCCGCGACATCAGGGTGTTGCTGATCAAGCTGGCCGACCGGTTGCACAACGCCCGCACCTGGAAGTACGTCTCGCAGGCGTCGGCCGAGCGCAAGGCGCGCGAGACGCTGGAGATCTACGCCCCGCTGGCGCACCGGCTCGGCATGAACACGATCAAGTGGGAGCTCGAGGACCTCTCGTTCGCCACGCTGTATCCCGGTGTGTACGACGAGATCGTGCGGCTGGTCGCCGACCGTGCGCCGGCCCGCGAGGAGTACCTGGCCCTGGTGCGGGAGCACGTCAGGGAGGACCTTCGCGGCGCCAAGATCAAGGCGACGGTGACGGGGCGGCCGAAGCACTACTACTCCGTCTACCAGAAGATGATCGTGAGGGGACGCGACTTCGCCGACATCTACGACCTGGTCGGCGTTCGGGTCCTGGTCGAGACCGTCCGCGACTGCTACGCGGTATTGGGCGCCCTGCACGCACGGTGGAACCCCGTGCCGGGGCGCTTCAAGGACTACATCGCGATGCCCAAGTTCAACATGTACCAGTCCCTGCACACGACCGTGATCGGGCCGAGCGGAAAGCCCGTCGAAGTCCAGATCCGCACCCACCTGATGCACCGTCGCGCGGAGCTGGGGGTCGCCGCGCACTGGAAGTACAAGGACGCCGCCAACAAGGGGGCGTCGACGGAGGCCGGCGACACCGCCAACGCGAACGAGATGGCTTGGCTGCGACAGCTTCTCGACTGGCAGCGCGAGACCGCCGACCCGGGCGAGTTCCTCGACTCCCTGCGTTTCGAGATCGGTGGCCGCGAGGTCTACGTGTTCACGCCGAAGGGCGACGTGGTGGCGCTCCCGGCCGACTCGACGCCCGTCGACTTCGCCTACGCCGTGCACACGGAGGTGGGGCACCGCACCATGGGCGCTCGGGTCAACGGCCGCCTCGTGTCGCTGGAGTCGCCGCTCGAGAACGGTGACGTCGTAGAGGTTTTCACGTCGAAGGTCGCCGACGCCGGGCCGAGCCGCGACTGGCTGACGTTCGTCAAGAGCCCTCGCGCGCGCAACAAGATCCGGCAGTGGTTCTCGAAGGAGCGCCGCGAAGAGGCCATCGAGCAGGGCAAGGACCACATCGCCAAGGCGATGCGCAAGCAGGGTCTTCCGATCCAGCGGCTGATGAGCCACGAGTCACTGGTCGGCCTGGCCACGGAGCTGCGCTATGCCGACGTGTCGGCCCTGTACGCCGCCGTCGGCGAGGGCCACGTCTCGGCGGCCAGCATCGTCTCCAAGCTGGTCACGGCGATGGGTGGTGCCGACGGGGCCGAGGAGGACCTCGCCGAGGCGACGATCCCGTCGACGACGCCGGTCCGAAGGCCGCGGTCGGGAGACCCCGGCGTGGTCGTCAAGGGTCTTGACGACATCTGGGTCAAGCTCGCGAAGTGCTGCACGCCGGTGCCGGGCGACGGGATCATCGGCTTCGTGACGCGCGGTCACGGTGTCTCCGTGCACGTTTCGGACTGCCACAACGTGGCCGGCCTGCTCAGCCAGGACGGGCGGATCGTCGACGTCGAGTGGTCGGTGGGTGCCGCGAGCGTCTTCCTCGTGCAGATCCAGGTCGAGGCGCTCGACCGGGCACGCCTGCTGTCGGACGTCACCAGGGCGCTGTCCGACCACCACGTCAACATCCTGTCGGCCTCGGTGAGCACCAGCCGCGAGCGCGTCGCGATCTCGAAGTTCGTGTTCGAGATGGGTGACCCGGGCCATCTGGGGCACGTGCTCGCGGCCGTCAAGCGCGTCGAGGGCGTGTTCGACGTCTACCGCATCACCGGGAAGCGTTCCGGCTGAGCGCGTTTCGACCCAGGCCGTTTCGACTCAGCCCGTTTCGACCCAGCGCCCACACGGTGGCGGGGTCGGTCAGAGGATGGGCCGCCAGCGGGTGGGCGTCGTCGGTGCCGACCCGAGCGAGTACCGCGAGGCCACGAACGGTCCACGCGTTCGATCGTCGGGTGGACAGGTCTGCGCGCACGGCACTCGGGTCGACCCCGTTGCGCCACAACCAGTCCAGTGCCGGCTGGTCTCGCTCCGTGCCCCACATCACGAGGTCGACGGCGGCCCGCAGCGGACGGGTCAACGGCACACCGTGCACGTGCTCGACCTCGTCGTCGCGAAAGGGGAGCCGCCTGGTGCGCACCCCGTCACGGGTGCGAGAGCGGCCCGCCTGAGGCGGGAGCAGGAGGTCGACCTCGTGCTCGTCGCGGTCGTGCACTCCGCCGGGGCCTCGTGCGACCTCGAGGGGTGCACGCCCGGGACCACCCCTGGCCCACACCGACGACGCCATCCCGATCGCACTTCCCGCGCGCAGCAGCAGAGCCAGGGCGGCGCACCGTGCGGCCGGCACCTGCGCCCAGGGCGCGGCCACGTACACGTCGTCGACGAGTGCGCGGACGAGACCCTCGCGGTGCCAGCGAGCCAGCGCCGCGGCGCCGTGCCCCGGACCGGGCACGATCGGGTCGAGCAGCGACCGGACCGGCGGCAGCAGCCACTCCAGTCCCGAGTCCGCTGGGGCGTGCGTGGTTTCGGTGGTCACAGTCAAGGTGTGCCAGTCGCAGGGGTGCCGCGACAAGCCCCAGCCTCACGCTGTGGACGGTGCGACGGGTGGACGTCCTGCCTGTGGATGGCTTGCGGACCTCGATGGGCGGCGGACCTCGTCCGAGCCAATGTTGAGAAGTGGGGCCATCGGCGCGGGGACGGCCCCACTTCTCAGCACTCGACCGTGTCGGACGGGGTCAGGAGAAGTCGTCGGCCGCCTTGCGAACCTGCTCGAGCCACGCGCGCCGCGCCGCAAGTGCCTGCTCGGCGTCCTTGACACCCCTGGCGTCTCCTGATGCACGGGCTGCTTCGAGATCGCGCTCCAGGCCGGCGATCGAGTCCTCGAGCTGACCCAGCGCGCTGTCCGCACGGGCCTTGGTCTCGGGGTTCGAGCGCTTCCACTTCGTGTCCTCGATGTCGCGGACCGCCTGCTCGACCGTTCGCATCCGCTTCTCGATGCGGCCGAGGTCGGCCCGTGGCACCTTGCCGGCAGCCTCCCAGCGGTCCTGGATCCCGCGCAGCACGGTCTTGGCGCGCTCGAGGTCCTTGACGGGTACGAGCGCCTCCGCCTCGGCGAGCAGCTTCTCCTTCACCTCGAGGTTGGCCGCGAACTCGGCCTCCTGCTCGGCGAGCTCGGCGTTGCGTGCCTCGAAGAAGGTGTCCTGTGCACCCCTGAAGCGCGCCCAGAGCGCGTCGTCGTCCTTGCGGCCGGCCCGACCCGCGGCACGCCAGCGGTCCATCAGCGTCCGGTAGGCCGTGGCCGTTGCTGCCCAGTCGCGAGAGCTGGCGAGGGCCTCGGCCTCCTTGACCAGCTTCTCCTTCGCCACCTTCGCTTCGCCGTGCTCGACGTTGAGCTGGGCGAAGTGGTGCTTGCGGGCTCGGTCAAACGTGGTGCGGGAGTGGCTGAACCGCTTCCACAGCTCCTCCTCGACCGGCTTGTCGAGTCGGGCACCGGAGCGCTGTGCGGTCTTCCACTCCTCGAAGAGCGACTGCATCCGATCGCCGGACGCCTTCCATTGGACGCGAGCCGGGTCGGTCGCCGCGATCGCCTCCGCCTCCTCCACCAGCGCGAGTCGCGCCAGCCGCGACTCCTCCTTGGCAGCGGCCCGCGCCTTCTCGGCGTCCTTCCGACGCTCGGCGACGGTGGCGTCGAGCCCGGTGATGCGCTCGGCCAGACCCTGCAGGTCGCCGACCACTGCGGCCTCGGGCAGCTGCTGTCGGACGACGTCCAGGCCCTTGACGACGTCCTTGAGAGCCGCCCCTGTCACGTGCAGCCGCTGCTCGGCCAGGTCGACCTGAGCGACGAGATCGTCGTACTTGCGTCCGAAGTAGGCCAGCGCCTCGGCGGGGCTCGTGTCGGGGTAGGAACCGACAGCGCGTTCGCCGTCCGGCGTCTTGACGTAGACGGTGCCGTCGTCGGCGACCCGACCCCAAGGAGCGGGATCGCTCGGTGGACGGACCGCGGCGACCGGCTCCTCGCGCGTGACCGCTGCTGCGGCCGGCGCGGTTGCCGGTGGGTGCGGACGCGCGGCTACCGACGCTGGACCGGGCCGTGGCGCCGGCCGCGGCTGCGGTCGTGCCGCCGCCGGGGTGGGCTCGGGGGTCGGCTCCGCGGTGGGCTCGGGGGTCGGCTCCGCGCTGGGCGCGGGCGTGGGTTCTGCGTCGGGCTCGGGCGTCGGCTCTGGACTGGGCTCCGGCCTCGGTTCCGGGGTGGGCTCGGGGCTGGGCTCCGGGGTCGGTTCCGGGGTCGGTTCCGGGTGGGTTCGGGTGTGGGTTCGGGTGTGGGTTCGGGTGTGGGTTCGGGTGTGGGTTCGGGTGTGGGTTCGGGTGTGGGTTCGGGTGTGGGTTCGGGTGTGGGTTCGGGTGTGGGTTCGGGTGTGGGTTCGGGTGTGGGCTTCGGGTGTGGGCTCGGGTGTGGGCTCGGGTGTGGGCTCCGGGGTCGGCTCGGGTGTGGGCTCGACCGAAGCCGTGGCGGGCTCAGGTGCCGCCTCGGTTGGAGGTTCAGGGGCGGGCCCGGGAACCGGCGCGTGGACGCCGCCGGGCGTCGGCTCCGTCGGCTCCGTCGACGGCTCGCTCGGCGTCTGCGCGCTTCCCTCGGTCCGCTCGCTCACGAGACGGTCACCCCCACGATGCTCACGGCACGCTTGGGGGCCGTGCCGTCGTCAGCCACGCCGCCGTCCGCGATCTTCTGGATGATGTCGAGGCCCGCGGTGATCTTGCCGAAGACGGTGTACCCGCCTGCGGTGTCGGAGGGGATCTTGGAGTCCGCGTAGACGAGGAAGAACTGGCTGCCCTGGCTCTCCGCCTGGTCGCCCACGCGGGCCATCGCCAGCGTGCCCGCCGGGTACATGTCGTCGGCGGGCGCGTTCTCGATCGGCCCCCAGTTGTACCCGGGTCCACCGTTACCGGTGCCGGTCGGGTCGCCGCACTGCAGCACGAAGATGCCGGTGGGCACCAGCCGGTGGCACGGCGTCGAGTCGAAGAACGAGTCCTTCGACAGCTGGACGAAGTTCGCCACCGCCTGCGGCGCGAGCGCGCCGTCCAGCTCGAGACCGATCTCGCCGCAGGTGGTCGTGACCGTCGCGGTCCACGTCCGGCCCTCTGCGACAGCGGGGTCGGGGGCGGCCGGGAACTGCAGGGGCTCGGCGGGTGGGGTGACCTCGACCGGGGGACAGGGGTTCTCGGGGTCCGCGCCGTCGGTCTGGCTCGCACTCGGCTCGGCAGTAGCGGGGTCCTTCTCGTCGCGGTCCTGCCACCACATGAAGCCGACCACTACGACCGGCACCATCACAGCGGCCACGACGGCCAGGATGATCTGGATCCTGCGGCGCCTCGCCTTCTTCTCGGCCAGACGTTGCTGCCAGTCGGAGTACCGACGACGTGCGTACTCCCGCTCCCGCTTGCTCGGCGACACGTGGAACACTCCCGGGTTTCATGTGACCGGCACGCCATGGAGCGGCGCCCGGTGAAAGGTGACTCGCGGGCCGAGTGTATGCGGCGACACCGGAACTGCGCCGCCGTGGGCGGCGGTTGGCGCGCCGGTAGGCTCGCGCCGTGCTCCTGTCCTCCTTTCCTGCCGCCGCTTTCGGGACCAACTGCTACGTCGTCGCCCCGGCCGAGGGGGAGGAGTGCGTGGTGGTCGACCCGGGCATCGGCGTGCTGGACGAGCTCGCATCGGTGCTCTCCGCGCACCGGCTCAGGCCCGCAGCGGTACTCCTGACGCACGGTCACCTCGACCACGTCTACTCGGTCACGCCGGTCTGCGGAGCGCACGGGGTCCCCGCGCTGGTGCACCCCGACGACCGCTACCGCCTCGCGAACCCCCTCGACACCATGGACCCTTCTCTGGTGGCGATGCTCGAGCAGCAGTTCGGCCGCAAGGCGTCGTGGGTCGAGCCGTCCGACGTGCGGCTGGTCGCCGGTGACGAGCGCCTCGACGTCGCAGGCCTCGCGCTCACCGTGCGGCACGCTCCGGGTCACACCGAGGGATCCGTGTTGTTCACGGTCGACGACGTGCCTGACTCGCTCAGAGGCGACCCCGGCGACCCGGGCCGGCCCACCTCGACCGCGCTGGCGGGCGACGTCCTCTTCGCGGGGAGCATCGGACGAACGGACCTGCCCGGAGGCTCCCACGCGGCCATGCTGCGCTCCCTCCGTGACGTCGTCCTGCCACTGCCCGACGACATGCTGGTGCTCCCTGGGCACGGCCCTGCCACCACGATCGCCCGCGAGCGGGCGACCAACCCCTACCTGCTCGAGGTGGCCCACTGATGGCCCGCATCGCACCGATCTCAGGCTTCCCCGAGTGGAGCCCGGCTCAACGCATCGTCGAGCAGCAGGTGCTCGACGAGCTGCGCCGGGTGTTCGAGCTGCACGGGTTCGCGAGCATCGAGACTCGCGCCGTGGAGACCGTCGGGCAGCTCGTCCGCAAGGGCGAGATCGACAAGGAGATCTACGGGGTGGGCAGGCTGGCAGACGAGCAAGCTGACGACCGGGCCGACTCGGCAACGGCCGGCGCAGACCCGTCCAGCGAGCTCGCGCTGCACTACGACCTGACGGTTCCCTTCGCACGGTACGTGCTGGAAAACGCTGGGACGCTGCAGTTTCCTTTCCGCCGTTACCAGATCCAGAAGGCGTGGCGCGGGGAGCGCCCCCAGGAAGGCAGGTACCGCGAGTTCGCCCAGGCCGACATCGACGTCGTGGACCGCGACACGCTGCCGTTCCACTACGAGGTCGAGCTGCCCCTGGTGATGGCGGAGGTGTTCGGCGGGCTGCGCCGCCTCGGCTTTCCGCCCATGACGATGCGGGTGAACAACCGCAAGCTGGCCGAGGGCTTCTACCGGGGCCTCGGACTGCCTGACCCCGATGCGGTGTTGCGTGCCATCGACAAGCTCGACAAGGTCGGTGCGGACGGCGTAGCCGCGCTGATCGTCGCGGCCGGAGGGACCCCCGAACAGGCAGCCGCCTGCCTGGCGCTCGCCCACATCCGTTCTGTCGACACAGGTTTCGCCGACGAAGTACGCAAGCTCACGGAAGAGCACGGCATCGAGCACGAGCTTCTCGACCAGGGCATGGACGAGCTCACCGCTGTCGTCGGGGCTGCAGCGCGCCGCGCCCCCGGGACACTCGTCGCCGACCTCTCGATCGCTCGTGGCCTGGACTACTACACCGGGACCGTCTACGAGACGACGATGGAGGGCTTCGAGCAGCTCTCGGTGTGTTCGGGGGGACGCTACGACGCACTGGCCAGCGACGGCCGCACCACCTATCCGGGCGTCGGCATCTCGTTCGGGGTGACACGCGCACTGGGGCTCCTCTTCGCCCGCGGCCTGACCGCCACTCGGTCGGTGCCCACCGTGGTGCTGGTGGCACTCGTCGACGAGGACCGGCGCGAGGAGGCCGAGAAGGTGGGTGCGACGCTCAGATCCCGTGGTGTCGCGACCGAGATCGCCCCTCGCGCAGACAAGTTCGGCAAGCAGATCCGGTTCGCCGACCGCCGCGGCATCCCGTTCGTCTGGTTCCCACCTGCCGACCGGGAGCACGGGCACCAGGCCAAGGACATCCGGTCAGGCGAGCAGGTGGACGCCGACCCAGCCACCTGGGTGCCGCCCGACGAGGACGTTCGTCCCGGCGTCGTCCCGCCTTACTGAGGCGCGGCATCGGCCCGACCGGCTCCATCGTTCGATGGGCCGGCCGGACCTTTACAGGGCTGCCTGCGACGTCAGGAGACGGGCTCGCGGACGTAGCTGCGCGCCACCTCGATCCCGACGACCTCGGGCTTGCCGATCGGCTCGGGGCCGAGGGCTCGGGCGAGCGCGGGCCCCAGGACCTCGGCGAAGAACCGGTCGGCGTGCGCCTTCGTCTCCCAGAGGGTGACGACGCGCAGCGTGCCCTCGGTGGTTCCGGCGTACCGGGCCACCATGCCATCGGGCGCCTCGTGCGAGTTCGCGACCCTGTCGAACTGCTCGATCGAGCTGAACGGGGGTGTTGCGACGGCGATCCATTCCATGGCTGTCCTCCTGGGTCTGTCGGCTGCGACTCAGCCGTTGGGAAGACGCTAGGAGTCCACGGCTGTCGGCGAATCCGCCGGATCACTCATCGGCCTACTCATCTGCCGGCGCGCACGCTCCAGGCCGCGATCTGAGTCCGGGTCGTGAACCCGAGCTTGGTGAGGATGTGCTGAACGTGGTTCTGGGCCGTGCGTTCTGAGATGAAGAGGCGCTCGGCGATCTGGCGGTTGGTCAGCCCCTCGGCGACGAGCCTGGCGACCTCGGCTTCGCGGGGGCTCAGGCCGCCCGGGCGTTCGTCGCCCGCCAGTCTCTTGACGAGTGCCTCCGTCCGGGTCGTGTACGCCGACATGCCGAGTGCTCGAACCAGGCGGTCAGCGTCGCGCGCCGCCGCGTCGGCACGATCGCGATCGCCGACAGAACTGCGTGCTGTCAGGGTCACGGCGAGGTGGTAGCTCGCCTCGGCGACGAAGCCGGGTGAGCCGGCCCGGTCGGCTTGCGTGACGGCGGCGGCCAGGTCGTCCACTGCACGGTCGAGATGACCGAGAACGGCTGCGCCGCGCCCGAGGGTGAGTTCCACCGGGCCCATGTAAGCGACGGCGTTGCCGACAGCATGCTCGCCACGGAAGGGCTCCAGTTGCTCGAGCAGCACGGCGAGGTCGTCGTGAAGCCCTAGGTCGGCTGCGACCAGGGAGCCGTACACGTAGCCGGGAAGGAGGAAGAAGGCGGGCAGTGACCAACTCCGAACGGGCCCAGCCTGCTGGTACTGCGCCGCCGCATCGTCGGGGCGTCCTGCCAGCTGCAGCATGAGCGCACGTGACAGGCGAGCCATCGTCCGGAACCTCGGTGGCGGGTCGAACGCCTCCTGCGCGAACGCCAGGATCTCGGGCGTCAGTCCGGTGTGGCAGGCGAGCGCGCACTGGAGCGCGAAGTACGCCCCGGCCGCCGGGGCCGGCTCGACCGCTCGCATCCGGAAGAAGCCACGACGGCCGACAGTCGCCGCCTCCGCATAGCGCCCCTGTGCCTGGGCCAGGCAGGCACTGACCCGGTCGAGGTGCCATGCGGCGACCGGCCCCCCGACCCGCTCGACTGCCAGCCGAAGTGCGGGGAGCTGTTCAGCCGCCGCGGCGAGCCGTCCGCTCTCGAGCAAGGCGTCGAGGTGCCAGAGCTCGCCCCACATCGCGGTGCGGGCCCTGTTGGTGCGTCGCGCCAGCACCAGCATCTCCGTGGCGAGCACCAGTCGCTCCGCACGCCCGCCCGGTCCTGGGCAAGCTTCCTGGCGGGCCCTCAGCGCGTGCTCGAGCGCGCGGTCGTCGCCCGACTCGCGCGCCAGCTCGAGCGCCACGACGCTCAAGGACCGGGTGCGGTCCTGTTCTCCGTCGTAGAACGCGAGCTGACTTCTCTGGGCGAGCAGCCTGGCCCGCAGCGCCGGCGGGGCCGTGTCACCCAGGCCGCCCAGCGCCTCCTCGCACAGCTGCCGCGCCACGGCATGAACACCAGGGTCGGGCGCGGGCTCGAGGACGAGAGCAGCCTCTCCAGCGAGTTCGCTGCTCCCGGCCGCACGCGCGGCGTCCGTCGCCGCAACAGCGGCATCGACGCAGCTCTGCAGGTCGCCGGCCAGGTAGGCGGCCCGGCCGAGGGCGATCTGCAAACGGCACCGCTCCTCGCCCAGGATGGGCGTTGCATCGAGGCTCAGCGCAGAGCGGTAGAGGCGGACCCCCTCCTCGTACGCCAGGTGGCGCACTGCGTCGTCCCCTGCCCGGGCCGCCCAGGTGCGTGCAGCCGCGGCCTCGCCGTACGGGCCCAGCTCGGCCCAATGCCCGGCGATGGCGGCGAGGTGCTCGGAGAGGTCAGGTGCGTAGTGCGCCTCGGTCGCCTCGGCGACGGCACGGTGCAGGCCGGCCCGGTCTGCGGTGTTCAGGGAGGCCTCGACCGCGTCCCGGGTCAGGGCGTGGACGAACCGGTACACGCCGACGTCGCCCGCCTGGCCGACCAGCCCGAACGCGACCGCCTCGTCGATGACGGGAAGGCACCGTGCGACGGGTTGCGCCAGGACGGCTGCGACGAGCGCCACCGAGAAGTCCCGCCCAATGATGGCCGCCGCTTGCACGAGGCGGCGGCAGTCCGTCGAGGCCCGGTCCAGGCGCGCTCCGACGACATCAAGCACGCTGCGGGGCGGTCGGTCCGGTCGCCAGCTGCCGTCCGCCATCGCACGGGCGACCTCCCGCACGAACAGCGGGTTGCCACCGGTCACGTCGAGAACGGCCTGGGCGTCGGCCGAGGGGTGGCCAGGATTGGTGGCCGACAGCTGCTCGCGCACCTCTGCGAGCTCGAAGCCGCGCAGGTCGAGGCGGTCGACCGCCGGCGAGCGCAACAGGTCGGGCAGCACGCGGGGCAGGGCGCTTGCCGGTTCGACGTCGCGGAACGCGGCGTAGACCAGTACTCGCGTGCCGGCGATCCGGTCGGCGAGGTGACGGAGCACGAGCAGTGAGGGCTCGTCCGCTCGGTGGATGTCGTCGAGGATCACGACCAGGGCCTGGCTCTCGGCCATGCCGAGCACCGCGTCCGTCACCTGGTCGAAGATCCGGAACCGGTCCTGCGGCGACTCGCCCTCGCCGCCCAGCACTGACTCGGGGTCGATCCCCAACGTTCGCAGGACTTGGATCCATGGCCAGTACGCCGGGGCACCCTCGGCCTCGACGCACCGCCCCCAGGTGACGGCCGCGCCTCCGGCAAGGGCGGCGCCCGCGAGCTCCTGCGCGAGCCGGGTCTTGCCGATCCCCGGCTCACCGACGCAGAGGGCGAGGCGACCCGCGCCGTCGCGGGCGGCGTCGAGCCATCGCAGCAGCGCGGACATCTCGCGTCGCCGTCCGACCATGTCGTCGGCCGAGTCAGTCACGCGTGAAGCATGCCCCAGCAGTGGTGTCCGGAGGGGGCAGCGGTCCAGGAAGCGTGAGGCGCCCGCTGCCGGCGTGCCCCTAGGTTCGTTCCTCGCGGTCGATCCCGCATCCGGCAGGAGAAGCCATGGAGCCCGCCTCCACCATCACCCTCGGCGTCGCGGCGGCCGTGCGCGTGGCCCGCCGGCTCGGGCTGCTCGCCGCCGGAAACGCGGCCCACCCGGAGCTGTTGCACACCGGGGCGAATGCGGTCGTCCACCTGGAGCCCGCACCCGTCGTGGCGAGGATCGCGCACTGGACAGCGTCCGTCCGGGAAGTGCCGGGTGCCCACCTCGGCCTCGAGGTCGCCCTGACGCGGAGGGCGGCTGCGGCCGGCGCGGACGTCGTCGTGCCGCTGGTCGGGGAGGCGGGCGGCCCGCACGACGAGCCCGAGGGCGTGCTGACGCTGTGGCCTCTGCTGACGGAGCTGCGGTCAGAACGAAACGGTGTGGCAGCAGGGGAGTCCCTCGCCCGGCTGCACTCGGCGATGTCCGGGTACGACGGGTGGATGCCGGGTCCCGAGAACGTGGCCGAGGACAGCCGGCGCGCCGTGCTGCTGCTGGCGCGTCTCGGCGTGATGTCGGCCCGGGAGGCAGCCGAGATCGGCGAGCAATGTCTCGAGGCGCTCGACGAGATGCGTTCTGTGATGGCGCGTCTCGAGGGTGAACATCCCGGGCGGTTGGTGCCCCTCCATGGCGACCCGCACGGCGGCAACCTGCTCGACGTGGATGGCCGAGCGACCTGGTGGGACTTCGACGACGCATGGCGCGGACCAGTCGAGTGGGACCTCGTGGTCGCGCGCGACAGCGAACAGCTCGACGGCACTGACGCCATCGAGGCCTACTGTGAGGCAACGGGTTTCGTACCCGACGCCGAGGCGATGACCACCAGCAGACGGCTACGCGACGCCCAGGGCAGGGCATGGGAGGCGCTGTACGGGTACGGGCGCTCCCTCTCCCAGCCGTGAGTGGACGTCCCTCGCGCAACACGCCCGGCGCGTCGCGCGAGAAACGTCCAAGCAAGCCTTCCTAGGCCGACGCCGCCTGCCGGTCGGCGTTCGCCACCACGGCGTCGCGCACGTACTGCGCCAGGCCCTCGTGCTGGTTCTCGTACGTTGCCCGGAACCGCTCGTCGGTGACGTACATCTGCGCAACGTTGCGGTGCATCTCTGCCGAGCAGTCGTAGAACCACTTGGTGATCTGGGCGCGGGCTTCCTCCGCGATGGGCCTCGATGAAGCGACGGCTCACGTCCGGCCCCTCGGCCTGGATCTGGACCCACTGCTCCTTGGTGTACTGCGACGAGCGGGCCTGCGACTGCTTCCACTCGTCCGTGCCACCCCAGCGGTCCTCCGCCTCGGTGGCGTAGTCGTTACCGAGCCAGTTCTCGCCGAAGATCTCGAACTGCTCCTCGCGGGTCAGCTTGATGCCCATGCTGCGTGCCTCCAGTTGTCGGTCGACGGCCAGCCGCATGTCCTCGAGCGCGCTGATCCGCTGGCTGAGCAGATCGCGTGGCGCCGAAGGTGCTCGGTGGCGCTGACGCTGCGGTTGTCGAGGACGGCGGCGACCTCGTCGAGGGAGAAGCCCAGGCCTCGGTAGAAGACCACCTGGTGCAGGCGGTCGACGTCGGCGTCGTCGTACAGCCGGTATCCGGCTGCACTGCGCGCGCTGGGCTGCAGGAGACCGATCTGGTCGTAGTGGTGCAGCGTGCGAACGCTGACCCCTGCGACGGCGGCGACCTGCCCGACCGAGTACTGCACGGTGTCCTCAGCTCTCCCTCCGCACGCTTCGGATTGGGCTGTGCACCACTCACGGTCGACCCTCACGTGGCGTGAGGGTCAACCGCTTTCGCTTGGACGAGACCGGCTTGCCCGGACCCGGTCCGCCGGATCTCAGCCACCGACGGTGTGAAGGTCCTGCAGCAGGCAGATCTCGGCGCCATGGTGGATCAGTTCGCGGTTCATGTGCAGCACCAGGTGCCCGAATGGCGTGGACGAGTCGATCTCGGTGGCCTGGCTCAGCCCGACCGTCATCACCTGCTCTGCGCCGAGCGAGTCGATGCCGTCGATCCACGCCTCGACCCAGTGCGTGAGCGCGGCCACGCCGGCGGCGGCTGTCGGGTGGAACTCGGTGTCGTCGCGACGACGCCGCTTCTCGCCGAAGGTCCACTCCCAGCGCTCGAAGAACCCTTCAGTGAGGTGCGCGACCAGCCAGGAGATGCTGCGGGGGCCGACGTGGTCAGAGCCCTCGGGCCACTGGGCCACCCAGTCGCCGCCACCCATCACCCGCCCGGTCGCGTCCTCGCGGTGGACCACGGTCAGCGTTCCGGGCACGGGTGACCACTGGTACTGCTCGTCGGTCAAGGTCGCGAGGCGGTTCGACAGCTCCATCCACGAGAACCCCAGCTGACCGCGGACCATGGCCATCGGGTCCTGGCGCGTGAGGGTCGACCAATCGAACCCCGCGCCGTACTCACTGCCCTCGCTGTGGTCGCCGTGGTCGTTGTGGCTCTGGGACATCTACACGCTCCAGTCAATGGGGGCCTTGGTCTTGCGGCAGGAGTAGAACATGTGTTCGAATCCTGTCATGCGGTGGGACGCGCGCACCAGGGGTGCTGAGGATCATGGCGCGCTGCCCGGCCTGGGTCGAGTCGACGGGCTGGTGCGGTCGGTTTCGACTCCTGAGTTCGCCGGTGTGACGTTTCACGAGGTGCTGGCCAGGACGGCCCTGAACCACGTACCGGGTCCGTCGTCCATGCCCTTCAACTGGACGGTCAACCCCTACCGCGGGTGCACTCACGCCTGCACGTACTGTCTCCAGGGCGACACGCAGGTGCTGATGGCGAGCGGCCGGCAGAAGTCGCTTCGTGACGTGCGCGTCGGTGACGTCGTGCTGGGCACGGAGCGAAGAGGCACCCACCGCCGGTACACGCCGACTCGCGTCCTCGCCCACTGGCCGACGACCAAGCCGGCCTACCGCGTTCGCCTGGCAGACGGCACCGAGCTCGTGGCCAGCGCAGACCATCGGTTCCTGACCGAGCGCGGGTGGAAGCACGTGGCGCGCACTGATGCCGAACAGCGGCCCCATCTCACGACCAGAAACCACCTGCTCGGAATCGGCGACCTCGGCGAGGGCCCGAAGAATGGCTCGTCCTACCGGCGCGGCTACCTGACCGGGGTGATCAGGGGCGCGAACCTGATCGGACGTGGGACGCGGCTTCGCGCTGGGCGTCGCTCGGGCTGGGCGCACAGGCTGCGGCTCGCCCTGGTCGACGACGAGAGCCTCGACCGCGCGCGCACCTTCCTGGAGGAGGCGGGCGTCGCGACGACGGCGCCCTCCGGTTCGCACTCGCCTGGATACCACGCCCTTCACGCCAAGAGGACGTCATGGGAGGCGGACGTCCGAGTGATCCGTGAGCTCGTCGCCTGGCCGGAGGAACCCGACACCGAGTGGTCGTGTGGGTACCTGGCCGGCATCTTCGATGCGCAGGGTTCGTTCGGCAAGGGCACCCTGCGCATCTCGAGCACCGACGAGCGCGCCACGGAGCAGGTCGTCTCGGCTCTGGGGCGCCTCGGCCTCGCCAGCCGTGTCGAGATGCTCCCCCGCAGCGGCCAGCGTCCCGTCGCAGTCACGAGGCTCGTCGGGGGAGTGCCTGCGGCGATGCGCTTCATGCAGCGCGCTGACCCGGCCACCCGATCCAAGCGGTCGATCGCCGGCCAGGCGGTGAGGCGCGGAACAGACATGCGAGTCGTGGCGGTAGAGCCTCTCGGCCTGGACCTGCCCCTCTTCGACATCACCACGGGCACAGGCGACTTCATCGCCAACGGAGTGATCAGTCACAACTGCTACGCGCGCGGCTCGCACTCGTGGCTCGAGCTCGACACGGGCACCGGCTTCGACTCCGAGATCGTGGTGAAGACGAACGTCGTCGAGGTCCTGGGGCGTGAGCTGGCCCGGCCGGGCTGGAATCGGGAGACGGTGGCGCTGGGCACCAACACCGATCCCTACCAGCGCGCCGAGGGGCGTTACCGGCTGATGCCCGGCATCATCCGAGCCCTCGCCATGTCCGGCACCCCCGTCTCGCTGCTCACCAAGGGCACTTTGCTCCGCAGGGACCTGCCGCTGCTCGTCGCGGCGGCCGGCGACGTGCCGGTGGGTGTGGGCGTGTCGATCGCGGTCGGCAACCACGCGCTGCACGAGAGCCTCGAACCCGGTGCTCCGTCGCCGAGGGCCCGGCTCGACCTCGTGCGCGCGGTCCGCGAGGCCGGCCTGCCGTGTGGCGTGTTCCTGGCGCCGGTGATGCCCGGCCTCACCGACTCCCTGAACCACCTGGACGGCGCCCTGGCCTCGATCGCGGCCACGGGCGCCACCGGCGTGGTCGTCGTGCCCCTGCACCTGCGGACCGGCGCGCGCGAGTGGTTCATGTCCTGGCTGGCACGAGAGCGCCCCGACCTGCTGCCTCGCTACGAGCGGATGTACGCCAAGAGCGCCTACGTGTCAGCCGACTACGCCCAGTGGCTCAGGAGACGCGTGCGGCCGCTGCTGGAGCGGCACGGGCTCACGCGTGACCCGACCACCCGAACCCCTGGAACGGCGGACGCGGGCCGGCCGCCGAGCACGTCGCCCCCGTCTGGGAGCGCGAGCGTCGACGTGGGCGGTCGCTCGTCCGCGGAGCAGCTGTCGTTGCTCTGAGCCGCCTGAACCTCTGCGAGCAGGTATCTCGGTACGGGCCTTCGAGCAGGAGTCCGTAGGATCGTCCGGTCAACCCCGACCCCGACCTGCAGAGGTTCCCGTTGTTGCGCACCCACGAGGCAGGCTCCCTGCGAGCCGCCGACGCCGGCACGACCGTCACGCTGACCGGTTGGGTGGCCCGCCGTCGCGATCACGGAGGCGTCGCCTTCCTCGACCTGCGTGACGCCAGCGGTGTCTCCCAGGTCGTCATCCGCGACGAGGCGGTGGCGAGCGGCCTGCGCAACGAGTACTGCCTGCGCGTCGTCGGCAGCGTCGCCGCCCGTCCGGCCGGCAACGAGAACCCCGCGCTGCCGACCGGCGAGATCGAGGTGATCGCGACCGAGGTCGAGGTGCTCAACCCCTCGGCTCCGCTGCCGTTCCAGATCGACGACCACGTCGAGGTGGGGGAGGAGGTGCGGCTGCGCTACCGCTACCTCGACCTGCGCCGCACCGCTCCCGGCGCGGTGATCAGGCTTCGGTCGGAGGTGAGCAGGGCCGCCCGGGCCGTGCTCGAGGCGCACCGATTCGTCGAGGTCGAGACGCCCACGCTGACCCGCTCGACTCCGGAGGGGGCCCGCGACTTCCTGGTGCCGTCGCGGCTGCAGCCGGGCTCCTGGTACGCCCTGCCGCAGAGCCCTCAGCTGTTCAAGCAGCTGCTGATGGTCGCCGGGCTCGAGCGGTACTACCAGATCGCGCGCTGCTACCGCGACGAGGACTTCCGCGCCGACCGGCAGCCCGAGTTCACCCAGCTCGACGTCGAGATGAGCTTCGCCGAGCAGGACGACGTGATCGACCTGGCCGAGCAGGTGCTCGTGGCGCTGTGGAAGCTCGTCGACGTCGACCTGGTCACGCCCTTCCCGCGCATGACGTACGCGGAGGCGATGGCGCGCTACGGCACCGACAAGCCCGACCTGAGGTTCGGCGTCGAGCTGGTCGACTGCACGAAGTACTTCTCCGACACCGCGTTCCGGGTGTTCCAGGCTCCCTACGTCGGTGCCGTCGTGATGCCGGGCGGCGGGTCGCAGCCCAGGCGGCAGTTCGACGCCTGGCAGGAGTGGGCCAAGCAGCGCGGCCACAAGGGGCTGGCGTACGTCACCGTCGGCGACGACGGCGAGCTCGGCGGCCCGGTGGCCAAGAACCTCTCCGAGAGCGAGCTGGCGGGCCTGACTGCCCATACCGGCGCAGCTCCAGGCGACTGCATCTTCTTCGCTGCCGGCACGCAGTCCGGTGCTCGGGGGCTGCTCGGCGCGGCCCGCAACGAGATCGCTCGTCGCTGCGGCCTGGTCGACGAGAAGGCATGGAAGCTCGTCTGGGTCGTCGACGCGCCCCTGTTCGAGCCGTCCTCCGATGCGGTCGCATCCGGCGACGTGGCGGTCGGCTCAGGTGCGTGGACTGCCGTCCACCACGCCTTCACCTCGCCCAAGCCGGAGTGGATCGACCGGTTCGAGGAGTCACCGGGCGAGGCCCTCGCCTACGCGTACGACATCGTCTGCAACGGCCACGAGATCGCGGGTGGGTCGATCCGTATTCACCAGCGCGACGTGCAGGAGCGGGTCTTCGCGGTGATGGGTCTCTCGTCCGAAGAAGCGCAGGAGAAGTTCGGCTTCCTGCTGGACGCCTTCGCGTTCGGCGCCCCACCGCACGGAGGCATCGCGTTCGGCTGGGACCGCATCGTGGCCCTGCTCGGTGGCACCGACTCGATCCGCGACGTGATCGCGTTCCCGAAGTCGGGCGGCGGTTACGACCCGCTCACGCAGGCGCCGGCACCGATCACAGCCGCCCAGCGCCGCGAGGCCGGGGTCGACGCCGTTCCGGACCCGGCCTCGAACCCGGTTGCGAAGCCGGTCGGTGCCGAGGAGAGCGTTCGGGCCTGACGCCTCGGGGGTCAGGCCGTCAGCTTCCAGCACAGCGAGCAGAGCGGCTTGTCGAGGCCGAAGCCCGAGAAGGACGTTCCCTTGTCACGCGCCGCCGGGCCGCCGGGGCTGCGGTCCGGGGTGCTCTGGTGATAGCCGCCCCGGCGCCCGTCACCCCGGTCGCCCCAGTGCCCCGCCGCGGCGGGGGCGGTCACGACACCCATCGCGGCCGCGGCGATGGCCATCGCCGCGAGCGTCCTGGTCAGCATGGGCTCCCTGACTTTCCTCATCCGGACGCGGCCGCTGGTGTGGTGCGGTTACTGTGACGTAGTCGTGCTAACAGCGATAGCGCCGGCGACGGCACGTTGCTGCATGGCACGTTCCTGCAGGGGGGGTCATGGACGACACGACGCTGCCGGCCGCCCCCGATGCTGCCTCCACACTCGCCCGTCTGGGGCTCGACCCCGTTGCCGAGCGTGTTTACCTGGCGATGCTGGAAGGCCATGACGGTGGCGTCAGAGCGCTGGGGGAGTCCGTCGGTCTGACGCCGGAGGCCGTGCACGAGGCACTCGGTCGCCTTCGGGACGTGCAGCTGTGCGCCGTGGTCGACGATCGGTTCGAGGTCAGCCCGCCACACGTGGCCATCGACGCCATGATCCTGCGCCGCGAGCAGGAGCTCCTCTCCGCCGTGGCCGAGCTGCGGCGTTCGCGCGAGTCCGTCGGAGTGCTGCTCGACAGCTACATGCACGGTTTCAGGACGGCGGTCACCGACGACCTGGACCGGATCGAGGGCCAGGAGGCCGTACGCGCCCTGATGCGTCGGCTCGCCGAGCAGGCGCAGACGGAGGTGCTCTCGGTGTTCCCCCGCCTGCCCGATCTCGAGGGCGCGAGGATGGGCGCCGGCGCCGACTCCCTTGCCCTGTCCCGCGGGGTGCGGCTTCGCACCGTGATGCCGTCCGGACTGCGCAGCGAACCGGGGCTGTGGACGGCAGCGCTCGACAGGGTCGAGGCGGGCCTCGAGATGCGCCTGCACGCGTCACCGCCGCTGCAGTGCGTCCTCGTGGACGCCAGCGTGGCCGTGGTGCCGCTCGAACCGACCTCGGTCGGCGACGGGGCATGGGTGGTGCGTGCGCCGGGTCTGCTCCAGCCGATTCGGCTGCTGATGGAGTCGGTCTGGGCAGAGGGCGTCCCGGTGGAGTTCGACCGGGACCACGTCGACCAGGCCCGGGTGCACGACGTCTTCCGTCTCCTCAGCCGGGGCCTCAAGGACGAGGCCGTGGCCCGGCGGCTGGACACCTCTGTGCGGACCGTGCGCCGGCTCGTGGCGGAGGGCATGCAGCTCCTCGGCACCGACAGCCGGTTCGAGGCGGGAGTGATGGCCGAGCGCCGGGGATGGCTGGACTGACCCTGCCCCGGATCTGCGGCGATCCCCCCGGCTCCGCCGCAGACCCGGCAGCACTGACCCGGCAACACTGACCCCCCTGCGGGCAACTGTCGGTCGAAGGGACGCTGCCGGTCCAGGGCAGGAGCACGGCCGGTTGGTGCCGTGCATCGTCCTGCCGAGCAACTCCCGTGGCCAGATCCCCGGCACGGCGCAGCGCGAGAACGGCGTTGCGGGGCGGCAGGGCTGCGTGTCATCGTGACGGACATGTGGAGCTGACCTGAACAGACCCGCGTCCGAGGCGCCGCCGCATCTGGCGGACCGCCCGGCGGGTAAGGCTCCCTCCGAAGGGTCAGTGCCGTGACGGCACCCACTACGCATCGCCCTGATCACGTCCAGCTGACCGCCGAGTCGGTCGTCGCGCGCTACGGAGCCCGGCTCGTGCTCGACGGCATCAGCCTGGCCGTCGGCGTCGGTGAGCGCGTCGCCCTCGTCGGCGAGAACGGGGTCGGCAAGTCGACCCTGCTGCGGGTGCTGGCAGGGGTACAGCACCCTGACGCCGGGCGGGTCGACCGGCACGGCTCGGTCGGCCTCCTGCCGCAGCAGGTGCAGGCGTCGGGGGCTCGGACGGTCGGTGCGTTGCTGGCCGAGGCGACGGCCGAGATCGACGCGCTGCAGGCGAGGCGTGTCGAGCTCGAGCACGCGCTGAGCAATGGAGCCGCCGCGCCCGTGCTCGACCCGGCGCCGCTGGAGGAGTACGGCGACGTGCTCGCAGAGCTGGAACGGGCCGACGCGTGGAGCGTCGAGTCGCGGCTCGACGCCGCGGTCGACGGCCTGGGGCTGACAGACGTCGATCGAGCGCGCACGCTGGCCACGCTCTCGGGCGGCCAACGCAGCCGGCTCGCGCTGGCGGCGTTGCTCGTTCGGCGGCCCGCCATCCTGTTGCTCGACGAGCCCACCACCCATCTCGACGACGCCGCGCTCACCTTCCTCGAGCGAGAGATCGCCGGCTGGCCGGGCGCCGTCGTGGCCACGAGCCACGACCGCGCGTTCATCGACGCCGTTTGCACCGCCGTCGTCGACCTCGACCCTGCGTTCAGGACGGGACTAGCCGCTGGACCGGACGGGTTGCCCGCCTCAGGACCGAGCCGCAGCCGCGGCGGGTACCGCGAGCACTTGGCCGCCAAGGCGGCGGCCAGGGAGCGTTGGGAGTCGGCCTTTGGCGAGTGGCAGGACGAGCACGACCGGCTCGCGACGCTGGCGCGCGGCGGCAAGCAGCGCGGCCGGGTCGGACATGGCAACCGCACAGCGCGAGACAACGACAAGTTCGCGGCCCACTTCTTCTCCCAGCGGGTCGACGCGGCGGTGTCGCGGCGGACCAAGGACGCCCAGCAGAGGCTGGTCGATCTCGATCGGCGCCGCGTGCCGAAACCGCCTGCGCTGCTGCGGTTCTCGTCGCCCAAGGCACCTGCCAGCCGCAACGGTGTGCTGTTGCAGGTACGCGAGCTCGAGGTCGCCGGACGGCTGCGCCTCGGCGCGCTCGACGTCACCGCCGACACCCGCCTCCTGGTCACGGGTCCGAACGGCGCCGGAAAGTCGACGCTGCTCGCGGTGCTCTCCGGCGAGCTCACCCCGACGCGCGGCAGCGCGCTGCGGGCACGCGGGGTGCAGGTCGGACTGCTGGCTCAGCACACGGTGTGGCCCGACCCGGCCCTCAATGCTCTCAGCGTGTTTGCCGCCGGACGCGAGGGTGACGTCGACGACCACGTTGCCGCCATGCTCGACGTCGGGGTGCTGCACCCCCGCGAGCTGAGGACCCCGGTCGGCGAGCTGTCCGTCGGCCAGCAGCGCCGGGTCGCCCTCGCGCGCCTGGTGGCGTCGGCGCCGGACGTGCTGCTGCTCGACGAGCCGACCGACCACCTGTCGCTCACGCTGGTCGACGAGCTCGAGGAGGCCCTTGCCGTGCGCTCAGGTCCGGTGCTCGTGGCCAGTCACGACCGATGGCTGCGCCAACGCTGGGCAGGCGAGCACCTGGTGCTGGCACCGTTCACGCAGTGGTGAACCGCTCGCTCCCCTTGCCACGCAGGTGTCCGGGCGGCAGCTTCCTCCCGCAGAGCACCATTAAGAGGTCCTGCGCCGCACCTTGCACGGGCTCCCCTGAGCCGTAGGACCAGTCGAGGTCGTCGGCGCGCAGCTCGGTGCCGGCGAGATCGGTGCCGAAGAACTTCACGCGCTTGGGCGTCATCCCGTCAAGGACGATCTGGAGCCGGTCGTCGGGGACGCTCCTGCCGAGGTCCAGCGCGACCGTGATGTCCAGCCCGTGGATGACGTCGTGGCTGAGGGCACCGTCGCGCCCGCCGCCAGGTGGCTTCCATGGGTGGGTGGCGTTGTCCCGGAGGGTGCGCACCAGGTCGTCCACCGACAGAGCGGCGGCATCCGCGTGGGCGCGGCGATCCGCCATCCGGTCGAAGCTGCCGCGCGCCTTGAGCATCTCGACCATGAACCGCCGGGTGGAGTACCTGAACGGCATCGTGATGTGGGCGACGACCTCACGCACCCTCCAGCCGTCACAGAGGGACGGGGCGTCCCACGCACCGAGGGGCAGGTCACCCAGGACCGTCGCCAGCTCCCTCCGTTCCGCCGCGACTGCGCGCCGGATGTTACTGGTGGTCATGGTGGTGTCGACCTTCCTCCGGCTGGGAACTCATCGGGCTGTTGGCCTCGCCGGCCGGCGCGATGGCGCGGCTGGAGAAGCGATGGTCGCAGCGGAAGCCCAGACGCTCGTAGACGCGCCGCGCCACGGGGTTGTCGGAGTACATCCCCAGTGTGACGACCGGGTGCCCCTCGTCCAGCAGCGATCGGGTCAGGCTGCTGGTGACGGCGGCGCCGAGTCCGCGGCCTCGCACCTCTGGAAGTGTGGCGATCGACGCGAGGTGCGGCACGGGCGGGCAGATCGGTTCGTTCGCTCCCACCGCAACCAGCCCCCTTTCGTCGCGCACGCCGACCCACCGCTCGATGCCGCGACCACCCGGGACCGCCGTGTGTCTCGGGCTGGCGGTGGCGAGGAGCGCGGTGATCCCCGCTTCGTCGGCGGTGTCGAGCGCCAGCACGCGATCCTCGCCCGGTTGGCCCGGAGGCGCCGTGCTGGTCCACATCCACTCCCACTCTGCACCTTCGACCAGCCGGGTCGCGACCTCGGGTGCGGTCCGTGCGAGCACCTCCACCGACCCGCGCGGCAGCGTGACCCGGTGCGGCTGGCGGCCGTTCGAGGTCACGACCTCGGTGACGAGCCGAGCCGCCGCCTCGGGGATGCCGACAACCGTGAGGACGATCGCTCCCGTCCGTCCGAGCTGAAGCACGCCAGCGCAGTCGGCCGTGTCCCATCTCTGCAGGAGCGTGCCTCGCCGAACGTTCCATCGCAGGAACGCGTCGTCGTCGGCAGTCCAGGTCAGTGCGCCACCCCGAACCGGTCGTGAAGCCGTCGCAGTGGTCCTGGTGCCCACCAGTTCCACTCTCCCAGAAGGGTCATGGTCGAGGGCACGAGCAGCATGCGCACGAGTGACGCGTCGATGGCGATGGCCACTGCGAGGGCGACGCCCGTCTCCTGGATGATCGTCAGGTCGCCGATGATGAAGCCCGAGAACACCAGCGCGACGATCAGGGCGGCCGACGAGATGATCCGGCCCGACTTCTGCAGACCCGCCACCACCGCCTCGTCGTTCGAGAGGCCGCTGTCACGCATCTCCTTGATCCGCGACAGCAGGAAGACCTCGTAGTCCATCGACAGCCCGAACCCGAGCGCCAGCACGATCGGCGGGATCACGGTGTCGACGCCCTCCGGCGGGGTGAAGCCGAGCAGGCCCGCCAGGTGCGCGTCCTGGAACCCCCAGACCACCACCCCGAGACTCGCTCCCAGCGAGACCACGTTCATCAGAAGTGCCTTCACGGGGATGAGCACCGAGCCCGTCATGGCGAAGAGCAGCACGAAGGTCGCGAGCACCACGAGCCCGATCGCCCACGGTGCGCGCTCGACCAGCGACTCCCCGAAGTCGACCTGCCCCGCGGCCTGACCCGTGACCCAGATCTGCTCGGAAGGACGCTGGTCCCGGATCTCGCTCACGACGCGCGTGGCGACGGGACCGTTGCCCCGCGCGTCGTCCACCCTGACACCGACGACGGTGACGCCCCCCGCCGACCGAGGCGGCTCGACAGCCGTCACGCCGTCGATGTCCTCGAGGTTCTCGGCCCACGGCGAGATCTCCTGCTCCGAGGCCTCGGTCACCACGAGCACGGGCGCCTGGGCGAGTGCCGGGTAGTCGCGGTCGAAGGTGTCGGCGAACACGCGCTGAGGGCTCTGGACGGGGAGCATCTCGGCCCCGAGACTGCGCAGCTGCAGATGCAGAACCGGCGCGGCCGCCAGCAGCAGGATGGCGCTCACGCCCACGGTGACCAACCATGGGCGGCGCTGCACGCGACGGGCCAGGCGGCTGAAAACCCCTTCGTCCGGGGCGATCTCGCCGAAGCTGCGGGCAAGAGGCGCAAGCCCGGGCAGCCGCAGCACACGACTCTGTCGGGCGATCCGGTCACCTCCGAGAGCGAGCAGCGCGGGCACCAGCGTGAGAGCGACGAGCAGCGCGACAACCACCACGGAGATGCCGGCTGCGCCGAGCGACTGCAGGATCGGGGCCTCGAACAGCATCAGCCCCGACAGGCTGGTCGCGACGATGAGGCCGCTGAACAGCACCGTCCGCCCAGCGGTCTGCATGGTCGCCGCAACCGCCTCGTGGACTGTCGTGGTGCGCCGTGCCCGGCGAGTGCGCCGTCGTTCGGGCAACGACGTCGAGCCCTCGGCCGGGGGCCGGTCTTCTTGTCGACGCAGCTCCTCCCGGAAGCGACTCACCAGCAGCAGGCCGTAGTCGATGCAGAGGCCCAGGCCCATCACGGTGACGACGTTGACCACCGTCGAGTCGAGGTCGATCACGTAGGCGAAGCCCAGCAGAGCCGTGAACCCTCCGGCGATGGACGCGATCGCACCGGTGATCGGCAGCCCGGCCGCCAGCAGACCCCCGAAGACGAAGACCATCACGAGCAGGCTGATCCCGATCGCCAGCGACTCGCCCGACCGAAGGTCCTCCTCCGTCTGCGCGATGATCGCGTCCACCAGCTGCGTGACGCCTCCCACCTGGTGGCCTGAGGTGGGCTGCTGCAGCTCGATCTGGTCGCCCAGGGCCTCCAGACGCTGCGCGACGTCACTCAGGGCCCGGCCCTCCTCGACCAGCCCCGGCTCGAGCGTCACCGACACCACGAAGCCGTCGCGCTCAGCCGACAGCAGGGGCAGTGACTCCGGCGCGGGCGTGCCGTCGGGCCGCGGGTCGACGGCGAACGGGTCGAGCACCTCGGCCACCGCCGGCAGCGCGTCGAGCTCGGAGCGGGCGTCGCCGACCAGGTTGTGCAGGGACTCGTCAGTGAGGTCGACGCGTTCGACCAGCAGCGTCGTCGTCTCGCCGCGCGGCTCGGCCTCCCTGAGCAGGTCCCAGCCGACCTGTGCCTCGCCGGGCACGCTGGGGTCGCCACCGGTCAGCTGAGCGAAGAGGCCTGGGCCGACGACCCCCGCCGAGAGCGCGAAGCCGGCGAGCACGAGCACGAGCCACGTCATGGCGACAGGGAGGGAGTGTCGGGCGATACCCCGCCCCAGTCGCGCCAGCACTCACCAAGAGTCGCAAACAGTCGGCACTCGTGCGCGCGCGATGGCCGATCGGGTGATGGGCAGCGTCAGGAGCAGCTGCCAGGCCAGTCGCGGGCCGGGGCTACGGTGACGCCGTGGCCGACCTGTTCAGTGCGGACGACGATGCCTACGCCGACGGCGTCGACACGTCCCGCCCCACAGCGCCGCTCGCGGTCCGGATGCGCCCGCGCGACCTCGACGAGGTGCTGGGACAGGACCATCTGCTGGCGCCGGGCTCTCCGCTGCGGCGGCTCACGGACGCCGACGGGTCGGGAGCCGGAACGCCTGGGCGTCGCGCCGGACCCGCCTCGCTGATCCTCTGGGGACCGCCCGGGACCGGAAAGACCACCCTTGCGCACGTGCTGTCGCGGGCGACCGGCGGTCGGTTCGTCGAGCTGTCGGCGGTGACGGCGGGCGTCAAGGACGTGCGGACGGTGATGGAGCAGGCACAGACCGACCGCGACCTCCACCACCGGTCGACCGTGCTCTTCCTGGACGAGATCCACCGCTTCACGAAGGCGCAGCAGGACGCGCTGCTGCCCGGTGTCGAGAACCGGTGGGTCGTGCTGGTGGCGGCGACGACCGAGAACCCGTCGTTCTCGGTGGTGTCGCCGCTGCTCTCGCGCTCGCTGGTGCTCACGCTGCAGCCGCTCACCGACGCCGACCTGCGTGACCTGGCCGACCGGGCGCTGGCCGACCCCAGGGGGCTGGGCGGCGAGGTGGAGGCCGACGACGAGGCGCTCGACCACCTGGTGCGGGTCGCAACTGGCGACGCCCGGCGGGTGCTGAACGCCCTCGAGGCCGCGGCCGGCGCGGCGGCCGACGACCGCGTCGACGGCGACGACACGGGCGAGACCTCGTCCGGCAGACCGAGGATCACTCTCGCCCACGCCGAGCGCGCCCTCGACATCGCAGCCGTGCGCTACGACCGTGGCGGCGACCAGCACTACGACGTGGCGAGCGCGTTCATCAAGTCGATGCGCGGTTCGGACGTGGACGCGTCCCTGCACTACCTGGCGCGGATGCTGGAGGCGGGCGAGGACCCGCGGTTCGTCGCGCGCCGCATCGTGATCGCCGCCAGCGAGGACGTCGGGATGGCTGACCCGTCGGCGCTGCAGACAGCCGTCGCCGCCGCGCAGGCGGTGCAGCTGATCGGCATGCCCGAGGCACGTCTCGCGCTGGCGCACGCGGTGGTGCACCTGGCCACGGCACCCAAGTCGAATGCGGTCTACCTGGGGATCGACGCGGCGATCGCCGACGTGCGCGCCGGTCACTCCGGCACCGTGCCGGCGCACCTGCGCGACGCCCACTACCCCGGTGCGGGACAGCTCGGCCACGGCCGCGGGTACACGTACTCCCACGACGAGCCGCACGGGGTGGCCGCCCAGCAGTACGCACCCGACCCCCTGGTGGGACGCCGGTACTACACGCCGACCGACCGCGGGTACGAGCGCGACATGGCCGCCCGCCTCGAGCGCCTGCGAGGACTGATCGGCGGCCCCGACGACACCACCGACACCAACGGCCCCACCGACGCCAGCCCTGTCGAAACCTGACGCCCCCTGAGGGCGCCCCCTGACCCCGTCCCCCTTGCTCCTCCTACCCACACGCCCCCACCGGGCTACTCGCCCAGCCCACACAGCCAGCCGCGAACTGTGTGGGCCTCAGGAGCGAGCTACGGCGTCACAGGTACGGGCACTGGCCGGCGCAGTGGTGCTGGCCGAGAGCGAGCAGCGCTACGGCGTCGATGGCCTCGTCCACGGTTCGCACCGCCTTCGGAAAGGCGACGCGGATGGAGCTCACCGAGCTGGAGTCCGACAGTCCCGACAGCCCCTCGATGCCGCCTCGGTCGACACCGGTGCACCGAAGGGTGAGCCCGCACCGGTCGACGGCGGTGGCCCGCACCTCCTGCACCTCGGCCAGGCGGATGTCGCGGGCTCGGTCCGCCGTGTGGGCGTGCCCGAGGGCCCGCACGAGACCCAGCAGCCGACTGCCGCACGTCTCCTGGAGCCGCCCGAGCGCCTCCGCCTCCTGGGGAGCCAGAGGGTCGGGCGATGCGGCCTCGACCTCCTCCGGCTCGAGTCGCTCGCAGCCCGTTGACCGGTGGAGGCTGACCTCGGCGACGTGCAGGGCGAGCAGCCGCGCGCCGGGCCACGAGCGGAACGCCTCGCCGAAGTCACCGGCGTGGCAGGTGGCGGTCAGGCGGCGCGCCACCTCGTTCGCCGGCACGGTGCGGACCCAGCCCACCACCTGGGCGATGGCGCGCGGGACCGTCAGGTCAGGCAGGGGCGCGTACGAGGCGATGTCCAGCTGCGCCGGCACGTCGTCACCCGTCGCGGTGACACCCAGCGGGCGGACGTCGTCCGCTCCAGCCAGTAGCAGGGGGGTGCCGTCGCGGTCACGGGCGTGCAGCACGTCGACGCCGGGGTGCACGTCGGTGCCCAGGGACGCCGTCCCACTGCCACAGAGCAGTGTCGCCGCGACCTCCGCGGCCGGCAGGAGGGGCACGGCAGGGTCGTAGACCGAGTGGGGCATGAGGTTAGGCTAACCTAAACTCACTCGTCAGGACCACGACCACAGGAGACCCGCCGATGCCCGCTGCCACCGACCGCTCCCGCCGCCAGGTGCGGCTCTCGCGTGCCCTCGGCCTCGCTCTCACGCCCAAGGCCGTGGCGTACTTCGAGCGTCGGCCGTACCCACCGGGCGAGCACGGCCGCGGCCGGCGCGCCCCTCAGACCGACTACGCGCTGCGGCTGCGCGAGAAGCAGCGGCTACGGGCGCAGTACGGCATCCGCGAGACCCAGCTGCGGCGCGTGGTCGACGAGGCGCGCAAGAGCCAGGAGCAGACCGGTGACGTGCTGATCGAGCTGCTCGAGCGTCGGCTCGACGCCACCGTGCTGCGGGCGGGACTCGCCCGGACGATCGCCCAGGCTCGGCAGGCTGTGGTGCACCGGCACGTGCTGGTCGACGGTCGCCGTGTCGACAAGCCGTCGTACCGGCTCTCGCCGGGTCAGACCATCACGGTCGCCGAACGCAGCCGCGCGATGGCGCCGTTCCAGGTCGCGGCAGCGGGGGGGCACCGCGACGTGCTGCCCCAGCTGCCGAAGTACCTCGATGTGCGACTCGACGACCTCCAGGTCACCCTGCTGCGCTCGCCGCGGCGCGAGGAGGTCCCCGTGATCTGCGAGGTCTCGAAGGTCGTGGAGTTCTACGCCCGCTGACCCCATCTGCTTGCTCCCTCCACCCACACGTCCCCACCGAGGTGCTCGTCCAGCCCACGCGATCCGATGCGATCTGTGTGGGCTGGAGGAGCGAGGGATAGGGTCGGCGGACGGCGGCTGCACGTCGTCGTCGCGCGGCTGAACGGCCGCGTCCAGAGCCGACCCAGTGCCTACCAGGAGGACCAGGTGGAGTTGACCGTCGGAGGGATTGTCGGGCTGCTGTTCGCCGCAGGCTTCATCGCCCTCGTCGCCCTGCTCGCCCGGCCCCTGTGGAAGATGGGCGGGGTGCTCGATGAGACCCGCACTACGATCAAAGGGCTTTCGGACGAGACGATGCCCCTGATCGGCGAGGCGACCACGACGATCAGCCACACGAACCACCAGCTCGCCAAGGTCGACACGCTCACGACCAAGGCCGGCGTGATCGCCGACAACGGCGTGCAGGTAGCCACCAACGTGTCGGCGCTGACGACGCTGTTCGCGGCCACGCTGGGGTCGCCGGTGATCCGCGTGGCCGCCTTCACGTACGGGGTTCGCAGCGCCATGAACGGTCGGCAGACCGGAGCCAACAAGCGCGGCCGACGCCGCAGGAAGGGCTGAAACGTGGGACGACTGTTCTGGATCGCGCTGGGGGCCGCCGCCGGCATCTACGCCGTCCGCAAGATCACCCAGACCGCGCACGCCTACAGCCCGCAGGGGCTGTCCGAGGGTCTGGCCGACTCGGTCTCGACCTTCGGCGAGGCGTTCCGCGAGTTCGCCGACGCCGTCCGCGAGGGGGCCGCCGAGCGTGAGGCTGAGCTGAGGGCCGCCCTGGCCGGCGACGTCGACCCGACCAGCGCGGACCCGGCCGCCGACCCTCTCTACAAGCCGGCGACGCCGGAGGCCTGACACCGGGCTCCTGGCAGAACGTCCCTGGGACCCTGGAGACACCTGGGAGCCACCGGGCGACACCTGGCGACACGCGACACCCGGGAGATCGGCCGAGGCCGCCCCGTCCCCGACCACGCGAGGAAGCACTGATGGAAACCGCCGAGATCCGCCGCCGCTGGCTGCAGTACTTCGAGAGCCGCGACCACACCGTGGTGCCCAGCGCCTCGCTGATCAGCGACGACCCGACACTGCTCTTCACCGTCGCCGGCATGGTCCCGTTCATCCCGTACCTGACCGGTCAGCAGACCCCGCCGTGGAAGCGTGCGACGAGCGTGCAGAAGTGCGTCCGCACGCAGGACATCGAGGAGGTCGGCAAGACCACCCGCCACGGCACGTTCTTCCAGATGAACGGCAACTTCTCGTTCGGCGACTACTTCAAGGAAGGCGCGATCGGCTACGCCTGGGAGCTGGTCACCGGGTCGCAGGCCGACGGGGGCTACGGCTTCGACCCGGACAAGATCTGGGTCACCGTCTACCTCGACGACGACGAGGCCGTCGGGCTGTGGAAGAAGGTCGCGGGGCTGCCGGACGAGCGGATCCAGCGCCGGGGCAAGACGGACAACTACTGGTCGACCGGCGCGCCGGGCCCGGGTGGACCCTGCAGCGAGATCTATGTGGACCGCGGGGCCGAGTACGGGCCCGATGGTGGCCCCATCGTCGACGAGGACCGGTACCTCGAGATCTGGAACCTCGTGTTCATGCAGGAGGAGCTGTCGGCCGTCCGCTCCAAAGAGGACTTCGACGTCTCCGGCCCGCTACCCAGCAAGAACATCGACACGGGCCTCGGCCTGGAGCGGGTTGCCTACCTGCTGCAGGGCGTCGACAACCTGTACGAGATCGACGAGGTCTACCCCGTGATCGAGAAGGCGGCGCAGATGTGCGGCGTCGCGTACGGGCGCGACCATGCCTCGGACGTGCGGCTGCGCGTGGTGGCCGACCACGTCCGCTCGTCGCTGATGCTGATCGGCGACGGCATCACCCCGGGCAACGAGGGCCGCGGCTACGTGCTGCGCCGCCTGCTTCGCCGCAGCGTGCGGGCGATGCGGCTGCTCGGCGTCGACACCACCACATTGCCTGAGCTGCTGCCGGTTTCGCTCGAACGGATGAAGAAGTCGTACCCCGAGCTCGAGCGCGACTTCGGCCGCATCAGCGGGGTCGCCTACGGGGAGGAAGAGGCGTTCCGTCGCACCCTCGCCTCGGGTACGACGATCCTGGACACAGCCGTGCAGAAGGCGAAAAGCGCTGTCTCGGACGGGACTTCGCCCGCGCTGACCGGCGACCAGGCCTTCACCCTGCACGACACCTACGGGTTCCCGATCGACCTCACCCTTGAGATGGCCGCGGAGCAGGGCGTCGAGGTCGACCGCGAGGGTTTCACGCGCCTGATGACGGCGCAGCGCGAGCGGGCCAAGGCCGACGCGCGGGCGAAGAAGGCCGGACGGCTGGACACCACCGCCTACCGCGACCTGCGCGTGGCCGGTCCGACGGAGTTCACCGGCTACCGCGAGCTGGTGACCGGCACGTCGGTACGCGGGCTGCTGCTGGACGGGGACCGAGTGCCGGCGGTTCAGGCCGGCCAGGTCGTCGAGGTCGTCCTCGACCAGACCCCGTTCTACGCCGAGTCGGGTGGACAGGACTCCGACGCCGGGACGATCACGGGTGACGGCGGGCTGAGGCTCGATGTCCTCGACGTGCAGCGACCGATCAAGGGCCTGGTGGTCCACCGCGTCCAGGTCGCCGGCGGCGAGGTCATCGAGGGCCAGCAGGTCGAGGCCAGCGTCGACGAGCAGTGGCGCCTCGGGGCGTGCCAGGCGCACTCGGGAACCCACGTGATGCACGCGGCGCTGCGGCAGGTGCTCGGGCCGAGCGCGCTGCAGAGCGGGTCGTACAACAAGCCGGGCTACCTCCGGCTCGACTTCGCGTGGCCGTCCGGCCTCAGCCGCGAGACGCGCAGCGAGGTCGAGGAGGTCGCGAACCTGGCGATCCGCCGCGACCTGCCGGTGTCGGCCACGTACATGCCGCTCGGGCGGGCTCGCGAGCTCGGCGCCCTCGCGCTCTTCGGGGAGACCTACGACGAGCAGGTGCGCGTCGTCGAGATGGGCGGCGAGTGGTCGCGCGAGCTGTGCGGCGGAACGCACGTGCAGCACTCCAGCCAGGTGGGCCTGATCGCGATGACGGGGGAGTCGTCCGTCGGGGCCGGGCTGCGCCGCGTCGAGGCGCTCGTCGGCATCGACGCGTTCCGCGACCTGGCGCGGGAGAGGGCGCTGGTGCTGGCGCTGACCGACACGCTCAAGGTGCGTCCGGAGGAGCTGCCCGAACGAGTGGCGTCGCTGCTCGCCCAGCTCAAGGCCGCGGAGAAGAAGCTCTCCTCGTCGGCTGCCCAACAGGTGATGGCAGCTGCCGGACGCCTCGCGGCCAACCCGACGGACGTCTTCGGGGTGGCGTACGTCGGCCACGACGCGGGGACCGTCGGGTCTGCCGACGACGTGCGCTCCCTTGCCTTGGACGTGCGCGCCCGGCTGGGCAACGACCGTCCGGTCACGGTCGTCGTCGCCGGTGTCGCGAAGGATCGGCCGCTGGTCGTCGTGGCCACGAACGACGCGGCACGGCAGTGGGGCGTGAAGGCGGGCGAGCTGGTTCGCGTTGCGGCGCAACGGCTTGGCGGCGGTGGGGGCGGCAAGGACGACGTCGCGCAGGGCGGCGGCACTGACGCCGGCGCCATCGACGCAGCCCTGAAGGCGGTCGAGCACACGGTCGGCGAGAAGGTGACGGCCGGCCGATGAGGCTGCGCTGTTGGACGGCGTGATGCGGCGAGGTGTCCGGCTCGGCGTCGACGTCGGGTCGGTTCGCGTGGGCCTCTCGGCCAGCGACCCTGACGGGCTGCTGGCGTCGGCCGTCGACACCCTGGCCCGCGACGCCGCGGGCGACGGCGACCTGCGCCGCGTGCTGCAGGAGGCGACGGCGCGCGGCGCGATCGAAGTCATCGTCGGGCTTCCGTTGTCGATGTCGGGCCGCGAGGGTCCCGCCGCGGCGCTCGCTCGGGGCTACGCTGTCGGTCTTGCCCGCCTGCTGGCGCCGATTCCGGTGCGGCTGGTGGACGAGCGCCTCAGCACGGTCGCCGCGCACCAGCAGCTCCACGGTGCGGGCGTGAAGGGGCGCAGGCACCGCGTCGTCGTGGACCAGGTCGCGGCGGTGGTGGTGCTGCAGAGCGCACTCGACGCCGAGCGGGCGTCGGGGCGCGCGCCGGGGTCGCTCGTGGACCCCGGACCGGTGGCGGACGGCCCGTCACCGAGCGCCCAGGAGGCCACTCCCGGATGAGCGACCTGTTCGACCCGGAGCGGTCGCAGACGCGACGTCGCGACGCCCGGCGCACGCGCTCCGAGCGCACCTCCGACCACCGTGCCGACCGGGGGGGCAGGGTCAGACGTGACGAGCTCCCAGGCATGCATGACGCCGACGTGGACTCCCATGACGCGTGGGACGCGTACGACGACGACGCCCACGAGCCGGTACCGCGGGGGCGACACGCCCAGCGCGCAGAGCGGCTCCGCAAGAAGCGCCGCAAGGCCCGCCGCCGCCGTGCCTTCCTCGTGCTCGTGCTGTGCCTCGGGCTCTTCGGGGCCGCCGTGTTCGCCGCTTGGACCTGGATCGGGCCGGTGATCGCGGGTTTCGGCGCGCCGACCGACTACACGGGTCCGGGCACCGGCTCCGTGGACGTCGTGATCAACCCCGGGGACAGCGGCTCGGCGATCGGACGGGCGCTCGAGGAGGCCGGTGTCGTGCTCTCGGCCGGCGCCTTCGTCGACGCCGCGCGCGACGAGCCACGGGCCGGGTCTCTGCAGCCGGGCACCTACACCCTGAAGCGCGAGATGAAGGCGGCCGACGCGTTGGCTCTGCTGCTCGACCCCGCGTCCAAGATCTCCGTCACCGTACAGATCCGTGAAGGTCTGTGGGTGGCGGACGTCTTCGCGGTGATCTCCGAGGAGACCGGGTTCAGCACCGAGCAGCTGGAGGCGGCGGCCGCGGATCCGGCGATCGGCCTCCCGGCGGAGGCAGGCGGTGACCTCGAGGGCTACCTGTTCCCTGCTACCTACACGTTCAACCCAGACGTGACACCGGTGCAGATCCTGACCGAGATGATCAAACGCCACACGGTCGCGATGGACGAGGCGGGTGTCCCTGCGGCGGAGCGCCGCGAGGTGCTGGTGCGGGCGAGCATCGTCCAGAACGAAGGTTCGCGGCCCGAGGACCTGGGCAAGATCGCCACCGTGATCCAGAACCGTCTGGACCGGGACATGACCCTCGGGATGGACTCCACCGTGAACTTCGCCCTGAAGAAGAAGGGGCTCGAGCTGACCCAGGAAGACCTGGCGGTCGACTCGCCCTACAACACACGCGTCCACAAGGGCTTGCCGCCCGGGCCGATCGGCACCCCCGGCCAGGCTGCGATCGAAGCCGCCTACCAGCCCGAGCCGGGCGACTGGTTGTTCTTCGTGACGGTGAACCCCGACACCGGCGAGACCAAGTTCACCGCCGACGACGCGGAGTTCGAGACGTTCGTCGAGGAGTACAACGCGTGGCGGGCCGAGAACGGTGGCTGACCTGGACGTCGGGCACGGGATCGAGATCGACCACGAGGGACTCCCGCGGGGGGCTGTCACGCGCCGGGCCGCGGTCCTGGGGTCGCCGGTTGCCCATTCCCTGTCGCCGTCCCTGCACGCCGCCGCGTACTCCGAGCTCGGCCTGACGGGCTGGTTCTACGACCGGGTCGAGGTGTCGGAGGCGGGTCTCGCGGCGTTCGTCGAGGGCCTGGGCGACGAGTGGGCCGGTCTCTCCCTGACCATGCCCCTCAAGCAGGCCGTGCTGCCGCTGCTCGACTCCATCTCGCCGCTCGCGGCAGCAGTGGGCGCGGTCAACACGGTGACCTTCGAGCCGTCTGACACTGCCGGACGCAGCCGTCGACGTGGTGACAACACCGATGTCGGCGGCATCGTCGGAGCGCTGGGCGAAGCCGGCGTGAGCCGCCTGCGCCCGGGTGACGGCACCGGCGTGGTGCTCGGCGGCGGCGCCACTGCCGCCTCTGCGGTCGCGGCCCTCGCGGAGCTGGGCTGCCGCGAGCCTGTCGTCGTCGTGCGGTCCTCGGCGCGAGCCGGCGTCGTGCTGGCGGCAGCCGAGCGCCTCGACGTCCGCCCTCGCCTGGTCAGGTGGGACGACGCGCCGGTCGGTGAGCAGCTGCAGCGTGCGGACGTGGTGGTCAGCACCGTGCCGTCCGGAGCTGCCGACCAGCTCGCGCAGACCCTCCAGGAGCAAGCAGCCGTTGGAGCCCGGTGGCCTGGAGTGCTGCTGGACGTGGTCTACGACCCGTGGCCCACCGCCCTGGCCTCCGCATGGGTGGCCGGTGGGGGCGTGGCCGTCGACGGCCTCGCGATGCTGGTGCACCAGGCGGCCGCCCAGGTACTGCTGTGGACGGGAGAGGCACCGTCCATCGAGGGGTTGCGGGCCGCAGTCAACAACCTCCGCTGACGGCTCAGGCCCTCGATCGACTCCGGGGGTCAAGGCGAGCCCTCGTCCGGCCGATGTTCAGCCGTGGGCCCCCACTGTCGGGCGCCTGGGACGACGTGCCTGCGAGAGGGCGGCGATGAGCACAGGAGTGCGCCAGTTCGTCGACATTCTGCTCGAGGACGGCCTGGTCACCGAGCAGCAGCTGGTCGCGGCCTTCGACATCCATGAGCACGAGGGTCGTCCGCTCGGCCGCGTGCTGGTCGAGCAGGGACTGCTGACCGAGTCACAGCTGGTCGCGGCGCTCTCGGAGCAGATCGGTCTGGACTTCATCGACCTCGCCGAGGCGTCGGTCGACGGCTCGGCCGTCGCTCGCGTGTCGGCCGCCGTCTGCCGCCGCCACACCGTCCTCCCCATCGGCTACGACGACGGCAAGCTCGTGCTGGCGATGGCGGACCCGGGCAACGTGTTCGCGCTCGACGACGTTCGCCAGATCACCGGACTCGAGGTGCGCCCGGTCGTCGCCACCCGCGACGACCTGCTGGCTGCCCTCGACCGGTTCTGCCGCGCCGACGGGGAGCTCGACGACCTGACGTCGGCCATGACGGACACGGAGGAGGAGGACGACCTCAGCCGGCTGACCGAGGTCATCGAGGACGCCCCGATCGTCAAGTACGTCAACTTGCTGATCACGCAGGCGATCCAGGACCGTGCCTCCGACATCCACATCGAGCCCGGTGAGAACGACCTGCGGGTGCGGTACCGCATCGACGGCGTGCTGCACGAGGTGATGCGCTCCCCGAAGCAGATCGCCAGCGGGGTGGTGTCACGGCTGAAGATCATGTCCGAGATCGACATCGCCGAGCGCCGCATCCCCCAGGACGGGCGGCTGTCGGTCACCAGCAACGGCAAGAAGATCGACCTGCGCGTGGCGACGCTGCCGACGGTGTGGGGCGAAAAGGTCGTCATGCGGGTGCTCGACAACTCGACGGCCCGCCTCGACCTGGCCGACCTCGGCTTCTCGCAGGGCAACTTCGAGCGCTACAAGACCAGCTACGTCAAGCCCTACGGGATGATCCTGGTGACGGGTCCGACCGGTTCCGGCAAGTCGACGACGCTGTACGCGACGCTGAACATCGTCTCCAAGCCCGAGATCAACGTGATCACGGTCGAGGACCCGGTCGAGTACCGGCTGCCCGGCATCAACCAGGTGCAGGTGAACCCGAAGGCCGGCCTGACGTTCTCGACGGCGCTGCGGTCGATCCTTCGTTCCGACCCCGATGTCGTGCTGATCGGCGAGATCCGTGACCACGAGACAGCGCAGATCGCGATCGAGGCGTCGCTGACCGGTCACCTCGTCCTGACGACCCTGCACACCAACGACGCGCCCTCGGCGATCACGCGGCTGGTCGAGATGGGCATCGAGCCCTTCCTCGTCGGGTCGGCACTGGACTGCGTGCTGGCCCAGCGACTGGCCCGGCGGCTGTGCTCCAAGTGCAAGGAGGAGTACGACCCCTCCGAGGCCGAGCTGGTCGGAGCGAGGTTCCCCTGGCTGCCGGGTGAGGCGGTACCGAGCCTCCACCGTGCGGTGGGGTGCTCTGCGTGCTCGCGGACGGGGTACAAGGGCCGGCTGGCGCTGCACGAGGTGATGTCCGTCAGCGAGGAGATCGAGCGTCTTGCGGTCTCGCGCTCGTCCGCCGCCGACATCGAGAGGGTCGCCACCAGCCAGGGGATGGCCTCTCTGCGCGACGACGGGTGGGCCAAGGTCGCCGCTGGTGTCACATCGATCGAGGAGATCCTCCGCGTCAGCGTGTGACCGCCAGCAGCGTGTCGTCACCAGCCGTTGCCCACCAGGCCTCAAGGGTGCACCCGCAGGGACCGATGAGCAGGACAGCCATGAAGTTATCGATGAGCGGAGCGCCGTGAGCAGCGACAAGCCCGACCAGCAGGGTTACGCCCCCGAAGCGTTCGCGTTCACCGCGTCCCTCGGCACAGCAGCCCCTCCCGCCCCGCCGGGCACGCACGCCGCCCCCCAGACGCCGCCGATGCCACCGGTCCAGGCGCCCCGTGGCGTCCCGGCGCCGAAGAAGCCCGCGACGCTCGGACGCCAGTCCACCGAGGCGCAGCCAGAAGAGGGCGACTTCGTCCTCTCCGAGGTCCTGAACGAGATGCTCGACCGCGGCGCCTCCGACCTCCACCTGAGCACGGGCGCGCACCCCATGCTGCGCCTGCGTGGTGAGCTGCAGCCCCTCGAGCACTTCCCGGTGATGGACCGCAACGTGCTCCAGCGCGTGATCTACGCCGTCCTGACCCAGAAGCAGCGCGAGAAGTTCGAGTCCGATCTCGAGCTCGACCTCGCCTACGCGCTACCCGGCAAGTCTCGGTTCCGCGTGAACATCTACCGGCAGCGTGAGTCGATCGGCGCCGCGTTCCGCGTGATCCCCTACGACATCAAGCCGCTCGAGGACCTGGGCGTGCCGCCGGCCGTCGGCAACTTCGCCGGCCTGCCCCGTGGCATGGTGCTCGTCACCGGCCCGACCGGCTCCGGCAAGTCGACAACGCTCGCGTCGCTCGTCGACCTGGCCAACCGCACCCGTCACGGCCACATCATGACCGTCGAGGACCCGATCGAGTTCCTCCACCGCCACAAGAACTGCCTGATCAACCAGCGCGAGGTCGGCGAGGACACCAAGTCGTTCACGAGCGCCCTCAAGCACGTGCTGCGTCAGGACCCCGACATCATCCTGGTCGGCGAGATGCGCGACCTGGAGACCATCTCCGTGGCGCTGACCGCCGCCGAGACCGGCCACCTCGTCTTCGCCACCCTGCACACGCAGGACGCGGCGCAGACCATCGACCGCGTCATCGACGTCTTCCCGCCCGAGCAGCAGCAGCAGGTTCGCGTGATGCTCGCCGGCTCGCTGCAGGGCGTGGTCTGCCAGACCCTCTGCAAGACGTCGGACGGCAAGGGCCGCGTCGTCGCCACCGAGGTGCTGCAGGCCACCGCCGCTGTCCGCAACCTGATTCGCGAGGGCAAGACGCACCAGATCTACTCGTCGATGCAAGCGGGCGCGCAGCACGGCATGCACACGATGGACCAGCACCTCGCCGAGCTCGTACGGACGAACAGGATCACCTTCGAAGAGGGCATGGAGAAGTGCCACCACATCGAGGACTTCAACCGCCTGACCGGAAGGGCCTGAGGCGCAAGCCATGCCGACCGACACGAAGACCTACGAGTACTCAGTCCGTGACCGCGCCGGCAAGCTGGTCACCGGCAAGCTCGATGCTCCGAACGAGGCGGCGCTGGTCACCAAGCTGAAGCACATGGGCTACGCGCCGATGTCGGTGCGCGAGCAGGGCGGGGGCATGAAGCGGGAGATCAAGCTCCCCGGCGGTAACAAGGTCAAGCTCAAGGACCTCGCGATCATGTCTCGGCAGTTCGCGACCATGATCAACTCGGGCCTGTCGATGCTGCGGTCGCTCTCGATCCTCGCCGAGCAGACCGAGAGCAAGGGCCTCAAGGAGGCCCTGACCGCGGTGCGCAACGAGGTCGAGTCCGGCGGCTCGCTGTCGAACTCGCTCGCGAAGCACCCGCGGGTCTTCCCGCCGATCATGATCAACATGTGCCGTGCCGGCGAGGTCGGCGGCTTCCTCGACATCACCCTGCTGTCGATCGCCGAGAACTTCGAGGCCGAGGTCAAGCTGCGCGGCAAGATCAAGTCGGCGATGACCTACCCCGTGGTCGTGTTCATCATGGCCATCATCGCGGTCGTCGGCATGCTGCTCTTCATCGTGCCGGTCTTCGCCGGCATGTTCGAGACCCTGGGCGGCGAGCTGCCCGCACCGACCAAGGTGCTGGTCTTCATGTCGAAGGCGATGAAGTTCGTGGCGCCGATCGCCGTGGTCGGCCTCATCGTCTTCTCCGCCACGTGGCACAAGGTGAAGCACAAGCACGCGGTGCGCAGCTTCCTCGACCCGCTCAAGCTGAAGATCCCGGTCTTCGGCACCCTCTTCGGGAAGGTGGCGCTGGCACGGTTCGCGCGCAACCTCGGCACCATGATCCGCTCCGGCGTCCCGATCCTGCAGAGTCTCGAGATCGTCGGCGAGACCAGTGGGAACCTGGTGCTCGAGCGTGCCGCCAAGGACGTGCAGGAGAGCGTGCGCAAGGGCAACTCGCTGGCCGGTCCGCTGGCCGACCACAAGGTCTTCCCGCCGATGATGGTGCAGATGCTCGCGGTCGGCGAGGACACCGGCGCGATGGACCTGATGCTCGGCAAGCTGGCCGACTTCTACGACGAGGACGTCGAGGCGACCACCGATGCCCTGACGAGCCTGATCGAGCCCCTGATGATCGCGGTGCTGGGATCCCTGATCGGCGGAATGATCATCGCTCTCTACATGCCGATCTTCAAGGTATTCGACCTGATCAAGTAGTCGTTGGGTGGGTCTCAGAACGTCTGTCCCCGTGGGGCTCCCGCAATGAGTGGGAGCCCTTCGGCGAGTCTCCGGCCAGCCAAGGTCACGCTGTCCACTGATCGGCCTAGTGCCGCCGAGAAACTCCCACCAATGGCTCAAGACGGATTGCCACGGGCCGATATCTCTCTTGTCATCGAGCCGGAAACCCACCAAGCGGGCGGCTCTCACTTAGAACTGAAGGGGAGCGCAGAAATGCTCGCTCGCATCCGTAAGTCCCAGGAGAACGACCAGGGCTTCACCCTGATCGAGCTCCTCGTCGTGATCATCATCATCGGCATCCTCGCCGCGATCGCCATCCCGACCTTCCTCAACCAGCGCGAGAAGGGCTGGGAGTCGCAGGTCGAGTCCGCCCTGAAGAATGGCGCGACCATCGCCGAGTCCCTCGCGGTCGACGACAATGGCTCGTACGCCGCCATCACTGGCGTCATGCAGGCCAACGGTGCCGTCCCGGCCGGGGTCTTCGCGGACGAGGGCTACAACGGCACCGAGGGTGTCGACGTCACGGCGGCCGTCACCGGCGGTGGGAGTGGCTTCACCCTCACCGGCGAGCACGCGCAGCTCGGCGCACGTACCTTCGTGTACGACAGCGCTACCGGCGTCATCACCGAGCCGTGATCTGAGGCTCCCTGAGCCTGCTCGACCCGAGAGGGCGGTCCCCACCAAGGGGGGCCGCCCTCCCGGCCTTCTACGGCAGAGACCACCCGTTCGGATGCACGTCCACTGCTCAAGTCGTCCCCTGGCTCCGTCGATAGCGAGATGTCGGTCGAGTCAGGTCTCGACCCCCCTGTGCACGAGGAGACACCCCAACATGAGGCCACCGGGTACCAGGTCGCCGGGCAGCAGGCTGGGCATCAGGTCAGCCGCCCAGATGCTGCGTCGCCGGCTTGCCATGGGCGCGACGGCCGATGCTGGCTTCTCGCTGATCGAGGTGCTGGTCTCGATCTTCATCTTCGCCCTCGTCTCGGTCGGCGTGCTGCACAGCCTGGTCTCGGTGATCACGACGAACCGCGACTCCCGAGCACGACAGGTGGCCGCCAACCTCGCCGCCGCCGAGATCGACCGTGCCCGCGAGTTCCTGGACGTCTTCACGTTGCTCAACGACAGCAGCACTGTCGACGTCGGCTCCGACACCTACCACGTGGAGCGGGTTGCCGCGTGGGTGTCCGACCCCGGAGCCGACTTCGACTGTGGCTCGGGCGTCAACTCCCTGCGCTACAAGCGAGTCAACGTCACCGTCACCTGGGACGGGATGAGGGCTGGCACCGAGCCGGTGCGCTCCGACTCGCTGATCCATCCCGAGGAGAAGCTCAACGACCCCGCCAGGGGAACCCTGCTGGTCTCCGTCGGCGCGGCTTCCGGTGCCGGCAGCGCCGACGTCACCGTGACCGCGCAGGCCGTGACCGCGCTCGGCGTCCCGATCGGCGGCCCACTGCCCGCCGCAACGACCGATGCCCAGGGGTGCGCGTACATCCTCAGGGTCAACCCGGGGAACTACCGCGTCACGGTCACCAAGGCGGGGTACGTCGACCCGGCAGGGGCCAGCAGCCCCGTTGCGACCGTCGGGGTGGCCGCCGGCAGCTCGGGCTCGGCGGCATTCGCCTACGACGCGGCCGCGACCATCTCGGTCCGCTACGCCACGAATTCCCCGACGCGCCCGGTCGCCATCCCGGGCACGTCGATGAACACGACGCTCGCCAACACCACCGCCTATGCCACGTCGGCCGGAACGGTGGTCACCGCCGGTAACGCGACGACCTTCCCGACCCGCAGCTTCACCGCCTACCCCTTCGCGTCCGGCTTCGACGTGTTCGCCGGCACGGGCAGCAACAGCGAGGCCCCGGCGAGCACGTGCGCGTCGGTCGACCCCGGAGCCTGGCCCGGTGGGGTCCGCGAGGCGCACGTCGCCGCCGGGCCCGGCCTGCCCGCCACCGTCGACGTCCCGATGGGTGTGGTCTCGGTCAACGTTCCCACCACATCGGATCGCTACGTGAGGGCCGTGCTGGTGACGCCACCCGTGGGCGTCGACGACCCCGGCTGCCAGACGGGTCAGACGTACCAGTTCGGGCAGGCTCTCAACGCTGCGGGCGACGCCACGCTCGCCCTGCCCTACGGCACGTGGCGCCTCTACCGCGGCACGTCGGGTAGCCAGACCATCACGGTCACCGCCGCTCAGCTGACACCGGTCGTGGACAGCGACGCGAACGGGTCCCTGCCAGGAGTCTCGCTCGGCGACCTGGTCGTCTCCGACCCGAGGGTCACGCCGTGACCGGGGCGGGGATCGTGCGCGCTCGCGTGCAGCGGGCACGCGAGCAGGGCCGCGAGTCAGGTGCCACCCTGGCCGAGCTTCTCGTCACCATCACGCTGCTCGCGATGGTCACGACCATGCTGGTCGGGCTGGTCGTCAGCGTCTCACGCACGTTCACGGAGAACCGCGCCCTGAACGACAGCACCAACATGGGGTCGACGGCGATGAACGAGACGACCCGTGTGATCCGGGCCGGCACGGAGATCCGGGAGTCGGGTGTGGCGCTGAACAGGCCCGTCTTCACGTCGATCGCCAACGAGAGCCTGACCATGCACGCGTTCATCGACGCCGATGCGCTCGACCCGCAACCCATCCAGGTGCGCTTCTACATGTCCCCGCTGCCTGACGGCACGCGCGAGCTGCGTGAGGCCCGGTTCGAGGCCATCGCCGGCAGCGGCCCGTTCTGGACCTTCGCCACGACGCCCGTGACCGACCGGATGCTGACGCGGCACGTGCCGGCTCGTGTCGGTGGCGAACCCTGGCTGTTCAGCTACCAGACCGTCGACGTCGTTCCGGCGGCCGTCGTGCCCAGCACGACATCCGCGACCGCGGCCATCACGGCCGCGGCCACGCTGCGGACTGTCGGTCGTGTGACCGTGGCTCTGACGGTGCAGACCGACCCGACGGCTCGAGCGCGTCCGATGGTCCTGATCAACGAGGTGGGCATCCCCAACCTCGGCATCGACCGAGTAGGAGCAGGATCATGATCCGCTGGATGCGCACGGCCAGGATCGGCCGTGATGACGAGGGCGTTGCCCTGGTGATGGTGCTGGGCATGTCGAGCGTGCTGTGCCTGCTGGTCGGTGCCGCCGTCACCTACGCCGTCAACAGCCAGCAGCAGGCCCGAGGCACCCAGGACTTCAACGCGGCGCTGTCAGCCGCGTACGCCGGCATCGAGGAGTACCAGTCGCGCCTCGCGAACACGAGTGCGTACTTCCAGTACGGAAACCCGGCGGCGCCCTTCACGGTCGACACCGGCAGCGCCGACATGGTCGACCTGCCCGCCGAGACCAACCCGGCATTCGGAGTCGGTGAGACCGGCACGTGGGCGGAGGTGGACGGCAGCGGGGGCGCCGCCGAGTTCCGCTACGAGGTGGACACGTCCACGTACTTCTCCGAGGGCACCCTGCGGCTGCGCTCGACGGGCCGGGCCAGTGGCGAGACGCGCAGCATCGTCGCCGACCTGCGCCAGAAGGGCTTCATCGAGTTCCTCTACTTCACCGACTACGAGATCCAGGACCCCCTGATCAGCGGGGCTGATCCGTCGTGCGAGCTCCACCGGTACGCCGGGCGCTCGTCGTCCTGCAGCAACATCAACTTCATCAGCGCCGACACGATCAACGGCCCGTTGCACTCGAACGACGCGTTCCAGGTCTGTGGCTCCCCGCAGTTCCTCGGCAAGACCACCTCGTCGTACCAGCCGGACCCGGGCGACAAGCGGTACCACGTCGGAGGGAGCTGCGGCGACGACCCGAACTTCGCGGCGAACCTCGATGACGACGACGCGGACTACCTACCAGTGCTCGGGATGCCCGAGACGACCGCCGAACTCAAGATCGAAACCCACCAGGGCAATGACCTGGTCCCCACCCCGGGGTGCATGTTCACCGGCCCGACCCTGATCACGTTCACCGCCGACGGCAAGATGCGCGTCAAGTCGCCCTGGACGAAGTTCACAGCGGGCAACACGAACGCGAACAACACCGGCTGCGGCACCCCGGGCACCTCCGGCCTCGCCGGCGTCAACGGCCAGCTGCTCGACGTGATGGCCAACAACGTCGTGTTCGTGCAGAACGTGCCGACAGTTGCCGGCGACGCCAACTACTGGGCGCCCGCAGAGGCCGGCACGCCGACCTGCCTGCTGATGGACCGCACCACCTCGGGTGGGCGGAATGACAACGGCAACCCCGTCGGCTTTCCCGCAGCCAACGAGTACGTGCCCAATGCGAGCGTGTACGGGTGCAAGAACGGCGACGCCTTCGTGCAGGGCACGGTCGACGGGCGCACGACCGTCGCGACCGAGAACTACATCTACGTCACGGGCAACGTCGTGTACGAGAGCATGGACGACGACATGCTCGGCATGATCGGCCAGAACGCGGTGATGGTCTACAAGCCCCAGACACAGAGCAGCACTCGCGCGACGGACAACAACCTGAACACCAGCACCAAGAACTCCCGACTGGCCGCCGGCTGGGCCTGCGTCCTCGACGGTTCGAGCTGGGACTGCGAGCGGTACACGTTCTCAGCGGCCAACGGCGACCTGGTCACGAACACGAACCGGCGCATCGACTCGGCGATCCTGTCGGTCGCTCACACGTTCCAGGTACAGAACTACAACCGCGGGGGCAACCGGGGCACCCTCACGGTGAACGGGGCGATCGCGCAGAAGTTCCGCGGCACGGTCGGCACCGGTTCGGGCGGATCGGTCACCACCGGCTACGCGAAGAACTACCAGTACGACCCTCGGTTCCAATACACCGGCCCGCCGAAGTACCTGTCGCCGGCGACGACGACGTACGGCGTCACGGTGTGGGTCGAGGTCAGTCCGGCTTTCGACAAGCTGGGCCGCACCCGCTGACCGGCGGGAGCGCCCACATCGACCCACGCACCGGCTTCGCTAGCCTCACCGCTCGTGACCGTCCTCCTCGTCAGCCTGTGCTCCCTCCTGGGCCTGGCCATCGGCTCCTTCCTCAACGTCGTGATCTGGCGGGTACCGAGGGACGAGTCGGTCGTCAGCCCTCCGAGCGCATGTCCGTCGTGCGGCCACCCGATCCGTCCGGTCGACAACATCCCAGTGGTCAGCTGGCTGCTCCTGCGCGGCCGGTGCCGTGACTGCGGTGAGCGGATCAGCCCGCGGTACCCGCTCGTCGAGCTCGGCACGGCAGTCCTGTTCGGACTGACCGCATGGCACTTCGGTCCCGTCTGGCACCTCCCCGCCTTCCTCTACCTGGCAGCCATCGCCGTCGCGCTCGCCCTGATCGACCTCGACGTGCACCGGCTGCCTGACGCAATCGTCGTGCCCAGCTACCCCGTCGCCGCCGTCCTGCTCGTGGCGGGCGCACTGCTCGAGGGTGAGCCAGGGGTCCTGCTCCGGGCCCTTCTGGGGGGCGTGGCGCTGCTCGCGTTCTACTTCGTCCTGGTCCTGATCTACCCGTCCGGCATGGGCCTGGGCGACGTGAAGCTGGCCGGCGTGCTCGGCATGTACCTGGGCTTCCTCGGCTGGGGACCCCTCGTCGCCGGCGCGTTCCTCGCGTTCCTGCTCGGCGGCCTGGTCGGCGGCGTGCTGATGGTGCTGCGCCGAGCCGGCAGAAAGTCCAAGATCCCGTTCGGCCCATTCATGCTCATCGGCGCGGGACTGGCGATCTTCGTCGGAGAGCCCATCGTCGACTGGTACCTGGGCCTCGTCGGACTCACCTGAGTAGCCGCCGAGCGACGGCTGCGTAGCGACTGCGTAGCGATGGCCGACCCGGCGCTACGCCGAACGGGCGATTCACTCGTCTGGCCCAACTAGTCCATCCGTGCGACTCAAGGCACCCCCGATTCACCCCGATGACAGCCAAGACGGCTCGCGAGGTGAGCCGCGACGGAAGGGGACGTGACGTGGCCGGACGAACCGCCATTGGTCTCGACATCGGGACCTCAGGCGTACGAGCTGCCGAACTGTCGTTCGGCAGGAGCGGAGTGACGCTCGAGAAGTTCGGTCAGGTGGCCGTTCCCGAGGGTGCCGTGCGCGACGGCGAGGTGGTCGACCAGGCCACTGTGACCGCCGCCATCAGGCAGCTGTGGGCCGCGACGAAGTTCAGCCACAAGAAGGTGGTCCTGGGCGTCGCAAACCAGCGAGTCGTGGTGCGGCAGGTCGACCTGCCCCCGATGCCGCCGGCTGACATGAAGAAGGCCCTGCCGTTCCAGGTTCAGGACTACCTCCCGATGCCCGTGGAGCAGGCTCTGCTCGACTTCCACGCCCTGGAGACCGTCGAGGTCAACGGCGCCCAGCTGACCCGCGGCCTGCTCGTCGCCGCGGCCCGCGAGACCGTGATGGCCAACGTGCGCTGCGCCCAGCTGGCCGGCCTGCAGGTCTCCATGGTCGACCTCACGTCGTTCGCCGTCCTCCGTTCGATCGGCACGCGAGTCTCCTCCAGCGTGGAGACCGAGGCCCTCGTCGACATCGGCGCACGCGTCACCAACATCGTCGTCCACTCGGCGGGTGTGCCGCGCTTCGTCCGCATCCTGCTGATGGGTGGCCAGGACGTCACCGACTCGGTCGCCGAGCGTCTCGGTGTGCCCATGGGCGAGGCCGAGGGACTCAAGCAGCAGCTCGGTCTCGTCGGCGCCGGCGACGAGCTGGTTGCGGCATCCCGCGCGGTCGAGGGCACTGCCCAGTCGTTCGTCGACGAGGTGCGCGGCTCTCTCGACTACTACGCCGCGTCGAACCCCGACTGGCCGATCGGTCGGCTCGTACTGTCGGGCGGTGGCTCGACCCTTCGCGGTCTCGCCGAGCGCCTCGCCGGGGCCACCCGGCTCGACGTGGTCGCGGGTGACCCGATGTCGAGCATGCGCATCGGCCGCACCGGCCTCAACGAGCAGCAGCTGTCCCTCGTCCAGCCCCTGGCCGCTGTGCCGGTGGGCCTCGCGCTCGGAGCCCAGTCATGACCGTCAACTTCGAGAAGACGGCAGAGGCCGTCGAGCTCGGCAGCGCCTTCGGGGTCGGCTACACCGTGCCCAGGGTCAACCTGCTCCCTCCCGAGATCGCGGAGGAGCGCTCGTTCAAGCGGACGCAAGGGGTGCTCGCCCTGGTCCTCGTCGGAGTGCTGGGTGCCCTGGGCGCCGGCTTCATGCTGGCCTCCAGCAGCGCCGCGCAGGCCGCGGACGAGCTCGCCACCGAGCAGGCTCGTCAGACCACGCTCACCGCCGAGGCCGGCGAGTACGCGGAAGTGCCACGGGTCCTGCAGCAGGTCGAGAGTGCGCAGAACGCGCGGGCGACGGCCATGAGCAGCGACGTGCTCTGGTACCGCTACCTCAACGACATGGCCCTGGCCTACCCCAAGGACGTCTGGCTCCGCGACCTGACGATGGCCGTGGCCGGCACCGACACGACGGGCGCAGAGGCGTCCAACCCCGACCCGCTCGCGACCGCAGGCATCGGCACGATCGATCTCAGTGGCACGTCGCTGCAGCACCCCGACGTCGCCGCATGGCTCGACGTGCTCGCCGGCACCGAGGGCTTCGCCGACGCCACCTTCAGCTCATCGCAGCGCACCACCATCGAGGAGACGGTCGTCGTCGACTTCACGAGCCGCGTGGTGTTGACGTCCGACGCGCTGTCGCACCGCTACGACCGGAAGGCCAGCTGACATGTTGTCCCTGAGCAAGACCACAGCCTGGGTGGCCGCCACGGTCGCGCTGTGCCTGGTGGTGACCCTCGCCGCCTGGTTCCTGCTGATCGCCCCGAAGCGCGCTGATGCTGCCGAGACCCGCGTGCAGACCGCAGCGACGCAGGCCGCCAACGCGCAGCTTCAGCTGGAGATCGCCGAGCTGAAGGCACAGTTCGCCGAGCTGCCCCAGCGGCAGGCCGAGCTTGCCGCCGTCAAGCAGGCCATGCCCGAGGCCGCGCAGCTGCCAACGCTGGTGCGCGATCTGGACGCCAAGGCCATCGCCGCCGGGGTCACACTGATGACCCTGACACCGGGTACCACCGTCGCCCTTGCCGGCGTCGGAGCCGAGGTCGCCGCTCCGGTGGACCCGGCGCTGGACACCGCGACGACGACTCCCGCCGGGGGTGCAGCCGACGTGGCCGCTCCCACGACCGACACGCTGGCGGCCATCCCCGTGGTGATCACCGTGGTCGGCAACTTCTTCAACGCCGAGACTTTCCTCAAGAGCGTCCAGACCGAGCTGTCCCGCGACTATCTGGTGCAGGGACTGTCGATCGTGGCCGAGAAGAAGGCTGACGCCGGAGGCGGCAAGCCGGCCGTCACGAACGGCGACGTCACGATGACGATCACCGGCAGCGTGTTCGTGCTGCGAACGCAGGGCGACGTCGCACCCGACGCTGCCGCCGAGACCACGCCCTCGCAGGAGACCACGCCATGACCACCAGCCCGTTCGGGACACCGAACCCCTTCGCGAGCCCCGAGGACACCACCGCCGGCGCTGCGGTCGTGACACCGCTCGCTCCGGAGGCAGGACGCTCGAAGCGCACGCCTCTGCTGATCGGGCTGGTCGGCGTCGCCGTCGCAGCCACTGTCGGCACCGGGCTGTTCTTCTACAGCCAGTCGGGCGACGACACGAGCAACGAGACTGAGCTTGCTCTGCCCGCTGATCCGGACGCCACTCCGTCCCCAGCGGCGACGCCCACTGACACCTCCACGCCACTGCCGACCGTGACGCAGTACAACGGTCGCAACCCGTTCGCGGCGCAGGTCGTTGAGGGCGGCGGCGCCGCGGCGCCGGCCTCCACGCCGGTCGCCACGACGGCACCGGTCGGCGGTTCGTCTGCCTTCGGGGATGGCGCCAAGGCTGGCGCTGCAGGCACTGACGGCGCGAACGGCGCCACCGGTCCGCGAGGTCCTGCCGGCCCCAGAGGCGCCGCGGGTGCCGCAGGCCTCACGCCGCAGTTCGCGACCGTCACACTCGTCGACGGCGACCCCGTTACGGGCGCCGCCGACTTCACGCTCCGCAGTGAGGCGGGTCAGATCGACATCGTTGACTTGGCGGTCGGCGAGCCCATGCACGTCGACGAGCCTGGCTCGTGGGTCGAGTACGAGGCGATGGGCGTCGATGGCGACTCCGACGGCGTGCTCGACACCGTGACGATCCAGATGGGTGACGTCCTCTACACGATCGCGCTCGGAGAGACCGTGCTTCTCTGGCAGTACACCTCCTGACAGGTCTAGCCCCACCCCCAACACTTGCGGGGACGTCCATCACCTGGACGTCCCCGTAGGCACGTCCGGGGTGTGCGTGGGCCCGTGGGAGGATCGCGCCATGCTCCGCTGGCTCACCGCAGGTGAATCACACGGCCCTGCGCTGACCGGCGTCCTCGACGGGCTGCCGGCCGGCGTCCAGGTCACGACCGACGACCTTCGCACCGCCCTGGCGCGGCGCCGGCTGGGCTACGGCCGCGGCGCGCGCATGAAGTTCGAGGCCGACGAGGTCAGCATGCTGGGCGGGGTGCGGCACGGACTCACGCAAGGCGGACCCGTCGCGATCCAGATCGGCAACACCGAGTGGCCGAAGTGGGAGACCGTGATGTCGGCCGACCCCGTCGACCCTGACCTGCTGGCAAGCCAGGCGCGCAACGCCCCGCTGACCCGGCCGCGACCGGGCCACGCCGACCTCGTCGGGATGCAGAAGTACGGATTCGACGACGCCAGAGCCGTTCTCGAGCGCGCAAGCGCGCGGGAGACTGCCACGCGGGTGGCTCTGGGCACGGTCGCGGCGGCGTTCCTCGAGCAGGCGCTCGGCGCACGACTGGTCAGCCACACCGTGTCGATCGGGCCGGTCGCCGTCCCCCTCGACGCCGAGCTGCCGACACCGGACGACGTCTTCACGCTCGACGCCGACCCGATGCGCTGCCACCACGGCGCGACGTCGTCCGCCATGGTCGGAGAGGTCGACGCAGCACGAACGGAGGGCGACACCCTCGGTGGCGTGGTCGAGGTGCTCGCGTACGGGCTGCCGCCCGGCCTGGGCAGCCACGTGCACTGGGACCGTCGACTCGACTCCCGGCTCGCCGGTGCCCTGATGGGCGTCCAGGCCATCAAGGGTGTCGAGGTCGGCGACGGCTTCCTCACGGCCTCGCGACGCGGGTCGGCCGCGCACGACGAGATCGAGGCCGGCCCGGACGGCTCCCTGCACCGGCGCACCGGTCGAGCCGGGGGGACCGAGGGCGGGATGAGCACCGGTGAGGTGCTGCGGGTCAGAGCCGCCATGAAGCCGATCTCCACCGTGCCGCGAGCGCTCGACACCGTCGACGTCGCCACCGGCGACGCGGCCGTCGCGATCAACCAGCGGTCCGACGTGTGCGCCGTGCCCGCAGCGGGCGTGGTGGCCGAGGCGATGGTCGCGCTCGTACTCGCCGACTCGGCGCTCGAGAAGTTCGGCGGCGACTCGGTGGCCGAGACGCGCCGCAACGTCGAGGCGTACCTGGCCGCCATTCCGGAGCAGATGCGCCCGAGGCAGATGTGAAGAGGGTGGTCCTGATCGGACCGCCCGGTGCCGGCAAGAGCACGGTGGCGGCCGAGCTGGGGGCGCGGCTCGGTGTGGGCTCCGACGCTGTCATCGACACCGACGAGTTGGTGGAACGCGCTGCGGGACGGGCGATCTCGGAGATCTTCGTCGACTCCGGCGAGCCGGCGTTTCGGGCGCTGGAGCGAGAAGCGGTGGTGGAGGCGCTCTGCGGCGAGGCGGTGGTTGTCGCGCTCGGTGGCGGCGCGGTGCTCGACGAGTCCACCCAGGCAGACCTGGAGCGGGCGGCGTCCGAGGGTGTCGCGGTGGTATTCCTCGACGTGCAGATCACCGACGCCGCGCGGCGGATCGGCCTGAACGCCAGTCGACCGCTGCTGATCGGCAACCCGCGCACGCAGTGGCTGACGCTGATGGCGGCCCGACGTCCGGTCTACGAGCGCCTGGCCACCGTGACCGTCGCCACCGACGAGAGAGAACCTGGCGAGGTGGCCGAACTCGTGCTGGCTGCCCTGAGTGGGGCGCATCGATGACCGTTGCGTCGCGCATCACGGTGGCAGGCGACCAGCCCTACGACGTCGTGGTCGGAACCGGTCTGCTCGGCGAGCTCGGGGGCCTGCTTGCCGGGACGCAGAGGGTGCTCGTGGTGCACCCTCACGCTCTGGCCACGACAGGTGACGCCGTGCGAGAAGACCTGGTGTCACAGGGTTTTGAAGCCTACGTCGCCGAGGTGCCCGATGCCGAGGACGCCAAGCGTGCTGAAGTGGCCGCCTTCTGCTGGGGAGTGCTGGGGCAGGCGGGGTTCACCCGCACCGACGCCGTCGTCGCCGTCGGCGGGGGAGCGGTGACGGACCTCGCGGGCTTCGTCGCAGCGACCTGGCTGCGGGGCGTGAAGGTCGTCCACGTCCCCACGACCTTGCTGGCGATGGTCGACGCGGCCGTGGGCGGCAAGACGGGCATCAACACGTCGGAGGGTAAGAACCTGGTCGGCGCGTTCCACCCGCCGGGAGGTGTGCTGTGCGACCTCGACACCCTCGCCACGCTGCCGCGTCACGATTTGCTCGCGGGCATGGCCGAGGTGGTCAAGTGCGGGTTCATCGCCGACCCGGTGATCCTCGACCGCATCGAGGCCGACCCGGAGGCCGTGTCGGATCCGACGTCCGGCGTCGTGCGCGAGCTGGTGGAGCGCGCCGTTCAGGTGAAGGCCGACGTGGTCGGCAAGGACCTGCGCGAATCGGGCCTGCGCGAGGTGCTCAACTACGGCCACACGCTCGGTCACGCCATCGAGCTGGTCGAGCGCTACCAGTGGCGGCACGGTGCCGCGGTCAGCGTGGGCATGGTGTTCGCGGCCGAGCTCGCCCGTCTCGCAGGCCGACTCGGCGACGACGTCGTCGAACGGCACCGTTCGGTGCTCGGCTCACTGGGCCTGCCGCTGACCTACCGCGGCGACCGTTGGGCCCAGTTGCTCGAGGGGATGCAGCGCGACAAGAAGACCCGCGGCAGCCTGCTGCGCTTCGTCGTGCTCGACGGGCTGGCCCGTCCGTCCCGACTGGAAGGCCCCGATCCCGGGCTGCTGGCTGCCGCGTACGCCGAGATCGCCCGCGACTAGAGACTTCTGCCTCACCCGACCGGACGGAGTCTCGCCCAAGCGGCCTCGACCTCGCGCGCTGCTTCACCAGCCGTCAAGGTCAGCCGCGTCTGGCCGGCGAGGTCCGCCTCCCACCGCTCCGATTGGGGGAGCCGGTCGAAGACCCAGCTGTCCGGGAGGGCGTTGGTCGGGCCGAGGCAGCGGTACAGGTCGGCGGCTTGCTCGTCGATGGCACCGAGGCGGCTCAGGGCGTGCAGGTCCCACAGGTCGCGCGGCGCCCCCCGTCCCGCCCAGGTTGCGGTCTTCCAGGCAGCGAAGGCCGGGAGAGTCGGGATCTGCAGCCGTGCAGGACCGGGGTCGCTGTAGCGCTGGTGCAGGTCCTTCCACTCGAAGGGCCAAGTGGAGAAGTGGCCCGGGGGCAGCAGCTGGATCCGAACCGAGACGTCGGCCTCGCCCACGAGCACGGCGGAGTGCCGTGACCCTGCTGCGAGTGGAACCTGCCAGCGGAGACGACCGACGTGGCGCGGAGCCGCGCGCGGCAACAAGGCGTCGAGCCGCTGGGCCAGAGCTGATCGCGGCACTCGCGCCACGAGGTCGATGTCCTCGCTCAGGCGACCCTGCGGAAGGTGGCTGCGGGCGAGCGCCGTTCCGCCGATGAAGACGAGATCGTCAGCCACCTCCCGGGCGAGTGCGGCAAGCAGGTGTGAGATCAAGTGGTCGCGGAGCACCTGCTGTTCGGCAACCCCGAAAGCGCTTGCGACGGCGGTCATCTCGTCAAGGTCGAGCGGCATGTCAGGTTGCCCGGCCGAGCGCGGGCACGACCTGCATGGCTCGTCCGAGCGCCGCGCGCAGGCGCTGCGATGCGATGAGATCGGCCAGAACGCCTGCGTCCGCCCGGTCCGCGAGGGACTCGATCGACTCGCGTTCGTCCAACGAGCTCCGTTCCAGGATCTGCGGGGTGGCCAGGTCGAGAATCGTCTGCTCCGGGGTTGTGACGAGCAGGGGTCCGAGTTCGGTGGTGATCCGCTCCGCGTCGAGCCGTCCGACGTCGCGCTTGACGAAGCGGACCTCCCACCTGGTGTCCAGGAGCCTGACGGGTCGCCGTTGGGTCGATACGGCGACGTGGGCCTGTGCCAGGGCTCGCGGGGAGGCGCCGAGGAGACGCGCAGCGCTCAGACCCATCACCACCGCGCCGTCGGCCCCGTACAGGGCCGAGGCGATGCCACCAGCTGCCGCCTCGAGTGAGGGACGCCAGCCTGTGCCGACGTGCTCTGCAGGAACGATGCAGTAGACGCCAGCATGCAGGCGCCGGAGCAGGCCGGCATCGGTCAGTCGTTTGAGGTCCGCACGAGGGTCGGCGTACAACTGGCTCACGTCGGCCGTGGTCACGACCTTGAGCTCCCTACGTGTCAGGGCCGGCGGAAGTCCCGTTGCCCGCCCGATCTGTTGCCTCCCCATCGGCCCGCCTCCTTTTGTATGCAAAACGTAGCCTAGGAGACCACGAATTGCATACATCTGACCGAACCGGCACTGAGCGACCTACACTCGCGGCCATGCCCAGCACCGATCCCGACGCCCGTCCGCGCGTCCTGGTCCTCAACGGCCCGAATCTCGGGCGCCTCGGCAGCCGCGAGCCGGAGATCTACGGCTCCGACACCTACGACGACCTGGCAGCCCTCCTCGTCGAGGGCGGGGCCGACCTCGGACTCGATGTCGAGGTCAGGCAGACGGACGACGAGGCCGAGCTCGTCGGCTGGTTGCACGAGGCCACCGACGCGCGAGCCCACGTCGTGCTGAACCCCGCCGCGTTCACGCACTACTCGTACGCGCTCCGCGACGCCTGCGCCCTGGTCACCGGCGCTGGACTCCGCCTGATCGAGGTGCACCTGTCGAACCCCGCGGCACGGGAGACGTTCCGGCACACCTCCGTGGTGTCGGGCGTGGCGACCGGCACGATCGCCGGGTTCGGGTCCGACTCGTACCTGCTGGCGCTGAGCGTGCTCGCTCCGGAGGGCAGCGGCGACTGAGCGGCTACCATGGCTGCCGATCCCGAACATCTTGCCGGGCACCACCGTGCCCGGCCGACGAAGGCGAACTCCCTGTGGCGACCACGAACGACCTCAAGAACGGCATGGTGCTCAACCTCGACAACCAGCTCTGGTCGGTGGTCGAGTTCCAGCACGTGAAGCCAGGCAAGGGGCCGGCCTTCGTCCGCACCAAGCTCAAGGCTGTTCTCAGCGGCAAGGTCGTGGACAAGACCTTCAACGCCGGCACGAAGGTCGAGACCGCCAACGTCGACAAGCGCGACATGCAGTACCTGTACAAGGACGGCACGGACTACGTCTTCATGGATTCGTCGACGTACGACCAGGTTTCGGTCAGCGAGAACACCGTCGGTGACGCCGCGCACTTCATGCTCGAGAACCAGGATGCCGTGGTCGCCCTGCACGAGGGCACGCCGCTGTACGTCGAGCTGCCGACGTCCGTCGTCCTCGAGATCACCTACACCGAGCCCGGGCTGCAGGGCGACCGGTCGACCGGCGGCACCAAGCCCGCCACGCTGCAGACCGGCTACCAGATCGCCGTGCCGCTCTTCCTCGAGACCGGCACGCGCGTGAAGGTCGACACCCGCTCTGGCGACTACCTCGGACGCGTCAACTAGTGGGTGCTCGGACGAAGGCTCGCAAACGGGCCCTCGACCTGCTCTTCGAGGCCGACCAGCGTGCCTCGGACCCGTTGGCGCTGCTGCGAGAGCGGCTACCCGCAGCCGACCCGCCGGTGCCGGAGTACACGGTCACCCTGGTGGAGGGCGTCGTCGCCCACCGTGAGCGCATCGACGAGCTGCTGAGCACCTACTCCCACGGTTGGACCCTCGACCGGATGCCCTCGGTCGACCTCCAGCTGCTCCGTCTCGGCGTGTTCGAGCTGCTGTGGAACGACGAGGTGCCCGACGCGGTCGCCATCGACGAGGCCGTCGAGCTGGCGCGGTCGCTGAGCACCGACGAGTCGCCCTCGTTCATCAACGGACTGCTCGGACGCATCGTCCAGCTGAAGCCGACCCTGCTCGCCTGAGGCTCGCCTGAGGCTCGCCTGAGGCTCGCCTGAGGCGCGTGTCGCCAGTCGGTCCCCCAGTCAGGGTGCCGGTGTGACGGCCCGCCGCGCGTCCTGGTCGAGCACACCCCAGCGGATCAGCTCGTCGGCCAGCTCCAGCGCCGGGATGTCGTAGATGACCGCGAGCGTCCGCAGGTCCTCGGCGCGGATCGACAGCGAGTTCGCGTCCTGCTCACCGCGCTGCTCCTGAATCGTCGTGCAGTAGCGGACCAGCGGGCCCGCGCGCTCGACCGGCATCTTGGCCAGCTGGTCGAGATCGAGCACGATCTTGGGTGGTGGCGCCTCACCTGACGCCGCGGAGGCCTCGGGCAGGAGCGCCGCGATCGGCACTCCGTAGAACTCCGCCAGCTCGGCGAGCCGCTGCACGGTGACCGCGCGGTCACCCCGCTCGTACGAGCCGATGACGACGGCTTTCCACTGCCCTTGCGAGCGTTGCTCGACGCCCTGCAGCGACAGCCCCTGCTGGGCCCGGACGGCGCGCAGGCGTGAGCCCAGCGCCTTGCCGTAGTCAGACATCCGTCGACCTGCTTCCCCTGAAGTCCGGGTGGCCAGCGGTTCGTCCGGCCGCTTGGAATGCTACCCAGAGTGACCGTATCGCGGTTGCGCACACGTGGAGTGGTTTCGCGCGGATCCGTGCGGCGTGTCCGCCGCGTAGGCGCCCTCGCACCGTGCATCACCGTGCATCACCGTGCATCACCGTGCATGAGGTAGGTTCGGCGGAACACGAGTCCTTTAACCACCGTCCTGCGAGGCGGGGAAGGAGTCGCCTGATGGCGTCGCCACGCCCGGTGCTGCACGCACCGGAGATCGGCCGGGCACTGACCCGGATCGCGCACGAGATCCTCGAAGCCAACAAGGGCGCCGACGACCTCGTCCTGCTCGGCATCCCGACCCGCGGAGTCCCGCTGGCACGTCGGCTGGCCGGGCTGATCGCCACCGTCGAGCCAGGGTCGGACCTCACTGCCGGGTCCCTCGACGTGACCATGCACCGCGACGACCTCCGCAACAACCCGACCCGCAGCATCGGCTCGACCGAGCTGCCGCCGGGCGGCATCGACGACAAGGTGGTCGTGCTGGTCGATGACGTCCTCTACTCCGGACGGACGATCCGCGCAGCGCTGGACGCACTCAGCGACCTCGGCCGTCCGCGAGCCGTCCGGCTGGCCGTGCTCGTCGACCGTGGGCACCGCGACCTGCCGATCCGCGCCGACCACGTGGGCAAGAACCTGCCGACGGCACGCCACGAGCGCGTGCACGTGCGCCTCGTGGAGACCGACGGCGACGACGCGGTGCTGATCGGCCACGGACCTGCAGAGGTCGCGGCGGACGGCCGGGGCGTACGGGCAGGGGACGTGGCATGAGGCACCTCCTGTCCGCCGCCGACCTGACCCGCGACCAGGCGGTCGAGCTGCTCGACGTGGCCGAGCAGATGGCCGCCACCCAGCAGCGGTCGATCAAGAAGCTGCCGACTCTGCGTGGCCTGACCGTCGTCAACCTCTTCTTCGAGGACTCGACCCGCACCCGGATCTCGTTCGAGGCGGCCGCGAAGCGCCTTTCCGCCGACGTCATCAACTTCTCAGCCAAGGGATCCAGCGTCTCCAAGGGCGAGAGCCTCAAGGACACTGCACTGACGCTCGAGGCGATGGGCGCCGACGCCGTCGTGGTGCGCCACGGGTCGTCGGGCGCACCGCACCGGCTCGCCCACTCGGGCTGGATCCGGGGCAGCGTGCTGAACGCCGGCGACGGCACCCACGAGCACCCGACCCAGGCGCTGCTCGACGCCTTCACCATGCGTCGACGGCTCGTCGGCACGCCGAAAGGGGCCGACCTGCGGGGACGCAGGGTGACGATCGTCGGTGACGTTCTGCACAGTCGGGTGGCCCGCTCGAACGTGCTGCTGCTGCACACGCTCGGCGCGGAGGTGACACTGGTCGCCCCGCCGACCCTGCTGCCTGTCGGGGTCGACGGCTGGCCCTGTCGCACGTCGTTCGACCTCGACAGCTCTCTCGCCGACGGCGTGGACGCGGTGATGATGCTCCGCGTCCAGCGGGAGCGGATGACGTCGGCCGGCGGCGGGTTCTTCCCCTCGGCCCGCGAGTACTCACGGCGGTACGGCCTGGACGCGCGGCGCCTGGCGATGCTGCCCGACCACGCCATCGTCATGCACCCGGGGCCGATGAACCGCGGGCTCGAGATCACGGCGGAGGCTGCGGACGGCGTCCGCTCGACGATCGTCGAGCAGGTCTCGAACGGTGTCGCCGTACGGATGGCCACGTTGTTCCTGCTGCTGTCGGGGACGGGATCGGCCGAGGTGCCGGCACCGGTCGTCGCCTCGACGCCGGTCGAGCAGGGGGTGACGGTATGAGCGAGCGAAGCGAGCGAGTCAGACAACACAGCGCGGGCGAAATGGCGAGGGACGAGCCATGAGCGAGTACCTGGTACGCGGGGCGCGACTGCTCGGCGGGGAGGTCACCGATCTTCTGCTGCGGGACGGGCGCGTGGTCGAGATGGCGCCCTCGGTAGGCGGCGGTGTCTCTGCCGGTGGGGCGGTGGTCGTCGATGCCGACGGCCTGGTTGCCCTGCCGGGTCTTGTCGACCTACACACACACCTGCGCGAGCCTGGCCGCGAGGACGCCGAGACAGTCGAGACCGGCACTGCCGCAGCGGCTCTCGGTGGCTTCACGGCCGTGCACGCGATGGCCAATACCGACCCGGTCGCCGACACCGCCGGGGTCGTCGAGCAGGTCTGGCGGCTCGGACGGCTGGCCGGGCACTGCGAGGTGCGGCCGGTCGGCGCCGTCACTGTCGGCCTGGCCGGGGAGCGGCTCGCCGAGCTCGGCGCCATGGCCGACTCGGCTGCCGGGGTGCGGGTCTTCAGCGACGACGGGCACTGCGTCGACGACGCCGTGCTGATGCGCCGGGCGCTGGAGTACGTCAAGGCGTTCGGTGGCGTCATCGCCCAGCACGCCCAGGAGCCACGGCTGACTGCCGGCGCCCAGATGCACGAGGGCGAGCTGTCCGGGGTGCTCGGCCTGGCCGGCTGGCCGGCAGTGGCGGAGGAGGCGGTGATCGCCCGCGACGTGCTGCTCACCGAGCACGTCGGCTCGCGGCTTCACGTGTGCCACGTGTCGACGGCCGGCTCGGTGGAGATCCTGCGCTGGGCCAAGTCGCGCGGCATCTCCGTCACCGCCGAGGTCACACCGCACCACCTGCTGCTGACGCACGAGAAGGTGCGCGGATACGACCCGGTGTTCAAGGTCAACCCGCCCCTGCGCACCGACGACGACGTCACCGCCCTGCGGCTGGCCCTGGCCGACGGCACCATCGACGCGGTCGGCACCGACCACGCGCCGCACCCTGTCGAGGACAAGGACTGCGAGTGGTCGGCCGCCGCGATGGGTATGACCGGTCTGGAGACGGCACTGTCCGTGGTGCAGGAGGCCATGGTCGAGACCGGCCTGCTCGACTGGGAAGGCGTCGCGCGCGTGATGTCGGCGAACCCGGCACGCATCGGCCAGGTGGCGTCGCAGGGTCGTGGCGTCGGTGTCGGTGAGCCGGCCCACCTGGTGCTGGTTGACCCGTCCGTCCGCCGTGCCGTCGACCCGCGGGCTCATGCGACGCGTGGGCGCAACAGCCCGTTCGCGGGCATCGAGCTGCCGGGTGCCGTGGTGGCCACGTTCTTCCACGGCCACCCGACCGTGCTCGGTGGCGAGCTGGCGGAGCCCCTGTCAGAGGCGCGCCTGCTCGGGCTCGAGGCGGTAGACGCACCCGGCCCGGCCGGCGTCGCGCGCGCACAGCTGCAGGCCAGCCGGTGAGCGAGGTTCAGGTCGGCGTCGCGCTGTTGGCAGTCGTCCCCCTCGTCTGGGCCCTGATGTGGTGGGGGTGGCGTGGACGCGCACGCCGGCAGGGAGACCTCGCACCGCTGGCTCCCGTCCCAGATGCGTTGGGGCCGAGCACGTTCGGTCCACTGGACGCCACGTTCGTCGGCAGCACCGCGAGCGGCGAGTGGCTCGACCGGGTCGTGGCGCACGGCCTCGGTGCGCGAGCGGCCGCCTCGGTCAGCGTGCACGGACCGGACGGGCCCAGCGGCGTGCTGGTGAAGCGGTCCGGAGCACCCGACCTCTGGATGGGCGAAGGCGCACTGCTCGGTGCTCGGCTCGACCGGGCCATCGCCGGAAAGGTCGTCGGCCCCGACGGTCTCGTCGTGCTGACCTGGCAGCTTGGGGACACCGCGGTCGACTCGGGTATGCGTCTACGCCGCGAGACCGATCGGGTCGCGCTGCTGGGTGCGGCGTCGGCGCTGGTGCAGGCCGGCCACGGCAGCGAGGGGGCCGGTCCACGTGGCTGACGCGGTGCTGGTGCTGGAGGACGGGCGCACGTTCGAGGGCATGCCGTACGGCGCGAGCGGGTCGACCGTCGGCGAGGCGGTGTTCTGCACTGCGATGACCGGCTACCAGGAGACGCTCACCGACCCCTCGTACCACCGCCAGGTCGTGGTGATGACTGCTCCGCATGTCGGCAACACGGGCTGGAACGACGAGGACGACGAGTCCTCGCGCATCTGGGTGTCGGGCTACGTGGTGCGCGACCCCGCACGGCGCGCCTCGAGCTGGCGCTCGACACGTGGGCTCGCCGACGAGCTGACCGCCCAGGGCGTGGTGGGCATCAGCGGCGTCGACACCCGCGCTCTGACCCGTCACCTGCGCGAGCGCGGGGCCATGCGGGTCGGCATCTTCTCCGGTGCCGCCCTCGAGCCGGTGGAGCGTCTCGTCGAGGTGGTGCGCGCTGTGCCGTCGATGACCGGGGCAGACCTGGCGGGTGAGGTGTCGACGTCCGCGCCGTATGTCGTTGCGCCGCAAGGCCAGAAGCGGCTGACTGTCGCGGCTGTCGACCTGGGGATCAAGGGCATGACCCCGGCCCTGATGGCTGAGCGTGGCATCGAGGTGCACGTGCTGCCTGCGGCGTCGTCCATCGACGACGTGCTGGCCGTCGGGCCGGACGGCGTGTTCTTCTCCAACGGGCCCGGTGACCCGGGAGCCGCGGGCGACGTCGTGGGGCTGTTGGGTGAGGTGCTCGAGCGGCGGATCCCGTTCTTCGGCATCTGCTTCGGCAACCAGCTGCTCGGTCGCGTGCTCGGCCTGTCGACCTACAAGCTGAAGTACGGCCACCGCGGCATCAACCAGCCGGTTCTCGACCACGTCACCGGGCGAGTCGAGGTGACCGCACACAACCACGGGTTCGCCGTCGCGCGTCCCGTCGGCGCGGGGCCGGGGGAGCCGTTCGACACCCCTTACGGTCGCGCCGAGGTGTCGCACGTCTGCCTCAACGACGACGTCGTCGAGGGCCTGAGATGCCTTGACGTGCCGGCGTTCTCGGTGCAGTACCACCCGGAGGCCGCGGCCGGACCGCACGACGCCGGCTACTTGTTCGACAGGTTCGTCGACCTGATGACGGACGGGGGGAGCCGCTGATGCCACGCCGCCAGGACATCTCCAGCGTGCTGGTGATCGGGTCGGGCCCCATCGTCATCGGACAGGCCTGCGAGTTCGACTACTCGGGCACCCAGGCGTGCCGTGTGCTGCGCGAGGAGGGGCTGCGGGTCGTCCTGGTCAACTCCAACCCGGCCACGATCATGACCGACCCCGAGTTCGCCGACGCCACGTACATCGAGCCGATCACACCGGACGTGGTCGAGGCGATCATCGCGGTGGAGCGGCCCGACGCACTGCTGCCCACCTTGGGTGGGCAGACCGCGCTGAACACGGCCATCGCGCTGCACGAGAGCGGCGTGCTGGCGATGTACGGCGTCGAGCTGATCGGCGCCGACGTCGCAGCCATCCAGCTCGGCGAGGACCGACAAGCGTTCAAGGGCGTCGTGGAGCGTTGTGGCGCAGAGTCGGCTCGCTCTGTGATGGCCCACTCGATGAGCGAGGTCCTCTCCGGCGCGGCCGAGCTGGGCTACCCGCTCGTCGTGCGTCCGTCTTTCACGATGGGTGGGCTCGGATCCGGCTTCGCGCACGACGAGACCGAGCTGCGCCGCATGGCGGGTGCGGGGCTGCACGCCAGCCCCACGACCGAGGTGCTGCTCGAGGAGTCGATCCTTGGCTGGAAGGAGTACGAGCTCGAGCTGATGCGTGACCGCAACGACAACGTGGTAGTGGTCTGCTCGATCGAGAACGTCGACCCGATGGGCGTTCACACCGGTGACTCGATCACCGTTGCTCCGGCAATGACGTTGACGGACAGGGAGTTCCAGCGACTGCGCGACATCGGCATCGCGGTGATCCGCGAGGTTGGCGTCGACACCGGCGGCTGCAACATCCAGTTTGCCGTGAACCCCGTCGACGGTCGCGTGATCGTCATCGAGATGAACCCGCGCGTGTCGCGCTCCTCGGCGCTGGCGTCCAAGGCGACCGGCTTCCCGATCGCCAAGATCGCCGCTCGGCTGGCCGTCGGGTACACCCTCGACGAGATCCCGAACGACATCACGCAGGAGACACCGGCCTCCTTCGAGCCGACCCTCGACTACGTGGTGGTGAAGGTGCCGCGGTTCGCCTTCGAGAAGTTCCCTGCCGCCGACGCCACCCTCACGACGACGATGAAGTCGGTCGGCGAGGCGATGGCGATCGGGCGCAACTTCACCGAGGCGCTGCAGAAGGCGCTGCGGTCCCTCGAGTCGCCCGGCTCGACGTTCCACTGGGGCGGGTCAGCCGCGGACCTGGATGTCGATGCGCTGTTGGCGAAGGCGTGCATGCCGACCGACGGACGGCTCGCCACGGTGCAGCAGGCGTTGCGCGCCGGGGCGAGCGTCGACCAGGTGCACGACGCCACCGGCATCGACCCGTGGTTCCTCGACCAGGTGCTCCTGATCGAGGAGGTCGCTGCGACCGTCCGTGAGTCCGCAGAGCTGACACCTGAGCTGCTGCGCGAGGCGAAGCGACATGGCTTCTCCGACAGTCAGATCGGGCAGCTGCGCTCGATGCCCGAGGACGTCGTGCGGGGTGTGCGGCACGCGCTGGGGATCCGTCCGGTGTACAAGACGGTCGACACCTGCGCCGCCGAGTTCGCAGCCCTCACGCCCTACCACTACTCGAGCTACGACTCCGAGACCGAGGTCGCTCCGAGCGACCGGCGCAAGGTGATCATCCTGGGCTCCGGGCCGAACCGGATCGGTCAGGGCGTCGAGTTCGACTACTCCTGCGTCCATGCGGCTTTCGCGCTGCGCGACGTCGGGTACGAGACGGTGATGGTCAACTGCAACCCCGAGACCGTGTCGACCGACTACGACACCTCCGACCGGCTGTACTTCGAGCCGCTCACGCTGGAGGACGTGCTGGAGGTCGTGCACGCCGAGCAGGCGTCCGGCGAGCTGGTCGGGGTCATCGTGCAGCTCGGTGGGCAGACCCCACTCGGTCTGGCCGCTGGGCTCGAGGCTGCCGGGGTGCCGATCGTGGGCACGAGCCCGTCCGCCATCCATCTGGCCGAGGAGAGAGGCGCTTTCGGCCGTGTCCTGGCCGAGGCCGGGCTGACGGCTCCGAAGCACGGAACGGCGTCGAGCTTCGTCGAGGCCAAGGCGATCGCGGACGAGATCGGCTATCCGGTGCTGGTGCGTCCTGGCTACGTGCTCGGCGGACGAGGCATGGAGATCGTGTACGACGAGGAGAGCCTGGCCGGCTACCTGGGCCGAGCGTCCGGGTCGGGTGTTCGCATCACGCCGGAGCACCCGGTGCTGGTCGACCGGTTCCTCGACGACGCCATCGAGATCGACGTGGACGCGCTGTACGACGGCACCGAGCTGTACCTCGGCGGCGTGATGGAGCACATCGAGGAGGCCGGGATCCACTCCGGCGACTCGGCCTGCGCGCTGCCTCCGGCCACCTTGGGCCAGGCCGAGGTCGACCGAGTGCGTGAGCAGACCGAGGCCATCGCGCGCGGCGTCGGAGTGCACGGGCTGCTGAACGTCCAGTTCGCCCTGGCCGCAGGTGTTCTGTACGTGCTCGAGGCAAACCCGCGCGCCTCGCGCACCGTGCCGTTCGTCTCGAAGGCCACCGGCGTGCCGATGGCGAAGGCTTGCGCGCGCGTGATGCTCGGCGCGACCATCGCCGAGCTGCGCGCTGAGGGGATGCTCCCCGCCTACGGCGATGGTGGAGCACTGCCCGCGGACGCCCCCGTGTCGGTCAAGGAAGCCGTGCTGCCCTTCCAGCGGTTCCTGACTCCTGACGGACTCGTGGTCGACAGCGTGCTCGGGCCCGAAATGCGTTCCACTGGTGAGGTGATGGGCATCGACACCGACTTCCCGCGCGCGTTCGCCAAGTCGCAGATCGCCGCGTACGGCGGCCTGCCGACAAGTGGCGTCGTGTTCGTGTCGGTCGCCGACCGCGACAAGCGGGCCATGTTGTTCCCGGTGAAGCGTCTGGTAGACCTCGGTTTCGAGGTGCTGGCCACCGCCGGCACCGCGGCTACGTTGCGCCGCAACGGGATTCCCAGCCGCCTGGTCCGCAAGCATTCGACCGGCACCGGAGCCGACGGCGAGCCGACCATCGTCGCCCGCATCCTCGCGGGCGAGGTCGACGTGGTGGTCAACACGCCGTCGGGCCGGTCGGCGCGCGCAGACGGCTACGAGATCCGGGCGGCGACCACAGCGATGGACCGTCCGATCATCACGACCGTCCAGCAGCTCGCGGCCGCCGTGCAGGGCATCGAGGCGACCGGGGGACAGGCACCTCGCGTGCGGTCGCTGCAGCAGCACGCCGCCGCACTGCACGCGATCTGGGGGCATGCGCCTTCTCTCGAGGGCGAATCGCGGGCTTTTCGCCCTGATGAGGCCCCTTCCGAGGGCGAATCGCGGGCTGTTCGCCCGGGAGAGGTCGAGGTGGCGCGGTGAGTCCCGTGCAGGTTCGTGCGGACGTGCTGGCGAACGAGCCAGCCGGCGTCTACCGGCAGCTGACGTTGCACGCGCCCGACGTCGCGGCCCACGCGCGACCGGGGCACTTCGTGGCCTGCGCGGTCGGCGGCGAGGAGTCCAGTTTGCTGCTGCGGCGGGCGTTCTCGCTGCACCGCGCCGATGCGCTGGCGGGCACGGTCGACATCGTCGTCGCTGCCCATGGCGGGGGCACGCGGTGGATTGCGGGCCTCCGGCTGGGCGAGGTACTCGACGTCGTCGGCCCCCTCGGGCGGCCCTTCGCAGTGCCGTCCGAGCCCACGTCGACGTTGCTTGTCGGCGGTGGCTACGGCACGGCTCCGCTCGGCTGGCTCGCGGAGACGTTGCGTGAGAAGGGATGTCGCGTAGACCTGGTGGCGGGGGCAGCCGACGAGGCACGTCTCTTCGGGCACGCGAACGCCGGGGTCGCCGACTCGGTCACGGTGACCACCGACGACGGCTCTGCGGGCACGCGCGGACGCGTCACCGACGTGATGCCTGCACTGATCGAGCACCACGGCAGCACGGTTGCCTACGCGTGCGGACCGATGGCGATGCTGCGCGCGGTGCACGAGGTCTGCTCCGCCCGGGGCGTGGCCAGCCAGCTCGCCGTCGAGGAGTCGATGGCCTGCGGCGTGGGGGTGTGCATGACCTGCGTGCTGCCGGTGGCGGGTGACGACGGCGTCACTCGCATGGTGCGCTCCTGCGTCGAGGGGCCGGTGTTCTCCGGCACCGCCCTGCGCTGGGACGCGATCGGCACCGGAGGGTCCCGAGTACCCGACGACGCTTACGGCGCACCGGTTCCCGTCCCTTCCGTCACCGCGCCGACGGCCCCGGTGGGCACCTTGACCGGAGGGTTCTCGTGAGCATCCGCACCACCACGCCCCGTGAGCCCGGGCCGCCGCCTGCGGCCGAGCCGGCAGACCTCTCGACGACGCTGGCCGGCCTGCCCCTGCGCAATCCCGTGATGACCGCGTCGGGCTGTGCGGCGGCCGGGCGTGAGCTGGCGCCCTTCATGGACGTCGCCGGGCTCGGGGCGGTCGTCACCAAGTCGGTGATGCTGCAGCCGCGGTCGGGCCGTCCGACCCCACGCATGGCAGAGACCCCGTCGGGAATGCTGAACTCCATCGGCCTCCAGGGTCCGGGCATCGATGCCTTCTGCGAGAACGATCTTCGGTGGTTGCGCGAGCAGGGAGCGACCGCCGTGGTGTCGATCGCGGGAGGCAGCGTCGACGAGTACGCGCAGCTGGCGAGTCGTCTCGCCGACGAGGAGGGGGTCGCCGCCGTCGAGGTCAACATCTCCTGCCCCAACGTCGCCAACCGCGGGCTGGTCTTCGCGTGCGACCCGTCCGCGTCCCGAGATGTGCTGTCGGCCGTCGTCGAGCGGACGCCGGCCGGCGTGCCGGTGCTGGCGAAGCTGTCGCCCGACGTGACCGACATCGTGGCCGTGGCCCGTGCCTGCATCGAGGGTGGCGCGCACGGCCTGAGCGCGATCAACACGCTGCTCGGTCTGGCCGTCGACACCGACACGCTGCGCCCGGTGCTAGCCGGTACCACCGGGGGACTGTCGGGTCCTGCGATCCGTGCCGTCGCTGTCCGCGCGGTCTGGCAGATCGCCGCCGCGATGCGCTCGGGCGAGCTGCCGGAGGTGCCCATCGTCGGGATCGGGGGTATCCGCACCGGCCTCGACGCGCTGCAGTTCCTCGCCGCAGGCGCGACCGCTGTACAAGTCGGCACCGTGATCTTCAACGACCCGTCCGCCCCCGCACGCATCGCGGCCGAGCTCGCTGACGCCCTGAGCCAGCGCGGTATCCAGCGAGTCGCCGATGTCGTCGGCATCGCTCACACCCCGAGGAGGACGTGATGGTGGAACTCACGGGCGCAGAAGCGCAGACGCACGCCCCGGTCCCGTTCGGCACCCGGCTCAGGGTGGCGGTGCGCGAGCACGGACCCCTGTGTGTCGGCATCGACCCTCATCCCCACCTGCTGCACGCCTGGGGGCTCGCGGACGACGCCAACGGCCTGGAGACGTTCGCCCTCCGCGCCGTGGAGGCACTGGCCGGTCACGTCGCGGTGGTCAAGCCGCAGTCCGCCTTCTTCGAGCGCCACGGCTCCCGCGGCGTCGCCGTCCTCGAGAAGGTCGTCGGCGACCTCAAGGCCACGGGCACGCTGTGCCTGGTCGACGCGAAGCGGGGCGACATCGGCTCGACCATGGACGCCTACGCCGACGCCTACGCGGGGCACGGCTCGACCCTCGCCGGCGACGCCGTCACGGCCAGCCCGTACCTGGGCTTCGGCTCGCTGCGTCCGCTGCTCGACCTTGCCAAGATGACCGGACGCGGGGTCTTCGTCCTCGGGCTGACGTCGAACCCGGAGGGCGCGCAGGTGCAGAGGGCTATCGGGCCTGACGGACGTGCGGTCGCTGCCTCCATGGTGGACGCGGTCGCCGCCGAGAACGCCGCGGCGCGAAGGGATCTCGACGCGAATCCCGATGCGCTGGGCAGCGTCGGGCTGGTCGTCGGAGCCACCGTTGGCGCCGCCGTGCAGGACCTCGGCATCGACCTCGCGGCCGCCTGCGGGCCACTGCTGGCGCCCGGCATCGGTGCCCAGGGAGCCACCGCCGCCGACCTGCGCCAGGTCTTCGGGGCCGCGCGGCGCAACGTGCTGGCGGCCTCGAGCCGAGAGGTGCTGAGCGCCGGGCCTGATTTGAAGGGCTTGCGTGACGCCGCACGCCGCTCGGCCGACGAGTGCGCCGCCGCGTTGGCTGTCTGAACCACCGGGCGCTGCGCTTAGCGATGGCTCGCGAAGACTTTGGCGTCATGGCGACGCCGAACTCTTCGCCCGTCACAATGCAGAGCGCTGAGCAGGTCGACCCCGGCTGAGCCGCGAAGACTTTGGCGTCACGCCGACGCCGAAGTCTTCGCGTGTCGCCGTCCACAGGGCCGCCGAGTCGCACGTTGTCCACAGGCGCCGCCCACCGTGGCACGACTCGGGTCGCGCGGCGTCACGCTCTGGCCATGCCCTTCGACGTTGCAGCTCTCAACCGGTTGGCCCGCAGGCAGGGTGGCTGCCTGACCCGTCCCCAGGTGCTCGCCGCCGGCGGCACACCGACGTGGTTGCGCGGCCGCGTCGGCCGACGGCAGTGGCGACGCGCGCACCCGGGTGTGTACGTCACCTTCACGGGGCCGATGCCGTGGCGCACGCGGGCCTGGGCTGCCCTCCTCTACGCCGGGCCGGGTGCGGTACTCGCGTTCGAGGCCGCGGGCCACCAGATCGGGCTGGTGCCGAAACCGCCTGCCACGGTGGATGTCTGCGTGCCCGCCACCCGACGCGTGCGCAACCAGCCAGGAGTGCGCGTACACGCCCGCAAACACATCCTGCGCGACCGGGTGCTCGACGACCCGCCCCGCATGCGCGTCGCCCCGACTGTTCTCGACCTGGTGACGCGCTGCCTAACCGCGGACGCCGTCGTCTCCGTCGTCACGGTCGGCGTTCGGTGCGGAATGCATCCCGACGCCGTGCTCGACCTGCTGGAGGGCCTCCCGGCTCACCGTTGGCGTGGCCTGGTTCGTGACGTGCTGGCAGACGCCGACGCGGGCGTCGAGTCGACCCTGGAGTGGCACTACCACCACCGGGTCGAACGAGACCACGGGCTACCGCGTTTCGAGCTGCAGTCGCGGCAGAAGGTCGGAGGCCGGTGGATCCGAGCCGATCGCCGACACAAGCGCTATCGGCTGCGCGTCGAGCTCGACGGCGAGCTGGCCCATCCCGGTGGACGAACCGACGAGGACACCTGGCGCGACAACGATGTCGTGATCGACGTCGAGGAGACGACGCTGCGCTATCGCTGGCGCCACGTCGTCGGCGGCTCCTGCCGGACGGCGAGCCAGGTCGTACGGGCACTGCGAAAGCGCGGGTGGACGGGCACCCTGCGGGCGTGCGGCCCGAACTGCACGGTGCTGACCCGGTTCGACCAGGCCATGTGAGGTCAACACGCAGCGAGACGACGCCACGCGCGAAGACTTCGGTGTCGCTGGGGCACCGAAGTCTTCGTCCTTGGCCCCCGCGACACGAGCACCACCACGAAGAGAACGACACCGCCGTGCCAGCCCACCGTTGCCTGGCCCGGACGCGAGTCGCTAGGTTCACCCGAGACCATCCAGCCGGCTCGCAGCCACCTGGACCGCCCTACCGGACGACGCCAGAGGTGACCTCGTGGCACTGCCACCACTGACCCCCGAGCAGCGCGCAGCCGCCACCGAGAAGGCCAAAGAGGCTCGACGCACGCGCGCGCAGGTGAAGAACCGGCTCAAGTACGCGCAGGGGTCCCTGGCTGAGGTGATCGAGGAGGGCCGTGGCGACGACGCCGTCGGCAAGATGAAGGTGAGCGCGCTGCTCGAGTCGCTGCCCGGGGTCGGCAAGGTTCGCGCGCGCCAGATCATGGACGAGATCGGCATCTCAGGGTCGCGCCGGGTCCGCGGGCTCGGCACCCACCAGGTGCGGGCCCTCGTCGAGCGCTTCGACCACTGACGGTGGTGCAGCCGGCCCGACTGACCGTGCTCGCCGGGCCGACAGCGGTGGGCAAGGGCACCGTGTCGGCCGACATCCGCGAGCGGTACCCGCAGGTGTGGCTGTCGGTGTCGGTCACCACGCGCCCGTCACGACCTGGCGAGCAGGAGGGCGTGCACTACCACTTCGTCGACGACGCGGCGTTCGACGCCATGGTCGAGGCCGACGAGCTGCTCGAGTGGGCGGTCGTCCACGGGACGTACCGCTACGGCACCCCCCGCGAGCCCGTTCAAGAGGTCCTCGACAGCGGGCGCCCGGCGCTCCTCGAGATCGACCTGCAGGGTGCACGTCAGGTCAAGGCGTCGATGCCGGGAGCCCTCTTCGTCTTCCTGGCCCCTCCGAGCTGGGACGAGCTGGTGCGCCGCCTGGTCGGTCGTGGCACGGAGTCAGAGGCCGAGCGTGAGCGCAGGCTGGAGTCCGCCCGCGTCGAGATGGCCGCCGAGCCGGAGTTCGACGTGACCATCGTGAACGCGGATGTACGGCAAGCCACCGACGATCTCGTACACTTGATGGGTCTGCGTCCGGCTTAGCGGTCTGTGCTCGAGCACAGGCACGAGCACAGGTTCGAGCTCAGGCGCAACGACCCCCACCGAATCTGGAGAAACCGCGTGTCCGGAACCACTGCACGCCCCGAGGGCATCACCAACCCCCCGATCGACGACCTGCTGCAGGCTGCCGACTCCAAGTACGCCCTGGTGATCTACGGCGCCAAGCGCGCGCGCCAGATCAACGCGTACTACTCACAGCTGTCCGAGGGGCTGCTGGAGTACGTCGGTCCGCTCGTCGAGACCCACGTGCAGGAGAAGCCGCTGTCCGTGGCCCTCCGCGAGATCAACTCCGGGCTCCTGACCTGCGAGCCCACCGAGGACTGAGGTGTCGGACGGGGACGTCCCTAGCTCACGACAGGGCACAGGCCAGCACGTCGTGCTCGGCGTGTCCGGCGGCATCGCCGCGTACAAGGCCTGCTCGCTGCTGCGGCTCCTGACCGAGAGCGGGTACAGCGTGCGGGTGGTCCCGACCGCGGCGGCGCTGCGGTTCGTCGGGGCGCCCACGTGGGAGGCCCTCTCGGGGCAGAAGGTTACGACCGACGTCTTCGACGACGTGCCCGAGGTGCCGCACGTGCGGCTCGGTCAGCAGGCGGACCTCGTCGTCGTCGCCCCCGCCACGGCCGACCTGCTCGCCAAGGCGGCGCATGGCCTGGCCGACGACCTGCTGACCTCGACCCTGCTGACCGCCCGTTGCCCAGTGCTCTACGCGCCGGCGATGCACACCGAGATGTGGGAGCACCCGGCAACAGTCGCGAACGTGGCGACGCTGCGCGAGCGCGGTGCGCACGTCGTCGAGCCTGCGTCGGGACGGCTGACCGGTACCGACACCGGACCCGGCCGGCTGCCCGACCCTGAAGACATCTTCGCCGCTGCGACAGCGCTTCTCGGCGCTTCGCCGGCCAACACGAACCCGTCCACGCGCAACGACCTCGCCGGACGGCACGTGCTCATCAGCGCGGGCGGCACGCGCGAGCCGATCGACCCCGTCCGCTACCTCGGCAACCACTCGTCGGGGCGGCAGGGGTACGCGCTCGCGCAGACCGCAGCGGCCCGCGGGGCGCGCGTCACCCTGGTCGGTGCGAACACGGCGGCCTCGGACGGTGGCGCCCTTCCAGACCCGGCCGGCGTGCACGTGGTCAACGTCAGCACGGCTCTCGAGCTGCAGGCGGCGATGACCGAGCGAGCTGCCGACGCCGACGTGGTCGTGATGGCAGCCGCGGTGGCCGACTTCCGGCCCGACGGCGTCGCCGTCCACAAGATCAAGAAGTCTCAGACGGACGACAGCGCCCCGACCATCACGCTGGTCCGCAACCCCGACGTCCTCGCCGACCTCGCGGCCAACCGCCGGCGCCCGGGCCAGGTGGTCGTCGGGTTCGCAGCCGAGACCGGTGACGAGAGCGGCGGGGTGCTCGACCACGCCCGCGAGAAGCTCGCGCGCAAGGGCTGCGACCTGCTCGTCGTCAACGAGGTCGGAGCCGGCAAGGCCTTCGGCACCGACGACAACACCGTGACGATCCTCACTGCTGACGGTGGATCGACCCACGCCGGCCCTGCCAGCAAGGTCCACGTAGCAGACGCTGTATGGGACGCCGTCCTCGCCCGGCTAAGATGACGCCTTTGCCAGACCATCCGCACGCCTTTTTTCACAGCTGACACCAACCAGGGAGAACCGTGACCCAGTCCGACCTGCGCCTCTTCACGTCCGAGTCCGTGACGGAAGGGCACCCGGACAAGATCTGCGACCAGATCAGCGACGCGATCCTCGACGACCTGCTCGGCAAGGACCCCAAGAGCAGGGTGGCGGTCGAGACCATGGTGACGACCGGCCTGGTGCACGTCGCCGGCGAGGTCAACACCGAGGCCTACGCCGACATCCCCCGCATCGTCCGCGAGACCGTGCTGGCCATCGGCTACGACTCGTCCACCAAGGGCTTCGACGGGCAGTCGTGCGGCATCGAGGTGTCGATCGGCGCGCAGTCGCCCGACATCGCGGCCGGCGTCGACGAGGCGTACGAGGCGCGCGTCGAGCACGGCCACGACCCGCTCGACCTGCAGGGCGCAGGCGACCAGGGCCTGATGTTCGGCTACGCCTGCGACGACACCCCCGAGCTGATGCCGCTGCCGATCTGGCTGGCGCACCGGCTGTCGGAGCGGCTGACGGCCGTCCGCAAGGAGGGCCTGCTGCCGTACCTGCGGCCCGATGGCAAGACGCAGGTCACCGTCGGCTACCACGGTGACAAGGCGGCCGACGTGCAGACCGTCGTGCTGTCGACCCAACACGCTCCGAACATCAACCTCGAGACCCTGCTCGCGCCGGACGTGACCAACCACGTGATCAAGCCCGTCCTTGACCAGGTCGACCTGGACACGAGCTCCGTTCGCGTGCTCGTGAACCCGACCGGCAACTTCGAGGTCGGCGGCCCGATGGGCGACGCCGGCCTGACCGGCCGCAAGATCATCGTCGACACCTACGGCGGCATGGCCCGCCACGGCGGCGGCGCGTTCTCGGGCAAGGACCCGTCGAAGGTCGACCGCTCCGGCGCGTACGCGATGCGCTGGGTCGCCAAGAACGTGGTCGCCGCCGGCCTGGCCCGGCGCTGCGAGGCGCAGATCGCGTACGCGATCGGCAAGGCGCACCCGGTCGGCCTGTACGTCGAGTGCTTCGGCACCGAGACCGTGCCGCTCGAGCGCATCACCGCCGCGATCAAGGAGGTCTTCGACCTGCGGCCCGCCGCGATCGTCGCCGACCTCGACCTCCTGCGGCCGATCTACGCCAAGACCGCCGCGTACGGCCACTTCGGCCGTGAGCTGCCCGAGTTCACGTGGGAGCACACCGGCCGCGTCGAGGCGCTGCAGTCCGCCGTCGGCTGACCCCAGCCCTCGGGTGATATCCACACCCCCGTCCGTCAGCGGGCGGGGGAGTGGGTGGGCTCTGATGGGATGGGCGTGTGATGGCGGACGGGGACGGCGGCGCGCAGGCGGACGACGTCACGCCCGCGGCCGGCGAGCAGCTCGAGCTGCTGCGGTCGGCGGTCCGCGGGCGCCGGCCCCGTCCAGCTGAGGGCGCCGCGGAGATCGATCCGGTCGCCCAGGTCGTGCTCGACGTGCCGCTGCCGCACCTCGACCGCGTGTTCGACTACCAGGTGCCGGCGTCGATGGCGGAGACCGCCGTGCCAGGTGCTCGCTGCGTCGTGCGCTTCGCGGGCAAGGAGGCGACGGGTTTCGTGGTCGCCCGCGTTGCCGGCACCGACCACCAGGGCCGGCTGTCGCCGCTGCGGCGCGTCCCGTCGGCTGATCCCGTCCTCGACCCAACGGTGTTGCGCGCCGCGCGAGCCGTTGCCGACGCCTGCGCCGGCACTCTCGCCGACGTGCTGCGCCTGGCTGTTCCGCCCCGCCATGCTGCGACCGAGAAGAAGACACCGGCCGGTCCGCCGCCCGTTCCCGCCGCACCAGAGGCCACCGCGTGGAGCGCGTACCGCGGCGGCGAGGCGTTCCTCAGCCGGGTCCTGGATGGGCAAGGGCCTCGGGCGGTCTGGACGGCCCTGCCGGGCGAGCCGGGCTGGCCGAACGAGGTCGCCGTCGCGGCCGTCACCGCAGCGTCTGCCGGACGGGGGGCGCTCGTAGTGGTCCCCGACGCGCGTGACGTCGACCGTGTCGCTGCTGCCCTCTCGGCCCTCGGGGCCGCCGACCAGGTCGTGCGTCTCACCGCCGACCTCGGTGCGGGCCCCCGCTACGCGGCCTTCCTCGCCGCCCGCCGGGGCGCTGCGCGCATCGTGGTGGGCACCCGGTCCGCAGCGCTGGCACCCGTGCGCGGCCTCGGCCTCGTCGTCTGCTGGGACGACGGTGACGACCTGCACTCCGAGCCGCGCGCGCCCTACCCGCACACCCGCGACGTGCTGCGCATCCGGGCGGAGCAGACCGGCGCCGCGGCCCTGTTCGGAGGGCTGTCGCGCAGTGTCGACGCCGAGCACCTGGTGGCCTCCGGGTGGGCGCGACCGGTACAGGCCGACCGAGCCGTCGTGCGCGAGCGTGCTCCGCGCGTGGTGGTCTCTGGCGACGACGACCTGCGCGACCCCGCCGCGCGCACCGCCCGCATCCCGAGCCTGGCGCTGCGGACCGCACGCGAGGCTCTCGAGTCGGGTCCCGTGCTCGTTCAGGTGCCACGCGCGGGCTACATGCCGTCGCTGGCGTGTCAGACCTGTCGGTCAGCGGCACGGTGCCCGGCATGCCACGGCCCTCTCGGGCTGGCCAGCGGGTCCGCTCAGCCGACGTGCCGGTGGTGTGGGCTCGGTGCGCCCAGCTGGACCTGCCGCATCTGCGGCGGCACGCGTTGGCGCTCCGTCACGGTGGGCGCCACGCGCACGGCGGAGGAGCTCGGGCGCGCGCTACCCGGCGTCCCCGTCCGAACGAGCGCGCGCGACGGGGGAGTGCTCGCCGAGGTGCCTGCGTCACCGGCCGTGGTGCTCGCGACGCCCGGGGCCGAGCCGGTGGCACCTGGGGGCTACGCCGCGGCACTCCTTCTCGACGCGTGGGTGCCGCTGTCGCGACCCGATCTGAGGGCCGGGGAGGAGGCCCTTCGCCGGTGGACCGCAGCGGCGGCGCTGGTGCGCCCCGAGTCGGCCGGCGGACGCGTCGTGCTCGTGGGCGAGGCCTCGCTGCCCGTCGTGCAGGCCCTGGTGCGCTGGGACCATGCCGGCCACGCCGAACGCGAGCTGGCCGAGCGCACCGAGCTCTCGCTGCCGCCTACGGCTGTGATGGCCGAAGTGCTCGGCACTGCCGACGGCGTTGCGGCGTTCACGGCCGCGCTGAGGCTGCCGTCGTCCGCCCAGCTGCTGGGTCCGGTGCCCCTTGACGAGTTACCCGCCCCGAACGACGGCGACCAGCAGCGTCTGCTGGTGCGTGCGCCACTGGAGGCGTCGGCCGAGGTGGCCCGCGCGCTGGCCGGCGCCCGGGGTGTGCTGTCGGCCGCGAAGACAGCCCGGTCGCCGCGGGTGCGCATGGTGCCCGACGAGATCGGCTGAGCCCCCACCTACACTGGCCCGACGACTGGGCCGACCTGTGCAGACCCCGGAGGACATCGCGTGGCCATCCAGCAGATCCGCCTGTTCGGCGACCCGGTGCTGCGCACGCCGGCCGACCCCGTGGTCGACTTCGACCGGCAGATCCGCCAGCTCGTCGCGGACCTCGAGGAGACCATGCTCGCCGCCCCCGGCGCCGGGCTCGCGGCGCCCCAGATCGGCGTCTCGCTGCGGGTGTTCACGTGGCACGTCGACGGCGTGCTCGGGCATCTGGTGAACCCTGTGCTCGAGCTCGGCGAGGAGTGCCAGGACGGCGAGGAGGGCTGCCTGTCGATCCCCGGTCTGGCGTTCGACACGCGCCGCGCGGCTCACGTGGTGGCGCGCGGCCAGGACGTGTACGGCGAGCCACTCGTCGTCGAGGGCACCGCCAAGCTGGCGCGGGCGCTCCAGCACGAGACCGACCACCTCGACGGCATCCTCTTCGTCGACCGGCTCGACCCGCTGACCCGCAAGGCTGCGATGAAGGCGATCCGAGAGGCCGAGTGGGCCGGCGGTCCCGTGCCGACGGTCAAGCTCAGCCCGCACGCCACCTTCGGCCAGGCCCTCTAGCGGTGCGGGTCGTCTTCGCCGGCACTCCCCAGGCCGCGGTCCCGTCGCTGCGGGCCCTGCTCGACTCGGCGCACGACGTGGTCGCCGTGCTGACCAGGCCCGAGGCTCGTGCCGGACGGGGACGGCGAGCAGCGGCCAGACCCGTCGCCGAGCTGGCGGCCGCTGAGGGGCTCGAGGTGCTGACCCCCGGCCGTCCGTCCGATCCTGAGTTCCTGGTGCGACTGACGGAGCTGGCACCCGACTGCTGCCCGGTCGTCGCGTATGGCCACCTGGTGCCGCAGCAGGTGCTCGCGGTGCCACGCCACGGCTGGGTGAACCTGCACTTCTCGCTGCTGCCCGCCTGGCGTGGGGCCGCCCCGGTGCAGCACGCCGTGATCGGGGGCGACGAGGTGACCGGCGCGACGACCTTCGTGCTCGACCAGGGGATGGACACCGGTCCGGTGCTCGGCACGCTGACCGAGACGGTGCGACCGCGTGACACCGCCGGTGATCTTCTCGACCGGCTCTCGGACGCCGGGGCAGGGCTGCTGGTCGCGACGCTCGACGGGCTGGAAACCGGCTCGCTGCAACCAGTTCCGCAGCCCACGGAGGGGATCACGCTGGCTCCCAAGCTCTCGGTCGACGACGCTCGAATCGACTGGACGCATCCCGCGCTGGCGATCGACCGGCGCGTCCGAGGTTGCACGCCGGCTCCTGGGGCCTGGACGACGTGGCGTGGGCAGAGGCTCAAGCTCGGGCCCTTCGTGGACCTCGCGTCAGCAGGCGATGAAGACCCGGGGCCTGCCCCAGGCACAGTCCTCGTCGGCGAAGGCGGGGTGCTGGTCGGAACCGGTTCGCGCCCAGTACTTCTCGGCTCTGTGCAGCCCGCCGGCAAGAAGGCGATGCCTGCTGGCGACTGGGCGCGAGGTGTGCGGCCACAGCCCGGCGAGCGGTTCGATGCCGAAGCCCCGCCCGGGGGGTCGACGTGACCGGCCCGGCTCGTCCCGGCGGACCGCCGCGCCGCGGGTCCAGCAGGCAGGGCCCTGGGCTGCGGGGCACGGGGCCGCGTCGCTCCGTGCAGGCGCCTTCGCAGCGCGCCCGCACCGCCGACCCGGCGCGCGAGGTGGCCTACGAGGTGCTGCGGGCCGTCCGCGAGGACGACGCCTACGCCAATCTCGTGCTGCCCGGCCTGCTGCGCCGGCGAGGCCTCGACACCCGCGACGCGGCCCTCGCGACTGAGCTGGCGTACGGCACGCTGCGCGGCCGGGGGCTGTACGACGCCGTGCTGGCAGCCTGCACCGACCGCCGCATCGACGACATCGACCCTCCCGTCCTCGACGCCCTGCGCCTGGGCGCGCACCAGCTGCTGGCGACGCGTATCCCCTCGCACGCGGCCGTGTCGCAGACCGTCGGCCTGGTGCGCGCGGTGGCAGGCGGTGGCGCAGGCGGCTTCGCCAACGCTGTGCTGCGCCGCGTCAGCGAGCGCGACGCGGACGCCTGGCTTGCAGCGGTCGTGCCCGACGCCGACACCGACCTGGTCGCGCATCTCGCGGTCGCCCACTCGCATCCCGCGTGGATCGTCCGGTCGATGCGCGAGGCGTTGGTGGCGCACGGACGGCCGGTCGGCGAGATCGACGAGCTGCTCCGTGCCGACAACGCCCCTCCGACAGTCACTCTGCTGGCTCGCCCCGGCCTGGCGACGGTCGAGGAGCTCGTGAAGGCGGCTGGTGCCGAGCCCGGGCGGTGGTCGCCGTACGCCGCAGTGCTGTCGGCGGGGGGCGACCCCGCCGGCCTCGACACGGTGCGGGACGGCCGCGCCCGCGTGCAGGACGAGGGCAGCCAGCTGGTGGCGCTGGCGCTCGCTGCCGCCGAGCTGGGAGGCACCGGCGCAGTCCCGTCCGGGCCCGAGATCTGGCTCGACCTGTGCGCCGGCCCCGGCGGCAAGGCTGCGCTGCTGGCCGCGCTCGCGGCGCAGCGGGGGGCGTCCCTCACAGCCGTGGAGATCAGCGAGCACCGGGCCGACCTCGTGCGGTCCGCTCTCGGGCGCATCCCTGCGTCGGCCGAGGTCGACGTGCGGACGGCCGACGGGCGCACGGTCGGCGACGAGGAGCCGGGCCGGTACGACCGAGTTCTCGTCGACGCGCCCTGCACCGGCCTGGGGGCGCTGCGACGACGCCCCGAGGCTCGGTGGCGGCGCACACCCGCCGACCTGGCCACGCTCACGCCGCTGCAGCGGCAGCTCGTCGACTCGGCGCTCAAGGCTGTGCGGCCCGGCGGTGTGGTGGCCTATGCGACCTGCTCGCCGCATCCCGCCGAGACCGTCGTCGCCGTGTCCGACGCGGTTCGCCGGCATGGTGACGGTGCCGGCGGAGTCGAGCTCCTGGACGCCCCGGCGACCATCCGGGCCGCGGCGGGGCGCGACGTGCCCGACCTCGGCGACGGCCCCACGGCACAGCTCTGGCCCCACCGCCATGGCACTGACGCGATGTTCCTGGCGCTGCTGCGCCGTCGATAGGGCGCCGGTGCATGATGTCCCGCATGCCCGCTCCGAGGACCCTCGCCTTCGTGGTCGCGCATCCCGACGACGACGCGTACGGGATCGCGGGGGCCGTCGCGCTGCACGCCGACGATCCCGACTTCCGCTTCGTGCTCGTGCACGCGACCGACGGCGAAGGCGGTGACATCAGGGAGGGGTTCCCTGCGACGCGGGAGACGCTCGGTGCCGTCCGCCGCAAGGAGGACGAGTCGGCCTGGCGGGCGTTGGGCCGTGTTCCGGACCGCCACGTGTGGCTCGGCTTCCCCGATGGCGGGGTCTCCGACATCCCGTTCGACGAGCTGGTCGAGGCTGTCGGGGCCGTGCTGGACGAGGAGCAGCCCACTGTCGTAGGCACTTTCGGCCCGGACGGCATCTTCGGTCACCCGGACCACATCGCGATCGGGGCAGCCACCGATGCCGCCTTCGCACAACGTGCCTCGACGACCGGCGCCAGCTTCAGGCGGCTCCTGCACGGTGTGATCCCGAACTCGGTCTTCGAGCGGTGGCAGGCACAGCGTGCCGCGATGGGGCGTGAGCTCTTCGACCCGAGACAGATGTACCACATGCGTGGCGTGCCCGACGAGACCATCGGGATGGTCCTGGACTGCCGCGGTGTCAGCGACCGGATCGTCGCCGGCCTCCAGGAGCACAAGAGCCAGCACCACGTGTTCTTCGACGACACCACCGAGACCGACCGGTGGAGGCGGGTCGTCAGCCGCCTCTGGTTCGACGTCGTGTGGCCGCCGCAGCCGGCCGGCGCGTCCACGCTGACGGACGTCTTCGAGGGTCTGCCGTGACTCCGAACGCGGTGCGCTGGAACCCGCAGACGTACCTCGCCTTCGCCGACGAGCGGTCGCGACCGTTCGTCGACCTTGTCGCTCGCGTCGAGGGCGTGCCCGGCACGATCGTTGACCTGGGTTGCGGCCCAGGGCATCTCACCGAGGTGCTGCGTGGCCGCTGGCCCGATGCCGACGTCCTCGGGGTGGACTCGTCGGTCGAGATGATAGAGCGAGCAGTGGCCGGCAACACCGACTCGCGTGCGCGGTACCTGATCGCTGACGTCTCGGAGTGGGCTCCCGACGAACCGGTAGACCTGGTCATCTCCAACGCCACGCTGCAGTGGCTGCCGGACCCGCTGGCCACGGTCGCGAGGCTGCGCGAGCACGTCGCCCCTGGCGGCGCCCTCGCGTTCCAGGTGCCGAACAACTTCGCCGAGCCCAGTCACGTTCTGCTGCACGAGATCTCGTCGCGTGACCCCTACGCCCGGTTCACCGAGGTACTGCACCTGCCTCGCGGGGTCGACCCGACCACCTTTCTCGATCTGCTGAGCCGTCCCGGATGGGCGCTGGACGTGTGGGAGACGACGTACCTGCACGTGCTGCACGGCGACGACCCGGTGTTCGACTGGATCTCCGGTACGGGTGCACGTCCGGTCATGCAGGCCCTGCCGGAGAACCTGCGGACGGCCTTCGTCGCCGAGTTCAAGGCGGCACTGCGGGCCGCGTACCCCGCGCGCTCGTACGGGACCGTCCTTCCCTTCCAGCGGGTCTTCGTCGTCGCTCGGCGCGTGGACTCCAGCAACAGAGGTCTCGCCTAGGCCCGGATAGGGTCGCCGTCATGGGCGTCCAGATCTCCCCGAGCATCCTCAGCAGCGATTTCGCCGACCTGCGCGGCGAGCTGGGTCGGATCGCGTCCGCCGACTGGGCGCACGTCGATGTGATGGACGGGCACTTCGTGCCGAACCTGACCCTCGGCCTGCCGGTGGTCGAGCGACTCGTGCAGGCCAGCCCGGTGCCGATCGACTGTCACCTGATGATCGAGGACCCCGACCGCTGGGCACCCGGGTACGCGGAAGCGGGTGCGAAGTCGGTGACCTTCCACGTCGAGGCGGCCACCGCCCCGGTGCGGCTGGCCCGCGAGCTGCGCCGCCTCGGTGCCCGCGCGGGCATGGCGCTGCGCCCGGCGACGCCGGTCGAGCCGTACGTCGACCTGCTCGGTGAGATCGACATGCTGCTGGTCATGACGGTGGAACCGGGGTTCGGCGGCCAGGCGTTCCTGGACGTGTGCCTGCCCAAGATCCGGCGCGCGCGAGCCGCCATCGCCGGCTCGGGACTCGACGTCTGGCTGCAGGTCGACGGTGGCGTCACGACCGAGACCATCGAGCGCGCTGCCGAGGCCGGGGCCGACGTGTTCGTGGCAGGGTCGGCCGTCTACGGCGCCGACAACGCGGCCGAGGCCGTGGCCCAGCTGCGGGCGCTGGCGTCCGCCGCGTGCGGTGCCGGCGCGGGTACGACCGCGCCCGGCCGGTAACCTCGGCGCGTGAAGACCTTCGACGAGCTGTTCGCCGAGCTGAGCGACCGGGCTGCCACGCGGCCCGCGGGCTCGGGAACGGTCGCAGCCCTCGACGCCGGCGTGCACGCGATCGGCAAGAAGGTCGTCGAGGAGGCCGCCGAGGTCTGGATGGCCGCGGAGTACGAGAGCCCTGAGCGCACGGCCGAGGAGATCTCCCAGCTCGTCTACCACCTGCAGGTGCTGATGCTCGCCCGGGGCCTGACGCCCGACGACGTGTACGCCCATCTCTGAGCGGCGGCCCCGCGCCTACCCACCTGCTCGCAACCTCACTCGAAAACCCTGACCCACGAGGAGATCTCGTGCTCCGTATCGCCGTCCCCAACAAGGGATCCCTGTCCGAGGACGCTTCGCTGATGCTAGCCGAGGCGGGCTACGCGTCCCGGCGCGACTCGCGCCAGCTCGTTCTGGCCGACCCGGTGAACGACGTCGAGTTCTTCTTCCTGCGCCCACGCGACATCGCCGTGTACGTGGGCTCGGGAACCCTCGACGTGGGCATCACCGGTCGTGACCTCCTGCTCGACTCCCAGGCACCGGCCACCGAGGTGATGGGTCTCGACTTCGGGCAGTCCACCTTCCGGTTCGCGGCCGCCCCGGGCGTGGCGTCGCAGCTGGCCGACGTCAACGGTCATCGTGTCGCCACCAGCTACGACGGGCTCGTGCGCTCACACCTCGCTGCCCACGGGGTGCAGGCGGAGGTCGTGCGCCTCGACGGGGCGGTCGAGAGCGCCGTGCAGCTCGGCGTGGCCGACGTCATCGCCGACGTCGTCTCGACCGGCGCCACCCTGCGAGGCGCCGGCCTGGCCGTGTTCGGCGACCCCATCCTGGAGTCCGAGGCGGTGCTGATCCGCCGGGCGGAAACGCCTGCGCCAGAGGGCATCGAGGTGCTTCAGCGGCGGCTCCAGGGGGTTCTCGTCGCGAGGCAGTACGTGATGATGGACTACGACGTGAGCGAGGACCTGGTCGAGGCGGCCTGCGCCCTCACGCCCGGGCTGGAGTCGCCCACGGTCTCGCCGCTGCACGAGAAGGGCTGGGTTGCCGTCCGCTCGATGGTGCCTCGCCGCCAGACGAACCAGGTGATGGACGAGCTGTACGAGCTCGGTGCCCGCGCGATCCTCGTGACCACGATCCACGCCTGCCGGATCTGACGGTCGATGGACGAGGCTCAGTACACGCCGTTCGCCCCGAGGCGAACGCGGCGCGTTGCCCTGGCGTTCAGCGCAGCGGTTGCCGTGGCGGCGGTGGCGATCGCGGTGCTCGCCCCGTCACGGTTCTCCCTGGCAGACCGCGCCGGGTTCGTCGTCGTCTGCGCGCTGATCGTGTGGTTCCTGTTGCGACAGGCCGGAGTTCGCGCGGTTCCTTCGGCCGAGGGGCTGGTGGTTCGCAACCTTGTCTTCGGACGCCGGCTCGAGTGGGCGCAGATCGTCTACGTGCGGTTCGGCGACCGTCCATGGGTGCAGCTCGACCTCGACGACGGCGACACCCTCGCGGTGATGGCCATCCAGCGCTCCGACGGCGAGCGCGGCGTGGCCGAGTCACGCCGCCTGGCGACCCTCGTCGAGCGGCACTCACGCCCGGACGGCCCGCCAGCAGAGCCGTAGCTGACTTACACCCAGGCCAGCCAGCGTCCGTGCGGCTGGCAGGCAGCAAGGACCTCGTCGTCCAGGGTCAGCCAGAACTGTGCGCGCTCGCGCTCGGGTGGCGGGGGCCCGAGGCCCGCGATCACGGACCCTCCCTCGGCGCCCAAACGGTGCACGCCGCGGGCGCGCAGGAGGTCCAGCACCGCTTGGCGGCCGTCGTCGCTCAGGTAGACGAGGGCAGCGGTGTGGGTGACGACCGTGGTCATCCCGTCGGGTACCTGGTCGAGCAGAGCGGCGAGGTCGGTGGTGGCGTCGCCTTGGTGGATGGGAGGCGGGTCGGCGGCTGCGACCTCGAGCGCAGCACGCAGGCGCGCGGCTCGGTCGGTGTGCTCGGGCCAGACCAGGCATTCCAGCCACCGCCGCGCGTCTGGGTCGCTCACGTCGACGGGGGCCAGGTCGAGACCGGCTCGCCAGCCGATGGCGGGGACCGCGTGCGGGAGAGGGGCGTCGCCATGCACGTCGCAGTCGATCACCACCGGGCTGTCGGACGGGCCCAGCTCGTGAACATCTTCAGCGCCAGCGGGTTCCGACACGTGGTACCGGTACCGCCACCGGTCCGGCAGCAGGCACAGTCCGGCGCTCGCGCCGATCTCGACGAGGGCGAGAGGACGTCCCTCAGCCTCGAGGCGTGCCAGCGCAGGCAGCAGAAGGGCGCACCGCGCCGCCTCGTTGGTCTGAGTGCGGCGGGTCGTCAGCACCTCGGTGACGGCATCGGGGTGTGCCACCGCCCAGTCGAGAGCGGCGGCAGGGTCGAGGACGGGAGCGCCGTGCCACCGGAGCGCACCGAAGAAGAGGTTTGGCTGGCGTCGCGGACGCTCGACCCGCAGCAGCAGGTCCAGCACGTCGGGACGCTCCGCCACCGCCAGCGCCAGCCGCTCGTAGGCGGGTGACATGCCGTGCGCCTCGACGTCCGCCCAGCGTCGGTACCGCTCGGCCACGTGCTCCCGGGACCCGGGGCTGGGCTCGCCGTCCACGGGCGCCAGCGTGCCAGCAAGGTCGCGGTAGTTGCGCGGCCGGGGTGCTGGACCGGCGAGCCAGGGTGCGTCACGCTCACTCCAGCGGCGACGCCACACCCGCAGGGCGCGGACGTGCGAGACCGCCACGAGGAGAGCCCAGATGGCCGAAGACGCGCGAGTGGTGCGGCAGTTCGCGCCCGAGCCGGCCGAGGTGCTCGCCGCCTTCACCGACGCGGACCGCTGGGCGCAGTGGATGTGGCCGCCCCACCTGCAGACCGTCGTACGCACCGACCCCCGTGAAGGTGGGCGGTTCTCGGTGCGCAGCGAGGTCGCCGACGCCGGCTTCTCCGGCACGTACCGGGCCGTGCGGCTGCCTGAGGACGACGGTCCCGGCTACCTCGACCTCACCTGGCAGTGGGACGGGGACGCGCACGCGACACGCGTTGTCGTGCAGGTCGACTCGGCCGACAGGCGTGCCGCCGGCACCATCCTGTCGGTCACCCACACCGAGAACCGCGACGCCGACGAGACCGCTCGACACGAGCAGGGCTGGAACGACTGCCTCGACCGGCTGGCCGAGTTCCTCGTCGCCTCCTGAGCCCACCGTCGAGCACTCCCACTAGGCTGGGGTCGATGTCCGACGGTATGGCGGGAGCTCCGGTGTCGACTGAAGCCGGACAGGCATTCGACCTACGTCATCACGGCGACCGCGAGGTCTCGGGCGGCCTCCTCGACCTGGCCGTGAACGTGCGTCGAGCTGCGCCGCCGCCCTGGCTGGCGACGATCCTCGCCGACTCGCTCCGTGATGTCGCCGCCTACCCGGACAGCACCGCTGCGACGGAGGCCGTGGCCCGCCGTCACGGGCGCGATGTCAGCGAGGTGCTCGTGACAAACGGTGCGGCAGAGGCGTTCACGCTGCTGGCGCGTGCGTTGCGACCGGGTGTCGACGTGCACCACGCCGTCGTGGTGCACCCTCAGTTCACCGAGCCCGAGCAAGCTCTGCAGCTCGCAGGGCACGCCGTGCGTCGTGTCGTGCTGAGGGCGAACGAGGGGTTCGCTCTTCGAGCATCGGACGTGCCGCCCGAGGCCGACCTCGTCGTCGTCGGCAACCCGACGAACCCGACCTCCGTGCTCCACGCGGGCGACACGCTGCGCGACCTTGCGCGGCCGGGCCGTGTGCTCGTCGTCGACGAGGCCTTCCTCGACTGCGTGCCGGGGGAGCCCGGATCGCTCGCCGGAGCTCGAGACCTCCCGGGTGTGCTCGTGGTCCGAAGCCTCACCAAGGCCTGGGGCCTGGCCGGGCTGCGTGCCGGCTACGTGGTCGGCGACCGGTCGATCGTCGCGCGCATGGCGGACGTGCAGCCGCCGTGGTCCGTGTCCACGCCGGCGCTGGCGGCGACCGTCGCGTGCTGCACCGCCGAGGCCAGGGCCGAGGTCGACCGTGACGCGCTCCTGGGCCTCCGCGACGCCCTCGCAACCGCGGGCCTGCTCAGAGCCCGCGGATTCGTGGTGGCACCGCCACAGGCACCGTTCGTGCTGGCGCGCCACCCCCGCGCGGCACAGCTTCGGGTCGCCTTGCGGGAGAAGGGAATCGCGGTGAGGCGGTGCGATACCTTCCCAGGTCTGGGGCACGACTACCTGCGGGTCTCGGCGCGCGGCGCGACCGTCCGCGATGCCCTGGCCATCGCCCTCGACTCCTGCCTCAACGACCTCGACGACCTCGACGACCTCGACGACCTCGACGACCTCTGTCCAGATCCGCACGTCTACAACAGCCCGGAGGTCACCTGTTGTCCCGGACCGACTCGAACCTGATCGCGAACACCGTCGCCGCGATCGCCCCTGGCAACCGCGATGCCGCGGAGGCTGCGAGGCGGCGGCAGGCGCAGCTCACCAAGCCCCCCGGCTCGATGGGTGTGCTGGAGGACCTGTCGGTGAGGCTCTCCGCCTCGACCGGTGAGTGCCCGCCGGTCGTCGAGCCCACCGGCGTCGTCGTCTTCGCCGGCGACCACGGCGTCCACGCCCGGGGAGTGAGCCCTTGGCCCCAGGAGGTCACCGCGCAGATGGTGTCGACGTTCACCGCCGAGCGCGCGGTCGTCAACGCGCTGGCCCGCCAGGTGGGTGCCGCGGTGAGCGTGGTCGACGTCGGCGTGGCGGGAGACCTCGCAGCGCGCCCAGGTCTCTTGGACCGCAAGGTGTCTCGCGGCACAGCGGACCTGTCCACCGGGCCGGCGATGACGCGAGCACAGGCCGAGCGTGCCCTTGCCGTTGGCATCACGGTGGCGACCGACATGGTCGCCGCAGGCCACCGCCTGCTGGTCGCCGGAGACATGGGCATCGCCAACACCACCTCGTCGGCTGCCCTCATCGCCGCCATCACCGGGGCCGGCGCAGAGCGTGCGACCGGACGCGGGACGGGCATCGACGACGCGACGTGGAGGCTCAAGGTCGACACGATCGAGACCGCCCTCGACGTGCACGCGGACGCCGTGATCGACCGGTCGGCCGACCCGGTCGGACTGGTTGCAGCGATCGGCGGCTTCGAGCACGCGGCGATCGCCGGCTTCCTGCTGGGATCGGCTGCGGCCCGCGTACCTGTCGTGCTGGACGGCGTGATCACGTGCTCCGCGGCACTGGTGGCCCAGCTGATGTGCGCGCACGCGGTCGACCACTGGGTCTCCGGGCACCGCTCGACCGAGCCCGGGGCCACGTTGGCCCTGCAGATGCTCGGGCTCGAACCTCTGCTCGACCTGGGCCTGAGACTCGGCGAGGGGTCGGGTGCAGTCCTCGCCGTGCCGCTGGTGCAGGCCGCCGCGCGACTGCTGTCCGAGGTCGCGACGTTCGACGACGCGGGCGTGGACCAGAAGCTCTGACACGGCTCACAGACGACGGCCGCCGCGCGACCGTGGTACGCCCGGGCCCTAACGTGTCGCCATGACGGCGATCACCTGGACCTGGACCTACCACGACGCTGACGGCGCCGACATCACGCCGGCGAGCGCGCCCGAGCGGGGCTTCCCCGCACAGGCCGACGCCGAGACCTGGGTCGGCGAGACCTGGCAGGACCTGCTCGCCGAAGGCGTCGAAGCGGTGACCCTGTGGGAGGGCGACTCCGTCGTCTACGGGCCGATGTCGCTGCGCCCGGCGCGCTAGGCAGCGCGACTAGGCAGCGCGACTAGGCAGCGCGACTACGCGACGCGAGCCTGCGGGGCCGACTCGGCGGTCTTGGCCGCGTCGCCCTCGACGACGTCGCCGAGCGCGTCGTCGATGCGCTTCATCAGCTCGTCGGGGATGACGACGCCGGACGCCTTGACGTTCTCCGCGACCTGCTCCGGACGCGACGCGCCCACCAGGGCGGCCGCCACGTTGTCGTTCTGCAGCACCCAGGCGACGGCGAGCTGCGCCATCGTCAGGTCGAGCTCGTCGGCGACCGGCTTCAGGTTCTGCACGGCGGAAAGGACGTCGTCGTTCATGAACCGCTTGATCATGTTCGCGCCACCCTTCTCGTCGGTGGCGCGCGAGCCGGCCGGTGGTGCCTGACCGGGCAGGTACTTGCCGGTCAGCACGCCCTGGGCGATGGGGGACCACACGATCTGGGAGACACCGAGCTCGCGGCTGGTCGGGACGACCTCGTCCTCGATCACTCGCCACAGCATCGAGTACTGAGGCTGGCTCGAGATCAGCTGGAAGCCCAGCTCCTTCGACAGCGCGACGCCGTCGCGGATCTGGTCCGCCGTCCACTCGCTCACGCCGATGTAGAGGGCCTTGCCCTGGCGGACGATGTCGGCGAACGCCTGCATCGTCTCCTCGAGCGGGGTCTCGGTGTCGTAGCGGTGTGCCTGGTAGAGGTCGACGTAGTCGGTCTGCAGACGCTTCAGGGAGCCGTGGATGGACTCCATGATGTGCTTGCGCGAGAGCCCGGTGTCGTTGGGGCCGCCTGGCCCGGTCGGCCAGTAGACCTTGGTGAAGATCTCCAGCGACTCGCGCCGCTCACCGGCCAGCGCCTCACCGAGAACCGACTCGGCCTTGGTGTTGGCGTACACGTCGGCGGTGTCGAATGTCGTGATCCCGGCGTCGAGCGCCGCCTGCACGCACTTGGCGGCAACGTCGTTCTCGACCTGCGACCCGTGGGTCAGCCAGTTGCCGTAGGTGATTTCTGAGATCTTGAGTCCTGAGTTGCCCAGGTAGCGGAAGTCCATGCGCACGACCCTACTTCGCCGCAAGGTGATGGGACGAATCGGGGAGAAGTGCCCTCCGGGGAGCGTCAGCGCGGTGGCTGGCCGCGCTGCACGACCGGCTTGGGCAGACGAAGTCGGCGGATCTGGAACGAGCGGAGCACTCCGTACGAGACGAGGCCCCGCATCGTCACGTCGTCACCGAAACGCGCACGCAGGGAGCGCTTGATCACCCGCGACAGCAGGTACGAGTCGGAACCGACGACGAGCACCGTGCCCCACAGGACGAGCGTCGAGACGAGCTGCACCTGGGCGACCTGGTTCGGGTCGAGGCCGATCACCCCGGGCACGATCACCAGGGCGACGGCGACCAGCGCCAGGTACAGGTAGTACTCGCCGATGTTGCGCCGGCCGTCGACCACGTCGCGCACGAACCGCTTGTGCGGACCGGCGTCGCGCGCGGGCAGGTGCGTCTCGTCGCCAGAGGCCAGTGCCTCGCGCTGCCGCACCCGCTCGGCGCGCAGCTTCTCCTTGTCGGCCTTGGCGGCCGCCTTGCGGTCGGTCGGGACCAGCGGCTTGCGGCGGGCGGCCTCGGCCTCGCGTCGCTTCGGGGTCGGACGGTTCTTGGCGCCAGGTCGCTCCTGAACAACAGGGGCGGGCGCTTCCTCGGTCTTCTTCCGTCCGAACACCCGGTGAGACTACCCGGCGATTCCCCGGCGGTAGCGTGCGCCCATGACCGACGCATCCGCTCACACGACCCAGACCGACGTCCCAGCGCTCCGGGCGGCACTCGACGCCCACATGCCGGGAGTGCGCACCGACCTCGAGGCGCTGATCCGCATCCCGAGCGTCTCGGCCGAGGCCTTCGACCAGGCGCACGTGCTGGCCAGCGCCGAGGCGGTTGCCGAGCTGCTGCGCAGCACTGGCCTGGACGAGGTGGAGATCCTCCGGGCACCCCGGCCCGACGGCAGTGACGGCGCCCCGGCCGTGGTCGGCCGCCGGCCCGCGCCGCAGGGCCGACCAACGGTTCTGCTCTACGCGCACCACGACGTGCAGCCGCCCGGCGACGAGGCCGACTGGACCACTCCGGCCTTCGAGCCGACCGAGCGCGACGGCCGCCTGTACGGGCGGGGGAGTGCCGACGACAAGGCCGGCGTGATGGCTCACGTCGCAGCCCTGCGCACCCTGCTGCCGACCTGGGGCCCTGACGACGGTGTCGGCGTCGTGGTGTTCGTCGAGGGCGAGGAGGAGGCCGGCTCGTCGTCGTTCGCCCAGTTCCTGACCATGTACGGGGAGCGCCTGGCCGCGGACGTGATCGTCGTCGCCGACAGCGACAACTGGGACGTCGACACCCCGTCGCTGACGGTCAGCCTGCGCGGCCTGGTGGAGGGAGACCTCGAGGTCTCGACCCTGAGGCAGGGCGTCCACTCGGGGATGTACGGGGGCGCGGCTCCCGACGCGGTGATGGCGACGACGACACTGCTGGCGCGACTGTGGGACTCGGACGGTGACCTGCGTGTGCCCGGCCTGGTCACCACGGAGGCGGCGGACCTCGACTACACCGAGGACACGCTGCGCGAGGAGGCCGGCCTGCTCGACGGCGTCAGGCCGGTCGGGAGCGGCTCGGTGCTCAGCCGCATGTGGACCCGCCCCGCGGTCACGGTGACGGGCATCGATGCCCCGTCCGTGGCTAAGGCGTCGAACACCCTGCTGCCGACGGTGCGCGCGAAGGTGACGATGCGGATCGCGCCCGGCCAGGAGCCGCAGGTGGCCTTCGACGCGCTGAAGTCGTTCTTGGAGAACGATCCTCCGTTCGGCGCGCACGTGACGCTGACGCAGAAGGAGCTCGGTCACCCGTTCTCGGGACCGGTCGAGGGACCCGTCTACGCGGCGGCTCGCTGGGCCCTCACCGAGGCCTGGGACGGCGCCCAGGTGGTGCACCAGGGGATCGGTGGTTCCATCCCGTTCGTCGCGGACTTCGTCCGCGCGTTCCCCGGCGCGACCGTGCTGGTGACCGGCGTCGAGGACCCGCACACTCTGGCCCACGGCTACGACGAGTCGCTGCACCTCGGCGTCTTCGCGCGCGCCTGCCTGGGAGAGGTCCTGCTGCTCTCGCGACTCGCAGAGACGACGTAGCGCCCAAAGCCTCCGCACCGCCCAAATCCGGACGAAACCCTTGACCCGAGCGGTCACGGGTCACTAGCGTCGGTCTCGAAACAACTGGAAAGACTCTTATCGGTTTCGAGCTTCGGGAGGCTGGTCGTGAGGAGAAACGTCAGAAGGGGGCTGCTGGGTGCAGCGGCCGTGATGCTGTGTGCCGCGGCCTTGCCCGCGCTGCAGGCGGCAGGGGCTGGAGGGGTCACCGCGACGTTCACCGCGACCTCGGACTGGGGGACCGGGCACGAGGTCAGGGTCAGCGTCGCCAACGGCGGCACCGCGTCCGTCGACCGTTGGGTGATGGACTTCGAGCTGCCGACCGGCACGCAGATCAACTCCTCGTGGGACGCGGACGTCACCCGCACCGGCAACCGCTACCACGTCGTGGCGAAGAGCTGGATGGGCGCGCTGGCACCCGGCGCGACGCAGTCGTGGGGCTACGTCGGTAGTGGCTCGTACCGGGCACCCGTGAGCTGCACGGTCAACGGCGCGGCCTGTGGGACCGGGACACCGACACCGACGCCCACCCCGACTCCCACACCGACTCCCACACCGACTCCCACACCGACTCCCACACCGACTCCCACACCGACTCCCACACCGACGCCCACGCCCCCCGCCGGTGGCGACAAGGTGGTCGGCTACTTCACCGAGTGGGGCATCTACGGCCGCAACTACAAGGTGAAGGACGTCGAGACGAGCGGCGCTGCTGACCGCCTGACCCACATCGTCTACGCCTTCGGCAACACGACAGGCGGCCGGTGCGCGATCGGCGACTCGTACGCCGACTACGACAAGGCGTTCTCGGCAGCGGACAGCGTCGACGGCGTGGCCGACACCTGGGACCAGCCGCTGCGTGGCAACTTCAACCAGCTGCGCAAGCTCAAGGCGATGCACCCCGGTCTGAAGGTCGTGTGGTCGTTCGGAGGCTGGACCTGGTCGGGCGGCTTCACGCAGGCCGCGCAGAACCCGGCCGCGTTCGCCGACTCGTGCCACGCTCTGGTCGAGGACCCGCGGTGGGGTGACGTGTTCGACGGCATCGACATCGACTGGGAGTATCCGAACGCCTGCGGGCTGCAGTGCGACAGCAGCGGACGCGATGCCTTCAACCGGGTGGTCACCGCCCTGCGGACCAAGTTCGGAAGCCAGGCGCTCATCTCGGCGGCGATCACGGCCGACGGCAGCCAGGGCGGCAAGATCGACGCCACCGACTACGGCACCGCGACGCAGAAGCTCGACTGGCTGATGCCGATGACTTACGACTACTTCGGTGCGTTCAACCCGACCGGGCCGACGGCGCCGCACTCGCCGCTGACGTCCTACCCCGGCATCCCTCACGCCGGCTTCCACTCGGACGCGGCCATCGCGAAGCTCAGGGCGCAAGGTGTGCCGGCGAGCAAGATGCTGCTGGGCCTCGGTTTCTACGGGCGTGGCTGGACGGGTGTCACCCAGTCGGCTCCCGGTGGCAGTGCCACGGGCGCTGCACCTGGCACGTACGAGGCCGGCATCGAGGACTACGAGGTCCTCAAGACCCGCTGTCCCGCAACGGGAACGGTCGGCGGAACGGCCTACGCGAAGTGTGGTAACGAGTGGTGGAGCTACGACACGCCCTCGACGATCGCGTCCAAGCTCGACTGGGCCGACGGCCAGGGTCTCGGTGGCGCCTTCTTCTGGGAGCTGTCCGGTGACACCCCGGGTGGCGAGCTGATCCGCGCGGTGCACGCCGGCGTCAACTGACCCGTCCCTGCTCGCGAAACGGCGTGTTCCCGGTCCGAGGGCGACCCCCGGAGACCGGGAACACGCCCTTTCGCGGTGCCTGTGAATTCGCGGTGCCTGTGAATTCGCGGTGCCTGTGAAACGGACAAGCCGCCGAAACCTTGACCCTGCGCCCGCTGGCTGGCTAGTCTCCGTCCCAGAAATATTGGAAAGGTTCCTATCGGTTTCGTCCCCGGGAGGCTCTGCCATGAGACGCACTGTGAGAAGAGGCCTACTGGGAGCGGTGGCGCTGGTTCTGTGCGCCAGCGCTCTTCCGGGCGCCCAGGCGGCGGGGGCGGACGGTGGGGCCGCAGGCGCGTCCCTCGGGCGGATGTCGGCGGAGTCGGGACACCGCGGCGACAAGAGCGACAAGGTGGTCGGCTACTTCACGAACTGGGGCATCTACGGCCGCAACTACAAGGTCAAGGACATCGAGACCAGCGGGGCGGCCGACCGCCTGACCCACATCCTGTACGCCTTCGGCAACACCGCCGGTGGTCGCTGTTCGGTCGGTGACTCATGGGCCGACTACGAGAAGCCGTTCGCGGCGGAGGAGAGCGTCGACGGCGTCGCCGACGTCGCCGGCCAGCCCTTGTTCGGCAACTTCAACCAGTTGCGCAAGCTCAAGGCGATGCACCCCGGTCTGAAGGTCGTGTGGTCGTTCGGAGGGTGGACCTGGTCGGAGGGGTTCTCGCTGGCAGCTCAGGATCCGGCTGCCTTCGCGGACTCCTGCCACGCCCTGGTCGAGGACCCGCGATGGGCCGACGTGTTCGACGGCATCGACATCGACTGGGAGTACCCGAACGCCTGCGGACTGACGTGTGACACCAGCGGACCGGACTCGTTCGACGACGTGATCACCGCGCTCCGCAAGGAGTTCGGCAGGAAGGCGCTGATCTCGGCCGCCATCACAGCCGACGGCAGCCCAGGCGGCAAGATCGACGTCGTCAACTACGGCAAGGCCACCAGGAAGCTCGACTGGCTGATGCCGATGACGTACGACTTCTTCGGCACGTGGGCCGCAACAGGCCCGACGGCGCCGCACTCGCCCCTCACGGCCTACCCGGGGATCCCTGCCGCTGGCTTCAACTCCAAGGCGGCGATCGACAAGCTGAGGGCCCAAGGCGTACCGGCGCACAAGATGCTGCTGGGCCTCGGCTTCTACGGCCGAGGGTGGACGGGGGTCACCCAGTCCACGCCCGGAGGAAGCGCCACAGGCCCCGCGCCGGGCACGTGGGAGGCCGGCGCCGAGGACTACGAGGTGCTCAAGGCCCGTTGTCCCGCAACGGGTCGGATCGCCGGCACCTCCTACGCGCACTGCGGCGACGAGTGGTGGAGCTACGACACACCGGCGACGATCGCGTACAAGCTCCGCTGGGCCGATCGTCAGGGGCTCGGAGGTGCCTTCTTCTGGGAGCTGTCGGGTGACACCCCGAACGGCGAGCTGGTGCGGGCAGTGGCCAGGGGAGTGTCCTGCTGACGCCGTCGCCTCACGCGCGAAACGTTGTGCTCCCGGTCCCAGGCCGCCCTCTGGAGAACGGGAGCACGCCGTTTCGTGTGGGGTCAGTCCTTGCTGGTCTCGCCGGGCAGCGCGAGCATCTGGTCGAGCGCCACTCGCGCCCAGTGGGCGACGTCGGGGTCGACGACGATGCGGTTCACCACGCGGCCCGCGGCGAGCGACTCCATCGCCCAGACCAGGTGCGGCAGGTCGATGCGGTTCATCGTCGAGCAGAAGCACACGTTCTTCTCCAGGAACATGATCCGCTGCTCGGGGTGCTGAAGTGCGAGGCGCCGCACCAGGTTCAGCTCGGTGCCGACGACCCACGACGTGCCCGCGGGAGCGGCGGCCACCGCGTTGATGATGTACTCCGTCGAGCCGACCTCGTCCGCCGCTTCAACGACGTCGTTGCGGCACTCGGGGTGCACCAAAACCCTCACGTCGGGCTGGGCCGCGCGAGCGTCGATGACGTTCTTCAGGCTGAACCGTCCGTGCACCGAGCAGTGCCCGCGCCACAGGATCATCCGCGCGTTCTGCAGCTGCTCGCGGGTCAACCCGCCGCCCGGCTTATGGGGGTCGAACAGCACGCAGTCGTCGAGCGAGAACCCCATCTCGCGCACGGCGGTGTTGCGCCCGAGGTGCTGGTCGGGCAGGAAGAACACCTTGCCCCGTTCGGCCGCCTTCTGTGAGAACGCCCAGGTGAGTGCGGTTCTCGCGTTGGACGAGGTGCAAACCGTGCCGCCGTGCCGTCCCGTGAACGACTTGATCGCGGCCGACGAGTTCATGTAGGTCACGGGAACCACGTCATCGGCGACGCCCGCGTCGACGAGAACGTCCCACGCGTCCTCGACCTGGCTGATCGCCGCCATGTCGGCCATCGAGCACCCGGCTGCCAGGTCGGGCAGGATCACCTGCTGGCTCGGGGCGGTGAGGATGTCGGCGCTCTCGGCCATGAAGTGCACGCCGCAGAAGACGACGAACTCGGCCTCCGGACGGGCGGCCGCCTGCCGCGCCAGCTTGAACGAGTCGCCGGTGACGTCGGCGAACTGGATCACCTCGTCGCGCTGGTAGTGGTGCCCGAGCACGAAGGCGCGCTCGCCCAGTGCGGCCCGGGCGGTACGCGCCCGGTCGACCAGGTCCGGGTCGGAGACGGCCGGCAGGTCGCCGGGGCACTCGACGCCTCGCTCGGTGGCCAGCTCGGTGCCGCGGCCCAGCAGCAGCAGGGCAGCCGGTGTCGGGGATGGTTCCGTGAAGGACGACGTCACGCTCACCCGCCGATGTTCTCACGCGCCACGGTGGGCAGGATGTGCGCGTGCGCGTCCTCATCGCTCCCGACTGCTTCACCGGCACGCTGACGGCCGCGCAGGCGGCGGGCGCCATCGCCGAAGGCTGGGCACAGCACGCGCCAGGTGACGAGCTGGCCCTGTGCCCGCTGTCCGACGGCGGACCCGGCTTCGTCGACACCCTGCACGAGAGTCTCGGTGCGCGGGGTCGGCTCGAGGCCGTCACGGTGACGGGCCCGCTGGGCGAGCCCGTCCCTGCGACGCTGCTGGTCGTCGACGCAGCCTCCACCCGTACCGCGTACATCGAGACGGCACAGGCCTGCGGGCTGCACCTGGTGCCGGCCGACCGCCGCGACCCCACCACGACGACCACGACCGGCGTCGGCGAGCTCCTGCTGGCGGCGCTCGCCACCGGCGCCGGGCGCATCGTGCTCGGCCTCGGCGGCTCCGGCACGAACGACGGCGGTGCGGGAATGCTCGCCGCCCTCGGTGCAGGCCCGCCCGAGCTGCTCGGACGTGGTGGGGGTCCGCTCGCCGACCTCCCGTCCGACGCCCTGCTCGAGCTCCCCGCGGTGCGGAGCAGGTTCGCCGGTGTGCGCCTGGCCGCCGCGAGTGATGTCGACGTCCCCCTGCTCGGGTTTCACGGTGCCTCAGCGGGTTTCGCCGCGCAGAAGGGCGCCACGCCCGAGCAGGCGCAGGCGCTCGAAGCGGCACTCGGCCGGTTCGCGCAGGTGGCACAGGAGTCGCTCGGTGTTCTCGCCGGCGGCGACCTGCTGGCCCCTGGGTCAGCCCGCGGGGCCGGTCGGAGGCTGCCGTCGACACCTGGCGCCGGTGCCGCCGGAGGGCTCGGGTTCGGGCTCCTGCTGCTCGGGGCGGAGCGGGTCGGGGGAGCGTCCGCCGTCCTCGACGCCGTCGACTTCGACAGTCGCCTCGCCGGGACCGACCTCATCGTCACCGGCGAGGGGAGGTTCGACTGGCAGTCGCTGCGCGGCAAGGTCGTCAGCGCCGTTGCCGAGCGGGGCCTCGCCGCCGGGGTGCCCACGATCGTGATCGCCGGCCAGGTCGACGCGGGACGCCGCGAGAGCCTGGCGATCGGCATCGAGTCCAGCTACGCGGTCGCAGACAGCCCCGAAGCTGTGGACGCCGCCCTCGCCGACCCCGCGGGCACGCTGGCGGCCAGGGCTCGACGCGTCGCGCGAACCTGGTCACGCTGAGGGCGACATCACAGCGTGAAAGTCCCGGACAGCATCCACCGTCGGCCAGCGCGCGTACCCTGAAGGGACCGGGAACAAGGCAGCACCCGCTCTGGGTTGTTGCTGGTGACAGACCGGTCCGACGCGCCCCGAGCACCCTGGAGAGCCCACACCATGAGCGAGACCACGACCAGCACCCCGGCTGAGACCACTGAGGCCCCGGCGCACGGCGTCCTCCTCACCGATCCGGCCGCCCTCAAGGTCAAGAGCCTGCTCGAGCAGGAGGGCCGCGACGACCTGCGTCTGCGCGTCGCCGTCCAGCCCGGTGGCTGCTCGGGCCTGATCTACCAGCTGTACTTCGACGAGCGCAGCCTCGACGGCGACGCGGTCGTGGACTTCAACGGCGTCGAGGTCGTTCTCGACCGGATGAGCGTGCCCTACCTCGACGGGGCCACGATCGACTTCGCCGACACGATCGAGAAGCAGGGCTTCGTGATCGACAACCCGAACGCCGGCAGCTCCTGCGCCTGCGGCGACTCCTTCAGCTGACTCCCAGCTGACGGCACCGAACCAGGTCACGAGCCGCACCCAGTAGGGTGGCTCGGTGCGCATCGCTGTCACCGGGTCCATCGCGACCGACCACCTGATGAGCTTTCCGGGTCGGTTCGCCGACTCCTTGGTCGTCGAGCAGCTGGACAAGATCTCCCTGTCCTTCCTGGTCGACGACCTCCAGATCAGGCGGGGCGGGATCGCGGCGAACATCGCGTTCGGCCTCGGCAACCTGGGTCTTCGCCCGCTGCTCGTCGGGGCAGTCGGCCAGGACTTCGTCGACTACAGATCATGGCTCGATCGGCACCGGGTCGACACGACGCACGTGCTGGTGTCGGAGGTCGCGCACACGGCGCGCTTCGTCTGCACCACCGACTCCGACCACGCGCAGATGGCGTCGTTCTACGCCGGCGCCATGAGCGAGGCGCGGGGCATCGAGCTCGGCCCCATCGAGGCGGCCGAGGGCGGCCTCGACCTCGTGGTGATCAGCCCCAACGACCCGGAGGCGATGCTCCGGCACACGCAGGAGTGCCGGCAGCGCGGCTACCCCTTCGTGGCCGACCCGTCGCAGCAGCTGGCGTGGCTCGACGGCGACCAGATCCGCGAGCTCGTCGACGGCGCCGCGTACCTGTTCACCAACGCCTACGAGGCGTCGATGATCGAGCAGAAGACCGGCTGGACCCACCGCGACGTGCTCGACCGGGTCGGCATCCGCGTCATCACGCACGGGCGTGAAGGGGCGACCGTCGAGGCCGACGGCGTCGAGCCCGTGCACGTGAAGACGCCGAGCGAGTCTCGCCGCGCCGACCCGACCGGGGTCGGCGACGCCTTCCGCGCCGGCTATGTCGCGGGCCTCGCGTGGCAGCTCTCGCCGCAGCGCTGTGCCGAGCTCGGGTCCATGCTGGCGACCTACGTGGTCGAGACGGTCGGCACGCAGGAGTACCACCTGGGCCGAGAGTCGTTCCTGCGCCGCTTCGCCGAGGCCTACGGGTCCGACGCGGCCGACGAGATCGCCGCGAAGATCGACCCGCTGCACCCCTGACATGGCCCGCTGAGATGGCCCCCTGAGATGGTCCCCGGACGTCCGGCCGCATGACCGGTGCGGGGCGCCCGACGCGTGTCGGCCTGCAGTTCGACCGGCTACTGGCCGCCGCAGAGCCCGACGAGGACCTGGTCGCAGCCGGCGCTGACCTGGAGGTCGACACGCTGCTGGCGGCGTACCGCCGCGGCCTGTTCCCGATGGGTCTCGGCGAGCACGGAGCACCCCCGATCGGGTGGTGGTCGCCCGACCCGCGCGGCGTGATGCCCCTCGACCGACACCACGTCTCGCGCTCCCTCAGCCGGTCACTGCGCCGGTTCGAGCTGCGGGTCGACACCGCCTTCGACGACGTGCTCGCGGGCTGCGCCGACGCGCGACGCGACGGTCGCTGGATCAGTGACCAGGTGGCCCGCGCGTACCGCGAGATGCACCGGCAGGGTCACGCGCACAGCGTCGAGACCTGGTGCGACGGCACTCTCGTCGGGGGGCTGTACGGCGTGTCCATCGGTGGGCTGTTCGCCGGTGAGTCCATGTACCACCGCGTCACCGACGCGTCCAAGGCGGCGCTGGTCGGTCTCGTCAGACTTCTCAGAGCGGACGGTGACGAGCGCAGGCTCCTGGACGTGCAGTGGCGCACGGCTCACCTCGCCACGCTCGGCGTGATCGAGGTGTCTCGACCCGAGTACCTGGCTCGCCTGGCGCTCGCACTGCAGGCTCCCGCACCCGCGTTCTCGCCGGGCACCCTGCGGCACGTCCTCAGCCCAGCCTGACCACCACACGCAGGACGTCGCCTGACCGTTCGAGGTCCTCGACGTGGTGGCCACGCATGCGTGCCCACGCCGCCAGGTCCGTGGCGGCGGCCGGGTCGGTGGCGAGCACCTCGACCCGGTCGCCCGGCCGAAGGTCACGCGCTGCGCGGGCGGCCCGGATCACCGGGATCGGGCAGCGCAGCCCGCGGGCGTCGACCACGACCGGGCCATCGCTCACAGGTCTGCCGTTCCCATCTGGTCGCGGACCCGTCCGACGACGCGCGGCAGCAGCTCGAGGAAGCGGTCGACCTGCGTGCCGAGCTCGTCGGCGGGGGTCGTCGAGGGGAGCGCGATGCGCACGTTGCCGTGCGTCAGCACACCCATAGCGGCGAGCACGTGCGACGGGTGCAGCGTGTCGGCGGTGCAGGCGGACCCCGACCCGACCGCGAAGCCCTCGCGGTCGAGGCCGTCGAGCAGGGCCTCACCGTCCGCGAAGAGGCACGAGAACGTGAGGACGTGCGGCAGCCGATCCACGCCGTCACCGACGACCTCGACGTCGTCGACGACGGACGGGACACGCAGACGAAGCCGCTCGACCGCGGATCGCCGCCGCGCGTCGGCCGGCACCCTGTCGGCGAGCACGCGCTGCAGCGAGACCGCGGCGGCCAGCACCGCGGGCACCGCGGCACCCGAGGCGCCGTGCCCGGACGAGCCCGATACCCCCGGGAGCACCGGGCCGGGCTCGCGCCAACGGGTCCCGGCGCGCACGACCAGCACCCCGACGCCTGGCCCGCCACCCCACGCGCCGGGGTCGGCCACGAGCACGTCGGTCGAGCTCGGCAGCGCGACGTGCCCCGCGGCCGCACCCACATCGACGACCAAGGGCACTCCTGCGGCCCGGCACGCCACCTGTACGTCGTCGACGGGCTGGACGGTGCCGACCTCGCCGTTGGCCGACTGGAGGGCGGCGGCCGCCACGCCCGGCTCCGCGACCGCTGCCGCGAAGGCGTCCACGTCGACACGTCCCAGGTGGTCGACGGCGATCTCGAGAGACCGTCCACCCCGCGTGGTGTGCCAGGCAGCTGCGGCCAGAACGCCCGAGTGCTCGACCGCCGAATGCACCAGTACGTCGCCGACGCGCACGCGGGCGGCCAGCGTCCCCAAGACGGCAGCGTGCAGAGCGGACGCGTGCGACGGGTAGAACGACAGCTCCTCAGTGCGCGCACCGAGGCCGGCGGCGCAGGCCTCGCGGGCTCCGTCCAGCAGCATGCGGGCCCGCCGCCCGGGCGTGTGGGAACGAGCGGGGTCGGCCCAGCCGTCATCCAGGGCGGCGACCAGTGCCTCGCGTGCCGCAGGGTGCAGGGGAGCGGCCAGCCCCGCGTCCCAGTACACCCGCGGGGCAGCGCCTGTCGAGCCTTCCGCCGGCTCCAGCGAGTTGTCCGCCACGCCCGAACCGTAACTGCCCCCCGGACAGCCCGACAGCGCTCTCTGGAGTAGGGTTCGACCCGTCCAGATCGGTGTCGTGCGCTGCCCCTCGAGTTTGCTCAGGGCGTGGCCGCGGCGTGGTGAGTGGGAAGGCCGACGTGCGACCGGACGTTCGAGATGAGACCCGCCGCCGGGGAGTCCGGGTGAGCCGCCTGGTCGGCGTCGCCGCCGTCGTTGCCGTGGCCGTCAGCGGCTGCTCCGGACAGCGCGGGTGGCTGCCGGGCGACAGCGACAACGAGTTCACCAACCACACCGGCACCATCGTCAGCCTGTGGAACGGGTCGTGGATCGCGGCGCTCCTGATCGGGCTGGTCGTCTGGGTCCTGATGATCTGGTGCATCGCCGTGTACCGCCGCCGGGCTGGTGACACCGGCCTGCCCGTGCAGCTGCGCTACAACCTGCCCGTCGAGATGGTCTACACGCTGGTGCCTCTGTTCGTCATCGGGGTGCTGTTCTTCTACACCGAGCGCGACCAGTCGTTCATCGAGGATCGCAACGCCGCGACTGTCGACCAGCACATCCAGGTTGTCGGCAAGCAGTGGGCCTGGGACTTCAACTACCTCGACGAGGGCGTCTACGAGTCCTCGGTGCAGGTGTCCGCCGACGGTGTGGAGATACCTGACGCCGAGATGCCCACCCTCTACCTGCCGGTCGGCCAGAGCATCGAGTTCCAGCTCAACTCCCGCGACGTCGACCACTCGTTCTGGGTGCCGGCCTTCCTCTACAAGAAGGACCTGATTCCCGGACGGGACAACTACTACCAGGTAACCCCGCAGGTCGAGGGCACCTACGTCGGCAAGTGCGCCGAGCTCTGCGGAGAGTTCCACTCCGACATGCTGTTCCAGGTCAAGGTCGTCTCGGAGGACGAGTTCGCCGACCAGATGGACGAGCTGCGTGACCGTGGCCAGACCGGTGAGCTCGAAGTCGAGCTCGGACGGGTGGACGGGACCGACCCAGCTGACGACCAGCGCGTCCCAGAGGGCGAGGATGACGAATGACCACCTACGAGTACACGGCCGACGACGAGAGGGCCGAGGTCACGCTGGTCAAGGTGCCGGCCAGGAGCGGCAGCGTCGTCATCAAGTGGGTCACGTCCACCGACCACAAGGTGATCGGCAACCTCTACCTGATCTCGTCGTTCCTGTTCTTCCTGTTCGGCGGCGTGATGGCGCTGGTCATCAGGCTAGAGCTGTGGCAGCCCGGGCTCGACTTCGTGCAGAGCAAGGAGCAGTACAACCAGCTCTTCACGATGCACGGCACGATCATGCTGCTGCTGTTCGCGACACCGCTGTTCGCCGGTTTTGCCAACGCGATCATGCCGCTGCAGATCGGCGCCCCCGACGTGGCGTTCCCCCGGCTCAACATGCTCGCCTACTGGATGTACCTGTTCGGTGGCCTGATCGTGTGCGGCGGCTTCCTGACCCCAGGTGGCGCAGCCGCTTTCGGCTGGTTCGCCTACGCGCCGCTGTCGAACGAGGTGTACTCACCCGGGCTGGGTGCTGACCTGTGGGTGATGGGTCTGGCGCTCGCCGGGTTCGGCACGATCCTCGGTGCCGTCAACTTCATCACGACGATCATCTGCATGCGGGCACCGGGTATGACGATGTTCCGGATGCCGATCTTCTCGTGGAACACGCTGATCACGTCGCTGCTGGTGCTGATGGCGTTCCCGCCGCTGGCGTCTGCGCTGCTGGTGCTGGCATCCGACCGCACGCTCGGCTCGCAGGTGTTCGACGCCGACAACGGAGGCGCGATCCTGTGGCAGCACCTGTTCTGGTTCTTCGGTCACCCCGAGGTGTACATCATCGCGCTGCCGTTCTTCGGCATCGTGTCCGAGGTCTTCCCGGTCTTCAGCCGCAAGCCGATCTTCGGCTACAAGACGCTGATCTACGCCACGATCGCGATCGGCGCTCTCTCCGTGACGGTCTGGGCGCACCACATGTACGTCACCGGCGCGGTGCTGCTGCCGTTCTTCGCCTTCATGACGATGCTGATCGCCGTCCCCACCGGGGTGAAGATCTTCAACTGGATCGGCACGATGTGGCGAGGGTCGCTGACCTTCGAGACGCCGATGCTGTGGGCGCTCGGGTTCCTCGCGACGTTCACGTTCGGCGGTCTGACCGGGGTGATCCTCTCGGTGCCACCGCTCGACTTCCACCTGAGCGACTCGTACTTCATCGTGGCGCACTTCCACTACGTCGTCTTCGGGACGGTCGTGTTCGCGATGTTCTCGGGCTTCTACTTCTGGTGGCCCAAGCTGACCGGGCGGATGCTGGACGAGCGGCTGGGCAAGGTCCACTTCTGGATGCTGTTCCTCGGCTTCCACGGCACGTTCCTGATCCAGCACTGGCTGGGCGTCGTGGGCATGCCGCGCCGGTACGCCGACTACGTGGTGACGGACGGCTTCACGCTGATGAACCAGATCTCCACCGTGTCGGCGTTGCTGCTCGGGGCGTCGACGCTGCCGTTCTTCTGGAACGTGTACATCACGTGGCGCAACGCCCCCAAGGTCGAGGTCGACGACCCCTGGGGCTACGGCGCGTCGCTTGAGTGGGCCACCTCGAGCCCTCCGCCCCGGCACAACTTCAACACCATGCCCCGCATCCGCTCGGAGCGTCCCGCGTTCGACCTGCACCACCCCGAGGTGGCGGCGGACGACCTGGCCACTCCTGACGACTCCCTGCTGGGCAAGGTCGCCGACGAGCCCAACATCGGGAGGACCACGTGAAGGTCGAGACCTGGCTGTTCGTGGCCGGCGCGGCGATATTCGTGCCGCTCGGGCTGATCTACGGATGGCTGACCGAGTGGCACGAGCCGGTCGGCATCGTCGGCATCCTGCTGGTCGGCGGCCTCGCGGGCATGATCGGCGCCTACCTCTACGTCACAGCCCGCCGGCTGGACCCACGGCCCGAGGACGACCCCTATGCCAAGGTCTCCGACCACGAGGGTGAGCAGGGGTTCTTCAGCCCTTGGTCATGGTGGCCACTGCCCCTAGCAGCCTCAGGTGCACTGATCTTCCTCGGAGTGGCCGTAGGATGGTGGTTGTCGATCATCGGCGTCGGCATCGGTGCGCTCTCCCTCGTGGGCTGGGTGTACGAGTACTACCGGGGTGCGCACGCACACTGAGCGGCACGCCCCCGAAACGCAGACGTCGCCGGAGCAACCTTCGGCGGCGTTCGCACGTCTTGACCATTGAGGGGCCAGCCGGTGGCCCCAAGACGCCCGTGAGCGGGCGGGGAGCTCGAGGTATTTCGGTGGTTTCGGTACGACGGACGGTGGCCTCACGGGGCCTCAACACGCGCTGGACGGCGCTCGCGGCGGCTGCCGTGCTCACCGTCACCCTCGCAGGGTGCCAGCAGGCCGAGGCCGTCGAGGAAGCGATCACCCCGACGAAGTCGGCGAGCCCGACGCAGACCCCCACGGAGGCCCCCGCGGCGGCGACCCTCAGCGTGACGCCCGAGCCCGACGCGGAAGACGTCCGCCCCGATACCCCGATCGTCATCACCGCTTCCGGTGGACGCGTGTCGAACGTGGTCGTGACCTCCGCCGACGGCGCAGCTGTCGCGGGTGAGACCTCCCCCGACGGCAAGACCTGGACCAGTTCCGGCGGACTGGTACCGGAGACCACGTACAAGGTCTCCGCCACCGGCGTCAACCCCGACGCACAGCGCAGCCCGCTCAGCAGCTCGTTCACCACGCTGGAGGCCAGGGACGTCGAGACCGCGGCCATCCAGCCCAAGGACGGGTGGGCCGTGGGCGTCGGCATGCCGGTGGTCGTGCAGTTCGACGCCGAGGTGCAGGACCGCGCAGCGGTCGAGAAGCGGCTCCTGGTGACGAGCAGCCCGCAGGCCGAGGGGTCGTGGCGCTGGCTCAGCGACAAGGAGGCGCAGTGGCGCCCCCGCGACTACTGGAAGTCGGGCACCAAGGTCACTGTCGACGCCGACCTGTCCGGCATCGAGGTCGCGCCCGACATCTGGGGCGTCAAGGCCGATCCCGTCAACTTCACCGTGGGCCCGGCGATGGTCTCGACGGTCGACATCTCGAAGCACACCATGACCGTCACGAAGGACGGCAAGGTGCTGAAGACCATCCCGATCACGACCGGCAAGAGTGGCTTCGCCACCCGCAACGGCACCAAGGTGATCATCAGCCGCGAGACCTCGCACCAGATGGACGCCGCCACCACCGGCATCAAGCCTGGTGACCCCGAGTACTACAACCTCAACGTCAAGTACGCGATGCGCCTGACCTGGACCGGTGAGTTCCTCCACGCCGCTCCATGGTCGGTCGGCTCGCAGGGACGCGCGAACGTCAGCCACGGGTGCACCGGCATGTCGACCGCCAACGCGAAGTGGTTGATGGACAACTCCAAGGTCGGCGACGTCGTCAACTACGTGAACGGCTCGCGCAAGCTGGAGCAGGACAACGGCTGGACGGCCTGGAACGTGTCGTTCGAGGAGTGGGCGAAGGGCTCGGCGCTCGCGGGTTAGTTCTCTCGGACGAGTCGGGTGACCTCCACAGCGTCCGTGTCGAGGAGCATGAGCTCGGCGCCGTCGAAGGCCGCTCGGTCCACCCTGTCGAGGCCGTTGTCGAAGCCTCTGGTGGGGCCTGCGCTGACAAGGTCCCAAAAGGGACCGTGCTCGCCCTGACCGCAGCCCATTTGGGTGATCCCTCCGACGTTGGTCATCACCAGAGCGCCACGGGTGCTCCCGGACCACCCGCCACCCGTGTCGTTGCATCCGTCCGTGAGGTGGAATCGACCGACCGCGTCGAACCGGAGAGACGGGTAGTAGGCCGTCGGGATGTTGCCAGGTGCGACCCAGGTCCCCACGAGCGCGCCAGGTGTGGCCGGGACCATCCCCTCGGGAAGGTCCGCCACCGGAGGCTGAGATACCTGGGTTGGCGGAGGTGTTGCGCCGTCCGGCCGGCTGAGGGAGGCCACGACGGCGCCATCGGCGTCGCGCAGCTCCGCGCCGCTGCGCGGTGGTGCGGTAGCTCTGCACCGTCCGCAAGCCATGGGTGTGCTGCGTCCATCGCCGCGTTGCAAGCCGAGGCTGCCCTGGCCTCCGGTCAGGCTCAGCGCCAGGAGCCCTTCCCGATGAGCGGACCAAGCAGCAGTGAGCTCGCATCCCTCTCGTGGGAGGCGTCATGTTGCCTGTGGCCCGTCGGCACGCCGAAGCTCACCTGCACCGGCGCCTCCGCCTCAAGCGTGAGCATCCACTTGCCCCGCAAGGCCATCGGGTCGTGGGGCGGGTCGTCCTGCTCCTCCTCGACCCTCTTGGCTGGGGCGGCGGTGATCGTGCGCTCGGCCGCGCTGCCGTCACGGGTCAGGACGGCGAGTTCTTCACCGGCGGCGTCGAACAGCACGAGCGCGTCGCCGTCGAAGCCCGCCCGTTCGCAGCATCTTGCCGGGGGCCACGTCGGACCCGGGTCCGGCTTGCCCGCCGCAGAACCCGCCCCGGTCGTGATCACAACAGGGCTGACCAGCATGCCACCCGTGGGCGAGCCGCAATTGTGGAACCCAATGTTGCAGCCTTCCGACCACTGGCGCCGCGATCCGCCGGGTGACACGTCGCCCGGCCGATCCACCCCAGCCAGCGGTCGCTCTCGCCTGCGCCAGCCTCGTACCACCGCCCCTCCAGACGCTCCTCCGTCGCGGGCTCGACTCCCTCTGGCAACAGTGCGGCTGTCGGTGCGGGGCGTGTTCGCGGGGGAGCCGGCGCTGTTCTGGTAAGCCCCGCGACTACGTCCCCTTGCCTGTTCACGAGGTCGATCTGCTCGTCGGATCGCACATGAAAGCCCGCGGCCTCGGATGGCCAGGGCGCCGCCGAAGCCGCGCTCACAGCCGCCGTTCTCCTCAATCTGGTCCATCAGCACGAGGGGGAGGGTCGGGTCCATCAGCATCAAGCCGTCTGGATGAGCGGCCCAAAGGTAGCCCGAGAGACAAGACGTGCTGACGACGGCTAGGTCCTCCGTGACCGAGAGCCTGACTTCCTCGAGGGAGTCCGATGGCTCGAGACCATGCACAGACCACTCGCCGAGCAGCGCGTCGACGTCCTGCAACGGGTGGGCGGGGGTGTCGGCCACCTCGGCCGGCGTACCGCTCCCCGCCCAGGTGAACACCGACCCCACGACGACGGCGGCAGCGATGCCGGCGATGCCTGCCACCCAGGTACCGCGACGGCGACGCCGGCGCGCCTGACCCGCTCGGGTTGCAGCGGCCAGGTCGAACGGGCCAGGCGGCTGGGTGCGGTCCTCGGCGGCGCGCAGCCGCTCGATCACGTCTGTCATCGCGAGGTCCCTTCGCTCACCGGAGTGGCGTCGTCGGCCTGAAGCCGAGTGCGTAGTCGTGCGAGCCCGTCCGAGCACTGGCTCTTCACGGTGCCCTCGGAGAGGCCGAGGATCTCGGCTACCTGACGAACCGGCCGATCCTCGAGGTAGCGCAGGACGACGACCGCCCGCTGCCCGGGTGCCAGATTGGCCAGGGCCTGTGCGAGGTCCATGCGGTCGACGGCAACGTCGTGGCCGTCCGGCCCACCTGATTCAGCGCTCGATGTCTCCGGAGGGGCCGCTACGGACAGCTCGTGCCGCTGGAACGCGCGTCGGCTGCCGCTGATCGCGAGGCGGTGCAGCACCGTCCGCAGGTAAGCGCCGTGGTCGTCGGCGCGGTGGGCACGTCCCCAGGCGGCGTAGGTGCGTTCCAGGGCGCCCTGGACGAGATCATCGGCGGTCGTCCAGTCCCCGCTGACGGCGTAGGCGAAGCGGCGCAGCCCGGGCAGCTCGGTGGCCGCCATCGCGGCGAAGGAGTCCTCCAGCGATTGCCGCATCGGCGCACCCCCTCGTCCCTTCTCACGAGCCTCTCACCACGCAGACGCGCTGGCGGGCGATTCGGTTGGGGTGGCCAGCGGCTTGCCCTGTCCGCTTGCCCCGTCTCCGTCAGCAGGCCTCGGCCTGGTCGCGCATCAGGTAGGCGACTGGCGTCCCGTCGCGGTCGATCAACTCAGCCTCGTCGCACATCACCCGGAAGCCCGTGACCCTCGGCGCCCAGGTGCGCACCTCGCGCGAACACCACCTCGCAGGCCGGGACGCCGACCTCCTCGACGACCTTGAGCTCCAGACGCCCGTCCGTGTGCGCCACCCAGTCCAGCCGGGTCGTGCAGTCGCCCGTGGGGATCGTCAGGATGCCCTTGGCCTTGCTCGTCCTCGTGAACTCGAGCGGTGGGAGTGCGCCAAGAGGTCCATGTGCCAGCGCACGCAGCAGGGCGGAGGGGTGCTGCACCCGCGGCTGGGCAAAGTCGGGGTCGCCCGGGTGGCCGGGTCCGCCGAAGCGGGTCAGGCGCGCCAGCTCGGCTCCCTCGGCGTCGAACAGGATCAGCACGTCGCCGTCGAGGCCGGCTCGGGCGAAGCCGGTCGGCGGCTCGACACGAGGTGGAGGCGTCGGGGACGGACGCTCGGGATCGATGCTGAAGGGCATGCACGGCCCGACTTGTGGGTCACCTGGGTTGTCGAGGAGTCCTCCCAGCGGTGAGCCCACCCACTTGTAGTACGGCTCTTCGCAGCCCAGGTCTCCCGGTGTCCTTCGGCCTTCCTGGAGCCACGTCATCCAGATGGCCTCAGGTCCGGTGCCGCCACCTGCGAGGTACCACTTGCCGGCGAGCAGTTCGCGCGTGGCGGGGACGATGCCGTCGGGGAGCGGTGCCACGGTCGGGGCCCGCCTGGTCGCGGGGGTGACAGGGGACGTGCGGGTCAGCTCCGCCACCATTCCGCCGCTCCGGTCAGTCAACGTGATGTGGTGGTCGTCGTCCACCCTGAAGCCCGCCGTCGTCATCGGCCACGCGTCCGCGACCTCGGGTGTGTACTCGCACGGATGGCCTGGGACCTGTTCCAGCAGCTCGCCGATCCTGCCGTCATAGATCAGGTGCAGCAGCAAGAGTCCGTCGGGGTGACCGGCCCAGTCGAGGAAGTCTGTGCCGCAAGAGCGCTCGAGTGTGGCGCGAGTCCCTTCGACCGTCAGCGCGCCGTCCCAGGCGTCCAATGTTGAGTCGACGTCCCACTCCCCGAGCAGGGCGTTCACATTCTGAGGGGCGAATCCTGAGGCACTCCGTGCCGCAGCCGGGGCATCGGTGTCCAGAGCGCCGGAGGCGAGAACGCCCGCGCCGGCTATCGCGACGCCGACGGCCAGGGCGGTGATGAGCAGCTGACCCTCTCGCACGGGAGCCTCCGGACCGGCGCTGGATGGGTGTGCCCAGTCCGACGCGGCTGCGAGGTGCGCGGTTCCATGCCGAGCCCGTTCGAGTCAGCCGAAGCAGTCCTGGTCGTCGCTTGCGAGGACCAGCTCGGCGACGGCCCCCTCCGCGAACAGGAACATGTATGAGACATCCTCCGTGACGGGAACGGTTGCGGCGTGGTGGGGCTCGCCCGGGTTCAAGCCTGGGTATGCAGCCGCGAACTCCGCCAGGGTCGAGCCGACCTTGATTCCACGTGACGTCGCCATGTCGCCGCCGAAGAAGATGGCGACGACTTCGTCTCGGCTCTGGCCGATCTCGACGAACCCACCGGCGACGTGAGGCATCCCGATGCAGCGCTGCGTCGGGTCGCCGGTGACCTCGCCCGTGGCGAGGACCTCGACGCCGCTCATCCCGAGCTTGACCTCGCCGTACCCGACCTGGCGGTCAGGGTCGGGCGTGCCGGTGGTCGCGGGTGGGGTGACACCGTCCGAGGGCGAGCTGGGCGGTGTCGACGTCGCGGGCGTGGTCGGCGTCGGCTCCGGGGCGGCCGTCTCGGTCGGTGCGGGCAGCGACGGAGTCTGCGCCGGGTCAGAGCGCTGTGGGGCCGAAAGCAGCGATCCCGAGGAGACAACGATCCCTGCGACGGCGATTGCGCCTGCTGCGGTCCCGAGCGCCGCGAACCCGTGGCGCCGGCGGCGCCGCAGGTCTCCCGCCTGACGGATCTGGGCGACCGGCAGCGGGTCGAGCTCGGTGGTGGCGCTGCGCGCCAGGTCATCGAGGGTCTTCGTCAGATCAGACACTTGGCACCTCCTGGGGGGCCTCGTCGGAGAGCAGGGAAGCGAGCGCTGCTCGTCCCCGGGACAGGCGCGCCTTGACGGTCCCGACGGGGACTCCCATCTCGGCGGCGACCTGGTCGACCGGCAGGTCGCACAGGTGGTGCAGGACGATCGCCCTGCGCGTCGGCTCCGGCAGCTGCTTCAGAGCCTCCATCAACGCGGTCCGATGTGGGTCGGGGCCCGCGTGGTGTCGCTCCTGCTGCAGGGCTCGGTCAGGGTCGCGCCGCGCGAGGAGCGTTCTGCGCCGTCGGCTGACGACTAGTCGGTAGGCCGTCGTCCGCACCCAGGCGTCCGGGGTGCCGTCCAAGCGACGCCGTGGTCCCATGCTCGGACGAAGGCCTCCTGCACGCACTCGGCCGCCTCGTCGCGGTTGCCGATCATCACGTACAGCTGGCCGACGATGCGCCGATAGGAGCCTGTATAGAAGGCATCGAACTCGGCAGCGTCCATCGTTCCCCCCGTTTCGTCGGTCTGTGGTGAGGATGTCACGCACTCACGGCCCCCGCGGTTGCACTCAGGCACACACAGATTCGCCGGGGGAGAGGGCAGCGCCGCACTACTTCACGAGGCTCCACCACCGTTCACGAGGCTCGCAAGCCTCGTTAACGATGGGTTCGCCTCGTTAACGTGGCTAGCGGGCGGGCGAGAGAGCGTGGGGGTGGCAGCGCTGGCGACAGCAAAGGCCCCGGCCCCACATGGGGACCGGGGCCGGTTGGCTGTGGTTACTCGCCGCCACCTGCGATGGGGGTCTTGGCGTCCGGCCTCTCGACGGCCTCGATGACCTCGTGCTCGTGAGGGTCGTGGTGCATGGCAGCGACCTCGGACGGCGTGACCGGCTCGACGCGCTGCTCGAAGAAGAAGCGCGACAGCTTGGCCCGCACGCGCTCGGCGCGGGCGCCTGGCTTGGCGACGCCGTTCTCGTCCACCTGCGAGTCCAGCTCGATCGGACTGTACGTGTCGTGCTGCACCAGCAGCCAGCGGTCGAAGTCGCTGAGGGGCTCGTGCACCTCGTAGAACTCGCCTTCGTGGGTCCGCACGATCGTGCCGGTCTCGCGTCCGTGCAAGGCGATCTCGCGGTCCTTGCGTTGCAGCGCAAGGCAGATCCGCCGTGTGATGACGAAGGCGATCGGCGGGAACGCGATCAACCCGATGCGGAACAGCCATGTCAGGTCGTTGATCGACAAGCCGAAGTGCGTTGCGATCAGGTCGTTTCCGGCGGCGGCCCACATGATGCCGTAGGCGATGATCGACATCACGCCGAGCCCAGTGCGGGTCGGGGCGTTGCGCGGGCGGTCGAGCAGGTTGTGCTCCGCCTTGTCGCCTGTGACCCACTGCTCGATGAAGGGGTAGGCGATCAGCAGTCCGGTCACCACACCGGGAATGACCAACGCCGGGATCATCACGTTCAGCGAGAGCGTGAAGCCGAGGATGGTCCACTCGAGCCCGGGCATCAGGCGCAGGCCGCCGTCGATCCAGCCGATGTACCAGTCGGGTTGCGTACCAGCCGAGATCGGCGTCGGGTCGTACGGCCCGTATGCCCAGACCGGGTTGATCTGCACGGTCGCCGACACCAGCATGATGACGCCGAACACGATGAAGAAGAAGCCGCCGGCCTTGGCCATGTACACCGGCAGCAGCGGGAACCCGACGACGTTGTTGTTGGTGCGGCCGGGGCCGGGGTACTGGGTGTGCTTGTGCAGGGCCACGAGTCCGATGTGCGCGGCGATCAGCGCAAGGATCAGTCCTGGGATCAGCAGCACGTGGACGATGAAGAGCCGGGGAATGATGTACTCGCCGGGGAACTCGCCGCCGAACAGGAAGAACGACACGTAGGTGCCGACGACCGGGATCGACTTGACCACGCCGTCGATGATCCGCAGGCCGTTGCCCGAGAGCAGGTCGTCCGGGAGCGAGTAGCCGCTGAAGCCTGCGCCCAGGCCCATCAGCGCCAGGATCGCGCCGAGGATCCAGTTCAGCTCACGCGGCTTGCGGAACGCGCCGGTGAAGAACACCCGGAACATGTGGACGGCCATCGCCGCGAGGAACAGCAGCGCCGACCAGTGGTGCACCTGGCGCATCAGCAGGCCGCCGCGCACGTCGAACGACAGTTCCAGGGTTGATGCGAAGGCCTCGGACATCTCGACGCCGTTCAGCGGCCGGTAGGCGCCTTGGTACTCCGTAATGCCCATGCTGGGCACGAAGAAGAGGGTCAGGAACGTGCCCGACAGCAGCAGGACGATGAAGCTGTAGAGCGCGACCTCACCCAGCATGAACGACCAGTGGTCGGGGAAGACCTTGCGCGCCGCGCCCTTGATGACCTTGGACAGGCCGAGACGGTCGTCCAGGAAGTCGGCGGTGCTTGCGGTCGCCTTCTCTACAGCGGTTGGCGCCATCAGCCCTCTCCCCGCTCTCCACGCTCGAAGTAGCTCGGACCGGTCGGCTCGTGGAAGTCACTCTGCGCGACCAGGTATCCCTCGTCGTCGACCGCGATCGGAAGCTGCGGGAGCGGCCGCTTCGCCGGCCCGAAGATCACCTTGCAGTGCTGCGTCATGTCGAACGTCGACTGGTGGCATGGGCACAGCAGGTGGTGTGTCTGCTGCTCGTACAGCGCCACCGGGCAGCCGACGTGCGTGCAGATCTTGGAGTAGGCGTAGATGCCGTCGACGCTCCAGTCCTCACGTTCGCTGTCCTCTTCCGGCAGTGCCTCGACATCGGACGGGTCGAGCCGCACGAGCAGGACCGCGCACTTGGCCTTCTCCTCCAGCGGGTGCTCGGCCTCGTGGAGGTCCTCCGGAATGACGTGGAAGACCGAGCCGAGAGTGACCTCGCTGGCCTTGATGGGCACACCGGACGGGTCCCTCGCCAGCCGCGTGCCCTCCTTCCACCACGTGTGCGCCAGCACGTCGCCGGGCAGGGGCCCGAGGTCGCGCAGGAACACGATGCCTGGCAGAGGGAACACCGCCAGCGCGCCGAGCAGGGAGTTGCGGATCAGGGGACGCCGCGCGATGCCCGACTCCTCGTTGCCGGTGCGGAGGATCTCGACGGCTTCCTCCCGCTCCTCGTGGGTGCCACCGAGGTGGTGGCGCTCCTCGACGAGCTCGCTGTCGGGCATCAGGGTCTTGGCCCAGTGCACTGCTCCGGCGCCCAGCGCGAAGAGAGACACGGCCAACCCGAGACCGATCCCCAGGGTGGAGGCCTGGATGCTCGCGAAGGTGTCGTCCGGGCGCCAGATGAAGTAGGCCGCGATGCCGAAGATGGTGCCCAGTGCCGAGATCGTGAACAGCAGCACGACCTGACGCTCGGCCCGCTTCTCGGCCGCCTTGTCGGTGTCGGCCATCCGGTGCTTGTGCGCCGGCAGGCCCGGGTTGGGGAACCGGTCGGGCAGCGCGTCATGCGGGTCGTGGACGTCGACCGTGCCGGTGTCGGAGGCTGCGATCTGGTCCTTCGCCGTCAGCCGCTCGTGATCGTGATCGCTCATGACGACTTCGCCCCCAGCCAGACGGTGCATCCGATGATGAGAACCATCAGGCCGACCCACGCGAACAGACCCTCCGAGACCGGGCCCAGCGCACCGAGTTTCAGACCACCCGGGCTGGGCTCTGCCTCCACGTACTTCAGGTACGAGATGATGTTCTGCTTCTCTTCCGGCGTGATGTTGGCGTCGTTGAACACGGGCATCGACTGCGGTCCGCTCACCATCGCCTCGTAGATGTGCTTCTCCTCGACGCCGTCGAGGGCGGGCGCGTACTTGCCGCGCGTCAGTGCGCCGCCCGCGCCGACCACGTTGTGGCACATGGCGCAGTTGACCCGGAACAGCTCGGCGCCCTCGGCGAGCGCCTCGTCGTTCTCCAGCTCGGGCTGGAGGTACTCGTCCTCGGGGATGGCGGGACCGGGACCGAGGGACGCGATGTACGCGGCGAGGTCGGCGATGTCCTGCTCGGTGAACTCGACGGGCTTCTGCGGCGCCTGCGGAGCCGTGTTCTGCAGGGGCATCCGTCCGGTGCCGACCTGGAAGTCGACGGCTGCGGCGCCGACGCCGATCAGGCTCGGGCCGGTCTTGCGTCCCTGCGCGTCGAGCCCATGGCAGGAGGCGCAGTTCGACAGGAACAGCTCCCTGCCCTGGTCTGTGTCGCCCTCCGTGGTGTCGGAGGCCTCGGCCTGTCCCGGCGCCGCGACGGCGTACGCCCCGCCGGTGACGAGTAGTCCGACCAGCAGGATCACCACGCCCGCAAGAGGGTGGCGCCGTCGCGCGGCGAGTGCCTTCACTGCGGTCCTCACTTGATCAGGTAGATGACGATGAACAGACCGATCCACACCACATCGACGAAGTGCCAGTAGTACGACGTGACAACGGCGCTCGTGGCCTCGTGGTGACCGAACTTCTTGGCCGCGAAGCTGCGCCCGATGATGAGCAGGAAGGCGATCAGCCCGCCGGTCACGTGCATGCCGTGGAACCCCGTGGCCAGGTAGAACACCGAGCCGTAAGGACTCGATGAGATGGACAGGCCCTCGGCGACCAGCGAGGCGTACTCGTACACCTGGCCGGCGACGAAGACCGACCCCATCAGGAACGTGAGGACGTACCACTCACGCATGCCCCACCGCATGATGTTCAGCAACGAGCCGGTCCGGCCGGGCTGCAGTCGCTCCGCAGCGAAGACGCCCATCTGGCAGGTCACCGAGCTGGCGACCAGGATCAGCGTGTTCGTCAGGGAGAACGGGATGTTGAGCATGCCGGGCTCGGTGTCCCACAGGTTCGGCTCGACGGCGCGGATCGTGAAGTACATCGCGAAGAGCCCTGCGAAGAACATCAACTCGCTGGAAAGCCACACGATCGTCCCGACCGACACCATGTTCGGTCGGTTCACCGTGGGGTGCACCAGGGCAGGGGACGCGGAGGTCGTGGTCGCCACGGGCTCATTATGGCCCTCAAGCCCCATCGCGCACAGGCGACCCCCGGTTCGTTCGGCGTGGCTCTTCTCACCGCTAGGCTCTGCCCGGCTGCAACCTCACAAACCACTCAGCATGTACACCCGCACACACACCAGCAGGGACGGTACGGGCGATGGCCGCCAGCACAGGATCGGGATCCACCCGCGAGCGGAAGCTGCGCGTGATGCTGTACAGCGACAACGCCGATACCCGCGCCGCGGTGCGTCTCGCGGTCGGTCGGCGCCCGGCGTCGGACCTCCCCGTGGTCGAGTGGTTCGAGGTCGCGACCCACGCCGCGGCGGTCGACCGGGCTGACAGCGGCACCGTGGACGTGATGGTGCTCGACGGCGAGGCCGCCCCGTCCGGAGGAATGGGCCTGTGCCGCCAGCTGAAGAACGAGATCTACCGCTGCCCACCGGTGCTGGTCCTGACCGGGCCGCCCTCAGGACGCGTGGCTGGCGACGTGGTCGCAGGCCGACGCCGCGGTGCCCCACCCGCTCGACCCGCTGGCCGTCGCCCAGGCCGTCGCCGACCTGGCCCGTGGCCGGCTCGCCGCGACTGCCGGTGGCTGACCGTGCGATGACTGTGCGATGACCGAGCGATGACCGAGCGATGACCGAGCGATGACCGAGCCTGCGCAGCCGCCCCGCACGTGGCCGTCCGTCCTCACCAGGCTCCTCGCCGGCACCGACCTGGACTCGGGTGACACCGCCTGGGCGATGGACGAGGTGATGACGGGCGAGGTCGACCCCGTACGGCTCGCGGGATTCCTGGTCGCGCTGCGCGCCAAGGGGGAGACCGTCGCCGAGGTGCAGGGTCTGGTCGAGGCGATGCTGGGGCACGCGCGGCGGATCGACGTGCCGGGACCGTGCGTCGACGTGGTCGGCACCGGCGGTGACCGGCGCAACACGGTCAACATCTCCACGATGGCCTCGCTGGTCGCGGCGGGCGCAGGCGCCCGAGTGGTCAAGCACGGCAACCGGGCCGCGTCGTCAGCCGCGGGAGCAGCCGACGTGCTGGAGGCGCTCGGCGTGCGGCTCGACCTCGAGCCCGAGCGGGTGGCCGAGGTCGCCGAGGAGGTCGGCATCACGTTCTGCTTCGCCCAGGTCCACCACCCGGCGATGCGCCACGCCGCTGTGGCACGTCGCGAGCTGGGCGTTCCCACGGCGTTCAACTTCCTCGGGCCACTGACCAACCCTGCACAGCCGCAGGCGAGCGCGATCGGTGTGGCCGACCAGCGAATGGCCCCGATCATCGCCGGCGTGCTCGCGGCGCGGCACCGAGCAGCACTCGTCTTCCGCGGCGACGACGGTCTCGACGAGCTGACCACCACGGGCCCGTCGCGGGTGTGGGAGGTCGTGCCGGGCGTTGCCGAGCCACTGGAGCAGAAGCTCGACCCGGCAGATCTCGGCATCGCGCGCGCCCAGATCTCCGACCTCACCGGTGGCGACGCCGCGTTCAACGCCGCAGTCGTGCGAGGACTGCTCGCAGGCGACCCTGGCCCGGTGCGGGATGCGGTGCTGCTCAACGCGTCTGCAGCGCTGGTGGCTCTGGGGTCCGTCCCGGGTCAGGGGGGTCTGGCTACCGCTGTCGACGGCGTGGAGCCTCAGAGCCTGACCGAGCGGTTCGCGGCTGCGCTGGCGCAGGTCACCGCGGCTGTGGACAGTGGCCGCGCCGCTGCCGTGCTCGACGACTGGGTCGCCGCGACCTCGCGGTGAGGATCAGCCCTCGAGGCCGAGATCGAATGCGGCGTCGAGGTCGTGGCGCGAGTACGTGCGGAACGAGATGTACGTGCGGGTCGAGCGCACGCCGGGGATCTTGCTGACGCGGTCGGCGATGACGTCGGCCAGTGCCTCGTGCTCGCGGACGCGCACCATCGCGACCAGGTCGACGTCGCCGGTGACCGAGTACACCTCGCTGACGCCTTCGATCTCGGCGATCTCGGCCGCGGCCTCGGGGATGCGGTCGGGGTCGGTCTCGATGTGCACGATCGCGGTGATCACGGCTTCACCCTAGTGCTGCCTGCCGCCCCGGGTGCACCAGCGGGTGGTCGAAGCCGGGAACGCGACTGCGACTGCTGCCCACCGGGTCGACGCGCTCGAGCAGGGAGCCGGCACCGCCCACCGGACACGTCCACTCGCCGTCGACGTGCACCATGCGCACGCCCGGCTGGTCGAGCCATCGCAGGATCTTCTCGGTCTCCTCGGGCAGCCCGGCGGGCGCCGGCCACCGGCCCGGCGCGACCACTTCTCCGCCGACCTTGAGGGCCTCGATGTATGGCCAGGGGTCGGCGCCACGCGGCGAGCACGTGGTGCCCGCCAGGCGTCCGTGCCGCACCAGGACGATCTCCCAGCCCCCCTCCTCGGCACGGAGGGCCGCGATCAGCTCGGGCGTCGCCGACAGAGGTGCCAGCCGCTGGGTGCGCAGTGCCCCGCGGACGAACGCGACCAGGCGGTCGCGCTGGGTCGCGGCGTCCTCGTAGCGCTGCTGTTCGGACAGGACGGACACCTTGTGCAGCACTGCCTCGGCGACCGGCGTCGCAGCACCGGTCACGGCGGCCCGGACCCGTTCGACGATGCGACCGTACGAGCCGGCGTCCTGCCCACCGGTGCACGGAGCGCCACAGCGCCCGATCTGGGCGAGCACGCAGTCGCGCGCGCTGGGCGACGGACGCGCCGGCAGCCGGCCGCTGCACTGGCGCAGAGGGAAGGCCTCGTGCAGGGCGGCGACCGCCTGTTCCGCCGACCGTGTGGAGTGGAACGGACCGAGGTAGACGGCGCCGTCGCCCGCGTCGGCACCGACCGCCCGCACGATCGACAGCCGGGGGAACGGCTCGACCGTCAGCTTGACCCAGGGCGCCCGCTCGGCGTGGCGCGAACGCCGGTTGTAGCGCGGCTTGTGCTCGGCGATGAGGCGCAGCTCGCGGACCTGCGCCTCGAGCGGCGTGGCACAGACGATCGGCGTGACCGAGACCGCGATCTGCACCATCTCGCTCATGCGAGAGCGGGTCTCGGACGCGGTGAAGTACGTACGCACGCGCGTGCGCAGGTCGACGGACGTGCCCACGTACAGCACCTCGCCACGCGGCCCGTTGAAGACGTAGACGCCCGGCGCGTGCGGCATCGCCTCGGCCAGGTATCGCTTGCGGCGTTGGGCGGCCGGCACGCGGGAGGTGTAGGTGGCGAGCTCCTCCATCGACGTGACACCCAGGTTGCCCAGCCGGGCGAGCATGCCGTGCAGGACGTCGACAGTGGCTCGCGCGTCCTGCAGGGCGCGGTGGTTCGGGACGGTCGACGACCTGAAGAACGCCGCCAGTGTGGACAGCCGGTGGTTGCGCACCTCCTCTCGCGTGACCACGTGCCGGGCCAGCCGCACGGTGTCGACCACCTCGTGCGCCGGCCATGCCATGCCGAGGCGTGCCGCGTCGGCCTTGAGGAAGCTGACGTCGAAGCCCGCGTTGTGGGCGACCAGCACGCAGCCTCGAGCCCACTCCAGGAAGGCGGGCAGGACCGTGTCGATGCGCGGAGCGACCGCGACCATCGCGTCGGTGATGCCGGTGAGGCTGGCGATGAACGCCGGGATGGGCTGGCGAGGGTTCACCAGGGTGGCGAACTCGCCGAGGACCTCGCCGCCCCGCACCTTCACGGCGCCGATCTCGGTGATCGCGCACTCCAGTGGTGACCCGCCCGTCGTCTCGAGGTCGACCACGACGAAGGTGACGTCGTGCAGTGGCCGGCCGAGCTCGTCGATCGTGCCCTGGACCCCGACACCTGGAATGGTCAGCGCCGCAACGCCAGAGGCGCCGTACGGCGCGGCTGCGGCGTGGCGTCCAGGCATGTCGCGACGGTACGTCGGCGCACCGACACAGCCTCGGTGGCGCGCCGTCCGCATCTCTGCGAGCGCCTCGCGCCGTCTCGTCAGAGCAATTGTCAGACCCACTGTTTAGCGTCTGGCACGAGGAACCAGTCCAGCCGCATCGAGACCAGTACGTACCACCACACGGGAGACCGGAGCAGCGTTCCGGCCCCAGAGCGGAGCCCGACATGATCATCGACTGCGACAGCTGCCAGGCGAGGCCGGTCGCCTGCGGGGACTGTGTCGTGACCGTTCTGCTCGGGCCTGTCGGCGGCGAGTCTCCCGTCAGCCTCGACGCCGACGAGCAGCGGGCGATCAGCGCGCTCTCGGAGTCAGGCCTGGTCCCGCCTCTGAGGCTGGTGCCGGTACGGACGGCGGATCCATCGGGCGATTCCCCATCCAGACGAACCGGCACATACCATTCTCGGCATGACCCAGGACCGGCTCGGGCCGGATGAAGCGGGGGGCAACCCGCCTCCGTCGCCCACATCTCCTGCGTCGCCCATACCTCCCACCTCGGCCATGCCTCCTGCGTCGCCGATGTCGGCTGTGCCTCCCGCGCCGCCCCCGGCGTCTACCTCGTCGACATCTTCCGCGCCGCCCAACGCTCCGGCACGCCACGTCTCTCCGATCGAGGCTCCCCACCGCAGGTGGGCCAGGTCGCCGCTGCTGCTGATCCTCGGCGCCGTGCTCACGATCTCGATCGTCCTGGCGGGCGTGGCCTTCGTGCGAGGGGACCTGCCGGTCGGCGACCCCGGCTCCAGCGACGCCACCTCGTCCGACGACACCGCGGCCGCGCCGCAGCGCACCGTGGACGCCGAGAAGGCGCGACAGGCCGCCCTCGACAGCCTCCTCGCGGAGCGCGCCGACGCCCTGCTGGACCGTGACCGCGAGCAATGGCTCGGAACGGTCGACGCCGAATCGACCGCATTCGCCGCCCGCCAGGCACAGGTCTTCGACAACCTGGAGCAGGTCCCGTTCAACAACATCCGTTTCGAGTTCGCCGGCAACGGCCCCTCGTTGGACGAGGACCGGACCAAGCAGGTCGGACCCGATGCGTGGGTCGCCCGCGTGGTCACGGTCTTCCGCCTGGCCGAGGCCGACGACGCGGACGTCCGGCGCGAGCAGTACCTCACGCTGGTGAACCGCGACGGCGCCTGGCTGCTGGCCGACGACACGGACGGCGGCGCGTCGGCCAACATCTGGGACCTGGGCCCGGTGAACGTCGTGCGAGGCGAGCGCACGCTGGTGCTCGGCACCGCCGAGACCGCGGCGCTCGAGGAGATCTCCGCGCTCGGCGACGAGGCCGCGAAGCAGGTCGACGAGGTGTGGGGATCGCAGTGGCCCCGCAAGGTCGTCGTGCTCGTGCCCCGCGACCAGACCGAGATGGCCACGCTGCTGATGCGCACCGACGAGACGGGGCTCGACCAGATCGCCGCCGTGACCACCGGTGAGGTCGGCAGCGACCAGTCGTCGAGCGCGGACCGGGTGATCGTCAACCCGTCCGGCTTCGGCAGGCTCGAGGCCGTGGGCCGCGACGTCGTGCTGACCCACGAGTTCACGCACGTGGCGACTCGGGCCACCGGCAGCTCGGAGGTGCCCATCTGGCTCAGCGAGGGTTTCGCCGACTACGTGGCGTACCAGCAGACCGACCTGAGTCGGCGTGAGGTCGCGGGCGACGTGCTCAGCCTTGTCGCGGAGGGCAAGGGGCCGACCGCCCTGGCGAGCGAGGCCGACTTCGACCCGGCCACCGGTGACATCGCTCCGGCGTACTCCTCGTCATGGCTGGCCACCGAGATGATCGCCCGCCAGTGGTCGGAGGCCGACCTGGTCGAGCTGTACCGCACGGTCGACGGCGTCGGTGGAGACGGTGGGTCGACTCCGGCCGTCCCGGTGGGAGAGGCCGTGGCCCAGGTGCTCGGAACGAGCCTGCCCGAGTTCGAGCAGCGCTGGCTCGTGTACCTCTCGGAGCTTGCCGACTGAGCGCACCCTAGGGTCGTGGCCATGCCGTCCGGAGGTCGCACCCTGATCGTCACCAACGACTTTCCTCCGCGCACCGGTGGCATCGAGTCGTTCGTGCTCGCGATGGCCAGGCTGCTTCCGGCGGACGAGGTCGTCGTCCACACGGCCCGGCAGCGGGGTGACGCAGCCTTCGACGCCGACCTCGCTTTCGAGGTGGTCCGCGACCGCTCGCGGCTGATGGTGCCCACCCCGGCCATCACCCGACGGGTGGCGCAGACGGCCCGCAGCCGCGGGTGCGACCGGGTCTGGTTCGGCGCCGCAGCCCCCTTGGGACTGATGGCGCCGGCCCTGCGAGCGGCGGGCGTCAAGCGCACCGTGGCCACCGCGCACGGGCACGAGATCTGGTGGGCCACAGTGCCATTCACCCGTCCGGCGATGCGAGCCATCGGCCGCCGCAACGACGTGGTGACCTACCTGGGGGAGTACTGCCGGCGTCGCATCTCGGCTCCCTTCACGCCGGAGGCGCGCGGCCGGATGCGGCAGCTCACGCCGGGCGTCGACCACACCCACTTCCACCCCGGCGCCGGAGGTCCGCAGGTGCGGGCGCGACACGGGCTCGGCGACCGCCCGGTGGTGGTCTGCGTGTCGCGGATGGTCGCGCGCAAAGGGCAGGACGTGCTCGTGCGCGCCCTGCCCGCGATCCGCGAGAAGGTGCCCGATGCCGCCCTCCTGCTGGTCGGTGACGGCCCCAACCGGCAGGCGGTCGAGAGGCTCGTCGACGCAGGTGGCCTGCGCGAGCACGTCGTGTTCGCCGGACGGGTTCCCTGGCACGAGACGCCCGCCTACTACGACGCGGGCGACGTCTTCTGCATGCCGACCCGCACCCGCCTCGGTGGGCTCGAGCCCGAGGCCCTGGGCATCTGCTACCTGGAGGCGGCCTCGACCGGGCTGCCCGTCGTCGCCGGCGACTCCGGTGGCGCTCCCGACGCCGTGCTCGAGGGCGAGAACGGCTTCGTGGTGGACGGACGCTCGCCCACCGAGGTGGCCGACCGCGTGGCCCGGCTGCTGACCGACCGGCGCCTGGCCGAGCAGATGGGCGTGCGCGGGCGCGCCTGGGTCACGGAGCGGTGGGGGTGGGACGCGCAGGTGCGGGTCCTCCAGCAGCTGCTGGCCGGCGAGTCTGAGTCTGAGTCTGAGTCTGAGTAGTCGTCGGGGTGGTCAGGCGTAGAGCCGCTCCACCTCGTCCTTGTACTCGTCCATCACGATGTTTCGCTTGAGCTTGAGCGACGGCGTCAGGTGCCCGGACTCGATGGTGAAGTCGGTGGTGAGCACCTCGAACTTGCGGATCGACTCCGCCTTCGAGACCGCCTTGTTCGCGTCGTCGACGGCACCCTGGAGGGCGGCGAGCACAGCCTCGTTGCTTGCTGCGGTCTTCACGTCCATCGGCTCGAGCCCGTTGTTCGAGAGCCAGGCCGGCAGCATCTCCTCGTCGATGGTGATCAGGGCCGCGATGAAGGGCTTCGCGTCGCCGACGACGATGCACTGGCTGACGAGGGGGTGAGCACGGAGACGGTCCTCGAGCACGGCCGGGGCCACGTTCTTACCGCCCGCCGTCACCAGGATCTCCTTCTTGCGGCCGGTGATGCTGAGGTAGCCGTCGTTGTCCAGAGCCCCGAGGTCGCCGGTGTGGAACCAGCCGTCGACGATGGCCTCGGCGGTCGCAGTCGGGTTGTTCCAGTACCCGCGGAACACGTGTGGACCCTTGAGCAGGATCTCGCCGTCGTCGCCGATCTTGACGGAGTTTCCAGGGAGCTGGGGCCCGACGGTGCCGATCTTGGTCTTCTCGGGCACGTTGACACTGGCCGGCGCCGTGGTCTCGGTCAGGCCGTAGCCCTCCAGCACGGTCAGCCCGATTCCCCGGAAGAAGTGGCCAAGGCGCTCGCCGAGCGGTGCGCCGCCCGACACGGCGTACTCGGCCCGGCCACCCAGCGCGGCGCGCAGCTTCGGGTACACGATGCGGTCGAACAGGGCGTGCCGAAGGCGCAGGCCCAGGCCGACGCTGCCGGTGTCCTGCGCGCGGCTCCACTCGATCGCGGCGTCGGCGGCCTTGTGGAAGATCGAGCCCTTGCCCGCGGCCTCGGCCTTCTGCTCGGACGAGTTGTAGATCTTCTCGAACACGCGAGGCACGGCGAGGATGAACGTGGGCTGGAAGGTACCCAGGTCGGCCACGAGCGTCTTGATGTCGGGCGAGTGGCCCAGTGTGGTGTTGGCGCTGATGGCCAGCAGCTGGATGTACCGCGCGAACACGTGCGCGAGCGGCAGGAACAGCAGGGTGCTGGCGCCCTCGGCACTCACGACCGACTCCAGCCGCGCCGTCGTGTTCTCGCTGAGAACGACGAAGTTGCCGTGGGTCAGCTCACAGCCCTTCGGCCGTCCGGTGGTGCCCGAGGTGTAGATGATCGTGGCCAGGTCGTCGAGACCCGCTGCGCTCCGGCGTTCCTCGACCTGGGCGTCGTCGACGCCTGAACCCTGCTCCGTCAAGGTGTCGAGCTCGCCCGCCTCGATCTGCCAGACGTTGCGCAGGTTGAGCAGCTTGTTGCGCACCGACTCGACCGTCGCCGCGTGCGCGGGGCTCTCGACCACGACGGCAACGGCGCCGGAGTCGCCCAGCACCCACTCGACCTGGTCGGCCGACGACGTCTCGTAGATGGGGACGGTGACCGCGCCGGCGAACCAGATCGCGACGTCGGTCAGCGTCCACTCGTACCGGGTGCGCGACATCAGCCCGACCCGGTCACCGGGGTTCACCCCAGCCGCGACCAGCCCCTTGGCCAGAGCGGTGACCTCGGCCAGGAAGTCGGCGCTGGTGACGTCGCTCCAGGCGCCGTCGACCTGCCGGCGGTAGGCGACGTGGGCCGGACGCTCCGTGGCGTTGCGCACCACCAGGTCGGTGATGTTGCTCGACGGGTCGACCTCGACCAGGGCGGGGACGGTGCTTTCGCGCACGAGGCTCTCCAGGAGTCCGGTGTGAGTGATCCGGCCTGACCTTACTGGTCGGTACGAGGCTGGGGGAGGGGATTGGGCGTGCAACGGGTCTCAAGGCGGACGCCCGAAGCGCCGACGAAGGACAGGATGAAGACTGACACCGGCACGGGCGACCCGGATGGCACCGACCAGCCCGCAGAGCGCGGCATCGCGCCCGAGCCTCGCTGCGCCCACTGCGGTGCCCTGCTCGCGCCCGGCATCGGCTGGTGTGCCCAGTGCTACACGCCGATCGTGCCTCCGGAGGCCGAGCGGCCGATCGAGGCGCCCTCGTCCACAACCATCGAAACCACCGAAGAGAGCCAGACCACGGAGCGGACCGAGCCCGAAGCGGGCGCAGAGCCAGACCACCCGGACCACCCGGACCACCCGGACCACCCGGACCACCCGGACACGCTGGTCACCGCGGCCTGGTCCGGCGACGGCGCCGCAGACGTGGAGACTCCCGAGCGAGGTCCGCTCGCCGGAGGAGTGCCCGACGCGGGAACCGTGGCGAAGGCCGACCAGATGCTGGCGCTCCTGGCCATCCAGGCGACGCCCGGGGCCGGGTCCAGCCGCGCCCCGCTCGCATCAGCCGTGTCGTTGCTGTCGAACACCGGCGCACGGATCGCGGCGATCGTGGCCGGGACGGTCCTGCTGACGGTGGTGGGCTTCGGCCTGCTGACGCTGGTCGGCCAGGTGCTCTGAGCGGGGCGACCTGCGACCCAGGTGACGAACGGCGGTAGCCTGCCACCGCGCCGGTGAGCGGCGACCAGCGACCGAGCACTGAGGAGATCGCTATGGCCGAGAGCACCGAGTCCAGCACGTCGGTGGCTGCGCCACCGGCCGATGTGCTCGCCGTGATCGCCGACCTCGAGTCCTATCCCGAGTGGGCCGGCGGCGTGAAGGAGGTCGAGGTCCTGGCGTCCAAGGCGGGCCGGCCGTCCCGAGCGCGCTTCGTCGTCGACAACGGGCCGATCAAGGACACGTACGTGCTCGACTACACCTGGAAGGTCGCCAAGGCCGGCACCGGCACGGTCTCGTGGACGCTGGTCGAGGCGGACATCATCAAGAAGCTGGACGGTTCCTATGAGGTTGCCGCCGCAGGCGACGGCAGCACCGTGACCTACCGGCTCGGAGTGGACGTCCGCATTCCCATGCTCGGCATGCTCAAGCGAAAGGCCGAGAAGGTCATCATCGACACCGCGCTCAAGGAGCTGACCAAGCGCGTCGAGGGGTCGGCCTCCGGCGGTCGCGCCACGAAGCGCTCGTGACGGGCCCTTCGACATCCTTCCTGACACCCTCGTGACGACCCCGTGACAGCCACTGCACACGCGCGCCGCGCGGCCGCGGGCAACGGCCCTCGCACGCTGCTGTTCACCGGCAAAGGTGGCGTCGGCAAGACGACGGTGGCCGCAGCGACGGCGGTTCACGCAGCCCGCCGGGGCCAGAAGACGCTGGTGCTGTCGACCGACGCCGCCCACTCCCTTGCCGACGCCCTCGACCACCCGCTGGGGCCGCAGCCGAGTGAGGTCGAGCCTGGCCTGTACGGCCAGCAGGTCGACCCACGGGCACGCCTCGAGCAGCACTGGCGAGCCGTGCAGCAGTACCTGCTGGAGGCCCTCGACCAGCTGGGTGTCGAGCCTGCCGCCGCCGAGGAGATGACCGTCCTGCCGGCCGCCGAAGAGGTGCTTGCCCTCCTCGAGCTGCGCGACCAGGTGCAGGAGGGCAACTGGGACCTCGTAGTCGTCGACTGTGCCCCGACCGCCGAGACCCTGCGACTGCTGGCATTGCCCGAGGCCCTCACGGGCTACCTCGACCGCGCGGTGCCTGTCGGGCGCCGCGTGGCGCGCGCCGTACGGGCGGGGTTGACGAGCCCCGCCTGGCCGACACTGGGCGACCCCGTGCTGAACGCGCTGCACCGGTTGGCATCCGAGCTCGCCGAGGTGCGCGACGTGCTGACCGCCCCACGCACCAGCGTTCGGCTCGTCCTGACCGCCGAGTCGGTGGTGCTGGCCGAGGCGCGGCGCACGCTGACGTCGCTCGCGCTGTTCGGGTACCCCGTCGACGGGTTCGTGGTGAACCGGCTGGTGCCGGACGGAGACGACCCCTGGCGCGCCGCCCGTGCCCGTGGCGAGCGCGCCGTTCTGGACGAGGCGCGCGAGGCGTTCGGGCACATCGGCCTGCGTGAGTGCCCGCAGTCGGTGGACGAGCCCGTCGGCGTCGACGCGCTCGCCGACCTGGCAGCGGGGCTCTACCGCGAAAGCGCCGCAGGAGGCGACCCGCTCGACGTGGTGCCGGTACCCGCCGCGATGGAGGTCGAGCGCAGCGGCGAAGAGCTGGTGCTCGTGCTGCGGCTGCCGCTGGCCGACCGCGGCGAGCTCGACCTGGCACGTCGGGGCGACGACCTCGTCGTGACGGTCGGCGCGAGCAGGCGGGTCCTGACGCTGCCGAGCGCACTGCGGCGGTGCCGCGTGGTCGGCGCTTCCCTGCGGTCGGGTGTGCTCCGAGTGCGCTTCGAGCCCGACCCCGAGCTGTGGCGGCCCCTGTGACCGGCACCGTCGGCGAGGAGGCCGGACGCCTCTTCGAGGCGCTGCAGGAGGCCGCCGATGCCTGGTCGCGTGGCGACGCGGCGGGCGGACGAGAGACCGATACGGACCCCTCCGGCCGTCCAGCAGGCGACGGCCACGTGCCCGAGACGTGCGGGATCTGCCCGGTGTGCAAGGCGATCGCGCGGCTCGGGAAGGCGAGACCCGACGTCATCGCTCATCTCGCCGACGCGACAACCGCTCTCGCAGCGGCTGTCTCGGCTCTGGCCGCCGACCACAACGACCACAAGGGCGCACGCACCGGGCCTGCCGGCCACGAGGACGTACCTCGTCCCACCACCGAGCACATCGACGTCACAGACTGAAACCGACTGACACAGCCCGCCAGACCATCGCAGACCCCGACCGCCACGGAGGACGAAATGCCCACGATCATGCACACGATCGGTGTGGACGTCGGCGGGACGAAGATCGCGGCAGCGGTGGTCTCCGCCGAAGGCTCGATCGTCAGACGTGCCAGACGGGAGACCCCCAGCCAGGACCCGTCCGGCATCGTCGAGGTGATCAGCGAGATGGTCTCCAAGCTGAGGGCCGAGGGCCCCGAGGACGATGACGCGGTCGCGATCGGCGTCGCCGCCGCGGGTTTCGTCGACAAGGAACGCTCGAGGGTCGTGTTCGCGCCCAACCTGGCCTGGCGCGACGAGCCGCTGCGCGACCGCGTGTCGGCCGGCACCGGGCTTCCGGTCGTGGTGGAGAACGACGCCAACGCGGCCGCCTGGGGTGAGTTCCGTTTCGGCGCAGGGCGTGACGTCGACGACATGGTGCTCGTCACGGTCGGCACCGGGCTGGGCGGCGGCATCGTGGTGGACGGCCGGCTGCTCCACGGCGGTTTCGGCATGGCAGCGGAGATCGGACACCTGCGGGTGGTGCCGGACGGGCGGCGCTGCGGGTGCGGCAACCGCGGCTGCTGGGAGCAGTACGGCTCGGGCAACGCCTTGGCGAGCCAGGCCCGTGAGCTGGCGGGGTCGGGCGCGGTCACCGCGCACCGCCTGATCGAGCTGGCGGGCGGTCGGGCCGAGCGCATCACCGGGCAGATGGTCACCGACGCCGCGCAGGAGGGTGACTCGGCAGCGATCGAGCTGCTGGAGGACACCGGACGCTGGGTCGGAGAGGGCATCGCCAGCCTCGCCGCCGTGCTCGATCCCGAGCTGGTGGTGATCGGAGGGGGCGCCAGCCAGGCGGGCGACCTTCTGCTGGAGCCGATCCGCACCGCCTTCGCCCATCACCTCACGGCCCGGGGGCACCGGCCGCTCGCGCAGATCGTCGTTGCTGAGCTCGGCAACGACGCGGGTCTGGTGGGGGCCGCCGACCTCGCCCGTGACGTGTCGGTTGTCTGAGCTCACGAGCCCCGAGCTTCCGCTGGCCGTCGGCGTCGACATCGGCGGCACCAAGGTGGTGGCAGGGCTCGTCGACGCCAACGGCCAGGTGCTCGCGACCGCGAGACGGTCGACGCCCGGTCGTGACGTGCTCGCTGTGGAGGTCACCATCGCGGCCGTCGTCGACGAGCTCGCCCACGCGGCTCCCGATGCGCCGGTCGGGGTCGGGGCGGCAGGCTTCGTCTCCGCCGACGGCGGCACCGTGCTGTTCTCCCCGCATCTCGCCTGGCGACGAGAACCCTTGCGGCAGGGCCTTTCCGAGCGCATCGGCCGCAAGGTGCTCGTCGACAACGACGCCAACGGCGCCGCCTGGGCGGAGTGGCGCTTCGGTGCCGGCCGTGGCGAGACCCACCTGGTGTGCGTCACCCTCGGCACCGGTATCGGTGGTGGCCTCGTTCTCCACGGACGCCTGGAGCGCGGCCGCTACGGCATCGCAGGGGAGTTCGGCCACATGGTGCTCGTGCCGGGCGGTCTGCGCTGCGAGTGCGGCAACCGCGGCTGCTGGGAGCAGTACGCGTCGGGCAACGCGCTCGGACGCGAGGCGCGCGAGCTCGCTGCTGCCGGGTCCCCGAGCGTGGCCGGGATCCTGGAGAGGGCCGGGGGCGACCCCGCCGCGATCGTCGGCAGCCTGGTCACCGACGCGGCGCGCGACGGCGACCCTGCGGCCGTCGAGCTGCTGGCCGAGGTGGGCGCGTGGCTCGGTGTCGGGCTGGCCAACCTGGCCGCAGCCCTTGACCCCGGCACCCTCGTCGTCGGCGGGGGCGTGTGCGAGGCCGGTGACCTGCTGCTCGAGCCGGCCCGTCAGGCATTCGCCCGGCAGCTGACCGGGCGGGGTTTCCGTCCCAAGGCCCGAATCAGAGCAGCCGAGTTGGGGCCCCTGGCCGGGATGGTCGGGATGGCAGACCTGGCGCGCCAGGCAGCCCTGTCCGAGAGCGGCTGACGGTTGGCGTCGGCTCCGTCCGACCCGCGGGGTACCCGCACGCTCCGGGTGATGACGTGGAACGTGCGCGACCTGCTCGGCGACCCGTTCGCGGTGAGCAGGGTGCTGCGCGCGGCCCGCGCCGACGTGGCCTGCCTGCAGGAGGTCTCGCGGTGGCCCGGCTCGCGGCAGCGCCTGCTCAGGCTCTCGCGAGAGGTGGGCATGTACTTCGTCGCCGGAGGGCGTGCGTCAGCGGGCACGGCTCTCCTGGTCAGCCTCCGCACCCGCACCGACGACGCCCAGGCGGTGCGCCTGCCGGTTTCAGGCTGGCGGACGAGGCCGCGTGGCGCCGTGCGCACGATGGTCTCGTTGCCTGGTACGCAACGGGTCTCGGTCACCTGCGTCCATCTCGGTCTCGACGCCACAGAGAGGGCGGCCCACGTCGCGAGCGTGCTGCGGAGCCTGGCACCCGACGCGCCCGCGGTGGTTGCCGGCGACCTCAACGAGCCACCGGGCGGGCCGTCGTGGCGGGCGCTGGCCCCGCGCGCTGCCGACCGTGGCGAGGGATCCGGCGTGACGTTCTCAGCCACCCGTCCGCGCCACCGCATCGACGCTGTCCTGGTCGACCCGTCTCTCGAGGTCGTCTCCTACGGCTTCCCGGACGGGGTCAGTGACGCCGACGTCCTCGCCGCGAGCGACCATCGCCCGGTGATGGCCGAGATCGTCCTCCCACCGCGCTGAAGGACGGGGTGTCGGGGGCGCTCAGGCTGTCCCACGCAGCAGAAGCGCGAGGGCGAGGGCCGCCAGCAAGACGACCCCTGCGGTGAGCGCAAGGCAGGCACGTGCGGAAGGGACCAGGTGACCCGCGTGCAGCCGGTCCTCCCGACGGCGGTGCCGCGACGACTGCACCGAGACGAGCATGGCCGCGGCGGCTGCGCCGCCGAGACCGGCCACGAGCGCGACGATCCCGCTGGCGGGTGTCAGTCGGGTCAGCAAGAGGCACACCCCGGCGAGGCCGAGACCTGTACGCATCCAGGCCAGCGCGGTCCGCTGGGTCTGCAGCCCGGGATCCCACGGCGAGCGGGACCGTGACATCGGGCGCTCAGCCGCCGAGCGCCACGCTGGCGAGCAGGACCAGTGCCGTCACGGCGATTCCCGCTGCCAGCCACGGAGCAAGGGCCGGCGGTGGCAGCGAGCTGCGCCGACGCAGCGCCCGCTCGGTCTGCAGCCAGCGTAAGAATGCGCCAACCGCGAGCCCGGCGCCCAGCACGATGAGCAGGCCGGCCATCGTCCGTCTCAAGCCGTCGGGAAGGTCCTCGACGAACGCCTCGAGAGCGATCCCGCCGGCCAGCAGCGCCAGCGACGTGCGGATCCACGCGAGGAAGGTCCGCTCGTTCGCCAGGGTGAAACGGGGGTCCGGGTCGTCGCCCGCCGCCAGCAGGCCGGCGACCCAGCGTGACGTCACGGCCGTGGCCGGTCGGGCACCAGCTCGTCGGCCAGCTGCTCGAGGAACAGGCCGATGTCCGTGACGATGCCTCGCGCCTGCGACGAGCCGCGGTCTGCCAGCTTGGTGACGGTCGCCTGGTTGATGTCGACGCAGACGAGGGGCACCGACGCGGGCAGGATGTTGCCGGTCGCGACCGAGTGCAGCATCGTCGCGACCATGATCGCGAAGCCCACGTCGTACAGCTGGGCGCGCATCGCGCGCTGACCCTCGATCACGTCGGTCACGACGTCGGGGAGCGGGCCGTCGTCACGCACCGAGCCGACCAGCACGAAGTCCTTGCCGTTCCTCACCAGAGCGTGCATGACGCCGGACGAGATCACGCCGTTCTCGACGGCCGCCGCGATCGAGCCGGCGCGGCGCACCTCGTTGATGGCTCGGATGTGGTGCTCGTGTCCGTGCTCGACACCCTGACCGCGTGAGAGGTCGACCCCCAGCGAGGTGCCGTAGATCGACGACTCGATGTCGTGGGTCGCGATCGCGTTGCCACCGAAGAGCACGTCGACGTAGCCCGCCTCGACCAGCGCGACCATCGCCGGAGCAGCGCCCGTGTGCACGACCGCGGGGCCCGCGACCCACAGGACCCGCTTGCCGGCGTCCTTGGTGTCGCGGATCTCCTGCGCGATCTGGCGTACCAGGAGCGCCTGCGGCTTCTCCGACGACACCTCCGAGTTCATGAACTCGAAGACCTCGTCCTTCGTCGGTGCGGAGATGGTCCGCGAGACCCGTACCCCGGTCGGGCCGCAGACGATGTGGTCACCCACCTTGACGTCGCTGACCGGCAGCGTGCGAACCGCCACGTCGTCACCCTCGCCGGTGACCAGCAGGCCGCAGTCCATCTCGGGCTGGCTCACGTCGACCCATCGTGTGCCGAACCGCACCTGGGTCTCGAGGTTGGTCGACGAGTAGAAGTCGGACGGGAAGACCCCGTCGGCGTCGGCCTCCCGCACCACAGCCTCGCCGGGCTCGGTGAGGTTCACGCCATAGCTGTTGAGCCGCATCAGGATCGACGCGAGTGAGGTGTCGTCGTCCGCCTGCACCCGGATGCGCGCGTAGGACTCGTCGGTGGAGTCCTTGCCGACGTCGAGGCGCTCGATCACGTAGTCGCCGCCCAGTGACCTGACGTCGGTCGCGCACCGGCTGAGAACTCCGGAGTCGAGGATGTGGCCGCGGATCTCGACGGTCTCGGAGGAGGTCATGCAGCGGAGGTTAGACGACCGCGCCGTCGTCCTTGTCGTCGGAGCGGTCAGGCATCCGCACGACCAGCGTGACAAACCCGGCGACGAAGGCGGCGACCGCGGCACCGACGAGCATCGACGGCGCGGTACGCCAGAACAGCGCAGCCACGAGCAGGAACAGGGGCGCGCCGAGCGCGCCGATCCACGCGAGGCGGCTGACGATGTCACCGCGCGGCAGCGGCGGAGGGTCGGGCGGAACGAAACCCTCGACGTCGTCCTCGAGCGACGCGCTGCTGCCGCTGCGCGCCTCCTCGCCGCCCACGTGCGACGTCGCCGGTGAGCTCGGCGAGCGGCGCCAGTCGTCGGTCGAGCGCCGGTCGTCGGTGGACCGGTCAGCGTCTGCGCCCCAGCTCTCGTCGGCCAGCTCGGCCACTTCTTCCGGGGTCAGCCGGTGCCTCGACGTGCGCGGCGGGTCGTCCGGGTGGTCCAGGTAGTCCAGGTACTCGAACGGCTCGCTGCCGGTCCGCGCGCCGGTGGTGTCGTCGCCGAGGGCCTGCTCGCGCGGGGCAGATGGGGCGGCGTTGAGACCGTCGGTGGCGTCGGCCGGGCGGCTGATCCGCGCCGGGTCGCTGACGTCCGCGATGTCGAGCAGCTGTTCGGAGTCCTCGTCCGAGACGCGAATGGGGTTGGCAGGCAGCGCATGCCCGGCGGCCTCGTCCGACCAGTGCGCCACGATCTGGGCCCACTCGGCCTCGACGTCGACGCCGGGCTCCGGCACGTCGTCGGGGGGCCTGGTCACGAGAGCACCTCGCCGGAGTCGCGTGCGGCGATGCGCTGCACGAACGCGACGCTCTGGGCGTAGATCAGCTCGGCGTCCTCGTCGAGGGTCGCGACGTGGTAGCTGTCGTGCAGCACCACGTCCGTGACGTCGGCGCTGGACACGCGATCCAGCACCCGGGTCGGGCTCGACACGGGCACGACGTGGTCGACAGCGGAGCGCATCATCAGGAGCGGGGTGCTGACCTGCGGAAGGGCCTTCTCGATCTCCGCGTACATCTGGATCGAGGAGTGCAGGGCCTGCAACGGGTTCCGGTCGTAGGCCAGCTCCTTGGACCCGGCCTTGCGGATGTCGCTGGCGATGCCGGCTGCAGACGGCACGAAGTGGCGAAGGATCGGCACCGCGCGCAGCCGGGGGTCCGTCAGCTTGACGGCCGGGTTGACCAGCATCAGCCCGTCCACCAGGTCGGGGTGCTGCTGGGCCAGGCGAAGTGCCAGAGCACCGCCCATCGACAGACCGCCGACGATCACCGTCTCGTGGGACGGGGCGAGCGCGAGCAGCTCGGTCTCGACCGCCGCGTACCAGTCGGGCCAGCGCGTCCGGTTCAGCTCGGGCCAAGTGGTGCCGTGCCCCGGCAGCCTCGGCACGCGGACACTGAAACCCTCGGCCGCCAGCCGTTCGGCCCAGCCCCGCAGGCTCTGTGGCGTGCCCGTGAACCCATGGCACAGAAGGACGGCGACGTCCTTGCCGTCGTGGCTGAACGGCTCCGCTCCGGGCATGACTGGCACGGCCTCATCGTGGCACGGGTCGAGCGCACGGGTCGAGGGATCGGCCAAGGTGGTGGCACGCCTGAGACATGAGTACCCAGACGGGAGCGGGGAGGCGCCGGCGGGTGCGCCAGGTGGGTGAGCGGCGCCCGTGGCACCAAGGGGGCAGCGCGCGACCAGCGGAGTCCGTAGAGTGCGTTCGTGTTCTATTGGGTGCTCAAGACGATCGTGCTGGGGCCCCTGCTTCGTGCGCTTTTCCGTCCCTGGGTCCGCGGCATCGAGAACGTGCCCGACTCGGGTCCCGCGATCCTCGTCAGCAACCACCTGTCGTTCTCCGACTCGTTCTTCCTCCCGCTGGTCGTGCCGCGGCGCATCACGTTCCTGGCCAAGGCCGACTACTTCACCGGACGTGGGATCAAGGGCCGCCTGACCGCCGGCTTCTTCCGTGGCGTCGGGCAGGTGCCGGTCGACCGCTCCGGCGGCGAGGCCAGCGAAGCCGCCCTGCGCACCGGCCTGAAGGTGCTGGGCGCCGGCAACCTGCTCGGGATCTACCCCGAGGGCACCCGCAGCCCCGATGGTCGCCTGTACCGCGGCAAGACCGGCGTGGCCCGAATGGCCCTCGAGGGCAAGGTGCCGGTACTGCCCGTCGTGATGAAGGGGACCGACAAGGTCCAGCCGATCGGACGCAAGGTGCCGTCGATCCGGCGCGTCGGCGTCATCGTCGGGCCACCGCTCGACTTCTCCCGGTACGAGGGCATGGAGTCGGACCGGCTCGTGCTGCGGTCCATCACCGACGAGATCATGTACGAGCTGATGCGCCTGTCGGGCCAGCAGTACGTGGACGTGTACGCAGCGACCATGAAGGAACAGCTGGCCGAGGCGGTCAGGGACCGGATCGCCCAGGCGCGCACGCGTGCGCAGTCGGCCGCGTCGGCTGCCGCGGCTCGCGCCGCCGAGGCCCGGGCGAAGGTCGAGGCCGCCAAGGAAGAGGTCGTCGCGAAGGTGCCAGGCGCGAAGGCTGACTCCGGTCCTGCCGACGACGAGGCGGCCCCCGCCGACACCGAGGAGACCGGGGAGCCCGGGGAGCAAGACGCTACGGCGGACGAGACCGTGGACCCCGATGACACCGAGGGCCTGACGGTCGACCTCGACGGGGCGTCGGGAGTGCCCTCGACGCCTGCTGCCGGTGGGCCGCCCGCGGGCGCCGGCGGAGGCGCCGCGACGCCCGCACCGGTCGACCTGCGCGCGCAACACGGCTCACATCCCGACGCCCGTGCGGCCGACTGACCGCACGCGTACTCCTCGCGAGCGGGTTCGAGACCTGCGGCTGGTGCCGACCGATCTCGGCTTCGCCGGGGCGGTGTGGCGGGCGGTCGACGTCTTCCGGGCCGTGTCCGTGGTCTATGCCGCCGCCGCGTTCCTGGTCCGGCCGGCTGACGTGGGCCACCCGGGGTGGGGATGGTTGGTGCTGGCGCTGATGGCGGCCTGGACCGCCTTCATCTGGTTCTTCCCGCGCCGCCCCGGATGGCTGGTGGTGAGCGACCTCGCGGTGGCCTGCTGCGCGGTGCTGGCGTCGGTGCTGGTCGACGACCGGGCGCAGATCGCGGTGACGAACACGCTGCCCCTGACGTGGCCCGCCGCGTCGGTGCTGGCGTGGGCTGTGTGGCGCGGAGCCATCGGCGGCGTGGTGGCTGCTCTCGCTGTCGGTGCCGCAGACCTCGTCGTCATCTCGCCGATCACCCGGATGACTTTGCACAACATCGTGCTGCTCCTCCTCGCCGGCGCCGTCGTGGGCTACGCCTGCACCCTGTACGAGGGCAGTCGCCGCGACCTGGCCCGGGCGCTCGAGACGGCCGCAGCGGCGCGGGAGCGCGAGCGGCTGGCACGCGACATCCACGACTCTGTGCTGCAGGTGCTGGCGTTCGTGCAGCGACGGGGTGCCGAGATCGGTGGTGAGACAGCGGATCTCGGGCACCTGGCGGGCGAGCAGGAGGCACTTCTGCGTGGGCTGGTCTCGGGGGCGGGCGCTCGGTCCGACGAGCGCGCCGAGGGCTCGCTCGGCCAGGGTGACCCTCCGGCGCAGGTCGACCTGCTGACGCTGCTGCGTGGACGCACCGGTCCGCGGGTCCAGCTCTCGGGGCCGGCAGGACCCGTCCTCCTCGCCACCGAGACGGCGCGGGACGTTGGTGCGGCCGTCGGGGCCGCCCTCGACAACGTGGCGGCTCACGCCGGCGACGGGGCGAGGGCGTGGGTTCTGGTCGAGGATGAGGACACCGAGGTCCTGGTCAGCGTCCGCGATGACGGGGTCGGTATCGCTCCCGGCCGGCTGGGGGCCGCTGCGGCCGACGGACGGATGGGCGTCCCGCGGTCCATTCGCGGACGCATCGAGGACCACGGCGGGACGGTCGAGGTGGTCTCGGCACCAGGGCAGGGCACCGAGGTCGAGATGCGCGTCCCCCGTCCGAGCTCATCGGTCTCGGGGCGCCGGGCACCATAGGCTGAGTCGCGTGACCGAGGACGACACGACCTCCGAGGCCCTGACCCCCGACGGTGCCGAGCCGCCGCCGTCGCAGCAGGAGGGGCCGGTCCGCGTGCTGGTCGCCGACGACCACCCGATGTGGCGCGAGGCCGTGGCTCGTGACCTGGAGGACGCCGGGTACCAGGTGGTCGCCACCGCGGCGAGTGGTGCCGAGGCCATCCGTCGGGCGGCTGCGACCCAGCCCCAGGTGGTGCTCACCGACCTCCAGATGCCCGGCGTGGACGGGGTGGAGGCCACCCGGCAGATCGTCGCCGCCGACCCTCGCGTCAGGGTGCTCGTGCTGTCTGCCAGCGGCGAGCACGCCGACGTCCTCGAAGCGGTCAAGGCAGGTGCCACCGGCTACCTGGTGAAGTCGGCCTCACGCGACGAGCTGCTCGACGCGGTCGCCCGGACGGCGAACGGCGACGCCGTGTTCACCCCCGGCCTCGCCGGACTGGTGCTGGGGGAGTTCCGCCGGATGTCGAACCAGCCGCCGACCGAGACCGCGCTCGGCCCGCCCGGAGGAACGCTGACGGAGCGCGAGACGGAGATCCTGCGGCTGGTTGCGAAGGGGCTGTCGTACAAGGAGATCGCGAGTCGCCTCGTGATCTCGCACCGCACGGTGCAGAACCACGTGCAGAACATCCTCGGCAAGCTGCAGCTGCACAACCGCGTCGAGCTGGTGCGCTTCGCCATCGCGAGCGGACTCGAGGACCCCCGCGGCGACTGAGATGTGACCTGGGTCACGTCCACAAACTCAGTTGAACGTGTAACGACTTAGCCGTCTCCACCGATGGTGCGGGTGTAAGCGGCCGTTGCCCGGACCCCCGAGCGGGCAACGGCCGCTTTCATGCGTCCGGCTCGGGCCTTCACCAGCCCGGCGGACGGGAGTCGCAGCGCGTCGGCGGTAGCGTGTGCGCATGCCTTACATCCCGCTGCAGCCCGCCACAGGGCTGTCCCCTGCCCGTCCGTTCGGCGCCGTGCTCACGGCGATGGTGACGCCGTTCGACCGTGACGGCGAGGTCGACCTCGACGCCGTCGGCGTGCTCGCGGAGTACCTGGTCGACCACGGTCACGACGGACTGGTCGTCAACGGCACCACCGGGGAGTCGCCGACCACGACGGACGACGAGCAGGACCGTGTCCTGCGTGCCGTGCTCGAGGCCGTCGGTGACCGCGCGCACGTCGTCACCGGGGTCGGCACCAACGACACGCGTCACACGCTGGAGCTGGCCCGGACGGCCGAGAAGAGCGGTGCCCACGCCCTGATCGTCGTCACGCCGTACTACAACAAGCCGCCGCAGGCTGGGCTACTGCACCACTTCCGCAGCGTCGCGGACGCGACCGGCTTGCCGGTGATGCTCTACGACATCCCCGGCCGCTCCGGCGTCCCGATCCGCACGGAGACGCTGATCGAGCTGGCCGAGCACGAGCGCATCGTCGCGGTGAAGGACGCCAAGGACGACCTCTTCGCCTCGTCACAGGTAATGGCCGCGACCGACCTCGCCTACTACAGCGGCACCGACGAGCTGACCCTGGCACATCTGACGCAGGGCGGATCCGGCGTCGTCAGCGTGGTCGGCCACCTGGTGGGCGACGAGATCGCCGCCATGGTCGCCGCCGTCGACGTCGGCGACCTCGCCACCGCGGTGGCGGTCCACCGCTCCCTCTTGGGAGTGACGCACGCTGTGATGAAGCTGACGCAGGGCGCCATCATGGCCAAGGCCGGGTTGCAGCTGCGCGGCGTGCTCCCTCACCGCACCGTCCGGCTCCCTCTGGTACCCGCCACCGACGACCAGGTCGAGCTCCTCCGCTTCGCCCTCGACGCACTCGATTCCCTCGACTTGCGCACGGGCGCCGGTGCGCGTACCCACCAACATTCAGCATGACCCACCGCTGACCAGCCACCGTCCACACTGGGCGCGTCGCGGGTCGGCCCCAGACACAGGAGACTTGTGAGTCACCCTCACCCCGAGCTACCCGTTCCACCGCCGCTGCCCAAGGGGGGCCTCCGCGTCGTCCCCCTCGGGGGCCTCGGCGAGATCGGCCGCAACATGTCCGTCCTCGAGTTCGACGGCAAGCTGCTGATCATCGACTGCGGGGTCCTGTTCCCCGAGGACCACCAGCCCGGCGTCGACCTGATCCTGCCCGACTTCACGTACATCGCCGAGCGGCTCGACGACGTGCTCGCCGTCGTGCTGACGCACGGCCACGAGGACCACATCGGCGCGGTGCCCTATCTGCTGAGGCGGCGCCCCGACATCCCGCTGGTCGGCTCCCAGCTGACCCTCGCGCTGATCGAGGCGAAGCTCAAGGAGCACCGCATCACGCCCCTGACGCTCGCGGTCAAGGAGGGGCAGGTCGAGAGGTTCGGTCCCTACGAGTGCGAGTTCATCGCGGTCAACCACTCGATCCCCGACGCGCTGGCGGTCGCGGTGACGACCGGGGCGGGCACCGTCCTGCACACCGGTGACTTCAAGATGGATCAGCTGCCCCTCGACGGGCGGATCACGGACCTGCGGGCCTTTGCTCGCCTGGGCGACAAGGGCGTCGACCTGTTCATGGTCGACTCCACCAACGCCGAGGTGCCCGGCTTCACAACCCACGAGCGAGACATCGGGCCGGTCCTCGACCGCGTCTTCGCGGGTGCCGAGCGCCGGGTCATCGTGGCGTCGTTCGCCTCGCACGTGCACCGCGTTCAGCAGGTGCTCGACACGGCGTACGCGCACGGCCGCAAGGTGGCGATGGTGGGCCGCTCGATGGTGCGCAACATGGGAGTCGCAGCCGACCTCGGCTACCTGACGGTGCCTCCCGGCGTGCTGGTGGACGTCAAGAAGATGGGCGACCTGCCGGACGACCAGGTCGTGCTGATGTGCACCGGCTCGCAGGGGGAGCCGATGGCCGCCCTCAGCCGGATGGCCAACAACGACCACCAGATCCGCATCGGCACCGGCGACACGGTGATCCTCGCGTCGTCGCAGATCCCGGGCAACGAGAACCCGATCAACCGTGTCATCAACGGACTGACCCGGCTCGGCGCGCACGTCGTGCACCAGGGCAACGCCAAGGTGCACGTCTCGGGACACGCCAGCGCTGGCGAACTTCTCTACTGCTACAACATCATTCGCCCCCGCAACGTGATGCCGGTGCACGGCGAGGTACGCCACCTGCAAGCCAACGCCGCGCTCGCCGTCCGTACTGGTGTGCCACCGGAGCGTGTCATCGTGGTCGAGGACGGCGTCGTCGTCGACCTCGTCGACGGGGTCGCCAAGGTCACGGGCACAGTGCCGTGCGGCTATGTCTACGTGGACGGATCGTCGGTCGGCGGCATCACCGAGGCCGACCTCAAGGACCGCCGCATCCTCGGCGACGAGGGCTTCGTGTCGATCTTCGTGGTCGTGGACTCGACGTCAGGCGCAGTCGTCGTCGGGCCCGAGATCCATGCGCGCGGGGTGGCCGAGGACGACGCGGTCTTCGACTCGATCAAGCCGCAGGTCATTGCCGCGCTCACCGAGGCGGTGATGGGCGGCACCAGCGACGTCCAGCAGCTGCAGCAGGTGTTGCGCAGGGTGGTCGGACGGTGGGCCGGCACCAAGCTGCGCCGCCGTCCGATGATCATTCCGATCGTCGTCGCAACCTGATGGCCTTCCGGTCAACGGATCTCGATGACGGCCATCATCATCATGTCCTCGTGCTCGAGGTTGTGGCAGTGCATGACGTAGCGCCCCGGTAGGTCGGGGAACCGCACGAGCACCTCGACGTCCTCGGCCGGTCGCAGGTCGACCGTGTCCTTCCAGCCCGCGTCCATCGGCCCGGGGCCGCCGGTGCCTCGCGAGACCACCTGGAAGGACGCGAGGTGCACGTGCACGGGGTGGTGGACGTTGGTGCCGAACCGCCATCGCTCGACCTGCCCGGGCCGCACCAGCGCGTCGACCCGCGTGGGGTCGAACTGCCGACCGTTGATGGTCCACACGTGCCCGCCGTTGCCGCCGTTGCGCACGCCGAACACGAAGTTGCGCGTGACGGCGGCCGGGGGCGCGACCAGGGTCTCCACCTCGACCAGCCGCTCGGGCACCCGGCTGTCGTCAGAGGCGTTGCGCGACACGACGAAACGCATCACGTCACCGGTTGCCCCGGTGTCGAGGTCGTTGCGGACGGTGACCTCGGTACCGAGCGGGTAGGCCCCGAAGTCGACCACCACGTCGAAGCGCTCTGCCGGTGCCATGGTGATCACGTCGTGCTCGACCGGTTCGCTGAGAAGCCCTGCGTCCGAACCGATCTGAACGAAGGGTGCGCCTTCCGGCGGCGGCGGGTCGAGGCGAAGCGCATAACGACGGGCATTGGAGGCGTTGAGGACTCGCAGCCGGTAGCGCGCGGCGTCGACCTCGGCGACCGGCCAGGGCACGCCGTTCACGAGCAGCACGTCGCCGAGAACTCCCTCGATGGCGTGCTCCTCCACGCCGGGCGTGCTGGTCAGGGTCGGGTCCAGCGACGGGTAGACGAACTGCCCGTCCGCGTCGAAGGTGCGGTCGGCGATCATCAAGGGCAGCTCGCGCTCGCCGGAGGGCAGACCCAGCGACTCCTCGGAGTCGTCGCGGAGCAGGTGGAAGCCGGCCAGTCCGCGGTAGACCATCGGGCCGGTGAAGTCCATCCGGTGATCGTGGTACCAGAGCGTCGCCGCCGGCTGGTTGCTCGGGTAGCTGTAGACGCGGCGCCCCTCGCTGGTCTTGGCGTTCGGGTCGGCGTCGTGGACGCTGTGGTCATCGGACCCGGGAGGCCGCCGGGTCGGCGGCGCGTCGGTGGGCAGCACCAGGTCGGTCGGGAAGCCGTCGTCGGCCGAGGGCGTGTGTCCGCCGTGGAGGTGCACGACCATCGGCACCGGCAACCGGTTCACGTGCTCCACCTCGACGCGGCGATCGCGACGTGCCTCAATCGTCGGACCAGGGAACGTGCCTGCGTACGTCAGCGCACTCGTGCGGTACCCGGGCAGGATCTCGAGCTTGGTCGCGATGGCCTCGATCGTGTACCGGTCGACGGCGTCGTCGGAGCTGGTGGGCCGCAGAGTCTCGGGAACCCTCAGCGGCAGTGAGAATCGTTGCGGCAGTGTCGCGTCCGAACGAAGCAGCTCCCCGGTCTGCCCCGGTGCGCCCGAGCAGGCGGCAGTGCCGAGCACCGGCACGAGCACTGGCAGGCTGATGCCGGCACGCAGCAGATCGCGGCGCGTGACGGTCATCGGCCGACGACCTGCGGGGAGGCCGTACCGGCACTCGCGACACTGGCGGCTCGACCGGAACGGCTCGCGCGGCGCGGCCCCCGTCCCCACGACCACACGGCGACGCCGCAGGTCACGGCGACGAGCGCGACGCCCAGAGCGACGTGGACGCCGAGGAAGCGCGCGAACCCCATGCCCAGCTGGATCGGCGTTGCCAGCGCGAGCAGCAGGGTCACGATCACTGGCCACCACGGGCCGCGGCCGGCGAGCCAGTGCACCACGGACGCCAGGAGAGGCAGCCACATGAGCAGCACCAGCCCGATCCCGTTCGCACTGTGCACACCGAGCAGGTCGAAGTTGCCGTCGAGGTAGAACCCGATCAGCAACGGCTGCAGGGCGATCGCCAAGGCCGCGAGGGTCAGGCAGATCCGCAGCAGCCACGCTGTTCCGGCCCGGGCGGGCGCTCGCTGAGGGAAAGAAGGGACATTCTGGCTCATAGGTAGGCAGCATACATATCGCCAGGCGACATGTCGGCTGGCAATCGGTACGATCACGAGCATGAAGCCCGAGGACGTCCGCGGACAGCTCGACGGGATGCTGCTCGCCGCGCTCGAGTCGGGACCGCTCCACGGGTACGCGGTGATCGAGGCGCTGGTGCGGGGGAGCGGGGGCCACCTGGAGCTGTCGACGGGCACCGTCTACCCGGCGCTGCGCAGGCTCGAGCGGGTAGGCCTCGCCGACGGACAGTGGGAGACCGTCGGTGGACGCCGGCGCCGCACCTACACGATCACGCGCGCGGGCCGGCGCGAGCTGGCGGCGGCCCGTCGTGACTGGGCGTCCTACAGCAAGGTGGTCAACGCCGTGATCGGGGGCGCATGACGGACGGGGAGCCGAGTGGCAGGATCAGCACGATGGAACGGGGTGTCGCAGTCGACCCGGTGGCGCAGCTGCTCACCGAGCTGCGCCGTGGGTTGCGTGGCCCCAGCCGCCGACGGCGCGACCTTCTGACGGAGATCGAGGACGGCCTTCAGGACGCGGTCGAGAGTGGCCGTACCGAAGGCCTGTCCGTCGACCAGGCACGCGAGCAGGCGGTGCGCGACTTCGGCGACGTCGGCGCCGTGAGGCGCGATGTGCAGGTCGAGCTGATGGCGCTGTTGGGCCGCAGAACCGCGCTGCTGCTGGCCGCCACGCCGCCGGTGCTCGACACGGCCTGGTCGGCCTTGATGAACTCGCTCACGGCTGGTCACCCGGTGCTGGGCTGGGACCCTGTCGCCAGCATCGCGTCGACCCAGAGCCGGGGCAGTGCGCTGGTCGCCGGCTGCGCGCTGGTCTGCTTCTTCGTGCTCTCCCGGTGCAGGGTTCCTCGCTGGGGAGCCGTCCTGGTCGCCCACCTTGCGGTGATCCAGGCGCTGCTGGTCACGGGCAGCGTCGGCTTCATGCTGACGTCCCACGGCGGAGCAGCCTTCGGGGTCCTCAGTCACTCGGTCTGGACCGTTCCTCTCGGCGCGCTGAGCATCGCGGCGATGGTCGCGGTGGTGACCAACGGCGCGCGCACCCTGGCGGTCCTGCGCACGGTCTGATCCTCCACAAAGTGCGAGGTGCGGCGGTTTCGTGGGGCCAGTGTGCGGCGTGTGGCGCGTGTGAATCGTGTGACGACGGACTAGCCTGCGAGCATGGCGACCCGTACGTCTTCCCCCGTACGCCGGTCGGGTCAGACCCGCAAGGGTGCCTCGTCGGCATCCTCGAAGGGCTCGACCCGTCCGGCCGGACGCAAGCAGGCTCCGGCACCGCGCACTCGTCCGAAGTCGACCCCGCTGCCGCTGCGGGCCGCAAGGGGGGTCTTCATGGGCACCGCGCACCTCGTCGGGGGCACCGCCCGCAGGATCGGCCATCGCACCGCGGAGCTCGACCCCGAACTGCGTCGCGACGGGGTCGGCTTCACACTGCTGGGGCTGGCGATCGTGGTCGCCGCGTGCGAGTGGTGGGCCGTGCAGGGGGTCTTCGGCGACGTCGTGCACACCGTCGTGGCCGGCACCATCGGCCGGGTCGCACTCGCGCTGCCGCTGGTCCTGCTCTTTCTCGCGGTGCGCCTGCTGCGGCATCCTGACCTGTCGCACGCGAACAGCCGGATGGGCATCGGCCTGACCACCCTGATGGTCGCCACGTCCGGCCTCGTGCACCTGGCGGTCGGGCTGCCCGCACCGCCCGACGGGGGCGAGGCGATGCGCGGGTCGGGCGGCATCATCGGCTACCTGGTCTCGTCGCCGCTCGAGGCGGCCGTCACGGTCTGGGCGGCGGTGCCACTGCTGGGGCTCCTCGCCTTCTTCTCGGTGCTCGTCATCACGGCGACGCCGGTGCACGCGATCCCCGAACGGCTGGGCGGGCTGTACCGCCGGCTGACCGGTCACCGCGACGACGCCGAGCCGGCAGAGGGCGACTTCCCGGCCGACTCGCGCGATGTTCCCGGGGTCAGGTCCAGGTTCGGGCGGCGCGGCCGATCGGCGAGTGCCCACGGCGACGAGGCCTTCGAGACACCGGTCGACGTCGAGCCGGACGGCCGCCGCCGCCGGCGCGGGGGCAGCAGGGTCGGGGGGTCTGCGCCCGACGAGCAGGCGACGGTCGTGGTCGATGGGGTCGATCCCGCGGACGGACCCCGTCCGGGCGAGAAGCGCCACGTGCCAGGGCTGGTCGCGCCCGTCCCCGCCCAGTCGACGGCTTCGCGCGGACCGGGGGAGAGGTCAGCGCTCGAGGCACCGCCGAACCAGCCACTGCCCCAGCGGGTCGAGCAGCTGCTGCTCGCCGGCGACGTCACCTACACGCTGCCGCCCAACGAGGTGCTGGCCCCGGGGTCGCCTCACAAGACCCGGTCGTCGGCCAACGACCGGGTGGTCGAAGCGCTCACAGGGGTCCTCGAGTCGTTCGAGATCGACGCCCAGGTAACGGGTTTCACGCGTGGACCAACGGTCACGCGCTACGAGGTCGAGCTCGGCACCGGTGTCAAGGTCGAGCGGGTCACGGCACTGAGCAAGAACATCGCCTACACGGTGGCGAGTGCAGACGTCCGCATCCTGTCGCCGATCCCCGGCAAGTCGGCCATCGGGATCGAGATCCCGAACGCCGACCGCGAGACCGTCTCGCTGGGCGACGTCCTGCGCTCCCAGGCAGCCCGCCGCAACGAGCACCCGATGATCATCGGCGTGGGCAAGGACGTCGAGGGCGGGTACGTCGTCGCCAACCTGGCGAAGATGCCTCACCTGCTGGTCGCGGGTGCCACTGGAGCCGGCAAGTCGAGCTTCGTGAACTCGATGATCACCTCGATCCTGATGCGGTCGACGCCCGACGAGGTGCGCATGGTCCTGGTGGATCCGAAGCGCGTGGAACTCACTGCCTACGAAGGTATTCCGCACCTCATCACGCCGATCATCACCAGCCCCAAGAAGGCTGCCGAGGCCCTCCAGTGGGTGGTCCGCGAGATGGACGTGCGCTACGACGACCTCTCCACCTTCGGCTTCAAGCACATCGACGACTTCAACAAGGCCGTCAAGGCAGGCAAGGTCAAGCCGCTGCCGGGATCCGAGCGCAGGATCGCGCCGTACCCGTACCTGCTGGTGATCGTCGACGAGCTGGCCGACCTGATGATGGTCGCCCCGCGCGACGTCGAGGACTCGATCGTCCGCATCACGCAGCTGGCGCGGGCGGCGGGCATCCACCTCGTGCTGGCGACCCAGCGTCCGTCCGTCGACGTCGTGACCGGACTGATCAAGGCCAACGTCCCGTCCAGGATGGCCTTCGCCACCTCGTCGCTCACCGACTCGCGGGTGGTGCTCGACCAGCCGGGCGCGGAGAAGCTGATCGGCCAGGGCGACGCGCTCTTCCTGCCGATGGGCGCGTCGAAGACGATGCGCGTGCAGGGTGCGTGGGTCACCGAGTCCGAGGTCTCGTCGGTCGTGGCGCACGTGAAGGGCCAGCTCGCCCCCGTCTACCGCGACGACGTCGCCGTCCAGCAGACGCAGCGCCAGGTCGACGACGACATCGGCGACGACCTCGACCTGCTGCTGCAGGCGACCGAGCTGGTGGTGACGACCCAGTTCGGATCGACCTCGATGCTGCAGCGCAAGCTGCGTGTGGGGTTCGCGAAGGCCGGCCGGCTGATGGACCTGCTCGAGTCACGCGGTGTCGTCGGCCCGTCCGAGGGGTCGAAGGCGCGCGACGTGCTGGTGAAGCCCGACGACCTGGGCGCCACGCTGGCCGTGCTCAAGGGCGAGGACGTGCCGTCCGACGCGGAGGACGCGTTCGACCAGCAGTCGCCGCCAACCCCCGTGGGCGACAGCAGGTATGACGGCAACCCGGTCGAGGCGCACCTCGCCGACGCTGCGCAGCCGGACAGCGACGAAGACGCCTGGGAGCTGACCGACCGCTAGCGCGCCCCGCACCGCGCGACCCGTCTGACCACGATCTGAGACATCTGACAACGATTGCAGCGAAAGTCTTGACAACGTTTGCAGACCGGGTGCAGTGTCGCTCGTGTTCGCTGGACGACGTCGTCAGGAGCAGGCCATGGCAGGCATCGCGGGGTCACGAGTCAAGCTCGTGGACATCGCGCGTGCCGCCGGTGTCAGCGCCTCGACGGTCTCCCGGGTCCTGCACGGAGGTGCTGGCGTCCGCGAGGAGGTGGCCGTCCGGGTCCGCGAGGTAGCCGCCGAGCTCGGCTACTCGGTGAACCACCAGGCCCGCTCGCTGCGGGTCGGCCGCGACGAGGCCATCGGCCTGGCCCTCGAGGACTTCACGATCCCGTTCTTCGGCCGGATCGTCGCGGTGGTCGAGCAGCTGGCCCACGAGCGCGGCTACGGCGTCATCATCTCGTGCGCCGGCTCCGGGCGCTCCGAAGCCGAGGCCGTGGCGCCGCTGCTGTCCCGCTCCGTGTCGGGTCTGGTCGTCGCCACCGGCACAGCGGGTGCGCCGCAGGGTTTCCTCGAGCAGATCGCGCACGACCTCCCGGTGGTTCAGGTCGACGCCGCGGGCCCCAGCCCGCTCTCCGACAGCGTCGGTATCGACAACGTCGCAGCCGGGAGGCGCCTGACCGAGCACGTGCTGGGCTTCCGCCACGAGCGCGTGCTGTTCGTCGGCAGCGGCGAGGCCGCGTCCACCGTCGTGCTGCGCTCAGAGGGGTACCGAGCAGCGATGGAGGCCGCCGGACTCGAGCCGGAGGTCGCCTGGCTGGGCTACGTCCCGTCGGAGACGCCTGAGCGCGCCGTCGAGGCGCTCGCCGCGGCGCGCAGTGCCACGGCCGTCATCTCCGGCGTGGCCCGCACCACGATGGGCCTGATGTCGGCCATCCGGTCGCTCGGGCGCCGCGACCTCGCCGTCGCCGCGGTCGACGACCTCGCCGGCGCCGACGCCTTCGAACCGGGCCTCACGGTCCTGGAACAGGACGTGGAGGGCATCGCGGGCACGGCCGCGGAGCTGCTCTTCGACCGCATCGGCGGCTACCAGGGGCCTCCCCGCCACGTCGAGCTGCCACTGACGCTCATCGAACGCGGGTCCGCCGAGCGCGGCCCGCAGGCCACCACCCATCCGGACGACCCCGGCAGAGCAGCCGGGCGGAGATAGAGGAAGAGGACGCACTCATGGCAACACCTCGACGCAAGGCCCGGCGCACCGCAGCCGTTGCCGCCGCCGCAGGACTGGCCGTCGTCATCTCCGGCTGCTCGGGCGCCGGCGGTGGCGGGGGTGGTGGAGGCGGTGGTGGGGACGGTGAGGCCGGCGGCAGCATCGACGTCATCATGGTCAACAACCCGCAGATGGAGGACCTCGAGACCCTGGTCGGCACCTTCGAGGAGGAGTCCGGGATCACGGTCAACCTCACCGTCCTGCCCGAGAACGACGTGCGCGACAGCATCCAGACCGACTTCGCGGCCCAGTCAGGGCAGTACGACGTCGCGACGATCTCCAACTACGAGACGCCCTTCTTCTCGGCCAACAAGTGGGTCGCCAACCTCGACGAGTACGTCGAGGCCGACGAGGACTTCGACCAGGACGACATCCTCAAGCCGATCGCGGACGGCCTGCGCGGCGAGGACGGCTCTCTCTACGCGCAGCCGTTCTACGGCGAGAGCTCGTTCCTGATGTACCGCCAGGACATCTTCGACGCGCACGGCCTGACGATGCCGGAGAAGCCCACCTGGGACGAGGTCGCGGCGCTGGCTGCCGAGGTCGACGGCGCGGAGGCGGGCATGAAGGGCATCTGCCTGCGCGGCCTGCCGGGATGGGGCCAGGTCTTCGCGCCGCTCACAACCGTGGTCAACACCTTCGGCGGCACGTGGTTCGACGAGAACTTCGACGCCCAGGTCGACGCGCCGGAGTTCACCGAGGCCACCGAGTTCTACGTGGACCTGGTGCAGAAGCACGGCGAGCCGGGACCGGCCAACGCCGGCTTCACCGAGTGCCTCAACTCGTTCCAGCAGGGCGGTACGGCGATGTGGTACGACGCGACGTCGGCTGCGGGCTCGCTCGAGGCCGAAGGCTCTCCGGTCGCCGGGAAGGTGGGCTACGCCCCGGCGCCGGTGAAGGAGACCGACTCCTCCGGCTGGATCTACAGCTGGGCGTTCGCGATCCAGGAGGCCTCGGACAACAAGGACGCCGCATGGGAGTTCATCTCCTGGGCGAGCTCGAAGGAGTACGAGGAGCTCGTGGGCGCCGAGATCGGCTGGGCCAACGTGCCGGCCGGCAAGCGGACCTCTACTTACGAGAACCCCGACTACCAGGAGTCCGCGGCTGCCTTCTACGAGCAGACCCTCGCGTCCATCAACGCGGCTGACCCGACCAACCCGGGAGTGCAGCCACGGCCGGCGCCGGGCATCCAGTTCGTCGCCATCCCCGAGTTCGCCGGGATGGCCACCGAGGTCTCACAGGGGGTGAGCGCCGCAATCGCCGGTCAGTCGACCGTCCAGGAGGCGCTCGACCGAGGGCAGCAGCTGGCCCAGGAAGCCGGCGACGCCAACAAGTAGCGCCGTCCCGCACGGCTCGCCGGAGGGCGAGCAAGGACAGCACGAAACAGCATGAAACAGCACGACCCGTCAGACCCCCTGGCGTGGTGGCTCCGCCCGCGACCCCTCGCGGCCGCGGGCGGGGCCCCATGGAAGCCCCATGGAAGAAGGAGCTCATGAGCACCGCCACCGCTCGCTCGGCACCGGCCGAGGACCAGGCGCCGGAGAGGCGCACCACCGACCTGGCTCCCGGCCAGATGGCGCAGAGCAAGAGCGAGGCGCGCCGTCGACGGCTGCCGCTCCTGCCCGCGCTGATCTTCACGATCGCGGCGACCCAGCTGCCGTTCCTCGTCACCATCGTCGTCTCGTTCATGGACTGGCGGGCTCTCCGTCCGGACCAGCGTGGCTTCACAGGCTTCGACAACTACGTGCAGGTCTTCACCAACCCGAGCATCCGCAGCGCGGTGTGGACGACGATCCTGCTCACCTTCACGGTGGTGGCGGTCAGCCTCGTCCTCGGCATGCTGATCGCGTTGCTGCTGGACCGCACCTTCTTCGGACGTGGGGCCGTCCGGACGATGATGATCGCGCCGTTCCTCGTCGTGCCCGTCGCCGCCGCGCTGCTGTGGAAGCACGGCATCCTCAACCCGTCGTACGGGCTGATCAACGGTGTGCTGACGTGGATCTGGGGAATCTTCGGGTCCGACAGCCCGCCGCAGGTGGCGTGGCTGCAGGACTTCCCCCTGCTGTCGATCGAGCTCGCCCTGATCTGGCAGTGGACGCCGTTCATGATGCTCATCCTGCTGGCGGGCCTGCAGTCCAAGCCGAACGACGTCGTGGAGGCCGCCCGGGTCGACGGGGCGAGCGCCATGCAGATCTTCCGCTACCTCACGCTCCCGCACCTGCGCCGCTACATCGAGCTCGGCGGGCTGCTCGGCTGCATCTACATCGTGCAGGCCTTCGACGCCGTGTTCATCATGACCGCGGGCGCGCTCGGCACGGCCAACCTGCCGTACACGATCTACGCCACCTTCTTCCAGAAGCAGGACTACGGACTGGCATCGGCCCAGGGCGTCGTCGTCGTGATCGGCACCATCATCATCGCCACGTTCGCGCTGCGCGTGGTGTCCAGCCTCTTCAACGAGGAGAACGCCCGATGAGCACCGAGGCACGGACCACGAGGTCCACCGACAAGTCCACCGACAAGTCCACCGGCACAGGCGTTTCCACGGCCGTCAAGGCGCCCCGGCGCAACAAGTCGCTGGAGAAGAAGGCCAGCCCGCTGTGGGGCGTGCTCGCCTGGGCGGTGGGCCTGCTGTTCGTGCTGCCCGTCCTCTTCATGGTGCTCACGTCGTTCCACTCCGAGACGGACGCGGCGACGAACCCGCCGTCGCTCCTCGCACCGCTGACGCTGGACGGGTACCGCGCGTTCCTCGGGCTCGACGGCGGCCGCAACCCGGTTGCACCGCTGCTGAACTCGTTGACGGCGTCGGTGGCCTCGACAGTGATCGTGCTGCTGCTCGCCGTCCCGGCGGCGTACGCCCTGTCGATCAAGCCGGTGCGCAAGTGGACCGACGTGATGTTCTTCTTCCTGTCGACCAAGTTCCTGCCCATCGTCGCGGGCCTGCTGCCCCTGTACCTGTTCGCGCGCAACACCGGTCTGCTCGACGACATCAACCTGCTGACACTGCTCTACACCGCGATGAACCTGCCGATCGCGGTGTGGATGATGCGCAGCTTCCTCGCCGAGGTGCCGACCGAGATGCTCGAGGCCGCCCAGCTCGACGGCGCGAACCTGCCTCAGATCCTCGTCCGGGTCGTCGCGCCGGTCGCGATGCCGGGGATGGCGGCGACCGCGCTGATCTGCTTCATCTTCAGCTGGAACGAGCTGCTCCTCGCCCGCACCCTCACCTCGACGGTGGCCGGTACCTCGCCGGTGTTCCTCACCGGGTTCGCCACCAGCCAGGGCCTGTTCCTCGCCCAGGTCTGCGCTGCCGCAACGGCTATATCGTTGCCGGTGCTCGCCGCCGGGTTCGCCGCGCAGGACAAGCTCGTCCAGGGCCTGTCGCTCGGCGCGGTGAAGTGAGCGGAGGAGACCGGACGTGAGCAGCATCCCGAAGACCATGCGCGCGAGCGTGCTGACCTCGGCGCGTGCGATCGAGATGCAGGAGCGGCCGGTCCCCGTCCCGCTCACTGACGACGTGCTCGTGCAGGTGCGATCCGTTGGTGTGTGTGGGTCAGATGTCCACTACTACAAGGAAGGTCGGATCGGCACCTTCGTCGTCGAGAGCCCTCTGGTGCTGGGGCACGAGGTCTCGGGCGTCGTCGTCGACGTCGGGGCGGGGGTCTCCGCGGACCGGGTTGGGCAGCGGGTGGCGATCGAGCCGCAGCGACCCTGCCGCCGGTGCCGGGCCTGCAAGTCGGGCCGCTACAACATGTGCTCCGACCTCGAGTTCTACGCGACGCCGCCGGTGGACGGTGCGTTCTGCGACTACGTCGTAGCGCCCGCCGACTTCGCTCACCCCGTTCCGGACGCCGTCTCCGACCATGCCGCGGCTCTGCTGGAGCCGTTCTCGGTCGGCCTGTGGGCGTGCGAGAAGGCCCACGTCGGTCCGGGCTCACGGGTGCTCGTCACGGGAGCCGGCCCGATCGGGGCCCTCGCCTCGCTCGCTGCCCGGGCGCGCGGAGCCAGCGAGGTGGTGGTCACCGACCTGGTGCCTTCGCGTCGCGAGCGGATCCTGTCGTTCGGCGCCACGACAGCGCTCGACCCCGCCGACCCGGGCGTCGACCTCGCGTCGCTCGGGGTGGACGCGTTCATCGAGTGCTCCGGTGCCACGCCGGCGCTCCTGTCCGGTCTGCACGCGTTGCGCGAGAGTGGCACGGCAGTGCTGGTCGGGCTTGGCGCAGAAGAGATCTCGCTGCCGGTGCAGCTGATCGCCTTCCGCGAGCTCGTGCTCACCGGGGTGTTCCGCTACGTCGACACCTGGCCAGCCGCGATCGCCGCCGCCCTGCAGCCCGGCACCGACCTCGACGGGCTCGTCACCGCGGAGTTCGACCTGGAGGACACCGAGGCTGCCCTGACGAGCGACGACGACCCGGCGAGCATGAAGTCGGTCGTTGTAGTGTCCCGGCCGTGAGCATCCTCGACACGTTCTCGCTCGAGGGTCGCAGCGCCCTCGTCACCGGCGGCTACCGCGGCCTCGGCTTCGCATTCGCCCGCGGGCTCGCTGAGGCCGGTGCCGACGTGGTGATCGGCGCGCGCGACGAGGCCGCGTGTGTCGCGGCCGCCGAAGTCCTTGCCGCCGAGACAGGACGACGCGTCAAGGGGATCGGCCTCGACGTCTCCGACGCCGCGTCGGTGCGGACGGGGGTGGCGGCAGCCGTCGAGCACAACGGACGGTTGGACGTGCTGGTCAACAACGCCGGCATCTGTTACCACCGGCCAGCTCTCGAGGTGCCGGACGACGAGTTCGACGCGGTCTTCGACGTCAACGTGGGCGGACTCTGGCGCGCCAGCCAGGCCGCTGCGGCTCACATGGCCGACAACGGCGGCGGCTCGATCGTCAACATCGGCTCGATCTCGGCGCAGATCGTCAACCGGCCGCAGTGGCAGCCCGCCTACAACGCGTCCAAGGCAGCCGTGCACCAGCTGACGAAGTCGCTCGCGGCCGAGTGGGCACCGCTCGGGATCCGCGTCAACGCCGTCGCTCCCGGGTACGTGAAGACCGAGATGGCCCCCGTCGACGAGCCCCGGTTCCGGGCCCGGTGGATCGAGGACGCGCCGATGCAGCGCTATGCCGTTCCGGAGGAGATCGCGCCGACCGTCGTGTACCTCGCCTCCGACGCCTCCAGCTTCATGACCGGTTCCGTGGTGGTCATCGATGGCGGCTACACGGTCTTCTGACGCGGTGCCCGATGCTCCAACGGCCCTCGACGTGATGGGAGTCCTTGTGCCGCAACCGCTGTCACAGGCAACGCTGGAGGCTCTCCCCGCCGACGTGCCCACGCCCGCCTACGACCGGGGCTCGCTCGAGGTCGGCATCGTGCACCTCGGGGTCGGCGGGTTCCACCGCGCCCACCAGGCCATGTACCTCGACGCCCTGATGAACGAGGGCAAGGCTCTCGACTGGGCCTTGTGCGGGGTCGGCGTGCTGCCACACGACCGGCGGATCATCGAGACCCTGCACGCGCAGGACGGCCTCTACACCCTCGTCGTCAAGCATCCTGACGGGCACCGCGAGCCGCGCGTGATCGGCTCGGTCGCCGAGGTGCTGCTCGCCCCCGACGACCCGCAGGCCGTGCTCGACCGGATGGCCGACCCGCGCACCCGGGTCGTGTCGCTGACGATCACCGAGGGCGGATACCTGGTGAACCAGGTCACCGGCGAGTTCGACGCGGCGGACCCCTCGATCCAGGCCGACCTCGAGCCGGGCGCGGTCCCGTCCACCGCCTTCGGGTTCGTCGCCGCCGCGCTGGCCCGCCGTCGCACGGAGGGGACCGCTCCTTTCACCGTGCTGTCGTGCGACAACATCCCGGGCAACGGCGAGGTCGCCCGACGCATGATGACCGCGTTCGCGCGCCTCAAGGACGCCGGCCTCGCCGACTGGATGGAGCGCGAGGTCGCCTTCCCCAACAGCATGGTCGACCGCATCACCCCGGTGACCTCGTCCGAGGACATCGAGCTGCTGGCGTCCGACTTCGGTCTCGTGGACGGTTGGCCTGTGGTGTGCGAGCCGTTCACGCAGTGGGTGGTTCAGGACTCGTTCGTGTCGGGACGGCCCTCGCTGGAGGACGTGGGCGTACAGGTGGTCGACGACGTCGAGCCGTACGAGCTGATGAAGCTGCGGCTGCTCAACGCCAGTCACCAGGCGATCGCCTACCTCGGCTATCTGGCTGGCTACCGGTACGCGCACGAGGTCTGCACCGACCCGGCCTTCGTCGACTTCGTGCTCGGCTACATGGAGCACGAGGGCAGCCCGACCCTGCCCGAGGTGCCGGGGGTCGACCTCGACGCCTACCGACGGCAGCTGGTCGAGCGGTTCGCGAACCCCGAGGTGCGCGACACCCTGGCCCGACTGGGCGCCGAGAGCTCGGACCGCATCCCGAAGTGGCTGGTGCCGGTCATCGTCCACAACCTGCGCCACGGCGGGGAGGTCCGGCGCTCAGCCCTGGTCGTCGCCGCCTGGGCGCGCTACGCCGAGGGCACCGACGAGCAGGGGGCGCCGATCGAGGTGGTGGACAGGATCAAGGACCGGGTGATGGCCGCCGCCGCGGGGCAGCGCGAGGACCCGCTGGCGTTCCTGCGCGACCGCGACCTGTTCGGAGACCTGGTCGACGACGAGCGCTTCACCTCGGCCTACACGGACGCGCTGGAGTCGCTGCACCGACGCGGCGCCGCGGCCACCGTGGCCTCTGTGGCCAATGCCGCCCATGGCTGACGACCTGCTCGTCGCGGGGGTCGACTCGTCCACGCAGTCGACCAAGGTTCTGGTCTGTCGCGCCGCGACGGGAGAGGTAGTGCGCAGCGGTCGCGCGCCCCACCCGGACGGCACCAGCGTGCACCCCTCGGCATGGTGGGAGGCGTGGACGACGGCGACGGCCGACGGGCTCCTGGACGGGGTCTCCGCGCTCGCCGTGGGTGGGCAGCAGCACGGGATGGTCGCACTCGACGAGGTCGGCGAGGTCGTGCGAGATGCCTTGCTGTGGAACGACACCCGCTCGGCCGGGGCGGCGCGGGCGCTCGTCGACGAGTTCGGCGGGGCGCAGGCCTGGGTTGACGCCGTCGACGTGGTGCCGGTCGCAGCCTTCACCGTGACCAAGCTGCGCTGGCTGGCCGAGCACGAGCCGGAGCACGCGGCATGGGTGACGTCGGTCGTTCTGCCGCACGACTGGCTGACCGGCCGGATCCTCCAGAACGGCGACGGCTTCACCGGGTGGACCACGGACCGAGGTGACGCCTCGGGCACCGGCTACTGGTCGGCCGTGACGGGTGACTACCGACACGACCTCGTCGATCGCGCCTTCGGTCGCAGCCTCGACCTGCCCCGCGTGCTCGGCCCTTCGGAGGTTGCCGGCACCACCGGGGGAGGACAGCTCGTGGCCGCCGGCACCGGCGACAACATGGCAGCCGCGCTGGGCCTGCACATCGAGCCGGGCGACGTCGTCGTGTCGCTCGGGACGAGCGGCACCGTGTTCGCGCCGCACGACGGTCCGGTCGGCGACGCGAGCGGCATCATCGCCGGCTTCGCCGACGCGACCGGTGGGCACCTGCCGCTCGCCTGCACCCTCAATGCTGCCCGCGTGCTCAGCGCCGCGGCCGCGATGCTCGGCACCGACCTCGCCGGCCTCGACCGGCTGGCCCTCGAGGCCACGCACGGTGCCGGTGGTCTGACGCTGCTGCCCTACCTCGACGGCGAGCGCACCCCCGACCTGCCGGACGCGACCGGCACGCTGAGCGGACTCACCCGGGCCAACGCGACCCCTGAGAACCTGGCCCGGGCCGCGGTCGAGGGCATGCTGCTGAACCTCGTCGCCGGTGCTGATGCCTTGCGCGCGAAGGGCATTCGCGTGGAGCGAGTGCTCCTGGTCGGCGGCGCAGCGGCCTCGGCAGCGGTACGTGCCCTCGCCTCGGACCTGTTCGGCGTGCCTGTTGTCGTCCCGCGGGCGGGGGAGTACGTCGCGGTCGGTGCCGCCCGGCAGGCGGCATGGGCGGCAACCGGTGAGCTGCCGGTGTGGGACACCGCCTTCGACGCGGAGTCGGAGCCCACCGGGGACCCAGGCGCTGCAGAGGCCCGTGAGCGCTACCTCGCTCTGCGGACGGCCGACCTGCGCTGACCTCTCGACCGTCACGGTGCGGTGAGACCAGAGAGAAATCGGGCTCGAACCCCCGCACCGCGCCTGGCACCATCTCGACATGGACGTCGTGACCTCGCTGCCGGCCTTCCTCGTCGCCGTCGTCCTGATCTCCGCCTCGCCCGGGCCGGCGATGGCTCTGATCCTGCGACGCGCCGCCCTACGAGGCCTGCGTGGGGCCGTGCCGACGGTGCTCGGGCTCGAGGCGGGGCTCTACGCATGGGCCCTCGTGGCAGCCGCGGGCTTCGCCGCCCTGGTCGCGGCGTCCGAGGCGGCCTTCATCGCCCTGCGGGTCGTCGGTGCGGTGGTCCTCGTCGTCCTCGGTGTCCGCGCCTGGCGCGGGGTCTGGCGTGAGCGGCACGCCGCCAGGTCAGCCGAGGGACTGGCAGCCCAGCACCCCGACGCGAAGAACAGGGAGGCCGAGTCTCTGACACGACGCGGTTGGTGGGCGGCCTTCGGTGAGGGCGCGATGGTGCAGCTGGCGAACCCCAAGGCAGCCGTCTTCCTGCTCGCGCTCTACCCGCAGTTCGTCCCGGCCGGCCGGCCCTTGTTCGCGAGCACGGCGCTGCTCGCTGCTCTGCAGGTCGCCGTCGAGCTCGTCCTGTACCTGGCACTTGCGGCCGGCGTCAGCCGCGCCGGCGCGTGGTTCCGCCGTCCCGTCGTCCGCCGTCGCCTGGAGACCGTCAGCGGAGCCGTGCTGGTCGGCCTCGGTGTCCGCGTCGCGGCCGAGAGCCGTTGACGCGCGCTGCCTGAGCCGTTCCCGGAGGCGATCCGCTCGCGCCCCGCACTCAGTGCCCGTTTCTTCCTAACTGTCGGGAAGATATGGTTTCGCCTGGCCGACGGTCGGCGCCTCAGCGGGCGGCGGCCCCGCCGCCCGCAGAGACGATCCCAGCAGACCACCGAGTGATCGGAAGCAGACCATGACTCGTCGGCGCCTACCCGCAGCCGCGCTCTTCGTGATCGGCCTCGCGGCCACCACGCTCGTCGCAGGATGCGCCAAGGACTCAACGGGCCAGACGACCACGGGCGGCGTGCAGCTGATCAAGCAGGACACCATCGTGACCTGTACCCACCTGCCGTACTCGCCGTTCCAGGCGAAGGACTCCGCGGGCAAAGTGGTGGGATTCGACGTCGACCTCATCGACCTGGTCGCGGAGGAGCTGGGCGTCACCCAGGAGATCGTCGACACGCCGTTCGAGGGCATCAAGTCGGGTCAGGACCTCAACACCGGGAAGTGCGACGTCGCGGCCGCGGGCATGACCATCACCGATGAGCGCAAGGCGGTGCTGGACTTCTCGGTTCCGTACTTCGACGCGACCCAGGCACTCCTTGTGCCACAGGGCGAGTCGTACCAGAGTCTGGCCGACTTCGAGGGCCAGCGGCTGGCTGTGCAGGCCAGCACGACCGGCGAGGACTACGTCAACGCACAGGTCGCAGAACAAGGTCTCGACGTCGAGGTGGTCTCGTTCAGGGACCTCGCTGCCGAGCAGCAGGCACTGGCCACCGGCCAGGTGGCAGGAGCCGTCAACGACCTGCCGGTGTGGGTGGAGTACATCAAGGGGAATCCGGACGAGTTCGTGGTCGCTGCGGAGTTCGACACCGGCGAGCAGTACGGCTTCGCCGTGAAGAAGGGCGGCAACCCCGACCTGCTGAAGGCGATCGACGAGACGATCGAGGCGGCGAAGGCCGATGGCAGGTACGACGCCATCTACGAGAAGTGGATCGGCGAGCAGCCGACCGGCTAGACGTGCCTCCTGACATGGTCCAGTCGCTGGATCCGATCCCTGTTGCGGACGGCGTCGCGCCCCCGCCTCGTCGGCTGAGTCGTCGGAAGCGCCGCCTCCTGGTCCTCGGCAGTCAGTACGCGGTCCTCGCCGCTCTGGTCGTGGCGGTGGCCCTGGCAGCCGACTGGGGGCGCCTCGCCGACGCGTTCTTCCGGCTCGACATCGCCGGCGCGATGTTCCCCGACGCCGTCGTCGTGGCCTTGCGCAACACGGTCGTCTACACCGTGCTCGCGTTCGCATTCGGTCTCGCGCTCGGGCTCGTCCTCGCGCTCATGCGGCTGTCGTCCGTGGCCCCCTACCGGTGGCTCGCCACCGGGTACATCGAGCTGTTCCGCGGGCTGCCGGCGCTGCTCGTGCTGTTCATGGTCGGGTACGGCGTCCCGCTCGCCTTTCCCGACCGCGAGATCCCCGGCGGTGTCTATGGTTCGGTCACCATCGGGCTGGGGCTGACGGCCGCCGCGTACATGGCCGAAACCATCAGGGCCGGGATCCAGGCCGTGCCGAAGGGACAGCTGGAGGCGGCGCGCACCCTGGGCATGTCCTACACCAGGGCGATGATCTCGATCATCCTCCCTCAAGCGTTCCGGATCGTGATCCCGCCACTCACCAACGAGATCATCCTGCTGACCAAGGACACGTCGCTGGCCTATGTCCTGGGCGTCACGGCCGGAACCATCGAGCTGACGAAGTTCGCCGGCGACGTGCTCAACCAGCGCGTCAACCCGACTCCGCTCGTCGTCGCCGGCCTGCTCTACCTCGCCATCACCCTCCCCATGTCGCAGCTCGTCCGGCGGCTCGAAGTGCGCGCCGCAAAGGCCAGGTGAGCGTCGTGAGCGCGATCGTCGTTCGCGACCTCCACAAGTCGTTCGGCGACCTCGAGGTGCTGCGTGGGATCGACCTCGAGGTCCAGCACGGCGAGGTCGTCTGCGTCATCGGTCCGTCGGGGTCCGGCAAGTCCACGCTGCTGCGGTGCATCAACCTGCTCGAAACGCCGAGCCGTGGCTCGATCACGGTCGGAGGCGTCGAGATCACCGACCCCGACTGCGACGTCGACCTCGTGCGGCGCCGGATCGGCATGGTCTTCCAGCAGTTCAACCTCTTCGGGCACCTCACCGTCCGAGACAACCTGACCATCGCCCAACGCCGCGTACTCGGCCGATCGCGAGCAGAGGCGAACCGCGTCGCGATGCACTACCTCGACGCGGTCGGCGTCACCGCCAAGGCCGACGTCTTCCCTGCCCAGCTCTCCGGCGGTCAGCAGCAACGGGTGGCCATCGCCCGGTCCCTCGCGATGGGCCCTGATCTGATGCTCTTCGACGAGCCGACCAGCGCGCTCGACCCCGAGCTCGTCGGTGAGGTGCTTGCGGTCATGCGGGCCCTGGCGCTGGGAGGGATGACGATGGTCGTCGTCACCCACGAGATGGGCTTCGCCCGAGACGTCGCCGACCGCGTCGTGTTCATGGACGACGGCGCGGTGGTGGAGGCCGGCCCGCCAGCCGAGCTCCTCGTCGAGCCACGAGTCGCCCGCACCCGAGAGTTCCTGCAACGGGTGCTCGAACCGACGCTGCTGGGCGACGCCGCACCCCCTGCCCTCGCCGATCCGTCCCCGACCTGATCGGTCGTTGCCTGGGAGTTCACAGGGACGCCGCCTGCTCGTCACCCGGAAACGCACCTCAGAAGATGGGATGACCCGATGAGCCAGATCACCCAGCCACCCTCTCGTCGCTCTCTCTTGCGCGCCGGCGTCGTTCTCGGTGCCGGGGCCGCGTCCGCCGTGGCTCTGCCATCGGCGTCGACGGCTTCGCCGGTTCTGATGCGGGCCGGACGCGGACACCTCACGCACGGGGTCGCATCCGGTGACGTCACCGACCGAACCGCGGTGCTCTGGGCCCGCGCTGACCGGCCGGGCAGGCTGGTCGCGACGCTTCGGCTGCCCGGCCGGCACGGCGGTACGCGGCGGATTCGCGGGCCGGTCGTCAACGGTTCCGGCGACCTCACCGGTCGGCTCCGCCTGAGCGGGCTGCGGCCGGGTGAGACCTACGACTACAGCCTGGCGGTCGACACCGGCGCCGGGCCGGGCGAGCCGGTCGCCGGCAGGTTCTCGACCGCCCCGCGGTCCCGCCGCGACGTCTCCTTCGTGTGGACGGGGGACACCGCGGGCCAGGGCTGGGGACGTCACGTCGACGACGGCATGCCGGGCTACTCGGCGATGCTCGCCACGCAGCCAGACTTCTTCGTGCACAGCGGCGACACGGTCTACAGCGACGGCCCGATCAGCGAGACAGTGGTCCTTCCCGACGGAAGTGTCTGGGGCAACGTCGTCAGCGACGGCGTGGGCAAGGTGGCCGAGACGCTCGACGAGTTCCGCGGCCGGCATCGCTACAACCTGGGAGACCCGCACGTCCAGGCGATGAACGCGTCGGTTCCCGTGTACGCACAGTGGGACGACCATGAGGTCGTCAACAACTGGTATCCGGGCGAGGTGCTCACCGACCCGCGGTACACGCAGGAGCGGCGCGTCGACGTGCTGGCACAGCGAGCCGGTCGCGCCTTCACCGACTACTTCCCGCTCGACGAGCGCCGGCGTGACGCCGAGGGCAAGGTCTACGGACGGTTCTCACGAGGCCCGCACCTCGACGTGTTCATGCTCGACATGCGCACCTACCGCGGCGCGAACAGCGCGAACCTGCAGCCCGCCGCCGGGCCCGACACGCGATTCCTCGGTGCCGAGCAGGCGGACTGGCTCGTCGACGGCCTGCGCCGCAGCCGCGCCACCTGGAAGGCCGTGATGGCCGACATGCCGCTGGGGGTGGTGGTACCCGACGGGTCACTGCAGGAGGGCATCAGCAACGCCGACCCGGGACCACCTCTCGGCCGCGAGCTCGAGATCGCGTCCCTCCTCTCCAGGATCAAGCGGGCGGGCGTGTGCAACGTGGTGTGGTTCACGGCCGACGTGCACTACTGCGCCGCCCACCACTACGACCCTTCCCGGGCTGCCTTCACCGACTTCCGGCCGTTCTGGGAGTTCGTCGGCGGCCCGATCAACGCGGGGTCCTTCGGACCGAACGCGCTCGACGGCACGTTCGGCCCTCAGGTGGTCTTCTCCGAGGTGGCCGACTTCCCCAACCAGCCACCGAGCGGGGGCAAGCAGTTCTTCGGCCACGCCACGATCGACGGGCGCTCTGGCGCGATGACGGTGCGGCTGGTGAACACGCAGGGCGTGACCCGCTTCGAGCAGGTCCTCGAACCCGAGTAGGGCGGGCACAGCCGGGGGACAACGTGCCTACTCCGGGTCACTGCGACGGCGTGTCGGGCGCAATGTCCCCCCGTTGTGCTCGCGCACCGACGCGTGGCCGGGTTCGCGTAGCCTGTCGGCCGTGACCACCGCCGCAGCGCCGCCGCGATCGGTCGCGCTCGTGACGCTCGGGTGCGTGCGCAACGAGGTCGACTCCGAGGAGCTGGCGGGACGGCTGGCGAACGAGGGCTGGACGCTGGTCGATGACGCCGCAGACGCCGACGTGGCCGTCGTGAACACGTGCGGGTTCGTCGAGCAGGCCAAGAAGGACTCCGTGGACGCCCTGCTGGAGGCGTCCGACCTCAAGGACACCGCCCGCACCCAGGCGGTCGTCGCCGTGGGGTGCCTCGCCGAGCGGTACGGCGAGCAGCTGGCGAGCGAGCTGCCCGAGGCCGACGCCGTCCTCGGTTTCGACTCGTACGCCGACCTGTCCGGCCACCTCGACGCCATCCTCCGCGGGGAGCGTCCGGCCTCGCACGTGCCGCGCGACCGCCGAACATTGCTGCCGCTCAGCCCCGCCTCCCGCCAGGAGGGCTCGGCAGGGGTGGCGGTGCCCGGGCACTTTCCGACGGGGCCAGACCTCCCGGCAGGGTTGGCGCCGGCATCGGGGCCGCGGGTGCTGCGCCGCCGACTCGACGGGCGTCCCTGGGCTCCGCTGAAGCTGGCCTCCGGCTGCGACCGGCGCTGCACGTTCTGTGCCATCCCGGCCTTCCGCGGCTCGTTCCTGTCGCGCCGCCCGGCCGAGGTCCTCGACGAGGCGCGCTGGCTGGCAGACCAGGGCGTGCGCGAGCTGTTCCTGGTCAGCGAGAACTCCACCAGCTACGGCAAGGACCTCGGCGACATCAGGTTGCTCGAGACGCTTTTGCCGGAGCTCGCCGCCGTGGAAGGCGTTGAGCGCGTGCGGGTCTCGTACCTGCAGCCGGCCGAGGTGCGTCCGGGGCTGCTGGAGGTCATCGCCGGCACCGAGGGTGTCGTGCCGTACTTCGACCTGTCGTTCCAGCACAGCGCACCAGAGGTGCTGCGGCGGATGCGCCGGTTCGGCGACACCGAGGCGTTCCTCGACCTGGTCGAGCGTGTCCGCACCCTCGCACCCGAGGCTGGCATCCGCTCCAACGTCATCGTCGGGTTCCCCGGCGAGACCGAGGCCGACCTCGACACGCTGCACGACTTCCTCACGCGTGCCCGGCTCGACGTGGTCGGGGTCTTCGGTTACTCGGACGAGGACGGCACGGAGGCGGCGGACCTCGACGGCCACCACGACGAGGCGACCGTCGCTGCGCGGGTGTCGAGCACGGTGGCGCTCGTCGAGGAGCTGGTCGCCCAGCGGGCCGAGGATAGGGTCGGCGACCGGGTGGTGGTGCTCGTCGAGGAGATCGACGACGACGGACGTGCGGTCGGCCGTGCAGCGCACCAGGGTCCGGATGTCGACGGCACGACGACGTTGACCACAGGGCCACTGGACACCCCTGCCGAGGTCGGGGCTCTCGTGACCGCCGTCGTCACCGCCAGCGAGGGTGTCGACCTGGTGGCCACAGATGTCGCGGACGTCGTCCGAGAACCAGCGAGCGCGGCCGAGCGGTCCCCACGGTGAGCCGTCCGAGCAACTGGAACGTGCCGAACGCCCTGACGGTCGGGCGCATCCTGCTGGTTCCCCTCTTCGGGCTGCTGCTCGTTCACGACGCGGGCCAGGACCCCGGCTGGCGGCTGGCCGCCCTGGGCGTCTTCCTGGTCGCGATCGCGACCGACCGCGTCGACGGTGAGCTGGCGAGGCGCCAGAACCTGGTCACCGACTTCGGCAAGGTCGCCGACCCGATCGCCGACAAGGCACTGATCGGAACGGCTTTCGTGCTGCTCTCGGTGCTGGGTCTGCTGCCGTGGTGGGTGACGGTCACGATCCTCGCGCGCGAGCTGGGCATCACGCTGCTGCGCTTCGTCGTGATCCGCCACGGGGTGATGCCCGCGTCGCACGGCGGCAAGCTGAAGACCGTGCTGCAGTCCGTCGCGATCTCGATGCTGGTCTTCCCGACCGAGCTGTGGATGCCGGACTGGGTCGCCGCCGTCGCCTGGCTGGTGGTCGCGGCGGCCTTGCTGGTCACCGTCGTCACGGGGGTCGACTACGTCGTGCAGGCGGTCCGGCTGCGCCGTGGCAGCGCGCGCACGGCGGCCAAGCAGGCCGCCGCCGACGGCCGGGTCTGAGCCCTGGGCCGTGAGGGGTCTGCCGTGAGCGACGACCAGATCGGTACGCCCGCCGGGCGGCTCGCGGCGCTGGCCATCTCGTCCGGCACGACTCTTGCCGTCGCCGAGTCACTGACCGCCGGCATGGTCTGTGCCTCGCTGGCCGAGGTGCCGGGGGTGTCGGCCGTGCTGCGCGGTGGAGTCGTGGCGTACGCGACCGACGTCAAGACCGCCCTACTCGGCGTGGACGCGGCCTTGCTCGAGGCGGAGGGGCCCGTTCACGAGAGCGTCGCGACGCAGATGGCTGAGGGTGCACGCAGCCGGCTGGGCGCAGAGCTCGGGCTGTCGACGACGGGTGTCGCCGGACCCGGGCCGCATGAGGGCGTCCCCGCCGGGACGGTCGTGGTGGCCGTGGCCGACGACGGAGGCACTCAGGTGCGCCGCCTCCAGCTAGCTGGAGACCGCGCGACCGTCCGTCGAGGTGCTGCCGAAGCTGTGATCACTCTGGCGCTCGAGCGCCTCGATCGGGTGAGCGCGACTCACTCGTAGTGACTCGCGAAAGGGAAAACCCTCGTCGTTGTAGCCCGATGGGCCCGAAAGGTTCTCAACGGACAAATGGTGGCTTACGTTCACGTCAGCCAGGGAGATCATGGGGTCTCACGGGGTGCTGGCGGATGAAGGAGAAGTATGTGACCAGCACGTTGCGCAAGGGCGCCCTGACGGTCGGGTTGATGGCCGCGGTCGCCCTCACCACGAGTGTGGCGCAGACAGCGGTGGCGGCAACCGGGTCGCCGTCACAGGCTCCGATGGCCAAGGTCGACCAGAGCAAAGCCATCGAAGGCAGCTACATCGTCGTCCTGAAGGACGGCACCACCTCCACGCAGACGGCCCAGGCGGCCGACCGCGCCAACGCACACGGCGGCAAGGTCGAGCGTGAGTACACGAGTCTCAAGGGCTACTCCGCCAAGCTGACCGCAGAACAGCTCACGAAGGTGCGACAGGACCCCGCCGTCGCCTACGTCGAGCAGGACCAGACGGTCAGCATCGACACCACCCAGAACAATGCAACCTGGGGCCTCGACCGCATCGACCAGCGTGATCTCCCGCTGAACACGACGTACATCTACACCCCGACGGGTGCAGGCGTGGACGCGTGGATCATCGACACCGGCATCCTGACGACGCACAACCAGTTCGGCGGACGAGCCCAGCACGGATTCACGGCCATCAACGACGGCCGCGGCTCCACCGACTGCAACGGGCACGGCACGCACGTCGCGGGCACCGTCGGCGGCACCACGTACGGCGTGGCCAAGAACGTCACCCTGTACGCCGTCCGCGTCCTCGGCTGCAACGGGTCCGGCACCACCACCGGCGTCATCGCTGGTATGGACTACGTGGCCACCAACCGCACCGGCCCCACCGTCGCCAACATGAGCCTCGGCGGGGGCGCTTCCTCGGCCACGGACTCAGCGGTGGCCCGCATGACTGCGGCCGGCGTGACCGTCGCCGTGGCGGCGGGTAACGACAATGGGAACGCGTGCAACTCCTCGCCCGCCCGCGCCCCGTCGGCGATCACGACCGGAGCGACGACCAACACCGACGCACGATCGTCGTTCTCGAACTACGGCAGCTGCGTGGACGTGTTCGCACCGGGCAGCAACATCACCTCGGCCTGGTACACCTCGACCAGTGCCACGAACACGATCTCGGGTACGTCGATGGCCAGCCCGCACGTGGCCGGCGTCGCGGCCCTCTACCTGCAGGGCAACCCGGGGGCATCAGCCGCCACGGTGACGAACGCGATCACGAGCACCGCCACCCCGAACAAGGTGACGAACCCGGGCAGCGGCTCGCCGAACCGGCTGCTGTACTCGCCGCTCACCGGTGGTGGCACCGAGCCGCCCCCCGGCGGTGACTGCGACGAGACCACGACCGGCAGCATCACGTCTCGCACCGAGAGGGTCGCGGTCAGCTTCACCACCACGGCCACAGCCAGGCTGACCGGCTGCCTGACCGGGCCGAGTGGCACCGACTTCGACCTGTACCTCGACAAGTGGAACGGCTTCGCCTGGGTCGAGGTGGCCGCCGGTGAAGGCTCCACGTCCACCGAGAACGTCGCCTACAACGGGACGGCCGGCCAGTACCGCTGGGCCGTCTTCGCCTACAGCGGCTCGGGCAACTACACCCTGAAGTTCGGGCGCCCGTGACGCCGTCCGCCTGAGAATGACCGCATGAGCTCGGGGGTGGGCCCTCGTCCGGATCGCTCGGACGAGGGCCCCCTCGCGTTCCAAGGGGACGCAGGCCGGAACACCGGGCGCCGCCGGGGAGTTGTCCACAGGACCAGGCGATGAGGGGTGACCATGCACCGACAGGGCGAGAGGGCCAGTACAGGTGAGCGCACCTTGCGCGCACGGGGGTACGGTGGGATCACCAGACCAAGTACCGCAAAGACACCAGGCGAGCCGGCAACACCGAGACCGCAGAAGGGGGGCCCGAAGATGGTCGTCATCCTGCGCCGAGAGATCGGCGACGTGCTGCGCGACGCGCGCCAGCGACAGGGCCGCACCCTACGCGAGGTGTCGGGCGTCGCACGGGTCTCCCTCGGCTACCTGTCCGAGGTCGAGCGTGGCCAGAAGGAAGCGTCGTCAGAGCTGCTCGGCTCGATCTGCGGCGCTCTCGAGATGCCGCTCTCGGTCGTCCTGCGCGAGGTCAGCGAGCGTGTGGCCGTTGCTGAGGGCGTCAGCGTCCCTGACACCATCCCGCCGGAGATCACGGACCAGGTGAACGGCGACCTCGTCGGGGTTGGCTGACCGTCCGGCTCGCCGGGCTCGGCTCAGGGTGCGGGCCGCTCTGACAACGAGCACAGAAGAATGCCGTGCGGTCCTGTGGGGCCTGGCCGATCATCTCGACCCGCACCCGCTCGCCGCAGCGAAGACACGGGCGTCCGGCGCGGGCGTGCACGTAGTTCGTCCGTCCCGGGCTGCGGTCCCCCGTCGTGACCTGGATCCCACGTGAGGCCCCCTGCTCGAGCAGCCGGTGCACGAGTTCGACCAGGCGGCCCAGGTCCGGCACCTCGCGGACGGGCGTCCAGGGACTGAGGCCGAGCAGGAACAAGACCTCGGCCATGTAGAACGTGCCGACGCCTGCCAGTACCCGCTGGTCGAGCAGGGCCTCGCCCACCGCTCGCTCGGGGTCGGCCAGCAAGTTGCGGACGGCCGTGTCGGCACCGCCGTCGAGCCACCCAGACCCGAGCACGTCAGGCCCGAGATGCCCGACGAGCTCGTGTTCTCTGGACGTCAGGACCAGGTCGAGCATCCCCAGCCGATGACCCACAGCCACCCAGTCAGGTGTCGTCAGGACGGCGCGCACGCCCTCGGCCGAGCGAGCCGTGAACGTCTCGCCGGGCCGGTGCAGGTACCACGACCCCTCCATCCGCAGGTGGCTGTGCAGCGTGAGCGGTTCGCCGTCCTCCCGCCGTCTGGCTCTGTCGGTGCTGTCGGACGGTAGTGCGCCGAGCCTCATCAGCAGGTGCTTGCCGGCGCTGACCACCTCGACCAGCGGGCGCCCGGTCAGGTCGACGGTCGCCAGGCTCGGCCATCGAAGGTCGCTGCCGGTCAACACCGCTCCCGCGAGCGCGGCGTTCAGCCGGGTCGCGGCCCGGTACACGACGTCTCCCTCGGGCACCGCCCCAGTCTCGCGCACACGTGTGACGAGCTGGCCAGCCCGATCTGCTCACGCACAGCCGTGGACGTGCCGATAGGGGAGCCATGGACGTCGCCCGGCCAGCAGGCTCGGTCGCGGTCGAGCCATCGGCCGGGCCAGGCGTCAGCGTGCCCGCACCTCGGTCGGCCGACGAGCTGCACGCGGCCCTTCAGCCACTGGAGCTGGAACCGCAGCACGACGCGACAGAGGCTCTCGACGCCGCGGTGGAGCTCGAGCTTGCGGCCACGGCACTCGGTGACGTCGAGCTGGCGATGCGCGCCCAGCTCGTGCAGTCGGACATGTGGGACCGCGTCGGCGAGGTGGCCACCGGCGCGAGGATGGCATGGGACGTCAACCGGTGGGCGACGGATCACGACCACCGGCCACTGCTCGCCCGGAGTCACCGACTGCTCGCCACCACCTACCACAACCTCGGTGAGACGGCGACGAGCCTGGAGCATGCGCTGCTCGGCGTCGAGCTCCTCGACGACGACACATCGCCGAAGGTCCGAGCGCTGCACCTGACGACACTGGCCGACCAGCTGGGCTGGGCGGGGTCGTTCCAGGCTGCGCGCGAGCGCTACGACAGCGCCCTGGAGATCGCGGTGGCGCTGGGTGATCTGCGGCTGCGCCTGCGCGTCCTCAACAACCTCGCCTACACCGAGTACGACGCCGGGCACTTCGACCGGGCGGGGGCTGTGGTCGAGCAGCTGCGATTGCTCTCGGCCGGCCAAGGCTCGGAGGTCGTGGCGGGCTTCATGGACACGTTCGCCCGGGTCCAGATCGGCCTCGGCCGCTTCGCCGAGGCGGAGCAGACGATGCGGGAGAGCCTGGACATCTACTACTCGGGCGGCGCGCAGGAGGCCGACTCCCTCGCCGAGATGCTGCTCACGCTCGCTGAGGCCCAGCGCCTGCAAGGGAGTCTGAGCCAGGCGCAGGCCAACCTGGACCAGTGCGAACAGGTCTGCGACGAGCGCAACCTGGCCGACGTGCAGCTGCGGGTGCTGCAGGAGCAGGCCGAGATGCACGCGGCTGCAGGACATTTCAAGGAGGCCTTCGAGGTTCACAAGGTCTTCCACTCCGAGGAGCAGGCGGCGCTGTCCCGCGAGCGCGACTCGCAGGCACAGACGAGGCACGCGATGTTCGAGACGGCCGAAGCCAGGCAGGACGCGCACCGCTTCCGGGAGCAGGCGCTCCACGACCAGCTGACCGGGCTCTACAACAGGAGGTACGTCGACGAGCAGCTGCCCGTCCTGCTGGATCCCGACGCGCAGGGCGGTGCCGTCCCGCTCGTCGTGGCTCTGGTCGACCTGGACCGCTTCAAGCGCATCAACGACACCTTCTCCCACGACGTCGGCGACCAGGTGCTGATCGTGGTCGCGCGGCTGCTGGCGGCCGCGGCGAGCAGCCTGGACACCGGGGACGAGAGAGGTTTCGCGGCCCGGATGGGTGGCGAGGAGTTCCTGCTGGTCCTGCCGGCGACACGGCCCGCTGACGCCGTGCGGCGGCTCGAAGAGCTTCGGCAGGCGGTGCGCTCCCACGACTGGCGCGGGCTGACGCCCGACCTGACCGTCACGGTGAGCATCGGCGCAGCGACCGCGAACGACAGGCTCAGCCAGGCGGGACTACTCGCCCGTGCCGACCACAACCTGTACGCCGCCAAGAACGCCGGGCGCGACCGCGTCATCGCCGACACGGCCCCGGAGGGCGACCCGAGCCGTCCGCAGTTCCGCAGGAGCGACAGCTAGCGGGCAGATCGTCGTCAGCGACGCAGTCGCAGGCCCCGCGGGGACGGATGGAAGCCCGCCTCTAGAAGGGCCGACGCAAGCGGGTGGTCGGGCCCGACACCCACCAGCTCGTCACCGTCGGAGCTCGTCACGGTCAGCTGCCCGAGCGACCCCGAGCGGACAGCCGTGGCCAGAACCTCTGCGGCGGAACGCAACACGTCTGGGTCGTCGGTCCAGGTGAGAAGCGTCCGTCCACCTCGCTCGGCCCAGAGCACCGGGTCGGTGCCGCGCAGCACCACGAGGGCGCCTGCCTTGCGCGCCGGTCGGTGGGTGCCCTCCACCGGGGGCCAGTCGAGTGCGGCGCCGAACGGGTTCGCCGGGTCGGTGGCGGCCAGCACCACCGTCCTGTCCTGCGGTGCGCCCGACGCCCTCAGTCGGTCGACGGCTGCCGTGGTGGCGAACTGCGCCGCTCCCAGCGCCTCGACGAAGTAGCCGCGGCGCACGCGTCCGGCCTCCTCCATCGCCGAGAGCACCCGGTAGCTGGCCGCGAACCCTCCTGGGCGTCCCTCGGCGACGACGCTGCCGCGCGTCACGACGCCGTACCGCTCCAGCAGCAGCTCGGCGTCCAGCGTTGCGCGGGCGGTCGGATCGGTCTCGACCTCGGGCAGCAATGCCCACCTGCCGGCCACCGTCGGGGGCGCCGACCGAGGCTCTGTGAACGCCCCGGGGCGTCCCAGCCGTCCGGGGCGCACAGCCGTTCCGTACCTCGCCCGCGGCACGGAACGACGTGGGCGGTGCGCCGTCCGTCCGCCCTGCAGGCGTGCTCTCAGCGGAGCGAGGGTGTCGCCGGAGACCCGACCGGCCCAGACCAGCTGCCAGAGGGCTTCGGCGACGGCGCCGGTGTCGCCTGTGCCCAGGTGCTCGACCAGGTGGCGGAAGAAGTACGCGCCACCTCCGCTCAGCGCCTCGAGCACCTGTGCCGGGAGCCCATCGGGTGAGAGCGCCACTGCCGCAGCCTCTTCCGCATCGGGAATGGGCAGCGTGAGATGCGCCGTGTCGGGCATGTGGAGCGAGACCCAGCCGTCGTCGCCGGGCAGGGCGCCGTGACCGCACCAGAGCACCTCGCCACTGCTGGTCAGCTCGTCGAGCATCGCGGGGGAGTACCCCTGCACCCGCGCCGGCAGCACCAGTGACTCGAGCGCGCTCGCCGGCAGCACCACGCCGCACAGCTGCTCGGCCACCCGCAGCACTCCCTCGACGCCACGCAGGCGGCCACCGACGTGCTGCCATGCGGGCAGGAACCGGGCCAGCTCGGCCGTCGGCACCGGCTCGACCTCGGCCCTCAGCGCTGCGAGCGAGCGGCGGCGCAGTACCCGCAGCACCTCGGCGTCGCAGTACTGCCGGGGCGCGCGGCCGGCTGGGCCCCCCAGCACCTCGTCGAGCTCTGGCGATTGCGCTGCCTCGTTGGGGTCGACGTCGGAATCGGCCTCGGGGTCGTCGCCCAGGCGGCCGTGTGTCGCGTCAGGCAACAGCTCGCCGGTGGTGAGTCGGCCGCGACTCACCAGTGCCGCGAGCACCTGCTCGACGACCGCGACACCCAGCCCGAACCGGCGGGCGACCTGCAGGGCCGTGAAGGGGACGTGGGTGCGCGCGAACCGCGAGACCAGGTCGGTCACCGGGTCGGCGACCGGCTCGGTGAACGCCAGCGGCAACCCGACGGGTAGGGCGGTACCCAGGCCGTCGCGCAGCCGCGCGGCGTCTTCCACTGCAGCCCAACGGCGTTCGCCCGCGACGACGACCTCGATCGCCCGCCGCGCCACGACCAGCTCACCGAGCCAGGCGCAGGCCGTCTGCAGGTCGTCAGCAGTGCTGCGGGCCAGTGCCTCGTCGGCGGACAGGGGCCCCAGCACCCGCAGCAGGTCGGCCATGTCCTCGGTGTGGCGGGCACGCCGTCCACTGACGAGGTGCTGCAGCTCGCGGTGGGTCCGCACGACCTGCTCGGGGTCGAGCAGGTCGGCCAGTCTCGTGCCGTCGGCGCCGTCGCGACCCAGGAGCTCGGCCAGCAGGTCGGGGTCGAGCGCGAGCGCGGCCGCCCGGCGCTCGGCCAGCGGCGAGTCGCCCTCGTAGAGGAACTGGGCCACGTACCCGAAGAGCAGGGACCGCGCGAAGGGCGACGGCTGCTCCGTAGTGACCTCGACCAGCTGCACCGCCCCCGACCCCAGGTCGCGCATCAGCGTCTGCAGGCCCGGCACGTCGAAAACGTCCTGCAGGCACTCGCGCACGGTCTCGAGGATCACGGGGAACGACGGGAACTGTGATGCGACCTGGAGCAGCTGCGCCGCGCGCTGTCGCTGCTGCCACAACGGTTGTCGCTTGTCGGGTCGGCGCCTTGGAAGCAGCAGTGACCGAGCCGCGCACTCGCGGAACCGGCTGGCGAACAGCGCCGAGCCACCGAGCTGCTCTGTCACCCGGTCGGCAACTTCCTCGGGCGCGATGACGAGGTGCTCGAGCACCTGCGGGCTGCCCTCGCGGCTCGGCGGCCCCCCGTCCCCGTCCCAGGGTCCGGCATCGAGGTCGGGCATGCGCAGCACGATTCCGTCGTCGGCCGGCATGGCCTGCACGTCGAGCCCGTAGGCCTCGCGCAGCGAACCGGCCAGCGCCATCGCCCAGGGCGCGTGCACCTGCGCGCCGAAGGGCGAGTGCACGACTACCCGCCAGTCGCCGAGCTCGTCTCGGAACCGCTCGACCAGGATCGTGCGGTCGTCAGGCAGGTGCCCGGTGGCAGCCCGCTGCTCGCGCAGGTAGCCGATCAGGTTGTCGGCCGCCCAGGTGTCGAGCCCGGCCCCGTTGAGGCGGGCGCGTGCAGCGTCGTCGTCGAGCGCGTCGATCTCGCGGACGAAGGCGCCGACCGCACGCCCCAGCTCGACCGGACGGCCGATGCTGTCGCCGTGCCAGAACGGCAGCTTGCCGGGCTGGCCCGGAGCGGGGATGACCAGCACCTGGTCGTGGGTGATCTCGACGATCCGCCAGGTCGAGGCGCCCAGGGTGAAGACGTCACCGACGCGCGACTCGTAGACCATCTCCTCGTCGAGCTCGCCGACGCGACGTCCTCCCTGCCGGCTGCTGGGGCGCGTGGCCGCATCGGGTCCGGAGCCACCGGCATCGCCGGCGAGGAAGACCCCGTACAGGCCGCGGTCGGGGATCGTGCCGCCGCTGGTGACGGCGAGCCGCTGAGCGCCGGGTCGTGACGACAGCACGCCACCGACACGGTCCCAGACGATCCGCGGCCGCAGCTCGGCGAACTCCTCGCTGGGGTAGCGGCCCGCGAGCATGTCGAGCACGGCGTCGAGGATGGGCCGGGTGAGTGTCGAGAACGGTGCCGCCCGGCGCACCAGGTCGAACAGCTCGTCGGCCTGCCAGTCGTCCAGCGCGGTCATCGCGACGATCTGCTGAGCCAGCACGTCGAGCGGGTTCGTGAGGACGCGGAGCGACTCGATCTGACCGTCCCGCATCCGTTGTGTCACAACGGCACTGGTCACCAGGTCGGAGCGGTACTTGGGGAACACGACCCCGCGGCTGACGGCGCCTACCTGGTGCCCGGCCCGACCGACACGCTGCAGCCCGCTCGCCACGCTCGGTGGCGACTCGACCTGGATCACGAGGTCGATGGCGCCCATGTCGATGCCCAGCTCGAGCGACGACGTCGCGACGACGGTGGGCAGCCGTCCCGTCTTGAGGTCCTCCTCGATCAGTGCACGCTGCTCCTTGCTCACTGACCCGTGGTGCGCGCGGGCCAGGAGGGCTGGGGCGCCCGCAGACGTGCCCGCCTGAGCCATCATCTCGGCGGGTGTTCGCTTCGCTGACCCATCGTTCGACGGGAGAAGCCCCGCCGCCTCCTCGAGCCGCTCGGCCCAGGTCTCGTTCAGGCGGGCTGTCAGGCGCTCCGCCAGCCGGCGCGAGTTGGTGAAGACGAGCGACGAGCGGTGCGGCGTGCCGTCCACGGGCGCAACGAGATCGACCACCCGCTCCTCGACGTGCGGCCAGATCGAGGCCGAGGGTGGCGCGCCGGCGGCGTTGCCGGAGAGGTCGGCTTCTGGCGACAGGCCGCGTGGGTCGGCGCCTCCGCTGCCGAGGTCCCCCAGGTCGGGTACCGGCACGACCACCCGCAGGTCGAACTCCTTCTCGGACGGCGGCTGCACCACGACGGCACGCCGTCCGCCCGCACCGGGCGCGCGAACGCCGGTCAGGAAGCGCAGCACCTCCTCCGGCGGACGCACCGTGGCCGACAGACCGATCCTCTGAGCCGGACGGTCGAGCAACGCGTCGAGGCGTTCCAGCGAAATCGCCAGGTGCGCACCGCGTTTGGTGCCGGCGACTGCATGCACCTCGTCGATGATCACGGTGTCGACGCCGACCAACTGCTCCCTGGCGCGCGAGGTCAGCAGCAGGAAGAGCGACTCGGGCGTCGTGATCAGCACGTCGGGCGGCGTGCGCTGGAAGGCCCGGCGCTCCGATGCCGGCGTGTCACCGGTGCGCTGGGCGACCGTGATGTCGGGCACCGGCAAGCCGAGGCGCCGGCACTCGTGGCCGATGCCGGTCAGCGGCGACCTGAGGTTGCGCTCGACGTCGCTGGCGAGGGCCTTGAGGGGCGATACGTAGAGCACCCTGCAGCGTCGGCTCGGCTCGGCCGGCACGGGTGAGCCGGCCAGGCGGTCGATCGCCCAGAGGAACGCCGACAGCGTCTTGCCCGAGCCGGTCGGCGCCACCACCAGGGTGTGCTGGTCGGCGCTGATCGACTCCCACGCTCCGAGCTGGGCTGCCGTCGGCGCCGTGAAGGCGGTACGGAACCAGGTGCTGGTCGGCTCCGAGAAGCGGTCCAGCACCCCGGCCGGCTCCGCGGTGCCTCCTGGGCTCACGCGCCTGATTGTGCCCCGCGGCACCGACAGTTTGGACGTGGCACCCTGGGCCACGTGCGACACAGCCTCTTCTGGCAGCTGATGGACGACGAGTTCGGCCCGGGCTACTCCCGGTCCGTGGCCCGCGACCAGACCCTGCCTACCCTGCGTGGCCACACCGTCGAGACGGCTCTGGCCGACGGCGTGCAGCCCCGCGAGGTCTGGCAGGCCGTGTGCGTGGCGATGTCCGTCCCGCCCGAGAGGCACTGGGGCATAGACCGTTCCGCCAAGTCCACGCCCGACAGAACGGCGCGCGCCGAGGGGACCGGCAGGTGAGCCGGTGTGAGCCGGCGTGAGCGGAGAGGCGCCGCGCGCGACGACCGCACCCGAGTGGTCGTCGACACGCTGACCGAGGCCTTCGCGCCCCTGATGGTCGCCAATCCGCTGGCGTTCCGGTCCAAGTTCCGCACGATGGCCCGCGACCCCTTCGCGTTCTACCGCGGCACCGCCTGCCTGTTCTACGCCGACCTCGGGCCGGACGGCCTCTTCGCCGGAGCCGACGACGAGTGGCTCGACGACCAGGGCCGTCGCGTCTGGATCCAGGGCGACCTGCACGCCGAGAACTTCGGCACCTACATGGACGCCGGCGGCCGACTCGTGTTCGACGTCAACGACTTCGACGAGGCCTACCTCGGCCACTGGACGTGGGACCCGATGCGCTTCTGCGCCAGCCTCGCGGTGATGTGCTGGCAGAAGGCGTTGCCCGACGAGGTGATCGACCAGCTGATCGAGACGTACCTGCGGTCGTACCTCGACCAGGTGAAGCACTACCGCGAGGTGGACGACGACACCAGCTGGGCGCTCACCCTGCACACGGCGTCGGGCGCGGTGCTCGACTCGCTGCACGCCGCCAAGCTCATGACGCGGGTCGACCTGCTGACACGTGTGACGGTGGTCGAGGACTTCGCTCGGCACTTCTCCGACGGCCCCGGAGTGCGGCGGCTCGACGACGGCGAGCGCGACGAGGTGGTCGACGCCTTCACCCGCTACCTGGACACCATCCCCTCGGCCAAGCGCAACGACGGGGTCACCTACGACGTGCTCGACGTCGTCGGCCGGTCGGGCTTCGGCATCGGCAGCGCCGGGCTGCCTGCGTACAACGTGCTGATCGAGGGCTTCACTCAGGCCCTCGACAACGACGTGGTGCTCACGGTCAAGCAGGGCAACGTGGCCGCACCCAGCCGGGTCGTGGACGACGAGCGCGTCCGCGACTTCTTCGAGCACCACGGTCACCGCACGGCGGTCAGCCAGCGAGCGCTGCAGGCGCACGCCGACCGGTTCCTCGGCTGGACCGACCTGACCGGCGCATCCGGCGAGCGGACGGGGTTCGTCGTCGCCGAGTACTCGCCGTACGAGGCCGACCTCGACTGGGGCCAGCTCGCCGACCCCGAGCAGATGGTCGAGCTCGTCGACCAGCTCGGCCGCGCCACCGCGAAGGTCCACTGCGTTGCCGACGACGACTCCGACCACGGCCTGGTCGACGCCAGCGTCGAGGACGTCGTCGCGGGCTGTGTCGACGACCGCGCCGACGAGTGGGTGCGGCACACGACCGAGTTCGCGCATGCCTACGCTGAGCAGGTGCGCACCGACCACGTCCTCTTCGTCGACGCCTTCCGCTCAGGCGCATTCACCGACGTCACGCCGGCATAGGGCGGCCAGTCATCGACGCCGAGAAGGAAGTGGTGACGAGCCGCGCTGGCACGACCAAGGCGGCCGCCCGAGGTGAGCGGCGCCGCGTGGGCGTGCTCGTCGCCGGACAGGTGCTGGGTGGGGTCGGCGTGGCCAGCGGCATCGCGGTCGGAGGGCTTCTCGCGCAAGAGGTCTCGGGGTCCACCTCGTTGTCAGGTCTGGCGCAGACCGCGGGCGTGCTGGGCGGGGCACTGCTGGCGGTGCCGCTGGCGAACCTGGCCCGCGACAGGGGTCGGGGCGTGGCCCTCTCCGCGGGCTACGGGCTCGGTTTCGTCGGCGCGGTACTCGCCGTGCTCGCGGCTGTGGCCGACCAGTTCTGGCTGCTGCTCGTCGCGATCTGCCTGTTCGGGGGTGGCACGGCGGCCGGCATGCAGGCGCGCTACGCCGCGACCGATGGGGTGGCAGCCGACCGTCGCGGCCGAGCACTGTCGATCGTCGTCTGGGCGACCACGATCGGCTCGATCGCCGGCCCGAACCTCTCGTCGGCTGGTGGGACGCTGGGGGGCCAGTTCGGCGTGCCGCCCCTGTCGGGGCCGTACCTGTTCTCGATGGTCGCGTTCGTTGCGGCGGCCGTGGTCGTCTTGCTGGGGCTTTCGCGCGCGACGGTCCCGCCACCGCCCGGGGCCCAGCCACTACCCACCTCCTCCGAGCCCTCCGAGCCTGGGCGAATCGCGGGCTATTCGCCGCTCCAGGGGGCCGACCCGGGGCCAATTGCCGGCGATTCGCCGCTCCGGGGGCCCGACTCGGGGCAAGGGACGTGGGCTGTCCTGCGCCAGGTGGTCGCCATCCCGCGCGCGCTGCTCGGGCTGGTCGCCACCGCCGGGGGACACTCCGTGATGGTCGGGGTGATGGTGATGACACCGGTGCACCTCGGAGCCGGGCACGCGAGCCTGCAGGTGATCGGCCTGGTGATCAGCCTGCACATCGCCGGCATGTACGCGCTGAGCCCGATCTTCGGCTGGGGCGTTGACCGGTTCGGCCCCGTGACCGTGATCGGGGTCGGCACCGCGGTGCTCGCGGCCTCGCTGGCCACTGCAGCCACCGCTGGCGCTGCCGACCACGGCCAGGTCGCAGTGGCGCTGGGGCTGCTCGGGGTCGGCTGGAGCGCCTGCCTCGTGGCCGGGTCGTCGCTGATGTCTGCGTCCGTCCCGGAGGAGATCCGCACCTCGGTGCAGGGCGCGGGCGACCTGGTCATCGGCATCTGCGCGGCGGCGGCGGGGGTGCTGTCGGGGCCCGTCCTCGAGCTGGGCGGCTTCACCTGGCTCAGCGTCTCGGCGGGTGTGCTGCTGGTGCCGGTGTTGTTCCTGATGCTGAGGGCTGCTCGGACGGGACCGACGGCGCCGCTGGGCGCAGCCGCCTGAACGGGCGCAGCGCGTCCGACGGGCGACCCGACTCGAAGGGGCGCACGAGGCGGCAGAGCACGACCAGGAGCAGCAGGAGCAGCGGGAACCAGGCGAACCGAGCGAGCAGCCAGCCGGGGGAGTCAGGCGCGTCTGTGAGGCCCGGGACCACCCAGCCCGCCTGTGCGGCAGTCACCGACGGGATCAGCGCGGCGACCTGGTGCCAGCACAGGATGCTGAGGGCCGCCAGGTTCACCGCCACGACGCCCGCCCAGAGCACGCGCCGCCTCAGCAGCTGCTGCACGCGCCCATGTGCCGTGATGGCGACGCCGCACTGTGCCGCCGCAAGTGCCACCACCAGCAGCGACGGCGGGTGCGCGTTGCCCCGCACCTCACCGGGCACGCCCACCATGCTGGACGGGTAACCACCCACGGTCACGAGCACGGCGAACAGCGCCGCCCCCGCTCCTGCGAGCAGCCAGGCAGACGCGAGGCGGTCGAAACGACCTGCGGCCCAGGCGATCCCGAGCTGGTAGCCGATGCCGTAGCCGGGCAGCACGGTCAGCCAGGCGATGCCGTCCGGCACCTGGTCGGCCCAGGGGCCGTAGCGCGCCAGATCGACGGCGGCAACCACCAGCACACCGGGAACGCAAGCCCACAGTCCCCATCGACGGTCGGCTGCGACGAGCGCACGGGTCAGGGCGGTCACGCCGAGGTAGACGGCCACGAACCACAGGGGTTGCACGACCAGGGTCACGGCGCTGAGCAGCGTGCGGTTCGGCACCCCCATCACGGAGAGCACCGGCAGCAGCGCGGCGCCGACAACGACAACGGCAATCACCGGACGCGTGAGGCGTGTCAGGCGGGCGCGCAACCACTGGCGGTAGACGGCCGACTCCGCGGGGTCGGATCCGTTGACCAGTGCCGCCTCGCGTGCCCGATCACGCGTGCGGTTCCACCCCAGCGCTGCCACCCGTCCCCCGACGAGGAAGAACAGCCCCAGCATCTGCAGGATCCATGACGCCGGCGACAGCCAGGACATCGCCGCGAGTGGGCTGGTGATCACCAGCCCGTCCGCGCTCACCATCAGCCCCCCGACCAACCAGTGCCCGACGACGACGCCGGTCAGCGCCAGTGCGCGGAGGCCGTCGACGGCTCGGTCGCGGTCGGGGGGAGTGCTGGCGTCGAGCCGCTCGGCTGCGCGCGTGATCGCCTTCACCGGTCACCAGCGCCGAGCAGGGTGGCGGACGCTGACGCGCGAAGACTTTGGTGCCGCAGTGACGCCGAAGTCTTCACGCTTTGCTCGCCACGGGACGCCTCAGTCGGCTCACCCGTGCGGACGAGCGACGAGAGGACGGCGATCGCGTCCGGATGTGTGTAGTACCCGCTGTGTCCGCGGGCCGAGCCGAGATCGAATGCGGTGGCGCCGAACTCGGGGTCGAGCGGGTCTCGACCGTGGCCGAAGCCGAGCACGCGCACGTTCGGGACGAGCCTCACCGGGTCGTCCGTGGTGCGCGCCGCCCACACCTCGGCCGTGGTGTCGAGGTCGGCGACCCGTCGGGCATCGGTACCTGCCGAGGCCAGCAGCACCACGGCGTCCGGGTCGACAGGGTCGTGGTCACGCAGGGCCCGTCCGCAGACGACCGTGCCGTAGCTGTGGCACAGCCAGGTGGTGTCCGCCGCCTCAGGCACCAGGTCAGTCAGCACTCGGGAGAACCGGGCCAGCTCGGCGGCACCCGGCACGGCGCGGTCGGAGAGTGCGACCTGCAGGTCCATCCGCTCGGGGGTGTCGTAGCCCAGCCAGGCGACGACTGCCACCTCGGTCGGCTCCTCGGCCTGCGCGCTGGCGGCCACCATGTCATCGAACAGTAGTCGCGCCTGGCCGAGAACGCCGTCGGCCGTTGGGAAGAGGGCGGTGTCGTGGTCTGCGCCCGGCACCAGGACGGCCACGTGGTCGGCCGTCGCGAGGTCGCCGACCACCTCGACGCGTCGCCCGTCGGCGGCCGGGTCGTCGGCGAGCACGCCGGACGTGACGCCGGGGCGGTACTCCAGGGGTGTCGTGGCCGGCTCGTGCCTGGCCGACAGGGCGGGAAGGGGAAGCAGAAGGGCGGCCATGGTGACGCCGATGAGAGTCGTGAGGTTCATGCCGACGACGCTAGGAACGCGAGGGCCGAGAGGGCATCACCCGCGAGAGCCGTTCTGCCAGTGGCTCCTTGGTGCTGCTCCGTTGGTATCGGTTGGTGCTACCTGGGAGTGACGCCCATCGAGACGGAGGTGCCGCGACAGCCGGTCAGACGCCGGTGACCAGGCCGTTCTGGTAGGCGAACACGACGGCCTGCGTACGATCACGCAGGCCGAGCTTGAGGAGCACGCGTCCGACATGCGTCTTGACCGTCTGCTCGGCGAGCACGAGCTCCGCCGCGATCTCGGCGTTGGAGAGCCCGCGCGCGATCAGCCGTAGAACGTCGTGCTCTCGAGGGGTCAGGTCGGCGACCGCCTCGGGCCGGGCACCGACACGGGTGCGGCGACGGCGCGCGACGTCGTCGATCAGCCGCCGGGTCACCGACGGGGCGAGCAGGGCCTCGCCGGAGGCGACGACGCGCACGGCAGCGATCAGGTCGGCAGCCGGGGCGTCCTTGAGCATGAACCCGCTGGCACCCGCGGCAAGCGCCTCGTAGACGTACTCGTCGAGGTCGAAAGTGGTGAGCACCAGCACCTTCGGGCCGTCCTGCGAGGGTTCGCCGCCTTCCGATCCTTCGCTGGCAGCCACGATCTCTCGGGTGGCCGCGAGGCCGTCCATCACGGGCATGCGGATGTCCATCACGACGACGTCGGGGTGCAGCACCCTCGCCAGCTCGACCGCCTGGGCGCCGTCACCGGCCTGCCCGACCACCTCGAGATCGGGTGCGCTGCTCAGCACTGCCGCGAGACCGTCCCGCACCATCGCCTGGTCGTCGACGAGCAGCAGCCGGATGGTCATGCCCCCACTCTGCCAGGCGTGGCCTCCTCGGCCGGCTCAGCTCGCTCGGCTCGCTCGGCTGACTCGGTCGTGTCGGGATCGACGGGATCGACGGGGTCGACTCGGTCGACTGGGTCGACTCGCTCGACGGAATCGACCGCAGCCAGGGGGATCTCGACGAGCACCTCGAAGCCACGACCGTCCGCGCGTGGCCCGGAATGAAACGTGCCGCCGATCGTGGTGATCCGCTCTCTCATCCCGACGAGCCCGTGGCCGCCCGCGTCGTGACGATCGCGTTCGGCCGCACGCCTCACGGCCCGTGCGGTCGGGCTGAGCAGCCGGCGCGAGAGACCTGCGACCAGCCCTGCCAGGCGGGGTGCCAGAAGCGGAACCCAGCAGAGGAGCCCGCCGAGCAGTCCGAGGACGGCAAACAGCCACAGCCAGAGCAGGTCTCGCCAGGTGGCCGGGTCACGGAATGTCGCCTCGACTCGCGTCACGAGGGTGCCGCCGGTACGGGCATAGAGCTCGGGGACGGGGCGGCCGGTCCACCTGCCCGTACGCCTGCGCTGCAGCCCGGCAAGGGCACGGTCGAGCGGCGCGACGATGGCGAGGAGCACGCCGCCGACCAGGACGACCGTCAGCAGCATCGCGACCGTGGTCAGCACGGCCAACGGAACCGCAGCGAGCGCCATCGGGAGGCCTGCCAGCAGGTACAGCGTGCCGTGCCAGGCGCGGCGCACGCGGTCACGCATCGGCTTCGTCCCATCCGTCGATGTCCGAGTCAGCCGAGTCTCCGGCTGACACGCGGACGAGGCCGTCGTCGACGACGCGCACGCTCAGTTGGTCTGGCAGGTAGGCGATCTCGACGCTTACCGTGGCACCCGGAGCATGCCGTCGGGCGTTGCTCAAGGCCTCCTGCACCACCCGGTAGACCGACACGTCGACGGCCGGGGGCAGCGGACGCACGTCCCCCGTCACGACGAGCTGCACCGGCATGCCGGCCCGACGCGACGCCTCGACGAGTGCGGTCAGCTGGTCGGTGCCCGGGATCGGCGTGCGGTCGGCTGCCTCTCCGTCGTTGCGGAGGACGCCGACCACCCGGCGCATCTCGCCGAGCGCCTCGCGAGACGCGTCGCGGATCACGACGAACGTCTGCGCAACCTCCGGGGTGAGGTCGGGGTAACGCAGCGGGGCGGCCTCGGCCTGCACTGCGATCATCGACATGTGGTGGGCGACCACGTCGTGCAGCTCACGGGCGATGTGTGACCGCTCCTCGAGAACGGCCTGCCGCGCCAGGTCCTGGCGGCGCTGGACTGTTGCGCTCTCCAGCCGCGACCGCACGACGCGCCGGTCGCGGACGGTGTCGCCCAGCAGCACCAGGACAGCCACGACGGCGCTGAGCACCACGACGACGGGCAGTGGGAGATCGCCGATCACCCATGCCGGCACGAGCACCACCGCCGTGGTCAGGACCCAGACCCCGATGCCCACGCGCCGCGGTTCGGTGCTGGCGACGAGGTAGACCAGCAGGGCCAGCAGCACCATCGACGTGACCGGCCACGGCCACTCGCTGGAGGGCATCAGCACCTGCCCCGCCAGGAGGGTCAGGCACAGCCACCGCCATCCCAGCAAGGGTGCTATCGACACGGCGACCAGCGCGAGCGTCTGGGCAGCGCCCACCAGGGCGGCCGGGAGATACGCCATCCCGAGCGCCTCGAGCTGGGCCGTCGTCGCGTCGAACAGTCCGAAGCCTGCGGCGAAGACGACGACGAGCGCGATCAGGCGGTGCCACCACAGCAGGGGCCACCGCATCCATGGGGGCGGCGGGCGGACGGGTCCGACGGCTGCCTCCGTGATGCCCGCGACGACGTCGGCGACCGCGTCGGCAGGCAGCGCGAGCCCACCCGCTGACCTGTCGTCTGTCGCTGGGCCGGTCACTGGGCCGGTCACTGGGCCGGTCACTGGGCCGGTCACTGGGCCGGTCACTGGGCCGGTCACTGGGCCGGTCGGTGTGTCAATGACCGGCTCGGTCACCTGGGCCGCGTGGGCCTGCTCGTCCTCGTTGTCGCTCATCGCTGTCGAGCGTAGGTGCGGCGTCCGGCCCCTGTCGTCGCCCTGGGGTCTCATCCGGCGGCTACCCCGCAGGTACCCGTCCGCCCGCTCTCAACCCTTGCTCCTCCTACCCACATGTCGCCCGCAGCTCGCTCCTCCCACCCACACGAAACACGTCGCGAAGCGTGGGCAGGAGGAGCACGCCACGGCGGGAGTGTGGGCTGGAGGAGCAAGGGGGGCGGGCAAGTCGTTCGCCGCGTGTCGGGGGCGGCGAGTAGCGTCGCCGACGTGCCTGGCTCACCCGACGTGCTCATCCGCGCGCGTGACCTGACCAAGTCCTTCGGCGACCTCGAGGCGGTTCGGGGCATCGACGTGGACGTCGAGCGCGGCGAGTTCTTCGGCTTCCTCGGCCCGAACGGCGCCGGCAAGTCGTCGACGATGCGCATGATCGGGTGCGTGTCACCGCCCTCCAGCGGGTCGCTCAGCGTCCTCGGACTCGACCCCGCCATGCACGGCCCCCAGATCAGGTCGCAGCTGGGCGTGGTGCCCCAGAGCGACACTCTCGACGAGGAGCTCACCGTCGAGGAGAACATGCTGATCTACGGACGGTACTTCGGGCTGCCGCGCGCACTCGTACGCGAGCGCACGGCCGAGCTGCTCGAGTTCGCTCAGCTGACCGAGCGCGCGAAGTCACGGGTCGAGCCGCTGTCGGGCGGCCTCAAGCGCCGCCTCACCATCGCCCGCTCACTCATCAACGCGCCCCGCATCCTCCTCTTGGACGAGCCCACGACCGGCCTCGATCCTCAGGCACGACATGCGTTGTGGGACAGGCTGTTCCGGCTGAAGCGCTCAGGCGTGACCCTCGTCCTGACGACGCACTACATGGACGAGGCGGAGCAGCTCTGCGATCGCCTGGTCGTGATGGACCACGGGCTCATCGTCGCCGCGGGATCCCCTCGCAGCCTGATCGAGGAGCACTCCACACGCGAGGTGCTCGAGCTGAGGTTCTCCGTCGACGACCACGAGCCGTTCGCTGCCGAGGTCGACGGCATCGCCGACCGGGTGGAAGTGCTGCCCGACCGGCTGCTGCTGTACGTCGACAACGGCGACAAGGCCATGACGTCCGTGCACGACCGTGGTCTGCAGCCCCTGTCCAGCCTGGTCCGGCGCTCGACGCTCGAGGACGTGTTCCTCAGGCTGACCGGTCGCACCCTGATCGACTGAGGGAGGTGTGAGCATGACGCAGCCAGAGGCGACGTCCTCGGAGGCGCAGGCAGGCGGGGCCGGCCCGCTGCCGCCCGACGGGGGCGGGTCGACCTCCGTCTTCCACTACTGGTGGCTGCAGTACCTGCGCACCTGGCGCGGCTCGCTCTTCGGCAGCTTCCTGTCACCCGTGATGTACCTCGCCGCAATGGGTTTCGGCCTCGGCACCCTGGTCGACGGCGGTGTCGACGGCACCGCGTACGTCGCCTTCATCGCGCCGGGCGTGCTGGCCGCGACCGCCATGCAGACCGCGTCGGGGGAGTGCAGCTACCCGATCATGGGCGCGATGAAGTGGAACATGGCCTTCCACGCGATGCTGGCGACGCAGCTGCGGGTGCGGCATCTCGTCCTCGGGCACATGGCCTACATGGTGGTGCGCCTGTCGATCGTGTGCGGCGTGTTCCTCGTCGTCGCAGTCGCTCTGGGAACGGCACGGTCGTGGTGGGCGCCGCTCGCGCTGCCTGCCGCGGTGCTGACCGGGCTCGCCTTCGCCGCTCCGATCGTCGCGTACGCGGCCCATCTCGACGACCCGGGCGACGGGTTCAACGCTCTCTACCGCTTCATCATCATGCCGATGTTCCTGTTCTCGGGCACGTTCTTCCCGATCGACCAGCTCCACCCCGTGCTGCAGCCGGTCGCCTGGGCGACCCCGCTCTGGCACGGCGTCGAGCTCGCGCGCGGCTTCACGCTGGGCACCGCGACAACGACCGGGGTGGTCGGGCACACCTTCTACCTGGCTCTCTGGCTCGCGGCCGGGTTGTGGCTGGCCGACCGCATCCTGACCCGGAGGCTGGTGAGCTGATGGGCCCGGTCACCGAGGGCTCGTCCGACACCCTTGCCCGTTCGCACGAGACCCGTCCGCGCGGGATCGCCCACCAGATCGCGCGCCTGGTGCCGATGCCCGCGGGTGCCGGGATGGCTCGCGCACTGGTCGAGCGCAACGTGCTCTCGTTCAGGCAACGCTGGGTGACGCTGGTCAGCGGCTTCTTCGAGCCCGTCTTCTACCTGTTCTCCCTGGGCGTCGGGCTGGGCACCCTCATCGGCACGGTGACGCTGGACGACGGCACGACGGTCGCCTACGCCACGTTCGTCGCGCCGGCCCTCCTCGCAGCTTCCGCGATGAACGGGGCCGTCTTCGACTCGACGTTCAACATCTTCTTCAAGATGAAGTTCGCCAAGCTGTACGACGCGGTGCTGGCGACGCCTCTCGGCCCGCGCGACATCGCCGTCGGTGAGATCAGCTGGGCCCTGATCCGCGGGCTGCTCTACGCGATCGCCTTCTTCATCGTTGCCCTTGTCGCCGGACTGGTCGAGTCGTGGTGGTCGCTGCTGGCCCTGCCGGCGGCGTCGCTGATCGGGTTCGCCTTCGCCGCGGTCGGGATGGCGGCGACCACGTTCATGCGCTCGTGGCAGGACTTCGACTACGTCCAGCTCGTGGTGCTACCCCTGTTCCTCTTCTCCTCTACCTTCTACCCGCTGTCGACGTATCCGCAGTCGCTGCAGTGGGTGGTCCAGGCGACGCCTCTCTACCACGGCGTCTCGCTGGTGCGTGACCTGATGCTGGGCAACGTCAACGCCGGTCTGCTGTGGCACGTGCTGTACTTGGCGGTGATGGGTCTGATCGGGATCGTGATCGCCGCCCGGCGGCTGGAACGCTTGCTGCTCAAGTGATCTCACCTCCTCTGGACGTGCCCGAGCACATCGTCGACCTCTTCGCCGCCTCGGGCGAGGCCGAACCTCTGGTCGGTGGCCAGGGTGGCAGCACCCGGGTCGGCGACCTCGTGCTGTCACCCGGGCGTGACGCCGATCTGATGGCCTGGCTGTCGCCGGTGCAGGCCCGGCTGGCGGTTCGGCTGGACGAGCGCCACCCGCGTGCCCTGCGCCTGGCCCTGCCGGTGCCTACCCGCGACGGGCGATGGGTCGTGGACGGCTGGGCCGCAACGCGTTTCGAGCCTGGCGCGACGCACTGCTCGGACCTCGACGTGCTCCTGGCGGTCGGACGCCTGCTCAACGCCGAGCTGGCGGTCGCCGTGCCGAGCCGGCCCGCAGTGCTCGACACCGTGGACCACCGCTGGGCCCGGGCCGACCGCGCGGCGTGGGCGCTGGATGACGCGCTGCCCCAGGTGGGAAGCGGCCACGCGAGAACTGAGGAGCAGGGAGCCGGCCCCGGTGCCCTCGACGCCGGCGCCCGCGACCTCGTGGGCCGGGTGCTGGCAGCGCGCGAGCCGATCGCGGTGACCTCGCAGCTCGTGAACGGTGACCCGGTCGGCAACCTGCTGCTGGACGGGGAGGGGGTCCCGTTCGTGATCGACCTGGCGCCGTACTGGCGCCCGGTCGCGTGGGCCGACGCGGTGACCGTGCTCGACGCGGTGCTGTGGGAGGGCGCCGACCTGGCTGCGCTGACTCCGTGGCGCCGAGGGGCGATGCGGCAGCTGATGCTGCGGGCCTTGGCGTACCGGATGCTGTCCGATGACCCCGTCGACGAACCTCGGTACCGCCGTGTCGTCGGCGCCTCCGGAGTCCTGACCGAGACGGCTGGGGTGGGCGACACGCCGACATGACGTCCACCCGGGTCGAACAGGTGTTCGGTACTGTCGTCCACAGGTCGAGCAACGGGTGACGAATCGTCCACAGGGACGGCGCGGCGCTCGGAGTTGTCGGAGGCGGCGCCTAGCGTCGTCCTCAACACCACGACAGCGTCGACTGACGACGACCATCCGGCTGCGGCCGGCGACACGGAGGATCACATGCCTGCTCCCGCAGACCGCGAGAAGGCGCTCGACAGCGCGCTCGCCCAGATCGACCGCCAGTTCGGCAAGGGCTCTGTCATGCGCCTCGGCGACGAGGTGCGGGTACCCATCGAAGTCATCCCGACGGGCTCGATCGCGCTCGACATCGCGCTCGGCATCGGCGGGCTGCCGCGCGGGCGGGTGGTGGAGATCTACGGACCGGAGTCGTCCGGTAAGACGACCGTCGCCCTGCACGCGGTGGCCAACGCGCAGAAGGCCGGCGGCATCGCGGCGTTCATCGACGCCGAGCACGCGCTCGACCCCGACTACGCGCAGAAGCTCGGGGTCGACACCGACGCTCTCCTCGTCAGCCAGCCCGACACCGGTGAGCAGGCGCTCGAGATCGCCGACATGCTGATCCGCTCCGGGGCGCTCGACATCATCGTGATCGACTCGGTCGCCGCCCTGGTGCCGCGGGCCGAGATCGAGGGCGAGATGGGCGACAGCCACGTCGGCCTGCAGGCCCGCCTGATGTCGCAGGCACTCCGCAAGATCACCGGCGCGCTGAGCAACTCGGGCACCACCGCGATCTTCATCAACCAGCTGCGCGAGAAGATCGGCGTGATGTTCGGCTCGCCCGAGACCACCACCGGTGGAAAGGCTTTGAAGTTCTACTCGTCGGTCCGCCTCGACGTGCGCCGCATCGAGACACTGAAGGACGGCACCGAGCCGGTCGGCAACCGCACGCGCGTCAAGGTTGTCAAGAACAAGGTCAGCCCGCCGTTCAAGCAGGCCGAGTTCGACATCCTCTACGGCCAGGGCATCTCGCGCGAGGGTGGCCTGATCGACATGGGTGTCGACCAGGGCTTCGTCCGCAAGTCGGGCGCCTGGTACACGTACGAGGGCGACCAGCTGGGCCAGGGCAAGGAGAACGCGCGCGCGTTCATGCGTGACAACCCCGACCTCGCCGACGAGCTGGAGAAGAGGATCAAGGAGAAGCTGGGCGTGGGCCCGCAGCTCGACGCTCCATCGGGTGCGGCGGGTCCGGCGGTCCCTGAGGTCCCGGTTGACTTCTGATCTCGTGGACGGCACAGCGCCTCTCGACAACACAGGGCATCTCGACAGCACAGCGCAGTCGCACGGCACCGCCGCGCGCGGCCCCCGTGAGCGGTGGCCGCGCGCCGAGGTCCCACCCGACCCCCAGGGTGACCGTGACGCCGACCCCTACTCGGTGGCGCGCACGATCGTGCTGAACCAGCTGACCGTGTCGGCCCGCACACGGTCGGAGCTGCGGCAGAAGCTGGCGTCGCGCAACGTCCCCGACGACGTCGCGGAGGCCGTGCTCGACCGGATGGAGGAGGTCAACCTCGTCGACGACGAGGCGTTCGCAGTCGAGTGGGTCCGGTCGCGTCACAGCGGGCGTGGCCTAGCCCGGCGGGCGCTGACCGCTGAGCTGAGGCGCAAGGGGGTCGATGACGAGCTGGCCCGGCGAGCCGCCGACCAGCTGGACCCCGAGACCGAGCGGGCCACCGCCGAGCACATGGTGGCGCGCAAGCTTCGCTCGACGCGGGGACTGGAGCGCGACGCCAGAGTCCGCCGGCTGGCGGGGATACTCGCGCGAAAGGGCTATCCCGCCGGCTTCGCGATGGACGTCGTCCGCTCGGCGCTGGCAGCCGAAGGTGAGGACACCGAGGACCTGTACGGCGAGGGCTGACTGAGGGTCAGGCGCCCGTTGCGGTGGTCTGCTCCTGGATCGCCTCGGCGCTGCTGCGACCGGCACGCGACTGTCGCTTCTGGATGGCTTGGGCGAGCTTGCTGAGCGCGAAGTTGATGATGATGTACATCAGCGCCACGACGAAGAGGGCCTGGATCGGGTTGTCGAGGATGCGCTGCACGCTCTTGCCCCGGTCGAGAAGCTCGGGAAACCCGCCGACGAACGCCACCAGCGAGGTGTCCTTCAGAACCACCACGAGCTGACTGATGATCGCCGGGAGCATCACGCGGAAGGCCTGGGGCAGCAGGACCAGACGCATCGCCTGACCGTTGGTGAGTCCGGTCGCCAGGGCAGCTTCGCGCTGCCCCTTCGGCAGCGACACCACCCCGGCGCGCACGACCTCGGCGAAGATGACCATGTTGTAGGCGGTGAGTGCGATCACGAGCCCCCACAGCGGTCGCCCACCGTAGAACGGGGCGAAGTCGATGCCGATCGTGGGGAACACCTTGACGGCGAAATAGACGAGCACGATGACGGGGAGGCCTCTCAGCAGCTCGACCAGGCCGACGAGCGGGAGCCGGCCGGCCCTGCCGAGCGACAGTCGGCCGACGGCGATGACGGTGCCGAGCACGACCGCCAGAACCATCGCGAACACCGCTGCCTGCAGGGTGTTCAGCATCCCTCCCCAGAGAACACGCCAGACCGAGTCGAAGTTCTCGTTGTTGGGGTCGATGAGCGGCCCCCACTTCTCCATCGTGAACTGTTCGCGGTCGGCCAGCCGCGCCACGACGACGTACGCGAGGGCCAGCAGGAGCACGATCGCGACCGCGGTTCCGATGCCGGCGCGGCGGCGAGCCTTGGGTCCCATGGCGTCGTACAGGACACTGGGCTGGCTCATCGGGCGATCGCCACCTTCCGCTCGATGACTTGCAAGATCGCACCGGCTGGCAACGTGATGCAGAGGTAGGCGACCGCCACCCCGACGATCACCGGCAACGCCTCGAACCCACGGGCGCTCAGCAGGATCTGGCCGTTGCCCCACAGGTCGCCCCCGACACCGAAGGCCCCGACGACGGCTGAGTTCTTGAACATGGCGATGATCACGCTGCCGAGGGGCGGCACCACGGTCCGGAAGGCCTGGGGGAGCACCACGGTGCTGAGCGACTGTGAGAACGTCAGCCCGATCGAACGCGCCGCCTCGGCCTGCCCGGCGGAGACGGAGTTGATACCCGAGCGGATCGCCTCGCACGCGAAGGCCGAGGTGTACAGCACCAGGCCGGTGACTCCGAAGAACCAGAAGGAGCGGTTGATGCCGAGCTCGGGCAACCCGAACGCGCAGAAGTACAGCAAGACGGAGAGCGGCATGTTGCGGAAGGTGTTGACCCAGAACGTGCCGAAGGCGCGTAGGGGCGCCACCGGCGACACGCGGCACGCCGCGATCAGGGTGCCGAGGACGAGTGTCCCGACCATCGCCACCAGGCAGATGCCCAGTGACCGCAGGTACCCCGACCAGAAGAGGTCGAGGTTCTGGGTGACGGCTTCCACGCGCGCTCCTGTCGTGCGGTTGGAACGGAGGACGGGCCTGAGATGACCTCAGAACCGTGTCCGTCCGCGGCCCGGTCCTTCTTGTGAGGTCCGGGCCGCGGAGCGGGTCAGGTCAGGAGCAGGCGTCAGCCGTCGGTAGCTCGGGGGTCTGGGTGCCCTCGATCTGGCCAGCGGTCGACTCCCAGGCGGCCAGGTAGGCCTCCTCGTTCTCGGCGAGCGTCTCGTTGATGAACTCGCAGAACTCGACGTCTCCCTTCGTGATGCCGATGCCGTACGGCTCCTGGGTGAACTGCTCACCGACGAGCTTGTAGGCGCCGTCCGACTCGGAGACGAAGCCGAGCAGGATGACGTTGTCGGTGGTCACAGCCGCCACCTGACCGTTACCCAGCGCGTCGGCGCACTCCGAGTACTCCTGGAACAGGACCAGCTGCTCGGGACTGGCCAGGTACTCGCGGATGTTCTCGGACGGGGTCGACCCGGTTGCCGAGCACACCTTCAGGTCCGGGTTCTCCTTGAGGGACTCCGGACCGGTGATGGTGTCGTCGTCCGCCGCGACCATGATCTGCTGCCCGGCCTCGTAGTACGGCCCGGCGAACGTGATGCGCTTCTTGCGCTCGTCGTTGATGGTGTACGTGGCGACCACCATGTCGACGTCGTCGTCCTCGATGACCTGCTCGCGCACCGCCGAGGTCGCCTGGGACCACTCGATGTTCTCCGCGCTGATGCCCAGCGCACCGGCGATGATCTTCGCGACCTCGATGTCGAAGCCCTCGAGCTCGCCCTCGAGGTTCTCCAGGCCGAAGCCCGGCTGGTCGTACTTGGTGCCGACCCTGATCGAGCCGGCCTCGTTCAGCTCGGCCATCTTGGTGCCGGCATCGAAGGAGACCTCCTCCTCAACCGGAACCTCAGGAGCCTCGGGCTCGTCGCCCCCGCACGCCGACAGCGCGAGCGCTGTCACCGCCACGGCCACGAACGCCGCACTGCGTCGGAACCTCATGTTTGTCCTCTCTCGTCGGTCATTTCAGAATCGTTGGGAGACAGAGTGTCTCGGGACTTCGTCCTCAGTGGGTCAGGATCTTCGAGAGGAAGTCCTTCGCACGCTCGCTGCTGGCGTTGGTGAAGAACTCCTGGGGGGTGTTCTGCTCGACGATCTCGCCCTCGGCCATGAAGACGACACGGTCCGCTGCCCTGCGAGCGAAGCCCATCTCGTGGGTCACGACCACCATCGTCATTCCCTCCTTGGCGAGCGTGGTCATCACGTCGAGCACCTCGTTGATCATCTCCGGGTCCAGTGCCGACGTGGGCTCGTCGAAGAGCATCACCTTCGGCTCCATCGCCAGCGCCCGCGCGATCGCGACCCGCTGCTGCTGCCCGCCGGACAGCTGAGCCGGGTACTTGTCGGCCTGGTTGGCGACGCCCACGCGCTCGAGCAGCTTGTTCGCGAGTGCGTCCGCCTCGGGCTTCTTCATCCCGCGGACCTTGATGGGGCCAAGAGTGACGTTCTCGCGGACCGTCTTGTGCGCGAACAAGTTGAACGACTGGAAGACCATCCCGACGTCCGCCCGCAGGCGGGCGAGCTCCTTGCCCTCCGCGGGCAGCGCCTTGCCGTCCAGGGTGATCGAGCCAGACTCGTACGTCTCCAGTCGGTTGATGGTGCGGCAGAGCGTCGACTTGCCGGATCCCGACGGGCCGATCACGACGACGACCTCGCCCGTGTGCACGGTCAGGTTGATGTCCTTGAGCACGTGCAGGTCGCCGAAGTGCTTGTTCACCGACTCCATCACGACCAGCGGCCTGCCCTGGTGCCCTGTGGCGCCGGGCGTGCCCGCGGACGTGCCCGTGTCGGCCTTGGCAAGGTCGGGTGCGGTGCTGGCGTCGCTCGACGGCGAAGCGGACGGCTCGGTCATGCGGGGCAACCTATCCGCCTCGCGCCCGCGGCGGCACCCACGGGCCACGGCGTCGCCAGGTCGTGACCTCACTGAGACCTGATGGCGCGTCGTTGCCTCCTCTGGGCGATCATGTGACGGTGGCGGAGCACCGAGAAGACGACCCAACGCTCCGCCTGATGACCTGGAACCTCTGGTGGCGCTTCGGCGGCAACTGGCGCGAGAGGGAGCCCGGCATCATCGACACGCTCCGCGCTGCGGATCCTGATCTCGTCGGCGTCCAGGAGGTGTGGGGCACGCCGATCGGCAACCAGGCGGAGCTGCTCGGAGGCGCCCTCGGCCTGCACGCCGCCTTCGTCGAGCCGGCCCTGCCTCCTCCACCCGATCCGGTGGAGCACGCGGACCAGGCCGACGTGACCGTGGGTGTCGGACTGCTCAGCCGGTGGCCCATCCTCCGGGCCGATGCGATGCCGCTGCCGTCGACCGGTCGTGATCTGGTGGCGCTCCTGGCCACAGTCCTGCATCCACTCGGCCTGCTGCACGTCGTCGTCGCCTGCACCGACTGGGAGGGCGACCGCCTGGGCGATCGCGCGGCGCAGCTGGAGGAGCTGGGCCGCATCGGTCACGACCCTGCACTGGACGGCCCGCTCCCGGTGATCGTGATGGGAGACCTCAACGCGGGGCCGGAGTCCGCCGACTTCTCCGCCCTTGCCGATGGGCTCGTCGACTGCTGGGGAGTGGCCGAGTCGCGCGATGCGGACGACCGCACCCTGAGCGAGACCAACCGGTTCGCCCCCCGTGAGGCCGCCCTGCAGTTCAACCGGCGGATCGACCACATCCTCGCCCGTCCGGGAAAGCCGGAGACCCCGTTCTTCGTCCCTGCGGCTCGGATCGTGCGGGACGAGGTCGACGGTCTGCCGCCTTCCGACCACTACCCGGTCGTCGTCGACCTCGTGCTCGGGGACGGGGACGAGTCAGCTCAGTAGGTGGGCAGCGACGGGTCCACGTCACGCACCCACGCCAGCACGCCGCCCTCGAGGTTGCTCATGTCCCCGTAGCCGGCTCTCCGCAGGGCGAGCAGGGCCTGCGCAGACCGGACTCCGCTCTTGCAGTACAGCACCATGGCCCGGTCCCGGGGCAGCTCGTCGAACGCCTCACCGGAGACGATCCGGTCGAGGGGGACGAGAACCGTTCCGGGGATGTTGACGATGTCGTACTCGTCGGGCTGCCGGACGTCGACCAGCAGCACCTCGTCGCGCTCCAGCATCGACGCCAGCTCAGTGGCCGACACCGTCGGCACCGGGCCCTCGGTGGGGTCACAGGCCTCCCCGGACTCGTCGTCGCCCAGCGTCGTCACCGGTCGTCCGGCCGGGTCAGGTCGCACGACGACCGTGCGCCACGTCATCGCGAGGGCGTCGAAGAGCATCAGGCGACCCAGCAGCGGCCGTCCCGCGCCGGTGATCAGCTTGACCGCCTCGGTCGCCATCACCGACCCGACCGATGCACAGATCACGCCCAGTACGCCGGCTTCGCCACACGAGGGAACGGTGCCCGGCTCCGGTGGCTCGGGGAACAGGTCACGGTAGTGCGGGCCGTGCTGCGCCCAGAACACGCTGACCTGACCGTCGAACTGCAGGATCGATCCCCAGACCAGCGGCTTGCCGGCCAGCACGCACGCGTCGTTGACCAGGTAGCGGGTGGGGAAGTTGTCGGTGCCGTCGAGCACCAGGTCGTACTGCCCGATCACGTCGAGCGCGTTGGCGGCGGTCAGGCGCTCGGCGTGAGGCACCACGCGCACCAGTGGGTTGACGCGGGCGATGGCGTCGGAGGCGCTGTCGACCTTGAGGCGTCCCACGTCGTCGGTGCCGTGCACGATCTGGCGCTGCAGGTTCGACTCGTCGACCACGTCGTCGTCGACGAGGCCGATCGTGCCGACTCCGGCAGCCGCCAGGTACAGCAGCACGGGGGAGCCCAGCCCACCGGCGCCCACCACGAGCACACGGGCGTTCTTCAGGCGCCGCTGCCCCGTCCGGCCGATCTCGGGCAGCAGCAGGTGCCGCGAGTACCGGCGCACCTCGTCGGTCGTCAGGTCCGGCCCGGGCTCGACGAGCGGAGCGAGGGCGGACGGCGGGGCCACGGTGGTCGTCACGTGGCCAGCCTCGCTCGTCCGTCCATCGGTGTCGAGGCCAGGGCATGGTGCCGGCGAGGGATCCGGCCCGCCAGCGACGCGTGGCGACCGGCCTCGACCGCCAGCCGCATCGCTGTCGCCATCCGCTCGGGGTCGTGGGCGCGGGTGACCGCAGAGGCGAGCAGCACGGCGTCGCAGCCGAGCTCCATCGCCAGGGCGGCGTCCGACGCGGTGCCGATGCCCGCGTCGAGCACCACCGGCACGCCCGCGCCCTCGACGATCATCGCGATGTTGTGGGGGTTGAGGATGCCCAGGCCAGTGCCGATGGGGGAGCCGAGCGGCATCACCGCCGCGCACCCGACCTGTTCCAGGCGGCGCGCGACGGCTGGGTCGTCGGACGTGTACGGCAGCACCGTGAACCCGTCGGCGACCAGCTGCTCGGCGGCGTCGACGAGCTCGACGGCGTCGGGGAGCAACGTGGTCTCGTCGGCGATCACCTCCAGCTTGACCCAGTCGGTGCCCAGGGCCTCACGCGCGAGCCTGGCGGTCAGCACTGCCTCGTGCGCGGTGCGGCAGCCCGCGGTGTTCGGCAGTGTCCGGATGCCGTTGCGCGCCAACACATCCAGCAGTGAGCCGCGGCTGCCGGCGTCGACTCTGCGCATCGCCACCGTGGTCAGCTCGGTGCCCGATGCGACCAGGGCCTTCTCCAGCACGTCGAGGCTGGGTGCGCCTCCGGTACCGGTGACCAGGCGCGATGCGAACTGCTCGCCGGCGATGACGAGCGGGTCGTCGTCCACGGGTCAGCCCCCCGCCACGGCGCCGAGGACCTCGACGCGGTCGCCGTCCGACAGCTCTGTGCTCGCCCACCTGCTGCGCGGCACCACCTCGTCGTTCAGGGCGACGGCAGTTCCGGCCACGTCCTGCAGGCGGCCGGTTCCCGCGGCATGGCGGACGAGCTCCGCCACCGTCTCGGCGGAAGCCAGGGTGCGTACCTCGCCATTGACTGTGACGGTCATGCGGACACCTCCACGGGCGCGGGACGGGCGTGAAAACGCTTGGGGGAGAAGGGTTCCACCGACTCGGAAAGGGCACCCTCCACCAGCAGGCGTGCGACCGCCTCTCCCGTGATGCCGGTCAGCAGCACCCCGTTGCGGTGGTGCCCGGTAGCCACGACCAGGCCTTCCAACGGAGTTGGCCCGATGATCGGCGCGTTGTCTGGCGAACCGGGACGCGACCGAGCCGTGGCCTCGACGAGCTCGAGCTCGCTCACGCCGGGCACCAGCGCCTGGGCGTCGCGCAGCAGTTCGTAGACCGCGCCGGCGGTGACCCGCACGTCGAAGCCCAGCTCCTCCGACGTGGCGCCGACCACGAGCTCGCCGTCCTCACGAGGCACCAGGTAGACGGACGAGCCGCGCACCGTGCCACGAACGGTCCCCGACAGCAGCGGGCGCATTGATGGCGGCACGTGCAACCGCAGGATCTGACCTTTGACCGGCCGGACGGGAGGCAGCACGTCCGTGATCAGTCGACTCGCGTCCTCCGCGGATACGCCGTCGATGCGAAGGCCACCATCAGGGCCCGAGCGGCAGCCCGCAGCCAGCAGCACACGGTGGGCCGACACGGCGGTCCCGTCCGACAGCCGGAGACCCCGCACCCGGTCGCGGTCGACGTCAAGGGACGCCTTCGCATGGACCACCTCGACCCCGGAACCCGCACCGGCCGCCTCCAGCGCCGCGAGCAACAGCCGGCTGTCGATCTGGTGGTCACCGGCGACCAGCAGGCCACACGTCACTGCCGGCGCGAGGAACGGCTCGCGGGCGCGGCACTCACGCCCGGTGAGCCGCGACACGTCGAGGCCGAGGCGCTGCTGCTCTGCGTAGAGGTCGTCGAGAACAGCTCGGTCGCCGGCGTCGAACGCGACCGCGAGGGTGCCGCAGGGGCGGTACCCGGTCGGCAGCCCACTGGCCTGCTCGACCTCCGTCACGAACGCCGGGTAGGTCTGTGCCGCTTCGAGACTCAGCCTGAGCAGGGCTTCCTCACCATGGTGCAGCTCCGTCACGGGCGCGAGCATCCCGGCCGCCGCGGCGGACGCCCCGCCCCCCGGGTCGGGGTCGACGACCAGCACGTCGAGACCTCGCTGAGCCGCGCGCCATGCGCAGCTGAGACCGATCACCCCGGCGCCGATGACGGCGACGTCGTACGCAGCACGTTGAGCCATGTCACTCCCTTCGCCGGCATGACCCGGATCAGGTTCGACGGTCGGCGTCCTGCTCGCCCTCTCAGCCCGCATCCGGGCTCCCGTGGACTCTCACCATAACCCGACGCCAACCCTGTGCCGGAGCGGACCTTTGCCCTGCCAGACTCGGTGGCCATGCAGCCAGATGTCGCCGAACGCCCCGACCGCGCAGTGCGCGCGCAACGCCTGCAGGACGCCCGCCTGTACCTGTGCACGGACTCGCGACGCCGGCAGGGCGACCTCGAACCCTTCCTCGACGCGGTCCTGGGAGCCGGGGTCGACATCGTCCAGCTGCGCGAGAAAGGGCTCGAGGCACGGGAGGAGCTGGAGCTGCTCGAGGTCTTCTCAGCGGCAACGCGCCGGCACGGGCGGCTGGTCGCGGTGAACGACCGCGCCGACGTGGCGCTGGCCGCCGCGCCCGACGTGCTGCACCTCGGCCAGGACGACCTGCCACTGGACGTGGCCCGCCGCATCGTCGGGCCGGACGTGCTGCTCGGCAGGTCCACCCACGACCGCGGCCAGGTCGACGCCGCTCTCGCAGAGCCGGACCTCGGCTACTTCTGCGTCGGCCCGACGTGGCCGACACCGACCAAGCCGGGACGACCAGCACCTGGCCCAAAAATGCTGCAGTATGCCGCGAGCTTGACTGAGCCACAGGCGATTGGCCGACCGTGGTTCGCCATCGGCGGCATCGACCTGCAGACCCTGGACGAAGTGCTGGACGCGGGCGCACGGCGCGTCGTCGTGGTCCGTGCGATCACCGAGGCCGACGACCCCGCTGAGGCCACCAACGAGCTCGCGCGCCGACTGCGGACGGCCCCCGTGGCGGACGGCCCGGCGTGAGTCAGACGACGTGCAGCTGCGCTACCGTGGCGCCACGATCGCGGGAGCCCTACCCGAGGGGCTGAGAGGACGGCTACAGGCCGTCGACCGCCTGACCTGATCCGGGTAATGCCGGCGAAGGGAGACCGATGACGTCCACGCGTCTCGTCCATAGAACCGCCACTGTCCCTGAGGGTTTCGCCGGGGAACACCCCACGTCGACCAGCCTGTCGCAGCAGCTGTGGGACGGGGCCGACGACCTGTACCGGGCCATCGAAGTCCATCCCTTCCTGATCGAGCTGGCCGGCGGGACGCTCCCGCGTCCGACCTTCCGCCACTACATCGTGCAGGACGGGCTGTACCTGCGCGACTACGCCCGCGCGCTGCGTGCACTCGCAGCCCGCGCTCCCGACCGGAACGTCGCCTCGATGTTCGCCCGGCACGCCGAGGGGGCACTCGCCGCCGAGTCGGCGCTGCACGACGACCTGCTGGTAGGGCTGGAGGGCGACCGTTCGAGGCCCGAGGAGCCTTCCCCGACCACGCTGGCCTACACCAGCTACCTGCTGGCCGTCGTGCGCGGCGGCTCCTTCGCCGAGGGCCTGGCCGCTGTCCTTCCGTGCTACTGGATCTACTGGCGGGTGGGCAGTTCCCTGCTTCCCGCCGGGTCGCCTGACCCGCTCTACGCGCGCTGGATCGAGACCTACGGCGGTGCCGGCTTCGGCGAGGTGACGCGCGACGTGCTGGCCGTCGTCGATGCCCTCGGTACCGAGGTCGGTCCGGCTGAGGCGGATCGGATGCACCACCACTATCGAACGGCCTCCCGGTACGAGTGGATGTTCTGGGACGCCGCCTACCGGCGCGAAGGTTGGCCGCTGTGAGCGCGGAAGCATCGCCTCAGGCGCTGCGGCACACGGCCCCGCCACGTGCCCTGACCATCGCGGGGTCCGACTCGGGCGGGGGCGCGGGCCTTCAGGCCGACCTGAAGACGTTCCTCGGCTGCGGCGTGCACGGCATGTCGGCCGTCACCGCCGTCACCGTGCAGAACTCTCACGGTGTCAGCGGTTTTCACGAGGTCCCTCCCGAGCTCGTCGCCGACCAGGTCGAGTCCGTGGTCAGCGACATCGGCGTCGGAGCCACCAAGACCGGGATGATGGCGTCCGCCGCGATCATCGAGGCGGTCGTCGCGGTGCTGCGACGACTCGACACCGGCCCGCTGGTCGTCGACCCGGTCTGCGCCTCGCAGCACGGCGATCCACTGATCCGTCCCGACGCCGTCGAGGCGATGCGCGAGCTGTTGCTGCCGATGGCCGCGGTGGTGACGCCCAACCTCGGCGAGGTCAAGCTGCTGACAGGCATCGAGGTGCGCGACCGGGCCGGTCAGGAGGACGCGGCCCGCTCGATGCACGAGATGGGCTGCCGGCGCGTCCTGGTCAAGGGCGGGCACCTGCCGCCCGACCAACCGGCGACCGACCTGCTGTACGACGGCGACACGTTCTCCGAGCTGTCTGCGCCCCGCATCGCCGCCGCCCACACCCACGGCACAGGCGACACCCTCGCGGCGGCGACGGCCGCGTGGCTCGCTCGGGGTCTCGACCTGGGGGCGGCCCTTGCACAGGGGAAGCGGTTCGTGACCGCGGCCATCGCCGACGGCTACCCGCTCGGTGGGGGTGCGGGCCCGGTCGGCCACTTCTGGCGGCTGTCGCCGTCCGCCTGACGGCTCGACGGAGAACGCGCCGTACCCTTGTGGGGCGATGACGACCTATGACGTGCGCACCTTCGGGTGCCAGATGAACGTGCACGACTCCGAGCGGATCTCGGGGCTGCTCGAGGACGCCGGCTACCTGGCCCTGGCTCCTGGCGCGGACCGCGACACCGCCGACGTCGTGGTGTTCAACACGTGCGCCGTCCGCGAGAACGCCGACAACAAGCTGTACGGCAACCTCGGCCACCTCGCGCCGGTGAAGAAGGCCAAGCCCGGGATGCAGATCGCCGTCGGCGGATGCCTGGCGCAGAAGGACCGCGACACGATCGTCCGCAAGGCTCCGTGGGTGGATGTCGTGTTCGGAACCCACAACATCGGGTCGCTGCCGGCCCTGCTCGACCGCGCCCGGCACAACGAGAGCGCACAGGTGGAGATCCTCGAGGCGCTCGAGGTGTTCCCGTCGACGCTGCCGACGAAGCGCGACTCGTCCTACGCGGGCTGGGTCTCGATCAGCGTGGGCTGCAACAACACGTGCACGTTCTGCATCGTCCCGAGCCTGCGCGGCACCGAGAAGGACCGTCGGCCCGGCGACGTGCTGGCGGAGGTGCAGGCTCTCGTGGACGACGGCGCGATCGAGGTGACGCTGCTCGGCCAGAACGTCAACACGTACGGCGTGGAGTTCGGCGACCGCGGCGCGTTCGCAAAGCTGTTGCGCGCCTGCGGAACGATCGACGGCCTGGAGCGCGTGCGCTTCACCAGCCCGCACCCCGCGGCCTTCACCGACGACGTCATCGAGGCGATGGCCGAGACGCCGAACGTGATGCCGCAGCTGCACATGCCGCTGCAGTCCGGGTCCGACCGGGTTCTCAAGGCGATGCGCCGGTCGTACCGGTCGACCCGGTTCCTCGGCATCCTCGACCGCGTGCGTGCGCTGATGCCCGACGCCGCGATCTCGACCGACATCATCGTGGGGTTCCCCGGCGAGACGGAGGTGGACTTCCAGGCCACGCTCGACGTCGTGCAGGCGTCGCGGTTCGCCAACGCGTTCACCTTCCAGTACTCGCCTCGCCCCGGCACGCCTGCGGCGGACCTGGCCGACCAGGTGCCCAAAGCCGTTGTGCAAGAGCGCTACGAGCGACTTCTCGCTCTTCAGGAGCAGATCAGCTGGGACGAGAACCGCACCCAGCTCGGCCGCGAGCTGGAGGTACTCGTCGCGCGGGGCGAGGGTCGCAAGGACGAGGCCACCGCACGGCTGTCGGGTCGCGCGCGCGACAACCGCCTCGTCCACTTCTCGGTGCCGGACGAGGTCCGCGCACAGGGCGGTAAGGCGCTGCCGCGTCCGGGCGACGTCGTGACCGCGAAGGTGAGCTACGCGGCTCCGCACCACCTCGTGGCGGACCACGCGAACGGGGGAGTGTGGCAGCTGCGACGCACCCGCGCCGGCGACGCCTGGGACCGTCGACAAGCTGACTCGTGCGGCGTCGCAACTGTTTCCGCCGGTTCGAACGATCCGGCTGCCGGCTCGTCCGGCCTGCGCACCGTCGTGCTCGGCATGCCGGCCGTGCGCTCCTGACCGACCGTCCTTTGGTCCGTGCTGGTCACTGGGCGAGCGTGACAGCGCATGGCCGCGGGTCTACGGTCGGCACACCTCGAGAGGAGTCGATGCATGACTGGTGGTCCGCCCGAGCAACAGCCGCTACCCCCGGCGGACGCGCCGCTAGCGACCGCAGCGAGCAGGGCCCGCAAGAAGGCCGTGTCGACGCGCCAGGCAGCCAAGAAGGCTGCTGCGGCGCCGACTCAGCAGTTGCCGGCGGTCGACGTAGCCGCTGAGCCGACGCCCGACCCGTTGCAACCGGGGTCTGCCTCCGCTGCTGTCTCTGACCCTGGCCGTAGGCCCGACCCTGCGCCCGCACCTGACCGGTGCCGCCGGTGGCTGAACCCGAACCCGACGCGCCGCCCGCGAACGGCGGGTATCCGACGGTCGACGGGATCGTGTGGAAGCCGCTGCATCCCGATGCGGTCGCGGCCGGAAAGCTCTCCGCCACATGGTCATTCGTCGCTGCAGTCACCGCTTCGGTGGTCTTCGTGCTCGGCCTGTTCCTGGTCGGGCTCTCCGACGAGTTCAGCGCCGGCCTGGTCGCCATCCTGGGCGCCGTGTCGGGCGGGATCCTGTTGCTCGGAGTCGGTGTGGGCATGCTGCAACTGGAGGCGCTTCGTGCCGAGTCGGTCACCATCCCGATCGGCGCCGAGGGCACGATCCGGTCGGCGGACGATGCCGGCGGGGCCGTGCTGCCCGCCGAGACGCTCAAGGAGCTGCGTCAGGGTCTGGCCGGTCTGACGACGGCGCGCGCGGCGATCTTCGCGGGCGCCTTCCTCCTCGCCGTTGCTGCCTTGGGCGGCGGCATCAGCCTGACGGGCGGCGACGCCGACGAGCCGTCGCCGGCCCCGTCGCCCAACGTGACATCCACGGAGTCGCCCACCGGCTGACCGCCCTCAACCCCGACGGGGGCAAATCGCGGGCTATTCGCCCCCCGTGAGGCGCGGTTCCAGGGCCAACAGCCTGCGATTCGCCGGTCAGCGGTGGCCGCGCACCGTGAGGTCCACCCACACCAGGCGGTGGTCAGAGGTCGGGAACGGGAACACCCCGGTGAGGCGCGACAGCGGGTTGGCCTGCACTGGCCAGAAGACGTGGGCGTCGCACACCTTCAGGTCGCGTGAGGGCAGCACGTAGTCGGCGCGCAGGTTACCAGGCGCGGTGTCGGCGAAGTCCGCTGTGTCGTAACGGGGTTCGCTCTCGTGGGTCAGGTTGATGCCGCCCTGCAGCTCGGTGGCCTCGACGGCGCCACGCGACGTGGGCTTCGTCTCGGTGACGCGGCGGTGGTCGATCAGCTGCTGGATCGCGCCCGGCACGGAGTCGCCGTCGAGGGGGTCGCTGTTCTGGTCGCCGACGATGACGAACGACGATCCCGGACGCAGTCCGCCACGACGTCCGCTGTCGTCGTAGATGTACTTGCCCTGGCGAGGCGAGCCGATGTAGTCGGCCCAGAACCGGATCTCGTCGTAGTTGCGGGTGCCATTGCGGTCCTCGGGACCGTCAAACACGGGCGGCGTGGGATGCGAGGCGAGCAGGTGCACCGTGCTCCGTCCGACCTTGATCGGCAGGTCCCAGTGGGACTTGCTCGACAGCCTGAAGACGTCCTGCTCCTCGGGCGAGTACCAGTCGGCGGGTGCCGGCGTCGCGAGGTCGTCCGGTAGCAGGGCGCCGGGCATGTCCTTCCACAGGAAGTGCTGGAACGTCCGCACCGAGTCCACGTCGATCGGGTACCGCGAGAGCACCGCCATGCCGAACTGGCCCTCGTACAGGCCGAAGCCGAACGCGTCGTCTCCGGTGCCGACGACCCCGTCGTTGTTGAGGTCGAAGCCCGACTGCACGCCGGTGTTCGACGGCGCCACGTACGCGTACCGGTACTCGATCGGACGGGCACCCGTCTGACCGACCTCCAGGTAGTTGTCCCTGAACAGGTCGATCGCCACGTTGTCGGGCACGTAGTCGAACTCGTTGATCAGCACCACGTCCGGACGGGTCCGCTGGATCACCTCGGCGACGGCCTTCGCCTGAGTGTTGTCGGGTGTCGACAGGTCGGTCACGAGCTGCCCCGCCGCGCTCCGGTTGAGGCTGGCGTTGAACGTCGCGACCCGCAGGTCCACCTGGTGACCGCGGTGGCGGCCATCGTCGTCGCCACCGGCCTGGGCCGGAGCGATCAGGGCGCCACCCACGGCGACTGCGAGGCCGACGGCGGCTGCCATGGCGCGGACGGTCCAACGTCCGGAAGAACGGGTTGTAGTGCTCACGGCGGTGTCTCCTCTGCTCAGGTCGGGCCCGAACGTACCCCCGCATTGCTCCTCAGGCCCACGGAAAGTTTGCCGAACTGTGTGGGTACGCAGAGTGACCCACGGGGGAGGTGTGGGCAGGGTGAGCAAGGCGGTCTGAGGCCCCTTAGGTGACTCCCGGGCCTCTAAGGGGCGGGTCTGAGGCCCTGGGGTCCCGAGTTACGAGGCAGGTGCCTGATCCGCAGGGGGGCGCCTCAGCCGGAGTGTTAAGCGTGCCGGAGCAGAGAGCGCCGGTACCGCACACAGGAGGAACCATGACCAGCACCTTCGGTCCCGAGCTCTACGCCGAGATCGCCTACCGCCGCGAGCAGCTGACCGACGACATCCCTCGTCGGACCAGTGGTTGGCTGCCCTGGACGCTACGCCGCCGTCCCGCTCACGGCTGAGCCGCCGGACGTGTCCGGCAGCGAGCAGTACCCGCCCCATCCGCGATGTCACCAGGCGGTGCGACGATGACGGTCGTGACCCGACCGTCATCGTCCGCACCCCTGGTGGCGCGACAGACCCAGATGAACGCTCTCCGCAAGGCCCTCGAACGGGCCCGCGCAGGAGAACCCACCACCGTGCTGCTGGCTGGCGACGCCGGCAGCGGCAAGACCCGCATCGCCGACGAGCTGGCCACGATGGCCCGCGCGGACGGCGATTTCGTGCTGGTTGGGCACTGCATCGACCTCGGCGAGGTCGGCCTTCCCTACCTGCCGTTCGTCGAGGTGCTCTCGGCGATTCAGGCCAGGGTCGCGGACGAGCCGGGCATCGCCGCCCTCCTCGCGGAGCGCCCCAGCCTCGCCGGCATCGGCGGCGGCACGAGGCCAGGCGGCGACGACACCGGCGGCGACGACGTCGGCCGCCTGCAGCAGTTCGACGCCGTCGCCTCCCTCCTCGCAGAGATCTCCCGCCAGCACGCCCCTGTCGTGCTCGTGGTCGAGGACCTGCACTGGGCCGACACCTCGACACGCGACCTCGTGCGCTACGTCGTCGCCCGTGCGGCCGGCCAGCGCCTGCTGGTCGTGCTCACCTACCGCGTCGACGACCTGCACCGCCGTCACCCGCTCCGCCCCCTGCTGACCGACCTCACCCGGCAGCCCGGCGTCGAGCGGATCGACGTCCCCCCGTTCACTCCGGCCGAGCTGCGCGTGTTCGCCTCGTACGTCGCCGGGCCGCTGGACGCCGACGAGATGCGCCGGGTCGCCCGCCGTTCGGAGGGCAACGCCTTCTTCGCCGAGGAGCTGCTCGAGGCCGGGCCGAGCGCGACCGGCCTTCCGGAGTCGCTCGCCGACGTGCTGCTCTCCCGCGTCGAGCGGCTGCAGCCGCAGTCGAGGCACCTCGTGCAGCTGGCTGCCGTTGCGGGGCGCCGTGTGGGTGAGCCCCTGCTGCAGGCCGTCCTGGCCGCCGAAGGTCGACCGGTGGCCGGCGAGCTCGACGACTGGCTCCGTGACGCGGTCACCCACCAGGTGCTGGTGCCCGACGACGCCGGACGGTACGCCTTCCGCCACGCTCTGCTCGGCGAGGCCGTGTACGACGACCTGCTGCCCGGGGAGAGGGTGCGCCTGCACGCCGCCTTCGCCCGCGCCATCCGCGACGCCTCGCAGAACGGCGGCTCGAACGGCGACCCCGCCGGCGCCAGGCTCGGCTCGGCCGCCGAGCTGGCCCACCACTCCACGGCCAGCAACGACCTGGCCGGGGCGCTGACCGCGTCGCTGGCGGCGGCCGAACAGGCCGGCCGCCAGCACGCACCGGCCGAGAAGCTCGGCCACCTCGAGCGGGCCCTCGAGCTGTGGAGCGCCGTGCCCGACGCCGAGCAGCTGACCTCACGGACCCTCGTGGGGCTGGGGCTCGAAGCCGCGCACTCAGCGGGCCGCTCCGGCGAGCAGGCCCGGGCCGTCGCGCTGGCTCGGGCGGCGACCGACCTGGCTGCGGCCGCGGCGGCCGGCCATCCGTGGGGCAGCCTCCCTGCGGTGGTCGAGGCCGGCGCCCGGCAGCACCTGTCCATGCACCTGGCCGCCATCGACAGCGACGACATGTTCGGCGAGAGCCGCCGTGCCATCGAGCTGCTGCTGGGCAGCGCCGAGGAGCTTCCGACAGGACCGCCGACGCCCGAGCTCGTCGAGGCTGCGGCCATGTACGCCCGCGCCTGCATCTGGTCGGCGCACGACGACGCCGAGGCGATCGCGTGGGCGCGGTGGACGCTCGACGCGGCCACCCAGCTAGAGATGCCTGCGCGGGTGGCCGACGCGCTCACCACGCTGGCCGTGACCTCTCGCGACGACCCCGACGAGACGGCACGACTGCTGCGCGAGGCCCGCGAACGCGCAGTGGAGGCGGGCGAGCTCGGCGTCGAGCTGCGCACGTGCTACAACCTGGCGGCCGTCCGCTTCTACAGCGGTGACTGGCCCGCGGCACTGGTCGAGCTCGAGCACGGCACCCGCCGGGCCGTCGACAGCGGGACCACCTGGAGCAACTGGGCGATCGAGATGCGCGTGCTCGACGTGGTGGCTCGCTACTTCGTCGGCGACTGGGACGGCAGCGTGGCAGCCGGCACCCCACTCGGCATGACCCCTCCTGACTCGGTGGCTGCCCGGCTCAACGCAGCCGGGCTCTACGTCGCCGTCGGTCGGGGGACGGAAGGAGCGCTGGCGGCGGCCGAGGCGGTGCGCGCGAACTGGCCTCAGGACGGTCAGATCGCCCTGGTGGGGGGCGGCACGCTGGTCGACGCACTCACCTGGGCCGGCCGCCCCGACGACGCCGTCTCCGTCGCCTCCGAGGTGACCGCGTACCTCAGCGCCACCTGGAGCGACTACTTCCTCGGTGGCATCTGGCTCTCGGCCCTCGCGATCTCGGCCATCGGGAACACCGTCGACGACCCCCGGATCGGCGCGACAGCACGGATCTTGGCGCGTGAGCAGGCGGACCACTGGCGCGACGGAGCCCTGGCTGCCGCCGACCGCGGTCGCCCCAGGGGTGGCCAGATGGGGCGCGAGGGCCGCGCCTGGCTCGTCCGCGTGGAGGCGGAGCACTCCCGGGTCAGCGGCGAGAACCAGGTCGAGACATGGACCCGCGCGGCCGACGCGTTCGGCGACGCCTACCCGTACGAGCAGGCCCGCAGCCAGTGGCGTCTCGCCGAGGCGATGCTCGGCGCTGGCGACCGCGCGGGCGCCGTGTACGCCGCGTCCTGCGCAGCCGCCACCGCCCGCCGCCTCGGTGCCGAGCCCCTGCTCCAGGCGGTTGCGGCCCTCGCGCGTCGTGGCCGGCTCGACGTGCCTGGCCTGCGCGGTGGACGCACCAGCCTGCTCACCGGCCGCGAGGGCGAGGTGCTCGCGCTGGTCGCCGAGGGCCTGACGAACCGCGAGGTCGGCGCGCGCCTGTTCATCAGCGACAAGACGGTCAGCGTCCACCTGTCGAACGTGATGGCCAAGCTCGGCGCGTCGAGCCGCACGGAGGCAGTCACCCGCGCGCTGCGCGACGGCGTCCTGCCCGGCTGACGCTTCCTCAGACGGGACGGGGGTCAGTCAGGCGGCTCGACGGACGGCTGGACGGGACGCTCGCCGCGCGGGTCCGGGTCGCCCTCCTGGCTCGCCTCCTCGGCAGGTGACGGCTCAGGAGTGGTGCCCGACTCCGACCCGTCCGCGCTCCTGTCGCCCGATGCCGCCGGGTCGTCGCCGGGCGGGTTCGAGTGCTCGCGATGAGGGTCGTGCCGGTAGTCGGTGTCGGAGTGCGGTGACTCACTCATGACAGGGCTCCTCGGTCGATCGTGGCCGGTGACCGTCCGCCCCGACCTGGGTTCAGCCAACCCCAGGCGCGGACGGTGCGCCACACAGGACCTCAAGCCGCACCGGCCACACTGGTGCCGTGCCGCCGACCACCGAGCCCCGAGAGCCCCCACCGATTGTCGCGGTCGTGGGGCCGACGGCGACGGGCAAGTCAGATCTGGCCGTCGCGCTCGCCCTGGCCCTCGACGGTGAGGTGGTCAACGCCGACGCGTCACAGCTCTACCGCGGCATGGACATCGGCACGGCGAAGCTGCCGGTCGAGCAGCGCGCGGGAGCGCCGCACCACCTGGTCGACGTCCTCGACGTGACCGAAGAGGCCAGCGTCGCCGACTACCAGCGGCTTTCGCGCGCCACCTTCGCCGACATCGAGTCGCGAGACAAGGTCGCGGTGCTGGTCGGCGGCTCGGGGCTGTACGTCCGCGCCGCGCTCGACCCGCTGGAGTTCCCCGGCACGGACCCAGAAGTGCGCTCCCGGTGGGAGGCCGAGGCGGCCCGCCTCGGCCCGAACCGCCTGCACGACGAGCTCGCCCAGCGCGACCCGGCGGCGGCCGCCGCGATCCAGCCGTCGAACGTGCGCCGCGTCGTCCGTGCCTTGGAGGCCGGTGAGCTGACCGGCCGCCCGTTCGCCGCGTCGATGCCGGCGCACGAGTACGTGCGCCCCACGGTGCAGGTCGGGCTCACACGCGAACGTGCCGACCTCGACGAGCGCATCGAGGCGCGCGTCGACGACATGCTCGCCGCGGGTCTGCTCGACGAGGTGCGTGTGCTCGAAGAACAGGGCCTTCGGCAGGGACGGACGGCGTCCGCCGCACTCGGGTACCGCCAGCTGCTGGCTCACCTCGACGGCAGACTGACCCTCGAGCAGGCGCGCGACGAGACCGTCCGCGCCACCAGGGCTTTCGCGCGCCGGCAGCAGAAGTGGTTCCGCCAGGATCGGCGCATCGTGTGGCTCGACGCGGAGGCACCGAAGGCCGAGCTGGTCGAGAAGGCACTCGCCGTCGTGCAGTCGACGCGCGGCGGCCCGTAGCCTGTCGTGGTGGCGACGCCCCTGACCGAGACCTCCGGCACCCCGAGCCCGGCGCTCCCCGACGGGCTGCGCTTCACCAAGGGCCACGGCACCGAGAACGACTTCGTGCTGGTGTCCGATCCCGACGGGGCCCTCGAGCTGAGCCCCGAGCGTGTGGCGGCCATCTGCGACCGGCACGCGGGCATCGGTGCTGACGGAGTGATCCGGGTCGTGCGCTCCCGGGCGTGCGGCGACCCCGCAGGTGAGCAGGCCCTCTCCGAGGATCCCGCAGCCGAGTGGTTCATGGACTACCGCAACAGCGACGGCTCGGCGGCCGAGATGTGCGGCAACGGGGTGCGCGTCTTCGCCGCCTACCTGGTGCGGGAGGGGCTCGTCGACGAGTCGCTGCTGGGACCCGATGGGCCCGGCCTGGTGATCGCCAGCCGCGGCGGGGTCAAGCGCGTGCACCGCCGCATCGACGGCTGGTTCTCGGTCGACATGGGTCGCTGGCGGATCGTCGGCGGCGCGGCGGCCCTGGCGGACGGGTTCGACGCGCTGGTGGGCGTGCGCGGTCTGGACGTCTCCCGTCCGGGCTTGACGCTCGACCTCGGCAACCCCCACACGGTTCTGGCGCTGGCCGAGCGATCGGAGCTCGACACAGTCGATCTCACGGTCGCACCGGTCGTCGAGCCCACTCCGCCGCACGGCACCAATGTCGAGCTGATCGTGACGCTCGACCCCGAGCATGGGCCGACGGGAACCGTCGGACGGCTCGCGATGCGCGTGCACGAGCGCGGGGTGGGGGAGACGCGTTCGTGCGGGACGGGGGCGTGCGCGGCAGCGCTCGCGGCCCGTGTCTGGGGCGGCGTCGGCTCACCCGACCGCTGGCTCGTCGACGTGCCGGGCGGCCAGGTCGAGGTGCGCATGCTGGACGGTGACGAGCGAGTCGAGCTGTCGGGCCCGGCCGTGCTGGTCGCCGACGGCACCACTGGCCTTTAGGCCCCCCGAACGAGCCGTCCGTCGGTGCGCCTTCCGACGAAAGTCGGTGGCAGAACTTGAAGGGCGCAGGCAACCATTTACCGACGCCGCGCGTCTAGACAATTGGGAGCGCCCCAACCGGGGTGGACCGGCCAGGCGCGCTCCCACCAAGACCTCTCGCGATGCAGGGAGAGCGACTGGAGGCGGACGCCCTGCACAGGGGGCTGGGCGTCGCCTCCGTCTCTCGCGATGTGGTTGCGGATGCCGGGAAGGTACGGACGGTTGCAGGCACCCAGCGAGGACAGGGGGAACGCGATGTACAGGGAGAAGGCAAGGACACCCAGGCTGATGACACCCGGGGTCACGACGCTGAAGGACGTATCACCGAGCGCGCTCGTGCCTCCTCCTCGTGTGCCCACACAGTCCGAGGTGATCGCGCTGGCCGAGGTCATCGCGCTGCCCAACATGACGCTGTCCGAGATGACCATGAGGCCAACGATGATCGAACCCGCTGACGTAATCGACCTGGCCGCTGCCGACCAGTGGCTGGCCGACCGCAGCCGTCGCCGCGAGCAGCTGCTCCACGAGCTCGAGACCGCCCGCGCCCGCCGGCGCCGTCGCGGTGGCCTGAGGTCCGTCTGACCTTCCCCGGCAGAGGCGCTGGAGCGTCAGCGCCGCGCCACCCGCAGCACCCGGTAGCCCTTCGCGCTGCCGTCGCGCGCGACGCTCATCGCCGGCGAGAACCGCTCGCTCATCCACGCCGCCAGTGAGTCCGCTCCCAGGTGCCGCTGCACCACGAGGAACGCCTGGCCGCCGTCGTCGAGCCGCGGTAGCCACCGGTCCAGCAGGTCGTGCAGCGCGGCCTTGCCGACGCGGATCGGCGGGTTCGACCAGATCGCCGCGAACACGACGTCGTCGGGCACGTCGTCCGGCAGAGATGGTCGCAGGCCGGGGAGGCCGATCCGAGAAGCAGTGTCGCGCAACAGGTCCAGGGCACGCTCGTTCACGTCCACCGCCCACACGGTTGCCTCGGGGGCGCGGAGCGCCATCGTGATCGCGAGCGGCCCCCAGCCGCAGCCGAGGTCGAGCAGGTCGCCGTGGCGCGGAGGATCCGGGACCTCGCGCAGGAGCACGCGCGTACCGAGGTCGATCTGCTGGTGACTGAACACCCCGGGAGCGGTCTGCACCTGCACCGTCCGCCCGGCGAGACTGACCTCGAGCGTGCGGCGCTCGTCCGGAGCCGCCGGCTGGGCCGAGAAGTAGTGGTCGCCCGCAGGTGGCGGGCTGGGCGGCTCAGGCATCGCGGTCACCTTACGCTCGGAATCTGGTCGCCACCTGCGACGTTACGTGTCACGCTGGTTGGGCAGACCGAACCAGACGAACACTGACACAAGCACACAAGCTTCGCATCGCACTCGAACACCGGGAGATCCATGACCGCCGCACCGAACGACGACACGAACCCCTCCGGGAAGGTGCCGTCCAGCGAGTCCGGTGACTCGGCGGTGCACATCGACGGACGCGAGATCGACGACGCTGTCGCCCGGATCCTCTCGCGGCACGCCGATGCTGTCTCCGAGGCCGGCCCCGGCTCCTACAGCGACCACGGCGGCGCCGACGATGCTGCGCGTGACGGTGAGCAGCTCGACCTCGCCGAGCGCCAGGCACTGCGCCGTGTCGCCGGCCTGTCGACGGAGCTCGAGGACGTCACCGAGGTCGAGTACCGCCAGCTGCGTCTCGAGAAGGTGGTGCTGGCGGGTCTCTGGACGACCGGCACCGTCGCGGACGCCGAGAACTCCCTGCGCGAGCTCAGCGCGCTGGCCGAGACGGCCGGCAGTCAGGTGCTTGACGGTGTGCTGCAACGCCGTTCGGCACCTGACGCCGGCACCTTCCTGGGTTCCGGCAAGGCTGCGGAGCTACGCGTTCTGGTCGAGACGACAGGCGCCGACACCGTGGTGTGCGACGGCGAGCTTGCACCGTCCCAGCGCCGTGGGCTCGAGGACATCGTCAAGGTCAAGGTCATTGACCGGACGGCCCTGATCCTCGACATCTTCGCCCAGCACGCGAAGAGCAAGGAGGGCAAGGCCCAGGTCGAGCTGGCCCAGCTCGAGTACCTGCTGCCGCGCCTGCGCGGCTGGGGTGAGTCGATGTCCAGGCAGGCCGGTGGACGGGTCGCCGCCGGCGCAGGGATCGGCTCGCGTGGACCTGGTGAGACCAAGATCGAGCTCGACCGCCGGCGGATCCGCAGCCGGATGGCGAAGCTGCGCCGCCAGATCAAGGGCATGAAGCCGGCCCGGGAGGCCAGGCGCGCCAACCGGCACCGCCACGCGGTCCCGTCCGTGGCGATCGCGGGCTACACGAACGCGGGGAAGTCGTCGCTGCTCAACCGGCTGACCGGTGCCGGGGTCCTGGTCGAGAACGCGCTGTTCGCGACCCTCGACCCGACGGTGCGAAGGGCTGAGACGACGGACGGACGGCTCTACACGCTGGCTGACACCGTCGGGTTTGTGAGGCACCTCCCGCACGAGCTGGTCGAGGCGTTCCGGTCGACGCTCGAAGAGGTCGCCGAGTCCGACCTGGTGCTGCACGTCGTCGACGTGGCGCACCCCGACCCGGAGGGCCAGATCGCCGCTGTCCGTGAGGTTCTCGCCGAGGTCGGTGCTGACTCCGTCCCCGAGATCATCGTGCTCAACAAGGCTGACGCAGCCGATCCCGAAGTGATCGACCGCCTGCGGCGGCGTGAGCCACGTTCGATCGTCGTGTCGGCCCGCACCGGTGCCGGTTTCACCGAGCTGAGCGAGCTCATCGCGACGCACCTGCCGCGTCCGCAGGTCGAGGTGAACGTCGTGGTGCCGTACGAGCGCGGCGACCTGGTGAACCGCGTGCACACCACCGGCGAGGTGATCGAGTCGGAGCACACCGAGACCGGTACCGCTCTGGTCGCCCGCGTGATGCCCGACCTCGCGGCCGAGCTGGAGCCGTTCGCGGTCACGCGCGCCTGAGCGGTCCCCGCACCAGGCGCTGCCCAATTCGTGACTGATCCTGCACGTATTGAGTGATATTCGATCATCTATTGACACGGCGTTCGAGTCCTGGACAGAGTCGATGATCCGGTCATTGCGGACCGGGGAATTGCCCCTTGGGGCAGCCGACTCGACCTGGGAGAACGACATGGCGGACCTGTCCACCTCGCGCCGCGGATTCCTGTCCACCGGTCTGGCTGTTGCCGGCACTGCCGCCGTAGGCGCGCCCGCGCTGGCGGCGCAGGACGCCCCACCGCGAAAGCACGGTCAACGCAGCATGATCGGGGTGCCGTTCGAGGCGCTCGACACCGTCCGCATCGGGGTCATCGGGCTCGGGAACCGCGGGATGGGGATGCTCACCGGTTGGGCCGCTGTCCCTGGCGCCCAGGTCACGGTGGTCTGCGACATCCGCGCCGAGCGAGCCACCCAGGCTGCGGACACGCTCGAAGCCGAGGGACACCCCCGTCCGGTGGAGGTCGCCGGGTCGAAGAAGAGCGCGGCTGAGCTCTGCCGCCGTGACGACGTCGACCTCGTCTACGTCGCAACCCCGTGGGAGTTCCACTACGAGCACGGCAGGGCGGCCCTGAAGGGCGGCAAGCACGTCGGCATCGAGCTGCCGATCGCCACCGAGCTGCACCAGCTGTGGGACCTCGTCAACGTGTCCGAGCAGACCCGTCGGCACCTCTGGCTGATGGAGAACTGCAGCTACGGGCAGAACGAGCTGGTGTTCCTCAAGATGGCCCACGACGGCATGTTCGGTGAGATCACGGACGGGCACGGGGGCTACCTGCACGACCTGCGCGAGCTGCTGTTCTCCGACACCTACTACACCGACGCCTGGCGCCGGAAGTGGCACACGCGCAGCACGGCGAGCCTCTACCCGATGCACGGGCTGGCGCCGATCGCCGCGTGCATGGACATCAACCGCGGTGACCGGATGACGACCCTGCGGGCCACGGCGACCGCACCTCGCGGCCTGGCCGACTACCGGGAGCGGTTCATGCCGGCGGACCACCCGTCGTGGCAGGAGGAGTACATCAACGGTGACCTGGTCACGTGCCTGATCGAGACGCACGGTGGCCGTGTCATTCGCGCGGAGCACCAGGTCAGCTCGCCGCGGCCGTACAGCCGCATCAACAGCCTCGCCGGCAGCCGCGGCATCGTCGAGGACTACCCGGCGAGGATCTACCTGGAGCCCGACCACAGCGGGCACGAGTGGGCCGACCTCGCGCCCTACGTCGAGGAGTTCGACCACTGGCTGTGGAAGGCGGTCGGCGACCCCGGCGGCGGTCACGGCGGCATCGACTACATCCTGCAGTGGCGCATCGTGCAGCAGATGCGGGCGGGTCTCGTCCCCGATATCGACGTGTACGACTCGGCGGTCTGGTGCTCGCCCGTCCCGCTGAGCGTCGACTCGCTCGACAAGGGCGGCAAGCCGGTCCGGGTGCCGGACTTCACGCGCGGCCAGTGGTCGCAGGAGCGTCCGGGCCTCGACTCGGAGCCGACCGAGATGCCGCCGGTGGGCTGAGTCGGGTTCTCCGTCCACAGAACGAGGTTGCTGGCGAGGTGGGGTGTTGGTGCTCTGACACGATGGCGGGATGAGCCAGCCCTATGGCCCGCCAGCCTCGCAGTGGCCGCCCCCGGCAGCGCCGCAGCCGTGGTATCCCGTCGCGCGTCCGCCCAAGCCGGAGGTCCCGTTGCGGCCGACGGTGTGGTGGTCGGTGGTGATCAACGCGATCTACGCACTGGGCACCGTCCTGCTCATCGTCGTGTTCGGCGCGCTTCTCGTGGCGATCTTCAGCGGCGCCTCGGCCGGCGAGTGGGACCTGGACCTGGGGGAGGATGAGACCGCTCTTGTCGTCGCGGTGCTCGTTGGCATCTTCGTGGTGACGTTGCTGGTCGGTCTCGCGCTGACCGTTGGAGCGCTCCTGCTGCTGCGGCTGGGGTCCGGGTTCCGCACCTTCCCAGCGTTCGTTCAGGCGCTGCTCGCGTCGCTCTGCGCGTTCGTGGCGGGCAACATCCTCAGCGGTGTGGTGGGCGTCATCGCCGAGCTCGCGTCGTTCGATCCAGCTGTCTTCGGCCAGTAGGTTCAGCGGAGTGAGCGAGCCCGAGATCCCTTCGGTGCCAGACTTGCTGCGCGCAGCGGTCGGCGGCATTGAGGGCACCGAGCGTCCGGGCCAGCAGCAGATGGCCGACGCGGTTGCGAAGGCCTTCGACGAGGGCGACGCGCTGCTGGTGCAAGCCGGTACGGGCACTGGAAAGTCGCTGGCGTACCTGGTGCCGATGGTGCGGCACGCCATCGAGTCGGACTCGCGCGCAGTGGTTTCCACCGCGACGCTGGCCCTGCAGGCGCAGGTGGTCGAGCGTGACCTGCCGCGCCTGGCCCGTTCGCTGGAGCCGCTGATCGGCCGCGAGCTGACGTTCCAGATGGTGAAGGGACGCGGAAACTACGTCTGCAAGCACAAGCTCGTCGGGGGCTTTCCTCAGGAGGACGAGGGAGGCCTGTTCGAGATGGAGCCCCTGCCCGGACGTGTGGTCACCGAGTCGAGCACCGGTCCGTCGTCCCCGCTCGGGCGTGAGGTGGTGCGACTGAGGGAGTGGGCGTCGACGACCGAGAGCGGCGATCGCGACCAGCTGGTGCCTGGGGTCAGCGAGCGGGCGTGGCGTCAGGTGGCTGTGTCGGCGTTCGAGTGCCTCGGCGGGCAGCAGTGCCCGATGGCGGCCGAGTGCTTCAGCGAGCGGGCGCGGCGGAGGGCGCGAGAGGTCGACGTCGTCGTGACGAACCACGCTCTGCTGGCTATCGACTCATTCGAGGGACGGCAGATCCTGCCCGAGCATGACGTGCTGGTCGTGGACGAGGCTCACGAGCTGGCCGACCGGGTCACGGCTGTCGTGTCCGACCAGCTGACGGTGCCGATGGTGGAGATTGCGGCGAGCCGGTCGCGCAAGCACGCGGGGGTGGACACGGACCGGCTCGTGGCGGCGGCGGGGGATCTGGAGGCCGCGTTGGAGGAGCTGAGCGAGGGACGGTTCGCGAACGGCCTGCCGGGGACCCTGCAGCTGGCGGTCGAGCAGGTGCGGGACGCTGCCCGTGGAGCTGCCGGGGCGTTGCGGGAAGGCCAGGCAGTGGACGGGGGAGTGGAGGCGATGGGCGCGCTGCAGCAGGCAAGGGCGTCGCTGTCTGAGGTGTTCAGCGTGGCGGAGCGACTGGCTGCCGGGTCGGTCGACGACGTGGCGTGGCTGACGGTGTCGGACTTCGGTCGTGGTGCGCCGCGGAGGATGTTGAACGTGGCGCCCTTGTCGGTGGCACTGCCGTTGCGGGACAAGCTCTTTGGCGACCGTGCGGTGGTGATGACGTCGGCCACGCTGACGGTTGGGGGCACGTTCGAGGCGGCGGCTCGGTCGGTGGGCTTGGTGGGGGCCGGCGCTCCGTCATGGCAGGGCTTGGACGTGGGGAGCCCGTTCGACTACCAGCGGCAGGCGATCCTGTACATGGCCGCGCACCTGCCGCCGCCGGGGCGCGACGGGGCCGGGGCGGGGACGTTGGACGAGCTGGCGGCGCTGGTCGAAGCTGCTGGGGGTCGGACTCTGGGGTTGTTCTCTTCGAGGCGGGCGGCGGAGGCGGCGGCTGAGGAGATGAGGCAACGCTTGGACATGCCGATCCTGTGTCAGGGGGATGACGCGACGCCAACGCTGGTGCGGCAGTTCGCTGCCGACCCGAAGACCTGTCTGTTCGGGACGTTGTCGCTGTGGCAGGGGGTTGACGTGCCGGGGACGTCGTGCCAGCTCGTGGTGATCGACCGCGTGCCGTTCCCGCGGCCTGACGACCCGCTGATGTCGGCGCGCTCTGAAGCTGTTGGGAAGACGGGCGGGAACGGGTTCATGGCGGTGTCGGCGCAGCATGCTGCCCTGAGGTTGGCGCAGGGATCGGGGCGGCTGGTGCGGTCTGGCACGGACCGAGGCGTGGTTGCGGTGCTGGACTCGCGGCTGGCGACGGCGCGCTATGCGGGGTACCTGCGGGCTTCGCTGCCGCCGATGTGGGCGACGACTGACCGCGAGGTGGTGCTGGGGGCGCTGCGGCGACTGGACGAGCTGGCGACCGAGGCGGAGGCGAAAGCGGATGCTGAGGCATGAGAGCTCGGCTGTGGATTGTGTTGATTGATCCCGCTTTGGGTGAGGTAAGTTCTCGCGCGTGCAAGCGATGAGGCGGCTGGGGGCCGCGGGGGTGGTGGCGCTCTCGCTGTTGCTGGCGGGGTGCACAGGGGACGGTGACCCGGACCCGCCGACCTCGAGTGGTCCGTCTGAGACGGCGAGTCCGACTGAGACTCTTGCCGTGCCGGTGATACCGGACGAGGCGAAGGCCGAAACGGACTTGGGCGCTGTCGCGTTCGTGAAGCACTGGTTTGCGTCGCTCAACTACGGCTACCGCACCGGTGACACGGAACCGATCCGCTCCTTGTCTCGTGAGGAGTGCTTAGAGTGCACCGACTACGTCTCGATCATCAGAGACATCAACAGGGATGGCTCTGTCGCGGCGGAGGACCCGCTCCTGATTGAGACCGTCAATTCTCCACCGCCAAGCCTGGGAGTCGTCACAACCTCCGTGACGTATCGCGAGCAACAGGTACTGGTCCGCGACGCGACCGCGAGTGTCACCTTGGGAGAGGACAGCGACGTGATGCTGCTGAAAGCGGCTGTGTCATGGCAAGACGGGGGATGGAAGATGCTGGAGATTGGCTCATGATCCGGCGCGTGTTCCTCGCGGCCTTTGCAGCCTTGCTCATTGGTTGCCTAGGCGGACCAGCCGCGGGCGTTCCCAAAGATGGTGATCTCACAGGCGAACTGACGGACGGTGCGGCTAACCTCCGTGCTACGCAAGAGCAAGATTCCCGCAGGCAAGCAAAGTCGTCCGTCAACCTGGCGCGTTCCGAGTACATCCCGCCACCAATGCACTACATCTCCTATCCAGCATGCTCCGGAAACTCGCCAGTGACTGGGCTGGACGCGATGTGCCCAGGTGTCGAGGTGGGCTGCGAGCCCTACTTCAGCGTGTACGTGTTCCGCGCACCCGTCACCGTCGAAGTGGGCCAGCCCGGTTGGGAGTTCGTGACCGAACGGTGCAACACGCCTGGCTCACCTGGCACCGAACCCACTCCGCTGCCTGCGATGACGCTCGAAGACTTCCGGCGCCTCCCGCTTCCAGCTGGGACCTCGACAGTCGAGCCACCTGGCGACTACGTCTTGGTGGGCATGCCGACGAACGTGTTCGCGACCAAGGCTGAACCGACCGTCATCGACACCACGCTGTTGTCGTTCCCGGTCCAGGTGCGTGCGACACCGCAGCGGTACTCGTGGGACTTCGGCGACGGCTTCGTCCTCGGCCCCACGCCCGAACCGGGCGCCGCGTACCCGGCTCTGACGAACGCGCACGAGTACAAGAAGCGTGGGTCGTTCGGGATCACGATGACGACGTACTACTCGGGTGAGTACTCGGTGGCGGGCGGTCCGTGGTTGCCGATCCCAGGTGAGGCGCAGGTCGACAGCGAATCGATCACCGTCCAGGCGATCGCTGGCCGCAACGAGCTCGTCGCCGAACCGTAAGCCTGATCTGTACCTCGTGGCTGGACGAGTCGTTAGACGATCAAGCCTCGCTCAGCGCAGCCGTGCCCAGTTCTCTTTGGGGTAGGGCCATCCGGGCGGCGGGTTGAGAGGCGGGTCGTCGCCCCAGTCATAGGCGTCCAGCCGCCACAACGTGCGCTCGACCCAATGACGGATGCGTTGTGGCAGTGCGAAACTGCCGCAGTTCACAACGACGTACCGGATATCGGCGTCTGACTCCTCGAGCAGCCGCGCGAGCTGCGTCCGCAGCCTGTTGCGTGCCTCACCTCGGGTGAAGACCATGGCATTGGCCATGGCATCCGCTGGTAGACCTGTCGTTTCGGTCATCTCTTGACCGAAGTACCCACCATAGAAGTGGCACAGGTCAGGAAAGCTCGACCGCACTGCGGTGTCCAGCTTGAGTTCGGGTCTGATGAACAGAGTCTCGGCTCGCCCGGTGTCGACTCCATCGACCAGTTCGCGCCGCAGAGTCACAACCGCCGCGGACACATCGGTGGCCGCATCCCAGTCCACGAGGCGAGATCCATACGGGGGGTGGACGATCGGGGCCACTTGTCCGAGAACCCCCGCGGTCTCCCACAGGTCTGTGTAGAGGTGCTGACGCTGCCACGACGCTGAAGCTTGTTCCGCGAGCCACGCGCGTACCGAGGCGTTGTGAGGCGCCAGAACGCGCGCCTGTACCTGGTCCACTGCCAAGGAGTCGGACCACCGACCCATGCGCGGCGGCTCGAAGCCGGTCTCGTCCCCTTGAGCTGGCTCCGGAAGCACGGCCGGATCTGCAAGCGCCTCTTGGATGCGTTCGTGCAGTCGCTGTATCCACTCGCGGCTGCGCAGGCCGTCAGGCAAAGGTCCTCGGAACACGATGGGAATCGACGCCCGGGCCGATGCTTCGTCGGGGACCGTCTCCAACCACTTCTCGACGATCCGGCCCGCGTCGACAAGCCGCCCTGTGGCGTAGAGCGTCCTCAAGTTGTCGTCTATCTCGACTGCGGTGTCCAACGTGTTGATGCGATCCTCGTCGTCAACTCCCGACAGAAGTTCCTGAATGAGAGCGTCGGAGCGCCATGACTTCCAAGTCTCCATCATGGTCATGACCCCTCCAAGAACGACGTCAACACGTATGGGTGTCCGTTGCCGTTACGTCGCAGCCGGACAACCAGCATGGTGCCATCAACGGCGCGCAGGGCCCCGTCCTGACTGCGGTAGACAACCTCGCCGGCAGGTTCCTGTAGTGGCATGCGGATCTCCAGACGCTTGGGTTGGCTGTTGCTCGCCAGGGCACGGACATCGAGTTCGTGCTCGCGGACCGCCGCCGTGATCGCTTCCTCAGCGCTTGCGCGGTCGAAGAACCGAGACATTGGAGTGGGTGTCACGCCCTCGCGGGCGCTGGCGACGGCTTCGTCGTACCGAGTGACGATGAACTGGCGGTCAACGTTCACGTGTCGTTGGAGGGTGTGTGCCCTGGGGTTGACCTCCTGCCGCTGCAGGTCGACACCCGCGATGAGTTCGTCCGTCGTCTGCGGGAGGAGCGTCAGCGCATCTGAGCCGTGTTGCGCGTTCGGTGGGTTGGACTCGTTCGCATCATCCCCGTCAGGTTCACTGACGTCGCCGTCCGGCGGATCGGCACTGGTAGCGCTGTCCGCGTGATCTGCATCTCGCAGCATGTGTCGGAGGCTGAAGGCGCCTGCGGCGGTGCCGATGCCCTTGCCCCAATCGCCGTTCGCGAAGTGCTGCTGGCCAGAGACCTCGCGCGCCGTCTGAATCGGATGGGCAGCCTGGTCGACGATCCCTGGGACGATCCCGGTGACCTGGTCCCACCACGCGTCGCGGTCGCTGGTCCAGCCGAAGCCGAGCGAGATGGCCGCGGTGGCTGAGTCGACCCACATGAGCTGGCCGAACGTGTCGATGGCCTCCTGAACGTGGTCCTCGACGTCGCGGACATCGTCGAGCGCCTGACAGGTCCGTTGGGCAGCCTGGGACAGCGCGGCGACTGCCAAGCGGTACTCGCGCTCGGCGCGAGCCATCTCGGCTTCGGCCTCCGCCGCATCGACACCGGCCATCGACGGATCTGTGAGAGCGGCCGCGGAAGGGTGCGCGCGAGCGTGGTCGAGGTCGGACTCTGCCTGGCGCCAGCGGGCAGCCGCTCGTCCGGCGTCGTTGGCGTAGGTATCGATGGCGTTGGCGAGAGTCGTCGCCGCAGAGTCGAGAGCAGTCAAGCGTCCCGACACCTGTCCGCGAGAGGCGTAGTAGGCCTCGGAGGCTTGGCCCCACCAGGAGGGCGCCACGCCGGCGGCAAGGTCGTCGAGAGCCAGCTCGGCGAGCGTGGAGGTGCGACGCAGCCGTGACGCCGCTTCGTGGGCGTCGGGCTCCGAGAGCTCGGGTGCGAGCTCGGTCACCGCGGAACGGGCGAGTCGGAGCGGTGGTAGTTCTCGGCCGAGGTCACGAGCGCCGACGCCGTAGCGATCGCAGCGCTCCCGGCGGCCCGCGCTGCCACGTCCAGCGCGTCCAAGGCGTTGCGGACGTCAGTGGCCAGTGAGGGATCGGGGCACCAGCCGGTGATCGTCGGTTCGACTCGGGCGAGGGTCTCGCGGGCCGATCGCGTCCGCTCATCCACCCTCGACACCGCGGCGGCGGCGGTCTGCAGGTCACCCGGTGCCACCCCGAAACGCATGCGTGAAGGCTATTGACGTGCCGCTCCGGCAGGCTCGGGTTATCCACAGACCGCCCGGGAAGCTGGACGATGCCGTCGAGGGGACGTGATGCCTCGAGATGGCATCCTTTCGCTGATGGTCGCGCAAGGAGAGACCGAGCCAGGGGACGGGCCTGATCGACCGGGTCCACTAGGGCGGCCCTTCTGGCTGCTGTGGTCGTCGTCGGCCCTGTCGAACCTCGCGGACGGCATCGTCAAGATCGGCCTGCCCCTCGTCGCGGTGACGCTGACCGACTCACCTGCGCTGGTCGCCGGCATCGTCTTCGCGGTCACGCTGCCGTGGCTGCTGTTCGCGCTCCCGGCCGGAGCCCTGGCCGACCGGGTGGACCGCCGCGCGGCGATGCTCGTCGCCGAGGTGGCGCGCGCGTCCGCCCTCGTCGTGATGGCCGTGACGATCCTGCTCGACTTCGGGTCGATCTGGGCCTTGTACGCCGCCGCCCTGTTCGTGGGAGTCGCCGAGACCGTCTACGACACCTGCGCGCAGTCGATCCTGCCGCAGGTGGTGGGCCGCACTCAGCTGTCGCGCGCCAACGGCCGCCTGCAAGCCGCCGAGCTGACGGCCAACGAGTTCGTCGGGCCACCACTGGGTGGGGTGCTAATCGCTACTGGGATCGTCGCTGCCTTCGCGGCGCCGGCAGCTCTCTGGGCCGTGGCCATCGGAGTGCTCCTGCTCATGAAAGGCAACTACCGGGTCGTGCGGGAGCAACGCACCACGATCCGGGCCGACGTCGCGGAAGGGTTGCGGTTCCTGTGGCGCCACCGGCTGCTGCGCACCCTCGCCGTCATGACGGGCCTGTTCAACCTGGCAACGAACGCCACCTTCGCCGTGTTCGTGCTCTACGCGGTCGGGCCGATGGGCTTGAGCGAGGCCGGCTTTGGGCTGTTGTTCAGCACGATCGCTGCCGGGAGCCTCCTTGGTGCCCTGATCGCAGACCGCGTCGAGGGCCGTCTGGGGCGCGCTCGCTCGCTGGGTCTCGGCGTCTTCGGCGGGGTGCTCGTGGTCGCGGCTCCCGCTGTGACAGCCCAACCGTTGCCGATTGCCGCGGCCTTCTTCGTCGGCGGAGCGACCCTTGCGCTGTGGAACGTCGTCGCGGTGTCACTGCGGCAGCGCATCACCCCAGACCGCATCCTGGGACGCGTCAACAGTGGCTACCGTCTGGTCGCGTGGGGGAGTCGGCCCCTCGGCGCGGCCGCCGGAGGTCTGATCGGTGAGGCCCTAGGTCTGCGAGCGGTTTTCGGTGCTGCCGGCGCCCTCATCCTGCTGACTCTGCTAGGGATGTTCATCGTCACGGAGGGCGCGATCGCCACCGCCGAACAGGACGCTCCCGAGTGAACGAGCTGAGCGGCCAGCGCGCGAGCCTGTCGAGCTAACGCCCCTGCACGGAAAGCGTTGTGACCTCCCCGTCCACGTCCACCGTCACGACATCACCCGGCCTGATCTGTCGCCCACGCCGACTCTCGGGCTCGCCGTCCACCAGCACGAGTCCGTCGTCCAGCATCGCCTTCGCCACGGCACCGTCGTCGGCTAGCCCGGCCAGCTTCAGCAGCTGCCCGAGCCGGATCGACGCATCTCGGATCTGGACGACCTGGTCTCGCATCTCAGACGCTCCGCAGCACCGCCACCACTCGTCCGAGGATCTGAGCCTCGTCGCCGTCGATCGGCTGGAAGGCGACGTTGTGCGGCAACAGCCACACGTGGCCGCCCTTGCGCTGGAAGGTCTTGACCGTTGCCTCGCCGTCGATCATCGCAGCGACCATCTCGCCGTTCTCGGCATCCTGCTGCTGCTTGATGACGACCCAGTCGCCGTCGCAGACCGCGGCGTCGATCATCGACTCGCCCACGACCTTGAGCAGGAAGAGCTGCCCGTCGCCGACGAGCTGCCGGGGAAGCGGGAACACGTCCTCGATGGCCTCCTCGGCGAGGATCGGGCCACCGGCGGCAATCCGGCCGACCACAGGGACGTACGACGGCTCGGGGAATGCGTCGCCGTAGCCGGTCGGGTCGATCTCCTCCGGCGAGACGACCTCGATGGCGCGCGGACGGTTGGGGTCGCGCCGCAAGAAGCCCTTCTTCTCAAGCGTCGTCAGCTGGTGCGCCACGCTCGAAGGACTTGTCAGCCCGACCTTCTCGCCGATCTCCCGCATGCTCGGCGGGTAGCCACGCGCCGCGACCGCATCACGGATGCAGTCGAGCACCTTCCGCTGGCGGACCGTGAGACCGTCACCGGTGTCGACCTCGGGCAGCTCGTGCACGTGCGCCGGGCCGTTGCGACTCGTGGCCGCCTTGAAGGTGCCGTCGCCGGCGGCCGGGCGTCGTGGGGGTTCAGTGGGCCGGGCCATGGCGGTTGCCTCCTGGTGCGCGGTGGACGTCTGGTGCTGCTGAGGCAACCCTAGGGGGCTGACAGACCCGTTTCAAACACCTGTTCGAAGGCGTTTCGCGTGTCGGGGCGCGTACACGGCCTTCCCGGTGACGCTCGTCGATGGTTGGGTGGACGTCCACGACGTGGACGCCATGTCCGCGAAAGCTTGCGGGGGTCCTCATGTCAGACGAGCAGCAGGACAAGCAACCTGCCAAACGACCGCGCCCATCCCGTCCGCTCTCGGCACTCTGGCTACCCCTCTTCGACGAACTTGCCGACCCGGCAGCGGTCGCACGCCTTGCGGCCGACGCGGAGGAGGCAGGCTGGCACGCGGTGTTCGTCTGGGACCACATCCGTTGGCAGGCGCCGGTTCGCGAGGTGGCCGACCCCTGGATCACGCTGTCGGCGATCGCCGCAGCGACCGAACAGATCAGGCTCGGCCCCATGGTCACGCCCCTGGCCAGGCGTCGGCCGGTCAAGGTCGCCAGGGAGACCGCGACGCTCGACAGGCTCAGTGGCGGTCGGCTGACACTCGGCGTGGGGCTGGGGAGCGACCGCTTCGGCAGCGAGTTCTCTCTGACCGGCGAGCAACTCGACGACCGCGTCCGAGGCCAGATGCTTGACGAGTCCCTGGAGATCCTCAGCGCAGCATGGTCCGGTCAGCCGGTGCACCACCACGGAGCGCACTTCACCGTGGACGGCATCGAGTTCCTGCCTCGGCCGGTTCAACAGCCGGGCGTGCCGGTGTGGGCGGCGGGGTTCCCCGGGAAGGTGAAGCCGATGCGTCGGGCGGCCCGCTGCGACGGCTTCTTCCCGGTCAACCTCGAGCACCCGGACCAGGTCGCCGAGGTCGTCGCCACGATCGCGGGTATCCGTGAGGACACGACGGCGCCTTTCGACATCGCGGTGGCACTCCCGCCGGGAACCGACCTGACGCCCTACGCCGAGGCGGGGGCGACGTGGTGGCTGACGGAGTTCCCGTCCGAGTTGGTGTCCCTGGATGAAGTGCGTGGCGTGCTCAAGGACGGCCCCGCGCCGCTCGCCTGAAGCACGAACGCCGGGCGCGTCCGGAGCGACTGTCGGTGCCTGCTGGTGCAGTAGGGGCATGACAACGAACACCTGTCCGACGAACGTCTGTTCGAGCAATGCCTGGACACGTTCGCCCCTGGCTGGTAAAACTCGTACAGGCGTTCGATCGAACAGCCGTTCGACCACCTTCCCACAACGCCCGGAGGTCCCGATGAGTGCGATGACGGTCAGTCCAGCGTTCACCCCGATCCGCCAGGCGCGGACCCGTCACCTGGCACCCGTCCCAGATCGGCTCGCGCACCACGCCGATGGGCCGACGTCGCTCAAGCTCACTCGACGCGGACGGCTGGCGCTCACGGTGCTCACCGCAGCGGTTCTGGCCGGCGCCGGGGTGCTGGGCGCTCAGACGGCCCTTGCCGGTGACGGTGCGGGCGCGTCGCAGACCGAGGTCGTCGTCGTGCAGCCGGGGGAGACGCTGTGGTCGATCGCCGGAGCGGCGGTACCAGGCGCGGACCCGCGCGACGTCATCATCGACATCCAGCAGCTCAACGGGCTGTCGAGCTCCCAGGTGGCGGCGGGTCAGACCCTGGTGGTTCCCGCCGGCTGACGCTCGCAAAGGCAACTCGACGAGCCGGTCACCCGTCTTGGGGGTGGCCGGCGCGCTGCGTTGGAGCCCGATCCGTCCGCCTTGGGCGTTCTCCCCAGCTCACGTGCCCCCACAGGCGCAGACGACACGCAGAAGGTTGGGCTAGGTGCTTGCGGAACATGTGGGGCCGGACGTAGCGTTCACCCCAACATCTAGTAGTTGCACGGATGTGATTCATCCACAGGTTGTGGATTGATCCGTCCAAGTTGTCAACAGGATGTGGACGACGGACCGCCAAGCACGACGAGCACGACGACCGGGAGGAGGCCGCTGGTGCACTGTCCATTCTGCCGCCACAGCGACTCCCGGGTCGTCGACTCGCGGACCGCGGACGACGGCACGGCCATCCGCCGCCGCCGACAGTGCCCCGAGTGCGGGCGCCGCTTCACCACCGTTGAGACGACCAGCCTGACCGTCACGAAGCGTTCAGGGGCCCGGGAGCCGTTCAGCCGGGACAAGGTCGTGTCGGGTGTGCGCAAGGCGTGCCAGGGGCGTCCGGTCACCGAGGACCAGCTCGCGCTCTTGGCGCAGACAGTCGAGGAGTCGATCCGGGCGACTGGCGCCGCCGAGGTTGAGGCCCACGAGGTGGGCGTCGCGGTCCTTGGGCCGCTGCGGGAGCTGGACGACGTGGCCTACCTGCGGTTCTCGTCCGTCTATCAGGCCTTTGAGTCGCTCGAGGACTTCGAGGCGGCCATCACGCTGCTGCGCGCCGAGGGCGAGCCGGTCGGGGTCGAACCCGGCGGCACAGCCCGTCCGCACGGCCCCTGAGCCACCGCCGGCGGCGACGGAGGGGAAGCCGACGCCGCCGGCGGTTCCCCACTTCACGACACTGCAGAACTGTCGGTGCCGAGTGATGGACTAACGGGCACGACCCCAAGACACAGGTAAGCAAAGAGGCCACCCACGAGGGGACGAGGAAGACGATGACGGAGATCGCGCCAGGCACCGCCGCAGGTGCGCGCAAGCGCAGCAAGGCAGGCGCCAAAGGTATGAGCATGGAGCGCGTGTACACGACGCCCGGAGTGCACCCGTACGACGAGGTGACCTGGGAGCGGCGTGATGTCGTTCAGCAGAACTGGAAGACGGGCGAGACCATCTTCGAGCAGCGGGGCGTCGAGTTCCCCGACTTCTGGTCGGTGAACGCGTCGACGATCGTGACGACGAAGTACTTCCGCGGCGCCCTTGACACCGCTGAGCGGGAGCAGGGCCTCAAGCAGCTGCTCGACCGCGTGGTGCTCACGTACACGCAGGCGGGGCGCGACAACGGCTACTTCGCGACTGAGGACGACGCGACGATCTTCGAGCACGAGCTCACGTACATGCTTCTGCACCAGGTGTTCTCGTTCAACAGTCCGGTGTGGTTCAACGTGGGAACGTCGAGCCCCCAACAGGTGAGCGCGTGCTTCATCCTCGCGGTCGAGGACTCGATGGACTCGATCCTGAACTGGTACCGCGAGGAGGGCCTGATCTTCAAGGGCGGCTCCGGCGCGGGCCTCAACCTGTCGCGCATCCGCTCGTCGAAGGAGCTGCTGCGGTCGTCGGGCGGAACCGCCTCAGGCCCAGTCTCTTTCATGCGGGGGGCAGACGCGTCCGCCGGCACGATCAAGTCGGGTGGCGCCACACGTCGCGCGGCCAAGATGGTCGTGCTCGACGTCGACCACCCGGACATCGAGGAGTTCGTCGAGACGAAGGCGCGCGAGGAGAACAAGATCCGCGTGCTGCGCGACGCCGGCTTCGACATGGACCTAGGCGGCCACGACATCACCTCTGTGCAGTACCAGAACGCCAACAACTCGGTGCGCGTCTCCGACACGTTCATGCGCGCGGTCGAGGAGAAGGGCACGTTCGGCCTGACCTCACGGCTGGACGGTGCGGTGATCGAAACCGTCGACGCCGCAGAGCTTTTCGGCAAGATCGCGCAGGCCGCGTGGGCGTGCGCCGACCCGGGAATCCAGTACGACGACACGATCAACGACTGGCACACGACGCCCGAGTCGGGCCGCATCACCGCGTCGAACCCGTGCAGCGAGTACATGCACCTCGACAACTCGTCGTGCAACCTGGCGTCGCTGAACCTGCTGAAGTTCCTCAAGGACGACGGCTCGTTCGACGCGAAGACGTTCACCAAGGCAGTCGAGTACGTCATCACGGCGATGGACATCTCGATCTGCTTCGCCGACTTCCCGACCGAGGCGATCGGCGACACGACGCGCAAGTTCCGCCAGCTGGGCATCGGGTACGCCAACCTCGGCGCGCTGCTGATGGCGTCGGGCCTGGCCTACGACAGCGATGGCGGACGGGCACTCGCGGCGGCGATCACGTCGCTGATGACGGGCACCGCGTACAAGCGGTCGGCCGAGCTCGCGGGCGTGGTCGGCCCGTACGAAGGGTTCGCCCGCAACGAAGAGGCGCACACCCGAGTGATGCGCAAGCACGCGGCCGCCAACGACGCGATCCGCACGTTCCACACGATGGACAAGGACGTGCAGCGCGAGGCCACCAAGTCGTGGCAGGGCGTGCTGTCGATCGGTGCGAAGAATGGCTGGCGTAATGCGCAGGCCTCGGTGCTGGCGCCGACCGGCACCATCGGCTTCATGATGGACTGCGACACAACGGGTATCGAGCCCGACTTCTCGCTGGTCAAGTTCAAGAAGCTGGTCGGCGGCGGCTCGATGCAGATCGTGAACCAGACCATCCCCGCGGCGCTGCGCAAGTTCGGCTACGCCGAGGAGACGGTCGAGGCGATCGTCGAGTTCATCGCCGAGCACGGCCACGTGGTCGACGCGCCTGGACTGAAGCGCGAGCACTACGACGTGTTCGACACGGCGATGGGGGAGCGGTCCATCAAGCCGATGGGCCACGTGCGGATGATGGCGGCGACGCAGCCGTTCCTGTCGGGCGCGATCTCGAAGACGGTCAACCTGCCCGAGGACGCGACGGTCGAGGAGATCGCCGACGTCTACTTCCAAGGCTGGAAGCTCGGTCTCAAAGCTCTGGCGGTGTATCGCGACAACTGCAAAGTCGGCCAGCCACTGTCGGACGGTGGCGGCAAGGCCAAGGCTGACGCCGAGCCCAAGGTCAAGGTCGTCGAGGTCAACCGGCCGACCCGCAAGCGCCTGCCGAAGTCGCGCCCGTCGATCACGACGTCGTTCAGCGTTGGTGGCGCCGAGGGCTACATGACAGCCGGCTCGTACCCGGACGACGGACTCGGCGAGGTGTTCCTCAAGCTGGGCAAGCAGGGCTCGACCCTGGCCGGTGTGATGGACGCCTTCTCGATTGCGATCTCCATCGCGCTGCAGTACGGCGTGCCGCTGGAGACGTACGTGGAGAAGTTCACGAACATGCGCTTCGAGCCGGCCGGCATGACTGACGACCCGGACGTGCGGATGTCGCAGTCGGTGATGGACTACGTGTTCCGCCGCCTGGCGCTGGACTACCTCGACTTCGACACGCGCTCGGCGTACGGGATCCACACGGCTGAGGAGCGGACCCGCCAGCTCGACACTGGCTCGTACGAGCCGGTGGAGGCCGACGAGCAGTCGGAGGTGCAGTCGCTGCAGCAGTCGGCTCCTGTGGTTGAAGCGAAGCCTGAGGTGGCGGAGAAGCACACGGTTGAGGAGGCAGCGATCAAGGAGGCGCCGAAGTCGGTGCACTCGTCGGCCGAGCTGCTCGAGGCGATCCAGGGTCGCGAGTCGGATGCGCCGATGTGCTTCACGTGTGGGACGAAGATGCGGCCCGCCGGGAAGTTGCCACGTGTGTGAGGGGTGTGGGAGTACGAGCGGGTGTAGTTGAGTTCGCCTGCCGGAGTGGCGGGTTCGGCTCGGGCCGAGCCCGCCACTTCTGACGGTGGCGCCCGGTTGACCGGACAGATGTCAGTGGAACATCCGTCGCAGGGGCCTGGGGCGGTCGTCAGTGGGGCGAGCCCTCAGCGCTCGCCGGCCATGGGAGGCTCGCGCGCGCGGGTGGGCGGTGTTCACTCTGAAAGGACAACGAGAACAATGCGCGGACGAGCCACTGCATGGCTGTCTCACTGGTCGGTTGCACGCGCCTTCGCCTGTTTCAGTTTGCCTCGGCGCGTCCTCGGGACAGTGTCTAGCGTCGACTCGCGGGGCAGGTAAGCTCGGATCATGTCGTTCTCCTTTGCCGATCTATTCGCCGGGATCGGCGGCTTTCACGGTGCCATGTCCGCCAGCGGCGGGAAGTGCGTCTTCGTCTCGGAGATAGACCGAGAAGCCGCTCAGGTGTACGAGCGCAACTGGGGGCACGAGGTCCGGCCGGCCCCGGGGAGACCGGTCGTGGAGGGTGACATCGTTGCCCTCACCGAGCCCCAGGTGGGTTCGTGGGTGCCCGAACTCGATGTGTTGTGCGCCGGGTTCCCGTGTCAGCCGTTCAGCAAGTCGGGGCATCAGCGAGGGATCAACGAGACGCGCGGGACACTGTTCTTCAACATCGCGCGCATGCTCGAGGCGCGACGCCCCTCGGTGATCCTCTTGGAGAACGTGCGCAACCTCGCGGGTCCTCGTCACTTCGAGACCTGGCACACCATCGTCGCCACGCTGCGGGATCTCGGCTACAGGGTGTCGTCCACTCCGTCCGTGCTGAGTCCCCATCGCATCCACCCGAGCGCCGGCGGTGCGCCCCAGGTGCGGGACAGGGTCTTCATCCTCGGAACCTACGTCGGCCCTAATCAGGCATGGCGGGACACTGATGTCGCACCCACCGTGGTCAGGACCGCGGCAGGCGGAACCTGGGATCCCTCGGCGTGGTCCCTGGAGGAGCACCTTCCGTTGGATCAGGAGTCGCCCACGACCGCCCGCTATCGGCTGAGCGGCGCGGAGGTCGAATGGGTGGACGTCTGGGACGAGCTGGTGCAGGCTCTGTTGGAGGCGCGGTCAGGTGATCGCCTTCCGGGATTTCCGCTGTGGGCTGATGCCTGGAGGGAGCGGCCCCGGGTTCCTCGCGGGACCCCGACATGGAAGGCCGACTTCCTGCGCAAGAACAGCGCGTTCTACGTGCAGCACCAGGACGTGATCGAGACCTGGTGGAGCCGGCACCCGGAGTTCTTCGATTTCCCGGTCTCGCGGCGCAAGTTGGAGTGGCAGGCCCAGGACGAGGCGTCGCTGTGGAACTGCGTGATGCATTTCCGCCCCAGCGGTATCAGGGCGAAGAGGCCCACTTATGCTCCAGCCCTTGTCGCCATCACACAGACGAGCGTGCTCGGCCCACGGAGGCGTCGCATGACCCCTGGCGAGGCGGCCCGTCTCCAGGGACTGCCGGAGTGGTTCGACTTCGGGGAGCAGCCAGACGCAGCGACGTACAAGCAACTAGGCAACGGTGTGTCTGTAGGTGCGGCATACCACGTCTTCCGCCGTCATGTGCTGTCGGACCCGGATGTCGCTCCGCAGATCCGGGACGCGGTCCTCGCCCGGGGTGACGCCCCGGAACTGCCCCAGGCGGCGGGGAAGCAGCGACGAAGCGCCTGAGATGGATCACGGGGAGCAGGACCGGCTAGACGTCAGCCTCGCGCAGCGACGCTTGGACAACGGGACCCGAGACGGCCTGTGGTCAACAGCCGGAAGGATCCTGGGGCACGGCCCGCTTGATCCCAACGGCGGCGCCGGCCGCACAGGCCTGGCGCTGGGGTACGTGCAGTCCGGCAAGACAACCGCGATCACCACTTTGACGGCTCTCGCCTGCGACGAGGGATACCGCGTGGTGGTAGCCCTCTTGGGGTCCACCAACCTCCTTCTGGACCAGAACAGCGAGCGTCTGCGCGAGGCGTTAGGCCTGGGTGGCCGGCGTCACGACTACCGCTGGGTTGAGATGCCGAACGCCGCCGGCACGACCAAGGCGAAGGAACTACGCAGACTGGCTGGATCGTGGCCGTGCCGTGCTGATGCCTGTGCTGAAGCACGCCGGACGCATCAACGCATTGGCAGAGGTGCTGAAGCTAGCCGGCGAGGACACGCCGGTGCTCATCATCGACGACGAGGCTGACCAGGCCAGCCTCAACACTGAAGTATCCAAGGCGGCCGAGTCGCGCACCTACGCCGCCATCGGCGCCCTTCGAGAGGCGGCGCCCAGGCACCTGTACGTGCAGTTCACGGCAACTCCGTACGCCCCCTTGCTACTCGCGCCCGACGACACCTTGCGACCGGACTTCGTCGAACTGCTGCACCCCGGCCCCGGGTACACCGGCGGTCGGGAGTTCTTCGTCGATCACGCTGACGTTGTTGTCCGACCCATCCCGTCGTTGGACGAGCAGAAGCCAAAGAGTGCACCGACACAACTTCCGAAGTCGCTCGTCTCGGCCGCGGGCAACTTCATCGCCGGGACTGCGCTCCTGCTGGGGACGGGCGTGGCGGACCCACCAGTGTCGATGCTGGTGCACTCAACTCAGCGCAACGACGTGCAGGAGCGGTATCACTTCCTCCTGCAGCGGCTGTTCAAGCAGTGGTCTCGCTCGGCCTCCGGGGCTCATGCCGCCAGCGCCCTGCCTGCCGAAGTGCTTGCCGAACGTCGACGGATCGTCGACCTGGGGGCGCCCGATCTCCCTGAAGAAGACTTCCTCGAGCAGGTCCGGCATGTGCTCGGGGAGACGACGCTCTGGCTGGTCAATTCGGCGAGTGATGTCAACAAGGTCGAGTGGACGGTCGCGCCGGTTCACGTCCTCGTTGGAGGCAACAAACTCGACAGAGGATTCACTGTCGAGGGACTCACCGTCACCTACATGAACCGCCCGCCCAGCCCGCAAGTGGACACCCTGGAGCAACGCGCCCGCGCCTTCGGCTACCGGAGTGACCTGCTTCCCTACTGCCAGTTCTTCGCCACGCCGCGGACGATCAAGGTGCTGCGCGAGACAGTCGATACCGAATACGACCTACGAGCGCGGCTACGTGACTGGCTCGACGCAGGCCACGACGTGGGCTCCTGGGCTAGGGAGGTTGGGCTGCTGTTGCCGGCCGGGGCGCGGCCCACAAGGCAGAACGTGCTTGGCTCGCTCACGCGCTTCAACAGGGGACCAGGCTGGCACCAGCTGCGCCGCCCCTCGTTTGAGCATGGCGAGACAAACAATGCGTTGGTCCGCGACATCGGGCTGCTTGACGCTCCGTCACGTTCGTATGGTCGCCTGCACCACCCGACGCTCGAGTTGGACCTCCATGGCCTCGTGGAGCGGCTGCTGGTGCCATGGGAGGGCGCCACCGAGGGCTCCAGCCCTGGCTGGGCTCACGAGGACCTCATCGCACTTCTGCGACGAAGGGACTCAACCTTGACGCCGGTCGTGCTTCTGCGACACCCCGAAGGCGGGGCGCGGGAACGCGAGTGGGACGCCGAACTCGGCTTCGTCAACCTGTTGCAGGGTGCAGACCCATCGCCAAGGGTGGGAAAGCCCTTCTACCCCGGCGACAGAGCGGTGGGCGGGGTTGACGAACACCCAGACCGCGTCGTCGTACAGGTCCACTGGGTCAAGCCGCGAGGGGCTGGTGACGAACTGGCCATCATGACGCTTGCCCTGCACGCTGGAGAACGCACCATCGTCAGGAGGGGATGAGCATGGTCGACACAAGCAAGGACATCCGATCGATGGGGGAGCCGCGTCGAGTTCCATTGCGGCTACTGCGACTTGACACACAGAACCCCCGGCTTCCCGAGAACATCAGAGGTGGCGACCAGGAGGAGCTCGCCGTACATCTCGAACTCGGCTTCGACGCGCTGACCGTCGCCGAGTCGATCGCAGCCCATGGGTTCTTCGGCAGCGAGCCACTTATCGTCATTGAAGGTTCTGACGAGGCCGGCACGTGGACGGTGGTCGAGGGGAACCGTCGACTGACAGCCTTGCTGGGACTGGTCGACAACGGCGTCCGCGCCGAGTTCGCCAACCCGAAGCCGTGGGATCAGCTCGCCACTCGAGCGACGATCGAACCCGACGACCTGATCCCGGTCGTCTTGCTGCCGAACCGCGCCTCGGCTACGCCCATCATCGGCTACCGGCACATCTCCGGAATCCTGCAGTGGCAGCCCTTTGCCCAGGCGAGGTACGTCGCCGACCTCGTGGACAACGACGCCATGACCTACGCCCAAGTCGCCGACATGATCGGCATCGACAAGACGAAGGTGGGCAACCTGTACCGAGACCAAGCCATCGCCAAGCAAGCTCGCGAGCTTGGCATGGAGACCGGCCCGCTGGAGGAGGCCTTCTCCCTGCTGACGGTGGCGATGAACACCACGAAGCTCCGCAACCACATCGGTGCGCCCATCGGATCGCAGAGCGAACCAGGGACTTCACCTATCCCCGAGGACAGGGTCGATGAGTTGCGCGAGTTGCTGACCTGGATATACGGGGACGGGGAAGTCGAGCCAGTGATAGGAGACTCGCGCGAGATCAGCAAGTTGGGCAACGTCGTCGACAACGAGACGGGCTTGCGGGCACTGCGCGACGGGGCAAAGCTGGAATCCGCTCTGCAACAGGTCAAGGAGGCCAGTGACGACCCGAGAGGGCGCCTCGTCAACCGACTGCGGTCCAGCCGCAACATGCTGACCGCGGCACTGCAGGACGCCGCTGACTACGCGTCCGACGACGAGGTGATTGCGCTGGCCGAGGAGGTCCGCACCGCAGCCGACGGCGTGTTAGATGCACTCGGCGATGCCTGACCTTCGCCCCGCCAGCAACGCCGGTACCGACGTCGCTGACTGGCTCGAACTGCTGGCGTTGGTGCGAGGCGTCGCGCTCGGAATCGACGAACTCACCGAACTGGCGCTCGCGAGCGGCGCCCGCCAAGCAGACCTCTCGATCGCCTTGCAGACAATGCGAAGCAGGATGCAGATCCTCGGCACGCTCTACCCCTACAGAGTCGCCAACGGTGTCGCCGCACGCCCCAACGCTGCAGATCACCCCTACGTGACTCTGCTGTTGCTCTCACCCCCTAGTCCAGTCCGGCGGCTAGAGCCGCTGTCTGCCACCGCGCTCCACCTAGAGCAGGTAACCGCGGCGGCGATGAGCGGACTCTTCGGCGACAGAACACGCGTTGTGCGGTTTGGCTGGCCATCAGACGAAGGGCGGCCACCGGAGTTCCCCGACGCGATCAGATGGCTCGCCAAGGAGATGGGTGTCGAGATCGGCGCTGCGTACAGACCGCCTTACCGTAAGGACGGTGGAGTGGATGTCGTCGCCTGGAGACCCTTCGAGGACGGCCGGCCCGGCTTCCCCGTGATGCTCACCCAGTGCACCCTCGAGGACCGCTACGACCACAAGGCGGGAGATGTCGACCTGCGGGTCTGGGCGGGCTGGCTCCGCCTCGACACCCCACCTTTGACGGCTCTCGCCGTTCCGAGCGTTGTGCCTCACGGTGAACGCTGGAACGCGCTCAGCGCGCGCACCATGGTGTTCGACCGGGTACGACTGTCGAGTCTAGTGGCGCACGATTCCACACCGAGGCTTGCCGCTTCCTCCGCCTGGACGAGGAACTGGGTGACAGAGTTGAGCCAGGACCAGTGAGATGAGAGAGCCACGCGTCGATCTGTACTGGGCGTCCGCGAGGAAGGTTGACATCGTCGCGGAGATTGCAAGATGCCTGGGCGTCGAGGCCCCGGGTATGTCTACCGGAAGCACCGAACCTCGACGCATCTTCGAACTCGTCAACGATCGACTCGGGATGGGTCTCGACAGGCGCCTCGGGAAGCCGCAGATGGCGCGTGCGATCGTCGAAGCTGCTGGGTTCACGTGGTATCCCGACTACGAGTCGCGCGGCGCGACGGTCACCAAGGAGGGCCTGATGGCCGTGCTCGGTACGGTGCAGTTCCTCCTGAGACGATGAGCCCACCCGTAGTTCCAACGCACCCTGGCGGTTCGGCGCCGGCCACTCCGCTCGGCTGAGCGCCCTGGCCAGGCGGGACGCTGCGCCAGAGGTCGCCCTACGCCAGGCCCTGTATCGGCGCGGCCTGCGCTATCGGGTGCACTATCCAGTACCCGGGCAGCGGCGCCGCACCATCGACATCGTCTTCACCAGAGCCCGGGTCGCCGTTTTTGTTGACGGATGCTTCTGGCACGCGTGTCCGGAGCACGGAACTCGCCCTCGAGCCAATGACGACTGGTGGAACGCCGAGCCGCCCGCAAACGTGGCGCGCGATCGCGAGGTGGACGCTGCCTTCGAGGCGCAGGGTGGCGGTCGTCCGAATCTGGGAACACCAGCGGGTTGAGGAGGCGGTCGAGATCGTGGTTGCCGCAGTCACCAGTCCCGGTCATTAATGACATTGCTGCACGGTGTCTCCATGGCGTTGACGCGGGTGGCCCGACTGACAAGCTCCCAGGGCTGGGTCCGGCCTCTCGAAATGCCACATTTTCATAGTCGTCGCTAGGGTCCTAAGAGGCCGACGAAGCGGCAATGGGTGGTGGTTGCCCGAGGAGGGGCAAGATGCCAGAGGAAGCATGGGCCCGCTACATCGCATGGAACGCCGCGCTAGCCGCTCGCTGGTTCAGCGAGGAGACCGCGGACGGTCCCGCGTACCTCGATGTCGAACCGGCGCTCCTCGACCAGGTGGCACGGGAACTAGGTGAAGGGGACGGCGGCCCGCAGGCTCTGGCCTCCGCGGTGCGCGACTCCCTCGGGGCCTCGGCCAGCAGCGCTTTCAACGCCCACTCAGAGGCATTGAGTCGCTGGAGATCGTCACTTCGCGAAGCGGCACACCGGCGCGAGCTTCTCGACGAGGCCCCTCCGGTTACGGCCTTGCTCGGCAGTTTCACGGTCGCCGCGTACTCGATGGGATCCGACGCGAGCCCAGCGTCGCACGCGTACATGCCCCGCCTGTTTGACTACTTAGGCGTCCATGATGCGCAACGCAGTCCACTGATCGCGCCGTTCCGCAAGCACAGCGAGGCCTTTTGGCGAGCGGTCAACGACTACCTCGTGCACCACGAGGGATCCCGCGGTCTCCCCACGGCGTTCGCACTCGGTCACAGGTACGTCGGGCTGCCGCAGTCGCAGGCACTTCTCCGGGGAACGGACAGGGCGAGGCTGCCTGGGTTCTTCCGTGCCTTCGCTCTTCCGCCAGGTGCCGACCTCGTGCCAGCAGATATCGAAGGGCTCCTCGACGCGTGGGTCCAACGTGTCCCACCGCCTGTAAGTGCGAACTTCG